>CBDCZF010000001.1:0-229203 GCA_965224225.1 Hyphomicrobiaceae bacterium
GCCGCCTCCCGAAACGGTCAAGGAAGCCCCGCCGCCGCCGCCGCCCGAAACCGAGGCCCCGGCGTCGTCGCGCTCTGAAGAGTATTACGACGTAAAGACGACGGTCTTTAACGCGCTGATCGACACGATCGACCTGACGCAGCTCGCCAAGCTCGACTCGACGGCGGCACGCGAGGAGATCCGCGACATCGTCAGCGAGATCATCCAGATCAAGAACGTCGTGATGTCGATCGCCGAGCAGGAAGAACTGCTCGAAGACATCTGTAACGATGTTCTGGGCTACGGTCCGCTTGAGCCGCTGCTCGCCCGCGATGACATTGCCGACATCATGGTCAACGGCGCCGATCGCACGTTCATCGAAGTCGACGGCAAGGTGCAGCTCTCGAGCATCCGGTTTGCCGACAATGCGCAGCTGATGAACATCTGTCAGCGCATCGTCAGCCAGGTCGGCCGCCGCGTCGATGAATCGAGCCCGATATGCGACGCGCGCCTGCCCGACGGTTCACGTGTCAACGTCATCGCGCCGCCACTGGCCATCGACGGCCCGGCCCTCACCATTCGTAAGTTCAAGAAAGACCGCCTCAAGCTCGAGCAACTTGTGAAATTCGGCTCGATCTCGCCGGCTGGTAAACGAATTCTTGAGATCATCGGCCGCGTGCGCTGCAACATCATCGTCTCTGGTGGTACGGGTTCCGGCAAGACGACGCTGCTCAACTGCATGTCGGCGCCGGTCGACAAGGATGAGCGCATCATTACCTGCGAAGACTCGGCCGAGTTGCAGTTGCAGCAACCCCACGTGGTGCGCCTCGAAACACGCCCGCCGAACCTCGAAGGTGAGGGCCAGATCACGATGCGTGATCTCGTCAAGAACTGCCTGCGTATGCGCCCGGAACGCATCATCGTCGGCGAGGTTCGCGGACCGGAGTGCTTCGACTTGCTGCAGGCGATGAACACGGGCCACGACGGCTCGATGGGCACGCTGCACGCCAACTCTCCGCGTGAATGCATTTCGCGCATGGAATCGATGATCATGATGGGCGGATTTACGCTTCCGACCAAGACCATTCGCGAAATGATAACCGGTTCCGTCGACATTATCGTACAGGCAGCCCGCCTGCGCGACGGCTCTCGCAAAATCACGCACATCACCGAGGTGGTGGGCATGGAAGAGGAGGTCGTCACGCTACAGAACATCATGGTTTTCGAGATCACCGGTGAAGATGAGAAGACCGGCAAGATCGTCGGACGCCATCGCTCGACGGGCATCTCCCGTCCGCGGTTCTGGGAGCGGGCCGAATACTACGGCGAACACCACGATCTCGCCGAAGCACTGGCGATGTCGGAAGTGCAAGACGACGATGGTTCTATTTTAGGAGAGTAGGACAATGAGCCCTGAGATGCTGCAGCTTGTAGCGATGGCGCTGGCAGCGGTTGCCGCTGCAGCACTCGCTGTTGCAATCATTTATCCGATGATTGACACCAACCGCAACGCCGACAAGCGGATGGCAAGTGTCACCGAGACGCGCCAGGTGAAAACTGCAGCGCGCAATGCGCAGGACGCTGCAGCAAATCGCCGTAAACAGGTTTCTGAAAAACTCAAGGAACTCGAAGAGCGCCAAAAGAAGGATGAAAAGGTCACGCTACGCCTTCGCCTTCAACGCGCCGGCCTTGATATGACCCCACAGGCCTTCTGGATCGCGAGCATCGCCATTTGTGGCTTCGCTGTGCGCCGTTGGCGTCGTCATGTCGTTTCGCGAAGCCGTCGTTGCTCATCCAGGTCGCGGCTATGCGTCAGCCGGATTCGTTGGAATGCGTTCGGATTGCCGCGTTGGATTCATCGGCAACTTCCTGACCAAGTGGCGCCAGCAGAAGTTTGTCACTGGCTGAGATGGCAAACTCACTTGACGTTGTCGTTCGCGGTGTGAAGTCCGGTCTGCCGCTCAATGAGTGCCTGCAGCATCGTGTGCCCGCGAAAGTTCCGGAACCGATCGCGCTCCGAATTCAAGGAAGTCTGTCGAACAGCAGCGCGTCGGTATTCTCGCTTGTCCGAAGCCCTTGAGCGACTTGATGCGCAGCGCATGCCACTCGCCTGAAGTCCGGTTCTTCGACCATCGTGATCGGCAATCCAGTCAGCAGGCAGGCGGTAACCTTGTCCGAAGCCCTCGGCAACCTCTCTGAAGTTCTCCGCTCGCGCAAATCCGCATGGCGGCATGAAGGTCCAAGGCGCTGTCGGCGGAAGCCAACGGCATCGGCCATGCCGTTCTCGGCATCCCTGCCACCCGGCGTGAATGGGCATGGTCTACATGTCCTCGCCCGACCTACATCATGCCATCCTGCTGGACCACCAAGATGGGCCACTTCATGATTGTTCCGTGCCGGCCTTTTCTGGATGGGATGTGGCGTGCTTCGTGATGCAGAAAATGATCAACTTCAAATACTGACCGAAGTTCTCGTGGCGGGCCTGATCGCCGCCGGCAATATTGACTAGCTCAACGATAGGACGTCGAAAAAGCCATGATGGAATTCATCGACACAATCATGCGGCCGCAGCTTCATTATCATGGCTGCTGGCAGCGATCTCCGCCTTCGCAACGGTGATTACGATTGCCATTCCGATCATGCTCGAGCGCGACCGCATGTCCCAGCGCATGAAGTGTCATGGCAACAGAGCGCGACAAGATGCGGGCCGCAACGCACTGGCCGAGTCTCAAGCAAACCGACCGTGCCTGGCAGCTGCCTTGCGGCAAACGCTCCAAGGGCTACGTTGCAGCAAATTGATCGACCAGCTCAATCTTCGCCAAAACACTTCGAGACTCTGAAGAAGCTCAAGAACAAGGTTGAAGATGGCCGGTTTGCGAGGCCAGGCACCGCTCGTCATGCCTACATGTTCTTCCGCATCGCCATGCGCGATCGATCGTCTTCCTGATCGGCGCGCTGTTCTACATGTTCGTCATGGCCAAGCTCGAACCTGAATCCATCCGATGCCGGTCAAAGTGTTCTTTGCATTGCAGGCGGCGGCTTCATCGGCTACTACCTGCCCAACGTCTTCATCGAGAACATGGTGCAGAAGCGCCAGCCAGGCCTCGATCAAAGCAGGCCTTCCCGGATTCACTCGACATGCTTCTGATCTGTGTGCAGTCGGGCATGTCGATCGAGGCTGCCTTCGGCAAGGTTGCCAAGGAAATCGCTGCCCAGTCGATCGAGCTGGCGGAAGAATTCTCGCTGACGACGGCCGAGCTTTCCTATCTGCCCGAACGCCGCCAGGCCTTCGAGAACCTCGGCGAACGAACTGGCCTGCCGGGCATCAAGTCGGTTGCCACCGCGCTGGTCCAGTCGGAACGCTACGGTACGCCGGTTGGTCAGGCGCTGCGTGTCATGGCCAAGGAAAACCGCGAAATGCGCATGATGGAGGCCGAAAAGAAGGCCGCCGCCCTGCCGCCGAAGCTGACCGTTCCGATGATCATCTTCTTCCTGCCCGTGCTGTTCGTCGTGATCCTCGGGCCGGCCGGCATCCAGGTCATGGAAATGCAGAATCAATAATTTCGCTCACGGCGCTGTTCCGGCCGCTTGGGCGGCCGGGCGCCTCCGCGGGGGCGGCGCTAAGCGCCGGGTCGCGGTACTCCCGGACACAGGTTTCGCTCACGGCGGTTGCGCTCGCGGCGCGCTTGGTCGATGCCCCGAGTTCGGGCAGCCTCAATCTGCCATCGTCGCGTTGAGACGCTCGACGGCTTCGCCGAAGTCCTGCATGAATTCGTAGACCACCGAACGCGTGGTCTGCTCGGACTTCATCAGGCCGACGGCCTGGCCGACGTAGTAGGTGGCAAGCTCCTTGGCGCCTTCGTGACCGCTGGCTGCGAGCCGGTCGATCTTGTCCATCGGCGGCCGCGAGAGGACACCCTGCAGCGGCATCGGCAATGGATCCGGTGCGCCCTCGGCCGACCAAGCATCGGTCCAGGCCGATTGCAGCTGGCGGGTCGGCTTGCCGGTGCGGCTGCGCGAGCGCACCGTGTTGCGGGCGCCGGCCCGCAGCATCTTTTCCTTCACCGTCGGCGTCGTCTCGGCCTCGACCGTGGTCAGCCAGACCGAACCGCACCAGGCGCCCGCCGCCCCCATCGCCATGCAGGCCGCCATCTGCCGGCCGGTCGCAATACCGCCGGCTGCAAGCACGTGGATGCCGTCGTAATCCTTGATCGCATCGATCACGTCGGGCACCACGACCATGGTCGAAACCTCGCCGCAATGGCCGCCCGCCTCGGTGCCGGAGACCACGAGCACGTCGACGCCGGCCTCGGCATGCTTGATCGCATGTTCACGCGCGCCGGTCAGCGCCCCAACGGCAATGTCGCGCTCCCGGCAGCGCTCGATGATCGCCGCCGGCGGCACCCCGAGAGCATTGACGAACATCGCGATCGGATGGCGGAAAGCGACATCGAGCAGCTCGGCGGCGCCGGCTTCGCGCATGTTGTGGGTGTAGTCGGTTCCATACTTGCCCGACCAGAGGTCCGAGGTATCGATACCGTGGCCTTCGAGCAGGCTGTCTATGTAGTTGCGATGCTCGGGCGGGATCTGTGCCCGAAGATCGGCGGTTGTCATCTCCGCTTCGCCCTTATGGGCCATCTTGGTCGGGATCAAGAGATCGATGCCGTATGGCTTGCCGCCGATGTTCTCGTCGATCCACTTGAGTTCGATCTCGAGGCTTTCCGCCGTGTGGCCAACGGCACCAAGCACACCGAAGCCACCGGCCTTCGAGACCTCGGCAACGACGTCACGGCAGTGTGAGAAGCCAAACAGTGGGAACTCGATGCCGAACTTGTCACATAACGGAGATCGCATTTGCTCATCCTTGTCTGCGAGACATGACCGCTTGCATGGTGCAGGTCATTCGCCCTGCAAGCAAGTAGCACGATCGAGGCATGACCTCGGTGGTGAGAGGTGTTAGTCTTTGACGCTTGGAACGCAGGGAGCAACTCTGGACGGCAGCTGCCCCTCACCCTAACCCTCTCCCCACACGCGCCGAAGTGGCGCTACGGGGAGAGGGAATCCGGCCGTACCTTGGCGCCCAGCTGCGGGTAACACGACGGGCCGAGTTCCCTCTCCCCGTACTTCACGGGGAGAGGGTTAGGGCGAGGGGCATCGAGCGGTTGCGATCTTGTCTCTGGGATCGAATGTCGACAGAACGCCTGCCTGCAAGATTCAGATTCTGCCAAGATTGCCGGTTCGCCCCGTGAAACTGTACACCAACAACATCGTTCTGCGCATATGCGCCACGCTACTCGCGATCGGCTGGGCGGTGGTCGGGTTGTTCGCACTGTCGATGGTCGGCCAGGCGCCTGATGCCGAACTCGCCGACCGCGCATTCTGGATGGGTGTCACGTTTCTCATTGCTGCCGCCGCGGCGCTCTCGGTTTCATGGCTGGTTGCCGACCTTTCGAACATTTGGTGCATCGCACCGCGCCGGACCAAGCAGCGGCGCATCGATCTCGACTGATAACGTCAGCCGTTGGGCAATATGACCGCCTTGCCGGTTATCTGTTTGTCGAACAATTCATAGGCTTCCCTGGCCTGTTCGAGTTTCCAGCGATGCGTGAAGAGCCTTTCGACATCGATCCGCTTGTCCGCGACAAACTCGGCGCATTCGGCCTGGCCCTGCTTGGAAAATGTCCACGAGGCAACCAGCGTGACCTGGCGGCGCAGCATGTCGGGGCTCACTTCGAGGGTAACCTCGCCGCGCTCGCCGACATAACAGGCTGTTCCCCAGGATCGCACGGCCTGGACCGTCGCGCGCCGCGCGGTGGGCGCCGATGAGCAGTCGAGCGTCTTGTGGGCGCCTTCGCCGTGGGTCAGTTCGCGGATCGCCTCGACCGGATCGTTGGAGCGCCCGTCGATCGTCGTCGTGGCACCGAAATCCTTCGCCAGCGCCAGGCGTTCGGGCGAGACATCGATGGCAATCACCTCGGCCCCCATCTTGACGGCAAGCTGTGTCGCCGAAAGCCCGACCGGGCCTTGGCCGAAAATCGCAATCGTCTCGCCGCCCTGCAACTGCAGGCGCTTCAGGGCGCCCCAGGCGGTGCCGGTGCCACACGAGATCGCAGCGCCCGTCACGAATGACAATTCATCGGGTAACGGGATCAGCGAATGCGCCGGCGCCTTCATGAAATGGGCATGCCCGCCGTTTTCAGCCGAGCCGTAGACAACTGGTCCGTCGAGGCACATTTGCGTCCAGCCGCCATGGCAATGCTTGCAGCCGCCACAGCCGTCGTAGTGGTGGTTCATAACGCGCTGGCCGACTTTCAGCTGATGCTCAGGCACGCCTGAGCCGACCGCGACGACGACACCACAGGGCTCGTGGCCCGCGATCACACCGGCCTTGCGCGCAATCCCGCCGGTGACGACACCGCCGGGATTGGCCGGCGCCCGGTAGTTGTGCAGATCACTGCCGCACATGCCGGAGGCCTTGATTTCGATGACGGCTTCTTGCGGACCGGGTGTCGGATCCTCGAAATCGCGAAGCTCAAGCTGGCGGTCACCTGTGAATACCACGCCTTTCATTGAGCGGTTCTCCGTTGCATGCCGTTGTTGATCTGGTACCCGTGCGGCAGTCCTTCCCGCCACCATAAGAAGCACCGCGAGCGCTTGCCTAGCGCCGATCGCGGCCCGGGTGACAAATTATGCTGCTGATGAGGCGGTGCGCACTCAAAGCGTGCGCAGCACTGCGGCGGGTTTCGCCGCAAGTACGCGCCAGGTGCCGAAGGCGCCGAACGCCAGGATCAGGACGACCGATACGGCAAGCGCACTGATCACGGCAAGGCCAGAGAAGACGAACGTGCCGTCGAGCACTTGCGTTACCACGATCCAGGCCGCCAGTGACCCGATGGCGAGCGCGACGCCGGCCGTTAGCAATGCGAGCAGGCCGTATTCGGCAAAGTGAGCCAGGAGCAGCTTGCGCCGCGTCGCGCCGATGCATTTCAGGATGACGGCCTGCAGGATGCGGCGGCGCTGTGCCGTGGCAAGAGCACCGGCCAGCACCAGGCCGCCGGCCAGCAGTGTGATACTGGCTGCTACACGAACCGCCGTCATCACCTTGGCAAAAAACGCCGGCGAACACGCCAATCGCATCCCTGACGTTGATCATCGACACGTTCGCCATGCGCGTGGCGATGGCGCGGACGGCATCGGCCTTGGCCTTTTCAGGCGTGTCTTGTGCAAATCTCACCGTGGCGAGCAGATTGTGCGGGGCGGCAGCCAGCGTTGCCGGCGAAAAGATCATGACGAAGTTGATCGACAGGCTTTCCCACTTGATCTCGCGCAGGCTGGTGATGGTTGCCGTGATGTTGCGGCCGAGAATGTTGACCGTGATGGTATCGCCAAGTTCGAGGTTCATCTCACGGGCGAGATCGGCAACGAAAGAGACCTCCGGCTTTCCCGACTGGGCTTTGTCCCACCATTTGCCGGTAACCAGCTTCGAGCCTTTAGGCAGCGTTTCTGAGTAGGTCAGACCGCGGTCACCGTTGAGCACCCACTTGGCACCGGGCGCGATCTTGGCCTGGTCGGCCGCCACGCCATTGACGCGCACAATGCGGCCGCGCAGCATCGGCGCCATCTCGATGATCGCTTTGCCGTCGACCTTGGTGATTTCCTCGACGAAGGCCGCGCGGTCCTGCTTGGTGATGTCGAGGACGAAATAGTCGGGGCTGTTGTCCGGCATGCGGCTACGCAATTCGTTGACCAGGGAGGCGTCGACCAGCGATACGGCAACCAGTAGCGACAGGCCGGTGCCGAGCGACAGGACGACAGATCGCGTGAGACCGCCGGGGGCTGCCAGATCGGTGAGCGCCAGCGCAAGCTCGGGGCGACGCGGCCGCGGCATCCGCCTGGCAAGCATTTCGATCGCCCAGCCGATCACCCAGAACAATGCCAGGATAGCAAGCATGCCGGCCAGGAAGCCGACCGCCAGTTTGGCATTTCCCGTTGCCAGCGCTGCAAAGCCGATCAGGCCCGCCATCAGCACGACGATCGCAATCAGGATCTTCGCTGCCGGCAGCCCGGCGCCGCCCTCGACCTCGTCGCGGAACAGTGCCGCCGGACGAATACGTTCGGCGCGGCCGAGCGGCCAGAGCACGAATAGCAAGGCAACGAGCAATCCGTAGATCAGACCGAATGCAACGTTCTTCCAGGAAAACGAATGGCCAAGCTCGATCGGTAGGGCTTCGGCATAGGTAAGGCTCATCACCGCCGGCACCGAAGCGCCAAGCACCAGACCGATCGTCGTGCCAAGACCGGCAACGATCAGGATCTGCGTGAGATAGATCGCAAGCACGGTGGCATTGCTGGCTCCGACGCTCTTGTAGGTCGCAATGCTCTTGCGGCGCCGGTCTATGAACGTCTGAACCGCATTGGCGACACCGACACCACCGATCAGCAGGGCCGCGAGGCCAAGCAGAGTGAGGAACTGGCGCAGGCGATTGAGCAGGCGCGTGATGCTCGGAGAGGGATTGTGGCGGTCACGCAAAATGAAGCCCGCTTCAGGAAGCTCCGCCTTGAGCGCCTGCCGGACGGTTCGAACGGCATTGGCTGCATCGCTATCACCCAACGGCGAGGCAATCGCATAGCGCCAGTTGATCAGAGTGCCGGGTTGGACGAGGCCGGTGGCGGCTAGCGTTTCGTGCGAAACCATGACGCGCGGGCCGAAGGCAAAGCGGGCTCTGGCGCGGTCCGGTTCGCTGGCTAGCACACCGGTGATCGGCAGCGTCAGCTTGCCGAGCCGGAACCGATCGCCGACCGCGAGGCCAAGACGATCGAGCAGGCTTTGTGCGACGACCGCACCTGTGGTCTGACGCACCGCCTTGTCGAAATCTCGGCCGTCCGCAAGCTCGACCGCACCGAGCAGCGGATAGGCCCGATCAACCGCCTTGATCTCGACCAAAGCCTGATCGTCGCCGCTGGTCAGCCGCGCCATCGATCGCATCGTCGCCGTTTCGGCAACCCTGCCGAGCCCGGCCATGACCTGGCGCTCAGCCGTATCAGCGCGCTGGTGGACGCGGCGCAACGTAACATCACCGCCGAGCAACACCCGGCCCTGGCGCGCAAATCCGTCGAGCAGGGCATCGGTCAGCGCCCCGACGCCGGTGATCACCGCGACGCCGAGCGCGATACAGGCAATGAAAATGCCGAATCCGCCAAGCCCGCCGCGCAACTCGCGCAGGGCAAAGCGCAACACGCCTGATCGCCCGAGCCGGGGAAAGGCGCGGGCCGGTGCAAATCCCGTTTCAGCGTCACTGGTGCTCATGCGGCACCCGCGCTTGCCTCGACGGGGCTGACAATACGACCATCCGCCATCCTGACGACGTCGTCACACGTATGGGCAAGCACCTCGTCGTGGGTGACCAGAACCAGCGTCGCGCCATCGCGCTTCTGCAGGCGAAACATCAGATCGACGACGGCCTCGCCCGTTGCCTTGTCGAGATTGCCGGTCGGCTCGTCGGCCAGCAGCAACGCCGGACGCGGTGCCAGCGCCCGGGCCAGCGCCACGCGCTGCTGCTCCCCGCCCGACAATTGTGCCGGATAGTGATGAAGCCTGTCGCCGAGGCCGACGTCGCCAAGTAGCGTTTCGGCGCGCTCAGGAGCATCCGAACGGCCGGTCAGTTCGAGTGGCAGAGCGACGTTTTCGAAGGCGGTCATGGTCGGGATCAGATGGAACGACTGGAACACGACGCCGATGCTGCGACCGCGTACGTCGGTCAGTTCATCCTCGCCGAGCCGGGTAAAATCGTGCCCCGCAATCTCCACGCTGCCGCCCGTTGCACGCTCGAGGCCGGCCATGATCATAAGCAGTGATGTTTTGCCGGACCCGGACGCCCCGACGATCGCCACCGACCGGCCGCGCGGAACCGAGAGCGTCACGCCACGCAGGATATCGACCGGCCCGGCGCGACTGGCCAGCGTCAGCGTGACGTCGCCGAGGTCGACGACGGCGCCGGGTTTCGACGCCGGACGCAGTTTGTCGTGTCTCGACGGCTGGGGCTCGACAGCAACGCCTGATTCAGCCAAATCCCGCTCCCATGCGATTATCCGGACAGCGACCGGTTGATCTCAGCCAGACGCAACTTAGACACCATCGCGCGCCATATAACATCGTTCGTCGCCGCAATCGGCCCCAGTTCATTCGAGGTCTAAATGATTACAGCAACGCAGGTGGGGTACCGTCCAATCGATTCCAAGGTCTGGCTTGCGCTCGCGTGTCTGCTTCTCTGTCAAACGATGGTGAGCGCATTTTCCGTCGCGGCGGAGCGTAGCAAATTGCACATAGTGGCTTTTGGCGACAGCCTGACGGCCGGCTTCGGCCTGCCGCCAGGCGCTGATTTTGCAAGCCGTCTCGAGGCGGCCCTGAAGGTCAAGGGCCACGATATCAGGATCACCAATGCCGGTGTGTCGGGTGACACGACGGCAGGGGGGCTCGCGCGTTTCGACTGGGCGGTGCCCGATGATGCCGATGCCGTTATCCTGGAACTCGGCGCCAACGATGCGTTACGCGGTCTCGCACCGCGGATCGCGCGCAACAATCTCGATCAAATCCTCGCCAAACTCAAACACCGCAGCCTGCCCGTCCTGATTGCCGGCATGCACGCGCCGGCAAACTGGGGTGACGATTACGTCAAAGCGTTCAATGCCATCTTCCCCGAACTCGCGAACAAGCACGGCGCACTGCTTTATCCCTTCTTCCTCGACGGCGTCATCAAGCGTGCCGACCTTAAGCTCGCTGATGCCCTGCATCCCAATCAGGCGGGTGTCGAGGAGATCGTGCGGCGCATTCTGCCCGATGTCGAACGGTTGATTGTGCAGGCGAAGTCAAAGGCCGGATCGAGAGCACAGTAGCACTCGCCCCCGATCTCGTATCACATCGGGAATATCTCGCCGCCACCCAGGTGATAAGAACTGGCAAACTCCTGTTGGCTTTCCGATAGTTGCCGGCAAATCCGATGACGGGCGAAGCGTAATTCGAAAGGGCTGACGATGGGCATTTCGATCCGGCAGATCCATCCAATCTTTGTTGCCGAGGTGACGGGCGTCGACCTGACCAAACCGCTGACACCGGATGAGGCAAGTGCGATCGAAGCGGCGATGGACGAATATGCCGTGCTTGTCCTGCCTGGCCAGGACATCAGCGATGAACAGCAGCAGGCGTTCTCGCGCAATTTCGGCGAGCTTGAAAACTCGCGCGGCGGCAACATCACCAAAGACAAGGACCGGCGTCTCGACAGCGCGATGAATGATGTCTCGAATCTCGATAAGGACAACCAGCCGCTCGCGCGTGACAGCAGGCAGCGGCTCTTCAACCTCGGCAATCAGCTCTGGCATTCGGACAGTTCGTTCCGTGCCGTGCCGGCGAAGTATTCGCTGCTGTCGGCGCGCAAGATCCCGAGCGGCGGCGGCAATACCGAGTTTGCCGACATGCGTGCCGCCTTTGACGACCTCGACGACGCAACGCAGGCGAAGGCCCGGGATCTGGTGTGCGAGCATTCGCTGCTTTATTCGCGGGGCTCACTCGGCTTCGAGGCGTCGAACGACGAAAGGGAAATGTTCAAGCCGGTCCGTCAGCAACTGGTGCGTACGCACCCTGCATCCGGACGCCAGTCGCTTTATCTTTCGAGCCATGCCGGTACGATCGTCGGCTGGCCGATGCCCGAGGCCCGTCTGTTCCTCAAGGATCTGACGGAGCACGCAACGCAGCCGAAGTATGTCTATGCGCATCAATGGCGTCCGCACGATCTCGTGATGTGGGATAACCGCTGCACGATGCATCGCGCACGCAGCTTCGATGAGCGCGAGGTGCGCGACATGCGGCGAACGACCGTTGCGGGCAGCGAAATGACGGCGCAACAGGCAGCATGATCCGGTGCCCGCCCGCGGCAGTGAACTCACCGCTTTCAAATCGCATGGCGCGCGCTCGGGAAGTTCAAGGGCAAGATCTGACGGGGCGTTGGTGCGGAGATGTCCGGCCTTGCCGGCATTGGGTCTGCGAGGGCCGAATTGGCCCAGCCGTGGTGTGCCGTCTTGCACGCTTTGTGCTTCTCGCCCCGCCCTATGCCCCTCACCCTAACCCTCTCCCCGCACGCGCCGAAGTGGCGCTACGGGGAGAGGGAATCCGGTCGTGCCTTGTGGCACCACGCTGAGCGACGCGACGGGCCAAGTTCCCTCTCCCCGTACTTCACGGGGAGAGGGTTAGGGTGAGGGGCATAGAGCGGCTGCAACGAACCTCGGCCGGGCAGTCGTCACCGCCTCAAGCCGCGCCGTCGCGCATAACCCGCAATGCCTGGCCGAGGTCGGCGATCAGGTCGGCGGGGTCTTCGAGACCGATATGCAGGCGGGCAAGCGCGCCGCCGGACCACCCGGCAACGCGGCCGTAGACCATCACCAGGCTTTCATAGCCGCCCCATGAGGCGCCGAGGCCGAACAGGCGCAAGGCATCGGCGAAGCGGTTGGCATCGTCTTGCGAGAACCGCTCGGCGAACTCGACCGACAGCAGGCCGTTGGCGCCCGTGAAATCGCGCTGCCACAGCGCATGCCCCGGATCGCTTGCGAGGCCGGGATAGAGCACGCGGTTTATCTCTGGCTGTGCCTCCAGCCAGGCGATCACCTCGCGGGCATGGGCCTGGTGCATGGCCAGGCGGGCGGCCGCCGTGCGCAAGCCCCTGAGCGCCAGATAGGCGTCCTCGGGGCTGACCGTCTGGCCGAGCATGCAGGCGTCCTTGTAAAGCTGGTCGGCGCAGCGCTCGTTGGCGACGACGGCTCCCATCATCAGGTCCGAATGGCCGCCGATGTATTTGGTGACCGCGATCACCGAGATATCGGCGCCCAGCGTCAGCGGCCGATAAAGGCCCGGTGCCCCCCAGGTATTGTCGACGACGAGCAGTGTATCGCGACCCCGAAGCAGCCCTGCAATGGCCGGCACGTCCTGGATGTCGTAGATGATCGATCCGGGATTATCGATGTAGACCATCCGTGTTTCGGGCCTGAGCCTCGTCGCCACGGCTTCATGGCCGCCGCTGTAGAACTCGCAGCTGATCCCGCGCTGCGGCAGATAGTCGGTAGCAAGCGCGCGGGCAGGGCCATAGACCGTCTCGCCGAGCAGGACATGATCGCCCGGACGCAGGATCGACAGGAACGGGTGGGCGACGGCTGCAAGACCGGTCGAAAACAGCATCGTCTTGGCACCGCCTTCGACCTCGCTGATCGCTGCTTCGGCGGCAAAGCAGGTCGGCGTGCCACGGGAGCCGTAACGGAAAATCGCCTCGCCTTCATCCGAGCGCCGGCGAACCTCGCGCATCGTATCGACATCACGGTAGAGCGCCGTCGAGGCCCTGACGATCGGCGGATTGACAGATGTCGTGAGGCCCAGATCATGATCGCGTGCCATGTGCACCAGTCGCGTGTTGGGCTTTTCCCCCGCCTTGCCGTCCGTCATGTGAAAACTGCCTTTCCCGTCAAAGAGCCGCCCGCCGGAGTGCGAACACCGTGCTCTCTCAGCTGTGAACTTCCGTTAGCTTACCCGATAAAGAGTGTGCTACCTCGGTGTGACACGATCGCAACGGACCGCATCGCCCCCGCGATGGCCCGCACAATAAAAAGGGACCTCTTATATGGCCGATTTTGATCTGCGTCGCTCGGCACTTGCCTATCACGAGATGGACCCGCCGGGCAAAATCGCCATACAGCCAACCAAGCCAGTTGCCAACCAGAATGACTTGTCGCTCGCCTATTCACCGGGCGTTGCACATGCCTGCCTGGCAATCGCCGAGGACGAGGCGCAGGCGCCGAAGCTCACGGCGCGCGGCAATCTAGTCGGCGTCGTGACCAACGGCACGGCGGTACTCGGCCTCGGCAACATCGGGCCTCTGGCCGCCAAGCCCGTGATGGAGGGCAAGGGCGTCCTGTTCAAGAAGTTCGCCGGCATAGACTGCTTCGACATCGAGGTCTCCGCGACCGATGTCGACACTTTCGTCAACGCCGTCGCCTGCCTCGAACCGACCTTCGGCGGCATCAACCTGGAAGACATCAAGGCACCGGAATGCTTCGAGATCGAGCGCCAGCTCAAGGAGAAGATGGCGATCCCGGTTTTCCATGACGACCAGCACGGCACCGCGATCGTGGTCGCCGCCGGCATCCTGAACGGCCTCAAGGTGGTCGATAAGAAGCTGGAGGACGTGAGCCTGGTCTGCTCCGGCGCCGGGGCTGCAGCACTCGCCTGCCTCAACCTCCTCAAAGGCCTCGGGCTCAGACCTGAAAAGACCTTCGTGTGCGATATCGAAGGCGTCGTCTATAAGGGCCGCAAGGTCCTGATGGACCCCTACAAGGAGCCGTTCGCCCGCGAAACCGATAAGCGCACCCTTGCCGAAGTGATCGAGGGCGCCGACGTGTTTCTCGGCCTTTCAGCCGGTGGCGTTCTGAAGGCGGATATGGTGCGCCGGATGGCAGCAAAACCGCTGATCTTCGCGCTTGCCAATCCGACGCCCGAAATCATGCCGGAAGAGGTCAAGGCGGTACGCGACGATGCGGTCATGGCCTCGGGCCGTACCGACTATCCGAACCAGATCAACAACGTGCTGTGCTTCCCCTTCATCTTCCGCGGTGCGCTCGACGTCGGCGCAACGCAGGTCAACGAGGAGATGAAGCGGGCTGCGGTGCTGGCGCTCGCCTCGATCGCCGAAGACGAGGCCTCCGACATCGTGCTTGCCGCCTACGGCGCCGACAGCCTCAACTTCGGGCCGGACTATATTATCCCGAAGCCGTTCGACCCGCGTCTGATCACGGAGATCGCGCCGGCTGTTGCCAAGGCGGCGATGGAAACCGGCGTCGCCACCCGGCCGATCGAGGATTTCAGCGCCTATCGCGAAAAACTTCTCGGCTTTATCTATCAGTCCGGCTTTGTCATGAAGCCGATCTTCGACCTCGCCCGGCGCTCACACCTCCAGTCACCCAAGCGTCTGGTGTTTGCGGAAGGCGAGCACCCTTATGTGCTGCAAGCCGCCCAACAGGTCATCAACGAAGGCATCGCTCGACCCATCCTGGTCGGCAATCGCGACAACATCAACCATTCGATCAGGCATCTTGGTCTGAGAATGCGGGTCGGACGCGATGTTGACGTTTGCGACCAATCCGACGATCCAAGGTTCGAGGCGTTCACGCAGGAGTACCTCGAACTCACCCAGCGCCGCGGCGTCACGCCATCCCATGCGCTGCGCGTGATCCGGGCAGGCGCAACCGTGGTCGCCGGCCTGCTGCTCAGACGTGGCGATGCCGACGCCATGATTTGCGGCGCCGTCGGGCGTTTCCAAACGCAACTGCGCCATGTCGGACAGGTCATCGGCAGACGCTCCGGCGTTCGAACGTTCGCCTGCCTTTCCGGACTCATTCTGCCAACCGGTCCGTTGTTCATCGCCGATACCCACGTGAGCTATGACCCCGACCCCGAGGCGATGGCGGAGATCACCTGCATGGCGGCAGAGAAAGTGCGCTCCTTCGGTATCACGCCGAAAGTGGCGCTGCTGTCGCATTCGAATTTCGGCACCAGCGACTATCCCTCCGCCCATAAGGTTCGTCACGTGCTCGAGATCGTCCGGGATTGGGAGCCGGATCTCGAAATCGAAGGCGAGATGCATTCCGATGCCGCAATATCGACGTTCGTGCGTGACAACATCTTTCCCAACTCGCGCCTCGAGGGGCCGGCAAACCTGCTGATCATGCCGACGCTCGATGCCGCCAACATCGCCTACAATCTGGTGCGCACGGTTACGAAGAGTGTCACGATCGGACCGATGCTGCTCGGTGCCGACCGCCCGGCTCACATCGTGACCAATTCTGCGACGGTACGCACGCTGCTCAACATGGCAGCCATCGCGATCACCGATTCGATCAGCGAGGAATACGAAATGGCGGCCGAGTGAGACGGCGAAGCGCGAGCCGCCTACGGCATCACGCAGGTGCCCAGGTCATGGCAGCGGTTTGCGCCGGTGTACTATCGACCGCTGCTGCCTCGGCGACCGAGCGGGCGAACGACACCAGGCCGGCCGCCGATTGTGCTTCGGATTTCCATGCCCGCCTCAACCGGGACGTGCTCTCCAAAGCGAAGGCAACCCTCGAAATCGCCGATGAATTGCGCGAACCGATCAAATCACTCCCCGGACACTGGCTGTTCTGGAAGGGCGGACGCGTCATGGCGCGCACGGCGCAGCAACGCCGCCTGCTTGCAAACCCACATTTCCTCCAGCGCGCAGGGCGGATGTGTGCCCGTGCCGTCCTGATCCGGGGCGGGCGGGTGCGCTGCATGAAATGGCAGACGATCCCGAAAGACTACGTTGCGCCGAAACCGGTTTTGGCCACAGTTGATCCCGCATCGCCGGAAATTTCGGAAGCGGAATACGACATTGCCGCCAGCCTGACGCCCCGCGTCCTGAGCCGCGCTGCCCTGGACGAGTTGTCGTTTGGCAGCGCCTTTTACCATATGGCCAAACGCACGTCGGATGAACTGATCCGTTATGCCTCCCAGCCGCTGCGCCCGGCACTGTGCAGTGGTGCAACGGAGATGATCAGCTTCTACCGGCGCCAGCTTATCCCCTTATCGTCGCTGGCCCGGAACGCAGCAGACCTTGCTCGGCAGGCGCACAAGGCTGCACGTTCGACGGCAAAATTCGCCCTGACGCGCCTCACCGCCGGTGACGGCCGGATAGTGATGGAAACCGGCGATGAACAAGATCTGCGCAACCTGCTGCGCCAACTGATCTCACAGGTACTCGGTGAATCCGAGCACAAGCGTCTCGATCAATCGTCGACACTGCTCGAGTATCTCGAAGGATTGGCCGAAATGCTCGACGACAAGCGCTTGGCGGCTTTCGCAAAGGGTTCCCGCACTGCGCTGCTCAAGGCCTTGCGTAATAGCGAATTCGCCGGCTATGCAGAACTGAACCACGAGCGCATCGACCGACTGGACAGTGGCTTTCGGCAAGCGCTTGCAGCAATCGGAACCTCACACGCAACCGCATGCACATGCCGTCAATGAGCATTCTTGAGCCATCGACCTTGGCTACCATCAAGATAACGGATAAGTCTGAGCATCGATGCCGGCACTCTATTTTTGGCCGTAGCCGACAATATGATTGATCTTTGCTCATCACACCGCAATCTCAACGCTTAATAAAAATGAAACACTTTGTTTAACCAGCAGTTGTTGGACATAACGTCGCTTGTTGTTTGGTTGCAACTTCAGGCTTTTGCTCGCAAAGCATACAAAACCACTTGAGGTGCAAAGGCTTCGTCTTGACGCTGTTGATCTTCATGCTGCTTTAAACATGCGGAATTGAACCGTCCCTCCCTCTGTTCGGCCGCGAGGGTTGTTGCATGACATGGCCGCACACGAAACGATATCAGGCCACGCGTTCAACAATTGGGTTCGTCGCCTCCAGGCGCCGGCAGCCTTTGGCCGGCGCTGCAAATCTTGCGTTACCCGGACATCTGCCCTTAAGATGCAGAAAATCTAGGGTTTCGTCGTCCTCGAGAGGGCATGTTGAAGGACGAACTGCGGCACGAACAACTGCCGTTTCTTCATCTTTCAAATGCAATCCCAGCAGGCACAACCACATATCAAAACGCCTCAATCTTCAACCGGACGCACTTACGTGCCCATGCAATCCAGAGCAAAGATCGTTATGCCGTCGGCAGGAATGGCAATCTCGCGGCAGTTGCGTATTGCAGGTGAGCGGACGTCCTTCGAGAAAACAGCAATTTAGTGCACGGATTAGAATTTTGTTAAATTCATCTGTGGACTGCGCCCCGGTTGCAAAACAAAAGTGGTATAAAGTCTGATGCCAATTGTATTGCATTGCATCGCACGGGCGGCTGGTGTCCCGTGAGTCAATCCAAGCGAGCAGAAATGGATTCCACGATTGATAGTCGCAGCCGCGCGATGGCTGCAAATACGAGCGAGGAAGGCAGCCTGGTATCGACGCCGCGTGAAGAATTGCTGTTGTCGGCAAGGGAGTTCGAGCGCAAGCCGGGCGAGCCGATCTGGCTGCAGATCGCGCGCTCGATCGAAGACCAGATCATCGCCGGCAACCTGCCGTCCGGAACGCGCCTGCCGACCGAAACGCAGTTGGCCAGCGGCTTCAAGGTCAATCGCCATACGCTGCGCCGCGCACTGCGCGACCTGGTCCGCAAAGGCCTGATCTCGGCAACGCCGCGTCGCGGTACGATCGTGTCGCGAAAGCGAATCCCCTTTCCGATCGACCGCCATCGCTCGTTTCAAGACATCATCTCGTCGGCCGGCCGTGATCCCGGCGCCAAGGTACTCAATCACTCGATCGGTCTGGCACCCAAAGACATGGCCAACTGGCTTGGCATTGCCGAACGTTCGAAGGTAGTTGATCTGCAGTATCTGCGCGTTGCCAACGAAATTCCGGTCTGCATGGCGAGTTCTTGGCTGCCTGCCGACCGCTTCGAGAAGATCGGCGAACTGTTCGAACGCCTCGGCTGCCTGGAGCAGGCACTGGCGAAGCTCGGTGTAGCACATTACTCACTGCACCAGACACGCATAACCAGCCGGCCTTCCAACCCGGAAGAACAAGAACTGCTCGAGGTCTCCAAGGGTTCGACGCTACTGGTTGTCGATTCGCTGTTCGTGGACGATGCCAACGAACCAATCCTTGCCAGCCACAACCGCTTTGCCGCCGACCGTATCGAACTCGTTGTCGCCTCGGACTAGGCGGTGGGGCGAATATCAAGTTGGCCAGCCAACCGGCTTCCGGCTTGTCCGGACCCGGCGATCGTGGCTACCAGCGGCACGAGCCCGCAAGCCCCCGAACACACCATGAAACTTTACCCTCTTGAAGGGATCCCCCTGGCGCGCCCGGCAGGATTGCTGCAATGGTTGGGGCTCGTACCCGGTACCGCAAGGCTGAGTGTATAATACCCGCCGCATTTCACGCGTACTCTAGAGCGGAGCGATTACTGAGCCTGATCGGCAACGCCTTGGTACGTATTATGAACTAGCGGCGTGACAAGCAGGTCTTGGTAAACGTAGACGTGTCTCGCATTTTGCTGAAGGCAGGGTGAGTTGGCAGCAGCCGGCGCCTGCCGATTAATTGCCTGGTATCATTGATGTCGGGCTGGTGATTGAAAAAAGGCTGCGTCTTGACATGAATTACGCAATTCATTGTGCATGGTTGACGCTGGTGGCACTCTGCCTCGTTTGGCTGCCAGCCGGCCATGCCCATTCAGCTTCACGATCTCAGGCCGACGGCGGTGTCGGCCATAGATATATCATGATCGACCAGTTCGGCTATCGGCCGGGCGATCCCAAAGTCGCGGTCATCGCCAACCCAAGCATCGGCTACAATAGTGATGACAGTTTCGAGCCGGGCAAGGTCTTCGAAGTACGCCGGTCCAATGACGACCGAACGGTGTTTTCGGGCCCCGTCGCCGCGTTCGATGACGGCAAGGTGCAGGAATTGTCGGGCGATTCCGGCTTCTGGTTCGACTTCAGCAAGGTTGCAGCCCCAGGTTCCTACTATCTCTACGATGCGACCAACCGCGTGCGATCGCATACCTTCGAGATCCGCGAGGACATCTATCGCGATGTGCTCGGCGCAGCCGTCAGGATGTTCTTTTATAATCGGTCGGGCTTCACCAAGGCGCCGCCTTATGCGGACCGGCGCTGGAGCGATGGCAAAGCCTACACCGGGCCGGGCCAGGACGGCGAGGCGCGCGCCGTTACCGCCAAATCTGATGCGTCGACCGCACGCGACCTAAGCGGCGGCTGGTTCGATGCCGGCGACACCAACAAATACGTCAACAACGCCGGGCGGACCCTCCACCAGTTGCTGGCTGCATACCGCGAGCGACCGAAAGTGTGGTCGGATGCGCTCAATATCCCTGAATCGGGAAACGGCATTCCCGACTTGATCGATGAGATCAAGTGGGAGGTCGACTGGCTGCAGCGAATGCAGCGTGACGACGGCGGCGTGCTGGTCAAACTCGGCACGATCGACTGGAAGAAGGTGTCACCGCCGAGCCGTGACCGACGCCCGCGCTACTATGCACCGGTCTGTTCGTCGTCGACGATAAGTGCAGCCGGCGTTTACGCCCATGCAGCGGTGATCTTTGCCGGCATCGAGCAACTGCGCGACGAGGCCGACGTCCTCGAAAAGCGCGCCCGCAGCGCCTGGCAGTGGTATCACAATAACGAAAAGCAAGACGATTGCGATACGCGCGAGGTCAAATCAGGCAATGCCGACCGGTCACTGTCGAGCCAGGCAGCCGAAGCCGTGGTCGCCGCCATCTATCTGTTCGCCCGTACCGGAGAAGACCGCTTCAGCGACTACGTCTTGGAGAACCACCGCAAGCTGCATCCCTTTCGGCAGCGGGGCTGGAGCCACTACGCTTCGCACAACGGCGAGGCGCTGCTCTATTTCGTCACACTGCCAGGCGTCGATGACGGCTTTCGCGAGAAAATCCGGCAATTGAAGCTCGACGATGCGACTTCGAACCGATCCAAAGCCCTCTATGCAGACGGCCTGACGCATGACCTCTATCGTGCCTACATGAACTCGAGCGCCTATCACTGGGGCAGTAATGGGGTGGCTGCGAACCTGGCCAACAGCAACCTCGACGTCATCACATACGGCCTTGCCGGCTCCGATGCCGCACGCTATCGCGCCCGTGCCCTTGGAATGTTGCATTATTTGCACGGCGTTAATCCGCAGGGCATGGTATACTTAAGCAACATGAAGGCCTATGGCGCGGAAGTATCGATCAGCGAAATGTACCATACGTGGTTCGACTACGGCACGCCGTGGCACAGTACGAAGCATTCGCGTTTCGGCCCCGCGCCCGGATTTCTCGTCGGCGGCGCCAATGCACGCTACAGTGGCCCGCTATCACCACCGGCCGGACAGCCGCCGCAGAAGAGCTTTTCCGATCGAAATCGCGGCAATTGGCGGGAGAAGATCTGGGAAGTCTCCGAGCCGCACATTCCGTATCAGTCAGCTTACGTGAAGCTGCTCTCGAAGCTCGTTCCTGAAGTTCGCAAGTAGGTAGAGTACCAATGAAGTCAAGTTCGCTCATTGCCGGCGTGGCGGTATTTGCCGCCCTAACCTGTCAGGCCTGGGCGACCGAGCGCGCCGCTGCGCAGTCGGCAAGGCCCATGCAAGCTCGCTTGGCGGCGCAGCCGACGACAGTTGATGCCAGTTCGGAGACTGTGTTCACGCTCGGGCCGGGTGATCTGGTCGCCATTACCGCCTACGAGCGGACCGACCTTTCCGGCCAATTTCGCGTGCGCGCCGACGGCAACCTGTCGATCCCGCTGATCGGTACGGTGCGTGCGAACGGCGTATCGCCGAGCGAACTCGAGCAGGTCGTGGCAGCCGCAATCGTGCGCCAGACAGGCAAGGTCGTGCCGGTTTCCCTCGAGGTGGCAGAGTGGCGGGCGGTCTACACGGTCGGTGACGTGGACAAACCGGGCGTTCACCCGTTCCGGCCCGGCATGATGGTCCTGCATGCGCTTTCGGCCGCAGGCGGTCTGTTCCGGCCGGCCAAGTCCGATAGCTCCATGCAGATCAACCGCGAGGCGGCGCGACTGCTCGAAATCACCGAGCGGCTCAAGCGCTCGCTTTCCGAAGAGGCTCGTCTGCTGGCCGAGCATGCCGGCAAGAACGAAATCAATATTCCTGCAAGGCTCGCCAAACTGGTCGGTGCCGACGAGGCCCGCCGCCTGATATCGGTCGAGGCAGGCATTCTCGCGAAAGAGCGCCGTCGCCTAAATCTCAGCGTCGAAAACAAGGCCGCGGAAATCAATATTATCGAACGAGAGATCGAGTCCTACAAGGGCCAGAGCGAAGAGATCAAGCGACGCATCGATCTGACCACTCAGGAATTGAAGCGCTATGAAGACCTTAGCCAAAAAGGGCTTGCGCGATCCTCGCGAACCTTGCAGCTCAGGAGCGAAATCGCAGCCTTGACCGGTACGGCCCACAATGTCCTGGCCTCGATCGAGCGCGGCAACCGGTCACTTGCGAGAGCCAAGGAGGAGAAGGAACTGCTCGTGGTCAACCGGCGTATCGAACTCGACCAGGAGATCAAACGCGTCCAGAATGAAATCCGCGAGCAAACCGGATCGCGCAGCATCTACCTCAACATGCTAAGCGGCCTGAGCACGATCGTTGCCGCCGAGGCAGCCGACGAAACGGCCCGTGTCACGTTCGAGATCGTTCGCCGCAAGGACGGCCAGCTCGAAAAGGTCCCAGCCGAGGATACCAGCTTGTTGCGGCCTGGCGATGTCGTCCGGGTCACGGCGGAGAGGGGTACCGAAAGGTAGTCCTCGGACATTGCTATCAGCCGATCCCGAACAACGCATTGCCAATCGCCTTGATCGGCTTCAGGCGTAACAGCGCTTGGGCAGGCGGCGGCGTTCCTATTATATCCTGCCGGGCGGCAAGCAGGCAGCCTCACACGTACCGATCACGTTCCGGCAACAGTTGAGAGCTGGCGATTTGTATCCGGCATAATCCTTGGCGGCGTGCTAAACCGTGGCGTCGGCGGAACCTGCCGGCTTGAATTTCAGCGGCAATACATCATCGAGGTGCCTCATGAAGACCGGCTTCATCGGCCTTGGCAACGTCGGCGGCAAGCTTGCCGGCAGCCTGCTGCGCAACGGCTTCGAGTTGACCGTCCATGACGCCGATCCTGCTGCAGCAGAACATCTCCGGAGTGCCGGTGCCGCCTGGGCCGAGTCACCGGCCGCCGTTGCCCGATCGGCCGACGTCACGATCACCTGCCTGCCCAGTCCCGAAATCAGCGCGGCAGTGCTCGAAGGACCGGACGGCGTGCTCGAGGCGTTCAGGCCGGGCAAGATCTGGGCGGAGATGTCGACGACCGACGAGAGCGAGGTCCGGCGGCTTGGCGCACGTGTCCGGGAACTCGGTGGCAGCGCCGTCGACTGCCCAGTCTCGGGCGGCTGCCATCGGGCGGCAACCGGCAACATTTCGATCTTTGCCGGCACCGAGCGCGACGTGTTCGAGCGCATGCTGCCGGTGCTCAAGGCGATGGGCAGGCGCATTCTGCACACCGGTCCGCTCGGTTCGGCCTCGATCCTCAAGGTGATCACCAACTATCTCGCCACGGCCAACTTGCTCTCGTGCTGCGAGGCGCTGGTCACCGCCAAGGCAGCGGGCATGGATCTGGCGACGGCGTACGAGGCGATCCGCATTTCGTCGGGCAACTCGTTCGTCCATGAAACGGAAAGCCAGGTGATCCTCAACGGCTCGCGCGACATCAATTTCACGATGGACCTGGTCGCCAAGGACATCGGGCTGTTTCAGGCGATCGCCGATCGCGCCGGCGTACCACTGGAACTCAATCCGTTGATGATCGAGATCTTCAACGACGGCCAGGCGCGGTATGGTTCGCGCGAATGGTCGCCGAACATCGTGCGCCGACTGGAAGAGGCTTGCGGCCTGGACGTCACGGTGCCCGGCTTCCCGGCCGAAATCGTCGATGACGAACCCGAAGAAGAAGGTTTCGAGGTGATTGTCAGACGGGGATGAGCAGATGGACAACCTGGGCAAATTCTATATCGATGGCGCCTGGGTGGCGCCGTCGTCGACGCGCACGTTTCCGGTTCTGAACCCTGCCGATGAATCTGAGATCGGGCGCATCGCCCTGGCCGACAACCGAGACATCGAGCAGGCCGTCGCCGCCGCCAATCGCGCATTCCTGTCAGGCTTCGACACGCCGAAGGCTGCACGTCTCGAGCGGCTTTACCGTCTCGAGCAGGCAACCGCAGCGCGCCTCGAAGATCTGGCCCAGGCGATGCGCCTCGAGATGGGGGCGCCGATCACGATGGCCCGCGCCGCCCAGGCCGACGCGGCGATCGGCCACTTGAGAGGCTTCATCGACGCCCTCGAAGGCCAGCCCGAGCACGAAACGCTTGCCAACGGCGACGAACTGGTGCGCGAGCCGATCGGCGTCTGCGGCCTGATCACGCCCTGGAACTGGCCGATCAATCAGATTGCCCTGAAGGTCATTCCGGCGCTCGCCTGCGGCGCCACCTGCATCCTCAAGCCTTCCGAGCACACGCCGATTTCGGCAACCGTCTATGCCGAGATCATCGATGCCGCCGGCTTCCCGAAGGGTGCCTTCAATCTGATCCATGGCGACGGGCCCACGGTTGGCGCTGCACTCTCGCGCCACCAGAACATCCAGATGATGTCGTTTACCGGCTCGACGCGCGGAGGCACCGCCGTCACCCGGGATGCCGCCGAAACGATCAAGCGCGTGACGCTGGAACTCGGCGGCAAGTCGCCGAATATCGTTTTTGCCGATTGCGATCTCGAAGCCCGCATTCCGGCCAGCGTGGCTGAATGCTTTTACAATACCGGCCAGTCCTGCGATGCGCCGACGCGCATGCTGGTCGAACGCAGCTGCTATGAAACGGTGCTGGAACTCGCAGCCAAAGCGGCCCGTGACACCGAAATCGGTGATCCTGCCCGCGAAGGCGATCACATCGGCCCGCTGTTCGACCGCATTCAGTTCGATCGCGTGCAGGCGATGATCGAGGCCGGGATCGGCGAGGGCGCGCGGCTGATCGCGGGCGGCCCCGGCAGGCCAGACGGCTTCGAGCGAGGCTGGTACGTGCGGCCGACAATCTTCGCCGACGTCGACAATACCATGCGCGTCGCACGCGAAGAGATTTTCGGGCCCGTACTGGTCATCCAACCGTTCGATGACGAAGACGAGGCCATCCGCATCGCCAATGACACCCCCTACGGCCTTGCAGCATATGTCCAGACAGCGGACCCCGAAAGAGCCCGTCGGGTAGCGGCACGCCTCGGCGTCGGCGCCGTCCACATCAACGGCGGTGTCTACAATTACGGATCTCCGTTCGGGGGCTACAAGCAGTCAGGCAACGGCCGCGAGGGCGGGCTCGCCGGCCTCGAAGATTATCAGGAATTGAAAACGATCCATTGGAGCTGAGCCGGCAGCCCTATCTACCCACAATCATCATCGCGCCATGGCGCGTGTTGATATCGAAGGCAGCTGTGTGGCGAGCATGCCTGGCGCCGGTCGCGAAGTGGACGTGCACTTCGTCGGCGCCAAGTTTAGCGCCTGTCCGGCGAATGTTCGCGCGGTTGAGTGATGGCGCATCATGATCGACGGTCATAACCTTGAGAACCGAGCGTTGGCCGACCCCATCACGCCGGACCAGGATCACGGCCGACGGCGGCAATTCGGGACATCCGAGTAATGTATAGACGGTGTGAACGTAATTATGGCCCGAGGTACCCGACCAGAAAGTGATCGCGCTATCAAACAGGCTCGCAGGATCGAGCACGCGGCGCGCGAGTTCCGCCGAGCCGTGCGCTTCAGTTGCAGCTGATCTATCTGCGGTCGTAGCCATAACAACGCTCCAGTCACCGGCGGGTTGGACCTGCCGGCCTGCCCCACCGGCAAATGGCCAAGTCCACCGTTACACCAGACCCTACTGCTGCGGCCGAAGGCTGGCTTTCGGCGTCATCAACAGAAAAGTCTGGACTGGATAATAAGTCGCGCAGAATGGAAAAAAGGTTTCGCAGCTCACAGTTTTGCCCAGCAGATTTATGTAATTGCGCGTGCAACTTGCGTATTTGCAGTCAATCGTTGCTGTGAAGACACAAAAGAGGACTGACATCAGGCGAATCAGGTCAACATTGCGAATACCCGCACGACGGGCAGATCCAGCAGCCCTCCTGAGCGCGCAAATGGCCAAGCCCGCATCTCGGGCACAAACGGCCAAGTGCCGCGCCGGCGACCTCGCCCTGTGCCGGGGCTGATGACATCGGCCCGCCCGTCCAACCGGGGGCACGGGCCGGGATCTGGCCCGGTGCCAGAAAACCGATTTTGATCATGTGCTGTTCGATGATGTCGCCGATTGCCGCGAGCAGGCTCGGCACATAGCGACCGTTGAGCCATTGCCCGCCTTGCGGATCGAAAATCGCCTTGAGTTCTTCAACGACGAACGTGACGTCGCCGCCGCGCCGGAACACGGCACTGATCATGCGCGTCAGGGCCACCGTCCAGGCCTGATGATCGAGGTTTTTGGTATTGATGAAAATCTCAAAAGGGCGGCGGACACCGTTTTGCTCGGTATCATTGATGGTGACATACATGGCATGCGCGCTGCCTGGCCACTTGAGCTTGTATGTCACGCCGGCGAGCGCCACGTCGCGTTCCATCGGCTGGCTCAGCACGGCGATGTCGCTGCCCCCTGCTGGTGCCAATACGTTTTCCTGCACGAGCAGTTCCTTTCCGTCCCGTGTTGCAGATCCAGCCTGACCAGGCATCTCATCAGCACTGGCAGCCTCCGTCAGTACCGCACCGGTGACCGCGTTCGGGCGGAACGTCGTACAGCCCTTGAGGCCGAGGTCGTAGGCTTTGCGGTAGGTATCCTTGAAGGCTTCGAATGTCATCTCGGGCGGACAGTTGATGGTTTTGGATATCGAACTATCGACGTGTACCTGCATGGCTGCCTGCATCCCGAGATGCGCCTCGACGGACAACTCGCCCGCCGTCACGAAGGTGTCCGGCAATTCGCCATCCGGATTGGCTTGCCGGTAAAGAGCGGTCGCATAATCGGCCACGGTTTCATCGTGCACCGATCCGTCCGGCTGCAGGATGCGGCGCGAATAGTCGATCGCGAACAGCGGCTCGATACCGCTCGACACGTTGCCGGCCAACAGCGAAATCGTGCCCGTGGGCGCAATCGAGGTCAGGCAGCCGTTGCGCAGGCCGCTCGCTGCGATCGCAGCCCGCACCTCGCCGTCGAGCGCTTGCACGTTGGGGCTCGCCTGCAGCGCATCCATATCGCACAACGGGAATGCGCCGCGTTTTGCTGCCAGTTCCGAACTCGCAAGATAGGCAGCGTTCTGGATCAGCGACATCCATCGGGCAGCGCGTTCGCGTGCCGCCTGACTGCCATAGTGGAGACCGCAAAAGATCAGCGCATCGCCAAGGCCCGTAACGCCGAGGCCAATCCGGCGCTTGGCCTTCGCCTCGCGTTCCTGTGGGCTGAGCGGATAGTTCGAAATATCGATGATGTTGTCGAGGAAACGCACGGCAACGCGAACGTGCTCTTCGAGCGCTGCCGTGTCGATGTCAGCACTCTGACTGAACGGCCGGCCAACGAGGCGTGCCAGGTTGATCGAGCCGAGCAGGCAGGCCCCATACGGCGGTAACGGCTGTTCGCCGCATGGGTTGGTGGCCTGGATCGTTTCACAGTAGGCGAGGTTGTTGCGCTGATTGATGCGGTCGATAAAGATCACGCCCGGCTCAGCGTAATCGTAGGTTGCCCGCATCATACGGTCCCAGAGTTCGCGCGCCCTGACAGTGCGATAGACCTTGCCGGCAAACACCAGCGGCCAGTCCGCATCGTCGTCGACGGCTGCGATGAAAGCATCGGGAACGAGGACGGACAGGTTGAAGTTCGTGAGCCGGCCAGGCTCCGCCTTAGCGTCGATGAAGCGTTCGATATCTGGGTGATCGCAGCGCAATGTGCCCATCATCGCGCCGCGCCTGGCGCCGGCCGACATGATCGTCTGGCACATGGCATCCCAAACGTGCATGAAACTCACCGGCCCCGACGCATCGGCACCGAGGCTCGCGACCGGGGCGCCGAGCGGGCGCAGTGTCGAGAAATCATGCCCGATGCCGCCACCCTTCTGCATCGTCAGTGCGGCCTCACGCACGTTCTCGAAAATGCTCGAGAGGTCATCCTCGATCGTGCCCATCACGAAGCAATTGAAGAGCGTCACGTCGCGCGCGCTGCCCGCTCCGGCAATGATCCGGCCGGCAGGCAGAAAGACGAACTCGGAAAGGGCATCGAGAAACATCTGCTCTGAACGAGCGCGCTGATCACGATCGGTCTCGACCTTTGCAGCGGCCCTGGCCAGACGCTGCCAGGTATCATCGACCGTCTTGTCGACTGGTCGCCCGCCGGCGTCACGCAACTGATATTTGTCTTCCCAGATGCGCCGCGAAAGCGGAGAAATATCAAACGGATGACTGTGCAACGGTACAACTCTCGACCATTCTGCGATGGCGGCACGATAGGTGGCACAATGGCTGGCGTCAAGAAAATGTTCGATATTTGTTCTTATTTGTTCCAAGCAAGTTAGCCACTGTTCAGCGCACCGTTTCGAAGCTTCTCCGCGCCTCATCATCGAGCCGGGCCGCCGGTATTTCAATGGCATCGATCAAGGCCTGGCGAAATTCCTTGCGTGGCAGTGCCGGCGGAATGGGTTCGCCGATCTCGACGACGATGGTACCGGGACGCCGCATCAGGCTGTCACGCGGCCAGAAGTGGCCGGAATTGAGCGCAACGGGAATACATGGCACGCCCAAGGCATCGTAGAGCAGGAGAATGCCGGGCTTGTAGTCGGGAGCAGCACCCGGCAGCCGCCGTGTACCCTCGGGAAAGACCAGGATCTGGCGTCCGGCCCGCACCCGGCTACGCGCCTCGCTCAGCATTTCGCGAAGCGCGCTCGGCCCGGTTTCGCGGCGGATCGGGATCATGCCGAACTTTGTCGAAAACCAGCCGTAGAGCGGCAGTTTCATGAGTTCCGCCTTCATCACCAGGGCCGGATCGGGAAACAGCGGGATCAGGGCAAAGGTGTCCCAGGCCGATTGGTGTTTGGCGGCAACCAGATATGCACCGTCGGGCAGATTGTGGCGACCACGAATCTCGACGCGCGCGCCGACGATCCAGCGCATCAAGAACATACTGCAGCGGGCATGAAACCTGAGGCCGGCCATGGCCCATGATCGGGGTGCCGCGAGCAACGGGCTGCCGAGGATCAGGATGATGGCGGTTGCGATATAGAAGAGCGCATTGAAGATCGTTGAACGGATCATTGGATGGCGACCGCCTTCTGCGCGTCAGGCTGCCCATCGGCACGGTGGCGCGGCCCAAGCAGACGTCCGATCCCGTATTGTGTCGCTGACGGCAGATATTTCAGGTATTCGGCACCGAGAAGTTGCAGGTTTTCCTGGTCAAGCCACCAGGGTGTTTCGCGGAACCGGGCCGGCACCACCGGGTGGGCGATGAGATCGGCGGCCGGCAGCATGTGGCCGAGTTCGGTCAGGCTGCGCGGCATATGATAACTGGCCGTGACGACGATGACACTCGCGAAGTTGTGGCGCTTCACCCACTTGCGCGTTTCGATGGCGTTGCCCCGCGTGTTCTGGGCGGCATAGTCGATATCGATGCAACAGTTGAAGAGGGCTTCGTCGACGCCGAGCAGGCGGCGCAGCTGCTGGCGGCTGACCATGCGGTTGACGCCGGTGATCAGCAGCCGCTTCGCCCGCCCGGCCCGCAGCAGACGGCCTGCCTCGCCAATACGCTGGGCGCCGCCGGTAAATGCGACGATGCCATCGGCTTTGACGCCTGCTTCGTGGACCGCTGCCCGCGTCGCCAGCGTGGCAAACGTCAGGAAGCCCAGAACCAGCGCGCCGGCAACCAACCCCATCAGGGAAATCAATATAAGCTTCCAACTCCGCATGATCCCGGCCGAACCGCACTTGCCCCGAGAACTCTGGGTCGGCAAGCGCTGCCTCGCACGGCATGGGCGGCCGCGCGGGAATCACTTGCTGGCGAAGTCAACGGTATATCCTGCCAGCCGAGCAAGTGCCACTGGGTACGAGCCACGCCGAATTGAGCACATATCGGCTCGATGCCACGCTCCGTCGTCGTTGTTCGGTCACTTGATCAGAAATGAGCCGAGCTTGCGCCCCTTGGCAAGCTCGGCAACGAGCCATTTCGGCTGACGGCCGCGCCCGGTCCAGGTTTCGTCGGGATTGCGCGGATTGCGATACTTCGGCGCCACCTTGCGCCGCTTGCGCGCTGCACCTTTCTTCGCCCCGACGATATCATCGAGTTCAAAGCCGGCATTCTCGACAAGTGCAATGAGTTCACGCTTTACTTTACCCTTTTCCGATTTTTTGCGACTTTCGATTTCGCGTGCAAGTTGCTGGGAAAGTTGCAGCAAGTCGCGGTAAGACATCTTGTCCAGTTTAAGTTTAAGCATTGGAGCCCCTTGCTTTGCCACGTATGCCGGGCGATGCCGCTTCGGCGTTGTGCAATAATTTCAGCATTTCATAAATTACCGCTTTTTGCACTATATCGCGTTCGACAGCGTTACGCGGGTGGATTTGGTATCACATGTGCCGTGTTGTCGCGGATTGGCGAAGGCGCTTGTGAAAGCCTGAGTGCCAGCTGCACCAGCTTCAAGTTCGAATATTCATTTCCATTCGGGATATTGGGGCATGAAAACCTCCTGGTGGATACGAACGATCGAACCAGCCCTGAGAAGGATTGGTCCACCCAATCGGCGACAGCGACCCGGCACGCGTGCCGCCTACGCAGAGGCCGACTGCAGGGAGGTATTGGCGCGAGCACGCACAACGCTGAAGCGAGGTGCATTTCATACAACACGCTTGCCGGATGGGCCGATTTGGGCAGTGCCGAAGCAGCTGGCAACACACCGAACGACGCGGCGCGCAGCTCCGCATTGACAGCGGTTTGCTTTCAGTGCACGCCTGTCACAAGCCTTCTCAATTGCGCGGACGCCATGCAGCCGGATGTGCCCGTTAAGCCTCGTCCAAAGCCCTGCCTGAGGGCGTCCACTGGAGCATTCGAACATGTCATCTGCCGACACGATATTCGACGCCATTTACACCAAGCTGATTGAAGCTGAAAAAGATTACAAACAAAGCACCCGGGAGTTGCAGCATTACGATCTGGATTGGGATTTGCAGGCCTTGCCAAATGAAGACTGGCGCCGCGAACTCAATCAACGCCTGGTGCAGGGCGACGCCGGATCACTGTATTTGGCTGGTGATCGAGAATACGGCTGTCGCGGCGGTTTTCGCAGCGCCATTAACCAGGCGGGAGAGCGACAGGTCGTCGCTGAGATTGATGATGCGGAAAGTGCCCGCTGGATTACACTGGATGTGCCACTCGACAAGGGCCTTTTGCTCAAGCGTAACATGCTCTCCTACTATTTGAGCGCTGAGGCCAGTCATCGTCTCGTCGTATCGCCAAAGATCCGCCTGCACTACGACGACAGCAGTTTCAAGGATACCGACGTTCGCCAGCGGGTGTTCAACAGCGGCGACTTCCGGATCGGCGATGTACTCGTTGTCGATTTTCGTGCGGCTGAGGCTGAGCGCGCGTTCGAGCGGGCGACGCTCTTGTTTTTCTTCCCGCTACTGAAATTTCGCCTCGCGCTCAACAGCCTTGTCGTGATGTAGTTTTGATCGAGTAGGCAAGCTCGACATCGCCTCTGCCGGCAGCCGGCGGATTAGACTGCAGGTCGATCATCCGGTCGTGGTTGGTCGATCGGCACCAAGCAAACATGCCTTCGTCGAGATTGCAGTCTCCGCTTTCAACCTTGCGCGGCTTATGCAAACCCTGATCCTGTCGTAAATTCAAGGCGTGACGGCCCGTCAACCTGCGTTGGACGGCACTGCAATAACCAATTCGGGAGGGATTATGACACACGCCGACAACTGGGGCTGGCAGGCGCGGATTGGTATGTTCATCGTTGCCAGCGAAGCGGTGCCCGAGGCCGAATGGTGGGCGATGGCCCCGCCGCACATCTCCGTCCATGCCGCCCGCGTCACCGCGCCGACGCCGTGGGCCCGCTGGCTCGACGGCAAATCGGACGTTGAACTGTCGGACGATCTCGACCGCGGCGCGCGGCAGTTCGCGACCATGCGCCTGGCAGCCGTCGTGACCGGCCATTCCTCGAGCAGCTTCGTCGGCGGCAAAGGCTGGGACGAGATGATCGTTGCCAAGCTCGGGGCGGTGATCGGGCCGAATGTCGTCGTGACGACCAATGGCCTCGATTGTCTCGCAGCCCTCGAGGCCTCTAACATAAGGCGTCCATTCCTGGTGCTGCCGCCGTGGTTCAACGATGCGACCGTTGCTGCCGGCCTGCGCTATCTCGAGGATCATGGTTACGAACTCGCCGGACATATGAGCTGGGACCCGGGCCGCAAGTGGCGCGATCTGCCGCCGGGTGAGCTTTATCCGCAAGGCGCCGGTTTCGAACAGGAGATCGAGCCCCTCTATCGCCACATCCGGCAGTCATGCCCGGCCGCAGCTGACGGCGTGTTGATTGCGGGAACCGGCGTCCGCTGCGTCGGCATTATCGATGCGCTCGAACGCGATCTCGCCCGTCCGGTGGTAACTGCCAACCAGGCCAGCCTGTGGCGCTGCCTACGGCTGGCAGGCGTACACGCTGAGGTTGCCGGTTATGGTCGACTGTTGACGACTTAACCATGCCGCCTGCTGCCATCCGGAAGAAGACTGCCGGCATCAAATCTTGTTCGACAGCGGTTGGGCTTCGGCCTATGACAAAGAAAGAGTGCACGGCCGCGGCCAGGCAGCAGTTTCCCGCTCCCGGCCACAAGCCGTATCGGCATTGTGAGTAGGCCCGGTCATGCGGTCAGTGTCTTGTTATCTGTTGTGCAGCGCGTTGAGCGCGGCCGTGCTGCTGACACCGGCGTCGCTTGCCGCCCAGCAGCAGGCCGCACGCGTGCTGATCGATACCGTCGACATGCGCGAGGTCCGCGACACGCAGCCGGTAATCGGCCAACTCGTCGCCACCCGACGCGCCGGCGTTGCGACACGCATTGCCGGCATTATCGAGACCGTCAGCTTCAACATCGGCGACCGCGTCGCGAAGGACCAGGTACTCGTCACCCTCGACAAGAGCCGCACCGTCATCGAACACCGCGCGGCTGAAGCCTCTGTCGGCGTCGCTGAGGCTGGTATTCAGGTTGCCGATGCCAAACTGAAGCTCGCCGAACAGGCCTTCGAGCGCCAGGAATCACTGCGCCGTTCGACCGCTTTTTCGCGCAGCCGCTACGATGATCTCAAACAGGCCGCCGTGCAGTCGCGCAGTGAGCGTGCCCAGGCAGAGGCGCAATTGCTGGCTGCAAAGTCGAATCTCGCACGCACCGAATACGAACTCACGCATGCGGTAATCAAGGCGCCGTTCGACGGCATCATCATCGCGCGCCAGGCCCAGCCCGGCCAGTACGTGTCACCCGGTGCCGCGGTCGCAACGCTGCTTGACATAACCAACCTCGAGGTCGAGGCCGATGTGCCGGCTAACATTGCCAACGGACTTACCGCAGGCATCCGCGTCGAGGCCGTGTTCGACGGTGGCCAGCACAAACAAGTCACCGTGCGCACCACGATCCCGGTCGAAAACGTTTCGACCCGCACCCGACCGGTGCGCTTTTCCGCCAAACTCGGTGATCTCAAGGCCGCCCAGGTCGCAATTGGCAGCACGGTCACCCTGCAGATCCCCGTGAGTGCACCGCGCAAGGTCGTAGCCGTGCCCAAGGATGCCCTGTTGCAGGGCCGGCGCGGCGGCTGGATGGTATTCGTTGCAGCCAATAACAAAGCTCAGCCGCGACCGGTCGAACTCGGCCAGGCGGTCGGCAATCGCATCGAAATCCGCTCCGGGCTCGAGGCCGGCGAACTCGTCGTCGTGCGCGGCAATGAGCGGTTGCGTCCCGGCCAGACGATCGAACCACACCCTGTCAAAGCCGGCAGCTCCGGCAAGGCTAAGACCGAGGGTTAGCAGATTGCGCAGGCGACCGTGATGGACCCGATCAAGTTTGCCATCGAACGCCCTATTGCTGTGATCGCAGCGGTATTGATTGCCGTGCTGTTTGGCGCCCTGGCGCTGTCGAGAATTCCGATCCAGCTGATCCCCGATGTGCGCAAGCCGGTGATCCAGGTCGAGACCAATTGGGGCGGTGCAGCGCCGGCCGAGATCGAGCGCGAAATCATCAACCGCCAGGAAGAAGAGCTCAAGGGCATCGACGGCCTCGAGACCATGATCTCGACGTCAGAGACCGGCCGTGCGCGGATCACGCTCGAGTTTGCGGTTGGCACGAACATGGACCGCTCCCTCCTGCTCGTCGCCAACCGCCTCGACCGGGTGACCGGCTATCCCGACGAGGCTAACGAGCCGACGCTCAAGACGTCCGGCTCGGACGACAACCCGATCGCCTGGATCATCCTGAAACGAGGTGCCGGCAACACCAAGGAAATGGCCCACTACGGCACCTTTGCGAAGGACGTCATCCAGGAGCGCATCGAGCGGGTCGACGGCGTCGCAACCGTCAACGTTTACGGCGGCGTCGATCGCGAACTGCAGGTGCTCGTCGATCCCGAGCGGCTCGCCAAATTCCGCATCACCGTGCCGCAGGTCCTGGACCGGTTGCGCCGCGAAAGCGTTTCGGTCTCGGCCGGCAACGTCGATGAAGGCAAGCGGCGCTATGTCGTGCGGGTCGAGGGCGAGCTCGATACCCTCGATGCCGTCCGAAATGTCGTCCTTCGCAGCGGTGCAGCGAACGGCGTGACTGATAGTCCTGGCGGACTCAGTACGGGAAATATTGGCGAGCGTGCCGCAACCGGGCGCGTATTTGTGCGTGATGTGGCTGAGGTGCGCTTCGGCTACAAGGAGCCGGTCGCGCGCATCCGCCACAAGGGCGAACCGGCGATGGCCATCAATGCGGTGCGAGATACCGGCGCCAACGTGATCTCGACCATGGCCGGCATCAAGCGTGCACTCGCCGAACTGGCCGCCGGCCCGCTCGCCGAAGAAAACCTCACCCTGACCCAGGTCTATGACGAGACCGTTTACATCGATGGCGCGATCGAACTCGTCATCCAGAACATCTGGATCGGCGGCCTGCTTGCCGCCGCCATCCTACTCCTCTTCCTGCGGTCGCCACGCGCGACCCTCGTTGTATCGCTCGCCATCCCGGTCTCGATAGTCGCCTCATTTGTTGCCATGTCGGTGCTCGGGCGCACGCTCAACGTCATTTCGCTCGCCGGCATCGCCTTTGCCGTCGGCATGGTGGTCGATGCTGCGATCGTCGTTCTCGAAAACATCTACCGCCTGCGCCAGCAGGGTCGCGGCGCACGAGAGGCGGCCTACGAAGGCGCCCGCCAGGTCTGGGGTGCGATCCTGGTCTCCGCCCTGACGACGGTGATGGTGTTCATCCCCGTTCTGGTGATGGAACTCGAGGCCGGACAATTGTTCCGCGACATCGCGGTGGCGATCTCGGTTTCCGTCATGCTCTCGCTGATCGTTGCCGTCACGGTGATTCCGGCGCTTGCGAGCCGGCTGCTCGGACCGAAGCAGGCTCGCCTGACGGTGCTGCCGGTTCCCGGCATCGACCATTTCGGACGCGCCTTTGCTTGGATCATGCGGCGCTACACGCACATGACGGTTTCCAGCCGGCTGGTCGGCATCATGTGTGTTTCGGCGATCACTGCGGTCGCGATCTGGGGGTCGGCAACGTTTCTGCCGAAGCTCGAATACCTGCCCGACGGCAACCGCAATTTGGTTTTCGGCATCATCCTGCCACCGCCCGGCTACAATCTGCCGACGACGACAAAGATTGCCGAGAAGATCGAAGGCATCGCACGGCCACTTTGGGAAAAGGAGGAGAATGGCGACCGTTCGCAACCACCTGCAATGCGCCATTTCTTTTTCGTGTCGTTCCGGGGCACGACCTTCATCGGCGGCGGCGCAAAGGATCCCCGGCGGGTCACCGAGCTGATCCCAGTTTTGTCGCGGCCGATCTTTTCCGAACCCGGCACGTTCGGGTTCATCAACCAGCGCTCGCTGTTCGGCCGCGGCATCGGCGGGGGACGTGCCATCGAGCTCAACGTTTCAGGTGACCACCTCGAAGACATACTCTCTGTTGCCCTGCGCCTGACGCAGAACATTGGCCGTCATCTGCCGCGCGATAAAGGCAATCAGTTTCGCCCACAGCCAGGTCTCGAACTCGGTGCACCCGAGTTGCGGGCGATCCCCGACCGCGTGCGGCTCGCAGATGCCGGAGTCGATGCCCAGACACTCGCCATCTCGCTCGATGCCTACAACGATGGTGTGAGGGTCAAGGAGATCACGATCGGCACCGACCGCATCGACCTGATGCTCAAAGGCTCCGATGCCTTCGATGACAACCGCCGCACCCAGGACATCGGCGCCTATCCCGTCGTCGCGCCCAACGGCCGGATCATCCCTATTTCGCAACTCGCCGACGTCAAGCTGACGGCCGGGCCGGTTTCCGTTCGTCATCGCGAGCGCCTGCGCACGATTACGCTGGAAGTGCGCCCATCCGCCAGTCTGCCCCTTGAGACGGCGCTCGAAATCATGCGCACAAAGGTGATGGCGCCGGTCGTCGCCGAAGGCATTCCGCCAACGGTGCGCCTGTCACTCAGCGGTGCCGCCGACCAGCTGACCAAGACCTGGAACGCGCTCAAGATCAACTTGCTGCTAGCGCTGATCATCGTCTTTCTGGTGATGGCGGTACTGTTTGAAAGCTTCATCCTGCCGCTAGTGATCATGATCTCGGTGCCCGTTGCCGGCGCCGGCGGCGTTGCCGGCCTCGCCATCCTGAACATGTTCCAGCCGCAGCAACTCGATATGCTGACCCTGCTCGGCTTCGTGATCCTGATCGGCATCGTCGTCAACAACGCCATCCTACTCGTCCACCAGGCGCAGTACCACCTGCGCGAAGACGCCATGAGCGTCAACGATGCGATCATCGAGGCGACCCGCAATCGTATCCGACCAATTTTCATGAGCACGCTGACCAGCGTCTTCGGCATGCTGCCGCTGGTCGTTTTCCCGGGCGCCGGTTCCGAACTCTACCGTGGTCTCGGCTCGGTCGTCGTCGGCGGGCTGGCGATGTCGGCGGTACTGACGCTGCTGCTCGTGCCGCCATTGTTGCGCCTGACGCTGATGGCGCCACACACGGTTGCCGAGCCGGCGCCGGCCGAGTGACGGCGGCGCGCCGGACACGCGAGGAACGTTTGTATTGTCAATATGATCGCGGCAGGCCGAGAACGCGCTCGGCGATGTAGCACGAGACGAGCTGCTGGCTGACCGGCGCCAGGCGACCGATCTGGACTTCGCGAAACAGGCGCTCGACGTGATATTCCTGCGCATAACCCATACCGCCGTGGGTCAGCACGGCGCGCTCGCAGGCGCGGAAACCGGCTTCGGCGCCCAGATACTTGGCCATGTTGGCGGCAGCTCCGGCAGGTTTGCCGGCATCATAGAGGGCAGCAGCATTCATCGCGGCGAACCAGGCAGCTTCCAATTCCATCCAGGAGTGGGCGAGCGGGTGCTGGATCGACTGGTTGACCCCGATCGGGCGGCCGAACACGACGCGGTCCTTGGCGTATTGCGTCGCCCGCGAAACCGCCTGCCGGCCGATTCCCACTGTTTCCGCTCCGATCAGGATACGCTCGGGGTTGAGGCCGTCCAAGAGCTGGTAGAAACCGCGACCAACTTCGCCGACGATGTCGGATGGCGGCACGCGGTAGTCATCGATGAACAGCATGTTCGAGTTGACGGCATGACGCCCCATTTTCGGGATCTCTCGAACCTCGATTTTCGAGCGGTCGAGTTCGCAGAAGAAAAGTGTCATGCCGTCGGCGCGTTTGTCGCCCGAGCCGGCTTCCTCCGTGCGCGTCAGCAACAGGATGCGGCCGGCCTGCTGCGCCATCGAATTCCAGATCTTGCGGCCGGAGATGACGTAGTCGTTGCCGTCGCGGCGCGCAAAGGTCTTGATGTTGGTGGTGTCGAGGCCTGCATCGGGTTCGGTAACGCCGAAGCTGGTCATCAGATCACCTGAGATGATCGGCGGTAGGAATGCCTGGCGCTGTTCATCGGTGCCGTATTTGACGAGCACGTGCGGCCCGAAGATGTTCAGGTGAATGGCACTCGCCGCCGTCTGGCCGCCGGCCGAATTGGCGACTGCTTCCATCATGACCGCTGCTTCCGTGATGCCGAGCGCCGAGCCGCCGACGTCTTCCGGCATGCAGATGCCGAGCCAGCCGCCGGCTGCGATCGCCTTGCGGAACTCGTGCGGGAAGTTGCCGGTCTGATCCGCCTCAAGCCAGTAGTCATCGTCGAAGTCGGCCATGATGCGCCCGATGGCGGCGCGAATTTCGAGTTGTTCGGGTGTTAGGTCAAAGATCGTGTCGGTCATGGCGGTTGTCCGTCGATTGATGCCCGTGCCTGTCGGGCGTTTTGACATTGGCCGAATGTAACGTTGGTGCCTGAGTTACTGATTTCGTATAGATTTGCACGGCCCATTGCCCCTCACCCTAACCCTCTCCCCGTACGCGCCGAAGTGGCGCTACGGGGAGAGGGAATTCGACCCGTCGTGTGGCGTGCGGCGAAGCCAGATTGCACGGCCGGATTCCCTCTCCCCGAACTACACGGGGAGAGGGTTAGGGTGAGGGGCAATGGGCCGTGCAAATCGCCACCGTGCACGCGGTTGTTCACGACGAGCGACCATCATTCCAAGCAACTCCATCGCTCACACCGCCTCACTCGAAATCACTGCGCCTTCAGCCAGCATCTGCTCGATGCGGCCATCGTCGAGGCCGGCCTCGCGCAGGATCTCGGCCGAATGCTGCCCAAGGCTCGGGCTCAGTGCCGTGAAGTGGCCGTGGCCCGGCGTGCGCACGACCGGTGCCGCGGTGTCGGATGCAACCACCGACATTCGCGCGCCTTCGATGGCGTCCGTCTGGGGATCGGCGAGCCAGTCGCCGTAGTCGTTGATCGGGCCGGCGAGCACGCCTGCTTCATGCAAGCGCTCGACCCAGTCGGCGACCGTCCGCGTTGCAACGATGGCATCGACAAGTTCGGCCAATTCATCGATGTTGCGGGCGCGATCCTCGAATGTCCTGAAGCGCGGATCGGCAGCGAGATCGTCGCGTTCGAACGCCTTGCAGATATTCGTCCAGCAATTCTCGCGTACCAGCGTCAACGCCAACCAGCCATCCGCCGCCTTGTAGCTGCCGGCCGGCGCATTGATCTTGCCCGGGATGCGGTTCTCGACGCTGTATTCGAGCACCTTCGCACCCTGGATCGCAACCGCGCTCTGGACAAGCGAGATGTCGAGCAGTTGTGCCTCGCGCTTGGCAGGATCGCCCCAGAGCGCCATGGTCGCGGCCTGGAAGCCGTAGAGCCCCGTCAGACAATCGATCAGCGTCATGTCGACCTTGGCCGGTACGCCGGCACGCCCGCAATTGATCGCCATGAAGCCCGACATCGCCTGGGCAATGGTGTCGCTCAGCGGCCGCCTCGACTTCGGACCAGTGAGTCCGAAACCTGAAACGGCGACAACGATGATCTTTGGATTGCGTGCCTTGAGCGCCTCAAAGCCGAAGCCGAGACGCTCGGAAACGCCCGGCCGGTTGTTATCGATAACGACATCGGACTTGGCAGCGAGATCCAGGATGACGTCGACAGCACCCGCTGCCTTGATGTCAAGGCTGAGGCTTCGCTTGCCGCGGTTGTAATAAATGAATGAACCCGACTTGCCGTCGTAGCCCGCTCCCAGAACGCGCATCCAATCGCCGGATGGTGGCTCGACCTTGACGACGTCGGCACCGTACTCGGCAAACAGGCCGCCGCAATGCGGACCTGCAACGCCCTGGGAGAGGTCGAGAATTTTGAGGCCGGCAAGCGGTTTCGAAAAAGCGTTCATGAGATCAACCCTGCAATCAAACCGGCGGCCAAGGTAAGCTAGTCGATTGTTAGGGTGGACGTTCCTGCAATCAGCCATGTGATTGTGCCGGCCTGCCGGAGCGGCGCCACTCGCGGCCAGGATTGCCCTGAGTTCATACTGTCGCCCAAAGTGGTGCAGCGAAACGAAAGAGGGTGGCGATGGCCGGGTTATATTTCGAGGAGTTCGAGGTCGGTATGGAGTTCAACCATGCCCTGACGCGGACGGTGACGGAAATGGACAACGTGCTGTTCACGGCGCTGACCCACAATCCGCAGCCGCTGCATCTCGACGAAGAGTTCGCCAAGGGCACCGAGTTCGGCCAGCGCCTGGTCAACTCGCTCTTTACGCTCGGCCTCGTGATCGGCATCAGCGTCGGCGATACGACGCTCGGCACGACCATCGCCAATCTCGGCATGACCGACTGCCGCTTCGCAAACCCGGTGTTTCACGGCGACACGATCACCTGCAAGACGGTGGTAAAGGAGATGCGCGAATCAAAATCGCGGCCCACTGCCGGCCTCGTGATATTCGAGCACTACGGCCACAACCAGCGCGGCGAAGAGGTCGCCTATTGCGTGCGCACAGCATTCATGAAGAAGAGGCCGGCATGATCATACGCTCCTGGCTATTCGTCCCCGGCGACAGCGAACGCAAGATGGAAAAGGCGGCCGGAAATCCCGCGGATGCGCTGATCGTCGATCTCGAGGATTCGGTCGCCAACGAGCGCCAGCAGATCGCCCGTGACATGAGCCGCGATTATCTGACCCAGCGCGCCGACCGCTCCAAGCAGCAGCTCTGGGTGCGCATCAATCCGCTCGACACCGACCTGTCGCTGCCCGATCTTGCCGCCGTCATGCCCGGCAGCCCGGACGGCATCTGCCTGCCAAAGGTCTATTCGGCAAAGGACATCAATACGCTCGACAACTACCTTTCAGCCCTCGAAGCCCGCGAAGGCATAGAACCCGGCGCGACCAAGATCCTCTGCGTGGCGACCGAGACGGCAGCCTCGCTGCTGACTTTCCACACCTATCTCGAAGGCGTTAGCAAGCGGCTGACTGCGATGACCTGGGGCGGCGAGGACTTGTCCGCAGCCCTCGGCGCCAGCGACAACCGCCACCCCGTCAGCGGCGACTATGACGATCCCTACCTGCTCGCCCGCTCGTTCACGTTGGCGGCAGCCCGCGCCATCGATGTGCAGCCGGTCGGCGTCGTCTACACCAACTTCCGCGACTCCGAAGGATTCGAAGCCGAGTGTCTGCGCGACCGCAAGTCAGGCTTCATCGGCAAGGTCGCGATCCATCCGGCACAATCCGAAATCGCCAACCGGGCTTTCACACCGTCCGATGACGAGGTCGCGCATGCCCGCCGTGTGATCGAGGTGTTCGCTGACAACCCCGGCATGGGCACCGTCGGCCTCGACGGTATGATGCTCGACATGCCGCACCTGAAGCAGGCGCGGAATACGGTGGCGCTGGCTGAGGAGATTGCGAAGCGGAGTGGCGGCTAGAGCGCCGGGCGAGGGCCAGCCCTCGCGCTCCCGTTGGAGGACACCTCCAAACCTCCGCTTATTTTGCGTGTCAGGGCTACCCAACCGTCAAATAACAGCCAAGCGCCGCCTCGGCCGGAATCAGCGTGCGGCCGTCCCCGAGTTGGCTTGCGGCGATGCCGGCATCCCTGGCCGACTGCAGTGCGCGCGCGGGATCTCCCCTAAAGCCGATTGCGGCAACGGTCATCTCGGGCACAATCTCAGCGCCACCTAGATGACTTGCCGCATCGCCATGCGTCATGAACTGCAAACGGCCGCGATCGAGACGGATTTGGAAACCGTCGATATGGCCGAGCGGGGTCGCCGGACGGTTGGTGAACTTGGCCAGGCGATCGGCACTGCCGCCCGGATACTCCGAGACAAACAGCACGCTCTCGAGAGCGCTGATGCCGTTGGCGGCCGAGACATAGCGATCCTGCCACATGTCATCGGGCGTATGATGGGTCAGCATCTGGATGCGCCCTTCGGGGAACGAGCCAAGCTCGGGACGTGCCAGCGTAAAGGCAACCTCACCCGGGCTGCCGTCAGCGCGCTCGATCTGCCGGCGCAGGTGGACCGTCGGCAGTACGGAAAAGCCGGTCGCCTCGAGCCGGCCGCGCTCGGCCTCCGCATCAGCGACGGCAAAGGCTGCGAGATGCACACCTTCGTGCCGCGCGAGACAGTCGCGCAAGTGTTGCGAGACGGGGCTCTCCACACCGTCGATGGCGACCAGGAATTCGAGATAGCCGCCTTCCAACATGACCAGACGATTGGCGGTGCCGGTCGGCTGCAACTTGCCGGTCTCCGGATCGCGGTTGCCATGCACGGAATAGGGCGTCAGGGGAAAGCCCAGCGAGGTCAGCTTGGCCGAGCAATAGTCCATGTCGTGGACGAACCAGCCGACATGGTCGAGGTAGACCTCGCCGGCGCCGGGCAATTGCGGGTGGTTGGATGGGTTGGCCACGTCAGAAACTCCGCGTCATCGAAGGGAACGGCTCGGCGGCAAGGTAGCACGGCAGGGCACGGTTGTCCGGCAAGTGGTGAGAAGGAGAGGATTGGCGCGCTATGGCCGGAGAGGGAAAGCCGGCCTTCAATCGGCACCAACTACTCGTCGACCTTGGACGCCGTTCCACCAAACCCGGCCGCAGCACTCATCCTTCGATTTCCTTCCCAAAATCCGCCAGGCTTTGGGCCAGTCGGACGGGGCGCTCGACTGGAATCATGTGGCCACAATCTTCCCACTCCTCACGCCGATGATCCATGATTTGATCAGAGAGGCGGTCGATCACCTCAGGATCGCGAAACACGCGATCGCAATGGCCGGTGATTATCAGGGTCGGAATCGCAATCGCGCCCCAGTCCACATTCCAGTTTGTCGCGGAAGAATTGCGGATGATGTTCATGAGCCCGCTATCCTTCGGCACAGGTTCATAGTCTTGACTGAATGCGTTCGGGCGGGCCGCTTGCAGCGCTTCGGGGTTCAGGATCATCGGGCTCATCAAGTCGCCAAAGACGGCCATGCCCAATCGGGAGGCGACGACGGGAAGAGCGTCATTCACCCAGGCAATGCGTGGGCCGATTTCACGAAGAGTGTTGAGAAGAACGAGGCCGGCGCAGGCTGCTCCGCCCAAGTATGCGCGGGCCGCGTAAAGCCCGCCAATGGAAAGGCCGACTAGAATGGGTTTGGAGCCACCATGTGCGGCGACGACACGGCCGACGTCCTCGACGATGAGCGTATCGTTAAGTTCCGTGCCAGGCGCGAATTCGGAACCGGCCTGACCTCGGAGGTTGTAGGAGACTGTGCCAAAGCCGGCTGCTCGAAGGTCGGGAGCCACAACGGCCTCCCAATGATCGGTCGTCCCGGTAATCGCGTTGACAAAAACGAATGTCGGGGCGCCTTCGCGGCGGGGCGGATGAGCGATGACGTAGAGGCCGTTGGCATCGTCGATGCGCAAGATGGTCATTGAACGAGCTTCCCTAATGCGGATGTTTCCGCCCTCACGTCAGCTGAAGGCATTGGAGATATTCACGTAGTCCTGCGGCAGGGGCCTTCTTTGATATCTTTTGGCGAAGCTAACGTCAGCCTCGCCCGAGCTTCAAGCCCTTCTAGAGCGCCGGGCGATAAATGTGCAACGCTTCACCGAGACGGATTTGACCGCTGGCCAGGAGCGTGTTGTGCCGTGATGCGGGTATCACAAGCGGCGCGCGACGCCGCCAGCGGCCAAATGCGTCCGGCCCTTCGGGTGACCTCTGGCGGCCCATCGGGTGCGTTGCGTCGCTTGCCCGATGCACCGCATCGCGCTGCGCGCCGCGCCTGCCCGAATGAACCGCCAGAGGTCATGAAGTGATGCACATTTATCGCCCGGCGCTCTAGCCGCGAATTTAGTTCGCAAGCCCCGATACTGCTTCGAACGATCGTTCCCGCCCCAATCGGCAACATGAGCAGGAAGTTCTGGCATTGCCGAGGCAAGTCGGCGTAACGTCCCACTCTTGTGTCCGCCGCTTAAGGATCGCCCGGCCGGCACAGGGGGGCTTGCCATGCGCCGCATCTATTTTCCCGTACTCCTGCGCAACCTCGACCGCGATCAGGCCGGCACCTTCGTGACGCTGTTCACGCTGGAAGCGGCAACGCGTGCGCTGATGATCACCATCGTGCCGCTCGAGGCCTACCGGCTGGTCGGCAGCGCGCTCGTCGTTAGTCTGATTTATTTCGTGACCAGCGGGCTCGGCCTCGTCGTATCGATCTTCCTGCCGACCATCATCCACAGGCTGACCCGGCGCTGGACGCTGACGGTCGGCTCGCTGTGCTACATCGCGTCCGCCGTGCTCTACATGGTCGGTGACGCGGTGACGCTGGTTGCCGGCCTCGCCCTGCAGGTGGTGGCCGTCGCTATCCTCGACGTGGCGATCAATCTCTACGTGCTCGACCACGTGCCGCGCAGGGAACTCAATTCGTTCGAGCCCCGGCGCATGTTCTATGCCGGCATGGTCTACATCATCTGCCCGTGGCTCGGTGTTTACCTGCAAAGCAGCGTGATGCCTGGACTGACGTTTCTTGTCGTGGCGGTTCTGGCAATCATCTTCCTTGCCTACTTCTGGCACATGCGCCTCTCCGACGACAGAGCCCTGCAGGCGGCAAAGAAACCGCCGCCAAGGCCGATCAGCTATGTGCCCCGCTTCGCCTCACAGGCACGGCTGCGCCTCGCCTGGGTGCTCGCAGTCGGCCGCAATAGCTGGTGGATCATGTACTTCGTCTACCTGCCGATCCAGCTCACAGCCTCGAGCGTCAGTCCGGAACTGAGCGGAGCCATCGTATCGGCGGGCCTGGCGCCGTTGTTCCTGATCCGGATCTGGGCGCGGATCGCCAAGCGGCGTGGCATCCGGCCGATCATGGTCTTCGGCTATGCCTCATCGGGGCTGGTGACACTCGGCGTGGCGCTGACCACTGATCTGCCGACCATCTCGATCGGCCTCATTCTGCTTGCAGCGTTTTGTGCAACGATCATCGACGGTGCCGGCAATGTGCCGTTCCTGCGCGCCGTACATCCCTATGAGCGCGAATCGATGACTTCCGTCTACATGACCTTCCGCCATGCCGCCTCGCTGCTGACACCGGGCGTGTTTGCCGCCGTCCTGGTGTTCGCGCCGCTGCCATTCGTGTTTGGCACAAGCGCCGCCGTCGCGTTATCGATGGCGGGTCTGTCGCGGTTCATCCCGCGCAGGATGTGAGGCAGACAAGCTGGATGGATGAGGTGGCAATGAACAGGCTCAGGCTGATACAGGGGGACATCACGAAGCTTGCCGTCGATGCCATCGTCAATGCCGCGAACTCGACGTTGCTTGGCGGCGGCGGTGTGGACGGGGCAATTCATCGGGGTGGCGGGCCGGAGATCCTCGCGGCCTGCAAGGAGATCCGGACGTGCCAGGGCGGCTGCGGGACCGGCGATGCCGTGCTCACGACGGCTGGCCTGCTGCCGGCCAGGTATGTCATCCACACAGTCGGGCCGGTCTGGAACGGTGGCGGCGACGGTGAGGCCGAACTTCTTGCGAGCTGCTACCGCCGGAGCCTCAGCCTGTGCATCGAGCACGGTCTCAGGACAGTTGCATTTCCCAATATCTCGACCGGCGTCTATCGCTATCCCAAGCAAGCGGCAGCCGAAATCGCAACTGAGAGCGTACGCGCATTCGAGCGCCTCACCGAGCTCGATGAAATCACCTTCGTCTGTTTCGACGACGACAATCACGCGATTTATCGCGCGCTGCTCGGCGAGACCTGAAGTCTTGGTCCTCAGCGGGTACTTGCAGCGGGAACCGAGTCGGCGCCTGCTGCGGTATCCGGCCGGCTCTCCGGCAGGAGGAAGGCAGCCGCCGAGGCCAGAATTGCCGCCATGCCGAACAGCGTGAAGAGGGTTGCGAAGTCTCCGTCCCTGTCGAACAGCCAGCCGGCAAGATGGACCGTCAGCCCGCCGACGCCGAGCGCCAGCACGAACTTGGCACCGTAGGCAACCGCCCGCCAGCGAAAGGGCGTGTAGCGGGCGACCAGCATGTTTTCGGCCGCCGCGAAGGCCAGCATGAACCAGAACACCAGCAGGAGCGCGGCGAGCAGGCTGACGCCCTTGAACGATACGATCGTGAACAGCAGCGGAATCTGTAGCAGCCAGAACACGATATAGATCGAACGTGCCGAATAGCGGTCCGCCAGCCAGCCACCGAAAATGCTGCTGAGTGATGCGAGCCCGGAGACGATGCCGACGAAAATCCCGATCTCGGTATAACTGGCGGCGAACGCCTTGCTGAGCCCCATTTCGAGGAGCTTCGGCATGGTGTTAGTCAGGCCGGCATAAACGAAACCGGTACACGCCATGGTGATCGACAGGATGATGAACACACGCACAAACATGCTCGAATCGGAAGCGCCCTTGGCGACCCGGTCTCGTGTGATGTCGCTGATCCGACCCGACTGCCAGAAAAACAGCAAGGCGAAACCGGCAACGATGGCGGCAATGCCGGGAATGATGAAGGCCGCCCGCCAGGTGACATAGTCGATCATCAATCCGACAAAGACCGGGGCCAGCGCATTGCCGACTCCGCCGAACAGGCCGTTGATGCCGAGCGTCATGCCCTGGCGCCTGGCCCAGGAGACCAGCCAGGCTATGCCGACCGGATGATAGATCGAGGCAAACAGACCGATCATGGTCAGACCGATGAACAGGCCGCGGGAGTTCTCGGCCAGGCCGACGACGATCGCGCCGGCGCCGATGCCGAGGAAAAAGACGACCATCATGCCGATCTGGCTCCAGCGGTCGCCGAGCCAGCCGGCCGGCAGGGCGGCGACGCCGAACAGCACCAGTCCGAGGCTCGACAGCCCGAGGAGTTCACCGTAGGCCATGCCGAATACGCTCGGCAGATGGAGCACCGCCGTCGCATAGAGCACCGTGAACATATGCGCAAAGCTATGCCCGATGTTCGAGAAGACCATCGCCGTCAGCGCTTGTCGTTGTTCGTCGTGAACGTGCATGTCGAGATGCCGGGAGTGGCTGTGGCCGTGCCGATCGGGTTATTAATGCAGCATGGCAAGCGTGAAGTGCGGCACGTTTGATTTCACCATGGTCGGCGTCTGCTTATTGTTGGTCAGTTCCGCGACACGCTGCGTTAGCCACAAGTCGATCTCGCCCGTGTGGATACCGGCCGGCAGGCCGCCGTGCGTGTCGGCGTCACCGGCAAGCCCCTCGAGCAGTGCCTTGGTGAAGGCACCCTGGCGCCAGCGGTGGCTTTCGACAGATACCTGACGGCCGGTCGAGGCCGCATACATGATGACGCCGACCTGCGGATCCGAGAACTCGTTGACGAGACCGGTCATGTCGGCGGGGCCGAGGCCCTGGCCGGGCGTCGAGAGGCCGTCGCCCGAGTGGCAGGCATCGATGAAGATCACGCGGCGGCCCTTGGTCCGGCTGATCCGGCTCAAGAGTACGTCCTTGCTGATGCCGTCGAGCGTCGGCTCGTCGGCCGTCGCCTCGTGGGGCAGGAAGTGGAAGTCGTTAGTGCTGTCGGTAAAGCCGTGGCCGGCCAGCGAGATGACCACGATGTCGTCGGGCTGGGCCGTGTCGCGCAGCCATTTGAGGCCCTGCTTGATGCCCCGCAAAGTGGCATCGCTGTCGGTAAGCACGCGGGTTAGCACCTCGCGGTAGGCCAGCCCCTTCTGGTTTTGGAAGGCAGCGCTAAGCGCTTTAGCGTCGTCGTCTGCATAGTTGAGATCGAGACTGTTGTCCTCATAGTCCGAGACTCCGACGAACAGGCCGACCAATCTCGGCAGATTGGCCGTATCGGGCTTGATGCCGGTCCATTTCACGTCGACGGTTGCTGCCTCGCTGACACGACGGATCGAGCGGTTACCTGTCCAGGCAATCAGCGAGACCGTGACATCGCGAGGCGGCACCGGCACCTCGATAGTCACCGCATTCTTGTTGCGCTTCGGCCTGACGCGCATGGCGCCCCGCGTCTTGGTGTAATCGACACGCTGGCCGTCAACGCGCACTTCCACGTCTTGTATGGCCTCTCCCGTGGCCGATGTCGCCAGGTAGGTGAGCTGGATTGTCGATTTGGCAATACGCGACCCGGTCTTCGGCTCGAGGATTTGCACGACCGGCGGCAGGATCTGCTTCACGGCCTCGGTGCCGCGCGGACGTTGCGCCGTCGAGTTGGCCTGCTCGATCGCCCGTTCCTCATCGAGCGTATTGAGAACCAGGCGGATGATGTCGGGGCGATAGAACTGTTTCCGGAACAGTTTGACAGGGAAGAACGATGCTTCACGCTCCCAGCCCTGGTTCACATGCCAGCCGATCAGGTCCTCGCCGCCGGGCGATGTCGTGTAATAGCCGGTCGGCGTCCACAGCACCCAGCGCATGTCCTCGGTGTGGACAAAGAGTGCAAGCAATTCCTTGCCATCGGACAGTCGATGCCAGCGGATCGTGCCGTCATCATAGGCAATCACCGCGGTGCGGCCATCCTGCGGGATGTTGACACCCCAGGCAGCCCCGGGCACGGGCTTGGTCCAGAGCGACTTACCGCTGCTGTCGTAGGCGCGCAGCGACCAGTCGGCGCCGAGCACGAACCTGCGGTCATCGGGCGCAATCGCATAAGCGCGAGCGAGTTCGTAGGGCTTGAGCTCGATCGGCTTGCCGGCGAGAGTCGGTGAGGTGGAATTGATCCAGTTCTTTATCGCCAGTGTCTCCGTTCGAGCAAGAAACACGTCGCCTGGCCGTTCCCGCGACCGCGTCACGGTTTCGTTACGCATATCGAAGAGAACCGGTTTGTTACTCCACTCCTTGAGGCCAAAGCGCACGCGACGCCCGTCGGCCGAGACTTCGAAGTTACCGGAGCGCTTGCCACGCATGTCAGGCTTGACACTGGTGTGCCAGACGCGTGGCGTCGCGCTCATGTCGATCAGGCCAAATGCGGGATCGGCTGCCGAAATTGCAACGGAGTTGCCGCACGGGCGCATGTGCAGGACGGTATCGCGTGAGCCAGGCCGGCTATGACCTCGGCCGCGGCCGGCCCGGTCCCAGACACGGAACGCATTGGTCCCGTCAAAGTTGACGGTGCCGCCGGCAAACAACCGGCTGCCGTCGGATGACCATGAAACCGCGTTGAATTTACCCCGGCCAACACCCGCAACATCTGCCGCGAACAGCCGCCGCATCGCATTGGCGTCATAAACGTCGACATTGACGGTGTCGTCGTAGCCAATCGCTATACGATCGTCGTTGGGATGTACCGCCAGGCTGAACGGCCGTTTGCCGCCTAGCGTCCTGACGATTCGTGGCGCGGTGTAACTCCGGCCGTCGGCCGTAGGCTGATACCGGCGCAGACTGTTGTCGTAGGCAATAGTCCACAAGCGCCCTCTACCGTCGAAGGCGACGGAATAGCTTGGGCCCTGGTTGTAGTTGGTGTCCTCGAAGATCCGGCGCCAGTCACTTGTTCGCCAGACCTGCACGCCACGACCGCCGTGCATCGAAGCTGCCATGCGCCGACCATCCTTCGAAAAGGCCAGATGGTTCACCGAGTCGTTGATGATGTCTGAACGCCAGATGAAGCGACCGCTCGTAGCACCGAAAACGTAGACGCGGTTGTCGCCGCCATTGCGTGCCCACAAGCCCATCGCCACGCTTTCCCCGTCCGGCGACATTGCAACGGCGGAGATCTCACCTTCATTGCCGTAGCCGATGGGGGGACGCAGCGTTCGCAAGTGCTTGGGCACGGGTTGCGTTGGATCGGAAATATCCCAGATCCGCGCCGTCTTGTCGTTGGAGCCTGTCACAATTCGGGTGCAGGCAGCATCGACACCGATCCTGCGGATCATTGTCGTGTGCATGCCTGGTTCAATACGCAGGATCGGGTCTTGCGGCGGCAAGGGCTGGGCCAGGACCACCTGCGACATCGACACCAAAGCAACGCCGATCAATGTCGGCAAAAAGGGCAGCTTGCGTCCCATTTTTCTCACCTCTAAAGGCTCAAAGCCGCGCTACCTTGCCAACCTCTTGATGGTGAAGCAAGCCTGTTGCGCGGTCTGCAATGAGCTTCATTCCCGGCCCATTCGCACCACGCTCTCGCACAGTTCCAAGGCATTACGCAGAGCAGCGCCGGCTGCGACGATCATCTGTGGCAGTATCATCCACTCGAGCGTCCAGGCAGCGCCGGAGCGTTCCTGTTCATGCACCATCGCATGCTGCATGCCGCCTGCCAGTGTCGCGCTGAAACGGGCCAGCGTAACCAAGACTTCGGCCCTCACCGGGTTCTGCTTGTGCGGCATTGCTGATGATCCGCCGGCGCCCGCTATTGCGAGATCAGCCATTTCGTTCTGCGCCATGAGGGCTGCATCCTGGCCGAACTTGCCGAGCGTTCCAGTTACAAGCGCCAGCCAGTTGGTGAACGACACGATGCCGCTGCGATCCGAATGCCAGGGCTGTTCTCGCGGACCGAGCCCCAATTCCCCAGCCAGTCGCCGGCGAACATCGCCGCCCTGCTCGCCTAGTTTGTCGAGCGTGCCTGCGGCTCCGGCAAACTGCACCAGCAGTAAATCTGGCAACATCGCTTCGAGCCTTGCGCGATGATCGCGAAGCGGAAGCTGCCAGCTTGCAATGCGATCAGCGACCCTGATCTCGATCGCAGCCTGCATGCGAGTGCGGGCCATCAGAGGTCGCCCGCCAAAGCGGCGGGCCAAGTCTGCGAATGCCGCGTCAAGCGCATCGAGCCGCCGGCTGAGGATAGCCGTTATTTCCTTCAGGCGTAGCATCAAACTGGTATCGATCACGTCTTGCGAGGTTGCACCGAAATGGACGTCTGCATCGTGCGGAGGTCCCACGTGGGCGCGCAGGGCCGCAACGAATGCCGGAACAACGACGCCGTCGCGCGCCGATCCGGCTCCCAAGGCACGAACATCGGCCTCGAACGTGTCACACGCCGCCTCGATGGCTGTAGCTGAAGCTTGCGCAAGGATGCCGACATCAGCCTCCGCCCGTGCGAGCGCTGCCTCGAAGCGCAGCATCGCGGCGATGTCCGCTCGGACGGAGAAGTGCGCGGCAAGCTCGGTATCACCAACGAGGGGCGCCAGCAGGGGCGCGTTGAACGGCGTAAATGACATTGCTTATACCTTTGTCGCTTTGTCGGCCGGCCCCGCGATCGCGGCATCGCGATATGGTCGCCGGTCGGCGCATCCCTGCAGCCTGCAGACAGCTCGCCGCGCCCCGGTCATCCAACCAAATCGAGCGCAGTTGCATTGTCATCCGATTAGCAGGTGCGTTTAAGTAAAAGCGCTATCTTCCTATGACATATTTTGAATTCTATTGCATATCTGCTTGTGTTCGCTGTCTGCGACCAACCGACTGCCAAGCTTGCGATCGTCGCCGGGCTAACTAGATGTAACGCAAATCCCCGCATCGAACGAGACAATCCAATGACGGCAATCATCAACGACTGGCAGCCCTATCACGGCGCACTTTGGGGCCGTCACCCGCTTCGTCTGTCGCACAATCTGCACACGTCGGAACTCTTTGCCCGCGACACGTTGATCGACCTGATCGATCGCTACCCGCGCGAACACTACAGCATCATTCACACCGCAACCGCCGAAGAGCAGCGACAGTGGCGCGAGGGTGATCTCAATGATCTCAGCGGCGAACAGGTCTTCGACGCCGTTGAAGCAGGCCGGCTGTGGCTCAATCTGCGTTGCACGGATCGTGTTGACGCGCGCTACAGGGAATTGCTCGCCGGCATGTTTACGGAGATTGCCACCCACACCGGAGCGACGGACTTTCCGCTTACATCGCTCGGCATTCTGATCTCGTCACCACGGGCGCGGGTCTACTATCACAGCGATCTGCCAAACCAGTCGCTGTGGCAGATTTCCGGGCGCAAGACGGTCTGGATCTATCCGCCCGCCGAACCATTCCTGTCGTCGGAAGATCTCGAGCGAATCGCCATCTTCGAGCTCGAAGTCGATATGGACTATCACGATTGGTACGATGACTTCGCGACCAAGTTCGAGCTTGAGCCCGGCCAGATGCTGCACTGGCCGCTCAATGCGCCGCACCGTGTCACCAATCACGATTGCCTCAACATTTCGGTGACGACCGAATACTGGGCCAACGATGCGCGGCTCAACCAGCGCATCAACATGGCCAACGGGACCTTGCGCCATCGTTTCGGACTGTCACCTGCCAGCCGGGCCACCAGTGGTCCTGGTTTCTGGGCGAAGTCGGTCCTGAATGCCGTCGTCAGCCGCACCGGCCTGCTTGACGAGCTTCGCCGCAAGGCGCGGCCTATCGAGTTTCAACTCGATCGCGAACAGCCGGGCGGCGTCGTCGAACGTGGCGACGCGCAACACGCACGGCACTAGCAGCAGAACTGGGAGTTTGCGTTGGAGTTTGTGGCGAAGCGGTTCAGCGACTGGACGGCGCTGCGCGCCGATCTCGGGCGACCGCCGATCATGGCCGCAACGCCGTTTCAATCGACCGGCTGGCTCGATGCCTGGTATGCCTCACTTGGCGATCAGACCGGTGTCGCAGCAGTGCCGGTCGCGTGTTTTGAAAGCGATGGCGGCCAGCCAATTGCTGCGTTCCCACTGATCCTGCGCAACGACGGTCATCTCAGGATTATCGAATTCGCCGATCTCGGCGTCACCGACTACAATGCTCCGCTGCTGCTCGCCCCTGACGCTTATTCAGAGATGTGCCCGATGGAAATGATCGGTGCTCTGCGTCCGGCCCTGCCCGCAGCCGACATTCTGCGGCTGGTCAAGATGCCGGCGCGGATCGGTCGGGTCACCAATCCGCTGGCCCACATGGCGCAGGCAAGACCCGGCATATTAAGCGCCAACGCGGTACGCATCGATGGCAGCTGGGAGGACTACCGGCGCAAGACGCTTGATCGCAAGTTCCGCAAGGAAATGGAGCGCAGCTGGCGCGTGTTCGAGCGCGATGGCGTCGACGCACGCTTCGAGCCGGTCGGCGACCTCGGACTGGCGCTGCGCATCTTGGCCAAGATGGAAACCCTGCAGGAAACGCGCATCAATGATCTTGGCCTGCCCTTCATTCTCAACCAGCCGCAATATGCCGCCTTCTTCAAGGAGCTTCTTGCCGGCGGTCTGGCCGAGGGCGATGTTGTGCTCACCGCCTTGCGCAGTGGCGAGGACGACCTGGCAGCGGCCCTGATCGGCATTCGTGCCGGCGAAAGCTATGCGATGGTGCGGCTCGCCCAGGATCTTAACAACTGGTCACAGTGCTCGCCCGGCAAACTGATCATCGACCGCACGATGCACTGGCTGCACGGTGAGGGGCTGCGCCATTTCGACTTCACGACCGGCAACTATACCTACAAGAACAGCTTCAAGGTCGAGCGGGAACCGCTGTTCGATGCAAGCGTGCCGCTCTCGATCCGCGGCAGGCTGCACATCTGGCGGAAAGCGGGACTGGCCGGCGCCAAGCAGCAGATCAATCGCTCGGCGCCGCTCCGCCGGGTGGTACGATCACTGAAATCGAAAGTCGACGACCGGCATCGCCCCTCGGACACCGGCTGAGGCCCGACAACGGTGCGTGCATCTGAGCGAAACAACGCGATCATGCACAAGCCGCTGAGCGTAAATACCGTCGTCAGGCAGCGACTGAAGTGAACCAGGCCGTTGTCGGAAACACCCACAGTGCTGCACCGGTGAGGGCGAGACCGTAAGGAATGCCCTCCTTTTTGTTGTGCAGCCGCATGGCCCAGGCCTGGCCGATCAGGATGCGCGGCGGCAGCATGCCGCGGTAGCTGATCAGCATGATTGCCAGAATGCCGCCGAATACGGCAACCATTACCATGTACTGGCCGAGATAATCGAAGCCGATCCAGAACGAGGCGGCAGCCAAGAGCTTGGCATCGCCACCACCGACGATACCGAAGGCAAACAGCGCGATACCGATCACGAGCACGCCGACGCCAGTGCCGATATGGAGGAAAAACTGTTCCCACGACATGCCGGTCAGTGGTGCCGCGATCAGAAAGCCTGCCACCAGCCAGATCGAGATGCGATTGGGGATGGTCATCGTGAACAGGTCCATCATGGCGGCAAACGCCATGAGGGCCGGGAATATCAACAACAGGGAGTATTCCATCACGTCCACCTTCCAATCCGACACGCGTGCACGTACGACGCACGCGTCGAGCCATGCAGCAAGGCTAGCGCGCAGCCCTAAAGGTATCGTGAAGGCACGCCTTGCTTGGCGCCGGGCAAGACGATGTCGCACCACCCTGACCCGAGTGCACACTTGCCACTCAAGTTGGAACCGCCGCGCGGTCCCAACAAAGGAGCAGCGCATCGTCGTGCCGCGCGCAGCACCGACTTAGGCGAGTGCAGTAGCAGCATTGTTGAACACGTTCGTCAGATCGAGGCCTATGGCATTGACTGCGGTGATGATCGCAATGGCTATAAAGGCTGCGATCAGCGCATACTCGATCGATGTCGCTCCGTCCTGATCACCAGCAAACTGCTTCAGCCAATTCCACATGATACTCTCCAGAGCCTTCGACAAGACCGCCGTTTGCCGACGTTTTGATCTTGCAAAGCTATCCTGATCACCATTCGCAATTATTAACGCGACAAAGAAGAAGAGTTGTTTGGTGAAATTCGAAAGATATCGGTTACCGGCAATTTAACCCGGTCTATTCTACCTAACCCGAAAAATAAACATCTCAAACTTCAAAAGCAAAAAAATCCGCCGAGCCGCGGCCCGACGGATCTTTTGAGCAACCCTGAAGCCGCTAGGCGACTTCAGGCAGCTTGCCTAACCGACTTGCGATTAGAGCTTCGCGCTGACGTTGTTGAACGTGTTGTTGATGCCGTCGCCGGTAGCAGAAACAGCCGTGATGATGGCAACGCCGATCAGGGCGGCGATCAGGCCGTATTCAATAGCGGTTGCACCAGACTCACACTTTGCAAAGCGAGCGAACAATTTCATGACAACTCTCCCAACTCTAGACTCTAGATGTGACCAACCTTTGGTCTGTTGCGTCAGGCCGTTTTGGCTCTGACAAACCGGAATATGCGCTCCAAAAATTACTAAAGACCTAAGCAAAAGTCGTTACATTCTATAGAGTTAATGCAATGTTTCGGGAATTTTACAACAGTTGGAAACAATACATTTCGTAGGTCGACAGAAGCCTCGAGGGGCGACCGCATCGCCTGGCGCACCGTTCCAGGTCAGTCGTTTGCAAATTGTTCACCTTTGTCTGGGCAAATGTAGCCAGGGACCAGTGATTGTAACGAGGAACGCAAACGCGATGTCGGCCATGCTCTCTCAAAGTATCTATGGATTATCGCGCACGATGCTGGCACTGATTGCCGGCACGGCCATTCTTGCAGCAAGCGCAATAGGTGCTGCAGAAAGCAGAGCCAGCGAGCTTACCGTCAAATACGATCAATCGCAGATCCTGCGCATATCCCGCCCGGTTGCCGAAATCATCATCGGCAATCCGACGATCGCCGACGTATCGGTGCAGTCGAGCAAACTCCTGGTCATCACCGGCAAATCGTTCGGCATGACGAATATGATCCTGCTCGACAACGAACAGAACGTCATTCTTGAAAATCGGATTATTGTGCAGCGCGAGCAGTCACAGATCGTCAACCTGCATCGCGGCACCGGTCGCGAATCCTACAACTGTTCGCCGCGCTGCAACCCGACGCTTACGGTTGGCGACGATCAGGTCTACTTCAAGCGAACCGCGGAAAACTCCGAGCTCAAGATGAAGATCTCGGAAGGCGGTGGCGGTGGCGGCGGTCCCTCCGGCCAGTAGATCGCAACCGCAGCGCTCGCCCCATTCCATCGATATTCCAGATTGCGCGGCTGCAAACACAGTCGCGCAATTTGTTTTGAGCCGCGAAATTGGTGCAGGGCATTGCTCGCTTGGTTAGTTTTCGGTTGATTCAGCAGATTTCTCATTAACCGTATCGGTTCAGTCGTCACAAACTTAAAGAAATCTTTCACTTATTTGCCCAATCTTTATCACGCGACGGCGTTTGCGCGCTGGCGAATGACATATCACTGTGGCAAGGCGCTATAATATGCATGCAATGAATAACCGGTTGGGGCACGTACCGTTCACGCGGCTCATCGCCTTTGCGTCGCGGTTCCGTGCGGACAAACGTGGCGTAACGGCGATTGAATTCGCGATGGTATCAATGCCGTTCCTGATGCTGCTGTTCGGCACGATCGCTGTCGGCCTGTTCTTCTTCACGACGTTCTCGCTGGAAAACGCCGTCGAAAAGGCTTCACGCCAGATCCGCACCGGCCAGGCCCAGTTGGCCGGCAAGACGACATCCCAGTTCAAACTGGATGTGTGCAGCAACGCGCCGGCCTTCGTCGACTGCACCAACAACCTGCGGGTCAACGTCGCCTCGTTCTCGTCGTTCGGCACGATCGCAACGCCGTCCTGCACGGACACGAGCGGCGCCCTGATCCCGGATCCGCCCGATGAAAACGTACCGGGCGCCGCCGGCGATGTTGTGCTGGTCACCGTCTGCTACGAGTGGGAACTCGCGAAAATGATCCCGTTCCTGGAACTTGGCAAGATGGGCAATGGCTCAGCCCTAATACAGGCATCGACCACCTTCCGCACCGAACCATACAGCTAATGCACTACTGCGCCACCGAATGAAATTCAGTTTCCTATGTGAGGAACCTCATGCGTAATCCGACTAAAAGTCTTGGCCCCCGAATTAGGTTGGGTCTGGTGCGCCGGCTCGGGCGTGACAACCGGGGTGTTGCAGCCATCGAATTCGCGATGATCGTACCGCTACTGGTGGTGATGTTCATCGGCGCGGTCGAATTCTCGCAAGCGATCACCGTTGACCGCCGCGTCAGCCAGGTCGCAAGCTCGACGGCCGACCTGATTGCCCGTACCAAGACCATGACGACGACAGAAATGACCGGTGTCATGGAAGTGATCGAGCAGCTGGTCAAACCCTACGACCACACACTCCTCAAACTAACCATCCTGAACGTGTCGGCCGCCCCCGATGATGCCACAAACACGACGGTGTGCTGGGCGCACCAGCACAACGGCGGAGCCGGCAGTTACACCAAGGGCGGCAGCTATGCACTGCCGACAGGCGTCGTCGAGGCTGGTGACAGCGTTATCGTGGCCGAGGTCAAATACGACTACACGCCGCTGATCTTCAATCACTTCATCACATCGACCAAAACGCTTGAAGAGAAGTTCTACCTAAAGCCGCGCCTCTCGAGCTACGTCGAGTTTGACGGGCAGAAGTGCAACTAAGCCAAGCCCGTCTCAAACTATTGCTCATGCCGCCGTATGCGAAATACGGCGGCATCTTTATTCCGACTTCGGCTTTGGTTCTGCGGCGGCCGGTGGCACCGGCTCCTTGATTGAACCGGTTGTGATCGGGGAAACAGTGGCGTCCGGTCGCGGCAGTCCTGCCACCTTGCCCTCTCCGAACAATCCGAACCATTGACCTTCGGGCAGCAGCCGCTGCTCGAGGCCGACCCACAATTGCTTGGATGTGATGCCGTCGACGAAAGGCTTCGAAGGCGGTGCCAGCAGGAAGAGAATGACCGCAAGCACCCCGACCGCAGCGCTATCGCTCATGCTCTTGTCATCAATGAACTTCAAGGCGGAACCAAACGATCGCTTCAGGCGCTGGCCGATCAGGTTCACGGCGTAGATCTCGTCGAGGATGAGGTGGCTCAGGTAGCCGATGAACATGAAGCCGCCGGCCAGCCAGGCAACACCCTCGTGGCGGCCGAGCACAAAGTGAAACACGATCGCCGTCAGGAACCAGAAGAACAACGCAGCAACGACCGAGTGCCAGATGCCGCGGTGATAGGAAAAGCGGTGAAAGGCTGCTTCCGCGCCATAGCGCACGATCAGGAAGGAGCCGAGCCACAACAGCCAGAGTTCGGCGATGGAATAGTGCATCGCGTTGATGAACAGCACGCAGAACGAGAAGAAAACCGCCAAGCCTGAGAACAATGCCCGACTGGCGCGCGAGTCCTTCAAGTCGATGTCGGGCAGCACGCTGCCAAGGACGCCGGCCATGGTGACAGCGATCAGGTTTTCCGGCGCAATCACGTCGGCTGCGAGCGTTATCGTCGCAAGCGCGCCGCTGACGACCGTGCCGACGCCAATATGCGTTGCAAAGTTTGCCATCCGCCTTCCGCCCTCGCTGCCATGCGCCGCAATGAATCAACGTCCGATCAATCAGATTCGCGGCACCAGGGAAACGAGGCGGGCTGTGGATAACTTGTCGGATTCGGTAGCTGCTCAGAGGCCGAATTGGGCGCGGGCCACGGCGAACGTCTGGGCGTAGGCCTCGACGGTCTTGGCGATCGGCCGGGCATAGCCGCCGCCGGCCACCACGGCGACGGCAACTGCGTGCTCGCGGCACCAGCCAAACACCATCTCATCGCGCGTCCGGAGCCCATCCAGCGAAACCGAGAGCCGGCCGAGGCTGTCCGCCTCGAGCGGATCGGCGCCGGCCAGATAAAGCACCAGATCCGGCCCGAACGACTGGGTCGCAGCGAGCGCCGTCTCGACGGCTGCCAGATAGCTATCATCGCCGGTCTGATCCGGAAGCGCGATGTCGAGATCCGACGGCACTTTGCGGAACGGGAAATTCTTCTCACCGTGAATGCTGACCACGAAGGCATCAGGTTTGGGCCCGAGGATCGCGGCATTGCCGTCACCCTGGTGGACGTCGGCATCGAGGATGGCGATGCGCGATACGGCGCCTTCACCGAGCAGCACGAGACTTGCCACCGCGAGATCGTTGAACACGCAATAACCCGATCCGAAATCGCGATGGGCATGGTGCGTGCCGCCGGCGAGTTGGCCGGAAATGCCATGGTCAAGGGCAGCGCGGGCCGCCGCGAGTGAGCCCCCAACGGTTATGCGCACGCGCTTGGCAAGCGTCGAACTCCACGGCAACCCGATCCGACGCAGGGCCTCCGGCGACAGCGTGCCGCCGAGCACGGCTGCGATATAGGCCGCATCATGGGCACGTGCCAGGGTTTCGATCGAGGCCATGGGCGACGGTGTCAACTCGGCGCCGCCGAGCAGGCGCTCGCGGCCGACCTTCTCGCGCAGCAAACGGTATTTTCCTGCGGGAAAGCGATGCCCGGGCGGCAGCGGCACATCGGGTGTGTCGGGATAGTAGAAGCGTGGTGGCATGGCAGGATAGCGTGACCGTCAAAAGCGCAGGAAGCGCAACCAGCGGAAGATATTGATCACGCTCATTGCGGCAGCCGCGACGTAGGTCAGGGCCGCAGCTCGCAGGATCGAGCGTGCTGCCGGCAGATCCTTGTCCGGGATGTAGCCGCCGGCCGCCAGCACCGGCAGGGCGCGCGAAAAGCTCGCATCGAATTCGACCGGCAACGTCACGGCATGCATGGCGACCGTGATCAGCGCGATGACTGCGATCGCGCCAAGCTGCACGACCAGGATGGCCGGCGACTTGGCGATTAGCACAAGCAATGGCGCACTGATCAGGATGACGCTTGCAGCCGTTTGCAGCCAGGCGGCTTGCTTGGCGATCTGGGTGCGCGCCTTGAGCGGCGGATAACCGGTTTCATCCTGTATGGCGTGGCCGACTTCATGGGCTGCGATCACGATCGCCGACAGGCTTTGCCCGCGATAGTGCGGTTTGGTCAGCCGCACCACCTTGGCTTCGGGATCATAGTGATCACCTTCCTCGGTTTCCTCGACCCCGACATTGCGCAGGCCCAGTTCACCCAGCAGATGGCGCGCGAAATCACCGCCCGAACCGGAAAAATCCGGACGGTGGCCGCCGTGCTGCTCGATCACGCGGCGCACCCAGATCTGCGGCAGGGTGGCGACCGCGATGATAATGACGAGAGCGATGAGTGCAAAGGCCATGGCTGTTTAGCGAGTAGCGAAATAGCGAATAGCGAATTGTGGGCGCTATTCGCTACTCGCTATCTCACTACTCTCTAACTCCAATTTCCACTGCCCCGGTCGCATCGCGCAGCGCTGCCGGAGCAACCGAAAACAGCGAATTCGGTGTGCCGGCCGCCGCCCAGACGATGTCGTGGGCAACCAGATCGCTGTCCATGTATGTAGGTATCGCCTCGCGATGACCAAACGGTGGGATACCGCCGATCGCATAGCCCGTGAGATCGCGCACATAGCCGGCATCGGGCCGCTTGAGCTTTTCACCAATGTCCTTGGCCACCGCCTTTTCGTTGACGCGATTTTTGCCCGAGACCAGCAGTAGATAGGGCTTTCCTGTCCGAGCACCGCGGAAGATCAGCGATTTCACGATCTGGGCGACGTCGCTGCCGCAGGCCTCGGCCGCTTCCTCAGCGGTGCGGGTCGGTTGCGTGAGCTGGTGCACGGTGATCGCGAGGCCGAGTTGGTCGGCAGCCGCCTGGACACGGCGCGACGCCTCTTTGAGGGCGATCTCGTTCAACGGTGATTCGGCGGGCATGGACATGGTTCTCGCTTGTCGTTCCGGCGGCATTTCACGGGCTTGCTTGCGCAAATCGGCAATTGGTATATGAGATCTGAACAATACTAGGGCCTGTTGGCATTTGATACGCAAGAGCAACTCAAAGCGGCAGCCTACCCCTCACCCTAACCCTCTCCCCGTGAAGTACGGGGAGAGGGAACTCGGCCCGTCGTTTTGCTTAGCGCGGTGTCACAAGGCACGGACGGATTCCCTCTCCCCGTACTTCACGGGGAGAGGGTTAGGGTGAGGGGCAATAGGGCGGTTGCAATCTGGGTTCCGGTTATCAAATGTCGACAGGCCCTAGCATACATGCAGTTTTGGTGTCCCGTTTCCAGCGAAATTGTGAGGCAGCATGGAGGTCGACGAGACCACCGTTCGGCGCATCGCGCGACTTGCACGGATCAAGATCACCGACGAGGAAGCCTCGGGCCTCAAGGGCGAGTTGAGCGGCATTCTGAACTGGATCGAGCAACTGGGCGAGGTCGATACGGATGACGTCGAGCCGATGACCTGCGTCGTGCCGATCAACCTCAAGATGCGCGACGATGTCGTCAACGACGGCGAAAACGCAGAAGCCGTGGTCAGCAATGCGCCGATGCGCGAGGACAACTTCTACGTCGTCCCGAAAATCGTCGAATAGCCGCTGAAACTCTGAGACCGCGGGCGGCAATCTCGTCGAGCCCCGCAAGTGAGCTTGCCCGATGACCGAACTCACCCGATTGACCCTTGAACAAGCGCGTGGCGGCCTGGCCAAGGGCGAATTCACGAGCGTTGAGCTGACGCAGGCGTTCCTCTCCGCAATCGAAAGCGCCAACCGCGAGCTCAACGCCTATATCGTCGTCACGGCCGATCACGCCCTCGAGCAGGCAAAGCAAAGCGACGAGCGGATCGCGGCCGGCGAAGCGCGTACGCTCGAAGGCCTGCCGCTTGGCATCAAGGACCTGTTTGCCACCGAAGGCGTCCACACCCAGGCCTGCAGTCATGTACTCGATGCCTTCAAGCCGGCCTATGAGTCGACCGTGACACGCAATCTCTGGGATGCCGGTGCGATCATGCTCGGCAAACTCAACATGGACGAGTTCGCGATGGGCTCGTCCAACGAGACGAGTTACTACGGCCCCGTCATAAACCCCTGGCGGCGGCGCAACGCCAACGGCGACTTGACCAACGATCCGCTGGTGCCCGGCGGCTCGTCGGGCGGTTCGGCCGCAGCCGTTGCCGGCGACCTGTGCCTGGCTGCCACCGCAACCGACACCGGCGGTTCGATCCGCCAGCCGGCAGCGCTGACCGGCACCGTCGGCGTCAAGCCGACCTACGGTCGGGTCTCACGCTGGGGCATCGTCGCCTTTGCATCGTCACTCGACCAGGCCGGCCCGATCACCAAAACGGTCGGCGATGCCGCCCTTTTACTCGGCGAAATGGCGTCCCATGACCTGAAGGATTCAACCAGCGTCGACGCACCGGTGCCCGACTACACCGCCGTGCTCGGCCAGTCGATCAAAGGCCTCAAGGTCGGCGTGCCGAAGGAATACCGCATCGACGGCATGGCCGATGAAACCGAAAAGCTCTGGCAGCAGGGCATCGACTGGCTCAAAGCTGCCGGCGCAACCATCCACGACATCTCGCTGCCGCACACCAAGTACGCGCTGCCCGCCTATTACATCGTGGCGCCTGCCGAAGCGTCCTCCAACCTCGCCCGTTACGATGGCGTGCGTTACGGCCTGCGCGTGCCGGGCGATGATCTGATCGACACCTACGAGCGCTCGCGCGCTGCCGGCTTCGGTGCCGAGGTCAAGCGCCGCGTGCTGATCGGCACATACGTCCTGTCCGCTGGCTACTACGATGCCTATTATCTGAAAGCCCAGAAGGTGCGCAGCCTGATCAAACGCGATTTCGACCAGGCCTGGGACAATGTCGATGTCATCCTGACGCCGACGACACCGTCACCCGCCTTCGCCCAGGGCGAGAAAGCCGGCGATCCGATCGCGATGTATCTCGAGGACATCTTTACCGTCACCGTCAACATGGCCGGCCTGCCGGCGATCTCGGTGCCGGCCGGCCTGTCAGGCGAAGGCACGCCGCTTGGCCTGCAAATCATCGCCAAGCCGTTCGATGAGGAAACCATGCTGCGCGTCGGCCACGTCATCGAGCGTGAAGCGGGACGCTTTGCACCTGATGAGCGCTGGTGGGGCGCGTAACGGAAAGACTGGGAGGAAAAACGTCATGGCGCCGATCAAGCCGCAGGATTGCAAGAACATGGACGAGGTCAGAGCCGAAATCGACCGGCTCGATACCGCCCTCGTCGAACTGATCGGCGAACGCTTCGGCTATGTCGATCGCGCCTGGCAGCTCAAGGACAATCCATCGGAGGCAACCGTGCCCTGGCGGATCCAGCAGGTCATCGACCGGGTCCGCGCCAAAGCCGAAGCCGAAGGGGTGCGCCGGATCTGTGCGAAGCGCTCTGGCGCCAGATGATCGGCTGGTTCATCCAGTACGAAGAAGAGAAACTGCGTGAGAATTAGAACAGGCAAGTGAACGTGGCCGTCATACAGCCATTCGACCCGCTCGGCATTCTGATGGCGGCGCTGTTCAATCCCGTGGTCATTTTGGTTGCGCTGTGGCTCGGCTGGCAGGCGGATCAGTGGTCCAAGGCGCTGGTCGCGGGGTTTGCCGCCGCCATCGCAGGTGCCGCAGCGATCTGGCTCGCAACCGCGATCGGCCTGATTACCGTGCGCGGCAGCGGCGGTGAGGCCGGCGTGTTTGTCGCCTCGTTCATTTATGGTTGTGTGCTCGCCGCTGCCGCATACGGCATTCGGCAGAGTCGATCAGGTTAGGCATTCGATGGCACCGATGCTCACACATCGCTGGAAGATCCTCTCCCTGGTTGGCGTCATTGCTATCGGCGTTGGGATCTGGTCGTGGCAGACACGCCATGCGGTTTCCGGTGACCAGGGCCGATCCCTGGAGGTCGGCGCCGCGCATAAGCAGGCGCTCGCCGGCGACATCGTGCTCGTCGACATACGCCGGCCGAGCGAATGGCAGGCATCGGGCGTTCCGGCCAGCGGTTATGCGATCACGATGCACCAGGACGGCCGCACGTTTCTCAACCAGCTCCTGGCTGCTGCCGGCGGCGATCCCTCGAAGCCGTTGGCGCTGATCTGCGCGACCGGTTCGCGAACAGCCTGGCTGCAACCGCGCCTGCTCAAGGCCGGCTTCACAAACATCTTGAACGTCTCCGAAGGCATGATGGGCGGCCGCAACGGCTCCGGCTGGCTCAAGAAGGGCTTGCCGGTGAGGAAATGGACGGGGCCGGAGGCGAGCAGACCGAAAGGTTAGATGATCGCGCCTTCGGGGTCAGCCTCCCAGACCCTCCAGTGTCTTAGAGCGCCGGGCGATAAATGTGCAACGCTTCACCGAGACGGATTTGACCGCTGGCCAGGAGCGTGTTGTGCCGTGATACGGGTATCACAAGCGGCGCGCGACGCCGCCAGCGGCCAAATGCGTCCGGCCCTTCGGGTGACCTCTGGCGGCCCATCGGGTGCGTTGCGTCGCTTGCCCGATGCACCGCATCGCGCTGCGCGCCGCGCCTGCCCGAATGAACCGCCAGAGGTCATGAAGTGATGCACATTTATCGCCCGGCGCTCTAAATGACGGGGTGTTTGCGGGGTGTCCCCGCAAGCGGGTTTCAGGGCGGCAGCCCTGTCGCGCAGCGAACTACGCCCTCAATCTGGCACTGGTCGGATCGAACGGCGGCTTCTCGAGCACGCGGGCGCGGTGCGGCCGGCCGAGTACGGCGACGTCGAACTCCGATGCAACCGCGAGACAGTTGGTCCGGATCATCGCCAGGCCCAGAGATTTTTCGACGTAATGGCCATAGGTCCCCGACGTGATGCGGCCCGCCGCCTTACCATCAAGCGTGAAGACCGGCTCTCCGCCCGAGGCGTCGGCCTTGTCGACGTCGATCTCGAGCAGCACGAGTTTCTCGCGCGGCGCCTTGTCTTTCAGTTCGAGGTAAGCGTCGCGGCCGATGAAGTCCGGCTTGTCGAGTTTGATTAGACCGGCCAGGCCAACCTCCTGCGGCCAGTATTCTGGCGAGTATTCGCGCCCCCAGCTGCCGTAGCCTTTTTCGACCCGCAAGCTCAGCAATGAACGGCTGCCAACCGGGCGCGCGCCGAACTCTCGACCGGCTTCGAGCAATGCATCGTAGAGCGCCAGGTGGTCGGCCTCCGGCACGTAAATCTCCCAGCCGAGATCGCCGGCAAACGAAACCCGCACCATTAGTGCCTCGATGCCGGCGATGGTGGCGGAGCGCGATTGGAAGAACGGGAAGCTTTCGTTCGACAGATCGGTATTGGTCAGCCTGGCCAGCAGATCGCGCGCCTTGGGGCCGGCAACGTTGAAGCCGGCGAGCGCATCGGTGCGCGAGGTAAACGTGACGCCTGCCGGCTTCTCGACCATGTCGAAGAACCGCTTGTGATAGCGCTCGGCGATGCCCGAGCCGAACATCATGAAATGATCGTCGCCGCGCTTGGTGATCGTGAAATCACCCGCAATGCCGCCGCGCCGGCTGAGCAATGGCGTCAGGCACGACCTGCCGATCTCAGCTGGCACCTTGTTGGCGACCACACGATCGAGCCAATCGGCAGCTCCCGCACCTTTGACTTCGTACTTTGCGAAATTCGAGACATCGATGATGCCGACTTCGTTGCGCAACGCCTTGCATTCGTCCCCGACCGGACCGAACCAGCTTTGGCGCTCGAAGCCGTATTCGTCCCGTGCTGCACTGCCTTCGCCGGCATACCACAACGGATGCTCCCAGCCGTAGCTGAGGCCAAACACGGCTCCCAACGCTTTCTGGCGCTCATAGGCGGGCCTGGTACGCACCGGTCGGCCGGCATCACGTTCCTCATAGGGGAAATGGATCTTGAAGCGGTGGCTGTAGCAATCGAGCGCGCGCGCCCTGGTGAACGATTTGTCGGCCCACGCGCCATAGCGCGACATATCCCACGGGAACATGTCCAGTTCGGTCTCGCCGGTGACGATCCATTCGGCAAGCAGCATGCCGAGCCCGCCCGACTGCGAAAAACCCGGGATGATGCCGTTGCAGCAGAAATAGTTTCGAAGTTCCGGCACCGGCCCGAACAGGGCGGCGCTGTCGGGTGACCAGATCATCGGGCCGTTGATCACGCGCTTGATGCCGGCCTCTGCGAGCGCCGGTACGCGTTCGCAGGCCCGCTCGACGTTTTCCGAGATGCGATCGAGATCGTCGGGCAGCAACTCGTGACCGAAATCGAGCGGCGTGCCCTCTTCCGCCCAGAAGCGGCCGTCGCGCTCGTAGGCACCGACCAGCAGGCCGAGGCCTTCCTGGCGCATGTAGTATTCACCGTCTCGGTCGGCGATCGAAGGCAGCCGGCGGCCGAGCGCCTTGATCTCGTCGATGGTCTCGGTGACGAAATACTGGTGTTCCATGGTCATCAGCGGCAACTCGAAGCCGGCAAGCTTGGCGACCTCGCGACCCCAGAGACCGGCGGCGTTGACGACGATCTCGGCGTGGATCGTGCCCTTGTCGGTGACCACGTCCCAGCTGCCGTCGGGCCGCGCGTTGGTTTCGATTACCGGCGTGAAACGGTGGATCTTCGCACCGCGCTGGCGCGCACCCTGGGCATAGGCATGGGTCACACCCGAGGGGTCGACGTTGCCGCCGTCAGGCTCGAGCATGACACAGCGGATGCCGCTGAAATCGGTGAGCGGGTGCATCTCCCTGGCTTCGGTGGGCGACAGTTCGTGAAACTCGAAGCCGAAATAGCGCGCCTTGGCGGCCTGGATGCGCAATTGGTGTTCGCGGTCCGCGGTCTGGGCGAGATAGAGGGAACCTGGCTGAAACACGCCGCAGCCCTGGCCGGTCTCGGCCTCGAGCTCCTTGTAGAGCTTCATCGTGTAGTACTGCAGCTTGGTGATGTTGTTGTTGTCGTGCAGTCCGTGCAGGCCGGCCGCTGCATGCCACGTCGAACCAGAAGTCAGTTCATCGCGCTCGAGCAGAATGACATCGGACCAGCCATGCTTGGTCAGGTGATAGAGGATCGAACAGCCGATCAGGCCGCCGCCGATGACGACGACGCGGGCGTGTGATTGCAAGGGTTCTGCCACGAGCTTACTTCCGTTTATGGTTGGCCGGCGGTAGGGGCACGGTAATCTACGCCCTCATTCCGATCGAGCACTATTCGCCGTGCGACAGGAAAGGCTCCGAACCGGACCATCACACGGAGCGCTCATGATGCACGACACACCGCGCGGAAAGGCAGATATCATGCAGAGCAAGACATCCAAGCTTCGCGACCTCTTGAAGACGGAGGCGTTTCTTTACTGGCCGTCGCTCTACTATCCATTGGCCGGCCGCGTCGCAGAACAGATCGGCATCAAGAGCGCCTATGTCGGAGGCTATGTCACCGGGGCGTCGAAGGCGGTTTCGGAGCCGTTACTGACGATGGACGAGCAGATCAGGGTTGCAGGCGAGGTTGCAAACGCCGTCGACATCCCCATTGTCGCGGACGCGGGCGCAGGCTTCGGCGAGCCGTTGCATTGTATGCGAACCGTGCGCGAGTTCATCAAGGCGGGCGTCGCCGGCATTCATATCGAGGACCAGCTGTTTCCCAAGCGTGCGCACTATCACAAGTACGTCGCACACGCGATCCCCGCCGACGAGTTCGTGACCAAGATCCGCTATGCCTGCCGCGAGCGCGACAGGCGCGATGCAAACTTCGTCATCATCGCCCGCACGGACACCTGCCGCTTCGAAGGCCTGGAGCCTGCAATCGAAAGGATCAATGCCTGCGCAGAGGCTGATGCCGACATGGGGCTGTTGTTCCCGCGCAATCGCGAGGAAGCCGAACGCGCGCCCGTGCTCTCGAAGCTGCCGCTGGTCTACGTGCAAAGCCGCGGCAACCGTGACGGCCGGCCGTTGTTTTCCAATCAGGAACTCCGCGAGATGGGCTACAAGGCCTGCATCGACGCCCAGCTCTGGCTGACGGCAAGTTTCCATTTCGCCAAACGCGCCCTCGAAGAGGTCCATACCACCGGCACCTACAGCGGCATGACTGAGGACGAGAACGTCGCCGCACGCCAGGCCATCGAGGATGCCATCGGTCTCGATGATTATTACAGGATCGAAGAGGAGACCGTTGAAGCAACGAAATGGGGCAAGCGATAGCGCAACCTCCGGGATCAATCGGCCGCAGGCCCCGCCTGATATTGCTCGTCCGTCACTTTCTCCAACCAGGTGACGGGAGAACCATCGAGCGCTTCCTGGATGGCGATATGGGACATGGCGGTTGTCGCCGTCGCGCCGTGCCAATGCCTTTCGCCCGGCGGGAACCAGACGACGTCACCTGGCCGGATCAGCTCGACGGGGCCGCCTTCGCGCTGCACCCAGCCGCAACCTGACGTGACGATCAGTGTCTGACCGAGGGGATGCGTATGCCATGCCGTCCTCGCACCTGGCTCGAACGTGACGTGGGCCGAACCAGCCCGCGCTGGTTCTCCAGGCTGGTTCAGCGGATCGACGCGAACCGTGCCGGTGAAATATTCCGACGGCCCCTTGCCAGACGGGCGCGATCCGGCGCGCATGATGTCCATGTTCACGGCCCTCCTACCGGCCTTTGCGCAAGCAAGGGATGATTGTCAGATCCGGCCCCGGCTTTACACGTCGGAAATCTTTCTCCAAGTCAGTTCGCGCTGCTCCACTCTGGCACCGTATGGCTTCATAGGCGGGCGCAACACCATCAGGCCGCCCTCCAAACGCACGTCACGGACCTGATCGGTGCCCATGCGGTCATCGTGCGCGGTCGCATCGACGCGCGTGATCAATTGGCCATCCTCGAAGCGGAATGTGCCGCAGTATGACGTGTACTCGCGTTGCTCGCCGGGCGGGATCTCGAGACGACCGTCGCAGATCACGGAAATCATGCGTCCCTCACCGTTGAGCGTGAGGCGGCCCATGGCCTTCTCGCCGCCGTAGGGACGCGGCAACAGATTGCCATCGGCGTCAATCGCCTTGGCATCGACAAGTTGCCAGGTTCCGACAACATCCGACATGGTCACCATGGTCGTTTGCCTTTCATCACTTCGGCCGATTGGCCGGATCTGCGGCCAGAACCGCGGCGACATCCTCGCGCGTCTCTTCGATTGAGATGCCGGCACGTTCGAGTTGCAGGAGCAGATAAGCGCGGCTGTCGCGATCACCCCAGCCGCGATTGAGCGCCTCGCGCATTTCCTGCTGGGCGAGATTCGTCAGCCGCATCGGCACACCGACCTCTCGGCCAAGCTCGCAGGCCAGCGAAATATCCTTGTGCGCCAGTCTGAGCGCGAAGTCGGGTGGGTCGTAATGATTGATGAGAAAATGGTCGGCCAGGCTGTCGAACGTGCGCACGCGGCCCCTGGCCCCCTGGCGGATCGCGTCCCACAGCGCGAGCGGCGGCACGCCTGCCTTCACGCCGGCTGAAAAGACCTCGGCAATGGCACATTGGATCGCATAGCCGGCACTGTTGTGGACGAGCTTCGCCGTCGCCCCGGCCCCGATTTCACCGATGTACTTGACCTGGTCACCGAGCGTGTCGAGACAGGCACGGTTGGCCTCGAACACGGCCTTATCGCCACCGACCCAGATCGCGAGCTTGCCCGACGCCGCTCCCTTCGGCCCGCCGCTGACCGGCGCATCGAGAACGTGGGCACCCTTGGCCGCAAACGCAGCGTGAATCTGGCGGATCAGTGTCGGCGAATTGGTCGAAAGGTCGAAGTAAACACTTGCCTCGCGGACACCGGCGATCAGGCCGCTCTCACTGTCGAGTGCAACGGCCTCGATTTCCGGCGGGCCCGGCAACGAGGTCAGAACGACATCGCACGCCTCTGCGACGTCCCGCGGCGTCTCGACCCATTCAGCGCCGGCGTCCAGATGTTTTTGCGCAACCTGTCGGCTGACGTCATGGACGACAAGCTCGTAACCCGCGCGCTGCAGGTTGGTCGCGAACGGCCCTCCCATTGTGCCAAGCCCGATGAACCCCAACCGCATGCCACAAACTCCTTCGCCTCACCGCCGCAATCAGGTCACTTGCTTTGAAATGTGGGCATCACTTCTTCGGCAAACAGCGTCATCGAGCGCAGGATCTTTTCCTGCTCGAGATCGCCGAACCAGAAACTCGCGTTGAAGTGATCGATGCCCATCGCCTCCTGGATCTGTTTGATCTTCGCAATGCAGGTCTCGGGCGTGCCCATCACGAAGTAGCGCTCGAGCAACTCTTCGTGCGTTGGCTCGTTGTCGAACGGGATGGCGATGGCGCGCCCCTTGTCGACACGCTGCAGGCCCTGGCGCAGGCTGAGTGTCACGCGCATGTTCCAGCGGGCCTGCTCGACGATTGCCGGCAACTCGGACTCGTCGCGCGTGACATAGACCGGACGCTGGGTCGATACCCGGATACTGGAGCGGCGCGCCTCGTCAGCAACCGTTTCGTCGAAGCTCTTGCCGAATTCTCTCAGACGCTCGATCGACACGCCGAAGCCGCCGGAGACCAGATTGAAACCACGCTTAGCGGTGGCGACGATCGATTCGGGGCTTTGGCCGACGACCCAGATCGGTGGGTGCGGCCTCTGAATCGGTACCGGAAACAAGCTCGTTTCGCCGAAACTATAGAATTTCCCGTCATAGCTGAACGGCTCGCCCGCAAATGACTTGATGAGGATATCGACCGACTCTTCGAAGCGTTCGCGGCTTTCCTCCAGCGTATGTCCGAGACGCTCGAATTCGTAGGGCTGGTACCCGCGGCCGAGGCCGACGTCGAGCCGGCCGCCGCTCAGAATATCGGCTGTCGCAATTTCTTCCGCGACAATCAGGGGGTGATGCAGCGGCAGAACGACGACCGCCGAGCCGACCCGGATCCGCTCGGTCTTGGCAGCAAGGTGGGTTGCAAACATCAGCGGGCGCGAGAGATAGCCGTAGGTCGAGAAGTGGTGCTCGGCACACCAGACGCTGTCGAAGCCGAGACGGTCTGCGGCCTGGGCGATCTCGGTGCCGCGCGCGAAAACCTCGGCGTGACTTTGGGCATTGGGAGACTGCAACAGCAGAAACGTTCCGAAATCCATGATGCACTCACACTGGTCGAACGAACTCGCAACATTTGAGCGAGGCGCGGGCGTTGATGGAAGGTGCAGGCCGTATCCATTCTATATGGAATATGCCGAAGCCGCCGGCACCCGCAACGGACCGGAAGGGCTGGCAGTGTCCGCGAGTCGATGTCATTGTCGCGGTTGAAAACTGCAGGCAGGGAAACGCAAAATGGCAGAGTTCGAGATACTGGCGAAGGGGCTTGGCTTTCCGGAAGGTCCAGTGGTTTGCAGCGATGGTTCCATCGTCGTCGTCGAGATCCGTAACCAGCGGTGCTCGAGGATCGCTCCGGACGGGCAGGTGAGCGTGTTCTCGGACTGTGGCGGCGGCCCGAACGGCCTCGCGGTCGGGCCCGACGGCTACTTCTACCTGTGCAATAACGGCGGCAGTCACTACGACAAGGACCACTGGCTGGGCCTCACGCCGCATGCCGACTACGAATACGGCTACATTCAGCGGATCGACCCAAAGACCGGCGAGGCAACCGAACTCTACGCCGAGGTCGCCGGCCACAAGCTCTCGGCCCCCAACGATCTCGTCTTCGATACGCACGGTGGCTTCTACTTCACCGATCTCGGCAAGCGTCACCCGCGCCACCGTGACAACAGCGGCGTCTACTATGCCTTGCCGGACGGCTCGAAGGTCGTCGAGATCGCCTATCCGATGCTGAGCGCCAACGGCTGCGGTCTCTCGCCCGACGGAAAGACGCTTTATGTTGCCGACACCGAAGGGGCGCGGCTCTGGGCCTTCGACATCGAAGGTCCCGGCAAGGTCAAGGCGAAGGAGCGGTTCACGCCCCACAGCGGCCGGATCATCGCCGGTCTCGAAGGGGCTGCCAGGTTCGACAGCATGGCCGTGATGGCAAGCGGCAATATCACGGTCGGCACGCTCAACACCGGCTACCTCACGGAGATCTCTCCGGCCGGCGACATCGTGCGCGCCGTCAAGACGCCGGACAGCTATCCGACCAACATCTGCTTTGGCGGCGAGGACATGTGCACCGCCTACGTAACGCTGTCGGAGACCGGCCGTCTCGCCAAGCTGCGCTGGCCGGAACCCGGCCTGAAGCTCAATTACAACTGAGTGCGGCGGCAGCAGGCAGCTCATCCCTGTCGCCGCCTGCTGTACGATCACGATATTTGCGGCTCCGGCAGATGATGCTTCGTCCGGCCTTGAAAGGCATGGCCGAGCCTCAGCACCGTTGCCTCGTCGAACCAGGGCGCCGCGATTTGCAACCCGAGTGGCATGCCGTTGGCATCGAAGCCGCACGGCACCGACAGCGCCGGTACACCGGCAAACGACCAGCAGAACGTGTAGCGCGTAATCTCGCGAACGGTATCGAACCAGGCCTGGCCTTCCTGGCCGACCTGCGCCACCGGCGCGCCGAACGGCGTGGTCGGCGACAGGATCGCATCGACATCGCCGAACACGCGGCGCAGGCGATGCCTGAAACCTTCGTTCCATCTGAGCGCCGCCGCATATTCATGTCCGGCGACCGCCTTGCCGAGCATCGCCCGTGTGTAGACATCGCGCCCGAAACCATCAGGCTCGTTCTCGAGTCGCTCCTTGTGGAAGTTATACGCATCGGCGAGTACGACCCGAAACGCGAGCATGTCCTGGCTCCGTTCGACATCGCCAAGGTCGATATCGACAATCTCTGCTCCGAGATCACAAAAGATGCCGATCGCATCTTCGAAAGCGGCGGCCATGGCGTCGTCGAGGTTGTCGAGAAACCAGCGGCGCTGCACACCAAGCCGCAGGCCGGCAATGGACCTGTCCAATTCGGCCATGACGTTCGGCACCGGCACATCCTCCGAGATCGGGTCTTTCGGATCATGCCCTGCGATGGCCGCGAAAATGCGCGCAACGTCCGAGACGCGTTTCGCCATCGGACCGAGCGTGTCGAACCAGGCCGAGACCGGCACCGAGCCGCGACACGAAATGCGCCCGATCGACGGCCTGAGGCCGGCGACACCACAAAAAGCTGCCGGCAGGCGCACCGAACCGCCGGTATCCGATCCGATCGAACCGATACACATGCCGGCTGCCAGCGAGGCGCCCGAGCCGCCGCTCGAGCCGCCCGGGATACGCGCCACATCCCACGGGTTGCGCACCGGTCCGTAGTGCGGGCTCTGGCTGGTCGGCCCGAAGGCAAATTCGTGCAGGTTGGCCTTGCCGATGATCACGGCGCCGGCGCGCTTCAGTCGCTCGACGATGAACGCATCGCGGTTCGTCATGTTGCCCGCGAGAAACTTCGAACCGGCGGTCGTGACCATGCCGGCCATGTCGACGTTGTCCTTGAGCGACACAGTCATGCCGGCCAGCAGACCGCACCATTCGCCATCGGCCTGACGCTGATCGATTGCGGCGGCTGTTGCAAGCGCATCGTCGGCCGTAACAGTGATCATCGCCTTGGTCGCGGCGTTCCATTTGTCGACCGCCGCCAGCCCCGCCTCGGTGACTTCGATCGCTGAGGCCGGTCTCAAAGAAGATGTGTCACTCATGGTCACTCCTCGATCCTCTTGAACGTCTGACCGACTGTAGCGACTGGCCGGGCCCCGGGAAACAGCCGTCACCGAACGATCTCACGTGAATTCAAATCTCGCGAAACTTGCTTGTAAGAATTCGCTACAATTCTTTATCGCTTCGCGACTCAGCGGCGCAGGGCCCAGGCCTTATCAATGCCGGAATGCACGACGAAGCTCGAGGCGTTCCCGGCCGCATTGTTTGCACCCGCTAGCTTGCCGGTGCTGCGCCGGGGCCCAAGAAGCAAACGTATCTAGGGGGATAAAATGAATGACACGCTCTGCCATGAAACTGTCATCGGGAAGGATCACGATCGTCAGGCTCTCGCCTGGCGGCCCGGGTGGCAGCCGACGCAAAGCGCATGATGCGCGTTGGCAACGGTTTGCAGCCTCAATGCAACGCAAAGCCAATTGAAGTTGGCAGTGTGTTTGCATCGGCTGCTACGTTTTCACTGCCGACACGCAAAGTGATTCGGTATGGGGGATAATGTTCGTTGCTTGGCTCGCGTCGTGAGCACACGCGCTTCTCGCAGTTGTTTCATCAAAATTCGAGGTCTTAGTGGGCATGGGCAAACCCCGTGGGCCAAAGCTGTCCGCACCTGAACGCATTCAGGTTTCGGGACTGGACGAACCGATCGAAGTTCGCCGCCATCCGATGGCACGACGCATGACATTGCGCGTCAGTCGCACCAAGCGTGCGGTGATCGTGACGCTGCCGATGACGTGCGACCTGAAGCAGGCGGGCGCTTTTCTGCGCAACCATCTCGACTGGGTGCGCGAGCGCCTGACCAGCATGCCGGAACCGGTGCCGTTTGCCGATGGTGGACTGATCCCACTCAGAGGTATTCCGCACCGAATTGTTTTCATTGGTCCGGCGCGCGGCGAGCTGGTGCGTATCGTGGCGGATCCGGCCGGAGGCCATGATGAGTTGCATGTCGCAGGGCACGCCGAGCATGCACCACGGCGGCTCAGGGACTGGCTGATTCGGGAAGCCAGAGGAGACCTTGGCCAGCGGTCACGCGACTATGCCGAACAACTCGGCCTCAAGGTCGGCCGCATTTCAGTGCGCGATCAGACGAGCCGCTGGGGCTCGTGCTCGAGCACGGGCAACCTCTCCTATTCATGGCGATTGATATTGGCGCCGTCGGCCATTCTCGACTACGTTGCGGCACATGAAGTCGCCCATCTGAGTGAAATGAACCACGGTCCGAAATTCTGGGCACTTGTCCGACGCATCTACCCAGCCATGGACGAAGCCAAGCAGTGGCTGCAGGTATACGGTCTCGATCTGCATCGCTACGGCAGCGATGAATAAAAATAGGACGAGCCCATGCCGGAAGGCACAGGCTCGTCATGGCGCAGATTAGCGCCCCCCGCTTTACTCTTGACCCTAGCTAGCTGAACAATTCCGGGCGTACTCGCGAACCGGAGCGCATCAGCTCGATTTCCTGGGCACTGAAGCCGATCTCGGCCAGTGTCTTATCGCTGATGCCGGCGAGATGCAGCGCAATCCGGCGCCGGGCCTCGGCTTCGCGAGCTTCGACAAAGCCGCGTGCCAGCTTCGACCAGAAGCTGCCTGCCGCAGCGGTGCCGGCGTGGCCCGCCAAGGCGCCGTTCATAGTCGTGGTTGCCATTATCATCTCCACTTCTGGGTTGTGCTCATGCGGCGAGCGGTTCGTTGCCGCTCACTCAGGCACCAACTTAGGTGGCGATATTGCACTGCGGTAGGTGTTTGCGTGCATTGCAGCATTGCGCAGGCGACATAGGAAGCGCGAATGCGGCCCGGTTGCCGAAGCCAAGCTGCGGACAGTCCAGCCGCGTGTATTTGCGCGGTCCGGCCAGCCGTCCTATGGACGTAGGTGACTGCCAATTCCAGACGATCTGAGCGAGAACAATCTCCATGTTTCAAACGTTTGACGAAACCGCTGCAACCGGCGAAGTCGCGGGGCGTGTCGCCGGCTTGCGCCAACTGCTCACCAAGGCCGGAGTTGCAGCCTTCCTGGTGCCGCGCGGGGATGAACATCGCGGCGAATACGTGGCGCCGGCTTCCGAGCGCCTCAAGTGGCTGACCGCTTTTTCCGGATCGGCGGGGATGGCGGTGATTGCGACCCGAAAAGCCGCCCTGTTCGTGGACGGACGCTATCGAGTGCAGGCGCGCCAGCAAACCGACATCCGGCTGTTCGAGATCCGCAGCGTTCCCGATGAGACCCTCTCGGACTGGCTGATCGAGACGCTGGGTGAGGGCGATGCGGTCGGCTTCGATCCGTGGCTGCATTCGATCGATGAGATCGAACTTCTCGGTGCCAAGCTCAAGCTAAAAGGGATCAGCCTCAAGGCGCTGGCGCGCAATCCGATTGATCGGCTGTGGGGAGTGGAGCAGCCGCCACCACCGGCCAATCCGATCATCATCCAGCCGCTCACCCGGGCCGGCCGCAAGGCTGAGGACAAGATCGGCGACGTCCAAACCGCCCTGGCCGATGCCGGCCACGATGCCGTCGTGCTGACCATGCCCGATACAATCTGCTGGCTGTTCAACATTCGCGGTTCGGATGTAGCACACACGCCCGTCGTGCTTGCCTTCGCGATTGTTCCGAGGCGCGGCAAACCTGAACTGTTCATCGATCCCGAGCGCCTGGACGGCAACGTGCTCGCGTATCTGAAACCGCTTGCCAGGCTCTCGAATCCGGCTGCCCTCAAAGCCCGCATGGCCGACCTCAAACGAGCGGGCAAGCTCGTCCGCCTGAGCCCGCAGTCGGCTGCCTACTGGTTCGCGCGCCAGCTTGGCGGTGCCAAGCGGATTGCCCGCGGCGCCGACCCGTGCCTGTTGCCAAAGGCGATCAAGAACCGTGCCGAGATCAAAGGCATCCGGCAGGCGCACGCCCGCGATGCCGTTGCGATGTGCCGCTTTCTTGCCTGGTTCGACCGCGAAGCGGCGAGCGGCCGGCTCGATGAGATCGCCGCGGTGCGCCAATTGGAAGATTTCCGCCGCGAGACCGGCAAGCTCAAGGAAATCAGCTTCGACACGATCGCCGGCAGCGGTCCGCACGGCGCCATCGTCCACTACCGTGTCAACGTCGCAACCAACCGGCAAATCAACAAAGGCGAGTTGTTCCTGATCGACTCAGGCGGCCAATATGCCGACGGTACGACCGACATCACACGCACGATTGCAGTCGGCACACCAAGCGCTGAAATGCGCCGCCATTTCACACTCGTGCTCAAGGGCCATATTGCGATTGCGACCGCTATGTTCCCGAAAGGCACGCGCGGCATGGACCTCGACCCGTTCGCCCGTGCCGCGCTCTGGCGCCACGGTCTCGACTTCGATCATGGTACGGGGCACGGTGTTGGCAGCTATCTTTCCGTGCATGAGGGCCCGCAATCGATCTCGAAGCGCGGCGAAGTGGCGTTGCAGCCCGGCATGGTGATCTCGAACGAGCCCGGATACTACAAGGAAGGCGCCTACGGCATCCGCATCGAAAACCTGGTGCTAGTCGAAGAGCCTGCGAAACCGGATGACGGCGAGCGTGATATGCTGTCGTTCGAGACGCTCACCTTCGCGCCAATCGACCGCCGCCTGATAGATAGCCAATTGCTCAGCAAGGCGGAAGTTGCCTGGATCAACGACTATCATGGGAAGGTCCGCGTCGTGGTGTCGGAGGCACTTGAGCCGGCGGATCGGGACTGGCTCGAAGCTGCGACCGCTCCGTTGCGATAGTGTCGCAGCGTGCCGCTACCGTTCGAGTCGCTCAGGCCATTATCTAACGGATGGTCATAATGCTTCGTTGCCAATAGTATTATTCAGCGTTCAGGCGCTCTGGCCGCTGCGATGAGGTCGCATGCCGGAGCGGGCAATCGAGGGTTGAGGCGAGATGAGTTTGAGTCATACACATCGAGTTGCAGGGCTGGGAGCAGCAGCGCTGGGAGCCGGCTGGTTGGTGCTGTCGTTCGTGACAACATTGGCCAAGGCACAGGATCTGCCGAGCTGGCGCATTCCCGAGATTTGCCTCGAAGACAGTGCACCGGCCCAATGCCGCTTGTTCGAGGCGCGCGCTCGAAACGACATCGCCACGAACTGGCAGGTCCTGCCGGAAACCGTCCGCCGTTCCTGTCTCGCCGATTTCCGCTCGCCACTGGAACCCAGTTGGCGTCTGCTCGGCGAATGTCTCGAGATTGAACTCAGGCTCGAATACTCCCGCCGGCGTGCCGCCTCCGACGAGCACGAACTGGCCAGGATCGCCGAACTGGAAGCGCAGCGCCGGGCGATCGTCGAGGCGCGTCGCCGCGAAGCAGAGCGAAAGGCAGCACTCGAAGCCCGGCGACAGGAAGAGGCCAAAAGAGCTGAACGGGCACGCCTTGCCGCTGCCGAGCGCGAACGGATCGCGCGTGAAGCCGCGTCCTTTCGCGCCCGCCTCGCCGAACAGCGTCGTCAGGAGGCCGAAGCCAAGCGGCGGGCACTTGCCGCCCAGGCGGCGGCCGATGCCAGGGCGGAGGCCGAAGCCGCCGCAGAGGCCAGACGCCACGCCGAGGCAGAGGCCCGCCGTCGCGCCGAAGCCGAGGCCAAGCGGATTGCCGTGGAAGAGGCAAGCTTCATGGCCCTCCTGGCCGAGCAGCGCGCCAAGGAAGAAGCCGAGCGAGCGCGAAAGCTTGCCGAAAAGCGTGCAGCCGAAGAGAGAGCCGCTGCAGAGGCAAAACGACTGGCTGAGGCCGAAGCGCGGCGTATCGCCGAGGAAGAGGCCTCTTTCATGAAGCTCCTGGCTGAGCTGCACGCCAAGGAAGAAGTCGAGCGCCAGCGAAAGCTCGCCGAAAAGCGTGCAGCCGAAGAGAGAGCCGCTGCAGAGGCAAAGCGACTGGCTGAGGCCGAAGCGCGGCGTATCGCCGAGGAAGAGGCCTCTTTCATGAAGCTCCTGGCTGAGCTGCGTGCCAAGGAAGAAGCCGAGCGCCAGCGAAAGCTCGCCGAAAAGCGTGCAGCCGAAGAGAGAGCCGCTGCAGAGGCAAAACGACTGGCTGCGGCCGAAGCGAAGCGCATCGCCGAGGAAGAAGCCTCTTTCATGAAGCTCCTGGCCGAGGAGCGCGCCAAGGAGGAAGCCGAGCGTAAGCGAAAGCTTGCCGAAAAGCATGCAGCCGAAGAGAGAGCAGCTGCAGAGGCAAAACGACTGGCAGAGGCCGAAGCGAAGCGCATTGCCGAGGAAGAAGCTTCTTTCATGAAGCTCCTGGCTGAGCTGCGCGCCAAGGAAGAAGCCGAGCGTATGCGAAAGCTCACCGAGAAACGCGCAGCTGCCGCCAAGAGTTGCGAGACGCAGTTGAAGGCTGTCATTGCAGTCGGCGTCATTCAGTTCGAGTCCGGCAGCGCCACCGTACTACGGGCCGCTCATACGACACTTGATTCACTTGCCAAGATCGTCACGGGCTGCGAGGGCCAACTCAAAATCGTGGTCGAGGGGCATACCGACTCTCAAGGCCGCGAAACCCTCAACCAGCGGCTCTCGGCAGACCGTGCCCGGGCCGTGGTCAGCTACTTGCGCGCGAAGGGCGTGCCCGAAGGCCGGTTGCAGGCACGCGGCTTCGGCTCGAGCCAGCCGATCGCTTCGAACGACACACGCGCCGGCCGCGCCCGCAATCGCCGGATCGAATTCAATGTGCAGTAGGATGCGTGGTGTAAGATTTATGAGTTTGTGAACTAAACCACAGCCGATGAAACAAGAACCTCCTGGCGAAAATGCTCGGCACCGGCCTGGTGGACGTGCTGTTTCAGGCCGAGGATGAAATCACGCAGGTCGGTCTGGACAATGCTGATGCGTTCGATGTTGCCGCGGGCGAGATCGAACAACGCCGTCATCGCCGCCTCATTGCCGAACCCCCAGATCGTGCGGCAGGCAACGGCCGTCGGTTGCGATTCCTCGGCGCTGGACCGGGCGTCCGGCTCGGCAATGTAGGTGCCGAAGTAGTGGACGCCGGCAGTCTCCGACGTCAGGCCGAGGCGGGCATCAGAAAGGATGATATCCTTGGTGCGCAGCCATTTGGCGAAGGGCCGGGCGGCCGGCACGCGGTAGTGCCATTCGACCACGATCGGCGACAGCATGACGCCACGCTCATTCATCGCGTCGGCGTGGACGTCGGTGCGAAACGGATTTCCCGCTATCTCGGTCGGGGCAATCGCGGCTCGAGACGTGACCGGCGTCGCTGAGCCCGTACGGGCTGCCTGGCGCTTCAGGATGTCGCCGGGAGATGGTGATACAAATGTTTTGCGCCCGCGCGCGTGTTCCGCCCTGCCGGCTGACGTTCGGCCAAGTTCACGCATAACGGAAATCCTCCACCAGTTGCCAAAGCCCAATCGCACACGAACCAGGTCGCCCTCCGCTGTCCTTGGCTGTCCATCCGTCAGCCAGGGCGCCTTCACGCCTTTACGTGATGCGCTGGGGCGGGCAACACCGGTTTCGGGTTGGTGCAGCCGGTTGGGCGACTGCTCCAACCCTGGCCGATACGCCTACTCTTTCTCGGCCATGAAGTCGGCAGCCGGCACGCTGACCGTTTCGGCATCCGCCTTACCGGCATCGTCACCCGTCATGTGCGGTTCGAACGGTGCGCTGATGCCCGTGCGCACCTGGAAGTTGACCGATGAAGCTTTCGGCGCCTCATCCTTGTCGGCCATATGCGGCTCGAACGGCGCACTGATGCCGGTGCGCACCTGGAAGTTCACCGAACCGACCATCGGCGGCTCGATCGTTGCGGATCGCTCGATCCAGGACTTGCTGAACATGGGTTTCCTCCAGTTCAAGTTTTAGCTCCCCGCCGCGCCAGCCCCCGACGGCGAGCGGATCTCAGGTCAGTCGCTGGCGGAGATGATGTTGCGCTCCAGAAGCTGCGCAAAACCCGATTGGAACTGTCGCCGCGCCTGATCAGCGCCAATTCGCTCACCAATCGTCTCGACGAACTCGTTCTCGATCTGCACGTAGGGCCGCCCGTCGCACAATTCGACGATGAAACAGGCGGTTGAATTGAGGTCGATGATGTCGGGTTCGGACGGCGTGAAGGCATAGGCATGCCCCCATTCCGCAAACGGCCTCAAAACGACGTCAGGTGTCTTCGCGTAACAACCATTGCGGGAGATCATGGAGGTCAACTCCTTGATTGTTGTGAATGCAGTAGGGATCGGAGGCGGTGAAGCGGCCGTGGAAGGCATAGGCCGTCGAGCGACAGCCGCCGAGCGTGCCTTGCGTCGCCGAACACTCCGAGCAGGTCTCCTCGACCTCGCTCTCGCGCAGTTGGCGGTAGAGGGGATGCGCCCAGGTATCGAGGAATGGCTGTTCGGTGATGCTGCCGAAGTCGACGTATTCGCGCAGGTACGGACAACCGATCGACCGGCCGGACGGGCTGACGGCGGCATTCTGCCAACAGCAGTTGCCGTCCTTGGGATGCCACGACTGCATGAGTTGTACGGACTTCGGAATGCGCAGGCCGTTGAGGGCGGCCATCATCTGCTCGACCGACAGCGACAGTTCCGACCAGTTCTTCTTTGCTCGGCCAAGCGGATAGAGGCGCAGGACACCGACCTGGTCGGCGCCGATCGCCTCGGCAAGGTCGACATATTTCTGCAAATGCTCGTGATTGCGCCGCGACAGGATGCCGAGGATCGTGACTTTGATGCCGACAGCGAGCGCATGGCGCATGCCGGCGACCGCGCGCTCATAACTGCCGGGCGAACTCGTCAGTTCGTCCTGCACGTCGGGTTCGGCGGCAAACAGGTCGACATACAGCCGGCCGACGCCCATCTCCTTGAGACGCTTCGCACGAGCCTCATCTATGCCGACTGCGTGCGTGCGGATGGCGACGTAGAGGCGGCGGTCGACATGAGCGAGGAGTTCCTCGAAGTCGGGCCGGTCGAAGGGCTCACCGCCCTCGAAAAAGATATGCAGGAAATTCTCGGCGACCAGTTCGTCGATGAACGCCTTCCATTGCTCCGTCGTCAGTTCGCGCGACGGATTGTTCGTGCAGTCGGCATAGCAAAGCTTGCAATCCATGCTGCATGTCTGAGTGACGCAGATCGTGAGCTTGAAGGGCTTGTCGAGCTTGGGCCTCGGCCAGGCGCTCAAGCCTTCGGACTTGGGGCGAAACAACTCGTTCATCAGGCGCCGCTCCTCATGCGCTGGAATGGTGATCGGATAGCGTTGACGGGGTCGACATTGCCTGCAGCGCGGCAGGTCTCTCAGGGTGACCAAGCCCGGCTGCTGGATCGAAGCAAAGCGGGCCGTAACCGATGTCGGGTCGCCAATGGCGCTCTGAGCGAGCCCGATCATCCGGGCCGAGCAACATCGTGGTCAACTGCCGGCGATCGGCCCGCTCGCCACGTATGGCGGCTGCCTGCATGGCCAGAGCGACGGCGCCCGAGGCCATGGCAGCAGCACCGCTGGTGCCCGAACCGCGCATGTAACCGGCCGTCTTCGACCGCGCGCCCCACAACCCGGCAGCAGGCGCCGCAAGCGTCGGCGCACGGTGCCGGTGGTCATTCCCAGCCACCCCATCCACCACTGACCATCGGCCGACATCGGCAATGGCGCTTGACGCGGCATGCCAGGGGGCCGGCCCTTGTCCGGACATGCCAAGCACACTTGGACCGCCACTGAGATTGTCGAGCCCAGCCACCGAAATTGCGGAGGGCGCGCAGGCCAGCGGTGTCAGTGTGCTGGTCGCAACAGCAGGTGACAGCCAGGCAGTTGCCCCTTCGGTGCAATTGCGCTCGAGCCAGGCGTGCAGCCGGTGTGTACGCCCGGGCCGGGCGTCATAGTCCGACCCACGGTCGGTGCTTAGCGATACTTCGAAGTGATGGTCGCTGCCCGCGTTCGAGGAATGGTTCAGAGCCTTGGCATCGAGCAGCAGGCGCAGACAGGAGAGCCCGCCGCGAACATTTCGCGCGCATTCGCCGACGCCGACGACGGTGCCATCGAGCGTGATCGGTGAGGGGCCCGGATGCGCCGTCACCACGCGCAGCATGACCTGATGCCGGTCGGACAGGCAGGCCAGTTCGAGCGCCAGGTCGCCCGGCCAGTCAGTCCAGATCTCGAGCTTGCTCGACGCGGCCGCGTTCGCCGATACCGACCAGTCAAAGGCGACCCGTTCGGCGGCCCGGATCGTTGTTTCGAAATGGCCGCGCTCATCGCCGGCGTTGCCGGTGCCGACCACGAATGCGATCATCGGCATGCCGGGCAAATGGCAATGCTCGACGATGGCCTTGATGGTCTGGTTGACGGCCGAGAGGTCGTCATGCGCGCCGGCCCACGCGCCAATGCTCAGGTTGAAAACGATGCCGGCCGGGCGCAAGGCCAGCGCCTGCTCGAGACAGGCCTTGAGCGCGGCGACGATTGCGCCATTGTCCTCGTAGCTACGCCAGCCGCTCCAATTGCACAGGTCGGAAAGGTCATTATCGCGCCCTTGCCGCCAACCGAATGCAGCCGTCTCGCGCCAGCCGCTATCGGGCAGGTCGAGGTGAGCACCGATCAAGGTCGCAGCCGGTGCAACGCCGCGAAACTGCCTTGTCCGCGAGCCGGCCGCAATCGCTGCAACCCAGCTGCCATGCGCACCGATTTGGACGCCGCTGCCGAAGTAGTTGTCATGCGGATCGTAAAGCCGGTCGGCTGGTGCGCGATCATCTTCATTGGTCGCGGTTCGCAGCGCCTGGTTGATCCTGTGGGCGGGGTGGACGTCGTTGGCAGGATCAATGAGCGCTGCAAACCGCGTTTCGCTCGACGCTCGGCGAAAGGCTGGATGAAGGATGTCGAAACCGTAGTCGAGGAAACAGATGACGATGCCGCGGCCATCGAGGGTTGCGGAGTGCCCGGTCCGGTTGACCACTACCGGCCTGATGAGACCTGCACCCGCCAGCGCGGCATGGTTCAGGTCTCTTCCCTCATTGGTCAGCGGTGCGGCCATGGGCACTCGGGCTTCGTTGAGCACCGCGCCGCCGTCCGGCGTTCGCGGCTTGATTGACGATCGTTGTCAGATCGCCATCGTTAACAAAGCCACGGTTTCCCGCGCCGGGGTATTTACCTAGTTTTCAGAAGTCAGAAATTCAGCTAACGAGCCGCCAGCATCTCCAGATCGACAAGCCAAGGCCCGGGGTATCCGGGAATGCTTGTGCCGCGCCGTCTACATGCTGCGACGCTCAGACGTTGGGCACCGTCACCAGCCCTTCATCGATCAGCACCTTGAGCATGACGGCAGCACCACACTGGCGCGAGACCGCATTCGGGTCCCAAACGTTATCGGCTACGTATTTGCCCTTGGTGTAGTGATTGGAAAAACTCCAGAGGTAGGGCGTGTTGATCTTTTGGATCGTACGGCTGCGGAAACCGTTGTAGCGTTCCCAGTTGTAGAGCATCGCCGGCAGGCTCCAATCCTCGATGTTGGCGAGCTTGTCGAACTGGATTGCATCGATGGCACTAGATTCCCAGTCGTTCGGCGGGTTCCACGCGGGTGGACGGCCTTTCGGCACGTTGACGGTCTTCGCCTTCAGGCTATCGCCGTTGTGAAGGTGGCCCAGGAAATTGAAGCCAGCTTCCATGGCGTGCGTGATGCCGATGAAGAACCACGGGGCGCAAACCGCTTCTGAAACCTTCTTGTAGCGCGCCTGGTTCGTTGGATCCTTGAGCTTGTTGGCGTACCAGACCACGGTCGAGCGATATTGCGAGCGGATCGTGGCGGTGCGGAATAGTTCCTCGTAGTCGGCCTTGAGGTCTTCGTATTTCGGCCGAGTTGCAACGGCGGTTGCCTGACGTCCGATACGGGGAGCGGCAGAAAGACCACGTCCTTCGCTCGGTGCCGCTTCACCGGCAACGGTGGCACGCAGCAATTCAGCTGCCCGATCGAGCACGGCTTCGATTTCCGGCGTCGACGTGACGTCTGTCCCGGCTGAGCGCTGGAGCATGTCGACGAGGTCGGAGATTGCCGGCAAGGCGTCTTCCGGACGCCGCTCGATGCCGTCAATACGCGGTGCGGCAAGGCCCAGGCGGCGCGCCTCCGTGACGATTGCCGAAAATTCCTGCCAGGTTTTGGCAAGACCCGATTGCTGGGCCAGGGCCGAACCGCCGAGCGGGCCTGAAACAAGCGAGGCAGCGGCGATCGAGCCGCCAAGTCCGATATTGAATGTACGCCGGTTGAGCACGACAATCCGTCCTGTTCTGATGGCAAAGCTGAAGAAGCCTTTGCTCCTGTTGAACTGCCCACAATCTAACCGGCCCGCTGCGGCGCGGGCAACAGGCATTGTCCAAGTCGCCTGCAGTGCCCGCCCAGCGTTGCCATCCTGCCGTGGGCTGGATTTCGCAACAATCACAGACAAGTTTGGCGCTGCCTTGACCGGCTTCGAATAGCCCATATAGGCTCGCTGCTACAAGAAAGCTGGCGACTGACAATACGCGCCCGGGAAGAATCCCAGGGAGGACGTGAATGGCATTCCGTGACCGGATCGGCATCGATCTCGGACGGCGTATCGCGCTCGAGAGCGGCATCGAGTGGGCCCATCGCAATGGAGTGCTCTATTTCGATGCTCAGGTCGACATTGCGCCCAACGAAATGGAGCGCTTCGACGATGCGGCCTGTGCGAACATCAAGGATATGTGCGCTGCTTACGGCCTGCATCTTGGTCTCCATACATTGTCCGCGGTGAATGTCGCCGAGGTTTCGCCATTCCTGCGCGATGCAACCGATCAATATCTTCGTGCCTACATCGACCTGGCCGCCAAGATGGGCGCCGAATGGGTCGTCGTACACGGCGGCTATCATTTCACGGCCGACACCAAATTGCGCAAACAGGCAAGCCTCGATCGCCTGAAGCGCGTCGTTGACTATGCTGAGCAGAAAGGCGTGCTGATCACGCTCGAGAACCTCAACAGTGAGCCGGAACTGGCTGAAGTCCACTACATGCCCGACAATCTCGAGGACACCATCTGGTATTTTGACCAGATCAAGTCAGACAAGTTCAAATGGGCCTTCACCATCAATCACGCCCATTACGACCCCATCGGCATCGCCGGTTTCGTCGACGGCATGGACATGTCGCGCTGCGAGGAGATACGGGTTGCCGACAACAACGGCGAATATGAGCTTCACATGCATCCCGGCACCGGTACGGTCGATTTCGTCGACATGTTCGGGCGCATCGAGGCGACAGGTTTTGATGGTCACTACATGTGCGGCTGGGGCACGATCGACCAGATGCTTGAAGGACGTGATTACCTGGTCGAGCGAGCGCGCGAAGCGGGAGTAGCGGATGCGTGAATCGTTACGTGCTCGGCGCCGGTCGCATGCGTTGGCGTCTGAGCCCAGGCCCTATGCCCCTCACCCTAACCCTCTCCCCGTGAAGTACGGGGAGAGGGAACTTGGCCGTCGCTTGACCGATGGCGGTACCACAAGGCACTGCCGGATTCCCTCTCCCCGTAGCGCCACTTCGGCGCATGCAGGGAGAGGGTTAGGGTGAGGGGCATAGGGCCGCTCAACAAGGAAAACTCATCGACTCAAAACGGAGGAAACACAAATGAAACCAACCAAGCTGATCATGGCCTCGGCCGCAGCCCTGACGGCCTTCGCCGTCTCCGCGCTAGCCCAGGACAAGTTCCCATCCAAGACCATCGAAGTGATCACGCACGCCGGCGCCGGCGGCGGTACCGACGTCAACAGCCGTATGATGATGCTGCGCGGGCGCCGCGTACTGAAAACCGACATGGTCGTCGTCAACAAGCGCGGCGGCAACGGTGCAGCAGCGATGAACTACTTCAAATCGCGCCCGGCTGATGGCCACACCATCATGACCTTCACGATCGGCCACGCCATCACCATGGCCAAGGGCAAGACCAACCTGACGGTCGATGAAATGGCACCGATCGCGCGCGGCACCAACGACCCGCAGATCCTGATGGTCAACTGCAAGAAGTCGAAATACAAGACGCCGGAAGAACTCGTCGCCGGCATGAAAAAGGAAAAGCTGAAATTCGGCACCACCAACGTCGGCGGCATCGACCACATCACGGCCTACATCTTCGCCAAGAAGGGCGGCCTGATCCAGCCGACGATCGTGCCCTTCAAGGGCGGTGGTGAAGTGGCAACCCAGCTCGTTGCCGGCGCAGTCGATGTCGGCACGCTCAACCTGTCGGAAGCAGCAGCGCCAGTCGAAGCCGGCGACATCTGCCCGCTGATCGTGCTCGGCACCGACCGGATGAAGCCGATCCCCGACGCCAAGACCGGCAAGGAACTCGGCATCGACGTTGTACTCTCGACAGTCCGCGGCTTCGTAACCCACGCCGGCGCCGATGCCGCCAAGGTCGCGACCCTCGAAAAGGGCCTGATGAAGGCGATGAAGCACAAGGTCTACCAGGCTTATCTCGAAGCCTCCGGTCTCGATGAGACGTCGCCGGCCGACTCGAAGGCCTGGGGTGCCCAGATCAAATCGATGATCGAGGAGTTCGGACCGGCCATCAAGGAGATGGGCCTCAAGTAGGCTTGGCCTTTGATGGAATCAGGCTTCAACCATGAGAGGACCGCCGAGGCTCGGCGGTCCTACACGGCGAGCGACTGGCTCGTGCCGTTGGTGATCTTCGCGTTCTGCGCGATGGTGACCTATCTCGCGTTGCAGTTCGACACGGCGCCAGAAATCGTGATCGGCGAAGCGATGCAACCGAGGTCCTTTCCGATCTTCCTCGCCGGGCTGATTGCACTTTTGAATATCTTCCTGATCGTGCAGTTCTTCGGCGGTAGCCGCATGCCGCATCCGCGCCAGCCGCCGCAGACCTGGCTCTCGATGGCGCTCATGGCGGTCTTTTACGTGCTCACGACCTACATCGACATGTTCCTGGCGCTCGCCGTCGTGATATTCATCATGTCGCTCGTCTGGGGCGAGCGGCGCATCTGGCTGGCGGGCCTGATTGCCGTGGTGACACCGGTCACGATCTTCCTGTTGTTCGACCTCGTCCTTAAGATCCGCTTCCCGCGCGGCATTCTCACCGAACTCTATTACGGATAATCAGTCGTGACCGAAGCGATCGTCGCCATGGCGTCGGTGATGACCGACCCCTACCTCCTGCTGCTGATCCTGCTGACGACGATTATCGGTGTGATCATTGGCGCGCTGCCGGGGCTCGGCGCGACGACCGGGGCCGCACTGCTGCTGCCCTTCACGCTGACGATGGACCCCGTGCACGCGATCGCCGTGCTCTCGACGATCTACGTTTCGGCGACTTTCGCCGGCTCGATCACGGCAATCCTGATCAACACGCCGGGCACGTCGGCAGCCGCTGCAACATGCCTCGACGGCTACCCAATGGCGCAACGCGGCGAGGCCGGACGCGCACTCGGTATCGCGGTTGTCTCGAGTACAATCGGCGGCATCTTTTCGGTGATTGTGCTCGCGATCGCAGCTCCGCTGCTGGCGCGCGTCGCTTACGAGTTCCGCCCGCCCGAGTATTTTGCACTAACGCTGTTCGGGCTCTCGATGCTGGCGAGCATCTCGGCCGGCGGCGCGGTCAAGAACCTGATCGGCGGCATATTCGGCGTTTGGCTGGCGACGATCGGCGCCGACAAGTCGACCAGCATCGAACGCTTCATGTTCGGCAACTACGATCTTTACGAAGGGCTTCATTTTGTACCGGTCATGATCGGGCTATTTGCGATGTCCGAGCTGCTCGTGCAGTCGACGCGCCTCAATTCGATCATCGAGACGGTCGCCATGAAGGCCGTGCAGCTGCCGACCATGGCCGATTACAAGAAGATCTGGAAAACAATCCTCAGATCCTGCGGCATCGGCACGTTCATCGGCGTTTTGCCGGCGGAAGGCGCGACGGTCGCCTCGATGATCGGCTACTCCGAGGCGCGGCGCTGGTCGAAGAACCGCGAGGAATTTGGCAAGGGCGCCGTCGAAGGCATCGCCGGTGCCGAAGCTGCAAACAATGCCGCGACCGGCGGCGCGATGGTGCCGACCATGGTGCTCGGCATCCCAGGGTCCGGCACCACGGCGGTGATTCTGGTCGGCCTCCTGGTACACGGGCTACGCCCCGGGCCCTACCTCTTCACCGAACAGGTCGGCAAGGTCTACTCGATCTTCGGGGCGATGTTCGTTGCCAACCTGATGTTCCTAGTGCTCGGCCTCTATGCGGCTAAACTCTTTGCCCGGGTATCGCTGGTGCCGACCCCAATCCTGTGGCCGATCGTCTTCGCGCTCTCGGTGATTGGCGCCTTCGCGCTCAACCAGTCTTTGCAGGACGTCTGGCTGGTCCTGATCTTCGGCGTGCTCGGCTATTTCATGCGCCGGCTCGGTTTCGCCGTCGCCCCCGTCGCGATCGGCCTGATACTCGGTGAAATGGTCGAGACCAACCTGCAGAACTCACTCAAGATGTACGACGGACAATGGTGGCTGATCGCAGCACAGCCATTGGCGGCGTTCTTCCTGGTGCTGGCATTCCTGGGCCTTTGCGGGCCGGCGCTGTTCGGCTTCCTGACGCGGCGCTCATCATAAGGGTCTCCAAAGGGCCAAGGCCCTTTGGTGGGGTCGTCATTTCGTGTCGATGTTTCGAACACGAACATCGAATGGCAACGCCCCTGACATATCGCCGCCTGGCGGCGATTAATGAGGAAGCTTCGCCCCCTCAAACTTTCCGGCCAGTGACTTGTCCCTGGACCCGAACCGGCAACTGGCCGGTGTGAACGAAAAGTTCACCCTGTAGGCACAACGAATAACCCACAGCCTTCAACCTTCAGGCAATTCCAATCACTCCGCAAAATCATAATTACTTGTTTTATTTCAATTGTTTGCAGGGCCTTCAAGCTGCAAACCCGCTCGAATTTCCAGCGCATTGCCGGGAAGCGTCCAAGGCGCATAAAACTTGAAAGAACTTTCGCGCAACTTCTCAAAACCTTGGCAAAGGTTTCAGGTCATTGTGCCGGCGCTCGGGCGAACTATGGCGCGCCAATCATCACAGCGTAACGGAGAAAGATGCACATGACTGGCGTGCACTCACAAATCATTCGTGGGGTCTTCCGCATTTTCAATGATGATCGCGGGGTCGTTGCAATTCTGTTTGCAGCAGCCCTCGTCCCGGTGGCATTCGCGGTTGGTGCTGCGGTCGATTTCGGCCGTGCCCTGGCAGTGAAATCGCAACTGCAAACTATCGTTGATGCGGCTGCCCTTGCCGGTGCTTCCGTCGACGTCAGGGAAAAGGGCTCGACTGAGGCCGCTGCCAATAGAATGAAGCGGGCAGAGAGCATCTTCGATTTGAACAAGACCCAGATCACGATCGCCAATGACGTCTACCGCCAGGCCATACCAAGCGAGCAAAGCATGCTGGTGACGGCGACGGCTTCGGTACCGACGACCCTGACCTCGATCATCACGCCAAAACTCGATATCACGGCACAAGCGCGGGCAACCTATGCAACAGGCACGGCGGCACCATTGTGCATGCTGTCGCTCAACAAATCAGCTGATGAGACCATGAAGGTCTGGGGCACGGCTGACCTCCTCGCCCCGGGATGCGCCGTGCAATCGCACTCCTCATCGCAGGTCGGCATGGTATCAGGCGGCTCTGCAACTGCGCAGGCAACGCACTTCTGCAGCGTCGGCGGCAGTTCGGGTTCGGGCTTCGACCCAAAGGTCGAAAACGACTGCACGCCGGTCGAGGACCCCTATGCGGCCCTCTACAATGACGCTGCCCTGGCCGCAGCGGGTATCAACGTCAAGGTAGGCTGTTCCTACAACAGCATGCTGCGGCTGCGCAACGACACCATGTTCGACGCAGGTTCGCAGAACTCCGTCGTTGCATTTTGCGGCGGCATAACGGTCAAGGCTGGTGCAACCGCCACGTTCGGACCGGGCGTCTACAAGATCTTCAACGAGTTCCGGATCGAGTCCGGCGCGACGGTCATTGCAACCGACGCCACGTTCTATTTTGCCAACTCGAACCAGGTCGTCGGAACCAAAGACGGCTTCCTGACCGTGATCGGTGGCGGCAACCTCGAACTCTCGGCACCATCCACCGGCCCGCTTGCCGGGATCGCCATCCTGCAGCCGACGGTGTCGAATTACACCGGTGGCTCGACACCGGCGCTGACCCACACGATTATCGGTGGTGGCTCGGTCAATATCTATGGAACGATCTACACACCCCAGGCCAAAGTCCGCATGACGGGCAATGGCACGATCAACGACAAGTCGGACTATTTCTCGATTGCCGCAGACTTCATCGAACTCGAAGGCAATGGCCAGCTCTACATCCAGGCCGGAGCCGATGCCGTCGCCTACGGATATCCCGGCATGACCATCGCCGGCGGCCTCGGCGGCGATCCAGCCTCGCTTTTGGAATGACGGATTAGCGCGATAGCCGACGGCGGCAATCAGATGGTGTGCACAGCAGCCCGCATGAACTCTCATGCGGGCTGTTTCATTTTGCCGAGACTGCCGTCGTAGCGTCGAGGCGGCCCTGCTCCGTCAGTCGTTTGCCCCCGCGAGACACGCCTGACGAAAAGAACTGCGAGCTGAAATCTCGGAGCTATGACCGAATTTGGGTGACAGAATCTGAGAGAGGCGGCGTATCGTGGCGGTTATCGAGACCAGCCATGAACTCCAAAGGAGCGATACGCCTATGTCGAACACTACAGTCATCCCGCTGCGCCAGCCAGATGCAATCGATGATCCTCTGACTGAGGTGCTGCGTGCCGGTGCCCGCGAGTTGCTGGCCAAGGCCGTCGAGGCCGAGGTCGAAGAGTTTCTAGCCGCCCACGCCGGCCTGCGGACTGCCGACGGCCACCGGCGCGTCGTGCGCCATGGTCACGGCCCTGAGCGTCAGGTGCAAACCGGCATCGGTCCGGTAGCAGTTCGCCGCGCCAAAGTTCGTGACCGCGGTGGCGACGAGACGGCAGGCGAACGCATTCGCTTCTCCTCGGCGATCCTGCCGAAGTGGGCGCGGCGTAGCGCATCTCTGGATGCCTTGTTGCCGGTCCTGTATTTACGCGGCATCTCGACCGGAGATTTTCAAGAGGCATTGTCAGCACTACTCGGCCAAGAGGCACCGAACCTGTCACCGCCGGTCATCGCCCGGCTCAAGGCCGATTGGAAAGCTGATCTGACACGCTGGCAGAGCCGCGATCTGTCGGCGCGCCGCTACGTCTACATCTGGGCGGACGGCATCCACATTCAGGCCCGCATGGAAGAGGACGCGCAATGCATTCTCGTGATCATCGGCGCGACACCGGAAGGCAAAAAGGAGCTGGTCGGTTTTCAGATCGGCTATCGCGAGAGCACGCAAAGCTGGCGCGAACTGCTTGTCGATTTGCAGGCGCGCGGGTTGACCATTGGAGCTATGACCGAATTTGGGTGACAGAATCTGAGAGAGGCGGCGTATCGTGGCGGTTATCGAGACCAGCCATGAACTCCAAAGGAGCGATACGCCTATGTCGAACACTACAGTCATCCCGCTGCGCCAGCCAGATGCAATCGATGATCCTCTGACTGAGGTGCTGCGTGCCGGGGCCCGCGAGTTGCTGGCCAAGGCCGTCGAGGCCGAGGTCGAAGAGTTTCTAGCCGTCCACGCCGGCCTGCGGACTGCCGACGGCCACCGGCGCGTCGTGCGCCATGGTCACGGCCCTGAGCGTCAGGTGCAAACCGGCATCGGTCCGGTTGCAGTTCGCCGCGCCAAAGTTCGTGACCGCGGTGGCGACGAGACGGCTGGCGAACGCATTCGCTTCTCCTCGGCGATCCTGCCGAAGTGGGCGCGGCGTAGCGCATCTCTGGATGCCTTGTTGCCGGTCCTGTATTTACGCGGCATCTCGACCGGAGATTTTCAAGAGGCATTGTCAGCGCTACTCGGCCAAGAGGCACCGAACCTGTCACCGCCGGTCATCGCCCGGCTCAAGGCCGATTGGAAAGCTGATCTGACGCGCTGGCAGAGCCGCGATCTGTCGGCGCGCCGCTACGTCTACATCTGGGCGGACGGCATCCACATTCAGGCCCGCATGGAAGAGGACGCGCAATGCATTCTCGTGATCATCGGCGCGACACCGGAAGGCAAAAAGGAGCTGGTCGGTTTTCAGATCGGCTATCGCGAGAGCACGCAAAGCTGGCGCGAACTGCTTGTCGATTTGCAGGCGCGCGGGTTGACCATTGCCCCGAAACTGGCAACCGGCGACGGCGCATTGGGGTTCTGGAAAGCACTGGATGAAGTGTTCCCCGGCACCCGTCATCAGCGTTGCTGGGTGCACAAGATCGCAAACGTGCTCAACAAGCTGCCAAAGTCGGTCCAGAAGCACGCGAAGGCTGATCTCGTGGAGATCTGGAACGCTCCGGACCGAGCCAGCGCGGAGACCGCCGTTGGCGTATTTGCCGAGAAATACCGGGCGAAGTATCAGCCGGCGGTCACCTGCTTGACGAAAGACCGCGAAGCCCTGCTCGCTTTCTTCGACTTTCCCGCCGAGCACTGGCAGCACCTGCGCACGACCAACCCGATCGAAAGTGTGTTTGCGACCGTGCGCCACCGAACCGTGCGCACCAAAGGCAGCCTCAGCCACGGCACCGCACTCGTGATGGTTTTCAAACTGGTGATGGCGGCGAGCAGGACGTGGCGCCGATTGAAAGGCAGAAACCACTTGCCCAAGATCATCGAGGGCGTCAAATTCACTGACGGTGTCGAAGCAACCGAGCCGACACGAAATGCCGCCTGATCAGACCATCACCCAAGTTGGGTCATAGCTCTGACCATTGCCCCGAAACTGGCAACCGGCGACGGCGCATTGGGGTTCTGGAAAGCACTGGATGAAGTATTTCCCGGCACCCGGCATTAGCGTTGCTGGGTGCACAAGATCGCAAACGTGCTCAACAAGCTGCCAAAGTCGGTCCAGAAGCACGCGAAGGCTGATCTCGTGGAGATCTGGAACGCTCCGGACCGAGCCAGCGCGGAGACCGCCGTTGGCGTATTTGCCGAGAAATACCGGGCGAAGTATCAGCCGGCGGTCACCTGCTTGACGAAAGACCGCGAGGCCCTGCTCGCTTTCTTCGACTTTCCCGCCGAGCACTGGCAGCACCTGCGCACGACCAACCCGATCGAAAGTGTGTTTGCGACCGTGCGCCACCGAACCGTGCGCACCAAAGGCAGCCTCAGCCACGGCACCGCACTCGTGATGGTTTTCAAACTGGTGATGGCGGCGAGCAGGACGTGGCGCCGATTGAAAGGCAGAAACCACTTGCCCAAGATCATCGAGGGCGTCAAATTCACTGACGGTGTCGAAGCAACCGAGCCGACACGAAATGCCGCCTGATCAGACCATCACCCAAGTTGGGTCATAGCTCGAAATCTCGTCCCAACTGCAACTTTCCAGATTCAAATCCACGGATCGAAACTACTGGCTCGAAAGTATAACTGTTCTGCAAATAGTAAACAGAAGAGCAGCTTCAGAAGTGCATACTTAGCCTTGCACACAACCCGAATCCGGTCCTTTGCCGGCATTTTTAAAGACTGCTGCAACCAATTCTTCACCCTAACAATACAATGGAGCTTAACCAACGCAACAACCACCAGACAGCCCAAGCGTTCGATCGCAACAGAAATATCAGTGTTACATCAAATGATTAGCCTTCGAATCCAGCGAAGACGGGCCTGCGGAACCGCCAGATTTATCGAACTCGGAAAAAACGCTTAAAACTTGAACAAATTTTCCCGAAATTTCTCAAATTCACTGCAAAGCTTTCAAGTCATTCTATTAGTGCTTGAACGGGAAATCGCCCCGGTCATGACAACGTCATTGGGAAGGAAATTGCATATGGCTCGCGTTCATTCACAAGCCTCTCGAAAAATGCTCCGCTTTGCTAACGATGATCGCGGGGTCGTTGCAGTCCTGTTCGCCGCCTCGCTCATCCCTGTCATACTCGGCGTTGGCGCGGCCATCGACTTCGGCCGTGCGCTAACGGTAAAGTCCCAACTTCAAACCATCGTTGATGCGGCAGCCCTCGCAGGTGCTTCCGTCGACGTCAAAAACAAGGGTTCGACAGAGGCCGCAGCGCATCGAATGAAGCGGGCGGAGGGCCTCTTCGACCTCAATAAGCTGCAGGTCACGATCGCCCATGACGTTTCGCGTCAGGCTGTACCGAGCGAGCAAAGCATGCTGGTGAGGGCGACGGCGACGGTACCAGCGACGTTTACTTCCATCATCAGGCCAAAAATCGAAATCACGGTGACCGCGCGGGCAACGTATTCATCGGGCATGGCGGCGCCGCTCTGCATGCTGTCCCTCAACAAGACGGTGGACGAAGCCTTCAAAGTCTACGGCACAGCCGATATCATCGCTCCGGAATGCGCGGTCCAGTCCCACTCCACCAGCCCGGTCGGCATGGTTTCCGGCGGCTCTGCGACCGCCACGGCGACGCATTTCTGCTCCGCCGGCAAGCACTCCGGCAGCGGCTTTTCACCAAAAGTTGAAGACGACTGCACTCCGGTCGAAGATCCGATGCTCGGGAAATATGAACCGGCGGCTCTCGCTGCCAGTGGCATCAACGTTTCGGCCGGCTGCAATCATACCAGCGCACTGCGTCACCGAAGCGGGACGACCATTTATGACGCGAGTACGACCGGTGGCGTCTACGTATTCTGCGGCGGCATACAGGTTTCGTCGGGAGCAACCGTTGAATTCGAGCCAGGCGTCTATGTGCTCTACAACTACATCGGGTTCGGCAGCGGATCGAACGTCATTGCTTCGTCGGGCGTGACTTTCTATCTGGGACATCCATCGATGATGCCTGGCACCAATCTGAACCAGGGGCGAATGGACGTGCAGGGTGGTGCCAATCTCCACCTTGTCGCACCGACAACCGGCCCGCTTGCCGGCATGGCGATAGTGCAGCCGTACGCCGATTCTTCGAAGTCCGGGTCTATCGCCACAAACACAATCATCGGTGGCGGTGTGATCAACGTCGTTGGCTCGATCTACACACCGCAATCGAAACTGCGCATCACCGGCAATGGCACGATCAACGATACGTCAGACTACTTCTCCGTGATCGCCGATATCATCGAAGTTGAAGGCAACGGCCAACTGAACATTCGAGCTGGCGCGGACACCCAAGTGCACGGTCAGCCCGGCATGGCGGTCGCTGGAGGCATTGGCGGTGAACCGGCAACCCTCCTCGAATAGCTTCGCAGCAAGGGTGCATCCGGCAGTGATGCTTGCCCCCCGCCCGACGCAACAAAGCCGCCCGCAGCAAAACTGCAGGCGGCTTCGTTTTTTTTAAGAGAACGGCTGGTTTAGGCCGGCATTACATCATGCCGCCCATGCCATCCATGCCGCCCGGCATTGCAGGCGCTGCTTCCTTCTTCGGCGCCTCGGCAACACCGGCTTCGGTGGTGATCATCAGGCCGGCGATCGAGGCGGCATCCTGCAGGGCTGCACGCACGACCTTGGCCGGGTCGATGATGCCCTTTTCGATCATGTCGCCATACTCGTCGAGTTGAGCGTCATAACCAAAGCCTGCACCGCGGGCTTCGAGCACCTTGCCGACCACGATCGAACCTTCGACACCGGCATTGTCTGCGATCTGGCGGATCGGCGCCTGCAGCGCCTTGCGCACGATCGCAATGCCGGCTTCTTCGTCGTCGTTCTCGCCTTCGATGTCGAGCTTGGCCGATGCCTTCAAGAGCATCACACCGCCGCCTGGCACGACGCCTTCTTCAACCGCAGCGCGGGTCGCATTGAGCGCGTCATCGACGCGGTCCTTGCGCTCCTTCACCTCGATCTCGGTGGCACCGCCGACCTTGATCACGGCAACGCCGCCGGCAAGCTTCGCAAGGCGTTCCTGCAGCTTTTCGCGGTCGTAGTCGGAGGTGGTTTCCTCGATCTGGGCACGGATCTGTGAGACGCGGGCTTCGATGTCCTTCTTCTTGCCGGCGCCGTCGACGATGGTCGTATCGTCCTTGGTGATCGAAACGCGCTTGGCGGTGCCCAGCATGTCGATCGTGACGTTCTCGAGCTTGATGCCGATGTCTTCCGAGATCGTCTGGCCGTTGGTCAGGATCGCGATGTCTTCGAGCATCGCCTTGCGGCGGTCGCCGAAGCCGGGTGCCTTGACGGCTGCGATCTTGAGGCCGCCGCGGAGCTTGTTGACGACCAGCGTTGCAAGGGCTTCGCCCTCGACGTCTTCGGCGATGATCAGCAGCGGCTTGCCGGACTGGACGACGGATTCCAGGATCGGCAGCATGGCCTGGAGGTTGGACAGCTTCTTCTCGTGGATCAGGATGTAGGGATCCTCGAGTTCGGCAATCATCTTGTCAGCGTTGGTGATGAAGTACGGTGACAGGTAGCCGCGGTCGAACTGCATGCCTTCGACGGTGTCGAGTTCGAACTCGAGCGCCTTCGATTCTTCAACCGTGATGACGCCGTCGTTGCCGACGGTTTGCATGGCTTCGGCGATCTTCTCACCGACGATCTTGTCGCCATTCGCCGAAATCGTGCCGACCTGGGCAATTTCGTCCGAGCTCTTCACCTTCTTGGCGGATTTCTGGATTTCCTCGACGACCTTGGCCGTGGCTTTGTCGATGCCGCGCTTGAGGTCCATCGGGTTCATGCCGGCAGCAACGGCCTTGAGGCCTTCGCGCACGATGGCCTGGGCGAGCACGGTTGCCGTCGTCGTGCCGTCACCGGCGATATCGTTGGTCTTCGAGGCTACTTCGCGCACCATCTGGGCGCCCATGTTCTCGAACTTGTCTTCGAGTTCGATTTCCTTGGCGACCGTGACGCCGTCCTTGGTCGTGCGCGGCGCGCCGAACGACTTTTCAAGAATGACGTTGCGGCCCTTGGGACCAAGCGTGACCTTGACGGCATTGGCGAGCGTGTCGACGCCGCGCATCATGCGGTCGCGGGCATCGGTTGCGAATTTGACGTCTTTAGCTGACATCGTTGTTCATCTCCTGGTGTAGTAACGTTGCGGTCGTGTTGACGGGGCTCGGCCGGGATCAGCTTTCGAGCACACCCATGATGTCGCTCTCCTTCATGATCAGGAGATCATCGCCATCGATCTTGACTTCGGTGCCCGACCATTTGCCAAACAGCACGAGATCGCCCTTCTTGACGTCGAGCGGCACCAGTTCGTTGTCGTCGCCGCGCCCGCCGGGGCCAACTGCGATGACCTTGCCCTGCATCGGCTTTTCGGTGGCCGTATCGGGGATGATGATGCCGCCGGACGACTTCGTCTCGCTGTCGACGCGCTTGACGACCACACGGTCGTGCAGAGGACGGAATTTCATGGATTCCTGCTCCTTCGAATGGATTGAGTGGCTCTGTGGAAAACACGGTTGTTAGCACTCGGGAAGATTGAGTGCCAACAAGCTGCGAGGGAGATAGTTGGGCCCGCTCGGCGTGTCAAGGAGCGAAGAAACAAATTTTGTGCCAACCCTTACCAAGCCGCGCCTGCAGGGCTACCAGGGTTAACCCATTTTATTTTAGAGTGCCCGGCGCTCTAACCAAGCAACCGCTCAGGTCGCGCAGGCAGCACCGTCCGCATCGAAAATATGGCCGGTGAGACGCTCGCCGGCGCTGGAGGCGAGATAGAGGGCAAGCGCTGCGATGTCGGGCTCGGACGTCAGGCAATCATCGTCGAGCCGGGCACCGATTTGGGCGTGCGGCGCCACCGCATTGATGCGGACTGACCGGGCGGCCCAATTCTTCGCTTCAAATCGGGTCAGCGAAGCGAGTGCCGCGCGTGCCAGACCGATCACCGCTGCATCGCGAGCAGAACGCGGCGCCGCCGTCCGTATGATGTTGAGAATCGATCCCTGCGTCCAGGTCAGCGCCATGCGATTGGCTGCAACCGCGGTCGTGCGCTGAGCGGCCTGCAAGCGCTCGACCATGAGGCCTTCGAGATCCTCGAGCGTCTCGGCCGAGCCCAGATCGCCGGTGTCGAGCGCAATCAGATTGGCAACGATTTCGAAGCCGCCGAAATGCGACGCGGCATCCTGGGCGAAGCGGGTCGCGTCATCGCCGCTCTCCAGCAGGTCGTGGCGCACATAAACCTCGAGCGCGCTTTCCGAGATGATACCAAGCAGGGCATCGATCTCGTGTGAAATCTCGGGGACCTGCAGGACCATGCGGCAGCCGTGCTCGGCGAAGGCCCGGACCAGGTCGACGCCCCGCGATGAGGTGAGGCCCGTGACCAGCACCCGGGCACCGGCTAATTCGGGATAAAGTCCGGCATTGCGCGCAATATCGGCGACACTCGGCAACATCTACGACACTCCTCCCCCGGCAAAAGGCGTGACGGACTTGGCTGCCCACCCGCTTGCAATGGGGCTACTTCACGCCGATTCGGCTAACGAGTTCTAAATGACCCGCCGTTTGGGACCAGGCTAAGGCACGCCGATGTCGGCCCGGTGACCGCTTTTGGGCGCTCCTGACAAGCTAACGCATCAATGCGTCGAACGCACGCAGGGACTTGTAGAGACCGCCAATTGGCGACATTTCGTATCTCAACACCCTGTCGCGGACGCCTTGGCAGAGATAACAGGAGAGCAGAGCTTGAGAACGAATATGGCCGTTTGGCTCGGATTGATGTTTGCCTCGATGGCCTGGCTGATTTTGCCAACAGCGGCGGGTAATGCTGGTAACGGCACTCTGGTGTTCGAGGAGCCCTGGACGCGCGCGACACCGGCAGGCGCCAAGGTCGGCGCTGCCTATCTCCTGATCGTCAATACCGGCACCGCAGCGGACCGACTGGTTGGTGCCAGTTCGCCGATCGCCGAGCGTGTCGAGGTCCATACCATGACCATGAGCGACGGTGTCATGCGCATGCGCCGTCTCGACGACGGGCTTGCGATCGCCCCCCAGTCGCTGGTCGAACTCAAACCCGGCGGCCGGCACATCATGCTGATTGGCCTTAAGCAACCGATAAAAAAAGGCGAGACAGTTCCGATAACGCTGACCTTTGAGCAGGCAGGTACGGTGGATCTGGGCTTCATGGCTGCCGGCATCGGTGCCCCTGCACCAACTCGTCAGGCCCCGCCATCAGGCTCAAATAGCGGCTCGCGCTCCGGCATCCCCGAGGGTAGCGCCAGCGGCCGAACCATCGGTGGCGCTAACTGATTAAGCGGCCCTGCCCCTAATGCCGCCAGATTCTGGCCATTATTCAGGTCCCATGCTGAGCACATGGACCGATATGTTACAGGCCAAATAGGTTTACCTGGCTATAGGATGACACGGGCAGCAACGTCATCGCACACCAAAGTGTCGAGCACTGCCCGGCACGCGATCATCTGGTTGGCAGTGGCGCTTGGCTCTTCAATCCAGGCCACAACGCCATTTGCAGCCGATGCCGCCCAAGTCCAGAACGGCACGCCGCCGGAAGTGGTCGTGATCAACCGGGATCACGCCAAGGTCGCAACGCCCGATCCCTACGCGCCCAAGGCACCCCAACCCAAAAGCGGCTCGAGCACGGCCCCGGCCGGGGCTGCATCGCCGCGCAAGCTGAAAGAGCGCCCGGACTCGGCTGTCTCGGTGCACCGGTCCCGGACTGGCCGTTTTGATTTCGCTAACCAGCGCACGGCCCGGCAAGAACCGCTGGCCGTACCGCCGCTACCGACGATCAACCCGGTGCCGCAGCACTTACGACAACGGTCACGTCAGCATACCGCCTTCATGCGCCCACGCCGTGCCGAACGCCTCGAACGGGGCGCGCGCAGTACCGAACGCGATCGCGACCACGGCACCCTCTACCAGCACAGGGGCCTGGTTGACCGCCCCTGGCGACGCTGCCGCATCCTCGCCCTGCAATGCGACGACGGCTTCGACCGCGCTTGCCATCGCTGGCGAAGGCTGTGCGCTTCTGGCGGGTAGCTGTGAAGTCCATTGGGTTGCTGCTCGAACCAGCGCAGCATCATCTGCAATCGGTGACAGATGGACCATGTGCGGAATATGGAGACTGTGTCCAAATCAGCGCAGTCTCGGCAGGTCCGGGGCTGGTCAGGACTCACTGCGAAACGCATAATTGGAAATGATTCGCCGGTCCCGGCAACCAGTCCTGGTGCACCCGCAAGGTGGCCGGACTTTTTGGCATGTGTGCGTTCCTTGATCCTCCAACCTGATTTGGCTCCGAACGCGATCGATGCCCGTTTCATCCGGCCCATTACGATCCGAAAGCCTCCGGCGCGACCTGCTGGCGCTGCTGCTGGCAAGTCTTGCCTGCGCCGTGGTGCTGACCATCACGCTGGTCGATCGTCCGAATTTGAGTGTTGCAGGCCTCAGTGCCCAGCAAGTGCTGCTCGGCGTGCTGATTGCCGGTATTTCGGCCGGCGCACTCGCCCTGGTGCTGGTCGTCACTGCCCGGGCGCGGCGCATCATGCACGCCGCGCGCGCCGAAGCTGCAAGTCTGAGACGCGGCCTGATGACCGCCGAGGCGATCTTCAAGGCTGAGCCACAGGTGCTGTTCTTCTGGGAGCACGGGGAGGGCCTGCGCCTTGTCACGCACACACTGAATTCGGTCGCGGGCCTGCCCCGCAATCAGGACGAATTCCTCAAGTTCCCGAGCTGGCTCGAACCGTCTGCCGCCGTCGACCTCAAGCAGGCGCTGGACGCGCTGTTTGCCGAAGGCCGGCCCTTCAACATCTTCCTCAAGACGTCGGCCGGCGGTCACCTCGAAGCCGACGGCCGCGCCACCGGCACGCGGGCGGTGCTGAGAATGCGCGATGTGGCGGGCACCAAGCGCGATATCGTCCGAATCCTCGACCAGAACCGCGATCTGACCCACGAGATCCGAAATTATCGCTCCCTGCTCAACGCGCTGCCGATTGCCGCCTGGATGCAGGACGGCGAAGGCAACATCAGCTGGGTCAACAAGGCCTATGTGAAGACTGTCGAAGCCAAGGATCTGGCCGAGGTCTACGAGCGCCAGATCGAATTGCTCGAGACGCGCCAGCGGGTCGCGCTGCGCTCGGCTCTTGGCCGTACCGACAAGGTCGAACAACGCATGCACATCGTCGTCGGCGGCGAACGCAAGGCGCACAAGGTGATCGCCACGCTCGCCAACGACACCACAACCGCTGCCGCCATCGACATTGCCGAACTGGAACGGGCACAGGGCGAACTCGAGCGTCATGTCTCGGCCTTCGATCGCACCCTCAACCGGGTCGCCTCACCAGTTGCCATATTTGGCAGTGATCAGCGGCTGACCTTTTACAACGAGGCCTACCGCAGCCTGTGGGAACTCGACCCGGCCTGGCTCGACAAGTCACCGACTGACGGCGAGGTGCTCGATCGCCTCAAGGAACTGTCGCGTCTGCCGGCAATGGTCGACTATCGCGGCTGGAAGGCACAGCTGCTCGCCTGTTACGAAAGCCAGGCGCCTTATGAAGACTGGTGGCAATTGCCCGACGGGCGCATGCTGCACGTCGTCGCCGAACAGCGCCCCGACGGCGGCGTCACGTACCTCTACGAAGACGTTTCGGAGAGGCTGGCTCTCGAAAGCCGGTACAATGCCCTGATCGAGGTCCAACGCGAGACGCTCGACAGCCTCAAGGAAGGCGTCGCCGTGTTTGCGACCGACGGGCGCCTGCAGCTTTTCAACACCGCCTTCCTGTCGATCTGGCGCCTTTCCCGATTGGCGATGGGCCAGGGCCCGCATATCGCCGAGTTCATTTCGCTGGCTTCCGTGCTCTACAAGCACGAGGAGACCTGGCAGAAGATTTCCGAAGCCGTTACCTCGATCAGCTATCAGCGCGAGCCGATCAGCGGCCAGATGGTGCGCCCCGATGCAAGCGTCATCGACTACGCGCTCACGCCGCTACCCGATGGCGGCACGCTGGTCACGTTCGCCGACGTGACGGCCTCGAAGAGTTACGAGCGCGCGCTGATCGAGCGCAACGACGCGCTGGTCGCCGCCGACGAACTCAAGAGCCAATTCATCAGTCACATCAGCTACGAACTGCGTGCACCGCTGACCAACATCATCGGCTTCAGTGAATTGCTGACAAGCCTGCACACCGGCCCGCTCAACGACAAGCAACAAGAATACATGAGCGACATCTCGGCCTCGTCGCGAACGCTGCTGTCGATCATCGATGACATTCTCGATCTCGCAACGATCGATGCCGGTGCGCTCGAACTCAATCCCAAGCCGACCAAGATCCAGCCGGTCATCGATGCGGCGCTTGCCGGCGTCAAGGAACGTGCCGGCCAGGCTCGCCTGACCCTCGAGATCGCGACCAGCGACGACGTCGACAAGATCGTCGCCGACGAAGCCCGCCTCAAACAGCTCATCCAGAAACTGCTCGCCAACGCCGTCGGCTTCTCGAAGCCCGGCGACCTTGTCCGCCTCTCCTGCTGGCTCGAGGACGGCGACGTGATCTTTGCCGTCGAGGACCGCGGCGTCGGCATCCCGAAAGAGCAGCTCGACCGCGTGTTCGACCGCTTCGAGAGTCGCAGTCACGGCTCCAAGCATCGCGGTGCCGGTCTCGGCCTGTCGATCGTCAAGAGCCTGGTCGAATTGCACGGCGGCACGCTCTCGATCGATTCCGAACCCGGCAAGGGAACCCGCGTGACGGTCCGCCTGCCACAAATCGGCCGGCCGCGCAGCGTAGCAGCCGAGAACAACGGCAAAGTCGCCAAGCGCTCGGCCGCGCAATAGATTTCACATCAAGCGTTATCGAGTACCCAAATGACCGCGTCCTGGAACATCGCGATCGCTGACGAAGCCGACACCGCACGGCTCGCACAGTTGATTGCGATCGGGCTTGCTCCGGGAGACGTTGTTGCGCTCAGAGGCGGCCTCGGTGCCGGCAAGACGACGTTCGCGCGGAGCCTGATCCGGGCCGTCACCGGCAACGATACCGAGGAAGTGCCGAGCCCGACATTCACGCTGGTCCAGGTCTATGAAACACAGCGCTTCGAGATTCGCCATTTTGATCTTTACCGCCTGACAAGCGCCGATGAACTCGACGAACTTGGCTTCGACGATGGCGAAACGGACGCCGTCACGATCGTCGAATGGCCGGAGCGCGCCGGCGATCTCCTGCCCGATGATCGCTTCGACATTTCGTTCAGCGAAGTCGCCGAAGATGCGCATGCACGTACGGTCGCGCTTGCCGGCTCCGGCGGTGCGGCGGCACGCGTTGACCGGCTGCGCGAGATCCGTCAGTTCCTCGACATGGCGCTGAGGGAAGACGAACGAGCCGGACTGCGTATCGCCTATCTGCAGGGCGATGCCTCCCAGCGCCGCTACGCCCGCTTGTTCACGGCCTCCCGCACCTCACTGCTGATGGACCATCCGAGCCAGCCGGACGGGCCGCCTGTGCACGACGGCAAAAGCTACAGCCAGATCGCGCACCTTGCAGAAGATGGCGTCCCGTTCGTTGCGATAGCACGCGAACTCGCCAAGGCCGGCCTCGAGGTTCCGGAGATTCATGCCTTCGACCCGGAACGCGGCCTGTCGCTGATCGGTGATCTCGGCGATGCCGTATTCGGTGACGTGCTGCAAAGGGGCGGCGACCAGGCGCTGCTCTGGCGCACAGCCGTCGATGTCCTGGTCCATTTGCGCAATCACCAGCCACCTGCAATCGCCGACCAGGACGACCTCGCCCACCCGATGCCGGCCTATGATGCAGACGTCATGTACGCCGAGATCGACTTGCTCTGCGACTGGTACTGGCCATTTGCTGCCAATCGGCAGATGTCGGCGAGGGAGCGCCAGGCGTTTCATGACTGCTGGCAGCAGCTCATCGCCGACGTTGCAACCCACCAAGCCAATCCCGACACCCGTGCCTGGGTGCTTCGCGACTATCACTCGCCCAACCTGATCTGGCAGAGCAATGCGACCGGCATCGAGCGTGTCGGCATTATCGATTTCCAGGATGCCCAGATCGGCCATGCCGCCTACGACCTCGTCTCCCTCCTCCAGGATGCCCGCCTCGACGTCAGCCGCACCTTGCATGACGAGTTACTCGACTATTACTGCTCGCGGCTTCAGAGCCTTGATCCGGCCTTCGAAGACGTCGCTTTCCGGCGCGCTTATGCAATCCTTGGCGCCCAGCGCAACACCAAGATCCTTGGCATTTTCGCGCGCCTCTCGATGCGCGACAGCAAGCATGGCTATCTCGGACACCTGCCGCGCATCAGGTCGTACCTCGCATGGAATTTCGAACACGACGCCCTGAGCCCAGTCACTGATTGGTTCGCACACCATCTACCAGCGGTTACAACGCGCTGACGGTGGCGACCGGCAACCTCACAGGAACCGACATGACCGACAACGGCCAAACGAACTCCCAGCCAGTCGGCCTCAGAACCGCCATGGTACTTGCCGCAGGCCTCGGCCGGCGCATGCGCCCACTGACTGCCGATCGTCCCAAACCGCTGGTCGAAGTCGCTGGCCGCACGCTGCTCGACCGCGTTCTCGACCGGCTCGAAGCCGGTGGCGTCACCCGCGCTGTCGTCAACGTCCACTATCTGGGAGAGCAGATCATTGAAGCCCTCGCGGACCGCTCGTCACCTAATCTCGAGATCTCCGACGAGCGCGATGCCCTGCTCGATACCGGCGGCGGGGTTGCCAAGGCCCTGCCCTTGCTCGGCGATCAGGCATTCTTCATCCACAATGCCGATTCAATCTGGATCGAAGGTGTTGAAAACAACATTCAGCGCATGCGCAAATACTGGGATCCGGCGCGCATGGATGCTCTGCTGCTGCTGGCGCTAACGACGAACAGTACGGGCTATGATGGCCGCGGAGATTTCACGTTTGACCAGGCCGGCCGGGTGAGCCGCCGTGCCGAACTCGAGGTGGCGCCGTTCGTTTTCACCGGCGTATCGATCGCCCATCCAAGACTGTTTGAAAATTCACCGGAAGGAGCTTTCTCGCTGAACCTGCTGTGGGACAAGGCCATAGAGGAGGGCCGCCTGTTCGGAGTGCGCCTCGAGGGCAAGTGGATGCATGTCGGCTCACCGGCCGGCCTTGCAGAAGCCGAACGGGTTTTGGCGCAAAGCGTACATGACTGAACGCGGAACATCGCAACGGATCGACGATATCCGGCTGCCGTTCATCACCGGCCGGATCTATTCGATCGCCCCTGGTCAGTCATTCCTCGACACGCTTGCCAAATCCGTCCTCGAAGGCACGTTCGGCGACGGGCTGGCAGGCGCCCGGCCGCTCTCCGATCCGCTGGCGTTGACCGATACCACGATCATGCTGCCGACACGGCGTGCCGCGCGCCGCCTGCAGGCAGCCTTCCTTGAGGCAAGCCACCCCAAGGCCCTGCTGTTGCCGCAGATCCGACCAATCGGAGAGGCCAGCGAAGACCTCAACCTGCTGCACGAACTGACGAGTAGCGAAAAGACCGCGGATAGTCTCGAAATCCCTGCTGCCGTCGGTGAACTGGAGCGCCGGCTGGTGATCGCCATGCTGGTGCAGCGCTGGTCGGACCTGCTTCGCGGGCAGGATCTCGACCCGGCGAGCCACGAAGCCGTCCTGCAGGCTGCCGGCGCACGCACCCCGGCACAGGCCGTCCACCTCGCCCGCGAGCTTGCCCGCCTGATCGACATGGTCGAGACCGAAAATGCCTCGCTCAGCGATCTTGCGCATCTGGTACCCGATGCACTGTCGGAGCATTGGCAGCAGACGCTCGACTTCCTGAAGATCATCATCGATTGGTGGCCGGCGCACTTGCACGATGCCGGCCAGATCTCACCGGCTGACCGGCGTAACCGCCTGATCCTCGCCGAAGCCAGCCGGCTGCGCACAGCCGATCTCAAGGGTCCAGTGATCATCGCCGGCGTGACCGGATCGATCCCTGCGACCAGCGAACTGATGCGTGCTGTCCTCTCGCGCCGCCAAGGCATCGTTATCCTGCCGGGCCTCGACCATCGCCTCGAACGCGAAAGCTGGCACCGGCTCGCCGCCGAAAACGCCGAACACCCGCAGTGCTCGCTGGCAAGGTTGCTCGGCGCTATCGACGTCGACCGCGGCGAGGTCGAACAACTGGGCCCGAAGGAATACTCGGTGGGGCCACTCGCCCGCCGCGAACGCCTGATCAACGAGGCGATGCGGCCGGCAGCGACCACTGATCGCTGGCACGAACTTGGCACGCGCTACAAGCCGAAAGTGGTCGCGGCGGCCTTCGCAAAGGTCCATCGCCTCGACGCACCGACCGCCGCCGACGAAGCCGAAGCGATTGCACTGATCATGCGCGAGGCAGCAGAAACGCCGGGACGCACCGCAGCGCTGGTCTCACCCGACCGACTGCTCGCCCGTCGCGTCGCAATTCGTCTTGAGAGCTGGGGTATCCGGGTCGATGACTCGGCCGGCCGGCCATTCGTCAAGACGGTGCCCGGCGCCTTCCTCGATCTCGTCATCGAGGCCTTCGCCCAGGAATTCGCGCCGCCGGCACTGATGGCTTTGCTCAAGCACCCACTGACACGGCTCGGTCGGCCGGCCCTTGAAATCCGGCGTGCTGCACGCGCACTCGAGGTCGGCGCTTTCCGCGCGCCCTACATCGGCCGAGGCCTTGCCGGCATCGCTGCCGCCATCGACCGGCAGGACGAGGCCGTGGAGACCGGCAAGCGCCGTGACCGGGCCGGCACCCGTCTGCGCGTCGAGGACTGGCAGAGCGCCCGCGAGCTCATTGACCAACTCTGCGAAGCGTTCGCACCACTCCTCGCGCTTGGCCAATCGCAGAACCCGCACCGGCTCCAGGACCTCGCCGAAGCACACATCGCCACGGCCGAAGCGCTGGCCCGCGTCCCGCTCGATGATGCCCAACCCGACGACCATGAGGCGCAAAGCGAACTCTTTCGCGACGAAGCCGGTCACGCTGCCGCCGCCCTCTTCGCACGCCTGATTGACAGGAAGATCAGTGCGCCGACCCTCCCCGCCACGGCCTATCCGGATTTCTACCGCGCCTTGATCGCCGGCGAGGCCGTGCGCTCTTTGGTGCCGGTCCACCCGCGCCTTGCGATCTGGGGACCGTTCGAAGCCCGCCTGCAGCGCCCCGACATCGCCATCCTGGCCTCCCTAAACGAGGGCACTTGGCCCGAAGCGACCGATCCCGGCCCCTGGCTCAACCGGCCGATGCGCGCCGTGCTCGGCCTGCCGCAGCCCGAAGAACGCATCGGCCATGCCGCCCACGATTTTACCCAGTTGCTCGGCGCCGAAACGGTCTACCTGACCCGCGCCGAGAAAGTCGACGGCAACCCGACAGTCGCCTCGCGCTGGCTGTTGCGCCTCAATGCCGTGCTGAGTGCGGTTGGTGCCGGCGACGTGCTCTCGCGCTCGAACCACTGGCTCGCCTGGGCGCGTGCCCGTGATCTTGCCACGCCGGCACCGCGCATCGCGGCACCGGCACCCAGACCGCCGCTCGAGTTGCGCCCCCGCTCTCTGAGCGTCAGTGCCGTCGAGACCTGGATCGCCAACCCTTATGCCTTGTTTGCAAGCCGCATCCTGAAGCTCGATCCCCTGCCCGCCCTCGGCGCCGAGCCCGATGCCAGCCTGCGCGGCGCCATCGTCCACGAAGCACTCGGCCGCTTCATCGAGAGTTATCCGGACGCCCTGCCGCATGATCCTGCCGACGAACTCCTGCGCATCGCCACCGAGATCTTCGCCGACTACGAGAGCCATCCCCGCATCCGCGCATTCTGGCAGAACCGCTTTGCACGCTTCGCCCACTGGTTCGGCGGCATCGAACCGGCACTCCGGGCCGGTGTGATCAAATCGCTGGCCGAAGTAGACGGCAAGACGGTTATCGACGCCCCCGCCGGCCCCTTCGGCCTTACCGCCCGAGCCGACCGCATCGATGTTACGGCCGGCGGCCTCGTGATCACCGACTACAAGACGGGCGCCTCGCTTGCCCAACTCGCAACCAATGCCCGGCGCGGGCTGGCACCGCAATTACCGCTCGAGGCAGCCATCGCAGCCGGGCACGGGTTTGCCAACATCGCCGCGGCACATGTGACAGCACTCAAGTACATTTCCGCTTCCGGCGGCGAGCCTCCCGGCTCGGTCGTCGACCTCAATATCGACGACGTTAGCCGACACGCCGCCGAGGCGCTCGCGGGACTGAAGGGACTGGTTGCGCAATACGACGATCCGGCAACGCCCTACCGGGCGCTGCGCCGGACCGGCTTCGATTATGGCTACGATGCCTATGCCGGCCTCGCCCGCGTCGCTGAATGGGCCGACGGCGACGATGATGCTAGCGAGGCCGTACCATGAACCAGAGCCTGCGAGATCATCTGGAATCCGATACCTTGCTCGGCGAAACACAGGCAGCCCAGCTTCGCGCCGCCGATCCGGAAGCTTCCGCCTGGGTCGCCGCCAACGCCGGTGCCGGCAAGACGCACGTGCTCAAAATGCGCGTTTTGCGCCTGCTGCTGGCAGGTGCCCAGCCGGAACGCATCCTCTGCCTCACTTATACCAAAGCCGCTGCCGCCGAAATGGCCGAACGCATCTTCCGCGACCTTGCCGAGTGGGCGACGATGGCCGACGACCGGCTTCAGGACATTCTGGGCGAACTCCTCGAACGTGCGCCGAACGGCGACGACTTGCGCTCGGCCCGCCAGCTTTTCGCCCGCGCAATCGAGACGCCCGGCGGCCTCAAGATCCAGACCGTGCATGCCTTTTGCGAACGCCTGCTGCAGCGCTTTCCGCTCGAGGCCAACGTGCCGCCCGGTTTCGCCATTCTCGATGATGCAATGGCGGCAAGCCTGCTGCGCCAGTCAGTTGACGCGACACTCGACGAGGCCAATAACGATCCTGACGGCTGGCTGTCGCGCTGTCTCAACGAGGCAGTAGCCTTTGCCGCCGACCAGCAGTTCGACGAAATCCTCGCAATGGCCCTCAAGAAGCGCGACTGGATCAATGCCTATGCGCGCCTTGCGGGCAGCACCGGCAGAGACGATCAGTTCTCGGCCGCACTCGCTACCTACTGCAAGGCGTTTGGCCTCGAGCCCGGCACGAACGAAACGGATCTCGCCCGGGCGATGGCCGCCGTCATTTCGGATGCGCAATGCGACCAGGCCATCAACGTGCTCGCCACCGGCACGGCCAACGATGTCCGCCTCTCCGATGCCTTGCGTCTCGCGCGCAATGCACCGGATACCGATGCCCGCTGCCGGGCGCTCGGCGATGTGTTCCTGACCAAGGCCGGCGAACCGCGCGCCGAGACGAGCTTCATTACCAAGAAGATGCGCGAGGCCGAGCCCGGTCTCACCGACACGCTCTATCGCGCCAAGTCTGCTTTCGCCAACCTCCACGAACAACGCCGGCGCCTGCGCATTGCCAATGCCACGCGCAGCCTGCTGGTCATCGCCGACCGTGTCATGCGACGCTACAGAGAGGCCAAGTCGGTCCGCGCCGCACTCGATTTCGACGACCTCATCGTTTATTCGGCAAGCCTGCTCGACAACGCCGAAGCGGCGGCCTGGGTGCTCTACAAGCTCGACGGCGGCCTCGACCACGTGCTTGTCGACGAGGCCCAGGACACCAGCCCGCTGCAATGGCGCGTGATCGAATGCCTGGTCGGTGAATTCTTTGCCGGCCAAGGCGTGCGCTGGGAAACCGAGGATACCAACCGATCGATTTTCGCGGTCGGTGACGAGAAGCAGTCGATCTACAGTTTTCAGGGCGCCGCGCCGGAGTTGTTTGCGACCAACGGCCGCCGCTTCAGGGCACATGCCGAGGCCATCCGGCGCACCTTCCGCCAGATCCCGCTCAAGCTGTCGTTCCGCACCACGGCGCCGCTGCTTGACGCCGTCGACCGCATCTTCGCCGACCATGACCGCACGCCGGGCCTGTCGGCCGGCGCCGATGCGATCCGCCATTTCGCATTGCGCCAGGGCCAGGCTGGCCGCTTCGAGATGTGGGAAACCGAACAGCCGGAAGAGCCGGCACCGGTGCCGGCCTTCGCGCCACTCGATGAAAAGGGCGCCTCCTCACCGATCACGCGCCTTGCCGAGCGGATCGCGAACCTTATCGAGCACTGGCTGCAGAGCGGTGAACGGCTGGCATCCGAAGGCCGGCCGATCCGCGCCGGCGACGTCCTGATCCTGGTGCGCAAACGCCAGCCCTTTGCCGGCGAGATGGTCCGCGCACTCAAGGCGCGCCGCATCCCGGTCGCCGGCGCCGACCGCATCCTGCTCGCCAACCATGTCGCCGTCCAGGACCTGATGGCGCTTGCCGATTTCCTGCTGCTGCCCGAGGATGACCTATCGCTTGCCCACGTCTTGAAGTCGCCGATTTTCGCGCTCGATGACGATGACCTGCTCACCTTCGCTCCGAACCGGCCGGGCCTGTTGTGGACCGCCCTTCTGCGCGCTGCTCAAAGCAATCCGCGTCTCGCCGAGGCCGCCGCGACACTCAAGCGCTGGCGCGCACAGGCTGATTTCTCACCACCGTTCGAGTTCTTTGCCAACCTCCTCGATCGCGATTCCGTGCGCACGCGCATGTTGGTCAGGCTCGGCCCCGAGGCGGGCGATGCCATTGATGAGTTCATCAACCTGGCGCTAGCCTACGACGATCAGGCACCCCCGTCGCTGCAAGGATTCATCACGTGGCTGAGGGAGGGGCGGCGCGAGGTCAAGCGCGACATGGAACATGGCCGCGACGAGGTGCGCGTCATGACCGTGCATGGCGCCAAGGGCCTCGAAGCACCGATCGTCTTCCTGCCCGATACCTGCACTGCCGCAGGTGGCGGCCGGCCCGAGGCACTCGCGCAACTGACGCCCAACGCCTTGCCACCAGCCCTTGTCCCCTCCTATGCCTGGGCGATCAAGGGAGCCGGCAAATCGGCCCCCATCGCAGCAGCACGCAGCGCCGAACAGGAGGAGCGCCAGGCCGAACACAACCGCCTGCTCTACGTCGCACTGACCCGGGCCCGCGATCGTGTCTACGTGGCAGGCTTCGAGGGCAAAAGTGGCATCGCGCCGGGATCGTGGTATCATACGATCCAGGCCGGCATCGAAGACATCACCGGAGAAACCGCGGACACTGGCGGGCGCCGCATCTGGCGCATCGAATCCCCCCAGTCCGCCAAGCCCGAATCTGCCGCGCGTGCAACTCACGACACCGTTACACCGCAAGCACCACCCGCCTGGGCCCGTCGGCCAGCGCCCCGCGAACCGGTATTCACCGTGCCGCTCGCCCCATCCCAGATCGGTGAACCTGTAACCGATGACGAGGGCGAATGGACCGAGCTGAGCAAAGCGCGCGACGATGCCCGCCCGCCACTCGAACCGCCGGCGCGATCCCCCTTCATCCTGTCGCGTGATATCCGCCTGCTACGCGGCAACCTCACCCATGCCCTGCTCGAACACCTGCCGGACGTGGCAACTGCCGACCGCATGACCACGGCACGCCAGTTCCTGTCCGTTCGCGCCGGCGACATCGTGCCTGGGGTTCAGGGCGAGATCATCAAAGAGGTCTTCGCGATCCTCGAGGCGGATGAGTTTTCCGAAGCCTTCGGGCCGGGCTCCCGCGCCGAAGTCGCAATTGCCGCCGACATCCCGAATCCTTGCCGTTCCGGTCCGAGCCTGCAGATCAACGGCCAGATCGATCGGCTTGTGCAACGCACCAACGACATTCTGATTATTGATTATAAGTCCAACCGCCGACCGCCCGAATCGCCAGCCGGCGTGCCAGAGGCTTATCTGCTGCAGCTTGCCGCCTATCGCCTGGCCGTGCGTCAGATCTTTACCGGGGAAAACGTCCGCGCCGCCATTCTTTGGACAGATGCACCGTTACTCATGCCTCTCCCCAGCGGACTACTCGACCAGGCCGAATTGCGACTGTGGGAAATCGCCATGTGATGCTCATTAGTTTTGGCCGGCATCGAACCTTGACGCCTCAGTGCCCGAATCTTAGGTTCCGGCGTTGATCATCAGATGAGCGTTTACCACCCCTTGAGCCTGCCGTTTGCAGTACCATATCTGACGGGGAGCAAACTGGCGGAACCGGCTGACAGCAGACCGCCTGGAACACTAAACGACGGGAGCATATTTTATGGCGAACAACGTGTCCGATCAGAACTTCGAAGACGAGGTTCTCAAGTCGTCCGAGCCTGTGCTGGTTGATTTTTTCGCCGAATGGTGCGGGCCGTGCAAGGCGATGGCACCGGCGCTCGAAGAGGTCGCCAAGGACATGGCCGGCAAGGTCAAGGTCGCCAAGATCGATGTCGATGCCAATCCCGAGATCACTACCCGCTATCAGATCCAGGCGATGCCGACGCTGATCATGTTCAAGGACGGCGAAGTTGCCGCCCGCCACACCGGCGCGCTCGTCCAGAAATCGAAGCTCGAAGCCTGGATCAACCAGACGATAAGCGTCTGACCAAGGGCGATCGGCGCAAGACGCAATCGTTGGGCCTCCGCCTCAAGGCGGGGGCCTTTGCATGTTGGCCGCATGATATTCCTCTGATAGGTAATACCGACCGATCACCGCACGAGGCCCGAGTATGTCTCACGTCTTTCCGCGCAGCGCGCGTGTCTCGCCACCGGTCGCCGTATCAGGATCAGGCTGCTACATTTACGATGCGGACGGCAAAGCCTACCTCGACGGTTCCGGGGGTGCCGCCGTTTCCTGCCTCGGCCATGACGACCGGGCGGTTCGCGAGGCGATCAAGGCGCAAATCGACAAGCTCGCTTTTGCCCACACCGGCTTTTTCTCGAGCGAACCTGCCGAAGCCCTGGCCGACCTTCTGATTGCCAATGCTCCTGCCGGGCTCGACCGCGTCTATTTCGTCTCTGGCGGCTCGGAGGCGATCGAGGCTGCTATCAAGCTCGCCCGCCAATATCAGATCGAGCGCGGCAAGCCTTCAAAACACCGCCTTATCGCTCGCCGTCAGAGCTATCACGGCAACACACTCGGCGCGCTTGCCGCCGGCGGCAACGAATGGCGCCGCACGCCCTATGCGCCGCTCCTATTCGAAGGCTCGCATATTGCGCCCTGCTATGAGTACCGCGACCGCCGCGATGACGAGACGCCCGAGGCCTACGGCCGGCGCGTTGCCGATGAACTCGAGGCTGAAATCGAACGTCTCGGCGCCGATAACGTCATGGCGTTTGTCGCAGAACCCGTGGTTGGCGCAACGCTCGGCGCTGTCGCCCCTGTCCCGGGCTACTTCAAGCGCATTCGCGAGATCTGCGATGCCAATGATATCGTCTTGATTCTCGACGAAGTGATGTGCGGCATGGGACGCACGGGCAGCTTGTTCGCCTGCGAGCAGGAGGGCATCGCTCCGGACATCGTCACGATCGCCAAGGGCCTTGGTGCCGGTTATCAGCCGATCGGCGCCATGCTGTGCTCGGCCCAGATCTACGGCGCGATCGAGGATGGCTCCGGCTTCTTCCAGCACGGCCACACCTACATCGGCCATCCGGCTGCCTGCGCCGGCGGCCTCGCCGTGGTCAAGGCACTGATCGAACGCGATCTCATCGCGCGGTGCGGGCAAATGGGCGAGAGACTCGCCCAGGCCCTGAGCGAACGCTTCGCCCAGCACCCCCACGTCGGCGACATCCGCGGCCGCGGCCTGTTCCGTGGCCTCGAATTCGTCCGCGACCGCGAAACCAAAGCACCGTTCGACCCCTCGCTCAAGGTCAATGCCCGCCTCAAGCAGGCAGCCTTCGATGCCGGTCTGATCTGCTATCCAATGGGCGGCACGATCGACGGCCGGCTGGGTGATCACGTACTGCTCGCGCCACCCTTCATCATCAGTGATGACCAGATCACCGAACTCGTCGACAAGCTCGACCAAGCTATTGAAACGGTCATGGCTGCCGTTAACTAGTCGCTAGGTGCGAACGCGTCATGTTGACTCGCTAACCATATATCTTAGCTTGTGCGGCGATGCAGCAGGTGACCCGTCATTATTGGACAGGGCAATCCGGTCGATTTCCGACAAACCCATGAACCATCTTTCTAGGGCAGAACACGTGCATTGGATCGTTGTCGACGAGGCAGGGCAACTGTGGGAGTCGGTCACGGCCTATCTGCTGAGCAAACAACTGTCTCTGCCCGTCAAGCGAAAGACGCTCGACTACCTGGTTCGCAACTTCGGCTGCATCCTGATCGGTCAATCGCAAACGTCGATCCATGTCCGCGTCGCGCCGTATGAGACCCGCTGCTTTGAAACCTACCAGCTGGCGATCACCAAGATCTACGAGGCGCAGCGTCGAATCGCCCTGTCAATGTACACCAACGACTGGTGCGACAGGATTTACAGCGATCCGACCAAGGCCGCCGAAGATCTGATCAAGGTCGCGACATGCTTTGACAAGCCGGATCGCTTTCACCGACGCCACCGCAGCATCGAAAGCCTGGGCAGAGACCATCCCCATGCCTACTTGATCGATATGTGGCGTGCCAGCGGTGGCAGCCTCGATCTCACGAACCAAACCGAAACCATAGCCAGATTATCGGACGCCCGCTTTCTCGTCGTTTATACCTGCCAGCAAACATCGGCCCTCAAGTTCTCGCATCTCGGCAACGGCTGGAGCCTTTACGGCGACCGCAGCTGGGTTTCGAAATGCCTCCATCAGCGCGTCGAGGACCAGCCCGACGTCATCTACGGACGCTGGGTGGCGGAATCGCTGCGCATGGCAATCCTCGCCAACCAGCCCGTCGCCTACGATATCGACGCGATCGTCAAGGACCCTTACGAGGATCGCAGCCGGCGCTTCCGCTATACGCGGCTGACGCTGCCGGTCGACGACGTCAACGGTGGTAAGGCAGTGCTAAGCACGCCGACGCTGTTCCCCGAGCTCGACCTGCAGCCCCGTTTCGATGCGCTGCAGTAGCCAGCCGAACGTATCATCGATGCATTGCATCTGCTTTTGCCGGCAAACCGTCATCGCCAGCTCACCGGCGCGATAGGTTGGCGAGTGCTTCAGGATCACGGCGCTGCTGGCCTCGATGTATCCGGCCCGGCGGTGGACGCCCCGCTCGATGTTCTCGGGCGCAAAGAACGCCACGATGTGATCGAGATTGTAGCGCGCCATGGCGTACGCCCTCACGATGCGCGGCATGATGTAGCCAAACCCGTTTCGGCGATAATCGCTGCGATACCACACCGCTCCGCCAAAGCCGACGCGGCCGGTGACGTCGCCGGCAATCTCCGCCGTCACCATGCAGGCTTCCTCGTCAATGGCCGAGCGGGCCGGATCGGCATAGAACAGACGCAGTGACTGTGCCTCGCGCTTCAGGTTCGTGTCCTGCCAGTCGAACAAGCGCACGGCCTGGGTTGCAACCACATCTCCATCTCTGTCGCGCCCGAAAAGGACGAAGCCATTGTCTTCGTTGGCCCCGCCCAGGCCTGGCTGGAAGGAGGGAAACAGCGTTCGCCAATCCTTATTGTTCTTCTGGTTAACCCGGAAGAGCTCTTCAAACGAACCAAACTCGAGAAAGATGCCCCGCTCGGTCGCCTCATGTACCGCCTGGAGAAAAAACCGTGCAAACAGGTCACGCGGGCCATGCTTGATCGTCAATTCATCAAGAAACTTCTCACGTCTGTAAATCTGCATACCCCAATCTCCTTCCACTGACGGTAGAGCATTGTGGTATTTATCAATTTGTTGTGGATGCAAATCATCACTTTTCTTTTATCCACCGTTTGACTATCGCTGAGACCAAGCGATAATCACCACTCGTGCAAGTTGATCTGCATTCTCCAGTTACATCGAGACGAGTGAGCAAATCGCATGGAACGAGTATCCCGAGCCGACCAGAAGATCGCCATGCGATTGCGTGCTCGCAGACTGCTTCTGGGTTTGAGTCTTGAGGCTCTGGCCACTGAAATTCAGCTCTCACCTCAGCAGGTGCACAAATATGAAACGGGCCAGTCGCGCGTTTCAGCCGGACGCCTTGCGCAACTGGCCCACATTCTCGATGTGCCGATTTCGTATTTCTTCGAAGACCTCATCGCCCAGCGTGATCTGCCAAATGATCTCACGCGTTTCCTGAGCGATCCGAAGTATGCCGAAGTCCTGGTTTTGTTCGGACGCCTGCCCGACCGGGCCCAAAATGGCGTCATCGAATTACTTCGCAATCTGGATAAGCAAAACTACGTTTCCAGTGACAATCTGGAAAGGCAAGAGCCGCAACGTTCCGTTGGTTGATCCGGGGCGGCGGTTCAGTTCACATAAATCCTGCTCACCGTGCAATCTGCCGGGCAACACTGACGGCCCCGACATTCGCTATTGGCCGAGCGGGCCGGCCGCACTACGATCCCTCATCGGGATCGGTAGGAGGCAGGCATGAACAGGCTGGACGGCAAGGTTGCACTCATTTCGGGCGCTGCCCGCGGTATTGGCGCGGAAACGGCACGATGCATGGTCGAAGCCGGCGCTGCAGTTGTGATCGGAGACCTGCTCGAAGACAAAGGCCGCGAGTTCGCCGAGGAACTCCGTCAGGCGGGCGGCAAGGCCGAATTCATCCGGCTCGACGTCACCCAGGAAGCCGATTGGCAAAACGCCGTTGCAGTTGCCACCAACAGCTTCGGCGGCCTCGATATCCTGGTCAACAATGCCGGCCTGTTCATGGGCCGCGATTTCGAGGAGGTTAGCCTCGACGAATGGCACCGGCTCGTCTCGGTCAACCTGACCGGCGTCTTCCTCGGCACCAAGCTTTGTGCGCCGGCACTGCGCGAACGCGCCAAGAACTCGAAGCACGGCAGCGCGATCGTCAACTTGTCGTCGATTGCCGGCCTGGTCGGTTCGCAGATCGACCCGCTCTACGCCATGACCAAGGGCGGCGTGACCACCTTCACCAAGGCCAGTGCGCTTGCCTTCGGGCGCAAAGGGGACCGCATCCGCGTCAACTCGATCCACCCCGGCGTTATCGAGACCGATATGGGCGCTCAGACCTTCACGGCACGGGCCACTCAGATGGGCTCGAACGATACCGAAAAGGCCCGCGAGCAATCGCTGCGCATGCACCCGATCGGCCGCCTCGGTGTACCAGGCGACATCGCCCGCGGGATCGTGTTCCTCGCTTCCGACGATGCCGCCTTCATGACCGGCTCAGGCCTCGTTGTCGACGGCGGCTATACCGCTCAGTAGCGCATCACGCGACGGCAGGTTGCGGCATGATGTCGGTTGCGACCAGGATCTTGTTTTCCTGTGAGAGGAGTGCGCCGAGTTCGGCGGACCGGCGCACGTAGTCCTGCCAGTCGGGATCATCCCACATCTTGGCGCGCTTTGCCGCCCGGTCGGCGACATCCTTGTAGGCCCAGATGTGCACATAGGAATTGACGTCACCAACCTCGGTAGTCGCCCACACGACCGGCTGGCCGAGATGGCGTGTTTGCGCCGCCTGGCCATACGCCTTGTAGAGTTCGATGTGTTTCTTGATGGTACCGGGCTTGCAGGTATAGGTGCGCATATCGAGTATCATGATGGCGTTCCTTCGATGGTTCATTGACCGGACATCGGTATCAGAAATCCGCACGCTGTTCCCGGACCGGTGGAGCGCCATTTCAGACGTGATTGCATTCTGCTTACCGGCAGAGCGATGAAGAGGTGTGTTGCCCTTGACCCGGTTCCCAAGCGCCCCGAGCGGATATATACGCATCTGCAAAGCCCAATACCGATTGAAACGGGGGAACTGCCGGCCATGGACTTCTTTACGCTCGAAAACCTGTTCACGCTGCTGATGCTCATTCTGCTGCAGGCAGTCCTCGGCTTCGATAACCTGCTCTACATCTCGATCGAATCGAAACGCGTCGATGCCGCCTCGCAAAGTTTCGTGCGCCGCTCAGGCATCGGCATCGCCATCGCGCTGCGCATCGTCCTGCTGTTCGTTCTGATGTCGGCGATCAGCGCCTTTTCCGAACCCGTGGCCAAGTTCGGCTGGAAGGGAGTCATAGAAGGTGACATCACCTTTCACTCGCTCATCGTCCTGATCGGCGGCGCCTTCATCATCTACACGGCGATCAAGGAGATCTATCATATGATCGGCACCTTCGATCTCGAGCATGAGGCAGGCAAAGGTCGTCGGTCGGTATTCACGGCCGTGACCTGGATCGTGCTGATGAACCTCGTGTTCTCGTTCGACTCGATCCTCTCCGCCATGGCGCTCACCAACAACTTCTGGACCATGGCGCTCGCCATCGTAATTTCCGGCGCGATGATGGTCTATCTGGCCGATACCGTGGCCGAGTTCCTGCAGAAGAACCGCATGTATGAAGTTCTCGGCCTCTTCATTTTGTTGATCGTCGGCGCCATGCTGCTCTCGGAAGGCGGCCACCTCGGTCACCTCAAGTTCTTCGGCTACCCGATCGAGCCGATGGCCAAGAGCACGTTCTATTTCGTCATCTTCGTGATGGTCGCAGTCGACATCGTGCAGGGGCGTTATCAGCGCCGCATCATTGCCGAAGCGCAAGCCCGCGAGAAGCTGGCCCGCGCTCATGAGGCCGCCTGAGGCACAACTCCAAACCGGCCGAGAAATTGGCCGAGAGCTGAGCAAAGAGCCATGCCACAATTCACACGCAGCGAACTGGAAGCAGCCTGTGAGCTGGTCCACCAGACCATGCCGCCGACGCCTGCCTATGCCTGGCCGCTGCTCGCCCGCCAGACCGGTGCCGAGGTCTGGGTCAAGCACGAGAACCATACCCCCATCGGCGCCTTCAAGGCTCGGGGCGGGCTGGTCTACATGGATCATCTTGCCCGCAACGAACGCGACGTCTCCGGTGTGATCACGGCGACACGGGGCAATCACGGCCAGTCCATCGCACTTGCGGCCAGCAAGGCGGGCCTCGAAGCCGTGATCTATATCCCCGAAGGCAACTCGGTCGAGAAGAACGCGGCGATGGAGGCGTTCGGCGCCGAACTCGTGACCTACGGGCGCGATTTCGACGAAGCCAAGAATGCCTGTGCCCGGGCCGCTGAAGAACGCGGCCTGCACATGGTTCCCTCGTTCGATCCCCTGCTGGTCAAGGGGGTAGCAAGCTACGCACTCGAATTCTTTACCCGTGTAGCAGATCTCGACACAGTTTATGTGCCGATCGGCATGGGCTCGGGCATCTGCGGCGTGATCGCAGTCCGTGACGCGCTGGACCTCAAGACCGAAATCGTCGGCGTCGTTGCCGCCGGCGCTCCGGCCGTAGCACTGTCGGTCGCTGCCGGCCAGCCGGTGCCAACCAACGAGGCACGCACCTTCGCAGACGGCCTGGCCTGCCGCGAACCACACGCCGCTGCCCTCGAAATCATCAGCCAGGGTGCCGCGCGCATCGTCACGGTGAGCGACGAGGAAATCGCCGAAGCGGTGCGGATCTACTATCAGACAACGCACAATATTGCCGAAGGTGCCGGTGCCGCTCCACTTGCGGCACTGATGCAGGAACGCTCCACCCTCGCCGGCCGCAAGGTCGGCCTGATCCTGACCGGCGGCAACATCGACCGGCCAGTCTACAGCACGATTCTTGCTGGTGAAACGCCGTCGGTTTAGCGGTTTTGTCGCCTGCCGGGATAACGTGTTAAGCAGCGTATGACATTTTTGCCATAAATTCGGTGATTCAGCTGAAGAATTGGGCCATCCACAGGACCAAATTCGGCTTTCCGTGACTTTCCACTGCCACCTGGTTGAATAATCGCTGGTTTGCTGTATTGCGCAGTCGTCAAACGGCCCTAGTTGTTGCTACTCTTGAGTCGCTTGGCGCATTTGGCGTCCGCCGGCCCCGCTTGAGAGGTCTCATGAAGCCAGTCCGTCGTTTCCAACGTGCTTGCCAACTGGCCAGTCCGGCCGGCGCCCTTGCTGCTATGGTGCTGATCGCCTGTGTGCCGCCTGCTGCAGCACGCTCTGGCGAGATTCCACAGCTCCGTTCACCGATCGGCAGTTACCTCGCCGGCCGCGTTGCGCGATCGAGCAACGATACCGAAGCAGCGGTTGACTTCTATCGCCATGCCCTGAGGGGCGCTCCCAACGATATTCGGATCCTCGAGGCAACGTTCCTCGTCGAGGCCACCGAAGGCAATGCCGACCGCGCGATCTCGCTGGCCCGCAAGATCATCGATTACCAGCCGCAGCACCGGTTGGCCCGCGCCTGGCTCGGCATCGCCGCTTTCAAAGCCCGCAAATACAAAACGGCCGATCGTCATTTCCGGGCATCAAGCGCCGGCCCGATCGGGGAACTGACCGGCGCGCTGTCACGGGCCTGGGTATCGGTCCGCCGCGGACGCTTCAAGGAGGCGCTCGGCCGGCTGAAGTCATCGCAGCGTGCCGAGTGGGCTCAATATTACCTGCGCTATCACCGCGCCCTGATCGCCGATGCCGCCAACAGGCGCAAGCTGGCCCGGCAGAATTACCGCGCGATCTTCAAAATCGACGCCCGAATGCCACGCGTGGTGGTCAGTTACCTGCACCACGCGGCGCATGCCCAGGACTTCCAGCTTGGTCGTGAGATCCTGAATCGCAGCCGTGCTGCCACGACAGGCACCATGCATCCCGCCATCGTCCAGGCCGGCGAGGAAATCGAGGCCGGCAAGCGCCTGCCGCTGCTGATCGAGAACGGCGCGGACGGACTTGCGGAAGTCTACTACGGCCTCGGCGAGGCCCTCACCACGGAAGGCGGCCGGCACCTGGGCGCCATCTATCTGCAGATGGCCCTCTACCTGAAACCCGATTTCCCGTTTGCGCTGGCGGCACTGGCGAACGTGTTCGAGAGCACCAAGCGATACGCGAAGGCCAACGCGGTCTACGACAAGATCCCAAGTGACTCGCCGCTGCAGCTACTGATTGAAATCAGGCGCGCGCATAACCTGAACTCGCTCGATCGTCTGGATGAGGCGCGAACCATCCTGGTCGCGCTGTCGGACCGCAACCCGGAAGACCTGCGCCCGCTTGATGCCCTCGCCAACATGCTGCGTGTGCGCAAGAAATACGCCGACGCGATCCACTACTACGACCGGATCATCGAACTGATCGGTAAGCCGTCACAGCGCCATTGGACGTACTGGTACCAGCGCGGCACGTGCTACGAGCGCATCAAGAACTGGCCCAAGGCCGAGCGCGATCTGCTCAAAGCCAATGATCTGAGCCCCAACGAGCCGCTCGTCCTCAACTACCTCGGCTATTCCTGGGTGGACCGGAATGAAAGGCTCAAGGAAGGCCTCGAATTCATCGAGAAGGCGGTCGAACTTAAACCGGATGACGGCTATATCGTCGACAGCCTCGGCTGGGCACATTTCCGCCTCGGCGACTACGGCAAGGCAACCAAACACCTCGAACGAGCGGTTGAACTGAGGCCGGCCGACCCGATCCTCAACGACCACCTGGGCGATGCCTGTGGCGGGTGGGGCGCGTGCGCGAAGCCCGCTACCAGTGGGAGCAGGCGCTGACCCTGGAGCCGGAACCCGAAGAAGAGATCAAGATCCGCCGCAAGCTGACAAGCGGCCTGCCGCTACCGGCCGCCCTCAAAACTTCGGCTTCACTGCCCAAGTCGTTGCGCAAACGAGCCCACGGTAAATCCGAAGTCCCGGGGACGCAGCCGGTTCAATAACAGGCATTAATCGAGAGCTGGCGGCTGTCCCCATCTATCCCCATGCCGAGTTTCGTGGAACGGGCCCCCGCCAAGGTCAATCTGACCCTTGAAATCGCGGGCAGGCGTAGGGACGGATTGCATGAACTTGCAAGCCTCGTCGCATTCGCCGGCGATACCTACGACACCGTCACGCTGACTGTTTCGGAGCGACTGTCGCTCGCAACGACCGGTCCCGAAGCAGCCGCACTCGACCAGCAAAATCTGATCCTTGCCGCCGCTGAAGCCATGCAGCGATACGATAGCGGCCTCGTCGCCGGCAGTTTCAGACTCGACAAGCAACTGCCGGTGGCAGCCGGCATCGGAGGTGGCTCGAGCGATGCGGCGGCGGCAATCCGGGCCATCGCGCGTGCCAACGCCGTAACGCACCCCGGCGACCAATTCGGGCAACTCGCAGCGACCCTTGGTGCAGACGTGCCCGTCTGTCTCGGAAATGGCAATGATGGCCCGCTCGCCGCCTTCATGACCGGCATCGGCGAGAAGGTCTGGCGACCGCCGACGGCGACGCTGCTGCCGGCAAGTGGCCTTGCCGCCGTACTGATCAATCCGCGCGTTGCCGTGTCGACCGGCGACGTCTTCGGAGCGCTCGCTGCCCCGCCGCTACCTGACGACCGAACACCGCCAACCCCGCCGGCACCTTTCATGTCCGTAGCAGAATGTCTTGATTTCGTGACGTCGGGTCGTAATGACCTCGAAGCCCCGGCGACTACCATCGCGCCGGTCATCAGCAATGTGCTCGATGGCTTGAGAGAGCTGCCCCACTGCCGCCTCGCCCGGATGTCGGGATCAGGCGCGACCTGTTTCGGGCTGTTCGATAACATGAGGGCCGCGCAGCAGGCCGCAGGCACCATGCAGGATCGCCATCCCGGCTGGTGGATCAGAGCGACTATTCTGCGCTGATCGCAGCCCGTTCGCTGTCGTTCAGATCACCCGATCAGGTGGCACGGCTCGTGCAGAAGTCGACGACATCGAGCAATGCCGTCTTGGCATCGCCGGGCGGGAAGATTGCAAGCGCATCCTTGGCCATCGTGCCGTAGTGGCGCGCGCGCTCAAGCGTTGCCTCGATCGTGTGATGAGTTGCCATCAGCTGTAGTGCATGTTCGAGATCACCATCCGCAATCTCGCCGTCGGCGATCGTCCGGCTCCAGAACGCCCGCTCTGTCTCATCGCCCCGGCGATAGGCCAGGATCACTGGCAGCGTGATCTTGCCCTCGCGGAAATCATCACCGACCGCCTTGCCGAGTTTGACCGTGTCGCCCGAATAGTCGAGTGCATCGTCGACCAACTGGAAGGCGATGCCGAGCATCTTGCCGTAGGAGCGCAGTGCTGCCTGCTCTTCCGACGGCCTGGCGGCGATTGCGGCGCCGACCTCGGCGGCAGCGGAAAACAGTGCCGCCGTCTTGGCGTTGACGATTGCCAGATGCGCGTCTTCCGTGGTTGTCAGGTCCTTGGCGGCTGCAAGCTGCATGACCTCGCCCTCGGCAATTACGGCGGCGGCATTCGAAAGAATGCGGAGCGCCTCCATCGAGCCGACACCGACCATCATCCGAAAGGCCTGCCCGAGCAGAAAATCGCCGACCAGGACGCTTGCCTGATTGCCCCAGATCAGCCGGGCAGCCTTCTTGCCACGGCGATAATCGCTATCGTCGACGACATCGTCATGCAGCAGCGTGGCGGTGTGCATGAATTCAACGGTGGCTGCGAGTGTCACGTGACCCTCGCCCGCATAATCACAGAGCTTGGCAGCCGCAATCGTCAGCATCGGGCGCAAACGCTTGCCACCAGAATCGATCAGGTGGTTCGCCAGTTCGGGAATCATCTCGACGTCGGAGATCGCCTTGTCGAGGATGATGCGATTGACGGCGTTCATGTCGGTGCCGACCAGGTCGACAATACCGGCAAGTCCGTCTGGTGCGTCACGCTTTTCGTTGAATGGGACGACGATGCCCAATGTATTCGGCCTCTCTCATTGCCAGCAGACAGGTTATAATCATGACGGCAATGGCGGGCTGCCCCACATTGCCGCATATGGCACGCTCGATCATATGCAGATCGCCAAGGATGCCGGGCGTGTCAAGGCCGATGGACGCAAACCATGCACGAACTTGTTCGTTCGAACGACCCCGTTCTCATAAACTTTATCGTCGTGTTACTGCGCGATGCGCATCTGAGCCCCCTGCTTGTCGACGAGCACACCAGTTCGGTCGAAGGCTCGATCGGCGTCCTGCCCCGCCGCATCCTTGTTTCGGGCGATGAACTGGCCCAGGCTCGCCGCGTGCTCGTCGAAGCGGACCTGTCCCAGTGGATATCGACGCATGCCAGGTCCTGACGCGATCGGGCGACCCGGCCGCAACGGCAGGTGCCGACAATGACCGAACCCGACGACAGCGACTTTTCGGTTGGTGATGGGGGGATCACGACCGATGCCTTCCTTGGCAGCGCGCTCTCGGTCCAGCAGCCGCGCAACGGCTATCGTGCCGGCATTGACGCCGTACTGCTGGCCGCTGCGGCACCGGCGCCTGACCGAGATCGTGCCTGGCGCTATCTCGATGTCGGTGCCGGCGTCGGTGTCGTCGGCCTCGCCATCGCAAGTCGCCTGCCCTCGGCTGGAATAACGCTCGTCGAACGTCATCGCGATCTGTGTGAGCTGGCCCGACGCAACGTCACCCTCAACCATTTGGAAGGGCGTGTAACGGTTGCTGAGCATGACATAACAGCCCCGAGCGACGCTGGGATCCGCACCGGGTTGGCCGATGAAAGCTTCGACGTCACGCTCGCCAATCCGCCGTTCCATGAGGCAGGAAGCCATCGCCCGTCCCCCGACCCGATAAAGGCCGGTGCCCATTCGATGCCCGCCGCCGGCCTCGACCAATGGCTCCGGTTCATGGCGCGCATGACGCGGCCGGGTGGCACCTGCCTCGTCATCCACCGTGCCGACCGACTGGCAGCCCTGCTCGAAGCGGTCTCACGGCGCTTCGGGGCAATCGTGGTGATGCCGCTCTACCCTCGCTCCGGACAGTCGGCCTCACGCGTCATCATCAGCGCCATTAAAGGAAATCGCAGTCCGTTGCGCATCGCACCCGGCATCATTTTGCATGGGCCAGGCAATGAATTCACGGCCGAAGTCAAGATGCTCCTGAGCGGGCCGAAAGCGCTTGACGTACGGCCTGGTCCGTGAAACCACGATGCACCAATCAAAAATCAGAAAATTAGCGCATGTGGCCCTTCTCCTCACCGCCCAAAATTCCCGTGCTCCAGCTCAACGGGCCAATCGGCATGGCATCGCCGTTGCGGCCCGGGTTATCACTTGCAAGTGCTGCCGGCGCGCTCGAGCGGGCATTCAGCTATTCGAAGCAACCGGCCGTGGTGATCGTCATCAATTCGCCGGGCGGCTCGCCGGTCCAATCCAGTCTGCTGTTCAAGCGCATGCGCCAACTGGCCGAGGAAAAGGAAAAGAAGATCTACGTCTTTTGCGAGGACGTGGCAGCTTCCGGCGGCTATTATCTGGCAGTCGCCGGCGATGAAATCTATGCCGACCCATCCTCCATCGTCGGCTCGATCGGCGTAATCGCCGCAGGCTTCGGCTTTGTCGACGCGATCGAGAAGCTCGGCATCGAGCGGCGCGTTTATACCGCCGGCGAAAACAAGTCGATCCTCGACCCATTCCGCCCGGAAAACCCGGACGACATCGCCCGCCTCAAGACCATCCAGTTGGACGTCCACGAAGTCTTCAAGGATGTCGTTCGCGAGCGCCGCGGCGACAGGCTCAAGGCCGACAATCCGGAGATCTTCACCGGTGCCTTCTGGTCGGCCGGGCGTGCCGAGGAACTCGGCCTGATCGACGGCATCACGGACATGCGCACGAAGATGCGCGAACTGTTCGGTGACAAGGTCGTACTGCGCAATATCAGGATGCAGTCGGGCGGCCTTTTGGCGCGACTGAGGCGCCTGCCCTCGACCGAGACCGACACTGCCACCCTGACGGACAACTTGGTTGCCTCGATTGAACATCGTGTGCTCTGGCAACGTTACGGATTGTGAGTCATGCCCCAACTCCTGTTACTTGCAGCGGTCGGCATTGGCGCCTATGCCGGCTATCGCTGGCTGAAGTCAAAGCAGCACAAGTCTGACAAACCAAATCCGGCGTCGCGTTCGGACAGTGCCCGCGATGCCGGTGACCTGATCTGGGACGAGAAAAAGGGCGCGTATCGGCCGCGCGACTAGAGCAAGATCCGATCGTGAGATGACATGGCAACGAAATCCAATCCGCCAAAGAACAAGAAAAGCGCACCCGAATCCAACTGGCAACGACCGGGCAACCTCAACCCGGAAAGATCGTTCCAGGACCTGATACTGACGCTGCAGCAGTTCTGGGCGGCCCAGGGCTGCGTCGTGCTGCAGCCTTACGATATGGAAGTCGGCGCCGGCACCTTCCACCCGGCAACGACGCTACGCTCGCTGGGCCCGAGGCCATGGAACGCTGCCTACGTGCAGCCCTCGCGCCGGCCGAAAGATGGCCGCTACGGCGAAAACCCGAACCGGCTTCAGCACTACTATCAGTTCCAGGTGATCATGAAGCCGTCGCCTTCGAACATCCTGGACCTCTACCTCGCCAGCCTCGATGCGATCGGCATCGATACCTCGGTCAATGACATCCGCTTTGTCGAGGACGACTGGGAAAGCCCGACGCTTGGCGCCTGGGGGCTTGGCTGGGAGGTCTGGTGCAACGGCATGGAGGTCACCCAGTTCACCTATTTCCAGCAGGTCGGCGGCTTCGACTGCAAGCCGGTGTCGGGCGAGATCACCTATGGCCTCGAACGCATCGCCATGTACGTGCAGGGTGTCGACCGCGTTTATGATTTGAACTTCAACGGCTGCGCCGATGATGATCCGCGCAAGCTCACCTACGGCGACGTATTCCTGCAGGCCGAACAGGAATACTCGCGCTTTAATTTCGAGCACGCCGATACCGGGCTCTTGCTGCGCCACTTCGAGGATGCCGAGCAAGAATGCCGTGCGATCCTCGAGAACGGCCAACCGGACGAGGACGCAAACGATGCGCGCCACAAAATGGCATTGCCTGCCTATGACCAGTGCATCAAGGCAAGCCACATCTTCAACCTGCTCGATGCCCGCGGCGTGATCTCGGTGACCGAGCGCCAGAACTACATCCTGCGCGTGCGCGAGCTTGCCAAGGCGTGCTGTGGGGCTTGGCTTGCGACCGAGGGTGGCGGCGCATAACGGACATTGCGTGATTTGTGCCGGCCGGCTGATGATTTTGCCTGCAGCCTTGCCTTGTCGGACATCGTGACCGAACATTGGCGGATGGGGATGTCAGCGGATAACATCCAGAGATATTCGCCAGGTTGTGCCTGATCGTTGCCGCTGGTTGCCCCTCACCCTAACCCTCTCCCCGTACGCGCCGAAGTGGCGCTACGGGGAGAGGGAATCTGGCCGTGCCTTAGTGCATCGCCGCGGGCGACGCGACGGGCCGAGTTCCCTCTCCCCGTACTTCACGGGGAGAGGGTTAGGGTGAGGGGCAAGCAGCGGTAACGATCAGGCACAGCGCAAGTTTCAGCTCACCACGAGCTGCACAACTCGACATAGAACCGCCTGGGAGCCAGCGCCATGGACAATCTATCTCCCGACAAGCAGCGCGAGATGCTGCGCACCATGCAGATCATACGGCGCTTCGAAGAACGCGCCTCGGATGATTTTCACGCCGGCGACATTTACGGTGTCGTGCATTGCTATATCGGCGAGGAGGCGGTCGCCGTCGGTGTCTGTGCGGCGCTCGAGGCGGGCGACAAGATCATCTCGACCCACCGCGGCCACGGCCACTGCATCGCCAAGGGAGCCGATCTCAACCGAATGATGGCCGAACTCTACGGACGCGAGGACGGCTACTGCAAGGGCAAGGGCGGCTCGATGCATATCGCCGACTTCGATATCGGCATGCTCGGCGCCAACGGCATTGTCGCAGGTGGCATCTCGATCGTCACGGGCGCAGCACTTGCCCAGCAGATGGACGGGGCCGGCGGGGTTTCGATCTGCTTCTTCGGCGACGGTGCGTCCAATGCCGGGCCGTTTCACGAATCGATCAACATCGCGGCAAGCTGGAAACTGCCCGTCGTCTACGTCTGCGAAAACAACCTCTGGGCGGTCAATACGCCGGCATCTGCCAGCGTTTCGGTCGACGACATCGCCGAACGCGCCAAGGGCTACGGCATCCCCGGAACGATCGTCGACGGCAACGACATCTTCGCCGTCTATCAGGCCGCGACCCAGGCGATCGAACGGGCCAGGCGCGGCGCGGGCCCGAGCCTGATCGAGTGCAAGACCTATCGCCAGCGCCGGCATACCGAGCGGCCCGACCAGCCAGACGATCGCACACCGGAAGAGATCGCAAGCTGGACGGCGAAAGACCCGATCCACCGCTTGCGCAATCATCTGGCAGGTGAACCGGGACAATTCTCGGACGACGACTGGCGCGCGATGGATGGTGAGATCCTGAGCCAGATCGATGCGGCCGTCGCCTTTGCCAAGGCAAGCCCGTTCCCGAAACTAGATGCCGCCCTCGACGATGTCTTCGCCGAGTGAGGAGACCTCCCATGCGTGAACTAACCTACGACGGCGCCGGCTTCGAAGCGGTCGCCGAAGAAATGCGCCTCGACAAAAAGATCTTCCATCTCTCGACCGACCCGCCGCCGCCCCTGCTCGGTGAATTCGGGCCGGAGCGTATCCGCGCAACGCCGATCGCCGAAAGTGCACTGACCGGCATGGCAATCGGGGCTGCCGCCTCCGGATACCGACCGATCGTCGACTGGCGCCTCGTCACGTTCTGCTTCGTTGCCATGGACCAGATCGTCAACCAGGCGGCCAAGATCCACTACATGTTCGGCGGCCAGGCGAAGTTTCCGATCGTCTTTCGGACTACGATCGGCGGCGGCACCCGGCGCGCCGCCCAGCACTCGCAGAGCCCCTATTCGATGTTCATGAACCTCGCCGGGCTCAAGATGATCATCCCCTCGACACCATATGATCTCAAAGGTCTTCTGAAGACGGCGATCCGCGACAACAATCCGGTCGTCTCGTTCGAATGCGGACGCATTGCAGGGGTCACCGCGGATGTGCCGGAGGAGGACTACACGATCCCGCTCGGCGTCGCCGACATCAAACGCGAAGGCCGTGACGTCACCGTTGTGGCGCTCGCCTGGATGGTGCCGGAGGCACTGGCTGCTGCCGACATCCTCGAAAAGGAAGGCATTTCGGTCGAAGTCGTCGATCCGAGAACGCTGGTGCCCATGGACGCGGACGCGATCCGCCGCTCGGTGCGCAAGACCGGCCGCCTGCTGGTTGCCGACGAGGCCTGCCCGACGGCTGGTGCCGCCGCCGAGATCGCGACCCTCGTCACGGAGGATGCCCAGACGTTTGCCGCCCTCAAGGCGCCCGTCAAACGCGTTTGCGCCCTGCCTGTGCCGATCCCCTACTCGCCGCCGCTCGAGGACCACGTCTTCCCAGACCGCAATCGGATAGCAACAGGCGTCCGTGAACTGCTCAGCGTGTAAGAGGGACGAACTCGATGGACGAAATGCAGGTCCGTGGCCTGGCCATCATGCTGGTCGTCGCACTGATCGCCATGCTGGTGCTGCTGCGCAAGCAGCCACGCGGCATCTGGCTGTTCACGCTGGCACTCGTCCTGGTCGGCCTTGGCTACCTGGCAACGACACCGGCGCCCGGCGAACTGGCTGCGGCGATCTTCGGGGCACCGGAAACCGCCAAGGCTCATTAGCGCAAACTGCGTTTTGTCGGAATCAGCTCGAGCGAGCTACTACCGGCAAAACGCAGATAACTTTGCGCTATCAAGTCAACAAGGTAGCGCATCTTTGTGCCGCCAGTTGAAATCTCTTGAGCGGTTCCATCTTAAGGCACGATGCGCTAGCAAAAGGCCCGGACATTTACCGATCCCCTATCGAAACCTCTAAAATCCAAGCGAGCACCTCAGCCTGTTGTTTGCCTTTCTGCGTTAATTTTGACCATGGCGTCACGAACCCAGGAATGCAGGCCTTGTCGAATAGATCCGCCATTGCTCAATTTAGGCACGCACAATCGGGTGGCGTCGCGATCATCTTCGCACTGTTTCTCGTACCGCTGCTGCTCGTGATCGGTGCCGCCATCGACTACGGCCACGCTTCCTCAATCGAAACCTCACTGCAAAACGATCTCGACGCCGCCGTCCTCGACGGTGCCCGCGAACTTGTCAAATCAAACGACGCCGGTCGCGCCGAGAGCGTCGCCCAACGCCGTTTCCAGGCAGCCAGTGCCGCAGCCCACGTCAAGGAACGCTCATTCGTCGCCGACAAGTCCAAGGGCACGCTCACAGCCAAGGCGACGGCGCATGTCACGACATCCTTCATGTCCATCATCGGCATCCAGCATGTCGCGGTAACGGCAGAATCGGTAGCCTCGACACGGCGCGCCGAACGACCCGGCCGGGCCCAGGCAAAAACCATCGACAAACTCCAACATTCCGGCCTCGCGATGAGCGACCACAAGATCCGCGATCTTGTCTACCGTGTCGAACACGTCTGCCGCGAGATCCGGTCGATGGGCATGGTTGACCGCGTGCCACAATGCCGGGCCGTGTTCGACGGCTCGTTCGAAGCTGAACTGCGCGCCAAGCTCAGTTCCGGCGGCAATGTCGCGGGGCTGCTACCGGGCGGCGTCCGCCTCGCTCAGTAGGCAGCGCGCCAGAGGGCTGGAACCCGATGGCCGGCTGCCCACATTTCGCCCTCGCCCGATCCCACATCAGCCGCAATCCACGCGTACCCCGTTAACCATCTATCGCAACGCGAGGTGGACCATGTTTCCGGGTAAGCGCCAGGCCAATTCATTCGCCAGTTCGATCGAGCAACTGGGCGCCGCGATGCTTGATGACGGCGACGTCAAAGCCGTGATGATGTCGCTTGATGAAGCCGGCGACATCACTGTTACGCTCGTCAAAGGCAACGAACACGACGTCAGCCAGAAGGTGCGCGTCGGCGTCATCGACCGCCATCAGCGCCGGCTCAACCCAAAGCGCTCCGACCGCAACCTGCAATAAGCCTAGAGCGCCGGGCAAAGTCGGAAACGCTGAAGGCCGCAACAGCGGCCCGGCGCTTAGCGCCGCCCCCGCGGAGGGCCCGGCCGCTAGCCAGCATAGCCCTTGAGCGCTATTCAAGCAGCGTTCCAGCCCATCACCGATTTCACTTCAAGATATTCCTCGATCCCGAAGGTACCCCACTCGCGGCCGTTGCCGGATTGCCTGGTGCCGCCGAACGGCGCCTTGGGATCGGCGACCGCCATGTTGATGTGCACCATCCCGGCATTGAGTCTGCGCGCGACGCGTCGCGCCCGCTCATGATCACCGCTTGACACGTACGCCGCCAGCCCGAACGGCGTGTCGTTGGCAATGCGGATGGCATCGGCCTCATCTTCATAGGCCATGATCGCCAGCACCGGCCCGAAGATCTCTTCGCGCGCAATCGTCATGTCGGGGCTGACGTCGCTGAACACCGTCGGCTTGACGTAATAACCCGTCTCCAGCCCCTCCGGCCGCCCCGGACCGCCAGTCACCAACGTCGCGCCTTCATCGAGGCCCGACTGGACGTAGTCCTGGATCTTCAGCCACTGGCGCTCCGAAACCACCGGCCCCATGACCGTTTCCGTGTCACGCGGCGAGCCGACTTTGATGCCCTCGGCAATCTCTTTCGCACGTGCGGCGACTTCCGCCATGCGCGCCTTCGGCACCAGCATCCGCGTCGGTGAATTGCACGACTGGCCAGAATTGCGGAAACAGAGCGTCACGCCCTTGGCCACTTCGCTGGCGAAATCAGCATCGTCGAGCAGGATGTTGGCCGACTTGCCGCCGAGTTCCTGGCCGACCCGCTTGACGGTTGGCGCAGCCTTGATCGCAACGTCGATGCCGGCCCCGGTCGAGCCCGTGAACGAGATCGCATCGATGCTCGGATGCGCGGCCAGCGCCGTGCCGACACCCGGCCCGTCACCGTTGACGAGATTGAACACCCCCTTCGGCACACCTGCTTCATCGAGGATCTCGGCAATCAGCAATGCCGAGAGCGGCGCCACCTCCGATGGTTTGAGCACCATCGTGCAACCGGCCGCCAGGGCGGCGGCAACCTTGCAGCAGATCTGGTTGGCCGGCCAATTCCAGGGCGTAATCATGCCGATCACGCCGATCGGCTCGCGCACTACTGCGGTCGAACCCCAATCCTCGTGAAAATGGAAGTTCTCAAGCAAGGCATTGGCCGTTTTGAAATGGCCCATGCCGGCGCCCGCCTGAAAACGCGTTGCAAATGAGATCGGCGCGCCCATTTCCATCGAGATCGTCCGACCCATTTCGGTGAACCGCGACTTGTAGACGTCGATGATCCGGCCGAGCAGTTCCCGCCGCGCCTCGACGCTAGATTCGGCGTAGTCGGCAAACGCACTGCGTGCCGCGACCACGGCCCGCTCGACGTCATCCTCGGCCCCGAGCGAGACATCGCAGATCTTCGCCTCCGTCTCAGGATTGATCACTTCCAGGTTTCTTGCTGATCCGGCATCGACCCACGCACCGTCGATGTAGAACTGGCCTGCCCGGTTGGCGATATTCTCCGCTCGCACCATGCTCGTCGCTCCTGCATCAAGATCATTCCAAGACTGTTGATGCGCGCATAGCATGATGCATGGCCGAGCGCACGCCGAGCATGTGATCGAGTGAACTTGAGATGTATCAAGGAGTGGCCGGACCTCAGGCCCAGAGGCGTTGGCGCTGCTTCAAGCTCCACACCTGCAAATTGCGGGCAAGCCGTATCGGGTGCGTTAGGTCCGATACTCGGCGGCGGCCATGACCGGGCTCGTTGGCCCAGCGATAGTGCTCCATCGCCAGCATATCGATCGGGAGGCAGGCAATCGATTGCGCGCGCGTCCAACCCAGACGGTCGATCGCACACCGAGCCCAAAGTCGCGCGTCTTGATCGAACGATGCGCCACCCTCAGCAGCACCGCCGGTGAGACTCTGCCAAGCTGCAACCAAAGCGCCGGCAGCCCGTCTCTGGAGCGGCTCGACGAACAGGTCGTCCACGAGATCTCGATCGATCTCGACTATGCGGGCAAGGCAGCCGAGGTCGGCAATGTCCCTCAATACGATACGCCGGGCAGCATGCTGCCGGTTGTGCAACTGTGCATGCATGAGCGCATGTGCCACTCTGTGACGCGGCGCCGGCACGAGGATGCCCCCAGACGCAACCTTTGCTTCGCGCCAGAGGACATCGACATCGATGCCGAAATCATCACGATCGAACAGGCGTGTGTGCACTTCTACGCTAAAGAGCCCGCAACGGCTGACGAGTGGCGGGTAGTGCGCATGATGTTCCGGATCATAATCAGTAGAACGCGCCTGGAACCCGAGGCCTTCGAGCCGCTCGACGGCGCCGGCCAGTTCCTGCGGGCGCACCAGCACATCGAGATCGCTCATGAACCGGCAGGCTGCCGCCTCATCGCACGCCGTATCATCAGCGAGAAACGCACCGCCCTTGAGCGCAATCAGGTCAATGCTGTTTCGACCGAAATCGTCGCCGATCTGCACAAGCTGTGCCTTCAGCATTTCGTTGCGGGCCCGATTGGCGGCATGCACGTCGCCAAGAAACTCCGCCACCTCGTCCGGCATCGCGATCTTGGCAACGAAGCCTGGCCGACCGAGCATCGCAAGAACCAAATGGCTGCTGGCAAACGATACGACGTCGTGCCAGTCGACCACAGCGGAATCGAAAGACGGCGCGGTGCCACTTTCCGCCGGCCACCCGGCATCATGCTCCGGCAAAGCCTGGCCAACCAGTTCGAGCGTTGCCTCTCGCACCTGGTTCATCGGCAAAGCTGCCCGGCGATCTCGCGCATTGCGTCACGATGATCGCGATACACGATTTCCACTGCGCTGATCGCACTCGCCAGTCGAACGAGCGGCCGGATCGAACCGCACGATGCGACGACTTGGCTGCCCGCATCGAGCATCCGGGCCAGCACCTCTTCCGGCGCCAATGCCTGACTGCACACGCCAATTGCCGAGGCGTCATAGCGCGGAAACACAATGAGCGCCGGGCGAACCAGACCAGCTGCTCGCCGACCGGCAGTCACAGGATCGACGTAGCGCACGCGCCGCGGGCCGACCTCAAAAGTCTTTGCCGCAGCCAGCTCCGGCAACGCCTGGCCGAGCACCGCCCAGCTTGGCTCCTTCAGGCTCACTGCCGCGGGAAAGGCATGGACCGCCAGTCCGCCGACATCGAGTGCGACAAAATCATCGGCGACATAGTCATAACCAGAAGCCGCCATCGCAGCGGCCAGCGTCGACTTGCCGGATCCCGTCCGGCCGACCATCAGCACGGCACCACCCTCGGTGGCGACTGCTGATGCATGCAGGATTGCTCCCAGCCGGGCCGGCGCAAGCAGTTCAGCCAGCAGCATTTCAATCGCAAACCGGCGAATGCGCGCCCTGTCGATACCGCTCCTGACGGCAACACCGTCCCGCCAGCAATGATAGCCCCGATCATCACTCTCGATGTGAACATGCCCCGACGCTGCAATCGTCCTGTCGGCCGCCAGCAGCGCCAGCACAGCCTGCAGCAGCCTCAATAGCCATTCGTCGTTAGAGCTGAGCCGGACCGCGCGTCCTTGGCCGATCCGATACGTGCTGGATTGCACGACGGGATTGAACTGGGCCAGCGCTTCGGACGATTGCCCGGCGGTATCGGCCAGCTCCGACGACACATCGCCCAGGAACCCGGCATCGGCCAGCTGCGCGAGTAACGTCCGTGTGTCGAGGCACGCCGCATGATCTGCTCGCGAGCTACTGCCTTCGAGGACGTGGTCAACAGAAGAGATCAGTTGAGTACAGAATTCGGCGCCGGAACGGTTGAGCAGCGCCACGGCATGGTTATCGGCCCGGAACAGGCAATAAGCCTCGCCGACTGGTACGATCTCGCCTTGCAGTCGCTGGGAACCTGAACGTGCCTGCATCACTTCAGCTCCCCTCTGCCGGTACAAGCAGTTCAGCGCAGCTCGGTTGCCTCAGCAGGGCGAATGGGGGCTGTTGAGGCTGCCGCCCCCCGGGTTCTCGCACTGTCCGGGCGGTCTGTGCCAGGGGGCATGGTGAGCGTCCGCCCGCCCGCTCATGAGCACCAGCATCGCGGGCGCAACGCTTGCCGCATAACCGCCGAGCCGCTTGAGGCTCTCGCGACGGCCGGCGTCATGGTCAGAGCAGCCGTCGTCGGCCGGTCTGTCGGTAAGATTTGTCTGTTCTTCAATCTTGGCCATATCGCCAACTACGCGTCAGAATTGGACATACATGAACCACACTAGGCGATGAGGTATTAATAATCCTTGAACGCCCTTTGGCCGGCGTCTTTCACCGGCCAGTGCCAGGGCAATTCCGCCAATTGAGGAATCCAGATCATGGCAACCGGCAACCGTACCGATGGCGCCTCGAGTTGGCGCTTTCCCGAGAATACTGTCACGTTCCTGCGTGATCTCGCCGCCAACAACAACCGCGGCTGGTTCAACGACAACAAGCCGCTCTACGAGCGTGCGATCAAGGAGCCAGCGACAGAGTTTGGCGCCCTTCTCAGCGATCATTTCGAAAGCCTGACCGGCCGCCCTCACAAACCTCGCGTTTTTCGCATCCATCGTGATGTGCGGTTCGCGAAGGACAAGACCCCTTTCAACGCCCACCTCCACATCTCGCTGACACCTGACGGCATAAAGCCGGCACCCGCCTGGATGTTCGGCTTGGAGCCCGACCGGCTCGTGTTCGGTGCCGGCCTCATGGGCTGCGACAAATCCGGGCTTGATGCGTTCCGGACACGCATTGCCGGCAGTGACGGCAAACGATTGCAGCGGCTCTGTTCGGCTCCAATGTAGATTTCCCCGCTAACTCATGGCTCCAGCCAGGCAGTGGCGGGGCGTAAGTCGATCGCCGTCCCGCTCAATCATGCGGCGCCAGCCGAGATAACTCGGCAGATATTTCGAAGCGACGCCCTTGAAGCGCGCCATCCAGCCCTTAAAGCGGCTCTGGTAGGCGCTGACGTTCTGGGTGTGATAGCAGCCAATGGTCCGCTCACCTTGCGCAGCAACAAGCGCCATCTGGGTGATGCCGGTCTCGGCCGCGAACGCCTCGTAAGACTTGTTGCCGTCGGTGATGAGCACGGCGTCTTTAGCGACGACGGGCTTCAAGTGCGCGCCGATCGCCTCAGCGCTGAGGTCGGTGAGGATCGCATCGGTGGTCTCGCCATGGCGATCGCGGACGATCAGAATGGCATCGTGCTCGTCTGTGGAAAGTCCCGGTTTCTTGGCCTTGCCGCCACGTTTCCTGGGCGCTCGGCCGACCAATTTGCGCGAGCCCTTGGCCGACTTGAGAATGAATGTCTCGTCCGCCTCGACGATGCCGGTTACGGCGCCAGCCTTCTTGTCCTTGGCCGCCGCGAGGAAACGATGACGCCAGCGGAACGATGTCTCCAGATGAATGTCGGTGCGCGCTGCCGCCTTGCGTAGGCTGACACCGTCGACGAGTGCGCGGGCATAGTCGAGCCACTTCTCGCGCAGCCTGAGCCCTGCCAGCGGCGTGCCCGTCAGCGCGTTGAAGGTGCGCTCGCACGCCTTGCACATGTAGCGCTTGAGACCGGAGGCCGAGCCCCATGGCTTGAAGTCACTCGCACCGCAATGGCCGCAGGCCGGCGCCGCGGCGAACCGCGTCTCGATCAGAGCGACGACCTCCTCGTCCGAGCCCGTCGCCGTCAGCGCCTCGACCAGCGCCTCGCGCTGGACTTGGCTGAGATCCCCCAACTGCCCGACAAGTGCCTGAAAATCCTGAGCCTTCATGGTATCCTCGCTGGTGACGAACCGTCTGTCAGCTAGGTGTCACAACATTCAGGCAGAACAGAGCCATTGCAGCAGATCATCGCCAGGCTCGAAAAGGCCGGCCTGCGCATCCCTGAGCCGGAATTGAAGCGCGTTCCGTCGGGCTTCGATGGCGATCTCGAACAAGCACCGCTGCTGCGCCATAAGAGCCTTACAGCCTGGTGCGACCATCCGGGCGGACCGACCGATGCCTCCGGGCCGGACTTCATCGGCGTGTGCAAAAAGCAATTCAATCAAGTGAAGCCCCTGATGGACTGGTGCCTCGACGGAAATTGACGAACACTACGCAAACAAAAAGGGCCGCCGAAGCGACCCTTCCCGTTGAAACCTGATCGTTTGAGATCAGGCAGCCTTGACGCTTGTAACCGGCGGTTTCTTATCCTCCGCGGCCTGCTGCCCGGATCGAAGCGCAATACCGATGTAGCGCACGCGACCTGAGACTTTTGCTTTCTTAACGCCAAGATCACCAAACTCACGACCAAATGTTGGAAGTGCTAGTGGCTCCTTTTCATGGGCTTCACACCAAGCACAGTAATCTTCGTAAAGTTCCGTCGCCGTCAGGGTTGAGCCTGCCTGATCAACGATCTTTTCTTCACGGTAGGACTCGACGTCGCTTCGCGTATCAGCGCTCGGCGCCGCGAGTTTTGGAGTTGCGATGTTATCATTCGCCTCGTCTCCTGGCTTGGTGATGGTAACCGTTGCGACCAGATCTTTGCGGTCTTCTGCAACGATCGTTTCTGCTTCGAGTGGCAAGATGTCGTTGTCTGCCCTGCGTTCGACCGTCTTGGCCGTGAATGCAGGACGCACGACGTTCAGTCGCCACTGGCTGAAGGCGATGTACATGCCGAGGCCTGAGCCAACTTCAAGCAGCAGCGCGATGAAGATCGTCAGCGCTGTTTGCACGTCCTCGACCTTGACACCCGGCAGGAAGATGCCGGCGAGCTTGGTCAAGACCGCTGCTTGCGGGTCGGCCGAGGAGTGCGTGACACCCTTCAGCTTGGCCAGTTTCGCCTGTGTATCGGCGATCCTGGCTTCGAGCTTCGCCGCCTCGTTGGCAGACGCGAGCTCTGCTCCCAGCTTTGCGTGGTTGTCGCAAAAAAGGCGGGACTTGGCCTTGGTGACTGACGTACAGCCCTCGGTCCACTTCCACCTACGCTGGTTTTCGAGGTTCGACAGATCGCTTTGGACCGCCGCCGCCGGTCGATGCGCGGGCACCCAGCTCAGCTGGCTTTTCGCACGCTTCAAATCGGCGCGAAGATCCTGATATGTCAGAACCTCATTGGCACGCTTGCCCGAGGTATCTCCCCGGTTAAGCGCGGCATGGCCAAGAGCCGACGTCAGCGAATAGACCGTGACGACAACCCAGACCAATGTCGATGCGATCGCCTGCGACCACATCTTGTTCTTGATGGCAGCAAAGATCAAAAAAGGCACGAGTGCCTTCAGACAGTCTGCCGCCGCACTCGCGGATGCATACAACAGCCGATCAAACTCGGCGATGCCGAGCTGATAGCCGAAACGCCAGTTCATCGCAGCTGATACGGCTAACAACACCCCAGCTGCTAGGACGCCTAAAACGCCCAGAGCATGTCTCATTGCCCTCTCCATTGTGGAGCAGACGAGATCGGGCCTGACGGCCAACGCGTGACCTATCCCTCCCGCCTGCAGCGGACATTTTGATTGTGAGAGTGTCGGAACGATTTCTGAGCGTGCGCCGTCGTCATCTCACCTTTATCCCCCTGACCGTGAGCTCCGGCCCGTTTCCCCAAACGAGACCGGCAGTCGGTGGATACGCGATGACCGAACGTCGAACGTTAGACACTGCCTGGATGCTAGACCCCTTGCAGAGTATCGCCGCTAGACCCCCGCATTGTGGATAAGTCACTCCAGGTGACCAACAATGATCCCTCAAACGCGGAACAAGGATCAAAGCCCCTCGCAGACGGAGGTATCGCGATTCGCGTCTAAATCCTTCAGCAAGGCTACTGAATCGGCCAAAGGGAGAAAAATTGTGGCATTCATGCCACCACACCCTATAACCCTGGATTTCCCACAGCTTGCTTTGTTTTGCACAGAACCTGGTCAAATACTGCACCGTGACCTGCGCGCATCTCGGGCCCAAAAGCGGGCTTGAGTTGTAGATCTCGCCAGGCGCAAGTGTTAATCATCAAGATGCACGCAACATGCGTTTCGCTCCCGTAGCGGACTAAATGACGTGCACGGTGTGGTTCAACGTCAATCCATTCGTCTTCACGGCCCCCGCGGGTCGTGCGTAGCTGCCTTGATTTCAGGCCGAGTAGAGTTTGTCAGATGTTGCGCGTATCAGCTTGGTGTTCAGGACTAGCGGCAATAGCAGCCCTTGCCTATTTCGTGCCGATTCATCCGGCTGTCCTCACAACGGTCGGCCTTGGCAGCAAAGAAGAACTGCCGCCGACCTACCGGATCAAAACTGACGGCAGCGTCGAACTTGCCAAAGAGGGGCCGGCGTCGATGTCGGCCAAAGAACTCAAGCAGCGCATGGAAATCCGCGTCGTTCGGGTTCTGGCAGACAAGTCGGGCAAGCGCTACCAACAGGTTGCTTCCCTGGGCAGCGACCGAGCAGCGGCACACCTGGCGAGCGACGCTCCACAGGCTGCCGACGAGGTTGCCGCGTCGTCTGCTCACCACCTGATCAGTTCCCTGCAGCGCGAATTGCAGCGCGTTGGCTGCTATGGTGGCGACATTGACGGTGATTGGGGGCCGGCCTCGCGATTTGCCATGTCGGCCTTTGTCCAGGTGGTCAGCACGCCGTCGCCGATCGAGGAACCGGACGCTGATCTGCTGACCATGGTGCAAGGGTATTCGGGCCGCGCCTGCAGCGGAGGCCGCTTTTTGGTTGCACCTGAGCCTGGCCTGGCAGCTTCGAACGAAACTGCTGAACGTCAGGCGCCCGGCACGGAAAAATCTGCCAATGATGACCAACCGCGCCGCGTCCTGGTGCTGCGCGCTGGCAAGCCCCGCACCGCGGATACGAGTTCTGGCGTCAGGCCCAAGGTCGTCAATCTGGATGCTGCCCGTCGCCAGGCCCCCTCGGCAACGCCTCCACCCGATACTGCCGTGGCACAATCGGTCGGCGAGACGTTCTATCCCGATCGTACCCGCATGTCGCTTGGCGCCATCGAGAAGGCGACAGTCTCCCGACAGTCAGTGACCAATCCGCAGGCCGGTCGGGCCAGACCGGACGCCGATGCCGAGCGGCGCAATCGTCTGCGACGCGCAGCAGCGCGCGAGCGGCGTGCCCGTGAAGCGCACAAAGCGAGCAAATCGCGCCCCTGGTATCGCAAAGCACGTCGCTCCCGTCGCAAATGGCAGCGCGACGCCTTCTCAAACGAGAACTGAGCAACCGTTCATATCAGGCCGCTGGCGACGCCGGCCGGCCGACGCTCTCATAGGCGAGCCCGACAGCCTCGACGTCTTCCGCTTTGAAGATGTTGCGCAGATCGACCAGCACGTCGCCCTTGAGAGCATCCTTGATCCGAGACAGATTGAGGGCGCGAAACTCATTCCACTCGGTAAGCACCACCGCGGCATCGGCGCCCTGACAGGCATCCAGCGCATCTTTCGCCCAGACGACGCCCGGCAGCAATTCCTCGCCCTGCTCCCTGCCCTGCGGATCATAGACTCGGACCGTAGCACCGCGTTCGAGCAGCATCGGCACAACCGTCAGGCTCGGCGCATCGCGCATGTCATCGGTGTTGGGTTTGAACGTCACGCCCAGCACGGCAATCGTCTTGTCGGTGAGTGTGCCCCCAAGCGCGCGCTCTATTTTCGGCACCATCGCAATCTTGCGCTCGTCGTTGACCCGTTGGACCTGCTCGATCAGCGTCAGTGGTGCGCGCGCCTCGCGCGCTGTGCGAATGATGGCTGAAACATCCTTTGGAAAGCACGATCCGCCATAGCCAGGCCCGGGATGCAGGAACTTGTCGCCAATGCGCCCATCGCGCCCGACAGCATCCGCGACCTCCTGCACATTGGCACCTACGGCCTCGCAGACATCGGCGATCTCGTTGATGAAGCTGATCTTCAGGGCGAGAAACGCGTTTGCAGCATATTTTGCGAGTTCCGCGGATTCCCGCGACACGGTGACGACCGGTGCATTGCGCAGCGCCAGTGGCTGGTAGAGCCGTCGCAACATCGCTTCGGCACGCTCATCGTCACACCCGATCAGGACACGGTCCGGATGCGTGAAATCCTGTATGGCGGACCCCTCGCGCAGGAATTCCGGGTTCGAGCAAACCGCGAAATCGGCCTCGGGGTTAACTTTGCGCACGCGCCGTTCGATTTCGCGGCTGGTACCGACCGGCACGGTCGACTTGGTCGTTATGACGGTAAAGCCTGAAAGGTGAGCGGCCAATTCCTCGACCGCGCTGTAGACATAGGAAAGGTCGGCATAACCATCCCCACGTCGCATCGGGGTTCCGACCGCCAGGAACACAATGTCGGCAGCCGCCACGTGCGGTGCCAAATCGGTGTCGTAGGCGAGCCGGCGGGCTGCAACGTTGCGCTCGAGCAGGTCGTCGAGGCCGGGCTCATAAATCGGCACCTCGCCGGCGCGCAGTCTGGCGATCTTGCCCGCATCGTTATCGACGCAGGTCACATCCCAGCCGAATTCCGAAAAGCAGGCACCAGAGACCAGGCCGACGTAGCCCGTACCGATCATGCAGATATTCATGCTAAACCCTCAATGACGGAGTTGGCACGACCTACCGCACAACCCTGTTCGAATGCAATGCGGCGGCGATGACGCACGCTGACGAAATTCATTCGCCAATTCTTCGCCGCCGGCCACCGTCGATAGCCAAACTTTGCCCCTTTGGGCAAACTTATGAGGCCGCTTGAGTAAATGGCTGAGATCGTTTCCGTCGGCGAATGCATGATCGAGCTTGCCGGCCGCCCGGACGGCGCCTTCGATCTCAGAGTTGGCGGCGATACATTCAACACCGCCATTTACCTTGCCCGCCTCGGTGCACCGGTCGCCTATCTGACGGCGCTCGGCGACGATCCCTATAGCGGCCTGATCCTGGCAAAGGCCCACGAAGAGGGCGTGGCCTGCGATGCCGTTGTGATCGTCAGTGAACGCATGCCCGGTCTCTATCTGATCCAGACCACGGCGGGCGAGCGCAGCTTCTGGTACTGGCGTGACACATCACCGGCCCGCGAATTGTTCGAACTGCCATGTCGCGCCGACCTCGCCCAACGCATGCGCCGGGCCGAAGTGATCTATCTCAGCATGATCACGCTGTCGCTTTATTCGCCGACAGGCCTCGACAATCTCGAAGAAGCGCTGATCGCCGCCCGCAAGTCAGGCGCCCGCGTTGCCATCGACAGCAACTTCCGCCCGGCCGGCTGGCGCGGCGACCGCGCCCGCGCCCAATCCGTCTACACGCGGTTCTTGCATCATACCGACATGGCCCTGCCCTCATTCGATGACGAGCAGGCCTTGTGGGGCAACTGCGAGCCGGCCCAGATACTCGAGCGCTATCGTCGGTTCGGCATCAGCGAAATCTGCCTCAAACTCGGCGCCCAAGGCGCTCTCGTCGCCAGCAGTGCGGCAGAGACACTCGTTCCGCCTGTAGCAGCCGTCACTCCCGTCGACACCACTGCTGCCGGAGACTCGTTTGCCGCCGCCTACCTGATGGCCCGGCGTGAAGGCCTCACGCCTGAGCGCGCGGCTGCCAGCGGCAATGCGCTCGCAGCTATCGTCATCCAGCATCCCGGTGCCATCGTGCCGGGCTCGGCGACCAAACGCTTTCAACTGCCCTCGTGAAATGATCAATCAACCGCCGAGCACACTGGCCGCTGCGGCTAGATCTTTGATCTGCCCCCAATCGCCCGCCGCCACAACTTCCGCCGGCGCCACCCAGGATCCGCCGACACAGACCACGTTGTCGAGCGCCAGATAGGCCGGCGCATTCTCAGCGTTGATGCCGCCGGTCGGACAGAACCTGATATCCGGCAAAGGCGCCTGCAGCGATCTGAGTGCCGCCACCCCACCCGCCGCCTCGGCGGGGAAAAATTTCTGAAACTGAAAGCCCAGATCGGCGAGTGCCATCGCCTCCGAGGCAGTTGCAACGCCCGGCAGGAAAGGCACCTGCCAGGACTGGGCCGCCTGCACAATACTGGGTGTCACACCAGGTGAGACCAGAAAGCTAGCGCCCGCCGCAATCGCCCTGGCACCGTCCTGCGGAGTTCTGATCGTACCGGCACCGACAACCACCCGGCCGCTCAGTTCATCTGTAATGGCGCGTATTGAGACGAGAGCAGCGTCGGTCCGCAACGTCACTTCGATCACCGGCAGGCCACCGTCACTCATTGCCCGCGCCAGCGCGACCGCCGTTGCCGGATCGTCGAGCGTCAACACCGGCACAACGGTCGGACGCAACAACCGGGAGAACTCCTGATTACGGTTGGCTATCACCATGTCGTCACACCAAACTTTTGAGGCTCTACGGCGCGCGTAATTAAAGCCCGGGTGCCGTCTGGCCTGCAATCCAGCCGAGGAACTCCGGATCACCGCCAACCACCGGCACGACCGCCACGGCCGGCACATCGTAGGGGTGCAGGTCCCTGATCTGCCGGCAAATCTCATCGACCCGGGCCTTCGTCGTCTTGATCAGCATTGGCCATTCCTCGTCACACTGCACCGCCCCGTCCCACGAATAGATCGATTGCATGGCGGCAAGCCTGTTGACGCAGGCAGCAAGCCGCTCTTCGACCAGTACGCGGCCTGCCCGTTCGGCCGTTTCCGGGTCGGGCCAGGTCGTATAGATCAGCACGATGTCGCCCGCGGCAGCCATAACTACCAACCTTCCTTGCCATTTGCGGCACTTCGGGCCATGCATTGGCTCCCGCACCAACACCGACCGCGACCGCTATATGCCCACCCCACTGAAATTGGATCGTATCGCCTTCGTTGCCAGCAACCACCGGATTGCGCAAGAGGCGCTCGCAGCCCTCAAAGCCCGCTATCGCAACGTCGCACCGAACGAGGCAGACGCCATTGTCGCACTCGGCGGTGACGGCTTCATGCTCGAAACCTTGCACGGCCACATGAACGACGGCGTCCCCGTCTACGGCATGAACCGCGGCTCGGTCGGCTTCCTGATGAACGAATACGACGAGGAGAACCTGATCGAGCGCCTCGCCGGTGCCGAGGTCACCGCCCTGCATCCTCTCGCCATGACCGTGACCGATCAGGCCGGCGAGTGCCATAGGGAACTGGCGATCAACGAGGTCTCGCTCTTCCGCCAGACGCATCAGGCAGCCAAATTGCGCATCACCGTCGACGGCAAGGTGCGCCTTAAAGAACTGGTGGCCGACGGCGTCCTGGTTGCCACGCCTTCCGGCTCCACGGCCTATAATCTGTCGGTCCAGGGCCCGATCCTGCCGATCGGCACGCCCTTGCTCGCGCTGACCCCGATCAGCCCGTTTCGCCCGCGCCGCTGGCGTGGCGCCCTGCTCTCGAATGCAGCCCGCATCCGCATTGATGTCCTCGACGCCGACATCCGCCCGGTGAGCGCCGTTGCCGACAACCGCGAGATACGGTCGGTTACCGAGGTCCTGGTCGAGGAGGACAAATCGGCCGAATACCTGATGATGTTCGACCCGGGGCACAACCTCGACGAACGCATTCTGACCGAACAGTTCCGCTATTGAAATCCGCTTCGGGATCTTCCCGGCCCCAAGCCGGTGCCGATTCCGGCCGCCTCTCTATTCGCAATAGCTCCGCCTGCGCCGTGGAAACATGTCGAGGTGGAAATGATTGCGATGTGCTTCATTGGCCTCCGGGCCAAGCGTCGTCGTAAACAGACGACAGGCGATCGTGTGGCTTTCGCGCAGGAATAGCGCCCGCGGGTCGTTGGCGGGGATCCTTGGGTCCGGTCCACCCAGCCGATAGGGCGGAGACCGCCGCGGGCTGGCCGTGCCGGTTGTCGCCGCGCCACGTAACGGCTTGCGCACGGGCAGAGGCGGACGCGCATCCGAGCCGGCACGAGATTCACGCTGACGGCCGTCCGAGGCCGATTTCCCACGCCGTGGCTCTACTGTCGGCAAACGCGCGACCCGTTCAGTTGAAGGATCGGCTGCAGATGCATCGCGTTCGGTCGGGCCCCAGTGCTTCAGCAAACTGACCTTACCTCCGTCGGCAAGCTCAAAACCGCTGATATCGAGCGCGTTGGCAAAGGCATGCTCGCTCATGCGTGCACCTTTGCGGCCATAGCGCGTGCGGCAGGCATAGGAGCTGATCACCCGGATGGACGTCACCCGGCTCGACAGATGACGTTCGGCCAGCGGCTGTAGCGCCTTTTCCACCCAGCGCTTGAGCGGCAGCAGCATGGCACACGATACCGTCGGCGGCGGCCTCAAACGGACCGGATGTTCGTCACCGATGCTTGCCAGACGGACGGGCGCCGGCGTGCCGCATTTGCCCTCCTTGATCGGCTCGAGTTCGGTCAATTCAGCCTGCATCGACTGCAGGGCCTGGTCACAAACTCGGCGGGCGTCTGCGATTTCGGCATCAGTCCAGGACGCCGTCGCCAGAGGGAACGCCTTTGCTCCAGGCGCCTTTGTCGGCAGCGGTACGGCAACCTCGGTCGCGTCCAACTGCCCGGCTGTGATTAACGCGACGAACACGATGCACGCGAGCGCGCTGCAGAGGGACCGGCCAGAGCGCCGGGAGTAGCCTTTTGCATCGGGCGGGCAGGACTGATAACGAACCGTGAATACCGGGACCGATCGTTCTCGACGGATGGCATTCATGATTGACGAACTCAACGAGCTTACGGTCGAGCATCGCGGTGCATTGGCCGAGGTTACGCTCAATCGTCCGAGGACCCTCAATGCACTCAACGATGTGATGCGTGCCAAGCTCATGGCAAACCTCCCCAAGTTCGCGCGCAATCCGGACGTCTATGCCGTGATCATGCGCTCGAACAACCCACGCGCCTTTTCAGCCGGCGGCGATGTGCGCGAGCTCATCGCCCTTTGCAAGTCCGATGGTTCGGCCACAGCCGCAGCCGAGTCGCTTCGCTTCGAGTACACCATGAATTGGACGCTCGAGTGTTTTTCCAAACCGACGGTGTCCCTGATCGACGGCATGGTAATGGGCTCGGGCGTCGGCCTCGTCCAGTACGGCACCCATCGCGTCGCCGGAGAGCGCTATCAATTCGCCATGCCCGAAAACGCTATTGGCTTGTTTCCGGATGTCGGCATGTGCTGTGCGCTGTCGAAGATGCCCGGCTGGATCGGCTATTACCTCGGCCTGACCGGACATTCGATCGGGCGCGCGACGGCGCTGCGCGTCGGCCTTGCAACACATGTCATCGATGCCGAACACTACGGCACGATCACCGCCGGCCTGGAGGCCGCCGATACCGTCGACCCACTGCTCGACAATCTTCACCAAGACCCGGGCGACGATCCCCTGATGGCCCACCAGGAAGCAATTTCAGAGGCCTTTTCGCAACCGACGCTTGCTCAAATCTTCTCAGCACTCGCAAAACGGGCAGGCCGGGGCGGCAGTGAGGGCGAATGGTGCGCCGGCGTCTTGGCCGACCTCGAAGCGCGGTCGCCACTATCGCTGGCATTGACCCTGCGCCACCTCAATGCCTGTCGGGAACTCGGTCTGCGCGACACGCTGACGGGCGACTTTCGCATTGCGGTGCGCTGTTTACAGGGAGCCGACTTCCACGAAGGCGTCCGCGCCCTACTCATCGACAAAGACAATGCACCCAAATGGCAGCACGCCACGATCAACGAGGTCTCGGACGCCGAGGTCGACGCCTATTTCGCAGCGCTCGGTGACAGGGAACTGTTGTTGCCGACCCGCGCCGAAATGCAGGCATCCCGCATTTGACCGCCGCTCGCGACAGATTCCCAGCAATTCAGCACAGGTGGTACTCCGGAATACGGCGCATTCGCCCCTGCCTGGCATAGCCGTAAGTAAATTATTAGTCATAACCGCATGAAGCCTTAAGATAATCTTATTCAACAGGGCCGTTACTATTCTTTTACTATAACTATTAGGGTAACGTTTAGTCAGCTTTGTCTAAAGTTGCCTCCGCTCACAACGGACCGGGCATCAAAAACAGGTCCGGGGGGCTTGAAGCAACTAATCGACGAGAGGCAAAGGCAAATGAGTGTTGCGTTGGATGTCGCGCCAGGCGACAGCGAGGAACAGGTAACTTTTCACGGCGAATATCAGCAGGCATTGCGCTTGATCGAGCGACTGCACCGGCTGCTGCTTGATGTCATCAAGGATGAATTCGACCGCAAGGGTGGTGCCGATCTCAACAGTGTGCAGGCTTTGTTGCTGTACAACATCGGCGACAGCGAACTGACGGCCGGCGAACTCAAGACCCGCGGCTATTATCTCGGCTCGAACGTCTCGTACAACCTGAAGAAGCTGGTTGACATGGGCTACATCCACTACAAGCGCTCGGAAACTGACCGCCGCTCGGTGCGTGTCAGCCTGACCGAACGCGGCATGGATGCCTGCGAGATCGTGCAGGGTCTCTACGAGCGCCAGATGGGCTCGATCGAAGCGGTTGGCGAAATTCGCGAGCAGGACGTGCGCGATCTCAATCGGGCATTGGTCCGGCTCGAGCGTTTCTGGAGCGACCAGATCCGCTATCGCCTGTAATTGACAGGCTGCCTCACTTGCCAGCAGCACCCGTCCAACAACGGTAGGAACCGCCACGGCGTTTCCTGCCGGCGTTGTGCACCGTGTCATTAGGCAAATTTCGTGGCGTAATGTCTCGCCTGATCGGCCCGGGCAGTGGTCGGGGACCGTCGCCAGCAATGTGTTCTACACCCCAGTCAAGGGCCGGCAGCCGTCTCAGGTGTTGATACTGTTTTACTCTTCACACGTGCTGCGTGTGACCCGCATACATCACTGCCGTCGCATCCGATAGTCCAGGACCGCCCTCGCTCCCGCAAACGGCGCTCTTGCTGCTATAAGCTTTCAGATTGTGGCAGGTACTCGTGCAAAGCGGCGGGTGTGCACAGAATAGCGGATTGTGCAATCGATCGGCGTGGGGCTAATCGAAGCGTTTGATAGCTTGGATATCGGGCGACCGGGTCGTCTGTGTCCGATCAGATCGGCACATTCCAAATTGAATTGCCAGCCAAGCCGGATGGGCCGCCTTACGGCTAATTTCGGGACATGCGGACTGGCATGAATTGTCGCCCGTTGCCTTGAACGGAGATGTCTGTAGCCGACGAGTACAGTTTATCACCCGAAAGCAATCACTGGTATGGATCGAATGAAACGAATGTTAGTTCGCGCCGCGTGCTTGGTGCCTATGGCAGCCGGGATTGGCGGCCCGGCGCTTGCCCAGGATGGGCCCAACGACTGGATGCGCTTTGGTGGCCGGCCGTTCGATACGGTTGCAGCGCAATCCTATGATCGCGCCTTCGTGCGCGAATGGGAGGCCAATCCGCCCAGGGGTTATCCGACGCTGTCGCGCAAGAACATCGATCCAACCAAGGATGCCATCAAGAAATTCTCCAAGATCGTCGAGGACGGCGGCTGGGGCAAGATCCCCAACGTCAAGCTCGAGGTCGGCATGACCCATCCGGCGGTTCGTGCGCTGGAGGATCGCCTGACCAAGAGCGGTGAATTACGCAGCGGCGCGTCGGGCAGCACGTTTTTCGATTACACGCTCGAGAAAGCCCTCAAGCGATTTCAAGCAACCAACGGCCTGACGCCGACCGGTATTCTCGACCAGCGCACGCGGTCCGCACTCAATGTGCCGGCCAAGGTTCGCCTGCGCCAGTTGCGCATCAATCTTGGTCGTCTGCGATCACTGGCCCAGTCCGAAAAGCAGCGTTACGTGGCCGTCAACATTCCGGCGGCGCAGATCGAGGCTGTCGAGGAGGACAGGGTATATTCGCGCCACGCCGGTGTTGTCGGCAAGCTCGAACGTCCGACGCCCAGGCTTGCCGCCTACATTCACGAATTGAACTTCAATCCGGTGTGGCGCCTGCCGCCGACCGTGGTCACGAAGGACCTGATTCCCAAAGGCCGCGAGATGGCGCGGGCAAATCAGAACGTACTGATCAAGTTCGGCATCGACGCCTATTCCAACGGCCGCAAGCTCGACCCGAAGAAGATCAAATGGTCGACCTCGCAGCCTTATGGACTGAGCTATCGCCAGCAACCGGGTGAAGACAATCCGCTCGGGTTCGTGAAGATCAACTTCCACAACTCCCATTCCGTCTATCTGCACGACACCCCGTCAGACCGACTGTTCGGACGCAATTTCCGGGCTGCAAGCTCGGGCTGCGTGCGGGTCGAGAACGTCGAGAAGCTGGTTTCGTGGCTGCTGCGCGGCACCAATGACTGGAGCGTCTCGGCCGTCGAACGCATGAAGGAAAAGGGCACGACCAAAACAGTTCGCCTCAAGAAGGCCGTGCCGTTGAAGATGGTTTACATCACGGCCTGGGCCACCGAGGACGGTGTCATACAGTTCCGCCGCGATCTTTACGGGCGCGACGGCGTGGGCAAGATTGCCGCGAGTTACTGATCCGGCCGGGGCTTGCGGGTTCAGGTTGAGAGCGCGTCTGGACGGGTTGTCCGGCGCGCTTTTTTCGTTGCCTGCGATGGGCGCAGCGCCTCGAGATAGCCTCGGTATTTGGCACGTTTCGCCTCGTTCGCCGTCAGGCTTGCCCACATCAAATTGCAGGTGTGCAGGATGCGCCGAAGCCTCGGACGTGCCGCCATACCGTGCTTTTCGAGGGCATAGATGATGCTTTTCATGTGGTGATAGGATTTGAAGCGGGTCACCTCCGGTGAAGGTGGGCTCGAAGCATCGCCCGAATGCATGACAACCGCCTCGTGAACATGACGAAGCCTGTAGCCGTGCTGCCTGAAGCGCACCGCCAGATCGTCATCCTCACAGTAGAGGAAAATGTTCTCATCGAAGCCGCCGATTTCCCAAAACGCAGCTGCGCGGCAGAAGAGGGCGGCGCCGGTGATCATCTCGAGATCGCAACTTGCCTGAGGCCGCACCTTGAGCTTGGCGTTTAGGGCAGGCGACAGAAGGCGGGACCGGCGGCGCCAGGAGGGATTTCCTTCGGCGTCCAGGATCCGGGGATTGTAGGCTGCAGCCTCTGGATGCGCCTCAGCCGCCGCCAGCAGATGTTGGAGTGCGCCGGGCTGCAGTTGGGCGTCCGGGTTGAGAAACAGCAGGAACGGCTGGCTGGCGGACCGTGCGCCGATGTTGCAGGCAGTACCGAAGCCGACATTGCTGTCGTTCGACCGGACGATCACATTGCCGGCCGCTCGGACGATATCGAGAGTGGCGTCATCGCTGGCGTTATCGACCACGATAATTTCGGCACCGGCATCGATCGAGCCGAGCGCGGTGCCGATCACGTCTTCGCTGTTATAGGTGACCAGAATGACGGTGACGGGCAGTGTCGGAGGCGTCACGTCGCCACCCCGGCGTTCGCGACAAGTCCTTCGTTGACGAAGGCGGCCACATCGTCCTCCTGCGCCACCTGCACAAGGCCGGCTCCATGTAGTTGCCGAACCAATGCATCAGAGGTTCCGGCATCGTCGTACATCGAGGGATGCAACTCGATGATGGCGACGGCGCAGCGTTCCAACACAGCGCGATCGCTTGCAATCATATCGGCTTCCGCGCCTTCGATATCACAGACCAGGCTGAATGTCGCCGATTGGCCGAGCAGTGCAGCAACATCGCCGAGCGTGGTGGTCTCGACGGAAATGGTCCGATAGTTGGCCGGATCAACCATCCGATTTCCATGCACGTTGCCCGAATGGCGGAAGGCGACTGTTGCAGCACCGTAAGCTATCGCTTTGTTGATGACCCGAACATTGTCCTTTGCCCCGAATAGGGATGCGTTTCGCAGGCAAATGTCCGCCAGCGCCGGATTGGCTTCGACGACGATCAGTTCGCAGGCAGCCTCGAGGCGCCGGGCGATGTGACCGCTGATCAGGCCGAGGCAACCGCCAAGTTCGACAACCGGCAAATTGCGCGGCAGGAAACGGTCGATCAGATTGGCTTCGGCTGCCTCGTAGCGCTCATCTGCGATCAATTCCTGGAAATTGAGCTTCAGGTTGCCCGGCAGTTCGATCGGGCGGCCACGAAAGGCAAAACCGCCGTGGGTTGCGATATGCTTGCGCACCACGCGTCTCTGACGCCATTGTTTGAGTATTCCCATTGCCGGTTGGGGTCCACTTCCCAAAGTTGCTCAAATCGGCTTCGTTTGGGCTATACCGCTTTGAATGTAAGCACTTAGAGCCAGCCCCGTCAGACCTGTCAACCAGCCATCAGGCCCGGCCTCGGGATGCGACGACCGACCGGATACCCGCCGGTGCACCGGGATGATAAGGCCGGACGCCAAGGGTACAGCTGAACTAGTTACAAGGATGATCAACCGTGGCCGCTTCTACATATTCCGTCAGTGACGCATTCTTTAGCCAGGGCCTGGCCGAGGCGGATCCTGAAATCTTCGCTGCGGCCGAGCAGGAACTCGAGCGCCAGCGCACCGAAATCGAACTGATTGCCTCGGAAAACATCGTCTCGAAGGCGGTACTCCAAACGGCCGGCACCGTGCTCACCAACAAATACGCCGAGGGCTACCCCGGCCGGCGCTACTATGGCGGCTGCCAGTATGTCGACATCGCCGAGCAACTGGCGATCGATCGGGCAAAACAACTGTTTCAGTGCGATTTTGCCAACGTCCAGCCGAGTTCCGGCAGCCAGGCAAACCAGGGCGTGTTCCTCGCCCTCCTGAAGCCCGGCGATACGTTCATGGGTCTCGATCTCGCAGCCGGCGGCCACCTGACGCACGGCTCGCCGGTCAACGTCTCGGGCAAATGGTTCAATGTCGTCTCATACGGCGTCGGACGCGAAAGCGGCGTGATCGATCTCGATGAGGTGCGCGACAAGGCACGCGAGGCAAAACCGAAGGTCATCGTCGCCGGCGGTTCGGCCTATGCCCGGTTCTGGGACTTTGCGGCGATGCGCGCGATTGCCGACGAGGTCGGTGCCTACCTGTTTGTCGACATGGCCCATTTTGCAGGCCTGGTTGCCGGCGGAGTGCATCCAAGTCCGCTACCCCATGCCCACGTCGTCTCGACCACGACGCACAAGACCCTCAGAGGGCCGCGCGGCGGCATGATCCTGACCAACGACGAGGCGGTCGCCAAGAAGATCAACTCGGCGATATTCCCCGGCATGCAGGGCGGCCCGCTGATGCACATCATCGCGGCCAAGGCAGTCGCCTTCAAGGAAGCGCTGCAGCCCTCGTTCAAGAGCTACGCGGCAAGTGTCGTTGCCAACGCCAAAGTGCTGGCCGAAACACTCCAGGAGCGGGGTTATAGGATCGTCACCGGCGGCACCGATACGCACCTAATGCTGGTCGACCTGCAATCGAAGGGACTGACCGGCAAGGCCGCGGAAGCGGCCCTCGGCGCCGCCAACATCACCTGCAACAAGAACGGCGTGCCGTTCGATCCGCAAAAACCGATGGTCACGTCCGGCATCCGGCTCGGCTCGCCGGCGGGCACGACCCGCGGATTCGGCGAGGCTGAATTCCGTGAGATCGCAAATATGATCGCGGCAGTGCTCGACAGCCTTGCCCAGCACGGCGATGCCGGCGACAGTGCGGTTGTCGAGCGGGTCAAGGGACAGGCGATTGATCTGTGCCGACGGTTCCCGATCTATCAGTGACGTCTGGTGTTTGATGCCGGCATGCCAGCAGGTTTAACAGGCAATCTGCCGGCCAGGCGCGGGAGGCCTCAATGCGGTGTCCATTCTGTGCAGGCGAGGAAACCCAGGTCAAGGACAGCCGGCCGACGGAGGAGCACACCGCCATTCGCCGCCGCCGCGTCTGTCCCGATTGCGGCGGCCGCTTCACGACGTTCGAGCGCGTACAGCTTCGAGAGCTTGCGGTCGCCAAACGATCCGGCGAGATGGTGCCCTTCGACCGCAATAAGCTGCAGCGCTCGGTCGAGGTCGCGCTACGCAAGCGCCCGGTGGATGGCGAACGCATCGACCGCATGGTCTCTGGCATCGTGCGCCAGCTTGAAAGCTCAGGCGAAGCGAACGTCACATCGCACCAGATTGGCGAGATGGTGATGGGTGCGCTACGCGAGCTGGATGCCGTTGGCTATGTACGATTTGCCTCTGTCTACCGCGACTTTCGCGAGGTTTCCGACTTCCAGGACGTGCTCGGCGAAATCGGCCGGGCGCCTGCGACCGCGGATGACAACTGAGCGTCTCCCGGACACCCGAGCTAGTATTCACAGTGACGATGGTTCAGCTCGCGGCTTGGCTCACCGACGGCCGGCCACTACGTTGCGATGCAATGGACCACTGAGAAACCTGTCGTGACTAACGTCCCGCCAAACCTGAAGCATGCCGCATCCATTCGGATTCGTTATGCAAGGTCGCGACCGCGACCCGGCACGAGTGTCGCCCTTGCGGAGGCCCGACCGCTGGGAGGAATAGCCGTGAGCGCAAGCAATGCTAAAGCGAGGAGCTTGCTATGCGACACGCTTTAGACCTTGACCGCCGGCTGATGGCAGCCGCGATCCGTCTTGCGCGGCGCGGCCTTGGCCGAACGGCACCGAACCCGGCGGTCGGTGCCGTGATCTATGATCCGATAGCCCGAGAAGTGGTCGGGCGCGGCTGGACGCAGCCGGGCGGCCGGCCGCATGCCGAACCCGAGGCCATCGCGCGGGCCGGCGACCGCGCACGCGGCGCCTGGCTGTACGTAACGCTCGAGCCGTGCTCGCATCACGGCCGCACGCCGCCTTGTGCGGAGGCAATCATTGCCGCCGGCATCGCCCGCGTGATCTACGGCATCATGGACCCCGATCCGCGCGTTGCCGGTCGCGGCCTCAGGCAGCTTGCGGCAAGCGGCATCGATGCATCGACCCGAGTGCTTTCGGATGCCGCCTATGACGTCACGCTCGGGCATATATTGAGGGTCAGCGAACGGCGGCCGTTCGTACAGCTCAAGATCGCCGTCGACCGGCAAGGCCTGATCGCGACGGGCAGTGGTGATGCCCCACGCTGGGTGACCGGAGAAACGGCCAGGGCGCGCGGCCATCTGCTGCGCGCCGAGGCGGACGCCATCCTGGTTGGTCGGGGCACGGTCGCAGCTGACGACCCGTCACTCGATTGCCGCCTGCCGGGGCTTCGCGAGGAGTCACCAATGCGCGTCGTACTCGCAGGCAGCGGCGAGATCCACACGGACCGCAAGGTACTGAAACAGGCTGGAAGCAACCCAACCGTGGTGATGGTCGGCCAACACGCCACTGCCGCAACCATCAACCAATTGCAGACAGCAGGTGCCGACGTACAGGTGGTTGGCGATGTCGGCGGCCGATTGTGGATTCCCGCCGTGCTTGAAGCCCTGATCGAACGTGGCATAACGCGCCTGCTGGTCGAAGGCGGCCCCGCCATCTGGCAGGCATTCGACCGCGCCGGCATGATCGATGAGGCCGTGTTGTTTCGCGGTGGCCATGGCCGGGACCGACCCTTCGATGGCGAAGCGGCAGCCGCCATGCTGGCGCGTTATGTGTCGCAGACGCCGCTCACATTGCACTCTAGGTCACAAGCGGGCGACGATGATATGATCGTGTTCAGGCGCAGTTGAGGAACCGCCCGGCCCCGCAAGATACAGCGCTCAATGGTAAGGTGGGAGATGTTTACGGGACTGATAACGGATGTTGGCGAGGTCGTCGGGCGTGACGGCGGGCAATTCGAGATCCGCTCGAATTACCGGGCCGAGGAGATTGCCATCGGCGCCTCGATCGCCTGTGCGGGCTGCTGCCTGACAGCAACAACGATCGTAGCCGACGGTGATGGTTGTCGTTTCACGGTCGATGTCTCCAACGAGACGCTTTCCAAGACGACGCTCGGTGACTGGCAGACCGGCCGCAGGATCAACCTCGAGCGATCGCTGGCGGCCGGCGGCGAGCTTGGCGGCCATGTCGTCACCGGCCATGTTGACGGCGTCGCCCGTATCACCGATATCCAACCTGACGGTGAGTGCCAGCGGTTTTCATTCGATGTGCCGGAAAGCCTTGCCATGTATATCGCGCCCAAAGGATCCGTTGCGCTCGATGGCACATCGCTGACGATCAACGAGGTTGGCGGCCACGCCTTCGGCGTCAATCTGATTCCCCATAGCCTCGAGGTGACGACCTGGGGTGAGCGCCGCGTCGGCGATCGCGTCAATCTCGAAGTCGACCTGTTCGCGCGCTACGTGGCGCGCCTGTTGGAGTACCGCCGGTGAAAGAGACACTGCCAACCGTGACATACGCCGAGGGCAAGGGCTTCCTGTCACCGACGTCGGAAATCATCGAGGACATGCGCAACGGCCGCATGGTCATCCTGGTCGATGCCGAGGACCGCGAGAACGAAGGCGATCTCGTCATTCCGGCGCAAATGGCAACGCCCGATGCGATAAACTTCATGGCCAAGTACGGTCGCGGGCTGATCTGCCTTGCCCTCACCGAAGAACGCGGGCACGAACTCAAGCTCGAGTCGATGGTCGCAACCAACGCCTCGCGTACGGGCACGGCGTTCACAGTGTCGATCGAGGCCCGCGAAGGCATTTCGACCGGCATCTCTGCGCACGATCGCTCGCGCACTGTGCTGACCGCCATCGACCCGACCAAAACTGCAGCCGACATCGTCTCGCCGGGCCACGTGTTCCCGCTGATCGCGCGTGATGGCGGCGTGCTGGTCCGGGCCGGACATACCGAGGCCTCGGTAGATCTCGCGCGCATGGCGGGTCTCAACCCGGCAGCCGTGATCTGCGAGATCATGAACGATGACGGGACCATGTCGCGCCTGCCCGAACTCGTTGCTTTCGCGCAGAAACACGGCCTCAAGATCGGCACCATCGAAGATCTGATCGCATTCCGTTTGCGCCATGACCGGGTCGTCGAGGAAGTCGCCCAACGTGTTGTCACCAGCCGGTTCGGCGGTGAGTTCGTGCTCCATGTCTATGAACGCAAAGGCCTTGACGTCGAACACTTGGCCCTGGTCAAGGGCGACCTGTCGGGCACCGAACCGGTGCTCGTCAGGGTCCACACCGTAACCGTGCTTTCCGACCTCTTGGGCGTCGGACAAGACGACAACGATGCAACCAAGGTCGAAATGGCGATGCGCGCAATTGCCAAGGAAGGCCGCGGTGTACTGGTCATCATCCGCGATCATCGCCGCAAGGCGGTTTCTGAAACGCTGCGGAACGGCGGCGATAGTGCCGTGCGCCATGCCCAGGCCAACGAGCAGCGCAATGTCGAGATCGGCATCGGCTCACAGATCCTGCGCGATCTCGGTGTGAGCGACATGATCTTGCTGACCAACTCCCCGCAATCAGTGTATGTCGGGCTTGAAGCATACGGCCTTCGGGTCGTAGGGCTCAGGCCGATCGAATAGGTCGGCCCGCAGCGGCGTGGAGAACGGGAATGGCACAGCGCGATCAACAGGGCGACAGCGAGCCGGCACTGATACCAGGTACCGGCCACCGCATTTTGATTATCGAATCGCCCTACTACAAAGACATTGCCGCCGAACTCATAGCAGGCGCGACAGGTGAACTGACAGCGGCTGGAGCGACCTACGACCGCGTCGCGGTCCCCGGCGCACTTGAGATCCCGCAGGTGCTCGGGGCTGCCGTCAATGCCGGCCTCGCACCGCTCTGCGCCGACCATGCACGCTACTCCGGTGCCATCGCGCTTGGCTGCGTGATCCGCGGCGAAACCCACCATTTCGACGTGGTTTGTGACAACGCCAACCACTGGCTGATGGACATCGCCATGCGCCATTCCGTGCCGATCGGCAACGCCATATTGACCGTCGATACGCATGAACAGGCCATGGCGCGAGCCCGGGGCGGGCGGCAGGGCAAGGGTGGCGAAGCAGCCCGGGCCTGCCTCCGGCTCGTGCAGCTGACCCGCGAATTCCAGGATCTCGGATCGTGATCATCGCCGGCAGCCATACGTGCCCCGCTCAGCATTCGGCTGACGCCGGCTTCATCGGGAAGCGCGAGCGATGATGGCAAAAGCCCGCTCCGGCGCCATAGAGCGCTCTGCCGCCCGCCTGGCCGCCGTCCAGGCGCTCTATCAGATGGACATTGCCGGCACCGATCTCAATCAGATCGTCGCCGAGTTTACGGCCTTCCGCCTGCAGGGCGATGCGGACGACGAGAACGGGGCGGGCACCACCCTGGCTGCCGCCGACCGAACCTTTTTCGCCGAGATCGTGCGCGGCGCCGTCAACCGGCAGCGCGACATCGACCCGATCGTCGACAAGCAACTGGCGACGGGATGGCGGCTGGTGCGTGTCGATTCCACCTTGCGCGCCATCTTCCGGGCCGCCGTCTACGAACTGATGGAACGCCAGGAAGTGCCAGCCCGGGTCGTGATCAATGAATACATCGACGTAGCCCACGCCTTTTTCAGCGACGAGCAGCCCAAGGTCGTCAACGGTCTGCTCGATCAACTGGCGCGCGCATTGCGGCCTGATGAGTTTCGCACCGCTTCCGCACCCGCGTTGAAGGGCAAGGCTGCGGACGAGGACATTGTCTGAGGCGTGCTCAGAGGCCCGTTGCCATGGCAAATGCGGATGATAGGGCTGCCGGCGAAGAAGCATTCATCGCGCGATACCTGGCGCCGCTGAGCGAGGGTTTCCCCGGTGCCTTCGGGCTCGGCGATGATTGTGCGGAACTCGTGCCGCTTCCTGGACACTCCCTGATCCTAAAGACCGACCCGATCGTCGCAGGCGTGCATTTCTTTGGCGATGATGCACCAGACGACATCGCCTGGAAGGCTGTCGCGGTCAACGCTTCGGACATTGTTGCCAAAGGCGCGAAACCGTTTGCCTATTTGATGGCCCTGACGATGCCGGCGGAGCCAGAGCCGGAATGGATGGCCCAGTTTTGCACAGGGCTCGGAGAGGCACAGGCAGCGTTCGGCTGCGTGCTGGTCGGCGGCGATACCGACCGCGGACCGGGACCGCTTTCGATTGCCGTGACGATGGTCGGCGAGATGCCGGCCGGCCGGATGGTGCGTCGTGGCGGTGCCGAGCCCGGAGACTACGTCTATGTGTCGGGAACAATTGGCGGGTCCGCACTTGGGCTCAGCTTGCGACGAGAGCCTCAGCTGGCCGAACGCTGGGAGCTGACGGCGGCCGCCTGCCGGGCTGCCAAGGTACAATTCCTGCGGCCGCAGCCAAAGCTTGGGTTGCGCGCGGCGCTCAACGCTGCAGCCCGTGCGGCGATGGATATTTCCGACGGCATCCTCAAGGATCTCGACCGCATGTGCCGGCAAACGGCGACCGGCGCTTCGATCGAACTCGCCCAACTGCCCCTTGCCGACGGTTTGCGTGCAGGCCTCGACAACGATCGGGAACTGGCGTTGCCACTGCTGACGGCCGGCGATGATTACGAAGTACTCGCGATCGTCAGCCCGGAGCAGACAGCATTGTTCGAACTGTTGGCCAGGCGGGGCGGAGTCACGGTCAGCCGCATTGGCTCGGTGACGACGAGGGCCGGTGTCGAGCTTCTTGATGAAGCCGGCAATCCAATCGGGATTGACAGCGCCGGCTACGATCATTTCCGTCGAACTTAGCACTTGCAGCACAAAATTGCTGCAGCGCGTCAAATGTCCCCAGTCTGTTGCAACTTGGGCGATTTTTAGGCATGGTCCGCGCGCCATTGGCCGCCCGATCCAGCTGATATGGGCGGGCGATGCGTGTAACGTGAATTCCAGCCGGCGCGGCTCGCGCCGAAAGATCTTCGTTCGCAATATGTTCCACGCAAGCCGATCGTCGATCGGTTCGCCGACGGACGATTGCGATCCCGACAAACGAGCAAGATTGGGGGAGTTCCCATGAATGAAATGCTTTGGGCGGTCATCGCCTGCGGCGTCTTGTCGATCGTCTACGCCATCATCACTATTCAATCGGTGATGGCGGCCGACGCCGGCAACGCAAAAATGCAGGAAATTGCCGGCGCCATTCGCGAAGGCGCACAGGCTTACCTGAACCGTCAGTACATGACCGTCGCCATGGTCGGCGCGGTCATCTTTGTGGCAGCGTTCTATCTGGGCTGGCAGGTCGCCGTCGGCTTCGCAATCGGCGCAATACTGTCGGGGCTTGCCGGCTACATCGGCATGCACGTTTCGGTCCGCGCCAACGTCCGCACCGCCCAGGCGGCTGCTACATCGCTGGCCGACGGACTCAGCATTGCATTCAAATCGGGTGCGGTGACGGGTATGCTGGTCGCCGGTCTCGCCCTGCTCGGCGTCTCCGTCTACTACTCGTTTCTGACCGCCGGCATGGGCTACAAGCCTGACCAGCGCCAGGTGGTCGACGCCCTCGTGGCGCTTGGCTTCGGCGCTTCGCTGATCTCGATCTTCGCGCGTCTAGGTGGCGGCATCTTCACCAAGGGCGCCGACGTTGGCGGTGACCTCGTCGGCAAGGTCGAAGCCGGCATCCCCGAAGACGATCCGCGCAACCCGGCAACGATTGCCGACAACGTTGGCGACAACGTCGGCGACTGCGCCGGCATGGCAGCCGACCTCTTCGAGACCTATGCCGTCACCGTCGTCGCAACGATGGTGCTGGCTGCGATCTTCTTCGCCGGCCAGCCGATCTTCGAATCGATGATGATCTATCCGATGGCGATCGGCGCGGTCTGCCTCGTCACCTCGATCATCGGCTCCTACTTCGTCCGCCTCGGCTCCAATGCCTCGATCATGGGCGCGCTCTACCAGGGCTTCATCGCAACCGCGGTGCTCTCGGTCGGCGGGCTTTGGATCGCGACGGAGTTCGTACTCGGCAACTGGGGCCAGATCGGTGAGGCCGCCGGTGTTGCCATCACCGGTATGAACCTCTTCATCTGCGGCCTGGTCGGCCTCGCCGTGACGGGCCTGATCGTCTGGATCACGGAGTACTACACCGGCATCGGCTATCGTCCGGTGCGCTCGATAAGCCAGGCCTCGGTCACCGGGCACGGCACCAACGTCATCCAGGGGCTCGCGATCTCACTCGAAGCGTGCGCCCTGCCGACGATCGTGATCATTGTCGGCATCGTCGTCACGTTCAAGCTCGCCGGCCTGTTCGGCACGGCAATCGCGACGACCACGATGCTCGGCCTTGCCGGCATGGTCGTGGCGCTCGACGCGTTCGGACCGGTGACCGACAACGCCGGCGGCATCGCCGAAATGTCGGGCCTGCCGGCCGAAGTGCGCAAGTCGACCGACGCGCTCGATGCCGTCGGCAACACGACCAAGGCGGTGACCAAGGGCTATGCCATCGGTTCGGCCGGTCTCGGTGCGCTGGTGCTGTTTGGAGCCTATAACTACGACCTCCAGTACTTCACCAAGAACTCCGAACTGTTCCCGTTCTTCACCGGGGTCAGTCCGAACTTCGAGTTGTCGAACCCATATGTCGTAGTCGGCCTGCTGATCGGCGGCCTGATCCCCTACCTGTTCGGTGGCATCGCAATGACGGCTGTCGGCCGTGCCGGCGGTGCAGTCGTCGAAGAGGTCCGCCGCCAGTTCCGCGAAAAGCCGGGCATCATGGAAGGCAAAGACCGGCCTGATTATGCCGCGGCCGTCGACATGCTGACCCGGGCAGCGATCAAGGAAATGGTGATCCCCTCGTTGCTGCCCGTGCTCTCGCCGATCGTGCTGTTCATCGTCATCTACTATGTTGGTGGCGGCGGCGTCGAAGGCAAGAACGCTGCGTTCTCGGCCGTCGGCGCAATGCTGCTCGGCGTGATCGTCACCGGCCTGTTCGTTGCCATCTCGATGACGTCGGGCGGCGGCGCCTGGGACAACGCCAAGAAGTCGTTCGAGGACGGCTTCGTCGACAAGGACGGCCAAAAACATGAGAAAGGCTCGGAAGCCCACAAGGCATCCGTGACCGGCGACACCGTCGGCGATCCATACAAGGACACGGCGGGCCCCGCCGTGAACCCCGCGATCAAGATCACCAACATCGTCGCCCTGCTGTTGCTGGCGGTGCTGGCCCACTGATCGACGGCGGATCTAACAACTTGGATGGCCCCGTCATGAGTTTGGCGGGGCCATTCTCGTTCGGCGACGGCGAAGGTGATGTGTTGCGTTTTCGCCTTACGCATGCCTTACGCATGGTTGCGTTGAAATTCTAGAGCGTTTCCGGTTGAGCTGGAATCGCGACTAGGGAGCGCAGGCGACCCGCCGCATTGCGGCGCCCCTCAGAGGCCGGCCGTTAGGCCGAATAGCCGTGAGAGAAAAGACAGATAGATCCATTTCCACGTAAGTCGAAAATGATCTAGGAGCCTGTCCGAGTAGTCACTTTCCAATTGCTTACGAGTCTGATTCTTTTGCGGGTCATGAGCAAGCATTTTCGCCCTTGGAAGATCGACCAGAAGCAGCTGCTGCCGGCTGCCGTCGAAGATTATGTGCCCGCCGATCACGTTTCGCGGCTGATTGTTTCGCTGGTTCGCGAGAGCCTGGATCTCAGCGAGATCATGGCGAGTTATCGAAGTGGCCTCGGCCAGCCGCCGTTCGATCCATGCATGATGACGGCGCTGTTGCTCAACGGTTATGCGAACGGGATCTATTCCTCGCGGCGGATCGCGCGAGCATGCCAAGAGCGCGCCGACTTCATGATGATCGTGGCCGGCGACCCACCTGACTTCCGCACAATCTCGGATTTTCGCAAGCGTCACCTCAAAGCGCTGGCCGGACTGTTCGTGCAGGTTTTGCAGTTGTGTGCCAAGGCGGGCCTGGTCAAACTCGGCCACGTCGCGCTCGATGGCACCAAGATCAAGGCGAACGCATCAAAGCACAAGGCAATGAGTTATGCGCGCATGAAGAAGCGTGAAGCCGAACTTGCCGCCGAGGTTGACCGCTGGCTGGCAGCCGCCGAGGCGGCGGACCGCGAAGAAGATGCGCTTTATGGCGACAAGCGCGGCGACGAAATGCCGGACTGGGTCGCCGACAAGCAAAAGCGCCTCGCCAAGATCCGTGAAGCCAAGGCCGCTCTCGAGGCGGAAGCTCAGGCTGCGGCAGAGGCCGAACGCAAGGCGCGTGCCGCCAGAGAAGCCGAGCGGCTTGCCGAGGGCCGCAAGAAGAGCGGCAAAACGCCGAAGCCGCCAAGCGACGAGCCGGAACCAAAGGCGCAGCGCAACTTCACCGATCCCGCGAGCCGCATCCTCAAGACCAAGGACGGCTATATCCAGGGCTACAACGCACAGGCCGCCGTTGACGCCGAGGCCCAGATCATCGTCGCCCACGGGCTCACGCCGTCGATGAGCGACCATGGCCAGCTCGTACCTCTCATCGACGGCATCACGGCCAATCTTGCACGAAAGCCAAAGGAGGTCTCGGCCGACGCGGGCTATTGCAGCGCGGCCAATCTCGCGAGCCTCGATGAACGGGGCATCAAGGCCTTCATAGCCACCGGCCGTGCTAAACACCCGGACACGGGTCGGGGCGGCGGCCCGCTCACCCAGGCCATGAGGCGCAAGCTGCGCAAGGCCGGGCGGCGCAGTCGATACCGGCTCAGAAAGCAGCTCCCCGAACCGGTATTCGGACAAATCAAACAAGCGAGAGGGTTCACACAGTTCCTGTTACGAGGTTTCGAAAAAGTCACCGCCGAATGGGCGATGGTCTGCACCGCCCACAACCTCAAAAAGCTCGCCTCGGCACTCGCCAGGGCAGCATGACATGGCTATCCTGCCACAAGCCTGCCCGCTCCAGCGCTACCTGGACAGGCTCCTAGTGTTCTGGACCTAACAGTTGATTCCCGGCCGCCCACCAAACTCAGCGTCATTCCCGCGAAGGCGGGAACCCAAGCGACCATCCGCCGGCACTGAGTAAGTGGAGAATCGCTTGGGTCCCCACCTACGTGGGGATGACGACTGTGCTTGAGGCTTCGGCCCTGCAGAATTTGCCCGGACATCAGCGCGCCTATGCGGGAATGACGGAGTGTAGGGCAGCGGGACGGGAACTATCCGTCAGACTCGAAACACTAGTTTGGAGGAAGCGAATGCCCCGGTGGCTGCGTATTGTCATGCTGGTTGTCTTGGCTCAGTCGGTAGGCGATGCCGCATCAGCACAGAGCCGGACCGGTTGCAAGGAACTGGCCGAGCGGATCGCAGGCCAGGGGCGCATCCATCGTGCCTTTGGCTGTCAATCGGGACATCCCGACTGGCGACTCGGCAAGCGCCAGTTGCGACGCGCCGCCAATCGCTGCCGTCGCGGGCGCCGGCGTTCGCTGGAAGCCATCGTGCAATCGCGCAGCCGGGTATTGGAGCAGTGCCTGCTGGCACGGGTCGCAGCCGGCCGCACTCCGCAAAGCGACACCGCACAGATCCGCAATGCAGCCGGCTCCACACCGTCGCCGGCACCTGATAGCGCCAAACAACCGACTTTTGATGAACGCATCGAGGAACTGCTTGCGCAATCGCCAGTGCCGCCGGCTGACGGCTATCTCGCCAAGCCGTCACGGTTGGGCGCCCGCCAGTTTCACTCGGGCCTCGTTTGGAGCTACGCCGGGCGGCTTGCCGGCATGCATTGCACGCAATGGCATGAGCCCAAAGATCCGCACAACTGGGATGACAACTACTTGTGCACCGAGACCGATGTCGGCCTGCAGTGGTCGCATCGCGGGCCGATCCAGGGCCGCGGCCTCAAATGCATCCAGGTTGCCGAGGCCTCTGACCCGCACGGCTGGTATGACAACTACTTCTGCTGGCCGCGTGATTTGAAGGTCAATTTCCGCTTTAGTTCAACCGGCAGGGTTTCAGGCTATCGCTGTGTCGCGATTGTCGAACCGTCCGACCCGCACACCTGGCGCGACAACTACCTGTGCCACCGGCCACTGGTAGAGTAGCGTTGAACCTATTCCCCGCACTCGCGCCCTGCTTCCCGCATCACGCTAAATCAACGGATCATACGACCATTGCAGCAGGGCCTGGCGCTGGCGCCGCCGGCAGTGGATATCACCAGGCTCGCAATTCGCGCGTATCTGGCCGGCATGCCGTGCAAATGCTCGCCAGCGCTTGATCTGGATTGCATCGACTTCCGGTAGACGCCGACCGAGAAAATAGCGGCAGTACCACTGGAACCAGCCGCGCGGATCAGGCCCATAGATCCAGCCCTTTTCCTGCCAGACCGAAAGGGGCTGGCGGCTTTTGATACCGAAGTAGTTGATTGATGGATCGGGCGTATCGCTGAGCTTGGCATCGCGGTACCAGCTCTTCGGAAATTCGTTTTGGCAATCGTTGATGTATTTGCCTTCGAACACCCCCATCGCCAGCATTTCCTTTGGCGTCAGATACGGTTCGAAGCCCTCGTCAAATGACTTGCCCGTTGGCGCCAACAACTCGTAGGCGTAGCCGGTCTGCATTTTATCTTCGACACGGATCACCTTTGCCATGCTGCGCTATCCGTTTTGCGAGTGCGCCGCCTGTTCCTCGATAAGACCTTCGGGATCCTCGACGTCATCATCGCACTCATCCGCGCGCTCTGCCTCGTCCTCCGCATCGGCGTCATCTTCGAGCGGCAGCTCATCGGGCATCAGTGCTGCAATCTCCTTCGGCCCCGGCATCGCAAAATCGGGCGGCAGGTCGGCGCGCAACAAGCCCGACGCCTTGAGATCGGCAAGGCCCGGCAGATCACCGAGACTTTCAAGGCCGAAGTGCGACATGAACTCATCCGTCGTGCCATAGGTAACCGGACGGCCTGGCGCCCGCCGGCGCCCCCTCGGGCGCACCCAGCGCGTTTCCATCAGCACATCGAGCGTGCCCTTCGATGTCGCGACACCGCGCACTTCTTCGATCTCGGCCCGCGTCACCGGCTGGTGGTAGGCGATGATCGCCAGCGTCTCGAGCGCCGCCTTCGACAATCGGCGCTGCTCGGTCGCGTATTTCTCGAGCAGATAGCCAAGATCCTCGGCTGTGCGAAACGCCCACTTGCCGGCGACCTTGACGAGATTGATGCCGCGCCCTTCGTAATGGCGGGCAAGCTGTTGCAGCACGGCAGCGACATCCGTACCCTCAGGCAATTGCTGCTTCAGGCGTGTCTCGGTGACCGGATCCGGTGAAGCAAACAGCACCGCCTCAGCAATACGCACCGCTTCAGTGTCGGGCTCGACATCTGCGCCCTCCGACACCGCCTCATCGCTCACCTCGGCGGTGCCGTCGACCGGCTCATCGGCTGCCATGGGCACTTCGTCGACGGACTCGGTCAACTCCTCAAACCCGCGCTCGGCAATTTCGCGCAACCGCCCGATCGCCGCCTCATGATCACCCGCCATCTCCCTGTTATCCGCTGGCACATGTGCTGCCCGCCGCCGTGCCCGTGCCCTTGCCCCCGCCATGCCATCGCCCTCGTTCTTCGAACGTGTCACTCTTCGCCCCGATCACCGTCAACACCGGCCTCGCGCCGGCGCACGTACAGCGGCGCATAAAGGCTCTCCTGGCGCAACTCGAGCAGGCCTTCACGCGTCATCTCGAGCGTCGCCCCGAATGAGCTTGCCAGTACCGTTCGCGCCTCCTCGCGAGGCACGAGGTATTTCACCAGATAGGCATCGAGTGCCACCCAGGACCGGTTCTCAACCCCGACCAGCATCTGCAGGCGCTGCCTCGCATCCTTGATCGACCAGGCCGGCCGCCGCTTGACGACATGGGCCCGCCTGATCGCCCGCTGGCCGCGCCGCTCCGTATAAGCTTTCAGGAGATCGTAGATGTCGGCACCGTAGATCGTGTTTTTGATCGTACGCACCTTTTCATGGCTGCCGCGCTCGAAGATATCGCGGCCGAGCCGCTTGCGCGTCATCAGCTGGGCGGCAGCCTGACGCATGGCGTCGAGGCGCTGCAGGCGAAAGGCAAGCCGCCTTGCCATTTCCTCACCGGTCAGCTCCGCATCGTCATCAGCCTCACGCGGCAATAACAACCGCGACTTGAGGAACGCCAGCCAGGCCGCCATCACCAGATAGTCGGCCGCCAGCTCAATCCGCAAACGCCTGGCATCGCCGATGAACGCCAGATACTGCTCGGCCAGCTGCAGGATCGAGATACCGGCCAGATCGACCTTCTGGGTTCGCGCCATGGCGAGCAGCAGATCGAGCGGCCCCTCGAAGCCCTCGACGTCGACCATCAGGGATTCGCCTGGATCATTGTCCGGTGCGAGGCGCACGTCGCCGTCGTCCCAGGCGCTCGTATCCGTTTCGCCTTGCGTCTCGTCAGACATGTCGCCCGCTCCCGCTCCGCAACGCTCCCCAGACGCGATCTAGTGCCTGCTCGATCGCTTGGCCGTCGTCGCCGTCGACGGCCACTCCGCCCCGCTCGATGACGTCGAGACAGGCTTCATACCGCGCCAGTGCGTCCCCGGAAAGCTCCGGTACTACCGCCGCCACCGCATTCATTTCGCCGGACGTGCCGTTGCAATGCAGCACGACATCGTTACCCGCAACAAGCAGGTCGCGCGCACGCTCATCGATCCCGCCCGACAGCGCCTGCATCGAAATATCATCGCTCATCAACAGACCTTGAAAGCCGATGACCCTGCGCACCATATCGATGACGGCTGGCGATGTGCTCGCCGGTGCATCGCGGTCGATCGCCTCGAAGGTGACATGCGCACTCATCGCAGCCGGCAGATCGGCCAACGCTCCAAACGGCGCGAAGTCCGTTTGCGAAAGCTCTTCGAGAGATGTCGTCACGCGCGGCAGTTCGAAGTGACTGTCGGCACCGGCCCGGCCGTGGCCAGGGATGTGCTTGATCACGGGCAGCACACCGGCACTCTTGAGGCCGTCAGCGACGGCCCGGCCGAGCGCTGCAACCGCTGCCGCATCATGGGCATATGCTCTGTCGCCGATCACCCCGTGTGCACCGGCGACCGGCACATCGAGGCACGGCGCACAGTTCGTATTGATGCCAACCGCCTGCAAATGCAGGCCCTGCCATCGGGCCAGCTGTCTTGCCGCCGCCAAGCCGCCTTCCGGATCATCCCGGTAGAGGGCACCAAAGGCGGCCGCCGGCGGAGAATCGGGCCATTCGGGGCCCTTGAGCCGCTGTACGCGGCCGCCTTCCTGATCGATCAGGACCAGCGGCCCGCGCTCATAGTCGAGCACTTCCCGAACATCGGCCATCAGCCGCCGGAGCTGTTCGTTGTCTACAAAATTGCGGGTAAACAGAATAACGCCGCACGGGCGCACGTCACGCAAGAACGCACGCTCCGCCGCTGCGAGGTTGACACCTGCCAGGCCGACGATCAGCGCCCTCGGCTGCGGGGACATGGCGATCAGTTCGCTTTGATCCAGCAGCCGCGGTAGCCTTCGGCCTTCAGCGACGAGCAGACCGAATTGGCGACACTGCGCGAGCCCGCAGGGCCTACAACCACGCGGTACATCGTGCCAAGCCCGCGCGCGCTCAGGTCCGCCTTTTGCACGGACGGCACCCGGTTCTGCAGTGGTCCCGGATGCTTTTGCTGCAGCTCGACAAAGCTCTTCAGTGCCTCCATGCGCGAGCGTTTGGTTGCGAGCACGGCCACGTATTGGCGCGATTGCGTCCGACTGGCAGCGGTTGCTCCGACAGTCGAAGCGGTTTGCCGGCTCGCCTGAGCCGGGCGGCTCGGCGGCCGGACGGCCGGACGCAGAGCTTCGGTTGCCGCTGTCGTGGCAGTCGATGTCGTGGCAGTCGAACGTTCGGGCTGCTGCGCGTGCGCCATCCGCCAGGCCGTGCCAAGCGCCGATTTCGTCGGCACCGGCGGCATCGTAGCACTCTTCGTGATAGCCCGATTGATCACGGTTGCCGATCTCGGCGCGTTGACGGTCGTCGGGGTCAGGCTCTTCGGTGTCGTTGCCGGCATCTTGACCGATGTCGCTTGCGGTGGCGCACTGGGCGGCACAACCGGCGGCAACCCACCAAGCGATCCGGTGGTACTGGGCGTCAGGCTTTCGACGATATTGATGCCGGGTACCGAGGTCTGGGCATCCTGCGCTGCGGCACCAGCTGCCGCCTTGGCGGTCTCGGCCACTTTCACCGCTTCCGGCGGCTTCGGAAAGATCAGCCGTCCGTCACGCCCGACCCTGACCGTCGAAACCGAACGCACGCGCCCACTGCTCTCGGTGCCGGCGTTGTCGATCTTCGCCGTCTTGCTCTCCGAGCCTGCACTGTCGAGCCTGCCAAGCAGCTTGCTGTCGGTATGCGCGAACTTGCGCCCGCCGGGGTCTTTGGGAACGGTTTTCGCCGGCCCACGGTCGGCCCGCACGATCGGCGTGCCGACACCGCTGTTACCGGCCCGGCCGAGCGAATCGTAAAGCACGACACCACCGCCGGCCAGTACGGCACCGGTGACGACCACTGCAGCCATCAGCTTCCAGCTATAACGCTGCGGTTCATCATCGTAGTCGTCATATTCGTCATCATCGTCGAATTCGAACTCGTCTTCCGCGCCGTAAGGGATATCGGCCGCGGGTGCCAGAGGGTCGATGTCTCCGCTGCCCGCCTGCGCCATGTGAGCCCACTGGCGATCATCGCCGGCAGGATAGGCACCATCGTTGTCATAGACTGCCTGGTAGGGCTGTCGATCGTCATACTGTCCCGCAACGCCGGCCTCGAGGACCTGCGGATCAGGACTCGCATATCGGTCGCTACCGCCATAGGCTTCGGCTACCTCGTGGCCACTCGCCTGCTGCGTGTACTGGGCCACCTGCAATTCGTGAGCGAGACCTTCCGGAGCCCCCCCCGGCTGGTCATAGGACTGGTAGTAAGACTGGTCAGGTACACCATAGGGATCACCTGCACCGCCGCCCGGCTGCCAGGAGGTATCATAACGGGGCTGATCCAGGCCCTCTTCCGGAAGGTTGGCATCACGGAAATCTGCAACCCGCGATGCGAACTGCTGATGAAAGTCAGTTCCACCGTTGGCTGCGTATTCACCGGCAGACTGTTCGCCATAGGCAACTTCGCCCGGATAGCCGGCCTGATGCGTCGATTGATGCTGCAGGTAGTCGTCTGGATTCTGCAATTCGTCCGCACTGACGCGGGCTTGACGCTGCATCTCTTCCAGCAACCGGCGTTCACGCCACTCTGGCAAATCCCCGGTCGGATCGTCTGAACGCGTCATGCCCAAAATCCCGTAATCGAACGTTGCGATGCTTTACGAATCACAACTCTAACGCATCTCGTCGGGCGCCTCGACGCCTAGCATCGATAATCCAGAGGATATGACAAAACGAGTCGCAAGGACCAGCGCCAGGCGCGCCAACGTCAGATTCGGTTGTTCTGGCTGGTTAAAGCGCAAATGTGGCGAATCGTTGCCTCTGGCATACTGTGCATGAAAAAACGATGCCAGATCATAGAGATAGAATGGCACCCGATGCGGCTCGCGTTCCCGTGCCGCACCCTCGACGACCCGCGGAAAACGGGCGATCAGTTTGATCAGATCACGCTCGCCCGGATCATCGAGCAGCCCGAAATCAGCCCTTGCAAGCGCCGCCGGCGACAGATCGAGATCAGGCGATGCTGCCTTGGCCGCGCGAAACACCGACTGCGCGCGGGCATGGGCATATTGCACGTAGAAGACCGGGTTGTCCTTCGACTGCTCGACGACCTTGGCGAGATCGAAATCAAGCGCCGAATCGTGCTTGCGCATCAGCATCATGAAGCGCACCGGGTCGCGGCCGACCTCGTCGACGACGTCGCGCAGCGCAACGAACGTGCCCGCCCGCTTCGACATGCGTACCGGCTCGCCGTCGCGCAACACGCGCACGAGCTGGGTGACCGGCGTCTCGAACGACGCCTTGCCGTCGGAAAGCGCACTGACCGCCGCCTTGAGCCGAGGGATGTAGCCGACGTGATCGGCGCCCAACACATTGAGATAGTGATCGAAGCCGCGCTCGAGCTTGTTGTAGTGATAGGCGACATCGCCGGCAAAGTAGGTGTAGCTGCCGTCCGATTTCATCAACGCGCGGTCCATGTCGTCGCCGAACTCGGTCGAACGAAACAGCGTTTGGTCGCGGTCCTCCCACTCGTCCTCGTCATGCCCCTTGGGCCGCGGCAGGCGTCCCTCATAGATCAGGCCCTTTTCGCGCAATACCTCGATTGCCTCGGCGACCTGATCACGCCCGCCTTCCGTCAGCGAGCGCTCGGAAAAGAACACGTCGTGGCGCACGTTGAGTTCGCCGAGATCTTCGCGGATCGTCGCCATCAGCGCTTCGATGGCGACCTTGCGGGCGATCGGCAAATAGCCCGCCTCGTCTTCGCCAAGCAGCATATCGGCATGGGCCGAGGCAAGCGCTGCCCCGATCGGGATCATATAGTCGCCCGGATAAAGCCCTTCCGGGATCTCGCCGATGTCCTCGCCCAGCGCCTCGCGATAGCGCAGGTAGGCGGTGCGCCCGAGCTTGTCGACCTGGGCGCCGGCATCGTTGATGTAGTATTCCCGCGTCACCTTAAAGCCAGCCTTGGCCAGCACATTGGCCAACGCATCGCCGAACACCGCGCCGCGGCAATGACCGATATGCATCGGCCCTGTCGGATTGGCCGAGACGAACTCGACATGCACCGTCTGGCCCGCGCCGAGGTCCGAGCCCCCGAAGTCATCGCCTTCGCTCAGCGCCTCGTCGAGAACACCGTGCCAGACCGCCTGGGCGAGGCGGATGTTGAGGAACCCGGGTCCGGCAACCTCTGCACTTTCAAGATCATCATCACCCTCCAACTCAGCCGCGAGGGCGGTTGCGATATCACGCGGCTTCCGGCCTGCCCGCTTGGCGAGCACCATCGCCGCGTTCGAGGCGACGTCACCGTGCGCCGGATCGCGCGGCTCCTGCACCTCGACGCCGGTAAAGTCGAGATCGCCGGGTAGCGCGCCTGCCGCCTGGAGACGTTCGAGCGCAGCAATGATCTTGGCCTCGACGGTCCTGAAAATATTCATCACTCAACCTTGTTCGCTTTGCGCATCCCGGCGCCGGCCCGATCTGCCGCCCCGCCCCGAAGTTCTCTCGCAATGACTGGCTATGTCTGCAGGCGGTTATCGCAGTTCCGGCGTAGCGTCAAACCACTGCTCGTGCTGCTCGATGGCATAGCGGTCGGTCATGCCGGCAACGAAGTCAGCGACCAGCCGCAGCCGGCCGCCGTCATCGAGTTCGCCTGCCATCCGCGCCCAGTCCTCGGGCAATTGCGCGCGGCCGCTGGCAAAGGCGCTGACCAGGTCACTGACAATGCTTTCCGCCCGGTCCATCACGTGCATCACCCGGCGATGGTAATAGAGACGGTCGAACAGGAAGGTGCGCAATTCACGGAGCTGCAGAAAGGTTGCTCCCGAAAACCCGACCATCGGCCGGCCGGCACCACGAATATCGAGAACGCTCGAAGGCGAAAGCCTTGCCAGACGCGCGCGGCTTTCGAGGACGACATCGCTGATCAGTTCCGTGATCAGGCGGCGCACCAGTTCGTAGATGTCACGCGACCGGTCCCGCGTCGGACGCCTTCCGAGTGCTGCCAGACCATCGCGTAGAAGTTGTACATCTCCCAGATCGCCGATCTCGATCAGCCCGGCCCGCAGGCCGTCATCGATGTCGTGCGTGTGCCAGGCGATATCATCGGCAATTGCTGCGACCTGGGCCTCCGCCGAAGCGAACTGGTCCAGCTCGAGATCCATCCCCTTCTGAAAGCCCGCCAGCGCGCTGACGACCCGCCAGTCGGACTCATTACTGGAAAGCGCCGGCGGACCATTGTGCTTGATCAGCCCTTCCAGGCTTTCCCAGGTGAGGTTCAGGCCGTCGAAGCCGGCGTATTTCATCTCGAGATGCGTGACGACCCGGAAACTCTGGACATTGTGGTCGAAGCCGCCGACCGCCTGGACCGCCTCATCGAGGGCCCGTTCACCGGCGTGACCAAACGGCGGATGGCCGAGATCATGGGCCAGTGCCAGCACCTCGGCCAAATCCTCATCAAGGCGCAACTGGCGCGCAATCGTGCGTGCGATCTGCGCCACCTCCAGCGAGTGCGTCAGCCGGGTACGAAAATGATCGCCTTCGTGGAAGACAAACATCTGCGTCTTGTACATCAGACGGCGGAAGGTCGTGGAATGCAGCACGCGGTCGCGATCGCGCTGCCAGGGCGAGCGTGTCGGGCATTCCGGCTCAACGATCAGCCGGCCACGGCTTTGCACAGCGCTTGCAGCATATGGCCCAAGCGAACGCTCGCCGGGCGCCAGCCGCTCGCCGTAGTGCTCGCCCGCCTCAGCTGCCAATGGCTGCATCGATCACTCCATCGAGGCATTTCCCCGGACCGCCGGTCCCCACTTGGCCCGGCCGGCGAACGCCACTACATTACCATCAAATCACGGATCGGGTGCTGGTGCCCATATTCACACGCGAGATATAGGGATTCGGGAAAACCCCAACATGACAACGGTTAACCCTACAGAACTGGGCACGACAAATGTGCGCGTCACGCCGGGCGCTGCAGCCCGCATAAACCTGATCACAGCAAGCGAAGCGACAAACAAGCTCTTGCGCCTCAGCGTCGAGGGTGGCGGCTGCTCGGGCTTTCAGTACAAGTTCGACCTTGTCGCCCGCTCGGAGGCCGACGACCTGATCATCGAGCAGGACGGCGCCACGGTCCTGGTCGATCCCATATCCCTGCCCTTCCTAGAAGGTGCCGAGCTTGACTATGTGCAGGAACTGATCGGTGCCTCCTTCAAGGTCAACAACCCGAACGCTCAGGCCTCCTGCGGCTGCGGCACCAGCTTCACGATCTGACCGGACCATCGTCCACCCTCCAGGTTACGACCAACGGACAAACATGAAAATCGCGACCTGGAACATCAACGGCATCAAGGCCCGCATCGACAACGTGCAGACCTGGCTCAAGGAAGCCGAGCCTGACGTCGTCTGCCTGCAGGAGATCAAGTCGGTCGACGAGAACTTCCCGGCCGAGATCTTCGAGGACTTGGGCTACAACGTCGCCGTCCACGGCCAGAAGAGTTTCAACGGCGTCGCCCTGCTCTCCAAACACCCTATCGACGACGTAACACGCGGCCTGGCCGGTGACGACGGTGACGAACAGGCCCGCTACATTGAAGCGCTCATCACCGGTCCCGGCCGGCCGGTCCGCGTGATCGGCATCTACCTGCCCAACGGCAATCCCCTAGGCACTGAAAAGTTCGACTACAAATTGGCCTGGATGGCACGGCTACACACCAAGGCCTGCGCCTTGCTGGAAGCCGAAGAGCCCTTTCTGATCGCCGGCGACTACAACGTCATTCCTGATCCCGCCGATTGCCGCAACCCAAAGGCCTGGCAGGATGACGCGCTCTACCAGCCCGAGAGCCGCGATGCCTATTTCGCGCTTCTCAATCTCGGCCTGACGGACGCTATCCGCGCCGTCACCGGTGCGCCGGAAACGTTCACGTTCTGGGACTATCAGGCCGGCGCCTGGCAGAAGAACAACGGCATCCGCATCGACCACGTCCTGCTTTCGCCGCCTGTCGCCGATCGGCTAAACGGCGCTGCCATCGACCGCCACACGCGCGGCTGGGAAAAGCCGTCGGATCATGTCCCCGTCTGGGTCGACATCGCCGATTGAGCGAGTGCGTTTTGCAGGCATCCGGTTGAATCCGGCTGATCGTCGGCCGATTGCACCGTTTGGGAGTGCGGCCGTGTAGGCGTGCGCGGTATGGACAATCAGTCCGGCACTCGTGGTTGCGCGCCAAGGACCTCGCGCAACCGGAGCCGCGGGAACGCTGAATTACCCATCATCACATCACGACCCTGCCCGCTGCCGTCCGGCCGCAATGAAAAGCCTGCTTCGGGCTGCTTGGTCCGGGACATGCGCTCAGCGTTTGAATCAGTGGCCGACCGGTCGATTGCCGCGACACCGCGGGTCCCGCTACCTCCCAGCACGGCGCCTGCCGCCAGCGTCTCTTCTTGCTTCTTGAAGACACCGACCACATCGCCATTGGCGCAGGTTCGCTGCACGCCGTCGCCCAAGCGGCCAAGTTCATCACCATTCGCGTGACTGACCGTGGTGCGTCCGTACCGCTGACGCCAGCCGTCGACGATGTCACGCACCTTGCCGCGGGATCGTGCATCGGCCTGGCAGAAAATGTTCTGGTGAACATCTTCAATCCAGAACCGGTCTTCCTCGCCGGCGTTCTCGGCAGCCACCGTGATCAGCGCCAGTGCGCGCACCGGATCGCGCCCCAAATATCGCCCGTCCCAGTATAGGTTGGCAAGGAACGCCTGGGCGCCCGCATGCCCGCCTTTCGACAACTTGGCCAGCCAGTTGAGCGCGTACCTGACACGCATTTCGACGCCGTCACCCGACAGATAGTGCTTGGCCAATTCAAACTGCGCATCCTCATCATCGAAATAGGAGGCCGCGTGATCGAAGAATTTCAGCGCGCGCTGCGTGTTGGGCGCGATATTGAGCGCCCGAATCCCGTCACGCTCGTACCGCGCGATCGAAATCAGCGCCTTGGCAACGTAGGGGGCAACCCGAAAGTCCTTGGGATCGACCCTCGAGTGGTCCTTGACGATCTCCCTCAGCAGGCCGTAGGCGCGACCATGATCGGTCCAGCCGCCGCTGTTGTCGGAATAGATCTTGGCTAGGTAGAACTTGGCCCGCATGACGCCGTGATCAGCCGCAAATGCCAGTGCCGGCACGGCGATCGCGTAATCGCGGCCCTTGTAGGCGCTGAGCCCCTGCATGAAGGCTGCCGACTGTGAGGCGAATGTCACCTTGTCGCGAGCCTGAAGCGATGTGACGCCGGCCAGCAGCGCAACCATCGCTGCCATTCCAGCCGCCTTATATGTGAGCCTTGGAAACAACTTCAGCCTTTCGCCCGCTTGCGCACCGGCGCCTGCCAGTGTCTCGAACTCCAACGCCCGAACTCCCCATTATTTGATCCGAGCCTCAAGACAACTTCTTGATTATGCTCAGGATTCACAAACACAACTCGATCTTCGCCGGGAGTACAGGTGCCCTATGCCGAACACTGGCGTTGATGAACACTCATTCAGTTTTGTGGCTCAATCGTGGCATACACGATTGAAAACGTTGCAGGTTCGCCACATGCCGACAGCAACTGTCCGCACCCGCGATCCCCGCTCATTTGCGAACCCGATCTCCGGCGCAGCGTTGCGGTTTTTGACCGATGCACAAGGCCAATTGAAGGCCCAAAAAAGATCTTCCGATGACAAACCGACCAAGCTTTCTGGACGTCTCAAAGCAACCGTTACAACAGTTTCGAAGATGCCCATCGAGCGCCCACGCATCGCCGAAAATCTATCCGCGCCGGCCGCAATACTCGGCCCCAATTGATCACATTACCAACCCGAAGGCGCCCCAATCGGATGGTCAGTGTTGGTTAACCTGAATGGAAATTCAGCTTTATGAACGGGAGCTGAAGCATGCGCGCAAAAGTTGGTCTTGCAATCATCGCAGCCCTCCTGGCCGTCGCCTACCTCTCTTCGCCACTGATTGCCGCCTACAAATTGCGCCAGGCCGTCAAGTCGGCCGACACTCAAGCGATCGACCGGATGGTCGACTGGCCAAGCGTCCGCGACAGCCTCAGATCGTCGATCGCGCGCAATGCCAAACTGTTGCCGATCGCCCATCAGGCCGGTCGCGAGGTCCGCCCAACGATGTGGCAGCGTGTGCGCGCCGTATTCGGTCACTCCATGCTCGACCGCTTCATCGAACGTTACGTCACGCCGGAAGGCCTGCCGAAGCTCTACAAGGTCAAAACCGCCTGGAACGAAAAGGTGCGCGGGCGCGAGGCCGACGATGCCTTGCCGCTCGCTGAACGCATTGCCGGAACCTGGCGCCGCGTGCGCCGTGCCGAGTTCATGAGCCCGTTCCGTTTCGTCCTGGAAATGCAGGACCGCCACGTACCGAACCGCATCGTGCGCAGCACCTTCCGCCTCTCAAACCTGAGCCTCACAGGCTTCGACTGGACCTTGACCAAGCTCGCCATCAAACACGTCGACCCCGCACGCAGCGCCCATCTTGCAAAGCTCAACGGTTTTTGAGCTTAGTTTTCGCTCATAGTTTTCTCGCTCACGGTGCTGTTCCTCGCTGCGCTCGGGCACCTGCGCGGACGCGCGCCAACGGCGCGGGTCGCATGCGCTCCCTAGCACTAGGGCCCGGGCTCGCGGAACGCGTCTCCGAGCCTGCTACTGCCGTGCACTCACAAGGACTGCATTTTTGCCGGCGCACGTGCTCGTGCAAGACAATCACTGAGATTGCAGCAGCACTCGTTCAGGGAGCGCATGCGACCCGTGCCCGAGCACAGCGAGGAACAGCACCGTGAGCGAGAAGGTGCCAGGGAGCGCATGCGACCCGCGCCGTTGGCGCGCGCCCGTACAGGTGCCCGAGCGCAGCGAGGAACAGCACCGTGAGCGAGAAGGTGTCCGGGAGCGCATGCGACCCGCGCCGTTGGCGCGCGCCCGCGCAGGTGCCCGAGCGCAGCGAGGAACAGCACCGTGAGCGAGAAGGTGTCCGGGAGCGCATGCGACCCGCGCCGTTGGCGCGCGCCCGCGCAGGTGCCCGAGCGCAGCGAGGAACAGCACCGTGAGCGAGAAGGTGTCCGGGAGCGCATGCGACCCGCGCCGTTGGCGCGCGCCCGCGCAGGTGCCCGAGCGCAGCGAGGAACAGCACCGTGAGCGAGAAAACTATGAGCGAAAACTAAGCTTCGAGGCGCTTAAGCGCCGCCTCGAAGCGCCCGACCTGTCCTTCGAACTCGACGCGCCGCTCGCGGTTTTCCTCGACGACCTCTTCCGGTGCGCGCTCGACGAACTGCGGGTTGGCAAGCTTGCCGTCGATCTTGGCGATTTCGGAGCGGACCTTATCGATCTCCTTGGCGAGCCGCTTGCGCTCGGCATCGAGATCGATCACGCCCTTGAGCGGCAGCGCCGCCGTGGTTTCCTCGAACACGATCGCGGCTGCGCCCTCGGAGGCTACGTCGACAAAGCGGGTCTCGGAGAGACGTGCCAGGCGGCTGATCGTTTCCTCGTGACGCTCCAGGCGTTCGCGCTGTTCGGTCGTTGCTCCAACGACCTCGAGCGGGATCTTGGCGCCTGCCGGCACGTTCATCTCGGAACGAACGGAACGCACTTCGCTGACCAGCTTGACGACCCAGCCGATCTCCGCTGCCGCCGCATCATCTTGAAGCCCCTCGAGCGCCGACCAACTGGTGAGAGCCAGCACGTTCTCCCGCTTCATCCCGCTTTCCGCGACTCGCTCCCACAGCTCCTCCGTGATGAACGGCATGAACGGGTGCAGCATCTTGAGGATCTCATCGAGCACCCAGGCAACGGTCGCCCGTGTCTCAGCAATGGCGTCAGCATCATCCCCGGTGAGGACCGGCTTGATCAGTTCGAGATACCAATCGCAGTAGATTCCCCAGACGAACTCGTAAGCGCTACCCGCTGCCTCATTGAACTTATAGGCTTCGAGATGGCCGTTAACGTCACGCAAGGCCTGCTCGGTCTCGCCGACGATCCAGCGGTTGATGGTTTGATTGAGCGCCGTGGGATCGAATTCCGCAGCCAGCTGCGCCTCGTTCATCTCCGCGAAGCGGGCCGCATTCCAGAGCTTTGTCGCGAAGTTCCGGTAACCTTCGACACGGCTGGTCGAAAGCTTGATGTCGCGACCCTGGGCCGCCATCGCAGCCAGCGTGAAGCGTAGCGCGTCGGCACCGTACTTGTCGATCAAGACCAGCGGATCGATGACGTTGCCCTTCGACTTCGACATCTTCTGGCCCTTCTCGTCGCGGACCAGCGCGTGGATATAAACGTCAGAGAACGGCACCTCCTTCATGAAGTGCAAACCCGTCATCATCATGCGGGCGACCCAGAAGAAGATGATGTCAAAACCGGTGACCAGCACATCCGTCGGGTAATAACGCGCCACTTCCGGCGTCTCCTCCGGCCAGCCGAGCGTCGAGAACGGCCAGAGCGCGGACGAAAACCAAGTATCGAGCACGTCTTCGTCGCGGACCAAGTCAACCGGCTTGCCGTAATGCTGCTCGGCTGCCGCCAGCGCTTGCTCCTCGTCCATTGCAACGAAGATCTCACCGTCCGGCCCGTACCAGGCCGGGATCTGATGGCCCCACCAGAGCTGGCGTGAGATGCACCACGGCTGAATGTTTTCCAGCCAGCGGAAATAGTCGGCGGCATATTTCTCCGGCACGAACCGCGTACGCCCGTCTCGAACTGCTTCGAGCGCCGGTGCGGCCAGCGTTGCCGCATCGACGTACCACTGGTCGGTCAGCCACGGCTCGACCACCGCGTCGCCGCGTTGGGCGTGCGGCACGGCATGTGTATTGGGCTCGATCTTCTCGAGCAGCCCCTCGCGCTCGAGGTCCGCCACGATCAGCTTACGCGCCTCGAAGCGGTCGAGACCCTGGTAATCGGCCGGCGCAGCCTCGTTGATGCGGCCCTGGGCATCGAAGATGTTGACGACCTCGAGCCCGGTGCGTTTGCCGACATCCCAGTCATTGAAATCATGCGCCGGCGTGATCTTGACCGCACCGGTCCCCTTCTCGGGATCGGCATAGGTGTCGCCGACTACCGGGATCGCCTTGCCGACCAGCGGCAGTATGACCTCCCGTCCGATCAGAGCCCCAAGCTGTTCGTTTTCCGGATGGATCGCAACGCCGGTATCGCCGAGCATCGTTTCCGGACGCGTCGTGCCGACCATCAGGTAGGTGGCCGCATCATCAGGATCATACGTAACGCCGGCCAGCGGATAGCGGATCGTGTACATATGCCCGTTCGGATCGCGATCCAGCAGCTTGTTGAGCGCTGCCGCATCGAACGCCACGGGTTCGCCGTCCTTGTCGAGTTGGCCGCGCCGCCACTTGAACTTGCCGGTGTGCTCGCGCGGCTCGACCTCGAGATCGGAGATCGCCGACTGGAACTCGGGATCCCAGTTGACCAGGCGCTTGTCCCGGTAGATCAGTCCTTCCCGGTAAAGCTCGACAAACACCTTGAGGACGGCGTGCGACAGGCCCTCGTCCATGGTGAACCGCTCGCGGCTCCAATCGCACGAGGCACCGAGGCGCTTGAGCTGATTGATGATCGTGCCGCCGGACTCAGCCTTCCACTCCCAGACCTTTTCGAGGAACGCCTCGCGGCCGAGATCGCGGTAGTTGATCTGGCGTTCGACGAGCTGCTGGGTGACGACGAGCTGGGTTGCAATGCCGGCATGGTCGGTGCCCGGCTGCCACAAGACATCACGCCCGCGCATGCGCTCGAAGCGGCACAGGATGTCCTGCAGCGTGTTGTTGAGCGCGTGGCCCATGTGCAGTGAGCCGGTAACGTTTGGCGGCGGGATGACGATGGTATAGGGCTCGGCATCGCCACGCTCCGGCCGGCCGCAGGCAAACGCATTCGCCTCGTCCCAGCGCGCACTGATACGCGGCTCAACACTTTCGGATCGATAGGATTTCTCAAGCATTTCGCAGGGCGTCCAACAGCTCGCAAACAAGGAAACGTGGTCGTACGCCCGGCCCAAGGCAACGTCAACCGCTGCCTGGCAATTGATCATCACCGACGTCGGCCTGCTGCACGTCAAGCATTGTCCGACCGTTGCCAGCGCCGGCATGCAAGCTACCGAGATTGCGAGTTATTCCTTGCTGTCGCTCGTCTGGCCGGCCGCCGCTTTGGCCATTTCCTCAGAGACGGTTTCGCGCATGACGCGCTCCAGGTTCTGATCGAGCCAGCTCTTGAGCATGGGCTGCAGGGTTTGTGCGACGACCTCTTCGAGTGTCACGGCCCTTTGCGGCTGCTCCTCTTTTGCTGTCACTTTCGCGGCTGCCGCTTCCGGCACCTTGCCGGGAGCCGGAGGCTTGGCCGGAGCGGCGGCTGCCGGCGGCGCAGATTGAGCCGGCGCCCCTTGCTGTGCTTTCGGTTTTTTGTCTTCGGATTTGGCATCGCCGCCCGGGCCCGCACCAGCGGCCTTGGCGCCAACAGCACCGCCGGCAAGCACCGCACCGACAGCGACCTCGGCCGCCGGGCTCGGCGCAACTGGGCTGCCAGGCGCAGGGCTTTGCTCCGTTACAGGAGCGGCTGCCGTTGCCGGCTTGCTATCGCCAGAGGACTTTGCTGCTGCAGCGGGCTTCGCCACTGAGGCAGCCGCCTTCTCGACAGGCTCTGCCGGTGGTGCCGCCTGAGACTGCGGCTCTGGTCGTGCAACAGGTGCGCGCGATGCGGGCGTCTCCGGCCGAGCCACTGGCGGCGCGTTGGGCGCCGGACCTGCAGCAGCATCAGCGGGAGGCGGAGCCTGCGGCTTCGCCGCTACCGGCTTCTCTGCCCGTACTTCCGTTTTCTCGGCACCCGTATCGACGGGCCTTTCGGGCGGGACCGCAACCGGCGCCGTGCTTCCGGCGCGCTGCATTTGCACGTCAGCCGGAGCATTCGACTCCCGAACCGGCTGGGCTTCGGTATTGTTCGCCGTCAGTGCGCCATCACTGCCCTCGCGCGGCACCGAGTTTTGCAGCGCACCAACCTTCTCCAAGAGGCTTGGCCGCTTGGCACGCGCTTCCGCCGGCGGCGGCGCGGCCAGGGGCGCAGGCGGGCGCATCGTTTCGCCGGGAGCATCGGCAACGGCATCCAAGCGCTGCCTATCATTCAAAATATCGCTGACTTCCAGCGGCCAGGTGTCCTGTTCCCCGGCGCGGGCGGCAGGTGCCGCTTCCGGCGGCGGCGAATCGGCAGGAAGCGGGCGCACAGGCTGCAGGGTTACCGGCGCCGGCTCCAGAATATCGGATAGATCATCATCGGGTGCCGGTCCCGCAGGAGACAACGGCTCGGTCAGCAGCGGTGCGTCCGGTCGCGGCGCCTGCGTCTCTACCTGATTGGCGGCTCTCTCCTCGCGCGGCTCGTTGTCCTCCGAAATGATCCGACGAATGGAAGCCAGGATATCATCCATGCTCTGCTCACCGGCCTTTTGATTGTCAGCCATCCTGCTCTCCTCGACGCGACCAACGGCGCCATTCCAATCCGCGACGGCCCGGCCCTCTACCGCCCCGGAACAACGACCTATAGCCTCCACCATCACGGCATAACCGCCGAACAAGGCAAATCATAGACTTATTCGTATCACCGGAATATCCACCAACGGCTTCCGACCACAACGAAAAATGGGGATGCCGCCTAGCCGCATCCCCATCATGTCACCCACTTCACCCCGATCGCTCCAACTGAAGCTTCGCGGTTCGCAAGCTATTTGTATGTCTTCTTCTGGCCGTGGCTCTTCCACACGTTCATCTTTTCGCGTCGCCCATCACGATGGGTGATGCTGATGCCGAACCACTTCTTACGTACTGCGAAGTAGTGCGCTTCCGGATCGTAGACCTTTTTGGTGAGAGCCAGCTCCTGTGCCGTCAGACGGCCCGTTGCTGCAATCAGCGAGTAGGCATTGACGATCAGATCGCGCTGCGTCGAGACCAGGCTAACCTGTGCATCGAGCAGTTCCTGCTCAGCGTTCAACACATCCAGCAGGGTCCGCTGGCCGACTTTTTCTTCCTCCCGCACACCGGAAAGAGCAATGCGGTTGGCCTGAACCTGGGAATTATCCGAGCGCAACTGAGCGCGAGCCGAATTGAGCGCGGCCCATGCAGCAATCGAGTCTTCCCGGGCCTGTGTCCTCGCCTGAGCGACGAGTTGGATACGGCGAACATGCAGATGCTTGGCCTGGCGCAGCCTTGCCCGCACTTCGCCGCCGGTATAAATCGGCACCCGCAACGTTCCGACGACCGAAGCGGAATCCTGGCGCGAGATCGACGAAGATGGATCGTATCGCCGCTGCAGACTGGCATCGACGCCGAGTGACGGCAGCAACTCGCCCCACACCCGTTCGACGTTGTATCGCGCAGCCTGCTCAAGATAGAGCGCGCTCACGACAGCCGGCGCCTCGTTGGTGGCTCGCGACTTCGCATCCTCGAGTTGCTTTGGCAACAACCGTTCGGGCACCTGGGCATTGCTCAGCTTGTTCGGCGGATGACCAACGACCCGCTCATAGTTGGCCCGTGATGTCTTCAAATTGGCACGCGCCAGATCAAGCACCGAGACGGCGCGAGCGCGTCGTGCCCGGGACTGCGCAACGTCGGTTCGCGTCACCTCACCAGCCGAAAAGCGATCCTGCGTGGCTCGAAGATTCTTGGTCAGAACACGAACGTTATTCTCGCGCAGCCGCACGATCGCCTGATCACGCACCACATTCATATAGGCGGTAACTGCCGATAGCAGCACGGATTGTTCAGTCGTGTGCAGCGCTGCGCGGCCGGCGCGCACATTCGCCTCCGCCTCGTTGACGCTATTGGTCGTGCGGAAGCCGTCGAACAGGTTCTGGTTGAGATTCAGCGCAACGCCGCGAGGATTGCGTCCCGTGGTTCCACTGCCCGGCCGGGCCCGCTGTTTGATCGCGCCGATGTCACCGGTTGCCGAAATAACCGGCCTGTAACCAGACTTTGCCTGCGGCACACCTTCATCGGTTGCCCGCAGGTTCGCGCGCTCTGCCTCGATGTCCGGATTGAACTTGTAGGCTGCCGCTAACGCACCGCGCAACGTCTCCGCGCGAACGTCGGCAACTGCACCTGCCATAAGAGCAATCGCGGCCACGCTGGCAAAACCCAGCTTAAAGGCGGCATGCCCTCTATCTTTCTGCGCCCAGAGAACCCTCAAAGCGACCCCCATGATCTTGCCGGCTCGGCATAAGTCCGCGCACTCCCCAATGCACGCCGGCCCATCAGAAACCGATCCGCCATTGTAGCCACGTACAACGATTCTAGCCAAGCGGTGGCAGTTAATAAAGGGATAACCCGGCGATGACGCACTTCGATCCCCAAGCTTGGCTAAAACAACACACTACCGGACCCCAGATCCGGCCGCTGCAGCTGAACACACCCTCGACGAAACGATCCATGACGGCCGTATGATTAACTAAGCATGACCTACATAGAGCAATTTGCCAAATGTCTGAATGGCTCTTCGCGAACTGAGCCGGCTCGGCAACCCGCGAATTGTACCTTTTTACATCGTAGTGAGACCCAAAATCCACAGCCAGCCAATGGCCATATTGGCCACTGTTCGAGCCGGTAGAGGCAGAGTTGCAATTTGCGCTGGTGATTCGCGCTATTCGTGCGGGGTCCTGCAACCTCAGGTGCGCAATATGCTGGACGTGAGACATTTGAATTTCAGCTCGCGGCCGCCGGCCCGGTATATGACCGGTGCCGTTATCCCGATATTTGACGCAATGACTGCGTGGCGTTTCGGCCCGTCTGCCGCCGGGGAAGCAACACCTACTTATTTCAGCCGTGACGAGGTTTTCACACTCACCGCCTGCCAGCTGGTCTTGTGTGCAGAACGAGGCTTCCGACTAGTTCGTGATTTTGCCTGCTGAGCGTCGGCCGCGGTCCGCTGCAGCCTCGGCGCCGGCCAGCTCTGAACTTCTTTGCGTGCAGGGCCGGACGCCGCGCGATCATGCTGCCGACTGAGAGGCGCACGCGTGATGGATGTCGTGATCCACTTCGATTTGGCCTCGTGATAGTGCTGCTCGGGATCGTACTGAACCCTGGCAAGCGCTAGGAAGCCGCCGTCCAACTGACCGAGAGCGAGCAGCAGTTCATAATGCGCGACCCAGATATCGCGCTGGCTGCGCAACAGATCGCGCTTGGCATCGAACACTTCTTCTTCGGCGTTGAGGACATTGAGCAATGTGCGCTGCCCGAGGCGCTCTTCTTCACGAACGCCTTTCAGCGCTGCTTTTGCATACCGTATTTGCGCCTTGTCCGAACGCACCTTTCCTCGCGCCGCCATCAGTTCGCCCCAAGCGGTTCTGACGTCGGCCTCCGCCTGCCGGCGCGCCTGCTCGACCTCCTGCAACCGGCTGACGTGAAGGTGCTTCGACTGCCTGATGCGCGCCCGCGTCTCGCCTGCATTGTAGATCGGCACACTGAGCCGACCGATCACACGGGCCGAATCCGAATGATCGACCCCGACGCTTGCACCGTATGACTTGGTGTAGTCGGCCTCGACATCGACGCGCGGCATCAGATCGCCGCGCTCTTTCGAGACCGCATGGCGCGCCGCCTGCTCCCGATAGAGCGCGAATTCAACCAGCGGGCTCTTGTCACGTGCGATGCTGAGTGCCTGCGCCAGTGTCTTGGGCAGGTCGCCGAGCACGACGCCTTTGCCCCGGAGTTTGGGCGCGGCGTGTCCGATCAGGCGCTGATAGTCGGCCTCACTGCCGCGCAGCTCGCCTCGCGCTGCCTCCAGTTCGACAACCGCGCGCGCGCGCCGCATGCGCGCTTGGTCAACATCGGTCAACGTCACTTCACCGAGCCGCTCTCGGCCTTTCGTAAGATTGAGCTCACGGGTCAGGACGCCGACGATCGATTGCTCGAGGCTCATGAGCTGGCGATCGCGCATTACGTCCAGATAGGCGCGAGCCGCAGCCGCCAGCACCCGCCCCTCGACTTCCCGCAGCCGGCCGCGCCCGGCCCGCACCAGCGCTTCTGCTTCATGCACCGCATAGTACGTTCGAAAGCCGGTAAAAACTGGTTGTGAGAGCGACACGCCGAGGTCCTTGGGCCGCATCGTCTGATTACTGCCGGGACTGGACCTGGTGCGAGAAACCGCCATGCTGGCATTGCCGTTAATCGTCGGCGCCCAGCCTGATTTCGCGCGCTGTACATCCTCATCGACCGCCCGCAGGCGCGCACGTTCGGCATCGATCTCGGGGTTATGCATGTAGGCGGCACGCAGCGCCGCGCGCATGCTTTCAGCAATCGCCGGCGGCGCCGCGGCAGCGAACGCTGTCCAGACAGCCAGCATCGCCAAGCCCGTGGCCCTGGCGGCAGCATGTGTCCGGCCCAAAACACGGCACCGGCACCATCTGCCACACCAATCCCTCGCGAGACTGCGCATGTCCCATCCTTTGTTGCGCTACCCTTGGCTTGCCCAACCAGATGCACACGCGCCAGCCGCCGAACAGGATGAAGCAGCCGGCCTAACAAAGTGTTAATTGATGTCTCGGAGTGACGCGCAAGGTCACAAACGTGACCTAGCCTCTTTTGCGGCCACGCAATTCGGCAAGATGCCATGGTCCGGCGGCCCAGCGAAGGTCGCCGGACGTCTCAGAAAACGAATGCTGCCTTGCGCTCGAACGGCTCGAGCACGCAGCCGGCGGCCACCATCAGGTCGACGTCCGAGAACTGCTCGCCATCGCGCTGCCAGCAGGCCACCCGCGTCACGCCATCCCGGCGCCTGAGCCCGACCAGCTTGCCGCCGTCCTTGAGTTGATCCAGCAATTCCGCGCCGACATCGTCGACCGCCCCGTTGATCATGATCGCATCGTATGGCCCTTCACCGGCATAACCGGCATCGAGCGCGCCGGCGACGACGACGACATTGCTGACATCCTGGTCGGCCAGTGCCCTTTCAGCGCCTGCCGCGAGCGTGCGGTCAGCCTCGACAGCGACCACCGTCTGGACAAGATGTGCCAGCAGGGCCGCCTCGTAACCGCAGCCGGCGCCGACCAGCAACGCCACATCATCGCCAGACACATCCAGCTCCTGCAGCAAATGCGCTACCGTCCGTGGCGCCAGCACCTGCCGACCGCCGTCACCCGTCTCGGGCGGGGTCAGCATCAATTCGCCATCACCGTAGGCAACGCCGTGCAGGCGCTCCGGCAGAAACGCCTCACGCGCCACAGACATCATGGCGTGCACAATGCGCCGGTCGGTGAGATCGTTGGGCCGTACCTGGCTCTCGACCATGTTCAGGCGTTGCAGGGCGTAATCCACTCGCATGTCCATCTCCCTCAACGTCGCTCGATGCGACGTTCACCGCACGCTGCGCGTTCCAATCCCATTGCATGCATGACCGTGCGTGTGATACATGCCCTCGACCTCACGGCGCAAGCAGGCAAAACACCACCGGCCTGCATGCCGGTTCCTTGACCGGCGCAGGATGGCCACGTGGCGGAGTGGTGACGCAGCGGACTGCAAATCCGTTTACCCCGGTTCGATTCCGGGCGTGGCCTCCAGAATACCTGTTGAAATACGGCACTATACCGATCTCTTTTTCAGAGCGCGGAAGTCATGCACGCCGGTCAGCGTGCAGGGATCGACGCCGTCACCGAAAATCATGTGCTTCTGGATCTTCTGTGTACCGGTGACCGGCAGTTCGTCCATGAACAGGATCCATCCCGGAGCCTTGTAGTAGGCGAGCTCGGCGAAGCAGTAATCGAAGATCTCGCGGGCCAGTTCCGATCCCGGCTGCCGCTCGTTGGCGACGATACAGGCGAACACCTCCTCGTCGCGCATCTCGTCTGCGACCGCAACGACGGCGACCTGGGCGACGGCTGCATGCGCCTGCAGACAGGCCTCGATCTCGGCGGCGGCGATGTTTTCACCCGACCGGCGGATGATGTTCTTCTTGCGGTCGACGAAATAGAGCATGCCGGTTTGATCCTGGCGGACCGTATCACCGGTGTGAAACCAGCCGCCGCGCCAAGCATCTTCCGTTGCCTCGGGCTGGTTGAGGTAGCCTGAAAACGCCCCCTTGCGCGGCGTCTCGGCCGAATGGCGCACGACCATTTCACCAGGCTCGCCGGGGACCACGTCGCAGTCGTCCGCATCGACGACACGCACTTCGAGTTCGGGCCCCGGCCGGCCCATGGCGCGGGTGTCGACCTGGCGCGGCTCTTCTGTATCGACCAGGATGCGGCACATCTCCGTCATGCCCCAGCCCTCGACCAGCGGAAAGCCGAAGCGTTCTTCAAACGCCCGATGCAGCGTCGGCTCGACGCCGGCCCCGAAGCCCCACTTCAAGCCATGCTCGCGATCTCCGGGTCCGGGTGGTTCGTTCATCAGCACGGGAATGACGACGCCGAGATAGTGACAGCCCGTTGCCCGCGTCTCCCGCACTTCCGGCCACCACCGCGAACGGCTGAAACGCTCGGGTATAATCTGGCAGTTGCCGGTGACCAGCATGCCGTAGAACTGGGCGATGGCGGCGTTGACGTGGAACAGCGGCAGCGGGTTGTAAACGCGCTCGCAGCCGACCCCGATCGTCATGCGCCCGCCGCGCGAGGCGTACCAGGCGCCCATCATCAGTTCGTATTCATGACCCAGAATGCAGCCCTTGGGTCGACCTGTGGTACCCGATGTGTAGAGCAGGCTGGCTTCCGTCTGCGGGTCGACGCCGCCGGCGATCGGCACCGCCGTCCGCGCCCGCGGCAAACCGTCAGGTGTGCCGTCGAACAACCAGCACTCGATGTCAGTGCCGGCTTCCGCAATTGCAGCCCGCACGAGGTCGGCATGTTCGGGAACCGCAATCGCGAGGTCCGCTCCAGAGTCTCGCAGGACATAGGCCATTTCGGCCGCGCGATAGTCGGGGTTGATCGGCACCCAGGAAATACCGAGCATCGCACAGGCAAGCTTGACGATCAGCATCTCCGGCCGGTTCTCCAGCAGCACGGCAATGCGATGACCATGGCCATAGGCGGCGGCACTGAGCGCCTCACGCCATTCGCCGACGAGGCGGCCAGCCGCTGCAAAAGTTATCCGGCGGCCGTCGGCATCATACCGACGTTCAAGATCGCGCGGCACACACAGGAAGTCGTTGTCGGCGAAGGTATCGGCGGCCGCCCCGAAGACCTCACCGATTGTGCGTCCATCGATTTCCAGCATTGTACCAGTCATTGCCCGGCCCGCTCCCAGTACTGAAACCTGACAAGCATAATAAAGGGGCTGACGGTCGCCCTGTCAGCCCCAATTCAATGCCTGTCATGTTCGTCGAATGCGCGCAGTGAGCCGCCTCCTAGAACCGGTGGCGAAACGTGCCACGGATCCTGAGATCGTCCAGCGCGTCGTCGCGATCCTTAGGTGTCGTTTCCTTGATCTGCGGCTCGGGATCGCCGTAGAGCAGTTCGAGACCGAAATCGAGCTTGGGCAAGACGCCGAGTGTGCCAATCCCGGGAATGCGTACGGCCGTACCGTCTTTGCCACTGGTCTTGGGCAACGCCTCCGAAAGATCGAGCTTCCCGGGTTCCTTCGGCGCCTGCAGCGTTGCGGGATCGGCGACGGCCGTCACGGCTTTGCTCCCTTCAGTGGATTGCTGAAAGGCTGCAGCGCTGCCGGCGAAGGTCAGCGCAAAAACCAGTGTTGCAAGTATTCGCATCATCATCTTCCAACAACCCCGCTTGCCACGAATCCTAACGCAGCAGTGTGCTGCTTAGCGCAAGACAAAGCATCTGGCCAGCATGGTTAAAGTCGCGTCAACAATTAGACAGAAGACTGTAATCTCAAAGACATGTGGCACACACGCAACGGAGCCAATCGTTTGGCTCTGCAATAGGAAAAGGGGCCCGAACGGGCCCCTGATCCGTGTTTCTTGCTGGTGAGCTGATCAGAAGCGGATCCGCGAACCAACCATGAAGAGGTTGATGTCTTCCAGTTCGACGCTCCCACCGGCGACATCTACATCAGCACCAATGTTGTGATACTGGAAGTAGACTTCCATGGCGGCTGCATCGATCTTCTGGTTCAGGACGATACCCCAGGCCTGCACATCAGCACCAAGGCCACCACCAACCAAGGCACTGGCATTGAACGTGCCGTTAGAGATGTCCCAATCGCCGTAGTAGAAGCCGATATGCGTCTTGCCGATCGGGCTGAACTTGCGGTTCATGCCAGCACTGATGGCCCAAAGCGTATCGTTGAAGTCACCGACCAGGCCTTCATCATCTTCTTCACCGTAAGATGCTGAGATGTAGAGACCAGTTGCCGTATGCATGACAGATACCGAACCGCCGATTTCCGTCGATTCCTGATCTTCGTCAGCGGTCACCGAGTAACCGATACCAGCGCCAATGCGGATGCCATTGAATTCGTTGGCATAACGCAGGGCAACACCCCAGCCGTCACCATCGACCACATCATCATCTGCCCAATGCGCGCTGAGGACGAAGCCGGCCAGCTCAGGGCTGATGTACTTCACGAGTGACGTACGGCCACCTTCTGCAGACAGTGCCAAGTCCCTGGCGCGAATGACATCAAGAGCACCGAAATGGAAGTTCAGATCACCAACGATGTCACCCCATGCCACAGCATTGTAGTTGCCCATGGTACAACCGAGACAGATCTGTGTTATGCCGTCGGTCGCATCTGACGTGTGGCCCAGCCAGACAGTACCGATTGATTTCGACTTCACGTACATGGCCTGATGGCGGACATCGATGCCATCGCCGAGTGTAGCGTCGTCGCCGCCACTGCCTTCATCGTAGTTCAAGCTCGAACCCGGACGGGTCATACCTAGCTCGATCAAGAAGCCGGCCGACCAGTCGCTGTTGATCTTCGCGCTACCCTTGAAGCGGAAGCGAGTGCGCGACTGGACGTTGGTGATCTGGTAGATGTCATCATCCACACCATCGTCCCAATAGAGCACGGCTTCGTTCACGTGACCCGACACTTCGAGCGAAACCTTGCGGTTGCCCTTGCGTGCCGTCGTCGCTTCCAGTTCGGCGATCCGCTCTTCGAGGTCGGAGCAGCAATTACCGCCGAGGTCGGCTGCCATGGCGCCGGTCGATGCAAAAGCAGCGAACGCGGCGGCGATGGCGAAGCGACTGGTCGTCTTTTTCAGTCCCCCAATCATATCCATCTCCACAATGTGGTTGCAGTTGGTTGCAGAAAGCATCACGCGCTGCCCGGCGACAGCTCGCGTACGGACCGAGCAGCACGCACGCGCGTGTGCGCAAGCGGCTCCGACCGGACGCGCTACTGACGAGATACGAGAAACTGGATACGAACGAGTGCGGCTTAGACTCTAGTTTGCCGGGCTTGCTCCCTGCACTCCGTCGGCCACTTCACCGTTCGGCGAAGGTTTTGGCGGGACGGAAAGGTCGGATGACCACGGCCGCACGACTCAATTACGTTGAATGATGGTTATGCGAGTCAAAGATTCGCGGCAAACTTTATCAACGCCATTACCCACGTCATTTGCGCGAATTGTGTCTTCAATGCAACTCAGGGCGGAACCGCCACACTTTGTTAAGGATTTGCTGCCGGCACCAGTAGCTCACCGCGGCAAGTTCCGGCGCTTTACGAGTGCCGCGCACAACTTCGCGCCTGCGTTGGTCGCGCTAGATCGATTCCGATTGTCTCGAAAACAATCTCGCTACGATTTCGCTCACGGCTATTCCTCACTTGCGCTCGGGCCTCTGCGGGGGCGGCGCTTAGCGCCGGGCCTCGTTCGAGGCCTTTAGCGTTTCCGACATGGCCGGGAACGCTTTAGGAGCCGAAAATCACAGGAACAGGTTCATCGCAGCTTCCTCCACCACGCAACATGCATTCTACACACCGAGGCGGTTTCCCGAGGTTTGCAACGCAGCAAATCCGCCGATCAGAGCGTGGAACCCCTGGGGTGCTAAGCCAAGCGTTCCCCAACCCTTCGTTAACAGGGCCACGAGCCTTTCCCCGCATTGTTGAGAGGCAGTGCCCCACACGGCCAAAGGCTCGGTCACCTGGGCCCACAGAAAGCTTCCACCTCGTTGGAGCGTCGCCATGCCTGGCGCACAAGAAAAAGGGCCGCCCTAAAGGCGGCCCTTCGTCGTCTCTCAGGTTCAGATAGTCCCGATCAGAACTTGATGCGGGCACCTGCCATGAAGAGGTTGATGTCCTGAGCAGCCACACCACCTACGTCACCACCGATATTGTGATACTGCAGGTAGAGATCCAGCGCAGCGGCGTCGATCGTCTGGGTCAGAGAGACGCCCCAAGCATCGATGTCGCCTTGTGTCGCACCACCCTGCGTCAGGTCGAAGTTACCATAGTAACCACCAAGGTGCGTGGCGCCCATGGCGTTGAACTTCTGACGGATGCCAGCACTGATGGCCCACATGACGTCTCTGTTGTCACCAACGATGCCTTCGTCGTCTTCTTCGCCGTAAGAACCGGCAATGTAAAGACCTGTCGGCGTGTGGGCCATGGAGATCGAGCCACCAATTTCGGTATGCTCAACACCATCCGTATCGGAAACCGAGTAACCGATACCGGCTGCGACCCGGATTGCACCGAACTCGCCAGCGTAACGAAGAGCAGCACCCCAGTCGTCACCGGCAGGAACCTCTTCGTCGGCCCAGTGTGCGCTCAGCGAGAAACCGGCCAAGCTCGGGCTGACATACTTGACGAGCGACGTACGGCCACCTTCCGCCGACAGCGCAAAGCCCGCAGCAGCGCCGAGGTCGTTTCCTGCAGCGTCATGGAACTGGAGAGCACCGACGATATCCCCCCAGGCAACGGCATGATAGTTGCCCATGTCGCAACCGAGGCAGATCTGCGTGATGCCGTCCGTCGAATCCGACGTATGACCGAGCCAGACCGTACCGATCGAGTTGGACTTGACGTACATCGCCTGATGGCGAACATCCATGCCGACGCCGGCCAGCACCGTGTCATCATTGTTTGCCCCGGCACGACCGCTGTCATAGTTCAAGCTCGAACCAGGACGTGTCATACCGATTTCGATCAGGAAGCCGGCCGACCAATCAGCGTTGATCTTGGCGCTGCCCTTGAAGCGGAAGCGCGTACGCGACTGGACGTTGGTCACCTGATAGATGTCGTCATCGACACCATCATCCCAGTAGATGACGGCTTCGTTGACGTGGCCCGACACTTCCAAAGAAACCTTGCGGTTGCCTTTGCGAGCCGTCGTTGCTTCGAGTTCTGCAACGCGTTCTTCGAGATCTGCACAGCAGTTGCCACCGAGGTCGGCAGCTTGAGCGGATATACCGCCCAACATAAGACCAGCGGCTGCAATGCTTGCAACGCTAGCTGACTTAAAGAGTCCCCCGATCATCACCTTACTCCGTTGGACTACACAACAGATACCCAGCCTTAGCTGAGAGCTAAAACCCAGCTAGTGCTGGGATACCGACTGACATAGTCTCAGCGCCAAGCGCGCACGTACTTACTCAATCGCTTGAGCTAGCAGTATCGATCAGGGGGTGGTGACGCAACCTCCATCGCCGATGGTAAACCACATCGCCAATTGTATGTTGCAACTACGCCACTGCGTGATTCGGTCCGCATCGCCGCGTTTCATCTGAAACTGCCATGAAATGCCGAAAACATTGGCCCAGAACGATCAAACCTGTGGCCGGAGCGAGGCCGATGCAACCATCGAAAGGCAAGTTATACAGGATCTTGCACTAAGGCTTGCCGAGGAGCTTGCTCGTTGGAATGATTATCAATTCCATTCCGGCCCACCAATGTTATCCCCAGCCCTGCGTATCCTGCTTTGCATCGCTGGTGTAAAGGCGCCACCATATATTGCACAGCAACAACACCATGTTCCTAGACAAGCCATCAACTATTAACAGCGGCCCGCATCCAGTTGACTAAAAACACAAAAATTGGACTGGAAGATTGCCTGATCGTCGGCGCCGGCCCGGTCGGACTTGCGGCGGCACAGGCCTTGTCGCTCAACGGCTTCAGCTGCACGCTATGCGGCGAGCTGCCGCACGACACGCCTGAAGCGCCGGATCTGAGAACAGCGGCGCTGTTTGACGGCAGCATCAGAATGCTCGAGCGGCTCGGCGCCTGGTCGCGCCTGCTGGACGAAGCGGCCCCGATCGATGCGATCCGCATCGTCGATGCGACGGGCGACCTGCTGCGCGCACCCGAACAGCTTTTTCGCGCGCAGGACCTCGGCTGGGACCATCTCGGCTTCAACATTGCCAATCCGACCCTGGTGCGCGTCCTGCTTGATTGTCTGCGAAACCCCAGCGCCGAGGCTGCCGGTGCGAATCTCGTAGTCGCCACCAAGGTCGAAAGTATTGCCGTTCACGCCGATCACGTCACCGCACGACTTGCAGATGGCACGACACTGGCCGCCCGCCTCGCGATCGCAGCCGACGGCCGGCGCTCGATTACGCGCACTTCGGCGGGCATCGGCGTCGAACAATGGCAGTATGATCAATCGGCGATTACCGCCCATATCGAACACGCGCTACCCAACGACGCCATTTCGACCGAGGTTCACGCCCGCACCGGACCGTGCACGATCGTGCCGCTCAGCCCCTATCGTGCAAGCCTGGTCTGGATCGAAACACATGCCGAGGCCCGGCGCCTGGCGGCGCTCGATGACGCCTCGTTCGCCACCGCCCTCGAAGAGCGCCTGCAAAGTGCTCTCGGCCCGATCCGAAAGACCACGCCGCGCCGTATTTTCCCGCTGGCCAGCATGATCGCCGATCGCTTCGGCGCCAGCCGCGTCGCATTGGTCGGCGAGAGCGCCCATGCCTTCCCACCGATCGGCGCCCAGGGCCTGAACCTCGGCCTGCGGGACGTTGCCGACCTGATTGACGCACTCGTGGAGGCACGTGAAACCGGTGCAGACCTCGGCGGCGAACAGGTTCTCGCCCGCTTTGACCGCAGCCGCCGGCCGGACGTGGCGGCACGCACCTATGGTGTCGATATTCTCGGCCGATCCCTCGGGGCCGGTGTCACAGGCCTCCTGCGCGGCGCCGTTCTGCACGCAACCCACGCCTCGCCGGGCTTCAAGGGCTGGCTGATGCAGCGCGGCCTGCGCCCGCCCGGGGACTGGCCAACGATGATGCAATAGATCGCCTGGCGATCCGGCCGCGACCAACGAGAGCAGGCAAAAGATTGCACGCAAAGCATTTGACGGCGACGGCTTCGTTGTGACATGCGATGCCGTCCCGCGTCCCAGTGATTAAAAACCGAACCGGTCCGGCGGACGCCCGTCTGTCCGGATGCCCAAGCCCCGTTGCAACCCGACACTATGGCGACCACCAACAGAACAGCATCGTTTCTGCGTGATCTCCAGTTCCGCGCCGAATACTTGCTGCTGCGCGCGATCGTCGGGGCGGTACGTGCCTTGCCACTCGATGTCGCCGGCCACCTTTCGGCGAAATCCTGGCGGGCGCTGGCACCCCTCATCGCCCGCAAGCGCCACCGCCGCGCGCATGACAACGTCGCCATTGCCTTTCCTGATATGGCTGCCGCCGAGCGACAGCGCATCGTGCTGGCCCACTGGGAAAACCTCGGCCGCGTCATGGTCGAGACCATGCAGATCGACCGCATCCTGGCCGAGCCCGAGCGCCTCGTCATCGAGGACAAGGTGGTCTTCATGCGCTATTGGAACAAGCTCGGGCCAACGATCGGCATATCACTGCATATGGGCAACTGGGAGTTTGCGGTCTGGCCGCTGACCGCTGCCAAGGCCAATCCGGCCGCTGTCTACCGCTCGGTCAACAATCCCTATGTCGACCGCTTTCTTCGCGAGCAGCGCGCGGCCCTCTATCCGGGTGGATTGTTCGGGCGCGGCCGCGTCGAAGGCGACCATGGCGATGACCAGCGCACGGCGCGGGCCATCACCGACTTCGTCAGACGCGGCGGCCGTCTCGGCATGGTCTGCGATCTCCACGACCGCACCGGCTTGCCCGTGCCGTTCTTCGGCCGGCCCGCGCGCACGCAGGCGATTGGTGCCATGATCGCCCGCCGTCTCGGCTCGCGCATCTGGCTGTCGCGCTGTTTACGGGTCGGCAACGAAAGCCGGTTTCGCATTCAGATTATCGAACTCAAGGTGCCGCGCACCGCCAACAAGACCGAAGACGTCACCTGGATCATGACCGCCATGCAGCAACAGTTCGAGGCCTGGGTTCGCGAACATCCCGAACAATGGATGTGGTCGAACCGGCGCTGGAGCTAAGACACTTTAACCCGATTGAACAAGGACAAACGATCATGTCAGCCACGCGCACGCCAGCCGCCTTCTATGCCCCGCTTGCCGTTGGTGCTCCGGAGCCCTATCGCGCGCTTCCGGTTCGCCTCGAACGTATGATCCATTTCATCCCCCCGCACATTGCCAAAATCACTGACAAGCTGCCCCAGATCATCCCCACCGTCGACGTCGTCCTCGGCAATCTCGAAGACGCCATCCCGGCCGACGCCAAGGCTGATGCCCGCAACGGCTTTATTCACATGGCGCGCAACAACGAGCTTGGCGAGACCGGCCTTTGGACGCGGATCAATTGTCTGAATTCGCCCTGGGCCCTCGACGACATCACCGAGATCGTGACAGCGGTTGGCGACAAGCTCGATGTCGTCATGCTGCCGAAGGTCGAAGGCCCCTGGGACGTTCACTATCTCGACCAGCTGCTCGCCCAGCTCGAGGCCCGCGCCGGCGTCCAAAAGCCGATCCTTATCCACGCCATCCTCGAAACCGCCGGCGGCGTTGCCAACGTCGAGGCGATCGCGCAGGCCAGCCCGCGCATGCACGGCATGAGCCTCGGCCCTGCAGATCTCGCGGCCTCGCGTGGCATGAAAACGACGCGCGTCGGCGGCGGCCACCCGGCCTACGGCGTGCTTCGCGACAAGTCTGATGAAAACGAGGCTGCGCCACGCGACCTGATCCAGCAGGACCTTTGGCATTACACGGTCGCCAAAATGGTCGACGCCTGTCAGATGGCGGGCATCAAGGCGTTCTATGGTCCGTTCGGCGATTTCTCCGATCCGGCCGCCTGCGAGGCCCAATTCCGCAACGCCTTCCTGATGGGTTGCCTTGGCGCCTGGTCGCTGCACCCAAGCCAGGTCGAGATTGCCAAGCGCGTCTTCTCGCCCGATGTCGACGAAGTCCGATTCGCGTTGCGCATCCTCGAAGCCATGCCGGACGGCACCGGCGCGGTCATGCTCGACGGCAAAATGCAGGATGACGCAACCTGGAAACAGGCCCGTGTAATCGTCGACCTGGCACGCATTGTCGCCCAAAAAGACCCTGAATTAGCAAAAGCTTACGGACTTTAAAGGTTGGTCGGATAACCTGGTCTATGGCATGTGGCCAGCAAGTCACTACATCTTAGCCACAACTGCCGATCGCTCTTGACGGTCGCAAAAGAACCGCTTGCAATGGCAATTGGGGAAACTTCAGCCGATGACTGCAGCGATGGAGCACAATCAACTATCGATCAAGGTCGCGAAATTCCATGTCGGACAGGTCGTCCGGCATAGGTTTTATCCGTTCCGCGGCGTGATTTTCGACATCGATCCGGAGTTCGCCAACACCGAGGAATGGTGGCAGGCGATCCCGGAAGACATCCGCCCGCGCAAGGACCAGCCATTCTACCATCTGCTCGCCGAGAACGACGAGTCCGAGTACGTCGCCTACGTCTCGGAGCAGAACCTGCTGCACGACGACAGCGATCAGCCGCTGCGCCATCCCCAGATCCAGGAACTCTTCGAACAGGATGAGCAGGGCCAGTTGCGCGCGACGTTCCTCAGCGCCCATTGAGGCGACCCAGCCCCGTTCCACTGCCTCCAGACTCCGGCTGGGCCGGCGCTACCAATCAAAAAGCCCCTGACCAGATGATCAGGGGCTTTTTTGTTTCATTGATACTTGTGACTATTGCTTCTTGATCGGCTGCGGATCCGGGATCTTGGCACCGGACCGCCGAGCGCGCTCTTCGGCCAGGATCTGCTTACGCCGAGCATCGAGCGCACGTAGCGCATTCTTCCGAGCGGCTTCGTATTTCTCGAGATCGGTCGGCTTACCGTCCATCACCTTCGAGAACCCGGCCAGACTGACCGGCACTTCAACCACCTGGCCATCGCCACGAAACGCCTTGACCAGCATCACCGCGCCCTTGCGCATATCATCGATCAGCGGCTTCGGCGCCGGCACCTCGGCACTGCAGCTGCCCGGCCCGCAGCGCGTGTAGCCGACCTTGAGGATCTTGAGGTCTTTCTTGTCGACCTCTTTTTTGTCCTTGATCAGCTTCCACTGTGAGGCCGTGTAGACGGCCGCCAGAATACCGGGCTTGATCGCCATCTGTTGGGGCAGTGAGAACGAGATGATCAGGCCGAGTTCATCAACGTCCTTGATCTTCTGAACCTGAATCGACATCGCCGCGAATGGGGCGAGCTGCTCATAGCGGGTCCGGCAGATATACTTCTTCACCTGCGTCGGCTTGGCATTCGGGTCCTTGGGAAAATGCGTGACCATGGTGTCCTTGCACACCTTCACCCAGGCCACAGGCTCCTGTTTCTTGGCCGCCTTTTGCGCAAGGGCAGGCCCTGCTGCGATCAATGCGCAACTGCCGATCAATACGGCGGCCGGGCGCATCATTCGCGCTGATCGTGCCTGGCGGAAGCCGGCAATCATCTGTCCCCACATTCGCATCACCTCATCTTCCGAATTCGTACTTGGGCCGATATCAAATTCACCAGCACAGACCTAGGATTTTCTTTCAGGTTGCCGATCCTGTCCCGCACATTGGCGATCACCACAAGCCGTGGCGGAGTAAAGGAGAGATTGCGGCAATCACGTGACAATCTCTATCTTCGCACATTGTTGTTCTACCTCACCAAGGTCACGTGGCCAAACGGCCACGTCTGCAACTGCAGCTATCAGACGGGAGCGCGCCTTGCCGGAAACAGTCCCAATAGAGAGAGGCACCAATAGAATCCGGCTGCCAATCGCTCGAATCTTGCGCACGCTTACCCTGCTCACGGCGTTCCTGGTGATCGCAGCGCCGACGGTTAACGCCGCTGCGCTCGAAAACCAGCACGGCATCGCCATGCATGGTGCACCGGCGCTCGCCCCGGGCTTCAAGCACTTCCCCTACGTCAATCCCAAAGCCCCCAAGGGCGGCCGCCTAAGCCTTGGCCGGCCGGACACGTTCAGCAGCCTCAACCCATTCATCCCACGCGGCGTCGTGCCGGATATGCTGCGTGGCTACGTCTACGAAAGCCTGCTTGCACGCAGCGGCGATGAACCGTTCACCCTCTACTCCCATATCGCCCGCTCGATCGATGTTGCCGAAGACCGCTCCTGGATCACCTTTCATCTCGATCCGCGCGCCAGGTTTTCCGACGGCCGGCCAATCCGGCCTGAAGACGTGATCTTTTCCCACGAAATCCTGCGCACCAAGGGCCACCCCTACATGCGCAGCCACTACGGCAAGGTCGCGCTTGCCGAAAAGATCGGTGAGCGATCGGTCAAATTCTCGTTCAATACGGCCGGTGACCGCGAGATCGCGCTGATCATGGCGCTGATGCCGATCCTGCCGCGCCATGCGATTGATGCGGAAACCTTCGACCAGACGAGCCTCGCGCCGCCCCTCGGCAGCGGCCCTTACGTTGTCGAAAAGGTCGACCCCGGCCATTCGCTCGTCTTCAAGCGCAACGCCGATTACTGGGCCAGGGATCTGCCGACGCGGCTGGGCCTTTATAATTTCGACGAGGTCAAAGTTACCTACTTTCGCGATGCATCGGCTCGCTTCGAAGCATTCAAGACAGGCGCCATCAACGCGCGAAACGAAATAGACCCCGCCCGCTGGGTCGACGGCTATGATTTTCCGGCCATGCGCGACCGCCGTGCCCGCAAGCTGACATTCAAAACCGGGGCGCCTGCCGGTATGAGCGGCCTGATCTTCAACACCCGCCGCGACAAGTTTGCAGATATTCGCGTACGCCGCGCCCTGATGCACGTCTTCGACGGCCCGTCGATCAACAAATCCCTGTTTCACGGCCGCTTCGTGCGCTCTGAAAGCTTTTTCGCCCGCTCTGCCCTGGCCTCGACCGGCAAGCCGGCATCGCCGCGTGAACGAGAATTACTCGCTCCCTTTGGACAGCTTATCGATCCAGATATCCTGGCTGGCAAATGGCGGCTGACATCTGAGCGTTCGTCAGGAGACCATCGACGCGATCTGCGCGCCGCCCTGAAGCTCCTGAACGAAGCCGGCTATAAGCTCGACCACGGACGGCTGATCGATCAGGCCACCGGCCGCCAGTTCGACATCGAGTTACTCGTGATATCGACACCGCAGCAGCGCCTGGCACTGGCCTACGCGGCCTCGCTCAAGCGACTGGGAATCGCTGCCCGCGTACGCAGGATCGAGGCATCGCAATACTGGTCGCGTATTGGCCGCTTCGAGTTCGACATCATCCAGTGGCACTACTCGGCATCGCTTTCGCCCGGCAACGAGCAGATCAACCGGTGGGCCGGTTCGCACGCCACCATCGAGCGCAGTCTCAACTTCGCCGGCGCCAAAAGCGCCGCCGTCGATGCCATGATCGAGGCGATGCTGAAGGCCGTTGAACGCGATGATTTCGAGACTGCCGTCAGCGCCTACGATCGCGCCTTGCTCTCCGGCTTCTACCTGGTCCCGCTGTTCCATCTGCCCGAGCAATGGTTCGCCGCCTGGTCCGACCTGCGCCAGCCTGCCACGCCACCACTGCTCGGCACCGGCTACGCGCTCTGGTGGAGCGCTGCCCATGAATAAGGAAATACTCTTGACATGTTTTGGGAAAAATCGTCCCGGGCCGGCGTCACAATCCCGCGGCAGCGGGAAACTATTATGCGCACCGAGCATAGACGTTCGCAGACGTACGACAATTGCTCGATATGAGCTTATAAGTGTCCGGTAAGGTCTCGGACGGGAGTGCGGCAACCGCTGCGCCGCCCTCGGCTCGGTACGCAGGCATCAATCTTGGCAGGGAGGTAAAGTGTGAAACTCATCAGATCAATGGCCGCGGTGCTGGCGCTTGGCATGCTCGGAGCTCCAGCGGCATTCGCTCAATCAGGCATCGGTGCCGGCCTCGCGAAGCCTGCAACCACACAATTGGTTGAGAAGGCCCAATTCGGCCTGAGGTTCGGCATGTCGCCGGAGGGTGTCCGGCGCAAACTGACCGACGACGGCTATACCGAAATCGACATCACCTTCCTAGGCATCCTGGCTGCCAAAGCCGATGCCTGCCGGCGTGGCACCCGCTACCGCGTCAAATTGCGCCCGGATGGCAGCTATGAATATCGCGAAAAGATCGGCACCTGCCGCCCTCCTGTCGATGCAGCTGGCGTGATCAGCATTCTCGAGCGGGAAGGATACCGCCGCGTCGACGTTGACGACGACAAGATCCCCTACATCGCCGAGGCCTGCCGCAGAGGCGACCGTTATCGCTTCGAGGTCAGTGAATTCGGCGACGTCACCAGCCGCAACCGCATTGGGCGCTGCGAGCCTGAGATGATGTCGCCTCGCGACATCCGTCGTGCTCTGCGCAAGGACGGCTTCGACCGCATCAAGTTCATCGACCGCACACCGCCGCGCTACGTGATAGAGGCCTGCGAAGGCAATCGCCGCGTACGCCTGACGATCGACCGACGCGGACGCGAGCGCAACAGCGAGCGGATCGGTCGCTGCCGACCGCCGGTCGACACTGCTGGCGTCGAAGGCCTGCTGCGCAATGCCGGCTACAATCGCATTTCGATCGTCGACGAAAAACGCCCCCGACGCGTCGGCACCGGCAGACGCAGTGGCGGCCTCAAGCGCTATCGTGCCGAAGCCTGCAAGGGGACCGACCGTATGCGCCTTGTCATCTCGCCGTGGGGACATTTCGTCAACGAGCGCAAGATCGGCGAGTGCCCGCCGCCGGTAACCGCGGAAGCCCTCAGGAAGGCACTTGAAGAACATCCCAAAGGTTTCAAGGTCCTCGAAATGCGCCGCGGCAGCCGTTATGCCCACGAAGCAGTGGTCTGCCATCAGGGCCGCAAGATCCGCATGCTCTTCTCGCTCTACGGCAAGTTCGAGCACGAAGAAGCCGATGGCCGCTGCCTGTCGCCGCGCGTCGAGGAAATCATGACCAGAATGCGCAACGGCAATTTGCGCGACGTCAAGATGTACGTCGAAGGCTGCCGCCGCGGCCGGCTCTACCGCCATGAAATCGACGAGTACGGCAACCTCTCGGAGCGCCAGCGCATCGGGCGCTGCCGCTGAGGTTCAACCTGAGCAAATCATCAACGGGGCATCATTCGATGCCCCGTTTTTTGCCTCAAGCGGCAACCTCCTGACGGTTGACCAGATCGGCCAACTTTCGTGCGACCCCCACGACACCTTTCACGCGTTCCGCCTCTTCCGACCACTCTGCCTTGAAGACCAGCTTGTGATCAGCCTGCAGGCGAGCTGCTCCGCGCGCGCCCTGCATGAATTCAACGAGCCCCGCCGGATTGGCAAACTCGTTGTTGCGGAACTGTAAGACCGCCCCTTTGGGCCCGGCATCGACCTGGGCGATGCCGGCTGCAGCGCAGAACGCCTTGATCTCGATGATGTCGAGCAGCGCCTTGACTTGGTCCGGCAGCGCTCCGAAACGATCCTCGAGTTCGCCGGCAAACTCATCGATCTCGGCCCGGCTGCCAAGTCCAGAAAGCCGGCGATAGAGACCGAGCCTGACCTGCAGATCGGCAACATACGTCTCAGGAATAAGGCTGGCGATACCAAGCGAGATCTGCGGCGACCACTTCTCTTCTACCTCTGACCCGCCATCGTTTTTGAGGGCCGTGATCGCCTCTTCGAGCATCGACTGGTAGAGCTCGAAACCGACCTCGCGGATGTGACCGGACTGCTCTTCACCGAGCAGGTTGCCGCCGCCACGAATATCGAGGTCGTGGCTTGCGAGCGAAAAGCCGGCACCGAGCGTGTCGAGCGAATGCAGCACCTTGAGGCGCTTGGCGGCCCCCTCTGTCAGGCGCTTGCCGGGCGGTGTCGTGAAATAGGCATAGGCGCGCGTCTTGGATCGCCCGACCCTGCCGCGCAACTGATAGAGCTGGGCAAGGCCGAACATATCGGCGCGATGCACAATCATCGTGTTGGCATTGGGCACATCGAGACCGGATTCGACGATTGCCGTCGACAGCAAAATATCGAACTCGCCGTCGTAGAACGCACTCATGATCCGTTCGAGTTCGCTCGGCGGCAGTTGGCCGTGCGCGCGCGCAACCCGCAATTCCGGCACGCTTTCGGCCAGGAACTCGGCGACCTCGTCGAGATCGGCAATCCGCGGCACGACATAGAACGTCTGACCGCCCCGATAGCGCTCCCGGCGCAGCGCCTCGCGCAGGATGACGGGATCGAACGGCGACACGAACGAGCGCACCGCCAGCCGGTCGACCGGCGGCGTCGTGATCAGCGACAGTTCGCGCACACCCGAGAGTGCCAGCTGCAGAGTGCGCGGGATCGGCGTCGCCGACAGCGTGAGGACGTGCACGTCCTCGCGCATCTGCTTCAGGCGCTCCTTGTGGGCAACGCCGAAGTGCTGCTCCTCATCGACGATTACCAGGCCGAGATGAGCAAACTCGACCGACTTGCCAAGCAGCGCGTGCGTGCCGATGACGACGTCGACCTGGCCATCCTTGAGGCCCTTCTTGACGGCTGCAAGCTCCTTGGCACCGACCAGCCGTGAAGCTTGCGCGATCTTGATCGGAAAGCCCCGAAAACGCTCGACGAACGAACGGTAATGCTGGCGGGCAAGCAAGGTCGTCGGCACCACGATCGCGACCTGATGGCCGGCAAGCGTGGCGATGAAGGCAGCCCGCATCGCGACCTCGGTCTTGCCGAAACCCACGTCACCGCACACCAGCCGGTCCATCGGCCGGCCCGCTGCCAGATCCTCGAGGACCGACTCGATACTTGCCAGCTGGTCCTCCGTTTCCTCGAAGGGAAAGCGTGCGATGAACTCATCGTAGGCACCATCAGGGGGCACCATGCGCGGCGCTTCGCGAAGCGCACGGAGTGCTGCGACCTTGATCAGTTCAGCCGCGATCTCGCGCAGGCGCTGCTTGAGGCGGGCCTTGCGCGTCTGCCAGCCGGCGCCGCCGAGCCTGTCGAGTTGGGCTGCTTCACTATCGGACCCATAGCGCGACAAAAGTTCGATGTTCTCGACCGGCAGAAACAGCTTGTCGCCGCCGGCATAGACGAGTTCCAGGCAGTCGTGCGCCGCGCCCAACGCCTCAACGGTTTTGAGACTTTCGAAACGCCCGATGCCGTGGTCGGCATGCACGACGAGATCGCCGGGCGCCAGTGCGGTTGCCTCGGTGATCACATCGGCGGCGCGCTTGCGCTTGCGCCTTGGCCTGACCAGGCGGTCGCCGAGCACATCCTGCTCGCCGATCACGGCAAGGTCATCCGTCTCGAAGCCATGTTCGAGCCCGAGCACCGCCATCGCCGTGTACTCGCCCGGCAGTTTGCGCGCATCGTTGATGTTTTCGACCGGACGCACGTCCTCGAGGCCGCGCTCTTCGAGCAGCTTGGTCAGCCGCTCGCGCGCACCGGCCGTCCAGGCGGCCACGAGCACGCGCTTGTTCTGGGCGATCCGCGATTTGATATGGGCCACGACCGTAGCGAACAGGTCGCTCTCGTCACTCAGGCGCTCCGGCGCAAAGTTGCGCGAGCGCCGGCCGCCGAAGTCGATGGCCGCAACCTTGCCGTCCTCGTTGAAGACCGTGAATCTCGCGTTCTCGCGGGCTTCGATCAGGCCCTGCCATTCATCGCGCCCGATGAACATTTTCTCTGGCGGCACCGGCCGGTAGGGCGGCGCCCCGAAGGTCTGCGCCTCGAGCCCCTCGACTCGCGCTTGGTAGTGCTCTTCGATCTGCTCGAAACGCTGCTCGAAGGCCTCAGCACTCAGATCATCCAAGGTCACCCGGGCCGCATCGAGGTAATCGAAGATCGTCTCGACCTGCTCGTGAAAGAACGGCAGCCAGTGCTCCATGCCGGGAAAGCGCTGCCCCTCACTCACCGCCTGATAGAGCGGATCATCCCCTGTCGCACCGCCGAACGTTTCTACGTAGCGCTGGCGAAAGAGCCGGATTGCTTCCTCGCCGAACGCACATTCGCTCATCGGCATCAGGATCAGCTTCTGGATGGTGCGCCCGGTCCGCTGCGTCTCGGGATCGAAGGCCTTGATGGATTCGAGCGTGTCGCCGAAGAAATCGAGCCGCACGGGGTTGGCGCGTCCAGGTGGAAAGAGATCGATGATACCGCCGCGCACGGCAAACTCGCCGGGCTCCATCACTGTTCCCGTACGCTGAAAACCGCCGAGCACGAGGCGCTCGGTGAACCGGTTCATGTCGATGCGCTGGCCCGGCGCGATCTGGCGCAGCGCCTTGCGCACGAAGGCTCGGGGCGCCAGGCGCTGCAGTACGCTGTTGACCGTCACGAGCACGATCATCGGCTCCTTGCCGGCACCGAGAGCCAGCCTGGCAAGGCCTGAGATGCGTTTAGCAACGAGTTCCGAATCGGGCCCGATGCGGTCGTAGGGCACCGTGTCCCAGGCCGGAATCGACACAACCCGCGTCTTCGGCGCAAAGAATTGCAGGGCGCGCTCGAGATCGTCGAGACGCCGGTCGTCCCGCGCGACATGCACAATCGTCGGCGCCCCGCCCCCCTCTGCTGCCGCGCCGTCGCGCAGCAACTTCGCGAGCACAAGCGCATCCTGGCCCTCGAGGACGCCGCTGAATGTTACCGATCGGGCGCCTGCCGCTGCCTCGCTCATCTCCCGCTTCCTTCGCCGCAATAACTTCCCGGCCTATTCCATCCCATGAAACCGTCTGATCTTACTGACCAAGTCCGCAAACATCGTTTTCCGGCAGGCTTCGGGCTCGAGCAGCCAGTGATGCAATTCAGGATCCCCGATCGAAATCAGCTGTTCGAACTGCACCAACTCACCCGCCGCCATGTCGCCGAGCCGTGCTGCCGCAAACCGGCCGAGCAGCCAGTCCATCTCCTTGGTGCCGCGATGCTCGGCACGATAGAGCGCCCGCTTGCGCCGCAGCTCAAGTTCACGGGCAATCTCTGCCTCATTCTCATGCCCGTCCGTCATCTGATCCCACACAATGCTGCAATCTGGCCAACCTGCCGAAACCCGGCCATCGTTGGAAATCCCCCGGCGGTGCTTGACGCCCTGCCCTCCGGGCGCCACCGTCATGCCATGGAAGGGCGCGTTATAGCCCCCGTGTCCCATCCGTCCAAGTGCCGCCCCGCAACTGGTCGTGACGGGGTCGCACTAGGCTTGCTGAACTCGTGCCTTGAAACCGTCCGGAAACACGGAAAGTCCGCCCGATGCGCCCCAATGCGCTCAATCCGCTGTTTGCCGCCGCCGAAACCCTTAAAGGCGTCGGCCCGCGCATGACGGCGCTTCTGAAAAAGGCATTCGAACTGCCACCCGGCATCGCCGAGCCGCGCGTCCTCGACTTCCTTTGGCACATGCCAACGGGCGTCATCGACCGCCGCGCTTCTCCGTCACTGGCCAATGCGGTGCCTGGCACGATCGCGACGTTCGAGGTGCGCGTCCTCAAGCACCGCGCACCACCGCGCAGCAACCGCAAGGCGCCCTATCGCGTTTCCTGCGAGGATGAAACCGCAACCATCGATCTCATCTTCTTCCACGCCGAGCGCTCCTTCATCGAACGCCAATTGCCGGTTGGCGAGACCCGCTTCATATCGGGCCGCGTCGAGCAGTATGGCGAAACGCTGCAGATGGTGCATCCCGACTACATGGTGGCACCTGAAGCCCGTGACGAACTGCCGATGCTCGAGCCGGTCTACCCGCTGACCGCGGGCCTCACGGGCAAGACGCTCGGCCGGGTCACGCGCCAGGCTGTCGCCCTGGTGCCCGAGTTCGACGAATGGCTCGGCGAACAACTTCTCGCAAGCAATGTCTGGCCATCGTTCAACGAAGCCGTCCGCGCCATCCACCTGCCGACCGACCCGACCGACGTCTCGACCGGCTCGCCCGCCTGGCAGCGCCTTGCTTACGATGAACTGCTCGCCGGCCAACTCGCCCTCGGCCTGGTGCGCGCCAACCTCAAGGCACAGAGTGGCCGCGTCGTTAAAGGCGACGGCCATATCCGCGCCAAGATACTTGCCGCCCTGCCCTTCGAGATGACAGCAAGCCAGCGCACCGCGCTTGACGAGATCGAGGTAGATCTCGCTGGCGATGGCCGCATGCTGCGCCTGTTGCAGGGCGATGTCGGCTCGGGCAAGACCGTCGTCGCCTTGATGACCTGCGCCATCGCCAACGAAATGAGGGCCCAGGCAGCAATCATGGCGCCGACCGAAGTGCTCGCCCGCCAGCACCTGGAGACAATCGAACCACTGGCGAGAGCGGCAGGCCTCACGGTGGGCCTGCTCACCGGTCGTGAAAAGGGCAAGGCACGCGACGCCATTCTGGCCGAACTCAACGCAGGCTTCATCGATATCCTGATCGGCACACACGCCCTGTTCCAGCCCGACGTCCAGTTCCACGATCTCGCCATTGCCGTGATCGACGAGCAGCACCGCTTCGGCGTCCACCAGCGCCTCGCCCTGCAGTCGAAAGGCCGTGACGGCGCAACCAACGTTCTCGTCATGACCGCGACGCCGATCCCGCGCACGCTGCTCATGACCCATTACGGCGATCTCGACGTCTCACGCCTCACCGAAAAGCCGGCCGGCCGCAAACCGGTGAAAACCACGCTCGCCTCGACCGAGCGCATCGAAGATGTCGTCGCCGGCCTGCGCCGCGCCGTCGGCGAAGGCGCCCAGATCTACTGGGTCTGCCCGCTGATCGAAAGTTCCGCCGTCTCGGAAATGGCCGCCGCCGAGGAACGCCAGGCCCATCTCGCCCAGATCTTCGGCGACCAGGTCGGTCTGCTGCACGGCGCCATGACGCCGTCGGCCAAGGATACCATGATGGCCGACTTCGCCGAGGCCAAGATCAAGATCCTGGTCTCGACCACAGTTATAGAGGTCGGCGTCAACGTGCCCAACGCGACGATCATGGTCATCGAGCATGCCGAACGCTTCGGCCTGGCCCAACTCCACCAGCTACGCGGCCGCGTCGGGCGCAGCGATCGCCAGTCCTACTGTGTCCTGCTATACAAGCCGCCGCTCAGCGAAACCGCCGAGGCCCGCCTGAAGATGATGCGCGAGACCGAGGACGGCTTTCTGATTGCGGAAAAGGATCTCGAATTGCGCGGCGGCGGCGAGGTCCTGGGCGCACGCCAGTCCGGCATGCCGACCTTCCGCGTTGCTGACGTGCCGGGCTTCGAGGATCTGCTGGCGGCCGCCCGCAATGACGCGATGATGTTTCTCGACCAGGACGCCAAACTCGAAAGCCCGCGCGGCGCAGCCCTACGCGTACTGCTCTATCTCTTCGAGCGCGACGAAGCCGTCCGCCTGTTCCGCACGGCCTGAGAGCAATCCATGCCGCTTCGCAGCCAACGGACAGGCATTTCCATCAAAGATCACGAAAAACATGTTCGGGAGCACAGCGACCCGGCCGATAGGCCGCCCCCGTGGAGGCGCCTGAGCGAAGCGAAGAATAGCGCCGTGAGCGAAAAACATGTCCGGGAGCACAGCGACCCGGCCGAAAGGCCGCCCCCGTGGAGGCGCCTGAGCGAAGCGAAGAATGGCGCCGTGAGCGAAAATATGTCCGGGAGCGACTGCGAGCCGGCGCTTTGCGCCGCCCCCGCGGAGGCGCCCGAACCCGAACTTGGTCCGGGTGAGGGATAGCGCCGTGAGCGAAAATATGTTCGGGAGCGACTGCGACCCGGCGCTTTGCGCCGCCCCCGCGGAGGCGCCCGAACCCGGACTTGGTCCGGGTGAGGGATAGCGCCGTGAGCGAAATCACTTAGCTACAGCAACGCACTCGTAGTCTTCAGCTTCGAGCTGGCCGCACATGTCATCGACCGCGGCCCGGCTCGGATAACTGCCGAGCAGCACCGAGTAAACCGGCCCGAGTTCCGGATCCTGACCTGGCTCGACCCGGATCGTGCGTCCGGCCCGGAGTTGGTCGGAGTATTCAACTTCGAGTTGCTTGGCCAGCGCCTCGGCGCGGTACTGGCCGCGCAGTTTGGCCAGTCGGATGTCATAGCCCCTGGCTGACCGCTTTCGGACAACAGGACTGGTGACCGATGGCAATGCCGCCTGACGCAGCGGCGGCGGCGCCCGTTCGACCTGTGGCGGTGTCGCCGGGCGCGGGCTCGCGACGGGCGCTACCCGGGGCGTTACCGGTGCCACTGACGCGCCGCGTGCCGGCGCGCGCGTCGTTCCAGTAGCCGGCTGTACGCTCGAGCGCAGCGTCGGCTGTCGCTCTGCCGGCCGGGCAACAGCTGTCCTTTGCGAACTCGCCGGCTTGGCCGTCGAATTGCCACCAAACAGCCCCCCGAACAATGAACCGATCGAGGACGTGGTGCGTGGCACGGCGGGCTTTGGCGCAGGCGCCGGCCGCGACACTGAGGCGACGCGCTGAGGCGCCGTTGGTTGCGCGGCCGGCCGATAGGCCGTTCGCGGCGCGAAGCCTGCGGGTTGGTTGGCTGACGTTACAGCGCGCGGTGCCGGCACCGCCGCCGTGGTGCGGGGCACGGGCGAACGATACTGGCTGACGGCGGCTGAATGCTCGGTGGTTGCGCCCCAGTTCGTTGTCGGCGCCGTTCTGCGCACCGGCGCGCTTCTGCTCGCATAGACCGCAGTCGAGTTTGTACCGCGTGATGTCACGGTTGTCGGCGCATACCCGGTCGGCGCCGGCCGGGTTTGGAACGTTGGCGCTGCCGGTGGTCTGGTCGCCGCTGTCGCATATGTTGCACTGCCAGCCGCTGCCGTCGCGCCGGCTGTCGGACTGGCGGGCAGCGATCCCGTGGACGACCCGCCGAGGATCGGCGCCGTGAGCGGCAATGACGATGTCGTGCGACGCGGCCTGACCGGCTCCGCTACCCGGCGCGGCGCAGTCGTCACGATCCGCGGACCACCCGACTGCGTGGTCGAAGCAACATCTGACGTACCAGCAGCCCTGGGCGCCGCGCGCGCCACCGGCGCCGAACCGGCAGAAAGCCCGGCGTCCTTATAGGCCTTCATGCGCAATTCGATCGCGTTCGCCCGATCGCGGGACGTCAGGTCATCCTTGAAGAACAGCGCGCTGTTGAGATCGGAGATCGCCTGCGCCGGCTGCTTTTTCTTGCGCAGCGAAATCGCCCGGCGGTAGAGCGCAACGGCCAGCTGCTTGCGCGGCAGCGTGCCGGCACTCACCGCCCGCGAGAGCAGCGTGATGGCGGCTTCGTGCTGGCCCTTGCGCTGAGCCTCCATGCCCTTGCGCAGCAGATCCTGGGCGCCGGCTTGCGCAGCCGCTCCGCCGGCACTCGCCACCAGCCAGCACAAAGCCAGCGCGCCCACACCAGGCCGCACGTATTCGATCAGATTTCGCCGAAGAGAGAGCAGATCTCGCGACATCGTCATATCAGCCGATCCAGAACAGTTGCTTCGCTGAAACCTATGCGAAACAATCGTTTGAGGCAAACAGATGGCAAGGGCCGGGCAGCGCCCAGACCATCTATTCCACAGTAACCGACTTGGCCAGATTACGCGGCTGATCCACATCCGTGCCCATGAAAACCGCCGTATGATAGGCAATCAGCTGGATCGGCACGGCTGAGATGATCGGGCTGACGAAGGGGTGCACAGCCGGCATCTGGACGTGGTGTAAAACCTCGCTGGCGACCTCCTCGGGTGCTGCATCCGACACCAAAACGATTCGGCCTCCGCGGGCTGCCACCTCCTGCATGTTCGAAATCGTCTTCTCGAACAGATCGTCCTTGGGTGCGATCACGATCACCGGCACCTTTTCGTCGATCAGCGCGATCGGCCCGTGCTTGAGCTCACCAGCGGCATATCCTTCCGCATGAATGTAGGAAATTTCCTTGAGCTTCAGGGCACCTTCCATCGCGATCGGGAATGAGGTGTTGCGGCCGAGATAGAGAATATCCTGCGCCTTGGCGAGTTCGGTGGCAAGCGAGACGTAGTCGGCTTCGCTACGCACCAGTGCCGAGATATGGCGCGGCACTTCGATCAACGCGTCGACCAGCTGGCTTTCGAGTCGATCATCGATCTGCCCCTTGGCCTTTCCAAGACTAATCGCGAGGCAGGCAAGCGCCGCGAGCTGACAGGTGAATGCCTTGGTCGAGGCAACGCCGATCTCGGGCCCGGCGAGCGTCGGCACGATTACGTCCGATTCGCGCGCGATCGTCGACGTGCGCACGTTTACGATCGAGGCGATGCGCTGCTCGTTCTCCTTGCAGTAGCGCAATGTCGCAAGCGTATCGGCCGTTTCGCCCGACTGCGACACGAAGATCGCCAGACCATCCTTCGGCAGCGGAATCTCGCGATAGCGCATTTCGGATGCGACATCGATTTCGACCGGCAGGCGCGCCAGTTGCTCGATCCAGTATTTCGCAACCAGGCCGGCATAATAAGCCGTGCCGCAGGCCGAGATCGTGACGCGGTCGATTGCGGCGAGATCGATGCCGAGATCCGGCACGATGACGGAGCGCTCGGACATGTCGATATAGTGGGCAAGCGTATGGCTGACCACTTCCGGCTGCTCGTGGATCTCCTTGTGCATGAAGTGACGGTGATTGCCTTTGTCGACGGTCAATGCACCGGCCACCGCCTTGACGCTCGGGCGATCGACGACGGTCCCCTCGCGATCCCGGATCTCGATCCGGTCGCGGCGCAACAGCGCGAAGTCGCCTTCTTCGAGATAGGTGATCGTATTCGTGAATGGGGCGAGCGCGATCGCATCGGAGCCGAGGTAGACTTCGCCCTCGCCATGCCCGATGGCAAGCGGGCTGCCCTGGCGGGCCGCGATCATCAGGTCGTCGTCATCGGCAAAGATGATGCCGAGCGCAAAAGCACCCATCAGGCGCCCGAGCGCCTTTTGCACGGCCGTCAGGTGATCGTCGCCGGCATCGAGATAGTGCGTGATCAGGTGCACCACGGTTTCTGTATCGGTTTCCGATTCGAACTGCGCGCCGGCTGCGATCAACTCCTCGCGCAACTCGCGAAAGTTCTCGATGATGCCGTTATGGACGACCGAGACGCGCCCGTTCATATGCGGATGCGCATTCGTTTCGGTCGGCCTGCCGTGCGTCGCCCAGCGCGTGTGGCCGATCCCGGCCTTGCCGGTGAGCGGCACTTCGTTGAGGCGCGCTTCGAGGTTACGCAACTTGCCTTCCGCCCGGCGCCGGTCGAGCGAGCGGCCGACGACCGTTGCAATACCGGCCGAGTCATAGCCCCGGTATTCAAGCCGGCGCAGCGCATCCACGATATCGTGTGCAACGTCGCCTTTACCCAGGATCCCCACGATGCCGCACATATCTTTTGCTCCCTGATTACCCGCCGCAAAGATTTAGGCGAATCAAAAATTTTGTCTTTCACTTGGCCGGCTCATCACCGGGCGGCAAATCAACTCTAGTATCGCTCTGTTACGATTTCCTGGCGTCGACCAGCAGCCATGGTGAACCAACCAGACGTCCAGCACCTAACGCTTCTGCGCCTTGCGCCGCTGCATCAAGGCGCGGAACTTTTCCGCCCAGCCCAACCGGTGCGTCTGCTCCGAACGTTCGATGGCAAGGGCGTCCGCCGGCACGTCCTTTGTGATGACACTGCCCGAGCCGACAAACGCGCCGTCACCGATCGTCACCGGCGCCACCAGCGCCGAGTTCGAGCCGACGAACGCGCCGTTGCCGACCGTCGTACGATGCTTGAAGAAACCGTCGTAGTTACAGAATATCGTGCCGGCCCCGATGTTGGCTCCCTCACCGACAGACCCATCACCCAGATACGCAAGATGGTTGGCCTTGGCGCCGGCCGCCATGGCGACGTTCTTGACCTCGACGAAATTCCCGACGTGGACGTTGCGACCGAGTTGGGCGCCGGGCCGCAATCGGGCAAACGGTCCGACCCGGACGCCTGCCTCGATGGTCGCCCCTTCGATATGGCAGTTGGCCTTGATCTCGACGCCGTCGCCGACCGTTACATTCGGCCCGAAAAAGACATTCGGCTCGATGATGACGTCACTGCCGATCACCGTGTCGTGAGAGAACCAGACCGTCTCGGGCGCAATCAGCGTGGCACCGGCCCGCATTACCTCTTCGCGGCGGCGCGCCTGGAATACGGCTTCGGCGGCCGCCAGCTGCGTGCGATCATTGACCCCGAGCATTTCGGTTTCATCGCCCTCGACTACGACCGCCTTCAGGCCCCGACCGAGTGCGATCTCGACCGCGTCGGTCAGATAGAATTCGCCCTTGGCATTATCGTTGCCGATGCCATCGAGGATCGCCAGCAGGTCGGGACAGCGAAACGCGATCACGCCCGAGTTACACAGGCGCTCTTCGCGCTCGGCCTCCGTCGCATCGTTATGCTCACGTATCGCGACAAACTCGCCGGTCTCCTTGGAGCGAAGCAGCCGGCCGTATCCGGTCGGATCAGCAGCCTCGAAACCGAGCACGACGACATTGGCACCCGCATCGAGTGCCGCCTGCATACGGCCAAGCGTTTCGGCCTTGAGCAGCGGCGTATCGCAGAACAAGACGAACACATCGCGCGCACCGGCAATCGCCTCGCGCGCCGCCAGCACGGCATCGGCCGTGCCGAGTTGCTTCTCCTGCTCGAATACGGCGGCCTTCGGTTCGAGATGCTGCGCCTCGGCACGCACGTCATCGAAGCCCGGCCCGACGACAACACTGAGCGAACCACCAAGTGCCGTCCGGCTGGTTGCAAGTACATGGCCGAGCAGCGAGCGCCCGCCAACTGCGTGCAAAGCTTTCGGCAGCTGCGATTTCATGCGCGTGCCCTTGCCGGCAGCAAGCACAACGGTGAGCGTCGTCTGGTTCATGTCGTCAGCCATTCAGAGTCGAGATGCCTCCGGCATGATCGGCCGTCCCTATCTGAACGAACGGATGGCCGCTTGAATATCGGCAATCCGATACACCCAGCACTGATCGGAATACAAGATTCAGGCCACGTTGCAACTGCACTTTGTTGAGGTCACTTCCTGAAATACTCCCGGCATGCTCACGCCCGATGTGTCGATTCTGCACTATCCACAGCGACCGGACTGCCACAACCAGCCATGAATTGACGTTTCGGGCAACAGTCTCCAAACAGGAACCGTTCTGCTCGTCTCGCGTTGGTGCGATGCCGGCTCGCGTCTTTTGAGCCTCCCACTTTTATATCTGGGTGCGACGAAGATGTCCGTGTCGAAAGAGCAGGCTCAGCCGCGCAGCAGCGTCGGCTTCTGGCGAGCCTATATGTTTTCTTGGGCCCTCCTGGCGGTCGGCGCGACCTCCTATCTTAGCGTGCTCGCGCTTGATCCCGACTACCGCGAAAAGCTGCTGGCGACGCCGCCGAAGAGCACGCCCGAATCGAATCGCGCAGAAATCGAGCGCGCTCAGCTCACGGCCAAGGTCCGCATGCTCAACGAGACAGTCGCCTCGCTGCGTTCCGAAATGGCCCGCTACCGCGTGGAGGATGACGCAGCCAAGCCGCGCGACAACGCCGGTGCCACTGAGACAACCATCCTCAACCGGACCGCTCCAGGCGAAACGCAAACGGCGACGCCTGCAGAGCCTGCACCGGCACCGACCTCGTCGAATCCGATCATGACCGGCTCACTGAGCGACGGGACGGTCGGCTCCGCCGAAGCGGAGCGCGAACCGGCCAACGACTACGCGCCGCGAACGGACCGGCTCGATGCAACCGGCTTTACCACCGAGCCCCTGCAACCGGCACAAGAGGCACCATCATCGCCTGCCGCCGTTGCATCGCCAGCCCCGCCGGCGGCCGCATTTCAACCATCGGCGCCTGAACACACCGCCCAGCCGGCCACTCCTCTGCGCAAGGGGCCCAACCTCGCGATCAGTCCGCTGCGCACCGGCAAGGTGCCACCGCTGCCACGCCCGGATGCAGCGCGCCCGGGCTCGCCTCAGCCGGTCGGACCGCGCGCCGATGCCGGCCCGATAAGCGACAGCACGCCGGTCGAGACTGCGCTCAGTCCTGATGCAGCAATAGGGCAGCCGATCGTCATTACGATGCCCAAGCCCAAGACAACGGCGGCACCTACTCAGTCGCGAACCGCACCGGCTGCAACCTTCGAACCGACGCGCATCATCACCAACTCGATCCCCTCACAGGCGGCACTCGCCTTATCGTCTGCGACGTCCGTCAACGGCCTGCGCGCCAGCTGGTTGCTGCTGACCGACAATCACAAGCAGACACTTGCCGGGTTCCAGCCCCGCTACGTCGCTGATCAACGCACCGGAAGCTACCGGCTGCTGGCGGGTCCCATAGCCAATCGCACAGAGGCCGACCGGCTATGCACCCAACTGCGCGCCCGGGCCGTAACCTGCGGTGTCACCGAATTCAACGGTTCGCCGCTTTGATATGACGGATTGAGCAGCAGTAGCTACCGGCTATCCACTCGCCTTGAGCTTCTCGCTGGCCGACTTTAGCTGGCCGCAGGCCGCAAGGATGTCACGGCCGCGCGGCGTACGCACCGGGCTTGCATATCCGGCGCGATTGACGATCTCGGCAAAGCGCTCGATACGCGACCAGCTCGAACACTCATACTTGGTGCCGGGCCAGGGATTGAACGGTATCAGATTGATCTTGGCTGGGATGCCGGCGAGGCAGCGTACCAGTTCCTTCGCATCGGCATCGCTGTCGTTGACACCCCTGAGCATGACGTATTCGAACGTGATCCGGCGCGCGTTGGAAAGCCCCGGATAGGCCCGGCAGGCCGCCAGCAGTTCCTCGATCGGCCAGCGCCGGTTGATCGGCACCAGTTCGTCGCGCAGGTCGTTGCGCACCGCATGCAGCGAAATCGCGAGCATGGTTCCACTGCGCTCGCCCCAGCCCGGAATCTCCGGCACGATACCGGACGTCGACAGCGTTATTCGCCGCTTGGAAAGCGATATGCCGTCGCTGTCGCCGACCACGGCCATCGCCCGGGCGACATTGTCGACGTTGTAAAGCGGCTCGCCCATGCCCATCAGCACGACGTTGGTGATCTTGCGCTCTGTGTCGGGCAACAGCCCACCGTCGTCGGGTGGCGAGGCGCCCGGCCAGTCGCCGATACGATCGCGCGCCAGCAACACCTGGGCAACGATCTCCTCAGCTTCGAGGTTGCGTACCAGGCGCTGCGTGCCGGTATGGCAGAACGAACAGTTGAGCGTGCAGCCGACTTGGCTCGATATGCACAGGGTGCCGCGGCCGGCTTCGGGAATATAAACGGTCTCGATTTCCGGCGCCGCCGCCTCACGGCCACGCTTGGCCAGGCGCAAGAGCCACTTGCGGGTACCGTCGACTGAGACCTGCTCGCTGACGATCTCGGGACGCTCAAGCGAATATCTTTGGCCAAGTTCGGCGCGCAGTACCTTCGACACATTGCTCATTTCATCGAACGATGCGGCACCGCGAACGTAAATCCAGTTCCAGAGTTGGCTGGCACGCATGCGCAATTGGCGCTCTGGTACACCGAGGCTTTGCAGAGTACCGGAAAGTGCCGCGCGGTCGAAACCGGCGAGGCTCGGCCGCGCCTGACCTGCATCGGCGTTCGACGGCCCCGAGTTGGCCAAGTTATCGATCAGCGTAACCATCGTCCGGGTTCGATTGAATTACCTTCGCAGACCATCAGTCTGCCAGACGAATTGCGGGCGCCCGAGGCGCCCGCATTCGAGACAGCACACTCTGCCACTATTTCGTCTTTTCGGACTTCTTGTCCTCGGCAGCTTTTTCCGCGGCAGCCTTTTCCGCATCCTCGCGGAGAACACCTTTGATATCAGTCGGTTTGCCGAGAATATGCGCGATCGCGAATTGCAGCTGGCGATCCTTCGCTTTTTCCGTCGGAATGAACGTCGACGAGCCGGAAGCCTCTTCCTTTTCGCCGTCCTCGTTCGTCAGGTGGCCGCGCAGATTGGCCTCACCGCGCGGGCTGCGCTTCTCGCGCTTCTTGATCTCCTCGGGCGTCTCCTGCTCGACGATGATGTCGGGATCGATGCCTTTGGCCTGGATCGAGCGGCCGGACGGCGTGTAATAGCGCGCCGTCGTTAGCCGCAAAGCACCGTGACCGCCGAGCGGGATGATGGTCTGGACCGAGCCCTTGCCGAACGAGCGCGTGCCGATAATGGTTCCGCGATCATGATCCTGCAGCGCGCCGGCAACGATCTCGGATGCCGAGGCCGAGCCGCCGTTGATCAGGACAGCAATTCTCTTGCGACCGGTAACATCACCGCGACGAGCCTGCGAACGCTGCGTTTCCTCGAGATTGCGCCCCTTCGTCAGCACGATCGCCCCCTTATCGAGGAAGTCATCGGAGACCGCCACGGCCTGATCCAGCAGGCCGCCGGGATTGTTGCGCAAGTCCAGAACAAAGGCTTTGAGTTTGTCGCCTGCCTCTTTGTTCAACTTTTCGACCGCCTTTACCAGGTTGGTATGGGTCTTTTCGTTGAACGTCGTAATCTTGATGTAGCCGATCTCGCCATCCGCTTCGAGACGCGATTTGACGGCGTTGATGCGGATCACTGCGCGTACGATGCGAATGTCGATCGGCTCGTCGGCACCCTTGCGCACGACAGTGAGCAGGATCGGCGAATTGACCCGGCCACGCATCTTTTCCACAGCCTGTTCGAGCGTCAGCCCGACGATGGGCTTGTTGTCGAGGTGCGTGATCAGGTCATTGGCCTGAATGCCGGCCTTGGCAGCCGGCGTATCGTCGATCGGTGCGACCACCTTGACGACGCCGTTCTCCATCGTCACCTCGATGCCGAGACCACCGAACTCGCCACGGGTTTGGACCTGCATGTCCTTGAAGTGCTTGGCATTGAGATAGGCCGAGTGGGGATCGAGGCCGGTCAGCATGCCGTTGATGGCGGTTTCGATCAGTTGGGTGTCGTCGGGCTTTTCGACATAGTCACTGCGCACGCGTTCCAGCACATCGCCGAAAAGGTCGAGCTGCTTATAGATTTCAGAGTTCGGCGTCGTCGCAGAATAGGTCGTCGTGACATTGAGCACCGTCGTCACGGCAGCCAGGCCGGACATGAACATGAAGCTCCAGAATGCCAAATCGGATTTGCGCATCAGCCTTGAACCTTCTCGGTTGTGCTCGCGGCCCACCATGGCCGCGGGTTGATTGGTCTGCCGTTCTTGCGGAACTCAACATAAAGGGTTGGCAATTCTTTGCCCGAGGCTCGCCCAGATCCGCTTTTCATCGCACCGACCGGCTCAGAAGCAAGCACAAATTGGCCCGAACGCACGTCGATACGCGACAAGCCGGCAAGCAAAACATGGTAGCCGCCGCCCGCCTTGATAATCAAGACCTGACCGTAACTGCGGAAATTGCCGGCATAGACGATCCAGCCATCGCATGGCGACGTCACCTGGGCGCCGTAGCGCGTTTTGATATGCAGCCCCTTCGAGCGCCCGCCGTAGCGGGTTGGCTCGCCGAAACGCATCTTGATTGCACCGGCTGCAGGCAGGGACAGACTGCCCTTGGTCTTGTGAAACGGTCTCGCCGGCTTGATACGGGCCTTGTCATCGATGAATGAACCGCCTTCCGGGGTCAGGCTGACGGTGGGCCTGGTCGATCCGGGCAGTGTTGGGCGCATGGTCTGCACTGCGCCAGGCGCCGTTCGATCCGGGCCCGCCGGCGGTCGGGGCACGTTAAGCGCCACTTTAGGGCCAGTCTCATTCGACCCGGTCTCATTTGCCCCAGCCTGGCCAAGCCCGGACACGTTTTCCGGCTGTTTCGTGCCGCGCAGTGCTTCAGCCTCGGCAATCTCTTGACCGATCTTGGTCTGTTTCTCGATCGCCTTGTCGAGTTGATCGATCAACGCCTCGAGATCGGTGACATTCTTACTGACGATTGCAACCGTATTCTCGACCTCGGTCAGCTCCAGCTGCTGGATGTTCGTCGATTGGCGCTTGCTCTCCAGGAGATACGTCATCCGCGTCTGGTCGGCCCTGAGTTCGCGGTCCTTGGCCCTGAGCACCTCGCGCTTCTTGCGAATGTCGTTCATGGTGGCGACGAGTTGATTGAGGCGCGTCGTCAGAGCTGTCGCCTCCGTGCGCAACTGCGGGAAGGCGCGGGCAAGCAGCATCGCCGAGCGCACCATGGTCAGCGCGTCCGAGCGGCGCGTGATCATCACCGGCGGCGGGTTGCGGCCCATGCGCTGCATGGCCGAGAGCAGTCGCGAGATCGACTTGTGCTGCGCGCGAAGCGCTGTTCGCTGCCGCTTTTCCTCCTCTTCGAGGCCGGTAAGGCGCTGCTCGATCGCCGTCATCTGCGTCTCGGTGCCCTTGATGCGCGCAGCGGTATCGATGAGATCGCGGTTGAGTTCGGCGCGCTGCCGGCGCAACTGCACCATTTCCGACTGTATGGCGCCGATCCGTCCTTTGCTCTCTTTCAGGAGTTTGCGGTTGGTCTCGAGGCGCTTTTGCGCATTCTCGCGATCGCCGGGAACAGCCTGCGCCGCGACCGGCCCGGCAGCGGCCAATGCGCCACTGGCAACCAGTCCGCCGAGCACCAGGCAGCGGGCGGCAAATCGCGCGACCCGCCGGTGGTTGCTGCGGTGCAGACTGCATGGCTTCATCTAATCACCTGGTGACAAGCTCGCGCCTGCTCGTTTGGTAAACGATTGGAAAGGATTGCCACAACCCATTCTGTCCGATCTCCGGCGCCTTTCCCCAGCACCCCTGGCCTGGCGACACACACGATGGCAACAAGAGGCAATTGGCATGCCAGCGCCGAACTAACCGCACCCACCAAGCACCAAATTGCGGCCAAGATGGAGCAGGAGGCGCCACCAGACGTGGCTCGGCGGCATTTCGCCGGCCGGACTTGCCATGCGCACGTGATATCCCCAATTGTCCTAAGCTCCGGAACCCGATCGATCCTCGAGGGCTGCAACTGATGTCGACCATATTCGAAAATGGTGCGTTGTTCGTCGCGTTCCTGGTGTTTTTGGTGCTTGTTGCAGGCCTGCTGAATATGGTTCGCAGCGATGCCGCCAACATGAGCCAGAAACTGATGCGCTGGCGGGTGGGCCTGCAGTTCGTGGCGATCGTCCTGGTCATGGCCTCGGTGCTGATCGCCCGCTGGGTCTCCTAGAACATTGATCACCGGCCGCCGGTCGGCCAGGCGGAGGGGCCATGGTCATCCTCAACAAGATTTACACGCGCACCGGCGATGACGGCACAACGGCGCTCGGCACCGGCGAGCGCGTCGCCAAGAACGGGATCCGCGTCGCAGCCTACGGCACGGTTGATGAGACCAACGCTGCCATCGGCATGGCCCGACTATCGACGGCGGATGCAGCGCCCGACATCGATGCCATGCTGGTCCGAATACAGAACGATCTCTTTGACCTCGGTGCCGATCTTTGTGTACCGGAGCGCGAGGGCGAAAAGCCCGATTACGAACCATTGAGGATCACCGCCGCCCAGGTCGATCGCCTCGAGCAGGACATTGATGTCCTGAACGGCGACCTTGAGCCTTTGCGTTCCTTCATCCTGCCCGGCGGCACGCCGGCAGCAACCGCGCTTCATGTCGCCCGCACCGTCTGCCGACGCGCCGAACGCCTGATCGTCGAACTCGCCTCCCTTGACGATGAACCTGTCAACGATGCCGCGATCCGCTACATGAACCGGTTGTCCGATTTCCTGTTCGTCGCTGCCCGCCACGCCAACGACAAGGGCTGCGGCGATGTCCTCTGGGTGCCCGGCCAGAACCGTTGATATGGACCACCAGCCGTTCACCTTGTTTAGGGCTTGATATTGGGTCACTAATAACGGCACGCTGGCTGTATCGCAGCCGGCCCGCATTTCTGCTGCATGCCGAATCCCTCGCAATATCTGCGCGGCGCCAACCGAGTTTCATCGATGTTCCTGCCGATCTACGACAACAACAAGCTGCGCCAGATCCCGTTCCAGTACGTCACGGTCTCCCTGATCGCGGTTAACGTCGCCTTGTTCCTGGTCAAGTCCAGCGGCATGGACCTGCGCGCGATCGCGAGCTTCGCGGTGGTGCCGACCGACCTCATCCAGGTCAAATATGTCGGCGGGCCGGCGATGGGGCCGATGGACCGTTTTGCCATTCCCGAATGGGCGACGCTCGTCTCCTACATGTTCTTCCACTTCGACATCTTCCACCTGCTCGGCAACATGCTCTTCCTGTGGGTCTTCGGCGACAACGTCGAGGATGCACTTGGCCACTTCAAGTTTTTGATCTTCTACCTGTTATGCGGTATCGCCGGCGCACTTGCCCACACCACGGTGTCATCCGAATCGAGCACTCCCCTGATCGGTGCGAGCGCCGGCGTCGCCGGCGTCATCGCCGCCTACCTGATGCTGCATCCGCGCGTCCACGTCTGGGTCCTGGTCCTCAGGGTGCTACCAGTCAAGATCACGGCGGCCTTTGCACTCGGCTTCTGGGTGCTGATGCAGATCGTCGCGGTGATTCTGCCGCAAGTCGGGCCAGTCGCCTGGTGGGCCCATATCGGCGGCCTGGTGGCAGGTGCCGTGCTGGTGATTGTCATGCGCCGGCCCGGTGTGCCGCTGTTCGATCGCGATCTGGAGCGCGCCTGACGATTGCAGCCTGCTGCGATCGCACACAAAGCGGCCATCGGCGACGATTTTGAGATATCGGGTGTCGGATGGATTGCACTGCACAAAGGCGTTTGACACGGCTCGTTAGGCTCAATAACGTGCCGCTTCGCACTTGCACAATCGCCGCCTGCCCGATACCTCCGGGGCGCGTCACGCGGACCTTCCGTCCCAAGCATCCCCGTTGTACTGCGCAACGCGCATTGAACGGCTGCAGGCCTCTGGAAAAAATCTCGCATCGAGCGTTGGGAGCACCGTACATATGAAAATCCTCGTGCCGGTCAAGCGCGTGGTCGATTACAACGTCAAGATCCGCGTCAAGCCCGATGGATCCGGCGTCGAATTGGCAAACGTCAAAATGTCGATGAACCCGTTCGACGAAATTGCTGTCGAAGAAGCACTGCGCCTCAGGGAAGCCGGCACCGCCAGCGAGGTGATCGCCGTTTCGATCGGGCCTGCCAAGGCGCAGGAAACGATCCGCACCGCCCTGGCCATGGGCGCCGACCGCGGCATCCTGATCCAGACCGACGACAATGCACTAGTCGAGCCGCTCGCCGTCGCCAAGCTCCTGAAGGGCGTCATCGAGGCGGAAGAGCCGCAGCTGGCGATCCTCGGCAAGCAGGCTATCGATGATGATTGCAACCAGACCGGACAAATGCTGGCCGCAATTCTCGGCTGGTCGCAGGCAACGTTTGCCTCGAAGCTGGTCATCGGCGATGGCACAGCGGAAGTGACCCGTGAAGTCGACGGCGGGCTCGAGACGATCAAGGTCACGCTGCCGGCAATCGTGACGACCGACCTGCGCCTCAACGAGCCGCGCTATGCCTCGCTGCCCAACATCATGAAGGCCAAGAAAAAGCCGCTCGACGTCAAGACGCCGGCTGATTACGGCGTCGACATCGCGCCCCGCCTCGAGGTCGTCTCGACAACGGAGCCGCCGACCCGCAGCGCCGGCGTCCGTGTCGAAAGCGTTGGCGAACTGGTCCGGAAACTCAAAGACGAAGCGGGGGTCATCTGATGTCGGCACTGCTGATTGGTGAACACACGAACGACGCGCTGAACCCGGCAACGGCCAAGGCGCTGACGGCTGCGATTGCACTTGGCGGCGATGTCGACATCCTGATTGCGGGCAACGGTTGCCAGGCGGCGGCCGATGAGGCAGCAAAGCTCTCCGGCGTCCGCAAAGTCATCGTCGTCGAGGGTCCGCATCTCGAACACCAGGTCGCCGAAGAGGTCGCAGGCCTCATCGTGCCGATGATGGCAAACTATGACGCCCTGGTTGCACCGGCGACAGCCCGCGGCAAGAACGTGATGCCGCGCATTGCAGCCATGCTAGACGTCATGCAGATTTCCGACATCACGGCGGTCAAATCCGAAGACACATTCGAACGCCCGATTTATGCGGGCAACGCCATCCAAACCGTCAAGTCGCAGGACGCCAAGAAGATCATCACGGTGCGCACAGCCGCTTTCGCTTCGGCCGAAGAAGGCGGATCGGCTCAAATCGAAACCGCCGAGGCACCGACACCCGTCGCCATCACGACCTTCGAACGCGCTGAAATCGCAAGCTCGGGACCGGCCGGAACTGGCCTCCGCCAAGATCGTCATTTCCGGTGGCCGCGGCATGCAGTCCGGCGAAAACTTCGAAAAGTACCTGGAACCCGTTGCTGACCGGCTCGGTGCTGCAATCGGGGCAAGCCGCGCCGCCGTCGATGCTGGCTACGTGCCGAACGACTATCAGGTCGGCCAGACCGGCAAGGTCGTTGCCCCCGAACTCTACATTGCTGTTGGCATTTCGGGCGCGATCCAGCATCTTGCCGGCATGAAGGATTCCAAGGTGATCGTCGCCATCAACAAGGATGGCGAGGCGCCGATCTTCCAGGTAGCCGATTACGGCCTGGTCGGTGACCTGTTCGAGGTTCTACCTGAACTCGAGGCCGAACTTGCCAAGGCAGCTGGCTGACCGGCCAGCGCATCTTTCGATCCGAATGGTGGATGAACCGTGGATACCAGTCAGAACCAAGAAGGTCTTGTGACGTCGATCGACAAGATCGGCATTATCGGTGCCGGACAGATGGGCAACGGTATCGCACATGTCGTGGCGCTTGCCGGCTATCAGGTCATCATGAACGACCTCGACCGTGAGCGCTATGACAAGGCGATAGAGATCATCCGCAGCAACCTCGGCCGACAAGTCGCACGTGGCGCTATCAGTGCCGGCCGATGCGGACAAGGCAGTCGAGCGCATTTCGTTCGGCCCGTCATTCGAGGCGTTTGGCGATGCCGACCTGGTCATCGAGGCGGCGACGGAAGACGAAGCCACCAAGCGGGAAATCTTTCAGGAACTTTGCCCGAAGCTGAAACCGGGCGCCGTTGATCGGCTCGAATACGTCGTCGATTTCGATCACGCGTCTTGCAGCCTCGACCGACCGGCCCGAGCAGTTCATCGGCATCCATTTCATGAACCCGGTGCCGCTGATGCAGCTCGTCGAGCTGATCCGCGGCATTGCCACCGGCGACCAGACCTTCACGTTGGCGCGCACGTTTGCCGAATCGCTCGGCAAGACGATCACGGTTTCGGAAGACTTTCCGGCCTTTATCGTCAACCGCATCCTGCTGCCGATGATCAACGAAGCCGGTTTACACACTCTATGAGGGTGTCGGCACCGTCGACGGTATCGACAAGGCCATGCGGCTCGGCGCCAACCATCCGATGGGCCCGCTTGAGCTTGCCGATTTCATTGGGCTCGATATCTGCCTGTCGGTCATGCAGGTGCTTTATGAAGGCCTCGCGGACTCGAAGTACCGGCCCTGTCCGCTACTCGTGAAGTATGTCGAAGCGGGATGGCTCGGGCGCAAGGCCGGGCGCGGCTTCTACGATTATCGCGGCGACACGCCGATGCCAACGCGGTAAGCCGGCAACAACCGAGGCACCTCATCCAGGCGGCTGCAACCGATCCGCGTCGTGGCGCGGCAGACACCATGGCGCGATGAAGAGTGCATCAAAGCCGAAACGGTGCTCGCGATAAGCCGGATGCTGCCAGGCCCAATGTTCGGCGGCACTGGCAATGCGTGCCGACTGGCGCAAAGAGACGGCATCGAGTGCTGCTGCCATCGTATCGCGGTACTTAACCTCGACGAAGGCCAAGCGCCGGCCGCGCACCGCGATCAAGTCGATCTCACCGGCCGGCGTGCGCACGCGGCGGGCCAGGATGCGATAGCCCTTGAGCATCAAAAACAGCGCTGCGATCCGTTCGGCATGACGCCCGGTTCGCTCGTGCCGGCGGCGCTGCTTGCTGCCGTCCGGTCTAGCTGTTCCGCCGCGCCCCTTCATGTACGATCGCGCTTGATGGCGACGCTCAAGTCATAAACACGCTGGCGCGATACCCCCAGTCGGTCCGCGACCTGCCGGGCCGCAGCACTCGGCCGCATGTCAGCCAAGGCGTCACCGAGCGCTGCGATGATGGCCGCATCGTCGATCTTGGCCGGCTCGGCTTTGCTCGGCCCGACGACGATCGCTACCTCGCCACGCGGCGGCGTTTCGCCGGCCCAGTCGGCCAGTTCCTCGAGCGAGCCGCGGCGGACCTCCTCGAACTTCTTTGTCAGTTCCCTGGCCACCGCGGCCGGCCTGTTGCCCAATACCTTGGCCAGATCACCGAGCGTTGCGGCCAGGCGGTGCGGTGATTCATAGAAGACCAGGGAGCCAGGCACGTCCTTGAGCCCGCCGATCCGGGCGCGCCGGCCGGCCTGCTTTTGCGGCAGGAAACCTGCAAAGTGGAAGCTGTCCGTCGGTAGCCCTGAAACAGCGACCGCCGCTGTCAGTGCCGAGGGACCGGGGATGACGAACACGTCGTAGCCGGCCGCGATGACATCGCGCGCAAGCTTGAAACCCGGATCGGAAATCGCCGGCATGCCGGCATCCGAAATCAGTGCAATTGCGCCACCGGCTTCGAGGCGTTCGAGAATGGCGGCTCGCGCGCGTTCGCCATTGTGTTCATGATAGCTTGAAAGCCGCCCCACTACGCCAAATCCGGCCAGCATTGGCCGCGAGACACGAGTATCCTCGCAGTAGATGCGATCAGCGCGCGCGAGCGTGGCCAGAGCGCGCGGCGACATGTCACCGAGATTGCCGATCGGCGTCGCCACCAGATAAAGGCCAGACGCAAACGGCCGGGCGAACTCATCGCGAAGTCGCGCCGCGACGGCGTTGGCCAGTCGCTCGACAACGTCCGTGGCCTGTTGGCGCACGCCGTCCGGATCAGGCACGACTACCGCCTCCCTGGAAGAATTGATATGCCATTGAAGCCTGTGATCCGTGACTTGGCAGGTCCCAGTATTGCCGTTTTAGTAAGTTTTCCAATGCTTACCGCTTTCAAACGTGCCAAATGTCGTATGCTGTGGCCTGAGAATCAGTAACACACTCAATTCAAACCGCGTCCGAATTCAAGGATTAGACGTGGAGCGCATGAGCTTCCCAGGTATGAACAATCGACAACAGCTGCGCCGTTGGCTCGCCACTGCGCTTGGCTGTGCAGCAATTGCAGGCCTTGCCGCGTGCTCGGTCGGCGGCAGCGGCCGCATGTCGTCGAGCCTCACGACCCCGGAAAGCACCGGCGCGGTGCCCTCGGCCGAGAACGCCCTGCAGCGCCAAGTACGCGCCAAGGTGGCCTTGCTGCTGCCGCTGACCGGCACGGCACGCACCGCTGCGATCGCCAAGGGCATGAAGCAGGCTGCCGAAATGGCGCTGTTCGAGCTCAATAACCCGGGCTTCCAAATGGTCGTCCAGGACACCCGCGGCACACCCGAGGGCGCCGCAGCCGCCGCCACACGGGCTGCCGCTGACGGTGTCGAGTTGCTGATCGGCCCGCTTTACGCCCAATCCGTCACGGCGGTTGCCAATGTTGCCCGCCAGGCCAATCTGCCGGTTGTCGCCTTTTCGAACAACCGCACGGTTGCCGGCAACGGTGTCTATCTGCTGAGCTTTACCGCACAGGAGGAAGTCGAGCGCATCGTCTCGTTCGCCACCTCACGCGGCAAGCGACGCTATGCAGCGTTGCTGCCGGAGAACACGTACGGCCAGGTCATGGATGGTGCCTTCCGCAGCGCCGTTCAGCGCAACGGCGGCAGCATCATCGCACTCGAAAAGTATCCAGCGAACTCGACCGGCATGCTCGAGCCGTCGGAACGCTTGTTTGAACTGGTCAAGGGTGCAGCCGAACGCGGTGCGCCGATCGATGCGATCTTCATGCCGGCCGGCCCTGACACACTGCCCAATCTCGCCCCGCTCGTCCGTTACGCCAATCTCGGCGCGGCCCCTGTCACATTCCTTGGCAGCGGCGGCTGGGACTATCCCAACATCGGGCGCAACCAGAACCTGATCGGCAGCTGGTATCCGGCTCCCGATCCGAGTGGCTGGCGGGCGTTTTCGGAGAAATTCGCACGTAATTTCGGCTCAGCACCACCCAGGATTGCTACGCTTTCCTATGATGCCCTGACGGTTGCGATCAGGCTGGCTACTGCGCATCCGCCGGGCGAGCGATTCAGCGCCCAGAACCTGACCCGCCCGAACGGTTTTGTTGGTATCGACGGCGCCTTCCGACTGTCGCCGGACGGCACAGCCGAGCACAGTCTGGCCATTCTCGAGGTCCAGCAGTTCGAGCCGACAATCGTCGACCCTGCCCGTCCAGCCTTCGGCAATGCGCTGACCACCGGCGCGGTTGCCAACTGAACAGCTCTTGCGCTCACGGGCTATTCCTCGCTCACGCTCAGGCCCTCCGCGGGGGCGGCGCTAAGCGCCGGGTCGCCGTCGCTCCCGGACTGTTCTTGCGCTCACGGGCTATTCCTCGCTCACGCTCAGGCCCTCCGCGGGGGCGGCGCTAAGCGCCGGGTCGCCGTCGCTCCCGGACTGTTCTTGCGCTCACGGGCTGTTCCTCGCTCACGCTCGGGCTCTCCGCGGGGGTGGATCATTATCCGCCAGCAGGATTGCTGCATTGCAACTAAATCTTTATTGTTGCAACGCAGCATGGTATGCAGCAGCCGAAGATGACGGGCGGAAAGAACAACGACATGAGCGATCAAACAGCCGACAGCACGCAGCTATGGCAGGACGCGGCTACGACCGCCGAGAGCTATCATAGCATCATGCAGATGTGCTGGGCTGACTGGCGCCAAGGCCTATCTCGACATCGTCAGCGCGGGCGTCGATGTCATGGCAAGCCCCACCCGAACAGCGGTCTCGACTGCGATTCCGGCCAAACAGATCGGCGAATGCCGCTCGTGGTATCGCCAACCGGTCGAGAACCCGTTTCTCACCATCATGGATGATGCGCTGAGACCATGGCGCACGTTCATGCCCAACCCGATGTCGGCAGGCGGCGGGCTCGATCCCTTCCGCCTGGCCGGCGAGATCGGAAACGGCTTCAGCGCCTTTCACAGCCCTTCAGGATTTGCCGCCGCTCGCATCGAGTTTCCGGACAGCCGGCAGATGCAGATTACGGTGCCGACCCCCTGGGCGTTCTGGTCGGCATTCGTGAAATGATTTGAGCCTGCAGCCGCCGGATGACGGCTGCGATGTCGCCCTACTGCTTCTTCTTGGCGATGCCCGCGACCTTCCGGCAATAGGGCGTCAACTTGCGCCCGTTGGAGGCGACCTTCTTCTTCGGTTTGATCCAGCCGCACTGGCTCTTGGCACCGCACGCACTTTGCGTCAGGCCCTGACAGGGCGACGACTTCTTTGCAACGGCCCGCTTGGCCTTCGGCTTGGCTGTTTTCGACGCTTTGGCGGTCGAATTACTCGATTTCTTGGCCGATGCCTTCTTTGTCGTCTTGGTCTTTGACTGCTTCTTGGCCTTCGTCTCGGTCTTTGCTGCAGTGCTTTTCTGCGCGGCAGCAGGCACGACGGCCAGTCCGGCCGCCATGAACGGGATCATCGCAACGGCGAGCAAGCGCAAAGTCTTCATTTCGAGGGTCTCCTGACAATTTGACGCCGGAGCAAAGTATTGGCGAGCTTTCGCTGATTTTCCAAGCAAATTCATGGAAATATACTTTCCAGCCGGCGGCGTCAGTGGCCAACGAACTCCCAACGCTGCGCTTAAATGAGGCTTTGCGCAGTCAGCTCCGAGGCTGTAACTCAGCCAACCAGATCCCCAACGATTAAACGACAGAGGCTCTGCCCCATGAACGCTTCCGCCAGCCACCGCTCGGTCAATAAGGTCGTCCTGGCCTACTCGGGCGGCCTCGATACCTCGATCATTCTGAAATGGCTGCAGGAGGAGTATGGCGCCGAAGTCATCACCTTCACCGCCGACCTCGGCCAGGGCGAGGAACTCGGGCCCGCCCGCGAAAAGGCCCTGATGCTTGGGATCAAGCCGGAAAACATCTTCATCGAGGATCTGCGCGACGAGTTCGTGCGCGACTACGTCTACCCGATGTTCCGTGCCAATACGGTCTACGAGGGCGTCTACCTGCTCGGCACCTCGATTGCACGTCCCCTGATCGCCAAGCGTCAGATCGAAATCGCCCGCGAGACCGGCGCCGAAGCGGTCTGCCATGGCGCAACTGGCAAGGGCAACGATCAGGTCCGCTTCGAGCTTGGCTATTATGCGCTCGAGCCCGGTATTAAGATCATCGCGCCCTGGCGTGAATGGCAGTTCGTCGGCCGCGAGGACCTGCTCGAGTTCGCCCGCAACCACCCAGATCCCGATCGCCAAGGACAAGGAGGGCGAGGCACCCTTCTCGGTCGATGCCAATCTGCTGCACTCTTCGTCCGAGGGCAAAGTGCTGGAGGACCCAGCCATCGAACCGCCACCGGTCGTCTACCAGCGCACCATCGATCCGATCGACGCACCCGACAAACCAACGATCGTCGAGATCGCCTTCGAGCGCGGCGACCCGGTCAGCATCGACGGTGAACCCCTTGGTCCGGCAGCACTGCTTACCCGCCTCAATGAACTCGGCCACGACAACGGCATCGGGCGCGTCGACCTGGTCGAGAACCGGTTCGTCGGCATGAAATCACGCGGCGTCTACGAGACACCGGGCGGTACCATCTTGCTGGCTGCCCACCGCGCGATGGAATCGCTGACCCTCGATCGCGACGCCGCCCACCTCAAAGACGAATTGATGCCGCGCTATGCGGAACTGATCTACAACGGCCTCTGGTTCGCGCCCGAGCGCGAAATACTCCAGGCTCTGATCGACAAGAGCCAGGAACGCGTCAATGGTCGCGTCGGCCTGAAACTCTACAAGGGCAACGTCATCGTCATCGGCCGCGAGAGTCCGGATTCGCTCTATTCGACGGAACTCGTGACCTTCGAAGACGACCAGGGCGCCTACGACCAGAAGGACGCCGAAGGCTTCATCAAGCTCAACGCGCTGCGGCTCAGAACGCTGGAGATGAGGAACCGTCGATAGGCCTGCACGGCCTGCACGGCCGCTTGCCCGTACGCGCCCTAGTGGCGCTACGGGGAGAGGGATAGGGTGAGGGGCATCGGGCCGTGCTGGATGGCACCGGGCAGCCGAATGTTCAAATCGATCCTAATCATCATTCCCTCCGCAAAACATCGGCCAGGCTGACCTGCGCAGAGCCCGGTTTGAGCGGCTTTTGCTGACTCGGATCGGGTGCCCAGCCGGTCAGCGTCACAAGCTCGAACGTCGCAGGAATTCGGCCGGTTGCATCAAGAGCGAACTGCTCGACATAGATCTCCGCTGCCCGCAACAACTGGCCGCGCGTCAACGGCCTACGCGAGCGCTCACGAAGAACATTGCTCGCTCCCATCGCCTTCAATTCGCGCATCAGTGCCAGAGGGCCATCGGCATAGGTTACGGTGACCGTTTCGACGTCCGTGACAGGCAATGCGAAACCGGCCCGCTGCAAGAGACTGCCGGCATCCCGGACATCGACGAACGGCATGATGCGCGGCGAAGCTCCACCGGTGACCTCGGCTTCGGCTGCGAGCATTGCCTGGCGCAGTTCATGCAGCGTCCCCCCGCCCAAAACCACGCCGATGAACAGGCCGTCCGGTTTGAGCAGACCGCGAATGTTGGCCAGCACGCCCGGCAGATCGTTCGCGTATTGCAGGGAAAGCACGGAAACTGCGAGGTCGAAGCGGGCATCGATCGTCCCGAGCGCCTCCTCGTCGACCAGAAGCTGCTCGCCCGAGCACTGCTCGAGAAGACCGGCGATTGCCTCCGTTTCAACAAGCGAGCCAACCCCCATCTCCAACAGCCGGCGGCCAACCACACCGTAATAGCTGCCGATCGAAATCGCAGCTTCGAACCGGCGTTTGATCAACCCCAGCCGTTCGATCACATCACGCGCGGCATGCTGCAGCAGAAAGTCGGGCGGATCATCGTTGCCGAGCCTGGCAAGCGCGCGGCGGCGGCGCTCAACGAGCAGCGCGCGATCGAATATCTCTGCCGGCCATGTCATTCTTCGCTATGATCCGTCGATGATCGAAAACCTGTACCTGTCGTCACCGCGCCGGCCAATCATCGGCCATGTCGCAACGCTCGGCCGCAACATTGCCGACCTGTTCCTGCCGCCGGTCTGCCTTGCCTGCCGCGATCCGCTTGGCAGCCAC
>CBDCZF010000002.1:0-7929 GCA_965224225.1 Hyphomicrobiaceae bacterium
CAGCGTTGCCAAGCGCGACTTCCCCGTCGTCCAGGCCTGCTGCCTGATCTTTGCCGCGACCTTCATCCTGTTAAACCTCGCAGCCGATGTCGGAGCCATTCTGACGAACCCGCGCCTGCGCCATCCGAAGTGAGGCCGATAAGATGAACTATTTTGTTATCGGCTACTATGCGCTGCTCATCGGAGCATCGTGTCTCGCAGCCTACTTCTCGAAGCGCCAGCTGTTCATGCTGCTGTTCACGCTTACGCTGGCTTCGTTCGTGATGGGCATTGTCGGCGGCGAGCGGGCACTTTGGACCGTCACTATCATTGCCGGCATGATCGCATTGTCGGCCGGCGTCGCCTACTCGTTCCGTGAATTTCTCGTCGTACTGACATCGGGCGACCTGGAGAAGGAGCTGCGCATCGCGCCGTTGACGGCAAGCTTCGGCATGTTCGTGATTTTCACGTACTCGATACTGGGCATCTTTGCGCCGATCATCGCACCGTTCGGCGAGGCCGAGGTGATCACGTCCGCGTTCGCTCCGGCAGATGAGAAGATGCTGCTCGGCTCCGATCAGCTCGGCCGTGACATGTTCAGCCGCATTGTCTACGGCGCCCGCAATTCGGTTGGCGTTGCGCTCATTGCAACGATGCTGGCGTTCGTCATGGGCGCGCTGGCGGGGCTCTACGCTGCCGTCACCGGTGGCTGGTTCGACCAGTTTATGGGGCGGGTCGCCGACGTGATCATGTCGATACCGTCGCTGATCTTCTCGCTGCTGCTGCTCAGCATTTTCGGCACCAATCTGCTCGTCCTCGTGATTATTGTCGCGGTCATCTATTCGCCACGCGTCTTCCGTCTGACGCGCGCGGTTGCCGGCAATGTCGTCGTGATGGACTACATCGAAGCCGCCCGCCTCAGGGGCGAGGGCAAGTGGTATCTGATCCGCAGGGAAATCCTGCCGAACTCGACGGCGCCGCTGGTTGCGGAGTTCGGCCTCGAGTTCTGCTTCGTGTTCCTGCTGATGGCCGGCCTCTCGTTCCTCGGCCTCGGCATCCAGCCGCCGACCGCCGACTGGGGCTCGATGGTGCGCGAGAACGCGACGCTGATTTCATTCGGCGACATCACGCCGCTGATCCCGGCCGCGGCGATCGCGCTGCTCACAGTTGCGGTCAACTTCGTGGTCGACTGGATGCTCGACCGCTCGGCAGGCCTGAAGGGATAATGGCATGACCAAGGAAAAGGACGTTCTCCTCAAAATCCGAGATCTCAAGATCGAGGGCCACTCGGATGATCAATGGATCGAGATTGTTCACGGCGTGAGTTTGACCTTGCACCGCGGTGAGGTGATGGGGCTGATCGGCGAATCGGGTGCCGGCAAATCGACCATCGGCCTCGCTGCCATGGGCTTCACGCGGGATGGTTGCCGGATTTCCGGCGGTTCGGTCGAATTCGACGGCATCGAGCTGACAACCACCCCGCAGTCGGACCTGCGCGCACTCCGAGGTTCGCGCATCGCCTACGTCGCCCAGTCGGCGGCGGCATCTTTCAACCCGGCGCACAAGATCATCGATCAGCACACCGAGGCGCCGGTTCACTACCGCATTCAGAAGCGTCTCGAGAGCCAGGAAGACGCGATGGAGCTCTATGAGCGCCTGCGCCTGCCCAATCCGCGCGAGATCGGCTTTCGCTATCCCCACCAGGTCTCAGGCGGCCAGCTGCAACGCGCGATGACGGCCATGGCCATGGCCTGCCGGCCTGACCTGATCATCTTCGACGAACCGACGACGGCACTCGATGTTACCACCCAGATTGAGGTTCTGGCCGCGATCCGCGATATCGTCGACCAGTTCAATACGGCTGCAATCTACATCACGCACGACCTCGCGGTCGTCGCCCAGATGGCCGACGTGATCAAGGTCCTACTCAAGGGGGATGAGGTCGAAGAGGCCGACACCAAGACGATGCTCGACAACCCGAAGGAAGAGTATACGCAATCCCTTTGGGCGGTGCGCAGCTATCAGCGTGAACAGAAGCAGCGACCCGGCGGCGACGCCGTGCCGGTGGTATCGGTGCAGAATGTCGATGCCGCCTATGGCAGTGTCAAGGTTCTGAATGACGTGTCATTCGACATCTACGCAGGCATGACGGTCGCAGTCGTCGGTGAGTCTGGCTCGGGCAAGTCAACCACGGCGCGCTGCATTACGGGGCTGCTGCCGCCGACCTCGGGCAAGATCCTGTTCGACGGTAAGGAACTGCCGCCGAGCTACAAGAACCGCAACAAGGATCAGCTGCGTCAGGCACAGATGATCTACCAGATGGCCGATACGGCACTCAATCCGAAGGTACGCATCAGCGAGATCATCGGCCGGCCGGCGCAATTCTATCACGGCCTGAAGGGCACCGAACTCAAGAGCCGGGTCGACGAACTCCTCGACATGATCGAGCTGGAACCGTCGCAATACTACAACCGCTATCCGCCGGAATTGTCCGGTGGCCAGAAACAGCGTGTTGGTATTGCACGAGCGCTCGCGGCCGAGCCGAGCTTCATCATCTGCGATGAGGTGACGAGCGCGCTCGATCAATTGGTTGCCGAAGGCATTCTGCGCCTGCTCGATACCCTCCAGCGTGAGCTGAACATTGCCTATATGTTCATCACGCATGACCTTGCAACGGTGCGTTCGATCGCCGACGAGGTCGTCGTGATGAAGGAGGGCAAGGTCGTCGAGCAGGGGCCGAAGGACGAGATGTTCCGGCCGCCGCACCACCCCTATACGGACCTGCTGCTCTCGTCGGTTCCGGAAATGGATCCCGATTGGCTGACGACGCTGTTGGAAGAACGCGGTGTCGACGGCGTCGGCGAGGCCGCCCAGGTCTGAGCCGGGCAAGCGGTGACACGGAAAACGCAGATAGTGTGGATTTGACCTCCCGTGCAAATGGCATAGGCTGTTTGCACGGCTAGCTGCTTGGCGACGGAGGCTCTGCACTATGCGCATCGATCGAAGCGTTCTTGGCATGATCACCGCCCTCTTGGTGGCGGTATTGGTCGCCCAACCGGCTTTCGCACAATCATCCGGTTCCGGCAGCGAGAGCGAGGCCGCGCGCACTTCCGAACTCGATGGTCTTTTTGCTCGCCTCAAGTCGGCCCCCGACCTGGCCGCAGCCAAAGCCGTGGAAGCCAAGATCTGGCAGGCCTGGTTCCACACCGACAACGCCGACGTCAAACACCTGATGACCAATGCGCTGATCACGATGCGGGTCGGTCTTTACGAAGAATCGCTCAAAACGCTCGACAAGGTCGTACAGGTCGCGCCGGACTATGCCGAGGGCTGGAACCGGCGCGCGACACTGCTCTATCTGATGCAGCGCGATACCGAATCCGTGATCGATATTCAGAAAGTGCTGGCCCGCGAACCGCGCCATTTCGGAGCACTCTCGGGCCTCGGCCTGATTTACATGCGGGCCGGCAATTGGAAAGCTGCATTGAAGTCCTTCCGGCGCGCCCAGGAGATCCACCCCTTTGTCGCCGAGCGTAATCTGATCGAAGGCCTCGAGGAAAAGCTCAAGGGCCAGCCGCTTTGAACGCGATCAGAACCGTCGCTCGGTCCAGGCAATGGTGACGAGCGCGGCAATGCTGAGCACGGCAAAGCCCGTCACCAGCGGCACGACGCCGCCGTCGAAATTTGCACCGACCGCCCAGCCGAGCGGCAGTGAAATCAACGTTGCAAGCGAGCCGACCAAAGCCGCACCGAGACCCGCCATGTGACCGAGCGGTTCCATGGCGAGCGCGTTCATGTTGCCGAACACGATGCCGACGCAGAAGAAAATGGCCAGCAGCCAGGTCATGAAGGCCCAGAATGGCGGCACGCCGGCCAAGGCAGCCGCCGGCCCGAGGAAAAACACCGAAAGCACGGCGATGCCGACCAGTGCCCACCAGGTCAGGAGCCGCATACCGAGCGTCATGACGAGCATCGAATTGACGACGGATGCAAGCCCGATCGCCAGCGCGGCAGCACCGAAATAGAGTGCGAACAGGCGGCCGGCACCAAACGTCACCTGAAAGATTTGCTGTGCCGAACTCAAGTAGCCGAGAAATGCACCAAAGATGAAACCGGTCGCCGTCGTATAGCCAGCCACTATCCGATGCGAGAGAGCCTCCCGGATGCCCGCTGCGAGACTGACGATGGACAGCCGCCGCTCTGCGATTGGCAGGGTCTCGGGCTGGCGCAACGTAAACCAGACGAGTGCCACCGCGGCCATGCCGAACAACAGAACAAACGTCGCGCGCCAGCCGGCCGCGATGATCACGCCCTGGCCGATCGCCGGCGCAACTGCCGGCACGATGATGAACACCGCCATGACGATCGACATGATGCGCGCCATCGCGCGGCCTTCGTAGCGGTCACGCACGAGCGCGACGCTGACGATGCGCGGCGCCGCCGCCCCGAGGCCCTGCAGCACGCGGCCGACAAGCATCACGGCAAAGCTTTGAGCGAACATCGACAGCAGACAGCCGATGATGAACACCAGATAGCCGGCGACGATCAGCGGCCGACGACCGTAGACGTCGGACAACGGCCCGACCGCGATCTGGCCGACAGCGAAACCGAGGAACAATGACGAGATGACAAGCTGTGCATCGTTTGCGTCGGCGACGGCTAGATCGCGGCCGATCTGGCCGAGCGCCGGTAGCATCACATCCGTCGCCATCGCGACAATCGAAGTCATTATCGCCAGCAGCACGACGAACTCGGCCAGCGCTATAGGTTTTCGAGGAGGGCGCATTGAGCCGACAATATGTGGTTCTCGACACCGGCGACAGCCTGCCACTCACCAGACGAGCAGCTGCCCGGTCAGGCAACGTCGACTGTCACGCAACTTACCATCCGGCCCAGCACTATCAACCGCGCGACAGGCCCTTGTCGGCAAGCTCTGCCAGATACTCGGCCCAAAGGTCATCCTTGTCACGGCCAAGCTCCTCCAGGTAGTCCCAGGAGAACAGCCCGGTTTCATGCCCGTCCGAAAACACGATGCGCACCGCATAGCTGCCGACCGGGCGCAAATCGGTGATCGTGACATCGCGCTTGCCCGGTATCGTCTTGCGTTCCGCCGGGCTGTGCCCCTGCACTTCGGCGGACGGGCTCATCACACGCAGCATTTCAGATGACAGTTCATAGCTTGCGCCATCGTCGAACGTAACACTCAGACTGTCGCGCTCATCATTGAGCTTCAGGTCGGGCTTGCGCAGCGTGCCGGCTGCAGCGGCAGCCTCGGACATGATGCGGCCCGCGAGTTCCTTGTAGATCCGGGCATGTTCGCTCGAAGGCGCCGTGACAACGATCGGCTGGCCGGCATCGGATGTTTCACGGATGTCCATGTGCAACGGCACGCCGCCGAGGAAAGGGATGCCGAGCTTTTCCGCTTCGATGGCGGCACCGCCGTGGCCGAAGATATCCGAACGTTCACCGCACTTGGGGCACAGGAAGTAGCTCATGTTCTCGACGATGCCGAGCACCGGCACATCGACGCGCTGGAACATGGCAAGACCCTTGCGCGCATCGATCAGTGCCAGGTCCTGCGGTGTCGATACGATCACGGCGCCGGCGAGCGGCACCTGCTGGGCCATGGTCAGTTGCACGTCGCCCGTGCCCGGCGGCATGTCGATGACGATGACGTCGAGTTCGCCCCAGTTCACTTCCCAGAGCATCTGATTGAGGGCGGAGACGACCATCGGTCCGCGCCAGATGACCGGTGTGCCTTCCTCGACCAGGAAGCCCATCGACATCGTCTTGATACCGTAGCCGGTCATCGGCTGCAGCTTGCCATTCGCGCCCGGTTGCGGCCGGCCGGCAATGCCGAGCAGGCGCGGCTGTGACGGCCCGTAGATGTCGGCATCGAGGATGCCCACCTTGAGCCCGTTGGCTTGCAGGCCAAGCGCAAGGTTGACGGCGGTGGTCGACTTACCGACACCGCCCTTGCCACTGGCGACCGCGATCAGTTGCTTGACGCCGGGCAGGCCCTGACCGGCCTCGCCTTGCGGGTCGGGCCCGGCACCGGGCGTGCCGCCGTCCGGCGGTGCCGAGCCGTTTTGGCGGGCCGCTGTGACACGCGGGTGCTCCGCTCTTGGCTGCGGCGAGGCATCCGGATTGCGCTCGGCCGTCAAAACGGCGGTCGCACCGCTCACACCTTCTAGTTCCGATACAACCTGAGCTGCCGCCTTGCGCAGGGGCTCCAGTTCTTCGGCGCGTTCCGGCGCCACCGTGATCGAGAAATAGACCTTGCCGTCCCTGATCAGGACCTCCGAGACCAGGCCCAGATCAACGATATTGCCTTCCAGATCGGGCCCCTTGACGCGTTTCAACGCCTCGAGGACCTGGGCTTCGGTGACGGACATGCGGGTTTTCTCCTTGCGGATTGGTTGGTTGACCGGCCGGTAGCTGTGCGGAAATGTGGTGGTAGCGCAACCTGCTGGATGTGGGAATAGGCTTGCCCCAGTCAAGCCTTACGGGTGAAGCTCATTTGGCTGCGACGAAAAGGGGCTTATATCTCATGCAGAGCGCTTCGAGAACACCCATGCCCGGAGACGAAATGCGCGAATTCGAAATCCTGCCCGACGTCGATGACCCAAAGTTGTCGGAACTGGTCAGCGGCCTGGACCATGAAGGCAACCCGATCGAGACCACCGTTGTTACTGAGCGGCCTTTGACGCTGTTCCTCAACGCCCGCGAGATCGTGACGATGATGACCATCGGCGATCACCCGGACCTGCTCGCGGTCGGCTATCTCCTGAACCAGAACATGCTGCAGGACGACGACGAGATCACCGCCATCGAGTATGCCGAAGACATCGAGACAATCGTCGTGCGCACGGCCCGCGAAACCGATTACGAGGACAAGCTCAAGAAAAAGATCCGCACCTCGGGCTGTGCGCAGGGCACTGTGTTCGGCGATGTCATGGAGAACTTCGACCAGACCACCCTTGCCCCCGACGCCGAAGTGCGCACATCCTGGATCTATGCGCTCAGCCGCAAGATCAACCAGGCGCCAAGCCTCTACCTCAAGGCCGGCGCGATCCACGGTTGCGTGCTGTGCGAGCGTGACCGGCCGCTGATCTACATGGAGGACGTCGGCCGCCACAACGCCGTCGACAAGATCGCCGGCTACATGTTCCTCAACGGCATCGAGCCGCACGACAAGATCTTCTATACGACCGGCCGGCTTACCTCCGAGATGGTCATCAAGACCGTCAACATGCAGATCCCGGCGCTGGTCTCACGGTCGGGCTTTACCGCCTGGGGCGTCGATCTCGCACGCAAAGCAAACCTGACCTTGATCGGCCGGGCCAAGGGCAAACGCTTCATCGCGCTCGCCGGCACCGAGCGCCTGGTCTACGACGCCGATGCGAAATCGGTCGCCGAGGAGGACAAGCGCCACGCGCGCAAGGGCAGCCTGGTCGATGGCTGAGACATCGGTTGTCGAGTGGACGGAAAGCAACGCCGACAAGCGACCACCCTGTCCGCTGTGCCGTAACGGCGAGACCGTGCCGTTCTGCGTGGCTGGCCAGGCATCATACTTTCGCTGCCCGGTTTGCCTCGCGACATTCCTCGCACCCCAACAGCGCCTGTCACGGTCGGCGGAATACGCCCATTATCTGACCCACGAAAATGCTGCGCACGATTCAGGATATCGCAGATTTCTAGCACGCCTCACCGAACCGCTCATGGCGCGGCTGCCAGCCGGCGCCGCCGGTCTCGACTATGGCTGCGGGCCGGCTCCGGCGCTTGCACTGATGCTCGGCGAAGCCGGGCACAATATGGCGCTCTATGACCCCTTCTTTCATGATGACAAGGCCGTCTTCGCACAGCATTACGACTTCATAACCTGCACCGAGACCGCCGAGCACTTCCATGACCCCGCGGCTGAATTCGAACGCCTCGGCTCTTTGCTCA
>CBDCZF010000003.1:0-59319 GCA_965224225.1 Hyphomicrobiaceae bacterium
TCGTCAAGGTGGTCGTTGCCAAGAACGGGCGCATTCTCGGCGCCTCGATTGCAGGAGAGCATGCGGGTGAGCTCATCCAGATGTGGTCGCTGGCGATCGCGCAAAAACTCAAGATCAAGGCGATGATGGACTGGATTTCGCCGTATCCGACCCTATCTGAGGTCAACAAGCGGGTGGCGTACCGTCAGTATGCGACGGCTGCAAGCAATCCGGTCGTGCGCAAGGTCATCGGTATGTTAGAAAAGCTCGGTTAGCGCTTCGTGTGGTGGTGAATGGATGGGCCGGCCAGCCAAGTGATGCGGTCGCGAATGGACTGGGACTAGGGTGCAGGACACGGCAGAACCGCAGCGTGGACAACCGTCCGACGGCATGACGTCGGCGCCGCCGGAGAGTGCAGCGTCGAAAGATGAGCCTGGGCGGTTCGCCGGTTTGGCGGGCGCCGGACTCAGCGGATCCGGTCTGCCGGTCAAGCTGCTGCTGATCACCATTTTATTCGTAATGCTGGCCGAAGTGCTGGTCTTCGTGCCGTCGATCGCAAGCTTTCGCATCAATTGGCTGCATGAGCGTTTGACCTCGGCCCGTCTCGCGGCGTTGGCGACCGAAGACGGCAAGCGCGGGGTCGTGCCTCCTGAGATCCGCCGCGAACTGCTGAGCACCGCGAAGGTGCGTGCCGTTGCCATCAAGAAGGACGAAATGCGCCAGCTCGTCCTGCCGTCAGACGAACCGCTGACCATCGACGCGACTTTCGATTTGCGCGGGATGCCGGCCGATGGCTTTTGGTCCAGCCTGTCCAACCGGGTCGGTCTGATCGGCGATGCCCTTTACGTTTTCATCGCTCCGGCCAATCGTACGATCCTGATCTATGGCCGGGCCCGGGCCGGGCTCGATCCGAGTGTCGATCGTACGGATTTCGTCGAAATCGCAATGCCGGAAGCGCCGTTGCGGGCGGCCATGATCCGGCACGGGCTCAACGTGCTCGGGCTGTCGATCATCATTTCCATCATCGCTGCCGCCGCCGTTTACTTGACTCTGATCCAGGTTCTTGTGCGACCGATGCTGCGGCTGACGCAGTCGATGTTGCACTTTAGTGAGAATCCGGAGGACACGGCACGGATCATCGAGCCGAGCAGCCGCAGCGATGAAATCGGTGTGGCCGAGCGCGAGCTTGCGCACATGCAGAGCCAACTCGGCCAGCTCCTGCAGCAGCGCCGCAGGCTTGCCGAACTCGGACTTGCCGTCTCGAAGATCAATCACGACCTGCGCAACATGCTGGCCAGCGCCCAGTTGATCTCGGACCGGCTCGGCGAGTTGCCCGACCCGACCGTGCAGCGCTTTGCGCCCAAGCTGATCGCCTCGCTCGATCGCGCGATAAACTTCTGCAACGACACGCTGCGTTTCGGGCGTGCGGAGGAAGCTTCGCCCCGGCGCGAGTTGTTCAATCTGATCGGCCTGGTGCGCGAGGTCGGCGACAGTCTCGATCTGCCGCAGGAAGCGATCGACTGGCACATGGAGATCCCGCCAACCTTGCAGATCGACGCCGACCGCGATCAGCTCTACCGCGTGCTCAATAACCTCGTGCGCAATGCCCTGCAGGCGATCGAAAGTCAGGGCAAGCCGGTGATCGGCGAGATCACCGTTTCGGCCCGACGTGATGCCTCTCATACGATCATCGACGTTGTCGATGACGGGCCCGGCGTGCCGGCCCGCGCCCGCGAAAACATGTTCAAGGCTTTCCAGGGTGGCACCCGCAAGGGCGGCAGCGGCCTCGGGCTTGCGATTGCCGATGAACTGGTGCGTGCCCATGGCGGGCGGATCGAACTGGTTGACAGCCCACGCGGCGCCCATTTCCGCATCGACATACCAGACCGGCCCCTCGGCTCGGTCGGCTGACAGGACTGTTCGGTCGCAATCAGCGTGAACAGCATGAGGGGCTTTGTGCCAGCAGCCCGTTTTTGGGGCAGCGCCAGATTGCATCTTCGGAGAACGATATCAGCCAGCGGCTTGACGAGCCTGACCGGAGATGGGAACCACGGCGAACTGTTAGGCAATGAGATCAGGGGTTGGAGCATCGGACGATGAGTGAAGCTGAAACGTACACGCCGCCTGCCGTTTGGACCTGGGACAAGGAGAGCGGCGGCCGGTTTGCCAACATCAACCGGCCGATTGCCGGCGCGACGCATGAAAAGGAACTGCCGGTCGGCAAGCATCCGCTTCAGCTTTATTCCCTGGCAACGCCGAACGGCGTCAAGGTCACCGTCATGCTCGAAGAGCTACTTGCGCTCGGCCACAGCGGTGCGGAGTACGATGCCTGGCTCATTCGGATCGGCGATGGCGATCAGTTTGGTAGCGGGTTCGTTTCGATCAATCCCAATTCGAAGATCCCGGCGTTGGTCGACCATAGCCCGGAAAAGCCGCGGCGGGTTTTCGAGTCCGGTGCGATCCTGCTTTATCTCGCGGAGAAGTTCGGTGAGTTTCTGCCGAAAGATCGCGACAAGCGCACGGAAGCCTTGAACTGGCTGTTCTGGCAAATGGGCAGCGCGCCCTATCTCGGCGGCGGGTTCGGTCATTTCTATGCCTATGCGCCGGCCAAGTTCGAATACCCGATTAATCGTTTTGCGATGGAGGCCAAACGACAGCTCGATGTGCTCGACCGGCATCTGGCAAACAATGCCTTCATGGCGGGCGATGAATACTCGATCGCCGACATGGCAATCTGGCCGTGGTATGGCCAGCTCGTGCTCGGCCGGCTTTATGGCGCGGCTGAATTCCTGTCGGTCGGGGAATATGCCAACGTAAACCGCTGGGCTGACGTGATCGAGGCGCGTGAGACGGTTCAGCGCGGCCGCATGGTCAACCGCGTCACAGGCGCGCCCGAGAGCCAGCTGCACGAGCGCCATGATGCCTCGGATTTCGAGACCAGGACGCAGGACAAGCTCGGCGCCGAGGCATAGCCGGCCGATTGTTCGATACGAGGGATCTGCGGAAGTCTGGGCCGGTGCAGGCAGCGGTTGTTTCGAGCCGGCACAAAGGCCTGGACAGGCCGGGATCCGACACTTATAAGCAGGCGCTCCGGTCGCTTCTGAGGTGACACCAGCCACTGGAGACAACGCCCAGGTAGCTCAGTTGGTAGAGCATGCGACTGAAAATCGCAGTGTCGGTGGTTCGATTCCGCCCCTGGGCACCATGACTTCTGCTCATAGCTGAACATAGCCTCCTAAAACATCAATAAATTCAACGACTTAAAGGCAAGCTACTGCTCATAGCAGAGCATGCCTACCCCCTGTTTCACACGCATTTGGGGGTATGCTATAGGGGTATCGTGAGAATTTAGCTGGACGATACCCCCAATGCGCCTCTCAGAATTTGCTGTTAAAAAGGCCAAACCCCTTGACAAACCGTACAAGCTCTCAGATGGCGCCGGCCTCTATCTCCACGTCCAACCCAATGGCTCTAAGCTCTGGCGGCTGAAGTACCGCTATCTCGGCAAAGAGAAGCTGCTTTCCTTTGGTCCCTACCCCTTAGTGACCATTGCTGAGGCCCGCAAGAAGCGGGATGAGGCCAAGAAGCTGCTCCTCGATAACATCGACCCCGGGGCCAAGAAGAAGCAAGACCGGCTGGACGCAGGCGCGAAGCAGGAACTCACGTTTGGCTTGCTGGCTGACGAGTACCTGGAGCGGCAACGAGAGAAGGGTGCTGCACCGCCAACCATGAAGAAGACCACCTGGCTCTTGAAGAGCTTGGCTGAACCACTGGCAGAGCGGCCCATTGAGGAGATCACGCCCGCTGAAGTCCTGACGCTCTTGCAGCGCATTGAGAAGAGCGGCCGCCGCGAGACCGCCCGGCGCCTTAGGGGCACCATCAGCGGCGTGTTCAGGTTCGCCATCGTCACCTTGCGGGCCAAGGATGATCCGACGGTGCCGCTCCATGGCGCGCTGTTGCCACCCATAGTGGAAGGCCGGGCGGCCATCACTGATGAAGGAGAACTAGGGAAACTGCTCTCTGCCATTACTGAGTATGATGGTTGGCCCACCATCAGGGCTGGGCTGCAGTTTCTGATGCTGACCTGTGTGCGTCCGGGTGAGGTACGCGGTGCTAAGCGCGAAGAATTCAATCTCGACAAGGCCGTCTGGAGCATTCCAGCTGAACGCATGAAGATGCGTGCACCCCATGATGTACCACTATCCCGGCAGGCCCTGGCCGTCATTGAAGACATCTGGCCAATGTCTGAGGGCGGTGAGCTGGTGTTTCCGTCAGTCCGTACCATTCACCGCCCACTCTCTGACAATGCCTTCAACTCGGCGCTGCGGCGCATGGGCTACACCAAGGACGAGGTGACCGCTCATGGCTTCCGGGTGAGCGCCAGCTCGATCCTGAATGCTCGGGGCTATGATCCGGATGTGATTGAAGCCGTGTTGGCTCATCAGGACCGGAATGCCATTCGCCGGGCGTACAATCGGGCGACGTACTGGGTTCAGCGCGTGCAACTCATGCAGGAATGGGGGGATTTGCTTCATCGTTTCGAGCTTGAACAAACGGCCGAGTAGTCGATGTCCTGGTCACTTGGACTCTTGCGTGCCAAGTAAATACCTAACATGAGTATCAATCTCAGAAACAGATGCGCGTGGATCGACAAACATTTTAAATTCGTAATAGTCACCAGCGGTTTCGACAAGCACGCACTTCGACAATCCTCGAACTAACTTTGGCAGCTCTCGACTAATGAATTCCGGAGACCTCCCTAAAGCTTTGTTCTTTCGGATGCGACGCCGCTCTTTTATGAGATACAGTGATGATTGAATGAATTCTTCCAATTCTTGGCCTGGTATAAGCTTTATCTTATCTTTTCTAATCGATCTATTCTTACGCTTCTGGCCAAAAATTACTCCGTTTTGCTCATATCTCTCCAGACAGCCGTCACCAAAGTCGATGGCCATTTTTATATCTGAATCGCTTTCTCGAAACCGGTAGTCTGTTGGCACCGTGACATAGGCATCCTCGCACAGAATATCCTTATAGTTGTTCTGAACAATCCGTACAATATTCACTTCGCCCTGGTCAGATGTTCTAAAGAAAAAAGGTTTCTCGCTCTGCCGATGTCGTTCGATTAGCCGCTCGAAATCTGACAACCCACCTAAGAACAGATTGGCTAACGACAGGCCTTCCTCATGAATAAGCTCGTATCCTTGGCGTTTCGGTTGTATCCATGCTTCATATGCAGACTCGGCAGGAAGGCCCTTGGACAGCAAAGCGTCAAGGTCTGTTAAGCGCCGCAATAGCTCTTTGCGCGCACTGGCCGCAAAGTCGGTTGATTGAATCCCGACGGTAGTGCCAGCAGTTTGCCTTACGACTCTAGACATTGCTGACATTACAAGGCTAAACACTGTTGTCTTGACTCGCCATAGGCTTGCATCTTTTATTCCAAGAGATATGGCAAGGTCAGCTAAGGCGAGCAGTGAGAAATGAGTTGCAGCCTGAGTGAACGCCATCAACTCGTCATGTTCCAGTGAAGTGGTCACATGAACGTTAAGGTTGCATTGTTCGAGAATATATTTGAAGGCATTATGTTTTTCATGAGAGGCATCGAACTCTGTTAAAACAACAATACCAGAACGAGGTGAGCTTATTGGAGGACTCTGGGACGGGCCGAACAAGGGGTGGCAGCCGAGTATAGAACAGTTGGCGGGCGTGAAAGCACGTAGGAGAGAGATTGCGGGCTCTTGCGTGGATTGGAATGTAACAAGTAAGCAGTTGCTTGGTATGTAAGGGGTGCTCTGGTTCAAGACCTCTTCGAGAGCGCTCGCTGGGACAGCATATATGATGCAGTCGCCTTCTTCGAACTGGCCCTGATAAGCCGCATCGTTTGCCGCATCTACTTCATTGAAGCTTACGTGGGAAGAAGCCAATTTCTGGACTTGATCGAAGCCTTTTGTCTTTATGTCGTGCACTATGACCCGCCTGTCGCCATCGTGGAGCTATGACCCAACTTGGGTGATGGTCTGATCAGGCGGCATTTCGTGTCGGCTCGGTTGCTTCGACACCGTCAGTGAATTTGACGCCCTCGATGATCTTGGGCAAGTGGTTTCTGCCTTTCAATCGGCGCCACGTCCTGCTCGCCGCCATCACCAGTTTGAAAACCATCACGAGTGCGGTGCCGTGGCTGAGGCTGCCTTTGGTGCGCACGGTTCGGTGGCGCACGGTCGCAAACACACTTTCGATCGGGTTGGTCGTGCGCAGGTGCTGCCAGTGCTCGGCGGGAAAGTCGAAGAAAGCGAGCAGGGCCTCGCGGTCTTTCGTCAAGCAGGTGACCGCCGGCTGATACTTCGCCCGGTATTTCTCGGCAAATACGCCAACGGCGGTCTCCGCGCTGGCTCGGTCCGGAGCGTTCCAGATCTCCACGAGATCAGCCTTCGCGTGCTTCTGGACCGACTTTGGCAGCTTGTTGAGCACGTTTGCGATCTTGTGCACCCAGCAACGCTGATGACGGGTGCCGGGGAACACTTCATCCAGTGCTTTCCAGAACCCCAATGCGCCGTCGCCGGTTGCCAGTTTCGGGGCAATGGTCAACCCGCGCGCCTGCAAATCGACAAGCAGTTCGCGCCAGCTTTGCGTGCTCTCGCGATAGCCGATCTGAAAACCGACCAGCTCCTTTTTGCCTTCCGGTGTCGCGCCGATGATCACGAGAATGCATTGCGCGTCCTCTTCCATGCGGGCCTGAATGTGGATGCCGTCCGCCCAGATGTAGACGTAGCGGCGCGCCGACAGATCGCGGCTCTGCCAGCGCGTCAGATCAGCTTTCCAATCGGCCTTGAGCCGGGCGATGACCGGCGGTGACAGGTTCGGTGCCTCTTGGCCGAGTAGCGCTGACAATGCCTCTTGAAAATCTCCGGTCGAGACGCCGCGCAAATACAGGACCGGCAACAAGGCATCCAGAGATGCGCTACGCCGCGCCCACTTCGGCAGGATCGCCGAACTGAAGCGAATGCGTTCGCCAGCCGTCTCGTCGCCACCGCGGTCACGAACTTTGGCGCGGCGAACTGCAACCGGACCGATGCCGGTTTGCACCTGACGCTCAGGGCCGTGACCATGGCGCACGACGCGCCGGTGGCCGTCGGCAGTCCGCAGGCCGGCGTGGACGGCTAGAAACTCTTCGACCTCGGCCTCGACGGCCTTGGCCAGCAACTCGCGGGCCCCGGCACGCAGCACCTCAGTCAGAGGATCATCGATTGCATCTGGCTGGCGCAGCGGGATGACTGTAGTGTTCGACATAGGCGTATCGCTCCTTTGGAGTTCATGGCTGGTCTCGATAACCGCCACGATACGCCGCCTCTCTCAGATTCTGTCACCCAAATTCGGTCATAGCTCCCGACCAATCTCACATCGAAACTTTACATCAAAGCGTTCAAAGAAGCCGGGCTAGACGAGTCCGCCTTTGTGAGGCTTTTCGAGCAGCTAAAGAAGGACAAATCCATCACTAAGGCGGCTGCTATCGAGGTGATGAAGGGGTATGCTGGCAAGCACGTACGTGCCCGAACAAAGACCGAAGCAATGGAGGAGATAGAGCGACGGTTCGCTGAATTGGTCTACGATGACAACTCACACAAGCGGGCTGCATCAACAACGCCATGGTAATGGCCTGCTAAAGCTTGTTGGTGGTCGATCTAGTGGGTTTGCCGGCGTGTGGCACATCAATCCTGATCGGCAGTGTACCTGAGGTAGCATACCAACACATAGTTGCTCAACCTAGAATATATATTAAGGAGTCGAGCCACTGTACAGTTGCAAAATGGGGGTATAAGTCGGGGTATTTCACAAGTTAGTGATAGTAATAACTTTTTGAAATCATAATGTTATATTTTAAAATAGATTCCGCCCCTGGCACCAGGACTTCTGCTCATTGCTGAACATAGCCTGCAAAAACACCCTGAAATAAGCCAGTTAAGGCCCTTCAGGTGCTCATAGCACCTCATCGGATCCCCTTGTTTCACTGCGGGTAATGGTAATGTTGCGGGTAACGGCGTTACCCACACGAGGCGCTACCCGCAATGAAGCTCTACAGGGCTGATCCCGGTCGTTCAGGGCCAGTCTCCAGGCGGTGCGACGTCAAACACCATCAATAGCGATAGTGCTCGGGCTTGTAAGGTCCTTCTGCCGGAACCCCGATATAGGTCGACTGCTCAGCCGTCATCTTGGTCAGGTTGGCGCCAAGCTTGGCAAGATGCAGGCGGGCGACTTTTTCGTCGAGGTGTTTGGGGAGCACGTAGACCTTGTTCTCGTATTTGTCGCCTTTGGTGTGCAGCTCGATCTGGGCTAGCACCTGGTTGGTGAAGCTGGCCGACATCACGAAGCTCGGATGGCCGGTGGCGTTGCCGAGGTTAAGCAAGCGGCCTTCCGAGAGCAGGAGGATGCGCTTGCCGTCCGGGAACTCGATCAGGTCGACCTGGGGCTTGATGTTGGTCCATTTGTAGTTCTTGAGAGCTGCGACCTGGATCTCGTTGTCGAAGTGGCCGATGTTGCCGACGATCGCCATGTCTTTGAGCCGGCGCATGTCCTCGACCGTGACGACATCCTTGTTGCCGGTCGTGGTGATGACAATGTCGGCGTCGCCGGCTGCCTCTTCGAGCGTGACCACCTCGAAGCCGTCCATGCAGGCCTGCAGCGCGCAGATCGGATCGATCTCGGTGACCTTGACGCGGGCGCCGGCACCGCGGAGTGAAGCGGCCGAGCCCTTGCCGACGTCGCCATAGCCGCAGACGACGGCGACCTTGCCGGCCATCATCACATCGGTGCCGCGACGGATACCGTCGACCAGGCTTTCCTTGCAGCCGTATTTATTGTCGAATTTGGACTTGGTAACCGAATCGTTGACGTTGATTGCCGGAAACGGCAAGCGGCCCTTTTCGGTCAATTGATAAAGCCGGTTGACGCCTGTCGTTGTTTCTTCAGACACGCCTTTGATCGCGACGCGCTGTTTCGCAAACCAGCCCGGCGAGGCGCTCATGCGCTTTTTGATCTGGGCAAACAGGATTTCTTCTTCTTCGTTGCCGGGCGCGGAGAGCACATCTTCGCCCGCCTCGGCACGTGCGCCGAGCAGGATGTACATGGTCGCATCGCCGCCATCATCGAGAATGAGGTTCGAGAGGCCGCCGTCGGCCCAGTCGAAGATCTTGTCCGTGTACGACCAGTATTCTTCGAGCGACTCGCCCTTGACGGCGAAAACCGGCACGCCGCTGGCGGCAATGGCAGCGGCGGCATGGTCCTGGGTTGAAAAGATATTGCACGAGGCCCAGCGGACCTCGGCGCCGAGTGCCCGCAGCGTCTCGATCAGCACGGCGGTCTGGATGGTCATGTGCAGGGAACCCGAAATACGGGCGCCCTTCAACGGCTGCGCCTCGCCATATTCCTCGCGCACCGCCATCAGGCCGGGCATCTCGGTTTCGGCGATCTCGATTTCCTTGCGCCCGAAGTCGGCAAGCGACAGGTCGGCAATGGCGTAGTCGTGTTGGGTGCTCATGCGGTGTGAACCTCGATTGTGTTGGTCGGCGCGGGAGGATTGGATTTCAGGCGCGCGGTATACATGTTGTCGAGCGTTGTAGCAAGTGGATATAAAGACATCTTTATGTCTTGATGAGGGTGGGGATTTGTTGGCGGTGCCTTCGGATCGCTGTACGTGGCGGCACCAACCCGTATTCTGTGCGACTTGGCCGGCCGGTCAAAGGCGATGACCTGTACGGCGGCCGGTCCTTTATGAATGCACTATTGCCTTGATGCAATCGTTTTGAAGGTTCCTATTTTACGTCCGAATAACCTTGGTTCACGCAGGGCAAACGCTTTTAATTTAATAGAAATTTCTCCGAGCAATTTTGCTCTCATAGGTTCAATTGTGTCGGAGTTAGGAGTTGGGTCATGCGTGAGATCCATTTGAGTACTTGCACCGCAGCAGGCAATGAAAAGCGGTTCGCAAAAGAACTGCATTGCCTTGCTGCGTTTGCCACCCGATTTAGAAATGATCGTGGCGGCGCGATTGCCATCATTTTCGCGTTGACGATCGCGATGGTCGTTGCGCTGGTTGGTGGCGCAGTCGACTATGCCCGTTGGCTTTCGGCCAAGAGCCGGACCGTGCAGGCGATCGATGCAGCGGTGCTGGCTGGTGGCCGGGTTCTGCAGCTTGGCAAGACGGATGCTGAGGCGGTCCAGGCCGCGCAGACCTATTACGACGAGAACAAGTCAAGTCTGCTGACAACCGATCACGTGACCTTCTCTGTCGGCAACAACAACGAGGTATCAGCGGTAACCGATTCCGCCGTCAAAACGACGTTTCTCGGCGTTGCAGGCATCAATCAATTGCGCGTTCGCGAGAGTGCCAAGGCGATCATCGACTCGGGCTCCAGTGCCGGCAGCCATGTCGAGGTGTCGCTTATGCTCGACACCACCGGTTCGATGGCCGGCGACAAGATGGTCGCACTCAAGCAGGCAGCCATGGATCTGGTCAATATCGTCGTCTGGGACGATCAGGGCACTTACACGTCACGCGTCGCAGTGGTGCCGTTTTCGGAGCAGGTCAACGTTGGTCACGACCCGTTCGTTGCGGCCACCGGTTACAATCCGCCCGGGAACTCGGACAACCGCTCATGTGTGCAGGAGCGCCAGGGCGCTGACCGGTACACGGACGCAGCTCCGGGTGCAGGCAACTACTTCGACTATTACACCGGCACCGAAGCATGCCAACCGCAGACCGTCCTGTTGCCACTTACCAGTGACAAGCAGGCCATCGAACAGCGCATCAACGAAATGCAGCCGCAAAACAGTACAGCCGGGCACATCGGCACTGCCTGGGCCTGGTATGCAGTGTCGCCGAACTTCAACAGCATCTGGCCGTCGACAGGTCAGGCAAATCCCTACGCCATGATCGAGCAGCGCAACCGCGACGGTCGCCCTCTGCTCTCGAAGATCGTAGTGCTGATGACGGACGGTGAGTACAACACGGCATACTCCGGCGACGACTCCGCCACACAGGCACGCGCGACGTGTGATGAGATGAAGGCTTCGGGCGTCACCGTCTACACGGTCGGCTTTGCCATCCCGGTCGGCGGCACGGCAGATGAAACCATGCAGTTGTGTGCAACGTCCAGTGAGCACTACTACAACGCCGAAGATGCTGCGGCTCTAAAGTCGGCCTACCGGGACATCGCCCTGAAGATCTCGACCGTGCGCATTACCGAGTAATCGAACCTGTCAAGCAACGGCCGGAAATGGCGGCCAAAATGAGAAGGCGCTGACTATTGTCAGCGCCTTTGTCGCTTGGGTGAGCCTGTCGGGCCAGCGGTATCCGAGATTGCCATCCCTTGGTGGTCTGGATAAGGTCGAAGGGATCAGCTTGTACGCAGTCCTTGTTGCTCAATCTGGACGTATGAAGGTGCGCGACAACAGTAATCGGCTCATGCTCTGGGAGGTACTAATGGCGACGATAATTCGAAGACTGTCGGGGATCTTCGCTGTGGTCGTCCTGACGGGTGTTCTGGCAGTATCGAGCGCGCAAGCCGAAAAGATACGGATTGCGCTTGCCGAGACGCCGTCGGACGAGGTTGCAGCATTCTTCGTGGCGCTGGACCGCGCGAAGAAGATGGGCCTCGACTATGAGTGGACGGCCTTCTCGGACGAGGAACTTGCGATCCAGGCCGTGCTTAGCGGCCAGATGGATATCGGCTTCGGCACCCCTTACGCCGCCATGCAAAAGTCCAAGGCGCCGATCCGCATCATCTTCCAGCTCTCGAAGCTCAAATTCTTCCCCGTCACCTCGAAAAAATACAGCAAGCTCGAGGATCTCAACGGACAGCCGATCCTGTTGCATTCGCGCGGCGGCGGCACGGACTCGATTGCCAACGTGATCGAAGACCGCATGAGCATCAAATTCGGCAAGCGTTCGTACGTTCCGGGATCAGCCAACCGTATCGTCGCGCTGATCGCCGGACGTACCGATGCAACGATCGTCGACCTGGCCAACAAGAACAAGCTGGTCAAGCAGCAAGGCGACAAGTTTAACGTCTTGAAGATGTTCGACGTCGATGCCAGCGACGAGGCGCTGTTTGCCAATCTCAACTGGATCAAGGCGAACGAGAAGGACGTCAATATTTTCGTCAAGGCACTGCTCAGCGTCTATCGCGACATGCATAAGGATCCGACCATCATTCGCCGGGAGACTGATCCCAATGGCCCGATCGGCCAGTTGCCGAAGGAGATCCTGGACGGGCTCGACAACTTCTATAAGGACGCTGTCGAAGGTGGCCTCTACGATGTCGACGGCGGCGGAGCCAAAGCAGCCAAGGCGGACATGGAATGGTATTCGGCCGCCGGCCAGCTGATCGGAGATCCGGCGAAACTGAACATCGATGATTTCTGGTATCTCAAGCCCTTGGCTGAGGCACAGTAGGGGGCGCCGGCCAAAGCCGACCCGAGATCCGTGTGAGGCTGCATGCAACGGCGTGCCCTGTACCTGAAACTGCTGTCGGCCGCCATCGTGTTCGGCGCCTGGGAGATCGCCGGACGCATTCCGGTCAGCTACGCATTTCCAACGTTTCTCGAATCGATGGCGGCGTTGGTCAAGCTGACCGTGGAGGGCACGCTGTTCACCGCCTATGCTGAAACACTGAAGCCGCTGGTGATCGGCGTTGCCATATCGGCGGTACTCGGCATCGGCCTCGGTCTCTGGGTGGGTCTCGATGCGCGGTTCGACTGGCTGTTCTCGCCGATCTTCATCGTCATGCAGTCGGCGCCGCTGGCAGCGCTGATACCGCTGCTCGTCATGGCCTACGGCATCGGGCTCACGTCGAAGGTGTTCGTCGTGTGCATTATGGCGATGCCGGTCATCGTGCTGAATACGGGTGCGGCGGTGCGCAATGCGCCGTCCTCGCTTCAGGAGATGGCGCGCTCGTTTCTCGGCACGGAGCGTGACGTCATCTTCAAGGTGATCATTCCCGCTGCGGCTCCGGTGATCTTCGCAGGCTTGCGTCTCGGGATTTCGGCCGGGTTCATCGGCGCCATACTGTCGGAGTTGAAAATTACGCCCACAGGGGTTGGTGATATCATTACGTACAGCCGTTCGATTGCCGACTACCCGAGCATGTACGCTGCGATCTTCTCGATCATATTGCTCGCCGTACTGTTCCTGAACCTGCTCGAGAAAGTCGAAATGTTGCTCTTCAAGGGAACCCATCGTGGATATGTCTCCGACTAGTGCCGTGCTCGCGCCAGCCTTGACCAGCGATGCGGACATTGCCGTCAGGGCACGCGATGTTTCGAAGAACTACGGTGAGACGGAAGCGTTGAAGGAGCTGTCGCTGGATTTCCCCCGCGGTCAGCTGACATCGCTACTCGGCCCTTCGGGTTGCGGGAAAACCACGCTGTTGAAAATCATCGCCGGCCTTCTCAAGCCGACGTCCGGCGAAGTTGAGGTGAACGGCAAGGTCGTAACCGGGCCGGGGCCGGATCGGGCCTTCGTGTTCCAGGACTTTGCGTTGCTGCCGTGGGCGAGCGTTTTGCGCAATGTCGCCTTCGGGTTGGAATTGCGCGGTGTGCCGAGGTCGGACCGCGATGATATCGCCCGCAGGTACATCACGGATGTTGGCCTTGCCGGCTTCGAGAACAGTTATCCTCACGAACTCTCCGGCGGCATGCGCCAGCGTGTCGGTCTCGCTCGGGCCTTGGCGGTGGATGCTCAGGTCTTGCTGATGGATGAACCTTTCTCGGCGGTCGACGAACAGACCCGGCGCAAGTTTCAGGAGGATCTGCTTTCGTTGGTCGCAGATAAGAACAAGACCTTCATCTTTGTCACCCATTCGATCGAGGAAGCGGTCTATGTGTCCGATCAGATCGCGATCCTGCTGCCGCGGCCGAGCCGGGTGTCGGAAATTATCAGGCCGACAGGATTGCGCGACAAGGGGGTCGATAATATTCGGCGCGATTCGGAGTATCTTGATATCGTCGACCGGATCTGGGCGTCGCTGCGCAGTTACGTGAAGTAGGTCGCGATGAAACTTTTCGGCTATCGGCTGCCCGCGATGTCGTCCCTCATCTTGTGGGGGCTCGCCTGGGAGCTGTTCGGGCGGTCGGGTGTCACTTTTTTCGTGCCGCCGCTCTCCGAGGTTTTCGCCACACTCATTTCGATCATCGGAACACCGGCCTTCATCAAGGCACTTTCGGAAACAGCCTATGCATTCGCAATGGGCGTGATGGCAGCCACCTTCATCGGTGTGCCGGTCGGCATTCTGATGGGCAAGAACCGGCTGGCCGATGAATTGCTGCTGCCCTGGGTCAATATCTTCCTGAGCGCGCCGCTGACCGCCCTGGTGCCGGTTCTGATGGTGCTGTTCGGGTTCGGCATGATGTCGATCATCATTACCACCACATTGTTTGCGGTTTGGATCATCATTCTCAATTCGCGCGCCGGGGTGATGCAAATCGACCGCTCGCTGGTCGAAATGGCTCACTCGTTCGGCGCCTCGTCGCTCGACGCATTTACGAAGGTCTACTTCTGGGCGGCTCTGCCGGAGATTCTCGGTGGTGTCCGGATCGGAGTGATTCGGGCTGTCAAGGGTGTGATTATCGGCCAGCTCCTGATTTCCGTCGTCGGTTTCGGCGCGCTGTTCGAGCTCTATTCCAACAATTTCCTGATGACCCATTTCTGGGCCGTCCTCATCGTGTTGTTTGCTCTCGCGTTCACGGTCTCCGAGGTCCTGGCCTATCTGGAGCGCAGAGTTTCCTACTATGCGGCCAAGCGCTGAGCAGGACATGTACTGGTCGTAGCCAAGTGTGGGCCAAATGGAACACACCTGCCGGCAGCTAGCGAATTCATGACCAGTGCAGCCTCTTGGACCTTTCCAAACTTCTGAGAATCGCGAAAAAGTAAAATCGATATCGGCGCCTTTGCGCGTCGACGATTCTACTTGCAGCGAGAAAGGCGGGTTTGTCAGCTATGACCCAGCCGGCGGTACCATCGGGGTTCGCGATCGGCTCGCTGCGCTCCGTGCGGCAGCCGATTGGTGCTGCCTTGATGGTGATCACCGCATCTATCGCCCTTTCCGGCTGCGGCGATATGGAACTGGAATCCCAGTGGATCAGGCGTGGCGACGTTTCCGGTGAGAAAGTGGCGTTCGCGCCGCCACGGCCATTGAAGCCCAAAAGGGACCTGATCCACGCGAAGGATGGGCGTTACTGGCGCCGGATGATCAATGACGGTCTGCACGACAGCCAGAACCCTGATTTCAAGAAGCTGCGGGAGCCGGCGACAACGCTTGCCAAGTTGCCCGGCAAGCGGGAAGAGATCGGCAACAACGTCAACTGGGTGGCGGCCCTGCGCCAGGGACGCATCGCGCCGAAGGACCGGCTAAAGCCCGGGCCAAGATCGAAACGGTACAGCCGCGATATCATCATGCCGCGGACGGCGGCGATGCCAATGGTGCGCTTCTCCCACGTGGTCCATGGCGAGTGGCTCGATTGCGCGAACTGCCACGATAAGCTGTTCGTCAAGAAGGCCGGCGCAAATCGGTTCAACATGGAGGATATCCTCGCCGGTGAGTATTGCGGCCGCTGTCATGGCGCTGTTGCATTTCCGCTGACCGACTGCAGCCGTTGCCATAGCGTCAAGCGGCAAGTGGAGGTGGCGAATTGATCAACCGGATTGTCCTTGCCGTCGCCGCTCTGGCGTTGATTTCGGCGGTCGTGGCGCGCGCTGAATACGGTGATGTCGTGCTCAACGACCGCTCCGAAGCCGGCGGCATGCGACCGGTCATCTTCCCGCACTGGTTCCATCGCACGGTTTATAAATGCAAGGTCTGTCACAACGAACTGGGCTTCAAGATGGAGCTTGGCGCCAATCGCATCTCGATGGCGGACCTTTATTACGGACGATATTGCGCCGAATGTCATAACGGTAAGGTCGCCTGGGGCATCGAGAACAACTGCGGGCGCTGTCATTCGGGACGTCGCGGCATGCCAACCGGTGTGCACGGCCGTCATCGCACTACGGGACCGGGGTATTGGTGATCTTGCGTTGTCTGTTGCTGCGTATCACAGATCCGGCCGGGCGATGCCAAGCGCTCCTGTCAGCATTCTTGCTCACGTTGATGGTTTCTCCGGCCTGGCAGGCTCCGGCTCGCGCGCAGACGATAGCGAGTGAAGAAGGCCGTGCCATCTACGAGCGCCGCTGCAGTGTCTGTCATGGCGACAGGGGCGCCGGCGCCGTCTGGGCCAGCGGCAGTCTCGAACCGCCGCCGCGCAATTTCACCGAGACCGGCAGGGACATGTTGCCCCGCGAAGCGATGATCGACGCGGTTGCCAGTGGCCGCCCGGGAACGGCGATGACGGCCTGGCGCAGCCGATTGTCGCCGGAACAGATTGCTGCCGTTATCGATTTCATCCGCTCTGAATTCATGCCCCGCCGGGGGCCGACCGAACGCAGGAGAACTGCCGGAGCGGTCTATCCCGGCGGACTGAAGGGTGACCCAGCCAAGGGCGGCATCTTCTTTCACGCCAATTGCGCCGAGTGTCATGGCCATGCCGGTGACGGCCACGGACGGCGTGCGGAAATGATGGTGTTCAAGCCCCTGGATTTCACCACGGCCAAGGCGCAGCGCGCCTTCGATCGCGCCAGGCTGTTTGCAGCGATCTCGTGGGGTGTTCCCGGAACCACGATGCCGGCCTGGTCGAAGGTGCTGACTGGCCAGCAGATCGCCGACGTGGCCGAATACGTCCATCGTTCCTTCTTGGGTGCCGACCCAACGCAAGTGCGGCCGATCGGGGCGAGCAGCGAGCTGGTGGGTTCCGGCAAGCAGATCTACGTTCGCCACTGCTCCTATTGTCACGGCTATACCGGCAAAGCCGACACGGCGGCGGCACGCGTGCTCGACCCCAAGCCGAGAAACCTGACCGCACCACCTTCGCTCGCCCATGCGCAAGTCGTTGGTGCCGTTGGCAGCGGACGTGAAGGCACGGCCATGCCATCCTTTGCGAAAGTCCTTTCCGAGGTCGAGATCAAGGCCGTCGCCGATTATGTGACCGAGAATCTGGCAGCCCGAAAAGGCAGTGGGCGCTATCATACGCCGGAAAACGGCTGGCCGGATCATGATCAGCGCTACGGTTCCGCGGTTCCGTTTGCGCTCGGCGAATTGAGCGTCGATGCACCGCCATCTTCGCTGTCAGCCGATGAGCGCAAGGGTCTGGGCCTCTTCAAGGGCGCCTGCATCTCGTGTCATTTCGGACGTCGGAAGGGTGCGGCAGGCGCGGTGCTTGCCCAAAAGAACCACCCGCCGACCGACTACGAGAAGGGCCCGCACGACGTCGTGCCCGAGATCGCGGGGCTGACGGCGGTCGAATTGGCGGGGCGGCGTCTCTATCAGGCGGCCTGTGCTCAGTGTCACGCGGCTGACGGTACCGGCAAGAACTGGATTGGCCGGTTTCTTGATCCCTCGCCGCCGGATTTCACAGCGGCTGGATTTCAGGCACTGCTATCTTCCGGCAGGTTCGTCGAGCGAACCTTGCAGCCGCCCGACAACACGTCGATGCCGTCGTTTGAAAACGTACTGAGCCACAAAGATGCCGAGGCCATCGCGGCCTATGCGCGGCGCGCCTTTCAGCCGCAATGATGTGCGCCGGCGCTCTAACGCGTCGCCTGGCGCCTTGGCCCGTTGTGACAGCGAAAGCACTGATCAGGCGGAAACGCCACTGTGCCGTGGCAAACGCCGCAGGCCTTGCCCTTGAATATTTCGGCCATGCGTATTTTGGTCGAGCCTGCCTTGCGCTTGAACAAGGAGTCGTGACAGTTCGAACAGGCGAGCCACTCGGTATGTGCAGCGTGGGGGAAGGTCACGGTTGGCATCGAGCCGGTGCGGCGCAGCGTGATGTTGGAGCGATCGAGCTTCATTTTGCCCGCCTTCTCGACCTCGGCACGCGGCTCGATCGAGCCGTTCTTCAAGGCGGCTACCCAATCGACGAAATTGCCGGTCCCGGCACGCGGCAGGGTGCGCATGGCCTCGCGGGGGTTCTGCAGGCGATTGACTGCATCACTTTCGGGATCGTGAAAGCCGTCGGTCTTGAGGTTGAGCCAGGGATTTTTCATGTCGATCGGGCCGCCATTGCGTTCCCAATAGGAAATCGCCCGGCCTTGCGCATTGGCCAACGGCGCATAACCGCCCGGCGGTGCCGGGTTGCGAGCACCCTCTTCAGCCTGCACGGTTCGCTGCAGGCCCGTCAGGCCGGCAAGCGCCAGCAGGCAAGCACTCACGGCGAGCAAGAGAACGGTCCGCTTTTCAATCGGCATCGATCGCTGCATTTCTCACGGCTCCCGAACAATCAAATGAGCGCTGCACCCGGTTGTTCAGTGCTTCCCTTGGATGTCCAACGCGCACGGTTCATAGAGGAATGTGGCAACGTGGACACCGCGCCGAAGTGGGCGCCATGATAAATATAAACAAAGTGATTCGAAACCGCGCGTACACGAAACAAAGGATCATGTATGGCAACTTTGCCGCTACAATTTTGGCGGTCCGGCCATATTTTTTGCGCGGTCGCTGGTGCGGCGGCGCTCGTCTTGCTGGGCGCCTGTGCAAGGCTGGAACTGCCGCCCGCTGAACCTGGAACGACACTTGAGCAGGTGACTTCGGCCACGCCGCTGGTTTATCCGCCGGCGCCGGCGCGGGCCCGCTTCATTCACGAGGCGACGATCCTCGGCAGCGCCGATGTGGTGCCGGAAACAAGCGCGGATCGTTTCCGGGAATTCGCGACAGGTCAGGCCCGCAGGGTCGAGGCGTTCGGGAAGCCGTTCGGGCTGGTTGCGCGCTATGGCCGGCTCTACGTCAGCGACACCGTGCGCCGCCTCGTTCATGTGCTCGACCGCACGAGCGGTGAATACTTTCAGATCGGAACGCAGGAACCGGGTCGTCTCTCCAAGCCGCTTGGTCTTGCCCTCGATGACAGCGGTAACATCTTTGTCTGTGATACAACCAGCCGGCGCGTGCTGATCTACGATGCGACGGGCAATTATGTTGCAGCGGTCGGCGGACCCAAGCATCTCAAGCGTCCGTCGTCGGTCGCAGTGGCACCGGACGGCTCGCGGATCTACGTGGTGGACACGGGTGGTGTCGACAATGGGCAGCACCGCGTGGTCGTGTTCGATCGCGACGGGCGGCGCGTGGCGGTGATCGGCAGGCGTGGTGCCGGTCCGGGGCAGTTCAATCTGCCGCTGGCCATCGAACGTGCACCGGGCGGCAACCTCTATGTTGTTGATAGCGGTAATTTCAGAGTGCAGGTCCTGAGCAATAGCGGCGCACCGATCTCCAGGTTCGGCCGGCCGGGCCGCTATCCAGGGCAGTTCGGACACCCCAAGGATCTGGCGCTTGACGCTGCGGGCAACATCTATGTGACGGATTCGCACTTTGGCGTGTTCCAGATCTTCGATCCCTCGGGCCGCATCCTGCTGTCGGTTGGCGAGCGCAGGGAGCAGGGTGGGCGCGGGCGCTTTCTGCTGCCGGCGGGCATAGACATCGACGTTGATGGTCGCGTCTACGTCGTCGATCAGTATTTCCGAAAGATCGAGGTTTTCCGGCCGGCCGGGCTGGCGTCGGCGACCCCGCCGGGCGGTCGTGTTGCGGGCCTGCGACAGGGCGTTTCGGAGGACGTCGGTGCTCAAGATGAAAGGGTCACACTGCGGCCAAGGAGGGCGGCTTGGTGATTGGAGTGGAAACAAGACGGTCGGAGATGTGGGCTGCGGCCGTCGCGTGCCTGGTGCTGGCCGCAGCCTGGGTCGGCCCAGCTTCGGCCCAGCAAGGCATCCTTGGCTCGAAGCATGATCTCGCCAATGGCGTGAACGACAATTACGAGGTTTGCGTCTACTGCCACACACCGCATAGCGGTGGTGCGGGTGTCGAAGCGCCGCTCTGGAACAAGCCGGGCGGCGTTCAGGCTTATCGCACGTACGACAGCGCCACTATCGACGGCAAGATTCTGCCGGTCGGCTCCGTGTCGACTGCGTGTCTGTCCTGCCATGACGGCACGCAGGCGATGGACACGGTGATCAACGCGCCGGGCAGCGGCTTTCGTAGCGGCCGCCTTGGCTCCGGCGTCGGTCCGATGAGCCCGAACGTCATCGCCAATCTCGGTGTCGATTTGCGCAATGACCATCCCGTCGGCGTGCAATACGGCGGATTTGGCGCGGGCCGTAATCAGATCGATCCGGACTTCGTGAACAGCGCGACCGGCCTGCAGTCGGCGATCATGCTCGGGCGGATGCGCTGGTGGGTCGACACCGAGCAGATCCCGAACGCCAACCGGGACAAGACCGACATGATCCTCTATACGCGCAACATCAACGGCGTCGACCAGCCGTTCGTCGAGTGTGCGACCTGCCATGATCCGCATCGCGGCTCAGGTACCAATCCGGCCTTCATGAGGTTGACCAACACAGGCAGTAACCTGTGCCTGTCCTGCCATATCAAATGACGAGGGCGTTGCGGTTGGCACGCGTGCCGTCTGTTGCCCGGATCGCGATCCTGTGCCTGGCGGCGGTTTTGCTTGCGATGCCGGCGGTTGGCGCGGATTCGAAGGTTTTGATCATTGCTCGAGTTGACGGCAAGGCCGTAACCGGGGCGGCATTTGCACCGTATCTGCGCGCCTATCTGCGCTCCAAGCTCTATCACTCAGGCTCGCCGGAGCGCGTGCGCGTACTCGCCAACGAAGCGATCGACGCGTTCCTGGTCGACCGGGTGCTGGCCCGGCAGGCAGCGGATCGAAAGCTGAAGATTGACAAGGCCGAGGTCGACAAGCGCGTGGCGGCGATCAAGGCGCGTTTTGGCAAGCGCCCGGACTGGCCCGAGATCCAGGCGCGCCTGCCGGAGTTGCGCCGGGAGATCGAAACGGACCTCCGGGTCGGTGCGCTAAAGCGTGAGATCAGTCATGTGGCGCCGCCGAGCAAGGCCGAGGTCAATTCCTTCTATGAAAGCCGCCCTGACCTGTTTACCCGGCCGGCCGCCTATCGGCTTCGGTTTTTGCTGATCGCGGTTGATCCGGGTGCAAGCCCGGAGGCCTGGCGTGCGGCAGAGAAGCAGGCACGCGAGTACAGGCGAAGTGCAACTTCAGGCGAGGACTTCGCCCGACTTGCCCGCACGCATTCGAAACACAGTTCGTCCGAGAAGGGTGGCGAGATCGGGCTCGTCCACGAAGGCCAGCTCGGGGAGGCGGCTGAGGCGGTATTGCGCCCGGCCGCTGTTGGCGCCGTGGTCGGGCCGGTGCGCCTACTGCAGGGTATTGCCCTGTTCAAGGTCGAGGAGAAACGGCTGGCGGCACTGATGCCGTTTCGGGAAGTGAAAGAGCGCGCCTTGTCCCTGATGCAGCGCGAGCGGGCGAAAGAGCAGTGGCACGATTATGTCGCAACGATCAGAAAGCGATTTTCTGTCGATCGGTCGGCATTCGAGACGTTCGTGAAATCGCTCCCTGCCCGGAACCACAAATGACAGACGTTGGCAATGCGGGACCGAAGCTGGTGCCCCGTCAGCCTCCCGTCACGCTCATGTGACGTGCGACGGCGGGCTGCTGTGAGCGCCGGTCGATGATGAAATCGTGGCCCTTGGGTTTGCGTGCTATCGCTGCGTCGATCGCCGCGGAGATCACGGCCGGATCATCGCTGGCGCGCAACGGCGCGCGCAGGTCGGCAGCGTCTTCCTGGCCAAGGCACATGTAGAGCGTGCCAGTGCATGTCAGCCGCACGCGGTTGCAGCTTTCGCAGAAATTGTGCGTCAGCGGAGTGATGAAACCGAGCCGGCCACCGGTCTCCTTGATGCGAACGTAGCGCGCTGGCCCGCCCGTCTTGTAGGGAATGTCTTCGAGCGTCCAGCGTTCCATAAGGTCGGCGCGAACTTGTGACAACGGCAGATACTGGTCCGTGCGGTCGCCGTCGATTTCTCCGAGCGGCATGGTTTCGATCAGGGTCAGGTCATAACCGTTGCCGTGCGCAAAGTTGATGAGGTCGTCGATTTCATCGTCGTTGACGCCCTTCAGCGCGACGGCATTGAGCTTGATGTCGAGGCCGGCCTGATGGGCCGCCGCCATGCCGCCAAGTACCTTGTCGAGATCGCCCCAACGGGTGATCTTCTTGAACTTGTCGGGCTTCAGCGTGTCGATCGAGACGTTGACGCGGCGCACGCCGCAATCGGCCAGTTCGCCGGCAAAACGGGCGAGCTGACTGCCGTTGGTGGTAAGCGTGAGCTCTTCGAGGGCGCCGGTTGCGAGGTGGCGCGAGAGATCGCGGAAGAGCTGCATGATGTTACGGCGCACGAGCGGCTCGCCGCCGGTGATGCGCAGTTTGCGCACGCCCTTGTCGACGAACGCGGTGCAGAGCCGGTCCAGCTCTTCGAGGGTAAGCAGGTCGCGCTTCGGCAGGAATGTCATGTGCTCCGACATGCAATAAACGCAGCGGAAATCGCAGCGATCGGTGACCGAGACGCGCAGGTACGTGACATGGCGCCCAAACGGATCGATCATCGGTTCGGCCGGGCGTGTGCCAAGCGTTGTGTCGGGAGCGGGAGTGGTGGCCATCGGCGGTCGAACCTGGTTATGCTGCAGCGCGATTGGCTAATGTAGACGAGCAGCCGGTCTGAGCCAAGGGCGGTATGATGGCTCCAATAACCAGGAGGGTGGCAAGGCGGCGAGGAACAGTCGGGCCGTGTTTTCGAGCGTTGGCCATCGAGGCCGAGCTTCACCAATTCGTTACTCGCCAGCGCCGAGCCCAAGGTTCAGATTTTAGCCGGCCGTGAAAGACATATCCACTCGCTCGGCGAAAGCCGGCCGGTACGGTCGTGACAATTTATCGATGTGATTGCCGCTATGGTCAGGAGGAAGACCGATGGCCAAACTCAACGTCAATGGCAGGGATGTGGATGTCGATGCAGACGGCTCGACGCCGCTGCTTTGGGTCTTGAGGGAATACCTCGACCTGACCGGAACGAAATACGGCTGCGGAATTGCCGAGTGCGGTTCGTGCACGGTTCATGTCAACGGCGAGGCCCAGCGTTCGTGCGCGCTGCCGCTCGATGCCGTCGAGGCAACAGACAAGATCGTGACGATCGAAGGTCTCTCGGACGACGGCTCGCATCCGGTGCAAAAGGCCTGGCTCGAATTGGATGTGCCGCAATGCGGCTATTGCCAGGCCGGCATGATCATGGCCGCCGCAGCACTGCTGCAGCGCACGCCCAAGCCGACCGACGACCAGATCGACGAGGCGATGACCAACATCTGCCGATGCGGAACCTACAATCGCGTGCGCGCCGGTATCCACCGCGCCGCCGGCCAGAAAGCGTGAGGAGGCGGTTATGAGTGCATCCTTCGAAATCAGCCGCCGTCACTTCGTGGTCGGCGGATCAGCCGTTGGCTTTTCGCTTGGTTTCGGCATTCCGTTCGGGGCACAAGCACAGTCCGGCTATCCCGATGAGATCAACGCCTGGGTTGTTGTGAAACCTGACGAGACCGTGGTGATCCGCATCGCCCGATCGGAGATGGGGCAGGGCACCTTGACGGGCCTCGCCCAACTCGTCGCCGAAGAACTCGAGTGCGATTGGTCGAACGTAACGACCGAATATCCGACGCCGGCAACCAACCTCGAGCGCGGCCGCGTCTGGGGGAGTTTCTCGACCGGCGGCAGCCGCGGCATCCGCCAGTCCCAGGAATACGTGCGCCAAGGTGGTGCTGCGGCGCGTCAAATGCTGGTCACGGCCGCGGCCCAGGCCTGGAACGTTTCGCCGGACGGCTGCCAAGTCGACAAAGGCGTGATTACGCACAAGGCCTCCGGTCGGACGACCACGTACGGCAAGGTGGCGGAGGCTGCCGCCAAGCTCGACGTTCCGAAAGATGTGAAACTCAAGGACCCGAAGGACTGGAAGATTGCCGGCAAGCCGCTGAAGCGTCTCGACACCGCCGACAAGCTGACCGGCAAGCAGGTCTATGGCGCCGATCTCAAACTGCCGGGCATGCTCAATGCTGCAATCAGGCAGTGCCCTGTGTTCGGCGGCAAGCTCGCTTCATTCGATGCGTCAAAGATTCAATCGATGCCGGGTGTCAAGAAAGTCGTCCGCGTCGATGACAACGCCGTCGCAGTTGTTGCCGAGAAATGGTGGCAGGCAAAGACCGCGCTCGATGTACTGCCCGTTACTTGGGACGAAGGCGAACACAAGGCTGCCTCCAGCGAGACCATTGCCGCCTTCCTGACGGAAGGCCTGAGCGCCAAGGACGCATTCGTTGGCAACAAGAACGGTGATGCCGAGGCGGCACTCGAGAAGGCACCTCGGAAAGTTGAGGCGGTCTACTCCTATCCCTACCAGAACCACGCGACCATGGAGCCGATGAACGCCACGGCGAAATGGACCGAGGACAAGTGCGAGGTCTGGTGCCCGACGCAGAACGGTGAGGCCGCACTTGCTGCTGCAGCCGAGGCCGCCGGTCTGCCGCCGCAGCAGTGTGATGTCTATAAGTTGCATCTCGGTGGCGGCTTCGGGCGCAGGGGTGCCTTCCACGATTACGTGCACCAGGCCGTCCTGATTGCCAAGGAGATGCCCGGCACGCCGGTCAAGCTGCTCTGGACGCGCGAAGAGGACATGACCCACGGTGCCTATCATCCCGTGACGCAGTGCAAGCTGACTGCCGGGCTCGATGACAACGGCGATGTGACCGCATTCCGGGTGCGTATTTCAGGGCAGTCGATCCTGGCCGGTGTCATGCCGCATCGTCTCAAGGACGGCATGGATTTCGTCACCTTCCAGTGCTACCTGCCGAAGGGCGATCACTCGATCAGCTATTCGTTCCCGAACCTGCTGGTCGATCACGCGATGCGCAACCCGCATGTGCCGCCGGGTTTCTGGCGTGGCGTCAATGCCAACCAGAACTCTATCTATACCGAGTGCTTCATCGACGAACTCGCCCATGCCGCCGGCAAAGATCCGCTCGCGTTCCGGCTGAAGCTGATGGCGAAATATCCGAAGAACGTCGCAGTCTTGAAGGCTGTTGCGGAACGGGCAGGCTGGGACAAGCCGGCGCCTGAGGGCGTGTTCCGTGGTCTTGCCCAGTGTACTGCCTTCGCGAGCCACATCGCGGCCTGCGCCGAGGTATCGGTCACCGGCGGCAAATTGAAGATCCATCGGATCGTGGCGGCGACCGACTGCGGGCATGCCGTCAACCCTCAACAGATCGAAGCCCAGATCGAAGGTTCATTCGCATACGGCCTCTCAGCGATGCTGTTCGGTGAATGCACGGTCAAGGATGGTCGTGTCGAGCAGCAAAACTTCGACACGTACCCGCCGGTGCGGATGGCTGACATGCCCAAGGTCGAGGCGATCGTGATGCCGTCCGGTGACGGCTGGGGCGGGGTTGGTGAGCCGACCATTGCGGTTGCCGCGCCGGCCGTTCTGAACGCGATCTTTGCGGCGACCGGCAAGCGCATCCGGTCCTTCCCGCTGAAGCATCACGATCTGACGTAGGCGACAATGCGACGTGCGGCCTGGATCGCCAATGCTCTGATGGTGCAGGTCGCCGTTACACTATCGTCGGGTGCGAAGGCGAACGAGATGGCCAGCTACGAAATCGTAGGGGATGAGGTTTTGTCGCCCTTGGGCGGTCTTGCCGGCAATGCTGATCGCGGTCGGCGGGTTGTCAGCGACCCGCAGCTCGGCAACTGTCTGATCTGCCACAGTATTGCATCGGTCAAGGCGCCGTCGCAGGGCGTGTTGGGGCCGCGATTGGATGGCGTCGGTCGCCGGTTGAGTGCCGGTCAGATCAGGTTGCGTCTGATTGACCAGCGCCGGATCAACCCTGCGACATTGATGCCGTCCTATTACCGTGTGGCAGGCTTACGCGATGTGGCACCGGCTTATCGCGGCAAACCGGTGCTGACGGCGCAACAGATCGAAGATGTGGTCGCCTTTCTCATGACCCTGAAGGAGTGATCATGCCGACCAGGCGAAGTTTCCTGTTTGGCGCCAGTGCAGCCGGTGTGTTGGTCGGGGCCGTGCGCCCAACGGTTGCGACGCCTGCACTGCGGGATCAGGAAATCGCAGACTCACCGGCGGTGCGTTGGTCCGGGACGACCGGGTCAGACTGTCAATCGCGCCGGTCGCCGAAAACGGCCTCTCGGTCTACACGGTCGTCGAAGTCGAAAGCCCAATGACCACTGAGGACCATGTCCGCCGCATTCATATCTTTGCCGAACGCAATCCCATTGCCCGATTGCTGACCTGGCACCTCGGCCCGCGCGCCGGCATCGCGAAGGTTGCAACCAACATCCGCCTGGCCGCCAGCCAGCAGGTCACAGCACTGGCAGAGCTGAGCGATGGCACGTTCTGGCGCGACCGAAAACACGTCGTGGTGACGGTCGCTGCCTGCATCGATGGAGACTGAGATGGCGATTCCGAAGGCAAGGATATCGATGCCGCGAAAGGCCAAGGCGGGTGATGTCATCCCGGTCAAGATCCTCATTCGGCACAAGATGGAAACCGGCTATCGTGTCGATCGCAAGGGCAAGCGCATTCCCCGCGACATCGTCAAGCGCCTTATCGTCCGCTATGGCGATGCTGAGATCTTTGCGATGGATTTCACGCAGGGCGTGGCGGCCAATCCGTTCATATTCTTCCACACGCGAGCGGTGGCAACCGATGATGTGGTCTTCGAATGGCAGGACAGCTCCGGTCATGTCGAAGCGATGCGACGAAAATTGACCGTCGTGTGATGCGGGCGCTGCTGCTGTTGGCGATCCTGCTGGCCTTTGCCCCGCTCGTCAGTCGCGCCGAACCCTTGCCAACCGGAACCGTTTTTCTGAGCGATGAGCTAAAGGCACGACAATCCGATGAGATCGCCAATCCGGGCATGCTGTGGGTCGATGCGGGTCGTGAACTCTGGAACCGTCCTGCAGCCGAGTCTGGAAAGAGCTGTGCGTCCTGCCACGGCGATGCGCAGACCAGATGCGCGGTGTCGCGACGCGCTATCCGGCAGTCGATGCGACATCCGGCAAGCTGCTCAATCTCGAAGCGCGGATCAACCAGTGCCGGACTGCACGGATGCACGACAGGGACTGGCCTACGAGTCCGACGATCTGCTCGCGCTCACAGCATTCGTTGCGCGCCAGTCCAACGGTCTTCCGATCAGGGTCAAGATTGATGGTCCTGCTGCACCATACTTCGAGCGTGGCAAAACGTTCTTTCACCGGCAGGCAGGGTCAATTCGACTCTCATGCGCTCAGTGCCACGTCGATAATGCCGGCAAACCGCTGCGTGGTGACACGATCAGTCACGCCGTGCCGAGCGGCTATCCCATCTACCGCCTGGCGTGGCAGTCGCTCGGATCTCTGCATCGGCGCCTTCGTTCATGCTCACAAGGCGTCCGCGCGATCCGGCATGACTTCGGATCGCAGCCGTATCTGGAGCTGGAACTTTATCTCGCGGCCCGCGCCAGGGGCGTACGGATCGAAACGCCGGCAATCCGCAGATGAAGATTTGGTTCGCCGCACAGACCGAAGCGGATTGATCGTCAGGCGCTAACCGAAGCTGAAGAACTGAAAGAAGCACGATGTACCGATGTTCCTCCGTACCGGCAACGATAGCGGCGTTCCTAGTATTGCTTTTGATGAACGGTACTTCGCTTGCGGCCAAAGAGTATGTCGATCTCGAGCTTGTTCTCGCCGTCGATGTATCGCGCTCCATGGATCAGGAAGAGCAGCGACTGCAGCGCCAGGGTTATGTTGATGCGTTTCGTAACGTTCTTGTCCAAAAGGCGATTCAGAGCGGTCCCAACGGTCGTATCGCCGTCACTTATGTCGAGTGGGCAGGCCACCCCATCCAGTCGGTCGTGATCCCCTGGCGTATCCTCGGATCCAAAGCTGATGCGCTGGCGTTCGCAAATGAGCTTGCGGCCAAGCCCATCTCTCGCGCGCGCAGGACATCGATTTCGGCCGCCTTGATGAAGTCGGTGGAGCTTTTCAAGGCGTCGCCGGTCGAGGGGCTGCGTCGCGTCATCGACGTCTCGGGTGATGGTGCCAATAATTCGGGCGGCCCGGTAGAGGCTGCCCGCGACCGCACCGTTGCATCGGGGATAGTGATCAACGGCCTGGCTATTGTGGTATCGCCGGGTGTGGGGTTGTATTCGTCCTTCGATCTTCCCGATCTCGATCGATATTACACGGACTGTGTCGTTGGGGGCCCTGGTGCCTTTGTTCTCTCAATCACGAGCAAGAGTGAGTTTGCCACAGCGATCCGTCAAAAATTGCTGTTGGGAAATCGCCGGAATCCCGCCGGTGCGTTTGGCAAGAGTGCACCGGCGCAATTTCAGCCCCTCGCCGAAAAGTACGACTGCCTCGTCGGTGAAAAGCGCCTCAGGCAGTATCTGAATGAGCGTGAGGATTGGTAATGAATTGAAGAGTTTCACGAGGTCGGTTTCGTGACGAGTGATTGTGAGAAGGAAGGGCCAGAGCGTTTCCCGCTATGTCGGAAACGGTAAAGGCCTCGAATGAGGCCTGGCGCTTAGCGCCGCCCCCGCGGAGGCCGAGCGCAAGCGAGGAATAGCCGCGAGCGAAATTGCAGTGAGATTGTTTCCGAGACAATCGGAAACAATTTACGCCAGCGCCCTCCGCAACGCACCTGCGATTTCATCGAATGCCTCGAATGTCTGCGGGTTTATACGGGCCATGTTCAGGAAGCCGTGGATCTGGCCGTCGTAACATTTGAAGGTGCAGGGTGTGCCGGCGGCAGTGAGTGCGTCGGCGTAGGCCTTGCCTTCGTCTGACAGGGGATCGTAGCCCGCCGTCAGGACATAAGCCGGCGGCAGACCGGCAAGGCTTTCGGCCTGCAGGGGGGCCGCGCGCCAGTCTCTTTTGTCGGCTTCACCGCGCAAGTAGAGGTCGATGAACCACTGCATGGTCTCGCGTTTCACAGGCGGGCTCTGTCCGCGCTCGATATACGAGCGGCGTTCGGTATCGAAATCGGTAACCGGGTAGATCAGCAGCTGGAAGGCGATGTCAGGCCCGCCGTCGTCGCGCGCGGCGAGGGCTGCGACGGCCGCGAGATTTCCCCCGGCGCTGTCGCCGCCGACCGCCAGGCGGCCCGGGTCGACGCCGAGCTCGGCGGCGTTTTCAGAGACCCACTTTGCAGCAGCGATAGCGTCCTCCGCTGCCGCCGGAAACAGGTGTTCGGGCGCCAGCCGGTAGTCAACGGCGATCAGCGATATGCCGGCGCGATGGGCGATCTCGCGGCAGATCGTATCGTGCGATTCGAGATCGCCGATCACCCAGCCACCGCCGTGGAAATAGACGAGTGCGGGCTGCGCCTGACCCTGCTCGAGCTTTTGGCCGCGATAGAGACGCACGGCAATCGGACCGGCCGGTCCCGGCATCTCGAAGTCGCGCACCTCGGCGATCTCGATTGGGTCGGGCTGCAGTGCCTTGCGGCTTGCAACGTAGTTCTCGCGCGCTTCGGCGACGCTCAGTTCCTCGAAGGACGGCCGTCCGGATTCGGCAATCAGATCAAGAACGGCTTGCGCACCTGGATTGAGCGTCATGTTTTTCTTCCCGTTGATGAGGGGCGATGGGCATTTGATTTGGGCCGAACCGCAGCCTGAAACATTCAGGGGTGAGTGGCAAGCGGCCGTGCCGGCGCTAACGCGTGAGCGGTTCTCTTCCGGTCGAACCGGTCACTCAGCCTTCAGCCCAGTCGCCGACCCGGCCGAGGAAGCCGAGGCACTTTTCCAGCTCGGCAATTTCGATCCACTCGTTGGCGGTGGTGTGCCTGGGCGATGTCGCCGGGGCCGCAAACCACCGAGGGGGCGCCCGCTTCATGAAACAGGCTGGCCTCGGTCGCGTATGAGACCGCGAAGGTTTCGTTCTGGCCAGCGAGGTTGAGTGCTAGTGACAGGGCATCGGAGCCGGCCTCGGCCGAGAACGCCGGCACTTCGTTGGTGCGCACGATCTCGATCGCCGCTTCCGGTGCGACCTCCCGCATCGCCGGCAATAGCGTTTCGGCCTTGGCCTTGAGTCGCGCCTCGATCGCGTCCGCATCAACACCCGGTATCGAGCGGATCTCCCAGCCGAACCAGGTCGAGGCCGGTACGATGTTGCTCGCAGCGCCGCCGTTGATCTCCGTGACCTGCAGCGTCGTGTAGGGTGGCGTGAAGCGTTCGTCGTAAGGTGCGGTTTTGAGCTCCTGCTCGATCTTGGCCAGTTCGCCGATCAATTCGGCAGCGGCAACGATGGTGTTGACGCCGAGCGGCGCCATGCTCGAATGCGCCGGCCGGCCGGTGATCTCGACGTTCCATCTGACCGGGCCCTTATGTGCATCGACCACGGTCATGTTGGTCGGCTCGCCGACGATCACCATGCGCGGCTTGGTGAGCCTGTCGCCTAATTCAGCGATCATTGGTCTGACACCGGTGCAGCCGACCTCCTCGTCGTATGACAGGACGATATGGATCGGCGTCTTCAGGTTGCGTGCCTTAAATTCACCGGCCTTGGCCAGCACGCAGGCAACGAAGCCTTTCATGTCGCAGGCGCCGCGCCCATAGAGCCTGCCATCCTTTTCGACGAGTTCAAACGGATCGGTGTCCCAGTCCTGGCCGTCGACGGGTACGACATCGGTATGGGCAGAGAGCCCGACACCTTGGGCATTTTCGGGCCCGATGGTTGCGAACAGCGAACTCTTCGCTCCGCATTCGTCCGGCACACGCTGGCTCGCGATGCCCTGGTTGCCGAGATAGTTCTCGATAAACTCGATTATCTCGAGGTTCGAATTGCGGCTGGTCGTATCGAAGGCGACCAGTTTTGCGAGCAGGTCCTTTGTTTCAGACAGTAGCTCGGGCGAAACGGCGGTTGGCATGAGGCCCCTTCTAGGTTTGGCAGATTTAACCCGATCTGTTCACCAGCACGCGGTCAGTTGACCACAGGGCGGCCTTCCGGGCTGTCGAGCGAAAAAGCGGGAATATCGACTTCGAACTGGGCGCCGTCTGCATCCAGCATGGTGTACTTGCCGACCATAATGCCGGATGGCTCGGCGAGCGGGCAACCGGATGTGTAGGAAAAGCTTTCACCGGGTGTTCAGCACCGGCGTCTCGCCGACCACGCCCGGCCCGCGCACTTCCTCGACCCGGCCGCGCGCATCCGTGATGTGCCAGTAGCGCGAGCGCAACTGCACGGTCTGCTCGCTCTCGTTTGCGATCAGGACCGTGTAGGCCCAGAAATAGCGGCCGGCATCCGGATCGGATTCGTGCTCAAGATATTGCGGCGTCACGCCCACCCGGATGCCGCGTGTCATTGCCTCATACATTGCAGCGCCTCTGTTGGTTGCGCCGAGCCTAACCGGTCAGGAGCGCACGCTCAACATCAGCGATGATATCGTCGGTGGCTTCGAGGCCGACGGAAAGGCGCACCAAGCCGTCCGTAATGCCGAGTTCGGCTCGTGCTTCGGGCTTTAGCCGCTGGTGCGTGGTTGTCGCCGGATGCGTGATCAGGCTCTTGGCATCGCCGAGATTGTTGGAAAGCTTGATCAGCCGCAATTTATTGAGGAAGCGGAATGCACCTTCCTTGCCGCCTGCGATTTCGAACGAGACGATCTGGCCGCCTCCCGGCATCTGCCGGCAGGCGAGATCGGCCTGGGGATGATCCATGGCACCGCAATAGATCACGCGCCGGACGTTCGAATGCCCGGCAAGTGCCGCTGCGATTGCGGCGGCGCTCTCGCACTGCTGGCGGACCCGCAAGGGCAGCGTCTCGAGGCCCTTGAGCAGCACCCAGGCATTGAATGGGCTCAGCGACGGGCCGGTATGTTTGAGGAAGTTGTGCAGGTGGTCCTTCACATATGCTTCGGAGCCGAGCACGATGCCGCCCAGACATCGCCCCTGACCGTCGATATGCTTGGTTGCCGAGTAGACCACGACATCGGCGCCGTGCTTCAAAGGCCGCTGCAGCATCGGCGTCGCAAACACATTGTCGACGACCACGATCGCTCCGGCCTCGTGCGCCAGCCGGGAAACCGCTTCGATGTCGACCAGATCGAGCGTCGGGTTGGCCGGTGTTTCGAAAAAGCAGACTTTGGTTTCGGGTCGGATCGCCGCCTTCCAGGCCTCGATGTCGGGACCATCGACCAGTGTCGAGGCGATCCCGAATTTCGGGCAGATGTCCTCGACCACGTAGCGGCAGGAGCCGAACAGCGCACGCGCAGCCACGACGTGATCGCCGGCCTTCAGATAGGAGAGCAGCGCACCGGTCACTGCCGCCATGCCCGATGCCGTGGCCCGGGCCGCCTCTGCGCCTTCGAGCAGGCGCACGCGCTCCTCGAACATTGCGACAGTTGGATTGGCATAGCGGCTGTAAATGAAACCGCCGGCCTCGGTCTTGAACCGTTCCTCGGCTTCTTCAGCGGAATTGTACTGATAGCCCTGCGTCAGATAGAGCGCCTCGGAGATCTCGCCGAATCCGGAGCGCAGCGAACCGCCATGCACCAGCGTCGTTTCGGCCTGCCAGTCAGGATCGATAAATTGTTTGGCATTGTCAGAGGGCATGATCGTCTCCGGTTCCTGTCGCCATCGGCCGTGGCGTTGAAGGCCGGGCGGACCGATCGGAACCGGGCGAGCGCGGCCTTTTAGCGAGTTGTTTTACGTGGCTGCAAGCCGGCCGGCCAAATCACCACATTAGGTTCTCAATAAACCTAGTCGGCGGGGATTACTCTCATCTGGCACTTGGCGTCAAGTCCCAAACGGGTTACGGCTCGTTGAAATTCGATACACAAGAGCAATGCTGGAAGTCTGCTTGCCCCTCACCCTAACCCCTACCGCATCTGCTGAAGTGGCGCTACGGGGAGAGGGAATCCGGCTTTGCCACGGTGCACTGTTCTTGGCCAAACGACGGGCCAAGTTCCCTCTCCCCGTACTTCACGGGGAGAGGGTTAGCAAGGGTGAGGGGCATCGGGCGGCTACAACTGGCTTCTTGAGTATCGAATGTCACCTGGGCCTACACAAGATCAACGCGCATGAGCACATCGACCAGTCCGATCGGCTCGGCCGAACGAGCGACCGGCGGCATTCTACCGTCTCAGGCAATCGAGGCCTTGATCGATCGGGGAACGGTCAATCTTGCCGAGCCGGCGCTCGAGCGCCAGTTGCAGCCGGCGAGCCTCGATCTGAGACTGGGGAACATCGCCTACCGCGTGCGCGCGAGCTTTCTGCCGGGCCCAGGCGTCCGGGTCGCCGACAAGCTTGACGAACTCGCCCTGCACCGCATCGAATTCGGCGACGGCGCCGTGCTCGAGACGGGCTGCGTTTATGTCGTGCCACTGCTCGAAAGCCTGGCCCTCGATGATGACCTTTCAGCCGTCACCAATCCGAAAAGCTCGACCGGCCGCCTCGACGTCTTCACCCGCGTGATCGCCGACGGCGTCGGTGCCTTCGACCAGATCCCAGCCGGCTACAAGGGGCCACTCTACGCCGAGATCTGCCCGCAAACCTTTCCGGTGATTGTGCGCAAGGGCTCGCGCCTTTCCCAGATCCGGTTCCGCACGGGTAATGCCGCGGCCGATGACACCTCCCTCGAAGTCCTGCACGCCGACCAGACGCTCGTCTCAGGCAGCACGGCCGACATCGCCGACGGCATCGCGCTGACCGTCGACCTTTCAGAGCAGCTCGGCAACCCGGTCGGTTTTCGCGCCCGCCGCCATACCGGCGTCGTCGACGTCGATGCGGTCGGGGCCTGCAAGATCGCCGATTACTGGGAGCCGATCACGCTCGACGGCGACACCAGCCTGATTCTCGACCCGGATCAGTTCTACATCCTGGCATCGAAGGAAGCTGTTCACGTGCCGCCGACGCATGCTGCCGAGATGGTGCCGTTCAATCCCCTGGTCGGCGAGTTCCGCGTCCACTACGCAGGCTTCTTCGATCCGGGCTTCGGCCATGCCTCAGCCGGCGGCGTCGGCTCCCGCGCCGTCCTCGAAGTCCGCTCGCACAAGGTGCCCTTCATTCTGGAGCACGGCCAGATTGTCGGCCGCCTGATCTACGAGCGCCTGACCGAGACGCCGAAGGCACTCTACGGCACCGACCTCGGCAGCCACTACCAGGCGCAGGGCCTCAAGCTGTCGAAGCATTTTAGGTAGCTATTGCGCTCACGGTGCTATTCCTCGGCGTGCTCGGGCACCTCCGCGGGGGCGGCGCAATGCGCCGGGTCGCATGCGCTCCCTAAATGAGTGCTGCTGCAATCTCTGTATTGAATACTTTGCATGTGCAGGCTTGGTGATCCGTACCTTGAACCGCGGCCTTCATGTTAGGGAGCGCATGCGACCCGGCGCATTGCGCCGCCCCCGCGGAGGTGCCCGAGCACAGCGAGGAATAGCACCGTGAGCGAAGAGACTCTAAACACCCGCCGAGTACGTGGCCGCGCCACTGTTCAAATAGGCATCGAAGCGGGCACAGATCGAGCGCACGAACGGCCGGCCTTTTTCGCTGACTTCGAAGCCGTCGGCGGTGCTCGCGAAGAGGCCGTCGTCGTCGGACTGGGCCAGCGCTTCGGCTTCGGCGATCAGGCCCGGTGCCTGCTGTTCGAAGCGGGCGTGCAGGTCCTGGCGTGAGACCTGGAGATCGCACATCAGCGAATTGATCACGAACCGGCGTGCCTTGTCGTCGTCGCTAAGTGCAATGCCGCGGGCCGTGGCAAGTGTGCCGCTCTCGATCAGGCGTTGATAGGTGGCCGTCGGCACGGCGTTCTGCACGTAGCCTTGCGGCAGGTTGCCGATTGCCGAGGCGCCGAGCCCGATCAGCACGTCGGCGCCATCGCTGGTGTAGCCCTGGAAATTGCGTTTGATGCGGCCATCGGCAAGCTTGTCGCCGGGCCTGGCGAAGTGGTCGAGGCCGACTCGGACGTAACCTGCCTCCAGGAACAGCCGCGCGGCCAGGCTCGATTGCTCGTAGCGCTCTTGCGAATCCGGCAGGCTGGCGTCATCGATCAGCCGTTGATGCGGCAGGCGGGCCGGCAGGTGGGCATAGCCGAACAGTGCAACCCGGTCAGGCTCGAGTTCGAGCACGCGATCGATGGTTTGCTTGATACTCTTGGTCGTCTGGTACGGCAGACCGTAGACCAAATCGATGTTGATCGATTGGACACCGGCCTGGCGGAACGTGTGGACCGACCGGGCTGTTTCCTCGAAGGTCTGGTGGCGGTTGATGGCATCCTGCACGCGTGTGTCGAAGTCCTGAACGCCGAAGGAAACACGCGTTACGCCCGCCTTGCTGAACGCCGTGATGCGCTCATCGTCAATGAAGCGGGGATCGATCTCGACGGCGATTTCCGCTCCCAGGCGGACCTCGAAAGCGTTGGCCAGTGCCTCACCGATCCGGCCAATGTCGTGCGGCCTCAGGATACTCGGTGAGCCGCCGCCGAAATGGGCATGAGAGACCGGCAAACTGGTGCCGGCCGTCTCCGAGACGATCTCGATTTCCTTGAGCAAGCTCTCGACGTAAGCGCCGACCGGCTCATACCGCTTGACCATCTTGGTCGTACAGCCACAGTACCAGCAGAGCTGATCGCAGAATGGGATATGCAGGTAGAGCGAAACCGGCTCTGCAGCTGATAGCGCGCCGAGCCACTGTGCATAGGTTTGAGCGCCGAATTCCTGCTGGAAATGCGGCGCCGTCGGATAGCTCGTGTATCGCGGCACCGGGCCTGAGAAGTTTTTGACCAGATTGTACGTCATGTTCGCCATGCTGCTGCCGTCTCCGTCAGTGGGTCAGAGAACCGAAACGGTGGGGCCGAACATTGACAAGGATCAATCCCAGCGGGAAGCGGTACGCGCAAACGGTCGCAGTGGCGCGCTGGTGCTGCTCATCCAGGCGCAAAGCACCACCGGCATTGACCTTCATCTCACTTCGACGGCGGCGGTGGCGGCATGGCGTCGAAATTGGGGATGTCCGTGCTCGTTTGGTCCCAGCCCGGACGGTCCTTGGCATAGACGATGGCTTGCGGGCTGAACCACTGGTTGTCGTCGACGCAGCCGACCGAGATGCCGACAAGACCGGGCCGGGCCGAGTTCTCACCATAGATGCGGCTGCCGCACTTCGGGCAGAAATGGCGTGTGTTGGTGTTGCCGCTGTCGGCGGTCACCGAAAAGCTGTTTGTCTCGCCCTTGATCTCGACATCGGCGGCCTGGAAGAAGGCGAGCGACATGTGCCCGCCGCCGGAAGCACGCTGGCAGTCCTTGCAGTGGCATTGCGCCATGCGTAGTGGTTCTGTCGCCTTGACCGTATAGCTGACCGCACCGCACAGGCATTTGCCGGTTGCAAAAGGTGTCGACATAGAGCGCCTCCCAATCTCATTCGCTGTTGAACCGGCAGGTACTGCCGTCCGCTCCGGCGACGTTAGCGGCACGTTCGGCCATCGGGCAAACGATCTTCACGGCAGCCCGATCACTTTTTCCGGCGCTGGTCGCGGATGTATTCATAGATATGCGTGAAATCGGTCTGCGGCGCGAACGAATCCGTGCCCGCCTGCCAGAGGCCCGAGACGGTCTCGCCGATGTCGGACGCTGTGCCCGCCGCGCGCACGTTGGAGATATAGAGCTGCACGTCCTTGTTGAGCAATTCAGCGAAGAAACCGGCGTCGAACGTGCCCGGTAGCACGCGGTTGACGAACTTATCCTTCGAGGCCGTGTTGGCGCCGGTCGAAACGTTGACGACGTCAAGCATCGTCTTCATGTCGAGCCCCTGAGAGAGGCCATAGACGATGGCTTCGGAGGTTGCCGCCATCGCGGTTGCCGACAGGAAGTTGTTGAGCAGCTTGAGCGCCTGTCCCTGGCCCGCCTCGTTGCCGACATGAAACGGATTGCCGCAAAACGATTTGAACACGTCCATATGTTCATTGAACAGCGCCTTGTCGCCGGAATAGATCAGCGTGATCGTACCTTTGATGGCGCCGGCCCTGCCGCCGCTGACAGGTGCATCGCCGAACGCAATACCGCGATCGCCAAGCATTTTGGCGGCCGACCGGGCGGCATCGGGCCCAACTGTCGAGAGGTCGACTACCAGCTTGGTGCGCACATCGGAAGCTGCTGCAATCTCCTCGGCGACGGCCAGCATGATGGGGCCGTTGGGCAGGGAGAGGAACGTTGTGTCGGCTGCTGCCACAACGGCTGCGACCGAGGCTGCCGCTTCGGCGCCTTCCGGCATCAACGAGGCTGTGCCGGCCTTGTCGTAGCAGACCATCTTGAAGCCGCCCTTGGCGATATTCTGGGCCATCGGCCCACCCATCTGTCCGAGGCCGATGAAGCCGATCGTGCGGTCCGACATGGTGTTGCTCCCATTTCACTTGGTCGAATTTCGTTTCGGCTCGAACCTTAAGGGCCCCGCCCGGCCTGCGCCAAGCAGGCTGCCACTGCCGGGCATTCATTCATCACGTGGATGCTGCCGGCCCGGGATCAGCGCCTGATCGCTACCACCGGTTGCGATTGGCGCTTGCATGGCGGCAGGCCCGCGTGGGATGATCAATTGTGGGACAGGGTTGGATGAGGCGGCAAGCCATTTGGGGGCGACATCATGGGCCGGTACCAGATTTCAAAGCAACTTTCGATCCGATCCGCTGTCCTTGCGGCAGCGACCCTATGTCTGGCGGCTCCGGCCTTCGCCGAGGAATGCCCCGGCAACCCCGACGCACTCGGCACTGCCAAGGTCATCCAGATCGATACTGCCGGCGGGCCCGGCTTCGGCTTCCAGCACTATAAGTTCTACGACTTCCTGAAACCCGGCGAGGTCGTGCTGACCTTCGACGACGGTCCGCTGCCAAGCCACACGGTGACGGTTCTCGACGCGCTCAAGGCACACTGCGTGCGCGCCACGTTCTTTCCCGTCGGCAAGCTTGCGATCGGCTATCCCGAGGTCCTCAAGCGTGTCGCTGCCGAAGGTCACACGGTCGGCTCGCACACCTGGTCGCACCCAAACTTGGCGGGCAAAAAAATGACGTTCGAAAAGGGTCGCGACCAGATCGAGGAGGCGGTCAGCGCCGTTAAGCTGGCGCTCGGCACGCCCGGCGCACCGTTCTTCCGCTACCCTTATTTGCGCGATACGCCCGAGACCATCAAGTATCTCGGCGAGCGCAACATGGCTGTATTCTCGACCGACCTCGATTCCTTCGACTTCAAGCGTTCGAGTGCAACGGCGTTGGTCGCTCGCGTCATGCGCAACCTGAAGAAACGCGGTAAGGGCATCATCCTGTTCCACGACATCCAGCCGCGCACCGCCAAGGCGATGCCGATGCTTCTGAACCGTCTGAAAAAGGACGGCTATCGCATCGTCCATCTGACGGCCAAGGCGCCCGCCGTGACGCTGCCTGCTTACGATGAAAGAGTTGCCAAGAACCTCAAAGGCCGCGGCCAGCTGGCCCGCCGGCCGATGTCCAGCGTGATTAGTACCGTGAAGGAATAGCTGGCCTTGTTGTGGCTTGTGCCCTGATGGTGCCAGGTCTGATGCTAGGCTTGCTGCCCCCACGGCCCCACTGTTTCGCCTTCGAGTTCGAGAGTATCGATCATCATTTCTGCTATGCCCATGGCATCGCTGATCCGGGCGAAATCTGACGCGAGATCAACCGGCAGAAACACGGATGATGCGCGGAACAGGCCACCTTCGAACGGTACAAACATACTTATACGTCCGTCGTCGAAGGAGCAGTGGAAGTCGTCGAAGTCGAAACGAATGCTCAGAGCGAACAGCTGCTCCATGAATTTCGGCGTCAGGATAGTACGCGCTCCGATTTGGTCATCCGTGTAAACCTGAAAATGATTTTCGAATACAGGGTCCTCCAAGCGGGCGCGCTGCATGCCGTAGCCGGTCATGCCAAGGAAGTCACTGACACCCTGGGTGAGGCCGGCATCTTTGACGACCAACACCCGGGCCCGCCTCGTGCTTGGTGAGAAAATGCTCATGTAGAGACCATCGAATACCACCTTCGGCCTTTTCTTGCGCCTTCTGATTTCGATCCTGGTATCCGTCAGTTCGACATTCACCGCTTTGAAGGTGCCTCGAGTGGTGCTGCCGGTTCTGAAAGTGCAGTGTAGCCCCTTGAAGCCTGACCGAGCGATTTCGTTTCTGATGCTCCTTGGTGCCGGTTTGGGTGCCGAAAAATCGGACCCGAAATACCGCAGCATGACGTCATAGGGATACTTGCCGTCACTGCCTTGAAAACGCGCAGGTGCGAAACCGACGAAGTACGCGGCGATAACAGCCATGCCAAAAAACGTGCTGAGACCGGATTCGCGGCTCAATAGTCCGATAAGCATGGCCACCGCCATAATGGCGACGATTGCAGCCATTGCAGCCAACCCGTAGAGCAACAGGTTCGCAAACCTCACTCTCTTGTTCTCGCGGTCGCGCTCCAAGCCGTCACTCAGCGGCTCCAGCCGGTTCTGGTAATAAGTTCGCTGATCCTCACTAAAGCTGTCGAAAAGCTGCTTTCGGCGCGCCAGTGACAAAATATGGTCGTCCGAGCTGGCAAACACATTTGCATCGACATCGGCGAAGTAGGCAAAAACGCCAGCGACCGCGTTCTGAGCACTCATGACGCTACCAGATAGTTGTCCGCGTCGATGGGTTGCCGAAAGACCTCGTCGGCTTCGAAGAACGGCAGCTCGCGTACGCCCGCCAGCAGGGCAAGAAATCGACCAGGAAAGATCTGTATGGACGCATTGAGGCTGCCAACGGCGGAGTTGTAAAAGCGTCGCGCTGCAGCAATCTGCAATTCGACTTCGCTGTAGGCCTGCTGCGCTGCCACCATCGTCTCGACCGATCTGAGATCGGGGTAATCTTCAACGGAGACGAGCAACTGGTCCATCCTTGCTGATAGCCGGCGAGCTGCCTCAAGGTGCTCTGCGACAGCGCCAGTGTCCTTTGGATCATAGGGCTCGAGCACCTTGGTTCGAAGCTCGGTAATCTCGTTCAGAAGGGTGCGCTCGTGCGCCATGAACGAACGCGCGATCTTGAGAATGTTCGGGATCAGGGAAGCGCGCTTGGTCAACTGAACGTCGATACCGGCGAGGGCCTCTTTCGCCGAATTCATCCGCCGAACGATGGTGGCATACCAAAAGAACAGCACAATCGCGCCGACCAACAGCAACGCATTCGCCGTCGACATGGTAAGCAGATCGTTAAACAGGTTGACCATTGATTCACCCCTTCCAAAGCAGCCATCAGCATACGATCGCGTGCTTAAGATTGTTTTGTGAGGACGCTGAAAGTTGGAACCGATGGCGCGGCAGTGCCACGCGATGCATTCATTGAGGGAGAGGCTCAGCGGTTGACGACAGCTGCCAAAACCATCATAAGACCGTCGATCAAAGTTTTGGGCCCGGGCGCCAGTGTCCGCGGCTCGATCGGCGCTTGCCGGCTATCCGGCAGTGGCGCTTTGCCAGCAGATTCACTAGCGCGCGGTTATCCGGTCCAATTTGGGGAGCGGCCTCGCAGCGCGGTTCACCGGACCGGAGCCAGACAAATGAAGATCAGGAATTCGATCAAGGCGCTGAAGGATCGTCATCGCGACAACCGTGTGGTGCGTCGGCGCGGGCGCCTCTATGTGATCAACAAAACGCAGCGCCGCTTCAAGGCGCGCCAGGGTTAATTCCCGTTAACGGTTTGCCCCAAAATTCCCTTGTTTTTGCTGCCAGCTAATGGCGCCGAAGCGTTTCGGTGGCTGATGGCGTGATGGCGGTTCCAATTTCGGCTGTGCTCGCCTACCATCGGCCTTAGAGCCGGATGCTTTAAGTCGGAATCGGTTCGCAGAGCGAACCGTTCTCGACGCAAAGCTGAATCCGTCTCTAAATACTTGATGTGACGAGCATCTTTGAACCTTTGGTCAGAAGCGCCGCGCCTTGCGCGTGCTTGCGACTAAAGTTCGATGCTCTAGCCCGATCTATGCACCACCACGCGGTCGTCACGGAGTCCAAATGTCCAAAAGGCCAGGAGAAACGCGCAGGGCGATGTGGTTCATCGTTCAAGCGGTTCGACGCCGCATTTTGGACATTTGGACCCGCCCGCAGGGTCGCCCAAAACGGCCCATCGACAGCGTCGAGCGTCTCAACCGTATGAACCCATACGCTTTTCGCCACTCTCCTTGCCGAGTGAACCGTTTTGGGCGATGACGATCCACGTGCTGGTGAATAGATCGGGCTAGCTCAGTGACCCAAGAGGCAGTAGACTCGATGCACAGGTTCGTGACCTTTGTGATGGTATTGGTAGCGGTGTCGCTTGCAGGGGCGGGTATCGCTACATTGACGGGCACGCCGGCTGCGGCCCAGGAACAGCAGTCGCAACCTGAGAACGAGGCCCGTGAGCCATCGACCGGATCCGACGAGGATTCGTCGACCGGGCACGCAGATCCAGATGACCCCGACAAGCCGATTGAAGGGGGCAGTGCGAAGGCAAACTCGCCGCTCGATCTCCTCATGCAGAACGGCATTCCGGAACTTGCCGAACAGCGCGCGCGTTTGCGTGACGACCTTTATGCGCTGCTCGCGACCGCCGGCGATGAGAAGGAGGCCAAGCGCATTGCTGGTACGATCGAGCGCGTCTGGCTGACCGCGGGCAGCGATACGATCGGCGTACTGATGCGGCGCGCCGGGCGCGCGCTCAAAACCAAGGACCACAAGCTCGCGATGGAACTGCTCGACAACGTCGTCGAGCTTGCGCCTGACTACGCCGAGGGCTGGAACCGGCGCGCCTACGTGCACTATTCGATGAAGAATTTCCGCGCAGCGGTCGGCGACCTGCGCCGCACGCTGGCGCTCGACAAGAACCATTACAAGGCCCTCGACGGCCTATCGAGCATCTTCCAGCAAATCGGCGACGAAGCCAAAGCGCTCACGGTTCTAAAACAACTGCGCGAGATCCACCCGTTCTGGCCTGAGATTGATCAGGCGATTGAGAAGCTGGGGCGCAAGACCGAAGGCCGCGGTATTTGATCGGGGCGAAAGGTTGGTGACTTTTCGAGCAGGTTCAAACTGAGCGGAACAGGGTCGCAGCACATGTCCGGGAGCATGCGACCCTGCGCCCTGCGCCGCCCTGTCGGAGGCGCAGCCTTACGTACGTGAGGCGAACAGCACCATGAGACAGAAAATGGTGGGCGGTACTGGGATTGAACCAGTGACCCCTACGATGTCAACGTAGTGCTCTACCGCTGAGCTAACCGCCCAAATCTCTTGTCCGGCTTAAGCTTGGTGGTACGCGAACACGGCTGGTGGCGCGACCTCGAAGCACTGGTCAAGGAACAAGGTGTGTAACGCATGATGGTCCGGCCCGCAAGCTGCAGAATCGTCATGCAATACCGCCGATGCGAGGCCGTTTGCTTCGGGATTTCGAGACGGTCGCAATTCATCTCGCGGCCGCTTATGCTGAGCGGGTTCGCCGCATGGCAACCGCTTGGGATCGAGGTCGGGCACAATCGAACATGGCGAAGCTCACGGACTACACATCTTATGGCGATGCCCAGGCCCATTTCTCGAACGAGGCCCTGTGGCAGCTGTTCGACGGCGATCGAGACCGCCTGAATATCGCGCACGAATGCATTGATCGTCATGCAACCGATCCGAGCCGTGTCGCGGTTCGCATCGCGCACGACGACGGACGTGACGAGTTCATCACGTTCGATACCATTTCCCGCTGGTCATCGCGGTTTGCACACGAGTTGGCGGCGCGCGGCATCGAGCGCGGCGATCGCGTTGCCGTCATGCTCGAGCCGTCGCTGGCCTTCTATGCCTGCATGTTCGGCTGTATCAAATACGGCGCCGTCGCCGTGCCGATGTTCACGCTGTTCGGACCAGAAGGGGCGCGATTGCGGCTCGAGGACTGTCGGCCGAAGATCCTGGTGACAAGTAAGCAGAAGGCTGAAGAGATCGGCGGGTTTGCCGGCATCACCGCCGTCATCGCTGATAATGCGTTCTTCAGTGATCTGGAGTGCCAGCCGGACAGGTACGACTGGCAGACGAGCGCCAACGACATCGCCGCGTTTCAATACACCTCCGGCACGACCCGCGCATTGCCCGAAGCGATCCGCCACACGCATCGTGCGATCGTGATGGTCGCGATTGCGGCACTCTACGGCTCCGGCGTTCGTCCTGGCGATGAGTTCTTCTGCCCGTCCTCACCAGCCTGGGGACATGGCTTGTGGCATGGCACGCTGGCGCCGCTCGCGCTCGGCGTAACGACCGGAGCCTATGCCGGCCGGTTCGATGCGGACCGGCTGATGCAGGCCCTGCAGGATTTCGAGATCACCAACCTTTCGGCGGCTGCCACGCACTACCGCATGATGATGAATGCCGGGACGGCGGCGAACTATAAATTCGCCATCGAGAAGCTCTCCTACACCGGTGAGCCGATCGATGATGAAACCCTCAAATTCGTCGACCGGACATTCCACCGGCCGGTGTGCAGCATGTACGGCACGACGGAAGTCGGCGTCATTCTGGTCAACTATCCAGGCGCTCGAGACTTTGCCGTCAAACCGGGCTCGCTCGGCAAGTCCGTGCCCAACATCAAAGTCGAGGTGCAACAGGCAGACGGCGAACGGGCGGCGGCCAATGAGATCGGCGAAATCAAGCTCTGGCGCCGCGGTGAGTGGTACCCGACCAAGGATCTGGGTTACACGGACTCGGAGGGATATTTCTTCCATGCGGGCCGGGCCGACGATGTCATCATTTCCGCCGGCTGGACGATGAGCGCGGTCGAGATCGAAAATGCGCTGCTCGCTCATCCCGACATCAGGGAAGCCGCCGCGATCGGCGTGCCCGACGAAACGCGGGGCCAGGTGGTGAAGGCTTTTCTTGTTGCGGAGCGAACAGGCGATGAAGATGGGTTCGAGCGTGAAGTTCAGGACTTCGTCAGAAGCCGTCTCAGCCAGCATGAATACCCGCGCCGGATCGAGATCGTCGCCGAGTTGCCGAAGACGCCGGCCGGCAAGGTCAACCGGAAAGTGCTGAGGGACCGGGAGAGCAATGCGGTCGCTGACGGCAAGTGAACAATCGAGAAATGAGGCCCGATCTTGAGTATTGAAACAGACCTGTTCCCGAAGATCACCGAAGAGGGCCTGGACCAATTGCGTGGCCGCATCGGTGTGAATATCGAGAATACGCTCGAGCCCTGGTGCTACGAGGCGACCAGGGACAACATCCGCCACTACGCCCATGGCATCGGCGACGACAACCCGCTGTGGTGCGATCCAGAATACGCGGCAAAATCGAGTTATGGCATGATCGTCGCATTGCCGAGCTTTCTGTTCGCGACCAACCGGATCATCTCAGGCTATGTCGGCGGCTTGCCGGGCGTGCATGCCATGTGGGCGGGGGCAGACTGGACGTGGCACAAGCCGGTCCTGCGCAACGATGAGATTTCGACCAGTGCTCATCTCAAAGACCTGATCGAGCACCGGACCAGATTTGCCGGGCGGGCCATTCAGCAGATCTATCATGTCGCGTTCTTTAACCAGCACGGCGATCTCGTCGCTGAAGCCGATAGCTGGTGCTTCCGCACGGATCGCGATGAGGCGCGCGAACGCGGCACCAAGTACGACGAGGTCAAGGCACGCCAGGAGCGGCGTTACAGCGATGAGGAACTGCAGGCGTTCTTTCAGCTCTATGCTAACGAGGAAGTTCGCGGCGCCACCCCGCGTTACTGGCAGGACGTCGCCGAAGGCGAAGAGCTTCGCCCGCTCGCCAAGGGCCCGATGACCGTGACCGGCTTCATCGCCTACGCCCAGGGCTGGGGCGGGCTCTATATCCGCGCCAATAAGCTCAACTGGCGCCAGATCTCGGCGCACCCGGGGCTCGGCATCAAGAACCGGTTCGGCATTCCCGACTGTCCCGAACGCGTTCACTGGGAAGATGATTTCGCCAGGATGGTCGGCACGCCTGGCGCCTACGATTACGGGCCCGAACGTTGCTCGTGGCTGACGCATCATCTGACGAACTGGATGGGGGATGACGGCTTCCTGCGGCGGTCATCATGCAAGATCCGCCGCCATAATCCGGCAGGTGACCTGCTGACGTTTACGGCTAAGGTGTCACGCAAGTACGTCGAAGAGGGCCGTCACCTGGTGGACATCGAGCAAGAGGCGCGCAACCAGGACGGCGAGTTATCGGTCATCGGTAGCGGGACCGTCGAGTTGCCGAGCCGTGCCGAGTAGCGTCATCCCGGCTCTGCCATCACATCGAGATACGTCAGGCCTTGCCCGCGGCGTATAGTGCCTTCATCTGCTCACCTGTGAGCTTGACCGTCTCGTTGGCGAAACAGTAGTGATCCGGCTTGGCGTCGAAGAACAATTCGTTTTCGAGCGTCAGGTCGTCGCTTTCGTCGAGTGCGCCGATCCAGATGACGGCGGTCGGTCCGTTCTTCATCCGCCAAAGCAAATGTGTGCCGCAGTGGCTGCAAAACAGCCGCTCGCCGTGGCTGGAGCTGCTGAAACGAGTCACAGCAGTGTCATCTTCGAATGTAACAGCCGATGCCGGCGCCCCGAACGCCGGCCCGCCGGCCCATTTGCGGCAACGACCGCAATGACAGATGTGGTAGTGGAGACCGTGTAGCTTTGCCTGGAAGCGTACGGCACCGCACAGGCAGCCGCCTGATCGGAGCGTCGGGTCCGGTTTCTGTCCGCTCATGATTCGCTACCTCGCTCCTTATCGGCGCGATTATCGGCCCTACGAGTTAACTCATCGTCAAACCGTCCGACGACGTAATTACCAAAATCTTTCGTGCCCGGTGTACCGAGTAAAGCGCGGAGCGAGTAAGCCGTGCCGGGTATCAGATCGCGACCTTGTAGCCTTGAAGTCGCATTTTGTGGACAAATTCATCTCATTCATGAGACGTTTGTAGGGAGCGCGCCGGCCGCAGCATGGTCCGGCGCACGTTACGCAGGCTGGAGTGCCCAATTGAAAGAGGACGGAGAACTCGATCGATCGGTGCGGGTCGTCGTCGTCCTGCAGGAGATTGCGGCCGCCAGCACGCCGATAACGGCAAACGAAATTGCTGAACGCACAGAGATCCCGAAGGCAACAGTCTACCGCCTGTGCGACCAGCTGCTCGGCGCCGGCCTCATTCGCCGGCAGCTCGGCGGACGCGGGTTCGTGCCGGCTGCAGGTCTCGTCGATCTCGCGAATGCCGTCCTTGCCGGCCGCGCCACTTACATGGTCCGTCACGCTATACTGGCCAGTGTCGCCCGTTCGATCGGCGAGACCTGCAACCTCGTCGCGCCGCAAGGCACGAGCATGGTTTATTGGGACCGCGTCGAGACCGAGTGGCCGCTGCGCCTGCAATTGCCGATCGGCACCCAGGTACCCTTTCATGCGACCGCATCTGGCAAGATGTTTCTGGCGTCGGTGCCGGAGAGCCAGTGCCGCGCGCTTCTCGATGAAGTCGAACTGCAGGCCTATACCGAACGCACGTTGACCTCGCCAAAGAAGCTCATCGGCCATCTGCAAGACATTCGCCGTCAAGGCTTCAGCCTCGACAATGAGGAATTCATTGCCGGCATGACCGCGGTTGCCGTACCGGTCAGTGACAAGAATACAGGGCGATACGTTGCCTCGCTCGCCGTGCACGCACCGACGTCTCGGATGTCGCTGGACATTGCGAGGGGGCATGTCGATACGTTGCGTGATGCCGCCGACCGGATCAGCGCCTGTATCCCGGAAGCTGAGCGCGCCGACGCATAAGTCGGCGGGCTGTGAACGGGTCTCGGCTTGCACGAGCCGTGTTCAATAGAAACTGCTTGAACCAGTGCCTCCAAAATGAGACGTTAACGTCTCGCGGCCGAGACTTGCCGTGACAATTGCCGGCGCAATCAAGGCACGATGCGTCGGCGCAGAATGAACCGGCTCGAGACCAACCGGTTGGCCGGATGAACCTAATGGTAGGGAGGAGTTTGCATGTCCTTTTCGAAGTTTCTGAGCGCCGCTGCCGTGGCCTCAGCAACGGCACTTGCAGCGGCGGTATCGATGCCGTCAGCGGCCGATGCCAAGACCAACATCCGCATTCAGTCGGTGATCCCGGCAAAGGCCGACGAAGTCCACATGCTCAAGGAATTCGCCAAGGACGTCAGTGACTTGACGAACGGCGAAGTGACCATCGAAGTGCTGCCGGCGGGTGCCGTGGTCGGTGTCAAGGAAACGCTCGATGCGGTCGACAAGGGCCTCATCGAAGGTGGCTTCGCCTGGACGCATTACTGGTCGGGCAAGCATCCGGCTGCCATGCTGTTCGGTTCGCCGGTGGCCGGTGCCGGTGTCGGCATCGACAACATCGCATTCGTCTCCTGGTTCCTTTATGGCGGCGGCAAGGAGCTTTACGACCAGCTCTGGAAAGAGATGGGCGTCAACGTCAAAGGCTTCATGGTTCAGCCGGTCGGCCCCGAAGCACTCGGTTGGTTCAAGGAACCGATCAAGTCGATGGCCGACTTCCGCAAGTACCGTTTCCGCACACCGCCGGGCATTCCGGGCCAGACCTACAAGGACATCGGTGTTGCTTCCGTTGCGATGGGCGGCGGCGACATCCTGCCGGCCCTGCAAAGCGGCAAGATCGATGCGGCCGAGTGGTGCTGCCCGAAGCCTGACAGCGTGTTCGGATTCCAGAAGGTGCTGAAGCACTACTACCTGCAGGGCCTGCACCAGGTCGTCGTCAACGCCGATATCTACATCAACGGTGATGTGTGGAAAGGCCTGACGCCGCACCAGCAAAAGGCAATCGAGGTCTCGGCCAACGCCTCGCTGATCAAGTCGCTGAGCTACCGCATCTACGAAAACGGCAAGGCGCTCAAGGACCTGACCGAGAACCACGGCGTGCAATTGCACGACACGCCGGCCGATTACTTCAAGGAGTACATGGAAGCGGCCAAGGCATCGCTCGAAAAGAACGCGGAAAAGAACGCGTTCTTCAAGAAGGTGTGGGATTCGCAAAAGGCGTTTGCCAACGTTGCCGTGCCGTTCTGGGCTGGTGCCCAGACATCGAATGCCAGCCTCGGCCAAGCCTACGCCAAGTCCCTGAAGAAGTAGCGTGCATCGGGACTGTCAACTAGTCTCTAAGAGCACCAAAAACTGGCCCTCTCCGACCGAATGGCTCGGGGAGGGCTTTGGCGTGATCTGACCCAGCGGAAGGCCGGCCTCGTGTCCCAAAGCAACGAACCTGATCCCGGCGAGCTCGAAATTGCCGACGAACTTATCGCCGAGCGCCGAGCCGAGCAGCCTGGCCACACGCCTGAGACGATGACATCGTGGCAGCGCCCGATTACGGCTGCTATCGACGTTCTGAACCTCTGGGTCGGGCGGATCACCTGTTTGATCCTAATCCCGGTGATCGTCGTGATGGTTTACGAGGTGGTCGCCGCCAAGCTGTTCGTTGCACCAACGCTCTGGGTCTACGATACGACACGCATGCTGGCCGGTGTGTTGTTCATGATGGGTGCCGGCTATGCCTTGATGCGCGGTGTCCATATCCGGGCCGATTTCATCTACCGCAACTGGTCTCTGAAGACCCAGGCGACCGTCGATGCGACGCTCTACCTGGCGTTCTATTTCCCGGCCATGCTGTTCTTCTTCTGGAGCGCGGCTGACTTCACGCTCGATGCATTCAACGTGCGCAACGGCTTCGACTATGACGGCTGGGAGCGCGCCAGCGACTCAACATGGGCGCCGGTCCTCGGGCCTGCCCGGCTGGCGATGCCGGTCGGTGCCCTCCTCCTGCTCCTGCAGGGCATCCCGGAATTGTTTCGCGCCTTCAACGACATGGGCAAGGAACGCGAACGCGTCTTTCTGCGCATTCTGCCGGTCTACCTGATCGTTCTCGCTGTGCTGTTTGCCGGCACCTTCTTTCCCGACCTGATGCCGATAGGCGGGCTGTGGACCGACTTCGTCAAGTCGATCGGCATGACAGGCTTCGACAAGCCGACCATCGGCCTCTTCATGATCGCCGCCATGCTGTTTGCGATCTTCGTCGGCTTCCCGATATCGTTCACGCTGATCTTCCTGTCCTTCGTGTTTGCCGCGTGGGGCATCAGCCCAAAGCTCGGGTTCTTCCTGCAGACGCTCAAATTCAACGAAACGATGCTCGACGATCAACTCGTCGCGGTGCCGCTGTTCGTCTTCATGGGCATCATGATGGAGAAGGCAGGGCTGATGGAGCGCCTGTTTGCCTCCATTCAGCTGATGATGTCGCGCACCCGCGGCGCGCTGTTCGTTGCCGTGCTGTTCGTCTCGACCATCTTTGCGGCTGCGACCGGTATTGTCGGCGCCTCGGTCACGATCCTTGGCATCATGGCGGCCAAGACCATGAACCGCTCGGGCTACGATGTGCGCATGGCCGCCGGCACGATCACCGCCGGCGGTACGCTCGGCATTCTCATTCCGCCGTCGATCATGCTGGTCGTGATGGGCCCCGTCCTCGAAGTGCCGGTCACCGACCTGTTCGCCGCCGCCATCATGCCGGGCATCCTGCTCGCAACGCTCTACATCATCTACTCGGTCGGCCGCTGCTGGCTCAATCCGAGCCTCGGGCCGATCCTACCCGAGGAGGAACAGCCGGTAACGTCGCCCTATTACACGTTGGAATTCTTCCTCGTAATCTTCGGGCTCGGGCTGTTCTTCTATCTGCTGTTCACGAACCTGCTATTCGCCGTCGTCTGGCTCGGCATCATGATCGGCGCATTCCACGTATCGCGCGCCCTGAAGCCGGCCGGCTTCTATTTCTCCGACTTGTGGGCCGAGTTTTTCATGGGACTCGTGCCGCCGACCATCCTGATCGCGTTTGCGCTGGGCTCGATCCTGCTCGGCTGGGCAACCCCGGCGGAAGCTGCCGCCTGCGGCGCGTTCGGTTCGATCATCCTCTCGATCGGCTATCTGCGCTTTACCGTCACCGGCTTCTACGACGCGCTGATCAAGACCCTCGAGATCACTGTCCTCATCATGTTCCTGGTCGCAGCCTCGAACTTCTTCGGCGCCGTTTTCTCGACGCTCGGCACGCCGAAGATGCTGACCGAGCTGCTGCTCGCGATGGAGATGTCGAAGACCATGATCCTGATCGCGGTCATGGCACTGATCTTCCTGCTCGGCTGGCCGCTCGAGTGGGTACCGATCGTGCTGATCATCGTCCCGATCCTGATCCCGATGCTCGTCGAACTCGACATCAACCTGACCTGGTTCGCGATCCTGGTCGCCGTCAACCTGCAGACGGCGTGGCTGTCCCCTCCCGTGGCGCTATCGGCCTACTTCCTGAAGGGCGTGGTGCCTGAATGGGACCTGAAGGACATCTATATCGGCATGATGCAGTTCATGGTGATCCAGCTGATCGGCCTGATTCTGATCATGGCGTTTCCGGAAATTGCGCTGTGGCTGCCGCGGGTGATTTATGGGGGATGATGGTGGCTTGGGCACGATGGTGGGGCGTCTGCCGGCTAGGTTGGCCGGGCAACGATGAACGACTGGCGTTCGAATCCTAGAGATTTCCACGCTGTTGAGCCCTATCCGCACAGCGCATTGCAGAGCTGTGGGTAATTCAGACTGTCGTGGCGACAAATCTGTCTTGAACGGTGTAAGACGGCAGACACGTTGCGCACGCGGCGGCGTCCCAACATTGCCTTAGCTTTGACTCTGGCAACTACCAAATCAGAAGATCACAAGGGCCGGATGATGCCACTCGGTTTGCTGCAAAACGCGGACTTTTCCTCTATTGACAAAGCTAATTCTTCCTCCCAGGGCGAGTTTTGTCCTGGCTGGCGTATTAGCCATGCAAGGGCTGACCAGTCCGAGGGGAGCGCAGCGCCGGACGCCTATTTTGAGACCAAACAAGTTGGCCAAGGGAACGGCTTGCATTTGGATTTGGTTCACAATTTGAAATGGTTTCGATTGGAACAAAAGCTTGATCAATCAACGCTTTGTGCAGGGCGCTACCGACTGAGATTCGACTATTCGTTACTTTCACAGGACAAGGGTCGTGTGATTGAAATGAAGATCATCGAATATAAATCCGGAGTCGGTGCTACGCACGTACCCATTTCGATGGGCCTGGCGAAAACGAAGCACGTGCGCACAATCGATAAGATGATCGAATTCTCAGTACCCTTTCATGAGGACCGCGAGTATAGGTTGGCAATCGAACTCAGGGCGCCCTGTTCATTGCGTCTCGACTCGATCGAATTGATCTGTTTGGAACCTCGCAGCGGCATGACGGGTGTGCATGTCTCGCCTTACCGTGCTTTCGATTTTCAGGTCTCGAAACAGCTTGAAAAATTAAACGACGACATGGATCGGATGTTGCGTCATTCACCTGAGGAATGGCTGGCCGGCATGCTCAACGTTGCGCTGCTTATGGAGGACTACGACACTTCCGAAGGGCTGGCCCGCTATGCTGTGGCGAACTTTTCGCACGACCCGAACGCACTGAAACAGCTGGCTCCTCTGATTGTTCAGTCGCATGTCGCGACCGGGAAAAGTACCGAAATCGAAATGCTTCTCCTGAGATTGTCCCAATTAGGCATTTGCTGGGATCAGGCGATTTCCATAGCGCGGCGGTTGGGTAATCCTGATCAGCAATGGGATCAAAACTTCACCTTGCCATCGGGGGCTGTCGATCTTGTCAATCTCAACAGCGCATTGGAAGTGGGCTCAAAGCCGCCGTTTCACAGAATGCTGACTGCTGCTGCTGCCGCTAATGAACCAGAACTATTGTGGGCTAATTATTTTCGTACCTCAGCGGAAAATGAGTATTTTCGCCAAATGAACCTGCATTTCGGAAAGCACAATCTGCCTTTCCGTCTTGATGCTGGGGCGCCGGATGAGAATATCTTGAGTCGCCTGAGTATTCGCCAGGAACGGCCGGTGTCTGGGCCGGCGAACGGGCCTTTGGTTTCCGTGATCGTTGCTGCCTACAACTGCGACGCGACCCTGACATACGCCGTACAATCTGTTTTGAACCAGACGTACCGCAACATAGAGGTTCTGATCGCGGACGATGGAAGTAGCGACCGGACCTTGGAAAGAATGCAGGTTTTTGCTGATGATCCGAGGGTTAGGCTGTTCTCCTCAGAGGCAAACCAAGGGCCCTATAACATCCGAAACAGGCTGATCGACGCTTCGAGAGGGGAGTTGATCACGTTTCATGATGCAGACGATCTCGCGCTGCCTCATAGGATTTCTGCACAAGTTGAGGCGATGATTTCAAATAGCGCGACCGTGTCGCTCGGTAGTTGGTTGCGCATGAGGAGCAATGGCCACATCGTCATGTTCAAGGATGGCTTGTTTACGCGCCAATGCCTGAACAGTATCATGTATTGCCGATCGGTGTTTGAGAAATTCGGCCCTTATCGATCGGCACTTTGCGGTGCGGACTCGGAGTTTTACGAGAAGATTCGTGGTCAACTGACAAAGGATCAGATCACGATCGTCAAGCAACCTGTGGTGCTCGGACTTTGGTCCAGCGCATCACTCACTCAGACATCTGGGTTCGAGGCAAATGAACTAGGTTACCGAGCGCCATCGCGGCGTGCCTATGCGGCGGTAGCAGCGCGCCAGCGCATCCTGGGGTGCGAAATCGTACCCGATAAAAAGGTGAGGCAAGTCATGCGGCATGCAGGCGTATATCGGCAGCCGCAGGACCTGATCGAAATAACAAACGGTGCGGAACTATTTGACGAGCAGCGCGCAGATCTACCGATCGCGGACCTTGATCAAGTGAAACTCCCTCAATTCATGTGAAACTAAAGGACGGTTGGGAAGATGCGACGCGTCGCAAATATAGCAACATATCCTGCACGTAGAGAAAAGTGCCTGCCTGTCTTTCAGTCGATCGCGCGTCAAGTGGATGTTATCAATATTGTTTTGAACGAGTACGATGACGTGCCGCGCGAGTGGACGATCCTCAGGAATGCCAACTTCATCATTCCTCCGAGAGACCTAAAGGATGTCGGAAAGTTTTTTCCCATTTGCGAGGCGGACGACTTTGTTTTTCTATGCGATGACGACATACTTTATCCATCAGACTACACTGATCGCATGATCGCCCTTTCAGGTCAGTATTCAGATGCCAATCCGATCCTCGGTCTGCATGGCGTGATTTACTCTGATTACTATGATGGAAAGAGCCGTACTGGACGCCTGGTTCATGTATTTTCTCAGAAATTGGACGAAGCGTCGGTTGTCAACCAATTGGGGACCGGTACGGTTTTTTTGCGTGGTCATCAAATGCCGCGTTTTGATTACATGGATGGCTCCGCGAAATTTGTTGATATCCGTTTCGCCAAGCATGCTTATTCGAGCGGATATCCTTTAATTTGTGTGGACAGAGGCCGGGATTGGCTCGTTTCTATCGAGAACGAAGAAACGATTTTTCACAGTTTTACGAACCATCTTCCCATGCATGCCTTGCAGGAAGTTCAGGAATTCGGCGGAATCAGCAAGTTGCCAGCAGACTTGAGTGCCGTTCTGTAAGGTGCGTGACAATGGATATAACATTGCAGCCAGAACAAGTTTCGTGCCGTTTTGCGGGCCGCAATGTATTTTTCGACCTGGACGATTCGGACGATCATATCGCGAATGAAATCCGAAAGAGTAAAACGTTTTACGAAATCGATCTTCTCACCGAAATGTTTCACCGCGCCATGCCCGGTGATGTTTTTATTGATGTTGGCGCACACATAGGGAATCACAGTCTCTTTCTAGCCGGCATTGCGGGGTTGCAAGGTATTGCTATCGAACCGAACATTTCGTGTTTTCGGCAATTGGCAAATAACATTGAGATCAACAATCTCCTTGGGCAAATGCAACTCATCAATGCTTCGGTCGGTGGCAAGTCGGGTCGCTGCAATGTAGTAGTCGTTGATGACCACAATAGTGGCATGAGCCGCATCGAAGAAGACCATGACGGCACAGTGCCAATCATTACGATAGACAGCCTCCAGCTGGACCGGCTCGACATTTTGAAGATCGACGTTGAAGGGTACGAGATGGAAGTGCTGCGCGGGGCACGATCCGCATTGCTGCGGCACAAACCGTTGGTCGTGATTGAGGCCATGGACTCGGAAGCATTCAGTGAGCGAAAAGATTGGCTGAGAGAGGTTGGATATATGCCAAAGTTGCGTTTTTGCGTGACGCCAACGTACATATTTACGCATCGCTGCGCATGAACCAACGATGCTGAGCAATTATTCTTGAAGCGGCAAGTCGAGCTAATTCCGTTTCGGCCACACCTAAATGCCCACACGCATCCTGCGTAACACATCCTCCCCCATCGGCCACGCGATACCTCGCCATCCCTCGCCCTTCCCTGTGGACAAGCAGTCCTCGATCCCCTTTGCTGGGGCCAACCAGACCACGCGAGCCAGGGGAGGCAGACCATGGGCGAGTTCACCAAAGTCGACATCCAAGACCACCTGATGATCGTGACCATCAACCGTCCCGACGTCATGAACGCTTGTCATCCGCCGGCGTCACAGGAACTGGGCAAGGTGTTCGACGAGTTCGAGGAAAACCCCGACCTCTGGGTGGCGATCATAACCGGGGCCGGAGATCGCGCGTTCTCGGCCGGCAATGACCTGAAGTATCATGCCGAGATGCGCGCTAAGACCGGCAAGCGGCCCGATCACGGGCCAAGCGGCTTCGGCGGCATCACCAAGCGTTACGACATGGTCAAGCCTGTCATTGCCGCCGTCAACGGTGTGGCGATGGGCGGTGGCTTCGAGATTGCTCTCGCCTGCGACATCATTATTGCCTCCGACAAGGCCCGTTTTGCGCTGCCCGAGCCGCGTGTCGGGCTGACCGCCGGTGCCGGCGGCATGCAGCGCCTGCCGCGTTCGATCCCCTTGAAGCAGGCGATGGGCATGATGCTGACCGGGCGCCACGTGCCGGCCGATGAGGGCTATCAGCTCGGCTTTGTCACCGCTGTCGTGCCCCACGACAAGCTGATGGATGAAGCCAAACGCTGGGCCGGCATGATCCTCGAATGTTCACCGATGAGCATCCGCGCGACCAAACAGGTTGCGATGCGCGCCCTCGACACGCCGGCCCTCGAGACGGCGAGCAAGAACGAGCGCTACCCGGCGCAGATCGCCCTGATGAACAGCGAAGACACCGTCGAAGGCCCGAAGGCGTTCGCCGAAAAGCGCAAGCCCGACTGGAAAGGGCGGTGAGGCACACCGGTTAAACGTTACAAGAAAAGAAGGAGGGGGTTCGGGGGAAACCTCCCCCGAGCGGGTGCGGGCGGCAGCAAGCAAACAAGGTGCCCGAATGGACCTCGACAGCGTATCCTACATCACCGACGAAGCAGCATTGCGCGCGCTGCATCACGCCCCGATGTCGCGGGCGACCGACAAGGTGCTCGACCACCTCGACAAGCATTGCCGTGCGATACTGGCGCTGTCACCGTTCTGCGTGATCGCGACCCAGGGGCCGGGCGGCGCCGATGTCTCGCCGCGCGGCGACCCGCCCGGGTTCGTGCGCGTGCTCGATGAGCGCACCCTGCTGCTGCCCGACCGCGTCGGCAACAACCGCCTCGACACGTTCGTCAATCTGCTCGCCGACCCGCGCATCGGCATGCTGTTCTTCGTGCCCGGCATGGGCGAGACATTGCGCATCAACGGCCGTGCCCGCATTACGGATGATGCGCGACTGCTGGCTGACAGCGCCGTTCAGGGGCGACCACCCAAGGTCGGGTTGGTGGTCTCGGTGGACGAGGCCTTCCTGCACTGTCCGAAGGCGCTCAACCGATCGGCGCTTTGGGATGCGACAAGGCATATCGATCGCGCAATGCTGCCAAGTTATGCCGAAATGCTGCTCGACCATGTCGAGGGTCTGACGCAGGAAGAAAACGAGCGCCAGAGCCAGGTCATGGCCGAGCGCGGCCTCTATTGATGCCGACGGTTGTGCGGTTTACCGGCTGAGAACCGGTTGGAAGGCGCGGGCCGCCCACAGCGGGAAGTCCTGGAACTGGTAGTGCCCGGTGTTCGGTGGCCTGGTGATACGGATTGGCAAACGGTCGATCTCGCGTTGCGTGAAGCGACGCTTGCGATGGTACCCGGCATGGGATTTCGATGCCTTACGGTATTTTCGTGATGCCGCATCTGCAGATGAGGGCAATGCCGGAATTGCGATTGCAAGGGCCGCGAGTGCAATAATCAAAGTCTTCATGACAAACACCTCCTCGGTTGTCAGTCTGGCAGAGATAGGGTTTCGTTGTGAAAGTCCAAGCGGCTGTCAGGTGGTCGTGATCATGCGTGATACGAGCTGATCAGGAGTAGGGCTCAATGGCGAGATTTGATGGTCCGAACCAGGCGATCATGAACGCTGACGGCCTGCGCGTGTTCGAGCCGGAGCGGGCGCGGGCCGTGGCGGACGCATTCGATCTGGCCGACTTGCCCGAAGGGTTCGTCGACGACCCTTATCCGTTTTACCAGGCGCTCCGGTTGCATGATCCGGTCCGACGCATGCCGGATGGGTCGCTGTTTTTGAGCCGCCACGCCGACCTCGAGCGGATCTACAAGGACACGACGACGTTCTCATCCGACAAGCGCGTCGAATTCGCTCCGAAGTACGGTGACGGGCCGCTCTATGAACACCACACCACCAGCCTCGTGTTCAACGATCCGCCGTTGCACACGCGCGTGCGGCGGATCATTGCCGGCGCCCTGACGCCGCGCGCGATCGCCGATATGGAGGCGCCGGTCACCACCCTTGTCGACGGTCTGCTCGATGCCATGGCGGCCAAGGGCGAGGCGGACCTGATCGATGATTTCGCAGCCGCCATACCGGTCGAGGTGATCGGCAACCTGCTCGCCGTGCCGCGCGAGGAACGTGGGCCGCTCCGGGATTGGTCACTCGCTATACTGGGCGCGCTCGAACCTGTGCTGACGGACAAACAATTGAGAACCGGCGAGCAGGCCGTCGTTGAATTTACCGCCTATCTCGAAGGGCTGATTGCCGAGCGTCGGCGGCGGCCCGGCGATCCTGACAAGGACGTGCTGACCCGCCTGATCGAGGGCGAGGTGGACGGCGAAAGGCTCTCCGAGCGCGAGCTTCTGCAAAACGTGATCTTCATCCTCAACGCCGGCCACGAGACGACCACCAACCTGATCGGCAACGGGCTTGTGGCGCTGACCGAGTGGCCGGTCGAGCGCCAACGCCTCATCGACGATCCGGCACTGATCAAGACGGCGGTCGAAGAATTCCTGCGCTTTGAAAGCTCCAACCAACTCGGTAATCGCATGACCACGACGGACACAGAGATCGGCGGCGAAGTCGTTCGCGCCGGGACGCCCGTGACACTGTGCATCGGGGCCGCTAATCGCGATCCGGACGTGTTCGCGCGGCCGGATGAACTTGATGTGCCACGACATCCCAACCGACACCTGGCGTTTGCGTCGGGCCCGCATCAATGCGTCGGCATGAACGTCGCGCGGCTCGAAGGGCGGATCGCGATCGGCAGGTTCTTGCAGAGGTTTCCGGCCTACGAACTGGCCGGCAGGCCGGTTCGCGGCGGACGCGTCAGATTTCGCGGCTTCCTCTCGGTGCCGGCGAAATTGTCCTTGTCGTAACGTTATTCGGGTCCAAAGGTCGCGACCGCGACCCGGCGCGTTGCGCCGCCCCCGCGGAGGGGCCCGAGCGTAGCGAGGAATAGCCCCGCGAGCTAGGTCTATGTCCGGGAGCACCGCGACCCGCGCCTTTGGCGCGCCCTCGTGGAGGCGCCCGAGCGTAACGAGGAATAGCCCCGCGAGCTAGGTCTGTGTCCTGGAGCACCGCGACCCGGCGCGTTGCGCCGCCCCCGCGGAGGGGCCCGAGCGTAGCGAGGAATAGCCCCGCGAGCTAGGTCTGTGTCCTGGAGCACCGCGACCCGCGCCTTTGGCGCGCCCCCGCGGAGGGGCCCGAGCGTAGCGAGGAATATCCCCGCGAGCTAGGTCTGTGTCCGGGAGCACCGCGACCCGCGCCTTTGGCGCGCCCCCGCGGAGGGGCCCGAGCGTGGCGAGGAATAGCCCCGCGAGCTAGGTCTGTGTCCGGGAGCACCGCGACCCGCGCCTTTGGCGCGCCCCAGCGGAGGGGCCCGAGCGTAGCGAGGAATATCCCCGCGAGCTAGGTCTGTGTCCGGGAGCACCGCGACCCGCGCCTTTGGCGCGCCCCCGCGGAGGGGCCCGAGCGTGGCGAGGAATAGCCCCGCGAGCTAGGTCTGTGTCCGGGAGCACCGCGACCCGCGCCTTTGGCGCGCCCCCGCGGAGGGGCCCGAGCGTAGCGAGGAATAGCCCCGCGAGCTAGGTCTGTGTTCCGGGAGCACCGCGACCCGCGCCTTTGGCGCGCCCCCGCGGAGGGGCCGAGCGTGGCGAGGAATAGCCCCGCGAGCTAGGTCTGTGTCCGGGAGCACCGCGACCCGCGCCTTTGGCGCGCCCCCGCGGAGGGGCCCGAGCGTAGCGAGGAATATCCCCGCGAGCTAGTCTGTGTCCGGGAGCACCGCGACCCGCGCCTTTGGCGCGCCCCCGCGGAGGGGCCCGAGCGTGGCGAGGAATAGCCCCGCGAGCTAGGTCTGTGTCCGGGAGCACCGCGACCCGCGCCTTTGGCGCGCCCCCGCGGAGGGGCCCGAGCGTGGCGAGGAATAGCCCCGCGAGCTAGGTCTGTGTCCGGGAGCACCGCGACCCGCGCCTTTGGCGCGCCCCCGCGGAGGGGCCCGAGCGTGGCGAGGAATAGCCCCGCGAGCTAGGTCTGTGTCCGGGAGCACCGCGAACCCGCGCCTTTGGCGCGCCCCCGCGGAGGGGCCCGAGCGTAGCGAGGAATAGCCCGCGAGCTAGGTCTGTGTCCCGGGAGCACCGCGACCCGCGCCTTTGGCGCGCCCCCGCGGAGGGGGCCCGAGCGTGGCGAGGAATAGCCCCGCGAGCTAGGTCTGTGTCCGGGAGCACCGCGACCCGCGCCTTTGGCGCGCCCCCGCGGAGGGGCCGAGCGTAGCGAGGAATAGCCCCGCGAGCTAGGTCTGTGTCCGGGAGCACCGCGACCCGCGCCTTTGGCGCGCCCCCGCGGAGGGGCCCGAGCGTAGCGAGGAATAGCCCCGCGAGCGAAAGGAACTCAACCAACTCGGGGACAAGCGGAGCGGTCGTCCGTTCGTCCCCCGACTACGTCAGGCACGCACAACAAGTTAACCTGGCGTAGCTCCATTCAAGCGCCAAAGCGTTGCCAAAATCCAAACGATTTGAACTTTATCGTAAATGCTTCGGTAGGGCCGCGCCCGTCCCGCACATCACGCGACGCCAACGCGACCGGCATCGACCCAGGCTCTCAGGAACGCAAGCCGACAGCG
>CBDCZF010000004.1:0-6522 GCA_965224225.1 Hyphomicrobiaceae bacterium
GTGACGGTAAGGTACAACCAGCCCTGACGTGTCGCGATATAGGTAATTTCACTCGCCTAGCGTTGATCAGGGCCAATTCCTGGCGAACGGCTCTACGCCGTTGGTGCGCCGCACAACGTTGCGTCATCTCGGAAGCCGCCACCATGCGCCTCAATGTGAACGGCGAATTTGCCGACACCGATCATGTCCGCTGTTTGGCGTATCTCGTTAGAGTGGTCATCAGTTAGACTTTCAGGCTCTCAACTGTCGTCTACGGCCGCCTTCAGACCGATACTCCCTTGGGGCACCGCGCAAGCGTCGATGCCGACCCTGTTCGGAAGTGGTGCCATCCAATCACAAAGGGTTAAAATGACCACCAAACTGGCAGGTTTTGTCAAATATTAGCGCGCCATGTCGCGCTTATGCAACTCGATGTTGCTGCTTATCTGCCAATCTGGGTACGTCGGAATTTATACGTTGCTTTGCGGAAGCAATGCGGAGTGGACCAGTAATGCGGAGTCGACTGATGAAACGTGCGTTGTTGTTTTCGATAGTGTCGGTGTTGTTCATGACGCCGGCCCTTGCGAGTGGGCCCTCAGCGCCTGCACCTTTTACCTGGTCGGGATTATATGGTGGCCTTCATTTGGGTTATGGCCAACACGATACTGATATGCTCTATGACACCGGTAGTGGTGGTACGCTGCAATCTTTTGAAGCAGATGGCGCTGTGGCTGGCGTCCACGTTGGCTGGAACCAACAGGTTGCTGGGTTTGTGATCGGCATTGAGGCTGATGCAAGCATTACTGGTATCGATGCGAGTTCCGCAAGTGGCAGTGGCGAGGCTGTTCAGGATGTCGTCGGTGTGGATCTTGACCATCTGCTTTCGCTGCGCGCCCGCCTCGGTTTTGCATCTGGTAACTGGCTGATCTATGCGACAGCAGGTATCGCACGGGCTGAATGGGATCTGTCATTCAATGACGGTGACGCTCCTGGGGAAAATGGAAGCGCTTCGATTTCAGAAACCGGAGCGGTCTATGGCGGGGGTGTCGAAGTAGCTCTCGCATCCAACTTACTTTTCCGTGCCGAATACCTCCATTACGATGTTGGCAAGTCTCTTGACCTGGGCGGGTTCCTGGATGGTGAAGCGGGAGACTTTATAACAGTCGACGACGTTCGAGTTTTCCGCGTTGGTGTCAGCGCAAAATTCTGAACGATACATAACTCAGAAATTGGAACCGGGTGCCGCAGTGTCGGCACCCTTTTTTGTCCCGGTCACTACGATAGAATTGAATTTCTTGGTTGAAGATTGTTTCAGGCAACCGCTGTGAGCACCAAAGTACCCTACGACCATCACCAAATAATTCACTTGAAGAAAACAAAACTCGCCCATTTCTGTTGATTGCCCGTCGCGACGTCATAACCGGTCATCACATCAGCGCCCATGCCGATAGCGGACATAATCCAGTTGTTCCGCAAAACGTTATATCCGGAACAGACGCCGTTCAGCGCAAATCAGCACTGACAGCCCAATAATATTTCAGCTCAGTCACTGATATACTTGTTGCAATTGCGCCAAGTGATCGCTCAAGATCCTCGCGCGACGGAAAGTTCTTCAATACCTCGTATGCTGCTCCATTCGCCAGCCGGCGGTGCTGGTAGCTATTGCCATCGTCGTCAGTGTGAGAGACTGGTGTGCTAGAACCTTCCACATACCGATTGTCTATCATCAGCAAGCGCCCACCAGCGGTCAAGCGTGAAGCTAAGTGCGTTAGAAACTTCGATTGGTTGGCGATCTCCACATGAGACCACCAGAAATGCGCCATGCACGTGTCGAACCGTCGGCGAGTTTCGGGCAGCGCATAGGCATTGGCTTTCAGAAACTCAATATGCTCGCCAAGGTTCTTCGCACGTGCGATTTCTAAGGGGCCAGAGTTGACGTCGGTGGCCAGTACGAACTTAGCACCTGGCGCGGCGACAGCGGTCCAGTAGCCCGTACCACACGCTACCTCCAGGATTGTACGTTCCTGCGTTTCCCGCTGCAGCCAAGTCTTAAGTTTCTGGAGTTCAATTTGGCGCTCAGGCTTTTCATAGACGCGCTCGTATTCCTTGGCACGCGCCTGATAGTAGTCCGTCATCGCAGGCTTAACCATCGGCACCTCTATTGCAGCGAAGTCAGGGAGTGCTGCTAATTCATTGCCCTCTGGCAAGCAATGACAGAAGGCTCATGAATGGCCCATCGCGACTTCACAATTTGGCATTGAAGCAACTGCCATGCCGATAGCGGACATGATCCAGTTGTTCCGCAAAACGTGAGTTTCGGAACAGAGGCCAGGGTCCGTTGCGACATCTTAGCGGGGACATCGGACCAGTGACACGATTGACCCCAACCAGACTCTGTGCGAGTGCGCAACACTCATGTTGCATTGAGGCTCGATGCCGAGCTCGTCGGCGTATGCGCTGCATCATTTTACCAATCGCAGGGCAGTGGGGTCTGCACGGCCGCTTCTCATCCGAAACCAGTTTCGTTCTATTGTGTTCGATGGATCTATGACCGCTTGGATGAAGTGACGCGGGCGTCTCTACTATGGGCCCAAAATGGCAATAAAGATCAGATCCTACAAAACATTCGACCCGCCGCAATCTTATCGCGGCGGGTCGTCACTATGCGGTCAATAAACTGTATCTCAGAACTTCCAACTAGCTCTTACTGTTAGTAGCTGAATATCGGCGTCAATAGACGCGTGGTCCTGCAACGTAAAGCCATTCGTGTCGACGTCCAGGCGATCGTCAACGTTCAACGCGATGTAGTCGTATTGGACACCAAATATCAGGTTATTCGACCAAGCATACTCCAGACCAACGCCAAGATTCCATCCACTTTCGCGATCGCTACTGGAAGACGTCAAAGTGCCCGTGCTGATCACATTCGAGGAAATATCAACTTCAGCAGAGGCGTAACCGCCTTTTAGGTATACAAGCGAACGCTCTCCAACGGGGACCCCAAGCCTTAGAGCGACGATAAAGATATCGTCGACAATTGCTGTACGCGATCGATCAGCTACAAGAGTTGACGTCACGGTTTCGTCGAGGTCGGCAGCGGTGTAGGACAACTCGACGCCGATAACGAAAGTTCCGAACTGCTGTTGAATGCCGCCATGTACCCCTCCGGCGAAAGAAGAGGCGCTGAATGACAGCGGTTCTACAAGAGGAACCAACGGTTGATTATGGGAATAGTCGACGTCAGCCCAGGCCCCGCCAATATGCGCACCTAGATACCAGCCACTCCAATTGTAGGGGGTTCCAGCTGGGGCGATCGAAGGCCCACTCGCATAAGCAGATGACACAAATCCCAATGACAGAAATAGGCCAAGCACAATACGGATCATTGGTTTTACTCCACGCTAATCAACAAACTGGTACAATTATTCAGCAGCCATAATGGCGCCACATTAACACAATGCTGGAGTTTGCGTGTGATGCATCAGCAACAGGCGTGTCCAATAATCTGAGTGAACGGAATAACAAGTAGTTGGAATTTTGTGCCTGCGAGCCATCAACATCCCAGTTTGTATTCTCTCGATAATGAGCAAAACAATGACCCAAATATGCGCTGCCCTGTTGATCCCATAAGAGTACACTTAGTTCCGGCCAATTGGGCATTTGCCGCGGCGGTCATTCCCTATGTACTCGATCGTTTCGCCGGTTACACAATAATGTGGTCTTTAACGGTTCAGACGGGTCATTCTGGCCGTCGGCAAGATCGGATCCCAGCGGCAGATGTTAGTCGGTGAGCAACCGTGGAAAAAAATTGCTACTGAACGAGTTGCGACGCAGCAATTTTTGAGCGCAAGCACGGCTAAGACAACACTCGACGGCTGATTGTCCGCATTCAACTTATGGTGCTGTTGGCCCGTCTCTGACATCGGCCCAGCGCTGGGCGATTGCCGCTGCAGGGATAGAAGCGGAAAGTTTCGCGGGTAAGCGGACCTATTTCCGCTGTTGGGGCCATAGCTGTCGTGGAATCGTCAGACTACGACCGGCAGCAGATGACCCAGAACAGACTCTGTGCTGGTGCGCAACACTTGTGTTGCATTGAAGCGCGATGCTCAACGCGTTGGCGTGTGTGCCGCATCATTCGGCTAGTTACGGTGCGAAGCACGAGTATGATAGCTTCACAGCCGAGACCTGTTTCGTTCTCACAAACGCGGCGGGCCAGCTCCAGACTTTATTATTTTCGCCAGTTGCTGCGATTCTGGTCAAATGTGGCAAGATCCATGACAGTATAGGGCGTATGCCCAAATGATTGCGGCATACCAGTCGCGATCTCCGAAACCGCACAAATGCGATAGACAATTGAGTGTAAGCAGTTGGATATATGTCGTGAATTGGTATCAAGGCATAGACTTCCGTGCTTGTTTGCTTAGAGTGCGGTCCAGTCAATTAATCCTGCAAGGGAGCACGCTCTTATGGCCGCCATGACAATCGCCATTCCCGATATGATTTCAAACTCCTATTTCCCGGCCGCAGCGGCTGTCGAACTTGGCTTTTTCAAAGAGGAGGGCCTTGACGTCGGGCTGGAACTGATCCCCCCCGTCGACAAAACGCTTGAGGAATTGCGGGACGGCAATATCCATTTCGTCGGTGGCTCGGCCCATTCTACACCGCATGCATTCCCCGAATGGGACGGCGGCAAAGTGATCGCGCTACAGGCCCAGCACATGTATTGGTTCCTGATTCTCCACAAGAAGTTCAACGCCAAACGCGGCGACATAAACGCCATCAAGGGCTGTAGTATCGGCGCGGCTCCGCTGGTCAATCTCGGCCTTAAACAGCTGCTCAAGGAGAGCGGAATCGACGAAGAGGGAGACAACGTCAAGATTGGACCGGTGCCGGGAGCGTTCCTGGGCGAGAACAAGAATTTTGGTGTCGCGGCGGCCAAAGCCATGGAAGCAGGGTTGATCGACGGCTTCTGGGCCAATGGTATGGGCGCGGAGGTGGCCGTGCGAGGTGGCTGGGGTACGATGGTGATCGACGCCAGACGGGGCGACGGTCCGACAAATGCGAAGTACTACACCGCATCCGCCATCATGACGTCAGATAAGATGATCAAGGACAATCCCGAAGCTGTCGCCGGTGCAGTCCGCGCTATCGTGAAGACGCAGAACGCTCTGAAGGCCGACGTGTCGCTGGCGACCAAGGTCGGCGAGAAGCTGTTTCCGGAATATGAGGCTTCGCTTATCGCCGACCTCATCCAGCGTGATCTGCCCTATTACGATGCGACGGTGTCGCGCGAGTTCGTTGAGGGGATGACAGAGTTCCAGAGGGACGTTGGCCTGATCAAGGGCCATCCAAAATATGAGGACGTCGTTGCGACGCAGTTCGCACAGTATTGGGCATGAGAAGGCAACGGCAAGGTGCGACTGCTGTATTCCGGCTGAGAGGCTGAGCTATCGCGCCACCCGTGTAGCGAGCGGAGCGAGCCATGTCCGACCTTGATGTGTACAAGAAGCAGAACTTCGGCAACTCCTCTGGCTTCGGCAAGCAACCGGCGCTTGTGATCGTTGACTTCGTCAATGGCTTCTGCGACCCGGATTCGTTCGGTGGGGGCAATATCCCACAGGCTATTGCGGCAACCAAGCGACTGCTCGGGGCGGCCCGTAAGGCAAAGCTACCGACTGCGTTTACCCGCGCCGTTTATGCTGATGACGGATCGGATTACGGCATGGTCTGTCTTAAGGCGCTCGGGCTCAAGAAGCATAAGGAGGAGCCTCCACTCAGCCAGATCGTCCCAGAGTTTGAAACCCAAGAAGGGGGAGCACATTGTGCGCAAGACACAGCCCTCGGCGTTCTTTGGGACCAACCTTACTAATTGGCTCACCCTGAAAGGCGTTGACACGCTGGTGGTCACTGGTTGCACGAGGTCGGGCTGTGTTCGCGCGACGGTGATCGACTCTGTGAGCTACAATTATCGTCACGGATGGTGTCGGCGATCGCGCCATGGGGCCACACGAGGCCAACCTGTTCGACATGGGCCAGAAATGTGCGGACCTTATGACTGCCGATGAGGTGATACGGCATATTGCCAGCACCTGATGTCGTGGATGCTAGAGGGAGGCCGCCGCTTCGGACACAATGAGAGTGGGGGCAGGTTATATGAGGACGCAGCGCTTCGTAGCAAACACCGCCTGTTGGACCACTGACTTGCCGTGGACTGTGGCCCCGCGCGACCTCGCCTTGTTATCCAGCTGCGTGATAGGATGCCTGAGGAGGCAGGGACCATGCAACAGATGACTACCAAGACCGGCCAGGTGCTTACGCGGGCGCAGGAGCCTTGGATCGGCAGCCGCGGACGGATAGGTGTGATCATACCTTCCACCAACATCGGCGTGGAGTACGACTGTCTCCAGTTCGTCCCTCAAGGCGTGACCTGGCACTTCTCGCGGTTCTGGGTGGAACAGCCGGACCTGTCCTCCGACAATATGTTCCTGGCCTTCATCAAAGGCATCCGCAAAACGATCCCGGACTCCTTACGCGACGTAATGA
>CBDCZF010000005.1:0-119383 GCA_965224225.1 Hyphomicrobiaceae bacterium
ACCGCTTCGAGGAGGGGCTCTGCCTGCCGATCTGCCGCATCGTCGAAGGCGGCAGAGAGAGCCAGGTGGTGATCGACTTCCTCAAGGAAAACCTGCGCATGGCGGACGAGACGCTCGGTGACATCCGCGCTCAGTTTGCCGCCTATTCCGATTGCACGAACAAACTGTTCGGATTGCTCGACGACGAGGGCCTCAGCGACCTCGAGGCCGTCGCCGACGACATCATCAAGCGATCCGAGGACAGTATGCGCGGCGCCATCGCGGCCTTGCCGGACGGCACCTGGCACGACGGATTCGACACTGACGGGTTTGATGAGAGTCTGCACATTGCCTGCGCGGTTACAATCGCAGGCGACGAGATGACGATCGACTTCGCCGGCACTTCGCAGCAGATCCCGTGGCCGGTCAATTGCGTGCTCAACTACACGCAGGCTTACGCGCGCTACGCGGTGAAATGCCTGCTCGATCCCGAGGCGCCGAACAACGCCGGTTCGCTGCGCCCCATCACCGTGACCGCTCCCGAAGCCTGTCTCCTCAACGCAACGCCGCCCGCCCCGGTCTGGGGTCGTCATCTCTCGGGCCACTACGTGCCGCCCGCAGTGATCGGGGCGCTGTCACAAGTCGTGCCTGAGCGTGCGGTGGCGGAGTCCGGCTCGCCGCTCTGGAATGTCTATTTCAGCGGCCAGCGCCCTGACGGCACCGGCAACTTCGTCAAGATGTATTTCATGAACGGCGGCCATGGAGCCCGCGCGATGGGAGACGGGCCGGGGTGCCTCAGTTTTCCGAGCAACGTCTCGAATGAACCAACAGAAGTTTTCGAGAACCAGACGCCCATGCTCGTGACAGAAAAGGCGTTCGTTCCCGACACAGGTGGTGCGGGGCGCTATCGCGGCGGTAACGCGCAGCGCATTCGTTTCCGCTCGCTCTCTGAAACACCATTGACCATGACGATCCGCCACGAGCGGATCCGTTTTCCGCCACGGGGGCTGTTGGGAGGCGCGAACGGCGCGGCGGGCGTCGATCTCCTGAACGGTGAGCCGCTCGCCGCGAAATCGCGGACGGTCCTGTTGCAAGGCGACGAGGTCACGTTTCAGACACCCGGCGGCGGCGGGCTGTTTCCACCGTCCGAGCGTTCGCAAGGTCAGATCGATGAGGACATTGCGTCAGGCCTGGTCACGGCAGACGCAGCAGCAAGGGACTATGGCGTTGACACGTGAGCAGCAACACGCCGGACGGTCGATCGGTGTCGACATCGGTGGCACGTTTACCGACGTCGTGCTCTGGCGTGATGGTGCGCCTGCGATGCGCCGCGAGAAATTGCTCACGACCCCCGATGACCCGTCCCGTGCCGTGGTCGAGGGTATCAAGCGGGCGCTCCAGCATGAGGGCATATCTGCCGCTGATCTCGATACCGTCGTGCACGGCACGACACTGGTTGCGAATGCGTTGATTGAGCGCCGCGGCGTGACAACGGGCCTGATCACCACGCGCGGCTTTCGTGATGTGCTGGGGCTCGGCCGTGAATGGCGCTACGATCTTTACGATCTCACGATCGCCCTGCCGGCGCCGCTCGTGCCACGGGCGCGCTGTCTTGAAGTCACGGGACGGCTGCTCGCCAATGGCAGCGTCGAGACGCCGCTTGACGAAGCCGATGTTGTTGCCGCATCAGATAAATTGCGCGCCGCGGGCGTCGAAGCCGTGGCGGTTGCTTTTCTCCATTCCTACGCAAATCCGGCACACGAACGGCGGGCCGGCGAAATCCTGGCCCGTGAGCTGCCGGGCGTCGAGGTGTCGCTGTCCTGCGATGTCAGCCCCGAACTCGGTGAATACGAGCGCAGTTCAACCGTCGCTGCCAACGCCTTCGTGCTGCCTATCTTTGCGCACTATGTCGAACGACTCGAGGAGTCGCTGCAAGCACTGGGCTTCCGCCGCGACTTGCTGCTCGTGCTGTCGGATGGACGCTGCATCAGGGCCGAGACGGCCAGGCGCTATCCCATTCGGCTCGTCCAGTCCGGCCCGGCAGCCGGCGCCGAAGCAGCACGCATGTTCGGCGAACTCGCAGGCGAAAACGATGTGCTCTGTTTCGACATGGGCGGTACGACCGCCAAGGCCTGCCTGATCAGTTCCGGCGAACCTGAGCGTACTGCACGCTTCGAGGTGGCGCGCGAGACGCGTTTCGCGGAAGGCAGTGGACTGCCGCTGCAAATCCCGGCAATCGATATGATCGAGATTGGGGCCGGTGGCGGCTCGATCGCTGAGATCGACGCGCGCGGCCTGATCCAGGTCGGCCCGCGCAGTGCCGGCGCCAACCCCGGCCCTGCCTGCTATGGCCTCGGCAACCTCAAGCCCACCGTGACGGACTGTGATCTCGTCCTCGGCTACCTCGATGCCGGCTCATTCCTCGGCGGGACCATGCCGCTTGACAAAGCGGCGGCCGAGACGGCAATCGAAGAGCATCTCGCGAAACCGCTTGGCATTTCGGTGGTCGACGCGGCGTGGGGTGTCCATGAGACGGTGACCGCGAACATGGCGCAGGCCGCTACCATTCACACGATCGAACGCGGGCTCGACATCACGCGTTTTGCCATGCTGGCGATTGGCGGTTCCGGCCCGGTCCATGCCTGCTCCATGGCATCGAAGATGAACATCGACCGCCTTGTCTGTCCGATCGGTGCAGGTGTCGCTTCGGCCATCGGGATGCTCGCTGCGCCCGTGTCATTTGAAGTCGCCCGCGCCGCGCCCTGTCGTCTTGATGCGCTCGATGTCGCCGCCGTGCGCACCCTGCTTGCCGAACAGCGTGCTGAGGCTGAGGCGTTGGTTGCTGCGACCGGGATCGAGAAGCGAGACATTCGCTGCCACGTGCGTGCAATGATGCGCTATATCGGTCAAGGCTACGAGATTGAGGTCGACTTCGACCCCGACCACCTGACGGTCGATGGAGCGGAGCAACTCGGAGCCGCATTCACGGCGGCCTACCAGGCGCGCTATGGCCGTTCCGAAACGACACCACCGGAAATACTTTCCTGGCGTGTCGTCGCATCGGGGCCCCGACCCGCACTCGCCTCGGCACTAGCCGCCGAGGACCGAAACCAGGCAGCAACACCGAAACCGGTTGGCCAGCGACAGTTGTTTTTTGGCGGCGGTTTCGTCGAGACCCCGGTCTATCGGCGCGTGGAACTGCTCCCAGGCCAGGCGCTGGATGGCCCGGCAGTCATCGAGGAGGACGAATCGACCTTGATCATACCGCCCCAATTCGTCCTGACGGTTGATCCGGCACGCAACCTGGTCGCCGAGCGGAGGACACAAGCGTGATGGCACAACAGCAGCGCTTCGTCGACTGGTTGGCAGCTGAGCTCTACCGGCGTGGAACTCGATTTGCCTTCGGCGTTCCGGGCGGTGGCGTCAGTCTCGATCTATTGGCGGCAGCGCAAGGCGCCGGCATGCGCACGATCATCACCGCGCGTGAAGATGCCGCCGTGATGATGGCCGGGGTCGCCGGTCGGCTTGCCAACGCGCCAGGCCTCGCCTTTTCGACCAAGGGACCTGGCCTCGCGTCAGCGACGAACGGTTTGGCTTCGGCCTTGCTCGACCGGATGCCGCTTTTGCTTGTGACCGAAAGTTTCGATGCTGCCGAACTCGCCTATCTTTCCCATCAGGTGTTCGACCAAGCGGCGCTGGCGACAAGCCTGTTCGGCGGTGTGGCGAGAGGCAAGGCACGCGTCGTCCAGGCAAGGGCTGAGACAGTCGCCCCCGCGCTCGACGCTTTGTTGTCGGCACCTGAGGGCCCGTCATTGCTGCTCGCCGATCCGAAACTGATGACATCGCCGGTTGGCGAGGTTCCGATGTCGTCTGTGTCGTCTTACGACATTGATGCCGCAGCTGTCGAACAAGCACGCGCCTTGATCCGGGGCGCGCGCCGGCCGGTCATTGTTGCCGGCTTGGAGGCGACGCAACCGGCAGCCGCAGCAGGCGTGCGAAACCTCGCAGCCGCGCTCGGCGCGCCGGCACTGGCAACCTACATGGCAAAAGGTGTCGTGCCCGACGCGCATCCCAACTTCGCGGGTATCTTCACGGGTGGTGCCATAGAGCAGACGACCGTCGGTTCCGCCGATCTGATCATCCTGGCCGGCCTCGACCCGGTCGAACTGATCCGCAAGCCGTGGCCCTACGATGCTCCGGTTGTCGATCTCTGCGCGTACGCCCACAGCCCGCACTACCTCGAGCCGGCGGCGCGTGTCGAAGGCGATCTTACGGCGGTGCTTGCTGCGATTGATCGGGATTTGCCGGGCAGCGATTGGCGCGAGGCGGAGATTGCCGGCCATCGCGAGACGTTCCGTGCAGGCATGGCGATGGCCGGCGATAGTGGCCTGACGGCGGAGGCCGTTGTCCAGGAAGTCGGACAGACGTTCGAGTTCACTCCGCGTCTCACGGTAGATGCTGGTGCGCACATGTTCTCGGCCTGTGCCTTTTGGCAGGCACGCGAGCCGCTCGACGTTCTCATCTCGAACGGGCTCGCGAGCATGGGTTTCGCATTGCCGGCGGCGATCGCCGCGGCACTTCACGATTCGCAGCGCGGCGCAGTCGCCATGACGGGCGATGGCGGCTTGCTTATGTGCCTCGGTGAGTTGAAGACAGCAGCGGCGCTGAATGCCAATCTGACGGTCGTGGTCTTCAATGACGCCCGCCTCTCGCTGATCGACATCAAACGCGAAGAGCGCCAAATGCGCGATCTCGGCCTGTCCTGGGAGGCGCCCGATTTCGCGACGGTCGCTGAGGGCTTCGGCTTCACGGCCTGGCGCGCGGAGAATCTCGAAGCTCTGCGCACTGCCGCAACGGCCGCTGCAGCGGCCAAAGGGCCTTGCCTCATTGACGCTAGGATCGACGCATCTGGCTACAGATCGCAACTCCGCAGACTAAGGGGTTGATGCTTTTGGTGCTGGCGTACGGCGCGACGCGCGGTGAGTTTCCCGTCCCGCAAGAACGCTCACGTCGGTCTTCTGCAGTTGATCACAACACGCTAAATGTCGGCTTTGTGGAGAGGGCGTGTAAGAGCGTGCCGGGATCGGGTTCGTTGTCCGGGTATGGCCGATCGGGTGACAATTTGGTTCGCAGCAGTTCAGATCGGTTTGAAATCGCGTTGTGAGCGGGGATTTGCATTCTCCGGCACAATCATCGACGCGAACAACGACAAGAAGGCCTGTATTGCCTTTACTAACTCCGGTACGCCGACAATCGCGATGACCCGCATCATATTGTAGGCGAGGACATGCAGCGACATTTCGGTTGCGACGTGTTTGAGCGTTCGCATCTTGAAGTGGGTCGCACCCATCCAGGCCTTGATCGTACCGAAGGGATGTTCAGCCGTCTCCCGGCGCGTCGCCATCTTATCCGGGTTCTCTTCAAGGCGTTGTTGCACACGCTCGAGGACATCTTGGCGTTCCCATCGTGAGATACGACGTTCTTTGCCGGGCGTACAATGGTGCTTGACTGGGCACGTCTCGCAGGCGGTTGTCCAATAGCGATGAAAAACCTTGCTGCCTTCCTTGCGCGTCATACGATACGTGAGATGTTGGCTCGCCGGGCAGATGTACATGTTCTTTCCGGCATCATCGATGAATGCGCTGCGATCGAAGCGGCCATCCGCCTTGGCATTCGAAGTTTTGGGTTTAGGCAGCGTGACCGTGATGTCATCTTCTTCACAGGCAACGATCTCCTCGCCTTTGTAGTAGCCCTTGTCGGCAACCACATCGAGCGTCTCGACGCCGAGTGCATCGCGCGCCTGATTGGCCATATCTGATAATGCATTGCGGTCCGACCCGATGTTAGTGACCTCGTGGGCAACGATCAGATGATGCTCGGTCTCGACGGCACTTTGTACGTTGGAGCCAATGACACGAGGATGCCGGCTGGTGATCGCCATAGAACGCGCATCGGGATCCGTTTCCGAGATTTGATCGACACCTGTACGATCCATCTCGGCTTGGACTTCAGCGAGCTTGTCAGCTTCCATCTTGAGCCACGCAATCTTGTCGATGACACGCTTGATCTGCGTGTCGCTCACTGGCATGCCGGTTGCAGAGTGCACGTCGTTGGCGCGATCGAGTTCCGACAAGTAGCGCGCTGAATGCGCTCATCAATCTCCTTGACGCGCTTACGCAGTTTCTCGCGCGCAAAATTCTTGGCCTTGGCGTTCACAGCCTTGAACTTGCTGCCGTCGATGGCAACGGTCTCGCTGCCCAGCAGATTGATATCGCGGCATAGCGCAACAAACTGCCGGCATACATTGCGGATTGCCGGCCCATTGTCCTTACGAAAATCGGCGATCGTTTTGATGTCAGGCTTGAGTGAACCGGTCAGCCAGATCAGTTCGACATTGCTCACGCTCCAGGCGACGTGAGGACTGGACCTGATTGAGGTAGCCATAGACGTAGATCTTGAGCGTCGTCGCCGGATGACAACCTGGCCGGCCAGTGGCCTCCGGCACAACATCAAAGCCAAGTATGCTCAACTGCAATGCGTCAACGAAGGCATCAATCGCGCGAACCGGATTGTCCTCGCTGACATGGTCATCCAGCCGTTCAGGAAATAGCGTCGCCTGAGTGCGATCGGCACCTTCGATGAACTGCTTCATGATCCGCCCCCGCAGAGAATCAATGAAGCAAGCGTATCATGAGTGGAGGGCTACGTTTTCGCACGCCCTCTGGACGAAGCTCCATTGGCGCTGGGCTGAAGGTCAGCGTTCTGGTGACATGCTCGACACAAAGCTTCCGGCTCAGCGGTGAGGTCCGGTTTGTTACCGATCCGGTTCTGAGCAGGTGCAACATCGTCCGGCAGGATGATGGCAGAGGATGCAATAAGCGGACAATGGCCTGCGGCTACGGCAATGCTTGAATTGCAGAACCGACACATCAATCTGCAAGCGAGCCACACGCGCAGTTTTCACCCCAAGCGGCCCTGAGGTGCAAAATCGCCGGTGCCCACGAAGATCCCTCCATAGCAAGGTGTTGCCGGCCGCAATGACGTCGCGCATGGCATCAGTCTACTATACTGATAAATTGTTCTCGCACGATGGTGTTAGAGAGCGCTAAGCCGCGCAATCGCCGCCCGCAATGGACGGTCACTATTGTTCCCGGGATAGGGATCCCCGCTCGATGACATAGGTCCGGTCCAGGAGTTCAGCGATGTGTGCGTCGTTTGACTCGGAAATGAGTATCGATACGCCCTCCTTCTTGAGATCAGCCAGGATCTCGCACATGCGCAGGGCGAGAACAGGTGCAATACCTTCCGTCGGCTCGTCGAGTAGCAGTAGTCGCTGACCCACCATCAGTGCGCGCGCCAGTGACACCATCTTTTGCTGGCCGCCGGACAGGCTGGAAGTAGCCCGCTTCCGGAAGCCCTGACATTCCGGGATGATCCTATAGATCCATTCCAGGCGATCTTCGTAACTGGGGATATCGGTCGACCAGACCGGGATCAAGATGTTCTGCTCCGCCGTCATTTCCGGTATGAGACGCCTGTCCTCCGGCATGTAGCCGATACCGAGATGAGCTCGGCGATGCCCTGGCAGTCTCTCGAGTCCGGCATGGTCGAAGGTGATCGTGCCCGACTTTGCCGGCAGCAGGCCCATGACGGAACGCATCAGCGTCGTCTTGCCCGCTCCGTTTCTTCCGATCAGGCCGACAATCTCTCCGGTTTCGAGCGACAGCTCGATCTGGCGCAGGATAGCAATCCCCTGGATGTCGACATTGAGGCCGTTGATCACCAGCATGGTTCAGGCCCCGTTCCCAGCATCCGACGCTCTAACGCCGATGACATATTCCTGCACTTTCGGGTCCGCGAGCGCCTCTGCAGGTGACTCGTCACAGATGATCTCCCCCTCATAGAAGGCGATGACGCGGGTCACGTAGCGTTCGACAATCTCCATGTCGTGTTCGATGAACAGCACCGTCACTTTGTCCTCGCTCAAGGCCTTCATCACGATGTCCATGAGAGCGAATTTCTCCTTCACGCTGACGCCGCTCGTCGGCTCATCAAGAAGAAGGATGCGAGGCTGACTGACCACGGCCATGGCGATGTCGAGCAGCTTGCGGACACCCCGATGCGCCAGACCACCGGAGCGCCGCCCGAACAGCGTAAAGAATTCAGCCGACACGCCGGGCACCACATCGAGCGCCTGTATCTGCTTGTCGTGCGCCAGATAGCGAACCTCCATGAACGCCTCAGGGCCGACCATTGCGCCGATCGAATAGGGATTCGCCGGATCGAGCACCTGGCGGGGCCGGTAGGGCGGCAGGAACTCATCGACGGTTGCTTGGTCGGGCAGATTGACGCGTTCGTAGGCGTGGGTCAGGATGAAGCCGTCCATGCACACCATCACCGGGCAAGACAGCCATTCGGCAATCTTGAACGCCTGGATGTGGAGATCGAGCGCTTCCTGATTGGTTTCTGCAAAGAGCTGGATCCAGCCTGCATCGCGCATTGCCATCGAGTCGGTATGATCATTCCAGATGTTGATCGGTGCTCCGATCGCCCGGTTTGCGACGGTCATCACGATCGGCAGCCCGAGGCCGGCTGCGTTATAGATAGCCTCGGCCATGTAGAGGAGCCCCTGGCTCGCGGTCGCGGTGTAGGATCGCGCCCCCGCGGCCGAAGCTCCGATCGCGACGGACAGTGCTGCAAACTCGCTTTCGACGTTGATATACTCGCAATTGCCGACCTTGCCCCGACGCACAAGCAGCCCGCAGTGTTCGACGATGTGCGTCTGAGGGCTGATGGGATAGGCGCAGATGACCTCCGGTCGACACAGCGCCACCGCTTCCGCAACCGCCTGGCTGCCCTCCATTTGTCTAAGCATGGCTCGTCGTTTCGCTGTTCGCTTCCTCATAGGCGGCGCGGGCGGCCGCAATGTTTCCCGCGGCAATCTTGGCCGCAAATTTGCGCCTGATCGCTTCTTCGACCGAGGCCAGACTGATCTGGCCCGAAATTGCTGCGAACCCGCCCAGAAGTGAGGTATTGGGCGCCGGTCGGCCAATGTGCTCCCTCGCCAGCTCGGTTGCGCCAATGTCGCAAAAATGATTGGCAGGCAGCTTGGCGGCGAACTCGGCGATGCCGAGTTCCTCAGGACTCTTGCGCGAATTGATCAGCACGTAGCCGTCGGCTTTGAGCCCATCGAACACATTGATCGCATGGAGCAGCGTCGGATCCTGGATGATGATCGCGTCCGGTGTCAGGATCGGCTCGCGCGATCGGATCTCCTTGTCGTCAATACGGCAGAAGGAAACCACCGGTGCGCCCGTCCTTTCCGAGCCGAAACTCGGAAATGCCTGGGCGTGCTTGCCCTCCAGAAACGCGGCGATGGACAGAAGTTCAGCCCCGGTCACGACCCCCTGGCCGCCGCGCCCGTGAAGTCTGACCTGGAACATTTCCTACCTTCCTTCGGCTGCTGTGAAATACATCAATAGGTCGTGGCAAAGTTATCGAATCCCGGCGGCAGAATCTATTGCATCACTAGGACTCTGGTATCAGCTCAGGTTCCGCGTGCTTACGAACTAACGTCCGTGGGCGAAATGACGGCATTTCGGTGCGGCTGAATGCGATGCAGCAGCTTAGACAGCGGCCACGGCAAAAGCTGGCCCAGACCGTCATTTTGCTGCAGTGCAGTAGGTCGGCAGCTATGAGGGGATAAAACAACCGAAAAAGCGTTTCCCTGATTACCTGCACGGGGCGAAGCCGGAGGCACCCTTCCACACCTTGACAAGGCACCAATTGTCATCGTCGAACTTTCCGATAATGGTGCCGGAGTATTGCTCCGTCTCTACCTTGGGTGCATTGGCATCCGGTGTCGCATATAGATTACCTGACGTGCGCCTGACAGATCGCGCGTCGACCGGACGTATCTTTCTTGGGCTGCAATAGAGATAGGCGATACCGGCACAGTATTCGTGGTGGGACAGTTCGTAAGACCGGCCAGTCCAACGCAGTAAGCTGTAAATTGGCGTACCAGTCTCAGGGCGACCAATTTCCCGTTGCACCGAATATTGGACGATATGCAGGTTGCGCATTCCGTTTGTGACGTCGCGCGTAGCCCTCACATCGAAAATTCCAAACAAGTCATAAATGCTTTGAAACTTTCCAGGAGCTGTCTGGCGCAGGACGCCGGCGGCGCAGCCGCCGCTGCCACACCAGCCGATATCTTGTATGATGTAGCCATAATCGATCAGGCCGTCGCCATTCAGGTCCTCCTGGAATAGCACCCTGTAATCGAGATCGGCGGAACCCGACTTGAACTCGGCACGCAGGTATGCATCCAACCGACCGAGCTGTTCTCTCGGTGACAGCCTGACCATTGCCTTGGCCTTACCGGCAAACCTGACCCGTCTGAGAAGGCCGTTTCTTTCCCAGGGAACTTGCCCACCAGTCTCACGATGGACGCGTTCCTTCACATTCTGGAAGACATCCAAGTGGTCCTGACCTGGCTTGATTAGCTCGGCAGCCAAGGCAGCCGCATAAGGCCCGCTGCCATCACCGGCGTCCGACGCAGTCTCGCCGGGGTCGGTTGAAAATCCAATGAGCATCCCGCGGCGGGCGCTGACGGGTAGGAAGCCCTTGCCTCCTTTTGTCTGCATCTTGAGCAGGTTTCGACAGGCATCGAAGATAACGAAGTGAGCTGCATTGCCGGCGAGGTTCGAGAGCTTCGAGATGATATCGTCGAGTTTGATTGCGTCGTACCAGACGTTGGCATCCAGCGCCTCTACATCGACTGGAATTAGATAGTTTTGGCGGTCGCGCCGGTTGGCTGCATTTTGTGCGGGAGTTGAACGTGGGTGCAGGGCGCAGCAGGATCGAAAAGGAGCGTGCGTGAGGCGCCATGCGATCACATCACGATGCTGTTAGGGCGCCGGAATTCTGCACAAGCCTAACGATGGCGTTGGGTTCGCATGCCGCTGGTCTGGGTGATTGCAGGATGGGCGAGAAATCCCATTTGCTGTCATTGGCAATTGGTCAAACTCAATCGACTTGGGCTCAACTGTTTTGTCCGCAATTGAAGGTCCTTCTGCCGAGGTATTCTCGAAGGGCAGCAGGGCTAGACGAGCAAATCTGCCGTTGACTATTTTCGATCATTTTACCTCTCCTTCCAGATGAGCGCCACGCAGCTGAGGCCGCACCGCTGCCGATTGCCGTAGGCCCTTTAACGACGAATTCGATGTCATAGTTGATTTAAGGCGAGGCGATCTGCCTTGGCGCTGGTCAATGCGTTTCGACGCATTCTGCGTAGAGCATGGGCGATTGAACGCAACGGGCATAGCCTCAGTGTGCTTTCTGGAAACCATCGGGCAGTGCGAAGAACGCCTTGGCGTTGCGCCAGGCAATTTTCTCCGCGATGTCCCGTGGCAACCGAGCCAGCCAGCGGCGGTGGGCAGCGATGATTTCGTCATACTCAGCCCAGGACAGGTTCATGTAGGTATCTGAGCCAATCACGAAGCGGTCCGCATGGCGCTTGAACAGTGCGCGCCAGTCGGGGCGCATATCGCGAGCGAGTTCCGGAAAGATGTTGGGCGCGCGCAGCGACAATTCCGCTGTGAGCTTCGGGAACCGGTCTAGCATTTCGGAGATGCGTTCGGCGCCATCGTAGAAGGAGCTATGACCGAATTTGGGTGACAGAATCTGAGAGAGGCGGCGTATCGTGGCGGTTATCGAGACCAGCCATGAACTCCAAAGGAGCGATACGCCTATGTCGAACACTACAGTCATCCCGCTGCGCCAGCCAGATGCAATCGATGATCCTCTGACTGAGGTGCTGCGTGCCGGGGCCCGCGAGTTGCTGGCCAAGGCCGTCGAGGCCGAGGTCGAAGAGTTTCTAGCCGTCCACGCCGGCCTGCGGACTGCCGACGGCCACCGGCGCGTCGTGCGCCATGGTCACGGCCCTGAGCGTCAGGTGCAAACCGGCATCGGTCCGGTTGCAGTTCGCCGCGCCAAAGTTCGTGACCGCGGTGGCGACGAGACGGCTGGCGAACGCATTCGCTTCAGTTCGGCGATCCTGCCGAAGTGGGCGCGGCGTAGCGCATCTCTGGATGCCTTGTTGCCGGTCCTGTATTTGCGCGGCGTCTCGACCGGAGATTTTCAAGAGGCATTGTCAGCGCTACTCGGCCAAGAGGCACCGAACCTGTCACCGCCGGTCATCGCCCGGCTCAAGGCCGATTGGAAAGCTGATCTGACGCGCTGGCAGAGCCGCGATCTGTCGGCGCGCCGCTACGTCTACATCTGGGCGGACGGCATCCACATTCAGGCCCGCATGGAAGAGGACGCGCAATGCATTCTCGTGATCATCGGCGCGACACCGGAAGGCAAAAAGGAGCTGGTCGGTTTTCAGATCGGCTATCGCGAGAGCACGCAAAGCTGGCGCGAACTGCTTGTCGATTTGCAGGCGCGCGGGTTGACCATTGCCCCGAAACTGGCAACCGGCGACGGCGCATTGGGGTTCTGGAAAGCACTGGATGAAGTGTTCCCCGGCACCCGTCATCAGCGTTGCTGGGTGCACAAGATCGCAAACGTGCTCAACAAGCTGCCAAAGTCGGTCCAGAAGCACGCGAAGGCTGATCTCGTGGAGATCTGGAACGCTCCGGACCGAGCCAGCGCGGAGACCGCCGTTGGCGTATTTGCCGAGAAATACCGGGCGAAGTATCAGCCGGCGGTCACCTGCTTGACGAAAGACCGCGAGGCCCTGCTCGCTTTCTTCGACTTTCCCGCCGAGCACTGGCAGCACCTGCGCACGACCAACCCGATCGAAAGTGTGTTTGCGACCGTGCGCCACCGAACCGTGCGCACCAAAGGCAGCCTCAGCCACGGCACCGCACTCGTGATGGTTTTCAAACTGGTGATGGCGGCGAGCAGGACGTGGCGCCGATTGAAAGGCAGAAACCACTTGCCCAAGATCATCGAGGGCGTCAAATTCACTGACGGTGTCGAAGCAACCGAGCCGACACGAAATGCCGCCTGATCAGACCATCACCCAAGTTGGGTCATAGCTCTCGTAGAAGCCGGCATGGGCCCAGAGAATTCGGATGTCGGGCACAATTTTGAAAAGCCGCTCAATGACATCGGCACGCGCGTGCATGTGCAGGAAGAGATTGTTAGTTTGCGCGATTCGGACGACTCGCTCGACCACGGCCCAGTCGACAGCCTCCTGCTTGTAAATGTGCAGTTCGCCGAGCCCCCCGTAGCGGCCGGTTGCGACTTCTTTGGTGAGAAATGGGATAACAGCTGGATCCTTGGTCCAGTTGTGGCTTTCGCGAATGGCAGAATAGGGACAAAGCTCCGGCACGAATCGCTTCGGAAAGGCGTCGTGCAGCTTGACTGTGCCCTCGTTGGGCCAGCTGCCGACGAGGCCGCCGACCACGCCGGCACGGCGCATCAGTTCGAGCACATAGCGCGGGTCGAACGGACGCCACGCGGCGCGGTTGTAGTGGATGTGGGCGTCGAAGATCGGGAGGGTGCGTTTGGGCTCGGATGCGGCGGTGGCCGGCGCATCGGCGGCGTTTGCGGCCACGCAGATCAACAATAGAAATCGAAGATAGGCTTGCACGGAAAACACCTGAGCAGTTTAGGGATCGGTAGCGTGGATGGGCTCTTGTGAAACGTCAAGCATGCCCACCGGATTGTCGCGTCCGCGGGGTAGGTATAGGCTGACCGCGCGCTACTCTAGCGTCGGAGGAAAAATATGACGAACCCTAGCTACCACTCGCGCAACGGCCTTGGTTTCACCCGTCGCCAGGCGCTTGGGCTGCCCACCGGGACGGCGGTCGGTGCGGCGCTTCCCGGTATCGTAAACGCCAAGGCGCCGATGCTTGGGGTGGCGAAATCTAAGTTTCACCGGTTCAAGCTTGGTAAGTTCGAGGTGACTATCCTTTATGATGGTGCGGCAAGCATCGCCGGTCCGTATCCTGCCTTCGGTGCGGATCAGTTCGAGGAAGATGTCCATGAACTGATGGCCAAGAACCATCTGCCACTGAAGCGCTTTGAGCTGCCGTATACGCCGGTGCTGATCAACACAGGCGACGCGGTGGTGCTGTTCGATGCTGGTAACGATCTAAGCCGTCTGCCGGTTGGTGGGCACCTGATCGAAAGCCTGAGGCTCGCCGGTTACACGCCCGAGATGATCGACGTTGTCGTGATCACGCATTGCCATCCCGACCATGTCGGTGGGCTGATGCGCAATGGTGCTGCGGTTTTCTCGAACGCGCGCTACGTGTGCGGTGAGGATGAATACAATTTCTGGTCAACGACGAAAAACCTGAGCGGCAATCCAGGGATCGCGCGACGCGTACGCGTGATGCGGGACAACGTCGTGCCGCTAGCGCCGAAGACGACCTTTATCAAAAGCAACGGCGACGTGCTGCCCGGCATTCGCGCGATCCCGTCTCCTGGGCACACGCCCGGCCATCTCGCGTATCATGTCGAGAGCGAGGATAACCGTCTGCTGGTGTGGGGCGATGCGATCGTGCACTTCGTGGTGTCGTTTCAGCGGCCGGACTGGCCACTCGCCTCCGACATGGACAAGGAGGTGGCAGCCAAGTCACGCCGCACGCTGCTTGGACTGGCGGCTTCCGATAAGATCCCCGTGACGGGCTATCACCTGCCGTTCCCGGCGCTCGGGTTCGTGGAATCGTTTGGGGAGGCGTTCCGATTCGTACCGGCAAGTTATCAATTTCGAATTTAAAGGGAATCGGGCGGCTTAATCCCAATTGCCGACATTCAGGGATAACAGATCGGCGACGAATTCTGCGCCGCCGACCATGTCCGTTCTCAGAGCTATCACGTCGCGCAATCAGATATCGGTCTTCTCTGCGAGTTCAATAGCATCATCCACTTCGATGCCGAGATAACGAACGGTGCTTTCAATCTTCGAATGTCCGAGCAAGAGTTGAACCGCTCTCAGGTTCCCAGTCCGCCGGTAGATCAGCACCGCCTTGGTTCTGCGCAGCGAGTGCGTGCCAAATTTGCTCGGGTCGAGCCCGATGCTGGCGACCCACTCCTGAACGAGCCGAGCATACTGCCGAGTCGTCAAACCGTCGCGGCCACCTCGACCAGCAAACAAGAACTCCCCAGACTTGCGCTCGGTCAATCGCAAATAGTCGTCGATCGCTTTTCGCGTGTGTTCGGTGAGTTCAAACCTGACTGGCCGACCAGTCTTTTTCTGTCGGATCGTTGCACGGTCGAGGGAATAACCGTTCGGTGCAATGTCTTCGACCCGGACAGCAACCACATCGCAACCTCGCAGCTTGCTATCGATCGCAAGATTGAAAAGGGCGAGATCTCTCGTCTTGTTTTCGATTTGCAGCTTGGTTCTGATCGACCATACATGGCTCGGCTGTAAGGGCGGTTTTGCCCCAACGATCTTGCCCTTGTTCCAAGGCACGCGTCGAGTTGGCTTTTCGTTAGACGGATGTTGATGATGTTCCATGGTCTGTCTCCTCTTTTAGGGAACAGCCCACGATGTGTTCATGCTGCCGAACTTCTCGGTATCGTGTCAGCTTTTGGTGAACACCGCCCAAGCGTTGCAGCTGGTCGTTGCAAGCTACCCAGTTCCGACCGTTCGCACGTGCAGCATCGCGCAGGCCCGCGACCGACGCGATGATCAAACAAGAGACATTCCAGCTGATGTGCAGCTGAAGATCGGGGTTTAGCCGTGTTCCAGCATGCTCAACCGAAAGCCGACATACGGGCCGGCAGTCTTCATTCCATAGATGAATTGGCGAACCGTCTTACTTCATCTGAGGAATTGACTCTGCCAATTCCGTCATTATTTCAAGCATCAGTTCTTTCACGGCTTCAGTTGTTCGATTGAGGGGACGGGCTTTAGGCCAGGCGGTAACATAAGTGCGTGCGATCGACGGCCTCACGATTCGTCGCGCGAAGACCTGACCAGCTTGATATCGTTCGTGAAATGACAACCACGGCATGATCGAGCAAGCGATGCCGCTTAGAACGTAGTGCCTTACAAGGCGGCTGGAAGAGCTCTCCGCAATGATGCTTAGCGGTATCATGCGCTCGGCTGCAATGCGCTCGATTTCCAACCGCAGCGAATGTGGCTTTTCCAATAGGGCAAGTGGATACTGTGCCGCCTCCTGGAAGGGAATGTTTCCGGTTCCAGCCGGTTGATGCTCCAATGCACCTACGAGAAAAAGTCCTTGAGTGAGTGACCGCAAGCTGTGGACCTTGGAGCTATCTGCTCCCTTGGGAAGAAGTCCCAGATCAACGCGAGCATTTTCAACCAGCGTTTGACACTGCACGCTGGTGCCTTCTTCAATTTGCAGATGAACCTGCGGATAGCGCTCGCGAACCGAGCGCAACAATTTATGGGTGGCAAAGTCGGAAACGGCAATTGGCATTGCCAGCGAGACATCACCACGTACATCTTCTGCAGCGACCAGCAAGTCATGCCGTGTCTGCTCCACCTGCCTGAGAATTGACCGTGCCCGCTGCAAAAGAATGTCCCCCGCAGGCGTTGCTCGCACGCCCGTGGGCGTGCGTTCAAACAATTCGACCGACAGCGACCTTTCAAGGTTCATGATCTGCTGACTTAGAGCAGGCTGGGCAATGTGCAGAACTCGTGACGCCTTCGACAGGCTTCCTTCTTCCGCTGCGGCAACGAAATAGCGCAGCTGTTGGAACCGCATGGTCAAACTCCCTGCGAACGCGGTGACGTAGTCACCTTACGGGCATCACTATGCCATAGGATTTCCTTATACCTTAGATTAGCGAATAGTATAACCGTTTGGCTATGATCTACGTTAGGCTTTTCGAGGAGGCTCTGAGTTTCCTAGCGAACGACAATGGTTGCTGCAGACATGGCTGTATTGACGAACACTCGCGTGGTGGAAGGCGCAATTGTCGTCATCCTTGGTGGCGTCATCTACGCTGGGACGGTTGGAATGCCTGACGGCCCCGCCGGCTTTCCAAGACTGATTGCTGCAGGTCTGGCAGTTTGCGGCGCGCTACTGCTTTGGCGGGGTTTGCGCTACCGCGCGATGTCCAAAGTGCTTGGTGCTCAGGTCAATGACGCAGACCCTGAGGACACCCCCAGCGGGTTTTCCTGGCGTCGATCGCTTCTTGTCGCAGTTGCTTGGCTCGCCTTGATCGCGATCGCAAGGCAATTCGGCTTCCTGGTTCCCGGCACCATCTTTCTTGCCGGTCTGACCTGGCTACTCCTTGGTCGTCCGCATGAACCAAGAGAAATCGGCAAGGTACTGATTTTCGCTGTCACGATGTCAGTCGCCCTTTGGCTGGTCTTCGGCATATTGCTTGGCGTCGAACCACCGGGCCCCTTCCCATTCTAGCACCCATGTCCAGGAGGGCATTCAGAGAGACCAATTCTACGCTCGGAAATCAAATCTCACTTCAAAAAGGGAGGACTTCGCATGAAACCGAAATTGACAAATCTGGCATTGGCGGTCGGCGGCACCATGTTGGCGAGTGCAATGCTCACCGGTCTTGCTACAACACCGGTTGTGGCTGGATATCCGGAGAAGCCCATTAAGGTGATTATCGGTTTCTCTGCAGGCGGCGGCGCTGACACGTTCGCTCGTACCGTCGGCAAGTACGCCGAGAAATATATCGGAACGAAATTTAATTACGTCTACAAGAAGGGGGGTGGTGGCACCGTTGCGGTCAACGAGATGCTGAAGAATGCCAAGCCTGACGGCTACACGATTGCAGTGGGGATACTGCCGCACCAGGTTATTCCAACCCAGGTCTCCGACGTTGGTTACAAGCCAGAAGACGTCAACTGGCTTACTACCTTCGCGATGATCCCGAACGGCATTTACGTCAAAGCTGACAGTCCACACAAATCGCTCAAGGATGCCTGATTACCCCACTTCCTCCACACTGTAGCCACCGGGCCGACGCAAGGTGCTGCGAGCATTGACCGAATCGATTTTGCCTCGGGAGGTTGATGTGGCACGCAATCCGATCCAGTTCGGCAAGGGGCTGAGCCTTTCAGAATTTCAGGAGAGCTATGGCACGGAGGAGCAGTGCCGTCAGGCGGTCGTGGCTTGGCGCTGGCCGAAGGGCTTCGTGTGCCCGGCATGTGGTGGCCGCGATCACGCGATCGTCGGCAAGCGCCGCCTCTATCTTTGCCATGGCTGTCGCAAGCAGACATCCGTCATCGCCGGCACGGTGTTCGAGAATTCGCTATTGCCGCTGACCAAGTGGTTCCAGGCGATGTGGCTGATCACGCAGTCGAAGAATTCGATCTCAACATTGGAGTTGTCCCGCCAGATCGGCGTCAAGTGGGACACGGCGTGGCGCCTGCGCCAGAAGCTCGCCTCAGTGATCGCCGAGGTCGAAGCCAGGCGCACGTTCAAGGGGCGCATCGAGATGGACGACGCGGTTCTCGGCGGTGAGAAGAGCGAGGCAGACGGCGGCAAACGTGGGCGTGGAGGGGCAAACAAAGTCCCTTTCGTCGTCGCGGTGGAGACCACCGCCGAAGGCCGGCCACGCCGCCTCCTCATTCATCTCGTCGAACGACATGACAGCCCCTCGATCGAGGCGATGGCGCAAGAAAAGCTGACTACCGGAACCCATGTCGTCTCAGACGGTCTCGGTTGCTTTCGCGCCGTCACGCGAGCAGGCGCAACGCATGAGGCCATCGTCTCGGCGCGCGAGCCCGAACAGCCTGAAAAGATCCCGGCTCTGAAATGGGTGAATACCGTGCTCGGAAATCTAAAGACCGCCATCGCCGGAACCCACAAGGCCATCCGCCGTCCATACGTCGAGCGCTACTTCGCCGAATTCCAATTCCGCTTCAACGGCCGCTACGACCTGCCGGGACTGTTCACCGACCTGCTTGCTGCAGCCGCCCGCGCGACACCTAGAACTCATTCGGCGATCACACTTGCGTAGGAAGAGGGGTATTCAGGCAAGGATGTCATCGCGGCAGCCAAAGCCAAGCCGGGCAAGGTCAAGGCGGCATTGCCAGGGCCACGTTCCGGCAACACTCTGTTCTTCCGGCGCTGGCTTTCTGCCTCGGGCATCGATGTGGCAGAGATCCACTACGGCGGCGGCTCAAAAATGTACAAGGCCCTGCTTGGTGGTGAGACGGACCTTATGATCACAAATGCCAACTGGATCGTGCGCCAACCGGACAAGCTTCGGCTGCTGGCACTTGCTTCCGATGACCGCTTCGCCCTGGCTAAGGACGTTCCAACCTTCCGCGAATTGGGGCTCGATCTCATCGATGCATCGGTGCGGGCAATGATCGTACCGGGCAAGACGCCGGCTGCTGTTGCCGCACACCTGGTTGCCGGTTTTGAGAAGATGGCTGCTGACCCGGCCTTCATTCAGGACATGTCGAAGGTCGGATTGGTGGTTGGCTTCCGTGACGACAAGGCAACCAACGCCTTTGTTGCAGACTTTGTCAAAAGCAATCAGGCGACATTTGCCAAGTTGCGCAAGTGAGGAAGCGACGACGGGCCTAGCGTTTCGGCTCGGCCGTCCAATTGCAGCACCGTGAACTCCTTGGCATTCAAGCCTCCCTTTTCCCGGGGAGTTCCGGACGAACTTCGCGCCTCACAGCGGCACAGCCGCATGAGGTTCTATTCCCAAGAGGAGTCCGGGTTATCCCGCAGGAATTGATAACAGCACTGTCTCTGCTGGCAGACGCAAAACTGCTTGGATTGATCTTTCTTGGCGTTACGGTCGGAATGATCGGTGGCGGACTACCGGGTATCAGTTCTTCCATAACGATTGCGCTGTTGTTGCCATTCGCTTTCACATTGGAACCCTTGCACAGCTTGGTCGTGCTTGGCGCAATCTACATGGCGGCTGAATACGGCGGATCGATCTCCGCGATCCTGATCAACACGCCGGGTACTCCAGCCGCAGTTTGCACTGCATTTGACGGCCATCCGATGGCGCAGCAGGGGCGGGCCAAGGAAGCACTTCACGCAGCAATTCTCGCGTCCAGCATTGGCGGCCTCATTGGAGTATTCATACTGATCGCGTTTACTCCGCCCTTAGCGGAATTCGCTCTGAAATTCGGATCTCCAGAGATGTTTTGGCTGGCCATAGCCGGGCTTTCAATTGTTTGCGGATTGACAGCGAAAAATTTCGTCAAGGGAGTCGTGTCGACTCTCATCGGAATGACTATTGCCACCGTGGGATACGATCTCCAGACAGGGTATCCAAGGTTCTCCTACGGAGTTCAAGAAATCGCGTCAGGTATAAAATTGGTACCTTGCGTTATTGGCTTCTTTGCCGTGTCTGAGATGCTGAACACCATCGCATCAAGTCAAAGACACGGAGAACTGGCAAAGTCGAGCTCCGGTTCATTTCTTAAGATCGTGCACTTCATATTTGCGCGCCCCGTCTTGATCCTGCGCTCGAGCCTGATCGGGACGTTTGTCGGAATCCTGCCGGGTGCTGGCGCATCGATCGCCAGCTTTGTCTCATACAATGAAGCCAAGCGCTTTGCGAAGGAGCCGGAATCGTTTGGCAGTGGGAACCCGGAAGGCATCGTTGCATCCGAATCTGCCAACAACGCTATGGTCGGGGGATCACTCGTTCCGTTGCTGGCTTTCGGCATTCCGGGCTCGGCCAGTGCGGCCGTTCTGTTTGGCGCGATCACGCTGCACGGCCTCGTCCCGGGCCCACGCATGTTCGAAGAACACGCGCACGTCATCTACGGATTCATGGTCGCCTTCATTCCCGTCGTCGTGGCAATGCTCATTGTCGGCGGAATAACGGCGCCGTGGCTTGCTTCGATCTTGCGCACACGGAATGAGCTGATCGTGCCGGCGGTGCTGCTACTGGTTCTGATTGGCACCTACTCCTTCCAGAATAGCATGGTCGATGTTTAGAGGGCGTGTGAAAACGTAGTCTGCCGAACGTGATAGGGTCGTCCCATTGATTCTCTGCGGGGGCGGATCATGAAGCGGTTCATCGAGGGTTCTGATCGCAACCAGGCGACGCTGTTTCCTGAACGGCTGGATGACTATGTCAGCGATGACAATCCGGCTCGCGCGATTGATGCCTTCGTTGATGCACTGGATTTGAGCGCACTTGGCTTTGATGTCGTGCCAGAAGCCACCGGCCGACCCGGTTATCATCCGGCGACGATGCTCAAGATCTACGTCTATGGCTACCTCAATCAGGTCCAATCTTCGCGTCGGCTGGAACGTGAGTGCGGTCGCAATGTCGAACTTGTCTGGCTGACCGGTTCACTGAAGCCAGACTTCAAAACGATCGCCGATTTCCGCAAAGACAACGGGCCTGCCATCCGCAATGTATGCCGACAGTTTGTTGCGCTGTGCCGCGATATCAATCTGCTGGGCAGCGACAGCGTTGCTATCGACGGCAGTAAGTTCAAGGCTGTGAATGCCAAGGCCAAGAATTTCACACGCGAGAAACTGCGCAAGCGCTTCAAGGAGATCGATGAACGCATTCAGCGCTACTTGTCGGAACTCGATCGCGCCGACGACGTGCACTCTGCTACCGGCATGCCGGTGAGCGATACGCAGATCAAGCGTGTCATCGACAAGATTGCGTGGCTCAAGAAGGAAGCCGACAAGTTGGCTGAGGTTCAAGCCGAGATGGACCGTACGGGCGTCAACCAGATCTCGGAAACAGACCCCGATGCACGTTCTATGGCGATCACCAGCCGGCATCCCCGTGTCATTGGCTATAACGTGCAAAGTGCCGTCGAGACCGAGCATCACCTGATCGTTGCCCACGAGGTGACCAACATCGGATCGGACCGCAATGCACTATCAGATATGGCCAATCAGGCGCGGGATGCGCTCGGCGTTGAGACGCTCGATGCGGTTGCCGACAAAGGCTACTACAAGGGCGAGGAGATCGTTGCCTGCGAAGACGATGACATCACGGTGACGCTGCCTAAACCCAAAACCTCGAACGCCAAGGCAGATGGCCGATTCGACCGCAGTGCGTTCATCTATGATGCCGAAAAGAACATATACATTTGTCCGGCAGGCCAGCATCTCACGTATCGAATGACACGCAAGGAAGGCGGCAAGGTTCTTCATCGCTATTGGACAACCGCCTGCGAAACATGTCCGGTTAAGCACCACTGCACGCCGGGCAAGGAGCGCCGTATCTCACGATGGGAACGCCAAGATGTCCTGGAGCGTGTGCAACAGCGCCTTGAAGAAAACCCGGATAAGATGGCGACGCGCCGCGAGACGGCCGAGCATCCCTTCGGTACGATCAAAGCGTGGATGGGTGCGACCCACTTCAAAATGCGAACGCTCAAACACGTTGCCACCGAAATGTCGCTCCATGTCCTCGCCTACAACATGATGCGCGTGATCTCGATTGTCGGAACGACGGAACTGATCAAGGCCATCGCGGCCCTATTATCGCGGTTTGCGGCGATAACCGTGTCAGAGAATGCAATCTGCGGCCCACAACGCCGTTGCAAAGAGATTTGAGAAGAAAAACACCAAATTGCTGCGCGTCACCGAAGTACTCGAATGGCCGGCCGAATGACGGCACGTTCTCACACACCCTCTTTACATTGCAGCCGCTACCGGCGCACTCGGCTTCTTCATGATTCGCACCGGCTTTCCATTACCGCCTGTTGTCCTCGGGATCATTCTCGGACCAATGGCCGAAGAAGGTTTTCGCAGATCATTGCAACTTGGTCAGATCGAAGGGTCTGTCTGGCTAATGTTCTTCGGTCGGCCGATCTGCATCGTCCTCATCCTGATCACTGTTTTGATGGTTGTCTCCGCCTTTTGGCGCGAAGGCCGCGCGCACCGGCAAGCAGTCGCAACATCCAACGACGCCACCTCTGAAAGAAAGGGAGAGCAATCGTGAAACTCACGCTGCTAGGAACTGGCTCACCCAAGCCAACCGTTGAGAGATGCTCTTCCGGTTACCTGTTGGAAACCGGCGAAGATGCCATCATGCTTGAGGTCGGACCAGGTACCGTTTATCGCCTTTTGCAGGCCGGTCGATCTGTGACTGATGTCAGCCACGTCATTATTTCACATTTGCATTTCGACCACTGGCTTGACCTCATTCGGCTGATCATGTGTCGTTGGGATATTGGTCATCCCGACTTACCGCCATTGAAGATCTGGGCGCCCGCCGGCATGAACCATATACTTGAGCGCACGATTGGCGCCGACGGTGCCCTGAAGTTCGATCTCACCGCGCGCACCACGCATCCACAAAGTCTTGCCATCTATCATGGCCGCGGCGGCAAAGGGGAACGCCCCTGGCCAAGCGTTGAACTAGCCGAACTCAACGAAAACACAGTCGTTGAAGGGGCGACATGGCGTGCCACATTTACCGAGGTCCCGCACCATCAGCCGTATCTGATCAGCTATGGCATGCGGATGGAAGCGGATGGTGGTTTGCTCGCATATTCCAGTGACATCACGCGTGATCCGAAGGATGGTGCGCCGCCTGGTCTCTATGAAGTGGCGAAAGATGCAGACCTTCTCATTCAGTACGTCAACGTCTTTGGAGCTCACCTCTCAGACACGGCTAGGGAGGTCGAAGGACCGACTTTCCACGGCATGATTGCCGAAATGGCGCGGGAATCAAATGTCAAGGCAATGGTGACAACACACCAGAGCCCCCATCTCAACGTCAATGGTGTGCGCGAGCGCATCATCTCAGACATCTGCAGGATCTATCCAGGGCGGCTGATATGGGGGCAGGACCTGATGTCATTGGAGGTTGGCGGCCAATAGGCTGCACTTGCACCTGCTCGGATGTCGGCTCAGTGGACCTTGCGTCGGTTGCGTGTGAATCGGCATGCAATTTTGACCCCTTTGCGGGGGTAATCGGCGTTCAATTTTGACCCCACCCCCACGGGCTCAACATCTCCGCTCGAAGTGATTCTGGAGCGGGGGCTTGAAGGGGCATGATCACGGTGGAGACGATTGGGCGAGTGCGCCATGACTTTCACGTCAAGGGCAAGAAGATCAAGGAGATCTCGCGGGAGCTTCGGCTGGCGCGGAACACGGTGCGTACAATTGTGCGCGGCCAGGAGACCGAACATCGCTATGAACGCAAAACACAGCCTCATCGCAAGCTCGGCGGTTTTGCCGATCAGCTCGATGGCCTGCTCGAAGAGAACGCGAAGAAGGCCAAGCGCGAACGCCTGACATACCTGCAGATGTTCGAAGAGTTGCGTCTGGCTGGCTACCAGGGCGGCTATGATGCGGTGCGCCGCTATGGCCGGCGCTGGCAAGAAGCCCACGGTGCCCGGCTGGCCGAGGCGTATGTGCCGCTGCACTTCGATCCCGGTGAGGCGTATCAGTTTGACTGGAGCCACGAGATCGTCGTGATCGCAGGTAGCGCGGTGACCGTGAAGGTGGCGCACGTCAGGCTCTGCCACAGCCGCATGCCGTTCTTGCGTGCCTATCTGCGCGAAGCCCAGGAGATGGTTTTTGACGCCCATGACCAGGCATTCCGGTTCTTCAAGGGCGCCTGCCGGCGCGGCATCTACGACAACATGAAGACCGCCGTCGATGCTGTTTTTGTCGGTAAGGAGCGCCAGTTCAACCGCCGCTTCCAGCAGATGCTAAGCCACCATCTCGTCGAGGCGACGGCGTGCACACCGGCAGCGGGGTGGGAGAAGGGGCAGGTAGAGAATGTCGTGTCGGAGACGCGCTTCCAGCACGATGTCGGCGTGATGCGGCGTGCCATCTTCACACCAAGGCTCAAGTTCTCAAGCCTGGCCGAACTCAACGCTTATCTGATCGACCGGTGCATCGCCTGGGCCAAGGCACACGCGCATCCCGAGTACAAGGATCGTTCGATCTTCGAGATGTTCGAGGTCGAACGCGCGAGCCTCGTTCCATATGCCAGCCCGTTCGATGGCTTTCGCAGCGTAACGGCCGCGGTCTCCAAGACATGCCTCGTCACCTTCGACAAGAACAAGTACTCGGTGATGGCCAAGGCCGTTGGTCGGCCGGTTGATGTTTACGCTTACGCTGATCGCATCGTCATCAAGCAGGATGGCGAGATTGTCGGCGAACACGAGCGCTCGTTCGCCAAGGCGCAGACAATCTATAACCCCTGGCACTATGTCCCTGTTCTGGCAAAGAAACCCGGCGCATTGCGCAATGGCGCGCCGTTCAAGGGCTGGGTTCTGCCGGGCTCCCTTGGCCGTGTGCGCCGCCGCCTTGCCGGATCTGACGACGGCGACCGGCAGATGGTCCGGATCCTCACCGCTGTCCTGACCGACGGCATGGCAGCGGTTGAGGCGGCGTGCACGGAAGCGCTCGCGGCACAGGTGGTCAGCGCCGATGTGATCCTCAATGTGCTTTACCGCCAACAGCAACCGGAGCCACCGGCACCGGTCATGACGCCGGAGCGGTTGCAACTCGCATCACCACCGCTTGCCGATTGCGCGCGCTACGATGGCCTGATTGGCCAACCTCGCCTTGCGGCCGATCCCGTTTCCGCATTGGAGGTGGTGTGATGGAGCGCCATGAGATCCTCGAGTTGATGCGCACGTTGAGCCTCTCCGGCATGAGGGCGGCTTACGACGACATCGTCACCGCCGGCATCAAGCGGCGCCAGGGCGTCGAGAAGGTTCTGGCGGCCCTGCTCAAGGCCGAGATCGCCGCCAAGCAGGCGCGCTCGATCAATTACCAGATGACGATTGCCAAGCTGCCGCTGGCCAAGGAGCTTGCCGAACTCGATCTCGCCGAGACGCCGATCAACGCCGAGGCGATCGAGACGCTTGGCCAGGGCAGCTTCCTGGACGATCAGCGCAACGTCGTCCTGGTCGGCGGCACAGGCACCGGCAAGACGCACATCGCGATCGCCATCGCGCGCCAATGCATCCGGGCGGGCCGCAAGGCGCGCTTCTTCAACGTCGTCGACCTGGTCAATCGGCTCGAGACCGAAGTGAAGCTCGATCGCCAGGGCCGCACCGCCGACGCACTCAACCGCGTCGACCTCGTCATCCTCGACGAACTCGGCTACCTGCCGTTCGCGCAATCGGGCGGCCAACTGTTGTTCCACCTGATCAGCCGGCTTTACGAGCGCACCTCGATCATCGTGACGACCAACCTTGCATTCGCCGAATGGCCCAGTGTGTTCGGCGACGCCAAGATGACGACTGCGCTGCTCGACCGCCTCACGCATCACTGCGACATCATCGAGACCGGCAACGACAGCTGGCGCTTCAAGAACCGCTCCTGACGTGCGCCAGCCCGAGTCATGGCGCACTCGCCCGATCGTCTCCACCGTGATCATCCCCCTACAAGCCCCCGCTTCAGAACCACTTCGGGCGGAAATGCTGAACCCGTGGGGGTGGGGTCAAAATTGAACGCCGATCCGGGGTCAATTTTCGGCGCCGATTGACACCCTGTCTTCTGGTGCAGAAGATTTCAGGATGTTGACCAGCTGATCTTCCCAAAGTTGCAGGGCGTCTCGCTTCTCTCGGTCATAGGCGTAGCGATTGTATACAGCATCAGTCACTGACCGGTTTCGGGAGCTGTGGTTCAGGATCAGTGCACGCACGTGGGAGGGAAGACCAAGCCGAGCCAATTCGGTGCCGACCGTGCGCCTGAGATCGTGGGGAGAGGCGTTCACAATACCGATTTCCTTTGTCAGCCGCGCCATGGCGCGCGTCACTGCGTTCGCACTGATTGGCAGGTCGGGCCGATCTGGTGACGAGAAGACGTAAGGGCTTTCAGGCGAGCTTTGAGCAAGTGCAGTAACAAAGACCTTTTTCGCCTGTTTAGAGGGCGTGTGAAAACGTAGTCTGCCGAACGTGATAGGGTCGTCCCATTGATTCTCTGCGGGGGCGGATCATGAAGCGGTTCATCGAGGGTTCTGATCGCAACCAGGCGACGCTGTTTCCTGAACGGCTGGATGACTATGTCAGCGATGACAATCCGGCTCGCGCGATTGATGCCTTCGTTGATGCACTGGATTTGAGCGCACTTGGCTTTGATGTCGTGCCAGAAGCCACCGGCCGACCCGGTTATCATCCGGCGACGATGCTCAAGATCTACGTCTATGGCTACCTCAATCAGGTCCAATCTTCGCGTCGGCTGGAACGTGAGTGCGGTCGCAATGTCGAACTTGTCTGGCTGACCGGTTCACTGAAGCCAGACTTCAAAACGATCGCCGATTTCCGCAAAGACAACGGGCCTGCCATCCGCAATGTATGCCGACAGTTTGTTGCGCTGTGCCGCGATATCAATCTGCTGGGCAGCGACAGCGTTGCTATCGACGGCAGTAAGTTCAAGGCTGTGAATGCCAAGGCCAAGAATTTCACACGCGAGAAACTGCGCAAGCGCTTCAAGGAGATCGATGAACGCATTCAGCGCTACTTGTCGGAACTCGATCGCGCCGACGACGTGCACTCTGCTACCGGCATGCCGGTGAGCGATACGCAGATCAAGCGTGTCATCGACAAGATTGCGTGGCTCAAGAAGGAAGCCGACAAGTTGGCTGAGGTTCAAGCCGAGATGGACCGTACGGGCGTCAACCAGATCTCGGAAACAGACCCCGATGCACGTTCTATGGCGATCACCAGCCGGCATCCCCGTGTCATTGGCTATAACGTGCAAAGTGCCGTCGAGACCGAGCATCACCTGATCGTTGCCCACGAGGTGACCAACATCGGATCGGACCGCAATGCACTATCAGATATGGCCAATCAGGCGCGGGATGCGCTCGGCGTTGAGACGCTCGATGCGGTTGCCGACAAAGGCTACTACAAGGGCGAGGAGATCGTTGCCTGCGAAGACGATGACATCACGGTGACGCTGCCTAAACCCAAAACCTCGAACGCCAAGGCAGATGGCCGATTCGACCGCAGTGCGTTCATCTATGATGCCGAAAAGAACATATACATTTGTCCGGCAGGCCAGCATCTCACGTATCGAATGACACGCAAGGAAGGCGGCAAGGTTCTTCATCGCTATTGGACAACCGCCTGCGAAACATGTCCGGTTAAGCACCACTGCACGCCGGGCAAGGAGCGCCGTATCTCACGATGGGAACGCCAAGATGTCCTGGAGCGTGTGCAACAGCGCCTTGAAGAAAACCCGGATAAGATGGCGACGCGCCGCGAGACGGCCGAGCATCCCTTCGGTACGATCAAAGCGTGGATGGGTGCGACCCACTTCAAAATGCGAACGCTCAAACACGTTGCCACCGAAATGTCGCTCCATGTCCTCGCCTACAACATGATGCGCGTGATCTCGATTGTCGGAACGACGGAACTGATCAAGGCCATCGCGGCCCTATTATCGCGGTTTGCGGCGATAACCGTGTCAGAGAATGCAATCTGCGGCCCACAACGCCGTTGCAAAGAGATTTGAGAAGAAAAACACCAAATTGCTGCGCGTCACCGAAGTACTCGAATGGCCGGCCGAATGACGGCACGTTCTCACACACCCTCTGGACATAGCGGCACGCGATGCAGCAATCCGTTCTTCGTACGAGAGCCACGTAGCACCAACATTGGCTCGTCGGATATGACATCTAGTTCTGATTTTTCGACTTGTGAAACTTCGCCGCGCCGCTGACCAGTCAGGAGCATGAGACGAAGAATGCTACGGGTAGCCGGTGAAAGCATGCGTCCGGGCTGTCCGCAGGCGATATGCTCACCGGACAAGCGATCCATGCGATCCAAAGCGGTCCAAAGGCAACGGATTTCGCGGTGAGTGAGGACGCGATCTCTGGGCCGAGACCCGCCGGCCTTACGCAGGCGAGCGGCTGGATTGGACTCGGCCAGGCCCTCGTCAACAGCCCAGTTCAAAACCCGATTAATGAGCGTCAGCACATTGTCGGACGCAGCAGGCCCCGAGGCTCGCGCAATCTGGTCTCGCAGTTGGCCGACCTGGGTCCTCCGGATTTCTGATAAAGGGGTGCGAGCGAAGTCATTGCGGAGGTGAAATTCATAGATGCAGCGATCGATCTGAGCACGTGCAAGGCGCGGTGCAGCATGGCGCTCGTACCAGGCGTCAAACAGGTCTCTAAACGTTGCTGCTGCAAGCCTGCGGTCTAACCGCTCTTGATGTGGATCTTGATCGTGGACGAGAACATCGGCGATGACTTCTCTGGCGCGGTCCGTCGCCTCGGCGAGACCGATCGCGGTGGCGTCGCCAATTCGGAACCAGCGAAAGGCACGAGATGTGCCGATCTGGCGCTGATACCGTGCATACCAAGTTCGTCGACCGCGAGGCGTCACGTCGAGCCACAGACCTGCCACGCCCTCCATCCGGTAGCGCACACGTTTGCTCGGATCTGGCTTGGCCGATGCAATGGCTCGATGGTTGCGTTTGAGGACGGGCATTGGCGCGTTCTTGGCAGTCTGGTCACACACTGGTCACACAGAAATACAGTGTTTGGCGGTTAACCAAGATATCTCACGAGAAGGGGCTTTCGTCAATTTATCTTTATATTTCAAATTGTTGAGGTGGACATGCTTGCGCATAGCAAATCATAGCGAAACCGTTCTGGAAGCGATGGCATTGTAGAGGTCAGGGGTTCGATTCCCCTCGGCTCCACCAATTTATCCCAATAAAATCAGCAAATGATTTGCGGCTTCGTTTAGCGTACTATTAGTTCTCTTCTTATCTCGTCATCCCTCATGCACATATTGCCCTGACACGGCGATAGTTTTCAAAGTTGCGGAACCCGAAGGCGCGGCGCTGGATACGATGAAAGCCCTCGATGATGCCGTTGGAGCGCGAGAACCGCCACATGCGACCGATTTCCTCCTGCCAGGCCTCAAGCCTGCGAACCGCTTTGCTCGAGTTTCCGGATTGCATCGAACAGCCGATAGACCAGAATGCGACACTCGGCATGGCCTTCCCTGCAGAAAAACTAAACTGGAGCAACGACGTCCGCCGTGACAAAGTGTGTAGATTGCCCTACTCAGCGGCGTCGTTGGGATGTTCGGCTGGCAGCTCGGATGCGGCCGCTGCCGGGGCCATGTGGGTGGCCGGTGCCGGGGCTGCCAGATGGCTGGCGCTCATGCGAAGGTCGATCTCCTGAATAAGCTGGCGCATGGCCTCGCCGGCGTTGCCCGGATATTTGGCCGGGAAGGAGCGCTCGCTCATCTGGTAGCGTGAGGCCTCCTGGAGGGGGCTTGCCCGTGGGATGACGGTCTCGAAGCAACGGTTGTCGGGATCGTTTGCCAGCCAGCGGTGATATTCCTGATCGGCCGGCGACATGCGGTCCTTCATATTGATAACGACGCCGAGGTTTTCGGCGAAGCCCATCTCCGGGTTCAAGGACTTGAAGCGCCGGAAGACCTCCAGGCCGCAACTCGAAATATAGTCGGGCTTGGTCGGGGTCAGGTGATAATCGGCTTCGCGCAGCCAGCTTTCGGTGAGGACCGACAGTCCGGGCGGACAGTCGATCAGGACGACATCGAACAGTGGGCGGACCTTGTCGAGCAATTCGGCAATGGCAACGCGCAGTTCATTGTGGCGCTGTTCTCGCGAAACCTCTCGTTCGAACAGGGTGAGCTGGACGTCGCTCGGAAAGAGCACGACGGAATGGGCGTCGTCGACGTCGGAGACGCGGGGTACGAGATAGCGCTGGACGCTCTCAGAGCGCTTGTTGAGGACGGCGTTGACGAGATATTCGACCAGGGTCAGGCCGTTCGACTGCAGCTCGAAGAGCTGGGAAGTGCTCATCAGCATGGAACTGGACGCTGGCCTGGGCGTCGGAATCGATCACGAGCACGGATTTCTTGTAGTAGACGGAATACGTCTCAGCGAGTGCCAGAACGATCGTCGATTTGCCAACACCTCCCTTGGTGTTCATGACGGCGATCGAATTTGTCATGTCCCCCGACACTCCTGTCATCGAGCGTTCGCGCATAAACGAAGCTTTTCAGGTGGTTATATTGTTATCTTATAGCATTTTGTCGGCTATTGGTATCGCATTCTGGCAACGCTGCTGGCAGGTCACGAGACCGATGCGCCAACTTTAGCATCTGCAGCGGCAGTCGCCGAGGGGGCACTTTGCGACAGAGTTGGGGCAAAACGTTGTCGTTCGAGCGCTGCGGCTGAAAGATCGCACCCAATTGATGCTAAGTGCAGCGCGGCCTGCCCGAAATGGCTTTCGGCGAGGTCCGGTTCGCGGCGCTGTCCATGCCAGGCGCCAAGCGCTTCGTGGCATTTGGCAGCAAGCGAATGGTCGGCGAAGTTCTTCGACAGGGCCGGTGCCAAATCGGGCTTGATGCGGGCAGTGCTTCGAGAATGTCGGCGATCGCAGCGGTGCCGCGTGTTGTGTTGCCTTCGAGATGAGCGAGATGAAGATCGGCCAGGGCCTTGCGGGCCATCAGAATAGGAATGGATACGTCAGGCAGGTCGATCCGGCTGATCGTTTCGTTTGTCGTCGGATCAGAAAGTATGGTCAGCAGAGTGGCGAAGATCGTTGCGGATTTCTCGAGCAGGTGGCGGATGCGATACGATTTGCCAAGGTGGCAGAACGCTTCGGCCTTCAGAGCTTCCGCGCGGATGTGGTCGGCGATGTCACCATTCTCGGCGAATACCTTGCAGGCGTCCTCGAGGAATTGGCCGGCAAGGTCGAAATGGCTGTCGACATGTTTGCGCTCGCCGAGCATCAAAAGAATGCGGGCCAGGGATGTCTGCACGCGGACACGCGTCGGCGTGGCGGTTCCAGGAGGGATGGCGGCCAAGAGTTCGCTCAGCGACCGTGCGGCATGGTCCATCGCCTGCGGTGCAGCATCGATGAGGGCGGCCAGTTCGTAGTTGGCCGCTTCTTTTGCGGCATACCGCCAGCGTTCGGCGAACTGGCGCGGTGAAATGTAGCGCTGGGCAAAGCCGAAATGGCGGGCGGCCTTGGTGTATTCGCCGAGCAGGGACTGGATGGCGGCGCGTTGTGAGCGGATCTCGATGGCGAATTTGGTCGAGCGGCGGTCGCCGTCAATGGCATGGCGTATCAGGCGATCTTCGATTTTCGCGAGCCTGCGGTCGCATTCGGCAGGCGTGCCGCCGGCGAGCGCCCTGGCTGCGGCGCGGAGTTTTTCGGTATGTGCAGGTGTGCTGTCGGCAAGGGCGTTGATGCCAGCGAGCACGGCTGCGGCGGCAGTTGCCGCGGTCGAGAGGTCGTCGGGGTCGAGATCGGCTGATTTGCAGCGATTGATCAGATTGGTGGTGATGAGTTCAAGCAGGGGCACGGTGATGCCGAGGGCATCGGCCCTGGCGATCTTGGTGAGGGTCGTTGCGGCTCCCGCGGTCCGGACGGTATCGGCTTCGTCGCCGAGGGCCGGGGCGATGGCGTGAATCAGATCGCGGGTGCTTTGAAGACTTGCCAGGAAGACCTTCAAGAGTTGTGTGAGGGTTGCGAGGTCGAGGCCCCGGATGGTGCCGGCCGTTGCTGCTGCGGCAAGCTTGCGTCTGGCGATTGCGGCCAGGCTCTGGTCGAGGCCGCGGGATCCTTCCTGGTCGCCATGCAATAGTACGGCGCGTTCGGTGAGGCTCAAGCCGGAATTGCGTTAAAACGGACGGTAACACAGCGAGATGGGCTGCGGCGCGTTCGGGCGGCAGGTCGAGGGCGCGGCAGGCGGCCCAGAGGTCGTTGACGCAGGCGTCGATCAGGCGGCCGGTGGCGTCGGCATTGTAATCCGTGAGCCGTTGGATGAACGCGAAGTCGTGCGCGCCCGGAGCGGCGCTGCCTCGGTCGCAATCGTGTGTCCGTGCATCGCCGGACTTCGCTTTTGCGGACGGCAAGAGCGCCTCGAGGCCGGCGACCACGAGAGATATGAATGTTGTTTCCAACATCTGTGTAAAGGGTCCCCGCTGGACCGCCTGGCCCTTGATCGGGCCAGGTCAGGTGCGGGACGCCCCTCCCGCCTAGCCCGATCTATTCGCCAGCACGTGGATCTTCATCGCCTCAGGTGGTTCCATTCGGCAAGGAGAGTAGCGAAAAGCGTATGGGTTCATACGGTTGAGCTGCTCGACACTGCCGATGGGCCACCTGAAGCGACCCGAAGGGCGGGTCCAAATAGCCAAAATGCGGTGTCGAACCACTTGACCGATGAACCGCATCGCCCTGCGTGCTTCTCCTTGCCTTTTGGCTATTTGGACTCCGTGAAGACCGCGTGAAGGCGAATAGATCGGGCTAACGGGCGTGTACAGGAGGAAGGCGGCACAGTTCAACTGAACAGTGGCAGGTGCGGGCAAAAGGCTGTGCATATCTCGCAGACACGCTTGCCGGCGCCGAATCGTGCCTCAATTCAAGGAAATCAAGCTGTTGTTTGCAGGTATCCGGCAGCCGCGTATGCTTTGGTGGGATTGAACGCCGGGCCGAAGGAGAGAGACGTGGGGCAGCGCAAGAAGCCGGAAGAATTACGTTCGCACCGCTGGTTCGGGGTGCAGGATCTCAGAGCCTTCGGGCATCGTTCGCGCATGCGTCAGATGGGTTACGACGGCGATGACTGGCAGGGCCGGCCGGTGATCGGGATCATCAATACGTGGAGCGACATCAATCAATGCCACGCGCACCTGCGATCCAGGGCACAAGATGTCAAAACCGGGATACTGCAGGCGGGCGGGCTGCCGATCGAATTGCCGGCGATCTCGCTGTCGGAGCCGATCGTCAAGCCGACGACGATGCTTTATCGCAATTTCCTCGCCATGGAGACGGAAGAGTTGTTGCGCTCGCATCCGATCGACGGGGCGGTGCTGCTTGGCGGTTGCGACAAGACCACGCCGGGGCTGCTGATGGGGGCGGTCTCGATGGGGATCCCGGCAATCTTCTGCCCGGCGGGGCCGATGCTGCGCGGTAACTGGGCCGGCAAGGCGCTGGGGTCGGGTTCCGATGCCTGGAAGTACTGGGATGAAAAGCGGGCCGGCAACATCTCGGAAGCGCAGTGGGCGGATATCGAAAACGGTATTGCACGGTCGTTCGGAACCTGCATGACAATGGGTACGGCGGCGACGATGATGGCAATTGCCGAGGCGATGGGCATGACGCTGCCAGGGGCCTCGTCGATGCTGGCGGCCGATGCCGGACATATCCGGATGTGCAAGCAATCCGGACGGCGGATCGTCGACATGGTCTGGGAGGACGTCAGGCCCGAGGAAATCATCACGGCGAAGGCGGTCGAGAACGCGATCGCCGTGCACATGGCGATGGGTGGGTCGACGAATGCGATCATCCACGTCATCGCGATGGCCAGGCGGGCGGGCATCGCGCTGTCGCTCGAGAAGTTCGATCAGATCGGGCGGGAAGTGCCGGTACTCGCCAACGTGCGCCCGTCGGGTGAATACCTGATGGAGGACTTTTACTATGCAGGCGGTCTGCCGGCGCTGATGGCCGAGATGGGGGAACTGCTCGATCGCAGCCAGATGACGGTCAACGGCCGGACGATCGGGGAGAACGTTGCCGAGGCGCAGGTCTATAACAGCGATGTGATCCGCAGTTTCGATACCGCGATCTACGAGGGCGGCGCGACGGCTGTGTTGAAGGGCAACCTGGCGCCTGGAGGATGCGTGATCAAGCCGTCGGCGGTCGAGCCGCGGCTCCGCGAGCATCGCGGCAAGGCGATCGTGTTTCGTGATTACAATCACATGATGGAGGAGATCGACCGCGAGGACCTCGATGTTACGGCGGATCATGTGATGGTGCTCAAGAATGCCGGTCCGAAGGGTGGGCCGGGGATGCCGGAATGGGGCATGCTGCCGATCCCGACCAAGCTCGTGAAACAGGGTGTGCGCGACATGCTTCGGGTTTCAGACGGGCGGATGAGCGGGACGAGTTATGGAGCGTGCATCCTGCACGTCTCGCCGGAGAGTTTTGTCGGCGGGCCGCTGGCATTGGTCGAGACCGGAGATGAAATCGAGGTCAGCGTCGAGAGGCGGTCGATAACGCTGCTGATCTCGGATGAGGAAATGGCGCGGCGCAAGGCTGCCTGGGTGGCGCCCGAACCACGGTACGGGCGCGGCTACGGGCGGATGTTCCAGGAGCATATCGCGCAGGCGGAGGACGGCTGCGATTTCGATTTTCTCGAGACGGGGCCCGCGACGCCGGAGCCTGAGATACACTGATTGCCTCACGCGGCTATTCGGCGAGCCATGGCTCGCAGGCCGCTCCGGCGGGGCGGCCTTGCGGCCGGGTCGCGGTGCTCCCGGACATGGGCAGGGTCGTGTTGTTGTTCCTGGATGGGTGCCGGATTACGAGGCAGGATGGTTGCGCAGAACGACAAAGAACATTTCCATGCCGCCAATCGCCGGCGCTGGGAAATTGGGGCCAAGCGCTGGGGAGATCGGGCGGATCGGCACGGGCTGTGCCGACGGTGTTCGAACGAACCTGGGCTTGTTTTGTCGGCCGCGGAGCTTGCTGCGCTCGGTGATGTGATGGACAAGTCCGTTTGCGTGCTCGGCAGTGGCGACAACCAGGTGGTATTTGCGCTGGCAGGGCTAGGTGCGCGGGTGACATCGGTCGATGTTGCTCAGAACCAGCTCGATATTGCGAAAGGGCGTGCTGAATCTCTGGGGTTCGATGTGGCGTTCGTTCGGGCCGATGTTACGGACCTGTCGGTTTTCGAGCGCGCGCAATTCGATGTCGTCTATACCGGTGGCCACGTTGCAGTCTGGGTGGCAGATCTGCGCGCCTACTACAGTGAGGCGGCGCGGATACTTCGTGGTGGCGGCCTGTTTCTGATCAACGAGTACCATCCGTTTAGGAGGATCTGGGGCGAGTCAGAGGCAGATATGGTTGTGCGTTCGCGGTATCTCGATCGCGGTCCGTTTGCCTATGACGTCGATGAAGACATTCTGGAGCCGGCGTCTGGTCGATTGAAATCGTACGAATTCAACTGGACGATCGGTGATCTTCTAAATGCCGTTATTGGGGCGGGGTGCCGGATTGAGTATGTCGATGAGTTCGGCGAGCAGGTCGGAGATTGGGAGAGCGGGCCGATGCACGGTCTGCCCGAGTGTTTTCTGATCGCCGCGCGCAAGCGGGCGGAGTAGCGGTTTGGAGATCATCTTCGACGCCGGCCTCGTCATCAAACTTGCGGCGACCGCGGCGCTGGTGCTGACGGCGACGCTGTTTGCCGAGCGGTTCGGGGCGTTTATCGGGGCGATCATCGCTTCGATGCCGTTGTCGGCGGGGCCGGCGTACTTCTTTATCGCGATCGAAAACGGGCCGGTGTTCCTCAAGGCGAGTGCATTGACCAGCCTTGCCGTGCATCCCATGACGGCGGTGCTATTGCTGGTCTGTTCGGCGCTGGTGTTGCGGTTTGGAATCGTGATCGGGCTCGGTGGTGCGATGCTGGTCTGGGCCGTCGGCGCCTTCGGGGCGATGCGGTCCGACTTGTCGCTGATGCAGGCGGTGTTGCTGAACGTGGTGGTGTTTGTAGTTGTGATTGGTGCGTCGCGGTCATTGATTGCGGAAGTGCCGGCGAAGGCTCGGCGGCGAAGTGCATCGGACGTGTTGTTCAGGGTGATGGCGGTGGTCGCCGTTGTTGGTTCTGCGATCATTGCGGGGCGGCTGCTCGGGCCGCAGGCTGCCGGACTGACCGCGCTGGTGCCGGTGATCTGGATCAGCATGGCGGTCATTCTCTGCGTGCGGGCCGGGCCGGAGATGTGTTCGGCGGTGCTCGCCAACGGGATCGTTGCTATGATCGGCTTCTCGCTGGCGTTTGCTGCGATCTATCTGACGGTCGAGGCTCATGGGTTGGCGGTGGCACTGGGTTTGGCGTTGGTGATTGCGGTTGGCTGGAACCTGGGTCTGACCGCGGTACGATCAGTGATGGTGGCCCGGGCTACGGAGCGTTGAGACCGGTTGCGATGATCGGCCGGGATGCTTAAAGGAATGGGCCAAATTACAGGAGTTAGAACATGAGCTTTGTTTTTGATCCGCCGCCGCAGGCGTCATTGCCAATCGTTGGGATGGACCAGCGGTTTCCGGTGCATCGCATCTATTGCGTCGGGCGCAATTATGCCGAGCACACGCGCGAGATGGGGCATGATCCCGACAAGGAGCCGCCGTTCTTTTTCCAGAAGAACCCGGACAATCTCGATACCAGCGGGGAGTTTCCCTATCCGGTGGCATCGGAGGATGTGCACTGGGAAGTCGAGATGGTGGCGGCGCTCAAATCGGGCGGCGTGAATATTTCGAAGGCGGATGCGCTGGGGCACGTGTTCGGCTACGGCGTCGCGCTCGACATGACGCGGCGCGATTTGCAGGGCGTGGCCAAGAAGATGGGCCGGCCGTGGGAAGTGGGCAAAGCGTTCGAGCGCTCGGCGCCGGCGACGGCGTTGGTGCCGGCTGGTGAGATCGGACATCCCGAGACGGGTGCGATCTGGCTCGAGGTCAACGGCGAGCGGCGGCAGGAAGGCGACCTTGGCCAGATGATCTGGACTGTGCCGGAGCAGATTGAATATCTCTCGGGGCTGTTCGAGCTGAGGGCAGGGGACCTGATCCTGACGGGGACACCGGCGGGCGTGTCAGCATGCAAACGCGGCGACCGGATAGTCGGTCATGTCGACGGATTGCCGGATCTAAGGGTGACGGTGGTGTGAGGGAAATAGGATTTGTAGAGTGCGTTAGCGATAGCGTAAGCACCACTGAGAGGCTGAAACGGTACGTTACGCTTTGCTAACGAACCCTACGGCTTGCCGGCGGGCGTTGGAGCTGTGTCGTGCAGCCAATAAGTCTTTTTCAATGCTGGTGACGTATTTCGTGTAGCACTGCGTATTGAATTACCGGAGGCGGCCTGCCTGCCGAACGAGTTATGCCTCGCCGCAATGCCACGCATATTCGGTTTGTTGTTACAGCTCTCGATGCGGACAGTACGGTTTCGCAGGGCCTGTTCCATGCTGTCACGGGCCTCAGAGATCGTGGCGAGATGCCGGACTATGATGCCCGGCGATTGAAGGAAATTCTCGAATGGTTCGATGACAACCTCGATTTGCCCGAACGGTTCAATCGCACGAAATCGAAGGGCGCATGGCGACGGGCGGCGGCCGGTGTCTCGTGGTTCAAGGCGAGCGCCTCTGAGCACATCGCGAAAATGCGGGAGCTTGCAGCTGTTTTGGGCGAGCATGGCTACCATGTCGTGCAGCTGGAAACCGACCGGCCGGGTTTCATCGTCTACCAGGATGATCACCAGATCGTGGCCGAACCATTTGCAGATACGCCGGCGATGGCCAAGTGACCGGAAGTGTCCCGACCGGTGGGTGCTGGGCGGCGACGATTTCCTTGCAATTCAAAGGCAAGGTGCGTATCTGCTTCGGTTGCGATGCAATAATGCGCGCACCCCAAATCTGAGGACAATCCAATGGGCTATACTATCGCCATTGTCGGCGCCACGGGAAACGTGGGCCGGGAAATGCTCAACGTCCTCGCCGAACGGGAATTCCCGGTCGATGAGGTCTTTGCTGTCGCTTCGCGCCGTTCGATCGGCACAGAAGTGAGCTTTGGCGAGAAAACGCTCAAATGTCATTCGCTCGACAGCTTCGACTTCTCGAAATGCGATTTCGCGCTGATGAGTGCGGGCGGCACGGTGTCCAAGGAATGGTCGCCGAAGATCGCGGCTGCCGGCTGCCTGGTGATCGATAACTCGTCGGCGTTTCGCTACGATGTCGACGTGCCGCTGGTCGTGCCGGAGGCGAACGGGCATGTGCTCGCCGACTACATGACCAAGAACAACCGCAAGAACATCATTGCCAATCCGAACTGCTCGACGGCGCAATTGGTGGTCGCACTCAAGCCGTTGCACGATGAGAACCCGATCAAGCGGGTGGTGGTTTCGACCTATCAGTCGGCCTCGGGCGCGGGCAAGGAGGCGATGGATGAGCTTTGGTCGCAGACCAAGGGTATGTACGTGCCGGGCCAGGAGGTCGAGCCAAAGAAGTTCACCAAGCAGATCGCATTCAACGTCATTCCTCACATCGACGTCTTCATGGAGGACGGCTACACCAAAGAGGAATGGAAGATGCTGGCCGAGACCAAGAAGATCCTCGACCCGAAGATCAAGCTGACGGCAACGTGCGTGCGCGTGCCGGTGTTCGTCGGGCATTCGGAAGCGGTCAACATCGAGTTCGAGCGGCCGATGACGGTTGCCGAAGCCCGCTCGATCCTGCGTGAGGCGCCGGGCGTCATGGTTGTCGACAAGCATGAAGACGGCGGCTACGTGACGCCGGTTGATGCAGCGGGTGAGTTTGCGACCTACGTTTCGCGGATCCGCGAGGATGCGACGATCGAGAACGGGCTCAATTTGTGGGTCGTGTCGGATAATCTGCTCAAGGGCGCGGCACTCAATACGGTGCAGATTGCCGAGCTGATCGTCAATCAGGGGCTGATGAAGAAGGCGGCTTAGCGGTCGGTCTTGCAGCTCTTGTGCCGGTTTGTACTCTGCTGGCCCCTCACCCTACCGCTCTTCCCGTGAAGTACGGGGAGAGGGAACTCAGCCCGTCGTTTTTGCGACAGCAAAGCACTGGCACGGCCGGATTCCCTCTCCCCGTAGCGCCACTTCGGCGCGTACGGGGAGAGGGTTAGCATCTGTGTTTGTAGTCAAGAGCATTTGGGCTCCCAATGACGGTCCTCAGTGATCAGCGTGTTGGCCAGGATTACAAGTTTGCGCATGACCGCGGTCAAGGCCACCTTGGCCGGTTTGCCGTTCTCTCTAAGGCGTTTGTAGAAGGTGCTGAGATCGGATCTGGCGCAGCGTGCCGCGGAGACGGCTGCCATGTAGAGCGGATTGCGAATCTGGCTGCGCCCGCCTTTGATGGCACGCCTGCCACGCATCGCGCCCGAATCCCAATTCATCGGCGCAACCCCGACAAGGGCCGCGATCTGTTTGCCATCGAGGCTGCCCAGCTCGCTCAAATGCACGATCATCATCATGGCAGTTGCCGGTCCGATACCGGGGATCGAGGTGAGGATCTCGTAACGCCGCGCCAGTCCGGGGTCGCCTTCGATGCGTGCCAAAATCTGCGCCTCGATCCCGGCGATCCGGTGCTCAATGTCTGTGATGTGACCCGCAATCGTGCGCCTCACAGTGCCATCCTCGCACATTTCCAGGTGGCAGATATAGGCAGTCCTATCGCCCTTCATCTTGTTCAGCGCGCCCATCATTTCCTGCAGTGCGATCATGGACTTACTCGGCACTGGTGTGGCCTCAAGCGGCATCGCTTCACCAAGCCTGGCAAGTGTCATGGCGTCGATCTTGTCGGTCTTGGCAAGCGCACCAAGCGCATCGGCGAACTTGCGCGAGCGATAGGGATTGACAATCGCCACGCCGTAACCGGCCGCCCCGAGCGAACGATGTGCGGCACGGTGATACTTGCCTGTCGCCTCCATGACGATCAGCGCGATTTTGAAGCCGTCGAGCTGTCGTTTGATCTTTCTGAAGCCACTGGCATCGTTGGTAACCCGCAGGCTTTTGCCGACGGGATGGAGATAAACGTCGAGATGGCCTTTACTGACGTCGATACCGACGTACACTTGCGACTCAGCGCTCAGCTTGACCTTGCCTTGCATACGGGACCTCGCTCCCAATCATCTGTTCAGGTTGCAGCGCAATGGGCGGGCGACCACGCTAACCCGCGGTGCCGGGCACCAGGGTGGGGACGGTCCGACCCGCCCGACCGCTTGGGGGAGGCCTCCCCCAAGCGGTCGACCAGATGTCACCTGATTCGCGGCCCGAAACGAACAAGCCTGAAACATGCAAGGGTGAGGGGCCAGCAGCCGTCGAAACCGGTAGGCGGTTCGTTTAATCGCTGGCAGTCAGGCCTCTTCCAGTCCAAGCGCAATACGAAAGCGCCGCGCGATCGCGACGCCGTCTTTCACCGGCAGTGCCCAGGGATCTTCGCTCAATGCGATTTTGGCGGTGGCGAAAACCGGGCCCGGGGTCTTGAACAGGAGTTCGGCCAGGTCATCGACTGCGCTGTGTTCCGTGACTTCCATTGTTTTTGCGATGCCGAAGCCTTCGGCGATGCGGCAGAGGTTGGCGCGGCTTGCCGTCAGGCCCGTCTGGCGGCCGGTTTCGCCGAAGCTTTCGTTGTCGAGGACCAGGATGGCGAGGTTGTCCGGGGCCTGGTCGGCAACTACTCCGAGGGAGCCGATGCCCATCAGCATTTCACCGTCGCCGGTCAGGGCAAGGACGCGGCGGTCTGGCCGTGCGAGGGCGACGCCGAGAGCGGTCGGGACGGCGAGGCCCATGCCGCCCCAGGAGTAGAGGTATTCGGGGCTGTCGCCGGCGGCGAACGAATCCCAAGTCGGTGAGCCGAGGCCCGGGATAACGAGGGCGCCATCTCGCTTGGCGAGCAGGTCGGCAACGAAGGGGCGGCGCTGTATTCGGTTTGATCTTGTCATATCGTGCTGTCCCCTCAATCCTGGCCGAAGCCCTTGGCGCCGATGATGCGCTGGGAAATCAGGACGGCGCAGGAAAAGCCGCCGTTGAAGGCGAGGCCGGCAGCACCCGCAAAGGTTTCGCCGACCTCTTCGGGTTTGTCGACCGGGAAGGTCTTTACGCCGATCGCTTCGAGGACGGCCTGGGTGCTGCGTCCCATCTGGACCTGCCAGGGATTGAACTCGCCCCATTGGCCGCGCATGGTGATGAGCATCAGGCAGGGTGCGCGCATGACGGCTGGAAAGCCCAAGGCATTGATGCAGTTGCCGACGCCCGATGACTGCATGGCAACCATGGCGCGCTTGCCGCCGAGCCATTGGCCGGTGACCAGCCCCATGCTTTCCTCTTCGGTTGAGAGCGTGATGAGGCGCATGGCGTCGTCGTCCTTCACCATGTTCAAGAGGCGCGTCAGGCCACCGTCGGGGACCGTGCATACAGTCTCGATGTGGCGCTGTTTGATCTCGGCGAAGACGTCTGCCGACCAGTCGTGCATGGTCATTTGTGCTCTCTAACGGGAAGAAAACGAAATCGCGGCGAACCCTATGACAGGTCGCCGCGAGATCAAATCGCATCCGCGATCGGTGGCCGATCAGGATCGGCAGCTGTAATGAAGGTAAATGAAGGCGCCGATCAAGCCCCCGCCAGCGTCTCCAACTCATTCAGGATCGCCGCACCCATCTCCGTGGTGCCGACTTCGCGCATGTTGGGCTGCATGATGTCGCCGGTGCGGTAGCCCTGGGACAGGACGCCTGCGATGGCCTTGTCGAGCATGTCGGCCTCTTCGATCAGGCCGAACGAATATCGGAGCGACATGCCGAAGGAGGAGATGGTGGCGATCGGGTTGGCCTTGTTCTGGCCGGCGATGTCGGGGGCTGAGCCGTGCACCGGTTCATAGAGCGCCTTGCGGGTGTTGTTTCGGCCATCCGGGGCGCCGAGGGAGGCCGAGGGGAGCATGCCGAGTGAGCCGGTCAGCATGGCCGCAGCATCAGAGAGAATGTCGCCGAAAAGGTTGTCGCAGACGACGACGTCGAACTGCTTCGGGTTGCGCACGAGCTGCATGGCGCAGTTGTCGGCGAGGATGTGTTCGAGTTCGACATCGGGGGCATAGTCCTTGTGGACCTGGGTGACGACCTCGTTCCAGAGCACACCGTTCTTCATGACGTTGCGCTTTTCGGCCGAGTGGACCTTGTTGGAGCGATTTCGGGCGAGGTCGAAGGCGACCTTGGCGATGCGCTCGATTTCAGGCGTGGTGTAGAGGGTGGTGTCGACAGCGCGCTTGTCGCCGTTCTCGAGGGTGACGATCTCTTTCGGCTCGCCGAAATAAGTGCCGCCGGTCAGTTCGCGCAGGATCAGGATGTCGAGGCCTTCAACGATCTCGCGGCGGAGGGACGAGGCTTCGGCAAGGGCCGGGTAGCAGATCGCGGGTCGCAAGTTGGCGAACAGGTCCATCTCCTTGCGCAGGCGGAGCAGGCCCGCTTCAGGGCGGATTTCATAGGGTACGTCGTCCCACTTGGGGCCGCCAACCGATCCGAAGATGACGGCGTCGGAAGCCTGTGCCTTGTCGAGGGCTTCGTTGGTCAGCGGTACGCCGTGCTTGTCGATCGAGGCGCCGCCGACGAGATCGGTATCGGTCTCGAAGGTGACCTTGTTGCTTTTCGCGTTGAAGAAGGCGAGGACGCGTTCGACTTCGGCCATGGCCTCAACGCCGATACCGTCACCGGGCATGAGCAGCAGTTTCTGGGTCGTGGGCATGGGAGGCGGTCTCCGTGCTAAGGGTCAGGTGTTCGTCGGGGGACTGGGAAGCGCGGTTGGCGGCGGATGTCAAGCGCCAGTCTGATTGCCGCGACCTTTGGGGCTACATGAATGGTGCAAACAGCCAAAAACCATTGGCGGCAAAGAAAGTGCCGGCGGCTGCAAGGCCGAAACTAATGACCAGGGCGAGCGTGCCGCCGGTTACGATGGCGACCGAGGCGAGCACGATTGCGATTTGCAGGAAGCCTTCGGCGAAGTCGAAATATGGCTCGCGGACGAGGGCTGCATCGCGCATCGCTTCGATCGATTTGGCGCGGTGGAAGAGTTCGTCGAGGCCTTCGCCGCTCTCTTTGTCGGAGGTCAGTCTGGCGATCTGTTTGTCGTAGTTGGCAAGCTTGGTGGTGATCAGCCCGCGCAGTTCATCGGTCATGTCCGGGCGCTCGGCGAGCTTCAGGCGCAATTCTTCAGCGGCGAAACGGTACTGTTGGCGACGATTGTTCTTGGCCTGGAAGAAGGCCCAGGTGTTGGCGGCATCGAGGTTGGCCTTGGCGGCGTCCTTGGCCGCGTTACTGGCGCCAATCGTCGTTATCGAAAGCAGGACAGCGACGAGCGCGATATAGATGCCAATCCATTTGGCACGGCGTTCACCAGCTCTTTCCAGTGCTTCGTCGATCGCCATGTGTCCCCCAATTGGATCTCTTTACTCGAGGAGTTTCTTGCTCAGGACTTTGCCGTTCTCGTCTATCGTATAGACGATCGGGACGCCGGTGCCGATCTCGAGTTTGAGGACTTCTTCACGGGAAAGATCGTCAAGGCGCATGACGATCGAGCGCAGCGAGTTGCCGTGGGCGGCGACGATGATGTGGCGGCCGGCCTTCAGTTCGGGCAGGATGGCCTCATCGTAATAGGGCAGCGTGCGTTCGGCGGTGTCTTTGAGGCTTTCGCCGCCCGGTGGCGGGGTGTCGTAGCTGCGCCGCCAGATGTGGACCTGTTCGGGGCCCCAGCGCTCGCGGGCATCGTCCTTGTTGAGGCCGGAGAGATCGCCGTAATCGCGTTCGTTGAGGGCGATATTGCGCGTGATCGGAATGTCGGTCTGGCCGAGTTCCTCGAGCATCAGGTCGAGGGTGCGCTGGGCGCGGACCAGTTCGCTGGTGAAGGCGATGTCAAAGCGATAGCCATTGGCTTTGAGCTGCCGGCCGGCGTTTATCGCTTCGTCGACGCCTTTCTGGGTGAGGCCGGGGTCCTTCCAGCCGGTGAACAGGTTTTTCTCGTTCCATTCGCTCTGGCCGTGCCGGACGAGGGCGAGAACGCTTTCAGCCATGGTGATCATCCAGTTGTTGTCTAGTTTTAAGCATCGATGCCAGGGCGGGAGAGGTTTCTTCTTCTCAAAGGCCCAGGACATCCTTCATAGCGAACAGGCCCGGGCCACGTCCACGGCCCCATAGCGCGGCCTTAACGGCGCCGCGGGCAAAGATGCCGCGGTCGGTAGCGATATGGGAGACGATGACGCGTTCGCCTTCGCCGGCGAAGACAACAGAGTGCTCGCCGACGACGTTGCCGCCGCGCATGGTGGCGAAGCCGATGTCGCCGCGGCCGCGTTCGCCGGTGTGGCCGTCGCGGCTCCTGACGCTGCGAGCGTCGAGGTCGATGCCCCGCCCGTCTGCTGCGGCCTGGCCGAGCATCAAGGCGGTGCCGGAGGGGGCGTCGACCTTGTGCTTGTGGTGCATTTCGAGAACCTCGATGTCGAAATCCTCATCGAGGGCGGCGGCGATGCGGCGCGTCATTTCGACGATCAGGTTGACGCCAAGGCTCATGTTGCCGGCCTTGATAATGGTCGCCCTTTGGCTCGCCTCGGCGATGGCGCTCTCGTCGTCATTCGAAAAGCCGGTGGTGCCGAGGATGTGGATCTTGGCGTGATCGGCGGCAAGCCTTGCGAATTCTACGCTGGGGCCGGGCCGCGTGAAATCGAGGATGGCGTCGGCGGCGGCGATGGTGGCTGCCGCGTCGGATGTGACGGGTTGCGAAAGCGTGCCGATGCCGGCGAGTTCGCCAATGTCCCCACCCAAATGCGGTGATCCTTCAGGCTCGGTGCCGCCTGAGATGGAACATCCGTCCTGATGGCTGACGGCGCGGATCAGTTCGCGGCCCATGCGGCCGGCACAGCCCATTACCGCGATCTTCATGTCAGACATGGCCCGTTTCCTTTTCGCTGGTCCTTCGGCTGATAAGCGATGGCTGGGGGGCTGTCAAAGCCGGTTCAGTCAGCCAGCATCCGGGCCAGCGCCTGATTGAAGGCATCGGCCTGCTCGAACATGACCCAGTGGCCGGCGTCGGGGATGATTTCGGCTTCGAGCTCGGGATGGTGTTCGCCGAGAATGCCGAGCACGGTCGTGACGTCGGGAAAGGCGATGACGTCGTGGGCGCCCCAGATGGTACGCAGGCGTATCGGGATTTGTTTGAGGCAGCGGCGGACGGTGTTGGTGGACGCATGTACGCGGGAGCGGAAGCGGGCCTTGGTGACGTTCTCAGCCTGCAGTTCAATGGCGAGATCGTCGATGCGTTCGGCTCGGTGGAACATGAGCATGGCGAGCAGTTCGCGGTGGATCTCGTTGCGCTCATCCGGTGTCATGGTCGAGCGCTCCTTGGGGAGGCCCATCGGGGGGCGTTCGGTGCCCAGCGCCGCAGTGCCGATGATCAGGAAATCGCGGATGTAGTCGCCAAGGGCAAGCAGGGCGAGGGCCGAGACATGGCAGCCGAACGAGAAGGCGACTATGCGCGGGCGCTGCTCCCGCGGAATGAGCATGCGGATGGCGATGTTGAGGGCTTCGGCGGCGCCTGCGGGGTGGGACAGGTCGGCCGGTGAGGCGCTGTCGCCGAGACCTGGCAGGTCGCAGGCCCAGACCGTATGCGTTTGCGACAAAACCGGGATAGTGCGGCACCAGTGGGTCCAAGAGCCCGAACCGCCGTGACAGAGGATCAGAGGCGGGCCGTCGCCCCATTTGCGCCAGACCATGGAGCCTGCGCCGCACGGTGTTTCGTGGCGTTTGGCGGCCTGATCCCAGGCGCGGACTTCTCCAATGGTTTCGATCTTGGTCGGCAGTTGGTGAAGCATGCCGGTTCGGGCCCGTCTATTTCTTGCTGGATTGTGGTTGGTCGCCGTCTCGCGATACATACTCAGTCAAGCAGGTACAAGAGCTTGGCAGGGAGTGGGCTAATGCAGGTCGACAGTAATCTCAAGGTTGATGGCGATCGGCTGTGGGACAGCCTGATGGAGATGGCCAAGATCGGAGCGACGCCAAAGGGCGGCGTCAAGCGTCTGACGTTGACCGATCTCGACCGTGACAGCCGCGATCTGTTCCAGGAATGGGCGGTGGAAGCCGGTTGCAGCCTGGAGGTCGACCAGATGGGTTCGATGTTCCTGCGCCGTGCCGGCACCGACGATACGCTGGCGCCGGTAATGATCGGCAGCCATCTCGATACGCAGCCGACCGGCGGTAAGTTCGACGGTGCACTCGGTGTACTTGCCGGGCTTGAAGTGGTGCGGACGCTCAAGGACCTCGGCATCAAGACGCGGCATCCGATCGAGATCGTCAACTTCACCAACGAGGAAGGATCGAGGTTTGCACCGGCGATGGTGGCATCGGGGGTGACGGCCGGTGTGTTCGATCTCGACTTTGCTTTGTCGCGCGAGGACGGTGATGGGTCGAAGCTCGGTGATGAGCTGAAACGGATCGGTTATGCGGGCGATGCGCAAGTCGCCGGCCGGCCGTTTCACGCGTTCCTCGAAGTGCACATCGAGCAGGGGCCGTTTCTCGAAGAGGACGGTATCGACATCGGTGTCGTGACCTTGGCGAATGGGCAGAAGTGGTACGAGATCACGGTCGAGGGGTTCGAGAGCCATGCCGGGCCGACGCCAATGACGCGGCGCAAGGATGCGCTCTTGGGTGCGGCGGGTATAATCGAGAAGGTCAACGCGATCGGCATGGCGTACCAGCCGGGTGGCTGTGCGACGGTCGGTATGATCGAGGCGGAACCCAATTCGCGCAACGTTATTCCGGGGAAGGTGTTCCTGACGGTTGATTTCCGACATCCCGAGCCGGACGCCCTGGCGGAGATGGCGGCCGAACTGGAGGCAGCGGTGCCGGAGATCTGTGCCGGGCGGCAGGTCACGGCGCAGATGGAGAAGATCTTCGATTTTGCGCCGCTGCATTTCGACGAACGCTGCATCGCGGCCGTCCGGGGTGCTGCGGAGAAGCTCGGCTTCAGCCATCGCGACGTCACCTCCGGTGCCGGCCACGATGCCGTGCACATGGGCATGGCGGGGCCGGCGGCGATGATCTTTACGCCCTGCATCGACGGTATCAGCCACAACGAGGCGGAGGACATGACAAAGGAATGGGCGGCGGCCGGTGGCAGCGTGTTGCTGCATGCGGCTTTGGAATTGGCTGAAATTCTCGACTAAGGGTCCAGGGACAAGTCCCTGGTCAGGGAGTTTGAGGGGCTGAAAACCCCTCATGGATCGCCGCTTGGCGGCGATATGTTAAGGACGCTGTCCGCTCGATGTTCGTGTTCGAAACATCGACACGAAATGAAATCCTGCCAAAGGGCATTGCCCTTTGGAAACCGGAAGTGAAGGAAACGAGATGCGTTCGATCGGTTTTGTCGGGCTTGGTGCAATGGGGGCTGGCATGGCGCGGCAGTTGATCGCCAAGCAGTTCAAGGTGACTGGTTTCGATATCAATCCTGCGGCTCTCGAGAGCCTTGCAGCCGATGGCGGGCATCAGGCGGGCTCTGCGGCTGAGGCAGCGCACGGGGCGGACGCGTTGATCGTGATGGTCGTCAATGCCGACCAGGCGGAGAGCGTACTGTTCGAGGCCGGCGCGCTCGAGGCGCTGCCCGCCGGGGCGCCGGTGATCGTAATGTCGACGTGTGCGCCGGACCGGGCGCAGGCGATGGCGGCGCGGTGTTCAGAGGCAGGCCATCCGTTTATCGATGCGCCCGTCTCAGGTGGTCAGGTCGGCGCCGAGGCGGGTACGCTGACGATCATGTCGGCGGCGCCGAGGGCGGACTACGACAAGGTCGAAGGCGTGCTCAAGGCGATGGGCTCGAACACCTATTTCATCGGTGAGGAGGTCGGTCAGGGCTCGGCGATGAAGACCGTCAATCAGCTGATGGCCGGTGCGCACATCGCGATTGCGGCTGAGGCGCTTGCGTTTGCCGAGCGGGCCGGCATCGATGCGAAGCTCGCCTTGGAGATCCTGTCGGGTTCGGCGGCGTCGAGCTGGATGCTGCAGAACCGTGGACCGGAGATGGTGCAGCAAACGGGTAAAGTGACCAGTGCAGTGGACATTTTCGTCAAAGATCTGGGGATAGTGCTGGATGCGGGGCGTGCTATGCGCATGGGCCTGCCGCTGGCGGCGGCCGCGCACCAACGGTTTCTCGATGCATCGGGTGCCGGGCATGGGCGCGAGGACGATAGCCAGGTAGTCAAGGTTTACCGGAAGATGCGGGAGGGGTAGCTTGACGGGCAAGAGCTGCCGGCATGTCCGGAAACAAAGTGGAGAAAAGCTATGTATCGTCGATTTCTTGCCTTGACCGTGATGTGCGCCGGGGTGGCGCTCACGCCGTTCGCTGCGGCAGCCGACGTCGTCAAGATTACGCCGCTCGGCGGGCAAGACGGGGAGTTCTGCCGTCTTGACCGGGCGCTGATCTTCGAAGACCCAAACGGAACACGCCTGCTTTACGATGCCGGACGGACCGTTGCCGGTGCGGGCGATCCGCGGCTTGGCAAGATCGATGTCGTGCTCGTCAGCCATATGCATGGCGACCATGCCGGCAACCGACACACCAAGGCGCCGAACGCGGGTTCCTGCGCGATGCCGGATTTCTCGGTTGCCGCGACGCCGAACTCGAACAGCGTCAACATCGCCGTGGCCAAGAAGGCGAAGATGGTCACCGGCAGTGAGATGGCACGGTTCTTTGCCGGCAAGATGAAAGCTGCGGGCGGCAATCCGAAGGACTCGATGCTGGTTCGGTTCGGGGCCATGAAAACGGTCGGCGGTGTCGGCATCACGACCGTGCCTGCCGTGCATTCGAACGGCGTTGCTCCGGCCTTCATCGGCGGCCGGCTCGGGGAGTTGATGAAGGAAGCCGGTCTCACCGGATACGCGGGCCCACCGACGGGCTACGTCTTGAAGTTCACGAACGGGCTGGTCGTCTACCTGTCGGGTGATACGGGCATCACAGCCGAGCAGGACGCGGTGGTGCGCGGTCACTACGGCGCCAAGCTGGCGGTCATCAACATCGGCAACACGTTTACGACCGGTCCGCGAGAGGCTGCCTATGTGATCAATTCGCTGGTCAAGCCCAATGCGGTGATCGCTTCTCACGCAAATGAGGAAGCGACGAAGGACGGCAAGGTGATCGCCGGCACGCGGACGGAAACGTTCATGAAGGCGGTGAAGGTGCCGGTCTACATTCCGTTGAGCGGACGGACGATGTCGATGGATGCATCGGGCAAATGTGTTGCGGGCTGCTGATGCGGCGACATGGCGACAATCACAGGGGATGAAGCGGCATGGGAAATCTGGCACCGATCGTGTTTTCGGCCGTTATTCTGGTCTGCTTCATCGTCTACGTGTTTGCGGCAAACCGGAAGCTTGACCGCCTTTCCCAGGCTGCCGGCCGCGCGCAGACGGGCACAGGCGAAGGTGCCGACATCTGGACGTGGTTGCAGCGATTGTCGCTGATCGCCGGGTTGGTGAGTTTTGGGATTCAGATGGCGCAGTTGTTTGGGTGGTTGTCGGTGGGGTGAACGGTGCGGGGAGATTCGCCAGGGAAGCCGTTGCAGCAGTTCATCGGTAATCGTAAACGTCCGGATGTCCACGTCTGTAAGTTTCGCCGTACAAATCTACTTCATCTTGATCGGGGGCAAGCATCGGGCGACTTCGCTTGCCGAGCAGCAATCTCTCAACAGCCTCGCGAAAAGTCTCGCCTTCGAAGTAAAACGCATCATGAATGTCTGAACAACCGTAGCATTCACCAGCTGATGACATAACCAACGCTCCATGGGCGTTATGCACTTCAGCAATCCAAATCAACTTTGTACGAAGCAATTCTTCCCAGGTTTTCTTGTAATCTTCGTCGGGCATGACCACTCCGGAGAAATCGATGTCGCTACTCGCGACCTCAAGTCCAGCTCCCGTGGTGCCAACTCTTAAGCCATCGAATTCCTGAAGTACGGCATAGGCTGGATGGTCTTTGGGAACCATTGCATCAACATGAACGCGGCGCCCGGGCTTCCAGCCTGCCGCCGAAAATAGGTGACGAACTGAACTTGGGATCTCGTTCATTTTTGCTCCAGGGCTCCAAACGGCCAATGCCATATATTCGGTTGCAAACTGCGGTCCGGTTCACCGCTCTTTCCTGACCTTATATCTGTCTACCTCGGTAGGTGAGATGCGATCCGCAATGCCGCAAGTGGCCCGGACCCAATGAGGATCAATTGAGCCTATAAGACTTGACGCTGGGTCATAAACGCGAGAACGATGGTGTTCTCTCGCATCGTCGTCAATGGCAAAACTTGAACTGCTCGACCATGTCCAAGGCGGACCCATGGGAATTGCTAGGTATTGGAATGCCGGCAGTAATGGCATCTGACGTGAGGAGATGGCGCGTCGAAGAAGATGAGACTTGGCGCGGCGTCGCTAGTGAGTGGTTTCAAAAATATGGTGCCGAGTTTGATTGGCCGGCTTGTGACGCGGAGCACCAATCATTGGGTATGATGCTTTGCGAGGCAGCAGCTAAATCGTTCGATGAAGACTGGACGAAAGAACCTTGGAACTGAACGGTTTGCCGAATTCCGAAGACGGCCTGTTTCAGCACTGGCACCCGGCTGATATTTGAAGCTCGGGTGCTCCTGGTGCGACGTAAATGGCCGACAGTCCGAAACAGGGCGGCTGCCGCGGTTGCATGGCACGCACCCATGCACAGCATCCCAATTTCCTGCTAAACCACCGTCACCAAACAACACCTCAACCGGAGATCCCGAGCATGCCGGCAAACGTCCAGGGCGGCGAAACGTTCGACTATATCATCATCGGTGCCGGGTCGGCCGGCTGTGTGCTGGCCAACCGGTTGAGCGAGGATCCGGCCGTTTCAGTGGCGCTGTTGGAGGCCGGGGGACGGGATACGAACCCGTGGCTGCATGTGCCGGCAGGGTATTACCGGACGATGCTCGATCCGTCGGTGACCTGGCAGTTCGGGGCCGGGCCGGAGCCGCATCTCGATGGGCGGATCGTGCCGTGGCCGCGCGGGCGGGTGCTCGGCGGGTCGAGCGCGATCAACGGTCTCTTGTATGTGCGCGGGCAGCGGCAGGACTATGACATGTGGCGCCAGCTCGGGAATGCGGGCTGGTCGTTCGAGGATGTGCTGCCTTACTTCAAGCGCTCGGAAGGCAATGAGCGGGGCGAGGATGCGCTGCATGGCGGCAGCGGTCCGCTCGGCGTCTCCGATGTGCGTATGAAGAACCCGCTGTGTGAGGCCTATATCGCGGCCTGCGTTGCGGCCGGCATTCCGGCGACCAACGATTTCAACGGCGCGAGCCAGGAAGGGGTCGGCTACTATCAGTTCACGACCAAGGACGGGCGGCGGTCGTCGACTGGGGTTGCCTATCTGAAGCCGGCGATGGCGCGCAAGAACCTTACCGTGGTGACGAATGCCAATGTCGCGAAGATTGGGATTTCCGAAGGCCGGGTCAGGGCCGTCACGTTCGATCATCGGGGGGCTGCCAAGACCATCAATGCCGGGCGCGAAGTGCTGTTGTCGGCCGGTGCGATCGGCAGCCCGCAGATCATGCAGGTTTCAGGGATCGGGCCGGGCGAGGTTTTGAAGGCTGCCGGTGTCGATGTCGTGCATGAGCTCAAGGGCGTCGGCGAGAATCTGCAGGATCATTTTCACGCCCGGTTCGTCTACGAAATGACGCTGCCGGCGAGCCTCAACAATGTCTGGCACAGCCGCGTCAACCAGGTGAAGGTCGGGCTCGAATACATCGCGCGGCGGAGCGGCATTTTGACGATCGGGGCCGGGGTGGTCGGCGTGTTCATGAAATCGCATGCCGATCTCGAGGCGCCCGATTTGCAGATTCATTTCATGCCGCTGTCCGCGGTCGGGCCGGGACAGGGGCTGCACGAGTTCAACGGCATCACGTCATCGATCGCGCAGCTCAGGCCCGAGAGTCGCGGGCATCTGCGTATCAGGACGGGGAATGCGGCCGACCAGCCGGCGATCCTCGCCAATTATCTCGACAGCCAGACGGACCGTGACGTGCTGCTCCGTGGCATGCACCGGATGCGCGAGATTTCCTCGCAGGCGGCGTGGGCCAACGTCATGAAGCGCGAGGTGGCGCCGGGGCCGGATGCGGTCAGCGACGAGGACCTGATGGCGTTTGCGCGGGCTGCCGGCACGACGATTTTCCACCCATGCAGCACGTGCAAGATGGGTTCCGATGAGATGGCGGTCGTCGACGAGCGCCTCAGGGTGCACGGGATCGACGGTTTGCGCGTGGTCGATGCCTCGATCATGCCGACACTGGTGTCAGGCAATACCAACGCGCCGACGATCATGATCGGCGAAAAGGCGGCCGACATGATCCGAGAGGATGCCAGGTCGCACGCGCGGGCAGCTGCCTGACGCGAGGTCGGTAAGTACTGGCAGATTGTTTTTGAAAGACCCCCGAACGCCCGTTCAGTGCTTGCGCTTCGGCAGGAACTGGGAATGTGTGATCACGTTGTCATAACCTGGGACGCGTGATTGTACTTCAGCGCGTTCGATTTCACGGATCGTTTCTTGCAGTGCCTCTGCAACCTTTTTCAGCTGCGGGATTCGGCCAACATCCTGCTCGATGTATTTCAAGGTTTCGCGAACGGTGGCGAGGTCGATATGGGGCGGCCAGGGCTGGCGGCGATCGATCTTGAACACTGGATATGCCTTACTTTTACATGGTCGACGCAGCATCAAGCACGGCGGACATGCTTAACGCTCGATGGCCATCATGCAAGCTGCGGGCCGAACGGAACTTCGTGGTCCGGCGACTGCGAGAATTGTTTAACAAAATCCTACTGTGTGCAATGCCAGGGTTCGTGGTGACGTCTCTTAAACGTCCTTTCGATACGATTGGAGAAAGTTGGGTGCCGACCGGCAATCGTCCGGGCGGCCGTCGCGATCGAAAGCCGTTGTTGGTGCATGTCCCGAAGCGTTCTCATCATCGTCGAAAACCTCACTGTGCCGCTCGACCGCCGCGTTTGGCAGGAAGCTACGGCACTTCGTGATGCGGGCTACACCGTATCCGTAATCTCGCCGAAGGGCGGCGAGTATCAGGCATCGTATGAACTGCTCGACGGCATTCACGTATTCCGGCATCCGATGCCGCTCGAAGCTGACGGGGCGCTCGGCTATGCGATCGAATACGGCGCGGCGCTGTTCTGGGAGTTCGTGCTGTCGATCAGAGCACAGGCCAAAGTCGGCTTCGACGTCGTGCAGGCGTGCAATCCGCCAGACCTGATCTTTATCGTGGCGGCGTTCTGGAAATACCTGTTCGGCAAGCGCTTCATCTTCGATCATCACGATATCAACCCGGAGCTTTACGAAGCCAAGTTCGGCAAGCGCGGGCTGTTTTACGAACTGCTCAAGCGGTTCGAGCGCATGACCTTCCAGACGGCCGACGTCTCGCTTGCGACCAATGCAACGTTCAAGGAAATCGCCGTCGAGCGGGGCGGCATGGCGCCGGATGATGTCTATATCGTGCGTTCGATACCGGATCTCACGCGGTTTCGCCGGGTTGCGCCCGACAGCGGTCTGAGAGCTGGTGCCAGGAACGTGATCGGCTACGTCGGCATTATGGGTGCGCAGGACGGCGTGGATTTGCTGATCGAGGCGATGGCTGAACTGGTGCACGGCCAGGGGCGGGGCGATACGCAGTGTGTGATCGTCGGTTCGGGAACGGAACTCGACAATCTCAAAGCCATGGCGCGGGAGCTGGCGCTCGAAGACTACGTGACGTTCACCGGCTTTCGGTCGGGGGCGGAGCTGCTGAGTGCCTATTCGACGTTCGACGTCGGCGTCGTGCCCGATCCGAAGAACGGCTACAACGACAAGATCTCGATGAACAAGCACTTCGAATACATGTGCCTCGGGATCCCGTTCGTGCAGTTCGACCTGGTCGAGGGGCGCAACATTGCCGGTGATGCCTCGCTCTATGCGCGCGACAACTGTCCACGGGATCTGGCGCGGCAACTGGCCAGGCTGCTGGATGATCAGGCGATGCGTGAGGCGCTGGCCGAGATCGGGCGGGAACGGGCCCGTTCGCTGCTCGATTGGCAGCGTGAAGGCGGACGGCTGCTCGCGGCCTATGAGAAAGCGCTCGGTGGTCGCGCCATCGAGCCGACCCGTGAGCCGGCGGTTATCGGCGGCTGAAATACAATCACTTCAGTGCGCGCTGAAGGAGCTTCGGCTCACGGCGCGATGCGCCCGGCGGTGGTGGTGGGTTCGTGCCACTGACGCCAGCTGATGGGGCACAATCTGTGGGCGGCGCCGAGGACGAAGATCAGTGTCATCAATTCGCCGATGATGCCGGCGCCAATGACACCTTCAATGCCAAGGCCGTTCATTGCCGCCAAGAGGGCCAGGACCAGCGCCGAGACGCGGACCAGGCCGGCATAGAGGATGCTGCGCGTGTGACCCGTGGCGAGAAGTGAGATGGTGGGCACGAGGTGCGTCATGCGCAGTGCCCACATCATCGCAAGGCCTATCGTGAGGCCGGAGAGGCCGGCGTAGTTGGGGCCAAACGCCAACTTGACCAGCCAGCCGCCGAGGGTCGCGAACAAGGCCATGTAGCCGATTGCGGCCGCGACGGCGACGAGGCTGAGGTTCCGGTAGAGCAGGGTGAAAGCCGGGGCCCGTGATTTCTCAGCTGCAAGGACCGGTAAGAGCAAGGCGTAGGCAAGCTTGCTCGCGAGAAGTGCCGGCATCATGCAGATCATGAATGCAGCATTGAAGCCGGCTAAAGCCTCCATGCCGAAGAAGCGGGCGACGATGATCTTGTCGCCTTGCAGGACGACGATCAGCGGGATGGCGCTGAGCCAGAGAGGCCAACCGAAGGCCGCCAGGCGTTTGAGTGCTGCGAGGTCGAGGCTGGTCTCGTAGGTGGTTTTGGCCAGCGCGTGCGAGAGGGCGAGCGCCGTTGCCGCCTGGATGACCGCGATGTAGACGACGGCGCTGAAGTTGTTGTGCCAGTCGAGGATCGGCACGGTCACGATCAGGGCTGTCAACTGTGGGACGACCTCGATGATGGCGAACGGGATGTTGTCGAGCCGGCGCTGACGGCGGCGCATGTCGAGGTGGATGAAGGCCTTGATCAATGGCACCAGTGCGACGGCACGCAGCGCCCAGGCGGCTTCGGGGATGGTGAAGAATTCCGCAATCTGGCCGGCGAAGACGAAGAGGACGAGAGAGGTTATCAGCCCGCGCATGATGAAAACGGTGTGGGCCGCCGACATGATCGGGCGGCTGCCGCCGTCATCTGCCTGAACAACGAGGCGATCGGCGCCTGTGTCGCTCAGTGATTCGAGCAGCTGCAGGGTCAAGGTGATCGTTGCAGCGATGCCGAAGTCGCCGTTCGACAGCCAATGGCCGAGAATGGCGTTGCGCAGAAAGGAAAAGAGCTGGGCGCTGGCAATCGCGAGGAACAGCAGCGAGCCCTGGCCGAACAGACGGCGGCCTAGTTCCGTTATCCCTCCGACAGCCATGTGTCCGGTCCTTCCATCATCCCGTCGCAAGGACCGAAGCTGTCGAGTGCGACCGGGCCGACGGATAACCTTGCCGCCAGGTGCGTCGCGCCGCCATTACAATTCGCCAGGCTTCGGCTGCATCGTCACCGCTGGCGGCGCCGGAAAGAGCTTTCAGGACGCGCAGCGCGATCAATCGGGTTGCCGGCCAGGCTTGCAAGAGGGCGATGCCCAGCCAGCGCGTCGGAGCCGGGCAGTGGCGGCGCAGCAATGTCGCCTTGGCGGTCAGGAGACGGATCAGCTTGCCCGAGCGGGCCTTTTCGGAGGCACCGCCGAAGTGAACGATCTGGGCCGCCGGCGTGATCATCGGGGCGGCGCCGAGATGGGCCGCCCGCATGCAGAGGTCGGCGTCCTCGCCGTACATGAAGAGCGAGGGATCGAAGCCGCCAAGCTTTTGCCACAGGCCACGCTCGATCAGCAGGAAACAGCCAGAGACGATATCGACGCGGCGGACGCTGTCGCGCGCCCAGCCGCCGTAGGCTTCTCCGTTGAAGAAGTCCGATCGCGGGAAGAGGGCAGCCAGGCCGCTGGCGCGGCAGAACTGGTTCCAAAGCGTCATGCGGGCCCAGCACGAGGCCGGGTTGAGGGTTGCGTCAGCGAACAGAGTGCGCCCACCCCAAATGCCTGCATCCGGGCAACAGTTGGCGAATTCGACGAGGCGCGTGACGGCGTTGTCGAGCACGACGGTATCGGGGTTGAGCAGGAGAAGGTATTTGCCGCTGGCCTGGCGGGCGGCAAGGTTGTTAGCGCGGGCAAAGCCGATGTTTTCATCCAGTGCGATCAAATGGGCGTCGGGTGCCACCTCGGCAATCGCTTCGGGCGAGCTGTCTGTCGACGCATTGTCGACGACGATCAGTTCATAGGAGATGCCGACGGTCTGTTGAATGACAGAGCGAAGGCAGTCGAGGGTGATGTCGCGGGTGTTCCAACTGACGACGATGATCGAGACTTCCGGGTCCGCAGCGGTGCGATTTTCGGTCAGATGGAAAGGTTCAGTTTCCATTTCACTCACGGCATTTCCTCGCTCGAGCCGGTCGTCCGCTGGAGCGCGCTGCTTTTAGCGGCGCATTGCGGCCGGGCTGATATTGTCCGGACGAGCGGACAGTTTCTGTTCGCAAAAAATCGGGCGATGCTGGCCGGAGATTAAAGCGAATGTATTTAATCGGGGTTTAACCCGGGCATTTGCTGGCAGCGTCATTGCAATAACGGGAAATTATCAATGTTGTGAGACGGTTAAGGGCTTGTTCACGACCCCGGGGAAATTGAATGACCGCCCGCAGCAAAAACCAGTTTTCCGAATTCGACGGCATCATCTGCATCGGTGGTGAAGACTGGTGGTATCACAACCGTGGCCATTTCGATTTTCAGATCATGCGGCGGCTGGCAATGAGCTGGCCAGTGCTGTTCGTCAATTCGATCGGCGTACGTATGCCCAGTCTTGGCGCCTCGGGACAATTCATGCAGCGGATATCGCGCAAGCTCAAAAGCCTGTCGCGTGGCCTGGTCGAGGCGGAACCCGGGTTCTGGGTGTTCTCGCCATTCAGCGTGCCGGGACGGGTGGGTCAGCAGTTGTCGGACTGGGCGCTGGCGCCGCAGATCCGTGATGCCGCAAAACGGGCGGGGATCGAGCGGCCGCTGTTGTGGGTGCATTGCCCGGCAGGGGCGTCTCTCGTCGGTCAGTTCGACGAAACTGGCGTCGTGTTGCAGCGTACCGATCGGTTCGAGGCGTTTCCCGATGCTGATGGCAGGCTTATCGGGACACAGATCGGGAAGTTGCGCCAGGATGCCGATCTCGTGGTTTATGCCGCATCACACCTGATGGCCGAGGAAAGCGATCTGGTCCGGGATGCCATACTGATCGAACATGGCGTCGATCTCGAGCGGTTTGCCGATGCGGGCTGGTCGGCACGGGACAGCACATTCGAACATCCTGGGGATGTGCGACTGATCGGGCGGCCGCGTGTCGGGTTCGTCGGCGGCATCGATGCGCACACCTTCGACCCGGAGTTGTTCGTCGATGTCGTGAAGCGTCTGCCTGACCATCAGTTTGTTTTGGTGGGCGCATGCTCGCTGCCGGAGGGATGGTGCGAGCAAGAGAACGTGCATTTCCTCGGCCGCAAACCCTATGACGAGATTGCCGAGTATCAGGCGTCGATGGACGTGCTGATCATGCCTTGGAATCAGAGCGAGTGGATCAAGGCCTGCAACCCGGTCAAGCTCAAGGAGTATCTCGCCGTCGGCCGGCCGATCGTTACGACGGATTTCCGCGCACTCGATCGGTGGCGGGAATTCGTGACGGTCGCGGAAGGGCCTGAAGCGTTTGCGGCTGCGATCCGGGCCGCCGTCGGACAGCCTACCAATTTCAACGGCCGGCTCACGCGCCTCGAAAGTGAGAGCTGGGATGCGAAGGCGAAGCTGTTGGCGGAGCGGTTGCGCAGCAGTAGGCGTAGCTATTTGGAAGTTGCAGCGGCCTGATCAGCAAATAATTGATGATCTAGCAGGATAGGTCAATGTTTCTTATTTGTTCCCATTGACTCTTGACGAATCGTACCGGTTCGCCTAGTTTGATAGTGGGCAGTCAAGCACCGGGTAAACCAGAGCATCCGAAAGGTTGCGGGCGAGAAATCGCAATCATGGTCCGGGGGGCTGCCCTTTTCATTTGAATGGTTGGAGAGCGGCGGCTTGTTGCTGGGTAAGCGGCATTTGATCAATGCCCGGTATCAGTTTAAGGCCATAACTCAGGTAGTTGCCCTGGCGTGAGTAGATCATTTCCTGAAGTGCGTGGAGATACTGCGCTTCGACGTTTCCGTACGGGTCAGGCTCGAAGGCGGATGCAATTGCGGAGGCGCCACAGTCTGCTAGCTGCAATCCAGCATCTGTGCTGTGATCACGTGCTTCAATGGCTTCGATGTCAATTACGGGCCAATGGATGCTGTTGTCACCGTCATCACGGAGCCGAGTGAGATATTCTCGAAACCCATCGTAGGATAATCCGCCTCGCCGCGAAAACACCAATCGGAGCTTTCCGTCGCCCTCCGGTACATCGATACGGAGATCACGACAGAACCACGACAGGCGTTCGATGACATGGCGAGCAATGTAGAAATATAGCTGGTTCTTGTTCACGAAAATACCAGGCTGGATCGTGGTCTTGTTGGAGATCGCAGCGATCATGCGAAGCGGCTTTCCGTGTAGCAACTGGCAGGCGGCGCGCTTCTGGTTGTGGTTGAAGTCTGCGAAATGTATTTGACGGCCCTTAGTTTTTTTCCCCGTTGTTGTCTTTATCTCATCACGCCACTTCACGGTTTCCAATCGATGAGAGGCGCGAATTACGCAAGCGCAAATACACAGCCACTTGGAAGTTCCTCCTTGGTCGCCTGGTTGGCGGAAATTGCCTAGACCATCGTCTCCAGACTCATCGATGTAGGCAATGAAGCTGTGTGTCATAACAATCAGAATACACCATAGTTTAATGCAAAGCGAACATCCCTCTGCCTGGATTCGATGACAACGGCCGCTTGAAGCCAGCGTCATTTACCTTTAAGCGAACAGTGATGATGCGCTGCAGCATCGGACGCGGTCCGGTGCGCAGGTCGTCAGTGGCATTTTAATCGAGTCGTCGGCCCGCTGATTGGGGGCAAAGCCGGCTCAGCTGTGGGAGATTAAGGGAATGGCACGCGCGAAGATTGCGTTGATCGGCTCGGGCATGATCGGCGGTACACTGGCCCATCTGATCGGTCTCAAGGAACTGGGAGACGTCGTGCTCTACGACATTGCCGAAGGCGTGCCGCAGGGCAAGGCGCTCGATCTGGCGCAATCCGGTGCTCCGGAAGGCTTCGACAGCGCGCTCAGGGGGGCCAACAGTTACGCCGATATCGAAGGCGCGGATGTCTGTATCGTGACCGCCGGATTTCCGCGCAAACCCGGCATGAGCCGGGATGATCTCCTCGCCAAGAACCTGCAGGTAATGGAACAGGTCGGTGCCGGCATCCGCAAGTATGCGCCCAATGCGTTCGTGATCGTGATCACCAATCCGCTCGATGCCATGGTCTGGGCGCTGCAGAAGGCGTCCGGGCTGCCGTTCGAGCGTGTCGTCGGCATGGCCGGCGTGCTCGATGCGAGCCGCTTCCGGCATTTCATTGCAGATGAGCTGAACGTATCGGTCGAAGACGTTACGGCATTCGTTGCCGGCGGGCATGGTGACGACATGGTACCGCTGGTGCGCTATTCGACGGTTGCCGGCATTCCGCTGACCGATATCGTCAAGATGGGCTGGATGACGCAGCAGCGTCTCGATGAAATCGTCGATCGCACGCGCAAGGGTGGCGGCGAGATCGTGGCCTTGCTCAAGACCGGATCGGCATACTATGCGCCGGCGTCGTCGGCGATCACGATGGCGGAGAGTTATCTCAAGGATAAGAAGCGGGTGCTGCCGTGTGCGGCGATGCTCAACGGCGAGTTCGGGGTCAAGGGGCTTTACGTCGGCGTGCCGGTGATCATCGGGGCTGGCGGTGTCGAACGCATCGTCGAGATCGACCTCAATACGGCTGAACGGCAGATGTTCATGAAGTCGGTCGAGTCGGTCAAAGGGCTGGTTGAGGAATGCAGCCAGATTGCGCCTAATCTCGGGGCTTGATGTCGCTTCGCGAACGGGGCTGCCGCCCCGCGCCCCGCTCGAGAGCGCGAGGGCTGGCCCTCGCTTGCGCAGCAAACTGGAGGATGTTGAATGTCGAAAACGGCTCTGAAACCTGACGGCATGAGTGGCGTTGGGCCCTATTCGCTGGCGATCAAGTCGGGGGGCGTGGTTTATCTCTCCGGCCAGATCCATCTCGATCCGGCGACCGGAAAGCTGGTCGAAGGAGACATCCAAGCCCAGACCCGGCAGTGCCTCGAAAACCTCAAGCGTGTTTTGGCCGCCGACGGATTGACATTTGGCGATCTGGTCAAGTGTACGATCTTCCTCGTTGACATGGGTGATTTTGCCGCCGTCAATGAGGTTTACGCGCAATATATGGTGGAGCCTTTCCCGGCACGGTCGTGTGTGCAGGTGGCGGGGCTGCCGCTTGGGGCGCGGGTCGAAATTGAGGCGATTGCCGCTGCCCAAGGTTGACGGCTGGCTCGGTGTCGGCAGGTTGGCAACGATTAACTTCTGGTGTACCAGATGCCAGCCAGGAATTACCCTGGCCAAGGATTGGGCCCGGGCAGGCTGTAAAACGGAAAACAACGCGGACAGGCGTCATGAACATCCACGAATACCAGGCCAAAGAGCTCTATCGACAGTACGGCGTGCCGACGGCGGAAGGGTATCCGGCGTTCAGTGTCGATGAAGCGGTTGCGGCGGCGGGCAAGCTGCCCGGGCCGGTCTGGGTCGTGAAGAGCCAGATTCATGCCGGCGGGCGCGGCAAAGGCAAGTTCAAGGAGGCCGAGGCCGGAGCAGGCGGCGGCGTGCGTCTCGCCAAATCGGTCGATGAGGTCAAGCAGTTTGCAGGTGAGATGCTCGGCAGAACGCTGGTCACACTGCAAACAGGGGAAGCCGGCAAACGGGTCAACCGGATATATATCGAGGACGGCTCCGCGATCGATCGCGAACTCTATCTCTCGGCGCTGGTCGACCGCGACACATCCCGCATTGCCTTCATCGCTTCGACGGAAGGCGGCATGGATATCGAGCAGGTCGCACACGATACGCCCGAGAAGATCCTGACGATCACGATCGATCCGGCTGCCGGCTATCAGGCTTTCCACGGCCGTAAGATTGCATTCGCGCTGGGCCTCGAAGGCGGGCAGGTCAGGCAGTGTGTCAAGCTGATCGGTGATCTCTACCGGATGGTTGTCGAAAAGGACATGAGCTTGCTGGAGATCAACCCATTGGTCGTGACCAAGGACGGCAACCTGACCTGTCTGGACGGCAAGATGGACTTCGATTCGAACGCCTTGTTCCGCCACCCGGAGATCCTGGAACTGCGTGATCTCGACGAAGAAGACCCGATGGAGATCGAAGCTTCCAAGCACGATCTCGCCTTCATCAAGCTCGACGGCAATATCGGCTGCCTGGTCAACGGCGCCGGGCTTGCGATGGCGACGCTCGACATCATCAAGCTCTACGGCTGCGAGCCTGCCAACTTCCTCGATGTCGGCGGTTCGGCGCCGAAGGAACGGGTCAAGGCGGCGTTCGAGATTATTCTCAACGACGATGCGGTGAAGGGCATTCTGGTCAACATCTTCGGCGGCATCATGCGCTGCGATATCATCGCCGAGGGGGTCGTTGCAGCGGCCAAGGAGATGGGCATCACGGTGCCGCTGGTCGTGCGTCTCGAAGGGACAAACGTCGACAAGGGCAAGCAGATCCTGGCCGAGAGCGGGTTGAAGATCATACCGGCCGATGACCTTGCCGATGCGGCGAAGAAGATCACGGACGAGGTCAAGCGGTTGGGTTGACTTGTACACAGCTACACATATACTGTGATCATGACGAAGAACATTACACTTGCCGTGGACGAGGATGTCCTGGTCGATGTCCGCCGCTACGCAGCGGACAATAACACCACGGTCAATGCCTTGGTGCGAAACGCATTGGAAGGCCTTGCTGAGCGTGCTCGGCGGCAACGAAGCGAGTGGGATCAGCTATTCGAAGAGGCCGATCGGGCCGGCGCCAGAATTGGCTCGATATCATGGTCGAGAGATGAGCTTCATGAGCGTTGAAGCGTTTCTCGACACCAATATCCTGGTCTATGCGGTCGATACAGATCTGAAGTATGCCGCCAAGCGGGACCGCGCCCGATCTCTGATCCGTGAAGATCGCTTTGGCACTTCGGCGCAAGTCGTGCAGGAGTTCTACGTCACCGTTACACGCAAGCTGGCTGTACCGCTACTTCCCAACATTGCCGCCAGATGGGTTGATCGCCTGACCAGAATGCCATTCGTGCCAACCGACGCAATCCTTCTCAAGACAGCTGTGATAAGGGCCCAGGCCTCGCAGATATCGTATTGGGACGGTGCCATCCTCGCCGCCGCAGAGGCCCTCGGGGCAACGACCCTATACACTGAAGATCTAAATGACGGCCAGTCGTACGGCACCGTGCGGGTCGTCAATCCTTTTGCGAACTTGAGCCCCTGAACAGGAATTCAAATCCACATGGCCATTCTCGTCGACGCAAACACCAAAGTGATCTGCCAGGGCATCACCGGCTCTCAGGGCACGTTTCACACCCAGCAAGCAAAGCTTTACGGTACCAATGTCGTCGGCGGTGTGACGCCGGGCAAGGGTGGGACCAAGCACGAGAACGCCGACCTCGCCAATGTGCCGATCTTCAACACGGTCGGTGAAGCGCGTGATCAGACGGGCGCCGATGCGACCTCGATCTATGTGCCGCCGCCGTTTGCGGCTGACGCCATTCTCGAGGCGATCGATGCCGAGTTTCCGCTGATCGTGTGCATCACCGAGGGGGTGCCGGTGATGGACATGGTCAAGGTCAAGCGGGCGCTGGTCGGTTCGTCGTCGCTATTGCTCGGGCCCAATTGTCCGGGCGTGCTGACGCCAAATGCCTGCAAGATCGGCATCATGCCGGGCAACATCTTCAAGAAGGGCAACGTCGGTATCGTCTCGCGGTCCGGGACGCTGACCTACGAGGCCGTTAAACAGACAACGGATGCGGATCTCGGCCAGTCGACGGCCGTCGGTATCGGTGGCGATCCGGTGAAGGGGCTCGATTTCATCGACGTGCTCGAGATGTTTCTGGCAGACCCCGAGACGACGTCGATCATCATGATCGGCGAGATCGGCGGTTCGGCCGAGGAAGATGCCGCCGACTTCATCAAGAGTGAGGCTGCCAAGGGCCGCAAGAAACCGATGGCCGGTTTCATCGCCGGTGTTACGGCGCCGCCGGGGCGGCGCATGGGGCATGCCGGTGCGATCATCTCAGGCGGCAAGGGCAGCGCTGAAGACAAGATCGATGCGATGAAGTCGGCTGGAATTGCGGTTGCCGACAGCCCGGCATCGCTCGGGACTACGCTGGCGGCGGTGCTGAAGGGTTAAGACGTCGAATTTCGAAGTGTACTTGTTTGCGATGCGCCCGGCTCCAGAAATTGGTGTCGGGCTTTCGTATTTTGTGAATGCCAATTGCTGCGATTTCGATCGCAAAGCTACTTCAATCCGGGCGAGAAAGGCGCTAGGGATAGATCGCTGCGCTGCACAACAGACGTGTGCGTGTGGCGCGCGTTTCAGAAGGGAGCTGATACGACCCATGGCACGCCAAGCGCTCAACGAAGCATTCGCCCAGACGTCATTCCTGAATGGTGTCAATGCCGCCTACGTCGAAGAGATGCAGGCCCAATATGAGCGCAATCCGGGCTCGGTGTCCGATGAATGGCGATTGTTCTTCCAGAGCCTCAATGAAGAGGCCGGCCGGGCGACCGCCGAGGCGCAGGGGCCTTCCTGGGCGATACCGCTGGAGCGGATACAGTCGAACGGCAATAGCGACGTGATCGCCGCGCTGACGGGTGACTATGCCCAGGCGGAAGCCTATTTGCAGGAACGCATCCAAAGCCGAGCGGCGCAGGGTGGGTTTGATCTGTCAATGGCGGCGTCACTCCGGGCGACACAGGATTCGATCCGGGTGCTCATGCTGATCCGCTCGTATCGCGTCAGGGGCCATCTTGCCGCCGATCTCGATCCGCTGGGGCTTACCGAGCCCGGCGAGCACAACGAGCTGAAGCCCGAGACCTACGGTTTTACCGAAGCCGACTTCGACCGGCCGATATTCATCGATTTCGTGCTCGGGCTGGAGACGGCGACGATCCGCCAGATCATGCGCATCCTGAGGCGCACGTACTGCGAGCATATCGGCGTCGAGTTCATGCACATCTCGACGCCGGAGCAGAAGGCCTGGATCCAGGAGCGCATCGAGGGCGAGGAAAAGGACATCAGCTTTACCGAGGAAGGCAAGAAGGCCATTCTCAACAAGCTGATCGAGGCGGAAACCGTCGAAAAATTCAGTGATCTCAAATACACGGGCACCAAGCGCTTCGGGCTCGACGGTGGCGAATCGATGGTGCCGGCGCTCGAGCAGATCATCAAGCGGGGCGGCCAGCTCGGGGTCAAGGAAATCGTTTTTGGCATGGCGCACCGCGGCCGGCTGAACGTGCTCGCCAACGTCATGGGCAAGCCGCACCGCGCGATCTTCAACGAGTTCAAGGGTGGTTCGTTCAAGCCTGACGATGTCGAAGGGTCGGGCGACGTCAAGTATCACCTCGGGGCATCGTCGGACCGGTCGTTCGACGGCAACAACGTGCACTTGTCCCTGACTGCAAATCCGAGCCATCTCGAAATCGTCGATCCGGTGGTGCTCGGCAAGGTGCGCGCGAAGCAGGATCAGCTTGGCGACAAGGAGCGCACGGAAGTGCTGCCGCTGCTGATCCACGGTGATGCAGCGTTCGCCGGCCAGGGTGTCGTTGCCGAATGCTTCGGGCTTTCGGGCCTCAAGGGCCACAGGACGGGCGGTTCGATCCACTTCATCATCAACAATCAGATCGGCTTTACGACGAACCCGCGGTTCTCGCGCTCGTCGCCCTACTGTTCGGACGTTGCGAGGATGATCGAAGCGCCGATCTTTCACGTCAACGGCGATCAGCCCGAGGCGGTGGTGCATGTCGCAAAGGTCGCCACCGAGTTTCGCCAGAAGTTCGGCAAGCCGGTGGTCATCGACATGTTCTGCTATCGCCGGTACGGCCATAACGAAAGCGACGAGCCGGCGTTCACGCAGCCGATCATGTACCGCAAGATCAAGTCGCATCCGACAACGGCAGAGATCTATTCGCGTCAATTGCAGGACGAAGGGGTTTTGAGCGCGGGAGAAGTCGACCAGATGCGGGCTGACTTCCGCGCGCATCTCAATTCCGAGTTCGACGTGTCCGATAGCTACAAGCCGAACAAGGCCGATTGGCTGGATGGCAAGTGGTCGGGCATCGGTTTTGCCGAAGACGAGGCGCGCCGCGGCAATACGGGCGTTGAACTGGAAGCGCTGCGTGAGATCGGCCGGCAGATCACGACGCTACCCACGGACTTCAATGCGCACCGCACCGTCAAGCGCCTGCTCGACCGGCGTCGGGAGATGGTCGAAAAGGGTGAAGGCATCGACTGGGCGATGGCAGAGCATCTCGCATTTGGTGCTCTGTTGCGCGAAAAACTGCCGGTACGTCTCTCCGGCCAGGATGTCGAACGCGGTACATTCTCGCAGCGCCATGCGGTGCTGATCGATCAAGATGACGAACACCGTTACACGCCACTCGAATCCGTATCGCCCGACCAGGGCCGTTTCGAGGTAATCAACTCGATGCTGTCGGAGGAGGCGGTTCTAGGATTCGAGTACGGCTATACGCTGGCCGAGCCAAATGCGCTTACCATGTGGGAAGCGCAGTTCGGTGATTTCGCGAACGGGGCCCAGGTGGTGATCGACCAGTTCATCTCTTCGGGTGAGCGCAAATGGCTCAGGATGTCGGGGCTCGTTCTGCTGTTGCCGCACGGTTACGAAGGGCAGGGCCCGGAACACTCATCGGCGCGTCTCGAGCGCTATCTGCAGCTCTCGGCCGAAGACAACTGGCAAGTTGCCAACTGCACGACGCCGGCCAACTATTTTCATATTCTGAGACGCCAGCTGCACCGAAAGTTCCGCAAGCCGCTGGTGCTGATGACGCCGAAGTCGCTGTTGCGCCACAAGCGGGTCATCTCACGCCTCGAGGACATGGGCCCCGATTCATCGTTCCATCGGGTGCTTTGGGACGACGCGGAGGTGCGTGAGGAAAAGAAACCTTCCTTCGAGACGATCAAGCTGAAGCCCGACGATCAAATCAAGCGTGTCGTGATGTGCACCGGCAAGGTCTATTACGACCTCCTCGACATGCGGGAGGAGGAGGGCCTCGACGATGTCTACCTGATGCGCGTGGAACAGCTCTATCCGTTCCCGGCCCGCTCATTGATTCTCGAACTCGGCCGCTTTTCGCAGGCCGAGATGATCTGGTGCCAGGAGGAGCCGCGCAACATGGGCGCCTGGCATTACATCGAGCCCAACATTCAGTGGGTCCTCGATCATATCGATGCCAAGCACAAACGAGCCAGGTATGCCGGGCGGGCGGCATCGGCTTCGACGGCCTCAGGGCTGCTGTCACGGCACAATCAGGAACAAAGGGCATTGGCCGAGGAGGCGCTGACCGGTTGATCCGACGGCAGACTCCGCGATACGAGACGATGGGGTGGCGGCTGCGTCGTCCCCGAAAGGTGAGGATGTGATTGATGGCGATTGAAATCCGTGTTCCGACGCTTGGTGAAAGCGTGACCGAGGCGACGGTCGGGCAATGGTTCAAGAAGGCGGGAGATCAGGTCACGGTGGATGAGCCGCTGGTTGAGCTCGAAACCGACAAGGTGACCGTGGAAGTGCCGGCGCCGGCTTCGGGGACATTGGTCAGCATCGCCGTGGAGCTTGGTGAAACCGTCGAGGTCGGCGCGGTGCTGGCGTCGTTGAACGAGGGCGAGGGCGGGGCCGTGGCGGCGCAGGCTGCTGCAGCACCGGCAAAGGCCGAGCCGGCGCCCGCACAGGCCTCCAATGGTGGCGGCATGCCGCCTACGCCCGCAGCCCGCAAGTTGATGGAAGAGCGGGGCATCGAACCTGGCTCGATCGTTGGTTCGGGACGGCGCGGGCAGGTGCGCAAGGAAGATGTTCTGGCGGCTGCAGCCGGCGCCGGGGCTGCAACCGGGGCAGCGGTGCCGACGGGCTCGGCGGTCGCCGTGCCGGCGTCGCTGACGCCATCGCCGGTACCCATGCAGCAAATGCGGGCGCCATCGGTGCCGGATGATGAGACACGTGAAGAACGCGTGCGCATGACGCGTCTGCGCCAGACCATCGCGCGTCGCCTCAAGGATGCGCAAAACACGGCTGCGATGCTGACGACGTTCAACGACGTGGACATGAGCGCCGTCATGAACATGCGGTCTGAATACAAGGCGCTTTTCGAGAAGCGTCACGGCGTCAAGCTGGGCTTCATGAGCTTCTTCGTCAAAGCCTGCATTCAGGCCCTGAAGGACGTGCCGGCGGTCAACGCCGAGATCGACGGGCAGGATCTGATCTACAAGAACTACTATCACATGGGCGTTGCGGTCGGGACCGACCGAGGTCTCGTCGTACCGGTGATCCGGGATGCCGACCAGATGAGCCTCGCCGAAATCGAAGCGGCGATCGCGGATGCCGGACAGCGGGCACGTGACGGCAAGCTCGGCATCGAGGAGATGCAGGGCGGTACGTTCACGATCTCGAACGGTGGTGTTTACGGCTCGATGCTGTCGACCCCGATCCTCAACGCACCGCAGTCCGGCATTCTCGGCATGCACCGCATCGAGCAGCGGCCGGTGGTGCTCAAGGACGGCTCGATTGCAGCGAGGCCGATGATGTACCTGGCGCTCAGCTACGATCACCGCATCGTCGACGGCAAGGAGGCGGTGACGTTCCTGGTGCGCGTCAAGGAAACGCTCGAGGATCCGCAGCGGTTCCTGCTGGAGCTTTAAGGGTGCCCGTTCTTATCGGGGGAAGGACCGGGCGCGGCTGCCGGTCTACGTTGGTGTTCAAGACGAAGGCGAATTGCGTATGAGTTATGATGTTGTGGTGATCGGCACCGGGCCTGGGGGGTATGTGTGTGCGATCCGGGCGGCGCAGCTTGGGCTGAAGGTCGCCGTCGTCGAGAAGCGCGCCGGTCACGGTGGTACGTGCCTTAACGTCGGCTGTATTCCCTCTAAGGCGCTGCTGCATGCTTCCGAGCTTTATGAGGAGGCCGGTCATGCGTTCGGCGACATGGGTATCAAAGTTTCGCCGAAGCTTGATCTGGCTAAGATGCAGGCCTTCAAGGCGGACGGCATCAAGGGTAATGTCGAAGGCGTTGCCTATCTGCTGAAGAAGAACAAGATCGATGCCTTTCACGGCAGCGGGCGAATTGCAGCGGCAGGGCAAGTCGAGGTGCAGCTCGAGGCCGGCGGCTCTGAGATGCTTGCCACGCGCAATATCGTAATTGCGACCGGCTCCGACATTGCGCGTTTGCCGGGCATCGAGATCGACGAGAAAACGGTCGTGTCGTCGACCGGGGCGCTGGAGCTCGACGAGGTTCCGGGTAAGATGGTCGTGATCGGGGCCGGCGTGATCGGTCTCGAGCTTGGTTCTGTGTGGCGGCGGCTCGGCTCGAAAGTGCATGTCGTCGAATACCTCGACCGGATCATCCCGGGCATGGACGGCGAGGTTGCCAAGCAGTTCCAGCGGATCCTCACCAAGCAGGGCGTGACATTCGATTTGGCCGCCAAGGTGACCGGCGTGACGGCGAAGGATGGCGGCGGGCATAGCGTTCAGGTTGAATCGGTGACCGGCGGTGAGCCGAAATCGGTCGACGCCGATGTCGTGCTGGTTTGCGTCGGCCGGGTGCCCTTCACGGAAGGACTGGGCCTCGAAGCGCTCGGTGTCGAGACCGAGCGGCGCGGTGATATCAAGGTCGATGATCACTTCCAGACCAGCGTGCCGGGGATCTTTGCGATCGGCGATGTGATCCGCGGGCCGATGCTTGCCCACAAGGCGGAAGACGAAGGTATTGCGCTCGCCGAGTCGCTCGCGGGGCAGACGGGGCACGTCAATTACGGCGTTATTCCGAGCGTGGTTTATACTGCGCCGGAGGTTGCCTCGGTCGGCCGGACTGAGGAAGAACTGCGCGATGCCGGCGTCAAGTACGTCGTCGGCAAGTTCCCGTTCATGGCCAACGGGCGGGCCAAGGTCAACCGCACGACGGACGGCTTCGTCAAGGTGCTCGCCGATGCCGAGACGGACCGGATCCTCGGCGTGCACATGATCGGCCCGCATGTCGGCGAACTGATTGCCGAGGCCGCCGCGTTCATGGAGTTCGGCGGCTCGGCCGAAGACCTGGCCCGGACCTGCCACGCGCACCCGACGCTCAGCGAGGCGGTCAAGGAAGCCGGACTGGCGGTGGCGAAGCGGCCGATCCATATGTGATCGGCGGGTGCCGAGGTTGTTCGCTGCATGCACTAATTTGGCGGGCCGGAACCAGGCCCGGGAGAGGATCCTGATGAGCTTAGTCAAAGACGCGCTGGCCCGGAAGAGTGGCGGCTTGATCCATGTTCGTTCCGACGACATGGTCGTCGAAGCATTGCGTCAGATGCGCGACAACCGGGTCCGGTCGGTGCTGGTAATGGATGGCGACGTGTTGGTCGGCATCGTGAGCCAGGGTGACTGCGCCATAAAAGTGCTGCTGCCCGGGCTCGATGCGAACCAGACACCGGTAGGCCAGGTCATGACGGCCGACCCGTATTACAGTCAAGCCGGACGACCAGGTGGACGGTTGCATGGCGATAATGACCGAGCGTGGCTTTCGTCATCTGCCGGTGTTGGACGAGGGCAAGGTCGTGGGCGTGATCTCGATCGGAGATGTCGTCAAGGACATCATCCGAAGATTGGAGCACAACGTCGGCGACTTGATGGACTATATCATGACGGACGGTCCAGGGGGCTGATAGAGGGGGCAAGGAAGCCGGGCTGGCGGTGGCAAGGCGGCCGGTTCATATGTGATTGGCGTTTCGCTCCGCGACAGGGCTGCCGCCCTGGCCCGCTCGGGGAAGGTTTTCCGCGAATCCCTTTAGTTTTGGGGCATGGCGCGACTCAACGATTCGGTTCGTCTTCGAATGCTTCGACATAGATGGCCTGAACCTGTTCGACTTCGTCATCGGTGAGCGCTTCAAATTCTTTTTCGCGTGCACGCTTGGAAAGCTGACCATAGTTCTGATGCAGGAACTTGAACAGCAAATCGACAGTCCGGTGGGGCATGTCGACGACGTCACCAATGCGTGCGGCGAACTGATCGAAAGCCCGCAAGAATCGGGTTTCTTCCGGTAGGTCCACTTCAATTGTCGATTGAACACATTCAAAGAGAAATTCGGCATGCGGTGTCGCATCGAAGAACCGATAAAAATCAGCGGTTTCATTCAAGACCTGAACATTGCCCTTCGGTGTGGGTGTCCATCGAATGGCGGGGAGCAAGCGTTCTGAATAACTTTCCAGAACGGCGCGATAGGAATCGATGCGCTCCAGGATTGCCGACGATACGGGAAACGCCACGCCGGGCGGATTGAAACCGCGCTGCGCCAAGACATGATGGATTAAATAGCGATGGAGACGCCCGTTGCCATCCTCAAAGGGGTGCACATAGACAAAGCCGAAGGCCAGCACGGCGGCGGCAATGACCGGATCAAGCTGCTGAGAAGGCCCGTGGTCAAAGGCAAGCATTCCCTCTACGAGGGTTTGCACATCTTTATGCCGGGCATCGATGTGAGCCGGTATGGGCAACCGGGTTTCCCGGTCATGCTCGCCAACAAAGCCGCCGACTTTACGCAGACCTAACCGGACGAAGCGAGTATCACCAATCACGATCTCCTGCAGACGCAGGAGTTCCGGCAGATCGAGCGGATTGCTGCCGGCCTGACCGATGGCGCGCCCCCAACGCTGAATTCGGTCGTGGGCCGTGCCTTCGCCTTCAATGGCAAATGACGATCGCGAATCTTTCAGGAGAAGAAAGGCTGCCGTTCTTGCCAGCAAGTCCTTGGGGACAAGCCTGACAATATCTGCGGCACGTTCGGACAGGTTCAAAGCAATAAAACCGTCGAGCGTCTTTGTCCGGAAGACCAAGGGGCAAAAATCAGCCGTTCCGGGAAGATTGTTGCGAACACGCTGACGGCGGACGGGTTCGCCTTTAACGGCGTATTGCTGGTTGGGGTTGACGATGTCCGCATACGAACCTGGCCTGGCATCAGGCAGATCAAGGGTCTCACCCAGCAGCCACTCGTATAGAAACCAGATCCGCCGTGCGTAGTTGCCGGAAGGCTTGGTCTGCACTGCCGCTTTGATGGCGTCGGCGCCGGCTACCTTGAACAAGGTCTTGAGGATCGCGAGATCGAGCCCCTCGTTTTTGATGGCGAAGGTCAAATGTCCTTCAAGGGTCGGCTCCGGCGCGTGACGGGGCGAGAGAATGTGCCATCCCGCCTCCTTGATGATCTTGTGCTTTTCACCGATGGCGGCCAACGTACGGGGCCATGGTACCTGCAGATCATAGGCATCGATCAGTGCGGCATAGCCTGCAGGCCGCGCAGGCACAGGTAGCCGTCGCTCGTGAAAAACGAGTGCAGATTCTGAAAAATCGATGAGCGTGGCTCTGCGCATGAAAATTCCGTGCGAGGCGTGAAGAACGAATGATTCTGATCATCCGATATGAAAAATATGTATAGTTCATGAATAAAGAATGCGACAGCAACGTGCTCGCGGATACCGAGACTGGTGCTGGCTGACACCGTGGCGTGCGCACAAGTCGTGACCAATTGAATTGCCGTTCGATAGAACAAAGGGGCGCCCGAGCGGGCGCCCCTGCTGCTTTTCGGATGCTGGCTTCGCGGCTTATTCGGCCAGCCGCAGCGTCGAGATTTTCATTGCGATGTCGCGGAAGGCGCGGCGCAGTTCGTTGCCGTTGGCTGCATTGTAGAAGTGAGAGTCTGACGAGGCGCAGGCCTGCATGGTGTCGTAAGCCGATCCGCTGTCGCCGATCTCGAAGCCGACGGTATAGACCGTGATGCCTTTTTCCTTCATGTTCGAGCAGAATTCACGGGCCTGGTCGGCGGAATCGTCACCGCTGTATTCGGTGTTGAACTCACCATCGGTCAACAGGACTGCGATCTTGTTCAGTTTCGGGCGCTTTTCGCGGTTGAGTTCGCTGATCATATAGTATGGCATCGGCTGGCTGTCCTGGCCCCAGATGCCGCCCCAGGAAGGCTCGAGTGCGTACCAGGCGAACTGCACGCCGAGGTGGCCGGCAGTGCCGCCCTTGCCCCCGAAGTTGTCAACATGGCTCTTCAGCGCCTGCTTGTCGGATGTCAGCGGCATCAGTGTCGCCGTTGGCTGGCAGGTGCCGCTCGACTGGTCGAAATGCGTGAAATAGCCGTTCGAGTCACTGGGTTCAGCACTGGAATAGCGGTTGTAGTTGGTGCGTTCGCGGACACAGGTACGCTCGTCGCCACTGCCGCCGGGGCTCGTACCGGTGATGTCTTGGAAGTATGTGCGGCCGACGTTGACGTTCTTCGAGAACGGCACCAGAGCCGCGCGTGACGTGAATTCCGACTGGTCGTCCCACACCACGATGTCGATCAGGTCCTTGGCTGCGGCCTTCATGTCGTCGAGCTTGCTGGCCGACGTGCATTCATAGGGCCAGCCACCGCACATCGATCCCGTCACGTCCAGCATCAGCGAGATTTCGAGATGCGAGCGCGAATTGGCGCCGGCCCTGATGATCGCTTTTGAGACATTGTTGATGGCAAGGTCGGTGATGCCGATCGTATTGAGGAACGGGGTTTTGACGGTCGATGAGCTCATCGACACGGTGATTTCACCGTCGACGACCGAGAACGTGACGTCGTCCTTGTCGAGCAGCTTCGATTTGTTCTCGTTATAATACCGTTCGGCGACGTAGAGCGCCCTTGCTTCATCGCCGGCGGTCATCTGCAGGGTGCGGCCCGCGGCCAGAACTGCCGCGTCCATTGCCGCCAGCGTCTGGCTGCGAGCGCTCATCCAGCGGGCAAAGTCGACAGCACCGCCGACCACGGCGACCAGCATGAGCAGGGATGAAGCGAAAATGATTGCGATGGTGCCTTTTTCGTCACGGCGAAAGTTATTTATTGTGCTTTTTTGCATGACGCGGTCCTTTTTTGTTTTTGTTATGCGTGAATTATTTGGTGAGAATTGTGGCGAGAGAGTTGACAAAATAGATAAAATGCCTGACTTCTCGTGAATTCGCCGTAAATTGTCAAAACTAAAATGAATATATAAAATTGGACATTTACCACTCATTAACTTTGTCAAAATCTTTCAAACGCAACAAAAGGGTGAACAAAATCAGCCGTTTTTTCGGCTGCGACGAGGGTTCAGGTCACTGAGAGGCAACGAATTTGAGGTTGGGTCGATATATTTTATTCAATTTGCATTTGGGAGATTAATATTGGTTTAACGGGTTTGCCGCAGTTTCGTTCGAAATAATAAGAAAAAGGAGGATGAAATCGTGCGACAACCATCAATCCTAATCGTTGATGACGACCCCGTGCAGCGCGGGCTGCTATGCGGAGTTTTCGGCCGAAGAATTAACGATTCCATCCTCACGGCAAGTTGCGGCCGCGAGGCGCTCAACATGCTAGCCAGGCCGGAGCTTAACGTTACGCTTGTGATACTGGATGTCCACATGCCGAACTGCGATGGCATCGAGGTAATCCTGCAACTTGCCGAGCGCCGCTGCCGGGCCGGCATTTTTGTTGTAAGCAGTAACGCTCGGATACTGCCGATGGTCGATGAACTGGCAGCGGGCTACAACGTCAATCTGCTCGGCCTGAGCACCAAGCCGATCGATGTCGGGGTGCTCGATTTGCTGGCTGAATGGGTCAATGCCGAACGGGCGCTGGCCGCGAGCAGGTGCCACCGAGCAATTGCCAATCATTCTTGCAGCCTTTCACCTGTTAGTGTCATGACTGCTGTGGCCTGAGTGACGGCGATCCGACCCGGCCTGACCGTCCGAGGTCGGGTCGGGTCCGGACGGGGGTGCGAGGTAATCGACCAGCCGCTCCTGACGTCGTTTCCAAGCTGCTCTTCTTTGTTCGGTCCGCGAAAGCGCGGCGCCGCGTGCTTTGTCGCCCATTTCTCGAGCGCTCTGTCCGAGCAGCTTTCGATTGTGGTTCCTTCATGGCGTCTCCCGCGCTAGACTGTGAGGCTGATAACGAGCCTGAGTATAGAAGCACGGGAGTTTGTCATGAGCAGCGCCACACGCCTTGCGATGGGCACGCCCTGCTATCTTGTCGTGTTCGCGTTCGTTTTGCTCTTGTTGACGGCAACCGCGCAATGGACGTCGGATGCCGCGGCCCAGAGCAGCGTGCGTCCGCCGGCCGGCGCGACGACCAACGTCGTCCCCGGCCGCCCGACCGGTCCCGGCAATGCCGCCGGGCGCACGGTTCCGCCGCAACTGCTCAAGGAAGGCATCGTGCCGGGGGGCACACTCGGCAACCGGTCACAGTCAGACATCTGGCGCCAGATCCGCGAAGGCACCACCGGCAACGTGACATTGCCGAACAAGGAGGCCGGCCAGCTGATCCGCGGGCGGGAGTTGCGCCTCAGGACGCGCGCCGAGATCGAGGCGGCTGTGCAAGGCCGCGGTGTGGTCGCGTCCAATCTCAGCGAGGATAGAACCGGGCTCAAATCCTGGATCGAGATCCGCAACGGTCCACTGGCGCGCTATGGCCTCTATGCGATGGGCGGGATGATCGCGCTACTGGCGGTATTCTTCCTGATCCGCGGTCGTATCCGCATCGAGCATGGGTTTTCCGGCCGCACTGTGCAACGCTTTGCGTCCATCGAGCGGATTGGCCATTGGCTGCTTGCGTTTTCGTTCATCGTGCTGGCCCTGACCGGCCTCAACCTGCTCTACGGGCGCGAGTTCATCATCCCGCTGCTTGGCAAGGAAGCCTATGCCGGCATCACTCTGCTCGGCAAGCAGGTGCACGGTTACGTTGCGTTCGCCTTCATGGCCGGCCTGATCCTGATTTTCATCAACTGGGTCAGGGACAACTTTCCGCATCCGCGCGATATCGTCTGGCTGTTGAAGGGCGGTGGCCTGTTCGTCAAGGGTGTGCATCCCTCGTCGAAAAAGTTCAATGCCGGCCAGAAGATCATCTTCTGGCTGGTGATTCTGGGTGGCGCTTCGATTTCGCTGTCCGGCATCGCGCTGATGTTCCCGTTCGAGACGGCGATGTTCGCCAAGACGTTCAACTTCCTCAACATGTTCGGCGCCGGGTTGCCAACCGAAGTGAGCGCCATGGATGAGCAGAAGTATGCCTCGCTGTGGCATTCCATCATGGCGCTGTTCCTGATTTGTGTGATCCTGGCCCACATTTACATCGGCTCGATCGGCATGGAGGGCGCAATCGATGCGGTGACGACGGGTCGGGTCGACGTCAACTGGGCACGCGAACACCATGATATCTGGGCTGAGGAAGCGATCCGCGCCGAAGGAGGTGACCCTGGTCCGGCGGCGGCCGAGCCCCACGTGCAGCCGGCTGAATAACCCGTCAACGGTGTCCGACATGGCTGGCACTTCGGGCCTGAGTAAATCGAGCAGCCTCATGCTTTTCGCTGCTGGGACAACCGCGATGGCGGCGCGGGCTCAGGTCTTGTTCGTTTTGATTGCGATTTGCGGGTTTGCCAGTGCTGCGAACGCTGAAAGCAAGAACGCATCGGCAAAAGCATTGCCATCGGGCCACAATCTGGTCGGCCACGGCGGGCCGATCCGTGCAATTGCGGCCAACGAAAAGGGCCGGATCGTTCTGACGGGCAGCTTCGACTATGCCATGAACGTCTGGCGCATTCGCTCGAACGGCGTACCGGAACTGGTGCGCCGCTTCGACGACCACAACGGCGCCATCAACGCCGTCTCGTTCTTAGGCGTCGGCGGTGCGATTGCCGCCGGCGATGACGGTGCCATCGTGCTCTGGCATCTTCTGAGCGGCAAGCGCCTCGGTCAATTGAAGGGCCACGGTGCCAAGATCCTGGGCCTCGCGCTGACCGCCGATCAGCGCCATCTTGCAACCGCGAGCTGGGACCGAACCGTGCGCTTGTGGGACCTCGAGGCGATGAAGGAGGTCGCCGTCCTCAAGGGACACAAGGGGCCGGTCAACGCCGTCGCCTTCACCGCCGATGACACCCACGTCGTATCAGCCGGCTACAACGGCAACGTCAACCTCTGGAACGGCTCGACCCACGGGCTCGTCCGTCAGGTCTACCGCCACGGCTGGGGCATTAACGTCCTCGAGCGATTGCCGTCGGGCAAACCGGGCGCCGGCCACTTCGTATTCGGAGCGACGGACGGCACCGTTGCCGTTCTCGATATCGAAGACGGCAAGATCATCCACAAATTGGCGCGGCACGAAGAACCCGTGCTCGCGCTCGCCCACATCGCGAAGCCCGGGCTGCTCGCCGTCGGATCGGGCGATGGCCTGATCCGCGTTTATCGCACGGGCGACTGGAAGCTGCTCGAAGAGCATCAAAATCCCTATGGTCCGGTCTGGGCCATGGCATTCGTCGATGCCGGAGCCCGCATCTACTACGGCTCACTCGACGATCACGCGACGGCCTGGCAGGTCACACCCCGCGAGCCGTTCGAGCCTGCGGAAACGTCAGAATTTCCGCGCCGCTTCCAGGTCAGCGATGAAAAGGTGTCGCTCGGCGAGCGCCAGTTTGCGCGCAAGTGCAGCATCTGCCACACGGTGCATGCCGACGGCCGCAACCGAGCTGGCCCGACGCTTTATGGCATATTCGGCCGCCGGATTGCCTCACTGCCGGATTATCCGTACTCGGGAGCATTGAAGTCGCTCGATATCGTCTGGTCGGAAGAGACCATCGCCAAGCTCTTTGCGCTTGGGCCTCATGAATACACGCCAGGCTCGAAAATGCCGCTGCAACGCATTTCTGATGCTAAAAAGCGCGATGCACTGATCCGCTATCTCAAGGCGGCAACGGCGCCGAAAGCCAACTCCGATCCAAAAGGTTCGACCGAGAACACGGGAGGTGAAAAACCCTGACATGAAGGAAATGGCCATCTCATTCGTCGCGATGATCGTCATCGCAGTCGCAGCATCGTATGTGCTCGAAGCTATCGACTGGTCATCTGCATCCGGCCGCCATACGGTCACACAGGGCAGTGTCCGCCTTTAGTGTTCGGAAGGAGCAGTCAGTGAACCAGGACAAATTCAACATATCAATGCGCAAGTTCCTGAAGCAGGTCGGGGTGACATCGCAGCAGAAGATCGAAGATGCCGTGCGTGATGGCGCCGGGTCTGCGGCAGGGAAACTGAAGGTCAGGATGGTACTGACGGCCGATGGCAGCGATCTCAATCATGTCGTCGAGGGCGAGATTGACCTGGATTGAGCCCTCGTTTCCGCCATTGCTCAGCGGTCGCTGCGTGGTCAAAGGCGACCACCCGCTGCAGGCCGCCGTTGAGGGTGCGGCAGCGGGTCAACTGGGCGCCGGCGATACGCTGTGGCTGCAGGACGACGCGCTCGTCAGCCTCGCAATCGTGCTCGAACCGGAAGTCGCCATGCGCAAAGCAGCGCAAATGCTGCCCGTCGCAGTCGTCGCAGCGGGTGACTGCATCGGCGCTCTGACCCCGCCACAGGTTGCCGTCCATTTCCGCTGGCCGGCCACCCTACTGGTCAACGGCGCCGTCGCTGGAGATTGCCATCTGGTAGCACCCGACCTCGGGCCTGAACATCTCGCTGACTGGCTGGTGCTGGGCGTCACTATGCGCCTCGCGTTTGCACCTGACCCTGGAGATGGCGACGGGCCGGAACCCGGCGCCACACCCGGGATCACGGCACTGGCGGAAGAGGGTTGCGAGGATCTGACCACGGGCGATGTGCTCGAATCCTATTCGCGCCATTTCCTCTCCTGGCTGGACACTTGGCAGAGCGAGGGCTTTGGCGAAGTCAGCGACAACTGGATCGGCCGCGCCGAGCATGCTGATGCGATCGGAGAACTGCACCATCCGACAGGCTCGCTCGCGGCTCGTGTCTTGACCATGGATGAAGACGGCAGTTTGATCGTCAAGCCCGAGCAGGGCGACGCGCGGGCACTGGCGCTCATCGAGTGCGTTGAGCATGCTGCACGGTTCACGTCGCTCGAAGCTCGGCTGTGACGGCGCGGAGGCCGCCTGATGGTAAAGGAGTTCTGGAAATCATCCGGTTTCCACCTGGTCAGCCGCAATCCCGCCGGCTGGCTCGATGTCACCCCGGACCTGATTCGCGCATACCTGACCCGGCCCGAAGTCCACCCGATCGACACCTCGTGTCCGAACGAAGTGGCGCTCTTCGAAGCACTGATGGCCGACCCGTTCATGGCCGTACCCGCTGAACGCCTGGCCGCGTTCGAAGACGCTGATGCTGCCGACAATTACAAGGTTGTTCTCGGTTTCCGCGACTTGCTTGCCGCGAATGGCACGCTCGAGGCCGCCTATCTGGCGCTGATGCGCGGCGGCGCTGTAGCCTTGCCGCCGGTCTTCATCGACCAACTCGTCCACATCATCCTGCGCGGCATCCTGGCTGATTGCCAGGACCCGGTTCGTCTGCGCGCCGCTGAACTCTTCTTCCGCGAGCAGACAGCCAACACCGACGATGGCCGGGTGATGCTGGCTGATGAGGAGATCGTCGCCATGCACGCACAGGCAGGCCTTGGCACCATCGGCCAGCTGCTTGCCGAAACCGGCACGCCGGCCCGCCGCGTCGACCTCGACATCCTCGATGACGACAACGCCCGGATCTACTGGGACCGCTCCGACCGATTCGACACGGTCATCGATTTGCGCTTCACCCAGCCCGCCAACCACGCGCTGGCCCGCGTCATCGAGGCCTGGGTCCGCCATTGCCTCGCTCTCGATGTCCGGGTTCAGCCGTTGCGTGCGATCGAGGACGACGCCTGGCGTTGGCATATCGGGCTCGACCGCGATGCGACCGAAATTCTCAACGCGCTCTATGAGGGACGCGCCATCAGCGAAGCCGAGCAGGCGCGGTTGCTGGCGCTTTACCGGCTCGAAATTCTCGATCAGACCCGGGTGCTCGACGACGTGCGCGGCCGGCCGGTCTATCTGGCGCTTGCCTCGACGGCCGGTGGCAAAGTGCGCCTGAAGCCGCAGAACCTGCTCGTCAACATGCCATTGAAGACAGGCCACCATTGAGCCATGGGCGACGGATTGGACAGCTGACGGATGCCCGCGCCGAGCGACGATCACAGACCTGCCGGACCTTTTGCAGGCAGCCTTGCCGGATGGGTGCTGGCCAGCGAGGGCCGCTCGCTGTGTGATCGGTTCGCGTTCGCCAATCGACTCTGGCGATTGCCCATTTCGGTCGCGTGGCATCCGGAAAAGGCCCTCTACCAGGTCCGCGACGTGCCCAATCAGCGAAACGAAACGGCCGTACCGGGCCGCATCATGATCGCGCGTCCTGAACGCATCTTCCGTTACCGGCGCGGCGTCGCCGACCGTATTGCCCGCCTCGCACGCAAATACTTCATCGATCGCATACCGCTCGATGCCGGTGACGTCGTTGTCGACTGCGGCGCGAATGTCGGTGAGGTCGGCCTATACGTGCAATCCCGGGCCGCCGTGCGCGTCATCGCGGTCGAGCCGTCGCCTCCGGAGGCAAATGCCTGCGATGAAAATGTCTTCGACGGGGACCGGCAAACCGAGCGTTTCGCACTCTGGCATTCAGCCGGTGAGCAACCTTTCTATGACAGCAATACAACGGGAGACAGTTCGCTGATCGCGCCGGCTTCGCAACATGAGGGCATAGCTACCATCCCGGTCACGACACTCGACCGGCTTGCAGCAGACAAGGGCATCGAGCACATCAAGCTGCTCAAGATCGAGGGTGAGGGCGCTGAGCCGGAGATCCTTGCCGGTGCCACGACGACAATTTCCAAGGTGTCCTATTGCACGATCGATTGCGGCCCGGAGCGCGGACTGGCCCGCGAACATGTCATCCCGCAAGCCTGCAATTTCCTGTTCGACGCTGGTTTCGAATTGCTCGACGTCAACCTGGAGCGCCAGATCTTCTGGTTTCGCAATCGCGCATTGACGTGAAATGCGGCCTGCACAAATGAATTGCGGGCCCGCCGATCCTCGACGAGCCCGCGCATTGCATGCCGAATTGTTCTGGACTAACCGCGCAAACGATTGCGCACGATACGCGGGAATTCCTCGGTGCCGTCATTGTCGCCGGCCATAGCCATGTCGGCCTCGCGGTTGCCGGCCGTTTCCTGCCACCAGCGCGCCGTACGTTCACCGAACTCGGCCGGCGGCGCCGACGGATGCTCTTCGACCGCCGGTGCGCGTTCGATAGGCACGGCGGCTTTGCCGGCCTGTTCCGGACTGCCGGCAAACCAGGCATCGATCAAATCGATCTCGTCGGTGCCAAGCTGCAGACCGTCGGCCTGGCATTGGGCGATCACGTAGTTGCGGAACCGGCTCGCGAAAACGGTCGCCGATGCGCCCTTCTCAAACCAGGGATCGTTCTTGCCGACAACATCGATGATGAACCGAACATCCTCACGCTTGGCGTCGATGCCGATCTCGCGGGCCAGCGCGCGGACGTTGTCGATGGTCTGATGACCTTGCATCTGATTGGTCGAAATCTCGTTCGCAATCAGCGTGAACATCGCCCGGTACTCAGGCGGCGAGAACGGCGGTGCCTTGCAGGCCTGATGGATCTGCGCAATTGCGTTCTGCAGCGAGCTTGCCCGCTCGGGCGTCATCTCCGCCGGCTGCTGTTGTGCCGGGGACGGCTGCGGCGGCTGGACGGCTGCAGCCGGGGCCTCAAAGGTCGGGATCTCGAAATTCGGCATCACCGGGCGCGGCTCGGCGGACGCCACCATGCCGGCTGCAGCCAGCGGATCATTTTTGGTCTGCGGTTGATGGGCCGGCGCATGAGGCTGTGGTGTGGTCAGCGGCTGCTCGAGGCGCTGCTGTTCGCGGCCAACGATCGTGCGGCTGACATCGTAAACGAAGTAGGGCGCTTGTGGTGTGAGTGCGACGCTTGCCGGCAGGCCTTGCACCAAGAGATCGCGGAAGCTGCCGGCGCCACCCCAGTCAGAACCGACCGTTCGGGCATGGCCAAGCACCCGGATCGCCCGTTCGGCCAATGCTTCGAGCGGCTGGGGTGCTTGCGAATCGAGTACGGTGCGCACGACTTCTTCGAGAATTTCGTTTCGGACCTGGACGAGATCTGCGGCCGGCGCGATCGCAGGTGCCTCCTGAGCCTCGAGTTCGAGTTCCGCGATCAGAAAATCAATCAGATCACCTTCCCGCACTTCGCCGTCACTCAGTGCAGTGTAGGGCACTGCGGTGTGGTCGTTGGCGAAGATCACGGTGCGCCGGGCGTGGGCCCGCAGCCGGTGAATTAGCGGGGTGAAATCGGCATCGCCTGACAGAATGATGAACTCGTCGAACCGCGTCTCGTGGGTCAGGAAATCGCGCATGTCCATGACCATTCGGATGTCGGCCGAATTCTTGAGCTGCGCGGTGAGCGGCGGGCAATCTATGATCTCGAAGCCGGCGCGCAGGAAGTGATGGCGCACGAAAGGGAACGAGTTCATGTCCGTCGAGTTGTCGCTCTGATTGCGTCGCGGTACCGGATTGCCATAACACCGGTTCATCACCAGGCGGCGGTTGACGGCGCCGAGTGGGGCGTTGGTCGAGGTGATCAGCTGGCCGCTCTCAATCGCACGCAGCCAGCGATAGGCGTCCTTCGCAAACAGCTTCGCTGCTTCTTCGTTTCTGCGCTTCAGCGACAAGTAAATGTTGTCGTAGTCGACAAAAACCGCGCTCAGGAACGTCCCCGACGTTTCGCGTGACATGATGGCAACCCCCGCTCACCAAACAATTATCCAGATTCAATTGAAGAGAGTTGTCCGAGTCGCGACGTCCCCGCAAGCGCAGCCGTGTCCCGCTGCCAGAGAAATGCGAAAAATCATTGTAAAACGTGAGGTTGCGGGCCTCTCACGCGGTATATTCTCGTGGAAAAGTCGCGGCCGATGGAGGTCTCATCCATCGGTTGCAGGCAGCCTGGGCTGATCTATCCACCGGAATGGGGTCAGCACGGAGGCAAACTGACGAATGGCCAGGAGAAACGCGCAGTGCGGTTCGTCTTGCCGGAGGCTTGCTTCCAGCAAGACGCCTTTCGTTACTCTCTTGCGGGCCGACTCGCGCAGCGGCGCCAAGGCCTTCATTTTGCAGATGCCTCAGCGCGTTGCGCCACTCGAGATCGATCCCGAAATCTACAAGTGGCGCCACCTCATCGAGAACTTCTTCTGCAAGCTCAAAGAGTTCAAGCGCATTGCGATGCGCAGCGACAAAGCCGATGACAGTTTCTCAGCAAGGATCTACGCTGCCGCCGCAATCATTAGCGGAGCCTGATGCTCAATAGGTTCTACTCCACCGCTGTTTGCCTTTCGCAAACACCTGCACTTTCAATGATCGCTCAAAAATGAACTTCCGTTTTTTCTCTTGATAACGCCAGCCGCCAATATTCTCACCGTGTCCTGTCTCCCCTACGGTCAACACTGGATCGGCATGTGATAGTCGCCGATTCCGCGTCCGATATTTTGCGCACCAGCAAGCCAGACAACCCGGGCCAATTGTCCTGAGGGATGACATTGGGCGAGTTATTTTACTGATTCGGTCTCAATGCCTGGTTCATTACGGCGACACCCAGTGAAAGTGGGGAACTCATGATTTACTCGATGCGAAAGCGGGACTGGATCACCGGCCTCGTTGCGGCGCTGGCTTCCATGATCGTCATGGCGGGCCAGGGATTCGCAGCGATCCCTGGTGGTGTTTGCGGCAAGACGACCTGGAAGCTGACTGCCGGCCAAACGCACAATGCGGGCACCGTTACCGTCGCGAACGATTCGGAATACCTTTACATCCAGTACAAGACCAGTTCGGGCTGGGTCCTCAGGGAACTGCACGCCTGGGCTGGGACCAACAAGGGCTATCTTCCCACGGCACCGAATGGCAACCCGATCCCGGGACAGTTTCCCTACAAGGTCGATTCACTACCTGGCGGTACCACGAGCTATACGTTTGTCGTTCCGCTCGATGAACTGCTGATGCAGGACATCGCCAAGAGCTGCCCGGCCAATCCGCCGAGGCTGTTCGTTTATACTCACGCCACGGTCTTCAACAAGACAACCGGCAAGACCGAGACGGCCTGGGGTGGCGGTATTCAGGGCCAGACGCCGCGCTGGCACTTCTATGGCAGCTATACGCTGTGCTGCCCCGATGATCAGCCGGTGTTGGCCGTCTGCGAGACGGCATTCGGATACGGCACGCACGTCTTCGTCAAGCGGGACAAGGCGAACCCCGAAGGCCTTCCGTCTCTCAGAATCACGCAAAGTCGCTGGGGCTGGGCCTTCAGGCTGACTGAGAACATGTCACCGCATTCTAGGCCGCTATATGCTGGCGCCGGTGGAAACGATGTGACGAAAGGTGTACTCGTCGGTAACGTCGTTATTGAATGGGACGGATATGTTGCAACCGTGACGTATAACCTCGACGCACCGTACTACTTAAAGGAGGTGCATATTTACGCCTCTGATCGGAGGCCGACAAGAGTTGCGCCCGGGCGATACGGCTTTGCTGACTACTTCGATGCCGACTCACAGACGCGGACCTACAGTCAAACGTTTGGTGTCTCGGATAAGAATGGCGACGGTAGCATCTGGATTATCGCCCACAGCGTTACATGCGCACCAAGCTGATGCGACTATGGCCCGGTGAGCGGCTTGAGCCACTCACCGGGTGTCCGTGCCCCCCTCAATCCGGCACCACCACCCCTGTCTGGCTCGCGATCAGTCCGTAGTGCTCGATGCGCCGGTGCCGCTTGAAATCGAACATCGTTTCCTTGCCGAACCGGGTCGCGTCGAGATCGCAGTCGGCAATGATTAATTCGTCATCGAGAGTTTTCGATTCGGCGACGATCTCGCCGTTCGGATCGACAATGCAGCTGGCGCCGAACAGCGGATGGCCATCCTCGACGCCGGCCTTGGCGACCGCTACAACCCAGGTCGAATTCTGATAGGCGCCTGCTTGCAGTGACAGTTTGTGGTGGAAGATGCGCTGCTCCGGTTTTTCATCGCCGCTTTGCGAGTTGGTCGACGGCGTGTTGAAGCCGAGCACGATCATCTCGACGCCCTGCAGTCCCATCACGCGATAGGTCTCGGGCCAGCGTCGGTCATTGCAAATGCACATGCCGAATATGCCATCGAGCATGCGGAACACCGGAAAGCCAAGGTTGCCGGGCAGGAAATAGCGCTTTTCTAGATGCTGATGAGTGCGTTCGGGGTCGAATTCGGCATGACCGGGCAAGTGCACTTTGCGGTACTTGCCTACTGTTTCGCCAGACTTATCGACCAGGATCGAGGTGTTGTAATGCTCACCTTCCGGTGTCAGTTCGGCATAGCCGAGTGACATCGCGATACCGTATTTCCGAGCTTTGTCGAACAGCGGTCTGGTTGCCGGGCCCGGCATCTCGCGCTCGAACCACTGGTCGGCTTCGTTGCGATCCTCGTAGTACCAGCGCGGAAAGAAGGTGGTGAGGCCGAGTTCAGTGAAGACGACGAGGTCGCATTTCTCGGCTGCGGCCTGATCGAGCATCGCGATCATGCGCCCGACTACGGCCTCGCGGCTGTCTGCCTTCTGGATAGGGCCCATCTGGGCCGCGCCGACACGAACGTTGCGCATGACATCTACTCCGATGTTGAAACCGAACTGCAGTCCTTAATCTGGCGCGTTCCAGTCCCGTCTCACAATCGACTGCGTGATTTGATGGCGGCCAACAGCGTACCTTCGTCGAGGTAGTCGAGTTCGCCGCCGACGGGTACGCCCTGCGCCAGCCTCGAAAGCGTTACGCCCGAGGTCTCAAGCGCGTCGGTCAGATAGTGCGCCGTCGACTGGCCTTCGACCGTGACGTTGAGCGCCAGCAGGATCTCTTTGACCTCAGCCTCGTGCGCCCGCTCGATCAGCTTGGCGATGTTGAGCCGGTCCGGCCCGATGCCGTCGAGTGGTGAGATATGGCCGCCGAGCACGTGATAGAGCCCGCGCACCGCGCCGGCCCGCTCCAGTGCCCAGAGATCACCGACCTCCTCGACGACGACGATCAGCGACCGGTCCCGGCGCGGGTCGGCGCAGATCGAGCATGGCGTCAGCGTATCGATGTTGCCGCAGTTCTCGCAATCGGTGAGCTTGTCGGCCGCCTCGCGCATCGCCTCGGCGAGTGGCAGCAAGAAATCATCGCGCCGCTTCAGAAGCGCCAACGCCGCCTTCCGCGCCGACCGCCGCCCGAGCCCCGGCAGCCGCCCGAGCAGGCTGATCAGACGCTCGATTTCCGGCCCTGCGATTTTATCGGCCATAGCTCCTCTGTCGGGTTCCCAAAGGGCTTCGGCCCTTTGGTGGGGTTGTTAGGGGCAACGCCCTTAGCATATCGCCGCAATGCGGCGATTCATGAGGGGTTTTCAACCCCTCAGACTCCCCGACCAGGGACTTGTCCCTGGACCGTTACTCCGCCTGCCCTGCCGCGCCGCTGGCAATCAGCGCATCGATCTCATCGGCGCTGAAGCCGTTCTCGGCCAGTACCTCGCGCGTGTTTTGGCCCAGCCGTGGCGCGGGCCGGCGGATTGCGGATCCCGGGGTCTTTGCGAAATGCAGCGGCAGGCCGGTCGTGCGCAATGCCCCCTCGCTTGGATGTTCGTAGGACATCACGAAGCCGGTTTCGTTGAGATGTTCGTCTTCAAGCACGTCTTCGAGCGAATTGATCGGCATCGACGGCACGTCGGCTGCCTTGAGAACTTCCACCCATTCCGCGGTCGTCCGCGTGGCCATCAATTCGGAGATCGCAGCGTAGTACTTATCGACGTTGCGTGAGCGTGCATTGGCAGTTGCAAAGCGTTCGTCTTCGGCAAGATCGGGCCGGCCTGCGGCCTGGAAGAAGCTGCGCGCCTGCTTGTTGTTGTAGGGCAGCACGACCATGAAGCCGTCCTTGGTCCGGTGCGGCTTGCGGTTCGGGTCGAGCACGCGGGCATAGCCGGGTGGTGCCAGCGGCGGGTCGAAGGCTGCACCGGAGAAGTGTTCGATCAAGTTGAACGAGGTGACCGCCTCGAACATCGGGATCTCGATGCGCTGGCCCTCGCCAGTGCGCTGGCGATGGAAGAGTGCCATGGTAATGCCGGCAACCGCGTGCAGGCCGGCGACTTTGTCGGCCATCACCATCGGTGCGAAGTCCGGTGCCTCACCTCCGCGCCGCCGTGCAAGATCGCACGTGCCGGAGATACCCTGGATAACATCATCGTAGGCCGGCCGATCGGCGTAGGGCCCGTCGGAGCGAAAGCCCCAGGCCGATGCGTACACGATGTCGGGTTTCGCCACCGCGACGCTTTCGTAATCGAAGCCGAGCTTGGCGATCGCCGCCGGGCGCATCGAATGAACGAACACATCTGCCGACGTGACGAGTCTGAGCAGCGCATCACGTGCACCCGCCTCGCGCAGATTGAGAACGATCGCCCGCTTGTTACGGTTGGTCGTGAGATAGACGCCGCTCATGCCGGGATTGCGCGACGGGTTGGCGGTGCGCATGATGTCGCCTTCGGGCGGTTCGACCTTGATCACGTCGGCACCCATATCGCCGAGCATCTGCGTGGCATAGGGCCCGAAGATCACCGATGTCAGATCGATAATGCGGATGCCGGTCAACGGGCCGTTGCTTGCAGGCGTAGGAGACGGTGTTGTCAAGGCTGATGTTCCTTGGTCGGTTGAAAGGGGTTCCAAAGGGTCTGTTGTGCACATCCTGATATTCGTGCGACGGCTGGTCTATATCACTCGGCTCCGTCGATATTGGATACGCTGGAGCATGTCTGGACCGCCCATTGCCCCTCACCCTAACCCTCTCCCCGTACGCGCCGAAGTGGCGCTACGGGGAGAGGGAACTCGGGCCGTCGTGCGGGCAGAACAGTGCAAGACGGCACGGCCGGATTCCCTCTCCCTGTACTTCACGGGGAGAGGGTTAGGGTGAGGGGCAATGGGCGGTCCAGACATGCTCCAGCGTATCCAATATCGATGACGATCTATACAGCCGGACATAATCCGCCATCGATGTTGATCGCAGTTCCCGTGACATAGCTGCCCTGATCGGAAGCCAGCATCGTGACGATGTTGGCGAACTCCTCAGCCGTTCCAATTCGACCCAAGGGGATGGTGCCGCCCATTTCGTCGTAGATCTCGCTGACATTGCGGTTCTGCGCGGCAGCGCGCCGTTCCCACTGGTCGCTCTCGATGCGCCCGACGAGTACGGCATTGACCAGAACGTTGTCGGGGGCCCCTTCACCCGCCATCACCTTGGTGAGCGCCAGTCCGGCAGCCCTGGTCACGGCGGTAGGTGCGCCCGATGCCGGCGGTGCCTTGGCGCCTGTGTTCAAGACATTGATGATCCGCCCCCAGCGGCGCTCGCGCATGCCCGGCATCGTGGCCCGGGCGAGCCTGATTGCCCCGAACAGCTTGAGATCGATATCGGCCTGCCAGACCTCATCGGTAATCGTCTCGAAGTCGCCGCGCTGCGAGGTGCCGGCATTGTTGACGAGGACGTCAATCTGGCCGAGTTGGGCCACCGCCTGGTCGATGGCCGCCTGGCAGCCGGCCGCCGTCGCGACATCGGCAGCGATGGCTACGACCTTGCCGTTGCCGCTCAGCTGAATGTCGGCCCGTGCCTCGTCGAGCACGCTCTGGCGGCGCGCGACTATGGCGACGTTGGCGCCTGATTCGACGAACCGTTTGGCGATCGCCCGGCCGATCCCGAGACTGCCACCGGTGATCAGCGCATTGCGCCCCTGCATGGTAACCTGCATTTGAACTTCCTCGCATTTTTGCTGGCATCGACCGCTTTGTGGACCACCTGGACCGCGCCCGACTTAGACCTTATCTCGCGTGCTATAGTGCATATCATGAGTGCGAATCGGAACCAGCATATGGATATGTCGGCCAACTCGCCGGAAGCAGGCGGCATTGCGGCCCGTGCTATGGCGGCGGCCACGCCCGCGCCTTACCTCGCCGGCCTCAACCCCGAGCAGACCCAGGCGATCGAGACCCTCGACGGTCCCCTCCTGGTGCTGGCCGGTGCCGGCACCGGCAAGACGCGGGTCTTGACGACGCGCATTGCCCACATCCTGGCAACCGGGCGCGCCTATCCCTCCCAGATCCTCGCCGTCACCTTCACCAACAAGGCCGCGCGCGAGATGAAGGAGCGTATCGGCGGGCTGGTCGGCGGCGCCATCGAAGGCATGCCGTGGCTCGGCACGTTCCACTCGATCGGCGTCAAGATCCTGCGCCGGCACTACGAACTGGTCGGTCTCAAATCAGGCTTTACGATCCTCGACACCGATGACCAGATCCGCCTTTTGCGCCAGGTCATCGAGGCGGCCGACATCGACAAGGACCGCTGGCCCGCCCGCCAGCTTGCCGGCCTGATCGATACCTGGAAGAACCGCGGCCTCACGCCGGAACAGGTCCCGAAGGGCGAGGACTTCGCCTTCGCCAACGGCCAGGGCGCGAAGCTGTATGCCGCCTACCAGGTCCGCCTCAAGGAGCTCAACGCGGCCGACTTCGGCGACCTGCTGCTCGAATGCCTGCGACTGTTCCGCGAGCATCCCGACGTGCTTGCCGACTATCACCGCCGCTTCAAATACATCCTGGTCGACGAGTACCAGGATACCAACGTCGCCCAGTACCTCTGGCTACGCCTGCTTGCCCAAGGTTCGCCGAACGTGTGCTGCGTCGGCGATGACGACCAGTCGATCTACGGCTGGCGCGGCGCCGAGGTCGATAACATCCTGCGCTTCGAGGAGGACTTTCCGGGCGCCCAGGTGATCCGCCTCGAACGCAACTACCGCTCGACCGGCCACATCCTCGCAGCCGCCGCAAGCGTCATCGCACACAACCAGGGCCGGCTGGGCAAGACGCTCTTCACAGACGGCGAGATGGGCGACAAGGTCACCGTCAGCGGCGTCTGGGATGACGAAGAGGAAGCGCGTCAGACTGCCGACTTCATCGAGCGCACCGCCAACGAAGGCGGCAACCTGAACGAGATCGCGATCCTGGTGCGTTCGTCGGCCCAGATGCGCGCTTTCGAGGACCGCTTCGTAACGCTCGGCCTGCCCTACCGCGTAATCGGCGGCCCGAAATTCTACGAGCGCCAGGAGATCAAGGACGCCATCGCTTATCTCGAAGTGACCGTCAATCCGTCGAATGACCTCAAGTTCGAGCGCATCATCAACACACCGAAACGCGCGATCGGCGACACCTCGGTCAACCGCATCCGCACGCTTGCCCGTGCGCGTGCCATCCCCGTCTACCAGGCCGCCCGCGAGATCATCGAAACCGAAGAGCTTGCCGCCAAGGCGCGCAAATCGCTGAGCACACTGCTCGCCCAGTTCGACCGCTGGCGCCGGGAAACTGAGAACCTCAGCCACACCGAACTTGCCGAGATCATCCTCGATGAATCAGGCTACACCGAGATGTGGCAGAACGACAGGAGCCCGCAGGCCCAGTCGCGTCTCGAGAACTTGAAGGAACTCGTGCGCTTCATGCACGATTTCGACAGCCTCGCGGGCTTCCTCGAGCACGTCTCGCTGGTCATGGATGCCGAACAGGACGCCGACGGCCGGCGCGTCACGCTGATGACGCTGCACGCCGCCAAGGGCCTCGAATACGACACCGTGTTCCTGCCCGGCTGGGAGGAGGGGCTTTTTCCCCACCAGCGCTCGCTTGATGAAAGCGGCCTCGCCGGCCTCGAAGAAGAACGCCGGCTGGCATACGTCGGCATCACGCGTGCGCGGCGTCACGCCCACCTCTCCTTTGCCCAGAACCGACGCATGCGCGGCCTCTTCCAGGCGGCGACGCCATCGCGCTTCGTCGATGAACTGCCTGCCGACCATGTCGAGATCATCGAAGCCAAGAGCCCGTTCGGCGGGCGGGCCGGCAACTTCGGCGGTTATAACAATCCTTATGGGGCATCCCGCTTCGACCGCGAGCCGCAAGCCTTCGAAGCAAGCTACGAAACCCCCGGCTGGCAGCGCGCCAAGGCCCGTCGTCAGAGTGACAAACAGACCGGCAAGAAGCGCCGCGAGCCGCTGCTGATCGAAGGCGAACTGGTCGCAAGCTCGACGGGCCGTGCGTCGGCCTACACGGTCGGCGCGCGCGTCTACCACAACAAGTTCGGCTACGGAAGCGTTTCGGCAGTTGACGGCAACAAGCTCACCGTCGAGTTCGATGATGCCGGGCAGCGGCGGGTGGTGGAGGATTTTCTGCGGCCTGGGTAGGCGCGCGCGGGCTTGTCCAGTGTGTCAGTTTGCTGGGCGGGAAACGGCAAATTTGATTGCGATCGCGGATTTCTAGTGTTGGATGCTTGATCGTTGCGAGATCCCAGAAGGAGACGTGGCCTGATTGAGGCTTGAGTGCCCCAAGATGTCTGCCGTGTGGCGGATCAGATATTGAGATGCAGCATGAGGGGGAAGCGAATAGGTAGCAAGAAGACACTGCTATTGCCAAAGCAAAGCAGCGAATGGGTTCGCAATGAGCCGCCTGATTGATACATGAGAATCACGTAAAGTACCGGGATGAATGATCAAGTCGCCAATCGTGTCCGAACGATCAGGCACATCCGTTTTGGGCCTGCTCAAGCCAGGCTGTCTTTAGTGTGTATCGGATTTAGTGGTGTTCAGATCGAGGCACAATGGACCACATCAAACGTGCTAGTCTCAGGTCGGAACAATGAAGCATATCGCAACTGTAAACTGTCAACTGCCCTCTATTGAGGACAATATTCATTACGATTCGGGTCAATCGCTTCTGGACTACGACATCGTACTCTTTGATCCTTGTTTCCCCTGTTTCGACAGAGTTCATTTCAGCTCGGGCGGCTCCTGTATTTCTATTGAAGGTGCCAAAGCCATCATGCAATCGCTCGCACATTGGCGCAAAGAAATTATGGAGGCGCTGAAGGTCGGTAAGACGATTTACTTCCTACTCAATCGTTATCAAGCCGACTGGGTCGCTACCGGCACGACCAGCCCAAGGAAAGGGGAGACAAACTACTCAACGGCTCAAATAAACAACTATTCCGTTCTACCGGCAGAAGTGTCGGTACGCAATGCGAAGGGTAAAAGGTTTAAAGCGCAAGACGCCAACTTCAAACAAATCTACGACGCTCTCAAAGACTTCGTTGAGTATCAAGTCGTTATAACGTCTAAAGTGAGCAAGCAAACATTCATTGCGAGCGGCGACAATGTCGTTGGCGCATGGATAAAACTGCAAGATCACCTTGGGCACTTGGTTCTATTGCCGTATTTTGATCTGTCAGAAATGACCGAGATCGCAAACGATGTGGAGGTATGGACTGACGATGCGCTTAGAGTATCGAACATCCTCGTAAGCCAAATGTTAGCCATCGATAGCGCTCTTAACGATCGGGCAAAATCCACGCCAAAGCCTGATTGAATCAAGGAAGTGTCCTTGCCGACACAAGTAGCAAGTATCGAAAAAAAAATTGACGCGTTCGAGAAGAAGATTGCAAAAATCCAGACGCAAATCAAAGGTGAACAAAACAAACATGCTGAGCTTCTTAAATTCACAAACCTTTTATTCGAAAACGGTGATTTGCTAGAGCGCGCAATTGCGGACGCATTAAAGATCTTGGGTTACGACGTCGAAAACTTGCGAGAAGGCGATCTAGAGATTGATCATGTCATTGTTGGTCCAAGCAATATAAGAATGATCGGAGAGGCGGAAGGAAAAGATAGTGCTGCCATTAACATTTCAAAGTTTCGACAGCTTGAGTCAAACATCAATGAGGACTTTGAACGAGATGAAGTTGAAGTGCCTGCAAAGGGTCTTCTTTTCGGGAATGGGTACCGCTTGACCCATCCCGACCAACGCGAAAATCAATTCACAGATAAATGTCAAACTAATGCAAAAAGACTTGGTACAGCGTTAATTCGGACATCAGACATTTATCGCATTGTCGTTCACTTGCTGGACCATCCGTCGGACGAAGACTTTAAGGAAAAATGTCGTGATGCTATTGAGTCGACAAACGGGGAAATAGTTTGTTTCCCTGAACCAGATTGATTCCCAATAATCTCGCCTTGCGCACCATTCGCGCATTGAGCCAACGCTTGTTGTCGCTTCAAGCTTCCGCACCGCACAAGGGATATCGGTAGCCGGCGAGAGCGGACACATGCGGCACCAGCCGGTTGTCTACCTGGGAGTCTGCTTCCTCTGCTTCACAACGATTCGCAGCTTAAGGAATTAGCCCAGGCAAAAAACAACCAGGCCGCCTCCTCCGACAACCGCTCGGTGGGTAGAACGCCGTTGCATTTGCCCAGCTCATCGGCGCCTGACGTCCACGAATGCACCCCACACCTCAAAACTCCCGCAGCAGCCGCCCATACCCAGCAATCCTATCCCGTATCCCGGCAAGACGCAGCGTGTCCCAGATCATCGCCTGGTTGCTGGCAACCACCGGCTTTCCTGCCCGGTCCTCGATGGCTTGCACGACATCCAGCGTACGTAGCGCACCGCACGAGACGAAGATCGCATCGGCATCGGGGCGGTCGAGCGAGAGGGCGAACTCGGTGATGTAGTCAGGGGCGACGCGCACCATGTCGCTGTCGCGCTCGATGCCGAGCCCCTCGATCGAGAGCACCTCGAACCCGGCACGCTCCAGGTAGACCCGTTCGCGTTCGTTGATCTCGTCGAGATAGGGCGTTGCGACGACGATCGAGCGGGCTTCGAGTGCGTGCAGTGCGCGGATCACGCCGGTGATCAGCGAGGTCGCCTTGGCGTTCGGTGCGCCCTTGCGAAGCTCGGCGAAGACGCGCTCTTCGCCGATCACCAGGCTGCCCGACGTGCAGGCATAACAGACGACATCGAGCGATCCGTCCGGCAGCAGCGTTGCGGCGCACTCAGCGAGGAGATCGGCTTGCGCGGCGAGACTTTGGTTGGTGATCGAATCGGGTATCGCAGCGCGCGTGAAATGCATGCCAACGCCGGGTGGGCGCAGCGCCATGACGTCGTCTTCGATGGTCTGCTCTGTCGCCAGGAGCACAAAGCCAAGCTTGGCGCGGTCATGGCGGCCGTCGTCGAACCGGATGGCGCGCCCGCAAGATTTATGAGTTTGTGACCTAATGAACCACTGGCCCCTTCAACAGGCTGGTGCGGTCGGCCGACTTGATCGTGATATCGAAGCCCGAGCCTTCGCGGACGATCTCGAGCGGCACTTCGATACCGGCGGGCCCGATTGCCCAGACCGTGTGGTAATAGGAGGCGAGGTCGTGCACCTCGATGCCATCGACGCGGGCGATGATGTCGCCGACCTCGATGCCGGCCTCATCGGCCGGCCCGTTCGAGGCGACACCGGCGACGATGATCTGGTCGTCGATTTCGGCGGTGTAGAGGCCGAGCCAGGGCCGCGGCGGGCGCGCTGCGCGGCCGACGGTGAGCAGATCGTTGAGGATCGGCTTTAGCAGATTGATCGGCACGATCATGTTGAGATCGAAGTTATCGCCGTCGGGGTCGGCGTGCTCGACCTGCAGCGAGCCGATGCCGAGCAGTTCGCCTTCGGCGTTGATCAGCGCCGTTCCGCCCCAATGCGGGTGTGCGGGCGCCGTGAAAATCGCCTCGTCGAGCAGGTACTCCCAGTAGCCTGCAAACTCCTGCTTGGCGACGATATGGGCGGAAACCGCGCCGTCGAGGCCACCTGCACCGGCGACAACGACGGGATCGCCGATCTTGGTTGCATCCGAATCACCCAGTTTCAACGCGGGCAGTCCGAGCTGGCCGAGCGCCTGGACCAGGCCGAAGCCCGTTGCCTGGTCGATGCCGAGCACGTAACCGGCAACCGTCGTGTCACCGCTCGACAGCCATACGGTCTGTGCTTCGGTGACGAGATAGCCGATGGTCAGCACGATGCCGTCGCGGATCACGACGCCGTTGCCCATGCGCTCGGTGCCGAGCACTTCGGCGGTCAGCGCATCCTCGGGGATCTGCGTCGAGACGCTGACGACCGACGCCAGCGCGCGCTTCAGGTCGAATTGGAAATCGTCCGGTTGCGGTCGCAAGGGATTGGGCCTCATAGCGTCGCTCGTCATGATCATTAGTCTCCGGTTATTCTAGTCCAGTTGCCGGCCCGTGGCCAGAAGCCCCAAGGGCCGGTTGCCGGCTTTCGGCTTTGGCAAAGCTTGATCCAGTTTGCGATTGCCTAACCGAGTGGGCCAAGGCTAACTGGCGATCGCGTCAAATGTGGGCCGATGATCTGCGCCCGGGCCGTCGCTGCGACAGGAGGAATGACAAATGCGTGCAGCCGTTCTCACCGAAGTCAACAAGCCGCTCGAGTTGCTGGATCTCGAACAGGAAGGCCCGAAAGCCGGCGAGGCCCGCGTCAAAGTCATGGCGACGGGTGTCTGCCTGTCGGACTGGCACATCATGAACGGCGACTGGCCGTTCCCGCTGCCCTTCGTGCCGGGCCACGAAGCAGCCGGCATCGTCGAGGAAGTCGGCGAGGGTGTGACGTCGGTCAAGCCCGGCCAGCATATCATCTTTTCGTTTCGGCCGAATTGCGGCCACTGCCGCTATTGCTCGCGCGGACGTTCGGTGCTCTGCAACGGTCACGACGATACGCCGCGCTTCTTGATGCACGACGGCACCGGCCGGCTCAAGCTCAACGGCGAGACGGTCAATCAGATGGCCCGCATCGGCACGTTTTCGGAGTGCGTAGTCTGTCCTGCCGAACAGCTGGTGCCGATCCGCGACGACTTGCCCTGGGCCTGGGCTGCGATCATCGGGTGCTCGGTTGCGACCGGAGTCGGTTCCGTGATCCGGCACGCCAAGGTGGATGCCGGTTCGACGGTATTGGTGATCGGTTGCGGCGGTGTCGGCCTCAATGTCGTACAGGGCGCCAAGCTTGCCGGCGCAAGCACGATCATCGGCGTCGACCTCAAGGACAACAAGCTCGATTTCGCCAAGCACTTCGGTGCGACACACACGATCAATGCCTCGAAATCGAACAAGGTCATCGAGGAGATCCGCGACCTGACCGGCGGGCTGGGGGTCGATTATGCCTTCGATGCAATTGGTTCCCAGCAGACCGCGCTGCAGGTCGTCGATGCGATCGCGCCCGGCGGTCATGCCGTGTTCATCGGCATGCCCAAGGTCGATGAGGTGGCGCCGATCAATCCGTTCGAGATGGTGTTCCGTGAAAAGCAGATCACCGGCGCCTATTACGGTTCGGTTCACCCGGCCGCCGACCTGCCGGTGCTCGCAGACATGGCGATGGCCGGGCGGCTTAACCTCGATGACCTGATCAGCCGGACGTACAAGTTCGACGAAATCAACGAAGGCTTCAAATTGCTGGTCGACGGTGAAGTGGCACGCGGCGTTATTATGATGGATTGATCCTGGGCCTCCGGCCTGTCGACAATTGCCGGATGCCGGCGGCAAATCCGTTGCGAGAAATGGCGGCCAGCAAATCTTCGAGACTGTCGTCAAGGTGCCTGCGCGAAGTGTCGATGCTTGCGTCAGCGCGGGCGTAGAGCGCTTCGCGGCTGGTCAGGATCTTGCGTAACTCTTCCATGGCATCGGGATTGCCGGCCATCGGGCGTTCGTCGCCCTGGCCTCGGACGCGTGCCATATGTTCTTCCGGTTCGGCCTTGAGCCAGATGGTGTGGTAGTTGCGCAAGAGGTAAGTGAAGGTTTCAGGATTGGCGACGATGCCGCCGGCGACTGCGAGAACGAGATCATCGTGGGTTGCAGCGATGCGTTCGAGCGCGCTCAGTTCGAGATGGCGGTAACCCTCCTGCCCGTAGAGAGCAATCACTTCGTTGACCGCCATGCCGCTTGCGAATTCGATCTCGTCGTTCAACTCCAGGAAGGTGAGCCCGAGCCGATCGGCGGCCAGCCGGCCAAGGGTCGACTTGCCGGCACCGCGCAGGCCGATCAGTGCGATGCGATTGGCGCGCCGGCGCTCGGGCAGTTCAGGCTCGAGGATCGCAAGGATGCGTTCGAGCTGATGCTTGGTGGCACTCGGCAAGAGCGTTGTTATCGTGCCGACATCCGAATGCCAGGGATCGGCTTCGGCAACCAGCCATTCGATGCGCAGGCCGAGGGCATCGCCAAGGCGCATCAGCAAGGCGATCGAGATATTGCCCTGGCCGGTCTCGAGCTGGGCGATGTAGCGCTGCGAGACGCCGGACTTGTCGGAGAGTTTGCGGCGCGACAGGCCGGCGCGCTTGCGGGCGTCACGAACGCGTTTGCCAACCGTGGCAAGCAGCTTTGCGACGCGCGCCTCCTGATCGGCATCCGCGTCGTCGCGCGTGACGTGTCCGCTGAATGTCGTGATTTCGGCCATCGGCCTCCGTGACGCCCACGTGGCTGTGAAAAGTGTGGGTTCAATAAGTCTCCACGTGATAGCGTCCTTGTTCACGGAGCTGATCGCGGATCTCGATCCAGTTTAGGCCGGCACCACGGGCGATATCCTCGAAGGCCTGTTCGACGCCGCCTTCCATGGCCTTGAGGCCGCAGACGTAGATGTGGGTTGCCGGATCAGTGAGCATTGGCGCGATCTGGGCTTTGGCTTCTCTCAACCGATCCTGGACGTAGACCTTCGGTTCGCCGTCGACGCGGCTGAAGGCGAAGTGCTTTGCAAGGAAGGTGTCGGGGACCTTCTTGAGAGGCCCGAAATAAGGGAGCGAGTCGGGTGTGCGGGCACCGAAGAACAGCAGCATCGAGCCCTCGATACTTGGCGATGTGCGTTGGCGGCGCATGGTGAAGGCGCGGAACGGTGCCGAGCCGGTGCCGGTGCAGACCATGATCAGGCAGGCCTGGGGATCGTTCGGCATCAGGAATGTTGCGCCGAACGGCCCGGTCAGGCGGACCTTGTCGCCGCGCTTGAGATCGCAGACGTAGTTCGAGCACAGCCCGTGTTCTTCGCGCTTGACGGTCAGCGACAGGTTGTTGGTGTTGGGGCGTTCGCCGTCGCGTGGTGATGAGACGGAATAGAGGCGCGGCAGGTGGGGTTTGCCGTTCTGGTCTTCGCCGGGTGGCGTAATGCCGATGGTCTGGCCTTCGAGCACCGGAAAGGCTGCCTGGCCGAGATCGAGGATGATGTGGCGCACATCGCTGTCGGCGGTTTCGGCAGTCAGGCGAAAGTTGCCCTGCACGGTCGCTTCGATAGGGTTGGCGAGATTGAACAGGTTGATGGTCGGCTTGGACGAAGACGCCGGTGCCTTGGCGCGGCCGCCGGCGCCCTGGTGGGCTTCATCGAGCAGGGCCTGAATGGCGTCATCGAGCGCCTCGATTGCGCCGGCGCCTGAATCGCCGCTGGCAATCTCCTGCTGCTCGGGGAGTTCGGCCCAAGAAAACTGTTCTTCGAGTGTGTAGGGCTTGGCGACGACGCGCCAGTTGTCGATCGAGCCGGTCGGGCAGGGTGCGATGCAATTCATGCATTGATCGCACTTGGCGGCATCGACGACGACGTTGTCGTCATCATGGGTGATGGCGCCGATCGGGCAGGATTCCTCGCAGGTGTAGCAGCGGATGCAGATTTCGGGATCGATGAGATGCTGTTTGATGAGTTCGGTCATTGGTTGGTCCGTTGATCCGGGTTTGTTTCCGTCACCTCGGGCTGTCACCCCGGTGACGAACACACTGCTGTCCGGGTAAATTCTGCACGACCGAAGCCACAACCACAGTCGTCATCCCCACGGAGGTGGGGACCCAAGCGATTCTCCGCATTCTCAAAGCTGGCGGATGGTCGCTTGGGTTCCCGCCTACGCGGGAATGACGGAGTGTGGGGTGGTAATCCAGCGTATCTCGCATTCGCGTGAATGTGGAATTTCTCTTGTCGATCATCGTCATCTATCGTCTTGCGGAATACTTAACCGGACAGCGCTGTCACGAGTACCGGGGTGACACCTGAGCGTGTGGATACTGTCGGTCAGTCCAAATCCGGCACGGAGCCAGATCACGCCTCGTGCAGTTTCACATACTCGAAGTCGCCCGGCTTATTGTCGATGCCGATGCGTGGCGGGGCGATCCAGCCGGCGTACTTGCCGGGTTCGCTGACCGGCTTCATCAGCGACTGAATGAAGTCGCCGTCGGCCATTGTCGGCAGCCACTTGGCGACGTTGTCATCCCATTCCTGACCAGTGACGGTCTTGCCGTCGGGCGAGATCAGTTTGTTGGCAAAGACGCCGATCTTGCGGTGGAAGGCTTCGTGGGGGAGTTTCAAATCGAAGTCGATGCCGGCGTTTTGGATGATCTTGTTCCAGCGTCCGACACCGCCGGCGGCATCCTTGGTGTAATCATCACGCAAGCGCATGTTGATGGCGGTCAGGGCCGGCACTTCGGCAATTCTGATCTCGCCGTTGTCGAACTGGCAGACCGGGTAGGTGGCGTCGGTCAGCTTGTGGTCGTCTTCGAGCTTGGCTTCCCGGTAGCGGCCCTTGATTCCGGCGTTGAAGGCGTTGGCGGCGTTGGTCGAGACCTCCTGGCCGAACAGGTCGAGGGAGAGCGTGTAATGGAGATTGAGCTTCTTCTGAATGAGCGGCAGATCCATGACACCGAGGGCGCGGATGCGGTCGATCTCGTAGGGGTCTTCGATGCCTGCTTCCTTCATCGCTTCGCAAGTGCGCTGGATGGTGCGCCCCACACCGGTCTCGCCGACGAACATGTGGTGGGCTTCTTCGGTCAGCATGAAGCGGCAGGTGCGGCTCAGAGGATCGAAGCCCGATTGCGCGAGGCTTTCGAGCTGCATCTTGCCGTCGCGGTCGGTGAAGTAGGTGAACATGAAGAACGACAGCCAGTCGGGCGTCTCTTCGTTGAAGGCACCAAGCATGCGGGGGGCGTCTTCCGAACCTGACGAGCGGCGCAGTAGATCATCTGCCTCCTCGCGGCCCTCGGCACCGAAATACTTGTGCAGGAGATAGACCATCGCCCAGAGATGGCGGCCTTCCTCGACGTTGACCTGGAACAGGTTGCGCATGTCGTAGAGAGAGGGTGCGGTGAGCGCCAGGAAGCGCTGCTGTTCGACGGAAGCGGGCTCGGTATCGCCCTGGATGACGATCAGACGGCGCAGCAGCGCGCGGTATTCACCGGGCACTTCCTGCCAGGCGGGCTCGCCGGCGTGTTCGCCACACGGGATGCGGCGGTCCTCGACCTCAGGCGCGAGCAGGACGCCCCAGCGGTACTCGGGCATCTTGACGTAGTCGAACTTGGCCCAGCCCTTGGGATCGACGCTCACTGCCGTGCGCAGGTAGATGAGGCTCTTCTGGAACTGCTCAGGGATCAGGTTGTTCCACCAGTTCAGGTAACCCGGGTGCCATTTCTCGAGCGCACGCAGCACGCGGCGGTCGCTCGAGAGGCCGACGTTGTTGGGGATCTGGGTGTCGTAGGAAACGTTGATGAGGTCGGTCATCGGTTTACTCCGGCGGGATTGGTTTGCGGTTTGATGTTTCGAGGCGGTTAGATGACCTCCTTTTGGGCGGCGGTTGTCTCATCGCCGGTGTTGGGTGTGCCGGCAGGCTCGATGAGTAGGAGATGGACTTCCTCGTCAGCCACGGGCCGGTGTTCGATGCCCTTGGGCACGACGAAGAGATCACCTTCGGCTAGTTCAACGGGACCATCGCGCAAATCGATACGCAGGCGACCCTTTAGTACCAGAAAGAAGTCATCGGTATCGGCATGGCTGTGCCAGACGAATTCGCCTTGCGCCTTGACAACCATGACATCGTGCCCATTGAAGCTGGTGACGATCTTTGGCGACCAATGGTCTTCAAACGCCGCCAGCTTCTCTTTTAGTTGCACGACCTGCATCAGTTAGCTTCCTCTAAACACGGCGGCGGTCGAAGTCGCCGCGGATGCCGGTGCCGTAGCGCTGCAGGGCACCAGTTTCGCCGACCGCGTTGGGACGCTGGAAGATCCAGTTCTGCCAGGCGGTGAGGCGGCCGAAGATACGCGTTTCCATGGTCTCCGGGCCGGCGAAGCGCAGGTTGGCTTCCAGGCCGGTCATGGCGTCGGGCGAGAAGCTCGCACGCTCTTCGAGAAAGATGCGGATCTCATCGTCCCAGTCGATATCGTCCATGGCGAAGGTAACGAGGCCGAGGTCGTCGGCTTCGTCGGCCAATAGCTGCTTATTGGTTTGCTCTCTTAGCTTGTCGATCTGCTCGGGCGTACGAAGGAATCGCGTTTCGAGGCGGGTCAGGCCGTTCGACATCGGGTAGAGGCCGAAGTTGGCGTCGGTCAGCGTCAGCGTCGCCGGCGGGCGATTGTCGCCTTCGAAGGCGCCGTCGGCCATGTAGGAGCGGTCGGCCGCAAACATGATCTCAGCCAGCGTGCCGGCGAAGTTGGAGCCCGGTTCGGCGATCGCAACCAGCGAGCGCGAGGTGACGTCGATGCGTTTCAGGACGCGTTTCCAGTAGAGCAGGATTTCGTTGGCGAGCCAGTCGGACCGGTTGTCGAGCAGCAGGCGCTCGTGGGCGATCAATTTGTCGGCAGCGCCGGTGGTCTTGAAGATGATGACGCCGGTTTCGAGCTCGTTGAGGCGCAGGTGCAGAATGGCATCGTCGAGTTCGCGGGCGCATTTCAGCATCCAGGCTTCTGCGCCCTGACTGTGGAGTTCCGCAACGGATGCCGGCGCGTCGTCCGTCGGTGCCGAGATTTCGATGGTGGCGATGCCGCGGGAGCGGTCGAGGCGGACGTCGACGGTCGAATATCGGATCGAGCCGTCGTCTTCGAACGTGCGATCGAGTGGAGTGAGCGAGATGCCCTTGGCATCGCTCGGGCGATTGGATTTGGCGGCGAACGCCTCAGCGCGGGCCCGAACGGTTTCATCGAACTTGCTGTTGGAGACGATTTCGTCGACCAGGTTCCAGTCGACGGCCCGGCGGCCTCGGGCGCCTTCCTCGGTCGAGCAGAATACGTCGGCGCGGTCGCGGCGAACCTTGCGCTTGTCGGTGACACGGGTCAGGCCGCCGGTGCCGGGCAGGACGGCGAGCAGCGGCACCTCGGGCAGCGAAACGTTGGATGAGCCGTCGTCGGTCAGGATGATGTGGTCGCAAGCCAGCGCCAGCTCGTAGCCGCCGCCGGCGCACGAGCCCTTGATGGCGCAGATGTAGTATTGGCCGGACTCACCGCCTGCCGCTTCGAAAGTATTGCGGGTCTCGTTGGTGAACTTGCAGAAGTTGACCTTATGGGCATGGGCGGCGCCCGCCAGCATGCGGATGTTGGCGCCGGCGCAAAAGACGTTGTCCTTGCCGGAGCGGAGCACGACGACCTTCACTTCGGGATGCTCGAAGCGCATCCGCTGGATAATGTCGGCCAACTCGATATCGACGCTGAGGTCGTAGGAGTTGAGCTTGAGCTCGTAGCCCTCGAACAGGGCGCCGGCTTCGTCGACATCCATAAAGAGTGTCGCGATCTCACCGGCGTAGTTGACGCGCCAGTGGCGGTAGCGTGACGGGTCGGTTTGGAAGTCGATTATGGTGCCGCTTGGTTGATCCATCAGCGTGCCTCCCTGATTGGTTTTACGCACTATAGTGCAGAATTTGGGTCGGTCAACTATTGTTCTTAGGATCTGGCGATTGCTGGAGTGGTGAGACGTTTCTGTGAGTTGCAAGTATCCATTCCGAGGTGTCTGGAATGACTAAAGATGCATTTTATTGCCTATATCTGATGGTCCAGTAGTTGAAGCGCTTGATCGTGCATCTGGCTATCAAAGCTGGCTCGAGTGCTATTCGAGAACTGGTGTGCACCGCGGCCACACAGACTTGTCGTTGGTCGGCGAAGATAGCCCAGCATTCAAGATGATCCGTAACGCCAGCCCGAAACTGTTCAATCATTGTCGCAGTCGACCGGCTGATCGTCCCGCGGCACCGCCACGATATCCTTGCGAAACGGCCCGTATCGCGCCAGCGACTCGCGGGCACGCTCGACATAGTCGCGCTCGTCTTCGAGATAATGGGCAACGGCGCGCCGGAAGCTCGGGTTCGGGATCCAGTGCGCCGAATAGGTTGCCGTCGGCATATAGCCACGCGCGAGCTTGTGTTCACCCTGCGCGCCGGCCTCGACCCGATCGAGCTTGTGGGTGATGGCGTATTCGATCGCTTGATAGTAGCAGACCTCGAAATGCAGGCAGGGGTGATGCTCGATCGCCCCCCAATAGCGGCCGTAGAGGCAGTCGCCACCAATGATGTTCAAGGCGCCGGCAATGTAATCATCGCCGTTGCGCACCATGATCAGTAGGCAATCTTGCGCCAGCCTCTCACCAAGCAGGGAAAAGAACGTGCGGTTGAGATAGGGGCGGCCCCACTTGCGGCTGCCGGTGTCCATGTAAAACGAGTACATCGCGTCCCAGTGACGCTCCTGGATGTTGCCGCCGGTCAGCAATTCGATCTCGAGGCCGGCGGCCAGTGCCTCGCGGCGCTCGCGGCGAACGGTCTTGCGCTTGCGCGAGGCCAGCGAGGCGAGGAAATCGTCGAACGTCTGATAGCCGTCGTTGTGCCAATGGAATTGCTGGTCCGTGCGCTTCAGGAACCCGAGCCGGCCCATCTCGTGCCATTCGGCCTCGGTCAGAAAGTTGATGTGCAGCGAGGAAATGCCGTGGCGGCGCACCAGTTCGATTGCACCGGTCGCCAGCAGGCTGCGGCGCTCGTCGCGGCGTGACCCGTCGTGGACAAGGAGGCGCGGCCCGGGCACCGGCGTGAATGGGACGGCTGCCAGCAGCTTCGGATAATATTGCCCGCCAGCCCGCTCGTAGGCATCCGCCCAGCCATAATCGAAGACGTACTCGCCCTTGCTGTGCGATTTCGCATAGAGCGGCATGCAGCCGCCAATCTCGCCCGTGCCGGTCTGCAGGACGAGATGCTGCGGCTGCCAACCAGCCTCCGGACGCACGCACATGGCATCTTCGAGAGCCTTCAAAAAGGCGTGCGACACGAACGGATTGTAGGTTTCGCGATCAGGATTGGCATTGGCATCCCAGGCCGCGGCATCGATCTCGCCAATGCCTGCGAGAACCTGGACGATCGCTTCACTCTCGTCGGACACTGGACGATTTTCCCGAATGATCAAAGGGCGGCCAGTTTACCGTCGGAGCGCCAATTCACCAAAGAAGATCAGCCTCTCAGGTGCCGGGTATCGGGTATCAGGTGACGGACACACGCCATTCATGGCGGAGACGGAGACCGCCATAACTGTGTTCGGGGGTGTTCGCGATAATCCACTTAATCGAACAATCCTAGTGGATTGGCTCTGTTCGGCTCCAATGTAGATTTCCCCGCTAACTCATGGCTCCAGCCAGGCAGTGGCGGGGCGTAAGTCGATCGCCGTCCCGCTCAATCATGCGGCGCCAGCCGAGATAACTCGGCAGATATTTCGAAGCGACGCCCTTGAAGCGCGCCATCCAGCCCTTAAAGCGGCTCTGGTAGGCGCTGACGTTCTGGGTGTGATAGCAGCCAATGGTCCGCTCACCTTGCGCAGCAACAAGCGCCATCTGGGTGATGCCGGTCTCGGCCGCGAACGCCTCGTAAGACTTGTTGCCGTCGGTGATGAGCACGGCGTCTTTAGCGACGACGGGCTTCAAGTGCGCGCCGATCGCCTCAGCGCTGAGGTCGGTGAGGATCGCATCGGTGGTCTCGCCATGGCGATCGCGGACGATCAGAATGGCATCGTGCTCGTCTGTGGAAAGTCCCGGTTTCTTGGCCTTGCCGCCACGTTTCCTGGGCGCTCGGCCGACCAATTTGCGCGAGCCCTTGGCCGACTTGAGAATGAATGTCTCGTCCGCCTCGACGATGCCGGTTACGGCGCCAGCCTTCTTGTCCTTGGCCGCCGCGAGGAAACGATGACGCCAGCGGAACGATGTCTCCAGATGAATGTCGGTGCGCGCTGCCGCCTTGCGTAGGCTGACACCGTCGACGAGTGCGCGGGCATAGTCGAGCCACTTCTCGCGCAGCCTGAGCCCTGCCAGCGGCGTGCCCGTCAGCGCGTTGAAGGTGCGCTCGCACGCCTTGCACATGTAGCGCTTGAGACCGGAGGCCGAGCCCCATGGCTTGAAGTCACTCGCACCGCAATGGCCGCAGGCCGGCGCCGCGGCGAACCGCGTCTCGATCAGAGCGACGACCTCCTCGTCCGAGCCCGTCGCCGTCAGCGCCTCGACCAGCGCCTCGCGCTGGACTTGGCTGAGATCCCCCAACTGCCCGACAAGTGCCTGAAAATCCTGAGCCTTCATGGTATCCTCGCTGGTGACGAACCGTCTGTCAGCTAGGTGTCACAACATTCAGGCAGAACAGAGCCAGTGGATTAGACCAAAATTTGTTCGCCTGTGTACTTCCAAGTTCGTCCGAAACCGCCGACAATGTTGGGGCCCAAGTAGGGGCCCGGCATAGTCGGGGAACAAATGGCTCAGCTCCACAAGCTCAATGTGAAGTCAATGCGAGGCCTTACCGATCCTGGCCGATACAGTGACGGCGGGGGGCTGTACTTGCACATCGGAAACGGTGGACGGCGCCGCTGGATTTTTCGCTATCGGGACCGCCAATCAGGCAAGCTACGCGATAAAGTGTGAATCGGCATGCAATTTTGACCCCTTTGCGGGGGTAATCGGCGTTCAATTTTGACCCCACCCCCACGGGCTCAACATCTCCGCTCGAAGTGATTCTGGAGCGGGGGCTTGAAGGGGCATGATCACGGTGGAGACGATTGGGCGAGTGCGCCATGACTTTCACGTCAAGGGCAAGAAGATCAAGGAGATCTCGCGGGAGCTTCGGCTGGCGCGGAACACGGTGCGTACAATTGTGCGCGGCCAGGAGACCGAACATCGCTATGAACGCAAAACACAGCCTCATCGCAAGCTCGGCGGTTTTGCCGATCAGCTCGATGGCCTGCTCGAAGAGAACGCGAAGAAGGCCAAGCGCGAACGCCTGACATACCTGCAGATGTTCGAAGAGTTGCGTCTGGCTGGCTACCAGGGCGGCTATGATGCGGTGCGCCGCTATGGCCGGCGCTGGCAAGAAGCCCACGGTGCCCGGCTGGCCGAGGCGTATGTGCCGCTGCACTTCGATCCCGGTGAGGCGTATCAGTTTGACTGGAGCCACGAGATCGTCGTGATCGCAGGTAGCGCGGTGACCGTGAAGGTGGCGCACGTCAGGCTCTGCCACAGCCGCATGCCGTTCTTGCGTGCCTATCTGCGCGAAGCCCAGGAGATGGTTTTTGACGCCCATGACCAGGCATTCCGGTTCTTCAAGGGCGCCTGCCGGCGCGGCATCTACGACAACATGAAGACCGCCGTCGATGCTGTTTTTGTCGGTAAGGAGCGCCAGTTCAACCGCCGCTTCCAGCAGATGCTAAGCCACCATCTCGTCGAGGCGACGGCGTGCACACCGGCAGCGGGGTGGGAGAAGGGGCAGGTAGAGAATGTCGTGTCGGAGACGCGCTTCCAGCACGATGTCGGCGTGATGCGGCGTGCCATCTTCACACCAAGGCTCAAGTTCTCAAGCCTGGCCGAACTCAACGCTTATCTGATCGACCGGTGCATCGCCTGGGCCAAGGCACACGCGCATCCCGAGTACAAGGATCGTTCGATCTTCGAGATGTTCGAGGTCGAACGCGCGAGCCTCGTTCCATATGCCAGCCCGTTCGATGGCTTTCGCAGCGTAACGGCCGCGGTCTCCAAGACATGCCTCGTCACCTTCGACAAGAACAAGTACTCGGTGATGGCCAAGGCCGTTGGTCGGCCGGTTGATGTTTACGCTTACGCTGATCGCATCGTCATCAAGCAGGATGGCGAGATTGTCGGCGAACACGAGCGCTCGTTCGCCAAGGCGCAGACAATCTATAACCCCTGGCACTATGTCCCTGTTCTGGCAAAGAAACCCGGCGCATTGCGCAATGGCGCGCCGTTCAAGGGCTGGGTTCTGCCGGGCTCCCTTGGCCGTGTGCGCCGCCGCCTTGCCGGATCTGACGACGGCGACCGGCAGATGGTCCGGATCCTCACCGCTGTCCTGACCGACGGCATGGCAGCGGTTGAGGCGGCGTGCACGGAAGCGCTCGCGGCACAGGTGGTCAGCGCCGATGTGATCCTCAATGTGCTTTACCGCCAACAGCAACCGGAGCCACCGGCACCGGTCATGACGCCGGAGCGGTTGCAACTCGCATCACCACCGCTTGCCGATTGCGCGCGCTACGATGGCCTGATTGGCCAACCTCGCCTTGCGGCCGATCCCGTTTCCGCATTGGAGGTGGTGTGATGGAGCGCCATGAGATCCTCGAGTTGATGCGCACGTTGAGCCTCTCCGGCATGAGGGCGGCTTACGACGACATCGTCACCGCCGGCATCAAGCGGCGCCAGGGCGTCGAGAAGGTTCTGGCGGCCCTGCTCAAGGCCGAGATCGCCGCCAAGCAGGCGCGCTCGATCAATTACCAGATGACGATTGCCAAGCTGCCGCTGGCCAAGGAGCTTGCCGAACTCGATCTCGCCGAGACGCCGATCAACGCCGAGGCGATCGAGACGCTTGGCCAGGGCAGCTTCCTGGACGATCAGCGCAACGTCGTCCTGGTCGGCGGCACAGGCACCGGCAAGACGCACATCGCGATCGCCATCGCGCGCCAATGCATCCGGGCGGGCCGCAAGGCGCGCTTCTTCAACGTCGTCGACCTGGTCAATCGGCTCGAGACCGAAGTGAAGCTCGATCGCCAGGGCCGCACCGCCGACGCACTCAACCGCGTCGACCTCGTCATCCTCGACGAACTCGGCTACCTGCCGTTCGCGCAATCGGGCGGCCAACTGTTGTTCCACCTGATCAGCCGGCTTTACGAGCGCACCTCGATCATCGTGACGACCAACCTTGCATTCGCCGAATGGCCCAGTGTGTTCGGCGACGCCAAGATGACGACTGCGCTGCTCGACCGCCTCACGCATCACTGCGACATCATCGAGACCGGCAACGACAGCTGGCGCTTCAAGAACCGCTCCTGACGTGCGCCAGCCCGAGTCATGGCGCACTCGCCCAATCGTCTCCACCGTGATCATGCCCCTACAAGCCCCCGCTTCAGAACCACTTCGGGCGGAAATGCTGAACCCGTGGGGGTGGGGTCAAAATTGAACGCCGATCCGGGGTCAATTTTCGGCGCCGATTGACATAAAGGGTTGGGTTCCGCGAGCGTGGTGAGCCTCGCGCAGGCTCGCGAGCGGGCGGCGCGGGCCCGGCTGATGCTGGCGAATGGCCAGGACCCAATCAATGATGCTCGATCCGCTATCAGCAAGATTCCGAAATTCGCTGAACTTGCAGATGAGGTCATAACGGAACTGGAGAAATCGTGGCGCAATCCAAAGCATCGAGCGCAATGGCGATCGACCTTGAAGCTGCATGCACGATCGATATCGCTCAAACGCGTTGACACAATCACGACTACGGACGTCCTTGGCGTGCTGCAGCCGATATGGAATACGCTACCGGAAACGGCGCAGCGCGTTCGAGGGCGAATTGAGAAGATTTTGGATGCCGCGATCGCGCGTGGATACTGCGAAGGTGCAAATCCCGCACGTTGGAAAGGTAACCTGGATCATCTCCTAGGATCGCATGCGCGCCTCATTCGCGGCCATCACTCGGCCATGCCGGCCAATGATATTCCTGAATTTGTTGCGCGCCTTCGCGAGCGTCCATCGGTATCCGCGTTGGCCGTGGAGTTCACAATCCTCACAGCGGCGCGCTCCGGCGAGACCCGCGGCGCCAGATGGAGCGAGATTAGCCACGAAGAGAAGCTTTGGATCATTCCGCCAGAACGCATGCTGAAGACGCAAAAAGAGCATCGCGTGCCCTTGACGGATCGCTGCCTGGAGATCCTGGGTAAGATGATGACGATCAGACGCAATGACCTCGTGTTTCCGGGCCAGAAACCAGGCAGGCCACTGTCTGATATGACTTTGACCAGCGTTCTGCGCCGTATGGGCGCCAACAAGTGCACGGTGCACGGATTTCGATCGAGCTTTCGTGATTGGGCTGAGGACATCGGCGACTTTCCGCGGGAACTGGCTGAGCAGGCTTTGGCGCACAAGGTCGGGAATGCTGTTGAAAGAGCGTATCGTCGAGGAGATGCATTGGAGCGGCGGCGCGGACTAATGGAAGCCTGGTCCGCGTACTGTAGTTCGCTGGCAAACTTGGGTCCCTAGCATGACGAAGCGCGATCTTGCCGAAATCGAAAATGCAGAAGAGATGCTCGATGAGATCATTCGACGCAACGCGTTAGATGGCTGTTGGGTCGTTAGGGCTCTGCTTAGAGAACTCCTTGAACCCGACGCGTTTCAGATATTGCGCATACCACTGGTTGATGGTGGATTTCCTGAAGCTCGCAAAATTGCCCGAAGACTAAGAGAATGCTTCGATACGCTAGAAGAGATCCGCAACAAAATTCATATACGGTCGCGAGATGAAGCGCTCGGTCGATTCCACTTGTGGATGATTGACGGCGCAGCCGCGCGGGTCAAGGACTTGGCCAAAGCTACCGACTACATTCCTGTTATTAGCCAGGAGGCACGTGAGTTTGCAGCAAATTATGAGAAAGCGACAAATATCGACGCCCGCACAATAAATAAATCGGACCCGAGAGAGCGCGTATTAGTTGGATTGATCTACCTTGTGTTCCGTTATGCGCGCGGAAAACCCTCAAGGGCCCCACATGATGCTCCACCGACGCAATTTGAAGAGGCCTGCTATGCCATAATGCGTCGTAGAAATCATGTGAACCGTCCTGCAAGCTCGAAACCGGAGATGCTTACATCTGATTTCGAGTATGCATTCTACGAGCGCCTCAGAAGATTGTTGGAAGCCCAAGACTTCAAGGATGTTCTCTATAAGGTCGTGAGCTTGTTCGACAGGTGTCGGCTGCGACACGAAAAAGTGTCTCGAATACTTCTCAACTTCTGGATGGACTGCCTGATAGGCGTATGCTCCTTGGAGGACATGCCTCCGAAAACATGAGATTGGTCCTCCAAGACTCGCAGCGTTCGCCCGAATATATACGGTCCATCGTTCTGATACCTAGGAGGTTCAAAGATGGCCCAACCAACTTCCCTTCCTCAATCCAACCCGTACGAATACAAGCTTGCCTATAGGGTCGATGAGGCAGTGCGTGTTTCCGGCCTCGGGCGGACAACGATCTATGCCGCGATCAAAGAAGGCCAGCTCAAGGCTATCAAAGTCGCAGGACGACGACTGATCCTAAGACGCGATCTTGAGGCGTTCCTGGGCTCGGGCGCAAGTGCCACGTGAAAGCAGCACCGCCGCCCCGGAGCCAAGCGGAAGCGGCGGCAGTCATTATCGTTTGACAGCGCAGAATGCACTGCATCGTAGCCCACCCCACAGTGGCTCAAGCACATGAATCTGCAGCCCTTTTGTACCGCGTTCGCGGCTGCCCCGCAACATCGCGAGGCAAAAAATGCAATCCCCTTTTCAAATAGAAGCCCCTCATTGGTCACCGAGTTGGAATGTTCTCGCCCTTTACGAGAATGACAAACGACCGATTGAGACAAAGTGGTCGCGGTGGTGCCACGAACGCCAACCAGCAGGTTACATCGACCGCTACATGCAGTCCGCCGCGTCTTACAATATCGGGCTGCCGCTCGGACAAGGCGGGCTCGTCGCGATCGACATCGACACCGAAGATGCCGATCATATCGCCCGTCTTGTCGCGTGCCTGCCGCCGATCAGGGCGGCGAAGCGTGGCAAACGTGGCTTCACGGCGTTCTTCTTGATGGCCGGCGACCACTTTCCGATCCAGCGCTTGAACCTCGTCGAGATCCTCTCACATGGCGCGCAAACTGTGATCCCACCGAGTATCCATCCTGACACTGGTCAGCCGTATGTATGGCTGGATCCGCAAAGTCTGGAGGCGTGATCATGGTCGAGTTTTACCCAATCTCTGATCGGCCGGATTTCTCGGCATTGCCCAGAATTTCTGAGGATCACCTCGCGAGCGTACGCGCCGTAGTGCAGGAAATTTCCGGCAAGCCATCACGTCAAATGCATCCTCGGCCGACGTTGCCGGCCATCAAAGGAACGCTCCCGCCAGATCAACGGCAACGGTATCACCGCTATTTCGCGCCTGCCTACCGCGCAGATCTCGCCTCACTCGCGGCTATGCCACCGAACAGCGGTCGCAACAATCAGGCCTTTTGGTTCGTGTGCCGATTCGGCCGTCTCGTCCATCACGGACTGATCTCCGAATACCAGATGTTCGTCGACGTGGTCGGCGCCTGTACGGCAAATGGTCTCGTTGCCGAGGAGGGCTTGCGAGCGGTTCACGCGACGATCATGAGCGGCTTGCGCACATCCGCTCAGGACGCGCTTCCTGATCTTGGGGGGCGTCATGGATAACGACATAGATCTCGACGTGGAACTCGATCGACTGGCGCAGCTTCCTCGGACTGAATACGAAAAAGTTCGCAAAGAAACGGCCAAGCGATTGGATCTCCGTGTCAGCGTGCTAGACGAGGAAGTGGAACTTCGACACACTGATCACGGCGGTGCACAATCCGGCAAACTCGGGGCGCTGAAGCCCGTCGAGCCGTGGCCCGAACCGGTAATCGGTGGCGAGCTTGTGGACAGGATCGTATCGGTACTGCTGAGGTTCATGGTGCTCTCGAGGGAGCAGGCCATCTCCCTGGCGCTTTGGACCATCTATTCACATGTCCATGACGCTGCAGAGCACTCACCCATACTTGCAATCCAGAGTCCTGAAAAAAGGTGCGGGAAGACGACGCTTCTGCAGATCATTTCACGACTTGTGCCGAGGGCGGTGCCCGCGGCCAATATCACAGCAGCAGCGATCTTTCGAGCGATCGAAGCTTGGCACCCTATCCTGCTACTTGATGAAGGTGAAACGTACCTACAGTACAACGATGACATGCGTGGCGTCCTCAATAGCGGCTTCAGCCGGGACTCCGCTTACGTCATCCGAACTGTCGGCGACAACCATGAACCCAAGCAGTTTTCAACTTGGTGCCCCAAGGTGATCGCCCTGATTAGAACGCTACCCGACACGCTCCAGGATCGCTCAATCGTGATCCTGCTACGCAGAAAGCTTGCCACCGAGAAAACCGAACGTTTCGGCAAACGCCAGCATCAGGAACTGGAAGATCTTCGGGCGCAAATCGCGCGCTGGGGTCCGGCCATCGTATTCGGCAAATGGATCAAGGTGGCTGTGTAGCAGTAAGAGCGGCGGCTCCGTATCCTGCAGAATTTCCCGCAAACGTTGTGTCGGCGCCGTCGGTTCCAGGGGCACATAGGCGCCTCCCGCTTTCAGAACGGCGAGCAGACTGACAACCATCTCTGCGCTACGTTCGAGACAAATGCCGACCGGCACATTTGGTCGGATGCCGGCACGCCTCAAATAGCTTGCCAGGCGATTGGAGCGTTCGTTGAGCTCTCGATAGCTGAGCGGCCCAGGTTCGAAGTAGTAGGCAACAGCATCCGGCGAACGTTCAGCCTGCTCCTCGAACAACTGATGAATGGTTTTCGCAGCGCTCGGAAGCATCGGCTGGGTCCCTTCACTTCCGTTGCGAGGCGCGACACCATTTTCAGGTCGCATGTGCGCACGGTGTGTCAGTTCATGGGGGCGCTCAGAATTGGCCCAGTTGGACCCCAAAAGCGTTCGCTGGCAATTCGACGACACCGAGCATCGCAAGCGCGTTCGGGTCAGATTCTCATCTCAGAAAGTGCTTGCATGCACTTAGGTCAGCAAATGTGTGTACATTCAGCGGCTGCTAAGTCAACGTCGGCTGTCTGGGGTGGTGCGGTCAAGATTCGGGACGGCATTCGCTGATCGTCGCTGCCTGGGTCAGGGTGTGCAATCTATGCCACGTGTGCTTCCATCACCACGCGACGCTACACCGGCTCAGGTCGCCTGTGGGTCACGAAGGAATGACTCCGTCAAGAGGATAACACGGCAGAGCATACTTCAGCAGCGGAAGACACGGTGAGATTGAGCGCACTCAAATTGCGTATTTCCGCTGTACCCGCAGCTTCGAGCCCGTTCTGCTCGCATCGAAATTTTCAGCGTCGGGCCATCTTCTGCCGTGGCCGCCGTCTAAGGTGTTGCAGCGCATTCAGCCGCACCGGTAACATTGCCGACATCCGGGTCTGCTGGCTTTCTGCGTTGCTCAAGAAGCACAGTCGTTCGGAGTGTCTGCTCAACCCCAATGGGGAAGCGGGCCAGGAAGGGACGAACGCCTTTTAATGCTGGCTGCGTCGCAACAAATTGCCAGTTTCCAATTGCCGACAGCAACGTTCAATGGAAAGCCGGCGCTGCAATGGTCCAAACATACGTCGGCTATCAAAGCAGAAGCGGTCGCCTAAAGGGTCTGTCGCCCGCAGACATCGGCCCGGGCCGGCACGATCTGGCACAAATTGCCGACAACGTATCGAGTGCATATTTTTAGTCATTAGACCGCTCGCCGATCCAGTCCAGCAGCCGTTCGGCAACCAAATGGGCTCTCGACTTCGAAAGCATCCACCTTCGGTGACCGGGGACAACGTGAACATTGACGTTGCCGGCAACGATCTCCCTCCATCCCAATGTCGGATCCGGCTGGATGCCAAACGGTTGCTTTGCCGCCCTGATCAGCATCATAGAACCGGCGTAGGCTTTGGGTTTGTACATCTGGTAGGCCATCGTGTTGGATTTTTCGAGCAGCTTCAGTCGGTACGCCTCCGATCGAGGCAGATTTTCAGCAAACTTGCCAAGCCTGCTGGCCGCAAACGATTCGGCATTCGCCAGCAACATTTTGAGCAGACTTCTGCCCCTTACGAAGGGAGCCCGCAGCCCGTCCATACCATCTTCTCCCACGAAGTAGTCCATCTCCAAGTCGATCCTGCGCATGAGCTTGTATATCGCCTGCTCGAGCCCCGTCGTGCCGGGCCGATACCTCGGGTAATCGGGATGTGAGCTGTCGATCATTGCGAGAAGTGCGACTTCCTCACCCTCGGCGCGAAGCTGTTGCGCCATCTCGTAGGCCACAGTGCCACCCAGACAAAAGCCGCCGATGTGGTAGGGGCCGCGCGGCTGCACAGTGCGGATCTCGCGAATGTAGTGCGCCGCCATATCTTCAAACCGTTTGGGCCGGCGTGCGCGAAGATCGAGGTCTTGTGCCTGCAGGCCGTAAAATGGTTGATCTGAGCCAAGCGCCAGGGCCAAATCCCGAAATCCCAATACTGACCCGCCGTGGCCATGAACACAGAAGAACGGCGGATTCCTACCTTTCGTCCTAATCGCCACTAGTGATGACAGTGCAGCTTGCCAAGTTTCGTTGCCGAGCACATCGCCAAGCTCGGCGATTGTCGGGGCCTGCAGTAGGACAGCGAGGGGAATCGTGTGACCCAACCGCTCTTGCAATGCGCCGAAAAGCTGGATGGCGTGCAAGGAATGCCCGCCGAGGTCGAAGAAGTTGTCGTGAACCCCAACGGTCTCGACGCCGAGAATTTTAGACCAGAGCTGCGCCAGTTGCTCCTCGACGTTAGTGCGCGGCGCCACGTATTCGCGTGCTATGGCTTCCAGGCTAAGTGCTGGCAGCGCTCTTTGGTCGATCTTGCCATGGTCCGTGAGCGGCAGCGCGTCGAGGGTGACGAAGTGCGATGGGACCATGTACTCTGGCAGTTGGGCCTTCAGGTACTTTCTAAGGTCTGCTGCACTGAAACTATTCGGCTCGACGACCACATACGCAGCCAGGCACTTGTCACCAGGCCTGTCCTCACGGCCAACGACGACGCACTCGCGAACCTCAGGATGGGACAGCAAAATGGCTTCGATTTCTCCCGGCTCGACGCGAAATCCGCGGATCTTCAGTTGGCCGTCCTTCCGACCGATGAACTCGATCGCGCCGGTGGCCAGTCGTCGGCCGACATCTCCCGTACGATAGGATCTAAGTCCCGTTTGCGGATCGACCGCGAATGCCGCGGTCGTTGCCTGTGCGTTGCGCCAGTAACCAAGTGCTACCTGCGGCCCCTTGATCACGATCTCGCCGAAAACGCCATTGTCGACACCGGCCTCATCGACAAGCGCGATCTCCATGTCCCCGACCGGAAAGCCGACAGGGACGGCAGAACGTGTCAATTCTGTTTGATGATTGGCAAGGAACTGCAACGCCAGTGTCGATTCGCTGGGTCCCAATCCGTTGATGAACGTGCAATCGGCGGGAAAGTGGCGCTTGTAGAGCTCAAAATCGCTTCTCTGAGCTTCTTCACCGCCGAGCACTACAATCCTGGTTTCCTCGAGCGTCTGATCCTGTGGCCGGTTGGCGAAAACATACCGGAACACGGAGGGCGTTGAGTGATAGATGGTAATGCGCTCATTCACCAGGCTTTGGCGAAGGTCGCCGATCGGGTTACTTCGCAAGCTCAATGGATATGACGTGGCGCCGTTCAAGAGGGCGCCAAAGATATCCATTACCGACGCATCAAAACTATAGGAAGACAGGAGCGTAAGCTTGTCGTCAGGGCCAATCCGAAGCGCGTTCGAGTAGTTCATGATGTGGTGGAGCACATTGCGGTGGCTCTGGATCACTCCCTTGGGGTTCCCCGTCGTACCCGACGTATAAAGGATGTAGGCGATGGCATCCTTTGACACCGAAAAATCGAGCCTGTCGCTCGAAGGATCAACCGGAAGCTGTTCGATATTTAGAGAGCTTCGCCCTTCCCCGGCGAGCCGCATGCCAAGTGCTTCATTGGCGTCGTCAGTCAGAATCAGACGGACGTCGGCATCACCAAGTATCGTGTCCATCCGCGCTCGCGGATATTCGGGGTCCAGCGCAACGTAGGCTTTGCCGCTCTTGAGTGTCCCGAGAACCCCGGCAACCATCGGCGCATCGTGATCGAATAGCAGTGCAACCCTGTGTTCTCCCGTGCTGCATGCTTCAAGCACTGATCTTGCCACCGTGTCGCTTGTGCGATCCAATTGCGCGTAAGTCCATTCGTGGACCTTGGTCTTGATGGCGATGTTACCTGCAAAACGCTCGGCCTGCTCGCGGAAACGATCGCCAATCGACTGTTCGGTTGCCTCTCTGTCAAACCGGACAAACCGCTTGTCCGATTTGACCTCGACCTGGCGCGATTGAGACTCTCGTTCTTGGCTCGGCATCACGTTCAATGCCGAAAGACGTTGATCGAGATCACCAGCGATGCGCTGCAATAATTGAAGATACTGGCTTGCCATTCCGGCGATGGTCGGCGCATCGAACAGGTCGGTGTTGTAAACCCACTCGACCCGCGCACCGTCTCGTTGTTCTTTGACGTACAGTGTCAAATCGAATTTCGACAATTGCGCCGGCAACAACACCTGCTCAACGGCCAATTCGGGCAGGTCGATGCTGTGCGATGAAAAGTTGAACATATTGAAGAATACCTGGAACACAGGTGTCCTGCTCGGATCGCGTTTCGGTTTCAATGCTTCGAGGACCAATTCGAACGGGATGTCCTGGTTGCTGTGCGCATTCAATGTCATGGCGCGAACGCGGGCGAGAAGTTCGCCAAACGTTGGGTTTCCTGAAGTATCCCCGCGTAGCGCAAGGGTGTTGAGGAACAGTCCGATCAGGTTCTCGACTTCCGGCCGCGTCCGACCGGCAATCGGTACGCCTACAACCATGTCGGTCTGACCTGAGAGGCGATGCAACAATGCCAGGAATGCTGCCAGCGTTGTTACGAACAACGTGCAGTCCTCGGACTGACTGATCGATTTCAAGGTTGCGACGAATTTGGGTGACAGGTGCTCGACGTGCCGGGAGCCACGATAGCGTTTTAGCGCTGGTCGCGGCCGGTCTGATGGCAGCTCGAGCGCCGGGAGCGGTCCTGCAAGCTGTTGCTTCCAATACCCGAGCTGCTCGTGACACTCGCTGCTTTGCACCCATTGCCGCTGCGATTTCGTGAAGTCACTATACTGGAAGGGGAGTGGCGTGAGAGTTGGTGATCGACCAGCAGCATACGCGCCATAGAGTTCCTGTAATTCACGGTAGAGAATACCAACGGACCAACCATCCGAAATAATGTGGTGCACCGTGAGTAGGAGAATGTGCCGCTCTTTATGCAACCGAACCAGCTTGGTTCGAAAGAGGGGGCCGTCGCCGAGATCGAATGGTGCATCGATTTCGCCATCGATGAGCCGCTGTTGCTCGGCACATCGTTCCTCTCGTGGTAGAGGGCAAATGTCTTCGACGGGCACCTTGAAGGGAGCAAAGGGCGCAATGATCTGCACAAGTTCCCCGTCACGCATCGCGAACGTCGTGCGCAGTGTATCCTGGCGCCGGACAATATCGTTCAGCGAGCGCTCGAGCACCGCCGTCTTGAGCGGTCCCTCGATCTTAAGGGCAATTGGGATATTGTAGACGGCGGTATCAGGATCCAGTTGCGTTGCATACCAGAACCGCTGCTGGGCGAACGAGGCGACGCACGTTCTTGGTTGCTGCAATAACTTCAACAGATGCAGCTTGTTCGACTTTAGCAATTCCTGTGTTTCGGACGTCCACACCCCTTTCGGCGCCCGGTATTTAAGCTGCTCTCCATCGGCCCACAGATCGATGCCCTTACGCTGAAGCTCATCGAGAAGATCGGCGGCATTCATATCTCACCTTCTTCCCATTCGTCTTCTGCTTCAGCGCTCAAGTCTTGCGGGCTCGATGCGGTCTGCAACGGATCGGCTGTTTCCGCCGTTTCGGACGTCCGGCAACCGAGCGATTCACGGAGGGTGGCCGCCGTCTGGGCAATCGTCAGACCTTCGAGGAATTTCACGATGGGAATATCGACCTTGATGTCGGTCGCAATCCGATTGCGCAATTCAATTGCCGTCAGTGAATCGATACCAAGCTGCAATAGCGATCGTGTTGCATCGAGCTTCGCCCCGTTGGCACTCAACACTTCGCCTGCCTTTTCCCGAACGTATTCGGTGAGCATGGCGCTCTGTTCGCCAGGCGACGCGGTCGCAAGCCTTTCAAGGACGGGGCTCGGTGTGTTGGTAGGTGTCGATTGGGCCTGTTTGGCGCCGAGGCCCGAGAGGAACGATGGTGTAACGGGGAACTGCGCCAGGTATTTCGGCCAATCGATTGGTAGGATGCCGGTACCGGTCTCGTTACGCCGAACCAACTCGTTCATGAGTTCGAGTCCCAAATCGGTCGAGATCGAACGCCATCCCCCTGCTGTCCGGCGTGCTTTCGCGCCATCATCCAATCGAGCCGCCATGCCAGTTTCCGCCCATCCTCCCCAATTGATGGAGAGGGCGGGCAGTCCGTGCGAGCGTCGCTCGTTCGCAAGGCTGTCCATGAAGGCATTGGCCGCCGCATAGGCGCCTTGGCCCGGACCACCCAACAGGGCGGCGCTGGACGAGAACAGGATGAAGATGTCGAGCGGATAGTCGGCGGTCTGCAGGTGCAGATTCAAAGATCCAGCAATCTTGGGGCGAAGCACATTCTCGAACTGTTCCCAACTTTGGTTGACCAGAAGGCCATCGTCGAGGACGCCTGCGGCGTGGATGATACCGCGCAGCGCCGGCATCGAATCCCTCATGACCCTAAGACAGTCGGCGACGTCCGCCGCCGTTGCCACATCACCTTGCACGACGATGACTTCTGCGCCGGCATCCTTCATTTCTGCAATGGAGCGCTTGGCTGTTTCATCCGGTGGCCTGCGCCCCATCAATACGAGACGGCGTGCCCCGTGCTTGACCAGCCATTCCGCGACCTTCAGGCCCAGACCTCCCAGCCCCCCGGTCAGCAGGTAAGTAGCATCCGGTTTAATTGCCGTGCCCAGGTTACGGGTCGGGCGGGCGACATTATCTCGGTTCGACACCACGATCTTGCCGATGTGCTTGGCTCTTCCCAGCAGCCGCAGGGCCTCAAGCGTTTCCTCGATCGCAAAGACCTGCTGCGGCGCCGGCTTTAGCGAGCCCGCATCGAATTGCGCGATCAGGCCGCGGAACACTTCGCGAAATGCCTCTATATCCTGGCCGGGAAGATCTCTTAGGTGAAACTCTGTATAGGCGATGTCGGCACGTACTTCGGCTACTTGCTCAAGGCCCCAGGAAGCAGTGGCGCCGAGTTCGATAAACACACCCTGGCTACTTAGGATGGACAGGCTCTTTGGAATATATTCGCCGGTAAGCGAATTGATCACGATGTCGACGCCTTCGCCGCCGGTCTGCTCTAGGACCTCGTCTGCAAAATCGAGAGTGCGCGAATTGAAAATGTGCTCGACGCCGAGAGAACGGAGATAAGCCCATTTGGGCCGGCTGGCCGAGGCGAAAACTTCTAGCCCGGCTGCCTGTGCCATTTGCAGCGCTGCCAACCCGACGCCACCAGTTGCCGCGTGGATCATGATACGTTGACCAGGCCGGACCTTGGCGACGTCATGCAGACAGTAATGCGCTGTCAGGTATACGATTGGTATCGTCGCTGCTGCTTCGAATGAGAGATGAGACGGCTTGTGCGCGACGAAGGCTTCATTGACCGTTGTGAAACTGCTGAGGCAGTCATAGGAGAATATCGCAATAACCGCGTCGCCGACATTGAAGTCTGTCACGCCATCACCGCAGGCAACGACGACGCCGCTGCACTCGCGCCCGATGTGTCCGGTCAGTTGGCCCAACGCGTTCAGCACATCACGAAAGTTGAGGCCTGTCGCGTAGACCTCAATCTCGACTTCGCCCGGACCCGGCGGA
>CBDCZF010000006.1:0-42720 GCA_965224225.1 Hyphomicrobiaceae bacterium
GTATATTGGCCCTGAAATATCTGGTCACATTCGAATAGAGAAGATTCGCGGCCAGTTCCACACCAGTTGTTCCATGCGGCTCAAGACCGGCCTGATGCTGGAGGCCGAGGGCAAGGGGACAGATGCCTTTGCAAGTGCGGACGCAGCTCTCGAACGCCTCGAAAAACGCTTGCGTCGCTACAAGCGGCGCCTGAAGGATCACCACCACGGGAACTCGCATTCTCATGCTCCGTTATCCTCAGCGCAAGACTATGTCGTTGAGATCAACGACCAGGCCATTGAAAATACAAGCGAAAAGGAGGATCCTGTCATCATAGCGGAGTCGGTTCGCGAGGTCCGCCAGTGCACGGTTGGCGAGGCTGTGATGCAGTTGGACTTGACGGAACATGCCTTTTTGGTGTTTCGAAATGCCGGAACGGGAACAATCAATATCGTCTATCGGCGCGACGACGGCCATATCGGGTGGATAAATCCCGATTCGTAGGCCGGTCATTGGCCGGCCAAAGTTGGGACGAAAAATAACTAACGGGGGTTGCCGGGATGTCGACAACGTTCCGGTTGTAGCCGTCAGCAAAGTTAACGGCATAATTGATGCTTAGTGCGTGAAGCAGTCAACGCGGCTCACGAGGAATGTACCGTAATGGATCTCGATGATCTCGTATCAGAGCAGGCCATAATTCCGACGCTCGAGGCAGCCAGCAAAAAGCAGGCTCTGCAGGAGCTGGCGGCAAAGGCAAGCGAATTGCCGGGCATCGCGATCACGTCGCGGGAGATTTTCGACACGCTCCTCCAGCGCGAGCGGCTCGGCTCGACCGGCCTCGGACGCGGCATTGCCATACCTCACGTCAAGTTCCGTGAACTCGACCGCATTCACTGCCTGTTCGCCCGCCTCAACAAGCCGATCGACTTCGAGGCCCTGGACGACGAGCCTGTCGATTTGATCTTTCTGCTGCTAGCTCCTGAGCATGCGAGCGGCGATCACCTCAAGGCCTTGGCGCGCATTTCGCGCCTGCTGCGTGAGCCTGAAACTTCCAAGCGACTGCGCGAAGCGGATGATCGCACCGGCATCCTGCGCGCCCTGACCGAACCGGCCACGCCTCACGCAGCTTGAAGGCAGTTTGTTCGATGCATTAGCCGACGAGTGCCAGGCCGATGAGGCCCACACCGCCGACAATGATCCGCCACCAGGCGAACAGCCAGAAGCCGTGACTTGACACGAAGTCGAGCAGATAACGCACAACCACCACGGCTGCGAAAAAGGCGACGATGAAGCCGAGCGCAATGGCGTATGTGTCGCCGCTCGTCAGCCCCGACCAGTTCTTGTAGAGGTCATAGACAAACGCACCCCCCATCGTCGGCATCGCCAGGAAGAACGAGAATTCGGCAGCCGACCGCTTGTCCGTGCCCATCAGCAGCGAGCCGACAATCGTCGCCCCGGACCGTGACACGCCCGGCACCATTGCCAGGCACTGACAAACCCCGATCGCGAACGCGAGCCGCGGCGGAAAGTCCATCGCATCGGTATACCTGGGCTCGAGTTTGAGCTGATCCACGATCAGCAAAATAAAGCCGCCGACAATCAGCGTCGTGCAGATCAGCGCCGGGCTCTCGAACAGCACCGTCTTGATGAAGCCGTGCAGCAGAACACCGACCACGGCGGCCGGCAGAAAGGCGAGGATAACGGCTGCAACAAACCGACGCGCGCGCGGGTCAGTGGGTAGCGCCGTAGCGATCCGCCACAGCTTGACCGAATAGACTGACAGTATTGCCAGGATGGCGCCGAGCTGGATCAGAACCTCGAACACCTTGCCTGGTGAATCGAACCCGAGGAAATGCCCGGCCAGCAGGACATGACCGGTCGACGACACCGGGATGAACTCGGTCAGCCCTTCGAGTAGGCCGAGAAGGATGACCTGCCAGGTCTCCATGATGCAGCATCTCCGGTTAATGCCTGGCTCGAATCGCCATGCCAGGGCATTTGGCGGAGGGCATCCCTAACAGAGTCCCTGCCAAGGGCAAGAGGCTCACAGCCACACCGGACGGACAACAGTTAAACTACGGCACTAACCCACGTCGTGCACCCGAACGGGAAACAGCGGCGCCAGGTCGTCGACGCCCATGATGTGGTAAACACTGAACCGGTAGGCATCGCCGGCCGCGATCTCCGGCGGCGTGAACGGAAACGCAAGGTTGCCGGCCGTCGAGATGCGATCCGGATAGGTTGCATGCAGCAGATACTGCTTGGCCGAGGCAACCACGGCATGGGCCTCTTCGGCCGTCCCGGCAATGCACTCGACCAGCACACCGACCTCTTCGGGCAATTGGCTCACCGGCCGGCCCGCAACGGCGCCAAGGCCATAGAACCTGAAATAGAGATCGTATGGCGCCTCGGGGTTGGCCGGCACCAGTTCGCGAACCATCGCCTCGACGCTGGCTGCGATCTCGTCCGCCTTCTCGATAAACACTGGGTCGGCCGAGCCGGCGAAGTAAACAGCGCGGGCACCAACCCGGCTTGCTCCTTCGATCTTGACGGAGAATTGTTCGGCCGGCACCCACACCCCGCCCGAGACCCGGCAGCGCCGTTCGTCGACCGCCTCGAATTTCGACTGATCGAGATGCAGAATACCTTCCGGCTCTGCGACCGACAGCGGGTCGGCCTGTTCGTAAAGGCCATGGGCTGCAACCGACATCGGGGTCGCGCGCCGCTGCGGTGCCATGCTCTCCAGGATGAAGCTGTCACCTTCGAGCGTACCGAGCATCGAATCGCGCCCACCGCCTTCGCAGCACAATGATGCGCACTCGATGATCTTGGCCATCTGGATCGCAGGCCCCATGTCGAAGCCAAGCCGCGCCGGCAGGCTCGCATAGATCGCGGTGTCGCAGGCACGCCCGGCAATGATGACGTCGGGTCCCTCATCGATCGCCCGCAGAAATGCTTCCGTACCCATCTGGCCGACGATGCAATCCGAGCCATCGATGTCAGCGTCGGAGAGATCCCCCATGGGACCAATCGGCGTGACTTTGCCGGCATCGTGCTGACGTTTGATCAGGTCCTTCGGGATCTCGGCGCCGATCATTGCCAGGCGAAACTTGAGACCCTCTTCGCGCGCGATCTCCTCGACGATCTCGACAGTCGCTTCGAGATGGGCGTCACCTCCGCCGGTCCCCGCCGAGCCGATGATCAGCGGCACTTCGCGGCTGATTGCACCGGTCAGCAGCATGCCAAGATCGCGCTTGGTCGACCGCCGAGCGGTGGCGATCTTGCCGGCCCCCAGATAATAGGGCCCGGGATCGACCGAGCCCATGTCGGCGCCGATCAGATGCAGGTCGCGTTCGAGCCCGGCACGGAACGATTTCTCGATGACGCCGTAACCCAGCTGGCCGGAGGCGGCGAGGATCCTGAGAGGACCGCCCTCGGCGCGCCATTTCGCTTCGACGCGGGCAAAGTTGCTCATATCTCAACATCCAGGAGCAGTCGGTGCTGCTGGGCCCCATAGACATCCGTATCACCCGGCGTACCGGCGACGACGTGGCGCGGGATGACGATCTTGATAGCCGTTGCAGCGGGATAGGGAATGATATCGACGTTTGCGACGCCATAGCGCTGTGCAACGACGTCGGCGCGCAGGCTCTGGGCGGCAAGCGCTCGCTCGTAGAGCTTGGCATCATCGAACATCAGATCGATCGTGACTTGGGTCGGCCCGGCGTTCTTCGAGCGGATGACCGGGGCTGCATCTCTGAGGCGCATGGTCGGGTTCACCGGATGGGCGCGCGTTCGTTTCCGGACGCGCGACGACTGCGTAATGTATGGCGAACAGTAATGACGGCATCCGGAGCCGTCACGTGTTGCCTCACGCTACCAAGAGCTCTATCAGGCAGTTGATGGTATGAGATGGGAACCGGTTTCGGTTTGCCGGGATGGGCCAGGCTCGGTTGACAATTGGCACGCATACGCAAGTTTGCACCGCCCTATGCCCCTCACCCTCACCCTCTCCCCGCACGCGCCGAAGTGGCGCTACGGGGAGAGGGAACTCGGCCCGTCGCGTTACCGGCGGCGGCGCAAAACTGGCACGGCCAGGTTCCCTCTCCCCGTACTTCACGGGGAGAGGGTGAGGGTGAGGGGCATAGGGCGGTGCAAACTGCATCGGCATGACGAATGTCAACAGGACCCGGCTTTGCTGCCTTGTTCGGGAGATCGTCGATGTCAGAGCCAACCAGCCGCGGTCCGAACCGCCATGTCACTGTCGGATCCGTGACATTTGGCAATGACCTGCCGATCGCAGTATTCGCGGGACCGTGCCAAATGGAAAGCCGGGCCCATGCCCTGGAAATGGCGACGGCATTAAAGGAGATATGCGAGCGGCTTGGCATCGGCCTCGTCTACAAGTCGTCGTTCGACAAAGCCAACCGCACGAGTCTGTCGGGCAAGCGCGGCCTCGGCCTCGATGATGCCCTACCGGTATTCGCCGAGATACGCGAAACGCTTGATCTCCCCATCGTCACAGACGTGCACGAGCCCGGCCAGTGCGCCGTCGTCGCCGAGGCAGCCGATGTTCTTCAGATCCCGGCCTTCCTCTGCCGCCAGACGGATCTGCTGGTGGCGGCTGCCAAGACCGGCCGTGTCGTCAAGATCAAGAAGGGCCAGTTCCTCGCACCGTGGGACATGAAGAACGTGCTTGCCAAGGTGACCGAGAGCGGCAATCCCAACGTGCTCTTGACCGAGCGCGGTGCTTCGTTCGGCTACAACACGCTGGTCTCAGATATGCGCGCCTTGCCCATCATGGCCGAAACCGGTGCGCCGGTGATTTTCGACGCAACCCATTCAGTCCAGCAACCGGGTGGCCAGGGCACCTCGTCTGGCGGCGACCGGCGTTTCGTACCGGTGCTGGCGCGGGCAGCCGTCGCGGTCGGCGTTGCCGGCCTGTTCATCGAAACCCATCAGGACCCCGACAACGCCCCCTCCGACGGCCCCAACATGGTGCCGCTCGGTGAGTTCGAGAGCCTGCTCCGGGAATTGCAGGCGATTGACCAGCTAGCCAAATCCTTCATCGGATAGACACACTCTCCAGGCCTGGAAAATTGCCAGCCGTCCTGACACAATGAGCAATCGCCAAACTGTCGGACGGAATCGCCATGTCTGTTGCCGAAGCCACCAGGATCGAACTGCCAAAGTCGCTCAATGACTGGGTTGCCACCGATTGCAGTGGCATGAATTTCTTCGAGATCGACCACTCGCTGCAATCCCTATTGCCGCTCTATCTTGACGACGCAGTGCGCGAGCACATGACACCGCATTTCGCCAACCTCGGCGAAATCGCCGGCGACCGCCTCGATCAACTGGCCCGCAGCTCGGACAAGCACGAGCCGGTCCTCCACTACCGTAGCCCGCGCGGCGTCGATGAGGACTGGATCGAGTTTCATCCGGCATACCGCGAAATGGAAAAGATCGGCTTCGGAGACTTCGGCATTCATTGCATGTCGCGGCGCGGAGGCGTGCTCGGCTGGCCCGACAGGGTGCCGCCCGCGGTCAAGTATACCTTCCAGTACCTCTTCGCACAGGCCGAGTTCGGCCTGCTCTGCCCGATCTCGGTGACCGATACCTCGGCCCTGCTGATCGAGCGCTACGCCGATCAGGTGACCAAGGAGCGCTTGCTGCCTGGCATGCTCAGCCAGGACATGTCGACCATCCTAAAGAGCGCCCAGTTCATGACAGAGAAGACCGGCGGCTCGGACGTCGGCAACATCGAACTCGAAGCGCGTCTCGAAGACGGTACCTGGCGCCTCTATGGCGAGAAATGGTTCTGCTCATGCGCTGACGGCGACGTCGCCCTGCTGCTGGCGCGGCCCGAAGGGGGTGCTCCGGGCACCCGGGGACTCGGACTTTTCGCAATGCCCCGGCGGCTCGATGACGGCACCCGCAACAGCTATCGCATCGTGCGCCTGAAGCCCAAGCTCGGCACCAAGTCGATGGCCTCGGGCGAGATCATCTTCGACGGCGCGGTCGCCTATCCGCTCGGCGAAGTCGGCCCGGGGCCGAACAACGGCCTGAAGCAGATGCTCGATCAGGTCAACATGTCCCGCCTATCGCACGGCGTCAGGGCGGCCGGCATGATGCGCCGCTGCCTCAACGAGGCGATGGTCGTGGCCCGCGGGCGCATTGCTTTCGGCGACCACCTCGTCAACAAGCCGCTGCTCCGGCGCCAGCTCATGAAATTGATGGTGCCGACCGAGCAGGCGCTGACGATGATGATGTACACGGCCGAGCAATTGCGCCTCGCCGATGAAGGCAGCGAGCAGGCCGCACGCGTGCTGCGCATCCTCACCCCCCTGATCAAGTTTCGCACCGCTCGTGACAATATCGCGGTCGCGACCGGCGCGATGGAGGTGCGCGGCGGCAACGGCTACATTGAGGACTGGGTCAACGCCCGCCTCGTGCGCGATGCCCACTTGGGCGTGCTGTGGGAAGGCACCTCGAACATCAACGCGCTCGACATCACGACCCGCGCGATCGCCAAAGCCGGTGCCCACGACGATCTCGCAGATGCCATCAAGGGCCACGTCGCCGACACCGATGGTCTGCCCGGACAGTTCCGCGGTGAATTGACCAGCACCATCGATCGCGCCTTCGCCTTTGCCGACGAGGTTGCCAAATCCGGCAACGAACCGCTCGCGCGCAAGGCATCTGATGCGCTTTATCATGCGACCAGCGCCGCACTCCTCGCACGCGAGGGTGCACTGCTCGGCAAACGCGGCCAGTGCGCCCGCCGCCTGGTTCTGGCTCGCATGGTAATCGACCACCGCCTGCGCCCGACCGATCCGCTTTCGGTCGGCAGCAGCGATGAGGCGATGACGGATGCGTTGCTCGGCGACACCCCGGTCACGCTCGAGCAGGCGACATCACTGGTCGCGGGCTAAGAAGGGAGAACGGCGCGCGCTCTATATTCACTTCTTCCGGGCCTTAATCCAATCTTCCGCAGCTGCCTTAGCCTTGGCCACCTGATCGGGGGTCATCGACTTGGCAACCAGGTCGCGGGCGTTGACGGCCAGCGGCCCCCAATAGAGCACGGCAATCTCGTACCATTTATAGGCTTCGACGGGATCGGGCTTGACGCCGTGACCGAAGGCGAACGCATCGGCGACCTGCAACTGCGCCCCCACATCGCCTGCTTCGGCAGCCTTTTTGCTCCACAGCAGCGATTTGGCAAAATCCTGCTCGACACCATGCCCCTCGCGATACATCCGAGCCAGCTCGACCTGCGCCTTCTCGAAACCGGCCTCACCTGACTTGATCATCAGTTCAGCAGCCGACGCTTCGCTTGGCGGATTGGCCATCCCATTGAGATACATCACGCCCAGCACGTACTGCGCCTTCGCATCGCCGCTATTGGCCAGTGGTGTGAGCACTTGGACCGCGGCGCTGAATTCCGCGCGCTCGAACAGCTCCACACCTCGGGCCAGCTGTGCCACCGATGGTCCCGCGCTTGCAAACAAAACCGCGGTCGCAACGACAAAGGCAAAACGGCGTTTCATTTCTGATCTCCCTTGACTGCCAAGACCGCCTCAATGCCGCGCGGATACCAGGTTGCACCGCCATATCCGCCAACCCAGGCGGACTTCTCCGCAACCGCGATGGCAAACACACTCGAGACGTTCAATCCAGCGTGTACCACCTTATCCAACTTCTTATCATGAAAAGAGGCAAGCCCGCGATTTGTCCCGATCCAGACCCCGTTCCCTTTGATCGCCAGCGCGAACACGTGGTTGCCGGGTAGTCCATCGCTCATCGTGAAACTGCGCCATGATTTGCCGTCGAAGCGGCTCAAACCTGCGCCCCAGGTGCCGGCCCAGACCACTCCACCGCCGTCGACAGCCAGTGAGACGACGTAGTTGGAATTGTAGGCCGGCCCCGCCCGCTCGAGGCCCTGCTCGCGGCGCTGGCGCCGGTGGTGGCGGGAATCCGTCGGATCTGCCGTGCCTTGCCGGTCTTCCAAAGCAACCCGCTCCCAGGTCGCACCAAGGCCATCGCCATGCGTCCAGTTCGTCCATTGGCCGTTTCGGAACCGCACGAGCCCCCCTTCCGTCGCAAGCCATACGGTGCCGTCCAGACCGGACGCCAGCGCATACACCCAGTCGTTGACCAGGCCACCCTTGGTCGAGGCCACCGTATGGAGTCGCCAGGCGGACGGATCATCGAGTGCACCGCCGATCACCTGGTTGACGCCGGACCATGTCGCAATCCAGATATCGCCGCGCACATCACGCATCACGTCGTAGACGAAACTATCACCTAGTCCGTCGGGAATGTTGTAGTGCCGCCACGTCTCCGTTTTTGGATTCAGGATCGACAGGCCACCGCCATAGGTGCCGACCCAGATAGCACCGTCGAGCCTGCTGACGTGAAACACGCCATTCGAAAACAGACCGCTCTTGTTGTCATAGGTCCGCTGTTCGCCGCTCAGCGTATCGAAGCGAATAAGTCCCTCGGACGTACCGAGCCAGGTCAGCTTGCCGTCGATCAGCACGTCTTTGACGTTGACGGACTTGAGATCGAAGCTGATCGACGCGCGCAATTCGCGCACATTGTCACCGGTAGTTTGCTGAGCTGACGCAGCGGTCGCACAAATACTGCAAGCGCCGACGATGAGCACCGCGGCCCAATTGATCGCCGCCCCCTTCATGGCGACGCCTTGGGCGCAATAAGCCGGACGACGCCACCCTTGACGCCCGCAAAAACGTCAGCGCCGGCAACCGCGAGCGCATAGACATGAGCCGGCGACCGGCCGATCTCGTGGCTCGCCCAGCGCTTGCCATCGAAGCTCGAAACACCCTTGTTGGTGCCGAACCACATCACGCCCTTTTCGTCCTGGGCCAGACTGTAGACGATATCGCCGGCAAGACCGTCGCGGCTCGTGTAGTTGATCCACTTGCCATCCCTGGTCCGCAGCGCCGCACCGCCGCCCCATAACCCGAACCAGACACCCCGGCCGGTCCTGTCGACGTGCGCTGCGAAAACATAGTTTTCGTTGTAGCTGGCTCCGCCCTTCTTCGCGACGTCGAGATCATGGCGTGAACGTGTTCCAAGCCCCGTATTGGTGCTGGCCGGCGCGTTCTCGACGTTCGGCGCACCGAGCCCGTCCTTATGCGTCCAGCTCTGCCACTTGGCACCGTCAAACATCGACACGCCGCCTTCGGTGCCGAACCAGACACGGCCTTTCTCGTCGATGTCGACGCCATAGACCCAGTGATTGATCAGCTCGTCGTGGTAGGTGACGAACGTATCAGTCTTCGGGTCGTAGAGATTGGCGCCGTCCCAGGTACCGATCCAGACCCGATCCTGATCATCGAACGCGAAGGCATAGACCCAGTAGTCTGCAAGCCCGTGCATCGGAAAGAAGGTCCGCCACTTTCCCTTGTGCAGCCTGGACGTACCGCCGGCGTTGGTCCCGAACCAGACCGCACCGTCCGGGCCAAGCCCGATCGCGAAAACATACTCGTTCGCCAGCCCGTCCTTGCGCGTAAAGCGATTGCGCGGATCCATGGTCGCAAGATCGATCTCGAGCACCCCGTTCGAGGCACCGATCCAGAGCGTTCGCTGTTCACCATCCACTGCCAAGGAGCGCACATAGCTCTGCTCGCCGAGCCCGTAGAACTCGGCCTTGCGCCCGGCCGCTGCCGGCAGGCATCCGATAAAAAAGGTAAAGGAAAGTACGGCGAAACTAGCGATTGAGCGAGCGCACGTAGACCAAGACATCCAGCAACTCCCTGCCACGCAACACCGCCTCGAAACCGGGCATCGTGCCCCTGCCGAACCTGAGGCTGCGCAACAACCGCTGGTCGGGTGCGAACAGCCCCTCGCCTCTCGAAAGGTTTGGCGTTCCAGGCAGCAGCGGCCGGCCATCGATGCCATGGCAGCGCGCGCAGTGTTCGGCATAAAGCTGGCGGCCCTTGAAGACGTTGCCTGCCTCGGCCGGCGCTGCGACGGAGACGACTGTCAGGGCGAGAGCGAAAAGGATAGAGCGTCTCATTTCGACTCCTTTGTCTCACGAGCCTCGGCCAGAATCTCGGCAACGGTCGCCTCCGCTGCATCTTTCGGCCATTCCCGGGCACCGATGACCCGCGCGATCACCTTACCGCTCGAATCCAGAAACAGCGTCTGCGGATAGGATTTGACCGCATACCGCTCACGCGCGAAGGCGCCCTTGCCGTCCCAGAAGTTGCTGAACGATACCCGCGTATCGCGAATGAACTCGCGCGCGAAATCGCGGTCGCTGTCGACGTTGAGCCCGACAAAGCTGTAGCGCGCCGGATCGAGCGCTGCGGCAAACTCCTGCAGGCTCGGCATTTCCACCCGGCAGGGTCCGCACCAGGATGCCCAGACGTTGACGATGGCGATCTTGCCTGCGTTTGGTGTCAGCGCCTCGGGCGTCTCGGCAATCGCGGGCAATGGCGCAGGTGCGGGCACCGCCGCTGGCTTGCTCGGCGGCGCGATCGAAGCGACCGTCATGCTATCGGGCTTAGGCGCTCCTTTGACCGGCTTAGGCACCGCGCCCTGCTTTGGCACGTCGCCTGTCTTTGCCGCGACGGCAGGCTGCGTCCCCCCGTCCGATTTCTTGGCCTCGTCCTTGGCCGCAGATTCCCATTCCCAGAGGGCTGAAAGCGCCTTGCGCCGGAACGGATCGTCCTTGTCCGTCAGATGCACGAACGTGCGCATCGCCCCCATCGCACCGTCACGATCACCCGCCTTGTCGAGCGCCGCACCGAGACCATAGTAGGCATTGACCTGACGCCCGTTGACTTCAAGCGCGCGGTTGAACGTCGTCGCAGCCTCCAGCGGGCGCTCCATCGCCAGATAGGCAAAGCCGAGATTGACGTGCGCCTCGGCAACGTGGGGATTGATCTCCCGCGCCTGGTCGAAGGCCCGCGCTGCCGCATGCGCATCCCCGATGCGCATAGCCTCTATGCCTTTGGCAAACGCCTGGCCGAACGGCGTCACGCTGGCCGACCTGGCCTGCTCTGGTCCGGCATCAACCTGGGGGCCGCTGCCCGGCGAAAACTCGAGGACTACGCCTACCGCAAAAATCGCCGCCAGGATCGATCCTGCCATGACCAGATGCGAGCGCCGGCGGCGCCGGCCTCCATGCTCCACCCCCATCAGATCGCTCCCTTGTGCGGCGAGGTCGAAATGAACGGCACGCCGAAGAACGTGTAGAACGCCAGGCAGAAGATCAGCAAACTGAACCAGGCACCAAGCAACGCCTGCGACGTGCTGCGTGGACGCATATGCAGATAGAGCAGCGTCGCCGTCCAGGTCACGAACGCCCAGCTCTCGAGCGGGTCCCACGCCCAATACCGTGACCAGGCATTCTGCGCCCAGGCTGCACCGGCAATCAGCATCAAACTCTGAAACACCACCGCAATCAGCAGCAGGCGGTAGATGTTTTTCTCGAGCGAGGCAGAGTCGGGCAGGCTCGAAAAGCGCGCGCCGATCCAATCGCGGCAGATCACGGCCAGACCAATGCCTGTGGCCGGTGTCACCAGGCCCAGGAAGAACTTACCCAGCACGACATGGATGGGCAGCCAGATGGTCGCGTAGGTTACCGGCGCCAGAGTGTCCTTGACGGGCACCGCCCACATCCAGACGGTCAGGATCGACAGTAGCGGCAGCGTCGTGGCCAGCGCCGGCAGCAGGCGCGGCAGGAACAGGAACACCAGCAAGGCAGCCAGATGCAGGCTCCAGACATTGCTCGAGAGGATTTCGAACATGTCGACGTAGGGCCCGTGACCGAGCCGCTCCCATCTGTAGGCGATCGACGCCGTATGGCAGCCGAGCGCCCCCGTCAGCAGCGCGATTGGCAGCCACTGGCGCCCTGAACTCAAGGCGCTGGATAATACGGAGAGCATTGACGCCGACAGATACAGTATGACGGCAACGCCCAGCAGTTGCGCTTCGAGCGCAGCGCCGTCTTGCGCGATCACCTCAGCCTCCCTCCTCCGTCTCCGGCACCAGATTACCCGAGCCGAAAGCGAGTACCGAAATCACGTGAAACAGAAGCGTGAGACAGGCAATGAAGCTGGCTGCGGCAATCCAGTGCGTCATGGACTGACCGACAATCGTGTAGCCCATCCAACTGCGCAATCCGTCATAGCGGAACTGGCCCGAGCCGAGCTTGACGATATCGCCAACTTCCAGCTCATGGCGTTCCTTGCCGTCGATCAGCACCAGGCGCGTATCTTCCGGCTTGGCGAACTCCCACGCCTTCTTTTCGTCGAACACCTGCTTCGGAATGTGCAGCCAGACCTTCAGCGACCGCTTCGCCCCCGGCGGTGTCCAGGTCAGGCCTTGCCGGTTCTCGTTGATCGGGTAGGAGGGCATGTGGATCGAGCCGGTCTGCGCCGTACCTTTGCCGTCGACATAGGTCACGACCGGTGCAAACCCCTTGTTGTGGGTCGTATAGAAGCGATAACCGCCGAAGATCAGCGGCGTATCGTCACCAACTCGAACCTCGCGCCAGGCGCCCTTGGCCTCGGGGATCCGGATAATGCTTTCCGTTTCCCGCCGCTTCATACCGGGCGCATATTTGATTTCGAACGGGCCCTGCAGAAACTTGATCTCATCCAGTTGCAAATCATGCAGCAACCCCGCGTGGGCCTCGACTGCCGACGCATCGAACATCGAACCTTCGGTGACCTCGACCCGGCCCGACATCGAATTCAGCCGATCGAGCCCAATGGTCACGATCAAGGCCACCAGTGCCGCGTGAAACGCAAACAGCATCGCCTCGCTTTTCAGGCGAACGTTGGTTGCCAGCGCCGCCAGAAGATTTGCGAGCAGCAGGACGATGGGCACCATCATCCAGTCGGCCGTCCGGATCGGGAAGAAGATTCCAATCAACGTTACGACCGCGCAGAGCACGATCAGCAGTGAAGTCGTCTCGACGGCCCCGAGGCGACGTAGCGCTCTGTGCAAGGTATCGTTCAAGGAGCGGTCCTCACGGCGGGTTCGCGCAGTTCTCGCTGCTGTCTTCCATCCACTTCTTGCCGGTCTCACCGTTACCGGGCGGGCCGACGGAGCCGCAGTTGTCGTCGTCCCAGTCGCCGCTCTGGGCAAAGGAAACAACCTTCAGCACCGCACCAAGATAGTACGGCCCTTTGGTGTAGGGCGCTGTGGTGTTGTTGCGCACCTGCGTCCCGGGCGGCAGCCCGGCTTCCGGCCCGACGTCATTGAGATTGACGAGCAACGCCTTGTTCTTCCAGCCATGCGGCACGGCGACGTGGCACCAGGTGCACTGCAGGCGGCCGATCTCGTCGGCATGAAAGGCATGCAGATTTTGGCGCTCGTCATTGCCGCTATCATCGGAGAAGCCGCTCTTGAAGCCTTCCCCTTCCTCCGTCGCATAGCGCTTATAGTCATGGCATTTGAAGCAGATGTCTCCTTCGGTGCCAGGCGCGCCGGTGCGGGCACTCAAGTTACCTTTCAGAATGAAATTGTTGTTCGAGCCGTGCGGCCCCCATGAGCGACCGTTCTCACCACCCTGCGGAATGATCGTGCCCGGCGCCGTCCCCGAACCGTGGCAGTCGGAGCAATACATTGTTTGCCGGCCGATCTGATCCGGCTGGTTCCAGGGCGGCAGCCAGAGGTTGGGATTGGCCGGCCCCCGCGGCCCGCCGCGGATAGCGAGCGTGCGTCCGGTTGGGCCGATCACCGGATGCCATCCGCGATGCTCCGAGACGACATCGCTCATGCCTGATATACCGGCACCCCGCACGACCCTCGTTGGTTCACCCCGATCGGCCAATGGCGCCTGAAACTCCATCGCCTGGTCGGTAAATCGCCGGACATCATTCGTCCCCGGCGGCGTGCCGCCCGGACTGCGCCCGAGTTCCGGCGGCCGGGTATATCCATATCTCGAGTGGCACTTCAGGCAGATCTGATACTCGCGCGTGACCCAGGGGGCGGATGCCTCGGTCGAGGCGCCGACCGGTGGATTGCCGCGCTTGACCGTAAACAGCGTCGGCGGCACGAGAAAGTCAGGAGAGCTGTAGATCGGCTCGACACCCCAGGCACCGCGCAGCACACCCGAAGCGATATTGGTCTGTGGCACACCGGGACTGCGATCGCGCGTCCCGACGGCATCGGGAACTCCCGGTGCGGCATTGAAGACACGGTTTCGGATCACGCGGTGCGGGTTATGGCAATCGGTGCACTCGACGTGGCGATTGCGGTCATTGCCGCGGCCGAGCAATCGCCGACTTTCGATGAAGTCCTTGCCGGCCTGCGGCTCCCGTCCGGTACCGATGTCATGCACCTCGGGGCGCTTATCGATCGGCATCCGCACCCGACTCTGAAAGTCGCGCTTGATGTCGGGCACCCTCGAGCCGCTGCCCTGGCCGTTCAGCACGTGCTCGGTCGAGGAATGGCACTGATAACAACCCTCCTCGATCGCCGAGTTGCCAGCGACCTTCGGCCTGGTGACACTGTCCGTCGCCTCGCGCAGAAGTCGCCGCGAACCGGGCACCGAATGCGCGTCATGGCAATTCAGGCAGCCGATCTGCCAGACCCGAGCACCGATCGGAAACTCGCGCAAATTGGCGGCTCTGGCCGTGTAGGTCTCGTCTGCAACTGACATGTTCGCATGCGCCGAATCGACCCAGCCTTCCTTGTCGTGACAGCCGAGGCAGATCTGGTCGCGCTGCTTGTCGAACTGCGAACCCATCGCCGGCAGCTTCTGAAAGCGGTTGAGCCGCAGGAACTTGATGTTTTCCGCCACCGTGTCCCGGATGTGCGGATCGTGACAGGAGGTGCATTGCAGTTTCTTGTCGGTCAGCGGCAGCACCGGCTGACGCCTGGGCTTGCGCGAACCAACCTCCGGCGTCGACGACGGCAGGCGCAGTTCGCCGTCCCTGATCGCCAGCCGGTCGTCGTAGGTGAAGGAGATCGGGTGGTCATTGGTCAGATCGGTGCCGAGCCGCCGCGTGAAGCCTGTCTGAGCACCCCGGCCTTCCGGCATGGTGCCGCCGGCAGCCGTACCTGAAACCTCGATTTTCTGGTTCTGGCGGCCATCGAGCACCAGCACCGAACCGAGCGCAACCGTGCCGTCGTGGCATGAAAGACAAAGCTTCGAAGCACCATCCGGCTGGCCGCCCTCAACGGACGTCAGCCAACCGGAGCGCCGCCCGGCATCGAATGAACCCGATGTATAAGGCCGATAGATCGCGCCGGAAAGTTGCCGGTTCCAGAGCGGCGGCGGCGCCTGCTCGTTGGCGGCATGCGGCGTATGGCAGAAGACACAGATTCGATCCTCGTTCGAGCGTGTCGTGTTTGGGCCGCTGACAGACAGGTTGTGCTTGGTATTGGCGATATCGGCAAAACGCTCGGCCATTGCAGGACCGAGCAAGGGCGCTGCGATGCAGAGTAAGGCCCCAACCAGAGCGACCGCCATGGTGCTGGAAGACAGCAATCGCGAGCGCATATCTACCCCTCGGACAATTTGGTGAGCTCTTTCAGAACAACAACTCGTCCATTGAACATGTCGGCGATGTAGACATTCTGCTGGGCGTCCGTCCAAACTCCGGCGGGCAGGTAAAACGACCCGACCTCACCACGGCCTTCGATCGGCAGCAGCAACTGGCCCTTGCTATCGAAGACTAGTAGATGGTCCTGACGTGATTCGACAACATAGATTCGACCATCGCCGCCGACCGCCACCCCTTTTGGCCGCGTGAACTGCCCGACGTAACGCCCAGCCTTACCGAAAGTTGCAGGCGACGCACCATTACTGTCGAAAGATTGCACCCGGAAGTTCAGCGTGTCGCTGACAAACAGCCTGCCGCCGGCAAAGCTGAGATAGGTCGGTGCATTGAACTGGCCGACTGCCTCGCCGGGCCCGCCGATGGTCGCAACCAATTCACCGTTAGCACCGAATTTCCGCACCACATGTTTAGCTGAATCCGCAACAAAGACCGCGCCGCTCGCCGGATCACGCGCCAGACCCGTCGGTCGCGTCATGGTGGCGGCGCCGAATTCTCCGCGGGGCGTGCCGTCGCGGCCGAGGCGGATGACCTTGCCAAGCTCGGAATCGGAAACCAGAAAACCACCACGGCCGTCCTCGATGACGGCGATAGGTGACTTGAAGCCACGGTTGGCGCCGGATTGGTCCCAGACCGAAAGCTTTTTGGCCGCAAAATCGAAGTGCACCAAGCCCTTGAGACCGGCATCGACGACCAGAACCGAGCCATCCGACAGCGTCAGCCCCGACGTCGGCCGCTGCAGTTCCTTGTATTTCTGTTTGCCGATCGCGATGCCTGTTACAGCTTCGGCCAAGCCTTCCCAAACACCCCGGCTGGGCCTCTTGCTTGAAACCGTCTGCTCGCCGACCAGCACGGCACCGAGCCTATAGCGCGCCTTTTCAGGCGGGGCCGGCCAAACCACATCCGGCCGCTGACCGCCGCTCTGCAAACCGGGAGCCTCCGGCTCAGGTAAGCTCAGATTGTCTAGTGATGTGCAACTGGCGAGCATCCAAAGACCAGCCATGGCCGTCCCGCCACGGACCAGCAGCCCACTCCAATTGTATCCGCTCAATCGCCTACTCCGTCACCATGATGCCGGCGCTGTTGAGCGCTCGAACAAGATGGCTAGTCGCGTTCTCAAGCGTCTTGATCGCCGCAACATGATCCCCGTTTGCCGCTTCAGTCTCGGCCTGCTTGCGAAGCCCCTGACTCTTGCCGACAAGCTGCCGGATGTATGGCCGTAAAGCTTTAGCAGATTTCTGCTTCTCAGCGATCGCGATATCCACAAGAATCTCGTAGCTCTTGTTCCGCGACAGCTCATAGTTGTACTCGTCCGCCGGCGTGAGAAAGTTAAGCCGGTAAACGACAGACTGGCTGCGGCGGGCCTCACTGACGATCACCACGACATCTTCGTAGATCGAGACCAATTCGTTGTAGGCCTCAGAGAATTTGTTCTTTCCAAAGAGGTCGTCGGCTTGCTTGAGGCGATCTCTGGCGACCGCCAGGCGACCGGTCCATGGGCTGAGCGAGGTTTCGTCGCTGCCGGTTTCCAGTGCACGAAGAAACGAGGTGATCTGGCTGCGCCGGGATTTGAATTTGCTCTTCTTGACGGCAGGGTTCTCGGCCTCGGTGCCTTGCTGCAATACCAGTGTCGAGACCTGGCGCAACCCGCCGTTGAGGCGCTCTTCCGCAAGTTTGAGATCACCCTTTTCCAGCGCCGCCGCCCCCTCGGCAAGCTCTGCCCGGGCCCGCTTTACGATTTCGGCGTTTTTCGCATCGCCGCTGCGCAACGCGTCGGAGACTTTCTTCGAGGCAAGGTAGACCTGCAGCATCATTGCCTTCTGGCTGAGAAGGCGCTCAGTTTCGCTATTTGAGCGTCCTTGTTGCTGCGCCCATGCCGCATGGCCCATCAACGCACACAACACAAACAGGGCGGCAACCCTGAGGACTGGTGAGCTAGCCTTAACAACAAACATGGCCTTCCCCTCCCGAAAACGGATCAGCCCGGCACGTAGATCCCGCTCATCCGGATCGCCTGAAGCAAAACGTTGGTCGACGCATTCAGCTTCCCGATTGCGCCCTTGAAATCTCCCTGCTTGGCCATGCCTTCCGCTGTACCACGCTCATCACGCGCCTTGCCCCTACTCCGATCTATGAACTGGACGACGCTGCCGCGTGGGTTCTTCTCGGAAATGGCGAAGTCGAGCAAAGCGAAATGACTGTCGTTTCGCTTGAGCTCGTATTGGTATTCTTCCTCGGCGGTCGCGAAGTTCAGGCTTCTGGTGAGTGTCTGACCGGCGCGCATTGTGCGGATCAGCTCGCGCGTGCGTTCATAGGCAGCAGCCAGCGGTTCCTGGGCCTTTTTGAAGTCACCCTTCCCTGCCAGGGCATCCGCCTTGGCTAGTTCCTGCGCGATCCAGTCCGTATGCTCTTTCGGCATTTTCGAGGAATCGGCATTGGGGTCCGATGATACCCGCTGGTAGGCATTCAAAAAGGTCTCGACCGCGTGCCGCCGCCGCTTGAACAGCTCTTGATCACGCTCGGCACCGACTTTTTTGTGGGTCAGGCGCTTGGCGTGATCATTGATCAGTTTGAGCGCCTGATTGAGTTTGCCGTCGGCGTCTTGATAGTTCCCGGCAGCCGCCGCCGTTTTCGCTTCCTCGACCAGCCCCTTGGCCTTGTCGAGCGCGGCCTTGGCCTCGCTGTCGCCGCTTTCAATGATGGCCTTGGCCGCCACCGAGCGATACGCCATGTTCTCGACCAGCAACCGCTTTTGGTCGACGATCGGCTTGCTGGCCGGAACCCGCTGACCCTCGGCTGCTGCCGGCCCTGCCGCAATGACCGCAAACCCGAGCAGCAGGGTGTGCAAAAACACGAAAAATCGACGCATAGCGAGCGTTCCTTCTGGAGGCACCCGTCGGGGCAGGCCCCGAGACAGGAGACCGACTTGCGCATGACCGCACGGCGGCGCACCAAGCACCCGCCGCCGCTGCCGTGACCGGCTACTTCTTGACCGATGTCTTCTTGGCGGACGTGTCCGACGACTTGGCCCAGTTTGACTTTTTGGCGAGCGCCTTGAGTTGTTCAGCTGTCTTCGGCTGGGCATGGCAGCGTCGGCAGTCTGTCACCGGAAAAGCGACGCGACCGTGACAAACCCCGCATTTCTGGCCGAGCAGGATGGCCGCCATGCTGATTTGGTTGGCGCCCTTCTCCGGCTTGAAGATCTCGTCATGGCAGTTCGAGCAGTCGAGCCACTCGGTATGCGCCGCATGCGGGAAGACGACGTTGGGCATACTGCCCTTGACCTCGCGCACGATGACCAGGTCGAACAGAAACGGCTCGGTCGACCGCGTCTCGAACTCGAACCAGGGTGAGATCTTGCCCTGCTTGAGGGTGCTGACCCAATCCACCTGGTTGCCGTCGTTGGACTTGGCGAAATCGGCGAAAGCCTCTGACGGCCACTGCAGCATGCCGGTGCCCGGATTTTGCGGGTCGTGAATCCCGTCCTCGGCCGGTGCGGCATTATTGGCCTTGGTCGGTGCCTTCAAGAGGCGATTGAAGGCGTTTGCCGCACTCTTTTTCTTCTGCGCCAGGCCGTCGCTCGTCAGCGACACCGAGGCGACCACGAAAAGCCCCAGCATCGCGATGAAGGATGTCACGTGGGCGATGCGAAACTGATTAATGCCATTCATGACGGCGCTCCCCGAACTCTTAGACTCGCTTATTTCGAGACCGGCGCGACGAGGCGGTCGGTAGTGCTGTTGTGGACCCGGGTCTTCGTGTTGGGCACACCCGAATGACACAGCACGCAATTCTCGACCCCCCAGGCGATGTTGTTGTTATGACAGCGCCCGCAGAACTGCCCGTCGAATATCTTCAGCATGTTGATGTCGTTGCCGCCGGCCTTGAACTTGAAGCCGAGGTCGGCATGACAAACCTTGCAGCGAAATCGTATGCGATGAAACCAGTGCGGAAAGACCACCGGCCGAATTCCGGCAGAGTCCGAATAATTGTTGATCACCACATCGCCATACTCGGCTTTCGCCTGGCTGTCGTGGAACAGAGACACACCGCAATACACCGCGAACAAACCGCAGAATATAGCAAGTGATAGCCGCGCAAACCGCTGCCTGCTGAACATTGGCCACCCCCGTTTATCCGTCGTCCGCAAGTCTTAAGATACCTACTCTATAGAGTCAAAGCTGCGGCGCCCTGTAAACCTGACATAATGACCGAGCCTGCCATTGTCCTCGAACAGTGTACCCTCGAGCGCCAGCGACAGCTGGCCGATGGTGTAGCTCAGTCGATTCCGCCAGTCGTTACGGAACAGATCGGGACTTAGTTCGTCGCGCCAGTCGTAGATCAGGTCATGCAGCCCGAGCGAATTTAGGCGCACGCCGGACGTGAAATTAAGGCCATCGATGTCGTTTATGTCGCGGTACTCGTACTGCACGTCGGCGCGCGAGAAGATATAGATCTCGTCTCTTCGATGGCGGCTTTGATGAACCAGCTGAGCGGACAGACTTCCGTTCAGGCTTTGCTTGCCGGTGAGCTGCACCTGGCGCGTGAAATCGAGCTGTGCGGTCTGGTATTCCTCCGCCTCACTGCCAAAGGTTCCGAATGCATGCGTGTCGCGCAGATAAAAACGGAAATAACTGGAGCCGTGCTCGTCTGACACGCTCTTCGAGATCGATGCACTATGCGTGATCGTGGGCTTGAACTTCTCGTCCGAGCTGTAGTGCCTGAAGCCGCCTTCTTGCTGAAACGTGAAATCGACGGCTTTGACGACCGGCAGTTCAACCGAGCGTTCGAACGTATGGCCAATGCTCGCTGAAGCATCGCTGCGCGGGCCGTTCGTGATCTCGTTGCGCGCCAGTTCGGCGCGGTTCGTATTGTAGGTCAGATCGCCGACGGCGCGTGCGTCCCAATGCCATTTGAAGCCGGACACATCTTTCGAGAGCGACCGGTAGTCGATCGTACCAAGCAGGCCACCGACGTAGTTGTGCCTTGTCGGCTCATACGACAGGCCCGTGCCATCATCGACGACATCCCCGATCTGCTCGGCTTCCGCACGCGCCCCGAGCGTCACGTTGAGACGCTCGGCCGCACGCCAGTTGATACCCGCGTTTGCCGCCATCAGCCCACGCCTGGCATTACTGCTGCGCAGAAAGTAGTCGTGGTCGATCTCCTGGAACGTCATGCGCAGGGCACCGGTTGCCGTGAGATCATTCGACGGCGAACGCCACTGCAAGGTGCCGACACCTTGCCCGAGCAACCGGTCATAGCCGCCCTGGCTGTTGTCGCCTTTGTCGGAAATCACCGTCGCGCTGAAATCATGATTGGTCCGTCGGTTCGGCGCCGCGCGATAGTAGATGGTTCCCGCCAGACTCTCGCTCAGATAGCGCGAACCGCCTGACTGTCGGCCCTTAAAATCCGTGTTGTAGTAGCTCACTGACGCGCCCGCATTGGTGATGTTGAGCGGTGCTTCACCGACGTTGAAAGTCCCACGCAACGCGAGCTCGCCGCGTTGCGCGCTGAGATCACCGTAGCTGTCGCGGTCGAACTCATCGTGACTGAACAGATAGTCCAGGCTGAACCGCTCACTCAGCGCTGCCCGGCCTGAAATGCCGGCCCGCAGTCGCGTATAGTCAGAGCCCGAAAAATCACCGTCGAACCGGTTGTCACTTGCTGAAAAGAATAGCTGGAATGGATATTGGGACGATGGCAGCGCCGAGAGTAGGAAGTCGCCCGCTATGCTGGTCGCCTCGCCGAATCCCCAATCGGTATCGGTTTCATAGGACACGTTGAGATCAGCGTCGACCGTCGCAATCCAGGGTTGCCAAAGATAGCTTGAGATATGCGAGAAGGCGAAAACTTCGGCACCGAATTCGTGGCTTGCATCACTCGGCAAGCGGCGCGACATTACCGATAATTCCACTGCGCCCGAGTATTCGATCGGAGGCTGTGCAAGCGCGGTAAAGCCTGTACAAGCAAGTATCATCGCGCCGGCATAAAATGCCGCCGCGCGAATCACCGAGCCTTGCATCCCCCGTCCCCCAAGGTCTTGGCCCTAACGGCCTCGCAATAAGCTCCCCCGCTGTCGACTTCGCTTCAAAAAATTGCCGCGTTATCCACGGTCAATTAATGTCACGCCCCATTTTTTTCTTGCAGTGTAGTTTGATTCTCCGATTCCGACAATGCTCGCGGCGGCCACATTTTTGCTGAAGCCAAGCCGATTGTGTCATTAATGACTAACCCAATCAGGTAGTTCCAAAACCGCTCATTGGGGCCTGTCAGGCAGGCGCGAGCTATTGTATTTGGGCATGGCCCATGGTAGCGCTTCTGCTTGATGTGCCTGGGTATCTCACCCTATGACTAGTTCGGATTATCGGTATGCAGCGTGAGTATGTTAGTAGTGCAGCGATCAGTGAAAGGGTTGCCCCGACATTTCGATACGCTGTCGTAACCCCAGCCCGGAACGAAGAAGATTATATCGAAAGGACGATTCAGTCCGTCATTCATCAGACAGTTCTGCCGGAACGCTACGTGATTGTCAGCGATGGCTCGACAGACCGGACTGATGAGATTGTGCAACATTATGCAGATGCCTACGATTTCATAACTTTCGTTCGCGCCGGCGAGGCAGGCAAAAAGAAGAATTTTGGCTCGAAGGTACTTGCCTTCAATGCGGGTTACGCTCGGCTCGCCGACGTTGATTACGATCTCGTCGGCAACTTGGACGCTGACGTCTCATTTGAGCCGGACTATTTCGAACGCCTGCTGGCCAAATTCAAAGCAACCCCCGAACTCGGCTTGTCCGGAGGCGCAGTTTGGCCGCTTTACAACGGCCAGCCCGTCAATCGCAATGCCAGCATCGAAAGTGTCAGCGGCGCCGTACAGCTATTCCGTCGGGAGTGCTTCGAAGAGATCGGCGGGTACAAGCCCATGGATCGCGGCGGCATTGACGCTGCCGCGGAAATAATGGCTCGCATGAAAGGCTGGCTTGTGCGCCACCAACCCGACCTGCAGGTAATAGCCAACCGTCCCGTATTGACCGGCCAGAACTCCAAATTCGGGATGCTGTACAATCGCGGCATCGTAAACCATCGGCTGGGCTACCATCCGCTCTTTCAGTTGGCGGCCAGCGCCCGGCTTGCAACCAAGCGGCCATGGCTGCTCTGCGGCCTGTGCTTGTTGGCCGGTTACACCATGTCGATGTTACGCAATTCGCCAAGGGCGATGTCGCGAGAGGCCGTTGAGTTTTTGCAAGCCGAACAGCTCGCCCGCCTCGGCCTGCGCAAATCTCCCAAACTGCAGCAGGCCAGATTGCAGCAGGATTGATCGCGACTAGAGCGTTTCCGGCCATATCGGAAACGCCAGGGCCTCGTTCGAGGCCCGGCGGTTAGCGCCGCTCCTGCGGAGGCGCAAAAACGCTCAGGCCTTCTTCTCTCTCGACCGTTCAAGCGCCGCGCCCGCTGGCGCGGTGAGACCCTGCACAATGTCCAGCAGGCGCTGGCTTTCATTGTGCCAGCTGTGGTTTTGGTAGATGCGCAAGCCGCGCTCCAGCACCTGCCGGCGTAACGCCTCGTCACCGTGCGCCCGCTGGATGGCATCGGCCAGGCTCTGCGCATCGCCTGCCTCGAAGAACAGGATGTCATCCTCACCGAAATAATCGAGAATGCCGCGGGTACGCGGCACGATGACCGGCTTGCCCTTGCACAGGTATTCGAAAATCCGCGTCGGCATATTGATTTCGGTAAAAACGCTGCGCAGGTTGGGGATCAGTCCCAGATCAACCTCTTCGATCGCCGCTGCGATGGTCTCAAGCGGCACCTGTCCGTGATAGGTGATCAGATCTCCGAGATCATGACGCTCGACGAGTTCGAGGAACTCACCAACGTAATCACCGTCGCCGTAGACCTCGAAGCGAATTCTCGGCATCGTCGCCCTCAGCAGCTTCACGGCCTCGAGAGCCGTAGCCAGCCCGTGGCGTTCGACGACAGTGCCGTGAAACATGATCCGGCACTCATCCGCTGCAACCGGCAAAACGCTCTCCGGCGAGAATGCGCGCGGCTCACCGAACACACTCTCCTGCGGCGAGTTCATAATCACGTGGATCTTGTCCTTGGGGCACCCTCGTTCGATGAACAGATCTCGAAAGGCGATGTTCGGCGTCAGCACGGCATGCGCGAATGCAATGCTGATGCGCTCTGAAAAGCGCAGGAACCGGATCACCTTGTGGTCCGCCGCCATATCGTATTTGGTCATGAAGACCTCGGGCACCGGATCATGCAGATCGAGAATGATCTTGGCCCCGAGCAGGCGCGGCACCAACGCTGAAAACACCAACACGTCAGGCATGTTGTGGACGTGGACGATATCGTAACCGCGGCGCAATTGCAGATAGCTCACCGCAAAGAACGACAGCACGATGAAGGCGAAGTACTCCCAGAGGTAGCGCAACTTTCCGCCGCGCTTGCGCGTCACCGGTAGCCGGATGATCTCGATGCCGTTGACCCGCTCTCGCCAGCTCTGTCCCGGCCCGCGCAGGCAAACGATATCGACATCCATACCGGCGCCAACCATCGCTTCGCCCTCACGACGCACCCGGGCGTCTGCCGGACAATACGAAAAAACCACGGCTGCAACACGGTGGCTGCTACCCGCACTCGCACCGCTGGTGCCAAATCGCTCTCGTCGCTGCATCGAGTATGCCTCAAATCAAATTTCGGGGTGACGTCCGGGTCGCGTCATCGGAAGGCTTGCAACGGCGAGCCTGATAACAGGCCGCCCCGCGACGAGCGCAGTCTTTCCTGGCCGTCCATGTTCACGACCACCCCGATCGGCGCGGTTTCATGCGACAGCAGCGATCCAAGCGTCGTCTCGTAGTCCGATTTCGTCGTAGCGCCGGCACGCGCGACGAACAACGCACAGTCGGCATAGTTGAGCAGCTCAAGCATGCCGACCGACGCCTTGAGCGAAGTCGTATCCAGGATCACCCAGTCATAATAATCTCGCACACTAGTCAGAAAGTGGCCCATCTTGATCGTGCCGATCGCCGGCGGGGGGCTGTCGTCGTCATCGCTGACCTTCTTCAGCGTGCAAAGACTGAGCCCTTCCTGCTCGAGCGAGATCAAGGCTTCACCTGGATTGCTGTCGGCATCGAGCAACTCAAGAAGTGACGGCGGCGGCTCATCGAGCGTGTGGCGTGCCAGATCGGCATCGTCCAAATCGCAGTCGATCAAAAGTGTCTTGCGGCCAAGCCGGCTCTGATAGTGCGCAAGGTTCATGGCAAGCGTGGATTTGCCCTCCGCCAGGCCGGCGGAAGCAACCAGCACAACCCGTGATGTCTGCGACTCGCAGGTCCGGTTGACCCAGTGTGAAATGGCAAAGAGTCCCCGCTGAAACTCAACACACGACTGCGGAACCGGCGCATCGAGTGACACACGCTTGCGCGGCACGATCCGCGGCAGCGCTGCAATTGCATCGGTATTGATCAGCCGTGGCACGTCCGTTTCGACCCGGATCACCGTATTGAACGTCTCTCGCATCAGCGCCATCACGCCGCCAAGTCCGAAACCACCGACCAGCGACAAGGCCAGTATCAGTTTCGTGTTCGGCCAGGAACGCTCCTCCGGCGGCTTGGCGTGTGACAGGATCTGAACGTCGGAAGTTTGCAGTCCGCCGCCGATCTGGGTTTCACGCAGACGCTTGAGCAGCGAATTATAGAGTTCCTGTGTTGCAGCTGCCTGGCGTTCCAGTTCCGCAGCTTCGATCCGCGCCTTGTTGAGCTTGGCGAAGTCGTCGGTCACCTGGTCGAGTTTCTGCGTCATCAACACGACTTGCGAACGCGCCATCTCCAGCTCGTTCTTGAGGCTGTCGACGAGACGCTGGATCTCGCGCTGGATCTCGAGATCGAGGTTCTCGAGCTGCGCCCTGGCATTGGCCACGGAAAAATGGTTCTCGCCGAATCGGGTTTTGGATTGTGCCAGGTTCCGCTGCACCTCGGCATACTGACGCCTGAATTCGCGGATGACCTCGGACTGTAGCGCACTCGACAGGCTGTTCAGACTGCCTGGTTCATCGGCAAGTTTTCTCGCCTGCTCGAAGAGAACCTCGGCATTGACCTCCTTCGCCTTGGCCGCTGTCAGTCGGTCGATATGGTCGGTAATAACCCGTTCCGTCAGCTCCAGCGCACCGATCTTGAGGAGCTTGTTCTCGGTCTTGAAGCGCTGCAGGCCCTCAAGTGCCGTCTCGAGTTCCGCTCGAACGGTGCCAACTTGGTTTTTGAGCCGCTCGGATGCCCATTTGGTTGCGTTGAGCTTTTCCTCCCGGCGCTGACCGACATAGGCGTTGGCCACCGCGTTGGCCATCCTGGCAGCAAACTCTGGCGAGGTGTGCGTGAACGCCACCCCGACGATATAGCTGAGTTTGCGTCGCTCGACGCTCAGCAGTTTCCACATGCGCTGGCGCATTTCAACGGAGCGCAGCTGTTCTGCCAGCTCGGCGTTGGCTAACGCCGCCGGCGTTACCTCGGTCTCGACGGCTGCGGGATCGCCGGCCCCCGGCGTTCCTTCGGTTGCCCCCTCAGCAGCCTGGGCCGCATCAACTACATTCGGGCCGCTGAGATGAGGTGCTATCTCTGATTTGTCGAGCGTCTTCGGCGTTTTGGGACGCTCCGCTGTATCCGGCTGTTTTGCGTCTCCTTCGCCTGCCGAAGGCGTCGTATCCTTGCCGGCCTCGGCCTCCGCCTCGAGTTCGGCCAGAACGATGCGGGCTGCACGATCGAATATCTGCTTGGAGCCCAGGATCTGGGTCTGGCTTTCGATAATCGCCCGGTCGGCGCTGAGGCCGGGCAGCACGGCCTCGATGTTACTGACCTTCTGTGCCTGCGTTTCGAAGAAAACCTCGCTTACCGCGGTGTATTGACGGGGCGAGAGCAGCGCAAAGGCAAGGCCGATCGTGGCGCAAACTGCTGTCGCCACGACGATGAGCGCCGCCTGACGGCGCATCACAGCGATGAGATCGCTGAGATCGAGAAACGTACGTTGAGATCCAGAACCCGCTACTTGCATTACACAACGTCCTATTACGCGACGCCAGTCGCGCGTGCATACCATCCTACCGCGCCGGTAGCCCACTTCCGTTCATTCAGTGCCGATTTTGACGTGAACGGTGTGTCCTGACTGTAACGTCCGCCTAACATATACAGCGGCACTTCGGACATTTCTGCTTCTTCGGTTCAACTCGGTTACGATGACGAACGCCTGCGCGGCAAAACCAGCGAAATGCTTGCTCAGGCCCGGGCGGTGCTGGGTTGTGACATCTGTTTAACGTTTGCCGTCGGAATTTTACCTTCAAAAGACCGGATGGCTTTACTTCCTTGCAACCTCTGCGCCACAAGGCATCGGAATCCGCCCGTCTAGAACCCACTTGCTCTGGCTTCAATCGACCCCGCACTACCGCACGGCGTTATGATACGTGACGGAAGATACTGTGATACAACGACAAATGACGCCAGCAAAGCAAATAGAACACCGGGTCATTAATTCGCCCTCGCGTGTCGTTCTTCTGGCCCGATGGTCAAGCCGCCCGCATTCGGTGACCATGACGCCTTACAATGCCGACCAAAGTTTGATGACGAACTACCTCCGAGGCCCGAAATCTCTCAGGAGCCTTTTCGAGCAGGCAGCTGCCGTTACCCGATGGCTAGCGCCAAGGATTGATTCGACGGCCGGGGATCGACACCGATTCTGCCGGGACGTCGGCGCAACACGGGAACAACAAGATTCTTAGGGCCGTCAGCTTCACCTTCACGAGTTCGATCGTCACGATCGCCAGTCATTTCGTGACCATGATGATCCTGATCCGGGTCCTCGATCAGGTCGGCATGGGCATTTATTTTATGGTCCTTATGATCGCCGACCTGCTCGTGCTGATGAGCGATTTCGGCATCAATCTCGCTCTCGTAAAGCGATATCCCGAAGAGACCGAAGCAGACCGACCCTCCTTGGTCCGTGCGGCACTGGTACTGCGACTGGCGATTTGCTCGCTCTTTTGCCTCGCCGCCCTGCTGGTCATCCAGCATTCCGGCATTGAATTCTTTGATAACGTCGCCCCGCACACCACGCTGCTGATTGCGCTGTTCCTACTGCATGCCTTCAGAGCGATCTTGATCAGCATTCTCCAGGCCGCCAAGCGCTTTGCTGACTATGCTCTGACGCTGGCTTTTGGTGCGATTTTCAAAGTCGTGCTGATCGCACTGCTCGCCATGGCACCGTTGCAGGCCGTGTCGATTTCGCATGTTCTGCTTATAGAAAACGTTGCACTTCTAGGCTCGACACTGTTCGCGATGTGGCGGATCAGGTCGCTGTTGACCGGTTCTCTGCGGGTTGGCGGCAAAGGCGGACGCGATCTGATTGCCTTTGGCTTCCCGCTCTATCTGAACGCATTGCTGAACCTTGGCAACGAGCGCGTTTCACAGTACATCGTCGCCTCCCTCGGCGGCCCCGCAGCCTTGGCCAAATTCTCGGTCGCTGCGCAACTCGCCAATGCCGGCCAACGCCTGTTCGGCTCATTCACCAACGTTTATCTTCCCGTACAGACCGGACACTTCGCAGCCGGCAGAATCGAGAATGCAAAACACGTTGCCAACCGTTCGATGCTCTGGACCGCCCTGATCATCGGTACCGGCACGCTGGTTTTTGCCGTGTTGCGCAACCCGCTCGTCGAACTGATTTTCACCGAAAAGTATCTCGGCATCGCGCCGATAATCGTACTCTTTCTGATAGCCCTGATGTTCCGCTCGCTACAGGTCGTGATGGGCTACTTCAGCGTTGCTGCGGGCTACAATTATTTCCCGGTCCGCGTGAGCATGATCTCGAGCGTATTCAACGTCGTGCTGACCTGGCTGATGTTTCATTGGTACGGTTATGAAGGCGCTGTGATATCGCTGATGATCACACAGATGCTGATCGGCACCCTGTACTACACTTGGCTGCACTGGGCGGGCCTGTCTCTGTCGATCCAGCCCGTACTTGCGGTAATTGCGCTGTTTTCTGCCGCCGTATGGTGGATTCTGACGGCGAACAGCATGCTCGTGGCAGGCGCTATCGTGCCGCTATTCCTGCTGTTAGCGATCGGTCTGGTCCCGGTCGTCCGTAGCGATCTGCGCGAGGCTATAGGCTGGCTTGCCAATTGGCGCAGCAGAAAGTTAATGTCACCAAGCCAGTAGCATTCTGGCCGTCGCGCTACCTACCGCAATGCTTCGACAAGAGCATGGCTGCCCGTCGTAGCGGCATCAGCTTTGATCGTCGCATCATAGAGCAGCATCGACGCGGCAAGACCAGCCACCAGAATGGCGAGCCCGAGAGCCGCCCGCTTGCCGAGCGAGCGTGCCGATAGGGATGTCGGTCGCGCAGGTCGCTCACGCGAATCAATCGCTGTTGTCATTATTCCCCCCACAAGACGCAGAAGCGCTTTCTGCGTCTGATCAACCTTGACCGTCAAGCCAATGCTTGAGCGAACCTTCAGTTAAGACGATCAGCGTGGCCGCAATGTCGCGTGAAAGCGGAATGGTCGGGGCGAGATTATGTTTTCCAGAACCGCAATGCGGTTCGACCCGGTCGGGTGACGCCCTAGCCGTCGCCGCTCCGCCGCGCTGTGCTCGGCAGCGATGTGCCGATCATGCAATCGCGACTGATCGTGTCGGCAAGTGCTTCTTCGCTCCAGCCGTCGGTACCGGCGGGCCGCATCGGCAGTACGATATAACGCAGCTCCGCCGTCGAATCATGCACGCGCACTTCGACATCTTCGCCAACGCCGACACCGAATTCCTCGAGCACGGCACGCGGTTCGCGCACCACACGGCTTCGGTACGTCACGCTCTTGTACCAGGCTGGCGGATAGCCGAGCAGTGCTTTGGGATAGCATGAGCATAACGTACAAACGATGACGTTGTGCACTTCAGGCGTATTTTCGACGGTGCGGAAATCCGCGAGACTGCCGATGTCGACATCGAATTCCAGAAGGGCTGCGCGGGTATCCTCGAGCAGGCGCTGCTTGAAGGCATCATCCAACCAGGCTTTGGCGACAACCCTTGCACCCAGCGCCGGCGTGCGCGATGCCATCATGTCGATATGATCGGCAATCTCCGCGCTGGTGAGCACACCCTTGTCGATCAGCAGGCCTCGAATGGCATGCTCGAGGACTTCGTAAGCGGTTGCAGGTCCCGCATCATGATCCGGCTGAAAGGGATGGTCGTGATGTCCGTCATGCATGGCCAGTAGTTCCCGGTTCAGGCAGCAGCCAATTCTCGAAAATGTCGGCTTCGAGCCTGTCACCCGGCGCCCCCTGGTAGCCGGGCCACAGCTCCGCTTGGTTGAAACGGACCTTGTAGACATAAAGCTCGGGCAGACCGGAGAGATGGTAGGCAAGCCGCTCAGGATCGCGATGCCGGCCTTGCAGGCCGACAACCGTTCCCGTATGCCCACGCAGAAACCAGGGCGTACGGCAATGGCCGACCGCTTCGCGGGTGTCGATCCGCACCTTGTCACCGATCTCGAACTTCCGTGCCCATCCTGCCCCGCCGCTCATGATGCCGGCCTCCCGACAATTGCAGCCATGTCATCGTCACTGACCTGGCGCCCGGACTTTCGGATCTCATCGCGGGCCTTCTCGAACCGCTGCAACAGTTCATCGTGCGATGTCATCTCCTGCTCGAGCAGCAGCTTGCTGAGCGCCACCACCCACTTTTCGTAATAGGCCGTGCTATCGTACTGCTGTTCGTTGTAGCCTTCGATCACGCGGCGCATTGCATCGATCTTGAAGGCCTCTTTCTTCGTGGCAAGCAGCACCAGCATCGCATCGACACGGCGTTCCCAGAACGCCAGGTCATGGTCGTGACGATCGATGGACCCGAAGTCCAACCCACCGACATCATGTACGGTGCGTCCGTCACCCGTGCTGCGATATTCATTCTTTCGCTCGGTCATGGTGTCCATTCCGGCTATGGGCTCAAGTCGATGTCGCTGCGCCCCTCGGCAAGCCCGATGTTGAGCAGCAGCGATTGGCGGGCATAGTCGGCGGTATCGATGTTGGCCTTGATCAGTTCGGCGCTGACGATCATGTTCGAACCGGTTGAGAACAGATAAAGCCCGCCACCGGCAAGCGCTGCACCCGCCAGAATGTATGAGAAATCACCCTGCAAGGCGACCAAAACGCCGAGGATGCAGACGACGATACCGACGATGCGCAGGATCCTGCCGCAAGCCTTGGCCGACTCGACCGCCCGGCTAGCCGCCTCGTAGCCGCTATGCAGAGAAACGCCGCGGACATTGACCGGCGCGGACGTTTGCCCAGAAGTTTGCTCCTTTGCTGCCGGCCCGTCACCGGCCGCCGGCCTGAGTGCCGGGGTGACGGCAATCGGGTGTTGATCATGATCGTTGTCACTTGGCCGGTCGTGGCTCTCGATCTGTTCAACCGGCGGATCCTTCAGACGCTGAATGGCCGCGCTGGCCAGGGCTGCCTCCGGCGAATTCGGATACTGTTGCACGAGATAGGCATAGGCATTGAGCGCATCCTGGTATTGACCGTTCTGTTCGGCCTGCCGGCCGGCTCGCAAAAGCAGCTCTGGGGACCAATCGGACATCGAAATCAAATTCCTGCGCGCCGACGAATAATGCATCCATCAGCCGCACAAAATCAATCAACTTGAGCATTCACGCACCCACGAAGAGGTCCGACCACAGGGAGGAATAGCCGTGAGCGCAAACCAATGTCCGGGAGCACCGCGACCCGGCCGCAAGGCCGCCCCCGCGGAGGTGCCCGGTCGCCAAAGCGGCCGGAACAGCACCGTGAGCGCAAAAAACTACTGCGCAGCAGCCGGCGCCGCGACGCTGCCCCGCTCGAGCAGCTCCAGCGTGATTGCCCGCATCGCCCGGCCGGCATCGCCGGCGTATTTCGAGACGTAAGAGCGCGGCTCACGCGAATAAAGAGCGGCCTTCTGAATGTGGCTGGCGGTCGGGACGGCGGCCTCGAAACACTTGAGCGAGGCGTCCTCACGCAGATGGGCCGCCATAATCTTGTCTTCGGCCGAAAGTGGTTCCTGCATGTTGATGACGATGCCGAGATGCTCGGCAAACCCCATCTCCGGGTTGCGCGAGCGGAAGCGGCGCAGGTATTCGAGGCCGCTGACCGCCAGGAAATCGGGTTTGACCGGAACCAGATGCTGATCGCATTCCCGCAGCCACGTCTCGGTCATAACCGAGATGCCGGGCGCGCAGTCGACCAGCACGACGTCGACGTAACGGTTCGCCTCGCGCAGGATGTGGCGGGCCGCATCACGCAGCGCGCCGAACCGGCCGGCCGCCGCGATCTCGCGCTCGAGCAGCGGCAGATCCATGTCACCCGGGATCAGGAACACACCTTCGACATCATCGACGTCGGAAACGTCGCGGCAGACGAACTGCGGCCACTCGACGGCTTTGTGCTCGAGCACGACCTGGGCAAAATAGCCGACCAGCGTCAGATTAGCTTCACGGCGCTCCGAAAGGACCTTGCCGGGTGCCATCATCAGCGACAGACTCATCTGGCCGTCGGCATCGATCAACAGTGATGATTTACCGTGGTCGACGGCGAGCGTCTCTGCAAGCGCCATCGTCAGCGTCGATTTGCCGACGCCCCCCTTGGCGTTCATGATCGCGATGGATGTCATACGCTCTGCTTCGTCCCCTCGGCTTACGCAAGCTGCCGCACAAAGCATGCCCGGATATTCAATGTCCCGATGGCAAAATCACGGCACCCCGCCGAACCTACGAATTATCACGGACTATTGAAACAGAAATACTGATTTCGAGGCCCCTGAACACCTCAGCAAGCATCGGCGGACCCCGCCGATGGTTCCAGCAAGAAGGCGTCTCGCCTCAAAAGCCAGCATCGGCGACGTTTCACGTCGCCGAGCGAGTGCCGCCCCCGCTCACATGCCGACGACTTTGACGGTTTCGGACTGCGGCAGATCGATCACCTTTTTCTCGGTGATGTATTTTTCCATCAGGTCGTAAACTGCCGGCCCCTTGGTCCCTTCGTTCACCGACGCCCAGCCTGCAACCACGTATTTCTTGTCCGCCTCGATCGGCTTGCCGGTCTTGATCAGGGTCATGTCGGAGATACGCCCGCCGATGTCTTGCTTGGGCGCGCACGTATACGACATGCCGCCGACACGAACCATGTCGCCACCCTGCTGCAGGAACGGGTCCTTGTTGAACAGGTTGTCGCAAACGTCCTCGAGGATGTCCTTGAGCTGCTTGCCCGTGAACTCGAGCCGATAGACCGCGGGATAGCTCATCGAGGTTTGCGTATAGAGATCATCGATCGTGATGTCCTGCCCGGGCAGCAACGTCGTGCCCCAGCGGAAGCCCGGTGACAGCGAGATTTCGGCGTCTCGCTCTTCAATCAATGCCTTGCAGATCAGGTCATCCCACGTGCCGTTGAAGTTGCCGCGGCGGTAGAGCAGTCCCTCGGTCCGACCGATCACTCTGTTGCACTCCGCCTCGTAGGGCGCGCGCACTTCCTTGATCTTTGCTGCCATCTCCTTGTCCGGCTCGATCACATCGGCAAACAGCGGGATCATCGTCGAATTGTAACCGACGACCTTGCCACCTTTCACATCAAGATCGATCCGGCCGAGATATTTGCCGTGCGATCCGGACGCCAGAACCAGCGTCTTGCCGATCTCGATCGCCCTTGGCACGGCGTCGTGCGTATGGCCCGTCACGATCACGTCGATGCCGCTGACCACGGTCGCCAGTTTCTGATCGACATCGAAACCATTGTGCGAAAGCAGCACGACCACTTCGGCACCCGCCTCGCGAGCCGCATCGACGTTTTTCTGCAGCTGTTTCTGACGAATGCCGAACGACCACTTCGGGAACATCCAACGCGGATTGGCGATCGGTGTGTAGGGCATCGCCTGGCCGATCACGGCGACCTTGACGCCGCCCTTTTCGAAAAACGCCGTGCTCTCGAACACAGGCTCCTCAAAATCGTTGTCGACAATATTGCTCGCAAGGAACGGATAGCCCATGTTCTCGACGATCTCGAGCAGCCGCTCCTCGCCGAATGTGAACTCCCAATGGCCGACCATCGCATCGGGCTTCAGAAGCTTCATGCAGTCGGCCATATCCTGCGCATTGCTCTTCAAGGACGTGTAGGAACCCTGCCAGGTATCGCCGCCGTCGAGCAGCAGAACCTTGTCCTCGCCCCGTTCCGCGCGGATGGCTTTAACGGCTGTCGCCATCCGGTCTAGACCGCCAAGCCGGCCGTAGGTTCGCGCCATGTTGACATAGTCGACCATGGTGTGGGCATAGGCGATGGCGCTGCCCTTTGCGGAATTCCGAAATGCTTCAAGAAGTGCTTCGCCAACCAGATGTGGCGGGATCCCTTCGAACGCACCGACACCGAAATTTTCCGATGGCGGCACGGAAAGTACGTCGGGCGTCAACTGTCCATGGATGATCGGTCAAATGCAGCAGCGTGATCTGGCCTTTCGAGTCAAACTTCAGCAAGGTCGTCCTGGGCTCAGCTTTTGCTGTGCCGCAACACGCGCGTCAGATTGCCTGAAAAGCCGGTAATGGCCGCTGCTGTGACCGCGGAAAGCTGTAAGAAATTCGCGCCGAGAAAACATGCTGCTGTCTGACTCCTATGGTTCTGTAATCGAGTTGGCTTGAAGATGCCGCGCTCGCTGCTGACGGTCTGCTGTGCGAACGCGCAAGCCGAATGAGTTGGCCGAAAGAAAATCAGCCGCGAACGAGTTTTGAATGGACCGTGCGCGGCTGTTCAATTTGGCCATGATTGCTTAGATGACACCGCCCGCGCTCTCTATTGGATGAGCGATGTCTCTATGCTTGCCGGCCTAGCGTCTGACGGCTGGCGTTTCAACCGGCAGACCCTGACCACGCCAAGCGAGGTACAGTTCCAGTGCCGTGTATTCTGGCGAGCCACGCTTGAACGCCTTGGCGCGAACCTGTTCGTTGCACCCCTTGAAGCGACGATGCAGTGAACCCGGCTTTTGCCACTTCAGGCGATAGGTTGGGAAACCGTTGGAATGACCCTGGCTCAGGACCTCTGCACGAATCTGATTGCCGAAGTTCATTTCGTGGCAGTGTGCGCACGCCATATCGAGCTGGCCGCGCCGTTGCGTAATAGAACTCCTTGCCCTTATCGAAGTACTTCTTGTAGTCGCCATCAACTTTGACGCTCATCGGCATGCCGCGTGAATGCGACTTGACGAAGATCATCATGCCAAGCATCTGGTTGCTTTCCCATTTCCAGGGCTTGGCTTTCATGTTTTCGACACGGCAATTGTTGATGCGCTCTTCCAGGGCGATCAACTTTTTCGACTTCTTGTCGATTTCGGGATAGCGCGTTGCTACGCCTTTCATCGACGAGGCGGCGTCCTGGTGGCAGGAGGCGCAGGCTTTGCCGGCATCGCCCTCGGCCTTGTCCCAGTTGCCCTCCCCGATTTCTAGCCAAGGGCCCGACGGGTTGGCAAAATCATCTTCCTGCATCGCCTGCGTTGAAGACGACGCCCACTTGCGGCCCGACCAGATTTCGCCGAGCGGATGGTCTTTGGCGGACGGTTTGATCGGCTGGCTCACACCGTCGGCTGCCATAGCGATACCGGCAAAAGCACCTGAAGCGATGCAGCCGGCGACACCCAATACGATTAGCTTGCGCATTGTTCGTTCTCCTCTTGCTCGCTTATTTCAGGGTTTTCAGATAGGCAACGACGTCTTCGACCTGCTCGGCACTCAAGATTGTCTTGTCCGTGCAGTCCGGAAACACCCGGGTAAAGCCCTTGTTCTTGTGGAACGCCGGCATGATCGTATCCGGAAACGCCGTCTTCGGATCGACGACCAGCATGCGCAGCTCGCCTTCCGTGTAGCGCGAGGCAACCCCGTCGAGCGGCGGGCCGATCTTGCCATGCACACCAAGCGGCATGTTGCCGGCCTTGCCGTTGAGCGCCACGACTTTCAGGCGGGGCGTCGTTTCAGCCATCTTCTCGACCGGCGTTATTTGGTGGCAGGCCAAGCAATTGCCGAGGCGCCGATGCGCCATCCAGCCAAGGCCGGTCTTGGCATCACCGGCCTTGCCGGTAAGTGATGCCTCGATCATAAACGGTAGGTTCTTCCCTTCCGTTTTCTTGTACTCCACAACGGTTGTAATCTCGCCATCCTTGCATCGGCTGAGCTTCTTCTTCTTGGCCTGCGACAAACCAGGCAATGTCCCCGCTACCGTCACGAGAGCAAATGTCGATGCGAGCGCTAGAACGCGCTTCATTCGTGTCATGTTTCCTCCTCCCTAGAAGTCCGGCGAAATCTGGGCGGCGCAGCTTTCGCTGAACCGCCCGATTCGCTCTCTTAGTTGACCGTGATTGTTTTTTTCGCCGTCCAAGTTTTGCCCGACGTGTCTTTCCAGGTCATAACAAGATCGCCGCTGGCCGGCACCTTCATGTAGAAGGCGATGTAGGGATTGGCCGAGATCGCCCCATGCGGCTTGGCTTCGAACACGGTCTTGCCGCCAAACGTGGCAACGAACGATTCGATGATATTGAGCGGGATGATGTTGCCCGCCTTATCCTTGCGCAGCCCCGTATCCATCTTGTGTGAAATGAGTGTCTTGATCTGCACGACCTGACCGGCCTTGGCGGTCTTTGGTGCTTTCACGCGAGGTTTAGCCATATCTTTTGTCTCCTCCGGATTAGCCGCCGCAGCCGCCGATGGTCACTTTGACGTTACGCTTCGCCATGTAGATTTTGCCGTCGCTCATGGTCGCAATGGCCAGAACGTCCTGCGTCTTGCCAAGCCGCATCCGGCTTGAAACGGCAGCCTTGCCGCTCGCGGGCGTAAAGTTGAAGCTGGCCACTTCCGGACGCGGATTGCCGGTCGCGATCACATGCACCGACTTGACATAGTCGCTATCCGACATCGGGCTTTCGACTTCGATCGAAAATGGCACCGTGTTGCCGTTCTCGGCGATTTCAGGCAGCGTTACCGTGACTTTGCCTTCGACCGGCTTGGCATCGCCGATCGCAGCTTTGACGGCCTCCTGCCAGGTCTTGGCGGCGGCTTCTGCCGTACCGATTCCTGCACCGAGCAATGCCATAACTGTCGCAGTGGCTGAAGCACCGAGCAGGAAGTCGCGGCGATCGACCACTCGCAATTCGGTATAAGATTTCATTGCATCTTCTCCTTCATGACGTCCCCATACTTTCTTTGCTTGCCATGAGTTTTACATCCCAGCCCCACACATTCAAGCATCGATATATGTGCATCGCAGCACAGGGCTGCCTGCACTGCTGGCGAAAGGTAGGAAAACACGTCGCTGCGTCGTCAGCCGCTGTGAGTGATGATGAACTTGTAGACCTCACCATCCTGGCTCGACTCTACCAGGTCATGGCCCGTCTTCCGGCAGAACGCTTCGAAGTCTTTGACGGAACCAGGATCGGTCGCGTGAATTTCGAGCTTGTCTCCGGCCGACATCGCATCGAGCGCCTTCTTGGCCTTGAGAATTGGCAACGGGCAATTCATGCCCTTGGTGTCCAGCAACTGCATGTTGAAACCCTCCTGGATGGTTGAATCGGCCACGCGCCCGCGCGATCAAAATTCACGCCAAGCCTTGGCTTGACAGCCGTTGTAACAACACATTCAAGAATTTGAAACCAAATTTCTAGTTCTGCACGGCCATTGCAGGCTGGCATCACTCAAGCTTTGGGCAGAGACCCCGCGCGCTCGAACGCCATCGAGTCCACGACCAAGCAAAGAAGCGGATTTGATAAGGTTGGGTCAGATATCGAGCGCGCGCTCGAGATACTTCATGCCGACGTAGCCGCCGCCAACAATCCCGATCACCGCAATTATGGAACCAAGCGACAGCGTCGACAGCCCTGAAATACCTTGCCCGACGGTGCACCCGAGTGCGGTCACGCCGCCGAAGCCCATCAGAGCCCCGCCGATCAGATGTCGAATCGTATCGGCTCTGTTGGCAAACACTGAAAGCGCGAACCGGCCCGACAGGATTGCTGACAGATAGGCGCCAAGCATGGCACCGCCAACCGTCGCGATCCCGAAATTGATTGTCGTCCCGGTATAGGTCATCAGGTATTGCAGTGAGTTCCCGACCGGCGCCACGAAGGTCAGCGATTCGAGCGGTTGGGGATCGAAATCATCCGCCAGTCCCACGCCTGTTGCCCACCAGGCAAGCGGGATCATTACCCCGATGCCCAGTCCCGCCGCGACCTGGTTTGACGAACCGCGAAATTCCCGGTCGCTAAAGCAGAACCACAGCACGAAAAGCCCGAACACGGCTGAAATTACGATCGAAATCGTCGGGGCGGCGATGCCTGAGATGGCACCGAGCATGGTCGGCAATCCCTGATCCGCGAACCCATACGCAGTAACGTCGACGCTTGTTGCATCCTGGATCGCCAACCGCACCGGCCCGGTAATGCCGCGCAATGTCATGTACCCGACCAGCCCGATGACCATCAGCACGATCAGCGCTTTGATATCGCCGCCACCAACCCGTGCCAGTTGCCGCGCAGGACAGCCGCTGGCCAGTGCCATGCCGAAGCCGAACATCAACCCGCCAATGACACCACCGAGCCAGTTCAGGCTGCTGCCGAGATAGATCGAATTCTTGAGGTCGATTAGTTCAGCGTATTGCAGCACCTGCGCGCCAAACGCTGCGACGGCGATTGCCAGAAGCCAGGACCGCGCACGACCGTAATCGCCGAATGATACGACATCGGCGACAGCACCCAACGTGCAAAAGTTCGTCCGATGCGTCAGCGCACCAAACAACAGCCCGATGCCAAGCCCGACGAAGCCTGCCACGGTGGTGATTGACATTTCGCCCATGGAACTCCTGCCCGCGATCGCTACCAAATGACAGCAACTGCAATAAAAATTCAATTTTAAGAATGTGTAAAGCCGTCGCGGCTCATCGCCCTGTGAGCAACGGTCGAGGTTCCATGCATTGATTGAGGTGCACCATCGGCACTGGTTCAGATATCCACGATCTGGTGGAGTTGGCCTCAGTCAAATTCCATCTCGACGAACACTCTACCGGCGTTGCGCTTTGCCAGCTGTTTGAACGTGTGCAGCTTCGCGTAGGGAGACTGGTCCACGTCATACGAGTCCTGCAAGGTGCCGCCTGCATCAATGAGTTTGCGGATCTTGGCTCGCAGGTAGACCAGGTAGTCGCGCGTGTACTTCCGGACTGTCGCGTAATCCGTTGGATCGCCGTGGCCCGGAATGACAACGGTTGCGCCGAGCCCCTCGAACTTGTCCCATGTCTCGATCCAGCCTTTGGTGTCGGTTTCGTCGAATATCGGCAGCAAACGCTGGTGAAACGCCATATCGCCGGCGATGACCAGCTTTTGTTTCGGCAACCACACCATAGTGTCGCCCGGGCTATGCGCCGGGCCGAGGTTGAGCGCTTCGATGCGCCAGCCGCCGAACTCGATGACATGGCTCCGCTCAAACGTAATATCCGGTGCAACGACCTTGGTCTTGTCTGCCTGCTCCTTGATCTGCCCGCGCATCCGCTCCAGGATTTCGTGACCGCGTTCCGAGATCTCTTTGGCCGTGTCGGCATGCGCGATGATTGGAACACCGCGCTCCTTCCAGTAATTCGAACCGAGCATGGCATGGCCCTGACCATTCTCGAGAATGACGAATTTCACCGGCTGATCGGTTATTTCCCTGATATGCCCATGCAGGGCTTCCGCCAGCTTGTAGCAAGCCCCGGCATTGACCACGACGACGCCCGCCCCGGTGATGATGAAACTCAGGTTGTTGTTGTGACTGGCATTTTCATAAGTCGGCGGCCCGGTTGCACCGATCGCAGACCAGACACCGGGTATCACTTCGCGTGGCTTGTCGTAGAGGATCGAGCCCGGATACTTGTCGGCGATGTTCTCGTTGGCGACCGCATTCGTCGCACCGATGCATGAAAGCGCAAACAGCAGGGTGATGATTCTCCAAACCACGAGACTGATCTCCTTACCATTAACTATCGTTGAGCTTGGGCGCCACGAGGCGGCTGTTTATCGACGCACTACTTTTGCCATTTCTGCAAGTGCAGGCTGATAAACTCGGCCATCCGTTGGGTCGAGTCCTTGGTCGCCAGATCGTCGGCGAACGTGCGCACGCGCTGCGGCCGGAAATCGAAACCCCGCCCCACCCCCGGATAAGTAATCAGCCGCACATCACGTCCCGCTCGCTTCATCGACAGAACGGCACTTTCGATCGACCGGCGTCGCTGATACTGCTCATACTCCCCCATGAAAATCAGGGTCGGAATGGAGAGTTGATCGACCTCGCTCGCATAACGATAGACCTGCATCGGCTCGCCGGCATTCGGGTCCTGCCAATGCGGATAGGACGAAACATAACAGGCGATCTGCTTGTGCTGGCGCCCGAAGGTCGTCGCCACCTTGAGCGTGTAATAGCCCCCGCGGGTATGACTGTAGGTGCAGATCTTAGTCGTCGAGACATCGCCCAGGCCGATTAAAACGTCGACGGCCGCATCGACATCCTGCTCCGTTTCGGCCAGGTGCTCGATCGGTCGCGGATCAATGAAGCGCGCGGTATAGACGTCCGGCGCCAGCACGATGAAGCCGCGCGCCGCCAGCCGCAGCGCCAGCTTGCGCACCGGCTCGTCGAGCCCGCGCCGGCCGTGTTGAAAGAGCACGGCCGGGAACTTGCCGTCACCGTCCGGCCGATAGAGGATCGCCGGGATCTCGGTGCCGTCCTCGGGGTTGGCATAGGCAAGCTGCCGCGAAACCACCGGATAGTTGTTCGGCACAGGCAATTGGCCGTCTTCGAACCAGCTGTCCCTCAACCAGAATTTCCGCGCCGGATCCTGTATGTTGGTCGGCGCTTCCAGCGAGCGGCCGACGACGGTATCCGAAGCGTGCTGCCCCGGCGCCTGCGCGGCGGCAGTCGCGATCATCATCGATGCGAGGCCAACCCCGAACAGAAACCTGCCCAGCCAATGGACCAGGTCGCAAGAGCACATTTTCCTCATCCAATTCCGTCCCTTGGCACCATCATGACTGTCCACACTACAGCAACCATTCATCGCATTCCAATTGAAGAATATGTGCCGTAAGGGCCGTAGCGAAAACGTGCCCCAAGGCTTCCGCGATTGGCTTGCCCGGCAAAACTTTCGACCAGCTCTTGCCGGTCCTGCCGTCGCCAACTTCTTCGAATAGCCCATATCCGTGGGACCGAGCCGGCAAAGGTGTTGCGCAGAGTAGGCAGGATGGCCAGATTCTGGCGGATTTACACCGTTTGGAGCCCAGGCGGGCTTGCCGGTCACCGGTCTCAAGGGTCAAAAGCGGGCGCGGTCAGAGGAATTTCGCCCCGATGCAACAGAAATGGACGCTGCTGACGGCAATTTACCGTCTTTATGAACACAGCCAATTCTCGATGGCTGGCGCCGTCGCCTTCTCGTTCGTCGTCTCGCTATTCCCATTCTGCATTCTGCTTGGCGCACTGGCCGGTATCCTTGGTGGCCGCGAACTTGCCGACGTTACCGTCAACCACCTCTTCCAGATCCTGCCCCGTTCCGTTGCCGAAGGCCTTGCTCCGCAGATCGAAGAGATCATGACCAAGAGCCGCATCGACCTTATGACCATTGGCGGCGCGATCACCCTGTTCTTCGCCACATCCGCGGTCGAGACACTGCGCACCGCCCTCAACTATGCCTATCGCGTGACCGAAAAGCGCCCCTACATCGTCTGCCTGCTGCTTTCGATGTTTCATGTCTTCGTGAGCGCCATCGTCCTGCTCGTCCTGACCTGGACCACGGTCGTCGCCCCAACCCTTGCCGCCCAGTTCAATTCCGAACTGCTCGACGGCTTCCTCAATTCGAACTGGGTACAGTCCGGCCTGCTCTACGTGCTGGTCGCCGTGATCATCGCCGGCCAGCTCTTTGCGGCACACCTCTTCCTGGCCGCCGGCCGCCGCAACATCAGCCAAGTCTGGCCCGGCGTCGTGCTCACCATCATCCTCTGGCTCGCCGCCGCATCGGCCTATACCTACTACCTTGGTTTTTCGAATTACTCGCGCTTCTATGCCGGCCTGTCGCAACTCATGATCGCGCTGATTTTCTTCCAGCTGACCGCGGTGGTGATCATTCTCGGCGCCGAACTCAACCGCGGTATCATCGAGTTGAAGAAATTGCGCAATGGTGGCCGTCACGAGAACGAGGCGGTCTCCATGCCTGGATCATCGACGCAGCAGGGCCCATAGGCCGGCGACATTCAGTCGGTCAGTCCCATCCTGAACTACGCGCGAAGCGATCCCCGGAAAACAGCAATTTCAAGAAGGGTGCCCGTCCGGTGTCTCCGGCTCTCGGACATTTGGTAGATGGCTCCGCGGGTAGGATTCGAACCTACGACCAACCGGTTAACAGCCGGTTGCTCTACCGCTGAGCTACCGCGGATCAGTCGCCATCAACGAACGCAGGCAAATAGCAAAAGTTCGCCGCTGTGGCCAGCGAAAACTTAATAGCGATCTGCCCTGAACAACTCGTTAAGCGCCCTTGCGGACCGCAGCAGTGAACTGCTTCACAACGCTTACCGTCACTCACCCTTCCATGACGCCGGCAACCGTGAACCCACCGTCGGCTGCATAGACGTGACCGGTCGTAAACGAACACTCGTCCGAAGCCAGAAACGCTGCGACGGCTGCGATTTCACTGGGTTCGCCGTAGCGTCTGAGCGGCATCCGCGCCATTACCGTGTCGGGCGGAAATTCGCCGCCCGTCACCCGCGTCCGCGTCGCTCCCGGTGCGACCGCATTGACCAGTATGCCGTATTCGGCAAGCTCGATCGCCATCGTCTGCGTCAGATTGATAAGACCGGCCTTGCTCGCCCCGTAGGCAGCCCGCCCGCGCCCCCCGAAGATGCCGGAGTTCGAGGCGACGTTGACGATGCGCCCCGCCGTCACCCTGCGCCACCATCTGGCGTGCAGCATACTGGCCTGCGCAAAACGTCCCGTAAAGGTTCGTCGAGATCACCCGGTTCCAAAGATCGTCATCCATTTCGAGAAACGGCGCCCGGTCGACGATGCCGGCGTTGGCAACCAGTATATCGAGACGGCCCCACGAGCCGCACGCACGCTCGACCATCGCCTCAGACTCGCT
>CBDCZF010000007.1:0-59909 GCA_965224225.1 Hyphomicrobiaceae bacterium
GCCGGTTTGCGCGGCGCTGCGCCTTGTTCGCCTGTCCGTCTGCCGAACATCTATTCCCCCTATTTGCCGAGTTTCAGCTTCTTGAGCAGCGGCCCGAGGCCGGACTTGGATGACGATGAGGCAGCCGATATCATCGGGCTGTCCTTGCGGTGCATGATCGTTGCCGCCAACTGGTGGAAGGCGACGACAGCCTTCGCCTTCTTGCTCAACTCCTCGATCATCTGACCGTTGTTGGCGGCCTGACCGAAGGTTTCGCTGTCGAAATCGATGACCACCGTCGGGTCCAGATCAAGGCTCTGGCAGAACTCCTTGATGCCGATCTCGGGCCGTTTCGGCATGCCGGCCATGTTGATCACCAGATGCGGGGGGCCGTCGTTGCTGCGCGCCGATTTCAGGAGGTCGATAATGTTCTTGGCATTGCGCAGGTTGGCGAGATCGGGTGCTGCCGTGATCACGACTTCATCGGCCTGGGTCAGGATCCGCTTCGACCATGCCGACCAGCTGTTGGGCAAATCGACGACCACGTAGGGCACGTTCTGGCGCACCACGTCGATGACCATGTCGCAACCATCCGGCAGAGATGTCGTAGTCGCGATCGAGGATGACCGGAGCCGCGAAGATGCTCAGGTTGTCGGTGCATTTGGTCAGCAGGCGGTCGAGCAGCTGATCGTCGAGACGCTCCGGCGATTGACAGCGCTTCCGCGATGCCCTGCACCGGATCCTGGTTGAAGTCGAGCCCGGTTGTGCCGAACGCCAGGTCGAGATCCGCGATCACCACGTTCGGACCGCAGCGCCTCTGACATCGTCCAGGCCACGTTGTGGCAGATCGTCGACGAGCCGTTGCCGCCCTTGGCACCGATGAAAGCGATGACGTTGCCGACCGGATCGGCATCCGGATCGTTGTACAGATTGGAGATCGGCCTCCATGAACATGGATCGGGCTAATCGGCGCGACCATGTACTCGCTGACACCGCGGCGCAGCAGTTCGCGGTAGAGCACCACATCATTGACCAGGCCGATGATCACGACCTTGGTGCCGGCATCGCAGCACTCGGCGAGCTGATCGAGCTCATAGAGCATCTCGTCGCGCTCGAGTGCGGATTCGATGATGATCAGGTTCGGTGTCGGGCTCTCCTGGTAGTGTGCAACGGCTGCATGTGCACCGCCCATGTGCACACTGACATGCGCCTTGGCGAGCCGCCGGTCCTCGGCCGTGACTTGGATGACTTCGGCGGTTTGCGGCGTTTCGCAAAAGCTTTGGATCGAGATGCGCGGCACGGGCCGGGCATTGCTCGCCGTCTCTACGAAATCATAGTCGTCGTCCTGACCGTCGTCGTAGAGCGCGACACCGCCCTCGTGTTCGCCGTCGTCATACTGGTCGTCCTCATAGCCGGCATCATCATATTCCTGCTCGAGGAGTTCATCATCGGTTGGCTTGCGTCTAGGCATGATACAATCTCCCGGCTCCTGAATTATTCGCTTTTCTGTGTGTTGATCTTTTCGTCGCCGCTCTTCTGAGCGCTGGTCGTCTCGCCCTTGGTGTATTTGCCCCAGACGTAATCGCGGCGTGCACCGTCACGCGCGGTCTCGGTGCGCGGTCCGAGCAGATCGGCCGGATTGGCGAGTTGGGCTGCAAAGTTGGCCTGCGTTGCGCAGCCGAAATTCGGGTAGGGCAGGTTGGCCACTTCATTGGCGAGATTGCTCGGCCACAAGCCACACTCGGGCCCCTTGGCAACGACGCGCAGGTATGAGAGCTTGACGCCACCGCGGCCGTTGTAGGCATCGACATGCACCGAGCTTGCCGGGAAACCGGCCTCCGAGATCATCTCGCGCACTTCGGCGACGACCTGCATGGCGGCTACCTCGTTGGCACCACCGCTCGGCACGGCGATCACCAGGCGCGAGTTTCCAACGTCGGTTGCCTGGAACTTGCGCAGAAAGCGGCCGACGCGGGCCCGCGACTTGTTGGTCAGGCCGTAGGAGCCGGCTCTGACTGGCAACGACATCGTCACAGGCTCCTGCGAGACCAGAATCGGATGGCGTTGGGCGTGATCGATCAGCGACCAGCCGGCGACCTGCGGTTTGTCCGGGCCGAAGGCGTCGTTGGGTCGGCAGGCGGTAACCGAGAGGGCGGCGATCGCGATCAGGGCCAGGCGCGAGGCGCCCTGTGTGAGGCCCTTCGAGGGCACGGCCGGTTGCGTTACTGAGTGTGTCATCGTGGTTCTCCAGCCTGTGCGTTATTCGACGATGAAGCCGAAGTCGTCTTTGGTCGAGCCGGCCGGCATCAGGTTTGCCTTGCCGTAGATCCGGTTGAGGTGGCCAAGGAAGTTGGCGCGCATGTCGGTTGCCGGTGCCAGGCCGTCACTGGGGCGTGACAGGTGCTTGCGGGCGATCGGGCGAACCAGGTAGGGCGTGACGATCACGACCAGTTCGGTTTCTTCCTTGATGAAGTCGCGGCTGCGGAACAGGGTGCCGAGCACGGGCAGGTCCTTGAGGCCGGGCATACCGTCGATATTCTGTCGGGTGTCCGAAGAGATCAGGCCGGCGAGGGCGATCGAGCCGCCGGAGGGCAGTTCGACCGTCGATTTGGCCTGGCGCTTCTTGAGTGCCGGGATCGAGATGCTCGAGAGCGAGACCGCACCGGTCGTCGACAGTTCGGAAACTTCGGTTTCGATTTTGAGGCTGATGCGGCCCTCCGACATCACGATCGGGGTGAAGGCAAGACCGATACCAAACTCCTTGAAGCGGACCGCGAGTGAGCCTTCGGTGTCGACCACAGGGATCGGGTACTCACCGCCCGCCAGGAACTTTGCCGTTTCCCCCGACACGGCTGTCAGGTTGGGCTCTGCGAGGGTGCGAGCCAGTCCGTTGCGCTCAAGTGCGCGAACGGTATGGACCACCGCATTTCCGCCGTTGCTCCAGCCGCCCGTCAAGCCTGAGTTGCCGAATGTGCCGGCCGTGGGGCCTTGGTTGTAAACGTCAAGATAGCTGGCAGCGCTATTTGGATCGGGATTGACGCCGGGGATCGGCAGCGTGCCCAGGCCGGCGGCAGCCGTGATCGGCAGTGCGTTCTCGGTCAGCACGGTTGTGAAGAAATTGCCAGTGTTGATCGCCGCACCGATATTGATGCCGAACTGCTTCATCACCGCGCGCTGGACTTCGGCGACCATCACGCGCAACTGCACCTGCTCCTCACCGTCAACGGAGATCATGTTGATCACCTTGAGGTCGCCGCGTGTATTCGCCTTCATGTCATTGGTGACGGCGAAGCGCTGCGCGATCTCGGTGGCGCGTGCGGAATCCGACGGTGTGCGCACCGTGCCGGTCAGGATCAGCGTATCCTGGATGACCTCGGTCTTGATGTTGGAGCCCGGCATCAGACGGTGAAACAGCGCGTCGAGCGGCGCCGTATCGCGCTCGACCTGCACTTCGAGGGTCAGGATGCGCTCGCCGTTGACATCGAAAAAGAAGGCGTTCGCCTGGCCCTTCTTCTTGCCGATCAGGTAGGTTCGGTTCGATGATTGCACGACGGCATCGAGCACGCTTGGGTCGGACACGATGACATCGCGCAACTCCCTCGGCAGTTCGATGAACAGTGACTTGTTGAGGCCGACAGTGACGCCTTTCGTCATCGGCAGCTGGCGCGAATCGCGGATTGATATGATTGAGCGATGCGACGACTGGGCGACGGGTGCGCCGTTGTAACCGGCTGATCTGTCGCCGGCACTGGCATCTTCCACGCCGACTGGCAGGGCCGAAACAGTTGCAAATGCGGCCGCCGCGGCCAGCACGGCGCTAAACGCCTTCTTAGTTTTAATCCGCATGGTTGTCAGCCTTTTGACGAGCTACCGAAGAAGTGGGGGACTCGAACTCAGACGCACACAAACACGCAAACAAAACGAAGGAACTTCAGCTTCCGGGGTCAGCCTACGCTGACTTGGTGGACGCTTAGTTAACGCCGTAGGCACGACCCTTGACGCCGTAACGCAGGACGCTGATCGAACTGGCCTCTTCCGGCTTCTTCTTGGCGATCTCATCGCCGTTGCGATCGGCGTGCAGGTCGGCCACGCTGCGCAGCGCGAGCGAAATTTCACCCATCGCATTTGCAAGGGCGAGCATCTCGGCTTGCTTCGAGGTCAATTCGAGTGTGGCGACGTTGCCGTCGGCATTCTTTTGGTCCTGCTTGACGTCGAGCTGGGTACCGATCGCCAGGACCCGGATGTTACGGAAAAGCGTGTCGGAGACGTGCTGCTCGGCGCCGTTCTTGCCGCGTTTACGCTGCGTCAGGATGACGTCGACGTGGTCGTTGGGCAGGATCATTTTGCCCACCGCCGTCTGGTCGGTGATCCGGGTCGAGATGGCACGCATGCCGGCCGGCAGGATTGCCGCCAGAACACCGCCTTTGCCGGCTGAGATCAGCTTCGTTTCGGTGATCGGTTCGCCGGCGATGATCGGCGAACGGGCGATCGAGCCGCGCAGCTCGCGCATTGCGTTCGGGCGCGTCGAACTTGTGATGAATGCCGGGCTGACGGCCGATTTCGGCCATTCCTGCCAGCGAAAGCTTGCCGCCGTCGCGGTCGAGCCGAGGGTGATCTCCGTCTGTGCGACCAGGACCTCGGTCGAATCGACCGTTTCCTTCTGCACGATCGTCGGCGGCGGCTGACTGACGAGGCTCTTCATCCCGATGAATGCGCCGAGGCCCGCGATGCCCGCAACGCCAAGTCCGATCAACTGAGCACGTTTCATAGCTCTAACAGGTCCTTTCGATCCGACATTCGGATTCCACGATCTCGGCAAGACCTTGCAGGACAAAGATCAACACGGCGTTAATCGGCAGCCGCTTTCGGCACACCAAAGTTGCCAGCCGTCGGAAAAATCGGTGCAAAACGGGAAATTGGTTAAGCTGGCTCAACCACTGGGCTGGGTGCGCGCCGCTTGCCTGCTTGCTGCGCTTCAGGTGGTGCCTCAAGACGCCGCGCGGCCTATTCAGCGATATGATTGCCCGGTGGCGCCTGACCTGATTTATACCGGCAGCAGCGCCATCCTACTCAGAAAGTTTCCATGTCGACCAACGATGCCATTGCCGTGACGCCCGGTGACGTGCGCCGCAACGTAACGCTGCTCGCAATTTGCCAGGCGCTGTTCATGTGCGTGACGACCATGGCGATCGCGACCACGCCGCTTGCCGGCCACGCACTCCTGGGCGTCGACAAGACGCTCGCAACGCTGCCGCTGGTGCTCAACCACGTCGGCATCATGCTGATGACCATCCCGGCCTCCTTGCTGATGGCCCGCATTGGCCGGCGGGCAGGATTTACGGTCGGCGCGCTGATCGGCGTGGCCTCAGGCGCCGTCTCGCTCTACGCCATTTACGCCTCGGACTTCTGGATGCTCTGCCTCGGCGCGCTGCTGACGGGCTTTTCCTCCGCCTTCGCCTGGTATTACAGGTTCGCTGCCGCCGATGTCGCCGATGAGGCCTACCGTCCAAAGGCGATTGCGCTGGTCATGGCCGGCGGTCTGGTTGCCGGCATCGTCGGGCCGCAGACGGCGAAATGGGCGGTCCACTGGCTCGATCCGCTGGTCTTCGCCGGCGTCTATGTGATGACCATGGTCTTTGCGCTGGCCGCCATCATCGTCCTCCAGGGCATCCGGATCCCAGGCCTGACCCGGGAAGAAAAAGCAGCCGGCGGCCGGCCGATGCTCGAAATCATGCGCCAACCGACCTACATCGTGGCGCTCTGCTCATCAATGTTCGGTTACGGCGTGATGACGCTGGTGATGTCGGCAACGCCGCTTGCGATGCTGGCCTGCGGCTTTAATTTCAATAGTAGCGCGACTGTTATCCAGGGCCATGTCGTCGGCATGTTCCTGCCCTCGTTCTTCACCGGTCATCTGATCAACCGTTTCGGGGTACTCACCATCATCGCGGCCGGTGCGATCATCGAGATGGGCTGTGCCGCGGTCAATCTGGCCGGCATCGATTTCATGAACTTCTTTATTGCCAACGTGCTGGTCGGCATCGGCTGGAATTTCACCTATGTCGGCGGCTCGACCCTGCTGACCACGACCTACCGCCCGGCGGAGCGCGCCAAGGTCCAGGCGAGCCACGATTTCATGGTCTACGCGACGACCGCGCTTGCCGCCGGTCTCTCGGGCGTTCTGCAGGCCCGCGCCGGCTGGGATCTCGTCAACCTCGCAACCCTGCCGCTGATGGGCTTCGTGCTGATCGGCGTGATAGCGCTGGCACGCCATCGGGCGCGGGCGGCGGCTTGAACCGGCACCGCGGAGGTTCCCGAGCGCCAGCGAGGAATAACACCGTGAGCGAAGCCCGTGTCCGGGAGCGCACGCGACCTGCGCCTTAGGCGCGCGCCCGCGGAGGTGCCTGAGCGTGAGCGAGGAATAGCACCGTGAGCGAAAACGAGCCTAATTCTTCACATCCCGCATCAGCCAGGCGAGTGGTATTGCCAGCGCCGATGCCATGGCGAACATGTAGAACGCGTTGATGTAACCGATCATCGCCGCCTGGCGGTGGATCTCGCCTGAGATGGCGACCAGGCCGCCAAGCGAATTCGTTGACCACTCGCCCGTGACGCCCGGCAGGCCGATCACCTTGTTATAGGGCGAGATCATCTCCGTCATGTTGGCGTAGTTTTCAGCCGTCGAGCGGATCAGCAGCACGACGGATGCCGAGATGAACAGGCTCGAGCCGAAGTTGCGCAGGAGATGGAAGAGCGACATGCCTTCGGTAACGCGCGCGGTCGGTAAGGTCGCGAAGGCGAGTACCGACATCGGCGTGAAGGCGAGCCCGAAGCCGAAGCCCTGCAGCATGTTGGTCCAGAACACATCGCCGTTCGACATGTTGAGGTCGAGCTGGGCCATCAGCCAGCCCGATATCGCCTGAAGCGTGAAGCCGAGGGCGAGGGCGGCGCGCGGGTTCCAGCGCGTTGCCTGTACGACGATCGCGAAGGACAGCAGGTTGCCGAGGCCGCGGCCGGCGATCAGGGCGCCGATCAGGCTCTCGGGATAGCCCTTGAGGTCGGTCAGCAGGCCCGGGAACAGCACCATCGGCGTGTAGTTGAGCATGCCCATGACGAATACGAGGACCAGCCCGACAGTGAAATTGCGGTCGAGGAGAAGGCGCGGGTCGAGGAAGGGCTGGCGCGCGGTCAGGCAGTGGACGACGAAAACCCAAAGTCCGATCGCGCCGGCCAGCGCCTCGATGATGATCTCCGTCGATTCGAACCAGTCGAGGCGCTGGCCGCGGTCCATGATCAGTTGCGCGCAGCCGATCGCAACGGAAAGACCCACAAAGCCGATCCAGTCGAACTTGACCTCACGCTTTTCGGTGTAGGGAGCAAGCGCGAACCAGACGAGCACCGTTGCGATGATCCCGGGCGGCACGACCATCAGGAAGGCGCCGCGCCAGTTGAAGGCTTCCGAGATGATCGAGCCGAGCACCGGTCCGCTGATCGGCCCGAAAACGGCGCCCATGCCCCACATCATCATCGCCAGCGCATGCAGTGGCCGAGGGAACGTCGCGATCAGGATGCCCTGACCCATCGGCATCAGTGGGGCGCCGAACAGCCCTTGTCCGACCCGGTAGATCACCAGCGACTCGAGATCGTGCGCCAGGCCGCAAAGCAACGAGAACACGGTGAAGCCGGTCATCGTCGTGATCATCAGGTTGCGCCAGCCGAAGCGCGCCGCCAGCCAGCCGACCATCGGCGTTGCGATTGCGGTTGCAACGATGTTGAACGTCACCACCCAGGCGATCTGGTCCTGGGTCGCCGACATCGCCCCCTTGATCTGCGGCAGCACGACGTTGGCGAGCGTCGCCGACATGCCAAACAGCAGCGTGGTCAGCTGAACCATGACGAGGATCAGCCATTGACGGGCCGTTATGGAGGCGAGGCCGGCAGGTGCGGGTTGGGCAGTCATGCGCTGGGGTTCACGAAACGAAGCAGGATCGCATCGTACCGGAACGCCGGGTTCCGGCAGCACGACGAGCCCATTGTGCCCCAAGTTGAAATGCCAGGGCAATCAATTGGCAAGGACAATGCGCCGACCGTAACGTGGCGCGGCAGCTCGATTGCCGTCAGTTTGCTGGTCAATGTGAAAAAACTACCCTGCGGAGCTGTATTGCACGGCACTGTCGCGCAACAGCTCCCACAGCGAAACGGCATAACTGCGCGGCAGAAAGAGATTGAATGCGTTCTCCTCGCGCCAGAGCGTGACGCCGACATGGTGGAACGAGGTCGCCGCGACGGCGCCGGGCCCGAACCGGTCTCTTCTGAGATCGATCGCAACGAAATGGTTCAGCAACTCAGCAGCCCTTTCGCCGCCAATCTGCAGCCAAGCCTTGGAATGCGACAAGTCCAGCAGGCAGCCGAGTTCCGCCTGCACGTCGACCTGGGAAAACTCGCGACTGTCCTTGCTGATCAGCCACCACTTCAAGGGTTCGGTTCGCAGCATTGCGCCCTGATCGGAAATGACTGCACGGCCCGGACCGGACGCTTCGGGCAACCCGAGCGCCAGAGCACCGGCAGCGCCGACGTCCGAAACAGTTGCGGGCCATGCTGCCAGCTGGAGCAGACGGAAATCGGTGACTTCCCTGAACGTGACGGCAGCTTTCGCATCTCGGCCGTCAAGCCATTCTTGGTCGTGGCCGTGGAGTGCAGAAACCGGATCAACCATGCATGCGCTCTCCCTTCGGGTCGTACATGTGCGGCGATACGACCTCGACCGCAACCTCGCCCTGGCGCACCGGATCAGCGGCAACGAGGGCCCTGCCCTGCCACGGCTGATATCCGCCTGATATGAAGCCCAGGCCGATCCAGTGGCCCAACGCCGGCGAATGGGTGACAGCCGTGATCCATCCCTCACCGTAGCCCGATAGTTTGTCCGGTTCGCACAACAGCGCACCGCTCTTGAAGGTATGCGAGCGGTCCTTCGGGAAGATTCCGACCAATTGCGGACGGTCTTCTCGCAGCAGCTCCGGGCGTTGCCGCAAGGCGCTGCCGATGTAGGCCTTGTTTGGCGATGCCATCTTGCCGAGCCCGGCATCGTCGATCGTGACGCGACCGTCGAGTTCGGCACCCGTGACGTGGCCCTTCTCGATCCGAAGCGTGCCGAGTGCTTCCAGGCCGTAGAGACACCCGCCCACCGCCTTTGCCGCCGGCCAAAGCAGATCCATCATCGCCGGGCCGTAGCCGGCCCCTGTATAGATTTCATAGGCAAGTTCGCCCGAAAAACTGATGCGTGCAATCAGGCAATCGATACCACCTTTGAGCTTCGTTTTGGTAACGCCCATGAAAGGCAGGTTCTCGTTCGATACGGAAGAGCCATCTTCGAGGCAGGCCGCAATCCCTTCGCGTGATCTGGGGCCGGCAATCGAGACTGCGGCCCATTCGTCGGAAACCGAGGTGACATGGACCTTGAGATCTGGCCAGCGAACCTGGAGAAGCTCCTCGAGCCAGACCATCACTTTTCCGGCATGGGTCGTCGTCGTGGTCATCAGGAAGTCGTTTTCGCTGAGGCGCCACGTCGTACCGTCATCCATCACGATACCATCATCGCGCAGCATGATGCCGTAGCGCGCCTTGCCGACCGGCAATTTGGCGAATGCGTTCGTGTATACGCGGTTGAGGAAGTCCGATGCGTCCGGTCCCTGGACGGCGATCTTGCCCAACGAGCTGACGTCGCAAATGCCGATGCTGTTGCGCACGGTTGCCGCCTCGCGCACGTAGGCCTCGGCGATCGTCTCGCCGGCGGCGGCATAGTACCAGGGGCGATGCCAGGGCCCGGCCTCGGTCATGGTCGCGCTGTGTGCGAGGTTCCAGGCGTGCATCGGTGTGCGGCGCAGCGGCCGGAAATGCTCGCCGACATAGCGCCCGGCCAGAGCCCCGATTGCGACCGGCGTATAGGGCGGCCGAAACGTCGTTGTGCCGACCTCCGGAATATCCTTGCCCAATGCCTCGGCCATCAGGGCAAGGCCGATGACATTGCCCACCTTGCCCTGATCGGTGGCCATGCCAAGCGTGGTGTAGCGTTTGAGATGTTCGACGGAAACGAAGCCTTCACGGTGTGCGAGACGTACATCGTCGCTCGTGACGTCATGCTGGAGATCGACGAAGCACTTGGCCTTTCTATCAGGCAGGCGCACTTCGTAGAGCGGCCTGATCGGTGTCTGCCAGCCACCCGGCCGTGGCAGGTGCGGAGCCGCTTTGTCGTCCATCGCACGTGCTGCAACCGCGCTACCCGACTGTTCGCAGTCGGCGAGATCCCAGATACCGGCCGCCGAACCGGCGATGTGAATGTTCTCATTCCTCTCGCCGGGCAGGAAACAAGCGAGTTCGCCGTTCCAGACCGGCCTGATGCCGCGATGTGACAGCAGGTGAACCACAGGCGACCAGCCGCCGGAGACGAGCAGCAGATCGCATGGCTCCTGCCAGGCGGCTTGCCAGTTGGCGCCTTTCGCCTGCGCGAGCCTGAGGCCGAATATGCCACCGGTGCCGAACGCTTCGAGCGGGGCGAAACCCTTGTGCAACGCGACTCCGGCAGCGGCGAGCCGGGCTTCGTCGGCATCGGCAATCGCACGCCGTGCGTCCAGATGAATGACCTCCGCCCCGGCAGCGGCAAGCTCCGCTGCGGTGACGAAGGTCGAGTCGTTATTGCTCGAAACGACAATGCGCTCTCCCGGCAGAATGCCGAACCGGTTGAGATACGTTCTCGCCGCACCGACCGTCATGACACCGGGCCGGTCGTTGTTGGCAAACGCGATCGAGCGTTCCAGTGCTCCGGTGGCAAGGATCGTGGCATTGGAACGAACCGTCCAGAAACGCTGTCGCGGACAAGCGAAGGGGCTGGCAGGCAGATGGTCTGTCAGGCGCTCCAGCAAGCCTGCCGTGCCATGGTCATAGAGGCCGAACGCGGTCGTGCGGATAATGATCCGAACGCCTGCAGCACGGACGGATGAAACCAAGGCAGCGCGCCGTTCCTCAGCCGCTTCCGTCGGCTGGTTCAGAAAATCACCACCGAGTTCGAAATCCTGCTCGACAAGGATGACGTCCTGGCCGGCCTTGGCCGCCGCCAGTGCCGCGTTGAGACCCGCAGGTCCGGAGCCGACCACGAGAACGTCGCAGAACGCGTGCGCATGGTCATAGCAGTCGGGGTCAGGCTCGCGCGACGCCGTACCCATGCCCGCCGCCTTCCGGATCAGCCTTTCATACTGCATCCAGAGCCAGGTGCCGCGTCCCCATTCGAACGGCGGCAGGCCCATGAATGTCTTGTAATAGAAGCCGGCGGCCAGGAACCTCCCGAACACGTCGTTGATCGCGCCGAAATCATTACGCACGTTCGGCCAGGCATTCTGCCCATGTGCGACCAGTCCATCGTAGAGCTCCTGGGTCGTTGCCCGGACATTCGGTTCATGCCGCGCCCCTGAGCCGACCGATACGATTGCACCCGACTCCTCGACACCCGCCGACGTGATACCCCGCGGCCTATGGTACTTGAAACTACGGCCGAGAATTCGTTCGCCGCTGGCAAGAAGCGCGGAAGCAAGCGTATCCCCGCCAAACCCTTGCATCTGCCGGCCGTCCCAGGTGAAGCTGAGCCGGTTATCGCGGTCAATGCGTCCGCCGGATTGCAGGCGCCGCGGGCTCATTCGCCGCCCTCCAGGGCCTTTGCCAGTCCCGGATGTGCGGGCCTGACCGAGTGGATCTCGTGGGTCATGGTATCGCGCTCGACCTTGAGCCACATCCGGCAGCCATGGACATGGTGCCAGGTCTCGGTCTGAACACCGCGGATGTTCTCACGCAGGAAGACGGCATCGTGCCAGTCTTCCGCCGACGCATCGAGCGGCGGATAGACGATCGCGCCGTCACCGCCGTAGCTGAATTCGCTGTGGTCGCGCACGCCGCAGAACGGGCAGGGAATTCGGATCAATGGGAGGTCTCCTATCCGTGCAGTTTGGCGTCGGGCCCGGCGCCGCGTTCGTCTAGATTGACCCCGCGCTCGAAGCGCTTGAGGTCGTGGTTCTCGACGATGGGGTCAGGCCGGTCATTGGCGATCAGGTCGGCGAAAAACCAGCCGGATGCAGGGCTCGCCTTGAAGCCACCGTAGTTCCAGCCGGCGTTCAGATAGAGGTTGTCGAGCGGTGTTTTGCAGATGAAAGGCGAGCCGTCCATGGACATATCCATGATGCCCGACCAGTGACGCAGCAGGCGCACGCGCCCGAGGCAAGGCAGGATCGACATGGCGGCTTCGGCCACGTCCTGCACGATCGCCAGATTGCCCCGTTGCGCATAGGACTTGTACCAATCGATGTCGCCGCCGAAGACCATGCCGCCCTTGTCGGACTGCGAGATGTAGAAATGCGCGCCACCCATTCCGAACACGACGACCTGATCGAGCAGCGGTTTCAGCGGCTCGGAGACGAACGCCTGCAGCTTGTGCGACTCGATCGGCAATCGGCCCAATCCGGCCATCGTCCAAAGCCGCGAGGTGTTGCCGGCGACGGCAAGGCCGAATTTCTTCGCTCTAATGCGGCCTTTCGTGGTCTCGAGTGACGTCACCTGATCGGCCGTCCGCGTGATGCCGGTTACCTCACAGTTCTGGAGGATGTCGACGCCGCGCTGATCGGCACCGCGCGCATAGCCCCAGGCAACGGCATCGTGGCGCGCCGTGCCGGCCCGCTTCTGCACGGCCGCGCCCATGATCGGGAAGCGCGCATCGGCGGCATAGTTCAAATGCGGGATCGTGCGCTTGAGCTGATCCAGACCCCAGATCTCCGCATCCGGCGTGCCGGTCCGGCGCATGATGTTGTAATTGCGGGCCGCGGCATCGATGGCGCCGGGGCTGTGTAGCAAGGCGATGTGCGAGCGCTGGCTGAACATCACGTTGTAGTTCAGGTCATGACTGAGGTTTTCCCAAAGCCTGAGCGAGTGCTCGTAGAACTCCCGGTTGCCGGGCCGGGCGTAGTTCGAACGCACGATCGTCGTGTTGCGGCCGGCGTTGCCACTGCCGAGCCAGCCCTTCTCGACCACGGCGACGTTTCTCGCGCCATGGTTTTTGGCCAGATAATAGGCCGTCGCGAGGCCGTGCAGACCACCGCCGACGATCACGATGTCGTACTCTGCCTTGGGTTCAGGATCGCGCCATTGGCGTGACCAGCCCTTCTGGCCGGTCAATCCATTCCAGAAAACGTTCCAGGCCGAGAATCTGGTCATGCGCCAAGGTGTCCGATGAATTGCGATCGTGCCGACAATGGCCGTAATGAACCGGCTGTTCAATCCTGATTACGGTCGATGATGTCTTCCTCGCGAAATTGCGGGGCAAGATAGTCCAGAAAACTAAAACGGTATCGCCGCTTCGAAGCCCCTCAAAGGATCACGTCGGCCAGATCCTTGGCATGTTCGGTGATCTGCTCGTAACCGTCGTCGGTGATAATGAAACTGTCGCCGACCTGCGCACGAAACGTATCGACTGCCACAGACCCATCTACAGCCAGTACCATTCCGGGCTGCAGGACCGTCTTATCGCCACTGACGAGTTGCGGCGTTTCGAGAAAACTGAAACCGGTCGCCCGCCCACAGCGGAACGGATAATCGTAGCCGGCGCCCTGGATCACGTCCGCATAAGCGGCATGTACACTTTCCGCCGTAACGCCCGGGCGCAGTACATCGAGTGCCGCCTGCTGGCTGGCGACCGCCACCTCGTAGACCGCAGCCTGGGTTTCATCCTCGATCTCGCCGATCCAGAATGTCCGGTCGAAGCCGAGGTTGAAGCGATGGAAGTTGGTCATTCCACAAAAGCACAGGAAGACCGGCTCGCCGCGCTTCATCACGCGTGTCGTCGCGCGGTGGTGGGTTTTTGTGACCTCATCGCCTGAAGCCATGATTTGCAGGAAGTGCGTGTTGGGAGACATCGACTTGTCGTCGTAGTGCACGCTTAGCAACTCGGCCGCCTTGCGCGTGCCTGCCCCGGATATTGCCAAGGCGACTTCGTACTCGGGAATACCATCGGCGATGGCCGCTCGGCCAGCCGCCATCATCGCATTGGCGACCTGTCCGGCATGACGGGCAAGTTGTAGTTCTTCCGCCGACTTGATCATGCGCATCTCGGCCAGGATCGGCGTGACATTGTGGAGTCTGCCCGCATCGATGAGCGTATCAATATAGTTGCGCACAATCGGCGGCATATGGTCGGGCTCGATCGCGACCTTCCGGGCACCCTTCACGGCTGCCGGCAGTTCCTCACGCCACTCGCGGCCGGCGCCATCGTTCCAAGCCGCGATGCGGTCGACCCTGGCCGCAGATTCGGCCATCACCACATCGATAGTCGGAGTGATCAGGAGGCTCCCGCCATCCTTGGGTACGACCAGTATGGTCGGCCGGCCGAACTCCATGTGCAGGTAGTCATAGTAGCCGGTGAGATAGTAGACGCAGTCATCGTCCGTGATCAGCGCAACATCGTAGTTGGCTTCTGCCAGTCGCTTGCGGAAATCATCCATGCGCGCTGTAAACATGCCAATCAATCTCCGGTCCTTTGCTGTTCCACCGGCCGTTCCCGAAACGGCGAGCCCGGTACCACCAGGCATTCGTTCAAGTCACAGTCTGGGAAATGTATCGGTCGCGCGCCGGCATGGTAGCCGAAATTGACCCTGTACCTGTGAATGAAGCGCATGAGGTCGCATAGTTCCAGTGCCCGCACCAATGGTGCAAGATTTATGAGTTTGTGACCTAGCCCGATCTATTCACCATCACGCGGTCTTCACGAGACCGCGTGATGGTGAATAGATCAGGCTAACCCATCCGTCACTGCGCGTCCGCCACAAAGGCCTCTCGTAGCTGGATGATGTCGCGCGACAACGCCTCGTCGGGCTGCACGATGAGCCATTCGTGGAAGCGGATCGCTTCCGGGTCATCCGGTGCTGCTGGCAGCGGCTTGTCCTTTTCGCGCGATCGGCGGATGCGATCGCGGTGAGAGCGCATCCATTTCCAGAAGCTGTAGTAGTCGAGCTTGATCTTGAACTGGAAGCCGGCCAGGTCTTCGGCAACGAAGCCCTCGATGTGCTCGCCGCGCCACTGATAGTAGCGCCCCTCGCGCTGCACGGCATTGTGCCAGCCTTCGAATTCGGCCCATGTCCGTAGCGTCGGCCCCGGCTGCTTGACGCGAACGCCGAGCATCGCAGCGATCTGCTCGAGTTCCGCGTAAGGCGCGCGAACGAAGGCTTCCGTCCGGGCAATGGCATCCAGCAGGACGACATGGGCCTTGTCATAAACGATCATATGCGGATCGCGCACGGGGTCATTGACCTCGAAGACCAGCGAATAGTTGCGCTTGTTGACGATGTCACGTGCCCGGGCGAGCCCTCGCGTGCCTGCCTCGGCCTCGAAGATCTCCTTGAACCAGCCAGCATACTCCGATTCCGGCGTACTCTTTGAAGCGAAGAACAAATCTTCGCCAAGGTGATCCCAGCCGAGGATGCCGAGGTAGCCGTTCTCCTTGACCCACATTTTCAAGGGGAACTGCAGCGCGTTGCGCAGGTTGCGCATTTCGGTTTCCGGGCGCTCTTCGAGATTGAAGAATTTGGGGTAGGAGCGCGCAATGATCCGGCGATCATTGGCAACGAACAGGCCGCGCGCCATCACGTTAACCTCGTCCCAACTGCCCTTGAAGAAGGCATCGCGGGTGAAGTTCAGCGATCGAATATGAGGATGCGTGATGAACTGCTTGGAGCTGACGAGCGGGTGCTCGTCGAGCCGTGCCAATAGCGCTTCGGAGATGCGGCCGCGTTCGCCCTGGTCCTCGGGTTTGATCTGATCCGGAGATGGCTGGCTGGCCTTGCGATAGACCTCGTTCTTGATCTTGCGGGTTTCGACATGCGTCTGCCCGTCGCTATCGGCAACCAGCGTCATGACGCGCAGGTGGCCGCCAAACTCGATCTGTGCTTCGAGGTTGAAGCTGCCTGGCGCCGCTTCGACGCCAAGCTCGTGGGCGTTGCGATGTCCGTGCACCTGCCACCAGCCGGTGCCTGCCATCAACTCGGCAAACGTCGCATCGACCGGATCATCGTAGGTGCCGGTGCCTTTCCAGAACTGCTGCGAGGCCATGGTCACCAGCCGGTCCGGCACGCGGGAAAGGCCGGCATGTGTGACGAGCACCTTGCGATCGTGAAAGCGGTAAGTGAAGGCGTCTTCGGCCTTGGCAAGCAGCGCGTTGGCTTCCTTGCGCGTAAAGCGTGCGGCCTCGATCTGCGGTAGCGTGTTGAAGCGGAACTCGCGGCTGACCGGCTCCATCGCCTTGGCGAAGCGATGGATGTGGTACTCGTGGTTGCCCCAGATCAGCGCTGTGTTGTTGCGCGGCAGGATCTCGTCGACGGCAAAACGGATGACTTCGCCGTTCTGAATTCCACGGTCGAGCAGATCGCCGATGAAGATGTAATAGGTATCGTTACGAAAACCGTCGGCAAGCAACTCCTGCAGTGGGGCGAAGCAGCCCTGCAGATCGCCGATGTGCATAACCTGCGCATAAGACGACAGATCGCGCATCTCAGGTTCGATCAGGTCGAGGAGTGATTTGTCCTCTAATGCGGCCGAGGCAATGCGATTGATCTCCGGCGGCACGGGATGATTGCGGAACCGCTCGTAAGCCGTCTCGATGACATGGTCCGGCACGATCTTGGCACCGCTGCGCTGCCGGTTGCGCTCATGCGCGAGCGCCATGGGCACGTCCGAGAAGTCGACGCAATGCACCTGATAACGGTGGCGGTCGGCCATCTTGAGGGGCAGGGTAAACTCGCGCGTGCGCTGATGCGTGGCATCGAACACGACCAACTGGCCCTGACTCATCTTGAACTCCAGGACATCGTCGATCTCCTGCCAGACGCGCTTTTCATGCGCGTGGCTGAGCGCCCAATTACCCTCCGGCGTCATGACCACGCCACCCAGGCGCAGGCGAAACTCGTCCGGTGAAATCGCGTACGGCTTGAGGCCCTGGCGCTCGATGAATGTCGACTTGCCGGCACCGGGGGCACCGCGCATGAGAATGAGATGACGCATCGCAATGCGCTCCTGGATCATTTTCGGCGAATGCCAATTTTGACGTCGCCCGTCTCGTTAAGAGGTTCGAAATCTACACGGACATCGATGAATTTTTCGATTACCCGGGCATTCGTGATCGTGTGCGGTGTCGGCGCGCTGGTCGTGAAGGAACCGCCGCCCGCTATTGCCAAGGGCAGCAGGAGCTGATCGGCGAGATGATGACCAACGGCGACTTCGGAGCCGAGAAACGCGCCGGCCTCGTCAGCCACTTCGTCGGCGACTTGTTCTGCCGGTGTGCCGCGGCGGCCGAATGCGGAAATCATTTCCGTGACATGTTCGAACTCGGCACGAACCGAGACCATGTTGCCGGGCCCGATCGATTTCACTTGGCGGACCTTGAGATCAACTTCGGGTAGCGAAAGCCTCTCACCGACCCGCCGCAATTCGCGTTCGGCGATATCGAAGTGCAGGTTGGCGAAGTGCGCCTGCGCGAAAACGCTGCGGCGTTCGCCACGATCAAGGAGTTCGATCGGCTGCAAGCCATCCGACTGATTAACGACCGCCATGACGCGGCCGCCACCGGCCGGCATGAACCCGAAGCTCAGCAAGTTCAGATCAATCTCGGCACCCATCCGCGCGAGCAGCGGCAGATAGCAGGCTTCGACGAACTCGAAGGGTGGGGCTGCAGGATTGTGCGTGCCGCCGCTGACGATGACTCGGGAGGGTTCGTCGGCCTGCAGCAATGGCAACAGCACGGTCTGCAGGACGAGCATCGCACTGCCGGCGGTGCCGACCGCGAACTCGTAATTGCCTGAGCGAATGTCGCCCGGCCAGAACAGCAATTCCCGTGCACCAACGCTCGCGCCGTCGGAGTACTTGCCGCCGCAAATCGCGGCAGCCGCGCGCAGGGCGGTCAGGTGCTGGCGCAGGAGGCCCGGCTTGGCGCGACCTGCACGGATGTTCCTGATCTCGAACGGCTGGCCGGTCAGCACCGACAAAGTCAGTGCCGAGCGCAGGATCTGGCCGCCGCCTTCGCCCTCTGATCCATCTAGTTTGATCATCACATTTCTTATGGAAAAACAAGCCGCGGCGACAAGGGGGTGATGAAACGTTTCCCGCTCTACCACTGAGCTACCGGCCCATAAGGGGTTGCCTCACCCTGTTCGGGAGCAACGCGACCCGGCGCTTAGCGCCGCCCCGTCGGAGGTGTTGCGCGCCGTGAGACAGAGCCTGTCCGGGAGCAACGCGACCCGGCGCGTTGCGCCGCCCCGTCGGAGGCGCTGCGCGCCGTGAGACAGAATATGGTGGACCGGGCGGGGTTCGAACCCGCGACCTGGCGATCTGAATCGATGTAGTTCCATCGGCATTCGCCGCGACTTGTTTTGCTTTCCATTCCTTTCGAATTTGCCAACTGGCACGGCGACGAGGTTTTGGTGAAACGTTGCACCCATGCTCTGATCCAGCTGAGCTACCGGCGCTGGTGCGAACAGCTCCGGGCAGGACTCGAACCTGCTACCCTGGGGTTAATGTAGTTCCACCGGCATTCGCCGTGAGCTTCCTTTCTGGTGCCTTTACCGCCGAGCCCGGAGGACAAGGATTTGACGAGACATTCTGTGGTTGAGAGCCATGTAGTCCCGCCGGCATTCCCCCGGGCAAGTTTCGTGTCATTCATTAAGCGAACCGAATTAGCCACGACGACAAGGGTTTGATGAAACGTTTCCCGCTCTACCACTGAGCTACCGGCCCATAAGTACGGCTGTCCCGGACGGAATGCACCGTCCCGTTCGGGAGCAACGCGACCCGGCGCTTAGCGCCGCCCCGTCGGAGGCGCTGCGCGCCGTGAGACAGAGCCTGTCCGGGAGCAATGCGACCCGGCGCTTAGCGCCGCCCCGTCGGAGGCGCTGCGCGCCGTGAGACAGAGCCTGTCCGGGAGCAATGCGACCCGGCGCTTAGCGCCGCCCCGTCGGAGGCGCTGCGCGCCGTGAGACAGAGCCTGTCCGGGAGCAATGCGACCCGGCGCTTAGCGCCGCCCCGTCGGAGGCGCTGCGCGCCGTGAGACAGAATATGGTGGACCGGGCGGGATTCGAACCCGCGACCTGGTGCTTTCAAGGCATGTAGTTCCATCGGCATTCGTCGTGGCCAGTTCTCCTTGTTTCGATGCGTAGTTTGATTTCTCATCTTGCCCTGGCGTCGGATGGATGACCGGCGCCAGGGTTACGTCTTCTACAATCGCACCTTGGCGATTTCACCGGCCCAGTAGTCCGGACCAAGCTTGTCGCGGGCGAACGTTGCGATCAGATCGAACGTGACGTCCGAGAAGCCGCCGATGTTCAGCACGTCCGGGCGATCGTGTGCCGGCGTGTTGGCATAAGGTGCGATATCCAGGCAGACGAGCTTGGCGTTCTGGTTGCGACGCTTCAGCTTCGTCCACTCCTTCATCACGGTCGTGCCGCCGTTCGAATACGAACCGTCGACCCAGGACTGGTTGTCCGACACCAGGATGACCATGTCGACACGCGCCTTTTCCGCGTTGAGCTTGACAAGCGGTGCCGAGCAGGCCGTGCCGCCGCCCCAGTACGAGGCAAGCTGCTTGGCGTTTTCGACGACCGGCGTACGGGCATCAATGTCCACGTCGTAGACCTTCGTGTCGAAGGGCATGACGCGAGCCGCCGGATTGCGGCGCAGGATGGCCGAGGCCACGAGCCCTGCAACGTCGACATAGCGCATGGTCGTCGTGGCACCCTTGCGATGCCCCGTGACCGGCGATGTCATCGAGCCTGACACGTCCGGCGCGACCACGATCCGGCCTGCCAGTTCCGGCACGTTCTCAACCGCGATTTCCATCGCAGCCGCGAGCGCATCCCGGATCTCGGATGGCATCTTGTCGTCGATGTGCATCCATGCCGCCATCAGCTGGTACGGAAACACCCGTGCCTTGGCGATGGCCTTGCGGTCCGCGAGCCGCGCTGCGACGGCCCGGCGCATGGATGGGCGATCGAACACACCGTGACGCAGGAACGTGTTGAGGTTCATGCGCAGCATCTGCCAGCCGGCCCGCTCCGCGATGCGTGTCCACTGACGCTGGTTGAGCGGCAGGTTCGTGAGCATCTGGAACGGCACATCCGGTACCGGCGCACCGCCGACCGTTGCCTGGAACGCGAGGTATTCCTGCACCTGGCGCGGCAGGCGTCCGACATCCGCCGGGCGCCCGATCAGCCAGGCATAGAACGCTTCGCGCGCTTGCGATGCCGGCTTCGGGTGAACCATCTTGATGACGTCCGCCAGCGATGGCGACTGCCCGACCGAGGCCCTCAGAAGTGCCTCATCCGAGGCCTCGTTCAGCCACGCCTGGATCAGCTTCTTCGGACGCGTGCCGAGCGAACGCCGGCCAGTGGCACCTGAACGCATGACCTGCACGAACGTGCGCAGCATGCGGCCGTTATCGATCACGCGCGGAAAAGCCTGTGCCAGGTGTTCCGGCGAGATTGAGGCAAGCACCGCGAGCAACACTGTCGGTGTGTCCTTCATATGACCGTTGCGGCGGGCATAAATCGCAGCCTTGGCCAGGAAGTCGGGCTCGACCTTGCGGGCCGCCTCGAGCAGTTCGGCGAGCTGGGCATCCGCATCCATGTAGAAGGCGTTGGCCAGTGTCCCGGTCATGGCAAGCTGGGCGAGCGCGGCGCGGTCGGCCAGCTGGTAAGCCCGGCCGCCGGCCTGGTTCCACGTATCGGCGCGCTTGACGCCGCGAGCTGTTCCGAAAAGTGCCTTGTTCGCCATTGGTATCTCCATCTTCGCATCCGCCCGCACCGGATTGTGCGGGCGGCGATGGCATACCTATCTCAAGAGGCGTGCCAAACTCGATCGAGGTGAGCGTTTAACTTGTAACTATCTGTAATTGCGTAATATTTTTTGAATTCATCGAACTCATAAGAAAAAACGCTCGACGTCAACTTGCCAAAAAGATATATTTTCATATCGTAATATAGATAAAAATATTGCTACATTGTGCGCAAGACCGTCGTCATAGGCCTGCTTGGAACCACCCTCGATCGGGGGCGGGGTGCGGAGCGTTGGAACCGTTGGCGACCGACGGTCTCAGTCTGCCAGCAGGCCGATCTGATTGTTGATCGCTACGAACTGCTGCGTGATCCGGCCCACGGCCGGCTTGCCGGTACAATTGCCGCCGATATCGGTAAGGCCTCACCCGAGACCGAAGTGTGCCCGCACGATCTGAAGGTCCAAAATCCGTGGGACTTCGGGGAGGTTTACGCAGCACTCTTCGACTTTGCCACAGCCTATCCCTTCGACCCGGACAACGAAGACTATCTGGTTCAGATCACGACCGGCACTCACGTTGCCCAGATCTGCCTCTTCCTGCTCACCGAAGCGCGCCATATGCCGGGCCGGTTGCTGCAGGTTTCGCCGCCGAAGCGCTGGGTCGAGGGTCGGCCCGGCGACTATACGATCATCGATCTCGATCTCTCGAAATACGATCAGATCGCCGCCCGCTTCCGCAATGACGCGAGCGAGGCAACGTCCTTTCTCAAAGACGGCATCGAAACGCGCAACGCTGCCTTCAACCGGATGATCGACCAGATCGAGCAGGTCACGGTCCGCTCCGATGCTCCGATCCTGCTCACGGGCCCGACCGGCGCCGGCAAGACGCAGCTGGCGCGGCGGATCTACGAACTCAAGAAGGCGCGCCACCTGGTCAAGGGCGAGCTTGTTGAAGTCAACTGCGCCACATTGCGCGGCGATCAGGCGATGTCTGCTTTGTTCGGACACCGCAAAGGCGCCTTCACGGGTGCGACGGCGGATCGGGCGGGCCTGCTTAAGTCGGCAGACAAAGGCCTCCTGTTCCTCGATGAAATCGGTGAACTCGGCTTGGACGAACAGGCCATGCTGCTGCGCGCGATCGAGGAGAAGCGCTTCCTGCCGGTCGGCGCTGACAAGGAATTGACAAGCGATTTCGTACTGATCGCCGGCACCAATCGTGATCTGCAAACCGAGGTTGGCGCCGGTCGATTCCGCGAAGACCTGCTGGCGCGTCTCGATCTGTGGACCTATCGCCTGCCGGGGCTCGCCGAGCGCCGCGACGACATCGAACCCAATCTGGATTACGAGTTGCGCCGCTATGCCGAGCGCACCGGCGACCGCATCGCCTTCAACAGGCAAGCCACTGATCGGTTCCTGAAGTTCGCTCTGTCGTCGGAAGCAAAATGGACCGGCAACTTCCGCGATCTTGGCGCGTCCGTCACACGCATGGCAACGCTCGCATCGACGGGGCGCATAACATTGCCGATGGTCGACGATGAGATTGCGCGGCTCAAGGCGCGCTGGCGCCGTGATGACCAGGAGAGCCGCGGTGATGAGCTTCTCGCCGAGGTTTTGAGCGCGGCGCAGGTTGATGCCATCGATCCTTTCGACCGGCCGCAGCTTGCCTATGTGATCGAGACCTGCAGACGTTCACGCAGCCTGAGTGAGGCAGGCCGGATCCTGTTCGCCGCGTCACGAGAGCGCCGCAAGTCATCCAACGACAGTGACCGTCTCAGGAAATACCTGGCCAAGTTCGAACTTGATTGGCACATGTTAGGCCAATGAAATCTGGCGCATTCGTTCCGACGTGTGTTCAAATGGCCTTGCAGGGGCGACGTTGATGGCATCGTTCTCGGTAATCGAGGGTAGTGAGCGAAACGAGGTGATTGATGATCGATGAGAATACATTTCGCTTGGACGATCGGCCTGCACTGGTTGTTGGTGCGGGATCCGGTATCGGCAGAGCGATCGCGATGTCATTTGGCTCTGTTGGCGCTCTCGTCGGCTGCGTCGACATCGCGGAGGAAGCCGCGCGCAAGACCGCGGACGAAGTGAATTCCAATGGCGGCCGTGCAATAGGCCTGCAATGCGACGTTTCGCAGGAGGCATCCGTGAACGCGGCTGTCGACGCGTTCAGGAATGCGCTGGGGGCGCCGCGGGTCCTGGTCAACGGTGCGGCGGTTCGCGACAAGTCGGGCACGATCCTCGATGTGCCGCCGGCCGAGTGGCGTACCGTTCTCGACGTCAATTTGACCGGCGCCTATCTCATGAGCCGAGCAGTTCTGCCGCACATGATCGCCGGCGGCGGCGGAAGCATCATTCACATTGCGTCCCAGATGGGCCGGGTCGGTGCCGCGCAGCGGTCGGCCTACTGTGCAACCAAAGGAGCGCTGATCCAACTTGCCAAGGTGATGGCCGCCGATCATGCAGCTGAGAATGTGCGAGTGAATACGTTGTCACCGGGCGCCATCGAGACGGAGCGAATGACGTTTCGCTTTGGCAGCATGGAGGAGGCGCGCCGTGTTTCGGGGCCGCTTCATCTCATGAGGAGACTCGGGCTGCCGAGTGAGGTTGCCGCAGCAGCCATTTTTCTCGCGAGCGACGCGTCCAGTTTCATGACGGGATCCGACCTGCTTGTCGATGGTGGATACACGGCCGTTTAGCTAAAGGTCGCCGATGTCCGCATGTTCGGTGCGTCCAGCACGGGTTCAGAGCCGGATGATTTCGCCGGTGCGGGCGGCCGCCGCCGGGCTGACGTCGCCATTCAGATGGACCATCGAAGTAACCTTCGGTTTCAGCCTTGTAGAAAGGCGCCATGCCGACGATGGCGACAATGTCACCCAAGGTGCCGCTTTCGACAACCTCGACCGCCCGGGACATGAGCGAGCTGTAGGGACGATGATGTCCGACCAGGAGCCTCGCGCTCTGCCGCTGGGCTGCATGCTGCAGCTCCATGCCTTCCTGCAAGCTGTTGGCAACGGGCTTTTCGATGAGCGCCGGCACACCGGCGCTGATGCATTCGAGCGCCTGGCTGACATGCAGCTGGTTGGGCGTAGCGAGGATGACGCCGTCAGGCTTTTGTTTGTCGAACAGGTCCTCCATCGAGAGGTAGTGGGCGACACCCATCTCGCCGGCGAAAGCTTCGGCGCCTTGCGAAGGATCGACGATGGCGGAAAGTGTGCACTGCGCGCTTTGGCGGAGCACTTCCACATGACGGCGCCCGATCAGGCCGGCGCCGACGACGGCGATCTGCAACTGGGTCATATGCTGAGCCTCGAGAGAAAGAGTTGGCAATTAGCGCGCCCGTCGCCAGAACGCCCGCCTCTGCCGCTCGTCAACTAACCTGAAAATCCGGCTGAAGCGATCTTCGGCATTCCGGCCGGACGCAAAGCGCGCTTTTGCGCTGCGATCCTGAATTGGGCATTGGCGGCGCCATATCCATCATAGCCGTTTCGCCGTTCGACGATTTCGAAGAAGAATCCTTCGCCATATGTGCGGCTGTAGAGCTGGAAAAACTCGCCGTTGTCCTGGCGGTCATACAGGATGCTTTCCTCACGCAGGCGATCCAAGAACTCCGTGCCAAGCCCCCAGCGGGCTTCCAGGTCGTCGTAGTAGTTGGTCGAGATTTCAAGCGGCGCGAAGCCGCGCTTCTTCAGTTCGGCCGCGGTTGCAAAGATATCGTCAGTAGCAAATGCCACGTGCTGAACCGCGGAACCGAAGGTCTCGGCAATGAAGTGGCCGGCAAGCGTGCGCCTGTTCTCGGCACCGTTGAGGGTGATTCGAAGTGAACCGTCGGAGTTCTCGATTGCCTGGCTGCGAACGAGGCCCGATGGGTCCGGCACATCGACCATGGGTGTCTTGTGGGTCTCAAAGATGGACGTATAAAAGAGCAGCCATGTCAGCAGCTCTCCGTAATCCATGGTTTGTGCGATATGATCGATCCTGGTCAGGCCTGCTGTTTCAGCAGATTGCTCACGGTGCACCGGTTGAAACTCGATATCCCACACGCGGGAAAGATCGCTGTGACCATCGATGAAATGGATGATGCTGCCGCCGGCGCCGCGGATGGCCGGTATATCCAACTCACCGGGACCAACGGGCTGTGAAAAGACCTGGGCGCCGAGCAGTTGCGCCCGCTCGAGAGTGGCCGATGCATCGTCGACCCTGAGGCCGATGTCGCAAACCGATGTGCCATGGACGACATGAGCACTATTGGCGAAGCCTTCGCGATCCGTATTCAAGACAATGTTGATATCCCCTTGCCGCCAGACCACGACATCTTTGGAGACATGCCGGCCGGCCTCGCTGAAGCCCAACCCGGTGAGAATCTGGCCAAGTTCTTCGGCATCCTTTTCGTCGGCGGCAAACTCGACAAACTCAATGCCTGATGCCTTGATGCGATCCGGCATCTTCGGCGTGCCGATCGCGGTCTCACCCTCGAGGCGATTGACCTGGTCCATCAAATAGACCAGTGACCTGTGACCATCGACCGAGATTGATTTCGGGGAGCCGCCGCGGAACTGGTCATTGAAAATTTCGAGAGACAGGGGGCCGTCGTAACCTGTTGCCACGACGGCGCGCATGAAATCAGTAACGGGTAGATCACCCTCTCCCGGCATGTTTCGGAAATGCCGGCTCCAGTAAAGCAGATCCATATCGATCAAGGGTGCATCGGCCAGTTGCACGAAGAAAATCCGGTCCCCCGGAATTGATCGTATCGAGTTGACGTCGATGCCTCGGGCCAACGTGTGGAAGCTATCCACGATGATTCCGACGCTGGCATGATCGGCACGGCGCACGATCTCCCAGGCGTCGCGGTGATCGTTGATGTGGCGCCCCCAGGCCAGGGCTTCATATCCGACCCGTAGGCCGCGCGCTGCAGCACGCTCGCCAAGCTCGCGCAGATCCGCTGCTGCACGATCGATCCCGCCAACGGCATTTGGCGACACGTTCGAGCAAATCAGCACGAGGTCCGTGCCCAATTCCTGCATCAGATCGAATTTGCGCTCGGCCCGATCGAAAGCCCGTTGGCGATGCGGTTCAGGCATGCCCTCGAAATCGCGGAACGGTTGGAACAGGAGGATCTCGAGGCCATGGTCGCGGACCATGTTGCCGACGTCGCGCGGCGAGCCATCGAAGGTCAAGAAATCATTCTCGAAGATTTCGATCCCATCAAACCCAGCCGCCGCAATCGCTGCAAGTTTTTCGGTGAGATCGCCGCTGATCGAGACCGTCGCGATCGATGTTTTCATTTCCCGCCCTCAACTCATTCCGCCGAATGCGTGCACATGCAGTCGAGGAACTCAATCCCCGCCAGCCGGATGGCGATAATTGTACCAGATTGTTAATTCTGTCAACGGTATTGTACCGTAGGGTACATTTGATATTGTTCATGTACTCGAAGCATGGAGCTGCATGGGAAATGAGCCGGGACATCTCACCAGCAACGTCGCCAGCAGGACGTCCAACCTGGAAGCAGAATCCCGAAAGGGTGCGGCGCGACATCCTACAAGTCGCAAGGGAAGAATTTGCAACCAGTGGATTTTCCGGCGGTCGAATCGCAGAAATCGTGGCTCGCACCAAGACGTCGAAACGGATGATCTACTATTACTTCGGCGACAAGGAAGGGCTCTACCGGCAGGTGCTTGAGGACGTCTACCGTGAGACCCGTGACGGCGAATTGCGCCTGGAAATCGATGATCTGCCGGCAGTAGACGCGTTGAAGAGTCTGGTCGAGTTCACCTTTGACCACCATATCCAGAACCCGGATCTTGTACGTCTGGTGATGATCGAGAACATTCATCACGGAAAATATCTTGCAGCTTCAGACGTGATCAAGGCTTTGAACAAGACCGCGATCGACAAGCTCACGCAAATATGTCGACGCGGCCGTGCCGAGGGTGTGTTTCGCCCGGATGTGACGCCATTGCAGCTTCATTGGCAAATCAGCGCGTTGTGCTTCTTCAACATTTCCAATCAAGCAACGTTTACGGCGCTGTTTGGCGAGACGTTACATAAATCACGAGGACAGAAAAGACTGCGCGATTGCGTCGTCGACATGGTGCTCCGTTTCATTCTGAAGCCAAGCGAAATCAACAGCCTCGCTTGAACGCCGACTGGTCGGCCCCTTCCGTTAGGGCGCCCTAACTCGCTGGTCCAGTCGTGAACACCGGTGCTCCCAGGATGTTCATATCAGGCGTTACGCCCAGTCCCGGCGCGCTGGAAGCCGTCATGTACCCGCCGCTGACGGCCGGCGCTCCCTCGCCCAGCGATACCGTGTGGTATTCGTGAAAGGCGGATGACTGAAAGTGGAAGGGCGCCGGCGTGGCATGAGCGAGATGTGCAATCGCGGACGTCGCGATTTCGCCGCCCCAGCTGTCTTCGATCGTCATGCAAATGCCGAGCGAAATGCACAGATCACGAATCTGGCGGGCGCGTGTCAGGCCGCCCATCCGATTGATCTTGAGATTGATGAGATCCATCGCCCGGTCATGATAGCCTCTGAGTAGGAGGCCTAGACTGTCCATGCATTCATCCAGGATCATCGGTAGGTCGGTGTGCTGGCGCACTGCGAGGCACTCCTCGTACGTCAGGCAGGGCTGTTCGATATAGAGCCTGATGCCGTGCTCACGCGCCAGGTCGCGCACCGCGTCGACAACGCGGATGGCGTCGTGCTGGCGCCAGCCCGTATTGGCATCGGCATCCATGACCTCGCCGGGCTGCATCGCAGCACCGACCTTGCGGAAGCGCACGACGTCGATATCGGGATCCTCCCCAACCTTCATCTGAAACTGGCGAAAGCCGAGTTCTCTGTATTCCGCCACTCGTTCCGCCATGACATCGGGATCGGTGCGCGAGATCACCTTGAACAGTTTCACCTTGTCCTGGCGCTTGCCACCGAGGAGGGTATAGACAGGCAGTCCGACGGCTTTGCCCAGGATGTCCCAGCACGCCATGTCGATAGCCGATTTGACGTAGGGGTGGCCCTTCAGGAGGAGGTCCATGCGATCGTTGATGCAATCGAGTTCGGTCGGATCCTGGCCGATGAGATCGGGTGCGATCTTGGCGATACCGGCGCGAGCACCCTGCGCATAGGCGGCAAGATAGGTCGGACCGAGGGGACAGGTCTCACCGTAGCCGATGATGCCCTCGTCGGTCTCGATCGCGACCACAGTGCTGTCGAACGCTGAAAACGACTGCGTCGACCAGCTGTACGATCCTTCCTTCATCGGAAGGTCGACCTTGTAGAGGGAAATGCGGGTTATTTTCACTGCCAAGCTCCATTTTGCGTGGACGTGGTGAATGGGTGTCCGCAAATCTTCATGACACCGTCGGCCCTGCATCCTCGATCGGTGCGAGTGACGGTTTGGCCATCAGGTTCCGGCCGCGCCAGACGGCAAATGCGATCAGCGGCTGGTTGAGCGTGTGCATTGCGTGCAGCTGGTTCGCCGTGTGGACGATCGTGTCACCTGCGGCATACCCTCGAGGCGCACTGCCTTCACTCCACACCCGGGCACCGCCGGCGAGCAGCGCGTATATCTCTTCCGGTTCGTGCCAGTGTTCCCGGTAGTGAAGGTGTGGTCCCCAAAACCCAAGTGTGATGCGCATCTTTTCCGACACGAACGGGCCGATCGGCGAAACGAGATTAATCCAGCCGTAGGACGCCAGATAACGGTCATCGAAGCCGTCTTCAATCGTATAGGATTGGCGCCAATGGAAGTGCGTTGCATGTTCGGCGATGCAGTCGATGGTCGGGGCGGTTTCGGGAATGGCCAGCGGGCGGCAGGCTGCCAATGCATCGAGTATCGGCAGTGGTTGGGCGGGCAGATCGATCAAATCGCCCTCGTTGGGAAGTCCGGTTGGCATGAATGCCGCGACGTCGGGAAAGACGGCGGCTGCCAGCCTCTCGAACTCTGCGAGGAGCGCTCGATGGGCCGCCCGCTTTGCAGGATCTGGGTTGGGCATGGCGCATCCATCCTACGTGCGAAACTCGTTTGCCAGGTCCACAGATCAAGAGACACGCACAGCGAGAACATCAGCGCATCAGGACTTCAACTTCGGCGTTATCGCCAGACTTGACCTTGAACGTGCTCGTGAACAGCGTGCCGTCCCGCCGGGCGCTGACGCTGTAGCTGCCGGGCGCCAGAACGTGGCTGGGCAGGGCGCCGGCCGTCTCCTTGATGATGTCGCCGGACCGCGTCAGGATGATCCACTGGGTATCGGCAACGGCCTCACCGCCTCTCTGGCGAACCAGTTTGAAAGTGACCTTGGCGGCCTCGTGCGAGACCACGGCCTCGGTCAATTTGCCCGCCTCGACAGCGACTTCCGCCGAGACAAGGGCATTGGCATCGCCGAGCCGTGAGACGATGTGGTAGATGCCGGAATTGAGGCGCGTGATGAGACCCGGCTTGGCGTTGGTCACAATGCGTTTGCGCGCACCGGACTGATCGCGTTCATCGGAATAGATGTCGTAACGCGCCTTTTGCGTGACGGACGGGTCGGCAACAGGGACCTGCATCTGCACGCGCAGGCCGCCGGCGTTCAGCACGAAACGCTCGGCATTCTGACTGCCCTGCGGCAACATCAGGATCTGCGTCAGGTGGGCCCGGCCGAAGGCGGCGTTGATCGCATAGCGGCCCGGTGCGAGTTTGAGTGTCGGGCGCGCATCGCGGCGGGTCTTGACCAGTTTGGCCGGCTGATTGGGGCCGCCGAGCGCGAATATGCGCCAGACCAGGCCGCGGCTGATCGGTTCGCTGTCGTTCGTCAGCGTTGCTTCCAGTGTGAGGACGGCGCTGGCCGGGTCCGATTCGACGGCAGCCGGTGCGGGGCTGCGGGGCAGCACGGTCGTGGCCGCGGGTGCCGTGTCATCGCGCGTTGCCGGGGCGGGCTGCGGCGCCACCAGGACGCCGGTGGACCAGCCGTTCTGGGCCTGCGCCGGGATATGGCCCGAGACCAGCGCGAGCGCCGCAAGCGCAAGCCCGGTGGCAAGATGGAACGCGACAGTTCCGATCGGACCTGCCGCAACTTTTGCCTCAGCCTGCCGGCTGCAGGCCGAGGGGTCGATCAGGGATGGTCGATACACGGTCGGTGAACCTTCCTCTGTCATTGCCGGGTCAGATTGACGGTCTGTTGATGGCCGCTGACAACGATGAATTTGGCCGACCATCTCTCGAGCTTGTAGGCGGCACTGGCATGATAGGCACCGGGCGCCAGAACCAGCTTCGGGGCAGTCTCGAACGAACGCCAGACCATACGGCCGGCGGCATCGGTCACTTCCCAATAGGTGCCGTCGTGGACGGTGCTGTCACCGGATATTGTAAACGATATTTCGCCCGCTTCATGGCGCAGTTCAAGCGTGCCGCGGCCGGCGCCCTCGATGTCGAACTCGCGAACGATGACGGCGTTCTGCTGGCCAATGCGGCTCTCGATACGGTATTTGCCCGCTGTCAGGTGAAACGTCGGCTCAGGCCTGCGGCTGCTTGCGATGACGAGGCTCGGCTGCGCTGCGCGCCAGACCCGATAACGCACGCCCGCATTCGCCGTTTGCCCGGCGCCGGCGATCTTGGTTGCCACACGCAAGGCCATTTGTGAAAGCCCGATTTCGTGGCGCACGGTCTGGCCCGGCGGCAGCACGACGATGCCCGTTGCCTGTGATCCGAATGCATCGAGGGCCACGCGATAGGTGCCCGACGGCAGTTGAAATGTGGCCTTGGCGGCCGTCGAGCGGACGGTGACGGCCTGCTTGTCGTCCGAGGTCGCGAGATCCGTCGCATCACGCGCGACCGTGATTCGTGCCGCCGCTAATTGTTTGGCACTGAGGCCCTTCACATCGACGATCAGCTTGGCGACGGCGGCAAGGGCCGGGCGCACAACACTGCCGGCCTTGATCTCGATGGCATGTGACTGGTGGGCAAATCCCGTCGTGACGTCGAGCTGATAAAGCCCTTCGGCGAGAACCAGCGACGCGGCGTCACGCGCCAAGCCGGTCCAGACGGGGCTTAGAGCAGCCCGGCCCGGCGCTGCCAGTTCGGACACGGCAACGACTGCATCGTAAAACGGAGAGTCGCGTTGGCCAAGTTGTCGGGCGAGATCGAGCAGTCCGCCTTCGATGGCGAACGTCACCGGCGTGCGGGCACCCTCCTTGACCTCGACGACCTGTTCCTTGCGGATCGTCGGCGAACGCATGACGACCCGGTAACGGCCCGGCGGTAAGTCAACGGCCCCGGGCTGATCGACAATGCCGGGGCTCAGTGCGCTCTCGCCAGTCTCGCTCTGGATCTGCCAGGTCAGCCCCTGGCTGATGGCGACCTTCGAGGCCGCCAGATGGGCACCGAGCGCGATGCCGGATATGCCGGGAGGAGGCGTAACCGGCTGCGCCGCGTTCAAGCCGGCAACCGGCCTCGCCGCAGCACGGGGTCGCGGCACCGCCCCGGCAGGCCTGGCAAGTGCCGCCAGCAGTTCAGTCAGACCCCGGCGCGCATCTTCGACATTGGTTGCACTCACCAGCCGCCCGCCGGTCGCATCAGCGAGGCAACTCATGCCCGAGCCGACGGCACTGCCAAGTGCCAATGTCAGGATATCGACGGCGACGTTGGGGTGCTCCTCCCTGACGCTGCCTGCAAACGCGCAGACGTCCTGGCGGCAGTTGTCGGGACCATCGTGAATGAGCAGCAGGCGAACAGGGCGCTTGTCGTTCGCCAGGGACTGGATCGCCGTCGTAAGACCATGGACGATGGGCCCGCGGCCTTGCGGATTGAACCTTTGCAGCGCACCTTCGACCGCCGTCACCTTGTCGCCGCCGAGTTCAACGACAACCTCTGCGGCACCGCACGAGGCGCTCGAACGCGCTCCGAATGTCGTGAGCCCGACCTCGGCCGCAGGCGCTGTGGCTGACAATACGGCCGGCAGCTCGGTCTGCAGAAACCGCAGTTTGCTCTGACCCGACTCACCAAGCCCGCCCCACATCGAGCCCGAGCCGTCCAGCACGATCATCAGGCGCGCCGATTCGCTGCGCGCACTCGTCGCAGCAGCGAGAAGGATGACCAAGAAGGCTGCCAACGCGAACGAGGAGGCTGCCGACCTGCCAATGTTGCAGAGTTTGACGAGCACGATCGCCCTTCTGACGGTTTGGGCTGTGAGGTTGCAACGCTACGGGGCCATATATTACAGCGTTCGTTACAAAACGGCAGCTGTTTGCTCGGCGGACGGGGGATTTATGAACGCAACCGTGTTGGATTTTCTACTCAACCGACGCTCGTCAAAGCCGGCGCTGCTCGGCGAACCGGGGCCTGACGGGGCTCAATTGCGCCGAATACTCACGGCAGCGGCGCGCGTGCCCGATCACAAGAAGCTGGTGCCGTGGCGTTTCATCGTTTTCACAGGCGCGGCACGAGCCCGATTCGGTGAGCGGCTGGCCGAGATCTGCCGGCTCGAGGAGGCGGAACCGCCCTCGGACGTCAGGCTCGAGACCGAACGCGAGCGGCTGTTGCGGGCGCCCGTGGTGGTGGCCGTGGTCTCGAGCCCGACGCGGCCCTCGCCCGTACCTGAAATCGAGCAGACGCTGTCGGCCGGGGCTGCCTGCTTCAACCTTTGCCTGGCGGCCAATGCTCTCGGCTTCGGGACAAGCTGGATCACGGAATGGTATGCCTTTAGTGCCGGAGTACATCGTGAACTGGGTCTTGGCGAAGGCGAATCAATTGCCGGTTTCATCTACATTGGTACGGCAGCTGAATCGCAGCCTGATCGAGACCGGCCGGATCTCGACCAGATCACCACCTACTGGGCGCCTGAGTGACGTGGATCGTGAGTCCCGCTCCCAACGTGCCTTTCAACCAAAGGAGTTGCCGTGTTCTACGAAACGATCAACAACGCGCATGGCCTGCCGCGTGATCCCTTCAAGTCGCTGATCGCGCCGCGTCCGATCGGCTGGATTTCGTCGGTCAGCAAGGACGGGCGCTGCAATCTGGCGCCTTACAGCTTCTTCAACGCGATCAGCGAGAAGCCGCATTATGTGATTTTCGGTTCCGCCGGCATCAAGGACAGCGTGCGCAATATCGAGGAGACGGGCGAGTTCGTCTGTTCGCTCTCGACCAATGCCCTTCGCGGCGAGATGAACGTTACGTCGGCCGACGTGCCGCACGGCGTCGATGAGTTCCCGCTCGCCAACCTGACGGCGGTCAAGTCGAACTTGGTCAAGCCGCCGAGGATCAAGGAGAGCCCGGCCGCGCTCGAGTGCCGGCATTGGAAAACCATCGAGTTGCCCGCCGCGGCACCTGGCGGGCCGCCGGGCAACTACGCGGTGATCGGACTGGTCGTCGGCATCTACATCGACGATGCGGTGCTGCGCGACGGCTTCGTTGATACGGCGAGCATCGAACCGCTCGCACGGCTCGGCTACATGGATTACGCCTTCGTCAACAGCGACGTGATGTTCACGCTCCACCGGCCGACGATTGGCGCAGATGGCGAGGTGATTCTGCCCGACAAGTAGGCCCAGTGATCTCGGCCATACGGTAGAACTTCTTCGGAAAGCGGCCAAACGACCTTCGTCAGCAAGGGGCCATAACCGGACTTGAGCCACGCCAAGCAAGAATCGGGTCGCCAGCAATTTGCATTTGTTGAACACTCTTTTCGATACGAAAGGAGCCACGATGCAGTCGCCCGTTGTCGGACTACTTTGCTTGCTGTTTTTTGCGTTGTCGCAGGGTGTTCGCGACGCACTTTTCGGCAACGTTTTTCAGTCTGTCAGCTTCTTCGTTGTGGCGGCACTTGCCTTCGGTATGTCGACTTTGATCTTTACCGGCATTGCCGCCGCCTCCAACCCAGCAGAATTTCGCAAGCTGTCGTTGCATCCTCTGCGGTTCATCTTCCTGAACGTTGCGACGGCGATTGCATGGTTGGGATTCTTTTATGGCCTCACCTATTTGGAGCCAGCAGTTGCTGCGACACTCTACAACGGGATCGGCCCGATCACAGTTCTGGCGCTAGCTGTATTCGGTGGTGCAAGAACATGTCGCCTACCTTCGGCGCCAGAGTTCCTTTGTTATCTTGGCATTGCATCGGCGTTGGTGGGTTTGGCATTCGTTACGCTCACAAACCGATCAGGATTGCAGCAGGCCGACACGACCGTTCAGGCAATCGCTTTGATTGCTACGGTGCTCGGTGGAGTAATGATTACCGTCAGCCATTTACTGGCGAGGCAATTCAACGACGAAGGGGTGGGCTCAATTGCAGTGATGGGCACGAGGTTCTTCGCGACCCTTGTCGTTGCTATCGTTATTGTCGTGTTTGGGAAATCTTCTGGTCCGCATCCATCTTGGTCTGCGCTTCCTATCTTGGCAGTTGTAGCGTTTGCGCTGATTGCCTTCCCAAGTTTCATGCTGCAACTTGGGATCGCTCGCGCGTCGCCTCTGGCAGTCAATGTCGTTCGCGCCTTAGGACCGGTTTCCGTCTTCGCGATCCAGCAGTTCGACGGTCGGCTCCAGTTCTCCGGAGCCACAATGTTCTGCATTTCTGCCTTTTGCTTTTTTGCCGTCGCGGCAAGTGCGTTGCGGGGGTGGGGTGAGACACGCCCAGTACGAATCACTTGAAGGATTGCTGCACCCGCCGAGGACAGCTAGGGGTCATCAAGAGCCATCGTCGAATGCCAGGTTGCATCCGCTCTACGTCTGGGACCGGAAGAAGTTGAACAGAATGCGCATTTCGTAGCGAGTGACAGGTAGTGGCAGTCTTATATCCGAGGGCTTGTTGGGACTGCTGATCCCACGCCCTGCCGGCGAAATGTAAAATGTGGAGCTGGTGGCGGACGCCCTATGGCCCAATTGCACAGCGACGAGGTCACTGGGCCAAGTAGGTCAAACGGCGGGATTTGAATTCCCGCTTCAGGCGGGCGCACGGCCGACGAGAGCCAGCCAGTCGTCTTCGCTCAGCACCTCGACGCCGAGCTCGCCGGCCTTCTTGAGCTTCGAACCCGCATCGGCGCCGGCAACGACATAATCGGTCTTGCGCGATACCGAGCCTGCGACCTTGGCGCCGAGCCGCTCGGCCAGCGCCTTCGCCTCGCTGCGCGTCATGCGCTCGAGCGTGCCGGTGAAGACGACCGTTTTGCCGGTCACCGGTGATTCTTCGCTTGCCTCGACAATGAACGGCGCGACCGTCACTTCGGCAAGCAGTTCGTTCAGGGCATCGATGTTGTGCTGTTCGGCGAAGAAATCGACCAGCGCCTTGACGACCGTCGGGCCAATGCCTTCGATGTTGTTCAGGTCATCGTAGGCTTCACACTCCGGGCCACCGGCAATTGCCGCCTCGACGGCGCCGCGAAACGCTTCGAACGTTGCGAAGACGCGGGCCAGATCACGCGCCGTCGTCTCGCCGACATGGCGGATGCCGAAGGCATAGATGAAGCGATCGAGGCCAACCGAGCGCCGCGCCTCGATTGCGGCAAACAGATTGTCGACGGACTTCTGGCCAAAACCCTTCTGGGCCTCGAGGGGATGCTCCGATCGTGCATTGCGTTGGCTGAGCGTGAAGATGTCGGCTGGCCGCATGATGCGACCCTCGGCGTAGAACTGCTCGATCTGCTTGGCACCGAGCCCTTCGATATCGAACGCATTGCGTGACACGAAGTGCTTCAGCCGCTCGACGCTTTGCGCCGGACACACGAGCCCGCCCGTGCAGCGCCGTACGACATCGGTCTGGCCGGTCTTCTCGTCGACCTCGCGCGTCGCCTCGCTGCCGCACACCGGGCATTGCGTCGGGAACGCAAACGGTTTGGCTGATGCCGGTCGCTTGTCTGGCACCGGGCCCAGCACTTGCGGGATGACATCGCCGGCCCGCTGGATCGACACCCAGTCTCCGATACGGACATCCTTGCGCTTAATCTCATCCTCGTTGTGAAGGGTCGCGTTCGAGACGACGACACCGCCGACGGTCACGGGACGCAACTTGGCAACCGGTGTCAGGGCACCGGTGCGCCCGACCTGGATATCGATGTCGAGGAGTTCGGTGACCGCTGCGTCGGCCGCGAACTTGTGCGCGATTGCCCAGCGCGGTGCACGCGAAACAAAGCCGAGGCGTTCCTGATAATCGAGACGGTCGACCTTGTAGACAATGCCGTCAATATCGTAGTCGAGGCCGGCCCGTGCCTGACCGACCTCTGCATAGTAGGCGACCAGTTCGCCAACGCTGGAGAGTCGGCGCATCAGCGGGTTGACCGGCAGGCCCCAGCGTTTGAAGCTCTCGACCATGCCCGATTGCGTGTCGGCGGGCAAAGCCGAGGCCTGCCCCCAGGCATAGGCAAAGAATTTCAGCGGCCGCGATGCCGTCACGGCAGGATCCTTCTGGCGCAGTGAACCCGCTGCAAAATTGCGCGGATTGGCATAGGTTTTGCCCCCGGCGGCTGCCTGCGCATCATTGAGTGCTGCGAAGTCCGCCTTCGACATGTAGATCTCGCCGCGCACGTCGATCACGTCCGGCACATCTTCACCAACGAGTTCGTGCGGTATGTCGCCGATCGTGCGCACATTGGCGGTGACGTTCTCGCCTTCACTGCCATCGCCACGGGTCGCGGCCTCGATGAACACGCCGTCGCGATAGGTGATCGAGATCGACAGGCCGTCGATCTTGGGCTCGGCCGTCAGCTGCAGATCGTCATCTGCATCGAGACCGAGGAAGCGCTGAATACGATCGACGAAGTCTGCAACGTCCGCCTCGTCGAACGCGTTCGACAGCGACAGCATCGGTACCGCATGGCGGATCTTGGCAAACAGCGGCGAGGGCGCACTGCCGACGCGCCGGGCAGGACTGTCGGCAACGTCGAGATCGCCGAACCGGGCGACCAGTTGATCGTGACGCCGCCGCAGGCTGTCGTATTCGGCATCGCTGATTTCAGGCGAATCCTCGCCGTGATAGAGCGCATCGTGGCGCGCGATCTCGGCCGTCAGATACAGTAGCTCCGCCTTGGCCTGGGCCTCGTCGAGGTCGGCCGGCTCGAGCGCCAATGTGTCGGGTGCTTGCGCCATGGCATCGTTCCGGATCGCTGATCAACCCGGCAATACGCCGCCGAGATCCTGGCCTTGTATCACCGTGACTCGTACGCCAACAAGCCGGTTGGAATTGCGGAGATTGACAATGATGTTCTCGTCGTCCGCTCTTGCGGCGAGGCATGTGTTCCGGGAAACGTCCGACCTTCTGCCTGAACCAAAGTTCAATGGCCAAGGGCGCCGCGAAAAACCTCCGCGAAACGATCGACGTCGTGTTCGTCGTTATAGATGTGCGGGCTGATCCTGAGGCGGCCGAGCCTCGGCGCCACATAAACATCCGCCGCTGCCAGGCGATCGGGCAGGTCCGTCGGCATGGTGCCGGTGAACCCGACGCTCAGGATATGGGGCACCCGCAAGGCCTCGGGCAGGATCTCGATACCGGGCAGGTCGCCCAGTCGCTCGGCCAGCCGGCGCGCGATGTCACCGGCATAGGCGCCAAGCGCCGCCGGGCCGAATTCTGCGACCATCTCCATGCCGACGGCTGCCATCTCCATCGAAATGAAATGATCTCGCTCGCCCATGTCGAAGCGCCGCGCATTGTTAACGTATGAGGTGTCGGCGTAAAAGACCGCGTTTTCGGCGCGAACGTCTTTGCGGCCAAGCGCGGTTTGCTCGAGCGGCACGCCGTCCTGGTGTCGCTTGGCGACGTAGATGAAGGCGCGGCCATAGGGGCCCAGCAGCCACTTGTAGGTCGGGAAACAGACGATATCGGGATCGAGCCTTTTGACGTCGAAGTCCATGATGCCGACGCCGTGTGTCGCATCGACCAGAATCGAGGCGCCTTGCCGGCGGGCGGCGGCGATGACGGCGTCTAGGTCGACGATGCCGCCGTCGGACCAGTGCACGTTCGATATCGATACCAGGGCGAGAGGCGCCGCTCCGGGCCGCTCGATGGCCGCCAGAATTTGGTCGGTCCAGCTTTCGCCGGTTGGGCGGTCGACTTCTTCGATGGTCAATCGTCCGGCGTCTGCCCGGCTCATCCATTCGAGTACCGGCGCGGTGTGATCGTTTTTCAGGACCAGGACGCGGCTGTCGGGGGCAAGCGTGAGCAGCTTACCGGCTGTTGAAACACCATAGCCGACCGACGAGACGAGGGCGACGTCGTCTGCATCGGCGTTGATCAGCCGCGCCGCCGCAGCTCGTGCCCGCTCGTTGACCTCATCGGCGAATGCACGATCGATCCGCCACGGCTGTGCCTTGCGTCCGACGGCCTCGTGCGCCGCCTCCTGGACGCGCTTGGGCAGCGGACTGTAGGCGGCGGCGTTGAGATAGCATACCGAGCGCGGGATATCGAATAATTCGCGTTGACAAGAGAGCATGGTCATTCGCCCAAGATAGACCTGTTTTAAGGGTCGGTGGTAATTCAGATCGCTGCAGGCACCTGTTCAGAAGGCGGGGTTTCGTGTTGATCTAACGTTGATGGTTGTTTGCCGGGAGAGCGTCATGGCAATTACGGGACTTGGCTACCTGGGAGTTCGCTCGGATCGCCTTGGCGATTGGTCCGAGTTCGCGACCGCACTGCTCGGAATGCAACAAATTGATCGGGCAGGCAAGCAACTCGCATTTCGGATGGATGACCGCAAGCAGCGCCTCGTGGTCACTGATGAGCCGGGAGACGCTCTTGCCTGTATGGGCTGGGAGGTTGGCGACAAGGGTGATCTCGACGACTACGCCGGCCGTCTCGAGAACGCCGGCATCACTGTCGAGGCCGGCAGCCGCGAACTCGCCGATCGCCGATTCGTATCGGAGTTGATCGCCTTCGATGATCCGGCCGGCAACAGGATCGAGCTTTTCGCAGGGGCGTTTGTCTCGAGCGATCCGTTCGTGCCCGGCCGGCCGATCTCCGGTTTCAAGACCGGTGCGCTTGGCATGGGCCATGCCGTTCTGAACGTGCCGGATGCGCGCGACCTGCTGCCGTTCTATCGCGACCTGCTCGGCTTTCAGGTGACGGACTATGCACTCAAGCCGTATCCACTTTATTTCTTCCACGTCAACGGGCGCCACCACAGTTTCGCGATGGTTGGTAGCGGCAGGCGGGGCTTTCACCATTTCATGGTCGAGTATCAGAACCTCGACGATGTCGGGCAGGGCTATGACCTTGCCCAACTCGATGATGGCCGCATCGCCTATTCGCTCGGGCGCCACACCAACGATTTCATGACGTCGTTTTACGTGCACACTCCGTCCGGATTCTTCGTCGAGAACGGCTGGGGCGGCCGCGTCATCGATCCGGCGACCTGGGAGCCGGAAGAAATGCACAACGGGCCAAGCCTCTGGGGGCACGAGCGCCTGCATTTGCCGGACAAGCAGCGGCTTGCCATGCGTAAACTAAGGCTCGATGCGGCGCGCCAGGGCCTACGTGCACCGCCGGCGGCCGAATGCCCGTGGTTGTTCGGCGACATCACCCGAAACGGGCACTGACGAGGTCTGGCCAGATGGGCATTCCGGGCAACTGGCGAGCGCATTACGATGTCATCATCGTCGGCTTCGGGCCGACCGGCGCGACACTTGCCAACTTACTCGGGCGCGCCGGAATCGAAACATTGATTATCGACCGTGAGGCAGCCGCTTATCACCTGCCGCGTGCCGTTCATTTCGACGATGAGGTCATGCGCGTCCTGCAGACGGTCGGCATCGCGGATGCGATGGCAAAGCATTGCCATATCAATCCGGGCATGAAGTTCGTCGCACCCGACGGCCGGCTGCTGCTCGACTGGCCGCGGCCGCAGGAGACCACACGGCAGGGCTGGCATGCGAGCTATCGCTTTCACCAGCCCGAACTCGAAGCGCAACTGCGTGACGCCCTCGGTCGCTTTGCTTGCGTCGACGTTGCGACTGAGTGTGAAGCTGTGGAAATCTCCGAGGACGCCGCCGCTGCCCAGGTCACGGTGATCAGTCGGCGAAACGGACAACGCCAGGTGCTGCAGGCACAGTACGTTGTCGGCTGTGATGGTGCGAACTCACTGGTGCGCAGCACTATTGGCAGCGGCATGAACGATTTCGGTTTCGAGGAGCGCTGGCTGGTGATCGATGCGCTGCTCAAACGGCCGAAGCCGGAGCTTGGTGATCATTCCATCCAGTACTGCGACCCGGCACGGCCGGCGACCTATGTGCGTGGCACGGGTAACCGCCGGCGCTGGGAGATCACTGTGCACCCGGACGAAGACGATCAAGCGGTCACGTCGCCGGATCAAACCTGGCAATTGCTATCGGCGTGGCTGACACCTGCCGATGCCAACCTTGAGCGCACCGCTGTCTATACGTTCAAGTCCTGCGTGGCCGAGCGATGGCGAAAGGGGCGGCTTTTGATTGCCGGCGATGCAGCCCATCTGACGCCGCCCTTCATGGGCCAGGGCATGTGTGCCGGCATTCGCGATGTCTCGAACCTCGCCTGGAAGCTGGCACTTTGTGTTCAGGGGCGGGCATCGACCGAACTGCTCGATACCTACCAGGGCGAGCGCGCACCGCATGCCCAGGCCTATATCGAAACCGCCGTGCGCCTCGGTCGGCTGATCAACCAGGCGGATACCGAGGCGGCGTTGCGCGAGGCATTGCCCACGCCCGATGGTGCGGCCCGCATGAGTTCGATCGCACCGCGGCTGGGACCAGGGCTGGGGCCGGGAGACGAAACGCACCGCGGCGTGCTCGGCTGGCAATTGACGTTGGATGACGGCACCAGGCTCGACGACGTCGCCGGCCAGCGCTTTGTTCTGATCGCCGACCAGGCAATGGCGGATGCCGCTGATGCCCTGCCGGAAATGCACGTTATTGGTGATGGGCAAGCGGCATTGGCGCGCGCCTATCTCGACGCTCTCGGCACACGCGCGGTCATGCTGCGGCCGGACCGCTACGTTTTGGGCACGGCAGGCACACCTGATGCGCTTGCCGGCCTTTGTAACGCCGTCAAGCAGTTTTGCTGATTTGCCGGCTGGCCGGACAGGCGGTACGAATGGCTTCTGATTGTCTGCAGCAACGGCGCGACCATGTCCGAGATCGAACGGCGCAAACGCGAGCACATCGACGTTGTTTTGTCCGGTGCCGGCGCTTCAAACGCGGCGACCGGCTTCGAGCGGATTCACTTTCGTCACAACGCTCTGCCCGAACTTGATCTGGCCGAAATCGAGCTTGCAACGAGATTTCTCGGCAAGGATCTCAGTGCGCCGCTGATTGTCAGCTCCATGACGGGCGGCACGGACCTGTCAGCGCGCTTGAACCTCAATATCGCCGAGGCCTGCAATGAATTGGGGCTCGGCTTCGGGGTCGGTTCACAGCGTATAGCGCTCGAAGGCGGGAGCGCCGCGGGGTTTGGCCCCGAGTTGCGCGAGCGCGCTCCTGATGCGCTGCTGCTCGCCAATTTGGGCGCCAGCCAGCTCAAGCGGTGGAACGGTGACGACATGGCGCGCCGGGCAGTGGACATGATCGGTGCGGATGCGCTGATTATACATCTCAATCCGTTGCAGGAGGCCATCCAGGCCGGCGGTGACACGGATTGGCGCGGTGTCATCAATGCCATTAAAAAACTCGCGCAGAACAGTGCAGTGCCGATCATCGTCAAGGAGGTCGGGGCGGGCATTTCCGGCGCCGTCGCGCGGCGCCTGGTCGATGCCGGCGTGGCGGCGATCGACGTTGCCGGTCTCGGTGGTACGAGCTGGGCGGCGGTCGAAGTGGCACGTGCGTCGAGCGAGCGTCAGCGCATCGCAGGCGAAGCCTTCCGTGACTGGGGCATCCCGACGGCCCGGGCAGTCGTCGAGGTCCGCGAGGCCTGCCCGTCGACGCCGATCATCGCCTCCGGCGGCATCCGCAACGGTCTCGACTGCGCCAAGGCGATCCGGCTGGGTGCCGATCTGACCGGTGTTGCCGGCGGCGTTCTCAAGGCAGCGATCGAGGATCGCGAGGCAATCACCGAGCGTCTGGCCGCAATCGTCGACCAGTTGCGCATCGCCTGCTTCTCGACCGGCAGCGCCAATCTCGCAGCGCTGCGCCACGCACCGCTGATCGAGGACCGTTGACCCGCGCTTGTCAGCTGTTCGCGCGCCGGCGCCGAGTGCTTGCCATGACGATCAGCAGCACGACAAGGGCGATCATCATGCCCATTCCCTCCCGTGCGGTCTCGGTGTGCCACCACACATCGACACGCCAGAAGTTTTCAGTCGCCGGCCAGTAATAGGCGACACCGGCGACCGCGAGTGCGATCGCGCCGAGCAGCGCGTACCAAGATGCCGTGCTGGCGACAAACGCCGGGCGCCAGAATGCGGCACCGGCAAAGGCTGCCGGGATGAAATAGATGATCGCCCACCACAATCCGTCGGGATCGTTGTATTGAACGGCCCCGAAAAGAACCATCAGGACGCACAGAACGAGGAGGAAGTAGCGCATAGCTTGTCACCCACATTCAATTTCCGTCGACATCACAGCCGGCGCAAAACGAACACCTTCGACTTGAGGCCGATACCGGGCAGATGATCCCCGTAGTCCTCGAAAGCGATCGCCACCGTGCCGGCTGCGACGAGCGTGTCGATGGCGCCGATGTAGCTGTCGTCTTCCAGGGCATGGTCGTTGAGCGTGAAGCCGAAACAGCCGCCGGCGTCAAGCCGGTCGACAATCGTTGCAATTGCCGACGACGGCGCGTGGCTCGGCGAGAAAACGCCGATTGCCGCGATGTTGGCATGATCGCCGGCAGGTGGCGGCAGCGGGTTTTCAGGACTGCCGGGCCAGAGCTTGCGATAAACGGCCTTCGGCCTGGCGGCGGCAAGCATTTCGGCTGAGAAATCGGTGCCGTCGATGGCGGTAAAGCCAGCAGCCTTGAGCGCTTCGCCCGACAAGCCGGTGCCGCAGCCGATGTCGAGCAACGGTGCGCCAAGATCGGTGACAACGGCTGCCATCGCCTTTGCCGTGCGTGCCGGCGACGCGTAGCCATTGGTGCGCAATTCCTCGTCGTAACTTTCAGCCCACCTGTCGTAGAGCTTCACGACATCATCGGTCGAGCGCGCGTCATATGCCTTGTCGAGGAAGCCGCCGTTGTCCGCCATGCCAAACTCCTGTCCGCCAGCCATTCAGCCAACGTATTTCCAGTAGGTATCCTTCTTGGTCACATAGCCGTCGCGAAACTCCCAGAGGTCGCAGCCGAGGTATTCGAACGGCTCGCCGCCCTTCGGCGTGCCGCGCACGGTCCATTCCGAAATCGCCTTGGTCTGATCGCAGATCCAGTGGCGCATGTCCTCCCAACGCATGTCCGGGATCTCGCCGTAGCGCGTGCTCAGCACCTCGCCGATCTCGGCCTTGCCGATGCAGCGCCGACCTTCAGGCGCGTTGGGGCCGCGCGCCATCAGCCACTCGCAATCGTCGGTGAAATGCGAGAGGATGGCTTCGACGTCGTGCCGGTTGAAACCATCCTGGATTTCGTCGAGCAATGCGATCGTCACTTGCCGGGTCATGCCAGTTGCCTCCTGCTCATTCCACTGCAACGAATATCGAATGCCGGAGCTGGCCGCCGACCGACTTCGAGAGATGTCCCTTGCCGGTCGTATCTTCGACCAGAATGATCTCGCCGGCCCCGATGACGCGAGCCTCGCCGTCGCTTGCGGTGATTTGCACGCCGGCATCGAGGTTGATGATGTACTGGCGCCGGGGGGCCGGGTGCCAGTCGAGATCATAATTGCCCGACGTCTCGCGGAAGATGATGCCGGTTGCCGGCAGCATGGCCGAGTATTTCGAGAAGTTTCGCTCCTCCGCCCATTCGATCTCAATGTCGCGGAAATGGGATTCGCCATTCTCGTCGGTGTAGAGGTTGTGAATGCGCATTATTCTGCCTCTGGCAATCAGCGGTTGTCGAAATCGTAGCGCACGTCGATCGCGGCACTGGCGATAACCGTCAGGTCGTCGTTGTCGGGATTGGCAACATCGAGGCCGCCGTGGCGCACGTCGACGGTCACATCGCCATGCGGCAGTTGTGCCTTGACCGCTGCAACGTCGACCGCATCGGGCTTCTGGACGCCGATCGTGACCGCGACCTTCATCTTCTTGGCATCGAGGCCGAGCGAACTGATGAAGGTCAGCGAGCTGTGGTGAATCGCGTCGAGTACGGCGCGGCAGGCTGCCTTGGTGTAGTCACCGCCATGCAGGGCGGCACCGCTGCCAAGTTCCAGAATTGCACGTCGTTCAGCCATTTTCGGGGTTCCTCGATCAGACGTCCAGTTTGACGATTACGGCGGCGTGCGCGAGCAGGGTCACATCGCTGCGTTCCGGATTGGGCATTTCGAGCCCGCCGGCAACGACCTCCAGCGTCGGTGAGCCGTAGGGCACCACCGCGAGCACGTCATCATGGCGGACCGTTTCCGGATTGGGCACCCCGATGCGGATATCGAGGACCATGTCGGTGGGGTCCTTGCCGAGGGCGCGGGTGATGGTCAGCGCATTGCGCCACAGCGCATCGCGCAGAGCCCGCGTCGCAGCCTTGGTGCTATCACCGCCGCGGATGTCGGTACCCATGCCGATTTCGAGCGCCATACGTTTGAGTGCCATTGCCATCTTCCCTGTCGTTGGCCGGTCTCAGTTTGCCGGCCGGTTTTGTCATTCATCGCCATCGCCATCGCCATCGCCAACGCCTTGCTCGCGGAACTGCAACCGGTAAAGCGAGGCATAAATCCCATCATCGGCCATCAATGTCTGATGTGTGCCGGTTTCGACCAAGCGACCCTTGTCGAGCACGGCGATCATATCAGCATCCACGATGGTCGACAGCCGGTGTGCAATCACGATTGTGGTGCGTCCGGCCGACAAGCGGTCGAGGGCCTGTTTGATCTGGGCTTCCGCCTCGGCATCGAGTGCGCTGGTCGCTTCATCAAGCAGCACGATCGGAGCATCGCGTAAGAACGCCCGCGCGATCGACAGGCGCTGGCGCTGGCCGCCCGACAATCGGCCGCCGCGCTCACCGATGATGGTCTCGTAGCCCTGCGGCAATGCTTCGATGAACTCGTGGGCCGCGGCGGCTTTGGCCGCCACGACGATCGCATCGCGGGCGGGAGGATGGGCCGGGTCATCGCGGCCAAGCGCAATATTGGCGGCAACCGTATCGTTGAACAGGATTGCATCCTGGGTAACCAGCGCGATCTGGCTCCTCAGGCTCGCCAGCGTGACCTGGGAGAGATCCTGGTCGTCGATCAGAATCCGACCCTCGGTCGGGTCGAACAGACGCGGCACCAGGTTGAAAAGCGTCGACTTGCCGGCCCCGCTGCGCCCGACCAGCGCCAGACGCTGGCCGCCTTCGATGGTAAGCGTGATGTCGGCCAGCGCCTCGGTATTATCGCTGTAGCGGAACCCGGCCCCGACGAGATCAATCCGGCCGTCCGTCACGACCAGCGGTTGCGCATCCAGTGCATCGACGATCCGCGGCGCTTCGTCGAGCACCTGGAAAACGCGCTGGGCAGCCGCAAGCCCGCGCTGGATGTGGCCGGCGAGATTGCCGAGCGCCCGCAAGGGCTGGCCGGCAAGCAGCAATGCGGTGATGAAGCCCGCGAAATCACCAAGCGTGTTGTGGCCGGCCTCGAGGCGCCAGCCGACGAAGAACAAAACGCCGACCACGGCCAGACCGCCGAGCACTTCCATCATCGGTTCGATCAGGGCGGTACGGTCGCCGGCCCGGACGTGCAGCGAGCGCAGGTCTTCGAGGTCCTTGCGGCTGCGCTGGTTGAGCCGCTCTTCGAGTTGATAGGTCTTGGCGATCTGGATGCCGGCAAGCCCCTCGAGCAGGCGCGCGTTGACCGAGCCGATGCTCGCTTGTGTCTGGCGGCCGATCTTGCGCAGGCTGCGGCTGATCTGAGCGATCGGCCAGATCGCGACCGGGAAGATGACGAGCGCGATCAGGGAGAGCTGCCAGTCGATGTAGATCATCGAGGCAACGACGGCCAAAATCATCAGTACGTCACGAATGAGGTTGTTGACCGTGCGCTCGAGTGCCTGCTGCACGGCCTGCACATCTGCCATGATCCGCTGGGCCAGCGAGGCCGGCGGCTCGCGACCGTGCCAGGCGAGGTCGGCATCGACCATTTTTGCATAGAGTGCGCGCTGCATGTCGACCGAGATCTGGGTGAACAGGCGCACGTTGATGCGTTTGTGGGCGAGAAGGGCTGCCGCCTTGATGATCGCGACAAGCAGGGCACCGAGCAGGATCCAGCCCATGTCCGTGCGCCCGGCGGTCGCCCCGTCGACCAGGAACTTGATGATCGGCGCGTAAAGCCCGTTGACGGCGGAAAAGATCGCGATGAAGACAAGATTGAGAAATACCAGCCAGCCGTGGTGTCGGCCCCATTGCCGCCAGAGCCGCCCGAAAATCAGGCGCGCGCTTAGATCTCTGGTCTCCGTGACCGCCAAATCCGATCCTCTGCACCGCTGTCCCGCGCCGGATCTTGGCGGGCACCAGCAAGCTCGCCGGGTCGCATCTGAACATGCCTGCGTCAAGGTGACAAATCAGGACGTTATAAAGCGCTGCTCGGGCGGTTGCGCTTGCGCGGGGCGCCAGCCTGCGTTACCAGCTAATTCGAGCTTGATCGGAAAGAAAATCGGGTCCTGTCCATGATTGATCTCGCCGGCGATTATCTGCCGATTGCGATTTTCATAGCCGTTGCCCTCGTCATTGCGCTGGCACTGATGGTCGCACCCTTCCTGATCGCGGTCCAGAACCCGGACCCTGAGAAGGTTTCGGCATACGAATGCGGCTTCAATGCCTTCGACGATGCGCGCATGAAGTTCGACGTGCGCTTCTATCTGGTCGCCATCCTGTTCATCATCTTCGATCTCGAAATCGCATTCCTGTTTCCCTGGGCGCTGGCATTCGGTGAGATCGGTGCGTTGGGCTTCTGGTCGATGATGATCTTCTTGGCCGTGCTGACCGTCGGTTTCATTTACGAATGGAAGAAAGGCGGCCTTGAATGGGATTGAGCGACCCAGGCCGGGCCCAGGGCCCGCTCATCGTGCCGCCTTTCGACACGCCCCGCGAAGGCGCGGCCGGCGGCGGGATCATCAAGCCCGGCGATCCAAGCTTCACGATGATCAACAACGAGTTGGCCGACAAGGGCTTTCTCGTGACGACGACCGATGATCTGATCAACTGGGCACGCACCGGCTCGTTGATGTGGATGACGTTCGGGCTTGCCTGCTGCGCCGTCGAGATGATGCAGGCATCAATGCCGCGCTACGACGTCGAGCGCTTCGGCTTTGCGCCGCGCGCGAGTCCGCGCCAATCAGATGTGATGATCGTCGCGGGTACGCTCACCAACAAGATGGCCCCGGCGCTGCGCAAGGTCTACGACCAGATGCCCGAGCCGCGCTACGTCATCTCGATGGGCTCGTGCGCGAATGGTGGCGGTTATTATCACTATTCGTATGCGGTGGTGCGCGGCTGCGACCGGGTCGTACCGGTCGATATCTATGTGCCGGGCTGCCCGCCGAGTGCCGAGGCGCTGGTCTACGGCATCCTGCTGCTGCAGAAGAAAATCCGCCGCACCGGCACGATCGCGCGCTGATCGCGAAACCGTTTGGATACAATCACTGGGATGTAACGACGTGAAAGCCGACAAGGGTGCCTTGAGCGATCTTGGCGAATATATCTCAGCCAAATGGCCGGCTGCCGTGACACGCACCGAACTGGCGTTCGGCGAACTGACTGTCTACTGCAACGCGAGTGAGATTATCCCGCTTCTGAAGTCGCTGCGTTCTGATGGGCGTTGCCGCTTCGAGGTGCTGATCGACATCTGCGGCGTCGACTGGCCGGCCCGTGAGAACCGCTTCGACGTGGTCTACCACCTGCTTTCACCACGTCTCAATCAGCGCCTGCGCATCAAGATCGAGGCCAACGAGACGGACCCGGTGGCGAGCGCGATCGGCGTCTTTCCCGCCGCCAACTGGTTCGAGCGTGAAGCCTACGACATGTACGGCATCCTGTTTTCCGGCCATCCCGACCTGCGCCGCCTGCTGACCGACTATGGTTTCCAGGGCCACCCCCTGCGCAAGGACTTCCCACTCACCGGCCACGTCGAAGTGCGCTATGACGATGAGAAGAAGCGCGTCGTCTACGAGCCCGTGCGCCTGACGCAGGAGTTCCGCAACTTCGATTTCGAAAGCCCGTGGGAGGGGACCGAGTACGTGCTGCCCGGAGATGAGAAGGCGGGCGAGGCCTGAGTGGCGCCAGCCTGCGACATAGTGGTGTCCTGATGAACCAGCTAGCTCAATTCAAGGTCGACAAGGCGACGTTTTACCAGTTCGTCATGACACATCGTGATGAACGATACGAATTTGAGGATGGCTTCATCGTGCAGCAGATGACGGGCGGCACGTTCGACCATGGAAGAATTGCCTCGCGCTTTATCGGAATCCTTCTGGCGCAACTGGACCTTTCCAAATGGGAGATTTTGGGTGAGCGGGGCGTCGATACGGGCAGCACCGTGCGATATCCTGATGTAGTCGTCGAACCAACGGGAGCCGACGGCAAAAGCCTGTCGACCGACCGGCCGGCACTGATTGTTGAAATTTTGTCGCCGAGCAGCATTGCACGTGATCTGACGCGAAAGCCCGCCGACTACATGGCAATGCCAAGCCTGCAGGCCTACATCGTCGCGAGCCAGGACGAGCAGTTGTGCCTGGTATGGGCTCGCGATGTAACTGGTCTTTTTCCCGATGAGCCCGGATCTTTCGGTCCCAACGACGCCGTAGACATCGAAGGACTGAACCTGAGTGTCCCCATCTCCGACATCTACCGTGACATCATTTTCTCTCCGGAATCCAGTGGGCATGAATAGGTAATCGGCACGATGGATCTGCACGGAAAATGCCTGTGCGGCGGCGTAACATTCACGGTCAAATCCGAGACCGGCAATGTCGGCGCCTGCCATTGCAGCCTATGCCGGACCTGGTCGGGCGGTGTCGTCATGGCCCTGGAAGACGCCGAGGATCTCAAAATCGCCGACGAGACGATGCTGGGCGTCTACAAATCGTCGGATTGGGCCGAGCGCTGCTTCTGCAGAACCTGCGGTACGAACCTGTTTTGGCGCTCTCCCGAATATGGCCACGTCATCGTGATGGCCGGCGCCATTGCCGAGCAGGACCGACTTCAATTCACGCGGCAGATTTACATCGACAACAAACCGGCTCACTACGAGTTTGCCAACCCGACGGCAAACCTCACAGAGGCCGAATTCCTTGCCCAATTCTCCGGAGAGGATGGCTGAGCCATGCCTGAGACCGAAATCAGACCGTTCAACATCAACTTCGGGCCGCAGCACCCTGCAGCCCACGGCGTGCTGCGCCTCGTGCTCGAGCTTGACGGCGAGGTCGTCGAACGCGTCGACCCGCACATCGGCCTGCTGCATCGCGGCACCGAGAAGCTGATCGAACACAAGACCTATACCCAGGCGATCGGCTATTTCGACCGGCTCGACTATGTCGCGCCGATGAACCAGGAGCACGCCTTCTGCCTTGCCGCCGAGCGCCTGCTGGGCGTCGAGGTGCCGAAACGCGGCCAGCTAATCCGCGTGCTCTATTCCGAGATTGGCCGGCTCCTTTCGCACCTCCTGAACGTGACCACGCAGGCGATGGACGTTGGCGCCCTGACGCCGCCGCTCTGGGGGTTCGAGGAACGCGAAAAGCTGATGGTGTTCTATGAGCGCGCATCGGGTTCACGCATGCACGCCAAGTACTTCCGCATCGGCGGCATTCACCAGGATCTGCCGGACGAACTGGTAGAGGATATCGCCGCTTTTTGTGAGACCCACCCCGCTGTTCTCGACGACATCGAGGGCTTGCTGACCAACAACCGCATCTTCAAGCAGCGCAATGTCGACATCGGCGTGGTCTCACTCGACGAATGCTTCCAGTGGGGCTTTTCGGGCGTCATGGTCCGAGGATCGGGCGCTGCCTGGGACTTGCGCAAGGCGCAGCCCTATGAGTGCTACGATGAAATGGATTTCGATATTCCGATCGGCAAGAACGGCGACTGCTACGACCGCTATCTGATCCGCATGCAGGAAATGCGCGAGTCGCTCCGGATCATGAAGCAGTGCTGCGAGCGCCTGCTCTCGGATGAAGGCCGCGGGCCGATCTCATCGACGGACGGCAAGATCGTGCCGCCCAAGCGCGCCGAGATGAAGCGCTCGATGGAAGCGCTGATCCATCATTTCAAGCTCTACACCGAAGGCGTGCACGTGCCGCCGGGCGAGGTCTACGCGGCCGTCGAGGCACCTAAGGGCGAGTTCGGCGTTTATCTGGTTGCCGACGGCTCCAACAAACCTTACCGCTGCAAGATACGTGCGCCCGGGTTTGCTCACCTGCAGGCCATGGATTTCATGAACCGCGGCCACATGCTGGCCGACGTTAGCGCCATCATCGGGTCGCTGGACGTGGTCTTCGGCGAGATCGACCGGTAGGCCCGACTGCTCTGTATCGCAAGCCAAGGCCGCAATTTGAGTGATACACAGCGGGCCGATCTATCGGTGGGGCCCTACGCCAACTACACCAGTCGTTCGCTGGCGTGGGCGAGGACCAGATAGACGCGGCCGGTATCGCTCTGGATCATGCGCTGGCTCATGTTTCCGCTCGGATCGCGTGTATCGGCTTCGCCAAGTTCACGGTGAAACTCATTGAGGAAGCGGTCGACGAGATCGCGGAAATTGCCGTCGGAGCTGTAGCGCCGGGCAATGCCGTCGAACATGTTGCGGCTGTCGGGTGCGTAAATGCTGCGCACCATGAAACCGCGCTGTCCGGCCTGGAAGCGCGACCAGATTGCCGCAGCAGTGGCCGCATCAAGGGCGCGCGACAGTAAGCCGACATCGAGACCGGGACCGGAACTCTGCACAGGTGCCGGCGCTACTGGCGGCGGCGGTTGCACCGGTTCGGTTTGCAGCGGAGCCGAGGGCGCAGCCTCGATGTCGTCGCCAGTCTCCGAGGCTCGGGCGAGTAGATCACCAAGCGACCAGCCGTCCTGGCCCTGGGTTGTCTGCTCTGCCGGCGGCAACATCGATTTCAGGCTTGCCGTGCGGGCATTGCGCTGAGAGATCTCGCGCGCGAGCGACGATGTCAGGGTCGAGAGCCGCTGGGAATTAGGCGGCGTGCCGGGCTGCGGGGCCGGTGGCGGCAACTGCTCGCGCGGCGGCGGCTCAGCTGTTGCAACATCCGGGATGCCGGAGCGGTTGGCGAGTGTCGAGAGTTGGTCGAGGGCGCGCAATTGGTCGGACAACGCACGGCGCACATGTGTCGCCGTCTCCTGTGTCGCGGCCGGCATCCGGTCGATTTGTTCCTTGAGCCGGGCCTGTTCTTCTTCGAGGTCGCGGGCTGCCTCGGCTGCCTGCTCGCGCACGGCACCGGTGGCGTTCGAGAACTGGCTGGTCAGCAATCCGAGCCGCTCCGTCACCTCGTTCGAAACATTCGAAAACTCGCGGCGCAGATCCTCGAGGGCGCGGTCGGTCTCTCGTGATGCCTCGATCTTGACGCGGTGGAGATCATCGAGCGCAGTCCGCGAGCGAGCCTCGGTCTCCTTGGTGATTTCCTGCGCAATTAGACGGGCACGCTGCTCGGCTTCCGTCAGAGACCCCTCGAGCGTCGTGGAATAACCCTCGACCATTTGCGAGAGTTCGTCGGCCTTGCCCGACATACGCTCGAGCGTTTCATTGAGGTCCTGCGTGCGCCCGGCAAGCGACTGCTCGATCTTGTGGTTGGTGAGTTCAAGTGCGTTGGCCGAGCGCATGATCGCCTGGCCTTGATCCTCGAAGCGACTGGTCACGGTGCTGATCTGGCCGAGCAGATTTTCCGAAACGTTGCGCAGCAGGTCGGCCTGGCTGGCAAGCCCCTCGATCGCCTTCACCGATTGACGGGAGATGTTCTCGCTGGTCGAGCGCACCGTATTGATGCCGTTCATCAGGTTTTGGTCGAGTTCCGAGGCCTGGGCGGCAATCGATTGGCCGAGCTGCCTGGCGTGAACCTCCATCGCGGCGGTGAGCGACTTGGTATTCTCGCCAACTGCGCTGTCTATCGCCATGGTCGAGCGCAGCACCGATTCATCGAACATGCGCAGACGTTCGCTGAAGGCTTCGTCAAGTGCCTTGGTGCGTTCGACCAATTGTGAATCGAGTGCCTCCGCCCGGTTCGCAAGCGTGGTGTCGAGGGCCAGGGCGTACTCCTCGAAAACCGTCTGCAAGGTTGCCGTGCGCTCGGTAAGCGTCTCGTTGATCCGGTTGGTGCTGCCGTCGACGGCTTCCTGCAGGGCGCTGACCCTGCCATCTATCGAAGCCTGGAACTTATCGAAATGCTGGGTAACGCTCGAGCCGAGTGCTTCGACGTTGGTCTCGATCGTCGCGCGCTGGTCTTCAAGCATGGTCTTGAGTTCGCCTGTGCGCGAGACCAGCGCATTGCCGAGCGCTTCGCTGTAGCCGCCGAGGACCAGATCAAGCTCCTGCGAGTTTGTGCCGAGCAGCTTGTCGAGTTGATCGGCGTGCGTCGTCAGGGCATGCTCGAGCTGATCGGTTCGCTCGCCAAGCGTGTTTTCGAGGCGATCACTTCGAGCAGTCAGTGCTCGTTCGAGCTGATCACTGCGCGTCGACAGCGCTTGCTCGAGATGATCGCCGCGAGACGCCAGCGTTTGTTCGAGGTGATCACCACGTGCGGCGAGTGCCTGTTCGAGATGCTCGCTGCGGGCGGTGACTGATTTTACGAGTTGTTCACTGCGCGCGGCGATGGTCTCGTCCAGCAACGCACCGCCGGCCGCGAGGGTTTGTTCGAGATTGCTGGTACGCGCCGTGACGGCTTGCTCGAAGTCGCTCGTGCGCGTTTCGATCATCCGTTCGAGCGAGCCGCTCTGGTCGGTGAGCAGTTTTTCGAGCTGTCCGCTGCGCTGGCCAAGTGCCGAGCCGAGTGCCTCGGTATAGCCGCCGAGGATGTTCTGCATCGTCTGAGTCTGATCGCCAAGTGTCGTGCCGATCGCAGTCGTGTATTCGCCCAGCACGGTCTTGAGGCGATGCGTGCCGTCGCCGAGCGAGGCCTCGAAGCGGCCGCTTTGCGAGGCAAGGGCAGTTTCCAGGCTCGACAGGTTGTCGCCGGCCTCGTCGATGATCTTGGCAAGCTTGAGTTGCTGGGCACTCAGTTCTTCAATCAGTCCCGGAATTTCAGAGCCAATCTTGTGCAGGCTGTCCTGGAAGCGATCGCCCGTGTTGACGAGCGCATGGCGTTCACCGGCGAGCTCGCTGATCAAACCCCGGATCTTACGCTCGTTTTCCTCATACGAGTGTTCGAGCGCACTCACTTCGTTGTGGACCAGGGCTTCGAGTTCGCCGGCCCGGCCGAGCGCGCGCGAGACGGCATCGTTCATGAACGACACCTGTCGGCGCACGGCCTGGCCAAGTGACGCGATCGACTGTTCCGCCATCCGATCGGGTTCGGCGAGCCTGACGGCAACCTCGGTCATCGCCGTCGAGCGCATGTGTAATTCTTCCGTACGCCAGGCAAGCAGAGCCAGGAACCAGATGAGCGCGATCGGACCGAGCAGGGTGGCGAGCATGGTCGGGAACCAGGGGTTCGCGATCAGTCCGACGATGCCGCCGGAAAGCGCCAGGTTGCTCTGCATGAAGGCAACGATGAAGCCCAGCGATATTGCGATCCAGAAGCCGCTGGCGCCGGCGGCATAAACGAACGGCTTGTGCGAGGGGCGCTGATTGAGGGCATAGATCAGGCCGCCGATCGATGGTGCATCATCATTGGCTGCAATTCGGTCACGCGGTGGCCCGGCAGGCCGCCGTCTGGCGGCACGCCGCGGCGCCGGCTCATCATCGAACTCGCCGGCCTCGGCACGATCGCGCGGGATATCGGCGTCCGCCTCGAGCTGATCGAGGTCGATGGCCGCGGCGCTGGTCGCCGCTGCAGCCGAGGTCTTGAAAATCGATGCCGCTGCTGCGCTGTCAGGGCCAATCGGAGGCGGTGGCGGGGTTGTCCCGGTTGCCGTGGATGCGCCAGCAGCAGTCGTCGGTGCGGTTCGTTCGGAGATCGCCGATGATAGTGGCGACAGGCCGGCGCTGAAGCGACCTGGCGGCGGCGGTGCGGGTGGTGCGGTGCCAACCTGCCGGGCCGCCAGCGGCGACGGTCGGTCCAAGAAGCCACCGGCAGGCTTCGGCGGCGGCGGGCTCGCCGATGCAGCGGCCGGCTTTGGATCTTTGTCATCTCCCGCAGCCGTCTTTGGCAGTTGCGGCGGCTTTGACTGCGTCGGCTTTGGCTGCGGCGATTCCGGCTGCTTGACCGGCACTTTCGCTGCCGCGTCCGGGCTCGCTACGTCCTTCTTGATCTCGGGCTTCGGGGTGTCAGGCTGCTTGGCGGTGTCGGCTTGCTTGTTGGCATCCGCCAGCTTGCCGGCTGCGTCGCTCGCCTTGGTGCTGCCATTCGGCTTGGTATCCGGTTTCGGCGCGCCCGCCGCCGTCGCTTTAGGTGCTGTCTTTTCGGAACCCGTCTTGGCCGGCGACGTCAGTGCAGGTTTGTTGGCTTCAGGTGCGGTCTTGGTGACCGGCAGAGATGAAGCCGGGCCTTTCGCTGCGGCTTTGTCGTCAGCCTTGGCCGGTTTTTTGGGCGCATCCTTTACCTCGGTCTTTGCCGGCGTCTCGGACGCGGATTGGGACGTTGTGGCAGACTTGCCGTCGGCCCCTTTGCCCGAAGCCGCCATCGTGCCGCCCGAGGTTTGATTGCCGGCTTTTGCAGCAGCGGCCGACGGTTCGATGGGCAGAGAGGGGATGATCGTTGCACTGGCCGCCTGACCGCCGGGCAGAGGCGGCGGCAATGCTGTTTTGTCGGGCTTTTTCGTCTCGGAGGCGGTCTTGGCTGCGGCCGCTGGCTTGGCAGGCTTTGCTTCCTTGACCGCCTTTGCCTTCTGGCCGTCGGCGGGCTTGGTGTTATCCGCTGCCTGCGACGCCGATTTCGCGGGTTTAATGGCATCGGGCATGGCGAGGCCTGGCAGGCTGCTCAGGCTAACGGCGGTCTTCTGGTCCGGCTTCGGATCGGATGGCGGTTTGCTGTTCGTGCTGCTCGCATCGGATGCGGGCTTCGTGCCGCCGGTGCTGGCGGACGACTTCTGCGTTGCGCCGGCCTTTTCGCCACCGCCGGTGCGCACGTCGATCGATGCCGTCGTTTTGTCCTTCGACGGGGATTTGCCGTCCTGATCCATGCGTGTGGCCCGAGCGGGCCCTCCCCTCGTCCCGTGTGACGCGTCCCGAACACTTCAACAGGCATCATAGCTCAACCGCGAACCCATCGACAACGCAATGTGTTGAGAAACACGCAAAAAAACGCAATCAGTCACGCCCCGCCGAGCCACTTCGTGATGTCTGGTTGCTCGATAACGCGCGTTTGCGGCAGAACAGAGATGCCGTCTGGCCGGACAACCTCGAACCCGGCAGCCTAGCATTTGTTACACCCGATCAGTTGCGTGCACAATGACATGCAACATAGGGGTGAACAAAAGGTTACCGAGGTAAGGCCAAATCCGATGATGCGGTTTGCGCGATTTTCACGCTGTCGGTTTACCTTAGTGTTGGCGCCTGCGGACGCGAATTGGAGGAGTAATGTCTGGCAATCCGGTACTCGACCACGCCCATCTCGACCGCTACACGATGGGCGACCAGGCCTTGGCGGACGAGGTTCTCGGGCTGTTCATCGCCCAGATACCGATCTCGCTCGGCAGATTGCGTGCAAGTGCGACCTGCCGCGAATGGGAGCAGGCCGCCCACACCATCAAAGGTTCCGCCCGCGCGGTCGGTGCCTGGCGTCTCGCGGCCGCAGCCGAACGTGCTGAGCACGGCAGCTCGGAGCGGGCTGCGTGGGCGCATCTTGCAGCCGATATCGAAGCAGCCGCCGACGAAGTCAGTGCCCACATCGAGGCCACAGCCGACTGATTTCCCAAGCCGGTTGCGAGCTTTGGAACATCGCCCTGCGACAGAATGGACGGCCTCTTGTAATCACGCAATGAACTGGTATCACAGGCGCAATCGGTGCCGTATTGCCCGAGCATGAACGGGCCGCCGACCAGCACCATTTGAACTTTGGGAGCGCCATATCCGATGGCCAAACTGACCTATAAGCAACTGGACGGAAGCGAACAGACCGTCGAGGCAAAAAATGGCGTGACGGTCATGGAGGCGGCGAAGCTCAATCTGATTGCGGGTATCGAAGCCGAGTGCGGCGGTGCCTGCGCCTGTGCCACCTGCCACGTCTACGTCGACGAGGCCTGGATCGAAAAGACGGGTAAGCCGAGCGAAATGGAAGAAGACATGCTCGACTTTGCCTTCGATGTGCGTGAAACGAGCCGCCTGTCGTGCCAGATCAAGGTCAGCGATGAACTCGACGGCCTGGTGGTAACGGTGCCTGAAAAGCAATTCTGAAAAGTCACACGACCCAGCCGGCGATGTAGCAGCGCAAGCCCGACGGCAAGGTTTCGAGGGCATGCTTTGCGGCATCGCGCGTGCCGCGCAAATAACTCATCACATAGGCACGGGCACCAAGCGAGCGGGCAACGGCGAAATCGTCGACCGCCATCATATCGTCCGACCAGCCCGCCTTGTAGGCTGCGTTCGGCGACAGGAAATCCATTTCGCCAAGACCGTTGGTGATGCAGTGCTCGAGCGTGCTCTCGATGTGTAGGACACCGACACCGGATTTCTCATAGTCCGGGTTATAGGCGATCATGTGCAGGGCAAGGCGGTTGTTGGCGATGATCCCGAATTGGATCGAAACCGGCATGCCACTGCACGACATCACCGAAACGAAGGGCCGGCTGGCCGGATCCGACGTCGCTGCAAAGCGTGTCAGGGACTGCTGGAAGCAATGGTCGCGCAATGCCGTCGAAATGATGCCGCGCCGGGTCAGCCACTGGCGCTTGAAATCGATTGCCTTGGCGATCATTTCGGCTGCTTCATCACCCGGTTCGAGCACCTTGATGGAGACCGGTCCGAGCTCTTCCAGGCGGCGACGCAGCCGACGCCGATTCTTGCGCGCTTTAGCCGTGAACTTGGCGCAATAGGCATCGAACGAAGTGCCGGGCTCGAAGCTTAGGAAGGGGGCTTCATTGTGCGCCATGGCCTCGGCGCCAACGGTTCCGAGCCAGGTACGAATCCGAGCGTCACCGCGCACTTTGGTGAGATGGATGAGGTCGGGTTCGCTCATGACAATGGCGAAGGACATCGCCTCGTCTATCATGGCGTCGCTGACGGTTTCACCTGCCGTGATGATGTCGCCGTACTGGCTGACCGGCGTTCCCATCCAGATCAGGTGCCTGAGCCCGAGGCGCTGCTGGACGACCAGCGGCGCAATCAGAACGGCCCGTCCGGCCAGGCGTCCGACGACGATTGCCAGTTCACTGGTCGGATCATCATGACTGGCAAGCCAGCATTCGAGCCAGCTGAACGACTGAAAGACCAGTTGATTGTCGAAATTCCGGGCCGTGAGTGCCTGCCATTCCGGTCGCAGACCAGCAAATTCTTCAGGCTCTCGGACAAAGCTCAAGGTAAACGCCTGATCTTCGCGAACCGCTTGGTCTGCAAGGTCGATCGGCGGCACATGTTCTATTAATGCTTGCATATCGGGCAGGGTCCGGCGTCGGCAATGTCCCGCAGCGCGATGCGAGATCCGTGCCACTCGGTTGTCCGGTGCAGTGGCATTCAGGTTGTCAAAAATGGGATTTCTGTCTGAACCTGAAAACTGCAGACAGCCTCAAGCGTGGGCGATCTCAAACAACATCAGGCCGAGCAGAACGAGAATGCTGACCCAGATCAGGGCGTACGCCCGCTTTGATGAAACACCCTTGAATATCAATACACTAAGCAGAGCCAGGATGGCCGTCAGGTTGATCACCACGGCGCCGGCAAGACCGATTCCCTTGGCAATCAGCGGTTCGTTGATCTGATTGTAGCCCTCGACCGCAAAGGCTGCGGCAATGCCGACCAGGGTGGCACCGAAAAGCCTTGGCCACAGCGACGTGTTGCCGTGCGGAAGTCCGGCAATACGGGCCAGAGTGATCGGTGCCAGCAGCAAGATGATGCCGATACTGCCTTTTAGGATCGTTTCAAACCAAAGCAGCTGATCGGCCATGCCTCGAACTCGACTGACGTTGGCGCCATGACGGCGAACGGAGCCGTGCGGGCCCTATTCTTCCACTTTCTTGGTCGATTCCTCGTTGAGCACGGGATCGTAAATATGGTCCGGATTGAATTTTTCGGGGCGGGTGTCGACGTCGAAGAAGTCGAACAGACCGGCTGATCTCTCGATCTTCTTGGGCGGCGCTTCGAAATTGCCGGCCAGGCCTTGGGTGAGCAACTTCTTGATCGCAGCCGTTCGATCCTTGGTGCAATAGGTTTCGCTGTTCTGGATCTTCGCAGCAGCGATGCGCACGGTGTAATCGTAGACGGTCTGCGATTTTGCGAGCATCTCGGGCGGCGTGCCGCGTCCCGCTTCGGCGGCGAGATAGTTGGTGCGGAAGGCGCCTGGATCGAAATAGTAGCCGCACTTTTGCGCCTGTGCCGAGGTCGCACCGAAAAGCACGGCCCGGTCGATCGGGCCGGCGGGCTGGGGCGCTGCAGGTGCGGCCGGCTTTGTCGATGGCAGGAGTGAACCGGTCGTGAGCATCGGACCTGCGTTGCAGGCTGCCAGCACGACAGCGGCCAGGCATGGCGCAGCGAACCGGGTTCCGACCTCGAAGATGAAGGACCAACTGAACATCGCGGGTCATCCTATTTGCACGGGCGAATGATTATCCTCATTGCCACATTCGCTGTGGCAACAAAAGGGCAGGAGGCTCTGTTTTGCGTTGTTCAACAGGCAGCTAACTGATCCACAGCCGCGTTCAGCGCATAAGTTCACGCATTGCACGATCGAGCCCGTCGAGCGTCATCGGATACATGCGCCCTTCGAACAGATCACTGATGGTCTGGATGGTCGGCGTCCAGCGCCAATGGTCCTTCGCGACCGGATTGATCCACACGCAGTGCTCGTAAATGTCGGTCACGCGCTTGATCCAAACCGAACCGGCCTCCGGGTTCATGTGCTCGACCGACCCGCCGGGCACCGTAACCTCATACGGGCTCATCGAGGCATCACCGACGAAGATCACCTTATAGTCCGAAGGATAGGTGTGCAGCACGTCCCAGGTCGAGGTGCGCTCGGTCCAGCGCCGCGCGTTATTCTTCCATACGAATTCGTAGAGGCAGTTGTGGAAATAGTAGTATTCGAGGTGCTTGAATTCGGTGCGGGCCGCTGAAAACAGCTCCTCGGCGGTCTTCACGTGCCAGTCCATCGAGCCGCCGACATCGAAGAACATTAAGACCTTGACGGTGTTGCGACGCTCGGGCCGCATGTGGATGTCGAGGTAGCCCTTGTGCGCCGTACCGCGGATCGTCTCGTCGAGATCGAGTTCTTCCGGAGCGCCCTCGCGGGCGAACTTGCGCAACCGCCTGAGCGCCATCTTGATGTTGCGTGTGCCGAGTTCCACGGTGTCGTCGAGATCTTTGAACTCACGCTTGTCCCAGACCTTGATCGCACGGAAATTGCGGTTGGTCCCTTCTGTCCGATCCGCACACCGGCCGGATTGTAACCATCAGCGCCATAGGGCGAGGTCCCACCGGTCCCGATCCATTTACTGCCACCCTGATGCCGGCCCTTTTGTTCTTCGAGGCGCTTGCGCAGTTCCTCCATGATCTTGTCCCAGCCGCCGAGTTCGCTTCGATCTTGGCCTTTTCTTCCTCCGAGTCAGGTAAAGCTCCGAGACGGTGCGCAGCCATTCTTCTGGGATTTCAGCCTCGATTCCCTCCTGCATCAGATCGAGACCTTTGAAGACATGGCCGAAGACCTGATCGAACCGGTCGAGATGGCGTTCGTCCTTCACCAGGCTAGTGCGTGACAGATAGTAGAAGTCCTCGACGCTGCGGTTGGCGAGGTCTGCCTTGAGCGCCTCGAGTAACACCAGATATTCCTTGAGCGTCACCGGAATCCGGGCCGATT
>CBDCZF010000008.1:0-4318 GCA_965224225.1 Hyphomicrobiaceae bacterium
GAACCCCAGGATGAATTGACCCATGAACAACAGAGTGATCAGAGGAACACCTCGGATAAGTTCGATATAGGTGGTCGCCATCAGGCGAAGCGCAGGGAAGGTCGATCGCCTGGCGAGGGCCAGCAGCAGGCCGAGCGGAAACGACAGCACGATTGCAATAGCCGACACCATCAATGTCAGGTGAAGCCCGGACCACTCATCCCAGCCCACACCATGCGTGTCAATGGCGGCGTAGATAGACCGAACAATCAGGGCGGTCACGACAGCAGCCGCCAGCTTCAGCAATACCCTGAGCCAGCCGGCTTCGAATCGATCCACCGGCGCAACCGAGTAGGACACCAGACCCAGAATCAGTCCGAGCGGAATCCAACCACCCGCATCGAATCCGGAAACAACCTGGAAGCCGATGATCAAAAGCACCGCTGTCAGCACCCATCCCACGTTGCGGAATCGGCGCGGTAACCGCTTGGCTTGGTACCCGACCACGCCGGCAACCACAGCGCCAGCAAACAACAGGAACGGATTCGCAATACTGCCCTCGCTGTCTGTTGAGGCGATCAGCAGCAGAGTTGCAATGAACGCGACCAGCGACCACATCCTCCTGAGGGTCCCGCCGACGGTGCTCTCCTCCACCTCAAGACCGGCATCTTCCGCCCGATCTCGGCTCGCAGCCGAATTGGTGCCAATTCCAATACCGAAGGCCAAACCGAAAATGAGGATCTGGGCTATCAAACGCCACTGTTCCTCGCGGGAAAATGTTCCCTGCATGAACAACGTCAGGTTGGTTTGGACCGCTTCCCACTGTCCGGTGACGAACACAAACCTCAGAGTCCGATAGAGGATGTAGAGGATCGCGGGAATCAGCAGCAGTGTGAGCAGCCCCGAGTACCAGTTCTTGAAGAGATTCGTCCTAACCCACTCTGCAGGCGTGACTTGATTGATTGGGGGTGATGAGGCGGTCATCGGCTCACCAGCTGCATTCGTCTATTGACATAATTCAAAATCAAGGAGATCGACAGCGAGAAGACGAGGTACACGCCCATCAAGATGATTATCGACTGGAAGGCCGGCCGGCCGTTTCCGATCGATGTCACCGTCAAGGATGTGACGTCCGCGTAGGACACCGCCGTCCCCAAGGACGTGTTCTTAACGAGGTTGAGGAACTGATTGATCGTTGGGGGAACAGCGATCCGCATCGCTTGGGGCAGAACTACGTGGCGATACCGTTGAAACGCTGATAGCGCCAATGCGTTGGCCGCCTCCGATTGACCACTGTGAACCGCCAGGATCGAGCCTCTGATGATCTCGGCGATGTGGCTGGCGGTGTAAAGACCCAATGCGACGGTGAGGGCCATGAACCCCCAGTTCACCATGAAGCCGTTTTCGATGGTTCGTCGATTCTCCGAAATCATCGGCCACGACACCTCAAACGGCCCGCCCGCAATAAGGAAGCCGATCAGAGCTGCTGCCAGCAGCGTTCCGAGCGACCAGAGCACACGGCGATGGGGCTGACCGGTGTTCTCGAACACCTTGCTTCGCCATCTCCAGACGAGTACCGCAGCTATCAGCCCGACGATGACGGCTGCCCAGAAAAGACCGATGCTTCCGGTCTCTGTCAGGCTTGGGATACCCCAACGATCGTTGTTGATGATGAGCCAGTTGTTGTCAGAGCCAAAGAAGCCGAACTCCCAACTGTCTCGCAGAATTGGGAACGGCCCGAAGGTGAAAACGGCGAAACCGAAGAAGATGATGATGACGAGGGGCGGGATGTTCCGGAAGAACTCGACGTAGAGGGCCGCCATCTTGGCAATCAGCCAGTTCTCAGAAAGTCTTGAAATGCCAACCAACAAGCCAACAACGCAAGCGATCAGAATCCCGAAGAGTCCCGCAAGGAAGGTGTTCTTCAGTCCAACCATCGTCATCTCCCAGACCGGAGAGCGAGGGTTGAACAGCTCGTGGAACGGGATCTGGAAATTGGTTGGCAACTGCAGGAAATCAAAGGATGTGCTGATGCCCAGCCTCTGCAGGTTCGACGTCAGATTGCCAAATAGATACCGAAGCAGCAGAAACACTGCGCCGACTGCAGCGACCTGGCCGAGGACGCGCAGCACCCGCACATCACGCCAAAATGGCGGGCGGGAGATGTCGTTGTTTGTTTGGGTGGTGGTCATAAGCCTTGAGTGAGGGCGGTCTTATCGACCGCCCTCACTCCGTCAGCTATCTAGCGATAGGGGGGTACGTACATCAGTCCGCCGTTTGACCACAGGTCATTGACGGATCCGGCCAATGGGGCCAGCTCGGCAAACTGGGAGTAAATCTCCTCGTAATTGCCGACTTGCTCGACCACGTTGACCGCGAAGTCTGATGGAAGGCCGAGGCTCGGGGTGAACCCCGCATCCCCAATGAAGTTGAGGATGTTCGGATCGTCGCCGGAGTAAGAACCGATGTTGGACGAATCCAGTCCGAATTCCCAAGCCTGGACAGTTGACATAACCGCCCAATTGACGACCTGCGCCCACTCGGTGTCGCCATCTGCAACAACGGGACCAAGAGGCTCCTTCGAGAACACTTCACCCATGATGTGCTGTGCCTCTCCACCTTCGCTCTCAATAGTGAACTTCCACGAACCAAGCTGCGACGAATCGGACGTCCAACCCTCACATTGCCCTTCTTCGTAGGCAGGACGAAGCTGAGAATTGTCTTGGAACTGGACCGGGTTAAAGGAAATCCCGCGGGAGTTGAATACTGCCGTGAGATTCAATTCAGTCGTGGTACCAGTCAGAACACAGATGTTCGCACCGTCGAGATCTTCGAGCGATGTGAATCCGGTCGACTCAGGAACCATCATGCCCTGCCCGTCGTAGAACGTGGTGAACATAAAGTTGGCGCCTTCCTGGCCGTCACGGGTCGCGGTCCAGGTGGTGTTCCGGATCAGAAGATCGATATCACCCGACTGAAGGGATGTGAACCGGACGTCGGCGGTCAACGGCTTGTATTCCACCTTGGAGGCGTCACCAAGCACTGCAGCGGCGACGACCTTGCAGAATTCGATGTCGAATCCGATGTACTCACCAGATGCGTCCACGACGCCAAAGCCTGGGAGGCTCTCGTTGACACCGCAAACCACTTTGTCGGCCGCGAGGACAGACGCAAGTGTCCCTCCGCTGGATCCAGAAGACGCACCGCCTTCAGCGGCAGTCGTGTCGGATTCAGATCCACCGGAATCACACGCGGCAAAAATCAGCGTCAAAGCAGCAAGAGCTATCAATAGCTTGCTTCTCTTCATTACTCCTCCGTCAAGTTGGGGTCGCGCGCAGGCTCCGCCCACGCACGGTCGAATCGACCCTAGCCACACCAAATGTGCGAATGCGGCGAAAACGGCGGTTCAAGACTTTGGGCGATATCGACTCGCAAGGGACTCGATTGCGCTTTACCCTTGCGGACTCGCTTCTTTAGGAGGAGCCCGAAACATGAAGAAAACATCGAAACTCGTTGCCATCCTTGCCGCACTAGCAATGGTCCTAGCGGCATGTGGCGACGACCCCGCCGGTGAAGGCGGCGGCGAAGGAAGTGGCGGTGGCGACTTCCTCGTCGACCTCGGGGGTCAAGAAGTCACGGTCGGCGTGGAGAACGCCTACCTGCCCTTCAACTACATCCTTGCCGGTGAGACCGAAGGCCAAGGCTGGGACTACGACGCCTGGGAAGACATCTGCGACCGACTCAACTGCGAACCCGTGTTCGTAGAGGCCGGATGGCCGGCAGTCATCGACCAGGTGGCCCAGGGTGAGCTTGATACTGCAGCCGATGGCATTTCCATCACCGACGAGCGCAAGGAAATTGTCGACTATTCAGATGCCTACATGACAGTCATCCAGAAGTTCGTCGTCCAGAAGGGCGATGATCGGTATGCCTCGGCTGACGATGTCATCAACTCCGACGCTGTCGTCGCTACCCAAGTGGGTACCACCAACTACGAGCTCGCCGAGAGCCTCGTTGGCGCCGATCGAATCCAGGCCTTTGACCAGTTTGCGCTGGCAATCCAGGCCTTGATCGCAGGTGATGTCGACATTGTCATCATCGACGACGCTGCTGGACTCGGTTACATCGGTGAGAACGCCGACGCCATCGACACCATCAACGATCCACTCCAGTCGGATCCCCTCGGGTTCATCTTCCCTCAGGGCTCTGACCTCGTCGATCCGGTCAATCAGGCTATCGCGGCCATGATTGCCGACGGCACCATGGACGAACTCGGTCTGAAGTGGTTCGGTGCCGACTTCAAGGTGACCTACGCCGACCTAGAGGGCTAACCAAGACC
>CBDCZF010000009.1:0-29100 GCA_965224225.1 Hyphomicrobiaceae bacterium
CGAATGGCTGTTTTGGTAGGCAACGCCGCGTTCGCCAAAAGCATGCAGCGTCGGCATCAGATCGGGCGTGACGAACTCCGGGCGCAGGGCGTCGAAGACGACGATCAGAACGCGCTTGGTCATAATCGGTGCAAGCCTCCCTCACGAACACCACGTGCGGGCAACAGCCAATCGCATCAGGCGTCGAAGCGATAGACCTCATTGCAAAATTCACAGGTGATCGCAATCCTGCCGTCGGCGTCTTTCAGATCCGCGATGTCGTCGCCCTGGAAGGTATCGAGGAACGATTGCACCCGATCGCGAGAACAGCGGCAGAATGAGTTCAAGGGCAGCGCCCGTGAAGCCCGCACGCCCTCCTCATGGAACAGACGATAGAGCAGGCGTTCGGGAGCTAGCGTCGGATCGAGCAGTTCGTGATCCTCGACGGTCTGGGCCAGCATTGATACGCGCTGCCAGTCGTCCTCGCGCTCGCCCAGCAGCCATTTGGCGTTGCCGCCCTCATCCTCGTCATCGGGCAGGCGGCCGCCGACCGGCGAGACGTACTGGACCATGATGCCGCCCGCACGCCAGCGCCAGGCACCATCATCACCAGCCGTTTGGTAACGCGCTATCGCGAGGCGCACGAAGGTCGGCAACTGCTCGGACTGGCGGAAATAGCTGTTGGCTGCGACCGAAAGATCGCGACCATCGAGGGCCACGATACCCTGGTAGCGGTCCATGTCACCGCCGGGATCAATCGTCAGCGCCATGTGACCGGATCCGAGCAGCCGGCCGTGGACTTCGGAGGCGGCATCTTTCTGTCCGTTGGCCTGCACCATGCGTTCAGCGTCGAAGCTCGCGTAGCCGCGCAACTTGCCGGGCGCCTCGAAGTTGACGACGAGCAGGCCCAATGGGCCGTCCGTCCTGGTCTGTATGATCAGATTGCCGTCGAACTTGAGTGTCGAGCCGAGCATGCTGGTCAGCGCCAGCGCCTGGCCCAGCACTTCGCAGACGGGACCGGGATAGTCGTGGCGCGCGAGGATATCGTCGGCGAGCGAGCCCAGGCGCACCAGCCGGCCGAGCGCACGCGAACGGTCCGTGGTGAACGGCAGCACGAAATCGTCGGCGGCCACCGGGCCGCTCGGTGTGTCAGCAGACATCGTTCGTCTCCCCGGAAGGGTCAGCTGAGCCCGCCCAGACACCAGGCAAGGATCGCCTTCTGCGCGTGCAGGCGGTTTTCGGCCTCGTCGAAGACCACCGACTGGGCCCCGTCGATCACTTCCGCGCTAACCTCGTGGCCACGATAGGCGGGTAGGCAGTGCATGAAGATCGCGCCCTTCGCGGCACGCTTCATCAGGTCGCTATCGACGGCATAAGCACCGAGCAATTGCCTGCGGTAACCCTCGTCCGTGTCGCCCATCGACACCCAGGTATCTGTCACCACGCAATCGCTTCCGGCCACGGCCGTTGCCGGATCGTCGGTCACCTCGACATCGGCACCGGACTGGCGAGCCGCATCGATGACCTTCTTGTCCGGTCGCAATTGTCCCGGGCACGCGATCCTGAGTTTGAAGCCGAATTTCGCAGCCGCATGCATCCACGACGTTGCAACGTTGTTGCCATCACCGACCCAGGCGATCGTGCGTCCCTCGATGACGCCCTGGTTTTCCTCGAAGGTCATGATGTCGGCCATCACCTGGCAGGGATGCGAGAGGTCCGTCAGACCATTGATCACGGGAATACTCGCATGCGTGGCGAACTCGACGAGGCTCGTGTGACTGTTGGCGCGCATCATCACAGCATCGACATAGCGAGACATGACACGCGCCGTATCGGCGATGCTCTCGCCGCGGCCAAGCTGCAGATCGGTATGATTGAGCACGATCGTCTGGCCGCCGAGTTGGCGCATGGCGACATCGAAGGACACACGAGTGCGCGTCGACGGCTTCTCGAAGATCATCGCCAGTACGGAATCTTCGATATCGTCCGGCCGCAAGTCGGCAGGTACGCGCTTACCCCGCAGCCTTCATGGCATGGGCGGCATCGATGATACGGCGAATGTCCTCAGCCGCTATTTCATCAATATTCAAAAAGTGGCGCGGCTCCATATCCAGGCTCGCCTGAACGTTCAAACTTCTTTGCACAACTCCAACCCGTCGGTTGTCGATATCTCAACGACTAAGCATTAATCCTGCCAAACGCGGCCGAAATCCGTGCCACCGCATCACTGATTTCATCATCGGTGACGTTGAGCGGCGGAATGAGGCGCATGACGTTGTCGCCGGCGACCACCGTCAACAGCTTCTCATCAAAGCAGGCGTTGACCACGTCGCCGAGCGCCGGCTTCAATTTGAGGCCGAGCAACAGGCCGCTGCCGCGGATTTCCTCGATCATATCGGGATGCTCGTCCTGGAGGGAGGCGAGCGCCTGGCGCAAGCGCAACGACTTTTGCTGCACGCTTTCGAGGAAGCCGTCTTCGACGACGGCATCCAGCACCGCCTCGCCGACCGCAGTTGCCAGCGGATTGCCGCCGAAGGTCGAGCCGTGCGTTCCCGGCACGAGGGCCTGGGCTGCATCTTCGGTTGCGAGCACGGCACCAAGCGGAAAACCGCCGCCGATACCCTTGGCGATCGGCATAACGTCAGGTGTGATCCCGGCCCATTCGTGCATGAACAGCTTGCCCGAGCGGCCGACCCCGGTCTGCACCTCGTCGATCACCAGCAACAGGCCGTGCTCATCGCACAGGGCCCGCAGGCCCTGCAGAACCGAATTCGGTACCACACGGATGCCGCCTTCGCCCTGAATCGGCTCGATCATGATGGCGGCCGTTTCGGGCCCGATCAACTCTCTGGCGGCATCGACATCGACATCGCCGGCATGATCGAAACCCGGCATCTGGGGTCCGAAGCCTTCCAGATGCTTTTCGTTGCCGGCGGCCGCGATCGTCGCGAGCGTACGTCCGTGAAACGAGCCCGCAAACGTAATGATGCGGTTGCGCTCCGGATTGCCTTTGACGAAGTGATAGCGCCGCGCGAGCTTGATCGCGCCTTCGCAGGCTTCCGCGCCGGAATTGCAGAAGAACACCTTGTCGGCAAAGGTATTGGCCACGAGCTTGTCAGCGAGGCCGCTCCTGGGGGACCAATGCGATAGAGGTTCGAGGTGTGCCAGACCTTGCCTGCCTGCTCGGTCAGAGCCGCAATCAGGCGCGGGTTGGCATGGCCGAGCGCATTGACCGCAATGCCGCTGCCGAAATCGAGATAGCGCTCGCCGTTTTCAGCGATCAGCCACGACCCTTCACCGCGGTCAAAGACGATGTTGACCCGGCCATAGGTTGCCATGACTGCCGGACTTGGCCCGTTCTCGCTCATGCCGAACTCCCTGATCGAACGATTGCCGCGGCCGGCCGGCGCCGCATTGCGATGCCGGGAGCCAGGCCCACTTGTGCAACGCTTCGCCGTGCCCGGAGTATTCGGCTTCGAGCCCCGCATCCGGAATGCCGGGGCCGTCCACCAAAATATCGGCCATTCTGCAATCGTTCTGTCGATCGAAAATCAAAATGCCGCCTCACGGGGAAGCGGCGAAAGACGAAGCGTATTCGTGCCTCGTAGTGATGTCAATCAAAGCCGTATCGGGTTGCAGGGCCACTGCGAGACGCATGGCGCAACACACCATGCGACAGGTTGCGCTTCTCAATAAAACATACACAGAACGATTTGGTTTTGTTGCGAATCGGTCACGACTTTCGCGCACGAATACAACATGGCTCTGCCAGCCCTTGTCTCGGACAGGCTTATGGGTGTTATTTGGCGCCACCCGCCGGTGACCGACCTGTTGTTGCGGCCGGCGATGGTTTTGGGAGCCGTTGCTCCCTCTCGGCAGTTTTGGGAGCCGTTGCTCCCTCTGGGCAGTTTGTCAATCAGCCCAATGCGTTAGGCGTTCTCAACATCAGTTCAGTCTGCGTCCAGCCAACGTAAAGCGTTTCCAGTTCAGCGTCGAAGATCTGATCACCGCGTTCGCGCCTGTTCTTGAGGTGCGTCCAGCGACTGGTCGGTTGTTGTCACGCTTGGTCGACGGCCAAGTGTCGCTTGATTCTGTAAGGAGGGGCAATCATGTCCTGGACCGACGAGCGCGTCGATCTCCTCAAGAAACTTTGGGCGGAAGGCCTGAGCGCCAGCCAGATTGCTGGCCGGCTCGGCGGCATCACCCGCAACGCCGTCATCGGCAAAGTACACCGCCTCGGACTCTCCGGCCGAGCCACCACGTCACGCATGAAATCATCCCGGCCACGTGCGCGCGCAACTGCTGCCAGGCGCGCCCAGCGGCCGAGTTTCCGCCAGATCGGCAATCCGGCATTCCGAAGTCTTTACCAGGGTGAGGCCGAGCCCTTCACCCCCTCGTCCGAAGAAATGGTCATCCCGCCGGCCGAGCGAAAATCGCTGCAGGATCTGACGGAATCGTCCTGTCGCTGGCCGATCGGCGACCCCCAGCACGACGACTTTCACTTTTGCAACGGCAGCAAGGTGCCGGGTCTGCCGTACTGCGAGTTTCACGCCAAGCGCGCCTTCCAGCCGCCACAGGCTCGGCGCCGTGACCGGAGTGACGGAAGCAAATTGCCGACGCCAGCACTGGTCAAACCCAGCGCCAAAGTTGATGCCTGAATTGGCCTGACGAGATAGAGGGACCTGCCGAGCGCCAAGTGCACTGGCGGGTTCGTACGGGGGAGAAACCGGGCGCGGCGGAGGGGGTCGCGCCCGGTTTTTCGTTTGCGGTTCTCTGCCGATACACCGGCGGGCGCCACCGCTTCCGGCCGTCTCCATTCGCTGGCCGAAACGGCAAAGGCCAATGCCTATGCCTGCCTCGATCGCCTTGAGGAATACTCAACCGGCCAGCACCGGGCATCCGGCCCTCTGGCCGGCCCTGTTCGATAGCGAAATCCATTCGATTGGTTGCGTGCGGGCGGCGGGCTCGCTATCTGGATGCGGGACAATCCTTCATCCTGGCGCAAAACGGTTCCATGGCCGACCTCAAACTCATTGCTCTTGACGGGGAAGACCTCACGGTAGTCTCGGCGCACCTGCAGGATGCCGTGGTCAAGGTCGCCGATCTTGTCTATCTGCCGCGTGAAAAGCGCTTCGCCTCGTTGCTCAATCGCTTCGACTGGTCGGATGCCGCGGCGCATGGGGCTGGCGGTCATGAAGTCGAGGACAAAGCGCAGTACGCGCGCCGGCGTACCGCTCTGCGCTTTGAGCGCGTCCTAGCAGCCCAGGTCAGAAATATCTCTTTCGGCGACAAAAAGCGCGTTCTGAACCTGCTTGCCATCCAGTTCGAGGCGGACGGTGAGCACGAGCCATCCGGGTCTATCTCGCTAATATTTGCCGGCGATGCCGCGATCCGTCTCAAGGTCGAATGTATCGAGGCGGAGATGCGCGACATGGGCGGTGCCTGGGCAACCCAGTCGAAGCCCGATCATCCCGCGGATCCGGACGACGCCGATACGTCTTCGAAGGCCTGACAAACCTGTCAGGCCGGACCCCGACACGGACATGAACACCGATGCCACAGCGCCTTGCCACCCCGAAGCCCCGACTTCGAAAGCCAGTTTTCGGATTTTCTGGGCCTCAAGCGCGAGGCCTCCGACGACGTCGATGCGGCGGTGCGTGAAATCATCCAGGACGTTCGCCGACGCGGCGATGCGGCACTCGCCGATTACTCCAATCGTTTCGACAAGCTCGATCTTGCGGCGGTATCCATAGCCGTAGCGCGCGACGAAATCGAGGCCGCGCGGCATGCCTGTTCGCCCGAGACGCTCGAGGCCCTCGAACTCGCTCATGCCCGCGTCACCGCCCATCACGTCCGCCAGCGCCCCGAAAGCCGGCGCTACCGGGACGGGACCGGCGCCGAACTCGGGGACCGGTGGACGGCGGTGTCGTCGGTCGGCCTCTACGTGCCCGGCGGCTCGGCATCTTATCCAAGTTCGGTGATCATGAATGCGGTGCCGGCCAAGGTTGCAGGCGTCGGGCGTATCGTGATGGTGGTGCCCTCACCGAATGGCGAACTCAATCCGCTGGTGCTGGCGGCCGCCGAACTTGCCGGTGTCGATGAGATCTACCGGCTTGGCGGTGCGCAGGCCATCGCGGCACTCGCCTATGGGACGGAAACGATAGCGCCGGTGGCAACCATCGTCGGGCCGGGAAATGCCTACGTGGCAGCCGCCAAACGGCAGGTCTACGGTGTAGTCGGGATCGATTCGATCGCAGGGCCGTCGGAAGTGCTGATCATTGCCGATGCCGCCAACGATCCCGATTGGATCGCCGCCGATCTCCTCGCCCAGGCCGAACACGACGAAGCCGCGCAATCGATCCTGATGACGGACAGTGAGGCGTTTGCAGACGCAGTCTGCGATGCGGTCGAGCGCCAGCTCGGCGTGCTGCCGCGCGAAACGATCGCACGGGCGAGCTGGCGGGATTTCGGCGCGATCATCCTGCTCGACAGCCTCGACCAGGCACCGGTGCTTGCCGACCGGATCGCCGCCGAGCATCTGCAGATCGCGACCGCCGATTGCGAAGCGCTCGCAGACAAGATCAGCCATGCCGGCGCCATCTTTCTCGGCGCGGTGACGCCGGAAGTGATCGGCGATTATGTCGCCGGCACCAACCATGTGCTGCCGACGGCGCGCAGTGCGCGCTTTTCGTCGGGCCTCGGCGTGCTCGACTTCATGAAGCGAACGTCGATCGTGAAGCTCGATCATGCCGCGCTGGCAGCCCTCGGGCCGACCGCCATGACACTCGCAAATGCCGAAGGCCTCGAGGCTCATCGCCGGTCCGTTGCCGTTCGGCTCGACAGCGACAGCTCATCCGGCTAGCAACACTGCCATGAACACCTCACCGGACCCGCAATCGACGACTACGCCAAGCCGTGACCGGCTGGTCGACATCACGCTCGATGAGGCCTCGATTGCCAACCGTTTGCATCCCAACGCCCGCCACGAACGCGAAGTTGCGATCTACGATCTGCTCGATGAAAACTCGTTTGCCCTCGAAGGCCGGGACGATGGACCCTACAAATTGACGCTCGGCCGGGCCGATGATCGCCTGGTCCTCGATGTCTCTACGGAACAGGATGAAAAACTGATCACCCACGTCCTGTCGGTGTCGCCTCTAAGACGGATCATCAAGGACTACTTCCTGATCTGCGACAGCTATTACGAGGCGATCAAGTCGGCACCACCGTCGAAGATCCAGACGATCGATATGGGGCGCCGCGGCCTGCACGACGAGGGCAGCCGCCTGCTGAGTGACCGCCTCGATGGCAAGATCACGGTCGACCATTCGACCTCGAGGCGGCTGTTTACACTGATTTGCTCGCTTTATTGGAAGGGCTGATCGAGGGTCGGATATGATAGTCGTTTCCGCAGCCCGCCGGGCTGCCTGAAAGAATGGTGGCGATGGCCGAACTGCCCTCCGCCGTATTGTTCGCTTGCACCATGAACGCCGTCCGCTCGCCGATGGCGGCCGCGATCCTGCGCCATCTCGCCGGCAACCGCAGCTACGTGATCTCCGCCGGCATCCGCGAGGGCGAGCACGATCCCTTCGTCGATGCCGTGATGGAGGAGATCGGCATCGACGTCTCGCAGCACACGCCGCAGACGATCGCCGACCTGCATGATACGACGTTCGACCTGATCGTCTCGCTGTCGCCCGAAGCCCATCACCAGGCCCTGGAACTGACGCGCACCATGGCGGTCGACGTCGAATACTGGCCGACGTTTGATGCCTCATTGATGGTCGGCCAGGGCAATCGCGAGCAGGTCCTCGACAGCTACCGCCAGGTCCGCGACCAGCTGTTCGAGAAGATCAAATCCAGATTCGGTTTCGAGGGCGGACCGACGCTGTAGCGGGATATCCGCCGCCGGCCGGTTGGCGTGTGCCGGCAGACCGGTCATGTAGTATGCTTGACCACGACTTCCACCAACGCCCGTGATCAAACCGCCGGTCCACGCAATCGAGGATGCTCAAACCGAGATGGCAAACGTTCCCGAACAACAAATCAGCCCCGTATATCATCGCAAGATCGGCGATATCATCGTCACCGCGCTGAGTGACGGCGTGCTGGTGCGAACACACGAGATGATGCGCAACGTGCCAGAGGGCGAAGCGAGAGCCCATCTGAAAAATGCGTTTAGAAGTGCCTTCGAACTCTCGATAAACGCCTTCCTGATCTACTCGGGCGGCCGCCTTGCGCTCGTCGAGACAGGCTCGGGGAACTATCTCGGGCCGGAGGCGGGCAAACTTCTTGGCAACCTAACGGCTGCCGGTGTCTCGCCAGACGATATCGACACGGTCTTGCTGACGCACATGCATCCCGATCATTCTGCCGGTCTGACCGACATGACAACGGGCAAGGCCAATTTCCCCAACGCCGAATTGGTCGTGCACGAAAACGAGCCCGGGCACTGGTTCGACGATGCGGCTATGGCGAAGGGTACCGAGCGCGAGAAGGTGCTGATGTTCAAACAGGCCCGCGAGCAGTGTGCGCCTTATCGCGATCGTACCCGGACATTCAAAGACGGAGACGTTTTCCCGGGCGTGACCGCCATCCCCTGCCACGGCCACACACCAGGCCACTCGGGCTTTCTGATCGAATCAGGTGGGCAGTCACTGCTGATCTGGGGCGACACGGTCCACATGCCGGAAGTGCAGGTGCCGAGGCCGGAGGTGACGATGGTCGTTGATGTCGATCCAACGATGGCGGAGGCTTCGAGGCGGCGCATCTTCGACATGGTGGCCGAAGAGCGCCTGCTGGTGACCGGCATGCATCTGCATTACCCGGGCTTCGGACATGTCGCGAAGTCCGGCGGCAGCTATCAGTTCATTCCGGAACCCTGGCAGCAGACACTCAGTTGAAGTGTTCGCCAGCGTTCCAATCGTCATTGACGGGCCGGACAGAGCGAAGCGTTGGGTTCAAGTTGCAGGAGGTCACAATGGAGTTTGGAATCACGACAGCCAAGGTCGATGATGTCGGCCTCGCCAAGCATGCCGAGAACCTGGGCTACGATTTCGTCTGGGCAACCGATAGCCCGCTACTGCGTTCGAACCCCTGGGCGGTGCTGGCGCTTGCCGCTCAACAGACACAGAAGATCAGGCTCGGCACCGGGCTCGAAATCGGCGCCCTCAGGCTTAGCGCCTGAAACCGCCAACGGGATTGCCACCATCAACCGCCTGGCGCCGGGGCGCACGTTCCTCGGCGTCGGAACGGGTAACACGGCGATGCGCACGCTCGGACAACGGCCGATGCGCGTTGCCCAGTTCCGACAGCACATCCGGGTCGTGCGCGCGCTCCTGAACGGCGAAGAAGTCGAGTTCACACACAACGGCGTCACGCATCCGATCCGGTTTCAGAACCAGCACTACAAATACGTCGACCTCGAACACTATATCCCGATCCACGTCGGCGGCTTCGGCCCCCGGGCACAGGCGCTGGCAGGCGAGCTCGGCGATGGGCTGGTGACCGGCATTCCACGCGGCGGCACCATTCCCCAGGCGCTCGCCAATGTTCAGCGCGGTGCCGACAAGGTCGGCCGGTCGCTCGAAAACTTCTTTACCTCGGCACTCGTCAATCTCCTGATGCTTGAACCGGGCGACAAGCTGACTGACGAGCACGTCATCGAGCAGTGCGGCTCATCGATCATGGTCAACGTTCATTTCGCTGCCGAACTGGTCAGGGAAACCGGCTGCGAGCCGCCACACTACGTGCAGCCGATCTGGGATGAGTACAAAGCGTTCCTCGAGAAGCGCGCCGCTGAGGCCGGGCATCAGGACATGCACGCCAGCCACTACAGTCATCTCGACCCGGAAGAGGCACGATTTGTGACACCGGAACTCATCAAAGCGTTCTGCATCGCGGGCCAGCCGGAGGAGATCGTCGAGCAGCTTCGCGAACTCGAGCGCCAGGGCCTCAATGCGATCAGCTTCATCGCGCCCGAGGATCAACGCTATCGCCTGATCGAAGACTTCAGCCGCAAGGTGATGTCGAAGATGTAGCTGGCGAATGACATATCAGCTCGTTCCGGCACCTCTATCCGCCATGCAATATCGATTGACACCCCTCGCCATGTTGGGGGTGATCGGTTGTATGATCGCGCTCTACGGTCCTGCAAACCGGCGAGGCTATCCGTGCTCGAAATCATCCCGCAAAACCCGCATGTCGGCGCAATCGTGAACGGCGCCGATGTCAATGACATGAGCGATGAGGCATTCGCTCAGATCTACCAGGCCTGGCTCAAGCACGGCGTGATCTGCGTGCGTGGCCAGAATATGGACATGCCGGGCTTCCTTGCCTACTGCCGGCGCTTCGGCCGCGTCAAACCGCATCTCGTCAAACGCACGCGGCATCCCGAGTATCCCGACATCACCGTGATGGGTATCAACAAGCGCAAGCTTGACGGGTCACTCGACAAGTCAATCATGACGCGCGGTGTGGGCTGGCACACGGACCTGCCCTGGGACCAGGAGATCTGCAAGGCAACGCAGCTTTATGCCGTTGCGATCCCGAGCCGTGGCGGGGACACGCTATTCACGAGCATGTATGTGGCCTGGGACCGCCTGCCGGAGGACCTCAAGCAGCGTGTTGGCGAACTCGATGCGGTGTTCGTTTATGGCGGGCGCAAGAAGCCGCATGACGACTTCCTCACCGACGCCGACCGTGCTCGGCCGCCCGCCATCCATCCGGTACAGCGACGGCACGAAGAAACCGGGCGGACCTCGCTCTACCTGAACCCATTCCACGTCACACAACTGGCCGGTCTGTCGGACGAAGAGAGCGATGAATTGCTCGCCGAACTGACACCGCACCTGGTGCACGAAGATGCCGTCTACCGCCATGAATGGCAGGCTGGCGATATCGTCATCTGGGACAATCGCTGCTGCCTACATTCCGCCACCGGCGACTATCCGCCGGAGGAAGACCGCATCCACTGGCGCGTTACGATCATGCAGTAGACGTCCGGCAATCTCGTTCATTTCTGCGCCGTAAAGATCGAGCCGTAGCCGACTTCGGCCCAGTTCGGCGGCACCGGACAGGGACGCGGATCGAGGTGTGCAACCTTTGCTGCTTCGCCGCGCACGATCCGGCCGGTCTTGGAGGTTGGCGATGGCGCCGGCATCCAGGCGAAAGCATCGGCAGAGGCGTACACGAACAGCGGCAGCGCTCTCACACGCGTGGTGAGGTTGGCCCGGGAGCCGTGCACGACGCGGCAATGAATGGCGATCACCGTGCCGGCCGGCCCATTCATGTCGACGGCTCGTGCACTGCCGGCAGCAGTAGCCTCGTCATCGCAAAGGGCACCGGTCCAGCGGCCCTCGCCGTCACGCTGTGTGTAAAGCTCGCCGTCATGCGAGCCGGGAACGCAACTCAGCGGACCGGCATCCTGGTCGACATCATCGAGATGAACGCCGAGCGTCACGAGCGAGTAGTTCGTGTGGGGCCAGGCGGTGATGTCCTGGTGCCATTTCACGATCTCGCCTGTGCCTGGCCATTTGTAATTGAGCTTGCTCGAATGAAATTTGACGTCGGGCCCGAGCAGGTCGGCGGCGATATCGGTCAATGGGGATTGACTGGCGAAGGCCCAGAAGTCCGGATGCCGGTCGACCAGCGCCTTGAGACGGCGGACATGTGGCGTCTCGGGCGTGTGATTAGGCCCGATGTCGAACACGTTGTCGGAGGCCGAGAAGCGCCGGCTGGCATCTAGGAACTCATTGGACAGCCGCTTGAGCCGCTCGATCCATTCAGCGGGAATTGCATTTGGAACCGTCAGGAAGCCTTGCGAGAAGTACTTCTCGCGTTGGTCCTGATTGAGCACGGTTGGGCGATGCTGGAGTATGTCTTCCGGGGTCATGCAAGCCACTCTGCAATCAATGACGACAGGCGCATTCTACCTCCTATGGAGGCGGTCGTGCATTTCGAGGCTGATATTCGGCGCTTGGCAGGACCATTGATCCGCCGGACATCAATTTGCGGACGGCGCCATGATGAACCAGGCGGGCTGCTCGCCCTGTCCCTTGATCGGAATCCGACCGGCTGCTTCGCAATCGAATGCTTCGCCCAGCACTCTATGGGTCGTATCGCAGATCAAAATGCGGCCACGCTCACTCGCGCCTTCGAGACGCGAGGCGAGGTTGACGGTGTCGCCCCAGACATCGTAGCTGAATTTATCCCTGCCAATGATACCCGCGAGAACCGGTCCCGTCGCAATGCCGATGCGGATGGCGAGGTCGACCCCTTCGGCCGCTTTGATGCGCTCGATGACGCCCTGCATGTCGAGCGCCAACAACACACAGGCCCGGGCGTGATCGGGCCGCGGTTCGGGAACGCCCGATACGGCCATGTAGGCATCGCCTATCGTCTTGATCTTTTCGACGCCATGCCGTGTCGCCAGCTCATCGAACTCGCAGACGATATCGTTTAAGAGCGCGACGACTCGCTGAGGGCCCAGCGCCATCGACAGAGCGACGAAGCCTGAAATGTCGGTAAACAGCACCGACACGTTGTCATGGGCATTGGCGATCAGCCCGTCCGGCCTTTGTTTCAGGCGTTCGACGATGGATGCCGGCAGAATGTTGTGCAAGAGCCGATCGGTCTCAACCCGGGCCTGCTCTGCGAGGCTGAAGGCATACCAGACGGAGGCTGCAATCAGAACACCGACCGTGATTGCCGTCTGGACGAACAGCGGATTGATGATATCCGGTCCGAGCTTGATCCAGGCCTGCTCGGGCGGGAACAGGAAGTGGGCGGCAATGAATAGAATGATACCCGATGCAATGATCGCACTGACCATGCGCGGGCGATGCAGGCCGAACGGAACAAGGCCGGCAGCCGGCGCGATCATGTAATGGAGGTGGGAGGCGCTGTCGCGGCCAAGCAGCATGGTTATGACGAACAAGGCTGCGAATTCGACGACGACGATCAGCAGGCCGCCAGCGATATCGTTGAAGCGATGCGCGTAGGGAACGGCCACGACCAGCAATACCAGCACCGCGTTCAGCCAGATCAGAAGCTTATATTTCTCGTAGTCGGCGAGTGAATACTGGACCACGTATGCCGCGGTCACCAGGCCGATCAAATAGGCAATGCAGTTGACGATCTTCAGGCGCCGGCGGGCATCTTCCGGGTAGCCGCTCGTGCCGATCTCGAGCGCCCGGGCAAACCAACGCCAGGCCAGTGCGATCAGCGGCAGCTCAGCCAGGGAACTCACTATTCGGCCAAGCCCGGCCGACTGCGCGATGAAGTCACGCCCCATACGCGAGACGGCGCTGCGCGTGCTATTCGAGTTCGGCCACGGCACGCAGATCTTCCAGATTGCACTTGAGCTTCGATCCGGCTCGCCGAATGACGCCTTGTTCTTCGAGCGCCATCAAGGCACCGTTGACCTTCGGCCTGCTGGCGCCGAGCAGCAGTGCCAACTCACCCTGTGACATGCCAAGGTCCAGTTCAACGTCGCCGTCGTCCTCACCGGCAGCCGGAACCTGGGCGGCGGCACCGGCCAGATAACGCGCCAGACGGACTTCGACGCGGTGCAGCGCGACACCCTCGAGCTGCATGTCTGCTTGGCGCAGGCGATGACAAAGGAAGGTGATGATCGCCTGTGCCACCGTCGGCTCGCTGGCGATCAGGCGCTGCAGGGCGGCACGGCTCAAAAGCATTGCCTCGGTCCGGCAAACGGCCGTGGCATCGGCGGTTCGCCGCTTGTTGTCGAGCATCGCGATTTCGCCGAAGATGGCGCCGGGGCCGGCATGTGAGAATGAAAATTCCCGGCCGTCCGCGGTCAACACAGAGAGGCGCACGCGGCCATCAAGGACGATGAAGAGATCGCAACCCTCATCGCCACGCGAAAAAATCGACTGGCCGGCCGCATATGACATCGGCCGGAGCTCCTCGATGACGGCCGTGCGAGCGACATCGCCCAGCGCCTCGAAAATCTCCGATGCCGTCAAAATGTCATTCAGCTGCAGTTTGCTGGCCATCGAACGGGATCCGCTTCGGCAATCTGTGACCTTGGCCCAGTGACCGGGTCTGCAAAAGCATGACCTCGGCTGCCGGGCTGCATGCGTTATAACATAAGGCGACTATACAATCGTTCGATTCGAGCGAATTTGCAGCGTGCCTCTTGCTTTCGCACGCCCGCCAGCGCATTGTCCGGCCAAATTCGAAGCCAGAGAGGTTACATGGCGAAAGAGGAACTTCTTGAGTTTCCAGGCGTGGTCACGGAACTGCTGCCGAACGCGACATTCCGCGTGAAACTCGAAAACGGGCACGAGATCATCGCCCATACGGCCGGGCGCATGCGCAAGAACCGAATCCGGGTGCTTGCAGGTGACAAGGTCCAAGTCGAGATGACACCTTATGATCTTACAAAAGGCCGGATTACTTACCGCTTCAAGTAGAACGGACGCGCCGCGTCGCGACACGCTGCGCAAAGAGCTGGCACGTCGGCGTAGCGATGGTGACCGGCCGGAGCGTCCCCGGCGGCTGGTGCTCGCAAGCGGCTCGCCAAGGCGGCTTACCCTGCTCGACCAGATCGGAATCAAGCCTGATGCCCTGAGGCCGGCGTCGATCGACGAGACGCCGAGACGCGGAGAGATGCCGCGCACACTGGCAACCCGCCTGGCACGGGCCAAGGCTGAAACGTCGCGTGACCAGATCGCCGATGACACGGATCTGGCCGATGCCATCGTGCTGGCAGCCGATACGGTGGTGGCGGTCGGCTCGCGGATCCTGGGCAAACCGGAAGTCGTCGAACAGGCCGTCGCTTCCCTCGAATTGTTGTCCGGGCGGGCGCACAAGGTGCTGACCGGCGTTTGCATGATCGCTCCCGACGATCGGGTGCGGGTGCGCATCATCGAAACCAGACTGCGATTCAAGCGCCTGTCGCGCCGAGAGATGGAGGCCTACATCGCCTCGCGGGAGTGGCGCGGCAAGGCGGGCGGCTATGCCATCCAGGGGCTTGCCGGCAGCTTCGTGCAAAAGATTGTCGGATCGTATACCAACGTCGTCGGATTGCCCCTGACGGAGGTCGCGGGCATGCTGGCTGGCGAAGGCTACCCGATCCACGCGCATTGGGACCAGTCGGCTGCCGTCGAGGTTTAGCCGTAGCAGACAAAGCCCACGAAACGCCGAAGGCCGACGAGCAATGGTCAAGGAACCCGGCATCTGTCCCGAATGCGGTGGCGTCACCGTTCAGCGCTATCGGCCGTTCTGCTCGAAGCGCTGCGCCGATCTCGACCTGTCGCGCTGGTTGCGCGGCGCCTATGCGATCGCCGGCGGCAATGTCGACGAAGACGAAGACGGCGATGACAGCGAGGCGGCGGAACTTGCCAGAGAGGTCGCGCGGCGTATGGCGATAGGTGACAGAGACGAACCCTCCGGCCCGCATTGAAATCAAGGCCCGCCTGATGGTCCAACAATAGGCGCCATCATGGGCAAGCTTTGCTATTGTGCCTTTGAGGCGCAGTCAGTCGTGCGGAATCATCTGATATCGTGCTGACAGCTCTGCCTACGATCGAATGGTCAATTTCGGAAACAGAATGAAACAGCTTGGTAGCCCCGATCGGGTATCGGTGATTTTGCTTCTTGCCGCGGCTGCAATTGCCATCAGCGGCCACCTGGCGTCGGCCGAGGTGCTCGCACCGCATCGCGCCGTCTATGACATGACGCTCGACAAAGCAGCGACGAGCGCCGGTATCAGCGCACTGAGCGGGCGCATGGTGTTCGAACTGCGCGGTAATGCGTGTGAAGGCTATAAGCAGCGCATGCGGTTCGTTACGGAAACGCGCAACCCGAGCGGCAAACAGACGCTAACCGATCAGCGCTCGACGTTTCATGAGGAGCCCGATGGCAGGCGGTTTCGCTTCGAATCGCGCCAGTTCCGGGACGAGCGGCTGGCTGAACACACCGAAGGTACGGCGTCACGCAGCAAGGCGCGTGACAAACTCCAAATACAGATCCGCAAGCCGAAGAAGCGCAAGCTCGACATCGGACGACCGGTTCTCTATCCCGTCGAGCACTCGATCCGGCTGCTAGAGGCGGCCAGAGCAGGCGAAAGACTGTTCACCGTCGACCTCTACGACGGCTCGGAGAAGGGGGAGAAGGTTTTCGCGACAACGGCGGCACTGGGCGAGCGCCTGGCAGCGGGCGTCAACGCCACGCTCGAGAAAGTCAAAGGCGCGGACGGTCTCGATACACTGGCAGCCTGGCCTATCTCGCTCAGCTATTTCGAGGTCGACGGCAAGCGGCAGGACGCGGTGCCGGCCTACGAACTCTCGTTCATCTATTTCGAGAACGGCGTTTCGCGGAAACTGTTCATCGATTACGGCTCGTTCTCAATGCGCGGTGAGTTGGTCAGCCTTGAATTGTTCAAGCAAAAGCCGTGTCCAAAATAGCGCCGGCAGCCGCATGCAATCATGAGAAGGACTTCGGAGACGACTTATGGCAAAAAAGCCCAAGATCCGAAGCGGCATAGTCGGCTCCGGCTTCGCAGCCCGCATTCACTACGACGGCATCGAGCGAGTCTATGGCGCGGATGTCGACCTAGCCGGCGTCTACTCGCCAACGCGCGCCAACGCCCAGGCATTTGCCGAACCACGCGGGTTGACCGTCTTCGACGATCTCGAGAAGATGCTCGGCGATGTTGACGTGGTGCACGTTTGTGCCAGCCCCTGGGCGCATGAAGAGGTTGCGATCAAGGCGCTCGAACGCGGTGTGCACGCGATAATCGAGAAGCCGTTTACCGGCTATTTCGGCGATGGCCGCGCCGAATTCAACATTGCCGATATCACCATGGAGCAAGCCCGCGACGGCGCACTGGCGAGCGTCTCTCGGATGCTCGAGGCGGAGGCCAGGAGTTCGGCGATGCTGCTTTATGCCGAGAACTGGGTTTATGCACCGGCGATCCAGAAGGAACGCGAGATCATCGAAAAGACCGGTGCCCAGGTACTCTGGATGCACGGCGAAGAGGCGCACTCGGGCTCACACAGCCCGGCCTACGGGTTCTGGTCGAAAAACGGCGGCGGTGCGCTAATCGGCAAGGCGGTCCACCCGCTGTCGGCCGCCCTCTACCTCAAGCGCGTCGAAGGCCGAAAGCGCAGCGGCCGCCCGATCCGGCCGGCAGCCGTCTCGTGCCGGACCCACCGCCTGACCGGTATCGCCGGCTATGAAGACAAAGGCTTCCTGCGCACCGACTATCACGATGTCGAAGACTTCTCAGCCGTCCACGTCGTCTTCGAGGACGGCACGATTGCCGACATCTTTGCGTCAGAGATCGTGATGGGCGGCATTCACAATTGGCTCGAGGTGATGGCCAACAATCACCGCTCGGTGTGCAACATCAATCCGAACACGGCGATGCAGACCTACAATCCGCGCGACGAGCAGTTCGGCGACATCTACGTGGTCGAGAAGATCGGCACCAAGCAGGGCTGGGCGCCGACCGCGCCGGATGAGGATTTCATCACCGGCTTCCCGCAGGAGATCGATGCGTTCTACCGCGCGGTCGCGATCGGCACACCGCCGGAGAGTGACAGCGGTCTTGGCGCCGACACGATCTCGTGCGTCTATTCGGCCTACCTGTCGGCCGACCGCGGCGGACAGGAGGTTTCGGTTGCGCAGTTGTGATGAAAACTCAGCGCGTGTGGCGGTACCAGGGCCTGCTGCCGGGCAGCGCGTTGATGATGCGCACCTTGCGGTAGTCCGTCCAGATCGATGCCACCGACCGGTTCGCGGAATGCTGCCGCTCGGGATTTGCAGAACGCTTGAGTTGCAGATGCTGGGTCGTCCGCGGCTTGGTCGGGAGAAGGTGTTTCGGCCGCTTTACAGGCAACGGTACTTTCGCGATCTCGATGCCAAAGTGGCGGGCGATGCAGGCATCCTGGCGCTTGAGGCGCTCGAGATCCTGATGGGCGACCTGGCGCAATGTGCCGTCGCTGCAAATGAACATCTGTTCGGCGCGGGCACCTTCCGTCATCAAGCCGAGCCCAAGCGCGATTATTGACCCTGCCAATATACGCATGATCATCCCCGTTTTTCCCTCTGATACTGATTGGCGATTTGTCACGTTACGACACAGGGATTAATGATCCGTTCACCAAGTCACCGATCAGCCAAGAGAGAGAAGATGCCAGCCGCCCCCGCCCGGGCCATCGACGTGGATGAACTTGGCCGCAACGTGCTGGGCGGCCGGCGGGCAGCGCTTGCCCGCGCGATCACACTGGTCGAAAGCACCAATCCCAATCATCAGGAAAAGGCAGCCGAACTCCTGCAGAAGTTGGTTGCCGAGAGGGCCGCGGACAGCCGGCCAGCACACCGGATCGGCATCACCGGCGTGCCAGGTGTCGGCAAGTCGACGATGATCGACCAGTTGGGGTTTAACCTGGCCGAGGCGGGCCACAAGGTGGCCGTGCTGGCGGTCGATCCGACGTCGACGCGGTCGGGTGGTTCGATCCTCGGTGACAAGACGCGCATGAACCGCCTGGCACTGCACGCCAACGCATTCGTGCGGCCCTCGCCGACGTCCGGCACGCTCGGCGGCGTTGCCAAGAAGACGCGTGAGACGATGACACTGGTCGAGGCAGCCGGATTCGACGTGGTAATCGTCGAGACGGTCGGTGTCGGCCAGTCGGAAGTGACGGTTGCCGATATGGTCGACATTTTCGTCGTCCTGCTGCTGGCCGGCGGCGGTGACGAGTTGCAGGGCATCAAGAAGGGGATCGTCGAGATCGCCGATCTGCTGGTCATCAACAAGGCCGATGGCGACAACGTCGAACGCGCGCAAGGTTCGGCAGCACAGTACCGCGCCGCGCTCAACCTGCTGCAACCCAATTCGCCGAACTGGCAGCCGCCGGTGATCGCCATCTCGGGCCTCGCCAACCAGGGTCTCGATCAACTCTGGAAACTGATCGAGGCACACCGCGACCGGATGCAGGCGACGGGCGAGTTCACAGAGCGCCGGCAGGGGCAGGCTGTGCGCTGGCTCAACGACATGTTGGCCGACGCGCTGCACCGTGCCATGCTGTCCAGGGCGGGGGTCCAAGCCGCCCTGCAAGATGCTGAAACAGAGGTACGCGCCGGCCGGCTTGCACCGACCGCAGCCGTTGCCCGAATAATGGAACTCGTCCTTGCCGCGTGATGACATGCAATTGCAATTGAACGCCGAGCCGCCGCTCTCGCTACCCATGAGCAACGTAAAGCGCGGGCCAGCACGGCCGGGGTCGACGACAACGATCCTGATTACAGGCTTCGGTCCTTTCCCAGGCGTGCCGCACAACATTTCAGAAATGCTTGCGACTGAAGTTGCCCGACTGGTCCGGAAGAAGATCGCAACAGCAGACGTCGTGGCGACGACGCTGCCGACGGAATGGGACGTGGCGCCGGATCTGATCTGTGATCTGATTTGCGACGTCAGGCCGGCACTTGCGGTTCATTTCGGCGTTTCGGATCGCGCGGAAGGCTTCGTTGTGGAGACTATCGCGCGCAACAGGACCGGCCGCGTCGATGCGGCGGGGGTCGAACCGCTGGCAGCGATCCTCGACCCGTTCGGGCCGGAACAGTATGCCACGCAATTGCCGGCCGGACGCATGGCGGCCCGCCTGCGCCGGATCGGTCTGCCGGCGCAGATCTCGCGCGATGCCGGCAGCTATCTGTGCAACGCGGTGTTCTACCGCTCGGTTCAGAGCCAGCGGCTCTCAGGCGCCGGTGGCAGGAGCGGCTTCGTGCACGTGCCGGTCAGCGTGACCGACAATTCAGCCGGCCGCGGTCTGATCCGGCGCCGCCGGCCGGTTTTGGATCTCGATGCAACCATTCGCGGCGGCATCGAAGTCGTCGAAGCCTGCCTCAACCGATAACGGTGCCTTCATGGTCTGCACCTACAATGGACGGGTTTATGTGTATGGCCCGCGAGTGCAACCATGGATCGTTTGCGACGGGATCTGCTTGTAGCTACCGCCGGACTTGGTGCCGGCGCGGTCGCTTCGGGCAGCGCCAATGCGGCCGGCCGGGCCGGATCCGCCGACGTACGGTTCGGTCGAAGTGTGACACCGCCGGCGGTTGGCGATGCCAGCAAGCCTCTGCAACGCGCAATCGATGAGGCAGCGCGTGACCGCGTGCCGATTGTCGTCGGGCCGGGGCGCTACGTGATCGGCGAGGCGCTGCGGCTGCCCGCCAACACCAAGATGGTCGGACCCGAGGGGCTCGCAACATTCGAATTCGTCGAACACGGCCATCTTGCTGCTGAGCGAGCGGCCAACGTCACGATCAGTGCCGTTTCCTTCAATGGCGCTCATGCCCGGGCGGACGATGCCGAATCGGCGTTACTGCGCTTTAGTCATTGCGCCGATTTGCTGTTGGACAAACTTTCGATCGTCGGGGCGCCCTTACATGCGGTCGGGCTCTCGCGTTCGTCGGGCCGGATCGATGGTTGCAAGATCACTGGTACCGGACACACTGCAATACGTTCGGGCGATGCGGCCGGTCTCGCGATTACCAACAACACAATCGAAGACACCGGCAACAACGCCGTCTACTTCTGGCGCGAAGCCGCTGGCCCCGACGGTACGCTGGTTGCGCACAACCGGATCGATCGGGTTCGCGCCGATGCAGGCGGTTCCGGCCAGAACGGTAACGCGATCAACGCCTTCCGCGCCGATCATGTCGTCATTTCAAGCAACATCATCGCGAACTGCGCACTATTCGGCCGTGCGCTGCAACGCGGCGTCGAACGCGCAGGTCATTGCCAACAACTGCCGCGGGATCCGCGAGGTGGCGCTTTACGCCGAGTTCGGGTTCGAAGGCGCCGTGATTGCGAGCAACCTGGTCGATCGGGCAGCAACCGGCATCGAGGTGACGAACTTCAACGACGGCGGCCGCCTGGCGGTCGTGCAGGGCAACCTCATCCGCAACCTGTTCCGCCGCGAACACGAACCGGTCGACAAACGCGGCACGGGCATCGGCATCGAAGCCGACACCATCGTTACCGGCAATACGATCGAGAACGCGCCGACTTCGGGCATCGCGGTCGGCTGGGGCAAGTGGATGCGCCAAGTCGGCGTCTCATCGAACCTGATCCGCAATGCCACAATCGGCATCGCCGTCAGTTCGCTGGCTGACCTGCGGTCCGTGCTGATCAGCGCCAACATCATCGACGGTGCGACGGACGGGGCCATTCGGCTGATGGATCATGACCGCCCGGTCGGCGAACCACTCGATGTTAAGCGGGACGATGCAACGGCACTAAATCTGCAAGGCAATATCATTTCATAGCCGAAGAGGCTCAAACCCTGATTTGCGAGAGCACGGATTTGAGCGCCGTACCCGGCTGTATGTCGCCAACTGCCAGACCGGCCGCGTTGTGCAGCACGACCGCCTCGCCAAGGTCTGCCGCTTCGGGCACGAATTTCGCGATGATTGCACCTGCCGCCATTTCAGCCGCGCGCTTGGCGCCGTCATCGACCTTGAGCGCGAAGCCGATGCCGAGCGAGCGGATGCCGCCGCAGTAGACCCCTTCTGCGCCGGCCTTGACGTAAACGTTGCCGGCGAAGCGTTCGAGCACCTTGGTATCGAAGCGCCCGGCACCCGCCATCGCCACCGGCGCCGACCAGCAGGCCTCGACCAGCCGCTGGAACATCCGGTTACGTTCCGGCGAAAATGCTGTGCCGGTAACAATGCGCGCAAAGGCGACAGCCAGGTTCTCGAGCGGCACCGGCCAATTTGGTACCGAGCAGCCGTCGACACCGGGGATCACGCGCGACAGGTCGGTGCCGGTGATCTCCTGCATGGCGGCACGCACGCGCTGCTGCACGGGATGGTCGGCCATGTGGTAGTCGGTGATCGGTTCATCGAGATGGACCGCGGTCGCCAGCATGCCGCTATGCTTGCCGGAACAGTTGTTATGCATCGGGTTGGCGGCCTCGGCGGCCCGGATCATGGCGCGCTGCTCGGCGAGCCCTAACGGCTCGTGCGCGCCGCAGGCCAGCGCTCCGCGGTCAAGCCCGAGCCGGCCGAGCAGGCGCGTGACGGCTGCGACATGCACCGGGGCGCCGGAGTGCGAACTGCACACGAGTGAGAGTTCGAAATCACTCAAAGCGAAACGGTCGGCAGCGCCCTGTTCGACCATCACGAGTGCCTGGATGACCTTGATCGCGGAGCGCGGGAAAATGGCACGCTCACGGTTACCGACAATTCCGATGAGATCACCGTTAGCGCGCGCTATGACCATGCTGCCGGTATGCCAGCCCTCGATCTGTAGTGCGCGGGTAACAAGGGCCAGGGTATGTGGCGCTAAGCGTTCCATTGAGGTGTCTCGCGGTTGACTGCCCATGACGCCCTCTGATGCAGGAATCGAACCGAACGGGCGCCTGGCCCACAGTTGCAGTTCCCGGAACCGCCGGCAATTCGATAAAGCGACAAGGCAGCAGCTTCTGCCGGGCGAGCCGGCATGCTATGGCGGCAGCAATTTGCAAAACGCCGACGTACTCTCAAATCGCCATTGATGCCCGATACCGTCCAACATAGCTGGCTTCGTATCCTGGTTGTGTTCGCAACCGGCGTCGCGGCGGCATTTCTGGTCGGCAAAGCACCGGCAGCATTGCCGGCGCTGCGTGTCGACCTGAACCTGTCGCTGCTCGAAGCGGGGCTCGTGATCTCGATGTTTTCGACGATCGCGGCCCTGTTCGGCGTGATGTTCGGCGCTTTGTCGGATGTCTTCGGCAATCGCCGAATCGCGATCGCCGGGATCTTGACCGCGGCGGTCGCCGGTCTGTTAGGGGCCATGTCGACATCGTCTCACGGACTATTGCTGACCCGGATCGGCGAAGGCGTTGGATTTTTCATGATTTCCGTGTCGCTGCCGGCCCTGATTATCAGGCTCGCCGATGAACGACGCCGCGCGACGGCCATGGGGCTATGGGGTGCCTACTTGCCGCTCGGCGCCGGCCTCATCCTGCTCGGCGGCGGCGCCCTGATCGTCACTATCGGCTGGCGTGGACTGTGGATTGCCATATCGGCCGCGCTACTCATCGCACTCGTGTCGCTTTTGTGGGCCGCGCCCCGTCAAGTTCGGGCGTCGCATACGGCAATCCCGCTTGCGGCACGGATCGCTACCACGCTCAGGACGCCCGGCGCGGTCCTGCTGGCGATGGTCTTTGGCTGTTATTCGGGCCAGTACATCGCGGTTACGTCGTTCGTGCCGCTGATTCTGGTCGAGCAGGCTGGATGGGCACTGACGTCGGCTGCTGCAGTTGGCGCCGTGGTGATGCTCGCCAATACGACCGGCAATCTCGCGGCCGGTTATCTGCTCGACCGCGGCTATGCCCGCGTGCACCTGATCATGATTGCAGCTACGGCGATGGCCGGCGGTGCTGCGATGTTGATGAGCGAAGCCCTGGAGTTGCCCTTGCGCCTTGCCGGTGCTCTCATGTTTTCCAGTTTCGGCGGCATAATCCCAGGCGCGCTGTTTGCCGGTGTCGCACGGCATGCACCAACGCCAGGTCATATATCGACTGTCAACGGCCTGATGCTGCAAGGTGTAGCGCTCGGCCAGTTCTTTGGGCCGGCCTGCACGACCTATCTTGTGACCCTCGGCAATGGGCAGTGGATCTGGTCACTCATCTACCTGCTGCCGATGGCAGCGCTGACCGCGATCGCCGGACTGGTACTGGGGCACATTGAAAAACGGCAGGGCTGACCGGACGCGGCGGGACCGGTCGATCATGATCACATCGCGAGGCAGTTGATCGTGAGAGCCCGGCGGCAAACATTCAGCGAAGCGACCGACGGCCATGAGCAATCCTGAAACAAAAGAGCGATACGGCCCCTGGAACCCCGGACTGTCATCGGACCTGCCGCGCAAATACGCCGATCTCGAAACGATTTTCAGACCAGAGAATGCAACGCTCGCTTGGCGTGAAGCCGTCGAGCTTGCCGATTTCTGTGCCATCGCAACCCCACGAACTGGCAGCATTTCGGCCCGAGCGCCTGATCATTCATGAACTGCTGATTCGGGTGATGGGCGATCTCGCGGTTTCCGACGGCGATGCTTACGAAGACCTCGGCATCAATTTCCGCCGTATCACGGCAGTTCTGCTCGATGGCTACATCCGCCCCAGCGAGCGTGACCTGATCGCGCAGTTCAACGACGAACGCGAACGGGTCGCCGGTCTGATTACAGCGGAACTGGAGCGGGCTCTGTTTCAAAGGAAGGAGCCTCCGCCGAGCAGAGACCAATCCGACAGTCCGACTTCTTTCTGGGGGCGGCTCTTTGGACAAGGCAGTAAGCCGCCAGCACCGGCCCTGGCGCCGCCCCCCTCAAAGCCTGATCGCTTGCACGAGGCGCTTGCCCACTGGTCGTCCAAGTGCGGGTCGAGCGACGACCCCTGCGAGCGCGCCTCGCTGGAGGCCATCGCCATGGTGGTCAAACGCATTGCAGGCAAACACGGCCGGATCGTCGGCGATGCCAAACTGATCGCACGAATTGCGACCAACCAGGCGATGAATACCTACGGCAGCCGTTTGCTGGGACAGGCAATCGAACCGCTGTTTGACAAAGGTGTCGGGGCAGAGGGCTTCAGGCGGCTGCCCGCACAGACCAACCCTGCCGTGATGAACGTCAAGGGTGCGTCTGCGTCAGGCAAGAGTACGCTCCGACCATTGCAGCGCCACCTCGCAAAGCGCATCGGGGTTCCGTGGCACGACTTCGCGCTGATCAGTCCCGACATCTGGCGCAAGTTTCTGATCGACTACGACGCACTCGGGCCTGCCTACAAGTACGCCGGCACGCTCGCCGGTCATGAGCTGGAAGTGATCGACCGCAAGCTCGATTATTACATGGCCGACAAGGCTGCCAAGGGTTCGATGCCGCATCTGTTGATCGACCGGTTTCGGTTCGACAGCTTTACGCCTGAGACCGAGCGCGAGGGCCCGGTTCGCCTGCTGACGAGATTCGGCAACCTGGTCTACATGTTCTTCATGATCACGCCGCCGGCTGCAACCGTCGAACGCGCCTGGCAGCGCGGCCTCGCTGTCGGCCGTTACAAGGCCGTCGATGATCTGCTGGCGCACAATATCGAGGCCTATTCCGGCATGCCAGAACTGTTCTTTACGTGGGCGCTCAGAACGCGAAAGCGCGTTCACTCGGAATTCCTCGACAACAGCGTTGAACTCGGTCAACCACCGCGGACGATCGCGTTCGGCTGGAACGGTGAGTTCAATATCCTCGATATCAAGGCGATGCTCGATATCGATCGGTTCCGCAAAGTCGACATTGCGGCCCGTGCGCCGGATGAGGTCCACCGTGGCCACAGCATGAAGGCTGCCGATAACACCGATTTCCTTAGCCGGTGCGTGAAGATGCTGCCGGTGATCAATTTCGCGAACCAGGAAACCGGCCTCGTTTATGCGAGGCTGGAAGGCGGGCACTGGATCGCGATCAACGAAGATGGCCTGTCAGCAGCACTCGCCGACCCGGATATCGCAACGGCGCTGACGGCGATCGGTCTGCCGGCACCTGATGGACGCGGCCAACTCGAGCGCCTTTCGATCTGCCTCGACCGGCAGGGCGCACACACTGTCGGCGAATGGGGTGATGCCCGCTGAGCCCTATCATTATCCGCATCGCGAACGCCTTTGCTGGCAGGTTGCGCTAAGCTCCGAGATCGGGAACAGAGTCGGTGCGCAACAATAGCCACCGGGAAAGGCAGGCCAAGGTGGCGGCAACATACGACTATGTCATCATCGGTGCGGGCTCGGCGGGCTGTGTGCTGGCCAATCGGCTGTCGGAGAACCCTCAGACCAAGGTGCTGCTGCTGGAAGCGGGCGGTGAAGACCAAAATGCCTGGATCCACATTCCGGTCGGATTCCAGAAGCTGCTTTATCACCCGAAGCTCAACTGGAACTTCGAGACCGAACCGGAAGACAACGTCAAAGGCAGGCGTATTCCGATCCCGCGCGGCAAGGTGCTCGGCGGCTCGTCGTCGATCAACGGCATGCTTTACGTGCGCGGCAATCCGATCGACTACAATACCTGGGCGCAACTCGGTAACCGCGGCTGGTCTTACGATGATTGCGTGCCGTATTTCAGCAAAGCCGAGACTTTCGAGCGCGGCGGCAACGAAGTGCGCGGCGGCTCCGGCCCGCTCAACATTGTCGACATGTACGAGCGCCACGAAATGGTCGATGCGTTCGTGGCCGCCGGCGTCGAGTGCGGTTATGAAGCCAATCCCGATTACAACAGCGGCCATCAGGACGGCTTCGGCTACTATCAGGTCACCCAGAAGGATGGCCGCCGGCATAGCACCGTCAATGCCTACCTGGCACCTGCGCGCAACAGACCCAACCTGCATGTCGAGACCGATGCACTGGCGCGTAGGGCTGCTCGTCGAGCAAGGACGGATCACCGGGATTGTCTATGACAGGCGCGGCGAGCGCATCAAGGCGATGGCCGGTGGCGGCGTCATCGTCTCGGCCGGTGCCGTGCAATCACCGCAGTTGCTGGAACTCTCAGGCATCGGCGACCCGGATGTGCTTTCAACTCACGGCATCGATGTCGTCCACGCCCTTAAAGGCGTCGGTGAAAACTATCGCGATCACTACGCGGCGCGCTTTGCATGGCGGGTCAAGCAGCCCATTACGCTCAACGAGCAGACCCGTGGTCTCCATCTCTTCAAGGAAGTGATCCGGTACGCCTTCACGCGACGCGGCATCCTGACCTGGACGGCGGGCATCGGCCACGGCTTCGTCAGGAGCCGGCCGGAACTTGATACACCGGACTGCCAGTTCTTTTTCGCGCATGGCTCGTTCGATGCCTATACGCGTGAGTTTCATCGTGAACCGGGCATGACGATCGGTGTCTATCAGTGCCGTCCGGAAAGTCGGGGATCGATTCATATCCAGTCACGTGACCCCGATGCAGCACCAGCCATCCGGCCCAATTTCCTGAGCGATCCGATCGATCAGGCAGCGCTGATCGGCGGCATGCGCGTCGCCCGCCGGGTCGGAGAGGCGGACGCACTGGCCAAATACCGTGCCCACGAGATCTATCCGGGCGACGACTGCCGGACGGACGAGGAACTGCTGGAGTATGCCCGCCAGACAGGCGCCACCACCTATCACGTGATGGGCACCTGCAAGATGGGGCCGGCGAGCGACCCGATGGCCGTGGTCGACGACCGGCTCAGCGTCCACGGCCTCAATAACCTGCGCGTCGTCGACGCCTCGATCATGCCGACCATGCCCTCAGGCAACATTAACGCGCCCGTGATCATGGTGGCTGAAAAGGCGGCAGACATGATCCTTGCCGATGCCGGTTGAGCCGGGCGCCGATCGACTGCTGTCCGGTTAAGCATTCCGCAAGGCGATTGATGATCTTGATCGATAAGAGAAATTCCACATTCGGGCGATTGCGAGACATGCGGGACTGCCAACCTACACTTCGTCATTCCCGCGCAGGCGGGAACCTAAGCGACCACCCGCCAGCACTGAGAATGCGGCGAATCGCTTGGGTCCCCACCTGCGTGGGGATGACGACTGTGGTTGTGGCTTCGGCCGTGCAGAATTTGCCCAGACAGAAGTGACTCCGACCACAAAACCTCAAACAAGAAAGCCCCTCTCTATGACACCTCCAGAAAAACTTCGCGAACTGCTGGCCGGACCCGACTTCGTCGTCATGCCCGCCGTCTGGGATGGTCTCAGCGCCAGGCTTGCTGCTGATGCCGGCTATCCAAGCGCGTTCCTGTCAGGCTCGTGCGTGGCCGCCAGCCGGCTTGGCGGTCCGGATCTCGATCTCATTTCATTCGGTGAAATGCGTGATGCACTCACCATGGTGCGCAATGCGGCGCCACAGACGTTGTTCCTCGCTGATGGCGATCACGGCTACGGCAACGCGATGAACGTGCAGCGCACGGTGCGCGCCTACGGCCTAGCTGGAGCGGCAGCAGTGCTCATCGAAGACAAGATCACGCCGCGGGCGCTGACGGCGGCCGGCAAACCGTGCCTCGGCCGTGACGAAGTGCGCATGAAGATCCGGGCGGCAATCGAGGCGTCGAAGGAAAGCGGCATTCTGGTCATGGCACGCACCGACTGCCGCCCGACGCTTGGCATCGACGAGGCCCTTGCACGCATCGAAATGTACGTCGAGGAAGGGGCCGATATCCTGTTCATGGATTCGCCGGCTGACGAGGACGAGATCCGCCGCTCGGTTGCCGCTGCCGACGGGCGACCGTCATTCGCGGTCCTTTCGCCGGCGCGCCACGCGAAACGCCGACGGCAACTCGTGCGGCCGAACTCGGCCTCAAGATCGGCACCTATCCGACCGCCATGCTGTCACCTGCGATTGCCGGCATGAAGGCGGGACTGGCCGCCAACCTCGCCGGCAAAGCGGATGCCGAAACCGCCCTGGCGCCGGGGGCCTATCGCGAAGAACTCGGCTATGGGGCGTATCAGGTGAAGGCCAAGCAGTTCATGTTGCCGGGCTGAGAAGGGCAGCGCCCAGATTGATGTAAAAATATACGCTAAGGATGGAGGGCGCCTATCAGGGGCCGACTAGAGAAAACACCCCAAACAGTGCTAAGATCGAATGCCGTTATGCCCCAACAACCGGACTGAATATGCTCACGCATGAGCCTTCCGGGTCGGGCCAGCGAACGAACCCGCTTCCGCGGGAGTGCGCTGCGCGCGGGTTGTGCCGTGGGGCGAGCGTGGCGCTAACCATCTGAGCAACATGAGATAACGGGCAAGGCGCGTCCCGTCTTGAGGATCGAGGGGTTCACCAACCTCACCTCAAGACAGGAGCCCGCAATGAGCAGCAAGCCCATCAGCCCCCTTCGTCAACGCATGATCGAAGACATGGAGCTGCGTAATTTTACCGAGAAGACGCAAACTGGCTACCTTCGTCACGTGACAGCGTTTGCCACCTTCCTCGGTCGTTCGCCTGACACGGCGACTGGCGAAGATGTACGCGCCTTCCAGGTCCACCAGAAGGAGACCGGCGTTAATCCTCCGACGATCAACTCGACTGCCGTTACGCTCAGATTTTTCTTCACGACGACGCTCGGGCGCCCGGATCTCGCCCGGCATCTGGCGCAGGTG
>CBDCZF010000010.1:0-23644 GCA_965224225.1 Hyphomicrobiaceae bacterium
ATCAACGAGCTCTTTCAGCTGGGGTTCATCAAGTCGATCATCGGCAACAAGTTGGTGCAGAACCAGTACATGTACCTGCTGGTCGGCGTCATGGTGTCGATGATCTTCCTGGTCATGCCGGCCTATCGCTCGGCGCCACGCAGCTACGTGCCCTGGTACGACGTCATTCTGTTTGCCGTAACGCTCGGTCTGGCCGCCTATTTCACCTACAACGGCCTGGCGATCCTCGAGGAGAGCTGGGAATACAATGCGCCCGACTATGCGAGATATATCGCCGTCCTGCTCTGGCTGGTGATTTTGGAAGCGGGCCGGCGGGCCGGCGGCATCGCCGTCCTGGTTATCGTCACCATCGTTTCGCTCTACCCGACCTACGTGCAGTACATGCCGCAGGTCATTTCCGGCGTGAGCCAGAGTTTTCTCGACACAGCCGCCTATCACATCTTTTCCGAAGAAAGCCTGCTCGGCATTCCGATGCAGGCCTTCGCGATGCTGTTCTTCGGCTTCCTGCTGTTTGGCAATGCGCTGGTCTATACCGGCGGCGGGCAGTTCTTCATCAATCTGGCTTTTGCTTTGCTTGGTCACGTGCGCGGCGGGCCGGCCAAGGTTGCGATCTTTTCCTCCGGCCTGTTCGGTTCGATGTCGGGCGGGCCGATCACCAACGTTCTGACGACAGGGGCGTTGACCATCCCGGCGATGAAGCGGATCGGTGTCCGGGCGAAGACGGCAGGCGCGATCGAGGCTTGTGCCTCGACGGGCGGCACGATGATGCCGCCGATCATGGGCGCGACGGCGTTCGTGATGGCCGACTTTCTTGAAGTCTCCTACATTACCGTGGCAACTGCGGCGATCGTGCCCTCGCTGTTGTTCTACGCCGGCCTCTTCCTGCAGATCGACGCTTACTCCGCGCAGAACAATCTAAAGGGGCTGGACAAGTCGGAATTGCCGTCCCTCTGGGAGGTGATCAAGGACGGCTGGTACTATGTTGCGGTGTTCGCGCTGCTGGTTTTCATGCTGGTTTTCCTGAAGCGTGAGGCCCATGCACCGTTCTATGCGACCGCGCTCCTGCTGGTCATCAATCAGTTCAACCCCCGTCATCGGCTGAGCCTGGACGGTTTTCGCCAGTACATTTTTGCGACCGGCGGTCTGCTTGCGGAACTGGCCGGTCTGCTCGCAGCCGTCGGGCTTATCGTCGGCGCGCTGCAGGCGACCGGCATGACGGGCACGCTGACCAACGACCTCGTGTTCCTCGCCGGAGGTGCCCCGCTCGTCCTGCTGATCATGGGAGCGCTAACGAGCTTCATCCTCGGCATCGGCATGACGGTGACGGCGGCCTACATCTTCCTCGCCATCATCCTCGCCCCGGCACTGATCAAGATCGGTTTTGATCCGATGAGCGTGCACATGTTCCTGCTCTACTGGGGCATGCTGAGTTTCATCACGCCACCGGTAGCACTGGCCGCTTTTGCCGCCGCCTCGGTCGCCAAGTCCGAGCCGATGGAGACCGGTTTCGAGGCGATGCGGATCGGCACGGTGATCTACTTCATCCCGTTCTTCTTCGTCTTCAACCCGGCCCTGCTGCTGCAGGGGGAATGGAGCGAGATCATTGTCGTGGTCACAACCGCGATGCTCGGTATCCTGCTGGTTTCGGCCGGCTTGCAGGGCTATCTGATCGGTGCGGGCCGGCTGCCGGGCACTGTGATCGGCTGGTTTGGGCGTCTATGCTTGATTGCAGGCGGGCTGACGCTTGCCGCGCCCGGCGGTGGCCTGATCGGCCTCTCCCACCTGCATCTCGGCCTGATCGCGATCGCGGTGGCGATGCCTGGGATACTGCTGGCGCGGTTCGGCAATGGACGGTTGGCGGGCGGCGTGCAGGTGTAGTCGGTACAGGCCGTTGGCAACCTGCGCGATTTTTACCCCCGAATCTCGGCCCCCGTTGCCTTCCTGACGGCGGCGATCACCTTCTCCGATACCGCGTCAATCTCGGCATCGGTCAGCGTCTTCGCCGTAGGCTGCAAGGTGACCTCGATGGCAATCGACTTCTTGCCGTCGCCGAGGCTCGCGCCTTCGAATACGTCGAAGACCGACACGTCCGTGATCAATGTCTTGTCGGCGCCGCCGGCAGCGCGGAGCATCTGACCTGCTTCGGTGTCCTTCTCGACCACGAAGGCGAAATCGCGGCGTACGGGCAGCAAGTCGGAGGCCTCGAGCGGCGCCTTAGCACGGGCCTTGCGCTTTTCAGGCGGCAGGGCATGCAGGAAGACCTCGAAGGCGGCGGCCGGGCCGTCGATGTCGAGCAGCTTCAGTGTCGCCGGGTGTATCTCACCGAAATGGGCCAGCACCATTTTCGGGCCCAAGCGAATGACGCCCGATTTGCCGGGATGGAACCAGGCGGGCGCATCGCGCGTCACCTGGGCTTTGGCGACATCGACGCCGAGCGATGCCAGGATGGCGGCGGCGTCCGCCTTGACATCGAAGAGGTCGGCTTCGCCCGCCGTGCCACGCCAATGGCGTCCGTGACCGGAAAGCTGTGAATGGCCCATACGCACGCCGGATGCTAATTCCATTTGGCCTTCCGCCGTATCGTCGAGATAGGCCTGGCCCAGTTCGAACAAGGCGACGTCGTCGAAACCGCGATTGCGGTTGCGCTGGGCCGCGACCAGCAGGCCAGCGAGCAGTCCCGGGCGCATGGTCGACATTTCGACGGAGATCGGATTGGCGAGTTGCAGCACTTCCGATCCGCCGCCGAAGTGAACCGCCTGGTCCTGCGGGATGAACGACCAGGTCACCGCCTCAACGAGGCCGCGGCCTGCGAGGATGCGGCGTGCGCGGCGCGCGCGACGCTGGCGCGGTGTCATGACCGAACGCGTGACGCCATGGCTGCGCGTCATCGGTGCCGGCGGCACGTTGTCGAGGCCGTAGATGCGCGCGATTTCCTCGACGAGATCGGCTTCGCCATTCATGTCGGGGCGCCAGGGCGGGGTCGTGACCGCCCAGTCCGTGCCCTTGCCCTCGACCTTGCAGCCGATCGCAGTCAGGAACTTCTTGCCGTCGCGGGCCGGGATGTCGACGCCGACCAGGCGCTTGACGCGGCCGTAATCGAACGGAAAAGTCTTTCGGCCCGCCGGCGGTTCACCGGCAATCAGCGCCTTCGACGGTTCGCCGCCGCACAATTCGATCACCAGGTTGGTCGCGAGATCGAGGCCCGGCACGACGAACTCGGGGTCGACGCCGCGCTCGAAGCGATAGCGGGCATCGGTGATGATGCCTGCCTTGCGCCCGGTCGCAGCCGTGCGGCCCGGATCGAAGTAGGCGCATTCGATCAGTACGTTTGTCGTCTCTTCCGTGCACCCCGTCGTTTCGCCGCCGATCACGCCGCCGAAGCCCAGGGGGCCGCTGTCGTCGGCGATGACGCACATCTCGTCGTCCGACGTGTAGGTCTTGTTGTCGAGGGCGAGGAAGCTTTCGCCGGCCTTGCCGAGACGGGCGCGAATATAGCCCTGGAGCTTGTCGGCGTCATAGACGTGCAATGGCCGGCCGCGGTCGAGTGAGACGTAGTTGGTCATGTCGACCAAGGCGCTGATCGGCCGCAGGCCTGCGGCCCTAAGCCGGTTTTGCATCCAGGCCGGCGCCGGGCCGTTGCTGACGTTACGGATGTAGCGGCCGGCGAACACCGGGCAGGCATCGGCGGTCTCGGGCGTGAACTCAAGCCGGATATCGACAGGCGAGGCGAACTTGCCCTCGACCTTGTGCTTGAGTTTCGGCTCAGGCCGCAGCTTGCCGAGACCGGCGGCGGCAAGATCGCGCGCCACGCCGCGCACACCGGTACAGTCCGGCCGGTTGGGCGTGATCGAGATGTCGATCACCGGGTCGTTGAGGCCGAGCACGTCGATGTAGCGCTCGCCAATGCGCTTCGCGATCTTCTTGTCGAGTTCGATGATGCCGTCGTGATCGTCCGAGATCTCAAGCTCGCGCTCCGAGAGCATCATGCCGTTGGAATTGACACCGCGGACGGGGCGTTTCTCGAGCGTGATGCCGGTGCCGGGAATGTAACTGCCGATCGGCCCGAACACGCCAACCAGACCGGCCTTGGCGTTGGGCGCACCGCAGACGACCTCGACCGGGGTGCCGCCCGGCTCGACCTCGACCTGGCAGACGCGCAGGCGGTCGGCATTGGGGTGCTGCTTGGCTTCAATGATGCGCGCAATCGTAAAGTTGGCGAGCTTCTCGGCCGGGTTCTCGATGCTTTCGACTTCGAGGCCGATCGACGACAACGTTGCCTCGATCTCTTCGAGGGAGGCCTCAGTGGCGAGATGGTCTTTGAGCCAGGAGAGCGTGAATTTCATGTTCGATCACTTGAAGAGTTTGAGTTGGGTGCCTGGTTCGCCGTGTGCGCGGCGGGCGAGGCGGATCTTGCCGTAGATCCAGGCGAACGAGATGACGATTTTGATCAGCGTCAGGCCGTAGAAGATCCGGAAGACGAACGAATAGATCCAGAACCACATCGAACCCTTGTTGATGTAGAGCGTGGTCAGGCGCAGATCGAAATGCTCCATGACGTCGAAAAAGCCGCCGCGGAAGACGAGGTCGAGGGCAAACAGGGAGGTTGCGATCGGGCCGCCGTAGACCGGCTGGCGCGCCTGGTTGGCGAAGATCATGAACTCTTCGTGCTGCAGGTAGAGGCAGCTGCAAGTGAACAGTATGTAGAAGAACAGCATCGAGACCGCCATGAAGCGGTAATAGCCGAGCGCCTGGCGCAGCGTGTTGCCGCTGAACGAGAAGTCGACCCAACGGTCGATCTCGTCGTGTTTGCTGTCGTGATAGAAGATGATGAAGATCACCGCGGCGATCATCATCACGCTAATCACGATGGCGACCAGTACAGAGAGTTGCAAATCCTCAAGCACGCGGGTCCGTCCTTGCGTGATCAGGCTAGCTATGATGAGACGCCGCCGGCGAGTGTCGGCACGTCGAAGGGCACGAAGCCGTAGTGCTTCATCCATCTGAGATCCGCCGAAAACATGTCGCGCAAATCTGAGATGCCGTATTTCAGCATCGTGATGCGGTCGAGGCCCATGCCGAAGGCGAAGCCTTGGTACTTGTCGGGGTCGAGGCCGCAGTTGGCGATCACGTTCGGGTGGACCATGCCGGAACCGAGGATCTCGAGCCATTGGCCGGGCTTGCCGATCGCGGCGGCATCGACGTCGACCTCCATCGAGGGTTCCGTGAAGGGGAAGTGCGAGGCGCGGTAGCGCATCTTGACTTCGTCGACCTCGAAAAACGCCTTGCAGAATTCCTCGAGGCACCACTTCAAGTGACCGAGGTGGGTTTCCTCGTCGATCACCAGTCCTTCGATCTGGTGGAACATCGGCGTGTGGGTCTGGTCGCTGTCGCTGCGGTAAACGCGGCCGGGCGCGATGATCCGGATCGGCGGCTGCTGGGCGAGCATGGTGCGGATCTGCACGGGACTGGTGTGCGTGCGCAGGACTTTGCGCTCACGGCCCTCGGGAACCTCGTCACTCGGCAGGGAGCCTGCGAGATAGAACGTGTCATGTTCCTGGCGCGCCGGGTGATCGGCCGGGATGTTGAGCTTGGTGAAGTTGTAGTCGTCCGATTCGATGTCGGGGCCTTCCGCGATCGCGAAGCCCATGTCGGCGAAGATTTCGGTGATCTCGTCGAATACCTGGCTGACCGGGTGAATGCGTCCTTCGGCGAGCGGGCCCGGGCGCACCGGCAATGTCACGTCGGCGCGTTCGGTCGCCAGCCTGTTGGCGAGTTCCGCGGTCTCGAGTTCGCCGCGGCGCTCCTCGAGCGCAACGCTGATTCGGGATTTAAGGGCATTGACGGCCTGGCCGAAGGACTTGCGGTCTTCTGGCTGCATTTTGCCGAGCTGCTGCATCAGCCCGGAAATGCGCCCCTTCTTGCCGAGCGCGCTGACGCGCACGCCATCGAGCGTCGTCAGGTCGTCGCAGCCGGCGATCTCACCGACCATTTCACCTTCGAGTTTCGCGAGGGCTTTGGCTTCCATAATGCCACTCGTTTCAAGAACAAACTGCTGGAATTCGCTGCTTGCGGCAAACGCGGCCAGCGGCGACGTGCACTCCATAGCACAATCGACCGCGATTGCAGCCACTCCGGCCACAACGTGTGAGTTGCCGGAGCGGATGGAGCAGGCTTGAAAGGTCGGGCTGTCGCGTCTCAGGCCTTGGCAGCGGCAGCATCGACGGCGGCTTTCGCCTGAGCGACCAAAGCGCCGAAGGCTGCCGCATCGTGCACGGCAACGTCGGCCAGCACCTTGCGGTCGATCTCGATGCCTGCCTTGTTGAGGCCGTCGATAAATCGACCATAGGTCATGCCGTGCTCGCGGGTCGCGGCGTTGATGCGCTGAATCCAGAGCGAGCGGAACGTGCGCTTGCGCCGCTTGCGGTCGCGATAGGCGTATTGCTGTGCCTTTTCGACGGCCTGCTTGGCGACGCGGATCGTGCTCTTGCGACGGCCATAGTAGCCTTTGGCGGCCTTCAGGACTTTCTTGTGCTTGGCGTGGGCGGTCACGCCGCGTTTGACACGGGCCATGTCGGTATCACTCCAAATGAACGGGTTTCAGGCGGCTGTGCTGCTTGTTCAGCAACTTAGCGGTTGTAGGGCATGTATTTCTTGACGATCCGCGCATCGGGATCGCTCAGCACCATGGTGCCGCGGGCATCGCGGATAAACTTTTTGGTGCGCTTGATCATGCCGTGGCGTTTGCCTGCGGCTGCTACCTTGACCTTGCCGGTCGCCGTCATCTTGAAGCGCTTCTTGGCGCTCGCTTTGGTCTTCAGCTTGGGCATTTCGCTCTCCTTCCGGAATGAGGCGACGGCCAGCCCCGGCGATTGCAGACCGGCAACGCATGCTGCAATGCGCATGAAACACCGGTTTGATCGGGGAAAAGAGCCGTCGCAACAGCAATGCGGCCGCCACGGCATGCCCCGCCGGACGACCAGCGCGCTTTATAAGCGCAACAGCTCTGAAATTGCAAGTTGAATTCCGATCGTGAGATGGCCGGCCGAAAGGCACCATCTGCGGCTGTCCATTCCGTCAGCTGCTAAGCACCAGGCCGATGCCCGATACGAGCAGAATAGCCAGCACGACGTGGTCGAACCGTCGGTCGTCGATCATCGCGTAAGTCTTGACCCCGCAATAGGCCCCGGCGATCGTTGCCGGCACTGCCACCAGAGAGGCGAGCCAGAATTCATAGCTCATCAGGCCGGCGATCGCCGAGGCGATCAGCATGGCGAGCAGTGTGGTCAGGATAAACACTTGGTAAATCGCGCGCTTGGCATGGCGCGGCCAGTCCTGGACGGTGCCCCACATGATGACCGGCGGTCCCGGCACACCGGTGAGCCCGCCCATGAAGCCGCCGATGAAACCGGCGATCAACTCTGATGGCCGGTTGCGCCGGCTGATCCGCCAGGTCGCGGGCACGCTCAGCGTAAACAGGCAGAAGATGATCAGCATCCAGCCGACGCCGAGCTTAAACAGGGCGACTGGCAGGGAGGTGAGGAGCCAGACACCGATGGGCACGCCGGCCAATCCAGCAATGGTTATCGGCCCGACGTGGCGAAAGGTCAGCGTATGCCAGACGGTGCCAAGCGTCTGGGCCTGCGAGATCACCGCTGTGAGGGCTGCGAGCTGTGCCGCGATCACGGGATGGATCGCCAGCAGCCAGAACGGCATGGCCGCAAGCCCCATGCCGAAGCCGCTGAGGCCGCTTATAAATCCGCCCGCGAAGCCGCCGGCGGCAACGATCAACCAGGTCCCGTCCAATGCCCATCCTCTGTTTTCGGTCTCGCGTGCGTTTGCAAGGGCCGCAGAGCCGCCGGTCGGTGCTGCAACTTTCGCTTGATTGGATGTGCGGTCCTACCCATATGACAGCCATCCGCGTCTTGATTCACGGAGCGGAACCGGCAAACGAAGCCTGCGAGCCGAAACGGTCGCTGTCAGCTCGTTAGCCGTTAGATTTAGTCGCTTGCTGCAAGGACTGGACCCGCCATGGCCCGTGTTACACGGCTATCTAGCCCAATGCTACTCGGTTTCGAAGAGATCGAGAGCCTCATCGAAAGAGCCAGCCAGAAATCTTCAGGCGACGGCTATCCTCCCTACAATATCGAACGCGTCGCCAGGGCCGGGGAAGAACCGGAACGCCTGCGCATCACGCTCGCCGTTGCCGGCTTTTCCGAGGATGACCTGGAGGTCACGGTCGAGGACCGTAAGTTGATGGTCCGCGGGCGGCAGCAGGATGAGAAAGACCGCGAATACATCTACCGTGGTATTGCAGCGCGCCAGTTCCAGCGCTCCTTCATACTCGCCGAGGGCATGGAAGTGCGCTCGGCCGACCTGCGCAATGGGCTGTTGTGCATCGACCTCGTCCGACTGGTGCCGGAACGCCTCGTCAGGCGGATCGAGATTGGGAATCCCGGTCATTCCGGCTGATTAGCGCTCGCCAAAGCTGCCGAATCACCTGAACTTCGCATGCTGTGCACTTCGCCGGAACCATGTCCAGCGTCGTTCGGCATTGCGTGTACGACATCTTGGCCGTGTATCAGGGGGAATGGCGCCATGTCGACGAAGCGCAGCGACGACTACTACGAATTGGGCTTCTACCAGGCGATCGGCGAGCCGATCATGACGGATGAGGAATTTGCCGACCTCGGACACGGTGAATGGGCCTACATCAAGCCGCTGACGTCGGAAGAAGCACAGGTCGCCTTCCCGGCCGTCGACGACCTGCCGGCAGGCATCGATCTCTTTGCGCTGCTGGCCGCTGACGGCACACCGCTGGTGCTGACCGATGATGAAGGCACGGCGATCAGTCATGCGATCAGCGACGAACTCGAGCTTGCAACCGTGCACTGATCCCGTCGATCGTGGCGGGCTTCAGACGGAGCAAACGACGCCGTTGCGCTCAAGCGTGCCAATCTCTTCAGTGCTGAAGCCGGCGACGTCGCGGAGGATCTCGTAGGTGTGCTCGCCGAGCAAGGGCGCACCCTGGGCCGCGACGGCCTCGGTGTCGTGCAGGCGTGCGGGGTTGATCAGGCCGCGATAGCTGCCAAGGCCGGAGTGGCTCAATTCACGGATCACACTGCGGGCGTCGACGAGTTCGGAGTTGAGCGCTTCCCGGACGGTCGCAACGGCGCCTGAAGGAACTTCGGCAGCGCGAAGGCGTGACATCCAATACTCGCGCGATTGGCGGCCAAGGATCGCGTTGAGATCATCCCTCAGTGCATTGCGATTGCGAACGCGGGCCGGGTTGTCGCGATAGCGCGGATCCTCTGACAGATGTGGCGCGTCGAGAACCTGCCGGCATAGCCGCTCAAACTGGCGGTTGTTGCCGACGGTGATCATGATCGCGCCGTCGGCAGCCGTGAACGTGCCACCCGGCTGCGCGACCTGGTTGACATTTCCCGTCCGCGTCGGTTCGTCACCGGCGATCAGATGTGCGCTTGCAAAGTTGACCAGCATGTTGAGGCCGGTTTCGAAAAGGGTCGTCTCGATGAAGCGGCCTTCGCCGGTGCGCTGGGTATGGTGCAGGGCCGAGACGATGGCATTAGCCGAGAACAGGCCGCAGACCATGTCGACCAGCGAGGGGCCGGTGCGCATCGGTTCACCGTCCGGTTCGCCGATCATCGACATTAAACCGGTTTCCGCCTGAGCGACCGGATCGTATCCGGGCACGTTGACGTTCGGTCCGTCGCGGCCGTAGCCCGAAATCGCGCAGTAGATGAGGCTCGGGCGATGCTCTTTAAGCGTTTCGTAGCCGAGGCCCAGTCGCTCCATGACGCCGGTCCGGAAATTCTCGACAACGACGTCGGCTTTGGCAACGAGCTTGAGGAAGGCAGCTTTGCCCTCGGTAGCTTTGAGGTCGATGGCAACGGACCGCTTGTTGCGGTTGACGGATAGGAAGTAGATCGAGTGGCCATCGACGTTGGGCACCGAGAATGACCGCGAGTCATCGCCGCCATCCGGGTTCTCGATCTTGATCACGTCGGCGCCCATGTCGGCGAGCATCAGCGCACAGTAGGGGCCCGCAAGCACGCGCGAGAGATCGAGCACGCGAATGCCGGCAAGCGGCAGTGGTAGGCTCATCGGCCGGCTCCTCTCGGCAGTGCTCGGCACGCCATCCGTTCAGTATTCCCTGAACATGCGCCGGATCTCGGCAATGTCGGAAGTCTTGGTAAGCGCCAGCATGAGTAACACGCGCGCCTTCTGCGGGTTGAGGTTGTCGGCCGAGACAAAATTGCGCTCGAGCAACCTGGCGCGTCCGGGCACGCGGCCTGAGCCGGCCCGGGTGGATTGCACGACAACGATGCCTCGGTCTGCTGCTTCGCCGAATGCTTTGTCCTGCAGCGGGCTCAGCAGTCCCGGCGCGAAGGCGGCGGAGATCAGGCCCTTGGCGCCGGCCGCAGTGAACGCGTCGATCGCAGCCCCGTCAGCGCCGGCATAGCAATAGGCGATGTCGACCCGCGGTAGTTGATCGAGGGCAAGGATATCGAATTCGGTGTCCGGCATGCGCCGGCGCAATGGCTGTCGATAGTAGTGCACGCCATCGCCATCGACCTGGCCGAGCACGCCGAAGTCCGGCGTCCGGAAGGTTTGCATGCGCAGGGTCGACGTCTTGGTGACCTCGCGGGCCGCCTGGATCTCGTCGTTGAGGACAAGGAGTGCGCCCATGCCGCGCGACGCGGGATCGGCTGCCGTGCGTGCTGCGTTGATCAGGTTGAGCGCTGCATCCGTGCTCACCGCACTCGCCGGGCGCTGGGCACCAACCACGACCACCGGCTGCTCGATCTTCAGCACGAGGTTCAGAAAGTAGACCGTCTCCTCGGCCGATGCCGTCCCATGCGTGACGACGAAGCCTGCAATCTCGGGATCTTCGTCGGCCGTTTTGGTGATCGTGCGGGCAAGATCGAGCCAGTCGGCCGGCGTGATATGGGTGCTGCCGACCGCACGGAACCGCACCGGATGCGGTGTCACGAACTCATTGACCAGTTCGAACTTGGCGAGCAGTTCATCGACCTCGAGTTTTCGACCGCTGTCGGGGTAGTCGATCAAATCAAGCGCATCACGGCCGATCGATGAAATAGTTCCGCCGGTTCCGATGAATGCGACTTTCGGCTTGAGGCTCGCCATGTGGGTTCCTTTGGGGTCGGGCTGCATGCAGCATCGAATAGTTGATTAGCGGGTCGGGGCGTTGTCAAGTTGGCGAATGCCGATAGCATTGAGGTCGAGTGCGAAATCAAGGAGGAGGTTTTCGATGGCGATCGAGCGTTTGATCGTGGACGACGAAGCGCCGCCGTTCAGCCACTATTGCCACGTCGTGCGTGCCGGCGACCATGTCTGGCTGTCGGGCATGGTCGGCATGCGTGCCGACGGCAGCGTGCCCGAAAGCACGGTGGAGCAGTTCGAGGTAGCGATGGCCTCGATCGACAATTGCCTGCGCCAGGCCGGCGGGCGTCCCGACCAGGTCGTCAAGGTGCAGGTGTTTCTGAGCGACATCTCGGAACGGGCAGCCATTAATCCGATCCGCGAGGCTTACTTCGGCGCACACCGGCCAGCATCGACGTTGCTCGAGATCTCGGCCTTCGTCGACCCGCGCCTCAAGGTCGAAATCGAGGCGGTAGCCTATCTTGGGGACTGAGGTGAATGGCGCTGCAACGGCTGACCCGGCTCATGCAGCCGCCCGTCCGCCCCCGGGGGCAAGGGCGGTAGCGGTGCCGATCATGCTGTCACGTGTCACCAGCGCTGCCAGTTCGGTTTCGCTCATGCCGTCGGTGCCATCCGGTCGGCGTGGGAGTACCAGATAGCGGCAGTCGGCCGTCGAATCGAGGACGCGCACTTCGATATCAGCAGGCAACGTTGTACCGAATTCTGCGAGCACGGCGCGTGGCTCGCGTACGGTGCGCGAGCGATACTCTTTCGATTTGTACCAGAGCGGCGGCATGCCCAGGATCGGGCGCGGGTAGCAAGAGCACAGCGTGCACACGACGACGTGGTGGAGCCGCTCCGTGTTCTCGACAACGACCAGCTTGGTTCCTTCGACGGTAAAGCCCATTTCGGCGACCGCTGCGTTGCCGTCGGCCAGCAGGCGTGCTTTGAATGCGGGATCGCTCCAGGCCCGCGCAACGATACGAGCGCCGTCTTCCGGCGTCTTGCGCTCCCAGGCCTCGACCGTGTCGGAAACCTCGCGCGCGGTGATGACGCCCTTCTCGATCAGCAGTTCGCGCAACGCGATCTCGAGGAACTCCCAGTCCGCGCTGGGCTCCTTGATGTCCGGCTGGAACGTCGTGGCGTGGTCGTGATCGTGGCTGTGGCCATCATGATCTGTACTCATGAGTTCTCACCTGCAGGTTCGAGCCAGTTTTCGTAGATGTCGGCAGTCACCGTATCGCCCGGCTCGTAGGCACCGTTGCCGGCCCACACATCATCCATGGCGAACGCCACCTGATAGAGATCGAGTGCCGGCAGGCCGCTCATGCCGTAGGCGAGGCGCTCGGGATTCGGGAAGGCACCGAAATGACGGACAACCGTGCCCGTCAGGCCGCGCACGAAGGACGGCGTGCGAATATGGCCAGGCGGATGTGCATTTGCGACGCGCACCCGGTCGCCGACCGAATACCGCGTCATGGCCCCGCCTCCTTGGCGAATCGTGCCCGCACCTCGGCCAGCCGTGCGTCGATTTCGGCCTCCGTCAGGACACCCTTCTCAATGAGCAGCGAACGCATGGCGTGGACCCATTTCTCGTAGTAGGCAGAACCGTCGTAGAACTCCGGCGTGAGGCTTTCGATCGTGCGTCGGTTCTCATCCGTCTTCCAGAACTCGCGCGGCTTCTGGCGCATCAGCACCATCAAGGCGTCGATCCGCCTTTCGGTCATGGTCGGCTCGTGCTCTTCCCGGTCGACCGGCCCGGCGGGCAGGCCGCCGATGTCGGACACGGCACGATCATGCGCGTCATGCATTGTGTGCACTCCTGCTGCCAATTCGACGACGCTCGACTATGCGCATCTCACAGGCTGCAATCAAGTGCTTGAGCGGTTGTTGGTGCGAGGCCGGCTGCCGGACCACCGCAATCAGCGCTGGCGATAGAAGCGTTCGGCGAACAGGCCGATAACCAGCATGGCCAGCCCCCAGGCGAACAAATAGCCTTCATCGAGGCCGGTCGACCGATAGTGTGCATAATAACCGTCGCGGACGATCTCGACGCCGTGGATGAGCGGGTTCCAGACCAGGATCTCGCGGAAGTTGGTCGGTAGCTGTTCGAGTGAATAGAACACGCCCGAGAGGAATATCGCCGGTGCCGTCAGGATCCGGTAGATGTTGAGCCATGACGGGTACCAGCGCACGATGACCGCATTGGTCAGGCCGATCCCGAGGCCAAGCAGCATAAGTAATGCAAAGCCTTCAACGATGCGCAGTATATGCCGCGGCGGCGGTGCATCCTCGGCATACATCAGGATCAAGATGCAGCTGGCGAACACGACGACACCGGTCAACATTTCAAGAATGAAGCGGGCCAGCACGGTGTCGAGTTCCTTGACGATCGGGTACGTCAGCAGGGCCTGGTTCGATTGCATAGCCGTCGACAGCTGGCTAGCAATCGTCATGTACAGGCGGAACGGCACCACGCCGAGCGCAAAAAACAACGGCATCGAGTGGCCGAACGGCGGCGGACGCTCCGCGTAGGAAAATATGATGGTCATTGCGGCGATGTAGCCTGCCGGCTCGACCAGCGCCCACAGGTAGCCGAACTGCGAACGTCCGTACCGCACGCGCATCTCACGCATCACCAGCGCGCCAATCACGCGGAATTGGATCAGGGCTGCCTGGCTGATGCTGGCAAGTTCGCTGGTGCGGGCCATGGAAGTGCGATCTGCAAACGGATGCAGTTTTGATCTTGGATGCGAGCAGGGTTTTTGCCATCAAACCGCGATGGCGTCCATTGCCTACATATTTATCGGCACCGGAATATGACCGGCTCAGGCCAAGCGGTTCGTTGCAAGCAGCCTCGGCCATGTTAGCCTGCACACAATGCAACCAACGTTATGTCAATTCTGCGAAAGGACGAGCCAGAAATGCCGGTAACCGTGGCCATGTACGCCGGATCTTACGACAATGTCGCCGAGCGCCTCGCAGCCCTCGGGCTCGATATCGCGATCGAGCTTTTCAATGGTGACGGACAATTCCAGCGCGATGGGACTGCCATCGACCCTGGTAACGTCGACATCGATTACCTCTGGTTCAGCCCTGAATTGTCGGGCGATATGAAAACCGCCTTCAAGGTCGCGCTGGAGTGCCGGTCGTTGAAGGTCCTGCAGACGTTCAACGCCGGTCTCGACCATCCAGGCTACAAACAAGTCGCGGCCCGTGGCATTCGCATCACCAACAGCAGCGCCCAGGCGATCGCTATCTCCGAATACGTCATGGGCCAGGTACTGGCGGTATTCCAGCCTATCGGCGAGCAGCGCCGGTTGCAGGTCGAGAAATGCTGGCAGCGCACCCCGTTTCGTGAAATTGCCGGCACCAACTGGTTGATTATTGGGTTCGGTCCGATCGGCCGTGAGGTTGCCGGACGTGCCAAGGCGTTCGGGGCAACCATCGATGTCGTACGCCGCTCGCCCGAGACGGGCCCCACCGTCGACCGCGCCGGTACGCAGGCGGACCTTGCCCGTTTCCTGCCGGATGCCGACGTCGTCGTGCTCGCCTGTCCGCTGAACGAGGCAACCCGCGGCATGCTTGACGGTGCCTTCTTCGGGCAGCTGAAAACCGGTGCCGTGCTGGTCAACATCGCGCGTGGCGGTCTGATTGATGATGCTGCCCTCATTGCAGCCCTCGATGACGGTCGCGCTGCGACAGCCGTCTTGGACGTATTTCATGCCGAGCCACTGCCCGTTGACAGCCCGCTCTGGTCACATCCGCAAATTCGGCTGACCTCGCATACCTCGTTTGCCGGCAGCGGTGTGCGATCGCGATGGGAGCAATTGTTCCTCGACAACATTCAGCGCTACGTCCGGGGCGAGGCACTCGTCAATGAAGTGCGCCCCGAGGACATTTGACCGGCACTATCGAATGGGACATCTCCGATGAGTTCGATGATATCCGATCGCAGCCCGGTGCAGTTCAACGATCCGATCGAGGATGCAGTCGATGTGGTCGTGATCGGCGGCGGCATTGCCGGCATTTCGACGGCATACTTTCTGAGCCTCGACGGTTTGCGCGTCTTCGTTTGCGAAAAAGGGCGCGTCGCCGGCGAGCAGTCGAGCCGCAACTGGGGCTGGATCCGCCAGCAGGGCCGTGACTGGGCCGAATTGCCGATCGTCATGGAAGCCAACCGCATCTGGCGAAAGCTGGCCGAGGACACCGGCGAAAGGGATCTGACGTTTACCGAGTCGGGGTGCCTTTACCTGGCCGACAGTCAGCAGGCGCTCGCCAAATGCGAGGCCTGGATCGAAATTGCCCGCCAGCATCAGCTGCCGACCAAACTTCTGACCCCCGAGGAAATCAAATCTCGGTTCCCCGACATCGTCGGTGATTGGCTCGGTGGCATGATCACGGAGACCGACGGGCGGGGTGAGCCGGCCGTTGCCGTCCCGGCGCTGGCGCGCGCCGCGCAGCGCAACGGCGCCAAGATCCGCGAGAACTGTGCCGTGCGCACGATCGAGCGGGCCGGCGGTCGAGTGTCAGGTGTTGTCACCGAGGCAGGCCGCATCGCCTGCTCGCAGGTCGTACTCGCAGGCGGCGCCTGGTCGACGCACTTCGCCGCCAACGCCGGCATCACGCTGCCGCAACTTGCCGTCCGCTCGACTGCAGCACGAACGGAGGCCGCGCCGGACGTAGTCGTGCCCAACGTCATGAGCCCCGGCCTCAGTATCCGCCGGCGCACTGACGGCGGCTACACGCTCTCGACGGGCGATCTTGCCGAGCACTATCTGTCGCCGGCTTCGTTCCGCGATGCGCTGAAATTCCGCAAGCTACTTGCGATATCGGCGAAGGACGTGCGCGTCTATCCGGCCGCGCCGAAAAACTATCCCGGCGCCTGGGGCATGAGGCGCACATGGTCCAGCGACGACGTCTCTCCGTTCGAGCGCATGCGCGTCGTCAATCCGGAACCGAGCAAAACCGTAGTCGCCAACATCAAGAAGCGATTGCCCAACCGGGTGCCGGCGCTCGGCAGCATTGGGCTGGCCGAGGCCTGGGCCGGCATGATCGACGTCACGCCGGATGCCGTGCCCTATATCGGTGAGTTCGACGAGGTGCCGGGCCTGTTCGTGTTAACCGGCCTCAGCGGCCATGGCTTCGGTATCGGCCCAGGTGTCGGCCGGGTCATGGCCGACCTCGTTCGCGGCCGCACGTCGGGTCACGATCTCTCGCGCTTCCGTACCGGCCGGTTCCGCGACGGCAGCAAAATCGTGCCCGGTCCCTATTGATCAGCAAGGCTCAGTTGGTCGGACGCGGCGGCGGCTGGACGTTGACGCGGTAGAGTTTCAGCGCGACGCGATCGAGGGTGCGCTTGCGTACCGGGGCGGCGCCGCGCAGTCCCTTTTGTACTCCTTGCAGCAATTCGCAGAAATCCCTGGCCGTCACGTCTTTGCCGCAGGCCGCGTCCGCCTCGCCGGCAACACCGCGCGTCGAAATCTCATCGTCGTGATCGATGCCTGCCTGCGCCAGATGGCGAAAATCGGCTTCGATATGATTGCCGGATTTCGGCTGTTCGACGGCGATCGCAAGAATGAGTTCGATGCCGGTCGACCAGGGTCGCGCGGCCGTCGGGCAGGGGTCGGAACCTTCGAAACACCAGGTCGAGAACTGCAGGGCGAAGGGGTCGTAGCCATCTTCATCGGCAGTGCCGCCGACCTGGCCTTCCGGCAGGATACGCACCGTCACGTTACTGTCGGTCGGTAGCGGTGTGATCGTGAACTCGCTGTCGATGTGGAGCAGCGTGAGGTCGACCGGCGTCTGGCCGGCGTTGCGTGCACGGACTTCAAGCTTGTCGCAATGAATAACGTCGACGATTTGCCCGTTGTCGGCATCTGCGGTCGACTTGGCAGGCTTTAACTCGGTCGACGTTACGCCTTCCGAGAACAACGTGAAATCCGATCTGCATTCGTGCTGCTCACCGTCCCGGGCGCGGTCCGACTTGTGGGGATAATGCACGGCGGTGATCTGCAACTCGAGTCGGCCTTCTGAAAAGATGTCCGACTTCTTGGTGCGTGTCAGCGAGCGCTGATAGAGGTTCATGAGCTTGAAGACCTTTGCCGCACGATAGAAGTTCGCGTGTAGGCGGCCGGCGAGTTCTTCAGCGGTCATACCCCGAACGAGTGCAATGGACGGCGACGGCCGGCGCGCATTCGAGGAGTTGCGATCGCCGCAATCGCCCATCTGGCGCAACAGGCAGATCCGCCCCGGCGCAAGCCGCAGGTAGAGATCGGCATGATCGCCCTCGCCGACCAGGCGCAGGTCGATTTCCTCGTCACCCGCTGACGGCTTGCGCGCGCTCACCATGGCGAGCTGGATCGTAGTGCTGAGATCGGCTGGGATCTTTGCGAAATCAGTTTTGGGCGGCGGTGCCACACGCAGTTCCAGCGAGATGTTCGGCTCCTGCATGACGACGGTCATGCGCTTGACCAGCGCCGAAATCCGGGCTGCCGGTTTGCCCTGGTAGGCGATCAGCCGCAGTGTGCTGCGCGTCAGCGAAACGTTGGTCGCCCGCGCATGGCCGAGGAGGGCGCTTGCTTGGCCCTCTTTGCCAAGCTCGAAGAGCGCTACGACCGACCCTCTCGTGATGTTGTCGAGCTCGCCTGCCTTGAGCACGAGTTGACGGCCGTTGCGCTCGGCGATCCACTTCTTGTCGCCGTCGATGCCGCCAAAACTGCGCTTTCGAAGATCGCCCTCGAACAGCGGCTGGCGCAATTCCCCGCCGAAGCGGTCGTATTCCGCTCGCGCCGCTTCCGCGATTTCCTGATAACTGGCATCAGGCAGCGACTGGATCGCCTTGACGACGGAGTAGGTGAAGAGGCCGAGTGACGGGCTCGCGGAGTCCGGCAGTTTCTTCTCGATCGCGAGTTGGTTCGACTGCACCGCATAAAACGCAACAAACCGCTTGGTGCCATGCCGCCGCGTCGCATCCGCGATCGGTGCTTCACGCGCCGGGCGACTGACACTGCGGGTCGCGTCCTGCTGACCGTGAGCGTTGGCGACGGCATCGGCAAATTTGCGTCCGAAGATCGACGGTTCGACACGCCGCGTTTTGGCGGCATCGCTAGCCGCACGCACCATGTCGCCGGAATGGCATGAATCGAACACCAGCCACACGAACGCCTCGCGCTTGAGTTCGCCAATGTAGTTGGCGATATCGTTGTCGCTGATCGCCCGTTCGAGCTTGAACTCCTCCGTGTCAGGATCCTGAACCCACTCACCGACATCGATCGGCAGGAAGAGTTCATCCAGGCCGTCGGGCTCGATCGCAAGGTCGCGGCCCGACGCCGGCGCCTGTACGCCGTGACCGGACATGTGCAGGTAGACGAAGTCGTTGTTCCCTGGGCTAGCCTTGAGCCGCCCCACAAGGCCGTCGAGAGCTGCACGGATGTTGGCGTCGGTCGGTTCGGCAACAAGCGTCGCGCCGTCATCACTAAGCTGCTTGCGGAAGCTTTCCGGCAGGCTGTCGGCAACGACGACAATGTCCTGGGCGTGATACAATTGCCGGCCGTTGCGCTTGAGACCGGTGAGCATGCGGTATGTGAACTCGACATCCGATTTGGGCCCGTCGAGCCGCATTTCCTTGGTCGCCCGGTTCTCGTTGACACCTTCGAGCTTCTTGTCCGGGTAATTGGAAACGCCGATCAGGACAGCGTGATAGCGGTCGTGGCTGCCGGGGTTCGGGGTTTGTGCCGTGGCGGTGGTGTAGGTGGCGATGATGAGGATCGCGGTCAAAAGTGCTTGATGGAACATGTACCGTGAAGCTGAAGGAATCTGCATCGCCATTCAATCCCCCGAAACATCATGACTCTGCCTACCGATGCAGGCTGTTGTTCGAGGCTCACGTTAGCATCGATAGCGCACGGCTGTACCCTGGAAGTTTCGGGGGACCTTCCGCCTGCGCATGAGAGCATGCGGTCGTCAGCTCACAGCGCTTATTGATTTCCGCTGAGCCCTCGGTGCGCGATCCACTCACGTACCGCTTCCGGGCTGCCGTAGCAGTTGCCCGGCGCAAACGACTTCAGCCAGGTGCAATAGTCTTCGAGCGCCTGCTTGTTCCGCGCATCGGCGCGGCCGAGGCAGCTCATCAGGTCATTTTCGAGTAGCGCAGTGAGGAAATGATTGGTCGGACGGCCCTCTTCCACGTAGTTGCGCAGATCATCGGCCTGCGGGAGCGACCGGAAGAGGTCGTTGTCGTAGCGTTCGTCGGACATGACGCCGGGCCACTGGGGACGGCGCGGTGCCGTCCCCCTGCTGCTACACCTACTCCGCCGCTTCCTTCGTCCCGCCCGCCGCATCGAGCGCTGCCAGCACCTTCGGCGGTGACATAGGCAGGCTGCGGAAGCGGATGCCGGTTGCCTGGTACATCGCGTTGGCCACTGCACCGAGCGGCGGCACGATCGGCACCTCGCCGACACCGCGGATGCCTTGCGGATGGTTCGGGTTGGGCACTTCGATCATGACGGTATCGATCATCGGTACGTCGGAGGCGACCGGGATGCGATAGTCGAGGAAGCTCGCGTTATCGAGGTGACCGTTCTTGTCGTAGATGTATTCCTCGTTCAGAGCCCAACCGATGCCTTGGACGACACCGCCCTGCATCTGGCCCTCGACATAGCTTGGATGGATCGCGCGGCCGACATCCTGGAAGGCTGTGTAGCGCGTGACCCAGGCGCGGCCGGTTTCGGGATCGTACTCTACGTCGCAGATGTGGGTGCCGAAGCCACCGGTCGCACCGGTCGTGTTGAGCGACGTGCGGGCATTGATGGCACCGCCCGTCGCGGTCGACTGGGCTGCGATCTCGGCCAGCGACAGCGGCTCGAATTCGCCGGCGTTTGGGCCGGCGGGGCGGGCGTGGCCGTCTTCCCAGACAACCGCCTCGGGGTCGATCTTCCAGATCTTGGCGGCGCGCTCGCGCAGGATCGTTATGATCTTTTCGATCGACTGGGTCACCACCATACCGGCGCCGAAGGTGACGCGGCTGCCGCCGGTTACCGCACTGAAACCGAGCGTGCTGGTATCTCCGATCAGGGCCTGCACCCGGTCGTAATGGATGCCGAGCAGTTCAGCCGTGATGTTGGCCATCGAGGCTCGTGAGCCGCCGATGTCCGGGTGGCCGGTGATGACGGTGACGGTGCCGTCGTCGTTGACGTTGACCTGGGCACTCGAGTCGCCACCCGCGTTGAACCAGAAGCCGGATGCGACGCCGCGACCCTGGTTGGGGCCGAGCGGTGCCTTGTAGTGGGGATGCTCGAGGGCGGCGCGGATGGTTTCCTCATAGCCCATGCGCCCGTAGGTCGGGCCATAGGCCGCCTTGGTGCCCTCCTTGGCGGCATTCTTGAGGCGGAATTCGAGCGGGTCCATGCCGATAGCCTCGGCGACCTCGTCGAGAACGCATTCGACCGGATAGGAGCCGATCGGCGCGCCGGGCGCGCGGTAGGCATTGACCTTCGGCCGGTTGACGACGACGTCATAGCCCCAGGTGTGCACGTTCTCGATGTCGTATGGTGAGAACGCACAGCCGACTGCGCCGCGCACTGGTGCGCCCTGGAAGGCACCGGCCTGCAGGCAGTAGTTAGCTGTCGCAGCTGTAATCCTACCGTCCTTGGTTGCACCGATCTTGACGGTCGATATCGACCCGGCCGTGGCACCGGTCGCGCGGAATACTTCCTCGCGGCTCATCACCATCTTGACCGGACGGCCGGAGATCTGAGCGAGCTTGGTTGCGACTGGCTCAAGATAGACAATCGTCTTGCCGCCGAAGCCGCCGCCGATCTCGGCCGGGACCGAGCGCAGGTTCGTCTGCGATATGCCGGTGAGCAAGGAGACCATCGAGCGGACCATAAAGTGGCCCTGGGTCGAACTCCATACGGTTGCCTTGCCGTCGTGCGTTACGGTTGCCAGGCAGGCGTGCGGCTCGATATAGCCCTGGTGCACGGGGGCGGTCTTGAAGCTGCGCTCAATGATCACGTCGGCCTTGGTGAAGCCCGCTTCGACGTCGCCGAGCTTGTGCTCGAGCCGGTTGGCGATATTCGAGGGCTTGCCCGAGTCATCGCCCGGCTTGCGGATGTGGTCATGCAGGATCGGCGCATCAGGCTTCATCGCCTCTTCGACGTCGATCACCCAGTCCAGCACCTCGTAGTCGACCTCGATCAGCTTGCAGGCTTTGGCGGCGATCTGCGGGCTGGTCGCGGCGACGGCTGCAACGGGGTGACCGGCGAACAGTGCCTTGTCGCGCGCCATCACGTTGCGGCACATCCAGCGCATGTCCTGGATGCCGACGATCACCGGCTTGTCGAGCGGAAACTCGACGATGTCCTTCGAAGTGACGACCGCCTTTACGCCGGGCAGGGCTTCCGCCTTCGAGGTGTCGATGCCCTTGATGCGGGCGTGCGCGTGCGGGCTGCGCAAGACCTTGCCATGAAGCATGCCCGGCGCCGAGAAATCGGCCCCATAGGTCGCCCGGCCAATGACTTTGTCCTCGCCGTCAGGCCGGATGGTGCGCTTGCCGATCCATTTGTTTTCCGGATTGTCGTTGGTCATGCTGTTCAATCCCCTGATTTTGAGGCCTGGCACGTCACTGAATTTGTGCAGATCGTGTTCGCGTCGATGGTTCCGACACAGGCTGGTTTGGCACCATTATCCAACCGTTCGCTGCCGTTGTCACAGCAATTCCATCGCGTTTATGATCTTGGCAATCATCGCGCTTCTGCCGTTCAATCGTCGGCAAGGCGGCCCTGGGCTGCCTTGTGGCGAAACTGCAGCGCGATCAGAAGGCCTTTCAACGGCCTGAGTAGGCCGAAGGCCAGAAAGAAGGTGGCCGGTATCCAGAGTATCGCGTGCACCCACATCGGCGGCTCGAAACCGAACTCCACGATCAATGCCGCTCCCAGCATAGCGAAGCCGAGCAGAAAAATTGCGAACACGGCTGGTCCGTCGCCGGTGTCGATGAACCTGTAAGAGAGCCCGCAGTTGGGGCAGCTCGTCTCGAGATCCAGCGTTAAGCCCGGCTTGAACAGCCGGCCTTCGCCGCACTGTGGACAGCGGCAGGAAAGCCCGGCGGCTATCGGTGAAACAGACACTTACGCCATCCTTTGCCATCTTGGGCGTGAGTTCAAATAACAACCGGGCGACAATCTTGCCGCCCGGTCAATTTACTGGCCTCCATCGGGCACCGATCGTGCCGCGTCGGAGAGGCGATCAGTGTCCGCCGGCAGGACCGGCGCCTACCACGTAAATGAAGATGAAGAGGAACAGCCACACGACGTCAACGAAGTGCCAGTACCAGGCAGCAGCCTCGAAGCCGAAATGCTGTTGCGGTGTGAAATGGCCGGCCAGCGCCCGCAGTAGCGTGACGAACAGGAAGATCGTGCCGACGATGACGTGGAAACCATGGAAGCCGGTCGCCATGAAGAACGTCGAGCCGTAGATATGTCCGGAGAAATTGAATGCCGCATGACCGTATTCGTAGGCCTGACAGGCGGTGAACAGCACGCCAAGGATGACTGTAATGGTCAGGCCCCAGATCAAGCCTTTGCGGTCGTTGTGCAGAAGCGCGTGGTGCGCCCATGTCACCGTCGTGCCTGAGAGCAGCAGGATCAGCGTATTGACCAGCGGCAGGCCCCAGGGATCGAAGGTGCTTTGGAAGTTTTCGTTGGGCTGCGGCGGCCAGTGTCCGCCTGTGAGCGCATTGCGCGCATCGTTGCCGATCATGCGCGTGTCGGTCGGCGCCTTGTCGGTGCCGTCGGCATAGATGTTGAGTACGTGATGACCGTCGGAAAAGAGTGAGGCATCGAAGTAGGCCCAGAACCAGGCAACGAAGAACATCACTTCCGATGCGATGAACAGCAGCATGCCGTAACGCAGATGCAGCTGGACCACCGGCGTGTAGTCACCGGCGTTCGCCTCGCGAATGCAGTCACGCCACCACAGGAAGGCAATTGCCGAAACACCGGCCAAGGCCGACGAAGAAGGCAGTTGGCCCCTGCAACCCGAACAGCCCTTCACCACCATTGAGCGAGCGCATCCAGATGATCGCGCCGATCGCCATGATCAGCGCGAAAGCCGATGCAATGATCGGCCATGGACTTGGATTTACTAAGTGATAGTCGTGTTCCTGGGTGTGACCTGCCATGCTGTAAGCTCCTCGTCCCCGTCGTTGCACTGACCCAACGGGCCATCCGTTTGGTTGTTTCCTAACGACCCGTGACGGCCGTCAATTCGTTAGCCACCCTGCGTCGCGAGCGGTGATCGAACCGCACCCGCCCGTTTGTCCTCGACCGGAAAAAACGTGTAGGACAGAGTAATTTGCGAGATGTTCCGCGACGAGCGATCCTTGATCATCTCGGGATCGACAAAAAAGCTGACCGGCATGCTGACCGTTTCGCCCGGATCAAGCGTTTGCTCGGTGAAGCAGAAG
>CBDCZF010000011.1:0-297500 GCA_965224225.1 Hyphomicrobiaceae bacterium
AGCGCCGGTGATCAGTGCGACACGGCCGGTCAGGGATTGGGCCATCGGTACAAATTCCTTTGTTATACGGGTTGCGAAGCGTAAGATGCAGCGGCATGGTGGGCAATCACGGAGCGGATTGGAGACGCTTCCTGCTGGCCCAAATCACGCCTGAGGACAATCGATGCCGGATCGTGAGTGCGAGCAATTCTCGCCGCCTGACAGTGCCGCGACACCTGACCAAGCCCGCCGCCAGAGCAAGGTTCAGGCACGCAAAGAACGGCTGGCAGCGCAACTCCGCGAAAACCTCAAGAAGCGCAAGCAGCAGGCCAAAGCGCGCAGGTAGACGATTGTCGCTGTTCAAACGAGCGAAATCCGTCCCACCGGCTCGAGAACTGCCGCAATTGGCCGATAGGTCGCCCGTTAGATCGCAAAGAATCGGTTACAATGCGGGCTGATATCCACAGCCTGACAATCGCTCGAATGCCCGCATCGCCGGCCGTTCGGCAGAGGTGAACAAAACGAATGGATCGGATCAGGATCAGGGGCGGCCACCGCCTCAACGGCAAAATCGCCATTTCGGGCGCCAAGAATGCCGCACTGCCGCTGATGATCGCCAGCCTGCTGACATCGGACCGGCTGACGCTCAAGAACGTGCCCAACCTCGCCGACGTCAACCTGCTCGCGCGGATCTTGCGCAATCACGGCCTCGACCACTCCGTCGACGGTAAGCGCCCCGGCGCACCGCCACACACCGGCGAAACCTTCCATTTCGACGCCCGCAATATCGTCGATACGACCGCGCCTTACGAACTGGTCTCGCGCATGCGGGCGAGCTTCTGGGTGCTCGGCCCCCTTCTCGCCCGCATGGGCGAGGCGCGCGTATCGATGCCGGGTGGTTGCGCGATCGGCACGCGGCCGGTCGATCTCCACCTGACGGGGCTCAAGGCCCTCGGTGCCGAAATCGAGATCGACGGGGGCTATGTCGTCGCCAAGGCACCCGCCGGCGGTCTCATCGGCAACCGCATCGTTTTCCCGAAAGTCTCGGTTGGCGCCACGCACAACGTGCTGATGGCTGCGGCGCTCGCGAAAGGCGAAACGGTGATCGAGAACGCAGCGCGCGAGCCCGAGGTTGGCGACGTTGCAGCCTGCCTCGCCAAGATGGGCGCCAGGATCGAGGGGATCGGCACCTCGACACTGCAAATTCAGGGCGTCGACCGGCTCGAAGGTGCCGTGCACACAGTGCTGCCCGACCGCATCGAGACGGGCACGTATGCCATGGCGGCAGCGGCGGCCGGCGGCGATGTCGAACTGGTCGGTGCGCGGCGCAACCTGCTCGCGACCGCATTCGATGTGATCGAGGAGACCGGCACCAGCGTCAGCGACACGGACGATGGCATTCGTATCCGGCGCAACGGCCGTGCCATTCAGCCGGTTTCGGTCGAAACCCAGCCGTTTCCGGGCTTCCCAACGGATCTCCAGGCGCAACTGATGGGCCTGATGACGACGGCGGACGGCATCAGCACGATCCGCGAGACGATCTTCGAGAACCGATTCATGCATGTGCAGGAGCTGGTTCGCCTGGGTGCCGACATCAATCTCGACGGCGATACGGCAACCGTACGCGGTGTCGAGCAATTGCGCGGTGCCCCCGTGATGGCAACGGACTTGCGCGCCTCGGTGTCGCTGGTGATCGGCGGTCTGGTCGCCGATGGCGAGACGATCATCAACCGCGTCTACCATCTCGACCGGGGCTTCGAGAAGCTCGAGAGCAAATTGTCGAACTGTGGCGCCGATATCGAGCGGCTTGCCGGCGATTGAGGCGCTTGCCGTATGTGATTGACGCGCAGGCTGCCTTGATCATCCGCTCATGACCGTAGACTTCTTCGAACACCGCGCCCTTTGCCTTCAACCGCTCATAGAGCGGACTTGGTTTGACCGGACGACCATCAAGCCTATTGAAATGCGGAAACGGAATTTCGTGGCGCAGGCAGTAATCTTCCTTGGCCTTCACGACCTGCCACTCTTTCGTTGCATACGCGCCGAACCGACGAGGATCGAACTCGCGCATTGAGATGTCCGCAGCGCCGTGAACCATCCACCTCGCCAGTTCACGCGTCAGCCCGGGGCCCCAGCCTATGCCGATCTGCGTGCCGCAGCAGCACCAGTAGTTCTTTGCGCCCGGTGCAGGGCCAATTAGCGGGTTGCCGTCCGGCGGATGCGAAATCGCGCCATGCACTTCGCGTTTGATGCCCAGCTCGGCAAAGATCGGCATCCGGCCCATGGCGTTTTCGAGCCAGGGCATGATCCGATCGTAGTCGGCTTCGAACAGCTCGTTCTCCGCCTCCCACGGGGCTGCATCGATCCAGACGGCATTCGGGTTTTTCTTTTCGTAGATGCCGATCAGGCCGGACCTCTGCTCCATACGGATGTAGCCGGAGACCAGCTTGTCGTCGCGGATGACCGGCAGTTCGTATTCAAGGTCCTGGAACTCCGGCACAGTGTCCGTCACCAGATAATGATGCGTCATCGACGTCATCGGCAGCGTCAGCCCGCTCCACTCGCCCATTTGCCGCGCATAGGTGCCGCCAGCATTGACGATATGCTCGCAGACGATGTCGCCCTGTTCGGTCGAAACTTTCCACTCGCCGTTTGCCTGCTGCTGGATGTCGGTTGCCCGGCAGCGGCGCATGATCCTGGCACCGAGTTGACGCGCACCGATTGCCAATGCCTGGGTCACACCGGATGGGTCGACGTGACCGTCCTCAGGCGTGTGGAGTGCACCGAGGACGCCATCGAGATTGTAGAACGGGTGCAGTTCGCGAATGCGGTCCGTCCCGACCAGCTCCATCGGAAATCCGAGCGCCGCGCCAACACATGTGGTCTGACGCAACCAGTCCATCTCGTCTTCCGTGTAGGCCAGCCGAAATGAGCCGCAGCCGTGCCACGTCACCGACTGACCCGTCTCTTGCTCCAGCGCTCCCGAGTAAAGCCCGATGTTGTAGTCGACGCATTTGCCGAGCCCGAAGCTCGACGTCGAGTGCGTGATCTGGCCGGCGGCGTGCCATGTCGAACCCGAGGTCAATTCCGCCTTCTCAAGCAGCACGACATCCGTCCAACCCTCGTGGGCGAGATGATAGGCGATGCCGCAACCCATCACGCCGCCCCCGACAACCACCACGCGGGCTGTCGTTGGTAAACCCTGCTTGCCGGCCTCTGCCATGGGCTCCTCTTCTATCAACTTTGCGCGTCCAATTCTTATGGACAACCAAATCGTACAAATTTACTACAGTCAATCATGAATCAAACAATCGTACCAAGAGCTGCAGAGCTGTCACCCGGGGCCGTACTGGTCGCACTGGCAAAGGGCCTCGACGATCTGACACCGGAGATCCGTAAGGCCGCCGCCTATGTGCTGGAAAACCCGAATGATGTCGGGATCAGCTCGATCCGCGAAATCGCCTCAGCGGCCGGCGTCAAGCCGAATACATTCGTGCGCATGGCACGCAGTTTCGGGTTCGAGGGATTTGAAGACTTTCGCGAGCCGTTCCGTGAAGAAATCCGCCGTGGTGGTCAGAACTTTCCCGATCGTGCCCGCTGGCTGCAGTCGCTGTCGCGCGGCGGCCAATACGGCAAGCTCTATGCCGATATGGCAGCCAGTGCGATTACCAACATCGAGGAGACCTTCGCTGCGACCGATGCGCGCCAGGTCAAAGCCGCCGCCGATGCGATCGTGCGGGCGCGGCAGACCTACATTCTCGGGGTCGGAGTGAACCATGCGCTGGCGCGGAAATTTGCCTACATCGCTGATATGGCCCTCGACAACATCACCGCCATACCACGCGACGGCAGCCTTGCAGTTGATGACATATCGCGTGCCACGCGCCGCGATGTTTTGATCGCGCTCACCTTCAAGCCCTACCGCACCGAGGTTATCGACGCGGTCAACTTGGCCCGAGATTTGGGTCTGACCATCATCGGCATTTCCGACAGCCCGGCTTCGCCGATTGTCGCGGGAAGCAAACACGGCTTCGTCGTGCAGACAGACACGCCCCAGTTTTTCACGTCAACTTTCGCCGTTGGCGCATTACTTGAGACGCTGATGGCCTTTGTCATCGCGCAGTCCGGGCAAGATGTTGCCGCCAACATCGCGCAGTTCCATCAACGCCGGCACGCCCTCGGGGTTTACGAGGACGCTGCATCACCTGCCGGAGCGCAAACTGAATGATGACCCTCGCTGAGCCTGTTCGCTCCCTTAATGCGCACTACTACACATCGCCAGACATCTACCGTGAGGAGCAGTCGGGTCTCTTTACGCGAACCTGGCAGTACGCCGGCCACATCTCAGACGTTGAAAGGCCGGGTGACTATTTCAATTTCGAAATTGCCGGCCAAAACCTTTTCTGCATTCGTGACCGTGATGGCGAGATACGCGTCATTCACAATGTCTGCCAGCACCGCGCCCACGAACTCGTCCGCGGCAGGGGCAACGCCAAGCTTCTGGTCTGTCCGTACCATGCCTGGAGCTACGAGCTGTCCGGCGAACTGCGCTCGGGCCCGAACGTCAGTTCGGTGCCGGGCTTCGACCGCACGAAGATCTGTCTGACGCCTGCGCGTGTCGAGGTGCTGCACGGCTTCATTTTCGCTAACCTTGATCTCGGCGCCGAACCGCTCGAGATTTGGTTTCCGGGCGTGCGCGAAGAACTCGGCGCATTTGTGCCGTTGATCGATCGCCTAAAGCCGCTTGAGTGGATCGAGATCCCAGAGAACTGCAACTGGAAAGTGTCGGTTGAAAACTATTCTGAATGTTACCATTGCAAACTCAACCATCCGATGTTCACGACGGGTGTCGTGCGCCCGGATACATACGACATCCGGTCCCAGGGCTATTGCCTGCGCCACACGACCGAGTGTCAGAACCTTGATCAGATGAGCTACCTGATCGACCCTGACGACAACCCGCATGCAACGGACTATTCATCCTGGTTCCTTTGGCCGACCTTCTCCTTCCAGGTCTATCCGGGTAACGTCCTTAACACGTACCTTTGGCGACCGACAGCCGCCGATCGCGTTACCGTTTGGCGCGGCTGGTACACGGTCGACGGCATCGATTCAGAAGAAATCCGACGTCTCGCCGTGCAGGACCGGGCCACCACGGTCGAAGAAGACATTCACCTTGTGGAATCCGTGCAGCGCGGGCTTGGCAGCATCGGCTATCGCCCAGGCCCGCTCGTTGTTGATCCCAACGGGGGTGTCAGCTCCGAGCACTCTATAGAGATTCTGCAAAGCTGGATGCGTGAATCGGTAGGCCCAAAACCAAGTTGATGCGCAGCGGCGAAATCCTTGGTCCACGGCGTTGTCGGCGTCGGTTCGCCAAGCAGGTCGATAACGTGACCTCACTCCCTCGCAGTGAACTCTCCCTTGTCAAGAACCAGCTTACCATCGATCTCGAGGCTTGCGTCCTTGTAGATAACATCAATGTGGCAGGGCGCCTTGACGTTGCCGCCGATGGCATAACTGGAGCCAATTCCATGATGCGCGAAGCCGAGCTTGCCGAGCCCTTCGAGATTGGTCGCATAGCCCCTTGCCTGCGGGTTCAGGCCAACAGCAAACTCAGCAAGATTGTAGGCTGACGGATCCTTGAACGAGGCAAGCGTGTCACGAAGGTAGTCAGCAGCCTTGCCTCCGGCAATCTTTTTGACTTCGCCATTTGCAACTTCGATCGTAACAGGCTCTTCGCGTATGACGCCGTAGCCCATGACGCGCACATCACCGATGAAGACACCTTCCGATGTGCCTTCAATCGGTGAGATGTTGAGTTCGCTGTTGGGCAGCGCACCGAACTGACCACGCTCGCGGAACAACCCGGTCTCATACTGCACTGGCCTATTCGAGATCTTTGCGCGCATGTCCGTACCGGTCGGAGCCGTGATCCGGATATCGGACGCAGTCTCCAGCAATTTCCCGATGCGACGGCCTAACCGATCTGCGGCTTCGAAATCCGCCAGGATTCCACCTGTCGCCAGGCAGTCTTCCGTGACCTCGCACATGGTCGCACCACGAGCACCGTTCTGCTGTGCTGCAATTCGCGCATCCGTGTGGGTCATCGACCAGCTTGTCGGCAGGAAATAGACGTCGGACTTGGCGCAGGCGCCGACAACGGGATCGGGCACTTGGCGACCGTGGGCGCCGGTCGGCGGGAACGCCGTAATTGTCGGGATGCCGCCGACCGCGTAGGCCGCCGCTGCAAGCGCTTCGGCGAGGCGAAGCTTGTTGGTGTCGCAGGCAATGACGACGTTCTCGCCCGGTTTGACGTCGGCGCACTGGGTCATTGCCTTCATGGCGCCCGGCATCATTTCAATGAAGCTGGACGACGCCGGCACGTAATGGAAATGCTCAATCGGCCACGACATGGATTTGCTCCTCGCTTTTGATCACTGGCTGACGATCACGCCGCCGTCTACATTGAGAACCTGGTCCTACATTGATAAACGAGCCATTCTCTTGTTTATCCAAACCCTGACTGGCATCACGGCCCGCCGATCACTGTCAGACTGACGGCAGGACCATGTCGTCGCCGGTTTCCATTTGCCACTGACGAATTCGCGCTGCCAAGTCGCGCACCCGATCGCGCTGGCCGGGTTCCTCGAATAGATTGTGCTGCTCGAAAGGATCGTTCGACAGATCGTACAATTCGCCTTGATCGCCAGGCGACAGATTGAGCTTGAAGCGGTCAGGGGAGATCACACTGCGCCAGGGAATGCCAACCATGCGGTTGATTTCCGGACTACCGAGGTTGCGGTCGCCAAATCCGTTCCATTCAACGAAGACATCGTTCTCGCTGAGGTCCGCCTCTCCGCGCAGGACATCGGCCCGGCTCTTACCGTGGATGTCTCGCGGCGCTGTTGCACCGGCAAATTCGAGCAAGGTCGGCATGATATCGATCAGGCTCATGGAGCCCTCGATGCGCTTTGCCTTGCCGTTGTTGAGCCACGGCACATGAATCAGGAGCGGCACGTTCACCGATTCCTCGTACAGATTTCGCTTTTCGCACATGCCGTGATCGCCGGCCATCTCACCATGATCGCTGGCGAACACGATGATCGTCCGCTCCGCCTGACCGCTCTCCTTCAGAGCTGCCAATATCCGGCCAAGCTGGCGGTCGACCAGTGTCACGTTAGCAAAATACTGGGCACGAAGCTTGCGCCAGCCGGCCTCCGTCGTCGTGTCATGCGTGTCGCCGCCTTCAAGCCCCAGCGGATTGTTGCCACCGCCAAGATAGAAATCGGCCCTGAGGCGATTGACGAGCGAACCGCCTTCCGGCCGTCGCATGAACGCAGGGCCGACTTCGATTTCATCATGCGCGTATAGGTCGTTGAGCGGGCCGGTATAGGGCGGATGGGGCTCGAAGAAATTGACGTGTAACAACCAGGGATTTTCGGCGTTAGGTCCGTTTGGATAGTCGCGGATGAATTCAGACGCGACATGCCCCAGAAAGCCGGCTTGCGTCTGCTCCTCGGTCAGGCCGGCACCACCGACCCAGGCTTCATAACTCTGCGTGTGAGGTGGTGGTGTAACGCCGTGATCGCGCAGCCAGTCATTGTAGGCCGGCTCCACGTTCCGGTATTCTCTTTTGGAGTAGGGACGATGGAAATCCTCGATCGCAACCCAGGTGTCATAACCGCGTTGTGCGATGGCGTCGTCACCCAGATGCCACTTTCCCATGTGTGCGTTGTGATAATCATCCGGCATCAGTTCGCCGAGTGACGGCACGTCCGGTGGCAATGGGATCTTATTGCGCACGACGCCGGTGGTGTGGGGATAGAGCCCCGTCATCAGGGAACCGCGCGAAGGCGTGCAGACGGGCTGCGTGCAATAACAGTTCTCGAAAACGAAGCTTTGCTCCGCCAGTTCATCCATATGGCGCGCATCGATCCAGTTGTTACCGTAGGCCGCCATCGAATCACGCCGCTGCTGGTCGGTGAGAATGAAGAGTATGTTCGGTTTGGTCTCGGTCATGCCGCCTCGCTACTTTCATTTCGTTCGACAATGCGTTCGGCCCTACCAAACATACCATTGCCAGGTACTCTGTCGATCAAGGGTAATCTCAGAACTCGATCTCTCCTGTAAACACGCAGGAGACCTCGGGATGATCCCATCGCACCTTCAAGCCCAGGCCGGGGTAATCGCTGAGTTGAATCTGCCCTTCGGAAAACTCGTGGCTGCGGGTGACGAGGTCATCGAAGAGCGCGCTCTCGCGAAACTGACGCTCGAGCGAGTGCAACTCCGGCACCGCCGCGGCAACGTGCGCCGAATGCATGTCCATGACTGGACCGCACGGATTGTGCAGGCTGATCGCCTGGCCGAATGCCGCCGCCAGGTGACCAATGCGGACAACTTCGCTGGGACCGCCTGCAAGGACTATATCCGGCATGACGACATCATAGCAGCCTAAGCGGCAAAACGGCTCGAACGCCGCGATATCCGCCACCTTTTCAGCGCCTGCGAGCGTCACGCCGAGCGATCGCGCCTCGCTGCGCAGCGCTGCAATCTCGGCCATCGCCGCTTCCGTTTCCAGCAAGGGCTCCTCGAACCAAGCCACCCCGAGTGCCGCCAGCTTCGCCAGTATCTCTGAAACTTCAGTCACGCGCAGACGCGAGTGACAATCGACGTTGACGCGTGCCCGACCGCCGACCCGTTCGCAGACATGCGCTACACGTTCGAGGCCCGCCTCGATCAGCCTGCTGCGGCGCTCTTCATCGCCAGCTTCAGCGACAACATCGTCAAAGGGCGCGAGCTTGATGGCCTCATAACCATCGCCAAGCGCAAGTTCTGCACGTTCGGCAAACTCCTCCGGTTCCCGCGTTAGCGTGCCGCGGTTGATATTGGCATAGCAAGGGACCGCAGCGCGGTATCGTCCGCCCAGCAATTCGAAGACGGGACGTTCGATGCGCTTTGCCTCCCGGTCCAGCCACGCTTGCTCGAAACCGCTGGCGATTACGCGTCCGACCACGCCCGGCACAACCTCGCGCACGGCCCTGAGCTTGGCGCTGCGACCTTGATTGCAGCTGTTAATCGCCGCGATGCAACGCGGCAACGCCGCCAGGACATCCTCGGTCCGCCGGTTCAGTGTCGCTTCGCCGACACCTTCGAGCCCGTTGCTCGACGTCAGCCGAAACCAGATCCAGGTCGTCTTCTCGGAGACGGCAACCGTGTAGGCTTTGAATGCGCTGTGCATAAACTGCTTTCCCAGAACTTACCGAACCCGATTGGTTCACATATCCTGCGCGATGCGGAAGCCGGCATGTCCAAGGCTCGTATCGGGCGTGGCCGAACTGCGCGCCGAGACGCGGTATCGAAAGCAATAGCTGTCGTGACACATGTAGGAGCCGCCGCGCATCACTTTTGCTGAGCCGCTTGGTGGGCCCTTGGGATCAACGAAATCAGCCTTTGCGTGATAGCTCGGATGGAACCAGTCGGCACACCACTCCCAGGCATTTCCGACCATGTTATAGAGGCCGAATGCGTTGGGGGCGTAGGCATCAACTGGTGCCGTTCCGGCAAAGCCGTCTTCGGACGTATTGTGCTCGGGAAATCGCCCCTGCCAGATGTTGCAGGCGTGTTTGCCCTCGACAATCAGGTCATCGCCCCACGGATAGCGCTTCTGGACGAGGCCGCCGCGCGCGGCAAACTCCCATTCGGCCTCCGTCGGCAAGCGGGCGCCGGCCCATGTGCAATAAGCTTGCGTATCGCCATACGAGATGTGGGTGACCGGATGATCGAGCCAATCCTCGATGGTGGAGCCCGGCCCTTCGGGGGCACGCCAGCTTGCGCCGTGAACCTGCCGCCACCAGGGCGCTGCGGCTACAGCCTGCAAACCGGCGCCGTTGTCCCCGAGGAACCCCGCGAACACGAACGACCAACCGAACCGCTCCGCTTCTGTTTGATAACCTGTTGCATCGACGAAGCGCTTGAAGCGTGCGTTAGAGACTGCGACAGCGTCGATCCTGAAGGGTGAAAGATTGATAAGCCGCACCGGCCCCTCGCCGTCGGCCGGATGTGCGACGGGATCATTCGTGCCCATCAGAAATTCCCCGCCCGGCAATTCGATGAATTGAGCATCTGGATCGTGAACGGATCGCGAAGGCTCGGCCGTTGCCTCGGCAGCAGCGGATCGCGCGACACCAACCGCCGCGCGTGCGGGCGTACAGCAGCTGCCGGATTCCCCGTTCTTGGCCATGGCGATCTCCGATGCTCGCAGCTCAGAAGGCCCTACGCCCTTCTCACTGAGAAAAACACTTCGACTTGTCGAAACGTTGCTGGACAAAGGGATCGTATTCCGTGTGACACCTGCTCGCAACGCCGCTTGGCAAGCCGCACAGTCGGAGACATACTCGAAGCGCAATGGCGAAAACAGACAACAATGCCAACTTCACCGCACTGCGGTTGGACAGCCGGGACAACGTTGCAACCGCACTTCGCGATCACGCGGCTGGCGAGACGCCGGTTCTGGCAGATGGCGGGCATATCGTATTGCTCGATGTCGTCCGACGAGGTCACAAGTTCGCGCTGGCTCCGCTTGCTCATGGCGCGCAGGTGATCAAGTACGGGCATGTCATCGGGCATGCGCTTTGCGACATCAAAACCGGTGAGCATGTCCATCTGCACAACCTCGAAGGCCTCGCAGGCAAGGCGGAGCGCCGGGGAGGAAGTAAGTGAGCGACAAAGACATGCAATCGTTTCTGGGCTTCGAGCGACGTGACGGACGGCCCGGCGTCCGCAATCACGTCGTTATTCTTTCGATAAGCGGACTCGAGCACGCAACGGCGCGTGCAATTCAGGCGCTGTGCCCGGCGACCATTTTGATAGCGTCGACGTACGGGCGCGGTCACATCGGTGAGGACCTGCTCTTCCAGCGCCACATGATGAAGGCACTGGCCACGCATCCCAATGTCGCCGGTGCATTGGTCCTGGGGCCGGATGACAACCTCGTCAATGCTGTCGGCGACGCCATGGAAGCAGCCGGCCGCGAATGGCACGGCCTCTCGTTACAGGCATGCCACGAGGATCGCTTTGCGATGATCGAGCAGGGTGCGCGGATGGCCGCCCGAATTCAGCACCGCGTCTCGCGCATGCAGCGCAAAGCCCAGCCAATGTCCGCCCTCGCCATTGCAATCGAATGCGGCCACTCGGATGCAACCTCGGGCCTGGTCGCCAACCCGCTTGCAGGCGACCTTGCCTGCTGGCTGGTCCATCAAGGCGGGCAGGCGGTCTTCAGCGAAACCCTCGAGTGGATTGGAACCGAGGCCATCTTATCCCAGCGCGCCGCAACTCCCGCGGTCGCAGACGCTGTTCTACAGGCAATCGAGCGGCGCAAAGCGGCAGCACGTGCAGCAGGGCAAGATGTTCAGGCAAACAATCCCGGCCCACAGAACCACGATGGTGGGATCACGACGCTTGAAGAAAAGTCCTTGGGTGCGATTGCGAAGGGTGGAGACCAGCCAATTGTCGGCTTCTTGCGTGAGGGAGATGCGCTACCGGACGATCCAGGCCTTTACCTGATGGACACTCCGACATTCTCACCGGAGTCGATCACATCGATGATCTCGACCGGCGCTCAGATCGTCCTGTTCACGACCGGTCAAGGAAACCCGTACGGATCGGCATTGGCGCCAACAATCAAGATCTCAGCCAATCCGGATACCGTCGGGCGCGTCGCGGAGCAGATCGACATCGATGCGAGTGCTGTGCTCGACGGAACAGCGACCAAGGAGAGCCTCGTTCCATTGGCGCGTGACACATTTCTCGAAATCGCCAATGGCGCGCTGACCTGGTCTGAGGTCGTGGGCGAGAAGACGGAATCGATCAGTCGGTTGACGGCTTCAATCTGACGGACGGGTTGGAGCAACTGCATTGAGGAACAAGGAGTGGCTGCGATGGTTGCGCCTAAGAACCTACTCTTCCTGCTCTCCGACAATCATGCCCGCGGATATCTCGGTGCTTATGGCCATCCTGACGCAAAGATGGCGAACCTCGATCGTCTGGCGGCAAATGGCGTGCGTTTCGACAATGCATATTCGGCCAGTCCGCTGTGCTGCCCGGCCCGAGCCGCAATTGCCACCGGCCGCTACCCGCACCAAACCGGCATCTGGGACAATGCCATTGTTTATGAGGGGCAGGTCGCCTCCTGGATGCACCGCTTGCGCGATGCCGGACATCCTGTTGTCTCCGTGGGTAAACTGCACTTTCGCGAGAGCACTCCGGCCAATGGGTTTTCGGATGAACTCCTTCCCATGCACATTCTCAATGGCAAGGGCGGGGTACACATGCTCCTGCGCGGCATGGACGCCGAGCCTTCCAACAGAGGGCAATGGGACCTCTACGCAAGCCGCTCAGGCATTGGTGAGGCACCGTACCAGCCATACGATCGCAAGATCTCGGAGGCGGCGGTCAGTTGGTTGAAGACGGTCGGCGCTCATGCCGAGCAACCCTGGGTCCTGTTCGTTTCCTATCCAAGCCCGCATCCGCCGTTCTCGGTTCCAGCAGAGTTTTACGACCTCTTCGATGAAGCGGAAGTTGCGCTGCCGACATCGAAGACATTTGATGCGCGGGATGACCACCCGGCAATTGCCCACTTTCGGCAGAACCACGGTTCCGACCAGGCGATGGACGAAGCGGCAATGCGTAAGGTGGTCACGGGCTATCTCGGTTTGCTCGCACATCTCGATAACGAGATCGGGAAAGTCCTGGCCGCACTCAGAGAAGCTGGGCTCCAAGACGATACGCGCATCCTCTACACCAGCGATCACGGTGAGATGTGCGGTGTCCATGGGCTGTTTGGCAAATGTTGCCTCTATGAGAGCGCAATCGGCGTGCCGCTCATCATGGCGGGGCCTGACGTTCCGTCCGGCCGCGTCGTGAAGCAAATCACCAGCCATGTCGATTTGTTCCCGACGGTTCTCGAAAGTGCAGGTGTTCCACTCGCTGCAATGGATCGGGATCTGCCCGGCATTTCGTTGTGGCCAGCGATTGCGGATGCCGAGGAGGAGCGGGTTGGATTTGCAGAATTTCACGCCGCCGGTTCCAAGTCAGGCATGTTCATGCTTCGCGACGGGGACTGGAAATTGATCTACTACGTCGGCATGGCACCGCAACTCTTCGACCTGAAGCAGGACCCGGAGGAGCGGCATGATCTCGGCGCCGGACATCCAAAAGCGCGGCTGTTGGAAGCCAGACTTCGGGAGATTTGTGATCCAGAGGCCGTTGATATTCAGGCGAAAGCCGATCAGCGTAAATGGGTGGAGCGCTGGGGCGGCATAAAGGCTGTCATGGCGGAAGGATCGTTGGTCTATACGCCGCCACCTGGAGGTACTGCGGAAATCGATTAGTTGAACTGGCGACTTGGCGGCGTCTATCGACCAGATGATCCCCCGCTCGTGCAGCTTGGCAAAACCCAAATTGATCGCCTAACCTGTTCATGAGGGAGAGTTAAAACCTGAGACGGCCGTCGATAACTGCCGCAATCAACCAAGGAGGAAGCAAATGACTTCGCTGACACGCCGAGAGTTACTCGCATCGGGTGCCGCGCTTGCAGGATCCGCCGCGCTGCCCAACGTGGCGCTTGCGGCATATCCCGAGCGACCGATTACGGTTGCCATGATGGCGCCTCCAGGCGGCGCAACCGACCGGGGAACGCGCCCCGTCATCGAACTCATGAAGCGGGCCATGAAGGCGCGCTCGGTTGCGCTGCAGAACATGTCTGGCGCCGGCGGCATCCAGGCAATGGACTATGTGCGTTCGCGGCCGGCTGACGGATACAGCTGGCTCGGGGCAAACGACGTCATCGAATCGTTCCCATCACTCGGCAAGATCGACTACGACTGGCGCTCGTTCGATTTCTGGATGTCCGGCGGAACGGCCTGCGGTGTTTGCGTTCCGGCATCGAGCAAGATCGAAACCTTCAAGCAGTGGATCGAGGAAGTCGGCTCAAACCCCGGCAAATATTCTGTTTCAACCACACCGTCCGGTTCTTTGTGGTCGAACGTCGCCGTATTCCTGCGCAAGAAGGTCGGCCTTGATTTCAAGATCGCGAACTACAAGGGCGGCGGCCCGTCGGTACGCGCCGTCATCGCACAGGAAACGAATTTCGGCTGCATGGGTGTTACACCGCAGGTCAATTTCATGAATGCCGGCAAGCTGCGCTGCCTCGCGGCCACCGTGCCGGATGACTGGAACACTGCGGGCACGACAATCCCGACAATGCTGCACGAGATCAAAGATCCGCTCTTTGCCAAGACAATGCCTTGGACAAACATTCACGGTGTCGCCCTGAAGAAGGGGGCACCCGCTGATGTTCTTGCCGCGATCGACAAGGCGTTTGCCACCGCGATGGCGGATAAGTCGATGGAAAAGATCTACAACGACAACGCCTTCTTCCCGTTCCGCGCCGGACGCGACAAGGCAAACGACCTGATGGGTGAGCGCACCGCTCTCCAAGCCTACGTCGTCGAAGTTATTCTGGGGACCGCCAAGAAAACACGCGACGAGCTCAAGATCGGTAAGATTGAGGGCTGACGGGCCGTATTCAAATGAATGACGACGATCAAGAGCCGGCCCCAACGGGGCCGGCTAGGCAAGGCAGCGCCGGTGACTTTGTTGCCGGCTTTGTCATTTTTCTGCTCGGAGCCTACGCGCTCTACGAGTCGGTCAACATGCCCTACTATGGCGACTCAGGCCTGTTGGGCTCGCCTGGTCTGACACCCGGGCTGATTGCCGGCGTACTTTTGCTTCTATCTGCGATGCTGATGCTTCGGGCGCGTGGATTTTCATGGTCCGATCTGAGCTTTTCAATTGACGTCGATATGTGGCGCGGGCTGCTGGCTCTCGTCATCATCCTGGCCTACGTCGCCGCGCTGCCGGTCGTCGGCTATGCACCGGCCACGTTTGCCATGCTGTTTGTCTTTCAGCTCGTTTTCGCACCGGTGCGGAACTGGCGATACATGGTCATCTGGGCCCTGGGCCTGTCCGCATTACTGACCGCCGTCCTCTACTACGTGTTCGCCGAGTTCTTTCTCATCCCCCTACCGTGAGGCAGCCGCGTGTTCGAGCAGTTATTCATCTTGCTATCGGATCCATTCGCAATTGGCGTTGCCTTCGGCGCGGTAACACTCGGCGTCATTCTGGGTGCCCTTCCCGGCTTGACCGGGCCGATGGCGATGGCGCTCCTGATCGGCGTCTCATATTCAATGAAGACCGAGTACGCGATCGTCGCCATGATGCTCATTTACATGGCCGGTGCGTACGGCGGCTCGATGTCCGCAATTCTACTCAATGTGCCAGGTGCTCCGGCTTCGGCTGCAACCGCACTCGACGGCTACCCCCTCGCACGTCAGGGCCACGCCGGCCGAGCCATCGCCATGGCGACAATTGGTTCATGCATCGGCTCGATGATGGCCGTTGGCGCAATGGCGACTTTGACCCCGTGGCTGGTCGAAGTCTCGCTGCTGTTCACCTCTTGGGAACTCTTGCTGCTTGTCATCCTCGGCATTGTCATGGCCGGCGGGCTTTCGGGCGACGACCCGCTGAAAGGATTGATTGCCGGCGCGCTCGGCCTGATGCTCGCCATGGTCGGCCTCGATGACCTGCACACGCACCCTCGTTTCACGTTCGGCTCGACTTACCTGCAGGCCGGCTTTGCCTTGATCGCCGCCATCGTCGGCCTGTTCGGCATCAGCCAGGTCATCGTCACGATGGCGCCCAAAGACATCGGCTTGGTGCGCACCGCCGGCAGCGTTGGACGCGTCATACCGCGCTGGTCCGATATAAGCGGAAAGTTCCGTGTCATCTTTCAGTCGGGGATCATCGGAACATTTGTCGGCATTCTACCGGGCCTCGGCGCCGATGTAGGTGGCTGGGCAGCGTATGGAGCCGCCAAACGCACCAGTAAGGCGCCCGACGAATACGGCAAGGGCTCGATCGAAGGCGTTACGGCGGCTGAGACCGGCAACAACGCCGTAATCCCGGGATCGTTCATTCCAATGATCGCGCTGGGCCTGCCGGGATCAGCCGGTGCAGCCATCGTCATGGCAGCACTATTCGTGCACGGCATGAAACCCGGTCCGACATTCCTGATCGATAACCTGCAGCTTTTTGAATACATGGTCGCAGGTTTGATGATGGGCACCGTCGTGATGTTGATTGTCGGTCTGTTGCTGGCCCATGTAATCGTGCACGTGCTCCTCATCCCGCGCGAGAACATCATGGCTGTCGTGGTTGCACTCGCCGTGATCGGGGCCTACGCCAGTCAATTGCAGTACGGCGATGTCTGGATGATGCTGGCATTCGGCGTGTTGGCCGTCATCATGCGGGCACTTGCTTTTCCGTTGGCACCGCTCATCCTCGGGCTCGTGCTGGGCAAGCTCTTCGATGAGTTCCTTAGGAATTCCCTGATCATTTCGGACGGCAGCCTGATGCCGATCTTGCAGCGCCCGATTGCGCTTGGCCTCGCCATAGTCATTGTGCTCTCGATCGTCTTGTCGATCCCTGCCGTCCAGAGAGCCATTAGGCATGCTGCAGGTCGCTTCGGATCGGGCACGGCATCGAGCGCGTGACGTGAGGTTAGCAAGGAAAGAAGTTGGAATGAGCGTATCGCCTAGGAATCTCGTGTTTATCATGTCTGATGAGCACAATGCTGCATTCATGGGTTGTGCAGGACATGCCCACGTCAAGACGCCAACTTTGGATGCCCTCGCAGCGCGCGGCACGATTTTCGACAATGCCTATACCAACTGCCCGATCTGCGTGCCGGCTCGCGCAAGTTTTGCAACAGGACGATACGTCCATGATTGCGGCAACTGGGACAACGCTTTTCCCTACCACGGCGAGTTGCCCAGCTGGGGACATCGTCTGCAGGCGCAGGGCCACCACGTCGCGTCCATTGGCAAGCTTCACTACCGTTCCACCGCTGATGACAATGGCTTCGACGAAGAACTCATTCCGCTGCACGTAGTCGATGGCGTTGGCGATCTGCTCGGCATGATCCGTGACGACCTGCCCGAGCGCCACGGCACCAGGAAGCTCGCGAGCGAGGCCGGGCGCGGCGAGTCGAGTTATACGAACTACGACCGCAACATCGCAGCCGAAGCGAGACGCTGGCTGCTCGAAGAAGCACCGAAGCACGGGGACAAGCCTTGGGCACTGTTCGTGTCATTCGTCTGTCCGCACTTTCCCCTGATCGCGCCGGACGAATTCTACGACATGTACGCCAAGGTCGATCTTCCGTTACCTGCCCTCTATTCACCTGGGGAAAGGACCGCGCACCCCTATTACGCTGCCATGCGGGGATGCATGGCATACGACAAGCACTTCGACGAGACGAGCATCCGAAGGGCGGTCACCGCTTATCACGGGATGTGTACGTTTTTGGATTCGAACATTGCGACTGTCCTGAACGCGTTGGACGATACCGGGCGCCTCGAGGACACGCGCGTCGTGTACACCAGTGACCACGGCGATGCGCTCGGCAAGCGCGGGCTATGGGGCAAGAGCACAATGTTTGAAGAGTCTGCCCGCGTTCCGCTGATAATGGCGGGGACCGATATTCCGTCAGGAAAGCGAGTTGCAACGCCAGCCAGTCTCGTCGATAGTTTCCCGACAATTCTGCAAGCTGTCGGGGCACGCACTGAGGCGACCGACCAGGCACTGCCCGGGCAATCATTATTGGACCTGGCGCGTGAGGAGCCCGATCATAGAACCGTTTTCTCCGAATATCATGCGGTCGGTTCGTCGGCGGCGACGTTCATGATCCGACGGGATCAGTTCAAGCTCGTGTACTTCGTGGGCATGGAGCCCGAACTCTTCGACCTCGAATCTGATCCAGATGAAACCCGAAATCTCGCCGGCGACCCGGCATACGCGGATGTACTTTCGCGGCTCGAAGCAGAACTTCGAGCGATCTGCGATCCCGAAGATGTCGACCGGCGCGCTCGCGTTGACCAGCGCGCAAAGATTATCGAGCACGGCGGCAGAGATGCGATTTTGAAACGCGGAGATTTCGGATATTCACCGGCACCGGGCCAGAATCCGGAATTTGCGTCCTAGTGATCTGGACCTGACAGTTGATTCCCGTCCCGTATCCAAACTCCGCGTCATCCCCGCGCAGGCGGGGACCCAAGCAAACCTCAGCAAACTCTGTGCCGCTGGTGACATGCTTGGGTTCCCGCCTGCGCGGGAATGACGGAGCGGTGTGTGGCGAGTGGGTACTAACCGTTTGGTTTGGAACACTAGCTAGTTGGTTAGGAGACCTGTTTTGACGGTCGAGGCCGAGCGGATCGGCAACGGCGCCATCATTGGGCCGAATATGGACCGGCTGGGGGCAATATCGATGGCCCGTCGTTGATCAAGGTTCCCGGTTGGATAACCTCGCCGCCGGGGAGATACCGAACAATTCTCTTGGTGGAAAGAGGAGCGCGCGCCTAACCTTTCCCAAGCGCGCGCAAGCTCAGGGAGCAGTGACAATCAATGGTGAGGCTTAGCGACCTTACACCTGCGGATGCGCAGCACCTTTTGAGCAAGGATTGCCCTCGGTTCGAGACGGAACCCTTCGTTAGCGGTCCGAAGCTTTACGAACGGCGCGTTGCGATCGTGACGACAGCTGGCCTGCACCTAGGCAGCGAGGCGTCGTTTGAACTGCTCGATACCGGGTACCGTGTCATTCCGGGCAAGACGCGATCCGACCAGATCATGATGAGCCATACATCGGTGAATTTCGACCGGTCGGGTTTCCAGCAAGACCTGAACGTTGTCTTCCCGATCGACCGACTGCGTGAGTTGGAAGAGGCGGGAGATGTCGGATCTGTCGCCGAATTTCACTATTCGTTGATGGGTGCCGGCTGGGAGCCGCACGAGATTGAGGACACGGCTCAGCAAATCGCCGGGTTGCTCAAGGAGGATAGGGTCAATGCCGCGCTGCTTGTGCCGGTCTGACCGAATTGTACACGCGCCGTCGGCGCGATCGCCCACTACATCGAAGAAGCCGGTATACCGACCACGAGCATCAGCTTAGTCCGCGAGAACACCGAGCTGATCCGGCCGCCGCGCGCGCTTTGGGTGCCGTTTGATCTCGGACGACCATTTGGCGCCCCCGGCGAACCGGACTTTCAAAGAAGAGTTGTGCACGCTGCACTCGCCTTGTCGGAGCGCGATGATGGACCGGTCATCCTCGAGGATTTCCCGGAGGACGCGCCGGGGCAGGGCGAGACGTCGATGGAAGGCATGGTCTGCCCGGTCCGTCTGCGGCGACCGGAGCGCGCGGATCAATCCGAATTCGTTCAGCAGGTCATGGGCGAGATGAGAGAGTTGGCGCCCTGGCGTGAATTGTTTCTTGCTTCACATGGCCGATCCATTGTCGGGGCGAGCCAGATGTCCATCGACGCTGCCGTGGCCGCACTCGGTTCAATTCTGGCTATCGGACGTGTGGAGGACATTGAGGACGGCAAGCTTGGCGTGTGCCTCAGATATGCGTCGGAGGATCTGCGCAACTGGTACATCGAGGCTGCTTCGGCGCGCCCCGGCGGCGCAGCTTCGCCGCAGCAGCTGGCGGATTGGTTCTGGGGCGAGACGAGTGCAGGCGCGCTCATTCTTGCGCTACATCCCGCATGCCTCGCCAGCGACAACCCACAGCTGAAGCGCATCGCAGCAGGAGCGCTTGTACCGCGAGCACAGCATCACCGGCTTGCACCGGCCTCATGAGCTGTAAAGCCGGACGCTCGGCATTTGCGGATCGATTGGAACAGAACGCGACGATTCGGAGGAGGACGATGCCAGGCCCGGAGCGCCAACATCTTCTATACCAACGACAATTTCAGCTTGCAGATATCCTACAGTTGATACGGGAATACTGGCAATTGCAGGACAGGCCGCTCACTGTGCAGGTACCGCAGTCCAGGCAAGCCCAGCACAAGCTACAAATCCAGCCGCCTGCCTTCGCGCGACGGCAGCGCTGGCCCTTCCCCCCTTCAGCAATCCCCCCACATCGGCTACGCTGCGGCCGCACCCTAGCCCGCCGCAACCGCCCGAACCGATGCCCCCCGAACCCGCCGAAATCACCACCACGCCGGACTTCGAGACAGCCCTCGGCTTCCTCGAAACCGGCCATGGACATCTGTTCGTCACCGGACGGGCTGGCACGGGCAAGTCGACGCTGCTGCGCATGGTGCGTGACAAGCTTGCCGAAGATGCCGTCGTGGTCGCGCCGACCGGGCTTTCGGCGATCAACGTTGGTGGCCAGACGATCCATTCGTTCTTCGGGTTCCCGCCGCGGCTCATAACACCGGCCGATATCCGGCGCAGCCGGAACGGGCGGATCATGCGGCGCATGCGCTTTCTGATCATCGACGAAGTGTCGATGGTGCGCTCCGATCTGATGTGGGCGATCGACCAGTCGTTGCGCGTCAATCGCGGCCGGCCGAAGGAGCCGTTCGGCGGCGTCCGGGTCTTGGCCTTCGGCGACCTGCACCAATTGCCGCCGGTCGTGCGCGGCAACGAAGAAGCAGTGCACCTTTACGAGACCTATGGCGGCCCGTTCTTCTTTTCGATACCGACGCTGCTTGAAGGTGACGGTACGCACGTGATGGAACTGACGGAAGTCTTTCGCCAGACCGATGAGACTCTGGTCGATGTACTGAGTTCGATCCGTGACGGTGACGCTGGCGAGGAGGAGCTTGCCACACTGAATGAACGCGTCGGCCCGATCCGGACGCTCGATGAGGGGCGCGCGTTCGTGATCCTGACGCCGACCAATATGGCGGCCAACCGCATCAACCAGGCCTATCTCGCGGCGCTCCCCGGAGATGAGTACCTCTATCCGGCCGGTGTCGTCGGCGAATTCAACGAAAAAGCGCAGCCAACAGATGCCGAACTGGTCCTGAAGGTCGGGGCCAAGGTGATCATGCTGCGCAACGATGCCGACAAACGCTGGGTCAACGGCTCGATCGGCGAGATCACAAAGCTCGACGACGACCAGATCTGGGTAACGATCGACGGGCGCGAATACGAGGTCGAGCAGGCCTCCTGGGAGAACCGGCGCTATGCCTTCGACCAGTCCCAGGACAAGATCGTCGAGACGGTCGCCGGTACCTTCAAGCAGTTCCCGCTGAGGCTCGCCTGGGCCCTGACCATCCACAAGAGCCAGGGACTGACGCTTGACAAGGTCTACATCGACTTTGGCCGCGGCACCTTCGCCCACGGTCAGGCCTATGTCGCTTTGTCGCGGTGCCGGTCGATGGAAGGCCTGGCGCTGGCCCGGCCGCTGAGACCAAGCGACTTCAAATTCGATGAGAATGCAACGCGCTATCGCGATTTGTTCGACACGCTGTCAACAGTGCGCCTGATCTGACGCAGTGCAACCGTACGCCAATCCGATCTGGCCTCGAGTTGCAGATCGAGCAACAAGAACGGGAATTAATTCATATATTTCAGCATCTTAATCCTGCAAAGGGCATCAGATCCATGCGATTGCTGCAGCGCAACAAAATTGACGCAGGGCACAAGTATTTTGTTGCATTGCGATATCGCAGTGCATATAAAGCCGTTGTTGGCATTCAGACGGCGCTGCCGAACTGCTTCTTAACCTTAAAGAGCAAGCGGCCCGCCATCCACCCAATCGGTCGGTTTCGATCGCAATAGCAAACAATGAGGTTATGAGATGAACGACCAATTCACGCGGCAGGCACAGGAAATGTTCAACGTCGCCAAGGACGCACGCATCCCTGAAAACATGCAGGCTATGGCTGAAGACGGCGTCGCCAAGAGCCGTGAGTTCTACAAAAAGATGAACGCTTCGGCCCAGGACAACGTCAAGGCGATCGAAGATTTCATGCTCGCTTCGCATGCCGGCGCCAAGTCGGTTGGCGAAAAGATCATGCACAATGCCGCGATCAACACGGAATCGGCTTTCGACGCCGCTCAGGCGATCGCTCGCGCCAAGACGCTTCCCGAAGCAGCCCGCCTGCAGGCCGACTTCGTGCAGCAGCAGACCGCTGTTGCAGCCGAGCAGACCAAGGAACTGTTCGAGCTGTCCTCGAAGGTCGCCAAACAAACCTTCGAATCGCTCAACCAGGCTGCTTCGAAGTCCTTCGAGCAGATGAAGAACGTCGACTAAGCTTTTATTGAGACACTAGATTTGGTGTTTCACCAGCCGGGCCCTTTGGGGCCCGGTTTCGTTTTGACGGGCATCCTCGAGACGCCGGCCATACGCAGTTAACGCATCTTTAAAAAAATCTTTGGTCTTGAGTCTATCGCTCGACGAACAGCCAAGTATACTGCCGCCAGTTGAGATCGGTGAGTGGTGTCATGCTTGGTGCAAGTTTAGATGTTCGAGTACGGCGGGCACGCATCGCCGATGCGCCGGCATTGGCCGGGATCTTCAAGGAAAGCTGGCGCACGACGTACCGCGGCATCATTCCCCACAACCATCTTGAAAATATGATCCGCAGGCGCGGCACGGCCCGCTGGCGCAGCTCGATCCGAGCTGGCGAGATGGTTCTGATCCTGGAATACGACGGCAAGCTGGTCGGCTATGCGACCTGTGGCAGCGCACGCAGCCGCGGCGCCTGCAAGGGCGAGATCTTCGAGATATACCTGCTGGCTGACTACCAGGGCCTTGGATTTGGCGAGTATCTGTTCGAGGCCTGCCGCTTTCGCCTCGATGAGCGCCGGCTGAGAGGCCTGATCGTGTGGGCCCTGGCTGCGAATGTCGCAGCGACGAATTTCTATTGGCAGCTCGGCGGTCGGCCGCTGGTTAGTGCATATGAGCGTATCGGCGGCGCCCGCTTGGAGAAGATCGCCTTTACCTGGGATTGATGCGGCTTGGATTGAGGCTGCTCGAGCACCTGCCAAGCCAAATTGCCGCAGGCACGGATGCTATGTTGCAGCGCAGCATTGGCGCTGGCAAAGTTTAACATCTGCTGCGACTATTAATGTGGCACGAGCATTACACTCAATTGGGATCGACCCACCATGCGCATCGACGCCATCGCCATTGGCAAAAATCCGCCAGAAGACATCAACGTCATTGTCGAAGTGCCGGTCGGCGGCGAACCGATCAAGTATGAGCTTGACAAGGATGCCGGCACCCTGGTGGTCGACCGCTTCCTCTACACGCCGATGCGCTATCCCGGAAATTACGGTTTCGTGCCGCATACGCTTTCCGCAGACGGCGACCCGATCGACGTGCTGGTCTGCAATACGCGCGCAATCGCGCCCGGTGCCGTGATGAATTGCCGGCCGGTTGGCGTGCTCGTCATGGAGGACGACGGTGGCGGCGATGAAAAGCTGCTTGCGGTACCCTCCGCGCATCTCACCCAGCGCTACGAGAGAATCAAGAACTACTCCGACCTGCCGCAGATCACGATCGACCAGATCCGCCATTTCTTCGAGCACTACAAGGATCTCGAGCCCGACAAGTGGGTTCGCATCGACCGCTGGGGTGATGCCGCTGAAGCCAAGCAGATGGTCTTGGAGGCGATCGAACGCGCCAAGGGTTGAGGAGTGGTTTTTTCGCTAACGGTGCTGTTTTCAGCTGCAAGCGTCGAGTAACGACTACGCGGCTTTTTTCTTGCGCTTTGCTGGTTTGCGCGACCAGCGCTTGGCAAGTTTGGTGAGTTCTTCGTCGATCCAATCGGTCTCGACGACCGTGGGGTCGAAGTCTTCATGGCACCATTCAATGAACTCCTTGTGGCGTTCATGCTTGGGATCGGCGAAACCTTCGAGGAACTCGGCATAACCCCACGGCCCGCCGATGTCTTCCGGCGGGCAGCCTCCTTTGGCAGCGAGCAATCTCGGATAGAGAGTATCCGCCTCAGGAACACCTATCCGCTCGATCTTGATCGTGTGCTCCCAGCCGTCACCGAAGTCGTACAAGTATTTGAGGCTCTTGACGCCGGTGTCTTCGAGCACGTCCAGCAAGGTCGCCTTACTGGCATCCAACGGCCCGTCACCCCAGTCCGGATCAGGAATACCCCAGCCAATGCCGCGTGCGCGGATCTCCCAGAGGTGACTGTTGGTCCAGCCGATCGCAATCTGGAGCACCAGATGCAGTCGGTCGAGACGGATGCTCAACGGCACCTCGAGCCGACGCAGGACGGCGGGCTCGACGTGATCCATGGTGACTTTCAGGCGGGCTATGTTGGTCATGCCACCAGTTTAATCGGATTCTCGGCAGACCTCCAAGAGCAGGATGGTTACTCGTCCACACTATTCACCCCGTGCTCGCCGATCCAGGCACGAACGTCAGCGAGATACGCTCCAGGCCGGACTTCTATTTCCGAGCAAAACGTCCTAAACGTGCCGCAACTCCGATACTCCTCCCACACGAAAGGCGAATGATATGTATGAAGATCTCAAGCTCTATATCGACGGTGAATTCACGTCTGGCAACAGCGGCGCCGGCGAAGACGTGGTCAACCCGGCAACGGACGAGGTGATCGGCCACCTGCCGCATGCCAAGCAGGCCGAAATGGATGCCGCACTGGCTGCCGCCAAGAAGGGCTACGAGGTCTGGCGTAAGACATCGGCCTTCGAGCGCTCGGGCATCCTGCGCAAGGCAGCCCAGCTGATGCGCGACCGGGTCGACGACATCGCCCGCGCCATGACGCTCGAGCAGGGCAAGGTCCTTCAGGAAGCCAAGCTCGAAACCCTAATGAGCGCCGACGTCGTCGACTGGTTCGCCGAAGAGGGCAAGCGGGCCTACGGGCGCATCATTCCACCACGCGCCGACGGCGTGCGCCAGATGGTGATTATGGAGCCGGTCGGCCCCGTGGCCGGTTTCGCACCATGGAACTTCCCCGTCAGCCAGGCCGTGCGCAAGATCGCCGGATCGCTCGCGGCCGGCTGCTCGATCATCTGCAAGTGTCCGGAAGAGACGCCGGGCTCGCCGATCGCGATGGTGCGCTGCTTCCACGATGCCGGCGTGCCGGCTGGTGTCCTCAACCTGATCTACGGCGTACCGGCGGAGCTTTCCGAATACCTGATCCCGAGCCCCGTGATCCGCAAGGTGTCGTTCACCGGTTCGGTGCCGGTCGGCAAACACCTTGCAGCTCTCGCCGGCCAGCACATGAAGCGCATCACCATGGAGCTTGGCGGGCATTCGCCGATGCTGATCTTCGATGACATCGACACCGATCACGTCGCGACGCTGACCGCCGGCCTCAAGTGGCGCAACGCGGGCCAGGTCTGCATCTCGCCGACCCGCTTCTTCGTCCATGACAAGGTCTACGACAACTTCGTCTCCAAGTTCATCGACATCGCCAAGAACACCAAGGTTGGCAACGGCCTCGAGGCCGATACCAATATGGGCCCGCTTGCCAATCCCCGCCGAATCAATGCGATGGACACCTTCATCGGTGATGCCGCCGACAAGGGCGCCAAGGTCGAGACCGGCGGCAGCCGCATCGGCAACCAGGGCAACTTCTACGAGCCGACCGTACTGACCGACGTTCCGGAAACCGCACGCATCATGAGCGAGGAACCGTTCGGGCCGGTGGCCGTCATGTTGCGGTTCAGCGATACCGACGAGGTGTTGGAGCGGGCCAACAAGCTGCCGTTCGGGCTGGCAAGCTATGCCTTCACGCACGACACGGCGCTCGCTACCAAGGTTGCCAACGCGCTCGACCACGGCATGGTCTCGATCAACCATCACGGACTTGCTTTGCCGGAGACGCCCTTCGGCGGCATCAAGGATTCAGGCTTCGGCCACGAGCAGGGCATCGAAGGGCTGCAGGCATACCTCTCGGCCAAGTTCGTGACACATCTTGGCTGAAGATACACTTGAGGGGCGCCTCACGCCCCTCAAACTCCCCTGACCAGGGAATCTCCCCTGGACTCCGTTTTTCGAGGCCGCCCTGTCATTCTTTCGGATCATTGTCCTGTTGCTGGTCACCGGTCCGGCATTTGCGCAGTCGTTCTGGATGGGCGATGCGCAACTGCAGGCGCTGTTCGGCGACGCCATGATCGCTGGCCATTATGCCGACGGGCGCACCTTTAATGAGCACTACAAGGCCGACGGCTCGCTCCACTATCAAGAGCAGCGCCGCCCGGAACCCTGGACGGGGCACTGGTCGGTGATCCGGGGCCGGTTTTGTACGATCTACAATGAAGCTGGTTCCGGCGGCTGCTTCCGGGTCCACCAGGTCAGTTCCAACTGCTTCGAGTTTTATTTCGAAACGCGCACCGAGGACGAGGCGCGCCGCTCGACGCCGGGCAACCCGACGTGGACCGCGCGTGGCTGGCGAATTGACCGGCCGATCACCTGCGAGGACCGGCCGACAGTTTAGCCCTGGCGGCTATCCCTAACCCTGCCCGGCTCATGTGCATCGACCGGCGGCACGCCGGTAACCGGAGCGAGGTCGACAGCCAACCCATTGTCGGCGAGGAAATGCAGCATCGCCCGCTCGGCAATTGCCGTGATGGTCAGCAACGGATTGACGCCGAGCGACCGCGGGATGACCGCGCCATCGACAACGTAAAGTCCGTCGTGAACCCCCGAGGCGTTGCCGTTGCCGGAGAACACGCGGCATTTGTGGTCGACGACACCGGTTTCTGCGTCTTGGCCCATTCCGCAGCCACCGAGCGGATGCGCGGTCGCCGGTTGATGGCCCATAACGGAGCCGGCCAGCGGGTTCTTCACGTACGAGCCGCCGACGTTTTCAACCAATCTCGAAAGCACATCGTCGAGCCGCTTGTAGACGGGCTCATCTGCAGCATTCGGCCAAACGAGCCGCAACTTGTCGCCGTCGAGCACGAAGCGTCCCGCAGCACTGTCGTGTGAGACGGCGAAGAACGTCTGCAGGCGGCTGAGCGGGCCCTTGTAGACACCGCTGATCAGGCTCTTGAGCGCGCCGACCAGGCGGCCGTTGGGCACGAACATCACAGGCAGCACCGGCGCGAGGCTCGACGGCAGCACGCCTTCCTGGACGGCGAGACCGTTCTCGAGTTCGTCGGGATCATGGATCTCGAGCTGTGCCGACACCGAGGCGCCAACCGCTGACAGGCCTTGCCTGATCGGTTCGCCGACACCGACCGCGCTGACTGGAACATCGGCGTCGTACCCGAACGCGATGATGTCGCCGTTGGCCGAGAAGCGCTCGCCGAGCCGGTCGGACAAAGCAAGACCTTTGGCGCGGGATCTCAGAAGAATTTCGGTCGAGCCCAACGTGCCGGCGCTAAGCACGACATGGCGGGCGCGGAACACGACCGGCCCAGTGCTCGCCTTTGAGGTCACATCGGCTACATGCACCAGCCAGCCGCCATCGCCGTCCTGCTCGACGTGCGAGACCTTGGCGCCGGTGAACAATTCGGCGCCATGGCGCACCGCGTCCGGCAGATAGGTCAGCGCGACCGTATTCTTGGCGCCGACGTTGCAGCCGCCGCAGCAGTCTCCACAGCGCGTGCAGGCGGCCTGTTCAATGCCTGCGGCATTGGTGCGCGCCTCGAAACTGATCACGATCTCCGGCGCGACCGGCTCGGCACCGACCGCCGGTGCGGCGGCCGCCAGTGCCTTGACCTTGGTGTGCGTGAAGGCTTCTTGGTCACGCGCTGGCGCCAGCCACTCGCGCGCCAGCTGATAGCCCCGATCGAGCAGGCCGTCCTGGCTGATCTCGCCCGGCCACACCGGATCGTCGAACACGCGCGCATCCGGGCGCAGTGCAACGCCGGCGTTGACCAATGATCCGCCGCCAAGGCCGCAACCGACAAGCACATGCATGTCGTCACCGAGGCGCACGTCATAGAGCCCGGTCTCGCTGCCCAACGCCATGTTGCGCCCGGTGACGCGCATTTCATTGCGCATGTCGGGAAAACGGGCTGGGAACTCGCCGGTCAGAACCTCACGGCCGCGTTCGAGAACCGCAACGCTGAGGCCCGCCCGGGCAAGCCGCGAGGCTGAGACACCACCGCCGTAGCCCGAGCCGACGACGATTGTATCGTAGCTTGGTCCGGCATCGGCTAATGATCGAGAAAGCCTTGAAATTTCTGCCATCCTTTCAATCGAAAGCCTCCCAAAACACCGAGGGCGGACGGAGGCTGCCCCGCGGCGCCAAGTTAAAGCGCAAAGTTGCGGTGAGCTCAATCGGCAGCACTGTGAACGGATAATGCGTGCGGGGAAAAAGACGCGTCTGCAACACGGCGCCAAGTATGGTAAACGCAGCAATCAGTAACGTTCGTTTGATGTGGCGTAAGAAGCATGTCGGGGCTGCCTTTCTGTAGGCTGGCGATTGCGCCAATTCGCGCAGTCGTAGCAATGATCTCTATTGCCATTGGAGTAGCGGGGTTCGCGGCCGAAACAAGGGCCCGTGGCCCGGACGATGGCGCGGAGGTGACGGTCTCACTGGCCGGCAGCAATCACGTGGTGGTTCAGACCCGGAATGCCCGGCCCTCAGAAATCATCGCGGCCCTGGCCCGCCGGCTACAGGTTAGCGTGGTCGGTAACGTGCCGCCGCAGGGATCACGTACGATCTCCGGTACGATCAGCGGTTCGTTGGGCCGCGTACTCTATCGGGTGCTGACCGATATGAACTACCTGCTGATCAGCCGCCCCGACATGACGCACCGTCTCGTATTGCAGGGCCGTAAGGCGCGGCCGCAAAAGCGGGTCGCGAACCTTCAGGTAAAATCTCCGCGCGCCCAGCTGGACAGCTACGTCAAGCTGCTTGGCCACGTGGTAAGCCTGCGCCAGCAAAGCAGACGTTTGAGCCGGCACGACCCCAGCCGCGCATTTGAATTGCATCAGCTCGCCGACCAACTTTACGGGCAGGCACAGACGCTAAAGCCCGACTATTGCAGCCTCGTGAGGGCTGCCGATTGCAGCGGTCAGAACCGGTTAGGATTGAGCCTGTAGCTGAAGTCGTTCAGAATGTTCGGATAGGCCTCGGCATTGTGGTCGAACACCTCGATGAACGAGGCCCCGCGCGAAAGTCCGCGCTCCAGCGCGTCACGAAAACGGTGCGGCTGACAGGGATCGCGGCGGCCGGGTGCCGTATCACCACGGCCCTGACAGTTCGGATGACCGATGTGCTGCTCGGCCACCTGATAGCCTATTTTCGCGCCGCGGCGATAGGCAAGGTCGACAAGCAGGGGCGTGCCTTTGTGCGCCAGCAGAACCGTGGAGTTGACGGATAGCCTGCTCCTGTAGCGTTCGGCATTGCGCACCGTAATGCGTCGCGACAGTCGAACCATGCTGGGGTCGATCAGCCGGCCGCCCTCGGCGATTGGCGGAAAGCTCGCCGGATCGACAAGCACGGCAAGACCGACCGTCTTGCCGGGGAAATGACTGGCAACCTGGTCGATCATCGTTGCCGCGGCATGCTTGACCAGCGACGGCTTGTAGCCGGCGTCCTGCCAGGCCAGCGTCTGCTGCAGGCGCAGCGCCCGCTTATAGGACTCGAAGTCGGGCCCACTCGCACCGCCCCAATCGATCGACCGGTCTGCCGACAGGCGTGGGTGCAACAGCCGCATCTCGGCCGAGCCCATCACGAGGCCTGACATTTTCACCATCACGACGGCCCGGTCGTAGTTCGGGCGCCGTCTCAGAAACCGAGAGAGCCCCTGCATCAGCCGGTCATGCGCCCAAAGGTAGTTCTGATCCCACGGAATTGGGATCCGCCGCTCACCGTCCGAGACCGGGTCTCGTACCATTCTGAGGCCAAGGGCGCGGGCGCCTGCAACGTTATAGACCCAGGACGGCGTGTAAACGCCGGCCATGATGGCGACAGACGCCTTCTTGCCATTTCGGACGACCGGTTCCAGCAGATCATCGAGCCTGTCGAAGTCGAACACGTCGCGGCTTGGATTGACCACGTGCCAGGGCAGGCGGATGAACAATCCATCGACGCCTTCTTGTGCGATTACGGGCCGATTGAAATGGCCCGTCGTGTAAGTGGCGACGAAAATGCCCCGGATGTCGGCCCGTGCGACTGCCGCGCCCGTCAGCAGCATGGCCGTGGCAGCAAGGCCGAATGTCAGCCACCGCACCGTCTTGAACAAGTTGGCATGACGAACAGAAGGCGCACCGCGCCTCGCCCAAAACGGTTCCCGCATAACTATCCCCCGTCTCGACCACTGCTTGGTTCTTGGCTGTGGACAACGCGGTTGTAAGCACATCATCGGGCGGTACGACAAGAGCTCGCCGCCGGGCCCAAACACGGCATTCGATGGTCCGGAGTATTGCTATCTGCCTCGCCAGAGCGTCTCTGATGGAGGTTCTTAACGAATTGAAATTCGTAGACTATCATTTACCAAGATCGCCTGATCGCCGATCCGATCCACCCGCTTTGAATGCCCTGATGCAGGCCTGGATGCTCCTGCAAATCGCGACAATTTGTCATAAATCCAATACAAGACCGCTATGCGCCGAGCCGACCGACTGATGGAAATGATCCAGTATCTGCGCCGCAAAAAGCTGGTGCGTGCTGCGGAACTGGCCGAAGCGTTCGGCGTGTCGGAGCGCACGATCTATCGCGACGTGCGCGATCTGGCGGCCAGCGGCGTGCCGATCGACGGTGAAGCAGGCGTCGGCTACGTGCTACGCTCGGGCTACGACCTGCCGCCTCTGATGTTCTCCGAGGCTGAAATCGAAGCACTGGTACTTGGCGCCAGGATCGTCGAGTCCTGGGCCGATGCGGAACTCGGCGATGCCGCAGCCAACGTCATCGCCAAGGTCGAAACCGTGATCCCCGAGCGGCTGCGCAGCTACATGGAAGACATCGCCCTGCTGGCGCCGGATGCCTATTACATGGAACCGATCAGCGTCGATCTCTCAGAGATCCGTTCCGCCATCCGCCAGCGCCGCAAGGTCCAGTTCTACTATCGCGATGTGATCGGCGACGACAGCGAACGCATCGTCAGGCCCCTGTCGCTCGCCTATTTCGGGCCGGTCTGGATGCTCGCTGCCTGGTGTGAACTACGCCAAGATTTCCGCACCTTCCGCCTCGACCGCATGACGGACTTTCGCCCGACCGGCCAAACATTCCACCACGAGATCGGCAAGACCCTCAGTGATTTCCTGAAGCGGCCCGAGACCTGGAGCCGCGGCAAGGGGCGGCGTGGCCGGCTGGCAGACGATCGATAGCGTTCTTGATCAGGTTGAACAGATTGGCCGCCCGCCTCTTGATCACCGCAGACACCTGGCCGCGCGAAGTCGCGAGACAAGCGCCGCGCGTAGGCCATCCCGATTGCTGAGGGCCGCCGGCAGCCTTGGCTTGCCGAAAGCTGCGACATCGCTCTGGGTGATGAAGCGGGCACTGTATTTTACGCACAGAGCTTCGAGTTCGCCTGCGGACAGGCGGCTGGCATCCAGGATCTTCGGCCTGTTCCTCAGATGAGGATCATTGCGGACCAGATCGAGGCCAATGTGAATCGCATACTTGTCGACAAACACGATATCGGCATCAAGGCTGCGGATATAGTTGTAGGAACGTTCGGCCGGTGCAACGGCGGCGCCTGCCTGCACAAAGCGCAGCGGGATCAACGCAATCGCCGTGACGACGCCCAGCGCCACGAGCATGACCGCAAACTTGCTCCCCACCGATGGCGTCGCGCCGTCGCGAAATGCATACCAGCCGTAAACCGCCAGCAAGACGAGATGGCCAAGCACCGGGTGAATATAGCGATATCCCCAGCCATACCCCTGCTGCGGCATGAGCAGGGCGTGCACGACGATCAGACACGCGACCGACCAGCCAAGCAGCCGAACTGGAACCGGCATGCCCTTGCGCAGGCGCCAGGCAACCAACAACAACGGCAATAGCGAGAGATTCTGCCAAGAAATGAAGCGAATGAAATTAGCAGGCCACGCAACGGCATCGGTCAGCAGATCGCGATCGAAGAGCTTGACGACCGTGCCCGAAACCGCGGCAACGCCGCTTCCCGGGGCAGGCGCCCGGCCATCCGCTTCGATTGCAAGTGCGATTTCGAACCAGTTCGACCACGCCACGAAGGCAAAGGCATACGCCAGTCCGTAGCAGGCCAAGAGCATCCAGCGCCGCCGCCCGGCGAGCCAGGCAACGAAGGGAAAAGCGACCGTTAGGTAGACGTGGACCTGGTGAAGCCCGATCGCGAAGCAGCCGACGAGGATGGCAGCGGCATGCGCCCAGGGGCGGTCGCGCAGAAACAGCCACAGCCAGAGCAGCGCCGCGAACAGATGGCCGGTCATTGCAAACGTCGTCATGCTGGTCACGAGAAATTGCGGCGCCACTGCCAGCAATCCGGCGGCAAGTACCGGTGCCCAGCGCTCCTGCGGCCACAGCATTCGGGCAATTGCCGCAATGAGGACGACACACAGCGAACCGATCACCGCGTTCATCACGACGCCAGCCCCAAACCGTTCAAAGATTGCGAGCAGCAATGAGTTGCCGGGCTTATAGCCCGATCCCCAGTAGCCGGACTTGGCGTATACGAAATATGGCTGAAGTGCCTTGGTCAGCCCCTGCCATTCCGGTGGAACCGGAGCCAGCAGGTCACCGTTCAGAAAAATCGGCACCTGAAACCAAGCCATGAACTCGTCCGCCGACAACGCATAGCCGCGCATCAGAAAGGTCGAGCCGAGTGAACCGACGCTCAAGACCAAAACCGAAAGGCCGGCGACAGCTGTTTGCGGCCGCCAGATCACACCGCCCGGCCGTGCCGTTGCATCCGACCGGTAGCGCGCCCGAAGCCACGACAAAGGTAGTGCTGTGAGCAAGATTGCCAGCCCGGCAAGGTCCTGCGTGACGACCTGATAGATCGATATCGCGAGCGTCGAGTGCATCAGATAGACGTCACGACCAGTCGCGAAGAACAGGGCGATCAGCAGTGCGATGCAGCCAAGCAACCACGTCGTTCGCAGGGCTTGTATCGCCAGAGCATCGATTTCCGGTTGGAACGGGTGTGTACCCGGGCCGAAGCGGTCCGGTGCTCGTCTGCGCCCTGTCTCGTTCGAGGTTTCAGTCATTAGGTGAAAAACTCACAAAACCTGCATTATTGGTGTGAGATTTGTGGCTGTGCCGGTTTTGAAGTGGGCATCTCGATCAGCGTGCCTTTCGCAGCCTGGCCAGAATTCGCGCCGAGCTACGCGAAACTATTCGCGAGTCAACCAGATAGCGCCAAAGGCCAGTCGGGCCCAGAGCAAAGCCCCGGCGCAGCAACGAACCCCAGGCAATGCGCTCGCCATGGTAGCGCGCTGCCAGGCCGGCATTGAGGGCATTGGAAAAGCTCGCAGCCTGAAGCACTTTGGATTGCTTCGGATGACCGGCCAGTGCCGCTCCATGCCGTTCGACGACGACGTCCATTTGCTGGCGAAAGCCAACCGTGCCGCGGCTCGACTTGGCGGTTTGCGAGTGACCGTGAATGCGAAAGGCCGCAAGCGCCTCGCGGCGATACGCCAAGGGCGTCAGCGCTGCAAGCTTGAGCCAGAAATCCCAGTCAGCCGTGTACCAGAGGGCCTCGTCGAGCCCGCCGACGCGCCGCGCCAGTTCGGTCGAGAAAACAGGTGCGGGACAGGACAGGAAATTCTGCACGAGGAGGTGGGTCAGGGCTGCCTGCTGATCAACTATTTGCGGCAAAGCTCGCCACGGGCAGGTCAGGCTGCCAACGCGACGTCCATCGGCATTCACGAAGTCAACGTCGTGGACGTAAAGGCCCAGGCCAGGCCTTGCCCGCATCATCCCGTGCACGGCACTGACGCGCCCGGGCAGCCAGTAGTCGTCCTGGTGCAACATCGAACAAAACGGTGCGGCAGCGCGTTGCAGGGCCAGATTGGTCGACCACACCCAGTTCGGGCTGTCCGGCCGTTCGAGAAGCACAAGATCGAGCTTGCCGGCATACCGCCGCGCAATCGCCACGGTATCGTCGCTTGAACCGCCATCGACGACGATGCATTCGATGCCGGCATCGTTCTGCCGGACAATCGAGGCCAGAGCTTCATCGAGATAGGCTGCACCGTCATAGACCGGCATCAGGACCGAGAGCCAGGGCTTATCGCTCGCCATCGCGCCTACGCCCTGTCGGAAGAACCGGTGTCGTTAAAGCGCGCTTCATTGCCGGCCGCAATCGAAATCAAGAACCCGCCGAAAAACGTCTGAAGGGCAATCAGGCCGATCATCATCGCGCCGACGACATAGCGCAGCTTGTTGAGCGGACCGAACCCGGTCTCGAACCAGCTCCAGATGACATCGCCCAGCGCAAGTAGCGCCAGGCCGCCGCACAACAGGCTGAAGAGCAGGAAATGTTCGAGCCGCGCCCATCTGAGGGTCCAGCGCAGAATTGGTCCTGGACGCCGGTAGCCCTGGCGTATGCCGTAAATCAAGGCGACGCCAGCAAACATCAGCATTTGATGCGACGCCGTGATCATGCTGCTTGCAACAATCAGCGAATGATCGCCAAACGCGAATTCGCCGATCCGCACGATCTCGGCCTTCGGATTTGCGAGCAGCAGGCAGAAAATCGTTATGCCAACGGCCCCGAACACCAGGGCAGGTGCCATGAACAGCCACATCGGGCTCAGCATCAGCATGTAGCGCAAATGACGCCAGCCATCCCGCCACGGCCGCAGATGCGGTATCCGTCCATCAACATCCGGCGACAGTGTCACTGGAACTTCGGCGACCTTCATTCCGGTGAGAGAAGCCTTCAGGACCATCTCGCTGGCAAACTCCATCCCGCTCGACCGCAGGCGCAGCTTGTTGAACGCCTCCTTCGTGAGCGCCCGCAAACCGCAGTGCGCATCACTGACCTTGCTGCGAAACAGGATACGCAGCGTTGCCGACAGAAGCGGATTGCCGATGTAACGGTTCAGCCACGGCATGGCGCCGGTCTTGATCGTGCCGCGAAACCGCGAGCCGATGCACAAGTCGGCGCCCTGCATCAGCTGTTCGATCATCGCGACGGCTTCGAGGAAATCATACGAGCCGTCAGCATCGCCCATGACAAGGTATCGGCCCCTGGCGGCACCGAACCCGCCGATCAGGGCGGCACCATAACCTCGCACCTCGACGACTTCGACGCGCGCGCCGTTCTCGCGCGCAATTTCGACACTGCGATCCGTGCTGCTGTTGTCGGCGACCACAATCTCACCGGTCAGGCCATGACGCTCTGAAAGTACACCGAGCGCCGCCGACGCCCGGGCGATACACCCCGCAAGGGCTGCCGCCTCATTGAGGCAGGGCATGACAATGGACACATCGATACCATCGCCCGAGAGCACGGATTCACTCATAGAGGCAGCCGCGTCCATCTCTTTTTCCTTGACCCGACTTCGTGCACCCGATTGCGATACGGGAACTGCAAAAGCTCACATTACAGGGAGAATTCTGGGACGTCTGCAGTCACTCTGCAACCGTTTGATCGCGTACCTGGCCTGCATCTTACGGCCACGCGCTCATCACGGAGGCGAGGCTGGATAGTGAAGCCGATAACCGGCGGCCAGCACAATCCTTGGATAGTGCAGTGCGATACTTTGGACAATGTTGGCTGGGAATCTCCGTTTGATGTTTTCTGAAAGGAAGAACGCGAACCTCCTTTCCCGGATCATTTTGACCAAGGGCTCATCATCCAGCTGCCCGGTCCGAATCAATTCATTGACGATTGCAGGCTCCCACACAACCTGCTTGCCCGCCCTTTGCAATAGGACCATGTCGTCAGATACTACGGGGCCATTCGCGTCACGAATTTCGCTTACCAATTTCCAAAGTGCTTCTTGGTGTTGCGCATCGCCAAAACGGCCCTGGAATGGCGTACGAGGCAACAAGAATGCCTGCACGACCAGACAAGCAAATATGGTGGCATACCAGAGATGATTTTTAGCGGAAATATGATGGATCGCACATTTTTCCGCACCGAACCGCGACGACAGCTTGGAGAGCACACATCGGCAAGCGGGCGCAATGGCCAAACCGACCAAAACCGACCAGCACAACAGCCATTCGACCAGGTAGTTGACACTCGAACCAGTCTTGAAGACGGCCAGGCTAGTGATTGCCGTGACGCCGAACCAGATAACGGCAAAGAGACGAGCCGAAATATAGTCGAAATCCGAATGTTCAGGCCCGTTGTACAGGACGATGCCAGCGGCAAGCCGACGGACGTCTCCGGCGAACTGACGTGCAAAATCACTCACTGTGACAACAACGACAACGAGAAGTGGTAATTGTACGGCAATGACGCTGACGATGATCATCAGCTTTGCCGGACTGAACGTATTGATGTTGTAGGCAAGCAGGTGCTGCCAAAAAGCACCTTCGGTGGCAACGTGCATAAGGCCCAAACCGCCGCAGCCTAAAAAGAACGCGATGAGTAGTCCGCGCCAGGCAACGGCGGGCCTTATTGCGAACAACAGAGTGAAAGTTGCGAGCGGCGCACTCACCATGATTTGCTTTGTGAACAGCGCTGCAACGAAGCAGAACATCGAGAGATAGAGCCAACCGGGACGTCTAAGTGCGCGCAGGCCAAGTAAGGCGCCGAGCAGGGAAAGACTAACAGCGAGCATGTCAACGCGCGCGAATGCCGACCAGACGGTAATCGGAAAGAGAACAAATACCAACAGCGTTGCCATCAGACCTGACAGCGCCGCAGTGGCGACCGCGTAACGGCAACGAAGCGCTGAAAAGACAAACCCTCCGACTAAGAAGCTCGTGATCAGAGTGGCGGTAGCCGTAACTGTGCGAGCGGCTACCAGCCAATCCCATTCCACCGTCCGTGCGAATAGGCCGGAGACAATGTGAAACATCGGGGGATAGTGGAAGACCACCAGGGATTCTGGCGTCATGGGCCGGTACCCTGTGCCGTCAAACATCATCCTGGTTTGCTGCCAAACAATTCCCTCACCATAGTCGAGACGAAACGGATACTTTATTGCGCCGGCCATATCGTGGAGTCCGTGCAGGCACGCAGCCAGCAGAACAGCTAACGCCAGAAAAAAGAGACTGACCAGCACAAACCCCATCCAACGGGATCGAACTTGCCTCGACAAAAAAGATTGAATTCCCTCGAAGCGGGTCATGTCGTTGGATTATTGATCGGTCGTGCAACGATCAGCATTTGCTTCGCCATGGGTTTCATTGGCAGCGCCAGATACGCGCGGATTAGTAACGGCCACACCGGCAGCGATGATTTAATGGTCAGCGGTAGAAATTTCGGATGCGCTTCGACAATCTCAAATCCGTGAGCCTCAAGAAAATCCTGGAGCGCAATATGAGACCAAATCGATACATGGGTATAATCGTCGAAGTACTCGCGAAAAGCATACCTGTAGTTCGGCTGGAGAATCGTAAGCACGCCCGTGGCGCTCAGTTTTGGCCTTAGGGTCGATAACAAAGAGCCAACCTGGTCCTTGCTCAAATGCTCGAGGAGATTGCTGGCAAAGGCAAAGTCAATCGCACCGTCTTCGAGCATCGACAGGTCGGCCCCGTCCGCGATGATGGCTTCGACGCCCTCGTCCAGATAATCCTTGATGCCAGGCCAATTGTCCAAAGCCATCCGTCGCCGAGCCTTGACCTTGTTGATGAAATGACCGTAACCACAACCGATCTCCAGCACACATGCGGCGGGCGAAATCCGATGACGGAAAAAGGCATCCCAAAGGGTCTGCCAAAGAACGTCGCGGCGGTCGTCGTACTGGAACCGCGTTCCGTGATAGTCGCCGGTCATTCGGTTGGTTTCCACCCGAACGTCAGGCCCTGCAGCATGCGCAGCCCGACACCGAATGCAATGAAGTTGCTCCTGTTGCCACCCTTGCTTTCCCCGACGCGCGGATGAAAGGTAATCGGGCATTCAACCAACACCATTCGATTTGCCAGTGCCAAGTCCATAAAGTGTGCGTTGAATTCGAGGTTTACGGCCGGATTGAGCCTGGGCAGCAGCGTCGCCAGCGGTTTGCGGCGGCAGAGCTTGTAGGTCGCGCCGACGTCAGTCAACGTGCTTTGCCCAAGATGCTTTGCCTCTAGCAGCTTAGCTACGAACAGGTTTCCATAGAACATGAACGTCGTCATTTGCGTTTGGTTCTCGCGTAACGTTTCGACTGTGCGCGTACCGTTGACGATGTCGGCGTGCGGGGCATAGGCAATCAGTTTGTCGATGTCGGCGGAGCGAAAAGTCCTGTCGCCTTCGCAGAGCACGACGTAATCGGTATCGGCATGTTTCAACGCTTCGGTCAGGCAACGGTAGACGCATCGACCGTAGCCGGGCAATTCTTCATTGAATGTCAATGCGCCGCTTCTTTGCGCAATCTCGAAGGTTCGGTCGCTGCTGGCGTTCGAGACGACAATGACGCGAGCAACTCGCGGGTGGTGCAGGAAATCGCTCACAGCATCTGCAATGCTCGCTTCGTCATTGTAGGCGGTAAGCGCTACGGTTACACGTGCATCTTGATCAGGCTCATCCCGGAATACGCGCTTCGGGCGTTTCCGCTCCAGCAGCACGAACAGGTCCACAAGCGCGAGCGCCAGACCAATAACCACCGGCATGCCGCTGTACCAGACAAGCCATTCGGCGACCGGTGTCAAAGTGTCGAAAAGCCCAGGCAGGTAGCGCGGAAAAACCAGCAGGATGCCCGCAACATACATCAAGCTTCCAAGGCAGAAGGAATAGGCTCCGTAAAGTAGCCAAGGCTGGCGGATGAACCACCCGACCGGCTCGGAATTGCGATGCATGGGAGAGGTACTCCGTTGCATCGAACTTCCTATCACCAGCATCTCACCTTTTTGGTCATCATTAATTTCGAACCTGCCTTTCGTCACATGCGGTTCGAACGATACCACCACGCAGCCACGGGCCCATCAATCCGCTGACTATCGCCTCGGGCTCGACAAGAACCACGGCCACTTTGCCCGGCTTCGGCGTGCAAACCGGGATCTCCATTTTCATGGATTCCAGAATTCAGAATCGGCTCGTCGACTTCGACGCTTGCACCGGCTTCTACCAGTACTTTCCACACGCTTCGGTGATCTCGGCCTTTAACGTCGACGACAGCCACACCCACTCCTCTTGTCAGCGTCGCTCCTGCATCCTGCAGAGCGCAAATAATGTCGTGCAAATGCTGCTACTATTTTCCATCCCAAGCGGTGTCAAGACGTACAGTTCCCGAACCCGCACCGGCCTATCTCATCCTTGGCAACCATGATCGAACAACCAATCGGTGAACTTCATGACCAGAGGTCGCCTGAATGAATGCTGACCTTGCCATCGTCCTTGCGGTGGCCTTCTTCTCTGCCATCCTCGGCGCCCTGAGCGGTTTCGGCGGCGGCATTCTCGTGATGCCCTTCCTGGTCGCCGTGGTTGGCGTCAAGGGCGTCGTCCCGGTGATGGCGATCGCCATGTTTATCGCTAATTTCTCGAGATTCTGGGTCTACCGCGCCGAGGTCGATACGACCGTCCTCCGTCGCATTGCCGTCGCTGTCTTCCCGGGCGTTCTGATCGGAACATTCATTTATCGCGCCTTGCCGGACCGGGCGATTGCGATCCTGATCGGCGGCTTCCTGATTGCCTCGATCGCGCTGCGCCGCGGCCTCAAGGGCCGAACGGTCTCGTTCGGTCCAACCGGAACGACAGCCTGGAGTTTCATGTTCGGGATCCTGACCGGTAGCACGCCCGGCGCCGGCGTCGTGCTTGTCGTCATGCTGCTCGGCATGGGCCTTGGCGGCCCGGGACTGATCGCGACCGATGCTGTCATCGGCATGCTCACGGCGGCAGCCAAGTCTGCGATGTTTTCATCTTTCGAACTTCTCGACCAGCGTGGCTTTATGATCGGCATCTTGATTGGCATTGCAACGATCCCCGGTGCGTTCGTCGCCCGCTGGTTGATCACGCGGCTTTCAGCCAGTGTGCATGTCATTATCATCGAAGCCATGGTGATCGTCGCCGGTCTCTCCTTCCTCTGGCGCGCCTGGCAGGGATGAGGGCTCGTGATGCCGGCAATTTGTTTGGCATCGCGACCGGGTAAATGCTTACAATGCCAGCTCACCTCCAAAATGTGGAGAGATGGCATGCGTTATCTCATTGCTGCACTGTTTACCTGCTTCGCCGCGAGCCTGGCTTCGATTCCAGCCAATGCCCAGAAGACGGCGCCGGACCGTTGTCTCGCTCTCGCCTGGGATGGCGAGCGCCCGCTGCTGCACAAGGCGCGCTTCGAGCATGTCGCGCTTCAACCCTATCAGGTCCGCCTGACCTACGTCGGCCACTCGACGTTCATCATCGAAAGCCCGAAGGGCGTGACGGCGGCGACCGATTACAACGACTACATCTCTCTCTCGGCAACGCCGACGATCGTTACGATGAATGTCGCCCACGACACGCATTATTCGCACAGCCCCGACAAGGCCATCAAGCACGTGCTGCGCGGCTGGAATCCGAACGGCGATGCGGCCGCCATCCACGATCTGACCGAACTCGACGTGCGCGTGCGCAACGTGCCAACGAATATCCGCTCGAGCTACGAGGGCCCGCCCTCCGGCCGGTTCGGCAATTCGATCTTCGTGTTCGAGGTCGGCGGTTTGTGCATCGCCCACCTCGGTCATCTCCACCACACGCTGACGACCCAGCAACTGGCGCAGATCGGCCAGATGGATGTCGTGCTGGTACCTGTCGATGGCAGTTTCACGCTCGACCTGGCCGGCACCTTCGAGGTGCTCAAGGCACTCAGGGCGCCGATCGTGATCCCGATGCACTACTTTTCAGGATATTCGCTGGCGCAATTCCTCGACACCGCCAAGGCGACGCACCAGGTCGTCCAGCACACGACATCAACGATCGTGATCTCCAAGGACCAGATCCCGCAGAAACACAGCATATGGGTGCTGCCACCCGGCGGCTGAGGGCAATACCAGATAAGCGACATGACGACATCCGAACGCGTAATCATCGACCGCGACGGTCCGGTAACGACCGTGATCATCAACCGGCCGGCGGTGCGTAACGCGGTCGACAACGAGACCGCCGAACAACTTGCCGACGCCTTCCGCGCTTTCGACGCGGATGAGGCCCAGCGCGTGGCTGTGCTGTGGGGTACGGGTGGCTGCTTTTGCGCCGGCGCCGACCTCAAGGCGATCGCCAGCGGCGAGCGCAAGGCACGATACAAGCTCGAAGGCGACGGGCCGATGGGGCCCTCGCGACTTAAGCTCTCGAAGCCGGTGATCGCGGCCGTTGCCGGCCATGCGGTTGCCGGCGGGCTTGAATTGGCGATCTGGTGCGATCTGCGGGTGGCGGAAGAAAACGCGATCTTCGGCGTTTATTGCAGGCGTTGGGGGGTGCCGTTGATCGACGGCGGCACGGTGCGCCTGCCGCGCCTGATCGGGCAAAGCCGGGCACTCGACATGATCCTCACCGGTCGGCCGGTCGAGGCTCAAGAAGCGCTTACCTGGGGCCTTGCCAATCGCGTCGTGCCGGTCGGCGAGGCACGCGAAGCGGCCGAACAACTCGCCCATGAGCTGGCCAAGTTCCCGCAAAAGTGCATGAACCTCGACCGGGCCTCGGCCATGCGCCAATGGGACCTCGCGTTCGATGACGCCATGCTGCAGGAGTTCGCGCGCGGGATATCAGCGGTCGAAGCGGAAGGCCGCGGTGGCGCGCAGCGCTTTGCCGATGGTGCCGGGCGGAGCGGCGAATTCGGCGATTGATCTGTGGGTTAGGCCGTGAGCTTTTCGGCCCAGTCCAAGGCGTCCTCCAGGCGGTCATTGCCCCAGAAGAGTTCATCCCCGACAGTGAATGTCGGAGCGCCGAAGATGCCTGCCGCCGCTGCCTCATCCGCATTGGCGCGCAGTTGTGCTTTGCCCGCATCGGACGTTGCTGCGGCGAGGACCGGCTCAGGTGATTGCCCGACACGACCCAGACAGTCGGCGACGATCTCCGGCGAACCGATGTCCTCGTCCCGGGCAAAGTTGGCGACATAAACCTCGCGAACGAAACCGGGGAGCCATTCGGCATCGGCGTGAGATGCCGCGATGCGGGCGGCGAGCAGGCCGTTCCTCGGGAACTCGGTCGGGCGGCGAAACGGGATCGCAGCCTTCGCACAAATCCGTTCGAGATCACGCCACACGTAGCGGCCTTTCTCCGAGTAGATGTTGAACGGCGAGTTATCCCAGCCCTGGGCGCGAAAGATCGGCCCGAGCAGAAAAGGTTTCCAGACAACATCAATGTCGCGCGCCTCAGCTTCGCGCTCAATGCGCATGGCTGCGGGATAGGAATATGTGCTAGCGAACTCGAACCAGAAGATGATGGTCATTGTGTTGGTTCACGCTGCTGGCGCCATCTACGCCTAAAGAAACCAATTCGACCAATTCAAGATTTGTCCCTACTCCGCCGCAACAGCAACGCGCCCTATCTTGTAGCCATACTTGTCATCGAGGCCGAGGCGGGTTGCGATATCGAGGCCTGTCTGCAAGGCCTGGCCGTCGAGGCTCTTGAGCGGTTTTCGCAATGGCCCCGACGGCATGCCGAGCGCGCGCATCAGGCTCTTCACGGCGACGGGATTGATGGCGGAGTAGGCGAAATGCAGCATGTCGAGGTTTGTCAACCAGGCCTCGCGGCAGGCGAATGCGTCCTCGCCCGTTTCCCACTCCTTGGAGATCACCGCCATCTCACGAGGGATCAGGTTGCCGGTCATGTTGGCCGTGCCATGACCGCCGAGCGCCATCATTGGCACCACCAGGCCGAGGTTCGGCGAACAGCAGCACATGATCGCCATGTCGGGCTTGGCCGCACAGATCTGGGCGACCTGCCCCACCCGCGTGGTGCTTTCCTTCAGGACAACCATGTTGGGGTGCTCGGCAAGGCGCAGCAGGTTGGACCAGTGCAAATCCGTGTTGACGCGCGGCGGGTTGTTGTAGAAGCCGATCGGGAACTCGACGCTGTCGCAGACCTCCTTGACGTAGTCCTCGATGTCGTCGTTCGAGGCGCAGATGTAGGCCGGCGCCGCGATGATCGCACCGTCGCCGCCTTCTGCCTTTGCATAGCGCACGTAGTCGATCGTGTTAGCTGTGTTGGTGCCGGTGCAGCCATAGTAGAACAGCATCCCGCCCGTCTTCATCCTGGCTGTCTCGGTAATGATCGCTCGGCGCTCGTCGGGCGAGAGCATCGAGACCTCACCGGTCGAACCCATGATCAGCACCGCTTCGGTGCCGTTTTCCGCATGGAACTGTAAGAGCGAGCGGAACCCTTCGTAATCGACTGAACCATCCGCGTTCATCGGTGTAATCAGGGCGACGAAGGAACCCTTGGGCTTGACGTGAGGCATCGGGCGGCATCCTCTTTCGGTTGCGGCTATTCTGGATCGCATTGGCCGGCATGGTATCAGTCGACCACGGCCACTACAAACGCCTTGCATTGACGTTATGTCGGACCTCGCATCAGACCCACAGAACGTGAAGATGACTTCGGCAAGTATTCCTGTTTGGCTGATAAATGAGATCGATCAGGCCGGGCTGCCGGTCTCCTGGATCGAAGCAGGCGGCATCGTTGATGCGCCTAGATCCCCAGGAGCCTACATTCTCTGCATGGAGTTGAAGAAGCCGGTCCGCATTGAGCGGCCGCGATTTGAGCCGGGTACGTTGGCGCCCGGCTTTTATTTCTATGCCGGCAGCGCATGGGGCGGGGGCGGTATCGCGGCGCGGCTCGGGCGCCATTTTGCCAAGGACAAAACAATTCACTGGCATGTCGATCAATTGACCGTCAAAGCCCGCACGATCTGCGCCTTGACTCTACCTGAAGGCAATGAATGTGATGCTGCTGCAAAACTGCTCAACTCGGGCAAGTTCGAGATCGCCGTGCCCGGATTCGGCAGCAGCGATTGCCGGGTTTGCCTGAGCCATCTGCTGACCGTTTCATCTCAGTCCGGCGCCGTCGATTGACACCCGTCGGATATCGATCCGGGCCCCAGCCGGTGCCGGCAGCGCCAGTGCGCCGATGTAAGTGTCCCCAACCACGAACGAGAACAGCCGCCAGCTGCGTTCGCGCTCGGCCGCATCCTCGATTCGTGTCATCTGACCTTCAACAAAATTGCCGTCGATCGGCACGGAAACATCAAACGTTTTCAGCGATTGCCAAAGGCCGGTGCCGATTGCCTTGAGATAGGCCTCCTTGGCCGTCCAGTGGCGGAAGAAGGCGGCCCGGCGCTCACTTGGTGGCTGGGCCAGAACGCATTCAGACTCGGCACCGGTCAGCGCGAAACGGATGAAATCGTCCTCGATCGGCCGCATCATTTCGAGATCGACGCCCACCGTCTCATGTCGCGTCACTGCGAGACAGGCAAGGCCATCCGTGTGGCTGAGGTTGAAGACAAGGCCATCGTCCTGGCCATCGGCCAACGCCGGCTTCTCGCGGCCAATCATCTTGAACGCCACGTCGTGGGCACGCCGCCTCGTATACCAGGCAAGGATACGCCGCATGCGCGAGCGGCAGACCGTGAACCGCTTCTGGTCGCGCTCGAACAAGAACTTGTCAACCCGCCGGCATTCATCATCATCGAGCATTCCCCGCCAACGCTGGACGCGATCATCCGGCTGGTCGAATGTCCAGAACCACAGGTCGATCGATATGGTATTGTTCAAGAGACAACCTTGCAGATCGGCGGCAGGCCTGTTTGATGATGGGCGAACAATAGGGCGGAAAGCATGAATATCGGGTTTTTGCATCCTGGCAATATGGGGGTTTCGGTTGCAGCCTCGGCGATTGCGAACGGTCATCGCACGCTGTGGGCTTCGGAGGGGCGCGGGGCGGCCACGCGTGAGCGAGCTGATGCACACGGCCTCGAGGATGTCGGAAACATTACCGAGCTTGCCGCTCGAAGTGACATCATCTTCAGCATTTGCCCGCCGGAATCCGCCGAGGACGTCGCCCGCCAGGTCGCCGGCCAGTCGTTCGGCGGCATTTTCGTCGATGGCAACGCGATTTCGCCCGAGCGCATGTTGCGGGTCGCAAGCATCGCGAGGGATGGCGGCGCAAGTGTCGTGGACGGCGGCATCATAGGCCAGCCGGCCTGGAAGCCCAACTCGACCTGGCTGCACCTCTCAGGCGAGCGCGCCTCAGCGGTCGCGGCCTGCTTTGCCGAAGGTCTGCTCGAGGTGTCGGTCTTGTCGGACCGCGTCGGCGAGGCTTCGGCGCTGAAGATGTGTTATGCGGCGCTTACCAAGGGCACGACCGCCCTGTTGTGTGCGGTCACGGCTGCCGCCGACGAGCTTGGCGTCAGAGGGGCGCTCGAGCAGCAGTGGGAGAACGATCAACCGGGCCGGGCGGAAGAGCGCCGCATGGCGGTGCGCAATGTGACGCAAAAGGCGTGGCGCTTCGTCGACGAACTCGAGGAGATTGCGCGCACCTTCGAAGGTGCCGGCCAGCCCGGCGGATTTCATTTTGCCGGCGCTGAAATCTTTGCCCGCCTGCGCGACCTCAAGGACGGCCCCCACCCCACCGAACTCGACCTTGTTCTGAGCCGGCTCAAGCAGATCGCATGAAATGCGAAATGCTTGAGCTTAGTTTGCGCTCACGGTGCTGTTCCTCGCTGCGCTCGGGCATCTCCGCGGGGGCGGCCCAACGGCCGGGTCGCGGTGCTCCCGGACATGGGTTGCGCTCACGGTGCTGTTCCTCGCTGCGCTCGGGCGCCCCGCGGGTTCGGGTCTTCCCGGAACGGTGCTTGCTGCCTCGAGCGGTTGGTAAAGTCACCAGTCGGCCTGTAAGCCGGGTTCTGTCTGGAGAGTGCAGGGCACGCTCCGCGACGGCCATTCGTCTGGGGTGGCCATTGCTGGCTCCCTCAAGCAACCAACCCGGGCGGCGGGTCTGGAAACGGACCTGGAGCCGGGTTGCCCCTCTCCTGGCCGCCCCTATTCGGTCTTGCTCCCGGTGGGGTTTACCGTGCCGCGGCCGTTGCCGGCGCGCGCGGTGCGCTCTTACCGCACCCTTTCATCCTTGCTGCCACGCCCGAAGGCGCTTCGGCGGTTTGCTTTCTGTGGCACTTTCCCTGGGGTCGCCCCCGGCGGCCGTTAGCCGTCACCGTGTTTCCATGGAGCCCGGACTTTCCTCCACCGGCAGGCATGACTGCCTGCCGGCAGCGGCCGTCCGGCCGACTGGTTCCGGACATAAGGCAACTTGGCCAGCAAACGTCAAGTCTCGGGCATCCGGCCGGCGCTCGCACACAAATCGATGAGCGTTGCAATCGTCGATTGGTCCGGCAGGCCGTCAACCAGGGACGGGCGGAAGTGGCGCTGAAAGGCGCTGATCACGCGTCTCGTTGCATCGTCGAAGCAGCCGTCGATGGCAATCTCGTAACCGTAGGCGGCGAGCAGTGCCTGACAGTGCCTGACGGTTGTCTCGGATGGGGGCCGGTCGGCCGGCATTGCCGAGGCTTCCAAGGGATGCGGCCGGACCCGGTGGCCGATCCCGGCTTCGTGCAGGCGGGCCCAGGCGAACTTCTCACCCGGATCGATCTTGCGTTGGGGAGCGATGTCGGAATGGGCCAGCACGCATTCCGGCGCGATCGGGTGGCGGCTCATGATATCGAGGCAGAGGCGTTCGACGGCTACCATCTGCGCTGCCGGGAAGTCGGGATAGCCGGCAGCGTGGCCCGGGTTCTGGATCTCGATGCCGATCGACGCCGAATTTATGTCGCGCTCGCCGCGCCAGTAGGAATGACCGGCATGCCAGGCCCGATCGGCCTCGCGCACCATCTGGGTGGTGCGGCCGTCGACATCGACCAGATAGTGGCACGAGACCTCGCATCTCGAATCGGTCAATACCTCGATCGAGTGCCTGGCGCTTTCGAGGCCTGTGTAGTGCAGAATGAGGTGTGTTGTTCTAAGACCGCCGCGACGCTCGCCGATGTTGGGGGACGGGGTGAGATCGTCGACCAGAGTGCTGTCGGGCTCGGCGAATTGGTGTGGTTCGCATCCAGAGTTGCGGACGGTGCTCAAAGTCCACGCTCCCTGGCAATCTGCTCATAGGCTGCATTGATCGAGGCGAGCTTACGATTGGCGAGGTCGATGAACTCGGTCGGCACGCCGCGTGATAACAGCACGTCAGGATGGTTGTCCCGGACCAGCTGGCGGTATCTCGCCTTGAGATCGCCGTTGCTCACCGAGGGCTCTAGGCCCAACACCGTGTAGACGTCATTCTCATCGTAGACGAACTGGGCACGGACGCCCCGGTATTCGGGATCGGAGAAGCCGAAGATCTCGGCGATGGTCTTGAGGTAGACTTCTTCGGCCTGATGGAGAATGCCGTCGGCGGCTGCGATGTTGAACAGGCCTTCAAACACATCGCGCTTGAGTTGCGGTTCGTCCGAGAGCAAGCCTGCGACCTGTTGGGCGTAACTTTCAAAGCCGGCGACATCCTGCTTGGCCAGGTCGAAAATGCGCTGCACGCCTTTAGCGTCGCTATCGGCAGCCGCGAATATCTCGCGAAAGGCGTCGGTTTCGATTTGAGAGACGATGCCGTCGGCCTTCGCCATTTTTGCTGCCAACGCCACGACGCCGACCGTGAACGCGACCTTGTTCGTGGCGTTCTTGTCATCGGGGCAAGGGCCGAGGCCCAGATTGCACATCAGCCTGTCAAGAACCACCCTGAGCGGCGTGCCAACGCCCCGGTGTATCGCCTCGGAAAGCCGCTTCAATGCCATTTCCAGTTTCCAGAGGGCCGTTCCCGGCCCGGTTTTGAATTTCGCAAGCCACAACCCGTGATCCGTGTTTACTCGATTTCTCACTAGGCCGCGAAGACGTCACAGGTGTGGCGGTCGACCTGCCGCTCGACGGGCATTGTGTGACACAGAAACCAAGCAGACCGTTTGAACCTGCACCAATGGTGGCGCGGGCGGGTTCACTGAACGGTTTCAGACTGTTAAGGATGTGTTAACGGCACAGCTAGAACGAGCCTGATCAATTCGCCAGCATAGGCCGCAGTGAATTGGTCAGTAAAGTGGGCTGGCGCGTCCCGGCTGCAAGCGCTGAGACTTCGCGTACCAGTCCCGGTTATTGCGTATTGGTGTAGGGCGAAGAATGTAATGCGGGCAAGTCGGCAGCGTTATTTTTTCAGGCGAAGATCTCGTGCGTCACGGTATTGGGCATCGGCGGCAATCGTCGCCAGCGTTGCCGCGGCCAACCTGATCAGCTGGGGCATCCCACTGCTGTCCACGGCTTTTGGTTACGATGACGGCGAAAGTCCATCGGGACCAGTGGTCGTCAGCCGGCCGGTGATCAGTGGTTCGACGATCGCTGCTGCGGACAAGCTTGGCGCAATTGCCGGGGACTGGTCAGTCCGTGTCGCAGCGGCCGCACCCTCGGATCCGGCCATGCAACGACCGTCTGCGATCGTGCCGCTTCCGGTTCACGCACCCACCGGGTCGGAGACGCAGGCTGACCTCGTTCCGCTCCCAGGTAAGCGTTTGCGCGGCAAGGTCAGGCCGTCTGTCGCGTCGCTGTTTGCCAACGATCCCGACGAACACAGGACGCCGGCTCTCTACCCATTCCCTGAGGCGCCTCCGAAGGTCTGGCCGGTGCAGGTCACTGAAGCGCGGCAGGCAGCGCGTGCGATCAAGCGGCAACCGAAGGCGGCGAGCACCAAAAAGCTGAAATCTAAATCTCGGGATGTCGTGCTGGTGTCGCCTTATTCGCCGGGCGTTCGCATCGATGCGGCGGACGGCGGACATGCCTGGCGCCATCGGGACCACCGGCAGCCGGAAGTTTCGACGCTCGAACTCGCACGACGCATTGCTGCGCGTACGGCACGCAGGTTCCGCGAAATGCGTGAGCAGATGACACGGCACGATGCCCGGATGAGCCTCGGTGCCCGGGTACCCGAGCAGGTCCGGGCTTCATTGCTGCCGGTTTCGCCGCGTCCGCCGCGTATCGTGGGGCGGGATGGCCAGGTGAAGGTCGTTGCCTCGACCAATGCACCACCGGTTCGCAATCGCCTGATCCGGCAGCCGACCGGGCCGGCAGTTGCCAGCAATCCTTCCGATGCAGTGAAGCGTTCGAAGTACTCGCGTGAACTTGCCGCAGAGCGGGCGCCCGACGCGCGGGCAACGCGCAGCCGGATATTCCCGGTTGCGCGCAAGAAGACCGCGCCTGGACCGGTGGTGGCGATCGCCATGCCCGAAAGGCGCACGACGATTGCCGATCCCAAGCCTGCCGCGCGCTCGCCCGCCAGACGCGAATCGCTGGAAAAGCCGGTTCGCCAGATCCGCCGCATCAAACAGGTTCGGCGAAATCCGCCGCGTCAAATTCGTCGCAAACGGCCGACCCGTCGAATCGTCGAGCGACCGCGCCGGGTTGCCGGCTGGTCGAAACGGCGCGCAAAGCGGATCAACGGCTTCCGGCCGAGCTTCCATCGCATGCTGGTTCGCGGCAATTTCTACGGAAATCAGAATTAGCGTGTCGTGCACGGCAGGCCATTGATTTTAGAGCGCCGGGTATCCTGCCCGACCGGTTGCAGCAAATCTCCGCCTTTCAACGCGATGACGTTTGTCTTATTGTGCCGCGTCCCGCGGCGCTCGAACGTTTGAGCATGGCGCCGCGCCCCATTTCTCCAGGATGATCAAGACATGAGCGAAGCGGTTCCAGCCGGTGGCACGGCCAATGGCAAATGGGATTTCTGGATCGACCGCGGCGGCACGTTCACGGATGTCGTCGCGCGCATGCCGGACGGAACCATTGAAGCACGCAAGGTTCTTTCCGAGAACCCCGAAGCCTATCAAGACGCTGCCCTCGAGGGGATTCGCCGCTTTCTCGGTGTCGCGACCGATGATCCTATACCCGCTCGGCTGATCAACTCGGTCAAGATGGGAACCACGGTTGCGACCAATGCGCTGCTCGAGCGCAAGGGTGATCCGACGCTGCTGGTGATTACCAAGGGCCTCAAGGACCAGCTCGAAATCGGCTACCAGGAACGCCCGGATATCTTCGCCAAGGAGATCATAAAGCCGGAAATGCTCTATTCGCGCGTCGTCGAGGCGAACGAGCGGGTTCTGGCCGACGGTACGGTCGAGACACCGGTCGATCTTGCAGCCCTGCGCGGTGAACTCGAAGCGGCACTGGCAGCTGGTATCAAGTCGATCGCGATCGTGCTGATGCATGCCTTCGCCTTCCCGGAGCATGAGCGCCAGGTCGGCGCGCTCGCTCAGGAGATCGGCTTCGAGCAGGTCTCGATCAGCCACGAGGTCTCACCGCTGATCAAGATCGTCGGGCGCGGTGACACGACCGTCGCCGATGCCTACCTGTCGCCGATCCTGTCGCGATACGTCGAAAGGGTCACGCAGGCGCTGTCAACGGACGATGCCGGCGAGCATCCGCAGGTAATGTTCATGGCCTCATCCGGCGGCCTCAAGGCGGCCGAGCTGTTCAAGGGCCGCGATGCCATTCTGTCAGGACCGGCCGGCGGTATCGTCGGCATGGCAGAATCGGCCAAGCAGGCCGGCTTCGAGAAGGTGATCGGCTTCGACATGGGCGGCACGTCGACGGACGTATCGCATTATGCCGGCGAATACGAACGCGCGTTCGAGACGCAGGTGGCCGGTGTCCGGATGCGCGTGCCGATGATGCGCATCCACACGGTGGCGGCCGGTGGCGGCTCGATCCTGTTCTATGACGGCGCCCGCTTCCGGGTCGGGCCGGAAAGTGCCGGCGCCAATCCGGGGCCCAAATGCTATCGCCGCGGCGGGCCGCTGACGGTGACCGACGCCAACCTGATGCTCGGCAAGCTCAAGCCCTCGTTCTTCCCGAAGATCTTCGGGCCGAGCCACGACGAACCGCTCGACGTCGAGGCGGTGCATCAGGCCTTTGCCGATCTCGCGGCCGAGATCGGCGACGGGCGCGGCGCGGAAGAGGTGGCCGACGGCTTCGTGCGTATCGCCGTCGAGAACATGGCCAATGCCATCAAGAAGATCTCGGTGCAGCGCGGCTACGACGTTACCGAATACACGCTCAACTGTTTCGGCTCGGCCGGCGGTCAGCATGCCTGCCTGATTGCCGATACGCTCGGCATGGAAACGGTGATGATCCATCCGTTGTCGGGCCTGCTGTCGGCTTACGGCATGGGGCTTGCCGATTTGCGCGCGAGCCGCGAACGTTCGGTCGAAGCAGAACTCAACGCCGACACCATGCGCCGGGTCGAGGATTTCGGCTTCGAGATGACCAACGAAGCGGTTGACGAGATCACCGACCAGGGCGTTGCGCCTGAAGACGTCGCGACGACGACCTGGCTGCATTTGCGCTACGAGGGCACCGACAATGCATTGCCGGTCCTGCTCGATGAACCGGACATCATGCGCCGTGATTTCGAGACGCAGCACCGCCAGCGTTACGGCTTCATTTCGCCGGAAAAGAAGGTATTTGCCTCAGCCATCGAAGTCGAAGCTGCAGGTGGCGGTGCCAGTATTGCGAGTTCCGATGGCGGTGCCGCCGTCGAAGAGCGCGAGATGCCGGCGACCGACGAGCGGGTACGGTTCTTCTCGAACCGAGAGTGGCATAACGGGCCGGTTTATACGCGTGCGCAGCTTTTCGTTGGCGCGACGGTTACGGGACCGGCGCTGATCATCGAGCCGCATCAGACCGTGGTCGTCGAGCCGGGCTGGCGCCTCGACGTGACCGGCGACGACAATCTCGTCATGCGCCGCATCACGCCGCGCCAACGCGAGATTCTCGGCGAGGCGGCGGACCCGGTGCTGCTCGAGGTGTTCAATAATCTCTTCATGTCGATCGCCGAGCAGATGGGAGAATCGCTGCGTAACACGGCGCAGTCGGTCAACATCAAGGAGCGCCTCGATTTTTCCTGTGCTGTGTTCGATACCCAGGGACAACTGGTCGCCAACGCGCCGCATATGCCGGTGCATCTGGGCTCGATGGACAAGTCGGTCGAGACGATTGCCAGGCTTCGGGCCGGCACGATGAAGCCCGGCGATACGTTCATGCTGAACGCGCCCTACAACGGCGGCACGCATCTGCCGGACATCACGGTGATTACGCCGGTGTTCGACAAGACGGGCGAGATCCTGTTCTACGTTGCAAGCCGCGGCCATCACGAAGACATCGGTGGTCTGACGCCAGGCTCCGCCAGCCCGCGCGCGACGCACATCGAGGAAGAGGGCGTTTATATCGACAACTTCAAGATGGTCGATGACGGCGTGTTTCTCGAAGCGGAGACCTACAAGCTGCTGACCGAAGCACCGTGGCCGGCGCGCTCACCGAACAAGAATATCGCCGACCTCAAGGCCCATGTCGCAGCCAACGCCAAGGGGGTCAGCGAACTCGAGAAGATGGTCGACCACTTCGGTCTCGACGTGGTCAAGGCCTACATGAGCCACGTTCAGGACAACGCCGAGGAAAGCGTGCGCAGGCTGCTCTCCAAGCTGCCTGACGGTCAGTTCCGCGTCGAGATGGACCAGGGCAGTCACGTCGAGGTCAAGATCACGGTCGACCAGGCGGCGCGAACGGCAACCGTTGATTTCACGGGCACGAGCCCGACGCAGCCGAACAACTACAACGCGCCGCGGCCGGTGACGCGGGCGGCCGTGCTCTACGTCTTCCGGGTGATGGTCGATGAGCCGATCCCGATGAACGCCGGCTGCCTGAAGCCGATCGAGATCGTGGTGCCGGACAACTCGATGCTGAGCCCGGAATATCCGGCCGCCGTGATCGCCGGCAATGTCGAGACCAGCCAGATCGTGACCAACTGCCTGTTCGGCGCGCTGAAAGCGATGGGCCCGAGCCAGGGCACGATGAACAACCTGATATTCGGCGACGACGTTTATCAGTACTACGAGACGATCTGCTCGGGCTCACCCGCAGGTCCGGGCTTCAACGGGACGAGTGCGGTGCACGTGCACATGACCAACACGCGGCTGACCGATCCTGAGATCCTGGAACTCAGATACCCGGTCGTGCTCGAGGAATTCTCAATCCGCCGCGGTTCGGGCGGCAAGGGCAAGTGGACAGCCGGTGACGGCATCCACCGCTGCATCCGCTTCCTGCGTGAGATGACCCTGACGCTGCTGACGAGCTACCGCAACGTCCAGCCCTACGGCCTCGAAGGCGGCGAACCCGGAGAGTGCGGCCGAAACTGGGCCAGGCGATTGGATGGGACGATGGAACGTCTCGAGGGTTGCGATGAAACCATCCTCAAGGTCGGCGAGGCGGTCGTGCTGGAGACGCCGACAGGCGGTGGGTATGGTCGGCCTGAGAGTTAGAGCGCCGGGCGATAAATGTGGTGAGCTGTCATCCTGGCTTTCGTGCAAACAGCGCGACGATGAAGGCCGCCGCGCCGAAGCCTGCGAACACCTGCAGCGACAACGAATAGTCGCCGGTCCAGTCGCGCAATACGCCGGAGATCAATGGCCCCGAGGCCTGCGCGATGACCTGCACGGACAGCGCAACGCCGCGGATCGCACCGTAGCTCTTGCGCCCGAAGAAGTCGGCCCAGACGATCGGCAGCACGGTGAGCATGCCGCCAATTCCGAAGCCGAACAGGGCTGCTGACAGATAGGCCTCCCAGTCGGTTGTGAGCGCCTCCATCAGGTATACGGCTGCGACCAGGAATGCCGCGGTCACGACCAGTGCGATGCGTACGCCGATGCGCCTGACAAGCATGCCGAACAGCAAACCGGCAATGCCTGAGAAGAGCGAGAAGGTGCTGACCACGAAGGCGGCCGTGGTCGGCGCGATGCCGCGCTCGATCAGGAACGGTGCTTGGTGCAGGCTGACGCCCGCCTGCACGGGATAGACGAGCGCGGTGAAAACGACCAGCAGCCAGAAAGCGGGTGTGCGCATCGCCTCTGCGCGCGTGTAGGTCGGCTCGATGATTTGTTGTTTGTCGGCTTGGTGCTTTGCACCCGGTCGTCGGGATACACCGTCTGGTAGCAGCCCGATATCCTCGGGCCGCCGCACGACGAACAGCCAAACCGGCGCCAGCCCGACGATCAGCACCGTCGTCCCGACCGCCAGCCAGCCCTCGCGCCAGCCGGCATTGGAAATTGCATACTGGGCGATCAGCGGCATCGCCACGAGCCCCGCCATCATCGACAGATTGGCCAAGGCCGTAGCAATTGCGCGGTAGCTCAGAAACCAGTTGTTGACGGCGCCGTAGATGCCCAATTCGTAGGGGCTTGCAAAGCAAGTCCGGCCAATACAGAAGGCGACGTAGAAATAGATGAGTGACGGGGTGAAGGCCAAGGCGGCGGTCGCGAACGCCGTCAGGATCACCGCACCGGTCAGCATCGCCCAGGCACCATGCCGGTCGAGCAGAGGCCCGAGCATCGGCGACAAAACCGCTGCTAGGATACCGCCAAGCGAGACGGCACCGGAGATCGCCGTGCGCGACCAGCCGAATTCCGAGGTCATTGGCTCGACGAAGATCGACAAGGTCGCGACCGCCGGTCCCTGCCGCGAGAAGCCGGCACAGCACACGGCGAACAACACGAACCAGCCGTAGAAGAACGGCAGACGCTCGGACAAGCCGCGGGCAAGTTGTCTGGTGCTCATAGACGAGCTTCCGCCGTCAGTGTGTGCGTCTCTAGATGTGCTACCACTCCGGCATCCTCGCGCAGGCGAAGTGGTGTGCGGGCAAAGTTTGTATGGCCGAAGCCACGACCACAGTCGTCATCCCCACGCAGGTGGGGACCCAAGTGACCCTCCACTTTCTCAGTGCCGGCGGATGGTCGCTTAGGTTCCCCGCCTGCGCGGGAATGACACTGAGTTTGGGGGTTCGCTGGGAATCAACTGTCCAGGTCCACAACACTGGCGCATTCGGTCTATAAGGTGGTATCGCGCAAACGAAGAGGGCGCACGATCAACGCCCCTTGAACACCGGCTTGCGCTTTTCGTTGAATGCCCGGACACCCTCCAGGCGGTCCTCGGTTGGTACCGTCATGTTGTAGGCTTCGATCTCGAAGGCGTAGCCGGAATTGCGATCAAGTTCGGTTGCTTTCTCCAATGACTTCTTGGCCTGGCGGACGCCGATCGGCGCGTTCGAAGCAATCACGCGCGCCGTTGCAATCGTCTCGTCCAGGAGCTTATCGGGTGCCACGACCTTATTGGCGATGCCCCATTCCAACGCCTGGGCGGCGTCGAGCGGTATGCCGGTCAGCACGATTTCCTTGGCGCGACGGATACCGGCTGCGCGTGGCAGGTTCTGTGGACCGGCTGCTCCTGGCATGATTCCGCGCGTGACTTCGGGAAGTGCAAACCGCGCCTTCTCGGAGGCATAGATAAAATCGCAGGCAAGCGCGATTTCGAAGCCGCCGCCGAATGCGACACCGTTGACGGCTGCGATGATCGGTACTGAACAGGCAAACATCGCGCGGATCATCTGTTCGACGATTGCGTGCTGGCGCTTCCAGGTCTGTTCCGACATGCCGTCACGCTCTTTGAGGTCGGCGCCGGAGCAGAACCCGCGGTCGCCGCGGCCGGTCAGGATGATGCAGTTGGTCTGATCGGGCTCCAGATAGAACGCCTGGAAGATGTCGCGCAGCTCCATCATCATCTGCGTGTTCATGGCGTTGAGCGCATGCGGGCGGTTCATGACGATGACTGTGATCTTCGGGTCATGATGCTCGATCTCGAGCATTTCGTAGGTCTCGGGCATGCGGGGTCTCCTGGCTCATCGGCGGGCGGACAGCTCGTGGTGATCACCGCTACCATCTCGCCTTGCGCGGCATGATCAGCATCTCGATATCGCCCAGCCAACCCCTTTGAATGTCTCGCGGTGTCCATCATTGCTAGCCCTGATTTCGACATTTGGAGCCAGCCGTCATGGACCATCATCTGCCGCTTTCCGGCTACAAGATCATCGAACTTGGCCACAGCGTGGCGGCGCCCTATGCCGGGCTGTTGCTCGCTGAACTCGGTGCCGAGGTGATCAAGATCGAGCGGCCTGGGGTGGGCGATGATTGCCGCGCATGGGGGCCACCGTTCAAGGACGGCATGAGTGCTACCTTCCGGGGTCTCAACCGCAATAAGAAATCGATGCAGGTCGATCTCAAGTCGCCCCAGGGCATTGCCCTGGTCAAGGAACTGGCAGGCCAGGCTGATGGCTTCATCCAGAACATGAAACCGGGTCTGGTCGATCAGCTGGGGATCGGGCCCGAACAGCTTTGCGCGCTCAATGACCGGCTGGTCTATGCCTCGATCCACGCCTTCGGCAACACCGGCCCGCTTGCGCAGCGGCCGGGATACGATCCGCTGATGCAGGCTTTCGGCGGTGTTATGAGTACACAGGGCGAGCCCGACCGGCCGCCGGTCCGGGTCGGCACCTCGATCATCGACATGGGCACCGGTATGTGGGCCGTGATTGCCATGCTGGCCGGCCTCTTGCGGCGCGAAAAGACCGGCAAGGGCGGCATCGTCGACTCGTCTCTTTACGAGACGGCGCTCGGCTGGATGGTATATTTCCTGCCCGCGTTTGCGCTATCAGGCAAGCTGCCGGCCAAGTCGGGCTCGGGCGTGTCGATGATCTCGCCCTATCAGGCGATGCGCACCGCCGACAGCGAACTGGTCATGGCGGCCGGCAACGACAACCTGTTCGCAAAGCTGTGCACCGTGCTCGGCCATCCCGAATGGATCGAGGATCCGCGCTTCGTGACCAACGGCGATCGTGTCGTCAACAAGCCGGAATTGATCGCTCTGATCGAAGGCGAAACGACCAAGCACACGACGGCGCACTGGATCGAGGTCCTCGACAAGGCCGGCATTCCGAACGCGCCGGTGCAGACGCTCGACCAGGTCGCCAGCCATCCTCAGACCGAGGCGCTCGACATATTACGTCGGGATGAACAGGGAACGGCAAGCTTCTTCGGGCTACCGATTTCGTTCGACGGCAGGCGGCCGGACCGCAACGAGCCGCCGCCGGCACTCGGTGAGCACGACGAAGAGATTATGGCGAAGGGTTAGGTTGATTCGGATCGGCAATTGTAACTCGGCAAGTGATCTGGACCGTACCTTTCATTCCCAACAAACCGCCAATCTCAGCGTCATTCCCGCGGAGGTGCAATGCTGTCCGGTTAATTACTCCGCAAGGCGATAGATGACCTTGATCGACAAGAGAAATTCTACGTTCGGAACGCGAAATACGCTGGATTGCCAATTCACACTCCGTCATTCCCGCGTAGGTGGGAACCCAAGCGACCATCCGCCGGCACAGAGAAAACGGAGAATCGCTTGGGTCCCCACCTACGTGGGGATGACGACTGTGGTTGTGGCTTAGGCGTGCAAACTTTGCCCGGATAGTGGTGTGCACAGGAAGAGCCCAAGCGGTTGGCCGCTTGGGCACGGCATGCTGAAAATCACTTGGGTTTCCTGCGCGTGGATCCGCAAATGGACCCACGCCCGATCCGACATCACCCCAAGGTCCGCCCGATGTCCAGGAACCGATCATGTCGCTGCTTGCGGATTTCGTCGGGCGACTGGCCGTCGAACTCCTTGAGCGCATCGCCAATTGCTTTGCCGGTTGCCTCGATCGTGGTTGCCGGGTCGCGGTGGGCGCCGCCGACGGGTTCGGGGATGATGGTGTCAATCACCTTCATCTGGTGGAGATCCTGGGCGGTGATCTTCATGTTGGTCGCCGCATCAATTGCACGAGCCGAATCGCGCCAGAGGATCGAGGCGGCAGCCTCCGGTGAAGCAACGGTGTAGATCGCGTGCTCCAGCATGAGAACGCGGTTGGCCGACGCAATCGCAACGGCACCGCCCGAGCCGCCTTCGCCGACCACTACCGAAATCAGCGGCACGCCGAGTGCCAGACAGGCATCCGTCGAGCGTGCGATCGCCTCGGCCTGGCCGCGCTCTTCGGCTCCGATGCCCGGATAGGCGCCGGCGGTGTCGACGATGGTGATGACCGGCATCGAGAATCGGTCGGCCATTTCCATCAATCGGATCGCTTTGCGGTAGCCTTCGGGCCGCGCCATGCCGAAGTTGTGCTTGATGCGGCTTTCGGTATCGGAGCCCTTCTCGTGGCCAATGATCATCACGGAGCGGCCCGCGAAACGGCCCATGCCGCCGATGATCGCGTAGTCCTCGGCGAAATAGCGGTCGCCGGCGAGCGGCGTGAAGTCGTCGATCAGGACGTCGACGTAGGCCATCGAGTGGGGCCGGTCGGGATGGCGGGCGACCTGGGTCTTCTGCCACGGCGTGAGCTTGGCGTAGGTGTCGGCCAGCGCCTGCTCGGCCTTTTGCTGCAGGGTCGTGATCTCGTCCGAGATCGATACCGAATCTTCACCGCTCGAAAGCGTCTCGAGTTCGGCAACCTTGCTTTCGAGTTCGGCGATTGGTTTCTCGAAATCGAGGTAGGTACGGATGGTTTGGGGAGGCAAGTCGGATCCAATTCGCTGGCGTGGCAATTCGGCCTTCATATAGGTATGTCGATGGGGTGCTGGCAACACGCACGTCGGCTCAGCTGCCACTTGCGGCGCGGGCCAGCGGGTGATGTTGGTGGACAAGTCGCTTGAGGCGCTCTTCAAGAACGTGGGTGTAGATTTCGGTGGTCGAAATATCGGCATGGCCGAGCAGTTGCTGGACGGCGCGCAGATCGGCGCCCCGATCGAGGAGATGGCTCGCGAAGGCATGGCGCAGCACGTGCGGGCTGACGCGCTCCGGCGCGATTCCGGCCAGTTCGGCCAATTCCTTGAGGTCCTGGGCAAAGCGCTGGCGGGTCAGATGACCCTGGACGCCGGAGGAGGGGAAGAGCCATTTGCTCTGGGTCGCGCGCCGTGACGATGGTTCGCGCACACCTGCGGCATCGAGCCCCAGGTAACGGTTCAGAGCCTCTCGGGCCGGCGTATTGAGCGGTACCTGGCGTTCGCGGCCGCCCTTGCCCTTGATGGTGAGTAGGCGGGTGTCGCCCTTGAGCACACTGCGCGGCAGGGAGACGAGTTCGGTAACGCGCATGCCGGTGGCATAGAGCAGTTCGATTAAGCAGTGCAAACGAATGGCACGGGCCTGCTCTTTGCCGGCTGTCGCTGCAATCTGGCCGGCCGCTGCCGCCATCAAACGGTCGACCTCGGCGACGCTCAGTGTCTTGGGCAGCGCGCGTTCCTTTTTCGGCCCGGCGATCGCAAAGGCAGGGTTTTCCGCGATGATGCCTTCCGCGACCAGGAATTTCATGAACTGACGAATGGCGGAGAGCCGCCGGGCACGGGTCGCGGGGCCAAGACCCTGGTCGCTCAGTGAGCGCAAATATCCGGTGATATCGCCGGGTTCGACAGCCAATAACGGGCGCTCTAGCTGGCCCAGAAAGCTCAGAAAGTCAGTAAGATCGCGCGTGTAGCCCTCGACCGTATTGGCTGCAACACCGCGCTCGGCGGTGATCGTTTCGATGAACGATGCCAAATGCTGGTGCTCGGCGCCCATGCCGGGTCTCGCGAATCAGTTCAGTTGGCCAGATCGTATCTGATTTGTAACCACCGTTCCTCTTGTCTTACGGCGGTGAACGCGGCCAGTCGGCATAGAGCGCCTCGATGGCCAGACGGCGGGCGTCCGCTTCGAGGCCTGCCCGCTTGAGGGCGCGGAGGGCTTCTCCGAGACCGAGGAGGTGGGTCGCGTACGTGCCCTTCGGCGCAATCGTACGCAGAACGTAGAGTGCGGTGTGGCCCGGCTGCCGGGCCTCCGAAACCTGGCGCAGAGCGCTCAACAGGCCGGTCTCCGGCAGATGGCCGGATTGCGGCTGCGGCGTGCGGCTGGCCAGGTTCCAGAGCGGGATCGGGATGTTGTAGTCGAGGGCGTCGAGCACGGTTGCCAGCCGGTGCAACGCGGTATTTGCAATGCGGCCCTGGCGGGCCAAGTTTTCGAGCGCTGCAAAGCCGCGCGCACGCTCTGGGCCGGCACGGTCGGCCATACCGATATCAGCGAGCAGCAGCCAGTGGTCTAGACGTCCGGCAACCTGGCGGTCAGGGGCTGCGGCCGCAATCCACTGACGGGCGGCACGATAGTCGCCGCCGGCAATCAGGATTTCCACGGCCGTCTCGTGGAACCAGGAGATTTCTTCCGTCGGGCGCATGCCGGCAACGATCGGCGCGACGGCGGCGGCTGCCACATTCAAGAGGCCATCGCTGCGGGCGCTGTCGAGCAGGGCACGGATGGCGCGGGTGCGCACGAACTGTGCCTGTTGGCGCTCGGCGGTCGCGAAATGCCGGGCGCGTTCCACGGCGCGCGCGGAGCGGCCCTTGGCGCGTGATTTCGAGTCGCCGGCGCGGCGGTAAACGTCAGCCAACGCTTTTGGTGCGGCGACATTGCGAAGCGCGGCGATCTCCACGACGGCGCTTGCGGCTGCCGGCGGCAAATTCGAGGCGCTACTCAATATTTGCAGGAAGCCTGCATCGCCGCGTTCGGCCAGAGCGGCTGCGAGTTTGCCATCTGGAGATTTGAGCTCTCGCAGCAGCAGTGCGTCGAGCATATCGGCCCGGCTCGGCAACTCTGCCTCGATGGTACCGCCACGGCCGATCGCCTCGAACAGGGCGATGGTGAAGGGGCGGCGGGCGCCGGCGTTGCGGGCGAGGTCGGCGGCCAGGCTGCCGGCCTGATGGTCGCCCGAGGCAACAGCGCAATACCCGGCGATCAGAACGGCCTCACCGCGCAACCGGTGCGGCAGTTTCTTCGGATCGGCGGCAATGCGCTTGATGTCGCTACAGCCGCTCTCGCGGCGGCCCGTCACGAGATCGTAGCGGACGGATTGCAGGGCGATTGCAGCAGACGCGGGCGCCGAGCGTCGCTCACCGGGTTGGGCGGCAGCGAGCAGATCGAAGCGGCCGGCCTTGAAAAGCGCTGCCCGGCGCACCTCTTCCAGACCCGCATCGCCGCCTGGTTCCTCGAGGATGCGCTGCAGCAGGATTGCAAGCGCCGGAGAAGCAGGTGGCAGATGCAGGGAGGCAAACAGTTCTTCTGCAACGGCTGGCGAAATGCCGGTCCAGGCCCCCGTGATCGGACCGCCGCGGTCTGCAATGGCCGGCATCAGGCCGCCGCGATCAATTCTGGGTTGCGGGATGCCGAGGCCCGAAGCACCGGTTGCATCGGGGCCATTGAGATAGGTGCCCGGTGTTCCGGGAACAGTGGCGCCGGGGATCGGGCCCGGCTGCATGTGTCCGTATCCGGCCGGCGGGATGACGGGGTCGGACGGTGAATTGGAAGTCAGGTGACCACGTTCGACCCGGGCCGGAGGTGCGTAGCGGCTGTAGCCCGGCTGGCTATGATAGGTCGGCGCGCGGTAACCAGGTGTCATTGGCGCGAGCGGCTGTGCTTGCGGACCGGCCGGAACCGGTCTGGCCCGCCGTTCTGACCGCTGGCGGGCGCTTTCCTGCTCGGAAAACGGGTTCCAGCCCTCTTCCGCCAGACCAGACAGGGGCGGCCAGGTCAGCAAAAGCAGGGCAAAAACAAAGGTAGCGCACAGAATACTGCGCAAACTTGGCCCGGAGGAACGCGGCTTGGCCATCGGCTCATCTACGAATTTTGATACCCGGCAACGGCTTTTGCACTTCCTCCTGCTCCGGCTCGAAGTAAACCGCGAGCACATAGAGCGAACCGTAGCCAACCGCCACGATCATCGAGACCACGAAGACAAAGCGGATCAAGGTCGGCATCGGCTCTCCCTCGCAGCGCCGGAGCGAGTGAAATGCAGGATCAACGTATTGATTTGCAGCATGGCGCGAATATGACAGTTAAGGTGTCCGCCTTGTTTTCGCGAACTGTGCGCGTCAAGCAGAGCTGGCATAGCACATTTGCAGGTGGTGGCGAACGGGTGGAATGAAACGCTCATGGCAGGATTCGATGCCAAGAAGAAGACTGCGGATTTGCCGCAGGAACTGGCCGGCCTCGTCGAGCGCCTCGGCGAGCGCTCGATCGTCATGGTCGGGCTGATGGGCTGTGGCAAGTCGTCGGTCGGCCGTCGCCTGGCAGCAAAACTCGGGCTTGATTTCGTCGATGCGGACAACGAGATCGAGCGCGCCGCCGGCAAGACCATCCCGGAGATCTTCGAAGACTATGGCGAAGTGCATTTTCGTGATCGCGAGAACCGCGTCATCTGCCGTCTGCTCAGTGACGGGCCGCAGGTTTTGGCAACCGGCGGCGGTGCCTACATGCGGGCGGACACGCGCGAGGCGATCGGCAGGGCTGGCATCGCGGTCTGGCTCAGGGCGGAGCTGCGCGTGCTGATGCGCCGCGTCATGCGTCGGCAGGACCGGCCGCTGCTCAAGACGCCGGATCCGGAGGCAACGATGCGTGATCTGATGAAAGAGCGTTATCCGGTCTATGGCCTGGCCGACATCGTCGTCGACAGCCGCGATGCGTCACACGAGGTTGTTGTCGGCGACATCATCCAGGCACTGCTCGAAGGGCCGCTTGCGCCGAAGGGCAGGTCGGGCGAGGAGCATCAGGCATGAATTCAGCGAATGGCGGAGCCGTTGAGCGCCGGACGGTCCGGGTCGAACTCGGCGAGCGCAGCTACGACGTCTTGATCGGCCGTGGTCTGCTCGATGAGGCCGCCGATCTGGCGACGGCGCATCTCGGGCCGGCGCGCTGTACCGTTGTAACGGACGAAAACGTCGCCGAGCAGCATCTGGTTGCCGTCGAGCAATGTCTCAATGCCCGCGGACTGCTGCGCAAATCGATTGTCCTGCCGGCCGGTGAGTCTTCAAAATCCTTCGCCCAGCTCCAATATCTGTGCGAGGCGCTGCTAGCCGCCGGCACCGAACGGCGTGATGTCGTCATCGCGCTCGGTGGCGGCGTGATCGGTGACCTGGCCGGGTTTGCAGCCGCGATTCTGCGTCGCGGCGTGCGCCTGCTGCAGATCCCGACCAGCCTGCTGGCTCAGGTCGACAGTTCGGTCGGCGGCAAAACCGGTATCAACACGCCGCAAGGCAAGAACCTCGTCGGTGCATTCCACCAACCGAGTCTGGTGCTGGCGGATACCGGCGTGCTGGATACCCTGCCCGACCGTGAGTTGAGGGCCGGTTATGCCGAGGTCGTCAAATACGGCCTACTCGGCGATCGCGCGTTCTACGGCTGGCTCGAGGACAACGCCGCGAAGATCCGTGATCGCGATGGGGCGGCGCTTATCCGCGCTGTTCAGCGCAGTGTCGAGATGAAGGCTGAAATCGTTGCCCGTGACGAAACTGAGACCGGCGACCGGGCGCTACTTAATCTCGGGCATACGTTCGGGCATGCGCTCGAAGCCTGGACGGGATACAGCGACCGGCTACTGCATGGCGAAGGCGTTGCGATCGGCATCTGTCTGGCCTTCCGATTGTCGGAGGAGATCGGCGCCTGTCCGCCGCAAACTGCAGCTCGTGTTGCAGCTCACATCAAGGCGGCCGGCCTGCCGACCCGGATTCACGATATTCCAGGCGGCGAACTGCCGGCAGTCGACGTGCTTGTCGATTTGATGGGCCAGGACAAGAAAGTGCGTGACGGACAACTGACCTTCATTCTCGCCCATGACATCGGCTCTGCCTATATCACGCGGGACATCTCGCGCCAGCACGTAAACGAGTTTCTCGTCCGCCTGCTGGCCTCCCCCGATGACGTCTGACCTAACAGCCAAATTACCGTTTTGAACCAATGACCATCGAAACCGATCTCGCCATCATCATCGTCTCGGTCGCATTGCTGCTCGCGATGTCGGCCTTCTTTTCAGGTTCGGAGACCGCGCTGACAGCAGTATCTCGGGCGCGCATGCATGCACTCGGCCAATCCGGCAATGCGCACGCTGCGACCGTCAACCGATTGCTCGAGACGCCGGAACGGATCATCGGCACCGTGCTGCTCGGCAATAACCTGGTCAACATTCTGGCTTCCGCACTGACGACCAGCCTGATGATCAGCCTCTTCGGCGAGGCCGGGGTGCTCTATGCGACCGTGATCCTGACGCTGTTCGTCGTGATCTTCTGCGAGGTGCTGCCCAAGACATACGCTATCGCCTTTCCCGATCGCTTTGCTCTGACCATCGCGCCGGCCATGCGCGGGCTCATTTGGCTGTTGAGCCCGTTGACCCGGATCGTCGAGGTTATCGTCAGCTCGATCATGCGCCTGACGCCAACGCATGCCGATGATGATGCCAACATTCTCGCCCACCACGAATTACGCGGTACGATCGAATTGTCCTCGCGGGAGGGCGTCGTCGACAAGGGCGCGGCGAAGCAACTTGGCGGCGTCCTTGATCTGCGACAGTTGGAACTTGACGATCTTATGCGTCACCGCACGGAAATGGAGACGATCAACGGCGACGATGCGCCCCATAAAATCGTCTCGGACGTGATGCGCAGCCAGTACACGCGCCTGCCCGTGTGGCGCGATGCGCCCGACAACATCGTCGGCGTGCTCCATTCGAAGGACCTGCTTGCAGCACTCGGGCGCAATGGCTGGAAGGTCGACGAACTCGATGTCGCCGACATCCTGACGGAGCCCTGGTTCGTGCCCGACACGACCAGCGTTTCAGATCAGCTCAACGCCTTCCTGCAGCGCAAGACCCAGCTCGCCCTGGTGGTCGATGAATACGGCGAGGTGCAGGGCCTGATTACGCTCGAGGACATCCTCGAAGAAATCGTCGGCGAGATCATCGACGAGCATGATGTCGGTAGCGATACGATCCGCCGCCAGCTCGACGGCGCGGTCAACGTCGACGGTGGTGTTGCGATCCGCGATCTCAACCGTGAAATGGACTGGAGCCTGCCCGATGGCGAGGCCGTGACGATTGCCGGCCTTGTCATCCACGAGGCCCAGACCATCCCAGAAGCCGGCCAGACGTTTACCTTCCACGGCTACCGCTTCGAGATCCTGCGGCGCAGCAAGAACCGGATCACGGCAATCCGCGTGCGCCGCCTCGACCCCGACACGGCGCCGGGCCTGTCCGAGGCAGCCGAACGTGAGGCCTGAAGTAGTTCGTGGCGGAACTCACGATCACAATCGGCCGGCCGCAACCAGCATTTCCCAGGCCTGGCGGATGTGGCTGATGAAGAATGAGTGGCCGCCCTTGTAGAGGCAGAAGCCCAGGATATGGCCGTCACTGTTTTCGCGCAGCTCGCAACGCAAGCGGTCATATTGCTTTTTGCTAACGGCGCCGAACTGGCCGTAGCGCGCGTACATTTCGATCGCCCGGCTGACGACGCCTTGATGGGCTTTCCGGATGCGCCGTCCTTCCAGCGGCACGACCTTGTCGGCATCGCCGTGGATGTGGACGATGCTTCCCGTTGGTGTTGCGCAGCTCTCGGGCACCGGTCGCCAAAAGGTGCCGGCGATCGGTACGAAGGCTGCGAATTGGTGGCTGCGGTAGCAGGCAAGATGCCAGACCATCATTCCGCCGGCCGAGAAGCCGGTCATCAGGAGCCGTTTGCGGTCGATCGGAAAGCGCCTGGCTGCGTCATCGAGGACGCGGTCGAAGTAGGTCAGTTCATCGACGCGTGGGCGTGGCCCGTCGGAAGGGCCGTTTGGCAGCGACCAGCCGGCGAAGGCGGATTTGGTCGAGATGATCGCGACGTTCAACTGGCGCGCCATCGCTGCCAGGCCCAAGCTTGAAACCGCACTGCGCACATTGCCCCTGTGGCCATGAGCGAAGACGATCGCGCCGATCGGTGTCTTGCCGTCGTGGCCGGCTGGCATCCGAATGCGGTAGATGCGCTCACCGATCCGGCAGTCGGTCGTCGGGCTGCAGGCCAATGTCGACGTCGTCAACGCGCATGCGATGGAAGCTGCAATCAGAATTCTGCGATGCAACATGCACGGCCTCCCGGAGTACGAACTGCAAACACAACACTCTAATTCCGGACGGTACCGCGCTGAGTGACATATGGCTTCAGAAGCACTGTGCAACACAGAATTGTCACGGCAAAACCGGTCAGCATGTAGAGCCCCGCCGAAAAGCTGTGCGTCAGGTCGTAGAGCAGGCCAAGCGACAGCGGACCGGCCATGCCGCCGACTTCCGCGAACGAGAAAAACAGGCCGCTGGCCGTACCGACGCGCTGTTCGCCAACCTGGGGCAGGTCGATCAGCACCAGCATCGCAATCGTCATCATGGCACTGCGCGATATGCCCTGCAGCAGAAGACCTGCGACCAGGAGCGGTCCCGGATCGAGCAGCATGATCAGTGTCGAGATGCCTGACATGGTTGCAAGTGCCGCGAGTATCATGAGGCGCCGGCCGGGCTTCGCGAATCTCGGCACCGTCAGTGAAGCAAACACCGCAACGATCGTCGGCAGGGCCGCGTAGAAGCCGGCGGTTGCCGCATCCATCCTGCCGGCGCGCAGTATCTCCGGCAGCCAATTGTTGAAGCCGTGATTGATCATGAACATGCAAACCGCCATGACCAGCAGGATGCGGACCGGCCGAATAGCCAGCAACGTGCCGACTTCCTGCATGCTCGGCACCTGGGTTTCGCCGGCGCCGTCCTGCTCCTGGGCGCGGACCGACGGCAGCGCCGAAATGGCCAGCCAGACACCGGCAGAAATCACCGCCAAACATGCCCAGAGCGCCGTCACCATGCGCCAGTCGTGGCCGAGTGCCGGCATCAGGACCGAGTTGGTCATCGTCAGCGTCGTGACGCCGCCGGCAAACGGACCGGAGATGTAAATCCCCATCGCGAGGCCACGTTCCTCGCCGCGAAACCATTGGCTAACGACCTTCGGTGCGCCTGTCGATATGATCGGCCCGCCCAAGCCGAACAATCCGACGGCGAGGAACAGCGCCAGATAGTCTTGTGAAACGCTGCGCGCAAATCCCGAGGCCGCGACCATCAAGGCGCCGAGCAGCAGCGCCCGCCTGGGCCGCAGGCGATCGACGATCATGCCGCAGGGCAGCGCTGCAAAAATGAACACCAGCTGCCAGGCACCAAGCACGCTGCCCATTTGCGTATGGCTGATGCCGAGGTCGCGGATGATCGGGGCGACCAGCGGTGCAAGCGCACTCGCGGTGAGCCCGAAGCACATGTAGATGAACCACACGCCGGCAAGCACCAGCCAGCGCGTTGCGCCCCCCGGCGAGCTTGCTTCCGATCCTACTGTCACTGGAACAACCAGCCTTGACGATCAGGTAATCGGCAGCATGACGTGCTTTTGGTAGCCTGGGCGCTCGGAGAGGCGCTCATACCAGGCCCGCACGTTGGGAATATTGCCATGGTCGACGGGCAAGCCGAACCAGCGGTAGGCAACGCAGCCGGCCGGAATATCGGCAACCGTCAGCTGATCGCCCATGATATAGGGCCGGTCGGCGAGGCGCGCTTCGAGCACCTGGATCGCCTTCGAGAACTGCTCGACGCCCTTAGCAACGACGGCCATGTCACGATCCGGTTCGGGCGTGCGGATCAGGTTCCAGAAGACCGGCGTGATAGCGGGATGCAGCGCGGTCTGCTGCCAGTCCATCCACATTTCGGCCTGGGCTCGGCCGACAATGCCTTCCGGCATCAGCGTGCCCGTCGCATGCTTGGCTGCCAGATAGCGCACGATGACGTTCGATTCCCAGAGCACCAATCCGTCATCATTGATGGTCGGCACCAGGCCGTTGGGGTTCATCTCGCGATACCACGGTTCGTTGACCTTGCCGAAGGCCATGCCGGCCTCGGTGTGCTCGATGTCGAGACCGAGTTCTGCGATCGCCCACATCACCTTTTGGACGTTGATCGAATTAGGGCGTCCCCACACTTTCAGCATTGTCTCGTCCTCATATCTTGAAGCGCTGTGGCACCAATTGAGCCTGGATCAGTTGCGGACTAACCTAGCCCGTCAAAGCGCGAATGTCAGTGAAGCGGTATGTTGGTATCGCCCATGAAATTCGATCTTCATCATCTGGCCGATGACGGCCGGATCCCGAACAATCCGCACCTGCCGCTGATCGTCTATCACGACGTGTTCAGTAGCGGCGACGGCCCGGACGTCGCAATCGAGCGCTTCCGGGCGAACGGCTGGGGAGGGCACTGGATCAACGGCATCTATGAGTTCCATCACTACCATGCGCGTGCACATGAAGTGCTCGCCAACGTCGGCGCGCCGGTCGAGGTTCAGTTCGGCGGGCGCAACGGCCCTGTGGTCGAATTTTCCCGCGGTGCGGTTGTCGTCATTCCGGCCGGTGTCGGCCATTGCCGGCGCTCACGCGGGACCGGCCTAGTGATCGTCGGGGCCTACCCTAACGGCCAGGAAGACTGGGACCTGAAACGCGAAACTCCGGACGAATATGCCAAGGCGCTTGCCGAAATCCCGGACGTACCGCTGCCCGAGGCCGACCCGGTCAGCGGGCCCGCCGGTGTCCTGATCGATGCCTGGGGCCGCTGATCAGTCGACCTCAAAGGCCGGCAAGCGGATGGGCGTTGACCTTGGCCGGGCGGCGCATCAGAAGCAGGCGGCGCGCCTCTTCCATGCGGTCCTGGCGAAGCAGGGCACTTGCATACATGAACTCAAGCAGATCGCGCTGTGCCCGGCTGCCGCCGAGGCGCTCGTGTTCGGACATCATCGGTGTCAACAGCGCAACCGCCTCCGACCAAGACTGACGAGCGAAGGCGCGGAATGCTTCGGCGACTTTGGCAACGAGATCGCCGGCCGGTCCGGTGGCGTCACGAATGACCTTCTCGAGCGCCTCACCCTCGCCCGCCATCGCATGGGCGAGGGCTGCATGCATGTCGGCGAATGCGATGCCGGGGTTGGGGAAGATCTTCTGCGCAAAGGCGCTCACTTCACGCCATAGATCGGCTTGCGGCTTCTCACCTGCAAGTTCCGACCGCATCAGGAAGGAGGCCGAGTCAGTCAGCACGTTGATCGGCGGACCCCAGGCGTGGCCCGGACGAACGTCATCGCGAACAATCTGCCAGGCGCGCGCGCTGTCGCCGTGCTCGAGTGCCCAGAGTGCGACATGCCAACTGATATGGCAGTGCAACGGTGCCCGCTTCTCGTAGTCTTTGCGCCACTCACTGATATAACGATAACCGGCATCCGTCTCACCGTTCTCATAGTAGATGTGAGCGCGGATATGGGCGCCATGGGCGTTGCGTGGATTGCCGGCAAGCGATTGCTCGATCTTGGCGATCGATGGCGCGATCTGGCCGGCCTCGACCTGGGCGAAGGCGTGCACGCAGGTGAACCACCAGTCGTCGCCGTAGTGCGGCGCCAGGTGGTTCATGAAGGCCAGTTGCTCTGCCTCACGTCCCGCCTGTCCGGAAAATCCGATCAGGCCGAACACGCCGGTGCACGGCTGCACGATCAAAGCGTCGCGCGGATGATTTTCGAGATGGGCGAGGATCGCCTGATAGGCAGCGGCACCATTGCCGGCGATCAGCGGCGCCATTGCGGCGATGTGGCTTTGCTCGCGCTCGCTGGCGTTCGGGGCCAATTCCTCGGCCTTTGCTATTGCCTCGCGCGCCTCGGGCATGCGCGCGGAGATCTGGGCGGCGCGGGCAATGCCGGCATGGGCTAGTGCGAAACCATCGTCGGCCTCGGCAGCTCGCCGGAAAGCCTCCTCGGCATCGGGACCCGCCGAGATTAACCGGTCGACACCATCGATATAAGCATCACGTGCCGCTTGGGAGCTGGTTGACAGGGAATTGTCGTAGCGGTCTTTCAGCATGGCGTATGGTCCTCGTCTCCAATGCCGGCATGATCGCCGATGATGGCATGATCGTCACGCTGTGCTGCGCAAATTCCTGTTATCGATCGCTAACGGAATGAAAACGGGATGGTGAATTTCAGCTGGCGCGTCTCGGCGCCGGCCGGCGGACGGGGAAACGGTGCCGCCCGGCGTACAGCTGCAAGTGCTGCCCGATCAAGCGCGGCATTGCCGCTCGTCCGTGCCAGTCGGGCGTACCGCAATCCTCCGCCAGCCGTCACCGCGAACGAGACGACGGCCCGGCCGCGACCGGACGCCGACGGTCGCTGACGCAGAATTCGGGCGCGGACACGCGCACCGTAACTCGCGATCTGGCCGGGGCTTGCAACGCTGCGGCCGCCGCGACCGCCACGCGACGACCCGGCAGCGCCCTGCCGCGATGATCCCGGTGGCAGGGCGGCCGACTTGCGCTTGTGGTGCTCACTCCGCTTCTGCTTGCGCCGCCTCGGTTGAACAGAAGGGGGCGCTGTGGTTTGCGGTTTATTGGCCCTCACAACTGGTTCGATGACCGGCGGAGCGATGGCAGCTATTGCCTCGGGCTTGGCAGCGCGTGAAACGGCCGACGCATTGGCTACAGGCGGTGCAGGTACGGCGACAACCGGGGATGCTTCCTGCAGTGTCCGCGGTTCCACGTCCCGAGATGTCGGCGCCTGCAGGGCCTGCGCCGGCTCGAGCGCAGACAATCGGTCGGGCTGAGCCGTTTGCTGCAGCGCCGCTGTCAGCGTGCTCACCGGCTCGGCCTCGGTTGCGGCCACGGCGGGCACACCGCCGATTACGCTTGCGAGGCTGGCAGCGATGGCAACCGGCGGGCCTGCTGGCAGCTCCGGCGAGCCAGGACGCGGCGTCTCGAAGTGCAGTGCAGCCGCGGCATGAATGGCCAGCGAGACCGCGAAGGCAGCGATCCAGACTGATTTTGAAATCCGGGCCATCCTCACTGTCTCTTGTGACGTAACGAACAAGTCGCAAAGTCATTCAGCCGCATAAACACTCCTGGCGCCGGCTGACTGCTGCGTCTTGAAGATCGAACCGGCATCCGGTGCCGGCGGGATCGGGATGCGCACCGGCACAGCCTCGCAACGCGGCTCCAGCGTCATCGAGCCCGTGATCACGGAATCCTGCAACTGCTCCCAGAGCCCGCGCTGCGGGTTGCCATCGTATTTCATGTAGCCGGCATTGCCGACCAGCGGCCAGGCATCGGCGGCGCGGCATTCATAGAATAGGATCAGACGATCGCGGTCCGAGTTGTTCGGGCTCGAACCGTGCAGCGCGCGCACATGGTGCACCGTCATGTCGCCGGCCTTGCCGGTCAAGGTCACGGCCTTGCCGTAATCGAACTCCGGGTCATCGGGATCGACGGCGCCGCAGAATACGCCCTCCTTGTTGGCATGCGAAAGGGTCGGCCCCTTGTGCGAGCCGGGGATCACCTGCAGCGGACCGTTGGCGAGGTCAACGTCCTCGAGCATCAGGCCGAAAGCGAGCATGTCGTCGTTGCTGTGCGGATAGAAGGCCCAGTCCTGATGCCACTCGACCGCCTGGCCGCCGCCCGGTGCCTTGGTGTTGAGCTTCGAGGACTGGATCATGGTGTCGGGACCAAGCAGGTCGACCAACACCTCGGTCATGGCTGAGTCCTTGAGCACGTCCCAATAGATCGAATCCTGCTTGTGCGGCTGCTTGATGCGGGTCAGGCGCGGATTATCGGGACTGTGCCCCTGATCGAGGTCGAATCGATGATCGCTGACGCTCACCTGCCGCGACTGGTCGATCAGCGCGTAGGTGGTCTGGCGCATGGCGTCGAGCTGCTCGGGCGTAATCGCATTCTCGACGAGGAGGTAGCCGTTCTCGTGATAGAACTCGATGTCGGATCGGGACAGCATCTGTGATCTCTCTTTTACTTGAACCAATGGAGGGGAGGCAGGGGGAGGCAGTGCCTAGTCGCGCATGACTGCCTTCGCGGCTTCGACGATCTTTGCCGTGGTCACCCGCATCTCGTCTTCGAGCGGCGGTGAGAACGGGATCGGTATGCGCGGCGCACCGAGGCGCTTCACGGCCTTGACGTTGGCCGGTCCGAGGCGTTCGAGGATGCGCGCCGCAACCTCGGCGCCGAAACCGCCGACCTCGACCGCTTCGTGGGTAACGAGAAGGCGCCCGGTGCGTTCGACCGATGCTGCAACCGCATCCTCATCCCAGGGCCAAATCGTCCTGAGATCAAGGATGTCGGCCTTGATGCCGGCCTCGGCTAGCAGGGCACCGGCTTCGATCACTTTCGGCGTCAGCGCGCTCCACGTCACGATGGTCAGGTCGTCACCCTCACGGATCGTACGCGCCTTGCCAAAGGGGATCGGTTTTATGCTCTCGGCGACCTCGCCCTCGACGCCCCAAAGATCCTTGGGATCGAAGAACAGCACGGGATCGTCGGACCGGATGGCGCTGACCAGCAAACCGGCCTGGTCTTCCGCCGATGACGGCGTCGCGACGATCACGCCCGGCAGGTGGGCGAACCAGGCTTCCAGCATCTGGCTGTGCTGGGCGGCCGAGTTGCGCCACATGCCGTGCGGCATGCGCACGACGACGGCGGGTGTCGCTTGGCCGCCGAACATATAGCGCACCTTGGCGATCTGGTTGACCAGTTCGTCCATGGCGCACATCACAAAATCGAATATGCGCATCTCGATGATCGGACGCGTGCCGACCAGCGCCGAACCGAGGCCGGCGCCCATGATGGTTGCTTCCGAGATCGGCGTCGAGACGATGCGCTCCGGCCCGAACTCGTCGAGAAAATCGCGGTACTGGCCCCAGAGCCCACCACGGGCGACGTCCTCGCCCAGCACCCAGATGCGCGGGTCGGCGCGCATTTCCTGAAGCACGGCCAGCCGGCCGGCCTCGTTGAGCGTTACGCGCGCCATTGAACCGCCCCCGTATCCTGTACGTCCTCGAAGGCAACACCGCCCGAGGGCCAGGGAGCGACGTTGGCGGCCTGACGGGCTGCCTGCATCTCCTGTCGCGCCGCTTCGCCGATCTGGTCGAGATCGGGGGCCGAGCCGCCCTGCTCCAGCAATTGCTTGCGTAGCCGTTCGATCGGGCACTTCGCCTTCCAGGCTTGAACCTCAGCATCGTCTCGCCAGGCGGCGGCATCGGTCGACGTGTGACCGGTCCAGCGGTAGGTCTTGGCGTGAAGCAGGCGCGGCCCCCGGCCGGCGCGCACGTCGGCGACGAGGCGACCAACTGTCTGGTCTACGGCAATCACGTCGTTGCCGTCGACGGCGGTGGCCGGCACGCCGAGAGCTTCGGCGCGCGCTGATGCTCCGGGTCCGGCGGTGACACTATCGGCCGGTGTGAAAGCTGCAACGCCGTTGTCCTCGCATACGAACAGTATGGGAAGTTGATAGAGGGCCGCCCAGTTGAGACCTTCGAGAAACGGCCCACGGTTTTGTGCGCCATCACCGAACATGCAGACAGCAATGGCGTTCGAACCCTGCAGCTTGAGCCCCTGTGCAGCGCCAACCGCGATCGGGATGCCGCCGCCCACCACACCGTTGGCACCGAGCATGCCGACGGAAAAGTCGGCGATATGCATGGAGCCGCCCTTGCCGCGGCAATATCCCGTTTCGCGGCCGAAAAGTTCGCCGAACATGCGTCCCGGCTCGGCACCCTTGGCGATCGCATGACCGTGGCCGCGATGGTTCGAGGTCAGCCGGTCATCGCGGGTGAGGTTGGCGCAGACGCCGGCTGCGACCGCTTCCTGTCCGATCGAGACGTGCAAGGGTCCCGGGATCTCGCCGGCCTTATGCGCGTCGAGGGCGGTTTCCTCGAACGTGCGGATACGCACCATGGTCTTGTAGAGATCGCCGAGCCGGGCCGTGTTGTGGCCGGCCTCAGGCGCGGGCGCCGAAGAGCTGTGGCTGGTCATAGAGATCCTTATCCGATGGATTGTCTCGTTGCGCTCGCACGGGTTGGCCGGGCGGTCGTGACTTGCATAGCTTCCGCGAGGCGGTCCATAAAATCAAGCCAGGCACCCGTATCATCATCACTTGGCTTAAGGACGTTCGATGGCCGACACTCTCATCGCACTCGACAGCGTCACCCATCTCGACGACACGCACCGCGGTCAGGCGGCCTATTGCGCATCACACGGCGGTTCCTATGCGGGTTACTACGCCGCGAAATCCGGGATCGGAGCGGTGATTCTCAACGATGCCGGCGTCGGTCGCGAGCAGGCCGGCATCGCGGGTCTGGCGCTGCTCGACGACCTCGGCGTGCCGGCAGCTGCGGTCTCACATCGCTCGGCCCGGATCGGCGACGGCGCCGATGGCCTTGCGCGCGGCACTGTTTCGTTCCTCAACGCCACCGCTCAGAATGCCGGTCTCGCCATCGGCATGAACTGCAGCGCGGCGCTCGACCGCCTGGCACAATCGGACCTTGCGCCATCACCAGCGCCAACCCCATTGTCGGAGGCCCGCTTCGAGGAAAATGCAGCGACAGGAAACGGCATCCGGGTGATTGTCGCCGACTCGAACTCGCTGGTCGGCGCCAAAGATATTGGCCAGATCTTCGTCACCGGCTCACACGGCGGGCTGCTCGGTGGCCGGCCCGAGACGGCGGTCAAGATCGCGGTTTTCGCCGCCGTCTACAACGACGCCGATCGCGGTAAGGATGATGCCGGCATCTCGCGGCTGCCGGCCCTTGACGAGCGCGGCATTGCAGGCGCTTGTGTGTCGGCATTCTCAGCGCGCATCGGCGATGGCCGATCGACACTCGAGGACGGTTACATCAGCGCGCTCAACGAAACGGCGCAAGGGTTGGGCGGCACGATCGGGCAAAGTTGCCGCGAATTCGTCAGTGCGATGGCAGAGGCCAAACAAAGAACGGAAAGCAGGAACGCATGAGTGAGGCAACCTCGAACACAAAACGGCCGATGAGTGGCGGCCAGGCGCTGGCTGAAATGCTCAAGCTGCACGAAGTCGGCCCGATGTTCGGCATGGGCGGCTTCCAGCTCTTACCGTTCTACGAAGCGTGTCGCACACTCGGGCTGAAACACTATCTGATCAACGACGAGCGCTGCGGCGCGTTCGCAGCCGATGCCTACGCCAAGGCGACCAATCGGCCGGGTGTCGCTGACGCAACGCTCGGGCCCGGCGCCACCAACCTCGTCACCGGCATTGTCGAGAGCCTCAACGCCGGTCTGCCGATGGTGCTGATCGTCGGCGACGCCAACCGCGAGCATGCCTGGAAGAACATGACGCAGGAGACGCGGCAGCTCGAAGTGCTGCGCCCGATCGTCAAGGAGGTGATCCGCGTCGAGGTCATCCAGCGTATTCCCGAGCATGTGCGCCGCGCCTTCGCGGTCGCGACCAGCGGCCGGCCGGGCCCGGTGATAATCGACGTGCCGGAGGACATCGCACACGGCCAGTACGATTTCGATGCGAGCGACTTCTGGGTCGATCCGGGCACTCTCAAAGCGCAGGCACGGCGCATGCAGCCCGATCCCGCCGATCTCGAACGCGCGGTCGCCATGCTTGCCAAGGCGGAACGGCCGTTCATCATGGCCGGCGGCGGCGTACACATCTCGGAAGCCTACGATGCGCTGTTGAGCCTCGCCGAGGGCCAGGGCATTCCGGTCGCACACACCATGAGCGGCAAGGGCGGCATCGCGTGTTTGCATCCCCTCTCGGCCGGCCTGTTCGGGCGCTATGACCGGATCGCCAACGAGTTCATCGCCCAGTCGGACTGCCTTCTGGTCGTCGGGTGCAAGCTCGGCGAGATCGCGACCAAGCGGTTTTCGTTGATCCCGCCCGGCAAGCCCTTGATTCATGTCGAGATCGACCCGACCGAGATCGGACGCACGACCAAAACCGACGTCGGCTTGGTCGGCGATGCCCGCCTGACGCTCGTCGCTCTGGCGCAGGCACTCGAAGACGGTGGCGCCCGCGCCAGGTCACGCGCCGACTATGTCGCCGAAGTGCCGAAACGCATGGCCGAATGGCTGGCCAGTGCATCGGACCGGCTGGAAAGTACCGAATCGCCGATCAACGTCGGCCGCCTGATGGGCGAACTCAACAAGATCATGCCGGCAGATGCCGTCCTGGTCGCAGACGGCGGCTTTGCCGGCCACTGGGGCGGCCTGATGTTCGACACCAAGCAGGCCGGACGCCACTTCATGCCCGACCGCGGTTTTGCCTCGATCGGCTATGGCGTGCCGGGCGGCATTGGTGCCCAACTCGGTGTCGGCCCCGACCGCCGGGTCGTAGCGCTGACCGGTGACGGCGGCTTCAACATGTCGATGGGCGACCTCGAAACCGCCCGCCGGGTCGGCGCCAACTTCGTCACCATCGTCTTCAACAATGCAGCTTCCGGCTACGTCAAAGCCCTGCAGCATGCCGTGTTCGGCCCCGGCAACTACCAATCTTCGGATCTGGTCGAGATGGACTATGCCCAGATCGCCAAGGGCTTCGGCTGCCACGGCGTTCGGGTGACCGATCCGGAAAAGCTCAACGGTGCGATCCGAGAGGCACTTGAAAACACATCGACGCCGAGTGTGCTCGATGTCGTCGTCACCCGCGACCCGGCCAAGATGCTCCCGGCCGCCGACAACCGCACACTCAAGGTCGAGAAGGGCGACCGGCCAGTTTAGAGTTGACCTGCCTGAACAGGGGATTTCCGCAACTGGGCGATTGCGAGACACGCAGGACCGCCAACCCACACTGCGTCATTCCCGCGAAGGCGGGAACCCAAGCGACCATCCGCCAGCACTGAGAAAGTGGAGAATCGCTTGGGTCCCCACCTGCGTGGGGATGACGACTTTGGTTGTGGCTTCAGCCGTGCAAGCTCTTCCTAGAGCGTTTCCGGTCTAGCCGGAATCGCCCTGAGGGAGCGCAGGCGACCCGCCGCATTGCGGCGTCCCTCGGAGGCCGACCGTTAGGCCGAATAGCCGTGAGAGAAAAGACAGATAGATCCATTTCCACGTAAGTCGGAAATAATCTAAATGGTCGGGTAGATTTTGCGGCCATCGATCGCCCCTACCCCTTGCAGACCCGCGCCCTGGCAGTCTCATACTCGCGCTGCAACCGCGTTATCAACTCGGCTGCCGGCACCACGTCCTTGACGGCTGCAATACCCTGGCCCGCCCCCCAGATCTCCTTCCAGCTCTTGGGCTTCGAGGAACCCGCAGAGAAGTTCATCTTCGAGGCATCGGACTCCGGCAGGTTGTCGGGATCAAGGCCAGCGCGCCTGATCGCGGGCTTCAGATAGTTGCCGTGCACGCCGGTAAAATAATTCGTGTAGACGATATCGTCGGCGGCACCTTCGACCAGCATCTGCTTGTAGTCACCGACCGCGTTGGCCTCCTCGGTCGCGATGAAGGCTGAGCCGATGTAGGCGAGATCGGCACCCATCGCTAGGGCGGCAAGAACCGAATTGCCATTGGCGATCGAGCCCGACAGCAACAACGGACCGTCGAACCATTCACGGATCTCCTGGACGAGCGCGAACGGCGACGTCGAGCCGGCATGGCCGCCGGCGCCGGCTGCGACCGCGATCAGGCCGTCGGCGCCCTTCTCGACCGCCTTCTTAGCAAAGCGGTTGTTGATGATGTCGTGCAGCGTGATGCCGCCGTAGGAGTGGGCTGCCTGATTGACCTCCTCGCGCGCGCCAAGCGAGGTGATCATGATCGGCACCTGCCATTTGACGCAGATCTCGAGATCGCGCTGGAGCCGCACATTCGAGCGATGCACGATCTGGTTGACCGCGAACGGTGCCGCTGGCGCATCCGGGTTGGCCTGATTGTAGCGATCGAGTTCCTCGGTGATGCGCTGCAGCCAGGCCTCGAGCATAATCGGCTCGCCCTCTGCCTCGCGTGCATTGAGCGCCGGAAAGCAGCCGACGATGCCCGCCTTGCACTGGGCGATGACCAGATCCGGGTTCGAGATGATGAACAGCGGTGCACCGACGGCCGGCAGACGCAGGTTATCGAATAGCGGTGGCAGGGCCATGGGGGACCTTTTGAGGTTTCAGGTTTAAGGGTTCAGGTTTCAGGCAAGGAAGCGCCTTACCCGTTGCTGAAACCGGAACACTTAAACCTTCTTCTTGACTATCAACGCATCGAGCGCGACGCAGCGGTCCGGAAGAACGCGCAACGGGTTCATCTCGATACTTTCGATTCCGTCCTTATGAGCGGCCGCAAAAACCGACAACTGCGAGATCGCCCGGGCAACAACGCCCTTGTCGACCGGCTTGGCGCCGCGCGCGCCTTCGAACAATGGCCTGCCCTTGAGTTCATCGATCATCTCGATGGCCGTTGCCTCTGAAACCGGAGCCCGGCGCAGCGATACATCGCCCATGATCTCGGTGAATATCCCGCCGAGGCCGAACATCACGACGGGGCCGAACACCGGGTCCTGCTTGGCACCGAGGATGCAGTCGATGCCGTCTTCGACCATCGGTGACACGATAACACCGTCGATGCGGGCATCGGGTGCCGCGCGTTTGGCGTTGGCCACAATCCGTTCGAAGGCCGCAGCCGTCGCTTCGGCGCCATCGATGTCGAGTTCGACACCGCCGACCTCGGTCTTGTGCAGGATGTCGGCCGAGGCGATCTTGAGCGCCACCGGCCCACCGGCCTTCTGCTGCGCAGCTGCCGCCTCTTGGGCGGTCGTTGCCAGCACATCCTCGACCACCGGCAGTCCGAAGCCGGCCAGCACCGCCTTCGCCTCGCGTTCGCCGAGCGCGCCATCCGGCAGCGCCGGCAGTTGCGGCACATCGGGTTGCGGCGCGCGGCCCGCGTCGAAAGCCATGCCGTAGAACATCAGCGCCGCCATGGTCGCGACGGCACGGGAGGGATCCTCGAAGCACGGGAAACCTTCGTCCTCGTATTCCTTGCAGATCTCGGGCGGTGCGACCAGCGACTGAATGAACAGCTTGCGATCGTGGCCCTGCAATGCCTCGACCAAACCGGCGCGCAAGGATGGCGAGATTTTCGGCGAGCCTGCGACAGACGTCCAGAAGCCGATCAGGGCATCATAGTTGCCCTGTTCGAGCATCAGCTTGGTGAACTTCGGCACGAGCGTCATATCATTGAAGAACTGCGCCGTGACGTCGACGGGGTTGCGCGGCGCTGCAAAGGGCACCAGTTCCTTCATGATCGCCTGCGCTTCGGCCGGCATCGCCGCGACGTCGAGATCGTGATCGGCGGCAGCATCCGCCATCAATACGCCGCCACCGCCGGACACGGTGACGAGCCCTATGCGGCGGCCGGCCGGATAGATTCGGGGCCGCGCTGCATAAGCAATGTCTAGCGCTTCCTCCGTAGTTCGCGCACGATAGCAGCCGGCCTGCTTCAGGACGGCATCGTAGACCACGTCATCGCCGGCGAGCGACGCGGTATGCGAGCTTGCCGCCTCCGCACCGACGGCCGAACGGCCCACCTTCATGAAGACCACCGGCTTGCGTTCGGCGCGGGCCGCCTCGAGCCCTTCGACCAGCACGTCGCCATCCTTGATGCTCTCGGCATAGGCACAGATCGCGTGCACGTCTTCCTTTTCGGCCAGCAGCTTGATGACCTCGGCAACGTGCACGTCACACTCGTTGCCGGTCGTCACCCAGTAGGTCATATCGAGACCGCGCAGGTGTGCGAGATAGAAGATGTGGCTGCCGTAGGCGCCCGACTGGCTGGCGATCGCAAGCCCGCCCGGTTTCGGCTGGCGGCGCTCGACGGTCGTCGTGAACGTCGGGTAGAAATTGATCGCCGAATTGAATACGCCAAGGCAGTTGGGGCCGATGATCCGGATACCGGTTTGCTTGGCGATTGCGGTCAATTCCTCCTGCGCCTGCTGGCCCGCCTCGTTCATCTCACCGAAGCCTGACGAGAAGATCATCACCGTCTTGGCATTCTTTTCCGTTGCCTGGCGCACGACATCGAGCACGCCCTTGGCCGGCACCGAGACGAGCACGAAGTCGATCGCGCCGTCGACATCACCGAGCGTCGGATAGGCCTTGATGCCCTGCACCGTCTCACGGTTGGGATTTATCGGATAGACCGCGCCCTCGTAACCGAGGTTTTTGAAGAACGCGATGGGCCGGCCGCCGATTCGTGTCGGATCATCAGAGGCACCGACAACGGCGACGGAGCGAGGGGAGAGAAGATCATCGAGTGTCGTCAAGGGGGTGGCCTTTTTTGGCTAGTTAGTGGCAAAGCATGATGCGTCTGGATCGATCGTGCCGGTGGACTCGATCAGCGCGCATCTGCGTATGCTTTGCCGGGCCGCGTTTGCCCCTCACCCTAACCCTCCCCCCGTACGCGCCGAAGTGGCGCTACGGGGAGAGGGAATTTGGCCGTGCCGTGGCGCACTGTTCTTGGCCAAACGACGGGCCGAGTTCCCTCTCCCCGTACTTCACGGGGAGAGGGTTAGGGTGAGGGGCAAAAGGCGGCCCGGCAAAGCGTTTGCAGTACCAGATCACGTACCGATCCAACAATCCTTCCGTCGTTTGCTTTACACTTAAACCGTCGCAACCGGCGTCGTCGGCGAGCCGACGGAGCCCGGCAGGCGCAATGGCGGCGCGGTGAGCAGGAAGCGCGTCCGTCCGGCCGTCCGCATGTAGTCGTTGAGCTCACTGAGCCACCAGATTTCACCCAGGTGAATGCCGAGCTTGAACAGGCAAAGCTCGTGCAACGGCAACATCGCGCGGCGGCCTTCGCCCGTTTCACTTGGCGCCCGCTCGACGGCATAGTTGTCGGCAATCAATACCGCGAGACCGCTGTCGGCAACCCACTCCTGCAGTCTCGGATCGCGCCCCTCGAGGGCCGCGCAGGAATTGTGCAGCACGTGCTGATCGGGTTCGCGATTCATCTCCAGGAGCTTGCGTGCAAAGCCTGTGTGCAGGCAGACCATGTCGCCCTTTTCGACGACGGCGCCCTGCTCGCTCATCGCCTGCTCGAGCACCGAGAAATCGGCATTCGATTTCTCGTCACCGCAGATTGCGTAGAGGTCGATCAGCACGGCCCGGCCCTGCACGCAGCGCTCGGCCATATTCTCGATGCCGAGCTTCCTCGCCTCGACCCCCTCGACCTCGCCGCATTCTCCGCAACCATCGCCGGCAACGATATGTTCGCCGCCGCGCCAGCCGTTGTAGAACACCGCCTCAGCAACACCGTCATCGTCGGCATCGAACAGACCGCCGACATGGGCGAGTGCGTCCCACTGCGTGGAATACTGCGTGTGAATGAGCACGCGGTCATCGTTGACGACATCGGTCAGATCAGGGTTGTTCAGCGCCTTGTGCAAGGGCAGCAAATAGCGCTCGACACCGTCCGGCGTCGCCGTCGGAAACCGCTGCGGAGGATGGCGTGCCGGGTTGAGAAGATTGCCGCCCGGATAGTCGAGCGGCAGCGACAGGCAGAACGTTCGCCCCTCCTTCACCTCGGCGATGCCTTCGAGCACTTTCTCTTTTGTGATCAGGTTGAGCCGACCGGCCTGATCGTCGGGCCCGAAGTCACCCCAGTTCGAGCCCTCGGGCCGCTTCTTCCAACGTGTCGTCATGTTCCTGTCCGCTCTTATGCCGGCGTATGGATGGGGAGGCCGAGGATCGCCCGCCGGCTGAGCCACATCGTCGGACGATAGCGATCCTCACCGGTCAGCTCTTGCGCGCGCATCAGGATCTCGAGGCAGTTTTCGAGCGTCAGATCTTCGGCCAGTTCGAGCGGCCCGAGCGGATAGTTGAGGCCGAGCTTCATGGCGAGGTCGATGTCGGCCGGCGTTGCCAGGTTCACCTCGGCCATGTAGCAGCCGAGGTTGGCGATCATCGCGCACATTCGCTGGGCAACAAAGCCGGGACTGTCCTTGATTGCCGTCACCTTACGCCCGGACGCCGCAATGGCCGCGGCCACCGCATCGCGGGCCGCAGGGTCGGCACCGGGCGCCGTCATGATCGTAACACGCTTGGAGGTATCACACGACAGGTCGATGCACACCAGCCGGCGGTAGTCGACGTCGACCATCATCGAGGTGTGGGTGGCATCCTCGCCGACCGGGGCGGCCAGGATCGGCGCGCTGCCGTCATCCTCCTCGCGCACTTCGATGCCGACCATCCGGCAGAAGTCGGCAAGTGCATTATCGGGGTCAGCCAGTGATACATGACCGGCAGGCGCCACGTCGGTCTCGTGATCGGGCGATGGCGGGTCGACCATTTGGCCTTTTTCGTAGTTGTACCAGCCGGCCTCGGTCTTGCGGCCCCAACGTCCGGAATTGAAGATCGCCTCATGCAACGGCGAGGTCTTGATACGCGGGTCCTGGATGTAGCCGTTGTAGATGATCATGCTCGCCGGAAAGTTCACATCGATGCCAGTGAGATCCATCAATTCGAACGGGCCCATGCGGAAATGCCGGCAATCCCGCATGATGGCGTCGACCTGGGCCGGCGTCGCGACACCTTCATGCACGATGCGCAGCGCTTCCGAAGAAAACGCCCGCCCGCCCATATTGACCAGGAAGCCCGGCATGTCGGCAACCGTGACCGGCACCCGCGTCATGCGCTTGCCAAGCTCGGTCAGCGCCGCCACCGTCTCATCGGAAGTATCGGAGGCCCGGATCACTTCGACGAGCTTCATCAAGGGCACCGGATTGAAGAAGTGCATACCCGCGACGCGGTCGCGCTTGGTGCAGGCCTGGGCCAGCGACGCGATCGGGATCGACGAGGTGTTCGAGGCGATGATGCAGTCATCGGAGACCACCGCCTCGACCTGCTTGAAGACGTCCGTCTTGATTTCGAGGTTCTCGAAGACCGCTTCGATCACGGCATCGCACGATGCCAGTGCATCGTAGCTGTCGACAGTGCCGAGCCGATCGGCGGCACTCTTGGCATCTTCAGCGCTGATCCGCTCTTTCTCGACCAGCCGATCGATGCGCTTGACGATCTGCTCGCGGCCGGTTTCCGCACCACCGGGTTTGGCATCGAACAGCAGTGTCTTTATGCCCCCCTGGCAGGCGACCTGCGCAATGCCCTGCCCCATGGCACCGGCACCAATCACTGCGATCGTATAGTCGGCCGCATCGACAGACTTCATTTCATGTCTCCCGGAAATCAACGGTTATCGCGGCGCAACGTCACCACTTGGAGAAAAGTAGCAGTTGGCGGGGGAAATCGAACAGGCGCGAGCCGATCACGCTTGTGATCTGTTACACTACCCATCGGTATGCTATTCGGTTGCCCTGTTTCAGGCCTGCCGAAGTCTTGACTCACATCAAGTGTACTAATTCGCCTGCGCAGTAGTCTGCACCATCATCCCCCCACACACGATCGAGCTGAATGACCATGACCCGACCCCTATTCATGCGATGGCCCTTTCTCGCCCTACCGATGGCGGGCCTGTTAGCCGGGCTATTCAGCCAGACGCCTGCATCAGCCAATAACGAAATCGGCGATCTGCTGGGCACCTGGTCGGGCTGGGGCCAGATCGTCCTGAAATCGGGCGTTGCGGAAAAGATCAAGTGCAATGCCTATAACACGGGCGGCGGCAACGAACTCCGCCTGGTCGTCCGTTGCGCCAGCACCAGCTACAAGATCGAAATTCGCAGCCGGCTCGAAAAGAAGGGCTCGGCGCTCAGCGGCGAATGGGAGGAACGCACCTACAATGCCACCGGTACGGCGAGCGGCAAGATCAGCGCCAACTCGGTTACGTTATCGATCACGGGCGGCGGCTTCAGTGGCCGCATGAACGTCACATATTCACCAACGCGCCAGACGATCGGCATCCAGACAGACGGCATCGATATGAAATCGGTCGATATCGGCCTGTCGCGCTCGCAGTAGGGTTGTCCTATTGCAAGGACGGACGGACAGCCTTACCCGCCGTAGCGGTAGTGGCCGGTGATCTTGCGCGCAAACAGCCAGTCCTCGAGTTGCACGCCGAACCCGCGATTGTGGACAATCAGCGGCACACCCTTGGCGTTCTTGTGCTGGGTGACGATCGCGATGTGCGTCTTCGAGGAGCGGCCCTCCGGCAGATGCATCGAAACGATGTCACCTGGCTTGTAGATCGACGGGTCCGTGGCCGTTGACAGCGACTGGCCGTGGCGCGCGAAGAACTTGCGCAGCACCGTGACGCGGCGGTGGTCGATGTTGGTGTCACCGGAGCCGACCCGGGCTTTGTGGACTTTGACCTGCAGGTCGATGCCGAGCTTGCGGTAGGCACGCACAAGAACGTCCGTACACACGCCTGTGTACCAGGGCACATCACCGCCGGGATAAGCGATCTTCACGTAGGCCGGATTATAGACCGCCGGTACCCAGCGCTGCGCCAGTGCGGCATTTGCCAGGCGGACACCGAATGGCAGGGATTGTGAGGTTGCGGGCTTGGCCGCCGGCCCGGCGATTGCTGCTGCATGTGCCGTGGTTAGAAAAAAAGCGAATGAACAAAGGCAGATAGTCGAACGTCGCATGAAAGCCCTGATCACGTCAGCTGTCCTTTTGAATGGGATCGGTTGGCGGGACTGGCATGTAGTGGGGCAAGCACACCATGATTCGACGGCAAGACTTTGACGATCTTTGCTTTGGAGGGAACTGGCTCGCCACCGGCGCATTGAAAATCGCAAACCGGATTCCGGCGACCGGTGGTTGCGTTCACACGGTCGTGATCAACATGGTTGCAAGAGCTGGCACATACTAGCTTGACCCAAACGGGTGCAATCGCAATCGACCAGCCGTTTTTTGATCCTACCATGGCAGGATCAGTGCTCAACCCGCAGTACGGAGTACTACAAATGACTGACACCCCCCTTCAAGTTTCCCGCCGCAACCTGCTCGTCGGTGCCTCGGCCTTGGCTGCCGCCGGCAGCCTGACAGCGGTCGGCAGCGCCAGTGCCAAGGCGCCGATGCAGGGAGTTGGCGGCACGGCGTTCCGCCGTGTCAAGCTCGGCGACTTCGAGGTGACGACCGTTTTCGACGGCTACGTCAACCTGCCCAAGGTCCACCCGATTTTCGGCAACAACCAGAAACCGGAAGACGTTGCCGCTTATCTCGAGGGGAACCACCTGCCCGGCAACAAGATGTCGATCGGCTTCACGCCGGTGATCGTCAACACAGGCAATGAGGTCGTGTTGTTCGACACGGGTAACGGTGCCGGCCGCGGCCCCACGCGCGGCAACGTCGCCAAGTCCATCGCGGCCGCTGGCTACACGCCGGACCAGATCGACATCGTCGTCATCACCCATTTCCACCCCGACCACATTGGCGGCATGAATGCTGACGGCAAAACCACGTTCCCGAATGCACGCTATGTCACCGGCGAAGCGGAATACAACTTCTGGACCTCGAAGGAACTTGCCGGAACCTCCAACAAGAGCATGCAGGGTCGCGTCAAACTGGTTCAGGACAAGGTCGTGCCGGTTGCCGACAAGATGACCTTCATCAAGGGCGGCGGCGACGTCGTCACGGGCATCACGGCCATCGAGGCGTTCGGCCATACTCCCGGCCACATGGGCTACAACATCGAGAGCAATGGCCAGCGTCTCGTACTCTGGGGCGATGCCTGCAACCACTACGTCGCCTCGCTGCAAAAGCCCGAGTGGCACGTCATCTTCGACATGGACAAGGAAAAAGCGATCGCAGCCCGCAAGCAGATGCTCGGCATGGTCGCAGCCGACAAGGTACCGGCCACCGGCTACCACATGCCGTTCCCGGCCATCGGCTATGTTGAAGCCCAGGGCGACGCCTTCCGCTGGGTCGGCCTCAGCTATCAGCTCGACCTGTGAGATAGTTGTGTGCGCCAGGTACGGCGCGTACCAGAAAATTCGGCGCCGCATGATATTGTCGTCTTGCGGCGCCGGATGGTCGGTGGTGGCGACCTATCCCGTGCTCCAGGCACGAGGCTGCAGCATGCCGGCGATTTTGCAGGCCTGTTTGACGTAACCATATGGGAAGAGCTCGAAGAACAACCTTCGCGCGTCCGCTTTGCTCAGATGTCTCAAGTCGGCAAGATGGTTGAATGCGAACCGCGCGTCCGGCGCGACCGAGTGCTCATCATGATAAGCCCTGATAAAGCGCACGATCGCCCAATGGTCGTCGGTTAGCGCTATGTCTTCTTCGGCGGCGATAATTTCGCAAACTGCTTCGTCCCAGTCACCGGGCTGCACGAGATAACCCGATTCATCGCGCTTGAACGAGCGTCCGTCCATTGAAAAATCAGAGATTCTGTCGGTACGCAGCGGCACACTATCTTTGCTGGTCGTCATAGGATTATCATTCCTGTTCGTGTAGCCGCTACGTCCAATTTGCCAGCAATCTCGCGCTTCGATAGCGCAATTGCGCCATACACATCCTTGGCTGGCCCATCACGATATCGAGCATAAAACACTCGTGAGAAGCGACCGCCCGGACCGCGTGTCCGATCGAAATTGCTCTATCCGGAAATACGATAACAAAGTTTGCGCCCGCTGGAACCGCCAGTTCGGGGATACAGATCCAGTGATGTTATGGACCGCCGTGTCAGATTTACCGCCGCCTGATCCGCCAAGCCCGCAACGGCCCGGTGGTCGCGCCAATCGATACCGGCTCGAGCATCGCCAGTTTCCCGCCGGTGCGCATGAACCTGCCGAAGAGCTTTGCCCCATCAGTTTCATCGGCGGGCACCGTGGCGCTTTGTTCGGCTGCACACAGCACGAGATAGTCGGCGTTCATCGCAGCGAGCCGCTTTTGCGCCTCCGGCAGCGGCGCCTGGAGCAGCAGGAACAAGTCGAGGATCGAGCGGTGGATGCGATGGTAGGGGCCCGCCTGGGCGCGGTGATGGGTGGCGAGCACGATGTAGGGGCCAAGGTCGATGTCCGTGACGATCAGGCCAGGCGGCAATTTCGACAATGCAGCGATGTCCGCCTTATAGGTGCACTCTGCAACGCCCGATGACAGTTTCTCATTGGCACCGGCCTCGACATTCGAAACTGCGCCGATCACGATACCCGCCAGCAGAAACACGTTCGCCTGATTGAGCAGCGCCAGGGCGCCGATGCGTACCGTGCGTGCTGAAACCTCATCGAAGGCCGGCAGGCGGGCGATCCAAGCTGCAATCGGAACCAGGGCGAGCAACGCACCGTAGGGCAGGAACTTTACGTAATAGAAGCCATAGATACAGGCGAGTACGGTCGAGGCGGCGATGAAGATGTCGACAGTGCGCCGGGTTCGCCACGCCTGGCTAATCGTGATCGCCAGCGCCAGGACCATCATTGTCATATGGGCGATTGCCAGTGACGGCTTGATCTTGGCGAAGGTCCACAGCGAATTGCCTTCGAGCACATGGTCGAGCCACAGCGTCTTGACGGCCGGGTCGATGCCGGCAAAGGCCCCGCCGGCACAGACCGGATTGGCGGCGAGATAGAGGCCGAGGCCGGCGATACCGGCAACCGCGTATCCCCCGATCCAAACCAGCGGCGACGCGTCGGCATAACGCAACCGCAGCAGAAACGAGGCAAGTGCCGCTGCACCGGTCAGCGCCAGCAGATTGAGGCTGAGCTGATCACAGGCCACCACGAACCACTGGCCGGGATGGGAGGTGACGGCAAATCCGATCAGCAGCGTCACGAACAAGGCAACCGCGGCGTTGGCGGCGCCAGCCCGCGCAGAGTGGTCAAAGCAGGCAAACAGACACGCAAGAGCGAGCGTGACGGCAATCAGCGGCAGAGCCTCTAAACCGACAATCAGGCCGATGCCGAACATCAAGCCTGCGAGCCAGCCGATACGGCCATCAACCAGCGACCGTTGCAGCAAGAGAATGCCGACCACCGCGCCGACAATCTGCACGTTGTGATGGTCGATACGGCCGGGTAGGAACTGGGACATGCCCGTCGGGCAGGTTGCCAGCAGGACGATGGCCGCAATTGCAGCCCACACACCAGCGCGGCGCTCCGCTTCGAGCACCAGGAAGCGGGCCAGGCAAAGCAGCAGGGCCAGAGGCCAGACAATCTGGGCAGCGAATTCGGCACTGGCGCTGTCGACGAACAGCGCAAAGAACGAAATCAGCAGTGCAACGGGCAGATCAATCAGGCGCGACCAATGAGAGTTGAGCGCTTCCGGCGCACCGATCTTGAGGAGTTGCGTATCATACCAATTGCCGTGTGCCATGAACTCGCGGATCTGCAGCAACCGCAAGGCATCGTCCGTGTCGTCGAACTTGAGGCCGATCGGAGGCGCTTCACCGCTGAGCAGCTGGCGCACGCCAACGAAAGTCACGGCCAGCAGACACCAAAGCCAGCGCGACTGCACGAAAGTATCAAGGACAGCCTTCAGCCTGAGGTCTGGCGCTGCATTCGATACCTGCATTTCTTCGGCCGCCCCTAGCCTTCCGGCTCCAACGCTTGACTCGCAAGCGTCTCCGCCGGAACCCTTGTCAACTTCTCGTTTGCGTTCCGGATTCACGAACACGATCCGACCTTCGCCCGGAATCAAGCGGCATCTTGCGTCAAAGCGATTTCAGCATCGTAAAGCATCGACGGCGAAGCATTATATTCAGAGAATATTAGTAATGTTTCAGCCGGTTTACAGAACCTTTCGCAGATTGAATAAATTGGCATCTGCAAGGCATTTCTAAACCATTTCACCCTAATGCTGTGCTCCAAAGATCGGGCGCACCCGGTCGCCGAGTAATTGCGTAGTCAGGGGTGAGCTTTATGACAGTTTCGGACGTCTTTATCATCGGTGCCGGCCCGGCCGGTCTCACCGCCTCCTACCTGCTGACCAAAGAAGGCGTCTCAACCACCGTCATCGAAACAGACCCGGTCTATGTCGGCGGCATCTCGCGGACCGCCAACTACAAGGAATTTCTGTTCGACATCGGCGGTCATCGGTTCTTCTCAAAGTCCAAGGAAGTCGTTGATCTTTGGCAGGAAATCCTACCGCAGGACTTCATCGAACGGCCGCGCATGTCGCGCATCTATTATAACGGGCGCTATTTCTCCTACCCGCTCAAGGCGTTCGAGGCCCTGATCAACCTCGGGCCAATCACAAGCGCAATGTGCATGCTTTCCTATGCCAAGTCGCGCGCCTTCCCGCACAAGGACCCGAAGACGTTCCACCAGTGGGTTGCCAACCAGTTCGGCGAGCGGCTGTTCTCGATCTTCTTCAAGACCTACACCGAAAAGGTGTGGGGCATGTCGTGCGATGAAATTTCGGCGGATTGGGCAGCGCAGCGTATTAAAGGCCTCGACCTTCTTTCAGCCGTCATGAATGCGCTCAAGAATTCGCTCCTGCCGAAGAAAGCCGGCAAGACGAAAAACGGCGAAGTGATCAAGACGCTGATCGAAAGCTTCCAGTATCCGCGCAAGGGGCCCGGCATGATGTGGGATGCGGCCGCCGCCAAGACCCGCGCCCAGGGCGGCGAGATCCTGATGGATCACACGCTGACCTCGCTCGCCTACGACGCAGAAACCAAGCTCTGGACTATCGAAGCCACGACCGGTGCCGGTGAGACCAAGAGCTTCCAGGCCAAGCACGTGATCTCGTCAGCGCCGGTGCGCGAACTGGTCAACGCCATCCCGACGTCGGATGCCGCACAGGAAGCCTCCGACAGACTGCGCTACCGCGACTTCCTGACCGTCGCGCTGGTGGTCGAAAAGCCGGACCTTTTCCCGGACAACTGGATCTATATCCATGAACCGAGCGTCAAGGTCGGCCGCATTCAGAACTTCCGCTCGTGGTCGCCCGAAATGGTGCCGAACCCGGCGCAGTCCTGCCTCGGCCTCGAATACTTTTGCTTCGAGGGCGACGGACTGTGGGAGGCCAAGGACGAAGACCTGATGGCGCTCGGCTCGAAGGAACTCGCCGAAATCGGTCTGGCCGGCGTCGAAGACGTGAGAGACGGCTGCGTCGTGCGCCAGAAGAAGGCCTACCCGGTCTATGACGACAACTACAAGGAAAACGTCGAGACGATCCGCGCCGAGCTGGCCGAAAAGTATCCGACGCTGCACCTCGTCGGGCGCAACGGCATGCACAAGTACAACAACCAGGACCATGCGATGATGACGGCCATGCTGACCGTGAAAAACATCATCGCCGGCGAGATGCTGTACGACATCTGGAACGTCAACGAGGACGCCGAATACCACGAGGCAGGCGGTTCCGGCTCGCTCGAGGCGCTGAAGAGCGTGCGTATGGTCCCGACCCGTATCGAGGATGCAGCCGAACAAGGCGAGGAAACTGCCGAACCGATCCGCAAGGCTGGCTAATTCTGCCATCGTCGAAACCGGCCCAAGGGCCGGTTTCGCGTTTCCATCAGGCGAGGCCCTTTCTATGAAATCCGCCACCGACATTGGCGCAAGTTCGCCATTCAGCCGCGCGTACGAGTGGGGCTTCGCATTCGCAACAACGCCGGGGCGCCTTAAACAGTTCGCAACCTATACGCTGGTCAGCGGGCTATCACTAGGCCTAGACCTGGTTGTCTTCGCGACGTTGATGTGGAGCGCTGCGATGGCTCCGGCACTGGCCGGCGCGCTGAGCGTTTTGGCCGGCCTGATATTACACTACCTCCTATCGGTGACAGTCGTGTTCGATGCCGCCGGCACCGGCAAGAACGGCAGTCGCCTAATCGGTGAATACCTGCTGACCGGCGCCATGGGCTTTGTCATCACGGCGTCAGTAATCTTCATGGTCGTCGACCTGGCCGGCCTGCCAGCGTTCCTTGGCAAGGCTGCCGGCATCGGCCCGACCTTCGTCTCCGTGTACCTGGTGCGTGCCGGCTACGTCTTTGCGCCAACCGCAAAAGAGGCGACAAAATCTGGGCCGGAAGAGACCGCAAAACCGGCTCCTTCAGCTGTTGCCTAACCGGATCTTGCTGGCCTGATCTATTGACCAGAAAGCGGGCCGGCGTTCCATGCGGCCGCCGAAGCACTGCCGCCGAGGCCGCCCGCAGCAGCGTTGACGATCAGGCGCACCTGGCGCTCGGTCGCATCACCGTCAAAGTCGCCGAGCTTCTGGTCGAGTGCCAGTGCGACGATGCCGTGCACGGCACCGAACAGGGCCCGGGCCGCCTCCTGGCGACGTTCGGGTTCCGCGATCACCGGGCTCAGCACAGATTCGACGATCGCAAACAGTTCCGACTGCGCAGCGCGATACCAGTCCGGCACGACGAACTTGCTGGCCGGGCGATGTTCGAAAATCGCGCGCCACTCGTTCTGGCGTTCGATCGCGAAGCCGAGGTAGGCAAGCGCCAGTCGCTCCAGTCTCTCGGCAAGCGAGCCAAACGTGTCGGAGCGCACTTCGACCAGTTTATCGTGCAGTTCGGCAAGGGTCTCGGCGTTCGCCGTGACAATGACCGTATCGAGGTTGCCAAAGAGATTGTAAATCGTGCCGACTGAACATCCCGCAGCGGTTGCCACCTTACGCGCCTGCAGGCCTTCGAGACCTTCGGCGACAAGCAACTCGCGCGATACCTGGACGATCGTCGACTTGAGCTTATCGCGATAACTGTTTCCGGGCATTTGTTGTTCCCGCTTGAAAATAGGAATAGGCACCGGCTCGACATCAACGATACGTCGCCGGTCAATGGATCGGCTGTTGCGCTTCGCCGCGCGTATAGCGCTCATGGTGGGCCCATCGCGATACGCCAACGAAGAACAGGCTGACGATGGCGGCGTAAGCACCCATCCACGCGCACTGTGTCTCGAAGCGGATGCCCTGGTCAATCAAAAGACCTGTTACCCCCGGCCCGACCGCGGTCGAAAGTACCGTCGCGGCAACGGCGAAAGCTCGAATTGCGCCGAGATGTCGGGTGCCGAAGTATTCCGGCCAGATCGAGCCGATCATGGCGTGTGACATACCCTGTGTGATGCCGATCAGTCCGAGCGCAACCGGCGCCAGCCAGAATTCCTCGGCAACTGCCATCAGCAACAATGCGCCGCTCATTGGCAAGAGATAGACCGGCAGCAGCCTCGCCGCCCCGAACCGGTCGGCCGCACTACCCGCTACGAAATTCGTGATCACGGACAGGCCGGAGTAGATCGGAAATGTCGCGACATAACTCGCGAGCGCCCAGCCCTTGACCTCGGTCAGGTGGACCTGATGGAAGAACAGCGACGTACTCATGAACGCGGGCGCCAGCAGGCCCGGCATCATCGCCCAGAACAGCCAGTGCGACATGGCTTCACCGCGGGTCCAGTGCCGCCCGCCGATCCCGGCACTGTGCTGTGCTTCGGCCATCGACTGCGGCGAGCGCTCGGTTCTGAGCAATATTGCCAAAGTTGGTACGACGACGAACACCAGCATTGCGGCGGCACAAACCCAGCCGAGCCGCCAGCCGACCGCTGCCGACAGCAGCACGAAGATCAGCGGCAGCAGTCCTTCACCGAGCGAAAACCCGAACGACGCGATCGCCACCGCCCGGCCACGGTTGCCGCGAAACCAGCGGCCCATCGCGGTCAGCGCCAGATGGCTCATCATGCCCTGCCCGCAGAACCTGAGGCCGAAGACGACGAATATCAGCATCACCCAGTGGCTGACGGACGCCATGGCGAGGCACATAACAACAAAGGCTGCAATCGTGGCGAGCGCCAGGGTGCGCACCTTGAAGCGATCGGCCAGCTTGCCGACCTGAACCAGGAGTATGGCCGACATCAGCGTGCCAAGCGTATAGATTGTGCCCCAATCGCCATGGCTCAGCCCAAACGCTGATTGGAGATGAGCCGCCGAGAGCGCGATGAAGTAGGTCTGCCCGAAGCTCGACGACGACGTCAGAACGACACCGGCCGACAGCCAGCGGGCATTCGTGCGAATGAACTCGAAAAATGGCATGTGCTGGCGATCGGGTGGGACGTGCAGGGAACCTCGCCGGCACCGTCAGCGAAGCAGTCGGGCACCATGTCATGGTGCGCCGCTCATGCAAAGCGGTTAGCAGGTCTCAGTCGCACGCGGTTCCCGAATGTGCACCTATTGCTTGGCCAACGACTTGGCATAGGCGATCAGATCATCCACGGCGCTCGCCGGCAGTTCGATCGGCGTTGCGTAGGGTGGCAAATGTGCGTTGGGTACGCTGTGCCCCTTGATGCGCACGAAAATCGGGTGCGGGCGCCTGGAGAAAAACGTCGCAAAGCGCTCCAGGTAGTCCGGCCGGCGTCGGACCAGCAGCGGGAAGGATGGCGTACTGCCGATACCGCCGAACTTGTTGTCATCACCGATGACATGGCAGCGCGCGCAATGCAGCCTGGCAATTTGCAGGCCGCTTTCGATGCTCGCCGGATTGCCCGATTCCTGCTCGCTCCAGGCCGGGAATGCTATGCCAAAAAGCAGCCCGACGAGCACGGCCGAGCACAAATACCCTGCGCCGCGATGCCTGCCCGTCCTGCCCGTTGCTGGTTCACGCCAATGCATCATGGCCGCAATCTTGCGCGGCCATGGTCATTCTTGTCCAGTCGGCCCAGTGGCCTAATAGCTGTTGAGAACGGCAAGATTTTTGATGAGGCTTTCGCAGCACCCTCAAGAGCAGCCAAACCATGTTCGGCAGCAAGGGGCCAATTGCAGTCATCGTGGCGCTCAGGAAAACCGTCTCGAGCTTTCCGGTTGCTTAGCTGGGCGGTGACCCGAAAGACTGCTGACCGTTCGAGCTGGACTGAATACCCCAAAGTGAAATCCCAAGCCACGCCAATCCACTGCCGAATACGACTGATCCGATGCGAACAACAATCATTGGAGCTAAACCACTCAAGCCAACCGCAAAAACGATAGTGCCGACAATCATCAACAGTGCAGCACCTTTTGATACCGCTCCCGTTCGGTAGAGTTCCCAGCCGAACAGAACGAAGCCAATCAGAAAGACGATGCCGGTCAGCGGAAACGCAAATGCAACTGACGGCATTGAGGTTCCATCGCCGTACTTTGTGACGACCTGCGGAAACTCGACCGCGAGCGTTGGGAAGATGAAAACTTCTGAATAATCGAGTCCGAAGACGAACACGAGACTGATGAGCGCTAAGGCAAAACCGAGGAAGCCTAGATAGCCTCCGCCTGACCGGAAATACTGTACGAGAAGTGCGACTAGGAGAAAAATACCGCTGAGCAGAGAGATCATGAAACCGACGTGTATCCAAATCCAAAGAGCGCTGGCGACGGTTTCGGGCGGGGCAATGGGCGGGTGCGTGATATAGGCCGCAGCCAAAGCGATCCCGCCAATAACGCCAAGTGGACCGGCCAATCGAATGAGGTTGTCTGAAACACCAGCATTCTTATGGTGGACTTGTTCTGACACGTCTTCGACCTCCGTTCGAATTGTTAGCTTTGACTGAAGCTGGTAGCACGAATTGTGCGCCGAAGGATTCCAATAGCTACAAGGCTGGAGAACAAATGCAGCTGCCGTGCTTCACAAAAAGCCTCCAATGGGCAGCAATATGTGCACCATTCTTCATTGTTGGTGCGCAGGGTCTTGCGGCTGGCGAACTGACGATCCGAATAGGCGATCTGCCGTCTGACGCGGGGCAGGCTCGGATCGTAATAGTCAACTCTGAGAGAGCTTACCGCGGCAAAGATAAACCGGTCCAGATTGTTACCGTGCCCATCAAGGGCGGCAAGGGGATCTGGAATGTCAAGACATTGCCTGAGGGCAGGTATGCTCTGATTGCGCACCATGATCGAAATTCAAACAATGAACTCGATAGACCAATCTTTGGTTTGCCAGTTGAGCCTTATGGATTTGCGAATAGAGCATGGACCACATTTGGAGTTCCGATGTGGCAAGACGTCAGTTTCGACGTTGGTCCAGATCCAACAACTGTTGCGGTCCAAGTGCGCCTGAACCCGATTGTAAGCTGGACTCTGGCTGCTCTTCGGTTGTGGCCGGTTTGGCTAATTCTCATGGCTGTATGTGGTGTTTTGCTTTGGCGTCGACGACGGAGCACTTAGACCGGTTTGGGTCATCAAGAGCCATCGTGCGCCGCTCGAAAGCATCTGCTGTCCCCTCAGCACCGGAAACCGGCACTCTGCACAAAACACGTCTTTTGTGCAAAGTAACAGGCCGGAACAGCCGGATCTACGGTGATTTGGGCGGATGCGACGACTTTGGCCGACTGGCGAAATGTAAAGAGTGGTGAAATCTTGCCGTTCTGAACAGCTATGAGGTCACTGGGCCCAGTCGCAGCTACTGCCGCTCGGCAGTGATCCGACGCTGGCGCATTTGCCCGAGTGTTACAGTCGGGTCTTGGTCGGGCCTGCTCAGCGCTTCTTCGACATCGCATCGGGTCAGACCGATGTCGTCGAGCATGCGGTCATCCAGATGGAGCAAACGCTCGGCCGCAAGCCGTCCATTGCGCACTGATCGAACCTGGCGCCATTTGTCGAAAAGCCGGCCGAAGATTCCGGCCGCGCGGCCTGACGGGAATACGGTGTCGAATTGTTGTTTGTGCAGGACGTTCATGTCGGTTCCTTTCAGCTGGGCTGGAATGAACCGACATTGCCTGACCCCTCCTGACAGCCTGTGTCAGGAGTGACGCGGCCTCCTGACATCAACTGTCAGGAGTGTTTCAATCACTGACCGAGACCACGAACGGGCGTTCGATCTTGTGGTCGGGATCGAACTCGGAGCGGCCGGTGTAGTTGATATGGCGCCCGTAGGTGTGCAGCGAGATCGACAGCGTATCACCGGTGTTCCAGACGCTGTGAATATCGTCCGGCCGGCAGACCGAGACGTCACCGGCCCGCAAGGTTGATTCTCCGCCCTTTTCGAGGTCGGCGAAACCGGCCTTGCTGCCGTCGTCACGCCGCCGCCACTCGGTCTCGTGTTCCTCGCCCTCGATACCGGCGACGACCGCCCAGGTCAGATGATTGTGGGGCAGCGTCCCGCGGTTCGGCAGCCAGGTCAGCACGAACACCGCCAGATCATGGTTTTCCTCTTCGTGCAGCAAATGCACGCCAAAGCCCTGCTTTTCGTCGCAGGCGCGATAGGCATCCGTCATCCAGCTGGTATCGCTGACCAATTGCTTGGCAAGCGGCTTGACCCTTGCTGCAACCTTTTCCGGATCGCTCTCGGCCGCCGCGATGGCGCGGATGTCCTGGACATACTCTGCTACGCTGTATGAAGACTGCGACATGATTTGACCGTTGACCTCCCGAATAACGTAATGATTGTGGCTAGTTGGGCTTGTGATTTGGAGGATCGATCCTAATAAAGAAGCCCTGGACGTTCAATTGCCGGATCACGACGATCGTTCACTGCTATCGGCAGATCCTTGCGTTGGCGATTGGATTGACTAGCTTTCGCCGCAACGGCTTGGTAGGCGACCGGTTCGAGATCGACCGTTTCCTGACAGCGACAGGAGAGTGGCTATGCGCTTGGTGCTGGCTTTGATGATGACGACATTGGTAAGCGTTGTTGCAGGACCGGGTGCCAGCGCTGCGCCAATCGAGCTCAAATGGCAGCAGCTCGTGCCTGAATTCAAGGATCCTTTGGTCGATCCGCTGTCGTCGCTGACGCAGGACCAGCGTTTTGATTTCGAGACCGTCGTCTGGGTCCGCGGCCTCGATGCCGAGCAAAAGAAATTGCCCGAGAACGAGCAGGGCGTGATCGATGCCGAAAAATACGAGCGCAACTTCAAGCGTGCCGGCATCGACGTCACGAGCCTGATGGTCAAATATGCCGAGTGGGAAAAGAAAATCGCCGAACGCCAGAAACGCGTCGTCGAAGATCTCGATCAAAAGGCGGTGCGCATACCCGGCTACCTGCTGCCGCTCGAGTTCTCCGACGCAGGCGTCAGGGACTTCCTGCTGGTGCCCTACGTTGGCGCGTGCATCCACGTTCCGCCGCCGCCGCCCAATCAGATCGTCCTTGTGCGGCTCGCCAACAAGTTCCAGGTGACGGAACTTTACACACCCGTCTGGGTCAGTGGGAAGCTTCAAACCAAAGCGTCGAGCAAATCGCTGACACTGGTGGATGGCGCCCGCGATATCAGCATTGGCTACAGCATCGATGCCGCTGCCGTCGAAGTCTACAAAGAGAAGTAGACGTTAATTCAATAGCTTACGGACACCTCGAAAATTGCACCCAATTTCTCGGAGCGAGCGGCCGTCGCAAACAGGCGCAAAGGGTTGAGTTGCCGCATTGCATCGCCCGCAAATGCACACCCGCGACTCTGTGGATAATCTGTTGACAACTCATGAGCTGACGATTGATTTGAGCCATCGCGTAACGAGTTTCGGAGTACTGCAATGGCGGAATTGGATGTGCTTCCAACAGCGGCGCTCGAGGCCGAGATGGCCCGCCTCGAGGAGGAACTGCAGCGCCGGCGGGCGGACGAGTTCCGTCGCCAGCTGAAAGAGATTTCGGACTACGTGGCCGGCCAGCTCATGCAGGAAATAGAAGCGCATCGCCAGAAGGCCAACGAACTTGCCAGCGAACTCAAAGATCTGGCGCAAAACCTTTCGGATGGCATTACGCAAACCAAGTCCGACATTTCCGGCGATCTGGAGCTGATTTCGCCGGCCGATTCCTGATCCGACGCGCGCACCTCACTCGTGAGCCCGCCCGCTCAGCTACTTCATCGCGGACGATTGCGGGATAAGGATATCCTTCGATGCCAAGGCTGAGAAGCCGCCGATCAGGCTCGACAACTCGCGCTTGCGCCGGGTATCGACGCTGACGGATGCGGTCATGCCGGCGCGCAGCGCAGGTTCGCCGGCGCGCTGCTCGAGATAGATGCGCACCGGCAGACGTTGGACGACCTTCACCCAGTTGCCCGATGCGTTCTGCGGCGGCAGCAAGGCGAACTCGGCACCAGTTGCCGGGCTGATCGAGCCGACCCGCGCCTTCCACTCGATGTCCGGATAGATATCGAGCACCACCGTCGCCTCCATGCCCTCATGGACATGGGTCAGTTCGGTTTCCTTGAAATTCGCCTCGACCCAGGGCCGGGTGGCAACGACGAGGGCAAACAGTGGTTTGTCCGGCTCCACATGTTCGCCAGGCTGCAGTTTGACGTTGACCGCGGTGCCTGAAACGGGCGCCCGGATTTCGGTTCGCTTGAGATCGAGGGCCGCGGCATCGCGAGCGGCGATCTTTTCACGCACCAGCGGGTGCTCGTCGACCGGACGCTTGGCATCGCCGCCGATCTGCGAAAGCATGCGCTGCACCTTGCTCTTCATGACAAGCGCACGATCGCGGGCCTCGCGGGCCGAATTGGCGACCTCTTCAAGTCGGCTCGAGGACACGACTTCTCGGGCTGCAAGCTGCGAATTGCGCGATAACTGCGCATCCCAATATTCGATCTGGCCCTGCGCCTGGGAAAGCTCGCTCAGCGCTTCCCGCCAGTTTGCTATCATGGTGTGCACTTCTGCCCGGGCTGCATCGACGTCGGCCTGGGCCGCCGCCAGCTTGATCCTGAACGGCTCGTCGTCGAGGCGGATCAGCACGTCACCTTTGGCGACCGATGCGTGGTCCCGGATCAAAACCTCCTTGATCCGCCCGGTCACCTCGGCGGCGACTCGGGCGATATCGGCTTTGACGTATGCGTTTTCGGTTGTCACGTAGCGACCGCCCCACAGCCAGACGGCAAGCGCGACGGCCACGGCGATACAGGGCACGACAACCAACAACACAGGTCTGACCCAACTCTTTGACATTTGCATTCGTCCTAGACTGAGATTTCTTCTCGGGTTTCCTTGGCCGGTCTGGCGAGATCGCTCTGCGAAAGCGTGTTCTCGTTGACGACCGGATCATCTTCGGCGAGTTCCAAAAGACGGCCCTTGACGCGCTGCATCAGCCTGGAAAACTGGCGCCGTTCGGACGTCGTCAGGCCGACCAACGCATCGTCGACAGTCGCTTCCGCGATCGGCCAGATCAACGCGTGCATGCGTTCGGCCTCGTGTGTGAGGTGCAGCCTGTTGACCCGGCGATCGTCGGGGTCGGCACGACGCTCGATCCAGTCCTTGGTCTCCATCCGGTCGATCAACCGGCCGGCGGTGGCCTTCTCGATTTCGAGCAGATCGGCGACTTCAGACTGGCTGAGGCCCGGCCGGCGATGCAGCCTGGCGATCACCAGCCATTGCGCCCGCGTCAGGCCGAGCGCGCGCACCCGCCGCTCGAAGACCGTGCGCAACAGGCGCGCGACATCGGTCATGGTGTAGCCGATATAGTGTTCGTCGTCCGGTGACATGTTCGCTGGCCTAGCGCTCGCAAGAATCGTCGCTCAAGGTCGACTCTATTTAGTAACCTACATTACTATCGCATAGGCTATGGTCGTCAAGACCAAAAACAGCTAAATGCTCTATCAAGTCACAGAATCAGACCTAAAAAAACGGCGTTCAAGCCAGCAACGACGCTCCCGGAACAACGAACTGTCAGGTTTTTCAATCATCTATGAGCGATGATGCCGTCTATAAGCTGACCACCGTTCAGCGCGCGCTGGTGCTGATGTTCGTGACGCTGGCTGCGACCATCTACGCCTCCTCGATCCTGATCGCCTCGGCCCTGTTGCCCAAGATGCAGGGTGCGCTCGGCGCCACCCAGGACGAGGTTTCCTGGACGATGACCTTCAACATTGTGGCGACCGCCGTGGTCACGCCGATGACCGGCTGGATCGCCGAGCGCTTCGGGCGGCGCTCGACGATGGTCTGGTGCGCCAGCATCTTCGCCGCCTCGACCTTCCTGTGCGGCACGGCCTCGACACTCGAAGAACTGATCTTGTGGCGCGTCGTGCAGGGCGCCGCCGGCGCACCGCTGATCCCGCTCGGCCAGACGCTATTGCTCGATTCGAACCCCAAGAGCCAGCACGGCCTGGTCACCGCGCTGTTCGGCATGGCCAACATGATCGGACCGGTGCTCGGCCCGACGGTCGGCGGCGAGGTTTCCGAACTTTACGGCTGGCGTTGGGGGTTCTGGATGATCGTGCCCGTCGCCGTCATCACGGCCGTCGGCTTCCGCTTTATATTGCCGACCAGGGACTCGCGCGAGCGCCCGAGCCTCGATTGGAGCGGCTTCATAACGCTTTCCATCGCGATCGCAGGCGCGCAGCTCGTTTTCTCGCGCGGCCAGCGTCTCGACTGGTTCCAATCGACCGAAATCGTGGTCGTAACCTTCCTGTCGGTCGTCGCGCTCTACATGTTCTTCGCCCATAGCCTAACTGCCAAGCGCCCGTTCATCCGCCTGTTCCTCCTGAAGGACCGCAACTACGCGCTCGGGCTGCTGCTGGTCTTCATCTTCGGCATGCTCAACTTCGCGCCCGTCGTGCTCCTACCGCCGCTTTTGCAGAACTACGCGAGCTACACCGACTCAGCGATTGGCATCTTCATCGGCTGGCGCGGCATCGGCACGGCGCTCGGCTTTTTCATCGCGATGGTTACGGGCCGTATCGACCCGCGGATCATGATGATGATCGGCTTTGGGCTGCAGTCCTATGCGGGCTTCGGCATGATGCAGTTCGACCTCAACGTCGACCAGTCGCTGCTCGCCTTCAACTCGATCCTGCAAGGCATGGGCATCGGCGTTTCATGGGTACCGATGACGGTCGTCACCTTCGCGACGCTGGCGCCCGAGCATCGGCCGGAAGCGATGAGCATGTTCCACCTTTTGCGCAACTTCGGCTCGAGCCTGTTCATCTCGATCGCGGTTGCCGAGATCGTGCGCGCGACGGGCACCAACTATGCCCGCATGACGGAGGCGATCTCGCCCTACAACAAGGTCTGGAACATGCCGTGGGCAACAGGCGCCTGGTCCATCGAATCGATCGAAGGCATCGCCAAAGTTGCGAGCGAAATCGCGCGGCAGGCAACGATGCTCGGGTACGTCAACGCGTTCTTGATGTACGCGCTGGTCGCGGCGGCGGGGATACCGTTTTGTTTGCTGGCGCGGCTGCCGAAGAAGGCTGGGTGACAGGCGACAATTCGGTAGGGTGCGTTAGCGATAGCAAAAACTGCTGCGTCCGCGCTAATCCAAGATCCGTCATGCACGATATTGTGCATGGCCAAACGCGTAGCGAAAGAAGAGGGAGAATGAGTGCTTACCGACTACTTGGTTTTAGGGCCAGTTTTGTCGCCGAATGATCTGATCTGGCTGGGAGTGTAGCTGCGCAGGCGAAGATCGCGCAGATGCGGCCCAAATGCGGAATCGATGTCGTCTTTGAAGCGGCGAAAAATTTCGGCCATGTAGTAGTCATGGCGGATCAGGGAAAGCGCCATCTTGACGACCGCCGCATTTGCCGTGTGCGCGGCCTGCATCTCCCCATCCATGTCGGCTGTGAGCATTTCTCGGTAATCTATTGCGATCGTGAAGAGGTTGTCTGCGGTGCCCATTCTGACGCCACTAGCCTCGTGAACGTAGACTTCACATCTCTTGTTGAAACGGAATTCGTCCGGATCCTCGCCAAACAGAATGATCATGAGGCGTACCCGCCGCTTCGTGGCAGCGGTACGAAGTCTTTCAGCATGCCGGCGCAAGGTCAAAGGATCGGCCTTCAGCCAGATTTCCGAAGTCGCACCGTCGATCATATCGGAGACCTTTTCGTGGACTTCGCTCTCTCCGTGAAGGTTCCAGACGTATTGATCCTGGGGTGTGCTTGCCAATGCGCTAAGATCGCTCGTAACTGCCTCGCACAGCTCCTGGGTTTGGGTCGCGATTGAACCGAACAGGCTCTCCGGTTGCTGCGGTACGTACCGCGCCGGGCTTTCACTCACCGGCATGGCCGCGCCTCGGGTGGCGAGCGATTTCAGAGCGGAGTAGGTGTTGGGCCTCGGCACACCTGAATTGTGAGAGATCTCATAGGCAGTTGCGGGTGACGATTTTACAAGCGCTAGATAGACTTTCGCCTCGTAGTCGGTGAAGCCCAACTCCTTGAGACTGGACACTATCCCACCGGCTTGTGCCGTCTTGCTTTCCGCCAACTCGACCGCCTCCGTTACGGCGCAAATTGTGTGCCGACGTCGCCGTCAGCAGTTATTGAAGCCACTGTCTGTAAGCACATCGGTGGTTCAAGATGCGTTCAATTCCTCGTCGGCCTCTGAAACGAACGCGAGGTTGACATCTGCTTCGGAAAGGACAGCAACGGTTTGGACACTCAGCGATCGGCACGACCTGATAACGCGTCGAGCAATTTCGCCGCGGTTGGCAATAAGAACCTTTGAAACCATTGGCGCTTCAGACTTCGATGCGGGCTACCACTGTGCCCTCGGTTACAGTCTGTTCCGGTTCCGCGAGAATTTCGATGACCTTGCCCGGCTCCGGAGCAGAAACCGGGATCTCCATTTTCATGGACTCGAGTATCAATATGGGCTGGTCTTCCTCGACGTTTGAGCCGACTTCGACCAGAACTTTCCACACATTCCCGGTTATTTCAGTCTTCACGTCAATGACAGCCACTAGCGTGTCTCCGGCAGTTGCCAATGTTGCAGAGGGCAGCAAAGAATTGTAGTTGCAATTGCTACTACTATTGACGATGGCATCGTGTGTCAAGGCCGGAGCCGCAGCCTTCAGACTTCTGGATGCGGTTCGATTGCCAGTTTGCCGCCGCGGCTGCCTGGGGATGTAGGCGCTCCTCTGGTCTGGACATCCATAATGGTCGGTGCCCCGATGCCCCGGGCCACAGCTGACGCCTTCAGCCGCCCTCCCAGAATCGTGCCGCATCACCCCGGGCAGACCCCAGGATCTCGCCGTCGCGCATCACCGTGCGGCCGCGGATCAGGGTCATCACCGGCCAACCCGTAACCTCTTGACCGTCAAACGGCGTCCAGCCGCAGCGGCTGGCGATCCAGGCATCGCGGATCGTCTCACGGCGCGCAAGATCGACGATCGTGAAGTCGGCGTCGTTACCGTTGGCAATGCGGCCTTTGTTTGCCAGGCCGAAGATGCGCTGTGGTCCGTGACTGGTCAGATCGACGAAACGCTCGAGCGTCAGTCGGCCGGCGTTGACGTGGTCGAGCATGATCGGCACCAGGGTCTGGACACCGGTCATGCCGGAATGAGAGGCCGGATAGGCGTGTTCCTTTTCCTCGCGCGTGTGCGGCGCATGGTCGGAGCCCAGCACATCGACGGTGCCGTCACGCACACCCTGCCAGATGCGCGCCTGGTGGGAGGCATCACGCACCGGCGGGTTCATTTGCGCGAACGTGCCGAGCCGTTCGTAACATTGGGGCGCGGTCAGTGTCAGATGATTGGGTGTCACCTCGACGCTCGCCCAGGTCTTGTGAGCGGCCAGATAGGCCATTTCATCGCCGGTCGAAATGTGCAGGACATGCACGCGGCGTCGGTGCTTCTCGGCGAGGGCGACAAGGCGGCGGGTCGAGATCATGGCGGCTTCGACATCGCGCCACTTGGGATGGGAGGTCGGATCGCCCGGCCGGCGTAGGCCCTGGCGGGCGATCAGACGTTCTTCATCCTCTGAATGAAAGGCGGCGCGGCGGCCGAGCCGGGCGATGATCCGGTCGAGTGAGGCTTCGTCATCGACCAGCAGGTTGCCGGTCGACGAGCCCATGAAAACCTTGATGCCGGCTGACGCCTCGAGACGCTCGAGTTCCGGGATCTGGTCGATGTTCTCGCGCGTGCCGCCGACGTAGAAGGCAAAGTCGCAGAACATGCGGTTGCGGGCAGCGGCAACCTTGGCGGCGAGCGACGCGGCATCGGTGGTCAGCGGGTTGGTGTTGGGCATCTCGAAGACCAGGGTGACGCCGCCGAGCACGGCTGCCCGCGAGCCGGTCTCGAGGTCTTCCTTGTGGGTCAGGCCCGGTTCGCGGAAATGCACCTGGCTGTCGATCACGCCGGGAAGAACATGCAGGCCGCGGCAGTCGATGGTCTCGGCCGCCACTCCCGGGACCGGCTCGGATGCGCTGCCAAGTGCCACGATGCGCCCGTCGCGGACGGCGATGTCGCGAACGCCTGTGCCGTCATGATTGACGACGGTGCCGCCGCTCAGGATGAGATCGTAGGTTTCGGCCATGATTGTTCCCCTGTGATCGCCCTTGGGCGCTGTGCGTGCCTGCTTGCACAGCCTGCGCGAGCCGATTACCGTCCGCCTGGCGCACGCGGCGTGATCAATCCTGCCCGTGCATAATAGCTTCCGCGAACCAAGACAATGAATGGCTGGCCGGCATGAGCGATATCAACATAGCGCGCCTCGACGACCGCGGATTGGTTAGGATATCGGGGTCGGATGCGGCAACACTGCTCGACGGGCTGGTCACGAACTCGCTCGGGCGGCTGGCCGACCGGCCGGCGATTCACACCGGTCTGCTGTCACCACAAGGCAAGATCCTGTTCGACTTCTTCGTTATCCAAGCCGGTGACGACCTCTATCTCGATGTCGCCCATGAATCGACCCAAGACCTGATCAAGCGGTTGACGTTCTATCGGTTGAGAGCGGATGTAACGTTTGAAAACATGTCGGACAAACTCACGGTTTGTGCCGCCTGGCCGGCGGGCGGGCAATGGCCGGGCGGCGTCATCGCCTATGCCGACCCGCGGCTTGGAGCATTGGGCGAGCGTCTGATACTGCCGCCTGAGCGCTTGGCCGAACTGGCCGGAAATCACATTGAGCGCGCCCAATACGAAGCGCATCGCATCACGCTTGGCGTACCCGATGCCGGACACGATTACGAACTCGGCGACACCTTTGCTCACGAAGCACTCTATGATCAGCTTGGCAGCATCGACTTCAAGAAGGGCTGCTTTGTCGGCCAGGAAGTCGCAAGCCGCATGCAGCACCGCGGAACGGCGCGCAAACGCGCCATCAGGATCAAATCAGACGCCATGCTATCCCCGGGCCAGGAGATCAGCGCCGGCGAGGCCAAGATCGGCGTTGTCGGTTCAGCCGCCGCACAGCGGGCGATCGCCCTGCTGCGCCTCGATCGGGCCGCTGAGGCGAGGGCCCAATCAACACTTTTGACGGTGGAAGGCGGTGATGCGATCGAACTCGATCCACCGGACTGGATTACGTTCGACATCTCCTCCGGCAAGCCCAGAGAAAACGCATGAGCGACCAGACCAACAAGCCGATCAGGCGAAAGACGGTCAAACTGGAACGTTGCCCTTGGGCCGGTGTCGACGACGCCGAGTATGCCCGCTATCACGACGAAGAGTGGGGCGTGCCCAAAGGCTGTGACCGCGATCTCTTCGAAAAGCTGGTTCTCGAAGGATTTCAGGCCGGCCTGTCATGGCTGACAATCCTCAGGAAGCGCGATCAATTCCGCAAGGCCTTTCATAATTTCGATGCCGAACGGATCGCGCGTTATACCGCGCGGGACCGGGCGCGATTGATGGCCGACCCGGGCATTGTGCGCAACCGCCTGAAGATCGAGGCGACGATCGACAATGCCCGCGCCTATCTCGAATTGCGCGAGACGACAACCCTCAGCGATTTTCTCTGGGGCCATCTCGACGACGGTCCGATCGTCAACCGGCACGAAGATCTGAGCACCGTTCCGGCTCAAACAGCACTCTCGAAGACCCTCTCGAAAGCACTCAAGGCGAAGGGCTTTCGTTTCGTCGGACCAACGACGCTTTATGCCTTCATGCAGGCAAGCGGCATGGTCAACGACCATCTCGTTTCGTGTCCGCGTCACAAACCGTGCGCGAAGCTGCAGAAGGCGTTCATGGCGGACATGGTGAAGCGATGACGCTGCCTGGCACTGCCCGCCCGCGCGCCTGGCAGCGCATGCTCTCCGGCCGCCGCCTCGATCTGCTCGACCCCTCTCCGTTCGACATCGAGATCGACGATATTGCCCACGGCCTAGCGCGCGTTGCCCGCTGGAACGGGCAAACGGTCGGACACCATGCCCTGTCGGTGGCGCAGCATTGCGTCCTGGTCGAGGAGATCGCAGCCACGCTCAATCCGCACTGGACAGAGAAGCAGAAGCTCGCAGCGTTACTGCACGATGCAGCCGAATACGTGATCGGCGACCTGATCAGCCCGTTCAAGGCGGCGATCGGGCTCGACTACAAAGCTTTCGAGATAAGCCTGATGCAGGCCATTCATGTCCGCTTCGGATTACCGGGCCGGCTCGATGCTGCAGAAACCGCAGCCATCAAGCAGGCAGACAGGGTCGCTGCATTCTACGAGGCAACCGTTCTTGCAGGGTTTGAGACGGATGAAGCGCGTCGTTTCTTCGGTTCTCCCGATGCCATTCCCACCGGGCTTGCCGATCAGCTGGCCTCACTCGAAGCGGTCAGCACCGATGCGGCGCAGGCAGTGTTCCTGAACCGCTTCCAGGCTCTCACTTCTCAAGCCGGATGACGAACGCGCGCGAACAAGGTAGCTTGTGCCCGACAAAGCGAATGGGTGCATGGCGAAAGCACATTGATGAGCGATGCGATTTACGTCTGTCCGTTGTCACGGCTGGTCGAAACGGTCGACAGTACCGGAGCGCGCTTTGTCGTCAGCGCGATCAATCCCTGGTCAATTCCTGAAACGCCCGAGGGCGTGCCCGACGACAATCATTTACGCCTGGCGATCAACGACATCACAGTGCCGCACCGCGATCTCGTACACCCTGAAACGCATCACATCGAACAGCTCATCGACTTTGCAGATACCTGGAATCGTGCCGGCCCGCTGGTCATCCATTGCCTGGCCGGGATCAGTCGCTCGTCGGCTTCAGCATTCATCGTCGCCTGCACGCTGAACCCCGCGGCAAGCGAGGCTGAGATCGCAAGAACGCTGCGCAAAGCATCCCAGACGGCCGTGCCGAATGTGTTGATGGTTGAGCATGCCGACGCGATTTTGCGCCGCGATGGCCGCATGATTGCCGCAATCAAGGCTCTATCTCCGCATATCGCGACCGTTGAAGCTCGAACATTCTCAATTCCGAGCAGTTATTGATTGGTCTGCTAACACAATGCGTTAGGTAGGGAGCCGGGGGGCATTTCTGCGCAGTTGTGAATGCAATTGTTCTGAAATTCGCCACTTTCGCCACTAACCTGACGCAGATGTCGGTCGCGTCTGCTTAGGAAGGCAAAGACGATGGATTTACCCGCGCATTCATCCGAAGTATCGGTGAGACCGAGCCGTAACGGTTCGGTCATCCGAGCTGAACCTGCAGCCGTTGAGATCGGCCTCAGTGCTGCAATCACGACAATCTGTGACGATGAGCCCGAAGTGCTGACCGTCCGAGGCAGCCTCGATCCGAGGACGCCCGAGGATGTCAGGACGCCAAGCCCGTCACTGCCGTTCGGACCGTTTGCACCGCGTGACCATCGCACCCTCGATGCGGGAATGAGGGCGTGGGTCGCAAAGCAAACCGGTCTCGATCTCGGCTATGTCGAGCAGCTCTACACATTTTCCGACCACCAACGTCACGGCGACGCACCAGATGCGCACGTCGTCTCGATCGGCTATCTGGCACTGGTCCGCCCGAGCGATCGCGACGAGGCCGTTGTCTCGGCGCGGTGGCGCAGTTGGTATGAGTTCCTGCCCTGGGAGGATTGGCGCAACGGCAAGCCGCAGATACTCGGCGACGTGATCGAGCCGCTGCTCGATGACTGGTCCGCGCTCGAGCCGGCACTCGGCGAGCAGCCGGCGGCCGTGACGCGTAAGGACCGCGCGCGCATTGCTTTTGGGATGCACGGTGGTGCCTGGGACGAGGAAAAAGTGCTCGAGCGCTACGAACTGCTTTACGAAGCAGGCCTGCTTGAAGAGGCCCGCAGCCATGACCGCATCGGTGTCGGCGACTGGCCTGCCGCACCGGCGCTCGGCCGGGCCCTGCAGTTCGGCCATCGCCGCATCCTGGCGACATCGATCGGCCGGATCCGGGCGAAGCTCAAATATCGTCCGGTCGTGTTCGAGTTGATGCCGGATGAGTTCACGCTGTTCGAGCTACAAAAGACGGTCGAGGCGATTCTCGGGCCGCACCTGCACAAGCAGAACTTCCGCAGGCTTGTCGAAAGCGCCGGCCTGGTCGAGCCCACCGGCGAGGTGCGCGTCAAGACCGGCGGCCGCCCGGCACGTCTCTATCGCTTCCGTCGCGAAGTGATGCTTGAGCGCACGGCACCAGGCGTACGCGTCAATATCGCACGCGCCTGATCAAAGCCGATACCCGGCAGAAAGCAGCCTCCAAGCGGGCTGCTTGATTTCGTCTTGAGATCCCGGCAGGGCGCTACGGCGAAAAGTCTTCGCTCAGGATGAAGGCAACCAGCGCCATGCGCTCTTCCTTCGTGTAGACGTCGACCCAGGCCGGCATCTTCTGAAAGCCGTTGGTAATCCGGTCGAACACGAAGTCAGGCTTATAGCGCCACGGTTTCAGCTTCGGCGCCTTGCCGGGATAGGCTGACGCGCCGTGACAGTGTCGGCATTGCTCCTGCCAAAGCGTCTCGCCCGCCTTCTGGTGCTTGGCATCATCGAGATATGCCTTGGTGAACTCGGGTGACGCTTCCTTGGCCTGCTTGGTTTCTTCAGCACATTGCGCAAGCGATGGGCCTAAAACCATCAAGCTGCCGACAATCAGCGAAGTCAGGGCGGCACCGCGCATGAGGCATCTCCATCAGGGCATTCAAAACTGTTACGTTCGCGAGATGCGAACATAAAACAACCGCGGGATGGCCCATGTTGGACCATCCCGCGGCGAAACAAGGCCGAATGATCAGTTGGCCGGAACGATCTTGTAGATCGTGTCCAGGCTGCCGTTCGGGCCGGTCGTGATCGAGGTCAAGGCGTAGACCTCACCGCTTGCGTCCTGACCGAAGGCCAGCACGTACGGCAATTTGCCGTCCATATTGGTGACGGTCGCCACGTCCATCGACCACTTGCCGTCGCCGCCCTTGGAACCGATGAACAGTTGGCCGTCCATCGCTGCGAACGACTTCGACCAGTCACCGAAGATGTACTTGCCGTCCCAGGCCTTGGCATTGCCGCGATAAACGTAGCCGCCTGTCACCGAAATGCCCTTGCAGCCGTTGGGCTTGGCTGTGCAGTTCTGGTACTCGAGGATCGGCTCGACCAGGCCGTTCTTGTCGCACGACGCCGGGTGATCGTCAGGCTTGGTGTAATCGAAGCAGTGGGTTGCTTCCATGCGCCGCCAGCCCAGATTGTCGCCCTTGGAGATGATGTCGACTTCTTCATACGAGTTCTGCTGCACGTCGGCGCAGAAGAGTTGGCCATCGCCGCCCATATCGAACGAGCAGCGCCATGGATTGCGCAGGCCATAGGCCCAGATCTCAGGCAGGGCATCGGAGCGGCCAACGAACGGATTGTCGGCCGGCACGGCGTAGTTGTTGCCGTCGGCACTCTTGTTGACGTCGATGCGCAGGATCTTGCCCAGCATTGAGTTCATATCCTGGCCATTACCCATGGTGACATGGTGGCCGATGCCCCAGTCGTTGGCATAGCCGCCGTCACCAGTCGAGATGTAGAGGAAGCCGTCCTTGCCGAAGCCAATCCAGTGGCCGTTGTGGTTGAACTGCGGCCAGGAGATCGAGGTCAGGATGCGGCCCGAGTTCATGTCCGCAGCGTTCTTGTTGACCTTCGAGACCGTATACTCGGCAACCACGTTCGTGTGGCTGTACCAGAGCATCTGACCCAGGTCCTGCTGGAAGTCGAGGTGGGCGCTGTAGGCCACGTAAAACTTGCCGTTGTTCTGGAAGTCCGGGTGGAACGCGAGGCCCAAAAGACCGCGCTCATCGAAGTCATGATGCAGCTTTACGATCTTGGAGCGGATGTCGAGGAACGGTTCGGCACGGACCTTGCCGTCCTTGATGATTTTGATGCGACCGAACTGCTCGGCAACGAAGATGCGATCATCGCCCGGCGGCTGCACCATCATCAGCGGTGTATTGATGCCGCTGACAAACGGCTCGAGCTTGACTTTGACTTCGGCTTGAGATGTGCCGGCCATCATCGTCAAGGCGCCGAACATCAACGCCGCACCTAGTCTCGCTAGTCTCATATTTGCTTCCTCCATGGACTGCTTCTTTTGAAACGCTGTGGATACGTCAAACAAACCGTTATCGAAAATGCAGCCGGCGCATTGCGCGAGCGGCACTCATTGTAAGGACAAGCTGCCGCACTTGTCCAAGATTCCTTATCACTCATTCGATGATCAGATGATCGGGCGAGCGCAGCTTTCTGCTCTCCTCAATGCGCGGGTCGCGCCCCCCACGCAAAATCGAATTGCCTTCATAGAGGTTGCGTTGATCGATCGGCGGCGGATTGAGCCAGTCGTCTTCGTGCATCTGCCCGCTTTGACCATAAGCATCGAGCGCGTTCTGGTAGGTCGCAAGACGAACCTGGTCTTCCGGAATGCCTCTTTCGAGCGCCAGCTTGGCGGTCTTTGCAACACCGAGCGGCTCCGAGATGCCCCAGTCGCAGGCCGAATCGACGATGACCCGCTCGGCCCCATACTCGCGCAGGATCTCGACCATGCGCGCATTGCCCATCTTGGTCGAGGGATAGATCGAAAACGCCGCCCAGTAGCCGCGATCGAGCACCTCGCGCACGGTTTCCTCGTTGTTGTGGTCAACCACGACTTTTGATGGATCAATTCCGTGCTCTTCGCACACGTCCATCGAGCGCGTCGTGCCGCGCTTCTTATCGCGGTGCGGCGTGTGGATCATGATCGGCAGGTCGAGTTCCTTGGCAAGTTCGAGCTGTAGGCGGAAGTACTTGTCCTCGAGATCGGTCTGCTCGTCGTAGCCGATCTCGCCGATCGCGACGACACCTTCCTTGAGCGCGAACTGCGGCAGGATCTCCATCACCGCTTCCGCCAGTTCGTCGTTATTGGCTTCCTTTGAGTTGAGACCAATCGTGCAGTAGTGGCGGATGCCGAACTGGCCCGCACGAAATCGTTCGAAGCCGATAATCGCCGAGAGATAGTCGATGTAGGTGCCGACATGGGTACGCGGCTGGCCGACCCAGAATGCCGGCTCGATGACTGCGACGACGCCGGAGGCCGCCATCGCCTCGTAGTCATCGGTCGTCCGCGAAATCATGTGCGTGTGGGGGTCGATGAACATCATCTCTTCAGAATTCCTCGTACGTGCTTGGGCGCACACATCCTAGAATTGGGCGGCGAGTGACGACCAGGTCAAGCGGCCGGCGGCAATCTCGTCACGTTCGCCTGCCAGATGTGACAACATTTCCGCTGCCTGAGGAGCAGGACTTGCACTCAAGGCAAGGGCGGCTGCCTTGCGCTCGTTGGTATCGCCATTGTCGATCAGGCGCTGCAGATCGGCGAGGACGTCGCCGTCGGCATAGGGGCCGATGCATCGCCATAGCTCAGGTGTGACCGGCCGTGAGGCCGCCCAGCGTTCATGCGCATAGTCGCGCAGGATGCGAGCGAGTTCCGGATTGGCGCGCTCATCGAGCCCCTGGATCGGATCGAGCCGGCTATCGACGAACAGTGCCTTGAGAACCATGTGGTTCCAGCGGTTTTCGTCAAACTGCTCGCGTGGATAAGGATTGTCGTGGGCGATCGCCTCGAACACCGAGCGCATGTTGGAACGCAGACCTTCGCCAGCCTGAGCCTCGAGCTTTTCAGGTTCCGGATAAAGCGGCAGGCCGCGATAGAGCGCGATCGCTTCTGCAACATCGCTGTAACGCGCCATCGTGATGAAGAGATCGGCGAATGCGTTTGACGTTCCTGCGGCCGTGAGCAGAACGAGCACGCGGGCTGCGATATCGATGCTCCAGCCTGCCGGGTTCCAGCCGGTTCGCGCCGCATCGGCAGCCGAATAATCATCTGGTGTGAGATCTAAGTCGTCCTTGGCGAGGCGGCGCGGCACCAGGCCGAATGCGATCTGGACGTTTCGCGGGCTCGGCTCGCCTTCAATCTTCTGGAGTTGGTCCTCAAGCCATTCGCGTTGTGCTGCATCGAGCTGACGGTCAAGCCAGTGCTTCAGCACCTCCCGGACGGCATCGGACATGTCAGGCTCTTGCTCCCTAAATCGCGCGAACGATCGCACTTCGCTGGAATGTTTGCAAGCTTCCTGGTAAGCAGCGCAAAGGTGTTCAGGTAGCCGATTTTGTCGTCCTCCATCCGTTGATCCCAGCATGAAGAAAACCCTCGTCATCCTTGCCGTCGGACTGTCGCCGGCGCTCGTTGGCCAGCACACGCCGAACATCCGCCGGCTTGCCGAGCGCGGTGCGCAACGGCCGCTTAGAACGGTGACACCGGCAGTGACCTGCACCGCCCAGTCGACGCTGGTCACGGGCGCGTTGCCGGCGGTGCATGGTGCGGTGGCGAACGGCTGGTACTTCCGCGATCTCTCCGAGATATGGTTCTGGCGCCAGTCGAACCATCTGATCGGAGGGGAGAAGATCTGGGAAGCGGGCCGCGCGCGCAACGCCGATTTCACGACCGCCAAGATGTTCTGGTGGTATAACATGTACGCCTCGGCCGAATGGAGCGCGACACCACGGCCAATGTATCCCGCCGACGGGCGCAAGATCCCTGATCACTACGCCTATCCAGGCGAACTGCACGATGAGCTTGACCAGCGCTTCGGCCAGTTCCCGCTGTTCAAGTTCTGGGGACCGGCAGCCGACATCACGTCGAGCCAGTGGATCGCGCGGGCGACCCAGCACGTCATCGACACGCGCAACCCGACGCTGGCGCTCACGTACCTGCCCCATCTCGACTACAATCTGCAGCGCCTTGGGCCCGACCTCTCCCATCCGCGCCTGATCAAGGACCTCGAAGAAATCGATGCCGTCTGCGGCGAATTGATCGATGCCGCCGAACGCGAGGGCCGCGAGGTCATCATCGTCTCGGAATACGGTATCACGCCGGTCAGCGATGCCGTCCACATCAATCGCGCGCTGCGTGAGGCGGGCCTGGTCCGCGTTCGCGTCGAGGAACACGGCCGCGAGCAACTCGATGCCGGCGCCTCGGATGCGTTCGCCGTTTCAGACCATCAGATCGCCCATGTCTACGTGCGCCCGGGCACGGTGCTGGTCGACGAGGTCAAGGCCCTGTTGGAGGGTGTCGATGGCATCGAAACCGTGCTTGATGACGCCGGCAAGAGCGCCTTCGGGCTCGACCACCCGCGTTCCGGCGAACTCGTAGCAATCTCGCGGCCGGACCGCTGGTTCAGCTACTACTACTGGCTCGACGATGCCAAAGCGCCCGACTATGCACGCACCGTCGACATTCACCGCAAGCCCGGCTACGACCCGGTCGAACTATTCGTCGACCCGGCAATCCGCTGGCCGATGCTGGCGGTCGGCTGGCGTCTCGCAAAGCGCAAGGCGGGCATGCGATCGCTGCTCGATGTCATATCCCTGAAGGACACGACGCTGGTCAAAGGCTCGCACGGCCGGATCACCGACGATGCCAGCCATGGCCCTCTCGTGATCTCGTCACGCGCAGACTTGATGCCGGACGAACAGGTCGAGGCGACCGGCTTCAAGGATCTCGTGCTGGCGCATGTCTTTGAGTGACGCATCCCTGCCTTGCAGACGCTGCCGCAGGACGGGTTTCGTGCGTCGTTGACGGGCCGGATTCAGCGGCTCAGACGTTGGCGCCCCGGATGGCATTGATGACCGCATCCGTGACCTCTCGCGTGGTCGCACTTCCGCCGAGGTCCGGCGTATGGAAACGCGGGTCTGCCGTGACCTGTTCGACAGCCTTCATCAATCGCGTTGCCGCCGATTGCTCGCCAATGTGCTCGAGCAGCATGACGCTCGACCAGAACGTTCCGATCGGATTGGCAATGCCCTGGCCCATGATATCGAATGCAGACCCGTGGATCGGCTCGAACATCGACGGAAAATTCCGTTCAGGGTTGAGGTTTGCCGTTGGTGCAATCCCCAATGAACCAGACAGCGCGGCCGCCAGGTCGGACAGGATATCTGCATGCAGGTTGGTGGCAACGACCGTGTCGATGGACTCGGGCTTTGCAACCATCCGCATGGTCATGGCATCGACCAGCATGCGGTCCGAGGTCACGTCCGGGAACTCGTGCGCAATCTCGGCTGCAATTTCGTCCCACATGACCATGGCGTGCCGTTGGGCATTCGATTTGGTCACCACGGTCAGACGTTTCCTTGGCCGCGATCGCGCCAGGGCGAATGCAAAGCGCATGATGCGCTCGACGCCCGGGCGCGTGAACATCGCAACGTCCGTCGCAGCCTCCAGGGCTGAGCCCTGATGGACCCGGCCACCGACACCGGCATACTCACCTTCCGAGTTTTCGCGGACGATTACCCAATCGAGTTCCTTGTCTTGAACGTTGCGCAGTGGCGACGTGATGCCGGGCAATACGCGCGTTGGTCTGACGTTCGCGTATTGATCGAAAGGCTGGCAGATGTTGAGGCGCAGGCCCCACAGCGTAATGTGGTCGGGAATGTCCGGATGACCGGCTGAACCGAACAAGATCGCATCGTGGTCCTTGATTTGATCACGGCCGTCCTCGGGCATCATGCGTCCGTGTTTCTTGTAGTACTCGCCGCCCCAGTCGAATTCATCGACACTGAACGCGAAGTTGCCGTCACGATCCGCGATCGCATGCAGGACTTCGACGCCGGCTGACACCACCTCGGTTCCGATGCCGTCACCGGGTATTGCCGCAAGTTTGTAGTGTCTCAAAGTTATCTCCATTGAACCGTGGGAAACGACGGTTGCCCTTCTTCACCCCACCTTTCGCTACCTGCGAAACGGAGGCTCAGATAGTCGCTTTTTGGGTAGGGTTTTGGTCAATTCGGCCTGGTTCCTGAGCCGCACCCGGTTTGGTACCCAGAAACAAAAGCAATTTCCTGGGAACGAGTGTTCATCTGTGATCAGGAAGATACGGGGCAAGCCCTTGATATTCAATCACTTTGGCCGGTCAAGAGAAGGCAAAGTGGTGCCCAGGAGAGGACTCGAACCTCCACGGGGATACCCCCGCTAGCACCTGAAGCTAGTGCGTCTACCAATTCCGCCACCTGGGCCGGGCCGCGACCACTGTGAGGTCACGCCACGAAGGCGCATCAGTTAGTTGGGTCTGACCGCAATGTCAATCGTTTGTCGGTGGGCAAAGTGCGACGCCGGGCGCCTCGATCCACCGCCTATGCATTTGTTTCCGACAAAAGTGCTGCCATTGGGGGCGCCGACAGTCTTTCGCGGCATTGCCGACGATGTCCGCGCGGTCCGAGACAGGGCAGATTACGTCGCCGCTTGCTTCAACTTGCGCCGTCCGTGCGGGTTTGGTCGGATGCCTCCGACGAGTTCGTCTTCAGCAATGCTCGAAGCGCTCAGCGCCTTTCGAAAATCGGACCGTATCGAGTTCAGGTGGGCCGAAACGGCCTCTCGTGCCGCCTTCTGGCTGCCGGCCTCGAGTGCATCGATAATGGCGGCGTGTTCGTTATAGGTCTGATCTCCCCTGGGCCCAATGTTCCAGCTGGCATAGCGAATGATTTGCACCTGTTCATTTAAGCTCGTGTACCATGCAGCGAGCGCACCGTGGCCCGATGCACCGACAAGGATATCGTGAAACTGCCTATCGAGTTCAAAGGCCGTCGCCTGATCGGAAAAGGCGCCGTTCTTGCGAAGCTTGCCGATCTGCTCATTGCAAACCGACAGCTTATTGATAAGACCCTGGTTTATTGCCCGCGCAGCCTTGGCGCGGCGCAATGCTTCGATTTCGATCATTTCCCTCAGGTCATAAAGTTCTTCCATTTCCGTTCGCGTAAACTGACGAACAATGGACCCGCGACGAGGCACGTTTGAGACAAAGTTCTCTGCCTGCAGAATGAGCAGAGCCTCCTTCACGGGAATGATGCTGGTGCCGAATTCTTCCGCCAGGTCGGCCGCCCAGATGCGCTCTCCCGACACCAAGCGACCGTCGAGGATACGCTTCTTGAGGCGATCAACAATCTGCTCTGTCAGCGTGGCACGTTCAATCTTGGCGTCTTGTCGCAACGATATGAGTTCGCTCGGCAGTTGGATCCCACGACAACCATAGCACGCACTTCAAATTCAAAAAATAAGAAATTTATTATTTGCAATCACCAATCTTAGACGCTACTGGGATGAAGCCGGCGGACCAAGCCGTCGCCGGATCCCGCATCCGGGAGTAGTCGCCCAGCGACACCCCACAGCACCGCTGGCCCTCCGACAGCCCGTACTGCGCTTGATCTGCACCAGGCAGCCCGCAACCACAAGCCGTTGACCATGACAAAAATCGAAAACATTGAAGCCCGCCTCTTCAAGGTGCCGTTGAAGGAAGTGCTGTCGGATGCCATGCACGGTGACCACACGCATTTCGAACTGGTCACCGCAACCGTGCGGAGCGCGGATGGCCGAGAAGGCACGGGTTACACCTACACAGGGGGCAAGGGCGGCCACGCGATCCGCGCCATGATCGAGCGAGATCTGGCGCCCTATCTGCTTGGTCGGGAAACGAGCGACATCGATGCGCTTTACGACGGTATGCAGTGGAACATCCACTATGTCGGCCGCGGCGGGATTGCATCGTTTGCCATATCGGCGCTCGACATCGCGCTCTGGGATCTTCGCGGCCAGGCAACCGGACAGCCGCTGTCGGTAATGGCCGGCGGCGCCGGCAAGTCGACCAAAGCCTATTGCGGCGGCATCGACCTCAACTTCCCGCTCGAAAAGCTGCTCGCCAACGTTCAAGGATATCTCGACCGCGGCTTCAATGCGGTCAAGATCAAGGTCGGCCTCGATAAGCTTGCCGAGGACGTCGAGCGGGTCCGCGCCGTGCGCGATCTAATCGGTTCCGAAACGACATTCATGGTCGATGCCAACTATGGACTGAGCGTCGAACAGTCGATCGCAGCAGCTAACGCATTCAAGGCCTCCGACATTACCTGGTTCGAGGAGCCGACGATCCCGGACGACTACCAGGGCTATGCGAAAATCGCTGCCGCAACCGGCGTGCCGCTGGCAATGGGCGAGAACCTGCACACGATCCATGAGTTCGAATACGCGTTCGATCAGGCCTCGTTATCGTTCATTCAACCGGATGCATCGAACTGCGGCGGCGTCACCGGCTGGCTCAGAGTTGCCGAGCTGTCGCGTAAACATGGCCTGCCGGTCTGCAGCCACGGCATGCAGGAACTGCACGTCAGCCTGATGGCCAGCCAGTCGAACGCCGGCTGGCTCGAAGTGCACAGCTTCCCGATCGATGAATATACGAAGCGTCCGCTCGTCGTGAAGGACCATCTGGCCGTCGCGCCGGATGATCCGGGAACCGGTGTCGTTTTCGACTGGGACCGGCTCGCGCCGCACGAGGAAAAGTAGCCGGCGAATTGATCGCAAACGGAAGGAACGACCATGAGGCGCCTTGAAGGCAAGACCTGTGTTATCACGGCCGCCGGCCAGGGGATCGGACGGGCATCGGCGGAACGCTTTGCAGCCGAGGGCGCACGCGTCTTTGCGACCGACATCAACGCGGATGCGCTCTCCGAGCTGAAAGGCGTCGAAACGGCCGTTCTCGATGCGACGGACGGTAAAGCGATCGCGGCATTTGCAGCAAAGACAGGCAACATTGACGTCCTGTTCAACTGCGCGGGCGTCGTTCATGCCGGCACGATACTGGAGTGCGAGGAGAAGGATATGGACTTCGCCCTGAACCTCAACCTCAAGGCCATGTACCACACGATCCGAGCCTACCTGCCCGGCATGAAAGCGGCGGGCCGGGGCTCGATCATCAACATGTCGTCGGTTGCCTCCAGCGTCAAAGGCGTGCCGAACCGCTTCGCCTACAGCGCCAGCAAGGCCGCCGTCGTCGGCCTCACGAAATCCGTGGCGACGGACTTCGTTGCCGATGGCGTGCGCTGCAACGCCATTTGTCCGGGCACCGTCGACTCACCCTCGCTGCACGACCGGTTGCGGGCAACCGGTGACTACGATCAGGCCATGAAGGACTTCATCGCCCGCCAGCCGATGGGCCGCATCGGCAAGACCGACGAGATCGCGGCCCTTGCTGCCTATCTCGCCAGCGATGAATCAGCCTTCACAACGGGTCAGATCCATGTCGTTGATGGCGGCTGGGCCAACTGAGCCCCAATCGGCGAGGGGCACCAGGTGACCAGGGCCGGTCGTAGGGCATTCGTTGCAATCGTCTGAATTCGTACTCAAAGAGGCTTCGTCATGACTGCAACTGCATTACGCCTGCATGAATCCGACAATGTCGCCGTTGCATTGGCAGAACTCGCCCCCGGCACCACGACGTCACCGCTCGATCTTGTCGCAACCGAACCCGTCCCTCACGGGCACAAGCTTGCCGTACGCCCGATCACCAAGGGTGAGCCGATCCGCAAGTACGGGCAAATTATCGGCAATGCCACTGTCGACATTTCTCCAGGCGCCCACGTCCATGTCCACAATCTCGGCATGGCCGAGTTCGACCGCGACTATGCCCACGGCGGCGATGCCCGCGAGACGAATTATGTCCCACCAGGCGAGCAGGCCACCTTCCAGGGTTATCGTCGTCCGGACGGCAAGGTCGGCACCCGCAATTACGTTGGGATTGTCACGTCGGTCAACTGTTCGGCGACGGCAGCAAGGCTAATTGCGAGGCGTGCCGAAAAGAGCGGGCTGTTGGACAAATATCCAAATGTCGACGGCATCGTCCCGATCGTTCACGGCGCGGGCTGCTGCATCGGAACCGATGATGAAGCATTCGCCAAATTGCAACGAACGATCTGGGGCTATGCGCGGCACCCGAACTTCGCGACCGTTATGATGCTGGGGCTCGGCTGCGAGGCCAACCAGATCCCGCTGATGCTCGAGGTCTACGGCAATCCGCCAGCCGAGCAGTTTCGCTACACGACGCTGCAACGCGAAGGCGGCACCGAGAAGGCGGTCGCGCTCGGCCTTGAGTGGCTCGATGAAATGCTCGCCTATGCCAACGAGGCAAAGCGCGAGAGCGTGCCGGCCTCCGAACTGACCGTGGCGCTGCAATGCGGCGGCTCTGATGGCTATTCGGGCATTACGGCCAACCCGGCACTCGGTGTTGCGGTCGACATGCTGATCCGCCACGGCGGAACGGCGGCACTTGCCGAAACACCTGAAATCTACGGTGCCGAACACTTGCTGACCCGCCGCGCCGCATCACGCGAGGTTGGCGAGAAGCTGATCTCATTCATCAAGTGGTGGGAGGATTACGCAGACAAGCACGGTTCCTCGATGAACAACAATCCGACGCCCGGCAACAAAGCAGGCGGCTTGACGACCATCCTCGAAAAGTCCCTGGGTGCAGTCGCCAAGGGCGGTTCGACCAACCTTACCGGCGTCTACGGTTACGGTGAGCAGATCACCGAGAAGGGCTTCGTCTTCGTCGACAGCCCCGGTTACGATCCCGTTTCGATCACGGGCGAAGTTGCGTCGGGATGCAATGTCGTATGCTTCACGACCGGGCGAGGCTCCTGCTACGGCAACAAGCCGGCCCCGTCCATCAAACTTGCCTCCAACACCGCGATGTTCGAGCACATGGACGGCGACATGGATATCAACTGTGGAACCATCGTCGATGGGGCTGAGACGGTTGAGGAGGCAGGCGCGCGGATCTTCGACACGATCCTCGACGTCGCATCAGGACGGCGCACCAAGTCGGAACAACTGGACGTCGGCGATGCCGAGTTTGCACCTTGGCAGACCTGGGCGCAGATGTAGCCGCACATCCGGCTGGCAGGATCATGCCTGTTTTGCCAGCCAACTGCAGCCAACAGAGCCAGAATCAAGGGTTCGGTCTCGCCGCGGCTCAATGAGGTGTCAGCGCACTTGACACAGCGGCCCGCATCCGCAGAATTCCAACCGTATCCAACGAGCCCGACAATAAAGAGACGAACCCAATGCGCATTGTGAACCCGACCTACGGTGTCAGTGCTGCCGGCGGCGAAGCCAAGGCCGGCGCGGCGGTCGATTGGATGAAGGACCCGATTGCGCTGTTCTCGAACTCCAAGCCGAATGCACGCGAGCTGATGGATGGCCTCAAGGCCAAGCTTGCCGAGATCAGGCCGGTTGACAACGTCGGCTTCGTTTCGAAGCCAAGTGCCAGCCAGCCGGCGCCGGCAGCGACGATGGATGAGGTTGTCCAAAAATACCGGGCGGCGCTGCTCGCACTTGGCGATTGAGGCTCCTGTTCGTCGTGGAGTTTCCATGACAGCATCGAGTTGGAAAAGCGTGGCGTCACCGCACTGGTGATCGCAACGCAGACGTTCGCACCGTTGGTTCTGGCACAGGCGAAGGCGCGCAAGGTGGAGGCGCGGCTGATCGTTCTGAAACACCCGATTGGCGGCTTGAACGCGGATGAGCTCCAGGAGCGGATCGAAACAGCGTACAGCGAATTGTCAAAGATCATGGCCGCCTGAGCGGCTGGTCTGATCCGGCGCGCGCTTTCGGGGCCGCGCCGGCTGGCTCGCCAAGAATTCCCCCTCGCAATGAAATTGGCACCCCGAAAGCGGCATTTCCCATGGCAGTGCAAATGACCGAGGCACCCGACATCGAGCTGATCGATGTCGAGGATATGTCTGTTGAAGAATTCAACGACATGGCGGAAGGTTTCGGCTGGAGCGACGGCATGCCGCTCTATGTGCCGACCGAGGCGGCCGTCGCCAGGCTTGTCGAAACCGTGCAAGGCGACAACGAGCCGGTCGGCCCGGTACCGCCGCGCCGGATCCACCCGACGATGAAAAGCCTGGCCGCTAACGCCGTCATGGCCGGCTGCCGGCCGGAGTATTTCCCGGCTGTGGTGGCAGCACTACGCGCCTGCCTGACCAAGGAATACAACCTACACGGCACGCTCGCGACCACGCATCCGTGCACCAACATGGTCATGCTGAACGGCCCGATCCGTAACGCCATCGCGCTCAATTGCGGCACCAACTGCTTCGGCCAGGGCTGGCGGGCGAATGCCGCGATCGGACGCGCGCTGCAACTCATCATGAACAACGTGGCCGGCGCCCGTCCGGCGATCATGGACCGCTCGACCCAGGGGTCGCCCGGTAAATACGCCTTCTGTTTCGGCGAAAACGAAGAGGAAAGCCCCTGGGAGCCCTATCACACCCGCCACGGCTTCGAGGCGTCCGAGAGCTGCGTGACGACGATGGCCGCGGAGCCGCCCCACAACGTCAACGATCATGGCTCGACGTCGGGCATGGGCGTCCTCAAGACGATCGCCAGTGTCATGTCCGAGGGCGGTGCCAACAACACGTACCTCAAAGGGCCATCCTTCGTCGTATTCGGGCCGGAGCATGCCCAGACCGTCGCGCGGGACGGATTCACGGTCGAGGCCGTGCAGGAATTTCTGCACGACAAGTCCAAGGTGCATGTGTCGCGCATCTCGGAGGAAAATCTTAAGAGCTGGGCCAGCCAGGACCGGCATCCGGTGAACGACCACTATTATATGGCAGCCTCTCCGTCGGATATTCGTATCGTTGTTGCCGGCGGCGCCGGAAAGCACTCGGCATTCATCCCCTCGTTCGGCGACACGGCAGCGCCGAGCGTCGCGATCCGTACACCCTGATCCGATGACGATCGATGGTTGGCCTGACTGGCCGGTGTTCGATCCGGAAACGCCATGGGATATGGCCCAGGCATCACTGGTCGACGCCGGCCTGTCCGACGGATTGCCACTGGTCATGCCGACCAACCAGCGCATTATTGCGATGCTCGGCGGCAATTGGCGGCCCGAGACGTCGCACGGACTGATCCCGCCGCTGTTCGGCGAACTGACCAACGCAGCCGTTGCCTATAACTGTGTCCTTGCGGGCTGCACGCCAGGAGCGTTGCCCGTCGTCCTGACGGCTGCCGTTGCCTGCCTGGATGACGCTTTCAACCTCCTGGGCATCGCCACGACGACCGGAACACCGGCGGTCGCAGCCGTCGTGCATGGCCCGGTTGCCGGCAGTCTCGGCATGAACGCCGAGGGCAATTGCCTGGCGTCTGGAAACGCTGCCAACGCGACGTTGGGCCGGGCCTTGAGCCTTGTCCTGCGAAATATCGCCGGCATGCGCGTCGACGGTGCCGACATGGCGACGATGGGCCAGCCCGCCAAATACGGCCTCTGTTTTGCCGAGGCGCTGAGTGCGGTTTTCCCGCCCCTGCATGTGCGTCGTGGCATGTCCGGCGAGCAAAGCGCGGTGACCGTGCTCGGGATTTCTGGCACGGCCGAGGTGCTGCCCTCGCACGATACCGGCAACTGGGACCAACCAGAGGATATCCTATCTCCGGCGGGTGTCATGATGCGCGCAACACTCATCGCCGGAGGCGGTGCCAGAAAATCAGACCATGGCGAACAGGTCCTACTGCTGCCGCCGGAACTTGCCGAACTGATCAGCCACCGCGGCTGGGACATCGCCCGCATCCAATGCTACCTGTTCGACAGCGCCGATCCATCGGGCTCGGGGCAAATTGCAGGGTCGCCCAAGGACATTCACGTCATCGTCACTGGTGGCGCGGGCGTCAAGATGACAGTCCTGCCGCTCTGGGGCGGCGGTACGCGAACGGTCACGCGAGCGCTCATGACGGCGTGATTTGTCAGGACTTGCAACGGGCAGCCGCAGCGATTGCCGCAGTGGCCGCTTCGCCCATGGCCTGAACGAGGCGCCCGCCGTAACCCGCCCGAACGGCGCCAACGGCAAACAATCCGGGCGTTAGGGTTTCCATCGACGCGTTGGTCTCGACATAACCCCTGCCGTCGCGTTGCACGAGATCGCCGAGCAGGTCGGAAATTGGCTCGAGCCCGATGAACACGAACACGCCGGCACAGGCTATTTCTTCCGCCTCACCTGTCTGCCGGTTCGCCAACCGTACCGCCTCGACGCCGTCGCCGCCAACGACTTCGGTGACATCACACGCCAAGCGAATCTCGATATTCTCCGTCGCCTTGACCCGAGCGATGTAGTTCGGCCGCGCGCGAAGGCGATCACCGCGCGTCACGATCGTAACTTTCGCCGCATGCTGGGCCAGATGCAATGCTTCCTCGAGCGCCGAGTCGCCACCACCGACGACCACGACCTCCTTGCCCGTGTAGAGAAAGCCATCACACCAGGCACATTGCGAAACGCCGCGCCCGACAAATTCAGCGGCGCCGGGCACATCGAGCATGCGCAATCTCGCACCCATCGCAGCGATGACAATCCGTGCCATGATGCTGCCGTCGCTGGTCTCGATCGCGAAGCGCCCCTCCTGCTGAACCAGCGACGATGCATCAGAGAGCATTTCATGGACACCAATAGACGCGTTCGATGCATAAATGCCGAGTGCGAGATTGATCCCTGACACGGGCTGCTCGCCAGAAGGAACCCCGTGCAATTCACCGACGTTGCACACCAGGCCACCCATCGGCTCGAGACCGAGCACGTGAGCCACCGAACAGCCTTGCAGGAGTGCATGGTGGGCCGCCGTCAGCCCTGCGATGCCGCCGCCAATCACCGCAATGTCGAAGTTGTCTGCCAAAACGATTTCCCAATCCGTGAGCCCGCATGCCAAAGCGCTCTCAATAACATGCCAGCTAAGTGCTTCGGTCATTCGACAATATTCAACTGGTAATTTCTCTGCCGTGTACCGACCAATAAGGCATCGACAGAATGGCGTAATCGGCGCTTTTGGGTCACCATCGACCATGCTCGCGGGCTCGGTGGCAGCCCCTCGATTGCATTGCAATTTTCGCGGTCTAAGGGATCCAAGGTTGGTTCGCTGTGTGGCTACTCATCACCTGCACGATGGTCACGACCCTTTATGCGACCACGATTACCATCGCGAACGTGTCGCTGCCGCAAATCCAGGGTGCCCTGTCAGCCAGCCCCGATCAGGTTGCCTGGGTAGTCACCTCCAATCTGATCGCAACCGCCGTTACTATTCCACTTGCCGGCTGGATCTCGAACCGCTTCGGGCGGCGGCGGGCGATGACCTGGGGCGTCACCGGTTTCGCCGTCGCCACCTTGATGTGCGGCCTCTCGACGTCACTCAGCGAGCTTGTGTTCTGGCGGGTCGTCCAATCAGGCTTCGGGTCGCCTTTGACGCCGATCGCCCAATCGGTCGTGATCGACAACTTTACCGGCAGCAAGCGCAGCCGGGCGCTCGCGATCTATTCGATGGGCGTCAGCGTTCCCCCGACGATCGCGCCGGTCCTCGGCGGCTACGTGAGCGAGGAATTCTCGTGGCGTTGGGTGTTCTTCATTTTGCTGCCGCTCGCGCTGATCGCGTTCATCGGCGTGCTCGCCGCCGTCAAACCGGACCCGCCGCGCGCAGAGCGAAAGCGGCTCGACTGGATCGGTTTCCTGAGCCTGTCGATTGCCGTTGCCTGCATTCAACTCATGCTCGATCGCGGCGAACGTGCGGAATGGTTCACATCGACCGAGATCATCGTCGAAGCTTCGCTGGCGGCGCTTTGTGGTTGGATCTTTCTGACACACAGCCTGACGTCTGAGCGGCCATTCATCGATCCGCGCCTGCTGCTCGACCGTAACTTTGCCCTCGGCATCGGCATTGCCACCATCTTCGGCATGCTGTTCGTGACGCCGATGGTGCTTGTCCCGGCCATGCTGCAGCAACTGCGTGATTTTCCCGAATTCACCATCGGCACACTCATTGCAGCCCGCGGCGCCGGCACCATACTCTCGATGTTGATCATGATTGCATTTGCAAACAGCTGGAACCCGAGGCTGCTGTTCCTGATCGGCTTCGGAATGCACACCTTTGCCGGCCTGCAGATGGCGAACTTCGACCAGAACGTGACGATGTTCGATGTCGTCTGGGTAATGGCTGTCCAGGGCTTCGGCGTCGGCTGGCTATGGGTGCCGATGTCGCTTGTGATATTTTCAAACCTCGAACCGAGCCGATCACCGGAGGGCGCCGCCTTCTTCCATTTCGTGCGCAGCGTGGCCTCAAGCTATTATATTTCGGCCAGCATCGTCGTCGTATTCCATACGCAGAAGGTAAGCTACAGCGAACTCATCCAATGGGTGAACCCCTATCACGCGCGCTTTGGCTTTGACGGGGTGACGGGGCGCTGGAGCATCGACAGCTCGACCGGTCTCGCCGGCATCGCGGGCGAGGTTGCAAGCCAGGCAACGAACATCGGTTTCATCAACGCCTTCAATCTCTATCTCTGGATCTCGTTCCTCGTCTATCCGCTCATCGCTCTGGTCGTCTGGCCGCCGACCGGCCAGCAGCAACGGGCTTGAATGGGCGCTGTTGGGTCAATGGCCAATTATGACAATTGGACAGTAAGTACTAAACTGCACGTACGAGCACAATTAGCAGGACGGCCAGATTGGCGATTGCCAGTGCCCACAATGCCCAGGTGATACGCTTCTGGCGAATGTCGGCCGCTTCACTGAGCTCACTGAAATACATCCGAAGTTCAGCAATATCGGGCCTGATGCCTTCCAGCACATTGGACTCGACCTTTGTTGCAGCTTCGCCGACTACTTCGGCTGCCTCTTCCACTGCAGCAACCGATTCCTCGATGCGTTCAGCGGTTGGAATTTGTTCCTTCTCAGGCACGGCATTGTCCTTGTGTCGTAGATTTAACGATCGCCCCTCGGCGCTTGGCGCGCTTATATCAGCTGTCTCAGAAGGATATGTGCACATCTTCCCGTCAATGTGCTTATTGTCTTTCCGCGCGCTGTACATGCAAAGGCTGACCAAAGAGCCCAACTATGTTTGATTGTCTTCATGATGTCATCCCACCACCTCGAGACGTCAACATGGACGGCGAACCGAGGCGGGTTGGCGTTGAGATCGAATTCGCCGGACTGACGGCGGTGGACAGCGCTAGGATTGTAGCGGAACTGCTCGATGGCTCGTGCGCCACCATCGATCGACACCGCTACGAGGTCCAAAGCGAGGAATTGGGCGAGTTCATCGTCGAGTTGGATTCGCGTTACGCACATCCCGAAGGTCTGCTCGCCAAGAACAGATCCGAAGCCCCCGATTGGGTGGTCCGGTTAAGCGAGATTGTGAGCGGGACGCTTGGTGACGTCGGCGCGATCGTCATGCCCTGTGAGATCGTGACACCGCCGGTTCGAATTGACCAGCTAACGCTACTCGATACTCTGATCGACCGGCTCAAGATGTCCGGCGCGCAGGGCACCGGCCAAAGCCTGTTCTATGCGTTCGGGCTGCACCTCAATCCCGAAATTGCATCATCCGAACCGGAATGGATCACCGCTGTACTCCGCGCGGAAACAATGCTGTCGCCCTGGCTTCGATCGGTTATGCAGATCGATACGACACGCTACCTTACCGGATTCGCCGCGCCCTATCCACCGGCCTACGCGCAACTACTTCTGCAACCGGACTATCAGCCCGATCTCAGCAGCCTTATCGACGACTACCTCACCTACAATTCGACTCGTGACCGCGAACTGGACATGCTGCCGCTATTCGCCTTTCTCGATCGCGACCGCTTGAATGCTGCCTTGCCGCAAGAGAAGATCAATCCGCGTCCGACGTTTCATTATCGATTGCCAAATGCCGCCCTCGAGCGCCCTGCCTGGTCGGTCGTTTTGGAATGGAACCGATGGTGCCTGATCGAACGGATAGCTGCGGAACCGAAGCATCTGGCGGAACTCGCCAGCGCTTTTCGAGTTCGAGCACTATCGGAAGACCAATCCGCATGGTTAGCCTTCCTATCGGAATGGCTGGTCCACAATTTCCACAACTATTCCGTCTCACCGAGGGATGTCTGATCGTGATCGAACGACGCCGAATGACCCGCACCGAATTCGCCAGGGAGCACAGAAGAACGACCATCGAAGCTGCGCGGTCCGCAGGTTCAACGCTTCAGAAAAGCGGCCCACTCGCATGAAAGAACGACTTGCCGGCCTCCTCTACGCTGTCCGTGCGAACTTCTGGTTCATCCCCACGATCTTGGCGTTGGCAGCAATCGTCGGCGCATTGATAGTGGTCGAGATGGATGTCGCCATTCAGCGCCGATCATTCATTCCGCTTCACATGTCCATCGAAAGCGCGCGTCTTGCCCTGTCGACCGTCGCAGGCTCGATGATCACGATCGCAAGTCTGGTCTTCTCGATGACTCTGGTCTCGCTCACCTCGGTTTCACAGCAGCTCGGCCCCCGCATTCTGATGCGCTTCATGGATGATCGACCGACGCAAATTGTTCTGGGTGTATTCATAGCGACTTTCCTGTTTTCGTTGATCATCCTCATGCGGGTCGGTGATGATGAGCAAGCAGGCGTCGTGCCGGGGCTGGGCGTGACGCTGTCGGCGGGACTGGCAATCGCTTCGCTTGGCGGCATGATCCAGTTCTTCGATCATGTCGCAAAGCGCATTCAGGCGGATGCACTGATCGGCGAACTCGGCCGTGATCTCAAGACATCGGTGCGGGAATATGTTGCGCGCACCAAATCCGAGGCCCACTCGCTTACCGAAGTCGATGAACAATCCATAGCCCGATATTTCCTACGCACGGACAGGGTGTTGACCGTGAAGCAACCGAAGAGTGGATATTTGGCAAGGCTCGACGCAATGGGTCTGTGTCAGATTTGCGAACCGGAAGACCTAATAGTCCGGGTTGAGGCCTGGCCTGGTAAATTCGTCTTGGAGGGCGAGGCGATATTGACTGTTGCGTCCGGTCCAGATGCGAGCAACGCGCCCTCTGCGGCAACCGGTGGGCGGTTGGCCTCGCTGATGCTTGTCGCCGACAAGCGCACGCCGGAAGCTTCGATTGAATTCGAGATCGATGCTCTTGTCGAGGTCGCTCTGCGTGCACTCTCGCCGGGCATCAACGATCCCTTCACAGCGATTGCCTGCATCGACCATCTTGCTGATGGATTGCGCTTGCTGGCCATGGCCCGAGACGGTCGGCTGGTGACGCGAGATCATCATGGGAAATCACGAGTACTTCATCCGGAGCAGCCGTTCGACCTCTATCTGAGACGCGCCTTCGAGCCCATAATCGACGCTGCTGGCGATAACAAGCTCGTGCTCGCACGGATGGCACAGCTCATCAGGAAACTCATCGATCTCGAACCGGAGAACGCCGCGTTGCAGGCGCTAAAAGCACTGCAGAACGACAGAATTTTACATCGCCAGGAGACTGTCGCAGAGCAGCCTACCTGAGCTTGGCGTGCGCTCAAAGAGACTGCATCGGACCACGCAACATGCCCGGTTTGGGAAAATGCCTCGAAAACCCTCTCTGCACGCCATAGCTCTTCTTGGATGCACGATTCTCGTGTTCACGATGGGCGTCGGCCGGTTCGTGTTCACGCCACTGCTCCCGGTCATGCTCGAGGAAGGCCAGCTGACCGTTGGCGACGGTGGTGCACTGGCATCTGTGCATTTCCTCGGCTACGCGATGGGCGCGATCGTCGGTGTCTATTTCAGGTGGCACGCCCGGTCCCAACTGGCGTTGGCGCTGGTCCTGGTCGGATTGTCGACGCTTGCCATGGGCGTCACCGACAACGTTTTGGTCTGGTATGCCGCGCGATGGCTGGCGGGCCTCTGCAGTGCGATCGCGCTAATCGTCGTCAGCACCTACTTCCTGCGACGGCTGGCGGAAGTGAACCGTGCAGAACTGCAGGGCGTCATCTTTGCCGGTGTCGGTGCCGGTACGGCCCTCGTTGGCCTGGCGATGCTGGCATTCATGGCCGGCGGTGTTTCGAGCAAGGTGTGCTGGACCATTTTCGGGCTGGCGACGCTGGCTGCAGCCGTTCCGCTGCTCTTGATGCTGAGGCCGGAGTTGTTTCCGGTACTGAGCAGCACCGTATCAGTTCAAAGAGGTGACGACTTGCGCGCGTGGCCGGTCATACTTCCGTACGGAGTCATGGGTGCCGGCTATATCATCCCGGCCACGTATTTGCCGCTCATCGCCCAGCAAACGGTGTCGTCGCCGTTGGTCTATGGCTGGGGCTGGCCGGTTTTCGGTATTGCGGCGACGCTCTCCACCTTGGTGTCGGCCCGCCTGCACGCCACCTACTCCAACCGTTCAATCTGGATTGTAAGCCAGCTGTTGATGGCGTTCGGATTGCTGCTGCCGGTAATCTCTCCCAACATGATCGCGATCATTGCCAGTGCGCTCTGCGTCGGCGGCACATTCATGGTGGTGACGATGGCCGGAATAAAGGAGGCACACCGCATGTCCGGCGACGGCGGAACACAACGCCTCGTCGCCATCATGACGGCAGGATTTGCGATCGGCCAGATCGTCGGGCCGATCCTGGCAGCCAGCGCCTACGACCTCACCGGCAGCTTTTCATATCCGCTCGCACTGGCCGGTATCTTGCTCGCACTCTCGCTTTTGCCGATGGCCATTGGGGAGGCTGGCATCGTCCACCGCAATTAGGTGCCGGGCGAACAATTTTGTATCGCAGACCATTCGTCACGATCGGCGGGTGTCGGCCTGTCATCTGATCTAGATCAATGGCTCTGCCATAAAACGATATCAGAGTAAGACTTCCTTGTAACCAAGGGTCCTTCCTGCTGTACTCGACACAGTGCCGACGAAGAACCAGGGGGCTGATTGGGCGCGGTTAGTATTGGCTAGATGCAGCATTAGCCGTCGACCAACGCCAAATTAAAGGCCAATGGTAAGCTGATGCTCAAGGCGAGCGACTTGAAAGCGGCCAAGGAGGCGATACTCTTTGCAGGTCTCTCCGATGAGCTTGCCGAGTGCCTGCTCGAACGCGCAACCGTACGCATCTGTCATCGCGGCGAAACGCTCTTCCTGCAAGGCGATGCGGCCGAGACGGTGTTCGTCGTGCTCGAAGGCTGGATCAAGCTTTATCGCGTCACGCCGACTGGGGCCGAGGCAGTTGTCGGCGTCTTCACCCGCGGGCGCAGCTTTGGTGAGGCGGTGGCGTTCAAGGGTGACCGTTATCCGGTTGCCGCCGAGGCGGTGACCGACGGGCGCCTGTTGCTGGTGCCGGCAAGTTTTCTCCTGGAGATGATGCGAGAGCGCCCCGAAATCGGCCTGGCCATGTTGAGCGCTACCTACAGCCACCTGCATTTCCTGGTCGAACAGCTCGAGCAGCTCAAGGCACACACCGGTGCCCAACGCGTTGCAGAATTCCTGCTGGATCTGTGCGAATGCGAGTCCGGCACCTGCACGATTACGCTGCCCTATGACAAGACGCTGATCGCCGGCCGCCTAGGCATGCAACCGCAAAGCCTGTCGCGTGCCTTCAACCGCCTGAAGGAGCAGGGCGTCAAGGTCTCGCACAACCAGGCAACGATCGCTGATATCGAGCACCTGCAGGAATTCGTGATGCAGGACCGCAGCGGTCCTTGGAAAAAGGTCCAGTAAATTGGCACGAGGCGTCGGACCAGGAGCGCCTTACACGCCGAGCTTGCCGTGCAATCGCGCGTCCTTGGTCTTGAAGTGGTCCACGAACCAGTCGCGCACGGCTCCCGCGAGCGCTGAGCGGTAGTCCGCCTCCGTGCCGGCTTCGAAATCGTCCATGATGTTCAAGAGATCATCGAGTAGTTTCTCGTGATCGGCTTTGTGGATCTCGTATTCGTCATAACGATGCTTGCGCATGACCGTTTCTTCAAGCGCGAAATGGGCCGAGATCCTGGCGAACACCTCGCCGAGGAACTCGCTGATCGTCTCCCTCGGCGCATCCGCCTCGAGTTGACCGTGGAGCGCATTGAGGAGTTCGACGAGCTCCTGGTGCTCGTGGTCGACATCGGCGACACCGGTCTCGAAATCCTTCGACCATTCGATCAAGGCCATTGAGCCCGCTCCCTATTTGAAGACGAAGCCACCCTGATCCGAGCGAAAGTCGATCGCCAGGTTCGTGAGTGGCGCAAATTCCACCGTCTTGGTGGTTTCGTAGTCGTAGCCCGTCTGACGATCGCTATCGCGAAGCCGCGCCGTGATCATGTGCCTGCCGGCCGGCAGCTTGAACTTCTGATAGGTCCGTGACGGGCCATCGCTGCCGATGCCGGACGGCGGCAGGTTGGCGCCGTACACCAGCTTGCCGTCGACAAGCAGTTGGACGACAACCGGCAAACGGTCGCGGGCGCAGTTGCTCGGTCTGCGCTTGCTGGGTGGCAGGGCTGCGATCTCCTTGGCGGTAAACCGCCGGCAATCACCTTTGCGCTTCGCGCCGTGGGAAAAGCTGAGCTTGATCTGGGCAGCGCCGTCAGGGAAATGCTGCCAGTAGGGGCGGCTCGCGAAAAAGCCGATGAGTGCTGCCGCCGCAATGTAAAAGACGACCTGGGCAAGCCATTGCAATGCTGTGGGCCTGGGCGTTTCAGCCATCTGTCAGCTCTGCCTCCCGGCTTGTCTCGACACCATGGCCCCGATCATCGCCGACCGGCCGATCTGCGAGCGCTTCGGCAAAACTTTCCAATTCGCGGTGCAGGCGAGCCTGTCCCGTCCGTCCGGCCCAGCACATCCGCAACCTGTCACGCGGCACACGCCCGCGCAAATGAGGGTCGCGTGTCGCGTTGATGCGTTGCGTCGTCCACGCAATACCTTGGCGGGCGTGACAGGCATTTTCGGCACAGCCCGAGAGCATCACGCCGTCGGCCAGCTTCTTGCTCAACGCGTAGTCGATGAAGGATGGTGGTAATTGACCGATGCAGCGCAGTTCGACGACGCCAACGCTGTCCGACGCCAAAGCCCGGGCATCAACACCGTGCCCGCAGGCGAAAACGATGATGCGGGCATTGCCGATGAGTTTATCGGCGGCGGCGTGCAGCTGCTGGCGCACGTCCGCCACGAGCAGATCAGGCACCTCGATGCCCGCGAGCAGTTCGGATTTTCGTCTGTAGGGCGTTGCCGTCGGACAGGCACCAGCGCAGATTCCGCAGGCGACACAGCGTGATGCAATGACTTTGGCTTCGGCTTCGAATGGGCGTCCGTCTGTCCGTGCGATCATCTCGATCGCTGCGTAGGGACAGTCGAGATAGCATCTGCTGCAGCCGTTGCAGTTCGCCAGGTCCACCGTCGCTGCGGGAGCCTTCCGCATCGGCGGCAGCCACGGCATCGCAACCAGGATCCCGAGGAATAGCAGTGCCGCAGACCAGGTGAGTGGCCCCGGCAGGCTTTCCAAAACCGGAAACAGCGGCAGATAGAACCAGTCCAGGCCAAGCGCACCTGGAACCCTGGCGAGGTCTGCTGGCCCCTGGCTGACGGCAGGATGCAGCAGGGAGAGTGCCAGCATCGACAGAAACGTACCGGCCGCCAGACCGCGCGGCGGATTGATTCTCGGCTTTGAAATGCGCTGCAGGTGAACCCAGAGCAGGATCAGCGCGATCAGCGGCACCGCGATGTGAATGAACATCATCAAAGTAAAGAAGCGGCTGTCGAGCGAACCGGGCGCCACGAAGTTCCGCGCAATCGGCTCCCCGAAAATCGGCAGTTTGTCGAGCCATTCCGTCGAGACCAGCGCCACGTACTGTGCAAGCTGGTCCCACACCAGCCAGTAGCCGGTAATGCCAGAAACGTAGATGAAGATCATGATCGGGATGCCGATCATCCAGCTGAACCAGCGCACACCGCGATAGTGATCGAGACCGAATTCGCGCAGTAAATGCAATAGCATGACGACGATCAGACCGTCCGAGGCGTAGCGGTGCAGGCTGCGCATGACACCGGCCAGGTACCATTGCTCATTCGTCATGTATTCGACGGAGGCATAGGCAGCCTCGACGCCGGTATCGAAGAAGATGTAGACGTAGATGCCGCTCGCCGTGATGATCCAGTAGAAAAAGAAACCGAGCGCGCCGAGATTGAGAAGTGGGTTCCAATGCGGCGGAAAGCATTTGCCGAGCCACGCTTCGGCGTGATCAAAAGCCAGCCGGACGGCCTTGCGCAGGAGATCCATCACGTCGGCTCACCAAAGCCGGAGCGGATTTTCCGCCATTCCCGGTAAAGTGCGAAGGCAACGAGGCTCAAGCTCAGGCCGCCGATCGCCAGTCCAATGAAGATCGAATAGTTGAAATAATAGCGGCCCGTATTGGGATCATAGACTGTGCAGAACAGCTTGATGCGATCGATGACGGCATCGAGCGAAGCAACTGGCCGGTACCTGCCATATACCAGATCCTTCAGTGGTTCGATGACGGCGGGTGGTTCGAAGACGGCACCATAGAGCTGCTGGCGGATGATGCCCGATTCATCGACGAGGCTGATCTGTGCAGCGTGTTCATAGCCGCCTGCCCGGGCATAGATGCCAAAGCCAATCGCCTTGGCCAGCGCGTTGACGTTCGCCGTGTCACCGGACAGGAAATGCCAGTTCGCCAGCAGGGCGCCATGTCGGCGCGCAAACGACTTCATACGATCCGGCGTGTCGCTGCCGACATCGAAGCCGACGGTGGCAACCGAAAAGCCATCGCTGCCAAACAATTCCTGGGCCTGATTGACCACCGGATAGAGGTTCTCGACCAGCGTTGGGCAGACATCCACACACGAGGTATAGACCATGGTGATCAGCAACGGACGGTCGCGCAGCTGGGCGAGTTGTATCTTTCGGCCGGATGCATCGGTGAAAGCCAGGTCCGGAATGGGTTTGCCAATGGCCGACTGTGCCTGCTCCAGGGCTTTTTGCTTTCTGGATTCAAGCGTTTGGGCAGGCTGCGCGTTCTCCTTCATCCCCGTCAGAGCAAACAGGCAGACGAGCGCCAGCAACAGTCTCATGCCGGACCAACCAGAACCATGCGGTCCATGACGATGCCGCCGATCAGCAACAGCAGGTGCGCGAGCGAGGCGAGGAAATTCTCGATCGCGCGGCGCTTGCTAGGCTCGATGACCAGACGAACGCTGGTGATCGTGAACACCGAACCACCCATGGCAGCGAAGGCGAGATAGATCCAACCCATCGAATAGAGGTAGGGCAACAGCGAGATGAAGGTCAGCAAGGCTGCATGCGCGAGGATGACGAGGGCACAGGCCCGGACGCCGATCTGGCCGGGCAGCATCGGCACGCCGTTGCGTGAATAATCCTCACCTGCCGCAATCGCCAGGCTCCAGAAATGCGGCGGCGTCCAGAGAAACAGGACAACAGCGAGAAGCACCGGTTCGGCCGGCATCGCCGGCGTCACCGCCGCTGCACCGGCAAGGACGGCGAAGCTGCCGGCCAGTCCGCCGATCACGATATTGAGCGACGTGCGCCGCTTCAGCCAGAGCGTATAGACGATACCGTAGGTAAAGGCGCCGGCGAACGTGTAGAACGCAACCCACCAGTTTGCAGCGATCGCAGCCAACAGAACGCCGACGACAAGCACGCCCGAGATCAATGCCAGCCATCTCGCATCGGGTTCGAGGCGACCGCTCGCAAAGGGACGCGAGGCGGTCCGGCTCATTTGCGCATCGAGATCGCTCTCAGCCCATTGGTTGAAGGCGCCGGCGCTCGCGGCCGCCAGAAAGACGGCAACGCAAACCAGGGCGGCCTGCCAGGCATCGGGCCATAAGCCCGGCGTGATCGCAAGCCCACCGAGGGTGCTGAGCGTGATCGCAAAGGCAATGCGTGGCTTGAAGATGCCGACGAACTCAGCCAATGACACGCGCGTATCGACACTGACGTCAGACATTGCAGCCTCTCTTACATGAACCTCAAGACATCCCCGGCGGGTTAAGGCACTGGGCGTGAGTGCCGGTAGCGCACAAGCCAACCGACACTCCCGCTCCACGCCCAGGCTCCGACTTTGCACCTAGCGCAGCAGCCAAAGCTCCGAGAGATACTTCCAGTTGACGAAGTAGTAGAGAACGAAAGCCGTGAAGAAGACGCCGACCAGAATGTAAGTTCCGGGCAAGTGCCAGCTGCCAGCATTGCCGTATTCCTGCACGGCACCGCTGACCTGCTTGGTCGGCATCGGGCCGAGCGATTCAACGATGTTGCTGGCGTCGACCTTTTTGCCCCAAAGGATGCTGCCAACCGTGATCAGGACGAACAGCGCACCCCCGATCGTCGCGACGATCGCGAAAACACCGTTGAGCGTCATCATCAGGAAGGCAACCGGCGGGTAATCGAAGCTCAGCGCCGCATCGGTGAAGTTCATGTCCCAGTGCCGGCGTGCAACACCAACCGTACCGGCGCCCATCATGAAGAGCGAGATGCCGCCAACGCCGATGGCAAACAGGTAAGGCTGCCATTTGGCGAGCGTCGGCCAGATCACCTGGCGCTGGAAGATCAGCGGCAGCACCAGATAGGTCAGCGCCATGAACGCAAGCGTGGTGCCGGCGACGACCGTGGCGTGGAAGTGGCCCGGAACGTAGATCGTGTTGTGCAGCATGATATTGATCTGCTCCGTGCCAAGCACGACACCCGAGATGCCGCCGAGGAAGCCGAACAACACGAGTGACAGGAACATGCCGGCAAACGCCGGGTTGCCCCAGGGTGCCTTGCGTAGCCACTCGAAGACACCATTGACGTAGCCGTTGCGCCGCTGTGCCGCTTCGATCGCACCCGGCACGGTCATGCCGTGGATCAGGCTGCCGAGGACGGCCAGATAGAGCGCATAGGAGGTATTGAAGACCTTCCATTCAGGACTGAGCCCAGGCTCGACCAGCATGTGGTGCGCGGAAGCAAGCTGAAGGAACAGGATGTAGAACAGGAAGGCGGTCCGCGAGACCTTTTCCGACAGCGGCTTGGCGCCGACCGTGATGGCGGCAATCGCGTACCAGACGGCGACGTGGGCTGCGACGTTGATCTGCTGCGAGCTGTGGCCCATCGCCCACCAGACCAGCTTGTACATCACCGTGTTGATCTCGGCGATATAGCCGATCGACCACAGGAACGTCGGGATCAGGATGATGGCGCCGCTGGCGATCGTGAAGATCGCGATGATCGCAGCCGTGAGCGCACCGAAGGTAACCAGCGGAATCGAACCTTCATACGTGCCTTCTTCCTTGGCAATGACCAGTGTACCAAGAAAAACGAAGCAGCCGATCAGAGCACCAACTGCGAACAGGATGAGGCCCAGATAGAAATGCGGCTCGGCCTTCATCGGCACGTAGCTCGTGAACATCACCGTCGAATCGCCCTGCAGCACCGCAACGTTGGTCATCACCGCGCCGACGACCATCAGCCAGAAGCCGACCCAGGCCCACTTCGGTGCCGCCAGCCGGCTGTTGAGCAATACGGCTGATGCGAAATAGAGCACGGCCATTTCGAAGAAGATGATCCAGACGAGCAGAACATCGAGGCCGTGTGCCGTAAGGACGAGATAAAACATGTCGGCCGGCAGCAGGTGGACCGCCGGCCAGCGGGTCAGCGCCACGAGCAGGCCGAACAAGCCACCAACGGCAAGAAAGACCACGGCCATCACGGCGTTGGCCTTGATCAGCCGTTCCGCTGCCAGATCGACGCGCAATCCGGTTGCTGGGCAGGTTCTGAATTTTGCGGCTATACCGGCAACCATGCCGGTTTCAGAAGCAGTTACGGCCATCGGTTTTCCTCCGGCGCTCGAATGGGTTTGCTAGTTGGTTCTGGTGCTGGTTTCGGCGGCAGGCGCGCCGCTGGTCGCACCGGGCTCGACGACGTGAATGCGCCCGAGCATGGTGTGATGGCCGACGCCGCAGAACTCGTTGCACACGACACTGAACGTGCCGCTGCTCGTCGGCGTCAAAGTCAACACGTGCTCGATGCCCGGATGAAGCTGCAGATTGATGCCTACCGGCTGCAGCGAGAAACCATGCTGCCAATCAAGCGACGAGAGATGCAGGCGGTAGGTCTGCCCCTTCTCAAGTTCGAGGATCGGCCAGAATTCCCAAAGCCTGGCCAACATGTAGACCTCGCTGCCGGCCGGCGGCCGCACGACCGGGATGCCCGTGTCACCTTCCTCTCGAACGGTATACTGGTCGGCGAACTTTTCGGTGCGCTCAAGAAAGACCGGTGGCTGGATCTTGTAGGCCTCGGTCGACAGGTTCTGTTTTCCTTCGATGTGCCAGTAGATCATCATGAAGAACATGATGAGGCCCCAGACGAAGGCAATGAGGATCCAGATCAGCTCGTCGAGGCCGACCTTCTCGTTCCACCAAATACGCGCCTCAGGCGGGCGAATTGCCATGACGCCTCTCCTCTATTTCGCGATTGGCATGTGCGTTAGCTCGATCAATCCCCAGAGGATGTAAAAGACCGTAGGAACCGTGACGCCGAGGAACAGTAGAAAAAACGGATTATCGAGCACGCGCTGCATGATCGGAATGTGTGCTGAGTCTTCGTGAGGCTCGGCGGCTGGCGTATCGCTGTCGCTGCTCATGGCTTCCTCCACAGCTTTACCGGTAAGACTTCGAGTGATGAAACCGCACCCATTCGTTCATTAATCAGCGCAGCGTCTCGGCGTGCCTTATCTTTGGTTAAGTCTGTCGAAAATTTGGTGGGGATGAATTCGTCGACGCTGCACATCAATGCGTGCCGGTAAGTTCAACTCGCGTCGGCGCAAAGCCGTTTCCGAGATCTCCACAGCAAGTCATCAACGCTTTTTTTCAGCGCTCCTTCACATCGGTTAAAGAGCGCCACCGACTGTTGCGTCATGCTTGTCGACGCCAATAAGACAATGAAGGAAATCCGGCATGAGACAGAGTTCATTGACACGGCGGAGAAGAGCTGCACTGCTCGGCGGATTGGCGCTTCCTCTGCTGGTTGCCGTGAGTCCGCTCGCTGCACAGGACAAGCCCAAAACGCATGGCGACACGCCCGCTGCCGCCTACGAGCCGAGTCTGGAGACGCTCGGTCAGCTCAAGGTCGAAATCCCCGGCCGCAGCCCCGGTGATCCGGTGATCACGCCGCCTGAATTCCAAAAGGCCAAGCAAATCTACTTTGAACGTTGCGCCGGTTGTCACGGCGTTCTGCGCAAAGGTGCGACGGGCAAACCGCTGACGACCGACATCACGCGTGAGCGCGGTTATGACGGATTGCACGCGTTCATCACCTACGGTTCGCCGGGAGGGATGCCCAACTGGGGCACCTCGGGCGAGCTTTCCGAAGCCGATATCGATTTGATGACGCGTTATCTGCTGATCGAGCCGCCGCAGCCGCCTGAATTCGGCATGACTGAGGTTCGCAAGACCTGGAAGGTGCACGTTGCGCCGGAGGACCGGCCGACCAAGCAGATGAACGATCTCGACCTGGACAATCTGTTCTCCGTCACACTGCGCGACGCTGGACAGATCGCCCTGATCGATGGCGCGAGCTACAAGATCGTCGCGATCATCGACACCGGCTATGCCGTCCACATCAGCCGCATGTCGGCATCGGGTCGCTATCTGTTCACGATCGGCCGCGACGCCAAGATCAACATGATCGACCTGTGGATGAAGACGCCGGCGACAGTCGCCGAGATCAAGGTCGGCGCGGAAGCGCGTTCGGTCGAGACCTCGAAGATGAAGGGCTGGGAAGACAAGTACGCGATTGCCGGTTCCTACTGGCCGCCGCAGTACGTGATCATGGATGGCGCGACGCTCGAGCCTCTCAAGATCAAGTCGACCCGCGGCATGGTCTACGACACGCAGGAATTCCACCCCGAGCCGCGCGTCGCTGCCATCGTCGCATCGCACTATCGCCCGGAGTTCGTCGTCAATGTCAAAGAAACGGGCAAGATCCTGCTGGTCGACTATTCCGACATCAAGAACCTCAAGGTGACCGAAATCGAGGCCGAGAGGTTCCTTCACGACGGTGGCTTCGACAGCTCCAAGCGCTACTTCCTCACCGCCGCCAACGCACGCAACAAGCTGGTTGTGATCGACACGAAGAAAGGTGCCCTGACGACAATCTTCGAGAGCGGCGGCGAGAAGCCTCACCCGGGCCGCGGCGCCAACCTCAACCATCCGGAGCATGGACCTGTGTGGGCAACGTCGCATCTTGGTGACGAGATCGTTTCGCTGATCGGCACCGATCCCGAAGGACACCCGGGCAAGGCTTGGAAGGTCGTGCAGAAATTGGAAGGCCTTGGCGGTGGCTCGTTGTTCGTCAAATCGCATCCCAATTCCAACCACCTCTACGTCGACGCTCCACTTAATCCCGAAGCGGAGATTTCGGGCGCGGTCGCGGTGTTCAAGGTCAGCGATCTGGCCAAGAAGGAGCCGAAGCACCAGGCCTTGCCGATCGGCAAATGGGCTGGCGTTGCTGACGGGCAGCCGCGCGTCGTGCAGGGCGAATACAACAAGGCCGGCACGGAGATCTGGTTCTCGGTCTGGAACGCCAAGGACAAGGAGTCGGCACTCGTCATCGTCGATGACAAGACCTTGAAACTCAAGCATGTCATCAAAGACAAGCGACTGGTCACACCGACCGGCAAGTTCAACGTCTACAACACGCGTAACGACGTCTACTGAGTCACGCGAAAGGAGGGCGGCCACGTGGTCGCCCTTCAGCTTGACTGCCAACGATGTGCACGGTCGCCATTACTGGAAGGAACCAATGAAAACGCTGGGGCGTGTCTATCTGGTCGGCGCCGGTCCTGGCGACCCCGACCTTCTCACGGTCAAGGCCTTGCGGCTCATTTCAGAGGCCGATGTCGTCGTTTTCGATCGCCTCGTCTCTAATGAAGTGCTTGGCCTGATCAAGCCTGGGGCCAATATGATCGCGGTCGGCAAGGCGCCGAAAGCCCATCCAATTCCACAGCAAGAGATCAATGCCATCCTTATCCGCGAAGCATCGCACGGCCGGCGCGTGGTACGCCTCAAAGGTGGTGACCCGTTTATCTTCGGGCGAGGTTCGGAAGAAGCGCTGGCTCTCAGGGCGGCCGGCATACCATACGAGGTCGTGCCGGGCATCACCGCGGCGCAAGGCTGTGCAGCGGCAACCGGCGTACCGCTGACCCATCGTGCACTGGCATCCGGCGTGCGCTACATCACCGGCCACTGCCGTAACGACCAGCCACTGGAATTCGACTGGCAGGGCCTGGCCGATCCGGCAACGACACTGGTCGTCTACATGGGCGCTGCCAACATGCGCCAGATCGCCAGAAATTTGATCAACGCCGGCCTGCCGGGAACGACGCCGGTGCTCGCCGTCTCGAACGCGACCACCGCCCAGGAGCGCCGATTGGTCAGCCGGCTTGACCGGGTCGGCGATGAAATGGCCACGGCACGGCTTGGCAACCCGGTGCTGTTCGTCATCGGCCGGGTTGTCGAACTTTTCGAAGACGCGGTCGTCCCGTTCGCTCTGACGGGCCTGGCTGCCAAGAACGACGTTGAACTGGCCGTCAATGCATAGGCGTCTTGCCATACAGCGGCTGCTGGCCGGCATCGTGACCGTCCTAGGGCCACCCGTCACTGCGGCAGCGGCCGGTGACGTCATGCCGGCGCGGGCAGCTCAACTCGAACGGCTCGTCCGTCACGATTGCGGATCCTGCCACGGCATGACCCTGAAGGGCGGGCTTGGACCCGACATCCGCGCATGGCGCTTTCGCGGCATAGCCCCCGAGGCCGTCGCCGGCGTGATCCTCGACGGTGTTCCGGGCACGCCGATGCCGCCGTGGCGGCCGCTGCTGAGCGAGCAGGACGCCCTTTGGATCGCCAACTATCTCTTGCAGGTTGATGCGAAATGACACGAGTTGCGCTGATCACATGCTGGCTTGGATTCGTGCTCGGGGCACTGGGCATCGCACCGACTATTGGCGTTACAGGCGAATTACGCGGCACAGGTGATCTCGGCGTTGTTGTCGAGCGGGCGAGCGGTTCGCTAATCATCATCGATACGTCGGCACGCAAGTCGATCGCACGGGTCGAGGGCCTTGGTGATCTCTCGCATGCCTCTGTCGTCTTTTCCCGGGACCAGCGCTACGCGTTCGTGTTCGGCCGCGACGGCGGGCTCAGCAAGGTGGACTTGCTCAAAGCGTCGATCGTCAAGCGCGTCAAGCAGGCCGGCAATTCGATCGGCGGCGCGATTTCAGATGACGGCCGTCTGGTTGCGGTCTCGAACTACAAACCCGGCGGCGTTCGGGTATTCGAGACGGCAACGCTCGAGCCGGTTGCCGACATTCCGGCGACATGGTCGGGCGGGCGCTCGAAGACGGTCGGTCTCGTCGACGCGCCGGGCCGCCGTTTCGTCTATACGCTGTGGGACGCCGGCGAAACCTGGATCGCCGATTTCTCCGACGGCAACGAACCGAAGCTGACCAAACTCACCGGCATCGGCGATCATCCCTACGATGCGCTGATTACCGGCGACGGCCGCTATTACATCGCCGGCCTGTTCGGTGAAGACGGGCTCAGCCTGATCGACCTCTGGCAATCCCCGCCGGCACCGCGCCGCATCCTGTCGAACTACGGCCGCGGCGAAACCAAGCTGCCGGTCTACAAGATGCCGCATCTCGAAGGCTGGGCATTGGCCGGCGGGCGTTTTGTATTGCCGGCGGTCGGACTGCATCAGGTGCTGTTTCTCGACGCGCGCAGTTTCAGGCAAGTGGCACGAACGAAAGTGCACGGCCAGCCGATCTTCGCCGTCGCGCGACCGGACGGCCGCCACGTCTGGGTCAACTTCGCCCATCCCCGAAACGATACGATTCAGGTCATCGACACGCAAACTGCACAAATCATTCACTCGTTCAAGCCGGGACCGGCCGCACTGCACATGGAGTTCACGCCGCGCGGTCACGAAGTCTGGCTTTCAGTGCGCGACGCCAACGCGGTGCACGTCTATGACACGCGCAGTTTTGAGAAGCTGGCCGAAATCCCGGCCGAAAGCCCGAGCGGCATTTTCATGAGCGCCCGGGCCCATCGGACAGGATTGTAGGCATGAGCAGCGGCGACCAGAGAACGACCGACGACCGGCTGCTCGAAGACTGGCAGCGCGATCTGCCGCTGGTTTCGCAACCGTTTGCCGCAATCGCCCGGGAGCTTGGCATCGGCGAGAGCCAGGTGATCGAGCGCCTGAGCCAATTAAGGGAACGCGGCTCGGTCGCGCGCGTCGGCGCCGTTGTGCGTCCCAACGTCATCGGCGCCAGTACGCTGGCCGCAATGCGCGTACCCGATCTCGACGTCGATGAGATTGCTGCCATCGTTGGCAAGGAACCGGGTGTCAATCACTCCTACTTGAGAGAAAACACCTTAAACTTCTGGTTTGTCGCAACCGGTCCCGATCGTGGTCATGTCGATGCAGCGCTGAAACGCATTGGCAAGAACACGCAACTCGAGGTGCTCGATCTCAGATTGGAGCGTCAATACTACATCGACCTTGGTTTTTCACTCGAGAGGCGACCGCTCAAACACCACCCGTCGGCTGAACAGGGCACGGCGCTCGCCGCCTTCGTGGCGCAAGACGGTGATCGCGAGCTGATCCAAAAGATGACCGAGGGCCTGCCGCTGATCACCCGGCCATTCGAGGAAATCGCCCGGCAACTGGGGATCGGCGAGGCACGCGTGCTGACACGTCTGAGCGAGCTTGCCGAGATCGGCGTGCTGCCACGCATCGGCATAATCGTGCGCCACCGGACACTTGGCTGGCGCTCCAACGCGATGGTCGTGTGGGACGTGCCGCCGCATGACATCGACCGTGCCGGCGCAGCCCTTGCAGCGCAACCGGCCGTCACGCTGTGCTATCGGCGACGGCGGTACGAGAACGACTGGCCTTATAATCTCTACTGCATGGTGCATGCCCGCTCACGTGAGGAGGCCCATAACGCGATCGACGAGGCAGCAAAGGCGGCGACCCTCGAAGGGTGCACCCGGCAGATCCTGTTCTCGCTGCGCTGCTTCAAGCAGACCGGCGCCATGCTGGTTGCGCCCAAGGAGGCGGCATGACCCGCGACAGCGATCATCCGGACGACGGCTTGCAGCTCGATGCGCTCGACCGGCGAATCATCAACCGGCTGCAGGACGGCCTGCCGTTGAGCCCGCATCCCTTCGCCGATGTCGCCGGCGAGCTTGGTTGCACGACGGGCGAACTAATCGAGCGGCTCAAGACGATGCGCGAGGCGCGGGTGATCACGCGGTTCGGGCCGTTCTTCGATGCAGCTGCCATGGGCGGCGCCTTCTGCCTCTGCGCGATTGCCGTGCCGGCCGAGCGTTTTGATGAGGTCACCGAGCTGGTCAACGCGCACCCGGAAGTCGCACACAACTACGAGCGCGCGCATGTGCTCAATATGTGGTTCGTGCTCGCGACCCGTTCGCCGGCCGAGATAAGTGAGGTCGCAGATCGCATCGAAAGGAAAACGGGGCTTGCCGTCCTGCGCTTTCCGAAGCTCGAGGAGTTTTTTATCGGCTTCAAGGTGGCGGCATGAACCAGCTCGATGATCTCGACATCCGCCTGATCGAGGCGACCGGATCCGGGCTGCCGCTTGTCGAGGCGCCATATGCAGCCGTTGCCGATGTAATCGGCACGACGGAAGCAGATGTGATTGCCCGCTTTCGCCGGCTGCTGGAGAACGGCATCATTCGCCGCATCGGCGTTGCGCCCAACCACTACAAGCTCGGTGTCAGGGCGAACGGCATGACCGTCTGGGATGTAGATGACGAACGGGCAAGCGAGCTTGGCCGGTTGGTCGGCAATCTCGAATTCGTCAGCCATTGCTACCTGCGCCCACGCCATCTGCCGGAATGGCCGTACAATCTGTTCGCCATGGTTCATGCGGAAACCCGCGCAGATACCGAGCGCATGCGTACCACCATCCGGGAGTTGCTCGGCAATGCCTGCCGAGCGAGCGACGTTCTCTATTCGACGCGGATCCTGAAAAAGACAGGGCTCAGACTGGCCCGCAGGGAGACTTAGCCAGATGTTCCGTCTGTCCCACTACATGCACCAATTGCTCGATCCGACACCGCCGCGCAAGCGGTCCGGTGACGTGCGCCCAGTCGTGATCTGGAACCTGACGCGGCGCTGCAATCTCAAATGCCGGCATTGCTATGCGGTTGCAGCCGACCATCATTTCCCGGGCGAACTGACCGGCGATGAGGCGATCGGCGTCCTCGATGATCTCGCAGCCTTCCGTATTCCCGCACTGATCCTGTCCGGTGGCGAACCGCTGTCACGCGCCGATACGCTTGATCTGGCGCGTCGTTCCAAGGCACACGGGCTCTACACGGCGCTCTCCTCGAACGGTACGCCGATCATCGACAATATTGCCGACGAGGTCGCAGCGATCGGTTTCGACTATGTCGGTATCAGCCTTGATGGCATCGGCAAAACCAATGACTGGTTCCGCGGTCAGGCGGGTGCCTTCGATGCGGCGCTTGCCGGCGTCAGGGCCTGCAAGGCACGTGGCGTCAAGGTCGGCATCCGCTTCACGATCACCGAGGACAACGCCGAACAGCTTCCCGACCTGTTATCATTGGCAGCCAGCGAGGGTGTCGAGAAATTCTATCTCTCGCATCTCGTCTATGCCGGCCGCGGCAACAAGCATCGCGGCGACGATACCGGCCGCGCGCGCACCCGGGCCGCCATCGACCTGCTGATCGACCGCGCCTGGCAGGCAGCCCGTAACGGTGAAGCCTTCGAGATCGTGACCGGCAACAACGACGCCGATGCCGTCTATTTCCTACGCTGGGCCGAGCGGCGCTTTGCCCCCGACCAGGTCGCGCATATGCGCTCACACCTCCTCGCCTGGGGCGGCAATTCATCAGGTCTCGGCGTTGCCAATATCGACACGCAGGGCGACGTGCACCCCGACACCTACTGGTCCGACTATACGGTCGACAATGTGCGCCGACGGCCGTTCAGCGAGATCTGGCAGGACCTGTCCGATCCCATGCTGAGCGCACTCAGGACGCGTCCGCGGCCGCTCAAGGGACGCTGCGGCGCTTGCGCTTACCAGGCCGTGTGCGGCGGCAACACCCGCATTCGGGCCCTGCAACTGACAGGCGATCCATGGGCAGAGGATCCGGCCTGCTACTTGTCGGACAACGAGATCGGACTCGGCGAGATGGCAGAGCAGGCCAACCGGGTGGAGGTTCGCCCCTATCGAGGAAAACGCCATGATCCTGCGCATCGCTTCGTTTAGCCTCGGCTTGTTCCTTGCTCTTGCTGCGGCAGCCGGGAGCGATATCGAGGAACTGTATGCGACGCATTGCGCCGGCTGCCATGGCGCCGGCCGGCTCGGCGGCACCGGCCCGGCATTGATCCCGGAAACATTGAAGCGCATGCGCGGTCCGGCAGTTGGCAACGTGATTACGCGGGGCCGCGCTGCAACACAGATGCCGGCATTCGCCGAGACGCTGACCGGCGATCAAATCAAGCAATTGAGCGCCTTCATCAAGACGCCGCTCAAAGTACTGCCGACCTGGACTGCCGATCAGATCAACGCCAGCCGCAGCATGAACGATGACTACCGGCCGGCCGCCAAACCGCAGTACAAGGCCGATCCGTTGAACCTGTTCCTGGTCGTCGAGACCGGCGATCACCACGTCTCGGTGCTCGACGGCGATACGTTCGAGCGCCTCGACCGCTTCCCGACTCCGTTTGCCGTGCACGGCGGTCCGAAGTTCATGCCTGATGGTCGTTACACGTTCATCATGTCACGCGACGGCTGGGTCCAGAAATACGACCTTTGGAGCCTGGCCGAGGTCGGTCGCGTGCGCGCCGGCATCAACTCGCGGAATATCGCGATCTCGAAGGATGGCCGCTGGCTGGCGGTCGCCAACTATCTGCCGCACACGCTGACCGTCCTGTCGACCGGCGACCTCAAAGTCGCGCGCATCTTCGAGATTGCCGACAAGGAGGGCACGCCGTCCAGGGTCTCGGCCGTCTACCAGGCGCCGACCCGAGACAGTTTCATTCTCGCTCTCAAGGACGTTGCCGAGATCTGGGAGATTGCAACCGACCCCAATGCACCGCCCGTCTACGAAGGCTACATCCACAGCTACGAGAAGGGCATGGTCGAGGCGATCGCTTCCTCGAAAGGCCTGTTCGCAAGGCGCCGGATCAAGGTTTCGAAGCCGATCGACGATTTCTTCTTCGATCCCGGCTATCGCAACCTGATGGGCGCGGCGCGTGATGCCGGCAGCGGCGTCGTGGTCAACCTGATCGTCGGCCGCGAGATCGCCGAACTGCCGCTTGCCGGCATGCCGCACCTCGGCTCCGGCATCAGTTGGATGCGCGATGGCAGACGCGTCATGGCGACGCCGCATTTGCGCGAGGCAAAGCTCAGCGTCATCGATACCAAGGGTTGGAAGCTGATCACGACGATCAAGACGATGGGACCGGGCTTCTTTCTAAGGTCCCATGAGAAATCGCGCTATGTCTGGTCGGATGTATTCTTCGGACCGAACAAGGACGTCATGCATGTCATCGACAAGCAGACGTTGGAGATCGTTAAAACGCTGCGTCCAGTGCCGGGTGCAACCGTTGCCCACGTCGAATTCGATCGCTACGGGCGCCATGCCCTGGTCTCTGTCTGGGAGCAGGATGGCGCGGTCATCGTCTACGATGCAGCGACCCTCGAGGAAGTCAAACGCCTGAAGATGCGCAAGCCCTCAGGCAAGTACAATGTCTGGAACAAGATAAGTTTCTCAGACGGCACAAGTCACTGACAACGCACCGCCGGCGATGCGATGCGCGACCGTCCTGGCTCTTGGATCGCCTGGGTTCCGTTGCCCGTTGGGGGAACTTCAAATCACGCGATTTAGAAATTCTTCGCCATCACGCAATCTGCGGCAGTTTTCGATGGCGATGACGAGGCTGCGGTCGAGCGTTTCGGGCGTGAGCCAGGCGACGTGCGGTGTGACCACGACATTGTCGAGGGCGAGCAGCGGGTTGTCCTGGTCGACCGGCTCGAGCGCAAACACGTCGAGTCCGGCCGCTGAAACGCGGCCTGAGCACAACGCATCGCAAAGCGCCGGTTCATCGACCAGGCCGCCACGCGCGGTGTTGATCAAGATCGCACCGGAGCGGAACCGGCTAATGAGATCGGCATTGATCATGCCGGCGGTTTCGGGCGTCTCCGGCACATGCAGCGAAACGATGTCCGATTGCGCGACGAGGTCGGTAAGCTCACGCCATTCGCCGGCAGCGTCGGCTTTCGGGTTGGTCGCGACGTAAAGGACTTTGGCGCCAAGTGCTACCAGGACGGGTGCAAGCAACCTTGGCACTGCGCCATAGCCGATGAGACCAACGGTCTTGCCGTGGATCTCGGAAACCCTGTCGAACAATTCCGGCTCCGACTTCCAACCCGCACCGGCTCGGGTCTGGCGGTCGAGCTGTACCGCGCGGCGGCCGGCGGCCAGCATCAGCATCAGCGTCAACTCGGCAACCGCCTGGCTGTTGGTGCCCGGCATGTTGGCGACCGCAACACCCGATTTCTTGGCTGCCTCGAGATCGATCGTATTGACGCCGACGCCGATCTTCTGGATCAGGCGCAAACGGGGTGCAACTGCGATATCTTCGGCGTTCACTGGCTTGAGGACATGCAGCAGGACGTCTGTATCCGCCATCTCACGCCGGAACGTCCCGGCGTCATCTTCGTCGACAACCACCACATCCAGCCACTCGGATTTTTGCTCGAACAACCGCGCGCGAAAACCCTGACTGGCGCGGTAGTGCAACAATGCCTTGATCTTGGTCATGCGAAGGCCACTCTTGTTCCTGTTTCGGATCGCGCGGCTACAGTTGCCCGCGCCGCCAGGCCTTGATGTACTTGCGGCAATCGGGGTCGTTGCCGTTGATCACGTCCATGGCCATTCGGTTGGCGTTGCTGTCATCGGATGCGGCAAAGATCTCGGCCGGGTTGTTCATGACCGGATCGATGATGCCGCTGTCGGCACCCACTGCCACCGCCTGACGCAGGAAGGCGTCATTGATATGCTTGCGCGCCGGGATGCCGAACGAGACGTTGCTGAAGCCGCCGGTGATGTGGACTTCCGGTCCGAGAGATGCCCGGATTTCGGCAATGGCGTCGAGGCAGTGGCGGGCAAATGCGCTGTCGACCGAGACAGGAAACACCAGCGGATCAATGTAGATGTCTGCGAGCGCGATGCCTTTGGCCGTCGCGGCATCAACCATCTTGGCGGCATTGCGAACCCGCTCGGCCGCGCCATCCGGCATGGCTGAATCGCCGGCGGCGGTGACGACGACGGCTGCATTGTGCTGCACCGCAAGGTCGAGCGCTTCGGGACGTTCCAGTGATGCCGAGTTGAGCAGGGAACGGCCGTGCGTCGCCTTCAGCGCAGCCAGTCCTTCCTCGATGACGGCAACGTCAGAGGAGTCGACGCAGAGCGGTACGGACGCCATCTCCTCGATGGTTCGGGCGAGCCAGCCCATCGCGTCCTTGCGCTCGGCCGGCTTGAGCGAGATCTCATCGACGTTGAGATCGAGAAAGTGAGCGCCGGCCGCCTCCTGCTTCTCGACCAGGTCGCGCAAATAGTCGAGCGCTTGGGCGGCATCCGCGCCGTTACCCGCCATGGCCAATTGCACCGCGATCTTGACGTGCTTGACCCGGCCTTCCTCGAAGTCCTGAGTCGACTTTGCAGATTCCGGAATGGTCAGGCTGCGTTCTTCTCCCGCAGCGTTCGTGTAGGCGATGGCGTCCTGTCCGTCCTGGTCCTCGACGATATGGCGACCTTTGCGCAGGCGCACCCGCGTCGTGTGGATGTTTTCTCCGATTACGATGAACGTTTGATCGCCTACCGATTGGTTCACTGCTTGCTTCCCTCAGAAGTTCAGAAGACCGATTTCGCTGATAGCCCCATATCCTCGGGCATCGGTTTGAACTGACAGCCTTCGACGAATAGGTCGAAGAACTCAGGTGCCGTCTCGAGTTCGACATGCTCGATATTCTGCACCAGGCGATCGATAGCCTCACGGCGCCTCGCATCCATCAAGAACTCACGCGCTCCCTGCAAGGCGGCATTGCCGACCTTGACTACTCGGTCAACCGCGACCGGCGCCAGGAAGCCGATCGCAATCGCATTGTCGACATCGATGTAGTTGGCAAAACCGCCGGCCAGATAGAGCCGTGAGACATCGGACGGGCTGATGCCGAATTTATGGAGCAGCAAAGCCTGGCCGCAATAGCTTGCAGCCTTGGCCTGGGCAAGGTGGCTGGCGTCCTGGGCCGAGAACGTGATGCCGTGTTCGGGAACCAGGTCGAAAAAGGCATTACGCCGTCCGGCGCCGAGCACGCCTTTGGCGCTCATGCGCTCCGTGCGCCGCAACTCCGCCAGCAAGTCGACCAGGCCGGAACCACAGATGCCGGCCGGTGCCAGATCACCGATCGTGCGATAGTCGATCCCACCGTCATCATCCAGCCGGATGCTCTCGATCGCCCCTTCATGGCCCGGCATGGCATGTCGGACCAGTCCGCCCTCGAACGCCGGGCCGGCCGGACAGGATGCCGCCAGCATGCGACCGCGCCCGGCAATCACGATCTCCGTGTTGGTGCCGATGTCGACGAGCATGGTGACGTCATCTGACTCCGGCGAAATGTCGAGAGCCGAAAGCGCCGCCGCAGTATCCGCACCAACGTGACTGCCAACCAATGGCGGGCCGCAAATCATGCCGCGGGCACTGACCCGCAGACCAAGCGTGCGCATCGGCTGCAGCAGGGCGGTGGTGCTGCGAACGCCGTCGCGGAACTCGTGCTCGACCAGACTTCGGTAGGGTTTCTGGCCAAGGCTTTGCACGTCGAGGCCGAACAGCATGTCGCGCATGGTCGAATTGCCGACGACGACGATCTCGAAAATGTCGCGGCGGCGCACACTCAGGCGCTGGCACATGGCCAGTATTTCACGATTGAGGGCGCTGACTACCGCCTTTTGCAATTCGCCGTGGTGCTCGGTCCGATCGTAGGAAATCCGGTTCAGCACGTCGCTGCCGCCGAAGCGCTGCGGATTTTCAAACGCGCAGGCCTCGACCAGCTCTCCGCTTTCAAGGTCCAGCAGTTCGATGGCGACCGTCGTCGTGCCGAGGTCGATGGCAAGACCGAGCATGCGTCCGCGATAGGTGCCGACCGGCCTGGCCCGTCATGGAACACCTGGTCACCGTCATGCGTCACAGCCGGGTGCAAATCGACCTCACGCCATATCGATGTCGTCAGGATCTTGGCCTGGCGGTGCAGCGGCTCGAACGAAACGTCGGCCTCTTGCTCAAGCATCACCGCTTGGCAGGCCAGACGAAAATTGTCCTTCAGGAAGCCCTCTGCCTCGGTGCGGGGCGCGAGTGCCGCCATTGCCGTTCGTCACCTCGACGATGCACTCGTGGCAATTGCCGAGCCTGCTGCACGAACTGGCAAGCCTGATGCCGCGCGCATCTGCAAGATCGAACAACGCGGCTCCGGGCTCAGGCACCGCCATTGCCTGGCGCCCACCGCGACGCCGTCGCCGACGCCCCCGTGACTTCGCCTTTTCGATATCGACCTTTGCCTTGTCGTAGAGGGCCGGCTTGGTGTCCCAGGCGGCGCGATAGTCGAAGTTGCCGTCGTGGCCGCACTGGTCGGCCTCGCCGTCATCGACCGGCGGGCGCTGGTTGCGACAGCTGAACTTGGCCGTGCACTCATCGAATCTGTTGCGATAAGGACAACGTTCGGCGGCCTGGCGGTCGGCGTGCTCGACGATCCCCGTCAGGATCTCCATCAGCGCCGCCCGGCTCTTGTCTGGATCACGTGCCGTCATGAACTCTCAACCGCGCCTGCCAACCAGCTACACTCACAAAGGACTCTTGCTTCAGCCGGCCTGGTCAACCGCACCGCTCATGAACTTCGTCGCCAGCCGCACGCAGGCGAGCGCATCCTTGCCGTAACCATCGGCACCCATATCATCGGCGAACTCCTGCGTCACCGGCGCCCCGCCGACCATGATGAAGACATCGTCACGCAGGTCGGCATCGATGAAGGCCTCGATGGTCTGTCCCATGTAGGGCATCGTCGTCGTCAGCAGCGCCGACATGCCAAGAACCTTGACTCCGTGTTCCTCGACGGCATCGATGAACTCGTCGTCGGAGGTGTCGACGCCGAGATCGATCACCTCGAAGCCGGCACCGCGCAGCATCATGATGCACAGGTTCTTGCCGATGTCGTGGAGGTCGCCCTTGACCGTCCCCATGATCACCTTGCCTTTGCTCTCGACACCCGAAGCCGAGAGGATCGGTTCGATGTGGGCCATGCCCGCCTTCATGGCCCGCGCGCAGGCCAGCACCTCCGGCACGAACATGAAGTTTTCTCGAAACTTGATGCCAACGATGCCCATACCGCCGATCAGACCGTCGTCCATCACCTCTTCTGCTCCAAGCCCTTCCGCGAGGGCCTTTGCGGTGAGTTCGTCTGCAAGCGTATTGTCGCCGTCGATGACGGCTGCTGCAATGTCCTGCAGGATCGGTTTCATGCCAGCAAACAGCCCGACAAAGCGTTCGATCTCCTCCGGCCGCTCCAGATATTCCGCGATCTCGTATCGGACGTCGTCGTTCTGAATATCTGAAAGCTCAGCCATTGTGATGCGATCTTTCTGTTTCGCAGCAGGTTGATAGCGATGTTGTTAGGAAGGCGTTTGACCGGGCGCTAGTGCAAAGCACCGCGCTCTGCGTGCCAGTCCTTCACCGCACGCGGGATCTCGAGGAGGTTTTCGATCGGCGTCTGCAGGGGAATAGCACATTCAGGTCCGATCAACTGCACGCCTGCGTCGAGATTGGCATAGACCTCGGCACGAACCTCGGCCGGAGACTTCGCAAACAACGTCTCGGGGTTGTTGATATTGCCGATCAGGGCAATACGGCCCTCGACCTCAGCCATCGACTCTTCCGGTGTGTTCTTCGAATCGAAATGAAAGGCTGCCATGCCGTGTCTGCGAGATGAACTTCATGCGGTCGACGGTCCGCCCGCAGATATGTAGGATCAGCGGGCACGGGATCTTTTCGGCGAACTCTGTATGGACACTCTGCAGGTACTTTTCATAATAGGCACCGCTGACCAGATCACCCGTTGCATGATCGGGCAGCGTCAGCGCATCGGCCCCGGCCTCGATCCTGGGCGAGCCCGAAGCGGATCGTGACCTCTTTCAGCCGATCTAGAATGCGGCGGGTCTCGGCGGGGTCGTCGAGCGACAGCAGCAGGAAGGGCTCGACGCCGAAACAATGGTAGGCAAGCGACCAGGGCCCCATCGTCTTGCCGATGATCGCGACCTCATCACCGAACTCGCGTTTCAGAATACGCAGGGCATCGAGCACGCACTTGGTGTCGGTGTGTTCGAGCAGGTCGTCAGGGATCTTGATGTCGTCGGCCGTCTTCCAGATCGGATCGCTCATGCGCACCGTCGGCCAATTGCCTTTTCCTTCCCACTGCATCTTGCAGCACAGCGCGGATGATTCCTGGATCACGCTGTAAACAGGCATGATCGAATCGAAGCCGAGATCCACATAGGACGTGGCCGCGAGGCGTGCCATTTGTTCTGCCCGCCGGTTGGCGTCAGGGAACGGTGCATCGACGAGGTCCATCAGTTCGACGGTTGCGACCGATGTCGGATTGCAGACCGGCGTGCGATCGACCGGCTCCCTGCGCAATGCGGCCAGCACGCGCTCGCGGCTCGTCATTTCGGGCACGGCGGAAGTGGCTTCTGTCGACATGGCATTGTCCCTTGGTTACTCGGCGCGCCCGGGTGCGGAGAGCACCCCGCCGCTGCGCATTGCGTTGAGTTCGCGAGCTGCCCCGCGCACGTTGAGGGCATCCGGCAGCAAGGCAGCAACCATGTGATCATGCGCCATGCTGCAGGCAAAGCCCGCTTCATTTTCGCCGTCCGGTGCCGGGCCATCTCCGTCCAGCGCACGAGGCCGTTCAGCACCGCGCCGACCCGACGCTCGGCCTTGGCCGACCCGGACGTTGCAGAAACCCGATAGCGTCCCCCACCGAGCGATGCTGCGACCATATCGCAGTCCGCCTTGCCATCGTGGATCGCGAGCGAGAATTCAGGCCGAGGCAGGTCCGGGTCTCGCCGGCACACACGGTAAAACAGGCGCCGCAGTGCCACCAGATGCCCGCTGCCGCATGGGAAGCGCAAATGATCACTGCCCGCAACGCGCTCCAGCCCGGCCAGCCGCTGCAGTTCTGCAGCAACAAAGGCAACCCGCTCGGCGGCTCCTTCATATTGGGCATAGGTGTGGACGAGAAACCGTGTCCCCTGGTCGTCGCGTTGGCCATAGAGCGCGATCGAGATATCACGACAGAACTTGTCCTCCGGAAACAATTCGATCCGGGTGCCAAGGTCCTTGATACGCGCCATATTGCTGTCCCCTCCATCCCGACCATCATTGCTGCCGACGCCGGTCCAGTTGTACACACCGTTCATCATCAACACGGCGGCCGGCTACTAGCGCAAAATCATCTGCGTTTCGCCGGTAGCAGCTCGTTCGAGCTGATTCCGACAAAACGCAGTTTGCGCTTGGGTTCCATTTATAGCGGCCCGAATAGAGAACACCAGGGCTCAGCCTAGCCTAGGTTGCTCCGCGGCGCTTGAGTGCGTTGACGCCCACTTGGAAGCATCGTAAATGCTAAACCTTCGCAACAGCTTCTCACAGCCGGCCGGCGACCAAGGCCATCCGCGTGAGAGATCGACGAGCCAACTGCTGCGAATCAATAAACGGAGCGTGGCGCAGCCTGGTTAGCGCACCAGTCTGGGGGACTGGGGGTCGTGAGTTCAAATCTCACCGCTCCGACCATTGAAAACGAAGGGAAAATCGCCCTTTTGAGCCGCCAGAAATTTAGTCAGATTTGAACTCCCCGGCATATTTGGCGGATACAGCGTAAAGCTGCCTGCTGGACCAAGCCGTCACAGCATCTGACCTACTGCACCAGCCGCTTGCCTTCCTCGGTGGCGCCGATCTCACGCTCCAGACGATTTGTGAAGTCCTCCGAGCTGAGCGGTGTCACGCTTGGCGCACCACTGGCGGTATTCGACATAGACGTGCAACGTTGCCCTTCCCAACTGACGGTTCTTTGGAGCCGGTCCCATCCGTCAGATCAAGCTTTGTGGCGGTTGCCGGCACAACGACGGACCGTGTTCCCTCTCCCCTTACTTCACGGGGAGGTTAGGTCACAAACTCATAGATCTTGCATCATTGGCGCCGATCATGGCCGCAAGCACTCGAAACAAGCCCCTCGATACCAGCCAAATCTACCAAGTCGACGTCACGCGCAGCGCTTCGAGCGCCAACTCCGCCTCATCGAGTCCCAGCACCGCCGCCTCGATCTTGCCCGCCTTGCCGGCGTTGACCGCCATCGCCGCGTTGTCGCGATATTTCGCAATGATCTCACTGTTCGACAGCGGCCGGTCGGCAGCACCGCGGTTGATATGCTCGCGATGGCTGAGACGGCGCCCGTCGGCCAACTCGACGGTCACTTCGCCCGAATAGGCCTTCGGGAACGGACTGTCCGGGTCATCGGTGAACGCAACGCGGCCGGTCAGATCGAGAACAGCCTTGTCCGACAAAACGTCCGGCTCCAGTTCGGCAAGCGTCAGACGACCGCGCAATAGGGCCGTCGCGACCAGATAGTGAATCGAGAACTTGGCATCGTAGTCGTTGGCCGGCCGCTTCTTGTTGGCCTCGGGCTCGCAGATGATCGCGTGCACGCCCTCCGGCAGTTTGACCGTGACCGATTTGATGTCGGCCGGATCGCCGATCTGTTCGCGAAGGATCAGCGCCGCATCGATCGCGCCGTGCGTGAAATGACAGGTCGGGAACGGCTTGATCGCAGTATCGAGCAACTCCCAGGTCTCGCCGAGCCCTGCGGTCGCCAGCGAATGATCGGCAAGTTCGGTACGCGGCCCGCCGCCGAGGAAGCTATTCAGCAATCCGTAGCGTCCGTCGTAAGGATCGGTCGCCCCAACAAAGCCTTCTCGTGCCAGGCTCGCAGCCGTCAGTGCACATGACGCCGCCCAGCCCGGATGGAAACGCTTGTTCCAGGCACCGTCCTCGAGAAACTGCATGCTGCCTGCAGCCATCGACAGCGCCAGGCCCTGGGCATCGATCAGCTGCTTCGCATTGAGCCCCATCATCCGGCCAACAGCGAGCGTGCAACCGAAGATGCCGACCATACCGGTCGGGTGATAACCAACCTGGTGGAACTGGCCCTTGGCCGCCATGCCGATCCGGGCAGCCGTCTCGACCCCGATGACATAGGCCGTCACTATTTCGCGGCCACTCGCCCCCGTCATAGCGGCGGCCGACAGCACGGCCGGAAACACACTCGCCGTCGGATGCACGATGGCGGCTATGTGCGTGTCGTCGTAGTCCAGGCCGTGCACCAGGTATCCGTTCATGGTCGCGGCATCGCGCGGCGACAGGCTGGCCGGCATCCCGAATATGGGCACATCGCCGACATCGCCGAGCGCCTGCAGGCCGGCGAGCGTCCTGTGCGCGAACTCATAGCGCGTCGAGGCCAGCGCGATCCCGGCCGCATCGAGCAGATGGTGCACCGCCCTGGTACGCACGTTGGCCGGAATGTCATCGTCGGCCAGATCAACGGTAAAGTCGGCAAGCCGCCGCTGGATCGACACGGCGTCGAGGCGGCTCGCAACTGCCGGGAAATTCGATTGAATGTTCATGGTTTCCTCCGTTGGCGCCCATCTTGCGCCGGCCGCCTTTTCGCTTGGCATATTCGATGGCGGCGAGATTACGCGAGATCGGCGTGCGTGTGAAATCAAAGATCATGGCGACGGGCCCCCGCCCAACCGCTGTCTGCCCGGGCAACAACAATACGCATTCGACAAACCTTTGGTCGGTTGTGGAAGAACACGCTCGGCCGAACCATGCCAGTCAGGTAACTGACCAGAAGTCGCTTCCTCTGCATTAACAGCTCAAGTCGAACAGGCATCGTCGCCGCCGAGGGGTCTGCCATGAAGGATACCGATCTAACCGCCCTCGACCGTGTCCTGGAACCGGTTAACTCGGCACTTGGCCTGCCATCCGAGCATTACATCGATCCGGCCGTCCACCAGGCCGAAAAGCACAAGGTGTTTTTCGCCAACTGGGCCGCCATCGGCTTTGGCAAGGACATTCCCAAACCCGGCGACGCCATGCCGGTCGACTTCCTTGGTATGCCGCTCTTTGCCGTGCGCGACCAGGACGGCGCGATCAACGTCTTCCAAAACACCTGCCGCCACCGCGGCATGATCCTGGTCGAAAAGAAGGGCAACATCCGCGGCGTCATCCGCTGTCCCTATCATTCCTGGTGCTATGATCTCAAAGGTGCCCTTAGAACGACTCCGCACGTCGGCGGGCCGGGCACCAACGTCCATGATGACGTCAAGCGCAACGAACTCGGCCTCTGGCAGATCCGCTCGCACGTCTGGCGCGACATCATCTTCGTCAATGTATCGGGCACCGCGCCGGACTTTGCCGACTATGCCGGCAGCCTGATCGAACGCTGGTCGGAGTTCGACCAGCCGCTCTATCATTCGGGCGACGATAGCTCCTTTGAACTCGACGTCGTGACCAACTGGAAGCTTGCCGTCGAGAACTACTGCGAGTCCTATCACCTGCCCTGGGTCCACCCCGGCCTCAACAGCTATTCGAAGCTCTCGGACCATTACCACATCGAAGAACCGGGCCGTTATTCAGGCCAGGGCACACTGGTCTACCGGCCGATGATCTTTGACGAAGGCAAACGGTTTACGGACTTTACCGGCCTGAGCGAGAAGTGGCAGACCGGTGCCGAATACGTCGCGCTCTATCCCAACGTGCTGCTCGGCGTGCACCGCGATCATGCCTTCTCCATCATCCTCGAAGCGGTTGACCATGAGCGCACGGTCGAGCATGTCGCAATCTACTATGCCGACCCTGCGATGTGCAGCGATGACTGGGCCGACATGCGAGCCAGCAACAGCGAGCTTTGGAAAGGCGTATTCGTCGAGGATGTCTTCGTCGTCGAGGGCATGCAGAAGGGCCGTCACGGCCCGTTGTTCGACGGCGGCAAATTCGCACCGGCCATGGACAGCCCGACACATGTCTTCCACCACTGGGTCGCCAGCCAGCACTGCGCCTGACGGCGTAGAAAGCCAGGCACGCGACCTCGACCAGTTGCTGCTCGATGCCCATGCCGCAGACGATCGTACGCGGCTTGCCGGACTTTATGCTCAGGCAGCCGACCTCAGCGAAGGGCGCGGCGACATCGATGCCGCCTGCTTCTTCCTGACCCAGGCCTTCGTCTTCGCACTCGATGAAGGCCTGCCGGTGTGCCGTGAATTGCAATTACGGCTCTATCGCCATGGCCGCGAAGAGAGGCCATAAGGACTTTTCAATAGAATTGAAACGGGATAGCTCGGAGCCTGTCTGCCGCTGTTGCGTCGACGATCACCGGCTTCAGGTCAAACGCCGCATTTCACCGCCGCAATGTCGCAAGAAACCAATCACGATGCCGAGGTCCGCTGGGACGCTGCCGACACACCTGTCTCGGTCCGCTTCGACGATCCTTATTTCGCCCGAGAGGACGGCCGCGGCGAGACGCAGGCCGTCTTCATCGCCGGCAACGGTTTGCCGGGCCGCTGGCAGGGCACGTCCCACTTCACGGTTGCCGAGCTCGGCTTCGGCACCGGCCTAAATTTCCTCGAAACGCTCGTCACCTGGCGGGCAGCACCCGCCGACGATGGCCGGCTGACGTTCGTCTCGTTCGAACGCTATCCGTTGAGCCTCGATGACCTTGCCCGCGCCCTATCGCCCTGGCCGGATCTTTACCGCCTGGCAGAACCGCTTTTGGCCCACTGGCCGCCTGCATCCAATTACCTGGGCGTCGAATTCGGTTCAGTGACGCTCGACCTCCGCATAGGCGACGCCAACCAAACCGTGCCGGGCTGGCAGGGCCTTGCCGATGCCTGGTATCTCGACGGCTTCAGCCCCGCGAAGAACCCGGACCTCTGGTCGGCCGAATTACTCGGGCATGTCTTCCGGCACACGCATCCCGGCGGCACGTTCTCGACCTATACGTCCGCAGGCTGGGCGCGCCGCAATCTCATCGGCGCGGGCTTCATCACAAGCAAGGTCCCAGGCTTTGGCCGCAAGCGCGACCGGCTTTCGGGCCACCGGCCCGATGCAAAAGCCAACCAGAAATCATAGCCACCTGCGGGACAAATCGCGTATTCAAACCGACCTGCACGTTTGCTAAGTATTGAGCGCCATCAATCGTCATCCAGCCTCAACGGAACACCCATGACCGCGCGGATCTACAAACCGTCGAAAAATGCCATGCAGTCCGGCCAGGGCCGCAGCAAGGAATGGCTCCTGGTCTACGAACCGGCCGCCCAGCGCGACATCGACCCGTTGATGGGCTGGACCTCGACGACCGACATGCAATCCCAGATCCGCCTCAATTTCGCGAGCAAGGAAGAGGCTATCGCCTACGCCGAACGCAACGGCATCCCCTACCTGGTCCAGGAAGAGACCACCCATCAGGTCCGCAGCAAATCCTACGCCGACAACTTCCGCTTCGGCCGCCGCAAGGCCTGGACACACTAGGTAGATCGTTTCCGATTGTCTCGGAAACAATCTTACTACAATTTCGCTCACGGCTATTCCTCCCTGCGGTCGGGCCTCCGCGGGGGCGCGCCAAGGGCGCGGGTCGCGGTGCTCCCGGACACGGGTTTCGCTTGCTTGTGCCAGCTTGCGACCGCTGCTTGCCCCTCACCCTCTCCCCGTGAAGTACGGAGGAGAGGGGCATAGGGCCGTGACAAAAGGCACCGAACGGGCAGGAATCCAAACCAAATCTCGACTAAGCAGGCGGGCCGATACCCTGCAGGCAATCGCATCAAACAACCCGAAACTCACCCAACATAGCCGAGTCCGGTTCGACACCAAGTCCCGCGCCGGCCGGCAGCTTCATGACGCCATTGACAATTCCGGGCAAACCGCCGGTCAGATGTTCGCGCAGCGGGTTCGGATTGGCATCGATCTCAAGCACACCGTCACCGCCTGCCGCTGCCAGGCAATGCGCCGACGCCATCACGCCGATCGACCCAGCCAGGAAATGCGGACAATAGATCTGCCCGGCATCGATGATACGGCACGCAAGCGGCAGGGTTTTCGTGAAACCGCACCATTTGCAGATGTCGGGCTGTACCACGCCTAGCACTCGGGCTGCGATATACGCGTCGAATTGTGCGTCGCCCAGCAGGTTCTCACCGGCCGCAATCGAAGCACCGCCGGTTTGCGCGATCCGCTGCCACTCGCTGATCGGCGCATCGGCGGGCAGTGGCTCCTCGATCCAGCCGAGATCGAACTCTGAATAGGCCTGCCAGTTGGCGACGGCCGTATCGACGTTCCAACCCTGGTTAACGTCCGTGAAGAGGCGATTGCCGGCGCCGATCAGCTCCCGCATGCCGGCTAGTGCTGCAAGATCCGTCTCGCGCCCGAAGCCGATCTTGATCTTGAACGCGTTGTAACCCTCGCCGAGCTTGGCCGCGACAATATCCTCGAAGCCCCTCGGATTGAGACCGCTCGCATAGGTCGGCACGGCATCGCGCGTGCCCCCCATCAAGCGCCAGAGCGGCTCGCCTGCCCGCCGCGCAACAAGATCCCAAAGCGCAATATCGACCCCGGCGATTGCCTGCGCAAAAGGGCCAGGTTCCCCGCACTGCAGTGTCAAGACATGCGTACGGCGCGTCATCGCCTCGAACGTGGCTGCAGGCGACGACCAGGTCTCACCCAGAACGAGCGGCGCCAGGTAGTCGTGCACCAGATGCGCGCGATTCTCGGCGCCGTGCGCCGGAAAGTTACCGAACACTTCGCCCCAGCCGACCGCTCCATCCACATCTTCGACCCTGACCAGCAGGACGGTGCGCTCACGAATGATGCCGAACGTCGTGACGACAGGCGTATCGATGGGCGCCCGCAGCAGGAGCGCCTCGAGCCTGGCCACCTTGAGAGGCGGCAACGATGCGCAATCAGGTAACGTCAGTGGCATATCGATCTTCCGCTGGCTTCGAATTTATCCAAGGCCGCACAATCTCAAGTCACCTCATTTGACCTTAAACGTTACGACCGTACCCTTGTGTTCCAGGCCCGCCGCATAAAGCTGGTAGGTGCCGGAGACGATCGGCACGAAATAGAGTTCCGCCTCGCCCTCGTCCTCGAATTCCAGCTCGTAGAAATGCGTCGCCTTGATCTCCATGCCGCCCGCCTCGATCTTGCGAAACCACATGTTGCGAAAAAAGCCGGCGCCGCGGATCGCGTACTCCTTCCGCCCCGTCGACTTGATCGCCAGTTCGTAGCAGACGCCGGTCTCGAGTTCGTAGGTCTTCTGACTGACCGCATATCCGGCGGCGTCGACTCCGAACACCAGTTCAGGCAGATCCTTGCACTTGCGCGCAAGACTGCCCTTGGCTTGGAGAGATATGGTGCCGAGCGCAAAGCCCACCGCCAATGTCATCAAGAACACCAAGCTACGAACCATACCTGCGCGTCTCCTGTCCGCCACCCGAAGCATGTTCTTCACGATCACTTCGTCGGCTGAATGGCAGCCCCCCAGGGGAATCGGCCGACCTTGATGGACTTGATCACCCTGAGCGATTTGACATCGACCGCCGAAACATCACCCGACACACCGTTGGTCGTGAACAGCATATCTTCCTCCGGCGTCAGCGCCAGATGCCAGACCCGTCGCCCGACCAGCAGATATTTCTTTACCTCGTAGGTCTTGGCATCGACGACCGCGATATGGTTCGCCGGCCCGAGCGCCACGAACGCAAGCCGGCCGTCACGCGTCAGCCGAATGCCGACCGGCTGCACCCGGTCCTGGTTGATGCCGCGGATTTTGAAATTGAGCTTCTTGATTTCCTGCTTGGTTGCGACATCGAATACCGACACCGTACCGCCGATCTCGGCCGACACCCAGAGCCGCTTGCCGTCGTGATCGAACTCGGCATGGCGCGGGCGCTGATCGACCAGCGAGTTGTGCGCGACCGTCATCGTGGCCGTATCGATCCAGTGCGCCATATTGGTCGTCTCGGACGTCGTGATCGCCCACTTGCCGTCCGGACTGACCGCCATGCCTTCGGGTTCGACACCGACGTCGATCTGCGCGATCACCCGGCGCGTATCGGTCTCGACGACGGTCGTGATCGCATCGTCCTCGTTGGCGATGAACAGGTGGCGGCCGTCGGGATGCAACGCGAACTGCTCGGGATCTTCCCCCGACGGCAGATCGTGCAGGATCTTGCCTGAATTGAGATCGAGCACCTGCACGGTGTCGGAATCGGAGGCGCATATGTATAGCTGCATCTTGTCCTTGGAGAGTACGATGCCGCGCGGCCGCTCACCGACTTCGATGGTGCGCACCACCTTGAGAGACTCGGTATCAATCACCGTGATCGTGTCGTCTTTTTCGTTCGAGACATAAAGCAGGTGTGCACTCGCCGGCAGCGCCAGACATGCGAGCCAGATCGAAATCAAATACCGCGTCATGAAGTTAAACACGCTGATGAGCCCCTCACTCATTTCAATTTGCAGGCGCTTTCCGACACATCGAGGCCGAGCGTATCGAGTTCGTTGCGCTGGTGCAGGAACCCCTCGACGGGCGCATTGGCGACCACCGCGCCAGCCGTGACCAGCGGAATTGCCTGGCGCAATTGCCCGTTCCAAGGCCGTAGGCTGACTGGTCGTCCCTTGAACGCGGCAAGTTTGAATTCGGCACTCCGCAGATACCGCAAAACGGTCGCAACGTCGCCGGAATTCGTCCGCGTCACCGCCTCGCCGATCACTCTGACCGCCAGCCAGGCGGCATGGTCTCGCGCGTTCATGCCCCGTTTGGCCTGCTTGTGGAATCGGCTCTGCAGTTGTGCTGCCCCCCACTGCTCGACCACCGGATCCCACGCAGTCGGCCGCAAACCGTGACTGCCGGCAACCGGCCGCGGCAACCAGGTGTTGAACGCGATATAGCGCCCGAAATCATCCGTCTCATCGGCCACCACCAGCACGTCATAATCGACACCCTGCGTAAACACGGGCACCTCGGCACCGGCCGACCGTCTGAGATCGGCATCGAACGGCCAGGGCTTGTCGGCGACGATCTTGAGCCGAAACTTCTTGAAGGCATTGCGGAACGCCTCGCCAAGAGCGACATCACCCGGCCGCGTACCACTGACCAGGAAGGCTTTCGTCCAGCGCTTCTTGACCAGGAACTGGGCGAGCGCATCGCCAAGCATCGCCCGGCTCGCCAGCGAATGCACGACATTGGCCCGGCAGTCCTGATCGCGCAATTCGTTGTCGCCCGCCCCGGCATTGAAAATCAGCCGCCCCTTCGCTGCCGGATGATCAGCAAGCGCCAGCAGGCTTTTCGCCGGCGCGTTGGCAACCACATAGGCCTGCGGCACGGCTTCGAGCACTTTCACCGCTCTTGCAACAAGATCCCTGTTCGGCCTGACGACCAGCGACTGGAACCGATATTCATGCCCAAGGAAACGGCCTGTCGTGTTGTTGTCGCGAATGCCGAGCTGTGCCCCGGCCAACCCCTCATCCTTAGGCGGCCGCACCAGATTGGACAGCGTCGGCGGCCGCTCTGCCGTGTGTTCGAGGTAAACGATGTCGACGGTCAGCCCGGCAGCGCTTGCTGCGACCGCTGCCCCAGCAACCAGAACGAGGGCCAGCGCAATCGATCCAGCTGTGGCAACGGTGGAAATCAAGGGTCACCTGTTTGGCGGGTCATTCCGCGAGGATACCACTATGCCAAGAAGCGTGATTTGGCTCAATGCGATCAGTTGATTGGGGAAACCCGCATATGCAGTTCAGCACGCGTTGTAGGTCGGATGGAGCACAGCGAAATCCGACATCTCTCAGGCTTGCACGGTTGGGCAGTTATCACGCTCAGCCTTGCGAGGCGACAGGCTGTGTCGGATTTCGCTGTGCTCTATCCGACCTACGGTTCCGGCATTCTCCGGCCCTGTCTCAATCGACCGATCACCTTTTGCGTGCAAACTCGAAAGCTTTGGCGAGACTGATATCTTCTTCGATCGGGTTCTTGACCAGAGATGCCCTAAACCTGTTGACGCGAATGGCACGCATCTGCTCGGCTTGCTCGGCTGCCTCGGCAAGTTTGCGAAAGTTGGCGCTGTAACTTTCAAGCCTTGGCGAGCTCACGACGATCACCCTTTGGTTGAAATCTGCATACGTCAACCTAAGACAAATCGGCTTTACTCTTGGCAAAATAAATAATTCGGTTTTGAACTTTTGAGAAAGAATTTTGTTATCCAATCGCCTCTGCTGATGCACGCTTGAGTTGCAGCCGATAGAGCCAGAAGCGCCAATAGATCCGCCAGTTAGTCAGTGGAGCGAATTTTCGGCGTTTTTGAAACAGCGACGTTGCGAGGCGATTTGTTGTTTACACTTCATTGACTAAAACACAGAAGTAGTCCGTCAATTAAATAAGTGTATTTTGCCAGATCGACGGGTAACGCGGTAGATGGTGCGGCGTGAACACGGGCAGTACAGACTTTAGTGATTGGGAACCTCGCTGGATCGGGGCGGGAACGCTCCGGCCTAGGGCAGCGGCAGTTCGCACGCGGAATGCGCGTCCTTCGAGCGCCACCGTGAGCCCGGCAGCGCGACCGGCGATTGCCGTTTCCGCGCTCATTTGCGTGTTGTTGCTCGGCAGTGGCCTGGCAGCAGGCACGAGCCAGTCGATAGTTCCGCTGGCACTGGTCTCGCTTTCAGCGATCGGCGCGATTGCACTTGTTTCGGCTATGCTTGGCGGCCTCGTTCCGGCAGCCCGCCAAGCCGGTTCCGGACACCGCCAAACCGGCGATATCGAAGAGCGCATCGAAATTCTTGAAGATCTTCGCTGGGAAACGCAGGACAGCCGGCATCATTTCAGGGCATTGCTGGATGCGCAGGACGATATCATCATTCGTCGTGATACCAGCGGCCGGGTCACATTTGTCAACCGTGCCTTCGTGGTAAAATTCGACCTCGACTTCGAAGACATTCTGGGCCGGCAGTTCGCGCCGGTTATCAACGATGGCAGCAACGATGCCGCCGATAACCGGGGCGAAAGAACGAACGGCAAGGACGTGCTGCCGGTTTGGGCACGCACCGGGCTGACCGAGGTCACCACAAACGAAGGCGTGCGCTGGATCGCCTGGTCGCATCGCACGATGCGCGATCCCGTGACCGGTAAGCTCGAGGTACACACAATCGGGCGTGATGTGACAGAAGCTCATCGACACGAGCGCGAACTTGCCGATGCGCGCGATCAGGCACTGGCGGCCGATCGTGCCAAATCGCGGTTCCTTGCCTCCATGAGCCACGAGATCCGCACGCCAATGAATGGCATTCTCGGGATGGCCGGGCTGCTCATTGAAACCGACCAGACCGACGAGCAACGTACCTATACCCAGGCAGTGCGCCAATCGGCACTGACACTCAGGGCGCTGATCGATGAAATACTCGATTTCTCGAAAGTCGAGGCCGGTCGTGTCGAGCTTGCCAGTGAACCGGTTGACATCATCGACTGCGTGCAAGGTGTCGTGGAACTGCTGGCACCGCGCGCCTATCAAAAGCAGCTCGAGCTTGCCTGGATGATTGCACCGGACATGCCCCGCTGGTTTCTCGGTGACGAGACGCGCATTCGTCAGATGCTCCTCAATATCATTGGCAATGCCGTGAAGTTTACCGAATGCGGCGGCGTTGCGGTATGGGTCGGGCGGCAGGCTGGCGAGGGCAACGAGCATCGAATTTGTATCGAGGTGCGCGATACCGGGCCCGGCCTTGATCAGGATGCACGTCAGCGCATCTTCATGGAATTCGAGCGTGCAGTGCCGGAACGGTTCGTCGGCGAGACCGGTACAGGGCTCGGCCTGGCCATTGCCCGACGATTGGCCCGGCACATGGGCGGTGACATCATCGTCCACAGCGAACGCGGACAGGGCGCCACCTTCATCCTGACCATGTCGTTGTCGTGCTACCGTACCGCCGGCGATGATACGGCGAGCCTCGGCCGACACGGCCACCACAAGCTTGCAGGCCGTCATGTCGCGATCGTCTCGCCCGGTGAGTTCGAACGCGCAGTTGTCGCCCGGTTCCTGCGTATGCTTGGCATGACGATCACCGAAACGCACTCGCTCGAGGCCTTGTTGCGGGTCACCGGGCCCGCCCGGCAGATGCCCGATACCGTGCTGCTCGACTGCTCGGTCGAACCGGCGGCCGCGCGCAGCACGCTCGACACGTTACGCGCTCGAGGCACCGCGCGGGCCAGAAATCCGAACGAGCCGCCTCGTCTCGAAGCCGCCGTTATCGCGGCATCGGGCAACCGGTCCGAGTTCGAGCGTTTTCGCGCCGTCGGTATCGAGCAGTTTCTGGTGCGTCCGATCCGGCCGCAGACAATGCTGGCGCTGCTCAATGGTGAAGTCGACAAGTCGTCGCTGGCAGAACAGCAACCCGAAACATCCGCACAAACGCGAAGCCTGGAATACAACGGCTCAGGCCTTCGGGTGCTGGTTGCCGAGGACAACGAGATTAACGCCCTGCTGACTCGCACCATCCTGACGCGCATCGGTGCCGAGCCGATCGTAGCAGCCAACGGCCGCGAGGCCGTCGATGAGGTGGCAAGGGCACTTGCCGGCACCACACCCCCGATCGACGTTGTTTTGATGGACATGCAGATGCCGGTTCTGGACGGCTTCGGTGCTACGGCCGAAATCGTCGAACTCTATGCCAAGACCGACCGGCCGCGACCGGCGATCATCGCCGTGACCGCCAACGCCTTCCAGCAGGACCGTGAGCGCTGCCTCGAAGCCGGCATGGATGGCTATCTGGCAAAGCCGTTCGAACCCGGCGACCTCCGGCGCGTGCTGCAGGAGATTGCCGAGCAGCCGGCCGCGGACTGCCTCTGATTCCCTGCATCTAAAACCAGCGATTTCAATTGCTTGCAGATTGTGGAATACTCCTTCGGCGACAGCGGCTCCGCGTCGTGATACGACTGCGCAGCCGGGGGGGAGGAGCACAGCGCATGGAATCGAGGTTGGGCGGGCGAGGCAGGCGGGCACGGCAGGCACCGTTGTCTGCCAAGGCGACGCGCTTCATCAGGTCGCTCAGGCCCGGCCAGCGCGCCGGCAATCTTGACCCGGAACTGGATGGGGGCCGCAAGACGCCGAAGATTTACGGTGCGATCGGGCCGCTCGAGGTGCGCCTGGCACAAACTCGCGCCGAGGTGCGGCTGGCGCAACGCCTGCGCTACGAAGTGTTCTACAACGAGATGTCTGCCAGGCCGTCGCTATCCACCAAGCTGCGTCAGCGCGATCAGGATGCCTATGATGCGATCTGCGATCATCTGCTCGTCGTCGACAAATCTGCATCGCGTGACGCAGACAGCGGGCGCGCTCAGGTGGTCGGCACCTATCGGGTCTTGCGTCAGGACATGCCGCGCGGTTCGCGAGGCTTCTATACGCAGTCCGAATACGACATCGCAAAGCTGATCGACCGGCGGTCACCCGAATATTCATTCATGGAGCTGGGGCGCTCCTGTGTGCTGAAGCCCTACCGCAACAAGCGCACGGTGGAACTTTTATGGCATGGACTGTGGACTTACGTCCGTGAACACGGCGTCGACGTGATGCTCGGGTGTGCGAGTTTCGAGGGCACGGACCCTGACGAGCACGCCATGGCGCTAAGCTTTCTTTATCACGAGCGGCTCGCACCGCCGGAATGGCGGGTTAGCGCCCATGACCGCCTGCACACACCGATGGACCGCATCGCCAGGGACCAGATCAACGCCCGGGAAGCGCTCAAGGCACTGCCACCGCTCATCAAGGGCTATCTCAGGCTAGGTGCGTTCATCGGCGACGGGGCGGTTATCGATCATCAATTCGGGACGACGGATGTGCTGATCATCCTGCCTGTCGAGGCCATCGATCCGCGCTACTTCGAACATTTCGGCGCACCGGACGAACGCCAGAGCCGGGTTGCAGCCGCCGTCTGACCAACCGTCAAAGCGGAGTTGGTGCCATGGCCAGCCTTATTGCGCGCGTAACAGTCGTCTTGGTCCTGCTGACGTCGAGCGCCGCCGGCGAGACCAAGATAACGATAAAGCAGCTCCTGAAAGACGGCTGGCAGATCGCAGGCTATACAGCGCCCGGCGACAACCGATCCTCACTGATCCTGTTCCGGCATCCCAAACAGTTTTACCTCGTGACCTGCCGTGTCGGCTACGATGTCACGCGCAAACCGCGCAGCTATTCCAACTGCTATCGGCTCGACTGACCAAGCAGGCCAGCGTCATCAGCAGCGGCACTCAGACAAAGCCTCACGGGATTGTTATTGTGCGAGGTGAGGCTGGCGTGCCGCCTGGCAATGCTGAAAACCGTTTATCTGCCTGAGCTTTCTGCGGCTTGGCCTTTCACGGCCACTCAACGCAACGTGAGATGAATTTCATTGTCTTGGCGACGGCGGCGGGCGATTTTCTCAAGCGTGGCCGCGAAGGCCTTTGCAACCGTCCATTGGGAGTTCGCCATGAACAAGAAAGTTACGACCGCCGCCTTCATCGCTGGTGCCGTCGCGGTCGCCGTCACCGGCATCCAGGCCGACAGCGCACAAGCGCAAGGTGCCAAGGAAAAATGCTACGGGATCTCGCTGGCCGGCAAGAACGATTGCAAGGCGGGTGCCGGCACGACGTGCGCCGGTTCATCGAAGGTCGACTATCAGGGCAACGCCTGGACGCTGGTTCCAAAGGGCTCATGCGAAGGCCTTGCCTGGGACAAGGTCCTTCCTGACGGACGCAAAGGCAGCCTGACCGAACTCGCGCGCGACGTGCCGAAGGCCTGATCGGCGAACGGTGCCCGATCTTCTCGTACTCTGAACTGCTGCGCCGGGCGAAGCATCGGCTGGCGCGGCCTTTCTCTACTTTGCCCGGCAAGACCCTACATGACCGAAGACGGCACGCCAGAAGACAACAGGCCGTATGAATTCACACTGCCGCAGCGCGCCGGTGTCAGTCTCAAACCGCAACACTATGCGACGATACTCGGCGAGCGCCCACCGGTTGCTTGGTTCGAGGTCCACCCGGAGAACTACATGGGCGCCGGTGGCCCGCCGCACCGATATCTAACGGCGATACGCGAGAACTACGAACTATCGCTGCATGGTGTCGGGCTATCGATCGGTTCGAGCCGTCCGCTCGACGAATTACATCTCGCCCGTCTCAAACGCCTCATCGAGCGCTACGATCCGGCGCAGTTTTCGGAGCATCTCGCCTGGTCGAGCCATGACGAGGGCTATTTCAACGATCTGCTGCCCCTGCCCTATACCTCCGAGACACTGGATCTTGTCGCAAGCCACATCGAACAGGTGCAGACGACGCTCGGCCGGCGCATGCTGCTCGAGAACCCGGCAACCTATGTCGTCTTTCCCGAGAGCACGTACGATGAGATCGAATTTCTCACCGAGATCGTGAAGCGAACCGGCTGCGGTCTCCTGCTCGACGTCAACAACGTCTACGTTTCCTGCACCAACCATGGCCGCAGCGCCGCCGACTACATCGCGGCGTTTCCTACCGAGCATGTCGGCGAAGTCCATCTCGCCGGGCACGCCGAAGACATCAACGATGTTGGCGGCCGGTTGCTGATCGACAGCCACGACCGGGCCGTCATCGACGATGTCTGGGTGCTCTATGATCAACTGATCGCCCGCGCCGGTCAGCTGCCGACGCTGATCGAATGGGATGCGGACATCCCGGAACTGCCCGTGCTGTTGCGTGAGGCGCGATACGCCGAGGCGATCATGGCCCGCCCGCAAAACTCGGCCGATCGGCGAAGCCTCGACCTAGCGGCTGCCGAAACATGAGCTGGCGAGACACCCAGCAAGTCTTCGCAGGTGCCTTGCGCGATGCTGTGCGGGAAGTGCCGGAGGCCGTCGGCCCCCGCGACCCCGTCGTCCCGACCGCACGCTTCAACGTTTACCGCAACAATTCGGCCGTCAGCCTGACGGAGGCGGTGGCCGACAACTATCCTGTCGTGTGCGAGCTGGTTGACGAGAAGTTCTTCACCGCCATGGCGCGCACTTTCGTTGCCGATCATCTGCCCGCCTCACCGGTGCTGCTCGAGTATGGCGGCGACTTCCCGGGGTTTATCGATTCTTTCGAGCCGGCGCGCTCGCTGCCGTTTCTTGGCGATGTCGCGCGGATCGAATGGGCGTGGCTCGAGGCCTATCACAGCCAGGATGCACCGAGTCTCAGGGCGGATGCCTTGCAGTCAATCGGCGGCGATGAAATCGGTGATGCCCGGATCGGCCTGCATCCCTCCACCCGGCTCGTGCGTTCGGACTGGCCGGCGGTGTCGATCTGGAGCGCGCATCAGGCCGAGACGGCTGCCGAGCGCGAACGCGCCATGCAGCAGATCTCCCGTGAGGCTGAATGTGCCCTGATCGTCAGACCGGATTTCGACGTCAACGTGCACCTCATCCAGCCTGCCATCTGGCAACTGCTCGATGCGTTCGGTGCCGGTGCAACGATCAGCGAAGCTGCAGCCCGGCTCGATGACGCCAATGCCGACGAGTTCGGCGCCATGCTGGGTTTCATATTTTCGACCGGGGTTGCCGCCTCGGTGAACCCGACAAGAGGCAACCTATGATCCAATCGCTCAAAGGTCTCTATGAGGCTGTGTTCTTCGGCTTACAGCGCATCACCGAGGACTGGCTTTTGGGCCTTGCCGCCCGTTTAACCTTTTCCAGTGTGCTGCTCCTATATTTCATCAATTCTGCCTTGACCAAGGTCGGCTCCGGGTTTCCTGGTTTTCTGATCGTCAGTGGCAACACGTATGCACAGATGTTCCCGAAACTATTCGAGAGCGTCGATTATGATGCGAGCAGGATCGCGTTCGTGCCCTACGGTATTCTCGCCTATGCCGGCACCTATGGTGAATTCATTCTGCCGATCCTGATCCTATTCGGTCTGTTCACACGGGCTGCAGCAGCCGGTTTCATCGGTTTCCTTGCGGTGATGACCTACGTCGACATCTACGGTCACGGCATGAAGGCGGAATCGATTGGACAGTTCTTTGACCGCTTCCAGGATTCAGTCGTCGCGGACCAGCGCCTACTCTGGCTGTTTCCCCTGATCTACCTGGTCCTGCGTGGGCCCGGGTTGATCTCGCTCGATGCGATATTAGAGAAAATCTTTCGCCGCGAGGAGATCTGAGCACTGCCGCGATGATCCTAGCTACAGCGTTTCCGGTTTAGCCGGAATCGCCCCGAGGGAGCGCAGGTGACCCGCCGCATTGCGGCGCCCCTCGGAGGCCGGCCGTTAGGCCGAATAGCCGTGAGAGAAAAGACAGATAGATCGATTTCCACGTAAGTCGGAAATGATCTATTGGCGCTCGCTCGTGATTGTCCGGCCTGCTAAGCTTGGAATTTGGCAACGCAGGCAGACTAGGCGACATGAGCAAAAGCGATGACTTGAAGCCGTCCGGGCGAGCGACCGGACGGCAGTTCTTTTTCAACCCGGGCCCGACCCATATTCCCGATGCCGTGTTCGGTGCCATGCACCGGCCGACGATAGACTTTCTGGCGCCCGAGTTCATCGAAGTGCTGACGCGGGTGCATGAGCGCACCAAGCGGGTCCTCAAGACAAAGCAGCATCTATTGTTCTACGGCACCAACGGGCATGGCGCCTGGGAGGGTGCGCTTGCCAACGTGTTCTCGCCCGGCGACAAGATGCTGATGATCGAATCGGGTCATTTCTCGATCAACTGGGCCAAAATGGCGGAAGAGCTGGGCCTCGAGGTCGAGGTTCTGCCGAGCGACTGGCGGTTCGGCGTGCCGGCCGGCGCACTCGAAGACCGGCTCAAGGCAGACCGGGCGCATGACATCAAGGGAGTCATGGTCGTCCATAACGAGACAGCGACCGGCCTCGTCCACCCGATCGGCGATATCCGCGCCGAAATCGATGCCGCCGGCCACCCGGCGATGCTGCTGGTTGACACAATCTCATCGCTTGCCTCGTTTGATTTCCGGTTTGATGACTGGCGCGTCGATCTTGCCGTCGGCGGCAGCCAGAAGGGCCTGATGATGATAACCGGCCTCGCCTTCACCGGCATTAGCGAACGTGCCATGGCGGCCTCGAAGTCGGCCGGCTTGCCGCGCAGTTTCGTCGACTGGCGCCAGATGATGACGGTTGAGCCGCAGCGCTTTCCGGGCACCACGCCAGTGCATTTGTTCTACGGTCTCGACAAGGCGCTCGAGTTGCTCGAGGCGGAAGGACTCGAAGCAGTGTTTGCCCGTCACCATCGGCTCGCCCGGGCGGTCCGCGCCGCGGTTGCGCATTGGGGCGGCGGGGCGCAAAGCGGGGTGCGCGCGACCGGTGACGGCCTCGAGGGCACGGTCGAGGCCATCGAGCTTTTCTGTGGCGATGCCGACCGGGTCTCCGACTCTGTTACCGCCGTGCTGACACCGACCGGCTTCGATGCGAACGCCTTTCGCCGGGTTGCGCTCGAACGCTATAATCTGTCGCTCGGGCAAGGTCTCGGTCCTCTTGTCGGCAAGCTCTTTCGTATCGGTCATCTCGGTGATCTCAACGAGCCGATGGTGCTCGGAGCGATTGCCACCATCGAGCTCGCCATGCGCGATTCCGGGATGCGCCACGAGCCAGGGGCTACCGAGGCGGCACTGCAAGCGCTGCAGCAATCCTCATAGGCAAACCAAACACGCCAATCAGGAAGAAAGTCATGTCGAAAGATCTCGTTCAGGAGCAGTTCGGCGCCAATGCCGCCAACTACGTGACATCGAGCGTGCACGCCAAGGGCGCATCGCTGGCCCGCATGGTCGAACTGGTCGCGCCCGAGGCCGACTGGACCGCGCTCGACATTGCGACCGGCGGCGGCCACACGGCATTCGCCTTCGCACCTCACGTCAAGCGCATGATCGCCAGTGACCTCACGCAGCAAATGCTCGATCAAGTCGACAAACAGGTCCGCGACAAGGGTGTAGGCAATGTGTCAACCCAGCTTGCCGACGCCGAGAACCTGCCTTTCGATGATCAAAGCCTCGATCTCGTGACCTGCCGGATTGCGCCGCATCACTTTCCCGATATCGCAAAGTTCATCGCAGAAGTGCACCGGGTCCTGAAGCCGGGCGGCGTGTTTGCGCTGGTCGACAACGCGGCACCCGACCGACACACCAATCCGGGCTTTTCCGACGACGATCTTACCGCTGCGGCCGCGACCTACAACGAGTTCGAAAAGATCCGCGACCCAAGCCATGGCCGCGCCCTGACGCCGGCGGAATGGTTCCGGTGCATCGAGGAGGCCGGTTTTCTGATCCGAAATTGGGAATTCCTGGCCAAGCAGATGTCGTTCGAGACCTGGATCAACAATATGTCGGTCCCCTCCGACAAGGTGCCGGGACTTGCGGCGATGCTCGACAACGCTGCTCCAGCCTTCAAGGCCTACATTCAGCCGAGCGAAACGGATGGCAAGCGCGGCTTCATGATTGCCGAACTGCTGGTCGTTGCCGACAAGGGCACTTGAGATAGAGCAACATCCGACAATAGCCCTGGATGGCTCGGGCTCGCGGACCGGCGTGATATCGGCTGACGCTTGCACTCTCTGCATTGCCTGAACGACCAATCCCACTTGCCCCGCCCATTCATCCGGTCCAGTCTCAGCCCCATCTTAAGCAAGGAAGGAACCACATGTCCCAGCCAGACACATGCGTCACCATCGTGCCCTACTTCAAGGTCCACGCCGGCAAGCTCGACGAGTTCAAGAACGGCTGCCAGACCTTCATCGAAAAGACCAAATCAGAGCCCGGCTGCCTCTATTACGGCTTCACCTTCAACGGCGACGAAGCCCATTGCCGCGAGGGCTACGCCGATGCCGCGGCCCTTCTCGCCCACCTCGAAAACGTCGGCGCACTGCTCCAGGACGCACTGAAGATCGCCGACATCTCCCGCCTCGAAGTGCACGGCCCCGCCGCCGAACTCGACAAACTGCGCGAGCCCTTGAAGGACCTGTCACCGGCCTATTTCGAACTGCTCGGCGGTTTCCGCCAGTAGCCCTGGCCAGACACCAAAGATGGCACTCCCGAGACTGCTCCACGCAAAAAGGGCGCCGAAACCAGCCGGCGCCCTTCTTCTTGTCCGCGATCTGAACTGCTGATCAGTTGGCCGATGCCATCTGCTTCGGCAGTCGGAAGGTCCAGAGCGTGCCACCCTGGTTGAGGTAGTTGACCTTCTTGGCAACTTCGCCACCCCATAGCGGCACAGCGCCACCCCAGCCGGAGATCACGGAGACGTACTGCTCGCCGCCCATTTCCCAGGTGATCGGCTGGCCGACGATGCCCGAGCCGGTCTGGAACGACCAAAGCTTCTCGCCCGTCTCATCGTCGAATGCGATGAACTCGCCTTCCGGCGTGCCGGTGAACACCAGGCCGCCGGCCGTGGTCATCACCCCGGCCCACAGCGGCGCATCGTTCTTGAACTCCCACTTGACCTTGCCGGTATCGGGATCGATCGCCTTCAGAGAACCGATGTAGTCCTCAAAGATCGGCTTGATCGTGAAGCCGGAACCGAGATAGGCGGCGCCCTTCTTGTACGTGACCGGCTCGTTCCAGATGTCCATGCCCCACTCGTTCGACGGCACGTAGAAGTTGCCGGTCTTCGGTGAGAACGCCATCGGCATCCAGTTCTTGCCGCCGAGGAACGACGGCACAGCGAATACCACCTCGCCCTTCTTGCCGTCGGCCGCCTTGCTCGGATTGCCCGGACGGTTCGCTTCGATGTAGATCGGCCGACCGTTCTCATCTATGCCCTTCGCCCAAGAGATGTTCTTGACGAACGGCACGGCTGAGACGAACTTGCCGTCTTCGCGGTTCAAGACATAGAAGAAGCCGTTACGGTCGGCTGTCGCCCAGCGCTTGTTGCCGGCCCGGTCGGTGTAGGCCACCACCTCGTTGACACCATCGAAGTCCCAGCCTTCGCGCGGCGTCGTCTGGTAGTGCCACTTGATCTCGCCGTTCTCCGGGTTGATGCCAATCCGGCTGGCGGCATAAAGGTTGTCGCCTTCGCTCCCCTTCGGATTGCCAGCAGCTCTGAGCCAGCTGTTCCAGGGCGCCGGATTGCCGGCACCGAAGACCAGCGTATCGGTGTCCTTGTCATAGGAACCGCCGAGCCAGGTTGCACCACCACCCGTCTTCCAAAGATCACCCGGCCAGGTCGCATTGAGCTTGCCGGTCATGGTCGAGGGCTTGCCCTTATAAGTGCCCATGTGGCCTTCGATCACCGGGCGTTCCCAGACCAGTTCACCAGTCTCGGCGTCACGCGCCTGCACGGCGCCGACGATGCCGAATTCACCGCCCGAATTGCCGGTGATCACCAGGCCATTCACAATCAGCGGTGCCGCCGTATAGGAATAGCCAGCCTTGTAGTCGGCAATCTTCTTGCGCCAGACAACCTTGCCGGTCTTGGCGTTGAGCGCCACGATGCGCGCATCGAGTGTGCCGAAATAGACTTTGTCGCCGAAGATCGCAGCACCGCGGTTGATCACGTCACAGCACGGCAGAATACCTTCCGGCAGGCGGGCATCGTACTGCCAGATTTCCTTGCCGGTTTTGACGTCGATCGCATACATCCGCGAATAGGAACCAGTGATGTACATCACGCCGTCATGCACCAGCGGCTGGGTCTCCTGCCCGCGCTGCTTTTCGCCGCCAAGCGAAAACGCCCAGGCCGGCACGAGATGCTTGACGTTCGACTTGTTCAGGCGTGTGAGTGGGGAATGCCTTTGCAGATGGCGCCCCATGCCATTAGTCAAAACATCGCCGACTGACGCCGTATCATTGGCGAGATCCGCCTCTGTCACCTGCGCCACCGCTGAACCGGCCGACATGGCGCCGATTAACAGTGCACCAACAAGTCTGCGCATACGTCTCCTCCCAAGTTGCTGCCGATACCGGCAGGATATATTGTTACTTCCCTCGCAGCCGGTCGACGGCCTCGATCAAAACAACGAACTAGCGGGCGAGGCAAACAACCACCGCTCCGCATTCGCGCGCGCGATATGGTTGCTGGTGAGCCTGAAAGCCTCTTTCTCAAGCTAGCCCGATTGACCGAGCAGTTCAATTCATTAAGGCTGCTGATCATTGCAGCCGGACAATCTGCTTGCCTTTGCTTGGGCCGGATATCGAAGTTTGGATGCCGATGCGTAAATTGGGAGGAATGCAACTATGACCTGGCGCGTGCTCGTCATGTTGCTCACCGTGGCGCTGCTTGGCCAGCCGGCAGGCGCCGGTCCGCTCGACGGGCGCAAAACACTGAAACTCGTTGAGCAGTCGGGCCGCTCGCACCCGGTCGCAACAATCGAGTTCAGCGGCACCGGCACGGCGCGCTCCTACAAGATCTCATGGCATGACCGCAAGTTCGGCGACCATTTCCTCTCGATGCGCCCGTTCAAATGCCTCGAAGGCACCGCCAAATACTGGTGCCGCGTGCCATATCCCTACAAGATCCGCCGCCAGGTGAGCACCGATGATTTGGTCGATCTCGAATACGACACGCTATTCATATAGAAGGGCGCCAAGGAGTACGGCATCAACATGTGGAACGGCGTCTACTACCGGCTGCGCGTCGACGGCGACAGGCTGGCAGGCGTCCTGCATCTGATCGACATGGACAAACTCGCGACGCCACCGGACGAAGGCGTGCTGCGCCCGATCGACCAATCCGAACTCGAGCCTGCTGAGGCGTCGAGCCACTGGCTGCCGAAAATCGTTATCGAATAGGCGCTGACATCAGTCGACATTGACCGGAATCGGCTTGATCGGTGCCAGTTGGCGACCGCTGTCGAGCCAGCCGTCGGTGCCAAGCGCGAACCAGTAGACGCGCCGGTAGCCGAGCTTGGCGATGCGCTGCGCACCGTTCCAGCTCATCCAGCAATCGGCTACGCAGAAAACCACGATCGGGTGCTCGCGGTTGCCGCCGGTCAGGCGTTCGATATTGACTTTCAAATAGCGCTTGAGCCTGCCTGATAGCATCCCACGTCCAACCTCCGGCAGCCAACTCGCGCCGGGAATACTGCGGTGCGCCTTGCCAACCAGCCAGGTACCGTCGAGATCGTCGTAGCGCGACTGCAGGGCACCGAACACGTCGAGTGCCAGGGCGCCTGCACCGATCAGTCGGGCCGCTCCGGCCGTATCGATGCGCATTGCGGGCGGCGGTATGTCGTCTGGCGTCGGCGCCCGCTGGCGCGCGATCCGGAGCCCCGTTTCAGCATGGAACAAGTCCGGCCGACGGGCCTGGAGCTCGCTGAAACTCGCGCTCTCGACGACCTGCGAACCGCTGAACACTACCAGCGCCACCGTCAGGCAAATAGAAAATGACCGTGTCACCGGACGTCTCGAACAACCGCACGTCTCAGAAAACCCGCTTCTCATAGCGCCAATTGTCCGCATCGGGCGTCACCACGTCGGGATCGTAGCCCGACTCCTTGAGCCTCACCGCATCCTCGACGCCGGCCTTTGCCGCTCGGTCGATATAGGCTCGCGCCCCGATCTCATCGCGCCGGACACCATGGCCGCGAAGCAGGTCGAGACCGTAGTTGAACTGACCGATCGGATCGCCAGCCTCGGCCGCACGCCGGTCCCATTCAGCCGCCGCTTTCGGGTCCTCACGGCCGCCGAAGCCGTTGGTGTCCATATAAGACATCCAGGTCATGGTGCCGGTGTAACCGCGTTTGGCGCATTCTTCGAAGATTGTACGCGCCTCTTCGTGGCTGCCCTTCTTGGTCATCAGGTAGCCCTGCGCACAGATCACCATGCCGACCTTGCCGCGCTTCGCCAGATCGAACGAGCGGTTGAGCGACATTTCATCGGGATTGAGCGTGCCGCCCTCATCCTTGGCGTCACCCGCCAATGCCGAAAGCGAGGTCAGCATGAATAAGGCAACAGCCATCGCCCGGATGCGCATTCCACCTCTCCTCCGCCTTCCGCGACAATACCATCGCGCTACAATCTTGCCCAGGTACACCCACTTGCTGACAGTCGGCGCGACCTTCAATTCCATAGGCTTAGCAGATTTTTGATGATAGAAATCCTGATTGTTTCACTTTGTCGGAGTTTGAACTGGATGCACCACATTACCAAGACACTCGGCATGCTCGCCGCCATCATTGCACTCGGCTCGCTCACCACGAGCGTTGAAATTCGGGCTCACGGCGACGTCGCACCGCAGGCCGTCGACGTCTCCGGCCTGCCCAAGCTCGGCAAGGATTGGCTTGAAGAAAACCCCTGGCGCGATCCCAAGGGCAAACACTGGTCGCGCGCCGTCGAAGTCGGCGCCTCGGGCTACAACCAGAACTGCGCGCGCTGTCATGGTCTAGGCGTCGTTTCCGGCGGCCTCGCTCCCGATCTGCGCTTTCTCGAAGCCAATATCGACGGCGATGAATGGTATCTCGAGCGCTACCGGCACGGCTACACGCAAAACGGCATCACCAAGATGCCCGGGTTCGGCGACCTGCTCGGCCAGGAGGCTGCCTGGGCGATCCGGACCTACATCGAAACGCGGCCCGATGAAGAATCGCTTTCCAACCAGATGAAGGAACTGAAATCGATCCACGCCGATCTCAAGGCGCTCGACGGCAAATCCGACTCTGAGTTGACCGCGAGTTCCAAGCAGCTGCGCGAAAAACTATCGGGCATCGCGGGTAAAATCGAGTCCGGTTCCGGCGCACCTGTCGCCGATTCGGTTGCCGGGCAGGCCGCCAGGCTGCTCGATGGCACGAAGGCAGGCCTCAAGTCCGCTGTCGAAGCCCTGACGATCGGTCTCTCGGCGGCCAAATGACGGCACGCGCCTCTCCGTTCGGCCGTTTGACCGGCCTAGTCATCGCTGCTTCCGCCTGCGTCTTGATCGGCGCGGGCTCTGCTGGTGCGCAGAACTGCGCGAGCATCAAATCAGGGCTCGGCGTCAATCAGCGCCCGCAGAACACGGCCAAGGAGATCGTCGGCCAAAGCCTCGACGACATCCGGGAGCGCGGCTGGATACTGTTTGCCGTCTACGAAGACTTCGCCCCGTATTCCTACACGAAAGCAGGCGAACTGGTCGGCGTCGACATCGACGTCGGACGGCTGATCGCCAAGGTACTTGGCGTCGAGGCACGATTTTACGCAACCCAGGCCGGCGAAAACGTCGATGCCGACTTGCGCTTTAACGTTTGGAAGGGCCGGCTGATCGGCGGCCAGATCGCCAACGTCATGCTACACGTGCCCTACAACCGCGAGCTTGCCTGCCGCAACGAGCAAGTCGTGCTCAACGGCCAGTACTACAACGAGCGCCTCGCGATCGCCTACAGCAAGGCCGCCTACCCGGACAGCGCGCCGGTGCCGGCCTATTTCCGCTTCGACACGGTCGGCGTCGAGAACGACACGATTTCGGATTTCTACCTGTCGGGCCTGATCGGCGGACAGTTGATCCGCAACATGCGCCGCTTTGCCGATTATGGTGCAGCCATGGCCGCTCTGAGAGCCGGCAAGATCAAAGCCGTCATGGGCCCGATCGGCCAACTCGAGCACGGCCTCGATGACACGCTCGCCCTGCACACCCCGCCGCTGCCCGGTCTTGCCAGTTCCCAATGGACGTTGGGTATCGCCGTCAGGCACAGCTGGCGTCCGCTGAGTTACGCTGTCGACGACGCCATCCGCGCAGCCGTTGAGGATGGCCGCTTACGTGCTATCTTCAAGAATCACGGCCTGAGTTACACGCCGCCAAAATGGTAGGAGAGACGGAATGCCAAGGATCATCTGCACATTGCTGCTGATCGCGCTTGCCCACCCGGCGCTGGCCCTCGACGACCCTCGGGTCGCCCTCGACGATCCCTACAAGACCGGCATCTTCGCCCACCACCAAAAACGCATCCTCGGCGATCCCGCGAACATTCGCTTCGACAGCCGGATCATCGTGCGCGCGCCGGAGGCCGCCGAGAACAGCTTCCACGTTCCTGTCCTCGTCGATGCCACGGCCATTCCCAACGTGCGCCGCATCGTCATGTTCGTCGATTATGGTCCGATCCCGAAAATCCTGACCTTCTGGCCGAAGCGCACCAAGGCCAAACTCGCCTTCCGATTCAAGATCGACCAGGCAACGCCGATCCGCGCCGCCGTCGAGACCCACGACGGCGCCTGGCACATCGGCCACACCCACATTGATTCCGCCGGCGGCGGCTGCACGGCACCTGCCGCGGCCTATGCCGCCGACGACTGGGAAGAGCAGCTCGGCAAGGTCAACGCCCTGCTCTGGCCCGAACGCGGCCGCCTGCGCGTCGTCGTCGATCATCCAATGGAAACCGGCCTTGCCGACCAGGCCATGTTCATCATCGAGAACCTCCACGTTGACGACATGAAAGGCACCCAGCTCGCCCATGTCGAGCTGCATGAGCCGGTCAGCGAAGACCCGGCCTTCACGTTCTATTTGCCGACAGAAGCTCCGCTCGACCGCGTTCGCGTCCACGGCCGTGATAACGACGGCAACGACATCGACGCCGTCGTCGGCGCCCGCGTCACGCAGTGATGCCGGGGCCACTTCGTAACAAGGTGATCACCCGGCGGAGTGCCCTCGGCCTGCTCGGTGGCGCTACGCTGAGCGCCGGCAACGGCCTGCAATCGGCAGTCGCTGCCGCCCCCTTGACGTACGACCTGCGCCCCGTGTCCGTCGCCGACGGCATCTCGTTGATCGTCGGCGCGACCGAGTACTATTCGAAGAAGAACGGCGGCGCCATCGTCAACTGCGTGCTGATCGAGACCGACACCGGCCTGGTCATCGTCGACACCGGCTCCTCGCTCAAGTACGGCCAGGCCTTGCACGCCCTCGCCCGCCAGTCTCCATCCGGCCGGGTGGCTGCGATCATCAATACCCACCACCATCCCGATCATTTCTTCGGCAACCACGCTTTCACCGACGTCAAACGCTACGCCCTCCCCGGCACCATCGAGTTTGCCAAGGCCGACGGCGACGCCTTTTCCGACAACATGTACCGCCTGCTCGGCGACTGGATGCGCGGCACCGAAGTCGTGCCTCCTGACACCGCATTCGAGGGCGGCGTCCTCGAGATCGGCGGCCGCACGCTGTCCATCCTCGCCCTCGAAGGCCACACCGGCGCCGACCTCGCCATCCTCGACACTAAAACCGGCGTCCTGATCGCCGGCGACCTCGCCTTCCTCGACCGCGCCCCGACCACCCCGCATGCCGACCTCGCCAATTGGCGCAAGTCGCTCGATACGCTGGGCGCCATCGAGGCCAAAGGCATCATCCCGGGCCACGGCCCCTACGACACCGCCGGCAAGTCACTAACCCAGACCAGATCGTATCTCGACTGGCTCGAAGCAACTTTACGGCAGGCAGCTAATAATGGGCTTAGCATGGTCGAAGCCATGGCCCTCGACCTGCCCGCGCAATACGCCTCGATGGGCGCCATGCCGCAGGAGTTCCATCGCTCTGTTGCGCATCTGTACCCGGCGATAGAGCGTCAGGCGATGCCGGTTCAGAATAGGTAGGGCTGGGTGGGAATGGCGGCCAAACGAGCATGGCTTTCAGCGACACGTTGCGTATTGCCATTTCAATCCGGTGAAGCACGGCCTGGTCAGCCAGGTTCGCGATTGGCCGTTCTCATCGTTCCGCCGTGATGTCCGGGCAGGACTTCTGCCGATAGAATGGGGTCGCGCGATCACTGAGGACGGCCGATGCGGAGAGAGATAGACGCCAGCCAAGCCGGCGCCACCCTCTACCGCAATCGCACCACCTGCGCCCCCTCATTCCTCCTTGAACGCCAGCGCCATCTGATCGAGCAACGGCTGGGTCAGATACGAGATCACACGGCGCTTCTGACCCTGGATCATGACGTCGGCCGGCAGGCCCGGGGTGAGCTTCTTGCCATTGAGCTTGCTGCGTTCCTCAGGCCGGATCTCGATCTTGACGCTGAAGAAACTCTGGCCGGTGCGCTCGTCCGTGGTCTCATCCGGTGCCAGGTTGACGACGGTGCCTGAGAGTTCCGGCGTGATGCGCTGCTTGAAGGCGCTGATCCGGACGGTCGCTTCCTGGCCGATGTGGACCTGGTCGATCTCGTGCGTCGCGATCTTGGCCGAGACCAGCAGCAGGTCGTCCTGCGGGATGATCGACATCACGGTCTGGCCGGGCTTGATGACGCCGCCAACTGTGAAGACCTGCAGTTCGTGCACGAGGCCCGAGCGCGGCGCGCGGATTTCGAGGTTCTGCATGCGCGAGTGGGCGGCAACGTATTTCTCGCGGGCCTCGGCAAGCTGCGACTGGTTGAGCTTGAGCTTGTCGAGGATTTCAGAACGCTTGGTGCGCAGGTGCTCGGTGATGCGGAATTCGGTCTCGGCCAGCCTGGAGCGCGCTTCGGCGATCTTGGCGTCGATATCGCCGATGTCGCCTCGAACGCGGGCAAACTCGCGGATCGTCTGGCGCAGTACCGATTTGCGAATGAGGCGCTTGGCATCGAGCTTGCGCTGCACGTCGAGGTCGGTCGAGGCCTGCTCGAACTCGATGACACGGGCGCGGCGCAGGTTCTCGAGGCCGGAAATCTGTACCTTGGTCTGGCGCTTGCGTTCTTTGAGCTGGGAGATCTGCGAACGGTTGCCGGAATGGCGGGCCGACAGCAACGTACTCTGCAGCAGTATGGCCGAATTGAAGGCTGTTCGCTTGGCCCGGAGTTCGAATGGCGGCGCGGGCGGTTCCAGCGTCGAGCGGCCGTCACGTTCGGCCGCGAGTCTGGCGCGCTCAGCGGTCAGGTCGATCAGTCGGTCCTCGATGATCGCGAGGTCGGCCTTGATCTGCGAGCTGTCCAGGCGGATGACGACCTGGTCCTTGCGCACTTGCGCACCTTCGCCAACCAGGATGGCGCCGATCTTGCCGCCTTCGACGTGCTGGACGGCCTGCAGATTCGATTTGACGACGAATTTGCCGGTAGCAAGCACCGCGCTCTCGATTTCTGCCGAGAAGGCCCAGCCGCCAACGCCGAAAATCAGGCCGCTGCACAATAGGGTGAAGCCGCGCAGAAGGCGGCGCATGGACTGTGATGTTCGCTCAAGGTCTGCGTCAAATGCGTGCATTGGTTTATCTCCCCTTTGAAATGGACGCTCGAAATCTCGCGTCGGATCATGTGGCTCAGTATCAGCCGGCAGCTCGTCTCGTGCAGTGAAGCAGGCCACAAAAAAACCCGGCATCGCCTTGGGGCGATGCCGGGATCAGGGAGAGGGTCTGGATCGTCTGGGTGGTACGTCAGGCGCACCTGGCCTGTTCGACAACCGCGGGCTTCGCTGCCGCAGGCTGGTTGGCGATCGCCAGCTTGTCGATCAGCGTCATCGAGAGATCCGGCTGGCCGTCCTGCGTGATAGTCGGTGCCGGGCGCGGTTCCGAGGCGATCGGCTGCGACTTGTGCGGCTGGCCGACCCGCGGGAAGAGAGCCGCGAGGACCTGGCGCTTGGAGCCGAACATCTCGGCACGGCCGTTGCGCAGCGACAGGATCTTGTTGGCAGCCACAATGGCGCTCGGACGATGGGCGACGATGATCACCACCTTGCCGGCATCACGCATGCGCTGGACGGCTTCCGTCAGCATATGCTCGCCGAGCGGATCGAGGTTCGAGTTCGGCTCATCGAGCACGATCAGGAACGGATTGCCGAACACGGCCCGGGCAAGTCCGATGCGCTGGCGCTGGCCGCCCGAGAGCGTCATGCCGCCCTCACCAACCGGCGTATCGTAACCGAGCGGGAAGCTCAGGATCATGTCGTGCACACCGGCAAGCTTGGCCGCGGCGAAGATGTCCTCGGAGCGTGCATCGGAGCGGAAGCGGGCGATGTTTTCAGCGATAGTGCCGTCAAACAGTTCGATGTTCTGCGGCAGGTGGCCGATCGCATCGCCGAGCGTTTCGGCGGTGTAGTTGGCGATCGGCACGCCGTCGTAGCGCACTTCACCGCGTGCCGCCGTCCAGGCACCGACCAGGGCGCGCACCAACGTCGACTTGCCGCAGCCGGAGGGCCCGATGATGCCGAGTGCATCGCCGGCTTCCACTTCGAAGGAAACCCCGGCCAGCGTTGCAGCCTTGGCACCCGGAGGCACGATGGCGAGATCGCGTACGGAAAGCGATTTGGTGGGCTTTGGCATAGCGTGCTCGCGCTCGGTTGCCGAAGGCAGGATGTTGATCAGCTGCTTGAGGCGCTTGTAGGCCTGGTTCGCAGCACTGTAGGCGCGCCACTGGGCGATCGTCTGGTCAACCGGTGCCAAGGCACGCGACAGGATGATCGAACCTGCGATCATGGCACCCGGCGACATTTCCTCGATGATCACGAGATAGGCACCAACCGCCAGCATCGCTGACTGCAGCACGAAGCGGATCGTTTTGGTAATTGCGCCGAACAGGCCGGCATGATCGGAAAGCTCGCGAGAGAGTGCGATGGTCTGCACGTAGCCCGTACCCCAGCGCCGGCACAGGTCGTCGCCCATGCTCATTGCGGCGGTCGCCTCGGCATTGCGTTTGGCATCGAACAGCAGCGAATGCGTTGCACCATTGATCTGATTGGCGGCCTGCGTCGGGAAGCGCATGATGAACTGCTTGATCACCGTAATAATGATCAGCACCACGGCACCGGCGGCAGCCGTCATTGCCAGCGTCGGATGGACGAAATACAGGAATGCGAAATAGATCGGCATCCACGGCAGGTCGAACAGCGCGCCGGGGGCCGGGCCCATCAGGAAGTTGCGTACGGTGGCGAGGTCCTGCAGCGGATCATGGTTGCGGGCATGCGGCCCGAACTGCAATGGCAGGCGCAGGGTTGCATTGAACAGCATCGGTGCCAGACGGTGATCGAAGCTGGTGCCGATGCGGGCGAGCAGCTTCGTGCGCATCGCCTCGAACAGGCCGTAGGCGCCGTAAAGCAATAGCGCCAGCGCACTGAGAGCGACGAGCGTCGGCAGCGACTTGCTGGCCAGCACCTTGTCATAGACCAGCATCATGAAGATTGGCCCGGTCAGCATCAGCAGGTTTGAGACCAGGCTAATGCCTGCCACACCCATCAGCGGAGCACGGATGATGCGCATGGCGTCACGAAGCAGAGTGTTGGATGTATTGGTCTTTTTCATCGGTTCGTCCCTCTTTCCTGATTTGCTTCAATTCAATGATTGGAGCTTAGAGGGCGGCGGCGATGGCTTCAGTGAAGGGGGTCACAGTTGGAGTTTTTCAGTTTTCAGTGTTCAGTTTTCAGACACCGAACGAACTGCTGAAATCTGAAACCTAATAGGCCACATGAGCCGACACGCGGCTCATGTGGCATTCCTCGTCCTTAAAACGACGGCATGTCGTCAATGAACGGCATGTCGCCGACGTCCTGGCTGCCGAGGCCGGCGAAGTTGGCGCCGTTGATATTGCCGTAGCCGTTGAAGGCGGTCACTGTCTGGACCTGGACGGCAATGTCGATGCCGTTCTCGGTGTCGACGTTGACCATAACGCCGGCATCGTTGATCGGGCCGTCGATATCGCCGACGTCCTGGCCGGCGAAGACTTCGAATTCGCCGCCGTTGATGTTGTTGGAGCCGTTGAAGGCAGTGACGGTCTGGACCTGGGTCGCGACGTTAACGTCACCCCAGCCGCCGTAACCCGACGATCCGCCGCCGCCGGTGTCACCGACGTCCTGAAGGGCTGCAACCTCGAAGTTGCCGCCGTTGAAATTGCCTTCGCCATTGAAGGCCGTGACATTCTGGACCTGCGTGGCGATGTTGGCATCACTGCCAAACGCTGAGGCCCAACCTGAGTCGTTATGCATGGGAGTTCTCCATTTGTGTCATCGTTTCTAGTCGGAAATTCGCGACGCACGTTGCACGGGCGGTGCTTCGGTGCGTTACGTTTGAAGCCTAGGGGCAGATGCCGGCGGGCGCTGTGAAGGGCGTCACAGGAACAGGTTTGCGCGAAACTTTTTCGGTGTTGCCGTCGAAAGGCCGTAACCCACCAACATACTGATATTAAAAGACAACACCCCGCACCGGTGACGGTGCGGGGCTCCCTTTTCGTTGCGGGTTGGTTGGTTCAACTTACATGGCCATGTCGTCGTACATGGGCACTTCGACGTCACCGACCTGCTGATCGGCAGAGACCGAGAAGTTACCGGCATTGATGTTGTGGTCGCCGTTGAACGCTGTGACGTTCTGGACCTGCGTGCCGATGTTGAGGTCGTCACCACCGGGCAGGCCTTCGCCGTAAGGCGAACCGACGTACTCGACCGGTGTGTAGATCGGACCCTTCGGCATCGAGTAGCCGGGACCTTCGACATCACCGACGTGCTGATCGGCAGAGACCGAGAAGTTACCGGCGTTGAGGTTGCCGTCGCCGTTGAAGGCCGTCACGTTCTGGACCTGCTCGCCGATGTTGGTGTCCGACGAACCGTCATAGAGCGGGCCGCCCCAGGACGGACCTTCGACATCGCCAACCTGCTGGCTGGCAGAAACGTCGAAGCTGCCGAAGTTTGCGTTGTGCGAGCCGTTGAACGCGGTGACGTTCTGGACCTGCGTGCCGGTGTTGGCGTCGCTCGATCCGTCATAGAGCGGGGCGCCGTAACCCGGAGCTTCGATGTCGCCGACGAACTGGTCGGCAGATACTGAGAAGTTGCCGGCGTTGAGGTTGCCGTCACCGTTGAAGGCCGTGACGTTCTGGACCTGCGTGCCGAGGTTGGTGTCCGACGAGCCATCGTAGAGCGGACCGCCCCAGGACGGGCCTTCAATGTCGCCGACGTGCTGCTGTGCTGCGATGTCAACGGCGCCGAAGTTTGCATTGTGCGAGCCGTTGAAGGCCGTGACGTTCTGCGTCTGCGTGCCCTGGTTGAGTTCGTTGCTCTCGTCGATTGCCGGAGCCCAGAAGTGTGCCATCCAAGGGTTGTGAGGGGTCATCGTCATTGGTCTTCTCCTGATTGAGTTAGGTCTGGTTGAGTGAGCTGGTTTGTGTCGTCCGCCGAGTGCTTTGGGTTTGTTTGGCCCCCGGCGATGAACTGAACCTAGGCGATGGCAGGCCCTGGGGCTGTGAAGCGCTTCACAGGGTTAAAAAAACTTCTCAACGCGGGATTGGCGCGAGCTGCCGATGCGTACTTTCCGGAGGCTGCGAGCGAGGCTTTCATCGGCACTGCACAAGATCGTGAAACAAACTTCCTTGCCTCGCGAAAGACTATGTGCAATTACACGTAACTGACATTGCATCATGCAACTGAAAGCCCTCGGCCATGATCGCCAAGCTCAACGACCCGCCATCTTGCGCCTGCTTCAATGTCAGGCGCGCGGCGCGCAAACTCACCCAGACCTTTGAAAGGGCTCTTAAGCCGGCCGGCATCCAGCCGACGCAATTCACATTGCTCGCCATGCTGGCCGGCAAATCCGGCAAAAAAGGCATCGCGACCAGCCTACTTGCAGATCACCTGGGGCTGGATCGCACGACGCTGTCGCGCAACCTGTCGCTCACGGAAAAGCACGGCTGGACATCGTCTGCGACGAGCGAAGACCGTCGCGAACGCCTGATCAAACTGACACCAAAAGGCAAAGCCAAGCTCAAGGCGGCCATGCCATATTGGTCAGCGGCGCAGGCCGGAGTCGTCAAATCACTCGGCGAATCTGGACTAAGTGAACTCATCGCACTCACCGATCAACTGAACACCGAATAACCACGCAAGGCGTGGTTGGTCGCCGCAGAAATTGCGGCAAATTACGTGTAATTACACGTATAAACGCTGAAAGGAAAGTGACATGTCAAACGAAGCAACGCTCGATAGATCAATTTCGACTGGAAGCGCACCGATCCTGGTCTGGGCAGCAGGCGTTGCCATCGTCTGGACGAGTGCGGTCATTTTGGCGGCTGGAACCGGCCTCTTCGACGTACCGGCTGATTCACCGGCGATACCGACATTGGCGGCGATCGCCGTTCCCGTCGTTGCCTTCAGCGTCGGCGTCGTGTTGTCAGCACGGCTGAGGGCAGCAGTGCTGGCCCTCGATCCGGTGCTACTGACGGAACTCCAGGCCTGGCGCATTCTGGGCGGCCTGTTCCTTGCCGTTTATGCCTTCGGACACCTGCCCGGCTTCTTTGCCTGGCCGGCGGGCGTCGGCGATGTTGCCGTCGGTATTGCGGCACCGTTCATGGCCTGGCAGCTGCGCACAAATCCGGCGTTTCTGACCAACCGCCGTTTCCGGCTGTTCAATTACTTCGGGCTCGCCGATTTCGTGATCGCCGTCGCAACGGGCGTTGCAGCCCGCAATCACATCCCGGGACTGGTCGACGGTGTTACATCGTCTGCCATGGGCCAAGTGCCGTTGGTGCTTATTCCAACGATCGCGGTGCCCGCATTCATCATCCTGCATTTGATCGTACTGATGCAGGTTCGCGAAGCCCGTCGCTGAGCATCGAACGTCAAGAGTGCGGGAGAGACGTCAAGTTCTCACCCGCACACCCTTGTTGATTAAACCTTGCCCTTCCAGGGGATCAGCACGTCCTCGAGGCGGCGCATCAGAACCTCGATAGCAAAGCCGATAACGCCGATCACGATGATGCCGATGATAATGATGTCGGTGCGCTGAAACTTCGAGGCAACCGTGATCATCTTGCCGATACCCTTTTCCGCCGCCACCAGTTCGGCGGCAACCACCGTGCCCCAGCAGACGCCCATCGCAACCCGGGCACCAATGAAAATCTCGGGCAGTGAATTCGGAATGATGACGCGCGTCAGGATCTGCAATTTCGAGGCGCCGAGCGAATAGGCGGCATGCACCTTCGAGATCGCAACGCCCGAGACGCCGGATCGGGCCGCGATCGCCATGATCCACAACGCTGCCAGGAACAAGAGGCCGATCTTCGAGACCTCGCCGATGCCGAACCAGATGATGAACAGCGGGATCAGCGCCAGCGGCGGCACGGGCCGCATGAACTCGACGATCGGGTCGAACCAGCCGCGGAACCAGTCGGAGAGGCCCATCGCATAGCCGAGCGGGATGCCGACCGCCGTGCCGAGCAGGAAGCCCATGATCACACGGAACAGCGACCAGCCGGTCTGTTCGGCAAGCGTAAAGCCCTGGAAATCCTCGCTAATAATGGTGATGAACTGGCTGTAAACCTGCTCCGGCGGCGGCAGCCAGATCGCCTCCATCTGCATGCCGTAGGCCGGCGTGAAAATCAACGCGCCGCGTCTGGTCATGCCGACGGTGCCGTCCTTGACCGCAATGACATCACCGGCCTTGATCGGTTTGCCTTCTATTGCGACGACCTTGGCGCCCTCGCCGTCATTTCTGTGCGCCCTGATCAGGCGTTCCCGGCGCATTACGACCTTGACGGCATCCGGCTTGGCGAAGCCCGAGCCTTGCGCGGTATCGGTTGGCGGCAGTTCCACGTCGGCTTCAACGCCATGCACCCGCACGAAAACCGTCGATTGGGATTTCTCGCCCGCAGCGTTCTCAGCCGTATAGTTGAATTGCGTATCGCCGAGGAATGGGCCTGGAACAGTGATCGGTGCCAGCTTCGAGCCGGTAAACGCGCCCCAGATCAAGAAAATTGCGAGCACAGAAAGAACCGAGGCGATCCGATTGGAGCGCACCGTGCTCTCATCACCGAAGGTCACGGTCTTGAGGCGGTTGATGCCCTGCTGGAGGCCGAGACTGAAAAGATTAGCAAGCACCCGGTAGACGACATAGGCGCCAATGAACATCGCGATGTAAAGCAGCAGAACCGTCATTGTGCTTCTCCGACGCGACCCATGATTTCCTCTTCCATGTCCCAGATCATTTCGAGGATCTCCTCGCGGCGCTCCGAAAATTCGGGGATCTTCTTGACCGCGCGTAGATCTCCCCCGACCCCTTCATGGGCAAAGGGCAGGTTGTATTCCTTGTGCACGCGGCCGGGACGCGGCGCCATCACCAGCAGGCGTTCGCCGAGCAGTAATGCCTCCTCGACCGAATGCGTAATGAGGATGATGGTCTTGCCGGTCTCCTTCCAGAGTTCCAGGACAAGGCCCTGCATCTTTTCGCGGGTCAGCGCGTCGAGCGCGCCGAGCGGCTCGTCCATCAAGATCACATCCGGATCGTTAGCAAGGCAGCGCGCCAGCGCGACACGCTGCTGCATGCCCCCCGACAGTTCGTAAATCGCCTTGTCGCCGAATTCCTGCAGCCCGACGATAGCAAGCAGTTCATCGACCTTGGCGCGGACTTGGGCCGACGGCATGCCGGCCATCGACGGCCCGAAGCCGACGTTCTTGCGCACGCTCATCCATTCGAACAAGGCGCCCTGCTGGAAGACCATGCCGCGTTCCTTGTCCGGCCCGGTCACGGCATGGCCGTTGAGCATGATGTTGCCTTCGGTCGGTGCCAGGAAGCCGGCGATGATATTGAGCAACGTCGTCTTGCCACAGCCCGACGGCCCGAGCACCGACATGATCTGGCCCTGCGGGATATCGAGCGAGACATTCTGCAGAGCCTGCACATAGTCTCCGCTCGGCAGATCGAAACGCATTGAAATATCTTGGATCTGAAGGCCCTGCACGGCGCCGCCACTCCTTCAAAAAGTCGGCAACAGAACTCGATCGCTCTGCCGCTGCCACCGGCAAGCACGAACCTGCCGGATACAAATTGACCGATGGCATGATCTCTTGATCACGCCATCGGCGCCGATGTTCGGAAAGTGTCGCAGACTACTTGATAGACTTCAGCGGACCGGTATTGACGGCGCCTTCATAGGTATCACGCGCCTTCTTGATCTGCTTTTGCTCGACGAAGAAGTCGGCGACCTCCTTGAGGAACTTCTGCGTGCCGCCACCGAGCCACTTGGCGCTCAGCTGCTCTTCGACCGTCGGGAAGGCAAAGCCCTTCAAGGTATTCTTGGCCGCATCCACCTTCATGCCGGCGTCCTTGGCAATCACCGGCAACATCTCGTCGGCGTCGGTCAGATACTTCTTGTTCATGTCCGCCGTCACTTTGACGAACTTGGCAAGCAGTTCCGGCTGTTCTTTCGCGAATTTGACGGGCACCGACGTGACGTCGAAGACCTGGATGCCGAGTGCTTCCTTTTCGGCGCCGGTGAGCAGCGTGTTGCCATGCTCCTTCATGCGCCGGAGCGCACCACCCCAGCCGCACACCATGTCGATGCTGCCCTGGGCAATGGCGGCCGCACCGTCAGCCGGCGGCATGTCGACGATCACCATCTTCGAGGTGTCGACCTTGAAGTGTGCCATCTGCTTGAGGAAGCCATAGTGGGCGGCGGTACCGATCGGCACGCCGACCTTCTTGCCTTCGAGGTCCTTGGTATTGGTCTTATCGATGTCGAGGGCCGCTCTGACGACGCAGTTATCGTTGTCGGAGTAGGACACGGCAACATCGACGATCTGCAGGTCCTGGCCGGCCGACGTTGCGACCACGAACGGCGGCACCCCCTGGCTGACGGCGATCTGAACGTCACCGGATGCCATGGCCGCCGACATCGCTGTGCCAGTGTCGAACGAGCGCCAGTTGATCTTGACGCCCATTTCCTTGTCGTAAATGCCTTTCACCTTGCCGTATTCGAACGGCATCGGCCATTCCAGGAAGTAGGCGACGGTGATTTCCTTGGGCTGCGCCACGGCGGTGACGGCGCTCGCCGCAAGGACGGCTGCGGCTGTGAGAATTCTGCTGAATTTCATGACGATTTTCCTCCCGAAGGTTGCTGTTTTGTCATTCTTGCGCCTGCCAAGTTAGCCCGGCTGCAACCATTGAATTGCCCGGCTAGCGACATCCAGTTGTCAGATTTGCATACCGACAAAGCGCACCGGGCCACACTGCCACGAGCGCAACAGCGAGGGCAAGGACGCGTTGCCGTCAGGAACGTGGTCGATCTGGCCGACGGGGGGCTGGGACCGGCGACGCCTCAGTTGAACCAGAACGCGTAGGTCGCAAAGTTGTTGCCGAGCGCATCTGTTACGTTGCGCCAGGACTTTTCGTCGGCGATTTCACCATCCTCGAGATAGGGGATGAGATCGTGGCCGGAACTGAGGCGGATGAAATCCAACTGTGTTGTCGTATCGAATAGCCGCCGCAAATTGAAGCCCTTGCGGAAGCGGGGATGGGGGACCAGCTTGTGTCCCTCGAGAACCTCACCGGCCAGCGCCGTCGTTGCGAGCCAGCCGTCGATCACTTCATCGGTAATCCGATTGGCGCCGAACGGTGGTGTCTGGCGCGGATTGGGCAGCCATTCGCGATCATCGTCGGTTTCGGCCCGGACCAGGCGCCAGGTGTTGCTGTTGATTTGCATGACGCTGACCAGATGGCGGCGTGATGCCCTTAAACGCTCGGGCTCAATGACCTTCCAGTTGAGTGAATGGATAAAGGCGATCAGGTCGAGAATGGGCGCATACTCAAAGCCGTCACGCTCGGCCATCAGCGCCCGCTTCTCGCTGCGCAGACCAGTCATGCGTTGACTGAACCGCCGCTGATCGTTGAGAAGTTCGTCGATCTTGTCTTGCAACTCTTTGCGCTGCGCTTCTGATTCTGGCGTCTTGGCAAGCCCGTGCCTTTGCTGGCGCAACACCCGGATTTGCCGCCAGACCTGGGGTGAACGGCCCAATTCTCGGATCTCGGCATCGATCTTTGCAATGTCGGCATCGATCAGATCGCGGGACCGCCCCGTGGCAAGCTGGCGCTCGAGTTCGCGGCCAAGTTCGGTGGCACTCGCCCCGAACAGGTTGTGTGCCGACGTCTCGTAGGATTCTTCGAAATCGAAGGCGAGCAGGAAATTGACCGAGGCCAGCATCAGGTTGGTGTAGCCGCGCAGCCAGGAGGCATCGGCCGTGTCGAAGACCAAGGTTACAATAAAGGCACCGTCTCGCAGCCGTCGGCGCTGCCCACCGAGCATCGTCGACATCAGCCGTTCATACTCACCGATCTGACCGTCGTGATTGAGATCAATCGCGATCCGGAACGGTTGAATGGGTATCTTGGCGGCCCGATCACCGACCGAGGCCAGAGTTTTTTCTGCGACGACCAGATCGTCAGCCAGCCGCTCGAGTAGCCCGCGCAACGCCTTGTACGTCATCGGTTCGGCATTAGGGTTGGGCGGCACGAACATCGCGCCACTGACCGCCGTCATGAAGGGCAGCAGCGCCATCGCCAGGCCGGGTCGCCGGCTCGGCGTTACGACATAGTTTGCATGATCGTATAGTCCCTTCTGGAACGTTGCTATGGCGTTGAACACCTCGAGCGTACCTCGCCCGAAAATCGCCTCGGCATCATCCGGATTAGCCGCGGCGATTTCCTTGAGTTTGGCGATGCCAACTGCGAAATCACCGGCATAGGCAGCGCGCTGGAACTCCTTGACGGCGATGTCGCTGGCGCGGCTGGTGAGGGAGGCCGCACTTAACGCTGCAAATGCAAGCAGCAGGACAATGATCGGGCGCGCGGCGAAGTAGAAATTCCTGCAAACGGACATGGCACATGTCTCCCGGCGAATGAATGTGGCGACCAAGCCTGATCAATTTGACAAAGTTGTGCCCGGCGCCGTTCAGCAAAGCAGACAATCGGCGATCTCAGTCAACCTGGTTAATTTCGATGAAGTTGTTGCTTGGGTCGAGCAGGTAGACCTGGCGGACACCGGCCATCGCGTAGGTACCCGCATCCGTATAGTCGATGCCGGCCGCCTCCAGCCGGGCGATCACGGCTTCGATGTCGGGTACCGTGAACGCCTTGTGGCCGCCGATCGTCGGGTTGTGCTTGAAGCCGTTCTTGTGGGCAAAGGCGGGGTCCGGCCGAACGATGTGGATGCCGCGGTTCTCGGTTCCAAACACCGCGATCGCGTCGTCGCCGCGGTTGAAATCGCCGAGCTTGTCGGCGCCGGGATAGGCCCATGTGCCCTCATCGAGGCCGACCAGATCACGGAAAAAGGCAACCGTCTTGCGTACATTATGTGAGGGGATGTTGACATGGTGGACGTACCAGCCGCCGGGCTCCAGGTGAATGCCGTGGGTCTCATCGGCTGCCGGCGGCGGCGCGCCACCGCTGTCATCGACGATCTCGTTGATTTCGACGACGTTCATCGAGGGATCGTAGACGTAGATTTGATGGGCGCCGGCCATGGCGTAGACGCCGGCATCCGAATAAACGACACCGGCATCATCGAAGCGGCGCATCACGGCCCTGATGTCGGGCACAGTGATGGCGAAGTGGCCGCCCATCGTCGGGTTATGAACAAAGCCATTGTCGACGGCAAACGTCGGGATCGGGCGCACGAGGTGGATGCCGCGGTTTTCGCAGCCGAAATAAGCGATCGAGTTTTCATCGTGATGGAGTTCGCCGACCTGTTCGGGATAGCGCCATTCGCCCAATTCGAGGCCAATGATATTCTTCAAAAAGTCGCGCGCTGCCGGCACATCGAATGCCGAAATATTGACGTGATGAATGTACCAGCCCATGCATCGGACTCCTCGGATTGGCCGTATGGATCGCCGTTATGATAGCGGCCAATCTTGTGCGCTCGACCGGGCCGCGTCAAACTGCAAGCGGCGACACGCGGCCACGATCGCATCTGTGAAATTCAGAAGGCAGGGAAATCATGAAAGCATCACTGTTCTACCTGCCGACAGTTGGCCATCGCACCGACATCGAGCAGGGCATGGCCGGCATGCGCCCCGAACTCTACCAGCAAATGCTGGAAGAAGTTTCCGAGCAGTGCAAGCTTGCCGACCAACTCGGCTACGACTCGGTCAGCTTCACCGAACACCATTTCCACATCGAAGGCTTCGAGGTCTCCAACAATCCGGTGCTGCTTGACCTCTTTATCGCCATGCAGACGGAACGCATCCGCGTCGGCCAGCTCGGCATCGTGCTGCCGGCCTCGAACCCGATCCGGGTTGCCGAAGACATCGCCATGCTCGATCACATGAGCGGCGGACGCGCGTGCGCCGGCTTCGCGCGCGGCTATCAGCGACGCTGGGTCGATGTCATGGCGCAGCAGACGCATGGCGTCTCAGGCACGCTGCCGCATCAGCACGACGAGATCGACGCGACCAACCGGGCAGCTTTCGAGGAGTGCTTCGAGATCATCATGAAGTGCTGGACGGAGGAAATGCTTTCCTACCAGGGCAAGTTCTGGAAGATCCCGCCCGGTCCGACACCCTGGGACCTCGAGACGACGACCAAGTGGGGCAAGGGTGTCGAAAACGGCATTCTGAAGGAAGTCGGCGTCGTGCCGAAGCCATTGCAAAAACCGCATCCGCCGCTATTCCAACCGTTCGCCTCATCCGAACGTTCGATCCGCTGGTGTGCGGCGAACGGCGTCACGGCGATCCTGCCGCCAATGCACGAAAAGCTCGAACGCAACCTGTTCGAGGTCTATGCCGAAGCATCGGGTAAGTTGCTCGGCGATGGCGTCGCCATGCTGCGTGACATCATCGTTGCCGACACAGACGAAGAGGCCCAGGCGCTCTGGCAGGATTCCGGCCCCTTCACCTCGAACGCCTGGTTCGTGCCGTTCGGCTTCCGCAAGGGCATGCTCGATCCCGATACCGGCGAGGCACCGACGCCGGAAGAGGCGATCGCCAACGGTTACGCGCTGGTCGGCAGCGTCGATACTGTGACGCGCAGCCTTGAGACACTCAAGGCCAAATTGCCGGTCAACTGGGTGTTCGGCTGGACCCATGACATGCTGGTGCCGCACGCCAAATTGATGAAATCAATCGAGCTGTTCAAGACCAAGGTGCTGCCACGCGTCGCCGATCCCGACCGTGCCGTCCATTGAGCACAGATGCTGACAAGGCGCGCCGACTCGGCCTCGATGGTGCCGAGAACTGGTCGACTATCCATGCGCTTGCCAAAGGCTGGCTGATCATCACCCGCGTGCCCTCGGCAGTGATTTTCGCGGCATCGACAGGCTTTGGCGCGATCGCGCACGATGCCGGCTGGGATTTAGGCCTGTCGTTGTTTCTCGCGACCATGTTCTTCGCATTGCCGGCGCAGGTCATGCTTGTCGACCAGGTGATGCGCGGGGCAGCGATTGCCGCTGCCGCATTTGCCGTAACGCTAACGGCAGTGCGCCTATTGCCGATGACCGTGTCGCTCATGCCGCTCCTGCGTAACCAAGGGCGATTGTCGCCCTGGGCCACCCTTGCGGTCCATTTCGTTGCGATTTCGACCTGGATCGAAGCCTTCAATCGCCTGCCGTTGCTGCCACCGGCCATGCGACTGCGCTACTTCATCGGCATGGGTCTCGGCATGCTCACTGCCTCACTCAGCGGCACCATACTCGGCTTTGTTCTTGCAGGCTCGGTGCCGCCGCTGCTCGGTGCGGTCCTCCTGTTCATGTCGCCGAGCTTCTTCTTCCTGTCGCTGGTCGGCACAGCGCGGATCAGGCCCGACTGGATCGCGATCGGTCTCGGCTGTCTGCTCGGGCCAATCTTCTACCAGCTGATCCCGGGCCTTGATCTGCTGGCAACCGGCGTGATCGGCGGTTCAATTGCGTTCTGGCTCGCCAAACGGGCGAAGGCGGTACCGCCACGATGACGTTTTCCAACGACATCTGGGGTATCGTGCTGATCATCGCCTTTGCCGCGATCGCCCACGAACCCTGGCGCTGGCTCGGCGCCATTCTCGGGCGCGGTATCAGCGAGACCGACGATGTGTTCGTCTGGGTACGATACGTATCAGCTGCCCTGGTCGCAGCTCTCAGTGTCCGTCTTGTGCTGTTTCCGGCAGGCGTTCTCGATGGGGTCGCACTGCCGGTACGATTGCTCGCCATGGCAATCGCAACGGGCGTTTTTCTGGCGACAGGACGCAATCTAGCGCTCGGCATCATTGCCGGCGGCCTCAGCCTTATGATCATGTCGCTAGTTGTGCACGGCTGAACTTGCGCTGCCGCTAATCCAACTCAAACCCATCCATGCCGGAGTTCTTGCGCACCTTGGCGACCATCTCGTGGACCAGCGGTCCAAGCTCAACGGGATCTTCCAACGGTTCAACCTCGGCACCGCGCCGCCAGCCTTCGCACACCGCAACCATGCCGTTACCGGCCTGGAACACGCGGCCGGTAATCTCCTGTGCCTCTTCGCTGGCGAGATACACAACGACCGGTGACACCCATTTTGGATCGCGGCGCGCGACATCTTTCGGCGTGTATTCGCGCAAGTTCTCCGTCATGCGCGTCTGTGCAGACGGCGCAAGCGCATTGACCGTCACACCGTACCGGTGCAGTTCACGCGCAGCGATGATCGTGAAGGCGGCGATGCCAGCCTTCGCCGCGCCGTAGTTCGTCTGGCCGACGTTGCCATAAATGCCCGAGGTCGAGCTTGTATTGATAATGCGTCCGGTGGCCGGCTGGCCGGATGCCTTGCTCTGCTCGCGCCAGTAGGCAGCGGCATGGCGACAGGGTGCGAACGTACCCTTGAGATGCACTTGAATAACATCGTCCCATTCCGCCTCGCTCATGTTGGCGAGCATACGGTCGCGCAGGATACCAGCGTTGTTGACCAGGACATCGAGCTTGCCGAATGTCGAAATTGCCTGATCTATCAAACGCTTGGCGCCGTCCCAGCTGGACACGTCATCACCGTTGACGACCGCCTCACCGCCTGCTGCCCGGATCTCGTCCACGACCTGGCCGGCAACGCTCGTATCGCCGCCGCTGCCATCGATCTCGGCACCGATATCGTTAACGACGACCTTTGCTCCGTGCTCAGCAAGCAACAGTGCATGCTGACGTCCGACACCGCGGGCAGCACCTGTTACGATTGCAACCCTTCCTTCGCACAGTCGGCTCATAAGATTCCTCCCTTCCAATCAACTGCTTAGATTCGTCTTGCCTTTGCGCACGAAGAAATTCGCGCCAACTCGCGCAACGTAAACGCGAAACGCAATGTCAGCGTCAATCAAAACCATCGAAAGTGTTTGTGTTGCGCCGAGGGAACGGCACCAATGGCACGACGACCGCGAGGCCAACTTTCCCTCGTTGGTTAACAGGCATCAATGATATTCGAGACATTGGTCATGTCGTGCAAGCGTGGGGTGAGTAATCATGAGAAACATGGCGTTGGTCGGCTTCATGCAGGCGCAGAATTGTTCGAGCCATTCGTTTTCGTGGCGCCATCCAGACTCGCGAACGGATTTCACCTCACCCGATTACTACGCCCACATCGCCCGGGTTCTCGAAGCCGGCAAGTTCCACATGGCGTTCTTCGATGATCGCCTGAGCATGCCCGAGTATGAAGGTGGCGACTACCACGACGCTGTCGAAAACGGCATCCGCTGCATCAAGATGGACCCGATTGCAACGCTGATGCCGATGGCCATGGCAACCGAACGGCTCGGCATCGGCGCAACGATGTCGACGACGTACTACGAACCATTCCACATCGCGCGCCTTTTCGCGACCCTGGATCTGATGACCAAGGGTCGCGCAGCGTGGAATATCGTCACGTCCCTCAACGACTTCGAAGCCCGCAACATGGGGCGCGAAGTGTCCGCTGCACACGATTTGCGCTACGACCGTGCCGATGAATTCGTAGAGATCGTACACGGCCATTGGGATACCTGGGCCGATGACGCACTAATCGTCGACAAGCGCTCACAGCGCTTTGCCGATGCCGGCAAGGTCGCGCGCCTCGACCACAAGGGCACGTTCTTCAAATCGCGTGGCCCGTTCACGGTGCCCCGCTCCGCCCAGGGACATCCCGTCCTCATCCAGGCCGGACAAAGCCCGCGCGGCAAGCGGTTCGCTGCCCGCTGGGGCGAGATGATCTTTGTCGTCTACCCCAGCTTCGAAATCGGCAAGCGCAACTATAAAGCTCTCAAAGCCGAATGCGCGGCGGCCGGCCGCGATCCCGACAGCATGCGCATTGCCCATCTCATCAACCCGTTCGTCGCCGAGACGAGGGCCGAGGCCGAAGACAAGTATGCGCTGACCTGCACTCTCCCGATAGAGGCAGACTCGCTGATGCTGCTCTCCGAAGCGCTCAACTTCGACTTCGGCTCAAAATCGATCGATGAGCCGTTTACGCCGGGCGAGCTCGAAAGCATGACCGGCCAGCAAAACCTGCGCGAACTGGTCCTCGAGATGCGCGGTCCGAAACCGACAGTGCGCGATTTCATCGAAGTCACACAGCGCGGCCAGGTCCGCTATCCCTGGGTCGGCAGCGGCAAGGACATTGCCGACATGATGGAGGAATGGTTCACAGCACCGGCCTGCGACGGCTTCGTCATCAGCGCCACCTGCATCCCGGGAACCTACGAAGACTTCGTCAAATTCGTCGTTCCCGAATTGCAGCGGCGCGGCCTGCACCATAGCGACTACCAGGGACACACTCTGCGCGAAAACCTGGGCCTTGTGCGCCCCGAAGTCGGCGCCTGGCGTCACCGCGTGCGCAAAAAAGAACTCGTTACGACCTGATCCTCGCCTGCCCTGTCCGGCCCAATCGGCAGACCCTACCGGCGCCGGCGCATCAGCTTTAATTGCTCGCGGCACTTGTCGGTCATCACAGCCCTGATGACCCTGTGATCAACTGGTCAGGACCCTGGACAACCATTGTCCCTCGACATCTTAATCGAGCCATCACCAAGCAAAACACGCGAGGTATGGACTCATGAGACAGATGGCGCTCGTCGGCTTCATGCAGGCCCAGAACTGCTCGAACTATTCGTTTTCGTGGCGTCATCCGGACTCGCGCACCGACTTTACCTCGCCCGAGTACTACGCCCATATCGCCCGCGTCCTCGAAGCCGGCAAATTTCATCTCGCGTTTTTCGATGATCGCCTCAGCATGCCGGAATACGAAGGCGGCGCCTATCAGGATGCCGTCGAGCACGGCATTCGCTGCGTCAAGATGGACCCCGTCGCAACCCTGATGCCGATGGCAATGGCGACAGAACGGCTGGGCATCGGCGCGACGATGTCGACGACCTACTACGAGCCGTTCCATGTCGCGCGCCTGTTCGCGACCTTGGACCTGATGACCAAGGGACGCTCCGGCTGGAACATCGTCACCTCACTCAACGACATCGAGGCCCGCAACATGGGCCGCGAAGGCTCGATCGCCCACGATTTGCGCTATGACCGTGCTGACGAATTCGTCGAAATCGTACTCGGTCACTGGGACACCTGGGCAGACGATGCGTTGATCGTCGACAAGCAATCCCGCCGCTTCGCCGACGGTACCAAGGTGAACCGCCTCGATCACCGCGGCAAGTTCTTCAACTCACGCGGCCCCTTCACCGTACCGCGCTCCGAACAGGGCCATCCCGTCCTCATCCAGGCCGGCCAGAGCGGCCGCGGAAAGCGCTTTGCCGCCCAATGGGGCGAGATGATCTTCGTCGTCTATCACAACCTCGAAGTCGGCAAGCGCGACTACGCCGCGCTGAAGGCCGATTGTGCAGCCGGCGGCCGCGATCCGGACGGGATGAAGATCGCCCATCTTATCAACCCGTTCGTTGCCGAGACCCGCTCTGAAGCCGAGGACAAGTATGCACTGACCGCCAGCCTGCCGATCGAGGCAGACTCGCTGATGCTGCTCTCCGAAGCGCTCAACTTCGACTTCGGCTCCAAGCCGCTCGATGAACCCTTCACCACCGAAGAACTCGAGAGCATGACCGGCCTGCAGGCGATGCGCGACAGCGTCATCGAGAACCGCGGGCCCAACCCGACGATTCGCGACTTCATCGAAGTAACGGAACGCGGCCAGGTCCGCCAGCCCTGGGTCGGCAGCGCCAAGGACATTGCCGACTTGATGGAGGAATGGTTCACGGCACCAGCCTGCGACGGCTTCGTGATCAGCGCCACGTGCATTCCCGGCACGTACGAGGATTTCGTCAAATTCGTCGTACCCGAACTGCAAAAGCGCGGGCTCTATCACAAGGACTACGCCGGTTCGACACTACGCGAGAATCTCGGCCTGAAGCGACCGGAGGTCGGCGCCTGGCGCAAGTAGAGGTTTCCAAAGGACGGCGTCCTTTGGCGGGGTCCTTAGGGGCAGCGCCCCTAAGCTTGAGGGATTTCATCCCTCAAACTCCCTTGACCAGGGACTTGTCCCTGGATCCATTTTTCAAGGAGATTGCAAATGCCCATCGTGCAACACGACCGCCTCAGAACCCTGGTTGCAAAACTGCTCGTCGGCGCCGGTGCCAGCGAAGAAGAAGCGGCAATCGTCTCGCGTCATTCGGTGGCAGCCAATCTCGCCGGTCATGACTCGCACGGAGTGCTGCACATCCCGATCTACATCGACCGCATCACCAAGGGCCACATCGTCCCCGGCGCGCCCTTCGAGGTCAAACAGGAAAGCGCGACATCAACCGTAATCGACGGCAACTGGGGCTTTGGCTATGTCGTCAGCGAGCGCGCGACCAAGATGACGATCGAAAAGGCGAAGCAGGCCAACGTCGCCGCCACGACCATCGTCCGCCAAAGCCATATCGGCCGCGTCGCCTCCTACCCGCTGATGGCGGCGCGCGAGGGCATGATCGCGATCATGACGGCAGACTCGGGACGTGGCCCAAAATCGGTCGCCCCCTTCGGCGGCCGTGAAGCGCGACTTGGCACCAACCCGATCTGCATCGCCGTACCGTCGGCGCTTGGCGAACCATTGGTCGTCGACATGGCGACATCCGCCGTTGCCGCCGGCAAGGTCATGCTCGCCAAGGCCAAGGGCACCGAGATCCCGACCGGCTGGATCGTCGACAAGGACGGCCGCGAGACCACCGATCCCAACCAATACGGCCAGGGTGCCGTCCTCCTGCCGCTCGGCGGACCTGAAGGCTACAAGGGTTATGGCTTGTCGGCGATGGTCGAGATCCTATCCGCATTGCTGACCGGCCTCGGCTTCGGCGTCGAGCCGACCGGCCGCCACAACGATGGCTGCTTCCTTGCCATGTTCAAGGTCGACGCCTTCCGGCCGCTCGACACGTTCAAGCAGGAAGTTGCCGACTTCGCCCACTATCTCAAAGACACCAAGCCTGCGGTTGGATTTGACGAGATCCTCTATCCGGGCGAAGTCGAGCTTCGCAACGAAGCCGACCGGCGCGCCAATGGCATACTCGTCGACGATACCACCTGGGGCAAACTCAAGGCGCTTGGCGAGCAATACGGCTTCGGTGACGAGTTTTCGGCGTAACGGCACCGCCAGACAAAGGGGCACCAGATGCGCTGGATCCGATACTCGACAGGTTATCACACCGCCTACGGCATCCTCGACGGTAAAACGATCACCGAGGTCACGGGCGATCCCTTCACAGGTTTCGAGCGAACATCCGCAACCCACGCCCTCGCTGACGTACAGATTGAACTGCCCGTCGTTCCGAAAACGTTCTATGCCGTTGGCTTCAACTACCCAGAACACGTCCGCGAGATCGCGGCACGCCAGGGCGTCGAACCCAACCTTCCGAAACAACCCGACGTCGGCTACCGTGCCAACAATGCGCTGATCGCCCACGAGGAGACGATCGTCGTGCCCGCGATGGCAACCGAAAAGGTTCAGTACGAAGGCGAACTGGTCGTCGTCATCGGCAGCCGAGCCAAGCACCTGTCGGAGACCGATGCGCTTTCCTGCGTTCTCGGTTACACGATCGGCAACGACGTTTCGGAACGCACCTGGCAGGCCGGCGACCGAACGCTCTGGCGCGCAAAAAACACCGACACCTTCGCCCCCATGGGACCCTGGATCGAGACGGACGTCGACCTCGACAAGCTGGAGACTATCGTCCGCCTCAACGGTGAAGAACAGATCCGTTTTCCAACCAACGCCATGCTGTTCGGCGTCGCCCGCTACATCTCGACGATCACCCAGGTTTGCACGCTCTATCCAGGCGACGTCATCTGGATGGGCACCGATGGGTCGTCGCCCGACCTTGTCGACGGTGACGTCGTCGAGATCGAAATCACGGGCATCGGCACCTTGCGCAATCCGGTGAGGCGGGAGAATTGATCAAGATAATCGATCCCGCAACCAGCTATCGAGATCCATTCGGCTATCGATTATGAACTCTATTCGAATGGTTTCGTCATCAACTATGCTGAACACGATTGTGTGGGTCCCGTAGCCAAACCGAAAGAGTTCAAAGTCGGAAACATCAAGCGTCCTGGCAATGCCTGGAAAAGCCGCAAGTCGTCGAAACTGATCATAAAGACCAGCCACATATTGTTCCGCTTGAAGATGGCCGAAGACCTCAACGCCGTATTGGTAGATCTCTTCGAAGTCGGCGATTGCCTCATCGGATAGAATGAAGCGCTTAGCCATTCCGGCTGATCTTGGCGCGAATGCGCTCTAAGAGTTCGTCGAAAGTGACCTCTCGGCCCGATGACTGAGCAGCCCTTCGTGCCTTTTCAGCCATCACTTCCTCACGCTCCTCGCGCGAAAGCATTTCCCATGCTTTCAGGTCAGCCGCACTGGGCGTCGCAAGTGAACCAATTCGCGGTCGTGTCAGATCGTCTGTCATTCGACCCTCATAGCACAATCGTTATGTGTTGTAGACTTCGGTTCGGCGTTGAATTTTGCTCGCTGGCTATCCACACGCTAATTTACTCGGCAATCGGCCATCAAGGACAGTCTCCATATGAACAAACTCATCCACTCCTCGCATTGGGGCGCATTCGCGGCTGTCGTCGAGGATGGTCGCCTTGTTGATGCGGAACCGTTCGAAAAGGATCCGGCGCCGTCACCGATCCTCAAAGCAATCGCCCCCGCCGTGCATCACGAGCTGCGTATCAAGCGCCCGGCAATCCGTGAGGGCTGGCTCAAGCATCGCGACCGCAATCGCGGCGGTGATCGCTTCATCGAGGTCACCTGGAACGAAGCCCTCGACATCGTCTCAGCCGAACTCCAACGGATCAAAAGCGAACACGGCAACGAGGCGATCTTTGCCGGCTCCTATGGCTGGGCCAGCGCCGGGCGCTTCCATCATGCCAAGACGCAGATGCAGCGCTTCATGAACTGCTTCGGCGGTTTCACTGCCCAGAAGCACTCCTATTCGCTGGCCGCCGGCCTCGCGATCCTGCCGCATATCGTCGGCGACCTCAGACCGTTACGCCAGACCACGTCGTGGCAGGCGATCGCTGAAGCAACCGAACTGTTCATTGCATTCGGCGGCGTTGGCACGCGCAACGCCCAGGTCGAGCCGGGCGGCATGGGCGCCCATTCGGCACTGCCCTGGCTCGAAGCATTGGCCGACAAAGGCCTGCGCCTGATCTCGGTCACGCCGCTCAAAAACGACACACCGGCCTTCCTCGATGCCGAGTGGTGGGCGCCGCGCCCGAACACCGACGTCGCCCTGATGCTCGGCCTCGCCCATACGCTGGTCACCGAAAACCTCGCCGACCGATCCTTCCTGTCGCGCTACACGGCAGGCTTCGAGATTTTCGAGAAATACCTGCTCGGCAAATCCGACGGTCAGCCGAAGGATGCCGATTGGGCTGCGGCGACATCCGAGATCCCGGCCGACGACATCCGCGCGCTGGCCCGAGAAATGGCGGCCAAGCGCACATTCATTGCGACCAGTTATTCACTCCAGCGCGGCGATCACGGCGAGCAGACGTTCTGGATGACCGCGGTGCTTGCCGCCATTCTCGGCCAGATCGGACTGCCCGGCGGCGGCTTCGGGTTTGGCTACGGCAGCATGCACGGCCAGGGCAATCCTCTGACGCGTGTGCCGCCCGTCTCGCATTCGGCCGGCAGCAATCCGACCGGCAGCTTCATCCCCGTTGCCCGTATCACCGACCTGCTCGAACGACCGGGCGAAGCCTACGACTTCGACGGCGAGCGCCGACGCTATCCCGATACCAAACTTATCTACTGGTGCGGCGGCAATCCCTTCCATCACCACCAGGACCTCAATCGTCTGCTCGCTGCCTGGCGCCGGCCTGACACGGTGATCGTCAACGAGCCGTGGTGGACGCCGGCCGCCAAGCTTGCCGACATCGTCCTGCCGGCCACGACCACGCTCGAACGCAACGACATCGGCGCCTCCTCTCGCGATCGCTTCGTCATGGCCATGAAACAGGCAGTGCCGCCTCAAGGCGAGGCCCGTAACGATTTCGACATCTTCCGGGGCCTTGCCGAACGCGTCGGCGTTTCGGACGCCTTCACGGAAAGCCTTGATGAAATGGCTTGGCTCAGGCGGCTCTACGACGAGGCCTGCGCCAAGGTAGCCGACAGCGGCCTCAACCTGCCCGATTTCGACACGTTTTGGGACGACGGCTATCTTGAAACGCCTCTGCCTCAAACGCCCTACAACGTCTACGCCGACTTCCGAGCCGATCCTGAAACGCATCGCCTGCCGACACCTTCCGGCAAGATCGAGATCTTCTGCGCCGAAATCGCGGGCTTCGATTATGACGACTGCCCCGGCCATCCCGTCTGGTTGGCGCCGACGGAATGGCTCGGCGGCGATCGGTCCGAGACATGGCCACTGCATCTCATTTCAAACCAGCCCGCCCACAAGTTGCATTCGCAGCTCGACTTCGCAGGCCCCAGCCTCGCTGCCAAGGTCGGGGGTCGCGAGATCGCCACGCTTTCGCCGGCAGACGCAGAAGCTCGTGGAATAAGCGATGGCGATGTCGTGCGGATCTTCAATGATCGTGGCGAAACACTGGCCGTTGCCCGCATTTCCGACGATGTGCGCGACGGTGTCTTGTTGCTACCGACCGGCGCCTGGTTCGACCCTTCCGACGCAGCAAACTCAGGCGGCCTCGAAAAGCACGGCAATCCCAACGTCCTGACGCTCGATAAGGGCACGTCACGGCTCGGTCAGGGCCCGATTGCCCATTCCGCCTTGGTTAACGTCGAGTTACACCCTGGTCCGCTGCCCGACGTAACAGCATTTCAGCTGCCCGAAATCGTGCCACTGGAAACAGACTGATCCAGACACCGGCACAGCATCACGATCAATTGTCCGGGCTTCTGCCTGAGTTGGCGGAACTTTTGCATCACCGCTGGCAATGCTGTTGCAAATGCGCGAGGTCGCCGGCATGAGTCCCGAAACGTCCGAAATCGCAACATCCCGCCGAGGCGAGATCGTCCTGCTTGTTGCCGGCGGCACGCTTGCCGAGCGGGTTCAGCGTCATCTGGCGGCACGCTTTCCAAGCCTCGTCGTGTTGCAGGAGCAGCCGGAAACACGCTGGCAGATCATCCGCCGACGCCTGCGGCTGCTGGGACCAATGGCCGTCCTCGGCCAGACGCTCGCCTTCTTCGCCATTCGCATGAACGCCGGCCGGGCACGTCAGCGCGCTGAGGAGATCGAGGCGGCCGACCCGCTACCTGCGGCAACGGCCGCACCCCGCGTCATCCAGGTCGGCACCGTCAATTCGAAACGCTGCCGCCGTGCCCTGCAATTGATCCGGCCGCGCGCCGTCGCCGTTTACGGCACTCGTATCATCCGCCAGGCAACGCTCGATTGCATCGATGCACCGTTCATCAACTATCACGCCGGCATCAACCCAAAATACCGTGGCCAGCACCCGGCCTATTGGGCCCTTGCAGCCGGCGATGCCGCCAATGCTGGCGTCACCGTCCACCTCGTCGACAAGGGCGTCGACACCGGTGACGTGCTCTATCAGGCCGGCGTCGAGTATTCGCCTCGCGATACGATTGCGACCTACCAGGCCGTACAGCTGGCAACCGGCGTGGAGTTGCTGTCACGGGCGCTCGACGATGCACTGAACGACCGCCTGCGCACGCATCGCGTCGGCCTGCCGTCCAAGCAATGGTTCCCGCCGACGATCTGGCAATACGTCTGGAACGGCGCCGTCAAAGGTGTCTGGTAGACAGCGGCTTCCCTCAGACCCGCCGCGCCGTATCGAGTTCGCTGGCAAAGGGTATCGAAAGATAGCCGGCCTCGGCGCATTCATCAGCAATGTCGCCAATGCGATGACGCAGTTTGCTGACACCGAACTTGTCGGCAACCGGCTGTACGACCGAACGGGACATGAAATAGTTCACGAGATCATCACTGCTCGTCTGTTTCAGCCAGACTTTGCGCACCCGCTCGAGTTCGTCGAAATCAGCCTGTGCCGCAAGCAGCGCGGGGATGTCCCGCTCGCGATAGGCACGGCTATAGCCCACGTCGGCGCTCTCCAGATAATCCTCGATTTCCAGGAGCGCCGCCGAGGCTTCGTTTACACGGTTGTTGTAGAGGATTGCCAGCGTTCCATTGGGCGCCAGTACGCGAGCTGCTTCGGCGAAAAACGCTTCGATGTCGAACCAGTGCAGCGCCTGCGCGGCAAGCACCAGACCGATAGCGCCCTCGTCTGACGGCAACGTCGACGCATCCGCCCGTTCCAGGCGGATATTGTCCCTGCCCTTGCAAACTGCGCGGGCCTTTTCAAGCATGTCCTCGTTGGGTTCGGCCGCAATGATCTGCCAGTCCGGCAGCGCATCGGCAAGCAGCAATGTCGCGATACCGGTGCCACAGCCGATATCGATGGCGACCTTCGGAACATCGCCGGCTGACGCCCGCTCCGCCAATGCCTCGATGACTTCGGCAGCATAAGTCGGCCGGTGGTCTGCATAGATGTCAGCAAGACCCGAGAAGCGAGTGCGGTTGTCTGGATCGGTCATCGGCACCCCCGGCGATTGTTAGAGTTAGTGGGCCCAACACTATCACTACTCACCGTAATGATCGCGATACCAGGCAACGAAGTTGGCGACGCCCTCGGCAACCGACGTCTTCGGCTCATAACCGACACTCGCATTCAGCAGCGATATATCTGCGTGCGTGTCGGGGATATCGCCCGGCTGCAATGGCTCCAGTTCGATTATCGCCTGCCGGCCCGTTGCCGCCTCGATAGCCCGCACATAATCCATCAGCTTCACCGGCCGGCCGTTGGCAATGTTGTAGATCCGGAACGGTGCATTTGATGTCTGAGGTGCCGGATCGCCCGCGTCCCAATCGCCGTCCGGTTCGGCAATCGCGTCACTGGCCCGGATCACGCCGTCGACGATGTCGTCGACGTAAGTGAAATCGCGGCTGTGGTTGCCGTAATTGAAAAGCTTGATCGCCTTGCCGGCGAGGATGTTGCGCGTGAACGAAAACAGCGCCATGTCCGGCCGCCCCCAGGGCCCGTACACGGTGAAGAACCTGAGCCCCGTCGTCGGCAGTTTGAACAGGTGGCTATAGGCATGCGCCATCAGTTCGTTGGCCCGCTTGGTCGCGGCATAGAACTGGACGGGATGATCGACGCCGTGACGCTCCGAAAATGGCATGCTCGTGTTGGCCCCATAGACGCTCGATGTCGATGCATAGGTCAGGTGCGGGGTCCCGGCATGCCGGCAGGCTTCGAGCAGGTTGGTGAAGCCGACCACGTTCGACGTTACATAGTCGTGCGGATGGTCGATGCTGTGGCGCACGCCAGCCTGGGCCGCCAGATGAATGACGCGGTCGAATTTATGATCGGCGAAGCATTTTGCCACGGCGTCGCGGTCGGCCACGTCAGCGCGAACGAATGCATATCCAGCATTGGTCACTCGCTTTGCCGTTTCGAGTTCGGCTAGGCGTGCCTCCTTGAGGACTGGATCGTAGTAATCATTGACGACATCAAAGCCGACCACGTCGTCACCCCGCGCCATCAGCTTGAGGGCGGTGTGAAAACCGATGAACCCGGCCGAACCGGTGACCAAAACCTTCATGGATCACTTTTCCGATAGATTGCCATGCCTCGCGCCAAGTTTGCATGAGAGGCATGCAAGTAGCGCTGGATTGGCGCTATGTTGAGAACCGTTTCAGCGTTATGAGCCAGCCGCCGCCCGGCAACAAGGGGAGAGCAACGACATGCCAACCACAGAACTCATCGTCGGCATCAATGTCGCAGCCGAGCCCGGCATGAAGGCCCTTGACATCGCAACCCCTGCCCTGATCGTCGATCTCGATGCCTTCGAACGTAACGTCGAACACTTGCGCCAATTCATAACCGCCAACGGTGTCAGACTGCGCGCCCACGCCAAGACGCACAAATCAGCCGACATCGCACGATATCAGATCGAGAAGGGCGGCGCCTGCGGAGTGTGCTGCCAGAAGGTAAGCGAGGCCCAGGCGCTGGTCTCAGCCGGCATCAAGGACGTGCTGGTCTCCAACCAGGTCGTTGCCCGCCGCCAGATCGACATCCTGGCCGACATGGCGCGCGACGCCCGCATCATCGTCTGCGTCGACGATCCAGACAACATCGATGACCTGTCGGCCGCCGCCGAAGCCGCAGGCACGACGATCGAATGTCTGGTCGAGATCGACTGCGGCGCCGGGCGCTGCGGCGTCGCATGGGGCGCACCCGCCACCGCCCTTGCCGGCAAGATCGCCCAGGCCCGCGGTTTGAAGTTCTCCGGCCTGCAGGCCTACCAGGGCAGCGCCCAGCACAAGAAGGAACTGGCCGAACGCAAGGCCCTGATCGACGTCGCCATCGACCAGGTCCGCAAAACCGTCGCCATGCTCGAAGCCGAGGGCCTCGATTGCGAGATCATCGGTGGTGCCGGCACCGGCTCCTACGCCATCGAAGCCGCATCCGGCACTTACAACGAACTGCAGTGCGGCTCCTACATTTTCATGGACGCCGACTACGGCCGCATTCTCGATGCCGATCGCAAACCCGTTTCGGAGTTCGACAACGCCCTGTTCATCCTGACCACCGTCATGTCGAAGACCAAGCCCGGCTTTGCCGTCTGCGATGCCGGCCTCAAGGTGCAAAGTGTCGATTCAGGCATGCCAGTGGTATTCGGCCGCGACGATGTCGAATTCCTCAAATGCTCCGACGAACACGGCCTGATCGCAGACCCGAACGATGCTCTCAAACCCGGCGACAAATTGCGCTTGATACCGGGCCATTGCGACCCGACCTGCAACATCCACGATCACTACATCGGCATGCGCGGCGACACCGTTGAATGCGTCTGGCCGGTGACCGCTAGGGGACGGGCGTTTTAGCGTTCTGCATCAGCTGAGTTTTGGCCCAAGGTGAGCGGCATAGGGCGATTGAAGCCTCAGCTAGGCAACTGGCAATGTGTCATGCTCGTCAGCGCAGGACGCGTCGGTCCTCTCCGGCATCTGCCAGTTCAAGGATGAGTTTGCGGCGGACTGCGTCCGCGAAGGTGCGGGCGCTGTCGACGGTGATCACGAAGCTGCCGGGGCCGCCGATGATCCGGCTGGCGAAAGCCTCCTCCAGATTGTAGGCGACCGGACGGCCGCTGCAGTCGTCGGCGCGGCAGAGGATCGCAAGACCGTTGATGATCATGCCGGCACCAAGCGCGCGGCGGCGTGCCGCTTCGATCGATATGCCGTTCCAGTTGTTGGCGCTGTCGCCTGAGAAATCGATGACCTTGCGGTGCCCCTCGAAAGCGTTCGTTTCGATCTGTCGCTGGGCGGCGGCGATTGCGGCGCCGATTGCGTTTGGGCCATAAGCCAAACGTTTGGTCGACATGAGCACGTTGGCGAAGGCGGTGGCAGACTTCAGGTCATGAACGACAGTCCACGGTGCCACAACCTCCTGGTTCAGTTCGTCGCCCCACTCGATGAAGGTTACCGCGATACGTCCGTGCCCACCTTTGGCGATGGCTGAGAGCACATCGGGATGCGTGATGGCGGTGGCATAACCCTGGCGCTGGAAGCGGATCTCTGCATCGTCGATGGAACTCGATGCATCGGCGAGAAAGACGAGTTCGACATCGACGTTGGTGCGCAACTGGGCGCTTGCAGGCAGATGAGAGGCAATTGAAATTGCCAGCCAGACCAGCGCCGTTACGGAAACCTGCAAACAACGGAGCATGATGGAACCTATTGCGCACGTTCTGAAAGTAGCGAACTGTGCGCTGCTTTGATGTCCAGGTCAAATATGTAAAGCGTGGCCGAGCGCCTTGAGGCAGGCTTCGTGGAAGCCTTCTGACAATGTCGGGTGGGCGTGAACGACGCCGGCGATGTCGTCAATGCGAGCGCCCATCTCGATCGCCAAGGCGAAGGCCGACGACAGTTCGGCAATGCCGGGGCCGACTGCCGCTATTCCGAGGATGACACCGTTGTCCGCACGATGAGTGACACGGACGAAACCATCATCGCGCTCGATGGTCATGGCCCGGCCGTTGGCTGCGAACGGGAAGACCGCGGTGGCGGCTTCGATACCCTGATCTCGTGCCTCGGACGGTGCGAGGCCGACGGTGACGATTTCAGGGTCGGTGAAACAGACGGCCGGAATGCAGGCCTTGTCCCAGGCGCGCTTTTGGCCGGCGATGATCTCGGCGACCATCTCGCCTTGCGCCATGGCATGGTGTGCCAGCATCGGCTCGCCGGTGACATCGCCGATGGCGTAAACGCCGCGCATGGATGTTTGGCACCTGTCGTCGATCCGGATGAAGGGGCCGGACATGGTGAGGTCGAGTTCATCGACAAGGATCGCATGCGTGCGCGGGCGCCGGCCGACGGTGACGAGGACTTTGTCAGTTTCGATGGTGAGTTCATCGCCGGAAGCCTGTGCGACGGTCAGAACGCCGTCACTCAATCTTTCAGCGCGGGCGTCGGTGATGACGGTGACGCCAAGTTCGTCCAACCGCTTGGCGATCGGGCGGGAGAGGTCGGAATCGTATTGCGGCAGGATGTGTGCTTCCGCCTCGATGATCGTGACGTCGCTGCCGAGTTTGGCGAAGGCCGTGCCGATCTCGAGGCCGATGTAGCCGGCGCCGACGACGGTGAGACGTCCGGGTACATGTTTCAAGGCAAGGGCATCGGTGGAGCTCAGCACCGCATCGCCGAATTTCAGATGATCGAGTTCGACGGGCGCTGAGCCTGTTGCGAGCACAAGGTTTTCGGCGCGTACGCGGATCTCGCCGTCGGCGGTTTTGACAATCACGGTTTTGCCGTCACGCAGGCGGGCGGAGCCGGTGATGGTGCGCACGTTGGCCTTTTTGAGGAGCGCGCCGACGCCGGACCGCAGGCGATCGACGATGCCGTCCTTCCAGGCAATGGCCGCGGCCATGTCGATTGCCGGATCGGTCACGGAAATGCCGAGCGGGGAGGTGGCGGAGTAAGCGGCAAGCTTGGCAAACTCATCGGCGACATGAATGAGCGCCTTCGAGGGGATGCAGCCGACGTTGAGGCAGGTGCCGCCGAGGTGCGATTCATCAACGATGACGGTGTCGACGCCGAGTTGCCGCCGGCGCGGATGGCACAGACGTAGCCGCCGGGGCCGGCGCCGATGACCAGGAGTTTGCACGTCAGATCAGCCATGTCCTCACTGCCCCACAAACAGCATTGCCGGCTTTTCAAGAAGCGTCTTGAGCTTCTGGACGAACGTCGCCGCGCTCCAGCCGTCAATCACGCGGTGATCGAAACTGCACGAGATGTTCATCATGCGGCGCGGCGCGAACTGCTGGCCGTCCCACCAGGGCCGGACGGCGATCCGGTTGATGCCGATGATGGCCACTTCTGGAGGATTGATAATCGGGGTGGTCGCAATCGCGCCCAGAGGCCCGAGCGAGGTGATGGTGATGGTCGAGCCGGTCAGGTCGTCACGCGGCAGGCTGCCATCGCGTGCACCGGCAGCGAGTCGTCCGATCTCGGAGGCGTTGTCCCAGAGCGAATTGACTTCTGCGTGGCGGACGACAGGTACGGACCAGGCCGTTCGGCGTCTGGGTGGCGATACCGATATGGACGCCGCCGTATTGTGAGATCATGCCGGCATCATCGTCGAAATGCGCGTTCATCTCGGGTTGCAGAGAGACGGCCTCGACGATCGCCTTCATGACGAACGGCAGCAATGTCAGTTTCGGGCGCACGTTCTCGTAGTTGGCGTTGAGTTCGGCGCGCAGGTCTTCGAGGTTGTCGACATCAACTTCTTCGACGATGGTGATATGCGGGATCTTGGCGTTGGCAATCGCCATGCGTTCAGCCATGCGGCGGCGCAGTCCGATGACCTTGATCTCGTTGACTGAGGTGTCGCGCTTGAGGCGGGTCGGGCGTTCGCCGAGCGAGCCAGCGTCGCCATGCGCATCGAGGTCTTCGTGTGTGATGCGGCCTGCCGGACCGGTGCCCTTGATGTGACGCAGATCGATGCCGGCGTCGCGCGCCCTACGGCGCACGGATGGCGCGGCAAGCGGTTTGCCTGAGGGCGAGCGAGCGGCAGGTTTCGGTGGTGGCTCAGGCTGATCCTTCGGCGTTGCCAATGCTGTTGCGATAGGGGCTGCAGGTCCCGGTTCGCGCTTAGCCGCCTTGACAGGGTTCGCCTTCGGTGCTGGATCGGCCGTGTTGCCCTTGCCGGCAACCTCGAGGCGAACGAGATCGGATCCAACGGCGATCGTATCGCCGGCCTCGCCGGCGAGCCAGGTGATCGTGCCCTCGACGGATGAGGGTACTTCGATGTTGGCCTTGTCGGTCATGACGACAGCAAGCACATCGTCTTCTCTGACGATATCGCCAACCGCGACATGCCACTCGATCAGTTCGGCTTCGGCGACACCTTCGCCGACGTCGGGCAGCCTGATGACGTAGGCACCCATCTAACCCTCCATCACTGCTTTGAGCGCGCGGCCAACGCGTTCGGGTGTCGGGAAGTAGTCCCACTCCTGGGCGTGCGGATAGGGTGTGTCCCAGCCGGTGACGCGCATGATCGGCGCTTCGAGATGGTAGAAGCATTCCTCCTGCACGACGGCTGAGAGTTCGGCGCCGTAGCCGGAGGTGCGGGTTGCCTCATGAACGATCACGCAGCGTCCGGTTTTCTCGACGGAACTCGTAATGGCACCGACGTCCAAGGGCAGCAGGGTGCGCAGGTCTATGATTTCGGCGTCGATGCCGGTTTCACCTGCAGCAGCTTCGGCAACGTAGACCATGGTGCCGTAGGCGAGAATGGTCACGTCGCCACCTTCGCGGCGGATCGCGGCCTGGCCGATCGGCAACGCGTAATAGTCGTCCGGCACGTCGCCAAGCGGGTGGTTCTTCCAGGGCGTCACAGGGCGGTCGTGATGGCCGTCGAAGGGGCCGTTGTAGAGCCGTTTGGGTTCGAGGAAGATTACCGGGTCAGGACATTCGATGGCCGCGATCAGCAGGCCTTTGGCATCGTAGGGATTGGACGGCACGATGGTCTTGAGGCCGGAGACGTGGGTGAACAACGCTTCGGGGCTTTGGCTGTGGGTCTGGCCGCCGAAGATGCCACCGCCGGTCGGCATGCGGATGACGATCGGGCAGGTGAAGTCGCCGGCCGAGCGATGGCGGATGCGGGCTGCCTCCGAGACGATCTGGTCGTAGGCCGGATAGACGTAGTCAGCGAACTGGATCTCGATGCAGGGACGGAGCCCGTAGGCCGCCATGCCGATCGCGGTGCCGACGATGCCGGTCTCGCTGATCGGAGCATCGAAGCAGCGATGCTTGCCGTATTTCTCCTGCAGGCCGAGCGTGCAGCGAAAGACGCCGCCGAAGAAGCCGACGTCCTCGCCGAATACGACGACCCGTTCGTCCTTGTCCATGGCAAGGTCGTGGGCGTTGCGGATCGCCTCGATCATGGTCATCTGGGCCATGGGCTAATACCCTGCTTCCTGTCGCTGGCGGACGAGGTGCGGCGGCATGTCGGCGTAGACATCCTCGAACATGTCGCGCGGCGAGGGCGCGTTGCCGGAGCTGAGGGTGCCGATCGCTTCGGCTTCTTTCTGGGCGGCGATGATTTCATCGAGGACCTGGGCTTCGGACTGGACATGGCGCTCTTCCGACCACACGCCGCGCTTTATGAGGTGGTTCTTGAGGCGCAGGACGGGGTCGCCGAGCGGCCAGGCATCGCCTTCTTCCCTTGGGCCGGTAGGCAGAGGGGTCGTCGGACGTCGAATGGCCGCCGGCGCGATAGGTGACGTACTCCACGAGCGTCGGGCCCAAGTTGCGTCTTGCCCGCTCGACGGCCCATTTGGCGACGGCGTGGACGGCGAGGTAGTCGTTGCCGTCGACACGCAAGGAGGGGATGCCGAAGCCGTGGCCGCGGGCAGCGAAGGTGCCGGCCTCGCCCTGGCGATGCCCTGGAAGGTCGAGATCGCCCACTGGTTGTTGACGATGTTCAAGACCACCGGCGCCTTGTAGGTCGAGGCGAAGACCAGGGAAGCGTGAAAGTCGTTCTCGGCTGTCGAGCCGTCACCGATCCAGCCGGCTGCAATTTTGGTGTCGCCGGAGATGGCCGAGGCCATCGCCCAGCCGACGGCCTGGGTGAACTGCGTGCCAAGATTGCCGGAGATCGAAAAGAAACCGTGCTTCTTGGACGAGTACATGATCGGCAGTTGGCGGCCTCGCAACGGGTCTTCGTCGTTGGAAAAGATCTGGTTCATCATGGTCACGACCGGATAGCCCGAAGCGATCAGCAAGCCGGCCTGGCGGTAAGTCGGGAAGTTCATGTCGCCGTCGCTCAGCGCACGCCGGAACGAGCACGAGATCGCTTCCTCGCCGAGGTGCTGGACATAAAATGATGCCTTGCCCTGGCGCTGTGCCATCAGCATGCGAGCGTCGAAGGTCCTGAGCAGCATCATGTGGCGCAGACCTTCCATCAATTCCTCATCGGTCAGCGTGCCGGCCCAGGGGCCAACCGCCTCGCCGTCGCGGTTGAGCACGCGAATGATGGTGAAGGCCAGATCACGCATTTTCTCGGGATCTTCGTCGACCTCGGGGCGGCGCACGGTGCCGGCACGCGGGATCTTGACGCCGGAAAAGTCCGGCACGTCGCCCGGCCGCCATTCGGGCTCCGGTACGTTCAGCGAGAGATTGCCCGTCTGCTTGTCTGTCATCGGTCCCCGCTTCTGGAGGCTTGGATGTGGCAATGGTTCGATCTTTGAACCACCGTTTGGCAGCGAGTTCAACGCTGTGATCTCTGCCTTTGTGTAGATCGAGGTCCATCGGGATGAGCGAAACCGGCAAGCGACGACCAAAGCGAGGCTGTTGCACGTTAGACGTCAAATTCGGGGTCTGTATGTCAGAAGCCGATCGAGAGAGACTATTCAATTCAGGGTAGATCTGTGATCCTGTCGATGGCGCAATTGCAGAGAGGCTATCGCAGTGGAACGAAATTCAGATCGCATTTGGGACCTGATCGATGAGCGCAGGGACGACTATACCGCCTTTTCCGACCGAATGTTCGATATGCCGGAGATCGCCTACACGGAGTTCCGGTCGGTCGAAGAACATGCGCAAATGCTCGAACGGGAAGGCTTTCGCATTACGCGAGATGCCGCCGGTATTCCCACAGCCGTGATCGGTGAAGCCGGTGATGAGGGGCCGGTCATCGCGATCCTCGGTGAATTCGATGCCCTGCCGGGGCTTGGTCAGGTCTCAGGCGTTGCCGAGCCGATGCCGGTCGAGGCAGGCGGTCCGGGTCATGGTTGCGGCCATAATCTGCTCGGTAGTGCGGCACTGCTCGCGGCTTCGGCGCTGAAGGACTATCTGGCCGAGCATGGCATCAAGGGGCGCGTGCGCTACTACGGCTGTCCGGCCGAAGAAGGCGGTGCGGCGAAGACCTTTATGGTGCGCGCCGGCCTGTTCGATGATGTCGACGCGGCAATCTCCTGGCATCCGGCATCGTTCACCGGTGTCAACATCGCCAAGAATCTCGCCAACGCGCGCATCGACTATACATTTCATGGCAAGTCTTCGCATGCAGCCGGCGCGCCGGAGCTGGGCCGCAGCGCGCTCGATGCCGTCGAGCTGATGAATGTCGGTGTCAACTATATGCGCGAGCACATTCCGGACGGGGCGCGGATTCATTACGCCTATCTCGATGCCGGCGGTGTTGCACCCAATGTCGTCCCGTCCAGAGCCAAGGTCCGCCAGCTGGTGCGGGCGGCATCGCTCGGCGATCTCAAGCAAATGATCGAACGCGTACACAAGATCGCCGACGGAGCGGCACTGATGACCGAGACGCGGGTCGAGAAGAGCATCGTCACCGCGGTTTCGAACCTGGTCGGCAATCGGCCATTGGAAGAGGTCATGCAGGCCAATCTGGACCGTCTGGGGCCGGCAGCGTTCGATGATACTGATCACCAATTCGCCGAGGAGATCAGAAAGACGCTGACCCGGGAGGATATCAGAAACTCGTATCTCAGGATTGGTTCGGAGCCTGATTACGATCTGCCGCTCTGCAATTTCATCGCGCCACTTGACCGAGAACCCAAGGGTGGCGAAGGGTCAACCGATGTCGGCGATGTCAGCTGGGCGGTGCCGACGGTGCAGGCGCGGGTTGCGACGTGTGCGTTCGGGACGCCGTTCCACAGCTGGCAGCTAACAGCGCACGGCAAGACCGGCATCGCACACAAGGGCATGATCCATGCTGCCAAAATCATGGCCGGAACCGGCCGGGATCTGTTTATCAACCCGGATAGGCTCGAATCAGCCGGTCGGGCGCATCAGGACTACCTGGCCGGCACACCCTACGAATGCCCAATACCCGACGATGTCCAGCCGCCGATCGTTGCGCCGCCGGGTGAATAGGCAGGCTTGGCTGGCGCTCGCCGTTTACCATGAGAAATCAGGCTTGATGCGCGGCCGCCGGGTGCTAAGCTCTTCTGGCGCGGACAGGTCAGGCTTGTGACCTGGTCCTACGGGGCTGTCGGCAAGCCTACCTGTCCGCGCCAAAAGTTTCCAACACGTCAGGCGGCCTGAGCGCCGCCATGACAGCAATCGGGAGGTTTCAACTTGTATTTTCGAAGCAGACTAGCGCTCGCAGCCGTCGCCTGCACGATCTGGACGGCGGCGCCGGTTCAGGCCAAGGACCTGACAATAGCGCTTGCATCAGAGCCGACATCGATCGATCCGCACTTTCATAACCTCGGCCCCAACAACGCGTTCGCCAGTCACGTTTTCAACGCCTTGGTTCTCTTCGACGAGAAGCAGCGCGTACAACCTGGCCTTGCGGCATCCTGGAAACCGATCGACGATCTCACCTGGGAATTCAAACTGCGCGAGGGCGTGAAATGGCACGACGGTTCGCCTTTCACGGCAGATGATGTCGTATTCACGATGAACCGTGCCGACAAAGTGCCGAATTCGCCGTCAAGCTTTGGCACCTACGTCAAGGGTAAGACGGCGGTCAAGGTCGATGACCTGACGGTGCACATCAAGACCAAGACGCCTTACCCGCTGATGGTCACTGATATGACGACCATTCACATCGTCTCCAAGAAGCACGGTGAAGGCGCAACAACGGCCGACTACAACTCCGGCAAGGCAGCGATCGGTACCGGCGCCTACAAGTTCGTCGAATACGTCGCCGGCGACCGGATTGTGATCGAGGCCAATCCCAACTATTGGGGCGGCAAGCCGAAGTGGGACAAAGTCACGCTTAAGCCGATCAAGTCGGGACCGTCACGCGTGGCAGCCCTTCTGGCCGGTGACGTCGACGTCATCGAGCAGGTGCCGACCGCGGATATCCCACGGCTGAAGAAGGATCCGAAGTTGGCGCTTTCGAGCGGCATTTCGAACCGAGTGATCTATCTCCATCTCGACCACGACCGCGATGACTCGCCCTACGTCAAGGCGACGGACGGCGGCAAGATCCAGAACCCGCTTAAGAAGTTCAAAGTACGCAAGGCGATCTCGAAAGCGATCAATCGCAAGGCGATTGTCGACCGGGTGATGGAAGGCATCGCGATTCCGGCCGGCCAGTTGCTGCCGGACGGTTTCTTCGGCGTGTCGCCGAACCTGAAGCCCGAGCCTTACGATATGGCCGGCGCCAAGAAGCTTCTCGCCGAAGCCGGTCATGAAAAGGGCTTCCAGCTTACACTGCACGGGCCCAACGACCGCTACATTAACGATGCCAAGATTGCGGAGGCGATCGGTCAGATGCTGACGCGGCTCGGCCTCAAGATGTCGGTCGAGACGATGACACGGTCGGTCTACTTCAAGCAGGCCTCGCGCGGTGGCCCAAACAAGACGCCGAAGTTCAGCTTCATCCTGGTCGGATGGGGTGCGGGTACGGGCGAAGCGTCGTCGCCGCTGAAGTCGCTGCTGCATACGTACGACAAATCACGTGGTTTCGGCGCGTCGAATCGTGGCCGGTATTCGAACCCGGAGGTCGACAAGCTGCTCGAGGCGGCGCTTGCAACCGTCGACGATGCCAAGCGTCAGGACCTGCTTGCTAAGGCGACCGAAGTGGCGATCGGTGATCTCGGCATCATCCCGCTGCACTACCAGGTCAACACCTGGGCGAGCAAGAAGGGGCTGAGCTACACGCCACGCACGGACGAGCGTACCGTTGCGATGATGGTCAACTAGCGGGCCAGCAGAGAAAACAGTCGACAGGCATTCGTGCCTGTCGACATGCCCACGTTGGCGCACATTGCGCCATCGAATTTGCCCGAGCCAGAGGCGCAGGCCATGACCGCTTTCCTCATTCGACGCCTGATGCAAAGCGTCGTCGTTGTGCTCGTCATGTCATTGGTTGTTTTCCTCGGCGTCAATGTCGTCGGTGATCCGGTCGATATGCTGGTCAGTTCCGACGCGACGCAGGAGGAAATCGACGCCGTCATTCGCTCGTTCGGTCTCGACAGGCCGATCTGGGAACAGTATTGGCGGTTCCTGGTCGGGGCGGCGACGGGCGATCTCGGCAATTCGTTCATTCACGGCACGCCTGCCTTGCCGCTCATTCTCGAGCGCATGCCGGCGACCATGGAACTCGCGTTCTCTGCGCTGATCATGGCGATCGTGTTCGGCATTCCGCTCGGCCTTTATGCCGGGCTAAAGCCTGAGGCGACTTCATCGCGGGCGATCATGGCCGGTTCGATTCTCGGCTTTTCGCTGCCGACATTCTGGGTCGGTCTGATGCTGATCATGATCTTTGCGGTGATGCTTGGCTGGCTGCCATCGACCGGTCGCGGGCCGACGGCGGAGTTTCTCGGGATATCGTCCAGTCTGTTTACCCTGGCGGGCCTCAAATATGTCCTGCTACCGGCGCTCAATTTGGCGCTGTTGAAGATCTCGCTGGTCATCCGTCTGACACGGGCCGGCACGCGCGAGGCGATCCACCAGGACTATATCAAGTTCGCGCGCGCCAAGGGCCTGTCACCGCGCCGCGTGATCGGCCTGCATCTGCTCAAGAACATCCTGATCCCCGTGGTCACCGTACTCGGCCTCGAGTTCGGCAGTCTAATTGCGTTCTCGGTGGTGACCGAGACGATCTTCGCCTGGCCTGGGATGGGCAAGCTGCTGATCGATTCGATCCAGCAACTCGACCGGCCGGTGATCGTCGCCTACCTGATCATCATTGTGTTGTTCTTTGTGTTCATCAATCTCGTGGTCGACGTTCTCTATTCGATCCTCGATCCGCGCGTCCGCCTCGGAGACCAGAAGGCATGAGCACGACCGTTGATTCGCCCAAGGCAATCGTCTCCCGCGCCGAACAGGCTGCTAATGCCAGCACGATCGTGGAGGGGCCTGCGAAAGTCGAGAGCCCGTTTCGGCGCTTCGCATCTGAGTTCTTCGAAAGTCCGGTCGCAACCTTCGCGCTGGTGATGCTAACGACCATCGTTGCGCTCGCCTTGCTGGCACCGCTGATCTCACCGCAGAACCCGTATGATCTCGGACAAGTCGATATTCTCGACGGTCGCCTGCCGCCGGGCGAGGTGAGTGCCTCGACGGGCATGACGTTCTGGCTTGGCACCGATGGTGCCGGACGTGACATGTTCTCCGGTATTCTCTACGGCCTCAGGATCTCGCTGGCGGTTGGCGTGTTCTCCGGTTTCCTGGCGATGGCGATCGGGGCTGCGGTCGGCCTGATTGCTGCGTATGCCGGCGGTCGCGTCGAAACGCTGATCATGCGCGTCGTCGATCTGCAGCTTTCGTTCCCTGCGATCCTGATCGCGCTGATGCTGGTTGCCGTGCTGGGCAAGGGTATCGACAAGATCATCATCGCGCTGGTTGTCGTGCAATGGGCCTATTATGCGCGCACGGTGCGCGGGTCCGCGCTGGTCGAGCGGCAGAAGGAATACGTCGAGGCGGCACGCTGCCTGAACCTGAGCCATAGTCGCATCCTGTTCCGGCACATCCTGCCCAACTGCCTGCCGCCGTTGATCGTGGTTGGTACGGTGCAAACGGCGCATGCCATCGCGCTCGAAGCGACGCTGTCGTTCCTCGGCGTCGGCCTGCCGCAGACGGAACCGTCGCTCGGGCTGTTGATTTCGAACGGCTTTGAATATCTGCTGTCCGGCAAATACTGGATCAGCACGTTTCCCGGCGTTGCGCTGTTGCTGACGATCATGTCGATCAATCTGGTCGGAGATCAATTGCGCGACGTTCTGAACCCGAGGCTGCGCCGATGAGTGAGGGGGCGAGCGCGCCGACGCTCAGGGTCCAGGGCCTGCACACGCATTTCTTCACCAAGGACGGCGTCGTCAAGGCGGTCGACGGGGTGAGCTTCGAGGTCGGGGCAGGCGAGATCCTCGGGCTGGTCGGGGAGTCCGGCAGCGGCAAGTCGATCACCGGCTTTTCGATCATGGGGCTCATCGATCCGCCGGGTCGTGTCGTATCGGGCAGCATCGAGTTCCAGGGCCGCGATCTGGTCGGGCTTGACGAACCCGGTATTCGCGGGATCCGCGGCAACCGGATCGCGATGATCTTTCAGGACCCGATGATGACGCTCAATCCGGTCTTGCGCGTCGACACGCAGATGGTCGAAGCGGTGCAGGCGCATCGCAAGGTTGAGCGGCGCGAAGCTTTGGCCCTGGCCACGGAGGCACTGGCGCAGGTCGGCATTCCCTCGCCCGAGCGGCGCCTCAAGGCATATCCGCACGAACTCTCCGGCGGTATGCGCCAGCGCGTTGCGATCGCGACGGCGTTCATCAACCAGCCCGACCTGATCATCGCCGACGAGCCAACCACCGCGCTCGACGTTACCATTCAGGCGCAAATTCTGTTCGAGGCACAGCAGCTCTGCCGCAAGACCGGCACGGCGATGATCTGGATCACGCACGACCTTGCCGTGGTCGCAGCTCTCGCCGACCGGATCGCGGTGATGTATGCGGGGCGGATCGTCGAAATGGGCAGCGCCGACGACATCATCGACCGGCCATTGCACCCCTATGCGGAAGGCCTGATTGGTTCGGTGCCGAGCCACAACAAGCGCGGCCAGCGCCTAACGCAGATCCCGGGCATGACGCCGTCGCTACTCAACCTGCCGGCAGGCTGTGCCTTCAGGACGCGTTGTCCCTATGCCGATGGCGCATGTCTTGTTTCGCCGGATATGGCGGCTGCGTCTGCCGGGCGTAGCGTGCGCTGCTTCCATCCGCTCGAAGCGGAGGCGGCAGAATGAGTGTTGCTACGGCAAAGGCCGCCCGGCCGGATGACGAGACGCCGATTGTCGAAGTGCGCGGTCTGACCAAGAATTTCGTCAAGCGGCTCGATCTCGCCGGGCGGATTGCAGCACGGCTCGGTTCGGATTTGCGCGATGAGACGGTGCATGCCGTCGACAGCGTCGACCTTGCCGTGATGAAGGGCGAGGTGGTCGGTCTGGTCGGTGAATCGGGCTGCGGAAAATCGACGCTCGGCCGGATGGTCGCCGGCTTGCTTGAGCAGTCGTCCGGCGACATCTACTTTCGCGGGCGTAACAGAGCTGATCTCGAGGGGGAGGACGCAGAGCACGATCGCCTTGCCATCCAGATGATCTTCCAGGATCCCTATGCCTCGCTCAACCCGCGCATGCGTGTCGAACGCATCATCGGCGAAGCACCGCTGGTGCATGGCCTGATCGCCAAGAACGATTACGCTGACTACGTCGCGCAGATGCTCGACAACGTCGGGCTCGATGCCGACTTCCGCAAGCGCTACCCGCACCAGTTTTCAGGCGGTCAGCGCAGCCGTATCGGGATTGCCCGCGCGCTTGCCGTCAAGCCGGAGTTTCTGGTCTGTGACGAGGCGGTCGCTGCGCTCGACGTCTCGATCCAGGCGCAGGTGATCAACTTGTTCATGGACCTGCGCGAGCAGTTCGACCTGACCTATCTGTTCATCTCTCACGACCTCAGTGTCGTCGAGCACATTTCCGACCGCATCGTGATCATGTATCTCGGCCGCGTCGTGGAGTCGGGGCCGACGGATGCGTTCTTCGCCCAGCCGAACCATCCTTACGCGCAGGCATTGCTCGATGAGATCCCGCGTCTCGACCAGCGCAAGCGCATATTCCACCCGATCAAGGGCGAGATCCCCTCACCGCTCGACCCCCCACCCGGCTGTCATTTCCACCCGCGCTGCCCACGTGCATTCGACCGGTGCCGCACGCAAGTGCCACAACTCCGCGAGATCGCGCCGGGGCGGATGTCGGCGTGTCATTTGAATGAGGGTGCTTGAGGGGTGATTTTGCGCACGGTGGTGTTTCGGTCGTTTGGAGCAGATTGCGAGCGTCATTTTTTGTAGTCGTGGGCGGCGCAACTACGCCCTACCAAGCTGGTGCTCGAGCCTCGCCACGGCGGAGAACGCCGCGGCCATCTCGGGGATCTCATCAAAGACCGGCACGTTCACCAGTCTGGCGCGCTCACGATAGTGTCGTTTGCTTTCATCCAGTTCGGCGGATCCATCACTGCGCAAAGCCAAGCCGAAGTGCGCCTGGCCTGGACGCCGGGCCTGGATCTCTTCGACAACCTTCAGGAGATTATCGATCGGGTCGACACCGCCCCGCCCAACAAAGGACGCGAGGTTGAGATGCATTGCGATCGCCTCAGGTGAAGCCGTTTCGTAAATGATGTCAAGGATCTCGCCAGCAACCCAGCCGTCCTTCTCCTGCAACGTTCTGACCGGTGTGTCGACGGGATTGGCAACACTCGTTCCCGGTGGCAGGCCCAGCGCTTCGAGCCTCTCTCGCGCCTCGTTGCAGAATGGTGAGACATCGAGCCCGACGCGAGCGAAGTCATCGGCTCCAAGCACGCCGGAGCCTCCACCATTGCCGAACAGCGTGATCGCCCGGGTTGGACGATCCGGGCGCAGCTCAAAACACTGTAACGCCAGCAATGCGTTGATGAATGCATCAACGGAAGATACCAGCACGACCGGTGTCTGTAATTCCAACGCATCCCATCCCCTGTCGTCGCCCGCCAACGCGCCGGTGTGCGAAGCGGCGGCTAGCCTACCCTGGCTCGACCGTCCGCCCTTGAGGATCACAACTGGTTTCGTTGCGTACTCGGACCGCAGCAAGTCAAAGAAAGCCCGGCCATCTTTGATGTCCTCCAAATAAAGGCCGATCGCCTTCGTCTGTGGATCTTCGAGATAATATTCCAGTAGTTCTACCGGCTTGACGTCGGCACTATTGCCGATGGTCACGAGTCCGCTGTAGCGCAGGCCGCGCCACTGGCCCCGTTTGATGATGTCGGTCGACAACCCGCCGGATTGCGAGATGATGCCGACTTGTCCCACTTCTTTGGGTGCTCCGGCGGGAAACGTAAGTCCCCCGCGCGGCGAATAGGTGCCGAGGCAGTTTGGACCAAGCACACGTACACCTGCGCGGTGCGCCTTTTGGACGAGCTCTGCCTCAAGTTCTTTGCCATGCTCGACCTCACCAAAGCCGGAGGAAATGACTTGGGCAAATCGGCATCGGCCGTTGACCGCCCCGAGCACATCCGGGATCCGCTCTGAACCGATTGCGATATAAGCATAGTCGACAGGCAATGGTGTCGACGCAAGGCTTGAGAAGGCAGGCAAGCCTTCGACGGCCCCAGCCTTCGGGTGAATCGGATAGATGGCCCCTTGATAGCCGAAGTCCTTCATCCGGCGGATGAAGGTGTTCGCCATGGTTGTGTCTTTGGTTGATGCGCCTAGCACGGCAACACTTTGCGGCTCAAACAGTGGACGGAACCGATCCAGCGCCGGCAGTGTGCTGCCCGGTGGAGGGTTGCAATCAGTGGCGTCAACACCATTGGTGGCAAGAATGAAGCGGGCGTCGGCTGCGACTGCGCCGCGCTCGCTGACAATTACCGGATTAAGATCAAGTTCGCCAATCAGGCCGCTATGACTCACGAGAAGACCATTGTCCCCGCCCACTTTCAGCATCACATCGATAAGGGCCGTGCGATCGATGCCGGCCTCGCCGCGCACGCCTCTAAGGAGTGGCGCGCCGCGCAGCCCATCGAGCATTTCATGTGCCTCGCCCTCCGTGATCGGGCAGATGCGAAACGCGACATCCTGCATGACCTCGACGAAGATCCCGCCGAGCCCGACCATAATCATCGGGCCGAACTGCGGATCCCTGAAACCGCCGACGACAAATTCGCGTCCCGCCGGGGCCATCTGCTCGATCAGCCAACCTTCGATGCTGGCACCAGCAATCGTCGGCTTGACAGTCATTCCGTCTATTGCGTCACAGACAGCCTTCGCGTCTGGCAGATTGAGCGCCACCCCTCCAGCATCAGATTTGTGCAGGATGTCCGGCGAGATCACCTTTACAACGAACGGCGGCGTCATCCCAGCACACAACTTGGCGGCAGCCATCTTGTCTCGGGCAACGCCTGAGGTTGGTACCGCGATACCGTAATCGGCAAGTACCGCCTTGCCCTCAGCCTCACTCAGGGCAGTGCGCCCAGCCGACTGCGCATCCGCGAGCGTTTTCAGTGACGCCTTCATCGCACTGCTCCAAGTGTCCTGTTTCCGAAGTTCGCACCCACATTGCAGCAACCTTCTTAGCGAACTTCGGAAACCAAAGGGACGCCAGAATAAGATGTTTGCTAGTGTGATTCAGATCCAGAAGTTCGTTCTGACCCTGCCGTACCCGATGACTAACTTCTGGATCATCACACCAGAGCGTTTCCAGTTTAGCCGCAATCGCCCCGAGGGAGCGCAGGCGACCCGCCGCATTGCGGCGCCCCTCGGAGGCCGGCCGTTAGGCCGAATAGCCGTGAGAGAAAAGACAGATAGATCCATTTCCACGTAAGTCGGAAATGATCTAGTAGCTCGTCGGCCAGGTGCGCATCAGGTGCTCGCCGATGCCGCCGGTTCGACGACGGCGCTGCACATCGAGCATGCGTATCAGATAGGCACGCGTCTCTTGCGGCTTGATTACGTCGTGAGCTGAAAAGATCCGCGCCATGTCCCAGATCTCCAGATCTTTCTGGATGTGCGCGAGCGCATCTTCAAAGCCCTCATCACCAGGAGATTTGTTGTGCACGATATTGGTGGCAAATACCGGGTCCATGAAGCTGACTTCAGCCGTCGGCCAGGCCACCATCGAATCGTTGTGGGCGCCGCCGCCCATGGCAACATAGGCACGGCCGTACGCCTTTCGTACAAGCACTGTGACAGACGGCACCGTCGTCAGGCAGGTCGCGTTCATGAAGTTCATGATCCAGCCGGGGGCGCCACGTCGTTCGGCGTCTGTGCCGACAACGAAACCCGGTGTGTCCATGAGGCGGACGATCGGAATGTTGAAGCTGTCGCAAAGCACGGTGAAATCTATGGCCTTTCGGCAAGCGTCCGCTGAGAGCGCGCCGCCGCCAACAATCGGGTTGTTTGCCAGAATGCCGGCCACCCGGCCGCCGAGCCGGGCAAAGCCAACCACCAGTGGCTTACCAAAGCGAGCTTTGAACTCGAAGAAGCTATCCCTGTCGACGATGACGTCGATGATCTTCTTCATATTGTATACTTGCGTGCGCTTCTCAGGCAGGATTTCGAGAATGCGGTCTTGCTCTTCTCCCGAACCCTCGGGGACCGATGCTTCCGGCGGCAGTTCACCGTTGTGGCCCGGCATATAGGACAAGAACCGGCGCAAAGCGTCCATTGCCTCTTCATCCGTATCGACAAAGTGATCGATCAGGCCGGTTTGCTCTGCATGCAGGCGCCAACCGCCGAGTTCTTCCAGATCAACTTTTTCGCCGATCGCCATCGACACAAGTCGCGGGCTCGAAACCGACATGATCGACCCACGCTTCATCACGGCGAAATCAGAAATGCAGCATAGCCACGCCGACGAGCCAAAGGAGGTATTGAGCGCCGCAGAAGCCCACGGTGTATCGCGCGTTCTGCGAAACTGCGTAGTGTCGTTGCCAAGAAGCTGCCCCATGCCCCTCGAGCCCTGGGCGTCGGGCAGCCGCGCACCGGTCGACTCTCCGACATGAACCAATGGCATACCCTTCTCGGTGCAGACCCTGCGGATGTAGCCCATTTTCTTGGAGTTGGTCGCACTCGTCGAGGCCCCCTTGGTCGTGAAGTCGTTCACGATCACGCCTGCGTCCCGCCCTTCAATACGGGCAAATCCAGCGATCTTGCCATCACGCGGTGTGCCGGCGACATCTTGGTCGAACACGCCCGAGGCGCCGAGCAGACCGACCTCAAAGAAGCTGTCTTCATCGACCAGTGCGGCAACGCGCTCTTCGGCATTGAGATCGCCTCGCTCCTTGCGCCGCGCCAGCTTGTCCGCACCTCCCATGCGGCGGGCTTCCTTGCGTCTGCGATCGAGCTCCGCGAGGCTTTGTTCGTGGGCCATGTTTTCTCCTCGGTAGAGATGATCAGCTGAAGTGGAGCAGGTCGACCGTCAAGCGCTCGAGTTTGTCCTCATCAAGCCGGGGCCAATAGCCCTTGGCGAGCTGAACGGCGCCGCCCGCAAAAGGCAGTGGATTCATAAACAAGCGCTCTGTCGGCTTGAGGAAGCCGTTGAATTCTCCGGCATTCGTAATGCTGCGCGATGCGATACAAGCCTCGAGCCAGGAGTGAATTTCGCTGCCGAGACCATCGCCGAGCACTGGCGTCATGTCATGCCTGTAAATGTGATCGATACCCGCCTGCAATTGATCCAGGCTGCCGAAGCGCTTGAGCTTAACTTTGCAGAACTCGACACCCGGAATGTCCGCCGCGCGTTCTATATCGGCCAATGAGCAAATTGGTTCATCGAGCATCAAAGGCAAGGTGCCAACGGCAGCGACGGCGGCATTGCTTTCCCAATCGTCCGCCTCACAGGGCTGTTCGAACAGCTCTATGCCTTCCGGGTCGACGATCTCTGCGAAACGGATCGCGTCGTCACGATCATAGGCGCGGTTGGCATCGACGCGCAGTGTTGCCCGGCCTGCTGTCGTCGATTGGATCCAACCAAGCCGCTGAAGGTCTCCTTCCAGGTCCTTGCCAACCTTGATCTTGAAGGTTCGAAATCCCGCAGCGAGCGCCTCTTCAATTTCCGCTTCGATGCCGCCCTTGTCGAGGGCACCAATCGGTGTCAGGAGCGGAAGCTCAATATCGCGCTCGATGGCCAGCACCGGATGACGTTCGAGGACTTCAAGCGCCACAGTGCAGGCCGTTGCGGCAACTTTGCTCTCCTCGAATTCGGCCAGCACCAGCTCTTTGGCGGTTTCCGCGTTGCGGCCGGGCAACTTTGCCAGGTATCGACGGAGGAAGCTCCAGCCACCCTCGCGCGTTTCGCCGCTAGAACCGGGTGAAATGTGGCCGTCAGCAAATGCGCACGAGCCGTCATCGCCCAGCACCTCGACAACGTAAGGCTCGAACTCGTTGAACGTTCGATATGATAGCCGATAGGGTTTGCTGAGGGGCAAGCGAAGCCGGCGTAGTCTAACCTCTTTGATATTGGTCATGCCTGATTTCCTGGCTGACTTGTATTTCGCGCCCTGTAGGCCATTCCGCGCACATTCGCTCTATGCCGTCTTCTGACACAGTCCGCGAAGATGGTTCGCAATGGTCAGCTTTGCCCTTAACGCACGCCTGCAATGTGTAGTTGTTATTGCTACTACATTTCATTTCGACCGTTGGCAAGCCTGGATCCAAGTTCAGATTTGAGGACTACTACGATCCATCACTAATAGTTGACGGCTTCGCCGGAGCCACCGTCGACAGCAATGCATTGCCCCGTGATCATGCCGGCTGCTTCGGAGCAGAAGAAAACGGCTGCCGCTGCCAGGTCTTCCGGCCGGACAAGCTTGCCCAATGGCACATCCTTTGTTCGCCGGCCGATGACTTCATCGATCGTGCAACTCGCCTCCTTAGCTTCGCGCTCGAACATCTTCATCATTCGCTCGGTGACCGTGTAGCCGGGATGAATGCAGTTGACGGTCACGTTGTGCCGGCCGGCATAGCCTGCAAATTGCTTCGTAAAATTCGACACGCCGGCATTTACGACGCCATTGGTCATGCGCAATGGCGCTACGATGCGCGCCGTCATGCCGCCGATATTGATGATGCGCCCTGCTTGTCGCTGTTTCATATCTTCCAGGACGAGCCGGGCAATTCGGATATAAGCCATCAGTTTTACGTCGATGTGATAGCGAAACAGATCGTCGGTTAGCTCATCAAATGGCGCGCTGGTCGACGTCACAGCGTTATTGACGAGCACATCGATCTTGCCGGCCGATTGTATGACGTCTGCCACCAGTTGCTCGATATCATCGAGTTTGCTCACATCGGCGCAAATATCCCATGCCTTCACACCGTTCGCTTCAATCTCACGTCGAGCCGATAACAATGACTCCTCAGTGCGGCCGCAGATCGCGACGTGCATTCCGAGCCGGGAAAAGGCCAGCGCGATTGCACGGCCAATGCCACGGCTACCGCCAGTGACCAACGCAACTTTTCCCTCGAAGCCAGCCCGTTCAAACATCTATCTGCCTCTCATCTGCTGCTAGCCCGATCTATTCACCAGCACGTGGATTGCTCGTTGCCGAAGTCATACCGATTTTGCAGCGCAAAGGAAATTTCCGAACAGCCGACGAAGGCACGACCTTGCGTGATCATTTCGACTTGCCTCGCCCTGCCTGCCAGTTCGGATGGTAGTCGGCTGCGATCGGCAATATGAGGTCAGGCCGCGACGGGCCGCGCCTCATCTCGAACCTGAGTTCGGTGCATCATGCGCCTCATTGACGGATTGAGTTGATTGCGCCGGTGAAGCGTGCATCGATTGTCCCAGATTACGAGATCACCCCGTTGCCAAAGTTGCGCCCAACTGTAATCGTGGCTCTCGATGTGTCCCCAAAGATCATCCAGGAGTTGATCGCTTTCGGCATCGCTCAACCCGACGATCCAGGCATTAGGGCGGCGACCAAGATACAGCGCCTTGCGCCCTGAACCGGGATGGCGAATGACGAGCGGGTGAATGGCGCCAGGGCGGTCTGCATTGGAATAGGATTCCTCATAGCCGTGCCGCAACTCGCCGGACGAATTTCGCGTTGCATCATGTTTGCACGAAAGGCCATCTATCAGCGTCGCGAGATTCTCAGGTAGCGTCTCATAGGCCCTGTAGAGGCTGTAAAACAGCGTTTCGCCACCTTCCTCAGGCACTTCGATGCCGTAGAGCAAACTCGCCTTTGGAGGCAAGTCGTTGTAGCTCATATCCTGATGCCACACGAGTTCGGAGTTGCCGAGCGCTCCGGCTGGTTTGCCATCGACAACGATATTGGAAAGGATCGTTATTTCCGGCCGGCTTGGATCAAACGGTGTTCCACCCCGCCCTGTCGGCGCCATGTCCAATACACCAAAGCGTTGCGAGAATTCCGCCAGCGCATCATCGTCGAGATCCTGTCCTCGGAAGCGAAGCACGCTATGTTCATACCAAGCCTCCAAGATTTGCTCAAAAATAGCTTCGTTGACGTCGGCCCTGACGTTTAATCCGACAATGTCTGCACCGAGTGCTGCTCCGCTTGGGACAACTTCAATTGTTGAACCTGTCATCGTACTTCCTTTCACCGCAGAAAAATCGACAGTGCTGTCTCCATAGTTTTAGGCTGTTCAATGGAGTTTCAATCAACAGCTTGATTTGAGCGCATCAACGCTCAGTCTGATTTCGCTTCCGGCACCCAAAGTACCGCCGACGAGATGCGAATCTAGAATTTTCGTAGCAAGATTCCGCGGCGCTTGCGCCATGTGTTTCCTCTTACCTGCTCCCGCCCTTCCGGGCGCACGCGTACGGGAGAAACTTCTCCCGGCGGGGAGCGGGCTGGCCCCGCGGGCGCAGCACATGCAAAGAAACCAGCAGCCCAATCAGGCCGCCGGTTCCACGTCACGCGTCTGCCAATCCGCCGCCCAAGAGCGTTTCCGATTTAGCCGGAATCGCAACGAGGGAGCGCAGGCGACCCGCCGCATTGCGGCGCCCCTCGGAGGCCGGCCGCTAGGCCGAATAGCCGTTAGAGAAAAGACAGATAGATCCACTTCCACGAAAGTCGGAAATGATCTACGCAGCGATCTCCGCCACATCCGGCCCAAGCGCACCGGCGCTGTCGAACTCGTCGACCACCGGGCCGCTTTCGAGGACCAAGCTTTCCTGGGTCTGGATGGCGGTGAAGTCGCCTTCGATCTCGAGGATGCCGCCGTCGTCGGCGATCAGGGTGATGTTGGTCTCCTGGATCAGCGTGTTGTTGGTGATGTTGAGTTCGTCGATGAAGATGTAGACGTTGTCGCCGGCGCTGCCGCCGAACATGTCGCAGGGCAGTTCGCCGGAAAACACGGCGTCATAGCCGCCGGCTTCGGCAAAGGCTTCCGGGCCCCAGCCCATCGCATCGGCGAGGAAACCGCCGTCGCTGCCGGCACCACCACCGCCGCCCGTTGCGGGAGGTCCATCGGCGACCGGGGCCGGCTGGGTTGAGATCGGTGCCGTCTCGGCACCGCCGCCCAGATCCGCCGCCGGCGGGGCTTGGCCCGCCTGTGGCGGGGGCTCGGCATCGGCCGGCTGGGTTTCAATGTCTTCGCCCGTGTCCGGGGCCGGCCGGAATGGCGAATAAGACGAGGGCGCAGACGGGCCGGCATCACCGAGCGAACGTGCTGCATAGCTATCCGGCGTTGCTTCCGCGTCGGAGGCCGGTTCGCTGGCAGCCAGCGGCTTCAGCGCCATGTCGGAGTCTTCCGAACTTGACGGCAACCTGCCGCCCTTATCGGATTCGGCCGACATCGGATCTTCATAGCTGCTCGCATAAGCCGAGCTGACCTTGGCGATGTGATCATCGTCTTCCTCGCCGGGCATCGCGGTCCAGGCTGTATCGAGTGTCTGTTTCATGGTCTCAACTCCGTTTGGATCTTGGGCGGTGCCGAGCGCCCGAAAAGCTGTGCTCTTCATAGCTATCCGTCAGAGTGATCTGGTTCCGTGAAGCAGTTCACACTTTCGGAACTTTTTCGCGCGCTGACTCTGGACCACTCGCAGCACCGGACCGATACTGGCGCAGCGAAGGCACTGCTTTTACCGTCGCAACGGATTGGACCGAGCCATGCTGCAAGACATCCCGCTGTTCGCCAATATCTCCGAGGCAACTGCCGAGGCCCTCCAGAACCGCGCGCGATCGCGCAAGTTCAAGAAGGGCGAGCACCTGTTCAGTCCCGGTGACGAATCGGATTCGATGTATGTGATTTCGTCCGGGCGGATCCGGATCTGGACGGTGTCGGCATCAGGCGCCGAGATCACGCTCAATGTGCTCGGGCCCGGTGCCGTATTCGGCGAGATAGGCCTGTTGGATGGCAGTGAGCGTACCGCCGGTGCCTCGGCGCTCGACGCTACCGAATTACAGGTAATCAGTCGCGGTGCCTTCGACGATGCGCTCGACCGCGACCCGCAGCTCGGCCGCAACGCGATCCGATTTTTGTGCGAGCGGTTGAGATGGGTCAGTGCGCGTATGGAGGATTCCGCCATGCGCAGTGCCGCGAGCCGGCTCGCGCGACTGCTCGTGCATCTCTGCGCCGACTACGGCAAGGAAAGCGACCAGGGCATCCAGGTCTCGATCAATCTGTCACAAGGTGAACTGGCCCAATGGGCGCAAATGTCACGCGAGAGCCTGAACAAGATCCTCAACCGCTGGGCCGGCGAGGGCATGCTCATCCACTCGCGTGGCAATATCACGGTGCAGGATCACGACTGGCTCTCGGACATCGCTGAGTTCGGGGATGATGAGTGAGGTTGGTCAGCTCTTCGGCAAATCGCTGCAAATCTGCGAAGCGCGGATGCGAAACAGAAGTTTTTCGTCGTGGTCCGGGATGAAGTCCTCGAGGCGGGCGGCGAGTTCGTAGGGCGTGAGGACGTTGTCGAGATTGCGGTTGACGATCACTCGTGAGACGGGGCCGAGGTGGATGGCAAGCGCTGCCGTCAATTGCCGGACGCTTTCGCGCGAGAGTGCTGCTGCCGGCGGCGAGATTCCAGGTTCAGCGGTCAGGTTCGGTGCTGGCGTTTCAGGCAGCGGATCGGCAATCGGTGCCGCACTGTCGGACGAACCGGGCGCATCAGCGATGAATTCGTCTGGTTGATACAGCAGCCCGAGGTCATAGCCGACCGGATCGGGCTCGGCTGGCTGATGCTGGCTCTCAGAATGGTGCTCGAACTCATCAGGCGACAGTGGTTGATCCTCGGGCACCTGATGCGACGCAGGTGCTGCCGATGCGTTTGCTGCACCTGTCACTGTGTCGGTGTTTGGCTCAGGCTCGGGGTTGGCGGCGTCTTGTGTTGGCACGGACGGCGCTGGCTCAGGGGGCAGTTCGGCTGGCGCCGGTGGCGTGTCAGATGCCAATGGCCCAATAACAGCAGACGGTTGCTGTTCATCTTGGGCAGGTGCAACGCCCGCTGCCGGATCAGGAGGATGCGGCGATTGTTCGAGGGGTGCGGAGGCCTCAGAAGCGGCTTGACCGGCAGCCTGATTGGCAATCTGGGCCTTGCGGAACTCCTTCAGGAAACCACTGTCGAGCCGCGTCGTTCGATCGAGGCTCGGCAAATCGGAAACGGTTTGGTCGACAGATGATCTCGCCGGCGGCGGCAGCACGGCAAAGGTCATGATGCGCCGCGGAATGTTCTTAAGTTTCGGTACGCCGCGCTCTTCGAAGGTGGCGGACACGCGGGCCGACACGGTTTCCATCACAGAACTCGAGACCAGGATGCCGCCAGGATCGGCGAGCGATTCGAGGCGGGCGGCAATGGCCAGTGCCTCGCCAAACGGCTGATCGTTCTCGAACAACACCTCGCCCAGATGAATGCCGATGCGCAGCTTCAGATTGGCGAGTTGCGGTCGCGCCTTCAGTTCTCCTTGCAGATCGAGCGCGCATTGCACAGCGCCGATCGCGCTTTCGAAGATTGCGAAGATGCCGTCCCCCGGCAGGCCGAACAGCCAGCCCTGGTTTGCCTCGAGGCAGCGCATCGCAATCAGGCGAATCTCGTTGACACCGCTGGCGGTCGCCGTTTCGTTGATCGACATGGCGCTCGAGAAACCGGCGATGTCGGCGGCGAAAATCGCCCGCAGGCTGCGGTGCCGCGTCTTGGCTGGTGGTTGGCCGGCACCTGCCTGGTCGGGACCTGAACCGCTATCAGGCGGAACCATAGCGGTCACCGAGCATGTGCAGCTTCATCTGTGCCAGGAATTGCGCGCGCTGGTTTTCATCGGGGACGACATCGGCAAGTCGGCGGAAATAGTCTTCATGGCCGATGGCCTGTTCGGCATGGCGCTTGGCAACGACCCGCGCGACGGGTCCGATCAGCGGCAACAGTGCATTGCTGGCCGCCATTACGTCGGCGGCCGAGATCAGCGTGTCGAGCTGCACGGCCGCGACGCCGTGATCGGAGCGGATGGTGTTTTCCGCGTCCTGGCGAAAACGGGTTGCTTCGCTTGCCACCGGAATGTGGTTGGTGATCGAGGTGAGCAACATGTCGGGGTCGGTCGATTCCTCTGCCGCCTTGCGCACCACGACCCGGGCGATCGGCCCGATCAGATTGACCAGCGATGATTCGACCGCCTTGATCGTCTCCGGCATCAGCTTGGCCGACATGGTCTCGGAGAGGTCGGTGCGGCTGCGCGTTTTGGGTGCGGCACCGTCTAGTCCACCGGCTGCGGAGATTTTCGAGAGGTCGAGCGGCGGTCCGTCATCGGAACCGGTGGCCTCGATGGCATCACTGAGTTTGTCGATGAATTCGGATGCCGACTGCAGCCGGTCGGCCGGATTACGCGCGAGCGCCAATTGCACGACACCATCGAGGTGGTTCCAGTTGCCGGGACGCAGTGTCGACAGGCTCGGCGGCCGCTCGTTCATCAGCTTGCGCATCAGCTCGGCGATGTCATTGGCGATGAACGGCTTGGCTCCGGTCAGCAGCTGGAACAAGACGACACCTGCCGAAAACAGGTCCGAGCGCCCGTCCACCGGGCGGCCGAGGAATTGTTCCGGCGACATGTAGTTGGGCGTGCCAATCGCGCCGATACCGTTGGGTTCCGTCAGGCCGAGGGCGTCGAACCTGGCGACGCCGAAATCGGTCACTTTGATCGAGGTGGCCGACGGGCAGAGAATGTTGCTCGGTTTGACGTCGCGATGCACGATGCCCTTGTCGTGGGCGTGTTCGAGGGCAAGCAGCAGCTGGGCCATGATCTCGCCGACCTGGCGCACGGGGAGCAAGGTGCCCGTGTTGATGACGTTGTCGAGCGTTCCCGCATCGACGAATTCCATCACGATATAGGGCGAGCCGTCCTGCTCGACATAGTCGAATACGGCAACGATGTTGGGATGCAGGCAGCGCCCGGCCGAACGCGCTTCGGCGGCGAACCTTTGCAGGAGCTTTTCGTGATCGGCGACGTTGGCGAGGACATCGGCGCGCAATGTCTTGATGGCCAGCGGCCGGTCGATCTGTTCGTCGTGGCCCTTGTAGACAATGCCAATCGCACCACGCCCGATGACGCCATCGATGCGGTATTTGCCAACACTCTTCAACGCCTCCGGGGCGCTTAAGGGTGTAGCAATTTCATCGGCACTCATCAGCAGCGCTGTCCTCACAGCTCAATGCGGCAGCCGGTATGCGCCCCTGAGCCAAGCGACTTCAATGTTGCGGCGCAACCATAGCAAGACGACACCGGATATCGCACGCGCGCCCAATGACCTCTGCGGCTAACTCTCAAGCATTTTCATCGCGTTGTCGAGACTGCGCCGCATACGATTGAACGATCGCGACAACGAACCGATCTCATCGGCAGTCTTCAAACTATACTCAGGCACTGTATCATCGCCCAGACTGACCTGTTCAGCAATTTTTGACATTTGAGTTACGGGCGAAATCACCATCCGTCCGAGCAGGATATTAAGGATAATCATCACAACAACAAAAATGGCCGTCATTGGGACGATGAGGATCACAAGGTTCTCCCAGATCTGCTGGCGCGCGATGCTGAGCGGCACCGAAAAGATCTGGGCGCCAACGATCTCGTTCATCTTCCAGCCGAAGCCGTTCTTGTTGCCATAGAGGGCGACCATTGAGGCCGGCGCGCGCTCCGGCGTCGAGTGACAGTCGAGGCAGCTCTTGGATTTGATCTGCAACGGGAAGGCGACCGTGAACTGATCGCCGTCCTCGCTCGCGCGGACACGCACGACCTCCTTGAGGTTGGTATCGGCCCTCAGCGCCTGGATCAGCTCCTCTTCCCAGTCGGTTGCCTTGTCGGCGGGGTTGGTCGGATTGAGCGCGGCTTCCTTGTAGAAGAAACCCGGGAATGCATCGCGGAAATTGGCGAAGACCGTCTGGGCGGAGAACGAGGGCACGGTTTGCGGCAGGAACTGGATTTCAGACTGGTCGGCAAGCAGCGGCTTGACCTCTTCGGACGTATAGCGGCGCACGGCGAGCGCCTGTGCTCTCAGGACGCGGATCTGTGAGTGCAGCTGCTGGCGGGCATTGTTTTCCGCGACCCACCAGAAGATGGCCGCCGACGTCAAAACGCCGAGGATCAAGGTGATCGTCAGCACGATGTTGAACTTTTGACGTAGCCCCATCTCTCAATTTCCCCAAAGTCGGTTGATCGCTTGTCCGATGATAGCACCTTGCCGGCGGATCGCCCGCACGGCTTTGGATCGTCTCAATTATTTAATTCCAGAACACCAACTTCCTTGTGAACCAGGTAACAGCCTCGTCGCTTCGTTTGCGCCAAACTCCAATCGTCGAACAACGGAACTGACCGTTGCAAGACATGGGGCCACCCACCGGAACCGAGCAAAGGAAGTCGGGTCATGTTGAATACGCTCACAATTCAATGCAACACTGGAGCGCAACGCAACCCACCCGTCCGCTTCCAAGCGCGTTCCGGGCGGACCGCCCGACTGGCGAACGGTTCCGAAGCCATTGTTGCAGCCATCATCCTCTTCGCGCTTTCCTTGCCGATCGTCACGTTCACGCCCTCGCTCAACATGAACGGCATGTCGCGCGCCGCCAACCAACTGGCACGCAAGACCGTTCGTGGTCATGCACCACTGGCCGTTCAAATAAACGCCTTAGCTGTATTGCAGTACAAAACCGCTCGCTGATAAGGCCGATTGAGCGCCAGGGTCTAATCGTCATTCATTTACTTGAACACCGACAGATTAAGCGGTCTGATCTCGCCCATCCATATGGTGTGATCGGTATGGTCCTTGAGATCATCGCCCGTGTCGGGGTGGACGAGCACGGCAAGCCCGTCACGATTGAGCGCCAGCCAGCCCAGCACATCGCCAGCGATGTCGGGCGCGAAGGCCAGCTGACAGCTCCAGTCCGGGTGCGGACCAACCGGCTTCTCGTGCACACGGCCCATTGCAACGCCGAAGGTATCGCGGCAGCGCACGCAGATATCACGCGCCTTGTCAATTGTTTCGGCGTCGAAGTAGATGTGTGCATGGTACCCGGCGATCTGTGCCATTCGCTAGCTCCTTAGTCTGCGCCATGACGCCCGACCGCTACCCCACGATCGGCACATACGTGCCGCGCCCGATCGCGACCAGCGATCCCTTTTCGTCGGTCACGTCGATGTCGATCACGGCGGCCGAACGGCCGTGCCGGCGGACGACGGATACCGCCGTCAAGCTGTCACCGACCGCGGGTTTCAGGAAATCGATGCGCAGGTTCATGGTCGGCACGCCACCGCCGAGCAGCATGCCAAGCGCGAAGTCGCCGACGACGTCGATCAGGGCGGCAAGGCCGCCGCCGTGAAACTGCTTGGTGCCTTCGCGCCGCTCGAGATGCGCTGCGAGCGGCATGCGCACTTCGAGGCGGGCGGCATCATAGTCGAGCGAGACCACTTCGAGGCCGAGCGTGCGGATGAACGGCGAGCGTTCGAAGATCTCGGCGATGCCTGCCGCATCCAGGCGGGGTTTGGGATCGGGCGTCTTGCTGTCGGTCATGGTCTGAGCACCACCTTGCCAAATACTTCGCGATCTTCGAGCAGGCGGAAGGCTTCGTTGACCTCCTCGAGGGGCAGGACTTTATCGATGACCGGCCTGAGACTGCCGTCCGCGACCATTGCGATCAGTTTTTCGAGATCCTCGCGCATCCAGCCGTTGGCGCCGAGTACTTTGAGTTCGTAGGACCAGATGAAGCGCAGGTCTTCCTTGGGATCGAAACCGGCAGTTGCACCGCAGGTCAGGATCTTGCCGCCGCGATGCAGCACGCGCAATGACGGCACCCAGGTGTCGCCGCCGGTGAAGTTGACGACGACATCGACGCCCTTGTCCCACTGCCGGCGATGCGGTTTTCCGTACTGGGTCCAGACCCACTTCATGAAGTCTTGCTCCATGTAGTTGATGCCGTGATCGGCGCCGAGTTCCTTGAGACGGGCAAGCTTGGCTTCGGAAGAGGCACACGCGATCACCTCGCAACCGCGCGCCTTGGCGAGCAGCACGCTGCAGGTGCCGACCCCGCCGGAAGCCCCGAGGACCAGCACCTTTTCGCCGGACTGGACGTCGCCGATGGTGTACATCATGCGCAGTGCCGTGCCGTAGGCGACCGGCAGGCACGATGCATCCTCGTAGGAAACGCTGTCGGGCAATCTGACGAGGTGGTGCGTCGGCACCTTGCAGTATTCAGCAAGCCCGCCATGCCACATTTCGCCGATCAGGCCGCCGGGTCCGACCCGGTCGACAGGATCGACGAGCACCCGGTCGCCCACTTTCCAATCCGTGACATTGCTGCCAATCGCGGTGATCTCGCCGGCGAAGTCGAGCCCCATGATGCACGGCATCGGCACCTTGATGCCGGGCATGCCGTTGCGCGTGAACACGTCATGATAGTTGAGTGACGTCGCGCCGACCTTGATGACGACGTCATCGGGTCCGGCTTCAGGATCGGCAAACCCCGGATCGATTGCGATCGAGCCCGGCCCGCCATGTTGCTGGATAACGGCAGCCTTCACTTGAGCTCCTCCCTGCGCCGAGCGCACTTGAAACCAACTTGTTTGTTGCGGGCACAGGCTGTGATCAGCCCGCGCGTTTGTCTGCTTCTAACTGATCCCAAATCGCATTGGCCTGCAAGGTCAGCCCCTTGCGATCGATCTTGCCGGGGCCCGCGAGCGGCAATTCATCGACGAATATCACCATGCGGGGATGGCGGTAGGCCGGTGCGCGCTCGAGGGCATAGTCCTTGACCGCCTGTTCCGTCAGGCCGGCAGCTTTGCCGGCCACAACGAAGGCAACCGGCTTGTGGCCCTTGATCTCGTCGGGGACAGGCACAACGCAGGCCTGCGAGATGTCAGGATGGCCGACCAGCAGGCTCTCGACCTCGCCTGGATAGACGTTCTCGCCGCCGCACACGAACATGTCGTCGGCGCGCCCGACGAAATAGTAGGCACCGTCGTCATCATAGCGGAACACGTCGCCCGAAATGTACCAGCCGTCTTCGGTCAACACTTCCGCCGTCTTGTCCGGCAGGTTCAGATAGCCGGTCATGGTCGCCGGTGTGCGGTGCCAGAGTACGCCCTGATCCGCCTCGTTGCCGTTCTCATCGATCAGCTTCAAGTCGACTTCGGGCGCGGGATAGCCGACCGACAGCGGCGGAGACGGCTGGCCGGGACGCGGCGCGAACACGATCGGGCCTGCTTCCGTCGTGCCGTAGCCATTGAGCACGCTGGCGCCTTTGAAGGCGTCGGTGACCTGGTGCCAGAGTTTGGGCGAGATCGGGGCTGATCCCATGCGCACGTTGCGCACGGAGCTAAGATCCGTTTTGTCCAGGGTCTCGCGTTCGGCAAAACACATCGCCAGCATGGTCGGCACGGAAGTCAGCCAGGTAATGCCGAACCGTTCGATCGCCTCGATGTAGCGTTTGGCGTTGAACTCGGGCAGCAGGATCATGCGCGCGGCCGCCGCCAGCGTAAACAGCGACACGCAGAGCGCGTTCATGTGATAAAGCGGCGCTGCCACCAGGATGCGATGCTCGTTGAGGGCCGGTGCCGTCATGCGCCGGCGCAATGCCCAGAGGTGGCCTTTGTGGGTTAGCGGTACGCCCTTGGGCCGGCCCGTCGAGCCGGACGTATAGAGAACCATGGCAAGTTCGTCGTCGTCTGGATCGACGATGTCGAACGGCCCCGGATCAAGCATCCGGGCAAACCCTGCCGGCCCATCGTCGTCGAACGATGTCGTTGGGATGCTGTCCGGCAAACCGGCGCGGCGCGGATCATCGCACAGCACGTGTGAAACGTTGGCATCCTTGAGGATGAACTGGGCGATTTCGGCCGGAAACTGATAGTTGAACGGCACCGCAACCATGCCGGCGCGCAGGATGCCGAGATAGCTGATCAGGAACTCGGCGCGATTGGCCGACAGGATGGCGACGCTGTCACCGCGCTTCAGGCCCTTTGCAAGCAGGCCGCGCGCACAGGCGTTGGCGGCAGCCTCGATCTCGCGGTGGGTGTATTCCTTCGGGGCCCGCCAATCGCGGCAATCGATCAGAGCGACGTTGTCGGCGCCCAGTCGATCATCGTAGAGCGAGCCGAGGTTATTGGTTTCAATCATGTTGTGGCTGCTTGAAGCTTGAGAATCTGTTGGAATTCGGGAACGCTATTGCTTTCCGTCACCATCCTTTGCCCCTCATCCTAACCCTCTCCCCGTGAAGTACGGGGAGAGGGAATCCGGTCGTGCCATCTGGCACCGTCGCTGGCAACACGACAGGCCGAGTTCCCTCTCCCCGTAGCGCCACTTCGGCGCGTACGGGGAGACGGTTAGGGTGAGGGGCAAGGGGCCTCGAAACAGAGGCACCGAGCAGCCGAATGTCGAACAGCAACGCCATCGTCTCCAAACCGTTAGCCGTTCACGTCCCTACTCCAGTACCGCAACCGCCCGGATCGGGCTCGCCGTACCGCCGCGGATCTTCAGGGGAAAGCCGATGAAGCGGAAGCGGCCGGCACCGACCAGCTTGCCGAGATTCCATAGGCACTCGATATGCGTGATGCCGCGTTCGGCGCAGGCGAGATGGGCCTTGTAGTTGGGCTCGCCTTCCGGCGCCGGACTGATCGCCTCGACACCGAACTGGATGATCTTGCGGTCGGCGAGCCAGTGCACCGAATCTACGTGCAGGCCCGGAAAGTCGTGCAGATATCCGGGTGTTCCGAACAGGCGGTCGTTGACACCCATGTGGATCAATACCGTATCGCCCTTGCGGATCTCCTGGCCGGAGGCCCTGAGTGCTGCCTCCATTTCCTCGACCGTGATTTCGTGGCGCAGGGGAACATGCGAGAGGTCCAGGCATACCGCTTCGGTATAGAAGTTCTCGAGCGGCACCTGGTCGATCGACGGTGCATCGGCCGCAGAGTTGAAGTGGCACGGCGCATCGACGTGCGTGCCGGCGTGGTCGCTGAGGGAGAGATAGAGCGCCTTCGATGAAAACCGCGTCTCACCGGCCGTCTTGATCTCGCTGTGGTCATTCCAAACTGTGGCAACGATCGGCGGATGCGAGGGGTGCGCCGGTGTGCGGTGAAAGAGTTCGCGGCTCAGGTCGATCAGTTGCACGGTGCGCGCCTCCCAATTCGAAGCTGACTACTGCCGACGGTTCCGGTCAGCCTGTGCTACTGCCGCCGGCATCCTCTTCTTCCATGCGGTAACTGAAATCACAGTGCGATGCGCCCTGCATGATGGTCTGCGTGCGCGTCATTTTCAGGCGCCGATCATAGCCCTCGCAAAACGTGCCGTCACGCTGGCAGGAAAGCAGATGGCCGATATCGCCGAGCCCCATCTCGCGGTACATGTCCGAATATCGGCAGCGCTTGACATTGAAGCGGTAGGCCTCATCTGACTGCTCGAGCACCTCGATTTCGAGGGCGCCACCCATCGTCCACTGCTTCTGGCGGTCTACGAAGGTCTGCATCGAGGTATTGCCGCCGACTTCGGCCGCCAGTTCCTTGGCCTGCTCGATCGACGAGGCGCGCACCGCGTTGGCCACCGTCTGTTCGGCAACTTCGGAGCCGTGGCTTGCCTTCAGCGTATCGTAGACGTGCTTCAGGATCTGCGCTTCGATACGCCGGCGTTCGAGCATCGGCAGCATGGCCTGGCCATTATCGCTCATCGGATTCCTCTCCTGCTGGGCGTGGTCGTGTGATTTGTTTCAGCTGCCAGGTCAGGATAACCGGGAAGGCGGGCGAACACCATTTCTTAGGCGCAAATCACAATCGCGATCCGGACGGCACCTGTCGAACACCGCCTTCAACGGCCCATCGCTCACGCTACATCCGGTTTGATCAGCTTGATGATGCTCGACGTGTCGAGGTCGCCGTTGCCATTGGCAATGTGCATGGCGAATGCGGCCGCGGCCGCAGCCCCGAGCGTTGTTGAAGTGCCTGCCATCAGCGTCGCCGACTGTGCCAGCCGCAGGTCCTTGAGCATCAGGGCTGCGGCAAAGCCCGGCTTGTAACCGTTGCTTGAAGGCGCCGTCGGAACAGGCCCCGCGACCGGGCACATGCCATTCAGAACGAACGAGTTGGCACTCGACGTCGACATCACATCGTAAAGCGTCTGCCGGTCGACGCCGAGCGCCTCGCCGAGCACGAACGCTTCTGAAACCGCCAGCGCCGTGATGCCGGCGACCATGTTATTGCAGATCTTGGTTACCTGCCCCTGGCCCGGTCCGCCGCATAGCACGATGTTCTTGCCCATCCCTTCGAGGATCGGTCGCGCCTTGGCGAACACGCCACTGTCACCGCCACACATGAACGTCAGCGTACCGGCTTCAGCACCGCCAACGCCGCCCGAGACCGGTGCATCGAGAAACTCGTAGCCGGCTTCGCGCACCGCATCGTGCATGGCGCGCGACGTTTCGACATCGATGGTCGAGCTGTCGATCAGCACGGTGCCCGGCGCTACCGCTCCGATCACGCCGGCATCGACCAGCACGCTGCGCACGTTGGCACCGACCGGCAGCATGGTGACGACATACTGCACATCGCTCGCCGCCTCTCTGGCGCTCTCCGCCGACTTGGCGCCTGATTGGGCGACATAACGCACGGCTTCTTCGTTGAGATCGTAGACTTTGAGCTCATGCCCCGCCTTGATCAGGTTGCGCGCCATGTGGGCGCCCATGTTGCCCAATCCGATGAAACCGATCGTCGCCATTAGTTGTCTCCGTCTGTCCGGTTATTGCTCTCTCATCTTGGACATAATCATAGCGCCACTGGTTCAGTGACACTATTGGCATGGCGATGATTGAGCGCCATGCTGACGCCTGCAATTCAACCCGACCCCAACAGCGAGGACCGTCATGGCACTCTATGAAATGCGCACCTACACGCTTTACGTCGGCAAAATGGGCGAGGCCGTTCAGCTCTATCAGGAGTTCGGCTATCCGGCCCTGCAGAAGGGTGGCCAGGACGCCAAGCTGATCGGCTACTTCCAGGGCGACACCGGCACCATCAACCAACTCGTCCATCTTTGGAAATTTGACGATGATGCCGACCGGCGCGCGCACTGGGCCGGCGTTTTCGCCAACAAGGATTTCGTCGAGGGCTTTGCGGCCAAGTTCCGGCCACTGGTCATGAGCCAGGAGGTCAAGCTGATGACGGCGGCGCCCTGGGGCCCGCACCCGTAATCCGGTTCGGCAATTGATCCAGATCAAAGTGATTCACCTTCCATCAGTATATTCGAATACATGAATGTTCTAATGGAGGTGAACATGATACTTTCGTGGAAGTCCGGCGGTTTGCTGCTGGGCGCCGTGTTCTTTGCGGCTGTCCTGCTGGTCAAACCCATCGGCGTCTCAACCCAGTTCGTGATCTTCGACGGCATTCTCTGGAATGCCATCGATTCGAGTGCAGTCGTTACCTCGGAGGAAGCCAAGAGCGGCTTTACCAGCCCTAACGACTATCTCGCCAAGAGCGGCGGCAAGTATGCCAAATCGGTCGCCAATCCGCTCAACTACAGCTTCGTTTTCGTCATCGCGATGATCGTCGGTGCGGCCGTCTCGGCCGTGCTCAGGGGCGGCATCGAGAGCAGTGAGCGGACCATGCCGCAAATCTGGCGCGCCAACTTCGGTGACTCGCCCGTGACGCGATATGCGGCCGCGTTCCTGGCCGGATTTCTGGTCCTCTACGGCGCTCGCCTCGCCGGCGGCTGCACGTCGGGACACATGATGAGCGGCATCATGCAAACCGCCGTCTCGGGCTATCTGTTCGCCGCCGGCGCCTTCCTGGCCGGAATTCCGACCGCTATGTACCTGTTCCGCAAGGAGGCCTGACATGTCGACCACAATCATTCTCGCTCTCGTCGTCGGTGCTGCGTTCGGCTTCACGCTCGATCGCATCGGCGCCACCAATCCGGGCTACATCATCCGGATGTTGAACCTCACCAACCTGCACCTGATGAAGACCATTCTGGCGGGTATCGGCGTGGCCTCGATCCTGACCTTCGGCGGCCTGCTGCTCGGCCTCGTCGATCCGGGCCACCTCTCGGTCAAGACCGCCTATATCGGCGTATTCGTCGGCGGCATCCTGCTCGGCCTCGGGTTCGCCGTTGCCGGCTACTGCCCCGGCACCAGTCTGACGGCGGCGGCGACCGGGCGCATCGATGCGATCTTCTTCGTCGTTGGCGGCCTGGTCGGCGCTGCGGCCTACATGGTCAGCTATTCGGCCGTGAAAACCACCGGGCTGCTCGACAAGATTGCCGGCGGCAAGGCGACAGTCGGCGTCATTGCCGACACCAAATATCCGGCCTTGCTTTCGCTGTCGGGAGAGGGCATGGGCTTGCTTCTCGGACTGGCCCTCATAGCTATCGCCTGGGCACTGCCTGACCGGCTGAGCGGTCAAGCCAAGAAGGTGGTGGCGGCCGAATAAAGGGCGCTGCGCCTCGATCTGAAAGTACCGAGCTTACAAGATCGCGAACCCTCGGATGTCATCACGACGCCCGAGGGTTCGTTCCGTTCATGCCTTCGCCTCTGGCCCGGCAACCGCGCCGCCGGCGATGCCTTCGAACTCGGTGCCTTCATCGTCGGAGAAATCGGGCAGATCGTCGAGGAAGCGGTCCCACTTGGCATCGATGTGCAGTGCCGCATCGGCAGGGTGTCGGGCGGCGATGACGCCATCGCTGTGTTCAACGGCAATCCCGTCGCGCAACAACCGTTCAAGGGCATCCTCGAGGTCGAAGTCGACCTGTACGCCGAAGCTGCGGTGGAGGTATTGCTCGATGGCGCGGTCCACGTCCGGCAGATCGGCACGCGTTACCGTCTCCTTGGCAAGTACGCTGTAGAGGAGCATCTCTTCCTTGACGTCTTCATCGGCGGCGCGGTCGGCGAGCGTCATGATCACGCCGCGGTTGTCGGCAAGCGCGTGAAAATAAAGGTTCTGCGCCATCACCACCATGTACTTCTGGCGAGTGTTGAAGAAGGCCATGAGTTGGCGGAAGGCGGCTGCACCAAGCGCCGCGATGGCACCGACCGCGCCGATCGGGTTGGTTGCGAGCAGTGCGATCTTGCCGGCCGATGATGCAAGGCCGAAACCGACCGCACCGGAACTCATGGCACCGAGCTTGATCTTGTCCATCAGCCGGAACTTGACGCGGGTGTTGGGGAAGATCATTTCAACGTCGGCGCGCGGCATGTTCTTGAAGAGCTTCAGATAGATGTTCTCGTGGCTGACCCCTTCAGGGACCAGTTTGCGCAGGTTGTTGACGATCTTGACGGCCTTCGCCCGGTCGATCTGGCGCGCTTCCATGACATCTTCGACGCGTTGTTCGACGGTCTTGAGCTTGAACAGGATGCACAGGCGCTGGAAGATCGGCACATCGAATTCTTCCTTGCGGAAGAACTTGCGCATTAGGCGGCGCTGGTCCTTGCGCGTCGAGGCGCCGCGGAAATAAATCTCAAGCTCCTCGAAGGCCTCGAGGTCGAGTTGGAAGTCGAGGCCGTAATGGCTGTCGCGGGTCAGGATCAGCTCGACCTCACTCGGGTCGAGCGCGCGGTAGTTGGCCTGCTTCAAGAGCCCCCTGAGGTTGGCGACAACGCGCTTTTGCATGGCGAAGCGCTCGCTGTCGGTGAACTGGCGCGTCATCAGCAGGTCGCTGTCGGGATTGAACAGCTCATAGGTCTGATCGAGCGCGGTAGCGGCCGCGTTGTGCTGCTGCTGGCGCCAGTAGGCGAGGTACTTGAAAAAACGCCGTGCGTCCCGGGCCTGTTCGCCAGGCCAGGCCTGCGGCCGGGTCAACCGATCAACGAGAGCGGTGCGTGTGATTGGCAGGAAGGTCTCGCGGATCAGGTCTTCGTCGCCGTTGAGCAAGTCGATCTGGTTTGCTTCGCCGTCCTGGAACTCGACTTTTTGGGCGGCAGGCGCCCGTGCCACTGTGCCTTCTCCGGGCCCGGCATCGCGCATGGCCCGGTATCCCGGATCGGTCGAAGACGGCTCACGCATGGACATTCTGGCCTCCCCCGATCAGTTGCCTGCATTCTTTGCAACCGAGCGATCGCAATTCAATAAGGGTAATGGCGCCCGCGGGCAAATCGAAGGCGATCAATAGGTGCCGAATCGTGCTGCAATGCGGCAACTGTGCCCAACCTCGATGGATTAGGTAGGTTAACGGATCAATCTGCCGCGAAATAGTCGTTTCGATCGGCAAGCTTGCCCCGCCATTATCATGTAAGGTCGATAGACACCCATCATGACCCAGAACTCCGGTTCCAGCGACAATGACAATGAAAGGCCGGACATGCTGTCCAGCGATCAAGCCGCCAGCGGTTCGCCCGAGGACGTTTTCTTCCAGTCCGTCTCGCTCGGTGTCGTTGCCGACCTCGAAGGCCGGCGGATTGGCGCCGATACCGTGCGCCAGGTCTTGCTGGCCCCGGCCAGTGCCGCGGCCGGCCAGGCGGTACCGTGTCTGCCGACGCCGTTTGGGGTACGCATCCGCAATGGCGAGATCGACGGCTGCCTCGATCTCGAAGGTGCCGATATCACAGTGCCCGTGGCCCTCAACCGCATAGTCATGCGCCAGCGCGGCCAGAGCGGTTCGATCGTCGCACGCGACACACGCATCCGCCGTCTCAATCTGACAAATTGCGATCTGGCCGGCGGCATCGTGGCCGATCGCGCAATCGTCGACAACGGTATCATGATCGGCGGCGGTCGGATCGGCGGGCCGATCCTGCTGCGCGGCGCTACGGTTGGCGGTGCCGTTGCCCTCGAAGGCACGATCCTGGGGGACGGACGCAATGCATTGGTTGCGGCCGGTGCCGAGATCTCTGGTCCGCTCGTCATGCGCCGCGCCCAGTGCCACGGCGAAGTTCGCCTGCAGCGCACCAATCTGGCTGCCGGTTTGCGTGCCGAGCAATTGCAGGTGACCGGCGAGGCTGCCAGCGTCTACTGTGACGGTGCCCGAATAGGCGGTGATGTGTTGGTCATGAATGGCGAGGTGCACGGCCCCGTCAGCCTCGAGAACACGACGATTGCCGGCGGTCTCGACGGCCGCGGCCTGGTGGCAGGTGCATCCGGCACCGGGATCAATGCGGCCGGCCTCGAGATCGGCCAAAGCCTCGATCTCAGTGATGCGCGGATCGCAGGCCCGCTCAACCTCGAAGGCGCCCAGATCGCCAAGCGGTTTCTCGCCGAGGGTGTCGATATCGAGGGCGGTGAATTGTCCATTGCCGCAGACGTCATTCGGATCGGCGGCAACTGGGAGATGCCGCAGGCGAGGCTGGTCGGCGTGGTCCGGTGCCCGGGCGCACGCATCGAGGGCCAGCTCCGGTGCACCGGCCTCAGAATCTTCGGCGCGCCGCTGGCGTTGCGCGGCGATGGTGCCCGCATCAAGGGCGGGGCCTATTTTTCGCGGGCTGTGATCGTTGGCACGATGCGTTTTCCGGCTGCCGAGATCCATAACCAGTTTCGCTTCACCGGAGCGACCATCAAGGTCGACGAAGGGGCTGCCTTGTTTGCTCCGGGTGCCGTCATGCGCCGTGATGCCGAGTTGAACGGCGGTTTCCAAACGATCGGTGGTGTGATCCTCGATCAGGCCCACATTCACGGTAACTGCGATTTGACGTCGAGCCGGATCAAGAGTTCGGCAGTGGCCCGTTCGGCCGGTGCGCCGGAAGATGCCCGACGCAGCGAAGGCGGCCCGAGCGAGGGCGGACGCACCGACGTTGGCGATTTGGCACTGAGCTTGGTCGACACCAGGATCGACCGGCTCGAGATGCCGGCACGGGCGGACGAGCGCCCGCGCGGTATCGTCGATCTCTCACGAGCCCATGTCGGTGCCTTCGTCGACTGGGCGGTGACCTGGCCGCCGCCGGCCAAGAGCGACAACCGCCGGCGTGGCGCACCACCGGACCATCTCGTCCTCGACGGCTTCGTCTACGAGCACCTCGAAAACCCGGCCGGCATCACACCGGCCGAGAGTGCCCGCCGGTTCAACCGCGAGCGCGTCGGGGAGCAGCGCATCGCCTGGCTGACGGGCCAGTCGGCTGCCGACGTGACGAGCCGTTTCAAGCCGCAGGCCTGGGTTTACCTCTCGCGCCAGCTCGCAGCCCAGGGCCTCGATCGCGATGCACGGATCATCACCATCGAGCGGCGGCGCCGCGAGCGGGCCAGCCGCTGGGCCACGTTCGCCGGGCGCTGGGAAAGCAGGTTTCTCGATTGGTTTGCGCTGTATGGCTTCAATCCGTGGCGCACGGTTTTGTGGATGGCACTCGTCATTGCGCTGTTCGCAGGCCTCTGGTCATGGTCATCGACCGGCTGTCGCGAGAAGGGCTGCTTCGATGAAACGGTTTTTGTGACAACCAAACGCGATTCATTTTCCGCCGAGCGGTTCAGTGAGCGCTATCCGGCGTTTCACCCGTTGGCCTACTCTTTCGACGTGTTCGTACCGCTCGTCAGCTTCGGCTACGAGGAGCACTGGCGCCCGAATGTTGGTTACGGCCCGATCGCGACCATGCGGCTGCCGCACCTACCGGCCTTCTTCGCCGGCGAGACGGATCGCAACCGGATCTTCGCCGATGTGACGATCACGTTCGGCGGTGTGCTCTATTTGCTTCTGGTTCTGCAGAAATTGCTCGGGCTGATCCTGACTTCGGTCGCTGTCACCGGCTTCACCGGACTGCTGCGAGGCCAGCAATGAAGTTACATCGAATTGCTTGAACTGGCTGGGTTTGTTCGGGAAAGTGGACCAAACGTCGAAGCATACAGCCGAACAGATTATTGAAGGGAATGGTTCGAGTTGCCGGTTGATGCAACGCCCCGGATTGAGAGGCCGCGCAATTCGAATGCGGGGCCGAAGGCATCAGCCGAGCAAAGCGCCGTTCTGAGAACCGGCAGCCGGGCCAACGCACGCTACCAAGTTGTTCTTGGTGTGCTCGCCTGCGTACTGGTTGGCGTGGTCTTCCTGTTCGCGGGCGGCGAATTGTTAATATTTGCCTTGATGCTCGGGCTGCTTCTCGTCTTTGGCTCGCCATCCGTTTTGATTTTGTCATTCATCTGCTTTTCGTATTTTCGTATCCATGAAGCCTATACGATTTTGCTGCCGTTGAAGCTGCCGCTGCTATTCAGCCTGGCGAGCCTCGCAACCATTGCTTACGGCATTACCAGCAAGACCGTGGCGCGAACGGAGCGTGCAACGTTCTGGGTCGTGCCGGCACTTCTGGCCACCAGTATCGCTGCTTTGATATTGCTCATCGTCGATATCGAGAGCCATGGTTATGCCGACCGGTTTCCAACGTTTCTTGCCGTCGTTTTTGCCGCCCTCGCCATCTACAGCTGCTATCGGCTGATCGAAGGTCTGAGCGGTATGCCATGGGGGCTCGAAGCCAAGCTTTTTGTGGCCTTCGCCATTGTCGTGACCCTCGGCGTGCCGTTTGCGCGGAACCCGACGATCGCGCTGCTCTACTGGAATGCCACCTATTGGAAGATCATCGCAATGACCATCGTGCTGGTCTGGTGCCTGCGCAATCGCACGGATTTTTCGGCAGCGATCTGGCTGCTGGTCTCGAGCGGTATCCTGATTGCAGGAATGACCATCCACAACTGGTACTTTGGTATCGACTTGGTGGAGGGTACGCGGGTTACCATTGGGCGCACGCTGTTTTCGACGCCGCAAGATATCGAGAATGCCGAACCCGGCATGCCGATCCCCGGAGGTTCGTTACTGGGTGATCCAAACGACCTCGCCCTCGTCCTGCTGTTTCCGCTGGGCTTTGCGCTCGCGACGCTCGTGCGGTTACGGTTGACGCGCAGCCTTGGCTGGCTTTGTCTGGTAGCCCTGCCCTTGATCGTGACGGCAATCATCATGACGCAGAGCCGCGGTGGCGCGCTTGGCATGCTCGCGGTTTTCGGGGTCGTCGGCCTCTATCACGTGCGCTCGAAGCTGATTATTCTGGCTCTCGGCGCTGGGTTGGCAGTTTCTGTCGCTGGGGCCATGGATCTTGGCAGCCGACAGTCGGGCGGGCTTGAGGAGCTGTCCGAAGCCGGGATCGACAATTCGGCACTTGAGCGGATCTATGCCTGGACGGCGGCCGTCAACATGACGACGACCTATCCGGTGCGCGGCGTCGGCATCAAGAATTTCTCCAGCCAGTTCCGGATCTTCTCGCCCAAATGGGTCGGGCGCAACATGGACGTGCACAGCACCTGGCTTGGCGTGATGGCCGAAACGGGCCTGCCCGGCCTCGGCCTGTTCGTTACGATCATCGTCATGGTGCTGGTTTCATTGCGCCGGTCCTGGCGACAACTGCAGCGCATGGCGGCTGATCCTATCTACCTGATTTTCTGTATGGCGCTGATTGCCGGTCTTGCCGGATTTTGTGTGTCCGGGACCTTCCTGACCCAGGGCTTCACGTGGCCGATCTATTTGATTATCGGCTTTTCGATCGCCTTGAAGTGTGTCGTTGCCAACCTCAGCGCCGAGGGCAAAGGCGCCGAAGGTTAGAGACGATCATTCCGAGTTTGCCTCTCCTGCATTCGCACCGGCATGGCGTGCCGAGCCGCTGCCGGCCTGACCGGCGTAGCCGAAGCTGCGTCCGGTGCCCTGCAGGGCGTCGCGAATCTGGTCGCGCTTGCCGTGGATCGAGGCGATCACGAGGCCCGTCGGAACGCCGAGTTCGACCAACGATGCTTCGGCGAGTTGCAGGCTCGCCTCGATCGTCTCGGGCACCGCATCGGTCGCCCCCAGTTCATAGAGCTTGCGTGCGTGTTCGGCATCGCGCGCCCGCGCCACGATCACCACCTTCGGATTGATGCTGCGTATCTGCTGTACGATGTCGTCGACGATGCTTGGCGAATTGATCGTCACGAGCACGGCATCGGCCTTGGCAAGGCCCGCCTCGCGCAGGAACACTTCGTTGCCCGCATCGCCGTAGTAGACCGGCCGTCCGCGGTGGCGCCAGGGCGTTACGTTGTCCGGATTGTGCTCGATCGCCAGGTGCGGAATGCGGTGCTCCTCGAGCATTTCCGAAAGCAGCCGGCCGACGCGGCCAAAGCCGATGATCACCGCACGCGGTTTTGCATCCTCGTCCGTGGGCGACACCAATAGTTCCGGTGCCGGCGCATCGCTCGTCGCAAGCTTGCCGGCCAGGAATCGGCCGAGCAGATCGACGAAGGGCAGCAGCAGCATCGACAGCGTCGTGACCGCGAAGATGATCGTGGCGGTTTCGGCCTTTACCACACCGGTTGCGGCAGCCAGGCCGACGACGATGAAGGCGAATTCGCCGCCGGGCCCGAGGAGCAAAGCAACCTCGGCGATCGCCGACGGCATCACGCCGAAGCGCTGCAAGAGCGGAACGAGCAACGCGGCCTTGAGTGCGATCAGGCCAAATGTGCCCATCAGGATCATTGACGGGTCCGCAAAAATCGCCGCCATGTCCAGGCGCATGCCGACGGTGAAAAAGAACACGCCGAGCAGAATGCCTTTGACCGGATCGATGGCGACGTGAATGGCACGCCGGTATTCGGTCTCGGCCAGCAGCAGGCCCGCAACAAAGGCGCCGAGCGCCATCGACAACCCGGCAGCACCCGTCACCAGGCCGCTTGCCACGATCACCAGCAAGGTTGCCGCAACGAACAGTTCCTGGCTTTCCGTCGACGCGACATGGCGAAACAACGGTCGGAGTACGAGCGATCCGACACCGGCGACGGCGATCAGCGCGACTGTGGCTTGGATCAATGCCGTCAGCACGCCGGCGACGACGGAGACGTTGCCACTTCCTGCCAGAACGGCGACCAGAATGATGAGCGGCACTACGGCCAGGTCCTGCATCAGCAGGATGGCGAAGGCGGTGCGACCGGCGCTAGTCGAGAGACGCTGCTGCTGCGAAAGCAACTCGAGCACGACCGCCGTCGACGACAACGCCAGGCTGAGGCCGATCAGTACGGCGGCTCCCGGCGCCAGGCCGAGCACGATCAAAAAGCCGACTATCACGGCCCCGGACACAATGATCTGCAGGCTGCCGAGCCCGAACACCAAACGGCGCATGGTCATCAGGCGCTGCATCGGCAATTCGAGGCCGATCAGAAACAGCAAAAAGACAACCCCGAGTTCACCGACAAGCTCGAGGTTGTTTTCAGGCGAGATGGTCACCCAGTCGAGCCAGCCTTCAGGTGCCGCGAGTTGGGCAATCCCGTGGGGACCGAGCAGCAGGCCGGCGGTCAGGTAGACGATGATCGGACTGATCTTGAGCCGGCGCGTCACCGGCACGACGATCGCGGCCGTCGACAGGATGATCAGCGCATCTTTGTACAGGGCAACGTCCTGGGTGCCCGCCATTGCTTGCTCCAAGCTGAGGGAATGCCGGCTGGAGTTAGTCCGACCTGTTGCCAAGATACATCATTCGACGTAACCGCGCAGCGCGTCGGCGAACCGCGCAGCCTAAGATTGCATGGGTTATGGCGCTGTTTGCTCGTCGAATCAAAGCTTCAGGCTGCGCCTGTAGCCTCGCGACAGCTGAAAGTTGCGCATGAACGGTTGCGGACGGACGGAAAACTCACAGCCCTTCATTGCGAATGAGCCAGCAATTCCGAAATTTATCGTTGATTAATAATACGTTACTGACGTGGATAAGTAGTCTTTCCAAAATTTGTTCATAGTCACCTGTTTAAAAGTTTACTGATGATCGGGGTTCTGTTAATCAGATGTCACGGGGGGCAATATATCTATTTCATTCGTTGTTGTTCAGCCCTCAATCGAACCGGTCAAATTCATAAGGCCCGCGACGCTGTTATTGTTGAATGTTTGGACTGTATTGTTTTTGACCTGAACGCCAACTTCGAACCATAGGGTGGGCGAACAGATGCAAGTTATTGGAAGGAAGTTATTGGCAGAGCGGCTGATCCGCATTGTCGGGGCCGTGTGTAGCCTCTTGTTTTTCGCGATTGCGAGCGCTGGACAAAGCGGGGCGACATCAATTCCGGACGGTGTCTGCGGTAAAACCACTTGGCAACTCACGGGCGGGCAATCCATTGATGTCGGCACGGTCACAGTCGCCAATGATGCGGATTACCTCTACATCGAGTACGAAACCAAGGATGGTTGGACTTTGGAAGATGTCCAAGCCTGGGTTGGGACGGATCTGGATAATCTGCCGCGTGCAGGCGGCGGTGGTGCGCCGATAAATGGCCATTTCCCATTCAAAGCGGGAAGTCTGTCGACCACCATTTACACGTTCAAAATCTCGTTCGACGAACTTCTTGTCCAAGATAAGCCTATCGCCAACCTGTGCCCCAATCCTTGGAGCCTGTATGTCGTCACTCATGCATCGGTTACAAAACCGGACGGGTCGGGGGGCACCCAAAGTGAAACGGCCTTCGGCGGCGATAACCCGGTCGACGTCGGCGACCCGGGACGCTGGTGGTTCTACGGACAATACGAGGTCTGCTGCACTGTGAACCCACCGGTCATGGCAAGCTGCGAAACAGGCTTTGCTTTTGGCGATCATGTCTTTGCCAAAAATAAGAAAGCGAACCCCGATAAACTGACTTCGCTTGAACTGACGCGGATGCGGTGGGGTTGGGCTAACAATATGCAACGCCCAGGCTCGATCCGCCAGACGCTCTGGGCCGGCGCAGGCTTGAATGACACTGGTAAGGGCATCGACGTCGGCACGGTTACGATGACCTGGGACGGCTCGTTCTTGGACGTGGCCTATAACGTGGTTGCGCCGTATCACATTGAAGAGGTTCACATTTACGCGAGCGATACGCCGCCAACCACGATCGCGCCGGGACAATATGGCCACACCGCTTATTTCGAACCGGGCGGCCAGACAACCTACGACGCTAGTATTAATGTCAAAGATACCGATGGAGACGGGATCTGGATCATCGCGCATGCTGTCGTGTGCATGAAGAAGAACTGATCGAGTCGCCATTGTCGTGCTGAATGAGATCGGGCCGTTTTTACGGCCCGATCTTCTTTGGTTAGAGCTAAACGTTGTAGGCAAAATTCAATAGATCGGGCCGGCCCCGCGGCGCCTTAGGCGCGCCCGGCGGTTGCGACCAGATGGGATGGATCGACGCCCAATTTGGCCAGTGCGCTGTCGTATTTGCCCTCGAGTTCGGCGGCAAAAACGATGTCGGGGTCGCCATCGCAGGTCAGCCAGCCGTTGGCGGCCAGTTCGTTTTCGAGTTGTCCGGGCGCCCAGCCTGCATAGCCGAGCGCCAACAGTGCGTTCCTTGGACCCTTGTCGCGCGCCATTGCCTTGAGAATATCGGTGGTTGCGGTGAGCGCGATATTCTCGGCGATTTTGAGCGTCGACTCATCGGCCTCGTAATCCAGTGAATGCAGCACGAAGCCGCGACCGACTTCGACCGGGCCACCGTTGTGGACCGGCCGCGCAGCGATTTCGCTCGGTACGCCGGCAGCCGCTTCCTCGGCCGGGAAGATGTCGATCTGATCCAGCAATTCGCCGAATGTCAGCTGATCGACGTGCTTGTTGATGATCAACCCCATCGCCCCTTCGGACGAATGTGCGCACATATAGACAACCGACCTTGCGAACCGTTCATCGCGCATGTTCGGCATCGCGATCAGCAATTGCCCTTCGAGCGTCATTTCATGCATCTGTGGATCTCGATCGACCATGGGCCAAGCTAACTCAAACCGCTTGCGAACGACAACTGCAACCTGGGACGGCCTGCGCCGCTCGAACCGGATATTGGGCCAAGGCAATTGGCGTCATGATGGCAGCCGTTTGGCGCCACTTGGTGTTGCAGTACACCTGACAAAGGCGTGATTTTCTTTGACCTGCGAATGCCTACATCGGCGCCCATAAACCTGATAATCATGCCCCGGCCGCAGGCAGCAGCCCCGCGGGGCTGATCCACAATCATCATAATGGCACGCTCAAATGACCCAACGAGCATTGACCCGATTAATCCCTGCCGTGCTTGCCGTGCCTGGCTTGGCCGCCGTCTTCTGGTCTGTGACCGTCGGCGCACCGGCCTTTGCCCAGTCGTACGCAACCGCATGGATCAACGGCCACGAGTCCCGCACGAGGCTGCTGGTCGGCGGCGTGCCGGACAGGGAAGGGCGTCTGCGGCGCTATGCGGCGCTGGAAATCGCGATGTCGCCCAGCTGGAAAACCTACTGGCGCCAGCCCGGATCAGCCGGCGGCATCCCACCACAGATCGAATGGCAGGCTTCGACCAACCTGCGCAGTCTGACGATCGAGTATCCGGCACCGAAGCGCATGATTGATCCAGCCGGCCACACCATCGGTTACAAAGACCACGTCGTGTTGCCGTTACGGATCGAGCCCGAACGATTGCGACAGCCGGTCGTGCTCGACCTCAAGGTGTTTTTCGGTGTCTGCCGCGAGATATGCATCCCGGCCCAGACTGCCTTCAAGGTCACTGTCGACGACAGCCTGTTCAGCCAGACGCCACCACCCTTGGCCGAGGCCGTCGGCAAGATACCGATCGTTATCGATGAAAGCGGCAAAACGGCCGAAAAACCGCTGCCACGCATCGTCACTGCACGACAGGTTGCAGCTGAAGCCGGACATCGCAATCTTCTGATCGATGTCCACTTTCCCGGTGGATCCAAGGGCGCCGACCTGTTCGCCGAAAGCGGCAACGGACTTGCCCTGGCCATGACGGAGGTCACCGGCCAGCCGTCGCAAAATACGATCCGTTATCGGCTGCCGGTCGAATCGGATGAACAATGGCAAACGCTCGGCCAGCATGGCCTGGTTCTGACGATGACGTCCGGTGCGATCGCCTCGGAGATGCACATCGCCCGGCCGTAGGCCGGCCATCCAGATGGCGATTGCCGCCTGACTATTTCGAAATCTGGCTGGACGGGCTGACGCGCGGGCAATACGCTCGCTCGATCTTTGGCCGGCGTGCCAGATGCCGCCGTACCGCAATATCCAGGGAGATGATGATGGCCATCAACGTTGGAGACCGCCTGCCTGACGCAACGTTCACCGTGATGGGCAGCGACGGGCCCGGCCCGAAGACGACGGCGGAGGTTTTCGGCGGGAAAAAAGTCGTCCTGTTCGCCGTTCCGGGAGCGTACACGCCAACCTGCTCGAAGCAGCACCTGCCCGGTTTTGTCGAGCGCGCGGCCGAGATCAAGGCCAAGGGTATCGACGAGATTGCCTGCACCGCCGTCAACGACGTCTTCGTGCTGAGCGCCTGGTCGAAGGACGCCGGCGCCGACGGCAAGGTGTCCATGCTCGCCGACGGCAGCGCCGACTTTGCCAAGAAACTGGGCCTCGAAGTGGACTTGTCCGAACGTGGCCTCGGAATCCGGTCCCGCCGCTATGCAATGATCGTTGAAGACGGCGTCGTCACGTCGTTGAACGTCGAGGAGGCACCGGCGCTTGACAAATCGAGCGCGGAAGCGATCAGCGCTCTGCTTGCCTAAGTCTGCCCGACGCATTACCGGCGCACACAAAACAGACCGCCGCCACGGCAGTTTTAGCCGCTGCACGATCGAGGTGCAGCGGCGGCTATGCTGAACCCGGACGTACAACTACTTACAGTCAATCGTTAGCAATGGAACGGTCGGGCGAGTATTGGCCCTCCGGACACGAACTAATGCCCTCTCCTTTATTTGCAGCGACCAACTACATCGATCCACGTGCAACAGTTTTGCTGAGTTCGTCGCAATTAATATTGGTAAATGGATTGAGAGTGCGTTAGTCAGTCAGCTGCGCAAGTTGTGCAACAGACAAGCATAACCGAATGAATTCGACGCGGTGTGTGCACTGTCGTCGGACTCTCAGAGGAGCCCCTCAATGAGTATGATTCAAGAATTCAAGGAGTTTGCCCTCAAGGGCAACATGGTCGACATGGCGGTCGGCATCATCATCGGCGGTGCGATTGGAACCGTGGTGAAATCGCTGGTCTCCGACATCATCATGCCCCCGATCGGAATGCTGCTCGGCGGCGTCGACTTCTCGGCGATCAAGCTCATACTGAAGGAAGCGGTTGGTGAAACGCCGGCTGTTTCGATGAACATCGGCAGCTTCATCAACAACATCATTTCCTTCCTGATCGTCGCCTTTGCGATCTTCCTAATGATCAAGGCGATGAATTCACTGCGCAAGACCGAAGAAGAGGCTCCGGCCCCTGATCCCGAACCGCCGGCCTCCGAGGTCTATCTCAAGGAGATCCGCGACGCACTGGTCAACAAGGGCTGAGCTGAGGCTTCCCGAGCATTCCAAACAGCGAGGCCTCCCGGTTGCGGGAGGCCTTCTTGTTTGATCGAATGTTGATTGAGTTACTTGCCCCAGCGCAGCACCAGGGGATCGAGTTCGCGGACAAGTTCGAGCAGTTGGCTGCTCGTTTCAGGCGGCATCGGCTCGAGAGGATGACGTACGTGATCGCCTTTGATCACGCCGCCCTCCTTCATGACAGTCTTGGTCGCTCTCAATCCGCATTGCCGGTTCTCGAAGTTGATCAGTGGCAGCACCCGCGCATATTGCGTCCGCGCCGCCTCGCGCCGGCCTTCGAGGAAATCGATGACAACGGGGCGGATCAGGTCGGGAATCAGGGCGCTGGTCATGGTGCCGGTCGCGCCCGCCTCGAGATCGGCCATCAGCGTGATGCCTTCCTCGCCATCGAACGGGCCGACGATGGCATCGCCGCCGGCTGCGATCAGCGCGCGCAACTTGGCAGCTGTCCCTGGCATTTCAATCTTGAAATACTGGACTAACGGCACCTCGCGCGACAGCCGTACGAGTAACGGCACGCTAAGTTGGACGCCGCTCAACGGAGCGTCCTGGACCATCAGCGGCACTTTGGCGGCATCGGCGATGCTCGCGAAGTGTTCGATGATGCCCTTCTCGTCGGCCCTGAGGGCTGCGCCATGGTACGGCGGCATCAGCATGATCATGCTGGCGCCGGCCTCGGCTGCCCGCCTCGCGCGGTCGGCTGCGATGCGGGTTGCGAAGTGACTGCAAGTCACGATCACAGGCACGCGACCAGCGATCGTCTCCATCGACAACTTCAGTAGCGTATCGCGTTCCTCGTCACTCAGCAGGAACTGCTCGGAATAGTTGGCAAGGATGCAAATACCGTCGACACCCTGGTCGATCATGCATTCGAGGATGCGCCGGTTGCCGTCCAGGTCGAGATCTTCGTTGTCATGAAAGGCGACCGGCGCGATCGGGAACATGCCGCGATAGATCGTGGTCATCTGTTCGTCTCCGTGGATGCGGTATCTGGTTCCATCGTCAGCCAATCGGCGCGCGGCGCTTGAGCAGGCGGCGGCGCTTGCGTGGGCGGCGGGCCGGCACGCGGCGGCCCTGGCGGGCAAACAGCGCGCTTTCGATATTGGTCAGAAACAGGCGCGCCGCATTCTCCCAGCTGTACTGGAGCGCCCACTCACGCACCTCGCTGCGATCAAGCGCAAGTGCGCCCGCGATCGCCCGGCCGAGATCGTTATCGAGCACACCCGTGACGCCATTCCTGACATTGTCGAGCGGACCAGTCACCGGAAAGGCTGCAACCGGCACACCCGCAGCCATCGCCTCCAGCAGCACGATGCCGAACGTATCCGTCAGGCTTGGAAACACGAACACATCTGCGGATGCGTAGGCTTCGGCCAGATCCTCGCCGGTGAGTTTGCCAGTGAAGGTGACATTCGGATAGGCGGCCTTGAAGGTCTCAAGCATCGGGCCGGCGCCGACCACCACTTTGTGGCCGTCGACCTCTAGATCGAGGAATGCCGGCAGGTTCTTTTCGATTGCGACGCGCCCGACATAAAGCAACACCGGCTGCTCATCACCAAAGCGGCGGACGTCACGCGGCCGGAAGAGATCGGTATCGACGCCGCGCGTCCACGACATAAGCTTTTCGAACCCGCGCTGCTCGAGGTCGCGGGCGAGGCTCGGGCTCGCCACCATCATGCCTTCGCCGGCGTTGTGAAAGCGGCGTTGCAGGGCATAGATCCAGCTCGCCGGCACGCCGAACCTGGACGACAGGTACTCGGGAAAGCGCGTATGGAACGACGTCGTGAACGGCACGCCGCGCTTCTTGCAGTAGCGCCGCGTCATGTAGCCGATCGGCCCTTCCGTGGCGATATGCACTGCATCCGGATCGATCAGGTCGAGACGTTCGATGACGTAGCTGTAGCCCGGAATGGCAAGCCGGATTTCGGGGTATGTCGGGCACGGTACGGTGTTGAACTCGGAGGGCGTGAGCAGCGTGATCTCACAGCCAAGCTCGGCTGCCTCTTCCGTCAGGCGCTCGTAGGTACGCACCACGCCGTTGACCTGCGGCCGCCATGCATCTGTCGCCACCAGCACCCGCATGATTTCAGGCCGCCACCTCCACATCGCCACGCCTGAGCTGGTGCACGCGCTCTGGCTGCATTCTCTCGTGCCACAGGATCAGTTCCAGCGTGCCGTCCTGGTGTTCGACCACCGCCGTCGCGCTCTCCACCCAGTCACCGGTGTTAACGTAGTGCACGTCACGCAACTGTTTCGATGCGGCATGATGGATGTGCCCGCAGATCACACCCTCGACACCACGCCGCCTAGCCTCTTCGGTGAGCGAATTCTCGAAATCGCCGATGAAGTTGACCGCCGACTTGACCCGACCTTTGAGGTAGGCCGACAACGACCAATAGCCGAGCCCGAGCCGGCGGCGGACGAAGTTGAGCGGCAGATTAAACGCGAGCGCCAGTTGATAGCCGCGGTCACCGAGGAACGCGAGCCAGCGAGCATAGCGCACCACGACATCGAACTCATCCCCATGGATGACCAGATACGACTTGTCGTCGGCGGTCTTGAAAATCGCATCCTGTACGATCTCGATGCCACCGAACGTGGTTCCGCAATAGTCGCGCAGGCCTTCGTCGTGGTTGCCCGGGATGAAGATCATCCGTGCACCGGCACGAACTTTGCCAAGCAGCTTCTGGAGCACATCATTGTGCGTCTGCGGCCAACGGCCACCGCGCTTGATCCGCCAGAAATCGATGATGTCACCGACCAGGTAGTATGTATCGGCATCGTTCTCGTTCAGGAAATCGATCAGCATCGGCGCCTGACTCGATCGCGTCCCAAGATGCACATCGGAGATGAATATGGTTCGGTAGTGCGCCATTCAGCGAATCTCCCGCCGCTGCAAATTCAGTCTAGAATTGTGTTGAGGAGTTTGGAAAGATTCAAACAACAGAATTGTGACATTCTGACAAGGTTGGTGCAGCAATAAACCGTAATTGGGTAAATCGCATCACTTTGCCGGCGTTTGTCGATGCCTGCCAGGCAACCAGCACAGATGCTGAGATCACCGCGGTTCGGGCGCGCAGCCGCCTTGCAGCAAGGGAAATGGCGACAAAGCGGGGCGCTTTGCCGCCGGCACGCTGCGAATTTCCGCGCCAAACTTCACGCAGGTGTGAACATCGGCACCGGCGCTCCGCCTTCGTCGGCCGTCGCCTTGAAGACGACCTTGACCTTCTGGCCGATCGACAAGGCATCGAGATCCGTGTCGACGATGTTGGTCATCATGCGCACGCCCTCGTCGAGTTCGACGTAAGCGATGGCATACGGGATCTTCGAGCGCTTCATGACAGAGAACGAATAGATCTGGCCGGTTCCCTTCGCTTCGCTCCAACTTGTCTGATCGGAAAAGCAGCGCGGGCAGATCGCGCGGGGATACCAGTGCACCTTGTTACAGGCGTTGCAGGTCTTGATCAGCAGTTTGCCATCACGAGCGGCGGCCCAGAACTCTTCGGTTTCAGGGTTTGGCTGTGGCGAGGCAATCGCGCGTGTTTCTTGCGACATGAGCCTTACTCCCGTTCCATGATCAGTGTTGACGAGCAATGGCGCGTGCCGATCGAGCCGCCGGTGCCGTGGGCAAGTGCCAGATCGCAGTTGGCGACCTGCACCTTTTCGTGCGCCTCACCGCGCAGCTGGCGCACCGCCTCGATGACCTTGGTCATGCCGCCGCGGTTGGCGGGGTGATTGTTGCACAGGCCACCGCCATCTGTGTTGAAGGGCAGTTTGCCGACGCCTGAGATCAGGTTGCCGTCGGCCACGAACCTGCCGCCCTGGCCCTTCTCGCAAAAGCCGATATCCTCGAGTTGCAGGAGAACCGTAATCGTGAAGCTGTCGTAGATCGAAGCGTACTTGATGTCGCCTGGCGTGACCTTGGCCTCTTCGAAGGCGCGCGGGCCGGAAAAGCGCCCGGCTGTGTAGGTGAGATCCGTATCACCGCTATTCTGACCCTTGACCGCACTCGCCACGCCGCGAATTTTGACCTTGGGCCGTTTGAGCGATTTCGCCACATCCGGATGAACGACGACCAGCGCACCGCCGCCATCCGAGATCACGCAGCAGTCGAGCCGGTGCAGTGGTGTCGTGATCAGCGGCGAGTTGACGACATCCTCGACGGTGACCACTTCCTTGCGCAGCGCATGCGGGTTGTGCTGGGCATGCGTCGAGGCTGCAACGCGTATCCAGGCGAGTTGCTCCGAAGTCGTGCCGTATTCGTGCATGTGGCGCATCGCGGCCATGGCATACATGTTGGTGATGACCGGTGCGAAGGGGAATTCGAACTGCACGTCGGGGGCGCTCTGGTTGTAGACACGCGGCGCGGTCCCCGTTGCCATGCCTTCGGCCGCCGGCCGGCCGGCGAGTGTAATCAGCGCGATCTTGCAGCGCCCCTCGGCGATCGCCTGGGCGGCATGCTCGACGTGGACGACATAGGACGAACCGCCTGTATCGGTTGAATCGATGTAGGTCGGCTTCAGGCCCATGTAGTCGATCATGTTGATCGGCCCGAGCCCCGGCGCATCGCCGGCACAGAAATAGCCATCGACGTCGGCGTGAGTGAGGCCGGCATCGTCGAGTGCGCCCTTGGCGACCTCGGCATGCAGTTGGGCCAGCGATTTGTCGACGGCCTTGCGGGTCGGGTGTTCGTAAACGCCTGCGATGTAGGCCTTACCGTGAATGGTCATTGGATCGGTCTGGGCTCCCCGTGCTTTTTCCGACGTGCGGTGAACGCGTCTGCCTGAAGGCTATCGGCGGACCGGCAGTGCTTCAAGCAGGCGAGCAGTGATGATTGCTGGCAACGACGACTATCGGCTACCTGATCTCATCCGGAGACAGGGAGCTCTTGGCGCCGTTCCACCGATTTGCCGCAACCATCTATTCAAAAAGATACAGCAAAGCCGGTTCCGCTAACCGCCCGTTTACCGAGGTCGGGCATGTTGGGGGGAACCGGAGACAGTCCTTTTCGGTTTGTGAAGGTTTGCGCGCCTTTTGGCGGGCCGGCCCTGTTCAGTAATCAGTCCTGCGTAAAGAGTAGAGTAAACAATGTCCAAGCGTGTGCTCATCGTCGATGACGATCCAGCCCAGCGCCGCATCCTTGAAGAAGTCATCAAGCGGTTCGGTTATCAGACCAAGACGGCGGCCTCCGGCGACAAAGCGCTCGACATTCTGCTCGGCTCCGATGCCGGCACGATCTCGCTGGTGCTCCTAGACCTGGTGATGCCCGGCACCGACGGCCTCGAAGTCCTCAAGAAGCTAAACGGCAAACCCGGCATTCCGCCGATCATCGTCGAGACCGCCAACGGCTCGATCGATGCGGCCATCAACGCCATGCGCGCCGGCGCCGTCGACTTCGTCGTCAAGCCGGCCTCGCCCGAGCGCCTCGAATGCTCGATCAAAAATGCTCTCAAGATCGAGCAGCTGTCCGGCGAAATTATCCGCATCAAAAAGAAGGCCGAAGGTAAGCTCACCTTCGACGACCTGATCATTTCAACCGACACCATGGAACGCGTCGTGACACTTGGCCGGCGGGCTGCGAACTCGCACATTCCGGTCCTGATCGAAGGCGAGTCCGGCGTCGGCAAGGAACTCATTGCGCGTGCCATTCAAGGTGAAAGTGACCGTGCGGGCGGGCCGTTCGTCACTGTCAACTGCGGCGCCATCCCTGAGAACCTGATCGAGAGCACCTTGTTCGGCCACGAGAAAGGCTCTTTCACGGGCGCGCACGAAAAACGCATCGGCAAGTTCCAGGAAGCCGACGGCGGCACGCTGTTCCTCGACGAGGTCGGCGAACTGCCCCTCGATGCCCAGGTCAAACTGCTGCGCGCGCTGCAAGAAGGCGAGATCGATCCGGTCGGCGGCAAGCGCCCCGTGCATGTCAACTTCCGCCTGATCTCGGCGACCAACCGCGACATGATCCAATTGGTCAAGGATGGCCGCTTCCGCGAAGACCTCTACTACCGCTTGAACGTGTTCCCGATCTGGGTGCCGCCGCTCAAGGATCGCATCGGCGACGTGCCGCAGCTTGCCATGCACTTCCTCTCGCGCTTTGCTGCCGAAGAAGGCAAGCGTGTCGCCTCGATCAGCGATGCAGCCATGCAGCTGCTCACGCAATACGCCTGGCCCGGCAACGTGCGCCAGCTCGAGAACGTGATGTTCCGCGCCGTCGTGCTCGCCGACAAGTCCGAGCTCGGCGTGCCGGAGTTCCCGCAGATCGCAGCCCACGTCAAAGGCTTCGAGACCATCGTGCCGGAAGCCCCTGCACCTGGTCCCGACAAGGCCCAGTTCGAAGGGCCCGCCCTGCTTGGCGCCGAAAACCGGGTGCCGCAAACTGTCGAAATCCGGGACGGCTCCTCAGCGAACGGTTCGATCGGCATCCCGGCGGTTTCCGAGACCGGCGACATTCGCCCCCTCGATGCCATCGAGGCCGACATGATCCGCCTCGCACTCGGGCGCTATCGCGGGCATATGACGGAAGTCGCCAAACGCCTCGGCATCGGCCGCTCGACGCTTTATCGCAAAATGCAGGAATACGGCCTCGAAGCGCGAACCGGGTGAACCCGGGAGCGATCCTCTTTCGGGGTATCGGGCCGGGCGCCATAATCAGGTCGAAGCATAAGTTGCATAGATCGACCTGTTAACCAAAAAGCGTGTCGGAGCGGCCACGCCTCCGGCACCAAGTCGGCATTGACAAGTCTATTTTTCGCCCAATCAGTATTCTCAACTAATTGAATGAAGTTTATTTTCCAGGAACCGGCGAGTCGTATGACACTGCCGCCACAGTCCCTTCATCCAATCCGCAACGCCGGCGTGACAATCTGGCGGAGCTGACGCCGTGTCGTTACAACTGGGCAAAAGCCCGGAGGAATCACCGAAGATGCGCTTTGCCAGCAGACCGATGGCCCTGACCGCGGCCGTCGTCATGACTTTGGCAGTGCTGCCAGGCAGCGCTGTTGCGATCGAACCGCAGGCACCCGAACGGTTGATCACGGCCAATGAGGCCATTCTGATCACTATTCGCCAGCGCCTGGCCGGCATCAAGCAGAGCAGGCGCCCTACCCAGACCGAGAAGGCTGAAGCGATCGATCGCACAGGCCTTGCCAAATTCTACCGCAGCCTTGGTGAGCGCCGCACAGGGGCCGACGCGGCAACATCGCAATCGGAAGGGCCGCTTTGGGTGACCGAAGATGGCCTGACGGAACAGGCCCGCCGCGCCATCGACGAGATTGCCAACGCTGCAAAGTGGGGTCTCGATCCCGACGACTTCAATCTGGCTGAAATCGAAGAACTGGCATCGCGAAATCTGACAGCCCGGGAACGGGTCGACGCCGAAATGAAGGTCAGTCTCGCGGTTCTCAAATATGCCCGCCACGCCCGCGGCGGACGTATGGACCCAACCGACCTGTCCCTCGACATCGACCGCAAGCCGCCGTTGCTGGCGGCCGACACCGTGCTCACCGGCGCCCACCAGGCTGAAGATGTGGCCGCCTACCTGCAGGGCCTGCATCCAAGGCACGACCAGTTCGTCAAGTTGCGCGCCGCCTACTTGCAAGCGCTCGAAGACGAGGCGAATGGTATTGACACGTTCGCTGAGGAAGAGAAATCCACCAAGCGCAAGCGGCGCCGGCGACGCAAGGCCAAGCGGCGCTTACCTGCTTCCAAGCGCATCCTCTACAATATGGAAATGTGGCGCTGGATGCCCGAAGACCTCGGCGAATTCTACGTCAAGGCAAACGTTCCGGAATTCCGCATCCGCGTTATCCGTGACGGCGTTACCGTACACAGCGAGCGTATGATTACTGGCAAGGTCAAGAACAAGACGCCGATATTCTCCGACGAACTCGAGACCATCGTCTTCCGGCCGAACTGGGGGGTTCCCGATTCGATCAAAGTCAAGGAGATCCTGCCCAAGCTGATGCGCGGCAAGAGCCTCGAGCGTCAGGGTCTCAGAGCACAGTACGGCGGCCGCGACATCGACCCCTACTCCGTCGACTGGGCTTCGGTCGACATTCGCAACTACCATATCTATCAGCCGCCGGGACGCCGCAATGCGCTTGGCCTCGTGAAATTCCTGTTCCCGAACAAGCATGCCGTCTATTTCCACGACACGCCGACCAAGCATCTTTTCAAAAGGAAAGTTCGTGCATTCAGTCACGGTTGCATGCGTGTGCGCGATCCGATGAAAATGGCCGCTGTACTGTTCGGACGCGACCGTGGCTGGGGCCAATCGAAGATTGAAGAACTGGCCAAATCGAGCGTCAATGACAACCGCATCGACCTGCAGCGAAAGATCCCGGTGCATGTCACGTACTTCACGGCAAGCGTAAATGATGACGGCAAGGTCACCTTCCTGCGGGACATCTACGGCCACGAGAAGCGCATTCAGAAAGGCTTCGATGGGCTCACCCACACGATCGTCAAGGAAGACCGCAGCCTGGACAAATTCCTCGGGGAGCGCGTCGGTCAGGTCGCGTCGAACGCCTTTGAATACGGCGGCCCGCGCCGTCGTGGCAATCGGCGCTGGATGCGCCGAATATGGGGCCATGATTAGAACGCCGGGCCGCTGCGTCGGAAAATAACCGCGAGCCGATGGCCATGAGATGGCAGGCGGGCGATGGTCCTGGGGCGCGCCGCCGCCTTTGGAAGAACCGTATCAAACGCTGGCTGGTCGACCGGGCAACGCGCGATCCCCGGATCCGCCGCATGGCGCTCAATCGGATATTCTCCGATTTTGCGACTGACGGCGTGCTTTGCCTGGTACCGTTTGCAACGGGTGCGGGTGAGGAAAGCTACCAAGTCTACGTCGATCCCCGCGATGACCGTATCGCCTATTCCGTACTCTCGGGACGCGAATGGCAGCGCGCCGAGCTTGAACACGCCTTCTTGCTGGCCGAAGCCGCCGGACGGCTCGAACCCGGCGGAACATTCCTAGACGTTGGCGCCAACATCGGACTGATGACGCTTTACGCCCTGCTCAGCGGCCGCTTCGACAGGGCAATCGCGATCGAGCCCGACCCCTGGAACCGGTCGATACTGGAACAGAACCTTGCCATCAACGACTTCGACAAGCGTGTCACCGTCTTTGCCGGCGCGGCAAGTTCTTCACCCGGCACGCTCGAACTCAATCGCGACCGAAAGAACCTTGGTGCGCATTCGCTCGAGCGCGGCTTCGTCATGTCGCCGGGCTCAGTCGAGACCGTCCGGGTCGAACGGCTCGACGACATCGTAACCGGTGCCGGCCATAGCGCCCGCGACATCAGCTTCGTCAAGATCGACGTCGAAGGCCACGAATTCGAGGTGCTGGCCGGCATGACGGACGTTCTGGCAGTCCAGCCTCCGATCATGGCGGAGATTACCTTTGACGCCGCATCGACGAGCGATGCCGACCGGCTACGGCAGATACTGCAGCCGGGTTACAGCCGGTTTCACGTCCTTGATCAGGCACAACGTTCCGGCGCACTTTCCGATCTCGAGGCACGTGCAAGCCAGCACGAACTGCTCTTTCTGTGAGCGTTCCGTGTGGCCTCGTTAGATTGTTTCGGAAACAATCTCACTGCAATCGCGCTCACGGCCATTCCTCGCTTGTGCTCGGGCCTCCGCAGGGGCGGCGCTGGCGCCGAGCCTCGTTCGAGGCCTTTGCCGTTTCCGATGCGGCCGGAAACGCTTTATCGCACTGCCAGTCCGGCGCTTCATTCGGCCGCCACCGGCCGCGAAGACGCATCGCCAAAGCCACCATAGACGAACTCGGGCCCGTCAAGATCAATGGCCGGGAATTCGTCCTTCTCGCGCCAGTAGTCCTGGGTGTGCTGCCACTCGCGCTTTGCACCGCGCCGCGGCAGAAGGCGCATGGCGCGTTTCAGGTAGTTCGGATTGAAGTTCTCATCATCGATCCAATCCAGGATCGCCATGTCCGCGTCTTCCGGCCTGAGCGCAATCGAGACCCGACGGGCACCGGTTGCCTGCATGTGCTGCAGCATCCGGCAGACGAAATCACCGATCAGATCCGAACGCAGCGTCCAGCTCGCACGGAAATAACCGAACACCCAGGCAAGGTTGGGCAACCCGGTGAACATCATGCCGCGATACGTGACCGCCTCATGGAAATCGAGCGGCTTGCCGTCGACCTCGAACGCGATATCACCGAGTACGTTCATGTTGAACCCCGTCGAGGCCACGATCAGGTCGGCCTCGAGTTCACGCCCGGATTTCAGAAGAACGCCTGTTTCGGTAAAGCGCTCGATCTCATCCGTCACCACGGATGCCTTGCCTGACGCAATGCCCTCGAAGAGATCACCGTCCGGAACGAAGGCGAGCCGCTGGCGCCAGGGCCGGTAGCGCGGTGTAAAATTGGTGGCGATGTCATAGTCAGGCCCGAGCCGCTGGCGGACATCGCCAAGTAATTCGTCCCTGACCTTATCCGGCTCACTGAAAGTTCGTTCGGTAAACGCTGCCTGATCGTAGAGGATCTGCTTGCGTGCAATCTCGTGGATCCAGGCATCGTCGATCTGCAGCTTGCGCAAATGCTCGACGATCTCGAGCGCATTGCGCCCTGACCTGAAATATGTCGGCGAGCGCTGCAGCATGGTGACATGGGCGGCTTTCTCAGCCATGGCCGGCACGATCGTTGCCGCACTGGCACCGGAACCGATCACCAGCACGTTCTTGCCGTCATACCGAATATCGTCCGTCCACTCCTCCGAATGCACCAGCCGGCCCGTGTACTGATCCACGCCCGGCCATTCCGGCCAATAACCCTCGCGATGACGGTAGTATCCCTGGCACATGTAGAGGAAGTTGGCAGTAAACTGCACTTCCTCGTCCGTATCGAGCTTCGTTGCCGTCACCGTCCAGAGATTATCGTCACTCGACCATGTCGCTCGACTGATCCGGTGACGGTAGCGAATGTGCTGCCCAAGATCGTTTTCCTCGATCACCTCGCCGACATAGGACAGGATTTCCTCGGCCGTCGCGATCGGCGGACCGGTCCAAGGCTTGAAGCGATAGCCGAAGGTATGCAGGTCGCTGTCGGAACGGATACCCGGATAGCGGTGCGACCACCACGTGCCGCCGAACGTCTCGAACGCTTCGAGCACGACGAATGCCGTACCCGGGCACTGCTGCGTCAGATGATAGGCCCCGCCAACGCCTGAGATCCCGGCACCGACGATCAGGACGTCGAAGTGCTCTGGCGCCGCAGATTGCGCCGATCCTTTGTGCGAACCGTTCATGAAATCTTTTCCCAGCCACGTTAACCGATTGATCGAACAACGATCGAACCACGACATACTAACGAAATGATCCGTCAGTGCACTACCCTGCTGTTGCTCATTGTCGCTACATTAGGAACTTCAAGCTTATCTCGCGCACCAGCTTGAGCCTGATCCCGGTTGCATAATCGGGATAGTCCTTGACCGCGAACACGAATGACTCACGGCCTCCGATCACGTGATAGCGATAATAATCATCGAGTTTCGGCGTTTCGTTGAGGATCACCAGCCCGTTGATCGTCAGCCCGGCGCCAACCGCCCAATCGCGTTCCTCGTGCGTTGAATAGCGTACGTTGTCCATGCCGTCGCCCGAGATATCGATAACCTGTCTGACGGCCGAGAACGGCGCCGAGAGCGCTAGGCGTGTCGCGAACTGTATGAGGCCGGCAATATCCGTCTTGCCACCAAAATAGCGCCTGTTCATCGTCAGCAAGCGATCGCTCAACTGTCCCGCACTCGTCTTCCCCTGCACGATCATCCAGGGCACCGACACGTACTGCTGGTCCGCACCGGCCCACTGAACGACCGCAACAGCCATCTTCCTGCCGGGCAATTGGGCAACTGCGTTGATCACGTCCGGATGGCGAAACGCTTCGGCCACCCCCCGGCGCTGCAGGTCGAATTCCTGCCTGTCCACGCTACCGGAAACGTCGAGTGCCAGGACCAGCACGAGCCCGACCGCCGCATTGGAGCGAACCTCGCTTGGCATGGGCATGATGAGCGCTGCAAGCAACACGGCGAGCACCGCGAGCGAGCGCGACGACCACGTCGTCGTGCGCTTTGACCGGTTGGGCCGGATCGGCTGTTCGCTGCGCTTCATAACTGCCGCTCCAATTGCGACTGTTACTGCCGGAATGCAGAAACACTATAGGCCAAGGCGCCGTGAAATGAACATCGACGCCAGTCGTCACCATCACGTGATCGGTTTTTGGCGCGATTGCCTGTAACCAGACAGATCAGCAGGCACAGCCACAGGCTCTTTGCCCGCCCCTTGATCTGCGCTAGCCTCCCGCAAGCTGAATAACTGAGGCCGTCGAGGCCGGACGCTGGGAAGGAATCTCGCTTGATGGATGGCTCGAACAGGCTCGGCTTCTCGGCCTGCCCGCATGATTGCCCGTCGACCTGTGCTCTCGAGGTCGAACTGCTCGATGATGGCCGCATCGGCCGCGTGCATGGCGCCAAGGCCAATACCTATACCGATGGCGTTATCTGCGCCAAGGTCGCCCGCTATGCTGAGCGCGTGCATCATGCCGACCGGCTGACCCAACCCCTGCGCCGCAAGGGCCCGAAAGGATCGGCCGAATTCGAGCGCATATCCTGGGACGACGCCCTCGACATCACCGCCGAGGCAATGCTCAAGACCGAGCGCGAACTGGGTGCGGAGGCGGTCTGGCCCTACTACTTCGCCGGCACCATGGGCCTGGTCATGCGCGACGGCATCAACCGCCTGCGCCACGCCAAGAAGTATTCCGACCAGCATTCCTCGATCTGCACGACACTGGCCTGGACCGGCTTTGCCGCCGGCACCGGCACGCTGATGGGCCCCGACCCACGCGAGATGGCACAGTCCGACTGCGTCGTGATCTGGGGCACCAATCCGGTCAACACCCAGGTCAACGTCATGACCCACGCGGTCAAGGCGCGCAAGCAGCGCGGCGCCAAGATCGTCGCGATCGACATCTACCGGAACGGCACCATGAAGCAGGCCGACATGGCGCTCTGCCTCAAGCCCGGCACCGACGGCGCGCTGGCCTGCGCCGTTATGCATGTCCTGTTCCGCGACGGCCTGGCCGACCGTGACTTCCTCGCCAGCCACACAGATTGCCCCGCCGAACTCGAAGCACACCTGCAATCGAAAACGCCTGAATGGGCGTCCGAAATCACCGGTCTCGATGTCGCCGAAATCGAAGCCTTCGCGCATCTGGTCGGCAGCACGCCGCGTACCTACTTCCGCCTCGGCTACGGCTTCACACGCCAGCGCAATGGCGCCCACAACATGCACGCAGCACTGTGCATCGCATCCGTCACCGGCGCCTGGCGCCACGAAGGCGGCGGCGCCTTCCACACCAACGGCGCCATCTACCACTGGGACAAAACCCTGATCGAAGGCCTCGACGTCAAGGACCCGTCCGTGCGCGTCCTCGACATGTCCCGCATCGGCCCGATCCTCACCGGCGATGGCCCTGACCTCGGCGACGGCCCTCCGGTCGCAGTACTGTTCATCCAGAACATGAACCCGGTGCAGGTCGCCCCCGAGCAGCGCAAGGTCAAGGCCGGCTTCATGCGCGATGACCTGTTCGTCTGCGTGCACGAACAGTTCATGACGGCGACCGCCGAAATGGCCGACATCGTCCTGCCGGCAACGATGTTCCTCGAACATGACGATGTCTACCAGGGCGGTGGCCAGAACCACATCATGCTCGGCCCGAAACTGATCGAGGCCCCCGGCGAATGCCGTTCGAACCACGACGTGATTTGCGCGCTCGCAAAACGGGTCGGCGCCGACCATCCGGGCTTTGCCATGACCTCGCGCGAGATCATCGATCGAACGCTCAAGGCCTCCGGCTGGGGCACGATCGAAAACCTCGAAGAAAACCGCTGGATCGACTGCCAGCCCGATTTCGCGACGTCTCATTTCGTCGATGGCTTCGCCTACCCGGACGGCAAGTTCAAGTTCAAGCCGGACTGGCAGAACGTACCGGTCGCCCGCAAGCACGACTGGGGCATTGCCGGCGACATGCCGCGCCTGCCGGACCACTGGGACGTCATCGAGAACGCCGATGCAGACCACCCCTTCCGGCTGGCGACATCGCCTGCGCGCGGCTACCTGAACTCCTCGTTCAACGAAACCCCGACCAGCCGCAAACAGGAAGGCGCCCCCAACGCCCTCATCCATCCGGACGATCTGGCAAGACTTGGCATCGCCGATGGCGCCCGCATTCGCATGGGCAACCGGCGCGGCGAGATCGAACTCGAAGCCACATCCTTTGACGGCATCAAGCCCGGCGTCGTGATTGTCGAGAGCATCAAGCCCAACGCGCAGTTCGCCGGCGGCAACGGCATCAACACGCTAACGAGCGCCGACGCCGTCGCCCCCTACGGCGGCGCCGCCTTCCACGACAACCACGTCTGGATCAAGCCGGCCTGATGCGCCCCAATGAGGCAACCGGCCGAAGTAGGGTTAGGTTCGGGATATGGTAGTAGTCACATTGCATTGGCTGTCGATGGTGTAACGCACCCTTCTACTTCCACCGGCCCGCCTTCACCATCACCCCGGCAATGCCGTGGTGGCTGACAAGCGTCACCGTCAACCGCCCACCGGGGGGCACCTCGCCGCTCCACCAAGCCCTGAACTGACGCCACAAGTCCGTCACCAGCAGCCAGCCCGGCGACACCTCGCTCAGCGGCACATCGTAAGGCGCGTAGGTGAATTTGTACTCGACGAACAAGGATGTGCGGCCGAGATCGATCTCGATCCCGCCAAGGCCCTGGCCCGCGAAGCCTGCGAACTGATACTCGTAAGTCCGCTCCTTTTCGCCCGTGAACCCGATCTCCGTATGCGGCAGCGAAATCCCGGCGCCCGCTCCGAAATAGGGCCGGAAGCGGCCGAACAGGGCACCGAACCGCACAAGGCCGTTGTAGGTCAGCATGTTGTGGCCATGGCTGAATTCCAGCTTGCGCAGAACGTCGCCGATCTTCGCCGTCTTGGGCAGAGCCTCACCATTACGCGTGCCCGTGAACGTCGCCTCGCTGTTGCGTTTTGCGATCGCCTTGGCGTGCGTGAAATCGAGCATCGTGCCGAACACACCCGTCGCCGGCCAGCGCTGGACTCTGAGGCCATAATAGATCGGCGCCTCGAACGGCTTGCCGATCCAGTCGAAACCGCTCGCCGTGATGCGATTGCCGTCGGCCTCGGTGATCACGACTTCGGTTGGCAAGGTGTGCGCGACACCACCATAGCCGCCGAAGGAACGTGTCGGCTTCAGGACATCGCTCGCGAAACCACCCGTCCCGGCAGCTTGCGCCACTCGTGCCGCCAAGGCCTCCTCCGGCTCCGATGGTTCGACAGCCGCGACGACCGCCATCACGGCAATTGCCGCCAGCCCGCTGATGCCGGCAACGCGGCCAAGCGAAACCGCGGACCGCGAATGCCCGCCACCTTCCCATCGATCAATGACGCTCGATTGGCTCACAGCCATGCCCCCTCCCGGCCTTCGAATTTCCGATACCGTCGCGCTGAAACGCTCCCGGTGCAGCGCGCGATCATATCGCCTGCCCGGCCGGCCACCGACCGGGCCCGCCGTCGCACCCCGGCATCAAGAGGAAACTATTCCCTGGCAAGCCGCACCGTCACGCGATCGGCCCGGCCTTCAGCATCGACCACCGCCACCTTCGCGAAACCTTCACCGGCAGGCTGCCAGAACAACTGCCGGCGATCACGGCTGACCCCGACCGGCGCACCGTTGACCAGCCAAGTCAGCGGCAGCACGCCGCCTTCCGCCTTGAGCAGCACCGCCCCGCCATGCTCGAAATCGACCTCGGCGCGATCCGGCGGGAATGCGATCACGACAGGCTCGTCCACAAAGGCGCCGCCGACCCCGATCCTGATGTCATTCTCGAATCGCCTGAGCGGCGGCGGCAATTCACTTCCGCCACTGACCCGGAGAACATCGTCGGGCGCAGGCGCGAAGGCGGCCCGCTTGAGCGCCACCCGCTTGAACGCATCGAACAGCATCGGCGCCGCCGCCGTCCGCCCGAGAAGGCCGGCGGTCGACGCCATATCCGGACGGCCGACCCACACCCCGATTGTGTGCCGCCCATCGAAACCGACAGCCCAGGCATCCCGATAACCGTAAGATGTCCCCGTCTTGAAGGCGATCTCACCGGCCCGCGCATCCGGTGGCGGCGGCGCTTCGCGCAGGATCCGGGTCAGATAATAGGCCGCCTGCCGGCTGAGCAGTCTTGGCCCTTTCACACCGACTCGCTGACCCTTCTGATCATGCTGCCGGTGGACCAGTTCGACCGTCTCGCCACCACGCGCGACTGCGGTGAATGTCGCCGTCAGATCATGAAGCGTAGTGCCGAGCCCGCCGAGTGCCGTTGCCAGTGACGGTTCGGTATCGGGCGGCAGCACGGTCTCGATACCGGCCTTCTGCATGGCGCCGATGAACCGGCCGGGGCCGACCGCATCGAGCACCTTGACCGCCGGAATGTTGAGCGATCTCGCCAGCGCTTCGCGCACCGTCACGGTGCCACGGAACGTGTTGTCGAAATTCTTCGGCCGGTACGCTGCAAACCGAACAGGCCGGTCTTCGATCAGCGTTTCAGGATGAATGAGCCCCGCATCGAAGCCGAGCCCGTAGATCACCGGCTTCAGCGCCGAGCCTGGCGAGCGCACGGCTTGCACCATGTCAATCGCACCGAACCGCTGGTCATCCAGATAACCGGCCGATCCGACATGCGCGAGAACCTCACCGTTTCGATGATCAACCACCAGAATGGCGGCCGACAACCGCGGCCCGAGCGATTGCGCATGCCGCCGAGCAAGTTGCTCGAGCGATGCCTGCAATCCCCGGTCGAGCGTCAGGGCATGCACCTTGCGCCCCGCCTTTCCGGCAACCTCGGCATCGGCAAGATGGGCGGCAAGCTTGGCAAACGCGATCCGACGCGTCGGCAATGCCTCCGCCGCCGCCCGCTCGAATTCCGCCGCGCCTATCACGCGGCCCGCGACGGCCCTCTCGAGAACCCGCCGCCGCGCCGGCAATGCACTGTTACCGGCGACATCCGGGCGCCGTGCCTCAGGTGACTGCGGCAGCGCGACGAGCAGTGCTGCCTGCCCGACCGAGAGCCGCCGCGGCTCCTTGCCGAAATAGGCTAGCGCAGCCGCCCTGACACCTTCGAGATTGCCACCAAACGGTGCCAACCGCAGATAGAGATCGAGAATCTCCGACTTCGAAAAGCGCCGTTCGAGCTGCACCGCCCGGAGCATCTGGCGCCATTTCGTCGCCGCCGAGCGGTCATGGCGCTGATCGATGAGCCGCGCCACCTGCATGGTCAGCGTCGAGGCCCCCGAAACGATCCGCCCGTGGCGAACGAGCTGCCAGCCGGCCCGCAGAAACGCATAGCCATCGATGCCACCATGCTCGTAAAACCGCCGGTCCTCGAACTGAAACAGCATCTTCAGATACCGCGCATCGACATCACGATGACTGACCGGCAGCCGCCAGCGGCCTTCGCTGTTCGTGAACGCGCGCAGCAGTGCACCACGCCGGTCGACGACCACCGTCGACAGATCGCCGGCCACTACCTCGGGCAGCGGCCCGATCCGCCTGATCTCCTGCTCGACGATCTGGTTGGCCGCCATCATGGCAACACCGCCGGCGAGCACGGTCGCCAGCGCCAGGCGCGCCCGGTTGACGATCATCACTGACCGTCCGCGCCCTCGTGTTGCCACGCGCGCCATCTCAGCGCGCCTTGACCGTCAGGCTGCCGGCCGCCGTGCGCGCGTACCGCTCCGGCCGGTACATGTCCTCGACCATCGCCGCCGGATGCACGAACCGTCCCGGCGATACCGCGCGCACGATATAGGCGACCGTCGCGCTGCGCACTTTGTTGCCGGCCCGGAAGAAATCGAAGGCGGCGACGAACCGGTCATCGCGGAACTCGGTGTGGTCCGGCTGCCATTCAGGCTTGAACCAGCTCAGCGCCGACACGCTGCCGCTTTCGATGAGTCGCGGATTCTCGATCTCGAGCCCCGCCGGCAATCTGTCGACCAGCAACACGCGTCCGCCTGGTTGGCTGCTCTTGATGGTCAGCACCGCGACCAGACGATCGGTCTGCTTGATCTCCGCATCGCCCGATCCGAGTTCGACCTTCGCGCCATCCAACGTGTAGTACTGGCGCTCGATCTCGAAGCCGTTGGCAGTTGCAGGTTGCAGCGTCCTGGCATCACCGGAAACGGTTACAACGGCTTGTGTCGCCTCACTGCCGCGATTGGTGATCGTCAGATCTCCGGTACTCAGATCCTGCAGCGTCAGGTTGGCTCGCAGCCGTCCGTCATGGTCCTTGCCGTTGATCGCGAGCTTGAGATCCTTGGCCTGCTCGCCGAGGCTTCGCGCCGCCAGCAACAGCCACGCCTGCTCCTGCGTCGAGGTGTAGGTGCGCGTCGCATATGCCTTGGCAATGCGATCGGTGAGCCCGCGAGCCCGCTCAGGCACCATCCGCGTCTCGCTCGCAAGCGTCAGCACCGCCGCCGCGTCTCTCAGCGACGAGCCGAAATCGATCCGATCGAAATCGATCGCAGCTTTGCTGATCGCATCGATCGCCGCATTGAAGGCACTTTCGGCCCGTTCACGGTCACCGACCATCGCCAGCGCCGCACCGATTTGCGCCTTGGCAGTCGGCGTCGAGAAGCGGTCCAGACGGGCATCCGCATAGTAGCGCAACTCCGCAATCGGCGCCCGGCCGTTGCGCGCCAGCACATAGAGCGCATAGGCCCGCTTGGTTCCGCCAACCGTGAAGTCAGACACGTAGGCCACATAGTTCTGCAACCGGGCAAGCGCCTGGCTGAAGCCGCGCGTGTCGATCTCGACACCCCTTTCACGTGCCCGCGTCAGAAAGTCGGTGACATAACTGGTCAGCCAGATATCCGCATTGGACGGCCCCCAGACACCGAAGCCACCGGATGCATCCTGCATGTCGAACACCCGGTCCGCCGCCTTCTGGATGCGCTCCTCGAGGGCATTGTCGGCCTGCATTCCGACATCGAGCGACAGCTCGTTTGCATAGAGCAGCGGCAGTGCCCGGCTGATCGTCTGTTCGGCACAGCCGTAGGGATAGCGGTCGAGCTGGCTGAGCAGCGAAGGCACATTGAGCCCCGCCGCCGGCCCGACGCTCAACGACACCTTCGCCCGGTCCGGAATGAGATCGGCGAGCAGCTTACGTGACACCGTCAGACTGCCACCTGCCGCAACCTCCTCAACCTGCGTGCGCCTGACGTTACCGGCCGGCGGTTTCACGTCGAAGATCAGGTCGCGCTTCACGTCGACACCATTGGCGCCCGTCACGAACACGTCGTAGGTCACGAGACCGAGCCGGTCCGGTGAAATCATCAGCGTTTCGGCACGCCGCTCACCTTTCGTAAGCTTCACCTCGCGTGACGCGATCTCAACCGGCTCGCCATCTTGATAGGACCGCGCAACGACGAGCTTGAGCGTCGCATCATCGAGTTCGACGTTGTGCAGATCGAGCATCAGTTGCGCATTGTCGCCCAGCGTCAGGAATCGCGGTGCCGTCGTCGTCAGTGCAATCCTGTCGCGCACGATGATCGTCTGCGACGCCTCCCCGATCTTATTGCCGCTCCAGGCAACCGCCATCAGCCGCACCGAGCCGTTGAAGTCGGGCATCTCGAATGACACATTTGCCCGCCCGTCGTCGCCGACTGTGACGATGCCGGAGAACAGCGCCAGCGTCTCTTCGACCGGCGGCGCGCCTTTGAGGCCACCACCGCCGTCGGCATCGCCACCGCTCTTCAGCGCCCCACGCTCGGCCCGCATGCCATCGATCAGGCGGCCGTAGAGATCGCGCACCTCGGCACCCAGCAGCGGCTGCGCATAGAACCACTTGGTCGGCGCCGGTGAGGCAAACCGCGTCAGGTTGAGAACCCCGACATCGACGGCGGCAACCGTAACGCGCGCCTGTTCGCCTGCCTCGAGCCCGCTGATTTCGATCGGCACGTCGAGCTTCGAGCCCGAGCGTACCTTCTGGGCCGCATCGAGCCCGACCTTGAGCGTCCGCCCGCCCTGATCGACGCCCAGCCAGGCAACACCCATCGCCCGCCCCGGCATGCGCTTCGACGCTTCATCCAGCGACCGATAGAGCGTTGCGATGATGTAGGCACCTGTGCCCCAGTTTTCACCGACCGGCACCTCGACCTCGCTGTCACCGACCTTGAGTGCGACATCGCGCGTCGAGACCAGGCCGTTGGACATCACCGCCACCATCAAGGTGCCGCCCACCCGCGATGTCACCTTGAGCTTCGCCGTGTCGCCCGATTTGTAGCTCGCCTTGTCGAGCGCCACCGCCAGCATTTCCGGACTGTCGGCATCGTCACTCGCATACCAGCCGGCATTGAACTGATAGCTCGAGGCCAATTGCCGCCCACTGATCCGACGCACGTCGAGCCGATAGCGGCCCCAATCGATCTTTTCCGAAATCCGCAGCGGCTGATCGGCCCTGGCATCGAACTTGCCGGCAGCGATCTTGCGCGGAACCGTGACGGCTTCGTACATCCAGGTACCGTCACGCTTGTACCACTGCCAGCTCCGCTGCAACCGCACGAGTTCCCACGAGAGATCCTTCATCGCGGTTTGCTTTTCATCGCCGTCGATCGCGATCAAGTCGAAGCTTGCCGTCTCGCCCTCACCGAGATCGCCCTCGAACAGCGGCTTGATGCCGAGCCGCGGAGCACCGCTGCGCACCGGCAGTGAAACATTGCGTTCGATTGCACGACCGCCAGGCTCCTTTAGGCGGAGCGTAATGTTCGCCTTGAGCGGCCGTGCGGTGCGCGCGATCTTCGGCAGCGCGACGGCAACGACCGCCTGGCCGTCCTTGTCGGTCGCACCGGCATTCGCGATTTCCGCCCGCACAGGCGACACATGCTCATCGGCCATGCCGAAGTGATACCCCGGATAGGCAGCAAGCCCACTACCGGCGGCCGCAACCACGACCTCACCGTCGATCGCAAGGCCCGCTGCCGGCGGCCCGTAAAGATACCGGCCCGTAACCTTGACCCGGCCTTCCTTGAGCGGCGCCAGGTAGGTATCGATTGCTGCGAGTTCCAGCGCCAGCCGCTCCGGCACAAAGTCCTCGACCAGGAACGCACCGCGTGCGATCGGCTGGGCCGCCGGGTCGGTATGCAACGCCAGCCGCCACGTGCCCGTCATGGCGCCGGAGGCAAGCGTCAGTTCAGTCGTATGCCCGCCGAGTTCCGCACGTGTCAGCGCGATCCTGTTGTGCTCGACACCATCCGGCCGTGTCACGATCACCGTCACCGGCACGTCCGAGGCACCGCCCTTGTCATCGCGCACCAAGGCTGAAACGAAGACCTGCTCGCCCGGTCGGTAGACGCCGCGGTCGAGATAAATGAAGCCATCGACCGGCCCGGCCGGTTGCCGCCCTTCGACACCGCGGTCGGTCAGATCGAAGGCACCTGTCGACAGATCGAGGAAGGCATAGTCGACATCGCCGTTGCGCGCGACCAGCAGCGCCGGCTGCATACCGCCCTCACCTTTACCGAACCCGGCATCGAAGCGCACGTAGCCGCGCGCATCCGTCTTGCCCGTGACCAGCACCTCGTTGTTGCGCGCAACCAGCCGCACCTCGCTGCCGGCAACCGGTTGAGCCGTCGCCAGCGACCTGACGAACGCATGTACGCCATCCTGCCCTGAATAAGCGGTCAGGCCGAGATCCGAGACGATGAACCACTGCGTCGCCAGATTGCCACCCGACTTGCGCGACTTCTCATCGGCCCATGCAACCGCGGCATAAACACCGGGCTCCAGCTTGCCGACCGCCTCGCCGACCGGCAGCGCAGTTGTGATCTCCTTGTTGAGATCCCGGCGCACCTTGAGAGCACCGGACCACACCTTGACGCCCTTGCTCGCCCTGAGCTGGCGCAGTTCCCAATCCGACAACTGCCGCTTCAGATCACCCTCGGCCACCGAGTTGACCAGGCTGCGGTCACCGATCCGGTAGATCTCGACACCGACCTCATCGGTATTGATCGAAACGATCGGCAGGCCGCTCTGCCCGCGGCTCGGCAGCACGTAACTGCGACCGGTGAACCGCACGGTTGGCGATCTGTCGCGCACATAAATTGAAAGTTCAGCATTCTTGGCCAGTGTCTCATCGACAGCGGCCGGCAAACCGCCACGCACCAGTACTTCGTAGGTTTCGCCGTGCTTGAAGCTCTTGACGCAAAGCCGCCCGTCTTGCGCCCGCACCGATTGCGGCGCCTTGCCGTTGATCGCGATATACTTGGCGAAATCGACATCGCCACCCTTCAGCGACTCGGAAAAATCAATGCACAGTTCCGGCTCGCTGCTCTCGTTCTCGACGTTGTAGTTGGTGATCCGGAAACCATGCGCCGCCTGCAGCGCCTCCAGTTTCTTAGCGACCTCCGGCGCATCGGCCAGTCTCAATGAACCTCTGAGGGCCTCGATCGCCGGACGCCAGTAGGAGCGCCGCTCCAGCGCATTGGCAAGCAGAACGAGCGCGTTGGCCTTCTGGGTATCGCTGCGTGCCCGCTGGAACGCCAGGTAGGCAGCCCCGCTAGCATTGACCGGCACCCGGTAGCGCTCGGAGCCCGACAGCTGCCTCAGCGGAATGGCAAGCAGCCCCCGCGCCAGACCATGCCAGGCGCTGTCGTTCTTCGGCTCGTTGACCGCGGCCTGCGCAAACTGCCGCCAGGCACCGCGCGGATCCTTGCCCGAAAGCAGCCGTTCACCGGCCGCTATGAACCGCCGTGCCGGACGCTTGTCGCGTTTCCAGTTGAGCTGCAGCCAGCCTTCGAACCGCGCAGCGTCACGTTCGAGACCCCGGTGTCGGAACACTTCGGCGGCGTTCGCAGCGAACCCGCCGGCTAATGCGACAATGACGAAAAGGACGGTGAGGCAGCGGGGGAAGTGGCGTGCCATGATTGAAATTTCCTTGGGCTCGAAGAGACGTGACAGGACAGACATGTCCGGCCAGCTTGCCGAAACTCAAGGTAATTTGATGGCAATTGTGGAAACTCGAAATGCAGCCTTCGGTTAATTTCGCCTCGCTGCCGGCAAATTCCGCAAGCGCTTCCGTTCAGTCAGTTACGAGATGTAGCGGCAATAACGACGGCTTCCTTGACCGGATCATTCGCGACGATGCCGTCGATCTCGCGACGATCCTGAACAGTACCAACACGTTGTGTACTATTTGGCATCGGCACCGCCATTTGCCACAACCGCTCGAACGAGCGCTGCGCCCAGTCCGCCGCCTCGCTGTTATCGTTTTCGAAGCGCTCGAAGGCATCGCGCTGCCGCGGATCGCGTCGCATGCAGTCGCCCGTCCATGAAGAACGTTCACCAACGACCAGCTGCTCATGGGCATCCAGCAACCTCGGATTGCTGGCGGTGCGCATACACAACGCGCCCACGCCTTCAAACCCGTCACCAGGGACATGTTTCATGCGCCCCGTCAGCACAATTGCGAGCGAGAGCCGCTCACCGGCTGAAAGATCGCTCAGCACCCGTCTCACGGCGGCGACGACGGGGCTGTCCATCGACAGTGCGATGATCGACCACGTCCCTTCGAGCTTTGCTCGTCCTGCCGCGACCTCGCCGAGCACGAATTGCATCAGCTTGGTCTCCTTCTCCTCGCGTTTGACAACCTGCATGGAGTGGAGCAATTCGCATTTCATATTGTGTTTCCCGAGCCAATGTGCCGCTTCCCGGACGCGGAACGAATTTGTGCGACGTGTTTTCGTTGGGCGCAGTAAACGCCAAGGGAGTTAACATTGGATTGAGCGGCGCCCGAATTCGATACGCCGCGCGAGCTTTTTGCCAGTCCTCATTCAATCACCGGCCGCCCCGCCGGGCGCAAAGCGACGTGATATTTCTTCGAGATCCCGTTCCGACAGCGCGCCTGCGCCAGCCGCGGGCTCCGGCCCGACCTCTTCGAAGTCGCCAACGTCTTCAAACGGCAGCATCTGAATTTCATCGGCCAGAGCTGCGGTGGCCGCCTCACCGGCAGCACCGGAAACCACGGCAACGGCCGAAGACTCGCCACCCGTTTGATCGCTGATTGCGAGCACGTCTCCGGCGATCGGAGCCCGATCACCATTGGCCACGCCTGCATCCACGGGCACCGCCTCGAGATCGAGAGCAAACTCACTCGAACCGTTTTCCGCCTGATGCGCGGCCAGCAACGTCGCACGCATGCCGGCCCGCAGAACCTCGGCGGGTTGGCCTTTGAAAGTTGCATGCACCGGGATTTCGAAATCAGCCGTCCGCTGCGTTATGCGAACGCTCATGCTGGTCGCGGCAAGATCGGGCACCGTCTGCGCCTCGCGCCGCTCGAGCTGATCGCAGACCTCCGCCATCGTTGGCTCGCCCTCTGCCGGCTGCTGCGTCGTTTCCAGATCCGTCAGAGCCGGAACCGGAGCGGGCGCAACGTAAATCACCTCGTCGTTTGCCTCCTCCGCGGCTGCCGGCGCGGCGGCCAAACCTGCATCTGCCTCCGGCATCCGGATCGCATGCGCCAGTGCCTCGGTATAAGGTGCATCGACATCCTCGGCCGGCATTCCGGGCTTGGCCTTGGCCAGTGGCGACGTCGGCACAGGCGGCGGTGATTGCGGCATCGCCGGACGCGGCATACGGATTACGTTGTCGTGCACCGAACCGGGCGACGTGTTCGAGTTCGCCGGGAGTAATTCGACCTGCGCCTCACCCGGCTCCGGCGGTGGTTGGCGATAGGGCCACCGCGCTGCAGACGCTGCATCATCGTTCGTCCCGGCTGTGCCGTTCGGCGCGGCATGCTCATTGGGTACCAATGCCGCCGCCATGCGCGCCGCATCCTCGCCCACCTCATCGCTGCGGCGCGGCTCTGTATTGCCTGCGGCTTCAGCCATCCGTTCCCGAACCGTCTCGGCAATCGCTTCACGCAATTGCTCGTCATCATGGCCCGCAGCGTCGGCTTTATCCGGCACATCGAGCTGCGGCCCCGCTTCCTTCGCCCGGCGTGCCTGTTCGACCTTCGCACGCCTCGCAGCTCCCATTACAGCGCCGAGGATGATGTCGGACCACGCTCCATTGCGAAACCGGTAGACGCGGAACGCCTGGCTCGCTGCAAACTTGCTGCCCTGGCGCCACAGCCGCTTCTGGATGGTTTTGGCCGACAGCAATGGATTGTAGACGCGCGCAAAGATGCGTTCCTTTTCGAAGCTCGCAAACAAGTTGCCGAGGAGGTGAGCTTCGAGTTGCAGATTGCTAACCTCTTCCGGGTTGCGGTTACGCGGCGCATCGAGCGGTACGGCAACATAGTAATCGCCGTTGAAGTCGAACACGACATGGCGGAAGATTTCGAACTTCTCGCGGATCTTTTCATCGCGGTGGATCTCGTCGAACTTCGACAGGATCTGGTAGACTGGCCCGCGCTCGGCTTCGCGCATTTTCGGCACCAAACCGCCGAGCCGGTTCATCGGCCGTCCGATCGAGACCAGCAGCAGGCACAGGTCGACGAACAACGCGATCGAAAGCGGAATGTAATCGCGCTTGGCAAGCCCGCCTTGTGACAGCCCGTCGCCTGAACCGCCGAACGTCTGCGGCGCCCGGCCGGGCGTGACTGAACGAACCGCCTTCTTCTGCAATTCGCGCAACTCATCGGCCGACGGCGGCAGCTTGAAGATCAACACGCCCTGCCCGGTTGCCGTCAGCCGCCGAAAGGCCTCGACCACGGCTTGCGCACCTTCGACGGTCGCAATCTCGGGCTTATCGAGTTCGGGCAGTTGGTCGATGGCTTTGACCACACCGTAGAGCGCCGATTGCAGCTGTCCGTCAGGGCATGAAAACGTCCTGTTGCCCCGTCCTGTCGGAAACGTCGTGCGATTGGCCCGCTCGGCAAGTTCGGACCGGATCTGGCGCAATTGCGGATCGGTTCGGAACGCATTGAAGCTCGTCGCCGTCAGCTCGAGCTTGCGCGACAACGCCTGCAGGAACTTGTTGCGCGTACCTGTTGCGGCATCGAATGTCGACTTGTCGCCTGAGACGATCTTTTTGAGATCGCCATCGAGCGCCTGCATGTCGGCCTTGACCTTCGCACTGCGTCCTTTGACGAAGTTCGAGGCGAACGAAAACCGCGCCGCATCTTCATCCCGCAAGCGCCGCCGCGGTCCGTCACCCGGCTGTGAATTCGGGCACGACGTGCCGCTATCACGCTCGAGGATTGCTTTCTCCTTGGAGATCTCGGTGAGCTGCGAGAGCGTCGCCTGCAACTGATCGAGCCTCGACGAGCCTGCGAGCAGCGCCGCCTGCACTTGCGACACCGCACTTTCCGCAGACCGTGACGCTTCCGACCGGCTTTCGAGCACTTTCCAATAGAAGCCGAAACCAAACCCGACCGAAATGATGGTCAGGAATATGTAGCCGGCAACGTAGGCGAATTTCACGCCGAGCGGATGCGGTGCAAACATCTGGTCGAGCAGCCAGATGATCATGGTCATCAGCATTGCCACCGAAAAGCCGACGACGACCTTGGTGGTCAGATCCAAGGCTCCCATGTTGGCCTGGATGAGTTCGAGCATACCGACGTAGGTTGCGACCCACGACAGCGTGCCGAGACCGAGAACCAGGAAGATCTTCTTCCAGTCCCGCTGCACCCTTTGCGGTTCGGCCCAGTCCTCATCGGTATCCACTGCGTAACGCTGCGATCGGTCCGCCGTTCTCGAGAACATCAAATTGCCTGTTTGCTACGGCCAGCCGCTGATGCAGAAAACGTCGCTTGTTCGCCGCCTTCGCACTGGTGAGCGAAAACTTCAGTTCGAACAAACGCAATCATCAACTAACCGGGTTGCCTCCCCATCGCAGGCCGCAGCCTACGTGGTCTGGGCAAAATCATTAGAGGGGTTTTTGGGCTTCAGTTGGCCTCCAACGGGGCCGAAGCATGGCAATAAACTGGTGTTTGGAATTCGGTTTTTCCGATTGAGCGCAATTCGTGGGCGGCAGGCGCGTTGTCATTCACCGGCTGTTCAGCAACTGCCTGGCCCAGACTTCATCGCCAACGAACTTTTCTCGCCGCTTGGCTGCATTCTGCGCGACCTTCGCACCATCTGCCATTGCGTCGGGCTGCATCGCGACGGGTACTGGCGGCCGCGGTGCCGGCACCGGGTTGCGCTTGGCGTGCGCTTCGAGGTCTTCGAGCAAAGTCTTCACCAGCGGTGCTGCGAGCTGGCTCGAATGCAGCCGGTTGGCAAACGGTTGTGTGGCACTGCCGGTACCGACCACGACGACATAGGAATAACTCGCACCGTTCTGGAACTTGAGCCCGCCTGTCACCCAGCCGTCGATCGTCTGATCGGCATCGGAAGTCACCGCCGTGCCGGTCTTGGCGACATGCAGCAGGAGCCCTCGCCGCCGAGCCGCGCACCAGTCGTGCAACGACTTGAGCGTACCGTGCGAACGCTTGTTGGCGCGATAGCAGAGCGGTGCGCTGAGCAATGCTCTCAATGCTCCTCGCGCTTGCCGCCGGATAAGCTGATTGGGCACGATGCTGAGCCGCTTGCGCTCCTCGAACGCTTTGCGATTTTCCAGGCTCGTAAAATCGTATTTGCCAACCAGCGTCGGCGCTTCGATTGCCTCTCCGCCACGCCCGGTCAGCGCTGCCAAAATCACCGCCGACATGTGGTGCACACGCTGCGGCGCGCCGGAGACGAGCCCTCTGACAGAAGCTGTCGAGGGCGGCGTCTCCGACTGCGGGTCCGCCGCGGGCGGCCGGTTGAACCCGAAAGTATCGATCAAATGTCCGATGCGCTCCTGACCTGCCCGGGCGGCACGCCACTCGACCGGCCCGTTGAGCGAGCAGGCAAAAGCAACGATCGCTTTGCGCCCGCGCCTGAGGCCGCCGCCGCGCCGGCATGTCTCGAGCCCGGCAGATGGTGCGTCGCGATCGACGTAGAGCGCATCAACGCCGCCGGGCGCCTGGTTGGCGATTGCGATCGCAGCGATCATCTTGCCGGTCGATGCGATCTGGCGCGGCTCGCGGGCCCGGTCGTATTTGCCGTTGTCATGCCTGCGCGCGATTACTGAACCAAAGTAGGGCGCAAGCTCCGAGCTTTCAAAATAGCGCACCATCCGTCCCTGTCCGTCGGCCGCCGCGACGACGACATGCGGCATCACCCGGTCGGGATCGTCCGCCATCACCTTCGGATCGAGCGTGTAACCCGGATTAAGTTGACGGCCCCAGCGCCGGTCGAGCTTGGTAAGATCTTTGAGAATTGCCCTTTGAAAGGCGAAATTATCACCGACTTCGAGCGTCGTCGTAATGCCGCGCACGTGCGCCCGCCAATTGAAGCCGAACACCTGCTTCATCTCTTCCCGCAACCCGAATCTGGCCGACGGCATCAGGACATTTGCGCGGATGATCGGATTGGCACGAGCCCGCGCAACCTTCTTCGGAGCATGCTTCTTGAGCGACGCTTCGATCTTGGGCTCGATCCGCGGATCGGGCGGCCCACCGGCCATGTTGACGAGTTCGAAGACCACCTTTCGCAGCTCTTCTTCATCATCGATGAGTTCCTGCGCGCACTTCCGCGCCCGAACTTCGACGATGTAGCGCCAGCGGTCGAGCCGCACATAGTTGAGCCGCTCGCTGCCCTCGAGCAGGATGATCGGCTTGTTGACGGCCGAGGCAAGTACGAACTGCTCCGCCGTCGTCAGCGCCGCTGCCGTTTTGCCGAACACGATCCGGCTGGTCATTTCCACGCCGTGCAATGGCGCCCCGCCCGTGCGCTGCGCCAGCCACAAATGGTTCGCAGCCCACTGCCTGAGCGCCAGGTCATCACCGCCACGCGTCAGCTCGCGATAGATCACCGGCGCCACCCACCACTCACGCAGCTTGCGCCCGAGCTTTTCGCCGACGCTTTCATCGACCCTGGGCGGCGTCTTATAGATCACCCGCGCCAATTGCATCGGCAATGTCGAACCGCCGACCCCGAGGCTCAAACGCCTGGCCGCAATCGAGCGCCGCACGGTCGAATAGGGGATTTTCAGGACACCGAACAGATCGATCCCGAACGGATTGAGCAGCCCGCCGAGATGGCGGTCCTCATGATAGACGAGGCATTGCCAATAGGCCTCGGGCACATCCTGTACGGGGATCGACTTGTGATCCGGATTGGCCGTGTAGTCGCCAATCTCGATGATCCGGTCTGTGAAGTTGACGTCGCGCTGACTGTCGAGACGCGGACCAAACGTGCCGACGAACTCGCGATTCTTGTCGTAGATCGCGGTTGCGAGCCAGCGTTCGGCATCGTAGCGCAGCTTTTCCGACATGTAGGCACCGCCGACGATGCCGCGCACCGGCGCCACAACATAAACCAGTCCGATCGCCATGACGACGAAGATCATCGCACCGCCAGCCACGTACCTGAGCGGCCCGAGTTTCGGGTTAAATGCAATACCAATGGTTGCGGCACGAACGACGCGCAACGGCAGCACGAACGCAATCTCGATGGACCGTGTCAGGAATTTCAGGATCGACAGCATACTGCGCCCGCAACTGCGCCAACCGCCACTCGATCACGGTCAGCCATAAGCCGAAACAATCAGTGATGAGCTTGCTAATCGTGCTTTACGGCGCGCTTGGGACGGTTATGGGCCATTCGTGTGACTGCCCCATTGTGGGTTTCAGGTCTCGACCGGGCAGATCCATTATAACTCTACATTGAAAGACTTATTGGCCATAGCGCACGTGCCGAATCCGACACATTCGGCCGGCCAAGGATAAACCAACCGGCTGTTTACAACACGCGCCCGTGATAGAAGGATGAAGCTTAGGTAATCCGTATATCGAGGTTCGTCGTGTCTATGCGTTCAACCAACCGCTCCATCCTATTGCTCACAGCCAGTTTCTTCAGCGCAAGCGCCTTATTGCCGGCGACACAGGCGCTGCTTGACACCTCCCTCATCAAAAAGAGCATCGGCAGTCCGGTTGCCCTTGTCAGCCCAGCCGCCGCCGCAGGTGGCGGCGGCGGTGGCGGCGGCGGTGGCGGCGGTGGCGGCGGTGGCGGCGGTGGCGGCGGCGGTGGCGGCGGTGGCGGCGGCGGTGGCGGCGGTGGCGGCGGCGGTGGCGGCGGTGGCGGCGGCGGTGGCGGCGGTGGCGGCGGCGGCGGCGGTGGCGGCGGCGGCGGTGGCGGCGGCGGCGGTGGCGGCGGCGGTGGCGGCGGCGGCGGCGGCGGTGGTGGCGGCGGCGGCGGCGGCGGTGGCGGCGGCGGCGGTGGCGGTGGTGGCGGCGGCGGTGGCGGCGGCGGCGGCGGCGGCGGTGCCAGCAGCAGTACCGGCGGTGGTGTCAGTCGCAGCTCAGTCATCCAGCTTGGCGCTGGCGACGGCAGTATCAATCATGAGTTTTCGAATGCCCGCTCCCGGCGCAAGGCACGACGCAACACATCACGGCGAAAATCAGCCAGGCGTTCGCGCTTTAGAACGACCCGAAAGCGTCGCCTCAAACGCGCAGCATTACGATCCGTGTCCCGGTCCAAGCGACTTAGGCTCAGGCGCGAGGCCCGACGCACGCAACGCCGCCTCCAGCGCGCCTTGCGTGCAAGATTGCGGTCCAAACAGACGCCAACCCCGACGAAGCAGGCACGTCCGGCGAGCCCCACACCATCACCTCTCGCGATGCCACCGTCGGCCTTCCAAGTGCTGGTCGACAATGCCGCTGGCGACGAGAACTTCCGGCAGACACTCAAAATCGAATTGAGGTTCGCAAATTCGCCCGATAGCGGTCGACCCGAGATAGAGGACGACGGCGGAGCGCTGCAAACTGTAGCCACGCGAGCAGAACCGTTGGTCAAAAGGGAAATGGTCCCGCCGTTCAGTCTTGGCATGTCGCCAAGCCACGAGGCCGCGCAATCTGAAGCATCGCTCCAGATCAAGCTGAACTACGCAAACTCGAAAGTCGCCCAACCGCGCTTGGTTCAAGCCCAAGTTCAGGCACCGACAGTGCCGCAACCGGAACGGCGGCCTGCAGCTCCGGGCGATATCCTGCCAACTCTGCCGTTCCCGAATCCGACAGCGGGGCAGGTGGTCACGCCCCCGGATCCTGAAAAGCGGCCTGCTGCGGCCTCTCCCGACCAGGGCCTGCCGGCAGTTGCGGTCAACCCGCCGCCGCCCATACCGAAATCATCGCCCGCCAAGGCTCTTGCCGCAGCCGCTGAGGCGGCCAACACAGAACCGGCGACTGCAGCGAGTCCACCGCCACCCGTGCCAAAGGCAAAGGCAACGGCAACGGCAACGCAGGTCCCGAATGCCGGCGTTTCAGTCGCGGCAATTCCACCGCCACCGGCGCAAAAGGCACTGGCAAAACAAACCGAGACCGGCAACAAACCAGCCGTTTCAGCCGAACCAAAGGTGGCCGTCAGCCCACCGCCGCCGGTGCGTAAGGACAGTCCTCAGCCGACCCTATCAGTTACGGTACTCGATACAGCCGCGCCGCCACCACCTGCTCGAAAGGAGCTGGCAAGGGGGTCTCGTGCCGGCGACGAACCGGCGCTAGCGGCCAAGCCCGCGCCAGCTGTCAGCCCGCCGCCGCCTGCACTGAAGGTGCCAGGGGTCTCAACTCCTGCGGCTGCCACCCAAACCGAGGTCGCCGCCGTCGCAGCGCCTCCCGCTCGAGCGGCAGCGGCTCAACCTGAGCCCATCGCCAAACCGGCACCTGCAGCAAAACAAGCAGCCGCGCTCGTTGCGCCGCCTGCCGCGAAAGTCGAAACAGACCGAACTGAACGCACCGTCGAGGCGGCGGCTTCCGTAAAGCCACTGCCTGCGGCCGTCACGCCAACGCCAGCACCTGCAAAGGCGGCCGAGGCGGCGACAGAGTCCGAACCCACCGCATTGCCGGCAGCTTCGGCCAAACAGAAAGAGGCAATTGCCGACCCAACGCCGGCAAAGACGGAAACGGCCCGGCCCGAGCCTCCCAAACCGCCGGCAGCAGCGCCCGAACCGAAGCGTGCCGCCGTCACACTACCGCCTGCACGTGCGGCAAAGGCCGAGCCGAAACGCATCGCCTTACCGGTACACCCGGCCAAACCAAAGACTACGGCCGTCACACCGCCTCCGGCGCGAGTGGCTATGGCGCAGCCGGAACGCATCGAACGGCCGGCACCTGAGGCTGCACAGAAGGCGCCAGTGGCCATCGAACCGGGCCCTGTGCCGGACGAACCGACGCAACCACTGGGCAGTGTCAGCGTTCCCTCGAGTGCGCCTGAACAAAAGATCGCTGCGGTCGCCATTCCGCAATCAAGCGATACGCCAACGCAACCGGCAGCCGTGGCCGTACCCACGCTCGACCCTGAGCCCTCGGTTACAGTCGACAGCACGTCGCGGCCGGAGCAATCCGAGCAACAGGCAAAGTCGAACGTTGTCCGCATACCTGCATGGGATTCCTCGATGCAAAGCAATCAGCAATCGTCGGCGTCGACAGCAGGCAGCGTTATCATCGAGGCAGCACCTTTCGCCGGGTCCGCAAAGCCGGCCGAAAACCGCTACCGCCCGAATGAAATTCTGGCACTTGATCTGGAGCCGGGTGACCTGAAGCGCCTTGCACAGCTCGGCTTCAAGCGGCTCTCCAACGCCCCGGACAACAGGCGGGCGGGTGGCGTCGTCTACCGGCTCCTCACGCCCCCTGGCATGAACGCCGCAGCGGCCAAGAAGCTACTCAATCGCGAACTGCCAAAGAGGGAGTTCCGGTTCAATTACGACGTCACCATGGACGGGACGGCCACCAACCGCCCGGCCACCACTAATCGATGATCCCGAATTCCGAAAACGGGATGAAGTCGACAAGATCTCCCGACTCCACCGCCGTCACGTGCTCTGGAATATCGATCAGGCCGTTGGCAGCTCGGAGCCCGGAGATCAGGCCCGAGCCATCGCGCGGAAACTTCTCGACGACCATGCCATGTTCGCCCTGGCGCGTCGTACCCCGCCAGAACTCACGTCGTCCGACCTTGCGGTTCTGAAACGAAAAAGCAGCCGGCAGCGGAAACCGCCGCGGCTCCCGCCAGTTGGCTCCGCCAAGGCACCTAATCAGCGGCCAGACATACATCAGGAAGCAGACAAACACGGCGACCGGATTGCCCGGCAGGCCGACGACCACTGCCCCATCGATCTGGCCGAGCATCAACGGTCGGCCGGGTTTGACGGCGATCTGCCAGAAATGGCGCGTGCCAAGCTCGGCCAGCGCATGCGAGATATGGTCCTCTTCCCCCTGGCTCGCCCCGCCCGACGTGATCACCAGATCGCAGGCACCTGCCGCTTCACGCAATCGCTCGAGCACGACTTCGCGCCGGTCGGGCCATAATCCGAGATCGTTCGCTTGGGCGCCGCCTGCCTTGGCAAGCTGCAGCAGCAACGGCGTGTTGACATCGTGCACCTGCCCTGGGACGAGCGCACCACCGTCGCGCACGATCTCATCACCCGTCGCCGCGATCCCGACCCGCGGTCGCGCATAGCACGCGACATCGCCGATGCCGACCGAAGCCAGGGCTGCGGCATCGACCACGCGCACGACTTGACCGGCCCGGATGATCTCCTGCCCTGCCTCGACATCTTCACCGGCCCGCCGCACGTTGGCACCACGCTTCAGGCCGGCCGGAATGAATACGCGGCCATTGGCATCGTCGAGTTCGCAGTCCTCCTGCATCACCACGCTGTCGACGCCGGCTGGCATCACCGCGCCGGTAAATATCCGCGCGGCATCGCCCTGTTCGATAGCCGTAACGCCGGATAGTCCGGCCGGCACTCGCGGCCCAACCCGCCAGGTTGTGCCGTTCGCCTGATCATAATCATCGAATCGGAATGCATAGCCGTCGACTGCGCTGTTGGTATGACCTGGCACGTTGATCGCCGCTGCCACATCCCGCGCGGCAACCCGCCCGACCGCATCGCCTGCGGCCACGGTCTCCGCTCCAACGACACGTGTCACACGCTCGCGCATCAGCTCGAGCGTCGCGGCATGCGTCATCCGCGCACCGTCACGCGGGTCCGTCCGAAAACAGTCATCAACAAGGGGGCGTTTGGTCATCGTGAACGTCTGCCGTACGAAACAGCTGCAACCGGAAGCTAGATCGATCCGGTTCAATTATGCACGTTTCGCAATGGTCGGCCACCAGACCAAGCCGAGCCAAACGGGTGATCGGTCAATAGGCAATTCGATCTGCAGGAGAAAAAGGCAGATGCATGGCATGACCCGCCACGAGCCGACAAATCAGCGCTCCCGGATCGGCCAATCCGGACGCACTGTCCGTACGAACTCTTGCACCGGGCTCCTTAGAACTGCGCCAATAAGAACAGTCCGATCCCCAACGCAGGTCCAATCACGGTCGCAATAACCATGACGAAGAGCGGCTTCGCCAGCATAACTTTACCCCGCACACACTCCGCAACCTGAGCCTACGCACCACTTGCCCTCGGGACACTGGCTCAAACGCGAACAACTGTACGCCTCCCATCCTAGCTTCACTTCGCCATATTGAAAGTAAAAACAAAGACATCCGGCCATGAACTCAACTCGCGCCGGCCATCGGCAGCCTCCACCGCAACTTCAAACGAATAGCGCCATCAAAATCGTAGGTATTCAACCGATTACATAACGGAGTTCATTCTCGACATCGAAGATTGACTCTCACGTCCTGACAAGCATCGAGCAGTTAGCCGCATGGCAATCACGAAAACGTGATCAGTTCAGGTATTACTTCAGGTCGAACAACCGCAGCTGTTTCTCATCCTGGCCCTTGGTCTCCCGTGCCAGCTGCTCGATCCGGTCGAACGGCACCTGTTCGGCCTGGATGAGTGAGCGCTGCGCCTTCATCGAGCGCACCAGACCCTCCTGTACGAGGTGGAACTGGCCGACCGTCTGGCTCGGCAGCACGGCGGCCGGATCAAGGCCGCTCTCGCTCTGGAATGCGGCTTTCAGCTTGCGCAGGGCGGTGTCTTCACGGACGCGGCCAATGAACCAGGAGGTGATCTGATCGCGAGACTTATAGTCAAGATCGCCCGGTGACTGGGTCGCCAGCATGAGTCCGAGGCCGGCGGAACGGGCACGTTTCAAGCAGGCTTTGGAGTGGCTCGGCGGTCGCAGGCTTGGAATTGGCCGGAATGTAAAGGTCGGCTTCGTCGAACATTACGACAGCCTGCAACTCATCGTTCGGGTTGCGCTGACAGAACCGGAGCGCTTCGGAAAGGAACTGCGAAACCCAGAACAGGATGTTCTCGTTATCGCCGAGAAAGCCCGTATAAATGATCGAAAGCCGCGTGCGCCCCTCGCGCTGATAGGGCCCAAGCCCGAGCAGCGAATCCATCCGCAGGCTCTCGCCGCCACCCTCGAACAGTGCCGAATTGCGAAACCTGAGGCTGTCGAGCTGCGCCACCAGATCACGCCGGATCTTGCCCGACGGGTCCATGCGCTGTGTGAGATCCGTAAGCTCGGCATCCTCGTCCTCGAGGAACGCGATCAGATCCGACAGCGTCACCTCGTGTGATGAGCGCGATCCGAGAATGCGCAACGCCACAGACAGCGTGCCCGACTGCTTCTGATGCGTCGCCGAATTCTTGAGATGCAGCATATCGCCGAGTGCTGCCGACGAAAGGTTGGCGAGCAATTGCTGCTCGTGTTCTGGCAGTTCGTTCATGCCGGTCGGCAATAGCGTGATTGAGATCGGCCGTCCCGACGACCTTCCCGGCGTATAGACGGCAACGTCGATCGAGTCGCCGAGCTTCTCGCGATCGGCTATCCGCTCGCCCGGCTCACCCTCACTGCCAAGCCACACTTCCGGATTGGCATAGCTGCACAGATCGCCCTTGCGGTCGATCAGCACCGCCGGAATACCGCGCGACAGCAATTGCTCGATCAGACTCAGCGCCAGTGTCGTCTTGCCCGAACCCGAACCGCCGAGAAACGCTGCGTGGCGCTTCATGATCGACTTGTTGAGCGTCACGGCCTGACTGGTCTGGCTTTCTCTGCCGGCAAATATGCTGTTCTCGTTGCTGCCGTTCTGATCGAGGATCACGGGCAGGGGCAGATTGTCATCATTGGCCGGCAGCGCCTGCACCGGCGTCAGATCCGAATTCCACCCCGTCCAGTCGGCCCAGGTGCTGCCGCCGGACGAACCACCATGACGCGCATCTGTCTCACCGACACCGGGCAGCGCCACCGCATCGGCCAGCGCCGCCACGATCCCATCATCGTCATCGCCGCCGCCGATCAGTGCGATATCCGCCGCCTCCGGCTGCCGGACCACGGGTGGCACTGCCGCACCGCTCCGCGCCCGTCGCTCGCCCGAACCTGTCGGCACGTCGCGACCGAGCAGGTCGAGGCGCAACAACTGCATCACCGAGATCAGGCCGGACACCAGCTTGACTTTCTCGAACCAGTCCCCGAAGCCCGGATCGTTGCGGTAGTGCACGTGGAATTCGCGGATCGCCAGCATCCGCTCCCATTCCGGGATCGGCACCAGGATCGCGCGGCCGCCGGCATCACGGAATTTGCGGTAGGCCTGCGCCGTCTGGTTCTTTTTGTTCGGCGGGAAATCACTGGCGCGCAGCATGAAGCAGGTTTTGCCCTGCATCGATGCGAGCACCTTGTCGAGTTGGCGCTTCAGCCCGCCACCCTGCGTCGGCCGGTTGCACAGAAAGACCCTGGCCTCGTAGGCATGCCCGGTCGGATGCTCGACCGCGATATCGATCACCGGCAGGTCGTCGGCCACATCCGGCCGCGTCACCGTCACCTTGAGCTTGCCGCCCCACTCCGTCGAACCGAGCGACAACGTCGTTGCCAGCACGTCGAGCAGATCCTGATCATCCGACGGAATTTCCGCCTCCGAGCCACTGCAGAACCGGTCCCACAGTTCCCGGTAATCCACGAGCGTCGTCGCGACGTCATTGGCGCTGTCATTATCGGGTGCAAAGCCGAGCGCCGTGGCGAGTGTCGAGATGAAACCTTCCGGCGTTTCCTCATTTGCTTCGTCCGGCGCTTCCGCCCTGAGCCGGGTTTGTGCATGCTCGAGCAGCCGCCGTGTCGAAAGCCCGGCAAATTCCTCGAAGAACCCGGGCCCGAAGAACGCTGACGCATCAGGGTAATTGGGCCCGTCGGAATGGCGCTTGGCTTCATGCTCGAGCCGCCGGCCGATGATCAGGCGCGCCTCTTCCGCCGTCCTGTTCTCATAAAGCCCGACGGGGCCTGCCTTCTCGATCCGGTCAATGTAGGACTGATGCAGCACCGCCCGCGCCTGGCCGTAGAATTCCTCGAGCACCGAGATGATCACGATCGCGCTCGGCACTCGGTTTGCGATCTGCATCAGGTTGCCGACCGCCTTGGTGAAACGATCCTCCGGATCATCGAAATTGCGCAGGTCCTCGACCTGGTCGATGCAGAACACCAGCGCTGCATTCTCGACCGTCCAGATGATCTTGCCGAGCGCCTCGATGATCTCGAACGCCCGCCCGTCGCCTGAGTTGGGATCGAGCGCGCGCACCGACTGCAGTGACAGTGCATTGAGCTGGCGCCCGAACAGGTACTGGCGGACACGCTGGTCAATACGCGGGTCGGCGCGCTGCAGATAGAGCAGGGCGCGAATGATATTTACGTCGAGTTCCTGGTCGGCAAAGGCGTCGCTGATCAGAATCTCATCGGCCAGATTGAGCACCAGGCGGGCCAGTTCCTCCTCGCCGAGATCACCATCGCGCAGTCGCTCGATCTTGCCGGGCGCAAGCGACATTTCCACCAGCCGACGTGTCAGACGATTGAGCCCGCTCTCGCCCTGCTGATCGGGATCATAAGGCTTTTCGAGCGAATTGATCAGGCGGCGCAGGAAATAGTCGGCATAGTTGGCGACATCGGGCGTCATTTGCGCATAGCCGAAATAGGCCTGGCCGTGGCGGTGCGCCCGCGTCCTGAGCGCCCGGATCAGATGCGTCTTGCCGGCACCCGACTGGCCGTGAAAAAGCAGAATGCGCGCCTGCCCCGGACCACGACCGCGCTTTTTCTTCGTAATGGCATCGAGCAGCGAATAGAACTTGTCCCGCGCGACCTGGTGCACCTGCTCGACATCGACCGGATCCGCCTGCCAGACGTCATCCTCCCAGGTGATCGAGTGCTCGAAAGCAGCAGCAAAATTATCGGGAAATCCGACCTCGTTAGCGACAGCTGTCATGTATCAACTTTCCGGGCCGATGCCCGGACCCTTGCAACTTCAGTTCTCGACGCGGACGAAATGCCAGACGGTGTTCTTGTAGGCGATGGCCGATTCCTGCACATCGCGTAGCGTGTCCTTGTTCTTGATATCGGCCGAAGCAAGGACGACGTGGCCGGTGCGGTGTGCCTCTGCAAGCATGCTCTTGAATTCGATGCCGCTCAGCCCCCACTCCGGATGCTTCGCGTCCACCCCCTGCCAGACGCGCGATATGAAGGCTTTGCGATTCCCCGGCCAGCCTTCGGCGATGCCGCCGGCGATCTCCAGAACTTCACGCGCGAAACCGTCGAGATCGGGCCGGTTGGCTGCAAGCGGTACGGCTGCAGGCCCTTGCCCGCGATCCGGCACGGCCGCACCTCGATCATCGACGACAGCCAGCGCCGCACCATCGGCTGCGCCCGTCCGCCCGTCCGCCGAAGCCGCCCCATCGCCATTACTCACAGGTGAGCCGGGCACCGGCCCGCCGAGGCGCTCAGACACGTACTGACGCAGTATCGCCAAGCGCAGCGAGGCAGGGTCCGTCTGCGAAGCACCGACCGCCTCTGCAGCCAGCGCCGAGATCAGGCGCTTGTCCGTGCCAAAATCGCGCGGCTTGCGAGCCAGTTGTCCGGCAAGTAGACGGCTCGCCTTGACGCTGAGCCCCCGTCCGGCATCGAGGCCACCTTTGATCTTGTTGCCGAACGCCCGCTCAAGTGCGATCACCGCCAGCGACATGCGCAGTTTCGGCACACCGAGTGTGCGACGTCCGCCGACCTGGTAGAGCTTTTGAAGGATCACTGCCCGGAGTCCGTCCGGCCGCTCGAGCGCCCTGAGGCGAACGGCGTCACCCGGCACATCGAGAGCCCGCGCGACGAGGCGCACATCGCGCAATGCAGGCCAGCCCTCGGGCAGCTTGCGCGCGCCAAGCAGCTCGCCGACGAATGCCGCCCCGCCCGCGCTCAGGCGAAAGCGGCCGCGATACGCATCGACCAGACCGTTGCCGACAAGGCCTTCCAGCCCGGCATCGATCTGCCCGCGCAATTGCGACGGCGACAGCCGGTGCGACAGCAGCGGCGCCAGATCCCGGATCAGATCACCGCGTGTCGCCCCACCGTCGACGGCAATTCGCGACAGCACGAATTCATCGACGACATCCAATGTCCGGGCCGGATCGCGGTCGACTACGAGGGCTTCGCTTGCACCCCCCATGGCCACACTCCTCAGTTCAGCAAACGCCAAGAGCTACCCGAGGAGGTCGCCTCCCGGATGCTCGAGTGCCTGACGCAGAAACCAACTGCCGGACGCGCGAATCACCGGGAAACCTTGCAATATTGTCGTGATTTGCCCCTCGATGTCCAATCAACAAAGCCACACCGCGATTACCGCCCCACACCGAATCGCCATGCCCCTGCGCAAACCGAAAAAATCGTCGAGAATCAACCTCTTTCTGGCCCAACTCGCGCCCATCTTATGCATTTGAAGATACTGACAAAGATGCCGGAGCCGAAAGGCGATTGTCGTTGCATCGCCAAAGCGGCCGGACAGTTGTACGACAAATTCAAAATTGCTGATCCGTGTTAATACTTCGTTAACTTTGTTGCTCAATCGTGACGCGCGAAGGCCTTTGCCGGGCCTCGAGGGAGTTCAGGTATGTATCGCGTTGTGATGGCCATAGCGGCCTGCCTTATCGCCGTTGGCTGCAGCGTCGAGCCGAAGCCGCTGACGCTCAATCTTGCCGACGGTCAAACTCCGCCGGTCGATCGCAGCTTCGGCGGGACCAGCCTCGGCGACCATGCCGGCACCTCCGCCAGTCCGACAGCATCGGCCACGTCCCGGCCGCGAACGGCGATGCTGATCGACCGCGCGCCACCTCGCACATCCAGAAAGGCTCCGCCTGGCGCCCTTGCCGACCGCAACTACGAAACGACCAAACTCGATGTCGCCAAGGCGCAGGCTCTGATCAACGCCTATCGCAAAAAAAGCGGATTGAGGCCCTTGGCACTCGATGCCAAGCTGACCGCCGCCGCCAAGGCTCATTCACTGGATCTGGCGAAGTGGGACCGCATTTCCCACTACGGCTCCGACGGCTCCAACCCCTGGGACCGCGTCCGCCGCGCGGGCTACCAACCGACGCTTGCCGCCGAAAACGTCGGCACAGGGCAGGTCACCCTCGCAGAAGTTTTCAAGGGCTGGCAGAATTCGCCGGGCCACAACAAGAACCTGCTCCTGAAAGACGCCCGCCACATGGGCATCGCCCTGGTCTACGACCCCAAGACCGAATTCAAGACGTTTTGGACATTGGTGCTCGGCACCAAGGGCTGAGCCGGCAACAACTCTGGAATTTCCTCCCGTGCAGACCTGACCGCAGGAAGTCCCAGCGGCTTACTCGCGCATTGTTCCCCCACAGTGGACGCTCAAGCGGTTTCGACAGGTCGCAACAACATCGCTTAACATTATGATTTGAATTACAAAACGATGCTTCATCATCGATAGTGGTACAGCCAGGCAATTTCCAACAAAATAGCAGTTAATAACAAAGCGAATTTTCACCTTTCCGGAACCGAAGCGACGGGTCAATATTGATCTGGTTGCACTCAGTGCAGTCAGTGTGTGCCGATGCGGATTCAAGCGACTAATGGCCAAGGTTATTGTGTTGGGATGCAATCCCGGGGGACTTGCGGTGATCCGCTCGCTTGGCCGGCGTGGCATTCACGTCATCGCCATGACCCACAGCCGCAGCGACATCGGCACCGTGTCGCGCTACTGCCGAGAAACCGTATGGTGCCCGCACCCTGACGATCCGGCCGAACTCGCCGATTTTCTGGTTAGCAACAAAAAGTGGCATGGCTCGATCATCATCGAAGCGGGCGACTACTTCGCCGTGATGTTGAGCCGGCACCAGGAGCTGCTCAGCCGCTATTACAAGTTCATCACTCCGGACTGGCCGACGCTCAGCAAATTCGTCCAAAAGAACAACACCTATGAATACGCCGACCAATGCGGTGTTCCTCATCCGCAATCTTTCAACGTCGAGGGCATCGAAGATATCGAGCCGACAATCGCCGGCATTCAGCTTCCCTGCATCATCAAGCCGTCCGTCTCGCATGAATTCGTTGCCAAGCTCGGCACCAAGCTCCTGCATATCGACAGCATTGACCTCTTGAGGGAAAAGCTTCTCTTCTGCGTCCAGAACAATATCGGTGTCATGGTCCAGGAGATCGTGCCCGGCCCCGAATCAAACCTCATTCAGGTCAAGTATTTCATCAATTCGAATGGACAGATCGCGTGGACCTTCATGTACCAGAAGGTCCGCCAAAGCCCGCCGAAATTCGGCGTAATCCGGGTTGGCAAGAGCATCGCGCCGATCCCCGAACTTGACGCGCTCGGCCGCCGTCTGGTCGAAGGCTGCAATTACCGCGGCGTCATCGGCTGCGAATTCAAGATCGACGAGCGTGACGGCACACCGA
>CBDCZF010000011.1:305000-445733 GCA_965224225.1 Hyphomicrobiaceae bacterium
TCGAGCAGCTTGCCACCGTGCAGCAACCGACACCCGGCCCCTTACGGTTGTCCGTGATTGGCGACGGCCAGAACTGGGCCATACCCAAGTCGGATCGCCTCCAGATTGCGAGCAGCGCTCTGACGGCGCGTTATACGATCCACGAACAGGTTCGCGTTCGGCGCAACAACCGCCCCTTTATCCAGATCCGGCCTTACCTGCGCATCTCGCTTCGCCTGGTTCCCGCCTCACCGACCAACCGCGACGTCATTCCGCGCTTCAATCCCATGCGGCTCTACGCGGCAACCAACAGCACCCCCGCCGACGATGACAAGGAGCGCACCGACAAGCGCCTCGGACACATCGAAACGCGCGTCGTTGAATTGCTTGGCGGCATCCTGCCGGGCGACGACGGCCAGGAACTGGATGCCGCCGAAGTCAGCGCCCTCGTCCAGGAAGCCAACGCCAGCCAGGAAAGCGTCGCGCCGCAACCGGCCCTCGAGCGCGTCGGCATCCTGCCCGGCAATCTCACGCCGGCCTATCTGACCGAGGGCCTCTCGGGCGCGGCCGGCGACCAGGCCTCGATCGCCGAGGCAACGACCGTTATCTATCGCTCTGCCAACAAGTCCGATGACGATGGCGATGCCGCACTCGACCAGAGCGAGATCCGCGACTTCCGCATTGGCCGACCAACCCCACTGGCCGACATCCTTCGCTCGATGGGCGCGACCACCTGGCAGAACAAGGCCATGGTCGAGGCGGCAAATACCATCATCGGCGACACCGTCCTGCCCGCCGGCAACGAAGTGCGCGTCCGCCTTGTCCCCCACGGCGATCATCTCGAGCCCGAGGCCTTTGCCGTTTTCGGCCCCCTCAACCAGCACCTTGTCACCGTCAAACGCTCGAACGACGGCGTCTTCGTCGCCCAGACCGAATTCGACCCGCGCATTCTGATGAACCGCGCAACCTTCGAAGCCGCCCTGCCGAGCGACGCCTCGCTTTACGCAAGCGTCTACGATGCCGCCCTCACCCAGAATCTGCCACCGGATGAGATCGTCAAGATCCTGCGCATCCACGCCTATGAGATCGATTTCAGAAAGCGTGTGCGCGACGGCGACCAGCTCGAACTCTTCTACGAATTGAAACCGCAAACCAACGGCACCAACAAGCTTGGCGAACTGCTGTTCGCCGCCATTGCGAACGGCGGCAGCAAGAACCGTTTTTGGCGCTTTCGCTCACAGGACGGTGCTGTCGAGTACTACGACACCAACGGCGAGAACTCGAAAAAGTTCCTGATGCGCAAGCCGGTGCGCGGCTCCAACGTCCGCCTCACATCAGGCTTCGGCTATCGCCGCCATCCCGTCCTCAACGTCCGGCGCATGCACACCGGCGCCGACTGGGCGGCCCCCACCGGCACACCGATCCTGGCCGCCGGCCGCGGCATCATCGAGGAAGCCAAGCGCAAGGGCACCTACGGCAACTACATCCGCATCCGCCACGCCAACGGCTACCAGACCACGTACGCCCACATGCGCCGCTTCGCCTCTGGCATGCGACCGGGTCTCAAGGTCCGCCAGGGCCAGGTTATCGGTTATGTCGGCACGACCGGCCTGTCCTCCGGTCCCCACCTGCACTACGAAATTCTGGTCAACAACCGTTTCGTCAATCCGCTGCGCATCCGCGTCCCCCGCGCCCGCAAGCTCTACGGCAAGGAGCTTGCAGCCTTCCAGCGCGAGCGCAAACGCATCGAAGAACTGATGCGCCGCTCACCGGTCAAGACGGCGAGCCGCTGAATTTTCTGTCTCGCTGGATCATTTCCGATTGTCTCGGAAACAATCTCGCTTCAATTTCGCTCCCGGCTATTCCTCGCTTGCGCCCGGGCCTCCGCGGGGGCGGCGCCAAGCGCCGGGCCTCGTTCGAGGCCTTCAGCGTTTCCGACATAGCCGGAAACGCTGTAAGGGACGGACGGGACAGATCACTAGCCCGCCCCGGTGCCTGCGTCACGCCGCATCCCGCACGTCAACCGCGTCGCCGTTGATCACCAGCCCGTCACCAGTCGCCGTGATCACCACCCGGTCACCATCCATGATACGGCCCGCCAGGATGCTCTCGGCCAGCGGATCCTGCACGTAGCGCTGGATCACGCGCTTTAGCGGCCGCGCCCCGTAAGCCGGCTCGTAGCCACGATCGGCCAGCCAGTTCTTCGCCGCATCATCGAGCGCCAGCGTGATCTTGCGATCGGCCAGCAGCGCTTCTAGGCGCTTGAGCTGGATGTCGACGATCGCCGTCATCTGCTCGCGCTTCAGGCGTTCGAACAGCACGATCTCGTCGAGCCGGTTCAGGAACTCGGGCCGGAACTTGTTGCGCAACTCGGCAAGAACGTATTCGCGTACGCTGTCGACCGTATCGCCGTCCGCCTGCGCGACCAGCATCTCGGCACCGACGTTCGACGTCATGATGATCAGCGTGTTGCGGAAGTCGACCGTGCGGCCCTGGCCATCGGTCAGCCGGCCGTCGTCAAGGACCTGCAGGAGCACGTTGAAAACGTCCGGGTGCGCCTTCTCGATCTCGTCGAACAGCACGACCTGGTAGGGTCGCCGCCGGACCGCCTCGGTCAGCGCCCCGCCTTCCTCGTAGCCGACATAACCCGGCGGCGCCCCGATCAGCCTGGCGACGGAATGCTTCTCCATGAACTCGCTCATGTCGATGCGCACCATCGCCTGGTCATCGTCGAACAGGAAACTCGCAAGCGCCTTGGTCAATTCCGTCTTGCCGACCCCGGTCGGCCCGAGGAACATGAAAGAGCCGATCGGCCGGTTCGGATCCTGCAGCCCGGCACGCGCCCGCCTGACCGCCTTCGAGACGGCGTTGACCGCCTCACCCTGTCCGATCACGCGCAGCCCAAGCTCCTCTTCCATGCGAAGAAGCTTGTCGCGCTCACCCTCGAGCATCTTGTCGACAGGCACACCCGTCCAGCGCGATACGACCTGCGCGACATGGTCGGGCTGCACGGCTTCTTCGACCATCGCCGCCTCACCGGAAGTCTCGCCTTCGGCCGCCTCTATTGCTGCAATCTGTTTTTCGAGCCCAGGGATCACGCCGTAGGCAAGCTCACCGGCTTTCGCCAGGTCGCCGCGCCGCTGCGCCTGTTCGAGTTCGGTGCGCCGGTGATCGAGTTCCTCCTTGATCTTCTGCGCATCGCCGAGCTTCGCCTTTTCCGCCTCCCAGCGCTGCGTCAACGCCGCCGACGATTCTTCGAGATTGGCGATCTCACTTTCGAGGTTCGACAACCTGTCTTTCGAAGCTGCATCGTTCTCCTTCTTGAGCGCCTCGCGTTCGATCTTGAGCTGGATCAGCCGCCGGTCGATCTCATCGAGTTCTTCCGGTTTTGAGTCGACCTGCATGCGCAGTCTGGACGCAGCCTCGTCGACGAGATCGATCGCCTTATCGGGAAGGAACCGGTCCGTGATGTAACGGTCGGACAATGTCGCGGCCGCAACCAGCGAACTGTCAGTGATGCGCACGCCGTGGTGCAACTCATACTTTTCCTTGAGTCCGCGCAGGATCGAGATCGTATCCTCGACCGTCGGCTCGGCGATGAACACCGGCTGGAAGCGCCGCGCCAACGCGGCATCCTTCTCGACATGCTTGCGATATTCATCGAGCGTCGTCGCGCCCACACAGTGCAACTCGCCACGCGCCAGTGCCGGCTTCAACAGGTTCGAGGCATCCATCGCCCCGTCCGTTTTGCCAGCCCCGACCAGCGTGTGCATCTCGTCGATGAACAGGATGATCCGCCCGGCCTCGCCGGTCACTTCGGCCAGCACCGCCTTGAGCCGTTCTTCGAACTCACCGCGATATTTCGCACCGGCCACCATGGAACCGAGATCGAGCGACAACAGCCGCTTGTCTTTGAGGCTTTCCGGCACGTCACCCTGCACGATCCGAAGCGCCAGGCCTTCCGCGATCGCCGTCTTGCCGACGCCGGGTTCACCGATCAGCACAGGATTGTTCTTCGTCCGCCTGGAAAGCACCTGGATCGTTCGGCGGATCTCTTCATCGCGACCGATCACCGGATCGAGCTTGCCCTCGGCTGCCGCTGCCGTGAGATCCTGCGCGTAGCGCTTCAGCGCATCATAGCCTTCTTCGGCCGACGCACTATCCGCCGTCCGCCCCTTGCGCAATTCGTTGATCGCTGCATTGAGCCGGTCCGCCTGCACGCCGCCGTTTGCCAGCGCCTTGCCGGCCTCGCTCGACTTCTCGATCACGATCGCAAGCAACAGCCGTTCGGTCGTAACGAACTGATCGCCCGCCTTGTCGGCGATTTTCTCGGCCTGCTCGAAGATTCGCGCCAGTTCCGGCGCCAGATAGAGCTGACCGGCGCCCCCACCCGAAACCTTCGGACGCGCATCAAGCTTGCCCGCGATCTGCTCCGCCACTTTGCCGGCATCGCCGCCGGCCCGCTGGATCAGGCCCGCTGCCAGACCCTCGCGGTCATCAAGCAGCACCTTGAGGAGATGTTCAGGTGTGAATTGTTGGTGATTTTCGCGAAGGGCCAGGCTTTGCGCTGATTGCACGAACCCCTTCGCACGGTCTGAATACCGGTCGAAATTCATCGTCGTCCTCCACCCATCGAACCGGCCCCGAAGCGGCAGGTTGGATTGTGTATGCTATATTTCCAAACGTTGCCGGCCCCTCTTCTGAGGCAGCCTTGCTCGGTCTGGATATGGGGATGGCACGACTGATTGAAAAGAGGGTTCAAGCACGTGACAGACCAGCATCCGACAAGCGCCGAGGAGCGTGCTGAACCACGCATTACCGGCATCTATCGCTACCCGGTTAAGGGCCTGACTGGCGAAGCCTTAACCTCGGTTGCGCTCACACCCGGCGACTGCCTGCCGTTCGACCGCGCCTATGCCATCGAGAACGGCCAGGGCCGCTTCGACCGTCTCAATCCGCGCCATTTACCGAAGATTAACTTCCTGATGCTGATGCGCGACGAGCGCCTCGCAACCCTGCGCTCGTCTTTCGACGACGAGACGCAGACCCTGACGATATTCCGCGACGGCGGCCAGGTCGCCAAGGGCCAGCTTTCGACCCCGATCGGCCGCCAGATCATCCAGCAGTTCCTGTCGTCCTATTTCAAATCGGAATTGCGCGGCCCGCCGAAAATCGTCACCGCGCTGGGCCACAGCTTTTCCGATGTCCCGGCCAAATGTCTGCACATCGTAAACCTGGCAAGCTTGCGCGATCTCGAGCGCGTCGCCGGCCGCACCCTCGACCCGCTTCGCTTTCGCGCCAACCTCTACATCGACGGCATCGAAGCCTGGAGCGAATTCGGCTGGCTCGACAAATCACTCACCATCGCCAATGCCGAACTGACCGTATTCGCCCGCACCGAACGCTGCGAGGCGACCAACGTCAACCCGCAAACCGGCGACCGTGACGGCTCGGTCCCGGCCTGGCTTCGCCGCCAGTGGGGTCACAGCGATTTCGGAGTTTACGCCAAAGTCAATTCAGCCGGCCAAATCAGCGTCAACAATACCGTCAAAGTCGGTTGATCCGGCTGAACCCGATCAACGTGGGAATGCCAACGGTCCTTCACTCCGCCGCCTGATCGGCCTTGGCCGAGGCATCGTCGCCTTCATCACCGCCGGTATCGGCGCTGCTCGACCGGCGTACGGGGCGTTTCAGGAAATCCGGTTGATCATCGGGTTTCGCATAACGCGACCGCCGGCCGCGGCCACTACTGCTACCGCGCGGAGCAGAACGACCATTGCTGCGCCGCTGCGGCCGCTCGCTAGCCTCCCCGTCATCGCCGGCTTGCAACACGGGTTGCGGCTCCTTGCCTGGCACCGGCTGCGCACTGCCGGCCTCATCACGCTCGTCATCATCACCCGCATCGCCGCTCGCAGGCTCGCCACCTACCGACTCACCCTGCCTGGGACGCTGGCCGCCCTCATCAGGGTGTTGTTCGCGATGCGCCATGATGATGCGGTTGTAATGTTCGGCGTGCTGCAGATAGTTCTCGGCCAAAACCGGATCACCCGCCGACAGCGCATCTCGCGCCAGCGCCATATATTTCTCTGCAATATGAGAGGGATTCCCTCGAATTTTAACGTCCGGCCCCGCCGATTCATAGCTGCGTGTCAGCGGGCTCTGGCTCTTGCGGCTTCGTCCACGATTTCTGCGGTTTTGATGTGATTGCCTCATGGGCTCCCGTTCTCAGTCACTGCAATCAGGTTGCTGGTTTCCAATTTGCCGCCGGTCCGCTTGAGCACGCCCAAGCGCAAACAACTGCTGGTCTTTTAGTTCAATCCACCGGCCGGCTGCCGGAAACGGCGCCTGGCGCTCTGTGGGAACATTACCGTACCAAACGGTAACTTCTGCTCTTGCAGCGGAAGGCGCTCCAAGATCGTCATGAGCCTTATCAAGGCTCAGTCACGCGTCGTCATTACAGGTGATTTGCCGAATGCGTTTTCGCCGTATTCTCGGTACGGTCTGCAGGCCAATTCGCGATTACCTGCATGGACCATGTATGGCCGTCTTTCTGACTATGATACTAGCCTGCTGTTCGCAATTTTCCAAGTGTTTTTAGCTTGCCGGTTGGTTAAGTGTCTCTGCGGCAACACAACGCGCATGCCCGTTGATATCCCGCCACACTCGCCAATTTCTCTGGTCAGGGCAGCCATGAATCTGGTCGATGGTTCGGCAAACGCCGGCCGCCATCCCGGCCCCGGCCTCGAACACCATCCACCCGTCCGGCACGAACCGGCGAACATCGCGCGCAATGATCCGGTAGAATTCGAGACCGTCCACACCGCCGTCCAGGGCAACATGCGGATCATGCTCGCGCACCTCGATATCCAATCCCGCGATTGCATCGCTCGCGATGTAGGGCGGATTTGAAATCAGCAAATCGAAAGTGCCGGCAACGTCCTCGAAAACATCGCTTGCCACGAATTCTGCGCGGTCCAGAACACCGTGCCGGAGGGCATTTTCACGCGCCACCGCCAGCGCAGCCGGCGATATGTCTACGCCGACCCCGACCGCATCCGGCAGCTCCGCCAAGAGCGTAATCAACAGACACCCCGTCCCGGTACCAATATCGATGATCCGCAGCGCCTGACCGGAACGGCCTATCCCCGGCTGCCCACCGGCGAGCTCCAGCACGGCCTCGATCAACACCTCGCTGTCGAACCGCGGCTCCAGCGTGTCCGGCCCAAGCCCGAACGCCCGGCCATAGAAATCCCGCTCGCCGACAATGCGCCCGAACGGCATACCGCCGACCCGCTTGCCGACCGCCTGCCTGATCCGATCCACTTCGATGTCACGGAGCACACGCTCCGGTCTGGCCAGAATCTCGGTTCGATCGAAGCCACCGACCGCGCTGATCAGCGCCCGCGCCTCACGCCCTGCATCGACGACGCCGCCGGCCACAAGTTCACGACGCACGCTTTGAAAAAGTTCATACAGCCTGCAACCCGGCAGCACGGACTCAATTCCCATCGCCGCCGCTCATTGCCGCCAGCTGGCTCGCCTGATCCTCGGTAATCAGCGCATCGATCAGCTCATCGAGCGCCACCCCTTCGATAACCTGGTCGAGCTTGTGCAGAGTCAAGTTGATCCGATGGTCCGTCACCCGGCCCTGCGGGAAGTTGTAGGTCCTGATCCGCTGCGAGCGATCGCCGCTACCAACCTGCCCGCGCCGCTGTTCGGCCCGCTCCTGGGCGGCCTGCTCGCGCTGCATCTCGTAGACTCGCGATCTGAGCACGTCCATGGCCAGGCGCCGGTTCTGGTGCTGGGATTTCTCAGCCGAAACCACGACGATACCAGTGGGCAGGTGGGTAATGCGCACCGCCGATTCTGTCTTGTTGACATGCTGCCCGCCGGCACCCGACGCGCGCATCGTGTCGATGCGGATGTCTTCGGACCGAATATCGAGATCGACGTCCTCGGGCTCGGGCAACACCGCGACCGTCGCGGCCGATGTGTGTATCCGGCCGCTTGCCTCTGTCGCCGGCACCCGTTGCACCCGGTGGACGCCCGATTCATACTTGAGCCTGGCGAACACCCCGTCGCCACGGACCGCCGCCGTGATCTCGCGATAACCACCGAGATCATTCTCCGACACATCGACGATCTCGACCGACCATTTGCGCTGCTCGGCATACTTTGCATACATCCGGAAGAGATCGGCTGCGAACAGCGCCGCTTCATCGCCGCCGGTACCGGCCCTCACCTCCAGGATCACGCTCCGGTCATCGGCATCGTCCTTGGGCAACAGCTGGATCTTGAGCTTGTGCTCGAGTTCATCGAGCCTTGGAACAAGTTCCTGCAGCTCAGTTTGGGCCAGCTCGACCATCTCCTTATCGCCACCCTCAGCGATCATCTCTTTGAGGCCCTCGATCTCGTCCCGCGTACCTTCGAGGACTTTGATCGTCGCGACCACTGGATCGAGCTGGGCGAACTCTTTCGACAGCCGCCGCATCGTCTCCTGATCGATCGGGCTCGACAGCTCATGCTGAACGGCCATCCAGCGCTCGGTTAGCGCTTCGAGTTTTTCTTCCGGTATCGCGTTCATGCGTCGAGTGATCTCAAACGTTTCGTTTCAAATTTCTTATCCGGACTGAACGGTAGGCGAATTTGATCGCCGACCGAGATCCGCTCAGACTGCCGCTGTAAGGCATAAACTAGATCTCGACGCTGGCAAGCTCGGCGAACCGCCTCAGATCATCGCGAATGCTGCCGGTTCGCTCTGCCTTGAGCCGTTCGGCAACAAACTCTGAGACCCGCGTACTGTCGAGCGACAGAATCATGTTCTTGACCGGCCCAATCGCGGCGGGTGCCATCGATATTGACTCGAAGCCGATACCGATCAATGCCATTGCCTGCAACGGATCCGCCGCCATTTCCCCGCACAGGGTAACGGGAACGCCATGCCGCCCGGCCGCCTCGCGCACCTGCCGAAGTGCCCGCAGCGCCGTTACACTCAGCGCATCGTAGCGGCTCGCAACCAGCGGATTTGCCCTGTCGGCCGCGAACAAGAACTGCAGCAGATCATTGCTGCCGACCGAGACGAAGTCGGTCCGTTCCATCAGTGCATCGAGCTCCATCAGGATACTCGGCACCTCTACCATAGCGCCGACCTTGACCGACGATGGACGCTCACCGCCGCGCGCGATCAGGCGCTCCTCTTCGACGCTCACGAGTTCCTTCACCGCATCGAGCTCTTCGACGGTGCTGACCATCGGGATCATCAGCCTGAGATCGCGCCCGCCTGCCGCTCTGAGCATCGCCCGGATCTGCATGCGCAACAGCGCCGGCCGGTCGAGCGCGAGGCGCACGGCCCGCCAGCCGATCGCCGGATTGTCCTCCTTCGGCTGCCTGAGATACGGCAGCGCCTTGTCGCCGCCGATGTCGAGCGCCCGAAAGACCACCGGCTTGCCGCAAGCGGCATCGAGCACGGCCCTGTAGGTCTCTGTCTGGCGATCGAGACGCGGAAACGTCGAGGCGATCATGAATTGCAGCTCGGTCCGAAACAGGCCGATGCCGTCCGCCCCGCTCTCCTCGAGATGGGGCATATCGACCATCAGCCCGGCATTGAGCAGCATCTGAATGCGCTTGCCGTCCTTGGTGACCGCCGGCTTGTCGCGCAAGGCCATGAACTGCTGCTGGCGCCGCGCCCGAAACTGGACCTTGCCGGCATAGACCGAAACGACCTCTGCCGACGGGCGCACATGCACTTCGCCACGCTCGCCATCGACGATGATCTCATCGCCGGCACTGACCCGCTCGACGACCCGCTGTATGCCGCCGACCGCTGCAATACCGAGCGCCTTGGCAACGATGGCCACATGGCTCTGCGCGCTCGCATCCTCGATCACCAGCGCGCGGATCCGGCTGCTGTCGTAATCGATCAGCTCCGCCGGGCCCATGTTGCGGGCAACCAGAACCGCGTCCTCCGGCAGATCGCCAGTCAATCGGGCTGCATCACTGCCGCCCGCCAGCACCCTCAGCAACCGGTCCGACAGGTCATCGAGATCACGCAGCCGCTCGCGCCAGAACGGATCGTTCTGACGCAGCATTCGCGCCCGCGTGCCGTTGTGCACCCGCTCGACCGCCGCTTCCGCCGTCAGCCCGTCGAGCACAGCATTGTGCATGCGCTTCGCCCAGCCGCGATCGTTGGCGAACATCCGGTAGGCTTCCAGAACGTCGCGGTGCGCGCCGGCATGCGACACCGTCTCGCGCGCCAGCATGTCATCGATGCCCTGGCGCAACTCGCGCAACGCCGTTTCCAGCCGCCGACCCTCTTCATCGGCATCTTCGGCAAGCAGTTTGGTCACCACCACGCGCGGCGCGTGCAGCACTACATGGCCGAGCGCGATCCCGTCCGAGATCGGCTCGCCAGCAAGTGTCACCGAGAGCCGCCGCCCGAGTTCCTCGTCAGCCCCCGCACCGGCCATATCACCCGACACGAGTTGCTCGGCAACGATCATAGCCGTCGTCTCGAGCACCTCGACGTCTTCGTCCGAGTATTCTCTCTGAGTCCGGTTTTGCACCGCAATCACGCCGAGCACGACGCCCGCGCGCAGCACCGGCACCGCAAGCATCGAGTGGTAGGCTTCCTCGCCTGTCTCGGGCCGGTACGAGAACGCCAGATGATCCGGTGCTTCCGGTACGTTAACGGGCGCCCCGACCTCGGCGGCGCGTCCGACCAGCCCCTCACCGCGATTGAGGCGCGTACGATGCACCGCCTCCGGATTGAGACCTTCGGTCGCAAACAATTCAAGCGAACCATCCTGGCGCTTGAAGTAGATCGAGCACACTTCAGCGACCATCAGGCCCGAGATCTGACGAACGATCTTGTTGAGGCGCTGCTGCCCGTTGCCCGGCTCGGCCATGATCTCGCGCAAACGCCGCGCAATTACGCGCAACGCTGTTTCGCTTTGGCCGCCGAGGCCCAGATCATCTGTCCGTCTTGTCGCCATGCGCGACCGCCGATCTATGAATCACCTCAATCAGGCATCCGGCGCTATTGCTGCGCCAATCGGGCCGACGTCAAGTGCGGCCTTGCCATATCGAAGAAAACGATCTCTGCCACCGCATATAGCGCACATCTGCCCGGTCCGGCCAATCATCAGCCCCAGCAGGGCTGTCCGATCACCGAGGCTACTGATAAATCGCGTGGTTCAATCCTGATCGAGCCCGTAGGCCGTGTGCAGCGTCCTGACTGCAAGTTCCGCATAGGCCGCATCGATCAGTACGCTAATTTTGATTTCCGACGTGGTAATCGCCAGAATATTGATGTTCTTGTCGGCCAGCGCCTTGAACATCTTGGCGGCAACACCTGCATGACTGCGCATGCCGATCCCGATCACCGACACTTTCACGACATCGGCGGAACTGTTGAGTTCTTGATACCCGATCGCCTCGCGCGCCTTCCTAAGCACATCCAGCGCACGCTCCAGTTGCGGCGTCTGCACGGTAAAAGTCATATCGGTGCGTTTGCCGTCGGATGACAAGTTCTGGACGATCATGTCGACGTCGATATTGGCATCCGCCAGCGGCCCGAACACGGCAGCGGCAATCCCCGGTTTATCGGCGACTCCCAGAATCGTGACCTTCGCTTCGTCCTTGGCATAGGCAATACCGCTTACGACCTGACTTTCCAAGATCTCATCCTCGTCACAAACAATCGTCCCGACCTGATTGTCATTCATGCCCTCTTTGACCGGCATCAGACTGTCGGGAGCGGCGAAACTCGACAGTACCCGCGTGCGCATGCCGTGCACCATCGCCAGTTCGACCGACCGCGTCTGCAGCACCTTCGAGCCGAGCGATGCCATCTCCAGCATTTCTTCGTAGGCGATCTTGCCGAGCCGCTGCGCCTTGGGCACGATCCTCGGATCAGTCGTATAGACACCGTCGACATCGGTATAGATGTCGCACACATCCGCCTTGAGCGCGATGGCGACGGCAACGGCGCTGGTATCGGACCCGCCCCGTCCAAGCGTTGCAATCCGCTGGCGCTGTGGCTCGAACCCTTGGAACCCGGTGATCACCGCCACCTCGTTCTGTTCGAAGCGCTCGAGGATCTTTGCACCATCGATTGATTCGATCCGTGCTGAACCGTGCGCCTGGTTGGTCACGATCGGGATCTGCCAGCCCTGCCACGACCGGGCCTGAATGCCGAGGCCTTGCAGAACGATCGCCAGCAACCCTGCCGTCACCTGTTCGCCGGAAGCCACCACGGCATCGTATTCGCGCGCATCGTGCAGCGGATTGGCCTCCGCCACCCAGTCGACCAGTTGGTTGGTTACCCCCGACATTGCCGAGACCACGACGGCCACCTTGTTGCCGGCATCGACCTCGCGCTTCACGTGCGCCGCAACGTTTCGGATGCGGTCCAGGTCAGCGACGGAAGTTCCGCCGAATTTCATGACGACAACGGCCATCGATCGGTTCCGGTTTTCGGCACGAACCTGCTGCCTCCTGGCGCCGGCAGGCAACAGGTGCGCGGAAAAGTCTTTATCCAAAAGAGCAAGCGCGGCGTACTCTTATAGCGATCAGGGCCGTGCTGCAACCAACCTCGCTAGCCGCCCTTAACGCTCAACGGACCCGGTCGATGTCAGAGCCTGAAACCAATCTCGATCCTCACGAGGTCGACCAGTTCGCCAAGCTCGCCGGCGAATGGTGGGATGCCACTGGTCCGTTCCGCACGCTCCACCTGATCGGCCCGGTCCGGCTGGCCTTCATCCGCAACGTATTAATCAAGCATTTTCCGGCAACAGATTCGATACGCCGCCCCCTGGCCGGCCTCACATGTCTGGATGTCGGCTGTGGCGGCGGGCTGACCGCGGAGCCGTTGAGCCGCCTTGGTGCTGTTGTCACTGCCATTGACCCGGCACCGGAAAACATCGAGGCAGCGCGCCTGCACGCAGCCGCCGGCCACCACAACATCGATTATCGGGCGACAACGGCCGAAGAGCTTGCAACCACCGCCGCCAGCTTCGACACCGTCATCTGCCTCGAGGTGATCGAGCACGTGCCCGACCCAGCCAAGTTCACCGCAACGCTCGCCGGTCTCGTGCGCCCCGGCGGTATGCTGATCATGTCGACCCTCTCACGCACCGCGAAATCCTACGCGCTCGCCATCGTGGGCGCCGAATACATTCTGGGCTGGGTACCGCGCGGCACGCACGACTGGTCGAAATTCATCACGCCCGACGAACTCGAGCGCCTTGCTGAAGAGGCCGGTCTGACCCGCTTTGCCTGCGAAGGCATCACCTACGACCCGCTCCGCGACCGCTGGCAGCTGAGCCCCGACACCGACGTCAACTATCTGGTGGCCTTCGCCAAGCCAGAACTGGCGGAGCAGTCGCGCTAATTTCCTGCACCAGCGCCCGGCGGCAGCGACATCTTGGGCGCTCCCGGTTGTATCGGTGCCGTCGCCGCTGGCTTGACGTCCTCGAACAGGTCATCGCTGCTCTTGAAGACCTGACCGGCGCGCCACTCGGCGATTTGATACGTCCAGCCGCTTGTCGCCTCGCGGATCTTCTTGGCCCCTTCGGCATCCTTGCCATCGGCGGTTACCGCCACCGTAATCCAGCGTTTCTTGCCGTCCTTCTTGAGCCCGATCCGATAGGCAGCGCCGTCCTTCATGACTATGTCGGCCGTCATGTCGGGCTTCTTATCGCCATCCACAGCGGCACGCACATCCGTCAACTCCAGCGTCCGGATGCCATTGACCAGGTCCGAAGCTTTCACAGATGTCTTCGTCTTTTTGCCCGTCGGCACATCCGCGAATTTCAATGCTCCGTCTTTATCGTCACCAGCGTCGAGCTTGTAGACGGTCTTGTCACCTTCGCTCACGACCAGCGATTTCATCGCCTTGTCGTCGATCTTGAAGAACACCGGCTGCACCCAGTCGCTGACATCGAGCGGCGCTTCGATATCGAGGCTGGCGAGCCAGGTCTGATTGTCGCCGGGCTTGCGCAGGTACGTTCCCGATTTGCTGGTTCCGAAGGCGCCATGCCGCCTCTTGCCGACGACGATCTCCGCCACCGTCTTGCCGCCACTGTCAGCAAGCCGAATGAGCTTCGACTTCGCGTCCTTGCCGTCCGGCTCCTCGAGTTCGAGCTGGGCGAACCGCTTTTCATCGCGCGTCTTGCGCTGGATCAGCTCGGCCTTGGCCAGCGACACCACCAACTTGCGCACTTTCTTGGCATCGACCGGATAGCCCGACCGCTCGACGATCGACCATTGCTTGCCGTCTTCGGATTTCTTGAACGACAACTTCTTCTCGCCTTGGCCGAGCGTGATCTGGCCGACGTTGGCCGCCTGCTCACCGAGCGACGGGAACAGCTTTTCGCCGCTGATCGTGTCGTCACTGAAATCGTTATAGGAACTGTGCACCAGCCCGGCCGCGATCAGCGACACGACTGCGGCAATCGCGAGCCTGTTCAAATGCTTGGGCTCCATCGGGCATCACTCCGTCGTTTGCTGGCTGCCTGTTCGATTAGCTCTGCGATCGTCGCCGGCGCAGTGCGCCGAGCGCGAACCCGGCACCGCCGATCAGCAGGGGCACGAGGGCGATGTTGATGAACTTCACCCAGCCCTCGAGTTGTTCGATGTCGGCTCGGAGCGCATGTTTGACACCACGCAGTTCCTGCCGCGTCTTGATCATCTCGGCCCGCGCCGTTTCGATCGCCTCGTTGTCCTGTTCCGACAGCGACAGCCTGACCGAGCCGTCGGGACCGGCTTGCTGCGAGACCTCGGAGAGTTGTTTTTGAAGGCCCTCGAGTTTCGCCATCAGAGTCTGCTCGCTACGTCGGTATTTCTGCTCTGCCTCGCGCCGGATTTCGTTGACCAGTTCGAACGGCCGGTCATCGACACCCCGCCCGCGCAATCCGGTCAGGGCCTCGCCGCCGGTCAGGTTTTCCAGCGCATTGAGGACGAACACCGAGTTATGCGCGTTTGGCAGAAGAAGCTGCTGGCCCAGCATGTCGCGCGCCTGCACCCAGAACTCATCGTAGAGCATGTCGCTGTCGGCGATAATGATCGCGTTGACCTTGCCGCTCTTGAGTTGCTTTGGCCCGTCCTCTTTATTGGCCTCTGCTTCCTTCTTGTCCGCGTCCTTTGCTTTGTCGTCCTGTTTCGCAGCGTCCGCAGCGTCTTTCTCATCTGACTTCGGCGGACCATCCGGGAAGGCGGTCTGGATTTCGCCGGTCACGCGCGCCGCCAGGATCAGTTCCTTGCCACCCGGCTTATACTCGCGGAGCAGGCCGACCGGGTCCGGCTGATAGCCGGTCACCTTGGCGGTGTCGATCAGCATCGCGTTGGCCGAGGTCTTGAGGATCGGCTGCAGCTTCGTGGTCGCGCCGTCGACCGCCGCAATATGCCCGGGCGTTGCCAGGTTGAGCAGCTTGACGCCGTCCGCAATCACCTCCTTGCCGTCAAGCGCATGTTCACCGAGACCGAGCCAGGCGACATAGTCGGTCACCACGCCCTGCGCACCACCGGCCTGCACCCGCCGCGCATTGCCGGCATCGCCTGCGATGTGCTTCGAATCGAACGTCACACCCCAGGCTTTGAGCAGCTTGTCGAGATCCGGATTACCCTTGCCGCCCATCCCGAGCATCGGGTTCGAAAGCCGGCCGATCTCCGAGACTGGGTCGAGAAACGCCAGCACCCGGCCGCCACGCAACACGAACTGGTCGATCGCATAGGCAGCCTCCGTCGTAATCGCCACCGGGAATACCAGCACCAGTACGTCAACCTTCGCCGGGATCTCCTTGACGCTCATGGCCAACGTCTCGACCTCGAAGAACTCCTCGATCTGACTCATCACAATCCATGGCCGCATCTGCTGGCCGCGAGGCGACATGCCCCCGCTGATCGGCACGCCGGCGATCATGCCGATAACCGGCTTCTTCGGACTGGCCAGTTTATGGACCAGCTTGGTCATGTCGTATTCGAGGAAGCTCTCACGCTGCGGCGCAAAGAACTGAACGACTTCCTGGTCATCCGTGCTGTTGGTCGCAACCAGACCGAAATAACCGTTCTCGCCGCCGTTGCCGATGCGCACGCCGGAAAGCCCGGCGGCAACGGCCCTGTCCTCGGCATCGGAAAACGGCACAGGGTCGATGAATGACACCTTCAACAGGCCGCCCGTCATGCCGGCATAGCGCTCGAACAGCCCCCGCACCCTGGCGAAGTAGCGCTTATGCAGCGCTGAGATCTCACCGAGCCGCTCGGAGAAATACACCCGGACGTCGATCGGCTCCTCGATCTTCGAGAGCACGCGCCTGGTGCTGTCCGAGATCGTGTAGAGCCCCTGGTCGGTCAGATCCGCAGTCGCATTCCGAAACAGCGACGACGACATCACGTTGACCGACAGCAGGATCACCGCGCCGAACGCGATCCCCCACCAGGCAAGCGACCGCCGGCTCATCCGGCTCGAAGCCTGCGCCGCTTCGCCGGGCGCCAGCAGAACCCATCCCGCGGCCTTATCGGCAACGCCCTGCACCTTCGCCATGGCGGACGGCTTGGTTTTATCAGCCATTCAGCCCTCCCTCACTCGGCTTTCTTCTGCTCGATCGCCAGCGTATTGGCGAACAGGAAGAACGCGATGATCGACAGGTAGAAGACCAGCGTCGGCAAACCGATGATGCCGCGCGTGATCTGGTCGAAATGCGATAGGAAACTCATCGATTCGAGACCGGAGACGATGAACGTCGGTGCCCAATCACGGAAGAACCCGAGCACCAGGTTGAGCCCGCTCATCACGAACAGGAAGCAGATCAGCGCAGCGATGATGAACGCGATCACCTGGTTCTTGGTCATCGCCGAAACGAATGACCCGATCGCCAGGAATGCACCCGCCATCAGGAAGCTGCCGATATAGCTCGCGAAGATCACGCCGTTGTCCGGATTGCCGAGCACGTTGACCGTAATCCAGATCGGGAACGTCAAAAACAGCGCCACTCCGACGAACGCCCAGGCAGCGAGGTACTTGCCGAGGATCGCCTGCCACGGCGCCACCGGCAGCGTCATCAGAAGTTCGATCGTCCCCGATTTGCGCTCTTCCGCCCAAAGCCGCATCGCCACTGCCGGCACCAGCATCAGGTAAAGCCAGGGATGGTATTGGAAGAACGGATAGAGATCTGCCTGCCCACGCCCGAACAGGTTCCCGACATAGAACGCGAACGCCGCCGTCAGCGCCACGAAGATGACGACGAAGACAAACGCCAGCGCCGTCGCGAAATATCCGGCAAACTCGCGCTTTGCTATGACCCAGACGTTACGCACGTGCCCCTCCCATGCTTTGCGAAGACGCTTCCCGCGCCGACGTATCCGACGTCGTGATCTCGCGGAACACGTCATCGAGACGGCCGCGCTCGACGAATATCTGATCGAATTCGATCGACTTGCCGCGCAGTGCCGCGGCGACGTCACCCACAATCTCGGATTCACCGCCGGGCAGCGCCCTGAGCTGCACGTGGCCGTTGGCCCGCGCCACCTCCTCGACCGCTCTGACGCCACCGACAGCCTTGAGCGCCGCCTGAGCTGCATCGAACGCATCGACCGGTACCGAGACTGAAACCGAATTGTGATAGGGCAGACGCCGCTGCAGCTCTTCCGCCGTGCCGTCGGCCACCACCCGGCCCTTGTCGATCACGACCGCTCGCGTACACACCGCCTCGACCTCTTCGAGAATGTGCGTGGAGACCACGATCGCCTTGTTCGCCGCCATCTCCTCGATCAGCGAACGGACGTGGTACTTTTGGTTGGGATCGAGCCCGTCCGTCGGCTCGTCCAGGATCAGCACTTCCGGGTCGTGAATGATCGCCTGCGCGAGACCGACGCGCCGCTTATAGCCTTTCGACAGCGTCTCGATACGCTGGTCCATGACGCCGGCAAGCCCGGTCTTCTCGACCATCGCCTCGACCCGCCGGTCGCGGTCAGCGCCGTCGAAGCCCCTAATCTCGGCGACAAAGCGCAGGAACGTGCGCGGCGTCATATCGCCATAGGCCGGTGCCCCTTCAGGCAGATAGCCGATCTTCGCCTTGGCAGCGATCGGATCGCCCAGCATGTCGATCCCGGCAACCGTCACGCCGCCTTCATCGGGCGCCAGAAAGCCGGTGATCATTTTCATGGTCGTCGATTTGCCGGCCCCGTTGGGCCCGAGAAAGCCGAGCACCTCACCACGGCTGACCGACAATGAAATACCGTTTACAGCGGTGATCTCGCCAAACCGCTTGATGAGCCGCTCTGTCTTGATCAGTTCCGTCATGTCTCTCCCTCAGAGGCATTCTCATGCAGCAGCTGGTTCCGACAGCCACCGACTTAGTTCAGTGGCTGGCACTGTCAAGGCACGAGTGCCAAAATTTTTCGACGGTGCCGTAATCCGCGTTCACCCGGAGAACGATCGCATCGCCGACGCGCCGCCTCATCCACGCCGATCAAACAGGCGAGCATCTGCCGGCGTCGGATCATGCGGCAACCGGCCCCTGACATGCTGCGCAAGCGCCTCGGCAATCAAATGGTCGAGCATTTCTGAAAACAGCATCGGCTCACGTGCCGCCTCCCAAAGGAAATAACCGAATGACCCCGGACACGGGTTGACCTCGTTGAGCCACAGCTCGCCCGTCTCTTCATTGCCGATGAAGTCGATCCGCGGCGCCCCCGTGCCGCCGACTTGTTCGAACGCCGTGCCTGCCCAAGACCGGATTTGTGCATCGAGTGCCGCGATATTGGGATTGAGTTCTCGCGTCAGCGACAGCATCCCCTCACTGATCTGCCCGGGTACCTTGCCGTCCGCCTTGCTGCCTGATTTACTGCCGCCGCCGGATAGGTATTTCTCTTTGAAATTCAACAACTCATCCGATCGCTTCGGCCGTTCGATCGCGGACGTGGTCAGTTCCCCCGTCATCCTCGAAACGGCAACGTTGTACTCGACCATGTTCTCGACGAACGGCTCCAGAATAGCGCTGACGTCGTATCTGAAAATCGACGGCAAAACCTCTGCAAGCTCTTCGACCGTCGCAACCTTCGCAACCCCGATGCTGCTGCCGAGGTGCGAGGGCTTCACGCACCACGGCCCCGCCATTTCACCGATGACGGCCTCGAGTTCCGCCGTCGCGATCAGCAGGCCCTCCTTCGGGCGCACGATTTCACGATAGTCGAGCAGCGGAATACCGGCTCCCGCCAGCATCCGCTTGGTCGCCACCTTGTCCATCAGCACGGCCGAAGCAAGCGTACGCATGCCCGTATAGGGCACTCCTGCCGCCTCGAAAGCGCCCTGGATCTGGCCATCCTCACCAACCAGGCCATGGAAGCTCGGCACCGCGACGTCGAATTCGATGCGCCCGGCCTGGCGCGAAAACATAGCCCGCGACAGCAGGGATGTATTGGCCGCGATCAGCGCCGGCCGGCCGTTGGCATTCATGTCAAGCGTCACTTGCTGCAGCGCTGCCAGTTCCGCCTCGCCGGGCAGGTAGAACGACCGCTCCATCAGTTTTTCGCCGGTCCACCACCGCCCGTCGGTTGCAAGATAGACCGCCACCACGTCATAAAGGCTGCGATCGAGCGCCGACATCGCCTGCAGCGCGGTAACGATGCTCACATCGTGCTCGGGCGATCGCCCGCCAAAGAAAACAGCGATGGTTTTCTTGCTCATGAAAGATCCTCAGGGCCGCAATTCGGCAACTGAAACCGCGACAAATAGGCGGTTCCGGGGCCGCAAACGTGAAATCCCAGGATGTGCCGTTATTGCCGCCTATCCCCGAATCACCGTTGGCATACTGCAATGAACCGGCTTTGGCCATTCCCACGCATGAATTGCAGCCCCGAAAGAGCCTTGACGTGAGTGATCCCATCAGTCCGCCGGCCTACGATCTCGACCAACTCGGCTATGACCGCGTCGATGAGACCGCCGGCAGCGCCACGCACCGCTTCGTCTGGGCGCACGGCTGGGGCCAGGACCGCAAGGCCATGCAGGCCCTCGCCCAATCGCTGTTTGCCAGGGGCGTTCACGATTTCATCGATCTTCCCGGATTCGGCGCCTCCCCCCGTCCCGACCAAACCTGGACGACGGCCGACTACGCCGATGCGGCAGCCCGCTGGCTCGAGCAAACGGACACCGGCGCACCCGTCGTCTGGATCGGCCATTCCTTCGGCTGCCGCGTCGGCCTCCAGCTCGCAGCCCGCCATCCGGATGCAGTCAGTGCTATGCTGCTGATCGCCGCCGCCGGCCTGCCCCGTAAACGCTCTGCCCTCGAAACCGCAAAGTTCAAGGGCCGCGTCTACGGCTACAAGGCTCTGAAACGCCTGGCCCCCCTCGCCGGCATCAGCCAGGACCAACTGCGCGAACGCTTCGGCAGTGCCGACTACCGCTCGGCTGGCGCCTTGCGCGACATCTTCCTCAATGTCGTCAACGAGGACTTGAGCGACGTCGCCGCCAGGGTTGCCTGCCCCGTCCATTTGATCTACGGCGCGGGCGACACCGAAACCCCGCCCGAAATCGGCGAACGGCTCGCCCGCCTGATTCGGCATGCCAAATTGACCGTCCTCGATGGCTTCGACCACTACACCATCCTGACCGACGGCCGCCACCAGGTCGCACGACGCCTGAAATCACTGATCGGAGGCTAGTATTCTGGACGTGACAATTGATTCCCAACCGTCGTCCCCGTGCAGGCGCAGTCTTCCTCAAGGCGATAGATGACCTTGATCAACAAGAGAAATTCCACAATTGAGCGAATGCGAAACACGCCGGACTACCAACCCACACTCCGTCATTCCCGCGTAGGCGGGAACCCAAGCAACCATCCGCCGGCACTGAGAAAGTGGAGAATCGCTTGGATCCCCACCTGCGTGCGGATGACGACCGTGATTGTGGCTTCGGCCGTGCAAACTTTCCCCGGACAGCAGTGCGCCTGCGCGGGAATGACGGAGTAGTAGGTGACGACGTGAGTACTAACCGTCAGAATTTGGAGCACTAGAATGGAGTTGTTCGCCGCTCTATTTGCACTGCTCGCCTCGATCGTTTTTTCGGCCAGGCGCCTGCTGCGCTATCTCCATATCTTCCAGCAGGAAGAATACGACGCCAGCCGCTTCCTCACTTGGCTCCTCCGCGCGCTCGCCTTCGACAAGAAGCTCACCGCTGCCCTCGTACTGCTCATCGCCGCTGCCGGCACCATGACGATCGGCTGGCCGATCGCCCAGATCGCCATTGCCATAGCCTTCCTCGCCGCCGCCGCCTTCGAATCCGACCCACGCAACGATGCCAAGAAGAAGCTCGTTCTGACCCAGCGCGCCACCCGCATCCTCGGCGTCGCCTTCCTGCTGACGTTCGCGCTCGCCTGCCTCGTGCTCTGGCTCGGCGGCGACTGGTGGTGGATCGCCTTGATCCAATCGCTCCCGGTAACACTGGTCGCCGGCAACTGGCTGCTGACACCTCTGGAAAAGCGCATCCAGGCCGGCTTTCGCACCCGCGCCGAAGCCCGCCTCAGCGAAGTTTCGCCTCAGATCATCGGCATCACCGGTTCGTTCGGCAAGACCTCGGTGAAGCACATCCTCGGCCATGTCCTGCAATTGACGACCAACGCCCTCTACACCCCCGGCAGTGTCAACACCGTCATGGGCATCACCCGCATCATCAACGAACGCCTCGATGACACCTGCCGCGTCTTCATTGTCGAGATGGGCGCCTACGGCAAAGGCTCGATCAAACGCCTGTGCAATTTCACGCCGCCCCACCACGGCATCCTGACGTCGATCGGCGCCGCCCACTACGAGCGTTTCAAGGACCTCGAAACCGTTGCCGAAGCCAAGTTCGAACTCGCCACGGCCGTAAGCAAAGCCGGCGGCAAAATGATCATCGATGAATCGATCCTGGAGCGCCGCCACGCCAGCGAACGCGTCGCAGCCGACCGGTCCAACTACGTCATCGTCGGCGACAGCGACCTGGCCGATATCCGCATCAAGTCGATCGACCAGTCCAGTGAGGGCCTGACCGTCGAAATCGAAGACGGCACGGGCGAAACGGATACCCTCACCCTCTTCGCTCCGCTCTACGGCTACCACCACGGCCGCAACATGGCGCTCGCCTACGCGCTTGCGCGCACCATCGGCATCGATGCTGAACGCATCGTCACGGCCCTGCGCACCACACCACAAATCGCCCACCGCCTTGAGGTAAAGCGCCAACCATCGGGCATCACTTATCTTGATGATGCCTACAATTCGAACCCCGCAGGCTTCGCCAACGCGCTCGATCTGATGAAGGTCCTCCACTCCGGCGAGGGTCGCCGCATCCTGGTAACGCCCGGCATGGCCGAACTCGGCGACAAGCACGATGAGGCCCACCGCGAAATTGCCCTAAAAACCGCTGACGCCGTCGATATCGCCCTCATCATAAAACCGGAACGCATCCCGACCTTCATCGACGGCCTGCATGCCGCCACCGCCAGCACCGAGATCATCACCTTCGATCAGTTCGCCGACGCCCGCGCCTGGCTCGACCAGAACACTCGGGCAGGCGACATCATACTGATTGAAAACGACCTGCCGGACCTCTACGAGCGCAGCTTTCCGACCTGACGGCTGAGCTCACAGCAGCAGATCGAACAATTCCTTCGAACAAGCCGCAATGTCTGCCGATGTAGCCATAGGGTCCGCCTGGCCGTCACACAGGAACACAACGGTGAAGGCCAACAGCCCCAGCCGCACGACCCCGGCGTCATTGACAACGCCGTCGAGACTGCCGGTCTTGTGCGCGATCACCGCATCATCCGGCAGCAGGGCGGGAATCCGGTTGTTGCGAAGATTGTTCTCGAGCGCCAGCACGATCGGCCCATAGCGCCGTTCCGAGCGCAGGAGCTCAAACAGTTGCCGCACATCATTCGCACTCATCGCGTTGACACGGTTGGCAGGTCCAAGCTCCGCCTCGCGAAACCCGACATGCATGGCGACATCGGGTGCCGCACCCGCTCGCACCAGTACCGCATTGACGGCATCGTAGCCGACACGCTCTTCGAGATGCACGGCAGCCGGATTGTCGCTGGTAATAAGCGCAATTGCTGCCAGTTCACGCAGCGACAATGTCCGATCGCGATCGAACGCCTTGAGGATCGAGCAATACCGCGTTTCACCCAGGCTCCCGACGGCGACTGGCTCATCCAGCGACAGCACGCCGGCCAGCGCCTGATCGTAAAGCGCCATCACGAGTGCCACTTTGATCACGCTCGCCACCGGCCGCCGAACCTCGCCGTTGACCTCGATCCGGGCATGCTGAAACCGGTCCCGTTTGTGCGCACAGAACGACAGCGCCACGCTACGCCCCTCATCATCACCGCAGAACCGTTCGATGATCTCCTTGCCAGCCGCGATGCGCGGGTCGGCGCCAGTCATTTTGCGCGCCTCTCTTTGAGCGCCTCGAGGCGCAAGGCGAGGGGAGCGACGTTGTAGCCGGCCTCCGCCGCCATCGCGACGATCTCCAGAATCGGTCGCCTTTGCGCTTCTGCCAGCGACCAGAGCACCGTACACCGTGTACCTGTCCGGCAGTAGGCGAGAACCGGCACCTCGAGCCCGGCAACGATCTCGCCGAACTTGACCCCATCGTCATCCGTCACTTGTCGGCCATCGACAGGTTGCCACACGATTTCGATGCCACACGCCTTGGCCGCCGCCTCGATTTCGCTGAACGGCGTCTGATCGGCGGCCTCGCCATCAGGACGATTGCACACGATCGAGCGAAACCCGGCCGCGCTGATCCTGGCGACATCATCGGCCGTGATCTGGCCTGAGACCGCCAGTTCGTCCGTTAAGCGGCGCACATCCATCTCAACCCTCTTCGTTTCAGCCTACGAACCAATTCATGCATTCAAACGTTCTTCGACCGACCAGCAGCCCCGATCAATCAACAAATAACGGTAGAGTTTGGCGACCCTCAGCCCTTGATCAGATCGGTGCTCGTCAATTTGCCTTAGGGACAGGTGCCTTGCGCCCTGCAAGGCTCTGTGATGCAAGATGCCATGCTGGCATAGTCTACCGCCAAGTTTTTACAGCCCGGCCGAGGACACTAAACCCGATGTCTCAGATCTCCGAACGCCCGATTGCCGAACTCTCCGCCGCCTACCGCACCGGCGAACTCACGCCGACCGATGTCGTCGAGGATGCACTAGCACACATCGAAAGGCATGAGCCCAAACTCCAGGCCTTCGAGATCATACTCGCCGATCGTGCCCGCGAAGCTGCCGACGCTGCCACCAAGGCGATCCACAGTGGTCATCGCATCGGCCCCTTTCACGGCATACCCTTCGCCCTCAAGGATTTGGTCGACGTTGAAGGTCTGGTCACAACCGGGGGCACCGACGTTCTCGCCGATAATGTCGCAACATCGACCGCAACCGTCGCCAAACGCCTGATCGCCGCTGGCGGCATCCTGATCGGCAAGACCAAGACCGTCGAGGTGGCCTACGGCCCGTGGGGCACCAACCAGGTCCGCGGCACGCCGTGGAACCCTTGGGATGCCGACACCAAGCGCATGCCGGGCGGTTCTTCGAGCGGTTCGGGCGTCGCGGTCGCAGCCCGCATGGCGACCTGCGCCGTCGGCACCGATACCGGCGGTTCGGTCCGCATCCCGGCATCCGTCAACGGCCTTGCCGGCCTCAAGGTCACCGAGGGCCGCCTGCCTCTCGACGGCATCGTACCGCTCGCCTCGACCCTCGATACGCCGGGCCCGCTCGCCCGCACCGTCGTCGATGCAGCCATCATGTTCGAAGCAATGGATGGTCGCCATCCAACGGATACCGATACTGATCTCGCTAGTAGCGCCGGACTGTTCGCCGAGGCAAACGCCGGCATCTCCGGCCTGACGTTTGCCGTGCTCGCGCCTGCCGATCGCGAGATCGTCGACCCCGAAGTCCTCGAGATCTACGACGATTCGTTGCAGCGCCTCGAACGGCTCGGTGCCACGCTCGTCCCCTTCGAATTGCCGATCCCCATCGAACACATGAAGACCGATGTCGGCGTCATCATCTCGGCTGAAGGCTATTTCCATCACGGCGACAAGTATGAAACGCCCTCCAATCGCATGGATAATGACGTCAAGAAACGCATCCTCGCCGGCCGCGACATTTCCTCGAAACGCTATGCCGAAGCGCTGTCCCGCCGTCAGGTCCACAAGCGCACGACGCTCGATCACATGCGCAACATCGCAGCCTACCTGACGCCGACTTTGCCGATCCCGCCGATCCCCGTCGACGAAATCCGGCAGGACTCGGCACCGTCGGTCTTCACCCGCGCAGTCAACTATCTCGGCTTTTGCGCTATGACCGTACCCATGGGCCTCACCGGTAACGGCCTGCCGACCGGCCTGCAGGTGATCGCGCCGGGCGGCGGCGAGGCGATGGCAATCCGCGGCGCATCTGCCTTCGAGCGCGATCACGGGCGTATCGGCGCGCCGCCGATGATCGTGGTATAGTTCCGCTTAACAGACGGGAACCAGTCCCCGCACCCCTGCTGGCGGGACACCCGCCAGACCACCCGTTTCTCTTTACAAAGAAGAAAGGGGGGTTCGGGGTCTCCCCGAGCGGGTGCGGCAGCAGCCCGCTTCGCGCAGCGAACTGGAAGGCACAGAAATGACCATCCTCGACCAATCCCTCACCTGGCTCGACCAAGGCCGCAGGATCGCCCTCGCGACCGTCATCGAGACCTGGGGCTCGGCCCCCCAGCCGGTCGGCAGCCAGCTCTTGATCGACGCTGACGGCAACTTCGAAGGCTCGGTCTCCGGCGGCTGCGTCGAAGGTGCCGTCATCCTCGAAGCCGCCGACGTCATCGAAAGCGGCAAGCCGACGGTTATGGAGTTCGGCGTTGCCGACGAAACCGCCTGGCAAGTCGGCCTTGCCTGCGGCGGCCGCATCAAGGTCTACGTCGAACCGGTCACGAATTGAGCAACGCCCATGCACCGCACTGACATCGAGCGCCTCAATCAGGCGATCGCCGATCGCCAGCCACTGGCGCTCGCCACCTGGCTTGCAGGCGGCGAACAGAAACTGCTGCAGCCACCGGGCCCGGACCCCTCCGACCAGCTCGGCCAGGCACTTGCCCAAGGCTTCCGCACCGACCGCAGCGCGACGCTGACCATCGACGGCGCGGAGGTCTTTATCCGCATATTCAATCCGGCTCTGCGCATGGTGATCATCGGCGCCGTTCACATTGCCCAGGCGCTGATCCCGATGGCGCGTCAAGTCGGCTACGAGATCATCGTCATCGACCCGCGCACCGCTTTTGCAAGTGAAGAACGCTTCACCGGCGTCACGCTCGATGCCCGCTGGCCCGACGAGGCCCTGGCCGAGATCGCCGTCGACGCCCGCACGGCCTTCATTGCACTGACCCACGACCCGAAAATCGACGATCCGGCCCTCACCATCGCGCTTGGCCAAGATCCCTTCTACATCGGCGCCCTCGGCAGCCGCCGCACGCATGCCGCTCGCCTCGAACGCCTCACCGCGGCCGGCCTCAGCGAAACACAACTGGCCCGCATCCAGGCCCCGATCGGCCTCGACATCGGTGCCGTTGGTGCCGACGAAATCGCTGTCTCGATCATCGCCGAGGTGACTGCCGCGTTGCGCGGCAAACTGGCAGGCAGCACATGAAGTTCGGTTCGATCCCGACCAAATCAGCCGTGGGCGCCATTCTCGCCCACACCGTCCGCTTGCCGGGCGGCGCCATCAAGAAGGGCACAACTCTCACGGAACCAGACATCGACCGCCTGCGTGAAGCCGGCATCGAGGAAATAGTCGCAGCCAGGCTCAACGCCGGCGACATCACGGAAAACGCCGCCGCCGGCCGCATCGCCGAGGCAGTCGCCGGACCAAACATCGACATGGCCACAGCCTTCACCGGCCGCGTCAATCTCTACGCCCGCGCAGCCGGCCTCTTGATGTTCGACCGCAACCATCTGATCGAACTCAACACCATCCACGAAGGCCTGACCGTCGCGACCCTCGCCCAGATGAGCCGCGTCGCTGCCGGCCGCATGCTCGCGACCATCAAGATCATCCCCTACGCCCTGCCCGGCACCGTCATCGATCAGGCCCTGGCGCAGCTCGACTGCGGCAAGCCGCTGATCGACGTCGCACCGTTCCAGCGCCGCCGAGCCGGCCTCATCCTGGCACACACGCCGGCCACCAAACCGTCGCTCATCACCAAGCGCCTCGAGGTCAACCGCCGCCGCATTACGGATCTCGGCAGCACGCTGGCCGCCACCGAAACCGTCGAGCAAACGACGGCAACCATCGCCGACGCCATCACCCGCATGATCGCTGCCGATCTCGACCCGATCCTCGTCTTCGGCGCCTCGGCCATCGTCGACCGCGACGACATCGTGCCCGCCGCCATCCAACAGGCCGGCGGCGAGCTCCGCCACTTCGGCATGCCCGTCGACCCCGGCAACCTGCTCCTGCTGGCCAACCACGGAGCCCGCACGATCATCGGCGTACCGAGTTGCGCGAGCTCCCCCAAACTCAACGGCCTCGACTGGGTGCTCGAGCGCACCATGGCCGGCCTCGAAACAAGCCACGCCGACTTTGCCGCCATGGCCCCAGGCGGCCTGCTCCAGGAAATCACATCGCGCCCGCAACCGCGCGAGATCACCCCTGCACCCGAAACCAAACAGCCGCCACGCATCGCCGCCCTGATCCTCGCCGCCGGCCGCTCGACCCGCATGGGCTCGACCAACAAGCTTACCGCCAACCTCGCCGGCAAACCGATGATCCGCCACGTCGCCAAAGCAGCCCTCGCCTCCAAGGCCCAAACCACAACCGTCGTCACCGGCAACAACGCAGCCGCCATCGAAGCCGCCCTCGCAGGCCTCGACGTCACGTTCACCCACAACCCCGATTTCGCCGACGGCCTCTCGACCTCGCTGATCACCGGCATAGCCACGCTGACACCCGATATCGACGGCGTCATCGTCCTGCTCGGCGACATGCCGCTCGTCACCGCCGATCTTATCGACCGCCTGATCGCAGCTTTCGATCCGACTGAGGGACGCGCAATCTGCGTCCCCGTCCACGACGGTAAACGCGGCAATCCCATCCTCTGGGCCGCCCGCTTTTTCTCCGACCTGAAGGCCGTCAAAGGCGACACCGGCGCCAAGCACCTGATTGGCGAAAACGCCGAATGGATCACCGAAGTGGACGCGGGCGGTCGCGCGATTTTTCGGGATATCGATACGCCGGAGGCGCTGGCGGCGTTGCGGCAAGAGATTTAGCTTGGTTCTCGTCAGCGGAGATTGAGCGATGCCTTTCAGGGAGAGCCGGATGGCAACGTCAGTGCGTTGATGCAGCAAGCTCTGCCAGATACCACTCGGCATCGCCGAACATCGCTTCGAGCTGGCTCAGGCGCTTGTAATAGTGGCCAACGTTCAGTTCATCCGTCATGCCCATGCCGCCATGCAGCTGAACGCCCTGCGCGCCGACGAAATGGGCCGATCTCGCGGTCTGCACCTTCGCGTGCCAGATCGCATCGCGGGCGCCGGGGCGTCCGTCGTCGAGGGCCTGGAGGGCTGCGTGTACGCTCGCCCGGGCCTCCTCCGTTGCAACGCTCATGTCTACCGCGCGGTGCTGGAGGACCTGGAAGCTCGCAAGCGGCTGGCCGAATTGCTCACGCGTCTTGAGATATTCGACCGTAATGTCGGTCACGGCTGCCATGGCGCCAACCGCCTCAGCACTCGTCGCCAGCACACCGCGATCGATGACTTGCGAAATGACATCCAGCTTGCAGGTAGCATCGGCGCCGATCCGGGCATCGGCCGGGATCTCGACATCGGTCATCGTGACCGTCGCGCCAAGACGGCCGTCGAGGGCGGGAGCGACGTTGAGTGTAACGCCGCCGGCATTACGCGGTACCTGATAGAGCCCGACAGATCCTGCGCTGTCATCGAGCCTTGCGGATACGATCAGCGTGTCGGCTGCATGCGCGTGCAGCGTGAAGCTCTTGGCGCCGTTGATGATGAAGCCGTCGCCGGCCGGCCGGGCAACCGTCGTCACGTAGTCGCGGGCATATCCCGCATCAGGTTCGCTGTGGCAGAAGGCGAGCAGGCGTTTACCCTCGGCGATCTCGCCGAGCCGCCGGCGCTGGTCCGGGGTGCCAGCAAGTTCGATGGCCGAGGCACCAAGCACGACAGTCTGCAAAAGCGGCTCGAGCAGCAGATGGCGGCCGGCGGCCGCGCAAACGATGGCAAGCTCGGTCATGCCGCCGCCGATACCGCCGGCATCTTCGGGGATCGCCGTGCCGAGCCAGCCGAACTCGGCATAGCGCGCCCAGTGTTCGCCGCTGAAGCCGTCGCCGTCCTCGGTGCGCATGAGTTTCTTGAAGGTCTCGAAGTCGTAGTTGTCGCGAAGATAATCGTTCAAGCTCTCATCGAGCAGTTGACGCTCTTCGCTGGAAAACCCGGGCATGTTGCAAACCTCGGAAATGAGTGGGCAGCCTTGCTCGTCAGAGCCCGAGCGCGCCCTTGGCGATGATGTTCTTCTGAATTTCACTCGAGCCGCCGTAGATCGTCGCCGCCCGGCGGTAGAGGTGCTCGTAGATCAAGCCGGCAGATGATTCAGGGCCGATCGCTTCGCCGTTCCAGCCGGCATGCAGGGCATCCGTCTGGTAGACCAGGCCGTAGCGGGCGAGCACGTCGACGTTTGCCTGCATGATCGACTGCTGCAGCGCGGTGCCGCGCAGTTTGAGTGCGGCGGCCCCCATCAGCGTCGGCGCGCCGCCTTCTTCGCGGGTTGCCGCCAGCTGATCAGCCATCAGCGCCTTGACGGTCGCCATGTTGACTTCGAGTTCGGCTAGGCGGCGCTTGAAGGCTGGATCATCACTGAGCGGCCGGCCGCCGTCCTTCGTGACGGTCAGCAGTTTGCGGTACTCGTCGAGGTAATGCTCGAGCTTGGCGATATCGACATTGCCGACCCGCTCGTTGGCCAGCAGGAATTTGGCATAGGTCCAGCCCTTGCCTTCCTCGCCGATCAGGTTTTCGGCCGGCACGCGGACGTCGTCGAAGAACACCTCGTTCAAATGATGCCCGAGTGTGATGGCGATGATCGGGCGGACCGTGATGCCCGGCGTCTTCATATCGATCAGGATGAAGGAGATGCCCTGCTGCTTCTTGCCCTCGGTACTGGTCCTGACCAGGCAGAACATCCAGTCGGCCCAGTGTGCAAGCGACGTCCAGATCTTCTGGCCGTTGATGACATATTCGTCGCCGTCGCGCACCGCGCTGGTCTTGAGGTTGGCGAGATCCGAGCCGGCGCCCGGTTCCGAATAGCCCTGACACCACCAGACATCGTTCTTGATGATGGCCGGCAAATGCTGAGCTTTTTGCTCTTCAGTTCCGAACGTGTAGATCACGGGGCCTGCCATAACGGCGCCGAACGGGGTCAGCGGCGGCGCGCCTGCCCGACCAAGTTCTTCGAGAAAGATCAGGTGCTGCTCCGGGCTCCAGCCGAGACCGCCATGCTCCTTCGGCCACTTGCCGGTGAGCCAGCCCTTGGCGCCGAGCCGCTTCAGCCAGTCGTCGTACTCATCGCGTTCGAGATGTTGGCCGGACTGCTGCTTGCGGCGCACTTCGGCGGGTAATTCGCTTGCACAAAACGACCGGATTTCCTCTCGGAATGCATCGAGCGAGGAATCCTCGGCAACTGTTCGGATAAACATGGCCACCTTCCAGCGGTTAGCTTTCGAGCATGCGTCATGCTGAAACGCTAGGATTGGTGGCGGCGGTTGGCAATCACCCTGGCCGTCACCAGCTGATGGTGCCCGCAATGATTAGGTATGAAATGGATTGAGGTCAGGCCGCCGGCCTGCGTCGATACTCGGGTGCCTTGGGCCGTTCGACCCGTTGCTCTGCGCGCGCGCATTCCTCCGACAGGATCTCGAAAGCAGCATTGATGCGCCGGGCCATGCCTTCGAGATAGGTTGCTACCTCCGGCGGCAGTTCGGCGCCTGCATAGCGGTCGGGATGATAGCGCTTGCAAAGCTCGTGGTAGGCAGCGCGCAACGTCCGGCTGTCAACACCTTGCGAGACGCCCATGACCTCGTGTGGGTCGAAAGTGTCCTTCATGACCAGTTTTGGCTTACCGGCGCTGGCAACGACCGGCCGCAGGGCGCAGATGGCGGACTTTGCAAGAAATGCGGTGTCACCGTCGAACGGTGCGAATTCGATGAATTGCGCGGAGCCGTTCAAGACGTCGCTCAGTGATTTCGTCCGCTGGAACAAGATCCGGCCGTTCAAACGCCGGCCGTCGACCAGTTCCAGCTGCACGGTCGCGGCCGCTCGGTCGCTGCAATTATCGACACGATTTCGCTCGAACATGATGCAAACCTCACCTGGCATCGAAGATCTGCCGTCGGCCGTGCAAGATGCATGCTCGAATTTCCGGCGAGCGCTGCGAGTGGCCGGCATTCCGCTCGAATCGGATAACGAAAAGTTAAATGCCGGCTGATCGGCGGGCGGCGATCACCCCTGGTGCTGCTACCGGCAATGTGGTAGGCGATCGACCGATTTTGCAGCGCACAATCAAACCTGCTGCGATTGGCTATCCATCAGGACACCATGAACCTTCGAAACATCGCGATCATCGCGCACGTCGACCATGGCAAAACGACGCTGATCGATGAGTTGCTCAAGCAATCGGGCGTGTTCCGCGACAACCAGCAGGTTGCCGAGCGCGCCATGGATTCCAACGACCTCGAGCGCGAGCGCGGGATTACAATCCTCGCGAAATGCACCTCGCTGGAGTGGCGGAACTGCCGCATCAATATCGTCGACACGCCAGGTCACGCCGATTTCGGCGGCGAGGTCGAGCGTATCCTGTCGATGGTCGACGGCGCCATCGTGTTGGTCGATGCTTCCGAAGGCCCGTTGCCGCAGACAAAGTTCGTGGTCTCGAAGGCGCTCAGGCGGGGGCTTCGGCCGATCGTTGCGATCAACAAGATCGACCGACCGGACGAGCGTCATCAGGACGTTCTGAACGAGGTCTTCGACCTGTTCGCCAATCTCGATGCCGACGACGAGCAGCTCGATTTCCCGGTTCTCTACGGGTCGGGGCGCAACGGCTGGATGGCCCTCGAACCGGAAGGCCCACAGGAAAGCCTGGCGCCACTGCTTGACCTCGTCATCGAGCACGTGCCGGCGCCTGCGATCGCCGGCGGCCCGTTCCGCATGCTGGCGACGACGCTCGAAGCCGACCCTTATCTCGGCCGCATCCTGACCGGGCGGATCGAATCCGGCACCCTCAAACCCAACCAGACGATCAAGGCAATCCGCCACGACGGCACGATCATCGAGACCGGACGCGCGAGCAAGGTGCTCGCCTTCCGGGGCCTCGAACGCCAGCCGATCGATGTCGGCGAAGCCGGCGACATCGTCGCGATCGCCGGCCTGACGGAAGCGACCGTCGCCGACACGCTTTGCGATCCGGCCGTCAGCGAACCGCTTGCCGCCCAGCCGGTCGACCCGCCGACGCTCTCAATGACCTTCCGGGTGAACGACGGGCCGCTTGCCGGCCGCGAGGGCAGCAAGGTGCAGAGCCGGGTGATTCGCGAACGCCTGCTCAAGGAAGCCGAGCGCAACATCGCGATCCGCATCACCGAACTGGAGGACAAGGATTCCTTCGAGGTTGCCGGCCGCGGCGAATTGCAGCTCGGCATCCTGATCGAGACCATGCGCCGGGAAGGTTTCGAGCTGACGGTTTCGCGACCCGAAGTCGTCATGCAGCGCGACGAAGCGACCGGTGAGCGACTCGAGCCGATCGAGGAAGTGATCATCGACGTCGACGAGGAGCATTCGGGTGTCGTCGTGCAGAAGCTTTCCGAGCGCAAGGGCGATCTGATCGAGATGCGCCCCTCGGGCGGCGGGCGCCAGCGCCTCGTGCTCTACGTGCCGACACGCGGTCTGATCGGCTATCAGGGCGAGCTTCTGACCGACACCCGCGGCACGGCCATCATGAACCGGCTGTTCCATGCCTATGCGCCCTACAAGGGCGAGATCCAGGGCCGGCGCAACGGCGTCCTGATCTCCAACCTCGACGGCGATGCAGTCGCCTACGCGTTGTTTAACCTGGAAGACCGCGGCCCCCTGATGATCGCGCCGCAGACCAAGGTCTACCAGGGCATGATCGTCGGCCAGCATTCACGCGAGAACGACCTCGAGGTCAACGTTCTCAAGGCCAAGAAACTGACCAACATCAGGGCTGCCGGCAAGGACGACAACATCCTGCTCACACCGCCGATGAAGATGCCGCTCGAGCGGGCGCTGTCCTATATCGAGGCCGACGAGCTCGTTGAAGTGACGCCGAAGTCGATCCGCTTGCGCAAGCGCTGGCTCGATCCGAATGAGCGCAAGAAGCGGGAACGGGCGAAGGCGGCAGCGGCGGCGGCGGTTTGAGGGATCGCGCCTGACGGCGCGAGCGGGGCCGGCTCCGCACCCCGCCGGGAAGCGCAGCTTCCCGGACCCTTCTGTTTCTTTTGGGGTGGGTCGCAAATGTGTAGGGGTCCGCGAGAGACACCCTTGATTGGCTCTTACCTGTCGATCAGAATTTCGCATGACCCATCGACAATTGACCTCTGCAGTGTTGCGCCACTCGGGACGGATAGAGGGAGACTGCACCTCGCTCGTCCCCTGGTGGAGCATCACGAAGACCGCCCTGGCCACAGCTGTGCTCAAGCTCGCCGAAGCCCGCACGCTCGATCTTGATCAACGTTATGAAGATTGGCCGTTCACCGTTCGCCAGCTTTTGAAACACACGTCGGGCCTGACGAACTATGGCGGGCCTGCATATCAGAGCGCTGTCGCAAATGGTCATGCTGTTTGGTCGATCGATGAACTGCTGACGCGACGCAAAGCGAGGCAACTGCTGTTTTCACCCGGCGCCGGGTGGTCTTACTCGAACATCGGCTATCTGTTCCTGCGCCTGCTGATCGAGAAAGCGACTGGGTCGGACCTCGAGTCGGCTCTTCATACGCTGATTTTCCGACCATCAGGTCTATCGAGTCCGCACATTGCACAGACGCCGTCTGACATGAGTAAGACGCTATGGGGAAACACGACCAACTATGACCCAGGCTGGGTATTTCATGGTCTCGTCGTTGGTACGCCGGCTGACGCTATTGGCTTTCTGGATGCGGTGTTGAGCGGGCGGCTTGTCTCCGAAGCATCTCTCACGGCCATGCAGAACGTTCATGACTTGGGAGGAGCCATTCCGGGCCGCCCATGGACACAAACCGGATATGGCCTGGGACTCATGATCGGGGCGATGAGCGGCGTCGGCCGGGCGATCGGACATTCCGGTGTCGGTCACGACAGCGTCTCGGCCCTCTACGCATTCCCGGACCTGTCCGGCCGTCCCATCGTCGCCGCATTCGCCCACGGCACGGATGAGGGGGTCGTTGAGCGGGAAGCTTCACGCCTTGCCTTGAGCGCATGAGCGCGACTGGTTGCCCGGTTCAACTCACCCCCGCACCAACCCCGCAACCGCCTCGGGATTAACCAGCGCGCTCAAATCCCCTGCGTCCTGCCCGAGATACGCCGCCCGCACCACGCGGCGCATGATCTTCATGTTGCGCGTCTTGGGCAGATCGTCGACCAGGAGGACCTCTTTCGGCCGGAACGGCGTGCCGAGGCCTGTGGTGACCGCGGCGGCGAGGTCGTCGATGATCCCACCCGGTGCCCCTGGATCGCGGGGCACGCAGACGCAGACGATGGCGGTGCCCTTGATCGGGTCGGGGACGCCGATGGCGGCGACTTCGCGGACGTGGCCGGTGGCGAGCAACAGGGCCTCGATCTCGGAGGGGCCGGTGCGCTTGCCGGCGATCTTCAGCGTGTCGTCGGAGCGGCCGAGGAGATAGTAGTAGCCGTCGCTGTCGCGTGTCGCGAAATCGCCGTGATGCCAGATGCCAGGCCAGGTCGACCAGTAGCTTTCGATATAGCGTTCGTCGTCGTGCCAGAGGCCCTGCGTCAATCCGATCGGGGCCGAGCGCATGACCAGTTCGCCGACTGCATCTGCCGGAGCTTCGTTTCCGGCTTCATCGAAGATTGCGGCATCGGTGCCGGGCACTGGTCGGGTGAACGAGCAGGGTTTGATCGGCCCTGTGACGACCGACGTCACGATCCCGCCCATCTCGGTGCCGCCGCTGAAGTTGATGATCGGGACGCGCGTCTTACCGATGGTCTCGAACAGCCAGCACCAGGCTTCCGGCGTCCAGGCCTCGCCGGTCGAGACGAATATGCGCAGCGAGGAAAGGTCGTAGCGGCCGGCGTCGAAGGCCGGATCGGCCTGGAAGCTGCGGGCCATGGTCGGCGCGATGCCGAGGTAGCTGATGCCCGCCTCTTCGACGATCCGCCAGATGCGGTCGGCCTCAGGGTAGTCGGGCGTGCCCTCGGCCAGCACAAACGTGCCGCCCATCAAGGTCGTGCCGTAGACCAGGATGGGGCCGACCAGCCAGCCCATGTCCGACATCCATAGGATTCGGTCGGTCGGCTTGAAATCCATGCAAATGCCGAGGTCGAGCACGGTCTTCACCGGAAACCCGCAATGCGTGTGGACGACGCCCTTGGGCTTGCCCGTCGTGCCGGAGGTGTAGACCAGCAGGTAGGGCTGATCGGCGTCGGCTGAATATGTCGAGCGGTCGCCTTCGGTATCTGCCGTGACCGTGTCCCAATGGTGATCGGTTTCCTCGTTCCAGGCCATGTCGACATCGGCGCGACGGCAGACGATGACGTGGGCCAGGCTCGCGACGTTGGCGCGTGCCTCGTCGACGACCGGCTTGGCGGCAACGACACGGCCGCGGCGGTAAGAGCCATCGACCGTGATCACGGCCTTGGCGCCGGCATCGTTGAGGCGGGCAGCGACCGCATCGGCGCCGAAGCCTGAGAACAGCGGCAGCGCGACGGCACCGATCTTGGGTATCGCGAGCAGCGCGACGGCGGCCTCCGGGATATTGGGCAGATAGATCGCGACAACATCGCCCGGGCCGATGTCGAGCCGGCGCAGGCCCGCCGCCAGACGGCCGACCTGCTCGTCGAGTTCGGCGTAGGTCAGGGATAGGCGTTCGCCGTTTTCACCATGCCAGATGAGCGCCGTCTTCGCTTCAGTTGGTGTCCCGCGCCACTTATCGAGGGCGTTGAGCACGACGTTGGTCCGGCCGCCAACGCACCAGCGGCTGTGCTCGATACCGCGCGAGACGTCTCTCACCTGCGCATAGGGCGTGAAAAATCGGTAGTCGATGAACTCGAACAGCTTGTCGTAGAAGGCGTCGGGTTCGGTTACAGACCAGGCGAGGAGGTCATCGTGGTCCCGCCGGCCGCAAGCGGCAATGAACCGCGTCAGGTTGGCTGTTTCGATTGTTTCGTGCGTTGGCTGCCAGGCGATCTGAGGCTCGGTCATGTTCAGGTTCTCGCGGTCGATGTGCGCACTACTTTAGAGCACTTTGCAAGAATGCGAACGCTCAGTGCTTGACGGCCCGGCCAGTGCGACGTTTTCTTGGCGGGCTCCGGTCGCACCAACCCAGGGAACCAACATGCCGATCATCAATTCCATTGCCGCCATGAAAGACGAAATCGCCGAGTGGCGGCGCGATATTCATGCCAATCCGGAGCTTGGCTTCGAGGAGCATCGCACCGCCAAGGTGGTCGCAGACAAACTTGCCGGGTTCGGCTGTGACGAGGTTGCAACGGGGATCGGCCAGACCGGCGTCGTTGCCGTGATCAAGGGCCGAACGCAGGCTTCCGGCAAGGTCGTCGGGCTTCGCTGTGACATGGATGCGCTGCCGATCATCGAGGCGACCGGCTTGCCCTACGCCTCGACCAAGCAAGGCGTGATGCATGCCTGCGGGCATGACGGACACACGGCCATGCTACTCGGCGCCGCCCGCTATCTTGCCGAAACGCGCAACTTCGACGGCACCGCCGTGCTGATCTTCCAGCCGGCTGAAGAAGGCAAGGGCGGCGGCCGCGAGATGGTCAACGAGGGCATGCTCGACCGCTTCGGTGTGCAGGAGGTCTACGGCATGCATAACCGGCCGGGCGATCCCGTCGGAAAGTTCTCGATCCGATCGGGGCCGATGATGGCCGGTGCCGACCGGATTTCGATAACGGTCAAGGGCAAGGGCGCACACGCGGCCCGCCCGCATGACGGCCTCGACCCGATCGTTGCCGCCTCGCATATCGTGATCGCGCTGCAGTCGATCGTCTCGCGCAGCGTCGATCCGCTGGAAAGCGCCGTCGTCACGATCGGCCGGATCCAGGGCGGCAATGCCGGCAACGTGATCCCCGACGAAGTGCGCATGCTGGGTACCGCGCGAACGTTCTCGACGGACGTGCAGGACATCGTCGAACAGCGCGTCATCGAGGTAGTCGAAAATACGGCTCGCGCGCTTGGTGCCGATGCGGAGGTCAGGTATCTGCGCGATTATCCGGTCACGATCAACAGCGAACAGGAGACGGCATTCGCCGCCGAGGTGGCGCGCCAAGTGACTGGTGAGATGGGTGTCGACACCGACGTTGCGCCGACCATGGGGGCGGAGGACTTCTCCTACATGCTCAACGAGCGGCCAGGTGCGCTGATCTGGATCGGCAACGGCGACAGCGCCGGCCTGCATCATCCTGCCTACAATTTCAACGACGAGGTCATTCCGGCAGGCGTCAGTTACTGGGCGCAACTGGTCGAGACGCGGATGGCGGCCGGGGGTTGAGGCGGGCGTGAGGATTTGGCGAGCTTGCAGGAGATTCTATGCGGAGCCAGCTTCCCGACCGACGTAGATCCCCGACTCGCCACCTTTGAATGCCAAGCAACGCCAGGAAGGATTGTTTGGCAGATTTAGATGGAATTCAACGATGCAATCAGGTGCTTCGAATACTTTTACGGGTTCGCCAGCTTCGGCCCGGTCCAAAATGCTTTGAAGGTGCCGGATGTCATTCTCGAGGTCACCTTCGGTGACCGCCATGATGCGATCCGCATCAAGTTGCGCCTTCTCTCGAACCGGACCAAGTATCCTGCCCGGAGCTGTCACTTGATGCATAGCGACTGCCTCGCGTGCTGAGAGGTCTTTCATTTCCTGCAATAACGGAAGTTCGTTTTTCACGGTGGCAAGACAAGCGAATTGTTCACGCGTTAGTGCTGGAATTCCGTGCCGAGCCATATAGCCGGGCGGCTCGAACTCGTGCGCAAACTCGCTGTCCTCTCGCAAAATTTCGACGGCCGGGACGAACAAGATGCGATCTCCGGCAACACGCAGGCAAGCCCAGGCCCCTGGCTGACACCCGGCAAAGCCACAATGTTCACACACCAGCGCCTGAAATCCGCGGTGATCGTACTCAATTAATTCGACAGCATTCAACAACTGCAGATCATCTGCAAGCAATTGGGTGACACGACACGCCCCTTGTCCGGACGAGCTGAAATCCAACGTGTGTACTTGGGGTCGGACTTCATCGAATACGCGATACATGTCGGCCATTGCTTTCGTTAGAGCATACCGGCAACTACTTCAGGCGGCTGGTGTCAAGTGCTCCCGACACCACCAAACCTGATCCCCGATAGCTCGACCATGTCGCGCTGCCAGGTGGTCAGATCCTCTTTGTCGAATTTCGACAGGTGATCGTGGCCGCAGGCCCGCGCCATTACCTGCATCAGGTGCACGGATGCATCGAGGAACGTCGCCAGCCGCTTAGCGCCTGCTTCAACGTCGAGCCGGCGCCGCAACTCAGGTTTCTGCGTCGCGATACCGGCCGGGCAGTTGTTGGTGTTGCACATCCGGGCCACCACACAACCGACAGCCTGGATCGCCGAGTTCGACAACGCGATGCCGTCAGCGCCCAGGGCCATCGCCTTGAGAAAATCCTCCAGCATGCGCAGTTGGCGGTTCAGTATAACGGATGTCGTCCAATTAATCCGATCACGGCTGTGCGGGCCGCCTGATCGGCTCGTGTTGCAGATGCGGGATGCTCAGCATTCTCCGATGAATTTGGAAGCCGCAGCAGCGGATGACGTGTTCAGACCGACCAAGACCCGCACTTCACCATCGCTCGATTCCGCCCGCTCTGTCATACTTAGCCCCTGGATAAACCTTCCAACCCATAATGAGCATTTCGTCTGAGTTAGCTTTTGCAAAGCCGAGTGCTTACTGAATTAAGCAGTGATAAACCATTTACCAATACCATTTTTGGATAGCGGTTCCCAGGGCGGTATTGCACATGCGAAAGGCAATTTTATTCACGACCCTAGGGTTGTTCGTTGGTGCTGGCGCAACGGTTGCAGCAACCACGATCCATCGCGACAACGCCGGTCCCGTTCCGCACGCTCAATTGGATAGATTGCAGGCTCGCAAGGAAGTTGAGCAAGCCATTGAGCATTTTCGGCGCGCCATGGTGGAGCGGCGGCCAGAGTGGATACTGTCCGACTCCGCAACAGAGCTAACATTCGGGCACTCCAACGGCATTGTGCAATCGCGCAAAGAGTTTGCCGAAGTGGTCCGCTCGGGAGCAGAGGTTTTCAAACGAATAGATATTACTAACCGACATTTGACACTATCTGGAAACGTTGCGATCGAACGGCATCACTTTTCCGCGGATATTGTTTACCAAGGCTCCTTGCGAACATTTGAGCTTGAAGTTGTAGAGGTTTGGCAAAAATCTGATCGCTGGCGATTGATTGCACGTCAGGCGATAAAAGTATGAAATTCGAGCGCACGACAGGTCCGCAACCTAGTGATCTGGACCTGACAGTTGATTCCCGTCCCGTATCCAAACTCCACGTCATCCCCGCGCAGGCGGGAACCCAAGCATGTCACCAGCGGCACAGAGTTTGCTGAGATTTGCTTGGGTCCCCGCCTGCGCGGGAATGACGGAGCAGTGTGTGGCGAGTGGGTACTAACCGTTTGGTTTGGAACACTAGAGCGTTAGCCGCAACGAGGGAGCGCAGGCGACCCGCCGCATTGCGGCGCCCCTCGGAGGCCGGCCGTTAGGCCGAATAGCCGTGAGATAAAGGACAGATAGATCCATTTCCACGTAAGTCGGAAATGATCTAGGGCAACCATTGAGTGCGGCTGAAATCGTTGTCGGCACGTTCACATATACGACGAACGGACTCTGGAGAATTTCACAAGAGATGTGCCCAACAATGAGAAATGGCTCGGCTCTCCGTCAGAAAAGGGGCACCCTCGAATTGTAGTCTATGATTTGCAGTCTTGCCCGACTGATAGATCATAGGACTGCCGGGGATGCCTGACTTTGACGTTACGCTGAACCTACCGGGTTTCACAATTTCCAAAACGAGCGGTTTCGATCCCGTCGTTCATCACCATTATGAGTCAAGTTGCCCGCATTGCAGCGGCTCAGACTTGCGCAAGAAGGACAAGATACAACGCTGCGTCTGGCATGAAGGCGTCGGTCTGCGTCGGGCGAAGGCATCTCGCGCAAGCGCCTGGGGCGCAACTGGGACAAATCGGACAGTACGATCGCGCGTCACTACGACCACATGTACGACCTCAAGAACCGCAAACTGCTGACAATGCAGATCCCGCGAGATAAGAAGAGGACAAATAGAACGCTAAACGAAGCCGCAAATCATAGACCTGCCCCCGTTTTCGACGAAGAGCCCGACGAAGAGCCAGCACCGAAAATAATTGGAGCGGGCGATGAGATTCGAACTCACGACCCTCACGTTGGCAACGTGATGCTCTACCCCTGAGCTACGCCCGCGTCCAACAGCTGCAGCCTCTTCGTTTGCAGCAAGGCCCCGTCTTATGTACCAAACGCTGATCGATTGCAAGACAGCAGTTGCACCATCTTTAACCCCGCTCCAGCAGGTACCGAAAAGAGACATGCCGATCAGCCGACAAGACCTATTCGAATACCTCGACAGCCTCGGCATCGAGACCACCACGGTCGAGCACGAAGCCGTGTTCACGGTTGCCGAGTCCGACAAGCTCGAGCACGACCTGCCTGGCGGCCACACCAAGAACCTATTCCTCAAGGATGCCAAGGGCCGCCTCTTCCTGGTCGTCGCCGAAAGCCACGCCGCAATCAATATGAAGACGCTTCACAAGCAGATCGGCTGCGCCCGATTGAGCTTCGGCAAGGCCGACCTGCTCGCCGAGACCCTCGGCGTCCAGCCCGGCTCGGTCACCGCCTTGAGCCTGGTTAACGACACCGCCGGCGCCATCAGTGTCATTATAGATCAGCAGCTCATGACCTTCGACACCATCAATTGCCACCCCCTGATCAACACCGCGACCACCGCAATCGCCCGGGACGACCTCCTGAAATTCATGCACGCTACCGGCCACGAACCCCGCGTTCTCTCCCTCGCCGATCCTGTCCCAACTTGAAAAGTCGCAAGATTGGCCCGAGATAGAAGTTGCGCTACCAGGATAAACCGACAGAGCCCAACCCTACCCGGCCAGGCAACCGTCGACGACACCATTCGACACAACCGCACACGCCCTCATCACGCCCTCGGAGAAAAGACGCATGCAAATCGGATCTGGCAATGCAGGGCAACCAGCCCCCGGTAACGACGTTGTCTACGACACCAGCACGGCGACTTTCGCCCAGGACGTCCTCGATGCGTCACAGTCAGCCCTCGTCCTGGTCGACTTCTGGGCTGACTGGTGTGGGCCATGCAAACAGCTGACACCGGTTATCGAACAGGTCGTGCGCAGCTACGGCGGCAAGGTCAAGCTCGCCAAACTGAACGTGGACCAGCACCCGGCCATTTCCGGCCAGTTGCGCATTCAGTCTCTGCCGACCGTTTATGCCTTCGCGAACGGCCAGCCGGTTGACGGCTTTGCCGGCGCGCAACCCGAAAGCGCCATCCGCGCCCTGATCGACCGTCATTTGGGCGCTGCCGCTGAAGCCGATACGGCCGAGGCGATCGAAACCGCCCAGCAGGCCTTCGATGCCGGCGACCTGCAGGGCGCCGCCGAAATATATGCTGCGGTTCTGCAATCGGACGCCCAAAACCCCGCCGCAATTGCCGGCCTCGCACACTGCTATCTCAAGAGTGGCGATGCTGAACGGGCCCGCCAGACCATCGCCCTGGTCCCCCCCGACAAGATGTCCGACGCCGATGTCTCCCGGGTACTCGCGGCCTTGGACCTGGCTGACCGCGCCGCCGACGCCGTCGATACGTCAGCCCTGGAAACACGCTTGGCAACCAATCCCGCCGATCACGAAGCCCGCCTCGAACTCGCCGTGGCGGCCGCCGGCAACGGTGACAAGCAGCGTGCCGTCGACGAATTGATCGAACTCTTCCGGCGGGACCGCAAATGGAACGACGAGGCCGCCCGTAAGCAGCTTGTCCAGTTCTTCGAAGCCTGGGGCCCCAAGGACCAGCACACGCTTGACGGCCGGCGCAAGCTGTCCTCGTTGATGTTCTCGTAATTTGGCAACTGCAGATGTATGTTCCGTCGAGCGAAGCGCCACAATCAAACAGGGACCAGCGGTTGTGCACACCAACCCTCGTTATACGCGCCCTGCGGACCTGCCTGCCCTGATCCCGGTCTTTCCGCTGACCGGCGCCATCCTGCTGCCGCGCGCCAACATGCCGCTCAACGTCTTCGAGCCGCGCTATCTGACCATGATTGACAATGCCATTTCCGCGACCCGCGTGATCGGCATCATCCAGCCGCTCCGGCCGGCCCCCGACGACGAGACCGACAGCCCGGCCGATCGCACCACCCCTCTGAAGCAGATCGGCTGCGCCGGCCGCATCACCGCATACCAGGAACTCGACGACGGCCGCATTCTCATCTCACTGACCGGCATCGCCCGCTTTCGCATCATTGGCGAACAGAACACGCCCGAGCCTTACCGAATCTGCGCTGTCGACTACAACGACTTCGCCGACGACCTGATCGCTGGCTACGGCGAGGAAGACGTTGACCGCGCAAACCTCCTCGAAGGCCTGCGCACCTATCTGACCCTCAACCGGCTGGAAGCCGACTGGGACGCCATTTCGAAGGCACCGACCGAGCTTCTCATCAATTCACTGTCCGTCATCAGCCCCTTCGGCGCCGAAGAAAAGCAGGCCCTGCTCGAAGCCCGGGACCTCAAGTCGCGGGCCGAAATCCTCACCACACTCGCCGAAATGGAACTGGCAGCTCGCGATCCCTCCGGCGGCAAACTCCAGTAGTGCAGCCGTGAATGATCCCGTCACACCGCCCGCCACCGAACCGGAGCAGCCGCGCCCCTCACCACGCCTGCTCGAATTCCTCGTCTGCCCGATCACTAAGACGACGCTGGAGATTTCGTCTGACCGCACCGAGCTGATCAGCCGCGCTGCCCGCCTCGCCTACCCGATCCGCGACGGCATTCCCCTCATGACCGCTGAAACCGCCCGCCCGCTGACCGACGATGACCTTTCCTGACACGCAACTCCCATGATCACGTGTCACTGCTCACAGTTGTGACAGTATCCTGCCCGTTGCCCGCGACGTCCGCCCGCTGCGACCGGGCCGCGAGGTACGCCTCGCTACGCATTTCAATGAGCCGCGATGCCGTCCTCTCGAACAAGAACGCGCCATCCCCCTCTTTATATATGTCGCCAACCTCGCCCTCGGCGGAGATCACCAGCCCCACCTTGGCATCGTAGAGCGTATCGATCAGGTTGATGAACCGTCGCGCTTCGTTGCGCTTGGCCGGCGTCAGGATCGGTACGTTCTCGATCATCACCGTGTGATAGCTTCTCGCAATCGACAGATAGTCACCACTGCCGAGCGGCTTCGCGCAAAGATCCTCGAAATCGAACCAGGCAACGCCGTTCGCTGCCCGCGGTACCTCGACCCGCCGCCCCTTGACCATGACCGACGCCGGCCCGCCTTCGGCCCCGCCGGCAAGCGAAACCCAAAGTTCCGCCATCTGCCCGCGCGCGCGATCATCAGCCGGCGTAAAGTAAAGCGGCCGCCCGGCCAGCTTCGCCAGTCGGTAGTCCTCTTCCGCCACCAGTTCGAAAACCTCCATTCGCTCGCCGATCAGCCGAATGAAGGGCACAAACAGATTCCGGTTCAGGCCATTCTTATAAAGTCCGTCCGGCGCCACATTCGACGTCGCCACGACCACCACACCGTCCGCAAACAGCGCCTCGAACAGCCGGCCAAGTATCATTGCATCGGCAATGTCCGTCACATGCAGTTCGTCAAAGCAGAGCAAACGGCTCCGTTTCGCAATACCACTCGCGACAATCGGAATTGGATCGCCCTGCGACATCCGCCGCGCCGCCGCGATGCCGTCGTGAATTTCCGCCATAAACTCGTGAAAATGCACCCGGCGCCGCGGTTCGAATGTAGTCAGATCGAAAAACAGATCCATCAGCATTGTTTTACCGCGGCCCACACCACCGAACAGGTAGAGCCCGCGCGGCGCAACATTGCCGCGACCCCCAAACCACTTGAACAGTCCCCCCGAAGGTTGTCGCCACGATCCGAGCGCAGCCGCCAAATCATCGAACTTGGCCGCCGCGGTCATTTGCGCTGCATCGGAACAAAGCCCCCCTTGCCGGACCCTTTCCTGATAATCGTCGACAACTGATTTTCCCATTCCGGCTTCCGATTTACCGAATTCCCCGTGAGCTTGGCCAAGCTCTAACACACCTCCCGGCAACGGCAACGCACAAACCTGCGACCCCGCCGCACACGTCTTCACTCTACCGGGACTCACCCGGAAGCGCTGAGCACTGGCCCGAGCATTTACTGCTGCGATCGTAATTCAATTGAAATAGCGACTGCCAACGAAAGACGCCTTCGCCAATTCCCCAAACGCAACATTGGTAATTCAACCGTTGAAATTGCATCGGTACGAAGCTGCTCGTATCGTCCATCATGTTTGCAGTTCTGCGAATGTCATTTGCAGGTTGAATGAGTTTCTCATTTCATCAATCGACACGTTTCAATTCTTCACACCGGCGCAATTCAAAAACAAAATCGCAATGATCAAACGAATTTTGAGGACTTCGCGCCACACCTAGCTTTGTTTTTCTCCGTTTTCGCGTAGTGAATTGAAAAAACATGTCAACAAACGAATTGTTTTTGCGCATGGTTTTTTTGTTCGAATCAATCGGACGGCAATTACAAACCGAGAGAGAGACAAACATGGCAAAAGCAACCACCAAAGCTAAGGCTCCGGCCAAGAAAGCAACCCGCAAGGCGCCTGCAAAGAAAGCAGCGGCAAAGAAAGTCGCAACCAAGCGCAAAGTCGCAGCCAAGAAGGTCGCCACAAAGAAAGTCGCTGCTAAGAAGGTCGCTCGCAAGGCACCGGCCAAGAAGGCTGCTGCTAAGAAGGTCGCCCGCAAGGCGCCGGCCAAGCGCGCTGCCGCCAAGAAGACCTCGGCCCGCAAGGCTCCGGCTCGCAAGGCCGCTACCAAGAAGGCTCCGGCCCGCAAGGCCGCAACGAAGAAGGCTGCAGCAAAAAAAGCTCCTGCCAAGCGTTCCCCGCGCAAGAAGGCCGCTTGACAAGGGCCGGTCCCACCCGGTGACGACGAGTTTCACGCGCCTCGACGCCGCCGGGTCGGGCCCTCAGGCTGCCAAATCAATTCAGTCCGGACTGAAAAACCGGAAGCTGTCATGACAACTTCCGGTTTCTTTTTTGGCTGCGCCTAAACCTGCAGAAATCAAACTCTGCGATCAAGCATCAACTTTTTGAGTTCCGCAATCGCCTTTGCGGGGTTGAGCCCTTTCGGACAGGCTTTCGCGCAGTTCATGATCGTGTGGCAGCGATAAAGCCGGAAGGGATCCTCCAGGTCATCAAGTCGTTCCCCCGTCGCTTCATCGCGCGAATCGTTGACCCATCGATAAGCCTGCAACAGGATTGCCGGCCCCAGATACCGGTCCGAATTCCACCAATAGCTCGGACACGACGTCGAGCAGCACGCACATAGAATACATTCATAAAGACCGTCGAGCCCTTCGCGGTCCTCGCGGCTCTGGCGCCACTCGGTTGGCGGCGTCGCGCTTTTCGTCTGCAGCCAAGGCTGGATCGATTGGTGCTGTGCGTAGAAATTCGTCATGTTCGGCACCAGATCCTTGACCACCTCGGAATGCGGCAGCGGATAGATCCTGACCGGCCCGTTCACGTCTTCGATCGCCTTGAGGCAGGCGAGCGTATTGGTCCCGTCGATATTCATCGAACACGAGCCACAGATCCCCTCGCGACACGATCGCCGGAACGTCAATGTCGAATCGATATCGCCTTTGATTTTGATCAGCGCATCGAGCACCATCGGCCCACAATCCTCGAGATCGACCCAGTAGGTATCGACCCGCGGATTCTCATCATCGTCCGGCGACCAGCGATAGATGCGGAACTCCTTCCACTTGCCCCCTTTTCCAGGCTCGTTCCAGGTTTTGCCCTGCCTGATCTTCGAGTTCCGCGGTAACGTGAGCTGCACCATCCGTTGGCCTTTCCGATAATTTGCCGGGCGTGCGGTCAATCCGGGTCGAAACCGCTCCGCCCCCTCTCATTCCTATTCGTTTCGATACGTCTTGAGGTCACCGACCAGCCGCGTCAGGTCGAGCGCGATGCGCGTTCCGGCATCGACTGTCTCCTTGAGCGGCGGCCGCTCGGCAATCAGCTTGTTGAGCTTCTCCTGCGCCTCGCCGAACCCGAAGAACACTTCGTCCGGCGGTTCGATCTCGCCGTCTTCGATGGCCGACATCACGTCGAACGCGTTTTGGGTCGCCAGCACCAGCATCGATGCCACATCGTTGATCGCCTGCTTGAAGAGCTTCGCCTCCTGCGGATCGACTCTCGGCCCGTGCACGCCGAATTTGAGCGGCGAACTGGCCGACGATGATCCCTCGCCCGCAAACAGCTTCGGGCTCTTGTGCAACCGTTTGAAGATTTCCTGCAGGCCGAGGCAGCAGCTTTCCAGGTCCCGCACTGCTATGCCCGCCTTGCGCTTTGCCCGCGCGCGTTCCGGCGTGCGCTCTTCACCCATCCAGTTGACCGCAGCAATCGAAGCAACGGCCGCCAGCGCAGCAAGTGCCGGCAGCACCACCGTGAACGGATCCGGCGCGATCCGCGTATCGGCGATCTCAGGCGCCGCTGCAACGTTCTTACGGGCTTCGGCCAAGGCTGACGGCCTCTACATCGATCAATAGACGCGAGCCTTGGGCTCGATGTACGACATCGCATTCGTCATCGTGTACGTGTGCACCGGCCGGTAATCGATCGTCACCGATCGCTTGGCATCATCGGCCCACGTAAGCGTATGCTTCATCCACTCTTCATCATCGCGCTCGGAAAAGTCCTCTCGGGCATGCGCACCGCGGCTCTCCTTGCGGTTCTCGGCCGCATAGACCGTCACGGCTGCCTGCGAGATCAGATTGTCGTATTCGAGCGCCTCGACAAGGTCGGTATTCCAGATCAGCGAGCGGTCGTTGATCGCGATATCGCCGCTGCCCTGCCAGATCTTGGCGATTTCCCGGACGCCCTCCTTGAGCACCGGCCCGTCTCGAAACACCGCACAGTTATTCTGCATCAACCGCTGCATCCCGAGCCGCAGTTCGGCGGTCGGCGTGCCGCCGGCTGCATGCCGCATGCGGTCGAGCCGCGACAAGGCGAGGTCATCACCGCTCTTCGGTAGATCGGGCTGTGCCGCCCCCGCCTCGACGGTTTCCGCGCACCGAAGCCCTGCCGCCCGTCCGAACACCACTAGATCAATCAACGAGTTCGAACCAAGCCGGTTGGCGCCGTGCACCGACACGCACGCAGCCTCGCCGATCGCCATCAGGCCCGGCACGATATGATCGGGATCATCGCCCTTTTTGGTCACCACCTCGCCGTGATAGTTGGTCGGGACGCCGCCCATGTTGTAATGCACCGTCGGCAGCACCGGGATCGGCTCACGCCTGACATCGACGCCCGAGAAGATCCGCGCACTCTCCGTAATGCCCGGCAGCCGTTCCGCCAGCACGTTGGGATCGAGATGATCGAGGTGCAGGTGGATATGGTCCTTCTGCTTGCCAACTCCACGCCCTTCGCGGATCTCGACCGTCATCGACCGCGACACCACATCACGTGACGCAAGATCCTTGGTGCTCGGCGCATAGCGCTCCATGAAGCGCTCGCCTTCGCTGTTGGTCAGGTAGCCGCCTTCCCCGCGCGACCCTTCCGTGATCAGCACACCGGCACCGTAGATCCCGGTCGGATGGAACTGCACGAACTCCATGTCCTGCAGCGGCAGCCCGGCACGCAACACCATCGCATTGCCGTCCCCCGTACACGTATGCGCCGACGTACACGAGAAATAGGCCCGCCCGTATCCGCCTGTCGCCAGGATCGTCTTTTGCGCCTGGAAACGATGGATCGTGCCATCGTCGAGCGACAGGGCAACCACACCGCGGCACGCCCCGTCATCGTCCATGATCAGGTCGATCGCGAAGTATTCGATAAAGAACTCCGCCGAATGCCTGAGCGACTGCCCATAAAGCGTGTGCAGCATGGCATGGCCGGTGCGGTCGGCAGCGGCACACGTGCGCTGCGCCGGCGGCCCTTCACCGAACTCCGTCGTCATACCGCCGAACGGGCGCTGATAGATCCGCCCGTCCTCGGTACGCGAGAAGGGCACACCGTAGTGCTCGAGTTCGTAGACCGCCTCGGGCGCATTGCGGCACAGGTACTCGATCGAGTCCTGATCTCCCAGCCAGTCGGCACCTTTCACCGTGTCGTACATATGCCAGCGCCAGTCATCGGCGCCCATGTTGCCGAGCGATGCCGCCACGCCACCTTGCGCTGCAACCGTATGTGACCGTGTCGGAAACACCTTGGTCACGCAGGCCGTTTTGAGGCCGGCTACCGCCGCACCGAGCGTTGCCCGCAAACCGGCGCCGCCGGCACCGACAACCACGACATCATACGTATGGTCCACGATCGTATAGGCCCGCCCGTTGACGGCGGCACCGTTTGACTGCGTTGACGCCATGGCCGATTAACTCCCAAAGCTCAATTTGAGGACCGCGAACACACTCGCCAGTCCGACCGCGATGACAAAAAACGTATTCAGCATCAAAAGCACGATCTTGGCACCATCGCCCCTGACATAGTCCTCGATGATCACCTGCATGCCGAGCCGCATGTGGAACATGCCTGACAGGACCAACGCGAGAATACCGACCGCAACCAGCGGATTGGCCATTGTCTGCTTGATCGTCGCGTGATCCTGCCCGGCGAGCGTCGCGATCAGCCACACGAGCCAGATACCGAGGAACAGATTGGCGACCGCGGTCAGCCGCTGCTTCCAGAAATGATCCGCACCTTCCTTCGCCGATCCGAGGTGTCGTACGTTCTTCAAGGGGGTTCGCATTTTCATCTCACTGTCCCCCTACACCGAGGTCGCAACGATCCAGACCATCGCGGTCACAACCACCGACCCGATAATCGTCAACCAGCACATCAGATCCGCCGTCTTGAGATCATACCCGACCCCGGTATCCCAGATCAGGTGCCGAATACCGCCGAACATGTGATGCAGCAGCGCCCAGGTGTAGCCGAACAGCACGAGGCGACCGAACAATGTGCCGAAATAGCCGTTAACAATCTCGAACGCTTCGGCTCCGCTAGCCGCCGCCACCAGCCAGACAGCGAGCAAAACGGTGCCGAAATAGAGCGCTGCACCGGTCATGCGATGCAGGATCGACATCACCATATTGATCAGCGGTGAATAGATTTGCAGATGCGGTGACAACGGCCTCGGCCGTACCGCGTTGCCGCCATCGGCATGCGCCATCGTTTTAAAACTCCATTGCGAGCAAAGGGGACCAGAACTCATTTCTAGCGACAATGCTGCGCCGCCGCAATGGATCGGTTGCCCCAGTCAAACCACCAATACATCAGCGTTTTTGAATACGACCCGCCAAAGAGTCATCCGATCCCACTGCAACGCAGCATGGCACCGTGAGCGAAGCCCACGTCCGGGAGCGCACGCGACCCGGCCGAGAGGCCGCGCCCGCGCAGGTGCCCGAGCGCAGCAAGGAATAGCACCGTGAGCGAAGCCCACGTCCGGGAGCGCACGCGACCTGGCCGAGAGGCCGCGCCCGCGCAGGTGCCCGAACGCAGTGAGGAGTAGCACCGTGAGCGAAGCCCATGTCCAGGAGCGCACGCGACCCGGCCGAGAGGCCGCCCCAGCGCAGGGGCCCGAGCGCAGCGAGGAATAGCACCGTGAGCGAAGCCCATGTCCGGGAGCGCACGCGACCCGGCCGAGAGGCCGCCCCAGCGCAGGGGCCCGAGCGCAGCGAGGAATAGCACTGTGAGCGAAACCCACGTCCGGGAGCGCACGCGACCCGGCCGAGAGGCCGCGCCCGCGCAGGTGCCCGAACGCAGTGAGGAGTAGCACCGTGAGCGAAATCAAGTCAGCGCGTCGACGATCGAGCGTCCTAAGAGCGTGCCGCTCTCGAATGCATGTTCGGCCAGCCGGCCGCGACACCAATCGCCTGCCGCTCCGACCATGAGTTCGGATGAAAACAGGAATGTCTCTCCGAGCGGCTGATCAACCAGCCCGTGCTTCCACAGATAGGCACCCATCTGCTTCGGTCTGACGGGTGGCAGATTGAGCACGTGACAAACCTCGTCCCACAGTTCCTCGGCCACCAGTTCCGGCTCGGCGTCCTCGGTTTCGCGGCTCCAATCCGGCGATGCATGCACCACGATGTGTTCACCGCGCCCGCTACGCCCTGGCTTGACGTTATTACGCCCGATCCACCGGATCACTTGCGACATGTCTGAATAGGCGTCGTATTCCGGCAGCACGGGCTCATCGAGCCGGATCATGACGGCCCAGCACGGCGTCATCCGCACGGTGCTAAGCGGTTCGGCGAAATCGCCGACGTCTCGCCCGAGGATCAGCGCCGTCTCAGGCGCCGGCGCCGTCACCGCCACGGCCGCGAACGGTCCGACGGTCGTTTGGTCATCGAACCAGACATGCCAGGATTTCTCGGAACGCTGCAGCGTGTGGACGCGCTTGTTCAAGTGCACCCTGACGCTCTCAGCGAGTGGTCGCAGCATTGCTGACATACCGGGCGTGCCGACGTACCAGCTACGCCCTTGTGCACCTTCGTCACCGGCGATCTTGGGCTGCCAGACGGCCGCGTATCCCGATTTCGTCAGTTCGTCGAGATAGTTCCGAAATCGATCCGAACGCGCCGTCACGTACTGGCTGCCGTGGTCGAACGGCACGACGCCGAGCCGGGCCGTTCCCATCCGCCCTGCAATGACCCGATCGCGTTCGAAGACATCGACATAGAAGCCGGCACGGCGCAGTACTCTGGCGCACGACATTCCCGCCATGCCAGCACCAATGACCGCGATTCGTTGCGTCACGGAAGCTTCTTTCTTCTATGCAATGCTTCTGCAGCCGAGGGGCAAACACCCGCTACCACCCGTTCGACATGCGCATCGCGCCCGCCAATGCTTCTACACTATTTACGCGAGGTTAACCTTAACGCCCACCAATTAGCCAACTTTGCCAACTCGTATGGCCGCCATTGTTAATGATTCGGAAATATGAACCCGAATCCGTAAATTTTTCCTTGTCTGTCACCAACTTGATCAATCAAGCGGGCAGAACCACCCAATAATCCAGGTCAAGCACAACACCTTCCGCGTAGCGGCCATCGTCGCCCTTATAGGCGAAATCGGCACCCGTCCGGTCCTTCAGCGCCACGGTTCGCAACCTCAACGCGCCACAATTTGGATTGGCTGCCAGCGGCTTGGCATCGAGAACCTCGCTCCACGCAAAGACCGTATCACCGGCGAACGTCGGCGCCACGTGCTGCCCGCCATTGATGCCGGCAACAAGGAAAGCATTCTCGAGGCCGTTGAACGACAGCGCCCGCGCAATCGAAATGATCACACCGCCATAGATCAGGCGCCGCCCGAACCGGCTCTCTTTCTGCGCGAGCGCATTGAAATGCACCTTTGCCGTATTCTGATAGAGCCGCGTCGCCATCTGGTGCTCGGCTTCCTCGATGGTCACGCCATCGACGTGATCGATCTTCTCGCCGACGGCATAGTCGCCGAACCGATGAGATGATCCGCCGAGCCCGAAATCATAACCAGCAAGACTTAAGGGCCCGACCGCCGGCCCAAGGTCCGCCGCATCCACCGATCGCGCAAGATCCGGCACCACTTCCGTGGGCGCCGGCGCATCCTGATCCCGCTTGTGCACCATCACCCAGCGCGCGTATTCGAGCACCTTGTCGCCCTTCTGATCGAATCCCGTCGAGCGCACATAGACAACCCCTGTGCGCCGGTTCGAATTCTCCTTGAGGCCGATCACTTCCGATTGCGCGGTGATGGTATCACCCGGAAACACCGGCTTTTTGAATGCACATTCGGCATATCCAAGATTGGCAACCGCATTGAGCGAGACATCCGGCACTGTCTTGCCAAACACCATGTGAAAGACCAGCAGGTTGTCGAGCGGCGCCCGCGCATAGCCGAGTGCCCGCGCAAACTCATCCGACGATTGCACCGCAAACCGCGATCCATAAAGCGCGTTATAGATCGCGACATCACCCTCGGTCACCGTCCTCGGCGTGGCATGCTTGAGCATCATGCCAACGGAGAAATCCTCAAAGAAATTACCGGAGTTAGTCTTCACGGAAGCACCTTTGGAAGTTCAGGTTCCCAAAGGACTAAGGCCCTTTGGCAGGATTGTTAAGGACAGCATCCTTAACCGATCGCCGCTCAGCGGCGATCAATGGCATCCGCAATTGCGACGGTCCGCTTGGCCATCTCTGCATGCAGCAACTCGACCATCTTGCCGTCGATCTTGATGACACCCTTGCCCTGGTTCTCAGGCTCTTCGAACGCGGCAAGGATCTGCCGGGCCCATGCGACATCCGCCTCCGCCGGCGAGAACACACCATTTACGATCTCGATCTGGCCGGGATGAATAAGCGTCTTGCCGTCCATGCCGAGCATCCGCCCGTGCTCACTCTCACGCTTCAAGCCATCGAGATCCTTGAAATTGTTGTAGACGCCGTCGAGCACATCGATCCCATAGGCCCGGGCAGCCGTCACTGTCGCACTGAGCCAGTAAAGCGCCGCGCTGCGGTTGCCGTCGAGTTCGGCGCCCGTGTCCTTGGCGAGATCGTTGGTCCCGAGCACGAAACACTTGAGCCGCCCGCCCGGCCGCTGTGCGCTGGCAGCGATCTCGCCGACGTTCAGAATCGCCAGCGGTGTTTCGATCATCGCCCAAAGTGCCAGCTTCGACTGGGGCCCGATCAAGCCCTCGACGGCCTCGAGATCCTCAGGCCGCGATACCTTCGGCACGAGCAGCGCATCGGGACCGGCTGCTACCATGGCCGCAACATCGTCCTTGGCCCATTCCGTGTCGGGCGCATTGATCCGGACCACTACCTCGCGCGACCCATAGCCGCCCCCTTTGACGGCCTCGACGATTTGCGCCCGCGCCTCCGCTTTGGCTTCCGGCGCCACCGCGTCTTCGAGATCGAAGATCACGACATCCGCATCGAGCGTCTTTGCCTTTTCGAGCGCCCGCGCGTTTGAACCGGGCATGTAGAGTGCACTGCGCCTGGGGCGGAAATCCATCGGGTCAACTCCATGAAAACCATCGCCTCGCCTATCGACACGGCCGATTGGCATGCCGATACTCGAATGTCAAAGCCGTCACTGTCGCGCCTGCCAGCTCCCGGAATCCGGCCATGCCTCTAATACTTGCGCCCCCACTACTTGCTATGTCGTCGCACGTCGCTTTGGGCCAGGTCGGCCTATCAGCGATCCTGCCGACGCTGCACTTGCTCGGCCGCGATGCCGCAGCCATTCCAATGACAATCCTCTCGAACCATCCCGGCCATCCCCATTTCGCAGCTCAGCCGGTGCCACCGGATCACCTTCGCGACATGCAGAAGGCGCTCGAACAAAACGGCTGGCTCGACCAATTCGAAACCATCCTCACCGGCTATTTGCCGAGTGCGGCCCATGTCGCGTTTGCCCGCGATCTAATCTCTCAGATCAAAACCGCCAACCCGGCAGCTCGCTACGTCTGCGACCCGATCCTCGGTGATGACCCAAAAGGCGTCTACATCGATATCGCCGCCGCCGAAGCCATAAGGCACGAACTCATCCCGCCTGCCGACATCATCCTGCCGAACCGCTTCGAGCTCGAATGGCTCTCAAGCACACCCGTCACCAAGACCGAAGAGGCCATCACCGCCGCCCGCCGCCTCGGCGTCGCCCGCACCATCGCGAAGTCAATTCCACACGGCCCGACCGAACTTGCCAACATCGACATAGCGGCTGACGGAGCATCGGCAGTTGCCGTCCCCCGCAGGACCGGCGTACCCAACGGCACCGGCGACATGTTGTCCGCCTTGATCGCAGCCGACTGGCCGCTTGCCCGCGCCACAGCGGCCCTGCAAGCCGTGATCGATGCCAGCACCGGTCGTAACCACCTCGCCATCGTTGGCGACCGCCCTGCCTGGCTTTCCGTGCCACCGCTCCCCGCGCTCCCTTTGAAAACAACCACGACATGACGGGCAGCATCGAGCAGCCATTCATAGTTGGCGTCGACGGCTGCCCGGCCGGCTGGCTCGCCGTTCGCCATGCGTTGGGCGAGCCCCAATCTTCAACCTTCGAAATCCACAAAACCTTCGCCGGCCTACTCGAAGCCTGCAGCCCCTTCGCAGCCCTCGCCGTCGACATCCCGATCGGCATACCATCACACATCGGTCCCGGCGGCCGCCTCGCCGACCGCGCAGCCCGCGCCGTCCTCGGCGCCCGCCAGTCCTCCGTCTTCGCCATCCCCTCGCGCCGCGCCGTCACCTCCACCGACTACCGGAATGCCTGCCAGGCGGCCCTCGAAACATCCGACCCGCCCCGCAAGGTCTCGAAGCAGGCCTTCAACATCTTCCCGAAGATCCGCGAGGTCGACGCCGTCATGACGCCAAAACTGCAGGCAACCATCGTCGAATGCCATCCTGAAGTCGCCTTCTGGGCGATGAACGGCAACCAGCCATTGTCCGAACCCAAGAAAGTCAAATCCCGGCCCTACGGGCCCGGCCTCGAACTCCGCCGCAACTTACTGGCATCAGCGGGCTTTCGGCCGGAATTCCTCGCAGGCCTTGGCCTGCCCGCCAAAATCGCCGGCGCAGACGACCTCTTGGACGCCTGTGCCACAGCCTGGACAGCCGCTCGTCTTGCCTGCGGCACCGCCTCGCGCTTCCCGACGGATCCCGCGACCGACGAGAAAGGCTTGCGCATGGAAATTGTCTACTGAGAAAAACTGCAGCCCCCACGTCTCAGTCTCGTCTTTTGACCAGAAACCACATATATCGACGAAACCAACACAATGACCGGGTGAGCGACCATGAGCACCTTCCCCGCCGACCTTCGCGACCGCTTCCACCGCTTCAAGTTCCGCCATTTCGCCCCGAACCAGGAGCACTACGAGGAACTCGCCCGCGAGGGCCAGCACCCGGAAATCATGATCGTCTCCTGTTGTGACAGCCGCGTCGATCCCGAAACGATTTTCTCGGCCATGCCGGGCGAGCTGTTCATCGTCCGCAACGTCGCCAACCTGGTGCCCCCCTTCGAGACCACCGGCAAATACCACGGCGTCAGCGCCGCCCTCGAGTTCGCCGCCCTCACCTTGCGCGTGAAACACATCCTGGTGCTCGCCCACTCCGGCTGCGGCGGCGTCAAGGCCTGCATCAATCAGGACGCCATCCGCCAGACCGAAGCGCAATTCATAATCAACTGGATGTCACTGCTCGATGGCAGCCGCGACCGCCTCTTGCCCCACCATCCGGACAAACACTCCAAGGAATTGCAGGCCGCCATGGAGCAGGAAACCGTGCGCACCTCACTCGACAACCTGCGCACCTTCCCGTGTATTCAGGAACTGGAGCGCAGAGGCCGCCTCACCCTGCACGGCGCCTATTTCGACATCGAGACCGGCCGCCTGACCGCCTTGAATGCCGCGACGGATGAGTTCACCGACGTTTGATTCGAGACGAACCGTCTACACAGCCGGCTTTTGCGGATCAACGGTTTGACGAGGCTCTTTAGCCAGCGGCTGCTGCGGCACCGCGCTCGGGTCAAGCGGAATGGTGATCGATTTCTCGTACTTGTTGGCTGCCCCGGTACCGACATCAACGGCAACACCGACCAACCCGCCGATCAGTATATTGCCGAACGTCATGGCCTCCAGTTCGGAACCAAGTGTACCCTGCGCCACCGGATATCCGGCCCTTTCGCAACGCACGTGAATGTCATGGCGGCTCTTGGAAATCTCGATAGTGCCCGGCGTCGGATTGACTTGTGCGATGCGGGCACCCTGCCGGGTCAGAACACAGTCGGCCCCTTGAGGCGCTGTGTTGACCGTCAATTGCTGCGTCGTGCCCTTTGTCACGGCGGCACAGCCTCCACCCAACAGAGACGCTCCAACAATAACGACAAACGCAAACTTACTTGCAAACATACGAATTCACCGGGTCAACCAACACGTCATACACAGAATTGGTTCCGTATTCCCTCGGCATAATCTCAGCAACATCAAATGAATGCAGAACTGGCGATACCGCCACACGGGGTGATCATCCGGCCACACCGTTATTCAGCGCCCTTTCGATCGCCGGCACGACCTTCTCCTTCAGATCTATCACCGAGATCGGCCCGACGTGCTTGAACACGATCGTTCCCTTGCCGTTGACCACGAACGTCTCGGGCATCCCGTAGACACCCCAATCGATCGCCCCACGCCCGTTAGGATCGCCACCGACCGCCACATATGGATTGCCGTAGCGCGCCAGGAAACGCTGCCCGCCGGGCGGCGGGTCCTTGTAGTTGATCCCGACCAAGCGGATGTCCCGGCGTTTTGCCAACTCGACCAGCATTGGGTGTTCCTGCACGCAAGGCCCGCACCACGACGCCCAGAAATTGACCACCGTCACCTGGCCGTTCGCAAGATCCTTCGCAGCAACCCCACCAAGCACCTTGCCATCTGCAGTCAGCCCGTCGACAGCGGGAAAATCGTGCGCTGGTGCCGGCTTGCCGATCAGCGCCGACCTGAGCTTGGTCGGATCGCCTGACTGCAGCGAAAACGCGAAAACAATCGCCAGCCCCGCAAACAGCACCACCGGCAGGACCGTGATCCAACTGAGTGCCCCGCCACTTGCCGCTTGCTCGACAGATTTGCCCGCAGGCTCATTGGCAAGCTTTTGCCCGTCTTGTTCCGCCAAGGCTCAAACTCCGTTTTGCCGGCACCAGAGCGTATCCGACAAAGTCGGAAACGCTGAAGGCCGCGACGGCGGCCCGGCGCTTAGCGCCGCCCCCGCGGAGGGCCCGGCCATCAGGCCGGAATAGCCCGTGAGCGAAAACAACAGATCCATTCCGACAAAAGTCGGATCCGATCTACTGCACCTGATAGCGCAACACGAGGGCGGCCGCGATCGGCCCGACCACGACGGCAATCAGTGAAATCGCGCCAAGCAGCATGAATGCCGATATCGCATCACCTGGCGTCAAGGTCGCCATCGTCACGCTGGTGATGCCGTAAATCAAAGTCGGCACATAGAGTGGCAGCACCAGAAGCGCAACCAGCACACCGCCCCGCTTCGACCCGATCGTTAGCGCCGCCCCGATCGCACCGATGAAGCTCAGCGCCACCGTACCGACCAACATCGTCAACACAACGACACCCATCGTCGCGAACTCGGCATTGAGAAACAGCGCCAGCACCGGCGTCAGCACCACCAGCATCACCGACGTCGTCAGCCAGTGCGCCAATGCCTTGACAAACACCACCATCTCCAGCGGCACTGCACTCATCACGTATAAATCGAGCGTCCCATCTTCGAGATCCCGCTCGAACAGCCGCCCGAGCGACAAGAGGGTCGCCAGCAGCAGCGAAATCCACAATACGCCAGCTGCAATCCGTGCCAGCAATTTGAGATCGGGCCCGACCGCGATCGGCATCATCGCCACCGCAATCGCATAGAACCCGAGCACGGTACCGATCGTGCCGCCATCACGCATGGCGAGCATGAATTCATGCCTGAAAAGTGCCCCGATCGATCTCATGACAGAGCACCGCCTGCGGCCCGCCCGGACGCATTGCCTTCACCCAGCCGCACCTCGCGCGCCGGCTCGAAACCAAGCGGCAGATGGGTCGCAGCCACTATCATCCCACTCCCGGCCAAGTGCTCGTTTGCAAGGCCAACGAACCGGGCAACATTGGCCGCATCGAGCGACACCGTCGGCTCATCGAGCAGCCACAACGCCCGCCCTGCGACCCACAGCCGCGCCATCGCCGCCCGCCGCTGCTGACCGGCCGAAAGATAGCGCACCGGAATGTCATCGAGCCCCTCGAGCCCGACACGGGCGATGGCATCATGCTCGCCACCTTCCGGTCCGCCGAGAAACCGGCACCAGAACGCCAGATTTTCCGAGACCGTCAGATTGGCCTTCTGCGCATTGGCGTGTCCGATGTAGTGGCTCGCCTCACCGACCGAAGGTTCCTGACTTCCATCCTCCCAGCCGATTTCACCGTGCGCGATCGGTAATAGCCCGGCAAGTGCCCGTATCAGGGTCGTCTTGCCGACCCCATTGGGGCCAGTCAGCACCACCGCTTCGCCGGGCGCCACATCGAGCGAAAACCCGCGGATCACGAGCTGCCCGCCCCGCGTGACATCGACATCGCGCACCCGCAGCCCCAGATCCACACGCTTTCCCTTCGAAACGACCCACTGTGACGACTCGCCTGAACTCCTACCAAATCGATTCCGCATCCAGGACTAGCGAATTGCCCCATCCACGAGCTATATAGCCTCAACAGGCTGGCCGGTCGTCCCACCATCGCATGAGGCAATTTGGGACCTCGGCTGAGCATATTGATTTCAAAGGCGTATTGCGATTGGCGAACGGCCCTTCGAGAGATCGGCTGGCCGCTGACGAAAGCAATACGCTCCGCATAGCGCGCAATGGTGCGGGCCCGGACCATCGCTCCTGTCTACGGCGAAACGGACCAGGCAACGCCAACCAACCGTCGGCACTCCGGCGGCGCGGCCCTTGAAGACGTCCAACTAAGGAGGACATCCATGACCGCTGAAGCGCCCCAATCACTCGACAGCTTCAACTGCAAGAAGACCCTCACCGCCGGCGGCAAGACGTATGCCTACTACTCGCTGCCCGAAGCCCAGAAGAACGGTCTCGGCGACATCTCCCGCCTGCCCTACTCCCTCAAGGTCCTACTCGAGAACCTGCTTCGCCACGAAGACGGCCGTACCGTTACCAAGGACGACATCATCGCCATGTCGAAATGGGCCGACGACCGCGGCAAGGCCGGCGTCGAAATCGGCTTCCGCCCCGCGCGTGTCCTGATGCAGGACTTCACGGGCGTCCCCGCCGTCGTCGACCTCGCTGCCATGCGTGACGGCATGAATACCCTCGGCGGCGACCCAACTAAGATCAACCCGCTGGTCCCGGTGGACCTCGTCATCGACCACTCGGTGATCATCGACGAATTCGGCACGCCCAGGGCCTTCGCCCGCAATGTCGAACTCGAATACGAGCGCAACGTCGAGCGTTACAACTTCCTCAAATGGGGTCAGTCCGCCTTCAACAACTTCCGCGTTGTACCCCCCGGCACCGGCATCTGCCACCAGGTCAACCTCGAATACCTCTCGAACGTTGTCTGGACCAACGAGGAAGGCCGCGAGAACCTCGCCTATCCCGACACCGTCGTTGGCACCGACAGCCACACCACCATGGTCAACGGCCTCGCCGTACTCGGCTGGGGCGTCGGCGGCATCGAGGCCGAAGCCGCCATGCTCGGCCAGCCGCAATCGATGCTCGTTCCCGAAGTCATCGGCTTCCGCCTCACCGGCAAGCTCAAGGAAGGCGTCACCGCCACCGACCTCGTCCTGACCGTGGTGCAAATGCTGCGCAAGAAGGGCGTCGTTTCGAAATTCGTCGAGTTCTATGGACCCGGCCTCGACAATCTTACCCTGGCCGACCGTGCCACGATCTCCAACATGGCTCCGGAATACGGCGCAACCTGCGGCTTCTTCCCCGTAGACGCCGAAACCATCCGCTACATGAAGATGTCGGGCCGCCCTGACGGGCGCATTGAACTGACCGAAAAGTATACCAAGGAACAGGGCCTGTTCCGTGCCAGCGACGCCGCCGAGCCCATCTTCACCGACACGCTCGAACTCGACATGTCCGAGGTCGTCCCATCGATGGCCGGCCCCAAGCGCCCGGAAGGCCGCCTTGCTCTCGAAGCGGTCAAATCTGGATTTGCCGAAGCGCTGGCCAACGAATACCGCCGCGATGCTGGCGAACTCGGCAAACGCTTCCCCGTAGCAAACAAGGACTTCGATCTCGGTCACGGCGATGTCGTCATCGCCTCGATCACGTCGTGCACCAACACGTCGAACCCTAGCGTCCTGATTGCAGCCGGCCTGCTCGCCCGCAATGCAAATCAGAAAGGCCTGAAGCCCAAGCCCTGGGTCAAAACATCCCTTGCTCCGGGCTCCCAGGTCGTCGCAGCCTACCTCGAAAAGGCCGGCCTTCAGACCCACCTCGACGATCTCGGGTTCGACATCGTCGGCTTCGGCTGCACCACCTGCATCGGTAACTCCGGCCCGCTCGACGCTGACATTTCCAAAGCCATCCACGACAACGGCCTGATCGCCTCTGCCGTCCTGTCCGGCAACCGCAACTTCGAAGGCCGCGTCAGCCCGGACGCTCAGGCCAACTACCTGGCATCGCCACCGCTCGTCGTCGCCTATGCGCTTGCCGGCAGCGTCCACCGAGACCTCACGACCGAACCGCTCGGCAATGACAGCGACGGCAACCCCGTCTATCTCCGCGACATCTGGCCGACCAACCAGGAAGTTCACGACTTCGTCGCCGAAAACGTCACCAACGAGATGTTCAAATCCAAGTACGCCAACGTCTTCGAAGGCGACGCCAACTGGAAGGGCATCCAGACCTCGACCGGCCTAACCTACGCCTGGGATTCAGGCTCGACTTACGTCCAGAACCCGCCTTACTTCGCCGGCATCAAACCCGAACCGGCCCCGGTCGAGGACATCGTCGATGCCCGTATCCTTGGCCTCTTCGGCGACAAGATCACCACCGACCACATCTCACCGGCCGGCTCGATCAAGAAGGAAAGCCCGGCCGGCGACTATCTCCTGGAACGCCAGGTCCGCCCGCAGGACTTCAACCAATACGGCACCCGGCGCGGCAACCATGAGGTCATGATGCGCGGCACTTTCGCCAATATCCGCATCAAGAACCACATGGTCCAGGATGGCGCCGGTAACGTCGTTGAAGGTGGCTACACCGTCCACCAGCCCTCCGGCGAACGCATGTACATATTCGATGCCGCCGAGCGCTATCACGCCGAAGGCGTACCGCTCATCGTCATGGCCGGCGTGGAATACGGCAACGGCTCATCGCGCGACTGGGCCGCCAAGGGCACCAACCTGCTCGGCGTCCGCGCCGTCATTGCCCAGTCGTTCGAGCGCATCCATCGCTCGAACCTGGTCGGCATGGGCATCGTCCCCTTCACCTTCAAGGAAGGCGATTCCTGGTCCTCACTCGGCATCACCGGTGCCGAGCGCGTCACCATCCGCGGCCTCGCCGACATCCAGCCACGCATGGAAACCACCGCCGAGATCACGTTTGCCGACGGCTCCACCAAGGAGATCCCACTGCTTTGTCGGATCGATACGCTCGACGAACTCGACTACGTCAAGAACGGCGGCATCCTCCACTACGTGCTGCGCAATCTGGCGGCGGCCGCCTGAACCGGCCGTGCGCAGGGACGCAACCCGTCCAGCGATATCTTTCGCTGGACGGTCGGCCCGAGCATCACGGACACACCTGTCTCACCTGACGACAGCGTCAAGCATTCGTGACTGGCAATTGAACCTGCAAGACCACATAAGACACAGGTGAAACGCGGCAACATCGAGGGCTTCCCGGATATGAAAGGCGTCTTGCGACTGACGAGACAAATTGCTTTGTCGGCGGTCTTTTTCGCAATGACAGCCACTTATGCTTTCGCAGGCAGCCCAAAGCACGTCATTGAATTATTCACCAGCCAGGGCTGCTCCTCCTGCCCGACGGCGGATGCCCTACTCAAGCACTACGTTGATCGTCCGGACGTCATCGCCCTGTCCTTCAATGTCGACTATTGGGACTACCTCGGCTGGAAGGATACGCTCGGCCAGCGCGCACACACCAAGCGCCAACGCGCCTACGCCCAATCGCGCGGTGACGGCAAGGTCTACACACCGCAGGTCATCGCAAACGGCCTGCGCCACGCCATCGGTTCGAGCCGCAGCCAGATCGACTTTGCCATCGACCGTTCGGCCGACGAACTCGGCGAACGCCGCGCTATCCTGACCCTGTCGACGGACCAATCAGCCTTCAATATCCGCATCGCGGCCAGCACCGAACCACCGGTTGCAGCAACGGTTTATGTCGCAGCAATCAGCCCGTCGGTGTCGATCGCCATCAAACACGGCGAGAACCGCGGCCGCACGATCACCTATTACAATGTGGTGCGCAATTTGATCCCGGTTGGTATGTGGTCGGGAGGCGAAACCAAGATCAAGTTGCGTCGCAAGGACATTCTTGAGAACGGCGCCAAGCGCTGCGCCGTCCTGATCCAGGCCGCCAACACAGGCGCCATCCTGGCCGCCGACTGGATGCCGGAATAATCAATTCCATCGAGTTCGGCCCACGCTCTCCGAAATAAACCGGCCGCCACATTCTCGACCAAACCTGACCTCATTCTGATCCCCGCCCACGAAAAAAGGGCACGCCGCTTCATCTGGGGGGACGAAAAAAGCAGCGCGCCAACAAAGGTTGGGTGATGATCATGCTGGTGGTCCGGTCCAGGGAGAGAAGACTCGGGGGACTTGGGGGCTGAATCCGAGACTGCTGGACCGGACCAAACTTGTTATTCTCATAACTAGCCAGCCAACTTAGGCTCACTCACGGAGATAATGTGTTCGTTTCGTGATATTTATTTCGCATTGTTGCGGACAGAAATTCCGACAAGCCTACACGCACCGAATACCACCCTCTTGCATTCATGCCGGATCATGGTGAGTATGACGCCATAGGCGCGCCAAGCAATGCCGCCGGGCGTGCGAACCCAGGCAATGATGGAGAAGCCGGTGACTGATGGGGTGAATGAAGCCGACCCGATAGTTTTGCGCCCGTTCACGACGGGCACGGATATCCGAACGACCACATCAACCGGCTCCAGGTCGAAACGCCCCGTCTGCTTCAATCGCCAGGAATTGAACGCCATCTTGAATGTCTACGGCCGAAAGGTTGCAGCTGGAGAATGGCGTGACTATGCCCTGGACATGGAAAAGGATCGCGCTGTCTTCTCGATCTTTCGGCGAACCAGCGAAATGCCGATTTACCGGATCGAAAAGCACCCGAAGCTTGCCCGCAAGCAGGGCGCCTTTTGCGTCATCGCCGCCGGCGGCCAGATCCTGAAACGTGGCGCCGACTTGGCCCGCGTCCTCTCCATTTTCGAAAAGCGCCTGCGCGTCGTCGAAGGATAGGACCTCGTCCGACCACAACGGACCGGCCATAGAGTGGCACGCACCACCGTCTCGACAACCCAAATGCAAAGGGCCCCGCAATCGCAGGGCCCTTCATCATGTCGAACGCCAGCCGGCGTCTTCTATTCGCGGTCGCCGAACAGATAGAGCAGCGACTGGAACATGTTGATGAAGTCGAGGTACAGGTTCAGCGCACCCATGATCGCCGTTTTGGCGGCGAGTTCCGCATTGCCCGCCACTTCATAATAGCCGTCCTTGATCTGCTGCGTATCGTAGGCCGTCAGACCGGCGAACACCAAAACGCCGATTGCCGAGATCGCAAACTGCAGCGCTGACGACTGCAGGAACAGGTTGACCAGGGCGGCAAGGATAATGCCGATCAGGCCCATGATCAGGAACGATCCCCAGCCGGTCAGATCCTTCTTGGTCGTGTAACCGTAGAGGCTCAGACCCGCAAAGGCAGCGGCGGTCACGAAGAACACCTGCACAATCGATTGGCCGGTATAGACCAGGAAAATCGACGACAGCGATGCACCCATTACGGCGGCGAACAGCCAGAATGAGATCTGGGCCGCCCCGACGCTCATCTTGTAGACCTGGAACGACAGGTAGAAGACGAAAGCAAGCGGCGCCAGCATGATCACCCAGCGGATCGGCGAACCGTAGATCGTGGATCCCATTTCCGTGAGCATGATGCCGTTGCGCAGCTTCGCAACCGCCAGCGACGAATCATTGGTGGTTAGCATCGAGACCATCGCGAACGCGACTAGCCCGGTCAGCGCCACACCGCCTGCCATATAGTTGTAGACGGTTAGCATATAGGTTCTAAGGCCCTGGTCGATCGCACCTTCGGCGCGCGTGCCAGCAACCCTGAACTGGTTGTCGTATTGAGCCATGTTTGACGTCCCTTCTCCATCAATGCAGAGACGGCGGTCACCGCTGCAAGGCCCTCCAGTCATTTGGAGCTGCATCGAAGCCGGTTGAACCGCCGAAGTTGCAGCCATCGCAGCATCGCATGGCCACCAAGCACACTTGCTGACAATCTAGGGGGCCGATGCTCCGGTTTCAAGCTTCCCCGGTACGATTTCGGACCTGCCACCTTGGCTGTCCGGCATCACCGGCAGGACCAGCCTAACATCATGTTTTATTCTATATTTTCAACATCTTGACCACTACTTGATTTTCCAATCCCGATCCTGCATTTCTCGTTCGGAGCACCAACCAAACCGTTCTTTCAGCCACACACTGCAACCAAGTAACGTTCGCCGGCCGCAACGGAGATCATAATGCCCCGTCTTTTCTCCGCAATTGCGCTCTCGAACGAAGTCACTGCCGAACTGGCTGCTCTGCGCCGGCCACTACCCGGCGCGCGCTGGATCGAGCCGGGCGACATGCATATCACGCTCCGTTTTTTCGGAGACGTCACCCCGGCCGTTGCCCGCGAACTGACCAGCAATCTGGCCAACATCACATTCGACCCGTTCACCATCCGATTCGAGAACCTCGCAACATTCGGCGGCGACGCCCCCCGCCTGCTGTTCGCCAGAATTGCCGATAGCGAGCCGCTACGCGCCTTGGCCCGCGCCAACGAAACCGCAGCCCGCCGCGCCACCCTCAAGCCGGAAAGCCGAAAGTTCACGCCCCATGTCACCCTCGCCCGGTTCAGCCACCCGCGCATCGAACCGATCGCCCGCTTTCTCTCACACCATGGCGCTTTCCGCACCGCCCCCCTTCTTGTCGACCAGTTCGCGCTGTTCTCAGCCAGGCCAAACGTCGGTGGCGGCCCATACGTCGTCGAGCACCGCTTTCACTCGACACTTGGCATCTTCGACGACGACGGAATCGACGACTATGATGACCATGACGACCAGGATGACGCAAGAACCTCATGATTGAACCGACCACGGACCGACCGAGGAACCCGCAATGGCGAAAAGATTGACAGCCGACCAGCGCCAGACCGCCTTGGCCGCCCTACCAGACTGGCGCCTGGTTGCCGACCGTGAAGCCATCACCCGCAGCTTCGAGTTCAAGGATTTCAGTGAGGCATTCGCATTCATGACCCGCGTCGCGCTACGCGCCGAGCAGCTGAACCACCACCCCGAATGGTTCAACGTCTATCGCCGCGTTGATATAACCTTGGCGACCCACGACGCCGGCGGCCTGACGGATCTTGATTTCGAACTGGCCAGAGCGATCGACGACTTCGCAACACACAATTGATCGCCCGGCGAACTAATCACCCGGCCACCGCCGACCCCCGGAGCCACCTGAAACCTTGCTTGCGCGCCACTTCGCCTTGGCTCTGGTGCGCCGTGGGCGCACCACCTGCTCGTAGCGGTATTTGGGCTTCGTACGGGTAGAGCGGCGCCGGACAGGCATAGGCGCCACTGCCGCTTTGACTGTCTCAACCGTTTCCGCCTCAGATTCAGTGCCGGCTTCCAGCTCGCCCGCCGCAACCTCTTCTGTGGCCTCGTTGCTCGCCACCTCGAACTTCTTTTCGTCGAACGCATATTGTTTGTGGCGTGCCCGTTCCGCAACGCTCCAGGGCTTCGGCCGGCACGAACAGCCTTCCTTGAGTGTTTTACGATACAGGAACGCCGTCTTCAGCTTTGAATAGGCCATCCCCTCTAGATCATATGCTTTCTCGATCGAGCCCGATTTCGGCATGTAGAACAAGCGCGCCTCGCTGTCACAACGCGCATTGCACGCGTTGGCATCTTCATAGAATTGATTGCGCTTAACCGAATAGCTGATCGGAAAATAATAACCGTCGCAAATCCTGACACACACCGTCCGGTACTTGCGGCCCCCTCGCCTTACCGGGCTGCTCACACGTTCACTGAACGCGTTGACCCGTCGCTGATCCGGCGGCGGGGTGCGTTTGAATTCGTGCGGTGCCGGCGCCGGTGCCCGCTTGGCGGGCTTGGCCGGGCCAAGAAACCCGAAGATCGATTCGAACAGGCTCTGCCCGAAGGCAGGCTGCGGCAGCATGAATCCGAATGCGATGGACAAAGCACAGGCCGCAGCCGTGATGCCGCAGCGCCTGCCAGACAGACGTAAACGCATGAACTACTGGTAACGGCCAACCTCTCGGCGCCGCCCCCCGGATGGAACGCGATACAAGATCATGATCGCTTCCGCTGGAACGAACGCCGAACGCCGGCTCGTCACCGAATGCAGATCATGACCATCCAGGAGCCCAACGCAGTCGCAATAACAATCGCTGAGCCCCACGCCCCACCCAACCAGAAGTTGGATAATATTGTCTGAATTAGAGCGTTTCCGGCCCTGTCGGAAACGCTAGATCATTTCCGACTTACGTGGGCGAATTGATCGATCTAATTATCGGCTGAATACACTTTGCTGCGCCAGGCCTTGCGCCGCTGTTTGACGACCCTTGGCCGCTGCCGAACCGATTCCCGCGCAACTTTGCCCGTCGGCACCTTTGCCCAATCTGTAGCCGCACGCTCTGATGGTCCACCAAGCGCCATCGCCGGCCTGAACTGGTACGGGTCGCGCTGCGCTGCCAAAACGCGACGGCCTGAACGACCGCTTCGACGGAATTTCCGCCGTTCTGCCGCGGCCACCCGCTTTGCCTGCCGCTGCCACGACTTCGTCGCATACGTCGCGTGACGCTCGAGCGCTGTTTCGCTCCATGGCGCCGCCCGGCACTGACACGAAGGCTGGTAGGCCGTCCGGTACAAAAACGCCGTTTCGAGATCGCCGTAGGCCCGCCCCTGCCGATCCGCCATCGTCTCCGGACTGCCGTCGCTGACTCTGTAGAAGTAAAGCCGCGCATCACTTGAGCACCGCGACTGGCAGGATCGCTCATCTTGGCTCAGGCGATCCCGCGTCGTCGCAAAACTGATCGGAAAATAATATCCATCACAAAGCCGAACACACACCGTCCGGTAGACGCCGCGATCCCGCCGGCTGAAGCCTTCATCCGCCGGGACCTCTGCAGGCAGCTGCTCCTGCAAATAGCGAAGCTTCCTGAGCTTGCGCTTTTGCCAGAACTTCTCCGACAGCCATTCTTCATCCTGCAGGACCTTACGTTTAACAACCGGTTCAGCCGCTGCAGAAACATCCTTGCCGGCCTCTCCGACCGCCCGAACGCCCGGCCCGCTGAGGCCCAGCCCACCAAACACAACCCCCGCCGCTGCCACACAAGACAGTCCGAAAACCACGGACACCGCTGAAACGGAGCCCTTCCTTGAACGCAATCGCTGAAAAATCATCGACTTGAACTACCCGAAACGCAACTCTCTGCAGCCGGCCAGCCGCTTGGCTGACCGGTCGACGCGGCTCATATCATACTTGAACTACAGACGCGTATCGTCATGTTCTGCCGTCGTAAATGACTTGTACAGCCATTAACGCTGCAAAACACCTATTTCGCGATCACGACAAACGCATTGGACAGCACGAGCGACCTATCGCGGCGCCAATCGCACCGCGCCATCGAGGCGAATGTTGACGCCGTTGAGCATCACGTTGTCGCAAATACTCAGCACAAGTTGCGCATACTCCGCCGGATCGCCGAGCCGTGAGGGAAACGGCACACTCGCCGCCAACGACTCGCGCGCCTCGTCGGGTAACCCATCGAACATCGGCGTATGGAACAGCCCGGGCAGGATTGCTGCGACCCGGATTCCGTCTTTGGCCAGATCACGCGCCACGGGTACCGTCATCGCCTGCACACCGCCCTTCGATGCCGAATAGGCGACCTGCCCGATCTGACCCTCTTCGGCGGCAACCGAGGCCGTCGAAATAATCACACCGCGTTCGTTATCTGGACCAACCGGATCATTGGCCGCCATCCCGGCCGCACACTTCGCGATCATCGTGAAGGTGCCAACCAGATTGATATTGATCACCCGCTTGTAGCTCTCGAGATCATGATGCGTAATCGCACCCGTATCCCGGTCTTTGCGCAGCACCCGCTTGCCGATGCCGATACCGGCGCAGTTGACCAGCACCCGCTCCTGACCATGTGCGCTGCGCACCTGAGCCAGAGCCTGATCGACACTCGCCTCGTCAGCGACATCGCAGCGCGCAAACGTACCGCCGATTTCGCTGGCCATCTTGGCCCCGAGCTCCTCGTTGAGATCGAGGATGCCGACCTTCACGCCCTTACCGGCAAGCGCCCGCGCCGTACCTGCTCCAAGTCCGGATGCCCCGCCGGTTACCACTGCTGCCACACTTGCATTGAGTTCCATTTTTTCGTCCCGTTTCTTGACCCATACGGTCCTGTTTTATGTCTGCCTGTGCTACGTCTTTCGCGCCTGAACCGCACCCGCGCCTGCGCGCGCCGATGCTCTTAGTGAACGACACCGAACGTGCCCATCGCAGCAAAGTCAACCATGAGTTCCGAAAACTGGCCACCTACACCACGCGGATACTTCGCAATCGGTGCCGAGCGCATCTCGAAGGCGCTCAATCTCGGCAATCTGATGCGCTCGGCCCATGGCTTCGGCGCAAGCTTCACGTTCACGGTCGGCGCCACTTACCAGGCCCTGGAAGCACGCGCCGATACCTCCAAAGGCCAGGACCATTTGCCCCACTACAACTGGTCGACGCCGGATGAAATCGCCCTGCCCGACCGCTGCAGCCTGGTCGGCATCGAACTCATCGATGAAGCGATCGACCTACCCTCCTTCCGCCATCCCCAACGTGCCGCCTACGTTCTTGGCCCCGAGCGCGGATCGTTGTCGGAACCAATTCTTGCGCGATGTGATCACGTCGTGAAAATCCCGACAAAATTCTGTGTGAATGTCGCCATGGCCGGCGCGATTGTGATGTACGACCGTATTGCCCATATGGGACGCTTCGCCGAACGACCGGTCAGGTCCGGCGGACCGACAGAAGTTGCAAAGTTGCACCACCACGGTCCCCGGTTTCAACATCGCAAAGGGTGACAGACACCGAAAACGACGATATCGGAGACGGGGATTGGGTAGTGTCTGCCAAGAATTGAGCGGACTTGACAAAAGGCCGTCCGGCTGGTCGACAAACGCCCGTTGCGCACGAAACAAAAAGCATAACCGCCAAACCAAGATGAGGAGCCAATGCGACTACTACTGACGACCCTTGCCGGCCTGATATTGGCCGCCGCCCTCGCATCCGTTCCGGCATCGGCTCAGGGCACGAAGCGCGTCGAAACGTTCAATGACTGGACGAAATATTCACACAAGGGAGCGCCGGGCGACATCTGCTTCATCACGTCCCAGCCCCGCGAAACCAAGCCGACCGAGGTCACACGCGATCGCGCCTACTTCTATGTTTCAAGCTGGATCCAGGACGGCATTCGCAACCAGATAAGCGTCCTGCTCGGCTATCAACTCGAGGACCAGACCCCGATCACAGTCAAGATCGGCAACCTGGAATTCCGACTTTTTGCCAAAGATGACAAAGGCTTCGTCGGCGACACGACGGATGAATTGAAGCTGATCGACGCCATGCGGCGCGGCAACTTCATGACCGTCACAGCCAGGACCAAGCAAGGCACGGAAACCACCGACACCTATTCATTGATCGGCGTCACCGCCGCAATTCGCGCCCTCGCCTCCGGCTGCTGATTGGCAGCCGGATTGCACGCAAGCAAGACCTTCAGACCAAACAGCGCTGGGCAAGGCACCAATTCAACGGCGCCGTTTGCTACGCAACTGCACGTAAAGCGCGCCCTCGCCGCCATGCCTGATATGCGCCACGGCATGACCAACCACGACCGCGCCAAGATCTGCTTCGGCAAGCCATTGTGGTACCTTTCGGCGCAATACCCCGCGCCCGAGCACCTCATCACCGACAAAGCTGCCAAACCCTCGATCGTCACCAGGCACCGCCCCTTTGCCGGTAATCACCAGCACCATCCGATGCCCTTTGGCAGCTGACCGGAACAAAAACGCGCGCAGCGCCGAATGGGCCTCGTGCTGGCGCATTCCGTGGAGATCGATCCGAGCATCGACCCGCTCGCGACCCGAACCGATGCGCCTGACGGACTTGGCATCGATTTCAGAGGGCTTGGCCAGCGCAGCACCCCTAGGCCGAGCCCTGGTAGTTACCTTTTTGTCGTTCTTGGCAACCCCGGTCGCGACATCGCCACGCCGCTCATGTGTAACCACAGGACTATCAAACAATTCCTTGAATTCAGGCGCTTCGACTTGATCGACCCTGGGTTTCATATTGGCCCGGTCGATACCCCGCGTATAGGCCTGCCAAAGCGCTTCGTCATCCTGGTTCAAAAGCCTGGTCTGACGCGGTGGCTGCCCCGCCCGATCACCTCGGCGCCCCTTAGCCTTCGACATCCGACCCGACCAACCTATTCACGCCCAGCCCTCGGCTCTTGGCAGCAGCACGTACATATGACCGGCGTGATTTGTTGCCCCGGCAAGCGCCCCTGCCTCGGCGCCCGTGCCAAAGAAAAGATCGCCGCGCTCTGGTCCGCGGATCGCAGAACCGACATCCTGTGCAATCATCAACCGGTTGTAACTCCCTTCTTCACCGTCACCTGCAAGTCCCGGAACTGAAACGAAAACCGGTAAGCCGATCTGATGGTAGCTGGCATCGACCGCAAGGCTGCGTCCTGCGGTCAGCTCGATATCTCGAACCCCTTGCGCGCCGAACTTTTCTGCCTCCCCAAGTTCTTCGAAAAAGATGTAGGACCGGTTCCGCCACATCAAATCCCGGCCCCTCTGCCGATCGGCCTGCAACCAGGCCGCCAACGTTTGCAGCGACATCGCCGCCGGATCAATCTCGCCGGCATCGATCAGCAGTTTGCCGATCGAGGTGTAGGGATGCCCGTTCTTTGCCGCATAGCTGACGCGCACGCTCTCGCCGCTGTCGAGCTCGATCAGGCCCGAACCCTGCACATGCAGCAAGAAGGCCTCGACGGCGTCCTCGAGATAAACGAATTCGAGGCCCAGTCCATCGAGCGCCCCCTCTTCGATCTCGCGTCGGGTTGCATAGGCTGTAAACCCGCCCTCGGCCGTGCGCCGGCCATGCGTCATACGCTCCCCGGCCGCCGCCCGCAGGCTGTCATCGATAACCGTTTCGAGATCACCTGGTCGACGTAACAGGGGAACAGAAAATCGCTCCGACCTTACCCGTGATCCGCGGAGAACAGGCTCGTAGTATCCAGTAAACAAGCCGGTCCCGCCGTCATGCACGACCCGATGCGGCCGAAACCGTTCTTCGAAGAACAACTTGGCTGATCGAACCTGCCCGTCAGCCGGACCGCGCATTCCGGAAAATGCTTCGAGCAGCACATCGTATGATTTCATGAATGCCTGATAGGCAGCTTCGTGATCGTCGTCACACCATCCGGCAAGCTCGGAAAACTCGAGAGGCTGGTAGGTAGCGTCTGCTGGCACAACGACCTCAGGCTACTGCGACGCCTGAGTTGCAACCAGCCGCCAATTTGGATCCGGTGAATCGATATCGCGGGAAAATGTCCAGATATCAGTCACTTCTTGAATCTTCTGCGGATCGCCCGAAATAATCTCACCAGCACTGTTGAGCGTCGCCGTAATCAGCTGGCTGACAAACTTGAGCGTCACGCTCGCCTCGCCGCCGCTCAATTCGGCTTCGAGGATGTCGCACTTGTTGATGCCGACGAAGCTCTGGTCGATCTTTTCGTCGCGCCCTTCGCGCTCGTCGATGGCTGCTGCGAACCCGTCGAACACATCGCTGCTCAACAGATTACTCAGCATATTACGGTTACCTTCGGCGAACGCCGTAACGATCATTTCGTAGGCCTGCTTGGCACCCTTGACAAAGTGCTCCGCATCGAACGAACGGTCGCGCTTGGCGATTTTGAGCAGGCCGGCCTCAGCAGCTTTGGCATTTGCGTCGCGCAATTCGATGCGCTCCTCAGGCGTACGCTCGTGTACTTCACCGGGCCCTGCCGCCTCGGCCTGCTCGTGTTCACGCCGCGGCAATGTTACGACTTTGTCGCTGCCTGCCTGTTCTCGAGCCTCGCGCGCCCGCGCCTGTCGTTCGTAACGCGCCTGGTCTTCATCGTTGGTGCGCCGCCCGAGCGCGCTGCGCAGCTTGATCACGATAAAGACCGTTACGAGCAGAGCGATGAGCGTTAGGATGTCAATGTTGCCGGACATTGCGGGCAGCTTTCTCAAACGAAACAGGATCGATGGATAGATATATGGACGTCGATAGGATCACGCTAGTACCCGCCATCGCTTTATGATGTTCGGTACCATCAAATGTGCAGATTCATGGGCCTCCCGCCCGCAAACCCCCGCGCGTTGCAACTGGTCCGGCCGGCGACATCGCCTCTAAGCTTAAGCGATTGCAATTGGCAAGCCAACAATCGATCCACCTTGGTTGCGATTTGTCGACGCCACCCCATCTTTGTGGCAACCTGATTAACAAAGCAATCGCCGATACGGCTCGGATCCGATCCATCAGAAACCTCTGAAACGAATGCAATTCATCCTTTTCCTATTGTTCGTTGCTATGCCGTTCATCGAACTGGCCCTGCTCATCAGCCTTGGCCAGCAGATCGGCTTCTGGCCGACGATCGCAATCGTTGTCGTAACCGCTTTGCTCGGCGCCGCCGTCCTGCACAGCCAGGGTGTCCAGACCCTTCGCAAGATTTCCGAGTCCATGGCATCCGGCGAACCACCGATCCAGCCGGTGTTCGACGGCTTTTTCATCGCCATCGCCGGCGCCTTCATGCTGACGCCCGGTGTCATTACAGACGCGGTCGGCCTGCTCCTGCTCGTCCCGCCAGTCCGCCGTGCCATTGCCCGCTGGGGCCTCGGCCGGCTCATGAAAAACGCCAACGTCACCGTCACGACCTATTCGACCGCCGAAAGCCCGTCCCATTCGGAACCGCGGCACCCCTTTCCCGACCGATCCGGCCGTCCACGCCCGGGAACCGGTCCCGTGATTGACGGTGAATTTGAAGATCTGACCAAAAAGTAGCCTCTCCTGGTAATCAATCGGTAGAATCAGGCAATCTCACGCGTCCAACCGCCTTCCCACGAGAGATCAACGCATATGGCTGACGAAGAAAAACAACCCGAACCCGCATCCGAAAACACCGAAGGCGCATTCCAGGCCCGGATCGTCTCGCAGTACATCCGCGACCTCTCCTTCGAGAGCCCGAGCGTCGACCGCGCTCTTGATGGCCCCGGCGACAACCCAAATCTCGAACTTGAGGTTAACGTCAACGCCCGCTCGATGCGCGAGAATCTTTACCAAAGCGAGATCGAATTCAAGGCAACCGCCAAGGACGATATCGGCACTATTTACCAGATGGAAGCGGTTTACGGCGGCGTCTTCCAGATTGACAACATGACCCGCGAAGACATCGAACCGTTCATGCTGGTGAACTGCCCCTCGATGCTGTTCCCGTTCCTGCGCCGCATCATCGCCGACCTGACACGCGAGGGCGGTTTCCCGCCGCTATTTCTCGACCCCATCGACTTCGCGGCCCTCTACATCAGCCGCAAACAGCAACAAGACGGCCTCCAAACCGCCGACGGCCAGCTCCCGAATTGACCGGCCGCGCTAAAACAACTGAAACTTGAAATCTATATTCGGGAGCGCATGCGACCCGGTGCCTTAGGCGCGCGCCCGCGCAGGTGCCCGAGCGCAGCGAGGAATAGCACCGTGAGCGAAATCCGCGTCCGGGAGCGCACGCGACCCGGCGCATTGCGCCGCGCCCGCGCAGGTGCCCGAGTGCAAGCGAGGAATAGCACCGTGAGCGAAATCCGCGTCCGGGAGCGCACGCGACCCGGCGCATTGCGCCGCGCCCGCGCAGGTACCCGAGTGCAAGCGAGGAATAGCACCGTGAGCGAAATCAACTCTTCCAGATCGCCTTCTCACCGAGCGTTTCGACAAACTCCCGATGCGCCACCAGATCCTCCGGCGTGAGCCGCCCGGGCAGCGGCTTCGCCCGCGCCGCAGTCTTGACCCTGCCCTTGCGCCTGCCGGCACCGCCGGCCCGCTGCGAAAGCCCGAGATCCGCCTGTCGCTCACCAAGCAACTCGACATAGACCTCGGCCAACAGCAGCGAGTCGACGATCGCACCGTGCTTGGTACGCACGCTGTTGTCGATGCCATAACGCTTACACAGCGCATCGAGCGTATTCGGGCCGGCCGGATGCTTGCGTCGTGCCAGCGCCAGCGTATCTACCACGCGCTCCATGCCGATCTCGGGATGGTTGACCCGTCCAAGCTCCATGTTGATGAAGCCGATATCGAATGGTGCGTTGTGGATCACCAGCTGGTCCTCGCTGATGAAATCGACAAAATCGGCCAGAACATCTTTGAACAGCGGCTTGTCGGCCAGGAACTCATTAGACAGGCCATGCACGGCCAGCGCTTCCGGATGTACCTCGCGCCCGTCCGGATTAATAAAGGCATGAAACTCGATCCCGGTCGGAATTCGGTTGTAGAGCTCGATGCAGCCGATCTCGATCAGCCTGTCACCACCATTGGCATTGAGGCCCGTCGTCTCGGTATCGAGTACGATCTCTCGTTGCATGGAATCCCTCGCAAAGGCCGAAATCTACGCCCACAGCCGGGCGAACGCCGTACCCTTACGCAAACGAAGCGCTGCAATGATAGCATCGACCGCCTCATAGCTGGCCTCGACCGGACCACCGGTATCCACAACGAAATCAGCGCGCCGTCGCTTTTCCTGATCGGGCACCTGGCGCGCAAGGATCGCCTCGAATTTCTCAGCCGTCATGCCCTCGCGTTCCAGCACACGCTGCCGCTGCACGTCGGCCGGCGCCGAGACGACAACGGTATAGTCGACCCGCGCATCACCACCGGTTTCAAACAATAGCGGTACCTCCAGCACCGCCATCGGCTCCCCGGCCGCTGCATACCCGCGAAGCAACTCTCGCTGCCGCGCATGCACCAGAGGATGGACAATGTCCTCGAGCTTCTTGAATAGTCCGGCATCCTGCAACAGGAAGGCGCTCAGCTTCTCGCGATCGACCACACCGTCCACAACGGCTCCGGGAAACGCCTCTGAAATCGGTGCAACCGCCGTGCTTGCATAAATGTCGTGCACCACCTGATCGGCGTCCACAACCGGCACCCCGCCGGCGACGAACCGCTTCGCAATCGTCGACTTCCCCATCCCGATCGAGCCGGTGAGACCGATAAGCAGCATGCTTGCGCCACCTTCCGAATTCCGCCACGCGCCATTCACGTACGCAGCACATCCAACCGTCGAAGCTCACCGAGCACGGCCATCAACGGCATCCCGAGCACGGTGAAGTAATCACCCACGATCTTCTCGATCAGCTGCACACCGGGCCCCTCGAGCTGATAGCAGCCGACCGACTGCAGCGCCGCATCACCTGCCGCCGACAGGTATTGCCCGACAAACGCGGGCGAGTAGTCGCGCATCGTGACATCGACGGTCTCGACATGCGCGAAGCTGACGACATCGTCGGCGACGATCGCCACCGCACTGTGCAGTCGATGCGTCTGTCCTTTGAGCTCGAGCAATTGCTCTCGGGCCGCTGCCATGTCTTCCGCCTTGGTGAAAATCCTGTCACCCAGTGAAAGCACCTGGTCGGCTCCGATCACGACGTCAGCGGCAATGCGGGCTGCGACATCCTCGGCCTTGGCCCGCGCCAGCACCTCTGCGACGTCGCCGGGCTCCACCCCGCCATCGTCGCTGGCAAGTGCTGCCCGCACCGCCCCTTCATCGACCCGCGACACCTCGACATCGAAGACCAGACCGGCCCCGGCGAGCATTTTCTGCCGCGCTGGACTGCCTGACGCCAGCACCACGCTCAAATCACGGTTCATCAGCATTGTCTGCAGCCTCGGCCAATCGCGCCTCTCGATCATGATAGAGTTTGATGATCGTCGCAGCAGTTTCCTCGATCGACCGCCTTGTCACATCGATCACCGGCCAGCCGTTACGGCTGTAGAGCCTGCGTGAATGCGTCACTTCCTGCGCGATCTGCTCGCGATCGACATAGTCATCGAGATTCCGATCCGCCAGAAACCGCACCCGGTTGCGGCGAATTTCGGCGATCCGCTCAACCGACGCCACTAGCCCAACGACAAAAGCCGAATGCGGCCGCAACAGTGCCTCCGGCAGCGGCACCGACGGCACGATCGGCAAGTTCGTCGTCTTGAACCCGCGCTGCGCCAGATAGATGCTGGTTGGCGTCTTCGACGTCCGCGATATCCCGAGCACGATGATATCTGCCTCACTGAGATCATCGGGCAGTCGTCCATCATCATGCGTCATCGTGAAATTCAGCGCATCGATCCGCCGGAAATAATCCGTATCGAGAATATGCTGCCCGGCAACCACCGGCGTCTGCGGCGCTCCGAGATAACTCTCGAACACCTTCATGATCGGCTGCAATACATGCAGCACCGGCACGTTGAGCTCGCGACACCGCTTGACCAGAATGTCGCTCAGTCCTGCGTTGACCACCGTATAAAGCACGATGCCGGGCGCCGACTCGACCTCCTGCAGGACCCGATCAAGCTGACGCTCTGTACGCACCAGCGGATAGACATGCTCGATCGCCTTAATTTGCGGATACTGCACCGATGCCGCCTTGGCGATCGTCGTCAGCGTCTCCCCCGTCGAGTCGGACACCAGGTGCAGGTGAAAGAAGCTCGCCTTGACATTCGACATTCATGATCCTCGTTCACGGCAATCCGCACTTGCCCGCTGTCCTCAACACTAATTCACAGCCTGCAACCACTGCCGGCCTTGCCAACCGTCTGTCCCTGCATCTTCCAGCACAGTTTTCCCCATCCCATCAAACCAGAGCCCTACTATCGAACACTTACAAACAACCGTCCCTATACCTGCTGATACCGACGTTCTCACAGCTCGCAAACAGGTTTCGCCCACTGGCTTGCGACCACATACCCTGTCGATCGCATTGACTTCCAATGCATATTCGACCTCTTGTGCAGCACGGCCGCAACCAAACACAAGATCTGGTCACCATCCGGCTAACAGCCGAACAACCCCTGTAAAAACTATGGATGAACCAGATATTTCCGCAATCCACAGCCTAAAGAGTCAGATCAAAAATCTAAAAATTTCAAATATTTGAATTTTGGTGCCGTGCTGATTTCACCATCGCCAAACCAAGGGAATCATATATCGATGAAGCTGCTCGACGTATTCAACGCCAAGCACTCGGGCCCGCCGCCAATCTGGCTGATGCGGCAAGCGGGCCGCTATTTACCTGAGTATCGTCAAGTACGCGCCGAAGTCGGCGGCTTCCTCGACCTGTGCTATTCACCTGACCGCGCCACTGAAGTCACCTTGCAACCCATCAGACGATTTGATTTCGATGCAGCTATCCTGTTTTCCGACATCCTCGTGGTACCGCACGCCCTTGGCCAGCCGGTTCGCTTTGTCGAAGGCGAAGGCCCGCGCCTCGACCCGATCACATCGACCACCGACCTGCCGGGCCTGAATTCGGAAGGCAGTCGCAGGTTCGACCTCGTTTACGAGGCAGTCGCGAAAATCCGCGCCCAGCTTGCTACAGACAAGGCCCTGATCGGCTTTTGCGGTGCTCCCTACACCGTTGCAACATACATGATCGCCGGCCGCGGCAGTCCCGACCAGGCCGATACCCGCAAATTCGCATTCGCCAATCCGCAAAAATTCCAGGATCTCATCGACTTGCTCGTCGAAACGTCGATCGATTATCTTTCCGGCCAGATCAGCGCCGGCGCAAATCTCGTCCAGATTTTCGACAGCTGGTCCGGCCCCTTGCCCGATGACCAGTTCAGGCGCTGGGTCGTCGAGCCGACGAGAAGGATTGTCGACGCCATTCACGAGCGCCACCGCAGCGTCCCTGTAATCGGCTTCCCACGCGGCTCCGCTGCACACGCAGCCGACTACATCGCCCAGACCGGTGTCGATGGTCTGGGTTGCGATACGTCGATGCCGCTATCGCTTATGTCTTCCGATCTCGGATCTCCCACTGTTGTGCGCCAAGGCAATCTGGACCCTCTACTATTACTGACCGGCGGCGATATGCTCGACGAGCGCATTAGTGAGATAATGGCGGCCATGGTCGATCGCCCGTTCATCTTCAACCTGGGTCACGGCATTCTACCCCCGACACCGCTTGAACATGTTGGACGCCTGGTCGAACGCATCCGCGCCGCCACCTGATCCGGCACCGGTTATTGAACATGGACACACCGCATTTCCGAGCGACGTTTGCACTCATCCTGACAGCCGCTGCTGTCGCTGCCGTCCTCTTTTTGTTCCCCGACCAGACCTACGAATGGGTCAAGGCTGTCCACATCATCGCCGTCATCGCCTGGATGGCCGGCATGCTCTATTTGCCGCGCCTGTTCATCTATCACTGCGCCAGTGAACCAGGTTCGGACAAGTCTGAAACCTTCAAAGTGATGGAGCGGCGCTTGCTCCGCATCATCATCAATCCGGCCATGCTGGTCACCTGGGTGCTGGGTCTATGGCTTGTCTGGCGCGGCGATTGGCTGATGGCGCCTTGGTTTTGGGTAAAGTTTGCCTGTGTCATCGCGCTGTCCGCGGCACACGGCCATTTCTCGGCGGCCGTCCGCAGGTTCGCCGAAGACAGCAATGACAAGTCAGAACGCTACTGGCGCCTTATGAACGAGGTTCCAACCATCTTGATGATCGTCATCGTCATCATGGTCGTTGTAAAACCGATTTGACGGGCACAACGACATTCACGGCTTTAAACAGCCGGCGAACTCTGATAAGTTCTTGAGGCACCAGTCACCGGCGACGGAGAGGTTCGCCGGCATTTCCCAAAAATGACTGATTTGTAGCGCCAACTGCGCGCTTGGCACGACCCTCCCTCCTTACCATTACAACACCCGGCGCGACCGCCACCTCTCTCCCACCTATAGATGTCGCCGCCCGATGGAGTCCCTCATGAAGGACCAGATGACGGAAATGAAGCTTCAGGATCTGAAGTCCAAGTCACCCACAGAACTCCTTGAATTTGCAGAAGAATTAGGTGTCGAGAACGCCAGCACCATGCGCAAGCAGGAGCTGATGTTCGCAACCCTCAAGCAGCTTGCCTCAAAGGATGTCCAGATCACCGGCATCGGTGTTGTTGAAGTGCTTCAGGACGGCTTTGGCTTCCTGCGCTCACCTGATGCCAACTACCTGCCGGGTCCCGACGACATCTACGTCTCACCCTCCCAGATCCGCCGCTTTGCTCTGCGCACCGGCGACACGGTCGAGGGCGAGATCCGCAGTCCTAAGGATGGCGAGCGCTATTTCGCCCTTCTCCAGGTCAACCAGGTCAACTTCGAGGAGCCGGCGGCCGCCCGCCACAAGGTCCACTTCGACAACCTGACGCCGCTCTACCCGACCGAGTGGCTCAAGATGGAAATCGAGGATCCGACTATCAAGGATCTTTCTGCCCGCGTGATCGATATCGTCGCCCCGCTCGGCAAGGGCCAGCGCGGCCTAATCGTGGCGCCGCCGCGCACCGGTAAGACCGTTCTGCTCCAGAACATCGCCCACTCGATCACCGCCAACCATCCCGAGTGTTATCTGCTCGTGCTGCTGATCGACGAGCGTCCTGAGGAAGTCACTGACATGCAGCGTTCGGTCAAGGGCGAGGTCATCTCCTCGACCTTCGACGAACCGCCCTCGCGCCACGTCCAGGTCTCCGAGATGGTGATCGAGAAGGCCAAGCGCCTGGTCGAACACAAACGCGACGTCGTCATCCTATTGGATTCGATCACCCGTCTCGGCCGCGCCTACAATACCGTTGTGCCTTCATCCGGCAAGGTGCTCACCGGCGGTGTCGACTCCAACGCCCTACAGCGTCCCAAGCGCTTCTTCGGCGCCGCCCGCAACATCGAGGAAGGCGGCTCACTCACCATCATCGCCACCGCCCTGATCGACACCGGCTCGCGCATGGACGAGGTGATCTTCGAGGAGTTCAAGGGCACCGGTAACTCCGAAATCGTCCTCGACCGCAAGGTCTCCGACAAGCGCGTCTTCCCGGCCATCGACATCGCCAAGTCGGGCACCCGCAAGGAAGATCTGCTGGTCAGCCCCAATCAGCTCAAGAAGATGTTCGTTCTGCGCCGCATCTTGAACCCGATGGGCAGCCAGGACGGCATCGAGTTTCTGATCGACAAGCTCAAGTCGACCAAGACAAACGGCGAGTTCTTCGACTCGATGAATACGTAATCGAAGGATACCGTGATTGCACAAGGGGCCGGGCCAATCGCTCGGCCCTTAACATTTTCAGATTCTGCTTGCCGAAAGAGTCGCTGCCAGATTCCACAGAGTCAAACGTGTTGGGCTCGAGTCAAGCCGAGTCTTGTTTCACGTGAAACAAGTAAACCAGAATTGGATACTTGGTGTTTGGCAAATTCAGCGTCAGAACAATATTTCTGCGAGCGCGAAGTTCTGCATGCCTGTGCCGATCTGTCAGGCTGTTTGCCCCTCACCCTACCCCTCTCCCCGCACGCGCCGAAGTGGCGCTACGGGGAGAGGGAACTTGGCCCGTCGTGTGGTGTGCAGCAGGGCCAGATGGCACGGCCGGTTCCCTCTCCCCGTACTTCACGGCGAGAGGGGTAGGGTGAGGGGCAAACAGCCCTTCAGAAGGACACACACCGGACCAATCGCGAAAGTCTTCTAAGCCGTCCTGAGCTCCCGCACAGCCTCGCGCAACGCCTCACCATTAGTTGTCGGCAACGAGCAGCTCGGCCCAAGGCAGAGGTAGGCCGCAGCCTCGCCATCCACCCCCCCTTTACCGTCGAGCACCGGTGCCCCTGTGCCGTCGACAACACCCACCGAGAACTCGAGCGCACCGGGCAGAGCAACACTGAACAGGGCGGCCTCCATTTCCCGCCGGTCCTCACCGACCACCGCCGCCAGCTGCGGCGCGATCAGGTCGATCCCCGCCGCCAGCAAGCCCGAATGCCCCATCAGGCTCTGCTGCCTGTCGGCTGAATAGGCGGCAAGTAAAGCGCTGGCCCGTTCGTAGTATCGCTGGTTGCCGGTGAGCTGATAGAGCGCCACGAGGTTCGATAACTGGATCGCATTGGCATTGGGCGTTGCATCGTCATGCGCCGATCGCATCCTGACGATCACGTCGGGCGTGTCATCAGCCGTGAAGTAATAGCCGCCCGCATCACCATCCCAGTAGTGCGCATCGAGCACATCCGACCACGCCTCGGCCCGTGCCAGATACTGGTGATCGACTGTTGCCTGATAGAGCCGGATGGCGGCCCACACCATGTTGGCGTAGTCGCTCGCAGTTGCCGGGGCCCGCGTCTTACCGGCCCGATAGCTGTGCCAAAGCCGATCGCCCTCGGAACGCATATCGCCATCCACGAACGAGAAGGCAGCCTTGGCCATCTCCAGCCAATCCGGCTTGCCGAACACCCGCGACGCCCGCGTCAGTGAAGCGATCATCAGCCCGTTCCAGTCGGCCAGCACCTTGTCGTCCCAGCCTGGACGGATGCGCTTGTCGCGATACCCTAGCAGCTTGGCCCTCAGGAACGCCAAGCGATCCTCTTGCGCATCGCTCAGCCGTTCAAGACTGCCGAGCCGGTTCGGGATACTGTGGCCTTCGAAGTTTCCGCCATCGGTAATGTCGTAGATCTCCGAGAAGAACTTGGCATCATCTGCCCCAAGTACGACATCGAGTTCGATGGGATTCCAGACGTAGAACTTGCCCTCCTCACCTTCCGAATCCGCATCGAGCGATGCCGCGAATCCTCCACCCTCGGCAATCATTTCAGCCGCCAGCCAGTCGACCGTCTCGGCGACCCGGTCGCGATAAAGCGGATCGCCCGTCTCGCGCCACGCCTCCGTCAACAGGTCGACCAACAGCGCATTGTCGTAGAGCATTTTCTCGAAGTGCGGTACGAGCCACTTCTCGTCGACCGAGTAGCGCGCAAAGCCGCCTCTCAAGTGATCGTAGATACCGCCCTGGCAAATTCGCGTCAGCGTCCGGAGCACGCCGGCCTTGGCGAGATCGTTCCGGTACCGGATCGCACCGCGCCACATCAGCCAAAAGAAGTTCCACTGCGGAAACTTCGGCGCCCCCTGAATGCCGCCATGCACCGGATCGATCGCCCGCGTCATGCGCTCGGTGAGATGTGCCAGCAGCTCATCCGTGACGTTGAGTGCGCCTTCCGCGGTCGGCTGCTGCCGCAGTGCTTCAACCAGCGCCGCCGTGTTGTTCCTCACCTTGTCCGGCTCGTTGACGTAGATGCCGGCGATGTGCTCGAGCACCTGGCGGAAGCCTGGCTTGCCCCAGCGAGCGGTCGGCGGGAAGTATGTACCGCCCCAAAACGGCCGGGCATCGGCATCGAGGAACATCGTTAGCGGCCAGCCACCCTGTTCGCCCATTCGGTGCAGGGCACCCATATAGATCTGATCAATATCGGGACGCTCTTCCCGGTCGACCTTAATATTGACGAACAGCTCGTTCATCACCGCCGCCGTTTCGTCGTCCTCGAAACTCTCGTGCGCCATCACATGGCACCAGTGACAAGCGGCATAACCGACCGAAAGCAGGATCGGCTTGCCTGTGCGCTTTGCTTCTGCAAGCGCCTCCTCGCCCCACGTCCACCAGTGCACCGGATTGTCGGCATGCTGCAGCAGATACGGGCTGGTCTCCTCGCCGAGCCGATTACGCCCTTCGACCGAACCGTCTGCTGCGTTGCCCATGTCGAACTCCTATGTTCTTGATTTGCCGGCCGATCCAGACCAGTCATAACAGCCCAGACAGCTATCGGCCACGCCACCCACAATTCATGACCGCCGCCGACACCATCTTCGCGCTCTCGACCGCAGCCGGCCGCGCCGCCATCGCCGTTGTGCGCATAAGCGGCCCGGCGTCAGCCGACGCGATCCGGCAGCTCACCGGCAGGGTCCCGCCACCTAGACGAGCCGCCCTCGCCGTCCTGCGCGATCCGCAGACCGCCGAGCCGATCGACCAGGCCCTGGTCCTCCATTTCAAGGCGCCGGCGAGTGAAACCGGCGAAGATATCGCCGAGTTCCAGATCCACGGCGGCCGCGCGGTAACCCATCGCCTGCTCGAAACGCTGGGCCGCATCCCTGGTTGCCGCCCGGCCGAGGCCGGTGAGTTCGCCCACCGCGCTTTCATCAACGGCAAGCTCGATCTCACCGCTGCCGAAGGCCTCGCCGACCTGATCGATGCTGAGACCGAAGCACAGCGCCGCCAGGCCATGACCCAGGTCGGCGGCCATCTCGCCGACCTTTACGATTCCTGGCGCACCCGGCTGATCGAGTGTCTGGCCCTGACCGAATCCGCCATCGACTTTTCCGACGAAGCCGATGTCAGCGACGCAGCACTCACCGAAGCAGGCAGCCGTGCCAAGTCCTTGCTGGGCGAACTGCATGAACATCTCGCTGGCGCCGATCGCGGCGAGATCATTCGCACGGGCTTCCGCATCGTCATCGCCGGCCCGCCCAACGCGGGCAAGTCGACCTTGCTCAACGCCCTCGCGCGGCGTGATGCGGCAATCGTCTCGGAAGAAGCCGGCACCACACGCGACGCCATCGAGGTTCACCTCAACCTTGCCGGCTTGCCCGTCATCATCACCGACACCGCTGGTATTCGCGAAACATCAGCCAAGGTCGAGCGCGAAGGCATCCGTCGAACATACGACCGCGCGCATGCCGCCGATCTGATCATCTGGCTGACCGACATCGGCGAGCCCGTTCCGCCGCCAACCGATCTGGCCTCATGTGACACGCGGCTCTTGCAGGTTGCCAGTAAGGCCGACACGATCACTGGTGTCCCATCCCAGACCAAACATGCCATCTCGGCCAAAACCGGCGCCGGCCTCGAAGAACTCGTTCAATCCATCATCGTCATCGCCAACGATCGGCTCGGCGACAAAGAACAACTTGTCCCGGCAACGGCCCGCCAGAAGTATCACCTAGAGCAAGCCCAAGAACACCTCAGCCGTTACTTGGACAAGTCTGGCCCCGACATTGAACTGCGTGCCGAAGATCTGCGTCTTGCTGCTGGTGCGATTGGCCGGCTTACCGGCCGAATTGACGCTGAAGATGTGCTTGACCAGATCTTTTCGCGATTCTGTGTTGGCAAATAGAGTCATTCTCGATGTTTCACGTGAAACATCAGAGTCAAACGCCAAGCAGTTTTGGATTCATGTGCAACGAATATTGGATTATTACTCCGAAACAGCACTTTGGGAGGATAAATCGGTTCCCCCTGCTCGATCTGCCTTGAAACCGTTGGTGACGTCGCCAACTGCTGTCGTATAGAACAGCCCTTTACCCATCAGGAGAAACTCCTCATCGTGCAAACGCCTGCGCGACATACCTACGACGTCATCGTCGTCGGCGGCGGCCACGCCGGCAGCGAGGCTGCAGCCGCGGCTGCCCGCATGGGCGCTGCGACAGCGCTTGTCACCCACAAGTTCGCGACCATTGGCGAGATGTCGTGCAATCCGGCGATTGGCGGGCTGGGCAAGGGCCATCTTGTCCGTGAGATCGATGCCCTGGACGGCCTGATGGGCCGCGTCGCCGATCAGGCGGGCATCCAGTTCCGCCTCCTCAATCGCTCGAAGGGCCCCGCCGTCCAGGGCCCCCGCGCCCAGGCCGACCGCAAGCTTTACCGTCGGGCCATGCAGGCCGAAATCAGCGCGAATCTCGAAGTCATCGAAGACGGCGTAGAGGACCTGATCGTCGAAGCCGGCCAGGTAACAGGAGTTGTCACGGCCAATGGCCGAAATATTCACGCCGGCGCTGTCGTATTGACCACGGGAACATTCCTGCGCGGCGTCATTCATCTGGGGGACAGGCAGATCCCGGCCGGCCGCGTCGGCGACGCACCGGCGCTCAAGCTGTCCGACCGCCTCTACGCCCTCGACCTCCGCCTCGGTCGCCTCAAGACCGGCACGCCGGCACGCTTGCGCGCCGGCTCGATCGACTGGCAGGTACTCGAGGTCCAGCCGGGCGACGACCCGCCGGTGCCGTTCTCGTTCCTGACCGAAAAGATCACAACTCCCCAGGTGTCGTGCCACATTACGTACACGAACGCGGCGACCCACAAGATCATCGAAGATAACCTCAAGCAGTCGGCGATGTATTCCGGCCGCATAGAAGGTGTCGGCCCGAGGTATTGTCCATCGATAGAAGACAAGGTCGTGCGCTTTGCTGATCGCACCTCGCATCAGGTCTTTTTGGAACCTGAGGGCCTCGACGACGACACGATTTACCCGAATGGCGTCTCAACCTCGCTGCCGGCTGAGATCCAGGGGCAGTTCCTGAAAACCATCCCGGGCCTCGAAAACGTTGAGATGAAGCAGCCCGGTTACGCCATCGAGTACGATTACGTCGACCCTCGCGAACTTGGCCCCACACTCGAAGTGGCGAAATTGCCGGGCCTGTTCCTCGCCGGCCAGATCAACGGCACGACGGGTTACGAGGAAGCCGGCGCCCAGGGCCTGGTCGCCGGCCTCAACGCCGCCCTAAAGGCGTCTGGTGGGGGACGTACGGTGATCCTGTCGCGCACCGAGAGTTACACCGGCGTGATGATCGATGATCTCGTGACCCGCGGTGTCACCGAGCCCTATCGCATGTTCACCTCGCGTGCCGAATACCGCCTCAAGCTGCGCGCCGACAATGCCGACCAGCGCCTAACGCCGTTGGGGATCGATCTCGGCTGCGTTGGCGACGATCGCGCCCGAGCCTTCAAGGCAAAGTCCGATGCCCTGGAATCCGCCCGTGCCAAGCTTGAAACATTGAGCTTGACACCCAACGAAGCCGCCCGCCATGGCCTGACGCTCAATCAGGACGGTCGCCGCCGCTCCGCTTTCGAGTTGCTCGCCTACCCGGATATCGGCTTCGGCCAATTGGCTGCGATCTGGCCTGAACTCGACGGCATCGACCTGAAGATTGCGAACCAGGTCGCCGTAGACGCTCGTTATGCCGCCTATGTCGAGCGCCAGGAAGCCGACGTTGAAGCGCTGCGACGAGACGAGGCGACCGTCATCCCTGCTAATCTCGACATTGCCGCGATCTCCGGCCTCTCCAACGAACTGCGCCAAAAGCTGTTGGCGAACAGACCGGCGACATTGGCCCAGGCTGCCCGGATCGACGGCATGACGCCGGCGGCGCTATTGCTACTCCGAGCGCTCATCCGCAGGCAACGTTCGGTGCGAAGCGCTTAGTCGCAAATACTGGAAGGTGGGCTGCGCCTTCCACTTTCGTGTCGATGTTACGAACACGAACATCGAAAGGGGTGCGGGGCTGGCCCCGCTCGCGCCATAGCGCGAACTACCGTAGGTGCACATGCCCGAGTCGATGGAAATCAAGTCCCCCGATGACTTCGCCCGTGTCTTTCCGGTTTCACGTGAAACCGTTGACAGGCTCAAAACTTATGAGTCGGAACTCATCCGCTGGCAGCGCGCCGTCAACCTGGTTGCGCCCAATACACTGCCCGACATCTGGCACCGTCATTTCGCCGACAGCCTTCAAATCGAACCCTTCATCCCGAAGACCGCTGAAAAACTGGCCGATCTGGGCTCCGGCGCCGGCTTTCCGGGCCTCGTCCTCGCAGCCCACTTCCACGTCGCCGGCAGCCCACGCATCACCCTCGTCGAAGCCGACCAGCGCAAGGCAGCCTTCCTGCGCGAGGTCGCCCGTGCCATGCAGATCTCTGTGGACATTCTGTCGACACGAATCGAAAGCAATGCGAATCTGGCCGCACTTTCGAATGTCGATGTATTTGTCGCGCGTGCCCTGGCACCGCTCGACCGGCTGCTTGATCTGGTCGCACCGTACCTGTTGCGTGATACCGTCTGTTTGTTCCTCAAGGGCCGCGAATTTGCCCGCGAAATTGCCGACGCCCGCACCGGCTGGCAGTTCGATTTGACCGAGCATGCCAGCTTGACGGACACGCAAGCGCGGATCCTGGAACTCCGTGCTGTTGAAGCGAAGTAATTCGAAGTGAACTGAGAGCGAGTACTTGCGATGATTAGTTCGAACGAACTCAGAATTCTCGCCATAACCAACCAGAAGGGCGGCGTTGGCAAGACCACGACCGCCATCAATCTCGGCACCGCACTGGCGGCCGTTGGCGAGAAGGTCATGGTCATCGACATTGACCCGCAGGGCAACGCCTCGACCGGCCTCGGCGTGCCGCCTGGCAGCCGCACGTTCACCTCGTATGCCGTGCTCGCCGGCCAGGCCTCCGTTCTGCAGGCAGCCGTCCCGACCGAAGTACCCAACCTCTATGTCCTGCCCGGCAACACCGACCTGGTCGGCTTCGAAACCGAGTACATGACCGACCGCAACCGCGCCTTCCGCCTGCGCGATGCGATCACGGCAATGCAGGGTGAACAACGATCACGGCCAACTGAGCCGCCTTTCACATACATCTTGATCGACTGCCCGCCGTCCCTCAACTTGCTGACCCTCAATGCCCTGGTATCGGCCAATGCCGTGATTGTACCTGTCCAGTGCGAGTTCTTTGCACTTGAAGGCATTTCGCAATTGGCCGAATCGATCGAACAGATCCGCGGCTCGATCAACCCGAACCTCGAGATCCAGGGTGTCGTGCTGACCATGTACGACGCCCGCACCGGCCTATCGCGCGAAGTCGCCCATGAAGTCCGCGAGTTCTTTGGCGACAAGGTATACAACACCGCCATCCCGCGTAACGTACGCGTTGCCGAAGCGCCCTCCTTCGGCAAACCGATCCTGCTTTACGACTACGAGTGTCCGGGCAGCCAGGCCTACGTCGACCTGGCGACCGAGATGATCAATCGTGAAAAGGCGCGGGTTGAGGCTGCCTGAAGCCAGGCGGCTCGTCGTGTCGAGGCAAATCGCGTAAGAAGTTGCGAATCAACGGTATCGGCAACCGAACGCCAAGAATGGTTGAGAACGAACGGGGGGCAGTTATGGCGGTAGCACAACAGAAGGGCAGGCTGGGCCGCGGGCTCGCCTCGCTGATCGGTGAACAAGGTCCAGCACAACCGCGTCTACCGCCGGAAGGTGTCCAGCGTATCGTACCTATCGACCAGATCGAACCGGGCCAGTTCAACCCGCGCAAGACGTTTCGTGATGACGAGTTGAGCGAACTGGCGGATTCGATCCGCCAGAAGGGCCTCGTCCAGCCACTGATCGTGCGCGAGGTCTATGACACCAACCGTTACGAGATCGTAGCCGGCGAACGCCGCTGGCGCGCAGCCCAGCGGGCCGGCGTCCACATGGTGCCGGTCATCATCCGCGATCTCGACGACCAGGAAGTCCTCGAACTCGCAATCATCGAGAACGTCCAGCGCACCGACCTCAACTCCATCGAAGAGGCCGGCGGCTATCGCGACCTGATCGAGCGCTTCGGCTACACCCAGGACCGCTTGTCCGAGGTAATCGGCAAAAGCCGCAGCCATCTCGCCAATACGATCCGTCTCTTGAAACTGCCCGAGACCGTCCAGGCCCATGTCAGCGAAGGCCGCCTGACGGCCGGCCACGCCCGCCCGCTGGTCGGCCGCGACGATGCCGAACAGCTTGCCGACCTGATCATCGCCAAGGATTTGAACGTCCGCGAAGTCGAAGCCCTCGTCCAGAAGGCTGACCTCTCGAAGGAACAGCCCCAGATCCGCCGCGTCCGCGAAAAAGACCCCGACACCCGGGCGTTCGAGGAAGAGGTTTCGAACATATTGGGCCTCAAGGTCGAAATCCGCGCCGGCGCCGGCGAGACCGGCGCGCTCACCATCCGCTACACCGACTTCGACCAGCTCGACTACCTGCGCATGTTGCTGGTTGGCGAACGTCGCTGATCATCTGATTGCCAAACCGGATCTAAACCGCGTACGAACGCCCTGGGCACAATTACCGCCAGGGCCGACGAATGAACCTCGCCATCCTCGCCACGCTTTCCGAAACGATCCACGCCCGGCGCGCATCGACCGCGGAGAAGTCCTATACGCGCTCGCTGCTTGATGCCGGCCCGCCGAAATGCGCCAAGAAGTTCGGCGAAGAGGCCGTCGAACTGGTCATTGCTGCGACCGGCGAAGATGACGACGCTCTCCACAACGAAGCCGCCGACGTCATCTACCACCTTCTCGTCCTCCTCGAGAGCCGTAACTCCGACCTAGCCCCCGTGCTCGATGTCCTGAACCGGCGCCACGGCATTTCCGGTCACGAAGAAAAGGCGTCCAGAGTAGAGTGAAGTAAAGCAGAGTAGAGTAGAGTAGAGTCACGCTGCTACAAGCTGCATGGCACATCATCGAGCAACGGTATGACCGAAACCTCACCCATTCCCTTCTCCCCCTACCGCATCTTCACCCGCGAGGAGTGGGCCCGCCTGCGCGCCGACACACCGATGACCATCGTCCAGAAAGACCTCGAGGCGCTCTCTGGCCTGATCGAGGAACTGTCGATGGACGAGATCGAGCAGATCTACCTGCCGATGTCGCGCCTGCTCAATCTCTACGTCCAGGCCTCCCAGGAACTGCGCGCCGTCTCCTCGACCTTCCTCGGCTACCGCGACGACAAGATCCCCTTCATCATCGGCATCGCCGGCTCCGTTGCCGTTGGCAAATCGACCACCGCCCGTGTGCTGCGTGCGCTCCTCGCCCGCTGGCCCGACCACCCCCGCGTCGACCTGATCACCACCGACGGCTTCCTGCTGCCCAACGCCGAACTCGAACAGCGCGGCCTGATGGAGCGCAAGGGCTTCCCCGAAAGCTTCGACACCAGGCGCCTGCTGCGCTTTCTGGGCGAGGTCAAATCCGGCCGCGCCGACGTCCAGGCACCGGTCTATTCGCACTTCCATTACGACATCGTACCGGACCAATGGATCACGGTCTCACGTCCCGACATTTTGATTGTCGAAGGCCTCAATGTCTTACAACCGGCCCGCCTGCCGTCGGACGGTAAAGAAATACCGTATGTCTCGGACTTCTTCGATTTCTCGATCTACATGGATGCGCCCGCCAAGCTGATCGGCGAATGGTACGTCACGCGCTTCTTGAAATTGCGCGCCACGGCCTTCCGCGACAAGGGCGCCTATTTCCACCGCTATTCAGAACTCGACGACGACCAGGCCCGCGAGCGCGCCCAATCGATCTGGACAAACATCAACCTTAAGAACCTCCAGGAAAACATCAAACCCACCCGCCAACGCGCCCGCCTCATCCTGCGCAAAGGCAAGGACCACGCGATCGAGAGTGTGGCGTTGCGGAGGATATGAGCGGCTGTTGGAAAGTGGGCCGGGATTGAAATCTCACGAGATCGGCGGTTTCCGACAACCGTCATAGTCGCTGGGGTAGTGATCCCGGTCCCGGCAAGGATCGGCTGGTTTCGGTGCTTGCGGCGCCTGCGCCGTCGCTCCAGTGCCGATTGCCGCAGCAACGGCTGCTGTTCCAACACCGAGTGAGCGCAAGAGCCCGCGACGGGTGACGATCCTGCGTGACGAGATGTCCGAGTCTTTGAGCGATCGTTGATCCATCAGACAGATCCTCTGCAAACATTGAGAGAATGGGCCCCACCCCGGTAATCATAGGAGACGTGACGGGAAAAGCAAAGCAGTGCGTCAGTCGGACCAGCAACCCTCAGGGCGGACGTGCCATCAAGGCTCGACATTCCGGGCAAGCAGTCCCTCCCTGAGCAGACGCCCCACGAGCACGAGCTTTTCCGCGTCATCCAAATAGGGCAGATCGCGCACCACAAACGAGTCACTCCCGAGAGCAAATGCCAAGGCATCCCGAGCATAGTCTGGGAAGCTAATCTCGCTGGCACCATAAAGCACGACCACCTTCTCGTTTGCTTCACGCAGCATGTAGATGAGGTCTGGCCTGGGTGCCACCTTGCTCTCTAGCATCAGAGTGGTATCGAGCTCTTGCAGGCAGCCTCGGAGATCGGGCTGACGGGACGTGACAAAGTCTACAGCAAGTCGCTGAAGGATCGGCTCGAACTCAGCTTCCCGGGCGATCGTGTCGAACAAGTCGCGGAACGTCTGGGCCGCCTCACTCGCATTGTATCCCGCATTCGCAATCCCGACCGGCAGGTTCGCGCGCAGAGCCGGCATATCGAGGCATGCCTGAGAGACCGCCTCGATCATCACATCGGCCCAGGTCTTGCCGATAAGTCCCAAGGTGATGTGCAGCGATGTCTCATCAGTCGAGCGAGCCGAATGATAAAGCCCGCGCGGGCAGTAGAAGAGATCGCCGGCCTTGAGCGTGAATTCACGTGTCGCCTCACCGGGTACATCCGTTTCAGGATCGAACGCCTGCCCACGCAGCGGCAGAACAATCCCCGTATCGTAGAGCGTCCACTGCTTCGATCCCGAAACCTGCAGAACGAACACATCATGGCTGTCGAAGTGCGTCTTGAAACCCTGCGCATTCGGCGGCGACAGATAAATGTTTGTTTGAAAGTGACTGCTGAATGTCTTTTCCATTGCGCGGCAAAGCCGAGCCAACTCTGCAACGCGCTCATGCACCTGGGAAAGTGAGATCGTGGCCCCCGTAGCAAACAACTGATAGGCGCGCGGCAGGTCGATCCGTCCGGGTGGGTCTGAGTCTGAAAACGAATAGTCATCGGGCGAGAGATCGCGTGCCGCGTCGACCAGGAAAACATCAGGACGGCACGGCGTCATCGTCGAGAGGTAATGATCGATTGCCTCAACGCTCAACAGCCCCGCCCACTTCGAGCGATCATGCCGCTCGATCAGCAATGGCCTTTGCTCGTAATACTCCGCAAAGAACGTCGAAGGCAGGACCGGCTCAATCAGCCACTCGAACGACATTCCCATGCGGTCACCTGTAAACGCCTGCGCTTGATCTGACACCAATGCGCTCCCGCAAAACCTGCTTCATGACCTTGCCGTTCGCATTCCGCGGCAATGGCTCAGCAATCACATCGATCGTCTCAGGCACCTTGTAATCGGCAAGCTTCGCCGCACACACATCCTGCAGCGCCGTAACGTCAATCGTCATCCCCGGCTCGACCGCCACGAACGCATGGACGCGTTCACCGAGCACCGGACACGGCCGCGCGACGATCGCAGCCTCCGCAACGCCTGGATACGCATGCAGCACCCCCTCGACCTCGGCGCTGTAGATCTTGTAACCACCGCGGTTGACCATGTCCTTCTTGCGGTCGAGCACGAAGAGAAACCCATCGTCATCGAAGCATCCGACATCGCCGCTTTTCCAGTATCCGCCGGCGAAGTTGTCCCGTGTCGCAGCCTCGTTGTCCCAATAGCCGGGCACCACCATCGGCCCGCCGATCCACACCTCGCCAATCTCCCCCACCTCGACCTGGCGCCCTTCATCGTCGACAACCATCACATCACCACAGGCAACCGGAAGCCCGACACTGTCGGCCCGCCGCAAAGTCTCAGATGCCGGCAGGATGGTCGATGGCGAAGTCGTCTCGGTCGACCCGTAGACATTGTAAAGCCCGAGCCCGGGCAGCTTGTTGCCGAGCGCTGCAATCGTTGCAGTTGGCATCAGCGCGCCACCGAACGCACCGACCCGCCATGCACTGAGATCATGGCCGTCGATCCGGTCACCGAGCAGACAAAGATTGTACATTGCCGGAACCATGACCGTGAACGTCATGCGCTCCCGCGCTGCAACAGCCAGAAACTCATCCGCCTGAAACGACGGCAGCACAATCAGCGTCCCGGCGGCCCTAAGCACGGTCATGATCATGCCGACTGTCCCGGTCACATGGCTGAGCGGCACGGCGGCAAGCGCCTTGTCACCGGGCCTGAGTTCGAATGCAGCCTCGTAGTGCATCGCCGAGTGCACGATGTTGAAATGCGTCAGCATCGCCCCCTTGGGCCGCCCCGTCGTCCCCGACGTGTAGAGGATCACGGCGACATCCTCTTCGCGCGGCTGACGGAACTCGTCAATTGGTTCCTCGCCCAACAACTCATCGAAACGCGCCGCAGCCCCGTCACCGCCCTCCGTCACGATCCGCAGCCGCAGTGACGGACACGCAGCCTCGTCGGGCAATTCGCCGCCGAGCTCTCGATCGAATACGATTGCCGCCGCCGCACATTGATTGACGATATAGGTAAGGTTCGTGCGCCGTTCCCGAATGCTGACTGGCACCGCGATGGCGCCCGCCGCGATCGCACCAAGCATCGCAATCACGAAGTCCGGCTTGTTGCCAACCAACAGGATACAGCGATCGCCGTGCTCGATGCCGCGCGCCCGCAATCCGCGGGCAAAACACGCGACCCGCCGCTCGAGTTTCCGCCAACTCAACCGCTGATCACCGCAAACCAGCGCCTCGCAATCGGGACTGCGCTCAACGGCGACGTCCAGCATCTCGAGCACATCGTTCGGCCTCTCGCTGAAACAGCGCAAATCGCGGTCTGAAAAATGCATTTCATGGCGTATGACAGACATGAAACAGTAACCCCTGGAACTTCCGAGACAACCAGATTGACCAATATGGCACGCCTCGCCAAGTCCTTCCGAGCAGAGACCATACGAACGGACATCGCCAAAAAAAAGAGCCGCCGGGGAATGGCGGCTCGATGACAGTATCATGCTCTCGAAGGGCCGGGCTCATCGCCGCGTTGCCCTGAACTGGTCGGTTAACTGGCTGTGGTCTCCTCTCCTGCGGTTGGCGTTGACATCATGAAAAGCATCTGGGTGAGCAGCGACTGGCTGACACTACCCTCTTGCTGAAACGGACGATCCTCGTCCCACTCGGCACAGTATGCAGCGGCCTGAGCAAGCGCATGCGCACCAATCGCTAGCAGACACGAAAGCTCATTGCGTTTCGCTGTTTGCGATTGGGATTTTCGAATAACTTTCTTCGGCGATCGGCGAACGTCTTCGGGCTTGCGTAGCAGGGCCTGGCGCGCAGCCTCGGTCGGTAGTCGGAAGGCGGTATTGTCGTTGAGTTTGTCCTGCTCTGCGACCCGAAACAATTCGGAGCGCCGGACCTCGATATGAATGTCATCCCGCTGCGCTTTGTATTTGTCGCGCAGCCGCCGGATCGTCGATGGATCGCTTATGCCGAGCTTGCGAATGGCGGTCGTCGGCCGCAAGTCGGGCATTGCTTCCATCATCCGCCCGATCTCCAGGAGCCGCTCGCTGTCGTCAATGCCGCTTCCCTTCGGTCGTCCGCGGGATCTTCTCTCCTTCGACATCGTGTAATCTCTTGATTGGCTCGGCCGCGTTTGTCCTTTCTCAGTTTGTGCCTATAGTTATTTGGAAAACCAAGGGATTTTAATTGCGGATAAGGGAAAATAAAATAGGTTGCCGATGGAATCGTTGCCAAAATGCAATTATTAGGTCATTTCATCCCGTTTAATTATTCGAATTTCCATCGGCGTCCGATTTGTGGATTGGTTTTTTGAGCCGCAGGGCGACGTGCAGCCGAATCAAATCCCGTTGTCAAAATATCAGCCAATAAGGCCACGCTGCTGCGCTAGTACCGCAAGATCCGTTTCCGGACGGGCACCGACATGGGAAATGATTTCACTCGCCGCGAGGCCGCCGATCCGCGCTGCTGTTTCGTGATTGAGACCGCGTGCGTGACCGTAAAGAAAGCCCGCCGCGAAGAGATCGCCCGCCCCGGTCGTGTCGACCACTTCGTCGACCGGGAAAGCCGCCGCTGCAGTCCTTTCACCGCCCTCGACGACGACACAGCCTTTTTCGCTGCGCGTCACCACCGCCAGCCGCGCATCCGTCGCCGCCCGCGCAACGGCCTCGTCGAATGATGCCGTTTCGTAAAGCGCGCTGATTTCATCCTCGTTGGCAAACAGAATGTCGACACCATTTCTGATGAGTTCGAGAAACGATTGCCGGTGTCGATCGACGCAAAATCCATCGGATAGCGTCAGGGCAACCTTTCGCCCGGCGGCCTTCGCCTGGTTTGCCGCCGTCATGAATGCAGATTTCGCCGCATCGCGGTCGAACAAATAGCCTTCGAGATAGATAACCGCACTTTCGCGGATCAGTTTTTCATCGAGATCGTCACTGGTGAAATCAGGACTGACGCCGAGAAAGGTGTTCATTGTTCGCTCGCCATCAGGCGTCACCAGAATAAGCGACCGCGCGGTCGGGACATTGCCATTCGACGGCGCCGTCTCGAACGTAACCCCGGCCGCCTTGATGTCGTGGGCAAAGATGTGCCCGAATTCATCGTCGGCGACCTTGCCGATAAATGCCGCCCGACCGCCGAGGCCTGCGATGCCGACCATCGTATTGGCCGCCGAACCACCCGAGATCTCAGTAGCCGGTCCCATCGCATCGTAGAGCCTGGCAACCTCATCGGCATCGACCAGCCGCATGTGCCCTTTGGGCGCGCCGTGAGCTTCGAGGAACGCATCGTCGGCGCGGCCTATGATGTCGACGATCGCGTTGCCGATCCCGAGTACGTCGAATTTGGTATCGGTCATTTCGTAAGTTCCCTCCAGATATTGCACTCAGCGCCGCTTGCGCTTGGCGATATGCGCCGCGAGATTGAACAGCAGGCGTTCGGCGAGAATGTCTTCCATGGCGCTGTTGAGGCGGGCTTGCTCGGCGGTTTCGTTGATCCGCGCCAGCGCCTCGCTGAGCATTGCCGTGCTCCACAGCCGGCACTGCGCGGTCACCTGATCGCGCAGCCTGAAATGCAGCGGTGGCCGGATCTGGCGGATCGCCTCATCGAGCGAGCGCCCCTCATCCATTGCCGAGCGGACGCGGTGTAGTCTCTGGAAATAGCGCTGCGCAATGAGAATCACGACCTGGGCACTTTCCCCGGCGTTGATGGCCCGGTCGAACTCTCGGACCACCCGTTGCGGCTCGCCCCCCGCCGCCGCCATCGCGATCGCCTCGAGCCCGGCATCGGTCGCATCGCCGACGATGGCCTCGATGTCCGCCGCCTCGACCCGGTCGCGCCCGGCGCAGTAAAGGATCAGCTTGTCGATCTCGCCCCGCGAAAGAGCCCTATCCGCGCCGATCCGTGCCACCAGCAACTCGAGCGTTTGCTTATCGATTGCAAGACCCGCCTTGTCGAGCATCTCGCGCGCCAGGCCGGCAAGATCGCGCTCGCTGTCGGCGTAGCAGGGCACGGCCGCGGACCAATCAGTTCCTTCGAACAGCTTACGCAACGCGTCGCTGGCCTTGAGGTTGCCGGCTTCGCAAACCAGCCCCGCCGCCGGCGCTCCGGCCGCAAAGATGTCCTTGAACATGGTCGCATTGATCTTGCGCCCCGACGCCGTCCGCACGACCTTGCCGCCGCCAAACATCGGTATCGTCTGCAACTCGACAGCCAGACGGTCCGGATCACCGTCGAGGTCGGCTTCATCAATGCGGATTATTTCAGCCTCGTCGCCCGCCCGTTTCGCCAGTGCCTGGGCGATCGCCCGTGCCCGCTCTGAAACGAGGCCCGTATCCGGCCCGTAGACCAGTGCAGCATTGACCTTGGCATCAGGCTTGCGCGCAAACGCCTCCGCCTGCTGCGCCTTGATCGCGACCATGTCCGATTGCTCTTGGCTGTTGGCGCGCTGAGGCTATCAGGCCATCAGCTTTGCCGCGACAGGAATGCCTCGATACGGCCCTTGATATCAAGCGCGACGGTGCGCGCCGTGCGGTCTTCCGCATCTTTTTTCGCGCGCACGTTGGCATAGATCGTCTGGAATCTCTGAAAGCCGGCCCGCCCGAAGCTCTGGCCCTTCAAGATGACTTGCTTGCTTTTGAGATCCGTGAGCTGAAAATCTGCATCGAGGTGGTAAATCTGGGATTCGGCATCACCTTGCAGGTTGACTAATTGCGAGGTCAACCGCTCGCGCAGCACGATATCGAGCTTGTAGCTCTTCTCGTGCCCATCGCCGCCACCCGCCGTTTGGAAGACCAGTTCGTTGCGCAGGCGTTGTCCAACCCGGCCGGGTATGGTCGTGACGTCGACGCCTGCCATCTTCTGGCTAAGGTTCTGCCCGCCCGCGGTCGCTGCATACATCGGCCTAAAGCCATCGCTGCCGGCACACCCTGCCAGCATCGAGGCGACCACAAGCGCCGCCGCACAACGCTGAGCTGTCCGGCCGTCACCTTGCCGGCCGGCTCGCCTTGCCGGCTCGCCTTGCGCCTTACGCCACGACATTCACGATCCTCTGTGGCACGACGATCACCTTCTTCGGCGCCTTACCGCCGAGCGCCCGGGCAACGGGTTCCAGCCCCAATGCCGCCGTCTCGACGTCTTCGTTGCTTGCCGAACGTGAAATCGTCAATTCATCCCGACGCTTACCATTCACCTGTACGGCAATGGTAATCGTATCGTCAACGAGCAGAGCCGCTTCTGCTTCAGGCCACGGCTGTTCTGCCAGCATTGTGTGGTTTCCAAGCCGCGCCCAGCATTCTTCAGCCAAATGCGGCATCATCGGGCCGATCATCTGCACCAGCAACTCGCCCGCTTCCCGGAGCGCCCAGGCCATGTCCTCGCCGGATTTGCCTATCGCTGCTTGAACGGCGTTTGTCAGCTCGTAGAGCTGGGCGACGGCAACATTGAACCGCAGGCCTTCGATATTCTGCCCGACGCTGTGGAGCGTCTTATGCGTCGCACGACGCAGCGCGTTCGCTTCAGCGCCCAATTTCTCAGGCTGCGCGGTTCCCTGGGCCGCGCCTTGCTCAATGACATCGTGCACGATCCGCCACACGCGCTGAATAAACCGGCTGGCGCCGGCAACGCCGGCCTCGGTCCAGATCACGTCGCGCTCCGGCGGGCTGTCGGACAGCATGAACCAGCGCGCGCAGTCCGCCCCATAGCCGGAGATGATGTCATCGGGATCGACCAGGTTCTTCTTCGACTTCGACATCTTCTCGATCGGGCCGATGACAGCCGGCTTGCCGCTGGCAATCTCGGTTGCCTGCCGGTTTTCGCCGTCGCCTTCGAATTTGACCTCGATCGGCAGCAACCAGCGCCCGTCTTCCGACCGGTAGGTCTCGTGGATCACCATGCCCTGCGTGAACAGCGCTCCGAACGGCTCCTTCATGCCCTGCGGCAGATGCCCTGTTTCGATCATCGCCCGCGCAAAGAACCGCGAATACAAGAGGTGCAGAATCGCATGCTCGATACCGCCGATATACTGATCGACCGGCATCCAGTAGTTCGCCGCCTCGATATCCGACGGCGTCGGCGCATCGGCCGCCGAAAACCGTACGAAATACCACGATGAATCGACAAACGTGTCCATCGTGTCCGTTTCGCGCCTGGCCGCCTTGCCGCACGATGGGCAATCGACATCGCGCCATGTCGGATGCCGGTCGAGCGGATTGCCCGGCTTGTCGAAAGCGACATCGTCGGGCAACTGCACCGGCAGATCCTTGGCCGGTACCGGCACCACGCCGCAATCCTCGCAATGGATCATCGGGATCGGGCAGCCCCAGTATCGCTGCCGCGATATCCCCCAGTCTCTGAGCCTGAAGTTGGTCTGGCGTTTTCCGACCGGCTGGTCCAGCAGCGTCATTGCTTCGAATTTATCGGCGATCGCCTCGAATGCCTCGGCAGGCGACATCCCGTCGAGGAACTTGGAATTGACCATCACCCCATCATCGACGTAGGCCTCGTCGCCGATCTCGAATGTTGCCGCATCGCCATCCGCCGGCATCACGACGGGAATGACAGCCAAGCCGTATTTGCGCGCGAAATCGAGGTCGCGCTGGTCCGCCGACGGACACCCGAAGATGGCCCCGGTGCCGTAGTCCATCAGGATGAAGTTGGCGACGTAGACCGGCAGCTCCCAGCTCTCATCGAGCGGATGCTTGACGCTTATCCCGGTATCGAAGCCGAGCTTTTCTGCCGTCTCCAATTCCGCCACCGACGTCCCGGCCTTGCGGCATTCCTCGCAGAACGCGGCCAACTCGGAATTGTCCTTGGCCGCCGCGATCGCCAGCGGATGGTCGGGCGCAATCGCCATGAACGAGGCGCCAAAGATCGTGTCGGGTCGCGTCGTGTAGATCTCGAGCTCTTGCATCCCCTCGGGCGCATTATCGCTCAACGCCCACCGGACCATCAGGCCTTCCGAACGCCCGATCCAGTTGGCCTGCATCGTGCGCACCTTGGCGGGCCAGTTCTCCAGCGTATCGAGCGCCGCCAGCAGATCGTCGGCATATTCGGTAATCTTGAAGAACCACTGTGTCAGCTCACGCTGCTCGACCAGCGCACCTGATCGCCAGCCGCGCCCGTCGATCACCTGCTCGTTGGCCAGCACCGTCCGGTCGACCGGGTCCCAGTTCACCTTTGATGACTTCCTGTAGGCCAGGCCCTTTTCATAGAAGTCCAGGAACAACTTCTGCTGGTGCTTGTAATAGTCCACATGACAGGTCGCGAACTCGCGTGACCAGTCGAGTGCCAGACCCATCGACTTGAGCTGCGATTTCATCGCGTCGATGTTGGCGTAGGTCCACGTGCCGGGATGGGTCTTGTTCTCCATCGCCGCGTTTTCCGCCGGCATTCCGAACGCATCCCAGCCCATCGGGTGGAGCACATTGAAACCCTTCGCCCGCTTATACCGCGCCAGCACGTCGCCCATCGCATAGTTGCGCACATGCCCCATGTGAATGCGGCCCGACGGATACGGGAACATCTCGAGCACGTAGCACTTGGGCTTGGAGAAATCGTTGCTGGCGGTAAAGACTTGGGCGTCATCCCAGATCTTCTGCCAGTGCTTTTCGCGATCGACAGCGTTGTAACGTTCGCTAGCCATCTGCAGCGCTCCGCTTGGGCGTTATGTCTTGGTGGGTTGGTAACGGAGCGTGTTATCTAGAGCAAAACTCTCGTCAGTGGAACGCCCCATGTCTGCCCAGTCCGCCATCTCCGCCGAAACAGCACTCGCCGACGTCAACCAGCGCATCGCCGAAGCCGCCCGCTCCGTCGAGCGTGATCCGGGCGGCATCTCCTTGATCGCCGTTTCGAAGACCTTCGACGCCGACGCTATTCGCCCGGTGATCGCCGCAGGCCAGCGCACCTTCGGCGAAAACCGCGTTCAGGAAGCCGCCGGCAAATGGCCCGCCCTGCGCGCCGAGTGCCCGGACATCGATTTGCACCTGATCGGCCCGCTGCAATCCAACAAGACCCGCCAGGCAGTCGAACTCTTCGATGCCATCCACACCGTCGACCGCCCCAAAATCGCCGAAGCAATCGCCGCTGAAATGCGCCGGCAATCCAAATCGTTGACCTTGTTCATTCAAGTCAACACCGGCGAAGAGCCCCAGAAAGCCGGCATCAACCCGACCGAAACCGGTTCGTTCGCCGACTATTGCCGCAACGACCTAGGTCTCCCAATCTCCGGCCTGATGTGCATTCCCCCGATCGACGAGGAACCGGGCGTCCATTTCGCCCTGCTCGCCGAACTGGCCCGTGACGCCGGTCTCGACATGCTCAGCATGGGTATGAGCGCCGATTTCGAGATCGCCATCCAGTTCGGAGCAACTCACGTCCGCGTCGGCTCCGCCATTTTCGGGGCCCGCGCGTGAAACAATCAAATGTTTCACGTGAATCCACAGCCAACCCCGGCGCGACACGTTCGCCGGGCCCTCCCGGACGGGTGTTCCGATCCTACAGCGCGGAGTAGTCTTCCAACATGTCCGATGTCGGCACATACGATGCGGTAATCGGCGGCGGCGGCCCGGCCGGCCTTGCCTGTGCGCTGGCGCTTGCTCGAGCGTTAAACGGCGATGTCCGCATTGCAGTCGTCGAGCCGCACAACCAGCCACCAAAGCCTGCAGGCAACGGCGACCCCCGAGCCTGGGCCCTGTCGGCCGCCTCGATCAGGCTGCTCGAAAACATCGGGGCCTGGCCTGAGATCGAGGCCGACGCCCAGCCGGTACAATCGATCGAAATCACCGATTCTTCGCTTGAAGCCGGCATCCGACCGGTGCTGCTGAGCTACGACAACGAGACCGAAGACGGCCGGCCAGCCGCCTTCATCGTTCCCCACGCCGCCCTGATGCGCGGCTTGCAAAGCGCACTTCGGCAAGAACTAGCCCGCGGCATAGCGCTTCTCGGCGGTCGTTCCATTACGGATTTCACAACCACCGACGGGCTCGTGAAAGTCACCATCGATGACGCAAGCGCCATCGAAACCGAATTACTGGTCGCAGCCGACGGTCGCAAATCCAAGCTACGCGACGCTGCACAGATCAAATGCGTCAGTTGGGACTACGACCAGATCGGCATCGTCACCACCGTGGCCCACGAACGCCCGCACCAAGGCAAGGCTGTACAACATTTCCTGCCCGGCGGCCCTTTCGCCATCCTGCCGCTCAAAGGTGACCGTTCATGCATCACCTGGAGCGAGGCTGCAGACGAGGCCCGCTGCATCATGGCGCTCGACGATGAAACCTTCCGCGATGCCCTTCAGCGCCGGTTCGGCGGTAAGTTGGGCCTTGTTTCGCTGGCCGGCAGTCGCCTGAGCTTCCCACTCTCAATGCATCTGGCGAGATCCTACATAGCACCCCGCTTCGCCCTGATCGGCGATGCCGCGCACGGCGTCCACCCGATCGCCGGCCAAGGCCTCAATCTCGCATTACGCGACGTGGCGGCACTGGCCGAGTGCGTCGCCGAGGGCGTGAGCGTTGGATTGTCGTTCGGCGATCTGACGGTGCTCGAACGCTATCAATCATGGCGTCGGTTCGATTCGACGCTGTCGGCCGGCACCTACGATGCGATCAACCGCTTGTTCTCGAACGACGTTGCACTGCTGAGATCGGCGCGTGAGGTCGGTCTCGGACTGGTCGACAGGGCGCCGATGTTAAAGCGGTTCTTCATCAACGAAGCCGCCGGATTGACTGGGGAGGTACCTAGTTTGATGCGGTACACGTAGCGGATAATCTATCTGACAATTTTATGCTTTGGCTAAGACTGATCCGCAGCATGCGTGACCTTTCCGATCCCGATGCTCAGCCCACACCTCCAGAGCAGCTGAAAGATTTCAAACGCGTCAGCGACTTCCCGCTCATACGCAAAGTCCGGTTCAGCCTGCGTCTTACCCGCCAGGAATTCTCCGACCGCTTCGCGCTCCCGGTCGCCGACATCACCGCCTGGGAGCGCGAAGAACGCGAGCCGGACGCGGCTGCACAATCGTTGCTGTACACCATCGAAGCACATCCCGAGGCCGTGGCCGATGCCGTCGCCAAGGCGAAGGCACAAGTCGAACCCGTCGACCCCTGACCGCGACCACCGCCGCCGTTGACAGCTGCCCCCCGTTCCCGCATAAACCCGCATCCGTCTCCAGACGTTGCGTCTCGAGCCGCCTTTTGCTGCGCCGGCCTTTACACCCAAGCCGGTGATGACAGAAGGTCAACACCCGTCAGCGCGTTGCGCCCACGGGTGCAAAACAGCTTGGGCGATCGAATCCAACCGGAAGACGGCCTATATTCAGGGTTATCCGGCCCATTGCCGCTAACCCTCGTGAGGACCAACATGTTCGAATCGCTTTCAGATCGCCTGTCCGGCATTTTCGACAAGCTCACCCGTCGGGGTGCGCTGACGGACAGCGATGTCGCGGAAGCGATGCGCGAGGTGCGCCGCGCCCTGCTCGAAGCAGATGTCGCGCTCGAGGTGGTCCGCGAATTCACGGAAAAGGTCCGGGAAAAGGCGGTCGGCCAGGAGGTCGTCAAATCGGTGACGCCCGGCCAGATGGTCGTCAAGATCGTGCACGACGAACTTGTCGCTATGCTCGGCTCCGATGCCGAGCCGGTCGATCTTGCCGCCGCACCGCCGGTGCCGATCCTGATGGTCGGCCTGCAGGGCTCGGGCAAGACGACGTCGACGGCCAAGATCGCGCGCAGGCTGACGGAACGCGAAAAGAAAAAAGTGCTGATGGCCTCGCTCGACACCCGGCGGCCGGCAGCCCAGGAACAGTTGCGCGTGCTCGGTGAGCAGACCGGCGTTGCGACACTACCGATCATCGCCGGCCAGACGCCGATCCAGATCGCCAACCGGGCGATGGATGCCGGCCGGCTCGGCTCCTACGACGTCGTGATGCTCGATACCGCCGGCCGCACCACGGTCGACGAGGAATTGATGCGAGAAGTCGCCAACGTCCGCGATGCGACCACCCCGCACGAAATCCTGCTCGTCGCCGACAGCCTGACCGGCCAGGACGCCGTCAACACGGCGAAGGCGTTCGAGGATCGCGTTGGCATCACCGGCATCGTGCTGACCCGCGTCGACGGCGATGGCCGCGGCGGTGCGGCACTTTCGATGCGTGCCGTCACGGGCAAGCCGTTCAAACTGCTCGGTACCGGCGAAAAGTGGGACGCGCTCGAGGACTTCCATCCCGAGCGGATTGCCGGCCGAATCCTCGGCATGGGCGATATCGTGAGCCTGGTAGAACGGGCCGCCGAGACGATCGAGGCCGAGAAGGCCGAAAAGATCGCCCAGCGCATGAAAAAGGGCGAATTCGACCTCAACGATCTCGCCGAACAGATCAAGCAGATGGAAAAGCTCGGCGGTATGGGGGGCGTGCTTGGCATGCTGCCGGGCGTCGCCAAGGCCAAGGACCAGCTCGCAGGCATTGACGATAAGATCCTCAAGCATCAGCACGCGATCATCATGTCGATGACGAAGAAAGAGCGCGCCAATCCGAAGATCATCGACGGCAAACGCTGGCGGCGCATTGCAGCAGGTTCCGGCACCGGTGTTCCGGAGGTCAACAAGCTGCTCAAGATGCACCGCCAGATGGCCGACATGATGAAGCAGATGGGCAAGAACAAGGGCCTGATGGCAAAGATGTTTGGCGGTATGGGCATGGGTGGCGGCATGCCGCAACCGACCCCGGAGATGATCGAACAGATGAAGGCCGGCGAGATGCCGAAGGGCCTGCCCGGCATGGGCGGCGGTGCGAGTGGCCCGGCACCTAAGGGCCTGCCGGGCCTTGGTGGCGGTCTGCCCGGTTTGGGCGGCGCCATGCCGGCTGGATTGCCCGGTCTCCCGGGAGCAGCTCCGGTCGGCGCCGGCAAGCGCAAGCAAAAAGCGGAAGAAGTGATGGCGCCCGAGCTTGAGACAGAGCGATTGCGCCTGCGCTACTGGCGCGAGGACGACTGGCAGCCGCTCAGTAGATTCTTTGGCGAGTCCAAGGAAACAAACCTGATGGGCGGCGTTACCGATGCCGGTTTCGCCTGGCGCGTCATCGCCTGCCATGTCGGCCACTGGCAGTGGCGCGGCTACGGCATGTGGGCCGTGGAGTACAAGCCAAGCGGCGATCTCGCCGGCTTCTGCGGGCCCTGGCACCCGGCAGACTGGCCGGAACTGGAACTTGGCTGGAGCCTGCTGGCACCGTTCCGTGGTCAGGGGCTGGCGACGGAAGCGGCCCACGCGGCGCGCAATTCTATCTACGAACACATTACGACTGCGCCGATCGTCAGCCTCATCGAACCTGGCAACACCCGGTCTGTCGGCGTTGCCAAGCGACTTGGCTGCACGCTCGAATGCGACGGCACCTTACCGAGCGGGCAACCGGCCTTGTTCTGGCGCCATCCGGGACCGGAGGCGTTGGCCGCATGAACGAACTGGTGACCGGGCGCCTGTTGCTCTCAGACTGGTGCATGGAAGACTTCGAACCGCTGGCCGCCTTCCTGGCCGATGGCGAGGCCAACCGCCACCGCGGCGCCGGCAAGGCGCTGGCCCGCGATGAGGCCTGGGAGTATCTCACGGACCTCGCCGGCCAATGGGGGCTGCGCGGCTACGGCCAGTTCGCTGTCGAGGAACTGGCGAGCGGCGACCTCGTTGGCTGGTGCGGGCTCTGGCATCCGGCGGATCTTGCCGAACCGGAACTCGCCTGGACGATCTTTCCCAGGTTCCAAGGCAAAGGCTACGCCACCGAAGCTGCAGAACGCGTACTCGCCTGGGCGGCGCACGATCTCTCTCTGCCACCGCTGTTCAGCTTCGTCCACCCAGACAACCAGCCCTCACGACGCCTGGCCGAACGGCTCGGCGCGACACTCGAGGGCGACACCACATTTCGCGGCAGGCCGCGCCTGATCTACCGGCACCGCGATCTCAGTTCATCGAAAACGACCCATTCCAACACGGACAACATCAGGAGACTTCACACATGTCAGTCGTAAAACTCCGGCTCGCCCGCGGCGGCGCCAAGAAGCGGCCCTACTACTACATCGTGGCCGCCGCCAACACGGCACCCCGCGACGGCCGCTACATCGAACGCGTCGGCTCCTACAACCCGATGGTCGCCAAGGATCATCCCGACCGTGTCAAACTCGACGAAGAGCGCTGCAAGCACTGGCTCTCGGTCGGCGCCCAGCCAACCGACCGTGTCGCCCGCTTCCTCGACGCCGCCGGCCTGATGACCCGCGAAGCGCGCAACAACCCGAAGAAGGCATTGCCGGGCCGCAAGCGCCAGGAGCGCGAAGAAGCGGAGGCGGAAGCCAAGAAGGCGGCGGAAGAGGCTGCCGCTGCTGAGGGTGGCGAGGAAGCGGCTGCGAGCTGAAGTTCGTGCCCGCAGCACAAGCGGGGCCAGCCCCGCGCCCCGCTGGGAGGCGCAGCCTCTCGGCTCTTCCAGTTATGATGTAAAAGAGGGTGGGTTCGGGAGGTCTCCTCCCGAGCGGGGTTAGGGGCGGCAGCCCCTGCGCGAAGCGACTTGAGCGCCGACCAATGCCTGACAAACTCATCCTCCTCGGCCACATCTCAACCGCGCAGGGTATCCGCGGCGAGGTCGTGATCAAGTCGCTGACCGAGGACCCCGCCGACATCGGTACCTACGGGCCGCTGCAGAGCGAGGATGGCTCGAAGACATTCGAGATCGAAGTCGTTCGCGTCGCCAAGAAAGGCGTGATTGCCCGCATCGAGGGCATTACCGATCGCACGGCGGCTGAGGCTTTACGCGGCACCAAGCTTTTCGTTCCGCGCGACCGTCTGCCCGAACCCGCGAAAGACGAAGTCTACCACGCCGACCTGATCGGCCTCGAAGCCGTTGCGCCCGATGGAACGGTGGTCGGCGAAGTCGTCGCCGTGCAGAATTTCGGAGCGGGCGATCTGCTTGAGGTGCGCCTTGCCGGCAAACAGCGGACCGAGTTCGTGCCCTTCGACGAGACCTACGTGCCGGAGATCGACCTGGACGGTGGGCGCGTGACGGTGGTGACGGAGTAGTATCGCAAGATCCCGCTCCCGGTGTCACCCCGGTGCTTCTCACCGGGCCCCATCCATCAGGTCGCGTTGACTTTACGGATTTGGCGAAGAAATACGTCTGCGCCCATTGATCGCTCCACGAACGTTTGACGTGGCGGCGCGATGGGCCCCGGTGACGAGCACCGGGGTGACGCCTGTGGGTATTATCGAAGCCTATCGGGATTTTCAGATGGTCGGCCAAGCATGTTGGGCACGGCCGTGCGCCACCCAAATGTGTCACCCCGGTGCTCGTCACACTGCTGTCCGGGCAAACTCTGCACGGCCGAAGCCACAACCACAGTCGTCATCCCCACGTAGGTGGGGACCCAAGCGATTCTCCGTTTTCTCAGTGCCGGCGGATTATCGCTTGGGTTCCCGCCTACGCGGGAATGACGGAGTGTGGGTCGACCGTCCTGCATGTTTCACGTTCGCCCAATTGTAGAATATCCCTGTTCGGTCAAAGCCATCAGTCGCGGTGACTCATGTGGTTGTCGGGCGATTTCGGGCCGATAGAGAGCATTGCCAGGTTGGCGGCTGGCACTTTCATTCCCGTTTCGTTTCGACCAGGTCAATGCTCAATAAGCCGCTCGCAGTATCCCCATCACCTCGTCCGGCGAGCTGATCTTCCTCGGGTTCGAAAACGTCCAGTCATCCAGCATGCAGTTCTCGGCCAGACGCGGCAGATCATCCTCGGCAACTTCGACATCGCGCAAATGGCGCGGCATGCCGAGGCCGGAGATGAACCGGTCGACCACCTCGCTCGCTGGTTCGCCGGGCCGGCCCATGGCGGCGGCGACTTCCGCCTGACGGTCGGCGTTGACCGAGAGGTTAAAGTCGAGCACGTAAGGCAGCATCACGCACGACGTATAGCCGTGCGGCACGTTGGCCGAGCCACCGAGGATGTGGCCGATGGCGTGGCTGGCACCAAGCCGCGTGCCGCTGACGATCCCGACCATCGAGAGCCACGCACCCATCATGCAGCGCAGCCGGCCTTCGAGGTCTGACGGGTCCGCCTTGACGCGGGACAGGCCGTCTTGCAGCGAACGCAGCGCCTGCAAGGCGGTGCCGTCGGTGTAGTCGTTGGCATCGATCGAGCACAGCGTTTCGACGGCATGATCGACCGCACGCACCCCGCTTGAAAGCCACAGCCATTCCGGTGTGTGAATCGTCACCGCCGGATCAAGGATCACGGTTTCAGGCACGATGCCGCGGTGCATGTAGCTCTGCTTCAGGCGCAGGCGATCGTCGGTGACCCCGGCACGGGCGTTGAACTCGCCTGCCGACAACGTCGTCGGCACAGCAATCTGGCGGACATTTGGCGCACGAAAATCGGGCACCGTGCGCGCGCCATCCTTGACGACACTGCGGAACTGTTCGAGGCCGTCGACGTCGGTAACGCCGTGCTCGAGGCAGATCGTAACCGCCTTGCCGCCGTCAGTCACCGAACCGCCGCCGATCGTCACGAGTAGGTCACAACCGGCATCGCGCGCTGCAATGGCGCAGGCGACGACGGCAGAACGCGGCGAGTGAGCCGGCATGTGATCGCACACACCCGCGAAGCGATCACCCAGCGCCTCGCGGACCTTCTCGATCTCATCGGTCTTGGTATTGAGCGTGCCGCTCGCGAGGATGAACACGCGCCTGGCACCCAGCCGGTCAGCCTCGGCGACCACCGAGGTGGCTGCCGGTTGGCCGAAGATCACGCGGTTCATCGCCGTGAAGATCATCGTGCCCGATTGCATATTCTCTACTCCGGGAGCCTCATTCAGCCGCTGCCTTGACCTCGAACCTGGTGCGCAGCTCATCCCACTTTGCCGATCCGACACGCTCGAAAATCTCGCGCACGCCGAAGCCTTCGGCCGGGTTCGGCGGCTCGCCGGTGCGCTTGAGGTCGGCGAGGATGGATTCGCAGCTTTTGACGACATGGCGCAGCAGCATGCTTGGCAGGATCGCAAATTTGAAGCCCATCTGCTCGACCGTCTTGAGGTCAACATCGGGCGTCTTGCCGCCTTCAACGTAGTTGAACAGGCACGGGCCGTTGACCTGCTTCGGCAGCGCTTGCAGTTCGTCCATCGTCCGCGGCGCCTCGACAAAGGCCATGTCGGCGCCCGCCTCGATCGCCGCATTGGCACGCCGCACCGCTTCCTCGAATCCGATCACGGCGCGCGCATCGGTGCGCGCGATGATCTGGAAGTTGGGATCGCGCCGAGCGGCGACCGCGGCCCGGATCTTGGCGACGTAGTCTTCGAGCGGGATGATCTCCTTGTCGTCGAGATGTCCGCACTTCTTCGGGAAGCCCTGGTCTTCGAGATGGATCCCTGTGACACCGGCCCGCTCGTGCTCGTGGATCGCACGCGTGACGTTGAGCTCGTTGCCGTAGCCGGTGTCGGCATCGGCGATCACCGGTACATCGGCGGCGCTCGCAACCGTATCGGCGTTGGCGACCATCTCGGTCATCGTCATCAGGCCGTAGTCGGGGTAGCCCTTGACGACGGCCGTGCCGGCACCCGTCATGTAGGCCGCATCGAACCCTGCATTCGAGACCAGCGTCGCCGTCAGGCCATCGAATACGCCGGGTGCCACAACCAGCTTGTCGCCGGCGATCATCGCTTTGAACCTGGCGCGCAGTTCGGCCGCTTTGCTCATCGCTTCCTCCACATTCTTGAATTTGGATTGTTCTATCAGACGGTTGCCATATCACCGTGCCACCACTTACCACCGAGCACGACACCGTCCGAAAACAGCTTCTTGTCCGCGACCACCTTCTCGCCGACGACATCGACCAGTTCGAACTCACCATCGCGCAGTGACAGAACCGTAGCATCGCCCGCGGCACCGGCCTTGAAAGTGCCAAGCTCAGGCCGCTTCAGGGCATGCGCGGCGTTGATCGTCGAGGCCGCGATGACGTCCGGCAGGCTCATGCCGAGATGCAGGAACTTGGTCAGCGTCGTCACCTGATCGTAGGCCGGCCCGTTGATGCACAACTGATGGACATCCGATGAAATCGTGTCCGGTGCAAAGCCGTTGGCCAGCATCTGGCGTGCGACCTTGAACGAGAACGAGCCCTTGCCGTGACCGATATCGAAGATCACGCCGCGTTCGCGCGCCGCCAGAACCGAAGGTTTCACGGCACCCTGGGCCGCGACGGGCGTATTCGGGAACGGCCGGAAGCAATGTGTCAGCACATCGCCTCCGCGCATCTTATCGACGACGGCATTATAGCTTGGCGGCGGTTCGTCGAGGTGCACCATGATCGGCATGCCGACCTCTTCGGCGACCAGCAGCGCGATATCGAGCGGCGAGGTACCATGCACCCCCGATGTCCGCCGCCCGAGGCGCACCTTGATACCGACGACCACGTCACGGTTGGCATCGGCGACGCGGGCGGCGTCTTCCGGCGCCATCAACCGGATGTCCTCGCTCTCGCCGACCATGATCGATGACGAAAACGCATAGATGCCCGCAAACGAAATGTGCAGGTAGGCGAGTATGCGCGCCTCGGACTGCTCGATGACATGTTTACGGAAGCCGGCAAAATTACCCGGCCCGGCCGAACCAGTGTCAATCGATGTCGTGACCCCACTTGTGCGGCAGAACTCGTCGGCATCGATGCCGAGCGATGTGCCGCCCCAGTAGACGTGGGTGTGCAGGTCGATGAGCCCCGGCGTCACGATCAGGCCCGCCGCATCGCGCACCTCTGTTGTGGCAGAGCGCTCGAACGAGCCCGGCGCACCGACGCCGATGACTTTGCCGTCGGCGAACGCGACATCGCGGACGTCGTCGATATTTTGCGACGGGTCGATAACACGCCCGCCGGTGATGATGAGATCGACCACTACATTTCTCCTGGTGAATAGCCTACTCGGCGGCATCCTGTTTCTGCGAATCCCGGAAGGCGGTGCGCAACCGGTCCCATTCATCGGCACCGACCTTCCGAAAACCTTCGATCGGTGTCATGTCACCCATTGGCGTCGGCAGCTGACCGGTCGCCAGTTCCTTGAGGATCGCTTCGGTGGCACCGAGCACGTTACGATAGATAAGTGACGGCAGGATCGCGATTTTGTAGCCCATCGCCTTGGCGTCAGCGAGCTGAACGGGCGGCGTCTTGCCCTTGTGGACGACGTTGAGCAGACACGGACCGTTGACGAGATTCGGCACCTTGGCGACCTCGTCCATATCCTGCGGTGCCTCGAAGAATGCGACGTCGGCACCGGCCGCAAGTGCACCGTTGCACCGCTCGACCGCCTCGTCGAAGCCGATCACTGCCCGCGAGTCCGTCCGCGCTATGATCACGAAATCAGCCGAGGCTCGCGCTCCGGCAGCAGCCCGGATCTTGGCGAAGTAGGCCTCGCGCGGGATCACCGCCTTGTCCTCGAGATGCCCGCACTTCTTCGGGAATTCTTGATCTTCGATATGGATAGCGGCAACGCCCCGGCGCTCGAACTCGCGCACCGTTCGCGTGACGTTGAGTTCATTGCCATAACCGGTATCGGCATCCGAGATCACCGGAACCTTGACCGAGCGCGTCAGGCGGGCAGCGTTTTCGACCATCTCGGACATGGTAACGAGCCCGAAGTCGGGATAGCCGAGCGAAGCGGATGTCGCAGCCCCCGACATGTAGACGGAATGGTGCCCTGCCTGCTCGATGAGCTTTGCCGTGATGCCGTCGTAGGCGCCAGGGGCGGTGACCATGCCTTCGGTCTGCATCAGAGCCCGCAGGCGGGCACCGGAGGTTGTCATGATCGACTATCCTTCTGTTCGCGACCTCAATAGCTCCGCGGCATCCCCAGCACGTGCTGGCCGATATAACCCAGGATCATATTCGTCGAGATCGGCGCGATCTGGTAGAGGCGGCATTCACGCCATTTGCGCTCGATCCCGTATTCACGCGCGAACGCGAAGCCGCCGTGCGTCTGCATGCACGCTTCACCGGCCTTCCAGGCAGCTTCCGAGGCAAGCATCTTGGCCATGTTGGCCTCCGCCCCGCAGTCAAGGCCCTGTTCGAACATCGCAGCCGCCTTGCGCACCATCATCTCGGCGGCCTGCGTCTCGGCATAGGCACGCGCGATCGGGAACTGCACGCCCTGGTTTCGGCCGATCGGCGCCCCGAATACGACGCGCTCGTTGGCATAGTTGACCGCCTTCTCGATGAAGAACTTGGCATCGCCGATCGATTCATAGGCGATCAGAATTCGCTCGGCGTTCATGCCGTCGAGGATATAGCGAAAGCCCCGGCCCTCCTCGCCGACCAGCGTGTCGGGCGCGAGCTTGAGATTGTCGATGAAGACCTCGCAGGTGTTGTGGTTGATAGCGGCATCGAGCTTGCGGATCTCGACGCCGCTTCCGACGGCTTCGCGCAAATCGACGATGAACACCGAGATGCCATCGCTGCGCCGCTTGACCTCATCAGCAGGTGTCGTGCGCGCCAACAGCAGCATCAGATCGGATTGCAGCGCCCGGCTCGTCCACACTTTCTGGCCGTTTACGACGTACTGGTTGCCGTCGCGCACCGCACGGGTCTTGAGCTGGGTCGTATCGGATCCAGTCGTGGGCTCGGTCACGCCGAATGCCTGTAGGCGCAACTCACCGGTTGCGATGCCGGGCAGGTACTTCTGCTTCTGCTCATCCGAACCGTGCCGTAGCACGGTGCCCATCGTGTACATCTGGGCATGGCAGGCAGCCGCATTGCACCCCGCCGCATGGATGCTCTCGAGGACGGCACCGGCCGCCGAAATCGGCAGGCCCGAACCGCCGTATTCCTCCGGGATCAGCGTTGCCAGATAACCTGCATCGGTCAGCGCCTGGACGAATTCGCTCGGATATTGGCTTTCAGCATCGAGCTTGCTCCAGTAGTCGTTATCGAAGCGCTCGCAGATCCGTGCGACGGAATCGCGGATCTCGGGCCATGCCTCGCCGATCGGCATGGTGAGATCACCATTGTCGCCACCACCCGTTCCCTGCATCGTCGTTACTCCGCAGCCATCGGTTTGCTGGCTGGCTCAAAGCCCTTGGGCAGGCCGGCCTTCAATATGCGCCCATGCATCGGCTCTTCGGGCAACGAAGCCTCCACGATTTCGCGAGCAGCCCTCAGCTTCTCTATGTCGACACCGGTCTTTAGACCTTCGGCTTCGAGCAGAAAGACGAGATCCTCCATCACGATGTTACCCGTCGCCCCCGGCGCAAACGGACAGCCACCAAGACCGGCGAGCGAGGCATCGAAGTGACGGGCACCTGCTTCGAGTGCCGCATAAACGTTGGCAAGACCAAGGCCGCGCGTGTCGTGGAAATGCGTGATGATCGGCACGTCGCCGGCCATCGCGATCGCCTTGGTGAACAGCGAGCGGACCTGTGTCGGCGACGCGTAGCCGACGGTGTCGGGCAGCAGCACTTCGTCGGCACCGGCCTCGAGGATCTGCTCGAGGACATTGAGCGTCTCGGCTTCCGGCACCTCGCCTTCGAGCGTGCAGCCGAGCGCCGTCGCCAGCCCGCAGCCGATCGTCATGTCTTTGAGCTTCGGGTCGCCATTGCGCATTTTGACGATCTCGGCGAAGTCGAGGATCGACTGTTCGCGCGAGCGGCGCACGTTGGCCTCGTTGTGGGTCTTGGAGACCGAAAGCACGTAGTTGAGACAGTGTACGCCGATCTCGAAGCCGATTTCGGCACCCTTGATGTTGGGCGTCAGCGCCATCACCCTGATGCCCGGAATTTCGAGCGCCAGGCCCGCCACGGCGCGCGCATCGGCAAACTGCGGGATCACCTTCGGCGGCACGAACGAGCAGACCTCGAACTCGACCATGCCGGCCTCGGCTTCGGTCCGGATCCAGTTCAGTTTGGTCTCGGTCGCAAGCACAGTCTTGACGAGTTGCAGACCATCGCGGGGGCCGACCTCGCGCACAATGACGTCTCGTTGCATGGCTCCGAATGCCTTTCGTCAAAGTTGGGTTTGCATATTGATGCCACAGCTTGGCGCCACAGGGCGCTTCGGCCAAGTATCGGGAGCAAAGAATCGCGTCTCAGATGACCTGGCGGCCGTCGAACTCCAGCACGGCGCCGGCGAGATAGAGAGAGCCGCAGATCAAAATCCGTTTTTCGCCAGGCTCGACCGCGATGATCTGACGAATCGCGTCGATCACGCCGCTGGCCTCGCAAACCGGCAGTCCGGCAGCTGAAATCCTGTCGGCAAGATCGCCAACCGCCAGTGCACCCGTCTCGTGGCCGATGATCGGTACCGCAAGTACTTCCCGGGCCAGATCTCGGAACGGCTCGATGAAGCCGGAGACATCCTTGCGCTGCATCATACCGACGATCAGAAACGTCGGTTTCGGCGCCCGCTCCTCGAGTTCGGCAAGGAACTGGGCGAGCGCGGCCCCGGCTGCCTCGTTGTGGCCCCCGTCCAGCCAGACCTCCGCGGCATCGCCCGCCATCGCAGCCAGCACACCGTTGTTGAGCCGCGTCATGCGCGCCGGCCAGTTCACCTCCGCCAGGCCGCGATCGATAGCGGCTTCCGACACCGGCCGTTCAAGTCCGGCATGCAGCAGCGCGGCGATCGCAAGTCCGGCGTTGGCGAACTGGTGGCGACCGAGCAATTCCGGCAGGCGGCAGTCCAGTAGCCGGTCGTCGCCCTGGTAGACCAGCCGGCCGTTCTGCTCATAGGCATCGAAGTCGTCGCCCCAGACGTAGAGTCTCGTCGCCAGACCGGCAGCCGTGGCCGCGAGCACATCCATGACCTCCGGTTCCTGGGGCCCGACGACGCCTGCCACGCCTGGCTTCAGGATACCGGCCTTTTCAGCAGCAATGGCTTCCAGGGTTGGCGCCAGCAGTTCGGTGTGATCGAGCGAGATCGGCGTGATCACGGATAGTGCCGGTCGCGGCACCAGGTTGGTCGCATCGAGCCGCCCGCCAAGACCGACCTCGAGCAGCACGACATCGGCAGGATGCTCGGCAAAGGCCAGGAACGCTGCCGCCGTCGTGATCTCGAAAAACGTCATCGGATCACCGGCATTGGCAGCTGCAACCCGGCTCAACAGTTCAACGAGCTCTGCTTCGGAAATATCGGCCGACTTGCCGGCCCCGGTCGCCAGGCGGATGCGCTCGTGAAAGCGCACGAGATGCGGTGAGGTGTACGTGTGTACGCGCGCACCGTCCGCTTCGAGCATCGCCCGCATGAACGCAATCGTCGAGCCCTTGCCGTTGGTGCCGGCGACATGAATGACCGGCGGCAATCTGCGCTCGGGCGAGCCCAGTCGCTCGAGCAGCCGGGCAATGCGCTCGAGTGACAGATCGATCAGCTTGGGGTGCAGCTTGCCGAGCTCATCGAGCAGGACGTCACTGGTGTTCGTCGATGATGTCGGCATTCGCGTTCGTTGCCGCCCAACAGCTATTCAGCTTTTGCGGCATCGCCGCCTTTGGCCTTGCCGGGCGAAGCTTTTGCCGGCAACGGATCGCCAGACGTATCGTCAGGTTCTGCCTTGCCGTTGCTCTTGGCAGCGACATCGCTATCTGGATCATGACCGTTGGTCTGAACCTTGGCCTTACCGGCTTCGTTCAACTTGCCGTTCTTCAATGCCTTGCTTGGAGATGTGTCGAGGCCGTTGGCGACCTTCTCAACCGTATCCTCGACATCATCGACCACGTCGCTTGTCGCATCATCTATCTGTTCATCCAGCTCGGTGACGGTCTGGACCACATCTGCCTGCTCTTCCACATGCACCACAGGCGCGTCACCCATCAGCAAACCACAGACACGGGCCAGCGTGTCGCGCATCTGGTGGCGGTGCACGACCATGTCGATCATGCCGTGCTCGAGCAGATACTCCGAGCGCTGGAAGCCTTCGGGCAGTTGTTCGCGGATCGTTTGCTCGATGACCCGCGGCCCCGCAAAACAGATCAGTGCGCCGGGCTCCGCGATGTGGATATCGCCAAGCATCGCATAGGAGGCCGTTACGCCACCGGTCGTCGGATCGGTCAGCACGACGATGTAGGGCAGACGCGCCTCGCGTAGGCGCTGCACGGCAATTGTCGTGCGCGGCATCTGCATCAGCGACAGGATACCCTCCTGCATCCGGGCGCCACCGGAAGCAGCAAACAGGATGAACGGTGCCTTCAATGCGACGGCGCGCAGCATGCCGGTGATCACCGCCTCACCGGCCGCCATGCCGAGCGACCCGCCCATGAAGCGGAAGTCCTGAACGGCACTGACGACGAGCCGGCCCTCGAGCCGGCCCTCACCGACCAGCACCGCGTCGGACAGCTCGGTAGAACTGCGCGCGTCCTTCAACCGGTCGGTATACCGGCGCCCGTCCCGGAACTTGAGCGGGTCTGCGGCAACTTCGGGCAGCGCGACCTTCTCGTACTTTCCGTCATCGAACAGCGTAGCCAGGCGCGCATCGGCCCGCATGCGCATGTGATAATCGGAGCCCGGCACGACGAACTGGTTGGCCTCGAGGTCTTTGTAAAAGACCATCTGGCCGCTCTCCGGACACTTGACCCACATGTTGTCCGGGATTTCGCGTTTGGTCGTCAGGAAACTGCGGATGCGCGGCCTGACGACGTTGCTGATCCAGTTCACGCTGTTAGCCCTTTTCCAATTGGAAAGGCGGTCGATTTCCGTTGATCGCGCGTCAGTTAACGCGCTGGGCCGCCAACTATGGCGAACGCAATGGCGCCGACAGAGTCTCTACCAGATTTAGGACGTCGGCTACCGATTTTCCAGTCGCAGCGCCGTTTTCACCCAGCGAATTGGCGATTGCATTAACCAGCGCGGAGCCGACCACGACGCCATCGGCTCCGGCAGCGATCGCTTTGGCCTGCTCGGGCGTTCTGACGCCGAATCCGACCGCAACCGGCAGTTCGGTCGACTTTCGGATCGCCTCGATCTGGGCATGCACCGCCGTCGGATCGGGCGCCGCCGCCCCGGTGATGCCGGTAATCGAGACGTAATAGAGAAAACCGGAGGTATTTTCGAGAACCCTTGGCAGGCGCTTGGCGTCGGTTGTCGGTGTGGCCAGCCGGATAAAATTCAGCCCCCGCGCCATCGCCGGCAGGCACACCTCATCGTCGGCCTCGGGCGGCACGTCGACCACGATCAGGCCGTCCACGCCGGCAGCCTTCGCGTCATCGAGAAAGCGCTCGGTCGGATAGACATAGATCGGATTATAGTAGCCCATCAGAACGATCGGCGTCTGATCGTCGCTCTTCCGGAACTCACGCACCAGCTCGAGCGTTTTTGCCATCGTCTGGCCGGCCTTCAGCGCGCGCTGGGACGAGGCCTGGATCGCCGGCCCGTCCGCCATCGGATCGGAAAACGGCATCCCGATCTCGATCACATCGGCACCGGCCGCCGGCAGCCCGAGCAGGATTTCACGCGACGTCGCATAATCCGGGTCGCCGGCCGTGATAAACGTAACAAATGCCGCGCGGCCTTCGGCCTTGAGGGCGCGGAACCGGCGGTCTATGCGGGATTCTGAGGCGGTTGTCTGGGTCATGGCGCGTCATAGCCTGTGCAGGCGCTGGCGGGCAAGTGGGCTGGCGTCGCGGCGTAGTGGGCGATCGATGTCTTCTGCAGTCATGCAGTCATTGATTTCAACGCAATCATTTAATAAGCTGTCGGATCATGCAGTGTTGAATTCACAAGGTCCTATGGCAAGCATCACCATCCGCAACCTCGAAAACGAGGTCAAACAGCGCCTTCGCGTTCAGGCCGCCGAACACGGCCGCTCGATGGAAGCAGAGGCGCGCGCCATCCTGCGCGAAGCGCTTGGCGGCGCGGAGGAGAATGAGGCCGATATTCAGGGCAATCTCTACGATCGAATCCGCGCCATAGTGGAACCAATCGGTGGCGTCGAGCTTCCCGACGTTGAGCGGGAGCCAATCCGTGAGCCGCCGAAATTCGAATGATGGTTCTCGACACAAACGTCGTTTCCGACCTGATGAGCGCCCGCCCTAATGCAGCAGTAGCCGGCTGGTTGCGATCAAAGGCATCTGACATGGTCTTCGTGACGACTATCACCGAAGCCGAGCTGCGTTTCGGCGCCGCCTTGCTCCCGGCGGGCAGTCGCAGAGACCTGCTCGAAGAATCCATCGGCAAGGTTCTCGAATCCGTCTTCGGCGAACAATTCTTGCACTTTGATCGGTTTGCTGCGAGGCACTACGCCCTCATTGCCGCAGAGCGTCGGCGCCTTGGCCGGCCGATTGCAATGCCCGATGCAATGATCGCCGCCATCTGTCTTGCAAACGGCATGTCACTTGCCACGCGCAATGTAAAGGATTTCACCGACACCGGTGTCGTCATCATCAACCCGTTCGACGCCGCCTAACTAACCCTGAAACCTCCCAGCCAAGCGCTCTCCCAACGGTAAACAAATCCTTATCCCCCCGCCCACACAAATTCATCACCAGCAGATTGTCCTTCGCCAATGTCGGCGCCAGCTTGATGACGTAGGCCAGTGCATGGCTCGGCTCCAGCGCGGCGATGATGCTTTCACGACGCCTACGCTTCGCGCCGGTCGGAGCACACCCTAATGCTGCACCTGCTCAGTACTGCAAGGGATCAGTTTGACGTTTCACAGTTGTCTGATGGTTTGGGCGGCTAAGCCGTCGTTCCCTATAAAATACGTACAGTCCAGATGAGGCGATGATGCCGATGCCGGTCCACGTCAGGAGGTCCGGCAAGTCGTCAAAGAGAAGAAACCCGAGCGTCGTGGCGCTTACAATTTCCAGATACTGGAATGGCGCCAGTATGGCTACGGGAGCGCGCGAATAGGCCATGACGACGAGCACGTGCCCGGTCGTCGCAATGATGCCAAGCAACGCGAGCAGTTGCCACTGCGTGATTGTTGGCCAACTAGGCTTCAGGTCGGCAATCCCTAAAACGCTGCCAAGCCCGAGTGCAGCCGTTGTGGTGATGAGACCAAAGACACCGGCGAGTAATTGCATCGAGAGTGGTGAGGCAGTGCGGATGAGCCAGCGGGTCAGGATCACATAAAGCGCAAAGGAGATGGCTGTGCCAATTGGCAGTAGCGCCGTCAGGCCGAAGATCTCATAGCTTGGCTTGATGATCATCAGGGCGCCGAGAAAGCCGACCAAAATCGCGATCATTCGACGCCAGCCGAATGCTTCGCCGAGGATTGCAGCAGCCAATAAGGTGACCACAAACGGCTGAACGAAAAAGATTGCGATCGCATCTGCGAGCGGCATGACCTTGAGAGCGGTGAAGAACAACAAGGTCGCGATCGCAATGAGCGCGCCACGGGCGGCGTGGGCCCAAAGTGTTCGGTCCCAGACCAACTCGCCGCGCCAGATGACGACGGGGGCGAGTAGCACGACTTGAAAGAAAAAGCGTGCCCACGTGGCCTGACCAGCTGAGATGGAGCCGGAAAGGTACTTGGCCACTGCATCGATCCCAGGCAGCAGCAGCATCGCAATGATCATCAAAGCCATCCCATACGACAGCGTTGATGTGTCAGCTGCCTGTTGGCCTGGCACCGTTGCGTCGTCTCGGCTCACGATTTCCGTTTTCACAAAGTCGGACCGGTCCCCTATCCAAGTTTTCACAACCACGCGAACCGCGCGAGCAACCCTCAAACCTCCCAGCCAAGCGCCCGACCAACCGTAAACAAATCCTTATCCCCGCGCCCGCAGAGGTTCATCACCAGCAGATTGTCCTTCGCCAATGTCGGCGCCAGCTTGATGACGTAGGCGAGCGCATGGCTCGGCTCCAGCGCGGGGATGATGCCTTCGAGCCGGGTGCACAATTGCAGCGCCTCGAGTGCTTCGTCATCGGTTGCCGGCACGTAAGAGACGCGGCCGGTGTCCTTAAGCCAGGAATGCTCCGGCCCGACACCCGGATAATCGAGGCCGGCTGAGATCGAGTGCCCTTCCAGGATCTGGCCGTCGCCGTCCTGCAGGAGATACGTCCGGTTGCCGTGCAGCACACCCGGCTTGCCGCCGCTCATCGAGGCGGCATGGCCGTTGTCGACATCGAGGCCGTGGCCGCCGGCTTCTACGCCGTAGATCGCGACGCCATCGTCATCGAGGAACGGATGGAACAGGCCGATGGCGTTCGAGCCGCCGCCGATACAGGCAACCAGGGTGTCGGGCAGCCGGCCCTCGATCGCCTGCATCTGCTCGCGCACCTCGTTGCCGATCACCGATTGAAAGTCGCGCACCATTTCCGGATATGGGTGCGGCCCGGCGGCGGTGCCGATGATGTAGTAGGTGTTGTGCACGTTGGTGACCCAGTCGCGCAACGCCTCGTTCATGGCGTCCTTCAGCGTGCCGGCACCCGACGTCACGGGGTTGATATTCGCCCCCAGCATGCGCATGCGCATCACGTTTGGGCTTTGGCGCTCGACGTCGGTGGCGCCCATGTAGACCTCGCACGGCATGCCGTACTTGGCACAGACGGTGGCGACCGCGACGCCGTGCTGCCCGGCGCCCGTCTCGGCGATGATCCGCGTCTTGCCCATCCGCCGGGCGAGCAGGATCTGTCCCAGGCAGTTATTGATCTTGTGGCTGCCGGTGTGGTTGAGTTCGTCGCGCTTGAAGTAAATCTTGGCGCCGCCGAGATGCTCCGTCAGCCGCTCTGCATGATAGAGCGGCGAAGGCCGCCCGCCGTAGTTGGTCAGCAGATCCCTGAACTCGGCATCGAATGACGCATCGATCTTGGCGACCTTGTAGGCCTCCTCGAGTTCGAGGATCGCCGGCATCAGAGTCTCGGCCACGAAACGGCCGCCGAACATGCCGAAATAGCCGGATTCATCTGGACCGGCACGGAAGGAATTGGGTTTCGGCTGATCGGTCATTTTCGAGAGTGCTCCATCGGTCTTGATATGCCGATCATACCGACTTTGCCGCCTCGAGGAAGGTGCGAATAAGCGCAACGTCCTTCTGCCCCGGTGAACTTTCAACGCCCGACGATACATCGACGGCCTGCGCGCCGGTCAGCCGGATGGCGTCTTGCACATTCTGCGGATCGAGCCCGCCTGACAGCATGTAGTCGAGACGACCGCGAACTCCCTCGAGCGTTCGCCAGTCGAAGGTCAGGCCGTTTCCGCCCGGCAGGATCGCGCCCTTGGGCGCCTTGGCATCGAACAGCACCATGTCGCACGGGCCTACCGGCGCGGCATAGTCGAAGGCGCTGGCAGCATCGGCCTCAGTTGCAACCTTGATCGCCTTCATGACGGCTGCACCGCTGCGCTGCCGGATGGCAAGCGCACGTTCCGGTGTTTCGCTGCCGTGCAATTGCATGATGTCGGGGCGGACCTCGCGGGCAATCACGTCGATCAGCTCATCGTCCCCGTCGACGGTCAGCGCTACAACCTTGGCCCGACCCCGCGCCATGTCGGCCAGCGGTCCAGCCGCATCAATCGTCAGATTACGCGGGCTCGGAGGAAAAAACACGAGGCCGACATAGTCGGCACCGCCATCGAGCGCCGCTGCCATCGTCGCGGCCGTACTCAGCCCACAAATTTTGACTTCGGTTGTCATGATCAATCCGGGTTTCCAAAGGTTTAAACCTTTGGCGGGATTGTTAAGGGCAGCGCCCTTAACGCTTGAGGGGTTTCACCCCTCAAACTCCCCGACCAGGGATCTCTCCTGGACCCAATATTACTGCGCCAGTGCAAGCTGCTTGCGCTCGATGACGTTCTGGTCGCGCTCTTTGGCGAGGCGCTCGGCTTCCGATTTCCAGCGCATCGCCTCTTGCGTGCGCTGGCGCGCCGTGCGCCGCCACTTGCCTTGCGTCAGCCAGGTCGCCATGGCGCCGAGAAATGCGCCGAGGAACAACAGCGCGAACATGAACCAGAAGAATGGCAGCCTGAGTTCGTAGGCCGGATCCTTCGGGTCGAACGGATCGAGCACCAGGTTGATCTCGTGCCGGTTGATCACGAACAGCGTGATCAGAACCACGGCAAAAAGGAATGTAAAGATCATCGAAAATGTACGGCCGATCACGTCTTCCCGCTCCATTCAGGTATTGGTGCCATCAGCCGTGCCATCATGCCGGCACCGCGCGGGCACTCAGTCGTCGTCACCATCGTTGAGCCGCTCACGCAGCTCCTTGCCGGTCTTGAAGAACGGCACGAACTTTTCATCAACCGCAACGGCGGCACCGGTACGCGGATTGCGCCCGATACGCGGAGCGCGATACTTGACCGTGAACGCACCGAAACCGCGCAGCTCGACCCGGTCACCGCGGGCCAGCGCATCTACTATCTCGCCGAATATGACGTTGACGATGCGTTCGACGTCGCGATGGTAAAGATGCGAATTCGCCGCCGAAATCTTTTGGATCAGTTCAGACTTTATCATCGCGATGAGACCACCAAACTCGTTGTAATTACTTAGTTTTTAGCAGGCTGCCAGAGGGACACAAGACCATCCACCCCGGCTGCGCCGCCCCGCGACAAACGCGCCACACTCTCGCCAAGCCAGCCGCCGAGATAGCGGATCATATAGTCCGCCGCAGCATTCGGAAACGGCCAATCCAGATCCTTCTTCGGCTTCCAGTCGATGACTTTGAGATCTTCGGCAAGATTGGCCTTCTTCGTAAGGTACTTAACGGCCTCCTCTTCGCCGCCGATCTCATCGACAAGCTTATAGCGCAACGCTTCACGACCCGAATAGACACGCCCGGCACGCAGGCCTGGCACGTCATCGATTCTGATCTTGCGCCGGCTGGTCACCAGGCTAATGAACCATTGATGGCTCTCGGTGATCATCTCGGTGAGCAGCGACCGGTTCTCCTCGTCGAGCGGCTTGAACGGTGTCGGTTCGGCCTTGAGGTTGCCGCTCTTTATCTGGTTCATCTTGACGCCGAGCTTGTCGAGCAGGCCCGTCAACTCCGGCCATTGCATGATCACGCCGACAGAGCCGGTGATCGAATTGCCGCGCGCGACGATGTGGTCGGTGCCGAGCCCGGCGATATAGGCAGCTGATGTCGCGATCGTGCCGAACTGTGCCACGATCGGCTTCTTCGCAGCGATGTCTCTCAGCCCGCGAAACAGCGCCTCGCCACCGGTCGTCGTGCCGCCCGGACTGTTGACGTACAAAATGACGCCTTTGACGTGATCGGCCTCGGCAACGGATTTCAGGAGTTTGATCTGCTTGCGGTCCTCAGTGATCATGCCGGTCACCGCAATGCGCGCAATCTGGTCGTTCTTGACGAGTTCCTTGGCGCCGCCTGTCAGATAGGCCAAGGCCCCGACGAACAGCACCAGGGCAACGACGGCCAGCGACCGCCACAGCCCGACTTTACGGCGCAGGCGCCGACGATCGAGAATGCCTTCCGTTTCCTGGGTCATGGACAGCTATTTCCTCGAACTTTGCCTCGCCATCAACTCAAATACGTTTGCATCGGACAATTTGTCGGACGAGCCACCATCAACCGAAGTTGCAGACAATCCGGTTGATTTGCACTTAACGCCGGTCACACATTGCACTCAGGGACGCGATCACGGGATGGACCGCGCCCCTTCGAGTTCCAAGCGACGCAATCCTTAGTCGCTGTCGGTCGTGTCGGCCTCACGCTGCTTCATGGCAGCACCGAGGATATCGCCGAGCGAAGCACCCGAGTCCGATGAGCCATATTGGGCAACCGCCTGCTTTTCTTCGGCGATTTCGAGCGACTTGATCGACACCGAAATCCGGCGGGAGGCGCGGTCGATCGAGACCACGGCCGCATCGATTTTGTCGCCGACGCTATAGCGTTCCGGGCGCTGTTCCGAGCGATCCCGCGACAGGTCCGAGCGCTTGATGAAGGTCTGCATATCGGTATCGGCAATCTTGACCTCGATGCCGTTTTCCTGCACCGCGATCACCTCGCAGGTCACCGGACTGCCCTTCTTGTGCTTGCCGATGCTGTCGAGGGGATCGCCGCCAAGCTGCTTGATGCCGAGCGAGATACGTTCCTTCTCAGGATCGACATCGAGCACCACGGCACGGACGACATCACCCTTGTTGAACTCCTTGATGACATCGTCGCCGGGCCGGTTCCAGTCCAGATCGGAAAGGTGAACCATGCCGTCGACACCCTGCTCGAGGCCGACGAACAAGCCGAATTCGGTGATATTGCGGATCGGCCCTTCGACCTCGGTGCCCTTCGGGTGTTCCGCCAGGAAGGCATCCCACGGGTTGTCCTGGGTCTGTTTGAGGCCGAGCGAAATTCGCCGCTTTTGCGGGTCGACCTCCAGGATTTGGATTTCGACCTGCTGGCTGGTCGAGACGATCTTGCCGGGATGCACGTTCTTCTTGGTCCAGCTCATCTCCGAAACGTGGATCAGGCCTTCGACGCCCGGCTCCAGTTCTACGAATGCGCCGTAGTCGGCAATGTTCGTGACCGTGCCGGTGAAGCGACCGCCGACCGGATACTTGGCCTCGATGCCCGACCACGGGTCATCCTGCAATTGCTTCATGCCGAGACTGATGCGCTGCGTCTCCGGGTTGATGCGAATGATCTGCACCTTGACCGTGTCGCCGACGTTGACGATCTCCGAGGGGTGGTTGACGCGTCGCCAGGCCATGTCGGTGACATGCAGCAGGCCGTCGATGCCGCCGAGGTCGATGAAGGCGCCGTAGTCGGTGATGTTCTTGACCACGCCCTCGATGACCTGTCCTTCACCAAGCCGCGAGACGATATCGGCACGCTGCTCAGCCCGCGTTTCTTCCAGTACCGAACGGCGCGAGACGACAATATTGCCGCGGCGCCGATCCATCTTCAGGATCTGGAAGGGCTGCTCCTGATGCATCAGGGGGCCGATGTCGCGCACCGGGCGAATGTCGACCTGGCTGCCCGGCAGGAATGCGACGGCGCCATCGAGATCGACCGTGAAGCCGCCCTTGACCCGCGAGAAGATCACGCCGGTCACCTTTTCACCGGCTTCGAACTGCTTTTCGAGGCGCACCCAGCTTTCCTCGCGTCGCGCCTTGTCGCGCGAGAGCACGGCCTCGCCGAGCGCGTTCTCGATCCGCTCGAGATAAACCTCGACTTCGTCGCCGACATTGAGGCCAGCCGGCTTGCCGGCAACGGCAAACTCCTTCAGTGGCACGCGGCCCTCCATCTTGAGGCCGACGTCGATTACGGCGAATTCCTTTTCGAGGCTGACAACCTTGCCGCGCATGACGTTGCCTTCGTAGGCAATGTCATCGGTCAGCGTTTCGTCCAGCATTGCGGCAAAGTCCTCAATCGAAGGATTGAGGCTGTCGGCGTGTTCCTGCGTGCTCATCGGTTCTCCAGTTTGGCGTTCTATAATTTGGCGCGAGTTGCACGAGGCTGTCATGCAAGCGTCGGCCTGGATCGTTGCTGTCTCATCTCAATTGCTAAACCGGGATGGCCGATCCGCTCGCAAGAGCAAATCAAATTGCCAAGACGGCCTGACACGGCTCGTCGGCTCGATCACCGCCGGTTTTGCAGGATTTCAGGTCAGAACGCCGGGCTCAAAGGTTTCGTCCCACCAACAGGAATTGGGCACCCGTCCCCAATCATGCCCTTTCGGGCCTGGATTAGGAGTATCAGGCACCCGGTTGGCCGATCTTCCTCTTGATCAGTTCGAGGGCGGCGTCGAGTGCGCCTTCTATACCCAAATTGGTGGTATCAAGCAACAGCGCATCGTCGGCGGGCAGCATTGGCGAATCGGCCCGGTCTCGGTCGCGGGCATCGCGCCGGCGGATGGTCTCGAAGATCTCTTCGCGCGTCACCGCTTCACCGCGCGACCTGAGTTCGAGATAGCGCCGCTCCGCCCGCACTTCGATGGCGGCCTTGACGAAGATCTTCACGTCGGCATGGGGGCAGACCACGGTGCCGATATCGCGGCCATCGAGCACGGCACCGGGCGGCCGGGCCGCGAACGCCTGCTGGAATGCCAACAGCACCCGACGCACTTCAGGGATGCGGGCGACGACCGAGGCTGCATTGCCGAGCCCCGGATGGCGCAGCGTCGGATCATCGAGGCTTGCAGGATCGAGCGCTTCGGCGGCTACGACCGCATCGCCGACGCTGTCGAGCGCCCCATCGACCGCCCTGACATCGCGCGCGACCGCCCGATAGAGCAGGCCGGTGTCGAGATGGTGGTAGCCAAAATGCTCGGCAATGCGCCTGGCAAGCGTGCCTTTGCCGGAGGCGGCGGGACCGTCGAGAGCGATGATCATGCCGCCTCCACCGGCTCGAATTGGGCGCCGAGACCCGTCATCAGCGAGGTAAACTCCTTGAAGCTGGTCGCGATCATGCGCGCATCGTCGATTGACACCGGCTGCTCAGCGGCAAGTCCCAGCGTCAGAAACGCCATCGCGATGCGATGGTCGAGATGCGTCGCCACGCGCCCACCGCCCGGTACTTTCCTACGTCCCATGACGATCAGATCATCACCCTCGACACGTACATCGACGCCGTTTGCCACGAGCCCTTCAGCAGTTGCCGCCAGCCGGTCGCTTTCCTTGACCTTCAGTTCACCGAGCCCGCACATCCGCGTCTCCCCGTCTGCGAATGCCGCGACCACGGCGAGCACCGGATATTCGTCGATCATGCTCGGCGCCCGTTCCGGCGGCACCGTAACACCGGAAAGCCTGGAGCCGCTGGCCACGATGTCGGCGACCGGTTCGCCGCCCGCCTCGCGACGGTTCTTGAAACGAACATCTGAGCCCATTTCCCTGAGCGTCTCGTAAAACCCTGTCCGCGTCGGATTGATCAGCACGCCCTCGATGACGACGGTCGAGCCCGGCACGATGGCTGCCGCTGCCACCGGGAACGCCGCCGAACTAGGGTCGCCGGGCACCTCGACATCGCGCCCGACCAATTCGGCGTCGCCCTTGACGGTGATCGCAGCCAGGCCGTCACGCGCCTCGCGCGTGATGTCGGCACCGAAATAGCTGAGCATGCGCTCGGTGTGATCGCGTGTCGCTTCGGCCTCGAGCACCGTCGTCTCCCCACGCGCCATCAGGCCGGCAATCAGGATCGCCGATTTGACCTGCGCGGACGGCACCGGCAGATGGTACTCGATCGGCACCAGGCTCGATGTGCCCCGGATAGTCATCGGCAATCGATCATTGTCGCTGTCGATGACTTCGAGCCCCATGCGCCTGAGTGGTTCGAGCACCCGGCCCATCGGCCGCCGGCTGAGTGAGGCGTCACCCGTCAGGCGAACCGTCATGTCGTGGCCGGCGATCAGGCCCATCACCAGCCGCGTGCCGGTGCCGGCGTTGCCGAAATCGACTGCCGCGCTTGGCTCGCTGAGACCGCCGACGCCGAGGCCGCTGACCAGCCAGCCGCCGTCCTGCTCGCGGACCTCCGCGCCCAATGCGCGCATCGCCGCTGCCGTGTTGAGCACGTCTTCTGCCTCGAGCAGGCCTGTAATCCGCGTCGTGCCCGCGGCCAATGCACCAAACATCAGCGCGCGATGCGAAATCGACTTGTCTCCCGGCACGCGGACGCGACCCGTGAGCGCCCCGCCCCGCCGCGCCAGCATAGGCTGCGCCTTCGAGGCTTCCTGCTCACCTGTTTGGCTCACGATCAAATTGCTCCTTGACGTTATCCTCGAGCCGGCAGCGCCGCTCACGGCCCGTTTGCCCTGGGTGCCCCTGCCAAGCCCTGCCCGGGACAGGCCGGAAATCACGTGCTGCGCTTCGCAGCGCTAATCCCGAGAATCCTTACCCTTGACAGAGGCTTAGGACACCGCTGCACCGGGGTGTCGATTGATTTGTCATCCCCCGTGTCCTTAGACGCCTCACCGGGCTCGAAGTCAACCGGCACCCCGCCGCGGTGTGGGCTTGCTGATCGGGCCCGGACACGGGTCCATCACCCGACAATTATGTCGCTCGACGCGGATAGGTTTTGACAAGGGCCTGCGACCGTGGCAGAGGGCACGGATTCTCCGAAAGTAACGAGGTTTAGATGGCGACGAAAGAAGCGCGCGGGACGAAGCGCACGTGCCAGAACGAGGAATGCGGCTCGAAGTTCTACGACCTCAACCGCGACCCGATCGTATGTCCGATCTGCGAGGAGATCTATCAACTCGCACCGACTGCTCCTGAGGAAGAAGTCGAGGAGGCCGAGCTGGAGAGCGCCCCGGCAGCCGAGGCATCGAAGCCTGCGGCAGAGGCGACCAGCGACGGCGACGAAATCGGCGATGACGACGACGCCCTCGTCAGCCTTGAGGAGGCAGATGAAGAGCTCGGCGGCAACGACGACGACGATGACGACGACACTTTCCTCGCCGACGACGATGATGACGAGGAAGGCGTGACCGGCATTATCGGCGGCGTGTCGAAGGATGATGATGAGAGCTGACCAGCAAGTTGTCTCGGCGCGGCCCGGCGGGCGCCTCACCTGTCAAGATTTGGCTTGAAGTTTGCCGGCGTTAGGCCTACTGACATTGATCTCAAGGGAGCGACCAGCACAGTCCAAAGGCTCGCTACTTGCTCCTTTATTCCCAAGGATGGGGCCGTAGCTCAGTTGGGAGAGCGCTACAATGGCATTGTAGAGGTCAGGGGTTCGATTCCCCTCGGCTCCACCAATAACGTTTTTAACACATTGATTTCATTCAAAAATTGCACCTCTAATTCGAGCCGCCCCACACTATACCCCACAGAACATCTGCGATGCAGTGGCTCTCCCTGAGATCCTTCGAGACGTTCGGACGCATGGCGACGACGCGTTGGGAGATGTGGCTCTTCGCCGAAAACGGGGGCGTCCTGGTCTGGTTTGGGTGGGACCGTTGGTTGTCGGTGACCAAGCTGTGCGGGTGAAAGAGAAAGCAAGCAGGTTGGTGCGCTGGTCCAGCGCAAACTAGGGTTCTGCAAACCTGTGTGCGCTGCCGCTCTGACGTGAGTACGCCCGAATCATTTCACACAAAGATGCGTCGAGCGAAGTACCGAAGGCTTCAAGGGCGGCGATGAAGAAACAGACTACAAAGAAGAAGCATCACTATGTCCCGGTGTCATATCTGAAAGCGTTCTGCGACGACGATGAGATGCTGGCCGTCTATCGCAAGGACGCGCCGACTGAGCCGTTCCGGAAGCGCGCTGACGACGTGGCGTTTCATAAATACTATTACGCTCAACCACTACCAGGGGGCGGTCGGGACACAAACCGCCTCGAGGACCGGTTTTCGGAGCTGGAGGGCAAGTGGCCTCCTCTGGTCGAGGCGCTTGGTAAGCGCGATTGTGTGAACGACAGGCTTGAGGATGTTTGCGCCTTCGTGGCACTCCAGCGAGCCAGGGTTCCAGCCGCGAGGGATGCTGCTGAGCAAATGCTGGCTGCCAGTGTGATGGCGACAGCGCGGCAACTGGAAGCGGCAGGGAAACTGCCGTCACCGCCGAAAAAATATGAGAACATTTTGGATGACGTTGTCGTCTCAATCGATCCGCATCAATCGATTCATGCAATGGTTCAGATCATTCAAGCCATGGGTCAAGTTCTTCACAGGGTAGGACTTGTCGTTCTGCACAATCAAACGGATAGGGAGTTCATCACAAGCGACAATCCGGTGATCTACTTGGATCCTGCGGTGAGCAACGAGGCGCTGCGGCCCTATGGGCTAAAGCCGAACGGCGATATCGTGATGATGATGCCGATCGCGCCGAAGCTGATGTTGTTTGGGACTTCCTGGGACAAGGAGCGATTTGCGCGGCGCGGCATCGAGCATTGCGCATTGATCGATCCCGATAAGGTCGCCGCGATGAACGAGAATGTCGCCCGATTTGCCTATGAAGCTGTCTACGCGTGTAGGCAGCCGGATGAAGCAATGATCCAGGCTCACGCTGCCTTCTCTCCGGTATTGAAAGCAACACATCTGCCACTGGCCAACGGAGGCGGAATTCCTTTTGAGCACCGGTTCGGTGAGCGGGCGAAATTGCCGAAGTGGAAGGGACGGGATTGACATAGTGTAAAGCCATGTAAAACGGCTCAAGGGCGCCACAAAAACCACCGAGAGCGGCAGCAAATCAGCCTGGCCTTTGCACTTCAAGCCGCACCGCACGTTGCCACCGAGCGAAAACCGCAATTGTTCGAGGTTCCCGTAATCAAGTCGCCGCCAACTCCCCATTACTGGATCTGCCCATTAGTTGTCGCAACCGGCACTGCCGTGGTCTCCACCGCGACGACGAAAGGGACTTTGTTTGCCCCTCCACGCCCACGTTTGCCGCCGTCTGCCTCGCTCTTCTCACCGCCGAGAACCGCGTCGTCCATCTCGATGCGCCCCTTGAACGTGCGCCTGGCTTCGACCTCGGCGATCACTGAGGCGAGCTTCTGGCGCAGGCGCCACGCCGTGTCCCACTTGACGCCGATCTGGCGGGACAACTCCAATGTTGAGATCGAATTCTTCGACTGCGTGATCAGCCACATCGCCTGGAACCACTTGGTCAGCGGCAATAGCGAATTCTCGAACACCGTGCCGGCGATGACGGATGTCTGCTTGCGACAGCCATGGCAAAGATAGAGGCGGCGCTTGCCGACGATCGCGTGATCGCGGCCACCACATGCCGGGCACACGAAGCCCTTCGGCCAGCGCCAAGCCACGACCGCCTGACGGCACTGCTCCTCCGTGCCATAGCTCTCCTGAAATTCTGAAAGGCTCAGCCCCTTGCCGAACTGGATCGGATTGCGTGCCACATCAACCTCCCGAGGCAAAATCGATTCGGTCAATGCTCGCAGCACCTTGCGTCGGCCCGGTGGCTACAGTGTGGAGGAAGTGGGGTAATCAGGTAGTTATGAGATCTCTTGCTGAGCGAATGGCCATGGGGTGTTCGGTATGAACGGGCAAGGTAGAGGCGGTAATCCCACACGTGACGCGCGGTCAATTCGTGTGGACGCAGATTGCGCTGGTCGATGCGGTCGAGCCAACGTGCGAACAGCCCGAGGTAAAGAGCGTAGTTTTTCTGGGTGTCGGCGGCGAGACCCTTCTCAACCTCGCAGTATTCGATGAACGGCCCGATGTAGCTCCGGATTGGCTGATTGGTTTGGGCTGAATTCATGGAAGGGAGAAGAGCAAGTAAAAGGTTCGTTCAATGTAGATTTACCGAACCTTCGCGCACAGATGGCTCTGTTGAGCCGTTTTCTGAGACGCACATTGACGCTACTCAATGACGTCGAGATGGTTCTGCCGGCGATATTCGACGAGCCAGGCAATCGCGCGCTCGATTTCTTCTTCCGTGAAAAGGCCGGTCTCGCGCAATTTCTGTGGAACTTGAACGCACACGGCCGTTCGCTCATGGCAAGGATCTTGTCCTGGATCGAGGCTTCGCGGGGCTTGGTCTTCAGCAATGACAACATACGACGAGATTAAAAGGCTTGGGCCACGGCTACGATGGCACCGATTATGACCAGCGTCTGGGCGGCCGTGACCTTGTAAAATTCGACCCGTGCGGATTGCAGGTTTCGATCGAGTTGATGGATCTCGTCCTTGACCGCGGCAATATCCGCACGTGTTGCCACATCGACGAGATCGGCATCCTGGATGACGGCAACAAAGCCTTCGGCCTGTCGTTTCGAATAGCCCTGCTCTTGCAGGAACGCGACGGCCTTGTACGTGTCAATACTCAGCGATGCCATATGAAGTAATTGTATCAGAAATCAAAAATCTGTCATGCACGCCAGCCGCTACGACAACTGAGGGTGCGTTGGAAAAGATGGCTCGCCGTGCTGCTGCCGGTCGTCCTTGTCGGCGTCTTGGTTGGCGGCCTCGGTCATCGCATCTGCGTCGTGGAGACTGTCAGACTCAGTCGAAGGATCAGCTGAGAGGCCAAGACCTTTGGAGCGAACGGTTGCGGCAAGAGCATTGAAGATCGGCGCGACATTGGTCTGGATTGTTTCAAGCAACTGGTTCTGGCCGTCGATGATCCCCTTCATATCCCGGATCTGACCGCGTCGGTCGGTCAGTTCGTCACGTAGGAACGCGATCTCCGCGTCCTTCTCCCCCAGCCTGGCCTCGAGCTGCGCGACATAGCGCGACGTGTCGGGCTCTGTCGCGCTCTCATGTTGGCTCGTTTCACCGGCGTCGGTGTCGGACGTTGTCGGACTGTGTCGATCATTGTCGGGGCTAACTTGCGGCGCAGTTGGCGTTGCGACAGAGTGCGACATGGCGGGCTCTGTCGCACTCTGTCGCTGTCGCGCTTTGGCATCATGTAGCTGCTTGAGCGACTCAATGGCAGTTGCCACCGAATGGGCATGGACGAAATAGGCATCGCCGGTTTCGGTGGCCTCTTTGACGCAATCAAGCGTGCCATTGTTGCAGTAGCGTTGCAGTGATCGCATCGATCGGGGTAGGCCGGCAGCGATGAATTCACCACTCACTATGTCGAGGGGCACGAGCCTTTGGGATTGGCCGGGGGTGTCGGGCGCTGTCGGACCGTGTCGGACATCGTCGGTCATACATTTATGATAGCATTTGGCAGACCTGTAGAAGGGATTATCCCCACCGGGGCAAAATCCGTCTCTGGGGGGTATTGTCATGTACCGCAATTCATTTGGCGGAGCGATCGTGACCCAGGGGGCCGAGACGCAATAGCGGCTCGGTCGAACGGGCACTCGCCCGTGAGATAGAGCGCGACCCGACCGATAGGGCGGGACCGCCCATCTACGAATCAACATCGTATGAACGTTCGAAATCCAGCGTGGCAAGAAGGCAGGCGCTTTGAAGAGCAGCCTCGGGGAAGGCTATCTAGAGCTATGACCGAATTTGGGTGACAGAATCTGAGAGAGGCGGCGTATCGTGGCGGTTATCGAGACCAGCCATGAACTCCAAAGGAGCGATACGCCTATGTCGAACACTACAGTCATCCCGCTGCGCCAGCCAGATGCAATCGATGATCCTCTGACTGAGGTGCTGCGTGCCGGGGCCCGCGAGCTGCTGGCCAAGGCCGTCGAGGCCGAGGTCGAGGAGTTTCTCGCCGCCCACGCCGGCCTGCGGACTGCCGACGGCCACCGGCGCGTCGTGCGCCATGGTCACGGCCCTGAGCGTCAGGTGCAAACCGGCATCGGTCCGGTTGCAGTTCGCCGCGCCAAAGTTCGTGACCGCGGTGGCGACGAGACGGCTGGTGAACGCATTCGCTTCAGTTCGGCGATCCTGCCGAAGTGGGCGCGGCGTAGCGCATCTCTGGATGCCTTGTTGCCGGTCCTGTATTTGCGCGGCGTCTCGACCGGAGATTTTCAAGAGGCGTTGTCAGCACTACTCGGTCAAGAGGCACCGAACCTGTCACCGCCTGTCATCGCCCGGCTCAAGGCCGATTGGAAAGCTGATCTGACGCGCTGGCAGAGCCGCGATCTGTCGGCGCGCCGCTACGTCTACATTTGGGCGGACGGCATCCACATTCAGGCCCGCATGGAAGAGGACGCGCAATGCATTCTCGTGATCATAGGCGCGACACCGGAAGGCAAAAAGGAGCTGGTCGGTTTTCAGATCGGCTATCGCGAGAGCACGCAAAGCTGGCGCGAACTGCTTGTCGATTTGCAGGCGCGCGGGCTGACCATTACCCCGAAACTGGCAACCGGCGACGGCGCATTGGGGTTCTGGAGAGCACTGGATGAAGTGTTCCCCGGCACCCGGCATCAGCGTTGCTGGGTGCACAAGATCGCAAACGTGCTCAACAAGTTGCCAAAGTCGGTCCAGAAGCACGCGAAGGCTGATCTCGTGGAGATCTGGAACGCTCCGGACCGAGCCAGCGCGGAGACGGCCGTTGGCGTATTTGCCGAGAAATACCAGGCGAAGTATCAGCCGGCGGTGACCTGCCTGACGAAAGACCGTGATGCCCTGCTCGCCTTCTTCGACTTTCCCGCCGAGCACTGGCAGCACCTGCGCACGACCAACCCGATCGAAAGCGTGTTTGCGACCGTGCGGCACCGAACCGTGCGCACCAAAGGCAGCCTCAGCCACGGCACCGCACTCGTGATGGTTTTCAAACTGGTGATGGCGGCGAGCAGGACGTGGCGCCGATTGAAAGGCAGAAACCACTTGCCCAAGATCATCGAGGGCGTCAAATTCACTGACGGTGTCGAAGCAACCGAGCCGACACGAAATGCCGCCTGATCAGACCATCACCCAAGTTGGGTCATAGCTCGGCTATCTATCGGATGGGTGCGAACTTGCCTGCGATGTCGGCTTCGACCAGCAGCGGAAGGTTGACGCAGCAGGCTGACGGCGAAGAATGACCCACTCGAGCCCTGAGCAAGTGCAACATCGTCAGACAGGGTGATGGCAGAGGATGCAAAGGAGCGGACATGGCCCGGTTGACGCAGTGACGATTGAACTGCGAAATCGACACATCAAGCTGCAAACCAGCCACACGGGAAATTTTGACCCACAGGCGACCTGAGCCGGTGTAGCGTCGCGTGGTGATGGAAGCACACGTGGCATAGATTGCACACCCTGACCCAGGCAGCGACGATCAGCGAATGCCGTCCCGAATCTTGACCGCACCACCCCAGACAGCCGACGTTGACTTAGCAGCCGCTGAATGTACACACATTTGCTGACCTAAGTGCATGCAAGCACTTTCTGAGATGAGAATCTGACCCGAACGCGCTTGCGATGCTCGGTGTCGTCGAATTGCCAGCGAACGCTTTGGGGTCCAACTGGGCCAATTCTGAGCGCCCCCATGAACTGACACACCGTGCGCACATGCGACCTGAAAATGGTGTCGCGCCTCGCAACGGAAGTGAAGGGACCCAGCCGATGCTTCCGAGCGCTGCGAAAACCATTCATCAGTTGTTCGAGGAGCAGGCTGAACGTTCGCCGGATGCTGTTGCCTACTACTTCGAACCTGGGCCGCTCAGCTATCGAGAGCTCAACGAACGCTCCAATCGCCTGGCAAGCTATTTGAGGCGTGCCGGCATCCGACCAAATGTGCCGGTCGGCATTTGTCTCGAACGTAGCGCAGAGATGGTTGTCAGTCTGCTCGCCGTTCTGAAAGCGGGAGGCGCCTATGTGCCCCTGGAACCGACGGCGCCGACACAACGTTTGCGGGAAATTCTGCAGGATACGGAGCCGCCGCTCTTACTGCTACACAGCCACCTTGATCCATTTGCCGAATACGATGGCCGGAAAGTATTTCTGGATCGCATCAGCGCAGAACTTCTCGGCGAGCCGGCTGCCAACTTGCCATATCTGACGACACCGGACGACCTGTTTAACATTATATACACCTCCGGCTCGACAGGCCGGCCCAAGGGCGTCTTGATTCCAATTCGCGCCGTCTTGAATCGGCTGTTCTGGATGTGGGCTGATTTTCCGTTCTGCAAAAGTGATGTGATGCTGTTCCACAAGTCCTATGCCCTCATAGCGGCAACCTGGGAATGTTTCGGCGGGCTGCTGAAAGGCGTTCCGACAGTGGTGGTGACGCGCGAAGAAGTATTGGACCGCACCGTACTACTGAGCAAGCTTACTCGGTACGGTATTTCCTACCTTCATGCCACGCCCTCGCTTCTGCAAAGCCTGCTCGAACAGGTCTATCAGGCCTCCGATCAGTGGACGAGCTTGCGTCTTGCGACCACGAGCGCAGAAACTATGCCGCCGTCATTGGCACGAAGCTGGTGCCGGAGATTTCCGGGCACGCCACTGCTCAATCTATACGGCTCAACGGAATGTTCCTCGAACGTCACGGTCTACGATGCGCAGAACCTGCCTTCAGATGCTTCGTCCGTGCCGATTGGAAAACCCTTTGCCAACAACCAAGTCCATATTCTCGACGACCAAATGCAACCCGTCGCGGCCGGTGAGGTCGGCGAGATGTGTGTCTCGGGCGCATGTTTGGCATTGGGCTATCATGGCCTGCCGGACCTGACGCGCGAACGGTTTATCGAAAATACCTCCATTGGCAAAGAGGCCGATCAGGCCAAGGACAGCAATACTGGATGGCAGGCCCGTCTCTTCAGAACTGGTGATTTGGCCCGAACGATTGGCGATGGATCGATCCAGCTGGTGGGGCGCAAAGACAATCAAGTGAAGATCCGTGGCTTTAGGATCGAACTTGAAGGTGTTGAAGCAGCGCTGGTCGAGCACGAGGCTGTCGAAAGATGTGTCGTGGCACTGCGCCGCGATCCGGCGATTGGGGACTGCCTGTCGGCCTACGTTGTATTGAACAACGATACGACCGCTCTTGCGCTACGCCGTTTCTTGCAGGAGCGGCTGCTCGACTACATGATCCCGGCACACTTCACGCGCCTTCAAACATTGCCGCTCACGTCGGCAGGCAAAGTCGATCGTCAAAAGCTTCCGCCACCGGATGAATCTTGGTCGAAAAATGAATCAGGCACCACCGCACCCCGGACTGAATTGGAGGCAGCGGTTCACCAAATCGTCCAAGCCGCAGTGCAGAAATCGGAGTTCGGCATCGACGAATATTTCTTGGACCTCGGCCTGCATTCCCTCTTGATGATCCAGGTGCAAGGCAGGCTGGCCCAGTTGCTCGGGCGAGATGTTCCGATCACTGCCATTCTGCAGTATGGCACCGTCAGGTCGCTTGCCAGGCACCTCGCCACATCGGCCCGCTCGACCGCGGAACCACTTGCGCAAGGGCGCAGCCGTGCGGAGAAGCGGCGCCGGATGCGGCGACAGCGTCATGTGATGCGGTGATACACTATGCGTCGACACACCAAGGCATTAAGTTTTGTCGGCAGGCGTGCCCGTGACCTGAGTTTGCCTTGTTCACCGAAATACGGATGTCAATGAGTACCAAAGCCGAGTCAGATTTGGGCGGTGTTGCCATTGTCGGCATGGCCTGCCGCTTTCCTGGATCTGATAACATCGATGATTACTGGCATAATCTCAAAACCGGTGCCGAGTGTCTTACCTACTTCTCTGATGAAGAGATCATAGCATCACGTGTTGATCCGGCCGTACGGGCTGATCCAAACTATGTCAAAGTCGGCGCCGTTCTGAGTGACGTGGCGGGCTTCGATGCCGGGTTCTTTGGTATCAACTCCTCTGAAGCAACGCTGATGGACCCGCAGCAGCGGATCTTCCTGGAATGCGCTTGGGAGGCGCTCGAGAACAGTGGTTATGTGCCGGTCGGCCTGGACGGCGTTGTCGGCGTATATGCGGGATCGCGCATCAGCGAATACATGCTGTTCAACCAAACGCCGCCTGACCTGGCCGGTCTCGGGGATGATTCTCCTATCACCAATTTCCAGCGCCTCGTCGGCAATGACAAGGACTACCTGGCGACGCGCACGTCGTTCAAGCTGAACCTGACCGGGCCGAGCCTGACCGTCCAAACCGCCTGCTCGACCTCGTTGGTCGCCGTTCACCTCGCTTGCGAAGGTTTGATCAATGGGGAAACTGACCTGGCGTTGGCTGGCGGCATTGCCGTCCGAGTGCCACAGAGAGCCGGATACCTCCACACAGAGGGCATGATTTTTTCAGCCGATGGCCACACACGCACATTCGATGTGAATGCCACCGGCACGATCTTTTCAAGCGGGGCCGGCATCGTCGTTCTCAAGCGGCTCGAAGAAGCATTGGCAGATGGCGACAACATCTACGCCGTCATACGGGGCTCGGCTGTCAACAATGACGGTTCGGCGGATAAGGCCGGATATACTGCTCCCAGCCAATCGGGACAGGCAAGCGTCATCACCCAGGCCATGGAGATCGCCGGATTTGCGCCCGAAACGCTCTCCTACATCGAAACCCACGGCACCGGTACCGCGCTCGGCGACGTTATCGAGATAGCAGCGCTGAAGGACGTGTTCCGCGTGCAAACCGACGCCAGGAATTTCTGTGCGCTCGGTTCGGTCAAGACGAACATCGGGCATGCGGTGCAGGCGGCGGGCGTTGCCGGCCTGATCAAGACGGCACTCATGCTAAAGCACCGGCAGATTGTGCCGAGCCTGAATTTCAAGACCCCCAACCCTGAACTCGGGCTCGACGACAGCCCCTTCTACATCGCCACCGAAATGAAAGGTTGGCCGGCTGATGGCACGCCGCGCAGAGCCGGCGTAAGTTCCTTCGGGGTTGGTGGAACCAACGCCTCGGTGATGTTGGAAGAGGCGCCGCCCTGCAATCGGTCCAAGGCCGAACTGGATCGCACGCACTACCTGCTCACGCTTTCGGCGAAAGGTGACACCGCGCTTGAAGCTCTAGCGGATCGCTACTCAGGTTTTCTGGCGGCAGGACGGGAAACATTACGAGACGTCTGTTGCACTACCAATGTCGGCCGCGCGCATTTTCCAAGACGGCTTGCCGTGGTCGGAAGCTCCGAGGCTGGAGTTTCCGAACAGCTCGAAGCGTTTGCGGCCGGTTACAAAGCAGGCGGGATCATAACCGCTCAGAATGATGTCGGCGAACAACCGAAGGTCGCCTTCCTGTTCACAGGCCAGGGCTCCCAATATCCCGGGATGGGTCGGCAGCTCTATGCATCACAGCCCGTCTATCGGGATGCTATCGATCGTTGTGCAGAAGTTCTCGATAGTTGCCTGGACCAACCGTTGGCGAACATTCTGCGCCCGGATACGCAAGGCACCATACAGGGTTTGATCAACCAGACGGCTTATGCACAACCGGCCTTGTTCGCCGTCGAGTACGCCCTTGCGCGGCTATGGCAATCTTGGGGCGTCGAGCCCGCGTGTGTCGCGGGCCATAGCGTCGGTGAGTACGTGGCCGCCTGTATCGCGGGTGTGTTTTCGCTGGAAGACGGCTTGCGACTGATCGTCGAACGCGGGCGCTTGATGCAGGATGTCTCGGTTCCAGGTGCGATGGCTTCCGTTTTCTCGGACGAGGCGCGAGTTAGCGAAATCATTGCAGAGCATGCAAGCTCAGTGTCGATTGCGGCGCTGAATGGTCCGGACCATACCGTGATTTCCGGCCGAGCCACGGACGTGCACTCCATCGTCGATCGTCTTCAGAACGAGGGTTGCCGCGTTCAGATGCTGAATGTCTCCCACGCTTTCCATTCACCGCTAATGGATCCGATCCTCGACGCTTTCGAGCGAGCTGCGGAAGCGTACAAATTCAACGCCTCCAGTGTCAGCCTGATATCCAACCTCACCGGCGAGCAGCTCACAATCGCGCCCGATGCGGACTACTGGCGCCAACACATTCGGGCGCCCGTGCAGTTTGCAAAATCCATGGACAGCCTCCGAGGGCTGGGTTGCAACTGCTTCATCGAGATCGGACCACAGTCGACGTTACTTGCCATGGGCCGGCGCTGCTGGCCGGAAGGATCGGGCTTGTGGTTACCCTCGTTGCGCAAGGACAACTCCGACGAAGCTCAGATCTATGAGAGCGTGGCCATGTACTACGTCCATCAGGGAGATGTCGATTGGGTGCAGTTCGAAGCGCCTTTCGGAGCGCGCCGTGTCGCGGTTCCAACCTATCCGTTCCAACGCCAGCGCTATTGGCTTGAGCCGCCCGATCGCGAACCGCCCGCGCGCCGGCTGACATACGATACTCATCCGCTACTTGGCTCTCGATTGTCGTCACCGTTGAAAGTTGTACAGTTCGAAACCCACGTTTCCGCAACCTCACCTGCGTTTCTGAGCGATCATCGTGTGTACGACACGCCGATCCTGCCGGCGACGGCCTATATCGAGATGGTTGTTGCTGCCGCCCGCGACGCGCTTGGAGATGGGTCGAGCGTGGTCACCATAGAAGAGATGGTCATCGAACGTGCGATTATGTTGTCGGATACGACTGAGACGGTCATTCAGCTTGTCCTGGCACCGCTCGAAGAAGGTGGTGCAACTTTCGAGATTTTCAGCCAGTCGGCCTCTGGGGCTGACGATTGGTCGAGGCATACGACGGGCCGCGTCCGCGCCGAACCGCCAACTGACGTAAAGACGATCGACCTTCCAAGCATCGAAGGGAATGTGCGCGACATCTCTTTCAATCGATGCCTTCTACGAGGCAAAGCGCACGCGGGGACTGCACCATGGCGCTTCGTTCCAGGGCGTCGTCGAACTGCGACGTAGGTGAAACTGCCGAGCAAAGCCTGGCAAGGATCGAGCTACCGAACACTGTCTCTTCGTCCAATTCCTATCACCTTCATCCTGCCTTGCTTGATGCTTGCGTGCAGATCTGTGAAGCCTCCTTGCCCGACTACGCCGAGGTGTACGATAGCGACCTCTATCTCCCGATGGTCTGGGAAAGGATAACCGTTCACTGTGCCTTAGCCGGGCTCGCTTGGTGTGTCGCCAGCAATCAAAGCAAGGGCCGGGGGCCGATCCGGACTTTCGATCTGCAATTGGTCGACCAGTCCGGCCGCGTCTTGATCAAGGCGGAGGGGCTACATTTCAAACGTGCCGGCCAGGCCGACCTGCTGCCTGCTGGAGAGACGGACCGGTGGTCGCACAAAGTTGTCTGGCAGGTGGCCGCCGAACCGCCGGCCACCCAATCGAATGGGCCGGAACGATGGCTCATTTTCGCAGATTCCGACGGCCTCGGCGAACGCGTCTCCAATGGCATTGGCTGCCAAGGGGCATAGTTGCAGAACCGTTTTGCCTTTGAGGGCAGGTAGTTCAGCGGGGGGATGCGCCATTGATCCACTTCGACCGGAAGATTTCGACCGACTGATCAGCGACATCGATTGGAATGGCGGTCCGGTTCTGTTCATGTGGGGCCTGGGTCATGCACACCGGCCAGATCGTTTGCCCCGGATCAATACAGGATGGCTGTGCCGGGCTGCTCCATCTTGTCCAGGCACTTGCAAACAGGCGTGCTACGCTTCCGCCTCGTTTGTGGCTTGTCACGCGCGGCAGTCAGACGATTGGCCGGCAACCGGGGCCAGTCGTCCTCGACCAAGCACCGCTGTGGGGGCTCGGCCGGGTTTTGATGCGGGAGCACCCGGAATTCCAGACGTCACTGATCGACTTGGATTCGTCGGGGCACTAATGATGACGTGGACGAACTGCTATCGGTCCTGACGACCGGCGGTGGCGAGCCTCAGATCGCAATCCGCGATGGCGCGCACTATGTACCCCGCCTAGTCGCAAGACAGACGCCAACCGCAAACCAGCAGAGATCTCTCACAATACCGAATGGCCCTTTGAATTGGACACCTCCGAGCGCGGCACGATTGAAAACTTCAAGCTTGTTCGCCAGCAGCGCCGTCCGCCGGGTCCGGGCGAA
>CBDCZF010000012.1:0-221617 GCA_965224225.1 Hyphomicrobiaceae bacterium
GCCGCATCCTGAAGCCGAACGGTGCGGTCTGGGTGATCGGCTCCTATCACAACATCTTTCGGATCGGTGCGGCACTTCAGGACCTGGGCTACTGGATCCAGAACGACATCGTCTGGCGTAAAACCAACCCGATGCCCAATTTCAGGGGCAAGCGTTTCACCAATGCCCATGAAACGCTGATCTGGGCCGGGCGCGACCCGTCATCCCGCGTGACATACAATTATGATGCCATGAAAACCGGCAACGATGATCTGCAGATGCGCTCCGACTGGCTGTTTCCGGTGTGCGGCGGGCCGGAACGGCTGCGCGATGACGAGGGCCGCAAGGCGCATCCGACGCAAAAGCCAGAAGCCCTGCTGCATCGCATCGTACTCGCCTCGACCAACAAGGGCGACGTCGTGCTCGATCCGTTCTTCGGTACCGGCACGACGGGTGCGGTGGCCAAGCGTCTCGGGCGCCGCTGGATCGGCGTCGAACGTGACCCCGACTATGCAGCACGCGCCGAATTGCGCATCGAGGCGGTGCAGCCGGTCACGGACGCAGCGCTCAGCATCAGCCGCTCGAAACGAGCAGAGCCTCGCATTCCGTTCGGCACCATCATCGAGCTTGGTATCCTCGAGCCCGGCACCCGGCTGGTCGATGAAAAGCGTCGCTACAAGGCGGAAGTGCGTGCCGATGGCTCTCTCGCAACCCGATCCGCCCAGGGCTCGATCCATCGTCTCGGCGCCGAACTGCAGGGCAAGGCTGCTTGCAACGGCTGGACGTTCTGGCATATCGAGACCGATGGCGGCCTGATGCAGATCGACGTTCTGCGCCAGCGGGCGCGACGTGAACTCGGCCTTGAAGGTGCCCCAAGGATAACGTTTGTTGTCGGTGAATAGGCGCTGGGGCGCAGCCGGTGACGTCCCACGCCATGCCACGAGAGGCCGGCACGAGGGATGTGTGGGTTGAGTATTCAATCTCGAGCGGATCTGCACGTAGCGCGCGGCGGGCCAACGCTTGCCGCTGACGGCGGCGGCACGCAAGGCCACGCCCTAGGTTTGATCGTGCTGGCGCTCGGCCCCTTCAGTCTGGGTTATTTCTTTTCCTACCTGTTCCGCGCGGTGAATGCCGTTGTGGAAAGCGATCTGGTGCGCGATATCGGCGTCGGGCCGAGCGAACTGGGCTTCATGACGGCGGCCTACCTTGGTGCCTTCGCGCTCTTCCAGCTGCCGCTCGGCGTACTCCTCGACCGGTACGGGCCGCGGCGCGTGCAGGCGGCGCTGACCGCGGTAGCGGCAGCGGGCGCCGTCCTGTTCGCAATCGGCGACGACTGGATCACGCTTTCGATCGCGCGAGGCATCATTGGCCTCGGTGTCGCCGGCGGCCTGATGAGCGGCTTCAAGTCCGTGGTCATCTGGGTCTCCGAGCCGCGCCGTGCGCTCGCCAATGCCTTCGTGATGTCAGCCGGTGCGATCGGACTGCTGGTCGCCACCCGGCCGCTGCAGGAAGCCGTTGATCTGATCGGTTGGCGCAACGTATTTCTGGTGCTGAGCGCTCTGACGCTGGGCGTTGCCTTGCTGATCTTTTTCGTCGTGCCGGAAAAGCGCAACGGCGGCGGCCGCGAGACGCTAGCGCGCCAGATCCGGGAAATCGTGCTGATCTTTCGAGATCCGGCAATTCTGTCGCTGGCGCCGCTGCTCGGGACGACCGCCGGCGTGCATATTGCCATACAGACGCTCTGGGCGGCGCCCTGGTTTCGCGATGTCGCCGGTGCCGAGCGCTCGGAAGTTGCCAACTATCTGTTCCTGATGGCGGTTGCTTTCTTCATTGGTATTCTGGTCACGGGCTGGGTTGCCGACTGGTTTGCTCGTCGCGGTATCAGTCTGATCGGGGTCATGCTCGGCTTCATGGCGATCTACTTCGCAGCCCAGATTGCGATCGTTTTGGAAATGACCACGTTGACGCTGCCGATGTGGCTGGCCTTCGGCGGTTGCGGCCAGGTTGCGATTCTGGCCTATCCGTGGCTTGCGAGTTATTTCGGCGCCCGCCTCTCAGGCCGCGCCCACACGGCGGTCAACCTGTTGATTTTCGGCTTTGCCTTCCTCTCGCAATATGCGATCGGCGCGATCATCGATCTCTACCCGGAGCCCCGCCCCAATACGTATGACCCGACCGCCTACCGCACCGCCTTCAGCGCCTTTCTAGCCGTGCAACTGGCCGCGCTCTTTTGGTTCTTTGCAACCTGGCAATTCGTGCCCGAGCGCGCGCGCTATGTGAACTGAACGGCTTTCCGGTTCCCTTTCGCTCACAGCAATGCGCAGGGCTGCATATGCTTTGAGGCATGAGGGCTTCGCATTCGATTCTTGCGATATGAAAAACTGATATTCTACATTTTACGCACAAAAAGAAACGCATGCTGTCGTTTTATAGGCGAGAAACTGCGCGAATCACTTATGTTGAATTTGAGTTTCCAGGGTTCATCCTGGCAAGTGCAATCACCCAATCTTCCACATAATTTCGCTTTCGGGGGATCAAATGCGAAATCTACGTGGGCTGGCCCGCATCGGGTTGGCCTTGGGGATGCTGTGCGTCATGTGCATAGCATCCGCCTACGCACAGGCGCCGACCGCCGGTACCGTCATTGGTAACCAGGCCATCGCGACCTACCAGAACGCGATCGGCGACACCGTGCAGGTGACGTCGAACCTGGTCGAGACGACCGTCAATCAGGTTGCTGGTGTAACAATCGTCGCGGACACGTCGAAAAGCGGCGCGCTCGGCGGCAAAGTCTTCTTTCCGCATACGATCACCAATGAAGGAAACGGCAGCGATACCTTCAACCTGACTGCGGTCGATGCCAACACTGGCACGCTGGCGTTGTCGGGCATTACGATCTATCCGGACGCCGATTTGGACGGCGTTCCCGATAGCCTGACGCCGATTACCGTGACGCCGGCGATGGCGGCCGGAGAGGTCTACGGCATCGTCGTCGAGGTCACCATGCCGGCAAGCGGTACGGCGGGCGATACCGAGACGATGACCGTGACGGCAACCAGTGCCTTCGATGGTTCGGTGACCGACTCAGTGACCGACACGCTGACCCTCACAGGTGAGCCGATCATCGACCTGACCAAGCAGATGACGCCCGCGACTGTCTCGCCGGGCGATACGGTAACGATCCAGCTGAGCTATCAGAACAATGGTCTGACGGATGCGACCACGGTCACGATTACTGATGCCTTGCCGGCCGGAATGACGTACGTCGCCGGTAGCGGCGTCTGGAGTGACGCAGCGGGCGCGTTGGGCGATGCCGCCGCAGGCGTCGATGCAACCAACGGTGTCGGCAACACGATCACATACGATTTCGGGGTTACGGCAGCCGACACAGTGACTGCCGTGATCGATAGTATTCCGGCTGGTCGCAGCGCAACGTTGACCTTCCAGGCGACGGTTGATTCAGGCGTTTCCGGTACGCTCAACAACACTGCTTCGTTCACGGTCTCGAACGGACCGGACGGTGATTCGAACCAGGCGGTTATCACTGTTGCACCAAGCATCGCCGTCACGCTCGCAGACTCCTCGGCGTCCGCCCAGGACGTTCTCGATGGCGTGACGACGTCGAGCAATGACGATGACACCGAAAACGACGTCGTCCTGCGCAGTACGGGTACATTCGCACAGGGCGCCACGATCCCATTCGAGTTCGTGGTCACCAACCACTCCAACGTTAGCGAGACTTTCAACCTGACCGCGGCCAACACCAGTTTCCCGGCCGGGACTCTGTTCTCCATCACGACTGCCGGCGGCGTACCGCTGACCGACAGTGACGGCGACGGCAATCCCGATATTACGCTGGCGTCCGGCGGCACGGGCGTGTTCACGCTGCAGGTTGATCTGCCGGATACGGCTGCGGCGACGCGTGCGGCTGCCGACCCAGCATGGGATGCAGTCGTGACCGCGACGGCATCATCGGACACCTCGGTGACCAATACGTCGACTGCACGCCTAACGGCTGAAGTCGTCGGTGCCACGGTCGATCTCGAGAACGCCGGCGGGCTTGCCGACGGCCCGAACGTGGGCGATGGTGCCCCCACGAATCCCTGGACGACCAATACGACCGATCCAGGCACGACAACCAACTTCACGCTCGTGGTGCAGAACACCGGGACGACGGCGTCCAGCTATGACCTGCAGTGGAGCGGCTCGAACTTCGCAGCGAGCACGGGGCTTGCCTGCCGGTTGGCAGGTTCGCTTCCTCAACGGGAGCAGCGTCGAGGTGTCGAACACCGGTCTGATAGCGGGCGGCGCGCAGGCAACTTTCACCGCTGAGGTGACGGTGCCGGCTTCTGCCTCGGCAGGTAACGTGGACATCTACTTCCGCGCCGTGTCGCCGACCAACGGTGCGACCGACACTAAGCTCGACCGTGTCACGGTTAACACCATCGTCGATGTGTTGATCATTCCCAATCGCTCGGCACAGGCGGCGGAAGGCGGTGTTGCAGTTCTGAGCCACACGCTCACCAACAACTCCAACATTGCGATCACGGAAGGTGCGATCACGTTGTCCGGCTACAGCGCCTTCTCAGGTGTGTTGTTCCTCGACGTCAACGGCGATGGCAATCTGGACGCTGGCGACACGGTCATCGACAATATCGATGACATCATCAGCAGCACGATCGGTAGCTTCAATCCCGGTGCGTCGGTCACCATCTTCGACCGTGTGCAGGTGCCAGCGAGTGCGACCGCAGGTCAGCAGGAGATCGGCACCATTACGGTCGCCACGTCACTGAACTCCGGTGGGGCAACCGACGGTGATGCGTCCAACAACAGCGTTGTCGATACCGTTACCGTCGTTTCCGGCGACGTGACGGTAACGAAGCAGCAGGCGGTTGATACTGCATGCAACAACTCTCCGGGCGCTTTCACGTCCGGTCAGCTCAGTGCCGATCCCGGACAGTGCATCCGCTATCGTATCGTGGCGGAGAATACCGGTACGGCAGATGCCGGCGCCGTGACGATCTCGGACCAGACGCCGACCTTCACGACGCTCGAAACCTGTACCGCTGCGTGCCCGGTTTCAGCTACCGGAGGTACGGGGACCGTGACCGGCATTACGGCCCAGGGTGCCACCGGCGCGGTGTCGTCGAGCCACGGAACACTCACGCCGGGTCAGCAGGCGGTTCTCGAGTTCACCGTCCGCATCGACAATTGACGAGCACATTGCTGCCCGCCGGCCCTGATCATCTGGGCCGGCGGGGTTAATAAAATGACGGCCGAGACTGGCCGCAGAACAAATCGACAGTGACAGCCTGTTGGTCGTGACCGCGTATTTGCCCGGCTTCGCGAAATGCTGAGCCACGGGCGACGGCACCTCCATCATGACATGCTGAAGGCAAGCTTTTTCGATGCATCGCGCCCTGGCCATTGCTCTCTTACTGCTGCTCAGCCTTTCGGTCGCCGGAACCGGTGCAGCCCGCGCGGCCATTCCCTCGCCTGATACGTTCATCGAGAACCAGGCCGAGGTCACCTATTTCAATACCGCTCTCGGCATTACCGAGGTCGTGCATTCCAACGTCACGCTTGTGCGTGTGGGCGAATACCCGGCGCTGTTGGTCGAGCGCGACCAGCTTCGCACGCTGCCGCCGGTCACGCCCGACCGCTTCGTGTTTCGCGTCGAAAACATCGGGAATGTCGATCTCAATCCGTCGATGCAGTTCAACCAGCTGACGAGTGATGACTTCAACCTGACCACCGTGGTGCTCCACCACGACCGGAACGGCGATGGCTTGCCGCAGTCCGGCGAACGGCTCAACGTCGTGCCTGCGATGACGAGCGAGCCGATGCTTCTGATGCCCGGACAGCACGTCGACATCATCGTGACATTCCAAACCCCCGCCGATGTGACAGTCGGTGATCTGGCGCGATCGCTTTTCGTGGCGAGCGACGCGGCCCACGCCGTCGAGGGGAGCAGCACGTCAATCGTCGAGATCGTCACGTCCGGGCTGATGCTCGATAAGCGGGCATCCAAGACGGTCGTCAAGCCGGGCGAGGAAATTGGCTATACCCTGCGCCTGCGCAACAACGGTATGGTCGACAGTCCGCCGATTTCAAACTTTGAAGGAGAGGCGCTGATCGTCGATGGCGCGCCGGCCAGCGGCACACTCGTTCGGGACGAAATTCCGCTGCACACCTCGTTCGTGCGGATCGACGATGACGTCAACTTCGAAACGCTCTATCACCTGTACGGCAATCCCGAACAGACCTATGTGTCGTTAGAGCCTGCCGACCTATCTCAAGTCGATGCCGTAGCCTTTCTGCATGCCGGACCATATCCCGCCGGCCATTCGACGGACCTGCGCTTCACGGTGCGCGTCCACGCCAACGCTGCAGGAGTTCGCATTGACAATCTCGCTGCCACCTGGATCCCTGGCGCCTCCGGGGGCACGCGCCGCATCGTATCCAACACGGTGTCGGCAGTCGTGCCGGGATACGGTGGCCAACTCGACTTCACCGACTCGAGTTACACAGACGATGTCTCTGCTATCCCAGGCAATTCGAACACCTTCATCAGGCTCGACGCCGGTGTCTGCAATTCGACCGCGAATGTCGACCAGATCTCCGTACGCCTTCAAAGCAGTCCGGAAGGCGATATCGAGACGGTTACGGCGACTGAGACGGGGCCCAATACCGGCGTATTTCATGTCGGTGCGATCGCGGTGCAGGAACAGATGCCGCCGGTCCACGAAAACAGTGTCGTCAGCGCCAGATGGAACACGATCCTGACCGCCAACGCTGTTTGTGACGGCTATCCACTCAGCGACACGATTGTCGTCAATGCCGGCGGCTTCGTCTTCAACAGCGCAACCAACGAAGGCGTTGCCGGTGCGACGGTGCTACTCTACGGCGAAGGCAATGCGGCAGCTCCGGTTGCAACAACGTCGACCAGGGCCGATGGTTTTTTCAACTTTCTCGATATTGCCGCCGGGCGCTACCGCATCGCCGTCGAACCGCCTCCGGCGATGAGATTTCCCTCGAGTATGCATAGCTTTCCCGGCTTCAATCGCAACACGCAGCCAGGTGCTTCGTGGGGGCGGCCCTTCGATGTCCCGACCGATCTGGTCCAGTGGGGGATCGACGTGCCGATCGATCCGACCGGTGAACGGGCACTAACCCTCGAGAAGCGCAGTGACAAGCGCACGGTGCGTCTGGGCGAAGTGGTCCCGTACGAACTCACGATCCGCAACACCGGTGACCTGGCGGTTGTCAATGCGAGCGTGGAGGATACCCTGCCGCCGGGATTGGCCTACATCAGGGGCAGTACTCGGTTGGATGGTGTCGCGTTGGCTGATCCGGCTGGGGCGCCAGGCGCGGTGCTGACGTTCGATATTGGCCGGGTGCCCGCAAATGGTACACTCGAACTGACCTATCATGTCCGGGTCCTGGCAACCGCCGGCAAGGGCGAGAAGACGAACCGCGCCGTCGCTAGCGGCAGGCTTGCTGGCGGTGGTGCCGAGGTCATCTCGAACTTCGGGCGCTGGACGGTGCGCATCGATGAGCGCGGTGGCGTCTTCTCGGATTCAGGCGTGGTGCTCGGCAAGGTCTATCTCGATTGCAACTTGAACGGCCGGCAGGACGGGGCGGACGAGATCGGCATTCCCGGAGTAAAGATCTATACACAGAACGGCCGGTCAGTAGTGACCGACCACGACGGCAAGTATTCGCTACCGGGCATGCTCGATGTCACTCACGTGCTCGCCGTGGTCTCAGGGACGCTGCCGGAAAAGACAAAAGTGCTGCACACGCGCACGCGCGATGCCCGTGATCCGCGCAGCCGGTTTGTCGATCTTGGCAAGGGCGAGTTACGCCACGAGGATTTTCCCGTCGGACCGTGCAGTGAGGCGATTGCCGAAGAACTGAAGCGCCGGCAAGTGTCCTACAAGCCGGCGGACGGCAGCCAGTCTTACTTCAAGACGGACCTGCCGTTCCGCTCGGTCAGACGCCAACCGCTGAGCACCGACCAGCAGGGCGAGCAGACGACGACGACCCAGATTTCGAGAGGCGGCCGCGGGCGCAAGTGGGCGGTGGTCACGCGTGAGAGCGACGGTCCGCCGATCAAGGATGTCGCGGTCAATGCCGACCTGGAGAAATTGATCCGAGGATATTCGGCGGGGCTCGGCTTTGCCGATCTCAGTTCCGGTGATCGCATTTCGCGGCGCACGATTGCGGTCCGCATCAAGGGGCCGGCCGAGGCTGTTCTCGAACTCGCCGTCAACGGTCAAGCCGTGCCGCGCCGCCAGCTTGGCCAGCGCGCCGTCTTTGCCGGCGGTGGTGTGCAGGCACTGGAGTACGTCGCGGTCAGACTCAACCCCGGTGAAAACACCCTCGAGGCCGTTCTGAAGGACCCGTTCGGGAACGTGCGCGGCCGGAGATCGATTACGATACTTGCGCCATCGAAGCCTTCGGGGATCGAGATTCACGCGCCGGATATTGCGGCTGCAGATCCGAGCCGGCCGATCCCCATCGTCGTGCGCATCGTTGATCAGAATGGTCGCACGGCCCAGACGCCTACCGAAGTGACGCTGGTTGCGCGTGCCGGCCACTGGGACGTCGAGGATATTCGCGATGGTGAGCCGGGCCTGCAGGCCTATGTCGACAAGGGCGAGGCGGTGTTCCTTTACGTGCCGCCCAGGCTCGCCGGTTCCCACGAAATCGTCGTGCGCAGCACGCACGGCAGTGCGCGCCGTTCGATCAAACTGACGCCCGATCTTGGCGAGGAGGTCGTGGTCGGCATTGTCGAAGGTGCGCTGCGCCTCGACGGCCGTGGTTCGCGGCTTGCCGGGTTGATGCGCACCGATCAATTGACCCCGTTCCAGCGCACGACAGAAGGTGTGCGCGGTGCGCTGTTCCTCAAGGGCCGGATCCGCGGTGATGCGCTTTTGACAATGCGCTACCAGAGCGACAAGGACACCGAGGCCCGCCTGTTCCGCGACGTGCAGCCCGATGAGTACTATCCTGTCTATGGCGATGCCTCCGAGCGCGGCTATGAAGGCCAATCAACGGGGCAACTATTCGTCAAAGTCGAGAAGGGTCTCTCCTACATTCTTTATGGCGATATCGACATCTCTGCGAAGAACGAGGCGATCAAGCTCGGGGTTTACAGTCGCAAGCTGACGGGTGTGCGCGCGCATGGTGAGTGGGGCGACGTCGTCGTCGATGTCTTTGCCGGCAAGGTAGATACAGATCGCATCGTGCGTGAAATCCGCGGACGCGGCATCGCCGGTCCCTATGACATCGATCTCGAGGGCTTCGTCGAGAATTCAGAGACCGTCGAAATCATCACCCGCGACCGCGATCAGCCGGAACTCGTGCTCGAGACGACGCGCCTCACGCGCTTTACCGACTACACCCTCGACTATTTCCGCGGCACCATCCTTTTCGACGATCCGATCGATGCCTTCGATGAAAACCTCAATCCGCGCTACATCCGCATCACCTATGATGCTGCAGGCGATGGGACGAAGTATTGGATCTATGGAGGTGAGGCCCGTTACGAGATCGCCAAGGATGCCTACGTCGGCTATCGCGAGGTTCATGTCGATGCTGACCGCAGCGGCGACCAGCGCCGCATCGTACGCTCGGCATTCGCATCGGCCGAGCTGGGTGCGATCGGGCGGGCCGAGGTCGAGGTTGCCCAGACCCAGAACCATCGTGGCCGGTCCGGCTGGGGTGCCTACGCGACGCTCAAAAAGCGCTCTGACAAGACCCAGATCGAGTTTAAGGCCGGTCGCACCGACCGCAATTTCGATGTGCCGGGCGCCGTGGTCGGGCGCGCCCGCGACGAGGTGCGCGGCAAGGTCAGCCACACGGTTGCCAAGGATGTCGCGGTATCAGCCGACGTGCTCTATTCGCGCGATGCCGATCCTGAAGCCGAAGGGCGCAGGCGATACGGCGCCGAAGGTCGCGTTGCCTGGCGGATCAGCGAGGAACTCGAAGCGGTCGCCGGCCTTCGCCACGTCGTGAACGAAAGCCGGATCGAGGCGCGCAGTAACGTGACCTCGGCGATCGTCGGCATGAAATACCGTCCGGCATGGCTGACCGGCGCCATCGCCAGTGTCGAATACGAGCAGGATCTGCTGAACAGCAGGTACGGCCGCTTCCTGCTTGCCAATACGTATCAGTACAGTCCCGACCTGCGCTTTTACGTCGAGACCGAGGTCGCCAATTCGCGGACCGGCGTGTTCGGCCTGAGCGAGACCGATACCGACCGCATCATCGCCAAGGCCGGTGTCGAGTACCAATGGTACAAGGGCATCAAGGTGTTCTCCGACTACCGGGTTTCGGGCCAAAGCGTCAGCGGCGGCGGATTCGACAGCGGTATCGACAGTGGCCTGCTCGGCTCTTCCCTGACCAGCGGTGCCCTTGCCTCCGGCCTGCGGGGCGACTGGGAACTGAGCAAGCGCTCCAAGGTCCGCGGCAAACTGGAATTTGCCGAGCCGGTCTCCGGCGTATCCGGCGAGGAGCGCACGCAGGCCGTAGCGATCGGCTATACCTTTGAGGACGAGCCTACAAACCTGCTGTTCCGCTCGGATCTGGAATGGTCGCACGGCCGATCGCGTCAGGGTTGGTATGCCGCCACCTCTTTTGCGAAGCGCGATGGCCGGGTCTCCTATCTCGCGCAGAACCGCTTTGCCTGGGATGAGAGCAGGGGTGAGCAGCGGATGCGCGATCGTCTGCGGGCGGGTGTTGCCTGGCGCCCGGTCGATCAGGACACGTGGAGCCTGCTTGCCTGGTACGGTCTCGAATACGATGATCGAGCGGGGCGGGACCTGACCGAGCTGACCCAATCGTGGGCAGTTGGCGGTGAGTACCGGATATTTGAGCGCACGCGTCTCAGAGCGCGGCATGCCGGCCGCCACTATGATGCCACGCTCGATGGCATTTCGAGCGACAGCCTGCTTTTGCTGGCGACGACCGGGCTGGAGTACGAACTCACCAAGGACATTAACATCGCGATCAACGCGACCGGTTTTTTCGATCCTTGGGACGGGACGCACCATCTTGGGATCGGTGGCGAGATCGGCTATGTGGTAGCCGAAAACATGATGATTTCGCTCGGCTACAACTTCGCCGAATTAGATGAAAAGAATATCCGCGACATTTATGACGAGGGGTTTTTCGTTCGCCTTAAGGCCAAGCTCGGGGATGATCTCTGGAACACCTTCAGGAACCAGGGGCAATGAGCAGCTTCGGTGCGAAAAGAGCTGCTTTGCGGACGATCGGCTCGTTGGCGTTCGTTCTGGTGATCGCCGCCGGCGTGGCCCGCGCCAACCCGACGCTGAATACGTCTGCCACAAACACCCAGATCGAGACGCAGTTGCAAGGCCCCGGCATCGCTATCGTTCCGGGGTCACTATCGGTTGTCTACGGATCGACAAGCCAATTTGGGATCTTTTCAGGAGGAGCCATATCCGCGACGCCGGGCCCAACGATTGGGATTGATTCCGGGATCTTCATGTCGACGAGCGACGCGAACGCCACCAACGTTCCCGACGGGTTCGGGTTTTTCGCGGCGAATGCGGTCCGCGGCCCAAATGACGTGCGGGGCGTTAGCGGCAGCACCGGCGGCTTTTTTGCCGATCCGCAGCTCACCGGAATCAACGCAAACGCGCTGAATGACCCTGTTGTACTACGCCTCCAGGCAACACCTGCCGGCAGCTATCTAAAGGTGACGTTCGTCTTCGCGTCAGACGAATATTCGGAGTATGTCTGCTCTTTTTTTAACGACGCTTTCGGTTTCTTCATCAAGCCGAGTTCTCTGCCGGACATTCCGTCTAACTGGACCAACATTGCCCTGCTGCCCGGCACCTCGACGCCCATTGCCGTCAACACCATCAACAGCGGTGTTTGCGGTGCCTTCCAGGATGGGACGCCGGCAGACTTGAGCAACAGCGCCTACTATGTCAGCAACGGCGAAGGGCTCACGCCCGCAAGCAACACCAACCTGCAGTATGACGGTCTTACGATACCGTTCGTCGTCGACGCACCGGTCACCGCCGGCACGACATACGACTTGAAGCTTGCGATTGCCGATGTCGGCGATGCCTTTTGGGACAGTGCCGTTTTCGTCAAATGGATCTCGAGCAGCAACTTCACAAACGACGCCGACCTCGAGCTGGATCTCGCCGTCGATAACGCCAGTCCGGTATCCGGCAATAATGTAGTTTTCACGTTGACGGCGACCAACACCGGCCAGGATTCGGTATCGAGCGTTCAGGCAACATTCCAGCTTCCCGCCGGGTTCACTCATGTGAGCGACACGTCCGGCGGCAGTTACGATCCGGCGACCGGTGTATGGAGCATTCCGGGTTCGCTCGCGGCAACGGGCGGCACGGCCTCGATCCAGATCACCGCGACTGCGACGGGATCCGGATCGGTGAATGCCTTCGCGGAAATCACCAGCATGGCCGCAAACGATATCGACTCGACGCCCGGCAATGGCACCCAGTCGCCCGTCGAGGACGACGAGGACACGGTTGCCTTGACGGTTGCTGGGGTTGACGTTTCCGATGCACCGACAAGTGGTACGAGCTACGGCAGTGCAACGCACATCATCGTCGGCGGCATCCAGCTCGGTGCCAACATCGATGCCGATAGTGGTTCACTCGCGAGCGCCAACGCAGACGGCGACGATACCGACGGCACCGACGATGAGGACGGTATCTCTGCCTTCCCGACGCTCACGCAGGGCGATACCAGCTATACGATTCCGGCAGCGAACATCTCGCTGACAAATACGACAGGCGGCGCGGCGACGCTCTACGGCTACATCGACTTCAACGGCGACGGCGACTTTGCGGACGCAGGCGAGACGGCGAGTGTGGCGGTGGCGAACGGAGCGACAAACCCTAGTGCCGCGCTCAGCTTCACAGGGTTTACCGCCGTGCCGGCGATCACAAGCACCTTTGCGCGCCTGCGCCTGTCGACAGTTGCGGGCCTCGACGCCACGGCTGCTGCCACTGACGGTGAGGTGGAGGATTATGCGCTGACTGTCGCGACCCCATCAGTCGACCTTTCGCTCACGAAGAGCGTCGACAACGATACGCCGGCAACAGGCGATAACGTCACCTTCACGCTGACCGTCACTAATTCGACGGCGGCACCCGCCAGCGGCGTCACCGTGCGCGATGTGCTGCCGGCCGGCCTGACTTTCGTCTCGGCGACGGGAACGGGCTCCTACGACGCAGGCGCCGGTCTTTGGACGATCGGATCTGTTTCTTCCTCCTCGTCCGTGCAAATGCAGATCACCGCCACGGTCGCAGCAACCGGCGATTTGACCAACCGCGCGGAAATCAATGCCGTCGACCAGGCCGACCCGGATAGCGATGTCAGCCAAAGCTTCGACGTTGATGATCTGACTGACAGCATTGCCGATGACGATGAAGCCGAAGTGACGCTGACCCGCACCGATCTCAGCGTTGCCGGCACGGTGTTCGAGGATAATGGCGCGGGCGGTACGGCGCATGACGGTGTGATCGATGCCGGCGAGCAAGGCCTGGCCGGTGTTCAAGTTCAGGCGATCGATGTCGGCAACGCCACGGTCTACGCCGCGACAACGACCGCTGGTGATGGCAGCTATACGCTGGTTCTGCCGGCGGCGGCCGGCGGCCGCCAGGTGCGTATCGTAACGTCACTGCTGACCGACTATCGCTACGTCTCGGAGGCGGGCGCGGGCCTGCCGGGCCTGACCAACCCCAGCACCACGGACGGCCTGCTGATCTTCACGCCGGTCGCTGCCAGCCAGTACACGGCCGTCGATTTCGGCCAGGTGCGCAATCCGACGCTGACCCAGGATCGCAACGTGACCACGGTGGCGGGCGGTGTCGTCGTCCTGAGCCACACCTATACGAGCTTCACAGCAGCAGACGTGACGTTCTCGACCACGAATGTTCAGCAGACACCTTCGGGAGCATTCACGGCGCCGGTTCCTTTCCGCGATACCAATTGTAACGGTGCTTTCGACACCGGCGAGGCCGTGATCAGCGGCGCGATCACCGTTGCTGCTGGCGACACGATCTGCGTTCTCGCGCGCATCCAGGCGGCTTCAGGTGCGCCGGAAAATGCGGAGCTGACCTTCGAGGTTCAGGCCGACACTGCTTTCTCGTCGACGGTGCTGACTGATACTTTGACGAACACCGATCGCGTCGTCGTCGGCGGTGCGGCGAGCCTCGCGATTGCTAAGAAGGTCCGGAACGTGACGCAGGGGATGGCGTTCGGCACGTCGAATACGGCATCGCCAGGCGAAACTCTCGAGTACCGCCTGGAGTTCCGCAATGTCGGCGCCAGCCCGGTCTTCAACGTCAACATCTTCGACAAGACGCCTGGCTTTACGTCACTTTCGGCCACCTTGCCGGCTGTCACCACGGCACCGGCCGGCATGGCCTGTTCGATCGTGACGCCTGCCGGTGGCGGCTCTGCCGGCTACGTAGGCCCGCTGCAATGGCAGTGTACAGGGACGATGGCGCCCGGCGACGTCGGTGAAGTGCGTTTCCTGGTGCGGGTCGATCCGTAATGGCGTGGCGCATGGAATGCGCCACGGTTTAGGATTATTTACGCCGACGGCTATTCCTCCCTTCGGTCAGGCCTCCGCGGGGCGGCGCAAGGCGCCGGGCCTTGTTCGAGGCCTTGTGACAGGCGTCACTGATCCGGCTCTTCCCGGCGCTTGCGTCCCGTGATCATGGCTGCGATGAGGTTCTCGCCATGCAGCAGGCTGGCGGACAGTACGCCGATCAGGTGCAGGGCAACAAGCACGAGCATGCCGTTGGCCAGTACTTCGTGGACTTCCTCGACCCAGTCGACGCCCCAGAACGCGTCGGTGCTCATCATCCAGCCGGTGAGACCGAGACCGAGGATGCCGATGATGAGGGCGATAATCATGGCCCCGCCCGCCGGATTGTGGCCGAGGTGGCGATGCGCTTTGCCGCGCATGATATCGCCGAGATAGCCGAGCACTGCCCACGGCGAGCGCACGAAGTCGCTGAAGCGGGCATGCTTGGTGCCAACAAAGCCCCATAGGATCCGGGCGCTGACCAGCGCCGCCGCCGCGTACCCTGTCCATTCGTGGAGCCTGTCCAACTCGTCGGCAGTGATCCAGGCAACGGCGAAACTCGCAACGAGGCTCCAGTGAAAGATGCGCACGAAGAGGTCCCAGACCTTGACGGTGGCTGGCGGCGCAATGCCGCCAGCGTCCCGTGTCTTGTCGACCGGCATTGCCATCATGATTTTCTTTCGACCCGGACCACTTTGAGGGAGACGGGGTCCATGTAGACCTCGACCCGGCGCCCATCCTTGTCGAATGCATAGGCCTCATAGCAGCTGTCTTCGATTTCCACCTTTCGCACTTTCGTGTAGCCGAGCGCTTCGGCTGCTGCCCGTGCATCATCGATGCTGCGCCATTGAGATTGAGGGCTCGATGAACATTGGATGTCGCTTGCGCTAACGGCGGTTGCGCCGAGCATGATCGTGCTTGCGGCTGTCAGTGTGATGAGTGTCAGCTTGTTCATTTTCACTCTCCTGTGTGAATGTTAAGTGGCTGTAGAATCAGAGTTCGGAGGGGTCGTTCTCAGGTGCACGGACGCAGGCGCCCGTACTCGCCAGGACTGGCGAGAGCATTCGAAGCCATTGAAGCTGCCGCATGAATCAGGCTGGCGACAAATGACAGAATGTTTTTCATTGCGCTCTCCTCGTCGTTGATGGCTGAATGTTGGATCAGCCTGCCGAGGAGGCTAGCAGGGTCTTGGTTACGCCCTGCTGATGCTGAACGTCAGGATTTCGACGGCTAATTGTAAGCAACCTGCAAGCTTGCAAGAATTAGAATGCGCGGGCGCAATTTCGTCGGTGGCTCACGCATTGACCAGATGCAGGTCTCCGAAACGCGATATCTGCAAAACTGACAAATGCACATCAATCGCAGACAATTCAGCAGTCTACTTGCCGCTCTCACCCTCCTACCTGCGCAACAAGCCTTTGCGGATCGCAGGCGGCGCCGGCGAGGCAGACGCCGCGGGCGAGATGATGACGATGATGAGCATGAACACGATCACGAATACGCCGACCGCGCCCGGCGATCGGACAATATCCTGCCGCTTCGCGATGTGCTGGCGCACATCAAAAGGAGCATCAAAGGGGAGATTGTCGGGGTCGAATTCGAAAGGGAATACGGCCGCTGGGTCTACGAGATAAAGATGATCGCGGTGGATGGCCGCTATTACGAGATTTATGTGGATGCGATGACCGGCAGAACACTGAAGATCGAGGGCGAGTGATGCGCATTTTGCTGGTCGAGGACGAAGACGACATTGCCCGGCGCATCGAGCGGGCACTGAAGAGTTCAGGCTACATCGTCGAGCGTTCCGTCGATGGCGAGGATGCCTGGTTTCGCGGCGATGCCGAAAACTTCGATGCCGTGGTGCTCGACCTCGGGTTGCCGCAGATGGATGGTATTCAGATTTTGAAGCGCTGGCGCGGTGCGGGGCGCAGCGTGCCGGTCCTCATTTTGACAGCGCGCGGCAGCTGGATGGAGCGCGTTGAAGGTATTGATGCAGGCGCCGACGACTATTTGCCGAAGCCATTTCAGATGGAGGAATTGAAGGCACGGTTGCGTGCCATTCTGCGCCGCTCGACCGGCGGTGCCCAACCGGTCATCGCAATCGGCCCGGTATGCCTCGACACACGCCAAATGACTGTCTCGGTGGATGGAGTCCTGCTCGATTTTTCGCCGCTCGAGTTTCGACTGTTGAGCTATCTGATGCACCATCAGGGCCGGGTCGTTTCCCAACTCGAACTGACCGAACACGTCTATGGCGAAGACATCGAGCGCGACAGCAACGCCATGGAGGTGCTGATCGCACGGGTCCGCAAGAAACTCGGCGTCAAGTTGATCGCGACCAGGCGCGGCTACGGCTACATCATTGCCGAGGAGCCAGGCGCCGCGGCTGACCGGAATGGATAGGTCATCGATCAGGCTCCGCCTACTGGTCGCAGCCGGCATCGCCATAGGCGCTGCTCTTGCGATATCCGGGTGGGGCCTCGAGACCTTGTTTGCGCGACACATCGAGCGTGGCGCAGCTGATCGCCTCAAAATCGATTTGCATGCACTGCTAGCCGGGATGCGGGTGGCCAACGATGCCCAACTGACTCTCAATCGCGTGCCCTCCGATCAACGATATGCCCGGGCGCTGAGCGGGCTCTACTGGCAGATCGCCCACGAGGGTCGCTTGATTCAAAAATCCCGCTCACTGTGGGATGAGGAACTCGTGGTGCCGGACGACATCCTTCCCGTTGATGGCTATCACACGCACTGGATCAGCGGTCCGCAGGAACAGCTCCTTTTGGCTGTCGAACGGGCGATCGTCGTCAAGCGTGCCGACAAGACGTTTGAATACCGCGTAACGGTCGCACTGGATGCCAAGGAACTCGCGCTGGCCAGGCGGGCTTTTCGCTTTGACCTGGCACTCGGTTTGGGTGTGCTGGGATTGACATTGCTGACGGCGTTCTGGCTGGCTTTGAGTATTGGCCTGGAGCCGCTCGACAGATTGCGCCAGGCTCTCGCCGCATTGCGCGCCGGCCGGACATCGCGCCTGGCCGGCATGTATCCGAGCGAGGTGCGCCCGCTCGTTAGCGATCTCAACGAACTTCTCGGTCAGCAAGAGACCATGATCGACCGAGCAAAGGCCCGGGCGGGCGACCTCGCGCATGGTCTGAAGACGCCGCTGACGGCGATCTCCGTCATGGCCGAGGAACTGACCGACGAGCATGAACACAAACTGTCACGCGAATTGCTGGCGCATGTTGCAACGATGCGACGTCATTTGGAGCACGAACTTGCCCTCGCCCGCAGCGCTCATGCCCAAACCGCCGCATCGGCGATTTCGCTACGTGGGTTCACGGACCGCCTTGTCAGGACCATGCAGCGATTGCCGCGTGGTGACCAATTGCAATGGCGTGTGGACATCGACGACGCGGTGCAATTGCGCATCGACGACATGGCGCTTGGCGAGATCGTCGGGAACCTTCTGGATAATGCGAGAAAATGGGCCAAGGCCAGCGTCGCGATTTCGGCAGTGTCGGATGACGACTGGATCAGGCTCGAAGTTGCCGACGACGGCCCGGGTGTCCCTCAGACTGAATTGGAAAGCATCGTCCTTCGGGGTAGACGCCTCGACAGTAATCGGTCGGGCAGTGGTCTCGGCCTGTCCATCGCATCGGAAATCGCGGCCCAACTCGGGGGGAGATTGGAACTCATTGGCTCCGATTTGGGCGGCCTTGGCGTTCACGTGTACGTTCCGCGTCGCTGCAGCGGCACAGCAGGCTGACCCAGTTTGAGCGGCGAAGGCGGTTTGGCGGACAACGCGAGCCTTGGCCCTCTCCATTTCCTCATGCTATCAGCACGCGCATTCCAATTCGAACCGCCGTTCGAGAGAACCCGAGAGAGCCGCGAGAGACCATGACCACGACCCGCACCGAAACCGACACCTTCGGCCCCATCGAAGTCGCAGCCGACCGCTATTGGGGCGCCCAGGCGCAGCGCTCGCTCGGCAATTTCAAGATCGGCTGGGAAAAGCAGCCGGCCCCAGTGGTCCGCGCGCTCGGTATCGTCAAGCGTGCAGCTGCCGAGACCAATATGGGCCTTGGCCGGCTCGATGAAACGATCGCCAAGGCGATTGTCGCCGCCGCCCAGGAGGTGATCGACGGCAAGCTCGATGATCATTTCCCGCTGGTCGTCTGGCAGACGGGGTCCGGCACGCAGTCGAATATGAACGCCAACGAGGTGATCGCCAATCGAGCGATCGAAATGCTCGGCGGCGAGATGGGCTCGAAATCGCCGGTTCATCCCAACGATCACTGCAATATGAGCCAGTCGTCGAACGACACTTACCCGACGGCCATGCACATCGCCTGTGCCGAGGAGATCGAGCATCGCCTGCTGCCGGCACTCGCCAAGTTGTGCGATGCGCTCGCCGCCAAGTCCGATGCCTGGTCCGGCATCATCAAGATCGGCCGCACGCACACGCAGGATGCAACGCCGCTGACGCTCGGACAGGAGTTTTCCGGCTATACCCAGCAACTCGAAAACGGCATCGAGCGCATCAAACAGACCATGCCGATGCTCATGCAGCTTGCCCAGGGCGGTACGGCTGTTGGCACCGGGCTTAATGCGCCCGTCGGCTTCGCTGAGCAGGTTGCCGAGCGCATTGCCGGCATCACCGGTCTCGCATTCACCTCCGCACCGAACAAGTTCGAGGCGCTTGCCGCCCACGATGCGATGGTCATGAGCCACGGCGCCATCAATACGGTTGCTGCCGCGCTCTTCAAGATTGCCAACGACATCCGCTTCCTGGGTTCCGGCCCCCGTTCCGGCCTCGGTGAACTGGCGCTGCCCGAAAACGAGCCCGGCTCATCGATCATGCCGGGCAAGGTCAACCCGACCCAGTGCGAGGCAATGACCCAGGTCTGCGTCCAGATCTTCGGTAACCATGCAGCCCTCACGTTTGCCGGCAGCCAGGGCCATTTCGAACTCAACGTCTATAACCCGGTGATGGCTTACAACTTCCTGCAGTCGGTCCGCCTGATGGCCGATGCCGCCGTGTCCTTCACCGACAATTGCATCACGGGCCTCGAAGCGCGCGAGGACAACATCAAGGCAGCGCTCGAGCGCTCGTTGATGCTGGTCACCGCGCTCGCGCCGAAAATCGGCTACGACAATGCCGCGCTGATCGCCAAGACGGCCCACAAGAACGGCACGACCTTGCGAGAGGAAGCCGTTGGCGGCGGTTATGTCAGCGAAGCGGAATTCGATGAGGTCGTTCGTCCGGAAAAGATGATCGCGCCAAGCTGAGAGGCAGGGCGATGAACGCCAACCGTGGCGGGCCGGACCAGAACAGCCAGGCTATCGGCGTCAGCCGCCCGCTCAAGCGCTCCTTTACAATCGCCGGTCACAAGACGTCGATATCGCTCGAAGCGGCGTTTTGGGATGCGTTCAGGGAGCTGTGCAGCCGGGACGGCCGCTCGATGGCGGCAACGCTTGCCGAGATCGATCGTGGGCGGAGTGACCGCGCCGGTTTGTCCGGAGCCGTCAGGGTATGGATCCTGCAGCGCTACCGCAATGCAAATTGTTCGCTCGGCGCGGATCAGTCAGGAGAACTGAACGGATTGAAGCGCGGCCGCTGACGGCGCCGGATGCGCCGCCGGCGTTGTGGTCTGGGCCGTGCCCTGGTGGGGGTGGCCTCAGTTGGCCGCGCGGCCGACGCGGCTGCCGGCGGGTTTGTCGGTGCGGCGCTGACCGGCACCGGCGGCTGTACCGCCAATGTCGCCGTGCTCGGCGCGACCGGCGTCGGCCCGCTGACAGGTGGGGGTGCGGCTGCAGCCTGGCTCGTATCCGGGGCATTATCAGCCGGAACGGCAGCCTTTGGCTGCGGCGCGTTCTGCAGCTGCAGGCGGCGCTCACGCTCGGCCTCGAGCGATCGCTGTTGTTCCTCTTCGATCTGGCGCAGGCGTTCGCGCTCGGCCTCGGCGCGCGCTTCGTCTTCGCGGCGCAGGCGTTCGAGACGCGCGACATTGGCCTCCATTTTGCGAACGACCAGTTCGCGCTGCAACTCATCGGTATTGATCAGGGCCTCACCGTCTCCAAGTTCCGCCACCTGCCCGGCATAGACGACGGAGACGGCCGGCAGGGCAACGAAATCGTCGGGCGCATCGGGGCGCGGCTGAGGGGCAGGTGTGACCTGCCAGGCGCTATCGGTCTTGAGGGTTGCAAGATCAACAACGGTCTGATTGCGCAGATGGCCCTCGTGGGCTGCTACTTCGATCGTTGCAAGTGACAGTGTGCCATTGCCAATCGTGGCCGTGAGAACCGGTGAGCCGATCTCTATCAGCCCTTCACGAGCGAGTGCTACAACCTGCTGCTCGAGGGTTTCGATTTCTGCCGTCCCGTCGATAATGGTACGCGACAGATTGGTGAGCGCTTCGACTGTGAGGCCGGGCACGAAGACCTTGGCGAGGCGCACGCTGCCCTTGCCGCTGAGCTGGCTGGCGAGGCCATGTGCAGAAAGTGCCTGGCCTTCGAAACCAAACTCGAACGAGGCCTTACCGGCCAGACGGCCGTTTTGGGCTACGGTTGGTGCGAAATCGCCAAGTGACAGGTCTTTGCCTGCTAACCGGCCGACCAGTCGGGTTCCCGCCGGCGTGCGCATGAAGTTGCCCTCGGCCTCGAGTTGGCCGGCACCGTGACGGGCGGTGAAGTTGCGCACCGCGACGCCATTTCCACTAGTCTTCAGCTGCCAAGTAGCGTTGGCGAGTTCGGTTTTGGATGCGAGGCGCAGCCTGCCGATCGAGATCGCGATGTCGGTTGCCACGTCAGCCAGATGCTGAAACCGAAAAGGTGTGCTCGGCCAGATCGAGGGGTCGGTGTCTGCTGCTAGCGGATCTTGCGTGTCGTCCGTGCCGCCGTGCTGTGTGGCCAGCACCAGGCTGGCGAGATCTGGGACCGATGCATTGCCCAGCGACAATCGGCCGGTGATGGCCGTCGATGAGGACTTGCCGTTGGACGACAGCATCAACTCGCCCTCGATGGGCGTGCCGGCGACCGTCAGCGCGGTTGGCGAGATCGTATAGCCATTGCCGGTTCGCGCCAGTTTGAGCCGTCCTGCGACCGGCACGTTGCCGACGTGCGGCGCCAGTGCCGGCCAGGCGAGGCGCGCGAGACTCCTGATTGTCGAGCGGCGCACGTCGGCTTCGCCGGACCAGGCGGCAAGGACAGCGGTGCCGCTGGCAGGATCAGCCGGTTGCAGACGAACGTCGCCGTTGAAGTTCGCATCGAGCAGGTCGCCGGCATCGAACTTTGCAAAAGTCTTCATGCCGCTCGATGGTGTACCGGTGGCCGTCAGGAGAACGCTGGATCGGGCACCGGCCGCCGGCGCCCCGGCACTTTTGGCTTGCGGCTTGACCGTTTGCCCGAGCGGTGCCGTCACGATGAAGCGCATAGTCTCGAGCGCATCGGGACCGTCGAAACGGGCCGTGACCCGACCCCATTGCTCAAGCCAGCCGGTGAGCGCGCCACGGGTCAGAGCTTCGAGGCGCACGCGATCAGACCCAATCGTTCCGTCGGCAACGATGCGTGATTGGGCTGCAGCAGGATCGGCTGACGCCTTGAACGTGGCATCGACAGCCATCCGCAACGGTACCCGCGCAGCCAGCAGGTCCGCTTCGACGGTGCGTCCGGCGCCAAGCGACATCAGTGCGGCAAGCCGGCGGGCGGCGCCGCCGTCCGGCACGGTCACCGTGCCAGTGACCGTGCCGGATGGCGAGCCGCCAAGGTCGGTAAGTTCGCCGGTGGTGCTGAGCTGCAGGCCGGGTTCGACCGTGACCTCGAATGTCGATAGTTTCAGCGATTGACCAATACGGGCGAAATTGATGTCGACGTCGCCATAGTCATGTTCGCCATCGGTGATCCGGCTGGCCTTGAGCTTCAGGGTCAGATCATGGTCACGGAGCGCCGTGCTTGGCTCGATCCGGGTGCCCGAGATCGATTCCGGGATGTCAAAGCCGAGCGTGTGGGCGATCAGTGCCGGTGACAGGATGCCATGCCCTGCATTTGCGAGATCCAGTTCGCCTGCCCAGATTTCGGCTGTGATCGCTGGGCGGCCGGTCCAGTCGTAACGGATCGTCCCCTCTGCCCGGGCATCGCCGAGCGACAGGAATGCTTTGCTGAGTTCGAAATGTCCAGGCCGCAGGCGAAACGGTCCGGAAGCCGAGAATGACGCTGAAAGTGAACCGGCACCGGTGCCGCTAGCGGGTTTTGGCCGGGTGTCATGTCGACCGAGACCGGCCCAGGAGGCAAGTTCGCCAAGGCTCGAGGAGCGCAGCAGGACGTTGCCGTCGAAATGCACACCCGATCGGCGCCGCTCCATGTAGCCGTCAATCGCAAGTGCTGTCACGCCGGGCAGCGCTGCGCGCAGGCTTTCGATCTTCGTGATCGCGTTTCGTCGCACCATGCGGGCTTTGAGATCTGCGATCGAGGCACCAGCCAGGTTGGCCTGGTCGACCTTGATTTCGACGCCGGTGACGCCGGCACCGAGCGGCTCGATGCCGCGCGTCAGCAGCCGCGTGATCGCCTGCGTCGCACTCTCGCCCGGCTGCGTGCCGGCGATGGCATCGAGGTCTAGCCAGGGCGCGTTGAGGCGCGTTTCAGTGATGACGCCGTCAGTCCAACTCGTCACCGCCGAGCCTTTAAGGGACTGATGGCGACCCTGGTTGGTAAACGTGATGGTGATGTCGCTGAGGCTCAGTGCGCTGGCATCGGTCTTGAGGTTTGCTGCGAATTCATAGCCGGCGGTTCCCTTTTCGGCATTCTCGCGTCCGCGGCTGACGATCCGTCCGGTGCCGGCCAGCTTGCCCATCAGATCGGAAAAACTGCCGTCGATCGTGTGTTCGACCGAGCCGTCCTGATGGCGCGCGGTTGCTCGGAAGCGGACGCTGCCGTCGGTCTCGGCCCGTGCCGTCGAGACCCGGATCTCCTGCATTTTGTCGGCCTGGCGCAAGGTCCCGATGAATTTGTAGGGCCCTGCCAGCGTGACCGCGGTGAGTTCGCCGGAAATGTCGCTCAGTCGGGCGATCTCGCGGTTGCGCCCGCCTTCGAGGATGACCTGGCCGTTGCGGATGCGGGCGGAATTGAGCGCCACGCCTTGCGGCACGAATGCCAGTCCGCCGGGCTTGATCTGCAGCTTCGACCAGTTGCCGGTGCCGTCCTCCCCCGCACGCAATCGAAGGACCGGCTTGTCCAACTCGATCTGACGGGCCTCAATGATTCCCCGAAGCAGCGGTGGCACTGCCAGCCACATCTTGAACTGGTCGGCGCGGGCAAATGATCCCGGCACACCCGGAGCGTCGGCGATGCGCACCTTCTCGAAGCTGACGTAGGGGGGTCGGCAGGATGCGCAATTTCACCTTGCCGCGCACGCGCACTTCGCGATCGAGCAGCCGCGATGCCTCCTCTTCGAAGACACCGCGATAGTCGTTCCAGTTGATCAGCGGCGGCGCGGCGAACAGGGAGGCGAGAATGAACACCAGGATGCCGGCGACCGTCAGCAGGAAATTGTTCATGTCAGTGCGCTCATCCCGTTGCGCCCTTTACGACCAACCACTACGGCTACCTGAGCAATGAATTCGACAATTCGGCGGTTGTAATCGTACTGCATAAACCCTTGTGGCACATCGATCACAAATAAGGCATACCGCATGTTGCGTTTGCCTCCGGATCGCCTTCTATATGACTCGCCGGGTGCAGGGCCAATCGTGTCACCTTGCCGTGCTGTCATGTCGTGCAGCCGGCGTACTGTTGGCACGTGGCCGGCATTTGGCAAGGCTCCGGGGTGTCATGCCCCAGGCGTGCTTCGGCATGCCGCATGCTCGGTAGTGTGCAAGAAAATTTCGACGCGAGCGAGATGGCTACTCCGTGACAGGCACGCGCAAACCACTGCTTCCGGCTGACGACGATCGAATGGAGCCCGGGGCCGGTGGACCGGTCGCCTGGATTCGCGATGCCTTGGCTGCGATTCGCGAACGGTTGCAGGTCAATGTTGCAGACTTTTTCGAGGACCGCCAGCTGCTGGTCTGGTTGCTTGCCGTAACGGTCGGCATAGCCGTGGCCTATGCGGCACTGGCATTCCGGCTGTTGCTCGGCGGGTTTCAGTGGTTATGGCTTGGAACAGCGTCTGAGAAAGTGCTGATGGCTGCTGCCAATCAGCCCTGGCTCGTGATCTTGCTGGCACCGGTTGTTGGCGGACTGATAGTCGGTCTGATCCTCGAGCGGTTTGTGCCCGGGCGCCGGGCATTGGGGGTTGCCGATGTCATCGAGGCGCGGGCGCTCGGTGACTGCAAGATTAACAGCGGCCACGGACTATGGAGCGCGCTGATCGCTGTCGTTTCTCTTGGTTTCGGCGCCTCGGCAGGCCGCGAAGGACCTGTCGTCCATCTCGGTGCCACCATCGCGTCCTGGTTGGAGGACAAGTTCGCGTTCTCGCAAACGACCAGGCGCACGCTGCTAGCCTGCGGCGTGGCGGCCGCGGTTTCCGCCTCGTTCAACGCACCGATCGCCGGTGTGTTGTTCGCCCACGAAGTGATCCTCGCTCACTATGCCCTGCGCGCGTTCGTGCCGATCGTCATGGCAAGCGTCGCGGGGGCCATAATCACGCGCATTCATTTCGGCAACTTTCCGGCCTTCGTCGTGCCGGAGCATCAAATAACGTCCTATCTTGAGTTTCCGGCGTTTGCCCTGCTTGGTGTCACCTGCGCGCTGGTTGCCGTATTGTTCGAACTCTCGGTCATGACGACGGAGCGCGCGGCCTGGCGCATCAAGATGCCGCTTTGGTTGCGTCCCGTCGTTGGCGGCTTTGCGGTTGGCGTTATCGCCGTTTTCTTTCCCCAGGTGCTGGGTGTCGGCTACGATGCGACCGACATGGCACTCAAGAACCAGTGGCCGCTATTCGTCCTGTTGTTGCTGATCGTCGCAAAGACCGTTGCAACCGCGATTACGCTGGCCAGCCGTTTTGGCGGCGGTGTCTTTTCGCCAGCCCTTTATCTGGGCGCGATGACGGGCAGTGCCTACGGTCTGATGGCATCTTCCGTTTTCCCGGAAATGGCCTCGAGCAACGGTCTTTACGCCCTGCTTGGCATGGGTGCGGTGGCAGCCGCCGTGCTCGGCGCGCCGATCTCGACGACCATGATCATCTTCGAACTGACCGGCGGCTATGAAATGACGATCGCGCTTTTGGTCAGCGTCTCGTTGGCGCACGGCTTCACGCAGGCAGCGCTCGGCCACAGCTACTTTCACTGGCAACTCGCGAAACGTGGCCTGTCACTGCAGGAAGGGCCGCACAAGGAGATCATGCGCCGCATCACCGTGCAGGGCTTCATGACCCATCGCGAGCCCTACGAGCCGCTACCGGGTGACCTCTGTCAGGTGAACAAGGCCTGGCTCGTACCCGCCGACACGCTCGAAAAGGCGTTGCGCACATTTGACCGTGCTGGCACGACTCGAATCCCGGTGGTCTCGCCAAGCGATACCAATACGATCATCGGCTGGGCCGATCGCATGACGGCGATCTCGACCTTCAACCGGGCACTGATCGAAAGTCACGAGGAAGAGCACCGCTGATCCACCGCTCGTGGCATCGCAGCAAGGAGTAGGGATCGCTCGAAGTTGATCGGATCGCGCGCTCATGTCGCCTTGCAAAATTGGGTCGTAATCCCATAATTTAAAAAGAATAATAGCTCTCAAAGTGTGGGTCCTGGCGTTTACTAACAGCCGACAAGGCGCTTCAATTCATAGTGCCGGATGGTTTAGAGCGATGGTCTGATGCGAGACCGCCGCAGTGGCGCCCTTCTGGACCGATTTGTGCATGGGCACAGTGGGCGGTTCGATTGGACTGCCGGCGATGATGTTCTGGCCATATCCACAGCGGATGGATGCGGCTATTTCGTGCGTGCTTAATTCTATGTCAGTGGAGGCCGCGTGCCATGAGTACTCCAGCGGTAGCCTCGAATCGAGTGGGCGGACAGCGCTTCGCACCCGAGCGTATCGCAGCCCTGCGTGAATTGGACAACACGACCAATATACGCGTCATTGTAGCCACCTGGCTCGTCATCACAGTGTCGGTGGCCGCATCAGTCTGGGTTTATTCGGCAGCTTTGAGCGGCGCCATATCATTCTTCTGGACGGTGCCGATGACGATTGCAGCCGTGCTGACGATCGGAGCCGCACAGCACCAATTGGGCGGCATCATTCACGAGGGAACCCATTTCCTGCTGTTCAAGGACCGCAAACTCAACGAGTTCGTGTCCGACTGGACGGCAGGATTTGCGCTTTATACCTCGACCCACTCGTTCCGGCTCCATCACTTCGCCCACCACCAGTTCGTCAACGATCCTAAGCGCGATCCGAATTTTGAGCAGGCGCAAGAGAGCGGCTACTGGCTCGATTTTCCCGTCGAGCATGTCGAACTGGTCAAAGGGCTCTTACGGCTCATGTGGCCGGTCAACCTGATCCGTTACATGGTAGCCCGCGCCAAGCAGAGCGCGATCGGCACCGAGACCAACCCATTTTCCAAGCCCGACGAGATGGGCGAACCGTGGGCGATCCGAGCAGGCATTTTGTTCGCCGTCGTGGCACCGCTGGTGGCGGTCGTGTTGGTTGCCCTTGGCCAGTTCGCTGCCGCATTCGCCTTCCTGCTGGCTGCATGGGCAGCCGTGGTGATCTATTATTACGTGATCCCTGATCACCATTATCCGCAGAGCCGCATCAACCCGGTGGTCTCATTGCGCACGACCAGCATTGGCCGCATGTCGTTTTTGGCGATTGTCTACCTGGCGCTGACGGGCGCGGAGTATGCCACCGGTGCTCCGGTCTGGGGATATTACGGCCTGCTCTGGATTCTGCCCCTATTCACAGCGTTCCCCGTCTACATGATCCTGCGCGAATGGGTGCAGCACGGCAACGCCGATCGCGGTCGCTATACCAACTCGCGCGTGTTTCTGGTCGATCCGATCTCGCGCTATGCGGTTTTCCCGCTCGGCATGGACTATCATTTGCCGCACCATCTCTTCGTCGGCGTTCCCCATTACAAGCTCAAAGCGCTGCATGAGTTGCTGCTGACCAATCCCGAGTATGCTGAGAAATGCCGCATCGTCGATGGCTGGCTCGACACACGTGATCCGGAGACGCCGTCGATCATCGATGTGCTTGGGCCGAATTACGCCGTTGCTAGTGACGATGTGCACATCAACGAGGAGACCATTGCCGGCGCCGAGATCAATGATCAGAAAGGCGTCGATGCGCAGGTGGCAGCCTCGCGTGAAACCTGAGTTTTTGCCGATACGCCAAATGAAAAAGCCCGGATCTGTAAATCCGGGCTGAGTTTTGTTGATGGCGGACCGATTTTCTCGCTGGCTCTGTAGGACTGACAGGGCTGCGGGGCCGTTCTTGTTACTCGACGCAGGTGCAATGGGTTCAATTGGCGAAGGCAGCAACTGATGAAGGGGCCGATCCCGAACGGTTGTTAAGAAGTTCTTGGGAGTAGCTGTTATTCATTTCGTTACCTCAACTGCGCGATAGGGGCATTTGACCTCAAAAACTTAACAGAAGGTTTGGAAAATTAGATCGATTTTGAAATAGTTCAGGAGAAATTTGGAGCAAACGGTGGCATGTTTAAATTTCTGTTTACGCCTATATATCGGTTGGTAACTATTCCTAACGTGTAAATCTTCGCCATGCAGAAGCTGCTGGTCATGGTGCCGGGTCTCGTCACGAAGCGGCTGCTGTTGGGCAATTATCCCGGTTGCGATCACCCATCATCGGTTCAATCTGGCAGGTTGTTCGGGGGGCTTCGTTCGTGCGGACGGTCGTGCGAACGTGCAGGTTTTGGGGAGAAGATGGCGTGGCAGAGCACTTCGACTACATCATTGTTGGCGCAGGATCGGCCGGGTGTGTGCTCGCCAACCGCCTGACGGAGGATGGCAGCAAGAAAGTCTTGCTTCTCGAAGCAGGCGGTAGCGACCAGAGCTTTTGGATCAGCCTGCCGGTCGGCTTCACCAAGCTGATGACCAATCCGAAGTACAACTGGTGCTTCGAGACGGTGCCTGATGCCAGCGTTAACGGCCGGACGATCCCGATCCCGCGCGGCAAGACGCTCGGCGGGTCGAGTTCGATCAACGGTTTGATCTTCGTGCGCGGCCAGCCGCTCGATTTCGACACCTGGGCGCAGCTTGGCAATCGTGGTTGGTCATATGAATCCGTGCTGCCGTTCTTCCGAAAGATGGAGAATTTCGACCGGCCGGGCGAGGTCGATGCTTCGCGTGCGACCGGCGGCCCGCTGCATGTCATCGACAGCATCGCGACCAACGAACTCGCCGATGCGTTCATCGATGCCGGCGTGTCACTCGGCTATCCGCGCAATCCCGATTACAACAACGGCACGCAGGACGGGTTCGGGTACTATCAGACGACGATGCGTAACGGCCGGCGCTGGAGTGCATCGGATGCCTATCTGAAGCCCGCACGCCATCGCGCTAATCTGCGCATCGAAACGCAAGCCCACGCCAAGCGTGTGATCCTGGACGGCAAGAAGGCAGTGGGTGTTGCCTATGACGTCAAGGGTACGCCGCACGAAGTGCGGGCCGGTGAAGTGATCCTGTCGGCTGGTGGTGTGCAGTCGCCGCAACTTCTCGAACTATCGGGCATTGGCCAGCCCGGGCATCTGCAATCTCTTGGCATTGACGTTGCGCATGAATTGCCCGGTGTGGGCGAGAATTACCGCGATCACGTTGCAGCGCGCATGAACTGGCGCGTGTCGCAGTCGGTGTCCTATAACGAGCGTACGCGCGGCCTGCGTCTTGTAGGAGAGACGCTGAAATATGTCTTTCAGAGGCGCGGCATGCTGACGGCGTCGGCAGCGCTGGCGCACGGTTTCGTGCGCACCCGGCCTGAGCTTGCGACACCGGACATCCAGTATTTCTTCATGCCGGTGAGTTATTCGGACGCCAACAAGCGTGCCGAGATGGATCGGGAACCAGGAATGACGGTGTCGATCTACCAGATGCGACCCGAGTCCAAGGGCTCGATCCACGCACAATCGGCAGATCCCAATCAGCCACCTGCAATCGTGCCCAACTATCTGACCGATAGTGAGGACATCCGCTCGATCGTCGGCGGCATGCGCATCGCCCGCGAGATTATCGCGCAGCCGAGCATGGACCCCTACCGGCTCGATGAGATGAATCCCGGTGGACAGGCACAGAGCGACGATGAGCTGCTCGAGTTTTGCCGACGCACGTCGCAAACCGCCTACCATCCAATCGGCACATGTAAGATGGGTATCGATGCGATGGCGGTGGTCGACGAACGTCTGCGTGTGCACGGCATCGACGGTTTGAGAGTGGTCGACGCCTCGATCATGCCGACGCTGACCTCGGGGAATACCAACGCACCGGCGATTATGATCGGCGAAAAGGGTGCCGCCATGATCCGCGAAGACGCACGGTAGCGGGCTACTCGCGGGCGTAGATGTCCTCGTAGCGCACGATGTCGTCTTCGCCGAGGTAGCTGCCGGTTTGCACCTCGATCATAACGGTTGGAACCTTGCCCGGGTTCGACAGGCGGTGCTTGGCGCCGAGCGGCACGTAGACCGACTGGTTCTCGGTGACGAGTTGTTCTTCTTCGCCGATCAGGACTTTCGCGGTGCCCTGCACGACGATCCAGTGTTCGGCGCGGTGGAAGTGGCTTTGCAGGCTGAGCGAGGCGCCAGGCTTGACGACGATACGTTTGACCTGGAAGCGATCGCCGATCGCGAGGCTCTCGAACCAGCCCCAGGGACGGTGATCGACGGGGAACTGGGTCGCCTGCGCGATGTTCTTGGAATTTAGTTGCGCAACCGCGTCCTTCACGTCCTGAGCGCGCGACATGTCGGCGACCAGAACCGCGTCGGGCATTGCGACGACGATCGTGTTCTCGAGACCGATGCCGACGACCTGCTGCCTCGGTGCCTCGGCGCGAAGCAGGCTGTTGTGACAGTCGAGAGCCGTCGTCGGTCCGCTCGCGGCCACGATGGCATCGTCCTTGGCCGACTCGTGCCAGACCGCCTGCCAGTCGCCAAGGTCCGACCAGCCGGCATCATAAGGCACGACGCTCAGGTTTGCCGCGCGCTCCATCACGGCATAGTCGATGGATATGTTCTCGGTGGCCTGCCAAGCCTCTTCGCCAAGACGCAGGAAATCGAGGTCCGCCTGGATGCCAGCGACAGCATCTTGCACCGGCTGCAGCAGGTTTGGTGCATGCGTCTTGAACGCCTTGATGATGTCCGCGACCGAAAACAGAAAGATGCCGGCGTTCCAGAGGAAGTTGCCGGCTGCCAGCATCTCAGCGGCGCGCCCGGCATCGGGCTTTTCGACAAAGCGGGCAAGTTTGTGGACGCCCGGCACCGCGCCGTCGCCGTTCGTCTTTAGTTCGAGGTAACCATAGCCGGTCTCTGGGCGGTCCGGCCTGATGCCGAAGGTGACGAGTTCGCCCTGCCGGGCTGCTGCCGCACCAACCGCGACTGCTTCGCGAAAGGCTTCGGCGTCAGGCACAACATGGTCTGAGGGGGCAACGAGGAGCAGCGCATCGGGTGCCCGCTTCTCGATCCACAAGGCGGCGGCGAGTACGGCAGGCGCGGTGTTGCGGCCGTCGGGCTCGATCAGAATGCCGTCGGGTTCGGCACCAATGGCCGCCATTTGCTCGGAGACGATGAAGCGGAAATCGGAATTGGTGACGATCAGCGGCGCTGCGAACTGGTCACCGCTCAGCCGCTCGATGCTTTCCTGGAAGAGCGTCTGCTCGCCCATCATGGCAACGAACTGCTTGGGTGCCGCCTTACGGCTGAGTGGCCACAGGCGGGTGCCGGAACCGCCGCAAAGAATGACAGGATGGATCTTGGACATGACGGCAACGCCCCATAATGGATTAACTAGCCCGATCCATTCACCACCACGCCCGCGTGGTGGTGAATAGATCGGGCTAGACTTTTGTGCGATCAGCACGCTTTGACACCGGAATGAAGCCGTCGCCCGGCGGCGGGTCAAGCCATTCAGAGATAGTAGGTTTTTCAACATGGTTGATGAGGCCTGCATGTGGCCACAGAACGACCACGCACTGCGCAACCAGCCGCGCTGATGGTCGGTTGATGAGCCCAATCAACCGCCGACAGCTGCTCGCTTGGCCTCAATGACTTCCCAGATCATCGCAGCGATGTCATTGCCGCCGAAGGCTTTGACCTGGCGAATGCCGGTTGGGCTCGTAACGTTGATTTCAGTGAGATAGGGGCCGATCACGTCAATGCCGGTGAAGATCAGGCCGCGGCGCTTGAGTTCGGGGCCGAGCCTGGCGCAGATCTCACGGTCGCGATCGGAAAGGCCGATCGGTTCGGCCCGCCCGCCGACGTGCATGTTCGAGCGCGCTTCGTCGGGCGCCGGCACCCGATTGATGATGCCGGCAACTTCACCGTCGACCAGGATGATGCGCTTGTCGCCCTCGCGCACTTCCGGGCGGTATTGCTGCACCATGAAGGGTTCGCGCCAGCCGATCTGGAACATCTCGACCAGCGAGGCAAGGTTGTTGTCGCCGGGCTGCAGGCGGAAGACGGCGGCGCCGCCATTGCCGTAGAGCGGCTTGACGATGATGTCCTGGAACTCATCGCGGAACGCTTTGACGTCGTCGAGATTGCGCGTGACCAGCGTCGGCGGCATCAAATCGGCATAGTCGAGCACGAAGATCTTTTCCGGCGCATTTCGCACGTGGCCTGGATCGTTGACGACCAATGTTTCGGGATGGATGCGTTCGAGCAGATGGGTGGTCGTGATATAGCCCATGTCGAACGGCGGATCCTGGCGTAACAGGACGACATCCTGCTCGGCAAGGTCGACCACGCGATGGTTCGCCAGGTCGAAATGGTTGCCGGGTTCGTCACGAACCGTGAGTGTGGCGCCGCGGGTGAGCAGGCGTCCGTCGCGCAGGCTGAGGTTGCTCGGTGTGTAGTAGAATATTTCGTGGCCGCGCTCCTGCGCTGAAAGCAGCAACGCGAGCGTCGAGTCGCCCGGAACGTCGATGCTCTCGATGGGGTCCATCTGGCAGGCGACTTTGAGCGCCATGGTCGTTCTCCTGGACGTTAGGGTCTTTTTACATTCGATACGTGGTTGCAAGTCTGAACCGCTGCTTGCCCCTCACCCTAACCCTCTCCCCGTGAAGTACGGGGAGAGGGAATCTGGCCGTGCCATGCGGCACCTGTCTTGCAAAACGACGAGCTGAGTTCCCTCTCCCCGTACTTCACGGGGAGAGGGTTAGGGTCAAACGACCGTGCAGATAGACTATGGCTTGCAATTTCAGATCACCATTTAAGATGATACATCCTTTTGTGATAGTGGGCCCTGGTCCTCAATACAACTCAGCGCCGAAATTGCGTGCGGGATCGAATTCCGGTGACAGGCGGCCGCTCTGTTTCGCAGCCTCTCCGCCGTCGCGGGCGAGGTGCCGGCCGGAGCCGGGTTCCGCCGAGCATTCGCCGTTCTCGATGATTACCTCACCGCGCCGCAGCACGGTCGTCGGCCAGCCCGTGACGGTTCGGCCGGCAAACGGCGTATAGCCGGTGTTGTCGTGCATGAGGTCGTCGCTCAGCGTCACTTGCTTGTCTGGATCCCAGATCGCGATATCGGCGTCGGCGCCAATCGCAAGCGTTCCCTTGCGGTCGCCGAGACCGTAGATCCGGGCGGGCACGGTTGCCGTCCATTTGACGAAGTCCATGACGTTGAACCGGCCCTTCGAGACCATCGCATCAAACAGCATCGGTAGGCGCGTCTCGAGGCCGGGCATGCCGTTGGCAGTCTTTTTGAACGAGGGATTTGGGCCGTGCGCGTACTTGCCCCTTTCGTCGAGGTAATAGGGCGCGTGATCTGATGAGACGATTTGCAGATCGCCGAGCGCGAGGGCCTGCCAAAGCGCTTCCTGGTCGGCCTCGGTGCGCAACGGCGGGCTGCACACCCACTTTGCTCCTTCGCCGTCGGGTCGGTCGAGGTCTTTGGCGGTCAGGAACAGGTATTGCGTGCAAGTCTCGCCGTAAATCTTGACGCCGCGCCCGCGCGCTTCGCGGATCACGGCTGCGCCCTCGGCCGTTGCCACGTGGTAGATGATCACCGGCTGGTCGAGGAGCTCCGAGAACGCGATCAGGCGGTGGAAGGCTTCGGCCTCGGAGGCGCGCGGGTGGGAGATCGCGTGGAACTTGGATGCCGTGTAGCCGCGCTCGACAAGGCGCTTGCCCATCCACGAGATCATGCCATTGTTTTCCGCGTGAACGGCGACCAGGGCGCCCAGTTCGCGTGCCTTGGCCAGGATATCGAGCAGCGCTTCATCACCGACGTTCATGAGATCGTAGGTCATGAACACCTTGATCGAGGCATTACCGGCTTTGACCAGCGGTGGCAGCTGCTCGTCGAGTACCTCCGGCGTCGGGTCGGTCAGCAGCAGGTGGAAGGCGTAGTCGATCATCGCGCCGCGGCGGGCGCGCTCGGCATAGTCTTCATAAATGGCAGTCAGACTGTCGCCGCGGTGCTGACACGCAAAGCAGATCACCGAGGTCGTGCCGCCGAAAGCAGCCGAACGCGTCGCACTCTCGAAGGTATCGGCGTTGAGCATGCCGTTCGATGCGATCTGCTCGATATGGGCATGCGTGTCGACACCGCCGGGCAGCACGAGCTTGCCAGCGGCATCGATCTCGCGGGCGCCTTGCCCAAGACCCAACCCGAGGGCTGCAACCTTGCCGTCCTTGATCGCGAGGTCGCCGGACATAACATCGCTGGCGGACGCGATCGTGCCGCCGCGGATGACAAGATCGTATGAACTCATGGATTTGTTCCCTGGACGGATGAGAAATTGCCAGGCTCAGGATTGACCAGTCACGCACATCTTGCAAGCATCTGCGCAAGCACAACCGCTAACGGCCCGCCCGGTGCCGCCCGTTCTCAGCCCTTCAGTTTGTCGGATCGGCCCGGTTTCGGCCTCAGGCGTTGGCGTTGATCACCCAGATCACGCCGCCGATGGTCGCGACCCACCAGAGAATCGAAGCGATTGCAACAATTCGGCCCTTGCGCTGGCGCTGGCTTCGTTCTTCTTCTGTTTCGGTGGCCATGTCTCTATTCCGAAGTCTGCTCCCTGGAGATGCCGTCAACTTGGCGTCGGCCGTGGCCGGATGCAAGCAAAAATGCGCTCGGAATCAATAATCTGATATGGAAGGTTACGGGATATCGACACGCCAACGAAGAGGATGACGATGACGGACAAGACGCTTTCCGGCCACACCGCGTTGGTTACCGGGGCATCGAGAAATATCGGACGGGCGATCGCGCTTGGTTTTGCCGAGGCAGGTGCCAACGTTGTCGTCAATTCGCTGCAGGACCGTGGCGCGGCTGAGGCCGTTGCCGATGAAATCAAGGCGAAGGGCGGCCAGGCAATCGTTGCCGTTGCCGATATCGTCGATCCTGACCAGGTCCGTGCCATGGTCGAGGCGGGCAGGCAGGCCTTCGGCAAGGTCGACATCATGGTCGCCAACGCCTCGATGCGCGGCCAGATCGACTTTCTCGATATGGACCATGCCACGTTTCGCCGGGTGGTCGACATCTCGATCGACGGCACGTTTCATCTCGCACAGGCGACGTTGCCGATGATGATCGAAGCGGGTTGGGGACGGATCGTCACGATCGGCGGAATTTCATGGCATACCGGCTTCAAGCGCCGCGCTCATAACCTGACGGGGAAATCAGGCCTGACCGGCCTGACGCGGGCCTTGGCGGTGGAATTCGCCGACCGCGGTATCACTGCCAATGTCGTGGCGCCGGGGCTTGTTGACACCGTGCGTCCGGCATCGGCCGGTACGCGGCCTGCACGGGCGAACCAACCGTTGGTCGGGCGTGCGGCGACTGTCGAGGAGATAGCGTCTGCTGTATTGTTCCTGTGCCAGCCCATGCAGGCGTCGATGACGGGCCAGGTGCTGCACGTCAACGGCGGCGATCATCTCGGGATCTGAGCGCAATCAGTTCTTGAACAGACAGCGGTTGAAGACCTCCCAGACGACGTCGGCGGAGAGTTCATCGCTACTGCGCGCCCAGGGTAGCCACGACCACGATCGTTGGCTTGCCGCGCGCATGCTGAGGCGCATGCGGTGGAAGACCTCGATGCGCTCGTCGCGGCCGCGGCAGGTGTCGACATTCTTGAGTGTCCTGTCTTCCCACTTCATCCAGGTCTTGACGGCGCGTACGGTTTCCGGATTACCGGTGAGCGCGATCAGTTTGCGCCCGTAATTGATCTTCTCGAGCGGGGTCGTATCGCTGCCGCCCATCATGCGGACGATCGCATCGGCCTGTTTCTCGTAGACCGACTTTTCGAGATTGCGGTCGCGCTCGAGGTAGTTGTCGACGGCTGCCCCGAGAACCGCGCCGAGGACGAGCCCGACGAAGCCGACCAGTGTCGCAACCCGTGATGTTTCACTCAGCATGTCTGCCATCCCCCATTGTGTGGCGCGAACGGACTATCTAATGCGTGTCCACCTCATGTCAGCTTGCTGCAGCAGGGCCCTTGAGTTCGATGCCGTTGCCGTCCGGATCGGTGATGTATATCGAGGGGCCGCTGCCGCCGGCGCCGTAGCGTGCTTCGACCGGGCCCGGCGCGATGCCGTGCTGTTCGAGATAGGCAGTGATCTGCTCGGCGTCCCACGGCGCGATCTGCAGGCAGAGGTGGTCCATGTTGCGGGCCTCTGTGCCAGGCGGTCCGCCGCCCCGGCGCCCGAGTTCGCTGTCGGCGTCGACGAGATCGATCAGGGCATTGCCTGCGCGCAGTTGATAGAGCCCGAGCCGCTCGACCCGGCGTTCCAGCGGACAGCCGAGTACGCCGCGGTAAAAGGTCAGCATCGCCTCGATATTTGCCGTGCGGATTACGACATGGTCGATGCCGCGCACCGCCAGGGGGGTGGCCAGGGTCATCTTGCATCTCCGGTGCTCGACGTGCTCACATCTTTTTACCTGCGAGCCAGCCGCCATCGACGGGCAATGTTACTCCGGTGATGAAGCTTGCTTCATCGGAAGCGAGAAACAGGATCGCCTTGGCGATTTCATCCGCCTCGCCCCAGCGGTTCATGGCATGGATCGAGCGGATCGTCTGGGCCATGCCGGCGTCCTGGAAATAGCGCTCGGTGAGCGACGTGCGCGTGACACCCGGGCCAACGGCGTTGACGCGGATGCCGGTCTCGCCGAACTCGAGGCCCATCTCCTTGGTGAGCCCGACGACGGCGTGCTTCGAGGCGGTGTAGGCTGGCCGGTTGGGGGCTGCAATAAGTCCGAGCGTCGAGGCGAGGTTGACGATCGCCCCCGGCCGGCCCTCTTTCACAAGGTCGCGCACGAATGCCTGCGAGCAGAGGAAGACGCCGGTAAGGTTGATATCGATCACCCGGCACCATTCTTCGTAGGGGAGATCGACGACCGGCTGGATCTCGCGCACGCCGGCGCTGTTGATCAGCACATCGAGTTGCCCAAGCCGTGCCTTGGCATCGGCGAAGAAGGCCGTCACCGCCTCCGGTTCACGTGTGTCGAGCGTGAAGGCCGAAGCCTTGCCGCCGCGCTCCTGGATTTGCTCCGCCGTTCGCTGCGCCGTCTCGCTGTCGACATCGGACACGGCGACGTTGGCACCTTCGGCGGCGAACTGAAATGCCGTTTCGCGGCCAATGCCGCTACCGCCGCCGGTGATCACGACACCCTTGTTTTCAAAGCGCATGATAGGCCTCCTGTATTTTGAGTGCTGCACTCGATCTCAATCCAGAGCATCCCAACGCTCGCCGACGCGGTCGAGTGACACAAAGTCGGAGAGCTTGCCGCGGCCGGTCGGGCCGAAGTTGCCCATCGGATAGCCGATCGGCAGGATCGCGTAGGACAAGAAGCCCGGCGGCAACTGCAGCGCCTTTTCCGACTCTTCGGCAAAGAACAGGTGCCGGGTCGTCAGGCTTGCGCCGAGGCCCAAGGCGCGCGCGGCAAGCAGCATGTTCTGGACAGCCGGATAGATCGAGGCGCCAGACATGCGTTCAGGCTTGGCATCGCCATGATTGATGCAGGCGACGATCCAAACCGGTGCTTCGTGATAGTGATCGGTCAGGTATTCGACGGCGGCGTGCTGGCGATGGTACTTGGCCTCGGTCGAGCCGGGAGGTGGCGCGCTTGACGAATAGCGTGGCCCGATGATTTCGTCGAAGGCCTTCTTGTACCAGACCTGCACGGCTTTCTTGATTTCGGGATCCTTGACCACAACGAAATGCCAGGTCTGGAAATTGCCACCGTTCGCTGCCCGGATGCCGGCATCGAGGATCTTTATGATCAGATCGTCCGGCACGGGGTCCGGTTTCAGGCGTCGCATCGCGCGTGTCGTGTGGATGATGTCGAAAACATCGGTCGAGGTAAGGTCGATGTCTTTGGCTGGCATGCTGGCTGGCTCCCCTTGGCAAGGTCGGTGTGGGGCGCATGATAGAGCGCCGGGCGGCTGCAAGTCGAGCGGATGCGTGATGACGGTCGCGATCAGCCGGGTGCCCGCCATTGTCCGATGGAGCGCGATCGCCCGGCGGGCCACATGGTCCGATCTGACTGGCAACTGCAGATTTACTTGGTAACGGCGGGTTCCTGCGCGGAAGGCTGTGCCGTATCCGCTGCGGGGGCAACCGGTAGCCGGAAGGTGAAGGTCGCGCCTTGCTCGAATTCGCTGTCGACCCAGATCGTGCCGCCGAAATGGTTGATGATCTCGACGCAGATCGGCAGGCCGAGGCCGGTTCCCTTCGGCTTGCCCGTCATCGTGTTGCCGACCTGCTGGAAGCGCTGAAAGATCTTGTCGTGATCCTCCTTGGCAATGCCGACGCCGTTGTCGCGTACGCTGACTTCGACATGCCCGTCCCTCTCGCGCGCGACGAGCCAGACGCGGCCGTCGTCCTTGTCGCAGAATTTGACGGCGTTCGAAATGAGGTTGACGATCACCTGCAACAGGCGGTCTGCCTCGGCAATGACAGGCGGCAGGGTGTCCGGCAGGTCCGCGACCAGCTCGACTTTTTTCGTGTCGCCGTGGAACAGACCGGTGGTTGCCGCGATCGCCTCTTCGATGACCTGCTTGGTGTCGATCTCGACAAGTTCCCAGTCAAATTCGCCGGCCTCCATTTTGGCGATGTCGAGAACGTCGTTGATCAGACGTGTGAGCCGATCGCTTTCCTTGACGATAATGCCGAGGAATTCGCGTGCATCCTCTTCCGGCATTTCCGGGTTGTCGTAGAGGATTTCCGAGAACGAGCGAATCGAGGTCAGTGGCGTGCGCAACTCGTGACTGACCGTCGAGACGAAGCCGTCTTTCAGTTTGTCGAGCTCTTGCAAGCGGATGTTGGCGGCTTTGAGGTCGTCGGTCGCGATCTGCAATTCGTGTGACTTCTGCTCGAGCTGGCGGGAATATTCGATGACCTGCGAGGCTTCGTCCAGGATTTCCATCATCTCGTCGATGTCATGCAATTCCTCGCGCACCGCCGAGGCGATCATGATCCGTGCCGAGGCCGCGCCAATCGCACCGGCAAGCTGGCGCTCGACGAATGTGACGGCCTCGGCGCCGGCCGGACTGTCATCGGGCAGCTCGCGGCCAAGGCGCTCGCGCAGCTGCGCGAAGGCCGCTGCGACGCGTTCCGGGCCGATGAAACGGGTCAGCAGATGGCGCAGTTCGCCAATCGTCGCCGTACCGCGCCAGACCCGCCGGCCGGCAGTGTTCTGGCGGAAGACATCGACGAACTGAACCGCCTGGCTGCGCTCGACGACGCTTTGCGACGTGAGCAGGGAGACGAGCAGGAAGAGGCCGATGTTGAACACCATGGTCCAGAACAGCGCGTGGCTGATCGGATCGAGACCTTCGAGGCCGAACAGGGCGTAGGGTTTGAGCAGCGCGATCCCGAAGGGACCCTCGTCGAGGAAGCTTGCCGAAATCCAGCCCGAGCGGGCGAACGAGGGTATCAGCAGCGTGTAGGCCCAAAGGAAAAATCCGCCGCCGAGGCCGGCGATCGCACCAGCGCGACTGCCGCCCTTCCAGAATATGCCGGCGAGGATCGCAGGTGCGAACTGGGCCGCTGCCGTGAACGACACGAGGCCGATCGAGACGAGCGCATATGAATCGCCGATCAGGCGCACGTAGACGTAGCCGAGCAGCAGCACGACGGCGATCGTGCCGCGCCGGATCATCAGGATCAGGCCGCTGACATCCTGGCGCTCCGACAGTTTCAGGCGTTCGATACGCAGGAGCACCGGCATCACGAGATCATTCGAGACCATGGTGCTGAGCGCCACCGAGGCGACGATGATCATCGCGGTCGATGCCGAGAGCCCGCCGATGAAGGCAAAGAGCGCCAGCGATTCCTGCTGCTGTGCCATCGGCAGGGTCAGAACGAAGGTGTCGGCACTGACGATGCCGCCGGGAAAATGCAGGAGACCGCCGAACGCGATTGGCAGTACGAAAATGTTGATCAGGAACAGGTAGAGCGGCACCAGCCACATCGCCTTGCGCAGGTGGGCCTCGTTGACACATTCGACGACGGTGACCTGGAACTGGCGGGGCAGGAAGATGATCGCTGCCATCGACAGAATGGTCAGAGTGATCCAGCTCGAAAATCCGCCGGCGCTGTCGATGGTGAAGAGCTTGGCAAACTCCGGTGTGCTGGCGGCACGTGTGAAGATATCCGTGAACCCGTCATACATGCCGTAGGTGACGAAGATGCCGATGGCGAGGAAGGCGAGCAGCTTGATCACGGATTCGAAGGCGACGGCGGCAACCATGCCTTCGTGATGTTCGCTGGCATCGATGTGGCGCGTGCCGAACAGGATCGCGAAGGCTGCGAGAAACAGCGATACGTAGAATGCAGTATCGGCGAGCACCGGCACTTGGCCGAGGGCTGCAGGCATTGCGATTTCGGGATACTGCAGCAGCAGCGAGAAGCTTGTCGAGACGGCTTTAAGCTGCAGCGAGATGTAGGGCATGATGCCGATAACGGCGACGACGGTGACCAGGCCGCCGAGTGCTGCGCTCTTGCCGTAGCGCGAGGCGATGAAATCGGCGATCGAGGTGATCCGGTTTTCCTTCGAGATCCGGATGATCTTGCGCAGGATGAACCAGGCCAGAATGAACGTCAGTGTGGGCCCGAGATAAATCGGTAGAAAGCCGACGCCGCTCGATGCCGCGCGTCCGACGCTGCCGTAGAACGTCCACGACGTGCAATAGACGGCGATCGAAAGCGCATAGATATAAGGGTTCGCGATAATGCTGCGGCCGGCATCGGCACGCTTGTCACCCCAGTATGCGATGGCGAACAGGATGCACAGGTAGACGAATGCAACCGCAATGACGATCCAACCTTGCAGCACGGCTATCGACCTCCCTGAGGTTCGCCGCCTTCGGGCTGGTCGCTATCGTCTGCCTCGGCGCGGCCGTTGTCATGGTCGGCGGTCGCTGTCTCGGCAATCAGGGCGAGCAGGATTATCAGGATGAACCAGGCGACGAACAAATATAGGTAGAGGACCGGAAAGCCGCTGATCAAAGTCGGCGCGTCAACGATCAGCATGAACGGCGGCGTCAATAGCACGACGCCGAGCAGGAACAGTCCGACGAGGCGCTCGCTCGAAATCCGTTCGATATTCATGGCCCGCCGGACCTCGTTAGCTATGCATGCATCATCAATTCAATATCGTCTGTCTGTGTTGCCGTCCGCCCGCCGAGTGCCGACTAGGCAGGTGCCCGCTCGGTGGCCAGCATTTCCTTGGCACGCTTCAGGATATCGCGGGTCGAGAACGGTTTGGAGAGGTAGTCGTCGGCACCGAGGGCCAAGCCTTTCTGGCGTTCGGAATCGCGGCCCTTGGCGGTCAGCATCATGATCCTGACGCTGTTGAGATCGGGATCGGCGCGCACCGTCTCGCAGACCTCGAAGCCGTCCTTCTTGGGCATCATGACGTCGAGAATGACGAGGTCGGGTTTGTTGGCCTGGATCTTTTCGAGGGCTGCTTCGCCGTCGTTGGCTGAATCCACCTCGAAGCCCGCACTCTTCATGACGAAGCTCAGCGATGTCACAATGTATTGTTCATCGTCGACAATCAGAATTGACTGACTCATTGATCATTCCTTCCATGTCACCAGCCGGCGGCTCATGTGATCAATCGGATCGTTTAGACCGCGGCTCATTCATCAGGCGACGTGTGCCCTCAATGGCCGGCGGGGTTTCGAGCGGTGCAAGCCGTGCCGCCAAAGCCCCAACTAAATCGCCAAGTATTCGTGTCTTAGTTCCTCGTTGTCGAGAACGTCCTGGGCGGTCCCCTTGTAGGCGACTTCGCCAGTGTCGAGGATGATCGCGCTGTCGGCGAGCTTGAGCGCTGCAATTGCATTTTGCTCGACGATGACGGACGTGATGCCGGCTGCTTTGACCTCCATCAGGATTTGTTCGATCTCGTAGACGATGGTCGGCGCGAGGCCCTCATACGGTTCATCGAGAAGCAACAGCTTGATGTCGCGGGCGAGCGCCCGGGCCACGGCGAGCATCTGCTGCTCGCCGCCCGACATGGTTACCGCTTCCTGCTTGCGCCGTTCCGCAAGCCTGGGGAAGTGCCCGTAGATGCGGTCGATGTCCCAGCCGATCGGCTCGGCGATTTGTGACAGGATCAGGTTTTCCTCAACCGTCAGACCTGGAATGATGCGCCGGTCTTCCGGCACCAGCTGAATGCCGGCCTGTGCGGCCTCGTAATCGGCTAGTTTGTGGATCGCTTGGCCCTGAAGGTAGATTTCGCCACCGTGCAAGGCGGGATTGTCCATGCGCGCGATTGTGCGCAGGGTCGATGTCTTGCCGGCGCCGTTGCGCCCGAGCAGGGCCACGATCTCGCTCTCGGCGATATCGAACGATACGCCTTGCACGATATAACTCTCGCCGTAGTAGGCGTGGATGTCGCGACAGCTGAAGTAGGCATCCTTGGCCGGCGCCGCTGACGTGTTCGCTGCCGTGTCGGTCATGGTATTCATCAGCCGAGTTCCCCTCCGAGATAGGCTTCGATCACGCGCGGATCGCTCTTGATCGCCTGCGGCTCCCCCTCGGCAATGACGGTTCCCTGCGCGAGGACCGAGATCTTGTTGGCGAGTGAGAAGACGACATGCATGTCGTGTTCGATGATGACCTTGGTGATGCCCCGGTCGCCGATCTTCTTGAGCAGATCGATGGTGTTGTTGGTATCGGCTCGCGACATGCCCGCAGTCGGCTCGTCAAGGAGCAGCAGCTTCGGTTGCTGGACGAGGCACATGGCAAGTTCAAGGCGACGCTTGTCACCGCGCGAGAGCGAGTCTGCCGTGACGTGCGCCTGGTCCATCAGGCCGACGTCGGTCAACGCCTCCTCGGCCGATTCCCGCACATCTCGCTGGCCGTCCATGCGCGACCAGAACTTGAGATTGAACGAGCCGTCCCGCTTGGCCAGCGCCGGGATCATGACATTCTCGAGGATGCTGAGGTCCTCGAAGATCTCCGGCGTCTGGAACACGCGCACGACGCCGGTCTGGTTGATCTCGTGCGGCTGAATGCCGAGCAGCGACTGGCCGTTGAAGGTGACGCTGCCGGTATCTGGCGTGAGACGTCCAACGAAGCAGTTGAGCAGCGTCGACTTGCCGGCACCGTTGGGGCCGATGATGGCATGAACAGTGCCTTCCTCGACCTCCAGGTTCACTTCATTCAGCGCCTTGAGGCCGCCGAAGCTCTTGTTGACGTCCTTGACGGTCAGAATGCTCATTGTCGATCCTCCCGTCACGCGGTCTGCGTTTGTGAGCTTACTCGCTCTGCCTTGCCGCCCGGCGGGCGGCGGAAGATGCGGCCGATCTTGGAGAAGCCTTCCATCAGTCCGCCAGGCAGGAAGATGACGATCGCCATGAACAGCACGCCGAGGGTCAGGTGCCAGCCTTCACCGACGAAAGGATGGCTGATCGCCACCATGATGTGGGCGAGGCTCTCCGGCAGGAACGAGTAGGCGGCTTCCAGCGTCTGCGTATTGAAGGCCGAGAAGATGTTCTCGAAGTACTTGATGACGCCGGCGCCGATGACCGGACCGAGCAACGTGCCGGCACCGCCGAGGATGGTCATGAGCACGACTTCGCCGGAGGCCGTCCATTGCATGCGTTCGGCCCCTGCCAGTGGGTCGGTGACCGCCATAAGCGAGCCGGCGAGACCTGCATACATGCCGGAGATCACGAAGGCTGCGAGCAGGTAGGGCCGGGTGTTGAAGCCGGTGTAGGCCATCCGGTTCTGGTTCGACTTGATCGCACGAAGTTTCATGCCGAACGGCGAACGCGTGATGCGCATTGCGATGTAGAATGAGATGATCAGAATGACGGCGCAGAAATAGAAACCCTCATAGCCGCTCATCTTCATGCCGAACAAATTGGTGATCGGCAAACTGTTGGTGCGCTCGATGCCGAAGGCGGCATCAACCATGCGCGGATCCTGCAGAGTGAGCTGCAGGCCGGTCTCGCCGTTGGTAATCGGGGTCAGCACCGAATAGGCGAGATTGTACGACATCTGCGCGAAGGCAAGCGTCAGGATCGAGAAGTAGATGCCTGCACGCCTGAGCGAAACGTAGCCGATCAGCAGGGCGAAGATGCCGGCAAACAGCACGCCCAGGATCACAGCCGGTATCGCGTTCATGGTGAACAGCTTGAAGGACCAGACCGCCGAGTAAGAGCCGACGCCCAGGAAGGCTGCATGGCCGAACGACAGGTAGCCGGTGAGCCCGAACAGAATATTGAAGCCGATCGCCAGGATGCCGAAGATCGCGAAGCGCTGCAGCAGGTCTGGGTAGTTGGCCCCGATCGGGGCCAGGATCACCGGCGCCAGCAGCACGACGATGGCAAAGCCGACGACCAGTATGAGATCGTTGATCGAAGAAGTCTTCATGGGATTAGCTCTCCATCACGCCCTTGCGTCCCATCAGCCCGCGCGGACGAAGGAGGAGGACGACGACGGCAACAAGGTAGATGATGATCTGGTCAATGCCGGGCAGGATGGTCTTGACTTCGTTCATCGATGCAAACGACTGCAGGATGCCGAGTAGAAATCCGGCGGCAACGGCACCGGGCAGCGAGCCCATGCCGCCGACGACGACGACGACGAACGAGAGGACCAGGAAGTCCATGCCCATGTGGTAGTCCGGCGGTAGGATCGGTGTGTACATGACGCCGGCAAGCCCCGCCACGACGGCGGCCAGGCCAAAAACCACGGTGAAGCGGCGCTGGATGTTGATGCCGAGCAAGCCGACGGTCTCGCGGTCGGCCATGCCGGCTCTAACGACCATGCCGTAGGTGGTGAACTGGAGAAAGGCGAACACGACGCCGATCACGGCCATTGCGAAAATCAAATATACGATCCGCCAGTAGGGATAGACGACGGTACCAGCCGGGAAACCAATGAGGCTGCCGATGTCGGCCGAGCCGGCAACAGCGGCGGGAGCCGGCTGTGGGATCGGGTTGGCGCCGAACTGCGCCTTGATGATCTCCTGGATCACGATTGCCAGGCCGAATGTCACCAGGATCTGGGCGGAGTGTTCGCGCTTGTAGAAGAAGCGGATGAGGCCGCGCTCCATGACGATGCCTATGATTAGCATCACAGGAATGGCGATCAGGATGGAGGCGGGCACCGAATAGTTCACTAGAAAGGCGCCGAAGTCTCCGAACCAGGCTTCGACATAGGGTGTGCGGATTTCCAGCGGCGTGCCCCAGGCGGTTTTCTTGGTCGGGTCGAGGGCGACCATCTCGAGGGTCAGTAGTTTGTTGACCGTCACCGCGCAAAAGGCGCCGAGCATGAACAGCGCCCCGTGGGCGAAATTGACGACGCCGAGCGTGCCGAAGATCAGGGTCAGGCCAAGGGCGATCAGCGCGTAGGCTCCGCCCTTATCGAGCCCGTTCAGAATTTGCAGAAGAATAGCGTCCATCGATGGGCCTCCGGCCGACGACACGTGATGGCCACATGCCGGCGGGATAGCAAAGTGCCGGCCGCCCGCCGGTGAGCCCCCGTTTACTCAGGGACCTGACAGCGGGCGACCAAACGTTTCGTCACTCTAATGAGTAATCATGCACCGTTGTTGCACGAGCCGAGCGAACCGCCAAGCATGCTGGCGGGATATTCGACCTGGGCGCGCGGTGTGACTTCGACGACTTCGAGGACGTCGAACTTGGTCGAGGGGTTTTCCTTACCCTTCACGACGAGGACGTCCTTGAAGCACTGGTGGTCGTCGGCGCGGTATTCGGTCGGACCGTTGCCGAGGCCATCGAATTTGAAGCCTTCGAGTGCCTTGCCGACGTCACACGGTGCGAAGGTGCCGGCGCGCTGGCAGGCATCGGCATAGAGAATCGCCTGGCAGTAGGTCGTGTGGGCTGCCTGCGATGGTGGGAAGCCGTACTTCTGGCCGAACGACTTGACAAATGCCTTGGAGCCTTCGTCCTGCAGCGACCAGTGCCAGTTGGTCGAACCGAAGATGCCTGCAACGTTCTTGCCGGCGCCCTGGGCCATCAGGCGGCTGTAGAGCGGCACGACGATCGCGAAGTCCTTGCCGCCGACCTGCTTGTCGCGCAAGCCGAACTGGACGGCCTGGGTCAGCGAGTTGACCATGTCCTTGCCGTAGTGGTTGAGGACGAGGACGTCGGCACCGGAGTTCAGAACCGGCGTGATGTACTGTGAGAAGTCGCCGGCGCCGAGCGGCGTGCGTACAGCCTTGGCGGTCTTCCAGCCGAGCTTTTCGGTGTACTTCTTGATCGAGCCTTCCTGCGACCAGCCCCAGGTGTAGTCGGCCGTCAGGTGGTAGGCGGTACGGTCGGTGCCGAACGCGTTCTTGAGCACCGGTGCCAGGGCTGCACCCGACATTTCCGTGTTAAAGAAGTGACGGAAGCCGTTCGCCTTCTTGTCTTTACCGGTGGTGTCGTTGGAGTGCGTCAGGCCTGCCATGAAGATGACGCCTGCTTCCTGGCACAGACCCTGGACGGCGATCGCGACGCCCGACGACGAGCCGCCGGTGATCATGATGGCACCGTCTTTTTCGATCATGCGCTTGGCAGAAGCGCGCGCCGCGTCAGACTTGGTCTGCGTGTCGCCGGTGACAAACACGACCTTTTTGCCGTTGACGCCGTTGCCCTTCAGAGCCTTCGACGAGAAGGTGTTGAGCATGCCGCCGTCACCTTCACCGTTGATGTGCTCGACGGCCAGTTTGTAGGCGCGCAGCTCATCTGCGCCTTCATCGGCATAAGCACCGGTTTGCGGCACGTTGAAGCCGAAGGTCACTGTCGAGCCGGTCGGCGCGTTGCGGTAGTTGCTGGCGGCGGCCCAGGCATCACGAATGAAGAACGTCGGTGCTGCCAGCGCACTGGCGCCCAGCAGGCCGGTTTTGATGACGCCACGTCTGCTGAATTTGTGGTCGGATCCACTCATAAGGATCACTCCTCCCAATTGCTAAGGGTAGTGCGACGTTCTGAGCGGATCCAAAATCATGGACACCGTCCCGAGTGTGTCGCTGCGCGGTAGCCCTGCGGACATAGCTGCCGGCCACCTGCGCAACACGTCTAGCTCAGTCCTTGTGAAAGAAATAGTATCTAATTGTCTTGGAACACTTTATTTGTCAAAATTCCGGATGATCAGTCAGTCGAATTGTAAAAGTGTAAACAAATTGCAACCCAGAGGAGGTTCGATTTGGTTGCCACTCCGATCGGGTTCAGGTTGCGCGAGGCGCGTAAGAAGAAGGGTCTGACACAGACCAAGCTTGCCAAAGAAGTCGGCATCTCAGTTAGTTATCTCAACCTGATCGAGCACAACAAACGCTCGATCGCCGGCCGTCTGCTGAACAAGATTGCCGTTGAACTCGAACTCGACCCGGGAGCGCTTTCTGGTCTCGAGGATGCGCGGCTCATGCAAAACCTGACCGAGGTTGCGTCAGAGCCGTTGTTTCGCAACCTGGGCCTGTCCGAGCACGGCGCACAGTCGATCGTGTCGCATGACCCGGCCTGGGCACGGGCGATCGTGCGCCTGCACGCCGCCTGGCGCAGTGCCAACGATCTCGTCGAAGCGCTTTCGGATCAATTGAACCGCGATCCCTACGTCGCTGAGACCAGTCATGAAATCCTGACTTACATTACGGCGATCCGCTCGTTCTCGGAAATCCTCGAAGATAACGCCGATTTGCCTGACCACCAGCGCCAGCGCTTCATTTCGCTGCTGGCCGGTGAAAGCGTGAACCTCTCCAACAGTGCGACTGATCTCTTTCGCTTCATGAGCGTTCGCGAGCAGCACAGCCGCCCGACCACACCTGCCGGAGAGGTCGAGGACTTCATCATCGACAATGACAATCATTTTCCGCGCCTCGAGAGTGCGGCGGCCGATCTGCGCGGGCGGATGGAAGCCGAGGGACTGATTGGCGCGAGCAGTGTCGCGCAGTATCTGACCCGGCGACACGGTGTCGAAATCAAAGAAGGTGAGCTGACACCCGACGCCACCGCTCACCCAGTGAGCCCGCCCCATTACGCGTTCGATCGCGAGCGAAGAAGCCTCGTCATCAGGCCCTCGCTGCCGAATGAAACGCTCAAGTTTCAGTTGCTGCGCGTCGCTTTCGAGCTGGAATTCCACGACCTGGTCAGCGTTACGGCCGCCAATGCGATGCTTTCATCGGATGATGCCCGCAATCGCGGCCTGCAGGCGCTTGCCCGCTACGGTGCCGGGGCAACGCTTCTACCTTACGAGCCCGTTCTCGCAGCGGCGGAAGCAACGCGCTACGACATCCAGGCGCTGGCGGCCCGCTTCGGGGCGAGTTTCGAGCAGGTCTGCCACCGCCTCGTAACCTTGAAGCGCCCGGGCCAGCGCGCCGTTCCATTTGCGTTCATGCGCGTCGATCCGGCCGGTAATATTTCCAAGCGCTTCAGCCTGCCGGATCTGCGCCTGCCGCGCCACGGCGGTGCCTGTTCGCTTTGGCCGGTCTACAGCGCCTTCCAGACGCCAGGCCGCGTCGTGCCGCAACTGATCAACCTGCCCGATGACCGCCGGTTCCTGATCATTGCGCGCACCGTTTCCAAGGAAGCCCAGGTGTTCGGCGAGCCGCCGCAGATCTACAGCGTCATGCTCGCCTGCAATGCGGCCTATGCCGGCCGCGTGGTATACGGTGACGTTCTCGATCTCGACGGTGGTGGGATCGGGGCCGGCGTCAACTGCAGGCTTTGCCCCAGAAACAACTGCAGTCACCGCGCGCATGCCAAGATGCTGGCGATGGCCGATTAGTTTCAAAGGCTTACTGCACACTCTCGGGCGTGATCATTTTGGCCTGGATCGAGGCGTCAAAATAGACTTTTATGTAACTCTAGGGAACGGTCTTGCCTGATCGTACCGAAGGAGGCGACCACGTGCCGAGCACGATCCTGATCGGAGAAGACGAACCGTTTATCGTCGAATCGCTGACGTTCCTGCTCGAGGGTCAGGGTCACAAGGTGGTGACGGCTTTCGATGGCGAAGAGACGCTGAAAGTGTTGCGCGCGCGTCGGCCGGATCTGCTCATCCTCGATGTCATGATGAAGCACTATACTGGCTTCGACATTCTCAATATCCTGCGCCAGGATGCGGATTTGTCGGCAACGAAGGTGTTGATGCTGACCGCGAAGGGCCAGGAGTCCGATCGCCAGCTGGCTATCGAACTTGGCGCGAACCATTATATCGCCAAGCCATTTTCGAATAAGGACGTTCTTGCGGCGGTTTCCAATCTACTGGCCGAACCGACGATCAAGAACACGGCGTGAGTTGTTCTCTGCCTGTGTTCAGCGCGATTTCTGCATTTTTTTCCAGGTGTCCTTGAGGGCCACGATCTCGTTGAATACTCGCCGTTCGTTTGTCGAATCCGGATCGATGCAGAAATAGCCAAGCCGCTCGAACTGAACCTGGCTGCCGACCGCATCGTCGCCAAGTGCCGGTTCGATTTTGGCATTGCGATTGACGGTCATCGAGTTCGGATTGACTGAGCCGAGAAAGTCGTCGGCTGCAGCAGGGTTTTCGTCGGTGAACAGGTGCTCGAAGCGGCGCACGTCGGCATCGAGCGCGTGGCAGGCCGAGACCCAGTGCAAGGTGCCGCGGACCTTACGTCCATCGGGTGAGTCGCCGCCGCGGGTTTCGGCGTCATAACTGCATCTCAGTTCTGTGACGTTGCCGGCGTCATCCTTGATCACGTCGGTGCATGTCACATAGTAGGCATACCGCAAGCGCACTTCGCGGCCGGGGCCGAGCCTGAAGAATTTCTTGGGCGGATCCTCCATGAAGTCGTCGCGCTCGATGTAGAGTTCGCGCGAGAACGGGACATTGCGGGTTCCGGCGCCGGCGTCCTCCGGGTTGTTGATCGCCTCGAGCATTTCGCTCTCGCCCTCGGGATAGTTTTCGATCACGATCTTGAGCGGATTGAGCACGGCCATGCGCCGGGGAGCGGTTCGGTTCAGGTGCTCACGCGTGCAGAATTCGAGGAACTCGTACTCGACTACGCTGTCGGCGCGGGCAACGCCGATGCGCTGGGCAAACTCGCGCAGCGCTGCCGGCGGAATACCCCGCCGGCGCAGGCCGCGGATGGTCGGCATGCGCGGATCGTCCCAGCCGCTGACGGCTCCTTCTTTGACGAGCTGCATCAGCCTGCGTTTCGAAAGCACCGTGTGGGTCAGATTGAGGCGGGCAAATTCGTACTGCTTCGGCTTGGCCGGTGTAGGCAGGTTGTCGATCAGCCAGTCATACAGGGGCCGGTGGTCGGCGAACTCGAGGGTGCAGAGCGAATGCGTGATGCCCTCGATCGCATCGGACTGGCCGTGGGCATAGTCATAGGTCGGGTAGATACACCATTTGTCGCCGGTGCGCGGATGCTCGGCGTGAAGCACGCGATAGAGCACGGGGTCGCGCAGATTGATGTTGCCGGACGCCATGTCGATCTTCGCGCGTAGTGTCCTGGCGCCGGTCTCGAACTCACCGGCGCGCATCCGGCGAAACAGGTCGAGGTTCTCTTCGGTTCCGCGGTCACGATAGGGGCTGTTACGGCCAGGTTCGGTCAGCGTGCCGCGATGCTCACGGATTTGCTCGGCATCGAGGTCGTCGACATAGGCCTTGCCGGCCTCGATCAGATGCTCGGCCCATTCATAGAGCTGGTCGAAATAGTCGGAGGCAAATCGCGTTTCCCCGGACCAGCTAAAGCCGAGCCATCTCAAATCCTCTTGAATGGCCTCGATATACTCGTGCTCCTCCTTGATCGGGTTGGTGTCATCCATGCGCAGATTACAGCGGCCGCCGAATTCCGCCGCCATGCCAAAATTGAGCGCAATCGATTTGGCATGGCCGATGTGGAGATAGCCGTTGGGCTCGGGCGGGAAGCGGGTCACGACTTCGTCTGTGCGGCCGGCGGCGAGATCATCCTTGATGATGTCACGAATGAAGTGGGCGGGGCCGTCATGAGCCGGTGCGTCGGGCGTGGGGTCGGGCTTGGACATCGATCCGATCTGCGAAATGAATTTCGTGCGACGAAGATCGCCCCGATTGGCACGCAGGCGATGGCCCTACATATGGCAGTGGGCGATTGATGTCACGCGACGAACTGGTGCGAATGACAGGCCAACTGTCAGGATTGGTCCCCTGGATAAACCCGGGTGGAAATCCAACTCTGTAAGCCCTTGGTTTTGCCCTGATTGACATTGGTCAATTTGATGGCTGAGCGAATTCGGGCGGCCCAATCGTCCGATCGCGTACGAAGCAAAAGGCGCGTGTGGCCCGTGCGTCACGCACCTAGGCAGTTTGTGACATCGTGTTGATATTGCTTTGATAAGCTGTGGAAGGCTGCCAGTCTGCGGCGTCTTGTGGCGGAGTTTGTGGCGTGCTTTGGGAGTGGGGAATGGTGTGGTGTCGGTTGCCGGTTCGTTTGGCGGGCGCGGTCGTCCTTGCAGGTTTGGTTGCTGGATGCGGTGCGTCCGGGCAGTTGGCGCCGCCTGGTGTTCCGACCGGTGCGACGCTAGCTGAGTATTCACGCCAAGAATTCCATCCGCCTTACGAGATCGGCAAGACGCCGCTCGACACGCTGATCATCGGCGTTGCCTATGTCGACCAGCGCTGCAACCAGTTCTTCGATGCGGTCGAGCAGATGAACCGCAAATCCCATGTCGCGCAAAGCACGTTGGCAACAGGCGCGACGACCGGGCTGTCGTTGATGGCCACCGCGCGTAAGTCGGCACTCTCGGTCGCCTATGTGGCGGCTGCTCTGGAACTGACCAAGGTGCTGCTTGAGCAGTATCAGACCGAGTTTGCCTTTGCGCCGCACTCGACCCAACTGCGTGCGATCACGATGAAGGCGATGACGGCACAGCGCAAGGAGTTCGGCGAGATCGTCGGCCAGGGCGGGCTCGATTCGCAGGTCAAGGTGATCGCAGCCGTCAAGCGCTATGCAGAAAACTGCACGCTTGCCCAGATCCGTGAGCATTGGGACAATGCCGTCAATAAGGCGACGCGGGAGCCGGTGGTGGCTGATGCGGTGTCCGAAAATGCTGCCGGTCGCGGCCGCGGCAGAAGTGCAGACAAGGGCGCGCGGCCACCGACCAATATTCTCGGCGTCAACAAGTACGTCGTGAACTAGGTTTGTTGACATTTGATAGGCAGGAGCAGCTCTGGACGGCAGTTTGCCTCTCACCCTTGCCAACCCGATTCCCGTGCAGCACGGGGAGAGGTTGGCCGGATCTCGAACCACATCGGATGCTACGCGGTGGTGTGAAAATGTTGGAGGTTGATTGCCGAGGCTGCCACGCGCGCCGTATCGCTTGTTTGATGGTGCTGCTGGCGGCGTTGATCACCGGGGCTCAGGACGCCTCGGCTGCCAAACGTGCCCTGCTGATCGGGGTTTCCAACTACCAGAAGAAAACCTGGCGTCTCGAGGGACCGAAGAACGACGTGCAGGTGATGTGGCGCCTGCTGCGCGAGCGGGGGCTGAGCGATATACGTGTGCTTGCCGACAGCCTGCCGCAAACCTTCAGGCGCCAGGCGGCGGTCGACTGCGATGATCAGCAAAAGGGCAAGGGCTGTCCGCGCTTCGAGCGCATCAGGGCGGCATTCGAGAAGCTGATTGACGACAGCGAAGACGGTGATTTCGTCTACATCCATTTTTCCGGTCACGGCAGTTCGATGCCTGAGGTGCGCAACGCGCGTTATGTCGAGCCGGACGGCAAGGACGAGATCTTCCTGGCGCTCGACACCAATACGGCAGCCAACGTCATCACCGACAACCAGATCGGCAAATGGCTGGAAGCGCTGCGGTCGAAAGGAGCCAATGTCTGGATCGTGTTCGACTCGTGTAACTCGGGCGATATGGTGCGGGGCGTTAATCTGCCTGGCCGGCTGCGCAAGATCGACCCGAGCGAGCTTGGTATTACTTTCGATGATCAGGCGCGAGGTGCAATGACACCATCGGACCGGCCTCGCCGCCAGGTCGTCCCGCAAGGTGCGATCGAGGCAGCAGCCCAATCAGCATCGGGAAAGCTCGTGGCGTTCTACGCCGCAGAACCGGATCAGGCGATCGCGGAGTTGGAACTCGACGCTGGCGATGCCTTCGGATTTCCGGCAATGGGCTCGCTCTCCTATGCCCTGCATGTCGCGCTCAAGGCCTATCCAAACGCCACCTACAAGCAGCTTGCCGACAAGGTGACCAACATCTATGCCGAGATTGGTGGTATGCCGAGGCCCAACTTCGATGGCGTTTCAACATCGAGCCGGCAACGCGTGTTGGGCGGGGGCGTGCTGCCGCCGGCTTGGAAAGTGAGTGTTCAAGGAGGCCGCCTGCGCATTGCCGGTGGGCGCATTGATAGCGTCACGGTTGGCAGCCTGCTGTCGCTTTTCGATGACAAGAGTATAGGTGAACGAAAGTCGCCGCTCGGCGTCTGTGCCCTGGTGCGCGAGGCTGATCTTTCCGTGAGCATCGCTGACCCAATTGATTGCGATACCAGCGAGGCGATCACGCCGACAGGCAAGATCGCATGGGCTGTAATGCAGTCGCCGGGTGCGCGCATGTCACTGCGGCTCGTGCGCCCGCCTGAGGCGGAGATGACGCCCAAGCTGGAGCGCGTTCTGAACTCATTGGATGCGGATCAAAAGCGCAAGTATCGCCTGCGGCTGCTCACAAATGATAGTGGAATCGATGGCGATATTTTCCTACGAGTCCACGACAATAAGCTTTGGATGTTCGGGCGCCAAAGCCATTGGCGTAAGACCGGCCACAGGCCGTCGCCACATCGCCTGCTGGCGATTGCGACAGAGAAAGACCTCAAAAGTTGGCTTGGCGATAACTTTCGCCGCTGGGCGATCGCGCGCAATCTCATCAACATTGCCCAGATCGCGCAGAATGATGCGGCGGCGAGGCGGGTGAGGCGCAATCTTGATCTCAAATTCCACGTACGCCTTGATCCGGCTTCAGTGACCGAACGAAGCCGCGGCGACCGGGGCCGCTACTGCAGCGACGATACTGCGTCGAGACCGCCAGCCGACGCCGAGATCATCGAACCGCATCGTACGCCGATCGTGTTTCACTGCGACCGTCTCTATTTCACGTTCACCAACAAGGGCAACAAGCCAATCGATGTAACCATGCTGTTCATGGGGTCGGACAAGAGCATTACCGACATGGGTACCAATCTCGATTACGGGCGCGCGCGTGTCAGGCCGAATGAAGCGGTTGAGCGCTCGGTGGCGATCGACGTCGTGACTTGGAATGTCGATGAGGACCAGCCACTGACGGTTGGCCTCGAGCGGCTGCTAGTCATCGCCGTCGAGGTCCAGGACGAGACGCGCACCAATACACCGCAGACCTATGGCCATCTCGTGCAGGAAGGCGTGCGCTCGGCCGGCGAGATCGAGCGTGGCAAAGGTAGAGGCTCGATCGACCGCCTGCTCGAACAGGCCACCCTGGCCGTGGCTGCGACACGGTCGGCGTCGCGGGGGGCGAGGGCCAGAAATGAAAACCCGGTCGACATGCAGTTGATCGGCTGGCGCCTGGTTGCCAGCGATCCGGGCAGTTGAGGCAAGGCGATGTCGGGACGGCGCAGATGGGATGAGTGGAGAGGTCTGATCGTGGGCATGATCGCGGCCGGCGCAGGGCTCTCCCTGGTTGCGGGTAGCGTTGCCGAGGGGGCGCCGAGGAAGAAGTCGAAGACCCGTATTGTCCGAGGCGTGCCGACGACTGACTATCCTGCTGCCGGCGTACTTTTGCGGCGCGACGGGACAACGCGCTTCAAGACGGAGTGTTCCGGCACGCTAATCGGCTGCCGCAGTTTTCTGACGGCAGCGCACTGTTTCGAAGGTAACGGACCGGACGGCTTCGATCGTCGCGTGGATCGCTATCGGGTCTTCTTCCAGCACGCCGGTTTCTTCAATATCGCACCAGGCGGCATCTCCCTGCAGCCCGGCATCTATCGGTCTCCAAACCGGTTCCGCCAGCCGAATGGCGATATCGCCCTTGTCAGGCTCGATCGCGATGTTGAAGGTATCGAACCGGCGGCAATCCCCGCCGATATCTCCGGCACGCTGCGCAGCGGTGATCGGGCCACCATCGTCGGCTTCGGTAAGACCCACCATGAGAAGAATGATTTCGGCATCAAGCGCTTTAGCACGGTGGTCACATCGCAATGCCAATTCGCTGAGGGTCACGATCTGATCTGCTGGGATTTCGAGGGGGCTCCCGCCGATCCGGCCGACCGACAGTTCGGCAATACCTGCGGCGGCGACTCAGGTGGCGGCCTGTTCGCCAGTGTCAATCAACGCCTCACGGTGTTCGGTGTCACCAGCGGCGGCAGTGCGGCGTGTGCCAGTGATGATCACGCCTATGACACAGATGTTGCGCGCCATGTTCGCTGGCTGAGGGATGTCGCATCCGGCCAGGGTGATACGATCTCGACCGAGGCATGCGGCGCTTTCGATGCGCTGGGTACGGGATCGGTCGGTCGCGCGGGGCGCTCACGCGCCGGCGGCCCCTCGAAATTGCTGTCAACGAGTGATCCGGAGTTGGCCTGGCGCGTCAAAGTCGAGCCCGGCACGAAGGCGCTTCGGATCGCGATGAACGGCGAGGATGATGGCGGCAATGATTTCGCGTTTTCGGTAATGCCCGGCACCGAGACGGACCCCGAGTTCGCAATGTGCACGAAGGGCGATCAATCGCAGTATGCGATCTGCGAGATTGCCGACATCGAAGCGGGTGACTGGACGGTTAGTGTTTCGGGCGGGGCCGGCGAAGTGCAACTGACGGTGACCCATTTGCGCGAGGCGAACGCTCGCTGAGTGTCCGGTCGGGCGGGTGATGGCAGCCGGTTGGGTGTAGTTGATGGCATCGAGTGTCGTGATCGATTGGGTTTGGCGCCTTCTGCTGCCGGCATTGCTTGCAGTAGGAATGGCCACGGCCGCGATCGCGCAGGCCAGTGAGGACGAGCAGGTCGATTTCTCGCGAAACGAACTCTACCGGATCTTTGTCTTCGAGAAGGGGCTCGTGCCTGTCGGCCGGCGGCCGAAAAAGAAGTTCATCTTTCCGGGCGATGCCGACGACGGCAAGGTCTATGGCATCGATGTTTCCCACCACAAGGGCGTGATCGACTGGGCCAGGGTCGCAGCCGCCGGTGCGAAGTTCTCCTACACCAAGGCAACGCAGGGCCGTTCGTTTGTCGACAAGCGCCTTGCCGACAACATGACCGGTGCCCGCTCGAACGGCATTCCGACCGGTGCCTATCACTTCCTGTCATCGAACTACGACATCGAGGAGCAGGTACAGAACTTCATCCGTACCTACGACAAGGTGCGACGCGCTGATGACCTGCCGCCGGTGCTCGATCTCGAATGGGACCTCGATTTCAGAACCAAGACCGATCGCTGGGCAGCAAAGTCGGCCAGGCAGATCGTTGCCATGTCGCTTTACTGGCTGGCGCAAATCGAGAGCAAATACGGCGTCAAACCGATCATCTATACGAACAAGTACTGGTGGGAGGCGCGGCTTGGCGCGGAAGGCAGACGGCTTGCCCGTTATCGGATCTGGATGTCGCGTTATGGCCGCTTCAACGACGCCGCGCCGCCGATGCCGACCGGGCTTGACTGGGCGCTTTGGCAATTCACCGAGCACGGCCAAATTCCGGGAATCCGGGATCGTGTCGATGTTAATTTCATTGCGCCGGATTTCCCTCTGCTTGCGGGCCAGGGCACCGGCAGCAAACCCGCCGTCAAGCTGCCGCCCGAGGGTAAAGTTGCAGGTGGTGCGGGCCAGGCAGGTGCCGGCGGCCAGCAGGCTGCGGGGGCGGACGATCCCGAAACGCGGCGCGTCGCGGCCAAACTGCGCCAGCGTATAGGCGAACTGGTAACCGGCAACGCGCGGCTCTGCAGCCTCCTCAAGGCCAACGGTGGTACGTGCACGACATTGCTGGCGCCGGGTGGTTCTGAAGAGGATAGCGGCAATGACGGCACGCGCCCGCCGCCGGTAGCGCCGGAAAGCCTGGTCACCGTCCTCAAAGAGATCAGCACCAAGCTCGACAAATTAGAACGGCTGCGGCGGGAAAGGGATGCGCGACAGGCAGATGGGACGGCGCCGGAGGCAGGCACGCCAAAACCGGAGTCTCAGCCCAGGCAGCAGCCCCGGCGCACGCGTACGCGCCGGCGTTATCCGTTGATTTATTAGGGCGGGGACGATGCGGTGTTTGATTGGAAGTTTGCGTGATGCGTAGTGAAAGACGTAGTTGTTTCTGGGGCGCCTGCGTTCTCGGCGTGACCGTGCTGTTGGCAGGATCGGACGTGATCGATGCGGCACTTGCACAGGAAACAGCCGTCGTCGATACGCCGTCACGCAATGCCATCGAAATGGGCCGCCTCGATCAGTTGCTTGAGCGCCGCGGGCGCAGCAGCGCTGGCAATATCGTCCAGTTCCGCCTGCCGTTTGCCACTGGCCGCTCTGCGGGTCGAACCAAACTGCGCATTCCGCTAATCGTTCCCGACAAGATCCGCCGCGACCTCGATGCCGGAGGCCGAGGTGTCGGCCGCTCCGGTGCTTACGAGGGTAGCGGCGGTGCGACCCATTTGGAGATCGAGGATAACGGCGGCTTCACCGCTTTCACCCAGACCGAGACGTACACGATGATGATCGAAGGCACGAACATCTCGTATGAGGCGGGCGGGCGCCATGTCACCGGGCGCTCGGCCGGCGGCACCTTCGATCGCTATGACGGCTTCACGCCGACGGTTTCCGGCGGCGTTGCAACATTCATTTACGCCGGCGCTAACTACATGGTGACCATCGACTGCAAGGATGGCGGCAACGACTGCATCAACCAGCAACAGGCCGATCGCCTGATCGAGGAATTCATCCTTTGCAACCTGCGCGGCCGCTGCCTTGGCGCCGGCGGCGGACGGGCGGCCAACGAGATTAGGCGAGGCGTCCGATGATGACCGGGTTTGCCAACCGAACTCGAGCGGTTCTAGGTGTTGCCGCAGCCCTGCTGCTGGTCTGGGTGGGAACCGGGCCAGCCATTGCCCAGGGCAGTTTTCAGATGAACCCGCCGGGCGAGCTCAAACTGAACTACGGAACGGGCGTGCGCGATACGCGCTTGTTCGCGCCAACCATGCGCTTTCCGATCGCTAAAGGTCATCCGGCGACGGCCACGTCGCAAGTCGCAAGCCCCGGCGGCTTCCATGACTATAAGGTGCAGGGCAAGTGGGGCGATCAGTGCGATGACGCCAATTTCAATGAACGCTGGTGGGATACGCTGTGCGAGACGCGTGGTGCCAAGGGCTGGTCGAAGGTGCCGCACGGCTGCTCCAAGCGCACCGTCCACCAGGGCATTGACATCAACGGCGGCACGGCCGTGCAATGCCAGCAGATGCGTCGTGCCAAGAGCCGCGGGCAACGTGCCCGGCTGGTGCCCGTCGTGGCGGTTGCCGATGGCAAGATCTATGCAACCGGCTACAGCTACATGGTGGTCCTGAAGCTCGATGACGGCAGCAAGTTCCGCTACCTCCATCTCGACATGATCGATGCCAAGGCGCGTTGGCCGCGGCCGGGTATGAAAGTCAAGGCCGGCGAACTGATCGGGTACCTTTGGAATGATTTCGGCAGGAGCAGCACCACGTTCCATCTCCATCTCGAGCATTGGAAGTCGATCAAGGGCGTCGGCTACCGGCCGGTGCCCTTGTATTGCGACCTGGCCCGTGCCTACGAGGCCGATCATGGCAAAACGGTTGTTGCAACCCAGGGACTGCAATGTGCGCGCCGGGATGGTGACGGTGAGGATGGCGGCAGCATCGTCACCAGACCCGAGCCGATCCCTGATACCGGTAGTCTTGCGCAGGTTGTTTCGTACTGGGCTGGCGATGATCAGCGAGGTGGCACTAACGATGGCGCAAACAATGTCGAGCACGGCCTTGTTGCCGGGGCCGACGGCAAACGAGAACTGGTTGTGACGCAGGCCGGTGTCGATCCCGCGCGCGGGTTCGTGCGCGGTGCCCTGGTCTTTGCGGGCAAGAAAACGGGTGATGGTTATCACGGTACGCTGCGCCGATTCTACAAGGGATGTGCTGCGCAGCTCATTGCCGTCAACGGCAAGGTGACAAACGGTGATCGCACGGTGACGCTGATTGGCGATGCGCCGGTGCTCGACGCGTCATGTCAGCCAACGGGTCGGAACGAGCGCTTGCGCGTTGCTTTCAGTTTTCTGCGCTTCAAATCAGAGGCACCGCCGACCGCAGTGTGCGGTCTTCTCAAGCCGGCCGAGAACAAGTCGGAGACGACGTATAACTGGGGGGCGATCACGATGTATCACCCTCCCGAGAACTGGCTGAATTACATTCGGACATGGCCAGGACTGAGAGAAACGATCGATGGTTATCCGGCCGACATGGCGATCGACAAGAAGGGCGGTTACATCCCGGCATTCACGACACCTGAGGCAGGCGTTGCCATCTGGTATTACTGGCTGATGGTGCGCAAGGGGCTAGGCGACAGAGATGGCAGCCCTGTCAGAACGACGTCGATCCATACGATCTCGCAAGGTATCGCAGGAGATGGTGCCAGGCCCGACATCCTGCAGACGTACATCGATGAATACCGGGCGCTTTCCGAGCATTATTTCAGCGCGCGCCTCAACGTACGCGAAACCATCGACATTACGCGCCCGGATGTTCTTTGGCAGCTGGCACAGACGATGTTCCACCACGAGGGAGGCCGGGCGCCGATTATAGATCGAGCGACATTCGACCGGGGCGTGAAGTTCGGTCGCGACGTCATCGTTGCGGCCAACAAGCGCGCCGATGAAAACGGCGATGACATCAACCGGATCAGGCTGTCCGGTCTGGTCTCGCCGGGCGACTATTCCTGTCAGACGGATGATGATGGCGGGTCGCCGGTCGGCTCGGAAGCGGATCCTGCAGTTCTCAAAGTCTGGATCTCGCGGCTGGCGCGAGAGCGCCGTTTGCTTTGCGACAAATATAAAGGCGAGGAGGATGCCGACTGCACGGCGTTGCTCGGCGCCCCACCGGCCGGCAGCGGCAAAGGCGCGACGCCGTCGTCGCCGAAGTCAGGCAACGATGCTGAAATGCGCTCAGCCGTCGACGAGATCAACCGCAAGCTCGATCGCCTGATCGGTCTCTATCAGGACTGACGGGGCTCTGACGCCGGCTTGTCGTCGTCGTCATCGAGGATGCGGGCGGCGGCACCTTCCAGATCGTCGTACTGGTTTGTCTTGAGTGACCAGATGAAGGCTGCAAGGCCGAGCAGGCCCAGGAACAGTGCGACGGGAATGAGGATGGCGACTTGGCTCATGTTTGGTTGTCCAGGCCGGGTGCTGCGGCAGCGTATCTGTCACTATACATGGTTCGTGGTGATTGCGGGAACGGTGGCGCATCCCAGGTGCCGCCCGCCAAGCGCAGGCGCAGGCTGTTGGCGACGACGACGATGGACGACGCAGACATGGCAATGGCTGCGACCAGTGGTGTGACGTAGCCAAACGCGGCGAGCGGTACGGCGATGCAGTTGTAGGCCACTGCCAGCGCGATGTTCTGCTTGACCAGTGCGTTGGCGCGCTCCGCGATGTCGTGGGCAAACGGGATGGATGCGAGGCTCTCGCCGGTCAGTACGAAATCTGCGGCCTGACGGCCGACATCGGAGCCGCTGGACGGTGCCATCGAGACGTGGCCGGCGGCCAGCGCCGGGGCATCGTTTAGGCCGTCGCCGACCATCAGCACGTTGCAGCCATCGCGCTTCAAGGCTTCGATACGGCCGATCTTGTCTGACGGCGTCTGTTCGGCCTGCCAGTTTGCGATTGCCAACTCGTCGGCAATGGTGCGCACTGCCGGCACCGCGTCACCTGACAGGATTTCGACCCTAAGGCCCAAGCCAAGCAATCGCTCGACTGCCTGACGGGCACCGGGGCGCAGCGCATCACGCATTTCGAAGCAAACCGGTTTTCCGCCGGCCTTACCGAACCAGACGGTGCTTTCGGAGGGATCAGGATCACTTGATGCCGGGTCTGTGATTTCTGCTACCCAGGAGCGGCGGCCCAGCCGGATGGCGCGGCCGTCATGCCGTGCCTCGATGCCGAACCCTGCGACTTCGCGGATGTTATGCAATGTCACATGATCCAGGCTGCCGAAACGTGCACCATGTCGGGCAACAGCGTCTGCCGCAGGGTGTTTCGACTGGGCGGCAAGTGCGCCGGCAAGGGCCAGTTGTGCACCATCCGCGCCGGTCGCAATCACGTCCGGCCTTCCGAGCGTCAAAGTGCCGGTTTTGTCGAAAACGACGGTATCGATTTCGCGCAATCTTTCGAGTGCGCCGCCGTCCTTCATCAGGATGCCGTGCTCGAACAGCCGGCCGGCGCTGACAACGTGAACGATCGGCACCGCCAGGCCGAGCGCGCAGGGACACGTGATGATCAGCACTGCAATAGCCGTGTAAGCCGACAATTTCCAGTCACCGCCGGTAGCAAGCATCCAGGCGGCAAAGGCAAGGAAGGCAATAATGTGGACCGCAGGCGCGTAGATCCGGGCCACGCGGTCGGCAATGCGCACGAAGCGGGCCTTGCCCTGTTCCGCTGCCTCCATCATGGCCACGACCTCGCCGATAAACGAGGTATCTGCGGTCTTGGTCGCCTCGATTTCGATCGGGCCTGTGAGGTTGATGGTACCGGCCTCGACCCGGTCGCCGGTCCCGATCGGTTGGCTGCGGCTCTCGCCGGTGACCAGTGCACGGTCGAGTTCACTGGTGCCCAACCGCACGATGCCGTCGACCGGTACGCGTTCGCCGGCGGCAACGAACACGCGGGTGCCCGGTTGCAGTTTTTCGGTTGCAACGTAGTGCTGGCTGCCGTCGGCCTCGATCACGATGGCACCTTTGGCAGACAGCCGTGAGAGCAATTTGACCCCGTCGCGGGCGCGGTCGCGCATCATGTGGTCGAGCGTGCGCCCGATCAGCAAGAAGAACAGCAGCATGACGGCGGCGTCGAAGTACGCCTCCGCGCCGCCCGACAGGCTTTCGCTGACGCTCATGGCAAGTGCCAGCACGACGGCGAGCGAGATCGGCACGTCCATGTTGAGCCGGCGATGGGAAAGTGCCCTGAGGGCGGAGGAAAAGAACGGCCGACCGGCATAGGCCGCTGCCGGGATGGCGATCAGGCCCGAGATCAAATGAAAGAGCTGGCGGGTTTCGGCGTCAGCGCCGGACCACACGGAAACCGAAAGCAGCATGACGTTTGCAGCGGCGAACCCTGCAACGCCGAGGCATAGCAGCAGGTGCTTGAACGTTGCATCATCGCTGTCACCGAGCACGCCGGCCTGCAGGAGGGCATGGTCGAAGCCTTGCCCGGCGAGCGTGCCGGCGATCCGGGTCGCCTGGCCGTTGTCAGCCTGCCATGTGACGCGCACGCGTCTAGTCGAAAGATTGGCGCGCGCGTTTGAGACGAACGCCAGCTTGGACAGACTGCGCTCGATTTTGCGCACACAGGCGATGCAGTGCATGTCCGGAACGTGGAACTCGGTCTGCAGCGTGTTGCCATCGATGACGCGGGAAGCCGCACGCAGGCGCTCCTCCTCAAGATTATTCGGCCCCGGAGGCGGCGGCATCGATGCCTGGCAGCAGCTCATCGGCGGTGCTCGTTTCAGTTTGCCACAGCGGGCTTTGCAGCATCACCGGATTTGATGTTGAGGCGGGCGTCTCGGCGATAGGCCATCTCTCCGCTGCCGCCAGTGATGCGTACGGTCCAGACGCCGACGTCGAGCGGCAGCTCTGCTCGATAGCGGCCACTCGTGGTGTGCGTCAGTGCCACCCTACGATCGTCCTGCTCGAAGGCCGGCCGGCCGACCGCCGCCTGCATATCGCTCAGGATGATGGGCTCTCCGTCGCGGTCCTGCAGATCGAACTGGATCGCGCCGTCACGGTAAGCGAGCGCCGAACGCCAGCCGCGCGCATTTTGGCGCGCAGCCTCGGCAAGTTCCTCATTGAAGTTCTGGCTGGCAACGTAGCTGTTCGGCACGACGAGGCCGGTCCAGCTGCGCCCGGCAATCACCGCCATTGTCAGATTGACGGTAATGATCACGCCGAAAAACGCCAGCATGATGATCAGCATGTGCCGGCCGGTGAACTCACCGGGCTGCGGCCGTGATTTTGGGGCTGCCATCGCCCTACTCCTTCGCTGACTCGAACCATGCCTCGTAGCTCGTCCGCTCAGCGCCGCCGATTTCCTTGACATCGAAGCGGAAGGACTGGCGCGAAGACGTGATCGCGCTCTTTGGAGCGCGTACGTAGACCTTCAACGTGCGCAGCTGATCCGGTTTGACGGCGATCTCGAGGCGTCTTGCCGGCGTTGTCGAGGAACCGCCCACCGTCATTGTGCCGTCTTCGAGGCCCGTGAGCGTCAGTTCGAAGCTGCGCGGTTCGGGCCGCATGTTCAGGATCTTGACTTCGTAGCCATTGCGGATCGAGCCGTCGCTCAGCGTGACGAACAGCGGATTGCGGTCGTGACGGACGTTGATGTCGAGACGATCGCGCATGAGCAGGGCGACGAGCAGGCCGAGACCGAGGGCGCACCAGATGCCGATATAGATCGCGGTGCGCGGGCGCAGGAACGAGCGCCAGTCGGTGTGGATGAAGCCGCTGGCAAGCTTGCCGTCGCCGGTGCGCACGCAGGAGATGTCGATTTGTGACTTATCCCAAACGGTATCACCGCCAACGTTAATGCGGTTTGAGCCGGAGGTGCGCATGTTGGCGTCATATTCGCCGAGCGTCGCATAACTGATCAGGCCCCGCTCGAAGCCGAGCTTGTCCATGACGCTGTCACAGGCATCGATGCACAACGCGCAGGTGATGCATTCGAGCTGCTGGCCTTCGCGAATGTCGATGCCCATCGGGCAGACCGCGACGCACGCATTGCAGTCGACGCAGTCACCGACCGGTTTGCCCTCGGCTCGGGCGCGCTTGGCATGACGTGAGCGCGGCTCGCCGCGCCAGTCGTTGTAGGTGACGGTGAGTGAGTGCTCATCGAGCATCGCCGCCTGAATGCGCGGCCAGGGGCACATGTAAGTGCAGACCTGCTCACGCAGCAGTCCGCCGAACACATAAGTCGTGAACGTGAGTACGGCGATGGTCGCGTAGGCAACGAAGGCCGCATTGCCGGTGACAAGATCGACCAGTAGCGTCGGAGCATCGGCGAAATAGAACACCCATGCGCCGCCGGTCAGGACTGCGATCAGTAGCCAGACGGCATGTTTGGAAACGCGCTTGACGATTTTGTCGGTCGACATCGGGGCTGCATCGAGTTTGATGCGCGCGTTGCGGTCGCCTTCGATCGCGCGTTCGACGACCAGGAAGAGGTCGACCCATACAGTCTGCGGGCAGGTATAGCCGCACCAGGCCCGGCCGACCGTCGAGGTGACGAGGAACAGCCCGATGCCGGCCATCACCAGGAGACCAGCCACGAAGAAGAACTCCTGCGGCCAGATCTCGATGAAGAAGAAATAGAAGCGGACGTTGGCGAGGTCGATGAGCACGGCCTGGTCGGGCGCGTGTGGTCCGCGATCCCAGCGGATCCAGGGCGTGATGTAATAGATGGCGAGCGTGATCGCCATCACCAGCCATTTGAAGGAGCGAAAGAAGCCTTTTGCCCGCTTCGGGTGGATCTTCTTGCGCGCCGTATAGAGTTCGCTTTCGCGCGAGGCCTTCGAATTGACCGGATCGACGATGAACTGGTCGACCGATTGTTGGTTGCTGTCCTGCGGCATAACCTGGCTTTCCGAAGATCCTAGGCTTGTTCCAGCGCGGCTCTATTCCTTGGGCTTCGGCTTTTCGCCCCCGCCAAGTCCGTGAACATAGAGTGCAAGCTGCCGGACCTGGGCCTCGCCCAAGCCTAAGCGATTGAGCCATGCCGGCATGACGCCGTGGCGCGGAGCGTTGATCTGCCGAGTCAATTGCTCGCGTGTCGTGCCATAGAGGGCCAGTGCGTCCGCCAGATTGGGCGCACCGAGTTCCCGGTTGCCGCGCCCGTCATCGCCGTGGCATGCCGCGCAGTTCTCGGCAAATACCGCCTTGCCGGCTTCTGCCTTGGTCTTGTCGTGGTCCTTGCCGGAGATCTGCAGGACATATTCGGTGACTTCGCCGATGTTGGCGGTCTCCAGAATTTCATCGCGCCCGAAGCCCGGCATCTCGGAAATGCGGGTTTCCTCATCGTCTGCGCTGCGAACACCATGCGCGATGGTTGTCCGGATCGATTGAAGATCGCCGCCCCACAGCCAATCATCGTCATTGAGGTTTGGATAACCCGGTGCGCCCTCGGCGCCGGAACCGTGGCATTGCGAACAATAGACCTTGAACAGCGACTTGCCGCCGGCAACCGCGAAACGGTAGAGGTCTTCATCCTTGGCGACATCTTCGAGTGACGTCTTGACGAGCTTGTCTTCGAGGCCGGCCTTTGCTTTGCGCACAGCGGCAAGTTCATGCTCGACGTTACCGCGCGCCGTGATGCCCGACAAGCCGACCGATGATGTCGTCAGCATCGGAATGGCGGGATAATAGATGACATAGCCGATCGCGAAGACGATCGTCGCGTAGAACGTCCACACCCACCAGCGCGGCATCGGGGTGTCGAGCTCCTTGATGCCGTCCCATTCGTGACCGGTGGTTTCGGTGCCACTCAGTTCATCGACTTCGCGTTGATCTTGGTGTGGATTAGCCATCGAGTTCGTCCTCCCGCAGTGGGATCCTGGCCAGCTCATCGGCTCGCTTTTTGCTGCCGGGCCGGAATGTGAAAAGCACGATGCCGACGAACGCAACGAAGAGGTACACGAGCCCCCAACTGTCGGCGAATTGGCGAAGCGTTTCGTAGTCCACGGTTCGCTGCCTCCTAGCGCAGATTATCTTCGGCCTTATAGGCATCGAAATTAACGAGCGTGCCGAGCATCTGAAGATAGGCCACCAGTGCGTCCATCTCACTGATCACCCTGGGATTGCCGTCGAAGTCGCGTGCGTTGACCTTTGCGTAGCGCTTCTGCAGACCTTCGAGGTCTTCCGATTCGACGCTTGCCTGGGCTTTGAGGTCCTTTGCCGCGTTGGCGATCATGTCGTCGGAGTAGGGCACGCCGACGACCCGGTTGGCCTTCAGGTGCTCGGCTATGTCGTCAGCTTGCAGCGGACGGTCGAGCAGAAAGGCGTAGGTCGGCATGATCGATTCAGGCACAACGTCGCGCGGCCGTTTCAGGTGATCGACGTGCCACTCATCCGAATAGCGCCCGCCGACCCGGGCGAGGTCCGGTCCTGTCCGCTTCGAGCCCCATTGGAATGGGTGGTCGTACATGCTCTCGGCTGCCAGTGAGTAGTGGCCATAACGCTCGACCTCGTCGCGGAACGGGCGGATCATCTGGCTGTGGCAGACGTAGCAGCCTTCGCGGATGTAGATGTTGCGCCCGGCCAGTTCGAGGGGCGTGTAGGGCCGCATTCCCTCAACCTTCTCGATCGTGTTCTTGAGGTAGAACAACGGTACGAGTTCCACGATCCCGCCGATCAGGACGACGACCAGCGACGCAACCATCAGGAGAATCGAGTTGCGCTCGAGCGCGCCATGTTGCTTGAAGATTGACATCAGCGCTCTCCTTATTCAGCCGGTGCAACTTGCGCGGAGGCGCCCATCGGTGCCTCCTTGCGTACGTCACCCCTGATCGTTCTGTAGACGTTGTAGGCCATCAGCAGTGCGCCTGTGAGGTAGAGGAGGCCACCGAACGCGCGCATCACGTACTCGGGATGCAGAGCGCTGACGGTGTCGATGAAGGAGTTCACGAGGAAGCCCTGGTCATCGTATTCGCGCCACATCAGGCCCTGGGTGACGCCGGCGACCCACATCACGGCGGCGTAGATAACGATGCCGATCGTCGCCAGCCATAGATGCCAGTCGACCATACGCAGCGAATAAAGCCGCTCGCGGCCCCACAATTTCGGCACCAGGAAGTAGATCGCACCGAACGTGATCATGCCGTTCCAGCCGAGTGCGCCCGAATGCACGTGGCCGATCGTCCAGTCGGTGTAGTGCGAGAGCGAGTTGATCGATTTGATCGACATCATCGGGCCTTCGAAGGTCGACATGCCGTAGAAGGCGACAGCGATCACCATCATGCGCAGGACCGGGTCGGTGCGGAGCTTGTCCCAGGCGCCCGAGAGCGTCATCAGGCCGTTGATCATGCCGCCCCACGAGGGCATCCAGAGCATCACCGAGAACACCATGCCAAGCGACTGTGCCCAGTCTGGCAGCGCCGTATAGTGCAGGTGGTGGGGGCCGGCCCAGATGTAGAGGAAGATCAGCGACCAGAAGTGGACGATCGACAGGCGGTATGAGTAGACCGGCCGGTTGGCCTGCTTCGGCATGAAGTAATACATCATGCCGAGGAAACCCGCCGTCAGGAAGAAGCCGACGGCGTTATGGCCGTACCACCATTGTGTCAGAGCGTCCTGCACGCCGGCAAAGGCCGAATAGCTCTTGGCTCCGAACAGGGAGACCGGCACAGCCAGGTTATTGACGATGTGCAGCATCGCGACGGTGACTATGAACGAGAGCAGGAACCAGTTCGCCACATAGATGTGCGGTTCCTTACGCTTGATAAGCGTGCCGACGAACACGATGAGGTAGGCGACCCAGACTACCGCGAGCCACAGGTCGACGTACCATTCGGGTTCGGCATACTCGCGCGACTGCGTTGCGCCGACGACGTAACCCGTCGCGGCAAGCACGATAAAGAGCTGGTAGCCCCAGAACACGAACCAGCCGAGACCGCCGCCGAATAGTTGCGCGCGGCAGGTGCGTTGGACGATGTAGAAACTGCTGGTCAGCAGTGCCGTGCCGCCGAATGCGAAGATAACAGCCGAAGTATGTAAGGGCCTCAACCGGTTGAAGTTGAGGTAGGGCTCGAAATTGAGGTCGGGCCAGGCCAGCTGCAGCGCGATGACGACGCCCACCAGGAAACCGACCACGCCCCAGAAGACAGACGCGATGACCCCCACTTTGATGATGTCGTCCTTGTATCCGCCGGGTTCATCCGTCGGTCGACCGACCGGCAGCACCAGCGTCGCCAATATGGCAATGAGCAGGACGGCTGCCACCACCGTGCCATGCGTGCGCAAGGTTTCATCGTGCCCGCCAAGCGCGGCGAGTAGGGCGACGATGATCGCCAATCCGAAAAACGTGACCAGTGGCCCCTTACTCATGTCTGGATCTCCCCATGTCCCGTGCGGCGAAGCAATTCGCCATAGTCGCTTTAAGGCATGCGGCAGCGTTAGCCCATGCGCCGCCGGGCCACATCTTGAAAACCGAGGGACTACATCCTTGCAAAGCAGGATTCAGCGCATTGATTTGCATCAAGGATACGTGTGGTCAATGCGAGACAACCAGGATTTGATGCAGATCAACGCCGTGCCTTAGGCCGCATCCTAGCCTCAACGGTGCAAGTATTGGAATGCAAAGGCACAAGACGACACTTGAATACTGGAACTATGTATCGCCCGATAAATTCGCCACCTCAAAGTGGTTCGATCATTCGACAGTCTGTTGACTTGATAGAGCGAAGTCGTCTGCCAAAAATCAGAAACAATTCAAGCGCGTCCGAAAGGTACGAAGCTTGCGCAGCCGTGAGGGGCGCCGAAACGCCATGCACTCTGACCAACCCAACTCGATGTCGCCTTCCCAATGTTCGGCACTCGAAAGTCCGATGACCACATTTGTTCGCCTGGTTAACCAGCAAATCGAAATGTCGCGCCAACTCGAGGGTATCGCCGACGGACTGCCGCTCGACATCGATACATGCGTCTGTGCCAATTTGTCCGAGTCGCTGCCGGCAGTGTTCGATGTCTGCATTGAGATCGATCACAAGATCATTTTTCCCGTCCTCGAAACATCGGCTGTGCAACCGACATTCACGCGGGTAACCGCCGATCGGCTGCGCGACGAGCGGTTGTCGGACCAGGGCTATGCGCACGAGATCAGCGAGTTGCTCGCGTGCCTTGCAGAGCCTACGGGCATCGAGAACTGCAACGCGGCAGGTTACATGCTGCGCGGCTTTTTCGAGGTTTCACGACGTTCGGCGGCCTTCGAGCTCGAGTTCATCGTGCCGATGGTACGCCGTCATCTGAGGCCAAGTCACTACGAACATATGGCCGCGCTACTCGAGCGCCATGGCATGATCGTATCCGACGCCTGTCTCGGTACGATGAACGCAGTCAGGAGCCGCTTACTGCAATGAGCCTGTCGAGATCTCGGACCGTAATCGACTGGGCACGCTCGATTTCGATCAGGCCATTCTTGCGCAGCGCGGTCATCTGACGCGAAACTGTCTCGATGGTAAGCCCTAGGAAGTCAGCCATTTCCGCTCGCGTCAACGGTAAGGTGAAGCGCACGGGCGCACCGTCACCGCTGCTCTCAGGGTCCGAAGCGGTCGCGATCAGCTTCAGGAAGCTTGCTACCTTTTCATAGGCCGTCTTGCGTCCAAGCGTGAGCATCCATTCGCGCGCCTCATCCAACTCGCGCAGCGTCTGTTCGTGCAGCCGGCTGGCCATTTGGTGTGAATCGCTGATTGTCCTTTCGAGAGCGGATTTCGAGAAGACGCAAAGTTTGGCGTTTGTGGCTGCCTCCGATGACACATTGCTTTCAGCCTGAAAGGGTCTGCCCAGCAGATCGGGTGCAAACTGTAGGCCGACAATCTGCTGGCGACCGTCCTCCATCAGCTTTGAAAGCTTGATCACCCCGTTCAAGACAATTGCGTACTTCTCGATTGGCTGCTGTTCTGCTTGTAACTCGGTCCCGGCGCTGATCTGGATCTGTTTGGTATGCCGAGAGAGTTCGCTCAGCTGGGCAGCCGTCAGTGCACCGCAGATGCCCTTATGACGCGCTGTGCAGGAACGGCACAGGCCTGGTACTTCGTCTGTCTGAACTGTGGATTGGTTCATCTGACATGTCTCCGAGCCGTGCCGAAGTATCTTCGGCTGTGGGAGGGCGGCCAACTCGACAGTTGCAGCGCTTGATGCGCGCTTCCCCGCAATCTTTATGTAGGTTGACGTAGATCATATTTCACCCGTGCCAATTGCGCCCAGTTGACCTACTATCGATTAATATGGCTCTGTTCTGCCTGAATGTTGTGACACCTAGCTGACAGACGGTTCGTCACCAGCGAGGATACCATGAAGGCTCAGGATTTTCAGGCACTTGTCGGGCAGTTGGGGGATCTCAGCCAAGTCCAGCGCGAGGCGCTGGTCGAGGCGCTGACGGCGACGGGCTCGGACGAGGAGGTCGTCGCTCTGATCGAGACGCGGTTCGCCGCGGCGCCGGCCTGCGGCCATTGCGGTGCGAGTGACTTCAAGCCATGGGGCTCGGCCTCCGGTCTCAAGCGCTACATGTGCAAGGCGTGCGAGCGCACCTTCAACGCGCTGACGGGCACGCCGCTGGCAGGGCTCAGGCTGCGCGAGAAGTGGCTCGACTATGCCCGCGCACTCGTCGACGGTGTCAGCCTACGCAAGGCGGCAGCGCGCACCGACATTCATCTGGAGACATCGTTCCGCTGGCGTCATCGTTTCCTCGCGGCGGCCAAGGACAAGAAGGCTGGCGCCGTAACCGGCATCGTCGAGGCGGACGAGACATTCATTCTCAAGTCGGCCAAGGGCTCGCGCAAATTGGTCGGCCGAGCGCCCAGGAAACGTGGCGGCAAGGCCAAGAAACCGGGACTTTCCACAGACGAGCACGATGCCATTCTGATCGTCCGCGATCGCCATGGCGAGACCACCGATGCGATCCTCACCGACCTCAGCGCTGAGGCGATCGGCGCGCACTTGAAGCCCGTCGTCGCTAAAGACGCCGTGCTCATCACCGACGGCAACAAGTCTTACGAGGCGTTCGCGGCCGAGACCGGCATCACCCAGATGGCGCTTGTTGCTGCGCAAGGTGAGCGGACCATTGGCTGCTATCACACCCAGAACGTCAGCGCCTACCAGAGCCGCTTTAAGGGCTGGATGGCGCGCTTCAAGGGCGTCGCTTCGAAATATCTGCCGAGTTATCTCGGCTGGCGCCGCATGATTGAGCGGGACGGCGATCGACTTACGCCCCGCCACTGCCTGGCTGGAGCCATGAGTTAGCGGGGAAATCTACATTGGAGCCGAACAGAGCCATTAATATTCAGCAGCGCTTCGGGGGCGACCAAATGAGTGACACCAGCCGTCCGCAGAAGACGTCGTCATTGCCAGATGTACGCCGCATCACGTTTGCCGATATTTGGGACGTGTTCAAGCGCGGCTGGTCTGATTTTCTGGCAGCACCGGCGTTCGGGTTGTTTTTCAGCGCGGTCTACGTGATCGGCGGATTGGTGCTATTCACAGGTGTCATCTTCTTTCAGGTGCATTGGCTTGCCTACCCGCTGGTGATCGGGTTTGCATTGATCGGACCGTTCATCGCAACCGGCCTTTACGAAGTTTCGAGGCGTCGCGAACTGGGCCTCGAATTGTCGTGGAGTGCGGTTCTGGGCGTTGTTTTTGCACAGAGCCGCCGCGAGCTTGGCTGGATGGCCTTCGTGATGCTGTTCGTATTCTGGATCTGGATGTACCAGGCACGTACGATTTTTGCGGTATTCTTCGGGTTTCAGGGGTTTGCGACCTTCGAAGGGTTCCTGACGGCGATTTTCACGACGAGCAACGGCTGGCTGTTTCTATTTGTCGGCCACTGCGTCGGGGCGGTGATTGCGATGGTCCTGTTCGCACTGACCGTGATCTCATGTCCGCTGCTGCTCGATCGCAACACAGATTTCGTGACGGCCATGATCACCAGCATTCGCGCTGTGACAACGTCGCCCGTGACAATGATTGCGTGGGGCTTGTTCGTTATTGCCTGCGTGGTGATTGCAGTGGTCCCGGCGTTCCTTGGGCTGTTTGTTGTGCTGCCGGTATTTGGTCATGCAACCTGGCATCTTTATCGGCGCGTCGTGCCAAGTGAGGGCAGTGCAGCGGCGTGAAGCCTTACTACCGCATGCGATGAATGGATCGTGCCCCCGTGACGGCCATTGGCGCGTGGCCTATAAGCGGACGGCCAACTTGGGAAAATCGAGTGCAAATCAGGATCGAATGACCGCGATGAATGCCATTCCGCCGCTCAACGACCAACAACTGCTGGCCCGAATCGCCGCGGCCCTCGAACGCATCGCGCCGCCTGCCGATGTCGAGCCCGATTACAACGCTGCCGAAGCCTTCATCTGGCTGCCGCGTCCGCCGTCATTTCAGCCAGTCGGCCAGATCAACCGGGTGCCGCTACGCTTGCTGCAAGGTGTCGACCGGGCTGCTTCGCAGCTACTCGAAAACACCCGGCGCTTCGCCGAGGGCTTTCCGGCCAACAACGCACTGTTGTGGGGCGCGCGCGGCATGGGCAAGTCGTCGCTGGTCAAGGCGGCTCATGCAGACGTGCGCCAGGAACTGGGTCTCGATCTCTCGGGCAAGCCCGATCTTAAGCTGATTGAAATCCATCGCGAGGATATCGACACGCTGCCGGCCTGCCTGGCGCTGCTGCGCGCCAGCCAACACCGCTACATCGTGTTTTGCGACGATCTGTCCTTCGATCATGACGATACCAGCTACAAGTCGCTGAAGGCGGTGCTGGACGGCGGCATCGAGGGGCGTCCGGGCAACGTCATCTTTTATGCGACTTCGAACCGCCGCCATCTGATGCCGCGCCAGATGATGGAAAATGAGCGCTCGACGGCGATCAACCCATCGGAGTCGGTTGAGGAAAAGGTCTCGCTTTCCGATCGCTTCGGACTCTGGCTCGGCTTCCACAACGGCAACCAGGAGCAGTATCTGGCAATGGTCAATGCCTATGTCGGCCATTTCGGCCTCGAGATCGACCCGGAGGAACTGCGGCGCGACAGCCTCGAATGGTCGACCACGCGCGGTGCGAGATCAGGCCGGGTTGCCTGGCAGTATATCCAGGATCTTGCGGGCCGGCTCGGCAAGCCACTGGTCCTCAAATAACGCCAGCAATCAGTTCCGAGTTCAGTGGACCGGCACCGGGCTTCGGCCTATAGCTTCGCGCATTGCACCAATCTGTTCGGAGGCGATCCGCCATGTTCGACATCAAGTGGATCCGCGACAATCCTGCGGCATTCGACAAAGGCCTCGAGGCGCGTGGACTAGAGCCGTCCTCGGCCGCAGTCCTGGCGCTCGATGAGGAGCGCCGGCAGCATCTCGTCAAATTGCAGGATGCCCAGGCGCGCCGCAATGCCGCCTCCAAGGAGATCGGCAAAGCCAAGGCGCAGAAGGACGAGGCCAAAGCACAGGCGCTGATGGCGGAGGTTGCCGATCTCAAGTCAACGATTCAGGAGGGCGAGGATGAGGAGCGACGCCTCGATGCCAAGCTTGAAGAGATTCTCGCTGGCCTGCCGAACACGCCGCTCGACGACGTGCCGGTCGGTGCAGATGAGAGTGACAACGCCCTGATTCGTACGGTCGGCGCTCCACCGGACTTCGACTTCGCGCCCAAGGAGCATTTCGAGCTTGGCGAGGCGCTCGGCCTGATGGATTTCGAGACCGCTTCCAAGTTGTCAGGCGCCCGTTTCGTGATCCTCGAGGGTGCGCTTGCCCGCCTCGAACGCGCCCTCGCCCAGTTCATGCTCGACATCCACACGAGCGAATTCGGTTACACTGAAGTCAACCCGCCGCTGCTCGTGCGCGACCAGGCCGCCTACGGCACTGCCAACCTGCCTAAGTTCGCCGAGGATCTGTTCCAGACCACCGACGGCTATTGGCTCATTCCGACGGCCGAGGTATCGCTGACCAACCTCGTGCGTGAATCGATCCTCATGGAAGCCGACCTGCCGTTGCGCTTCACCGCCTGGACACCCTGTTTCCGCTCGGAAGCCGGTTCCGCCGGTCGGGACGTGCGCGGCATGATCCGACAGCACCAGTTCGCCAAGGTCGAACTTGTTTCGGTCACGACGGAAGAGAATGGCATCGCCGAGCACGAGCGCATGACCGGTTGCGCCGAAGAGATCCTGAAGCGCCTCGGCCTTGCCTATCGCACCATGCTGCTCTGCACCGGCGACATGGGCTTTGCCTCGCGCAAGACCTACGACATCGAAGTATGGCTGCCGGGTCAGAACACCTATCGCGAAATCTCAAGCTGCTCGGTGTGCGGCGACTTTCAGGCCCGGCGCATGGGCGCGCGTTACCGCCCAACCGAGGGCAAGGATGTGCGCTACGTGACGACGCTGAACGGCTCCGGCCTCGCTGTCGGGCGTACCTTGATTGCCGTCATGGAAAACTACCAAACCGCCGACGGCACGATCCGCATTCCGGAGGCACTGGTCGGCTACATGGGCGGTATGACTGAGATCAAGGCTCCGTGAGCCGTCGATTGCATGGTTCCGCTATTGCTTCGAGCATAAGAGGTCGAGCGCTATGCGCATTCTGATTTCCAACGATGACGGCATTGATGCGCCGGGCCTCAAGGCGTTGCGTGAGATAGCCGGACAACTGAGTGACGATGTCTGGACGGTCGCGCCCGAGACCAACCACAGCGGCGCCGGCCACTCGCTGTCGCTGCGTGAGCCGATTCGCATGCGCTGCCTCGATGAGCGCACCTACGCGGTGCGCGGTACGCCGACAGACTGCGTGATCATGGGCGTGCGCCACCTGATGACCAAGCAGCGGCCCGACCTGATCCTCTCAGGTATCAACATGGGCCAGAACCTGGCCGAGGACGTGACCTATTCAGGCACGATAGCGGCCGCTTTCGAGGGCACGCTTGTTGGTATTCGCTCAATCGCGATGAGCCAGGCGCTCGGCATTGGCGGGCGCAGCGGCGAACGCGGGCCGAATTGGGATACCACGCAGACGCATGGCCCCGATATCATCCGCCGTCTCATCGCACTCGACTGGGCGCCCAATACATTAATGAACGTCAATTTTCCCGATTGCGCGCCGGATAAGGTGCAGGGTGTCCAGGTAACCAGCCAGGGCCGCCGAGACCAGGCGGTCCTCAATGTCGATGAACGTCACGATACCTGGGGGACGCCTTACTACTGGCTCGGTTATCGCTCGCGCCGTTCCAACGCGGCAGAAGGCACCGATCTGCGCGCGGTCTACGATGGCTATGTGTCGGTGACTCCGCTGTCGCTCAACCTCACGGCAGGCAGCATGCTGGATGCGACCCGCACGGCGTTCGATTGAGCCGATGACGCCGGTTTCGGGCAGGCGCCCTTTCGTGCCAGAATGCTCGAGATTGATTTCTGACAATGGAGCCTCGCCCATGAGCACAACCGATCGCACACGCGTTGAAAAGTCCGATGCCGAATGGCGTGAGCAATTGACGCCCGAGCAATACCAGGTAACGCGCAAACACGGCACAGAGCGCGCGTTTACGAGCCCGCTCAACAATGAAAAACGTGGCGGTGTGTTCCATTGCGTGTGTTGCGATGCGCCGCTGTTCAGTTCAGGTGCCAAGTTCGAGTCCGGCACCGGCTGGCCGAGCTACTTTGAACCGACCGATGATGGCGCGGTCACCGAGCATGACGACCGATCGTTCTTCATGCGCCGCACGGAGGTGCGCTGCGCCAACTGCGATGCCCACCTCGGCCATGTCTTCCCTGATGGCCCGAAGCCGACCGGCCAGCGCTATTGCATCAACGGGGTTGCGCTCACATTCACGCCGGATGACGAGGCCTGACCAAGCTTTTGGCCGGATGCTGCCGCTCCGACCGTTGACGACGAAGGATCATCACGCATGACGACGCCACCGCGCGCGCGCAAAGAGCCCGTGACCCAGACCCATCACGGCATCACCATCCGCGATGACTACGCATGGCTCCGGGCCGAGAACTGGCAGCAGGTGATGCGCGAGCCCGACACGCTCGCCCAGGACATCCGGGACTATCTCGAAGCAGAGAACGCTTATCTTGACGAGATGCTCGGTTCGACCAAGGAACTTCAGGAAGCGCTGTTCGAGGAAATGAAGGGCCGCATCAAGGAGGACGATAGTTCGGTGCCCTCGCCTGATGGACGGTGGGCCTACTACACCAGCTTCGACATTGGTGCGCAGTATCCGCGGCTCTGCCGCTGCCCGCGCGAAGGCGAGGCGGGTTCTCCCGAAGAGGTCGTCCTGCTCGACGGCAATAAGGAGGCTGAAGGCTTCGACTACTGGCAACTCGGCGGCGCTCATCACAGCCCTGACCACAAGCTGCTCGCCTATGCCGTCGATACCGCCGGGTCCGAGTACTACACCCTGCGCTTTCGGGATGTCGCGACCGGCAAGGATCTGGCCGATACGGTCGAGAACACTGCCGGCATGGTCTGGGCCCGCGATTCAGCGACGGTCTACTACATCCGCCTTGATGACAATCATCGCCCATTGCGAGTCTACCGCCACAGGCTCGGCACGTCATCTGACGATGACGAACTGGTGTTCCACGAGACCGACACCGCCTTTTACGTCCACGTCGGCGAGACCCAATCCGGCGACTTTATCGTGATCGACGTTTCGGACCACGAGACCAGCGAGGTCCATCTCATCGACGCCCATGATCCTGCTGCAATGCCGCGCCTGGTTGCGGCACGTGAAACGGGCCATGAATATGCCGTTGAGCACAGCGGCGACAAACTCTACATCCTGACCAACTCGGATGGCGCCGTCGACTTCCGGATTTGCACTGCCCCCGTCGATAATCCATCGCGGGATAACTGGGCCGAATTGATCGCTCACGACCCGGGCACGCTGGTTCTTTCGCACACGACGTTCAAGGACCACATGGTTCGCCTCGAGCGCGCTAACTCGCTGCCGCGGATTATCATACGTAACCTCTCGGACGACAGCGAGCATGCGATTGCCTTCGATGAAGAGGCCTACAGCCTCGGTCTCGGCACCGGTTATGAGTTTGACACGACGAGCGTGCGTTTTTCTTACGCCTCTATGACCACGCCGTCGCAGGTATTCGACTACGACATGGCAACGCGTGAGCGTGTGGCTGCGCAAGACCCAGGAAGTGCCGAGCGGTCACAACACGGATGACTACGTCACCCGCCGTCTTTTTGCGACGGCACAAGACGGAGAGACCGTGCCGATCAGCCTGCTCTATCATCGCGATACACCGGTTGATGGTTCGGCACCGCTCTTGCTCTACGGCTACGGCAGCTACGGCATCGCCATACCGGCGAGCTTTTCAACGACACGATTGAGCCTCGTCGACCGCGGCTTTGTTTATGCGATTGCGCACATTCGCGGGGGCAAGGAGAAGGGTTATGGCTGGTACACCGACGGTAAGCGGGCGGCCAAGCGCAATACTTTCACCGATTTCATCGCGGCCGGTGAACACCTCGCAGAGGCCGGCTACACGTCGCGAGGCAAGATCGTCGGGCATGGCGGTTCGGCCGGTGGCATGCTGATGGGTGCGGTCGCCAACATGGCGCCCGATTTGTTCCTCGGCATCATCGCCAATGTGCCGTTCGTCGATGTCCTGAATACGATCCTCGACGACACGCTGCCGCTCACCCCGCCCGAGTGGGTCGAATGGGGCAATCCGATCACCAGCGAAGCCGACTTCAGGCTGATCCAGAGCTATTCGCCGTACGACAACGTTTACGGCCCAGGCCTACCCGCATATCTTCGCGCTCGGCGGTTTGACCGACCCGCGGGTTACCTACTGGGAGCCGGCCAAGTGGGTCGCCAAAATTGCGCGAGCTGAATACCTCGGACAAACTGGTGCTCTTGAAGACCAATATGAGCGCCGGCCACGGCGGTGCGTCGGGCCGGTTCGATTCGCTCAAAGAGACAGCGCTCGAGTATGCTTTTGCGTTGCACATCGCCGGCCGGGCGAAGTCGCAACCGATGCTCTAGCCCGATTGTCTTGGAAACAATCTCGCTCAATGCTTAAACGGACTGTTGACACGCGCACCGGCTGAACAGACCTGGATCAGCGCTCCAATCGTTTGAGCGTCTTGCGTGCCTCGCGGACAACGGCATCGGCCATCGCCGCCTGGCCTTCGGCGGTCGGGTGAAACGCGCCTGAATAGGTCGATGCCAGCAGCAGTTGCGTCCACTGCAGGCGCTTCGAGCGCAATACGCGGCGCAGCACGGCCTGCTTGACATGCAGGTTGCCGGTCAGGAAGGCATCGTTCGGTGTGCGAAACCAGCGTAGGCGCTGAGCATAAGGGCGATAGCCGGCCGGATCGTAGGGTTCCCAGAAGCCACGCCGCTTGCGGGGAAGGCGCAGATCGTCGGCTGCACGTGGCCCGGTCTGGCCGGCGCAAATGCCGCGCCCGAGGAATTGTTTGCGGTGCGCATCGGCCAGCCGCCAGCCGTTGCGCCGCGCTTCGCGTGCCATGGCGCGGTAGAGTTGGCCTGCTACTTTTTCCGCAGCCAGCGCCCGTTTGGGATTGAGCCGGTACTGCGGCAGCACATCCATGCCGAGCCGGCCGCTTTCGCATACACGGCCGTCATGCAACAGCGCCATGCCGGGGTAGGCGGCCAGGACCACGCGGTCGTTCTCGTTCCATGGAATGTGCAGGATGTAGTGCAGTGCCCGGTTCAGCGCCTTGTAGCGCGCTCTCAGATTGCGCAGCGGCTCGACCGCATCACCGGGCCCGACGACCTGGCCGAACCAGCCGCCCAGGCGGCGCAGCATCGTGCGATCGCTCAACACGGCGTTTGCGACGAGGCGCGCGAAACCGATGTCGTTGCCGCCGACCGAAACGAACAGCAAGTCGATCCGCCGTGCCCGGTCACGCGGACATTCTCGCAGAACCAGCCCGCCCTGCAGCTTCGGAATCTTGCCATCGACGTGATAGGCCTCGGGCAGATCTTTCGCAGGCGCCGGGCGCCAGCCGCATTGGGCCTGGGCGACAGCTGAGATCTGGGCCAAGTCCGGCGGGCTCTCGACCCATTCGTTGCCCTTGTAGCGCAGAAACAGGCCATCGATGATCTCGGCGCCTGAACAGGCGACGCCGGCGAACGTCACCGCCCGGTGCGGATCTTCCAGTGCGAGTTGGAGGGCCGCGCGCAACTGATGCGAATAGAGCGAACGATGGCAGGCCTGGTCGAGCCATTTCGCGCCGGAGCGGCGGAAGCGTTCGTCGCCGAGCTTGCTCCAGCCGCCGACGCGGGCCGGATAGCCCTCGAAGACGACGCCGCTCGAAAGCTTCCCGTATGAAGCCACCCGGTCCGATGCGAACCGGACCGGCATGTCCGGATTGCCTTCGCCTGAGCCAAAGCTGTCGCCCATGCCGACAATAAAGAGGTCGCGCACTTTGATCGCTTCGCGGGCAATGACATCACCACGTGCCCTGACGATAACCTTGGCGCCGGTACGGTAGGGCACCGCAATCTCGACGGCCTCGCGGCAGGGTTTCGTGAACGACTGAATGCGCTTCTTGCCAAGCCGTCCGCGCCGCTCGATGCGCCGCGCCTCGACCTGCCAATCACACCGCTCGGCGAAATCGAGCCCGGCAGCAGCCACACGCATCTCGACCTTATGGGCGACCGGATTGATGTAGCCTTTGTTGCCGGGACAACGGTGCCGGTTACGGCGCTGATCCCAGCAGGTGGGCCCATGCATTTCGGCCGCCCAGCCGAGTGCGAAACGGCGCGCGAGCTTGCGCTCGACGTTCAGCACCGGTTGTCGGCGCTCCTCGTCGGTCAGCCACTTCAGGGCCTCGGCGTGACGCCCGGTATCACGCACATCTGTGAAAAAGCGAAAGGAGTTGACGACCGACCACTCGATCCGCCCCTCACTTGCAGCCACGCTCGGTGCCAACGCAGTGCCAACCGCCATCATCGAGGCAAGTATTCTCAACCAGAATTGCATTCGACCTCTTCCGTCCAACTCTCAATCCTGCCGGCCAATTGCAGCGACAGTTTGTGACCTGACGCCGGTTCAGATCCGCCCGCGCCAAAAAGACCCAAGCAGATCCCTGGCGCGCCGAAAGCGATCCGTCTCGAACGGGCGCTGCCTGACGATAGCCAGCCCATCTCGCTCGCCCTTGAGCCAGCGCCCCGCCGCGGCAATCGGCAGCAGTGCAGTCCGGGTCGCCTTGTCAATTGTCTGAGGCTGTTCCCTGAGTTCAGCCAGGGCCGAGCGTGCAGGTTCGAGGAATGCGTGCTCGATCAATACCGAATCATCACTGCCCGCATATCGCATTCCCAATTGCGCGCTGAGGAACGTCTGTGCGCCGCCGTCACACCGCCGGCGATACTCGGCCGCCAGGCGAACGCCGCCGTAGGCAAGCGCTGCCAGATGCCAAGTCTCCCGCCCGCCTGCTGCACCGAGCACACAACCAGCCAACTCGAACAGCGCACCCTCCCGCTTGATCAGGATCTGGCGCATCTCCTCGTCGGTCTCGATCGGTGACGGATCGATGTCGCATTCAGCCGCATCGATCATGCCGAGCGCCAGCCCACTTGCCAGACCGTGCCGATGGATGACAGCCACGAGTGCGTCGGCCAGCGGCTTGCCGGTGCGCGCGTCGGGATCTGTCGCCGCAGTCCGCGCCAACAATACATCCCGCCACCACTGCAATCTAATGGCAGCCATCATCGGTTCCCTCGTGACGGCCTGAATACGCTGCAATTCGCCGGCAAATGCGGAAAGCACGATCAGTGCCTCGCGCACCTCGCGCGGGCCAAGGAGGGCTGCCAGATAGCGGTCGTACTCATAATCGCGGGCAAGCTGACGGATCTCATCGGCAGCCTCGTGACCTGCCATCACGCGCCTCTCCAACTGATCAGGGGACCGCAATCAGGGCGGCAGCAACCGGCCGGTTTTCGGCCAGCAGCACGTTGTAGGTGCGGCAGGCGGCACCCGTATCCATCGGCTCCAGGCCGATCCGTGCATCGATGAAGCTGCGACGCACATCGAGTGAGGGAAACACCTGTTCGGCCCCTGTGCCAAGCAAAAGGAACATTGGCGGCTCGAGTTCGGCCAGAACCGCCTGCATCGCTGCACCGGTCAACTGCTCGGCGCTCGCCAAATCCCAGCCATGAATGCCGCTTGGCAGTGAGACGATCGAGCCCCTGTGGCTCATGTCGGCGAACCGGAAACCACCATTGCCGTAAGCATCGACCGGCGCCTGATAGGGATAGCGTGCCCCTGTCGCACTGAAGGTCATCAGTCCTACCTGGCGGCCGCTGGCGCTCCCTTGGTGACGCCCGACCAGTCTCGCTTTACGCCGAGGAACGAGAGCAATGGTGCCGCGATGAAGATCGATGAATAAGTGCCGATCAGCACGCCAAACATCATCGCGAACGTGAAGTTGCGGATCACCTCGCCGCCCAGAATGTATAGCGTGACCAGCACGATCAGGGTCGTCAACGACGTCATCAAGGTTCGCGACAGGGTTTCGTTGATCGACAGGTTGAGCAATTTCGGCAATTCGAGGCGCTTGAACTTGCGCAAATTCTCGCGAATCCGGTCGGACACCACGACCGTATCGTTGACCGAATAACCGAGGATGGTGAGCAACGCTGCCACCGTCGACAGGTCGAATTCGAACTGCATCAGCGAAAACACTCCGATCGTGATCAGCACGTCGTGCACGAGGGCAACCACTGCACCGATCGCGAACTGCCATTCGAACCGGAACCAGACATAGAGGATGATCGCGATGATCGAACAGAGCACGGCAATCATGCCGGTGGTGCGCAATTCGCCCGAGACCGCCGGCCCGACCACCTCGACGCGGCGCTGCTCGTAGCCGTCCCCCACCGCATCGACAATCTTGCTCAAAGCCTCCTGCTGAGCCGTCGCACCGCCCGGCTGTTGCTCGACGCGGATCAGAACGTCTTTCGGCGTGCCGAATGACGTAATCTGGATGTCGCCCAAACCGAGCCCGCTCGTCTTGCTGCGCAAATCGGCAATATCGGCCTGTTCGGCTTTGGCCTGCAACTCGATCATCGAGCCACCCTTGAAATCGACCCCGAAGTTGAGCCCGACGAGCGCCCAGAGAGCCAACGATGCGGCCATCGCAATCATCGAGATCGTGAAGGCGATCTTCGAGAGACCAATGATCGGCAGTTCTTCACCTAGGCGAAAGATCTGGTGGCCCTTGAAGTGCGGTATAAAGCTCATCTTGTTCTCTTCGATAGAAGCGGAAAATCTCCGCTGTCACTGGCGGTATCAGTGCATCTATACGGGCACCTCGACGTTGCGCCCCTTGCCGCGCGACGAGCGCACCCAGAGCGCCACCATCATGCGCACCACCGTCACGGCCGTGAAGATCGACGTGAAGATGCCGATCGACAGCGTCACGGCAAAGCCGCGGATCGGCCCGGAGCCCAGCCAGAACATGATCACAGCGGCAGCAAACGTCGTCAGCTGACTGTCGAGAATGGTCACCATCGCCCGCCCAAAACCTGAATCGATGGCATTGATCGCTGTCTTGCCGTTGCGCAGTTCTTCGCGGATGCGCTCGTAAATCAGCACGTTGGCGTCGACCGCCATACCGATAGTCAGGATCAGGCCGGCAATCCCCGGCAACGTCAACACCGAGCCGATGACCGACATGATGGCAACGATCATCAAGCCGTTGATTACCAGGCCGAAGACCGCAAAGATGCCGAAGGTGCCATAGACGAAGATCGTCAACAGGACCGTCAGGGCCACACCGACGATGCCGGCAAGTCTGCCCGACTTGATGCTGTCGGCACCAAGTGACGGCCCGACGGTGCGCTCCTCCTCGATCGTGAGCTTGGCCGGCAGGGCACCCGACTTTAGCTGGATCGCTAGCTGGTTCGCCGTCTCGGCGGTAAAACCGCCTGAAATCTGGCCCGACCCGCCGAGAATCGGCTCGCGGATATTGGGGGCGGAAAGCACCTTGTTGTCGAGTACGATGGCGAACGGCCGGTTGACATTGGCAGCCGTGAAGCGGCCGAACTTCCTGGCTCCCGACTGATTGAAGCGGAACGAAATGATCGGTTCCTGCGTCTGCTGGTCGAAACTCGGGTTGGCCTCGACCAAATCGTCGCCACCAACCACCGGCACCTTCTTCAGGTAGTAGTGCATGCCGGCACTGTCGGAGCCCGGGTCGGCCGGAAACGACACATAGCCGCCGCGCGTCGGCAGCGGCGTGCCCGAAACGCCCTGGGTCGGATGGACGTCGTGAAACGTCAGCTTCGCCGTTTTGCCGAGCAGCGCTTTCAATTCGCGCGTGTCCTCGATGCCCGGCACCTGCACGAGGATGCGGTCCTCGCCCTGGCGCGCAATCGTTGGCTCTGTCGTGCCGACCGCATCGACACGGCGACGTACGGTCTCGATGGCGCCGCCCATCGCGTCCGTCACGCGCTGCTTGAGGCCTGCTTCAGTCAGCTTCAGCAGGATGCCCTGCTGGCCCTGCTGCTCGACGGTCAGATTGCGATCGTTCGAACCGGTGATGAACGCATTCGTGAGCGGTTGGGAGAGCTCCCGCAGTGCCTTGAGGGCTGCCTCCATGTCGGCTGCCTTGCCGATCCTTACCCTGACACCGTCCCTGGTCAGTCCTGTACCGACCGTACCGATCTTGGCTTCGCGCAACTTCGCCCGGACATCCTCACGCAGGTTGTCGAGCATATTCTCGCGCAACTCCTTGGTGTCCATGGTCAGGAGCATGTGGGCACCGCCGCGCAGATCGAGCCCGAGCTGCAGTTGCTTCTTCGGCATCCAGTCGGGCCAGCTCTCGACGGTTGCCTCGTCGAAGAAATTCGGCATCGCGAAGATCAAGGCGGCAAGACAGGCCACCAAAATCGCGATCATCTTGGCCGGAGAAAAATAAAGCATTTTCGGCTCAGCCTTGGCTGTTGTCAGAACTCAGCGCCTGTCTGATGCAGGCCGGCCCAAGCATTCGATGCACCAGTCGTCAGGCGGCGCATCAGCTCTCCTTGATCGGCTCACCCTTGGCGCGCACATCCGCGATCGTGCCCTTGACGACGCGTACCCGCGTGTTATCGGCAATCTCGACCTCGATCTCGACGCCATCGTCCTTGACCCGTGTCACCCGGCCGATCAGTCCGCCCTGGGTTACCACAGTGTCGCCGCGGCGGATATTCTCGACCATCTCACGGTGGGTCTTCATGCGCTGCTGCTGGGGGCGAAACAGCAGAAAATAGAATATCACGATCATCAACAGGATTGGCAGCAGCTGCAAAAAGAAGTCGCCGCCGCCCGCGCCGCCGGCGCCCTGCGCGTAAGCTTCGGAAATGAACATGAAGGCCTTCCATTGGTGGTTCTCAACCCGCAGGCAGGCAACGGACGCGATGTATGCAGCCGTCCGTCAGGCGGGCTTGATTGACCGGGTATATAGAGGATCGGCCCTCTAATGCAACAATGGTCGGCTGATGGATCAGCCTTTGGGGACCTACCGCGCCTGCTGCCCCTCTCAAGTATTGTTGAAGCACCGCGATTGGGTTGTGGTTGGACTGCCGGAGGCAGGTCGCGCATTTTCCGGGCGCGGCATCATGGCATCCGATGCCCGCCGTGGGAAGGGAACTGCGCGACCTTGGACCTCATCTTCGCATATGGCGCCGGCTTGCTGACGCTGATCAACCCTTGCGTTCTGCCCGTGCTTCCGATCATCCTGGGTTCGGCGCTGGAGCGCGAACGCCTTGCCCCGCTGGCGTTGGCGGCAGGGATGAGCCTCACGTTCGTCGTCCTCGGTGTGGCCATTGCCGCGGCCGGGCCTGCGATCGGTCTTGATGCTGATCGTATGGTCAAGATCGGCGCAATGATGATGATCGGGTTCGGCCTGATTCTGATGGTGCCAGCATTCAACCTGCGATTCGCAGCTGCAACAGCCGGAATCTCCGGTCATGCCGAGCGTCAGCGCGCCGAGTTCGGCGCTGGCGGACCTACCGGCCATTTCATCGGCGGTGCACTGCTGGGAGTCGCCTGGTCACCCTGCATCGGGCCGACACTCGGCGGCGCGATCTCACTTGCATCGCAAGGCCAGGCACTGGGCTGGGCAGCAGCAATCATGGCAAGCTTTGCACTTGGCACCTCGACGGTCATCCTGCTGCTGGCCTACGGTACGCGCGAAGCACTGGCTCGGCGCCAGGCAAGTTTTCGTCGGATTGCAGCCAACTCGAAATGGCTGATGGCCACCGCCCTGATCGCAGTCGGCCTTGCCATTTTGACCGGCTTTACCCGCCACATCGAGGAATGGGCGATGGGCATCCTGCCAATCTGGCTCCTCGATTTATCCGTTTCACTGTGAACGACCCGAAAGCAACGAAAGGAGTGCATGATTTTGAAAACTATCCTGTCACGGTTGCTGGCGCTTGCCTGGCTCGTGGTGGCCCTGCCCATGGCGGCTGATGCCGGCTCCGGCACGGTCAACTACAAGCCCGGTGCGATCAAAGCAGCCGTTGCGCGCGGTGAGACCGTCCTCGTCCACTACAAGTCGACCTGGTGAACGACCTGTGCACGCCAGCAACGCGTGCTCGACAAGCTCCGTGCGAGCTTTCCGAAATACAATGAGTCCATCACCATCATTCGCGTGGACTGGGACACCTACGGCCGGCATCGCGTCACGACCAGCCGTGGAATCCCGCGACGCTCGACCTTCGTCCTGATCAAGGACGGCAAGGAAGTCGACCGACTGGTGGCGGTCACCAGCGAGCAACGCATCAAAGCGATGCTCGACAAGGCCTTGTGAGAGATGAATGGGCCTGGCCGGCAACGTCGGCCAGGCTCCCCTCGCTTGCCGCGAAATTCAGACCTACGCCAATCCAAGCCCGCCAAGCGCCGCGCGGACCTTAGCCTTTTGATCATCGCGCGCCGGCGATGTTGGCTGCCGTGCAACGCCCGCGGGAACACCCTGCAGGGATTGGGCGTATTTGACGAGCGAGGGCATATTGTCGACGCCGACGGCATCCCAGAGCGGCATCAGGCGCTCGTGCAGGCCGCGGGCCGTTGCCCAGTCCTGGGCCTTGACGGCGTCCCACAAGCGCACCGAGGGCCCGGGAGCAGTCGACAGGATCGCTGCGATCGCGCCTCGTGCACCAAGCTGATAGGACGGATAGAGCAGCGCATCGACGGCACTGAAGATCAGGTTCTCGGGCTTCGCACGGCGAACCAGATCGGCAAACAATTTCATGTCACCGGCACTCTGCTTGACACCGGCGACACCTGGCACTTCGTCCATGATGCGCAGCAACAGATCGGGCGAGAGATAGCACCAGGGGACGACGTTATAGATGAGTATCGGCACACCGCATTGCTCGTAGACCGCGCGAAAATGGCCGACCATCGCATCGTCGTCCGGGCGGAACAGGTAATGCGGTGGGGTCACCTGCAGGGCTGCGATGCCAAGATCGCGGACGAGATGGCCGCGAGCGGCGACTTCGGCTGTCGAATTGGCGATGATGCCGGCGACCAGCGGCACGCGACCGCCGATGGCATCGAGCGTTGCGTGGATAAGTTCGCTGTATTCGCCGCGATCGAGGACATGGCCTTCACCGGTACTGCCACCCGCTGCAAGGCCGTGAACACCGTTGTCGATCAGCCAGTCGACCTGAGCCTTGACTGAGGCTAGCTCAATTTCGCCAGCTTCATTGAACGGCGTCGTAAAGGGTGCGACCACACCCGACAAGCGATCCAACATGGCTTCTTCCGCTCCGTTCCAGTTTTCTAACCTGATGAGATACCTTGTGGACCTGTGTATCACGCCACAGCACGACAATCGCGACAAACTCAGCCAGTCGCCGCCTGCGTCCCCCAACGGCCCCCGACGGCCCCTTGTACTTGGCAACGCGTGTGCGTAGATTGGGTGGACACATGCAGATGTTCGAATGTGTTAGACCATCGATGCCCGGCCTATCAGGTCAGGCACTCGAGTCGGCGCCGGCGATCAGCGGGGTGATCACCGGCGCCGGCGGCCCGTCCGGGGCAGCCGACGGTGCTTTGGCCGAAACGTCTGCGGTTCTCGGTTCTTTCCAGTGCGGCACAGCCACGACACTCGCCAAAGCGGGTAACCTGGGCTGAGAGCAGCTTCGCGATCCGGAGACTTGTACATGATCAACTATCCTATCGACATGAGCATCAAGCCTGACGTCGAAGGCTTCTTCGACCCGGAAACCAACACGATCAGCTACATCGTCAAGGATCCGGCGACGAATGCCTGCGCGATCATCGATTCGGTGATGGACATAGATTATGCGGCCGGCCGGATCACTTTCGAGCATGCCGATCAACTGATCGATGAAATCGGCAAGCGGGGCCTCAAACTCGAGTGGCTGATTGAAACGCACGTCCACGCCGACCATCTCTCTGCCGCTCCCTACATCCAGCAGAAGCTCGGCGGCAAAATCGGGATCGGCGCCAAGGTGACGATCGTGCAGGACACCTTCGGCAAGGTCTTCAATGAAGGCACTGAATTCCAGCGCGACGGCAGTCAGTTCGACCGGCTCTTCGAAGAGGGCGACAGCTATCAGATCGGCACCATGACGGCCTTTGCCATCGAGACGCCGGGCCATACACCGGCCTGCATGACGCATGTCATCGGTGATGCGGCCTTTGTCGGCGATACGCTGTTCATGCCTGACGGCGGCAGCGCCCGGGCCGATTTCCCCGGCGGCGATGCCGGCACACTTTACGACTCCATCCAGAAGGTTTTGACGCTGCCAAGCGAGATGCGGCTCTTCATGTGCCACGACTACGCCCCGAACGGCCGCGAGATCCGATGGGAGACGACGGTCGACCATGAGCGCGCCGACAACATTCACGTCGGCGGTGGCAAGACACGCCAAGAGTTCGTTGCCATGCGCGAAGCGCGCGACCGCACACTGGGCATGCCGAAGCTGATCATCCCCTCGCTGCAGGTCAACATGCGCGCCGGCCATCTGCCGCCCGAGGACGATGACGGCAAAACGTTCCTGAAGGTGCCAGTCAACGGGCTTTGACGCATCGTGCCTTAAGTTGGAACCGCTCGAGCGGTCCCAACCGGCGGTACAAAGATGCGCTATTTTGTTGACTTGATAGTGCACATTGCAGTTTGCGCAAAGCGTTTCCGGTCAAGTCGGAATCGGCAAAGTCTGCGAACGAGGTCCGGCGCTCAGATCATTTCCGACTTACGTGGAAATGGATCTATCTGTCTTTTCTCTCACGGCTATTCGGCCTAACGGCCGGCCTCCGAGGGGCGCCGCAATGCGGCGGATCGCCTGCGCTCCCTGGGGGCGATTCCGGCTAAACCGGAAACGCTCTGGCGCCGCCCCAGTGGAGGCCCGAGCGCAAGCGGGGAATAGCCGCGAGTGAGGCCCTTGTGCTCAACTGGGATTGGCGGTGGTTATGAAATCAATCGCCAACCATTCTGCAAAGTCGGCCAGAGAGCGGCGTGCCATGAGCTGCTTTTTGGCCAGGCCCTTGGCCTTGCCTTTGAGGCGATTGCCGTCGGCGTCTCGGGTTGGCGGTGTAATCGGCGGGAAGAGGCCGAAGTTGATGTTCATCGGCTGGAACGATCTGGCATGCCCGTCGCTGATATGCCCGCCGGTAATGTGGTTGAGGAGCGCGCCGTGCGCGGTCGTCGGTGGCGGCGGGGAAAGCGTCATGCCGTGGTGTTGGGCAGCCGCGAACCGGGCGGCGATCAGGCCGCAGGCAGCACTTTCGATGTAGCCCTCGACACCGGTGATCTGGCCGGCAAATCTCAGGTGGGGGTCCGATTTGAGTCGCAGTTCGCCGTCCAGCAGTTTCGGTGAGTTGAGGAACGTGTTGCGGTGGAGGCCGCCGAGGCGGGCGAATTCGGCGTTTTGCAGGCCCGGGATCATGCGGAAAATGCGGGTTTGTTCACCGTGGCGCAATTTGGTTTGGAAACCAACCATGTTCCAGAGCGTGCCGAGCGCATTGTCCTGGCGCAATTGAACGACGGCATGGGGGCGCTTGCCCGTGTTGTGCGGGTTGGTCAGACCAACCGGCTTCATCGGGCCGAAGCGCAACGTCTCACGGCCGCGTTCCGCCATGACTTCAATCGGCAGACAGCCGTCGAAGTAGGGCGTGTCTGTTTCCCATTCCTTGAATTCGGTTTTCCGCCCGGCAAGGAGCGCATCGATGAAGGCATTGTACTGGGCCTCGTCGAGAGGGCAGTTCCAATAGTCTGCACCGGTGCCGCCGGGTCCTGCCTTGTCGTAGCGCGACTGGCGCCAGGCGATCGTCTCGTCAATCGAATCGGCATGCACGATCGGTGCGATAGCATCGAAGAAGGCGAGTCCGTCATCGCCGGTTTGTCGCCTGATCAGGGTGGCGAGCGACTCGGATGTGAGAGGGCCGGTGGCAACGATGACGTTGTCCCAGCCGGGCCGGTCGAAGTCGACCACCTCCTCGCGCACGATCTCGATCAGGGGATGGGCTTCGAGCGCGGCGGTCACGGCCCCAGAAAAGCCGTGGCGATCGACGGCGAGCGCGCCGCCGGCGGGCAGCTTGTGGGCGTCGCCGGCCTGCATGATGAGCGAACCGGCGCGGCGCAATTCGCCATGCAACACGCCGACAGCGTTGCTCGTTTCATCATCCGAGCGGAACGAGTTGGAGCACACGAGCTCGGCAAGTTCGCCGGTCTGGTGGGCATCCGTTGCACGGACAGGGCGCATTTCGTGGATGACGACCGGCACGCCGGCCTGGCCGAGCTGCCAGGCAGCTTCCGATCCGGCAAGACCACCGCCGATGATATGGACCTGAGTCATTGCAGCAACGCTACTGCAATTCCTGGCCGCTCTCAACGCCGAGAGTTTGTGACGAATCAATCAGATGATACGGGGTCCAGGGGATCATCCCCTGGTCGGGGAGTTTGAGGGGTGAAGCCCCTCATGGATCGTCGCTAGCGGCGATATGTCAAGGACGCTGTCCTTAACAATCCTGGCAAAGGGCTTGCCCTTTGCAAACCCTTTGGAGCCGGTGCTCATGGCATCTTGCCGGTTGCGCAATCTGATTGTGGTGAGTTGTGCTTTCCTGATGGCAGCGTGTACGCACCAGCCGTTCAAGGATGCGCTGCATCACTATTCCGCCGTCGAGGTGCCGCCGCCGAAAGCGGCGACCGTGCATGTCTGTTCGGCATACGGTTGCCGCAAGAAGACGAAGGTCCGGTTCACATCGGCGCAGATCGATGAGATCCGCGAGGTCATGCGCCAGACGGCGAAGGATGACGGCGCGGCGGAGGAACGTCGTGCCGTCGCCTATGCGATCGGCTGGATCGAGCGCCATGTCGGCGAACGCATCGGCACCAAGGCCGACCGGCCGGGAATGGATTTCGTTGCCTCGGGTGATCCCACCCAGCAGGACTGCCTCGATGAGGCGACCAACACAACGAGTTATCTAAAACTGCTCGCCAACCATGGCCTGTTGCAGCATCACACGGTCGCAGCCCCGTTCGCCAAAGAGAACTATTTGCGCGGCATTTCGGGCTGGACCCACTGGACAGCCGTGCTCAGGGAAAGCGCCAACGGTCAACGCTGGGCGGTCGACAGCTGGATCCAGGCCAATGGTGTCAACCCGGCCGTGATCGAGGCTGAGAAGTGGTACATTTCGGATCTTGAACGCCTGCCCGGGGCTACGCTTTGATCCGGTCGCTTATTTGGACTCCGTGAAGACCGCGTGGTGGTGGATAGATCGGGTTAGGATATTCTCAGGGCAGCAGTGCATCGCGCCAACTCCGCAAATCCTCGGGTTGAGTATCGAAACTGGGCACACCTTCGGGAAGTACGAGCCATGGCTGCTTTCGCGAGACCCACAAGTGGGCGACAGGATTGAGCATTGTGGTATCGCTCAAGGTGCCGGCCTTTATCGTGACGATCTCTGGCGATTGCACCGATTGATGGTAAATGCGGGTGCCGCACGCTGCACAGAATCGGCAGTCGGTGAATGCGCCGCTGTCTGCCGGGCGGCGGTAGACAGCCAAGTTGCCCGTGATTTTCAGATCGACAGTCCGGACCGGTACTGAAAGCTCAAATGCGGAAGCCGTTTGCCGTTGGCATTCGAGGCAGTGACAGGCATATACCGTGATCGGTTTGCATTCGAGTTCGTAGTGGACAGATCCACACTGACAGCTGCCGGTTTTCGCCATCAACGTTCCTCCGCTTGAGCCCCGATCAACCGTTGACATACCCGACACGCATTCGTGTTCGCCATTGAATTGATAAAGCCTGCCATTTTGCCATCTTCGAGGGAGCAGAAACTCTTGATCGGAGATGCATATCATGAAGCGGACGGTAATTGGCATTGCAGCGCTGCTGCTGATTTCAGGTTCTGCTCTTGCGGGCGAGCAGTATGTCGACAAGACGGGATATGCCATTTCGGGCTATGACGTCGTTGCCTATTGGGACAAGCCGCAGGCGGCCGTCGGCAAGGTGCAACCCAAGGCAGTTGCCGGCAAAGCATCGATTACGGCTGAGTACAACGGCGCCAAGTGGGCTTTCTCGACACCGGAGAACCGCGACAAGTTCCTGGCTGATCCGGCCAAGTACGTGCCGCAGTTCGACGGGCATTGTGCCTATGGTGTGGCGCTCGATGGCAAGGTGCCCGGCAATCCGAATTTGTGGCGGATCGTCGACGACAAGCTCTATCTCAACATCACCAAGACGGTCGTCGGCTTCTGGGAGAAAGACATCCCGGGGTTCATCAAGAAGGGCTCCAAGAACTGGTCGAAGCTCGAGGCAAAGGCGGCCGCGAAGCGCAAAGTGCCGGAACTCGATATCGGGCAGGCGCCAAAGTAGGCGCAATGCTGCCGATCGCTACCAATGCCGGCTGCCTGTTACGGGTGGCCGGCATATTTGTTGGCGCCATCGAGGTGCCAACCAGTCGTGCGTCTGGTATGGAAAGGTTGAGAGGCGTGGCGAAGGGAGCCGCGCCCCGTTACCTGGAGGAACCAAACCATGACGATTGCGCGCCACGAGCAAAACAAGATCTTCAGCAAGGTCGTCGAGGCCAACGGCTTCGTGTTTACATCCGGCATCGTTGCCGACGACAGTTCATTGGATATCAAAGGGCAGACGAGACAGACCCTTGCCGAGATCGACCGGCTGCTGGCGCTTGGCGGTACGGATAAATCAAAAGTTGTCTCGGCGATGATCTGGGTGACGGATATCCGCCTGCGCGATGCCATGAACGAAGTGTGGTTCGAATGGACCGGTAACCAGAACATGCCGGTCAGGGCCTGTGTTGAAGCGAGGCTCGCAAGTCCCGACCTGCTGGTCGAGATCCAGGTGACGGCAACCAAGTAATCGGGCTGTAACCGATCGGCTTTGGCAGCGGCGTCCGCGTGATGCCGCTGTCTTTATGTGACAGGTGGAGGAGGGGGCATGTCCGGCGAACGAAGAGCACCTGAAAAGCGTGCGAGCTATTTCCATTTCCGCACGATGCACACGCGCTGGATGGACAACGATCAGTATGCCCACGTCAACAACGTTGTGTTTTATTCGTTCTTCGACACACTGCTCAATCGCTATCTGGTCGACCATGGCGGCTTTGATTTCAACACCGACCCGGTGATCGGGATGGCGGTAGAGACATACTGCCGGTTCCACAAGTCGTTCGCCTACCCTGAGGACATCGAGGGGGGCTTGCGCATCGGCCATCTCGGCCGGTCGTCGGTGCGCTATGAGATCGGCCTGTTCGGAGCGGGCGAGGAGGAGGCGCGCGCGGATGGCCATTTTGTGCACGTGTTCGTGGATCGGGCGACCAACAAGCCGGTCGACCTGCCGGCGAATTTGCGTGAGGCGTTGGAGCGGATCAGGGTTTAGGCCTGGCTGTCGCTGCGGGGCAGTAGCCGGACATAGCGGGCAAGGCCGGTTATAGTGGCGCGATGACCGAGAGCATTTTCGAAGAGATCGAAATCGCGAAAAAGACCCTGGTCGGTTTGCGGCCGCTGTCCGGCGGGGCGTTGCGCGCGCTCGAAGAATGGTATGACGTCAACTTCACTTACACATCGAACGCCATCGAAGGCAATACGCTGACCCGCAACGAAACCGCGATCGTCATCGAGAAGGGTATCACGGTTCGCGGCAAGCCGCTCAAAGATCACAATGAGGCGATCGACCACTATCAGGCCGTGAAGTTCATGCGTGCGTTGGCAAGCGAGGTGCGCGCGATCGGTGAAACCGACATCAAGCAGCTGCATCAGCTGACGGTTGCAACAACGCTGGCGTCGGCCGGCCAGTATGCGACGCGGGGTCGGTTTGTTGTGACATCCGACGGCCGGTATGCGTTCCCGCCGCCACAGGATGTGCCGCAATTGATGCAGGCGTTTGCGGCGACGTTACCTGCAGTGGCCACGCCGCAAGATGCGTTTCGGGCGCACTTGGACCTCGTTGTGATTCACCCATTCGATGACGGCAACGGGCGAACGGCGCGCTTGCTGATGAATGCGTTGTTGTTGCGGCTCGGCTACCTGCCAGTGATGGTCGGCCCGCCGGAGCGGCCAGACTACATCGATGCGATCGAGGTCTTTCAGAAGGCTGGCGATGCCAGCCCGTTTCTGGCGTTCATGGGTGCCCAGTTGCTCACTGTCATCGAAGACCATGTCGTGCGGGTCGGCGGCAGGTGATTTGTCTGGCAATGATCGGTTAGCCAAGGCACGACGGCAAAGTTCATCCTCGCCGGAAAAAGTATCGCGCCTCGAGACTACCTAAAATAGAAAATCAGCAGATAGCCGCCGAGCATCACAGTTGCCCAGAAGGCCATGGTGCCCGTCGGCCAGGTGCGCCCGAGGATGCCTTCCGGGTTGTGGTGGTGGTGGAGGCGGCGCTCGAAGAAGTGGGTTGCGGCAGTCGCCTTGGATGTGACGAACTTCCAGGTGTCGCCGCCTAGCAGGATGAGCGTCGCGCCGACGTTAGAGCCCAGCTTGCGGTAGAACCAGTCGGTATCGAGATTGATCGACGGTGTCTCGGGCGGATAAAGGCCGCTGCGGATCAGGAACACGACTCCGAGGATCGCGAGCATCAGCAGCTGCAGCTGGGTGACGATGTGCTCGAGCGTGTAGGGGTGGAAGTCGACGTTGTAGGGTAGGATGGCATAGAGCGGATCGGGCACGATGCCGATCGCGATGCACAGGAATGCGGCAAGGCCCATCGCGATCAGCATATTGAGGGGGGCTTCCTTGCAGCGCTTGCCACTGTCGTGGGCGAAGAAAGCAAAGTAAGGCACCTTGATGCCGGCATGCTCGACAACGCCGGCGCTCGCGAACAGCAGCACGATCCAGGTCCAGAACAAGCCTTCGTCGATCGCGGCGGCAATGATCAGCCCCTTGGAGACGAAGCCCGAAAACAGCGGAAAGGCGGAGATCGAGGCGGCGCCGACGATGCAGAATCCTGTCGTCCAGGGCATCGAGCGATAGAGGCCGCCAAGTTCGGAGCCTTTGGCCGTGCCGACGCGGTGCAGCACGGCACCCATCGACATGAACAAGAGCGCTTTGTAGATGATGTGGCAGAAGGCGTGGGCCGCCGCACCGTTGACCGACATCTCAGTGCCGATGCCGATGCCGACCACCATGAAGCCGAGCTGGTTGTTGAGCGAATAGGCGAGCACCTTGCGCAGATCGTTCTCGATCACCGCGTAGAAGATCGGAAACGCCGTCATGGTGGCGCCGATCGGAATCAGGATGTCAGTGCCGGCGTAACCGCGGGCCAGTGCATAGACGGCAAGCTTGGTGGTGAAGGCCGAGAGCATCACGGTGCCGGTCACCGTGGCTTCCGGGTAGGCATCCTGCAGCCAGTTATGGAGCAGCGGGAAGGCGCACTTGATGCCGAACGCGACCAGGATGAGCTGGCCGGCGAGCGTCTCGATGCCGATCGCGTTGAAGGCGATCGAGCCGGTCTCACGGTAGTAGAACAGGATGCCGGCAAGCAGGATGACGCCGGAGCCGATCTGGATGATGAGATAGCGCATGCCCGAAGCGTAGGCGCGCTCGGTGCCTGACGCCCAGATCAGGAACACGGAGGCGACGGCGGTTGCTTCCCAGCACACGAACAGCGTGATGAGGTCGCCGGCGAAGACGGCACCGATGGCAGCACCGGCGTAAATCAGGCCGGCGGTGTGCTGCAGCCAGTCGCCGACGTGCAGCGCATAGATGACGCCGAGGAAGGCCGCGAGCAGGAAGATGTAGCCGAAGACGAGGCTCAGTTTGTCGACACGGAACGTGACAAGCGCCATGTCGAAGAGCTGAAGCTCGCCGTGCGCGCCGATGGGGATGCCGATCAGGTAGACAAACGCTGCAACCGGCAGGGCAAGCATGTAGAGGGAACGCAGCAGGCCGGGCAGTACCGGGATCAGCAGCGCGCCGACCATCAGAATGAGACCGGGATTGAACTCACTCATCGTAGTAGTTCTCCGGCTGAATCAGGATGGTGCGCAGCCATTTGGCGACCAGGACGAGGCCGACGCAGGCAACGAAACCGTAGATCGCGTAAAAGCCCCACCAGTGTTCGATGTCGAAGGGGCCATGCTTGTGCACGAACGGGTCGATGACGATCAAAAGCGCACAGACGGCGTAGAGCGCATAGACGATGCGGTCGACGTTCTTAGGTTCGTCGATCCAGGTGCGCTCTTCGGGTGGTGTTTCGAAGTGGTGGTGTTGGTGCTCATTGGACATGGCTTGAAGCACCTCCGGGGGCGAGTTGGGCGGTTGCCGATGCCTTGAAGTCGATCAGGGCGATGAAGTCGGCAACATGGTCGGCGAAGAAGAACAGGACGAAGCAGCCGAGTGCGGTGGTGCAGATCGGCACGACGCAGAACAGCGGTGCTTCGGCGATCGCAGTCGGTTGGCCGGGCTTGGCATCGGGCGGGCGCCGGTAGAATGCGCGCATCACGATCGGGATCAGGTAGGCGACGTTGAGCAGGGAGGAAATCATGAAGACGGCGACGGCGAATTGATAGCCGGCATCGAGCGCGCCGAGCGCAAGGAACCATTTCGACCAGGTGCCGCCGAAGGGGGGCAGGCCGATGATGCTCAAGGCGGCGATGAAGAAGGCAAACATCGTGAACGGCATCTTGCGCCCGATGCCGTCGAGTTCGCTGATCTCGGTCTTGTGGTGGGCGACGTAGATAGCGCCGGCGCAGAAGAACAGCGTGATCTTGCCGACCGCGTGCATGACGATGTGCATGGCGCCGCCACTGACGCTGGCGGTTGTGGCGAGCGCTGCGCCGAGCACGATGTAGGCGAGCTGGCTGACCGTCGAATAGGCAAGCCGCGCCTTGAGGTTGTCCTGGGCAAGCGCCACGACGGAGGCCGCGATCAGCGAAAACGAGGCGACATAGACGAGCCAGGCTGCCTGTCCGCTGCCCGACAACGTCTCGATGCCGAATGTGTAGATGACGACCTTGAGAATGGTGAACACACCGGCTTTGACGACGGCAACGGCATGCAGAAGGGCGCTGACCGGGGTCGGCGCGACCATCGCTGACGGCAGCCAGAAGTGGAACGGCATCAGGCCGGCCTTGCCGATGCCGAAGGCGAACAGCACGAGTAGCAGCGCGATCGTGCCGGTCGAGGCATCGGCGAGAATACCGCCTGGCGTGAATTCCGTCGTGCCGGTAACGCCGTAGGTAATCAGGATCGCCGGCAGCAACAGGATCATCGAGGTGCCGAGCAGCAGGAACAGGTAGACGCGGCCGCCGAAGCGGGCGCCGTCGTCACCCTTGTGCGTGACCAGCGGGTAGGTCGAGAGCGTCAGGATCTCGTAGAAGATGAACAACGTGAACAGGTTTTTCGAGAAGGCAAGGCCGATCGTACTCGAAATCGCGATCGCAAAGCAGACGTAGAACGAGGTCTGGCGCGGTTCGTGATGGCCGCGCATGTAGCCGATCGAATAGAACGAGTTGACGATCCACAGCGTCGAGGCGACGAGGGCGAACAACATGCCGAGCGGCTCGACCTTGAGACCGAAAGAGATGTCGCCGACGATCGTAAACTGCATTGCCTCCGGACGGGCGCCGGCAACGATGTGCGGCACGATGCTGATCACCACGAGGAACAGGGCGATGGCCGCAACGATGGTGACGGTTTCGCGAACATTGGGCTGCGCGTGGAACACGGGGATCAGCAGGGCGGCGATGGCCGGGATGGCAAGTGCCCAGATCATCAGTGCCTCGGGGGCGGCAGCGATCATGGTCTGAGCCCTCCGACAAGTGTTGCTGCAACCTGTTCGGCAAGTGCGCCGGACCAGGTCGTGTCAAGGCCGATGTAGATCGTCAGAGCCGCGAAGGCAGCGATCGAGAGCATCATGGATAGCGGCGGGTCGCTGGCCTCGGCACAGGCCTTGCTGACCGGCTGGAAGTAGGCGACCTCGACGACGCGGCCAATGTAGATCACCGAGATTACGGAGCTTGCAACGATCAGGAAGGCGACCGGCCACCAGCCCTGCTCGACCGCGCCGACGCCCAAATACCACTTCGAAATGAAACCGGCGGTGCCGGGCACGCCGATGATTGACAGGCCGCCGATCACGAAGGCTGCCATGGTGAGCGGCATCTTGGTGCCGAGTCCGCCAAGTTCGCTGAGCCGTGTCGTGCCGATGCGGTAGGCAACGGCACCCATTGCGGCAAACAGGGCTGCCTTCATCGCGGCATGGTTCATGAGGTGAACGGCGGCACCGGCGACGGCCGACTGGTTGGCAATTGCAATACCGAGCGTGATGTAGCCGATCTGGGCAACCGACGAATAGGCCAGCATGCGCTCGATGTTGTTCTCGTAGATCGCGAGGATCGAGGCGACAAACATCGCTGCTACGGACAGTGTGAGCAGGATCTCGGTGACGGGCAGATCGGTGACCGCGATGGCAACGCCGAAGACTGAGAAGTAGATGCGCAGCAGGACATAGACGGCAACCTTGGTCGCGGTTGCCGCGAGAAACACGGTCGCGAACGAGGGCGCGAAAGCATAGGCGTTGGGCAGCCAGACGTGCAGCGGGAAGAGCGCCAGCTTGAGGCTCATGCCGACAACCAGGAAGGCCAGCGCTGCCATGATCGGCGGTTCGCTCACCGCGAAGGCGGGCCCGATGCGGGTTGCTATATCGGCGAGATTGAGCGTGCCCGTGGCGACATAGAGGAAGCCGATGCCGATCACGTATAAGGTGGCACCGATCGTTCCCATGATCAGGTACTGATAGGAGGCGATCAGTGCGCGCTTGTCGCGTCCCATGGCGATCAGCACGTAGGTGGCAAGCGAGGAGACCTCCATGAAGACGAAGATGTTGAAGGCATCGCCGGTCACTGTCATGCCGAGCAGGCCGGTCAGCGCCAGGAGGTAGATGCAGTAGAACCAGGGCTGCTTTTCGGGCTCGACGTCCTGGTCCACGCTTTTCAAGGCGAACGGCATGGCAATGGCGCCGACCGTTGTGACGATCAGCAGCACGAAAGCATTGACGATGTCGACGCGGTATTCAATGCCGTAGGGTGGTGCCCAGCCGCCGAGTGCATAGGAGATGATGCCCTTCTCCTGGACCTCGAAGATCAACAGGACGGCGAAAATCGGCAGCACCCAGGAGACGGCGAGTGCCAGGAACCAGGCCGCCCGGCTGTGGCGCAGCAGGGCCGACACGCCGGCGGCCATGAGTGGCGTCACGACGATCAGCGCGGGCAGGTGATCTGTCAGTACAAAGTGGCCTGCAGCCGCACTCATAGGTTTTCCTCGAAAATCTCGTCTTCCTCGATGGTCCCGTAGGCCTCGTAGATCCGGGCAACGATGGCGAGGCCGAGCGCGACGGTGGCAACGCCGACGACGATCGCGGTGAGGATCAGGACGTGGGGCAGGGGGTTCGAATAAATCGCGTAGTTCTTGTCGATGATCGGCGGTGTGCCGCCGAGGATCTTGCCCGCGGAAATGTAGAGCAGATAGACCGACGTCTGGAACAGGGAGAGGCCGACGATCTTCTTGATCATGTTGCCGCTGGCAATCACGATATAGAGGCCGGCGACCATCAGGAAGACTGTGATCGCGTAGTTGTAATGTTGGACAATGGCGTCAAGTACCGGCATCAGCGACCTCGCGTGACGAATGCGTAGAAGATCGCGGTCATGGTGCCGGCAACCGTGACGATGACGCCGGTTTCGACCAGCAGGATGCCGAGATGATGGCCATGCTTGGAATCGTGACCAAGCGGGGTGTAGTCCATGTAGTTGTGGCCGAACAGGAAGGCTGCGAGGCCGGTTGCGCCGTATATCAGGACGCCGAGCGGTACCATGGTCTCCACAAGCCATTGCGGTACGACGCGCTGGGCAGCGTCGACGCCGAAGATGATGGCATAGAGGATCACCATGCCGGCCGCGATGACGCCGGCCTGGAAGCCGCCGCCCGGTCCGTAGTCGCCGTGAAAGTGGACGTAGAGGGCGAACAGCAGGATGAACGGCAGGACGACCTTGGTCGTGACTCTGAGGATCAGGTCGAGCTTCATTTCCGGTCACCTCCGCGCTTGCGCAGCCGGCCGCCAAGGAGCAGCATGACGCCGATGCCGGCGGTGAAAATCACGGTGGTCTCACCGAAGGTATCGAAGCTGCGGTAGTCGGCTAAGACGGTGGTGACGACGTTGGGCACACCGGTTTCGGGGATGCTCTCGAGCAGGTAGGTCGGGGCGACATGGGTGTGGACGGGAGCATCCGCGACGCCGAACGCCGGCAGCCCCGACGAGCCCCAGATCAGCATCGCTCCGGTTGCAAGCGAGACGAAAATCGGCACGAACAGGTTGCGGGCCGACCGGTACTCCGTGGTCTTCGTCAGATAGAGCGTGCCGATCAGCACGACAGTCGATACGCCTGCGCCGACGGAAGCTTCCGTCATGGCGACGTCGACGGCATCGAGCACGATCAGCACGCTTGCCATCAGGAACGAGTAGATGCCGCTCAGGATGACGACGCTGAACAGATTGCGCTGGACCATGATGGCAATAGTGACGATCGCCAGCAGCGTCAGCAGCGCCATGTTGATATAGAGTTCCATATCAGTCTCCGCCGTCCCTCTTGCTGCCCTCGCCATGGCCGATCTCGCCGGTGCGGTCTTCTTTGAGTTCCGGCAGCACACCAGCGTGCAGGGCGGCCTGAGCGAGTGCGTGCGTGGCAACAGGGCTCGTCAGGAAGAACAGAATGAATATGAAGAGCAGTTTGAGCGAGACGAGAGACCAGCCGGCCTGCAGCATCATGCCGACGATCAGCAGGCCGGCGCCGAGCGTGTCGATGATGCTGGCGGCATGCATGCGGGTGAAAACTTCAGGCATGCGGATGAGGCCGACAGCGCCGACGACGATAAAGAAAGAGCCGGCAACGATCGCCACCCAGCTTGCCGCGTGGCTCACGGCCTGGAGGAGTTCGGGTGTCACGCCAATCGCAGACATCATTGCTCGCGATCCTCCACCGCGTCGTGGGCGAGATCGCCGTGGCGGAAGTATTTGAGGACGGCGAGCGTACCGATCAGGTTCAAGAGGCCGTAGACGAGGCCGATGTCGAGCCACTCGGGCCGGCCCATCAGGAAGCCGATTACGGCGAGCAGCAAAATGGCGAGCGTTCCGACAGTGTTGGCAGCTAGTACCCGGTCGAACACGGTCGGCCCGAGGATGGCGCGAATGACGGCCAGAGCGAGAGCGGTGACGACGGCGATCGCAGCAACGGTGAACATGGGCTAGAGGCCTTTCTCGAAGCGGGTAACACGCCGGTCCATGCCGCCGGCTTCGAGGTCGTCCGCGCCATCGGCGACGATCGCGTGGACGGTCAATTCATGGCCCGAGACGCCGGTCGTAATAGTGCCGGGTGTCAGCGTGATCGAATTGGCATAGACGCTGATCGCCGTCGAGGTTTGCTGAGTGGCGCGCACCCGCGTCATGGTCGGCGAGATCGGCAGCTTGGGGTCGATGATGATGCGCATCACGGCCCAGGCCGACTTGATGATCTCCCAGATTAGCCAGGGAACATAAGTGATAGAGCCGAGCGTCAGCTGGATCGGCACGCCTTCGATGTCGATGGTGCCCATGCGTCGGGCAACGATGACGCACAAAAGGGTTGCAAGGGCGCCGATCGTCATCAGGAATCCGGTGTAGTGGCCTGATAGCGCCAGCCAGAACAGGAATAGAAGAATGCCGAGACAAACGGTGCGCATCGTGTCTTTTGTCGCTGCGTTTGATGAGGATGGGCAAGCGGCAGGGTGGAACCGCGCGCAGGTGTTGATTGGGCCGGCAAGCGTACCAACTGAGGGTGGCAATTGTGTCCCCCGATACGCTTGGTGTCAGAACAAGCACGAAATGCCGCAGCCCGTCAATTCACGGACTGATAGCCTTGTGGGGGGTGATCGCAATCGGATGGCTTCGTACCGCCTGCTTGCCGCTCTTTGTGCATCGTTGGCCATTCAGCAGAAGCGGAGATGAGGCGTGTGGTGGAACAAGCGTGCTCCACACCTTTATGCGGCGTGCTGCCCGAGGCATGCCGCCTGCAATCAGCGAGTGACGCGTGTAATAGTTGTTGCTTGCTCAGTATTGACAAGATTATCCTGGGCATGATCACGGCCAGAAACTAGAACAGGTAGTGTAATCGCTCTTCCCGCCGGCTAAGGCGTGATATTCGTGCTGTATTCGCTGGTAGATGGGAGACGGATGAAAGGATGATCCATGAGTGATCTGGCAGAGCAAAGCGAACTTGTCGAACACACGACCCGCATTGTCGAGGCGTATGTGTCGAACAACCAAGTCGATGTCAAAGACCTGCCGTCCCTGATTGCCGACGTTCATGCAGCCCTCGGCCGCATCACCAATGACGTGCCGCAGCCCGAGCGCACCGAGCAGAAGCCCGCCGTCGCGATCAAGAAATCGGTGATGCCGGATTACATCATCTGTCTGGAGGACGGCAAACAGTTCAAGTCCTTGAAGCGCCATCTGCGCACCCATTATTCGCTGTCGCCGGAAGAGTATCGCGAAAAGTGGGGTTTGCCGCACGACTATCCGATGGTTGCGCCCAACTATGCACGCGAGCGCTCCGAGCTTGCCAAGAAGATGGGGCTTGGCACGCGCCGCTCGCGGTGACGCGTGGCGGCGCCTTTTTGCTCTTGCGGGGATAGGTCTTGTAAATGGTTACCTTTTTTCACGGCCGTTGAGCGCGACCACGGTCACCGTCCGCGCCCAATGGACTGATGAAGTGCGTGCGATGCGGGCGCCAGGGTGAATGTTTACGGTAAAGGCGGTTTATCCTCGGCATTTACACTACGTCTAACCTCAATCAACCCGGATAGTCGTTGCCGCATAATGAAGTTGCGGCGCCGCCAGGTTGGTCGATCCCGGCCAAGGCCGAGCGCTTATGCGAATGCTGGATCGAGGAGGTCGGTTGGATGGAGAGCCTGCAACACGATGGATCGGTGCCGAACGACGATAGGACGGCCGCTGCGCTTGAGCCGAGGGACACTCCCGTTCTGGTGCGCGAGTTCATCTACGGCACCGTCGCTGCGGTATTCGATGTCGATGAGATATTGCTCGATCAGCCCAACCGTGGCCGGGCGCGGATCGCGCTTGCCCGCCAGGCCGGCATGTACCTCGCCCATGTCGCTTGTGGCCTGTCGTTTACCGCGGTCGGGCGGGTCTTTGGGCGTGACCGGTCGACGGTCGCGCATGCCTGCCGACTGATCGAGGATGCGCGTGAGCGGCGCCAGTTCGACAAGGTGATGACGATGCTGGAGCGCTCGGTCAGGGTGATCGTCGAGACATCGCCGGCGCTCAGGCGCGACATCGAACTCGCCGAAGGCAGGAGGGTTGACGTTGGCGCGATCTGACAGAGACGGGCGCAGGGAGCAAGGTCCGCTTACCTGGCTCTACCAGCGCCGGGACAAACAGGGGCGGCGGCTGATCACCGAGGCTGAGCGTCAGGCGGGCGAGCGTCTGGCAGCGGACTTCCATGCTGCCTTGCTCAATCCGCGAGTAACGTCGGCCTGGTCGGGGACGGCGCCGAGCCGCCGTCAGCGGCGCGGGCCGCCGGGTTTTGCAAGCGAGTTGCCGGATCACGTGATCGGTGCAAAGCAACGGTTCGGCCGGGCCCTCGAGGCTGTCGGTCGTGAGCACGCCGGTTTGCTGGTCGATGTCTGCTGCTTCGAAAAGAGCCTCGGCGACGTTGAGCAATCGGCTGGCTGGCCGCAGCGTTCGGCCAAGATCGTGCTACAACTCGCGTTGCGCCAACTCGCACGCCATTATGGCCTGATCCGCGACGAGGGGCGGTTCGAGGTGCACGATATCCGGCACTGGGCCGCTGACGGTTATCGCCCGGAGCCTTGATGAAAGGGAGCCGTTGAACCTTACTGCTCGATGTCGGCGGCCGCGACCAGGGCTGCCGCCTCGGCGCGAATGCGTTCGATCATCGATTTGAGGCCGTTGGAGCGCTGCGGCGTGAGATGGTCGGAGAGGCCAAGCTCCGAGAAAATGGCGAGGGCGTCGGTCGCGAGGACGTCGCGGGCCGGGCGGCCATTGTAGATGGCGTGCAGGATGGCGATCAGGCCTTGAACGATGTGAGCATCGCTCTCGGCGCGGAAACAGAGCATGCTGGCACCATCCGGCGCAGGCGGTGGGTCGACGACCAGCCAGACCTGGCTGGCACAGCCGCGCACGCGTGATGCCTCGCTCTTTTCCACATCATCGAGCGGGGCGAGTTGCCGGCCGAGTTCGATGACGTAGCGGTAGCGGTCTTCCCACTCATCGAGGAATTCGAAGTCGGCTTTGATCTCGTCGAGCGACATGCTGGCGTCCGTGCGATGTTGGCGACGTTCTGTGCCTTGGCGCATATTTACGCGGTAAAGACGGTGAGGGCCAGTCTTCCGGTAGCCGTGCTGTCAGTCGCGCCGGCCGCGCCATTCGCCTGACCGGTCGCGATCAGAGAGTGTGCCGTAGGGAAAGCCCGGTGGTCTGACGGTGTCGCCTCGATCCCAGCGTTCGCCCGGATGGTCGTACGTTGGGGTGGCCGCTTCCTCACGGGTGGGGGCGCTGCGCCTATAGGCGTCGAGCGCCCGGCGGGCCAGGCCGATGCCGTAGGAAAGTTTGTTCTTGAAGGCTGAGAACAGCTCGACGGCTGCCGCGCAGGTGTTCGGATAGCGATCACAGAAGTTTTCCCCGCGGTTGGCACGGGCGCCATAATCATTTGCTGTCGTATCGGGTTGACCCGGCAGCAGCATAATCAAGAACAGCGCAATGACGCTCAGGCGCAGGAAGAACATTCCAAACTCCAAACACAAGGCGTGCGCACTGCAGCACGCGCGGCGCCATTTCACCGCCGTTCGGTTAAGGAAGCGTTTAGAGTGATCTGATTAGAACCGCATAGCGAAACATTCGTCGAGGTGGCTGCAATATGTCTTCATACGCTCATCGATCCATGCTCCTGCTGGCGCTCGTGCTCAGCGCCGGTGTGCTCTTGAACGTGTTCGGCGCCGGCGGATTGCGCAAACCGGCAGGCCAGGCGGTGGCGACGAAAATCGAGGTGAAACCGGCGGCCGTCGCAGCCGAGCGGGCTGCAACTGACCGGCGCGCGGAACTGTTGCGCGGCGTGCGGCGCGAGCTTGTTGTTCGCGGCTATCTATCGCGCCCGGGCAGCGGATCTGTCGATGACCGTACACGTGCTGCCATCTTTGCCTTTCAATATGACCATCACCTGGCGTTGACGGCAGCGCCTTCCGAGGAGGTCTTGAAGTCATTGCTGTTCGTGCATGCACCATCGAGCGAAGCTGCAGCCTCCGAGAAGATGGCAGGGCCTGCGCGCGATATTGCCGACCGTGTCGCGAGGGCTCTGCGCCGGTTGGGCTATCTCGACAGCGGCGCCGGCCTGCCGACCGACGCACAGTTGCGCCGGGCGATACTCGCGTTCGAGCGTGCTCGCGGACTGCAGCAAAGTGGACGGATCTCGGCTGTGTTGATCGACGGGCTTGGCCCGGCGTTGCCAGGAACGAGGCCGGTTGGCACCGGCAAGCCGACGCGTACGGCGAGTGCCAAATGACGATCTGGGATTTGAGGCTGGGATGTCGGCCGGCGGCATTCAGTAGGTAACTGGTGATGCGGCTCAAAGCGCAAGTCTGGGTACAGGCCTACATCCGCATCTGCGCTGCCGCAGATTGCCAGGCCTATGTCGTGCGCCACGGTGATGACGATGCCGGCATGCTGCTGATCAAGATCAATCATCTCGACGGTACCGGGCAGTTGTATGGCCCGGCCCCAATCAGTCTGACGAGTGATGCGGATGGGCAACGTTTTTCTGCAATTTTTGGTAATCCACAGACGCGCGAATCCGATATCGATCGCTATGTCGCCGAGCAGGCGACGTTCGATCCCGATCTTTGGTTGGTCGAAGTCGAAGACGCCAAGAGGAGACACTTTCTGGACGGCTGGCTGGATCGGTCATGAACCAAGACGATTGTTAAAGTCTTATTAACCAAATCACAGCTCCATTGAGCACACCGTTAGGGTTCGCATCATCGGCCGCGGAGGGTGGCCGGCAACGCCGTTCGAAAGAGGCAGTGGTTATGGCAGCAACGATCATCATGCTTAAGCGTCAGGAAGAGGCGTCACAAGCACAAGGCCGTCGCGAGAACGAGCCATCCGGTGCCGCCGCCGAACTGATAATCTTCCCAGGCGTGCGATATGAGCGCTGGGAGGGGGATCGGGAGCAAGACGAACTGACCAATGCCGCCGGGCTACAAGGCGAACGCGACTGGTTGAAAATCTGAAAAGGGCGACGCACAGAAGTTTGATAGGCTTGTTCCAATATGCTCAGCGCCTACCAGAGGCAGCATTGCATTTGAACTGGCTGCGCTGTTCATCGATCAGCCGGCGATAGGCAAGACCCTTGACCGGAGCCCGCAGGATGGCGACACCGCGGGTCCGAGGTACTCTGACAACGGGAATGACCTTCGAGTTGGCGTCGATCTCAAGTCGGCGCGAGGTGAAGACATTGCCGGGTGGCTGCAGCACGAGCTGGATGTTGGTCACGCGATCGGTGCTTCCTGGCACGTAGTAGAAGTTTTCGCCTTGCGGCGTGTGCAGCGACAGGCTCCAGCCAGGGCCATGCAGCGTTGCGGTCAAGCGCACCTGGGTCGTCGAGGCATCGTAGGCGCAGTAGGCATAGAGCGCGTCGGGGTGCATGAATGGCAACGGTTGTGCCTCGGCAGTAATCGGCTTGGCAAACACGACCTCATTGGTCGGCAGATCTCTCGTTAGCACGCGATAGGCTGATGATTGGTTGAAGTCAGCCCAGACGATGGTCACGAGGATATGGATGATGGCGCCGGCGACCAGTGCCGAGGTGACAAGACGCCATTGGCCGAGGGCAAAGCGCAGCCAGCTCATGAACAGCCGATCCTCTTAATCTGCGGTAACGGGTTGTCCGAGCGCTCCAGTACTGACGTATCGCCGCTGCTGTTCTGGACATCGAGAACCACGACCATGCGCCCGGCGCGCGAGGTCGGCAGCCAATTGCCGGGACGCGCCTCCCGCGAAAGGTCGATGCGGAACCGGCCGTCAGGCCGCCGAACCACGGTTGCCGCGTTAAAGCCGTGGCGGTTCGCCGGGTTCGGGATCAGGCGGCCGGCGTTGTCGAATACCGTGAGGCTCCACCAGTCGCTCGCCGGCAACCTGCCTTCGATGGCGTAGTGGCACGACGAATGGAGCCGGCGGTTGTTGTCATCCAGGCGTGCTTCGTAACGCGCGACGAACGTCGAGCCGAAGACAAGCATGCTGTGGCGGTCGTAGCGAATGCGGCTGTAGGGATCGGAATCGAGGCGTCCCTGCATTCTCCAAAGGGTCCAGGTGCCGGAGCGTTCGGTCGCAAACAAGCCGCCATGCTCACTGGTGTACCAACTTGTACCGATGCCGCCAACCAACGCAATTGCTGCAAATGTCGTGATCTTGAGGATGTTGGCGAACATCGTCTGCAGCAGGCGGCGCAGGCGCTGGAAGCGGCGGGGTATGGAGATCGATGCAGCCATTCAGCGCCTGCCGAATTGGGCGAGCGGATTGTCAGGCGGCGTCTCGCTGGGTAGCCCGGCCGCCTCGCGCAGCGTCGAGGCCAGCCTGTCGAGAACTCGTTTGGTGGCCGAGGAGATCAATGGCCCTTTACCGTCGTCGCCAACCTGGCCAAGTGCCGGGTTCAGCCGGCGAAGCTCTGCCAGCCGCTCGCGTTCCTCGATCTGACGGGGATGATCCTCGAGGCCAATCAGTGTCGGGATGTCATGGCTCTTGTGGGCTGCGGTCATATATGACTGCCAGATCTGGGCCGGCACGCTACCCCCCGTCATGCCCTTGCCGCCCGGCCGGTAGACGGAGCGGTAGTCGTCGCGTCCGACCCAGACACCGGTGACGAGTTCACCCGTGTAGCCCATGAACCAGGCATCGCGGTAGCTGGAGCTGGTGCCGGTTTTGCCGGCAGCGTGTGTGAACTCGAGCTGCGCGCGCCGACCGGTGCCACTGGTCACGACGCCCGCCAGCATGCGGTTCATCTGTTCGACCGTGCTGGTGCTGAAAATGTGCTCGGGCTTCGGTTCATCACGCTGGTGGCTGTAGATCAACTCGCCTCGCGAATTGAACACCTCGATCAAGGCGTAGGGCTTAGTCTTGCGACCGCCGTTGGCGAAGGCTGCATAGCCCGCGACATGGGAGATCGGAGTGATGCCGGTGTCACCAAGCGCCATCGAGCATGAGGCGCGTGGCCCCTTGATGCCGAGTTGATTGACGAGTTCGACGATGTGCTTGCGACCGATGTCGAGGGAGACGGCAACCGCCGTCGTGTTGAGCGACACGCGCAACGCATCGGCCATGCTGACGCGGCGCCCGGAACCATAGCTGCCGCTGTAATTCTTCGGACTCCAGCGTCCGCACCTGACGCCGCTGTCGCGCAGCGTCGTTTCCGACGTCATGCCGCGCTCGAGGGCGGCGGCATAAACGTAAACCTTGAAGGAGGAGCCTGGCTGGCGGCGCGCCGACGTTGCCCGGTTGAACTGGCTTTCGCCATAGTCGAGGCCGCCGACCATGGCGCGTACGGCACCGTCCGTCTCCATCGATACGAGCGCGCTGGTCAGCTGGCTCGAACGCCTTCGGCGCGATTGAGAGCCGCTGTTGGGTAAATTAGAGTGGATCGATTCTTCGGCAGCTTTCTGCATGTCGAGGTCAATCGTCGTGCGCGCCGTCAGAACCGAGGAGCGGCGGTCCGTGATCTTGCGGCGGATCTCTTCATAGGCGTAGTCGAGGAACCAATCGGGGCTGTCGGTCGAGCGGTTCTCGATCGGTGTCGCGGGGTTGAGGCGGGCATTGTAGACCTGTCCGGCCGAATAGAAGCCGGCTTCAACAAGATTGGACAGCACCTCGTTGGCGCGGGCCCGCGAGGCGGCAAGGTTGATGTGTGGTGCATATTTGGTCGGCGCCTTGAAGAGGCCGGCGAGCATGGCAGCTTCCGCCATAGTGATGTCGCGGACCGATTTGCCGAAATAGAACTGCGAGGCGGCCTCGACACCGAATGCGCCGCCGCCCATGTAGGCGCGATCGAGGTAGAGCTTCAGGATCTGACGTTTGGTCAGGCGCGATTCGAGCCAGAACGAGAGGAAGACTTCCTTCAGTTTGCGCGTGATCGAGCGCTCGGGCGACAGGAATAGGTTCTTGGCAAGTTGCTGGGTCAGCGTCGAGCCGCCTTGGACGACTGAATTGGCTCGGATGTTCTCGACGAGCGCGCGGAAGGTGCCGAGGAAGTCAACGCCGATGTGCTCGAAAAAGCGACGGTCCTCGGTCGCGAGTGCGGCCTTGACCATGAAGTCCGGGACGTCCTCAAGGGGAACCGCGTTGTTGAGGTTGATGCCGCGCTTGCCGATGACGTTGCCGTTGCGGTCCTGGAAGGTGACGGAGAATTCATCGAGCGCCAGCCAGTTCTTGCGGTCGATCTCTTCGAAGGCCGGTAGGGCGAGCAGGTAGAGCACGACGAGGCCGCCGGCACCGAGCGTCAGACCCTCTGAGGCAAGCTCGTTGGCGATGCGCGGCCAGCCCTGCAATTTGAAGCGGGCAAAGAACGAGGAGGCCGCCATGTAGCGGCCCTTGGTCCATTGCCAGGCCTGAGACAGGCTCGAATCGATCCACGAATCGATGCCGAGCCAGTTGATCAGCCTGTCGCGACCGCCTTGTCGGAAAAACCAGTCGCTCACCCCAAAAGTCTCCGATTAGAGTTCATTGCGCTGCATCGGTACGTCGAAACCGCAGGGCGCACGCCAAGCTGATCATCCGGTCAGGTGCCCGTGCCCAAGCTGTGATAAGAAGCGAATTGGCTTTTATCATGGACCAGCAGATCAAGGCGAGTACCCAGGCATGGACGTCAACTTTGACGAGGAACTCCCGTTCTGGAAACGAAAGAGCCTGTCCGATATGGATGGCGAGGAATGGGAGCAGCTTTGTGACGGCTGCGGGCGGTGCTGCATGCTGAAATTGGAGGAGGAGGAGACCGAAGAGATTTTCCTGACGCGTCTTGCCTGCCGCCTGCTCGATCTCAAGACGTGCCGCTGCTCGGACTATGCAAACCGCCATGAGCGGGTGCCGGACTGCCTGTCGTTCGACGTCAAGATGGTGTCCGAATTGTCGTGGCTGCCGGTGACCTGCGCCTACCGTCTGGTCCACGAGGGAAAGGAGCTCGAATGGTGGCATCCGCTGGTCTCGGGCGATCCGGCGACGGTGCACGAAGCGGGCATTTCTGTGCGTGATTGGGCCATTCCGGAAACCAGGAAGCGGGCCAATGCATTGCACAGATATCTCGTGCTCGAGGAGTGAGCTTGCGCAAGGGGATCGCCCATTGTGCAGGCTTTGAGCAATTTCCGATAAAGCGGCTCTCGCCCGCCGGCTGGATTCGGCGTAAGAGGAACGGGGCGGGCCCGGTTCGGTGGACGCGCCGTGGCTGTTGGGGGGCGTGATACTGGGTATCAGAGCATATTGGCAGGCGATGCCGCCGGTGATGCGCGGCATTGCCATGATGGTGGTGACGACCGTTCTGTTCACGGCGATGCATGCTGCCATCCGGCATGTGACCAAGGAGTTGCCGCCGTTCCAGGTGGCGTTCTTCCGAGCGTTCTTCGGGTTGCTGATCTTCCTGCCTGTCATTGCACGATCAGGTTTTGGTTTTCTGCGCACCGACCGGGTCGGCATGCACATGCTGCGCGCTGCAATGAACGTGTGTGCGATGCTGCTGTTCTTCTCGGGGCTCGCGGTGACGCCGATTTCGAAGGTGACGGCGCTGAGCTTTACGTCACCAATCTTTCTGGCCGTGCTGAGCGTGGTCCTGCTCGGTGAGCGCATGCGGATCAGAAGGTGGACGGCGACCATGCTCGGATTTATCGGCATGCTGGTGATCGTCAGGCCCGGCCTGGTGACGCTCGACCAGGGCTCGCTGATGGTCTTGCTGTCGGCTGCGATCTGGTCGGTGACCATGATCGTGATCAAGCTGTTGCTGCGCACTGAATCGAGCCTGACGATCACGGGGTACGTTTCGATCTTTCTCAGCCTGTTTGCCTTGGGGCCGGCGCTTTACGTCTGGAAGGACCCCTCGCTCGATGCCTGGATGTGGATGGTATTCATCGGCGTGGTCGGGACGTTTGCGCAATTGCTGCTTGCTGAATCGCTGAAACAGGCCGATGCCGGCGCGATCATGCCGTTCGATTTCCTAAAGCTGCTCTGGGCATCGCTGTTTGGCTATTATCTCTTCAACGAGGTGCCGGACTTGTACACGTGGCTTGGCGCGTCGATCATCTTTGCGAGCGGTACGTACATCGCCTATCGCGAGAATGCGATGGCACGGGCGGCGCGAAAGAAGAAGGCGGTCAAGGATTAACTGTCCGGCGATAAGTTATCCTCGCGAGTTACTGTCGTGATATTGTTGTGGCGCAAGTTATTGTCATAGTAAAATCTTTGAATTCAGAGCTAAAACTTGGAATACATAAGTATTTTATATTGACATCGTGACGGTGTTGAAGTATTGTTCCTGTATAACGCGACAATTGGGTCGGGGCCGCCGGAAGCGGGCGGCAAGGTTCGCCCCGATGTCGCAATTCCAAATCCTGACATCGATGAGCGCGATGGCCACGTTGAGCGATGACGACTGGCGTCTCGTGGAAACGGCCTATCGCGATGGCGATGAGACTCTCGGGTCGCTATCGCAGCGCTTCGGCGTGGCGGCATCGACGATCTCGCGGCGCGCGAAGCGGTGCGGCTGGCGGCGTCGACAGGCCCGAGCAGTCGCCTCGGAACCCACGTTGGTGCCCACTCCGGCAGATGCTGGCGTCGACAAGCGCGAGCTGGTGGTGCGCTTCTATCGCCTGATCAAGCTCAAGCTCGAGCAGATGGAGGAAGACATGGCACGAGGCGGGGCACGGCCCGGCAAACGGACGCCTGCCGACAGCGAGCGCGAAACACGGGCGCTAGGCACGCTCATTCGGAACTTCGAGAAGGTATTCGGTCTCGAACGGCAAGGCGGTAGCGATGGCGAACAGGAGCACGGCGGCAGCGGCTCGGAACGCCGCGCCGAAGCGGAGGCCATCCGCCGCGAGCTTGCGGAGCGCCTTGTTCGACTTCGCGAGACAAAGCAATGAACCGGCAGCCGAGGTTGCCAAGCGGCTCGCTGCGGCGGGTGTCCACGACCTCGAACACTTGCTGTTCGACTGGGAGGTTTGGGGGCGCGACGACCAGTTGCCGCCGGCCGACTGTGACTGGCGGACCTGGCTGATCCTCGGTGGCCGCGGTGCCGGCAAGACGCGGGCGGGGGCTGAATGGGTGCGCGGGCAGGCGCTCGGTATCGAGCCGTTTGCGAGGGAGCCGGTCGGGCGCATCGCGCTGGTTGGTGAAACGCATCACGATGCGCGCTCGGTGATGGTGGAGGGCGTGTCGGGACTGCTGGCCATTCATCCGGCGGGTGAGCGGCCGGCGTTTTATGCGTCGCGCGGCGAGCTGGTCTGGCCGAACGGGGCGATTGCGCAATTGTTTTCGGCGGAAGATCCGGACGCACTGCGTGGCCCGCAGTTCGGGGCTGCGTGGTGTGATGAACTGGCCAAGTGGCGGCGCACGCGGGAGGTGTGGGACATGCTGCAGTTCGGCTTGCGGTTGGGCGACATGCCGCGCGCGGTGGTGACGACGACGCCACGGGCGAATGCGGTGCTGAAGGAACTGATGGGCGATGAAACGGTGCGTCTGTCGCGCGCTGCGACACATGTTAATGCAGCCAACCTGGCGGGCTCGTTCCTGGCTGAAATGGAGCGACGCTATGCCGGTACCGAGCTCGGCCGCCAGGAACTTGGAGGCGAGTTGATCGACGAACTGAAAGGGGCCCTGTGGCAAGTGACCTGGATCGATGAGGCAAGGGTTGCGCAGTTGCCCGCTTTGAAGCGGATCGTGGTCGGTGTCGACCCGCCGGTTACAACCGGTGAGGCGGCTGATGCCTGCGGTATCATCGCAGCAGGGCTCGGTGGCGATGGTCGGGCCTACGTGTTTGAAGACGCAAGTGTGCAAGGGCTGGCGCCCAACGAATGGGCGCGTGCCGTACTCGAGGTTTACGGGCGCTGGCAGGCGGATCGTATCGTCGCCGAAGTCAATCAGGGCGGTGATCTGGTCGAGGCGGTGATCAGGCAGATCGAGCGTAATGCGGCGATCACCAAGGTCAGGGCATCGCGCGGCAAGTGGATCAGGGCGGAGCCGGTTGCAGCGCTCTATGCCGAGGGTCGGGTGGCGCATGTCGGCAGGTTCGCTGAGCTTGAAACCGAGATGCTGAGTTTCGGAGCTGACGGCCGGGCGGCGGGCAGGAGCCCTGACCGGGTCGATGCACTGGTCTGGGCGGTGACTAGCCTGATGATGGATGAACCGGGCGCACCGCGCCTACGATTGATTTGAGACCGGTCAACCGGAGAACCTTATGACATCGTTGTTTGAGCACTTCGGCAGGCTGCTGTCGGGGCGATCGGCCGTGCCCGGTGAACAGAAGGCTTTGAGCCAGCCGCTGTTCGCGATCGACGGACTGGCGTGGCCGGCATGGAGTTCGCGCAACTATTCAGCGTATGCCCGCGAAGGCATGATGCGTAACGCGGTCGCCTATCGGTGCATCCGTATGATTGCCGAAGCGGCGGCGTCGGTGAAACTCAACACGTGCAGGGGGCTCGAATCGGTCGAGGATCATCCGCTCGGCGATCTCATCAGGCGGCCATCGCCGGGGGTGGTGTCATCCGACTTGTTCGAGCGCTGGTATGGCACGCTGCTGCTGTCGGGCAATGTCTATGTCAATGCCGTTGCGGCCGCCGGCGAGGTGCGCGAGCTGCATCTTCTGAGGCCCGACCGGGTGAGCATCGTCGCCGGGCGTGACGGCTGGCCGGCGGGATATGAACATACTATCGATGGCCGCCGCACGGTGATTGATGGCGATGTTGTACCAGGCGTTGCGCGCATGCTGCACATCAAGCTGTTTCACCCGACCGACGATCACTACGGCCTGAGTCCGGTCGAGGCGGCGGCGAACGCGATCGATATTCACAACACGGCCTCGCTTTGGAACAAGGCGTTGCTCGATAATGCGGCGCGGCCTTCAGGCGCGCTCGTTTACAATGCTGGAGGGCATCTTTCGCCTGAGCAGTTCGACAGGCTCAAGGGCGAGTTGGAGGACAGTTTTCAGGGCGCGCGTAACGCCGGACGGCCGATGTTGCTCGAAGGAGGGCTCGACTGGAAGGCGATGAGCTTGTCGCCACGTGACATGGATTTCATCGAGGCGAAGAATGCAGCGGCACGCGAGATCGCACTCGCGATGGGAGTGCCGCCGATGCTGCTCGGCATCCCGGGTGACAATACCTATGCCAACTACCAGGAAGCGAACCGCTCGTTCTGGCGCCAGACGGTGCTGCCGCTTGCGGATCGCACGGCGCGAGCGCTGACGGCGTGGCTCGGCCATGCATGGGACGAGCCCGTGCAGCTCAAAGCAGACCTCGATGCGATCGAGGCGCTGCAACCCGAGCGTGAGGCGCTGTGGCGGCGGCTCGAGCAGGCATCGTTCTTGAGTGACGATGAAAAGCGTGCCGCGGTCGGCTATGGGCCGGCTGAAGCATAAGGGTTGCCAAAGGGCATACGCCCTTTGGTGGGGTAGTCAGGAACAAAGCCCCTGTCATATCGCCGCCAAGCGGCGATCCATGAGGGGCGCGTCTCGTCCCTCAAACTCCCCTGACCAGGAACACGTTCCTGGACCAATGATTGAGGACATGTCGATGCATTCAGCGAGCGAGACGCCGGTCGGGCGCGCGCAGGAGGTCAAGTTCTGTGCGCTTGATCTCAAGACGGTCGATGTCGCGGGCGTGTTCGAGGGCTATGCGAGCCTGTTCAATCGCCAGGACCTCGGTCGCGATGTGATCATGCCGGGTGCGTTTCGCAAGAGCATCCGGCGGCGGGGCACGGGCGGCATACGTATGCTGTTTCAGCATGATCCAGCGCAACCGATCGGTGTGTGGCAGCGCATATACGAGGATGCACGCGGGTTGTTCGTGCGCGGCAAGATCATGACGGAGGTCGCGAAGGGACGCGAGGTGCTCTCGCTGATGCGGGCCGGTGCGCTCGACGGTTTGTCGATCGGGTTTCGTGCCGAACGGGGGCTGCGCAACAAGCAGACCGGCATACGCCGATTGCGGGAAGTCGACCTTTGGGAGATTTCGGTGGTGACGTTTCCGATGCTGCCCGATGCGCGAGTCTCGCGCGTCAAGTCGGTGGATGGCAATCGCGCGTTGCCGACCGAACGGGAATTCGAGCGCTGGCTCACGCAGGACGCTGGGTTCACGCGCTCCGAGGCGCGCGCGGTGATACGCGACGGCCTCAAGGGCCTCGATCCTCTGCGGGATGCGGGATCAGGCTCCGGCCTGAGCAAGGTGCTGGCCGAGCAGATCGCTGAGGCAGCCCGGCTCATGCGTGAGTGCAGCGAGCGATAGCGCTCTCTGACCGGGTTAAATTCAGGACAAGGAATGTGGAATGTTTAAGGAAACAGATATCGAGACGAAGGCGGTCGATGGCGACATTTCGGCAGCTTTCGATGAGTTCATGCGCGCCTTCGAGGCGTTCAAGGAGACCAATGACGAACGGCTCGGCCAGATCGAACGGCGCATGTCGTCGGACATCGTGACGGTCGACAAGCTGGGGCGCATTGATCGGGCAATCGATGAGCAAAAGCGGATCGTCGATGAACTTACTCATCGTGCGGGCCGGCCGGAGCTGGGCGGACGTGTGGCGGCACACGGTGGCATCGCCCTGCAGCACAAATCTGCCTTTCATGGGTACGTGCGCTCAGGCGAGGCGGCGTCGCTGCGCGAACTCGAAGGCAAGGCGCTGTCGGTTGGGTCCGATCCGGACGGCGGCTATCTGGTGCCGGACGAGACCGAGACGACGATCAACGCGGCGTTGCGCGACATGTCGCCGATCCGCGCGATTGCCGGCATCCGGCAGGTCTCAGGCACGGTGCTGAAGAAGCCCTACGCGGTAAGCGGGGCTGCGACCGGCTGGGTCGGCGAAACCGCAGTGCGAGCCGAGACGGCTTCGCCGACGCTTGCCGAATTGTCGTTCCCGACCATGGAGCTTTATGCGATGCCGTCGGCCACGCAGTCGCTGCTCGATGATAGTGCGGTCGATATCGACCAATGGATCGCCGAAGAGGTGCGCACCGCATTTGCCGAACAGGAAGGCTCAGCCTTCGTCATCGGCGACGGTGTCAACAAGCCGACCGGCTTTCTGAACTACCCGACCGTCGACAATGGCTCGTGGACCTGGGGGAATATCGGCACCGTTGCGACAGGTGTTGCCGGCAATTTCCCGGCGACCGATCCGGCCGATGTGCTGATCGATCTCGTCTATGCGGCGCGGTCGGGCTATCGGGCGAACGCGCATTTCGTCATGAACCGGGCGACACAATCGACGGTGCGAAAGCTCAAGGACGGTAACGGCAATTACCTGTGGCAGCCGGCGCATGCACCGGGCGAGGCACCGACGCTGATGGGTTTTGCCATCGCCGAGAGCGAGGACATGCCCGATATCGCGACGGACGCGCATGCGATCGCGTTCGGGGACTTCCGCCGCGGCTACCTGATCGTCGACCGGGTCGGAATCCGGGTGTTGCGCGATCCGTATTCCGCAAAGCCCTACGTGCTGTTCTACACGACCAAACGCGTCGGCGGCGGGGTCCAGGACTTCGATGCGATCAAGTTCCTGAAGTTTGGCCTGTAGCGTTCTGAAGCCGACAGATTAGTTCCATCCGGCCCCCAAACTCAGCGTCATTCCCCGCGCAGGCGGGAACCCAAGTGAGTTACAGCTTGCGCAGAGTTCACTGAGAGTCACTTGGGTCCCCGCCTGCGCGGGGATGACGGAGTTGAGGTGGCGAGATGGAGACTGACCGACAGGCTCGAAATATTAGCTTCCACGCGTGTAACACCGTGCGCCTTCCTCCCGGCGCGCGGTGTCGGCCTGCCGGTCTCCGGCAGGTCCGGGCGGGATGTGCGCGACCCTGAGCCGGCGCACTTCCGCCCTTTTTGATTTCAACGGCATAATCTGGGTGACCTGATGAGACTGACGCTGTTGCAAGGGCCGGCGGCGGAACCGCTGGCGCTTGACGAGGTCAAGCTGCATTTGCGGCTCGACCACACGGAAGAAGATGCGCTGCTTGGCAGTCTGATCACGACATCCAGACAGCAGATCGAAGCGGCTCTCGGCCTGGCGCTGATTACGCAGCAGTGGCGCTGGCAAGCCGATTGCTGGCCAACGGGTGGCATCGTCGAATTAATGACGCGGCCGGTGCAGACGGTTGATCAGGTCGTGGTTCGCGATGATGCCGGTATTGGTGCTGTGATCGATGCCGGTGACTACGTCGTCGACCGGTTCGGCGCGACGGCGCGGGTTGCCTCGAAGTCAGGCAGATGGCCGACGCCGGCATTGGCGATAGGCGGCATCGAGATCGACTTCACGGCCGGCTACGGCGCAGCGGCGGTCGATGTGCCTGAGCCGATCCGACAGGCGCTCAAGTTGCTGGTCGCGCATTGGTACGAAGTGCGCGAGCCGGTCAACATCGGCTCGATGGCAACGCGCGTGCCTGACACCGTTTCGGAGTTGCTCAGGCCCTTTAGGGTGCAGCGGTTATGACCGGGCGCAATACAGCTTCGCGGATTGGCGCAATGCGCCATCGCGTGACCATCGAGAAGCCGGTGCGTACCGCCGACGAAGGCGGCACGGCTGTGATTTCGTGGCAAGCGGTTGCTTCCGTGTGGGCCGAGATCCGCCCGAAAAGCGGGCGCGAGGTGTTCGAAAGCGATCAGCTCGGCGGGCGCGTGACGCACGATGTGCGCCTGCGCTACCGCGACGGCGTGACGACGAAGATGCGCATTCTGCACAGCGGGCGGATCTTCGATATTCGCTTCGTCGCCAACCAGGGCGAGCGTGGCGAATGGCTGATCTGCTCTTGCGAAGAGACTACCGAGTGATGGTGAGGCGGATGGTTCGGAGGTCGCGATGACGGAGCCTGGCTGGGCATTGCAGAAGGCTGCCTATGATGCGCTGGTCGCCGATGCCAATGTGATTGCCGCACTGGGTGGCGCGCGGGTTTACGATCACGTGCCGCGTAATGCAGCGAAGCCCTATGTCACGTTCGCGCAGAGCGTGGTGCGGGACTGGTCGGCGGGCAGTGATGAGGCGCATGAGCATTCGCTGACGTTACATGTGTGGGCGAATGCGACCGGCCGCAAGCAAGTCGCAATTGCGATCGAGGTGGTGCGCGCCGTCCTGCACGATGTATCGCTGACGATGGACGGGCATCACCTGGTCAACCTCCGGCACGAGTTTTCGGAAATTCGCAAAATGGGCGATGGCGAGCGTCTGCAGGGGCTTATTCGATTTCGGGCGGTGAGCGAGCCGACCGTCTGATCGAGAAATCAGAGAGGACGTAATCGGGACCGGCGCGCGAGTGCGCGGCTAGCCTGACGGTGGGTTCCCAGCCAGTCCCCCAATCTCAGCGTCATTCCCGCGCAGGCGGGAACCCAAGCGAATACCCGCTCGCACATAGTTTTCTGAGGTGCACTTGGGTCCCCGCCTACGCGGGGATGACGGAGTGGCAGGTGTATCGCTCGACGCTCTAGCTGACGGACTCAAAACACTAGATGGAGACTGCGATGGCAGCGCAAAAGGGTAAGGACCTACTCCTCAAGATCGACAGTGACGGGCTTGGCAACTTCGTGACGGTTGCAGGGCTCAGATCACGGTCGATCGCGTTCAATGCGGAGACGGTCGATATCACTCATCAAGAGTCAGCCGGCCAATGGCGTGAGTTGCTGGTTGGCGCCGGTATCAAGACGGCGCGATTGTCGGGTGCGGGCGTGTTCAAGGATGCGGCTTCCGATGAACTGGTGCGGGCGGCGTTCTTCAACGGCACGGTGCGAGACTGGCAGATCATCGTGCCCGATTTCGGCACGCTTACCGGTGCCTTCGAGATTACCTCGCTCGAGTTTGCGGGCCGCCATGACGGGGAAGTGACATTCGAGATGACGGTCGAGTCGGCGGGCGCGATCGCGTTTGTCGCGGCGTAAGCGGAGCGGGTGGAGGCGACGATGCATAACAAGTACCGCGGTGAGATATCCGCGATCCTCAACGGTGAGCGCTATCGGCTATGTCTTTCGCTTGGTGCGCTGGCGGAACTGGAGAGCAGTTTCGGGGCGAGCGACTTGATGGCGCTTGCCGGTCGGTTCGAGAGCGGGCGGCTGTCGGCCAATGATGCCATTCGCATTATCGGTGCAGGATTGAGGGGTGCCGGCCATGACGTTGGTGACGAGGAAGTGGCGCGGATGCGATGTGCCGGCGGGGCGGCAGGGTTCGTTGCGATCGTTGTCGAACTGCTGGAGGCGACGTTCGGCGAGGCACCGGTCGGAACTGCCGATGAGAATTCGCATGCTCCCCGGGAGGGGGAGCTGCCTGCCCCTTTCCCTGGGACGACGTAATGGCGTTGGGGCTCGGTGAACTCGGCCTTGCACCGCTGGCGTTCTGGGCAATGACGCCACGCGAGCTGGCGGCGGCGGCGAGGCACTTTGTGGGGGCATCTGTTGAGCCGCTGTCGCGGCCCGGGTTGTCTGAATTGATGAGGCGGTTTCCGGATGGAGAGATCGATCATGGTTGATCGTCATGACGAATTGAGTGTGCCTGTGCGGTTCGATTTCGGTGCGGCGGAACGCGATCTCGGGCGCATGCAGGCGCTGGGTGAGCAGTTTGCGCGCACCATGAGCCGGGCGTTCCAGGATGCAGCGTTCAGCGGCAAGGGCTTCGGCGACGTGCTCAAGGGCCTCGCTTTGCAATTGTCGAAGCTGGCGCTGCAGTCGGCATTGAAGCCGCTGGAGCAGGGGTTTGGTTCGATCTTCTCGAAGCTGTTCGCGGGGCTTTCGCCGTTTGCCAAAGGCGGGGTGCTGGGCAGGGGCGCGCCGGTTCCGTTTGCACAAGGTGGTGTCGTGGCGGCGCCGACGTATTTCCCAATGCGCGGCGGCCGGCTGGGGCTGATGGGAGAGCGCGGGGCAGAGGCGATTTTGCCGTTGGCGCGTGGGGCTGACGGAAGGCTTGGCGTGCGTTCTGCCGGTAGCGGGGCGACGACGATCAACATGAACATCGCGACCCCGGACGTCGAAAGCTTCAGGCGCTCGCAAGGTCAGGTGGCCGCCATGCTGTCGCGTACGGTTGCGCGCGGCCAACGCAATCTCTGAACCGTATCGGGTCTCCAAAGGGCATAGGCCCTTTGGTGGAGTTGTCAGGGGCAAAGCCCCTGACACACGTATTGCTGGGTGCTTGCCATGAACTTCCACGACGTGCGGTTTCCAACAGCGATTTCGCTGGCCTCGGCAGGCGGCCCGGAACGGCGCACCGACATTGTCGTGCTCGGCTCGGGCCACGAGGAGCGCAACACGAGATGGGCGGACTCTCGGCGGCGCTACGATGCGGGCTACGGCATCAAGACACTCGATGAATTGCACGAGGTGATCGCGTTCTTCGAAGAACGGCGCGGCCAGCTCTATGGCTTTCGCTGGCGCGATCCGGCCGACTGGAAATCGTGTGCGCCGCTCGGCGTGCCCGATGCCGGTGATCAGGTGATCGGAACAGGTGATGGGGTCACTACCGACTTTCAGCTGATCAAGACGTATGGGGCAACAATGGCGCCGTGGCAGCGGGCGGTGAAATTGCCCGTTGTAGGCAGTGTTGTGGTCGCGGTCGATGGCGTGGCGCAGGTGGAGGGACTGGCGTTCACGGTCGATGCAAAGACTGGGATCGTCAGTTTCACTGCTGGAAACGTTCCGGGGAGCAGTGCCCCGATCACGGCAGGTTACGAATTCGATGTGCCGGCGCGATTCGATACGGACCGGCTGGAGGTCAACGTGACGGGTTTCAAGCACGGTGCGATACCGTCGATCCCGATCGTCGAGGTGCGACTGTGAAGACGCTTGGTCCCGATCTTGAGGCGCATCTGGCAAGCGGTGCGACGACGCTGTGCTGGTGCTGGAAACTGACGCGGCGCGACGGTGTCGTGCAGGGTTTCACAGACCATGACCGCACGCTGTCGTTCGAAGGTGTCGACTTCGAAGCGGAAGCGGGCTTCGAGGCCGGCGAGGTCAGTGAGCGGGTTGGACTAAGCGTCGATAACCTCGATGTTGCAGGTGCGATCACATCCGAGCGGTTGTCCGAGCAGGATCTTGGTAACGGTCTTTACGATGATGCCCGTATCGAGATCTACCGGGTCAACTGGCAGGCGCCCGAACAGCGAGTCCTGATGCGCGCCGGCAGCATCGGCGAGGTCAGGCGGGCCGGCAAGGCATTTGCAGCTGAGATCCGCGGCATCAGCCACTATCTGCAGCAGCCCAAGGGGCGGCTCTATCAGTTTGCCTGCGATACGGATCTCGGCAGTGCGAAGTGCGGCATCGATGTGTCGCTCGCGGTTTACCGGACGACGGCGATGGTTGCCGACGTCGGCGCACTGAGCGAGGTGCGGGTTAGCTTTGCCGGCACCTTCGAAGAGGGCTGGTTTACGCGCGGCCTTGCCAGGGTGCTGAGCGGGGCTGTGCTGCCATTCACCTCTGAGATTCGTCGACATGCCGAGCGCGATGATGGGACGTGGATTACATTTTGGGCCGAGCCGGCAGTCGCGCTTGCAGTTGGCGATACGCTCGAACTGACGGCCGGCTGCGACAAGCATTTCGAGACCTGCCGCGACCGGTTTGCAAACACGGCCAACTTCCGCGGCTTTCCGCATCTGCCGGGCAACGATTTCGTGACCCGGATTGCGCGACGATCGAAGTCATGATCAGGCCGGAACAGTGGCAGGTGGCGCCGGTCGAGGTTGCATCGCGCGAAAGGATTGTCGCGGTCGCGCGCGGCTGGCTTGGTACGCCCTATCATCATCAGGCCTCGGTTCGCGGCGTCGGAGCCGACTGCCTCGGTCTGCTGCGCGGTGTCTTTCGCGATCTCTATGGCTGTGATGCGCAGAAACCGCCGGCTTACACCCGCGATTGGGCGGAAGCAGCGGGGCGCGAGGAGCTGCTTGCCGCAGCGGAGAGTCATTTGCAGCGCGTTGAAACCGAGGCGATGCAGCCGGGTGACGTGCTGGTGTTCCGCCTGCGCGCAGGCGCGCCGGCCAAGCATGTCGGCATTCTGGCAAGCGCGACGACGTTCGTGCACGCGCAAGAGGGAATGAGGGCCAGCGAAGTGGCGCTGCAGAACTGGTGGCGCCGGCGGATTGCGGCCGTCTTTCAATTTCCCGGAGTAAGTGACTGATGGCGACGTTGGCCCTTTCCGCGATCGGCTCTGCGATCGGCTCGAGTTTGCTGCCGGCGGGTTTCAGTGTGCTCGGCACCACAATCACCGGGGCGACGATCGGAGCGCAGGTCGGTGCGCTGGCGGGATCGTTCGTCGACGAGGCGTTGTTCGGCGGGGCCGGCCAAAGCCGGACGTTCGAAGGACCGCGCCTTGAAGACTTGCGCGTCATGGCCTCGAGCGAAGGCGCGCCGATCCCACGCATCTACGGTCGAGCGCGCGTTGGCGGCCAGTTGATCTGGGCGACGGACTTCGAGGAAGAGAAGGTCACGGAAGAGGCCGGCGGCCAGTCCAAGGGCTCGCTTGGCGGTGGTGGTGGCACTAAGACGGTCACGTATAAGTATTTCGCCAACTTCGCCGTGGCACTCGGGGAAGGTGAGATCACTGGGATTGGCCGAGTGTGGGCCGATGGCCAGGAATGGGATCTTTCAGACGTTACGTATCGGGTTTACTTCGGCTCCGAAACGCAGGAAGCCGATTCGCTGATTGCTGCGCGCCAGACGGACGGTGCGCCGCCGGCCTATCGCGGCACGGCCTACGTTGTGTTCGAGCACATGCCGTTGGAGCCGTTCGGCAACCGGTTGCCGCAGTTGTCGTTCGAGGTGTTTCGCGCCGTCGATGATCTGCACGAGCGGATCAAGGGAACGGTCGTGATCCCGGGTTCCGGCGAATTCGTCTATGCGACGACGCCGGTGCAGCGCACCGAGTTTCTGGGCGAACAGGTCGCCGAAAACGTTCACACCCGCGAGGCAGAGACCGACTGGCTGGCGGCTATGGACCAGATGCAGCGGTCGCTGCCCAACGTGCAGTCGGTGTCGCTGGTGACCAGCTGGTTCGGGACGGATCTGAGAGCCGGGCAGTGCGAGATCAAACCCGGTGTCGAGCGCGTGCAGAAGGAGACGCGGCCGCTCGTCTGGCAGGTCGCCGGCGTCGATCGTGCGAATGCCTATGTGGTTTCTCAGAACAATGGCCGGCCGGCCTACGGCGGTACGCCGTCGGACCAGACCGTGATCGAGGCGATCGGCGATCTCAAGGCGCGCGGCATCGGCGTGATCCTGACGCCGTTTGTGCTGATGGACATTGCGGACGGCAACCAGCTTGACGACCCATACACGGGATCAGGTTCGCAGCCCGTTTACCCGTGGCGCGGGCGGATCACGGTCGACCCGGCGCCAGGTGTCGCGGGTAGCCCTGACAAGACCGCAGTGGCGGCGGCTCAGGTCGCAGCATTTATCGGCACAGCGGCGGTTGGTGATTTTTCAGTTGTCGGCAGTTCGGTCGCCTATCAGGGGCCAAACGAGTGGAGCTTCCGGCGCTTCGTATTGCACTACGCCCATCTTGCCGCTGCAGCAGGCGGTGTCGATGCCTTCGTGATCGGCACGGAGATGCGCGGGCTCACTTGGGTGCGCGACGGGGCGGCGAGCTATCCTTTCGTGCAAGCGCTTGCGCAGTTGGCAGCCGACGTCAAGAGCGTGCTCGGTGCAGGCACCAAGGTCACCTATGCCGCCGACTGGTCGGAGTACTTCGGACACCAGCCGGCCGATGGGAGTGGTGATGTCTTGTTTCATCTGGATTCGCTGTGGGCGTCGCCCGACATCGATGCCGTTGGGATTGATCTCTATTGGCCGCTCTCGGACTGGCGCGAGGGCCGCAACCATCTCGATGCTGCAAGGGCGCGCTCGATCTATGATCTGGACTACCTGAAATCCAACATCGCCGGCGGCGAGGGTTACGATTGGTACTATGCCAGTGACGCTCATCGTCAAAGCCAGCAGCGCACGTTGATTACGGATGCGGCGGGCAAGCCGTGGGTGTTTCGCTACAAGGATCTCGCGTCGTGGTGGTCGAATGCGCACTACGATCGTCCGGGCGGCATCGAGCAGGCGAGCCCGACCGCTTGGCAGCCACAATCGAAGCCGGTCTGGCTGATGGAAAGCGGCTGTCCGGCGATCGACAAGGGCGCTAACCAGCCGAATGTCTTCTATGACCCGAAGAGCTCGGAAAGCTTCCTGCCGTTTTTTGCCGAGTTGCGTCGTGACGACCTCATGCAGCGAGTCTATCTGCAGGCGCTGATCGAAGGCTTCGATCCCGATCATACGGGTTACGTGTCTGGTCTCAATCCGGTCTCGACAGTCTACGGCGGACCGATGGTCGATCCGGCCCGGATCCACGTCTATGCCTGGGATGCCAGAGGCTATCCGGCGTTTCCGGGTGACGCAGAAACCTGGGGCGATGCGCCCAACTGGAGCTATGGCCATTGGATCAACGGGCGCATCGCGAGTATGCCGCTCGGCGAAGCACTTGGGCAGTTGTTTGCAGACTTCGGCTTTGGTGATGTCGATCTCGATGCTGTCGAAGGCATTTTGCCGGGCTACATCGTCGACCGCGTGATGTCCCTCAGAGAGGCGCTTCAGCCGATCGAAATGGCGTTCTTTATTGACAGTATCGAAAGCGGCGATCAGGTCGTTCTGCGCCATCGTGGTCGCAGTGACGTGGTTGGCACGTTCGATCTCGATGCGTTGGTCGCCGAACGGCCGGAGGCGGCACTGCTGACCGTCACGCGCGGGCAGGAGACGGAACTGCCGGCGGCTGCCAAGATCACGCACATGAATGCCAGCGGTGATTATCGGGCAAACGTCGCTGAATCGCGGCGGCTGGCAGGATACAGCGAGCGGGTCGCGTCGGCGAGCCTGGCGATGATGCTGGAGCCTGATCAGGCGCATGCCATCGCGGAGACATGGCTGCATGAGGCCTGGGCATCGCGGCGCCGTGCGACGTTTGGATTGCCGCCGAGTGCGTTGGCGATCGAGCCCGGTGATCTTGTCGAGACGATCGAGGAGGGGCGCCGGCTGCTGCATCGCGTCGTCGAAATATCCGATCACGGTGCCCGGTCGATCGAGGCGCTGAGCGTTGCGCCGTCGATCTATGAGCAGCACGCAGCGCCGCAGCGCTCGATCAATCTGCCAGCGCAGCCGGTCATAGGTACGGCAGATGCGATGTTTCTCGATCTGCCGCTGCTGCTCGAAGAGGGCGCGGAAACCGATGGCTTCGTGGCGCTGCATCAGGCGCCGTGGCCGGGGCCGCTGGCGCTCTACCGTTCGCCCGGCGATGACGGCTACACGTACGTCTCGGGTGCCGAGGCCTCGGCGACGATTGGCCGATTGCTCGATCCGCTGCCCGCTGGCGCCGTTGGACGCCTGGACTATGCGAGCCGCGTGCGGGTCGAATTGGCGAGCGGCATGCTGACATCGATCAGCCGGCTGGCGCTGCTCGAAGGCGGTAATGCAATGGCGGTATTACGCGACGATGGCAGCTGGGAGGTTCTGCAGTTCGAGACGGCCAATCTGATCGGGGTCGGCACATACGAACTTTCGGGCCTGCTGCGCGGCCAGCTTGGCACCGACATTTGGCATGCGATTGGCGATCAGCTGGCTGCGCCAAATGGCACGGTGGTACTCATCGATCGCAGCCTGGTCCGGGTGCCCCTTGATTCCGGTGATACCGAACGGCCGTTCAACTGGCGTTACGGTCCGGCAGCGCGCGACATCGGACATGGCTCGTACGCGCAGGCGACCCACTCGTTCGCCGGCATTGGGCGGCGGCCCTTTGCGCCGGTTCACGTCAAGGGACGACGGTTGGGAGACGATCTTGAGATTTCCTGGGTCCGTCGGACGCGCACGGGCGGAGACAACTGGGACCAGGCCGAGGTCGCACTCGGCGAAGAGGGCGAGGCCTACGAGGTCGACATCCTGGATGGCGCATCGGTGGTGCGCATCTTGAGCACGAGCCAGCCTGCCGCCAGCTATATGGCGGTCGAGCAAACGGCAGATTTCGGCAGCCCTCAACCTACCGTCTCGTGCCGGGTCTACCAACTCAGTGCGTCCTGGGGACGAGGTGCGGCGCGCGTCGCCGTCGTTTGATCCAACCCGAAAGCCCTTCAACTGAAGCGTGTGGCGATGCCAGGCCGGCAACGCTGCCATTCAACATGCAAAGGAGCAAGCAATGACTGTCGAGGTGCCACGTGAGCCCCAATCGAAGTGGTGGGGGCATTCGATGACCATCTGGGGCGCTATGATCACCGCCCTGTCGACGGTCCTGCCGGTGATCGGGCCGATTGTCGGGATTGATCTATCGCCGGAGGTCATTCGGCTGATTGGCGAACAGGCGATCGCAGTCATTCAGGCGATTGGTGGCCTGGTTGGCACGTTGCTGACGATCTACGGGCGCACGCGCGCTTCGCAATCGATCGGGCGGCGCCAAATTCGTGTCGCAATCTGAAGAAATCGTTCCACGATATTCACAGGCAGGTCGCAGGCCCGGCAAACGTGGTTGACCATGCTGGGTCATTCGTTTGATTTTCGGGGCGAGTTGGCCGATCCTGTGTGCAGGTAAGCAAGGTTGTGAGTACGCCGCATAGCCTGCCCGGGACTTCGTGAATGTCCCAGCATGAATGGAGCGAGTAAGTGCGCGCCCTGGTCGTAGAGGATGATCCGGACCTCAATCGTCAGCTTGTGACGGCGCTCGCCGATGCGGGTTTCGCTGTCGATCAGGCAAGCGATGGCGAGGAAGGCCATTTCCTGGGCGATACTGAACCTTACGACATCGTCGTGCTCGATATCGGATTGCCGCAGATGGACGGCATTTCCGTGCTCGAGCAGTGGCGACGCGCTGACCGCAACATGCCGGTCATCATCCTGACCGCCCGCGATCGCTGGAGCGACAAGGTCGCCGGTATGGATGCCGGCGCTGATGATTATCTCGCCAAGCCATTTCACATGGAGGAATTGCTCGCCCGGATCAGGGCGCAGGTGCGGCGCGCTGCGGGTCACGCGAAAAGCGAAATCGAATGCGGACCGGTGAGACTCGACACCAAGTCGGGCCGGGTGACGAATGATGGTCAGGTCGTCAAGCTCACCTCCCACGAATACCGTCTGCTTGCCTATTTGATGCACCACACAGGCCGCGTCGTATCGCGCACCGAATTGGTCGAGCATCTCTACGATCAGGACTTCGACCGCGACTCGAATACGATCGAGGTGTTCATCGGCCGCCTGCGCAAGAAGATCCCGGCCCATTTGATCAAGACGGTGCGTGGGCTTGGCTATTCTTTGAGCGACGAGGATGAAGGTTAATTCCCTCGCGTTCCGGTTGTTCGCGACGGCGGGCGTGTGGACGTTTATCGCCTTGCCGATTGTTGGGGTGGTGATTTACAGCCTGATCGCCGGCCTGATCATGGGCGAGTTCGACCAGCGTCTCAGATTGCATGCCTGGGTGATCCAGCAGGAAGCTTTCGGGTCAGGCCGGGAACCCAACCAGCCGCGCGGTGTCGGTGAACCGTTGTTCGGTGTGGAGGATTCCGGTTGGTATTGGCAGATCAAGCCGGTCGCAGGCCACACCGGCCAAACGCTACTTTCACAATCGCTGGCGAAAAACCGCCTGCCATCATTGCATGATGAGAAGATCGGTAGCGTGGTGGGTGATGCCCGCTGGCTCGACATTGAGCGTGCTGATGGCCAGTCTCTGCGCGTCGTTGAATTCGTCGGCGCGATCGGAGAGGGCGCCGACGCGCCGCAATATGCTTTTGCGGTTGCCGGGCCGCTCGACTGGCCGAGATCGACCATCAATGACTTTGCCACCGTTCTGGTGCTGGCCCTGGCGCTGACCGGTCTGGCGCTGTTGGCCGCCACTTTGCTGCAGGTCAAATACGCACTTCGGCCACTTTCGGTGATCGAAAAGGGCTTGTCGGATATTCGTTCTGGCGAAGCAGAGCGGCTGGACGGGGAATTTCCAGTCGAGATCGAGCCACTACAGGTCGAGCTCAATGCGCTGATCGATTCCAATCAGGACATCATCGAGCGTGCCCGCACGCAGGTCGGCAACCTGGCACATGCGCTGAAAACGCCGCTCGCCGTGCTCACCAATGAGGCCGGTACGATCACCTCTCCGCTTGCAACCAAGGTTGCCGAGCAAACCGCGATCATGCGCGATCAGGTGACGCACTATCTCGACCGGGCCCGGATGGCGGCCCGCGCCAACACGATCGGCCGCATGACGCCGGTTCGGCCGGTGGCCGACGGCCTCAAGCGGGCACTCGAGCGCATTCACATCGAGAAGAACCTCGCAATCGAGATCGACTGCGACGAGAACCTGCGCTTCCGTGGCGAGCGCCAGGATCTTGAAGAACTGCTCGGCAATCTGCTTGACAACGCTGCCAAATGGTGTCGCCAGAAAGTTGTGCTTACCGCACGACCGCTTGAGTTAGAGGGGCGCCAGACCTCGAGTCGGATCGAGCTGACGATCGAGGACGATGGGCCGGGCGTGCCGGGCGAGCAGCGCGCAGAGATGATCAAGCGCGGCCAGCGCTTGGATGAAACCAAGCCCGGTAGCGGGCTCGGCCTGTCGATCGTCAATGATCTGGTCACCTCATATGGCGGCACCCTGGCGCTGGACCGCTCCGAACTAGGTGGCCTTCGCGCCATATTGACCTTGCCAAGTACCGAGTAACCAAAATGTCTCCCCCTGTGTGTCCAAGTTCCGCCAGAATCGGAGCGTTGGGTCGGCAACTCATTGAATTTCCGCCGTAGCCGGCATGAAATCGCGTGCTGGCCGGCGTGTAACATACCGCCGGAGTTGATCAATGAACACTGCTCGTTTAGCCGTCTTCGTGGTTGCCGCCTCTGTTGCCGTCGCCGGGTGCAGCCGCGACGGGCCGACGCGTGCCGATACAGGTCTAGGCATTGGCGCGTTGGCCGGGGGGCTGTTGGGTAGTACGGTCGGGCGTGGTGGTGGCCGGGTCGCGGCAACCATCGTCGGCGCTGTCATAGGCGGAATTGTCGGCAGCGAGATCGGGCGTGCGCTCGATGATCACGATCGCCGCCTGGCTCAGCAGGCCGAATACGATGCGCTCGAGCGGGGTGGTTCCGGCCGGGCACGTGTGTGGCGCAGCGAGCGCAGCGGCCACTATGGCGAAGTCGTACCTTCCAGGCCCTACCGGCGCAGCGGCTATGATTGCCGTGATTACACGCATACGGTCTACATCGGCGGCCGGCCGGAAGTGATGCGTGGGACAGCCTGCCGCAATCCGGATGGAACCTGGCGGGCGGCATAATCAATATCGCTGAGGATACTTGCGTCGCGACAACACGGCCTTACATTGTGGCTGGCGTGTTCGGGCTGTCGCGGCAATGTTGGCGCGCACTGGCAAATCAAGCAAAGTGAACGCCTTATGCTCTTCTGGCTGTTATGCGCGCTGTTGATCGTCGCTGTCACGGTTGTGGTGCTGCGGCCGCTGCTGTGGGGCGACGGTGCCACCATGGCGACGGACGATCGAGCGGACCTGCAGGTCTACAAGGACCAACTTGCCGAAATCGACAACGATGTTGCCCGCGGCCTGATCAGCGAAGACCAGGCAGGCGCTGCGCGTACCGAAGTTTCGCGTCGGATTCTTGCCCTTGATGTAGCACACCAGACGCAGGAAGCAGCCAACCCTGCCGCCTCGTCGGCGACCCTGACAGCCGGTATTGCCGCCGTGGTCATTGTCGGTGTTTCATTCTCGTTCTATCTCGCCAAGGGCTCGCCGGTGTTGGAGGGGCGCCCCTATGCCTCGCGCCTGACGGCGACGGCGCATGATGGGCGTATCGATCAGCTGGTCGCCAAGGTCGAGGCCCGCCTCCGAAAAGAACCGGGCGATGGCAAGGGCTGGGATGTGCTGGCACCCGTTTACCTTAAACAGGAGCGCTTCGCCGATGCCGCCAGCGCCTACTGGCGCGCGATACAGCTGCTTGGCGACAGCCAGAGACGGCTCGCCGGTTACGCGCGGGCACATCTCGCACTCAGTAATGGTATTGTCGGCGACGAAGTGCGGCAGGCCTATGCCAAGATGCTGGCGCGCGAGCCGGATCTGGTCGTGCCCCGGTTCTGGCTTGCGGTCGGTCATGAACAGGACGGCAAGCCGGGCGAAGCGCGTAAGGCATATGAAGAACTCCTGGCGACGGGCAACGCCGATAGCTTTCCGGAAGCATTGCGCAATCTCGTCCGCGAGCGCCTTGCCCGTATAACGGGCGACAAGCAGCCGGCCCCTTCCGAAAAAGCTGGACCAAAGGCTCCAACAGCCGCTGCCGACAGCGTCCCCCGCGACCCCAGCGAACGCCAGCATATGATCGAGGGCATGGTCGGCCGGCTGGCCGAGCGGCTGGATCAGGACGGTGGCACGCGCGAGGATTGGCAAAAGCTCATTCGGTCTTACGTTGTGCTTGGCCGCCGTGATAAGGCGGTTGCCGCACTTGCCAAGGCGCGCAGCCAGATCAGTGCTGGTGACGGCGAGCGCGAACTGCTCGACAGCTTCGCGCGCAACCTCGGTTTGACCCAAGTCAGGTAGAAGATGCAACGATGACCCGCAAACAGCTTCGTGCAACCTTCATTGGCGGCGGCGTGATCGTTTTGGCGATCGCGGCCGTGCTCGTCCTTTTTGCAATGCGCAGTTCGATCGTGTTCTTCTACACACCGAGCGACCTCGCCGCTGACAAGGTCGCGGACGGGCAGCGATTCAGGCTCGGTGGCCTGGTTGCGGAAGGATCGATCGTCCGTGGAGAGGGCACTCAGGTACGCTTCAAGGTGACCGACACGATTAAGGTCGTCCCGGTCGTCTATGATGGCATTCTGCCGGACCTGTTTCGCGAGGGCCAGGGCGTTGTGACCGAGGGGCGCCTCGACGCGAAGGGCACATTCATGGCCGATAGCGTGCTCGCCAAGCACGATGAGAATTACATGCCGCCGGAAGTGGCCAAGTCGCTCAAGGAGAAGGGTGTCAAACTCGGCGAGGGCGCAACCCACCCCGGCTCCGGCCAGGGCGCAACCAACTGACAATAGAGCAGGGTCCGCATGATCACAGAGCTTGGCCATTTCGCCCTGATCCTGACGCTGGCGCTGGCGCTGGTGCAGATGGTTGTGCCGCTCCTTGGTGCCCGGCGCGGTGATGCTGCCATGATGCGGGTTGCGATGCCGACGGCAATCGTCGGGTTCGCGCTGACCTCGCTGGCCTTTGCTGCCCTGACGCATGCCTATGTCGTTTCCGATTTCTCGGTCGCCAACGTCTATCAGAATTCGCATTCGGCCAAGCCGATGATCTACAAGGTCTCGGGCGTTTGGGGTAATCACGAAGGCTCGATGCTGCTCTGGCTGTTGATGCTGACGGGCTTCGGTGCGGCCGTTGCCGTATTCGGCAACTCCCTGCCACTCAGTTTCCGCGCCAATGTGCTTGCGGTGCAGGCGTCGATCGCCGTGGCGTTCGCGCTGTTCATGCTGCTCACCTCGAATCCATTCGAGCGGCTCGACCCAGCACCGTTTGATGGCCGTGGCCTCAATCCGATCCTGCAGGACCCGGCGCTCGCGTTTCATCCACCGTTTCTTTATGCCGGCTATGTCGGCTTCTCGATTGCCTTTTCGTTCGCGGTTGCAGCCCTGATGGAGGGCCGCACGACGGCGGCCTGGGCGCGTTGGGTCAGGCCCTGGACGCTGGCTGCCTGGATGTCGCTGACGCTTGGCATCGCCATGGGCTCGTGGTGGGCCTACTACGAGCTTGGCTGGGGTGGATGGTGGTTCTGGGACCCGGTCGAGAACGCCTCGTTCATGCCGTGGCTGGCCGGCACCGCACTGCTCCATTCCTCGATCGTCATGGAAAAGCGCGAGGCGCTAAAGGTCTGGACCATCCTGCTCGCCATTTTGACGTTTTCACTGAGCCTACTCGGCACGTTCCTGGTGCGCTCGGGCGTGCTTTCTTCCGTGCACGCGTTTGCCGTCGATCCCGAGCGCGGCGTCTTCATCCTGGCGATCATGACGTTTTTTGTCGGCGGCTCCCTGGCGCTGTTTGCAGTGCGCATGCGCGAGTTGAGAGAAGGCGGCCTGTTCGCGCCACTCAGCCGCGAAGGCAGCCTCGTGTTCAACAATCTTGTGCTGACCAGCGGCTGTGCGACGGTGCTGATCGGCACGCTCTATCCGCTGTTTCTCGAGTCTGTCACGGGCCAGAAGATTTCGGTTGGACCGCCGTTCTTCAACGCGACGTTCGTGCCGTTGATGGTGCCGCTGCTGATCGCAGTGCCGTTCGGCCCGGCGCTCGCCTGGAAGCGCGGTGATTTGGCAGCCGCCACAGGGCGACTGCTGGCTTCTCTGATAATAGCCGTGGTCGCTGTCATTGCCGTGTTTGCCGTTGCCTATCGGGGACCGTGGCTGGCACCGTTTGCCATTGGTCTCGGCGTCTGGGTGATGGCGGGCGCCGTGCATGATCTCGTCGCGCGCAGCCGGCTGTTCGAACTGGGGCCGAGAGTCGGGCTCAGTCGTCTGCTTGGTCTGCCGCGTAGTGCCTTTGCAACGGCATGCGCGCACTTTGGTCTCGGGCTGATGGTGGTCGGCATTGCGGCGACGAGCGCCTACCGTCTCGAGCACAACCTCGTCATGAAGCCGGAAGACAAAGTCGCTTTCGCCGGCTTCGAGCTGACGTTCAAGGGCGTGGCACCCTTGCGCGGGCCCAACTACGATGAAAGTCAGGGTGTGTTCCAGGTGACGCTGGCGGGCAGCGACGTTGCGACATTGCGCCCAGCCAAGCGGCTCTATCGCGCGCCGAGCCAGCAAACGACCGAGGCCGGCATTCTTGTGCGCGCGGCCGGCGACCTCTATGTCGTCCTCGGCGATGCCCAGCAGCGCCAGGGCGCCTTTGCGGTCAAGCTCTATTTCAACCCGCTGGTGCGTTTCATCTGGATCGGCGCCGTCATCATGTTCCTCGCCGGGTTTGTGTCGCTGACCGACCGGCGTCTCCGGATCGGTGCACCGCGGCGGGCGCGGCAGCAGGGAGCGAAGGATGCTCAGGCGGCTTGATCGGCAAAACTCAGCTGTTCTGGCGGGGTTCCAACTCGGTCGACTGTTGTTGGCGCTACTTGTGGCCCTGACCGTTGCAAACGGCAGCGCCGGCGCTGTCGAGCCGGATGAAATGCTCAAAGATCCGGCCCTTGAAGCGCGCGCGCGTAAAATCTCGGCGGAACTCAGATGTCTGGTCTGCCAGAACCAGTCGATCGATGACTCCAATGCCGGTCTGGCGCGCGACCTGCGCGTGCTCGTGCGTGAGCGGCTCAAAGCCGGCGAAAGCGATGAGGCGATCCTCGACTTCGCTGTCGCGCGCTATGGTGAGTTCGTTTTGCTGCGGCCGCGATTCGGTTGGCACACGCTGGTGCTCTGGCTCGCACCGCTGATGGTTTTGCTCGCAGGGATTTGGCTGGCAAGGCGCGCGATGGCCGGCAGGGCGGCGGTGGCTCCGACGGGAGCCGATGCGCTCAGCCCCGATGAGGCAGCGCGTCTCAAGGCAGTACTCGAGCGCGAGAACAATCGGGCTTCTTAAGGCGTCGCTGCAACATATTCCGCATCACGCAGCAGCTCGCGGGTTGCAAGGCCGAGTGCTGGCCGCTTGGTCAGGCGTTCGAAGGCCTTGACTGCGGAGCGCGTGTCGTTCCCGAAAATGCCGTCGATCGGCCCCGGTTCCAGCCGCAAGCGGTCGAGGGCCACCTGCAGGCGCCGGATCGACCTCGGGTCGGTCAGGATGTCGGCCCGTGCAAAGGCGAGGGCTGCGCCGCTGAAGGCGCTGGCGCTCACCGCTGTGTTGGCAACCGTCGCCGGTTTGTAGCGGTGCTTCACTGACGTGCCGGAAACCAGATATCTGGTCTGCTGATACGTGCCGACATTCATCGCAACGACACGGATGCGGTTATCCGGGCTCAGCGTCAGCAGCGGCGATCCGGACGAAGCAAGCCCCGTATCGCACTCATGCAGGACAAGGCGTGAGACGTCTGTGAAATCACGTCCGATTTGGCTGAGGGCCTGAGCGTCGATCTGTGTCTGGGTTGCGCACCTGGAAGATCCCGTTAGGTGCCAGTCGCCGAGATCGCCATGGAAGGCGACATGCAGAAGGCGGCCGCGGGCTGCCAGGCGGTGCACGCGTGTCGGTTCGATATCGGCAATCTCAAGGCCGTTGCCGGCGCAGACAGGTTCGGTGAGCCGGGCAAGGGCCCAGTCCCGCGTTGCGTCGATCGGTGGTGCAACGCTGAGATCGGTGGCGCCTGCGATGACGAACTGGCCGGGGGATGCAGACGACTGGCCCATGATCGGCGAACTGCGCCGTTTGCCGGCAACCCCAACGATGAAGCGAAAACTGGCAAGATCCGGGCGGCGTTCACCTGAGGTGCGAAACAGGCAGTGTGCCGCCGTCGCAATCGTGCGGCGGCCGATGCAAAAGCCCGTGCACATCGTTCGCTCTGCTTCGCTGGCAACCAGGCCGATCGCGTTCTGCAAACCGCGCCAGCGGGAGGCAAGTGGTGCGCGGTCATCCTTGCCGAATACCGCGACGCGCTCGATCACACCACCTTGTTCGAGGACGGTCCTGATCTTGACGCCAGCACCGCCGGCTGCCGCCATCGAAGTGCTTGGCAGGGCCACGATTGCGGCCATGCCTGCCACGGCGTACCTCAAGTGACTGCAGCCCCGATGGCGGGGCCGTGTTGGCGTGCTGACTGGACGGTGCGATATCCACATTACGAATATTTAACCTTCCTGAAAGGCATGGTTAAGGTCGCAGCCGCTACGACGACCCGAAGCATGGGTCATAACGGCCCTTCGCGCCCTTTGTCGAACCAGGAAGGTCAAACTGATGCAACAACAATTGGGCAATCTGAATAACGTGAGGCGGAGCGCCGCGCCGTCGGGCTGGCGCCGTGGGGTGCTATCCATCGCGACCGTGGCGGCGGTTGCCGGTGCGGCGATGGTTGCAAACGGTCTGGCAACGGCTCCGACAGTCCAGGCGCAAAGAGCCTCGGGCAATGCGGCAATCACACCGATTCCCGGCGCCCCGGTGTCGTTCGCCGACCTTGTCGCCAGGGTCAAACCCTCCGTTGTCAGCATCCAGGTGCAGTCGAGGAGGGACGAGACCTCGAGGCGACAAAGCCGGCGGGGTCGGCGCGGCAATAACGGCAAGCCGTTTCCGGATCTGCCCGACGATCATCCCCTCAATGAATTCTTCCGTGGTATGCCTCGTGATAATCCAGGAGGTGGTGCGCGTCCGCGGCCAAGGCGTCAGGCACAGGGTTCCGGCTTCGTGATTTCGGCTGACGGGTACGTCGTGACCAACAATCACGTCATTTCCGGCGCTGACAAGATCATGGTGAGCTTCGACCAGAAGGAGAAGCTGCCGGCCGAACTGGTCGGAACCGATCCCCGGACTGATCTGGCACTACTCAAGATCCAGTCGAAGAAGAATTTCCCGTTCGTTCGCTTCGCGTCGGCGGCCAGCCGTGAGGGCGACTGGGTGGTCGCGGTCGGCAACCCATTCGGTCTGGGCGGTACGGTGACGGCCGGCATCGTCTCGGCACTCGCCCGTGACATCGGGTCGGGCCCTTACGATTTCCTGCAGATCGATGCGGCGGTCAACCGCGGCAACTCCGGCGGGCCGACGTTCAACCTCAAGGGCGAGGTGATCGGCGTCAATACGGCGATCTACAGCCCGTCCGGCGGTAACGTCGGGATCGCGTTCGCGGTGCCGGCGCGCACCGCTGTCGAGGTGATCGATGAACTGCGCAAATCGGGCACCGTCAAGCGCGGCTGGCTCGGCGTCAAGATCCAGTCGGTGACCAAGGATATCGCCGAAGGTCTCGGTCTCGATGAGGCACACGGCGCGCTGGTCAGCGAAGTCACTGCCGACAGTCCGGCTGAGAAAGCGGGCCTTCGATCCGGTGACGCGATCACTAGCGTCAACGACCGAAGGATCGACGACAGCCGCGACCTGGCGCGTAAGATTGCCGACTACGCACCGGGAACGACCGTTGCCGTCCTCGTGCGCCGCGGCGACCGCGATCGTACGATCAACGTCAAACTCGGCACGTTCCCTGGGGCAGGCAAGCTTGCAGCGCGCACGGAGCCCAAGCGCGAAAAAGTCGAACCAACCGCTCTCGCCGACCTTGGCTTGCGGCTGAGCAAGCCGGAGTCGGGTGACGGCGTCGAGATCCAGGGCGTCGATGATGATACCGATGCCGCTGACAAGGGCCTGCGCCCCGGCGACATCATCGTCGAGGTCAACAGCAACAAGGTCAATCGCCCGAATGATGTTGATGCCCAGGTCAAACGTGCCAAGCGGCTTGGCCGCAAGGCGATCCTGATGGTCGTCAAGCGCGGCGAGCAGCGACGCTTCGTTGCCATTCAACTCAAGCGCAAGAGCTAAGCTGGGCAGAATTGGCGGGCGGCTGTTTCGTGACGGTCGCCCGCCGACACGACTTGTCAACGAAGGGACCTGGCGCGACACTCAATGACCGCCGGGTCCGCATTGTCTTTCTGTCGGGCCATCGTGGTGCCGAAAGCGAGGTTCGATTGGCCGATGCGCGTGCTGGTGATCGAAGACGACGAGGAGGTTGCAGGCTTCATTGCCAAGGCCTTGCGCGAAAGCGGTCACATGGCCGATGTTGCCGTCGACGGTGAGACCGGGCTCGCCATGGCACGGTCTGAGAATTACGACGTGCTTGTCGTCGACCGCATGCTGCCGCGCCTCGATGGGCTCGGAGTGATTCGCGCACTAAGGGCCGAGGATCATACCGTGCCGGCGTTGATATTGTCGGCGCTCGGGGAGGTCGACGACAGGGTCAAGGGGCTCAAATCGGGCGGCGACGATTACCTGACCAAGCCGTTTGCCTTTTCCGAACTCCTGGCCCGTCTCGAAGCGCTCGGCCGCCGTGTGCAGCCGGAAGAGCAGAAGACCCGCTACGTCGTCGGCGATCTCGTGCTCGACCGCCTCTCGCACCGCGTGACGCGCGGCGAGCAGACCATCAACCTGCAGCCGCGCGAATACCGCCTGCTCGAATATCTCATGAAACACGCTGGCCAGGTCGTCACGCGCACGATGCTGCTCGAGGGCGTCTGGGACTATCACTTCGATCCCCAGACCAACGTCATCGATGTTCACATCTCGCGCCTGCGCACCAAGATCGATAAGAACTTCGACAGTCCGCTTTTGCACACCGTACGTGGCGCCGGCTACGTGATCCGCGAAGGCGCGGACGGCTAGGCGCACGCGATGTTCTGGAACTCGAGCGCCATCCGTATCACTCTGACCATCATGGCTGCCTTTACGCTGCTCTCAGCACTGGTCGTCGGGCTCGTCTTCTGGCGCACCAACGACATGCTGGCACGCCAGAATATGTCGAGCCTTCTGGCCGAGGCGCGTGTTCTGTCGGAGATTGCAGCTCGTGACGGCACACCGGCTCTCCTGCGCCGCTTGCGCGAGCGCTATGCCGCTTCGGATTCGATGTTGTTCGGCCTGGCGGATGCGAGCGGCCAGGCCGTCTGGCTCGGCGGCCTGAAGGCCTGGCCTGCAGCTCTCGAGCGGGACAATCAAAGCGCTGTCTTCGATTTTCAACCGGCACCGGACCCGTCGCGCCGGCAGATTCGCCCATCCGGGGATTTGGTTGCGTTCGGTGCAACGGTTCGCCTACCCGACGGAGAGCGGCTGCTGGTTGGTCGTGACGTTACCGAGCAGAACGCATTCGGCCGGACGCTGCGCATCTGGTTCGTGACCGCGGTCTGCCTGCTGGCGCTTCTTGCCCTGGTGGCCGGCTGGATCATCAACCGCATGCTGCTGCGTCGCCTCGAGGCAATGACCGGGACGGCCGGCCGTATCATGGCGGGAGACCTCAGCCAGCGCGTGGCGCTCAGCGATGCCGATGATGAATTCGACGATCTCGCGCGCCATTTGAACCGGATGCTCGAGCGCATCGAGGCTTTGATGAACGGCCTGCGCGAGGTATCCGACAACATCGCTCATGATCTCAAGACGCCGCTCAACCGCCTGCGGATTCGGGCCGAACAGGCGCTGCGCGATCCACGTGGTGATGCGGCCTGCCGCGAGGGGCTCGAGGCAACCCTGGTCGAGGCCGATGAGCTGATGCGCACGTTTAATGCGCTCCTTCGCGTTGCACGCCTTGAAGCCGGTACGCTTGGCGAGAACGCCGAGGTGGTCGATCTCGCCGAACTGGCCCGGAGCCTTGCTGAATTCTACGAGCCGGTGGTCGAGGAAGCAGGCGCCAAACTCTTGGTCGATGTACCCGACCAATTGCACGTTCGGGCCAGTCGTCAGCTGATGACACAGGCGGTGACGAATCTCATCGAAAACGCGGTCAAATACGGCCTGCCGGATGTCGGTCGGCATTTCGATATCACCAAGCCGCAGATCTCGATCGGCGTGCGTCGTGACGGTGGCCGGGCTGTCGTGTGGGTGGCCGATCGTGGCGAAGGGATTGCGGAGGAAGACCGCAATCGTGTCCTCAAGCGTTTCGTACGCCTTGATGCGGCGCGCTCGAAGCCCGGTACGGGACTGGGGCTCAGCCTGGTTGCTGCGGTCATGCGCCAGCACGGCGGCGGCATCGAGTTGTGTGACAACCAGCCTGGTCTGCGTATCGAGCTACATCTGCCTGCCGAGCGGATCGTGGACGATGCTCGGGCCAGCGATGCAACCGGGTCATTAGGGGCGACGCGGGGTGATTGTCATGCCAGTATGGAGACGCATTCGAAGACGTCCACGGCAGAGGTGAGATGATGGAAGAGGCAGGCCCGTTGTGGCAGCGGCTATGCGAACTGCCACGGACCGGCGATGAACAACAGCGTGTTCGGGCAGCAGCCTTCCTGAAGGACATCCGTGACGACTGGCAGCGCGCCGACCTGCCGGATGAGGCCCTCGCAGCCCTTGGCAATGCCCGCCTGACCGAGTTTCTGAGCGCCGTCCTGGTCGGCTCGCGCCATCTCAATATGGCCCTGCAGCGTGACCCGGCGCGCGCCTGGCGCGTCCTGTCGGCCGATCCGGATCTACACTTGAAGACGCTGATCGATGAGGTTGGTGAAGCAGCTTACGAAGGCGCCCCCCTCAAAGCCTGGATGACCAGGTTGCGTGCCTTCAAGGCGGAGGCAGCCCTCGTTATTGCGCTTGCCGATCTCGCCGGCATCTGGCCGATCATGCGGGCAACCGAGGCGCTCGCCGAGTGCGCTGATGCAGCTTGCGATGCAGCCGTCGCCTATCTCTTCGATGAAGCCTGCCGCAAGGGTGAATGGTTGGCTGAAGCCGGCCCTGCTGCCATGCCGCATCGCGACAGCGGCTATTTCGCGCTCGCCATGGGCAAGCACGGTGCCTTCGAACTCAACTATTCGAGCGACATCGATCTAATCGTCTTCTACGATCCGATGAAGGCGCGCCTCAGGGAGGGGCTCGAAGCGCCGACCTTTTTCATCAAGCTGACCCGTGATCTCGTCAAATTGCTCAACGAGCGCACAGCCGATGGCTACGTGTTCCGCACCGATCTGCGCTTGCGACCAGATCCCGGTGCCACGCATGTTGCCATGTCGATTGATGCGGCCCTGCATTACTATGAAAGTTTCGGCCAGAACTGGGAGCGCGCCGCCATGATCAAGGCGCGGCCGGCGGCCGGTGATTTAGACGCAGGCCGGCGCTTTCTCAAAGAGCTCAGCCCATTTGTCTGGCGCAAGTACCTCGACTTCGCCGCGATCGCCGACATTCACGCCATGAAGCGCCAGATCCATGCCCATCGCGGTTTTGCGAAGATCGCAGCAGCGGGCCACAACATCAAGCTCGGTCGCGGCGGCATTCGCGAGATCGAGTTCTTCGCCCAGACCCAGCAACTAATCGCCGGTGGCCGCCAGCCGGAACTGCGCGTGCCGCAGACGCTCGCCGCCCTCGGTATTTTGGCGGAGCGCAACTGGATCGCACCGCATGTCCGCTCCGACCTCGATGATGCTTATCGGTTCCTGCGCCGGATTGAACACCGCATTCAGATGATGGGCGACGAGCAGACCCACCAGGTGCCGAGCGATGCCGAACAGTTTGCAGCGCTTGCGCATTTTTCCGGCTTCGATACCCCTGCGGAATTCGAGGAAGCGCTTTTGCATCAGCTTGGTCGCGTGCAGACTTACTATGCCGAACTATTCGAAGACGGCCCCGAACTCAGTTCCGCGACGGCCAACCTCGTACTGGTCGGCGAGGATGATGATCCTGACACTCTTGCATCGCTGACCCAGATGGGTTTTTCGCAGCCTGCACAAGTCCTGAGCACGGTGCGCACATGGCATCGTGGCCGCTATCCGGCAGTGCGTTCCGAAGGAGCGCGGGGGCGCCTGACAGAGGTCCAGCCGGCACTGATCGAGGCTCTGGCCGAGACCGTCAATCCCGATGCGGCGCTTGCCGGTTTCGACCGGTTCCTGTCGACATTGCCAGCCGGCGTCCAGCTCTTTGCGCTGCTCAAGGCGCACCCTGAACTGTTGCGCCTGGTTGCCGTGATCATGGGCAGCGCACCGCGCATGGCCCAGATTCTCTCGCGCCGCCGACGCGTGTTCGATGCAGTGCTCGACCCGCGCATCATGGGTAGCCTGCCGGACCTTGCCGAAGTCCGCCGGCTGATCCACGACGAACTTGCCGATGCGCACGATCTCGAGACCGTACTCGACCGGGCTCGCATTCTCGGCCGCGAGCAAATGTTCCTGATCGGCGTGCGCTTGCTCACCGGCCATATCACGACCGATGAGGCGGGCCCGGCCTACGCGATGATCGCTGAAGAACTCATTCGCCACCTGTTCGAGGCCGTCGATGCTGACTTCCGTCAGCAACACGGTGCGGTACCGGGGGGTGCTGCCTGTATCGTCGCGATGGGCCGGCTCGGTGGCCGCGAGATGAGTGCGACCAGCGATCTCGACCTGATCGTGGTCTATGATTTCGACGCTGAGGCCAAGATGTCAGACGGGTCGCGGCCTCTCGCTGTCGGCCAGTATTACGCGCGACTGACACAGCGCCTGATCAGTGCGATTTCGGCACAGACAGCAGAGGGCCGCCTCTACGAGGTCGACATGCGCTTGAGACCCTCGGGCAACAAGGGGCCCGTGGCAACGCAGTGGTCGAGCTTCGAGCGCTATCAGGCTAACGAAGCCTGGACCTGGGAACACATGGCGCTGACCCGGGCGCGCGTCATTTGCGGGCCTGAAGAGCTGGCTGGCCGCATCGAAGGGGCGATTCAGCGCACGCTTTCAGCACCGCGCGATCGTGAGAAACTCGTCAAGGACGTGCACGAGATGCGCGAGCGCATCTGGCAGGAAAAGCAGACGGACAACATCTGGGACCTGAAACAGGTTCGCGGCGGCTTCGTCGATCTCGAGTTCATTACGCAATTTCTCGAGTTGGCTCACGCCAGCGAACGACCCGAGATCCTGGATACAAGCATGCTTGCGGCTCTCGGCCGTCTCCGCGATACCGGCGTGCTCGATGCCGATATCGCCGCGAGCCTGATCGAGGCCGGCCGTCAATATGATGCACAGATGCAACTTCTGCGTCTTTGCTTCGAAGGCGGCTTCGAGCCGGCCGATGCACCGGACGGCTTGAAGCTGCTGCTCGCGAATGCCGCGGGCGAACCCGATTTCACCCGCCTCGAGCTCAAATTGCGCGAGACCCAGGCGATGGTGTGGCGCTATTTCGACGAGATCGTGCGCTGAGCTTTCCGAGCAGAATTGATCGCAGACCGCGACGGAAACAGTTGGCCCCGCCCGTTGACCCAACATAGAGCGGCCGAAGCGTCATCGGCGTCTCCGCGGTGCTGGACAGTGCCTGGAGACGAAGACGGCCTAAGGCCGCGTCTTGAAACCAACTCGGCACAATCAAATCGAATGAGAAGCGGAGTGATCATCTCATGAGTAAGAAATACTGGGTCGTCGGCGGTATAGCAGTTGCAGCGGTTGCAGCAACGGCACTCGTCGCAAATGCCCATCGCGGTCGCATGCATGACGGTTATGGCAGCGGCTGGTCGGGTGGCGGCCACATGTTCGGCGAACACGAAGGGCGCGGCCACGGCTGGCGCGGGCGCTGGCGGCGCAGCGTCTCGAAGGAAGACTATGACGCGCGCACGCGTTCCAGGTTCGCCAAGTGGGATGCCAACGGCGACGGTGTCGTCGATGCGGAAGAAGCACAAGCACGTATCGAACGGCGCATGGAAGGGCGTATGGGCCGTCGCGGCGGCCGGCGCATGGAGCGCATGCTGCGCCGCTTCGATGCCGATCGGGACGGTAAGGTGACCAAGGCGGAAGCCGAGGCCCACGTTTCGGAAATGTTCGCCAAGGCGGATCTCGATGGCGACGGCGCGATCACGGATGCCGATCTGCCACCGATGATGCGTGACCGTAACGTTCTGAGCGGTGAAGGCCAATTCGGCCGGCACGGCATGGGACGCGGTCATGGCCGCTACGGTCGCCGGCACGGAGGCCGTCATGGGGCCAAGCGCATGATGCACTTCATCATCGGCGCCAATGCCAACAAGGACGGCGAAGTGACCATCCAGGAGGTTCAGGATCACGCAGCCGCGAGCTTCAAGCGTTTCGACCGCAACGCTGACGGCGTCATCGATGAAGCCGATCGCGAAGCCTTCATGAAGGAAATGACCGACTATCGCGTGCGCCGTTTCATGCACCGTTTCGGTGCCGGTCAGGACGGCAAGCTGACGCTCGAGCAGTTCCGCGCCGAACGCGACAAGCGCTTCGCACGCATGGACCTTGACGGCGACGGCACCCTGTCGCGCGATGAACGGGGTGGCGGGCGCGGCTGGCACCGCGGCGGCCGTCAACATCGTGGCGGACCCCATGGCCGTGGTCACGAAGGTCGCGGTATGGGTGGCGGCATGGGCGGTGGAATGGACGACCGTCCGCACCACCGAGGTCCGCGCTTCGAACATGAGGACGGCGAGCGCGGCGCGCAGTAAGATGATCGGCCAGGGACTGTCTACCGCGGTGGCGGTCTCTGGCTGCCATCGAGGCAGCCGTGCACGACCGCTGGGGACCATGGCATTGGCAGCGCAACGAACCGGACCGGCAGGCGAGCGCACGCCCGACAACGTCGTCGCGCTGCGCCCGTTGCCGCGTTCTGCAGACGGCGAACTGCTGGCCGGTATCCGGCGGGGTGAGGCGCCCGCCTTCCGCGAGCTGATGCAGCGCCATTTGAACAGCGTGCTGGCAACGGCCAGGCGTATCGTCGGTGATGCGGCGGAAGCCGAAGACATCGCTCAGGAGGCCTTTTTGCGTCTCTGGCGCGGCGCCGACGGCGTCGAGGCCATCGGCGACACCTTGCTGCCCTGGCTGCGGCGGGTTGCCTCCAACCTGGCGATCGACCGTCTGCGCAAGGCACGGCGGCTCGATGTGACGGACGAGTTGCCCGACCAGCCCGATCAGGCACGCCAGTTGCAAACCCTCGAGACACGCGATACCGCCGCACGTGTCGAGGCTGCCCTGGCCTCGTTGCCCGAGCGCCAGCGCCTCGCCGTTGGCCTTTTCCATTTCGAGGAACTGAGCCAGCGCGAGGTGGCGCAAGCGATGGAGATTTCCGAAGATGCTCTCGAATCGCTACTGGCACGGGGGCGGCGGAAATTGCGCGAGATCCTGAAGGATGACTGGCGCGAACTGTTGGACGACGGGGGGAGCCCGGCTTGATCGGGAATGGTGATGTGATGGACGAAAGACAACGCTTCGAACGCATTGAAGAGCTACTTGCCGCCTACGGCGCCGATACCGACCGCTGGCCGGCTGGCGAACGGGAAGTGCTCGACGGTCTTGAGCCGGCCGAACGCGCGCGCCTGCTGGCACCGGAACAGGCCCTCGATCGGTTGATTGCCAACGCGCGTGAGATGGCAGCAGCCGGTGCGCCGCGCGACGATCTGATCTCCGCCATCATGGAGCGCGCTGCCGATAGCGGGGCTCGTGAGACGAACGCGCCCGACGGCAATGTCGTGAACATGTCGCGGCGGGCGATCGGCAGCACGACGCCGGCGCATCAGCCCTCGCGCCGCGACTGGACGGCAGCTGCCGCCCTGCTCGCCGCATCCCTTGTACTCGGCCTGCTCGTCGGCTCGAGCGAGCGCATGCAGTCGACGGTTCTGGGCATAGGCGATCTCGCCGGCATTACGACGAGCGCACCGGCGACGCAGCTCAGCGCCCTCGACGAGGTGTTCCTGCAGCCTGAGGAGGACATTCTGTGACTGACGCATCCGCTGCCGGACCCGAGAAGCGGCGCGCGCCGCGCTGGATGTGGATCGTGATGGTTCTGTCACTGGCGCTCAATCTGCTGGTCATCGGCATCGGCGCCGGCGCGCTGTGGCATTTCCGCTTTGCGTTCGCCATGCATGGCGATGTGCCGCCGAGCTTCGGCCACTACGTCGCAACGCTGCCGCACGAGCGCCGCCACGAGATCAAAGACCTGCTCGATGAGGAGCGCGCCGTCGTCGGCCCCTTGCGCAAGCGCGCCCGCGAGGCCCGCCGCGCCGTCGTCAGGGCCTTCACCAGCGAACCGTTCAGCCCGGAGGTTCTGTCGAAGGCCAACGACGAAGCCGTCGCCGCCCGCATTGCGCTGACCCGCGCCCGCCAGCAGCTGTTCCCGAAGATCGCGACGCTGATGACGGCGGAAGAACGCCGCGATTTCCTCGACTGGCGCCGCCATAGGCGGCGCCATTGGCGCTGGCGGCGGTGGCATGGGGAGCGTGAGTGAGGGGGTAGAGTATCAGGTCGGTCGATTGGTGAAGTCGATAGAAACGGTATCATCTGGCTGTTCGTTCCGATTTCGCCAAAGTCGATAGACGCATAGAGAAATTGTTCGCCCAGATCTTGCCAAGCAACCGTCGGATTGTGCGTCGGGCATGACGAGTAGCCTGCGCTGCTGCTGCCTGCTTTTCTAGTTCAGCGATGATCATCTCGCGTCCGCACTCGCGCGCTGCATCACGAGGTATGCTGTAGACTGTGGAATTGGCGCGAGGGATCCGAAGGGTTGTTTCGTTGAGCGAATACATGGATTATCTCCGCATTGTTGGGCGACACGGCCGGGTTGACCGATGCGGAGAGCCTAGGCCTGCATGCTCAAATTGCTCTGCGGGCTCATCTAAAATCGCTCTCAAAAATCACTCAAAGCATCTCAATAGCATTGCTTGCACGCGAAGATTGAAATCGTGGTGACGCGGATTTGGCTGGATTCCCTGTGTCCCGACTAGCCCTTGTTCGGCCGGCTGGTGTCATCAGTCCAACCGGCTTTCACGAGGCCTTCTCGTAAGTGGTCGAGATACGTCTGTTCCACAAACGGCATGACGCCCAGCAACCCTTCGAGCGTAATACCAGGATAGTTGACATGAACTCTTTCAATGGCCTGGGCAGTTTCACCATCGCTGCCCTGCTGACCAACGCTGGCGGCCAATAGCGCATTGCTCATCCACCAAGTGCTGCTTGTGCTCAGCGAGTTGCGAGCAACGTTAGCTGCCTGGTCATAATTACCTGTCTGATAGCACGCAATTGATTTTGCCATGATGCATCGATGCAATACTGGATCGTGAGGTCTTAAGCGCATGGTTTCATCGACGGCCGGCATGGCCGCTGCAAACTCGCCACGAAAGTTATGGACGAACGCCAACCCCGAATAGGCAGTGGCAAAACTCGGACAAAGTTCGATTGACCGCTCGATAGCTTGAAGTGCTCCGTCCTGGTCACGCAGTAAACTCAATGCCCCACCTAAATAGCGGAGTGCACGCGGCTCGCGTGGATCGATGTTGAGCGATTGCCTTGCTGTCTCGCGAACATCTTCGAGATGCTCGTGAAAGCGCTCTGTATCCGTGGCGTGCCGAAGCGAATTGCGGTACTTCACATAGGCAAGCGCGGCCAGTGCCGCGGCATAGTTGGGATCGATTTCTAGCGCTGCTTCGTAGCACCTGGCAGCTTCTTCATCTGCGTCTGCCGAGACTAGATTTCGATAAAGATGCCAGTTTCCACGCTGCAAAAGTTCATAAGCAGACAATGAGCCAGGTGGTCGCTGCTGGACCGCTTGCATTTCTGCCACTTCGAGCGCCGGAACAATTGCAGAGGCAATCTGGGAAACGATAGCGTCCTCAAGTTCAAAGAGCCGTTCAACAGGCTCATTGTATCGGGCTGACCATAATTGCTGCCCAGTTCTGCACTCAACCACTTCAACGTTGATGCGTAGCGCCTTGCCTGAACGCCGAAGCTGCCCACTTACAATGTGAGTTGCGCCAAAGAACTTGTGCATGAAACTGAGATCGGCTTTCCCATCCGAAATGCGAAATGTTGAAGCGCGACCCAGGACGTTGAACCAGCGGAACGCGGAAAGGGCATGGATCAAGTCGTCCGCAAGCCCTTCAGCGAGATATGCGTTTTGGGGATCATCACTGAGGTTCGTAAATGGAAGTACTGCCAATACAGGAGCCTGAACGTCACCGCGCTGCGTTGCCATTTCCTGTCGCTCGATGGACTCAGGTGTTGCCAGCGGTGGTCGCTCGGCACTCGCAGTCCTGATGTTTTCCAGCACGGCCTGGGTTAGTGGGTCGGGGCTGACGTCGAGTTCTGCCGCAAGAAGTTCTTTGCAGATCTGATATTGCCGCATGGCCTCGGCGCGATTACCGCTCTGAACGAGAAGTTCCATCAATTGGCGACGGGCAGGTTCGTCGAGCGGATCAATTTCGAGGATCCGCCGTGTGGCAGCTGTTGCTGTTTCGATATGGCCGGTGGACACAGCACTGGTAGCCAGTTGGCGGAGGCTTGAGATGAGGCCACTAGTGAGTTCGGTTCGGCTTCGCTCCACCCAGCCGATGAAGTCGCTGTCCGCAACGCCAAGATCAGGCAGAAATTCATCCGCCGTAATTGCACAGGCGGCGAGCGGGTCCGATGTGAGCAATTCCCTGAATTGAAAGAGATCGCATTCGAGCCGAATAGAGATGAGCCGCACGCGATCGGGTTCCCGTTCAATTAAATCGGCGCCCAGTGTGGTCTCGGCTTTGCGGATATCGTAAAGAGCTTGGTTCAGGCTGTTGCGTGCCTGCTTCGCGCCGCGATCACTCCACAAGAGGTTGGCGAGTTTCTCTCTTGCCACCCAATGATCGGCCTCGACGATCAAAATAGCCAGCAGCGCGCGCGACTTGCGAGAGGCGAACTTGATCAATTCTCCATTTGCGGTCGTAAGTTTCACTTCGCCAAATAGGCGGGCCCCGCCGATGGACATTGCGCATGGTCCTCCTCAGTCGCCGCGGACAATGCTTAGATCCCGGCACCGCTGGCAATGTTAGCTGTGTTTTGGGGCCAGTGCCATAATTGCCTTGAATACCGCGCCTGCAAGTGGAGTGTCCGAACAAACTTGAAGAGCGTGGCCGAGCACAGGATAGCGATCTTGGCCCGGCCGCAGAATTCGACAGAAGCTCGATGTCAGTAGGAGAGCGACCGCCTCGCGTCCTCATGCGGTCGAGAAATTCTCGCCTAAGTATTTTTGCTGGATGTTAGTCGAGGCAGCCTTGTGCTGAAACTGGTCGTCGTCCCTACTGCGGGATCTGCGAAAGCGCATGCGCAAAATACGTATCGATCGCCTTGACCAGCGAGCCCGACACCTCATTGCGCCAGCGCTGTGACCGGAGCCGTGCTGCGTCCTGGCGGTTCGACACGTAGGCGAGTTCGATCAGCACGGAGGGCACCTTCGCTGTCTTGAGCACGCTGAAGGCTGCCTGGCGGTGGGGTTCGCTGCGCATCGTGGTGGTTGCGCCCATGTGGCGGATGGCGAACTGGGTGAAGATGTTAGTGCGCTCGAGGGTGACGTGCACTTCGCGCTGGGCGAGATCGCCGAGGATGCCGCGCACGGCCTTGAGATCGCCGCTCGAGGCGCTGACGAATTTCATCTCGCGGTTCGATAGGGCTTCCTTGGCGGCCTCCTCTGCTGCGGCCATGCGCAGCTGGTTGGCAACGCGCTTGCGCAGCGAATAGATCGTCGCGCCCCGGGCCTTCGCGTTGGCATAGTCGGCATGCACCGCGATGAACAGGGCCGCCGTATTGTCCTCGGCGAATTCGCGCCGTTCGCTGAGGGGCACGAAGATGTCGCGGTCGCGCGTCATCTTCACCCGATAACGACGTGTCGCGAGCAACCGTTTGCGCAGCGTCAGGCCGAACGACAGGACGACGTCCTTTTCGTTGAGGCCGAACTTTCGTGCACCGGAATCCTTGCCGCCGTGCCCGGGATCGATCACGATCAGCGGCCGGTAGGCGGCGGTGCGCTTCTTGCCGGTTGCCGCGTGCGCCGGCTGCGGCACCGGCGGCTGGGCGAGCGGGCCGCCCAGACTGTAAGTCGGCTTGGCGAACGCCGCCTTGGCCGGCTTGCCGGTGTCGGCAAACGGAATGAGGTCCATCACCAGCCGGGCGGCCTTGCCGTAATTGGCGACCTCGACGTGAGCATTTTCGACGACGACCGGCTCCGAGACGCTGATCACCACCCGCGAGCGCCCGGGCGCCGACTGGCCGGCGGTGAGGTTCTCGACCAGCCCGCGGGTCGATGACCGGCCAAGTTTCGGCAGGCGCATATCAACCTGCGGTAGCTCGATGATCACCCGGTTGGGGTTGTTGAGCGAAAAGATCTGAAAGCGCGTATCTTGAGCGAGGCCGATCACGACGCGCGTGCGCCGATCGGTATTTTCCGCCTTGCTCGAGTTGCCGAAAAACGCCGAGAGGCCGAAGGGCAGCGAGCCGGTTGCCGGGCCTCGTGCATGGGCAACATTTGCCATGCCCATGAATACCGCAACGCAGAATACAAAGCAGCCTGTCAACCGCCGGCCAATACCAGCGGGTTTGCCCGGTCGCGAGCCCATATCATTAACCCCGTCTACGCGATACGCCCTCTGAGGCGAGGTACGCCCTTGTCGAACAGAAAAGTGGCATTTGCGCGAAAACTGCGCGGCATGTTTATGGATTCGAAAAGGTTAACAGTGTGTTAACCATGGCGCCAAAGTCGCAGGCGATGGCCGGTGTTTTGCCGGCGGCCAGGATCGGATGTCGATCGTGTGGCGGCGATGCTGCAGCATTCCCGGGATCGGTTGGGTCGTCGGCAACTGCATGTGGTTTTGCAGGTCTTGGCAGGATAATCGTCACAATCGCGTGTCAGGAGCCATCGCCTTCCCGCATGACGGCGGGAAGGGTGCATGCGGGGCCGGTCTCGCATCCGACCGATCAGCTCGTGTCACGGGTTTCACATTAGGAATGGGGGTAGCATTGCGTAACAAATGTTTTGAGTATTGTGGCAGCGGGCGGGCGATTGCGTCGCTCGCCCTTGGCATCTTCATGGCCGGCACGGTTGGTGTGCTGGCGGCCGATGATGCTGAGGTAAAGCTGACGCCGGAAGAGGCGGCCGAGCGCGAAGGCCGCAAGGCGTGCAAGATCAAGATCTGCTCCGTCTTTCGCCTGAAGCAGCCCGGCGATGACGTTGCCTGCAAGGTCGTCAAATCCTGGCGCAAGGAGCAGCTCACAAAAAAGGTCAAGAAGGCACGTGTTTCGTGGCCGTGGGGCAAGGTGACCTGTCAGGCCGATATCAAGCTGCCGCGCGAGCAGATGATCAAGTCGATGACCGAGGCAAAATTCGAGATGAACCTCGAAAAGCACTCGGTGACGTGTATGGTTGCCCGGGAAAAGGAACCGGCGAAGATCAAATTCTCGTTCCAGCCAAAGGTTTCATTCCAGGGCGGCAAAGCAGTCAAAGCGTCCCTCAACTGGGGCAAGATCGAAGCGCCGACCCTGGTCAAGGGGGCGATGTGGACTGCGACTGCAACCGACAACACCTTCAATGTCCTCGAGAGTTCGATCGTCAAAGACATCAATAAGTTTTTGACGGCCAAGTGCGATGAAGTCAAAGACGAACTCAAATAATAATTTCGGGCTGACAGAGGCTGACAGACAGCCGGCCTGAGTACAGGTGAGCCGGTCAGGGCCGCAACTGTTGCGGTCCTGATCGGTACGGATTGCCGTCCCGGCGCTGACTTCAGCGCGTCCCGTCCGGTTGCGTGATGAGCATAGTCATTCGGAAATCGGGCCAGCTTGCAATGTTCAGCGATACTTGCTGGTAGCAGAGCAAGCCGTCTGACGGGTGATTGAACCGACGCTCGCCACCTTCACGTTTCAGAACGCCGTGCGAAGCCCAGAACGTTGCGAAATCCGGGCTTTCGCGGTGCAGTTCGTCGATCAGCCGGTCCCGCGCAGGATCTTCGATATGGCCGGTCGTGGCGGCTCTGAATTCAGCGGCCACGCGATGGGCGCGTTCGTCCCAGTCGCAAATCAGGTCGCGCGCCATCGGATGGCAGAATACGAAGCGTAACAGGTTCGGTTCGCCACCGCGGTCGAGCCAGCCGACAAACAAGCGCTCGGCTGCGCCATTCCATCGTCTGGCTGTCCACAAGCGGTCGAGAATGTAGGCCGGCCCGTTGATCGCATCGACGCAGGCCAGCACCGATTCGGGCACGTCGTCGCGGACCTCATGGCTCCGGTCCGGGTCGAGCTTGCCGGCAAGTTCGAAGAGATAGGTGCGTTCTGCGCGGGAAAGCTGCAGGCCACGTGCCAGTCGTGCAAGCGTTGCCGGCGATACTGAAACCGGTCGACCCTGCTCGATCCATGTGTACCAAGTCGCACTGACGTTGCAGAGCTGGGCGACCTCCTCACGTCGCAGGCCAGGTGTTCGACGCCTCGTGCCGCCCGGTATGCCAACTGAGGCCGGCGCAATAACCTCGCGTCGGGCGCGAAGAAATTGACCTAGCGTCTGGCTCTGTGTCTCTTGCGAGCGCTCAGTCATGGTAACCATTATACCAGGATAAAATCTCATCTTAAACTGGTATCAATATCGGGCTACGTTACCTCGTGTGCAAGTCACATCACGAAAGGCGAGGATAGCAATGGGGCAGCAGTTCAAATCGATCGCGGCAGAGCACCGGTCATTCATCGAACGCCAAAAGATCTTCTTCGTGGCAACGGCGCCGCCCAATGGGCGAGTCAACATTTCGCCCAAAGGTCTTTCGTCACTCCGCGTCCTTGGCGACAACGACATCGCCTACCTCGATTGCACCGGTAGCGGCAGTGAGACCCGGGCTCATTTGCTGGCCTCGGACGACAAGCGTCTGACGATTATGTTCTGCGCTTTCGAGGGCGATCCGGTCATCCTGCGCCTTTACGGTCAGGGACAATCGCTGATGCGCGGCACCGAAGAGTACGCGGCCTTGTTGCCGAATTTCGATGACGTGCCGGGCGCCCGCCAGATCGTACGCCTTTCCGTTGATCTCGTTCAAACATCATGCGGCATGGGCGTGCCACTGTTCGACTTCAAGGCAGAACGCGGCAATCTGGTCCGCTATTGGATGGCCCAGGGGCTCGACAATCTTCGCAAGTACTGGCGCCTCAAGAATATGCGCAGCATCGATGGACTGCCGACTGAATTCGAACCGGACAGGATGATGCCGCCGGGCTGATGCAACCTGGCCGGTTCTCCTCAGCCTGCCGGCGATCTCGGCCGGGATACGGAATCCTGCTGTCGTGCTGCGGGCCATTATGCGACTTGATCTTGACATTGGCTTCGGAGAAATGCGTCCGCATCGCTCAGCGCCAGTGGCTTGGCCAGCAGAAAACCCTGTCCGAAATCACACCCTTTCTGCGTTGCGAGAGCAAGCTGCTCCTCCGTCTCGATGCCTTCGGCCGTTGTTCGCATGTGCAGCGCGTGGGCGAGGTCGAGGATCGCACCAAAAATGGCCTTGCCGCGAATGTCATCATCCAGTTTCATGATGAATGACCGGTCGATCTTGATTTTGTCGAACGGGTAGTTCTGCAAATAACTGAGCGAAGAATAACCCGTTCCGAAGTCGTCCATTGCCAACGAGATGCCGAGTGCTTTCAGCTGCTGCAAGGCATCCGTGATCCTTTCACTGCTCTCCAACAACACGGACTCGGTGACCTCGAGCTCCAATCGACGCGCATCCAAGCCCGACTTGGCCAGCGCGGCAGCGACACGGAATGGCAGTTTTGAGTCGCGGAACTGGGCAGGTGACAGATTGACAGCCACACCTATTTCATTCGGCCAGTTGGCGGCAGCAGCGCATGCCTCCTGTATCACCCACTCGCCAATGGTATTTATGAGCCCGGCTCTTTCGGCTGTCGGGATGAATTCGGCAGGTGGTACCAGCCCTCCTTCGGGATGGCGCCAGCGCAGTAATGCTTCGAAGCTGATGATCGACTGCGTCTGGATGTCGAAAATGGGTTGATAGTGCAGTTCGAACTGGTTGTTCGACAGTGCACTTCTCAGAGCAGCTTCCAGTTTGATCTGTTCGTTGAATTCATTCTCGATTTCAGGTGTGAAGTAACAGACCTTGCCCGGGCCCTGTTCTTTCGCCCGGTGCAAGGCAAGGTCGACGCTCTTCAACAGGCGCTCTATCGTGTCGCCGTCGTTTGGTGCGGTTGCAATGCCAAAACAGCCGGTGACGTGCCAGCGGCAGCCGGCCAGATCAATCGGCTTATCCAGGGCTTGCTGAATTCTCATCGCAAGGGCTGCCGCATCCGCCGGTTGACTGTTGCCTGCTCGGACAATGGCAAACTCGTCACCGCCCATTCGTGCCAGGCTGTCCGTTGACGAGATGCACCCCGTCAATCTCTTTGCGATGACCCGCAGAAACTCGTCACCGACCACATGTCCCTGACTGTCATTGACCCGTTTGAACTGATCCAAATCGAAGAAGATAATGGAGAACGGCCCCTGCTTTGCGACCTTCTGCAATGCATCAGCCAGGCGCTCCTGGAATGAAAGCCTGTTCGGCAAGCCCGTAAGCAGGTCGTGGTAGGCGAGGTACTCGAGGCTCTTTTGGTTCTTCGCGTCAATTCTTTCGACCTGAGTAAGAAGCGCTTTGACCTTGCCGAGCAAGATATCGAAATCGATCGGCTTTGTCAGATAGTCATCGACACCAAGATCAAGTCCGGAAAGGACGTCTTTCCGGTCAGAAAACGCTGTTAGAAAGATAAACGGCATGTCCGCAAACTGCGGCAGCTCGCTGCGCACTTTGGAGAGCAGCTCCCGCCCATCCATGTTGGGCATGCTCACGTCACTTATGACAATGTTCGGCTGGTGCTCGAGGAGCATTTCAAGGCCATGTCGCCCGTCTTCGGCTTCGACGACCTCGTAACCTGCGTCTTGTAGTTCTTCGACGATTTGCCCGCGAATCATGGCTTCGTCTTCAATGCACAGGATTTTTGCCATGTCTTTTCTCCGGCTCATGCCGCTTTGAGCCCTTCTTTGGAGCAGGTCTGGGGTAGGATCACCGTGAACGTCGATCCTCGTCGCTCGTGACTTGAAACCTCAATGTCTCCACCGTGCATGTCGACGAACTCCTTGGAGATGCTGAGCCCGATTCCGGTGCCGCCAAAACCTTTGGCTGTTGTTGCCCGGAAGAACCGCTTGAAGATGCTCGGCAGTTCACTTTCAGGAATGCCGACACCGTGGTCCGTAACCGAGATGGTGATGCGGCCATCCGCTGTCTTGCCGCGAACCTCGATGCTCTTGCAGTCGGGAGAGTACTTGATGGCGTTCGAGATCAAGTTGGTGAAAACGAGGTCCATGAGATCGCGATCGACGCAGATCTCATCTGGAAGCTGGGCAATATCGGTTTCGATTCTCGTCGTTGCCGAAACGTCCTCGTAGCGATCGCAAACTTCCTGCAGCAATTCTCTTATGTTGCAAGGCGCGGGGTTGGCTTGGATCTTGTTGGCATCGAGACGCGAGCTGTGCAGTGTCAGGTCAATCAGGCTGATCAGGCGCTTGACGGCGGAGCGGATGCTGTTAGCACGCTCTCCAGTTTCCTCAGGGGTCAATCTTTCGCGGCGCCGGATCAGGCGCTGTGCTGCGCCGTCGATGATGCTGAGTGGCGTGCGGAATTCATGACTTACCAAAGACACGAACTTCTGCTGCAGATGGTTGTATTCCTTTTCCTTGTTGAGCGCTTCTTCCAGGCGCGCTGATTTTTCTTTCACTTCTGCCGTGCGTTCGTCGACAAGCTCCTGCAGCCCCTCCCGGTGTCTCTCGAGTTCGTTTTCGGAATGCACACGCTCCATGATGATGCCGGCCAGCCTGGCGGCGTTATGGAGATCGACGGCCTCTTCGTCGGTGGGCAGGGCTGGATGATCGTAGTACATCCCGAACGCCCCGAGGACGGTGCCGGAGCTGTTCTTGATGGGCTCGGACCAGCAACTGCGCATGCCGTGGGGCAACGCTGCGTCTTTGATGTTGGCCCACTTCGGGTCGGTCGCAATGTCTTCGACGAGAACGCGCTCACCTGTATAGGTTGATGTGCCGCACGACCCGATGTCGGGCCCATTCTCCAATCCGTTCACCGCCTTGCAGTATGCTTCCGGGAGGCTCGGCGCGCCGCCATGCACCAGCCTGTTTCCGTGCAGCTCGAGCATGGAGCAGCGCATGCCAGGGTGGCGGGCCTCGTACATCAAAGCAATCGCATCATATATTTCGGATGCCGGCCGACCGGTTGCAATTTTCTCGAGGATCGACGCGTACTTTCTCTCGAAGCTTTCTGCTTTCTTTCGTTCCGTAATATCTACATGTGTGCCAACCAGCCGTTCGGGCTGATTGTTCGTCTTGCTTCTCACCAGAAAGGCACGCGTTAGAATATGGACTATGTGTCCATTCTTGTGGTGCATGCGCATTTCGCCTTCGAACGAGTTATCTTGGCCGTCTATGTAGCTCTGCACCTTGGCCAGTATCCGATCTTTGTCTTCGGCGTGGACGAGTGTTGCCCAGGTGTCCAAAGTTCCGTCCAACTCGTCGGCTTCGTAGCCCAGCATGCTTTTCCAGCGGGGTGAGTAATAGACCTCGTCGGTTTCCAAGTTCCAGTCCCAAAGACCATCATTGGCACCTTGCATCGCGAATGAAAAACGCTCTTCGCTCTTTTTCAAAGCGCGTTCGGCGGACTTCAATTCCGTTACGTCAGTAACGGTGCCGTCGATCCGAACAATGCGACCCTCGGGATCACAGGTGCTCTGGCCGCGTGCATGGACACAGCGCGTCGTGACGCCATCAGACAGCACGACCTTGTGGATCAAGTTGAACGAACCGCCGGCCATTACATCCTGTCTGGCTTTCACGAGCCGTTCCGTATAATCGGGGTGGCAGCAATCGAAGATCGTCTGGATCAAAGGTCTCGTCCGTTCTTCATCAAGATCGAGAAGGCGGTATAATTCTTTCGACCACTCCATCTGATCGGAGCCGGGCTTCCAAGACCAGCTGCCGAGCTTGGCGAGTTGTTGGGCATGCTCGAGTTTGGCCAGATTGGCCTTTTCGCGCTGCATGGTCTCTGTCAATGAATTCAGAATTTCGTAGTGGTTGAGTTGGGATGCAATCCAGTACGCGAGTGCACGCAGTGTATGAAAGTCAGCCTGATCAAACGTCCCTCGATCGTGATGCCCGAGGTTTAGGCAGCCGAAGCATTTGTCCGATTTGATCAAGGGTACGTTGATGCAGGAGCGCAGGCCTTCGCTGCTCAAAAGTTCGCAATCGAGCATCCCCGGTGCATCGACACGCGTGTCCGATGTGATCCAGATTTCCCGACGGATGTAGGCCTGGCCGGTGGTCGTGTTGGCCACTGGTAGCGGGCGGCCCATGGGAATGGCCTCGCAGCCCTCGAAGGCGACGACGGCGAGATGATCTTCATCAGTTTTGATCGACAGGCTTGCACGGTGCGCGGGAAACATCCGTGACGTCCAGCCGGCGACAACGCTCAGTAGTTCGTCTCGAGATCGAGTGTTGCTGATTTCCTCGATGAAGCGCATCGGAAATGCTCGCTCGGCGTCACTGCTGTCGAGGCACTCGTAAGTCTTGTCTCGAAGTCGATACAGCATCCCTCAGGCTCCGAATGGTTAGTAAAACCGCAAATTTGGCAGGGCTCGTATCAACGATTTTACAAGGCGGTTCTAACAAAGCCTGAATATTCAGAGTTCGTCACTTCCTTTAATTTAGTTTATGTTCCGGCCTGCCGATGTATTTGGCTAAAATTTTTCGGAAATTCCAAGTTATCTTGTTTTGCATTCGTGCGGGCATAACGCAGACAAAGGCCGATGCTCGCTCTGCTTGAAGCCGTCTCAAGACGGACCGCGGACAGCATGTGCCCCACTCACGGTGACACGACGCTGCAGTAGCCCTCGTCGACGGAACGCCGCAACTCGCCCCGGTAACGGTCGAATGCAGCATCGCCGCTGCTGATTTCGCCGAACTGGACAACTTCGGCCGTTTCCAGCCTGCGATAGATGATCGGAGCGCTGACGGGCGCGAGCGTGACTGCGCGCTTGGAAAGCGTGGTCACCAGGCCGCGCATGGTGTGGGTCTGGTCGAGTTGCGAGACAACGATCATGCGCATCGCGCCTTTGGTCTGCGATACGAGGTGGATGAAATTCGACGATGGCGGCACATGTAGCCGGCCGCGATGCGAATAAGGTGCGTCCGGCCTTTCGTGTTCTTCGAACAGCAGGCTCGGCCAGCTTTCGTCCCAGGTGATGTCGGTGCGGTAGGCGATGATCAGGTCGTCGACCGTAAAGGCCGGGCGGAATGTGAGGTACGAGCCGATGTAGTGGTCGACGGCGGCGCGTGTGTAGGCGCCGAGATTGATCGGAGCGACATCAGTTGAAAGGCCGGACGGTCCCAGTTCGTCGGCATTGGGCCGTCCGGCCGCTGCCTGGCCTCCCCAGAGCAGTTTGACCTCGTCGAAGTCGAGATCGAGAACCATACACACATCGAATAGCGTCTGGTCGCGCACGGTGCGCCCGCCGAGCAGGTTTTGGATCGTCTTTTCGTGACAGTCGGCGGCATCGGCAAGACCGGCCTGCGTCAGCTTTTTCTCGATCAGCGCAAGTCGGATGCGGTCGATGGCTTGCGCACGGCTCGCGGGAGGCGTGGGAGGTGGCATGGCTTTCGGGCGGCTCCATCGCAGTCAGCACCGGTAAGCTAACGGTAAAGCCGGTACTGCTGCAATCGCTCAGCGCCGCATTGGACACGAAAAAGGCCGGCGATGGGCGCGGGCCCACTCCGGCCTTTGTCGGCTGTCGTTGTCGGGTTAGCCGCTTCGGGCTAGCCGCCGCGACCGAGGATATCGACCTTGACCGGCACGACGCCGGCATTGCGCATGCCGACGACGGTGGCAGCCCGCCGCGAGAGATCGATGATGCGGCCGCGGATATAGGGACCGCGGTCATTGATGCGCACGACCACGGAACGGCCGTTGCGCAGATTGGTGACGCGTACGCGTGTGCCGAAAGGCAGCGACTTGTGGGCGGCCGTCAGCGCGTTGGGATTGAACCAGCCGCCGGCTGCAACCCGCTGCGGTTGCCAGTAGTATGAGGCCAGGCCACGCAGGATGCCACCGCGTGCCGCAGTGCGAGGCCGTCGGCGCGAACGCTTTACGGCGGCGGTCCTCGTGCGACGCTGGGCGCGAGGCTTCTGCCTGACTTTGCGATTGGCCTTGCGCTGGCGCCTGGCATCGCCAGGCTTTGCTGCCGCCTTGGGCGCTGCATAGTTGGTCGGCGGCGGCACCGTTATGGGCGTCGAGGTCAGGTCATAGAATACGCTTGCCTTCCAGTTGGCCTGGGCCGTCGTATTCAGGGTCAGCAGCAACGCCGCTGCCGCCGCGATTGCAGTACTCGGAACTTTCATGTGACACCTTTGTCGCAAGGCCGAAACGAGCCGAACCGCGTGTTTCCCGCCATCTCGGTCGGCGCGTCTGCCTTGGTTTCCTGTTGGTCGTTGCCTGGAGCTTCGCGGCAACAGATCAGGCTGGAACAAACCGTCAGAAGTTGTTGGCCTGGATCACAAATCAGCCATCGATACTGAGTTCGACGGCGGCGATCGCGGCGCAGTCAGCACACCAACCCGGCAAGGTCAAGCGGAGCAGGCCTCGGTCAGCTGCCGGCACGGATCGTCATCGCGCACTGAGACGCTGAAATTCCAGCAGAATTCGCAGCGACGCATCGCTTTTGACGTAGCGTCGCTGCGACAACATGTCGATGCCGATGAGTAGTGAAAAGACGCTGCCTAACCAATTGATTGGCTGGTGTGGCTGAGATTCACGCTCAATTATTGGTGCGTTACAGCGTGCCCGGATAGCTGCCGCCATCGATGACGATGTTCTGGCCGGTGATGAAGCCGCCGTACTGCGAGCAGAGGAAGGCGGCCATGGCGCCGAACTCGTCCGTTGTGCCGAAGCGCCTGGCCGGAACCTCCTGCATTCGCTCGGCATGGATTTCGTCGAATGGTCGTCCGCTCGCGTCTGACATCTTGGCCGATGTGCCACGCAGGCGATCGGTTTCAAAGGGACCGGGCAATAGCCCGTTGATCGTGACGTTGTGTGCTGCCGATTTTCGCGCCAATACCGCCACCGCGCCCGTCAAACCGGCGCGGGCACCGTTCGAAAGCTCGAGTGCGGCAATCGGCGATTTCACGGAATAGCTGGTAATGTTGATGATCCGCCCGAAGCCGCGCTCCATCATGCCGTAGACCGTCGAATGGATGAGCGCGATCGGTGTGATCATGTTGCCTTCGACGGCCCGTCGCCAATCGTCGAGGCTGAAATCCTTGAAGTCTCCGGGCGGAGGACCGCCGGCATTGTTGATCAGGATGTCGGGGGCGGGGCAGGCGCTGAGAACCTCGGCCCGTCCGGCATCGGTCGTGATATCGCAAGCGACGGTCGTCACCGTCACACCTGTTTGGGTGCGGATCTCAGCAGCCGTCGCCTCGAGCGTCTCCCTGGTTCGTGCGCATATCGTCAGATCAACACCGGCTTCGGCGAGCTTTTCGGCACAGCCGCGCCCGAGGCCCTTCGAAGCCGCACAAACGATTGCCGTCCGCCCTTTGAGCGCAAGATCCATCGGATACCTCCTGATGTTTGTATGAATGCATGTCTTCCGATCGGGACCATCATTTACAGGAAGGCAAAACCCCGAACGCGAACAATGCCACGATTGGCCGATCGGCAACAGTGCGCCACCTGATTATGCCGTCTCTGCAATGGGCTAGTTGTTTGGTGTTGGCTTGGCGTGGCGAATATGCGACCGTATGTCCATGATCAACAACGGGAAGGAGGTGATCCAATGTCGAGTGAGATGAGACTGGTGGCCACGCCATTGTTCGTCCGTCGGTTGTTGGAGCAGCCTCCGACCTCCGGCTGAGGCGGCAGCGCCGGCATTTGCCGGCAGCAGAGCCACAGTCAAAGTTTCTCACGGGGCCGTCCGATTGGGCGGCCCTTTGTGTTTCCCGCCAGCGGTCGACTGCATCCGGGCGCAGATCAAATTTTGCTGATCCAGATCAATCGACCAGTCGATCGGCCCAACTATGAACTATTGTCTCATCCAATCGAGGAAGCCGCGTGGAATGCACCCGACGTCCTGATGAACCGGAACGGAGTTTGAAATCCATGATCCGCACCAGATTCCTTATTGTTGCCTTGGCGGCTGCAACAGCGTTGTTCGGTGTGATGGCACCGGCGATTTACAGCGACGCAGATGCGAAGATCCGCTGCAACGGCCCCTACCAGGTCATTCGCGGCGAAGGTGAAATCGCCACGCCCTATTGCCAGGATGCCTATTTGGCGCAGGTTGCCCGCGGCTACGGTATTCGCGTCACCGCCCGCCAGATCCGCCGCAGCGTGTCGCGCAAGGAGGAGATTTGCCGCGCCATTGGCCACGACGGTCGCGTCAATGATCTGTGCATTGGCTATCGCAACGATGAGTGTATCGGCATTCGCTGCCAGTAGGGCTGCAACGTCAACGCTGCGATGACGCTTGCCGGTTGAAAGCCTGCGTGTCAGGCGGCCGCGCGAACCGATTGCGCGCGCTCGACCCAGGCCCGGATTTTGTCGAGTTCGGGCGGTGGGCTGTCGCGCAACACGCGCTGGCCATCGGATGATTGGGCGAATTTCAAGACTGCCGCCATTGCTTCGCCGGGATCGGCTTCGGCAATCGTCTCGAGCGATGTCAGCCCCGCGCCGACGAGCAACTGTGCGTGACCTCCGCGCAAATCGGGGATTGTGCAGACCAACCTCGCCTGATGCTGCCAATCGGTGATGGTCTGAGGCTTGATGTGGCGGACGGCGAGCTTGTTGGCGCTTTCGGTGGCATCTGCATCGAGCAGATCCTGGACGGTCTTGATGCCGATCGCTTCCAGGCGGGCCGCCGTCTTGGGCCCGATCGACGGCGCTGCCTCGACTTCATCATGATTGGCAAGATAGTAGCGTGGCGGGCGCGTCGCCGGCTCGTCCCTTGCGTTGTCCTGCGGTTTGGCCTCTGCTTCGATCTCCGGTTTGACTTCCTGTCGTACCTGGGCCCGGTCATGGAGGCGCGCGAGATTGTCCGGTTCGGCAGTCTCGGGTTTGCGCTCAGGGGCCGCTTGTTCCGGTTCATTGGCAGTGGCTGCCATCGGCAGCTTTGCCAGTCGGTCCGGCTTGGCGACCTTCGGGAATTGGCCCTGAGCCAACGGCGGTGCTGTTAGGCGCTGACGGCGCTGCTCTCGACGCGCTCCGTCTCGTGGTTCGCGGACTTCACGCGCATACAACTCAGCGACCTGCCGGTCGTCTTCCGGCAAATTGTCGACGACGGTGCCCGTCGTCATGAGTTCATCGTACATCGCCTCGACCTGGCGCCGGTCTTGCGCATCGGCAAGTTTGCGCACGACCCATTTCACGGGGATCTCGAGGGCGCTGATCACGGTCTTTGCGGTCAGCGACACCTCCGGTGGTTCGACGCCGGCTTCTTCGATGGCACGGTCGAGCAAGTGGGCGTGGCCGAGGGCTGCATAGGCGAGCAATTCACCGACCCGCGCGCGACAAACCCGCATCGAGACCGGCCGGTGGATCCGAGACGCCGAGGTCGAAATTGTAATGGGCGATCAGCGTTTCGTAGTGAACGTGAGACGTCTCGGCACCCTGGATGACGTGCTCTTGGACCCAGTCGTCGCCGCGACCTGGTCGTGATTTCGGGCAAAGGCTTGTTTGCCTGCTTCGCCCAAAGCGCATCGTAGGATTTGGAAATGCTCCACTCGACCGCCCGGTGAATATTGTTCTCAGCGGTCGACTGGGCGGTGTGAAAGGGATGGATTGGGTCGGTATAGTAGTGGCTCATGACGCCGGCCGCCCACACCGCCTCCTCCCAGGAGCGTGACTTGAGTGCGCGCACCAGCATGGCATACCAGCCGGCCGCCTTTTCCGGTGCTCCGCCCCAGAAATTATCGCCGACGTGCAGGACGTGGTTCCTGAAGTCCTTGAATTCCTTGTCGGGCGCCTTGGAGCCGTCGAGATAGGTCTCGCACTGGCTGAGGAACAGCCGTCGCCAGCCGTCCGCCTGTTCGTTTTCGAGGAAGCGCAAGGCATCTAGTGCCAGTTTGTGGTGAGTACCGTTGGCGTGGGCGGCGTAGACGATACGGAAAAGAAGGTTCATGGTGCCCTCCGAGGCGGGACTGTCCCATCAATTGTCCAAGTACTGGCACGTCGGGTGATTTTAAGCTGAGTCGCCCGGGCGCCGCGAGGCATTGACGTTTGGGCTGTGCACGCTTGCTCTGATTGCTGGTCAAAACCGGACCGTGGAATGGAATATCTCTGGATTGTCATTTCGATTTGCGCGGCGTTCCTTCAGGCCGTGCGGACTGCCGCCCAGAAGACGCTCAACCAGCGCATGTCCAACCTGGGCACGACCTATGTGCGCTCGGTGTTCGGTCTGCCGATCATGCTGGCAGCGCTCGCGGTGCTGCATTTCTACTGGATCAGCGCCGTCCCGCGTCCCGACCCCGCCTACCTGTTGTTCACCGGCCTTGGCGCTGCAGCCCAGATCTTCGCGACCATGGCGCTGATCTACATGTTCAAATTGCGCAACTTCGCGATCGGTACGATGCTCACCAAGGTCGACATCCTGATGACTGCGATCATTGGTTCGCTACTGTTTTCCGAAAGCCTGTCGGGGCCGGGCATGACGGCGCTGATCGTCGTCGTGATCGGCGTGCTCATGATGACGATTGGCAAACTCGGCCTCGGTACACTTGCCGGTGGTGGGGAAGGACTTGCTGCAACCATACTTGGCAAGTCGACGCAGGTCGCCCTGCTGTGCGCGCTGCTCTTCACGTTCTCCTATCTCTTCCTGCGCGAGGCGACGCTGGTGATGGCACCACTGGATGGTGCAGAGGTGCCCGACGGGCCGGCCGGCGCCTTCTGGCGTGGCGCCTGGACGCTGGTGATCGCAACGTTGATGCAGATCGTCGCCGTCGGCCTCTGGCTGTGGCGCGCCGAGCCCGACCTTTTCGGCCAACTGTGGCCCAACCGGCGGATCGCGACGTTCATCGGCTGCACCAGCGCGGTCGGCTCGTTTGGCTGGTATACCGCCTTTGCCATGCAGAACGCGTCTTATGTGCGTGCTGTTGGCCAGGTCGAGGTCGTGTTTACGCTGTTGATCGCCTGGTTCTACTTCCGCGAACGCATCACGGCGCTCGAGTTTCTAGGGATCGTGGTGACCGTCGCCGGCGTCCTGATGTTCCGGCTGTTCGGTTAGGGAAATGCCGCCGACGGCTTCGCATTGGCTGCTTTCCGCGATATGCTGCGCGGGCAACAACATGAAGCTAGGTCCCATCGTTCCATGAAAGTCATCCGCGTTCCCGGCACCACCACGCCCGCGCAGCCCTCAGCGCGCAGTTTTCCGACCGTTCGCATGCGGCGAAACCGCCAGACCGACTGGTCACGCCGGCTGGTTGCCGAGAACGTTCTGACGCCTGCTGACCTGATCTGGCCGATCTTCGTTACCGAGGGGGCAAATCTCCGTGAACCGGTCGCCTCGATGCCGGGCGTCGACCGCATTTCGGTCGATCTCGTCGCCGCCGCCGTTGATGAGGCGCTATCCCTCGACATTCCGGCCATCGCGATTTTCCCCAATACGTCTGCTGAAAAACGCTCGGAAGATGCAGCCGAAGCGTTCAATTCAGATAACCTGGTGTGCCGGGCGGCACGAGCCATCCGCGATGGCGGCTATGACATCGGTGTGGTCTGTGATGTAGCACTTGACCCATATACGAGCCACGGCCATGACGGCCTGATGCAGGGCGATGAAATCGTCAACGACATGACGCTGGAAGCGCTGGTCCGCCAGAGCCTCGTGCAGGTCGAGGCAGGCTGCAATGTCATTGCGCCGTCCGACATGATGGACGGCCGTGTCGGCACGATCCGCCAGGCGCTCGACAACGCCGGCCACCAGGGCGTGCAGATCATGGCTTATGCGGCCAAATATTCCTCGGCCTTTTACGGACCGTTTCGTGACGCGATCGGCTCATCGGGTGCGCTCAAGGGCGACAAGCGCACCTACCAGATGAACCCGGCCAACTCCGACGAAGCCTTGCAGGAGATCGCGCTTGATATCGCGGAGGGTGCCGACATGGTGATGGTCAAGCCCGGCATGCCCTACCTCGACATCATCCGCCGCATTCACGATACGTTTGCCGTGCCGACCTTCGCCTACCAGGTCTCAGGCGAATACGCGATGCTCGAGGGTGCAGCGCGCAACGGATGGCTCGACGGCGACCGTGTCATGCTCGAGAGCCTGATCGCCTTCAAGCGCGCCGGCGCGGCAGGCGTCCTGACCTATTTCGCACCGCGCGCCGCCCGTGCGTTGCGGGGCTGAGCGGGCTGCTCCCGGATCAGCGTTGTGCCGGCAAGCAAACAAGCAAACGTTCGACTTAATCCGATGGTAGCGATAACCTGATTGGATGCGCCGACGCGTTGCCGGCGCTTTTCTGTGCCAGCTTGGGGTTCAGCCACAGATGACGGAACAGCAAAAGAACTTTCCCGAGTTCTACGTGACCTCCGCCCAGCCGTGCCCCTATCTGAAGGACCGGCTTGAGCGCAAGTTATTCACGCATCTGACCATCGACAAGCCGGCGGTCCTGATCGACAATCTCCTGAAAGGCGGCTTCCGGCGCAGCCAGAACATTGCCTATACGCCGTACTGCGAAGGCTGTCAGGCCTGCGTCTCCGTGCGCGTGCTTGTTGATGAATTCCGACCATCGCGCAACATGCGCCGCATTCAGGCGGCCAATCGCGATCTGGTGGCAACCCGCCATCCGCCGCGCCCGACAACCGAGCAGTATCATCTCTTCCGTGACTATATCGGCCATCGCCATGGTGACGGTGGTATGGCCGACATGTCGGTGCTCGATTATGCGCAGATGGTGGAAGACTCCGTCGTCAACACGTTCGTGACGGAATACCGCCAGCGCACACCGCTGGCCGAGGAGGATGCACCCTCGGTTCCCGGAACGCTCTATGGCGCAGCGTTATGCGACCGTCTCTCGGACGGCATTTCAATGGTCTACAGCTTCTACGACATCGATGCTGTCGCGCGCAGTCTCGGCACCTTCACGATCCTCGAGCACATCGACTATGCCCGCTCCCTCGGCCTGCCATACGTCTATCTCGGCTACTGGATCTCGGGCTCGCGCAAGATGCGCTACAAGACCCGTTTCAAACCGCAGGAACGGCTAGGGCCCAACGGCTGGGAACGCGAATAAGCAACCGCGCATTCTGCGCGGTTTGTGATAGGGCATATGGCTGCGCCCATTTTGACAATCGTAACCATCGACGAGTAGGCTTTTCCGTTAGGGAATTTACATACACAGGTGTCGGACGGTTATGCACGACGAAAAAGACGTTGTAGTTCCGCTGGTTGACATGGTGGCCGCAGAACAAAGCTCCGGCGGGCCAATTCCAGCCAACGAGGAAGACCAGGAGATTAGCAGGGCCCATCACCTTGCCGAGATGCGTCACGACAAGGACGCCATCCGCCGGATCTTCGAGACCGGCGAATACCCCTACAAGCGCAAGATCTCGCGCAAGTCCTATGAGCGGCACAAGGCGGAACTGCAGGTCGAACTCCTGAAAGTGCAGGAGTGGGTCAAGCAGACCAACCAGAAGATCGTCATGCTGTTTGAAGGCCGCGACGCGGCCGGCAAGGGCGGCACGATCAAGCGTTTCACCGAGCACATGAACCCGCGCGGCGCCCGCGTTGTCGCCCTCGAAAAGCCGACCGAGCGCGAGAAGTCGCAGTGGTACTTCCAGCGCTACATTGAGCAGTTGCCAGCCGGTGGCGAAATCGTGCTGTTCGACCGCTCCTGGTATAACCGTGCCGGCGTCGAGCGCGTCATGGGCTTTTGCAGTCCCAACGAATATCTCGAATTCATGCGCGAGACGCCCGAGATCGAGCGCATGATGGTCAGGAACGGCATCATCCTGTTCAAGTACTGGTTCTCGGTGACCCGCGAGGAGCAGTTGCGCCGCTTCAAGTCACGCGAGGACACGCCGCTCAAGAAGTGGAAGCTCTCGCCGATTGACCGCGTCTCGATCGACAAATGGGATGATTACACCGAAGCCAAGGAGGCGATGTTCTTCTACACCGACACCGCCGATGCACCGTGGACGATCATCAAGTCCGACGACAAGAAGCGCGCCAGGTTAAACTGCATGAAGCATTTCCTGGCCTCGTTGCCCTATCCGGAAAAGGACGAGCATGCCGTTGGCGGCCCGGACCCGCTGATCGTCGGCAGCACGGATCATGTGATTGGCCGCTCGGAGCACATCCTCGGCAAGAGCCTGCATCCGGAGAACCGGAAGGTTTGACGGGGGTGAGCAGCCGGTTTTTTGGTTGTGCAAATAGTAAACACGCGTGTGAGCTACTTGCAGGTGCCATAACCTAGCGCGCTCTTTCTGGGTGCGCTAATCTCCGCACGTCGTAAAGCGTGCTGGACCCTATCATGATGCAGTTATTGCCTAAATCGGCAGCGACACTTGTCTTGTCGATGCTCGGCCTTTTCATGCTGTGCGTTGTGCCGGCATTCGCTGCTGCCAAGCGAGTGGCCTTGGTGATCGGTATCGAGAAGTATGACTTTCTCAGCCCCCTTGCCAATCCGCGCCGGGATGCCAAAGCGATTGCCGACCGGCTCGCGAAGTTCGGCTTTGACGTTTCGTTCCACGAGGATCTCGACCACAAATCGTTCCAGCGCGCCCTTCAGACCTTCAAGAGACAATCCGAAGGTGCCAAGGAAGCAGTCGTCTTTTATTCCGGCCACGGCATGGAAGTGTTCGACGCCGAGGATCGCAGCATAAATGTCCTGGCCCCGAAAGATGCCGAAATCGGTTGCATCGAGCGCCAAGGCATTTCGACAATTCCCCTGCGCTCGATCCAGAGCGCAATTCGCGATGTACCAAACAAACTCCTGTTGTTCGACGCCAGCCGGGAAAATCCCTATCGCAGCTGCCGGGCGCTGCAGACGCGAGCGGGTGCGGTTGCATCCCGCGGCAGTGGATTTCGCGATGTTGGCATCTTGGCCAGCCGTGGAACAGCGATGCTCCTGGCGCTGGCGGCAGCACCGGGCAATCTCGCCTCGGACGGCACATACGAGGGAAATTCGCCATTCGCCGCGGCACTATTGGCTGAATTCGAAGACGGGCAGGCGCAAGTCTCGAGCCTGCTCGGTCGCGCTGCAACCCGGGTGCGCATAGCGTCGAATTCAGCCCAGCAGCCCTGGACCCGGTCAGCTGGCTCCCTCAACATGTGTCTCCAGGGGCGGGACTGTGCAGCTGCTGCCCAAACGGCGGGGCGTCCGGCTGCACCAAGTACCGAGCCGGCACAGGCGCCAGCCAGCGTCCAGTTGCGCGAGGCACATTTCCTTGCCCGCGTCGCAGAAGACCTCATCAAGCAGGGTCGCCCGGTGGATGCCGCCCTCATTGCGCTCGAAGGCATGCCGGATCAGACCGAAGGTCGAAACCGTCCCTACGTCTCGGAGTTGACCGACGCCCTCGTCAAAAGCCTGGGTCTGATCCGCGAGACCACCGTACTCAAGGGGCACGACGGCGGTGTCACGGGTGCTGCATTCGCCCCTGACGGGCGGCGTGTCGTCACCGCTTCGCAGGATGAAACGGCGCGGATCTGGGATCGGACGACCGGCGCCGAGATCGCCGTGCTCAAAGGCCATGGCGACGTCGTCACGAGTGCCGCGTTCAGTCCTGACGGCCGGCTCGTTGTCACGTCCTCGGATGACGGCACGGCACGATTGTGGAATGCCGCGACGGGCGCCGAGACGGCCGTCCTCAAGGGGCATGGCGGCAGCGTCTGGAAAGCTGCGTTCAGCCCCGACGGTCGGCGCATCATCACCGCCTCCGACGATGGCACGGCCAGGCTTTGGGATGCTGCGACCGGGGCTGAGACGGCCGTGCTCAAGGGCCATGAGGGTGGCGTTACGAGCGCCCAGTTCAGCTCCAACGGCCGGCGTATCGTCACGGCTTCGGATGACGGTACGGCCAGGCTCTGGGCCACTCAGACGGCCACCGAGACGGCGGTGCTCAAGGGCCATGAAGGGGGCGTGTGGAGTGCCGCATTCAGCCCCGACGGCCGGCGTATCGTCACGGCCTCCGACGACGGCACGGCCAGGCTCTGGGCTGCCAGCATGGGCAGTGAGACGGCCGTTCTCAAGGGCCATGGCGGCGGCGTGACGAGCGCCCGCTTCAGTGCTGACGGCCGGCGCGTCGTGACCGCCTCCGACGATGGCACGGCCAGGCTTTGGGCCGTTGCGACCGGCGCCGAGATTACCGTCCTCAAGGGGCATGGTGCCGGCGCCTGGAGCGCGGCATTCAGCCCCGACGACAGCTTCATCGTTACGGCCTCGGACGACGGCACGGCCAGGATCTGGCACGCCGCTGCGAGCGCCCGTGCCACGGTGCTCAAGGGCCACCAGGGCGGCGGTGTCACGAGCGCCGCCTTCAGCCCCGATGGCCGGCGCATCGTCACGGCCTCGCGGGACCGGACGGCCAGGCTCTGGGATGCGGCATCCGGCACCGAGACGGCCGTACTCGAGGGCCATGACGGCGGCATCTGGCAGACCGCCTTCAGTCCCGATGGCCGGCGCATCATCACCGCCTCTGACGATGGCACGGCCAGGCTCTGGGCTACCGCATCCGGCGGCCAGACGATGGTGCTCAAGGGCCATGGCGGCGGTGTCGCGAGCGCCGCCTTCAGCCCCGATGGCCGGCGCATCGTGACCGCATCCGACGACGGCACGATCAGACTATGGGATGCTGCGAACGGCTTCGCGATCGCCGTGTTCAAGGGCCACGGCGGCGGCGTCACCAGCGCTGCGTTCAGTCCCGATGGTCGACGCATTGCGACAGCCTCGCGGGACCGGACCGTCAGGCTCTGGGATGCTTCGAGTGGTGTCGTGCTGGCCGACTACAAAGGCCACACTGGCGGGGTGACGAGTGCCGCCTTCAGCCCCGACGGCCGTCGTGTCGTTTCGGCATCGGACGACGGTACGGCCAGGCTGTGGAATGTGGGAACCGCCACCATGATTGCCGTGCTCAAGGGTCACGGCGACGGTGTCACGAGCGTCGCTTTCAGCCCCGACGGCCGGCGCATCGTGACCGCCTCGGCAGACGGCACGGCCAGGCTCTGGGATGGCACGAGCGGCGCCGAGACGGCTGTCCTCAAGGGCCATGGCGGCGGCGTCTGGAGTGCGTCGTTCAGCCCCGACGGCCGGCGCATCGTCACCGCCTCGTGGGACCGGACCGCCAGGCTTTGGGATGCCTGGCAATCGACCCAGCACCTTGTCGGCCACGCCAAGAAGATCGTGCCCCGCTGCCTCGCACCAGACCAGCGCACCCGCATCTATGCCGCCTACATCGCTGCCACACCACCGAGGCCGGACTGGTGCGATACCATGCAGAAATGGCCGTACCATAAGCCGCAGGCGAATTAGGCGGGGGTGGTGTCGGGGACGGTAGTGTGACTGGATGGACGTGCGGTTTCGCTGGTCCGAATTCCTCCAACGGAAATTTAACCGTCTTGCGCGAGACTCAAGCCCGAGTAGTGCAATTGTACCCCCGAGTCTGCGTAAATCGACATGTCCGCCTTCCTGCAAACGAAATTGCCGGTTGTTCTCAATCGGTTCGCTTGGTTTCTCGTGGTGCTTCTGCTTGGCTATACGGTCCATGCCAAGCAGGTCTGGCCGCACCCGGTCATTGACGATGGGGTCAAAGCGTTCACCGACCTCTCGCTGCACGCAAAGAGCTATTTAGGCTTCTTCCCGACCCGGTCGGCAGTCTACAAGCCCGGCTCGGAAAGCGGTGTAACCATCAACAAGCCCGATAAGGTGGTGCCTGGCAACGTCTTCTTGGCCGGCATCATGGGCAAGCGCAACGTCATGAAGCTGATCGCAGCTGACGGGCGCGAACTGCATCGCTGGTCGGTTCCGTTCTATTCGGCGATCACCAAGCTCGATCATATCGAGCCTGTCCAACTGCGACCGCTGAACGAGTCGATGACGCACATTCATGGCGCCCATGTCTATCGGGATGGTTCGGTCGTCTTCAACTTCGACTTCCATGGTCTCGTCAGCGTCGATGCCTGCAGCAACATTCAGTGGGTGCAGGCACGCATGGCGCATCACGCGGTGACGGGGGCAAGTGACGGCACGCTGTGGGTCCTCTCGCGCCAACACCACAACCAGCCAAGCGCCCGCCTGCCGCTGCTCAAACCGCCGTTCTTCGAGGATCAACTTCTGCAGCTTTCGCGCGACGGCAAGGTGCTGCGCGAAATCTCACTACCCGAGCTGTTCGACAAGAACGACCTGCACGCTCTCGCATCGGCGACGGGTACGCTCGATCCTGAAAACCAGCATGACGACTTCATGCACACCAACGACATAGAGATTCTGACCGAGGCAAAAGCCGCAGCATTTCCGCAGTTCGAGGCAGGCGATATGGCGCTTTCGATGCGCGACCTGAACCTGGTGCTGGTACTCGATCCCGAGACGGAGAAGGTGAAATGGCACCAGACCGGGCCGTGGCTGCGCCAGCATGATCCCGATTTCCTCGCCGATGGAACGATTTCGGTGTTCGACAACCGCTGGGGCGGCGTCGACAATATCGATCGACTGGGCGGCAGCCGCATCATCAAGATCGATCCGCAAACCCGCAAGGTGGCGACGGTCTACCAGAGCAAGAAGGGCCAGCCGCAGTTCTTCACCCACATCATGGGCGTTCATCAGACTTTCGACAACGGCAATGTGCTGATCGCCGAGCCAACGCGCGGACGCGTCTTCGAAGTGACCGGGGATGGTGAAATCGTCTGGCAATACATCAACCGTTTGAATGATGACTATCTCGGCCATGTCACGGTCGCAGAAAAGCTACCGGCGGATTACTTCACGTTCCGTCCGGGCGAATGCAAGAACAAGGGAGCACCATCATGAGACAGAGTGCAGGAGCTGTGATTTACACGCTGGCAACGGCGACGGTCTTCGCCGCGCTGGCGCCGGTAACCGCTTTCGCCTACACGGGCCCCGGCGCGGGCATCACCGCAATTGGTTCGCTGCTGGCCCTGATTGCAGCGCTTCTGTTGGCACTCGTCGGTTTCGTCTGGTATCCGCTCAAGCGCTTGCTCGGCGTCAAGTCGACGAAAAAGAAGGCCGATGTGCAACAGCCGGAATCGGCTGCCTCGCAATAGTCCACGCGCTCTTTCGACGGCATGCTGATGATGGCGAGTTTCCTATTCGTGTGTTTTGCATCGGCGCTGTTTCTGGTGCTGCTGGAACGGCTGAACATCGTCGGGCTCAGCCTGGACGTGGTTGCCGACAGCCGGTCGGCCATTGCTATCATCGCCGATGCCGATCTCGACGACGATGACAAGGAAATCGCCATCCAGCGAATGTCGGGGCGCATGCTGCTCAACTTCGCGAAGATCGCCGGCCTGACGCTGGTTGCCCTGGCCGTACCAGGCGGCCTGATCGCAGCCGTCGTCGGTCTCGGCTGGTCGGATAGCGATACGCTTGAGGGCATTGTTCTTTCCGTGCCCTTCATCGCGCTCAACGTCGTGGCCTTTGCAGCGGTCTGTTACTGGAGATACCGGAAGTGAGCTGGACCGATCAGTACTCGACGCTCGATCGCTTCGTCCACGACGTCGCCTTTGCCGGCACCGGCCTGCAGAAGGTGGTGGCCGATATCGAAGACCATGTCTTTGCCGCCCAGTTTGCCGATCTCGCGACCGACCGACCAGTGTTCATCACGTCGCTGCCGCGTGCCGGCACGACACTGATGCTCGAGTTGTTCGCATCGCTGCCGGAGTTTGCCAGCCACACGTACCGCAACATGCCGTTTCTGCTGTGTCCAATGTTTTGGAACCAGCTTTCGCAGGGCTTTCAAAAGCAGATGGTTGCCCGCGAGCGTGCCCATAAAGACGGTGTGATGATCGATTTCGACAGCGCCGAGGCGTTCGAGGAGGCGCTCTGGCAGGCGTGGTGGCCGGAAAAGTACCGCGACGGCCGAATCGTGCTCTGGGACGGCGCGGAGGACAACGAGGAATTCCGCCAATTCTTCGACAATCACCTCAAGAAGATCATTTCACTCGGCCGCCAGCGCAAATCTGATCGGGCGATGCACTATGTCTCCAAGAACAACAACAACATCGCGCGCCTGCCTGCACTCGTGCGTCTCTATCCCGATTGCCGGATCGTTATCCCGGTTCGCGAGCCGCTCTCGCATGTGCGCTCGCTTCATCGCCAGCACATGCGCTTCCTCACGGCCCACGACGAGGATGCCTTCTCGCGCCGCTACATGAACGCCATCGGGCATCTCGAATTCGGCGCCAATCTCAAGCCTATCCGTTTTCCCGGTTTCGACCTGGAGCCGGATGCCGCTGTCGATGCCTCATTCTGGCTCGAATACTGGATCGCTGCATTCGCCATGCTGGCCAAACTCGAACTGGAGCAGATCCGTTTCGTCAACTTCGACGAACTGTGCCAAGAACCGCAGCCGACACTGCACGAACTGCTTGCCTGGCTCGAGATCGAGACCGCGGCCGCAGCCCGGCTCGCCGAAAAGGTCACGAATCCGTCATCGAAAAACCTCTTAAGTGAAGATCTGACGCTCGATGCAGCACGAGTGGGCACGGCAGAGGAAATCTATCGGCGCTTGGTTCTGTGAGATGGAAACGCGAGCGTGGTAATTACGAGTTTCATACGCGGTACTTATCAATCACCGTGCGGACTTGTCTGTCGGTCGCAGCTTCGCCGCGATCCAGCTCATCGAGGCCTTCGCAAACGAGCCGGCGTTCTTCATCGGGTGGCGCGAATAGAAGAAGAATCGGCACACCACTACCTACGCAAACGCCACCCCAAACGAATTAGATCGCGGAAACCCCCTAGGCACAATCCGGCCGGCCTGGGCCCTGACGCCGTGCCAGTCTTCGAGATCGGCGAGCGACACCGTGAACGTGCGGCCGGCCGCGTCGAGCCAGGTCAGTCCGTCGCTCGCTGCAAAGACGCGCAGATCCGATAGGGCCGAGCCCTTGAGTCGCTGCAGGATCACGCCCTTGCCGCGTGAGAGTTCGTTGACCTCCTCGAGCGCAAACACCAGCAGCTTGCGGTTTTCGCCGACGCTCGCGACCATGTCGCCGTCGGCCGGCACGCAGACCTTGGCTTCATCCGGTTCCGAGACGTTCAAGACCTGTTTGCCCTTGCGCGTCGAGGCGGTGACATCGTCTTCGGCGACGACGAAGCCGTAGCCCGCCGTCGAGCCGACCAGCAGTTTGCGGCCGGGCTTGTGGACGAAGAGCTGCACCACGTCGTGGTTTTCTTCGAGGTCGATCATCAGGCGCAAGGGCTCGCCATGGCCGCGTCCGCCGGGTAACTGGTCGCCGGTCAGCGTGAAGAACTTGCCATTGGTCGTGAACACCAGGATGCGGTCGGTGGTCTGGGCATGGACAGCGAACTTCAGGCTGTCGCCCTGCTTGAAGTCGACGCGTGATAAGTCGTCCTGGTGGCCCTTCATGGCGCGGACCCAGCCTTTGGCAGACAGGATTATCGTGATCGGCTCGCGCTCGATCATCGCCTGGTCGAGGTCGATTTCGACGTCCGGCGCATCGGCAAATTCGGTACGCCTGCGGCCAAGCTCGGTCTTCTTCGAATAGACGCTGCGGATCTCGCGCACCTCGTCCGAGATCGCGGCCCATTGCCGGTCCTCGGAGGCAAGCAGTGCTTCGAGTTCGAGCTTTTCGGCTGAAAGGCGTTCGTGCTCGGCGCGGATCTCGATTTCCTGGAGGCGGGAGAGCGCGCGCAGGCGCAGGTTGAGGATCGCCTCGGCCTGGACATCGGTCAGCTTGAAGCGTTCGATCAGCTTTTGCTTCGGTTCGTCCTCGAAGCGGATGATGCGGATCACCTCGTCGATGTTGAGGAAGGCAATCAGATAGCCGTCGAGCACTTCGAGGCGGTGCGCGATCTTGCCGAGGCGGTTGCGTGTGCGCCGGACCAGCACCTCGATGCGATGCTCGAGCCATTGCCAGAGTACGTCGCGCAGGCCGAGCACGTTCGGGATCTGGCCGGCCGAGAGCACGTTCATGTTGAGGCCGAAACGGACCTCGAGTTCGGAGAGCTTGCACAGGCTCTCCATCATCACCGTCTCATCGACCGTGCGGCTCTTGGGCTCGATGACCAGACGAATGTCTTCGGCGCTTTCATCGCGCACGCCGCCGATCAGCGGCAGTTTGCGTTCGCTGTAGAGGTCGGCGAGCTTCTCGACGAGCTTCGATTTCTGCACCTGGTAGGGGATCTCGGTGACGACGATCTGGTAACCGCCGCGCCCGGTTTCCTCGCGGTGCCATTTGGCGCGCAGGCGGAAGCCGCCGCGGCCGGTCTTGTAGGCCTCGATGATGTTTTCGCGCGGCTCGACGATCGTGCCGCCGGTCGGGAAGTCGGGGCCGGGGATGAACTCGACCAGCTTCTCGATCGTAGCATTCGGATGCTTGATCAGATGCAGCAGGCCGTTGCACAGCTCCTCGACATTGTGCGGCGGGATGTTGGTCGCCATGCCGACCGCGATGCCCGATGAGCCGTTGGCCAGCAGGTTCGGGAACGCCGACGGCAGGACGACCGGTTCTTCGCCGGCGCCGTCGTAGGTCGCGCGGAAATCGACGGTGTCCTCATCGATGCGATCGAGTAGAGCCAGCGCCACGTCTGTCATGCGGCTTTCGGTGTAGCGCATGGCGGCCGCGTTATCGCCGTCGATGTTGCCGAAATTGCCCTGGCCGTCGACGAGCGGATAGCGCACGGCAAAGTCCTGCGCGAGGCGGACCAGCGCGTCGTAGATCGCCTGGTCACCATGCGGGTGATAGTTGCCCATTACCTCGCCGACGATCTTGGCGCACTTCTTATAGGCCTGGTCGGGATTGAGGCGCAGCTCGCGCATTGCATAGAGAATGCGCCGGTGGACAGGCTTCAGGCCGTCACGCACGTCGGGCAGCGCCCGGTGCATGATCGTTGATAATGCATAGGCGAGATAACGCTCTTCAAGCGCCTCGCGCAGGTTGACGGGTTCGATCGGCCCGTCACCCGGAAGAATCGGTTTGTCGCTCATGGCATTCGGTTAGCCGGTTGCCGCGGCCGGCTCAAGCGCGCAAAGGCCACACGTGGGCCCGTGGACTACAATTTCGCTCACGGCTATTCCTCGCTTGCGCTCGGGCCTCCCCGGGGGGCGGCGCCAAGCGCCGGGCCTCGTTCGAGGCCTTCAGCGTTTCCGACATGGCCGGAAACGCTATAGTGCGTTCACAGCCAAATTGATCGATATCTGGACAATTCAATATCAGAGCTCAATCAATAACCCCGAGTGTCATCTCGGTGCTTGTCACTGCTCGTCGCTGGGACCAGTTTCTCAGGCCGGACAAAGCTTGCGGAAGATTGCGACGCTGAAAGCTGCACAGCGGGATTTGCAATGTGACGGGCCCCGACTGCTAACGGGAGTCACGCGAGAGCCACTTCACTTGCAATAACTGCCTTGTGCGCTTTGCCGTTCTTTTTCGCGTGGCGTTGCTCGGCCTTCTGGATCATTTCGCCAATGCGTGGCTGGATTTCATTGCGCCAGCGCCGGCCGTTGAAGACGCCGTAATGGCCGACGCCCGGCTGCACATAATGGAAATGATCATCCGCCGGCACGTTGTAGCAGAGGGCGTGTGCCGCCTCGGTCTGGCCGATGCCGCAAATGTCGTCGTTCTCGCCTTCGATCGTAATAATCGAGGTGTCGCGGATCTTCGAGCAGTCAACCGGTTCGTCGCGATGCATCATCGTGCCGTCCGGCAGGACATGCGTCTGGAAGGCTGTCTCGACCGTCTGCAAATAGAATTCCGCCGGAAGGTCCATGACCGCCAGATATTCGTCATAAAACTTTTCGTGCTGGGCAACGGAATCCTCGTCACCTTCGACCAGATGATCGAACAGCTTCCAATGCGCCTCGCGGTGACGCTCGAGGTTCATGGTCATAAACCCGGTGAGCTGGATGAAACCCGGATAGACCGGTCGCATGGCGCCCGGATTGGGGAAGGGTACGTGTGAAATCACGTTCTGGCGGAACCAGGCGAGCGGTTTTTTTTCGGCCAGTTCGTTGACCACGGTCGGATTGCGTCGCGTATCGATCGGACCGCCCATCATGGTCAGCGACAAGGGTTGAACGGGCTGTTTGCGCGCGGCCATGATCGCGGTGGCGGCAAGACAGGGTACAGCCGGCTGACAGACCGCGATTATATGCACGTTCGGCCCGAGATCGTTCACGAACTCGATGACGTAGTCGATGAAATCATCGAGATCGAAACGACCCTCGTACAATGGCACGTTGCGCGCATCGATCCAGTCGGTGATATAGACCTCATGGCCGGGCAGCATCGCGCGCACGGTGCCGCGCAGCAGCGTCGCATAGTGTCCCGACATCGGCGCCACGATCAGTACGGTCGGGTCATTGCGCCGGGCCACGTCGGCATCGTCGCGCCTGAAATGAACAAGCTCGCAAAACGGTTTGCGTTTGACCGTCTCGATCTCGATCGCCACCTCGCGGCCGTCGATCTCGGTCTCGGCAATATCCCAATCTGGCTTGCCGTAGCGGTTGGTCAGCCGTTCGAATACCGTACACGCCGCGGAAAGACTGCGCGCCATGGGCGATTCGGCCATCGGATTGAACGGTGATTCCAACTGATAGCGCAGTCCTTTCGATGCCAAGCGCAGGGGCGAGACCATGGCGTGAGCAAGTTCGTAGGCGTGATATTTCATCGATAGGGCTGCCCAGTGTGCGGTAGTTGCAGTTCAGTGCTTTTTTGCACTGCAGCATTTATGCTGCGGTACGTCAAGTTAGGACTCTTGCTTAGCTGACTGAAACAATTATGAGCCGTGGTTCGGTTTCTGGACGTCTCAGACAAATGCCGCTGACAGGCGGAGACCGTTTCGCAGAGCAGCATAACACGGCTCGGTTACATCACCGGTACAAGTTTGCCACACTTAGTATAGTCAGATTCGACGCCATCCAGGTAGGATATGCAGAAATTGTCCTGAAGAGAGGGTTGCCGACATGAGCCTGTATGGTCCGCCACAAGACCTCGAAAGCGAGATCTGGACGACGCTGCCGGAGGCGTTTCGCGTCCGCAATACGGAGCCGGACTGGGGGCGGGGAAACCGGCCCGGTGTTGAGATCGACAGCTTTCTCGAGGGCCCGAGCTTTGACCGTGCAGGACGCCTTTACGTCACCGACATTCCCTATGGCCGCATTTTTCGCATCACGCCTGAGGGTGAGTGGTCGCTGATCGCTGAATACGATGGCTGGCCGAACGGTCTCAAGATCCACCGCGACGGGCGTATATTCATCACTGACTACAAATTCGGGATCATGCAGCTCGACCCGGAGAGCGGCGCCGTGACGCCGTTCCTGACCAGCCGAAAATCGGAGAGCTTCCGCGGGGTCAACGACCTGTTCTTCGACCGGCGCGGGGCCATGTATTTCACCGATCAGGGCCAGACCGGCATGCACGATCCGACCGGGCGGGTCTATCGTTATGACATGGATAGCGGCCGGCTCGACCTGCTGCTGGCCAACGGACCAAGTCCCAACGGTCTGGTCATGAATCCGGCCGAAGATACGCTTTACGTGGCGATGACGCGCGGCAATGCCGTATGGCGTGTCCCCATCCATCCGGACGGCGGCACCACGAAGGTCTCCGTTTTCACGGCCATGGCAGGCGGCGTCAGTGGTGCCGATGGCATGGCGGTTGACAGTGCCGGCCGGCTATTCGTGTGTGATGCCGGCAACGGTTGTGTGTGGGTCTTCAGTGATCGCGCGGTCCCGGCGCTGCGCATCAGGGCAGCCTCCAAGGGAACCTCGACCACCAATCTGGCGTTTGGTGGCTCCGACGGGCGCGATCTCTACATCACCGAATCGACCACGGGATCGATCCTGCGTGCGCGCCTGGATATTGCCGGCCAGCCAATGTTTTCGCACGCCTGAGCGGGCAGTCCCGAGGTCGCTGCGTGATCGGAACCTGACTGTCGCTATTTGTCAAAGACCATCATCAAGATCAGCATCCCGATGGAGCTGACGGCAACGAACAGGATCGAGAACACGGTTGCCCGCGTGCTCGTATGCGAATGCGGCAGGTCAATGCCCTCTTCGCCGTTGCGCCGCTGCTCTTCGCGGATGGTCTGCATCGCGACCGTGGCGCCGATCGCAGCTTCTCGTTCACTGAGTTCGAGATCACTCATGGGGTCGCTCCTTTGGGGGTAGCTCCATTGGCCGCTGCGGCGCCGAGGGGAGGGCGCAAAGCTTGGTACAGGATCACCAGACGCCTGTGTTCGCCATCGAGGCCCAGGGCTCGGCGGCCGCCTGGGCCTCGCCCTTCTGGAGCAATTCGATGGAGATGTTGTCCGGTGAGCGTATGAAGGCCATGCGTCCATCGCGTGGCGGCCTGTTGATGGTGACGCCGGCATCCATCAGCTTCTGGCAGGTCTGGTAGATGTCATCGACCTCGAAGGCGAGATGGCCGAAATTGCGTCCGCCGTCATACTGTTCCGGGTCCCAATTGTAGGTGAGTTCGAGCAGGGGGGCACGCCGTTCGCGCCCGCGCGCTTCATCCTCGCCGGCGGCCAGGAAGATCAGCGTGAAGCGGCCTGATTCGTTGTCGACCCGGCGCACTTCCTGCATGCCGAGCTTGTCGCGATAAAACGCCAGGCTTTCATCGACGTCGGTGACGCGGACCATGGTGTGCAAGTAACGCATCGGCATTCTCCGTTTTGCGGGTTGGCAATGGCGATGACGACGAATGTGCGATCGCCTTGGGCGTCAGCTTAATGAGTTTCGGGCATAGATTGAAGGGATCAATGGTCATTGCACTATCGAAGGCCGGCTCCAGCGTGACACCGCGCGTCATGCCGCCCGCGCTGCCTCGAGGGTGCGTGTCGGTTCGACTGAACATGGTTGAATCTGCAATGCGAATCGATTGGCCAAATGTCTGAAGAAAAAGGCTTGCCGTGCGAGATCAATCGACCGCTTGGCCCACCATTTTCTGCGATGTGCAAAACCATGAGCGAACGATGTTTCGTATGCTTTCAAACGCCTGTGATGTCAATAATTTGCGCTTGCTCGCTCTGTTCAAAATTCAGTGCTGAAAGTTGTTGGTTGAGAACGGTGGCGGCAAATTAACCCTTTTCACGTTGAGCACCTTTGGTATGTTTGCAGGGTCGGTGATGGGGGCAGCTCCGAGGGCAAATTGGGAGCTGCAAAGGGTCCCCGTCACAACACGGCGACTTGGCAGTTGTCGTGGTTCGATGCGGCGTTAGCGCCGGAAAACTGTGATAGTGGTAACTACCTGTAGCGGGGTTGAATGATGGGGGATTCCAAAACACCACCCGATGGGCCGGACTATGTGCCTGTTACATCGGAAGAGGTGGGTGGACTACCGGAAGGCGCCGGCCTTGAAGTGTTTGAAGTGGCGGGAACCATCAAGTGGTTCGATGCCAGTAAGGGGTTCGGTTTTATCGTGCCTGACAACGGCCTGGAAGACGTGCTTCTGCATGTGACGTCACTCAGGGCGGGCGGGTATCAGACGGCCTATGAAGGCGCGCGCGTGCACTGTCAGGTGCTCAAGCGGCCAAAGGGCTATCAAGCCTTCGCAATTTTGAGTATGGATGAATCGACGGCCATCCATCCCTCGCAATTGCCGCAGCGCACGCATGTCGTCGTGCAGCCGGAAAGCGATTGGGAACGGGCCATGGTCAAGTGGTTCAACCGGATCCGTGGGTTCGGCTTCCTGACGCGAGGCGAAGGCACACCTGACATATTCGTGCACATGGAAACGCTGCGCCGATATGGCTTCACGGAGTTGCGCCCGGGCCAGATCATCCAGGTGCGCTGGGGACGCGGCTCGAAGGGCTGCATGGCAGCCGAGTTGCGGCCTGACGGTCCGCCGTCAAATCTGCCGCAGCAGCACTGACAGGCCGGCGCCGATGGGCGCTGTCCAAGGCATTCGGGAGAGAGCGCAATTCGGTTGCGCTCTCTCCTTTTTGTTTGTTGTGTGCATCATGGCCTTCCTGGGTTCGACATCGGCCGATGCCGGTATGCGCAAGGACCGGTTAACCGTGGTGACGGAAACCGGTCGGCACGAATTCGCGATCGAGGTTGCTGAGACCGAAGCCGATAAGGCGCTGGGCCTGATGTACCGCACATCGCTCGACAGGCGCGCCGGCATGCTGTTTGCCTACAAGAAGCCCTTCGAGATTACGATGTGGATGAAGAACACCTACATTTCGCTCGACATGATCTTCATCCGGCCGGACGGTATCGTGCATCGGATTGCGCGGCGGACGGAGCCGTTTTCGGAAGCCGTGATTGCGTCCCGGGGCGACGTCTCCGCCGTGCTCGAAGTCATCGCCGGCGTTGCCGATGAGATTGGCCTGAAGCCCGGCGACCGGATCGAACATGCCGTCTTTGGCACCAAGAAATGACGACTTTCTAGGGTCAGAAAATCCAAACTGGCGACATTTTCGTTGACACATAAAGATATGTTTATATGTTTACCTTGCGCTCCCCTGCTATCCCGGAGCGTGCGGTTGACGACTTGTGTTGATCATAAGGAATGCTCGCTTGATGAGCCCGGTGCTTAGCGCTGAAAGCGGTTTGGCAGCCCTCAGGGCGATTGCCGAACCGACGCGTTTGCGCATCATCATTTTGCTGGCGACTGGCGAGTTGACCGTCAAGGACCTGACCCGGGTTCTGGGCCAGAGCCAGCCACGCATCTCGCGCCATTTGAAGCTGATGTACGATGCCGGTCTGCTGGCCCGCATTCAGGAGGGCAGTTGGGTCTACTTCCGCCTCTCTGATCATGATGCCGTCTCGAGCCTGCTGCGCGCCATGGTCGACCGTTTCGACAGGGACGATGACGAATTCCGCCGGGACCGCGAACGTGCCGAGGAAATACGACGCGAACGCTCCGACCGGGCGCAGGCGTTTTTCGCCGCCCATGCCGCGCGCTGGGATGAATTGCGTGCGCTGCATGTCGATGAGCGGGAGGTAGAAGCGCGCATTCAAAGCCTGGTCGGTGATGTCGAGGGCGATCTGGTTGTTGATCTCGGCACCGGAACCGGCCGCATCCTGGAATTGCTTGCCGGCCGCTTTCGCCGGGCCATTGGTGTCGACACCAATCCGGAGATGCTCGGTTATGCCCGTGCACGCACGCAGTCCGAGCGTTATGCCCATGTCCAGATCCGGCACGGTGACATCTGCCATCTGGCAATTGGCGAACGTTCGGCCGATCTCGTGACCATCCACCAGGTTCTGCACTACCTGGCCGATCCCCGAGCCGCGCTGCGGGAGGCTGCCCGCATCCTGCGCCCCAGTGCAAGGTTGCTGGTGGTTGATTTCTCAGCCCACCAGATCGACCGCCTGCGCGACGAGTTCGCCCATCAGCGCCTCGGTTTTTCGAACGAGCAGATGACCGCCTGGCTGGAAGAGGTGGGTCTTGCCTTGGATGCCCACGAAGAACTGCCGCCTGCAAGAGTTGCCTCACCGCTCGACGGTGAGGGTCTGACGGTTTCGTTGTGGCTGGCGGTGCGCCACCAGTCCGGCCAGTTGGAACGCACACAAACAGAACGAATATTGGAGATGGCACGATGAACGATATGCAGAATCGCGAACGCAAAAGCCGTCTCATCGGCACCGGCGACATCAAGGTGTCATTCGAGTTCTTTCCGCCAAAGACGGCGAAGCTCGAGGAGTCGCTGTGGCGCGCCGTCGACCGTCTCGGCCCGCTGGAGCCGGAGTTCGTGTCGGTCACCTATGGTGCCGGCGGCTCGACCCGCGAGCGCACGCACAAGACGCTTGCGACCATGCTGCATGCCACCGAGCTCAAGCCCGCGGGTCATCTGACCTGCGTCGGCGCCACGCGCGAAGAGATCGACGCCGTCATCCGCAGCTACTGGCACATCGGCGTCCGCCATATCGTGGCCCTGCGCGGTGATCCGCCTGAAGGTCTGGATGCCCCCTACGAGCCGCATCCCGGCGGCTATGCCAACGCAGCCGAACTGGTCGCCGGCATCCGCGCGATTGCAGACTTCGACGTATCGGTTGGTGGCTATCCGGAGATGCATCCGCAAAGCCCGTCGCTCATTGCGGACCTCGACAATCTCAAAGCCAAGGTCGATGCAGGTGCCAACCGGATCATCACGCAGTTCTTTTTCGACAATTCGCATTTCCTGCGTTTCGTCGAGCGCGCGCGGGCGCACGGGATCTGGTGTCCGATCGTGCCGGGCATCGTGCCGATTCACAACTTTGCCCAGGTCGCCAAGTTCTCTGCCTCGTGCGGCACGACGATGCCGTCCTGGCTCGCGCATCGCTTCGAGGGACTTGGTGATGATCAGGCCACAACGCATCTGGTTGCGGCTGCGGTTGCCGCCGAGCAGGTCATGGATCTCGTCGATCACGGCATCCAGACCTTCCATCTCTACACGCTCAACCGCGCCGACCTCGCTTATGCCATTTGCCATCTGCTGGGCCTGCGCTCGAAGCAGGACACCAACGGCCACAAGGCCATTGCCTAGCTGGTTGGGTCATCCGGCCTGCGCGGGCTGAGTAGCACACACCGTCAATAAAGTTGGTCTTCTCATCAAGGTAGTTCGTGCAATCGCACAGTGCTGATCGCATGATTGGTTCAGTGCGTGTCTGGCGAAACCTCGGGAGGATAACGCGTGAGTTCCGGGTCGGTATTCGAATTCAGCGGTCATATCGAGTTGGTCGCCGAAATGCGTTCAGGCCTGCCGACCAATGAAGACGAGGCGTCGCGCCGCAGAAGCCGGCTCAACGATGTGATGATCGTTCTGGAGCACGACCTCGACACGCTGGAACGCCGGCTTGCTCAAATTCTCGGTGACGCATTGGCGCCGGCCAAGCTGCACAAGCTCAGGATCGCGCTCAATTCCGATGCGCCGAAGCTTCAGGTCACGGCCGAGGTCGCCACTGCCAGCCGAAAGGCGGTTCGATTGAGCAGGTCGGCACAGGACACCCTCGAAGGCGCCATCGCGCAGACCATAACCAGCGCCATTCTCGAGCGCGTCCGCACCGGTGAGGTCAGGCGCTGGACGCCGCGCGTAACGGTCGAGACGAAGAGGCAGGCACGAGCATCTTCCCGGGCAAATGCATCGCGGTCGATATGGCTGAAAACGCTGATGTGGCTGCTTGCTGCCGTTATCCTGGCAACGGTGTATATGATGCTGCGCCCGATCTGACACTCGGGAAGAGGGCCCACAACGTTCACGCCTCAGACCGCCACTGTCGTTGACATGTTTGGCCGGCTGTTACAAAGGCTGGGTCAATTTGGAGCTTGAGCATGGCTGCACGAATTCTACTGATCGTCATTCAACTTCTCGTGGCCTGGTTTGCCGCGCCGCAAATCATGAAGTTCGTTCCCCATCTCGGCGTCCTAAACACCTTCATACTGGCATTTGTATTTGCCATTCTGGTTTGGGTGATCGGCGTGGTCTTTGGCACGTTTTTGAAAGACGTCGGCCAGCCATCACCGTCGGCGCTGGTCGTATCGTTTGGGCTTGCCGTCGTCATGGCGGCCCTGGTTCTGATGCCTGCGTTCGAAAACGTGATCCTGAATACGCCGGCAAAAGACTTGCCGCGGGACGCTTTCCTGCTGATAGGCGCCGTGCTCGGGTGCACGATCAAGCGCTGAAAGAATGAGCCGGGATACTGCCGGGATTTCGGATCGACAATTGGTCCGGCGAGGCTGACAGACATTGCCTCGCCGGCTCTTCGATTACTGGGTCTTGGTGGAGTCCTTGGCTTTGTCGATCGTCTCTTGAACCTTTTCCTTGGCAGCCTGATAGGCCTCACCGGCCTTTTCCTTTGCCGCCTCATAAGCCGGGCCGACCTTTTCCTTGGCCTTCTTGTAGGCATCCGACGTTGTATCGGAGGTTTTGGCGGCCAGTTCCTTGGCCTTGCGCGTCACCCGTTCGAAGAACGATTTCGGCGGCCGGGCGCGTTCGAACTTTGGCAGGGACTTGAGCAGTGCCTTGTTGGCCTGAGGCAGGGTGATGACCTGCTTGCCGCCGTCGTCCTCGAATTCAAGCGCGCTATAACGCACGCCGATGCGCTTTTCACCGAGGCCGAGCACACCGCCGACGCCGATGATCACACCTTCGACCTGGTTGAATTCGTTGAGGATGAGGTCCTCGATATCGCCGAAGATCTTGCCATTGCCGTCCTGCACCGATGCGCCGAGTAACAGGTCGCGGGCGAGATACTGTGTGGTGTTCTGGCGCTTGATGAACACACCTTCCGGCATCGCCGGATCGGCAGCGTTGACGGCTGCCGGCGTAATGGCAAACAATGCCAGCGCCAGCGCCATGATGAATTGCTTCATGATCGTTTCTCCTGCTTGATCAAACTGTGAACGCGTTGCAGCGGTCCAGCGGTGCGTGTACCGGACCAACCTGCGTGTCTGTGACCTAATCACCATATGCGGCGGCGACAAGACAACGGCGTGCACAGATGTCATGCCATTTCGTCGCTAATTGTCGCTGCGAAAAGTGCGCACAACCATGCTGAAAAGTCGCATTTTGCAGCATCATTGGGCTATAAGCGGGGCACAAGAATCGAGAGACACGCGCGACCCGGTCGGGGTGGCGATCATATCGGACAGGGCCCGTGGGCAAGATTGTTGCAGGTGACCTGATTGGCTGACGAAGACACCCCTGAGAACGGGCCTGCCGGCGGCGGCAGCGACGATGTGCGCGCAATCTCCATCGTCGATGAAATGAAGCGATCGTATCTCGATTACGCGATGAGCGTGATCGTCTCCCGTGCGCTGCCGGATGTCCGCGACGGCCTCAAGCCCGTGCATCGCCGCATCCTGTACGGCATGCACGAGATGGGCATCCATTGGAACCGGTCGTATAAGAAATCCGCTCGCGTCGTCGGCGACGTGATGGGTAAGTACCATCCGCACGGCGACGGTGCGATCTACGATGCGCTCGTCCGCCTGGCGCAGGATTTCTCGATGCGCCTCCCGCTGATCGACGGGCAGGGCAACTTCGGCTCGGTCGATGGCGATCCGCCGGCCGCCATGCGCTACACCGAGTGCCGGCTCGCCAAGGTCGCCGAAAGCCTTCTCGACGACCTCGACAAGGACACCATCGACTTTCAGGAAAACTACGACGGCAACGAGCGCGAGCCATCCGTGTTGCCGGCCAAGTTTCCGAACCTGCTGGTCAACGGCGCCGGCGGTATCGCGGTCGGCATGGCAACCAACATACCGCCGCACAACCTCGGCGAAGTGATCGACGCCTCGATCGCCTTCCTCGACAATCCTGAGATGACGGTCGAGGATCTCTGCGAAATCGTAACCGGGCCCGATTTCCCAACTGGTGCGACGATCCTCGGACGCGGCGGCATTCGGGCCGCCTACATGAAGGGGCGCGGTTCGATCGTGATGCGTTCGCGCGTCGAGGTCGAAGAGATCCGCAAGGACCGCCAGGCGCTGATCGTCACGGCGATCCCCTATCAGGTTAACAAGCGCGTGCTGATCGAGCGCATCGCCGATCTGGTGCGCGACAAGCGCATCGAGGGCATTGCCGATATCTGGGACGAGTCGAGCCGCGACGGCATGCGGATCGTCATCATGCTGAAGCGTGATGCGGTTGCCGACGTCGTCCTCAACCAGCTCTGGCGCTATTCGGACCTGCAGACCTCGTTCGGTGCCAACATGCTTGCCCTCAACGGCGGCCGGCCCGAGCAGATGACATTGCGCGACATGATCAGCGCGTTCTGTGCGTTCCGCGAAGAGGTCGTCACCCGGCGCACCAAGTTCCTGCTGAACCGGGCGCGCAACCGCGCGCACGTGCTGGTTGGCCTGGCGATCGCGGTTGCCAACATCGATGAGGTCATCAATCTCATCCGCCGAGCCCCGACGCCGGGCGAGGCACGCGAACAATTGATGGCACGGGACTGGCCGGCAAAGGACGTGGCACCTCTGATCGAGTTGATCGCCGATCCGCGACACCGCCTGAATGAAGACGGTACCGTCAAGCTCTCCCAGGAACAGGCCCAGGCGATCCTCGATTTGCGCCTGCAGCGTCTGACTGCTCTCGGCCGTGACGAGATCGGCGATGACCTCAAGAAAATCGCCGAGGAGATCAAGGACTACCTCGCGATCCTGGCCTCCCGCGCACGCGTCATCGATATCATCAAGGGCGAACTCAACGAAATCCGCGATGAGTTCGCAACGCCGCGCAAGACCGAGATCCTCGATATCGAGGGCGATGTCGACGACGAGTCGCTCATCCAGCGCGAGGACGTCGTCGTCACCGTCACGCATCGCGGCTACATCAAGCGTGTGCCGCTCGCCACCTATCGTGCACAGCGCCGCGGCGGCAAAGGGCGCTCAGGATTGACGACGCGGGATGAGGATTTCGTTACCCAGATCTTCATCACGTCGACGCATACGCCGGTGCTGTTCTTTTCATCACGCGGCATGGTCTACCGCATGAAGGTCTGGCGGTTGCCGGCAGCGACTCCGCAGTCGGTCGGCAAGGCGCTGATCAACTTGCTGCCGTTGCAGCAGGACGAGGTGATCACCAGCATTCTGCTGCTGCCCGAAGATGCCGAATCCTGGGGTTCGCTGGAACTGATGTTTGCCACCAAGAGCGGCAACGTGCGGCGCAACAGCCTGGCTGACTTCGAGAACATCAATCGCAGCGGTAAGATCGCGATGAAGCTCGATGAGGGTGATCAAATCGTTCACGTCGCAATCTGCACGCCGCATGACGATGTACAACTCACCACGTCCATCGGCCAGTGCATCCGCTTTCCGGCGACCGATGTGCGTGTCTTCAAGGGGCGCGATTCGACGGGCGTACGCGGCATTCGCCTCGACAAGGACGCCGAGGTCATCTCGATGTCGATCCTCAATCACGTCGAGGCGTCGCCGGCCGAGCGCAGCGCGTACGTCAAACATGCCGCAGCGTTGCGGCGTGCCCAGACCGGTGAGGAGGGTGACGAGCCGGTCGAATTCGAAGCTGAAGTCGATGATGATGAGGCCGGTGATGCGGAACTCTCATCGGAACGTTTTGCCGAACTCTCGGGCCGCGAACAATTTGTGCTGACGATTTCCGAGCATGGCTTCGGCAAGCGTTCATCGGCCTACGAGTATCGCGTTTCGGGCCGCGGCGGCAAAGGTATCGCTGCAATGGTCGTCAACGAACGCAACGGGCCGCTGGTCGCCTCATTCCCGATCGAGGATGGCGACCAGATCATGCTGGTGACCGATGCCGGCAAGCTGATCCGTTGTCCGATCGACGATATCCGCATCGCCTCGCGCAACACGCAAGGTGTGCGCATCTTCCGCACCGACAAGAACGAGCGCGTCGTTTCTGTCGAGCGTATTTCGGAGGAGGCACTCGGCGAGGACGATGATGACGGCGGCGCCGATGGTAGTGGCGGGGACGAAGCCGCCGACGAATAGCATTCGAGTGGGTTAGGCTGCGGCCTGGAGGGCTCAGCGGCATGCTTCGAGGCCAGTGTGGTTGCGCCTTGGCTTCAGATCATCGATCGTCAGGCGTTGGGCCGTCTTGGCGATGCAGCGCTGCAATTCGACATCCTCGAGGATGGGCACCATATCGCGCACCTTGGTGCCGATGAAGCGCCATGTCGGGGCTTCATTCGGACGGATCTTCGGCATCGTTTGTGTAAACGTTTGGGCCATGTTGGCAATTCGTGCCGTTGAGAGGGGATGGGTTGCCTCGGTGCGCAGATACTTCTGCCATTGGGCCGGGCTTGCAAACTCGCCGCGGTGCGACATCGAATAGGCCTGTGCCTGGAAGAACAGAACGGCGCCCATCGGAGGCGTGTTCGTGCGCACCATCAGATCGAGCGCGAACTGGTCGGACTGCAGTTCGTCGGCTCGCGCCTGTTCGGTCGTGATCTGGCCGTAGGGTTTGTGGCGAAAGAGCAGGTGGCCGAGTTCGTGGGCCATGATGAAGGCGAAGGCTTCGTTGCGCAGTGCCAGCGATGTCGTATCGATGCCGCGTTCCTTGTAGGCCAGTTTCGGAACACCGAGCGCCGGCAGGATGGCCGGGAAACGTTCGTTCCGCCAATCGACGACGAGCTTGCGCCGTAGCATGGCGTAGTAGGTGTCGATCGTGCTGAGGCTGTAGTCCTTTGCATGCAGCCAGGCATAAGCCGTGGTCAGATCCTCGAGCTGCTTGAGAGAGAGGACAGGCATCACGACACGGCCGATGCCGTCCCGCCGATAGGCGTAGAAGTTCAGGAGCTGGCTGTCGGCATTGGGTTTCGGAAAGTCGAACTCGATCCGGCCGAGTTGCCGGCGCTCCTTGGCGGTCAGGGCGGGTTCGAGGGCGAGCCGGTAGATCTTGCCGACAGCCGTTGCGAGGCGTCCGGCATCGTTTGCGATTTCGGCTGGCGGATACATATCCTCGTAGGCGCGAACTCCGGTGCTCGCCGTCGCCAGGGCCAGCAGCCCGACCGCCATCAGTCTCCGCAACGCCATTGAACCCACTCTCAGGATCGGTTGATCTTGGCGTTTGCCTATCAAGCCAGTTTGTCAACCGTGCGGCTCGGGAGTTCGGGGCGACGTCGAAGCCTTATTGGCGTGCCTTACGCATGATCTCGCGGGCGAGTTCATCGGCGACTTCATGGGGCGGCCGTCCCGTCGATTTAGAATGTGTGTAGATTTCCGACAGGCGTTCGCCGATAGCGTCGATTTGGGCCAGGACGCTGTCGCGCGTTGCCGCATCATCACGCTCAGCCGCCACCGAGATAATGCCGCCGGCGTTGATCACGTAGTCGGGCGCATAAAGAATGCCGCGGTCTTGCAGGCGGTCGCCGTCCGACTCGGTGGCAAGCTGGTTGTTGGCGGCGCCGGCAATCACCCGGGCTTTGATCGCCGCGATCGACTGCCGGTTCAAGACGCCGCCGAGGGCGCATGGCGCCAGCACTTCGGCCGACGTTGCCATGAAATCATCAGGCTCGACGATTTCGGCACCGAACTCGGTTTTGGCGCGCTGCACGTTGTCGGCGCTGATATCGGAGACTTTCAGTTTGGCTCCTGCCTCATGCAGCAGCTTGCAGAGATTGTAGCCGACATGACCGACACCTTGGACACCGACCGTCAGGCCCGCAAGCTGATCGGAGCCGAGCGCCTCTTCTACGGTCGCCTTCATGCCGATGAAGATACCGCGTGCCGTGAGCGGCGAGGGATCGCCGCCGCGGTAGCCGTCGGCCTGCGGGATGCCGCCGACATGCTCAGTGACGCCGGCGACAATGCGCATATCATCGACCGAGATGCCGACGTCTTCGGCCGTTATGTAGGCACCGCCGAGGCGGTCGACGGCGCGCCCGAACGCTTCGAACAGCGCCGGCGTCTTATCGGAGCGCGGGTCGGCCATGATCACTGCCTTGCCGCCGCCATAGCCAAGTCCCGCCATCGCGTTCTTGTAACTCATGCCACGCGACAGGCGCAGCGCATCTCGGATCGCGGAGGCCTCGTCAGCGTAGGGCCACATCCGGCAGCCGCCGAACGAGGGGCCGAGCGCCGTCGAGTGGATGGCGATGAAACCGCGCAATTTGGCGCGCTCGTCGTAAATGGCCGAGACCATCTCGTGAGCATCGAAGTCGGCATTGCTGAAGATCATGGTCGCCTCCGTCGGGAATACGCACCGGTTGCGAGATTGTGCAATTCGAACTCGAATCACAGGGCGCTTTGTAACTGTCGTCGCCAGTGGCGGAACACTCTGCATTCGGTAGCATGAATGGACGGTATACAGTGCGAGCAACCACAATATTCAGTACAAATGAAGGAATCTCGAAAGAATGCCCGCATTGCGGGTTGGCCAGTCCGGATCGGGCCTTTCACACTATGTCGGTTGCCTCAAAATGGCTTCCCCGTTGTGATGCCACAAACCTCTTCCGGACCGGTTAAATCGATCCGGAAGAGATTGAATGCATCGCCGCCTCAGCCGACCTGCTGCGGACGCATGTCGTTCGGGTCGATCCCTGCCACGACGACCGGCTTCTTCATCGCGTCCCGACGGAACGGTTCGCCGAGTTCCTGGTTGAGGATCACCTCGATGAACGTCGTCGTGCCGTTCTTCTGGTCTTCGAGTGCGGTGCGCAGCTTGTCGGTGACTTCTTCCATCGTGCGCGCCTGTACGCCTTTGAGGCCGCAGGCTTCCGCGATCTTAGCATAGCTCACGTCGAGGTCGAGTTCGGTGCCAACGAAGTTGTCGTCGTACCAGAGCGTCGAGTTGCGCTTTTCCGCGCCCCACTGGTAGTTGCGGTAGACGACCATGGTGATCGCGGGCCATTCCTCGCGGCCGACCGCCGTCATCTCGTTCATCGAAATGCCGAATGCCCCGTCGCCGGCAAAACCGACCACAGGCGTGTCGGGGCAACCGATCTTGGCACCCATGATCGCCGGGAAACCGTAGCCGCAGGGTCCGAACAGGCCTGGCGCTAGGTACTTGCGGCCTTCATCGAACGAGGGATAAGCGTTGCCGATCGCGCAGTTGTTGCCGATGTCGGAGGAAATGATCGCCTCGCGCGGCAGGGCTGCCTGGATGGCGCGCCAGGCCATGCGAGGCGACATGTGGTCGGGCTTGGACTTGCGCGCGCGCTCGTTCCAGGTGGTGCCGGGATCATCGTCCTCGTGGTCCATCGACGCGAGCGTCTGCAGCCAGGACGACTTGGTCTGGTGGATGAGTGCCTTGCGCTCCTCGCGTCCGGCATCGCCGGCGTTCGGCGACAGGTTTGCGAGGATCGATTGAGCGACCTGCTTGGCATCGCCGCAGATGCCGACGGTGACCTTTTTGGTCAGCCCGATCCGGTCCGGGTTGATGTCGACCTGGATGAGCTTGGCATCCTTCGGCCAATAGTCGATACCGTAGCCAGGCAGTGTCGAGAACGGATTGAGGCGGGTGCCAAGTGCGAGCACGACATCGGCCTTGGCGATCAGGTCCATCCCGGCCTTTGAGCCGTTATAACCGAGCGGGCCGGCGGCCAGTGGGTGCGAACCGGGGAAGCTGTCGTTGTGCTGGTAGTTGTTGCAGACCGGCGCATCGAGGCGTTCGGCCAGCGCGACGCAGTCGGGAATGGCGTTGCCGAGCACGACGCCGGCGCCGGACAGGATTACCGGGAACTTGGCCTCCGAGAGCAGTTTGGCGGCCTCGTTGATCGCATCCTTGCCGCCGCCGGGGCGCTCGAACGCGACGATCGGGGGCAATTCGACGTCGATCACCTGGGTCCACAGATCGCGCGGCAGGTTGATCTGGGCCGGGGCCGAAAGACGCCAGGCGTTGGTGATGACGCGGTTCAGGACCTCGGGAATGCGCGATGCATCACGCACTTCTTCCTGGTAGGCGACCATGTCCTTGAAGGCGGCCATCTGTTCGACTTCCTGGAAGCCGCCCTGGCCGATCGTCTTGTTGGCCGCCTGCGGCGTGACCAACAGCATCGGCGTGTGGTTCCAGTAGGCTGTCTTGACGGCGGTCACGAAGTTGGTGATGCCCGGGCCGTTCTGGGCGATGCACATGCCCATCTTGCCGGAGGCACGCGTGTAGCCGTCGCACATGTAGCCGCCGTTGCACTCGTGCGCGACGTCCCAGAAGGTGATGCCGGCCTTGGGGAACAGGTCGGAAATCGGCATGAAGGCCGAGCCGATAATCCCGAAGGCGTGCTCGATGCCGTGCATCTGGAGGACTTTGACGAAGGCCTCCTCGGTGGTCATTTTCATATGTGTTCTCTCCCTAAGGTTTGAGTGTCGTGGATCGCTGAATGTAGGGTGCGTTAGCGCAGCGTAACGCACCGTCGAGCGCCTGCCATGGTGCGTTACGCTGCGCTAACGCACCCTACAATTCGAATTTCATAATTGAGACGTTGCGTCCCGGTTTTTTGCATTTCATGGTTGACCGCGTCAACTCCAATATGCTGTTCCGATCAATCATTCCCCCGGCTCCAAACAGTCGCAAGTTGCACGGCGGCGGCGCGCAGGCGGGGCACATGTTTGCGCGCATCGTCGAGGGTGAGCCGCAATGATGGTCCGTGCAGCGCCAGCGCCCCGAGCGCGCGGCCGTCGCCGGCGATGACGGGCACCGCAGCGCCGATCACGCCGACGGTGAATTCCTGATCATTGAGCGCATAGCCCTGGGTCAGGATCTGATCGAGTTCGGCGTCGAGTTGGTCGGGATCGGTGATCGTAAAATCAGTATGGGCTTCGAGCTTGTGCGCTCGGATCAGCTGATCGCGCAATGGCTTGTCGAGATGGGCGAGCAGGGCCTTGCCGCCGCTCGTGCAGTGCGCCGGCACACGGCTGCCGGCGGTCAGGTGGACGCGCAGCGACCACGAGCATTCGAGGCGCTCGAGGTAGACGAATTCGAGGCCGTCAAGGACGCCGAAGTTGCAGGTTTCTTCCACATCGGCGACGACATCGGAGAGGATTGCACGCAACGGTGCGCGGTGATTGTCGGCATTGAGCGTCGCCATCGCCAGTTCGGAGAGCCGCGGGCCGACGATATAGCGGTCGCGCGAGGGATCGCGGATGACGAGGCCGTTGTCGCAGAGCTGCTGCAGAATCCGGTGGATGGTCTGGCGCGGCAGGCCGAGATCGGCCGTCAGGTCCGGCAGGCCGATCGCACGTGGCTGGGCGACGATCGCTTCCAACACGAGCAGCGCCTTTTCGAGAGCCGACGACCTGCGGTCGGCGCTCTCGGCAGCTTCGGCGTATTTGGCGTGGTCTTGCATGGCAGGCGGTTCGTGCGCGTAATCGTTGGCGGTGGATCAGATCTCCTGCATGATTGACATCTTCCCTTCTGGGTGTCAATAAATGAGACGCAACGTCTCAAAAATTATTCACGGCCCTCAAACAGAGAGATAGCCATGCAGGATACTGCCGCGCTTGCCCAAGAGCCCCAGGATGAAACCGACCGCATTGTGCAGGACATCGTCAGTCGTGCCCGCAGTGCCATGGCGGCATTCGCTGAAAAGATCGAAGCGGGCGGCCAGCAGATCATCGATGACGGCGTTACCGCGCTCGCCTGGTCGATCTACAAGCCCGAGAATGCTCGTCGCTTCGCCGAACTCGCCGTCGAGGTCACGGGCCTCGGCAACGTCGAGAGCAAGATCATCAAGAACCAGCGCAAGACCTTCGGCACTCTCCGCGACCTGCTGCGGGTCAAGTCGACCGGCATCATCGAGGAGATCCCCGAAAAGGGGCTCGTCAAATGGGCCAAGCCGGTCGGCGTGGTGGCGGCAGGAACGCCGTCGACCAACCCATCAGCGACACCAGTCAACAAGGCGATGATGGCGCTCAAAGGCGGCAACGCGATCATCATCGCGCCGCCGCCGTCGGCCTGGGCGGCAACCAACCCGGTCGTCGAGGAAATGCGCGCTGCTCTGAAAACGGTCGGCCTGCCCGAAGACCTCGTCCAGATCCTACCGCAGCCGATCACGCGGCCGCTGACTGCCAGGCTTAATGAAGTTGCCGATCTGGTCGTCGTCACCGGTTCACAGAAGAACGTGCAGAACGCCTACAAGTCCGGTAAGCCGGCGTTGGGTGTCGGTCTCGGCAATGCGCCGGTGATCATCGATTCGAGTGCCGACCTCGACGATGCCGCCCACAAGATCATGCTCTCCAAGACCTTCGACAACGCGACCAGCTGTTCATCCGAAAATGCAGTGGTGATCGTAGATAATGTCTACGATCAGGCGATCGAAGCATTGAAGCGCCAGGGCGGTTACATGGCGAGCAGCGACGAACGCGCGCGTATCATCGATCGCCTGTGGGTCAATGGCCAGCTCAACCGTTCGGTGATCGCACAGGGGCCCGAAGCACTGGTCAAGGAGTTCGAACTTTCAGGTGAGGCAAAGGGATGTGCGTTCGTGATGGCCGAGGAGGACGGTGTTGGCAGCGAGCATCCGCTGTCCGGCGAAAAGCTGTCGCTGGTGCTGACCATCTATCGTGCCATGGACTTCGCAGACGCCAAGCGGCGCATCAAGGACATCCTCGACTATCAGGGCCGCGGCCATTCCTGCGGCATCCACACCAAGGACGAGGCACATGCCCGCGAACTGGCAGCCGACATCGACGTCGTGCGCGTGCTCGTCAACCAGGCGCACACCTTCGGTAACGGTGGCGGTTACGACAATGCGCTGCCGTTCACGCTGACCATGGGCTGCGGCACCTGGCAGGCCAACTCGATCGACGACAACCTGAACTGGCGCTGCTTCGTCAACGTCACGCATCTGGTCAAGACGATCCCTGAGGACAAGCCGGCGGAGGAAGAGCTGTTCGGCGGGTTCTGGGCGAAGTACGGGAAGTAAGGATCGGGATCTTTGAACCACAGGGGTATTTTCAGTTTTTGCGAGCCTACTTAGTGGACGCCATTACCGCCCTATGCCCCTCACCCTAACCCTCTCCCCGTGAAGTACGGGGAGAGGGAACAGGCCCGTCGCTTTGCTATCACCTGAGCCAGATGGCACGGCCGGATTCCCTCTCCCCGTAGCGCCACTTCGGCGCGTACGGGGAGAGGGTTAGGGTGAGGGGGAAACGGCGGCAACGGCGATCATCAACGGCAGTAATTCACAACCACGATCGAGCCACTCATGAACTTTGAAGAATACGCCGCCAAGCCTCACCTGCGTGCGCATGGCATCAAGACACCGGAGGGTGCCCTAACGAATAGCGCCTCCGCGGCCCGGATGATCGCGGAACAGATCGGCCCCTGCGTCATCAAAGCCCAAGTGCCGACCGGCAAGCGCGGCAAGGCCGGCGGCATCAAGCTCGCCGCCACGCCCGACGAAGCCGAGGCCCATGCCGCTGCCATCCTCGGCATGACGATCGGCGAACACACCGTCCGGCGCCTGCTTGTCGAACAGCAGGTGCCGATTGCGCGAGAGCTATACGCCGCCGTTCTCAACGACGCCGAAAGCCAGGGCCCGCTGATGCTGTTCTCGGCCGAAGGTGGCATGGATATCGAGGAACTCGCCGAAGAACGCCCCGACAGCATCCTCAAGACGCCGATCGACATTCGTAAGGGTCCGGATCTCGCGAAACTTGAAGCAAACATTGCCCAGGCAATGCCGGGTGAGGCTGCAGGCGTCGCCGCCATCCTCGGCAAGCTTTACGAAGCCTATCGTTCGAGCGATGCCGAACTGATCGAAATCAATCCGCTGGTCCTGACCAAGGACGGTGACCTCTTCGCGCTCGACTGCAAGCTCGCGATGGACGACGGGGCCATCCCGCGCCAATCGGATTTGGCGCCGAACGGCACACCCGACAAACTCACCGAACTCGAAACACGCGCCAAGGAACACGCCCTCAAGTACATCGAACTCGATGGCGAAGTTGGTGTGCTCGCCAACGGTGCCGGGCTGACCATGACGACCATGGATGCCATCCGCCATTACGGCGGCGAGCCGGCCAACTTCCTCGAAATCGGCGGCGATAGTTACACCAAGGCAAAGCCCGGCCTCGAACTCGTGCTCTCCAACCCCAAGGTCAAGGCGCTGCTGGTTAACTTCTGCGGTGCCTTTGCACGCACCGACGTGATGGCCGAAGGTGTCGTCAAGGCCTGGCAGGAATTGAAGCCCGATATCCCGATCGTGTTCACGATCCACGGCACCGGCGAGGACGAAGCGATTGCGATGGTGCGCGGCGAGCTTGGCATCGAGCCGCACGACCTGATGGATGATGCGGTCCGCGCGGCCGTCGAAGCCGCGAAGGGAGCCGCGTCATGATGATCCGAAAAGGCGAGCGCGTGCTCGTGATGGGCATTACCGGGCGGCAGGGCACGTTCTGGGCCGGCCATATGCGCGACTACGGTACGTCGATCATCGGCGGCACAAACCCGAAACGCGCTGGCGAAACGCATCTCGACCTGCCGGTCTGGGGCAGTGCCGTCGATGCCGCAAAGGACGGGACGCCGGATGCCGCCGTGCTGTTCATCCCGCCGATGGGCGTCAAGGCAGCATTGCTCGATGCGATTGAAGCCGGCATCAAGAAGATCGTCTGCCTGACCGAGCACGTGCCTGTCCAGGACACGCTCTATGCTCTTACGGCTGCCAAAGAAGCCGGGGCCAAAGTGATCGGCCCCAATACCGCCGGGCTGGTGTCGACGGGCGAGACGTTCGTCGGTTTCATGCCCGCGTTCAACGACCGTGTGTTCAAGAAGGGCGGCGTCGGTGTCGTGTCGCGGTCGGGTTCGCTCGGCACGCTGATGTGCCTCAACCTGGTGCAGAACGGCCAGGGCATTTCGCATTTCGTCGGCATCGGCGGCGATCCGGTGATCGGCACGACAACGCGTGATGCCCTCGAAGCCCTCGACAAAGATCCCGATACCAAGGCGGTCGCCCTGATCGGCGAGATCGGGGGCACGATGGAGGAGGCGGCGGCCGAATATGCTGCCGGTATGTCGAAGCCGGTTGCAGCCTTCATCGCGGGTGCCGCGGCACCGCCGGGTAAGAAGATGGGGCATGCCGGCGCCATCGTGGTCGGCAACAAGGGGAGTTACGAAGGCAAACGTGCCGCTCTCGAAGCCGGCGGCGTGTTCGTATCGCCGACGCCGAACGGGGTGGCGATCAACCTTGCCGAGCGCCTTGCCGGATAGCAGCAAAGGTCACCGGCCAGCACCGACTTTCCACAATCGATATTCTGCAAACCAGGAGCCTTCCATGAGCGATGATGCCGGCAGGAACGAAGTCAGGATCAATCGCGGCCTTAAGGGCGTTTATTTCGAGCGCTCCGGCGTCAGTGACATCGACGGCTCCAAAGGTGAGCTTTCCTACCGCGGCTATTCGATCCACGATCTTGCGGCCAATGCGTCCTTCGAGGAAACCGCCTATCTGCTGATCCACGGCGAATTGCCGAACAGGGCTGAACTCGCTGCATTCGATGCCGAATTGAAATCTGCACGTGAGTTGCCGGCGGCGATCTATGACATCATCCGGGCCGCCAAAGACGCCCACCCGATGGACGTGCTGCGCACCGCCGTTTCCGCGCTACCGGCCTTCGAGCCCAAGGCCTACGAAACGGATGAAGCCGCGATGATCACCAACGGCCTGCGGCTCACCTCGCAGGTGCCGATGATCGTTGCAGCCCACGATCACATCCGCAACGGCCGCGATCCGGTGCCGGCCGACCCGGACCTCGGCCATGCCGCCAACTGGCTCTGGATGCTCAAAGGCGAAAAGCCGTCAGACGATGCCGCGCGTCTTGCTGACCTCGATTTCGTGCTCCACGCCGAGCACGGCTCGAACGCGTCGTCGTTTGCCGCCCGCGTCGTGATCGGGACGGAAGCCAATCTGCATGCAGCCGTCGTCGCGGGCTTGTCAGCGCTCTCGGGTCCGGCCCATGGCGGGGCTGCCGAAGACGTCATGAAGATGGTTCGGGAGATCGGCGAGCCGGAAAACGCGGCTGCCTACGTAAAGCAAAAGCGCTCGAACCGTGAGCCCGTTACCGGCTTCGGCCACCGCGTCTATCGGGCCGAAGACCCGCGTGCGCGCCATATGCGCGACGGCGTCGAGAAGCTTTCGAAGGAAAAGGGCGAGCCCAAGTGGTTTGAGATCCTGCAGGCCGTCGTCGCAGCGATGAAGCCCTACGCGCGACATGGCCTCAACGTCAATGTCGACTTCTATTCGGGCGCGATCTATCAGCTCTACGAGATCCCGATGGATCTCTACGTCCCGATCTTCGCGATCGGGCGCATACCCGGCTGGACCATCCAGTGTATCGAGCAAAAGCGCGGCAACATCCTGATCCGGCCGCTGACTTTGTATAACGGGCCCGAGCCCCGTGCATTCGTGGCGATGGCAGATCGGGGGTGATTGGGCTTTCGAACGGAAATTCCGTCGATCAGTTCAATTCATCAGTAGTTCGGCCAACCCGATTGCCCTACCACGCACTCTGGGTCACGCCGGTGACAAGCACACTGCTGTCCGGGCAAAGTTTGCATGGCTGAATCCGCAACCACTGTCGTCATCCCCAAGCAGGTGGGGACCCAAGTGCCTCTCCGCTTTCCCGGTGCTGGCAGATGGTCGCTTAGGTTCCCGCCTGCGCGGGAATGACGGAGAGTGCGTTGGCAGTCCTGCGTGTCTCGCATTCGCCCAATTGTAGAATACGCATTGTCGATCATCGTCATCTATCGCCTTGCGGAATACTCAACCGGACAGCAGTTTGACAAGCACCGGCGCTACCCAGAGTGCGTGGCGGGCCAATCAAGCGGGCGGCAAGCGCGTCGTGAAACCACCGCCTCCGCCATAATCAGCGCGTGATAATCATCAGACAGCCTGAGAAAATCACGGCGATAGCGGCAATCGATTGCCATGACAGCGTCTCGCGGCGGAACACCAGCCAGCCGAGGATCAGCGTGATGGCCGGTGTTGTTGCAACCAATGGCGAGACGACCACGACACTGCCGATCGCGAGGGCGAAGTTGAGGCCGATCAGGCCAAGGCCGTTGAAGATGCCGGCGAGAGCGAACCATGCGAAACCGGCGTTTGGACGCGGCATCGTGCGTCCGCTGGCGCGGTGGACGATGAGCAGGATGATGAGCGACGTGGTCGAGCCGATCAGAGCTGCCGTCATCGGGCTCGGCAGGCCGTTGAGTCCGTGCTTGATGATGTTGTGCGATATTCCGCGCGCGAGGGCGGCGCCAAGCGGGATGGCAACAGCCCAGACCGGCCAATCTGGGCCGGATATCCGAGAGCGCAGCGCAATCAGCGCGATGCCGACCATTACGATCGCGGTTCCGGCCATCAGGCGTGAGGTGACGATCTCGCCGAGGACTGTGACGGCAATGATCGTGGCGAATACCGGCGACGTGGAGGCGAGCCCGGAGGTCAGACCGGGGCCGATCGTGCGCACGCTCAGCGTCTGTAAGGTCATCGACAGCGATGGGACGATCAGGCCGGCAAGGGCAAACCAGCCGGCCGGCGCGGTGAGCAGGCTCGCCCAGTCGAGATAAAACGGCGCCAGCAGCCAGAGGATGACCGTTGCGGTTGCCACCAGCACGATCGTGCCATTGCGCACGTCCATGTGTCCGACGGCAATATGCTGGATATGGTTGGTCAGTGCGAATATGACAGTGACCGACAGGGCAATTGCCGATGCGAGGTAGATGGGATCGGACATGCCTTGTCGCGGGCCTTATCACGGGTGCTGGTGAGTTGTGACGACGTAACGGACTATGCAGGAGGTCAAGGGCGATGCCCTCGAAGTTGCCAACCGATCTGGTCTTGCTCGAGAAGATCTACGAGGCGAACTACAAGGCGTTCACCGAGTACTCGGACGACAACCGCACGCGGTCATCGAAGATCTGGGTGCCGATTGACATACACCGCATTGCCGATGACTTCGATCTCGATCCGGACATCATCTTCGGCCGTCTCTACTATCACCTCAATGATAAATACGCGCACGAGCGCGCCGATGGCTCAAAGTCTGATTTTTTCGCGATCCGCGTCGGCGGCGACCATCACTGCGTGAACTTTCCCTATCTCGCCTCGATCGTTGCCTCTCTCAGGGACGAGCAGCGCAAGTTCATGATCGCAACGGGCATTGCGAGCCTGTCCCTGCTTGTCTCGGTCGTCTCGATCATTATTGCAGTACTGACATAAGAAACGGGGAGTTCGAGGGGTGTCCCCTCGAGTAGGTTCGAAAGGGCGGCAGCCCTTCTTGCGAAGCAAATTTTGAGGCAGCAGCATGGTGCACACATGACCGCATTCCTGGGACTGAACTCGAGCACCATGGCAGATGTTGACACGGGCGACGTGGTCATCGTCGGCGCACCGAACGCGACGCCCTACGAAGCGGGCAAGCCCAGCCATTCCGAGGCGGCACCGGCGGCGATCCGCTCTGCGAGCCAGAAGTTCTCCAACTGGCACGACCACTACGATTTCGATGCCGGCGACGAGTTGCGTGGTGTCGATGCCCCACCGCTGCGCGACATCGGCGATCTCACGACGTTGCCCGACACGCCCGAGCAGAACCGTGAAGTGATCCGATCGGCGGTCGGGACAATTCTTAGCACTGGTGCAACACCGATCGTGCTCGGCGGCGATGATGCCGTGCCTATTCCTGTATTGCAGGCCTACGAAGAGCATGGGCCGATCTGGATCGTCCAGGTCGATGCGCATATCGACTGGCGCGAGGAACGGTTCGGTGAGCGGCTCGGTTGGAGCAGCACCATGCGGCGTGCCTCCGAGATGGCCTGGGTCGAGGGCATCGTGCAGATCGGCGCGCGCGGTGTCGGCAGTGCCTATCCGGGCGATGTGAAAGATGCGAAGTCCTGGGGCGCGTCGATCATCACGGCACGCGAGGTGTTTCGTGATGGCTTGGCGCAAGCGATCGAGCGTGTGCCGGCAGGAGCCCGCGTTGTCGTATCGCTCGATTGCGATGCGCTCGATCCGGCCGTGATGCCGGCGGTCATGGCGCAGGTGCCGGGAGGGCTCACCTACTGGCACGTGATCGATCTACTGGACGGTGTTGCGGCGCGTGGCAGAATAGTCGGCTGCACTGTCGTCGAACTGGCGCCTGAGCGCGATATCGGAACGGTCTCCGCGCTGACGGTTGTCCGTATAATCAGCGCGATGGTCGCTGCGATCGGCCGACCAGATCAACGATAAATCGATTTGTCGCGCCGGATCAGGCATTAAGAAATTGCCTGAAGCGCTCGGTGCCCTAGGATGGGCCGGCTCGATGCTGCCCGGGATCAGGGCGCAACGGGCGGAGGGTACATCAACAGACTGACAGGAGGAAACCATGAGGCTATTCGCAAAGATCGGCTTGGCGGCACTTGCCGGCGCCGTGGCGCTCGGCGGCGTCAGCCAGGCTCAGCAAATGAAATTCTGGCGGATCGGCACCGGTGGTGCCGGCGGCACGTACTTCCCGATTGGCGGCCTGATCGCCAACGCCATTTCGAACCCGCCCGGCTCGCGTCCCTGTGACAAGGGCGGTGCCTGCGGCGTCAAGGATCTCGTTGCAATCGCCGTGTCGACCAACGCTTCCGTGGCCAACGTCAACGCTATTCATGCCGGACAGCTCGATGCGGGCCTCGCGGGTGCACAGAGTGTCACGCAGGGATACAACGGCCAGGGCAAGTTCGTCGGCAACAAGAAGGACAAGATCCGCGTTATCGCCAACCTCTATCCGGAAGACATGCACCTCGTGCTGCCGAAGGGTCAGAAGCTTGGCTCGCTCAAGGATCTCAACGGCAAGCGCGTGGGCGTTGCCGCGGCCGGTTCCGGCACACAGGTCTCCGTGCGCATGATCCTCAAGCACTACGGCATCAAGGCCAACGAAGCCGAACTCGGTCTGGCCCAGAGCACGCAGCGTCTCGCTGACGGTCAGCTCGACGCATTCTTCTATGCCGGCGGCACGCCGTTCGCGGCTCTGATCCAGCTCGGCTCGACCAAGGGCTTCGAGCTTTACAAATTCTCCGATGAAGAGCGCAAAGCGATCAACAAGATCATCCCCTATTATGTGGAATCGATGATCCCGGCTGGCACGTACGAGAGCATCAAATACGATGTGCCGACGGTTGCCGTGAATGGCCAGCTGATTACGTCGGCCGACCAGCCCGCCGACCTCGTCTACGAGATCACGAAGGCGCTGTGGAACAAGAACACCCGCAAGCTGCTCGACAAGGGCCACGCCAAGGGCAAGGCGATTCGCATGGAAACGGCGCTCAAGGGCGTTCTGGTCCCACTGCATCCGGGTGCCGAGAAGTTCTACAAAGAGCAAGGCATGGTGAAGTAGGCCGTCGCGACAAACGAAGGCGGGACCGGGCTGGTTGGTTGATTTGCGTTGCGGCTGTCGGCTTTGGCTTACAGGGCTGCACTGACACGGCATTCCAGCCAGCTCGGCGCCTGATTTCGAGGCCCAATGCCCCTCACCCTAACCCTCTCCCGCACGAGCCGAAGTGGCGTTACCGGGAGAGGAAATACGGCCGTGCCTTGGTGCCCTGTTATTTGCAGCACGACGGGCCGAGTTCTCTCTCCCCGTACTTCACGCACTGCTGTCCGGCAAAGTATTTCTCGAGGCGATTGATGACCTTGATCGACTTGGAAAATTCCACGATTGGCGCGAATGCGAGACACGCAGGACTGCCTACAGACACTCCGTCATTCCCGCGCAGGCGGGAGCCCAAGCAACCATCCGCCTGCACTGAGAAAATTGGGGGTCGCTTGGATCCCCGCCTACGCGGGGATGACGACTGTGGTTGTGGTTTCGGCCTTGCAAGCCTTCCCCGGACAGCAGTGGTACTTCACGGGGAGAGGGTGAGGGGCATTGGGCCGTTCAGGCACGCATCAGCGTATCAGATAATCACGACCACCAGCGACTACCGCTCTTCTGAAATATCGATAACGGGACCTAACGGGCAATGACGCAAACGTTTGACGTCAAGAAAGCGGAAGAGCTGGAGCGCAAGTACGACTCCGGCCTCAACACGCGTGCCCTACCGCCCTGGTTGGTGCATTTCACCTTCCTGTTCTCGTTACTGTTCGCCGGCTATCACTACATCACCGCCGGCATCGGCGTGCCGGTCGATTATTGGCACATGGGCCTGCATATGTCCGGTGTCATCATTCTCGTATTCATCGGCTATCCGGCCTACATGAGCGCGCGGTCACTCGAAATCCACAAGGGCGGTTGGTGGCGTATCGGTAACGTGCCGATCTGGGATTGGCTGTTCATCATCGCTGGCATTGCCGGCGCGCTCTACATCGGAGTGACCTGGTATGAGATCTCATTCGAGTTCCTCGGCCAGAAATTCCACCTGCGCGAACAAGTGCTGCGCCAGGGTAATCCCGATACCATCGACATCATCTTCGGCACCATCCTGATCGTCGTCCTGCTCGAGGCGGTCCGGCGCACGCTTGGTTTCGTGGTGCCGATCATCATCATCCTGTTCACGGTTTACGCCGTTTTCGGGCGCTACATGCCGCTGCAGATCCTGCAGCATCCGGGCATTACCTGGGCGCAGTACATCAACAACATGTACTTTCCAGCCGAAGGCATCTTCGGTGTGACATTGTGGATCGTATCGACGGTCGTCTTCCACTTCGTGCTGTTCGGTGTGCTCGCCCAACGCATGGGGCTCGGCCAGTTCTTCGTCGATATCGCAGCCGTCATGGCGGGACGCTATACGGGCGGGCTTGCCAAGGTCAGCGTCGTCTCATCCGCGTTCTTCGGCACGATTTCCGGTTCCTCGATCGCCAACACGGTTTCGACCGGCTCGTTGACCATCCCGAACATGAAACGGATGGGCTATCCGGGCCACTTCGCAGGTGGCGTCGAGGCAGCTTCCAGTGCCGGCGGCCAGATCACGCCGCCGATCATGGGTGCTGCCGCCTTCGTCATGGCGGAGTTCCTCGAAGTGCCTTACACGACGGTGGTGCTGGCAGCGATCATCCCGGCTGCGATGCACTACCTGGGCGTGATCTCGATCGTCCACTTCGAGGCCAAGCGTCTTGGTCTCAAGGGCATGCCGGAACATGAGATCCCGAAGCTCTGGACGGTGATCGCACGTGGCTGGCCTACCGCCGTGCCGCTTGTCGTGCTGATCTACGTATTGTTCAGCGGTTATTCTCCGCACATGGCGGCGTTCTGGGGGATCTCGACGGCGTTGTTCATCGGCTTCGTTAATCCGATGCACCGCATCGGCCTGCGCGATGTATTCGATGCGAGTGTGATGGGCGTTAAATATGCGCTGGCCGTCGGGGCGGTGTGTGCGGCAATCGGCATCGTCGTCGGCGTCGTCAACTCGACCGGCCTCGGCTTCCGGCTGGGCTTCATGGTGACCAACAGTGCGCGCACCATCGCTGAGGGCATTGTGCCGCTGATCAGCTGGTTCCCGCTCGCCGAGTTCGGCCTGCAGGACGTCACCTTGTTCGTATCGCTGATGCTGATCGCGATCACCTGCATCCTGATGGGGGCAGGCCTGCCAACGACAGCGCTTTACATCATGCTGGCAACGGTGGCGCAGCCGGCACTTGGCAACCTCGGCGTGCCGCCGCTCGCCTCGCACCTGTTCGTGCTCTATTACGGTGTCATCTCCGAGATCACGCCGCCGGTTTGCGCCTCGGCCTATGCGGCGGCCGGTATCGCGGGCGCCAACCCGTTCCGCACCGGCATTTCCGCGTTTTCACTTGGCATCGCCAAACTGATGGTGCCGATGGTCTTCGTCTATTCACCGGCGATGCTGATCGTGATCGACACGCATTTCACCTGGCAGGCCTTCCTTACGACGACGCTCAGTTGTGCCGTCGGTGTGTTCATGGTCGCAACCTCGGTGGCGGGCTACTTCCTGACCACCATGCCCGGACCGATCCGGCTTGCCATGGCGCTTGCCGGCATACTGCTCGTCGCACCGGGTCTCAAGAGCGATATTTATGCCGCCGTGCTGCTGGTGCCGGTGCTCGCACATCAGTTGATTTACCGAAAGCGCAACACGGCTGTGAGCCCAGAAGGAGCTTGAGGGGCACGATGGACGACAGTCAGGCAAAAGACGTCACGATCATCGGTGCCGGTGCGGTCGGCATCGCCTCGGCGCTGTCGCTGCTTGAACTCGGCGAAACGGTTGAATTGATCGACCGGGATGAGCCGGCATCAGGCGCCAGTCATGGAAATGCCGGGGTCGTGTCGCCCTGGACGTGTGTGCCGCAGTCGATGCCGGGCGTGTGGCGCAATGTTCCGAAGTGGCTGATGGATCCGGAAGGCCCGCTCAATGTGCGCTTGAGCTATCTGCCGCAGTTCATCCCCTGGGCGATCCGCTTCATCCGTGCCGGCCATCCCGACAGGCTGCCGACAATTGCCGATGCGATGCTGGCACTCAACCGGCCGAGTGTCGACCTTTACCGCCATCATCTCGATGGCACCGGCGCACAGCATCTGCTCTCCGATTCCTACTACCTGCACGTCTACCGCAACGCAGATGCGATCGATCTCAACCAACTCGCCTGGCGCATGCGCAGCGAGCGCGGTGTGCCGCTCGAGGTTGTGCGCGAAAAGGAGCTGTGGGATCTCGAGCCGGCCTTGTCACATGAGTATCAGGGCGCCGTAGTGATCCGCGATCAGGCCCGGGCATTGGATCCGGGTGGCATCTGGAAGGTGCTGGCCGACAAGGCGCGTGGCATGGGTGCCGTGTTTCACAAAAGGGAAGTCAAGGCGCTCACGCCGCAGTCGGATAGTGGTTGGCGGATCGAGACCGATCAGGGGCCAATGACGGCGCGCAAGGTCGTGGTTGCTGCCGGCGCCTGGTCGGCACGCCTTCTGAAGCCGCTCGGCCACAAGGTGCCGCTCGAAGCCGAGCGCGGCTATCATCTGGTGTTCACCTCGCCGGGTGTCACGGTCAACAACTCGATCATGGAGACAGAAGCCAAGTTCGTTGCAAGCTCGATGGCAGCCGGCGTCCGCTGTGCGGGCACGGCCGAATTCGCAGGCATCGATGCGCCACCCGACTATCGCCGCGCCCAAATCTTCAAGGCCCATGCCAGGCGCCTGTTCCCGGATATCAATACCGACGAAGTCACGCAGTGGATGGGTCGCCGGCCGTCCTTTCCAGATAGCCTGCCCTGCATCGGCGAGGTGCCGGGGCAACCGAACCTGTTCGTTGCATTCGGTCACAGCCACTATGGCTTCGGCATGGCGCCGGCAACCGGCCGGATCATTGCGGGCGTCGTGCACGGCACGCCGCCCAACGTTGATCTCGCGCCCTACAGCATCGGGCGATTCTGATGAGCTGGCTCAAGGTGGCGATTGTCGACGAGGGCGATATCGCGTTCCGGCGCATTCGCGATGTCGTGCCGCAGCGGCGTGACACTGGCTGCCGCCCACGGCGTGACTTTGCCGGCTTCGTGATCAACGGCAAGCTTGGCGACAATGTCGCCGGCCTCAGCAATGGGAGGTTCGATGTTTCGACGTCTTGAGAGAGGAGATCGTGCCGTCGTTCGGTTCAAGTTCGATGGCCGGGACGTGCGCGGCCGCACTGGCGATACGGTGGCCGCGGCCTTGCTTGCCGTTGGCAAATGCGACACGCGAACGACGCCGGCGCGCGGGCTGCCGCGTGGGCCCTATTGCATGATGGGTGTGTGTTTCGACTGCCTGATGGAGATCGACGGCGAGGCCAATCGGCAGGCCTGCCAGACAATCATCCGTGACGGCATGATCGTCCGGCGTCAGTCGGGTGCCAGGCAGATTGGCGATGAGGTTTGAGCATGGCGCATGATCTCATCGTGATTGGCGCAGGTCCGGCCGGAATGACGGCTGCCGCCACAGCCGCTGAGTGCGGCCTCGATGTGGTACTGCTCGACGATCAGGCAGCCCCGGGCGGCCAGATCTATCGCGGCATCGAAACATCGACCAAAAGGCTCAGCCGGGTACTTGGCCCGGAATACGGCAAAGGCCGGGAAATAGCTGAACGCTTTCGCGCCTCGGGCGCCGGCTACCTGCCTGAGACGATGGTCTGGCAGGTTACCGATGACTGTGAGATAGCATGTTCCGGGCCAGGCGGTTCACGCCTGATCACTGCCGCCAACATCGTTCTCGCGACCGGCGCCATCGAGCGCCCGTTTCCGGTGCCCGGCTGGACGCTGCCGGGCGTGCTGACGGCCGGCGGCGCGCAGACGCTTGTGAAAACCTCCGGTCTTGCTGCCGAGGGCGCGGTGTTTGCCGGCTGCGGACCATTGCTCTATCTGGTCGCGGCCCAGTATGTGCGAGCCGGCATCCGGGTGGCTGCCATACTCGAGACGACGGCGCAGGCCCCATTGCAGCGTGCCGTGGGGAAATTGTCGAGCGCGCTCAAGCGTTTCGATCTGCTCTGGAAGGGCCAGCTCTGGCTCGCCGAAATTCGTCGCAGCGGGACGCCGGTCATCGGCGGCGTTACCGATCTGAGGATCGAAGGAAACGGACGATCCGAGGCGATTTCCTACACGACCGCGCTACGCGATTGGCGCAGCATCGAAACTCCGCATGTCTTCCTGCACCAGGGTGTCGTACCCAACGTCAACCTGTCGATGTCGATTGGCCTCGCGCACCACTGGCACGAGGACCAGTTGTGCTGGCATCCCACCACCGACACCTGGGGGCAGACCTCGAACGAGGCGATATTCATCGCCGGTGACGGCGGCGGCATCAGCGGTGCCGTATCGGCGGCGGCGGCTGGTGAGATTTGCGCGCTGCAGGTTGCAACGCGTCAGGGCGGCATGGCTGCCGATGAACGAGATCGACGTGCCGAGGGCCCGCTTAGAATACTGGAAGAAGAACAGCGCATCCGCCCGTTTCTCGATGCCTGGTTCCGGCCTGCCGATCAGTTCCGTGTACCGGCTGATCCGGCAACGATCGTGTGCCGCTGCGAGGAGATCACGCGCGCTGAGATCAGCGAAGCGGTTGCCATCGGCCTGGCCGGGCCGAACCAGCTCAAGAGCTTCACGAGAGCCGGCATGGGGCCATGCCAGGGCCGGCTCTGCGGGCTGACCGTGCAGGAGGTGATAGCGAGCGAAACCGGTCGGTCTATGACCGAAGTCGGCTACTATCGCCTGCGGCCGCCGATCAAGCCGGTCCGCCTGCAAGAGCTTGCCGACCTGCAGACCGATGAGCCGGCCGATGAAGCCGCCGAATAGTACGGCTGATGTCATTGTCGTCGGCGGCGGCCTGCACGGCTGCTCGGCCGCCCTGCATCTGGCGATGCGCGGCAACTCGGTGATCGTGCTCGAGAAGGATCACGTCGCGCGCCATGCCTCCGGCGTCAATGCCGGCGGTGTGCGCCGTCTTGGTCGCGATCTGCCGGAAGTACCGATTGCGGTTGCCGCCACGCGCTACTGGCATGATATCCGGGCGCTGGTCGATGATGATTGTGGCTATCGCAAAGGGCGCCACTTCAAGGTGGCCGAGAGTGAATCTGAACTCGACGAAGCACGCCGACGCGTCGACATCCTGCGACAGCAGGGCTTCGAGCACGAAGAACTCGTCGGCCGTGACTTTCTGCGCGAACACATGCCCTCGGTGGCGGATCATTGCCTAGGCGCTATTCACGTCGAGGGTGACGGCGATGCCCAACCGTTTCGCACGACACAAGCGTTTCGGCGCCGCGCCGCGAAGCTCGGTGTTCGCTTCGCAGAAGGTGCGCCAGTAACCGGGATCGAACGCCACTCGGGGACGTGGCAGGTGACGACGCCTGCGGGTCAGTTATCGAGTGGCGCCATTGTCAATGCGGCAGGCGCCTGGGGTGGGCGCATCGCGGCCATGTTGGGTGATGAGGTCATCCCTGTCGCAGCGAACGCCCCGATGCTGGCGATCACGGCGCCGCTGGCACCATTCGTAACACCGGTTGTCGGGGCGCAGGGCGCGCCGCTATCCCTCAAGCAATTCAAGAACGGCACGGTGCTGATCGGCGGCGGTGTGCGCGGAACGGCCGATCCCGATACCAACCGCACGACGCTTGATTTTGCCGGCATCGCGAGCTTCCTGGCTACCGCACGCCGGATCTTTCCGGTGCTCGACGACGCAACGATTGTCCGGGCATGGGCCGGCATCGAGGGCTATCTGCCGGACAACTTGCCGGTTATCGGCCCTGGCAGCGCTGACGGCGTGGTACACGCCTTTGGCTTTTCCGCGCACGGTTTTCAGCTCGCACCGGCCGTTGGTGACATCGTCGCCGATCTCGTGATGCACGGGCAAAGTGCGATACCGCTCGAAGCATTCCGGCCGGGCCGCTTCACAGCGGAATAACACTGCCTGTTATGCCGCCCGGTCTCCGTCGATCGCGGCGCCGAGTGAGCCGCCGACGCCTGCCTGCCAGACCGTGAATAACAGCGCCAGCGACAGCGTCTCGTCCCAGCCGGCCAGTAGTGGATAGAGCAGTAGGCCGGCAACGGCGCCGATCGCAATCGTGCGAACCGCAGGCGCAGGCTGGCGTAATGAGGCGTTGGCGATGGCCAAGCCGAACACCGTGATGGCTGCACCGACAATGCCGGCCACGAGGCCTGCAAGCAATTGGATCGTCAGAGTTGCATCGCGCGTCGCCGATCCGGCCGGCCGGGCGCCGATCAGGGCGCCGACCTCTTTGCGCTCGAAGATCCAGAGGGCGGTATTGACGGCGGCACTCCAGGCAAGAAGCGTCGCGAGAAAGGCCAGCGCAATCGCCCAAGGGCGCCGTTCACCCGCCCGCCACAGGCCGAGCCCGATGACGAGGCCGAACAGCAGTCCTGGATGGATCGAGGAATCGCCGACGAAAAAGAGGTCGGACAGCGGTTTCAGAGCGCTGGCGACGTCGTCGCCGATTATGGCCGAAACAATGCCCGTCACCCCGCCCAGCAGGGCCATCAGCTGTGCTGTTGTCATCCGCATGAGCGATCATCCATCGCGACAGGCTTGCGGCTGCCGATGTCCTAGACGAGTGGCATGACCTTTTCGGCGGTGAGCCGCATGGCGTTGCGCACATGCTCGGCATCGATGCCGCCGATGTTGAACCACAACGCGAACTCCGTGATGCCGAACCGCTTTTTCATGTCTTTGAGCTTGGCAACGCAGGTTTCGGGATCATCTGCAATCGCGGCACCATATTCATGAAGTTTGTCGAAGGTGAGGAAGCCCAGCTCACGCGTCTTACGCCCTTCACGCATGCCGAGTTCATAGCCCTTCACGACTTCTGAACTCGGTGCGCCCTTGAGCTGGTTCTCGGTGACCTTGGCATAGAACCATTCGACGTGCTTCTTGTAGATCTCCTGTGCCTTGGCGGCGTCCTCGTGCACGAAGAACGGTAAAAGGATCATGCGTGGCGCAGCCTTGGGATCGCGCCCGAGCCTCACACAGTCTTCTTCATAGCCTGCGAGGTTCTTTTCAAGCTCCTCCATCCAAGTCTCGCGATATGTGCGGTAGGTGAAGGGCGATGCCATCTGCAGGCCCCAGCCGCCTTCTGCGGCCTGCCTGAAACTCTCCGGCGAGATCGTCGCCTGATAGAGCGGCGGATGCGGCTTCTGGACGGGCTTGGGTAGCAGTTCGAGGAGTTCAGGGATATTCCAGAAATCGCCCTTGTAGTTGAACTCCTCCTCCGTCCAGGACTTGAGGACGATGTCGAGGCCTTCCGACATCATCTCCCGGCTTTGTTCCATCGGCACGCCGAGGCCGACGAACTCATGTGGCTGGTAGGCGCGTCCGACGCCGAAGTCGAGGCGGCCGTGCGAGAGGACGTCGACCAGTGCAAAGTCCGATGCCGTGCGCAGCGGATGGTTGAACGGAATCACGACCACGGCGGTGCCGATCCGCATGCGCTTGGTGCGTTGGGCAATTGCCGCGGCATAAACCTGGGTCGAGGTCACGACACCGTAGGTCGAGAACAGGTGCTCGGCGATCCAGGCCTTGTCGTAGCCCAGTTCCTCGGCGAGTTCGAAGAACTCGAGGTCGTTGTCGAAGCACTCGACGCGCTGCGATTGATCGGGAAACTGACTGAGACTGAATACGCCGAACTGGGTCATGGTTCTCCCCTTTGTTGGACGCTGAGTGGCGTGCCGCGGCCGAGCCGTCGCCTGTAGCGCAGCCCAAGTGTATCACCACGCCACTATGCAATGATCACCCGACGTGGTCTTCATAGTGCCGCCAATCATCACATCTCTCATTGCCGGCCAGACCCGTGCCCAAAAAGTGGGCCTCGTCTGAAACCTGTCTGGCCCGCTGGTGATCGCTGCCAAGCGGTGATAACAAGGCGCTCCGATTGGCCATAATGCATTGCACAAACCCATGCAGCTCGAACTGACCCTTCGCAGCAACGAGCCGAGAGTTTCTGCCCGGGACCTCGGCTATCTGCTCCATAAGAATCCGGACAACGTTCATGTTCGCGACGTTGCCTCGGGCAAGGCTTATGTGTTTTTCACCGAGGCCGGAGATTCCTTGACGACGGCCGTGCTTGCAATAGATGTCGATCCCGTCGCACTGGTGCGCGGGCGCTCGAAAGCCGATCGCGGTCTGCTCACCCAGTATGTCAACGACCGTCCTTATGCCGCGGGATCGTTCCTGGCGGTTGCGATGGCCAAGAGCTTCGGCCAATCGATGTCCGGGCGTTCGAAGGAACGTCAGGAACTGGCCGGTGAGCTGCTCGATCTCGGAGCGCGCATCGTGCCCGTCGGGCTTGCAGGAGACATCGATCTTGCCGAACGCCTGTTCAAGCCGCTCGGCTACGATGTCACGACGACTCTCTTCCCGACCGCGCTCGATGAGAACGAGCGGCGCTATGCCGACGTTCGGATCAGAGGGAAGTTTCGCCTCGCCGACCTGCTCAATCACATATACGTACTGCTGCCTGTGCTCGATAATGCCAAGCACTGGTGGATCGACCATGCCGAGGTTGCCAACCTGCTCGACAAGGGCGAGGGCTGGCTCAATGACCATCCCGAGAAAGAGTTGATCGCCAGGCGCGCCCTGAAACACCGGCGGGCGCTCGCCAATCTGGCGCTGGCCCGCCTGAAGGAGGCCGATGCCACCGATGATGCGCCGGAAGAGGAAGAAGACGTCGCCCAGGCCAAAGATGCCGTTGAGGAGAACCTCGAGCAGCCGATCCGTTTGCACACTCTGCGCCTCGATACCGTTGCCGAAGTCCTAAAGTCGAAGGGCGCCGAGACGGTGCTCGACCTCGGCTGTGGTGAGGGCAAGCTGATGGCCCGCCTGATCAAGGAGCGTGCGTTTCGCCGGATCGTCGGCGTCGATGCGGCCGTCGCCACGCTCGAGCGGGCGGCCCGGCGCCTCAGGCTCGACCAGGCCGGGGATGCGATGCGCGAGCGCGTCAAGCTTCTGCAGGGCAGCCTGACCTATGCCGACCGCCGTCTCGAAGGCTTCGATGCGGCTGCCATGGTCGAGGTCATCGAGCATATCGAGCCAACCCGCCTGTCGGCCGTTGCCAGTGCGCTGTTCGGCGCAACCGCCCCGCGCCTGGTCGTGTTGACCACGCCGAACCGCGATTACAACGCCTTGTTCGAGGGTATGGCCGACGGCGCCATGCGCCATCCCGACCATCGATTCGAGTGGACACGCGCCGAATTCGCCGAGTGGTGTGAACGTATCTGCCGCGACTATGACTACGTGGTCGAGATCATGCCGCTTGGTCCCGAAGACGAGAGCCAAGGCGCACCCTCGCAAATGGCGGTTTTCGAGAGGAGGGCGGCCTGATGGAAGTTGCGGTTCCCGATTTCTCGCTTGTCGTGCTGGTCGGTGCCAGCGGCTCGGGCAAGTCGACGTTTGCCAGGCGTCATTTTCTCGAAACCGAGATCATTTCATCGGATGCCTGCCGCGCGATGGTGTCCGACGATGAGGGCGATCAGTCGGCGACTGCAGATGCCTTCGATCTCGTGCATTACACGGCCGCACTGCGCCTCAAGAACCGGCGCCTGACGGTGATCGACAGTACGGCGGCCCGCCGTGAGGACCGTGCCGGTCTCGTCCATCTGGCGCGCACTTGGCATGCGCCTGTGGTTGCCCTGGTGCTCGATATCGATCCCGATCTTTGTCACGCCCGCAACGAAGCGCGGCCCGAACGCGATTTCGGCCCGCATGTGACGCGCAATCATGCCCGCCTCATCCGCAAGAGCCTGCGCAATTTGCGCCGCGAAGGGTTTTCCGAATTTCACATCATGCGATCGCCCGAAGAGGTTGATGCACTGAGCATCACGCGCGAGCCGCTGTGGACCGACCAGCGCAGCGACACCGGGCCGTTCGACATCATCGGTGACGTACACGGCTGCTTCGATGAACTCACCGGATTGCTCGAAAAACTGGGCTACGAGGTCGGGCTGTACACGCCGGGCGAAGCGCTGCTGTCGGCACGCCATCCGGCCGGACGCAAGGCGGTGTTCGTCGGAGACTTGTGCGATCGCGGCCCGCGCAATGTCGACGTCCTGCGGCTAGTGATGGGTATGGTGGCCGACGGCACCGGGGCAGCGGTGATCGGTAATCATGATTTCAAGCTGTTGCGCTGGCTGCGCGGCAAGAAGGTCACCCAGACACATGGGCTCGATCTGACGATCGGCGAACTCGAGCAGACGAGCGAAGCGTTTCGCGATGCCGTGCGCGAATTCATCTTCGGCCTGCGCTCGCACAGCTGGCTCGATGGCGGCCGGCTGGTTGTCGCACATGCCGGCCTCAAGGAGGAAATGCACGGCCGCGGCTCGGCGCCATTGCGCCAGTTCGCGATGTTCGGCGAAACCACCGGCGAGATTGACGAGTTCGGACTGCCCGTACGCCTCGAGTGGGCGCGCAACTATCGTGGTTCTGCCGCCGTGGTTTTCGGTCATACCCCGACGCTCGAAGCCGACTGGCTCAACGGCACCTTGTGCATCGACACGGGCTGCGTATTCGGCGGCAAGCTGACGGCCCTTAGATGGCCCGAAAAGGAAATCGTGGATGTCGCGGCAGTGCGCGAGTACGCTGTGCCGGCAAAGCCGCTCGATGCCGGCACGAAGGCGGTGGCCGGCGGCGAGCATCTGATCTATTTCGATGAACTGCTCGGCAAGCGGCGCATCGAGACCCGCTTCCGCACGACGATCATCGTGCCTGAACCGCGCGCCATGACGGCGCTCGAAGTGATGAGCCGGTTCGCCGTCGACCCGCGCTGGCTGATCCATCTGCCACCGACTATGGCGCCCTGTCCGACGGCAGCGGAGGGCCCGTTCCTCGAACATCCCGACCAGGCGATCGAGCATTACCGCGATGCGGGGATCGAAACCGTAGTTGCGGAAGAAAAGCACATGGGCTCACGGGCCTTGCTCGTCGTCTGCCGCGACCAGGCGGCGGCCGAGCGCCGATTTCGCGTCGAGGACGGTAAGGCGGGCCTCGTCTACACGCGCACCGGGCGTCCGTTCTTTGCCGACGATGTACTGGAGGCCCAACTGATTGCCCGCGTCAGTGGTGCAGCAACAGCGGCCGGATTGTGGGAGGAATTCAGCACTGACTGGCTGTTGCTCGATGCCGAACTGATGCCGTGGTCGGCCAAGGCCCAGGAGCTTTTGCGCCAGCAGTACGGCCCGACCGTCGTCGCAGCGCGATCCTCGGCCGAAGCATTGCGTGATGCCCTCGCGAAGGCAACGGCTGACGTCGACACGCTCGGACCCTTGCGTGAGCATGTCACTGCCAGCGTCGAAAGTGCGGCTCATTTCGAAGCAGCCCTAAAAGGTTATTGCTGGGATGCAAATGGTATCGAGGATTATCGTCTGGCGCCCTTTCATCTGCTGGCTGCCGAAGGCCAGGTCTTCGATGAAAGGACGCATGCCTGGCACATGCAGACGCTGGCCAGCTTGTGCGCACACGATCCGATCCTGCAGGCAACGACCTGGCGAGAACTCTCAACGGCCAGCGACGAGGATCGCATCGCTCTCACCAAGTGGTGGGTTGCCCACACCGAAGAAGGTGGCGAGGGGATGGTCGTCAAGCCGGCGCAGTTTCGCGTGGCCGGCGAGCGGGGTCTCGTGCAGCCGGCGATGAAGGTGCGCGGGCGCAATTATCTCAGGATCATTTACAGTCCCGATTACGATCAGCCGCGCAACATCGACCGCCTGCGCAAGCGCGGACTGCGCCGCAAATGGGGTGCTGCCATGCGTGAATTCAGCATCGGTCTCGAGGGCCTGCACCGCTTCGTCGAGCATGCACCGCTTGCCAAGGTGCACGAATGTGCGCTTGCCGTGCTGGCGCTGGAGAGCGAGCCGATCGACCCACGGCTATAGGCGCGCTCTTCTCGCTTTCGCCTCGCACATCTATCCGCGCGGAACAGAAGCGCTATGCGGTTCGATCCGATTGGATGATGCTGCCATTTGCCGGGCGGCTGGGAGCAGACGCACGTCCTTTCAATTTGCCCCCGAAAAAATTCGACATCTGCTTGAGGAACGGTTTCGGGTCGGTCAATGACAGGACTGCAAAAGCCTTGTTGGAAGCCATATAGGGGGCCAGGAGGCTGCGAACGGAGAAATGCGATCTGTCATCGCGAGCGAGTGCATTGAGCACGTCGGGCAAAAACTCGATGTAGGTTGTTTCGCGGTACGAGCTCACCGGCAGCTGAATACCCTCGATGAGATCCTGGTAGATGATCCAAGGCAAGTTCACTCCGGCCGAGGTATCAATCTGCAGCGATCGCGGTATGCGACCATTGACTTCGATGAGTGTGAGTTCGCCGGTCACAGCGTGCCGTTTGAACTGGAAGCAAGCGACCCCATGCCGGAAGCCGGCATTATCAAGCAGCCGATGGGCGAATTCACGTGCCTCTTCTAGCGGCGGCACCGTTGCGCCAACGCGCATGACGCCGTACTTCGGCGGGTTGAGGCGAACCGTCTTGTGGTAAACCTCGGCGCCGGGCTCACCCTTGGAGTTGCGATAGATATGGACACGCTCATATGTCGTGTCGTCACCGGGTATGATCTCTTGCAGAATAACGGGAAGGTTGGCATTGATGCACAATTCGTATTTCTCGACCAGTTCCCCGAAGGTATCAACTTCAAAGAGCTTGGTGTCAAAACGGGCGACGAACTCGTGCGATTCAACGGGCTTGATGATGCATGGCAGGCGAATTTCGTCTTCCATGGCGACCAAATGTTCAAGCGATTCCGGGTAGAATGTTTTTGGAATGCGAACGTTGCATGCTTCGGCCAGCTTGTAGGTGTTCTCTTTTTCGATAAAGAGCGATAATACTTCCCAATCAGGTGTGACGAACCGATAATGCTGAGAAAGTACCGACTTCAGCATGCTCAACGATTTGGCGTAAAGGTCCGAAGTCTCGACAATCAATGTGCCTGACCATTCGGATGCTTTTTCGACCATAAAATCCCGAAAATCATCCAGATTATTGGGATGCGGACAAACAACCGACTCGCCGACATATTTGGACTTGAAGCCAATGTCGTTGGCGTTGAACGAAATCGCAATCACATGAAGGCCTTGCTGGCCGAGAGCGCGAATTGCCGCCAAGCCCCCCATTGCGCAACCCAACACGATAACCTTCTTTTTCATTGGAATGACTCCACTCTTCTCTACTCGTGGCTATGTTGGTGCTATCAACTGGTGTCTGATTATGATCAATTCTTCCGCCGGACTGGTCGCATGATTAACAGCTGCTCCCCGCATAATGTTCTGCACGTGGAATATTACGCCGGTAGTTTGAGCTTGCGGTCTAACTTGCCGGCACGATATTGAATGCAACGCCGTGTGCAAGGTCCGGTAAAACTCGGTATCCGATTGAATCAAGTGTCCAGCCGCCGACATAAGGATAACCCCTGCCGAATGAATCTGTAACCTTGAAGTCGTTTTGAGCGATCAGCTGGCGCATCTTGCGCACTGGGTAATACTTGGTGTGTTGCAGCGAGCGCCCTTTAATCATCCGGCCGAAGTGGATGTAGGAGTACGCATTCAGGAGATCGAAAATGACGTTGCCGCGATTATGGACTGCGCCGCGCAGCATCGACAGACCGAGCCCGGCGTCTTCGACATGGCAAAGTACGCGCATGCACACGACAGTGTCGTAGCTGCCGTAGTTGGGAACTTTGTCGAGGTCGTAAACGTCGACCGTCATGGTCGATAGGTTCGGAGCAGCAATGTTCTCACTCAGCGCACTGACCATAGCGTCGGAAATGTCCGTAGCAAGAACGCTTCCTGCCCGTTTGACGAGTTCCCGCGTAAAAAATCCGGGACCGCAACCGATTTCCAGCACTTTCGAGCCGGGCTTAATGTGCTTCAGGACGAACGCCAGTTCTCGCTCACTGATGGAACGCCGGTAGGCGTTGTCGACGCGGACGCTGTTGATATAGCTGTCAGTCTGCTGGGAATAATACTCGGCGACATCGTCATTTATTATCTTACTCATTAGGTCTTCCCCATTTTTTACGGGCAATCCGGACCACCAGCGCTGCGGCGCGGTACAATGGGCCTTGGTAGACTTCTAGCGGCTACTGCTCACATTCAAGTCTTGCTCTCCGCCGATCTGGTGCATCTGCCATGGACACAACATTGGCAATGCCGGCTTGTTATCGTCGATTTCCACGATCGGCAGTAGAGGACATGAGAAGTAAGGTTACGCCTCCACGACACGGCTATGAGATCGCTGGCGTCGATCAACGCACTGTGGGATCTCAGATGCTCAGGGCATATTGCAGAACTCAGGCTCGCGATACACGGTGAAAGCGTCTCAGTCCGCAACAACTCCAGCGAGAGTTGCGCAGTTGCATCTTTGGTACGGTGAGGTCGTCGGTATCGGTCCGGCTACGGACAGGTTCGGGCCTGGCGCGTCAGCCCGCCTTGGCAGCGAAATTGCCGTTGCAACTTTGGTTGCCAGGTCAGCTGCCGCATAAGATAATGTCCGAGAACGCGGTATGCCGACGAACTGAGTCGGGCCGCGGCGGGGGCACTAATCTAATAGGTGTGTTGGGGGGGCGTAAGGGCGACGATGCAGTACTTCTGTGATGCCGACGAACTGACGTGGTTCCGCCTCGTTTCTGCAGCCGAGGCCGCAGCGGAATCTCAGGCCATGGACCACGCGGTTGAAAAGTACTTTCGCCGGGCCTGGGATGAGGCTGCAGATGCTTACGTGCCGCCGGCCTCGCGCGCGTTCATCGAGCAAAGCATTGGCCGTGAAGCACATATCCTGAAGGCCATGCCCTTGTTTCTGACTTTGCGTGACAAGGAGGGTGTGGCGCACGTAACCGCGATGCTGCCGGTTGAAGGCGATAACCTGGATTTGCTCAGTCCGATCATAGTCGGACCGGGTAACGCCGATCCCTATGCCGACTATGGTGAAGCGATCGAGGCGCTTGCCCGTCATGTCGGCTACGAACTCGATCGCGCCGAGTGCTATCCCTATCGCGGGCGATGAGGCGCCGGTTCCGGTTGGGAGGCTCGCCTATGTGACGTCGCGTCGATAACCGTTTGGCAGGTGTCCCTTGGAATAAGTGATCTGCCAAACCTGGCTATCGCCGGCTTCGAATTCGGCCGCGCAGCACATCAGATAATAGCGCCACATCCTGAAAAACGTTTCTTCCGAGCCCCAGATCCTGGGTCTCGCCTTGACCCTTTCCGCCGCTGACCAATAGGCAACGAAGTTGTCATGCCAGGCGAGCAGGGTCGGCGTGTAGTTGACGCCGATATTCTCGACATCATGGAGGATGAACAAGCCCTCTGCTGCATCACTCAGTTGGTGCATCGAGGGCAGCATGCCGCCTGGAAAGATGTAGGTGCCAAGCCACGGGTCGCCGATCTCCATCGAGACAGTGCTCGCGATCGTGTGGGCGAGAAATAAACCCCGGGGTCTGAGTGCCCGTTCGACGGCTTCGAACAAGGCCCGGTAGTTACGGTAGCCGACGTGCTCGATCATGCCGACGGAAACGACCTTGTCGAATGGGCCACCGAACTGATCCGCTTCGAATTCGCGGTAGTCTTTGATGGCGATGGTAACCGGGAGGTCGTCGCAGAGGGTTCTGGCATAGTCCGCCTGCTCCTCCGCGATCGTGATGCCGACGACTTCGCAGTGATGATGAGTGGCCATGTATTTGGCAAGCCCGCCCCAGCCGCATCCGATTTCGAGGACACGGTCGCCCGGCTCAAGCTTGAGCTTGCGCGAGATGCGTTCGTATTTTGCGAATTGCGCCTGATCGAGGTTGTCTGCATTCGCCCAATAGCCGCAGGAATAGGCCATCGAGGTGCCGAGCATGTGCTCGAAAAGCTCGTTGCTCAAGTTGTAATGGGTGTCGGCGAGTTCGCGCGTTTGGCCGATATGCTGGACGTTGGTCAGCCGCGCTTTGACGAAGGCAAGCCGCGTCCGCCAGCCGACGTTCTTGTGCCTGAGTGTACGTTGTGAGGACAGGATCTTCTTGAAGAACGTGAACAGGTCATCACAGTCCCACCAGCCGAGCATGTAGGACTCGCCGAGGCCGAGCGAGCCATCCCTTAGCAGTCTGACGTAGAACCGGTCGTTGTGGACGTGCAAATCCCAGCGACGTTCACCGTTGATGGTGATGTCGCCATGCTTGAGGATTTCCTGGACAGCGTCGCGACTGCTCAACGATCAGGTCCACTAAGATGTTGACCCGATAACGCTAAACCACCCGTCATCTGCCTGTAAACGGTTAAGCAGCGCAATGCTTTAGGGATCGCTTGCCGAGCCGCGGATCTTGCATGGCCGCCCGGCGGCCATGCTGTGCTGGATAACGCCTGATGTAGATCCGGATCAGGCAGCCAGCGCCGTTTCCAGGCCAACAGCGTCGTAGCCCAGATCATGTGCGACGGCAGCATTGGTTACCTTGCCGGCCCAGACGTTGAGGCCGTTGGCAAGGTGCGCATCGCTTGCAAGCGCCTTGCGCCAGCCGAGGTCGGCAATCCTGAGGGCGTGCGGCAGGGTCACGTTGTTCAGTGCATATGTCGATGTGCGCGAGACCGCACCCGGCATGTTGGCCACACAGTAGTGCACGATGCCGTCGACCGTATAGGTCGGCTCGGCGTGAGTCGTCGGCTTCGAAGTCTCGAAGCAGCCGCCCTGGTCGATCGCCACGTCGGCGATGACGGCACCGGGCTTCATGGTCGACAGCATGGCACGCGTGACGAGTTTGGGTGCGGCCGCTCCCGGGATCAGGACGGCGCCGATGACCAGATCGGCTTGTGCCACGCATTCGGCAAGGTTGGCTTTGTTGGAAAAGCGCGTCTTGGCGCGTGAACCGAAGTAGTCGGAGAGGCGCTCGAGAACTTCCGGGTTGCGGTCGAGGATGGTGACGTCGGCACCGAGACCGACCGCCATCTGGGCGGCATTGAAGCCGACCACGCCGCCGCCGATGACGGTGACTTTGCCCGGTGCCACGCCTGGCACACCGCCGAGCAGGATGCCGCGGCCGCCGTGCGCCTTCTCGAGGGCCGAGGCACCAGCGTGGACCGACATGCGTCCTGCGACCTGGCTCATCGGTTTCAGAAGTGGCAGACCCCCGTGGCGGTCAGTGACGGTTTCGTAGGCAATGCCCACGACACCGGCATCGAGCAGGTCCTTGGTCTGGTCCGGGTCCGGTGCCAGATGCAGGTAGGTGTAGAGGATCTGGTTCTCGCGCAGCATGGCGCGTTCCGGTGCCAGCGGCTCCTTGACCTTGACGATCATGTCGGCCTTGGCAAAGACCTCTTCAGCCGTATCGACAATGGCAGCACCGGCATCACGGTAAGCTTCATCGTCCGCGCCAATGCCGTCACCGGCACCGGTTTCGATGAGCACTTGGTGACCGTGGCCCACCAGTTCGCGCGCGCTCTCCGGCGTCAGGCCGACGCGGTACTCGTGATTCTTGATTTCCTTAGGCGTTCCAACCAGCATTGCTGCGTCCTCCTCGGAACCTGCAACCTTCTGAATCATGCATTGCATTCACAGTATCTACGAAGATGCATCGAATTGGGTTCAATTCTGCTTGATATTTCTAGGTAATACGCCAGTATTTTCGATCTATTTGGATAATTGCAGGAAGTGCTTCAATGGATGAGCGAGATGCCCGGATTCTTCGTGCTCTGCAGCGCGACTGCCGTCAGCCGCTTGCCGAGCTTGCCGCCGAAATCGGGCTGTCGACATCCGCCTGCCATCGCCGCATCAAGTTGCTCGAAGAGGCCGGCGTGATCTCGGGCTACGTGGCCAAGCTTAGCAGTGCCGCGCTAGGTCTGCCGGTGCATTTGTTCGTCGAGATCACGCTTAGTTCGCAATCCGAAAACGCACTCAAGGCATTCGAGGATGCGGTCCGTCGTTACGATGATATTCTCGAATGCCATCTGGCCGCCGGCGAGGCCGACTACATTCTGCGGGTCGCGGCCCGCGATGTCGCCGATTTCAACGAGATCCACCGCAACTGCCTCTCCCGTCTGCCGGGCACTTCGGCGATGAAGACGATCTTCGTGTTGCGTTCGGTCAAGCAGTGGCAGGGCTATCCGGTCCGTCTTTAATGTGAACGAACTTCGCTTGCTTCGGCCGATGACGTATGCTTGCTTCCAGTCGGTCAGAGACGCCGTCTGACAAATAAGTCCGATCGCAATTCAGTAAGGATGGGTTCCCATGAAACGTTATGCCTCGGCCGCCGGGATGGCGGCGCTTTTGGCCGGCTCAATCGTGAGCGCCGATGCCAAGACGCTCAGGATGGCGTATGACGCCGATCCCGTTTCTCTTGATCTGCACGAGCAGCTTTCGGGCGGCACGCTGCAGCTGTCGCATATGGTCTGCGATCCCCTGGTGCGCTGGGGTGCCAACCTCGAGTTCGAACCGCGGCTGGCCTCGAGCTGGAAGCGTCTCGGCGACACGACAGTGCGCTTCACGTTGCGCGACGGTGTAAAGCATCACTCAGGCAACGACTATGACAGTTGATGATGTGATCTGGACATTCAACCGCCTGAAGGCCAGCCCGGATTTCAAAGGAATTTTTGCCCCGTTCAAGGAAATGAAAAAGGCAGATGACGGCAACGCAGTCGATATTGTTACAGATGGCCCGTTCCCGCTGGTTCTTCACAACGCCACCTACATCTTCCCACTGGACTCAAAATTCTATGACCGGCAAGGACAGATCGGGGAAGAGACAAGGGCAGAGATCAAGTCAAACACGGCGATAGCTTCGCCTCGACCAATATTTCTTGCACGGGGCCGTTTACCGTCTGCCAGTCGCGAGCAGGGCGTGAAGGTCGACGTTCAAGCGTAACCCGGACTACTGGGATAAGAATTCACCGGGCAACGTGTCGATGAGATCGTGTTTACGCCCATCAAGGAAGCACCGACCCGCGTTGCTGCACTGCTCTCAGGCGATGTCGATTTCATCGCGCCGGTGCCGCCCAACGATCTCGACCGCGTGCGCAATGGTTCCGGCACGCAGCTGATCACCAAGACCGGCACGCGCATCATCACACTGCAGCTCAACCAGGAACGCGTTGCAGCCTTCAAGGATCCGAAGGTGCGCCTTGCAATAGTGCATGCGATCAACAACGAGGGCATCGTCCAGAAGATCATGAAGGGTTTTGGCACGGCGGCGCCCAGATGAGCCCCAAGGGTTATCTCGGCTACAACGCCTCGCTCAAACCGCGCTTCGATCTCGCCAAGGCGCAGGCGCTGATGAAGGAGGCGGGCCACGAGAACGGTTTTTCAGTCTCGATGATGTGCCCTAACAATCGCTATGTGAACGATGCCAAGATTTGTGAGGCAGCCGCTGCCATGCTGGCGCGCATCAAGATCAAGGTCGATCTCGTGACCATGCCGAAGGCGCAGTACTGGCCAAAATTCGATGAACGGGCGGCCGACATCATGATGATCGGGTGGCATTCCGACACCGAGGACTCGGCCAACTTCTACGAGTTCCTGGCCATGACGCCGAACAAGGAGACCGGCAAGGGGCAGTACAACTCCGGTGC
>CBDCZF010000013.1:0-57421 GCA_965224225.1 Hyphomicrobiaceae bacterium
GCTTTGAGCAAATAGTATTGGGGAGCCTTGTGGCCTTGGGTAACCGAGTCTAGAATGCGCAGTGCTTCCCTGGCATTTTTCTCGTGTGAAAATACAATCCAAGCCAGTCCTTTTTGGCATAGGCGTTTGTTGGGTCTAACTTCAACGACTTCAGGTAATGGTCATATGCGTCCTTGATTCTACCTCCATGACCATAATAATCGGCCAAATTGGTGTATGCCCAATATCATCAATTCTTGATTTTTTGAATGCTCTGCCTTTCCTTGGCCCATTCCATAAGGCGAATGCTTGTATCAAGATTTCTTCATGGTCACTCCATTTTGCCAGCCTTATCAAATAACCAAAACTTGAGTTGCTTTCAATACTGTCTAAATACTTTTCGGCCTTGCGATAGTTACCGAGTTCCCATGTGAATATCGAAGAGCAGGGCCTGGGTTTCCATCAAACCATTACCAAGATATCTTGCCGAATCGGCAAAAAACCCAACGCCTCTCCAAAACGATGTTGCGAAATGTAATTTCTGGAAAGAGCCCTATAATAGTTGATCTATTAATATTCGCAGCTTTAATGGCCTTTTTCAAGGAAAATTCGGCCTTTTTCAAATAATGGATGTCACCTGTATTTTGGAAGTAGCGATTGTATTCCCCGGCAACAATACCCAAGCTCAAAGTCTGAGTGACTATCGGGCCTTATTTTGGAGTTCCAAATATTGAAATATTTTGAAGTCGTATTGACAGGGTGTTCACTCAAGTATTTTTCGTAATCTTCTTTGTTCGTTATTCGATCATGACTGTGTTCCGAAATACAGGATACAAAGGGCATCAATGCCAAAAAGAGATCAAATGCTTCATTTTTCTGATTTTTTGGGTTCTAATTTTTTAAAATAAGGGAGGATTACGAAGAATCCTCCCTTTTGCTCCTTCCTTTTTCATAGTCTTATTCAGGAGCTCCCAGATAAGGAAACTTGCGGAAATATTGGCGGTTAGCCCGACCCCATCGGAGGTAAGGCGAGGCAAGTCTGCCGTACCGTCCATATCGGTATCTTGACCGCTGAAGCGGTCGCCTTCATACCTCCGAAAAGCAAAATCAGCGACACATCGATGACATCATCTTGCGGAGTTCTTCCCGTCAGGCCGACCTCATCCCCATCTGGAACCAAGATTCTTCCATCGTTGTCAAAATCGGTACCTGGGTTAAAATAGGTGGTTGGAAGATTCGGAGCTACCTCCAGAACATCGGCCGCCAAATAACCGGTCAAGGTAGCCGCATCCAATCCTAAAATATTGTCTTCATAGTCGACATCTGCAGGATCAAGGCCCAATAAATTGGCATAAACATCATGATAAGCCTCCAATCTCGCCTCAAAAGCTGCTTGAAAAACTGCTCCCATTTCAGAGGGAATCGAAACATTATGGAATCCTTAGTATCATCGTCGGCACTTAAGACCGTATTGATACCCGGTCTTCCCATAAAATCAACCTGGCTATAGGTACCCGAGAAATCGGGTTCCATGGGTCGACCATACCTTCATCACATGGGGCGCAGCTACCACCACAATCGACACCGGTCTCATCTCCCATTCATAATGTTGTCGTCGCAGGTGGCCATGGCTATTGGCGCAACTCCGTTGTCATCATCCGAGCACGAGACTAGAATCAAAATCCCGATGAATGCCGGAAGAATATATTTTATAATGTATGTTTTCATTTTTTTAAATTTTCAAGTTGATATTACTGTTTTCTGTTCGTGGTTACCCAAGTCTTGTAGACTGTTAGGCCCAATGCGTTCATACCGCTGGTCGCACCCAACATACTGTTCGGCATTTCGACAACGATCGACATTGTATTCGCGCCATCGAAAGTATCCTCGGCTTCCCCAGCTGGTAAAAACCCCTCTGGTGCCATTCCCCCAATAACTTTATTAAACTGGAAGAAATCAAAAAAGAAAGGGTCTTGTCGTGGTCCGGCAAATAACGAAACTCCCTCATTGGTGGTTTCAACAATTGCGGAGGAACCTGAAATCTCAACCGAACCCAAAGGGTAATCTACAAGAACCTGTCCGTTCAAACCTGTCTGTGTTGGTGCAAAAGGTCCGAAGAAATACATGGTACCGTCCCGGGGGATGGCTTGAATTACCAAATCCTCTACCAAATCGTTGTCGGTATCAATATTGATTTCCGTCAAAACATCTTCATCGAAGGTTCCATATGCCAAATCGGGCAGAACGTTCGACTGAAGATCAACGGCGAAAACCGTGTTGTCAGAACCCTCACTGGGCTCGAAGGCAAAAAAATCGGCAATATCGGCAGAGGTGCCCATAGTGGAGGGGGCATCGATATGGTCTGCAGCAACCATAATGATTGCAATGACCGCTACGACCGAGAACCCCAAATAAAGCTTCGTCTTTTTCATAGTATATTTTTTAGATTAATATTCGCCCTTACCTACGCGACATTCTGTAAAGGGTTTGGTTTTAATTGTTAAAAAAAAGTTAACAAGATTTTGTAGCGTGGTTCTTGGTACCTCAAGATGTAGAAAAACTCCTATTATTTCCGTTAATTTGCTCCTTCAAAAGACTTGTCCATGAACCCTTCGGCCTCCGGTTGGATCGATAAATTCGGATTCCTCATCGAGGATAATCTCGACACGTATTCCGACTTTCGGAATCTCTATGGCGGATTGAAAAAAACAGGGTTTGTCTATGGTATCAATGTCAAGGTACCACGGTTTATAGTTCCGGAACACAAGCTCTCGGAAGACGAAAATGCCAAAATAAATCTTCTGGCCGCTCTTTACTTTACTTTTAAAATCGAGAAGGAGAAAACCGACTTCGATTCCTTTCTGGAAAGTATCTTTTCCTTTTACAGAGATCTTGAGGTAAGTGGCCTATCTTTTCTGAGCAAACTTTTTGTGGGTAATAAAACCTCGGCCAAACTTGAAAAGTTGATCGATTCGAGGGTCTATCTCGAGGATAATGTGCTGAGCAAGACCTTTAACAGCATCATCACCAATTCATTGTTATTCATCGATGTTCTGACCTATAAGTATTTCTTGAGGAAGGGGAAAAACGTTAGGCCCCATGCGCAGCTACTGGAATATCTGGTCATCAATACTAGCTATCACGCCCTTAACTCAAAGGAAAAGAACAAGAATGACGAACGATTGGCGCAATTATTCGAGGCTTCGCTGACCTTTGTAGATTTTGAAAGGCAATCTTTCGACGGTTCTTATCGTGAAAAATTGCTCGAAAATTCATCACATTGGGAAAACAGGTATATTTTGGATGTCGCCTGCCTTACGGTTTGGGAGGATAAGTCTTTGGAATATCAGGAGTCGGAATTCATTTTCGGAATCGGAAAGGATCTCGGGTTCGAAGAAAAAACCATTACACGGGCTCTCGAAGAGGTCACGGCCTTTTTCGCCAAGAACGCGGAAATAATTCCTTTCTTAAAGGACACCAATCTAGCTGTTCAATTTTATGATAGTATGGCCAAGGTTGTCGACAAATTGATTTCGAGAAACAGCAAACGTCTCAAAAAAGAGTTGTTAGACAGCAAGGAACTGATGACCCTTTTAACAAAATCAACTGTAAAAGATCTTACCGCCCAAGAGAAGAAAAAGGTTCAAGATCAATTGTTAGACATATTTAAGAGCATTCCTTCATTGGCGATTTTCATGCTACCTGGAGGTGCCGTTTTACTACCCATTTTTATCAAGCTCGTTCCGAAGCTTTTACCCTCTTCTTTCGATGACAATCGAGTTGATAAAAGTAAGTAATTTTCTACAATTTTAACACTATAAGAAAAATCTATAATTACATTTAAATTACTATTTTTCAGTGATTTAAAACTATTTATTCTAACCATAACTTAAAATCAAGAACTCGTTCCCTACTGACGATGATTTCTTGCTCCGAAAACCTATTTAGCTTGATTTGGAGTCTGGAATTTGTGTACGAAATGATGTCCTTGATATGGTCGACATTGATATAAAATTTTCGACTGACCCTGAAGAATTTTTTTGGGGAAAGCTCGCTTTCTAGATTTTCGAGGGTGGTGTCGATCAAATAATTTCGACCCTCGATGGTAGCCGCATAGGTTCCCTTGTTTTCACTGTAAAAACATTCCACCTCATCTGCATTGATAATTTTAAGATGTTGCCCGACCCTTGTCGTAAATCTTTTTTTGTATTCCCTTTCAATCGGATTTACCAATAATTTCTTGATATCATCGAAGTCAAGGCTCAATTTCTGCTCCTTCGGCCGCATATTTCGGTATTTTTTGACGGCATTTTCAAGATCTTCATCATCTATGGGCTTCAATAAATAGTCGATACTGTTCAATTTAAACGCCTGTAAAGCGTATTCATCATAAGCGGTCGTGAATATAATGGAGCTATTGACCTCGACCTCATCGAATATTTCAAAAGAAAGTCCGTCTGAAAGTTGAATGTCCAAAAAAATTAAATCAGGATGCTCGTTGTTACCGAACCAGCCAATAGCCTCCTCGACGGAATGCAGCATGACCGACACCTCAACGTCCAATTCGGCCAAAAGCCTTGAAAGTCTTCGTGCCGCTGGTTTTTCGTCTTCTATGATTATTGTTCTCATAACGCTTTTTTCCTTTACTTGTACCTTGATTGTGTACGAATGAGTTAGTTTGAATGATTCTTGAATTCTTCTTCCTCGATATATTTACTGATTTGACGTTGCTCCCAATCCTTTAAGAACTTGGGTTTGGGCATTTTTAAGGGTTTTGATTGAAACCTAAAAACGTACAGGGCATGCGCCAACAGACCTACGCCCCATAAAACCGGTGTTCCAATAATATTCCATAGATACCAATCGATAAAGCCTTGATCATGAAATGCATCCCTGCCAACAAAATCCATAGCCTTATAAGCCAAAAACATTAAAATGATATTAACGACCAAATAGACTTTAAGGTGGCTGTAGAATTTTTTAATATTCTCAACCTTTTTTTGAGCTTTCAAGTACCGCTCCACTTGATTTTCTTTCATTTCAATTCAATGATTTGCGATTGACCTGATCTTGGCGACAATTTTGAAAAATGTCAATTATTTTGAGAACTTTTTCGCTTCATTTTTCTCTTTGTCCAAATATTTCTGAATTTGACGCTCTTCCCAACCCTTTCCGAAGAAGCGATGGGCGTAGAAAACCTTTAACGCATGAAAGCCTAGACCTATACCCCAAAAAAGCCAAGTTGCAAAAGTGCTAAAGTGCCAAATGGGACCCATAAATGACTCTCCGTAGTAAGAAGTACCGACTGACTTAATTATCAAAATCACCGTATTTATCACCATGTAGATTGTCAGATGTACCCTAAATCCTTTGATTTCGGCCACTCGTTTTTTCGCCTTACGGTATTTTTTTGTCTCTTCGCTTTTCATGGTAGGACAATGCTTTTATCTGAACTTTTCGGCTTCCTTTTTCTCCTTTTCAATATATTTTTGAATTTGTCTTTCTTCCCAATCCTTTCCAAAAAGCGGATTAAAAGAAAAGACCTTCACGGCATGGAATGCAAGGCCAATTCCCCAGAAGAACCAAATGGCAAAGGTTCCGAAATCAAAAAAAGCCTCGTTGAAACCTTCGCCTGATACAATATTTCTACTAACTTTTGAAATACTGATAAAAAGGTTGACGGCCAAATATGCAGCTAGGTGCCAATAGAAACCCTTAAGTTCTTCGACCCTTTTTCTTGCTCGCCTCATCTTGGCCCGTTCGCTATTTTCCCTTATTTCCATCTTTCGGTATTTTTTTCCTCGTTCATAAATTCCTTGATCTTTCTTTCTTCCCAGCCTTTTCCAAAAAATGGATTGAAACCAAATGCCTTAACGGCCTGGAACACCAAGCCAATTCCCCATCCGAATGCGGCCCAAAGGAACCATGGGTAACGCCATTCGTCAATGTAGTAATTAAGCCCTGCCAATAATGAAATGATAACTACATAAGAAACCAAGCTGGTATAGAATTTTTTGATACATTCGACCCTTTCCTTGGCCCTGAAATACTTATTCTCCCTATCTGAATTTTCCATTTTGGTTTGACTAATTGTTGGTACAAATTTCCGATTAAAACAAAGTTTCTCTAAATATTTGATTCTGAATTGTTGGTTTTAAGCGACGGATCGGACTTCCCATCCAAAGGTGGTCTTCAAAATCGATCGTCCTCCATGTATTTTTTGATTTTTCGCTCTTCCCATTTCTTTCCCCAAAGCGGATTATAACCAAATGCTTCCATGCCATGGGCAATCACCCCGAAACCCCAGAATACTATTGGGAATAAGACCCAAGGGAAATCGGTCGTTCGATAGTTCAGGTAGGCCAAAAAGGGGACAACGATGCAGTACGCCAATAGGTTTCCATAAAATCCCTTTATTTTTTCGACCCGTTCCTTCGCTTTTTTATACAATTTATCGTCGATATATACCTGCTGTGTCTCCATAGCTGAAACTTGTTTCGTCAATATGGGCAATCGAACACTGAAATCTTCGGCGCCACGTTCTATCGAGACTTGCCTATCGGTCAATATTCCGTATCGTTGTCTAATGTTCTGTAGCCCTACCCCACTACTTTTTTTGACGACTTGTTTCTCTTGTAGATTATTGCCGACGACCAACATGCCATTCTCCTCGTAAACCTTGATATGCAATGGCTTCTCTGAGGTCACAACATTGTGCTTGACCGCATTCTCAAGCAATAATTGCAGTGACAGCGGCACTATTTTGGCCTCCGGGTCGGAAACTTTATCAGGAATATCAAAAACTATACTGTCTTCGAAGCGCATTTTCAGCAACCGTACATAGGTCTTTGCAAATTGAAGTTCTTCATCAACTGAAACCAGGTCTTTGTTCTTTTGCTCAAGTACATAGCGATAGACCTTCGATAGTGAAGTAGTAAACTTCTGGGCCTGATCGGGGTCTTCCTCGATCAGACTTGTCAACACGTTCAAACTATTGAACAAAAAGTGGGGATCTAACTGATTTTTGAGGGCGTCAAATTTGGCCGATGCGGTACCAGCGATTATTTTCTGTTCTTTGACCCTGGTTTCCTGCCAATGCCGGTAATAGTAAAACGAGTAGAAGATGGCGACGATCACCATCGCAATTATCAAGGAAATGTAATAATCGGCCGGTTTTTCATTGGCAAAAAATTCAGCCAATGTTACATCGTTCAAACCGACAATTATCAAAAGTCTACTAATGAATATTGCCACAATGGAAACGGCAAAATTGGTCAAAAAGCCCAGTGCCAACCGCCTTGCAGAATGGAAATCGCCAAATTTTCTGTCACAATAGCGCCACGCATAAACATTGGCCATGTAGATTATTATTGAGAAGAGTATATTCTCATAATATTCCTTCCATGCCCTTTGTACGCTGAAGCCGTCATCAAAGCTACCGGTTAAATAAAGAATTAAAAGAAAGCCGAAGAAAACAAGGTTTCCTATCAAAAAAGCCTTCAATATGTCATTTAAAAACCTTCGCATTTCTATTTGTTACAGCTCTCCAACATTGCTACCGCCCTGTCCTTTCCCCAGTTGGGATGAAATTCGGACTCTGGCTTAAAGTTATCGAAAAGTTCGATGGCGCGTTCGACATCCTTGCAATAAGGTGTGATGTCTCCACCAAAATATTGTGCCGAGCCCATGTCCCATTCAGCCTTTGAAAAAACGACTCTCGGATTAGCAGGGGCAATTTCCGCAGCCTTGGCATATATGGAGGCCACTTTCGGGGCCAAGGTCATGCCATAAGTTGCACCGTCATAGGCTACCCATGCCGTATGTACCATTGCCTGTTGCACCAAAATCTCAGGATTATCTGGAGAAATTGCCTTGGCCAAATCGACATATTCTTGCGCCTTTTCAAGCTGCTGGGTCAATTTTGTTTCATCTTTTTCACCAAATGAAGCTACGGTGTTCACCTGCGAGACATAATAAAACGGAAGCCAATTATCGGGTTCTGCCGAGGCAATCCGTTCGAACAAATTCGAGGCCTCCGAAATTTTTCCCTCGCCCCAAAGACCAAAGGCTTTTTGCATACCCTTGGTATATTGGTCTTGGGCAAAAATTGCCACTCCCATAAATAAAATTAAGATTGTTGTCAGCTTTTTCATCTTTCTTTTTGTTTTTATCGTTTGTTGTTTCAGGTTTCAGGTTAAAATTTTCTTCGTGAATCTCTGCGTCTTCTCCGTGCAACTCTGTGTAACAACTTTATCCAACTTGGCTATTTCACAGAGATACGCAAAGTTTCTGCGGAGATACGCTGAGAAAAGAGGTAGCTCAGAGTTGTTTTTAAAGTTCAATAACTTGCTTGATCGATTCTCCCTTTATTTCGAATTTGGCCTCCTCCCATTTTGGCGGGCCCATTCGAGCTGGGGCATTGTTCGATGACCCGGTATCTTCCTTGGGTATTCCAAGAAAATTAGTGTCCAATACGCCATTGCCATTTTCATCATGATAGGACGAGATGGCGTATATTCCATCTGGAACATTTTCAAAAGTTACGGTGCATTTGCCATTCTCGATATGTCCTATGAGGGACATTACGGTATGCTTTAACCACTGTTCCTCGGAACCATAGAGTCCGATCATCATTTTTCCCTCATCACTTGAAATATTGGTAATTTCCAATTCGACGGTATGTCCCTCTTTTTCCTGAGTTGGGAAGATCGTCCCTAAAAAGAGCATCACTATAGCAAGTATTTTTTGCATGGCTTAGATTATTTTTTAGGATACAAATGTGGGGCGTTTTCCAAGAAATGGAAATAAATAAGGATCCAATTGTTGTTATTAAGGGATGGATCGATAAAATAGCTCTACCTTCGCCGCTTATTTATTTTTATGACATTCAAAGATTTAGGCATTGCAGAACCAATTTTAGACGCGGTCGAGGGGGAAGGATATACCAACCCGACCCCCATTCAAGAACAGGCCATACCCATTTTATTAAAAGGAAAGGATTTGTTGGGCGTGGCTCAAACCGGCACTGGAAAAACAGCCGCGTTCGGAATTCCGATACTTCATCATCTCTACAATTCAAAAAACGGGCAGGGCAAGCGCAAAATAAAGGCCCTGATCGTTACGCCTACAAGAGAACTTGCGATTCAAATTGGGGAAAGCTTTACGGTTTACGGCAAATACACAGGACTCCGCAATACCGTCATCTTTGGCGGCGTAAAACAAGGTAAACAAGTGAATGCGCTTCGAAACGGAGTTGACATTTTGATTGCCACACCGGGTAGGTTGCTCGATCTAATGAATCAGGGGTTTATTTCATTCCGAGATCTTGAATTTGCCGTTTTGGATGAGGCCGACCAGATGCTGGATATGGGCTTTATTCACGATATCAAAAAGATCATCGCCAAACTACCATCAAAAAGACAATCGCTCTTTTTCTCGGCGACAATGCCAAAAGATATCGTTGACCTTTCAAGAAAAATTTTGGGCGATTTTGAACGGGTAACCATCAAACCTGAACAAGCCACCGCCGAAAAGGTTGAACAGGGCGTCTATTTCGTTTCCAAAAGAAACAAACCCAAGCTTTTGGCACATTTGCTAAGGGAGCGGCCGAAAGATTCCGTTTTGGTTTTTTCACGCACAAAGCACGGAGCCAATAAAATCGTCAAGAAACTGGGGCAGGCCGATATTCGTTCAGCCGCAATCCATGGAAATAAATCACAGACCGCTCGTCAAAAGGCTTTGGGCGATTTTAAGGATGGAAAACTAAAAGTTCTGGTAGCGACCGACATTGCCGCACGTGGTATCGATGTCGAAGAACTTTCCCTGGTAATAAACTACGATTTACCGAATGTTTCAGAAACATACGTACACCGTATAGGAAGAACCGGCAGGGCCAGTGCGAGTGGAATCGCCTTGTCGTTTTGCGACAAAGAGGAACGACCTTATTTGAGGGACATCGAAAAATTGATCAAACAGGAAGTGCCCCGTGTGCCCGAACACCAATTTGTTGATGGCGAGGATGAGGAAACGGAACGTAAGCCACAACCCCTAAAGCCAAAAAATCCGAATCAATCTCGAAATAGAAATAGGAATCGAAATCGAAACCGATCCGCGAAGTCAAATTACAAAGGTGGAAACAACAAAAACCGTAGACGAAACAAATCGAGAGGTCGGGATTAAAACATTGCCAGTAGCCTTCTACTTTTTGAAATAATCCATATAAATGGCTTTCTCAAACGCAGCCCAATGGGCATCGGTCATGCGCCCTGGGGTAAAGAGACATATTCCGGTGGCTCCATTTTCCATTGATTCCCGAATGGCATCGCCCAATTCCTCAGGAAGCAGCCCATGACCTTCGGGGTCTTTTTCATTAGCCTTGTTCCAGGGTCTCGGACAGATAAACAACCCGCTATAAACGGGCTTGTCAGGTACCACGGCAACCTCCTCTTTTACAACGCTTCCTATCCATAAAGTATTTCCCAAATAAAAATCGTTATAGTTCATTGGATAGAATGCATCCAAATTCCATTTGTTCCATTCTTGGCGGACCAATTTTTTCGAAATGGAAGGTCCGGGAAAAACGGCCGCATTTATCTTTTTCCCCTTTTCATGAACAACCTTGGCCAGTCGATTGACGAGTTTTGTAATCACGTCATATCGATATTGTTTCCATTCATATACTTTTGACGGGTCTTCGACCTTCTCGATATCAATTCCACTATTCTCCTTAAAATCCGAGGTGCAGGTTCCGCAATAGCAGAAATCGTACTCGGGAAATTCACGATCTTGAATGAGTCCGTATTTGTTCCAAAGGCCGCGTGCCAAAATCACATCCGGATAACGGATATAATCCAAATGAATACCATCGACTTCCTCTACCTCGGCCACACTTCCATAAATTCCTGCCAAATAATTGTAAACCTCCTCCTTATTCGGACAAAGAAATTTGTAGTACGAAACGTAGGGCTGTAGGTCAAACGTGGAATCGCCTTTGCCACTGACCCCATACCATTCTGGCTTTAAGTTTGGATCACCTTGCACCATGGTCGGAATCCAAGTATGGAATTCCATACCGGCTTCCTTGACAAATTTCCCCACTCTTTTATAGGTTTCGGGGTCATGGCCTCCATTGTACATGAGCCCGTCTATACCTTTTTTCTTTAAATCCTCAAGCTGGGCCTGAAGTTCTTGATTTGTTGCTTCTCCCGGGCCTCCCATCCATGCGTAGACAGGAATCTTTGTGTTGTCCTGGCCTACAATCGATATCATCGTAAAAAAAACTATTGGAACGATAAGATTTTTGTTCATGGTCGCTGTCTTTAAAGACTGAATTTAATGAAATCATTTTACATTCCAAGCAAATTGGGAATAGCAGTACTTGAATAATTATCAAAGACATTTTTTAATCCATCTGTGTTAATCAATGGGGTCATATACGTAAAAAACCTGCGGTCCGAGGACCGCAGGTTTTTTTGCTTCAGCAGTGGTACTGCCGATACCGTTCTATTAACGTGCCATTCTAATCAATTGCGCAATATAGACATACTTCATGTCTCTCATAGCAATGCCTTCCTGCATCAATTTGGTTGTGGCGGGAGTTGCACCTTCGCTAAAATTTATGTTTTGATTTAAGGCCTGCTTATAATCCTTGTACATACTTACCGTCATATGGGAGGCATAGGTATCGCTTCCTATAGGGTTCATAAACCTGATCAATCCCCAACTATTCTTTTCACCGGCATCGACGGCTTTTTGATGTAAGGGCTGAAAGACTTCTGCCTCAGCTTTTTCGTAAGCAGCGTAGTTCTCAAGGGCCACTTTCATCATATCTATCTGGGCTACCGTTCCTAAAACCATTTCGGCTGCCGATGAACCCGTTGTCGTCGCGATTTCCTCGGCATAGATTCTTACCGCCAAATCACGGGTTTTGGCCGAACCATTAAGTTTGGCCATCAGGTCGGTTTCACTCATATCGGGATAAGCCGCCTTTGCCCGATCCATCAAATTAGCCCAGCTGCTTCCATCCATCATCTTCACAGGGTCGTTGTATAAAGACACTGTCAGGTACTGAAAATCCTGCATTTCCCCGCCGGGTTGCAATGACCAAAGATCCCATCCGATAATATCCCCTCCTTTCACGCGCTGTTCTTGGATTTTTTCCCAGAACGCTTCGGTTTCGGCATAAGCCGCTTCCTGTTCATTATCGACTTTCATAAATTCGAAAACCAGATATAGTTTTTCCTGTGCATTGGCCACAAGGCCAAAGAACATCAATACGATAATTAGTGTTGACTTTTTCATGTGCTCATATTTAATTGGTTGAAAATTGAAGTGGTTCTTGAACCAATTTTCATATTAGTAAATTGTTAACAAATGTTATTTGAAAATAGGACGAATGTCGTTTATTTCTGTCCGAAGTTGTAGTTTGAGTTATCGAGAGAGAATAGTCGGGTCAGATGGTCTGAAGACGATTCATCAAAAACTCTTTTTGCGACTTACTCATTGGAATCACTTTTCGTTTGATCTCAAGATGACTGTCGGCAACTACGTCCAATTTTCCAATGTTTACGATAAAAGATCGGTGTACCCTGACAAAGGAAAGTCTAGGGAGTTTTACCTCCATGGCCTTGAGCGTGCAGCTCAGCACATATCTGCCCTTCTCACTTACGATGGTGCAATAGTTACGATCAGCCTCGACAAAAAGGATATCATCAAACAATAGTTTCTCCATCTTCCCTTTGTGGCGGACAAAAATTCGATCGTTCAACACTTCCAGATTCGTCTTCAGGGAATGGTTTTCCTTTTTCTTCTTCAACTGCTCCACCACCAATGCAATGCTTCTTTGAAGACTCAACTTATTGAAGGGCTTGGTAATAAAGGCCATCGGATGGGTTTCCCTCGCCTTCTCAAACGTTGCCTCATCACTGTTGGCAGTAAGGTATATTATCGGTAGGTCATGAGATATTTGAATGGCCTTGGCCGTTTCGATTCCGTTCAGGGCACCTTTTAAATTGATATCGAGCAACAAAATATTGGGAGGATTCCCCTTTACATTACTGATGGCCGCCTCCCCTCTTGATTCGATTCCGGTCACCTCGTAGCCCAGTTTTGTAAGCTGCAATGAAATATTCGCGGCGATGATCATATCATCTTCGACAATCAATATTTTTACCGATTCTTCCATTTTTAAGCGGCCTTATGCAGTTGAAATTGTATGGAGACCGTGGTTCCACTATCGGTTTTCAGTACCATTTTGCCATCCAATTGTTTGGTCAAAAGCTCAACCAGTCGAGTTCCGAACCCTGTGCCTTTTCCTTCAAGATGCACGGGCTTTCCGATACCGTCATCGCTGACTTCCAAATGTAGAATGCCTTCTTGCTTCTTTAGGCTGATCTTAATTTTTCCCTCTCGTCTTTCAGGAAATGCATATTTTAAAGAATTTGTCAATAATTCATTGACTATCAATCCTATGGGAATAGCCATATCAACATTCAATTCAAGTTCGTCCATGACTATATCGACGATAACATTGTCACCTGCATCAAAGGCATCGACAATATAATCTGAAAGGTTCTCGAAGTAATCCTTCATCTCGATGGCCGCCAAGTTCTTGCCCATATATAGCTTCTGATGAATCATGCCCATACTATGTACTCGATGTCGGCTTGCTTCCATGACATGTAAGACATTTTGATCCTCAATTTGTGCAGATTGCAGCGACAAAAGACTGGATACGGTCTCAAGATTGTTTTTGACCCTGTGATGGATTTCCTTGAGTAGAAATTCTTTTTCCCTATTCTGCTTTCGTAACAAATTATTGATTTTGAATTTATTTCGAATTGCCTTATACGATAGAATCAATAACAGGAGTAGAAGGCCAGTGATAATGCTTATCAAAGTCTGTATCGTTCTTTGTCTTTTAATCTGGTTCTCTTGCTGAAGTATGGTGCCCTCTTTGCCGGCGACATCAAACTCGGTACGAAGCAGGGAAATACGGTGGTCGGCCTCGGCAGTGAAAATGCTGCTTTTCAACTTGTCATATTCCGCCAAAGCTTGATAGGCCCCTTGGTAGTTGTGATTTCCCGCGTGTGCCTTCCCTAAGGCTTCATAAGCTTGGCTGAGATAATATTCATCGCCGAAATCATCAGTGGCTACCGCAATACATTTTTGCAGACTTCTTACGGCGGAGGCATATTTTCCCTGGAGGTTTTCCATTTTACCAATGGACAGCCAAGATCTCATGATCATAAAATTGTTTTCTAACAACTCTGCATATGTTACGGCATTGACGCCCGCTTCTTCTGCCTTCTCAAATTCATTTAAGAGGGCATACAGGTCAACCAGCGAAATGTAAACATCGCTCAAATTGTTATAGAAGCCGTATCGTTCGCCTATCACGATGGAATGCTCATAATACTTCTTGGCTTTTTCAAAATCCTTTAGTGCGAGATAATTATTTCCGGTTACGTAAAGTGTAAAATCATAATCCAAATCGGTAACTCCCCTTTCCTCAAAAATTTCCAGGGACTTAAGCCCATATTCGAGCCCCGTTTCGAATTTTGATTGCTTCCAAAAAAGATTGCTCAAGTCACTATAGGCCATCCCCATTGCCCACCTATCGTTTAACGCAACTCCTAGGTTCAAAGTTTCCAAGGCATAATCTGCGGCCCTACCCAATTGCCCCCTGCGCTCGTACACATACCCCAGTTGCGTGTTCAACAGAGGAAGGTCTTTTTCCAAAACCTTCATTCTTGCCGATTCCAAAACAATTTGCGCACTATCCAATTTTTCCATTCGCAGCAGAATGGCTCCTTGGGTAATCTGAAACCTACCCTCCCATAACAGATCCTTTTTGGAGGAGGTCAGTCGCAGACCTTTTTGGGCAAAGTCCATGGCTTTTAACAAATTTCGGGTATGCCAATAATAAGCTAGGTCGTTGAGTATTGAAAACCGAAGCGAATCATTTTTGGTCTTCGCATAGGCATCCTCCAAAATATCGAGATAGGAAGCACCGAAGTTATCTGTTTCGACAAATACTTTTTTGTAAGGAATTTCGCTGTCTAGGTCTATAATCTGGGAAAAAACAAGACTGCAATTCAAGAAAGAAAAGATAAAGGCAACTGTGGCTTTTGAAAAAAAGCTACTCATTTCTTGGTTTGGTTATTGGCGGGGGAAACGAGTTTGTTAAATATACAACAAAAATGCTATCGTTCGTTCGATAAATCGAAAATGAGGTTGGGACAATAAAACTGCCCTTTCGTCCTCAACGAGTTTCAAAATCGCGCTGATAGTGCTTTCTTCGAAATGGTTCAAGGAAGCTTATCCTAACAAGATGTCGAAATCATGAAAATATCCATTTTGTTGTTGGCATTTATTGCCAGTGTTATCGCATGTGGGGAACAAAGACACGATAACATGTCAGTCATGGCGATGAATATGGATGAAAGTATCATCAAGACCAATCTGAACACCTATGTCGATTCGTGTTGGAACAAACATGATACGACTTTTTTGAGTCAAGTAGCATCGGAGAATTTTATCAGGAATTTGAACGGCATTCAAGTTGCGCATACCAAGCGGGAGATGCAGGCACATATGAGCGTGTTCTTCGAAGCGTTTCCCGACTTGGAACTGAAATTGAAAAAATCTTATTCAAAAGGCAACACGGTTTTTGTGCATTGGACATCTACCGGAACCCATACCGGAACGTTCGGGGAGGTTGTCGCCACAGGGAAAAAGGTTCACATTCAAGGGCTTTCACAGCTCTATTTTAATAATGACGGTAAATTGTATGGGGAAGATGTGGTCTTTAATGAGCTAGACCTCCTCCAACAACTTGGATATACATTAAACAGACCCATTTTGGAATAACGAAAACTAGAATGATTACTAACACTAAAAGCAAACAATTATGAGAACACAAAAATTCAAATTATTATTCGCAGCGCTGATGTTGGCACCTCTTTTCTGCATGCAAGGGCAGGACACCGAATCCCAGGCCTATTGGGTACATGAAGATGTGGTCAAGCCCTCAATGACCGCTGAATACGAGACCGTCTGCAAGGATTTGACGGCAAATATGAAAAAACACAATATTCAAGATTTTAACGTCATCGTATCGAATACAGTCGACAATCGCTATTTATGGGTCAGTCCGATAAGTGCGATGGCCGATATCGATAGGCCAATTTTTAAAACCTTGTCCGAAAGAATGGGGGCCGAAGCCATGGGTGCACTGTTCGACAAAATGGACAAATGCTATGACACTGAACACAATTATGTTATCCATTTGGACAAAGAACTTAGTTATATGCCCGACGGCATTACCCAAACTCCCGATGGGCAGGATTATAGAAAGTTCCATTACTTCCATTACACCCCTGCGAACGAGGATTCGGTACGAGAAAGGGCGGCCTCGATAAAAAAGCTCTTTGAAAGCAAGGGCTCAAAAGTCCATTACCGCACCTACAAGAGCGGTTTCGGTAATAGGGGTGCATTCTATCTGGTAGCGATAGCCGCGAAAGATGCCGCTGATTATGCCACCAAAATAGCGGCCAATAACGAAATGTTGGGTCAGGAGTGGCAGAAAATTTACGGTGACTTTATGGCGAGTCTAAGCAAGTATGAGGCGGTCGAGGGCCAAATGCGACCCGATATGGCGTATTCGTCCTCCAATTAAAAAAAGATCAAAACGGAAATAACAACCAATATTCAAATAATCATGGGAACACAAAAATTCAACTATTTACTGGTATCGCTATTGATACTTCCCATGTGTCTTATTCAGGCACAGGAAAGCAAAAACCAAGCATTCTACGTGCATGAGGATCAGGTAAGGCCCTCTATGACGCTGGAATATGAGGCCATTTCGAAAGAGTTTGCCGAAGTGTGCAAAAAACATCATCTGCAAGATGTTAGCTGGAATGTTGCCGCCACTACAACCGGACGGTATATGAATATATCACCCATAGAGAACATGGCGGCACTTGACAATAATGTTTTTGCCCCGCTAAGGGAGAAGATGGGAGATGAAGCCTTTGGTGAAATTTTCAAGCGCTTTAACAAATGTTACGACGTACATCGCGATTATATTGTTTATCTCAACGAAGAATTGACCTATATGCCGGAGGGTATCAGTCTTACCCAGGAGGGCCAAAACTTTAGAAAGTGGCATCGTTTGTACGTAGCACCAGAAAATATTCAAAATCTTAAAGGCAAATTAAAAGAATTGAAAGCCCTATTTGAAAAAAAGGGTTCCAAGGAATATTACCGGATTTATCACAATGGATTTGGTGCCGAAGGCGATTACTATGTGGCAGTTATCTCGGCCAAGGATGCCGAGGACTATGCAAGAGGATCAAAAGAAAACGAGGCTTTGCTGGGCGCAGAGGGAGAAAAACTGTTCGGTGAAATGTTCACGTACATCTTGAGATATGAAAGCGATGAAGGTGAAATGAAACCAGGTTTGGCCTACGCGCCTTCGAATTAGCGATAGAATCCCGGCAACCTTAGTTGGCTCGGGGTTTTACTTTTTTACTAATTATCATTAAAAATTTCAAAACGATGAAAAAAATGAAAAATCAATTCGTATTTCTTTTTGTTTTCACCCTATTGATGGCAACCTCCTGTAAAGAAGCTGCAACCAACGAAGAGGTTGCCTCTACGGAAGCAACTACCTCATCATCTCCTGATTATGCAGATTTTGACAAAAAGGTAGAGACCATACGTGCTTTTTTCCAAGCACATTGCGATGAGAATTTACAGGCCCAGTCAGAAATGCTGGCCGATTCGCTTGCATGGAGCCCACCAAGTTACAATGGAAACAAATGGTTGGGTAAAGAGGAGTTTCTATCTGCTATAAAAGGCTATCACGATAATTTTGATAACATTAAATATGAGGAAGGTGTCATCACCGCCGATTCGGTTGTAGGAGGGTTTTATTCCGGTTCAGTGTATCCTCAAGAAAGTGCTCAGACTGCCGCCAACATGATTCGCGTTTATGGTACGTGGACCGCGACACATACCGAAAGTGGTCAACAAATGGGCGTAAAGTTCTTTAACCTGACCAGCTTCAACAACGATGGTAAGATTACTACCATGTCCGATTATTTTGACTTGAGCGGCTTAGTGCCGAAGGAAAAGGACAATTAAACCAGAGAGCCTCAGAATATAAAAGCATTCTTTTATCAAACTTTAAGATCAAAAATAGATTTTCGCCCTGTCCGTCTGCGGGCAGGTTCACGAAAATTACAACAAATGACAAATCATGAAAAAAGTAGTCTTAATAACAATTGCGCTTGTGTTGTTCAGCGCCTGTCAGCAAAAAGAACAGCGTTATTTTTCTGAATCTGCTGAAATCAACACATTAAAATCAGGAATTGCCGCTTACGAAGCCGGTGATTGGACCACTTGGAGAGGTCACTTTGCAGATACGGCGAAAATCTATGTCAACTCGAACAAAAGCGTTTCCGTTGACGATAGGGTAGCCAACCTTCAAGAAATGTCTTCGGCATTTTCTAAATATGGTTTTGACCACGATGAGGAATTCATCGAAATGGTCGTTGACAAGGAAAAGGAGACTTGGGTATACTACTGGGCGCAACATAGTGCCACACTTGCTGGAAACAATAAAGAACTGTCTATTCCTGTACATTTGGCCGTTCAATTTGTCAACGGAAAAATTGTTGAGGAACATGTGTTCTTTGATGGAACCGAATTGAATAAGGAAATCCAGGAAATCAATGCCGTGAACAACCTATCGCCGGAAGAAAATCGGGCTATCGTAAATGGCATGTACCAAGCCTTTTCAAAAGGCGATATCCCCTCCGTTCTTGCAGCTATGGATGATAAAGTTGTGTGGAACGAGGCGGAAGGTAATTCACTGGCCGATGGAAATCCGTATAAAGGGCCAGATGCCGTATTAAAGGGTGTTTTTACTCGGCTCGGTGATGAGTGGGAAAATTTTAGGCTTGCCAACATAAAACTGCACGAGATGTCGAATGATCAAGTATTGGCTACTCTTAGGTATCATGGCAAATACCTGAAAACTGGCAATACCATCGATGCGCAAGCGGCACATCTTTGGAAACTGAAAAATGGAAAAGTCGTTTCTTTTCAGCAGTATGTTGATACAAAACAGCTTGCTGAAGCAGAGAGCAATTAAATAATAAGCCCGTCTAACATCGGGTATGTAAATTAAGCAAAAACTTATGGATTGCAGGCAGACCGGTTTAAGCTAAACTTTTTTGACGAAAAAGCATTGGGGCGGACTTCAATTTTAGTGTTATTGAAAAAACCGCGTGAGTATCGTCAAAATCAGGTCTGCCTGTTTTTCAGGACTATGCACAAACTTGCTCAGCTAAACAAGAAAATATGAAAACAGTACTCATTACAGGAACAAGCAAAGGCATAGGCCTTGAAACGGCATTGACCTTTGGCAGAAATGGTTATCGCGTATTCGCGACTATGCGAAGCCCGGATGTGGCCGACGACTTTAGACAAAAAATTGCGGATGAATCATCTGGCAATTACCATTTCCAAAATGGATGTAGACTCCGATGAATCGGTCAAAAATTGTATTGACACCGATACTTGATGAAGTAGGGACTTTGGATGTCCTCATAAACAACGCCGGAATCGAACGTCATGGCTCGGTAGAAGAATTGAGCATGGATGACTTCAAGGCGATTATGGAGACCAATTATTTTGGGGTAATCCGATGCATCAAAGCGACGTTGCCACAAATGCGGAAAAACCAAAATGGTTGCATTATCAATGTGGCTTCGGTCGCCGGTCATATCTGCAGCAGTCCGTTGGGCGGCTATGCAGCAAGTAAATTTGCCCTTGAGGCATTGAGCGAGGCACTGGGGCAGGAAGTAAAACCATTCAACGTTCGAGTGGCCATCGTGGAACCCGGTATCATCGATACCCAAATGGCCAATGATATCAGTGTGGACAGCAATTCGATTTATCCACATTCAAAACGCTTCGCTGGTTTGTTTCAGGCTTCACTCCAGAACCCCACACCTCCAACATTGGTTGCCGATAAAATTCTGGAAATTGCAAATAACCCTTCTTGGAAATTGAGACATCCTGTCGGCCCTGACGCTGAACCATTTTTGGAATGGCGAAAATCAATGACCGACGAGGAGTGGATAGATTGGAACGCGGCCAACGATGATGATTGGTACGAGGCCGTTGAAAATACATTTGGACTGAACGCCAGACAAAATCAACAAACAATTAAACAATAGAATATTAACCAATTAAATATAGAAACAATGAAAAAATTACTGTACACATTACTAGTGGCACCATTTCTATTAATGGGCCAAGAAAGCCAACAGGCCCCGATTTTTATGAATGTCATGATAACCCCGCATCCTGAGAAAATCGAAGCGTTTGAAGCAGGGGTAGCCGCCCACAATAAAAAGTATCATGCCGAAGGTGCCAGTCAGATCAGCGTTTTTTGGGTCGCCAGTGGGAAGAATTCAGGCAAGTATGTCTGGAGCATGGGGCCCACTGCCTGGGCCGCTATGGACGAGGCGAACAACTACGGTGAGGACCACACAAAAGATTGGAATGCCAACGTCGCTGCCAACGCTTTGCCAGAAATGGAAACCACCTATTGGAAGTCCGATTTGGCACACTCCAACTTTTCCAAGGATTTTGAGCTGAAGAATCTTTCCATTTTTATGGTCGATGTCAAACGTTTTAAGCAAATGGAGTTCGCCTCAATTTTGGATAGGGTGAGCAAAGTCTTTAAGGCCAAGGACCCCGACCACCAGTGGGGATCATATTTCAATGAATTGCCCGACATGGATGGGCAAGACTATGTCTGGGTCGACTTTTTTGATAAATCGGCATGGATGGGCCGCGAGGACAAATTTCCACAATGGTTCGAAGAAGTGCACGGTGCCGGCAGCTTCCAGACATTTCTAAAAGATGTGGAAGCCGCTACCAACGGAGACAGAGGTGAACTTTGGGTATATAGAAAAGATCTTAGCAGCTCCGATGGGCAGGTACAAGCCTTGCCCGGCCAATAAACCAACCCTATTTGTTTTAGCTACCCTAAACTGACCGACCTTTACAAAGCCCGGAAGACAACTTTCGGGTTTTGTTTTGTTATTGCAAGATGTTGATAATGAACATATTTAAGTACATTTAAGCCGTACGTGCCAAACACCTATAAACCGACACGAGCTATGATTTAACGGGTGGTTGAAGATTTAAAACCCACCCCTTAGTCCCCTCCAAGGAGGGGAAAAGACCCACCCCTGGCCCACTTCTGCTACGCTCAGTACAGGCCTCCAAGGGAGGGGAAAAGTTCGTAAATGTGATTAAATTTTCAGACATATTCACTATAAACTAATGGAACAAAACTGGTGAATACACAAAACACATAATTGACCAAACCGCATTGACGAACAAAGAGATATTTTTGCCTGAACTCAAAAACCAAAATGAATCCCTCCCCTCCTCGAGGGGATAACCAACCGATATATCCTCCCCTCCTCGGAGGGGACCGAGGGGTGGGTAAAACCATGAGAAAAATCATACCATATAATCCGAAACTAGTAGCCTACGCCAAGGAACTGCGCAAAAACATGACGTTGGGCGAAATTGCACTATGGCGTGAGATTAAAGGCAAGAAGTTGGGTGTCAGGTTTAGCAGACAGATACCTATTGACCAATACATCGTAGATTTCTACTGCAAAGATTTGCAGTTGGCCATTGAGGTCGACCTGCCTACCGGCAGGCAGGCGGTTCGATTCATTTGGAGGAAGGGCAACAGGAGAAGGATGCCTCTCGGCAAAAGCGTTTGGAGTCACTAGGAGTTATGGTGGTAAGATTCAGTGATTTGGACGTAAAAAACAATCTGGGTTGGGTTTTGGAGGAAATTAATAGGGTTGTTGAAGATTTAAAACCCACCCCTTAGTCCCCTCCAAGGAGGGGAAAAGACCCACCCCAGGCCCACTTCGGCTACGCTCAGTACAGGCCTCCAAGGAGGGGAAAAGTCTCGAGTATGATCAAACATCCCTGTAAAAGGTCAATCCATTTTTAAAAGGGTCATAAAAAGCGAACTCTTTGGTACCCCAAGCCGTTTCCCGCAGTAACGTATGGTCGTGAAAAACATCCTTTTCCGAATACTCTTCATATAGTGCCTCGATATTTTGGGTTACAATCCGTAACATGGGCCGGTCGATTTCAGCCTCCCACTCCTTGGCATCGTGCCATTGTAGGTGTATTTCGATGGCATCGCGCAAGATTCCGGCATACTTCGGATTCTTCTCATCATCGGCAAAGGCGATCTTGAATCCAAGACGATTGACATAGAAGTCCAATGCCTCAACGACATCCTTTACCGGAAGTACCGGATGGATTTGATGCAGATATCCTTTTTGTCCCATTGGTTAAATGTAACGGTTAATTCATAAATTGTCAATCCGTAAATAATGATGCAAACATGAAATCCAAATATATATTTCCCTTTTTAATTTTTTTTTCCATGTTGGTATCCAATGGACAAGAAATAAAAATGATGACCTACAACATCAAATACGACAATGTCAATGATACGGTCAACAATTGGAATGACCGAAAGGAGGGCCTGGTAGGTTTGATCAAGCAGTATGAACCCTCGATAATTGGCGCCCAAGAGGTGCTGCATCGTCAGCTCATGTATATTGACAGCTGCCTGACGGATTTTACCTATATCGGTGTCGGCCGGGACGACGGAAAACAGAGGGGCGAGTACTCCCCTATTCTTTACAATTCGACTAAATACAAAGTTATTACAACCAATACCTTTTGGCTCTCCAATACCCCCGAGAATGTCTCCATCGGCTGGGACGCTGCCATGGAGCGCATCTGTACCTATGGTCTTTTTGAGGAAAAATCTTCAGGAAAAAAATTCTATGTTTTCAACACCCATTTTGACCATATTGGTAATGAGGCGCGTTCGAATTCCGCACGGTTGATCGTTCGAAAAATCAATGAAATCAACAAAGAAAATCTACCTGTTGTGTTTATGGGCGACCTGAATTTGACTTCTGATGAAGAACCGATCCGGTTTTTGCAAAGTCAACTCTCCGATGGACAAGCAATCTCACAAAAACCTTTTCTCGGACCCAAGGGAACTTTTAACGGATTTGACCCACAATCAAAATTGGACCGTCGCATCGACTACATTTTTGTAAAGGGTTTTAAGGTCAAAAGCTACGTCCACATCGATGACCGAATGGAAAACGACAAACATATTTCAGACCATTTGCCAGTATTGATAACCATAGCCAAGTGAAAAAGGTAAAGGACCGGTTTTCAAATCAAGCGGACACCTATAAGAAGTTTCGCCCCACCTATCCGCAAGAACTTTTTGGTGAAATTCTAGAACTTGCCCCGGAGAGAAATGTTTGTTGGGATTGCGGGACCGGAAACGGGCAAGTGGCCATTCAACTTTCCCATCATTTTACGAAAGTTTATGCTACCGATATAAGCGAAAACCAAATTTCAAGGGCACCAAAGAAGAAAAATATAATGTATTCCATTCAAAGGGCCGAGCATACAAATTTTAAGGAAAATATGTTCGATGTGGCTACGGTTGCGCAAGCCATTCATTGGTTCGATATCAAGGCCTTCAACAAGGAGTTGTATCGGGTGGTCAAGAACAACGGACTCGTTTATGTCTGGGGCTACGGACTCCCACGAATAGACGATGATATGAACAAAGTCTTAGATTATTTTTATTCCGAAGTAGTCGGCTCTTATTGGGATAATGAGCGGAGGCATATTGAAAACTGTTATTCTTCAATAGCATTGGACTTCTCTGAAATCAAGTCAAAAAAAGCACATCGTATAAAAACCTTTTGGAAATTGGATGATGTGAAAGGGTTTTGAATTCCTGGTCAAGCGTACAGAATTTCATCATTCAAGAAGGCCAGAATCCTGTTGACGAAGTGATTGAAAAATTGAGAAAACACTGGAAAAAAGGAATCTCCAAAACGGTTGAATTTCCTATTTTTACAAGAATAGGTCGAATTGAAAAATAGGATGTAGTGTACGTTCCGCACTATTACAAAAACGAAAATATAACCGAGGTCAAGGAATTCCTAAAACAAAATAGTTTTGGGATCCTGATCAATACTGTCAACGGAAAACCTTGGGGAACCCATCTTCCATTGGAATTGGATGTGGATGACAAGGGAACGGACGTTCTCACGGGCCATATCGCCAAAGCCAATCCGCAATGGAAATACTTTAAAAACGATCGAGAGGTACTTTGTATCTTTAATGGGGCCCACAGTTATGTTTCCTCTTCTTGGTATCAAGAAGAGGAAGTACCTACCTGGAACTATATCGCAGTTCATGTTTATGGCAAGCTAAAGATCATTGAAGGGGATGCCTTGATGCAACACCTGAAAAATCTGGTGGACAAATACGAAAAGAACTCTGAAAACCCCATTAGAATTGAAAATCTTTCCAAAAATACCATGAAACAAATCCGTGGGGTGGTAGGCTTCCAGATCAGGATAGAGGAGATTCAGGCCGCCTATAAACTTTCACAAGGTCGTGAGCATGATCATCCGAAAATTATTGAGGAGCTTGAAAAAACCGGAGATATGGGAAGTATGATGATTGCGCACGAAATGAACAAAGGAAAATGAAAATGAGGAGTAGAAGAAAATTTATCAAAAAAACAACCTTGGGCGCAGCGGCAATTACATTTCTGCCGCAAAGGTCAGTTGCCAAACTGGCAAAAATTGAAGACGATTCGGATTTGAAAATATCGTTGGCCCAATGGTCGTTGCACCGTTCTTTGGAAAAGGGGGAAATCAATGCGATCGATTTCGCCCAAATCGCCAAAAGGGATTATGGAATCAGCGCAGTGGAATATGTAAACCAATTCTATGTGGATCATGCCGGCAATGAAAAGTTCTGGGGCGGACTTAAGGTCAGGGCGGAAGATGAGGATGTTAAAAGCCTTTTGATAATGGTCGATAACGAGGGCGACTTGGGAAATCCGAATGATGCTGAAAGAAAAACTGCTGTGGAAAACCACTATAAATGGGTCGATGCGGCCAAGATTCTGGAATGCCATTCCATTCGTGTAAACGCATTTGGGAGGGGAACCAAAAGGGAGCTTCACGCCGCATTGATCGATGGACTCGGGAGTCTGGCCGAATACGGCAAGGAGAATGGCATCAACATTCTGGTCGAAAACCATGGGCTACATACTTCCGACGGAAAGTTCATTGTCAGTGTATTGCAACAGGTTGACAATCCTTTTTTGGGAACCCTGCCGGATTTGGGCAATTGGTGTTTGAGCGCTGAATGGGGCAGTACGGAGCCCAGTAAAAACTGTAAAGAGATATACCCACATGAGGATGGAGTAGCTGACTTTCTTCCCTTTGCCAAAGGGGTCAGTGCGAAAACCTATAATTTTAATGAAGCTGGCGATGAGACCTATCTGGATTATCCAAAACTTCTAAAATTGGTAAAAGACTCTGGTTTCGATGGTTATATCGGCATCGAATACGAGGGTCAAGGACTTAGTGAACCGGAGGGCATAAAGGCCAGCAAAGCCTTAATTGAAAAAGTTTGGTCTGAACTTGAATAATACTATTTGCTATTCATGCTTTTCATCCCGGGGCAAGTACATGCTCCCACCTACCACCAGCGCAGCCGAAATTATCATAAGATTCTTCATTATGTACTGCCCTTCCATAGTTGGCAAAAACAAATTTCCATTTTGAAATGTCGTCTCGGGCAAGAAAACGAGCGGCATAAAGGTTCCCAGCATTTGCAAGAGCAATAACGGTATGGCGATACGTGTTGTTCGTTTGAATAGGAATGTAATCCCGATTACAACTTCCCACCAACCGATCAGTACCAACCAGAAATCAGGTTCCCAAAAAGGAAGCCATGCCACGGTTGCCTTCAAAAGTTGTTCTGCGGGAGATAACCCGAAAGGTTTCAAGATGCCGAACCAAACAAATATGATCGCAAAAGATATTCTCAGGGCAATTGTGCCCCATCTCCTCATTCCAAGAGAAATTCTTCGGTCAATTTTCCGATAATCCATTTTCAACAAATTCATTCGCTCATTAAATTATGTATAAGTGTTCTCCCTATTTCTAAAGAATACCAAATCACCTTAGTTCAAAATTACTAAAGTGAATTCTACCTTTAAGGTCCATTGCGGGCAATATAGAGGTTGAAAAATAAACTTACTGCATAGGTTGGAACAATAAAAGTTGTACATAACTACAGCTATTTAAAAAAGACATGGTCTTTAACAGGGAGGTGATAAAATTTCAAATTTAGTTTAATTTATTGATATTCAATTATTTATAAAAATTTTATTGTCTTTCAGAACTCCGTAGATGTTAAAATTTAAATAATATAGTACCTTTTTATGCATAGTACTGTAACAAAATGAAAAAAGCATCGTCTATAAGATGTAAAACAATTTAAAACAACCTAAAAAAAAAGAAATCATGAAAGCATCATTTCACAGAACAGCCACAGAGTCAAGAACAGGAAAGTACCTATCTACCCTAAGCGATTGTAAAAGATCACAATGGGCCCAGTACAGGAATTTTAATCGCTAAGATTCATATTGAGCAAAATATAATTACAATTGAATCTCTGAAAAGTACAATTCGGTAGATCTATTTTTCAACCAAGAACAAATCAAAGCATATTTGTACCAACATTAAAACAACAACATTAAAAACATAAAATCATGAAAGCATCATTCCACAGAACCGCAACAGAGTCAAGAACAGGAACGTACCTATCTACCCTAAGCGATTGTAAAAGATCACGATCGGCCCAGTACCGGAACTTTAATCGCTAATCGCGATATGTAAGTACCTCAATCATCAAACAACAGTACCATGAAAACATTCATCAATCAATATCCTTCGGACTCTAGAAAGTATGTTCTGCTGAGCAATCGGCAAGACAGCAAACGAATCCGTTGGACGAATCAATCACTCAGCTTCTAATCAAAGCTATCCAGTCACATGACAAAGGGGATACATTTAATCAACGTATCCCCTTTATCTTTATCCTGGAAGGAGTAATTCAACAATACCCCGAAAAAGTTAATCAAAAATCACTTCATAAAGCTGAATTGCCTTTTTCTTGCCGCGCAATAACAGCTTACCGATTCGGTTGTATTTTATCCCTTGGTCATTTTTAAGTTCGTCGACCAATTCTCCGGAAATCAAGACCTTCGCCTTATGCGAATTGCATTCCGCCTGAATACGGGCTGCCGTATTCAAAATATCACCGGTATAAATAATATCCTTTTTTAAAATTCCGATTTCACCTGTGGTAACCTCACCAATGTGGTAACCGGCCTTGAACTCGGGCACCAGTCCGAACCTATTTAGATAGCGCATCTTATTTTGCTCAATTCGTATTGCGATTTTTTCGAAGCAGTAAAGGCAGTTGTTATTCTGTACACCCTTCTCCTCGGGCCAAGAGACAACAATTTCGTCACCCACATATTGATAGATATCGCCCGAAGTATCTAAAATGGCATCGGTCATATCGCTATAATAGGTATCCAGCAAATTGAAATAATTTTCGTGCCCAATTTCCTCAGCAATTGTTGTTGAAGATTTCATATCCAAAAACATGAATATGCGTATCTCTTTTCTGGGGCGGTGATATTTCCCCAGAATGAAATTGTAAAGTACCCCATCACCGACATACTGACTTATTTCGGAAAAAAATAGCGCAATGAAGAGGACCATTGCTATATAGATGATTAGGCCCCAAAACGCAAAATTCCAGAAAAATCGCTTTAAATCGACAAGTGCCAATGATACAACACCTTCCCTGTAATTTACCAAACTATTGATAACACTAAAAACAGTCAAAAAGAGAATAATGAAGGCTAAATAAAATAAGGTCTTAAAGACGATTTTAAACCATAAGGGTCTGTGCTTGAACTTGTGACGTAGCCATTTGACCTCTACCCATCCGTGTAAGAAACCCACGATCATCGAACTTAATGAGGTAAACAAAAAATTATCGCCAAAATTATATTGGTTACCGGTCGACGGATAGTGATCAAGCGAACCTAAAAGCCCGTATTCGAGCAAGGAATAGACAACGGAAAAGGCCAACCAAAAAATGGCAAATGGCATTATTTGAAGCAGAAAACGTCTACGACGATTTTTAATTGGCATATAATAAAGATAGAAAATGCTTAGCTGAAATTGTTCGCCAATTGGCAAAGGCGCCTAAAATAGCTACCTTTGACAATCATTCCTCCCTAAAGACAATTGTTGTGCATCTTTTGGTGCGCCATACTAAGTTTATTCATTTTGACGTTCAAGTTTAGGTAAAGAAGTAGGTTATGAAACTTCCTATTCGGATTTTGTCTGTGTTTTTGAGCTTTGTTTTGGTAGTTGCCTTATCATGCAACTCCAAGAATGATGATACCCCCAAGCCTGATCCTGACATGACCGATACCATTGAACCCATCGATACGACCGGTAATGCTGTCAAGCTCGATACGGTCGTATTCAGTGTTATCGGCGATGTACCTTATAATTCGGACCAACGTGACGGATTGATTGCCATGATACAGACGCACAACACCAGGGCCAACTCAGCGTTCGTTGTTCATGTAGGTGACATCAAACCAGGTGCCGACCCCTGTGACGAGGCCGTTTTTCAAGATGTCAGCGGAATATTACGGGAATTTACAGCGCCTACCTTTATGATTCTTGGCGACAATGAATACAATGATTGCAATGACCCAGCCGCGGCATTGCAACTATGGAATCAGTATTTTTTGAACCTTCATCAAAACTGGTCATTTGATCACGAAATCACCTATCAAGAAAATCGGTCCGAAAATTTTAGCTGGGTTCAAGACAAGGTAATGTTCCTGGGCCTAAACCTTGTTGGAAGCGATGTTCATGACCAGGCCGAATGGGACATCCGCCTCACGGATAACGCCGAGTTTTTACAGGAGATCGTCACCGCCCATAAAGACAGTTCAAAAGCACTTGTTGTATTTGGTCATGCGAATATGGTAGAACTTGGTCCTGATAAATTCAAACCCTTCACCGATGTGCTTCGGTCGGTAGCCGCAGATTTTAATAAACCTGTGCTTTATATGCAAGGTGATGGCCACTTCTGGTTCATGAACAGACCATACGACGGTGAACAGAATATACTGCGTGTTCAAATCGAAGGAGGGGCTACGGCAGTACAGGTCACTGTGGACCCGAACAAAGAGCAGCCCTTCAGCTTTGACAGGGACTTTCTTGACTGATCTTTCCGAATATATTTTCGTACATTCTTTTTTCATTTTAGGGAGTAACCCGAATTTACCTTTTTAAAAATTCCCTTTTGATGTCCTAAAGGTCTCTTATGGATCGTCTAATGGGCATAAACAATTAAAATCAGAGGATTATGAATGAATTTATGATGATTTTCAGAACGGAAAACATTGACAACTCGGCTCAAACGCCTGAAGAAATGCAGGAAGTAATGCAAATTTGGCAGGACTGGATCGGTGGCATCGCTGCGCAGGGAAAATTCGTGAGCACCAATGCGCTGGGTTCAAAGGGCAAGACGGTTACCACTGAGGGTGTAGTTACCGACGGACCATACGCCGAACTCAAGGAAATCGTAGGCGGCTACATCATTGTAAAGGCCGATAATCTCGATGACGCGGTAAAACTAGCGGAGGGGTGCCCCATTCTTACAATACCCAGTGGTAAGGTCGAGGTAAGGGATATCATAGTTTTTGACAACTAGTACTTGAAAGTGAACTACAAAAGCTAGGGAAAGTGGGCTATATTTAGTCCACTTTCGTTTCCTATGGAAGACAGGGGATTGATTCCAGAATTGTTCAGGGCGGAGTTCAGCAAAATAGTTGCTGTACTATGCAAGACTTTTGGCTTGTCAAATATCGAGCTCGCCGAAGATTTGGTCAGTGACACTTTTTTGGCAGCGTCCGAAACTTGGGGCCTTAAGGGAGTACCCGACAATCCAAAGGCCTGGTTATATACCGTTGCCAAAAACAAGGCCCGTGATGCCTTTCGCCGGGAAAAAGTGTTCCGAGATAAAATAAAGCCTGAGTTCGAACATCACCCCAATAGTTCCGAAATCCTTGAAATAGATCTCTCCGAACACAACATCAAAGAAAGTCAGCTTAAAATGATTTTCGCTGTCTGCGACCCGAATATTTCCCCAGAAGCACAAATTGCCTTGGCCCTGAGAGCTTATGCGGGTTCAGTATTCCTGAGATAGCTACCGCTTTCTTGACCAATGCGGCAACGATCAACAAGAGGCTGTACCGCGCCAAGGAAAAGCTAAGGGAAAATAACATCGAGGTGATAATGCCACCTTCGGGCGCTTTGGAAGAAAGGTTGCAAAATGTCCTTTTGGTTTTGTACCTACTTTTCAACGAGGGATATTACTCTACGGGTTCAGAGAAAAAAATACGCAAGGATCTCTGTTTGGAAGCCATGCGGCTTAATTATTTGCTCTTGAACTCCGAAATGACGAACACCCCAAGGGCAAACGCTCTTATGGCACTCTTTTGTTTTCATGCCTCCCGATTTGAGGCAAGGACGGATGAAAATGGAAATCAAATCGTTTATGACGAACAAAACGAGGCCGAATGGGATAGGCAATTAATTGAAAAAGGTGAGCTTTTTCTGAACCGATCAAGCACGGGAAAAGAAGTTACGAAGTACCATTTAGAGGCGATTATTGCCTTTTGGCATACCCGAACCGAATTGGAACCCAAACAGAAATGGGAAAATATCCTGCAGTCTTACAACCGTTTGCTGCAAATTGAATACTCTCCCGTAGCTGCTTTGAATCGTACCTATGCATTGGCAATGGCCCGCACAAAAAAAGAAGCGGTTAAAGAGGCACTGAAAATAAAGTTGGACAATGACCATATGTACCATCTGCTTTTGGCGGAACTATATGGAATGTCAAATAACAAAAAACGACGAGAGCATTTACAAAAAGCTGCCTTTTTGGCCAAAACCGAAAACGAGCGGCAATGGATTTTAAAAAAATTATCGGAAAAAGTCAACTGAAATAGGTACTTTAAGTGCCAGTATTTCAAAATCGCAATATGAACAAAGAACTTATTCAACTGATAAATATCATCCGCTATCGCTTGGATAAATGCATAAACGATGTTGACAAAAATTTTTTTGAATTTAACTTGGGAAAGGGGTCTAGGTCCCCTAATGAAATTCTTTCACATTTGGTCGATGTGAGCAATTACGGTCTCCAAATTATCGATGGCCCCCGTTCCCCAAACAGAGAGGGTTCCCATTTGAAAGGAATCATTGAGAATCTTAACTTGATGAAGTCTATCTTCACAGAGGTCAATATTGATGATGAGACCAGTAGAAGATTGATCAATGGACCCTTGAGCGATACGCTCACCCATATTGGCCAACTTGCGTTTTTAAGAAGACTTCAAGGAAGTCCGATTGCGCATGAAAATTTTTCAAAAGCAGCTATTTAAAGACCATGGCATACGATGAATTTTTGGCAGACCGCGCACGGCAACTATTACAACGAAAATCTATTGCCTTCGAAGAAAAGAAAATGATGGGCGGACTCTGTTTTATGGTCGACGGTAAAATGTGTTTTGGTATGCATATCGATAAAAACACCGATTCGTCCCTATTTATGGCTAGGGTCGGACCCGATCAATACGAAAACGCCCTGTCAAAACCGCATTGTTCCGAAATGACCTTTACCGGTCTTAGTATGAAGGGTTATGTGTTCGTTTCTGCCGAGGGTATCGATTCGGACAAGGAACTGGAATCTTGGATCCAAATGTGCTTGGATTTTAACCCGTTGGCGAAAAGTAGTAAGAAGCGAAAGTCGAAAAAGTAGTAAGTCGGTGAGTTCAGGGTGTCTAAAAAGTACTTCCAGCCGTCTTTGCGAGGCACGAAGCAATCTGTAACCTATTGACAGAATACACAGATTACTTCACTTCGTTCGTAATGACAGCTAATGGATACTTTTTTAGACACCCTGAACTTAAAGAGAGCTGGGTAAAATTTCTTCGCGAGTGATTACTAAATCGCTATTCATCATTTCTATTGCATTTTGATTGTCCTTGATGGAAACAGCGGCCCCATTCCAGCTATGCCATTGTAGAAAATAAGCGGCCTTGCCCTTTAGTTTTTCGACCACATCCATCATGTTCCAATTGCCATAACCTTCTTCCCTAGGTCCAATCTCTGACATTACCATCGTTTTTCCCAAGGATCTTAATTCCTCATAATGCGGAAAATCGGGATGCGTTCCATAATAATCCATTCCTACCAAATGGACGTAGTCGGAACCAGGATAATATGAAATCACGTTGGCATACCATGTCATGCTCGGTACAACGGAATATGCCCATATCAAATTATCCAATCCGTAATCCCATCTAAAAGTATTGTATAAATCGATCCAAAGGGCTTTGTAGTCATTTTCGTTGGTCTGGTTATTATTATGGGCATTGATTCCCCACCAGAAGAAGTCGCCGTTCATTTCATGAAAAGGTCGCCAGATAACCATAACATTGGCATCGCGAAGTTTTTGCAAAGCCCCGGCAACCCTATCAAGCTCAGTACGGTAATTGATCCATGCTTGGGTCGTTTCCGCATCTTTGACCAAGGATTTCAAGTCTATCTTGTCTTTGTTTTCAACGGTATTCCAATACACGTCCGTACCCTCGGTAAAGGGGTTGTCGGCATGCCAACTTACCGTTACCAATCCGCCTTCGTTCCAATGGTCGATCAAGGTCTCAACGGGATAGTCGTCTCCCGAGAACCAACCAAAATCCGCACCGATCAATCCGACGTGCCTGCCTGTTTCATCCGCCAATTGATCGACATATGTATCGTAGTATGATTTTGTGGAATTCGGCGCATCACCACATTGTTGGCCGACTATGATTTGTTCGTTGGCAATTAGAGAATCAAAATAGGCCAAGATTTCTTCTTTGGAAAGGATTCTTGGGGCTTTGGAATTGTTTTCCTGACCTACAATGCTGCCGTCATCTTTCATGTTGTCAGAATTCGGATTTGGTGTTTCAAAATCATTATTTGGACTACATGTAAAGAGTAGCAATCCTCCAAAAAGGAAAATTGTACGTTGTATCCGAAGTTCGCGAATGGTCATGAAACAGTGGCATCAAAGACCGTTCCGAAAAAACATCCAAGCATGCTGAAAGTTTAAAAACAACTTTGGCAAAGTCAAATGACCGCAGTCTTCTGGCAATTTTAACTTTTATATATCACTATGAATGAGTAACTTAAGGCTATTAAAGTTCCCTCTCTAAGTTAATCAACTAAAATCTTATTGTCATGGGAAAGATAAAATCCTTGAATAAATGGGCCAATGCCCATACCTATTATCCTCTTGATCTTTTACGTGTCGCCCTTGGGGTTTTTCTTTTTGTGAAGGGTGTAGAATTTATGTCAAACCATGAGCAAATGGCGGAAGTCATTAGGCCTTTTGAAGGTATACCTGGGGGTATGTTGGTCTTGCATTATGTCGCGCCTGCACATTTTGTGGGCGGTTTTTTAATTGTAATCGGCCTTCTCACAAGATGGGCGGTTCTAGCACAGTTGCCAATTTTAATCGGGGCGGTATTGGCAAATTTTTTGGGTGTAATGAACACCACAAATCTCATTTTGGCCTCGGTTACTTTATTGGTTTGTTTGTTTTTTCTGTTCTACGGTTCGGGAAAACACTCCGCGGACTATTATCTCAAAATGCAGAAGTAGCAGCTAAAATTTTATCTCCAAGATAGATAGGTTTTGTTTGGATAAAAATTAATACATTTATGTAATCAGTTACGTAAATAGTTTTATAATTATGTTTTTTGACAAAGTCGGCAAATTGGCCCTTGGCAGCAGATTGCGAATGCTCAATGAGAGAATCTCGGAAGATGCCAAGCAATTGTACAATAGCTACGGCGTGGATTTAAAACCAAAATGGTTTCCGGTGTTTTACGTACTTTCCGAAAAACAAGCAAAGTCCATTACGGCCATTGCCAACGAAATTGGCCACTCTCACCCTTCAGTATGCAAAATTGTACGGGAAATGTCGAAAGCAGATCTGGTTTTCGAGAAACCGGACAAAAACGATGGCCGGAAGAATATCATTTCCTTAACGGCCAAAGGAAAAAAAATGGCGATTAAAATCGAAGATCAATATATCGATGTTGACAAGGCTATTGAGAACATCCTTTCACAGACGACCCATGACATCTGGAAGGGCGATGGGAGAATTCGAATATTTACTGGACCAGAAATCGCTTTTTGAAAGGGTATTGCAACAAAAGAAGCAGAGAGAATCCCATAAGGTCAAAATTGTTCCCTTTCAAGATAAATACAGCACCCACTTCAAAAAACTGAATGAGGAATGGATTCGGAAGTATTTCAAAATGGAAGAAATGGATCATAAGGCCTTGAATCATCCCAAGGAATATATTTTGAACAACGGAGGCCATATTATTGTGGCCTTGTACGAAGGCGAACCGGTCGGGGTTTGCGCTTTAATAAAAATGGATCACCCGAAATACGATTTCGAACTGGCAAAAATGGGGGTGTCTCCAAAGGCCCAGGGCAAGGGTATAGGGTGGTTACTTGGTAGGGCCGTTGTGGAAAAAGCGAAGTCCCTGGGGGCCAAGAAACTTTATTTGGAAAGTAATACGGTTTTAAGATCGGCAATTTCGCTTTATCGAAAATTGGGGTTTAAAAAAGTAGCGGGAGAATCCACCCCCTACACGCGCTCTAACATTCAAATGGAATTGGAACTAAGACCAGACCGAGACTAAAAGGTCATAAATTTCATTTCTTAGACCGGCTTCGCCGGACCTAGGCCTCTAAAGCTCTTCTTACATAAATCCTTGCCAAATGAGAACGGTACTCGGCATCGGCAAAATGATCCGACATTACTTCAACACCGTCGATAGCGTAATTGGCAGCTTCCTCGGCATTTCCTGAATAGGCATTTTCAACGGCGGTCGCCCGATAGGGCGTATCGGAAACTCCGGTTATGCCAACCTTGACGGCATCACCATCTTTCACGGCAGCTACGCCGACCACCGCAAAACGTGAAGCCGATTGAAAAAACTTTTGGTAATTGCCATTCGCCACTTTTGGGAATCGAATCGTTGTAATAATCTCATCATCGGCCAGGGCTGTAGTAAAAATTCCCTGAAAGAAATCGGTCGGCGGCAATGCTTCGTTTTCCGTTTTTGCCTTCTACCTCGATTTTGGCATCACAAGCCAAAACCGTTGCCGGGTAATCCGACGAGGGATCGGCATGCGCCAAACTCCCGCCGATAGTGCCACGATTTCGTACTTGAACATCTCCGATACATTGGGCGGTTTGCGCTAGAATATTCAAATTTGAATTGATCACTTCAGAATTTGCGATGGCCGTATGCGTGCAATTCGCACCGATAACGATCTCGTCACCATCCTCGGAAATGGAATTCATTCCCTCTATTCCGCTAATATCCACCAATAGTTCGGGCCGGTTCAGTCGCAATTTCATGGCCGGAATCAAACTATGCCCTCCGGCCAAAATCTTAGCTTCATAGCCATACTTATCCAATAAATCGACGGCCTCTTTGACAGAGGTAACTTTCTTATAATCGAATTTTGCTGGTATCATCTTGTACGTTGTTTATTTTAACTTTTCGTTCTTAATTGCTATTATTGTTTCTTCGCCTTTTGTCGGTTCGAAGGTTAGAAGTTGGAAGCTCGAGGTTCGAGGGTCTCAAGTTTTGGGTTCTTCGATTTTCATTATCCTTACTTCCCACTTCTCGTTACAATTTTTGTGCATCCGACTTCGTGCTTCATACTTCTTTCTTCGTGCATCAAACTTCCCACTTCGTGCTTCGCGCCTCAATCTTCCGTCAATTCTGCATCGCTTTCCACACCCGTTGCGGAGTCAAAGGCATTTGAATATCCGTCACCCCTAAATGTGATAGGGCATCGACAACTGCACTTACCACGGCCGGTGTCGAACCAATGGCGCCAGCCTCTCCCGCTCCTTTTACTCCCAACGGATTATGCGGGCAGGGCGTAACCGTTCTGTCGGTCTCAATACTGGGCACATCATCGGCCCGCGGCATGGCATAATCCATGTACGAGCCTGAAATCATTTGACCACCCTCGTCATAGACGACTTCCTCCAAAAGGGCTTGGCCTATTCCTTGCACCACTCCACCATGAATCTGGCCGTCGACAATCATCGGGTTCATCACGTTACCCACATCATCGCAGGCAACAAATCGTTGCAAATCGACCTTACCCGTTTCGGCATCGACTTCGACCACCGCAATGTGTGCTCCGAAGGGATAGGTAAAATTGGTCGGGTCATAAAAACTCGAAAAATCAAGTCCGGGTTCCAAACCTTCGGGATAATCATGCGGCACATAGGCTGTAAGCGAGACATCGCCAAATGAAATCGATTTATCGGTTCCCTTGACCGTCCACTTACCTTCCGCGTATTCGAGATCTTCCTCGGCCGCTTCCAATTTATGGGCTGCGATTTTTGCTCCTTTCTCAATAATCTTGTCGATACTTTTCATGATGGCACTTCCGCCAACGGCCAAACTTCTCGAACCGTAGGTTCCCATTCCGAAAGCTACCTGGTCTGTATCGCCATGTTCGATTTCCACATCATCCATCGGAATGCCCAATTTGTCGGCAACAAATTGCGCAAAGACCGTTTCGTGACCTTGGCCGTGTGAATGGGCCCCGGTCAATACCTGCACCTTTCCAGTGGGTTGTACACGTACATGGCCCACTTCATACAGTCCTGCGCGAGCACCCAACGAACCCACCACGGCAGATGGGGCGATTCCACATCCTTCGATATAGGTTGAGATTCCAACGCCCAATAACTTTCCATTTTTTCGGGCTTCCTCTTGTTCTTTTCTAAAATCTTCGTAGCCTAACATTTCCAGTCCTCTTTTAAGTGTCCCTTCATAGTTGCCGCTATCGTATTGTAGTGCGACCTGGGTTTGGTAACCATGTTCTTTGACACCATCAAAGGGGGGAATGAAATTCCTGAAGCGGATTTCGGCCGGATCCATATCCATTTCCTTGGCTGCTTTTGATAACATCCTTTCAATTAGATAGGTCGCCTCGGGCCTTCCCGCCCCACGATAGGCATCAACTGGCACGGTATGGGTGAAAGGCGCCACAACGTTTAAGTGTATAAGAGGTGTCGTGTAGACCCCTTGAAAAAGCGTTCCGTGCAAATAGGTCGGTATCGCGGGTGCAAAAGTCGAAAGATAGGCACCCATTGCACAATACTCATCGGTCAAATGGGCCACTATTTTTCCTTCTTTGTCAAAGCCCATTTTGGATTTTACGATATGGTCGCGACCATGGGCATCGGTCAAAAAGGCTTCACTTCGATCGGATGTCCATTTTACGGGCCTTCCTATTTCTTTGGAAATCCATGTCAGCAAGGCTTCCTCGGTATAATGATAGATTTTACTTCCAAAGCCACCGCCGACATCCTTGGAAATTACTCGAACCTTATGTTCAGGAATTCCCAACACAAAAGCACATAGAAGCAATCGAATCAAATGGGGATTTTGGGTGCTCGTATAAAGCGTCCATTTATCCCCGTTTACATCGTAATCGGCAATATAACTGCGAGGTTCAATGGCATTTGGCGCCAGTCGATTATTACGGAATTCCATTTCCGTCACGTGGTGGGCAGACTCCAAGGCGGCCTCTACCTCTGCCCTGTCGTTGCCAATACACCAATCGAAGGCCGCATTGTCTTCCCATTCGTCATGTACCTTTGGGGCACCTGCTGCCATGGCCTTCTTAGGATCTGTGACGGCGGGAAGTTCCTCATATTCGACCTCGACCAGTTCGGCGGCATCACGGGCTTGTTCCAAGGTTTCGGCAACGACTATTGCAACCGCTTCTCCCAAATGTCTGATTTTATCTTTTGCAAGCAGCGGATGTTTCGGCTCTCGCATGGTCTCCCCGTTCTTGAAATCGACTTGCCATCCGCAGGGTACGCCATATTCGCCACAACCATCATTCGCCAGTATAAACGGCGACCACACCTTCAGCCTTTTGAGCTTCCGACGTATCGACCGAAAGAATTTTTGCATGCGCATACGGACTTCGAACAAAAGCCGTATGGGTCATCTTGGGCAATTTTATATCATCGGTATATGTACCGGCCCCTTTGAGAAAACGGGCATCTTCGCGTCTTTTTATCGGTTTACCTATAAATGTCTCCATAATTACCCGTTCATTTTTTCAGCGGCATGCTGAATTGATTTGACGATATTGTGATAGCCTGTGCATCGGCAGAAGTTGCCTTCAAGCCCGTGGCGGATTTCCTCCTCGGTCGGATTCGAATTGTTTTTCAGAATATCTGCAGCCGTCATTACCATGCCCGGTGTACAGAATCCGCATTGTAGTCCGTGATTTTCTTTAAATGCTTCCTGGATCGGATGCATTTGCCCATTCTTGGCCATCCCTTCGATGGTCGTAATTTCACTGCCATCGGCCTGAACCGCCAAAACCGTACACGATTTGACGGCATTGCCATCAAGGTGATGGTGCATGCACCGCATCCGCTGGTATCACAGCCAATATGGGTTCCCGTCAAGCTCCAAAACTTCCCTTAAATATTGGGAAAGGCTCATACGGGGCTCGACATCATGGGAGTGTTCTATCCCATTGATCCTTATTGAAATTTTCATAAGTGTCCGCTTTAAATTATATGATCGTTGTTCTATTTTTTCTCTCGAAACCTTCGTCAAGCCCGTTGCTTCCAATTCCTTTTCCAAGGCCTGAAAAAATTGTTTTGACAAAGTGCTTACGACCCCGCTCATGATTCGCTGCCCCATACGTGCCAGCATCCCGACAATTTGGCCTCACCAGTATATTTGACCTCGGTCGTATTGTCTTCCTTTCGGAACTGAACTGCATTCCGATTTCAGCAACAACATTACCCGACTTGCTTTTTTGGTCGACGACCAAGACGCAGCTTTCCTTCTTCCACCTTGTCTTTCACGGAAAGTTTCCCTTCGAAAGCTGCCACTTTACGGGACCTATTCTTAACCTCGGAAATCGCATTGTACGAATCTTCGTCGAGGGGTTCGAGTTTTTTAATTCCAGGGGTAACTTTTTCCAAAACTTTGGGATCCATCAGCATTTTCCAGACGATATCCGGGGAAGCATTTAGTTGATAGGTTCCGTTAATCTGCATCTTTGAGGAATGAGCCTTTTAAGATAAAAAATATGTTGTGGAATTAACACTGTTTTGGCAATTTTTATGGAGTATAAATAAGAATTGAGTTGGATTCTTGTGGATGTTGGATTACTTGGCTAAATATATTCCCGATTCAGTAGATTCCTTTTTCTCTTTATTTGGGAAATGGCGTTCTTTAAACTTTCAAGATTGTGGGCCGAAGCGAGTACATCGATGTAAGGCAATGCGGTTTTCATGCCCAATACCTCGGGGGAGAAACCAGGACTACCTGCCAAAGGGTTCAACCAGATTACTTTTTTTGATTTTTTGTAAATGGCCTGCATGGCCACTTTTATTACATCTGGTTTCCCGGTATCCCAACCATCGCTCAAAATCAGTACGATCGTTTTTTTATCCACCATGCGATATCCGAAATCCCGAACAAAATCGTTCAGGCAAGAACCTATGGTGGTACCTCCTGACCATTGGGGCACCCGATCCGAAATCATGTTAAAAGCCTTATCAAATTCATGGTTGTCGAGTATTTCAGTGACCCGATGCAAGGCCGTACTGAAGACGAAGGTCTCTATTTTGTCATATGAATTTTGAAAGGCGTAGATCAAATGAACGAAGAACCTACTGTATAAATCCATTGAACGGCTGACATCACAGAGCAGCACCAATTTCAATTTCTTTTCCTTTTTTTCACTATGCCTGATTTCGGTCAAATCGCCCCCTCGACGCATATTGGCCCTTATGGTACTTTTAAGGTCTAGATTCTTTATTGTTTTTGAGGCTTTTTTTAATCGGCTCTTCCTATGGGCGATCTTTCGGGCCATTTTCCGTAGAAGACGCATCATCAATTGCATTTCCTCCTGACTCAAATCGGAGAAATTCTTTTTGGCCAATAGCTCTATATCGCTGTAGGAGGCAATTTGCTTTTCATCTTCCAAAGCATTTAAGTTCAACCATTCTTTTAGAGAATCGAATTGGGCCTGCGCTTTTTCAGATTCCGATCTTGAATCCTTTGTTTCTTCTTTTTCCTTCAGTTTTGAATCGGAAGACTTTTTTAATTCATCTTTAAACTCGAGGTAAAATTCATCAAAATGCTGTCGCTGGTAGGCACTTTTCGAGAGTACGCTTTTCAAAGCGGACCGGAAAAACTCCTCTTTATCGATCGGTAAAAAAGTAATCGCCTGCAAAGCTTCGGCCTCCTCCGCTACTCCAATGGAAAATCCTTTTTTTCGTAGGAAGCGGCATAGCAACACGACATTGGCCGAAAGCGTAGTTTGATATTGAATTGGTTGTATTGTCATGTTCTTATAACCGCAAAGAGCGCAAAGTTTTCGCGAGGTTCGCTAAGAGTTATGGTTTGTTAACTATTCTTTTGATGCCATTCTTTATTAAGGCTACATTGAAATTTATCAACATTCCCAATTTACAGTTCGATAGTTTTAAATAGGTCAGCACTTGAGCTAGATGAACATCATTGAGTACCTCAAAGGATTTTACTTCGAACGATCACTTTATTCTCAATAATGACATCTATTCTGTAACCAATTTCAAGTTTCACTTCCTCATAAACCAACGGTAAAGGTTTTTGTTTTTCGACCTTTAGGCCCGTTTTCTTCAATTCATAAAAGAGACATTCTTCGTAAGCACTCTCCAACAATCCCGGCCCTAAAGACTTATGTACTTCTAACGCGGCATCAAAAACAATCTTAGAAATTTGATTTTCGGTCATAAGTGTTTTATTCCATTGCGTCCTTTGCGCATTCTTTGCGAACCTTGCGGTTAAATATTCCATTCCCTAGACCACAAAGCGGGCAAAGTCCAAATTGCTATCGGGAGGCACAAATTTCTTTAAGAATTGATTCCAAGATTTTTATACTAAACTATTCTAGAAGCAACACCTGTCTTTTCCAATAATTCAGAAAGTGCATCTTGTGCATGACGCATGTCTTGCCAATCTTTCAAAACGACACCCAAAGTATCCTCCACAGTCTTTTTGTCCAAGTGCTTAAGGTGCATACTTGCTAAGGCCCTTGCCCAATCGATGGTTTCTGAAATTCCCGGTGTCTTTTCCAAACGAAGTTGCCGGAGTTCCTTCATAAAAACACAGATCTGTCTGCCCAATTTCGCATCGATTTCAGGCACTTTTGCGGTGACTATGGCCAGTTCTTTTTCAAAATCGGGGTAGTCTATCCAAAGATATAGGCATCTTCTTCGAAGCGCTTCGGAGAGTTCACGGGTGCGGTTTCCGGTCAGGATAATCTGCGGTTTGCTGTTTGCCCGGACCGTTCCGATTTCCGGAATGGTCACCTGCCAGTCGGATAGCACTTCCAGCAGAAAACTTTCAAACTCCTCATCGGCCCTATCGATTTCATCGATCAAGAGAACCGGGTTTTTGTCGTGTGTAATGGCTTTAAGTATGGGACGTTTCAACAAAAATTTATCCGAAAAAATCGTTTGTTCAAGGTCTTGTACTTTTTTGCCCTTATCCTCTTGCATTTTGAGATAAAGCAATTGATGCTGATAGTTCCATTCGTATAGTGCATGGGTGCTATCCAGCCCTTCATAGCATTGCAGTCGGATCAAATCGGTTCCCAAAGCGTTGGCCATGACCTTTGCAATTTCAGTCTTTCCTACACCTGCAGGGCCTTCCACAAGTAAGGGCTTTTCCAATTTCATGGCAAGGAAAATCGACATGGCAATTCCGCCGTCATCAATATAGCCTTGCTCCTGTAACATTTTTTGGATTTCGGAAAGGTCTTTTTCTTCCATGGTTTCGAGCAATTTATAGTGGAGAAAAGATACCCAAATTCGGTTATGGGAACAAATTTGACTTGCTAATGCTGAAAGTTTAAACGCAAAGTGCGCTAAGAAGACGCAAAGGACGCAATGAGCTTAAGGCTATGAGCAATTCTTAGCGAGCCTTGGGAAACCTTTGCGCCCCTTGCGGTTAAAAAATCTTTAAAGATTATCCAACTGATTGCTACTCCTATCATCACTGATGGTCCAAAAGAAGCCTACGAAAAAGAAGGCATCGGCGGTAGGGCGAATCGTGCGTCGGTCAAAAACACCGTCCATATTTGGGGTATCGGCGTATTGATAGCCGTTTACATTTCGAAATCCGGTAACGTTGCTGATCGAGAAATATAATATTTTCTGCTGTGAGATCAGATAGGCCCAATTGACACTTAGGCTATTGAACGGCCTTGCCTTTTCCGCCATAAATTCCAGTGTATTCGGATTATCATAAGGTCTCCCGGAGGCGAAGTTATATGCAAGACCAACCTGTGACCGCCAATCCTCCACCCAATATTTCGTTACTAGGGAGAGGTTATGGGTCGGTGCGAAATTCGGAGTGGCCCTTTCCCTTAAATTTTGGTAATCACGCTCGGTATCCAAATAGGAATAGGAGACCCAATAATCCAAATTCTTGATGCTTTTGTTATCTCTCCAAAAAATATCCAATCCGGATGCATACCCATTTCCCAGGTTATTGAAATCTGAATCGAACCGGGCAAATGGAGTGTCGAATTTTACGAGCTTGTCATAGTCTTTGTAATAGGCTTCGGCCCTAAAGGTCTTTCCATTGCCCAAATATTGGTAATTCAAAATATAGTGGGATGTTTTCTCAAAGTCCAAACTTTGGTCGAACTTCAAGTTATCGTTCAACGGATTCTGATAAAAATCCCCGTAGGCCAATGAAAACTGTCCATTCTCACTGCTCTTGTAGGCCAACGAAACCCTTGGCGATACATTGAAGTCTTGCAATACACTAGCGTACTCTCCCCGTACACCCAGTTTCATTGCGAACGTATTGCTAAAGAAAATATCTGCCTCCGCAAAGCCTGCACTGAGATTGTCCTTGTAACCGGAATCAAATTCAAATCCATCCGGGGCCAAAAAGTTTTCATCGTAATCCGTTATAAAATGTTCGGCCCCAAAGTTCAATTGAAATCGGCTGCTAAAGTTCTTCTTCAATTTCAATTTTAGATGGGCGGCCGTTTCCTTAGTATCGATGGAATTGGATTGAAAACCGATGTCGTTTTTATCGGAGGAAATACTTGCCCCGGCACCAAGGGTCCACTCGTTTTCGAAAAAATGTCTGTAGGAGGTATTGGCGTAAAGGTTGTTGTTCTTCAAGCTGAAATTGACGAATTCGTCGAAGTTGATATCCTCTTGATCGATGTTCAGATTGGCCTGATTGAAGCCCGTATAAAATTTAAACATGCTGTTTTCTTTTTTACTACGGAAGACAGCTTCCCCGGAAATGGATTCATAGGGTTTGTTCCATCGAGCCCCGATGTCGTTCGGAATAATCCATTGATAAGGGGCCAAGTTGATATAGGAAGTGTTTACGCTAAGGGATCGGTCTCCCCAAATCTCGGTATGGCCTAGGGTGCCGCCAACTGACATAACTCCAATATCGGTTTTCTCCTGATCGGGCATATCGGTGGTGTTCAATAGCAGTACGCTCGAAAGTGCCTGACCGTATTCTGCGGAATAACCGCCGGTGCTGAAGGTAATTCCCTTAAAAAGAAAAGGTGAAAAGCGGCCCCTTGTCGGAATATTATTGGCTGTGGCACTGAACGGTTGAAAAACACGGAGTCCGTCTATGAAAACCTGAGTCTCCCCTGCTTCGCCCCCGCGAACGAAAAGACGCCCATCTTCATTGACGGTTGATGTTCCGGGAAGCGTTTGTAAGGCTCCCACAAAATCCCCTACCGCGCTTGCCGTGGTAACGATGTCTAAAGGTTTCAGAACGGAAACCTTCGAATTGTCACCCGCCTCGAATGTTCCTGCGGTCAAGGTGACTCCCGATAATTGGTTGAGAGCCTCCCGGAGTTCGATTTTCAAATCCTTTAAATAAGAAACATCCCCGGCCTGCATATAGATTTCAAAGGACAGCATGGAGACGACCAAAGTCTGGGTTCCGTTCTCGGAAGTTTCAAACGCAAAATTTCCGCTGTCGTCCGAAGAGGCTCCATCATAGGTACCATCCAAATAAACATTGGCTCCGATTACGGGATTTCCCCTTTGGTCGGAGACCGTTCCCGAGATTGTTGATTGCGCAAAAAATGATGATGAGGCAAATAATGCGGTGAAAAAGAAAAGTTGTTTGATCATGACGGTTGCTGTATTGATTTCATGGATTGATGAGGCAAATTTGAATCGTATTGAAGAGTCCTCATAAACTAGTACACTGAATTGTCCTTTTTTGATGATGAATTGAAAGGAAAAATTCGGATTACGATTCAGTCACAAAATCTTACAGTTGGGTAGGTTGTTTTTCAAAAAAACGAGCAGGATGACCAGTTTTGAACCATAATTAATCAATAAATAAGCAGTCATGAAAAATTTACTAGTACTCGGATTTTTCCTTATCGGATTCACATCAACCGCACAAGACGCCAAAGGTGCAACAGTCACCGTAACCATCGAAAACGTATTATCGGATGGTGGGCATATTCTTGCCGGGTTGCACACGGCCGACACCTTTATGAAAGGCATGGGTGTCAACAATGCAATGAAACCTGCCAAAGCGGGCGAGGTTACCTTGACGTTTGAAAATGTGGAACCGGGCACCTATGCCATTATGGTCATGCACGACGCCAATGACAACAAACAAATGGATATGGATGCGAATGGAATGCCCATGGAAAATTATGGCATGACAGGGGATGCGAACCCTTATGGCCCTCCTACTTTTGATGGGGCGAAGTTCGAAGCAACCGGTGAAGATCAAGAGTTTCGGATTCGATTTTAAGGCCCCTAACCCCCCAGGGGAGGACAAAATTCATCAACTTGCCCTGATTACTTCGACTTCACTAAGCATGAACTGAAGTCGAAGGGTCGAAAAAGGGAAGGTCCGCGAACCACGGACCTTTTTTTGGTTTTTTGTGTTTACTGCGATAAACAGTACATTTATCTAAACAACAAGCCAACCGTTCCCCCTAGCAGACAATGAAAAGATTCGAACTCATACTCCTTTGGGGAATTCTCTCGTGCCAAATCTCCAGCGCACAAAATTCCAAAATCGATAGTTTAAAACAGATCGCGAATCTGGCCACTACGGACTCTGCAAAAATCCAGGCGCTTAAAAATGTTTCTTGGGAATATTTGAACACCAGATCAAATATGTCTTTGGCCAAAGTCTACATAGACAGTGTTCAATTGCTAAGTTCTTCATCCAATAATCAAAGAGGAATCTCAATTGCCAACTACCAATATGCGGTCCTGGAGCGCCAAAAAGGCAACTATACTGCGGCCTTGAATTTCATAGACAAATATCTAGACTATGCCGCAGAAGTAAACGACAGTATCGCATTGGCCAACGGACTCTATCAAAAAGCTATTGTGCTTGATGACCAAGGTGAAGACGAGAAAACCACTGCAATTTATTATGATATTTTAAAGATTTATGAGGCGAAAAAAGACTCCTATAGTATAGCAACAGTTCTTAACAGTCTTGGTGAGCAGTTCAAAAACATTGGTCAGCTCGATAAAGCAATGGACCACTATGAAAGGGCTTTAAAGATGTTCATAGATCTAGATGAAAAAGCGGACATGGCCTCCGCGTACTACAATATTGGAGGTACACATATGGAGAGGAAAAACTATTTTGAATCGCTAGAATATTTAAGAAAGGCATTGCAGCTTGACAAAGAATTGGGAAGCCTCTGGGGTATGGCCTACGACTACGAGGCCATTGGGGAGGTTTATAGCGAACAAGAAAGTTATGAAGAGGCCTTACAAGTTCATTTAAACGCTTTGGAAATCCGTGAAGAACTCCAACAAAAAAGAGAGCTGGCCGAAAGTCATACCCATGTTGGCACTGACTATCTCAAATTAAAGAATTATCCAAAGGCCAAATCCCACTTAGAAAAGGCCATTCGGCTAGCCGAAGAAATCGGAGCAAAATCCGAAGTCCGAAATGCCTATGAAAAGATGTCGGAAGTGTATGCGGCAACTGGGGATTATAAAAACGCCCTTCTTTTTAAGGATAAGTTCATAGCCGTAAAAGACAGTTTGTTCAACGAGACCAAATCGAAACAAATACAGGAGCTTCAGGTAAAATTCGATACGGAGAAAAAACAAGATGAAATCTTGGCCTTGCAACAGGACGCCGAAATCAAGGATTTGCTTTTGGAACGGCAGAGAGCGCTAAGAAACATTATAATAGGGCTTGCCCTCGCCACTATATTGTTAGGCTACTATTTGTTCAAACGCTACAAACGTAAGCAAAGGGAAAAAAGGGAGGCTGAGGAAAAACAACGTCAAATCGAGAGAGAACGTCGAAAAACGCAAATAGAGAAACAAAGGGTCGAAGAGCTTGAAAAAATCGACAAGTTAAAGGATGAATTTCTCGCCAACACCTCGCACGAACTACGAACTCCATTAAGCGGCATCATCGGACTATCAGAATCGTTAAAAGATGGCGCAGCAGGAAAATTACCATTGAAAGCCATTGAAAATCTCGACATGATTTCCAATAGTGGCAAAAGGCTTTCACATCTCGTCAATGATATTTTGGACTTTTCAAAATTGAAAAACCAAGATTTAGTATTGGCATCAAAACCGGTTGACATGTATGCCGTTGTCGATGTGGTCTTGAAACTCTCCGAACCTTTGATTTCAGGAAAAAAATTGAAACTTGTCAACTCGGTTCCCAAGGATGTTGCGTTGGTAGAAGCAGATGAAAATAGGGTGCAACAGATTTTGCACAACCTTGTCGGCAATGCCATTAAGTTCACCGTAAAAGGACAAGTCGAGATCAAGGCCGAGGAAAAAGACAAAATGCTTTGCATTTCGGTATCTGACACCGGAATCGGAATTGCCCAAGAAAAATTCGAAAACATTTTTAAATCCTTTGAGCAAGGCGATGGATCGACCCAACGGGAATATGGTGGAACCGGACTCGGACTTTCCGTGACCAAACAATTGGTCGAGCTGCATGGGGGGTCCATCGATGTCGATTCCGAAGTCGGGAAAGGATCGACTTTTACTTTTACGCTTCCCATAAGCGAGAGGAGGCGAAAAGATGTTTCATTGCATGGTCCGGTAGAGCACGAAGGAATTTCGAAATTGCAACCGGAAGGCGAAGAGAACAATGTCTCTTCCGAAGTCCAAAACCAACAACAAAACGGTTTGGCCAAGGTGCTTGTAGTTGATGATGAGCCGGTCAATCGAAAAGTGCTCGAAAATCATTTGGCGGTTGGTGGCTATGCCCATATCAGTGCGAAAAATGGATATGAGGCGCTGGAAATAATCGAAGGAGGGGAAAAACCCGATATCGTTCTTTTGGATGTGATGATGCCCGGAATGTCGGGTTATGAAGTCTGTGAGCAGATTCGAATGAAATATCTACCCAGTGAACTGCCCGTGGTCTTGCTCACCGCCAAGAACAGGGTAAGGGACCTTGTGGCCGGGTTCAATGTCGGCGCCAACGACTATTTGACCAAGCCTTTTTCAAAAAATGAACTGCTGGCAAGACTAAAAGCCCATCTTGACATGAACGGAATACATAAGGCCGCCAACAAATTTGTTCCCACGGAGTTCATAAAATCGGTGGGGAGGGAAACCATCACCGATGTGGCCTTGGGCGATCATGTTGAAAAAGAGGTGACGGTTCTGTTTACCGATATTCGGGAATACACCACCCTAGCCGAGGGCATGACCCCAAAACAGAATTTCAAGTTCGTCAATTCCTATGTCGGAAAGATGGGGCCATTGATCCAGAAAAATAATGGCTTCGTGAATCAATATCTTGGCGATGGTATCATGGCACTTTTTCCGAATGAGGCAGCGCATGCGCTTCAAGCGGCCATTGATATGCAAAAAGGCATCCAGGCATACAATGTGAGACGGGTAAAGGAAGGCAACGTGCCCATTTCGGTCGGGATGGGACTCCACACCGGTCCCTTGGTCATGGGCATCATCGGGGACATCCAAAGAAATGATACCGCCATAATAGCCGATACAGTGAATACGGCTTCGCGCATGGAAGGCGTGACCAAACACTATGGCGCCAACATCATAGTCAGCGAAGAGAGTTTTAAGACCATCGACAATAAAGACAACTATCATTTCAGGTATCTAGGGAAGGTCCAGGTCAAAGGGAAGGACAACATCACAGGCATTTACGAATGCTTTGATGGCGATATGCCCAAGGTGGCCGAACTAAAAGCCAAAACCTTGAAGGATTTTGAAAAAGGGCTGGACTATTTCTTTAGCAACCAATTCCCAAAGGCATCCGCTGCATTCGATAAGGTGCTGACAAAAAATCCCGAGGACAAAGTCGCCAAATATTTTGTCACAAAATCTGCGGAGTATACCCTTTCAGGGGTTCCCAAAGATTGGGAGATCGTGAATACGATGAGTGAGAAATAAGAAAGAGAAAGCGCGCATTCCTTGTAAGTTCGACACAATGGTTAACCGAAAATTTGAGTCAGCCAAAAGCCGTCAAATTGAGTGGTTTTTCGCAATGAAATGAAGAAAAATTGTATCGAAATTAGGCTTTTGCCCAAAATTAGGTCGTTTTCGATACATCCGCATGACGGCGGACACTCAAACTGACACTAATTTTCTTAGTCCGAACTCCTTTTAAGCATTTACAAAATACCTTTCAGAAAAAGCCTTATCCAAAAACCAATCATATCGCTTATCTACTTGTTGCTGTATGTATTTTACAGTGGTTATCAAAGCTGCCTTGTCGTTTTCAAAAAGCTTTGCAAAACGTTTCTCCATTTTCAGATAATTTTCAATAGGAATTACCGGACCCGAACAATCAAGTTGCAGCCGACTATATCCTTCAACCATTCTCCTCGGATCATTGCGGTACAACAACCACTGCCCGGAATCCACAGCTGCTTTGTGATACTGACTCGGATTTTTCATGTCGATACCGTGGGACGGACTGTGGCAATAGGCGATGATCAACGATGGGCCATCGTAACTTTCAGCCTCTTGAAAAGCTTTTAAGGTCTGTTTTTGATCGGCACCGATGGCGACTTGGGCCACATAAACATCCTCATAGGTCATGGCCAATCCCCCGAGATCTTTTTTCTGTTTCTGTTTTCCGTTGAAGGCGAATTTTGCAGATGCGCCAAAGGGAGTTGCCTTTGACATTTGTCCGCCTGTATTCGAATAGACCTCATTGTCGAGCACCAAAATATTCACATTCTTACCGGAGGCCATCACATGGTCCAGTCCGCCATAGCCGATATCATAGGCCCAACCGTCGCCTCCCACGATCCATACGCTCTGCTTCACCAAACTGTCGACCAATGTCATCAATCGTTTCGCGTCGACAGTGGCGACGGTGGTTAAATGGGCCTTTAATGTCGTAACACGCTTTCTTTGCTCCTGAATTTCCTTTTCATTTTGTTGCTTTGCTGTAAGGATATCATGCACCAAATCGAAATCAAGTTTGGGCAATAGTTTTCGCAACAGGGTTTCTGCTTGGGTTTTTTTCTGATCTAAGGACAGGCGATACCCCAGTCCGAATTCGGCATTGTCCTCAAAGAGGGAATTAGACCAAGCCGGACCCCTACCCTCGGCATTCTTTGCCCAAGGAGTTGAAGGGAGAGCGCCCCCGAAAATCGAACTTGCCCCGGTCGCATTGGCCACCAACATTCTATCACCGAACAACTGGGACACTAATTTCAAATAGGGCGCTTCTCCGCATCCATCAACACCAATCGAATATTTGAACAAAGGTTCTTGCAACTGCTGTTGGCTGACCTTGGTCGTATCGATTTTATTTCTATCAAATTCTGGAATACTTTCGAAGTGCTTCCAGTTTTCTTCGTCATTCCCACGAACCTGCCCGTTGGGCAGAGGAGCTTGGGAATCTGTTTCTTGTTTTGGAAATCTTCCCTTCAGCACCAGCGCTTTCGCCGGACAGGCATCAACACAGTTGTTGCAGCTTGTACACTGATCCGGGTTCACCTGCACCGTATAGTTCAACAAATCCACGGCCCAAGCTGGATCGATCGCCCTTACGGACTGAAAATCTTCAGGAGCGTTTTCCAGATAGGAATCATCATACATCTTGATCCGAATGGCCCCTTGTGGACAAGCCATACTACAGGCCCCACATTGGGTGCAGGCATCGGCATCCCATTCGGGAAGGTAGCCGCCCGTGTTTCGGTCCCGATAGCTATCGGGATTGAATTTTGCCGTATCGGTCGGGTAGGTTCCATCGACCGGCAGTGCACTTACCGGAAGGGCATCTCCCCTACCCGCCATCAATTTCCCCAACAACGAATTCGCGAATGCAACATCCGTTTCAATAGGAGCCGCAATTGCGGCCTCTACTTTAGAAGTTTTGACCTCCTCAATGAAGTCCCGAATTACCATCAGGTCCTCATCTACCTTCAAATCTTCTTGTAGGGCCAGAACGGCACGATGCAAAAGCCCACCGCGCTTGGGCATTTTATTTTCTAAAGCAGTGCCGAGGGGTGCGGTATGCAACTGAACGCTTTTTTGCAGAATTTCATTCCTCTTTTCCAAAGAAATGCTTGCCCAAAATTCATCAGTTGACAATTCGGTCTGTACCAACAACTTGCCACCGATTTTAATCCGCTCCAGCACATTGTCGTTTTCTAAAAAGTCAACTGAATCGCAGGCAATTGCATCCGCATTTGAAATTAGATACGGTGCTTTTATCGGCCGTTTTCCGAGGCGCAGATTGGAGACAAATCGCGAGCTTGATTTTTTGTAGTCGATTTCAGAATACCCTTGCACATAGTTTTTATTTCCCAGTAGTTGAAGTGTACTTTTGAAACTATTAGATGAAGTTTCCGATTTTGTTTCATACAACAGAATCTGCAGATTATCCTCTTGCAATTGCAGGTCATTGGCATAGGGCAAACTTAAATTGGTAACGTCATCATGGATCCCAATCGTAAAGTTGTTTTTTGGATTTTCCGATTTCAGATTTTCGAATACCGCCTTGACCATTCCGGGGTGCAGTTCCTTGGAAGAAAGTCCGTAACGGCCACCCACGATTTTAGGAAGTGGGTTGCGGGTCTCCGTTACGGATAGTAACGCTTTGCAGATGTCAAGATATAGAGGCTCGCCCGTGCTGCCCGGTTCTTTGGTACGATCCAAAACCGCAATTGATTTGCAGCTATCGGGAAGCGCCTCCAATAAATGTTTTGTGCTGAAAGGTCGAAACAAACGGACCTTGATCAATCCAACTTTTTCGCCTTTGGAATTCAAATAATTGACCGTTTCCTCCATGGTCTCCATAGCAGAGGCCATTGCGATGATTACATGCTTCGCTTGTGAATGCCCCACATAATCGAACAATCGGTATTGCCTTCCGGTCAGGGCGGCAAATTTGTTCATTTGCTTTTGAACGATGTCGGGGCAGGCCTCGTAAAAGGAGTTCACGGCCTCCCGACTCTGAAAAAACACATCGGGGCCTTGGGAAGTTCCGCGTAACACGGGATTGTTCGGATTCAATCCACGAGCGCGATGGGCCGCGATTAAATCATCGTCCATCATTTCCTTAATAATGGCGTCGGTGATGCCTTCGATTCTTGAAGTTTCGTGCGAGGTTCTAAAGCCATCGAAAAAATGCACAAAGGGAATGCGTGATTCCAAGGTGGCCGCCTGTGCGATCAGCACAAAGTCCTGCGCTTCCTGTACTGAGGCCCCTCCCAAAAAGGCATAACCCGTGCTGCGCGCCGCCATGATATCGCTGTGGTCGCCAAAGACCGAAAGTGCGTGGGTAGCGACCGACCGTGTCGCCACATGGATGACATTGGGCGTCAGCTCGCCCGCAATCTTGTACATATTGGGCAGCATCAACAACAGGCCCTGGGAGGCGGTAAAGGTGGTCGCCAGCGATCCGGTGGTTAGCGCACCATGCAGCGCACCGGCCACTCCGGCCTCGCTCTGCATTTCGAAAATCGATGGTGCGCCGCCATAAATATTTTTGCGCCCCTTGGCGCTCCACTCCTCGACCAATTCCGACATTTCGGAAGAGGGCGTAATCGGGTAAATGGCGCAGACCTCGTTCGTCTTGTAGGCGATGTGGGCGGTAGCCTGGTTTGCGGTTGTTATGATATGTGTTGATGCGGTGTTCATTTTGTGTTGATGTCCCTTCTTCGCTAAAGCTTCGAAGGATGTGGATGGAATGTTGGTTGTCGGTTGTTGGTTGATGGTTGTTGGTTGCTAGTTATTGGTTATTTATTCTTAGCTACTGCTTACTGTCAACTGGCAACTGCCAACCGTCTATTGGACATTGGAAAATAAAAGACCGCCCGTTCTTCATTGTTAGAGCGGTCTTTTATTGGACCCTACTACTACTTCTCAAACTCGATTTTGACCGGAGTAGGGTTGGTCAACATATCGAACACGGGAGAGAATTGAGCCAAGTTGCGCAATTGCTCTTCAGTGGCATCTGATTTTATCTTGAATTTTACGGTAATACCGTCAAAGCCTTTGCGAACTTCGGGGTCAAGGCCCAAGAAACCGTGTAGGTCGGCACCTCCTTTAAGATTGGCTTCCGCAGCTTCGATATCGATACCATTGGCCGCTGCGTGGTACATCATCGCCCCGGTCAAACAAGAACCCAAGGCGTGCAAGACGATTTCCGCGGGAGTCGCTGCCTTGTCTTCGCCCAACAATACGTTCGGGTGATCGGCCTCCATGGTAAAGGTTTCCTTACGGCTGGTATCTTCTTGACATACGCCATAAAAACTTTTGGCGCTAGAGACACAATGTCCGCCTGTGATCCAGTTGGTCTTTGCGCGAAATTCGAATTTCGCCAATTCAGGTTGCTCTTGAACGTGTTGAATGGTTTCCATCAATTGATCCACATTTACGCCGTTTCTTTTGTTTACTTCAGTAATCATTTTATTTAAGTTTTAAATGGTATGGCATTATTGCCGCCTGGTGTATTACCACCGCTATGCCAAACCGTTTAACCAATTGATTATTAATTACTTATTAAAAAATTTTGAATAGAGAAGCATAACGGAATCTCGAAGATTTACGAAATTTCGTGAGTAGGATTACGGGATTTCGTGGATTGGGATTATCTCAATGAGGGATGTCATCCTGAGCGCTGTCAGGAGGATAGGGGTGTTTAGAAAATTATGCTTTAACACGATTGCTTCAAGGTACTATGGTATTTTCTTGCAAAAGGTTATATTCGTTGAAAGGTTAAAAAAGAAACATTGTTGCTGATAGCTAAATAAATTTTAGCGCATTTATGAGCCAAACTCTCATCATAGCGATTTTATCCCCGGTTTTAATTGCTGTCACTGGTCTTATAACATGGGCTGTAAAGGCCAAAAGGGAGGAAACTCTCAATTCTGAAGAAAAATCTCGTCAACATAAACTAGAAACTTATAAAAAGCTACTCGAACCTTTTATAGCCATACTGACTTTTACTCTGGATGAAAAACAAAAAGCAAAAGAAGTTGACAAAATAACAACGTTAGAATACAAAAAAGCAGTTTTTGACTTAACCACTTTCGGATCCGATGAGGCTATAAGAACCTTTACCAAGATTATGCAAACATTTTTTCACTCGGAAAAATATATTAAACAGGATGGTTCATATCAAAATGAATATGGGACCAGATTAGTCGCTCTTTTAAGTGAACTTCTTCTTCAAATAAGAAAGGATCTATATTCCAAACGGACTAAACTAAAAGAGCAGAAATGTTGGAATTTATGATCACGGATATGGAAGAACAAAAGGAACTAATAAATAGATATAATTGCTGATAAGATATAAGATTAATTAGATGTTGAGCTTCGACAAATTCAATTCGCCCCGCTAGCGCTCGTATGAGACGAGTGCCGTACCATATAAGAGCATGGAGCCATGACAAAAGTCGTGGTTTTTGTATTTTTAATGTAACCGGCGGAAAAGATACGATTACTTCCCGGCAGATAAACTGCCCACCGTGAGGCGCTAACGGCAACAAAAAACGAAAATGACATATCCCAAGGCATACTTATATCAACGAATAGTTCAAACCAAATTATTTATTGACGATAATTTCAATACCGAAATCAAAGTGGATAACATAGCCGGGAAGCTCATTTTTCGAAATATCATTTTATTAGATTATTTAAGAAGGCTTTTGGATTTACACCAAAACAATATCTAATCAAAAAAAGAATTGAATTTGCAAAAAGAAATCTGAAGGAAAATCATACCATTACCGATACCTGTTATGATTCGGGGTTTACTTCTCTCGGCACATTTTCTACCCTATTCAAAGAGCAGACCGGAGTTACCCCAACTCAATTCAAAGTGAATCATTCACTTCAGCAGAAAGAAATGAAATCAAAACCACAAAAGTTTGAAGACTTACCCCTTTTCGTACAGCGGTTAAATTAAACAAATTGATGTTTCAAAGGGGCATGCCCCTTTGAAAAACCTCTAAAAATTCTTTCGGGCTACTTCTCCCAAGGGATTTATGGGGATGGAACCGATTGTATTCCTCCCTGAAGCGTTCCGTTTCCATGTTCACTTCCTCGATGTCCCTGAACAAATGCGCATCCAGTACATCTTCACGGTAGGTCCTGTTGAACCTTTCGATGAACCCGTTCTGGCTCGGCTTGCCCGGTTGTATGTACTTTATCTCGATATCCTCGACCTCACAATAGTTGACAAAGATCCTGGACAGGAATTCAGGTCCGTTGTCGACCCGTATGGCCAATGGCTTGCCATGGACCTCTATGGCCTCCCTGAGATACTCCACCACCCGTATCCCGGGCATGGAGAAGTTCCCCTTCATGCAGAGTGCCTCACGGTTGAAATCGTCCATCAGGTTGAAGACCCTAAAACTCCTTCCCGTGATCAGGCTGTCGGACATGAAGTCCGCGCTCCATACCTCCCTGGGGGCATCGGGAACCTCCAAAGGCTCCTTTATCCTTTTGGGCAACCGCTTCCTGGTCTTCCTCCTTAGCTGCATGCCCAATAGGCGGTAGACCCTCAATACGCGTTTGCGGTTCCATCGGTGGCCTTGCTTGCGGATGCGGTTATAGAGCCAATCAAAGCCCCGATTGGGCTTGGCCTCGGCCAGTTCCGTCAGCTTGTCGATCACTTCCGTATCGTCACGCCTGCTGCGGTAGTACCACATCGAACGGCAGAGGCATACGATCGTACAGGCCCTCGAGATGCTCAGGCCTTCTTCCTTTACGATTCCCTCCGCCAGTTCCCTGCGCCCGCAAGGCCTCAGAGCTTTTTTTCAATGATATCCTTAAGAATTCGATGGTCCAAACTCAAATCGGCGTACATTGCCTTGAGCCTCCTGTTCTCTTCTGTAACGACTTCAACTCTTTGAGCTGCTGGGCGTCCATTCCCCCGTACTTGCGTTTCCAACTGTAAAAAGTGGCCATGCCTTTGTCCCGACAGATGTCGGTGACCTTCATTCCAGAAAGCAAATCGCAACGATCTGTGTCTCTGTGAATCTGCTCTTCTTCATGATATAAAAATAATTGATTTTTAAACCGTCCGAAAAACAGGGAAGCCTTCAAGTTTATTCCAGGATGTTTTCTGCAAAAAAGCAATTTTCAAGAAACCTTTACGGTGTAAGGTGCTGAAATTTGAACCCTAATCAAATTAAATTTTAGAAATTATGATTACAAAAATTTCACACACAAACGTCTACGTCTTGGACCAACAAGAAGCATTGGACTTTTACACAAACAAACTCGGTTTCGAGGTTCGGGTCGACAACACCTTTGGGCAATTTCGGTGGTTAACGGTAGGTCCGAAAGGAAACGCTGACATCGAGTTGTTTTTAGCTCCAATTTCCGAGCAGATGTTGGGTGACAAGGAGACAGCGGAACAAATTAGGGAATTGGTCAAGAAGGGTGTGTTTAGTGGTCCGGTCTTGGAATGTGAGGACATCTATGCCACTTACGAAGAATTAAAAAGTAAAGGAGTGGAATTTACAAAACCTCCAACCGAAGAATTTTATAAGACGGAAGCTGTTTTTAAGGACAATTCCGGAAATTGGTTTTCATTAGGCGAAAAGAAAAAATAATGCTTCCAATTTTGAACAAAACGACAACGGCCCCTAAACGGGGCTATTGCGTTTTTATGTACCGTTGCCATACACTCCAAACCCCAACTAAATATGTCTTTGATAACCATACACCGAATCGCCGTTATTCAAATAAAATACGAAAAAAAATCGCTTTCGAATCAATAAAACCAACATGAAAATCAAGGCCATCGTAAGTCCCGGTCATGGCGTGGCATCGGGCCAGAATAAGGATTCCCGCTACCCCACAAGGTACCTTAAGGACACAATACCCACATTTTCAAAAACGGGGTCTGGATCTAAGCCCATATTTTTTTGGGTACGGTCAATGTTGATATTGCTCCTTATTCGTATGAGATACGGGAGCCGAAATATTTTTTTGAACAAGTGGGTTGGTCCGATCATATCCCTCCTGAAAATTTTTATTTTTTTGATATATCGCTATACCATGACGGGCAGCGCTATGACGGCTTGGTTTACCTGCCCGACCCATCTACCAAAGAAGAACATTTTCAGGAACCCAATATCTTGGAATTGTTACTGCCGAAAATCGAAGGGTTGAGTTATCCGCCGGAGGCGGACAAGTGGCATGAAGTATTCATTGAAATCGATCCAAAGCAGCTTCGGTTGACAAAGGCATAGAATTTTTTAATAGCTTAGAGACCATTAAACCACCCAACAAAAAAGTAAAATTATGGACAGACAAAAGTTTCTTAAATCCACCGCTCTGGGCATCGGGGCATTTTCGGTGACGCCGATTTTGGGTAATGGGGTGTCCGTCAGCGATGTATCCCAAAACCCGAAAATCGTCAGAAACGACGAGGGCAAATCACTGAATGTGATGGGGGACAATCAGAATATCAAGTTGACCGGGGAAGATACCAACGGCCAGTACACCCTGATCGAACAACATAACCACCCGGGAATCGGAATTCCACCGCATGTACACGAAAATGAGGATGAAGTATTTCAAGTGCTATCGGGGCAGGTCGAAATGAGCATCGGAGACCAGACTACCACCTTGAAGTCGGGAGACCTGATTTTCTGCCCGAAAGGCGTCCCCCATTCATGGAAAGTGGTGGGAACCGAAAAGTCCAGGGCGATGCTAAGCATATTTCCTGCAGGCCTTGAAGCGATGTTCGAGGAACTTGCCC
>CBDCZF010000014.1:0-7619 GCA_965224225.1 Hyphomicrobiaceae bacterium
CGCCGATCGTGCGCAACCAGGTCGAACTAATATCGCCGTGGCCGATCGAGCGCGCCGCCTACGACTGGCAGACGATCAGCCGGCCCGGCGGACGGCAGGTCGACGTCGCCATCGCAGTTGCCGGCACGTCGGATATCGAAAGTCGCCTGGCGATCGCAGAAGCCCATGCACCACGGCCCAAGACTGTCGATTTCGGTGACGATGCGACAGCCTCGTGTGCCATCAACTTTTTGCGTGACCGGGCCGGCGAGCGCGTCAAGGGCAGCGGCCTGGTGCGTGTTCTGCTGGCGTTGGCGATCGTCGGCGCATTGGCTGCAGGTATGGTCGGCGTCATGCGCGGACTGGAACATCGCGAAGCGCTCGGGTGGGTTGACGCGCGTCTTGCCGCGGCCTCGCAACGCGCCGCATCGGTGACCCGCGTCTCGGACGAAGCCGGCCGCCTCGAGCAGCGCTACCGATTTGCCAGCGACGGCAAATATCGCCGCCTGCCGATGGTCGGTCTGATCGAGGCACTGTCACGGGCGTTGCCGGACGACACCTGGCTGATGCGCATCGAGATGCGCGGCGATGACATTCGCCTGGTCGGCTATTCGAAAGACGCAGCCGGTTTGATCGGCCGCCTGGAGGAAACGCCTTACTTCGAGAGCGTGCGGTTTGCCGCCCCACTGACGCCGGCTGCCGGTCGCGGTGAGGAGTTCGTCATCGAGGCGCGGACAGTCGACAACGTCGATGCAGCGACACTGCTTGCGGCAAGGCCGAAGGACGAATCTCTACCTGGGCGGCCGGGGGAGGCGGAGCGATGATGCCTGCCGCGCCGGCCAGTCAGCGCATGAGCAGTCCGCTGGCATTGGTGATATTGATATGCCTTCTGGCGGTGCTTGCAGCGATTGCCGTTGCCCCGTTCCTTTGGGCGGAGGATCTTGCCAGCCGGATGACGAGCAGGTCGACTGCGGCGCAACGGCTCGAGGCCAAGGCCAAGCGCATTGACCGGGTGCGCGCTAGGCTCGCGACGCTGTCGGAGGCGGGTCTCAGTAACGATCTGCTGCTTGGCGGTGCGACGCCGGGGCTCAGTGGTGCCAATCTGCAGAAGCTCGTCAAGGCGGCCGCTGAGCAGGCGGGCGTCAACCTGCAGAGCCTGCGTGTGCTCGATCCGGAAGTTGCGCCGCACGGCATGCGCCGCATCGCGCTCGAGGTCGGCGTGACGATGTCACTGCGCCAGCTGCAGATGTTCCTGCATAGGATCGAGGCCGGCATGCCGTTGATGTACGTTGCTGCCCTGAGTGCCGGCGTTCCGGACCGGCCGGGCAGGTCAGGCGCCGATGACCCGCTGCAGGTCACGCTGACGGTCCACGCCTTCGCCCTGCAGGAGGCGGCGCAATGAGCGGGAAGGGACCGGAGCGCACGAGATGGGGCCTGATCCTGTTCGGGGCTTGGTATCGCCGGTGGCATTGCCTGGTGGGACTGGAGCGGTCGCACCGTGCCGGATGACGGCCTTGTCGATGTCGTCGAGCGTCGGCAGAAAGCGTCGTCCCGACGGCCGCCGCGCGACGTTGTTGCCGCGCTCGGCGGCACTGCTGGGCCTGCGGCATTGAACCCGGTTTCGCAGTTCAAACTCGAAGCCTTCGCCGTAACCATCGACAGACCGTTGTTCTCGCCAACACGCCGGGCGCCGCCGAAGATCGTCGCACCGCCGCCGCTGCCATCCGCGCCACCGCCGCCACCGGATCCCAGCGATGTTCGGCTGATTGGTGTTATGGTGAGTGGTGATGAAGCCGTCGCACTGGTCACCGTCCGGAAAAGCCAGCAGACGATACCGGTCAGAATCGGCGAAATCGTCGACGGTTGGACGATCGAGAACATAGAACCGCGCCAGATCCAGATCCGCAAAGCGAGAGTTGCTGCAACGGTCGCCGTCTCGAAGGGGACGGGGCGCGTTCCTGTATCCCGGTTTGGCCGGCAGTTCGGCAGTTTTCAAGCCGGCGACGCGGAGGACAATGGTCCGGAGGGCGGACCGGTCCCGGACAACCTCAACGAGGGCGGCAACGCCCGCGAGCAGTAGCGGCGCTCGCGACTGCATAACAAGAAAACCGATCATGCCGGCATTCGAACTCTTACTGGTCGCTGTACTTGGTTCGATTGCGGTCGTGGTGGCCGGAGCCCTGGTTGACGGCGTGCAATGGATCTGGCTGGCGGGCCTCGGCATCGTAATGGCGGCAATCAGCGTCAGTGATGCGCGCCGCTTCATCGTGCCCGACGTCCTGTCGCTGCCGGCGATCCCGGCGGGCCTGCTGGCATCGGGCTCATTCGGCGGCTGGTACGGCAGTGGCATCGTCAATTCTGAAAACCTCGTCGCCATGGCGCTCGGGGCGGGTGCTCTTTACGGCATTCGCCAGGCATACGCGGGCCTGCGCGGCCGCGAGGGTCTCGGCCTCGGCGACGTCAAGCTCGCGGCTGTTGCCGGTGCCTGGACGGGCATTGCGGGGCTGATCCACGTGACCTTGCTGGCCGCCCTGGCAGCCCTTGGCGCAGTCGCCCTCTTTGCACTTTGGCAGGTGCTCGCCGGACCCGGACGCGCAAGCACGATCGATGCTGCAACCGCAATTCCATTCGGCGCCTTCCTGGCACCGGCGATCTGGTTCGTCGCCATGGCCAACGCGACAACGGTAGTTTGATGGTTCCGAAACTACACCTCGGGAATGAAGCCGCGGGCCACCAGTTCATCGATGATCATATCGGCAAGCACGTCGGGCGTGCTCGTATCACTGGTCAGGTGGATATCGGGATCGAGTGGAGGTTCATAGGGTGACGAGATGCCGGTAAAGTTCTGGATCTCGCCCGTGCGGGCCTTTTTGTAGAGCCCTTTCGGATCACGCTGTTCACAGACCTCAAGCGGTGTGTCGACGAAGATCTCGATGAATTCACCGTCATCGAAGCGTTCACGCGCCAGCTGGCGTTCGGCGCGGAACGGTGAGATGAACGATACGATGGTGACCAGTCCGGCATCGGCCATCAGCCGGCCGACCTCAGCTACCCGGCGGATATTCTCGACCCGGTCGGCATCGGTGAAGCCGAGGTCGCGATTGAGGCCGTGGCGTACGTTGTCGCCGTCGAGGATGTAGGTGTGGGCGCCGCGTTCCTGGAGCCGCATTTCAAGCGCGTTGGCAACCGTCGATTTGCCAGATCCCGAAAGACCTGTGAACCACAGGCAGCACGCCTTCTGGCCCTTCGAGAGCTCACGCTGTTGCTTGGAGACGTTGATCGACTGCCAGTGGATGTTCTGGGCGCGGTGCAGGCCGAACTCGATCGTGCCGGCGCCGACGGTCTCATTCGAAATCCGGTCGATCAGGGTGAAGCTGCCAAGCGCCGGCGTCTTTTCGAACGGCTCGATGACCAGCGGCCGGGTCGTCGAAATGTTGCAGACGGCGATGTCGCCGGGTTCGAGACGGCGTGCGGAAATCTTCTGCAAGGTGTCGATGCTGAGACGGTGCCTGATCGTCGAGATCTGGGCGTTGGTTTGCCGGTTGGCGTGCTGGATGATGTAGGGCCGGCCGGGCAGCGCCGGTTTGGCGCCGAGCCAGACGATGTTGGCCTGGAACTGGTCGGAAACTTCTGGTCGAGCCTTGGCGGCGCAAAGCACGTCGCCGCGCGCGATGTCGATTTCATCGCCAAGCGTTACGACAACTGCTTCGCCGCTGGCAGCCGTTTCGAGGTTGTCACCATTAGAAGTGGCGATGCTGGCGATTGTCGATGTCTGCCCGGACGGCAGTACTGCGATCTGGTCGCCGATATTCACTGTGCCTGAGGCGATCGTGCCGGCGAAGCCGCGAAATTGATCATCAGGCCCGCCGACCCGTTGCACCGGCAGGGCGCAGATCATCGCTGCCGTCGTCATGCAGGATATCGATCGACTCGAGGTGATCGAGCAGCGTTGGTCCGTCGTACCAGGACAGGGCGCTCGAACGTTGGCGGATGTTGCCGTCGTCGCTGCCCGAGAGCGGAATTGCCGTTACGTCGGCGATGGCGAGTTCATGGGCATACTTGCGGTAGGCTTGGTCGATCTGCCGAAAGCGGTCCTTGGCATCGTCGACAAGGTCCATTTTGTCGACGGCGAGTACGACCCGGTCGATGCCGAACAGCTTGATGATGCAGCTCTGCCGCCGTGCCCGGCGTGTGAGGCTCTTGCCGGCATCAATCAGGATGACGGCCAGATCGCTGTGTGAGGCACCGGCCACGATGTTTAGCGTGTGCTGTTCATCGCCCGGCGTGTCGGCAACGATGAACCGGCGTTGCGGTGTCGAGAAATGGCGATAATCAACGGCCGCCACCGGGCCATCTTCGCGCTGCGCCTCGTGTTCGTCGCCTTCAGCTGAGCCGGCCGCATTGAGCAGGCGCGGGATCAGCGTGGCTTTGCCGTCGTCGCTGCTGCTGAAGGTCAGAATACGCAGCGGCAGCCGGTCGTCTGCCCTGCTGCTTGAATTCGCTGCGGCGGCATTTACGTCCGACGGTTTGGGCTGGGCTCGGGGGTTCATGAGAATTGACCGTCCTCATTCTTGTTCCTGCCGGCTGCGGTCTGGGCGAACCCGGCGATCAAGCCTCAGGCGGGTAGCGCAATTGGGCAAAGTGATCAATGTGCCATTCTTGCTGTGGATCGCCATCAGGCCAGCCGGCTCTTGGCGTGGGGATTGTTCATGATGAACACAACCGGCAGGCAGCACAGCACGGCAATCGAGATGATCTGGAAGTCGTTGATATAGGCGATCAATTCGGCCTGCTTGGCAACGACGCGATTGATTGCAGCGAGGCCCGAGGTCTCGGTCATGGCCCATGCGTCAGGCAACAGGCCGTGTTGGCCGGCGCTGTTGAACGGGGAAACCGCATCGCGCAACACCGAGCGTGAGGCCTGTGCCTGATGGGTGAAATAGGTGACGAGGACGGCGATGCCGAGATTACGCCCGATATTGTTGAGAAGCGAGTAAAACGATGTTCCAAGATCCCGCCGCTCGGGGCTCAGGGTCGAGAATGCGACGGTGTTCACAGGGATCACGAAGGCGCCGAAGGCAATCCCCTGGATGAAGCAGATGATCGTGACCGATAGACGGTCGATATCGCCGTTGAAAAGCGACAGTGCATACATCGTCGCGGCGGTCATCAGCATGCCGCTGGCCATTACCTTGCGCGGGTCGACGCGCTGGACCAGGCGGCCAATCAATACCGATGTGCACATCGTTCCGAATCCGCGCGGTGCGAGTATCCAGGCGCTGTCGATCAGCGAATAGCCGCCCTGCTTTTGCAGGAACGGCGGAATGAGAACGAGACTGCCGAATAGTACCGCGCCGAACAGCACGCGCAGCACGGTCCCTGCGAGATAGTTGCGATCGAGGAACAGTCCCGGATCGATGAAGGGCGTTGCCGACGTGAACGAATTGACCAGGAATAGCCAGAATGCGGTGGCGCTGATCAGACTCAGAGTGATGATCACCGGCGAGGAAAACCAGTCCATGCGGTTGCCGCGGTCGAGGATGAATTGCAGCGTGCCGACCGCGATGGCGAGCATGATGAAACCGAAATAATTGAACTTCCGCGGCGTGCTGCTGCCAGGCCGCGGCACCAGCAGGGCAACCATGGTGAAGGCCAGCAGGCCGATCGGCAGGTTGAGATAGAAGGCCCAGCGCCAGCTGTAGTACTCGGCGATGTAGCCGCCGAGGGTTGGCCCGAACACCGGCCCGAACATGATCCCGACGCCCCAGTAGCCCATCGCAATCGAGAATTTCTCGCGGGGGTAGATCGAGAGCAGCGAGGAAAGTGCAAGCGGGATCAGGGCGGCGCCGAACACGCCCTGGAAAAACCTGTAGACCAGCACCTCGGTCAGCGATTGCGATGCGCCGGCGAGCAGCGAAAACGTCGTGAAGCCGGCGATCGAGATGAGCAGGAGTGGCTTGCGCCCGAAGCGGCTGCCAAGCGTGCCCCAGAGCGGAGTCGTAATGGTGATTGCGATCAAATAGGAGGTCAGCACCCAGGCGACCTGGTCCTGCGTCGCCGACAGCGAACCCTGCATCTGGACCAGGGCCATGGCGACGACCGATGTATCGAAGACCTGGACCAGCGGCGCCAGTATGAGCGCGAACGTCATCAGCAGGAGTTGGAGACCGGAATAGCCGGGTTCGTCCGCCGATTGAGCGGGCCGTGCCTGGGCTGCGCTCACAACAGCCCCTTGGTGACGTCCTGGGCCCACTCGACGATGATCGCGAGGATGCCGTGCAACTCGCGTTTATGGCCGGTATCGATCTCGACGACCGCACTCATGCCGGCGCGCAACGGCGGTGCATCATCGGATTGCTCGAGCTTTAGTCGCACGGTCAGGCGTTGGACGACCTTGACCCAGTTGCCGGTCGCGTTCTGCGGTGGCAGCAGGGCGAATTCCGCACCCGTTGCCGGCGAGATGCCGGTCACCGAGGCACGGAAGGTATGGCCCGGGTAAGTATCGATGGAGATCGTGGCGGGCTGGCCGACGCGGACATGCGTCAGGTCGGTCTCCTTGTAGTTGGCATGTACCCAGCTCGCGCCGGTGCCGACCAGCGAGAAGACGACACTGCCCGCCTTGACGTACTCGCCCGGCTGCAGGTCGAAATTGGTGACCGCGCCGAGCAGTGACGCGCGCACGGCGGTGTGTTCGAGATCGAGGGCTGTCTTGTCGCGCAAGGCCCTGGCTTCGAGGACGCTCGGATGGAGGTCGGCGGGCAGGTCGGGATTGCCGCCGAGCTTGGCGCGGGCGGCGGCCAGATCCTGCTCGGAAACTTTGACCTGGTCCTCGGCATCGCGCAGGTTTCGCGACGCGGTATCGAAGGTCGTTCCGGGTGTCAGCCCTTTGGTCGAGAGGTCTTTTTGACGTTCGAACTGCTCGCGGAAATAGGCGATATCGCTGCTTGCACGCTCGTAGCTGGCGAGCTTCTGGCGATAGAGGGCGCGGAGCACGTTGACGTCGTGGCGCGCAGCCTGCAGCCGGGCGTCAGCCTGTGCAAGGGCGATCCGGAACGGCGCTTCATCCAGCCGGAACAGAACATCGCCGGGGCGTACGATCTGGTTCTCTTCAACGGCAACCTCACTGACGCGGCCCTCGATGTCGGCACTCACGGCGATTTTGGCCGATTTCACGTAGGCGTTGTCGGTCGTCACATAGCGCCCGCCGGCGAGGTAGATGTAGAGGCCGAGCGCGAGGGCTGCCAGCGGGCCGATTGCTGCAATGAGCGCGATCAGAACGAAGCGGATAAACCTCGCGAAACGGCGCGCGCGCGGACGGGGCGGCGGTAGGTCCGTCTCGGCCACGGGCGGCGCTGCAAGCGGCGCGCTATCGACATCCTTAGGCGCCAACCGTGCTGCTCCTCGTTCGCCTCGTCCGGTTGCGCTGGTCCGCATCCTCCTGGCTCTGGTTGGTCAGATTGGCCTTGATGCGCAGCAGGTTGTCGATCAGCTGATCGCAGTCGCCGGGCGAGATGCCGGCCAACGCTTCGGTGCGGGTGCGTTCGGAGAGTGTGCGCAACTCATCGAGCACCGGTTGCACCTCGGCCTTGAGAAACAGCCGCCAGGCGCGGCGGTCATTCGGGTCGGGGCGGCGCTCGACC
>CBDCZF010000015.1:0-79671 GCA_965224225.1 Hyphomicrobiaceae bacterium
CAGGCTTTCACCAACGAAGCGGCCATCGCCGGCCGGTTCCAACGCGCCGTCGAAATTGCCTTTGATGATGCCAGATCGCGCCTCGTCGCGCGCGGCCTGATGACGGCGATTGCGATTTTCGTAGTGATCACCGGCATTGTCGGCGTGCTTTGGTTCGGCGCGACCATGGTGATCGATGGTGCGATCAGCGCCGGCCGACTGGGGCAGTTCATCCTCTATGCCGTGTTTGCCGCCGCATCCCTGGCACAGCTTTCCGAGGTTTGGGGCGAGTTGCAGCAGGCCGCCGGTTCCGCCGAGCGGCTGTTCGAACTGATCGAGGCCGAGCCGACGATCACGGGGCCGGCCGAGCCGGCGGCCATGCCGGAACCGGCTGCCGGCCGCGTGGCCTTCACCAACGTGACGCTCACCTATCCGGCGCGCGCGGCGCAGGCAGCCCTCGAGGACGTCTCGTTTGCCGTCGAGCCCGGCGAGGTGATTGCGCTGGTCGGGCCGTCGGGGGCCGGCAAATCGTCGGTGTTCAATCTGATCGCCCGGTTTTACGACCCCGTTTCAGGGGTGGTCGAGGTCGATGGCATCGATGTCCGCGATGTCGACCCGCTGGCATTGCGCAGGCGGATCGCGCTGGTACCGCAGGAGATCGATCTCTTCGCCGACACGGTCGCTGAGAACATCCGCTACGGTGCGCCTGAGGCAACCCTCGCAGCCGTGCGCGCGGCAGCAGCTGCCGCCAACGCGGATGGTTTCATTGCCGACCTCGCCGACGGTTATGACACGATGCTCGGTGAACGCGGCGCGACGCTGTCCGGCGGTCAGCGCCAGCGCTTGGCGATTGCCCGGGCGATTTTGCGCAATCCGCCGATCCTGCTGCTCGACGAGGCAACCAGTGCGCTGGATGCCGAAAGCGAGTATGCCGTGCGCGAGGCGCTGGAGCGTGTGATGGCCGGGCGCACGACGTTCGTGATCACCCATCGCCTGGCAACCGCGCGCCGTGCCGACCGCATCTTCGTATTCGATGAGGGCCGGTTGGTAGAGGCCGGCACGCACGATGAGCTGACCGCGCGCGGCGGGATCTACACGCGACTATCCGATCTGCAGTCGACCGCCCGGGCGGCGGAGTGAACCGGCGACAGCCGAAGAAGGAATCGCAGGAGATGCCGAAGCCGGATCTGCGCCCCCTCTACATGCAGGTGCGTTCCGTTCTGCTCGAGCGCATCGAAAGCGGAAGTTGGCGGCCGGGTGTCGGGCTGCCGAGCGAATTCGCGCTCGCCGATGAACTGGGCGTCAGCCAGGGCACGGTACGCAAGGCACTCGACAGTCTGGCACGGGACCATTTGGTCGTGCGCCGCCAGGGTAGCGGCACGTTCGTTGCCGAGCAGACGCCGGCGGAAGTGCTGTTCCGCTTTTTCAAGATCTACCGTGTCAACGGCGACCGCGTGCTGCCCGACAGCGCCGGCGTCAGGATCCGGCAAGGGGCTGCCTCCAGGCGCGAATGTGGCCGGCTCAACTTGCGACCCGGCGTTGACGTAATCCGCATATCGCGCATTCGCCTGGACCAGGGCACACCGTTCATTCGCGAGCAGATCACGCTTCCCGCCGATGTTTTTCCAGGCCTCGCCGGCGCGAATACGGTGCCAAACACGCTGTACGACTTGTTCCAGCGCGAATACGGCGTCACGGTTGCCCGCGCTGATGAGCGCCTCGAACCGGTTGTCGCCGGCACCGCCGATGCCCGCGCCCTCGAAATCGAAGTCGGCACCCCGCTCCTGAAGGTCGACCGTATTGCCATCGGCCTCAATGAGCGACCAATTGAGTGGCGTGTCAGTCTATGTCATCTCAAGGGGCGCACCTATCTGGCCGAGCTTGGTTGACGCAAGGCAGCCGCCTGGCTGCAAACCCGGACCGTGCGAGGAACAAGCGATGTCGAGCATCGAATTCGCCAAAGATCTTCTGGCCGGCAAATGCGTGCTGGTGACCGGAGCCTCATCCGGGCTCGGTGCGCATTTCGCAAGAACGGTAGCCCGGGCCGGCGCCCGGGTCGGACTTGCAGCCCGGCGCCGCGAGCGTCTCGAGATCCTGGCGGGTGAGATCCGGGCAGCAGGCGGCGAAGCGCACCCGATTGCCCTCGACGTGACCAATGTGGCAGATGTCGCCCGTGCATTCGAAGAACTGGAGGCAGTGATCGGCCCGCCCGACGTTCTAGTCAACAATGCCGGAATCCCGTCATCATCGCGGTTCGTCGACATGCCGGAAGACGAATGGCGCGGCGTCCTCGACGTCAACCTCGACGGTGTCTTTCGTGTCGGCCAGGAGGCAGCGCGGCGCATGCGCGCGCAAGGCCGCGGCGGGACGATCGTCAACGTTGCCTCGGTGATCGCCTTCATGGTGCTCGGCCGCCTCTCGGCCTACGCCGTCTCGAAAGCAGGCGTCGTGCAACTGACCAAGGCAATGGCGCTCGAACTTGCCCGCGACAACATAAGGGTTAATGCGCTCGCACCAGGTTACATTTCAACCGAAATGAACGATACCTTCCTGACCAGCGATGCCGGACGCAAATTGCTCTCGAAGGTGCCCATGACGCGTGCCGGGGAACTGAGCGAACTCGACGGGCCGCTGTTGGTGCTTGCGTCGGATCTCGGCAGCTACATGACCGGCAGCGTGATCACGGTCGACGGCGGCAGTCTGCTGTCCCTCAGATAGGCAATGAAGAGATGAGCCAGAGACTGACCGAAACCGACAAGGCGCTGGCGGCCGGTCAGTTCGAGCGCCTCGAGAGCTGGGCAGCTGCCGCCCTTGGTGCAAGAAGTGTCGAGATCGCCCGTGCCGAGCGGCTGGCCGGCGGCGCCGTGCAGGAGAACTGGCGGATCGATGCAATCGTCGCCGATGGCGATTATGAGGGGCCGCAGCGCTGGGTGCTGCGCACCGACGCCGAAGCGAGCCTGGTCGTCAGTCTCGACAGGACGGCAGAATTCGGCGTGATTGCGGCCGCCCACCGGGCAGGCATCAAGGTGGCAACGCCGATTGCCCGCTGTGAAGATGCAAGCGTTGTCCGTGCTCCTTTTCTGCTGCAGGCCTATGTCGACGGGCGTGCCCAGGCACGCCAGCTCACTCGCGATCCGGCGCTCGGTGAGTGGGGACCGACGCTTGCGCGGGAGCTTGGCATCGAGCTTGCCAAGATCCACCAGATCCGGGCCGGCCACACCGAACTTGGCTTTCTGCCGCAGCCGATGCTGCCGCCGGCCAAATCCGAGGTCGGCCGCCTGCGGGCAGCTCTCGACAAGGCCGGCGAACCGCGTCCCGCCCTCGAGTACGTGCTTGCCTGGCTCCATGAAAACGATCCGGGCGCCGATCAGCTTGTCCTCGTCCACGGTGATTACCGGACCGGCAACTATCTGGTCGCCGACGGTCATCTGGCCGCGGTTCTCGACTGGGAGTTTGCCCACTGGGGCGACCGCCACGAGGATATCGGCTGGTTCTTCGCCAAATGCTGGCGGTTCGGCAACGATCACCTGGAAGCCGGTGGCATTGCCCGGCCGTCCGACTTTCTCGACGGCTATCGCTCGGTCGCCGGCAACGCCATCGATGAATCCCAGTTGCCCTACTGGCAGGTGCTCGCCGCCGCGAAGTGGGCCGCCGTCTCAGTGCTGCAGGGTGATCGCTACCGGATCGGCGGCGAAGACTCGATCGAGCTTGCATTGACCGGCCTGATGACCAGCGAGCTTGAACTCGAGGCGCTTGACGGTATCAATGCGCTTGAAGAGTCGAACGCCAGTCTTTAACCGACCCGTGCAGCGTTGTTACTCGCCGTTGAGCCAGCCCCTTTTGCAGGACCCGTCTCGTGCGACGTATCTCAGCCCCGACACTGATCGAGCTTGCGATCAAAACTCTGAAATCCGAGATTCAGCCTCATGCAGGGCTTGCTGGCGGGCAACGCTATGCGCTGGCCATGACCGTGCGGGCGCTCGAGACCGCACGTCGCGAGATCCTGGCCGAGCCTGAAGCAGCCCACTGGCGCCTTCTGGATACGATTTATGATGATGGTGAGGGGAGCATGGCCGGACTGGCCCGCGACATTCGTTCGGCCAAGGTCAGCGATCAAACCCACGGCCAACTGCGCCACGAGCTTGAACGGTTGCTGGTTGCCGAACTCGAAGTACGCAATCCGGCAGCCTTAAAGGCACGCCGGTCGGATGCTTGAGCGCGAAAAGGATCATTCGCCATGGACTGGAACAGGCCCGAACTTGCCCAATGCGGCGCCAACCATGTGCCGCTGACCCCGGTCAGCTTCCTCAAGCGTGCCGCCAGGTTCTTTGCCGACCGCGTTGCGGTTATCGACCGAGATCGCCAATTCACCTATCGTCAGTTCAACGAGCGTTGCCGCCGGCTCGCTTCGGCACTGTCGAAGGCTGGCATCGGACGAGGTGATACGGTTGCGATCATCGCCCAGAACGTGCCGGCGCTGCTCGAGGCGCACTACGCCGTGCCGATGATTGGCGCCGTGCTCAATCCGATCAACATCCGCCTCGATGCCGCAACCATCGCCTTCACGCTCGACCACGGCGAAGCCAAGCTGCTGCTTGCCGATCGTGAATTTCATGGCGCCGTTGCGCCAGCACTCGAACAGGCAACAGCCAAGCCGATCGTTGTTGATATCGCCGATCCGGAGACCGGCGACGCTGCTCATTTCGGCAATGTCGAATACGAGGATTTCATTGCCGCAGGCGATCCGGCGTTTGTCGGCGCCGGCCCGAACGATGAGTGGGACGCGATCTGCCTGCTCTACACGTCCGGCACGACAGGCAATCCCAAGGGTGCCGTCTATCACCATCGCGGCGCCTATCTGAATGCGCTCTCCAACGCTTTGACCTTCGGCCTCAACCACGAGAGCCGGTATCTTTGGACACTGCCGATGTTCCATTGCTCGGGCTGGACCTACACCTGGGCAGTGACGGCGGCCGGCGGCACCCATGTCTGCCTTAGAAAAGTCGATCCGGAGCGTATTTTCCGCAAGATCGAGCGCCATCGCGTGACCCACATGTGTGGCGCGCCCATCGTGCTCAACATCCTGGCCTACGCGCCGGAGGGCATCCGTCGGCCACTGCCGCTGCGCACCAAGGTGATGACCGGCGGCGCGGCACCGCCCTCGGCGATCATCGAGAACATGGAACGGCTTGGCTTCGACGTGCTCCATGCTTACGGCACCACGGAGAGTTACGGGCCATCGGTGACCTGTGCCTTCCCCGAGACCTGGAACGAACTTGCCGAAGACCAGCGCTTCCGGCTGATGGCGCGCCAGGGGGTGCCGATGGTTGCGGTCGAAGATATGATGGTCGCTGACCCTGAAACGCTTGAAGCCGTGCCGCAGGACGGTGCGACGATCGGTGAGATCGTTCTCAAGGGCAATACCTTGATGCGCGGCTATCTGAAGAACCAGGACGCGACCGATGAGGCCTTCGCCGGCGGTTATTATCGTTCGGGCGATCTCGCCGTCTGGCACGCCGACGGCTACATCGAGGTCAAAGACCGCTCGAAGGACATCATCATTTCCGGCGGCGAGAACATCTCGTCGTTGGAAGTCGAGGAGGTGCTCTACCGCCACCCGGCGATCATGGAGGCAGCCGTCGTTGCCAGGCCCGATGAAAAGTGGGGCGAGACGCCATGTGCGTTCGTCACGCTAAAACCGGACGCCGGCGAGGTCTCCGTCGAAGACGTGACCGGGTTCTGCCGCTCGCATCTGGCCGGCTACAAAATACCGAAAACCGTGGTGTTCGGGGATTTGCCGAAAACCTCGACCGGCAAGATCCAAAAGTTCGTGCTGCGTCAGCGGGCGAAGTCGGGCGATGTCTGACTGGCGGTTGTGCCAACCGAGCTTCAAATTCGAGATTGCGAATATTGCAGCTTCGCGCGCCGAGTCGCCAAGGACTGCAAAGTAATCCACAGGTTAATCACAGCCGGCTGCCGCTAAATTAACCGTATCAAACATCTGGTTAAAGGCTGAGTTGGACCCTTGATGTCAGCTTTGTGGGCGGATAAGCGAGTGAATTCATTCACTTTTTCCTGTCTTGCTAACGTTGGCCATTGACCGCTCAATTCCAAATTCCCGGGTCGGGGCAACTGGTTGCAAGCCGCTCTTTACTTTTTGTACTTGCTGGTCACCGGGCTTCCGGAGTAGATAGACTCACAATCTGCGGCACTGACCTACCCCCCATCCCCCCTCGACCAGTGCCGCAATTGAAGCCCGCGATGATCCAATCATTTGCGGGCTCTTTTTTTGGGGATTGGTCTACATTTAACCCATCGAAGCCGGTGCAAAACCCGCGGTAATCGCGTCCGCCTCGCTACAGAACCAGCGTTCACCGCGCCGTTTGCGTACTCTGACGCGCCGGTAATCCGGTGACCAGGGCAGCACGTAGATCTTGGCGCTACCCGTCACACGGCCCTTGATCGGGCAGCCTTCGGGTGCCGACTTGCTCGCACGTTGCCAGCGCTTGGCCCGGAAATCGGCCGGACGCTCAACCTCGCCACTCCAGATGCCGCGCCGGGCCTTGCGAGCTTCGGCTTCGGCATCCGTATAGGCTTTGAAGACCGTCCCACCGGCAAAGGCGTAGCCGCGGCGTACGATTTCGGAAGCGAGATCCTTCTTGGCATAGCGGCACGAGGCCTCGCCTATCTGGCCGTCGCCGGCCAGTCGTGCTTCGCAGTTGAGGCGGTTACCGCGCACGATGCGGCGCAGCACGTTGTGGGCCCGCCGCCCGCAGCGCCAGGCCCGCTTGCGCTTGTCCCGGCAAACCTGGCCGAGTTCCGGCGCCTCGATGTCGGCGAGTTTCAGGACATGTCCCTTGAGCTCTATGGTATCGCCGGAAAGCGCTGTGGCGCGGCCCCGCAATTCGGTTTTCTGCACTGCGATAACACTGCTCGACAGTGACGAAAGAGAGGGCAGCGACGGTAGCGCCGACATCAGCGATGCCGTCGACAGGTTGCTGTTCTGCCAGGCCCAGATGGCGGCTCCGATAACCGCGATGCTTGCGATGCCGGCCATGGCCGCACGTGCGACGGGGCGCGGCAGTGCCGGCAGCCGGAATCTTGGCGCCAACCGCAGGAAAGAAGGCCGCTCAAGCCGTGCCCAGGCCTGGCGCACCCAGGGCGCAACGGCGAGGCCAGTGAGCACGATCGCTACGCCCGCCGAGAGCAGAAGTGGTCCGTCTCCGCCAATACCGCGGTACTGCATCAGGGCCGAAAGCGCCGTGAGCAGGCCGAGACTGCCAAATAAGAGCGCGATCTTGATGCGCGACGAGAGGCGTTGCCAGGCGGCCCGTACCATGATTGCCGCTGCCGCTCTGATCCATCTTGCTGCAATGGAGATCGCAGCCATCAGCAAGGCGCCGACACGCCGAAGTGCGAGCCACGTGAGCCGGCCGAGGTGGATCAGGCCCAGCCAGAGCCCGCGTGCGGAACTCCGGACGCCGCGGACCAGCGCATTGAGGCCGAAGTGACCGGCCGCCACGCCCTGCCGGCCGGCCTCCTTCACGCCCTCGGCCGCAGCGTATCTGATGTCCTCGATCTTTTTGCGCCGGTCCTCACGGCGCAATTTGATCGTCGTGCGCACGTATTTCTGCCACTCGAACCCGTCGTTCTTGCGCTGCCACCAAGCCATGTGTGTGCTCCCCGAATGAACGCGAGATCACCAACGCTTCTACGCCACCCTCTAATCAAGAATGGCACCGTTCCAGATCTGCACCGTGCCGTTATCCTTGGCTGATGCGATCAGCCGGCCGTCGGCTGAGACGGTGGCATCGGCAATTCTGGCGCCCGCAGAACCGAAGGTCTGCAAGGCGTTGCTGCGCCGCCGGTTCCAGAGCCGCACCGTGCCGTCACGGCTGGCTGAGACGAATTCGCGGCCGCCGGTGAAGAAGGTCAGCGATGTAATGCGCCCCTTGTGGCCCGTGAAACGTCTAAGACGACGGCGACGCTCCGTTGAATAGAGCGAAACACTGCCTCTGAGCGTGCCGGTCAGCAGGCTACCGCCGTCGGGTGAGAAACCGACGGCTGTCACGAAGTCCTCGGCCCGGGGATAGGTGCGCACCAGGCTCAGGCTCTTGGCGTCCCAGAGCTTCACGGTCCGGTCGGCACTTGCCGTTGCAATGAGACCGCTGCCCGCTTCGTAGGCCACATCCAGGATATCACGCTGATGGCCTTCGAAGACGTGCAGCGGAAGTGACTGCGTGGCGATGTCCCAAAGGCTCAGGCTCCAGTCGTTACCTGCCGCCAGGAACCTGTCGGGGCCGGCAAAGGCCAGAGCCTTGATCGGCGCGTCGTTGCGCTTGAAGGTTTTGAGCTGCATGCCGAGGTCGAGCTGCCAGAGGGCGATGTGTCCGCTTTCATGGCCGGTCAGCGCGCGGTTGCCGTCGACTGCCAGTGCTGTAGCGGGCCCGTGTTCAAGCTCAAGCGTGCGGATCAACTCGTAAGAGTCACCATCCCAGAGCTTGAGCGTCGCATCGCTGCCGATTGTTGCGAGCTTGCGGCCCTGATCTGCGAACTGCAGGGCCGTCACGCCGCCTGGATGGCTTTCGAAGGTCTTGAGCAGCAGAGAGGCGGCAGCGGCCGGTTTGGCGGCGGAGGGTGTGGCCGCCAGACTGGCGAGCTTTCTTTGGGCCGGCGGCGGGGGCATGACCCTGGCCGCGGAGGTACCGTTGCTCGATATCGCAATGCTGCCGGTGATCGGCCCGCTCGCCACCGTACCGTTGCTGCGCAACATATACTGCGGCAGGGTATTCTGCAGCTGCACGGCGGCCATCGCGACACAGACCCCGATGGCGAGCTTCATGATCAGCGGCCGCCAGCGCCAGCGAGGTCCCTCGCGCAGCGGACGCGGCCTTGGCGGCCGGCGCTTGATCACTGCGAGGCGCCTCGGCTCCGGGGTGCGGGCTCCAACCGGTGTGCTGTTTATCTCGACCGGCCGGTCGTGTGCGGCGATCGTATCGCTGGTCTCCGGTTCCGGACGGACCCAGGCGCCGCGCAGGAAGTACCGGCCACGCTTTGCCGATGGTTCGGGCTCGGAGGTTACCGTATCAAGCGTCTGCGGCACCGGCTCGTCCGTCCGGCCCGGGTCTGCGCCCGGATTGTCGGTAGCTTCGGGTGCCTGATCACCGCTGGGCTGTGTTGGTGCGCCATCGCGCGGTGAACGGCGAACGCCGTCGAGGAAATCGACGATGCGGCCGCGCCGCCCCGGTTGATCCGGTGGCGGCGGCACGAATGGCGGCGATGCATATGCCGGCATGTCCGGCGCTTCGGTCGTTGCCGCTGCGCCCGGCAACTCCTCGGTGGAAAGCCTTTCGGTCAGGGCGAGCGTCGGAGCCGCAGGCCGGTCGCCGGAGTGAACTGTTGCGGTTTCCCCGGCGCCGAGCAGTTCGCCACGCCAGCCGGCAATGGCCTGCGGCCGCTTGTCAATGTCGAGTTCGAGGCCGCGATCGACTGCCTGCAGGAAGGATGGCCGGTAGGCACTGAGCGCCGCCTCCCGGGCGGGGATGAATTCATCATTGACGATGCGTGAGGGCGCATCGGGCGGACGCTTGCCGGTGATCGCGTGATAGAGCGTGGCAGAAAGCGCATAAATGTCCGTCCAGGGGCCCTGCTGGCGGCCAATCGCGCCGTATTGCTCGTAAGGGCTGTAGCCCGGTTTGACCAGCGCACTCACCGTTCGCGAGTGCTGAGCGATCTCACCGCGCGCCGAGCCGAAATCGATCAGTACCGGCGAGCCGTCGCTGCGCACCATGATGTTGTCGGGCGCGATATCGCGATGCAGGAAATCAGCTGCGTGAATGACGTCTAATGCTTCGAGCAGCGGCGCGATCAACTCATCCATTTCAGCCTGGCGCGGCGCCCGGCCGAGTGACTGCAGCCAGGATTTTAGGCTCTGGCCCTCTTCGAAATGGAGCACCATGTAGCCGGTGTCGTTGGCTCGGAAATAGCGGTAAACGCGGACGATGTTTGGGTGATCGAATTTGGCGAGCGTCTGGGCTTCCTCAATGAAGCGGTCGAGACCCCACTGGTAGTCGGGCGCACATTCCGCCGACCGCGGGATCGCGTTCGCATTGCCGCCGCGCGCGGCAAAGTCGCCGGGGAAGTATTCCTTGATCGTGACGTACCGGTCGAGCGCGATTTCGCGAGCCAGATAGGTGATGCCGAAGCCGCCCGCACCAAGCACGCGCTCGATGCGAAAGTCGGACACCAGTTCCGTGCCTTCTGGCAGAGCTTGCACGTGGCTCATCGGATTCCCTTCAGCGTCCGGGCGTGCCGGCAATCATGCAGCCGGGACCGAGGCCTGCAAATCGGTACGGTGCGGTGCCGGTCCGATCCGGTGACGGTGCTGTTCAACTGCCTAACCACGCTGCCCCCGATGTCGGCTCGATTGCCAACAGACTTTTGCTCTCAGGCGATGGTGCCCAATTGATGCCGAAAGATTGTGGCAATGGCGTAGCCTAATGAAGAGGAACGGTGCCGGTGGGGCTGTGAGCATATGCTAATTGCTGATTTCCTTTACATAATTGGCGCCCCGGATCTATCGGCTTGGCGTGCGGTGCTCGTTGAAAACGGCACTTGGTTGCGCGACTGGGTGCTGAATAGCTATGCCGAATCACCCGCTCTGGTGCTGGGAGTGGGCTTCGCATTGGCCTTGCCGCTGGTTGCGACTTTGGGCGTTATCGTGCGCCAGCTGCTCGGGGTGGCGGGCAGAGCGACAGGTAGGCCCGAGTTGCCAACGCCAACGCTGCCACCAAGCGCCTGGCGCCAGTCAGCCTGGCTCGAACATGCCGACCGGTCCGAACACAGCTTTCCGCTTCGCCAATCGCTCGTGCGCATCGGCCGTGAACGCGACAACGACGTCTGTCTTGGCGATCCGAACGTTGCACGCTATCACGCGGTACTCGAGAGAACGCCCGAGGCGGAGTACATCATTTCATACATCGGTGATCCGGCCGGGCGGGGTCTGGTGATCAACGGCCGGCCTGTGCAACGCCAGCGCCTGCGCGGCGGTGAGGTTTTGGAGTTTGGCGCCAGGCGGATGCGATTTTCAATTGCAACCGGGACACAATCTGCGACCGGCCGCGAGGCTGGAAGGGCATGAGTTTGAACGACACGCAACGCACAACGGAGGGCAGACAATGACCACGATACCGCAGAACGAGCCGACCACCGATGGCAGTTCGGCCGCCGGTCCGGTGCCACCGCCGCTGCCAAGCGCTGCCGAAGCCGCCCGCGAGGCCCGCGGCGGCACACCCAACATTCCGCCGGTCGTGTCGGACGACAAACCCGCCGGGCAGACGCCGCAGCCGACGACCGAGGTCGTGCGACAGGCCGAAGCTCCCGCTACCCAAGCGACTGTCACGATTAAGCATGCCCCAGAGGTTGAGCCCGTAAATCCGCGCACGCGCCTGGTGCGTGGCCGCCAGCCGGTCGAGCGCGGCGAGTTTCGCCAGGACCCGGTGGTCGGCTGGTTGGTAGTCGTCGGCGGGCCGGGGATCGGCGCCTGTCGGGCGATCTTCGAGGGCAACAACACGGTCGGGCGTTCGCCGGCCAACCGGGTGCCGATCGACTTCGGTGATGATGCGATTTCGGGCGAGGAGCAGGCCTACATCCGTTATGATTCAACCGACCGAAACTTCCTGCTGGTGCCCAATCTGGCCAAGACGAATGTGGTTTCCGTCAACGACAAGCGCCCAACGGCAGCGGTCGAACTGCAGGCGATGGACGTGATCATGATGGGCCGCACGCAGCTCGTATTCGTGCCCTTCTGTGGCCCGGATTTCGACTGGGCCGAACTTGCCGGATTGAAAAGCTAGCCCTGATTCCCGCATTACCGGTTTGACATGGCCGTCGCGGCGGTCGACAAACAGGCACATGACAGCATTCGAGTGGGCCGTGCGGGCAACGCGCGGCGATCGCAACTATCAGGAGGATGCCGCTGCGTTCTGGCCGGGCGCGGCAACGTTCGATTGCGATCTCGATCTGCCGCCACGCGATGGCGATATGCTGAGCGCCGTGCTGGCCGACGGTATGGGCGGCCACGCCGGCGGCGCGCTCGCCAGCCAGACGGCGTGCCGGACGTTCCTTGCAGGCATCGCCGGCCTGGTCGAACTTGACCGGACCATCGGACTTCCCGAGCGCGATGATGACGATGTCGGCGACGACAATGATCCAGGCGCTGTTGGCCAATCGACCCACGATGATGACGTGACGACGATCACGGTCGCGCAGACATCTACCGTACGCGACCTTGTCGCCGCGCTACACGGTGCCAACGAGGACATTGCCGTGTGCGCGGCTGCCGAGCCGGCGCTTGCCGGCATGGGCACGACGCTGGTCGGCATTGCGCTTGCCAACCGTGAACTCGAATGGGTCAGTGTCGGCGACAGTCCCCTCTATCTCTATCGAAATGGCGATGTCGCGCTTCTCAACGAGGACCATTCGCTGGCGCCGGCGCTCGACCAGATGGCAGCCGAAGGCATTATCACGGAGGCGGCCGCGCGCAACGATCCGCGCCGTCATATGCTACGTTCGGCGCTGACCGGCGATGAACTCGAACTGATCGACGTGTCACGCCGGCCGCTGCCGCTCGGTGCCGGCGATATCATCGTGCTTGCCAGTGACGGTATCCACACCCTCGAAGAAGACGAGATCGCCCGCGTGGTCACGGCCTATGCAGGCGATGGCGCCGCTGCCATTGCCGAAGCCCTGATCCGGACCATTGAAAACCAGCAGGCACTGCACCAGGATAACGCGACGATCATGATCGTTCGGGTGTTGTGAGGGCGTTGTCACGGGGTGTCGAGCGGGTGTGTGTGTCGGCTTGCCGTGGATGTTCTGCCGTGTTGTGTTGATGGTGAGTTTTTCTCTGGTTGATCCCAAAGCGCTATCGCGGAAATTCCGATTTCGCATCGCAGCAAAGCTACGCCCAGCTGGAAGCAGACCTGAGCGAGTGCAATTTCGGCAAACCCATTTGTCCGTCGGGTGCATCAAACTGCTGTTGAATCACAATCCAAGCCTATCAAGCGCCCCCTCCGCCTTCTCCATGAGCACTTCATTGAATGGAAAAGCCGCGAAGAAGTCCATGCGGTTGAGGTCGCTCTTCATGCGACGCGCACGGTCGATGCATTTCTTCGCCGTCGAAGGGTCCCCGTTTAAGTCATGGCAGATCGCACCAATCACTGATATGTGTACATGTGCGTTCGGCGCCCGCGTCGCCTGTTCGGCCCAGGTCGCGGCTGATGCATAATCGTCTTCGAGCAGGCACGACATCGCACGTGTTGCCAGCATCGCATAACTCAACGGATCGATCGGGCTGAGTTCAATGGCCTTGGCAGCCTGCTCGCGGCTTTGCACGCTATTGCCGAGCAGTACATTGAGAACGCCGCTGTTATAGATCGCGAACGCGTAGTTCGGGCTGAGTGCAATGCTGCGCTCGAGCCAGGGCAGAGCATCTTCGGGCTTGCCGGCGAGCCATTCAGCACGCCCCTTGGTCAGAAGTGCGAACGGGTCCAGTGGGTCGAGTTCCACGCCTTTGTCAGCTGATCTTGCAGCAAGGGCCTGATTGCCAGACCGGTCAACCGAGTAGCCCAAGAAAGCATTCTGGAAATGTGTAAAGGATAGTCCGGCGTGTGCACGCGCAAAGGCCGGGTCCAAGGCGATGGCGCGACTGAAAAACTGGTGAGCGGCCTCGTTGTCCTTCTGATTGAAGCGGAACATGTGCCAGAGACCGCGATGGTAGGCTGACCAGGCATCGAGGCTTTCGGTTGAAAGCCGGGTCGCGCGGATGGCTTCGGTTGCCTGTATCCTGGTTTCGACCGCACGTACGACCTGGCCTGCAATTTCAATTTTCAACTGAAGCAGGTCCTCCAGATCAAGTCGGAATCGCTCGGTCCAGAGAATCTGCCCATCGGCGGCCTGCGACAGCTCCAATGCCACGACGCAGGAGCGTTCGACAAAGGCGATTGTTCCAGTCATCAGATAACGCACGCCCAGAACGTCGGCGATGTCCTGCAAGTTGCCGGACGGACCACGAAATTGGAATGAAGAGCCTCGTGCGGTGACAAATAGCCAATGCAGCCGCGACAACTCCAGAATGACTTCCTGCGAAACCGCGTCGCCGAGCGCGGCGTACGCCGAATCCGGTGTCAGAACGTGCAGCGGCAAAACGGCAATAGACGGCTGAGTGCCTGAAGAACCAGGTGGGCGGGCTTGTGGTTCACCGTCAGCAGCGGCTGACGAGTCGACGACAAGTTGGTCAGTGACGCCCCCAGGTTGGTGAGGAGCTTTCGTCGTCGCATCGTCCTCGGGGCCCACTTGCCCAATGAACTGGAAGCCGCGCCCGCGAACCGTTCGAATGAGTTGTTGCGCACTGCCGGTATCGCCTAGTGCCTTGCGTGCAGATTTGATGCACGCCGAGACGGTTGCATCCGATACAATACGACCGCCCCACACCTGGTCGATCAGTTCATCTCTAGTGAGGATACGCCCTGCGTTCCTCGCCAATACATGGATCAGATCGAAGACCAGCGGCTCGACATGAAGCGATCGTCCGCCTTGCCGCAGTTCGAACGACGAAACGTCCAGTTCGAAATCGCCGAAACAGATGACAGATGATTTGTTGCCGGCGTCTTGTTCCTTGTCAGGCGTGACACCTGCCGGCGGCTTGGTCTCCATCGGCGATGCTCCTTCCAGCGGCGAACGCTAGATCAAATTCGGGTCGAAATCCACAATTCGCGCAGCTTGTCTCGCAATCACCGCGTCTGGCAATCACCGCAATATTACCTAGTAAAAACCATCTGATCACCCAGCCCTCTTCAAGCAACGGTTCGGCCCATTTGGCACAACCGCTGAGCAGGCCGGACAACAGAGCCCGGCGCCAAAGCAATCGAAGAGGACCAGAACAATGAACGCCCAAGAGTTGTTGATCGACACCCCGGATTTTACTGCCATCAAGGCCAAGCAGAACGCAGCCTGGTCATCCGGCGACTACGCCAAGATCGGCACGACGCTGCAAATCGTCGGCGAAAATCTTGCCGAAACCGTGAATATGGAGCCCGACGCCCGGGTGCTTGACGTTGCCGCCGGCAATGGCAATGCCACGCTCGCTTTTGCGCGGCGCTGGGCACATGTAACATCGACGGACTATGTCGGCTCGCTGCTCGACAAGGGCAGGGCGCGTGCCGAAGCCGAAGCGCTGGATGTCGACTTTCAGGTCGCAGATGCGGAAAACCTGCCGTTCGGCGATGCCTCCTTCGACGCGGTCGTCTCCACGTTCGGAGTCATGTTCACGCCTGACCAGGAGAAGGCTGCAAGCGAACTCATCCGAGTTTGCCGCCCGGGCGGTAAGATCGGCTTGGCCAACTGGACGCCGGAAGGGTTCATCGGACAGCTGTTCAAGACGCTTGGCCGCCAGGTGCCGCCGCCGGCAGGGGTTTCGTCACCAGCACGTTGGGGCACCGAGGATTGGCTGAACGAGAATTTCGCGCATGCGGCCCGGTCCATCGCGATAACGCCGCGCGACTTCGTGTTTCGCTATCGCTCGCCGACCCACTTTGTGGAGTTCTTCCGTACATTCTACGGGCCTGTCCATAAGGCTTTTCTCGCCCTCGATTCGACTGCTCAGAAAGCACTTGATGCGGATCTCCACGCAACCGTCGCCGGGATGAACACCGCCACAGACGGCTCGATGCGTGTGCCTGCCGCCTACGTTGAGGTGATCATCACCAAAGCATAACCCGCGTTACGCGGCAGTTCTTGCTGCAGCCGGCCTGGCTGCAACAAGGTCTCCTTGGAGGCGCCCCAATCGGCCGAGGACGGAACGCCTCGGCCACCCCCGAACCACTGCGCTGAACAAGCCAAAAGGAATGAAACGATGACTACCCAACGTAAAAAGAAGATCCCCGTTTTCATGCTATCGGCACTGGCCGTGGCTGCCGTGCCGTTTTTGGTGCCGGGCACGAACGATGCCAGCGCTGCGGGATACGGGCAGAAGGGGCAATCAAAGCAAACCGTCTCACGGACGCCATCGAAGCGCCGGGTCACGGTCAACAGAAAGCGTCACAATCGGGTCAAATTCCGAGCTGCAACGACGCGCAAGGCGGGTGGCAATCGCCGCCGAGTGGTCCGGCCAATTCGGAAAGGCCACGACAATGCCGAAGGCGGCCGCACGTATAAAACAGCAGCCGCGTCGTGTCGTGAGACCGGCAACCAAGCGGCCAAGCGTGATTGCAGTCGGCAAGCGCAGGCCGGCGACAACCATTCGTCCAGCCATCGCTCGTCCGAACGTGAACATGCCGAAGACGGTGGCAACGGCGCGACCGCGCCCCGTGACCGGCACTGCCCGCCCACAGGTGACGACACCAAAATCGACTGCCCGCACGACACCGGTTATCGATCCGACCTCGGGCAGGCCGAATCAACGTGGTCAGGCTGCGCGGCAGCGGCAATACCAGAAGTGTGCCGCGTTCAGCATTCGCGTGCTGCAAGGGTGCTCATCGCAGGCGCAAGGCGATCCGCAAAAGCAGCGGGCCTGCCGGTCACACTACCAAGGCAATGTCGTTCGTTGCCAGGGGCTGCTGTGAGACATGAAGATTGACGGTGCCGGACTCCTATTCGGTACTGTTGCAGCAATAGGTCCGAATTTGGAACCGCTCGCTGTTGGAGCGATACAACGCCCGCATGTTAGGCGCGTCCGTTTTCGGCGACGAGCCTTGATGACGTGCTCGGAGTATGCTGCTGCACCTGCTTGCGGCAGAAACTGGCCCCATGCCAAAAGCCTCTGGCCGAGCAAATCAGGTCCGCTTCCAAAGCCGCTGCAACCTTTCGTAACCGGCCATCTCATTTCCCCCGCCCCGCAACCCGCGCCTGCAATAGCCACGTGAACCGCTTTGCCGTCTCGCTGAGCGCTTCCCCCTTGCGCCGATAGATATTGACCATGCCCGGTAGGGGCATTTCGAGGCCAGCGATGCGCACGAGGTTGCCGCTCGCTAAACGCTCCTTGACCGCAAAGCCCCAGCCAAGCGCGATGCCCTCGCCGCGCTCGGCGACGTCGAGGCAGATTTGGTAGGAGCTGAAGGTCAGTCCCTCGATCGGTCGTGGCTCTTTGAGGCGGAAGAAGGCGAGGAAATTGCGCCAGTCCGGCCATTTGCGCCGCTCATCGGCAAGGTGGAGCAGCGGCATTGCAGCGATGTCCACGGCGTTTGCCTGCTTCGGGAGCTGAGCTGCAAGTTCCGGCGAGCAAACGGGAAAGATCACATCATCGGCGAGCGGTTCAATCTCGAACCTGTCGTCGGCCCAGCGGCCGTACTGAAGGCCGATATGGAACTCTTCGCCGATGCTTTCGATTGGCTCGGATGAGGAAAGGATGCGCAGTTTGAGATCAGGATAGAGCCTCTGCATGTCGCCGACACAGGGCACGACGAGTGCGTTGCCGAGGCTCATGTCGGAATAGATGGTCAGGCTTTCGCTGCCCTGTGCCTGGGCGCGCAAGCGGGTGGCAACCCGGGCGAGTTCGTCGAGTGCATCACGGACGCTCGCTGCCAGCGCCTCACCTTCGGCTGTCGGGATCACATCGTAGCGCCGGCGCTCGAACAGCGAGACGCCGAGGTCTCCTTCCAACTCGCGGATGCGGCGGCTGACGCTGGCCTGGGACAGTGCCAGCTCATCTGCAGCGCGTGTGAAACTGCCCAGCCGATACGCGGCCTCGAAGGGTACGAGGGCGGCCAATGGGGGCAATCGTTCAGGGAGACGAGACATTTGGAAATTAAAAACCTGAGTTTAAAACCAGCTCTTCTGGCCGGTATTCAAGACAACTAACATACTAAAATCAAATGCCTGTAAAGGAGCTTGCGAGCATGGCTAAGCACGAACTCGACGATTTCGACATGACCCCGGCGACGCTCGAACGCGAGTGGGTGGTGACCATCGATACGCCAACAGGCGGCGTGCCGCCGGTGCTCGACGCTCTCGGCAAGGAACTGCCCCTCGTGCAGGGGCCATACGACAACTGCATGTTCGTGCGCGAGAACGGTTATCAGCGTTTCCGGGCGCTCGAAGGCTCGCACGCCGGTGCCGAAGGCACGATCCAGCAAACACCCGCGCAGCAGATCGTGTTCTCGATCCCGCCCGACCGCGACTTGCTCGCCAAGGCCTTCGACGTGATTTTCGCGGTCCATGTCAACGAGGAACCGACCATCCGCGTTGAGGAGGTCTGGGGCAGCCGCTCGAAGCTGCTCGATGACAAGGACAATCCCAACCGCTACTGGAACCGGCCGGACGCCGCCAAGCTGCACGGGGATTCGGTCGGTTGATGGGGCGTGGCATGGATGACCTTTCGCACTACCAGGCAAGGTCGGGCAGCGTCGTGCCGGTTTGGACCCTGGAAATCCAGACACTGCCCGAAGATGTCGACCGCATCCTCGATACCGTCTTGCAGGTGCACTCCCTTTCGTTCGGGCGCTACGAACGTAACGCGAGCATCTCGGCCTTAGGCCGCGAGACGGCGCAGCCTAAGACGGATTCGACGACGACAACGCACGTTGCAGGGTTCACGGCAGGGGCGACCGAAACCTATCCCATGGTCGAATTGAAGATTTCGATCGAGCGGGATCGGGCCGTGCTCGAGAAGGTCATGGATGCGATCCTCGATGTCCATCATTACGAAGAGCCGGTGATCTTCATCCGCGAGGACTGGGCGAGCCGGGCCAACTACGATCCGACGAGCGACAACCCGAACCGGTGGTGGAATAACGGGCGTGGCTTGCCGAAGCGTATCGAATAGGGCGACGGAGCACGACAAGGAGATAGCAATGTCACAAGCAAGTATTCTGGCGTCGGGCTTCGATACCCGGCCGATCGAAATGCAGCCGATGTGGCTGATCATGTTTCAAGCCCCGGTCGAGGATGTCGACCGCATCTTCCAGGCCGTGACGGAGGTTGCTCCGCTGGCACAGGGCAATACGGATCGCAACGGCTATCGCGCATCCGGTGGGACCGAATATTACCGCCCGCGCGAAGGAACGCCGACCGGTGCCGAGGAAGAGACCCGGAAACGACCAAGTGTCGATGAAATGCGTTTCTTCATCCCGCGCGATGAACAGCAGCTCCGTGCAGTTGTCGAGGCGATCTACGAGGTACACAGCTACTACGAGCCTGTGATCACGGTGACGGAGGTGTTGCGCAGCCAGTGCAAAGGGCTGGACGACAAAGATAATCCGCACCGCTGGTGGAACAGGGCGGGCGATTGGAAAGCGGCTGACGCATAGTGGTTCGGGACGCCCCGTCTCGGGGGGTGAAAGGTGCGATTGAGGCGTGTCCAAGTCCACCAGAAATCCGTTTCCCGGAGGTCTCGCCCCGACGCTCGCAGTGGCGGCGGCTGCGGTCGGTTTTGGCAGCGTGCCCTATTTTGCAAAGTCCCTGACCGATTCCGGCATGTTGCCGGTCGCGATTGCCTTTTATCGCTACCTGCTGGTCGGTGTCGTTCTCATTCCGGTTCTGCAACTTGGGCGGCGTCGCAGAAGGGCAACGTTCTGGGCCATGGCGGCAGGAGCTGCGATGGGCGTCGGCTGGACCGGATATGTGTGCGCGATCGAACTGATGCCCGTCTCTACGGTGGCCATCCTCTATATGAGCTATCCGCTGTTCACGCTGCTGATTGCCTGGCTAGCATTTGCCGAGCGGCCGACCCGCGCAGCCGTGGTTGGCGCCGTCATGATCATCGTCGCCGCACTACTTGTGACTGTGCCGGTTAGTTCCACGGACATCACCGCGAGCGGGTTGCTCTGGGCCTGCGCGGCCCCGCTGACTTTCGGCTTTGCCGTCAACGTTCTGGCGACCAAACTCGACGGCATACCGCCACTGGCCCGCGTCAGCGGGCTTGGCATCGGCGCCGTTGTCGGCCTTGCTCCCATCATCTGTGCGCTTCCAGCCGAGACGCTTCTGCCAATTGGCTTGGCGCAGTGGGCGCTTGTCGGTGGGATCTGCCTGCTGACCGCTCTGGTGCCGCAGCTTCTCTATGTGGTTCATTCGCCACGGATCGGGGCTGCCAAGTCCGCTATGCTCGGTGGCCTCGAACTCCCGACCATGCTTGTGATCGGCTGGCTGGCCTTCGCCGAGCCCGTACGCGGCACGCAGATATTGGCTGGCGCACTTGTCCTCGGAGCGATCCTGATGACGTCTATGTCGCGCTCTTTGCACGCGGCAGAGGCCGAGGATGTCCTATCCCGCGTCAACTGAATTGTGAGGGACAGGATCAACGGCATGAATGCCTCCACTATGCTATCGTAAGGCCAGGAAAGCTCCCAATCGGAGGCACAATTCTTGACCGTAGAAGTTGAATTTCAGCCTGATGCGCGGTCGTCGCTGGAAGGCATTCGTGTTCTGGATCTGTCGCGGCTGGTCTCGGGCAACGTCGTCACGCACCTGCTTGCCGATCACGGTGCAGAGGTCGTCAAGGTCGAGCGGCCGGGTGTCGGGGATGATCTGAGGAACTGGCGAACGAAGGGCGTCAGCGTTCATTGGAAGGTCTATTGCCGCAACAAGAAGAGCATCACGCTCGACCTCCGGCAAAGTGAAGGCAAGCAGCTCCTGCTGCAGCTTGCCGAGCGCATGAACGTGCTTGTCGAAAACTTCAAGCCCGGTACGCTCGAGCGCTGGGGCATCGGACCGGATGTATTGCTACAGCGAAATCCCAGGCTGGTCATCGTGCGTGTTTCCGGCTGGGGGCAGACGGGGCTTTATGCGCACAAGCCTGGCTTCGGCAGCCTGGTAGAGGCGATGTCCGGCTTCGCGGCAATGAACGGCTTTGGCGATCGTCCGCCCGTGCTCCCCCCGCTTGCCCTGGCCGACATGATTGCCGGTCTCTACGGCTCCTTCGCGGTGCTGGCCGCGATACGCCATATCGAAATGGCTCAGGGCAAGGGCCAGGTGATCGACCTACCTCTGTTCGATCCAATCTATTCGATACTCGGTCCGATCGCCGCACAATACCGGCTGACGGGCAAGGTGCCGGAGCGCACCGGGTCGCGCTCCAACCAGACCGCACCGCGTAACGCCTACCGCACAAAGGACGGCAAGTACGTTGCGTTGTCGGCTTCGATGCAGGCCATGGCCGAACGGCTGTTCAAGACCATCGGCATGCCCGAACTGATTGACGATCCGAAGTACAAGACAAATACCGACCGGGTCGCCAACAACGACGAACTCGACCCGATCGTTGCCAATTTCATGGCCAGCCGGACACAGGCGGAGCTGCTCGAAATCTTCGAGAAGGCAGATGTGACGGTCGGGCCGGTTGCTGACATCGCGCAACTGATAGACCATCCCTACATCAATGACCGGGCGATTATCGTGGATGTTCCGGACGACGCATTGGGGCGCCTGCCGATGCACAACGTCATTCCGCGCATGTCGGGGACACCTGCAGCCCTGCGTACGGCGGCGCCTGAACTTGGGCAGCATAATTTCGAAATCTATTCAGAACTCGGGCTCGGCCAGAGCGAGCTGGATCGGCTTGGAACTGCGGGTGTCGTGTGATGTTCGCACTGCCGATCCGGGTGCCGGTCATGATCAGCGACAGGCTTCAGGCGGCTTCGGCCTTGTCGAGCCAGGCCGCTATGCCATCGACCATCCCGTCGATCGGGCGGAAGCCGTTAGTGATCAGACCGTAGCCATCCGTCTCATTGCCGATCAGCAGGCAAGGAAAACCGTGTACGCCCGACTGCTGGGCGAACAGAAAATCACGGAACGTCTCGTTGCGCACTTCGCCGTCACCCAGGAGGGCGAGGAACCCGTCACGGTCTTCACCGGCTTCGGCGGCAATTTCGGCCAGCGTGGCAACGTCCGTCACGTCGCGATTGGCACCGTAAAAGGCGCTGCTGATCGCTCCGAGGAACGACAGTGCCTTTCCAGGCGCAGACCGGCGCATGGCGACGACGGCCCGGCAGGCGGGTTCCGTGTCGTAGACGAAATGTTCGCGATCGAAGAACGAAAAGTCGAACGGCTGGCCCGAGGCCTCATGCACCCGGCGCCAGGCACCGCGGATGTATTCGCGGTCCTTCTCGCGCATCGCCTGCGTATTGCCGGCTCTGAGCCCGCCCGTGACGACGCGCAAACCGACGCGTCCCTCGAAGGTTTCGGCGAGTGACTGCATTACGGGTGAAAAGCCGTAACACCACGAACACATCGGATCGGCGAAATAGAGGAAATGATGGCGCGGTTCGGTCATATAGCGAAGCCTTTCCGGACAGGCGGCACGAGGGGAGTTCCGTCTCCGATCATAGAGCGCGAGGCTTCTCTCGTAAAATAACCGGACCGGTTGGTCTCGAGCGCCGGCCGGTTGTCTCAGTGGATCTCGTCCTGTTTTGCCATGGCATCGCGCAACTTCTCGAACGTGAAGCCCGGTGCCTTGGCAACGTCGAGAATGACGGCTTCCTTGCGCGCGAGCAGGTCGCAGGCAGCGGGCAGCTTGTCGATCTGGTCATGCGGGATCACAACGGCGCCGTGCTGATCGGCATGGATGATGTCGCCCGAATTGACGACCATGCCGGCAACACGGACGGTTTGTCCGAAACCTGCGAGGTGGACGTGTGCATGGCTGGGCATGATCGAGCCGGCCAGCGCATTGAACCCATCCGCCCAGTCCGGGATGTCACGAATGGCACCATCGGTGACAACGCCGCAGCAGCCGAGGCCCTTGTGCACGTTCGATTGCACCTCACCCCAGAAACAGCCGAAGCCGATATCAGCACCGTCGAGGTCCTGCAGCACGGCGATGGATGGCGTTGGCCCGCCCTTGGCGATGTATTCGTAGTAATCGAGGCGCTGTTGGCGTGCGGCATCGCCGGTCAGTTCGTTGGCATGCGTCGAACGGATGGTCGCCGTGCGGGCAAAGCCGATGAAGGGGCCGTTGCCGGGGAACGGATTGACTAGCGGCTTACTTGTGAAGCCTGTCAGCCGTGCCGACGAATCGATGACTTCGAGGGCATTGCAGATCGTCGGCGTGTCAAACTTCGTGAGTTTGTCGAACAGGTCCTGTGCGGGCATCGTTGTCTCCTGGAACGGGTGGAATCTCTCTGTCTGTTCAGACCGTTGTGACGTCGGGAACGGCATTGACGCCGATGCCGGCCGCCGCCGCTGTGATGGCGGCCCAGGTCTGGTCGGGGATCTCGATGCCGTTGGCTTCACGGTGGTGGCGCGTCTGTCTCTCTTTATCACCCGGTGCCAGGACATCGCCGCCGGCCTCGATCGGTTTGGCTGCCTTGTAGAACGCAAGATAGCGCTCGACGTCCTCGGGGAAGAAGCCTTCGGGATCGATGCGCTCAGGGTCGATATAGACCGAGAGCATGCCGTTCGCCCATCTCCGGCCTTCGAGCGGTGCGCCGGTACCGGTCAGCGATCCGCCTAGGATCTCGACCATGAAGGCAAGGCCGGAACCCTTGTGGTCGCCCATTGCGCGGATCGCGCCCTTGCCCTGGCGATAATCACGCGGACCGGAGTCTTCGTAAGGCCCGTAGAGGTAATGCGGATCGCCGCCGATCGTTCCGTCCTCGCTGACCAGGGAGTGCTCGGGCAACACCTTGCCGCCCTGGCTCGCGACCAGCACCTTGCCCTCGGCGACGACGGAGGTCGCGAAGTCGAGGATCAGGTGCTCCCCGTTCGCGCGTGGCACGCCGCAGGCATAAGGTGCGGTCGAGAACCGCCGGTCGATGGCACCATATGGGGCGACCAGCAGGGATGCCGGCGCGTTGACGTGGTGCGTCGAGACCAGGCCGGCATCGGCCGCCATCTCGGCCCATTCGCCGACCCGACCGACGTGGCCGCTGTTGCGCAGCGCGATCAGGGCAAGGCCATGCGCCTTGGCCCGCTCGATGCCGAGTGCCGTTGCCTGCTTGGCCATCGTCTGGCCGAAGCCGTACTGGCCGTCGACGACGCACATCGACGATGTATCGATCACGAACTTCAGTGTCTGGTCGGCGACGAAATCGCCGCTCGCGAGCCATTGCAGGTATCGCGGCACACGCACAACGCCGTGGCTGTCATGGCCTGATAGATTGGCGCCGACCAGGGAATGGCCGAGCTGGGTTGCCTCCTCGCTCGAGCAGCCCGCCTTGGCAAAGATATCCCGGACGAAATTGGCGAGATCCTGTGGCTTGATGATAATCATTGAGCGTGCTCTCCGCTTGTGCGTCTCATTCGCGCGCAAACTGGCGCACGCCGCCAACAATTCCTAGCGTCAGCGGCTCAAGAATTTCGCTGCTGATGACAAACGACGAGAGGACTGACCCATGGATTTCGAGTTGCCGGATAAGCTGGCCAAACTGAAGGCCGAGGTCGACGACTTCGTGCGCGCCGAGGTCATTCCCTTCGAAGCCGATCCGCGCTGGCTCGAGCATGGGCCGGGCGATGATTTGCGGCGCGACCTCAACGCCAAGGCCAAGGCCGCTGGTTTGCTCGCCGTGCACGTGCCGGAAGAATACGGTGGGCGCAATCTCTCGCACTTCGAAAAGGCCGTCGTTTTCGAGGCGGCCGGCTATTCGATCCTGGGACCCATCGCGCTGCACTGCCACGCGCCTGACGAAGGTAATATCCACCTGCTCGAAGCGGTCGGCACGCCGGCGCAGAAGGAAAAGTATCTGGCACCGCTTGCGCGCGGCGACGTGCGCTCGTGCTTCTCGATGACCGAGCCGCCGCCCGGCGCCGGTGCCGACCCGGGTATGCTCAAGACGGAAGCCAAGCCTGACGGCAATGGCTGGGTGATCAACGGCCGAAAGTGGCTGATTACCGGCGCGGACGGCGCCGCGTTCACGATCATCATGGCACGAACCGGGGATGGCCCGGGCGATGCCACCATGTTCCTCAAGGAATTGCCGCACGAGAATTTCAAGATTTCCCGGACACTCGACACCATGGACGGCGCCTTCATGGGTGGTCACGGTGTCGTCGACATCGAGAACCTGAAGGTTTCCGGTGACGATGTTCTGGGTGAAGTCGGCAAGGGTTTCCGCTATGCCCAGGTACGCCTGGCGCCGGCCCGGCTGACGCACTGCATGCGCTGGCTCGGTGCCGCCCAACGCTGTCACGACACGGCCGTCGAATACGCCCGCACGCGCAAGGCGTTCGGCAAGGCGCTCGGCGAGCACGAGGGCGTGAGCTTCATGCTGGCCGACAACGTCATGGACCTGCACACCTCGCGGCTTGTGATCTGGAAATGCGCCGCCTCCCTCGACAAGGGCGAGCGCGCGTCATCCGAAAGCTCAATTGCGAAGGTGGTGTGCTCCGAGGCGATCTACAGGATCGCCGACCGTTCGATGCAGATCCTCGGCGGCAGCGGACTAACGCGCGATACACCTGTCGAGCGCATTTTCCGCGAAGTGCGCGGATTCCGCATCTACGATGGACCCTCGGAAGTGCACCGCTGGGCGATCGGCCGACGCATCATGGAGAACAAGCTGCGCCTCTGATCGCGAGCCTCAGGCTGTACCCGAAAAAGCGAGAGGCGAAGCGCTCGACGCTTCGCCTCTGCCTCCCTAGACCCGGGACCGAATTATTATCGTGGTCGATCCTGTAACGAGTGCGTCGGACCCTGAAAGAACCGCCCGGCTAAGTCAAGCAATTGACACTGCTGAATCACCAAATCCAACATTTTTGGTGAATGGTGAGGTCCGCGAGCATACGCATTCAAGTTCTTGAATAGATGGATGAAAACCAGTCATGAGCAATGCCAGCCAGAACACGATGACCGGCGCCGAGGCCATGGTGGCTCTCCTCGCGATGCACGGCGTCGAGCACATATTTGGTTTGTGCGGTGACACTTCACTACCGTTCTACGACGCGCTCTATCGCGATGCCCGCGGCATGACCCATTATCTGACCCGGGATGAGCGCCATGCCGCCTACATGGCTGACGGCTATGCCCGCGTTACGGGCAAGCCCGGTGTGTGCGAGGGACCGAGCGGTGGCGGCGCGACCTACATTCTGCCCGGTGTGGTTGAGGCAAACGAGTCGTCGATCCCGATCCTGGCGATCACTACGGACGTGGCTGTGACATCGCAGGGCAAGTTCCCGCTTACAGAACTGTGTCAGGACGATCTTTTTCGACCGCTGACCAAGTACAACGGCGTTATCGATACGGCCGAACGTTTGCCCAACATGGTCCGCGGCGCCTTCCGGGCAATGACGACAGGCACGCCCGGTGCTGCACATCTTGGGTTCCCGTTCGATGTCCAGAAGCAGCCGCTCGATGGTTCGGGCATCTGGGCACAAGCCGATTTCAAATCGTTTCCGGCCTGGCCGGTGGCGCCCTCTGCAGCGGCCGTCGAAGCAGCCGCCGATGCGATCTGCCAGGCCAAGAACCCGGTCGTGATCTGCGGCGGTGGTGTCGTGATTGCCGGCGCCGAGGCCGAACTCGCCCGTCTCGCCGAACGCCTCGACCTGGTCGTCGCGACCACGGTTAGCGGCCAGGGCAGCCTTGCCGACAATCATCCCAACTGCCTCGGCGTCGTCGGCTCCAATGGTGGTGTCATGGCGACGCGTAAGGTCGTCGAGGAGGCCGATCTGATCGTGTTCATCGGCTGCCGCGCCGGCTCGGTGACGACGGAACGCTGGCGGTTTCCGGTGCCGGGTACGAGAATTGTCCATATCGACACCAATCCGATGGCGATATCGGCGAGCTACGAGACAGCCTTTCCAGTGCTCGGCGATGCCAGATTGGCGCTGGCAGGATTGAACGATGCGATCGATGCGATCAAGCCTGCCGCCAAGTTCGGCGGTGCGGTACGGGTGGCAGCGGCCAAGCGGGAAAAGTTTCAGGCCTTTAACGAACTGGCAGCCTCCGACGACACGCCGATCAAACCGGAGCGTGTCGTTGCCGACCTCAACGGTGTGCTGCCGGACGATGCCGTCATCGTCTGCGATCCGGGCACGCCATGTCCTTATTTCTCAGCCTTCTACCGAACCAATCGGCCGGGCCGCCATTTCATCTCGAACCGGGCGCACGGCGCACTCGGGTTTTCGATGGCCGCCGCCATGGGTGCCCAGATCGGGCGGCCCAATACCAAGGTCGTTTCCGTCATGGGTGACGGCAGCTTCGGCTTTTCCGTCGGGGAGTTCGAGACCATCACGCGTTACAACTTACCGATACTGTTTGTCGTGTTTTCGAATTCGGTCTACGGCTGGATCAAGGCGGGCCAGAAATCAGGATTCGATGAACACTATTTCTCGGTCGACTTTTCGCGTTCTGACCACGCCGCAATCGCTGCTGCTTACGGTCTCAAGACCTGGACGGTGGAGGACCCGCGCCAGTTGCGCACCGTGCTTGGCGAAGCTGCAAGGACCGATGGTCCCGCCCTGGTCGACATCATCGCCCAGCCGCTGCAAGATGCCCGTGCGCCGGTCAGTGAGTGGGTCGCGTAGTTTTGCGCGATCCGGCTCGCAGCCGGTGGGCAATCATGATGTTGGGCAAAGCATTTCACAAATGAGGAAACGACATGGATCTGAGCTATACGGCCGATGAACGGGCCTTTCGCGATGAGGTTCGAGGCTTCCTCAAGGACCGACTGCCGGCAAGCCTTGCCGCCAAGGTCAAGGGCGGCAAGCGGTTGGGCAAGGCCGACTATCAGCTCTGGCACAGCCGTCTCAATGAACGCGGCTGGCTCGCACTGCACTGGCCGAAGGAGTACGGCGGCACCGGTTGGACGCCGGTGCAAAAGCACATCTTCGAGGAGGAGTGTGTTGCCGCCGGCTCGCCGCGCATCATCGCCTTCGGTCTCAACATGCTGGGCCCGGTGCTGATCCAGTTCGCCAACGATGTGCAGAAGAACCATTATCTGCCGCGCATCCTCAATGACGAGGACTGGTGGGCGCAGGGCTATTCGGAACCGGGCTCGGGCTCTGACCTTGCCTCGCTGCAGACCCGCGCCGTGCGCGATGGCGACCACTATATCGTCAACGGCCAGAAGACCTGGACGACGCTTGGCCAGCACGCCAACATGATCTTCTGCCTGGTGCGCACGAGCACGGAAGGCAAACCGCAGCAAGGCATTTCGTTCCTGCTGATCGACATGACGACGCCCGGCATCGAGGTGCGCCCGATCATCACGCTCGACGGCGAGCACGAGGTCAACGAGGTCTGGTTCACCGACGTCAAGGTGCCGGTCGAAAACCTGGTCGGTGAAGAAAACAAGGGCTGGACCTACGCCAAATACCTGCTGACCTACGAGCGCACCGGCATTGCCGGCGTCGCCTTCGCCAAGACGGCGCTCGACAAGCTCAAGCGCGTTGCCGGTGAGCAAAAGCAGAACGGGCGGCCGCTCGCCGAAGATCCGATGTTTGCGGCCCGCATGGCTCAGGTGGAAATCGACCTCAAGGCGATGGAGCTCTTCAACCTGCGTATCGTTGCCGAGGCCGGTGCCAACAAAGCGCCGGGACCGGAATCATCGCTGCTCAAAATCAAGGGCACGGTCATTCGCCAGGAGATCACCGATCTTCTGCGTCGCGCGGTCGGCCCCTACGCCATGCCGTTCGTACCGGAAGCGCTCGATGAAGGCTACAACGAGGAGCCGATCGGGCCTGAGGGTGCGATGCCGCTGGCGTCGGCCTATTTCAACAACCGCAAGCTGTCGATCTACGGCGGCTCGAATGAGATCCAGCGCAATATTGTGTCGAAGCATATGCTGGGCCTTTGAGATCGTGAGATCAATGGATTGACGGGATGGTCACTGCCTTGTTGATGCGCTGCTGCCCCTCACCCCAACCCTCTCCCCGTGAAGTACGGGGAGAGGGAGCTTGGCCCGTCGTGTTGCTTGCGGCTGTGCAAAGCGGCACGGCCGGACTCCCTCTCCCCGTACTTCACGGGGAGAGGGTTGGGGTGAGGGGCATTCCCACGACGGCTGGCAGCAGTATCGCGTTGGTTAGCGTCCGCCCGACCAGCCAACTCGACTGTCGCAGAGCCATGTCCGGGAGCAAAGCGACCCGCGGCTGTGGCGCGCCCTTGCGGAGGGCCAGGGCGCATGAGCGCCCGGTGCGGCCCGCAAGCAATAAAGAGAACACACATGCACTTTGACTTATCCGAAGAACGTCAGATGCTGGCCGACACCGCTCGGCGATACATCGCGGACCGTTACGACATCAACGTGCGCCATGCCAACGCCAAGCGCGATGACGGTTTCAATCGCGAGACCTGGACCGAACTTGCCGACCTCGGCCTGATCGGTGCGCTGCTGCCTGCCGAGGTCGGCGGTTTCGGCGGCAACGGCGAAGACATCGCCGTCGTCTTCGAAGCACTGGGCCGCGGTTTGGTCGTCGAACCGTTTCTGGCAACAGGCATCCTCGGGGCCGGCCCCATCGCCGCTGCCGGCAGTGAGGCGCAAAAGGCGCTGCTCGAGGATGTGATTGCCGGCAAGACACTGCTTGCCCTGGCCCACGGCGAACCGGACAGCCGCTATGAAATGGCTCGCGTGTCGACGACGGCGACGAAGTCGGGCGGGGACTGGCAGCTCAACGGCCTGAAGGCGGTGGTGCTCAACGGCGATAGCGCCGACAAGCTGGTCGTCTCGGCACGGACTTCCGGTGACGTTACGGACATAGACGGAATCTCGCTCTTCCTCGTTGATGCGGGCGCAAGTGGCATCTCGCGACGCGGCTATGGCAATGTCGATGGCGGTCGGGCCGCCGAAATCACGCTTGAGAATGTCTCGGTCGGTCCCGAAGCCCTGATCGGCGCCAAGGGTGAGGGCCATGACATTCTCGAGAAGACATATGCCCACGGCATCATCGCACTTGCAGCCGAATCGGTCGGTGCCCTCGAAGTCGCCCGCGATCTGACGCTCGAGTATCTCAAGACCCGCAAGCAGTTCGGCCGCCCGATCGGCGCCTTCCAGGCGCTGCAGCATCGCATGGTCGATCTCTGCCTCGAAATCGAACAGGCGCGCGCTGGCGTCATGCTGGCGATCTCAACGCTCGATGCCGACCGTGATACGCGTGAAGCCAACATTTCGGCGGCCAAGAACCTGATCGGCCGCGTCAATCGCCTTGTTGCCGAAGAAACGATCCAGATGCACGGCGGCATCGCCATGACCTGGGAGTATGCGCTTGGTCATTATGCCAAGCGGCTGACCATGATCGACCATCAGCTCGGCGATACCGACTATCATCTCCAGCGCTACATCGCGCTTTCTCGTTCGTAGCTTGAAGCGGGTAGGTTCCATGACGCTCAAGATCACACCATTGCATAGCGACTTCATCGGCGAGATTGACGGCATTCGTTTAACGCCGGATCTCGACGAAGCAACCGTTGGCGAACTTCGTCAGGCGATCGATCGATATGCGGTCTTGGTATTCCACGGGCAGCAGTTCGACGACGATGGCTTGCTCGGCTTCGGTCGGCTGTTCGGCAGCATGGCGGCACCCCGCAACCACCGCGCCGACCGCCGGCTGGCACATGCGGAAATCGGCGACATATCGAACCTCGACTCCAAGGGTGCGATCCGCGATCGGGCGGATCACGCCCGGCTCGATTCACTTGCCAACCAGCTCTGGCATTCCGATGCCTCGTTCCGGCCGATTGCCGGCGAATTATCGATGCTGTTCGCCCATGTTGTGCCACCTAGCGGCGGCGAGACGGAATTCGCCGACCTGCGCGCGGCCTATGACGCACTCGATGAACCAATGCGCAAGATGATCGATGGCCTGATGGCCGAGCATTCGATCTTCCATTCTCGTGGCCTGCTTGGCCATACCGAATACACCGAAGCTGAACGGCAATCGCTGCCGACAGTGCGCCATCCGGTTGTGCGGACGCTACCGGGCTCCGGCCGCAAGTCACTCTATATCGGCTCGCATGCCGCGAGTATCGAGGGCTGGCCGGTGCCGGAAGGCCGGCTGCTGTTGCGCGACCTGCTGGATCACGCCACCGAGCGCCGCTTCGTGCATCGCCATTCGTGGCAGGCCGGTGACCTCGTCATCTGGGACAACCGCTGCACGCTGCATCGCGGCCGGCGTTACGATGATGCGAAGTACAAGCGCGATCTGCGCCGCGTCACGACCCAGGACATGCTAAGCGCGGCGAACAATCAGGACGTGATCGCAGCTCTGGCCTGATGCCCCGCTAACCCGTTCCGGCCAGTGAACGCAGCCGTGGCAGGACTTCGCCGGCAAAGCGATCGATATAGTCCGGCCGAGGGCCGCCGGGCGGCGGCGTCGGCACGGGATGCGGAATGATCAGGTCGATCCTGAGCCCGAGTTTCAGGACGTCATGAAGTTGCGCGGCGATCGTCGCGGGTGTGCCGTAAAGCGCGAACGAGTCCGCAATCTCATCGGACAGGAATGACACCAGCCGGCCCGAGGCTTCGAGATCGGCGGCATGATGGAAGTCTGGCCAGACCTGCTTCTTGAGTTCCTTTATATCGGGGCCGTCCCAGGTGAAGCCTGCCTGGTCGAACAGCATCGGGGAGTATTCATAGTAGCCGGCGGCCATCGAACGGCTCATCAGGGCGGCTCGCTCTTCATCGTCGGTCAGGATGGTGTGGAGGATGATGGCGATCTTGATGCCATCGGGATTTCTGCCGGCCTCCTCGGCGCCTTTGCGCACGGCATCGACTGATGTGAAAATGTTTGCCTTGTTGCGCCCGACGCGGATGAACACGCCGTCTGCAACCCGGCCGGCCATATGCAAGGTCTTCGGGCCGCCGGCCGCGATCCAGATCGGCACGGCATGTGGGTGGCGTAATTCGGCCGGTTTGGCGGCGCCAACATCGACAGCTTCACCGGCCAGCAGCCGCTTGGTGAGCCGAGTTGCGTCTTCCAATTCGCGGACTCGCGCCGGTCTGAGCCCGTTTAGGCGAACGGCGGTATCACCGACGCCGTAGGCCAATAGTGTTCGGCCCGGTGCCAGTTCCTCGATCGTGGCGATCGACGAGGCCATCACGGACGGGTGCCGCACGACCGGGTTTTCGAGCAGGGGGCCGAGGCCGATCCGCTCGGTCTCGAGCGCTGCAAAGGCGAGATTGACGTAAGGGTCTCTCAGTAGCAGTGGCGATGAAGGAATGAAGGCGTAATCCCAGCCAAGCTCTTCGGCCCGTCGTGCATCGGCGGCGAAGGCTTTGGGTGACGTATAGTTGAACCGGTTCAGACCGAATTTGGGGAATGGCTGCATGTCGACTCGCTTGTATCAAGCTGCCAGTTTTGCGCCGGCCAGTTCGACGCCTTCGATGGTGATCCGGTGCATCAGCCGGCGCTGGCCGTGGTAGTCGTTGACCGCGCGGTGCCAGGTGGCGCGGTTATCCCAGATTGTGATGTCGCCCGGCCGCCAGCGCACGCGGCAGGTGAATTCCGGTTGGGTCGCGTGGTGGGCGAGAAAATCGATCAGCGCCTTGCTCTCGGCCGCCGACCAGCCGTCGAAATGGGTTGTGAACTCGGGGTTGACGTAGAGCGCTTCACGATCAGATAGCGGGTGACGGATGACGCAGGGGTGGAGCGAATCCTGCGTCGCGAGCGTTTGGTTTCCGATGCGCCCGTCCTTGCGGGTCTCAGCATTCTCTCGGGCAGCCCCGAAAACATGGCGCGAGGAATGCCAGGCCTGCATGCCGCGCAGCGTATCCTTGAGGCCGTCGGACAGCGCGTCGAAGGCCGCATACATCGAGGCGAACACGGTATCGCCGCCAGCCTCCGGCGTTTCGATGGCATGCAGCATCGAACACATGGCAGGGGCCTGGTCATACGAATGATCGGTGTGCCAGCGCCCGCCAATATTGGTCTTCTGCTCCGGTTCCTTGAGCACCTTGGCGATCTCGGGATGGCCGTCGACCTGGGCAAAGAAGCGGTTGATGTTGATTTCGCCGAACCGGCGCGCAAAGGCGATTTGCTCTTCAGGCGTGATCGACTGGCCGCGGATGACGATCACAGCATGGTCGACGAACGCTTCGTGCAACGCGTTGAACTGGCCTGGATCTGCGACATTGGCACCGAATATCTCGGCGCCGATGCTGCCGGTCATGGGTTTGATGTTGATACTCATGTTTCTACCTCGATGATCGAAGTGAGACGAACGTTACGCGGTTGCAGCCGTCGGCGGTCTTCGCCCAAGCCAGCTCGTTACAACGCCCAGCGCGATGACGACCGCCGCAGCGGCATTGATCTGCCAATGCGTGTAGCCTATGACCTCGTTGCCGGGTAGCGCCAGTATGATGCCGCCGATGACGAGCAGGGCGCGGCCGATCCATGCCATGCCGTTGCCATCGAGCTTGCCGACGCCGTAAAGATAGCCTTGCAGCCCGGCTGAGATCAGCCCGATTCCGGCAACCGTCGTGACCAGGACGATGGCGATCTCGCTCCACTCGCCGCGCCCGATCAGGGCCGGATTGAGGACAAAGAAGAATGGCACGAAATAGATAATGCTGCCAAGGCGCATCGCCTCGAAGCCCGTCTTCATCGGTTCCGCCTTGGCAACCGTTGCGGCGGCAAAGGCGCCGATCGCGACCGGCGGTGTGATGAACGAGATCATGCCCCAGTACATCAGGAAGAGATGGACGGCGAGCTTGTCGAGGCCACCCTCTGTAAGCGCCGGCGCGACGGTCACGGCGAGGAACAGGTAGGCTGCCGTAATCGTCATACCGATGCCGAGCACGAAACTCGTCACGGCGGCCATGAACAGCAGAAGCAGCGTGTTGCCGGCTGCGAACTGGGTCAGTTCGTAGGTGATCGAGCCGACCTTGCCGGTCAGGGTGAGCGCACCGATGATCAGGCCGACGCCAGCGAGGATTGCCATCAGCTCGGCAAACAGCAGGCCGACGCCGCGAATGAACGTGATCAGCCCGTTCCAGTTCCAGCGGTGCTCCTTCGAGAACTGGTTGATGACGAGCAGGACGGCAGTTGCATAGTAAGGCGCTTGTGCCTCGCGCTGCATGTAGAGCAGCATGACGATCAGCATGATGAAGACGGCAATGAAGTACCAACCCTCCTTGAGCACCTTCGAGACCGGCGGCAGTTCACTGGCCGGAAGACCCTTGAGGTCGTTGCGGGCCGCATAGGCATCGATCTGCAGGAACAGGCCCAGGTAATAGAACACCGACGGGAAGGCGGCCGCGATCACGATTTCCGAATAGGGGATCTCGAGGAAGGTCGCCATGACGAATGCGGTGGCACCCATCACCGGCGGCATCAACACGCCACCGGTCGAGGCGCAGGCCTCGACGCCGCCGGCATATGCGGGGCGGAAGCCGACACGCTTCATCGCCGGGATAGTCATGACGCCCGTGGTCAGCACGTTCGTGATCACGCTGCCCGACATCGAGCCCATCAGGCCGGATGAAAAGATTGCAACCTTGGCCGGCCCGCCGCGGTGCTTGCCTAGCAGCGCGAAGGCGAGGTTGAGGAAAAAGGCGCCGCCGCCGGTATACTGCAGCGCGACGCCGAAGATCAGGAAGCCGACGACCAGGTTGGCAAACGCGTTCATCGGAATACCGAGCACGCTTTCGGTGCCGAACATATGAAAGCCGACAGTTACTTCCGGCGTTACAGGGTCACCGTGCAGGAAGCCCGGCGCGTAGTGCGAGATCATCGGGTAGATCGACACGAACAGGCAGATATAAAAGATCGCCGTTCCGCCGGCGCGCCTCGCTGCTTCGAGGATCAGCGCCCAGAGCAGGAAGGCCAGGTACTTGGCGTGCTGGGGCGCGTCGTATTCCCAGCCGATCTCGAGGATCTCGTTGCCCTTGATCGTGAAGTAGGTCGATACGGCGAACGCGACAACCGCAAGCACAATGTCGAACCAGGGGACGTGCGGGACGTCATGGCTGCGGAAGTAATAGGGCAGGGCAAATCCAAGCAGCAAAGCCAGGAATACCGCGATGTTACCAAGCGTTCCAATGCTCTCCTGAAGGTCCGGATAAGCCAGGGTCAGGCAGAGATATGCCGGCACCGTCAGGGCCAGTGAGGCAGGCAGCACGGTCAGCCATGGAACCGCAGTCGTGCGCGGATCGCCGGTCGGATAAACGATGAAAGGAAGCGGCAGAAGCACCGCAATCATGAAGTAGAAGTATTCGGTCTCAAGCGGCACGTAGAGGCCGAATTCGTTGCCGAACCCGAAGATGATGTACATCGAGATGAACATCGAGGCGATTGCTGCCAGCAAGAGCCAGGCATTGGCAAGCCAAGGCAGGGTGCGGTAGCGGGCCATTTCGGATTTTTCGGCAGCTTCTACCGCTTGCTCGGCAGTTTGCGGACTGGTTCCGCTCTCAGTCATGTTACGTACCGCCCACTATCGAGGTCCATCAGCTTGAAGGCGCACACGGCAAGGGCCGGCCAGTTAACTGACCGGCCCCGCCTCACTTGTCGAATTTGAAGGGCGAATTACCAGGACTTGAACGGAACCGCCATGCCGGCCTTCGCAAGTGCTGCTGCACGAACGCCCTGCCAGGCCTTCTCGAAGTCAGCGTCAGCTTTGCTGCCGTTCTTGGCCATGTGATCCTTCCAAGCCGCTGCCAGAACGTCCTGGCGCTTCAGCATCTTGGCATTGTGGGCATCCGCATCGGCCGACCAAACACCCTTTTCCTTGTAGTATTGGATGGCTGCCGGGTGGTACGGGAAGATCCACTGCAGGTTCTGCTTGGAAAGTTGGTAACCGCTCATGCTCGGACCCGCGTCCTTGATCTGATCGTAGTTTTCCATAACCGCCTTGGTCAGACCATAGACCAGATCATTCGACGCCTTCGCCGTCGCAACGAAGATTGGATACGGATAGTTGTTGCCTTCGTGCGGGATTTTGCCGGATTCGTTTGATTTCAAATCGACACCGACAGTCACCATGTTGGGTGCCCAGTGCGGTACGACGGCCTTGGCACGGGCCCAGGCTTCCTTGTCGCCGTGTGGCAGGCTGACCCAGTAGAGGCCACGAGGGGATGCTGCCAGTTTGTTGTAGGCGCTTGAGACCGTGCTGCCCCACGTCACGTCAGCCTGGCCGTTGATCACGGCTTCGGCCGACTGCTTCCAGCCCGGCACGACGATCTTCTGCACGTCATCCCAGGTGAGGCCGGCAAACGCCAGGAAGCCGGTCATGTTCATGTTCAGGGCCGGTGCACCCTTGATCCAGGTAACGCGCTTGCCCTTGACGTCCTTGATCGTCTTGATGCCGGCGTCGCCTGCGACGACGGCCTGCTGGCCGTTGTCACCGATGTTGTTGAAGGTATTGTAGATCTTCATCGGCCCCCATTTCTTGGTGCCGAACATGAATGAGCCTTCCTGGGCGAAATAGGCGGCAATCCCGCATGCACACAGCGGGCTCTGGCCGGCGCGCAATGGGACCATGCGCGAGACGTCGTTCTTGCCCGGAATGATCCGGAGGCCGGTGTTGTAATTCTTCTTGAGCATCTGGCCGATGCCGACGGACTGGGCATAGCCCGATGACGTGGTACCGTATGCCGTCCACGAAATCTGGTTCGGCAGCTTGACCTCACCTGCAGCGGCCTGCGCGAGGCCTGCAACGGTCATAGCGCCGGCGAGACCGACCGTGCCCGATACCTTGAGAATGTGATTCTTCACGTGGGCTCCTCCAAAACCGAGTTATCATTGGTTAGATCCGGCGGCCTTGGCGCCGGTCGAAGATATTCTATCTGAAGGCATTGCTTCGTCAAACGGTGACAGCACGGGATGATGAAGCGGGCAGGGTTGCAGCTGATCAATCAAATCGATGATCGGCCTGCCAGCCGCTTGCGCCGGACTACGTGGCCACCATCAGGTCCGGATGGCGCACACGATCGAAATGCCGGCAATGTTCGACGGCCGCCGCGATGGCGCTCGCAGCGTTGGTAAACACGCGCCGATGGCCGGCCGCAGAGCACAGCTTGTACCAGTATCTGATCATGCGTGGCTCGCGGTCGAGCACCGGTGAAACGTTGCTCCACACACTGACCTGCCATTGCATCGTACCTTGCCGGCGGTCGAAGACCGTTTCGGATATTATGATCGTCGGCGGTTGCGGGGCGCCAAAGAACGACGGCAGGCCGTTCGGATCCGTGCGCCCCGACCACAGGATGCAGGAGCGCTGCTGTGCGGCAAGCTCGGCGGTCAGGGCGCGTGCGGTAAATGCGATACCATCGTGAAACTCAGTCCAGGTCCGCTCGGCACGCGTTATTGCGAGACTGCGTTGGTCGAGTTGCACGCCTTCGTCCATGGCGCCAGATTCTCCCGGCTGAGTGAGGCCCGAATCATAACCGAATTTGAGCCCTGGAAACGGTTGGCGGGGTCGCGCCGGCGGCAAATTAGTTTGTCCCAAACGGCAGCGAATGGCGTTTGGCGCTGTTCCGAATCAGCCGGTGTCACGGGCATGTGCCAGCAAGTAGCTCGTTCGCCATCTCTCATGTGAATTGCATCGATCAACGAGATCGCCGGATCCGAACGGCCATTGCGAACAGGCGGGCGCGCGCTAAACTTCACAGAATTTGATCAACCAAAGGATGCATTCGCATGGCAACGCTTGCCAATGACACGCTGCCGGCCAATCTCGATGCCGAACTCGGCTTTGCAGCTCCCCATGACGTGCCGGTGCCCTACATGTACCGCACACGCACCTACTATCAGGCTCTGGGCTACGAGCGTCCGTATCGTTGGGCCCAATATGTCGATGTCCCGTTCACGCCGCTCGCCAAGCCGCTGAGCGACAGCCGGCTGGCGTTCGTCTCGACGTCTGCCCCCTATCAGGCCGACAAGGGCGATCAGGGCCCCGGCGCGCCCTACAACTCAGCGGCCAAGTTCTACAAAGTCTATTCACTCGGTATCGACCCCGTACCGGATCTGCGCATTTCCCACGTCGGCATCGATCGTGCGAACACGACTGCTGTGGACAGGCGTACCTGGCTGCCGCTCGCCCAACTCGACCGGCTGCAGCGTGAGGGCCGCATCGGCGAGTTAGCGCCGCGTCTGCACGGTGCACCAACAAATCGCAGCCATAAGACGACGATCGAGCAGGACTGTCCCGAGATGCTGGCCAGGCTCAGAGAAGACGAGGTCGACGTCGCCGTGCTGCTCGCCAATTGCCCGGTCTGTCACCAGTCGATTTCGCTGCATGCCCGCTATCTGGAAGCCAACGGCATCCCGACTGTGGTGATGGGCTGTGCCAAAGACATCGTTGAGCATTGCGGCGTACCGCGCTTCCTGTTTTCCGATTTTCCCCTCGGCAACGCGGCCGGCAGACCGAATGATGTGGACTCGCAGGCCCGCACCCTGGAGATGGCCCTCGATGTCCTCGAAAGCGCCACGGGGCCGCGCACCACTCGCCAGTCACCAATCCGCTGGAGCGATAATCCGGACTGGAAGCTGGATTATTCGAATGTCGAGCGCATCGCGCCTGAAGAACTCGAACGCCGGCGCCAGGAGTTCTTGCGCCAGAAGGAGATTGCGAAGGTGAAGCGGGAGGCTGATCTTGGAGAAGCGGCGGAGTAATGGAGTAATAGGTTTCAGTGGAGCAAGGCGTTCGCTTTTCATTCGTTCGAGGATCTCGAGATCTGGAAGCGTGGTCGAATTGATTTCGCAGGCCGAAATGGCCCATATCGCCGATGAAACGAAACAGCTGAACCGAATGACTCATGCGCTCGTCGAGAGCCGTTTTCCTGAACCCTGAAACCTAAGAACTGAACCCTGCCCCATGACCCAACCATTCGAAGGTATCCGCCTCCTCGACTTCACCCAGGTTTTCGCCGGTCCGTTTGCAACCTACCAGCTCGCCCTACTCGGCGCTGACGTCATCAAGGTCGAGCGCAAGGGTGGCGAGCATATGCGGTTCTCGCCGGGCTCGAAGGAGTGGGCAGAGCGTGCCTATGCGCCGACCTGGGCGGCCGTCAACTCGAACAAGCGCAACATCGCTCTTGATCTCAAGGATCCCAAGGCCATCGAGATCATCAAACGGCTCGCGGCCCGGGCGGACATCGTCGCTGAAAATTTCCGCCCGGGCGTGATGGACCGTCTCGGCATCGGCTATGAGGCGCTGTCGGAAATCAATCCGCGGCTCATATATTGCGGTGTCTCGGGTTTCGGCATGGCAGGCCCCTACAAGGACACGCCTTCTTACGATGGCCGCATCCAGGCAACATCCGGCATCATGTCGATCACCGGCCATGAAGACAGTGTGCCGACGCGCGCAGGCTTCGCCGTTTGCGATGCGCTCTCCGGCATGACGGCCGCATTCGCGATGGCGTCGGCTCTGCATCAACGTACGCTGACCGGCAAGGGCCAACTGGTCGACGTCGCCATGCTCGATGCAACGCTCACCTTTCTGTCGCCGACGCTTGCCGAGTATCTGATGGCCGGCGTGCGCCAGGGCCGGTTCGGCAATCAGGCGGTCAGCCGCATTCCGACGGCCAACCTGTTTGCCTGCAAGGGCGGTCACATCCTGCTGGCCGTCAACAACGAGGGCCAGTTCCTCAATCTGCTCAAGTGCATCGGCCGCGAAGACATCCTCGAGGATGAGCGCTTCAAGGATTGGCCAAGCCGCATCGACCATGAGCCTGCTTTGCGAGACGTGATCGAGACGGCGTTTGCCGAAGCAGATGCAGAGACCTGGGAGGAGCGGCTTGCTGCCGCCGGCGCGCCGGCATCGCGGATCAATACGCTGGCCGACGCCGCCGCCCACCCGCAACTTGCCCATCGTGACGTGCTGCAGGAAATCGACGGTCCCTACGGGCGTATGCAACTCGTCGCCTCGGGCTTCAAGCTCGACCACGGTGGCGGCGAGATCACGCGCCCACCAGCCCTGCTCGGCGAGCACGCAGATGAGATCCTGGCAGAAGCCGGATACTCGGCAGCCGAAATCGCGGAGATGCGGGAGGGAGGGTTTTTTTGAAGTTTTGAGGTTTCAGGTTTCAAAAGCGTTCCGGGATGGTTACCTGAAACCTTAACACTGAAACCTAAGCAGAAACGGCCGCAACGTCGAAGCGTTGCGGCCGTCTCAACAGCTCTCGTACTTCACTTAGCGTGCCAATGGCCTATTTAATCGCGCCCATCTTTTTGAGCATCGTTTTATGGATGGCGCGCTGTTCCTTCCAGTAGGCCATCAGTTCTTCACCGGTCAGGGCTTCACCGACCAGGGCTTTTTTGGTGCGGTATTCCTGCCAGGCTTTCGACTCGAACACCTTCTTGAAGAGACCCTGATAGTAGGCGGCCGCTTCCTTGCTCATGCCAGGTGCGCCAACGACGGTGCGCTGCATGAAGTAGACGAAGTCGTTGCCAAGCTCCTTCATGGTCGGTGCGTCCTTGAAGAGGCCGATGCGTTCCGGCGTAAAGCAGGTCAGCGGGCGAACCGTGCCGGCTTCATAGAAGCCAAGAGCTTCGGAGGGATTGTTGACCGTTGAATCCGCGTTGTTGCCGGCCAGGGCTTTGGCAACCGCGCCACCACCCTTGTAGGGGATGTACTTGATCTTGAGGCCGTAGGTCGTGTTCAGGAAGTCGGTGATCAGGTTGTCTTCCGAGTTCTTGCCGGTACCTGCCATCAGCCATTTGTTGCCGGCTGCTTTCGCTGCTTTGACAAAATCGTCGACGGTCTTGAGGTCGGCGCCGTCCTTGCGTTTGGTGTTGACCCACAGGCAGAAGGTGTCTTCGGCCATGCGCATCACGGGCGTAAAGTCTTCGATGTTGACGTTGAGGCGCGTTTGGCGCAGCGGCGTCGTGTAGAAGCTGTTCAGCGTGAACATCAGCGTGTGGTTGTCGCCCTTTTTGCCCTTCATGTAGAGCAGGGCTTCGGCACCCGAGCCACCCGGTTTGTTGACGGGCAAAACAGTTGGGCCAAGCTTCTCCTTGGCGATGATCGACTGCATGAAACGCACAGCCTTGTCAGCGCCGCCGCCTTTGCCCGCCATCACGACGAATTCTACCGGCTTGGCCGGCTGCCAAGCATGCGCAGCGATGGGGGCTGCGAGAGTGCCGACCACCGCAATCGATCCAACTGCAATCGTTTTGAGCTTCATATCGATTTATCCTCCCGTTGGGTCAAACCGCGCCGATCGCGCCGTCTGAATCAGGACACGTCTAGTTGGCGCCCCACCTTGCGCGGCACCTGCTCTGTGATCTCACGCAACTTGGTTGGTTCCAAGGCACAGTCGGTTTTTGTTTACTTATGTCACGTGGTAGCTGGTATGCCAAGAGTGGCACCACCTCGCCTCGCATTCAAGACAGCCTTTTGGGTGCGCCGCTGCGATACGGTGTTTGGTGTCGCGAATGCTGCGGAATGCAAGCGTTGGCAGGTGCCCGTTAGATCATTTCCGACTTACGTGGAAATGGATCTATCTGTCTTTTCTCTCACGGCTATTCGGCCTAACGGCCGGCCTCCAAGGGGCGCCGCAGTGCGGCGGGTCGCCTGCGCTCCCTCGGGGCGATTCCGGCTAGACCGGAAACGCTCTAGCCGGGCACACTGTCGTGGTTACGTCCTGACCCGCCCGCCACGTTATCGCAGCGCCAGCCGTCGGGTTGAACAAACCGTGCGGCCGGTGCTGCGCAATAACCTGATGTTCTCGTCGTTCGGCTCGAGCGAATTCAACTGCCGTTTGGTGGCGTGCGCGAACCGGCGCAACGCATCGCGTGACAATGGCCCCCAATGGCCATCGAGCTGACCACCATAGCAACCGATGCGCTTCAACTCGCCCTGCATATCCGAGGCCCGGGTGCGCTTGGGTGAGGCAACCTTGACGAACACCGGTGCTTTGCTGGGCAGTCTTACCTGCTCAGCGGGAACACGTTCTACGGGCATCCGGGTCGGCAGACGGATTGCGTCACCGATTCCATCCGATGTCTTCTTGCTGCTTCTGGTCGGCGTTGCCCCTTGCCGGATCGCCGCTGGATCCGGTATCTGAGATGGCAGCCGGGCCGGCAGGCTTACGGGCATCCGGGCCGCACCCTGATCCGGCGCTATGCCGGCTTCTCGTTCATGCGTCTCGATCGCCTCCTGATAGCGCCGTCGCCACTGCTTGGCCTCTTCGGAAAGCCTGCGCTGAGTACTTGAAACGTCTTTCAGTCGATCAGCCTGCTCGCGCACGAGTTCCTTGAGTTCGAGAAGGTGGTCGACAAGTGTGGTGTCGCCATTCAGGCGCGCGTTTTTCGGGGACCGGTCTGGAGCGGCTTCACTCTCGGCCTCGGTCTTGCTCAGCGGCCGCGTTGGCGGATCGGTCGCGGCACGATCCGCAAGCCCCGCCTGAATGATACTTGAACCGCCAAGCAACGGGGCTGTGAGCGTCACTTTGAGGACGTCACCGGGCAGCAGACGTGTCAGCTCATCGGCTTCGATCCGCGAGACCTTGCCATCGTTCGAGCGCAGGATGGCATACTTGATCACCGGTCCTGCGAGCGCTGCCTGCTCCGCCGACAGCGTTGCCTGCATGGTCTGGCCGAGAATGTGGCGCGATGCATCGATATTTCGGATGCTGCGCTGATAATCGGCTTCCACGTCATCGAGTTCGGCGGCTAGGCGGCGCTCTTCGTTCGGCCAGAACTCCGCCAGGTTCTTGACGGCCTCGTTGTGCTTGAGCTCTGCCCGCTTGATCTCGGCGAGCACGTTGGCGCGCAATGTCTTCAGGTTCGAGATCGCATACTTCTTTTCATAGAGATTGTTACGCCGGGCGAGGCCGCGCTTGAAGAGTTTCTTGGTCATGCCGAGGTCGTCGCCATGCACGGTCAACGTGTCATCGATCGACTTGAGGCGGGTCCTGAGCGCCGCGATCTCCTCGTCGGCCAGTTTCACGGCATTGCTGAGAAATTCGTGCTGAGTCTTTTCCCATTGCTGGGCCTGGGTGAAAAGGCGCCGCTGGGTTCGGGCGATGCGGTCAGCCTGTTCCTTGCCGACGAGTTCGGCGATGCGGCCCGGGTACACCACGCTTTGGTCGCGATTGAGCTGTGCTCTGAGGCGTTCGCGCTTGGCCAGATACAATGCCGCATCAGCAAGGGCACTGCGCAGTTTCCACTGCTCGCGGGTGATGTCGATGACTTGGCTGGCAGCTTGCGGCAGCCGGTAGATGCCGCCGGCAATCGCCACGGCATGGACCACGGTCATGCGCGGCACGTAAGGGTACGTGCCGGCCCTGTTGACGTCACCTGTGACAAAGAACGGGCGCCGCTCGACGACATCGACGACGGGAAACGCATTGTGCGTCGTGATCTCGAAGAACTTACGCGAGATGACGCCTTCAAGTTCGACCGGCGTGCGCCCGGATGCGTTGAGCACGCCGATCAATGGCAGAGAGATGTTGCCATCCGCACGGACCCGGAACTCGCCGGAAAGTTCTTCGCGTTGGAAGAACTTGATCATCAGTTTGTCGCCAGGGCCGATTTCGTAGAGCACTGCCGATCGGGTCTGGTTTGCAGCCGGTGCGGTAGCGGCTTTGGCATATGATGGCGCCGCTGTGCGCGGCATCGCACCCGCGTGCCCGCCCCCCGCAGTCCGCGATCCGAGTTGAGCGGACGGGCTGCCAACATGTCTTGAAGGTTTCTTCTCAAGGGCGCTGGCGCCGGCCCAAAGACTGTTGCGTTCAGCCTTCATCTCTTGCGCGCTGACAACGGCCAAACCGCCGGAAAGCCAACAAACAGACGCTAATGCAACCGTTGAACCAATACGCTCGATCGCCTTCACTGGACTACTCCGTCGCAAACTGGCAGTCGGGAAGCGCGCCCCCGCTGCGCTTTACAAGCCAGAACAACTGGCACTCGCCACTGCTGGAAGTAGTTAACAGAGCCCACCGAATTGTTCGACAATTTATGTCCGGGCTGTGCATATCCAGGGTCGACATAGACCGATGGGCAACAGCTCTTGCTTCGGAAGAAGGTCAGCAGTCGAAGGCGGCAATGATGGTCAAGTTCTCATTGGCTGATGTTTAAGATAAGCTGCAAGAATTATATGATTGATCCATAATGCATTTCTGACATTTATTGGCCCAATTCTACGATGCGCTGCTCCACCGAGCCTGAATCCTGTCTCGGTCGGCTGGCAATCATCGGCAATTGACAATATTGGCTAACGGTCCGAACGGATGGCTATCCAGCAGGAATTCTAACAATTAAGCATATTGTTAACCGTTCCCGCTTATGTTGATGATGTCCGGTCGATCAATCAAAGATTGCATGTGATTCTGGAAGTCTCATCACTCCCCCACATCTGGTGAGGCCTACAGATCTGCCGGGCCGTCGGAGACCAGAGCGTGGCCAAGCCACGCTCTGTCCCGACGACGCAATTGCACCGCTTTCCGGGTTGGTGCCCGTTCAGGCCTTAACGCTCGGGGACAGGCCGCTTGATCAACGGCGGGGATTGTAGCCGTGGCTCTGGCGCCATTCGCTCAGATAGTAGGCGAGGCCGTCGTCGATCTCATCGGGCAGCATGATCTGGACGGTGACAAGTTGGTCACCTGTCGATCCCGTGGTCGTGTTCTTGACACCCTTGCCGCGCAAGCGAAACGTCTTGCCGGAATTGGTGCCTTTCGGAATCGTCAGGTTGACTGATCCGGAAATCGTTTCCACCTCGATCTTGGCGCCGAGCACCGCCTCGTCGATGGAGATGGGCACGTCAACGCGGATATGATCGCCGTCCCGCTGGAATTTATCGTGCGGACGCACACCGATTTCGACCAGCGCATCACCTGGCGTGCCGCCGTTGGCGCCGGGCTGGCCTTTTCCCTTGAGGCGCAGCACCCTGCCCTGGGTCACGCCTTCTGGCACATTAAGGTCGAGCACGGTGCCGCCGGGCATGGTCACGCGCTTGCGGGTGCCGCGCACGGACTCGAGAAAATCGATCTCGAGGGTATAGCGCACATCCTGTCCCCGCACCGGGCCGGTGCGAAAGTTGCCGCCGAAATCACGCGGGCCGCGCGGCGAGCCGAACAGATCGGAAAATATGTCGCCGAAGCCCATGTCATCGGCCGGACCTCTGCCGCGACTCTCGAAGCCGCCAAATCCGCCAGCACCGGCATAGGTATGGCGCGGTTCGCCCGATGCATCGATTTCGCCGGCATCGTAGCGGCGGCGCTTTTCGGGGTCGCCAAGCAGGTCGTAGGCTTGTGAAACGCCCTTGAAGCGTTCCGCAGCTTGAGCGTCATCCGGATTGACGTCCGGATGCAGCTTCTTGGCGAGATTGCGAAAGGCCCGCCTGATGTCATCGTCGGATGCGTCCCGCGAGACGCCCAGGACGCTATAGGGATCTGCTGTCATTGCCGTAGAAATAGCCAAGCGATTGGGCGAGGCCCGCCACTCGGAATGGATCGGGCCAACGCTGCCGAGTCATATGGCCCCAATTGCCGGCCTTTTGAAGCGGTTTCACGCGATTTGATCGTACTTCCCTTTGAAATCGCCAAAATCAAGTTGCCGTATCGATCTTTACGGCGCTTTCAAGGCCAAGTTGTGAGGCAAGCGCGGCAAACCGGCGGCGCAAGCGTTCGCCATCGAGGTCGGCGTGGGCCGGTGGCAGGACCAGATTGAGATGCCCGTTTTTGATCTCAAGGCGGGTCTCGTCGATGATGCCGGGCATGCCGGCCGAAAGCATGTGGGCGGTGCGCAGCGCTCCGGCTGCGACGCGTGCGCGCAGTAACAGGCGGTCGCCGAGCAGGCTGCGCAGACGGGCGGGGATCGTCTGATCAGGCGGATCGTTCAGGCCCGAGTGGCGAAAGAAGGTCGACATTGCCAGATAGACCCGGCCCGGATGATCGATGCAGGTGAAGGCGGAATTGGCGACCGTGTCTAGGCTTTGCTCGGCGCGATAGTCGGGATGGGCGCGCCAGCCGATGTCGGAGATCAGGCAGGCAGCCTCTCTGAGGCGCGTTTCCTCAGCGGTCTCGTTGAGACCGCCCGGGCCGAACAGCGGGTCGGTCCAGCGCTTCAATTCGAAGGCATGCTCGAGAGATCGCGAGCGCTGGGCGGCAAGGTCGGTACAGGCGACCAGCAGGGCATCTTTTTGCTGCTCGGCGCCCGACAGCAGACGATAGAGTAGGCCCTCGCGAATCCCCGTAACGGAGAATACGACGCGTTTCGAGGCTGCACGGGCCAGCGTTCGCTCGATAACCAAGGCGCCGAGGGGGAGCAGATCTCGGCGCGCCTTGGAGACCAGTTCCTGGCCGCGATACTTGCCACGGCGCAAAACGGATTTAACGATCTGCGAGCTAAATTCGCCGAACAAGGCTGCATCGACGTCATAGCCGTGCATGACGCGCAGTGGATAGTCCGTCGTGTGCATGTGCAGCTTTGCGATTGACCGCCAGGTGCCGCCGACCGGATAGAATGCGCGCTCGGTACCTTCGTCGAGCCATGTCAGGCGGTCGAGTTCGCGTTCGATAATCTCGGCGGCTTTGCCGAGATCTCCGGCACTCTCGTCGGCTAGGCGGATGACGCCGAGCGGCAGCGTGGCCGCATCGAGTTGTCTGGTGCCGGAGATGCCGACGAGCTCGAGGCTGCCACCGCCGAGATCGCCGGCAAGCCCGTCGGGGTGCGCGAAACCCATCTGGATGCCGGCCGCGGCAAGTTCGGCTTCACGTTCGCCGGAAAGAATTTCGATCTGTTGTTGGATGGCGCGCTCGGCCCGTGCGATGAATTCAGGACCGTTCGATGCCTCGCGTACGGCGGCCGTCGCGATGACGCGCAAATTCTTGACGCCGAGCGTGCGTGCGAGCGCTCGGTAGCGACGGAGCGTGCGAATGGCACGGGCGACGCTGTCCGAGGCAAGCCGGCCATCCTTGGCAAGCCCCTTGCCGAGGCCGCATTGGATTTTTTCATTAAAGACCGGCGTCGGCGCCCGGATGGCACCTTCGTAGACCACGAGGCGCACGGAGTTCGAGCCGATGTCGACGACGGCTATCGGTTCCAGATCTCGTTTGCCACGCTGGGCGCGATAGAATGTCATGTCGGACCGGTACGCTGCGGCGCGCCCAGGCATCGCCCTTCTACTGACGAAATGCAACGATTCTTTTTGCCGGCAGGCCGTAACCTTACCGAACCGCACCGTCCGGAAATCGCACCACCGTTCAAATGCGGCCTACCACGACTTCGCTTACAGTCTTTCGGTCCTGCTTGCCTGCAGTTCGGACGGCCGGTGCTGCTCGAGGGCTTGGCCGCGGCCCGACAGTGATGGGTTGGTCATGAAATAGGCGTGTGCGTTGAAGGCCGGTTCGCCGGCTGCCGCCTCGATCCGCAAAGCGCTGCCGTTCGGTAGCAGCTGCCAGCTTTGCTCGTTATCCTTGAGGTTGGCGGCCATGATCTGGTCGAGCACCTGGGCATGCACGGTCGGGTTCTTGAGCGGCACCATCACTTCGACACGGCGATCGAGGTTGCGCTCCATCAGGTCGGCGGAGCTGATGTAGACGGCGGCCTGGCGCGAGGGAAGCGCCTCGCCTTCGCCGAAGCAGTAGATCCGGGCGTGCTCGAGGAAGCGCCCGATCAGGCTCTTGACACGGATGTTTTCCGACAACCCCTCGATGCCTGGTCTGAGGCAGCAGATGCCGCGCACGATGAGATCGATTTCGACGCCCGCAGAACTTGCCTCGTAGAGCTTGTCGATGATGGCGCGGTCGACGAGGGAATTGAGCTTCCACCAGATTGCCGCCGGTCGGCCGGCGCGGGCGTGGGCGATCTCGGCATCGATGTGGGCAACGATGCGCCGGCGAATGCCGTCCGGGCTGGCGGCCAGTTCCTCGAGTTTTTCCGGCCGGCCGTAGCCGGTCACGTAATTGAAGACGCGGGCGACGTCGTTTCCGATCACGGGATCATCGGTGAAGTAGGAAAGGTCGGTGTAGATGCGCGCGGTGACGGGGTGGTAGTTGCCTGTGCCGACATGGCAGTAGGTCGCCATATTTCCGCCCTCGCGGCGCACGATCAGGCCGAGCTTGGCGTGGGTCTTGAGCTGCTGGAAACCGTAGACGACGTGGACGCCGGCCTTTTCCATGTCGCGGGCGAGCTGGATGTTGGTCGTCTCGTCGAACCGCGCCTTGAGCTCGATGACGGCGGTGACGGATTTGCCAAGTTCGGCAGCTTCTTTCAGCGCTTCGACGATCGGACTGTTCTCACCGGAAGTGCGATAGAGCGTCCATTTGATGGCCATGACCTGGGGATCGCGCACCGCCTGGCGCAAATAGCGCAACACGACCTCGAAGGATTCGTAGGGGTGATGGACGATGAAGTCCTTGGCCCGGATCGCAGCGAAAACGTCGCCGTTGTGCTCTTCAACGCGTTCGGGAAAGCGCGGCACGAACTTCTCGAAAAGGTGCTCGGGCAGTTCCTCGACGATCAGGCCCGAGAGGTCGGAAAGGCCCGGCAGGCCGTCGCTGACGATGACCTGTTCGTCGGGCACTTCGAGTTCGCTGATCACGATGCGGCGCAGGGCGGGCGGCATGCGCTCTTCGATTTCGAGGCGAATGACGTCGCCGCGCCGGCGCCGACGCAACAGCGCTTCGTAGGCAATCGTCAGGTCTTCGGCTTCTTCTTCATATTCGATGTCGCTGTCACGCAGCACGCGGAAACTGCCGAGCGGTGTGGGCTGCTTGAGGGAGGGGAAAAGTTCGTGCAGGCAGAGCCCGATTACCGTTTCAATGCTGACAAACCGGAAGTTGCGGCCATCGTCGGTATCCGGCAGGCGTACGAAGCGCGGCAGTTGGGCCGGAATCGGAATGAGGCCGTTCATGTCCTTGCCTTCGGCGTTCCTCATGCCGACGACCAATGTGAGCCCTTTGTTGTGAATGAAGGGGAAGGGGTGGGCCGGATCGATGTTGAGGGGGGTCAGGACCGCGAACATGCTGCGCATGAAGGTTTCGTTGAGCCATTCGATCTCGTCGCGGCTCAAGCCTTCACGTTCGATCAGGTGGATCTCAATCGCCTCCAGTTCGTGGCGCAACGAGCGCCAGCACTCGTGCATGTCGCGGGCGAGGCTGGCGGTGAATTCGTTGATGCGCTGGATCTGTTGATGGGGTGTCAGCCCATCGATCGAGCGTGTGCCGACGCCGGCCTTGTGCTGGCCCATCAGGCCGGCGGCGCGGACCATGAAGAATTCGTCGAGGTTGGAGGCGGCAATCGACAGGAAGCGCAGGCGTTCCTGGATCGGGTTGTTCCGGTTGTGCGATTCTTCGAGCACGCGATGGTTGAACTGCAACCAGGAGAGCTCGCGATTGTAATAGCGGGCGGATGCACTCGGTGGCGGGCGCAGTTCGGAGGCAATCGCCGCGAGTTTCGCTGCGACTTTTGCGTTTCGCGTAGCGGCCATTGTTACCTCCGGCTCTTTCTTCGTTGCGGTCCCCGGCTCCGAACGGAGAGTTAGCTTCCGGCGTATCGACATGCGCCTCAGCTACTAACCCTTCCTTCTCACAACCACGAGGGCACCCCTCGTGGTTGTGAGAAGGGAGGGCTAAATCACAAGAAAAAATACTTGAAAAACCAGCTATATGACAGTGGCACGAAATAACCAACTGGGCTTTGCGGGTTGATGTGCTCCGTCTGAGAGTGCCGGATAACCAGCCTGTCAAAGACGGTCTCTCGGAATTTCCAGGATGACGCCGTTTTTGTGCGCGGCGTCCTTGAAGCATTCAATGCAGATCATGGTCGGACCGGATTGGCGCAGGTTTTCCCATTCTTCATCACTCGCCTGCCAGCAAACATCACAGAAGGCCTGGAGGCTGCCATCGTCATCATCGATGAGCCAATTGAAGCCTCGTCTTTCACCATCCTGCAGCGATTGAAAAACATGCCTGCAAACAGCCGTCGCTTCGAGCTCACCGTGCGCACAGCTGATCTTATCCATGATCACCAAGCCTTCTCGGGTTTCGGATTCCCGCACACAGCGGCGATGCGATGCGCTTGATCACGTTCGCTGCGTGCTCGACAACGCCTCGGCTGCAAGCTGGCGGGAAACCTTGCGATGGCCGGCAAGTGCCAGATGATCGATGCATTCGACCAGCTTGCGTGCTGCATCCGCCGAGCGCTCCATGCGGCGGGCGAGAAACTGGACCACTACTGGCGGAACGCTCAACTGGCGATCATCGAACAGCTTGATCAGGAGTGCTGACAAAAGCTGGTCATCGACCGGCTCGATTTCAACCACCGGTAGCGCGCGCAATCGCGATTTGAGGTCGGGAAGTTCGATGGCGACGTCACCCGGCGCCTCGCGCATCGTGAGCAGGATGGAGCCCGACTGCTCGCGGGCCAGGTTCAAGAGGTGGAAGACCAGCGCCTCGGTGGCAAGGCCCGCTGCGACTTCCTCGATTGCGAGGCGGCCGGTGCGCCTGAAGCCGTCGATGGTCGCGCTTGTAATGTCGGCCATGGCGATGAGTTCGGCACCCGAACGGTCACGCCAGATATTGGCGAGATGGGTCTTGCCGGTGCCGGGGGGACCGGTGATGATCAGTCCGTGTGCAGGCCAGTCCGGCCAGCCGTTGACGGCGTCGGCTGCGGCTTGATTGGAGGTGGAGACCAGAAAATCGTCTGCGCGGACAGCACTCAAGTGCGGCAGTTCGAGGATCAGTTGTTGAGGCATGAGCGGTTCGGGTTGCGCCATCAATGGATTTTCCGCAGCAATCGCATTTTCGCCTGGGCTTGGGTCAATACAAGCCGACGTCGCACCTGGTTTGATAGCCCCTTGGCGAGAGGTGGCAAACCTTGCCGCCCAGCATTCCCCGCAATCAACACGGTCCGGTCGCAATCCGGCGTTCGATTGTACTCAACGCAGGATCCAGAAGCCGTTGATGTTTTCGAGCGTAACGCCGCGTGTCTGGAGGGCCGCCTGCAGGGCCGAGCCGCCGCCCGGGTAGCGCAGCGCAATCGTCGCACTGCGTCCCGACAGTCCGCCGATCTGCATGTCGCTGACACCAGGTGTGCCGGCAAGCACCTGTTGCTGATGCTGCCACTGGCCGAGATTGTTGAACTCGGCAACGACCTGCAGGGGCGTGAGAGGTCCGCCGCCGGGTCTGGGCGTTGCGACCGCCTGCTGTTGGCTCAGGCGAGACTTCCAGCGGCCCTCGAGAATACCCTGGGCGATGACTGCTGCCAGTTCGAGGGAATAGGCAAAGTCATCCGGTGAGAGGCTGTAGCGTGTGCTGAGCGCGAAGCGGCCAACCGCATCCTGGCCGGCAAGCGTAATGGCGAGTTCGCGGCGGGCCGGGTTGGGGGCGGCCTCGACGATGATCAGCTGTGCCGTCTGGATGCTCCGAGCCAGGCCTGCGAGGGCATCCGGCTCGGCGCGCAGCAGGCGCTCACGGGTCGCTTGGTCCGGAACGGATTGGAGACCTGCGAGTTTCAGCGGTGTCGTCGCGTTGGCGAGATCGAGGTCGGTCCAGATGTTGTGCCAGAGCCTTCCGCCGCGCTTGGCCGACATCGCCCGCGTGGCGCCCGGCGCGCCCGCCGGCGGCGGGCTGTAGAACAGCACGACGTCGCTGGTCGGGGCCTGGATGTCGACGTAGGGAACGGCGTTATTTTGCAACAGGCTGCGCACGGCCAGCGGATCGAACGAAAAATCGATTGTCGCAATGTACTGGGTCGAGGAATTCTCCTCCGAGCGGATACGCTCGCTGTGCAGATAGGTCGACGGATCAATCTCGCCGATGCGCTCGAGCAGGCCGTAGGAGGCAGTCGGCACCAGGCGTTTCAGCAGCGAGCGAAAGGCGGCGTTGCGTCCATCGTCCAGCGCCGCGCGCTTGGCGGCCACGGCGTTGGCGCCGGTTGCTTCGACCGGGTATTTGGCGACCGTGAAGATTGCTTCGCGGGCCTTCGCGCCGGCTGAGATCAGACACAGGCCGGCGATTGCGAAGATCAGGGCGATGGATTTGCATTGCGTCATTGCGAGCAAATGACCTTACAGCTTCGAAAACGGCGGCAGGTCTCGGCAGTTGCCGCGCGGGTCTCGGATCTGGTAGGAGACCGGATCTCTGGCGAGCAATGGGGCGAAAGTTGGTTCGGGTCAATGGCCGATTGGTGGTGTCCGGACCTGGGCGTTCCGCCTGAGCCACACGTTGGGATTGTGGCGGCACGAGGACACCATGGTTGCTCGACACCATGTGATCCGGGAGGTCATGGATGGCTGAGCCGTCGGGCAAGCCGCAAGCGCCCGTTACCTATCGCGATGCCGGGGTCGATATCGATGCGGGCAACGCGCTGGTGGGCGCGATCAAGCCGCTCGTCAGGGCCACCCGACGGGCGGGCGCAGACGTAGAAATCGGCGGTTTCGGCGGTCTGTTCGACCTCAAGGCGGCAGGTTTTAGAGATCCGATCCTGGTGGCGGCCAACGACGGCGTTGGCACCAAGCTCAAAATCGCGATCGAGACGGGCCGGCATGACACGATCGGCATCGATCTGGTTGCCATGTGCGTCAACGATCTCGTCGTACAGGGCGCAGAGCCGCTTTTTTTCCTCGACTACTTTGCCTGTGGACAACTCGACAACGACGTCGCGACGGCGGTGATCGCCGGCATCACTGAGGGTTGCCGGCAGGCCGGCTGTGCCCTGATCGGCGGTGAAACGGCGGAAATGCCGGGCATGTATGCTGCGGGCGACTATGATCTTGCGGGTTTCTCGGTCGGCGCCGCCGAGCGCGGCCAACTGCTGCCGCGCGGCGACATCGAGGCCGGTGACGTCTTGATCGGGCTTAACTCGGCGGGTGTGCATTCGAACGGCTATTCGCTGGTGCGCCGGCTGGTGTCATCGGCGGGGCTTGGCTGGCTGGATGCCGCACCCTTCGATCCGGATCGCACACTCGGCCCGGCATTGCTCGAACCGACGCGGATCTACGTCAGGCCGCTGCTCGATGCGATCCGCAAAACCGGTGCCATCAAGGCGCTCGCCCATATCACCGGCGGTGGGCTGACCGAGAACATTCCCCGCGTGCTCCCTGACAGCGTTGCGGCCCGTGTCGACCTCGGTAGTTGGCAGCCGCCGGCAGTGTTCGGTTGGCTCCGGGAACAGGCGCACCTCGACCAGGCCGAGATGTTGCGCACCTTCAACTGCGGGATTGGCATGGTGGTCGTCGTCGATCAGGCCGGCGCAGAACACGTTTTGAACCACCTTGCAGCGGTCGGCACACCCGCTGTCCAGATCGGCCGGTTGATTGAGCGTGGGGACGGTGAAGCGATAGGCTTCGACGGCCGGCTGGAATATCCCTCATGACCCGCCCGCCGAAAAGGCGCCTTGCCATCCTGATCTCGGGCCGCGGCTCGAACATGCAGGCACTGGCTGCTGCCTGTCGCAACGATGATTTCCCGGCCGAGGCGGCAGCCGTGATCTCGAACCGGCCGGATGCCGCCGGCCTCGCCTGGGCGCGGGATCATGGTCTCCATACGATTGCCCTCGACCACAAGGCGTTTGACGATCGTGCGGCGTTCGATGCCAGGCTCGACCAAGAGCTCCGCAGCCTAGACGCTGAGATCGTCGCGCTCGCCGGCTTCATGCGCCTGATGACGGCGGATTTCGTCAACGCCTGGCAGGGCCGGATGATCAACATTCACCCTTCGCTATTGCCGGCCTTCAAGGGGCTCGACACGCACGCCCGAGCGCTTGCCGCCGGCGTCAAAATCGCCGGCTGCACGGTGCATTACGTGACCCCCGAAATGGACGAAGGCCCGATCATTGCCCAGGCCGCGGTGCCGGTCCTTGCCGGCGATACGCCTGATGCGCTCGCCGTCCGCATCCTCGCCCAGGAACATCGCCTCTACCCAAAGGCGCTCAAATGGGTTGCCGCTGGCGACGTCACCTTTGAGCGTGCGGCGCAAGCGAGTTACGGCACGGTTAACCAGGACGCCTGGCTGCACTCGCCGGGGTGAAGCTGGCGGGTTAGGAGACCGGCTTGGCCGCACGCTCCTTTGTCAGCCTCCGGATCCGCGCTAAAATGAAGCGGCTGCTTGGGCCGGGGAACCGGCGAAATTATATGCGTTCCAGGGAACTGCCGACCAAGGCTGACGAATCAGATCCGTCACGACGCAGTTGGATCCGCCCCCGGGTTTAACCACAATGGCCAATAGACCGGGCGCCGGCAGATGCGGCGGGTTGATTGGCCGGCGAATTGCGTTGCGATCGTTCGCACCAGCGGAGACAGCATAGAGATCATGACCGCCACTTCCACCGTACCAGCACCCGCATCTGCTCAATCGGCCCAGCCTGCACACGTCCACCAGTTGGGCGAGGAATCCTCGATCTGGTTCAAGCTCACGCCCCTGCTCAAGGGGCCGGACAACCCGATGCGCGTGCTGATGCAGATGTCGGAGCGCTACGGCGGTGCGATCCCGGTCAACCTCGCCAACCAGCGGATCCTGCTGCTTTCCGAGCCCGATCACTTCAAGCATGTGCTGGTCTCGAACGCGAACAACTACAAGAAATACTTCGACGGCCTGAAGCCGATCTTCGGCAAGTCGATGATCACCAACGACGGCGCGCTCTGGCAGAAGATCCGCATGCCGCAGCAGCCAGCCTTCCATCCCGACATGTTCGTCGACTACGTGCCTTATTTCGTGCAGGCAATCGATGAGAAGACCAAGGTTTGGTCGGATCTTGCCGATAAGGGTGAAACCTTCGAAATGGTCGAGCAGACATGGACGCTTGCCGCCGACATGATCTGCAAGGCGCTGTTCGATCGCGACATGCCGTTCAATCCGCATTTCGTCTTCAAATGCGTCAAGACCTACACGGATGTGATGAACCACAAGTCGATCCGGCTCAAGAAGAATGCCGGCGCCGACTTCGAGATCACCGAAGAAGATGCCGCCAAGGCGATGGAGATCTGGGCCGGCGTGCCGGATCTGGTGCTTGCCGCCAACCCGCGCGAGCACCGCGAAAAGACGCTCTTGAAGATGATCGAGGCCGTGGTCGCCGATGAAAGCGTGCCGGAATTCGACCAGCAGCAGGCGATCGACGAATTCAAGCAGTACCTCTGGGCCGGCACCGAGACGACGGCACTGACGCTCGCCTGGGCAATGTATCTGGCGTCCGCCCATCCCGAAGCCGCCGAACGTATCCGGCGAGAAGGCGAAGAGGTGCTGGGCGACCGCGAGCCGACGGCTGCCGACTACACGGCGCTGGCCTACACGCGTGCCGTCATCCAGGAGACGATGCGCATCTACCCGCCGATCTGGGGCCTGATCAGGGTTGCCGACGGCGAGGATGAGATCGGCGGCAAGCAGGTTCAGCCAGGCGACCGCATCGTGATGTTCGCCTACGGTGTCCATCACGATCCGCGGTTCTGGGAAGAGCCTGAGAAATTCATGCCCGAGCGCTGGATGGGCGATGCCGCCAAGAAGCGCCAGAAATACACCTACCTGCCGTTCGGCGGTGGCCGGCGCTCGTGCATTGGCGGCGCCATGAGCCAGGTCGAAAACACGCTGGCGCTTTCGATCCTGCTGCGCCGCTTCGAGCCGGTATACATGGGCGAAGGCGAGCCCGGCATCAACGCGACGGTAACGCTGACGCCGCGCGGCGGGCTGATGTTCAAGGTGCGCAAGCGGTAGCGCTCGGTATCATTATTAAATCGTGGCCCAGAATCGCACGCCAACATTTCATCTGCACGGCTGCTTGCCCCTCACCCTAACCCTCTCCCCGTACGCGCCGAAGTGGCGCTACGGGGAGAGGGAATCCAGCCGTGCCGTATGGCAACTGTATTGGCAAAACGACGGGCCGTGCTCCCTCTCCCCGTACTTCACGGGGAGTGGGTTAGGGTGAGGGGCAAGCGCAGCCCGTGCAAACGTAATGTTGACGTGCGAATATCAATACCCATCAAATCACTGCGAACGCGCAACAAAACAATCGATCGCGAGCTGTCTTAGCCGGTTGCAGACCTGGGCTGCCCGAGTGGCATCGAAGCCTGCGAACCGGGCGCGGTAGATCGGGCGGCGAGGGTTGCCGATCCGCACGGCCAGCGCGCGGGCGCCTCTAAGAACCGCTCCGGCGCTGTTGCGGGCATCGGCCAGAGCACGTTCGGCATCGGCCTTGCTGCGGTAGGCGCCGACCTGGACCTGATGGGTATGAGGGCCAACCAGTGGCCTTTCCAGCGATCCCGTGATTAGAGGTGATCGATCCGCAGCGGTCTGCGGACCCGCCAGGCTGCCCGGCGGCGCCAGGTTCATGCGGGCGACCTGATGGGCGAAGGTCGAGGGCGGGCGACCGAGAGGCTGCGGCTGGCCGGGGCGCACCGGTGCATTGAGTGCGGCGACGCGAGGCGGCGGCTCGAAGGGATAGGGCCGCGGGTCGCCTGGTATGGCGTAACGCTCGGCAGCGGGCAGAGCTGGCAGAGGCCGGCGCGGTCGCAGCGGTGCCGGCCGGCGGGCGGGCATTGGCCGCTTGATCAGGCGCGGGCGGGCGATCAGCATCGGTTTTTGCTGGCGTGTCTTGCGTCTCGAGGCTTTCGGTAGAGCGGTGCGCAGCAGTTTTCGAGCAACGGCGTCACGCTGGCGTGCGGAGCGCCGGCCCATGACGACGCCGATCAGGTGCTTGCCGTCGCGTTTGACGCTGACTGCAACATTGAAGCCCGAGGCGCGGGTATAACCCGTCTTGATGCCTTCGGTGCCTCGGAAGCTTCCGAGAAGGCGGTTGTGGTTGCGGTAGCTACGTCCGCGGTAGGTGAAATGGCGCCGCGCGAACATCTTGAAGAGTTTCGGGAAATCATCCTGCAGGGCGAGCGAGAGCTTGGCCATGTCACGGGCCGTGGTCACTTGTGAGGAATTGGGCAGGCCGGAAGCGTTGCGAAAGTGCGTGCGTGACATGCCAAGGCGACGGGCGGTTCGGGTCATCGCCTGGGCGAACGCACTCTCCGAGCCTGCCAGGTGTTCGCCAACGGCTGCTGCAACATCGTTGGCCGACTTGGTGATCAGTGCATTGAGCGCGTCGCGAACACTGATCGTGCTGCCCGGCTTGAGGCCCAGTTTCGAGGGCGGGCGCGATGCGGCACTGGCCGACATGGTTATCGGTGTCGAGAACTTGAGCTTGCCGCCCCGCATGGCCTCGAACGCCATGTAGATGGTCATCATCTTGGTCAGGGAGGCCGGATAGCGCGGCGCGTCGGCCGCACTTTGGTGCAGCGTGCGTCCGGAATTGGCGTCGATGACGATCGAGGCATGTTTCGCTGCAGCCGCAGGATGGGCAGCGACGGCGTCAAGCATAGCGGCGCACAACAGCACCAATGCTGCTTGGCATAAGCCAGACCATGTCGACAGCATTACCAACGCGAACCCTCACCACTGCACACTGCCCGTCAGTGCACGCCGAGCATGCACCCCCGTGATCCGAACCGGTCTGGCCTGCTCCCGAAGACGGCCCGCCGCGCATCCTGCCGTGCCTTTTTCCAACCCCAGGGAATAGGTCCATTCCGGCGGTATTGCGGCGTCGATCGGGAGATTGCATGACCGGAGCAATCAGCGGGAAACATAGGGAAACTTCCCTCAAGGCGGGCTAAGTCCGGTGGCTTCATTTGCTGCAATTTAACGGTAAAGTGCTCCAATCAGCGCGCAGCATTGGCGCTTGTCGACTGGTTGAGCCGGTTCCGATCGGTGGCGCGGTTGCGGATCGATTGTCCTTGCGTCTGGAATTTGTACGGTCAGGGACTTATCTTGATCAGGTGCTTTGCCAGGGATCAGGGACGCCAGGTAACGCAGCGGCGCGGGCAAACGAGGCGCCTTGAGTACTGGTATGGGGGATCCACGATGCTGCGGGAACGAAAATGTGATCTTGGGATCACGGCTGAGATAGGCAACCAATTTGCAATCCGAACGGCCCAATGCGAGTGGGCATACGATATGCTTGAATTAGCGGATCAGAAATCATTAACCGTCTTGATGGCCGACCGAGATCGCGACGACGGCGATGATCGCGATGGCGACGGGCGCACCGATATCGTTACCAAGACACGGCCGAAGACCAAGAAGCCGAGCCTGTATAGAGTGTTGCTGTTGAACGACGACTACACGCCGATGGAGTTCGTGGTTCACGTGCTTGAAAAATACTTCAACAAAGGTCGTGAGGATGCCACAAGAATCATGCTGCATGTTCACCACAAGGGCGTCGGCGTGTGCGGAGTCTATACCTACGAGGTTGCTGAAACCAAGGTCACCCAGGTGATCGACTTCGCACGCCAGCATGGCCATCCACTGCAATGCACAATGGAAAAAGAGTAGCGCACCCGTGCCATCATTCTCTCAAAACCTGGAAAACACGCTGCATCGTGCGCTCGAATTTGCGAACGAGCGCAACCACGAACATGCAACGCTCGAACACCTGCTGCTCGCACTGATCGATGATCGCGATGCACAGGCGGTGATGAAGGCGTGCGCGGTCGAGATCGATGTCCTGCGCGCCCGGGTGACCGAGTTCATCGACACCGAACTCAGTGCTCTCGAGGTCGACGGAGTGACCGACGCGACGCCGACGACCAGCGTGCAGCGTGTCATCCACCGCGCCGTCGTCCACGTTCAGTCATCGGGCCGCGAGGAGGTGACCGGTGCCAACGTGCTGGTCGCGATCTTTGCCGAGCGTGAAAGCCATGCCTCGTTCTTCCTGCAAGAGCAGAACATGACCCGGTTCGATGCCGTGCAGTACATCAGTCACGGCATCGCCAAGCGGCCAGGCATGTCGGAATCGCGCAGCGTGCGCGGTGCAGATGATGAGGCCGGCATGGAGGACGGCGACAAAAAGGGTTCCGACGCCCTCAACACCTATTGTGTCAATCTCAACGAGAAGGCACGCGACGGTAAGATCGATCCGCTGATCGGGCGCGAAAAGGAAGTGATGCGCACCATCCAGGTGCTCTGCCGGCGCCAGAAGAACAACCCGTTGTTCGTCGGTGATCCCGGCGTCGGCAAGACGGCGATCGCGGAAGGCCTGGCGCGCAAGATTATCAAGAACGACGTGCCGGAAGTCCTGCGCGATGCAACCATATTTGCCCTCGACATGGGCGCTCTGCTTGCCGGTACGCGCTATCGCGGTGATTTCGAAGAGCGCCTGAAAGCTGTGATGAAGGAGATCGAAAACTACGAAGGTGCGATCCTGTTCATCGATGAGATCCACACCGTGATCGGCGCCGGTGCGACGTCGGGGGGCGCGATGGATGCCTCCAACCTGCTGAAGCCGGCACTGCAGTCGGGCACCGTGCGCTGCATCGGCTCGACCACGTACAAGGAATACCGCCAGCATTTCGAGAAGGACCGCGCCCTGGTGCGCCGCTTCCAGAAGATCGACGTGACCGAGCCGACGATCGAGGACGCGATTGAGATCATGCGCGGCCTGAAGCCCTATTTCGAGGACTATCACAAGCTCAAATATACCAACGAGGCGATCAAGTCGGCGGTCGAGCTCTCGGCCAAGTACATTCACGACCGCAAACTGCCGGACAAGGCAATCGACGTGATCGACGAGGCGGGTGCATCGCAGATGCTTGTCGAAGCGGGCAAGCGACGCAAGATGATCCGGGTCGAGGAGATCGAGGCAACCGTTGCCACGATGGCGCGCATTCCGCCGAAAACCGTGACCAAGTCCGATGCCGAAGTGCTCTCCAACCTCGAGCGCGATCTGAAACGTCTGGTGTTCGGCCAGGACAATGCGATCGATTCGCTGTCATCGGCGATCAAGCTCGCGCGGGCGGGTCTCAGAGAGCCCGAAAAGCCGATCGGCTGCTATCTGTTCACCGGTCCGACCGGGGTCGGCAAGACGGAGGTGGCCAAGCAGCTGGCAAGCCTGATGGGTGTCGAACTGTTGCGCTTCGACATGTCGGAGTACATGGAAAAGCACACAGTCTCGCGCCTGATCGGGGCGCCGCCGGGCTACGTCGGCTTCGACCAGGGCGGTCTGCTGACCGACGGCGTCGACCAGCACCCCCATTGCGTGCTGCTGCTCGACGAGATCGAGAAGGCGCATCCGGACCTGTTCAACATCCTGCTGCAGGTCATGGATCACGGCTCGCTGACCGATCACAACGGCAAGAAGATCGACTTCCGCAACGTCGTGCTGATCATGACGTCGAATGCGGGGGCCGCCGATATGGCGCGCCCGCCGATCGGTTTCAACCGGACCAAGCGCGAGGGCGAGGATACCGAAGCGGTCAACCGGTTGTTCACGCCGGAATTCCGCAACCGGCTTGATGCGGTTGTTGGATTTGCCGGCCTGCCGCCGGCGGTCATCGAAAAGGTCGTCGAAAAGTTCATCTTCCAGCTCGAAGCGCAGCTGGCCGATCGCGGCGTGACCATCGAACTGACGCCTGAAGCTGCCACCTGGCTTGCCAAGGAGGGTTACGATGAAAAGTTCGGTGCCCGGCCGCTCAGCCGCCTGATTCAGGAAAAGATCAAGAAGCCGCTTGCCGAAGAGCTGCTGTTCGGCAAACTCGAACATGGCGGCGCGGTCAAGGTCATCGTCGAGGGTGAGGGAGATGAGGCCAAGCTCGGCTTCGAGTATTTCCCGGCCGAGCCGAAGCCCAAGCGCAAGGCCGATGAAGACGACGGTGACGATGAAGGCGGTGGCGCCGAGGATGAGCCGCAACTGATCGAAGCGACGTCCCGCAAGGCGTTGCCGGGGCCGAAGGAAAAGCGCAACCGAAAGAGCACCGGTACGGTGCCGAGCGTTCCGCCGAAGCCGAAGAAATAGGCTTTCCGCCATTGTCCAACAAACTCGAAGCCGCCGGCAAAAGCCGGCGGCTTTGTCTTGGACGTCGCCCGATAGGGGATCATTGGTCACCAACACCTTGACGCCTGCGACAGCCTGTCCGACAGTGCGCCATCGCCAGATGACGCCTGCGGGAGAGATCGGTCGGATCACATTGGTCCGAACCGGCGCCGAAGGAGCAACCGCCCCGGAAACTCTCAGGCAAACGGACAGCAGGTCGATGGCACTCTGGAAAGCGGTTGCGGTCCGTTCGGACTGTAATCCACCGAAGGGGTCATGGCTGCGTTGCTGCAAATCGGCGGCGCTGCCTCAATCTCTCAGGTTCCCGTGACAGAGGGGGCGCACACTCGATGCATCGCGGAGACGATGCGCCGGGCGTGCGTCATGTACCCGAGCGTTCGGATTGGATGGGTCCACGCTCCATGTTCACGGGATGCCGTTATGGGCCAGACACCGTCACCCGACGACGAAGCGTTGCAACGCACGCCGTTTCACGCCTGCCACATTGCACTGAATGCCCGCATGGTTCCGTTTGCAGGCTACGAGATGCCCGTGCAATACGAAGCCGGCGTGCTCAAGGAGCATAACTGGACGAGGGAGCACGCAGGCCTGTTCGATGTCGCGCACATGGGCATCGCGTTCCTGAGGGCGGCCGATGGCACGCACGACACTGTCGCCAAATGCCTCGAGGCGCTGGTGCCGGCCGACATCCTGAACCTCGCGCCGGGCCGGCAGCGCTATACGCAATTGCTGAACGAGCAGGGCGGCATCATCGATGATCTGATGGTCGCTCGGCCGGCCGGCCCGGATCAGGCCGGTTGGCTGAACCTTGTCGTCAACGCGGCGCGCAAGGCAGTCGACTATGATCATATTCGGGCGCATCTGCCGGCCGGTGTCGAGCTGCTGCCAAGCGATGAGTTTGCGCTCGCAGCGCTGCAGGGTCCGGAAGCCGCAGCCGTCCTCGCCGGTTTCGATCCCTCGACCGAAGCGATGGCGTTCATGGCCGCCGGTCAGGCAACGATCGACGGCGTCAAGGTTGCGGCGACCCGATCGGGCTATACCGGCGAGGACGGCTTCGAACTTGCTGTGCCGGTCGACGCGGCCGAACGCATCTGGAACCTGCTTCTCGAAGATGAACGCGTGCAGCCGATCGGGCTTGGCGCGCGTGACTCGCTGCGGCTCGAAGCCGGTCTCTGTCTCTACGGGCACGATATCGACGAGACGACCTCGCCGGTCGAAGCGGGGCTGACCTGGTCAATTCAGAAGCGCCGGCGCAGCGAGGGCGGCTTTCCAGGTGCCGAGCGGATCCAACGTGAACTGGCTGATGGACCCGCCAGGCGGCGGGTCGGCATCCGTCCAGAAGGCCGCGCACCAGCGCGCGAAGGCACGGTGATTCAAAGCCCCGACGGGAACGAAATTGGCGTGGTGACGTCCGGCGGCTTCGGGCCGACTGTCAGCGGCCCGGTCGCGATGGGCTACGTCGCAGCGAGCCACGCGGCCACAGGCAGCGCAATCGAACTTATCGTGCGCGGCAAGCCAATGGCAGCCGCGATTGCCGACATGCCGTTTGCACCGCATCGCTACAAGCGCTGATCAATCAATCCAAGAGAGCTTAGGGAGAAACACCAATGGCTGATGAATTCTTTACGAAGGACCACGAATGGATCCGGGTCGAGGGCGATATCGCAACCATCGGCATCACGGAGCATGCCCAGGAGCAGCTTGGCGATGTCGTGTTCGTCGAAGTGCCGGAGGCGGGCCGCGCCGTCAAATCGGGTGAGGCCGTGGCGGTGGTCGAAAGTGTCAAGGCGGCAAGCGAGGTCTACGCACCGATCAGCGGCGAGATCACGGAGGCCAATGGCGAATTCGACGGCAACCCGGCACTGGTCAACGAGGACGCGGAGGGTGCCGGCTGGTTCTTCAAATTGCGCATTGCCGATAAGGGCGAGCTTGGCGGTCTGATGGACCGGGCCGCCTACCAGGCGTTCGTCGCAGCCGAGGGGTGATACGATGCGCTATTTGCCGCTCGAGGACCACCAGCGCCGCCAGATGCTCGATGCGATCGGTGTCGACAACATCGATGCGCTGTTCGCGTCGGTGCCGGCCGAGCATTTGATGGCTGATCTGCCCGACCTTCCGCTCGCCAAGAGTGAGATGGAGGTCGAGCGCGAGCTCTCGACGCTCGCATCCCGCAACACGGCGGCAGGCTCCGTGCCCTTCTTTATCGGTTGCGGCGCCTATCGCCATCATGTGCCGGCAACGGTCGACCACCTGATCCAGCGCTCGGAGTTCCTGACCTCATACACTCCCTATCAGCCGGAAATCACACAGGGCACACTGCAAACCCTGTTTGAATTCCAGACGCAGGTCGCCAGGCTGACCGGCATGGAGGTTGCCAACGCTTCGATGTACGACGGCTCGACGTCGGCTGCAGAAGCCGTGCTGATGGCAGAGCGCGTGACCCGGCGGCGCAAGGCGGTGCTCGCCGACGGTCTCCATCCCCACTATCGCGAGGTCATCGAGACGCTTTCGAAATACAATCGGACCGAGATCGATGCGCGCAATCTCGCAGACGGTGCCATCGCCGAAAGCGATGCAGCGATCATCGCCGCGATCGACGATCAGACCGCCTGCGTCGTCGTCCAGAACCCGGATGTCTACGGCAACCTGCGTGATCTCGGCCCCATTGCGGAGGCGGCCCATGCTGCCGGCGCACTGCTGATCGCGGTAGTGACCGAAGTCGTGAGCCTTGGGGCGGTGCGCTCGCCCGGCGAGATGGGCGCCGACATCGTTGCCGGCGAAGGGCAGTCGATTGGCAACGGTCTCAATTTCGGCGGGCCTTACGTCGGGCTCTTCGCGACGCGCCAGAAGTATGTGCGCCAGATGCCGGGGCGGTTGTGCGGCGAGACGGTGGATGCCGACGGCCGCCGCGGTTACGTACTGACGCTTTCGACCCGCGAGCAGCATATCCGGCGCGAGAAGGCGACGAGCAACATCTGCACCAACTCGGGCCTCTGCGCGCTTGCCTTCACGATCCACATGACGCTGCTCGGTGAGGCGGGTCTGCGCCGCCTGGCCGCCGTCAATCATGCGAATGCCTGCGATCTAGCCGAGCGGCTGGCGGCCATCGACGGTGTCGAGGTGCTGAATGATGGTGCCTTCTTCAACGAGTTCACAGTGCGTCTGGCGAAGCCTGCGGCCGATGTCGTCGAGGCATTGGCGGCACAGGATGTGCTCGGCGGCGTGCCGGTATCGCGATTGCTGCCGGATGATGCGAGCCGGACCGGCGACCTGATCGTTGCCTCGACCGAGATCAACACCGATGCGGACCGGGCGCGCTTTGCAACCGTGCTCGAGGAGGTGCTCAAATGAGTATGAACACGCAAGGCCGGCCGACCAGACCTGAAGCGGACGTCGCAGCCGGCGGCAGCAAAGTTACGTTTACGGGCAACCGTGGTCTCGAGATGCAGGAAGGGCTGATCTTCGAGATCGGCTCAGCTGACAAGTCGGGGGTCGACCTGCCGGCGGCCAAGAAGGTCGCAGGCCGCCTCGACGGTCTCGAACGATCGGAACCTATCGGTCTGCCGGGTCTCTCGGAGCCAGAAACGATACGCCACTATGTCCGCCTAAGTGCCAAGAATTACGCGATCGACAGCGGCATCTATCCGCTCGGCTCGTGCACCATGAAGCACAATGCCCGCCTCAACGAAAAGATGGCGCGCCTGCCGGGGTTCGGTGACGTTCATCCCCTGCAGCCCGTCTCGACGGTACAAGGCGCGCTCGGCCTGATGCAGACGCTGGCCGGCTACCTGCTAGAGCTGACCGGTATGTCATCCGTTGCCATGAGCCCTAAGGCCGGCGCGCACGGCGAACTTTGCGGCATGCTTGCAATCCGGGCGGCGCAGGATGCAGCGGGCAGCGAGCGCTCGGTTGTCCTTGTGCCTGAATCGGCGCACGGCACCAACCCGGCGACCGCTGCCTTCGTCGGTTACCAGGTGCGGGCGATTCCGGCGCGCGCTGACGGCACGGTGGCAGCCGAGGCGGTGCGTGAGGCGCTTGATGATGATGTTGCTGCCATCATGCTGACCAACCCAAACACCTGCGGCCTGTTCGAGCCGGAGGTGCGCAAAATTGCCGATGTCGTGCACGAAGCCGGCGCCTACTTCTATTGCGACGGTGCCAACTTCAACGCGATCGTCGGCAAGGTGCGGCCGGGCGATCTGGGCGTCGATGCGATGCACATCAACTTGCACAAGACGTTCTCGACGCCGCACGGCGGCGGCGGGCCGGGCGCCGGCCCCGTGGTGCTGTCGGAACGCCTGACGCCCTTTGCGCCGCTGCCCTTCGTCGTGCGCCAGGATGACGGTGCCTTCCAACTGGTCGAGCACGACGCACAAGCCGGCGACGGTGCCCAGCCGCTTGGCCGGCTCACGGCGTTTCATGGCCAGATGGGCATGTTCGTCAGAGCGCTGGCCTACATGCTGAGCCATGGCGCCGACGGCATGCGCCAGGCGAGCGAGGATGCAGTGTTGGCGGCCAATTACATTCGCGTTGGTCTGAGAGATCTGTTCAGCCAGCCGTTCGGCGATCAGCCCTGCATGCACGAGGTGCTGTTCGATGACAGCTTCCTCCACGATACGGGCGTCACGACCCTCGACTTTGCCAAGGCGATGATCGATGAGGGCTTCCATCCGATGACCATGTACTTCCCGCTGGTCGTGCACGGCGCGATGCTGATCGAGCCGACGGAATCGGAATCGCTTGCAAGCCTCGACCAGTTCATCGCCACGATGCGTGATCTGGCCGAGTCGACCAAGCGTCAGGAATACGACCGCTTCTGCAATGCCCCTGAACTGGCCCCGATACGCCGGCTGGACGAGACGCTGGCAGCTCGTAAGCCGGTGCTCACCTGGCAAGAGGGTCCAGGGGCATAGTCCCTGGTCGGGGAGTTTGAGGGGCAGAAGGCCCCTCATAGATCGCCGCTTAGCGGCGATACGTTAAGGGCGCTGCCCTTAACAATCCCGCCAAAGGGCACAAGCCCTTTGGAAACCCTTATGCAGCCTGCTTCGGCGCAAAGCGTTCATTCGCGAGGTTTGTAGCGGCGACGAAATCGGTCTTGCCGCTGCCGAGGAGCGGTACGTGCTCGATCAGGACCTCGGCCGGGACCATCAGATCGGTAGCACCTTTCGATCTGGCGAATTGCTGGAAGCGCGACCGTGTCATCTCTTTGTCAGGCGTGATCAGCACCAGGCGTTCGCCTTTGCGCATGTCCGGGATCGCGACCACCGCCGAGACGACGCCCGGCATCAATTCAGCCGCGAGCGCTTCGACGGCGCTCAATGAGACCATCTCGCCGCCGATCTTGGCAAAGCGCTTCGCCCGGCCCTTGATCGCGATATAGCCCTGATCATCGATGGTGACGATGTCACCGGTATCATGCCAGCCGTCATCGAGCGGTTCGAGCTTGCCGGGATTCTCGGCACGTAGATAGCCGAGCATGACGTTGGGCCCGCGTACATAGAGACGGCCGCCTTCGTCGATGCCGGGGACCGGTTCTAGGCGCGCTTCCATCAGCGGCGAGAGGCGGCCGACGGTGCCGGTCTTGTTGGCAAGCGGCGTGTTGATGGCAAGCACGGGTGCCGTCTCGGTGACGCCGTAGCCTTCGAGGATGCGCACCCCGAAGCGTTCCATGTATACATCACGCGTGCGCTTCTTGACCGCCTCGGCACCGGCCAGGATGAGGCGCACGGAGTGGAAATCGTAAGGGTGCGCGACGCGGGCATAGCCGTTGAGGAAGGTGTCGGTGCCGAACAAGATCGTAGCGTTGGTCTGGTAGACCAGTTCCGGCACGATCCGGTAGTGCAACGGCGAGGGGTAGAGGTAGATCGGAATGCCGCCAGTCAGCGGCATGATCAGGCCCGCGGTCAGTCCGAACGAGTGGAACACGGGCAGCACGTTGAACACCTTGTCGTCGCCGTGAGCTGCGACCCGGGTCAGAGATTGTACCGAGTTGGCGAGCAGGTTGCGATGTGAAAGCACGACGCCCTTGGGCGTGCCTTCGCTGCCCGAGGTGAACAGGATAGCGGCTGGATCATTGGGCTCGCGCTCAACGCGGGCCCGTTTGGACGCGAACAGGCCTTTCAGCTTGTCGAGCGTGGTGATCTCTTCGCGGACGTCTTCGAGGTAGATAACCTGTGCGTGCTCGAGCAGCGCCTTTTCGACGGCGTCCAGCCGGCCCTTTTCGATGAAGCTGCGCGAGGTGACGACGACCGAGACTTCGGCGGCCTTGCAGGCAGCAAGGATATTCGCGACGCCGGCCGTGTAGTTGAGCATCGCCGGCACCTTGCCGAGCGATTGCAGGGCGAAGAACGTGACGGCGACGCCAGCAGTATTGGGCAGCAGGACACCGATGTTGGTCTTGCTCGCGAGGCGGTCTTCGAGCTTGGCGGCCAGGACCTGCGCACCGGTGATCAGGCGGCCGAATTTGAGCTTGGCGCGCAGCGGGTCTTCGAGCATCACCTTGCCGGTATCACGCGTTGCCTTGGCATCGAGCAGCGCCTGGAACAGCGTGCGATCGATGTTGGCTGTCTCGACGGCGGTGTTGACCATCTCGTCCTGCAGCGCGAGGCCGGCCGCCTGACGCCGCGCCTTGCCGCGCAGGCTGTCATCGACGGTGAGCTTGCGCTTGGGCAGGATCGTGACCGTGACCTTCGGGAACCAGGCCTTCTTGGTCTGACTTTTCTTCATGTACGACCAGGTCGAGCGTTCGAGGCCGTCGATGCGCACCGGCACGATCCAGGCGTCGGCCTTGTCGGCGATCATTGCGGTGCCGTCGTAGACTTTCATCAGGCCGCCGGTGACCGTTAGCCGACCCTCGGGGAAGATCACCACGGTCTGGCCGGTCTTGACTTCCTTGATCAGATGACGGGCCGCGAGCGGGCTGGTCGGGTCGAGTGTATAGGCTTTGATCAGTTTCAGGAACGGGCGTACCCACCAGGCCTGCGCGATGCCGGAGTCGATCGCGAAGGCGGCGTGGGTCGGCATGATCGCGTGGATCACGGGGCCATCCATCAGGCTGACGTGGTTGGGGGCGATGATCGCGCACTCGCCTTCTTCGGGCAGGTTTTCGAGGCCTTTGACTTCGAGGCGGTAGAAGGTCTTGAACAGGAACATCGCAAGGTCCTGGATACCCTGGCGGCCCCAGGCGCGCAGCACGAGGCCGACGACGATCAGGTTGGCGAGGCCGAGCGCAATGAACAGCGCCGAGACCGATGCGCCGGCCATCTGGAAACCGGCGACGGTGAGGGTCCCGGCCGTCATGAAGGCGGCGTTCAGGATATTGACAGCGGCGATTACGCGGGCGCGCTTGTCGGCCGGCGCCCAGCCCTGGACGGCGGCGAAGGCCGGCACAATGAAGAGGCCGCCGGCAGCTGACATCGCGAACAGGTCGAACATGGCTCTGAGGCCGGTTACGGAACCGAGGACGCCGCCGAGCGTCAGCGAGCCTTCCGGCATGGCGATGCCAAAAACGGCGATGCCGAGGTCGATGCAGAAGAGGCCCATCAGAAGTGCGCCGACCGGGACCAGCGCCAGGTTCGGGCGGCGCCGGCTGGCTCGGGCCGCGAGATACGAGCCAAACGCGATGCCGATCGTGAAGACGCAGAGCCCGAGCGTGATGATCTCCTCGGTGCCGCCGAGATTGCCCTTGATCAGCGTCGGTAAAAGCGACAGCGCGACAATGCCTGCAAGCCAGAACCACGAGGTAATGAGGCCACCGATCCAAAGTCGCCGGTCGCTGCGAAATTCGTTGAGCCGCTCAATCGTCGAGCGGACCGGGTTGCGCGTGATGGCAAGGGTTGGAGCAGCCGGCCCGGTCGGGATGATCATGCGAGCCGAGAGCCAGCCGGCCGCCGCAAAGCCAATGACGGTAATCGCGATGGCCCAGGCCGGGAACATCGCTCCGCTACCACCATCAGTCATCGCGATGCCGCCCATGATCGTGCCGAGCAGGATCGCAAGAAAGGTTGCGCCTTCGACCAGGGCGGTCGCAGCCGGCAGTTCCTCGCGCTTCAGGTGGTCGGGCAGGATGCCGTATTTGATCGGGCCGAAGAGGGCGGCGCCGGCACCGAACAGGGAGATCGACAGAAACAGCAGCGGAATTGAATTTATCAGAAAGCCCAATCCCGCAATTGCGGCAATTGGGATCTCGGCAACCTTCAGCCAGCGTGTGACAATTGCCTTGTCGTACTTGTCGGCTACCTCGCCACCGAGCGCCGAGAGCAGGAACATCGGCAGAATGAGCGCGGTGCCGGCCAAGGTCACCAGTGTCGCGCCGGCCTCGGTGCCGATCTTGAACAGGATCAGGATGACCAGGGCGTTTTTGATAAAGTTGTCGTTCAGCGCCGAGAAAAACTGGCAGATGAAGATCGGCGCAAAACGGCGCGAGGCCAGAAGATTTTGAAACATTTTCAGGTTCTCGTTTCGATTATTTACCGGATTTCCGGTTTGCAACGGGTTTCCCAGATGCCTGCCATTTCGATTGATATGACAAATCAAGCTTAATATTTGGCATCATCGTGTTCCGAATTCGGTGGAGGCGGCAGGTCTGGTACTTCATGTCCGGTTGTTTATGGTTGCGAACAGCGTTCACGCTTAGGTATGTTGTGACGATTTGAACTCAGTTCAAGAGGTGTGGGCGAATTTTTTGCCGAGCGAGCGCTTGGTCACGGAAACGAGCTTGGAACAGTAGCCTAAAGTCGCGCTGTCACCCCGCCGTCCACATACAACACATGGCCGGTCACAAAGCTTGCCGCATCCGAGGCGAGGAACACCGCAGCGCCGACCAATTCGTCGACCTCGCCCCAACGGCCGAGCGGCGTTCGGTCGGTCAGCCAGGAAGAGAACTTCTCATCTGCCACGAGAGCCTTGTTTAGTTCCGTAGCGAAATAGCCGGGCCCGAGGCCGTTGACCCGGATGCCGTGCGGGCCCCAGTCGATGGCCATGCCCTTTGTGAGCATTTTGAGGCCGCCCTTGGAGGCGGCATAGGGTGCAATCGTGGGGCGGCCCAGTTCGCTCTGCACCGAGCAAATATTGATGATGGAGCCGCGTTTGCGCGGGATCATGTGATTGACGACGGCCTTCGAGACATAAAAGACGCTGTCGAGATTGGTCGACATCAGCTCGCGCCAGATCTCTTCCTCGAAGGCCTCGAGAGATTGGCGGCGCTGAATGCCGGCGTTGTTGATGAGGATCTCGATCGGTCCGACATCAGATTCGATACGCTCTATCGCGGCCTTGGCGGCCGCTGGGTCGGTCACGTCGAAGGGGGCTGCGTGGGCGGTATGGCCAAGACCGCGCAGTTCGGCGGACACGCGTTCGACCTCGCCGGCGCGGCGGCCGTTGATGATCACGTGGGCTCCTGCTTCTGCAAGACCGCGGGCGAGCGCCTCACCGATCCCGGCCGACGAGCCGGTGATCAGGGCGAGGCGGTTATCCAGGCTAAAGGCGTTCATCCGTTTCCCTCTCTGCTTGTGCTCGTGTAGGTTCTTCCCACTCACTGAAATCAGCCAGGGTCACCCGATGCAAGCAATCGTCATTCATGCTCCCCACGACCTGCGCATTGACGAGATCGAGGCGCCGGAAGGTGAAATGGGGCCGGGGCAGGTCACAGTGCGCATCGAGCGCGGCGGGATTTGCGGCTCCGACCTGCATTACTACCACGCTGGAGGTTTCGGTACGGTCAGGATCAAGCAGCCAATGGTGCTCGGCCATGAGGTTTCCGGCATCGTCGAGAGCGTTGGCGCGAAGGTAGCCCGCGTCAAGATTGGCGATCGTGTGGCTATCAATCCCTCCAACCCTTGCGGCCAATGTCTCTACTGTCGGCAAGGTGATCAGATCCACTGCCTTGACATGCGCTTTTACGGCAGCGCGATGCGCTTTCCCCATGTCCAGGGCGCTTTTCGTGATCGAGTGATCGCCGATGAAGGCCAATGCTATCCCGTCCTGAGCTCGCTGACGGCGGGCGAAGCTGCCATGGCCGAACCGCTTGGCGTTTGCCTGCATGCCGTCAATCGCGCCGGCAGCCTGGTCGGCAAGCGTGTTTTGATCACGGGTTCCGGCCCGATCGGCACGTTGACGGCAGCGGTTGCCCGACGGGCCGGCGCGCGCGAAATCGCGGCCACGGATCTCAATGCCTATCCCCTGCAAATGATGGAGCGGGTCGGCGCCGATCACCTCTTGAACGTTGCCGAAGATCCGGAAGCCCTGGCAACCTTTGCCGCGGAAAAGGGGACGTTCGACGCGATGTTCGAGGCCTCCGGCGCGGAGGCGGCATTGACCGGCGCATTCGACGCCCTAAAACCGGGCGCGACCATCGTCCAGATCGGCGTTGGCTCCGAGATGACGCTGCCGATGACCACGGTGGTTGCCAAGGAATTTCAGATCAGGGGCACGTTCCGCTTTCATGAGGAGTTCGGGGCGGGCATCGATATGATGAACAAAGGTCTGATAGACGTCAGCCCGCTGATCTCTCAGACCATGCCCTACAAGCAGGCGCAGGCGGCGTTTGATCTGGCTGGTGATCGTAGTATGGCGATGAAAGTGCAGCTTGCCTTTTCGTAGCAACGGCGACGCGACACCATATTGACCTCGCGCAGGTGCGCAGTATGCTCGCCGGCGTACTCCTGCGGCCCGGAAAGAAGGCTGCATTTCAATTACATGCGAGATGATGTGCGGAGCGCGATGGCGAACCCTGATAAGGCCGGTTCCTTGCGGCTGATGGTCAACGGTGAGGTGCGGGTCGGCAACAGCATCACGCTTGGCGACCTGCTCGCGGAAATGGGCTATGGTGGCCAGCGCGTGGCGACGGCCGTCAACGGTGAATTCGTCGCGGCGCCTGAGCGGGCAGACCACCGTCTGGCCGAAGGCGACAGCGTCGAAATCGTGGCGCCGCGCCAGGGTGGCTGAGCGGCAGTGGTTCAACGGTGTGAGCTGCTGACAACTGATTTCCAGGTGTGCTTTGAGTGATACCAACCTGATCGAGCACGTTCAGCGCGATGCGTCGCCATCCAGTGCGGCGGTCGATGATGATGTCTTGCGCCTATATGACCGCGATGTCGCGTCCCGGTTACTGCTTGGCACCGCCCGGTATCCCTCGCCTGAAATTCTCGGACGTTCTGTCGAGGCCAGCGGTGCCAGGATCGTCACCGTATCGCTGCGCCGCGAGGCGGCCCGTTCGGGCTCGGGCGACCGGTTCATTGATCTGATCCGCTCGTGGGACGTCGACGTGCTACCCAATACCGCCGGCTGCCGCACGGCGAAGGAGGCGATCAACACGGCGCTCATGGCGCGCGAGCTTTTCGAGACACGCTGGGTCAAGCTCGAGGTGATCGCCAACGACGATACGTTGCAACCCGATGTGTTCGGCCTCGTCGAGGCTGCGGGTGAATTGACCCGTCAGGGCTTCCAGGTGTTTCCCTACACGACGGAAGACCTGGGCGTTGCCGAGCGGCTGATGGTGGCCGGCTGCGAGGTGCTGATGCCCTGGGGGGCACCGATCGGTACCGCACGCGGGCTTGCCAATCCCTATGCCCTCAAGACCATGCGCAACTATTTCGCAGACGTGCCGCTGATCGTCGATGCGGGGATCGGCGCACCGTCGCATGCGATGCACGCAATGGAACTTGGCTACGATGCCGTGCTGCTCAATACCGCCGTTGCCAAGGCCGTCGATCCCGAGCAGATGGCAGCCGCCTTCGGCTGGGCCGTGGCTGCGGGCCGCACGGCCTACCGCGCAGGTCTGTTGGAGCCGCGCGACATGGCGGCACCGTCGACACCGGTCGCCGGCACACCGTTTTTCGACCTGGACAAGTAATACGGATTTATCATGCCACTTGCTGCAGCCCGGGCCATCGGGCTCGACGTATTCTATCCGATCGTGCCGGATATCGACTGGCTGAAGCGCCTCGTGCCGCTTGGCGTTCGCACCGTCCAATTGCGCCTCAAGGAGGCGAGCGACGGTGAGGTGCGGCGCCAGATTGGCGAGGCGCTGGACATTTGCCGGGCGGCCGGCTGCCAGTTGATCGTAAATGATTTCTGGCAGGCTGCAATCGAACTCGGTGCCGATTTTATCCATCTCGGTCAGGAGGACCTTGCAGCAGCCGATCTCGAAGCGATCGGCGCGGCCGGTCTCAAGCTCGGCATCTCGACGCATAGTGGCGAGGAACTCGGGATTGCGCTCGAAGCAAAGCCGGACTACGTCGCGCTTGGCCCGATCTACGAAACCAAACTCAAGGTGATGCCCTGGAAGCCGCAGGGTCTCGAACGGCTCGGCGAGTGGCGGGCACAGATCGGCTCGCTGCCGCTGGTCGGTATCGCGGGCATCACTGTCGAGCGCGCTCAGAGCGTGCTCGACGCCGGTGCGGATTCGGCGGCCGTGATCACCGATTTCATAACCCACGATGAGCCGGAGGCTCGCGTGTCTGAATGGCTGCAATGGGCCGATACGGCGCGGACGCAAGCGTGAAGTGGCCTTTCGGTTTGCGCCCGATGAACCTGCCGGCTCATGCCATCGGTTGTGTGCTTTGGGTGGTTCAGGCCGCGTTTCGTTGGTCGACTAGAATATTGGTCTGATAGGACGGGGCGGACGGTAACGCATCGATTTCGATCGCTTTGAAAAAACCGACGAGTTCGCGCAGGTCGTCGATTTGTTCGCGCGAAGCTGACAATGTCTTGTGGGTGATGTTGACCAATGTGGCGTTTTGCTGGGTCGAGTGATCGACATCGGTGATCGCTGAAAGGACCTGTTCAATGCCGAGCGCCTGTTCTTGACCGCCACTGGCGATGTGGGAGACGTGTTCGGCTACCTGCTTGTTCAGCGCAACGATATCCTCCAGAGAGGCTCCGGCGGCGCGCACCAGGCTGACACCTTGTTTGACCTCCGTGTCGGACTTTTCGATCAGCTCTTCGATGTCGCGCGAGGCCTGATGGGCGCGCTGGGCGAGGATGCGGATTTCACTGGCGACGACGGCGAATCCTTTGCCGGTTTCACCAGCACGGGCTGCTTCGACGGCGGCGTTCAGTGCGAGCAGGTTGGTCTGGTAGGCGATCTCCTGGATCAAGCCGACTATATCGTTGATGCTGCGCGATGAGACCTCGATCTGTTCGATGGCGCTGATTGCATCGTTGGCAACATCGCCGCCACGAACGGCGGATTGTGTGGCTTGTTCGGCAAGCTCTCTGGCGCTTTCTGCATTTCTGGCGCTGAGGCTTACTGTTCGTGACAGCTCTTCCATTGCCGCGGTGGTTTCTTCGAGCGAGACTGCTTGGTGTTCGGTGCGAGCTGCAAGATCGGTGACGCCGGTGGAGATTTTCTGGTTGGACGTCACGATCGCATTGGTCGTGCCGCCGAGGCCTTGTGCGATCAATGCTACCTTGTCGGCCATCTGGTTCGTATCTTCCTTGAGGCGCAGAAAGGCGCCGGCATAATCTCCCTCTATACGTTTCGTCAGATCGCCACCGGCCACTGCGGCCATGACGTCGACGGCTTCCGAGAGGCTCTGGTCAATGATTTCGAGCAGTTGGTTCATGCTGTTGGCGAGATCCGCCATGCTGCCTTCCGCACGGCTTGGGTCCATTCGGCCTGAGTAGTCGCCGGCTACGGCGGCGTTGACGAGTTCCTCCATCTCACCGTTGATTTGTGCGAGAGACATTTCGGTCGTCACCGCCCGCGTGATGTCGGCATGGGTTGCCACCCAGCCGCCGTCATTGGTCGGATATCGAGTGACGCGCACATAGCGCCCGTTGCTCAGCCGATCTATGCGGCTCGAGACGGCGCCGGATGGCAATTGCTGCAACTCGGCAAGTTTCGTCTCGACAGCGGTCTGATCGGTTTCCCCATCGAGAATGCCGCGCAAAACGCGGTGCCCGATGATGTCTTCGTGAGACGTGCCGGTCTCCAGCAAATGCTCAGGCAACTGATACCACTCGGCGTAAAGCCGATTGTGAACGACGAGTTTTTTGTCACCATCGAACATGCAAAGGCCTTCACCCATTGTGTCGAGCGCCGTTGAGATCCGGGTATGCTTCTGCTCCATGCTGCGCTCGGTATCGGTTATTTTCTTTTCGCGCGCATAGTGAATGAAGAGGAATGCGAGGCCGACCGTTGCCAGAGCGCCAAAACTCATCGCAAACAAATTCACTGCCTGCGCAAGGGCAATCTGTGCTCCGTCGAAACCCGCGGTCTCAACAGTTGCGTCCTTCAAAGCCACGCTGGTTTGTGCAAAGCATTTGATGGCGATTGCAGAGCTGATTATTGCGCTGACAGTCAGGTATGTCAGTGCGGGTCGACCGTATTTCGAGCGAAAGTCATCTAATCGCATTTTGTCAGCACGCAGAATTGTGCGGGGATCCTATGACTATTCCCCGACGTCCTGCGGTCCCTAAATATTAGACCGATCAATTGCCAAGTTTTGCTCGCATAACGAGTAAACTGATTGGTCACCTTACATTGATTGTGGTTTATGATGTGTGAACTGATGGGTCCAAAGTGCTGTTTCAGAAAATTGTCTTTTGCCTTGAATGCACCGCCCTCTTTCAAAAGGTGCGATTTCAATTCTGCCGCTGGGTATCTTGAGCAGATATTGGGGATTGCGCGGTGAATAGATCGGGCTCTAGGTGTGGGCGATGTTTGCGAGCCGTGAAGTCGGCTCTTTTTGCTCAGGGAGATGCAAATGAAAGTGACCCTGCTCGGCACCGGCACTCCGGCGCCTTCACTGAAACGAATGAGTTCCGGGTACGTCATCGAGGCCGGCGGTGATGTGATCGTGTTCGATCACGGGCCGGGTGCCCACCACCGCCTGCTCGAGGCAGGCTATCGGGCAACGGATGTCACGCATTGCTTCCTGAGCCATCTGCACTACGACCATTTCATGGATTTCCCGCGCCTATTGATGACACGCTGGGATCATGGCGCTGGCAAGTTCGCCGACCTTGCCGTGTTCGGGCCGAGGCCGCTGGCGCGGATCATGGAGCAGCTGATCGGTCAGGACGGGATCTATGGCCTCGACATCGAGGCGCGCACGAAACATCCCATGAGCCTCGAGATCTACAAGGCGCGAGGGGGTGAACTGCCGCGTTTGCCGCCTGCGCCCCAGGTTCGCGAATTGACGACAGGTGACGTCGTCGAAGGTCACGGCTGGCGCATTCAGGTCGGTTCTGGCTGGCACGCCCAGCCGCAGCTCGAGTGCCTGGCATTTCGGCTCGAGGCGGAGGGCGGCGCGCTCTGCTACAGCGGCGACAGCGGCGGTGTGTGCCCTGGTATTGTCCAACTCGCGCGCGGCGCCGACGTGCTCATCCACATGAACCACTTCGTTTCCGGAACGGAGACGATCGAGGCCTACCGTAAGTCCACTGGCAATCACATCGATACGGCGACCGTCGCCCGCGAGGCAGGCGTCGGCACGCTGGTGCTGACCCACATGACCAGTCAGATTGATCAGCCCGGCACGCGCGAACGCGTGCTCTCGGAGATGGCGCAGATCTACGAGGGCCGCATCATCTGGGGTGAGGATCTGATGGAGATCCCCGTCGCGCCCGAACCGGTCGAACGGATCGATTGATCGAGAATTCGGCGCACGGCCCTACCCGTAGGCCGTGCGCCCACCGCCGCAATCGGAGGGTTTCGCCGCAGGGACTCAGTAGCGCCTCAGGTACGGGCAAAGCCGTCTCGGACCACCGCCATATGGTTGGAAGGTGCCGTCGCTCCAGCGGAATGATCGGTAGCGCCGGTCGCATCGCTCCCAGCGGTCGGAGTAGTGTCGGCGCGAGGCCTCGATGCTGCTGCCGATAATGATCGCCGCAATGCCGGCGCCGATTACCGGTCCGACCCAGCGCCCGCGACGCCAGCGCCAGCCGCGACCCCGCCATCTCCGCCCGCGCCATCTGCCACGAGGGCCACGCACGCGCGGACCGCGAAAACGCGGACCGCCGCGCCGCTGAGCAACCTTGATGGTTTCTTCAATGCTGGCTGCTGCTTGTGACCGGAGTGGCAGGGCCGGCGCGGTGGTGGCTGCCGCCGGTGTCTCGGTTGCGGTCGAGTTGGTGATAACGGCGGCAGTTGCCGGTGTAACTGCCAGCACGGCCGCGCCGGCGGTCAACGCCAGTATAGTGGATTTCAGGTTTCGCATGCCTGACCTCATTACGCTGCATGTCCAGAGTTGAGTTACTCCTTTTACTGGCAGCATCATGGCAGGCATTGATCTGAAACAAACCGTCCATGGAGTGAAACAATTTCGCTCCATGGACGGTAAAAATTGGTCAGAAAGTGTTCGGCCGGTCTATCCGGCATCAGCCGATCATGCCGCGCGCCTTCATGGCATCGCCGATCTCGTCGAGGATGGCCGGGTCGTCGATGGTTGCCGGCATCTTCCAGTCCTGGCCGTCGGCGATCGAGCGCATCGTGCCGCGCAGGATCTTGCCTGACCGTGTCTTGGGCAGGCGCTTGACGGTCAGCACGTTCTTGAAGGCTGCGACTGGGCCGATTTGGCCGCGCACGAGGGTGACGATCTCTTTTTCGATTTCCGATTCTTCGCGATTGACGCCGGCGTTGAGCACGATGTAGCCGACCGGCAGCTGGCCCTTGAGTGTGTCCTGGACGCCGATCACAGCGCACTCGGCAACGTCCTTGTGGCTCGAGACGACTTCCTCCATCTGGCCGGTCGAGAGGCGGTGGCCGGCAACGTTGATCACGTCGTCGGTGCGCGCCATGACGTAGACGTAGCCGTCCTCGTCTTTGTAGCCGGCATCCGACGTCGTGTAGTAGCCGGGTAGTTCGGCGAGATAGCTCGAGCGGAAGCGCTCGGCGGCCTGCCAGAGCGTCGGCAGGGCGGCCGGCGGCAGCGGCAACTTCACGGCAAGCGTGCCTGTTTCCCCCGGTGCCACCGGCTTGGCGTTTTCATCGAGGACCTGCAGGTCGTAGCCCGGCATCGGTACCGTCGGCGAACCGTATTTGACGGGCATGCGCCCGAGACCGACCGGATTGGCGCAGATCGACCAGCCCGTCTCCGTTTGCCACCAATGGTCGATTACGGGCACTTTGAGCTTTTCTTCGGCCCATTGAATGGTGTCGGGGTCGGCACGTTCACCGGCGAGGAACAGCGTGCGGAAGCCGCTCATGTCGTAGTTGGCGACATGACTACCTTCGGGATCCTCTTTCTTGATCGCGCGGAAGGCGGTTGGTGCGGTGAAGAGCGCCGCCACTTTGTGCTCGGAGATGACGCGCCAGAAGGCGCCCGGATCAGGCGTGCCAACGGGCTTGCCCTCGTAGACCAGTGTCGTTGCGCCATGCAGGAGGGGCGCATAGACGATGTAGGAGTGTCCGACCACCCAGCCCACGTCCGAGGCTGCCCAGAACACCTCGCCGGGCTTGATGTCGTAGATGTTGGACATCGTCCATTTGAGGGCCGTCATGTGGCCGGCATTGTCGCGCACGACGCCCTTCGGTGAACCGGTGGTGCCGGAGGTGTAGAGAATATAGAGCGTATCGGTGCCGGCGACCGGCACACAGTCGGCCTTGCGCCCGGCCGCTTCGCAAGCGGCGAACGCTGTTGCCCAGTCGACATCGCGGCCGTCGACCATACTCGCTTCGGCCATCGGTCGCTGCAGCATGATGCACGAGGTTGGCTTGTGTTGGGCCAAGTCGATGGCCGCGTCGAGCAGCGGTTTGTATTCGACGATGCGGCCCGGTTCGATGCCGCAGGATGCAGCAACGATCGCCTTCGGGGAGGCATCGTCGATGCGGGTGGCAAGTTCTGCTGCCGCAAAGCCGCCAAAGACGACGGAATGGATGGCGCCCAGGCGGGCACAGGCGAGCATGGCGATGGCGGCTTCCGGTACCATCGGCATGTAGATGATGACGCGGTCGCCCTTGGCGACACCCTGGTCGGCGAGAACCTGAGCGAAGGTTGCGACCTGGTGGGTGAGTTCGGCGTAGCTGTAGGTGCGTTTGGTATCGGTGACCGGGCTGTCGTAGATCAGCGCTGTCTGATCGCCGCGCCCGGCTTCGACGTGACGGTCGAGGCAATTATAGGCGGTGTTGCACTCTGAGCCTGCAAACCAGCGACCGTATTCGCCCATGTAGGGATCGAAAACCTTGTCCCACAGTTTGTACCACGTGATTTCCCGCGCAGCTTCCGTCCAGAAAGTCTCGGGGTCTGATTTCCAGGAAGCATAAACCTCGTGATAGCGGGTCATTTTGTTCTCCGATCTACACCTACTCTGCGAATTGTGCAGTTGAACTACCCTTGGGAACGGATCGCAAGTCCCTCGTTGTCGCTGGTTACTCCGGCCGGGTCAGGATGAAGGCCGCGACGCAGGCAAGGACGATACACTGGATTATGAGCGCCGTCGCCGAAACTCCGGCGAGCCAGCTCACGACCGGCACTGCGACAATGGCGATTATTGCGTTGCGCTTGGTCCGGCGCGAAATGGCGCCGCGCTCGCGCCAGTTTCGGATGAGAGGCCCGAACCTGGGGTGCCCGAGCAGCCAGCGGTGCAGTCGGTCCGAGCCGCGCTGAAAGCAGAACGCGGCAAGCAGGACGAACGGTGTGGTCGGCAGCAACGGCAGGGCGATGCCGACCAGCCCGACGGCAAGGCAGACGAAGCCTGCGGCATTCCAGAGAGTGCGCACGAGTTGCGGGCGAGGTGCAGGCGACATTTCCATCGTCGAGGTGAGATCCTTGACTTGCGGGACCGTGGCGGGCTTGGCGATTTGTTCTTCGGAATTGCCCTTGCTCCGATGCTCGATTAGCTTGCCAGGAAAGAGCCATTCATTTGCCAGCCCGCGCCAAGCCGGCCGTCGGCAAGCTGACCAACCATACTAACGTAACCGGAACCGCGCCCATGCACGTCAATCCGTTCGAACAGCATCTCGGCAAAAACGACGCTAACTTCCAGGCGCTGACCCCGTTGACGTTCCTGGCGCGGACCGCTGCCATTTATCCCGATCACACAGCCGTTGCCCATGGATCGATCCGGCGCTCCTATCGAGAACTCTACGCTCGATCGCGAAAGCTCGCCTCGGCGCTTGCCGGTCGTTATGTCGGCGTCGGC
>CBDCZF010000016.1:0-61400 GCA_965224225.1 Hyphomicrobiaceae bacterium
GATCCGGTGGCGATGGCAAGTGCCCTTATCTTTCTGCTGATCGCGCTGGCCGCCGCCGCTGCGCCGTTAATTGCGCCGCAAAACCCTTACGATCTCACCCAACTCGACATCATGGATTCCGAGATCCCGCCGATGTGGCAGTCGGGCGGCGATGCGCGCTTCATCCTCGGCACTGACCATCAGGGCCGCGACATGCTTTCGACCATCCTCTACGGCACAGGCCTGTCGCTGGTCATCGGCATTTTCGCGGTCATGTTGCAGGCGTTCCTCGGGGTTTCGATCGGGCTCATTGCAGGCTATGCGGGCGGGCGCATCGATGCCTTCTTCATGCGTTTGGCCGATATCCAATTGTCGCTTTCAACGCTGATGATCGCGATCGTTGCACTCGCCGTGTTTCAGGCGGCATTCGGCAGCGATCTCTACCAGGACCTTGCGATCGTGATGCTGATCCTGGTGATCGGGATTGCCGAGTGGCCGCAGTATGCGCGCACCGTACGAGCCTCCGTGCTCGCCGAACGCGGCAAGGAATACGTCGATGCCGCGCGCGTGATCGGCCTGCCGAAGCGACGCATAATGGTGCGCCACATCCTGCCGAATACGCTCTCACCGGTACTCGTGATCTCGACCGTGCAGATCGCCGAAGCGATCATCGCCGAAGCCTCGCTCAGCTTCCTCGGGCTCGGCATGCCGGTCACCCAGCCCTCGCTCGGCTCGCTCATTCGTTCAGGCTTCGAGTACATTTTCTCAGGCTCCTGGTGGATCACGATTATTCCCTCGATCGTGCTGATCGTGCTGATCCTGTCGCTCAATCTGCTCGGCGACTGGCTGCGTGATGCGCTCAATCCGCGCCTCTATTCGCGACGGTGAGGCTGATCTGATGGCGCTGCTTGAAGTCGAAGATCTTGAGGTCGAGTTCCCCATCCGCGACGGCACGCTGAAGGCGTTGCGCGGTGTCAATTTCACGCTCGATGAGGGCGAGCGCCTTGGCATCGTCGGCGAAAGCGGAGCGGGTAAGTCGATGGCGGCCTTTGCGATCCTCAATCTGGTCAGCGAGCCGGGTCGGATCAGTGCCGGGCGCATTCTGTTCGAGGGGCGGGATCTTGCGACGCTTAGCGATGAAGAAATGCGCAAGCTGCGCGGCAATCGCATATCGATGATCTTCCAGGATCCGATGATGACGCTCAATCCGGTCATGACGGTCGGCGCGCAGATGATTGAGACGCTGAAAGCCCATCGCAACATCTCGACGGGCGAGGCACGCGAGCTGGCACTGGCCCGCTTGAAGGAAGTGCAGATCCCGTCGCCCGAGACGCGTCTTGATGCCTATCCGCACGAATTGTCCGGCGGTCTGCGCCAGCGCGTCGTAATTGCCATTGCGCTCCTGACCGAGCCGGCAATCATCATCGCCGATGAGCCGACCACGGCGCTCGACGTCACCATCCAGGCCGAGATTCTGGCGCTGCTCTTGGCACTCTGCCGCGACCACCGCACGGCATTGATGCTGATCACGCACGACCTCGCCGTGGTCAGTCAGGTGACCGAGCGCGTCATGGTGATGTATGCCGGGCGCATCGTCGAAGCGGGCCCGACGCGCTCGACAATCGATAATCCGGCCCATCCCTATACGAGCGGCCTGATTGCGGCGCTGCCGCAACAGAACGCACCGGGCCAGGCCCTGAACCAAATCCCGGGCACCATGCCGTCGCTCAGTGAAATCCCGGACGGTTGTGCGTTCGCGCCGCGCTGCGACTTTGCGACGGACGTTTGCCGGCGCGAGGTGCCGCTTCTGGCAGGGGCCGGCGGACAGGCCGTCGCTTGCCATAACGCCGCGACCTTCAAAGCGTCGAAGGCAGGAGTGGCGCCGGCATGAGCAGGCCTGAACAGGATGCGCTAATCGAGATCCGTGACGTTCACAAGCACTTCCCACTGCCGACCAGTTTTCTCAGCCGGCTGAAGCCGAAGGTGCACGCGCTCAACGGCGTTACGGTCACCGTTGTGCGGGGCGAGGCGTTCTGCCTGGTCGGTGAATCGGGTTGCGGCAAGACGACTCTGGGCCGTACGGTGATCGGTCTCGAGCGGCCGACCAGCGGTGAGATCTATTATGCCGGCAGCCGGATCGATGTTCTGGATGACGATGGGCGCAAACCTTTCCGTCAGCGCATGCAGATGATCTTCCAGAACCCTTATGCGTCGCTCAACCCGCGCATGACGGTGCAGCAGATTCTCGAAGAGCCGTTGCGTTTCCATCGTCCGGAATTGTCCGGCGACGAGGTTCGCCAGACGGTGCGCCAGGTGATGCAGTCGGTCGGCAACGATCCGGCCTGGGGCACGCGCTTTCCGCACGAGTTTTCCGGCGGCCAGCGCCAGCGCATCTCGATCGCCCGTGCATTGATGATCGAGCCCGAGTTCATCGTCGCCGACGAGCCGATTTCCGCGCTCGATGTCTCTGTGCAGGCGCAAGTCCTGAACGTGATGATGCAGGCGCGTGAGGAACGCAGCCTGACCTACTTGTTCATCACCCACGATCTCGCGGTTGTCGAGCATTTCGCAACGCGGGTCGCGGTGATGTATCTCGGCACCGTGTGCGAGCTGGCGACGACGGCTGAATTGTTTGCCAAGCCGCGCCATCCTTACACGCAGCTTTTGCTGGCGGCGATCCCGCGCATGGATGGTGAGCCGTTCGAGTTGAAGCGCGTGCCGGGAGACGTGCCGTCGCCGGTCGAACTGCCGGCGGGGTGCGTGTTCCACGGCCGCTGTTCGTTCGCAAACGATCGCTGCCGGCGGGAGGTGCCACGTCTGCAGGCGGCCGGTGACGGCGATAATGTGGCTCAGGTGGCGTGTCACGCGGTCGAGGAAGGCCGGATCTGACCGTCATTCGATGCAATTGTTACGCATATTGGCGCTGGTCGATGGTCGGCATTGACAACTCGTGTAAAATCGTACCGCAACCGACGATTCCAGGTGACGATTGTCCCGCAAGCGCCTTCCGGCGATCTGCCATGACTTTGAGCGAATTGGTTGACAGCTTTGATGAACCTGCTCTGGCTATCGATCTGGCCGGACCTCGGATCTGTGCCGCCAATGAGCGCGCCCGCGAAATCTGGGGCCTCGCCGGGGAAAGCCGCATGCCCGTGCAACTCGACGGCAGGATGCCGGCCATTGCATCGCTGGCGGCCCTGGAGGGGGCGGATTGCCGGTCGCTCGTGTTTTGGACCGGCCGAGGAGCGCAGCGGCTCGCCTGTATCTGCCGACGCCTGCCGGCGCCGGCGAAAGACGCGGCGGGTGACGTCGTGCTCGTCCGATTGCACGTCGCATCTGATCAACTGCAGCCAGCCGGCAGGCATGAAACCGGCGAAGAAGCCCTGCCCATATCAGATGCTTGCCTGGATCAGGCGGCAACCGGCTACGACATGCGTGCGATCGCCCATGAGTTGCGTACGCCGATCGGTGCCATCATCGCCTTTGCCGAAATGATCGAGAATGAGCAGTTGGGCCCGATCGGCGACCCGCGCTACCGGGAATACGCGCGCGACATTCGCGACAGCGCCAACCTATCGCTTGGCATCGTGTCGCGGGTGCTCGAGCGTGAAGCCGGCGATGACGGCCTGCTGCACGGTGGTTTCCAGCCGACGGATCTGGCGGATGTCGTGGCCGCATGTCTGCGTACCGTTCAGCCCGCTGCGAAGGATGCCGCCGTCAGTCTCGACAGCGAGATGGCCGAGAAGCTGCCGAAGGTGATTGCCAACCAGCCGGCCCTCAAGCAGGTCATCCTCAACCTGCTGACGAACGCCATCAAATTCACGCCGCCGGGCGGCAAGGTGACACTCAGCGGCGGGCGGGATGCCGATGGCCGCGTCGTGCTCGAGATTCGCGATACGGGTGTTGGCATGAGCGAAAAGGCAGCGAGTGTACTTTTCAGTCAGGATGATACCGGGTCGCTGTCGGCCCCCGAGCCGAGCCGTTCTCCTGGTCGTGGCATCGGTTTTTCGCTGGTGCGGCGGCTGGCGGCAGCCATGCACGTCGGCTTCGAAATGACGTCGGAGCGCGGACGTGGCACCAGCGTCAGGCTAGCCTTCCAGGCGCACAAGGTCGCCGCCGCCGAGATTGCCGGGAGGCAAGAGTAGCCGCCGATGCCTGGCAGTCTCCCCTCAGACAAACCTGCTGCAGGGTCAGGTGCGACATCGATCGCCCGGATCGGCCAGCGCCTCGTCGAGCTCCTCCATACGCTGAGTGGCCTCGGTTGGCTGCTGGTGGCGATCGTGATGACTTTGTTCGCTGTCTTGATGCCGCTTGCGAGCCTCGCCTGGATTGCACTGACGTCGGGGGCCGGTGACTGGCCGCATCTGATGGCCAACGTGCTGCCGCGTGCGGTCTGGGACACGCTGGCGCTGTCGCTCGGCGTCGCGATCGCCACTTCGACGATTGGCTGCGTGACCGCCTGGCTGATCACCATGCACCGCTTCCCGGGGCGAGAAGTGCTCGATCGGCTGCTTGTCATACCGCTCGCCATCCCGACCTATATTGCAGCCTATTGCTACGTCGAAGTGCTCGACTACAGCGGCCCCGTGCAGTTCTGGATGCGCACGTTTTTCGGCTGGCAGACGGCGCGTGACTACTGGTTCCCCGAAGTTCGTTCGATGGGCGGGGCGATCTTCATCTTATCGGCAGTGCTCTACCCTTATGTTTATCTTTCGGCACGCGCGAGTTTCGTGCAGCAATCCGGGCGCGCACTCGAAGTCGCCCGCACGCTCGGGCGATCGGAACTGGGTGTGTTCTGGTCGGTTGCCATTCCAATGGCGCGACCGGCGCTGATTGCCGGCACCGCGCTTGCCCTTATGGAATGCCTCAATGATTTGGGTGCCGTTGAGTATCTCGGGATCGAGACGCTCGCCGTCACGATCTACACCACATGGGTGCAACGCTCGAGCCTGGGGGGTGCCGCCCAGATCGCGACGATCATGCTGATTTTCGTGTTTGTGCTTTTCTCGATCGAGCGCCTATCGCGAGGGGCGGCGCGATACGAGGGTGCGGTCGGCCGTGCACATCGCGTGACGTTTGCCGAACTGTCCGGTTGGCGCGGCGTGGCGGCGCTGCTGGCCTGTGCGCTGCCGGTCGTGATCGGGTTCGTCATCCCCGCTCTGGTGCTGATTGCCAATGCGCTGTCGGTTGCCTCCAGCCATTCGTTCGCCGAATTCGCCCGTGCGCTGCGCCACACCGTGACGCTGGCGCTGCTGGCAGCACTTGCAGCCGTGCTGGCCGGCATTCTGCTTGCCTACGCACAGCGTGTGTCGCCCGGCCGCTCGGTGCGCGCGCTCGTGCGTAGCTCCGGGCTTGGTTATGCGGTTCCCGGTACCGTACTCGGGCTAGGCTTGCTGATCCCGCTCGCCGGTCTCGACAACGAACTGAGCGAGTGGACGCGCACCACATTCGGCCTGTCGCTGGGCCCGGTGTTCGCCGGCACGATGTTCACGCTGGTGCTTGCCTATGTGATCCGCTATCTGGCGGTTTCGGTCGGTGCCATCGATGCCGGCTTCCAGCGGATTTCAGCCAATCTCGATGCGGCAGCACGTACCCAGGGCGAGACACCGACGACCATCTTATGGCGTATTCATCTGCCGTTGCTCCTGCCGGCCCTCGGTGCGGCAGGTATCATGGTGTTCGTCGACACCATGAAGGAACTGCCGGCGACCTTGCTGCTGCGGCCCTTCGATTTCCATACGCTTGCGACCCAGGTCTACGACAATGCCAGCCTCGCGCGTTTCGAAGAGGCATCGTTTCCCGCGCTGGCGATCCTGTGTGCCGGGCTGGTACCGGTGCTGCTGCTTCATCGGACGTTGACCGGCCGGACCAACGCCCGCCGTCTGCCGCCGAGGCCATGAGCCCGCAACAATTACCCTTTGGCAACAATAGTGCCTGCAACCTTTTGGCGTGATTTCTGAAGCTCTTGCGCAAGCCTCGCGAATATTGCAGCACGGGCTGGTCCGGGGGGAGGGGTGCATGACCTTTTATTCGATTGATTGTTGCCGTGCTATTTGGTGCGATTTGCTTTGTTGCACCCTCTGCATATGCAAGCTGCGAACCTGATGACTTCTTCTGCAAGAAGTTCAGCGCCAAACCAAAGGCCAAGGCCAAACGGGCACCGCGCCGGAACGCACGTCCGAAGCGACGCGAGGCCTCGGCTGCGCGGAGTTCAACTGGCCGCGGGGAGCAGGTCGTGCGGGCCAAACCGGTAAAGACCAGCCTGATCCACGAAATCGAACCGTCGCAGCCGCAAGCGCGTATCGGACGTTTGGAGGCCGGCGCCATTCAGGAGCCGCCGCGTGATCTCGCGAGCCTCGTGTTCGGTTCATCCGACCGCGTCGAAATGGCAACGGCGAAATGTTCGCCCAAGCCGCGGTCTCTGGATCGGATCGAGTGCGCCGTATCCGTCCATCGTCTGGCACTTGCAGGCAGCGAGAGCGCCAGCTGCATTGCCTCGCTTGGCCTGCGCGAACTGGAGTTCCAGCAGACCTCGGCCGGAGCTTGGGTCAACGAGGACGCTATTGCGCTGTGCGGCGGCCGTCTCAGGCGGCACACTGAGTTCTACCCGGTGCTATTCAACGGCATCCCGCGCTATGCGTTGCGCGAGGAATTCCAGATGGTTGGCGGCGACCGCAAATGCGCAGCACCGTATCTGCGCAGCCGCCTGCCACTCGCGAAGGCCTATGTGCCGGCTGGTGACCGCCGTTCGCACGGCCTTAGATGCGGGACGATCACGACCCGTTGAGACAGCGCCACTGCTGACAGGCTCGGCGCTCCAGCTAGATCATTTCCGACTTACGTGGAAATGGATCTATCTGTCTTTTCTCTCACGGCTATTCGGCCTAACGGCCGGCCTCCGAGGGGCGCCGCAATGCAGCGGGTCGCCTGCGCTCCCTCGGGGCGATTCCGGCTAAACCGGAAACGCTCTATTCAGCGGATGACCAGTGCAGGCACTTTGGTGTGGGTCAGCAGTTTGACTGCCTGGCTGCCGAGGAGCAGGCCCTCGACACCGCGACGGCCATGCGAGCCAATCACGATCAGGTCGGCGCCCGATTGTTCGGCGGCATGAATGATGCCGTCATAGGGCCAGCGATTGGATTCGTGGCGCGTGCTGCAGCTCACGCCGGCCGATTTGGCCATCTCAGCCACCTTGCCGAGAACTTCTTCGGCGTGCTCCCGGCAGTTCTTGTTGTAGTCACCGGCCGAGACGACACCGAGGGTCGCGCCGGTTACGACCATTTCAAACGGCTCGGTCACGGTTGCCGCCGTGACCTCGGCGCCAATTGCCTTGGCAAGGGCAATGCCTTGCTCGGCTGCCCGCATCGCGATTTCGGTACCGTCGGTCGCAATCAGAATATGCTTGTACATGGCATCGCCTCCTTTGTCGGCTGATCCAAAGAATTGCGCTAGGCAAAACCGTGGAACACACTCACGCTGTATCAGGCAGGCTAACGGCACGGTGCTTTCGCGACATTGACATTGGTCAACTCGCGGGGACCGGACGGCGTGCTAGCCACGTTCCCAGTACTTCGAATGGGCAAGGAACGAGGAGCGAGCAATGATCGGATCTCGGCGTGCAGTACGGCGTTTGAAGGCAGCCGGTGTGCTGGCTGCATTGATGTTGACGGCCTCGCCGTGGCAGGCGTTGGCCGAGGACCGAAAGCCGGACGGTGCCAAGGGCAAGGCGCTGGCAGAGCAATTGTGCTCCCGCTGTCATGCGATCGGCCCGATCGGCGCGAGCGTGCATCCAAAGGCGCCGACCTTCACCGACATAGTGAAGCGCTACGATGTTTGGACTCTGCAGGAAGCTCTGGGCGAAGGGATCGTTGTCGGCCATCCCGACATGCCGAAGTTCACGCTGATGCCGACCGACATCGCCGATCTCCTGACCTATATGGAAACGCTTGGCATGAAGAAGGACAAGGCCCAGTAATGCGCAGCGAACTCGAGGCCGATCACACGCACTCGGCCATTAGCGAGCGTCTCGAGCAATCGCTCAAGGCGTCCTACTTGCGCGACTGGGTCTATGGCGGGATCGACGGTGCCGTGACGACGTTCGCGATCGTTACCGGTGTCGTCGGCGCCCAACTGAGCGCGCGGGTCATCCTGATCCTCGGCCTTGCCAACCTGCTTGCCGACGGGTTCTCGATGGCGGCTGCCAACTACAGCGGCACCAAGACCGAGATCGACGACTACAATCGTCTGAGAGCGATCGAGCACCATCACATCACGCATGTACCCGATGGCGAGCGCGAAGAGGTGCGCCAATTGCTCAGTCGCAAGGGCCTGAGCGGTGAAACGCTTGAAGCGGCCACCGCCATCATGACGGCCCGAGCGCGAGACTTGGGTCGATCTGATGATGCAGGAGGAACATGGCCTGTCACCGGTCCAGCGCTCGCCAATTCATGCTGCCTTAGCCACGTTCGCGGCCTTCGTTGCCTGCGGCGCCGTGCCGTTGTTGCCCTTCCTGCTCGGGATCGACAACGCGTTCCTGTTCTCGACGGTCGCGACCGGCATGACCTTCATCGTAATCGGCGCGCTGAAGAGCAAATGGTCGCTCGCGCCGGCTTGGCAGTCGGCAATCGAGACGCTTGTGATCGGCGGTGCGGCGGCAGCCCTTGCCTATTTGGTCGGCGACTGGCTGAAGGGCATCGTGTGAACCTGAAACGGGCCGCGCTCTAACTAATCGCTCTTCACTTTCAGGCTCAGGATGTAGGCGATGACGTCATCGGCCTCATCGCCCTGCACGACCAGGTTGGGCATCGTGCGATGCGGCGTTCGAAAGAACACAATCAGTGCGGTGCGCGTGATGCCGGGCGTGTCGGCGACATTCTGGAAGGTCGGCGCTTCGCCAACAGGGGAGGCTTGTTCGCCGGGTTCGATGGCATGACAGGATGCGCAGATATTGGCGGCGTAAGCTTTGCCTTTGGCCGGGTCGCCGAGCGGGTCGGCCGCGGCATTGAATGCGGTGCCTGCCACGAGCAGGCCTGCGCCTATGGCTGACATCAGTGGACGTTTCGCTGTCATGATCTCATACTCGCCTGTTTGATCGGTTGGTGGCTTCTTGGCGATTTCGGTGCCAATGATGCAATATTCATGAGTTTGTGACCTAAACCGGCATGATGTCTGCCAGGTGATCGGGCAGTTCGGAATTAGGCAAGTGCGTCAGATCTTTGCCGAGTTCCCGGGTGACTTTGCCGGCAACCGCGGGCGGTAGAGCACTGCGCAGTCGGCCGAGCGCTTCGGGTGGCGCAATCAGCACGAGCCGGTCGAAGTCGCTGCCATGCTCGGCCAGCCGGTCCGCGATCAGCCGTGCGAATTGGTCCTTGAGTTCGGCGTGCGCGTCGGAGGTCGGCTCCATCGCATGACGGCCCTGGCCGACGGAATCGAACGTCCGGCCGGGACGGTCCGCCAGGATCTCGCGAGATGCTGCATGATCGCCTTCAAACACCATGTCGCGCAGAGCCTCGAGCCCCTTGTTTGGCCCGCGGTTCTGCATCACGCGCGCCCTCGAGCCGTTGGCAATGACGATCCAGGTGACAGTCGGTTTCATGTTTTTGCCTCTCGTTTTGGACGCTTATGTCATCGAGTATTGAGGCGGCCGGTTCCTTGAGCCCCGCCCACTGTTCGATGTGATTGTTCGAAGGACACGCAATTGCTGCCTCGGCCCGCTCCGCGACCTCCACGCGTGATCCGCAGGCATCGATCACGTCCCAGCTCATGGCGCTCGAGCCGGCTGCAATCTGCTGCTCGACGACCGTCGCATCGGCGTCGGATGCATCGCCGCGGCGTCTGCGGACCCGCTCGATCATCTCCTGGTGCGGTGCGACAAGCCACAATCCGGTGAACTTTGCGTGGGCGCGGGCGGCAGCGCGCTCGATTGCATGGCGTTGCTGAGGCTTCTGAAAAACCGCATCGACGATTGCCGAATGGCCGGCCTTGAGGGCCTGCTCGGCGCGCTCTGCGAGGCGTTGGTAAACTCTAGCCGTCGCGGTCTCGCTGTAGGCCTGGGTCGGCAGCCGGTCGAGCGGGTCGATGCCCGCCATCCGTTTGCGTTCGACGTCGCTACGCAGATGCAGGGCGCCCGGGATGTTGCCGATCGTCGGGGCCAGGCCGGCGGCGAGCGTTGATTTGCCGGTGCCCGAAAATCCGCCGACGGCGATCAGCCGCGGTTCCTGGATGCGCAGGCATTTGAGTGCGAGGTCGAGATAGTCGGTGCTTTCCCGGATTGCCTCGATGTGTCCGGGCCCGCGCGACACTGCAGCTTTGTCGAGCGCCACCATTGCGCGGACGCCGGCCCGTGTTGCCAGGAACAAGGGTAATGCACGAAGGCCCGAGAGCGTTTCGTTCGCCATCGCCTGACTGATGTAGTGCCCGAACGCCAGATTGGCATGGCCGCGCATTCCCCGATGCCACAGATCCATGAGCAGGAATGCCAGATCGTAAAGCACGTCGACAGTGGCGATTCTGTCATCGAACTCGATGGCGTCGAACAAGGTTGGTCGGCCGTCCAACAGGACGATGTTCCTCAAGTGCAGATCGCCGTGACAAATCCTGACGTGCCCGTCACGCGCGCGCTCGCGCAGCAACGGGGCAGCCGTGTCGAGGGCCTTGAGTGAGCGATCGGCAAAGCGGTTGATCGCGCAGATGGAAGTCTGGTCTGCATCTGCCGCCAGGGTCCGAATGATCTGGTCGAGGATCCCGGCAAGGGACCGCTCGCCATCGGCCGAGCGGACCGGGCGGGCCTTGGCGTGATAGGTCGAGATCCGGCCTGCAAGCTCGGCCATGTGGCGGGCTTCCAACCGTTGGGCCTGGGCGAGCCGGTCGAACAGGCAATCCTGGTCGAACCGTTTCATGACGACCACCCATTCGACGATCTCGCCATCGCCATCGCCTTCGAGTGTCAGGCGACCATCCTGTTGTCGGCGGATCGCGCGAACGTCCAGGTAGATCTCCGGTGCGGCGGGATGGTTGCGCGCGAATTCGTGGCGGCAGGCTATCTCGCGTTTCGCGAGCGTCGAAAAATCGAGGTAGGCGAGTTTTACCGCGCGCTTGATTTTGTAGGCCCGGGCACCGGCCAGAAACACCAGGGCACCGTGTGTTTCGATACGTTCGACCTTGCCGGCAGCGTCGCCGTAGGTTGCAGGATCACTCAGAAATGCAATGACGTCGCGTTGGTCATCGGCTGGCGTGGGCCGGCGGCTGGCGCAATGCCGTGAGACTTGGGTCATGCCGGATACTCGGTTGGAGCTCTGGAAATATCAACGCGGTTCGTGGAGCATCAGGGCTGGACTGTGCACGATTGCCGACGCCGTCGCATTGACATCAATCAACCCCGGGGCTGTGGCGGTTTGACCGAAGTCAACGCAGGTGTTGAACTGCGCGTCGATAAGTTTGGGCCGATGGATCGGTTGTCAGCCGAGACGCGAACGATGATGGAAGGTTCGGAGGAACTGAGATGTACAAAAACATTCTGATAGCGACCGATGGCTCGGAGCTTTCCGAACGGGCCGTCGAAAGTGGGATCGGGCTTGCGCGAACCCTCGGTGCCAAGGTGACGGCGGTGACTGTGACAGTGCCGATCACGGCCTACATGACCAGTGAGGCAGCCGTTATGATGGATGCCGAAGTCTACGAAGAGCGCACGGCGGCGATGGCAGCGCGCTGCCTTGAGCATGTCGCGGATCTCGCCGGACGCGAGGGTGTCGACCACACCGAGGTCCGTGCTGAATCGAACATCATCTATCAGGGCATCATCGATGCCGCGGCAAAGCACGGCTGTGACCTGATTGTCATGGCCTCGCACGGCCATACCGGCATTTCAGCACTGGTGCTCGGAAGCGAGACGACCAAAGTCCTCACCCACACCAAGATCCCTGTCCTGGTTTGCCGCTGAAGCGCGCGGCCCGCCCGGGTGTCCTTGACGGTGCCCGACCAGAGTGGGACCAGCATGCTTGCCGTGTCGTGATTGCGGTCCGGCAAAGTGCCCGTTCGGGTGCAACACGCTTTGGCACCCCAGTTGTTCGTCGCGGTCAGCCGCGACTGCGCGGCAGGTCGATCGGCAGATATTCGACGGCGGATGATTGTATGGGTTGCGGGTAGAGTTTCATGAGTTCCATGACGATCAAGGGCATGCCGACCTTGACCGGCAGGCCAACGGCCTTGGCTTCGCTTGCCGTTAGGGCATAGTCATGAGTCCAGTGGCCGCCGGCGAGCTTTTCGGCAATCTGTTCAGCCGTTGCCTGGTCGACGCGCGGCGTGAGCAGTTCGACGGCGCCGGCCTTGACCTGGGCAAGCGCTTTTTCGCTGACATCGGCGAGCAGATGGGTCAGATCGAACACCATCTCGGCGGGCTTTGCGGCGCGGGCCTTGACGATGCTTGCTGCCGGCAGCCCGAGGATCTGCGGGTCGATCGGCCCCAGTACGGAAAACTCACCCAGCACGATTTCGTCGGCGGCAAGTGCGATCAGTGTGCCGCCGGACATCGCATAGACCGGAACGTATACGGTGACCTTCGAGGGGTGTGCCTCGACAGCGCGGGCGATCTGCATGGCTGCCAGTACGATGCCGCCCGGTGTGTGGAGGACGAGATCGATCGGCACGCCGTCGGGCGTTTCCTTGATCGCGGCAATGATCGACTGGGCGTCTTCGAGATCGATGTGCCGGGCAACGTTCATGCCGAACAGGCTGCGCCGCTCCTGGCGATGGATCATCGTGATGACGCGCGTCTTGTGCGCCTGCTCGATCGCGCCGATCGCCCGTGCGCGGCGTAGGGCAAACCAGCGTCCGGTCAAAATCGGCTGCAGCGTCATCAGCGCAAACAGGATGAAGATGATCGTCGAAAGGTCGAATGACGGCATCGGCCCACTCTCCCGCGCATCTTCGAATGTTGGCGACGTCGAAGCGCGCCTTAGCCCGATGGCTTCCGGGCGGTGCTAGTGGCACACGTCCGGCAGAGCGGCGTATGGGGGACGACGTCGAGCCGCTCATCGGAGATGTCCTCGCCGCACTTGACACAGATACCGTACGTGCCGCCTTCAATGCGTGCGAGTGCCGCTCGAATTGCCTCCATTTCGGAAGCACCGGCAGTGCCTAGGCTCTCAAGCACTTCGTCCATTTCCGACTCCTGCGCGCGATCCTCCCAATCGGGATTGGGGGTCTGCTCGAGATGATCCTCGATCCGATGCAATCGTCCATCAAGCTCTGCGAGGCGTTCGCGCAACTGCTTTTCTCGTGCCTTGAAATCTGTCATGTCGATTGCTTTCATTCTTCGTCAACGATCGGTCCCAGCTCATGTTGGCAGGCAGGGTATGTAGATCAAAGCCGAGCTAGGCCGTCCGGTCAATTCCAGGTATCAGCCGGCGATGATCGCAGCCGCAACCGCGGTCGCGTCACGACTGCTTCGGCAGCTTGGCCTTTTCCCGGTTGATCTTTTCGTCGGGCTTGAGGGGCGCGCCGCCGGACTTGCGGCGCAGCCGGTCGATATAGGCAATCAGATCGCCAATCTCGTGACGGGTGAGCTGAATGTCGGGCATCGGCGGGTGGGGATGGATCAGCACGTTTTCGATGCGCTTGCTGGTCTGGTCGGGCCGGGCTGCAATTGAGGCAAAGGTCGGCACGCCTGCCGGCACCTGGCCTGACTGTTCCGGCTGCACGACGTGGCAGTTGGCACAAAGCCGTTGGGCGAGCGCCAGACCGCGGTCGCCGTCCGGCTTCCATAGCTTGTCCTTTACCGTCTGTGCTGCTGCCATGGAAGGCAGAGCACTCATGAACAGTGCCATGCTCGCCGCCCTGAACGCTCCGTTGGTCATGTTCGTGATCTGCTCTAGTTTGGTGTTTCGGGCTCGTCAGTCTTGCGGCAACGCTGCAAGGTGTCGAGGTTTGGGCAAAAGCGGGGCGGTGTTTCGGTGATGTCTGCGTGCGCCAGCCAGTGGCGGCACTCGTGCGCCTTGGTGCATTCGAAACAGGTCCGGCTGACGACCTGGAAGGCCTCGCCCTGGTCGAGACGGGCAAGCGACAGCGGCTCGATGCCGAGCCTGTCGAGCATTAGTTCGGTCAACTTTTCCCGGCGGGCCACTCGGCGGAACACCGGCCAGCGCATTTCCGTATTCTGCATCGCACGTGCTCCTTGGTGAAGTTTCAGGCACGTTTGGCGCTCTCACTGCGGCTATTCGTTGGCCTTGCGCCAGGCTGCATAGCCGCCGGCCAGGGATGCGACGCTTGCAAAGCCCATGTCCTGCAGCGTCTTTGCGGCAAGCGCCGAGCGCCCCCCTGTGCCACAATAAAGAATGATACGATTCGCAGGCACGAGTTCTGATAAATGAACGGGCGATTGCGGATCGGCATGAAATTCCAACAGTCCGCGTGAAGCTGCTACCGAATTCGGAATGAACCCTTCCTGTTCACGTTCCTTTGCATCGCGCACGTCGACAACGACCGTTTCGCTGTCATCCTGGAGATAAGGCAGATCCTGCACCGAAACGGTTTCGATTTCCGCATTCGCCTGTGCCAGCAACTCCTTAAAGCCGACTTTCAGTGCCATCTTCGCGCCTCTTCGATTCGGTTACCATTGCGCATTCTAGCGCATCGTAGGTCGCTATCGTACGGCTTTCATTCCCCACTTTCGGCTATGGCAATGGCCACCGTTATGCGACAACATTGAGACATCAAAGCGAACACCGTCAGTCCATTTCTTATTCTCAAACTGGTTGACACCCGGCAAGGGCAAGCAGATCACGGTAGTAGTGTCGCGGGCAGGTTTAATTGATACAGGTCAAAGGAGTGGCCATGGGCGGCGGCCGGAAATTGATCCTGGTCAAGGCACTGATCACAGCAGGCATGGTGATGTGCCAATCTCGGGTGTCAGCCGGTGGTGGAAGATGGAAGCAATGCTGCGCGAAGATCTGGCCAGTATCGGCCACAATGCTGAAAAGTTTACGGTTAAGATCGAAGCCCGCCTGTTCAACAGCCTCGCCCGCTACGGTGGCATGGCGGGCGGGCATCAGGTCGTCGAACTTGCCGCCGGCGCCACCGTTGGCGATCTCATACGAAAGTTTCGGATCCCGCATCCGGAAATATTTCTGGTCCTGCGCAACGGCCGCGACATCACGCCCGGTCTTTACGTCGGCGGCAATATCAATGCCGATCTCGTGCTCACGGACGGAGACGTGATCGCTCTATCGGGGCCCGTGCCCTACAGCTACGGCTACGGGGCGCCGGTCGTGTAAGACTACACGGGCAGTGCCTGAGCAGGTTTCGGCCACCGTTGGCCCAAGGGTAGGTGCGCCAATGCAGAAACTTCTGATTGGCTTTGGTTTGATCTTCATCGCGCTCGGGCTGCTCTGGCCGGTGCTGGTCAAATTCGGCCTGGGCAGGCTGCCGGGTGACATCGTGATCGAGCGCACCGATTTCCATTTCTATCTGCCAATCGCGACCTCGCTGTTGATCAGTGCCGTATTGACGTTCATTCTGTGGATCGTGAATCGGCAATGATGCGTTGTGTGCGGGCCGTCACGAGGAGTATGCGCCATGGCGTTTGAAGCAATTCTCGCGCGGATCAACTTGCTGGTTGGCCAACTTGAAAGTGAGCCTGAGGATACGCACGAGCTGCTCGACCAATTGCACCTCGAGCTCAACCAGCTGAAAGCGACCGGCCAGCCGATCCCGGAAGACCTCGCCAAGCTCGAAAAGTGGCTTGACGAGGAATTCTCGAAGCGTGATGACGGCGAGACCGGGTAGCGCCGGTCACAGCAGGCCGACGATAAAGAATATCGCACAGCTCGCCATGCCGACCAGTGGTACCCATTGGGGCACGATGAAGACGTTTGCCGGTGCCGGTTCGTTGCGTCGCTTGAGGTTCCAAAGCGCCAGATTGACCAAGCCGAAAACGGTCAATGTGATTTGCGACGTCAGCTCGGCGAGGCTGCGCAGCTCCACGACCGTCGCAAGAAACAGAACCAGCGCACCGATCGCCAGCGTTGCCACCAACGGCGTGCGCGTAAAGGGGTGGATGTAGGCGAACACCGTCGGCAGGCTGCCCTGGCGCGAGAGCCCGTAGAGCACGCGCGAACCCATGATGATCTGGATGATAACGCCGTTGAGTGTGGCGATGATGGCAATCGCACTGATCGTGGCGGCGGATGCCCCGGTCGTGCGCTCGAATACCAGGCTGAGCGGCGCTTCGGCACTGGCCAACTCGGAAACCGGCACATTGAGAACGGCGACGATCGCAACGAGCACATAGAGCGTCGTCGAGATGATAAGAGTGAGAAATATGGCGCGCGGCATCGTAACGTTTGGCTGCTCGGTCTCTTCGGCCATGTTGACGAGATCCTCGAAGCCGATGAAAGCGAAGAAGGCAAGCACGCCGCCGGCAAGGATAGAGAATGCCAAGTCCGGGCCGAATCCGCTCGACGCAGCGCCGGTCGCTGCATTGGCGCCGGACACGCCGGTATTCGTGACGACGTAGAGACCGGCGCCGATAACGGCCACGAGGCCTGCGATTTCGAGCAAGGTCATGACGCCGGCAAATGAAACGGATTCCTTGACCCCCCAGAGCGCCACTGCCGTCATTGCGACGACCACCAGCGGGATCAGAATGCCGCCCGGCCAATCGAGAAACTGGCGGATGTAGCCGACGCTGCCAACGCAGATGGCGGCAGCCGAAACCGTCCCCGCTGAAACCACGAGCAGCCCGACGATCACCGACAGGGCTTGCGAATTGAGACCGGCCCGAACGTAGGCCGCTTCTCCGGCACTGAATGGCAGCCGTCCGACAAGTTCGGCAAACGAGCAGGCCGACGGCAGCATCACGGCCGATGCAACCACGAACGCCCAGGGTGCATAAATACCGGCTACGCCCGCAGTGGCGCCGACCAGCACATAGATGCCGGCACCGATCGTGACGCCGAGGCCATAGAGGACGAGCAGTGGCAAGGTAAGCGATCGCTTGAGAGTCACACCACCAGCCGGCTGCTCCGCGCTGCCGTGCGTTTCAATCGTTCCGCTCATGAGCCGTCCTCGATCAGGGTTGCAATAGCGGGTTAGGGGCCGGGCGCCTGTGTCTACTTGCAGCGGCGACCAAGCTCGCGGACCTCGCCAAGCCAGCCCTCGCGTTCGGCGGTCGAGACCGAGTCGACCATGCCATAGATCGTTTCGCGGACAGGGCCCAGGCCGGCAAATCGCAGAATGTTGTGCTCAAGCGACTTGAGGCTGTGGGCGCCGAAATACCAGCGATAGATAAAGCCGGGCATGCCCATCGTGACAATTATGCGCGCCGAGCCGGCGAGTTTGCCCTGGGGCCATCCTGCGGTTTCCTCATCGAAGGCAAATCCCGGCCGGAAGGTATGCTCGAGGAAACCCTTGAAAAGGGCCGGTATGGTGCCGAGCCAAAGCGGATAGATGATGACCAGGTGATCGCACCATTTGAGATCGTCCTGTGCAGACTTGATGTCAGCGGGCGGTTCGCCGCCTTGGAATTCTTCCTGCGTCGTAAGCAGCGGAAAGGAAAGTTTGGCAACCGCGATTGTTCGAACCTCGTGACCGGCCTCGACCGCGCCCTCGCGATAGGCTGCGGCCAAGGCGTGACAAAGGCGCTCGGGACGCGGGTCGGGATGGCCGTCAATGATCAGGACATGCTGTGTCATGTGACTACACTTTCGAATGCGATTTGATGCTCATTTTGCCCATCTTATTGTTGCCGGCCGCAGCATCGAATTGACCTGTATCAACGCTGGTTGCAGGCAGCCTCGATATGAAGAGCTTGCCTGCAGCGAACGTGCGTTGGCTGCAAAATTTGCAGCAGGTCCAGCAATTGGAAGGAGTTCATTATGGCTAGTCCGCTTGCACCATGGTTCGGCCGATCAGACAATGAAAGAGCGCCGTTCCATTCCCTGCACCGAGAGATCGATCGTGTCTTCGAGGACTTCAATCGGAATTTTGGCTTGCCAGCCATGCGTGGAGCAGGTGACGCGGCATCGGGGCTGCTCTCGCCGTCGACCGATGTCGTTGAAACAGATGCGACAGTCGAGATCACGGCGGAGCTACCAGGCGTCAATGAAGATGACATCGACGTCACGATTGCTGACAACGTCCTAACTATTCGCGGCGAAAAGAAAGCTGAAAGCCGCGAGGAGAAGGACAATGTCCACGTCGTCGAACGTTCCTATGGGTCGTACCAGCGCTCATGGCGACTGCCATCCGATGTCGATGCCGACAAGATCGACGCCCAATTCAAGGATGGCGTCTTGAAGGTCGTAGTACCCAAGCCGCCCGAGGCGGAAACAAAAACGCGCAAGATTGCAGTCAAACCGGCCGGCTGAGGCGGCATGGACAAGGTCGTGCCTGACCCTTGAACCGGCCTTGTCCAATACTCACGTGGATTCGAACGCCCGCGCGTCGCAGACGCCGAATGGACCAGCCAGGGAGATCTTCATGTCCTACAAGACGATTCTTTCCTATTTGCCCGACCAAGAACGTGCCGAACGGCTGCTCGACCACGCCCTGCCGGTCACCCAGGAGAACGATGCCCATCTGATCGGTCTCCATGTTCTGCCGCGCATACCGTTGATGTATGGTGCGGTCGCCGCCGAGATACCTTACTCGGTCATCCAGCAGCAGGAAGACGTGCTGCAAGGCGAGGCGGATGCGCTCAAGGACTACTTTTACGGGCGATGCGAGAAAGCCGGTGTCAAGGCCGAATGGCGCTGCAACAAGCTGCAGCACACCGAGGTGACGTCCGATATCGTCGGCCAGGCGCTGTGCGCCGACTTGATTGTCGTTGCCCAGTCACACGAGGACATGTACGGCAAGCTCGATGACATGCCCTCGCGTGTGACCACCGAGGCCGGACGCCCGACGCTGATCATCCCGCATGTCGGCTCATACAAGTCGATCGGCAAGCATGTCGTAGTGGCCTGGAACGGCAGCCGCGAGGCAGCCCGTGCGGCTTTCGATGCTATGCCGTTCCTGAAGACGGCCCAATCCGTGCGCATTCTAGCCATCGATCCGGTCTGCCGAGAGGGCTACGACAGCATTGCGCTGGGTGATGAAATCGCCGTCGTGCTCGCCCGCCATAACGTAAAGGCAGAGGTGACCGTCACGCACCGCGGCGACGTATCGATCGGTGATGAACTGCTCAACCGACTTGCTGATGAAGGTTGCGATCTGCTCGTGATGGGCTGCTATGGCCATTCCCGCCTGCGCGAGACGCTTTTCGGCGGTGTCACGCAAAGCCTGCTCGAGCATATGACCGCGCCGGTTCTGATGGCTCATTGATGTTTTGATGTGCTATTGTTCGCGTCGGTTTTGCGTTCGCGTTAGCACGTCGACAACAGGGCAATCGGGCATGGCAAAATTGTTCTCGCTGACAGCGGCGATTGCCCTGATTGCCGTTGGCCTTGTTGTTTTTCCGATGCCCATTCCGCTCGGTGCGATAATGATCGCATCGGGCGTCGTTTTGCTCCTATCGGTGAGTTCGCGAGCGACACATTTCGTCAGGCGTTTTCGCCAGCGCCATCGATCGGCTGACCGCATAATCCATGAGGCGGAGGATCGGCTGCCCGAGACCTGGCGACGTATCCTGAAGCGTACCGATCCCTGATACTGTCCTGGCCCTTTGCAAGGAACCTTCGGCAAGATCTGCCGGATTGGCGCGGATGACTGGTCATGAGCCTTTTCGATGCAACGCGCGGCATTTACGATTGGTTCGACCGCACGTTCCTCGATCTGCGGCGCCAGTTCCGCCTGTCGTTCATTCCACCGTTGATGGTCTACTTTGCGGCCGGCGTTTCAGGCCTGACCTCGATTGTCGCCACTTTCTACGTCAAGGAATACCTCGGACTTTCGGCAGCCTTCCTGGCCGGCCTGGCCTTCTGGGCCGGCCTGCCCTGGGCGCTCAAGATGCCGCTCGGCCACCTGGTCGACGTCATCTGGAAGTGGAAGTCGCTGCTCGTCTATCTGGGCGCCGGTCTGATCGCGGTGAGCCTGCTGATCATGTATGGGCTGGTCACCGCGCCCGCGGCCATGTCGGCGGTCATGAGCCTGGAGAGCTGGTATGTCGTGAGCGTCCTGCTCGCACCATCGGGCTATGTCATCCAGGACGCGGTGGCCGACGCGATGTCGGTCGAAGCCGTGCCGCGTACGGATGCGGACGGGCGACCGCTCGATGACGCAACCTCGAAAGCGCTGCATACCACCATGCAGACATTCGGCCGTGTCGCGCTGATCTCGGGCCTGGTGTTCGTTGCCGTGCTCAACATCTTTATGTTTGCCGGCGTCGAGACGATGAGCCAGCAGGCGAAGTCTGCGATCTATGGTCGGGTCTATTTGCTTGCCCTGCTCATCCCGCTGATTTCGGTGAGTGGCGTCGTGCTCGCCTCAATCCTCGCTTGGCGCCGGCGCGCCGAACTGCGAGCCGAGGGACTTTCGCCGACCGAGATCGACGCGCGTCTCGATTATCGCGATGAGCCGACGGAGCCGAACAACTGGTACTTCGGCGGCGGCCTGGCGTTTGTCGCCATGACGCTTGCGATCGGCCTTGGCTCGCCGCCGTTCGCCCAGGAGATCGTGTTCCTCGGTTCGATGGCGATCGTCCTGTTTCTGATGCGCCAGCTGATCGCAGAGCTGGACCCGGCGCGTGCCCGCGTGCTGCTCGGCACCGCGATCATCATTTTCATCTTCCGTGCCGTGCCGTTGCCGGGTGCCGGCGCGACCTGGTTCGAGATCGATCAACTCGGTTTCGATCAGCAGTTCATTGCGATACTGTCCCTGATCACGTCGCTGCTTACCCTGGTCGGCATGATCGTGCTTCGGCCGCTGATGGCCTCACGATCGATTGCGACCATCGTGCTGATTCTGACGATCGCTGCGGCCATCCTGTCGATCCCCAACATCGGGCTCTACTACGGCATTCACGAGTGGACCGCGTCCTGGACGGGCGGCATTGTCGATGCCCGTTTCATCGCGATCATCGATACCGCGATCGAGTCTCCGCTTGGCCAGGTCGCGATGATCCCGATGCTGGCCTGGATCGCGCGCAATGCGCCGGAGCATCTCAAGGCGACGTTCTTTGCCGTGATGGCCTCGTTCACCAATCTGGCGCTCTCGGCCTCGAGCCTTCTGACGAAGTACCTCAACCAGGTTTTCACGGTTACGCGTGAGGTGCGCGACCAGGCGACTGGCGCGATCACGACAGCGGCCGATTATGGCACACTCGGCTGGCTGCTGCTCACGGTTGCTGCCGTCGGTCTGATCGCGCCGCTGCTTGCGATTTTTTTCGTTCAGCGCTCGCGGTTGCGAACGAACGAATGAGCGCTTTTGCCGTACCGACCGACTTGCGCAACTTGCCGGCAATGCGCCATATGATCTCCAAAGCCTGCCGCTGTTCGTGACGATGGCCACGAAGGATGCCGCACGCCGCAGCAAGTGGCTCAATTGCAAGATAATCCCAAGGAGACCAGCAAGGTGTCGAAATCCAGGACCGTCATCCTCGACAACCACCCCGGCCGCAATTCCCAGACCTACGGCATCGCGCGGGAGATCGGCACAGACATGGAACTCATCCATGAGCCGTCCGTCGGTGTGATCGGCAACAAGGGCGACAGCCAGTGCTATATCGGCGTGCAGCCCAAGGTCGAAGCGATCCAGGAATGCCTGCGTCAGCGGATCGGACGCGAGCCGGGCCAGATGCGCCTCAGGCTCGTGCAGCCCGAATACACGATTGCGACCTCCGACGGCATGCGTAACGGCACGCGCGAGATGCGCTACTCGCTGATCGGGCGCGAGGTGACGCACGACAGCATTTGCGAGCATCTGAGTGCTAGCGGCCTCGAAGGCACGATTGCGGTGGTCGCCTGCGACAAGCCGCCAGTCGGCACCCTTGCCGCCCTGCTCGAGCACAACCGGCCGGCAATCATCATGTCGGACGGGCCCATTCGGCCGGGCCACGACGATCAGTCGAACGAGCCGCTCGATATCGTCTCGGCCTTCCAGGCAGCGGGCAATCCGGACGAAGCCTATAAGAAGCGCATCGCCTGCGCCGCCTGTCCCGGGATCGGCAGCTGCGGCGGCATGTTCACCTACAACACCATGCAGACTTTCATCGGCGTCGTCGGTATGCAGCCGCTGGATATGGTGGCGCCGCCGTCGGATGATCCGCGCCGCCTCGAGCAGTTCCCGGGCGAACTGATCGACTATCTCAAAGGCATGATCGATGCCGGCACGTGCCCGCGCGACATCGTTGGGCGCGATTCGATCCGTAACGCCGTGATCGTCGCGATGGCGATCGGCGGTTCGACCAATGTCGTGCTGCATTCACCCGAAATCGCCCGCGCCGCCGGTTATGCTGATTTCTGGCAAGACATCATGACGCCGGAAGAGTTCAACCATCTCTCACAGCACCTCGTGCCGGTGCTGACGGATGCGCGGCCTTACGGGCGCTATTCGATGGTCGATATCGACGAGGTCGGCGGCGTGCAGGTGATTGCCCGCGAGTTGATGGAGGCAGGCCTGCTCAACGGCGATGTGCCAACCTGTACCGGCGAGACGCTGGCCGGCCAGATCGAGCGGCTCAACACGCCGGCGCCCGACGGCCAGGTGATCTATACGGTTGAAAAGCCCTATAAGCCGACCGGTGGGCTGCGTGTGCTCGGCGGTAATCTCTCGCCCGACTTCAGCGCCATCTTGAAGCTCGCCGGCGTCGAGGCAGGTCTCGAGAACAACGTCTTCCGGGGCCGTGCGCGCTGTTTCGACGGCGAACAGGCCTTGCTCGACGTCCTCGCGAATGATCCCGCCTCGTTCCAGAACAACGATATTGCCTGTGTGCGCTACGAAGGCCCGAGTGGGGCGCCGGGCATGCCCGAGTTCCTCGATGCAACCTCACGGATCACGGCTCTCTGCCGCGAGCGTGACCTGGTGATCGCGCTGATGACTGACGGTCGCTTCTCGGGCGGCTCGGTCGGCCTGGTGATCGGCCATGTCGGTCCCGAGGCCGCACTTGGCGGTCCGATCGCGTTCATCGAGGACGGAGACGAAATTGTCATCGATCTCAACGCAAACGAAGTCAACTGTACGGCGCTCAATGATCCCGCAACGTTGGCAGCACGCAAGGCCGAGTGGGAGCGGGTGGTGGCGGCGAATGGCGGTGCGCATCCAGCTTGTGGCGACGCTGACACCCGCCTGCTCAACCGGATGCGCCGGTCTGCCGTGCCGGCGACCCAGGGCGGCGGCATGCATCCAGATCGCGTGCTCTGGGTCAGTGAGCCGCGCGAGGCGGTGAAGTCAGGCTTCGAGCCGCATAACAAATGGCGAGGCTAAGTTCGCTGGCGCGAATTGGGCTGCCGCCCAAACCCGCTCGAGGGGACACCCCTCGAACTCCCCGTTTCTTGTGAGAAACAAGGGAGGGTCCGAGAGGTTTCCTTACGGCAGAGCGCGAGACAGGTCTCGCTCGCGCAGCGAAATTGCGCGCGTGGTTTCTCTTTTGGCACAGTGCATCGGAACTCGTGGCGGACGGACCACATAAGATGGCTTGTATGTGCCAACCATGCTAATCTTCCCAAAGGGGCATCATGGTTAATCGTTCATTAGCTTTGGCGGGCTAGTTTGCGGTGAAGTTTGAGTTTGCGTTCCGGAGGGAAGACGATGCGCTTCACGAGTATTGCTGCCGGTGCTGCCGCGCTGGTTGCCACGAGCTTGACTATGCCGGTCACGGCCAACGCGTTTGGCTGGACACATTATACGGATAAATCGCAGCCGGATCCGTACGCCTACCAGTATGAGCACCGCGGCTACTATCCTTACTATGCCTCGGACTACTGGCGCCCGCGCCATGAGGTTCGCCGCAATCGTCACCGCTTCAAGCATCCGCGGTATTACTCGGCCTGGGGGCTCTATAAGCGCGACTGGCCAAAGTATCACGACGGCCACGACCACCTGAAACACCACTGGTGATTGCCGCGCTGGGCTCGACCAGCTTACAGATCTAGCGAACTGCGCCGGGGCGTCGTCAGATCCTCCGGCGTCTTTGCGTGGCTGCTGCGTGCAATGCGACGGCAGCCGCATTCGAGACGTTGAGGCTTGCGATCGGCCCATCACCGCCAATGCGCGCAAGCTTGCTGCATGATTGGCGCGTCAGCTCGCGCATGCCTTTGCCTTCCGCACCGAGCACCAGGGCGACCTGCCGCGGGTCGATATCCGTCAGACAGTCTTCGATCAATTGATCGCCGTCGCCGTCGAGGCCGACTAGGTCAAAACCGGTATCCCTGATTTCAGCCATTGCCTTGGCCAGATTCTGGACCAGTGAGACGGGCACCAGATCGAGGGCGCCCGATGCCGCCTTGGCGAGCGTTGCACCGAGCGGCGGGCTGTGGCGATGGGTCAGAACAAGGCCGGCAGCGCCGAACACAGCAGCTGACCGCAGTACCGCACCGACGTTCTGTGGATCGGTCACCTGGTCGAGCAGGACCAGCGGCAACCCGCTCGACACCGCCCGCCCAATGAGGGCCGGCAAGTCGAGCGGTGCGGGCGGGCCAACTTCCAGCAAGACACCCTGGTGGACGGTGTCGGGGCCGAGTTGCTTGTCGAGGTCCTTTGGCGTGACACGTTCGACCGGAAGTCCGCGTGCTGCGATCGCGTCGCTGAGCTTGCGTTCGGCATTTTCAGTTGCCCGGATGCGGTCGATACGGCGTTCGGCATTGCGAAGCGCAAATTCCGCGGCATGCAGGCCGTAGATCCGTCCGAGCGAGGCGGCCGCCGCCTCGTCGGCAGTCCTTGCCCGATTTCCCCGGCGATGTTTATCGCGCCCGGGCGCGCGGCCGCGAAATTTCCGACGCTCGCCGGCGAGCGGGTCAAAGCTGCCTTTTTTGGTGTCTTGATCACTCATGATGCCCGGACATTCTGGGGTTTGCCGCAAAATCTCGCCACTTTGGTGATTGACATGCGGGCTCTGGATACGGATATACACTGCTTCGGTCCGGACCGGCCAACCTTTGCACGACAAGCGGTTGACCGGATGGGCGTCGACCGAGCCGGAGGGATGCCCGAGTGGCTAAAGGGGACGGGCTGTAAACCCGTTGGCTATGCCTACGTTGGTTCGAATCCAACTCCCTCCACCAACTTCCAGGTGCCAGGCACCTAGCACCTCTGAGCGGGTGTAGCTCAATGGTAGAGCCGCAGCCTTCCAAGCTGAAGACGAGGGTTCGATTCCCTTCACCCGCTCCAAAGTTTGCTCAGTAATATCAATATGCTATGGAAATTCTATGTCTTGTGCACGGAGTGCAATCCCGTGCACGTGCGTTTCAGTGCATCTATATCGAAACGCCAGACGATCGGCCTCACCCGGTTATTGGGTGTTGACTGGCTGGCGTGACACGAGGTCGGTTGATCGAAGGGAAGCATCCGATGGTTATGAAGCAGGACGTTGATGACTGGACGGCCTGTGAAGAAGTCATCACCGAGTGTGCTTCATCCCAAGACGCTTAGATTTTCCTGGCAGCGCCTGGCGAGTGTGACCATTCCGTGCGTGTCCGCAATGTCCAGTGCTTCGGAAAGAAAGGCACGACCGGCATTGACCTCGCCCGAATCGACTTTTGTCAGTCCGAGTGTTCTGCGGACCCAGCCTTCATCACCACGAAAGCCGCCGTCAACTGCCTTTTGAAGGGCTCTCTGGGCCTGGCTTTGTGCAACCTCGGATCTGCCAATGATACGATTCGCCTCTGCCGCAGTTGCAGTCGTTATTGGTGACAATGACTTGCTCCCAAAATTGAGCAGCAGCGTCCTCGCGTTTTCATGGCGCCCTGCCTCGGCATAGGAGCAGCTCAACACGGGTAGGACAAACTCTTGAAACAACAGTAGGTCTGATTGGTGAACCAGTTCTCTTGCAGCTTCGAGAACGTCGATCGCTGCTGCATGATTTTGCTGTCGGAAATAGAGTACGCCGAGGGCGGATCTGATATGCACCCGGCCATAAATTTCACCGACTTCGTCCGCTAGGCTGAGACCGGTTGATCCGTGATGTATACCCTCATCGAATCGTCCGAGTTCAGCGCACGTCCAGGCCAACCAGGATTTATGTCGGACCGTTAGGTTGACGAGTTCATGATCGTTGTGATCGGGAGTTCCGGCCGCTTCAATTATTTCTTCGTTCAACGTGAGGTTACCAAGTGCCCGCCCATACATTCCGGAGGCAAAGTTCATCGAAGCCAGCCTCAATCGCGCTCTAACCCCTAGGGAAAGATCTCCTTCCTCTTCAGACAATACTGCTGCACGCCTTGCGATCTTGGTGGCCTCGTCAAGTTTGCCGAATAGCCGAAGAACCTGGGCCTGTTCCATAAGTGCTCGCAGCAACCAGTGCTTGTTGCCCCGCTCTTCAGCCGCATCAGCAAGCCCGCGCAATTCGATCAATGCGCTGTCAAGTGAGTTACGAGTATAGTGGGCGCGGGACAGGGACCATCGAATTTCCAACTGGTCGTCGCTATTTTGTTGTCCTGAGAGTTCCGCGACTGACCGGACGTCCTCGAGCAGGATGATAGCTTCTGCATGGGCCCCTCGCTTATCTGCACGGTCCGCGGCGGATACGAGCGCTGCAACAGCATGCGCCAAGGATTCTGTTTCATTCGAAGATCGTTCGGGCTTGACTCTGAATGAACCTTCGCTGATTTGATCTCGCAACTTTCGTGTTTCAGCCTCCGGCTCGATACCAAGTTCACTCCGAACGAAGCGGCGATAGCGTTCATAATGAGTAATCGCGGCTTCGCGACGCCCGTCCCCGGCGTAAAGCCTCATTAGTGCGCGGTGAGCGAACTCCTGAAAGTTGTCCAGCTCGATCAGCTTGTTTGCCGCTTTTATTCCTTGCCGCAGATCACCTGCCGCGGAGCAATCGGATAGGAGTTCCCGGGCAACCGATGTCGCCGTGTCGGTCAACCGCTGCCGTTCAAGCAAGATCCATTCATCGAATGCATGCGAGTCGATGTGAAAGCCCGCAAGGAGATCGCCGCCGTAGACGTCGAGCGCCCTGATTCTTTCTTCCAAGTCTTGCGATTGGGATTGCTTCAGAAACACCGCAACATCGGATGTTACTGCCGCGCCATTAAGGCTGACCGTATCGCCACTCATAACAAAAACATCTGAACTGTTTGAGAATGAACGACGCAAACGGGCCATCGTTTGGCGAAGGTTGTTGCGGCTTTGCTCGCGCGCCTGATCCGTCCAAAGCAGGTCAGTTAATTTGTCTCTTGTCTGCGCGCGCGGAGCAGCAAGTACCAGATAGGCCAGCAACGCAACTCCCTTACTCGACGCAATCGGGATCGAACCGGCGTCGTCGCAGATAGCCGCAAACCCTCCCAATAAATTTAGGCGCAACATGCCAGCCGACCACATCAAGGGACGATGCGCTGCATCAAGGTGTTGGTCGGAACCTACCAACCAAACCTCTACGAGTCACGTTGCGGTAACGCCGGTAACGCGTTCGGCAAACGCTTAATGGTTAGGAAGCGCAATGCCGACAACATAAGGGTTTTTGGCCTGCGTGCCGACCTATTCGCCCAGCAACGGCCGAACTTTTTGCACCCACCTAGTAGAAGGATCTCACACAATGACACCGTCGAACAAGATCACATTCATCGCGCCTGGCATCGCCGTCACGGGTTTCATGACCCCGGCCAAGCTTCGCATCGTCCGCACAATGGGCTTTGCGTCAATCATCAATCCTCTGCCGCAATCTGGATCGGTCTTTGAAGGCATGACCGAAGAGAATTTGGCTCACAAAGCAAGAAGTTTTGGCATGGAGTACCACAAGCTCACAGACCAGCTCCCGGTCTCCACGCTCCGGGATGCGCTCAATGACGTACCGAAGCCTGCAATCATATTTTCGCGCACGGGCCGTAGCGCGCTGATGCTTTGGGCACTAGCAATGCAGGATGTCATCAGAACTGACGAGATCGCTGCAGCTGCTGCCCGCATCGGCCTGACGGAGATCGCCAATCCGCCTTCGCGAGTGGCGCAAGCCGCGTGAACTAGCCCGCGGCGCCCCACGCACCCTTGTGCCGAAAGCGCCGGGCTTCAGCCTTCCCACTCCCGCAAAGCAGCCAGCCGTGTCGGCGCCTCAAGGCGCCGACACGGAATGGAAAGACTTGCTCCTGCGGCTGTCAACTTCATTCTGGCCTGCACCCGGTTTCACGGACACCGCTCCATAGTATCAGGTCGCCGACCTATCAGCCGACAACAACCGCTCGATGACAGGCCGCAACGACTCCTGCCACGGTGGGGCACGGTAGCCGAATGCTTCACAGAACAGACTGCAGTCGAGCCGTGAGTTCTTCGGGCGGCAGGCTTTGGTCGGCCACTGGCTCGAGGGAATGCCCCTGACCGTCGCAGTGGGGCCGCCGAGCGCTTCACTCTGGCTGAATATCTCGCGGGCGAAGTCGGCCCAGGTCGCATCACCCGTACCGGCGAGATGATAGGTCTGGCCAAGTCCTGTTCTCGAACCTTGCTGCCAGCATTTGGCAATGGTTAGCAGGCCATCGGCGAGGTCGAAGGCAGACGTCGGGTTGCCCTGCTGGTCATCGACGACGGTGATTTCGTCACGTTCCCTGCCGAGACGGAGCATGGTTTTCACGAAATTCTGCCCGAACGAGCTATAGATCCAGGCCGTCCTCACGATCGTGTGGTCCGGGAGCGCGTCACGAATGCGCATCTCGCCAGCAGCTTTCGACCGGCCATAGCTGGAGCGCGGCTCGACTGTGTCTCCCTCATCGTAGGGCGTCGGCATTTCGCCATTGAAGACATAGTCCGTCGAGATGTGGATCAGGCGGGCGCCGTTCCTGGCGGCATATTCGGCCAAGTGGCCGGGCCCATCGGCATTGACGCGCATGGCGACTTCCGGTTCGTCCTCGGCCTGGTCGACGGCGGTATAGGCGGCAGCATTGATGATCACGTCGGGTGAGGCGGCGGCAAGGCCGGCGTCGATCGTCCGTGGGTCTGCCAGATCGATCAGATCGCGGCCTGCGAAGTCCAGTGCTAGGCTCGCGAAATTCGCCGCCGTGCTGCGTTCGGCCAATGCCCGGGCAAGTTGGCCATTGCGGCCCATCACGAGGATCTTCATTCGCACCTCCTCGGACGCGACTGCAACTGCCGCTCTTGCCCCGGGACTACGCCGGGCCCTTGTCGATCAGTCCGAGGCGCTCGCCGCTGTAGACCTTGTCACGCAGAGGGCGCCACCACCATTCATTGGCGAGATACCATTCGACGGTCTTGACGATGCCTGTATCAAACGTCTCTTCGGCCCGCCAGCCGAGTTCGGTTTCGAGTTTGGTCGCATCGATGGCATAGCGTGCATCGTGACCGGGACGGTCGGTCACGAACTCGATCAGTGTTTCACGCGGCGTTTGCGAAGGGCGCAGTTCGTCGAGGACCTGGCAGACCCGGCGTACCACATCGATGTTGCGCCATTCGTTGCGTCCGCCGACGTTGTATTTCTCGCCTGGCCGGCCGCGGGTTGCGATCGTGAACAGCGCCCGGGCATGGTCTTCGACGTAAAGCCAGTCGCGCACGTTCTCGCCCTTGCCGTAGACCGGCAGCGGCTTGCCGTGCAGGGCGTTCAGGATGATCAGCGGGATCAGTTTTTCGGGGAAATGGTAGGGCCCGTAGTTGTTCGAGCAGTTGGAGAGCACCACGGGCAGGCCATAAGTGCGGTGCCAGGCACCGGCCAGATGATCGGCGGCGGCCTTCGAAGCCGAATAGGGCGAGCTTGGGTCGTAGGGCGTGGTTTCGACGAAGGCCCCCTCGTCCCCGAGCGAACCGTAGACCTCATCGGTTGAAACATGCAGGAAGCGAAATGCATCCTTTTGGGGGCCTTCGAGCGCCGACCAGTATTCGCGGGCGGCTTCGAGGAGCGCGAACGTGCCGACGATGTTGGTCTCGACGAAATCCCTCGAGCCGGTGATCGAGCGGTCGACGTGGCTTTCGGCTGCCAGATGCATGACGTAATCGGGCTGAAACGAGGCAAATGCCTGGCGCATGGCGTCAAAATCGGCGACGTCGGCCTTGTGGAACCGGTAGCCTGGCGAGGCCTCGATTTCTTTCAGCGAGGCGAGATTGCCGGCGTAGGTCAGCTTGTCGATGTTGCAAACATCAATGCCACCGCGCCCGATGAGATCACGGCAGACCGCCGATCCGATAAAGCCTGCCCCACCCGTCACGATGACACGCATTAAGCCGGCCACCCGTGTTCTTGGTTTGCCATACCGGCGATCTCCAAACCCGAAACCCTGTCGTCCGGCTAACATGTCGCGATAGCGTGATACAAGTCCTGCTTGCGTTTGGCCGGATTATCCCTTTAGCAGGCACGGTTTGCAGTGATAACATCTGCCGCACCGAAACAAATCATACCCGCCCGGAGGCACGCCCATGCAGTACACCGCCAATTCCCTCGAAGAACACTGGATGCCGTTTTCCCAGAACAAAGAGTTCAAGGAAAACCCGCGCCTCGTCGTCAAGAGCGAGGGCTGTTACATGTGGGACCAGAACGGCGGCAAGATCCTCGATGGATCGTCGAGCTTGTTCAACGTAGCCTGCGGACATGGTCGTTCCGAGATTTCCGAGGCGGTTTATGCCCAGCTGAAGCTCAACGATTACACGCCTCACTTTCAGATGGGCCATCCCGGTTCGTTCGAACTGGCGCGGATGGTCGCGCGCATCCTGCCTGAAGAGATGAACCACGTGTTCTTTGCCAACTCGGGGTCCGAGGCCGTCGATACTGCGCTGAAGATCGTGATGGCGTACAACAATGCGCGCGGCGAGCCGGGCCGGATCCGGATGGTCAGTCGCGAGCGGGCTTATCACGGCGTCAACATCGGCGGTGTGTCGCTCTCAGGCCTGGTCAAGAACCGTGACGTCTTCCCGCTGACCATGCCGTATGTCGTAACCTTGCGTCATACCTGGCTCGAGGAAAACCGGTTCCAGAGGGGGCAGGGCGAGCACGGCGGCGTCGATCTCGCCAACGACCTGCAGCGTTTCGTCGACACTTACGGTGCCGGTACAATCGCTGCCTGTTTCGTCGAGCCTGTGGCCGGCTCGACCGGCTGCCTGGTGCCGCCCAAGGGCTATCTCGAACGGCTTCGCGAAATTTGTGACGCCAACGGCATTCTGCTCGTCTTCGATGAAGTGATCACCGGCTTCGGCCGCCTCGGCAAGCCGTTTGCAGCCGATGCATTCGGCGTGACGCCCGACATCATCACCATGGCCAAGGCGATTACCAACGGGGCACAGCCTATGGGGGCTGTTGCGGTCCGAGATGAGATCTACGAAACCATCGTCGAGGCCGGAGGCGGCGGCATCGAGTTCTTCCACGGCTATACCTACTCGGCCCATCCGGCAGCCTGCGCCGCCGGTATCGCGACCTTGAAGATCTACGAGGAGGAAGGTCTGTTCGAGAATGCTGCCGCCTTGTCCGAGTACTTCCTCGATCAGATCTGGACCCTGAAGGACATCGAGGTCGTCACGGACGTCCGTGGTTACGGCATGCTGGCCGCGATCGATGTCGCCCTTCCGGGCCGGGCGGCCGGCGCCTCAGGCGTCGAGATGCAAAAGAAGCTGTTCTGGGATGGCCTGCATGTGAAGTTCACCGGAGACGCCGGCATTCTCGCCCTGCCGCTCGTTGCCGGCCGCGAGCATGTCGATGAGCTTGTCGACAAGCTGGGCAAGTCGTTGCGCAACGCGATGAACTGACCCGCAAGGCAACGGATTGACGGATGGGTTCGGTTGGGCCCGGCCGTCAATCGACTGAACTCAGCCTTCTTTGCAAGCCAGCGGGATCTGTCATGGCGTTTGACATTCTTTCCGAAGCTCGCTGCTTCGGCGGCCGTCAGCTTCGCATTTCGCACGCCTCGGCCTCGTGCAACTGCGACATGACGCTGGGCGTCTTTTTGCCGGAGGAAGCCGAACGTCGATCGGTGCCGTTGCTCTACTGGCTTTCAGGGCTCACCTGCACGGATGAGAATTTCACCACAAAAGCCGGTGCGCAGCGCTATGCCGCCGAGCACGGCATGGCGATCATCGCGCCCGACACCAGCCCGCGCGGCGACGGCGTGCCGGATGATCCGGACGGTGCCTATGACTTCGGCCTCGGTGCCGGCTTCTACGTGAATGCAACCCAAGCACCGTGGTCGTCGAACTATCGGATGTACGACTACATAACGCGAGATCTGCCCGAAGCGATGGGCGAACTGCCCGTCGATCTCGCACGCGCTGGCATTTCGGGCCACTCGATGGGTGGGCATGGCGCTTTGACGATTGCGCTGAGAAATCCCGGCCGCTTCAAATCCGTTTCGGCTTTCGCGCCGATCGTGTCGCCGATGAATTGTCCTTGGGGACACAAGGCGCTGGCCGGTTATCTAGGAGATGATCGCAGCACTTGGGCGGAACATGATGCGGTCGCTCTGATTGCCAACGCACCGGAACGCCTGCCAATTCTTATTGAGCAGGGGTTGGCCGATGGTTTTCTGGAGGAGCAGTTGAAACCCGAACTCTTGCGCGCGGCCTGCGACAAGGCCGACCATCCGCTTGAGTTGCACTTCCGCGAGGGCTACGACCATAGCTACTATTTCATAGCCACGTTCATCGGCGATCACATCAAACATCACGCTGGCGCTTGCAGCGCATGACCGGCAGCCGGCCGCTACATCAACCGGCCGCCACCCGAATGCGTTGTCTCAGGAAGGGCTGCAATGAGTGCAGAGGTGTTCGACTATTCCGGTCTGCTTGCCGACAACCTGCCGGCACCGGCGGTCAAATGGGCGGGCTTTCCTACCCACAATTTCGTCGGCGGTCACAACGCACCGGAATCGATCCCCGTTGCCGACCTGATCGAGGCCTCGACCCGCGTCCTGGAGCGCGAAGGCCCCACGCTTGCGATGTATCGTGTGCTCAGCGGTCCGCAGGGTTATTTGCCTTTGCGGGAATTTCTGGCAGCCAAGCTGAAACGTCAGGCGGATATCGAATGCACCACGGATGAAATTCTGCTGACCACCGGCTCGAGCCAGGCGATCGAACTCGTCCTAAACGTGCTCGTTTCACGAGGCGACACGATTGTCGTCGAGCGTGCAACGTATGGCGGAGTGCTGACTCGCTTTGCACGCCACGCCGTGAACATGGTGACGGTGCCCGTCGATCACGACGGCATGGACGTGGACGCACTCGGCGATGAACTGGCAAGGCTCAAGTCAGAGGGTGTCACGCCGAAGTTTGTCTATACGATCCCGACAATCCAGAACCCAACCGGTTCGATACTGCCGCTCGAGCGCCGTCAACGAATGCTGGAGCTTGCCTACCAGTATGGCGTGCCGATCTTCGAGGACGAGTGTTATTCAGATCTGATCTGGTCCGGTGCGCGCCCACCGGCGATTTATTCACTCGACACCAACGGCCAGGTGATCTTCTGCGGCACCTTCTCAAAGTCGATCGCGCCGGCCTTGCGCGTCGGCTATCTGGTGGCGCCGTGGCCGTTGCTTGCCCGCGCCATCGCCTGCAAGACGGATGCCGGTTCAGGATCGCTCGAACAGATGGTGCTTGGTGAATATTGCACGAAACACTTCGACGTACATGTCGCCGGCTTGAACCGCCTGCTCGAGGCCAAGCTCGATATCCTGATCGAGAGCCTGAACGAAAACTTCGGCACGACCGTCGAGTTCACTCGGCCTCCGGGTGGCATCTTTCTGTGGGTGCGCCTGCCGGATGCCGTCGACACCAGCGAGCTTGCCGCCGTCGCGGGAGCGCGCAGCATCGCGATCAATCCCGGTGCAGAGTGGTCGAAGGATCTGTGTGACGGCAACCGCTATATGCGGCTTTGCTTTGCGAGCGCCTCAAATGACCAGATTCGGTCCGGCGTAGAGGCGCTTGCCGAGGTATGTCATGACCGGTTCGGCGTGCCCACGCGCAGTGCAAATCGCGAGCGGTAACTTGCCACATAAAAAAGGCGATGCCTGATCAAGGCATCGCCACTTGGTGTCAATCGTCCGGCGCGCGAGCCGGCAGCGTTCGATTAGAACTCCTTGGCGCGATACTTCTTGTGGCAGGCAGAGCAGGCGCCACCCAATGCCTTGACCTTGACGACCAGCTCGTCCTTGCCCTTGCCCGCAGCATCAGCGAGATCGGCGATTGCCTTCTTGAAAGCGCCGGCCTTGTCGCCGATGTCGGAATCTGCCGCCCAGATCGCAGCCAGAGCGCGCGTTTTGCCTGGCAGCGAAACCTTGTCGGAGCCCTTCGGCCACATGGCACCGTTTTTCATCTGACTGATCAGTTTGAGGTTGTCGGCGAGCATTTGCGCCCGTTTGGCGTCGTACGGGACTTTGTCCTTCATCATCCCGAACAGCGGCCCGGCGTTGAACTTCACGACCTGAAAGTACGATCGGCGTGCCTTGACCGCGTCTTCAAGAGGGTCGGCCAACGCAACTGACGCAACACTTGACAGCATTCCGGCTGCGGTAATCAACAATACGGTTTTCTTCATGGGTCATCCCTTTAGGCGGCATGCGACAGAATGTTCAAATTAGCCATACGATACGGAATGCAAAATGACCATTCCTGCAGTACAGTTGTGCAATGGCGCACAAGATACGATGGGATGATCTGCAAGTTGTGCTGGCAGTTGCTGAACACGGTTCGGCGAGCCGGGCGGCGGCCGCACTCGGCATCAACCACACGACAGTGATCCGCCGCGTCGGCGCTTTTGAAAAGAGCCATGGTGTGCAGCTTTTCGAGCGTCACCCGACAGGCTTGCGACCGACATCGGCCGGGCACAATCTGTTGGATGCGACACGATCGATTGAGACCGTGGTGACCGGCATCGAGCGCCAGATCCTCGGCCAGGATCAGAAGCTTGAGGGGCCGATCGTGCTGACTACGACTGATTCAATCGCCAACGGCGTGCTTTATCCCCTTCTGGAAACCTTTCATCTCAAGTTCCCGAAGATCACGATCGACCTTGTCGTGACCAACGCGCGGCTCGACCTGCCGCGCCTCGATGCGGATCTCGCGGTCCGCCCTTCGCGCAATCCGCCGGAACACCTTGTCGGTCGCAATGTCACCGGCATGGCGTTCACGGTCTACGGCGAGGCGCGCGCGCTGGAGCGCTGGGCGCGAGCGCCGGGCGAGGCGCGGCCCTGGATCGGGATCAGTCGCGATCTCAAGAACTCGCCGGTCGATGCCTGGATGCAACCGATCGAGGCGAGTGGCTGCGTGGTTGCAAGGGCCAATTCGTTCGTGGCAGCACGCGAGCTTGCCGCCAGCGGCATCGGCCTTTCGGTGTTACCTTGTTTTTACGGCGATCCCGATAAGCGTCTGGTGCGCACTGAGCCGCCGCAGCCCGAACTCGACACTCAGGTCTGGATCCTGGCCCATCGCGACCTGCGCAATACGGCACGGGTTCGCGCTTTGTCCGATCATCTTGCCCGTGGTCTGAGGCGGCAGCGCGATCTGTTCGAGGGGCGCAAGTACAACCGCGGCGAGGTCAAGGGCTAGATGCCGGGCGGGATCGCGCAGAGTGTCAAGTGAGCCAGCGAGCGATTTGGACTGACTGCAGCGCCAGCCGCTAACAGGCTGGCGCGAGTGACGGGACTCGAACCCGCGGCCTCCGGCGTGACAGGCCGGCGCTCTAACCAACTGAGCTACACCCGCAGCTAAGGCACCCTTGAGGGTACCTTGGCAAGGTGTCGTGAGTTAATGCACTGGTGGCCCAAGGTCAAGTGGCAACTCGCGCGCAGCGGGGATTTTCATGGAGCGAGACCGGAGGCCGGTCGGTTGGCCGGATCAACCGGACGCTGAAATCGCTCGTTTATGTGGCTTCCAACAAGGTATCGTTTGCGTTACCTCGGTGCCAACTATTGCAAGAAGGGGAAGCAAAAGTACGCCATGCCCGTCCAACCTGCCTATTCGCCCGAAACCCTGACCGATTGGGCCAGACGCCTGTTCGAAGCGCGTGGCTGCGCTGGCGACATCGCCGCTACGGTTGCCCGCATTCTTGTCGAAGGCGATCTGCTCGGCCACGATACGCATGGCCTGGCGTTGCTCGGGCCTTATTTGCGCAAAATCGATCAGGGCGTGATGAAGCCTGCGGGCGAGATCGAGGTCGTCTCGGACCGGCCGGCGGCTCTGCTGTGGGACGGCGGTGGGCTGCCTGGGCCGTGGCTGACGGTGCGCGCCGTCGAGGAGGCCGGCCGGCGCGCGGGTGAACTCGGTACTGCCACGGTCGTGATCCGGCACTCCGGCCACATCGCCTGCCTTGCGTCCTACCTCGAGGCTCCCGCCCGGGCGGGCCTGGTGGTCGAAATCCTGAGTTCCGATCCATCCGTTGCCTCGGTTGCGCCCTACGGCGGCATCCGGCCCTTGTTCACGCCCAATCCGCTGGCCTTCGCGTTTCCTACATCGGGCGATCCGGTGATGATCGACATCTCCTCGTCTATCACCACCAATGGGATGTCGATGCGGTTGCAGAGCCGGGGCAAGATGTTCGAGCACGCCTGGCTGCTCGACAATAGCGGTCAGCCGACCAGGGACCCGTCGGTTCTCGAAACCGACCCGCCCGGATCGATCCAATTGCTCGGCGGCATGGATTATGGTCACAAAGGTTACGGACTGGCGCTGATGGTCGAGGCAATGACCGGCGGACTTGCCGGCTACGGACGCGCCGAGCAGCCAACTGAATGGGGCGCCACGGTCATCGTCCGGGTCAGTGATCCGGCCGCCTTTGGTGGTGCCGACAACTTTGTCCGGCAACTCGACTGGCTGGCCGATGCCGCGCGCGCCGATCCGGCGATCGATCCTGCAAATCCCGTCCGCCTGCCCGGCGAACGCGGCCTTGCCCGCAAGCGTCAGGCGCTGCAGCAGGGCCTGACGCTCAATCCGGAGGTCCAGGCACAAGTCGAAGAGTTGGCGGCCGAGACCGGTATTGATCTGCCGGCGGGGCTGCAAAAGGCGTAGTGCGGACTGTCACGCCCTTACGTATTGAACCGGAAATGCATCACGTCGCCGTCCTTGACGACATAGTCCTTGCCTTCGAGGCGCATCTTGCCGGCTTCTTTGGCCGCCGCTTCGCCGCCGAGCTCAACGAAAACGTCGTAGGCGATGGTTTCGGCGCGGATGAAGCCCTTCTCGAAGTCGGTGTGGATGGTGCCTGCAGCCCTGGGCGCCTTGGTGCCCTGGCGCACGGTCCAGGCTCGTGCCTCCTTGGGGCCGACCGTGAAGAAGGTCAGCAGATGAAGTAAATCATAGCCGGCACGGATCAGGCGATTGAGGCCCGGTTCCTCGAGGCCGAGGTCGGCCAGATATTCGGCCCGGTCTGCCTGATCCAGGCCGGCAAGTTCGGCCTCGATTTTGGCCGAGATGACGACCACGCCGGCGCCTTCCGCTGCCGCGCGTTCTTCAACAGCCTGCGAAAACGAATTGCCAACAGCTGCCGAAGCTTCATCGACATTGCACACGTAAAGCACCGGCTTAGCGGTCAGAAGTTGCAGCATTTGCCAGCCTTGGCGCTCTTCAGGCGCGATCTCGGCGAAGCGGGCGGGCTTGCCGTCGCGCAAAAGTTCGAGCGCGCGATCGATCAGCACTATTTGCGCCTTGGCCTCCTTGTCACCGCCCTTGGCGCGCTTTTCGAGATTGGCTTGCCGCCGCTCGAGGCTTTCCAGATCGGCGAGCATCAGTTCGGTCTCAACCGTCTCGGCATCTGCGGCCGGATCGATGCGGCCTTCGACATGTGTGATGTCGTCGTCCTCGAAGCAACGCAGCACGTAGGCGATGGCATCGACCTCGCGGATATGGGAGAGGAACTGGTTGCCGAGGCCTTCGCCCTTCGAGGCGCCGCGCACCAGGCCGGCGATGTCAACGAAGGTCAACCGGGTCGGCAGGATCGTGGCCGACTTGCCGATCTGAGCGAGCCTGTCGAGACGCGGGTCGGGCACCGGCACTTCACCGACATTCGGTTCGATCGTGCAGAACGGGTAGTTGGCCGCTTCCGCCTGTGCCGTCTCGGTCAGCGCGTTGAACAGTGTCGACTTGCCGACGTTGGGCAGGCCGACGATGCCGCATTTAAAGCCCATGATCTTCGATCCCCGAGCGTTTGGCCGGTTGTCTTTGAACTAATTGGTGTCCTGCTTGCGCCCGGCAAGCCAGCGCTTCAGGTTTTCCGCCAGCGCCGACTGGCGTTTCGATTGACGTTCGCCCGCCGGATTGCGTCGCGCTGGTCGGGACTTCGGCGATGCTGGTCCCTCTTCGTCTACCTCCGGCGATTTGCCCTCGGCTCCCCGCTTCTGCTTTTTCGGTGGCGGCTCATCGTTGATAAAGTTGGTGAGCGCCTGCGAAACTGCGGTCTGAAAGCGGTCGTGCTCGCCGCGTGCCAGCATCGGTGCACTATCGGCCATCGCATCGATCAGCACGTTGAGCCCGTCGATGTCGGCCTTCGGGAAATCATGCAGCACGTAGTTTGCGACAGCATCCTTGTTGCCCGGATGGCCCACGCCGATGCGTACGCGCACGAATTCGCTGCCCATGTGCGAGGAGATCGAGCGCAGGCCGTTGTTGCCGGCATTGCCGCCGCCGGTCTTGACGCGCACCTTGCCCGGTACGAGGTCGATCTCGTCGTGGAACACGATGATGTCATCAGGCGCGATCTTCAGGAAACGGGCTGCTTCCCCAACCGCGCGACCAGCCTCGTTGTAGTAGGTCTGGGGCCGAAGCAGCAGCGCTTTCTCGCCGTCGAGTTCGACATCGCAGGTGAGGCCCGAAAAACGTTTGCGCCAGCTGCCCTGGCCATGGCGCTCTGCAATCCGCTCGAGCACCATGAAACCCACGTTGTGGCGGTTCCGGGCGTACTTGTCGCCCGGATTGCCAAGTCCGACGATGAGCTTCATGGCGTGCAAACCCGCGCCGCCAGACTATTCTTCGTCTGGCTGGGCAGCCGGGGCCTCTTCTTCTGTTGGTGCGTCTTCGCCGCCTTCGCCCTCTTCATCCGAATCCGAGCGTGCCGAGGCCGAACCCGCGATCGTTGCGACCGTGAAATCGCGATCGGTGATCGTCGGCGTGACGTCGGCGGGCAGAGCGACCGCTGAAATGTGGATCGAGGTGCCGATATCAGCATCGCCGAGATCGACGTCGATCGACTGCGGGATGCCGTCGGCCGGGCACATCACTTCGACCTCATGGCGCACGATGTTGAGCACGCCGCCGCGCTTCAGGCCTGGCGAGATCGCCTCGTTGAGGAACTGTACCGGTACCGACACACGGATGCGGCCGTCACCCGGCACGCGCTGGAAATCGATGTGGATCGGCGTGTCCTTCACCGGATCGAACTGGATGTCGCGCGGCAGCACGCGCACACGCCTGGCGTCGACCTTGATCTCGAAGACGCTCGAGAGGAACTGACCGCGGTTCAAGAGCTTGACCAGGGTTGGATAGTCGAGCGCGATCGTCTCGGGCTCTTTCTTGTCGCCGTAGATGACGGCTGGGATTTTTCCCTCACGACGCACTGCCCGGGCGGCCCCCTTACCGGCTCTCGGACGTGCCGTGGCTTCGATTTCGGTGATCGCCATGGCTGTTTCTCCAATGCAAAAAGGGCCTGCCGGCCCAACCTCGCGCCGGGCCTCCAAGGGTGCAAGCCGACGCGCCACGCGTTTTTGGTGGAACGCGGCCGGTTTATAACAGAAAAAGGGTCAAGTGCAATGCGTCTCGAACGCGACAAGAGGGGGACGGAAACGATGAAATACCCGGATCAACTGATCAGTGCAGATGAACTTCAGGGCCGGTTGGGCAATCCCGACCTGCGCGTTTACGATTGCACGACCTATCTGCTCTATGAGACCGGTACCGGCCGGCCTTACACCGTCAAGAGCGGCATTGAGGACTATCAGGCTGGCCATATTCCGGGTTCGGCATTTATCGATCTTCAGGGCCAGCTCTCGATCGAGGACAGTCCCTTTCGCTTTACCGTGCCTGATCCGCAAGAGCTGAGCGCTCGGTTCGCCCGCCTCGGTATCGGCGATGAGATGCGCGTGGTGCTCTATGCCCGCCAAAACATGCAGTGGGCGACCAGGATCTGGTGGATGCTGCGCTACGTCGGCTTCGACAATGCGGCGATCCTCGACGGCGGCTGGGACAAGTGGAGCCTCGACGGTCGCGTTGTCGCAACCGGCAATGAAACCTATGAACCGTCGACGCTGACGCCCAAGCCACGTCCGGGGCTGTTCGCCGGCCGCGATGAGATGCTGGCGGCGATCGGCGACGGGTCGAAATGTATGCTCAATGCACTGGGTGAAGACCTGCACCGCGGCGAAAACGCCCGCTACGGCCGGCCCGGCCGTATTCCCACCAGCGTCAACGTTCCGGCGCTCAGCCTGCAACATCCCGAGAGCCGCGAATTCGTGGCGCTCGATGAGGCGGCCCGGGCCTTCGACAAGGCCGGCGTCGGCCGCGACCAGCGCATCCTGACCTATTGCGGCGGCGGCATCGCGGCAACGCTCGATGCCTACCTGCTCCACCAGTTGGGTTATGAGGACATCGCCGTCTACGACAACTCGATGAGCGAGTGGTCTACGGATGACAGCCTGCCGATTGAGACAGGTTAGTTGGCGAGTGCCTGCCTTCGCCGGAATGCCGTGCGCCTGATCCACGGCGAGCCCGTGCCCGTATCCTGCACAGGTACACCACCCAAACAGTGTCACCCCGGCACTTACTTATCACACTGCTATCCGGGCAAAATCTGCACGGCCGAAGCCACAACCATAGTCGTCATCCCCACGTAGGTGGGGACCCAAGCGATTCTCCACATTCTCCGTGCCGGCGGATGGTCGCTTGGGTTCCCGCCTACGCGGGAATGACGGAGTGCGGGCTGGCGGTCCAGCGCGTCTCGCATTCGCCCGATTGTGGAGTTTTCCCTGTCGGTCAAGGTCATCTAACGCCTTGCGGAATACTTAACCGGACACCACTGTGCTTGTCACCAGAGCCCATCGTGCCACGAATTCGAACATCAGCGCATGTTCTGATGTGCAACCTCCAGCGCTGCAACCTTTCCGCAAGCTTTGTCCGTGCTGAGAGATGGGCCCCGGTGACAAGCACCGGGGTGACACCTCTGGGCGCTGCAAAGCCTACTCGGCCGCTTCACCAGGTTCCGGCTCAGCGGCTTCGGCATCGGCCGCTGCAGCGGCGGCTGCCGCTGCCGCTGCGGCGTTCTCGATCGCCCGCTCAGCATCGGCACGGGCCTGCTCGCGGGCGATCAGGTCATCGCGCTTGGCGGCGATCTTGCGGATGCGCCGGAGCATGCCGCCGGTACCGGCCGGGATCAGACGGCCGACGATGACGTTCTCCTTCAAGCCCTCGAGCGTGTCGACCTTGCCGTTGACGGCCGCTTCGGTGAGCACGCGCGTGGTCTCCTGGAAGGAGGCCGCCGAGATGAACGAGCGCGTTTGCAGCGACGCCTTGGTGATGCCGAGCAACACCGGAATTGCTGTTGCCGGGCGCTTGCCGGATGCCTCGAAGGCCCCGTTCTTGACCTCGTACTCGATGCGGTCGATCTGCTCGCCCTTGATGAAGTCGGTCTCACCAACGTCGGTGATCTCGACCTTCTGGAGCATCTGACGCACGATCACTTCGATGTGCTTGTCGTTGATCGTCACGCCCTGCAGCCGGTAGACGTCCTGGATCTCGTTGATCAGGTAGTTCGCCAATTCCTCGACGCCCTTGATCGCCAGGATGTCGTGCGGGGCAGGGTGGCCATCGTAGAGGAAGTCGCCGCGCTCGATGCGGTCGCCGTGTTGCACCAGTCAGGTGACTTGCCGCGCGGGATCAGGTACTCGACCGAGTCCTCGCGGTCCTCGTTGTCGGGCCGGATCGCGATACGCTGCTTGTTCTTGTAGTCCTTGCCGAACTCGACCGTGCCGGAGATCTCGGCGATGATCGCGTGATCCTTCGGCCGGCGCGCCTCGAACAGCTCCGCCACCCGCGGCAGACCACCGGTGATGTCGCTCTGCTTGGCCGATGCCGTCGGGATACGCGCCAGCACGTCGCCGGCGCGCACCTTCTGGCCGGGCTCGACCGATCAGAATGGCGTCGACGGCCAGCAGATAGCGGGCATCACCGCCGCGCTCGAGCTTCGATCGGCTTGCCTTCCCGTCCTTGAGTACCAGGGGCCGGCTTCAGCTCGGCGCCGCGCGGGAAGCACGCCAGTCGATTACCACACGGTTGGAAGTGCCCTTCACCTCGTCGATCTGCTCACGCATCGAGGCGCCTTCGACAAGGTCCTCGAAGTCGATGACACCGTCGACCTCGGTCAGGATCGGCCGCGTATAGGGGTCCCACTGGGCCAGCCGCGTACCGCGCTGTACCGTATCGCCGTCATCGACCAGCAGGCGGGCACCGTAGCTGATCTTCTGGTGAGGCGAGTTCCTTGCCCGACTGGTCGTCCAGGATCGTGATCGCCATCGAGCGACCCATCGCGACCAACTGCCGTTGCCGTCCTTGATGACATTGCGGTTCTTGATCTGGACCGTGCCGTTGAAGTTCGACTCCATCACCGACTGTATCGACGACCTGCGCCGCGCCGCCGATGTGGAACGTGCGCATCGTCAGCTGGGTGCCCGGCTCGCCGATCGACTGGGCGGCAATTACGCCGACCGCCTCGCCGATGTTGACCGGTGTACCTCGCGCCAGATCGCGCCCGTAGCACTTGGCGCAAACGCCCTGTCGTCGTCTCGCAGGTCAGCACCGAACGGATGCGGACCTCCTGCAACTCGGCCTGGTCGATTGCTCGGCGTGATGCTCCTCGATCAGCTGCCGTTGGGGACGATCACCTCATCCGTCTCGGGGCTGATCACGTCTTCGGCAGCCGTGCGGCCGAGCACGCGGTCGGCCAGCGACACGATCACCTGGCCGGCATCGACCACGGCTTGGACGTTGATGCCGGCGTCCGTGCCGCAATCGATCTCGGAGATGATCGCGTCCTGCGCGACATCGACCAGACGGCGGGTCAGATAGCCGGAGTTGGCCGTCTTGAGCGCCGTATCGGCAAGACCCTTGCGCGCACCGTGTGTCGAGTTGAAGTACTCGAGAACCGAGAGGCCTTCCTTGAAGTTCGAGATGATCGGCGTCTCGATGATCTCGCCGGACGGCTTGGTCATCAGGCCGCGCATGGCAGCCAGCTGACGCATCTGGGTCGGCGAGCCGCGCGCACCGGAGTGGCTCATCATGTAGATCGAGTTGATCTGCTTGCGCCCGGAGACATCTGTCGTCTGCTCGGTCGAGATGCGGTCCATCATGTCCTTCGAGATCTGGTCGGTACATTTCGACCAGGCATCGACGACCTTGTTGTATTTCTCGAGCTGCGTGATCAGACCGTCGTTGTACTGTTGCTCGAATTCGAGCACCAGTTCGTTGGTCTTCTCGATGATGTCGGATGCTTTGTGCCGGGCACGACCATGTCGTCCTTGCCGAACGAAATGCCGGCCTTGAAGGCATGATGGAAGCCGAGCGCCATGATCCGGTCGCAGAAGATCACCGTCTCCTTCTGGCCGCAGCCGCGATAGACGGCGTCGATCATCTGGCTGATCGCCTTTTTGGTCAGCAGCTGGTTGACCAGTTCGAACCTGACGCCCGGCGCGTTGGGCAGCAATTCGCCAAGCAGCATGCGCCCCGGCGTCGTCTCGTAGACCTCGGTGACCGCGTTGCCGTCAAGGTCGAGCGAGGTGAAGCGGCCGCGGACTTTCGCGTGCAGGCTGACTACGCCCGCCTCGAGCGCGTGACGCACTTCGGAGACCGAGCCGAACAGCATGCCCTCGCCGGGCTCGCCTTCCTGTTCGAGCGACAGGTAGTAGAGGCCGAGCACGATGTCCTGGCTCGGCACGATGATCGGTGAACCGTTGGCCGGGTGCAGGATGTTGTTGGTCGACATCATCAGCACGCGCGCTTCAAGCTGCGCTTCGAGTGACAGCGGCACGTGCACGGCCATCTGGTCACCGTCGAAGTCGGCGTTGAAGGCGGCGCAAACCAGTGGGTGCAACTGGATCGCCTTGCCCTCGATCAGCACCGGCTCGAACGCCTGGATGCCGAGGCGGTGCAGCGTCGGCGCGCGGTTGAGCATCACCGGATGCTCGCGGATGACCTCGTCAAGGACGTCCCAGACCTCGCCCTTTTCCTTCTCGACCAGTTTCTTGGCCTGCTTGACGGTGGCTGCCTGGCCGAGCGCCTGCAGTCGCGCGTAGATGAACGGCTTGAACAGTTCGAGCGCCATCTTCTTGGGCAGGCCGCACTGGTGCAGTTTCATGTTGGGGCCGACCACGATCACCGAGCGGCCCGAATAGTCGACGCGCTTGCCGAGCAGGTTCTGGCGGAAGCGGCCCTGCTTGCCCTTCAGCATGTCGGCGAGCGACTTCAGCGGACGCTTGTTGGCGCCCGTGATGACACGGCCACGACGGCCGTTGTCGAACAGCGCGTCGACGGACTCCTGCAACATGCGCTTTTCGTTACGGATGATGATGTCCGGCGCCCGGAGTTCCATCAGCCGCTTCAGGCGGTTGTTGCGGTTGATGACGCGGCGGTAGAGGTCGTTGAGATCGGAGGTCGCGAAGCGGCCGCCATCGAGCGGCACCAGCGGGCGCAATTCCGGCGGGATCACCGGTACGACAGTCATGATCATCCATTCCGGCCGATTGCCGGAATCGATGAACGCTTCGATGACCTTGAGGCGCTTGCCGAGCTTCTTGGGCTTGAGTTCCGTCGTCGCCTCGGCGATCTCCTGGCGCAGGTCATCGCGGATCTGTTCGAGATCCATGGCCATCAGGATCTCGCGGATCGCCTCGGCACCGATGCCGGCGGTGAAGCTGTCCGGGCCATATTCATCGAGAGCCTGTTCGTACTGCTCTTCGGTCAGCAGCTGATGCTCGGTAAACGTCGTCACGCCCGGCTCGATGACGATGTAGTTCTCGAAGTAAAGCACGCGCTCGAGATCCTTGAGCGACATGTCGAGCAACAGGCCGATACGGCTTGGCAGCGATTTCAGGAACCAGATGTGGGCAACGGGAGCGGCCAGCTCGATATGGCCCATGCGTTCACGGCGAACCTTGGCGAGCGTCACCTGCACGCCGCACTTCTCACAGACCAGGTCCTTGTACTTCATGCGCTTGTACTTGCCGCACAGGCACTCGTAGTCCTTGATCGGGCCGAAGATGCGCGCGCAGAACAGGCCGTCGCGCTCCGGCTTGAACGTCCGGTAGTTGATCGTCTCAGGCTTGCGGATTTCGCCGAACGACCAGGAATAGATGTCTTCCGGGCTCGCAATCGAGATCTTGATCTGGTCAAAAGTCGGCAGAGACTGCTGCTTGAAAATGTCAGTAATCTCGTTCATGGGCTCTTTCTCCTCGCGCCGGATCGGGCAGTTCCGGTGCGTCTGGCAAGAAAAGTTCGGAGCCTGATGCTGCCGGCCGGACAACGGGCGGCTCCGATGGTGTGATGTTGCCGGTCTCTGACGTGCCGGCCTTGGGGCAGCTCAACGCGCGTGGCGAACAACTGCCCGGCTACGCTTCGGCGTTACTCGGCCGCGGGCGGCAATTGCGCGCTCGGGCCTTCCTCCGGTTCTTCCTCCTCGACGAGTTCGACATCCGAGTTGGTCAGATCGACGTGCATGCCGAGCGCACGCATCTCCTTGACCAGCACGTTGAAGCTTTCCGGAATACCGGCCTCGAAGGCATCGTCACCGCGCACGATGGCCTCATAGACCTTGGTGCGTCCGGCAACGTCATCCGACTTGACGGTCAGCATTTCCTGCAGGGTGTAGGCAGCGCCATAGGCTTCGAGCGCCCAGACCTCCATTTCGCCGAAACGCTGGCCGCCGAACTGGGCCTTGCCGCCGAGCGGCTGCTGGGTGACTAGGCTGTAGGGGCCTATCGAGCGGGCGTGGATCTTGTCGTCGACCAGGTGGTGCAGCTTCAAGAGGTACTTGTAGCCAACAGTCACCTTGCGGTCGAAGGGCTCGCCTGTCTGGCCGTCAAACAACTGCACCTGGCCGCTCGATTCGAAGCCTGCCTGGCCGAGCAACTCGACGATGTCGGCTTCGTGCGCGCCATCGAACACAGGAGTAGCGATGGGTACGCCGGTCTTCAATTGCTCACCGAGCCGGACAAGTTCCGTTTCCGAGATCTTGTCGAGGCCGTCCTGATCACCGTAAACACCGCCGATCTGCTTGCGCAATCCATCGGGGCCGGCCCCATCGTGATAGGCAGCCAGCGCATCGTCGATCATGCGGCCGAGGCCGCGGCACGACCAGCCAAGATGCGTTTCCAGAATCTGGCCGACGTTCATGCGGCTTGGCACGCCAAGCGGGTTCAAGACGACGTCAACGGGCGTGCCGTCTTCGAGGAACGGCATGTCCTCGCGCGGCACGATCATCGAGACGACGCCCTTGTTGCCGTGACGTCCGGCCATCTTGTCGCCGGGCTGCAACTTGCGCTTCACCGCGACGAACACCTTGACCATCTTCATGACGCCCGGCGGCAGTTCATCGCCACGCTGCAGCTTGTCGACCTTGTCGACGAAGCGGCGCTCGAGGCTCTTCTTGGCGTCTTCGTACTGCTTGTTGATCGCCTCGACTTCGCCCTGGGCCTGCTCGTCGGCGAGACCGATCTCCCACCACTGCGAGCGCGGGATATCGTCGAGGATCGCATCGTCGATGTTGGTGCCCTTGCGCGCACCTCTCGGGCCCTTGGCGACTTCCTTGCCCATCAGGGCATCGCGCAGGCGGCCGTAGACGTTGCGGTCGAGGATCTGCAGTTCGTCGTCCCGGTCCTTGGCGAGGTGCTCGATCTCCTCGCGCTCGATCGCCATGGCGCGTTCGTCCTTGTCGACGCCGTGACGGTTGAAGACGCGCACCTCGACGATCGTGCCGGCGACACCCGGCGGCAATCTCAGCGAGGTATCACGCACATCGGAGGCCTTTTCGCCGAAGATCGCCCGGAGAAGCTTTTCTTCCGGCGTCATCGGGCTTTCGCCCTTCGGCGTGATCTTGCCGACCAGGATGTCACCAGGATGCACTTCGGCGCCGATGTAGACGATGCCGGCTTCATCGAGGTTCTTGAGAGCCTCTTCCGAAACGTTCGGGATGTCGCGCGTGATCTCCTCGGGCCCGAGCTTGGTGTCGCGGGCCATCACCTCGAATTCCTCGATGTGGATCGAAGTGAACACGTCCTCCGACACGACACGTTCGGAAAGCAGGATCGAGTCCTCGAAGTTGTAGCCCATCCACGGCATGAAGGCGACGAGCACGTTCTTGCCGAGCGCCAGATCGCCGAGATCCGTCGAAGGCCCGTCCGCGATGATCTCGCCTTCACGCACCGCGTCACCGACATTGACCAGCGGGCGCTGGTTGATGCAGGTGTTCTGGTTCGAGCGCTGGAACTTGCGCAGTCGGTAGATGTCGACACCCGGCTTCGAGGGATCGGTTTCCTCGGTCGCGCGGATCACGATACGGGTCGCATCGACCTGGTCGATGATGCCGGTGCGCCGGGCAACGATCGCGGCTCCTGAATCGCGGGCGACGACCTCCTCCATGCCGGTGCCGACCAGCGGTGCTTCCGCCTTGATCAGCGGCACAGCCTGGCGTTGCATGTTCGAGCCCATCAGGGCGCGGTTGGCGTCATCGTTTTCGAGGAACGGGATCAGGGCTGCCGCGACCGAGACGAGCTGCTTCGGCGACACGTCGATGTAGTCCACGCGTTCACGCGGCACCAGCAGAACGTCGCCCTGGTAACGGCAGGTGACCAGTTCATCGACCAGGTTACCGTCCTGGTCGATCACGGCGTTGGCCTGCGCTACGTGATGGCGCATCTCTTCCATGGCCGACAGATAGGCCACCTCGTCGGTCACCCGGCCATCGACGATCTTGCGGTATGGGCTTTCGATGAAGCCGTACTTGTTGACCCGCGCGAACGTCGCGAGCGAGTTGATCAGACCGATGTTCGGGCCTTCCGGCGTCTCGATCGGGCAGATCCGGCCATAGTGCGTCGGGTGCACGTCGCGGACCTCGAAGCCGGCGCGCTCACGCGTCAGGCCGCCCGGGCCGAGTGCCGACAGGCGCCGCTTGTGGGTGATCTCCGAGAGCGGGTTGGTCTGGTCCATGAACTGCGAGAGCTGCGAAGAGCCAAAGAACTCGCGGACGGCGGCGGCGGCCGGTTTGGCGTTGATCAGGTCCTGCGGCATGACCACGTCGATGTCGACCGAACTCATGCGCTCCTTGATCGCGCGTTCCATGCGCAGCAGGCCGACGCGGTACTGGTTCTCCATCAGCTCGCCGACCGAACGCACCCGGCGGTTGCCGAGGTGGTCGATGTCGTCGATGTCGCCCTTGCCGTCGCGCAGGTCGACCAGCGTCTTGACCACGGCCAGGATGTCTTCGCGACGGAGCGTCCTGACGGTGTCCTCGGCATCGAGTTCGAGACGCATGTTCATCTTGACGCGGCCGACCGCCGAAAGGTCGTAGCGCTCGGGGTCGAAGAACAGCGAGTGGAACAGGCCTTCGGCTGCTTCCAGCGTCGGCGGCTCGCCCGGGCGCATAACCCGGTAGATATCCATCAGCGCTTCTTCGCGGTTCGAGTTCTTGTCGAGCTTCAGCGTGTTGCGCATGAAGGCGCCGGTATTGACATGGTCGATGTCGAGGATCTCGAAGGTCTTGACCTTCTGGTCCTTGAACTCGGCCAGCAGTTCGGCATTGAGTTCATCGCCGGCTTCCGCGTAGATGCGGCCGGTCTTCATGTCGACGAGGTCCTCGGCAAGGTAGGAGCCGGCAAGATCTTCCGACGAGATCAGGATGTCCTTGAGGCCGCCTTCGACCAGCTCGCGGGCCTTGCGCGCGGTGATCTTGTGGCCTTCCTTGACTACGACTTCGCCGGTCTTGGCATCGATCAGATCGGCATTCGGTGCCTTGCCGCGCCATTCCTCGCGGTCGAACGGTTTGCGCCAGCCGCCTTTGGCATCCTTGATCGCAATCTTGTTGTAGAACGTCTCGAGGATTTCTTCATCGTTGAGGCCGAGTGCGTAGAGCATCGCCGTGACGTGGATCTTGCGGCGCCGGTCGATGCGCACGAAGACGATGTCCTTGGCATCGAACTCGAAGTCCAGCCAGGAGCCGCGGTAGGGGATGATGCGGGCAGCAAACAGCTTCTTGCCCGAGGCATGCGTGCGGCCCCGGTCATGATCGAAGAACACGCCCGGTGAGCGGTGCATCTGGGAGACGATGACACGTTCGGTGCCGTTGATCACAAAGGTGCCGTTCGACGTCATGAGCGGCATGTCGCCCATGTAGACGTCCTGCTCCTTCATGTCCTTGATCGAGCGCGAGCCGGTCTCCTCGTTGATGTCGAACACGATGAGGCGCAGCTTGACCTTGAGCGGCGCCGAGTACGTCATGTCACGCTGCATGCACTCGTCGACGTCGTACTTGGCCGGCTCGAACTCGTAGTGAACGAACTCGAGCGTCGAGCGCCCGGAGAAGTCCGAAATCGGGAACACCGATTTGAACACCGCCTGCAGGCCCGCTTCCGGACGACCGCCTTCGGGCTCCTTGACCATCAGGAAGTCGTCGTAGGAACTCTTTTGCACCTCGATCAGGTTGGGCATCCGGGCGACTTCCCGGATTTTGCCAAATTTCTTGCGGATACGATTACGGCCGGTGAACGTTTCAGCCATAGGGGCTCCTCATGTCGTTCGCGGGTGACGCGCCCGCGCCCTCAGGGTGCTTCGCCAGTTTCAAGCCAGTGCAGTCCGGCCGGCCCGGCTGCCTGTCCGCAGAGACGCCACCTCTGCTTTGAGAAACGGCTCACCAAAGTTCCCGAAAATCTCGGCTCGGGAGCTTCAGAAAACCGTCTGAGTGCCGGGGCGTGTTCGCCCCGGCCCAACATGCCGTGCCTCAGGTCAGTTCGACCTGGGCGCCGACGTCTTCGAGCTTCTTCTTGATCTCTTCGGCCTCGTCCTTGCCGATGTCTTCCTTGACGGCCTTGCCGCCGGCTTCGACCAGTTCCTTGGCTTCCTTCAGGCCAAGACCCGTGATCGCACGGACTTCCTTGATGACGTTGATCTTCTTGTCACCGGCAGCCTTCAGGATGACCGTGAACTCAGTCTTCTCCTCAACGGCGGCTTCAGCTGCTCCGGCGCCCGGTGCCGCGGCAACAGCGACGGCGGCAGAGGCCGAAACGCCCCACTTGTCTTCGAGCATCTTGGCCAGTTCGGCGGCTTCGAGCACGGTAAGCGATGAGAGATCTTCAACGATCTTTGCAAGATCAGACATGGATGGTGTTCCTTGAGTTTGAGTTCGAACCTGTTTGATGTGCCGCCCCCTTTCGCGGGGGGGACAGGCGATGACCTTGGATGACCCTAGGCCGCGTTGCTTTCCTGGCTGGCCTTGGCCTGCAGGACCCGTGCGATCTGTGCTCCCGGCTCGCTGACGACACGGGCAATTTTGGTCATCGGTGCCTGGATCAGGCCGACCAGAGTGCCGCGGAGTTCGTCGAGCGACGGCAGTGCTGCCAGTGCCTTCACGGCATCGGCATCCAGCAAGGTCGAGCCCATCGCCCCGCCGAGAATGACTAGTTTGTCATTGCCCTTCGAGTAATCGACAGCAACCTTGGCCGCTGAGACCGGATCATCCGAGTAGGCAAGGCACGTCGGCCCTGTCAGCAAACCCGAAATATCGGCACAGCTGGCATCTTTCAACGCGATCTTCGCCAGCCTGTTCTTGGCAACCTTGACCGTGCCACCGGCCTCGCGCATGCGATTGCGGTAGTCGGACATTTGAGCCACGGACAGGCCGGAGTAGTGGGTCACAACAACCACGCCGGCGTCGTTAAACACCCCGTGGAGGAAGGCGACGAGCTCCTCTTTGGCAGCTCTTTCCACTTGCGCTCTCCTAGCAGTGCACCAAGCTTGCCGTTGCGGGCCCGCCCGGTGCGGTTTGCGATCTGCCCGATTGCCGCCGCTGCCGATGTGGTCAGCTTTGGTTTTCGGGCGCTCGGCCTGTCCACGCTTCCCATCGCATCCAAAAGGTTGCGATGCCAAGCGAGCCCCAAGAGGTTCGAACCGAAACACAGGCGCCTTGATTGGTGACGCCGAATGCCAATCGATCCGTCTCCCGTCTCATGCAGGCCCGTCGAAACCTCGGGATTAAGCCGGCCGGGCGAGGGCCGGCGCCTGCAATCTCGGACAGGCAAAGAACCGGACCGGATCACCGGTGCCGGTTCTGCCTCCGGATGTCGCTGAACGCGACCGCCGGATCTTGTGCCGCTCTCACTGTCTTCAGGTCGTGAGGCGGTAAATTTCTTCTCCTCGTCAGTTGAGGTCTGACGCGATCGTTGCGTGATCGACCTTCAGGCCCGGGCCCATGGTCGACTTGAGCGAGATCCGCTTGATGTAAGTGCCCTTGGCGCCGCTCGGTTTGGCCCGGTTGACGGCGTCGACGAAGGCGCGGACGTTTTCGGCCAGATCGGCATCGGCAAAGCTCGTCTTGCCGACGCCGGCATGTATTATGCCGGCCTTTTCGACTCGGAATTCCACGGCACCGCCCTTGGCCGCACCGACCGCTTCGGTGACATCCATGGTCACGGTACCAACGCGCGGGTTGGGCATCAGGCCACGGGGCCCGAGGATTTTGCCGAGGCGGCCGACCAAACCCATCATGTCCGGTGTCGCGATGCAGCGGTCGAAGTTGATGTTGCCCTTCTGGACTTCTTCGACGAGTTCTTCAGCGCCGACCACATCAGCACCGGCGGCCTTGGCTTCGTCGGCCTTGGCTGCCCGGGCGAACACGGCGACCCTGACGGTACGGCCCGAGCCCTTGGGCAGATTGCAGACACCGCGCACCATCTGGTCGGCATGCTTCGGGTCGACCCCGAGGTTCATGGCGATGTCGACGGTCTCGTCGAACTTGGCGCTCGCCGTTTCCTTGATCAGCTTCAAGGCATCATCAAGCGCATACGACTTGTTGCGATCGATGCCGTCGCGGGCTGCGCGAATTCTCTTGCCACTCTTCGCCATCGCCTTACCCTTTCACCTCGATGCCCATCGATCGTGCAGAACCGGCGATGATGCGCGCGGCCTGTTCGACGTCCTTGGTATTGAGATCGGCCATTTTGGCCTCGGCGATCTCGCGCACCTGATCCATGGTCACCGAGCCTGCGACTGCGCGACCGGGCTCCTTGGAGCCGCTGTTGAGCTTGGCCGCCTTCTTCAGGAAGAACGATGCAGGCGGCGTCTTCATCTCGAATGTGAACGACTTGTCGCCGAACACCGTGATCTTGACTGGGATCGGTGTTCCGGGTTCGATGTCCTTCGACTTGGCGTTGAACGCCTTACAGAACTCCATGATGTTGACACCGCGCTGGCCGAGCGCCGGCCCGATCGGCGGTGATGGATTGGCTTGGCCAGCCGGCACCTGCAGGCTGATGTAACCATCGATTTTCTTAGCCATTTACTTCCCCTGGCGTTGTTCTCGTGCGGCACGGACGGGGACGGGCCCCGCCTGACCTGGCTCTCTTGTCGGAAGGAGAACTCTCGATGGGAGCGCCCCTTCCAGGGTTAGCGGTTCACGGACTGGCTCGAGTCCTCCCGCAACTACAGCGCCTGGGCGCTGTTCAAACAGACGTCGTTACGACGCCATCTTTTCGACCTGGTTGTATTCGAGTTCCACGGGTGTCGGGCGCCCGAATATCGAAACGGCAACCTTGAGTCGCGCTCGTTCCTCGTCGACCTCCTCGACGGAACCCGAAAACGAGGCGAACGGGCCTTCTGCAACGCGCACCTGCTCGCCGATCTCGAACGAAATCGTCGGCCGAGGGCGCTCGACGCCTTCTTCGACGTGATGCAGTATCCGGCCTGCTTCCTCATCCGAGATCGGCATCGCCTTGTTGTCGGCGCCGAGAAAGCCGGTCACCTTGGGCGTGTTCTTGATCAGCAGGAACGCCGGGTCCGTCATCTCCATCTTGACCAGCACGTAGCCGGGCAGGAATTTGCGCTCGGTTTGCACCTTGCGGCCCCGCCTGACCTCGATCACTTCTTCCGTCGGCACTACGATATCTTCGAACAGGTGGTCGAGACCGGCCTGTTTGGCGCGCTCGCGGATCGCATCGGCGACCTTGCGCTCGAAGTTCGTATAGGCGTGCACAATGTACCAGCGCTTCGCCATCAGCTTGTCATTCCCAATTTCATCTGTCGGCGTTCTTGCTTCGCGCTTCCATCGCCCGGCGGCACGGTTTTCGACCTGCACAAGCAATCTAATGCGCTGGGACCCCGATACCTGATCCAGCCCGTCGGCAAGTCGCCCAGTTACGATCGACCCAATCCCAGGATGTAGCTGACGATCCAGCCCATCGCCTGATCGGCGAGCATGAAGAAAATCGCCGCCAGCGTGACCATGATCAGAACCGCTACCGACGTAATCCACGTTTCATTGCGGGTCGGCCAGGTAACCTTGGAGACTTCCTGACGGACCTCTTGCACGAACTTGAAGGGGTTCACGCTTGCCTCGACCCTCTGTATTGCGTTTGCGCCGCACCCTTGGCGCGACTTGTTTGGCATATGGTGATGGTTCGCCGATCGGTCATCCTTTGCAGGCGATCCAGAACCTCACTTGTCAAACCGATAGCTTCACCACCCCGGGCATGCTCACCAGCACATTGCCCCCACTTTGCGAAATTGCCATCCAGCACAAATAGCCGACTTGAACCATGCCGGCTCCAGTCAGCGGTAACATGTTTCGTGGCAGGGGCAGCAGGATTCGAACCCGCGACCTACGGTTTTGGAGACCGTCGCTCTACCAACTGAGCTATACCCCTCGCGTCCCGCAAACCGCTCGGGTCGCCCTGAATAACCGATCCGCCAGTCCGGCACAACTTTTTTCTTGACAAACTTGGAGGATCGTCACTCGACGCCTAAAACACGGGCAAATTTCTACCAATTCAGCCGGCGGAACAGCACCTGATCCATGTTCAATCGTGTCGCAGACGAATCGGTGGTCACATGGGCCGCGTGCTCGAGATCCGCGTTGCGGCGTTTCATGCACGGCCTTGAACGGTCAGGTTCAGTGCAGTGTGGTTTCCGGCGGGCGAATGTCGACGAAGTACAGTTCTTCGTGGTGAGGCGACGTACGGGGCACAACGACGATGAAGAACCAGACGACACTCAGGAGACCGGTCAACACTGCGACAACGCCGATTTGAAACGCTGCCGAGAAGTCCCAAGCGAGTGCCGTATCGATCAGCATCAAGACGCCAAACCAGAATGCCGTGGGCAGGAGAACCGTGATCGTGAAGCTGAGAGCGGCGGAAAACGTGCTGTCGAACGCGCAATAAGCCCTATTTCCGGCGATGTCGTGTTCGCCTGCGATATAGTCGGCTGCGCTACTTGCTGTTGTCGTGTCAGTCATGGCGCCCAAGGTGCTTGGTGATGCGATGTGCTCGTCGCAACTCCGCGAACTGGGACGCATTACGAAAAAGACAATCTGATCCGTCTGCTGGCCGGTTCGCAATGAGCAATCGAGAGAACGACGCGGATGCTCAATTGGATGGCATGCGGCTGGCTATGATCATGTCCCCCAAAAGGATAACATTTTATGAGTGATTCGGCCTTCTGCGCGGCACCCCCCACAATCGACACAGCCGACCGCAATGCACGCACGACACCAGCACTCAGTGAGCAGTGTGCTGCCGAAATTTGCGCTTCGCTGGGCGAAAATGTGTCAAAGCCTTGATCACAGTCGCTTTTTTGATGCGATCGACGGCGAGCGACATCGTTGAACGCGGCTCATGCGGTCGGGTGTGCTCGCGTCATGCCTATGTCCAGGCCTCGAACGGCGTCTCGGGTACCGGTGTCAACGGCGGCTTGCCGGCATTGAATGCGACAAGATTGTCGACGACCAACTGCCCCATCTGGTTGCGTGTGTGCTGCGATGCCGAACCGACGTGGGGCAGCAATACCAGGTTGTCCAGGGCCATCAGTTCGGCGTTGATGTCCGGTTCATTGACCATCACGTCGAGGCCGGCGGCCGCGATGGTGCCGGATCTCAGGGCCGCTATCAGTGCTGCCTCATCGATCACCGAACCGCGCGAGATATTGACGATGATACCGCGCGGCCCAAGTGCGCTCAGGACATCGGCATTGACCAGGTTCTGCGTTTCTGGTGTGCCCGGCGTAACGATGATCAGCGTATCGACGCTGCGGGCCAATTCGACGGCGTTGTCGAAGTAGGAGTAGGCGACGTCGGCCTGACGGTTGCGCCCGAAATAGGAGATCGCAAGCCCGAATCCCTCGCAGCGCCTGGCGATCGCCTTACCGATGCGCCCGAGCCCGATGATGCCGATGTTGCGGTCACGCAGGCTGTGCGGGGTTAGCCTGTAGTCGCCCTCCCGGCTCCATCGTCCGGCTATCAAATAATCGCGCGCCTGGGCCAACTCGCGCACCGTCATGATCAGCAGTCCGATTGCGGTATCGGCAACCTCTTCGGTCAGCACGTCGGGCGTATTCGTGACGATAATGCCGCGCGATTTGGCGGCTGCCGTGTCGACACCGTCATAGCCAACGCCGAAATTCGAGATCAGCTTGAGCCTCGGCAGTTTGTCCATCAGCGCGCCGTCGACATGCGTGGCATGGCCGCCGTGCGCCATGCCGATCACCTCGGCGCCGATATCGGCGAGCAGCGCACCGGGGTCCGAAGCCGTGTCCAGGCGATACACCTCGAAGGTCTCTTCGAGACCGGCCTGGATCATCGGCATCAGGGCGTGGGTCATCACGATGCGTGGCTTCGACATGGCAGGTCCTTCGGCTGTTCGGCGGTACTAAATGGGGTGCGCGGCCGGGAGGCAGGCGTTGCGAGCGCATTTTGACGATCCGGCCCTATCAGCGCAATCGCTGTTTCGCCATTGCACGGCGCGCCAAATCACATGACAAATCGCAGATCGCGCTGCTGTTGCGGCAGATGCAGATAGGCGGGGACGAACAGGCGGAACTCGTTCATGGAGCGATCGAAGAATACCGGCGCATACGATGTCATCATCGTCGGGGGGGGCCATAACGGCCTGACCTGTGCGGCCTACCTGGCGCGTGCCGGCTACAAGGTCGCCGTGTTCGAAAAGAACGCAGTTGTCGGCGGGGCTGCCGTCACGGAGGAGTTTCACCCGGGATTTCGCAATTCCGTCGCCTCTTACACGGTCAGCCTGCTCAATCCGAAAGTCATTGCCGATCTCGAACTGGCCCACCACGGCCTCGAGATCATCGAGCGCCCTGTCGCCAATTATTGGCCGACAACGGACGGACCCGGCTTGTTGATGCCTTACGGTTTCCAACAGCGCCAGGCCGCCATTGCCGAGTTCTCGAAACACGATGCCGATGCGCTTCCCGCCTATGATGCCGCGCTGGAGGCGGCTGCCGATTTTCTGCGTGAACTCGTGCTCAGGACACCGCCTAATGCAGGTGGCGGCATTCGTGAATTGATCCGGCATGGTAGTCTCGGTTGGCGCTCGGCACGTCTCGAGCCGGATGCCCAGCGGTCGATCATCGAGCTATTCACCAAAAGTGCCGCCGACTACCTCTCGCTGTGGTTCGAAAACGATCTCGTTCGCGGCGCCTTTGCCTTCGATGGTATCGTCGGGGCCTACGCCTCGCCGTTCATGCCGGGCACGGCCTACGTGCTGCTCCATCACTGCTTCGGCGAGGTCAACGGCAAGAGCGGCGTCTGGGGCCATGCGGTCGGCGGCATGGGGGCCATTACTCAGGCGATGGCGGGCGCAGCGCGAGGCGCCGGCGCCGAGATCCATGTCGATGCACCGGTTGCAGCAATCGAAACGGCGAATGGGCGCGCGGTCGGCATCCGGCTGACCTCGGGCGAGCGCTTTTCGGCCCGATGTATCGCCGCCAATCTTGCGCCTAAGCTGCTGTTCCGCGATCTCGTTCAGCCTGACGCTCTCGAGCCGGCCGACCACGCTCGATTCGGCGCCCTGCGCAGCGGTTCGGGCACCTTCCGCATGAATGTCGCCCTGTCGGCGCTGCCCGATTTCGTTGGCCGTCCGGGCAGCGAGCCGCAGGTGCATCACGGCGCCGGCATCATTATCGCGCCGGGCCTCGAATACCTCGAACAGGCCTGGCTCGATGCCCGGCAATGGGGCTGGTCGCAAGCGCCGATCATCGAGATGCTGATCCCATCGACACTGGATGCGACACTGGCACCGCCCGGCCGGCATGTCGCGAGCCTGTTCGTCCAGCACGTCGCTCCAAAGCTGCCGGACGGGCGAAGTTGGCGAGATCCGGCCGAAAAGGAGCGCTTCGCCGACCTGGTGATCGAAACCGTCAATCGCTACGCACCGAACTTCCGCGACAGTGTTCTGGCGCGGCAGGTTCTCTCGCCGCTCGATCTCGAAGAGCGCTTCGGATTGATCGATGGCGACATCTTTCATGGCCAACTCGGCCTCGACCAGATGTTTTCGACACGTCCGATCTTGGGGGCTGCCAACTACCGGATGCCTCTGCCCGGCCTCTATCTGTGCGGCGCCGGCGCGCATCCGGGCGGCGGTGTCACCGGCGCACCGGGCCATAACGCCGCCCGTGAGATCCTGCACGACTTGCGGCGCCGCCGGATCTGAACGGCAGGCTACCGACAGCACGCACAAGCTCATGAGGACATAATCGTATGCGCGATGGCGCCTGCCGGCGCATTTGCAATAAGTACGGGGGCCGATCGCTGACACGCTTGACGCGACGGCACGGATGGCTGGCGGGAGAGAACGCGTGGAACCGCAGGACTATCGCAACTTGATGCGCCAGCAGGCAGGTGCCGTCGCCCTGATCGCGACAGGGCCGCACGGTGGCCGCACCGGACTTGCCGCAACCGCCGTCTGTTCACTTACCGACACGCCGCCAACGCTCTTGGTCTGCGTCAACCAAAGCGCCAGCGCTCACGACGTTATCGCGGCCACAGGAAGCTTCTCTGTCAACCTGCTCTGCCCCTCGCACCAGGATTTGGTCGCTCTGTTCTCAGGCCAGACCGAACTCCAGGGGGAAGCGCGTTTCGACGATTCGCTCTGGCAGACGCTGCAGACCGGAGCGCCTGTCTTAAAGGACGCGCTGGCGAGTTTCGACTGCGAGGTGGTCGCCACCAACCGCGTCTCGACCCATGCCATCTACATTGGCGAAGTGCGCGACGGTCGCGCTCGAGACGGCGCCGATCCGCTGGTCTACTTCCGTGGCACGTTGCATAGCGTCAGTAGTATTTGAGATGCCTGGCAAAGCTGTTTCAGCGCATCGGCTTCAAGACCGGGGCCGTATTTTGATCTTATAGACCCAAATAAACACTTTTTTCTCGGGAGTTTGACATGCGCGTTGCCTTGCATTTTGCCGCAATCATTTTCGCCATCGGCCTGGGCCCCGCCGCGATGGCCAAGGATGCTTACTGCGTCAGTGCCGAAGCGCAAGTCGCCTTGATGAGTGCTAAATTGCCGATCGAAGTCGACGCCGTGACGAAGACTGTCTCGGCCGAAGCATCCTGCGATGCCAAACAGGTACGCCTGACCCGTGTCGTCGACCTGGAACTCTGGCGCATGGAAGCGGATTTCAAGGACTTCCTGCAAAAGCAGGACAACGAAATGGTCTGCGCCGACAAGAACCGCCGGTCATTGATCGACGGCGGTTGGCAGTGGGGCGTCGAGTATCGCTTCAAGGGCGGGGAGGTGCAGATCGTGGTGAGCTGTGGGTAGCTGTATTTGGATTAGCTGCAATATTTATGAGCTTGGCAACCCGAGGTACCATGGTTTTCTGAGCCAGGCGCTCGATTGAAATATGCGTTCGTTTCTGGACCGCGGGGACAAATTCAATGGCCCAACCCATACCCTTGAGCCGGCTGGCACGCCTGGTCGGCAAGCCGCGGTCGGTCCTGCAGAAGATGGCCAGTTCCGGCGAACTCGCGACGTTCGATGGCCAGGTCACGCTGCAGGAGGCGCTGCGTCACTTCCCCGATATCCGCTTTGACGATGACGCGGAGCTAATGCGCGTCAGGGAGATCATGGACAGCGCGGTCTTAAAGCAACCCTCACGTGAGGAACTGCCTGCGGCCGCCATCCTGCATGAACGTTTGCGGACGCTGGGTCGCGACTTTGCCAGTGCCGAGGGCCGGCTCTTGCACTACCAGCGTGTCTATGGCTGGATCGCAGAGAAGCTTGCGGGCGCGGTGGAGGCGGGTGATGTCACAGCCGAATTCGCCGATCGGCTGTCCGATTGGCTGAAGGCCGAACTCGCCACGCCGCCGGCCGGACTTGAGCACTGGGAAGATCTCGTAGCAAGGGAGCGCGTATTGCGCGTCATGTCGGCGACGGTAACTGTCGTGCCGAAGGGCCAGACGTTCGAAGTCTTCGGCGAGGAATCGATTCTGGAGGCCGGCCTCAAAGCCGGCCTGGCGCTGCCCTACGGCTGCTCGAACGGCAGCTGCGGCGACTGTAAGTGCCGCGTCGTCTCGGGCGAGGTGATGAAGGTGCGGCCCCACGACTACCAGCTGACGAACCTCGAAAGGAGCCAGGGCTACACGATACCGTGCTCGTACGCTGCAGTCGGGGACATCTCGATCGAGGTGCCGTTCTCGGATGTCTCCGATATTCCGGAACAAACGGTCAAGGCGCGCGTGCGTCAGATCGAACCGCTCGGCGGCAACCGGATCGCCCTGCATCTGATCACGCCGCGCACGGAACGGTTCCGTTATTTTGCAGGCCAGTGGCTGGACGTCACGGTTGGAGACGTGACCTGCCGCGTGCCGGCTGCCAGCTGCCCTTGTGAGGAGCGGCGCATCGAAGTGCATGTCGCGTGTGACGCTCTCGGTCCGGGTGGCGTCGATGCTTTCAGCAGTTTGCAGGCGAACGCCGAGGCGGTTGTGCATGGACCGTTCGGAGACTTCGTGCTCGATGACGAGTCGGCGCGGCCCGTGCTGCTGATCGCCGAGGGGGCAGGCTTTGCGCAAATCAAAAGCCTCTTGCAGCACGCGCTCTCTCTCGATCACGCACCCTCGATCACCCTGCTGCGCCGCCCCAACACGGATGGCCTCTATCAGGAAAACCTCCTGAAGTCCTACGCGGGCGCCCTCGATGAATTCACGTACGTGCCCTTGAGCCCCGATGCTTCACCTGAGGCTGCCGTCCGTGCCGCCGTTCCGGGCGGCCTCGAGAGCCTGGCCGAGAACGACGTCTATGCCGCGGGTGCAGGCGACTTCATCTCGGCACTCGGTGACGAGCTATTTGCGGCGGGCTTGCCGCAGGCGCAGTGGCGCGCTGAACTGTTGGATTGATGTCCGCAATCGGTGCGTGTGCCGGCAAGGCCGGCGACCTGATCAGGGTTCGGCCTTTACGCGCTTCGAACAAGCGTCCGCATTATCCGATCCCCAGCTATTCCCACCGCTCCAGTGCCCTGTCGTCTGCCTCGCGGGCATCGACCCACCGGCCCTCGCCGTCGTGATCGGTCTCCTTCTTCCAGAAGGGTGCCCGGGTCTTGAGGTAGTCCATCAGGAATTCGGCCGCCTCGAAGGCGGCCTGCCGGTGCGCCGAGGCTGTGACGACGAGCACGATGTTGTCACCCGGTGTCAACTCGCCGATGCGGTGGATGATGATCGTGCCCTGCAGCGGCCAGCGCTCATGCGCATCGGCTTCGACGCGGGCAAGTTCGGCTTCCGTCATGCCGGGGTAGTGCTCGAGCGTCATGCTGGTGATTGCGCCGGACTTGGCGTTGCCGCGCACGGTACCTGTGAACGTCACGATCGCGCCGATGTCGGTGCGCCCGTCCTGCAATGCCTTGATTTCGGCGGCGACGTCGAAGTCCCCGGCTTGAACGCGGACGGCCATGCTCAGCCTCCCGTAACCGGCGGGAAGAACGCGATCTCGCGGGCGCCGGCGAGCGGTTGGTCGTGATCGGCGTGGGCCTGGTCGATGGCGACGCGGATGGTCGCCGCGGCCTCGAAGGCATGGGCATAGCCTTCGCCCTGTTCGCTCAGCCAGGCGATCAGTTGGCGTGGCGTTGTGATGTCGTCCGGCACATCGCGCGTTTCACTGCCGCGGCCGATGCGCTCGCGAACCCAGGCGAAATAGAGGAGGTTGACGGTGGCCATGGCAACTCGGGGTCGTTGGTTTGCGTGAAGTGGCTGGATGTTGGGTATCACCGGCGCGGGCGGAAGTCGATATTGCCGAGGGTTTGGTGTTTTGCTGCCGGCGTGTTCATTCCGGTTCACGCCCGGCCATGCATAGACCGGCGGCTCCGCGCAGGTCATCCGCGGAGTTTCGTAAAGTTCGGGAACGCGGGGCGTGAAATCGGCCCTGATGTGTTTTGTGTATGGGCGTCTTTCACGCCCCGCGCGC
>CBDCZF010000017.1:0-5874 GCA_965224225.1 Hyphomicrobiaceae bacterium
CACCCCATTCACGATTTCGAACGAATACTGGGAGCGGTATCGAGCTGATGACATCGACCGGCCCGCCGTCCTCCCTATCCCTTTTGAAGACCTCGACTTTCACAGCAAAGGCTTGTTCTTCGCGCACGGACGCAACTTGCACGACGTTAGCGACGAGCATTTGAGACTGTCGCGCCATGGCTACTACGGCATGATCTCATACATCGACGACAAGGTCGGGCGCATACTCGACCTTCTCGACGAATGCGGCCTATCAGATGACACTGTTGTTGCCTTTGTTTCCGATCACGGCGAAATGCTCGGCGAACGGGGCATGTGGTACAAGCACCATTTTTGGGAGTGGTCGGCGCATATTCCTGTTTTTCTCCGACTGCCAGGAGGAGAAAGTGCCGGGCGCAATGACAAGATTGTTTCGCTAATAGATCTTGCGCCGACACTCATTGATATCGCGACAAACGGCAAAGGCGCCGAACTACCTGTCGAGCTTGATGGCAACAGTTTGCTCGGGGCGATTGGTGCAAGTTCTGATCAATGGCCCGACGTTGCCATATCGGACTATCTGGCGATCGGGCCGTGCACGCCCTGCCGCATGGTGCGCAAAGGCGCCTACAAATACTTCTACACGCACGGTCATCCTCCACAACTCTTCAATCTCGACGATGATCCGCATGAGTTGAACGACCTGGCTGGCGGCGAAGAGGTGCAGGACATCGAGACCGAACTGCGCTCGATTGCGCTGACGGATTGGGACCCTGAAGCACTCACAGAGCAAATTATCGCGAGCCAAGAACAGCGCTTCCTGATCGCCGAGGCCACCGATGGCAAGCCGACCTGGGCGTTTCGAACACGCGACGATGACGAGCAGCGCTACGTGCGCAATGCCAAAGTCGATGACACGAAGGGCCGCTTGCGGTTGCCCTACGTTGCACCGGTTCCCTTCGATTACAAGCCGCTTGCACCGGCGGACGTCGATGCGCTGATGGCAGGCGACGTGCGTCTCGCAGATGTCAGGGAGCGTGCATGATGGCCGACCAACGCCCAAACATCCTTTTTATCATGGCAGATCAATTGGCGGGCCCTGCACTGCCATTTTACGGCCATCCGATTGTCAAAGCTCCACACCTTGAAGCGCTGGCTGATAGCGGGGTTGTCTTTGACAACTGCTACTGTAATTTCCCGATCTGTGGCCCGTCCCGCGCCTCGCTTCATTCGGGCCTTTATCCGCACTCGATCAACTGCTTCGACAATGCCTCGGAATTTCGCGCCGATATCCCGACGCTCCCGCATTATCTCCGCAAGCTCGATTACAGGACGGTCCTTTGCGGCAAGATGCATTTCGTCGGGCCGGATCAGCTGCACGGCTATGAACAGCGACTGACAACAGAGATCTATCCGGCAAATTTCGCCTGGACGGTTGATTGGACGAAGGGGCGCGAATTCCGCCCGACGAACCTCACGATGGCGCCTGTGATCGAGTCCGGCTCCTGCATCCGCACGCTCCAGATGGACTACGACGACGAGGTTGCCTACCACGCGGTCCAAGGCATTTATGATCTCGCGCGCTCGGCCGACCAGCGACCGTTTTTCATGACGGTCTCATTTACGCATCCGCACTCACCGTTCGTCATCGCGAACGAGTATTGGAACCGCTATGACCATGACGAAATCGACATGCCGGCGGTCGGCGACATTCCACCTGATGAGCGCGATATCCTTGGTGAAAACCTTTACTACTGCCAGGCGAGGCATCTGTTCACGGTAACCAATGAACACATTCGGACAGCCCGCCATGCCTATTACGGCATGATCTCGTACATCGATGATAAAATTGGGCAAATTCTCAATACCCTGAAGAGTACAGGCCTTGCCGACAACACCGTCGTCGTCTTCACCGCTGACCATGGTGAAATGATGGGTGAGCGGGGTATGTGGTATAAGCAGCACTTCTGGGAATGGTCTGCCCGCGTTCCACTTGTCATTAGCATGCCGGAGAGGTGGCGCACCGCGCGGCTTAAGCAGAATGTCTCGCTCATCGACCTTATGCCCACACTGCTGGAGGTCGCTGCTGATGGGAAACCGGTCGATCTCGCGAGGCCGCTCGATGGCAACAGTCTAACAGAGCTGCTAGGTGGCGATGCCACCAACTGGCCTGACGTAGCGATAAGTGAGTATTCGGCAGACGGCTCGACAGGGCCAAGCCGAATGGTGCGCAAGGGCCCCTACAAGTACATGGATCTCGAAGGCGTTGATCAGCTGCTGTTTAACCTGGAGGAAGATCCGTTAGAGCAAGATGACATTGCCGGCGATCCAGCAATGGCCTCGATCGTCGACGAACTTGCCGCTCTGCTCAAGGAAGACTGGGATCTCCAGGAAGTCCGACAACGCATTCTGGCCGACCAGAAGACACGCTTGTTCATCCATGGCGTGACCGGCGGCGACCCTACGTATGTCTACAAAGTACGCTCCGACGACGATCGGCGATACGTGCGAAATGCAGGTGCCGCCGACACCAAGGCCCGCGCCCGCTTGCCCTACGTAGCACCAGCGCAACCAGACAAAGCAAGTGAGGCAGGTGCATGAGCTCGCCGAACAGCAAGTCGAGTGCGAACCGACGACGCTGGCTCTATGGCGCGCTCAGCCTCGCCGCATTGCTCGTCTTCTTCGGCAACATTCTGATTGGCAAGTACCGAATAACAACAGGCATCGGTACTGCAGCGCCGCTCGACGGCGTGCCGGAGTTTCTCATCTTGGGGCTGTCTATCGCTTTGTTCGTGGCCTGCATGGTTTACGCGGAACGCGCGGGAGGGGGGGGGAAGACGACCAAGAATAACAAGACCGAAAAACGGTCGCACATGTCACCTGAGTAACTGGAGGAAAATATGCCAGAGAAAGATCCAAAGACAGAATCAGAGTTTTCACGTCGGCAGTTCATGCGTGCAACGACAGCGTATGGCCTAACGACCGCCACCCGTCGCCGCATCTGCTGGCACTTTGTGGTCGGACGCCGCCCTCGCGCAAACCGCCAAGGAAGAAAGGGAGCGCAAGAAGGCTGCCAAGCATCAGATGACGTTCGCGACGGCCTACATCATCGGTGTGTCACGCTATTATCCAATCATGCAGCTGGATTTCAAAGAGAACATCCAGAACATGACCAATGGCGACATCTACGTGAACCTTGCTGCCGCGAAAAAACTCGGCGCCGCAAGGTCCTGGCCAACAAGGTCCAGAAGGGCATCATTCAGGTCGCACAGCATTCGATTTCAAACTTCGCACCGTTTGCACCAGCTGCAGACCTCATCAATATCCCCTACTGGTGTGCCGAGAACCAGGCCTTCGTCAACCTCGTGACCTCGGACGCCTGGAAGCAGGAGATCGATCCCAAGCTGCAAGCACGAGGCTTCAAGGCGCTCTGGTACGCCTCGACTTCGGCTCGTACGTTCTCGGTGCGCAAAGGCAAGGACCCGATCCTTTCGCCTGCCGACATGAAAGGCATCAAGTTCAGAGTACCCGGCTCGAAGATGCTGCAGCAGTTCTATCGATTGCTTGGCGCCAATCCCACACCAGTCGCGTGGGGCGAAACGCCATCGGCGATCAAACAGGGCGTTGCAGATGCGCTCGACCCGGTTGTCTCAGGTCTTTATGCCTTTGGCTTCGGCGATATTCTTGCGCACATTACGCTCGCGCAAAGCGTCCATGGCGGACAAGTCTATAGCTGCAACCACGAATGGTTCAGCTCACTGCCGAAAGAAACGCAAGACGGCGTCGTTGCGGCTTCCGATACGACCTTCCGGCAAAACCTGGCGAAGGTCCCGGCAGCCTTTGCGTTTGCGCGCTCTCAAATGTTGAACGCCGGCGTCAAGATCCACACGCTCAAACCAGATGCTATGGCGGAGTTCAAGGAGCTTGGCGGCTATCAACGTCCGGAATGGGATAGCTTCAAGAAGGATCTTCTGGGCTCGGTCGATAAGTTCGAGAAACTGCTCGAAGCATCCAAAACCACCAATCCGCGCTACATCGTCGACAACGTCTAGGACGGACCGTGGCTGAGTGGCCTCCCCGGCCACTCAGTTTTTTGTGGGGTGGATTATTGTGCGTGGCTTCATCAGACAACTCGACAACAATCTAGAACGATGGCTGATGCTAGGCTTCTATGCCTATATCGTTGCTGTCGTTTTCATAGAGGTCATCCGGCGCTTCGTCTTGGAATACTCATCCGTCTGGGGTGAGGAAACAGCCCGTTATGCTTTCGTGTACTTGGTTTGGATTGGAGCAGCCGCTGCCATCAAGGAAAGGTCACATATTCGGATTGACGTAATCTTCCATCTCGTACCGAGAAAGTTCATTCCATACCTCTATCTGTTTGGAGAAATTGTCACGCTCTTGTTTGCGTTCATTGCGATCTATTATTCGGCTGAATCCGTTCTCAGTTCGATCAAATTCCAGTCGCTTACAAGTGGTCTCCGCATCAATCAAGCTTGGTTCACTGTTGCGGTGCCTTTCGGTTTTCTTCTCATCATCGTCCGGCTCTTGCAGGCAATTGTTCGTGACATTTCCGACATTCGTAACGGACGCGCCCCCTACACCGGCCGCGCCATGTTTGGCTAGCGGGGGATTGCATGCTTTACAAGACTCCAGGGGCGTCGGTTGAGTGGGGATGGGACATCACCGGTCCTTTGCTCTTGATTGTCCTGCTGCTCGGCCTTGGCATTCCCATGTGGGTGTCCATGGGGATCGGCGTATGCCTGCTGCTCTACTTCACGGGTACGCTTCCGATCGCGCTTATCGGCGAATCTTTGTTCGAAGGGATGGATGCCTTCGCGCTCATTGCGGTCCCGCTTTTCATTCTGACCGGCGATGCCCTGGTTCGAACCGGCCTCTCGCACAGGCTGCTTGATATTGCCGAGGCAACCGCTGGCAGCCTGCGTTCCGGCTTCGGCAGCGCTACGGTTCTCGGATGCGGGTTCTTCGCATGCATTTCCGGTTCCGATGCAGCCGGATGTGCTGCGGTGGGCCGTATGACCATCGATCGTCCTCGTTGAAGCAGGCTACCCGCGTTCTTATGCCAGTGCACTCGTCGCATCGGGGGCATGCACCGGAATTCTCATTCCTCCCTCGATCGCTTATATCGTCATTGGACTCATTCTCGGCGTGTCGACCGCCACATTGTTTTTAGCCGCGATCATTCCCGGCGTCATGGTACTCGGCGCAATCATGATCACCAACATCGTGATGAACGCTAGATGAACCGCATCAATGGCTATGAGCATTCCGGCGCAAAGTTTTCCTTTCGGCGTTGGATCAAGGCTCTTTGGGACGGCAAGTTTGCGCTGCTCGTGCCGATCATCATTCTCGGTGGTATCTATTCCGGCAGTTTCACACCAACGGAAGCAGCCGCCGTCGCCGTCGTGACGACCATCTCAATCGGCTTCATGATTGGAACGATGAAACTTGCTGACGTGCCTAAAATGCTCGTCAGTTCGGCGAAGGTAAACGGCGTAATTCTACCGACTGTTGCCTTGTCTCTCCCATTGGCTGAAGCGCTTGGGTCGCTCAATGTACCGCAATACGTCATCGAAAGCGTCTTGGCGACAACCGACAGTTATGTGCTGATCGTCTTGATGATGCTGGTCATCTTCATCATCGCTGGCTGTGTCATGGAGGCTGTGCCAAACATCGTTCTCATCGCGCCGGTCCTATTCCCGCTGGCCCGCGAGATCGGCATGCACGATATACACTTTTGCATCGTCATGGTTACTGCGCTCGGCATCGGTTTCATAACGCCGCCCATTGGATTGAACTTATTTGTGATCACCGGAATTACCGGAGAGCCGATACTCCGGGTTGCACGGTATGCTGCGCCGTTTGTCTTCTCGA
>CBDCZF010000018.1:0-35223 GCA_965224225.1 Hyphomicrobiaceae bacterium
CCTCAGAATCGATTTCGTGACGCCCGATTACTATGCCAAGCACCCGAAGCCGTGCATGGGCGGCTGGGGGCGCACCGTGATGAACGTGACGCCGACGGGCAAGGTCCTGCCCTGCCACGCGGCCGAGACAATTCCCGGGCTGTCATTCGACAATATCCGCGATAAGGGCTTGCGCGACATCTGGCTAAATTCCGAGGCATTCAACGTGTTTCGCGGTACCGCGTGGATGGCGGAGCCCTGCCGGAGCTGTGAGAGGCGCGAGATCGACTGGGGCGGCTGCCGCTGCCAGGCGCTTGCCATCGCCGGCGATGCGCGAGAGACGGACCCTGCCTGTGCGCTGTCGCCGGAGAATGCGAAGTTGCGCAGAACCGCCCATGATGCGGCATCCGGCAGTAACGACGAAGTCGTCATGCGCAATGTCCGCAACAGTGGTGTCATCAATCAGGCGGTTGCGAAGTAACGGACTCACCTTTCAGCGCTTCTTAGAATGCCTCTTAGAACATTTCTAAACTATTGAAATTATTTGATTATTTCATTGACTCGGGCGAAAACTCCGTGATTTCAATCGCGTCGAAAAACGCGTGCTGGTTCTGTGAGGGAGTGCGAATGATGGTGAGACGGACGATCTGTGCGGCAGGATTGGCAGGCCTGGTCATGGCCGCGTTTACAACGTCGGCTTTGGCGGCCGGCGCGGTGAACATCTATTCCTATCGCCAGGAATTTCTCATCCGCCCGCTGCTGCAGAAGTTTACCAAGCAGACCGGCATTTCGACGTTCGTGCTGTTCGCCAACAAGGGCTTGATCGCCCGCATGCGGGCGGAGGGCGCGAATAGCCAGGCCGACGTTTTGCTGACAACCGACATCGGCCGGCTGACGCTGGCCGTCAAGGAGGGCGTTTCGCAGCCGGTGAAATCGGACGTGCTCGCACGGCAGATCCCAGCCCAATTCCGAGGTGGCGATGATCAATGGTTCGGCCTGACGCGCAGATTGCGTGTCGTCTACGCCTCGAAAGAACGCGTCAAACAGGACACGATTACGTTGGAGGAATTGGCCGACCCGAAATGGAAGGGCCGCATCTGCATGCGCTCGGGCCAGCATGTCTACAACATCGCCATGATCGCCTCGATGATCGCCCACCTCGGCGAGGACAAGGCACGTGCCTGGCTTGAAGGCCTCAAGAACAATCTTGCTCGCAAGCCCTCGGGCAACGACCGCAACCAGGTCAAGGGCGTCTATTCGGGCGAATGCGATCTGGCGATCGGCAATACCTATTACATGGGCCAGATGCAGACCAACAAGAAGTCGCCCGTGCAGCAGGAGTGGGCGGCCTCGGTCAAGATGCTGTTTCCAAACAGCGAGGGGCGCGGCAGCCATGTCAACGTGTCCGGCATGGTCATGGCGAAGCATGCGCCGAACGCTGAAAATGCCCGGAAATTTATGGAGTTCCTCGCCTCCGATGAGGCCCAGCGGATCTATGCCGAGGTCAACTACGAATATCCGGTCAGCGAGCGCGTTGCCTGGTCGGAGCGGGTCAAGAGCTGGGGTACGTTCAAGGCCGACGAAATTGCCCTCGACAAGGTCGCCGGCTTACGCAAGCGCGCCTCCGAGTTGGTCGATGAGGTCGCCTTCAATACCGGGCCCAGCAACTAAACCAACACTGAGAGTCTACCACTCCGGCAGGTCGGGAAATTCGTCGCCGAGAAGCTCTGGATCATCGTACTGCCTGAGGCGGGCACGGAGTTCCGGCTGGTCCTCGATGAAAAACCGGGTCGCAATACTGCGGGCGAGCTGTTCGGCGCCTTCGCTGACGGCAGGAATGTCGTTGGCGAGGTTGCCGAGCGAGACCATGGCGGTGTGATTGAAGGAATGGAGGCGTGTGACGGCGCTGCCGGCTGCCCCATTGTTGCGCGCAACAAAGGCGAAACCTTCATCCAGATAGGGAAAATCGAGTAGTTCGCCGGCTTTTTGGCCGTCTGGCACGGCATCGCGCCAGGTCTTTATGTTATCGCCAAGATTCCCGAGAAACGGCGCTGCTTTGGCTTCGACATGAAAGCCGGTGCCGAGCACGACGATATCCGCCTCGAAGGTTCCCGCCTCCGTTGTCAGTTTGATGGCATCGCCTTGCCGTTCGGCATATTCGATGCCGGCGCCGAGCTGGATCTTGAAATTGTCGTGCGCGGTCACCCGGAAGACCGAGTCTCGTGGCGGCGGGATGCCGTCGGCGAAGATTTCCGTGAATATCGCGAGACGGTCACGGTCGGGCAGATGGCAGAGACCCTGCGAAAAGCCGGCGTAGACGACCTGCTTGGCCTTGTTGACCCGCGGTATGGTATTCGAGCGGCCGAGCATGGTCACTGACGTGGCGCCGGATTCGAGGGCTTCGGCAGCATAGTCGAAGGCGGAGGCGGCCAGGCCGATGACGATCACCCGGCGATCCTTGAACAGCGCCGGCCCGGGCGCGCTCGATGTGTGAAACACCTGCGCTCCAATGAACTCCTGCAACTCCGTCGGGATGCGCGGACGCGCCATGGCATCGCGACCGGTGGCCAGCACGATCCGGCGGGCGCGGACCATGCGCGAGGTTCCGGCCCGCTGCAATTCAGCCTGCAAGTGATCGCCGCCGGGCTCGATGGACGCGAGGCGGCAATCGCTCTCGACCCTGGCGCCGATGACGCGGCCGTACCAGTTCATGTATTGGGCCCACTGCGTGCGCGGGATGCGGCCGAGCTGTTCCCAGGCCTTGGCTCCGAACTGGACTTCGAACCAGGCACGAAACGTGAGGCCCGGCAGGCCGAGGGCCGGACCGGTCAGGTGCTTCGGAGAGCGCAGCGTCTTCATGCGCGCAAACGAGATCCACGGGCCTTCCAGGCCCGCCGGAGCGGCATCGATAGTGTGGATGTTCGAGACGCCGAACCGGCGCAGTGCAAAGCCCGCTGCAAGCCCGCACATGCCGGCGCCGACGATCAGCACGTCAAGCACGGGCCGACCGTCAGGCCCCGTGTGCGGCACCACCCAGTTATCGGGTGGAAAATTCAGGTAGGCGAGGTCTCGGCCAATCGCCTCCTCGAGCTGGGTTAGGTTTGCCGGAGTTTTCATCGAGCAATAGGGCGCAAGTGTTCAAGCGAATGCTTATGGATCGGTGATATGGAGCACTAAGGCATGTCGCATCCAATCGGATTCATTCTGCAAGATCGCGACCGCGACCCGGCTCAAGTGCCACCTTCGCGGAGGCCCGACCGCAGGGAGGGATAGCCGTGAGCGCAAACAATGCTGAAGCGGGGTGCATCTCATGCAACACGCTTTAGGCGAGAGATGGAATGCGACACGCTCGCGGTCATTGCACATACGCCTGTATTGCTTTGACCGGCAACCGGATAACCATTTCAGCTATGCCAACTTGACCGAATCTACGAGTTACTCCATTATTATGAAACAGTTTTATGCTCTCGTTGACTATGCAGGGAGCATGCTATGCTCAGTTCAATTTTTGCCATTTGGCATGATCGTTCAGGCTCGGCTGCAATTGTTGCGACGCTCGCAGTTGCTGCGCTCGTCGGTGGGGCCGGGCTGGGCGTTGATCTTTATCGGGCCATGCAAGTCAAGCAGGCGCTGCAAGATGCGGCGGATGCATCGGCATTGGCCGGCGCCTCGCGCATCGGGCTGACGGATGGCGAGCGCCGTCACAAGGCGCGGACAACGTTCCAGTCGCTGGCCCGCGATCTCCCTGTTTCCGTCGATCCCGAAATCGAGATTGCCAAGAATGTCCTGAGCGTCTCGTTGTCGGTCACGAGCGCTACGCAGTTCATGCGCTATGTCGGCAAGGAAACGATCCAGGTCAGCGTCCTCGCGCAGGCCCTGGTGCCGAAGATGCCGCAAATCGAGGTGGCATTCGTTCTCGACCAAACGGCCGGCATGCATCATGCGGTCGCGGGACTGGTCCGGTCCTTTCGCAACCATGGCGATGCCGACCGGGCCAAGCTCGCGCTCGTGCCGTTCGGGGCCGACAAGGCCCATTGCGCCAGCAGGCAGCAGCGGGTGCGCGACGACGCTGCAGAGCCAAACGCGCTTCATCTCAACCTGGCCGACGATGCAGAAACCGCAGCGCATGGCCGGTGCCGGCAGGGTCCGCGGTTTCAACCGCTGACCGTCGACCATCAGCAACTGCTCGATCAACTCACCATGATGACGCTGGCCGGCGAGAGAAGCCTACAGCACGGGCTGTTTGCCGGCTGGCACATCCTGTCGCCCGAAGCTCCTTATACGCAGGGGGCCCTGTTCACGGACGGGCAGACGCGCAAGGTGGTGGTGCTAATGGTCAGCGGCACGCTCGTATTCGACGGACCGGCGACGTGGGATGACAAAAAGGCGCTGGCGGTTTGCGATTTGCTGAAATCGAAGGGTGTCGCGGTCGAGACCATCGCGTTGGGTGTGCGCGATCGAGCGGCGCGAAACCTGCTGGAGACCTGCGCATCGGGTGTGCTGGCCGTTCATGAAGCGGCGGATGAGAAGGCCTTGGAGGAAGTCATTCGCCGCATTGAGGAACGGCTCGTCGGGCCGGCACGACTGATTAGACGGCGTAACTTCGCCCAGTACATTCTTTCACGAGACGCTTGGAAGTTCTTGTCCTGAGGAGCGATCGAAGGCCAGTGTTCTGAGAACCTCAGGCCGATTCAATGGCGCTGTCTGGGGTGGCCGGGAAAAGCCCGGCCATGACCCCGAAGAGGCTGGAGGCGCCTGCCGAAAGCCGGAAGGCGCTCGACAGCCATCACGCCCTGGGCGCCAGGACCATGACCATCTGGCGGCCTTCGAGGCGCGGTTCCGATTCGACTTTGGCGATTTCCTCAGTGTCGGATTTGACCTTCATGAGGAGATCGCGGCCGAGCTGCTGGTGGGCCATTTCACGGCCGCGGAAACGCAGCGTCACCTTGACTTTGTCGCCCTCGTCGAAGAAACGCACCATCGAGCGCATCTTCACATCGTAGTCGTGACTATCGATGTTCGGGCGCATCTTGATTTCTTTGACTTCGACAGTTTTTTGCTTTTTGCGGGCTTCGGCGGCTTTTTTCTGTTCTTGGTACTTATACTTGCCGAAGTCCATAATCTTGCAGACCGGCGGCTTGGCGTCGGGCGATACCTCGACAAGGTCGAGCCCGGCTCCCTGAGCGCGCTCCAGTGCATTATGCGTTTCAACGACCCCGACGTTTTCTCCGTCCTGGTCGATCAATCGGACCTCTCTTGCTTGGATCGCGTCATTGGTCTTGGGACCCTTTTGTTCGCGTTCCTGCTGGCCTCTATGTGGTCGGCGGATGGTGGCATCTCCTATAGCTGTTGCACCTAGTTGACTACATGCTCGATACGACCCGGCAACGGGCTTGAACGCACGCCAAACCAAGCCGGCACCAAGCACACGCTAGATTGGTCGGAACCCCGGCCAAGTCAAGCGAATTGATCGGGCCCGCCCACATCGAAACGCATGATGTCCGCGCCGTGGGCGAGCGCATCGAACACCTTGTTGTATACCACAAGTGTCTCGAATTTCATGACAGTCGTGGTGAATGAACTCTGAACGTGGTGGACCGCGCGCTCAGCAATTGCGGTCCGGGCCTCGTCGGACAATTCGAGGGCGAGTTCAAGGTGGCGGGCGAGATCTTCCGCATCGCCCGGTGCGACCAGCCAGCCGGTTTGGGCGTCGCGACCGTGCTCGGGCGGTGCCAGGACTGTCTCGGGCGGGGCGCCATGTCGGGTTGCGATGACCGGCGAGCCCATCGCCTGCGCCTCGATGGCCGTACGTCCGAAGGCCTCGGGTTCGGTTGACGCGACCACCGAAACATGTGCCGCTGCAAATGCTGCAGGCATGTCCGCTTCATGCCCGACGAGCCGGACGCGGTCTTCGAGCCCGGCGGCCTGGATTTGGGCCATGAGACCATCACGGTAGTCGGTGCGGCCCTGATGATCGCCGGCGAGGACGACGACGGCATCGCTGGCCGAGGCTTGGTCCTTGAGGCGGCTGAACGCCTCGATCAAAACGGACTGTCCCTTCCAACTGGTCAGTCTGCCGGCAAGCAGCACGATACGGGCTGTCGGCGCCACGCCCCATCTTGCTTGTATCGCTGCAATCCGTTCCGGCCCGACCTTGGCCGGGTCAAAGGCTTCATCGACACCGCGGTAGATGACATCGATCCGGTCGGCGGGCGTGGCGTATCGCGAGCGTATGAGATCGGCTGTGTAGTTGGAATTGGCGATGACACGGAGGCCGCGGACCATGACGCTGTTGTAGTAGCGTTTGATCGGGCCCTTCTCGCTGTAGGCACCGTGATAGGTGGTCATGAAGGCAATGCCGGTCGCGCGCGCAGCGAGCCACGCGCTCCAGGCAGGTGCACGGCTGCGAGCATGCAGGATGTCGACGCCGTTTGCACCGGCGAGGCGGGCAATGGCACGGGCGTTCGAGATGATCTTCGCCGGGTTCTTGGTGGCGACCGGCAAACGGATCAATTCACCGCCGGCTTCGGCCAGCCGGTCTTCGAGACGGCCGCCTTCGGAGACGACCAGTGCGCGGCCGCCGGACCTGACAATGGCATCGGCAATCTCGACCGTGGAAAGCTCGGCGCCGCCGGTGTCGAGTTCCGGGATGATCTGAAGTATGGTCGGCCGGCGCTTTGTCACGACCCGAATGACCCTTTCTAAAGGACTGAAACCGATGTCCGATGCCGAGCCCGAACAGTTGCTGGTCGGTGATGGCGCCGCCCGACGCCCCATCGCATATCTCGCGCAGGCCGGCAATGCGCCGGGTGTGTTCTGGCTGTCGGGCTTCAAGTCCGACATGATTTCGACCAAGGCCTCGGCGCTCGCCGATTGGACGGCTGCGAAAGGGCTTGCCTACACGCGGTTCGACTACTCGGGTCACGGTCAGTCGGGCGGTCAATTCGAGGACGGCACGATCGGACGCTGGCTCGAGGAAACGGTGGCGGTGTTCGACACGGTGACGAGCGGGCCGCAGATCGTCGTCGGCTCGAGCATGGGCGGACATATTGCGCTGTTACTCGTCCGGCACATGTTGGCGCAAAGCCCGAATGGCAAACCAGGGCGTATCGCCGGCCTCGTGCTGATCGCGCCCGCCTGGGACATGACGGAAGCGCTGATGTGGCAGGAGGCGGGTCCCGATGCGCGCCGCGCGATCATGGAGGACGGCGTCTGGTATCGCCCATCCGAATACGGTGAGCCCTACGCGATCACGCGCGGCCTGATCGAAGACGGCCGAAAGCACCTGATGGGCACTGCGCCCTGGAACCCGGGCTGCCCTGTCGAAATCATCCAGGGTCGCCTCGATCCGGACGTGCCGTTCGACCATGCAGCCCAACTCGCGACGATCCTCGAAGGTGCGCCCGTCAACCTGACCGAGGTTGCCGACGGCGAGCATCGTCTGTCGCGGCCTGAGGATCTGGCGCTGTTGTTCGAGCGCATCGAGAGCCTGGCCGGTTAGCGCGAGGCGATTGCCAGCACGTGGTTGATGGCGATGTCGGCTGCCTTGGCGGCATCGGGTGCTGCCGGGTCGAGACCGGTGACGGCGAGGCAGCCAAGGTTTTCAATCGAGTTCAGAGCTTCGCGCACGATATCGACGGACGGGCCACCGGCGACGGCGAAGGCGTTGGTGCGCACGGTGAGTGCATCGTGCACGTCCATGTCGAGATGGGCGTAAACCTGGGCCGCGCCCCTCAGCCGCTCGCGCAGCACGGCAGTATCGGTGGTGACGGCGACCGAATGTTGGTCGATCAGCTGCTGCTCCGCGGGATCGATATCGCGGGCGCCGAACAAGGTCACGTTGTCGAGGTCTGCTGGTGTGTCGAGGCCGGCGTGCTTGGTGATCATGGCCTGCCAGGCGCGGCCGGTGGCAGCGGCAAGCGCCATACCTTCGAACAGGCCGCTGGTCGTAGTTCTGGGCGTGTTGAGGTCCGGATGGGCGTCGAACCAGGCAATGCGGGTTTCCGCGCCGAGACCTGCAATCGCGCCAACAGCGGCAAGTGCGCAGCTTCCGGACAGAATGACGGCCAGTTCACCATTCGCGCGCGCCTCGCGGACGGCATCGGCGATTTCGGCGGCAAGTGCCAGGCCGGCGCGCATCTCGTCGGGTGCCGGTTCCTCGGCCATCAGAATGGTCTCGACGACCTCGTGTCCGGCTTGATGCAGGCGCTTCGGCAGACCCTTGTCGCGCAGCGCCCAGGGCAGATCACACCAGGTTACGCCGGCCGGCTGATTGGGCCAGTAGGCATAGATCAGCGAAACCTTCATGATCCGGCGTTCCGGGCAGCCGAGATCATCGCCAGCGCTTCGGCAGGGTTGAGACGGCCATCGTAAATGGCGCGGCCCGATATGGCGCCCTCGAGGATGGCGTTCTCGGGCTGCAACAGCGCCTTGATGTCGTCGATCGAGGCGAGCCCGCCAGAGGCGATCACCGGGATGGATGTTGCCTCCGCCATGGCCCGCGTTGCCGGTAGATTGAGGCCCTTCAAAACGCCGTCGCGATCAATATCGGTGTAGATGATGGCGGCGACGCCGGCATCCTCGAAGCGGCGGGCGAGATCGATAGCCGTCAATTCGCTGGTCTCGGCCCAGCCCTCGACGGCGACCTTGCCGGCGCGTGCGTCGATGCCAACCGCGATGCGTCCTGGGAATGCGCGGCAGGCGGTGCGCACCAGATCGGGGTCGCGGACGGCGATGGTACCGAGGATGACCCGGCGGATACCTTTGGCGAGCCAGCGCTCGATGGTTGCCATGTCGCGGATGCCGCCGCCGAGCTGGGTCGGGATCGTGAGGCTCGCGAGGATGTCGTCGACGGCCGCACCGTTGACAGGCTCGCCGGCGAAAGCGCCGTTGAGGTCGACGATGTGCAGCCATTCGAAGCCCTGTGCTTCGAAGGTCCGGGCCTGGGCCGCAGGGTCGTCGTTGAAGACGGTCGCCTCGTTCATGTCGCCGAGCTTGAGGCGCACGCATTGGCCGTCCTTGAGGTCGATGGCGGGAAAGAGGATCACGGCGAGGCGCCCTGTTCGTTGTTTTGTGGTTTCTCAGTCGTGACGATTTGGGTTGAGTGCGGCCATGAGATTGCTATTTTGTTCTCATATATCCTGCACAGAAGCCAAGAGGTGTGCGCAAGAGGGCGCACAAAGTCAACAAAGCTCGTCGCATGTCACTGTTCGAAGGATCGCTACGCGAAGTGTTTGCCGCGCCGCCGCGGGCGCCGAAGCGGGCGTTGTCGGAGGATGACGCCGTCGAGATTTGGCTGGCACGCTGGCTGAACGTCCGGCGCAAGGATATCGTCCGGCGCTATGGCTGTGACCCGCGGCGCATTTACGAAATCTGGGAAGGCATCAAGCATCCTGCTGCCCGCGACAAGGCTCTGGAGCGCTTCAGGGCTGAGTTTCCGGGGCTGGTCGATCGTGTTGATTTCGGCGGCCACAAGCGTATTCCGCGCGATGGGCCGCATCCAGACCAGCTGCAACTGTTCGACCGCAATGATGCCTGAGCGGGCAGCGTGAGGGAGCCCTTACCAACCTTCCGCTTCGCACCGAGCCCGACGGGGGAACTTCACGTCGGCCATGCATTGTCGGCGCTCGTCGGCTGGCGCTGGGCGCGGCGGCTCGATGGCCGGTTCCTGCTGCGTATCGAGGATATCGATGTCGGCCGGACCCGCGAGGCGTTTGTTGCCCAGATTTTCGAGGATCTCGCCTGGCTCGGTCTCGACTGGGAGGAGCCGGTGCTGCGCCAGTCGGAGCACTTCGACACCTACCAAAGCGCGATCGACCGTCTTCGTTCGCTCGGCGTGCTTTACCCATGCTTTGCGACCAGGCGCGAGATTGCCGATGCGGTGGTAGCCGGTGGTGATCATGCAACTGATCCGGACGGCGTGCCGCTCTATCCGGGGCGCTCAAAGGTGCTCGGGCCGAGCGAAGAGCAGCGTCGCGAAGCGGCCGGCGAGCCGTTTGCACTGCGCCTCGATATGGCGCGGGCGCTCGATCTGGCTATGCAGCGATCGGGCGGCAAGCCACTCACATATCAGGCAATCACCATGAGTGGACAAGCGCAGACGGTGACAGCGGCGCCCGAACGATGGGGTGATGCCGTGATCATGCGCAAGGACGTGGCTGGCAGCTATCACCTTTGCGTCGTTGTCGACGATGCCAGGCAAGGTGTCAGCCATGTGACGCGCGGCATGGACCTCGAGGCTGCAACGGACCTGCACCGGCTGTTACAGGTTTTGCTCGATCTGCCGGCACCGCTTTACCATCACCATGCGCTGATCCTCGACCGTCAGGGTCGCAAGTTCTCGAAACGTGACCGCGCGGTGAGCCTCAGATCTCTGCGAGAGGCCGGGCGGACGGCGGCGGACGTGCTGGCGATGATCGATGATATTTACTCTGCAGGCTCTTAAGTGAGCGATTGGCAGAGCCGTGACAGCGAGCGGGCAGCCGCGATATCACTTTGGGGTCCCGCAACCGGATTGGCTTTGCTCGAATGACCTTGCCCTTATCGACCTTCATCATTGCCCGCAATGAAGCCGACCGCATCGGACCGGTGATCGAGGCTGCGCAGAAAATTTCATCCGAAGTGATCGTGGTCGATTCGGGCTCGACGGATGCGACGGTTGCAGTGGCAGAAGCCGCGGGCGCGCGCGTGGTCCATAACGACTGGCCGGGATATGGGCCGCAAAAGCGGTTTGCAGAAACGCTCTGTGCCAACGACTGGCTGCTCAACCTCGATGCCGATGAGGTGCTCTCTCGGGAACTCAGTGATGAGATTCGAGAGATGTTCGGGAGGGGTCGGCCGCCGGCGGATGCCTTCACGATACCGATCGTCGAGATGTATCCCGGCGAAAGCAGGCCGGCGCCCTTCGCCTATGCGCTGTCGCCGGTACGGCTCTATCGGGTGAGCAAGGGGCGGTATGCCGACAGCACGGTGTACGATCGTGTCATGCTCGAGGACGCTGCCAAAGTCGGCTCTCTGCGCCATCCAATCCACCATTACTCGGTGAGGTCGCTGCGCGAAGAGGCGGGTAAGTTGCTTGGCTATGCCGATGCTCAGGCACAGGCCGCGGAGAATGCCGGCCGGCGCGTATCAGCGCTGCGCATGATCAGCGAGTTTCCGCTGGCGTTCCTGAAAGCCTACATCCTCCGGCGCCATTTCCTGCGTGGGGCCTACGGATACGCGATCGCGATCAACTACGCCTACTATCGCCACATGCGCATCGTGCAATTCTATGAGCGTGCGCGCCAGGCAAGTCGGTAAGCCACTCCCCACTATAGGAGCCGGTTGACGTTCTTCAGCAAAATTTCGGGATTGAAGGGCTTGGTCAGGACGCCGGTGGCATTCACGTGGGTGACGTGGTCGCCATCGTCTTCGCCGATATCGCCAACCGCAGACAGGAAGATCGCCGGTGTCGGGCGGCCGCTGCTGCGCAGGTGCGCGTAACAATCGAGCCCCTCGATCAGCTTCACGCTCTGGTCGATGATCAACACTTCGACGTCGCCATCTGCGCTAACGCCGGCGCGCAGGCATTCCCTGGTGGTCAGTAGCTCACAGCGCCGGCCTGTCTGTTCGATCGAGCCCTGGATTTTGCGGCCGAGCTCATCATCCGATTGGGAGACGAGCACGATGCCTTCGGGCAGCACCTTGGTCAGCGCGTCGAGAATATCGCCCGGCTCGAACGGCTTGTACAGCACGCCGACGGCACCGTTCTCGGTGGCCTGGGTAAGGAGATCTTCGACGCTGTAGCCGGTCATCATGTAGACCACGGCATCCGGTTTGAGGCGCCTGATCGCGAGAAAACTTTCGACGCCGTTCATGCCCGGCATCATGACGTCCATGAAGGCGATGTCGAAATCTTCGGACGAATAAGCGGTAACTGCCGTCTCGCCGTTGTAAGCGACCGTCACGTCATGGCCTTCGATTTCGAAGAGTTCGGCCAGCGAATCGGCATTGTCGGCATCGTCGTCGACGACAAGAATGCGTAACGGCTTCATGCTGCAACTTCCCTTTGATCGCTCGTCCCCGCCTTGAACCAGGCCGTCATGGTGGTGCCTTGACCGACTTCCGTGTCGATGCGCAGGCCACCGCCATGGGCCTGAAGGATTTTCTCGACGGCGGGAATGCCGAGGCCGACGCCGAACGACTTTGTCGTGAACAGCGGCTCGCGGATGCGGGCGAGATTGTCAGGCGTGATACCCGGTCCGTTGTCCGTGACCGAAATCTCGAGGCAGCCGTCATCGCCTCGCGCCGTCGCAACGACGATCCGCGGGTTCTCCGTGGTGCTTTCGGCACCGTCGCGGCCGACCATGGCTTCCGAGGCGTTGGAAACAAGGTTGACGAGGACGCGGCGCATTTGCGCCGGATCGATAATCGCGACGCTGCCGTCGAGTTGATAGTTTTCCTCGATCGCGACCTTGGTTGGCACGACGGCGCGCTCTTCGGCGACAATGGAGCCGACCCAGCCGTCGATCTCGATTTCCTCAGGCTTGAATGCATCGCGCCGGGCAAAGCCCAGGAGCTGGTTGATGATGCCGTCGCAGCGCGAGATGCCGTCGACGATGCGACGAAACTGCTTTTCGACGCCCAGTTCCTCGGCGTTGATCTTGCGCTGCAGGAGGTAGGTTGCCGTGCGCACCGAGCCGAGCGGATTGCGGATCTCGTGGGCAACGGTGGCCGTCAGCTGGCCGAGCTGGGCAAGCTTGCCCTTTTCGACGATTTCGCGCTGGGCCTCGGTCAACGCGGCAATGTTGCGTTCCAGTTCCTGATTGGTGACTTTCAGCTGATCGTGTGCCTTGCCGAGTTCGATCTGCTTGGCGACAAGCCGGTGATGCTGGTCGTCGAGCCTCGCGCTTTGTGTCTGGAGGACCTTGTCGGCTCGCCAAACGATCAGGACAAGCACGCTGAACAAGACGCCGAGACCGATGAGCAACTCGATAATCGTGCGCCGGGTCAGTGCCGTTATGCCAGCCATCTGGTCGTTGACGTTGACGTAAATTTCGAACACCGAAATCACTTTGCCGGCGCGGTTGGTGATCGGCACATAGGTTTCGACAACGTGTACGTTTTCCACGACGTCGAAGCCGGTGAACTTCTCGCGAAACGACGCGGCTGAACGGGGCTTCTTGCCGGAAACCACGTATTCAAAAGCGGCATTGCCTTTCTTGCTTTGCCCGATCTGACTGAAATCCGATGAATAGACGGTATATCCTTGCGGCTGGTAAATCTTGATTTTCAAGATGTTCAGGCCGGCGAAGTTTCGCTTCAGGTCGTCGTGTATCGATTTGATCTGGGCGGGATCATGCGAGCCGCCGGACGCCTGCTCGGCGCCGTTTTTGAGGAATTCGCCATGGCGGGTCCAGACGCTATCGGCAATTGCCCGGGCAAGGCGGATGTTGTCTTCGACCTCGGCAGCCTGCATGCTCGAACGCATGTCGTGCCACAGCGCGTAGCCGGTGATCAGCGAAACCGGGATCAGCAGGCAGAAACCACACAGCGCTGAAAAATGCCGTCAGCCGGATGCGCTTGCCAAGCCTCGTCAGACCGCGCTCGACAACCAGGTCCACCTTTCTGAAAAGGCCCGATGTGAAGTCCGGAAATCTGCGGATCTGGCCCGCGTCGCCGTTCGCTACTGACATTTCCCGATACTCTCTTACCTCGATTTGAAGATCACGCTGCCGGCCGGAATCGTGCGATGACCGCTTCCAGTTCATCGGGCATCAGCGGCTTGGTCAAAAAGTCGTCCATGCCGGCGCTCAAGCACTTTGCTCGATCCGAATGGAATGCGTTGGCGGTCAAGGCGATGATGGGCAGGCGGCGCTCCGCATCAGCGGCGGTTTCGCGCTCCCGGATGACTTTCGTGGCTTCGATGCCGTCCATTTCGGGCATCTGGCAGTCCATCAGTACGAGGTCGTAGCGGTCGCGTTCGATCAGGTCGACGGCTTCACGCCCGTTGCCTGCTGTCGAAACCTTGCAGCCCATGTACAACAGGAACTCACTGGCAACGGCGAGGTTGACGGCGCCGTCGTCGACGACGAGGACGTGGCAGTCGTCTTGCTCATCGCCGGCAACAGGCTGATCGGTAACGGCTTCTGCGACATGTTCTTGGTCGTAGGCATTTTCTGCAGCCTGATCCGGTGTCGTGTGGGAGTCGCTGTCATTCAGAGTGTGTTTGGTCGCAAAAGCCTGCACGCCGATGCTTCGGTTTTCGATGACCGACTGAATTACCCGGCACTGTATGTCGACCGGTGTATCACCGGTTATGTAGCCCTCCACTGAGGCGCGGTGCAGTTCCGAACCGTCGCCCAGCGTGCCGACCGATGTGGCAACGACGATGGCACCGCCAAAACCCGGATTTTGCTTGCGTAGGAGTTTCAGACGTTTCATCCCGTCGGATTCAACATCGTTACACGACACGACGACGAGATCGCTGGCTGTCAACTGGTCTGCAGTGTGACCCTCGCTTTCTCGCAAAACCTTTGCCCGGGAGGCGGTGAGTTCCTTAATCAGGTCCTCAGCGAGAGCCGAGTGGTCGCCAAGCACCAGTATCCTGGTATCGCTTATCGCAGCCTGACTTTGCGTACTGGTCGTTTCCTGGTTCACGACCGGCAGATCGAGCGCGAAAAAGAACTTCGAGCCTGAGCCAAGTTCGCTTTCGACACCAATCGTGCCGCCCATCTGCTCGACCAACAGCTTGCAGATCGTGAGGCCAAGGCCGGTGCCTTCATGGCGGCGCGTCGAGGTGTTGTCGACCTGATTGAACTTGTCAAAAATCGTTTTCAGCGCTGCTTCCGGGATGCCGAGGCCGGTGTCCACCACCTCGAACTCGAAACGAGCGACGCCGTTCTCGATGTGCGAACGGACGTAGACGTCGACGCGGCCTTCGTCGGTAAACTTGACGGCGTTGCCGATCAAATTGGTCAGGATCTGGCGAATTCGGCCGGCATCACCAAACGCGAGTTCCGGTATGTCATCGTCCAGATGTCCTTCTAGGATGACCGACTTGGCACTGGCTTGTATGCCAACCAATGCCATCACGTCTTCGACGCAGCGCCTGAAGTTGAAGGAGACCGGACGCAGCTCGATCTTGCCGGACTCGATTTTGGAGAAATCGAGGATGTCGTTGATGATGACGACCAGAGCGCGGCCGCTATCGATGATCGTTTTGGCGAGCTTTGCCGGTCGTTGTTCAAGGTTGGCGCGCAGCAGCAGTTCGGCCATGCCGATGATGCCGTTCATCGGCGTGCGCAATTCATGGCTGACGTTCGCCAGAAACGCTGATTTTGCTTCGTTGGAGGCGGCCGCCGTCTTGAGGGCGCCGTCGAGTTCGACGGTGCGGCGGCGCAGCATTTCCTTGGTCTGCTTGAGGAGAGCGGTCGTCGTTTGGTGGTCCTCGCGGGCGCTGATCTCGTCGTGGACGCGCTTGCGCAACTTGGCGATCTCCGCCTCGCGCAGTTCGAGAAGCCGGTTGGTGCGCGCAGCAATCGCGATTAGGTCGTCGCTCGGAGGGAGCGTTATCCTGGCGCTGCAATCGCCGGAGCTGATGATCGTGTCGAGCTGCTCCAGCATCTGTTGTTGAGACATGACGTTACGCTACCCGTCTTTGCCGAGACCCCAGGGGGCGGCCTGAATTACAACCTTCGCTTCCCAAAGAGTGCCGGCCCGCCTCCGGGATGCCTTGAAAGACGCTAATGCACGGCCTCTGAATCGGCAGAGATCTCGTCGATGAAAGTCATAAGGTGTTCCGGGTCGAACGGTTTGGACAGCATGCCCTTGGCGCCCTTTTCGAGCGCCGTTTCGATCAGGTCCTCGTCGGCAAATCCCGACATCATGACGACGGAGGCTTCAGGGTGTTCGCCTTTGATCGCAAGGAAGGCCTCGACGCCGTTCATGCCGGGCATGCGGATGTCGAAGAACGCCAGATCGAACTTTTCCTCGCGGAAGGCAGCTATGGCGTCCGGTCCGTTGTGAACGACGCGCATGGAGTGGCCTTCGAATTCCAGCAGTTCCGCGACTGCCAGCGCCATTTCGACGTGATCGTCGAGGATCAGAATGCGATACTCGCCGTTACTACTCATCGTTGGTTCGCCTCAAGTCTCTTAATCTGATCATCGAGCAGCGCAAAAAACTGCGCCCTTGCACGAGCGATCGAGCTCACAAAAGAGCCGTCGACTTAATGCCTTTCAGGGCTTCTTCAGTATCGAACAACACCGGCCCGACCTGCTCGACGACATCGGCAACTTCTTCGGACCGGTCGGCCGTCGCGGCGTTCTCCGTTTCCTGGCACATTTTGGCGAGGCGGACGGCGCCGAGGTTGTAGCTCGATGATTTGAGGCCGTGGGCTGCGGATTTGACGCCGGTCATGTCGCCGGCCGAGGCGGCCTGGCGCAGGTCCTGGAAGTAGCGCGGCGCTTCTTCGAGGTAGGCGTCGACCAGAATGGAGATGAGCCTCGGGCCGCGCTGGCGATAACGATCGATAATCGAATCGTCGATCAGCTGTTCTGTCGCCGCGATGTTGTTCACGATTGAAACGCTACTCATGATACTGTCCAAACTCCTGATCCTGTGACGTGAACTATGGCAACGCCGATCAGCCTGCCTTGCGGGTATCGGCGTGGTGGTTTTCGGAAGCGAAGGCGTCAGCCTGCAGGATCATCGTGACCCTTGCGCCATGGCCGAGCCGGCTGTCGATGTCGATTGAGCCATCGTGGATGACGGCGGCCTGCTTGGCGCTGGCCAAGCCGGCGCCTGCGCCTTCACCGGAACCGGGAAGCTGCTGGCCAGGCGCGGCAAAGAACGACTTGATCGTTTTCAGCCTGGCGGCATCGAAGCCGAAGCCCTGATCGATAACGCTCAGCACGATGCGGTCGTGCCCGTCGACTGCGCCGAGGATTTTTACGGCGCCGTTCGGTGGGCTATACCTGATGGCATTGCCAACGAGGCCGGCGATGCCTGCTTCCAGCGCCTCGCGATCGGCCGTCATCGAAAGTTCTTCCGGCAGCTGGCATTCGACCTGCACGTCGTGGCGGCCGGCACGGACCATGGCATCGGAGATGCAGGATCTGACTAGTTCGTCCAAAATGACGTCGCTGATCTCGGCCGAGTGACCGCCGCAGTTGCGGCGGGCAAGATCACCAGCCCTGCTGAGGGTCGTTGCGGCGGCGGCCATGGTCTCATCGAGCCGGTCAAGAACGGTGTGGATGGTGGATTTCGGACTGCCTTCCACTGTCAGCCGGCGCAGTTCTGCCGTGCCGGCCTGGGTTCGGCGCAAGGCTTCGAGATTTTGCTCGAAGCAGGATTCCACGAACTCCCAGAGCCGCGAGACCTCGGCTTCATGTTCGGTTTCGCTCGCGTTGAACTGCTCGCGATAGTGGACTTCCAGCTTGGCCTCGAGTTCGCGGCGCTGGTTTTCGAGCACTGCGCTCTTTTCGAGATCGCTTTCGGCCAGCCGGCGTTCCATTTCACTCAACAGCTTGGCGGACTGGTCGGCCGATGCGTTGAATTGGGCTTCGAGCTGCTGCAGGCGCTGGTCCGCCCGCTTGTTTGCCTGGTCGACTGCCTGTTGCAGGCGCTCGGACCACTGCTTCTCGATTTCAGCGACCTGGGCTTGATGATCGTGGTGGCTGATGGCGGTTCCGGTGATGCCGGCGCCGGTCTGCAGTTCGTCGATCTGAGCGGCAAGCTCGATGATCTGGCGGTCCGCCTCTGCAAGCGCGGCGCGCAACTCGGCGACATCAGGGCTGTCACCTTGCTGGTCGTGGCCTGCCGTGGCTGTTGCGGCGGAGGCGCCGGCCTGGTTGAGCACGTGTCTCACACGATCGGCCAGGAATTCCCAGTCGACGGGTTTGGTGACGAAATCCGAGGCGCCGGCGGCAATGCCGCGGCGGATGACGTCCTCTTCTCTCGATCCAGTCACAAGAATGACCGGGATGTTGGCAGTTTCCGGCCGGCTCTTGAGCCGCTTGCAGAGCTCATAGCCGTTGACGGAAGGCAGCAGCAGATCGAGCAGGATGACATCGGGCGAGGTCGCAGTCGCGAGTTTCAGGCCCCGATCTCCGTCCTGGGCAACGCGGACGATAAAGCCCGCTTCAACCAGATAGTCCTTGGCGAGAAGTTGCTGGGTCGTGTCGTCATCGATAACGAGCACCTTCTTTGCAGCATCCGTTGTCATGCGCCTCTCATACCCCCCGAGCAGCACTAGGTCTTCAACCTACGCAAAAAAGAAAAATAGTTGACGAGTGGATATTGCATCGGTTCTGTTGTTTTTGCGTAAACACTATTGATCAATTCGGATCCGTGACTTTGCCGATAAGATTCCTTGTAAATCTCCGGCAGTGCCCCGGTAAATGGGTCTAATTAAGATTCCAACAACCTTATTTCGGGACATGCGTATCGCGAACCGGCGCTAAACGTCAGCCCTTTATCAGTCGTTTAACCGATTGTTGTCCTGCCAATTGATATGATCTTCCTTTAATCCGCGTTCCGCTGTCCGGAGAGCGGGTTTAGGGTGTGCGTAAACGGGGTTCGACAGAGATGGACCGCTTGACCAAGCAATCCGGGCCAGACGCGGCGCAGTGGGATCCACATGCCGCACCGCCGAGCGGTATCAGGATCGACAATCTGAGGCGGCGCGGATTGGATATTCTGCGCTTTCATCTCCATGTCCCGGATCGATCGAACCTGATCAAGCTCGGCCTCGCGATAGGTGCCGTGGCGGTTTTGGCGGTGGCTGCAATTCAGATCGGTCGGCTCGAGATCATCGTTGTGGCGCTTGCGGTGCTCGCCTACTATTCGATGAAATTCGACGCCAACAAGTACGATCGACACTGGACGGTGGCGATTACGCCCGACAACATTACGGTCGAAGCGAAAACCGGGCGGTCTCATTCGACGTTTGAAAAGGTTGTCAACGTTGCCGACATCAAAGCCATCGAGGTTACAAAGTCGTCGCGTGGCAAGCCGATTCTGACAATCGTCGGGCGCAATGAAGGCGTCAACTTCGGCGAAGGCATTGCCGGTGCTTCGCTCGACTGGCTGAAAAACTATCTGATTATCGAAGTTGCGGGCCTTGCCTGGCGGCCATTGCACGGGGTGGATCGGTCGAAGACGAAGGCGCAGTCCAACAAGGTCGTCAATCCGGCGCTCTTGAATCAGGATCTGGCGATGCGCCTTGTCGATATCTTCAATGAGCAGGCGCCGCAGTTCATCGTCAAGCTGGGCGAGGCGGTCGAGGCCAAGGATCCGGTTGCCATCCGGCAGCATGCCCACTGGCTGAAATCGGCAAGCGCCAACGTCGGTGCCCAGCACATGTCCCGGCTCTGCCAGGTCATGCAGATCTATGGCATGGACAACAATCTCGAACGCGCCGACATTCTGTACGGCGAAATCCGGAAAACGCATGAGGACGTCGTCAAGTGGCTCGATGACGTGCGCAGCGTATCAGCGACGATCATTGCCGTAGAGGGTCGCGGCGGGCCGGCCGGCGCTCAGGCTTCCAAAGTCGCGGATGCGCCATCCGGCGATGCGGCCGGCGCTCCAGCAACCGAAGGTGTGCCGCTGGACGACGACGAACGCATCGTCTGTGATGACCCGATGTTCGACGCAACGGTGCTGGTCGTGGACGACAGCGCGGTCAGCCGGGAGATTGCCAAGAACTTCCTCGAGGGCGTGGTTCGCGAGGTCGTGTTTGCCGATGACGGTTCGAGCGCGCTCGAGGTCTGCCACGAGAACAAATTCGACGTCATCCTGACCGACTGCGAAATGTTCGGGATGGACGGCTTCGAATTCACGAAGGAATTGCGCAAGCTCGAAACCGTGCGCGACAGCGAGCGCACGCCGGTCATTGCGCTCACGGCCCATGCCCTGAAGGGTGATCGTGCGCGTTGCATCGAAGCGGGCATGGACGACTACATGAGCAAGCCTTATTCGATCGAGGAATTGCACAACAAGATCGAGCGCTGGACGTCGCCGGAGCCTGAACCGATTTTCGGGTCGGACAGTCCTGATGTGATGCAGGATGGCGGTGACGATTCGACGGCCGCGGCAGATGAAAATGGCGAAGCGGCCGGCGAAGAAGCCGATGCGGCGCCGTCGGAGGCAGGCGGTGAGCCTCCGCAAAAAGATCCAAGCGATGATGCCGAGCCTGCAGCAGGCGCCGAAGCCGAGGAAATCCTCGAGCCGAGCGCGTGAACCGCTGCGCCCCGGCCGGGCGACATAAGCGGTTGAAATACCCCATTGATTACCGTCGTTCGGCGAGACGTTACGGGCGCCTCCCGTTCGTGCCACATTGTCTGCTATCACTGGCTGATTCGTGTGGCATGTGACGAGGCGGGATCGACGTGACCGAGTTGTTGGAACTGGCTGGCGACGCGCATGCGCGTTTGCGGCGCGTGCCGGTTCTGCTGCCTGTCGCGCTCGACCAGACCTACGACTATCTGGTGCCGCCGGGCCTCGAAATCGAACCAGGTGATTTCGTGCATGTCCCGTTTGGGCCGCAGCATCGCCTCGGCATTGTCTGGGACCAGCCGGTCGGGCCGGAAAAGCCGGTGGCCGAGGCCAAGCTCAAAGCCATCATCCAGACGATCGATGTGCCCCGCCTGCCCGTGATTTCGCTCAGGTTTGCCGAGTGGATCGCGCGTTATACGCTGTCGCCGCTCGGCATGGTGGCGCGCATGATGATGAGCGCGAAGGCGGCGTTCGAACCCGAAAGGCCGCGCTTCGGGGTGGCGATCGTGCCCGATGCGCCGTTGCCACCGCGTATGACGCCGGCGCGCGAGAAGGTGCTCGATGTCGCCGAGGACGGCCTAATCCGCCCGAAGTCGGCACTTGCCGGGCTCGCCGGCTGCACGACGGGGGTCATCGATGGTCTGGTGCAAAGCGGCAACCTCGTCGAATGCGCGATCCCGCCGGCGCGCTATGCCAAGCCCGATCCACGCCATCTGACGGTCGAGTTTTCCGAGGCACAGGACGTTGCCGTGCATTCGCTTCGCGCTGCCGCTTCATCGCGCAACTTTTCCGTCACGCTGCTCGACGGTGTTACCGGTTCGGGCAAGACCGAGGTCTATTTCGAAGCGGTCGGCGCCGCGCTCGAGGTCGGCCGGCAGGTCGTGATCATGCTGCCGGAGATTGCGCTGACCAGCCAGTTCATGGATCGCTTCAAGGACCGGTTCGGATGCCTGCCGGTGGAATGGCATTCGGCATTGAGCGGACCGGAGAGAGGCCGGGTGTGGAAGGCCGTCGCGAGCGGTGAGGCGCGGTGTGTGGTCGGCGCGCGCTCGGCACTGTTCCTGCCGTACTGCGATCTCGGGCTGGTTATTGTCGATGAAGAGCACGACAGCGGCTACAAGCAGGAGGACCGGGTGCACTATCAGGCCCGCGATATGGCGGTCGTGCGTGCCAGTCTCGGCAGTTTCGCGGTCGTGCTCGCCTCGGCGACGCCGTCGATCGAGAGCCACGTCAATGCGCGCACCGGGCGCTATGCGCATGCGGTTCTGCCGGGCCGTTTCTCGGGCGTCGAACTGCCCGACATCGAGGCCATCGATCTGCGCGGCTATCCGCCGGACAAGGGAAAATGGCTGAGCCCGCGCCTGATCGAAGCGGTCAATGAAACGCTCGCCAACAGCCAGCAGACGTTATTGTTTCTCAATCGCCGCGGCTATGCACCGCTGACATTGTGCCGGGCGTGCGGTCATCGACTCGAATGCCCACAGTGTTCGGCGTGGCTGGTCGAGCACCGCTTTCGCCAGAAGCTCAACTGTCATCACTGCGGTTTTACATTGCCGATCCCCGAGGCCTGTCCGAAATGCGAGGCGCCGGGTGCGATGGTTGCTTGCGGTCCGGGTGTCGAGCGCGTCTCGGAGGAGGTTGCCGAGCGCTGGCCGGATGTGCGGGTCGCGATCCTCTCGAGCGATCTGGTGCCGGGGCTGGCTGAAATGCGCGCCGTGATCAAGTCGATCGAGGCGGGTGAGGCCGACATCATCATCGGCACGCAAATCGTCGCCAAGGGTCATCATTTCCCGGACCTGGCAACCGTCGGCATCGTCGATGGCGATCTGGGGCTGGGTCAGGCCGACCCGCGCGCCGGCGAGCGCACCTTTCAATTGCTGCACCAGGTCACCGGCCGGGCCGGGCGCGAGGCCATGCGCGGGCGCGGTTTGATCCAAACCCATCTGCCCGACCACCCCGTCATGCAGGCGATCATCAACGGCGACCGCGATGCCTTTCTCGAACGAGAGATCCAGCAGCGCCAGGCGGCCGGCCTGCCGCCCTACGGCCGGCTTGCAGCCCTGATCGTCTCGTCGCGCCATAAGGAACTGGCCGAGGCATTCGCCCGGGAGGTCGCCCGCTCAGCGCCGCGGGCCGAGCGGATCATGGTGCTGGGGCCTGCCGAAGCACCGCTTGCCGTGATCCGCGGCCATTACCGCTGGCGCCTGCTGGTCAAGGCGCCCCGCGATATCGATCTGCAGGGTTATTTGCGGGCCTGGCAGCAAAGCATGCCGGCGACCAAGGGCGACCTGCGCGTGGTGCTGGACGTCGATCCTTATTCGTTTCTTTGAATTGGCTGTTCGGAGGGAAAACGATGCGCATTGTTCAAGTCTCCGATACCCATATCTCGGCGACCCTCAAGCACTTCAAGGCAAATACGGAGATCGTTGCCGATTACCTGGCCGGTATGTCGCCGGATCTTTTCGTGCATACCGGCGATCTCAGCATGGACGGGGCGGGGACCGCGGAAGATCTGAGGCTTGCCCGGCAATGGAATGCCGGTCTGCCAGGCGAGGTCCTGAGCATTCCCGGCAACCACGATGTCGGAGACCTTGCAGCCAATCGTCCGGAGCAGCCTGTCGATTCGGCCCGGCTCGGCCGCTGGCGCGAGATCATCGGCCCCGATCGCTGGCTTGAACATCGCGGCGGCTGGCAACTGGTCGGCCTCAACGCAATGCTGCTCGGCACCGGCCTTGCCGAAGAAGACGAGCAATACGCCTGGCTGCAGTCGGCTCTCGCGAGCGATCGGCCGATTGCGATCTTTACCCATAAGCCGCTATGCATCGAGAAGCTCGACGAGGGCCCGCGTGGCTACTGGTCGGTGCCACCGGAGCCAAGGGCGCGATTGCTGACGGTGCTGGAGGGCAAGCCCGTGAAGCTGATTGCGAGCGGGCATCTGCACGTCGAACATGCCCATGTCGTCGATGGCATTGATCAAGTATGGGCGGGAGCCGCGTCATTCGTTGTCGGGCCGTCCCAGGAATACCTTGGTGGCAAACCTCGTCTTGGATTGGTCGAGCACGTGTTCGGAGAGGATGGCGTCACCAGCCGGTTCATCCGGCCGGACGGCCTGGTCGACCTGCAACTCGATGCCGTGCGTGACGAGATCTATCCGGACTGAGCTTGCCGGAGGTCGGAAGGGGCGCAAGTTTTGATGAACATATCGATCATTCGGCTGGTGTGACGGCCAACGGGCAATTAACGTTGGCGCGGAACAGAATGCGGGTGAACGCTATGCCACTTCAGCCCCCGGTGCACGGCACGCGATATATGATCTCGTCCGGGCACATCCTGGCGACACAGGCCGGCTTCGATGTGCTCGAGGCGGGCGGCAATGCGGTTGACGCCGGGGTGGCAGCCGGCATCGCGCTCGGTGTCGTGCATTCCGACATGGTCCAGTTTGCCGGCGTCGCACCGATCATGATCTATCTCGCCGAGCGTGACGAGGTGATCACGATCAGCGGCCTCGGCTGGTGGCCGAAACGGGCCTCGATCGACCATTTCATCGAGCACCACGGCGGCATGATCCCAAAGGGGCTGCTGCGCACCGTCGTTCCGGCGGCGCCCGATGCATGGATCATGGCGCTCGAAAAGTACGGCACGATGTCGTTTGGCGATGTGGCAGGCGCTGCGGTCCGCTATGCGCGCGATGGATTCTCGATGCACCACGTCATGCGGGATTATCTCGTGGCGCACGAAGAAACATACCATTCCTATCCGTCGAGTGCTGCGATTTATCTGCCCGGCGGCAAAGTGCCGGCGGTCGGCCGGAACTTCGTGCAGAGCGATCTCGCCCGCTCGATCCAATTCATGATCGATGAGGAACAGGCGGGGGCAGGCGGCGGGCGTGCGGCAGGGCTCAAGGCAGCACGTGATGCATTCTATCGCGGCGATCTCGCCAAGCTGATGGCGGACTATCACGCTCAGAACGGCGGTTGGCTGACGCGTGATGACCTTGCCGGTTATGCGTCTGCCATCGAGCCGCCGGTGCGCCGAACCTACAACGGTGTCGATGTCTACACCTGCGGTCCCTGGTGCCAGGGTCCGGTGCTGCAGCAGATGCTGAGCTTGATCGAAGGCTATGAGCTTGGCGAACTCGGCCACAACAGCACGCAATACATTCACGTCCTGGCCGAGGCGATCAAGTTGTCGTTCGCCGATCGCGAACGTTATTACGGCGACCCGCGTTTTGTCGACGTGCCACTCGATGTTCTGCTCGGCGAGACCTACGTCGCAGAGCGCCGGGCCATGATCCGTATGGATGAGGCGTGGCCTGAGCTGCCGCCTCCAGGCGCACTCGGGCGACGAGAAGGCGCCGGCGATGATCGGGCCTTCACAGTGTCGGCTGCAAGTCCGCCGCCGCCGGCTGATACGTCCTACTGCTGCGCCATAGATGCCGCGGGCAACATTTTCTCGGCGACGCCGAGTGATGTTTCCTGGGACGCGCCGGTGATCCCCGGCACGGGCTTTTGCCCGTCATCGCGCGGCATGCAGAGCTGGGCGGTGCCGGGGCATGCCTCGGTCGTGGCGCCGGGCAAGCGTCCGCGCCTAACGCCTAATCCGGCGCTGGCGATTAAGGCCGGTGAATGGGCGATGCCGTTCGGCACACCGGGCGGTGACACCCAGTGCCAGGCGATGCTGCAGGTGTTGGTCAACGTCGCCGGGTTCGGCATGGGCATCCAGGACGCCATCGAGGCGCCGCGCTTCATGACCCACAGCCAGCCGGATTCGTTCGAGCCTCACACCGCCTATCCGGGCCGGCTCACCGCAGAGGGCCGCATTGATCAGGCCACCACCGAGGCGCTTGGCCGTCTCGGCCACTCGGTCGAACGCCTCGACGACATGACGTACAAGACCGCTGGCGTCTGTGCGATCACCAAGGATCTCGAAACCGGTATTCTCGAAGGCGGTGCCGATCCGCGCCGCATGAGCCGGGCGATGGGCTGGTAGGATCGGGCCCTCCACCCGCCAAAGAGGTTCCGACAAAGCTCTGTTTGAGCTACTCTGCGAAGGTTCAGGGCAGGGCGGTTCGATGGTGTCGGCAATTCGTAGACAACTGATTGTGTTTGTCGCTGCGATCTCGTTGCTCGCCGCTGGCAGGGCAGTGCATGCCGAAAATCGCGTTGCGTTGCTGATTGCCAATCAGAACTATATCAGCGACGTCGGGCCGCTGAAGACACCCTATCGGGATGTCCAGGTGCTGTCGGCGAAGCTCGAGTCGCTGGGCTTTACGGTCACGACGCTGTTCGATGCAACACGCGTCGACATCCTTTCGGCCATCGACGACTATATCGAGCATATCAGGAACGGCGACGCCAATCCCGTCGGCCTGATCTACTATGCCGGGCATGGTTTTGCCATTGACCAATCGAATTTCCTCATACCGCTTGACGTCAAGCAGATCGACCGCAAGGCCCGATACAGCTCGGTCAATCTTGGAACCGACATCCTCGATCGCCTGGAGCGGTTGCGCCGGGTCCGCAACGGTATTCACTTCGTGATCGTCGATGCCTGCCGCAACGAGATAAACCCGGGAGACCTGCGCGGTGCCGTGGCACTCGGTTTCTCGGACGTGAAAGTGCGTGAAGGAACGCTGGTGATGTTTTCTGCAGCACCAGGCAAGCCCGCTCTAGATGCCGACCCGGCCGGTTCCGGGCACAGTCCATTTGCGCGTGCTTTTCTCGAGCAGATCGACAGACCCGATCAGGACGCTCTGCTGGTCTTCCGCGACACCGGCTCGCGGGTCATCGAACTTACGCGCAACAGACAGCGCCCACACCTGCGAACTGACCTCTTCGCGCGCTGGCACTTCAAGCTGAGTGCACAGCGAAAGCGTCGCGAAGAGCAAGAACTGGCCATGGCCAATCGCGCCGCAGCCGATGAGCCGGCGGATCCCATTTCGGAAGAGGCGCGCCGTTCGGCCATAGAGGTCAAGCCGGCCGACAGGGCACCGGAGGAGGCACAGCACACCGGAGGGAGCGATGTCCTCGCGGCTCTCGACGGTCTCGCGGGTAACGAAGGGCTGACGGTGACTGAGCGCGAGCAGTTGAAGAAACTGACCGATGAGCTGCGCCGGCGCCGGTCGCGGTCCGTTTTGGCAGCGGCGAGCGAATTCACCTACCTTCCGCCCGGCGACCTGATACCGGGAAGCGGTGAAGGATTAAGGGATTTCACGGTCTATGCCCCGGACATTGCCTTCCCTGTGGACAATGCCAAAGCCTACCTGAATTCGCAGATCTACGGTTATGGCGGCTTCAAGGGACCGGACGGCAAGGGTCCGCAGGGATCGCAGTACGATCCCCGGAACTACCAGTATCCCTGGCGCGACAACTTTTGCGAAACGCGTTCGTGGCCGGCGAATCTCTGTCCTGCCGGCAAAGGCCACCAGGGTGTCGACATCCGCGCCGGCACGCCGCAACCCGGCGGGGGCACGCCACTTGGCGATGACGGTAAACCGGTCCGCATTGTCGCCGTGGAGGACGGCATCATCACCAAGGTAACGCGGAATCCGACGATTGAACTCGTTGGTGCAAGCGGGACGCGCTGGTTCTATCTCCAGATGGACCCCCGCACGATCCGCGTGAAAGTTGCTCAACGCGTCAGAAAGGGAGATACGCTCGGCGAGTTGTCAAACTATATGGGCGGTCGGGCGAAAATGACGACTTACCACTTGCACCTCCATGCCCGCCGACCGGTGAAATTGCCGTCCGGGCAGGTGATCGACACCTACATCCCGCTCTATATGTCTATGGTGCGAGCTTATGAGCGCAAGTGGGGGCCAGGTCGGATGATCCAGCGCCAACCCTGATCCGGAGTTCGGCTTGGTAGGCGAAAAGTTAAGATTCACCTTCAATGATTTTACAGCCAACAACCTGAAAATCGGTCCATTTCGGACTTTGCCGGGCGCTAAATTTGTGGCTAGATCGACCAATTGCGCGCATGGAATCACCATCTTGGCCCAGGATACTCGGACCACACAGCCGCCGCTGCCGATCCGTCCGCAGGGAGAGCCTTGCCGGATCGGCTTCTTCCTGGTGCCGTCGTTTTCGATGATCGCCTTCACGTCGGCACTGGAGTCGCTCCGGCTTGCCAACCACTGTTCCGAGCAGCGTCTGTTTTCCTGGCAGGTCTACTCGCCCGACGGTCAGCCGATAAGGGCTTCGAGCGGTATCGAGATTGCGGTCGACGGCAGCTATCGCGACGCGGACCGCTTCTCGGCCTATATCGTTTGCGCAGGCATTAATGTTCAGGAACTCGAGCACCGTGACCTGATCGGCGTGCTGCGTCGGTTGTCGATGTTCGGTGCCGGTGTCGGTGCGGTTTGCACCGGCACCTATGTGCTTGCCAAGGCGGGCCTGCTCAATGGCTTTCGCTCGACCATCCATTGGGAAAACTATGCCAGCCTGACAACCGATTTTCCCGAACTCGATGTCTCGGAAGAGCTGTTCGAGATCGACCGCAACCGGTTCACCTGCGCCGGCGGCACAGCTGCGATCGACATGATCCTGTCGATCATCGCCAACGATTACGGCCAGGATCTTGCCGCCCACGTCACCGATCTCCTGGTCTATCACCGCATTCGCGAACCGGGGGCGCGCCAGCGCATGGACTTGCGCAGCCGGCTCGGTGTCTCGCATCCCAAGCTGCTGGCCGTGATCCAGCGCATGGAGGAGACGGTCGAGACGCCGATGACATGTGCCGAGCTCGCCCGTCAGGCCGGCGTCTCGCCGCGCCAGCTCGAACGATTGTTCTCGAAATATCTTGGCCATTCGCCGACCCGGCACTATCTGTCAGTGCGCCTTGAACGGGCGCGGTTCCTCTTGCTGCAGACGTCGATGCCGATCCTGTCGGTGGCGATGGCCTGCGGCTTCGTCTCGGCCTCGCATTTCTCGAAGAGCTATTCGGAACATTTCGGCTGTACACCAAGCGCCGAGCGCAAAGGGCGACCATCGGCTCCCGGCAAGTCCAATGACGGGCCGACGGCACGGATGGCGCGCCGGGGCAATCTCGCGGCGCAATCACGGTAGCGTCGGCGCCCAATAGCCGGCTGTTGTTGGCAAGTTTCAGTTTAAAGGTGGGCCCGGGCAGCCGGGCGTTGATGGTGCAGGCACTGCCGGGCCTGCCTGCCGGAAGAGGACCAGATGTCGACAGACGCGAACGCAAGAGGACGGGGCAGTGCCCGACGGGGCCGGGAAGCACGGCGCGCGGCGCGTCTTGGTGGCAGCGGTGTTGCAGCAAAACCCTACTTCACACGCCAGACGGCGCCGCTCGAGGTATTGAGCGAAGAAGGCCTGACGATCATCGAGGCCAATGCGGAGCGGATTCTCGAGGAGATCGGCATCGAGGTTCGCGACTATCCGCGGGCCAAGGAACTGTTCGCCGCGGCTGGCTGCGATGTCAATCACGACCGCGTGCACTTCCCGAAGGGCCTGGCGCGTTCGCTTTGTGCGACGGCACCGGCCGAATACACGCAATATGCCCGCAACCCTGCGCGCAGTTCGCTTATCGGCGGGCGCAACACCGCGTTTGCGCCGGTCTACGGTTCGCCCTTCGTGCACGATCTCGACAACGGCCGGCGCTATGGCACGATCGAGGATTTCCAGAACTTCGTCCGGCTCGCCTATATGTCACCAGCGATGCATTTCTCAGGCGGCACGGTTTGCGAGCCCGTCGACGTGCCGGTCAACAAGCGCCATCTCGATATGCTGATGGCGCACATGACGCTCTCTGACAAGCCGTTCATGGGCTCGGTGACGGCGCCGGACCGTGCCGAGGATACCGTGCGCATGTGCGAGATCCTGTTCGGTGACGAGTTCATCCAGAACAACACCGTGTGCACCAGCCTGATCAACGCCAACTCGCCGCTGGTCTGGGATGGCACCATGCTCGGCGCTGCTGATGTCTATGCCGCCAACAACCAGGCCTGCATCATCTCGCCGTTCATCCTGGCCGGCGCGATGAGCCCGGTCAGCGTTGCCGGCACGCTGGCGCAGGTGCTGGCCGAAGTGCTCGCAGGCGTTGCCTTCACGCAACTCGTGCGCCCCGGCGCGCCGGTGATTTTCGGCACGTTCGTCTCGACGCTGTCGATGCAGTCTGGCGCACCGACGTTCGGGACACCCGAGGCTGCTAATGCGATCTTCGGAGCGGCGCAACTGGCGCGCCGCCTCGGCCTGCCGTTCCGCACGGGCGGCTCGCTCTGTGCCGCAAAGCGACCGGACGCGCAGGCAGCTTACGAGAGCCTGTCGACGATCCTGCCGACTGTTCAAGCGGGCGCCAACTTCGTGCTGCATGCAGCGGGCTGGATGGAGGGCGGGCTTGCCTCGTCCTATGAGAAGTTTTTGATGGACTGCGATCAGCTTGGTGCCATGCAGCGCTTGGCCGAGGGCATTGACGTCTCCGAAGAAGCCCAGGCGATGGACGCGCTCGCGGAAGTCGGACCCGGCGGCCATTTTCTCGGCTGTGCGCATACCCAGGCCAATTTCGAGACGGCCTTCTACCGCTTCGAACTGCACGACAACAACTCCGTCGAGCAATGGGAGGCCGACGGCGCCCTCGACATGCCGGCGCGCGCCAATGCCAAATGGAAGAAGATGCTCGCTGAATTCGAAGCGCCGACACTCGATCCGGGTATTGCCGAGAGCCTGGCGGAGTACGTTGCGAAGCGGAAGGGCGAGATGCCGGATGCTAGTTACTGAGGGGCCGGGCGGGAGTAAGTTTTTGGGCCGCATGCATCTTTACAAGTTCTTTACGTCATGCTTAAATGTTCCTTACCAGGGTGTGTTGTGCTCCCATGGTAGCAATATACACTAGTTAGCGGTCGCCTCGCGGCCGTTGGAAAGGCTCCGGAGACATTCTGGAGCCCTTTTCTTTTTTGGATCTCATAGGTTTCCTTGCGCGTGGCAAGAGTGGTTTCCGATGCCGAAGTCAGTCTTGGCTGTGGGAGAGGTAGCGCGCCAGAGTGGCCTGGCGGTCTCCGCACTGCACTTCCACGAGAGTGGGGCTTGATCGGATCCGAACTCAGCCTGAACCGGCTCGCCGATGTCATCCCACTCGAACAGTGACAAAAGCGGTCCAACTCCTGCCGTGATCCTCCTCCACCCTGCTACATCGTACAGTCGTTGCGAAATCTCGAAGCCGGCTTACAAACTGCTCTTGTTTTAAGTTCACCTTGGGCCGCATAGCGTATTTATCAGTGGACCGCACGAATTAGCCATAGATCGGATAGTCTCCGGCACCGGATACTGCCTCGGATCAACGGCTTCGAGAACGAATAAAATCGATTCAACGGCGACGCGCAGGTGTCGCGGGACTAAAAGGGGAACGTCGGCAGGTTGGCCTCGATTAACCTTGCGATATTGGCCACTTGCACCCCGACAGGCAAGCCGCTTAGATCAACCGGAGATTGTTTGGAACAGCGCCAGGCCGAGGTCCCAATGCCCCATACTTGTCATGATGGACACAGATTGTACTGAGTCATAGTCAGCGATTGAGTATTCAAATGGTACCGTGCAGTATTCTGCTCATCGAAGACGAACCCGTATCGCGCGAGTTACTCGCCGCCTATCTCGGCGAACGGCTTTCGCAGGCCATCAATTCGCCTGTTGAAATTGACGATGCAGCAACGGCAGCCGATGCGCGCACAAAATTCCGAACGAGCCACTACAATGCGGTTTTGATCGACCTGAATCTCCCGGATGGCAACGGACTTGACCTTGCAAAAGATCTTCGTGAGCACACCTCCACGCCGATCATCTTCGTCACCCAGAGCCAAAATGACGAACACAAACTTTCCGGCTTGCAACTCGGTGCAGCGGATTTCATCACCAAGCCCTATAGACCCGAGGAGCTTTTGCTGAGACTGCGGAACCTTCTTGAGCTTTCACAACATCTGGCACCATCGAAAAAAACCAAGTCCGACTTGTTTGACTGTGGATCCTTCATCATCGATGTCGGCTGCGCGACAGTGCAGCGCTCAGACGGCACGAGTGTTCCACTGACAGCGTCTGAACTCTCGATTCTCGTTGCGCTTGCAAATGCGCGCCCCCGTGTTCTGACACGCGACACGCTCCTTCAAGCGATCCACCCTGACCATCACGCGACACCGTTCGACCGAAATATCGATGTCCACATCAGCAATATTAGAAAAAAACTTGGTGATACCGATAGAATGAACCGTATCATAATAACGAAGACTGGAATCGGATACCAGATGAAGGCGTAATGTGTGAGACCGCTCTGCACCGATTGAGGTGATTCTCTGCAATGTCCAACGACTTCTCAAAACATATTGACTTGAGATTGCTTAGGTTTCGAAATCCTGAACTAGAAGAGGCGTTTCTCAAACAATTTGCAGCGGACTCGCGTCTTCAATCAGCAAGTGCGGTATTGCTCGCGGGAATACTTTACGGTGTCTTTAGTATTCTCGATCAGATTATCGTCGGCGAGGCTATTGTCGAAGCATTGATTGTTCGAATATTCGTTATTATCCTACTCTTGCTCCTTTGGCGCTTCTTTCCGCAAGACCCGGACTACAGACACATCCGAAACATAGGCATCTCCGCCTCTATACTCACGTGTGGCGGGATACTGGTCATTCTATATCTTAGTGATCCAATTGGGCAGCTCCTGTATTATAGCGGTATCAACTTGGTCATAGTCAGTGCATTATTTCTAGCAAACCTTCGTTTCTGGATTGCGATGACATTGTCACTCTCCATGATAGTGGCATATCTCGTTCAATCCGCATTTATCATGAATCTGGATACGATTTTTTTGACAAACAACCTGTTTTTTATGTTCGGAACATACATCTTGGCCGGATCGGCGAGCTATACCACAGAGTTAAGATCTCGGGAGGCGTTTTACCAGCGCCGCCGCATTGAGGAAGCGCAAAGTGAACTCGCAATCGCAAAGGGTCTCGCCGAAAAATCTGCACTGGATAAGTCGAATTTCCTGGCGACAATGAGTCACGAACTTAGGACCCCGATGAACGGCGTCCTGGGCATGGTTCGGCTGGCATTGATGGAACGTGACCTTGGCGAGGATGTGCGCCACAAGCTTGAGATCGCCGAACGTTCAGGTGAGGTGTTGCGGCGACTGATCAACGAAGTGCTTGACATAAGCCGCATTGAAGCCGGCAAGCTTGAATTTCGCAGTGATGAGGTAATCCTCGAGCAGATAATCGATGATGTGGTCGTCCCGGTCGCCCCCACGGCAAAGGAGCGCGGTATCACGCTCAGCGTCAGTGTCGACGATCGCATTCCTTCGTCCTTGATCGGCGATTCCATTCGTCTCAAGCAGGTTTTGATAAACGTGGTCGGTAACGCCTTGAAGTTTACGAACGACGGCGAGATCAGCATCAGGGTGGAGTTGCGAGACATCGATTCCCGGGCAGCGCGCATTGAATTTACAGTTCGCGACACCGGCATCGGCATTCCCCCAGAAGACCTTGGTAGGATATTCGAACCCATGAGCCAGGCATCGAATGCCGGGCAGTTGAGCTATGCCGGGACCGGATTGGGCTTGGCGGTTGCACGCCAACTTGTTGCGGCGATGGGTGGTCAGATCCAGGTAACCAGCCAAGTCGGTGTCGGCACGACGATGGCATTCGACGTCACCTTGGCTATTCCGACGGCCGAAACCCCACGCCTGACAGCGAATCAAACGATTGCGACCCTATCAACAGAACCAAAGAGAATTTTGATCGTCGAAGACGACGAAATCAATCAATTGGTGGTTGTCGGTTTTCTGAAAAAGCAACGACATCTGATCGAGATCGCAGAGTGCGGAGAGCAGGCGATAATCGCCGCGAGGCAAGCTGCTTTCGACGTAATTCTTCTGGACATGCGATTGCCGGATATGGATGGGCTGAGCGTCGCCAAAGCGATTGGCGAGTGGGAACAGTCGGTCGGACGGTCGACCCCGATCGTCGCATTGACCGCGAACGTCTTGTCACATGACATCAAAGCATACCGCGAAGCGGGTATTCTTTGCGTCGTGCAAAAGCCGATCGACCCGGTGAAGTTATTCGAAGCGATCAGCGACGCTGTTAGTGAGGCCGAGAATGCCGTTACATCGTACAGCCTTCCAACTTTGCACGCCGAGACCTTCGACTTGAAACAGCTTGAAAACATGATCGCCGTGCTGGGTGAAGAGCGCGTCAGTGATCTTGCCAGGCGTCTCGAGAATTCACTGAAGATCTCCAAAAACAAGCTTGACCGGGCCGTTGCATCGACGGCGCTACAGGACGTTTCATACCATGCCCACCGTCTTGCAGGCGTCGCCGCCAACTTCGCTCTGCCCGATCTTCAAGAGTGCGCTTCAGTGCTCGAGGATGCTGCCCGATGCGGCAAAGTAGCCAAGATCCGACAGCAATATCAGGTGGTCATCGGAGAGATATCTCGCACCTTAAGTGCGGTTCGTGAGTTGCAGGGCGAGATGCCTCATAGCTAGGCTGGAATCCTGGCCACATCGGGCGAAACGCGCTGACTTACACTGGCCATCGATGTGCTGGGTTTGAGGCACTTCTGATAAAACTGTTTCGAGCATAGCGCGACGCATATCACCGCATTACGGGCCGCCGAGAGCAGGGCTATTCAGGAGCTGCTCAACCAGTCAAACCAGCCGGATTCCGCCAGATCGTCCGGTCATTCCCAACGACCCGACGCGGTCTTGGTTGTCTTCGGCCCCACCTTTACAATTTCCTTACGTCATCCTGAAACCTTCTTAGCGCGCATATGTTTAGCTTTGCAGGCCATGGTTGTTCTTCGACTTGCGGAAAGAGCGGAAGCACCTCCCCCGGCTTCCCCTGCCGCACTTCGCTAGGAAGCTGTACACGAATCCGGATCCAAACGGGAGCGGGCCCGTTTCCCCCAACGGACATAGTGGACAGCTCCCTAGCCTCGCATATCGGCAGTGAACGATCGGGTCGCGAACTGCGAGTCGTCGGGTCAACTCACGGCCGATGAAACGAATGAAGTGTTTTGGGGCGACACTTTTCACGGCATTATTTGGCGTGTGCCGGGATATCCATGTGGCTCTGTGAAGCCCGCTTCGGCTGATTGTCCTCGTCGACTAACAGCAATATTGGCCAGCCAGGAAGGCCCTGGTCCGAGCACACTACTTTGGCTGCCGGAGATTTTGCTAAAGCATGCCGCCCGACAATATGTTCCTTGCAGGACAGGGGTCGGTTGTTGATTTTCTGCGCGAGGCAGCCCCTTCTGGTCAGTTACACTGATGAACACGTGGCCCCGGGCACCCCTGCCAGGCCAGCCGTAAGCCCGCGTCCTAAAGAACCTCGACACTACATCCTTGACAATCCGCCCCACCCACCCAATCTATGTGAATGTAAATAACATTTACATGACTGTGCAACTGAAACGGGAGATAAGAGGCATGACGCAAGTCGTTGCCCAGTTGGACGACTGGGGCCTGCCGGCGTGGATTACCGCGATGGTCATCGGCTTCATCATCTTCTGGCCGATCGGCCTCGCCATCCTGGCCTATCTGATATGGAGTGGACGCATGGGTTGTTGTGGACGACGCGCACGCAGCGGCTGGAAACAGCGGGCGGCAGAGAAATGGGAGCGCAAGATGGAGCGCTTCGGCATGCACGCGAAGGCCTACCAGCCGACCGGTAACCGGGCCTTCGATGAATATCGCGACGAGACCTTGAAGCGCCTTGAGGAAGAAGCGCAGGACTTCCAGTCGTTCCTCGACCGCCTGCGCATGGCCAAGGACAAGGCGGAGTTCGAGGAGTTCATGAGCGAGCGGCGCAACCGGCCGCAGACACCGCCGGCCTCAAGCGGCCCGACGGATCCTGATCCAGCGCCGCAAAGTCCGTAACGCGACGCGCTAAGCGTGGCAAAGACGACCGCCGCCCGTGGGACATCGGGCGGCGGTCGATCATTTGAGCCCGGCACCCGTTCGCTGGGCGCTGGCCTGCCG
>CBDCZF010000019.1:0-44731 GCA_965224225.1 Hyphomicrobiaceae bacterium
GGCCAACGGCTTTGCGGTCGAAGCTCAGGATCGGCACGATCTCCTGGCCAGTGCCGCAGTAGAAAGCTTCTTCCGCGAGGTAGAGTTCGGTTCGCCCGATGTCGCGGATGCTGACCGCTGGGCCGACGTCGCCCGCTATCTCGATCAATGTCCGCCGCGTCACGCTCTCGAGGATGCCAGCGGTGACGGGCGGTGTGATCCATTCTCCGTTGCGCATCAGAAAGATGCAACCGCCCGGGCCTTCGCTCACCGTACCGTTGCGATTGAGGATCACGGCCGCATCGAAGCCCGAGCGTTTCGCCTCCAATCCCGCCAGGCGGCTGTTGAGGTAGTTCGCCGACGCCTTGATGCGTGACGGGGTTGCATCGTCTTCATTGCGCCGCCAGCTGCTGACACAGAAGTGCACACCGTCCGTGTAGGCAGCGACGCGTCCGCGGGCACGGCATACGATCGAGCTGCCCACCGGCGCGCGAGCCGCCATTTCGCCCCAGTCATCGACATACGACTGGATGCGGATATAGCAATCCTCGCGCATCTCGCAGGCACGGATCAGATCGAGCATCTGAGCGATGAACGCGGTGCCGTCCGGCGCATCGTCGATCTCAATGACCCGGTTCGAAAATGCCAATCGGTCCAGGTGCTCGGGGACGCGAAAAACAAACAGTTCGTTCTCGTCATCATTCCAGTAGCCACGCAGGCCTTCGAAGGTGAGCACTGCGAAGGTCAGGCCCGGTGCCATGATCGAGATTTTCGCTTGATCGTACGGCACGATCTCGCCGTTCATCATCGCGAACGGGGGGCGTTCGGGCTGGGTCATGCAAGCGACCTCGTTGTAGGTTCATGCATCGGCACTGCCTGCCATTGCGGGGCGTCGACGGCGCCACACGACGAAACCGATGGCACCCCCCATCAGCGCCAACAGCGCCAGAAAGGCCGGACGCTTGAAGACAAACAGGATGCCTTCGTCGTAGGTGGATGAGAGCAGCAGCACGGTGCGCAGGTTCTCTTCGAGAAGCGGCATCAGGATGAAGCCGATGAGAAGTGGAACCGGTGGAAAACCGTGCCGCATCATCACGTAGCCCATGACACCGAAGACAAAGACCAACTGGACATCGAACACGGACCCGCGCAGCGCGTAGCTGCCGGCGGCGGCGACGGCAAGCACGCTCGCAAGCAGCAATCGCCGCGGTATCGAGAAGGCAAACCGGGCGATACGGATCAGGCCGAAGCCGAGCACGAGGTTGACCAGATTGGCGAGGATCAGTGCGGCATAGATCGCATAAATCGGCAGCGGGTTCTGCGAGAAGGCCAGCGGTCCGACAGTGACGCCTTGCACCATCAGTGCGCCAAGGATCAGGGCGGCAGCGATATCACCAGGGATGCCGAAGGCGAGCAAGGGAATGAGATTGGCGCCTGAAACGGCGTTGTTGGCAGCCTCCGGTGCGGCGATGCCTTCGAGCGCGCCCTTGCCGAAGTCCTGCGGCCGTTTCGAGGTCCGCCGCGCCTCGCCGTAGGCGATGAAGGCTGCGACGGTGGAGCCAAGTCCCGGCATCGAGCCGATTGCCGTGCCGATTGCCGACGAGCGAAAGAGCACCGGCAGACAGTTCCTGAATTCCAGCCAGGAGATGCGGTTGTCTTCGCGCTTCTCGGAATAGCGGATCGCGGTCGCCGAGAGGTCGGTATTGGTCCCGCCCATCTGTCGAAAGACCTCGGAGACGGCGAGAAAGCCGATCAGCATCGGGATCAGGCCGATCCCTTCCTCGAGTTCGGGATTGCCGAACGTCAGCCGCTCCGTGGCGGTTATGGGATCGAGGCCGATGATGCCGATCATCACGCCGATCAGGGTCGCAACCAGTCCCTTCCATACCGGTCGGCTCGACAGCATGCCGAGCGAGCCGAGCGCCAGCAGGATCAGCAGCGTGTACTCTGCCGGCCCGAACTTAAGCGCGACGAGCGCGAGGATGCTGGCAAAAAAGATCAGGCAGACATCGCTGAACGTATCGCCGAACACCGACGAGTAGAGCGCCATCTTGATCGCCTTGGCCCCCTTACCCTGCTGCGCCAGGGGATAGCCGTCAAGCACGGTAGCGGAGGCCGCCGGCGTCCCCGGCGTGCGGATCAGGATCGCGGTAACGCTGCTGCCAAACAGCGAGCCCTTGAACATGCCGAGCAGCATCGGGATGCCAACCCATGGGTCGAAATAGAAGGAGTATGGAATAAGCAACGCAACGGCCATCGAGGCCGTCAGTCCGGGAATTGCCCCAAGCATCTGGCCGGCGGCAACGCCAAGAATGACGGCGAGCAGGCTCTGCCAGGTGAGCGCGAGACCGACACCTTGGAGGATCAGATCCATCGGGTCACCCGCCGAACAGCCAGCCGACAGGCAGCTTGATCGAAAAGACCCGGTCGAACAGCAGCCATATCAAGCCGATGACCGCAACAGGCTGGCCGACGATGTAGTGCCAGCGTGTTTCGCCCATCACCCACATCAGGGCGGCGATCATGACGATACTGGCAAAGTAATAGCCGATCGCCGGCACCAGGACGAAAGCGAAGATCAGTGCGCAAGCGATGCCGACGATATTGCGCAGCCCCGATCCGCTCTCGGTCGATAGCGCAGCCGTGCCCGGATCAGACTGTTCGACATCAGCCGCTGCGGGATTGACGAGCAATTGTATAAGACGCACGCTCATGACTATAGCGATCAGAATGACGGCGACCCGCGCCGTGAAGCTCGGCGGCAGGCCTTGCCCTATGCCAAAGCCGTCGGGATCGGCAATGCCCTTCGGTATGACGAAGAAATAGAAGACCGCACTGGCCGCAAGCAGCGCGAGCAGGAGCCAGACCTCACGACGCGCTAGTGCATCGTTCATCACGTTTCAATCTTCCTGCGATGGCTAGGGCGGCGCTATCTTGCATCCAACGTCCGCACCCGATGGCACATCGGATGCGGCAAGCCTTGTTCGGTCTAGACGCTATTTCATACCGATATCGGCGATCGCCTGCTTCGCGGCCGCATAGTCCGACGCAACGGTCTTGGTGAACTCTGCGCTACCTGCATGCTTGACCGCCCATTTGCGTTGATCGGCAAGCTTGCGAAACTCGGGGCTGGCCAGCACCTTGGGCAGCACCTCGTCCCACTTCTTGAGCACGTCTGCGGGCAGGTTGGCGGGGCCGGCAAAGCCAAAGAAGATCGCCGGCGCAATCGGATAACCGGCCTCGGTCAGCGTCGGAGCCTTCGGGTTGACCGGGTTCTTCGATGGCGTGCCCTCGGCGAGAATACGCGTCTGGCCATCGAGCGTTGCCTTGTTGCCCTCTGAGATCATCGCCAGGTCGATCGTCTCGCCGAGCAGTGCTGCCAGCACCTTGGAGCCGCCCTTGAACGGCACGAATGTCGCCTTGACGCCTTCCTTCTTGAACATCGCCTCGACCGCAACGTGCGGCCCACCCCGTTGCACCGATGTCGACCAGCGCAGCTTGCCAGGATTGGCACGCGCGAATTCGATCACGTCCTTGAGTGTCTTCCACTCGCTGTCGGCGCGCACGATGAGCGGCTGGTTGCTCGACACGATCTGGCCGACGTAACTGAGGTCCTTGAGCGGATGATAGGGCGCATTCATCATATGCGGCCGGATGGTGATCGGGCTGGTCGAGATGAAGCCCAACGTATAGCCATCGGGCTTCGCCTTTGCCGTTGCACCGATGCCGATCGTGGCACCGCCGCCAGTCTTGTTCTCGACATTGATCTGCACACCCATGATGTCGCCGGCGAGCTTGGCGACAATGCGCGTTGCCGTATCACCACCGCCGCCTGCCGAATAGGGGCAAATCATGGTGATCGTCTTGCTGGGATAGGTGTCGGCGACGGCAACACCTGTGAGCGAGACGGTGATCAGTAGCCCGCCGAGCACATTGGTAAATCGAAACATGTCGAATCTCCCTATTGGCAACAGTGCCGTTCCGGCGGCGTTGGATTGCCGTCCGTTGCCGCGAGACTAGCGTCCGCCATGACAAGATGTAAGATTCATCGCGGCCATCATCACATGCTTGCGAGATTTGCGAGGCAAATGCGGCTGCCCCCATCGCGAATACCGAATACCGGACCAGCGACCGACCGCATGTGCCATGTACGAGAGACCAGACTTCCGAGTATCCGATATGGCTGACTTCTCTCATCTCTCGGCACCGTTTCGCAGTGGTCGGCTTCAACTGAAGAACCGCATCATCCATGCGGCGATCCTCACGCGGTTTGCCGAAAACGAACGCGCGACGGAACGATTGCTCGCCTACCACGCCAATCGCGCCCGCGGCGGTGCCGCGATGATCATCACGGAGGCCGTCAACGCGTTGCCCATGCAGGCCGGACGGTCTCACTACCTCAACGCGCACTCCGAGGCCGGCATCGAGGACCTTGCGAGGCTTGCCGGTGCAGTCCTCGTGCATGACTGCCGGATCCTCGCCCAGCTTCAGGAGCGTGGGCGCGGCAACTACGACCGCAATGCCGAGCGCCGTCCGGTTGCACCGAGCGCACTGCCGGATGATCTCGCCGGCGTCGTCCCGCGTGCCCTGTCAACCACCGAAGTCGAGCAGATGATCGACGACTTTGCGGGCGCCGCCCATCGCCTCGAGCGCGCCGGCTTCGACGGCGTCGAGATCTCGGCCGGTCATGGTCATCTGTTTCATCAGTTTCTGTCGGCGCACGCCAATCATCGCGCCGACCGCTTCGGTGGCGACCTGGACGCGCGCATGACCTTTTTGCGCGAGACGGTCGACGCGGTCCGCAGTGCCTGCGGCCCAGGATTTCTGATTGCCCTGAAACTGCCCGCCGAGGATGGCGATAAGGATGGAATCGGTCTCGATGATGCAGTGCCCATCCTGCAATCGCTGGCAACGCCGGAGACGGTCGACATCGTTTCCTTCGCCTGGGGTGCACAGAACCATGCGCTGCACTGGCACGTGCCTGATGCGCACATGCCGCGGGCGCCATACGTCGAAAAGATCGCGCGGCTGCGCGCGTCGGCAAATGGCGTTCCGGTCATGGCGCTCGGGCGCATCGTCGATCCCAATGAGGCTGAGGCGGTGCTTGCCGCCGGTCAGGCCGATCTCGTCGGCCTTGGTCGCGCGCTGATCGCCGATCCCGACTGGCCACGAAAGGCGCTGTCCGGCCGCGGCTACGCCATTCGCACCTGCGTTTCGTGCAACACGTGCTGGGGCGCAATTGGCAGATCGCAAGCACTCGTCTGCGACACCAATCCTGATGTCGGCAGTCCGTACGAGGCCTCGCCGGTACCCACAGTCCTATCCGCGTCGGATCGCCGTCGCGTCGTGATCGTTGGTGGCGGCGTTGCAGGCGTGGCGGCAGCCGCCTCTGCAGCCGTCGCCGGTCACGACACGATTGTCCTGCATCGCGGCCGGGAGCTCGGCGGCAGAGCCGCGCTGGCGGCCTGCCTGCCGGGCGGGGATGGTTTGCAGGGCGTCTACGATTTCGACGCCACAGCAGCGAAGAAGGCAGGCGCACATTTTGAGTTTGGCGTCGACGCGCAAGTCGAAGACATCGTCGCCCTGGCACCCGACAATGTCGTGCTTGCGACCGGGGCCGAAGCGCAGTGGCCGCGCGAGACCGCGGACGATTGGCTCGATGACAGTATCGCGCCGAGCCTCGGCGATTGCCTGCGCAACGCGTTTCGCCACCCGGCGCACCTCGGCGGTCATCTCGTCTTGATCGACCGCGAAGACAGCATCTGGTGCTATCGCGCCGCCGAATATCTGGCCACCAGGTTCGATCACGTCACGGTTCTCAGTTGGGCAACGGAACCTGCCGCCGGTGCGCCCCTCGTCGTGCGACAGGGCCTGCTCGAAAGGTTGGCAAACGGCAACATTACGGTGCGTCTGAGTTGCGACGCCGATCCCAACGAGGACGAACTGGTTACCGGATCGCTCGGATTTTTCGACCGCTCCACCGGCACACGTCATACCATAGATTGCGTAGTTGCCCTGACACATGCTTCGCCGCGGCAGCCCCGGCTCGGCCTGATGGATGGCTTGACGCGTGCAGGGATTACCCTGATCCGGATCGGCGACGCATTGTTGCCGCGCGATCTCCTGAGTGCCGTTAGCGAGGGACGCGCGGCTGGACGGTCGCTACTCGGGTACTAATACCGACACAACATTCGCCAGGACGCGTGCGAGGCAAACGTTCGAGCTGAGTACCGGACGCCCGAACCGTTCCTCGGCAGGCCCCAGGGCATTCAGCGTCGGCACACCTGTGCCGCTAACCAGAACGCAATCCGCTGCCCCGACATCAAAGTCGGCCAATTCGCGCAACACGTCCGAACTGCCAAGTCGGTAGATCAGCCGCGTGTCCATCGAACCAAGGTCGAGCCGCCGCACTGCCACCACACGAAAACCGATGTCCTCCCAGTGATCGGCGGCGGCATCGACGAGGTTTTTTGGATAGGGTGCAAAAAGTGCAATGCGTTTCGCACCCGACGACATGAGCACACGTCGAACCGCTTCCGCCGCGGTGATGACCGGATAACCGAAAGTCTTTTCGGCGTCCCGAACGATCTCCGCCTCACGGCTCCTTCCAACAAGATACGTCGAGCCAGTGCAGGCAAAGCCAAAGGCCTGCACTGGCAACGTATCAAACGTGCGAAGATAATCCGGCAGCCTCTCGATATAGTCGACCAAACGTTCATCCGAAGAGTCCGACAAACTGACGAGCCGCGTCGTCAGCGGCTCGACATCCGCCGGCAAGAGACGGCGCATCTCCATTTCGACCGTGGGATTAGCTTGCGGCGTGCCGATCCCGACCCAGCCACTCGATCCATAGTCTGGCTTTTCCATCGACTGCACCTTTGACGGAAGTTGCCCGTCTCGTGTTTATCGTTCAGCCTGTCCTCGCGCGAGTTTTGCGAACTTCCGCGTGCCCACCACAAGAGGCATGCGGGATCGATCATCAAACTCGCAATTCTGCAGCATATGAACTAGCATTCTGTTGTCGACCCAAATAGGGGTTCCGATGAAAGTGCGCTTGCGAGGTACGAAATCTCACGCGACGCCGTTGCCCCGAAGAAATCGCCATCAAATCCGGGAGGAACTCATGGATCAAGCCGAATTCACACGTCGCCAGCTGCTGGCAGCAGTCGGGATCGGGGCCGCCGGCGCCGCCACCGCCGGGCTGCCTTTCCCGGCACTCGCAGCTGGTCCCTTGAAACTCTGGACGATCGGGATCGCCAAGGTCGGCGCCAAGGACTGGAGCGCGATGTCAAAACAGGCCGGCATCGAGATTGCCTACAATGCCAAGAGCGCCCGCGCCGATGAGGCGATCCAGAAGATGGTCGTCGGTGATGGCAACAAGCTCTACGATGCAATGAGCGATAACGGCGGAGGCATGGAAGACGCGCTGGCATCCCAGATGGTCGTCGTGCCGATTGATACGGGCAAGATTTCCAACTGGAAGAACATCCTGCCTGTCTATAACGAAGGCGGCGCGGCAGCGCACACCATCCGCCACAAGGGCAACGTAGTTGCGGTCCCCTACATCTCGAACGCCGACTCGCTTGCTTACAACTATTCGAAGATCGGCGCAGACCTGAGCAGCTGGGAAGCGTTGTTCGACAGCCAGTTCAAAGGCCGCGCCGCGATGCAGAACGACTTCGGGCCGACGCTGACGAACACAGCCATCTACCTCAAGGAATCGGGCAAGCAGGACATCAAGGACCCGTCCGACATGACGCCGGCCGAGGTGAAAGGTGTCTGTCAGTTCCTAATCGACATGAAGAAGAAAGGTCAGTTCCGCACCTTCTGGGATGGCTTCCAGAACGGCGTCAGTCTGCTGGCGTCCGAAGAAGTACTGGTCTCCTCGTGCTGGGAACCGGTCCAGATCGTTGCGGGCAAAAAGAGCAAGCAGGACATTCGCTACGGTACAATGAAGGAAGGGCACCAGACCTGGAACAACGTCTTCATGCTCACCGCCGGCGGCAAAAAGCGCGGACAGGAGGATGCGTTCTACAAGTTGATGAATGTCTATCTATCGCCGTGGTTCGGCGCGCGTACGCTGGCGACTTTCGGCTTTGCGCCGCAAATGCTGGGTGTGAATGAATACCTCGATGCCAACCCGAACGACTTCAACGAGGCAACCCGTAATCTGGTCAAGCAGCGCCTCGCCAACAAACAGGCGCGTTACGCAATTAAAGGCAACTCTTGGCAGAACGTGTTCCCGAAATACATCCGCGATTATCAGGATTGGTGGGCGCGCGTGCAGGCGGCATAGGTCGACGGTGTTTCGATGAATTCACAGAATGTAGCAGCGGGCCGACAATCGTCGGCCCGGCCCGGATTCTGGGCGCGTGCGTTTAGCGAGCACGGGCTGCAGAAGTGGGTGTTCTATCTGCCCATCATATTCATGATCGCGTTCTTCGCGTTGCCCGTTGCATTGACGGCGGTATGGAGTGTGTTCGAGCGGACTCAGTTCTGGATGGAACCGGGTTTTACATTGTTTTCCTACAATAATTTCTTTACGTCGGCGCGACTGTGGAACTTCCTCGCCTCGATGTTTCACTCGCTGATATCGGTGCTGATCTGTCTCGTGCTCGGGTTCCCGATTGCGGTGTTCGTACGCCGGCGCGTGCCGCAGGTTGCGCAGCATCGTGTCATCCTACTGTTCATCCTCCCGTTTATGGTCTCCGAGGTGATCCGTATCTTTGCACTGCGGCCGGTTCTGCAACGCAACGGTCTGGTCAACAGCGTGCTGATGGAACTGGGCGTCATAAGCGAACCAATCACGTCGATCCTGTACACGCCAACCGGCGTCATCATCGGCGAAGTTCTCTCCTTCCTGCCCTTCGTCGTTTTTGCCGGATTCCTCGCCATGGAAGCCGTTCCGAAGTACGTGTTCGAGATTTGCGAGGACCTCGGCGGCAGCTGGCGGCGGACGTTCACCGATGTCATTCTGCCGCTCGCAGCGCCGGGCATCTTTGCCGGCAGCGTATTCATTTTTGTGAACGGCATCGGTGTTGCACTGTTGCCGAACATTCTCGGCGGCCCGGGCGCCGTTAATGCCGGCCTGATTGCGACACAGGCGATCACGGCCCTGGACTTCCCGCTAGCGATGGCGGTGAGCGCAATCATGATGGCGACCTTGATGGCGCTCCTCTATATCGGTCACCGGTTATTCGACCTGACCCGCATCCTGGATCCGGTGAGCTGAGGTGCGTGGTGCAGGATGAATATGGCAGCGTCTGGCTCTATCGCGCGAAATGGGCCTACCTGCTCTTGATCGTCGCAACACTGATGAGCCCAGTATTTTACGTGATGTACATCTCGTTCAACGAGAACGGCTTTGGGGCAGCCGAGTATGTCTTCACGCTTGACTGGTACAAGGTCATCTTCAGTGACAAGCTGATGCTCGATGCACTTAGCTGGACATTATCGCTCGCGCTCGCAACGACGGTTGTCGTTGTTCCTATGGCGATCCTGTCGGCGAAATTCTACAAGGCGACGCGCTTCAAGGTGGCAACCGTATTTTTGCTGCTCTCTCCACTGTTCGTTGCCGCCGATATCATGGGCTCGGCACTCCTCGTTTACTTCAAGAACCTCAACATAAGCTTCGAAGCCTTGAGCGATGCGCTCGGTAACGAGTGGTTCTATGGCTGGTTCGAGCTGGGTTTCATGACAGCCTGGATCGGCCTGATAATCTACGTTCTGCCCTACGCCTTCATTGTCGTGCTGATCACGATGGGCCGTTACCGTAGCGAGCAAACCGAGGCTGCGCGCGCGTGCGGCGCCACTGGCTGGCAAGCATTCTGGGATGTCGAGTTCCCGCAGATTCGCGCCGGCGTGTTTAGTGCATGCGCATTTTCGATGATTCTTTGCTTCAACGAGTACACGCGCACAAGTCTGCTCAAAGGCGGTTTCGACACGTTTACCACCGTGCTGGTGTCGCAAATGCTCAACGAAGGCATGTCTGAACAGTCCTATGCCATGAGCAGTTTCGTCAGCTTTATCGCGATCGCCGTCATCGGCAGCATTATCGTCTTCACTCTTGTTCAGTCGGAACGGCTCAGCCAAGTCGCGCGGGCCAAAGCGGAGCCTGTCGGATCATGAACACTGCCCAGGTCCCAGCTGTGGAGGTTGTCGGCCTCACCAAATACTACGGCACCGTCGGTGCGCTGCGCGGTGTCGACCTCAAGATCGCGGCTGGTGAATACTTCGTACTGTTGGGGCCAAGCGGTGGCGGCAAGACGACATTGTTGCGCACGATCGGCGGCTTCAACCGGCCAACCGAGGGCCGCGTGCTCCTGCACGGCAATGATGTCTCGGATCTGCCGCCAGACAAGCGGCCAACCTCAATGGTATTTCAGAGTTACGCGCTGTTTCCACACATGAGCGTTGCGGGCAACGTCGGCTATGGCCTCAAACTGCAGAAATTGCCGAAGGCGGAGATCGAAGAGAAAGTCGAGGCGATGCTCGATATGGTCGGTCTGCAGGGCTACGGTGCGCGTAAACCGCACGAACTGTCCGGCGGCCAGCAACAGCGCGTTCAACTCGCCCGATCGCTTGCGCTTGATCGCGATATTCTGCTGCTCGATGAACCGCTGGCGGCGCTGGATGCGAAGCTGCGTAAGGACATGTGCCTGGAGCTGAAGCATTTGCAGGAAAAGGTCGGCATCACGTTCATCCACGTCACGCACAATCAGGAGGAAGCGATGACGGTTGCCGATCGCATCGCTCTGATCGCCGATGGTCTGCTGGTGGAAAACGGAACTCCGGATGAGATATACGAAGCGCCGCGCAAACGCTTCACGGCGGATTTCGTTGGCGAGAACAATATCCTGGACGGCACGGTGAAAGATTTCGATGGCGATTCCGCCACGCTTGAAATTGGGCCCAATACAGTTGTCGTTCCGATTCGGGGTAGCAAAGTTCGCGCCGGGCAATCAGTCTCTTTCTCAATCCGCTCGGAACTCTTACAGCTCGTTGCGCCGGATTCTAAAGCGTCAAATGGCTACGAGGTTTTGCCGGTAACTTATCGCGAAAAAGTCTATCTCGGACTCACTACGTCTCACATCGTGTCTTATTCGAGTGGTCCGGAGATCAACGTGCGCGCGATGTCGGGCTCAGAATATGTCGGATTGTCGGAAGGCCAAGACGTAAGAGTGTCTTGGCAAAGAAATGCCGCACGCCTGCACATTGACTAACTGATAGTCTGGAAAGCAGAACCTCAGAGACTTTCAATGTCCGCAAAATGATCATAATGCCCGTGTGGCTGGTCAACCGCGGTGCGTGGCGATTTTGCACTTCGGGGATCAAGGCCGGCGCCTGCCGATGACCGGTTCTTTGCAAGGGCAGCCACAGGCTGGCATCCGGTGCTGCACCTGCTCAGGGCGGCTTCGGTTCAATCACGTCGATCGGGCAATTCTGCCAGTGTGTCCGCTCTGTCCCCAGATAGCTGCCGACTTACCGCGCCGCAGCGAAACGTTGACCTTGCATCGTATGCCAGGGTTCGGCCCAGCGACAGGCAAATCGTTCAAATCGTTGAAATCGTACCAATCGGACCCGCCAAGGCTGACAATGGCGCGCGAACATGATTCTCTCTCAAGACAGCAGGTGCTGCTTGCATGAAAAGATGCGAGGCGTGGGCGGAGCATTCTTCTAAAATGGAAGGAACTAGATCATGGCGCGGGGGCGTAAGACAGGTGGCCGGAAGGCAGGAACACCGAATAAGGCAACGGCCGAAATCAGGTCAATCGCGCAGCAGCATGGCACTGGGGCAATTGAGAAACTCACATGGCTCATGAACAATGCCGACAACGACACGACTCAGCTCATGGCATGCAAGGAGATCCTGGATCGTGCATACGGCAAGCCAGGTGCCGGACCGCCACTTATTGGGCTGGCTGATGGTGTGGCTCTGTTCGGCTCCAATGTAGATTTCCCCGCTAACTCATGGCTCCAGCCAGGCAGTGGCGGGGCGTAAGTCGATCGCCGTCCCGCTCAATCATGCGGCGCCAGCCGAGATAACTCGGCAGATATTTCGAAGCGACGCCCTTGAAGCGCGCCATCCAGCCCTTAAAGCGGCTCTGGTAGGCGCTGACGTTCTGGGTGTGATAGCAGCCAATGGTCCGCTCACCTTGCGCAGCAACAAGCGCCATCTGGGTGATGCCGGTCTCGGCCGCGAACGCCTCGTAAGACTTGTTGCCGTCGGTGATGAGCACGGCGTCTTTAGCGACGACGGGCTTCAAGTGCGCGCCGATCGCCTCAGCGCTGAGGTCGGTGAGGATCGCATCGGTGGTCTCGCCATGGCGATCGCGGACGATCAGAATGGCATCGTGCTCGTCTGTGGAAAGTCCCGGTTTCTTGGCCTTGCCGCCACGTTTCCTGGGCGCTCGGCCGACCAATTTGCGCGAGCCCTTGGCCGACTTGAGAATGAATGTCTCGTCCGCCTCGACGATGCCGGTTACGGCGCCAGCCTTCTTGTCCTTGGCCGCCGCGAGGAAACGATGACGCCAGCGGAACGATGTCTCCAGATGAATGTCGGTGCGCGCTGCCGCCTTGCGTAGGCTGACACCGTCGACGAGTGCGCGGGCATAGTCGAGCCACTTCTCGCGCAGCCTGAGCCCTGCCAGCGGCGTGCCCGTCAGCGCGTTGAAGGTGCGCTCGCACGCCTTGCACATGTAGCGCTTGAGACCGGAGGCCGAGCCCCATGGCTTGAAGTCACTCGCACCGCAATGGCCGCAGGCCGGCGCCGCGGCGAACCGCGTCTCGATCAGAGCGACGACCTCCTCGTCCGAGCCCGTCGCCGTCAGCGCCTCGACCAGCGCCTCGCGCTGGACTTGGCTGAGATCCCCCAACTGCCCGACAAGTGCCTGAAAATCCTGAGCCTTCATGGTATCCTCGCTGGTGACGAACCGTCTGTCAGCTAGGTGTCACAACATTCAGGCAGAACAGAGCCGACGTGGCCTACCCTCAAACCGCAGGCAAATTAGCAGTCCTCTAATTGATGAAGCCAACTTTCATGACGATGGTAAGAATTGCGGTCACCTGGAGACAGCATCCTTATTAGATTCTGGCGGAACGAATAGTTCATCGGCGTCCGCAGCAGGCCGCGCGCGACCGAAGGCGCTGTTGGGGCCAAAGTAGGGGCCAAGGACGATGAAAAATCGATAGCACGTTAATCTAAAAAAGAAATCTGGCCCGCAATGGCGGAGACGGAGGGATTCGAACCCTCGATACCCGTTAAGGTATACTCCCTTAGCAGGGGAGCGCCTTCAGCCACTCGGCCACGTCTCCGGGAGATCTTGCCGCATAAACGGCGGCTAATCTTTGATTCGTGCGTGCACGACAATCTCGCGATGCGGCGCAATTTGCAGCGCGAACCGAGTACTTAAGTCATCCAAACCGGCAATGCAACATGCCGTTCGCCCCGGCGTCAGTATCGAGGCAGATGTCGCCGGCGCGCCCGGTTTTTGCCGCACCTTCGGCCGAAGCCATGACCACTTGGGCACCGGCAAATGCGCCGCGCCCCGGCAGGATGCAGGCCGGCTGGTTGTGCCTCAATCGTTCGCCCTCAGGATATAATCCGCGCCGCGGGCTGAAATCCTAGGCAAACGCCAATATCGATGCGAGCATGGCGGACGCGCCCGGCTCACTCGAACCATGACAAGCCAATCATCGCCGCAAACGCTGTCGCTGCTCAGACGGATCACCATCCTCGTCTTCTGCATGCTGACACTGACACTTTATTTCACCACGATCCTCGTGGTGTCAGCCATCCTGCCGCAAATCCAGGGAGCCTTGTCGGCAACATCCGACGAGGTCTCATGGATCGTGACCTTCAATATCCTGGCGATTGCGGTGGCGACCCCGATGACCGGCTGGCTGGTCGCGCGCTTCGGCCGCAAGGGCGTGATGTGCAGCTGTGTCGGCGGCTTCGTGTTCGCAACGCTGATGTGCGGGCTCGCGCAATCGCTGGAGGCGCTGGTCTTCTGGCGCATTGTGCAAGGCGCGATCGGGGCGCCGACCGTGCCGCTGACCCAAACCCTGCTGCTCGAAAACTGGCCGAAAGAACGCCACCAGATGGTCATGGGGATTAACGGCATGGGTGTCATCCTGGGCCCGATCATCGGTCCGACGATGGCCGGTTTCATCGCCGAGGCATACGGCTGGCGATGGGCATTTCTCATGCTGCTGCCGGTCGCCGGCAGCGGCTTGATCGGCTTGCTCTACGCGCTGCCCAAGGACGGACCGACGAAGGCGATCCGGTTCGACTGGGCCGGGTTTCTGTCACTCTCGATCGCGGTTTCGGGCCTGCAGTACGTGCTCGCCCGTGGGCACCGGCTCGATTGGTTCGAATCGACCGAGATCACGATTGCCGCCCTGGTCGGTGCGCTGTCGTTCTACATCTTCTTGTCGCACAGCCTGACGGCTGAAAGGCCGTTCCTCAACTTGCGCCTTCTGAAGAACCGGAATCTGGCACTCGGCTTCATACTGGTTTTGATTTTTGGCATGCTGAGCTTTACGCCGATGGTGATCCTGCCGACGCTATTGCGCCAGCACTTCGACTACCCGGATGCGCTGATCGGCCTGCTGGTTGGTAGCCGCGGGATCGGCGGCCTGATCGGCTTTTTCCTGGCGATGTACACAAAGTATGTCGATGCGCGCGTCAGCATGGGCTCGGGCTTCTTTTTGCTGGCGGTTGCCGGTTATTGGATGATGCAGTTCAACCTCGACGTGACGCCGCTCGAGATGGCGCTCAACGGTATCCTGCAGGGGTTGTGCATCGGCATGGTGTTCGTGCCGCTGAGCGTACTTGCGTTCTCTGATCTCGACCCCGACGTGCGCCCGGAAGTGCTCGGCGTGTTCCATCTGTTGCGCAATGTCGGCTCGAGCCTGTTCATCTCAATCTGCGTTGCCGAAGTGATCCGCTCGACAGGTGTCAACTATGCGCGCATGACCGAGTTCGTGAATCCGTTCAGCCAAGGCCTGGTCTCACAGTGGGCGGGCACCGGCTGGAACACGTCAACACTTGCCGGCCTGGCGTCGATATCGCGCGAGGTCTCGCGCCAATCGGCGATGATTGCCTACCTCAACGCATTCGGACTGTTCACGCTCGTGTCGATCGTGGCGATACCGATTGCGCTACTGGTCAAGCCGGCGCCCAAAACCCCGCAATAGACCGGCGCTCTAATAGGATTCCGGCGGAGAGCTTGGGAACCAGACCCGAAACACTAGCTGCAAAAGCCCAAACTTCGGGTGCCGTCCAGGAGGCGCGCGCGGATCGTGCCTTCCAGTCTGTGAATGTCGGCAAGGACGGCTTCCGCGTTCCAGATCGTACCCTCGATGTCGAGTGCGACGTAGCCGATGTCACCGCGGGTTTCGCAGCGCTGCGAGACGATGTTGATGCGGTGGGCTGCAAATATCTCATTGAGGCGGACGAGTTCGCCGGGGATGTTCTTGTGGACCTGCAGGAAGCGCGTGCCGGTTGGCCGCGACGTCAGCATGATCTCGGGAAAATTCACGGCCCCGATCGTGTCGCCGAAATCCACGTAGCTTGCAAGCTTGCGTGCGACTTCGGCGCCGATCCGCTCCTGCGCCTCGATGGTCGAACCGCCGACGTGCGGGGTCAGGATGACGTTGTCGAGTTGCTGTAGTGATGAGACAAAAGCCTCGTTGTTGGAAGACGGCTCGCTCGGGAACACGTCGATGGCTGCGCCGCCGAGCTTGCGTGATGCCAACGCTGAGGAGAGCGCGTCAAGATCGACGACCAGGCCGCGAGCGTTGTTGATGAGAAAGGCGCCTGGCTTCATGGCCGCAATCTCAGCCGCACCGATCATGTTTCGTGTTGCAGGCGTGTCGGGGACATGCAGTGAGACGACGTCGGATTCGGCGAGCAGCGCGTGCAAGCTTGGAGCCGGCTCGGCGTTGCCATGGCGCAATTTGTCGACCAGGTCGTAGTAAATCACGCGCATGCCCAGCGCCTCGGCGAGGTGAGCAAGCTGCGTGCCGATGTTGCCGTAACCGACGATGCCCAGCGTCTTGCCGCGCACTTCCCAGCTACCGGATGCCGATTTGTGCCACGCGCCCGCGTGTGCTGCAGCCGATCGTGAAAACGTTCGGCGAAAAAGCATGATGATCTCGCCGATCGTCAGTTCTGCAACCGAGCGAGTGTTGGAGAACGGGGCGTTGAAGACCGGAATGCCGCGCTTTTCAGCAGCGCCGAGGTCAACCTGATTGGTGCCGACCGAAAAGCAGCCGACTACGGCCACGCTGGTAGCGGCTTCGAGCACATCGCGCGTCAATTGTGTTCGCGAACGGATGCCGAGAACTGTCACGTCCTTGAGCTTTTCGATCAATACCGACCGATCGACGGCCGATGCGACACGCTCAATGTTCTGGTAACCCTCGGTCGAAAACGCTTCGGCCGCAGTGTCGCTGATACCTTCCAAGAGCAAAATCCTGACGTCGCTCTTGGTGATCGATGGATGGTGGTCCCTCATGGATTCTCCGGTCTTTTGATGCAGCTACGGACGGCCAGAAGGACGCAATCCGTTCAAAATCAACCGGAGAATATTCCTGTTGTCTTGAGAACCTCTTTTCAGCCAAAGGGTACCGCTCGAAGCGGTTAAGAAATTGAAACCGCGCGTTGAAGGCCTCAGGCCGCCTGGCTCTCGCCGTCCAATTCTTCCTGCTTCAGTTGCTCGAGCGGCAGGTCGACGATGAAGGTTGCACCTTCGTCCGGCTTGCCGTCGGCATCGATGGTGCCGCCGTGGCGCTCGATGATCTTGCGCACGGTGGCGAGGCCGACGCCTGTTCCTTCGTATTCCAGGCGACCGTGCAGACGCTGGAAGATCTTGAACATCTGGTCTTTATAGACGTTGTCGAAGCCGATGCCGTTGTCGGCAAAGGTGAGGCGGACCATGCCGTTGTCACGTACCGATGCGCCGACGCGAATAACCGGCTTGACGTCCGGTTTCGTGAATTTCAGGGCATTGGCTATCAGGTTCTGCATAAGCATGCGCATCTGGGTCGGATCGGCATCGATCTGCGGCAGGTCATCGCTTTCGATCTTCGCGTCGGTCTCGTCAATGCGGACCTGCAGATCGGACATCACGCCGTCCAGAATCTCGTTCAAGCTAACCGGCGCGAACGGATTTGCCTTGGTTGCGACACGCGAATAGGACAGCAGATCATTGATTAGACGGCGCATGCGCGTTGCCGCGTTTTGCATGCGGTCAATGAACATCTGACCGTCTTCAGGCAGCGTTTCACCGTAGCGTTTTGCCAAACGGTCACCAAACGCCTCGATCTTGCGCAGCGGCTCCTGCAGGTCGTGCGATGCGACATAGGCGAATTCCTGCAGTTCGCGGTTCGATTGCTCCAGCTTCTGCAGGTAGGCCTTCATCTGGTCGGCGCTGCGCTCGATGTCGGTGATGTCCTGGTAGGTTGCGATCGTGCCGCCGTCGGCCATCGGCTCGTTCATGACGGCGATGATGCGGCCGTCACGCAGGCGCTGCTTGATCGTGGCGCGCTGCGACAGCGAGGTCGGATCACGCCGCTCGGACAAGGCTCGGCGGGATTCTTCCTCGCTGTAGTTGCCGAGGCTGATCGAGTAATTCATGATCTCGCGCAGTGTTACACCCGGTTTAACAACTTCCGGCGAGAACCCGTACAATTCGAGATAGCGGCGATTGCACACGATCAGCTTCTGCTCACTGTCGAACATGCAGAGCCCCTGGATCATGTTGTTCAAGGCGCTGTCGAAGTGCACGTTCCGACTGTGCAGCTGCTTGGAGACGCGCAGAATGTCGAACTCGCGCTGCTTCATCTCGGTGATGTCTGAGCGGATCTTGACGATGCCGCCGTCAGCCGTCTGCCGCTCGTTGATCAGAACCCAGCGATCGTCGCACAGCTGCAATTCGAACGGTTCGGTCGGGTCGAGGTGGCGGGCCAGACGATGCTGGAAATAGGTTTCCTCGTCCATGCCGTTGAGCTTGTAGGTGCCGCGCCGGATCGCCTGGCGGAGGATCTCGGAATAATGGGCACCGGGCACGATCAGATCCGCTGAATGTGGACACAGATCGAGGTACTGACGATTGTATACGACAAGGCGGTCCTGGGAATCGAACAGGGCGAAACCATCCGCCATGACGTCGAGAGCGTGCATCATCCGTGCGCGCGCAGCATCGGCGATCTGGGAAAACTGAGCGTTGAGATCCGTGCCGGTGGAAGCCACGTTCTTCGCCATTTCGCGGACGGTTTCAACAACCGAGCCACTCGGTAGCCTGCGGCGGCCGACCAGCAACTGACGCGAATTCGGGGCCTGGAAATTGAACGAATACGACTCGCCGCGCTTGAGTCGATTTATCGACGTCTCGACGAGACTGGAGATTTTGTCGTCCGAGGCACGCTGGCGTTTGAGCGACTTGCGGATCAGCTCGGTCAGTTCGACACCCGGCGTCACGTCCGACTTTTCGTAACCGCACAATGTGCAGTAGAGCTGGTTGCAGACCAGCAGGCGAAGGTCTGCATCGAACAGGGCGAGGCCGACGTCCGCGCCGGCCATGAGATGTACCAGCTCCTGCTTGTTCTGGGCGATGCTGGCATCACTCAGGGCATGAAGATTCTTGGTATCGAGGGACAGTGCGCTCATATCGTTGCTGCTTTTGGTTGTCATACTGGCGCTGAACCTAACGGGATTTGTTCTAAGAAATGGTTGGGGATTTCAATTTTCTGGCCGCCAATAGCACTTGTTTAGGACTTTCGTTGCATCTTCGGGGTCGCACATCACCAGCCACATCTAATTCGTGAGTACGGGGGCAATCAGTGGGCGGCTCAGTTAAAGACGCAGTTGGCGTATACATTCTTGCCGGCGGCGTGCTGGTCGCACTGTTTTCACCACAGCTCTCGGTGCAACTTGCGCCTTACGCGATGCAAGCGCTGTTTGTCGTAATCTGCTGTTCGCTCTTTTCGTTCGCCAATCATTCCTTCAGGGACTTGGTGACACTCGAAAAGAAGACGTGGCTGATGGTCGCCTGGCAGCAGGCCGCACTGCCGGCAATCGTGCTCGCAATCGGCATTCTGGCCGAGCTGCCCGTCAACATTGTATCGCTGATGATTGTTACGGCGTGCGCAGGCTCCCTGTTCGCCTCTCCCATGCTGGCCGGCCTGCTCAGCCTCGAATACAGGCGCGCACTACAGACCATGGTACTATCGACGTTCACGATGCCGGTATCGCTCTACGTGTTTCTCGGCCTCTTGAACGATGCGCATGTCCCGCTGAATTTCGACGTCTACATCATGCGGGCCGCTATTTTCCTTATCATTCCGTTTGCCATATTGTGGGTCTTCAGCGTCGTCCTGCGCTACGTGCCAAAGGTGGTTTCGCAGTCCGTCATCGAACTCAGCCGCTGGACGTCGATCGTAGCGCTGCTGATTTTCGGCGTGGGCATCATGCAGCCGGTATCCGTTGAGCTCTACGAGCATCCGATGAAGGTAGCGGCATATCTCGGCCTCGTCGTAACAATGAGTGTCAGCATGCTGGTCCTGACTGTTATCGTGATGTACCGCTTCGGGCTGAATGAGGCGATGACAGCCAGCGTGCAAAGCGGGTTGCGCAATGTGGGGCTCAGCCTGGCACTGATTGGCGATATGATCGGGTCCGAACTGGCGCTCTATGTCGGGCTGTCGATGCTGCCCGTATTCCTTGCGCCGGCGATCATACATGTTATGACCACACAGAACCGGACCGTACTTTCCACAGCCGTCTGAGACGTTTTGTGATCGCCGTGCCACGGCGCAACTGCGACCTGGATGCGGGTCCAACAAAATGCAGTTCGAATTCATATTTCTCGCTTAATCCCTTGGAAACAATTTACGCATAATGCCGCGGCAATCTATTTGTTGGCATCCGCAAAATTGTAAGTTTCGCCGAGCTAAACTGTTAATCAATCTCTGATAGCTTCTAGATCGTCACACAGATACATTCGGGGAGCGATATGAAGACCTCTTGCCTCGCGCTGCTTTCAGCTGCCACCCTGACATTGACTGCTACGGGTGCGCTCGCGGAAAAATGGGATATGCCGATGGCATATGCCGCATCGAATTATCATTCGAAGAACGGCGCCGAGTTCGGTGCCTGCGTCAAGGATGCAACCGGCGGCAAACTTGAAATCGTCACGCATCCGGGCGGTTCACTGTTCAAGGGCGGCGAGATCAAGCGTGCCGTGCAGACCGGTCAGGCCCCGATCGGGGAACGGCTGCTGTCGGCACATGCAAACGAAAACCCGCTGTTCGGCATCGATTCGGTTCCGTTCATCGCGACATCGTTCGATGCTTCTGAAAAGCTCTGGCAGGCGGCCAACGCAAAGATCAAGGCAGCCCTTGCCCGTCAGAACCTGGTCTACATTTATGCCGTGGCCTGGCCGCCCCAGGGTCTTTATGTCGGCAAGCCAGTCGAAGAAGTCGGCGACCTCAACGGCTTGAAGTTTCGCGCCTACAATGCGGCCACCTCGCGGATTGCCGAACTTGCCGGCATGGTCCCGGTCCAGATCGAAGCTGCCGAGCTGACCCAGGCACTTGCCACCGGCGTTGCCGAGGCGTTCATCTCCTCGAGCGCGACCGGCTATGACCGCAAGGTCTGGGAGCATCTCTCGCACTTCTACAACGTGCAGGCCTGGCTGCCGCGCAATACGGTGTTCGCCAACAAGGCGGCCTTCGAAAAACTCGATCGCGCGACGCAGGATGCAATCATGAGCTGCGGTGAAAAAGCGGCTGCCAGCGGCCTGGCGACGGCCAAGAAGCTGACCAGCTTCTATGTCGACGGTCTGCGCAAAGGCGGCATCACGGTCGCCGAGCCGGGCGATGGCCTGCGAGCCGAACTCAAGGAGATCGGCGAGAAGATGACCGAGGAATGGCTTTCCGCCGCCGGCACAGAAGGTCAGGCAATCATCGAGGCCTTCCAGTCGCAATAGCCCGACGGCAATCCATCAGCAGAGCTGGCGTACGGGGAGCCGGTTCAGGAAGCGACACCAATGAGTTCGGCCATTGCCAGCGGCGATGGCCGGATTTGTGACAACAGAGGGATCATTCAGGCGATGCTGCGCAGGTTCCTAGACCGGCTATATGAAGGTGCCGGAATGGCCGCTGCATTGTGCCTGATGCTCATCCTGGTCGTCATCGTTGCACAAATGGTGGCGCGCTGGAGCGGGATCTCATTTCCAGGCTCGACCGCCTATGCCGGCTACCTGATGGCCGCTGCTTCGTTTCTGGCATTCCCTTATGCGCTTAATTGCGACAGCCACGTCAGGGTCGGACTGTTCCTCAATGCACTTGGCGAGCGGCGCTTCTGGGCGGAGCTTTGGTGCTTCGGCATCGGCAGCGTGCTGACCTGCTGGCTGGCCTTTTATGCCTGCCGGCTCGTCCACTGGTCGATCGTGCTGCACGACATCAGCCAGGAACGGGACATGACACCATTGTGGATCCCGCAATTGCCGGTGGCTGCCGGATCGATCTTGCTGGCTATCTGCTTTCTGGACAATTTCATTTCCTTGCTTGTGAGAGGTCGGCACAACGTCGCCTCTGAGCTCCGTCAGGCGGAGGCATAGAAACCATGACCGAGTTCTATGCCACCGGTATCTTCCTGTTCGTTTTGTTTGTGCTGCTTGGCAGCGGCGTGTGGGTCGGTCTGGCGCTGCTCGGCGTCGCCTATGTCGGCATGGAACTGTTCACGACGCGCCCGGTCGGCGACGCGATGATGACGGCGATCTGGAGCACATCATCGTCGTGGACGCTCACCGCGCTGCCGCTCTTCATCTGGATGGGCGAGATCCTGTTCCGGACGCGCCTTTCAGAGGACATGTTTCGCGGACTGTCGCCTTGGATGGCGTCGCTGCCCGGCGGGCTCATTCACACCAACATCGTCGGGTGCGCGGTGTTTGCGGCCGTATCCGGGTCCTCGGCTGCAACGCTCTCCACTGTCGGCAAGATGTCGATCCCGGAACTGCGTCGGCGCAATTATCCCGAGCACATGGTGATTGGAACCCTGGCCGGTGCTGCAACGCTCGGGTTGATGATCCCGCCGTCGCTGACCTTGATCGTCTATGGCGTGACGATCAACGAATCGATCACCAAGCTGTTCATGGCCGGCATCGTGCCCGGGCTTTTGCTGGCCGGCATGTTCATGGCCTACGCAGGCGTGATGGCAAGGCTCTCGGGCGATTTCAACCCGGACCGTGAACCGCCGATGTCGTTTGCCGAGAAACTCTCGAACTCGAAGTTTCTGGTGCCCGTACTCTGTCTCATCGGGCTCGTCATATCCTCGATGTACATGGGCTTTGCGACGGCGACGGAGGCAGCCGCCTTCGGCGTGATCGGCGCGCTGATCCTTGCCTGGCTGCAAGGTTCGCTCAACCGGGTCACATTCCTACATAGCCTGCTCGGGGCAACCCGAACATCGGCAATGGTCGCACTCATACTCGCCGGTGCCGCGTTCTTATCACTCGCCATGGGCTTTACGGGGCTGCCGCGGGCGCTGGCCGAATGGATCGGTTCGCTCGAGCTCTCGCGCTTCGAACTCCTGATGGCGCTGCTCTTGTTCTATATCGTAATCGGTTGCTTCCTCGACGGCATCTCGTCGGTCGTCCTGACGATCGCGGTGGTCGAACCGATGATCCGGCAGGCCGGCATCGACATCATCTGGTTCGGCATATTCATCGTCGTCGTCGTCGAAATGGCACAGATTACGCCGCCGGTCGGCTTCAACCTGTTCGTCCTGCAGGGCATGACGCAGCATGAGATGGGCTACATCGCGAGAGCCGCGATCCCGATGTTCCTGATCATGGTGGCCATGGTGCTGCTCCTGATAGCGGTGCCTGATATCGCAACGTTCCTGCCTGAAAACATGAGCACCCGGCGCTAAAGCTTGGCGCCTGAAATGCGCCAGGCTTTAGTTTTGTTTGCGCTCACGGCGCTGTCCCTCGCTGCGCTCGGACGCCTCCGCGGAGGCGGCCTTTCGGCCGGGTCGCATGCGCTCCCGATCGAGGCTGTGCTCACGGTGCTGGGCGCCCGGTCGCGTGCGCTCACGGACAGGTTCGTTACGCGGCCTTGCGGTGTGTTCAACCGCCAATCGCCTGATAGACCAGTGCCCGGGCAAGCTGCCGGAATCTGAGGCGTATCTGGCCGGGGGCTGCTGCCATGAACACGCAGCTCATTTCCTGGGCGGGATCGATCCAGAAATAGGTGCCGAAGACGCCGGACCAGTAGTAGTCGCCGGCCGAACCAGCCATGGCCGAGACGCCGTCGGCGCGTCTGACCGCGACGCCGAGACCGAAGCCGTAGCCCTCGGCTGCCGGGTCCATGGTGTCGGCGATCCGGTTGACCGTGCCGGCTGTCAGGTGGTCACAGGTCATCAGGTGGACGGTGCGCGGTCCGAGCAGCTGTGCGCCGCCCAGGCTGCCGCCCCGGCGCAGGGCTTCACAGAACGCGAGATAGTCGAGCGCTGTCGAGACGGCACCACCGCCGCCGCTGTGCCAGTGTTTGGTGCCATCGAGCTGGTGGTAGACCGCCTGTTCGCCACCGGTTAGCGGATCGCTGGCAAAGGGCAGGGCATGGCGCCCGGCCGTCTGATCGGTGAGGTCGAAGGCCGTCTCCGTCATGCCGAGCGGCTGCCAGATGTTCGCTGCCATGTAGTCGCCGAGCGTCTGGCCGCTGACCGCCTCGACCACGAAGCCCAGAACATCGGTCGAAAAGCCGTACTCCCAGGCCGTACCCGGCTCGAACAGCAGCGGCACGGAGGCAAGTGTGTTGATCGCCTGCTCCTTGGTGAGGCTCATCGCGGCACTCGTCGATGAGCCCGGATAGGCGGCATGGATCGCGGTGTCGCCCCGATTGTGATAGGTCAGGCCCGACGTATGGCGCAATAGATCCTGGATGGTTGGGATGCGGCCGGCCGCGACCTTTCTCAGCCGGCCATCTGCATCGGTCGTGCCGAGCCTCAACTCCTCGAAGGCCGGGATGTAGGCGCTGACCGGGTCACCGAGCAGGATTTCGCCGCGCTCGAAGAGCTGCAGGATGGCGACCGACGTCATCGGCTTGGTCATCGAGGCGATCGAGAAAATGCTGTTGGTCGCCAGCGGGGCACCACTTGCCGGATCGCGAGCGCCAACTGTTTCGATCAGCCCAAGCCGGCCGCGCCGCGCGACGGCCAGCACGGCACCCGGCAACCGGCCGGCATCTACCTCGCGCCGGAGCGCATCGCGAATGACCGACAGGCGATCGCCGGCCAGCCCTGCGGCCTCCGGTGCAGCTTCTCCGAAATGTCGTGTTGCGCCTGACATATGTCCTGCCTCCCAGTGTTAGGCTCCGAGCCGCGACTTAGTAGGCCTTGGCAGCCCGAATACCGTCGCAGCCGATTGTTTTTGTGCACCCGTTGGCCATATATGGCGCCATGACCGCCGCCTCGAGCTTCACATTCCGCAAAATGAATGGTCTTGGCAACGAGATCGTCGTCGTCGACGCACGCAACAGTAATTTGCGGGTCACCGGCGATCATGCCGCCGCGCTCGGCTCGGATGAGGCAACCCATTTCGACCAGATGATGGTGCTTTACGATGCAGACCCCGTCGAATGCGACGCGGTGGTCGAGATCTTCAATACGGATGGCTCAGCAGCCGGCGCCTGCGGCAACGGCATGCGTTGTGTCGCGCTCACCGATTTCGAGCGCACCGGCCGCCGTCATCTGCAATACGAGACGGTGGCCGGCTATCTGGACGTCGAAGCTTTCGGACCGGATCGAATTACCGTCGATATGGGCCCGCCGCGGCTTGGCTGGGAAGACATCCCGCTGCGCGATCCCTTCCACAACACGGCGCGCATCGAATTGCAGATCGGCCCGATCGACGATCCTATCCTGCACTCGCCGTCGGTCTGCTCGATGGGCAATCCGCACGCCGTGTTCTGGGTCGATGACGTCGAGGCCTACGATCTGGCGCGGATCGGGCCGTTGCTCGAATTGCACCCGATCTTTCCGGAAGGGGCCAATATCACGATTGCCACGGTTGAATCGATGTCGCGGGCACGGATCCGGACCTGGGAACGCGGTGCCGGCCTGACGAAGGCCTGCGGCTCGGCAGCCTGTGCGACACTGGTCAGTGCCGTGCGCACGCGGCGTATGGTGCGCGAGGGCGAGATCGTGCTGCCCGGCGGCACGCTGCAGATCGCGTGGCGCGAGGGTGATGATCATGTGCTTATGACCGGCCCGGCCGAGCTCGAATACACCGCCCGCGCTACGTTTCACGGCGATGGCGTGCTGACCGTTCAGAGGGATCCTTAAGTGTCTCGCCCGGCCCAGAACGCGAACAATCGGGGAGCTGGCTCGGCTACGCCAGCGCGCCCGGCCGAACGCGTTATCACGCTTGGCTGCCGGCTTAATTCGTTCGAGTCCGAAGTCATCAAGTCGCATCTGGAGGAAGCCTCATTAGACGACACCTACGTGGTCAATACCTGCGCGGTGACCGGCGAAGCGGTCCGCCAGGCACGCCAAACGATCCGCCGGCTGCGCCGCGAAGCGCCTGATGCGCGCATCGTGGTCACGGGTTGTGCGGCGCAAGTCGATCCCGATGCCTTTGCCGCACTGCCGGAAGTAGACCATGTGATCGGCAACGCCGAGAAGCTCGAGGCAGCGACATTCGGGTCACTGGCGCTTGGCGACTGCGAGCGGGTCCGGGTCAACGACATCATGAGCGTGCGCGAGACCGCCGGCCACATGATCGACGGTTTTGCCTCGCGGGCTCGGGCCTATGTGCAGGTCCAGAACGGCTGTGATCACCGCTGTACGTTCTGCATCATCCCTTATGGCCGAGGCCCGTCGCGTTCGGTGCCGGCCGGTGATGTCGTGGACCAGGTACGCCATCTCGTCGAGGCCGGTTACAGCGAGGTCGTACTGAGCGGCGTCGATATGACGTCTTACGGCGCTGATCTGCCGGGCCGGCCGACGCTCGGTCGTCTGGTCCGCCAGATCCTGCGCCATGTTCCGGATCTTCCCCGCCTGCGATTGTCGTCGATCGATCAGGTCGAGGTCGACGACGACCTGCTGTGTGCGATCGGCGATGAACCGCGCCTGATGCCGCACCTCCACCTGTCGCTGCAGGCCGGGGACGACATGATCCTGAAGCGCATGAAGCGCCGTCATCTGAGAGCCGATGCGATTCGATTTTGCCAGGAAGCACGACGGTTGCGGCCGGACATTGTGTTCGGTGCCGATCTCATCGCCGGCTTCCCGACGGAAACTGATGAGATGTTCGAGCGATCCTGCGAAATCGTTGCGGAATGCGGTTTGACATATTTGCACGTCTTTCCCTTTTCGCCGCGCCCCGGCACACCGGCAGCGCGCATGCCGCAGGTTGAGCGGCCGACCGTCAAGGCCCGGGCCAACCGCCTGCGCGAAATCGGCGATAGTAATTTGCGCGAGTTTCTGCGCTCTCAGGAGGGGCGCGAGCTTGAAGTTTTGGTCGAACGTCCCGATATCGCCCGCAGCGCTCAGTTTGCCGAAGTCCGCCTGTCGGGGGCCGCTCAGGCCGGCAGCTTGATCAGTGTGAAAGTCTCATCCAGTGGCGATCGTCACTTGCGCGCGGAGATCATCGCTTGAGCGAGAACGACAAGAAAACCGGCGTGTTCGGCCGGCTGTTCGGCCGCGCGCGGCCCGAGCCGGCCGCTGATCCAGCCGAAACGGCCGAGCCCGCGCCTGCCGCGCTTCCGGTCGAAGATGCGCCCGCCGAGCCGGCTGCCGTGGAAATGGCCGCTGCCGAGCCGGCAACATCTGCGACATCCGAGCCGCCCCAGACGGGCGGCTGGTTCCAGCGCCTCAAATCCGGGCTGTCGAAGACCTCGTCGCGGCTGACAACCGGCATTTCGAGCATCTTTACGCAGAAAAAGCTCGATGCGGCGACCCTGGATGATCTCGAAGATATCCTGATTGGCGCTGATCTCGGCGTCGCCATGGCGATGCGGATCACGAAAAAGATCTCCGATGGGCGGTTCGACAAGGGCATTTCACCGGACGACGTGCGCGGCATTCTGGCTGCTGAAGTCGAGGCCGTGCTCACACCCGTGGCCCAGCCCCTCGACATCGAGCGCGGTCACAGCCCGCACGTAATTTTGATGGTCGGCGTCAATGGTGCCGGCAAGACCACGACGATCGGCAAGCTTGCCGCCCAGTTCCGGGACCGTGGCAAACGCGTCCTCATCGCCGCCGGCGATACATTCCGGGCTGCCGCCGTCGACCAGCTCCGGGTCTGGTCGGAGCGCACCGGCGCCTCGTTCGTTGCTCGTGATGTCGGTGCCGATGCGGCCGGTCTCGCATTCGATGCCATCGAGCAGGCCCGCGCCGAGCAGGCCGATGTCGTGCTTGTCGATACCGCCGGCCGCCTGCAGAACAAGCAGGAACTGATGGATGAACTGGAAAAGATCACGCGCGTCATGAAGAAGATCGACCCTTCGGCGCCGCACGACGTGCTTTTGGTCCTCGATGCGACAACAGGTCAGAATGCGCTGAGCCAGGTAGAGGTATTTCGTGAGCGGGCCGGGGTTACCGGCCTTGTCATGACCAAATTGGATGGTACGGCCAGAGGCGGCATCCTCGTTGCCATCGCCGAGGCCCACGCGCTGCCGGTGCATGCGATCGGTGTCGGCGAGGGCGTCGGTGATCTCTCGCCATTCGATGCAGGCGAATTCGCCGAGGCGATCGCTGCGCATTAGAAGAATGTTCGCGGAAACGCGGTATTCCTTGTGGACAACCAGGTTAATTGTTGGCTTCGAGCACGGCGCAAGAACAGGAAATCCATGTACTGGCTTCGCAGACTCTACCCGTTTAACGCAGAACAGACTGTGAACATCCTGAGCGAGTTCGGGCCGCTCGTGGCGATGTTCATCGTCAATGCCGCCTATGGCATAAACGCCGGCACATGGGCACTGATTCTGACGACCGGCATGGCCATCGTTGCCATGCTGATTGTCCTTGGGCGCCTACCAATTTTTCCGCTTATTGCCAGTTCGGTAACCGTTGCCTTCGGGGTCATGACCCTGATCACCGGCGACCCGATGTGGATCCAGATAAAGGTAACGATTTTTAACGTTCTTTTCGCTGTCTTTTTGTTCGGCGGGCTGTACTTCAATCGCAACTTCTTCCAGTACATTTTCGAGCAGACATTCCACTATACCAAACAGGGTTGGGACCGCTTCACGTGGAGCTTTGCCTGGTTCTTCGTATTCACCGCTGTGCTCAACGAGTACGTGCGCCTCACTTACGACCAGCACCAGATGTACGATCTGCTCGGATTTGAGCTCGATGGTGTAAACATCTGGATACTATTCAAAGTTGCGTTCATCATGCCACTCAGCGGCATCTACGCCTGGTGGCTGACCCGCATGATGCAGAAGTACCGCGTGACGGAGGGCGACGTCGACGGCCCTGTGGGTACGGTGTGAACTGGATTCGAGAGCGCGCTGAGGCACGGCTGCAAAGCTCCGGCCCACAGGCAAAACAAGCATAGTAACTGGAGGAGCGAGTGACGGACGCCGAACGAGATCTCGGAAAGTCGCCGCCGCTGGCGCAAAACGAAGCAGGTCAGTTTTCCAAGCTCGTGCTCGAACTCGGCCCATTGGTCGTGTTCTTCATAGCGAATTCAAACTTCGGGATTTTCACGGCAACCGGCGCCTTTATGACGGCAACCGTGATCGCCCTGACGATATCCCGGCTGAAATACGGGCGAATCCCCGTGATGCCCCTGGTTTCGGGATTTTTCGTCTTGGTATTTGGTGCACTGACGCTCTATTTGCAGGAAGAATTTTTTATCAAGATCAAACCCACCGTCGTTAACATATTGTTCAGCGTAATTCTGTTTGGCGGGCTTTTGGCCGGTCATTCGCTGCTGCGCTACCTGTTCGGTGAGGTGTTTCGCCTTACGGATCGGGGCTGGCGCCTCCTGACCTTCCGCTGGGCATGCTTCTTTGTGTTTCTGGCAATTTTGAACGAAGTCGTGTGGCGCAACTTCAGCACCGACTTCTGGGCTGGGTTCAAACTTTTCGGCGTTATGCCGATTACGATGATATTTGCGGTTTCACAAATCGGCCTGATCCAAAAGTATGACACGTCCCAGTCGTCGGAAATTGACGAAAATCAGTGATTTCCAGCCGCGCATCGCAGCGCCGGAATAGCTCGACACCATGCCAGAACCTGGTTGTACTTGCGCGCGGACGATACTCTTATTTGTAGATTTACGCCTGCTGACGAATATGTTTCTACTATCCGGAACAGTCGTTGGAGCAGACGCCTCGCGCCGTCTGGCCAGGGATTTAACTAATGCCACGCCTTCCCCGCGACGTGCCAGTGCACTGACGTTTCCGGAGGAGGCGACGAACGATCAGTTGGGATAATCTCCACATGGTTCAAGAAGACCATCTGCAAGGTTCCGCGTTACACCTGCTGCACAGGGCCGGACAATGTGCCGGTGACATCTTTCAGAGCGAAATGTCGGCGGGCGGCCTGACGCCGCGACAGTATGCGGTTTTGGTTGCGGTCTCACAGAACGAGGGCCTGAGCCAGACCAATCTGGTTCGCCAGACCGGTATCGATCGCTCGACCCTGGCCGACATCGTCAGGCGCATGTTGCGCAAGGGCCTGCTCCAGCGCCGCCGCACCAAGGACGACGCCCGCGCCTATGCCGTGAAGCTTACCGATGACGGCTGGACGGCTCTGCGCACCTCCGAGCCTGCCGTCACATCAGTTGATGAGAAGGTGCTGGCGGCGCTGCCTGAGGACCATCGCCAGCGATTTTTGCAAGACCTGGCAACCATCGTGTCTTCTCTGAGCAACCCCGACCAATCAAGCTCCAGCACCTAAAGCGTTTCCGGCCATGTCGGAAACGATCTAGCGCATCGTGCCTTAAGTTGGAACCGCTCAAGCGATTCCAACTGGCGGCACAAAGATGCAATACCTTTTTGACTAGATAGCGCAAAACTATCTGCGTTTTGCCGGTAGCAGCTCGTTCGAGCTGATTCCGACAAAACGCAGTTTGCGCTAGCGCTCTGTTCACTCGATGTTGAGGCCCCCGGTGCCGGCGAGCCGCTGGCGTCGTCGATAGGTCCAGGCCGGATCGCATGACCGGGTCCAGATACCGCGGCCGGCGCGCCGCGCCGCGCGCTCCTCTCCAACGTATCGCTTCGAATAGCGCACGAAGGCCCAGGCAAGGTCTTCTCGGACCAAGCGCGTATTGACGTCCATGTCCGCGATGCGGCAGGCGGCCAGGACGCGGCCATAGCGATCGTGGCCGATCACGCGGCAGTCAGCGTCACCCCTTTGCGCCCAACCGGCCAGGGTTCGTGCCGCAATCTTGCCGGCCGGCCAGCGACCGCCATCTGCCGTCAGGCAGGTCTGCCTGATCTCCGGTGCATCAATACCCTCGAGGCGCACCTTGATGCCGCCAATCGATATCGTGTCGCCGTCGACAACCCGTGCCCGACCGATAATGTGCACCGACGGCTGGCCGGCGACGTTCGTGTGGCCGGAGGCCACGTGGGACCAGGCCCGCATGGCCAACAATGCAACGATGAGAGCGGCTACGGCTGCCAGTAACATTCGCATCGAATCACCATAAATCGCATGCATTCAGCGCGATTAGAGTGTTAAAACAGCGTAATAATGGCGAAATAGGGAGATTTTTGAGGCAGAAATATGCGGTTCGGTTGCCTTAAGCCGGTAGCAGATGCCACCCAATTCATGATTCGCGGGCGGGTGCCAAGCACATTCGGGATCGATGGCTTGGCGGCAGCCGATGGTGATTGTGCATGCGCGGGACGGCTGCCACTCTCGTGCAGGCGTCGCTGGTGCTGAGTACAGCGCGCAGCGGGGCACACGAGGAGGCAGCGTGATGTCGAAGATCTATGAAGGCCTGCGCGTTATCGACTTCACGACCACAATCGCCGGGCCGCACTGCGGGCGCCTGCTTGCCGACCTCGGTGCCGACGTCGTCAAGGTCGAAACGCCGGACGGCGACATGATGCGGGCCCGGCCGCCGCTCAGGAACGGGGCAAGCACGATGTTCGGCCAGCTCAATGCGGGCAAGCGCTGCATCGTTTTGGATCTCAAATCAGAACCTGATCGCAAAGCGGCGTGGGCGCTGATCGCAAGCGCCGATGTCGTCGTCGAGAATTACCGTCCCGGGGTAACCAAGCGCCTCGGGATCGACTATGAGACGGTCGCATCAGGTCATGATCGCCTGATCTATTGTTCGATCTCGGGTTATGGCCAGAGCGGTCCGAGTGCCGGGTTTGCCGCTTACGCGCCGGTCGTCCACGCGGCTGCCGGCTTCGACCTGGCACACCTTGCTTATCAGCAAGGCCGCGGCCGGCCCGACTACTGCGGCATCTACATTGCCGATGTGCTTTCCGGCACCTATGCGTTCGGCGCCATCGCATCCGCACTCGTGGCGCGCGAGCGAACCGGGCGTGGCCAGCATATCGACGTTTCGATGCTCGAAGCGATGCTGTCGCTGACGCTGGTCGAGATGCAGGAAGCGCAGTTCGAGACGCCGCCGCGACCGAGCCGGCCGTTCTTCGGGCCCGTCGAAACATCGGATGGCTATATCAACATCGCGGTGGCCAGCGAGCGGACTTTCGAAGGGCTTGCGAAAACGGCGGGACGTGAGGATTGGCTGACAGACCCGCGTTACGCCGAATACCTTGCTCGGCGTGCCAACTGGGCCGAACTGATGGACGAGTTCGAGGCCTGGTCGCGCACCGTCACAAACGCGGAATGCTTGGCCACACTTGAAGAAAACGCAGTTCCCGCCGCCGCCTACCGAACGGTCCGCGAAGCGATGGCCGACCCGCAGATCGCGCACCGCCGCGCATTCGAGACGGTCAGCGACAGCGGCGGCCCGTTCAAGGTGCTCAATCCGCCCTTCAAGATGTCCGGCGCCAGCACGAATGCGGGACCGACAGTGGCAGACCTCGGTCAGCATACAGCCAGCGTGCTCGCGGAAATTGGCCTGCCGGTCGACGAGATCGCGAAGATTTGCCCGAGCGCAAGCGAGGAATAGCCGCTAGTGCTCTGTATCACTTTAAATGTCGGCCTAGGACGTTCAGACTTGGCCGGTGGCGGTGTTGCGGCGGGCGCAGTGATGTGGTGCATCATAAGACCGTCGGGGCGCCGTCACAGGTCAAGTCTGATCGCCTGCGGTCACGCGTCTTGGCCCGTGAGTGCGTCAGCCCCGCTCGACGATGCAACCGCATCGCCATCGCGTGCCTTCCTGCTCACAATCCAAGACCAACATTTAAAGTGATACAGAGCACCAGCGAAATTGTAGTGAGATTGTTTCCGAGACAATCGGAAACGATCGGGCGCCAGATCTGCCGCTATTCGCCGGCCGGCAGGTTCCGGTTTTGGCCGCCCTGCTTTTTTTGCGCCGTTTGATCCTCATCAGCATCGTCATCCGCGTCGGACTCGCCGGCCAGCCGGGCCAGGCTTTGCGCTATGCTGGGGGGCAGGGCGCTGTAATTGGGCTGTTTCCTGGCCTTTGGCACGGTGCTGTCGGCAGGCTTCGGCTTGGCCGGCGCCTCCGGCGGAGCCTGATTCCCGGCCTCTGGCTTTGCCGCCGCCGCGGCCTGCGGCGTCGCAGGCGCTGCCCGATCGGTTTCGCTCGGCTTGGACGGTTGAGCCGGACCCTGATCAGACTTGTGCGCAGGTGCTGCAGCGCGCGCTGCGGGCTTTTGGGCGTCGGGTGTTTTTTCGGCAGGCTTTGCAGGCGCTGAATTCTCTGGGCGGGGAGCTGCCGGCGAACTCGGTGAGGTTGGTGGCGGCGAGCTGTTTCCGGCTGGCGTTACGGCGATACTTGACGGACCGTTGACTGCTTGAGCCGGTACAGTGCTCGGTTTCGTCGCGGGAGCCGTCGGGCCATTAGCCGGGCTTTGCGGCCGCTTGGCCGCCTCGCTGCGAGATGCGACCGTCGGCGGCGGTTTGGTCGTGGCCGGCGGTTCCGGCGCTCGCGTCTCGGGCACCTTTGCGCCGGCGCCCGGCCTCACAGCATGTAATGGCCGGGTAGGAGGCAGAGTTTCTGCGGCCAGCGGTTCGGGCGGCTTGGTTGGGCCGGCCTTGTCGGGTGTAGAACGTGCCGAGGGGGGCGTTGCAGCTGGCACCGCGGCGGACGGTTGGCCGGTAGGCGGCTGCGTTGCAGGCCCCGGCCGAGGTGGTGGCTGAGGCGCCCGCGGAGCGGTCGGCGGCATGGCCCGATCCATCCTGTCGGATGCCGGCGGCACGGTCGGGCTCGTCTTTCCTGGTCCCGCCGGCATGGTCGGGCGCTCCGTTGGCGGCTCCGTCGCTGCCTCGGGCGGCAGCTGTTCGGTCGGCTGCGGGGCCGATTTGGCCTGCTCTTCCCTGTCCTTGCGTTCGCGGCGGCCAAGTGCGGCTTTGAACAGGCCGTGGCGCTTCAGTTTGCGCTCCGACTTGCGCACGATCTTCAACAGATCGGCAACGTCTCGCTCGCCCATCGGCTCGCCGTAATAGTAGCCTTGCGCGAACTGGCAGCCGATCGAGCGCAGGAAGCCGACGTCCTCCCCGGTCTCGACGCCTTCGGCGACCACCATCTTGTTCAGTTCCTGCGCCATGGCAACGATCGAGCGCACGATCACGGGCCCGCCGTTATCGTTGGTCGATGACCGGATCAAGTCGCGATCGATCTTGATCGTGTCGAACGGAAAGCGTTCGAGATAGGCGAGCGAAGAATACCCAGTGCCGAAATCATCGAGCGACAGGCGCGAGCCTGCAATCTGCAGGAGATCGAGGATTTCGGCGGCCTGTTCCGGGTTCTCCATGACCAGCGATTCGGTGATCTCGAGGCGCAGGACGCCCTCCGGCACGATCTGGCGGCCGATGATATGGCGGATCTCCTGGATGAGATCCTGGCGGAACAGCTGGCGGCTCGAAACGTTGACGCTGACGAACAGGGGATCCTTGACGCGGGGCAGCTGGCGTTGCCAGCGGGCTGCCTGTTCGACGGCTTCGGTCAGCACATAACTGCCGAGCTTGACGATCAGATCGCTTTCCTCGGCGACGGGGATGAACTCGTGCGGATTGAGCATACCGTGTTTGGGATGCTCCCAGCGGGCGAGCGCCTCGAAGCCTGCCAGTTCCTCGGTCGGTAGGTAGATAATCGGCTGGTACAGCACCTTGATCTGGCGGCGCTCGATGGCCCGGCGCAGATCGCTCTCGATGGCGACCCGGTCATCGCGCTCGTTGCGCATCTCGGGCCTGAAGATTTCGATCTGATCTGCACCGCTGCGCTTGGCGCGGTACATCGCGATTTCGGCATTCTTAAGGAGGTCGAGTTCATCCGCGCAATCGGGATCGTGAACGGCAATGCCGATCGCGCCGGTCAGCACGATATCCTGGCCGGCGATCTTGACCGGCGAGCGTAGCGCCCGGCGCACGTTTTCGGCAAGGCGGGCCAGGTCTTCCGGCTCCTTGACGGACAGGATCAGCATGGCGAACTGATCGCCGCCGATGCGCGCCAGCGTGTCCATGCCGCGCAGGTGGCGCGACAGGCGGCGCGACATGGTCAGCAGTAGGCTGTCGCCGACGATCAGGCCGAACGAGGAATTGACGCTCTTGAACTTGTCGAGGTCGATGAACAGGATGGTCGGGCGCAGGTCCGGCTCGTATTCGACGCGTGTCACGGCCGATTTCACGCGGTCGAGGAACAGTTCGCGGTTCGGCAGGCTGGTCAGGCTGTCATGCACAGCGTCGTGCATCAGGCGTGCTTGCGAACGCTTCTGGTCGGTGACGTCGCGCAGCAGGCCGACGCATCGCAGCGAGCGGCGGTCGGAGGTCGGGATGCTGGCCGCCTCGAGGTCGAACCAGCGGTATGAGTTATCGGCATGGCGCATGCGGAAATCAGTGCGGATGACGCCGCCGTTCTTGTTCTGCAACGACCAGAGCAGAACGCTGAAGCGCTCCTGGTCGGCCGGGTGCATGTACTTGATGAAGTCCTTCACCTTGGTCGAGAGCTCGCCGATATTGAGCCCGAGCAATGTTTCGGCCACCGCACCGACCTTGATCTCGTCACGCCGGGCATGCCACTCCCAGACCGCGGCACCGGCCCCCTCGACGGCAAGCGAGCGCAACTGTTGTTCGGAAGGCGCAGCACCATAGTGGGACTCGACGGTGCGGAAGGCGAACTGCGTCACCGTGAAACCGATCAGCACGGTGAGCAGCACGAGGCCGGCGACCAGCGAGGAAACGACAATTTCGCCGTTGAGCTTGGCGGTCAGCGTCATCGTCGCGCCGAACAGCCAGACCAGGAACAGCATCCAGGTCGGCAGCAGGGCCAAAGCCCGATCCTGCCCTCGGATCGCAAGAAACAGGATGAGCAGCGCCCCGATGCCGCCAAGGACGGCGAACGAGAGACGTGCGAACGTCGAGGCAAGGCGCGGATCGAGCAGAGCGACAGCCACTAACGCGATGTGGGCGATGATCCACACGAGCGAAAGCATGCGCACGAAGCCATGCCAGCTGCCAAGCCGCAGGAATATGTGCAGGAAAATGGCGAGGCTGGTCGCCATCGCGGCCTCGGTCGCCGCCCGGTAGACTGCGTTATTGTCGGCACTTATCTGCAACAGCTTGTGCCAGAAGCCGAAGTCGACGCACAGGTAGATCAGGACGCACCAGGTGACCAGCGCGGCGCTCGGGAAGATCGCCTTGTGGTTGGCGGCAAATACGGCTGTCAGGAAGATACCGAGCAGGCCGGCGATACCCAGCATAATGCCGTTGAACAGGCGTCGCTCGCGGATATGCAACTCGTACTCGAGAGGTTTCCAGAGGTAGATCCGCGACAGGCGGGCGGTCGCCATTTCGGCGACATAGGTGATCGTCTGGCCGGGATCGATGGTGATCTTGAAGATGTCGGCACGATCGTTCTCGATGCGCTGCGGCAGGAAGCCGACCGAGGGCGTGACTGCCGAAAGGCGACGTGAATCGAGGTCCGGCCAGATGATGCCAGAGCCGATCAGCGAATAGCGTGAGACGGTGACCCAGCGTTCGATGGTCTTATCGGAGGAATTGTGCAGGGCGAACACGATCCAGGTCGGATCGGTGCCGGGCGTCGTGGCATTGACCGACATGCGCCGGCTGACGCCGTCGACACCTGGTGCCGTGTCGATCTGCAGACGATCGCCGCGGCCTTCGACGGCGACACCGCGGCGGGTAATTTCGACGCGATCCTCGGTGCCGTTGAGGCTTATCGCGTCGAGGGCTTCGGCAGGCGAACTTGAAGCAAGCGAGATCAGTGCGACTACGACAGCGAGGAGTACCGTGAGACAGAGGTCTATCGTCGTCGGTTTTGTCTTGCGTTGCGTCATGAGCATCCCCGCTGCGGTCGCGGATCATCGTCGATTAACGCAAACAATAGGTGATCGCACCAAGAGCCATTGATCTTCAGATATCGCCTGGCGAGGCCTTCTTCCCGGAAACCGTTGGCGCGTAGGACGCCGATCGAAGCGGTATTGCTTGGCAGGCAGGCTGCTTCAAGGCGATGCAGGCGAAGGTCCTGGAAGGCAAAGTCAATAGCCAGCGAAACAGCATCTCGCATATGGCCCTTGCCCGTGTGTGGCGCGCCGAGCCAGTAGCCAAGCGCTCCGGCCTGCGTCACACCTCGCCGGATGTTGGACATCGTCAGCCCGCCATAGAGCGCGCCCGAGCGTTCGCCGAAGATGAAGAAGGCATAGCCGACGTCGTCGCGCTGATCGCGCTGATAGTACCTGAGCCGCCGGCGATAGGCCCACCGGCTCAACTCATCGCGCGACCATTTCGGCTCCCACGGGATGAGATGGTCCCGGCTCTCGTTGCGAAGTTCGGCCCAGGCCGTATAGTCGGACGGCGACGGCGGGCGCAGGATTAGGCCATGACCGCGCAACAGCGGCGTGACCTCCTGCACAAAGCCTGACTTCAAAAATGCCATCCGTCAGTTCCTTGCCGGCGTCTTGATGCCGACACTCCAAATTCGGACCACCGGGTCCGGCCGACTGTAGGCCCTGCGATCAGGCCGCAAACCGGTCGAACGTTTCCTCGGCGATACCCACTGTCGAAGCACCGCAACCAACGACCGCCACCGCCGGACTCGATGCGCTTGCGATCGTTTCACCGAACGCACGCACATCTTCGGCGCAGACCCGCTCGACATTATCGATCAATTCGCCCGGTTCGAAAAGGCGACCAAAACCGATAATCTGGCGCGCCATCTGCTCGGCACGGGCCGATGAACTCTCGAGACTCATCAAAAGACCGGCCTTGAGGCCTGCTTTGGCGCGGGCCAGTTCGGTCTCGGCCGGCCGCGTGGCTGCCGCGCGATGCAATTCGTCGATGATCACGCCCCTGAGTTCGCCGAGCTGTTCCTCGCCGGTCGCCGCATGGATATTGAACATGCCGCCGTCAGTGAGTCCCCACGCACTCGAATAGATCGCGTAGCACAGGCCGCGTTTTTCGCGCGCCTCCTGGAACAGCCTTGATGACATGCCACCCCCAAGCAATCCGGAAAAGACCTGGCCGGCGAAAAAGCGCTTGTCGCGGAACGACGGGCTTTCGAAACCGAACAGCAGGTGGCTCTGGCCGAATTGGCGATCCGAGCCGCGCGCACCACCGACGAAACGCACTCGTGCGCCGTCTTCTCCGTTGCCCGGATCAAGTGCGCCAAATTTGTCGCGAGCGTGGCGGACGAGTTCATCGTGACCAATGGCACCGGCAGCCGCGATCACCATGCGCGAGGGTACGTACTGGCGTTTGAGGAGGCCGAGCAGTCCGGCCCGTGTCATGCCGGTCACGCTTTCCGGCGTGCCGACCACGGGCCGCCCTACGCTCTGGCCCGGAAAGGCGGCATCCTGGACGAGGTCGTAGGCGACCTCGTCAGGCACGTCCTGGATGCCGGAGATCTCTTGCAGGACAACGTCTTTTTCACGTTCGAGTTCTTCTGCGTCGAGTGCCGGCCGTGTCAGGATGTCGGCCAGAATGTCAAGCGCCAGACCGTGGTCGCCTTCGAGAACGCGCACATAATAGGCGGTCAGCTCGAGGCTGGTTGCGGCATTGAGATCGCCGCCGACCTGCTCGATCTCCTCGGCGATCTCGCGGGCGCTGCGCCCGGTCGTGCCCTTGAAGGCCATGTGCTCGAGCAGGTGCGACATGCCGTGCTCGTCAGTGCGTTCGTGACGCGAGCCGGATGCGACCCAAACGCCGGCAGAGACCGTCTTCAGGTGTGCCATCTGGTGCGATACCACGGTCAGGCCGTTGTCGAGCTTGGTGATCTGAGGACTCATCGAGGCGTCCGGCATTGTTGAGGATCGGGTTGGGCGAGCGGATTGGACGGGTTTACGCGATTACGGCGCGGCTGTTTTCACGGATGTAGGATTGGACCGCGGTGGCATCATTGGGGAGTGTGACTGAGCGTTCGTCATCGTCCAGAAGATGGCCGAGACGTGCCGGCAAAGTGACGGCTGAGCCAATGATCTCGGTCATCGCCTCGGCAAACTTGGCGGGATGGGCGGTGGCGAGGACCACATCCGGTGGCCGCCTCCCGGCTTCAGGCACCGACGCGGTGCGGCGCTGGCTGGCGATGATGCCGCAGGCAGTGTGCGGCTCGAGCGTGTAGCCGGCACTCTCGCACACCTCGCGGATCATCGCGGCGACCTCGGACTCGCTCGCGGAATAGCCGGCGAAATCCCGCCCCATCGCCTCGGCACCGCCTTTGACTTCGAAACGTCCGGATTGGCCGAGCGAGGCCATCTGGCTGCGGATCAGGGCGGCGTCGCGGTCCTGCAATTCGAAGAGATAGCGCTCGAAGTTCGACGACACCTGGATGTCCATCGATGGTGACGTGGTTGCGACGACGCCGCGCTTTTCATAGACGCCGCTCGCGATCGTGCGCGGCAGGATGTCGTTGGCGTTGGAGGCGACCGTCAGATCGGCAATTGGCAGGCCCATTTGTTTGGCGGCATAACCCGCGAAGATATCGCCGAAATTGCCGGTCGGCACCGTGAACGAGATCTCGCGATGCGGTGCGCCAAGGGCGACGGCGGCGGCGAAATAGTACGTGATTTGCGGCACGATCCGCGCCCAGTTGATCGAGTTGACGGCCGACAGAGAGACCTCATCGCGGAAGGCGTGGTCGTTGAACAGCGCCTTCACGAGCGCCTGGCAGTCATCGAACGTGCCGTCGATCGACAAGGCGTGCACGTTCGCATCCGGCGCCGTCGTCATCATGCGGCGCTGGACGTCGGAAACGCGCCCTTCCGGGAGCAGCACGACGATGTCGACGTTGCCGGCCCCCCGGAACGCCTCGACCGCGGCGCCGCCGGTATCGCCCGAGGTCGCACAGACGATTGTCGCCCGCCGGCCGCGCTTAGACAGAATGTGGTCCATCAGCCGCGACAGGAATTGCATCGCCACGTCCTTGAAGGCGAGTGTCGGCCCGTGGAAGAGCTCTAGCACGAACCGGCCTGGCGCAAGCTGGACGAGCGGAGTAACGGCCGGATGGCCGAAGCCCCGATAGGCGTCCTCTGCCATCGCCGCCAGATCGGCTCGCGAAACGGCGCCGCCGGTAAACGGTGCAATCACCTCGACGGCCACGTCCTGGAACGGCCGCCCGGCCAGATCGGCGATCTGGTCACCTGTCAGTTGTGGCCAGGCCTTGGGCAGATAGAGCCCGCCATCGCGTGCGAGGCCGGTCAATACCGCATCCTCGAAGCCCAGCTCCGGTGCCTCGCCGCGCGTGGAAATGTACCGGCCGTCGCTCATGATCTGCTCGCTTCAGGTTTCCAAAGGGCTGAGCCCTTTGGTGGGGTCGTTAGGGGCAACGCCCCTGACATATCGCCGCTAGGCGGCGATTCATAAGGGGTTTCACCCCTCAAACTCCCCGACCAGGGAGTATCCCTGGACCCGAACTTATACCATAGGCTGGCCAGTGCGTGCGGCGGGGAAATTGGTGGTTATCAACTCATCTTGTATTTCGACCATGCGAAGGCGCCGTAGACGCCGATCAGCGCGCATGCCAGGCCCCACCAAGTCAGCGCGTACTCGAAATGGCGGTTGGTAAGGGTCAGGCGGGGCTTGTTCGGCTGCAGTGGCGGTGACACGGGCTCCGTTTGTTCGATGAAGAACGGCAGGAAGCGGCCAGGCGGCTCCCGTCGCCTCAGTGAATGGTTGATATGACCGGTCATGCTCACCAGGTCGCGCGTGAACCATTCGCGACGCGCCGGCACTGGTGGCGGAGCGGCCGGGTTTGGCTCATTGAGCCTGATCCGCCCAGTGGTGGTTGGCACGGAGGTCGTACCGCCATTGAGCTGGAGCGCCTTGCGGTCCTTGTCGGCAACCAGGCCGACGACGATCAGGACATGGTCGAAGCCGGCAACCGGCTCGGCGAGACGATCCGACCGGACCACACTCCAGGCCGGCCCTGAACTTTGCGGGTTCCAGACAAAGAGCTGTTCCGGCACCTCGCCTGCAACGCGCAGGCGAACCTGGCGAAAGCGCAGTTTTCCGAGCTGCAGGATGCCGTCTGCGGTGTTCTCCGAGAGCAGGCGCGCAAGATCGACGGCCGGGGCGTTGCGGGCAAATTCGATGTCGCGCAGCAGGCCTTCTTTCCATTTCATGCGCTGCCACTGCCAGTTTCCAAGACCGACGAGGACGGCGAGGGCCGCTAGGGTAAACAGGCTCGGCCAAATGAGCCCGGCTTGCCGCAGATTGGCGATCATTGCGTATTCGCTCCACGGTCGGCCGCTGTGGAGCGCGGTCGGATCGCCCGTTGCCGGCGCATGGCGCTGCAGTTCCGGCACCCGCTGCCACGCAATTGCCAGAGTCTGACGGCGACAGCGGAAATGTCGCTTCGGACTTTTGTGCTGCAAGTCATGTGTTTATCCGTAATTTCTGAGGTGGCCTGCGAATGGCCGGCCGGTGCTCTGATCCGCATACAATTACCTTATGCGCGCCGCAAATTATCCTCCCTCAGTGAATAACGTTCCTTATGCGCCCTCGAGGGAGGAAGCCGCCGGGACGGAGCCCCACCCTTCAGACCCGGCGAGTGGGAGCGGCGCGGCGCGGTGGCTGGCGATCAGATTAGCCTCCATCGTCGGCCATCGCGCTAAACATTTTGCCCCTCACCCGTTCTCTTTCCAGCGACAACCATACCCTTGATTGCGCTCCTGCAGGCATGCAGCGCATAGTGATCCTGATTGGTAAAGTGCCCTCCGGGGCGAGTGACAGGCATCGAGGAGGCGACAATGGCAGCGGCTGGGAACTGGTTGGGTCTGGAGGGGCGCGTTGCAGCGGTAACGGGGGCTGCGAGCGGCCTTGGCAAGTCGATCGCCGAGGTGCTGGCGGAGGCCGGTGCCCGCGTGGCGCTGCTCGACATCAACGCCGGCAACTTGGAAGCGGTTGCAAGTGAATTCAAAGCCCGCAACCAGGATGCGGTCGCGATCGAATGCGATGTTGGCTCGGGCGACAGTGTTGCCGAGGCGGCTGCGGCCGTCACGGATGCATTGGGTAGTGCCGACGTGCTCGTCAACAATGCCGGCATCCTGCGTCCGGGCGATCTCGCCGACCTACCGATTGCCGACTGGGAGGCGATGATGAACATTAACCTCACCGGTTATCTGAGATGCGCACAGGCCTTCGGCAAGGCGATGCTTGCGCGCGGCGAGGGCAGTGTCGTGCACATCGCCTCGATCGCCGGCAGCCAGCCGCAGGCTGCAAGCGGCGCCTACAGCCCGGGCAAGGCCGCGATCCGCATGTTGTCGCGCCAGCTCGCGTTCGAGTGGGGCCCAAGAGGCGTGCGTTCAAACGTGGTCAGTCCGGGATTGGTGCGCACGCCCTTGAGCGAGGCGTTTTATCAGGCACCCGGCGTGCTCGAGAAGCGGTCGGCCGCCATGCCTCTCGGGCGTATCGCCGACACCCGGGATATCGCCGAGGCGGTGGCTTTCTTCGCGAGCGACCGGGCGTCGTATCTGACGGGGCAAGAGCTTGTCGTCGACGGCGGCTTTTCGCAGACATTGATGAGCCACGTGCCGCGGCCCGGATTCGAGTAGGCTTCCTGCCATGCCCGGCATTGGCTGGTTGAAGAAAATTTTTGGTGTGATGGATCGCCTGTTCCCTGCGTAACTTCGTGCTCCGCGGACGATTGTTATTCGTTTCTTCGCTCAACGAGCAATCAAAACGGAGAGGAACACCATCATGACAATCCACCAGCAAATTGGTCTCGAAGCTGTCAAAGCCAAGCAGCAGGGCGCGTGGGCTTCTGGAGACTATTCGGTTGTCGGCACGACGTTGCAGATCGTCGGCGAGCAACTTTGCGAAACCATCGATCTGCGGCCGGGCAGCAAGATTCTCGACGTTGCTGCTGGCAACGGTAATGTGACGCTGGCGGCGGCTCGCCGATTCTGTGACGTCACATCGACTGACTATGTCGAAACACTGCTTGAAAAGGCACGTGCACGAGCCAAGGCGGACGGTCTCGAAGTTACCTTCCAGGTTGCTGACGCTGAGAACCTGCCGTTCGGCGATAATAGTTTCGATGCGGTGATGTCGACCTTCGGCGTCATGTTCACACCTGATCAGCCGAAGGCGGCCTCGGAACTTCTGCGCGTCTGCCGGCCAGGCGGCACGATCGCGATGGCCAACTGGACGCCGGATAGCTTCATCGGCCAGGTATTCAAGACGCTTGGCAAATATCTGGCGCCGCCGCCGGGTGTCAGTTCGCCGGCACTTTGGGGCACGCAGGCCAGGCTCGAAGAATTCTTTGCGGCAAATGCATCCGAAATCTTCCTCCATCCACGCAGCTTCGCGTTTCGCTATCGCTCGCCGGACCACTTCATGGATGTCTTCCGGACCTTCTACGGCCCGATCCACAAAGCCTTCCAGGCACTCGACGACGATGGTCGGCGCGGCCTTGATGCCGACTTGCGTGGTCTGATTGCGGCCATGAATACGGCAACCGATGGCACCATGGTTGTGCCGGCCGCTTATGTCGATGCGGTGATCCGTAAGGCATGAACCTACTCCGGCGGCAGGGATGACTTGAAGCGTCCCTGCCACCCTGGATTGCCCGCGCAGCTGAAACCCAGTTTACCCACTGTGCAATTCGACGGCATTGAGTATTGCAGTCGGCATCCTGGCGATTTCATAGATGCGGGCGGTCGCCGTTGCAGGATCGGCCACAACCGGCGCCGGCCGCCGCCGATCGCTGGTCCACGTTCGCCGAAGCTGCCGCGCGAGCCAGTGCGAAGTGAGTTCGATCAATTGATCACTGCCCAGGCTGCAAAGGCCGTGGACTGAAAACGGCACTTCGAAACCAGGCGGATTGTAACCAAAACCGTAGGTGCCCTCGGCTTCGATCGCCTGTTCGTAGGCGGAGCTTGTCAGATAGGCAATGGCCGCTCGCATTTTAGCTGTCTGCCACACGGCGTGTGTTGGAAAACAGGTTTTGAGTGACGCGAACGCATACGTGTTGAAGGCGTGATAACCGATACACTTTTGAAACGCAGCGTTATCGCTCGACAAAGGGCCGATTGATGTCTCCAGCTTCTCACGTGAGATGTCGCGCAGCCATCGCAGCACAGGCCTTGCCGCCCAGGGACTGCATTCTGCCTTTAGGCAGGATGAGGCGGCGACCCGGTGGCGGATGAGGCCGCCCGGGAAGACGGACAGCGTATCGTCGACATGGTCGAGAAACCGCTCGATGCAGTGACGCACTGATCCGTCCGGCAGCAATGCGGCGGCAGCGGCGAACCAAAGCTGATGGTTGAATGTCAGGTCCGCACCGAGAACGCTGCCGTCGATATCGCGACGCAGCCAAAGCCCCGTACGCTCGTCAAAGGGATGCATCTCAAAAACGTCGTGTGCCAGTTGGGCATAGCGCGCATCGCCGCTGACCCTGGTCGCTTCGGCCAGGGCCTCGATCGACCATGCCTGTCCGATCAAACCGTTGCAGCTGTCCAGGCCGGGCCTGCTGCGATGGTGAAAGGTGAATCCGCCAGGTCGCGCCGCATCCGACATCAGGTGATCGGCGCAGGTCATGGCGGTGTCGCGATAGGCCGATCACCTGTCATGTAGAACAGCCGCGCAAACGTGATTAGCCAGTGGCCCGTATTGCGAATGTCGGTTTCGGCATCCGGTAAGGACCGTTGTGGCCGGCAGGGGCCGCTCCGGCTGCCTGCAACTCGGCGCGCATGTCATCTGCGAGGAGCTGGATCCAATCGGCAGCGGTCATCTCGGCGGTAGTGGTCATCGTCGAGACCGGCAAGTGTGCCCGGTGGCTTCCTCGATGGCTCGGACCTGCCTTTCCCAGCTATTGTTGGCAAGCCATACCGCATTGTCTAATTCGTGCCGCCCGGTTCATGGTCCGCAAGCCGCTCGCGCTGACGCAAAACGGCCTCGACGGCGGATGCCTGATTTCCGCCCTCGTAGCCCTGCGCCACTCCCAGCCATCCGCTTGTTCCCGGAAATTGCCGATGTCGGGATAAACGAGTGGTTTGCCATAGGAAATAGCAAGCGGAATAATGCCGGAATTGATACCCGCCTGATGACCGAGAAACACGATGTCGGTCGCCGCCATGATGTCGGGGATTTCGCTGCTGGCAAAGTTCCGCATGATCGTTGTGCGGCGGCGCGGCTTGTCGAGCAGGCCGACCGTTCTTTCCTTGGCCA
>CBDCZF010000020.1:0-429046 GCA_965224225.1 Hyphomicrobiaceae bacterium
GGCGGTGACAATGGCTGCACCGACGGCATCGCGGGCTTCGCTGACCGACAACACGGGCGGGTTCCAGCGCGGATCACCAATTTCGGTGGCTTGCAGGAAGCTCTCGGCCAACTCAGGATGAGCGCTGGCCGAAACATACTCCGGCGATTCCCAGGCGGAGGTGCGACCGGTGGTGATGTTTTTCAACTGGGCTTGCTCGACCATCTCTTTGCCCAAGGCCCACTGGATAAAGAGCCAGGCCGGACCTTTGTTCTGAGAGGCTTCATAGACCGACAGGTGCCAGCCACCCACGTAAGGGGTTTGTCGGCGGGGCCGGCAGGGGCTATGGTTACGCTGGCACTATCGACGACGTTGGACTGTTCAGGATCAATCAGGTTGGCAAAGAAGACGCTGGCGTCTTTCCACATCCCCACTTTGCCTTGCAGGAACAGGTCTTGACACTGCTGCAGGCATAGGAAGTTGACCCTGGCGGGCCGTATTCCCGGTTCATCTTGCCGTACCAGTTGACAGCATCGACAAAGGCCGGATCCAGAGCATTGGCGTTGCCTTCGGCATCGACCCAGTCTGTGCCAAAGGCGTGCATAAAGGTGGAGAACTGAGAGGTGCGGCGGCCCCTTTACCGCGCAGGCAGACGCCATACACGCCATTATCCGGGTCGTGGATAGCGGCGGCTGCTTCTTCCATCTCTTCGATGGTGGTGGGGGGATAGGCGGCTCCGGCGGCGTCAAACAGTGCTTTGTTGTAGAACAAGGCCCCAAACTCGGTGTAGACCGGCAAGCCAATCAGCTTGCCGTTGGGCAGTGTCGCTATCGACAGGCTGCTGTCGGTGAAGTCTTCAAAGTCAAAGTTGGGGTCGGTGATGGTGTCATCGGCCAGCAGTTCGGCAAAGTCGGTGTACCAGCCGCGCTTTCGTACTTGATGCCTTCCTGGGCCACCATCGACAGGAACACGTCCACATCGCTGGTGCCGGCGGCAAATTCAATGGTGGTTTTCTGGCGGAACTGGTCTTCGGCAATATCTCATAGGTCACGTCGATGCCGGTCTGCTCGGTGAACTGGGCCAGATAGTCTTCTGATTCCAGAAACTCTGACCACGGTTGTTTCACCATTGCTACCCGAATGCTCTCTCCTTCAAACATCCGCCAGTTGAAGTCGCTCATCGCCTCTTCAGCCAGTGCTTCTTCTGTCTCTTCATAGGGGCGGGGGCAGGCATGCCTTCAAGTTGGGGCGTATCGGCGAGGAGGTCTTGGAGGACTTCGTTGGCATCGGCCAGCGCCGATTCAACATCGCCCCTTCGATGGCCGTAACGATGGCGGCACCGACCGCATCTCGCGCTTCACTGACCGACAACACCGGCGGGTTCCAGCGTGGATCACCAATTTCGGTGGCTTGCAGGAAGCTCTCGGCCAACTCAGGATGAGCGCTGGCCGAGACATACTCCGGCGACTCCCACGCTGACGTTCGCCCCGTGGTGATGTTTTTCAACTGGGCTTGCTCGACCATCTCTTTGCCCAACGCCCACTGGATAAAGAGCCAGGCCGGACCTTTGTTCTGCGACGCTTCATAGATCGACAGGTGCCAGCCACCCACGTAGGGGGTTTGGTCCGGCAGGGCCGGCAGGGGCTATGGTTACGCTGGCGCTATCGACGACGTTGGACTGTTCAGGGTCAATCAGGTTGGCAAAGAAGACGCTGGCGTCTTTCCACATCCCCACTTTGCCTTGCAGGAACAGGTCTTGACACTGCTGCCAGGCATACGAGGTCGATCCCGGCGGGCCGTATTCGCGGTTCATCTTGCCATACCAGTTGACCGCATCCACAAAGGCCGGGTCCAGGGCATTGGCGTTGCCTTCGGCATCGACCCAGTCTGTGCCAAAGGCGTGCATAAAGGTGGAGAACTGAGAGGTGGCGGCTGCGCCTTTACCGCGCAGGCAGACGCCGTACACGCCATTATCCGGGTCGTGGATAGCGGCGGCTGCTTCTTCCATCTCTTCAATTGTGGTTGGCGGATAGGCGGCACCGGCGGCGTCAACAGTGCTTTGTTGTAGAACAAGGCCCCAAACTCGGTGTAGACCGGCAAGCCAATCAGCTTGCCGTTGGGCAGTGTCGCTATCGACAGGCTGCTGTCGGTGAAGTCTTCAAAGTCAAAGTTGGGGTCGGTGATGGTGTCATCGGCCAGCAGTTCGGCAAAGTCGGTGTACCAACCGCGCTTCGTACTTGATGCCTTCCTAGCGACCATCGACAGGAACACGTCCACATCGCTGGTGCCGGCGGCAAATTCAATGGTGGTTTTCTGGCGGAACTGGTCTTCCGGTAGAATTTCGTAGGTGACATCGATGCCGGTCAATTCGGTGAACTGGGCCAGATAGTCTTCTGATTCCAGAAACTCTGACCACGGTTGTTTCACCATTGCTACCCGATGCTCTCTCCTTCAAACATCCGCCAGTCAAAATCACCGGCCGGCATCTCAGCTTCGGCCTCGGCTTCCTCGGCGGAGCCTCTGCTTCGGCTTCAGCTTCTTCAGCCGGGGCGGCTTCTTCAGCGGGTGCTTCAGCCGCGGGCGCTTCTTCTTTAGGGGTTTCGGCGGGGGCGCTTCTGCGCCGCAGGCCGCCAGCAACAGGCTGCTTACTATAAACAAACTGATAAACAGAATTACGCGTTTCATCATCGTTGCTTCTCCTCCATAAATATCACAATAGTTACTTCGTTGTAGTTTGACTGCGCACTGCAATGTATACTGTCGATGCAAAACCTCCTTTCCAAAATCAACCTATCACAGAATTTAGCTACCCTTTGACCGATCCCAGAGTCAGCCCCCGGACCATATGGCGTTGGGCGAAGAGAATTAGAATTAGTACCGGCAGCGTGACAATAGTGGCCGCTGCGTTCAGACCACCCCAATCGATTTGGGTGTAAGAAATAAATGAAAATACGGCCACCGGCAAGGGGCGCGTTGCCTGATTGGCCAAAATCAGCGAGAACAGAAAGTTGTTCCAGGAAAAGATGAAACTGAGGATGGCGCTGGCGGCAATGCCCGGTTTGGTTAACGGTAGCGAAATCTTCATAAAGGCCTGCACGTGGCTACAGCCGTCTATCAGGGCTGCTTCGTCCAGGTCTTTGGGAATATCCTCAAAAAAGCCGATCATCAACCAAATGGTCATCGGCAATGTGACCAGCAGGTGAGATAAAATCAGGGCGTAGTAGGTGCCGATCATATTGAGTTTGGAAAACATAATAAACCACGGTACCAAAAAGCTGATACCGGGCATGATCCGGGCCACCAAAATAACAATGGCCAGTTTCTGCTGCTTGTAGCGGGCAATGGTGTAGGCCGCCGGCAGACCAAATAACAGCCCCAGCCCGGTGGCGCCAATAGCCACAAAGGCGCTGTTGCGGAGAAAATCCCACATTGGATTTTTTTGGAACACGGTCTCGAAGTTTTGCAGGGTGGGTTCAAAAATAAATAGCGGGGGAATAGCGGTGTTTTGCACCTGAGTTTTAAAGGCACCGGCAACGTGGGCGGCAGCTACCTCGCCGACGCTGTGGCCGACGGTGGCTGTCGCATTGAGCCCCTGGTCCTGAAGCGTACGGGCCAGAGCGATCTGTAGGGCGAGCAGCAGAGGCTGGGCGATCTCGGTACGCTCGAGTTGTTCACCGAGGTCCTCGGCAAACAGCAGCGTCTCGAGACTGATGCCGGTCAATGTTGTGTATTGGTCATCAACGGCGCGGAAGTGCTTGCGGAAACCGGCTGATTCCTCGAATGCCGTGCGTCCCATGCCGTCCCATTGCGCGCCGTTGCCCGAAAACACGAACGCCGTCTTGGCGTCGCGCCCGACAGCGCGGCCGGATACGACGGAATCTGCGGCCTCTCCGCGCGCGAATGTGTCGAACCCGGTTGCGAGGTCGGTCGCCGAATTTGCCCGAAACGATCAGACGCTGGCCGAGACGGTCACGACGGTGCGCGGCGGCGGCTGCGAACTCGCGATGATCATTGCCATCCTCACTGGTCGTCTCGCCTGGTCGGAGGTGGTCACGATAGCCCGCTGCCAGATCACGCAAAGCATCTTCGCAGTGCGCCGAGATCATGATCAGATCCGCATCTGTCGGCTCACGCCGTGCGCTGCGCAGGCTGATCGGACCGGCCGCCCCGTTGACAGCGGTTCTCTCCGCGCCAGGAGCCTCGACGATAACGTGGACGTTGGTGCCGCCGAAACCGAAGTTGTTGACGCCGGCGAGCATGGGCACGTCTGGCTTTGGGGCAAGCGGCACGGCATCGACGGCAACGGCCCAGGTTCAGTTCATCAAACGGGATGTGCGGATTGAGTTTTTCAACATGCAGCGACCGGGGCAGCAGATTGTGCTCCAGCGCCAACTGTGCCTTGAGCAGACCGACAATACCCGAAGCAGGCTCGAGATGACCGACATTGGATTTCGCCGAGCCGACCGGCAGCGGTTGGCCGCGCCGCTGCCCGAGGGATCTTGCCGAGTGCATTGGCCTCGGCCGGGTCACCAACCAGGGTGCCGGGTGCCATGGGCTTCGACGAAGGCGAGATGGTCGGGATCGATGCCTGCAGCCTCGTAGAGCGAGCGCAGCAGTGCAGCCTGCTGGTCGGAAGACGGCAGCGCTACACCTGATGTGCGCCCGTCACAATTCATCGCCGAGGCCAGCACGTCACCGTAGTGCTTGACACTTTCGAGTGCAGGCGTGTCGGCACGCTGCAGGACCATGACGGCGCCGCCCTCGGCCCGCACATAGCCGTTGCCGCGATGGTCGAAAGGCCGGCACAGGCCGTCCGGTGAGAGCATCGAGGCAGCACAGAACCCCATGTAGTTGAAGGGGCTCAGCAGTGCGTTGACGCCACCGACGATGGCCGCATCGACGCGGCCCGAGCGCAAATCCTGGGCCGCATAATCGAGCGCCACGAGCGAGGACGAACACGCCGTATCGATGGTCAGGCTCGGCCCTTGCAGGTCGAAGATGTAGGATACCCGGTTCGAAATCAGCGACAGGGTGTTGCCGGTCATCAGATAGGAATCGGTGCCGGCCGGATCGAAGAACTGGCGATGGCTGTAGTCCATCGACGAGGCGCCGATGTAAACGCCGACCCGGCGGCCGGCGAGCTCGGAAGGTGGGATTCCGGCGTCTTCGAGCGCTTCCCATACGAGTTGCAGCACGATGCGCTGCTGGGGGTCCATCTGGCGCGCCTCACGTGGCGTGATCGAGAACACACCCGGGTCAAAGCCCCAGATATCGTCGATAATGCCGGCGCGAACGTATATGCCTTGCCGGCTTCGCCCTTGCGGGGGTTAAGATACCAGGCCTGTGCAAAACGCTCATCGGGAACCTTGGTTACCGAGCATCGACCGGCGACAAGGAGTTCCCAAAACGCACTGACACTGCTGGCACCGGGCAACCGGCACGCCCGCCCGATCACGCTAAGACGTGTCACGGCAACCCCCCTGGGTACAGAAATTCCATAATGAGTTATAGCAAGTTCTCAGCTTACGCAGGCCACCACAGTGGCTTTTTTCCCCGTACAGTTCCCTACTGGTGATGGCCAGCGATAATCTTAGTAGGAACGTAAAGAGCCTTGATTTTCCTAGCGCAATTGGCAACCAATTGTCGACAGTGCACGAACCTTTGCTGATCGTCGTGCTTGGCGAACCTGCCTGATGGGACAAAATTGCAACGGTGTTGGCCGGCCGATAGATATCTCGGTGGAATTCCCCGGTGAACTGAGGGCGTGCTGAGTATGGACATGGACAAGCGAAACCCACCGCGCCACGTCGCCCTGACCGGAGCCAGCAGCGGCATCGGCGAGCAACTGGCTCTGGCTTACGCGGAACCGGCGTACAATTGTCGCTGGCTGCCCGGCGACTGGCCCCGCTCGAGGACGTCGCACAAGCCTGCCGGGAGAAGGGGGCGGAAACCGATGTACGCTCACTCGACGTCACAGATGATCGCGCTGTCTGCCGATGGGTCGAAAGCATCGAGGCGATCCAGCCGATCGACCTACTGATTGTCAATGCCGGCCTGTTCGATGGAAACGGTGCCGATCGCCTCGAAACATCCAATGAAATCCGCCGTCTGATCGAGGTCAATCTGCTCGGAGCGGTCAGTTGCGTGCAGGCCGGCGTCTCGGTGATGCGGCGGCGCGGCAGTGGTCATATCGCCGTGATGAGTTCACTTGCCGCCATTCTACCGGCGCCCGATGCCCCCTCCTACAGTGCCAGCAAGGCGGCGCTGGTCGCCCTATTGCGATGCGCTTCGCATTTTGCTGGCACCCGACGGCATCACCGTTTCCGTCGTTTTGCCCGGGCACGTGCGCACGCCACAAACCGATATCCATGTTGGCCCGCTGGCGATGCTGATCTCGGCCGAAGACGCAGCCCGGCGCATCAAGCGTGGGCTCGATGCCGGACGCTCCTTCATCGCCTTTCCGCGGCGTGCGCACGTGCTCGTGCGTCTTGCCATGCTGCTGCCCTGGCGCCTGCGGGCACGCGTAACGGCATCGGACCGCTTCACGTGCACAAGCCGTCGTGAGCCACACCTGTGCCAATGGCCATGCCGGCGGCCGTCTGTTACGTTTGCCGAGGTGCGGGTCGGGCACAGTCCGCGCCATACTTGCCGCAGTTGTGCCATAGTTCGGCGTCTGAACATGAAATGGCATGGCCGCACAGCACGCCTGACCGTAGAGGCTGACCCGCGGCACCGGGGCTGGGGCGCATGATCGTCTTCCGCGAAGTGGAAAAATTCTATCGGCTGCGCGATGGCCTGAAGGTGATCCTCGATCGTGTCAGTCTGACGCTGCCCAACCGGAATATCGGCATCCTGGGCGGCAACGGGGCCGGCAAATCGACCTTGCTACGCATGATCTCGGGCGCCGAGAAGCCTAACGCCGAGACATCGACTGTCAGGTCAAGGTCTCATTTCCGCTCGGCTTTGCCGGCAGCTTCAACGGATCACTGTCGGGTCTCGAGAATGCCCTGTTCGTCTCTCGGATCTACGGCCAGGATACCGATGCGGTCATCGAATACGTCAAGGATTTCACGCAACTCGGCGAACAGCTTTATATGCCGTTCAAGACCTATTCGTCAGGCATGCGCGCCCGCCTCGCCTTCGGTGTCAGCCTCGCCATCGATTTCGAATGCTATCTCGTCGACGAGATAACGGCGGTCGGCGATGCGCGCTTTCGCAAGCGATCACGCGAGGCATTCATGAGCAAGCTCGATAGGGCCAATATACTGATGGTGTCCCATGGCATGGGTACGCTGCGTGAGTACTGCGAGGCGGGCATCGTGTTGCACGAGGGCAAGCTCACCTACTATGACGATCTCGAAGAAGCGATCCTCCATCAGCAGACATGGGAATCGACGAAACGAAACCCAATCGCCGGCCAGGTGCCAAAGGGGAAAGGGCGGCAAGGGCCGGCCGGGGCCAGGTGCAAAAGGGGGCACACGAGGCAGCGGAGGAGGCAATGCCAAGCAGGCGAACGTACCCGACGGCCTGACAAGCAACCCGCTGAGACACCGCCTGCCGAGGCCCCTGCCCAGAACCCGGCCGTGGAACGGTTTGCAGACGACGTCCGTATGTTGCGGGATTTACAGGATATGGCGGACACATCGGCCCAACAGACAGTGCGTCACAAGCAAGGGCTGACCAGCAGATTGAGCAGTCGCACACCATGCGTATTGGAATTGAACTAGTGCTCTGTATCACCTTAAATGACGGCCTAGTGTTCCGAACCAAACGGTTAGTACCCGCTCGCGACACACCGCTCCGTCATTCCCGCGCAGGCGGGAACCCAAGCATGTCACCGGCGGCACAGAATTTCCTGAGGTTCACTTGGGTCCCCGCCTGCGCGGGATGACGTGGAGTTTGGATGCGGGATGGGAATCAACTGTCAGGTCCAGATCACTAGGACGTCATTTAAGGTGATACAGAGCACTAGGCAGCCGACAGTGAATGATCAATCAACAGCCCAGTTCCAGGTTGCGGCCCGGCCGCACACACGCCAGCAGCGCCGGCGCAGCCTGCTCTATCTTTCCGCCCTGTTATTCGTCGTCCTGCCCTCGGTGCTCGCCGGCACCTATTTCTACCTGATCGCATCCGACCAATACGTCGTCGAAGTGCGTTTTGCCGTGCGCGGCCCGGATGGTGCGACATCATCCGATCTGCTCGGCATGGTGACCGGGGTGAGTACAGCCGGTTCGACGATCACTGATTCCTATATCCTGATGGACTATCTGCACAGCCGCCAACTGATCGACGAACTGAGAACCAAGATCGATTTCGAGGCGGCATTCAATCCGCCCGGCGCCGACTTCATCGCGGCCTTCCCAGTCAACGACCGCTCGATCGAGCGTTTTGTCGAACACTGGCAGGACGTGGTCCAGATCAACTTCGATTCGACATCGAAGATCATCGTCCTCGAGGTCCGCACGTTTTCGCCCGACCACTCCGAGCAACTGGCCGTCGAGATCCTGAGGTTGAGCGAATTGCTGGTCAACAAGCTCTCCGAGCGCTCGCGCCAGGACGCCTTGCGCAGCGCCAGACTGGAGGTCGGCCGCATGGAAGAGCGCATGCGCAAGAGCCTTGCCGACATGCGCGCCTTCCGCGAGAAGGCACAGGATATCGATCCCTCGCAGAGCGCTGCTGCACAAATGGCGAGGCTCTCGGAGATCGAATCACAGATCAACGCTGAGCGCGCCCAAGCTCGCCACCCAGCTCAAATTCATGAACCGGCAAGCACCGGCCATCCAGTTCACCCAGTCGAAGATCGAAGCACTCGAAAAGCAGGCTGCCGCCGAGCGGGCCAAGCTCGGTCAGGGTGTCGACGGCCAGGTGGGCAAGGGCTCATCACTGAGCGTCGTCGTCGAGGACTATCAGGCGCTCGCAACTGAGCTCGAGTTCGCCCAGAAGGCCTATCTGTCCGCCCAGGCCTCGCTGGAACGCGCCCGCGTCACCGCCGACCAGCAGCAGCGCTATTTGTCGACGTTCGTCCTGCCGAGCCGGCCGCAGGAAGCGCTTTATCCCGACCGCTTGATCAGCACCGGTCTGGGCGGTTGTACTGTCGTTTTGCGCCTGGTTCATCGGTGTCATGATCGTCTACGGCGTGCGCGATCATGCGCTGTAGGATGGCACATCGCCAACAGGTCCGAGTGCCACTAAAGAAAGCATTGTCCTGTCGACGCCCGCTTGGCTTGTGCCATATGGCCAGGTCACGGATGCGGCGGAGAGGAGCCTGATGTCTCAAAAGCAATCGACGATCGAGCGGGTGCCGGTCTGGGTGATCATTCTTACCGCCGCGACACTCGCCGGTATTGCGATGGGCCTGCGCCAGGCAATGGGCCTCTATCTGAAGCCGATCAGCGATGAGCTTGGCGTCGGTCGCGAAGCGTTTTCGATGGCGGTCGCCATCGCCAACATCATCTGGGGCGTTATGGCGCCGTTTTCGGGCGCGGTTTCTGACCGCTGGGGATCAGGCATCGTCGTTGTCATTGGCGGACTTGCAACCTCTGCAGGGTTGTGGGTGCTGTTCAGTGCGACGTCGGAAGTGCATTTGCTGATCTCCGGTGTCCTGCTCGGCATCGGCGTTTCAGGGACGGGCATCAATGCACTGGTCGGCGCCGTCGGTCGGGCGGCGGGCCCTGAACGGCGCACGGCTGCGATCGCCAAGGTCGGCATCGGCAGTGGTATCGGCGTCTTGATCGCGATTCCCTATACGCATTTCCTAATCAGCCTGCTCGGCTGGCAGGCGAGCCTGATGGTTCTGGCGACGACGGCGCTCGTCATCCTGCCGCTTGCCTGGCCGGTGAGCGGCCGCCCGGCGCAGGTGGCGACAGCCCGCAAGCAGCAAACGCTAGGCGAAGCCCTCGGCGAGGCGTTTGCCCACCCAAGCTTCTGGCTACTCAATGCGGGCTTTTTCGTCTGTGGCTTCCACGTCGTGTTCTATGCCACGCACCTGCCGCCCTATGTCGCCGACCAGGGGCCTCGACGGCTGGGTCGCAGTCGCCGGGCTGACGGTCGTCGCATCGGCAATCTGATCGGCACCTATTTGTCGGGCTGGTGGGGACAGCGCTATTCCAAGCGCTACGGCCTCTCCCTCATTTACCTCGGTCGTGCAGTGGTCTTTATCGCGTTTCTGAATCTGCCGATCACGCCGGTGACGGTCATCGCTCTGAGTGCATTGCTCGGCATCTTCTGGCTGTCGACGATCCCGCTGACGTCAGGCCTGGTCGCCACGTTCTATGGCTCGACCTGGATGACGATGCTTTACGGCATCGTCTTTCTTTCCCACCAATTGGGCTCGTTCCTCGGCGCCTGGGCGGGAGGGCGGATCTTTGATATGGTCGGATCCTACGACGCGATGTGGGGCATATCTGTCGGCCTCGGCGTCTTTGCAGCCATCATCCATCTGCCGATCCGCGAGGCGCCTGTGCCGCGGGTTGCCCGCGAAAATCTGCTGGCGGCCGAATGACATGAGTTACGCGAGCAACCAGGGAAGAGATGCGGCGGCCCGGCCGATCAAGCTTGCGATCGGGCTGGCCGCGACGCTGTTGGTCGTCGGTGCGATCTATCTGATGGCTGTTCGCGGACCGGCGATCCTGCTTGATCTCGCAGCCAACGCCGGCCAGTTTTTCTGCCTTTAGGCGTTGAGCGCCAGGCAACCGCATAGCCTGAACCTGCAATACCGCCTGGCTGGCCACGGCCGCTTCACGCGCCCTTCGTCAATGCATCCACACCCCCTTGGCAGCCCGGCGCGCCTCGGCTAGCAACATGATAACTGTTATTCTTCTGCGAGGGGGGACGTGCCAATGACGTCAGACCGCGAGGCACAACTCGAACTTGAGGTCGATCAGGCTGCCAACGGTTCGCTGCTCGCGCGCATTGTTACCCATCCCTGGTTCGAGCGCATCATAATCGGCGTTATCGTGCTCAACGCGGTCACGCTCGGGCTCGACACTTCGCCGAGCGTGGTGGCGGCCATTGGGCCTCTGCTGTCGTTTCTCGACACCGCGATGGTGACGATTTTCGTGTGCGAGATCGTTGCCCGCATGATCGTCTTCAAGTCGGCGTTCTGGCGTGATCCCTGGAGCCTGTTTGATTTCGCCGTCGTCGCCGTGACACTGATGCCGGCAACCGGCAATCTATCCGTACTTCGTGCCTTGCGGATCCTGCGCGCGCTCCGTCTCGTCTCCGCCGTGCCGTCCGTGCGCCGCGTCGTCTCGAGTCTGCTCGCAGCAATTCCCGGAATGGGCGCGATCGTCCTCCTCCTGCTGCTGATCAACTATGTCTTTGCCGTGCTGACGACCAAGCTTTACGGGGCGGACTTCCCCGAGTTGTTCGGCACAATTGTGCCTCCTGTTTCACGCTCTTCCAGATCATGACGCTGGAAGGCTGGACCAGCGAGGTCGTGCGGCCGATCATGGAGAAGCACCCCTGGGCATGGGCGGTGTTCGTACCCTATATCGTGATCGTCACATTCGCCGTTCTTAATTTGTTCATCGGGATTATTGTGGATGCGATGCAACAAAGAACCGAACAGGCACGTGACGAGGTGATAGATGTCAGCGCGCGTGAATATACAGATATCATAAAGGAAATCAAAGCACTGCGTTCGGAAATTAAGGGCCTGCGTGGGCGTCCCGACGACGCTTGACATAAAATGCTGCACTGCGACATGTTCGTCTGCGCCCGAATCCGGGCAATCATTCTGCGCTAAATCGGCTGGCTCGCTTGGAGCGTCGGGCGGCAGATTCACAAGCAGGGGGACAGCAGAATGTTGTTTGCGGACAGAAAGAGACCGCGCCTCAATCTGGCACTGCAGGGCGGCGGCGCGCACGGTGCATTCACCTGGGGTGCACTCGAGCGATTGCTCGAGTGTGATCGGATCGAACCGGCCTGGATCAGCGGGACAAGTGCCGGCGCGGTCAACGCCGTCGCTGTGGCACACGGACTTGCCAGTGCCAGCGGCGACGCTGCGCGCGAATTGGCGGCAGCAACTCTCGAACACGTCTGGTCAGCTGTCGAGAGGTCCGGCGTCCCTGATCTCCTGAGCCTCAACCCGTTCCTGATAAGCCTTGCCCGCTCGACGCCGATCACGAATTTGAACGGGCTGTTTTCGCCCTATAGCTTTAACCCGCTGGGTTTCGATCCACTGCGCAGTATTCTGGAAAGGCACATCGATTTTGACGCCATTCGTGCAAATCGGGAGGTGCGTGTCCTGGTTGCGGCAACCGATGTCGCAACCGGGCGGGCGCGAATTTTTCAGGTGCGGACCTTTCCGTCGAAGCTGTTCTCGCTTCTGCATGCCTGCCGACATTGCACCATGCGGTGACCATCGACGGGCGCGCCTATTGGGACGGCGGCTTCTCAGCGAACCCGGACATGCTCCAGCTGGCCGCCGAAAGTCCCGTCGACGACACGCTGCTGGTCTTGCTCAATCCGATTTCGGCGCCGGCCACGCCGCGTTCGGCCGCCGATATCGAGGATCGCGTCAACACGATTACGTTCAACCAGCCGCTGTTGCGAGACATCGAGACGATCGTTGGCGCCCAGGATGCGCGGCTTGGCTGGCTCGCGGGCCGGCGCTCGACACTTGGCCGGCTCAAGCATCACCGCTTTCACCTGGTAGATGCCGGCGATCACACCGGCCAGTTGGACGCTGAGAGCAAGGTGCTGCCCGATCGGGCGCAGCTGCGCCATCTGAGGGCAGCCGGTCGTCAAGAGGCAGACGCCTGGTTGACGGCCAACACCGATGCGGTCGGGAGGCGGCCGACGGTCGAACTCAGGGCACGCTTTCTGAGCGATGCGCAGTCGAGCGAAATTACCCCTGAAGTCGAGACAGACAGCGCCCGGCTCGAAGAAACCGAGCCGGTCGGGCGAGCCGCTTGATTCACGATTGGCCCGGCCAATTACCATTGCCTGCTTGCCGAACCGGATCGGTGAGGGCCAGAATAGCGCAGGCTGGCCTGGGAGCGAGGATCGAGAAATGAAGGATGCGTTGAGCGCGGCAGTTACCTTGCCGTCAGACCATGGGGCTGCGTGCCTGGCCGGGCGCGTCTGGCTGCCGGCGGCAGACGGGCCGGCCGTTGTCGCCGTGCGCGGCGGCGTTGTCGTCGACATCACGGCGCAGGCTGCAACCATGTCGGAACTGGCCGATCGCGGCGATGCTGTGGATATCATCCGTAGCACCGAAGGAACGTCGATAGGCTCGCTCGAAGACATCCTCGCCAATACGCCTGAAGCGTCGCGCGATGACACGCGGCCCTGGTTGCTGGCGCCGGTCGATCTGCAGGCGATCAAGGCGGCCGGCGTCACGTTTGCCAAATCGCTGCTCGAACGGGTGATCGAGGAACAGGCGAAGGGGGCACCGGAAAAGGCCGATGCCATTCGCCGCGAAGTCGAAGCGCTGCTCGGCGGGGATCTTGCCCGGCTCAAGCCCGGTTCAACGGAGGCACTTGCTCTCAAGCAGACACTGATCGCGCAGGATGCCTGGTCGCAGTATCTCGAGGTCGGCATCGGCGAGGATGCCGAGATCTTCACCAAGGCACAGCCGATGTCAGCCGTCGGACATGGCATGGAGGCAGGCCTGCACCCGCGCTCGACATGGAACAACCCGGAACCCGAGGTGGTTGTGGTCGTCGCCGGGGACGGGCGCATCGTTGGCGCGACGCTCGGCAATGACGTCAACCTGCGCGATTTCGAAGGCCGCTCCGCCCTGCTGCTCTCCAAGGCCAAGGACAACAACGCATCGGCGACCATCGGACCGTTCATCCGGTTCTTCGATGACGCGTTCACGCTCGACAAGGTGCGCGGCATGGATGTCGCGCTGGCCGTTGCCGGAGATGATGGTTTCGTTCTCGAAGGCCATTCATCAATGTCCGAAATCGCCCGCGACCCGGCCGATCTGGTCGCCGAGATGATCGGCAAGACGCATCAATATCCTGATGGCGCCGTGCTCTATCTCGGCACCATGTTCGCGCCGACCAAGGATCGCGGCGCGCCGGGCATGGGCTTCACACACAAGGTCGGTGATATCGTCACGGTCTCTACGCCGGCGCTCGGCAGCCTGTCGAACCGCATGGTGCTTTCGGACGCGGCGAAACCCTGGCGGTTCGGCACACGGGCACTGATGGCCAATCTGGCCCAGCGCGGCCTGCTCAAATAGCCCGATGTCGTGCCCGGGGCACTCAGATGATCCAAATCACGCCGACGATCGCGATTGACGACGATGAAATCGTCGAACAGTTCGTGCGCGCCTCGGGGCCAGGCGGACAGAACGTCAACAAGGTTGCATCGGCCGTCGAGCTGCGCTTCAACGTCGATCGTTCGGAGAACCTGCCCGATGACGTCAAGGTGCGGCTCCGGCGGCTTGCCGGGCGCCGCCTCAATCTCGACGGCGAGATCGTGATCAAGGCCGACCGCTTCCGCAGCCAGGAGCGCAACCGCGACGATGCCAGGCAACGATTGATCGACCTGATTGCCCGTGCCGCCGTGCGGCCCAGGCCACGCATCAAGACGCGGCCGTCCCTCGCCGCCAAGAAGCGCCGGCTCGATGCCAAGAGCCGGCGGGGCGATCTCAAGCGAACGCGCCGTTCGAAACCGGTGCTGGATTAGAGCGCCCGGCGCTCTAGGCGAACGGTTCGACGTCGACCCGGGCGATAACGCCACGCAGATCGTCGCGTGGTGCGGGGTAATTCTCAAGCACCAGCGGATCATGCCCGGGGATGATGTGATCGTCGCTTGGAGCCAGTTTGCGCAAACGCCGGTAGCTCTCGACAAGCTCGAACAGGTTCTCGTGTGTCATGAAGAGTTCCTCGTTCAAGAAACTCTCGTAGTAATGCGCGGCATCCGAGGCAACGACAACGGTACCCCGGGCCGTGTTGACCGTCAGCGACTGCAGGCCGCGGGCGTGCCCGGGCATCGGGTGGGCGGTAACGCCCGGCACGATCTGTTCGCAGCCGTCGTGAAAAACGACGCGATCGCCGTAGACCAGTCGCACTATGTCGAGCACATCCGGCAGATGAAACGAATGGCGCAGGCGCTTGTGCGTCATTGCCCGGCCCGTCACATAGGCCAGTTCGTTGTCCTGGATGTGAAAGCGCGCGTTTGGAAACAGCGCCAGGTTGCCGGCATGATCGTAATGCATGTGCGTGATTACGACGTCTGCGACCTCATCGGCCTCGATACCGATCAGGCGCAAACCCTCACTCGGACAGCGCAGGAACGTGCGCCCGCGCCGCTCGCCTTCCTCGCGGCCGAACCCGACATCGACCACGATCGTGTGCTCGGGCGATCTCAGGGCCCAGACGTAATAGGCCATCGCAAGCGGCGCATCATGCGGATCGCCGCCCATGAAGGTCGTGCCCCGCGTACCCATCCGCTCACCGTACTTAACGGCATAGATCTCGTAGACTGGATCGCTCATTGCCAGCACGACGCTCTGCTTTGATCTACCGTGATGGGGCTTTGACGACGCCCGCGCAGATCAGCCCGTTGCCGGCTTGTAACCTGCACCAACCGCCTTGGCCTTCGACATTGCCGCCATCGCTTCCTGGGACGTCATCAGCTTTGTCGTCGCACCGCCGGACATCGCGCCCGAGGCGCCAAGTGCCAGCGAACACGCGGCGGCGGCTTCGTCGTCGGGGCCTTCAATGATCGCTAGGACGTCATCAGAACCAAACGTGAAATAGAACTGAAGCAGCTTGCCGCCGGCCGCCTCGACCAGCGCGCGCGCGGCAGCCTCGCGATCCTGCGGATTGTCGACCATCGCCTTCAGAGCAGCCGTCGAATAGCGTCCCTGGAATATATAGAAAGGCATTATTACATCCTCCTTCACCTCGGAACGATTGTCGGGGCCTGAAATTCGCCGCGACAGGAATAGTTTGCCCGCGCGCTCGGCTGCCGCGGGGGCGCATCCGGGCGACCGCATCCTCATTGGCAGCAACTATGAACCTGCGGCACGCCAACTGCAAGTACAGCCCGCCTCATGAAGCGCGAAGCACTTTGCAATGGCAGCAAAAATCGACCAAACTCGACAATCAGGATCCGCATTGAAACAGGGAACAGCAGACGCCTTCAACACAGATTTCCAAAACCCATAACATCGGAGGATGTGCCATGACCGTAATCGCAATGACCCGTGAAATGGGCACGCTTGGCAAAGATGTCGCCATGGGACTGATCGACACCATGGGCTTGGAAATCGTCCACCACGAACTTGTCGAGCGCCACCTGGCTGAACGCATGAACCTCGGCGAAAGCGCCGTCCACCGCTTCCTCGAAGGCCGCCCCTCCCTACTCGAGCGCTGGAACATCGATAGCAACCGGTTATCGCGCTATACGGCGGAAGAAATCCTCGAAGTAGCCTCCAAGGGCAATGTCCTGATCCGCGGCTGGGGGGCGGCGCAATTGCTCAGCGACGTGCCGCACGTGATTTGCGTGCGCATCTGTGCGCCGATGGCCAACCGTATTGCCGAGATGAAGACGCGCCTTGGCGTCGATGACGAGGCTGCCGCAGAACGCGAGATCGAGCTCAACGATGATGCCCACACACGCACCACCCAGCAGCAGCTCGGCGAGGATTGGCGCAGTCCCTTCAGCTACGACATCGTACTCAACACCGGCCGCGTGCCGATCGACCAATGCATTCGCCAGATCCGTTTGCTGGCCGATTGCCCGGCTTATGAGGAAAACGACGCCTCGCGCGCCAAATTGCGCGACAAGCTAATCGGCGCCCGGGTCGGCAACCTCGTCGATGCGGAGTGGACCGACATGCCCTACGGAAGTGGTATCAATATCGAGGTCGAGGACGGCATCGTCACGTTGCGCGGCATTACCGCCGGTATGAGCCGCGATACCAGACCGACTATCGAAAAGATCATGGCCGTCGACGGCGTCAGGGAAGTTAAAAACGAGGTCCTCGTTGCCCGTCAGCAGTACGGCGTTTGAAGCCCACCTCACGCGCGCCAGGTCACAAACTCTTAAATCTTGCATCATTGGTGTCGGTCAATTTGCTTCGCTGGCAGGAGCAAGGCTGCAGGAGATGCGGTTCATCTTCAAAGTCTTGCGACGCCGCAGCGAAGCAAATTGGCCACATCCTGCGGACGCCGAAATGGCGCGGCGAACTGCTACGTTGCGGGATTTGCACGGGCAACCAGCCCGCCCTGCATCCCGCGCCTCGCACTTCTTGGCCATTTCGGCGCCAATGGTGCAAGATGTATGAGTTTGTGACCTAGCGCCCGAACAACATGGCGCCGCGGTGCAGGATGGCGTGATAGAGGTCCTCCGAGCAGCCGATCTGGAACGCTTCGCAGGTCACCTCATGGCTGCCGCGATAGATCATATCGGCCGCCACCCAAACGATCATCAACAGCCCGACCCATGAGATCCAGGGATAGCGTACCAGCAGGCGGGCGATGAAGTGAGCCGCAACCGCCATCAGGACGATGGCGAGGGCAAGACCGATGATCAGCACGAGTTGGCTCTTGCCGGCGGCACCTGCAACGGCCAGCACGTTGTCGAGCGACATCGACAAGTCGGCAACTATGATCTGGCCGACCGCCGTCCAAAAACCCACTTCCGAGCCGGCCGCTGCATTGTTCGAATGGCCGCCGCCCTCGATCGCCTCGAGGGCTTCGCCATCTTCCGCGACGATCTGGCGGTACATTTTCCAACACACCCAGGCAAGCAGGATGCCGCCGGCAAGCGTGAGGCCGACGATCGCCAGCAACTGCTGAGTGACGCCGGCAAACAGGATGCGCAGGATGACGGCGGCTGCAATGCCCCAGAAGATCACCTTGCCGCGAATACTCGGCGCCACCTGTGATGCAGCCATGCCAACGACGATGGCATTGTCGCCGGCAAGCGTGACGTCGATGACGAAGACCTTGATGAGATCGTCGAGGTGGTCGCGCCACCAGCCGGGCGTCGATAGTCGTGAAATTTCTTCGAGCGGCAGATATCCGGCAGCCAACATGTCAGCGGAGAGAAATTCAAGCATCCGATAGTCCCGTAAGCTGCAGTTTGCTGCGCGAAGCTCGGTCAGCGATGGTTCGCGCCGGCAAGCCTTTCAGGCTCGCCACCCGCGCGGACCACATCAGACCTACCGGCCATCAAACCTTCATTCGCTTTGGTGATTTCACGCGTGTCGCCGCCCTGAGACGCACCCGCTACCATTTAGTCGATAACGCGCTAATATCAAACCCCGGCACCGGCCTGTCCGACCAGTGCACAGTTGAGGCGTGTAATTTCAACAACATACTGTCCTGCCGCACGGCCTTCGGACGTCGCATGGAACCGACTGACGGCGCCCGAACTGCGTGAATTGGCCAACGCCAAGGCAATCGTTTTGCTGCCTCTGGCATCGACGGAACAGAACCGGTAGCGATGGACGGAGGCTGGGACTTGCAGCATTGTTACGCTACCGAAGCGCACTGCATGGAGCCCATCATGAAACTCGAACAACTGAAAACTGAAATTTCAGAGAGCTTCGGAACGCCCGCCATCGTCGTCGACCTTGACGTTGTCGATCGCAACATCGCACGGGTGCAAAAGCTTTGCGAAGCAGCCGGCGTCGCCAACCGGCCGCATATCAAGACGCACAAGATCCCGGCCTTGGCACACATGCAGATCGCCGCAGGCGCGCGCGGCATCACCTGCCAGAAGCTCGGCGAGGCCGAGGTGATGGCTGATGGCGGAATCGATGACATCGTAGTCAGTTACAATTTGATCGGAGCGGCGCGCTCCGGACGCCTGTCGCAACTCCTGAAGCGCTGCCCGGTCAAGGTTTGTGCCGACAATCCCGTCACGCTCGACGCCTATGCGAAGGCCGGGCACGATACCGATCGTGTCGTCGAGGTATTGATCGAATGCGATACGGGGCGCAAACGGGCCGGCGTCGAGACGGCGCGAGAGGCGGTGCAACTGGCCGAGCGGATCAAGGCCGACCCGAACCTGTCCTTCAAAGGACTGCTGTTCTACCCGACCGAGCAATCCTGGCCCGAAACACAAGCCTTCTACAACGAGGCGAAGGCGGGCCTCGCAAGCCTTGGGCTCGAAGCAGACATCGTCTCGACCGGCGGCACGCCCAACCTCGTAAATCTGGGCTCCCTCGATGGCGCTACCGAGCACCGCGCCGGCACCTACATTTTCAACGACCGCATGATGGTGGACTGCGGCGCCGCCGAACTCGGCGACTGCGCGCTCAGCGTTTATTCGACCGTCGTCAGCAGGGCCGGCCCCGACCGGGGGATTCTCGATGCCGGCTCGAAAACTCTGACCTCCGACGTTGGCGGCCTCGACGGTCATGGCCTGATCCTGGAACATCCCGAAGCCCGCATCCAGGGTTTCGCGGAAGAACACGGCTTTCTCGATCTTGCTGCCTGCAACGATCGGCCCGACGTCGGCGACGTCGTCCGCGTGATCCCCAATCACGTCTGTGTGGTTGTCAATATGGTCGACCGGCTGATCGCCGTACGTGGAGAGCGCGTCGTTGAAGTGCTGGATGTGGCTGCGCGCGGCAAACTCGTTTGATCACGGCCCTTGACCTTGCTTGCGGCTCGGGAACGCGTCAGCTCAAGCCTACCCGAACTCCGACGTCAAGACTTGCCGAACTCGCCCTCATGCAACCATGCGGCATGTCTCGGCGCGCGCTTTGTTTGCGACCACTCTTCGAGCATCGCCCCCTTGACCTCGGCGGCGCGAGCCTTTTTCGCTTCGGCATTCGCATCGTTGTAGGCAAGCTCGACGCGGTGGCCATTCGGGTCGAAAAAATAGATCGAATGGAACAGCGCATGGTCGATCGGTCCAATGACATCGACACCGTTGGCTTCCAAATGCTCTTTGTATTCGATCAGGGTGTCGCGGTCCGCGACCGTGAAGGCGATGTGCTGAACCCATTCGGGCGTGTTTTCATCTCGGCCCATTTCCGGTTTTGTCGGCAATTCGAAAAAAGCAAGTACGTTGCCGGCGCCGGCATCCAGGAAGATATGCATGTAGGGATCAGGCTCTTTCGTCGAAGGCACCTGGTCTTCCGCGAATGCGAGCGTGTAGTCCATGTTGAGCATCTTCTTGTACCAGTCGACGGTTTCCTTCGCGTCCTTACAGCGGTAGGCGACGTGATGTATCTGTTTGACTTTCATGACCGGTACCTTTCGCGTGCTTGGCGGCCTTGTGGTGCGGGTTGGCCTGTCGTGTCAGCAACCTCGAATGCTTAGCTTAGTGTCTTGCGATCGCGCCGAATTGGATTGGATTGCCTGCCACATCAACCTCCGGGACAAAAACCGAGTCGCTCAATGCCCTCAGCACCCTGCGTCGGCCCGGCGAATTTGGCATGAGCGAGAAAGTGGTGCTGCCGGTGAGATTTGAACTCACGGCCTCTCCCTTACCAAGGGAGTGCTCTACCCCTGAGCTACGGCAGCAAATATTTGATTTTACTTATAAAATCTGATCGATCGTTGTCGACAATCGCCATCAATGCGATTAGAGAAGCCTATATAACGTCTCATGTTCGTAAACGCTACAGGCAAATGTACCGTGCCATACTTGCCCCGAGACGAGCAACACCAAGCGCCGGACGCACTGGTTGTGCAAATCGTTAGTCGTCACGGCTCCAACTCATGCCGCGTCCGGCCAGTTCCACAAAAGCGGGTCAACTCCACTTTCTGAGATTGGAACATCAACCTTTCCCGGCAGGCTTTTCCAGCTTTGCATGGTGGTCGATCAACCGCTCGAATTCCTGAACCGGTCGGGAGCTTGCCCGCATGCGTGGGCGCATGATCCAAACGCTCAGATGCACACTGGGCACGAGGGCGCGGAACACGACCTGGTCGCCTTCATACTCGGATGCAGTGATGCGGTCGACCAACGTCATTGCTATCGCGTGTTCGACCAACTGCAGCGCTACACCCGGCAGCGAACATTCGCCGCGCTCCTTCGGTACGACATCGTGTTTTTGAAAGTAACTCTCAACCTGTTCGCGCGCGCGATCGATCCTGCTCAAGGCAATAAAGTCCTGTTCATGGAGATCAGCGGGAGCGAGCTTCCTTTTCCTGCAAAGGGGATGCGTATGATGAAGTGCCACAACCATGTCGACATCGAAAAGTTTGCGGCAATCGACCAAGGGATCATCGATTGCAAGCATTCCTAGAGCCAGATCAAGCTGCCTTTCGGCAACCAACTCGATGAGTTGCTTCGAGCTTCGCGTTTGAAAGTTGACAGTGACCTCGGGAAAGTCGCGCATGAACCGGGCCAGCAACTCAGGCAGCCATCGGCGCGATAACAATGGCATCGCTCCGAGCGTGAGGCTGCCAAGACGCATGTCGCGAATACTTTGCGCACGCTCCTCGAAGCGGCGCAGGCTCAACATGGTTGCTTCGGCCTGCTCCGCGATCAAGCGCCCCTCCGCTGTCGCATGCAGGCGGCCATTGATCCGTTCGAACAATTGAAATCCCAGACGCTCCTCGATCCTCTTCAGCGTCTTACTGGCGTTCGGCTGCGTCATAAATGCCGCGCGAGCCGCATCGGACACGGAGCCGAAAGCGATAACATGCTGGAGCAGCTCCAGCTCCTTGATCTTCATCCCATGACCTCTTGGCATGAATTCATGCAAAATTGCCATTTGCAGCATACGCCGCGCTCATTTAGCGTGTCCATCACAACGATTTCATCTGCTCAAAGCGCCCGTGACTTGTGCGGGCGATCCAGTGAGGGGTTTTGGCATGAAGAAGAAGACTGTTGACCGTCGTGAATTCCTGGCCGGTTCCGCGGCTTTTGGCGCAAGTATAGCCGCTGGCACGGCAGGAAGCAGGCTCGCCCATGCAGCCGGCAAGCCCGTGGAGGGCATGTCGTTGCTCACCGCGAATGCCAGCTTCGATCCCGTTCGTCCAGAAATGGGCCGATTGATCACGCAGGCAGCCAAAGGCATCGGCTGGGACGTAAAGCTTGCTGCTGAAGACTATAATCTCGGCATCGGCAAGGTCTTCAAGGAACAGGACTTCGACATGTTCATCGTGCGGTGGACAGGCCGCGCCAACCGCATTGATCCCGAGACGTTCATCAGCATGCAGCATCACGTCAAGGGTGCTTACAACAAGTGGGGCTACAACAACCCGAAGATCAATAAGCTGGCTGAAGCACAGCAGGTCGAAATGGACTTGGCCAAGCGCCAGGCTTTGGTGCACGAGGCGCAGCAGGTTCTTTTCGATGACACCGCGCGCAGCCCGATCGTCTACCCGAGCATGACCAATGCCTATCGCGAAGACCGGCTCGACGGGCTTGTGCCGATGGTCGGCGAAGGCATCGGCAGCTTCTGGTCCGACATCAATGTTTCGGTCAAGAAAGGCGACGGCTACGTGCGCACCGGGCAAACCTCGGCATTGAAGAACCTCAATCCGGTGTCAGCCACCGATTCGAACGAGTTCAAGGAACTGCGCATGATCTACGACCGTCTGGCCCAAGTGGCACCCGACGGTTCGGTCAAACCGTGGGCGGCGAAGTCGATCAATATCGTCGATGCAACAACCGTCGATATTGTGTTGCGCGACGGCATGAAGTTCCACGACGGCAAGCCTGTGACGATCGAGGACGTGAAGTTCACTTTCGACTATCACAAGCAGTGGAAAGCGCCGTTCTTCATCTCCTCCCTCAACAAGTTCGACTCCGTGGAGATTACGGGCGCCAACTCGCTGCGCATCAAGCTCACCGCGCCGCACGCGCCGCTGATGATCAACTTCTTCTGCTCGATCTTCATCCTGCCACAGCACATCTGGAAAGACATTCCGGACAAGGCCAAGGTCGACGACGTCCTCAACTTCGCAAACGAGAAGCCGGTCGGCAGCGGGCCGTTCAAGTTCGACTATTGGGATCGCGGCAAGGAACTGAAGGTGAGCGCGAACAAAGACCACTTCAGCGCACCGAAATGTGCCGGCATCATCCGCGTCACGTACGGCAGCCATGACGCGATGGCGGCGGCCATCGAGGCCGGTGAATGCGACCGGACGCGCTACATCCTCAAGCCTGCCTTGGTGCAGGACCTTGACAAGGTCGCAGGCGTCGTCGGCAAGGGCTACCCGAGCCATGGCTTCTATGATCTCGGCTACAATGTTCGCCGAGGCCCACTTGGTGACCCGGCCTTCCGCAAGGCCATGGACATGATCATCCCGCGCGATGTTATCCGACAGGTCGTCATGTCTGGATTTGCCGAAAACGGTGGCTCGGTGATCGCGCCGGCGAACGAGTTCTGGCACAACAGTGCGATCAAATCGCGCAAGACCAACGTCAAACAGGCGCGCGAGATCCTGAAAGCGGCCGGCTACAGCTGGGATGGCAGCGGCAAGCTGCTCTATCCTGCATAACTGCGGTTCTCGCCGTTAGGCAAACGCATCGTCGGTCTAGCAAGCAAGAATGCTTGCTAGACGCAGGTCTGTGCTGTCCGGTTGTGCCATGCTCGATTACATTCTGCGCCGGTTCGTCTACACCCTGATCACGATCTTTGCCGTGGCCAGCATCCTGTTCGTGCTCTTCAGGATGCTGCCCGGCGAACCGACCATGCAGGTCATAAGTCCTGCCATGGACCCGGCAGTGCAGAACAGAATGAAACAGGCGTTTGGCCTCGATCAGCCGTTCTGGGTCCAGTATCTGATTTACTTGAAGAACCTGGTTACTCTGGAATGGGGGCGCTCTTTCGTTTCTGCCCAGCCGGTGACCGACATTCTCGTCTACAGGTTCTGGAACACCGTCCTCCTGATGGCGGCGGGCATGTGCATGACGCTGGTGCTGGGCATTGGTCTTGGCATCATCATGGCCTGGAAGCGCAACAGTTCAATCGATGTCGGCGGCACGGTGATCAGCCTGATTTTCCAGGCAACGCCGCCGTTCATCACCGGGCTCCTGCTGCTCATGATCCTGAGCTATCGCCTGGGACTCTTTCCAACCGGGGGCATGTATCCCGCCGGCATGCGGCCGGATGGCCTGCTTCAACTGCTGATGATGCCGGAATTCTGGCATCGCATCGTACTGCCGACATTGACTGTGGGCATGTACTATATTTCGACACCGATGCTGATCATGCGCGACAGCATGCTGGAGGTGCTCGGCAGCGATTTCATCGAGTTGGCCCGCGCCAAGGGCCTGAAGCCTCGCGTCGTGATGCTCAAGCATGCCGCCCGCAATGCGCTTCTGGGGGTCGTGACCATTGCAGGTATCATGGTCGGCTTTGCCGTCGGCGGCCAGGTCGTCGTCGAGGCGCTGTTTTCCTGGCCCGGCATGGGCCAGCTGATGGTCGAGTCGGCCGCTTCACATGATTATCCTGTTGCTCAGGGCACATTCTTGATGCTCGCCATTCTGGTGATCGTGCTGAATTTCCTGACGGACATTCTCTACTGCTATCTCGATCCGCGTATCAAGATCAGCGCCCAGGGTATGAGTTGAGCGGTTGGCAAATGGACAAAGACCTCACAATAACGCGCATCGACTATTGGCCAATCCGCATTCCATTGGCACGGCCTTATCACCTGTCCGCGGTCTACGGCACGCTCACGCACAGCCAGGCTGTCATCGTGTGCGCCACGCTTGCCGATGGAACTATCGGCTGGGGGGAGGCCGATCCCGGTGGCAAGTTCGACGGTGCGACGCTCGAAAGCGTCTGCAGCGAATTGGCAGAGCGCGCGCCGTCGCTCATTGGCCAGAGCGTCGCGGATTGGATCGCGGAAGGCCGCGGCAAAGATCACTACGGCGCTGCCGCCGCCGCGATCGATGTTGCATTCTACGATGCGCTCGGCAAGGCCCGAAATCAGCCGGTTTGGCAGCTGTTAGGCGAGCGCTGCCACGATGGTATCGACTCGCTTTGGCCGACGTCGAACGGTGATGCTAGCGAAGATCTGGAGGTGATAGCGCAATATCACCCGCGCGGCTTTCGCACCTATATGCTCAAGATGGGCGATCGCCCGATCGATGCAGAAATCGAGCGCACCAAGGAGGTGCTGGCGGCGGCCCCCGGCGATGTCCAGATTATGGTCGATGCCAACCAGGGCTGGACCCGCGAGCAGGCGGGCCGCTATGTCGAAGCCTGCGATGCACTCCCACTGGTTCTCGTTGAACAACCGGTGCCTGCCGATGATCTCCCGGGCCTCGGCGAACTGCGCGGCAGAACCCGACTGCCCATTTCCGTAGACGAGTCGATCCAGCAGCCGGATCAGGTCGGCAGAATTCTCACCGCCGAAGCGGCAGATGTGTTCAGTATCAAGGTTTCGAAGAACGGCGGCCTGACCAACAGCAAGGCAATCGCTGATGCGGTGGAACGTGCGGGCAAACGCATTCTGATGAACTCGATGATCGAGCTTGGCATCACCCAGGCTGCATCGTTGCATCTGGGCTGCACACTCAAAAATCTCATGCCCTGCGGTCATGCCTACATGTCAACGCTGCGCATGAGCGATGATGTCACGGATTTTTCCGATTGGGTCGAAGATGGCCGCGCCATGTTGCCGGAACGGCCTGGTCTGGGCGTGACCGTCTCAATGGACAAAATCGTGCAGTATCAGGTCGGTGAATATCATGTCGGTTAGCCGAATGCCGCGGCTGCTGCGCAGTCTCCGTCTGGGACTGGGCGAGCACTACCGCATCATCATGTCCAACCGGCTCAGCGCAATTGGCTTCTGGGTCGTCGTAATATTCACCGTTGTTGCAATCTTCGCTCCATGGCTCGCACCGCACGAACCATGGCAGATGGTCTACGACAAGGATGGCAACTTTGCTTCCCTCAGGCCGCCTTCCTGGGAATTCCCGCTTGGCACCACCCACCTCGGCTACGACCTGTTTTCGCAACTCATCCTTGCCACGCGAACGACACTCGTGATCGGTGCCGCCTCGGGCTTCATATCCATCATCATCGGTGCCAACGTCGGGCTGATCGCCGGATACTATGGCGGCAAGATCGATGAAGTTTTGATGCGCCTGACCGACATTTTGTACGGCATGCCGTTTCTGCCATTCATCATCGTGCTCATTGCGTTGTTCGGGCGCAAACTGGAGTTCGTGATCCTGGCAATCGTATTGATCATCTGGCGCACGTCGGCGCGGGTCATCCGCGCGCAAACGATCGCCATCAAGCAGCGCCAGTTCATCGCCATGGCGAAGGCCAGAGGCTGCAGCGATTTTCGCATCATCTACCGCCACATCCTGCCGAACGTACTACCGCTCCTGCTGCTTTATGCGGCGTTCAACATCGCCTGGTCGATCATCACGGAAGCGAGCGCCAGCTTCCTCGGCTTTGGCGATGGCGAGACGATCAGTTGGGGCGGGATGCTCTACGAACTCTGGCTGTCGGGTAAGACGCGGGTCGCGTGGTGGTGGTTCGCAGCCCCCTCCGTGTGCATCATCCTCCTGGTCACATCACTCGTCTTCGTCAGCCGGGCCTACGAGGAAGTGGCCAATCCGAGGCTGCGCAAGAGATAGGCCCATGACAACTCAACCCAGCGCCGAACCGCTATTATCCATCCGCAACCTGGGCGTGGTCTACGAAACCGCGCAAGGTCCGGTGCACGCCGTAACGGACGTCTCGTTCGATATTCAGAGCAACGAGGTGTTCGGGATCGCCGGCGAGTCGGGTTGCGGGAAATCAACGTTGATCCGCTCTTTGCTGCGGCTTCTGCCCGACAATGGCAGCGCCCATGCGCAGCGCTGCCATTACAAGGGGCGCGACTTAATGGCGATGACGGATGAGGCGTTCAGGCAAGACATCCTCTGGCAGGAAATCTCGCTTGTACCGCAGAGCGCCATGGCTTCATTCAATCCGGTTTACCGGGTCGGCGACCAGATCGTGGAGTCTATGCTGGCACACCGCAAGATGGGCAAAGCCGAAGCCCGCGAGCGTAGCACCGAGTTGTTCGATGTCGTCGGACTGGAGCCCGGTCTGCTGAACAGCTATCCGCACGAGTTTTCCGGCGGCATGCGCCAGCGCGCTATGATCGCCATGGCGCTCTCCCTCGACCCGGGCTTGATCATCATGGATGAGCCGACCACCGGCCTGGACGTTCTCGTGCAGGAGCGCATCCTGCGTCGCATCCGCGAAATTCGCGCCGAACTCAAGAGTTCGATCATCCTGATCACGCATGACATAGCCGTTATCGCAGAGATGAGTGATCGCATTGCAATCATGTACGGCGGCGTCGTCATGGAACAGGCGAGTTCGATCTCGTTGTTCGAGGATGCACATCATCCCTACACACTGGGGCTACAGAACGCATTTCCATCGATCCAAAATATCGGCTCGGAGCTGATCTCAATTCCAGGCTCCCCGCCGACGCTCGTTGGCCCCGTTGAGGCCTGCTCTTTCGCACCTCGTTGTCCATTTGAGATCACTGGTTGCCAGGCAGACAACCCTCAGCCAACCGACGTCGGTGACGGGCACCTGGTCCGATGCCTCAGGACGTCGGATGTCGCCCAGATGCGTGAACTTGCCAGGGAGAAAGCAACGTGGCGATCCTAGAGCTCGTTCGCCTCAGTCGGCATTTCGAGATCCAGCCAGGCTTCGTCGATCGCGTCGTTCGCCGACGGCCGAGCAGTCAGATCAAGGCGGTCGAGGCCCTCACGGTTTCGGTTGCAGAAAACGAGATCCTTGGGATCGCCGGCGAGTCGGGCTGCGGAAAATCAACGACCTGTACGATGGTATCGGGCCTGCTGGAGCCGACCAGCGGTGACATCCGATACAAGGACAAGTCGATCCTCGGTCTCAAGGGCGAAGCACTCAGGAAGTTCCGCCGCAGCGTCCAGATGATCTTTCAGGATCCTTACGAGTCACTGAACCCCCGCTTTCGCATTGCAGACATCGTTGCTGAAGGTCCGCGCGCACTTCGCCTTTGGGACGGTGATGAAATCGACCGAAGAGTAAGGCAGATTTTGACCGCGGTCGGTTTGAACCCCGAGAAATACGCGGAACGGTTCCCGCACGAGCTGAGTGGTGGCGAACGCCAGCGTGTTGGGATTGCCAGCGCACTCGTCATGGAACCGGAACTCGTCATTGCTGACGAACCGCTATCAATGCTCGATGTGTCGATCAGGGCTGGCATCCTCGATCTCATGAAGGAACAGCAGCAGGAACGCGGCTTTTCGAGCATTTACGTTTCACACGATCTGTCAATTCTCGGCAACGTTGCCGACCGCTTGCTGATCATGTACCTCGGTCAGGCCATGGAGGTCGGCCCGGCGACGGAGGTCATTCGCAATCCCAAGCACCCCTATACCAAGGCACTCATTGGCGCCGTTCCGATCCCCGATCCGCGATCCCGCCGGGCAATCCCCAACATACGCGGAGACATCTCAAAGCCGATCGACCCGCCGCCCGGTTGCCGTTTTGCGCCGCGATGTCCTTACGCCGATGCCAGCTGCCGCGAGAACTTCGTGGAGTTGAGCAGCGTCGATCCCAATCTTCATCAGGCGGCATGTCACAGACTGGATATGATCCCCGATGGTTGAAGTTGACGTTGCAATCGTTGGCGGCGGCCTCCTTGGCTCCGCATTCGGCTGGGGACTGGCCCGTGCCGGTCAGCAATGCGTCGTGTTCGATGAGGGCGACAATGCCGTCCGCACCGCACGCGGCAACTTCGGCCTCGTCTGGGTGCAAAGCAAGGGTCTCGGCATGCCCGACTATGCCGCATGGTCATTGCGTTCAACTGACCTTTGGCCGGCGTTTGCCGACGAGCTCCGCGAGCGTACGGGCATCGACCTGCACTATGTCCGCGGCGGTTATGACCTCGCCGCCGACGAGGCTGAACTTGAACAATCTGTTGGGCGACTGCGTCAGATTCAATCCGAGATGGGCAGTCGCGCCTACGACTACGAGATTCTCGATCATGCCGCCCTCAAAGCCGAGATGCCGAAAATCGGCAGCATTCCAGGGGCGACGTTTACGAAGCATGACGGCCACTGCAATCCGCTCCTGCTGTTGCGCGCCCTGCATCAGGACATGCAGGCTCAGGGCGTCATCTATAAACCCTCGTGCCCGGTTGCAGCAGTCGAGGCAAAGGCCGGCGGCTATCAACTCACTGACCGCGAAGGGCGACCGCTCGCCCGCGCTGACAAGGTGATCATAGCTGCTGGCCACGGTTCGCCACGGCTTACCAACGAACTCGGGATCGATCTGCCCATTCATCCCGATCAAGGACAGGTCCTGGTCACCGAGAAAGTCGAGCCCGTCATGCCGCACGCCTCGTCCGGCGTCAGGCAGACTGACAACGGAAGCTTTCTGCTGGGCGCTTCCAGCAAGAACATCGGCATCGATACGCGCACCGACCTCGCGACATTGGCAACTATTGCCAAGCGCTGTATCAGGATCTTTCCGTTTCTCGGCGGCCTGCGCCTGCAGCGGGCCTGGGCCGCCTTGCGCGTGATGACGCCCGACGGGTTTCCCGTCTACCAGCAATCTGAAGACCACCCGGGCGTATTTTCGTTTGCCTGCCACAGCGGCGTGACCCTTGCGGCTTGCCACGCCTTGGAGGTCAGCCGGTGGATAATCGATGGCGCTATTCCAGCAGATTACGAGGTATTCCACCCGAGGCGGTTCGATGTTTAAGCGCGCAGCTCGAGCCCCGATCGCCCGGCGCTCCAAGCGCGAGCACGCCTATCCAACCCATAACACTGGGAGAGGAGGATGTGTGGCTGACCTTGCGCGCCAGTCAGAAATTGGCGATGCCCGTATAGAAGAAGTGACCGAGCCCGACCGTGAAGATCAGGCAGCCATAAAGCGTGTGCTCGAACCACGCCGCCCAGAACGACCGCGTCATCCAGTAACGATAAGCGATTATCGAACCGACGACCGCGGAGCCGCCAACCGCGATCCAGTTGTCGAAAATGATATGGGCAAAACCGAACAGCACGCCGTTGGTCAGCACGGCAAGCCACTTGTGATATCCGAACAGCGGCCCCGTAACGGTGGAAGAAGAACGTCCGATATACGAGTTCCTGCGGGATCACCGACAATAACGGATAGAGCACCAGGACCGCGAGCCAGAGCATCGGTCGGTAGTACGGCATGCTCAAAAATACGTGCGGGTAGATCTCGATCGTTGCCAGCGTGATGGCGCCGCCCACGATCGCGAATACCGTCGCGATCCAGACCAAGTGCCGCCAGGCGAAACCTTTGAGAAGTTCGCGGCGCACATGAAACGTGTCATCCCACAACAGATAGGCGACGAACCCGAACAACAGCGGCTGGAGAACGGCGATGAGCGGGACATGCAGATCATGGATGACCCAGCACAACAACAACGGTACGCCGATGAAGAACAGGCCGAGTTCCAACAGCAGCCAGAGGCGGCGCTCGAAGCGAGGGCTGAGCGTGGACGGCGGATGACCGAGCGAACCGCCAGCTAGCAGTTCATAACCATCCGCGTTACCCGGCAATTTGACATGGTGCAAAACCATGACGCACGGCCCCTCAACTTGCAACACCAGGCCGCAACGCAAACACATACGCCGGACTGCCGATCGCACTTAATCGAAGAGCTTACCGACAAATGTTTGACAATGTGCCTATAAATCTTGCCGAAGCGTTACCGTGCCATGAGACCCGGCAGCATCCGGCGGCGCTTCAGATAGCGGCGCTCGATTTCGTGGGCGATGATTTCGGCGGAAACAATCGGCTCGTAGGTCCAGCTCTCCAATTGGTCGAGATGATCCGGCAACGCTCGCGTGGCGCCGTAGTGCATAAGGCTGTCGTGGAAGTTATCGAACTTGGCCGAGCCACCCGATGGAAAGAAGACGTAGATCGGCCGCCCGGTCGCGCAGACCTCGCCGGTCATATTGACGGAATCAGCGGTAACGATGAACCAGTCGGCCCGGGCCAGGAAATCGGCATAGGGGTTTGGCCCGTCTGCCTCGCTGCGCCAGAGGATGCGCGGCGCACCACTGGTTGCCCGATCGACGGTTGCAATCAATTCGCCATGCGAGCGGCGCGACGCGGTGATCAGGAAACTGGCACCGAGCTCTGCAACGCTCTCGAGTGCGCCTGCCAGGCGCGCGTCATCTTCCGGCGTAAAGTGATAGGCCCGATTGCGCCCGCCGAGAATGAGGGCGACGTGCGGCTTCGGCAAGGCATCGATTGCCGGTGCAGAATGGCGGCGCAGCGTTTCGAGATGCGGCAAGGTAAAGCCATGTGGCGAGATGACGGTCGAAATCACATTCGGGCCGCGCAACTTGTCGTGATCAGGCACCCAGATCAGGTCGGCCGTGTTTGCGCCCGAACGCGGGTCCTGCAGGACGACGGTAAAGCAGCCTGGCCCTGCCTTGCGGCGCAGCGCTTTGATATAGGGGATGCTCGCACGACCGACGGCAATCGCGACATCGGGCCAGGGTGGCGCGAATTGCGAGCCGCGGCTACCGAATCTCTCAAAAGGTGAAACCGGGCCCCAGGGCGCCATCATTTTCCAGATGCCGCGCGGGGCGACGGTCCTGAGCATCGTATCGAGGCCCAGGGCATCGGCAATGCCCTTGGCCTGGGTCAGCATACCGGCCTTGCCGTCGGTGATCAGCCACCCCTTGGCACCATTCAGGCAGCCGTCCGCCTCCGGATCGTAGATGATGTTCTCGCTGGTCAGCATGTCGCCATCAATGTGCAGTCAGATCGCCCGTGTCGATGCCGCCTGCCGCCGCATCACGACCACGGATCATTGTCCACGGCAATATTTCAGCGCGATCGCATGACATCAGGTGTTCCTGATATGGTTGCTGCAAGCCAGTTCCACGAACCAAACGTGATCCACCATGCCCCCTCGCCTCGATGCCATTGACCGGCGCATTCTGAAAGAACTGATGCATGACGGGCGGCTCACGAACGTCAATCTCGCCCAGCGTGCCGGCATTACGCCGCCGCCCTGCCTGCGCCGCGTCCGGGCACTGGAGGAAGCCGGCTATATAACCGGCTACCATGCCGCGGTTGACGCCAAGCGGATCGGCTTTCCCGTGACCGTGTTCGTCTCGGTCGCGCTGCACAATCAGGCGGACAGTGATCTGCGCGCATTCGAGAACGCCTGCCTGACGTGGCCGCTGGTGCGCGAGACCTACATGCTGTCGGGGGAAAGCGATTACCACCTGAAGTGTGTCGCCCCCGATCTCGAAACCTTCGAGGCCTTCCTGCGTAACGAGCTGGCAACGACCCCGAACGTTGCGAGCGTCAAGACGGCGATCGCGATCGGTACGGCGAAGCTGGAGCCCGGCGTGCCGATCGACGTCGCTTCTGGCTGATACCGGATCCGCACCGGGCCACCCTTGGCCGCCGGTGCCTATTTCCACAACACCTTGAGGATCTCGTAAGAGCGTACGCCCTTCGGTGTCGTCACCTCGATGCTGTCGCCTTCCTGCTTACTGATCAAGGCCCGCGCAATCGGCGAACTGATCGACACCTTGCCGTGCTTCACGTCGGCTTCGAGATCACCAACCACTTTGTAGGTGACCTCCTCATCGGTGTCTTCATCGACGAGCTTGACGGTGGCACCGAACTTCACCGTGTCGCCCGAGAGCGACTTGGGGTCGACGACATCCGCACGGCTGAGTTTGTCCTCGAGATCTGCGACCCTGGCCTCGTTGAGGCCTTGCGCATCCTTGGCGGAATGGTATTCGGCATTTTCCGACAGGTCACCGTGTGCGCGCGCTTCGGCGATCGCCTGAATGATACGCGGGCGCTCTTCAGCCTTGAGACGCTGGAGTTCCTTCTCGAGCGCCTTGAAGCCCTCAACCGTCATCGGAACCCGTTCCATTCACTCATCTCCTGATCGGCCCCGCCCTCACGGGACCGTTACCTCTAACAATATGATCGAAAAGGGGAGTGCCCGCTTCCTATAGCGAGGCATTCACGGAGCGCATAGCGTCTAGCCTAGCCCGATCTATTCACCAGCACGTGGATCTTCATCGCCTCAGGTGGTTCCATTCGGCAAGGAGAGTGGCGAAAAGCGTATGGGTTCATACGATTGAGACGCTCGACGCTGCCGATGGGCCACCTGAGGCGACCCGTAGGGCGGGTCCAAATGGCCAAAACGCGGCGTCGAACCGCTTGTCCGATGAACCACATCGATCTGCGCGTCTCTCCTTGCCTTTTGGCCATTTGGACTCCGTGAAGACCACGTGGTGGTGAATAGATCGGGCTAGACGTTGTTGGCCATCAGATGTCATAGCCCGTCATGCGATACCCTTGCAGCCTCGCTTGCATAGCTCTGTAGTGGGGCGACCTTGAGGATATCGGCCTTCAACGCGCGAATCGCTTTGGTAACCGCTACAGCGCCTGAAATTGTTGTACAATATGAAATGTGGTGCAACAAGGCTGTGCGCCGGATGTCCTTGGAATCCGCCAGCGCCTTGGCCCCTTCCGTCGTATTGAAAACCAGCGCGATCTCGCCGTTTTTCATCGCATCGACGATGTGCGGCCGGCCTTCGAGAACCTTGTTGACAACATCGCAGGCAATGCCGTTTTCCTCGAGGAACCGGCGCGTGCCCCGGGTCGCGACAATCGCAAAGCCCATCTCGACGAGTTCGCGGACCGGTTCGAGTACGCGCACCTTGTCAGCGTCGCGCACCGAGACGAAAACGCGGCCCTCGAGCGGCAGGCTCTGGCCGGCGCCGATCTGGCTCTTGGCGAACGCCAGCGCAAAGTCTCGGTCGACGCCCATGACTTCACCCGTGGAGCGCATCTCGGGCCCGAGCACCGGGTCGACACCAGGGAACCTCGCAAACGGGAACACGGCCTCCTTGACAGCAATATGTTCGAGTACCTTCGGGGCCAGTTCGAATTCCGCAAGCTTGGCGCCGGCCATCACCTGCGCTGCAATGCCGGCAACCGGTGTGCCGATCACCTTGGCAACGAACGGTACCGTGCGGCTCGCCCGGGGATTGACCTCGATGATGTAGACCGTGCCGTCCTTGATCGCGAATTGAATGTTCATCAGGCCGACCACCTGCAGCGCCTTGGCAAGTGCGCGTGCCTGCCGCTCGAGCTCCGCGATCACCTCGGGGCCCAGCGAGTGAGGCGGCAGGGAGCAGGCCGAGTCACCTGAGTGAATACCGGCTTCCTCGATGTGCTCCATGATGCCGGCGATGAACGTGTCGTTACCATCCGACAGGCAGTCGACATCGACCTCGATCGCGTCCGTCAGATAGCGATCAATCAGCAGCGGGCGGTTATCGGAAACCACAAGTTCCGAGGGACGGTCGAGAGTCGCCGACAGGTTGGCGACATAACGGTCGATCTCGGCCCCGTCGTGGACGATTTCCATGGCCCGCCCGCCGAGCACATAGGACGGGCGGATGACGACCGGATAGCCGATCCGGTCGGCTTCGATGCGCGCCTCTCCCGGCGAGCGTGCAATGCCGCTTTCAGGCTGCGTCAAACCCAGTTCGGCAATCAGCGCGTTGAAGCGATCGCGGTCCTCGGCAAGGTCGATGGCGTCGGGCGAGGTGCCGAGGATCGGGATATCGGCCGCAGCGAGGGCTGCGGCCAACTTGAGCGGCGTCTGGCCGCCGAACTGGACAATAACGCCCTTGACGGTACCGTTGGCCTGCTCCTGGCGGATGATCTCGATGACGTCTTCGTCGGTCAGCGGCTCGAAGTAAAGCCGGTCCGATGTGTCGTAGTCGGTCGACACCGTCTCCGGGTTGCAGTTGACCATGATGGTTTCGTAGCCGGCCTTGGTCAGCGAAAAGCAGGCGTGGCAGCAGCAGTAGTCGAACTCGATGCCCTGCCCGATCCGGTTCGGGCCGCCACCCAGAATGATGATCTTATCGCGATCGGTCGGCGCCGCTTCGGAGGCTGCGACATCGCCAAAACCAGTTTCGTAGGTCGAGTACATGTAGGCGGTCGAGGTCGCGAACTCGGCGGCACAGGTATCGATGCGCTTGTATGCCGGCACGACACCGAGTTGGCGGCGCTTGGCGGTTACGTCAGCGACATCCAGCTTGGCGAGAGCTGCGAGGCGGGCATCGGAAAAGCCCGCCGCCTTGAGCTTGCGAAACAGTCCGGCATCATCGGGCAGCCCGTGTGCTGCGACCCGCTGCTCGAGGGCGATGATCCCCTGCAATTGATCGATGAACCAGCGGTCGTAGTGGCAGAACGCGCGCACCTGATCGGGATCGAAGCCGAAACGCAGGGCCTCGGCGACTTTGAGAATACGGTCGGGCGTCGGTTGGCTGAGTGCTGCACGTATAACGTTCTTGTCGTCGCCCTGTCCAAGCCCTTCGAGGGTGAAATCATCGAGCCCCGTCAGCCCCGTCTCCATCGAGCGCAGCGCCTTTTGCAGGCTTTCGGCAAACGTGCGCCCGATCGCCATCACTTCGCCGACGGACTTCATGGCCGTGGTCAGCGTCGGATCGGCGCCGGGAAACTTCTCGAACGCAAAGCGCGGAATCTTGGTCACCACGTAATCGATGGTCGGCTCGAACGAGGCCGGCGTCTTGCCGCCGGTGATGTCGTTTTCAAGCTCATCCAGCGTGTAGCCGACGGCGAGGCGCGCTGCGACCTTGGCGATCGGGAAACCGGTTGCCTTCGAGGCGAGTGCGGAAGAGCGCGACACGCGCGGGTTCATTTCGATCACGACCAGGCGACCGTCGGCCGGATTGACGGCGAACTGCACGTTGGAACCGCCGGTCTCGACCCCGATCTCGCGCAGCACCGCGATCGAGGCGTTGCGCATGATCTGGTATTCCTTGTCGGTCAAGGTGAGGGCCGGCGCGACCGTGATCGAATCGCCGGTGTGCACGCCCATCGCATCGACGTTCTCGATGGAACAGATGATGATGCAGTTGTCCGCCTTGTCGCGGACCACCTCCATCTCGTATTCCTTCCACCCAAGCACGCTTTCTTCGACGAGCACCTGCGTCGTCGGCGAGGCATCGAGACCGCGCTCGATGATCTCGACGTATTCCTGCCGGTTATAGGCAACCCCGCCGCCGGTACCACCGAGCGTGAACGAGGGCCGGATGATCGCCGGCAGGCGGACATAGTCGAGCGCCTCGAGCGCCTCCGCCATGTTATGGGCAAGCCGCGAGCGCGGCGTCTCGAGGCCGATCTTCGCCATCGCTTCGCGGAACAACTGGCGGTCTTCCGCCTTGTCGATCGCGGCCGCATCCGCCCCGATCAATTCGACGCCCATCTCTTTCAGCGTGCCCCGCTTGTCGAGGGCCAGCGCCGTGTTGAGCGCCGTCTGGCCGCCCATCGTCGGCAATAGCGCGTCGGGGCGTTCCTGTTCGATGATCTTGGCGACGATCTCGGGCGTGATCGGCTCGATATAGGTGGCATCCGCCATATCCGGATCGGTCATGATCGTCGCCGGATTGGAGTTCACCAGAATAATCCGGTAGCCCTCCTCGCGGAGCGCCTTGCAGGCCTGGGTGCCGGAATAGTCGAACTCGCACGCCTGGCCGATGACGATCGGGCCGGCGCCAATGATCATGATGGACTTGATGTCGGTGCGTTTGGGCATATCAGCGGCGTCTTGTAGTGGACACCGAGGGGTTTGGCTATGGGTTAGTTGACGCGGGATAGAGCGTGTGCTGAGTACGTGCGAACACGTTAGCTGATTCATCCGCGGAATTGTTTCAATGAACGTTTGGACATTGATTGGGCGATCCTATGCGACGCCGTTTGAACGATTTGCTGCGATGGTCAAGATCTTCTGGCCGGCGGCTCTGGCCTGGGCATGCCTTACACTGTGGTCCGAGTATTCCCACCGCCTGGCTACCACGCCAGCGATGCTGGCACAGATCGGTCAGGACGGCGAAGCAGGTACCTCTACTGGCGCAGGCGGGCTTTGGCCGAACTATTACGTTGTAGTGGGCTTGCTGATCGCAATTGGCACGCTCACGACCGTATCAGCCCTGGTACGGTGGCATCGCCATTTGATCAACCAGGCAGAGCCGAGCATGGCTGGGATTTGGCTGCGCGGACACGAATGGTGGTTCTTATGGCGGTGGACATGGCTCGGAGCAACAACATGCCTATTCTTTTTGCTCGTGCTTGCCGTACTGGTCGTAGGGTTGATCACGCAGACCCCAATTGAGGTCTTGGAGAATCCGGACCCTTCTACCTCGATGCCAGTCCTTCAGTTGGTGATGGGTTTGGCCTGGATCCTTGTCGTCGGGACGGGCCTGACAGGCTGGCTGTTTCCTCGCACATTTCTGTCTCTCGCCGCAATTGCTGTCGGCGAGGGCAGGGAATACCAGCAAGGCAGCAAGACAACGATCAGTGCATCTGATTGCTCGAAATTGACGCTCGCTATTCTTGCGACAACGGCACCACTCCTGCTGGTCAGCCTATACTTGATTGGGCTAACATCTCACTGGGATGTCGAGAGCATGGCTCCACTATCGTTTGCCTACATTATAGGAACCGTTTTGGTGGAAATCTCGAACATGCTGGCATTCATCGTCTTCGCGACAATGTTATCCCTGTTCTATCGATTTCGATTTCGTTGAGTGGCCCGGCAAAAGTAATCTGGCGCGCAAACCAGAGTGATCATTTCCCGTCGGCCCTCAAACAGCCAACGCGCGGTGGAGCTTCTCACTTGCCCGAAACTTAGGAGCGCAATCGCTCGTTGCTCGGGTCCCACACGGCCGAATGCGGCTGGACGACGGCTGGATAGCGCTCGCCGAAGATTTCGATCTCGACCTTGCTGCCGGGCTCGGCAACATCGGCGCTGAGCATGCCAAGCGCGATCGAGGCATTGGCGCGATAGCCCCATGCACCCGACGTCGTCTCGCCAACCACTTTGCCGTTTTTCCAGACAGTCGACATGTAGGGCGCATCGCAGTCGCCTGCTTCGACGATCATCGAGGCAAAACGGCGCGTGACGCCGGCCTGGCGCTCACGCTGCATCGCAGCCTTGCCCGGAAAGTCGGCCGGCTTGTCGAGTTTGACGAAGCGGTCGAGGCCACCTTGCAGCACCGTGTAGTCGGTCGACAGATCACCCTTCCAGGCGCGGTAGCCCTTCTCGATGCGCAGCGAGTTGAGCGCGAACATGCCGAACGGCTTGGCGCCGGCATCGAGGACGGCATCGTAGATCGCCGGAACTGCATCGTTCGAGGCGTGGATCTCCCAGCCGAGTTCGCCGGCAAAACTGACCCGCAAGAGCGCCGCCCGGGCACCGCAGATTTCGGTTTCCTGTTGGGAGAGCCAGGGCAGGCCGAGATCTGCCTTGCACAGCCCGGACATCAGGTCGCGCGATCGCGGACCTGTTACAATCAGCGTGTCGAGGTTATCGGTGAGATCCTCGAGCCGGATCACACCACCCGCCGGCAGGTATTTTTCGAGCCACTCGCGGTCGTGCCACTGCGCGGTTGCGGCCGTGATCAGATAAAAGTGATCCTCGGCAACACGTGTCACCGACATTTCGGTGACGATGCGGCCCTTCTCGTCGGCAAAGTAGGCGAGGCCGACGCGGCCAACCCGCGGCAGGGCGCCAGTGATCAGGCCGTCGAGCCAGGCGGCCGCTCCCCGGCCTTCGAGCTTGAAGCGGGCGAATCCCGGCAGGTCGAGGACGCCGACATGATCACGCACTGCCTCGCATTCAGCCTTGATGCGCGGCGACCATGGCCCTTCCCTCCTCCAGGTCTGGGTTGCTTCCTCAGACGTATCGTCACCAGGCTCGGCGAACCAGTTGGCGCGCTCCCAGCCGTTGTAGGCACCCATCTGGCCGCCGAGGCCGACGATCCGCTCGTGCACGGGCGAGAGCTTCATGTTGCGCCCGGCCGGCCACGCGTGACACGGAAAGTGCATCGCGTATTCGTGGCCATAGACCTCCATCGCCTTCGCCTTGGCGTAGGCCCTGTCGGCGGTGAACGCGGTGAAGCGGCGCGGATCACACGACCACATGTCCCACTCGGTCATGCCCTCGGTGACCCACTCGGCGAGCACCTTGCCGGCACCACCGGCCTGTGCGATGCCGAAGGTGAAGACGCAGGCCTCGAACGCAGCGGGTACGCCCGGCATCGGCCCGATCAGCGGGTTGCCGTCGGGCGTGTAGGGGATCGGCCCGTTGATCACTTTCGACAGGCCCGTCGTGGCGAGTGCCGGCACGCGGGCCATGGCATCTTCGAGATACCATTCGAGGCGTTCGAGGTCGTCGGGATAGAGCTGGAACGAGAAATCATCGGGCATCGGGTCGTCGGGCGTCGTCCAGTGCGCCTTGCAGTTGCGCTCGTAAGGCCCGAGGTTCATGCCGTTGTTTTCCTGGCGCAGGTAGTAGGAGGTGTCGACGTCGCGCAAGAGCGGCAATTTGCGGCCGTGCTCCTTACTCCAGGCTTTGATCTCGTCGATTTCCTCGAACAGGATGTACTGGTGGCTCATCGTCGCCATTGGAATGTCGCGGCCGAACCAACGCCCGACTTCGCCTGCATAGTAACCGGCAGCGTTGACCACGTACTCGCAGCGGATCTCACCGTGCTGCGTCGAGACTACCCATTCGCCACCGTCACGCCGGGCACCGGTTGCCGAACAGAAGCGGATGACCTTGGCACCGAGATCGCGGGCGCCCTTGGCGAGTGCCTGAGTGAGCTGGGCGGGGTCGATATCGCCGTCATAGGGATCGTAGAGAGCGCCGGTCAGGTCATGGGTCTCGACGAACGGGTGACGCGCCTTGATCTCGTCAGGCTTCAGAATCTCGATGTCCATGCCCTGGTAGCGGCCCATGCCGGCGACGCGCTGGAACTCCTGCAGACGTTCCTTTGAATGGGCCAGCCGGATCGAACCGGTGACGTGATAGTTCATCGGATAGTCGACCGCCTCACCGAGCCCGCGATAAAGCTCGGTCGAATAGCGCTGCATGTTCATGATCGACCAGGACGATGAGAACGTCGGCACGTTGCCGGCTGCATGCCAGGTCGAGCCGGCGGTCAACTCGTTCTTCTCGAGCAGCACGCAATCCGTCCAGCCGGCCTTGGCGAGATGGTAGAGGCACGATGCGCCGACCGCACCGCCGCCGATCACCACCACCCGCGCCGTCGATGGCAAGTCCGCCATGTCGTCCTCCTGCGTCGTCACTACGGGCCTTCAAGCTCATGAGTCTATGGGTGGCCTATTGGATTTCGCCCCTTCGGACGTGTTCATGGGCGACGGCAATTATACCAAAGCGACAATTTCGCCGGTCGGCCGAGCCGGGCAATGATTCCAACGTATCGATCACGAGGTCAACAACCACTGTTGATGGGCGTCGCGATCGACCAGGCCCATCACCGTGAAGTCACCCAAACGTGTGCCTTGCATCCGTTGTGCCGGCCCCAGCGCCACCCATGTCAATAGTGACGATCCGCGCCTTTGGTTCTCGTGAAGGCGACATCTTCGCCAACCGAATTCACCGGGCGCGGATGAAGCAACGCGAAACCATGGAGACGATCATGTTCAAGCGATTGATTGCGGCTGGATTAGTGTTCGGTATGGCAGCGACGGCACCGCCGCTTGCTGCATCCGCTCATGCGCAAATGAGCTGTTCGACAAGAGCCAACATCGTTGGCATGCTGAAGCAGCGCCATGACGAGGCCCTGCTGGGCGTTGGCCTGATTGGCGATCAGGCCGCGTTTGAGATCTGGCGGGCCAAAAGATCAGGTTCGTGGACGATCATCATGTCACGACCGAACAACACGGCCTGCATCGTCGCGGCCGGCAAGAACTGGATCGATGTCGCCGGCAAATTGGCCGACGGAAACGCGGCCTTTGCCGAGTGACGCGGGCGCTGTAACTTGCCCGTATGGTGGCGCCGGATGATGTGAGCGCATCCGTCAGCTCGGCGCCTTGTGTCACCGCTATGCCCCTCACCCTAACCCTCTCCCCGTACGCGCCGAAGTGGCGCTACAGGGAGAGGGAATCCGGCCGTGCCTTGATGAACCGGTGTTGGCAAAACGACTGGCCAAGTTCCCTCTCCCCGTACTTCACGGGGAGAGGGTTAGGGTGAGGGGCATGGGGCGGTATGAACCGGCACAAGTCCCGAATTTCAAGCTGGCGCGTAATTCATTCCGCCGCCATCACAACCTGGCCGCTGGCCTCGTCGTAAACGCGCTGGCCCTGGACCAGCCGGCCGGGCAGGGCGCCGGTCGGCTCGCCGTTGCGGTAGGTCACGACACCTGAGACGATCGTCGCATCATAGCCGGTCGCCTTTTGCAGCAACCGCTTGCCGCCGGCCGGCAGATCGTAAGTCACGTAAGGTTTGCCGAACGCGACGTTGTCGTAGTCGATGACGTTGAGGTCGGCCTTCTTGCCAACGGCAATCGTGCCGCGATCATCGAGACCGGCGGCATGTGCCGTATCCGACGTCAGGCGGCGAATGACTTCCGGGATGTCATAGCGCCCGCGCTCGCGGCCCCAGTACGTCATCAGCCAAGTCGGGAAGCCAGCATCAAGGATAAAACCCACGTGTGCACCGCCGTCGCCGAGGCCCATGATGACGTTCTTGTCGTCCATCATCGCTGCCATCGCGGAAGTGTCGAAGTTGTAGTAGTTGACCAGCGGTGAGTAGATGAAGCCACGCCCCTCATCTTCGAGCAGGATGTCGTAGGCAACCTCCTCCGGCTTGCGGCCTTCACGCTCGGCCATCGCGGCTACCGAATCTTCTTTCTTCGGCAGATACTTCGGCGGATTGCCGAAGCGGTACATGTGGTGCCACATCAACCGGTGAATCAGCGGAAACACCGAACCGGTTACCCGGTCCTCGGACACGATCCTGGCGCGCACTTCGGGCTCACGCATGCGTGCGACCCGTTCGGCAAGGGGCAGATCCGCGATCGACTTGTAGGTCGGCGTACCCGAGAACGGGTTCTGGCTGCCCTCGAGACCGAGCAGCAGGCCGATAGCTCGCGGAGCAGCGACCGGCCGGATCGAGTGGCCATCGGCCACTGCCCGGCGTGACATGTCCATCAGTTCGCGCCAAACGCCGCTGCGCTCAGGCTCGTGGCGCTGCGTCAGGGTGAACACCGCCGGCCGGCCAGAGACCTCGACAACCCGGCGCAACATCTCGAATTCGCTCTTGGCGTCCGGTTCGTTCCAGTCCGACACGATCTCGATGAAGCCGGCACCGGCATCGCGCAGGCCAAGTGCAATGCCGGTCAGTTCCTCTTCCGTCGCCCTAAGCGTTGGTGTGTAGTCCCCGCTGTGGCTCTTGTGGCTGATCGTGCGGGAGGTGGAAAACCCGAATGCACCGGCACGAACCGCCTGCTGGGTGATGTCGCGCATCGCGGTGATGTCATCAGCAGTTGCAGCCTCCTGGCGGATCGCGCGGTCGCCCATCACGAAGACGCGCACAGCAGCATGGGGCAGCAAAACGCAAAGGTCGATATCGCGGTCATGACGTTTAAGTGTTTCGAGATATTCCGGAAAGCTTTCCCATTGCCAGGTCAGGCCTTCGTGCATGACCGGCCCAGGAATGTCCTCTACGCCCTCCATCAGCTCGACGAGCTTTTCGCGGTCTTCCGGCTTGCACGGTGCAAAACCAACGCCGCAATTGCCTATAACGGCGGTCGTCACGCCGTGCCAGGCCGATGGTGCCGTGTATTTGTCCCATACCGCCTGGCCGTCGTAGTGGGTGTGAATGTCGACGAAGCCGGGTGTTACGATGCGGCCGGTGGCATCGATCTCTTCGCGGCCGGAGCCGTCGAACGTGCCGACAGCTGCGATCCGGCCATCGATGATTCCGACGTCACCGTCGAACGCATCCGCGCCCGTGCCATCGACAATTCTACCATTGCGAATAATGAGATCGAATTTCCTGGACATTGGTCAGTATCTCCATCGGGAATGACGATTGGATCGGGCGGCAGGACCGCCAACGAAAAATTTATCAGTCAGGCATGTGGTAGCCGGGCGTCGATTTCGAGAGCGCGATTTCCTCATCCGTCATGTATTCGACGATATCCTCGAAGAGCGGTGATGAAAGATACCGCTCGCTGGTGTCCGGCAACATGCAGACGATAACGGAACCTGGTGCTGCCCGTGCTGCGATCTGCATTGCCACAGCGAACGTCGCGCCGCCTGACACTCCGGTCATGATGCCTTCCTTCTGTGCAAGTCTTTGAGCCCAGGCGATCCCCTCAGTGCCAGCGATCGGGATCAGTTCGTCGTAGTACGACTTGTCGAGCGCCTCCTGTAAAACGTATGGGATGAAATCCGGTGTCCAGCCCTGGATCGGATGTGGTTCGAATGCGGAATGGCTCACTGCCGGCTCGTTGTCCGGGCCGCGTTGTTGGGCCTCGCCGCTGCCGAGCAATTGGGCGTTGGCCGGTTCGCATAAGATAATCTTGGTATCAGGACGTTCCTTGCGCAGCACGCGGCCGACACCTGCAACCGTGCCACCCGTTCCATAACCGCTCACCCAGTAGTCGAGACGGTCGCCGTCGAAGTCAGCCATCAATTCGCGGGCGGTGGTGTTTTCGTGAATTTCGGCGTTGGCATCGGTTTCGAACTGGCGGGCCAGGAACCAGCCGTTGGCCGCGGCCAGCTCGACCGCTTTGCGGTACATGCCGAAGCCCTTCTCGGCGCGGGGCGTCAAAACAACCTTGGCACCCAGGAAGCGCATCAACCGGCGCCGCTCGATCGAAAAACTGTCGGCCATGGTGACGACCAGCGGATAGCCTTTGGCGGCACAGACGATGGCAAGTCCGATACCGGTATTACCGCTGGTTGCTTCAACGACGGTCTGGCCCGGCTTCAAGGTGCCGTTGCGTTCGGCCGCCTCGATGATGTTGAGGGCTAGGCGGTCCTTGACGGATGCCGCCGGATTGAAGAATTCCGCCTTGGCGTATAGGCGTACATGATCAGGAGCCAAGTTGTTGATCCTGATGCAGGGTGTATTGCCGACGGTGTCGAGCACGCTGTCGAAGACACCGCCACGGCCCAAGGTCGTGCGTACGCCGCCTGCGGGAGCCTGATCATTCATTGTCGAAATCCTTTCTGAACATTTGACGTGCGCATGGTGAAATCGCACTTGGTCTCGTGAGCCGCTGGCGAGGCCAAAAGACTGCATTGTCGATGCTTAATGAGTCACGTTATTTGTGACAGACTAAGTCGCCAAGGCCAAAGATCCTCCCGGTCCCATAGAATCAGGAACGGCGGCTGTCCAACGCCCCCAAAAAATCGTCGACCAGCCCGCCCGGCGCGCGAATGACATGCTCCTCAGCCGGGAACCGGCCGCCACGCACGTCGTCGACGAACTCCTTGAAGCCGGCGACGCGTTCGGTCTGGATCTCTTGCATCATCTTGTAGATGTTGCGGTACTGCTTGGAATGGCGCGGATAGGGCGGGGGATTATTCCCAAGGATATCCTCGGCGAACAGGAACTGGATGTCGCCGCCGCTGCCGGCGCCGATCGATGAAGTCATAAGGGAAGTGCGCTTGGAAATCTCGACCAGCAATTCCTCAGGGATGACCTCGACCTCGACGGCATAGGCGCCGGCGTTCTCGAGCGCCTTGATTTGATCGTAAACCCAGACCGCTTCACCGAGCGTCTTGCCGACGGCTCGGAGACCGCCCGTCCAGGTGCTCCGGCGCGGCACCAGGCCGGCGTGGCCCTGGACAGGGATACCTGCCTCGGCAGCGGCCTCAATGAAGCGCGGGCTCCACTGGCACATGATCGCATCGGCACCCAGCGCCATCGCATCATAGCCGAGACGAACCGCCTCCTCCGGGCTGGCGGCGGCAACCAGGGGAACTGAAAAGGCCATGAACGTGTGCGGGGCGGCACGGCGGATCTCGGCGGCAAGTCCGGGCTCTTTGGGATCGAACCGCACCTTCATGGTGTCGATGCCGGCTTCCTCGGCGGCGATCGCCTCTGCGACCGAGAACGGCAAGGTCTCGACGAGCACGCGCTTGCCCTTCTGGTCACGCAAGTCTTTCACCGTGTAATTGCGCGTGCCGTAGTGGCCGCCGAGGGTCATTATCCGCGTCAGACCGCGCTTGCCCGCATCTCTCGGCGGTATCCCGCCATCGCCGGTTGCATGACTTGCCATGTCTCGTGCCTCTCTTTTTTGTCTCGTGTTGAATTGATCGGCGCCGTGCGGGTAACAAACGATCTTAGAGAAACGCTCGGGCTTCGAAGTGCCGCTATGCCGGTATCGAGTGCATCTTAATCCAAATTTAGTTTGCCGTAACGCCCTCGCCCACGCCAACGGATCGCGGTATCCTTGGCCAATCATCAGTCAAGTACAGTTATGTCGAAGGTGTGGGATGCGCATTCTGGTGGCAGGCTGGCACGGACAGGTCGCACTGGCGCTGTCAACGGCAGCCGCACGCCGCGACGATGTCGAGGCGTACGCGGTCGGCCGACCGGCCCTCGACCTTGCCGACCGTCCGGCGATCGCTCGCACGCTGTTCGGCATCGCACCCGACGTGATCATCAACACGGCCGCCTACACCGATGTCGACGGCGCCGAAGCAGAGCCCGCCATCGCCTTCCGGCGCAACTCGGAAGGTGCAGCAGGACTTGCCCGCCAGGCCGCGCGCATGGGTATACCGATCATCCACCTGTCGACAGCCTATGTCTTCGACGGCAGCAAGAGCTCGGCCTACTCGGAAACCGACGCTACGGCACCGATCAACGTCTACGGAAACTCGAAATGGCGCGGCGAACAGGCGGTGGCCGAGGCCAATCCGAAACATCTGATCTTGCGGACCGGTTGGGTGCACAGCCCGGACGGGCGCAATTTCATCACTTCGGTCCTCGGGCAGGCGATGACGGCTGACCGGATCGACGTCGTCGGCAATGAATATGGCTCGCCGACCTACGCACCCCATCTCGCCGATGCAATCATCGAGCTTGCCGCCCGTATCAGGCAGAGCGATGGCCCGGCGCCATGGGGCATCTATCATATCGCCAATCCGGGTTCGGCCAGCTGGTTCGACGTCGCCCAACGCGTTTTCGAGACATCCGGCAAGACCGGCGGACCGGCGGCCCGCGCCGTTCCGGTTCGCGGCAATGCACCGACCACCGGCCGCGCCAGGCGTCCGGCCAATGCGGCGCTCGACTGCTCCAAGCTTGCCGACATTTTCGGGATCAGCCTGCCGGACTGGCAGACCGGCGTCGATCACTGCGCCGAGGCGTTCGTGCGCCGCTGATCGCCGCCAATCTCGATCATTCCCTCCGCCTGGCGCGCGCCAGTAATCGGCGGGCACGATCCGCGACCGGCTTGTCGATCATGCGGCCATCGAGGCTGACTGCACCGAGCCCGCGCGCTTCCGCCTCCTCGAGGGCGGCGATGACGCGCTCGGCGTGTTCGACTTCCTCGGACCTCGGCAGGTAGCCTTCGTTGAGGAGCGGCACGACCGACGGGTGAATGCAGGTGGCCCCGTCGAAGCCATGCCGCCGCGCTTCGGCAACCAGCGCGCGTATTTGGTCCTGATCGGCATAATTTGCGACCGTGCCATACATGCCGAATGAATATCGCCCGGCCGCCTTCGCAGCCATGTGCACGAGTTGCTTGGGCAGGCGGAGCGTCTCGGGCAGTGGTTCGGCATCGAGCACGGTGGCGAGGTCCTCGCTGCCGCACGAAGCACCGATCACACGCGGCGACGCGGCAACGATCCGCCCGGCATCGAGCACGGCTGCCGGGTCTTCGAGAATAAGCGTCAGCTTGGTCTCGGTCGCAATGCTGAACTCGGCCTCCGCATCCGCAATTGCTTCTGCGACCAGGCGAACGTGCTCGGCGCTTTCCGCCTTCGGCAACATGATGACGTCGGTGCCGGCAGCAACCGCGGCTGTCACATCATCCATGCATTGGCGGATCGGCCGGTTGATACGGACGATGATACCGGCGCCGTTACGCCGGCAGGCCGGCACGGCATCGCGCAAAGCCGCCCGTGCCGCCATCTTGCGCTCCGGCGGAATGCTATCTTCGAGATCGAGGATCAGCGCATCGGCGTCGCGGTCGGCAGCCTTGGCGACAAAGCGTTGGTTGTCCGCCGGCACGAACAGCATTGATCGATACATTGCCTCTGCCTCTCATTTTATTTCCCGAAAAGGGTCGGCCCAAAAACCGTTTTGATCATCACCTGCCAAATCGCTACAATGAGCCGTTCCTCCCCGTAGCTCAGCAGGATAGAGCGACGGATTCCTAATCCGTAGGTCACAGGTTCGAATCCTGTCGGGGAGGCCATAGCATCCGATGTATGCTGCGCCTTGCCGACGGCTCCAAGATGGCGACGAGAGGCTTAAGCAGAGCAGCAGCAACCACACTTGGCACTGCACGGCCCTGATCCCAATCCGGCATCCAGCGAAGCTGTTTACAGTCAGTACCTTTGTCTACGCTTGGTAGATCAGCTGCGCTTTTCCATATTTCAATCGCCACGCTCAATCCGCTCGATAGCGGTCGTCACCAAGAACGTTGAACGGGTTAAACCACGATCACGGGCCGCCTGATCGATACTCTTGAGGATCTGAGAATCAACGGTGATATTCGCCTTCACCTTGTGGTGAACTTCGACCAAAAGTGGCACGTAGACCAACGGCCCTCGCGGTTCCTCACCGCTCTTCTGGCGATCCATGATCACGCCTAGATCGGTCGGCTCCGGCAACTCTTCGTTGTTATCGATCATGTCAGCGACAAACTCGCGCAACGCGCTGGTCGCGTTCGACACGGCATCGGCGGGCGTTGTGCCGCCGCCGTGGCAGCCGGGGAAGTCAGGCAGCACAACGCCCCATACATCTTCGCCTTGATCAACAATCCCGACATAGCGAGTCATCGTTATTCCTCCGTCCAGCCCGCCACCTTCGCAATCGATCTCGCTACGTTCGGCGACACTTCGCGATGGCGCGGCACGCTAATCCGTCCGGGCTTTTCATCGTGACGAAACAGGTCGTGGTTGGTGCCGCCGACCTTGACCCAGCCTTCTCGTTCGAGACGTCGAATGATCTTTCGCCGGTTAGTCTCTGGCACAGTCTCAACCTTAGTATTAGGCGTATTTAAATACGCCTAATACTTCGATTCGTCAATCCTACAGCGTTTCCGGTTTAGCCGGAATCGCCCCGAGGGAGCGCAGGCGACCCGCCGCATTGCGGCGCCCCTCGGAGGCCGGCCGTTAGGCCGAATAGCCGTAAGAGAAAAGACAGATAGATCCATTTCCACGTAAGTCGGAAATGATCTAGCTAGTGACCAACAGACGGGGCAGAGCCATGCGAATGTGCAAGAAATACTGCTGCTCCCTGTAATCGCGGCCGTCGCAAAGAATAAGCCCACTCGGCGGCGGGCTTCAGTTGGTGATGGGAGGAAACGTTCAAGGCCGTGGCCTCGAAGTAAGGGCAATGTAGGGGTTCTGCGAGGAGCGGTCTGTTAACTTCTTCACACTCTGCTTGTGCGGGCATGTCAGCAAGCGGGCGAGGAAAGCTTGATCCCGATCAAACGACGTAGCTAACCAAACGGGACCGGTTCATCTGGCCTTTGACGACGGCCTTTTACGGGCCTTGGCGATCGCCTTGTCCACCGTCGAGCGGATGTAGCCGGGCAAGGCGAACGCGCCCTTGTGCACGGCCGGCGTCCAATACAGTGTCTCGATCTTGCGCGCCCGCGCTCGTCGCGCAAGCGTCGCCTCGTCGACGGCGAGACGGCCCGCGTCATCCGATGCCCAGTTGAGGGCGAACTCGCCACCGAAGTAGCAGGGCTGCGTGCAGACATAGGGCGCAACGCGTTTGTGCAGCCCCGCCAGCAAACGAGTCGTGCGCGCCAGATACTCGGGATGATGGAACGGCACCCCATTCTGCGTGATGAAGATGCCGCCATCGGTGAGAAGCTTCCGGCAATCAGCGAAGAACCTCTTGGTGTGCAGAACGGCGCTCGGCCCGACCGGTTCCGATGAATCGACGATCACCGCGTCGAACCGCTCGGTAGAATTGGCAACGAACTCGAGCCCATCGGCGATCACGACATTGCTGCGCTTGTCGGCGAAGGCCTTTTTGCCGACCCTGGGGAAATACTTGATCGAGGTATCAATCACCTCTTGATCAATCTCGACGAGGGTCGCTTGCTTGATGCCAGGATGCTTCAGAACCTCGCGCAGAATGCCGCCGTCACCGCCCCCGATGATCAGAACCTTTTTCGGCCGCTCAAGAGCCATCAACGGCACGTGCGCCATCATTTCATGATAAATGAATTCATCGCGGGTCGTAAGCTGGAAGATGCCGTCAAGTATTAAGACAGTTCCCCAGGTCTTGTTCTCGAATATTACGAGGTGCTGATGCTCGGTCTTTACTTCATGTAGAACTTTGTCTGCACGAATGCTCGGCTGCCAGTCATCGTAGAACGTTTCCGCGATCCAGCGCTCCATAACTGGGCCTCCCTCGATCCAATTGTGTGGGGTGATTGGCTGCTGATTAGAGGTGCCGGCAAAGCCGTTCGAGCGCTGCACATAGTGCAACGCTCGAAATCAATCCTGCCATACGTGGAACTGACAAGGAACCGCTGGCTTAAGCAGCTTCCGCTTCGGCCTCTGAACTGGCTTCCGGTTTGGCCGCCATCTTCCACGACATCAGGTCCAGCTCCTCGCCGCGCTGGTGCGTCTTGACGACCACCTCGCGCGCCTCGAACGCCTGGCGTAGAACGTCGACACAGAGTTCCGGCCTGGCATCGCCGCACATGAACACATCGAGTGCGGCATAGTTCGCCTCGGGCCAGCTATGGATCGAGATGTGGCTCTCCGAAAGCACGGCCACGCCCGAGACGCCACCGTTCGGTGTGAAATGATGCAGGTGGATGTGCAGCAGGCTGGCGCCGGCCGTCTCCACGCAATCCTTCAAGGTGCTTTCAACGTGTTCGATATCGTCGAGCCGCTTCGCGCCGAAGAGGTCGATTATCAAGTGGTTGCCAGCATAGCGAACGCCGTCGCGCTCAATAAAGAAGTCCAGTCGGTCTTCCTGTTGATCGTTATCGTCGTGCACTACACGTGCAGTTCCATCAAGATCTTCCTTTTGGGCGGTGCTTGAACGAGTCAAGTCCATCCCCAATTGGAAGAGGGCGTCGTCATAGGCCATCGGACCCTCCCCAACCAGCAGATAGAGGTGACCCGCTCGCTCTTACCTTTGGGGCCTAGGAGGTCCTTACCTTTAGGGCAGGGTGTCGAACGGAGACCCCGCATATGATGGGAAATCGGGTTTAACGCAAGTAAAAATCTTATGCCCGACAGTAAAAAATCTTGTCCCGGGCGCCCCATGACTACGTTAATATTTCGCCAACAACTGGCCCGGCGCGCCGATGCTGCGCACTAACCATCTCTTTTTGAAGGGTTTTCAAAGGGCTTACGGCGGTTATTGCCAGAGCCGCTTGATGACATTCTGCGGTTCGCTGCTTTCTTGAGTTGCATCGCCTGCAGCACCACCGTTCTGCCCGAGAACACCGCGCACCAGATCGCCTACGTTCCGCCCCTTGAGCTGCCGACCAAGTTCCTGCGCCTTGTCGAGCAGTTGGCCGGGATCCCTGGCCAGGCCTGAAAGATCGGGGGCAAGTCGCGGGGCATGCCAGGGCCCAGTCACCTTGAAGGGGATGACGATGCCTGCCGCATCTTGCCGGCCGCCCTGTCCAGCCAGCGACGAGACAAGCTTGGGACGCAACGCCAGATCAAGATTGCGCCTGCCGATACCGACGTCGCCGTTGCCGGCAAGGCGCAACAGCGGCGAGTTCATGGCCAGGTCATTGGTCGTCGCCACGCCCTTAACGATCTTGAACGAGGCGGAAAGTTCGCTGAAGTCGGTCTGTTCGCTGGCCACCGCCTCGAAATTGGAAAACTGACCCCTCTGTGCGCCGCGGATCATCTTGGCGATGTTCCAGCCGACGATGGCACCGTCCTTGAAGACCAGGCGCGCCTCACCGGCGAGGTTCGAGGCAATCGCCTTTTGGCTCTTGCCCCTCGCGCTCGCAATCAGCGTCAGATCGCCCTGGCCGGCAAGCCGCTCGAAATCGGCCGCATCCTTGAGCAGCGGTCGGGCCGAGACGTTCGTAACGTTGATATTCGTGCCAATTGCAACCCCGCCCGCCCGCGCCGGCTTGACCGTGATCACACCCTTGCCGGCGCCGTTGTAGAGCTTGATGCTGTCGATATCGACCCGCAGGAGCTCTTTCGCTAGCGCGAGGCGCAGCGCCGATTTGCCGATCGCGAGGCCTGAGATTTTGAGGCCGTCGATCTGTAATTTGGCGTCGCCGTCGACAAGCCCGAGCGCGGCTGCATCGATCGGCTCGGCACTCCATTCGTTGCGGTTCCTGTAGCCGCGCACTTGCGGTGCGAATCGCCCGACACCGGTTGGCCGCTCATCGCCCGGCACCTGAGAACGGCGCAACAGGTCTTCGATCGATGTTGGCGATTTGCCGCCGGCAGCAGGGCGCTTGTTGCCCGACGACCCGGCCGCCGCCTTCGGGGCCACCGCCTGCGCCTCGCTGAAGGCGACGGACAGACGATCGACGTCGATATCGGTCACCTTGAGGTTTGCCGATACGTAGGGGCGCTTGGCACGCATCTGCATCTTGACGGTGCCGCTTGCCTTGGTGTCGCCGAGCGCGAGGCGGGCACCCTTGAGCGTCACGGCATCCGGAGAGGCCGTCATTCGTCCCGTCACACTGAAGCCGCCGATTGGCTTGGCATTCGGCAGCGCCGTGCCGAGCCAGCGGGCAGCACCTGCAACCGATTGGCCATCGATACGCGTCTCGCCGGCAAGCTCGAGCTTCGGGCTGATTTTGACCGTGCCTTCGAAACCGGCCGAGAACGGCTTGCCGGAGACGGTCACATGCGCCTTTGCCGGGCGCTCGCTCAGCATCGCCTCGAGTGTCGTCAGGCGGGCGGAAAACTTGAGATTCTGGCCGCGCCAAACAACACCACCCGTCGCGCGCAACGGATCGGAGATGCGACGCCCGATGAGGCGCAGGTCGAGATCACGCAGGTGCTGCTGCGTACCCGAACGGACATCCGAATAATTGATCCGCGCTTTGCTTAGCGAAATCGAGCGCAGTTCGAGTTGCTTGAGATAGGGCGGCAGAGCGGCCGCCACGGTTGCCGCTGTAGGCAGACTGGCACGGATCACGGCGCCGGCAAACACATCGTCCGGGCCTGTATCGGTTCGGGTCGCCGGCGCTGCAAGGCGTTGCCCCATCGCCGCAAACCGAATCTTCCTGCCGCGCAGAGCTGCGAAATCCCAGCTTTGGCGGCCCTGCCGGTCGACATGCAGATTGACGATCGGTCTGATCAGGCCAACGTGCTCGATGAGGACCTGCCGGCTCAACAGCGGCAACAACGCAACGCTCAGTTCGATTCGTTCAGCCTCGAGAAGGGAACGATCGCGCATCTCCGGCGGGCCTGAGAGCGTGACCTTGCCGAGCGAAACGCCGATACTCGGATAGAATATGAACCGCGACGCGCCCGCGATAGTGAGATCACGGCCGGTGTTGACCTTGACCTGTCGGATGATCTCGTTGCGCACGAGTTCGGTCGGCGAAGCAAGAAAGAGGAAGCCGGCGACGACAGCCGCCAACAGCACGACAAAAACAGCGAACCCGGCAAAAACGTTGCGCAGCACGCCGCCGGTCTTGCGCCTTTTCCTCGGCCTTTGCCGACGCCGCTTGGCACCAGGCGGCGGCCTACGCCGCCGGGCACCGGGATGATCAAGCTCCGCGCTCGGGCGGACCTGGCTCAGGTCATGGGGGTGTTGTCTGTTCACCGATGGATTGCCCTATCGACGTTCCGGCACCTGATATACATCATTTCGCGGCCCGCGACCGCCAGTGCTCAGACGACGGCTATCTTATCAACAGTCGCAAATTTTGACGGACGCCCGATTGGCGCTATGGCGAGAAGTTTGGGGCATGGTCCATCGAACCGAAGAGGAGGCAGCATGGACACATTTGGCCTGGCGCTCCAGAGCCTTCTTGGTGTTGTGCTCATTCCACTCACCGTGTGGTTGTTTTCAGCCAGCCGATCAGAGCTGCCCGGCAGACAGACATTACGTATCGTAGGATCGGGACTGGCCCTGCAATACGTGCTGGTCGCCTTGTTTCTCCTTATGCCCTGGACGACGTCTCTATTCGCCATTCTGGGTGACGGTGTTGCAGCATTGCAGGCGGCAACCGACACCGGCGCCCGCCTGGTGTTCGGCTTTCTCGCCGGCGGCCCGGCTCCCTTCGACGTCACGTCGCCGAATGCCAATTTCGTACTTGCCTTCCGCATCCTGCCGCTGATCCTGGTGCTGAGCGCGCTCGTGCGCCTGCTCTATTACTGGGGCATCCTGCAACGTGTCGTTCAAGCCTTTGCCTGGGCTTTGCAGCGCACGTTTGCGACCGGCGGTCCGCTCGCGACGGCCGCCGCCGGCGCCATCTTCCTCGGCCTGATCGAAGCACCGCTGCTGGTCCGGCCCTACCTCCGGGAAATGTCGAGAGGCGCCCTGTTCGCCGTCATGTCGGTGGTTATGGCAACGGTTGCCGGCAGCGTCATGGCGCTCTATGCGGGCCTGCTGGCGCCTGTCGTCGCCGGCGCTGCGGGCCATCTGATCACCGGTTCCGTGATCAACGTGCCCGGTGCCTTGATGCTCGCACGCTTGAGCCTGCCTGACGGCTTTTCCGAAGGCCCCGCCAACGCCGAGGTCGACCCGGAAAATCTGCCGACAAGCTCGATGGACGCAATCGTGCGAGGCACCTCCGACGGCGTCCAGATCGTGGCAGCCGTTGCAGCGACCTTAATCGTCATGGTCGCCCTCGTTGCTCTCGCCAACCAGGTGCTCGGTCTTGCAGGCCCGGTCGGCGGCGAGGCGATCACGGTTCAGCGCCTGCTCGGTTATGCCTGCATCCCGTTTGCCTTCGTCATCGGCATTCCCTGGAGCGAGACGGTAACGGCCGGTGCCCTGATCGGCCAGAAGGTCGTATTGAACGAATTCCTCGCCTATCTCGAGCTGTTGAAGACGCCGCAGGATGTGCTTTCCGAGCGCTCGCGATTGCTGCTCACCTATGCGCTGTGCGGCTTCGCCAACCTTGGCTCGCTCGGCATCCTGATTGGCGGGCTGTCGGTCCTCATCCCAGAGCGCCGGGCGGAGATCGCGCAACTGGCACCGAGAGCAATGCTGATAGGCTTCTTGACGACGTTGTTGACGGCGGCCATCATTGGTACGACGGTTTGGTCTTGAGTCCGGCGTCTTCATCTGAGGAGCGCGCAAGAGATGGGGTCCGATCCGAACAATTCGGGGCAGCACTCGAAAAGTCTCGACGAACTCTATGAACAGCGCAGGTCCGTGCTGCGGGCCGGTGCCGTGCTGCTGGCAACAGCCATTGCGGTTGCGATTTTCATGGTCAACCGCTGGCCCTTGCCCTTGCTGCTCGCCTTGCTCTGCTGTGTCGTTGCGGGCGTGTGGTTATTCCGCAGATTGTCACCGCATCGGTTCGGCGAATGACTTGGCCGCCGGTCGACGAAATCAAGATCACCGAAGGCTATTGGCCCGGCGCGATCAGCCAGATCGTAGCGTTGCATCTCGCCTACTATGAGCCGGAGTGGGGCTTCGGGCGCCAATTCGAATGCATGGTGGCAGGCGATCTGGCCAGGTTTCTAGAGCGTTACGATTCCAAGAACGACCTTCTGCTTTGCGCACAAGGCGCCGATGGCACTCTCATCGGATCGGTCACCATCGACGGAATTGGCGCACGCGCCGGGCCTGGCGCACATCTGCGCTGGTTCATCGTGGCTGAAAGCGCGCGCGGCACCGGTCTCGGCAAACGTCTGCTTGCAACGGCCGTCGCTTTTTGCGATCTCCAGGCCTATGAAAAGATCTATCTAACGACCTTCGCCGGCCTCGATGCCGCCCGCCATCTCTATGAAAACGCCGGCTTTACGCTGGTCTCGGAAATGCCCGGCGATGCCTGGCACGGCAGCGTCGGCGAACAGCGCTTCGAACGATTGAGCCGAATTGGCGATTGACCTGCTTGACCGCCAACCGGCGCCGCGCGATCCTCCGGCATGGAGAACGCTTGCCATCGGGCGGCCTCATCACGATAGGGCACCAACATGAGCCTTTCCGACATTCGCGCGCTGACCTTCGATACCGGCGGAACCATTCTCGATTGGCACACCGGCTTTTCGACCGTGCTCGCTGAAACGGGAGCACGCCACGGCCTCGAGCGAAACTGGCACGACATCACCAATGATCTCAGACGCCGGTCGCTGGGCAAAATGCTGAACCTCGGTGAGCACGAGCCGCCCGCCTACAATTTCGACGGCGCGCATCGCGCCGCCCTCGAGGAGTTGATCGCCGAGCACGGCCTCGAAGCTTTCACCGAGGCCGAGCGTCATGCCATCGCCTACGAGGCACCGCACAACTTCACTTGCTGGCCCGATTTCCCTGCCGTGCTGCCGAAGTTGCGCACAAAGTTCATGTGCGCTTCGTTCACGATTCTGAGTTTCAGGATCATCATGGACACCGCGCGGCGCAACGGGCTGTCGTGGGATGCGGTGTTCTCGTGCGAGGCAATCGGAAAGTACAAAGTATTGCCCGCGGCTTATCAGACTGTCGCCCGCTTTCTGCAGCTCGATCCCGCCCAATGCTGCATGGTTGCCTGCCACAATTTCGATCTCGATGCGGCCAAGGCCCAAGGTTACAGAACGGCGTTCGTGCGCCGCCCGCGGGAATGGGGCAACGCCTCGCCGCCGGACCCCGAGCCCAACCCCATCCACGACATCGTCGTCGATGATTTCCCGGCGCTGGCACGTGCACTCGGCGTTGCCGCCTGAGGCACGTTGCGCCGATCGCGACAGCGATTTGACACATTGCATTGGCATTCTTTCCGGCCGGGGGAACTCATTGATTGGGCTGGTAACACCCCGGACTGCGGTGTACGCTGGCATTCTGAAATCTTGTATGCGGCGGATTTCGGCTGGCGGATGTTGGCATTTTTTGCTGACCAGAATAGACCGTAGCGCCGTAATTTATCGAGTTTCAGACAACGGTTGATAACGCCTGAATTTCGTACGACCAGGAGGTAGGACATGACGACGACGATACGCGATATCCTCAAGGTCAAGGGCAACAAGGTCCATCACGTGGCCCCGGACGCGACCGTGTACAAGGCGCTCGGTGTAATGGAAGAATGCAACGTCGGCGCGCTGGTCGTGATGGAAGACAAGAAGCTTGTCGGCATCGTCTCGGAGCGCGACTACGCGCGCAAAGTCATCCTCAAGGGGCGGGCGTCGGCCGAGACCAAGGTCGCCGACATCATGTCGACCAGCGTATTGTGTGCCCGCCCGGAACAGACCGTCGAAGAATGCATGAGCATGATGACGGCGAAGGCCATTCGACATCTGCCCGTCCTCGATCAAAAGGAAGTCATCGGCATCGTATCGATCGGCGATTTGGTCAAGGCGATCATCGGCGAGCAGCAGTTCGTTATCGAACAACTCGAACATTACATCCACGGTCACTGATACGCTAACTGGTGGGAAAGTGCCGCGCTGGCGTCGATTGTCGGCGTAAGCAGGGCGATGCTTGTATGAGCTGTGTTGGAGCGGTGCTACTGGTGCGAGGGAATTGAATGGCGCGGTCGCGGTCCCACCCGAAGAGTGTCTTTGGCTTGTTGCTTGGCCAGGTGCCGGCCGGCATTCTGACGGCGACCGTCACCATCCTGGCGGCAGGCAGCGCACACGCGACGACCGAGATAAAACCGTCGGAAATGCATCTCCTTCCACCGGCGCCTGAACCAAGGCCCGCGGCCCGGGTCGACCCGCGCGAAAAGATCCCGGCCAAGAAATTGTTCGGGCGCCAGCGCACTGCGGCACCCTTGCGACCTGCAGCGATCGGCTTCTACAGCCGCGGCTGCCTCGCCGGCGGCGAAGCGCTCGAAATCGACGGCCCCGCCTGGCAGGCGATGCGCCTGTCGCGCAACCGCAACTGGGGGCACCCCTTCCTCGTCAGGACGGTGCGGCGTCTGGCCGTCGAGGCACGCGGTCATGACGGCTGGCCGGGTCTGCTGGTCGGTGACATGGCACAACCGCGCGGCGGTCCGATGCTGACCGGCCACCGCAGCCACCAGATCGGCCTCGACGCCGACATCTGGTTTACACCGATGCCTGCCCGCCGTCTCACACGCCGCGAGCGCGAACGCCTCTCGGCAACATCGATGCTCGGAACCGACAAGCTCTCGGTCAACAAAAAGATCTGGTCGATGGCCCACGTCCGCCTGATCCGGCGCGCTGCGTCCTATCGCCGGGTCGAACGCATTCTCGTTCACCCGGCAATCAAGAAGGCGCTGTGCGAAGGTGCCGACAAACTCGGCGGCAATCGCAGCTGGCTCGCCAAGGTGCGGCCATACTGGGGACATCACTACCACTTCCATCTACGCATCGGCTGTCCTCAGGGATCGGCCGGTTGTAAGCCGCAGAAACCCGTGACCGGCACCGATGGCTGTGACAAGGAACTGGCCTACTGGTACCGCTTGCTCACGCGGCCTAAACCCAAGTATCGTCGGCCACGCATCAAGCGCAAACCGAAGCCGCCGATCGTGCTTGCCAGCCTGCCGGCTCAGTGTCGCTCCGTACTTGACGCCGCCGCGCCAATACCGCCGCGCCCCGTGCCCGTCAGGCGCCGCTGAGCCGCCCCGTTCCATCGACTGCCAGAGTGCCCGATTGCTGACAAATCGCAGCAAACTGTACCTGCTCGATCAACGGAACCCAGATCTCTTTCAAGTACTAATCAAGGTCACCGCCCCGTGCCCAAACGCGGTCGCGGGATCAACGTCAAATTGTCTCGGAACCGTCAACTTCACCGCAATATTTTCGGCAAGCAAATCCAGAATGAGTACGACAAGCGTAATTGGCAAACTATTGCGTCCCGACAGAGCCGCATTGTGGCTGACGGCTTCGGCCTTGGCAGTCGCCGGCTGTTCGAAGACGAGCGATCGTGAACTTGGCTATTCACCGCGCATGGTCGAATACGGCAAGCCGGTGCCGCGTGGCGGCGGCCGCTACAAGCTCGGCGCGCCCTACAAGATCAACGGCGTCGTCTACGTTCCGCGAGAAGAGCCGGGATATGACAAGGTCGGCACCGCCTCCTGGTACGGCCGGGATTTCCACGGCCGCCTGACCGCCAACGGCGAAGTCTACGACATGGAGGCGCTGTCGGCCGCGCACCCAACGTTGCCGCTGCCCTCCCTCGTGCGTGTGACTAATCTTGAGACCGGCCGCTCGGCAGTCCTGCGCCTCAATGACCGGGGTCCGTTCAAGAAAGGTCGGATCATCGATCTTTCATACCGTGCCGCCCAGGAGCTTGGCATGGCCCGCCAGGGCACCGCCCAAGTGCGCGTGCAGTATCTCGGCCCAGCACCGCTTTGACGCTACCGCACAAAAGCTGTAATCCAGCGCCATCCAGACAGATTTCGGTGCCAGGCTCCGGCCTTGGCACCGCTCGTGACCTTGGAGGCGTTGGAGAGCCAGATGAAAAAAGTCTTTGCAAATGCAGCTGAAGCGTTGGATGGCGCGCTGCATGACGGCATGCTGATTGCGGCCGGCGGTTTCGGGCTATGCGGTATTCCGGAGAACCTGATCACGGCAATCCGCGATTCCGGCGTCAAGAACCTGACGATCGCCTCCAACAACGCCGGTGTCGATGACTTCGGGCTCGGCCTGTTGCTGCAGACCCGGCAGGTCAAGAAAATGATCTCATCCTACGTCGGCGAGAACGACGAATTCATGCGCCAGTATTTGGCCGGCGATCTCGAGATCGAGTTCAACCCGCAAGGCACACTGGCCGAGCGCATGCGTGCCGGCGGTGCCGGTATCGCAGGCTTTTATACCCGCACCGGCGTCGGCACGATGATCGCCGAGGGCAAGGAGCACAAGGATTTCAACGGCCAGACCTACATCCTCGAGGAAGGCATTTTTGCCGACCTTTCGATCGTCAAGGCCTGGAAAGGCGATGAAGCCGGCAACCTGATCTACCGGAAGACGGCGCGCAACTTTAATCCCAACGCGGCAACCTGCGGCAAGATCTGCGTCGCCGAGGTCGAGGAACTGCTGCCGATCGGCTCCCTCGATCCGGACATGATCCATACCCCCGGCATCTTCGTGAACCGGATCTTCGAAGGCCAGCACGAAAAGCGCATCGAGCAGCGCACCATCCGCGCGGCCTGAAGCCTAAACATTCGTTCGATCCAATCAACGCCGCGCGCCGACAGCTGCGGCAACTCACGAGGAAGAAATCATGGCAGGCTGGGACCGCAACCAGATGGCGGCACGCGCCGCTCAGGAACTCGAAGACGGCATGTACGTCAATCTCGGCATCGGCATTCCGACGCTGGTCTCCAACTACATTCCCGAAGGCGTCGACGTCACATTGCAGTCGGAAAACGGCATGCTCGGCATGGGGCCGTTCCCGACCGAGGACGAAATCGATGCCGACCTGATCAACGCCGGCAAGCAGACCATCACGGAACTCGACCGGACGTCGTATTTCGCCTCAGCCGACAGCTTCGCCATGATCCGCGGCGGCCACATTGCGCTTTCAATTCTCGGCGCTATGGAGGTTTCCGAGACCGGTGATCTGGCCAACTGGATGATCCCCGGCAAGCTGGTCAAGGGCATGGGTGGCGCCATGGACCTCGTTGCAGGCGTCGGCAAGGTCGTCGTAATCATGGATCACACCAACAAGAAGGGCGAATCGAAGCTCCTGAAATCCTGCACCCTACCGCTGACCGGCACCAAGGTCGTCAACCGCATCATCACGAACCTTGGCGTGTTTGACGTCGTCGACGGCGGCATCAAAGTCGTCGAACTTGCTAACGGTGTGACGATGGGCGATGTCGAGACAGCAACCGAGGCAAAACTGGTTGCCTGATCGCTGCGGAGCGCGACCTGAGAATTCTCGCGCGATCCGATGAGCTGAGCCGATCGGCAGATTGGCTCGGGCTGGTCAGCGTAGCCTGAACTGCATAATTTTATGAAGATATCCGAAAAGCATGAGGAGTTTCTTGCGGGCCGTCTGTCAGCGGATGCTGAGTTGGACGCTGACGGACTTGCTGAGTTGGGCGTCAGGCCGGACATCTTTCTGAATGGTGCATTTTTCGAATCCGGCATACGCATGAGTTCGCCTATCGTACCCAACCAACCGCCTGTATTTTACGGCGCACATAGCTACATGAACGACGGCGGATACGTTCGGGGCAATGTTTTCATCGGACGCTATTGTAGTATCGGCAGACGGTGCACCATAGCGGCGGGCTTGCACTGGACCACCGGCATATCGACGTTTCCTGCCCTGTCCGGTGGCTCAGCAGCCACGAACTATAACCAGGCGGATCTTGAAGCCATGGCGTTTGCTCAAGAAAAGTCTTCGCACACGACTATTTTCAACGATGTTTGGATTGGTGACGGTGCGGTCATCATGACCGGTGTGACTGTCAACACGGGCGCTATTGTCGGGGCCAATGCAGTTGTGTCAAAAGATGTTCCGCCCTACGCAATCGTCGGCGGCGTGCCTGCAAGAGTGCTTAAATACAGGTTCCCCGATACGGTAGTGCAATCACTGCTTGAGACCGAGTGGTGGGAAAACGACATCAAGACGCTATCTCAACATTCCTTGGGTAATGTCTTGAATTTCCTGAACACGTTTCAGCGGGGCGAAGGCGGTATCCGCGGGGACAACTTTGCCACCTACAAGGTTGCAAGCATAATAGCTGCCTAACCATCAACCTCAACTCAAAGGCTCTCTGATCCGGTGCCAGCAACTTTCAGAAGCCATCGCGGAACGACTATCAGATCAAGTATCATGCGCTCTCCGACCAAATTGATTTTCCACTGCCAAACATCGTTCAGTGCGAGTTTTGCGACACATCAGGCTCGCATGCGCGTCCAGCGTGTGTAACAATCAGACACAATAAGACATGACACAGGCTGAGCGGTCGAAATTGCAACACACAAGCTCTTTCTTGCTCATTCCTGGTCGAAGCGTTAAAAATATGTGAGTCGGGCGTGTTTGCCCGGGACGGGTAGCTGGGGTTTGGTCGCCGACGGTGCGCGTAAGTGCCGGGTACCGCGTTAACCGGCACGAGGGACATAGAGCTAGGTATGAAATCGAGCCGACTAAAGAGGCGTAGATTTGCAACTGGTTTGTTCATCGTATTCGGGCTGGCCGCGTTCGGCGTGTCCGCGCCGATCCTGTTCAACTTCTTCGGTGAGGAAATTCAGCTCGACGACATGGGCGTCGTTGCGGCTCCTCGTGACCAGTTCCTCATAACGCATCCAATACATCTCGATCGCCAGACCGGGTCTTTCATTTCAGGTGGTAGGCTCGCCCTTGCCGTCGCCAAGGGCCAGGATACCACCGCTGAAAAGAGTGCAAAGCTTATACAGTCCGGTAACGCAACCTTGTTGCTTAGCCACAGCGAGCTGTCGCTGGGCGCGACCGAGGCTGCGCCGACCATTGAAGGACCCGAGCCGCGTGCACCTTTGGTTCACGCATTACAGGAAGGATTGTTCAAGGCACTGGGCATTCGCCAAAGCACGATCCTTTTGCCCCTTCCGGACGGGCGCACGGAACGTCTTGTCGGCGTTGACGGCAAGTTAGTGTCGGCAAGCAACGGCTCGATCGATGCCAAGGGCGAAGGCTTGTGGCGCGGCCAGCGCGCTAAGTTCGAACTGACGGCGGCACCGGTCGACAAGAGTGGGCATTTGCCCTTCAAGTTGAAATTCGACGCAACCCTCCTGCACTTCGTGTTCGAGGGCACAATCGACATGGCCAACGGGCGTACGGCCGCTGGTCCGGCCAGCGTGCACATCAAGGACACCAAGCGCCTCGCACGATCTCTTGGCACGTCGTGGCCAATCGGCACATCGCTTCAGGACGTGAAAATCGCAGGCCCGCTGCGCTGGCAAGGATCGACGCTGGTCTTCGACAAGGCGCGCGTAACAGTGGGTGACAACAAAGCCCAAGGCACGGTCTCCGTCGAGACCGTCAAAGAGCGCGCAATGATCTCGAGCACGCTGGCGTTCGAGAAGTTGGACATTGCAGCCTATCTGCCGATCGGCGACGACAATCGTCCGAAGACGGCCTGGCACTGGTGGAGCAACGTGGTCGCTACATTGGCCCAGCCGGCTGCTCCCCACATCGATGCCGATATACGCCTGTCGACCAAGACGCTGATGTCGGGCAGTCACAAGCTTGGCCCCGCAGCAGCCGCCATATCCTTGAGCGATGGTGTCCTCTCGGCTGATATTGCCGAGATCACGCTGGACAGCGGACGGGCGACCGGACAGATCTCGGTCGACTTCAATCGCTACATCCCGAAACTTGCCCTGCGCGGCCGGCTCGAGGACATCGAGATGGACAAATGGCTCGACACGCTGATCGGCCACCCGACGGTGTCCGGCAAGGGCCGTATCGTTGTGGATCTCTCATCGCAAGGCACAAGCATGCTCGAGATCGCCAGCGATCTCAGAGGTGAAATCGGTGCCGATCTCGCCGCGGGCGGCGCGGTTGCCTTGTCGGTCGCCGATCTTGATGCAACTAACCCCAAAAACAGGGCAAGAGCACCGAGCGAGATCGTTGCTCTGTCGAGCAAAGGCTCGACAGTGGTCAAAGAATTGAACCTGTCTTGTGACGTGCGCGACGGGGTGATGCAGATCCGTAAGGGTAATGCCAAACATGCAGCCGGCTCGCTACAGATGGCGGGCCAATATGATCTGGTCCGCAGGGACGTCGACGTGCGGTTACTCTCGTTGCTGAACGCACCTTCGTTCAAGGCGGCCGGTGCCGAGAGCGTGGCAAGCGCCGGATCGAGCTCTGCGCTGGCCGATACACCGACACCGAATGCAACGCTGGTTGTCGCAAAGACCGACCGGCACACGGGCCAGTTGGACGTCGAATTGCACCCGGTGGCCGGCGGCCTGCACGAGTTGCAGCGTCGCCTTGGCACGGCCCATCTCGACCGGCCGCGCCGCGGCTTTTGACGCCGGCCCCGAATCATCCGCTGATGGCGGCGTATGATCGGCTGAACGGGTTCGCCACAACTTCCTCCAGACCGTTTGATACCGTTGGCATAACGATTGGCGATGACCGGCGATGTGCGGTCGAATTGCTGCGCATGAGTTTAGTTGAACATTGAACAGGGGGTCGATGTGACTGGAACGACGAGGGCGATTCTTGCGGCGGCCATTGGCTCGGCCTTGCTTCTGTCCGCCACCGCCTTCTGGGCGCCGGCCATGGCCCAGACCGCACCTGAAACCACAGTAGCGCCGGAAACCGTGGACGGGCAGAACCCTCTACCCCCAGGACGCGAGGCCGAAGGACCGTCTTCGGATGGAGCCGAAGTTCCGCTGGAAGCCGCCGATGCCGGAACCACTCGTCGCGGGGATGCAATCGAGCAGAAAGAACAGGCAGACGGCAGCCCCGGCGAACCGGTCATAGGTCCATCCAAGACCACGGCCGCACAAGATGCACAGGCTATGCCCAACGAAGCGAAGCCGGCTGATCGTGATGAACTAGCCAAACGCCCAGAACCCACTCCTGAACCCACTCGTGAACCCACTCCTGAACCACCGCCGCAACCGGCAGCCGGGCCCGTGCGCCCGCGCCTGATCATCAGCTCCTGGCCCGGTGCCTACGGCGAAGCACAGAGCAGAGCGGTCATCGCCCCCCTGGCTCGTGATCTCGACATCGACATCGACCGGCTCGTGCACACGAAAAGTCCGCCAGAGCCGACGAAATTCGATGTCGCAGAACTCGATCAGTCGGCCTTGCTGACGGCGTGCAAAGCCGGTCGCCTCGCCAGTCTCGATGACATTGTTTCGAGCGATGACCTGGCAGCACATGCAGGCGACGGCGCAGTTGACATCGACGGTGATTTCATCGTGCCCGCGCCGTCCAACTGCGGCGTGCCAACCTTCGCATGGTCGTCGCTGTTGCTTGTCAACTCGGATGCGATGAAACAACTCGTGCAGAGACGCCGGTTCCGGGAGCCGAACCGCCTCCAGCACTTGTTCGACGTCAAGCGCTATCCGGGCAAGCGCGCACTGATCAGGAATCCGAGGCGGCTGTTGGAAATGGCGCTGCTCGGCAATGACGTCGGGCGCGACGAGGTTTATGCCCGACTGGCGACACGGGATGGCCAGGACCGGGCATTCGAGATCCTGGACCGGCTTGCCGCCCACGTTGTGTGGGTGGATGGCCCGCGCGAGGCGATCCAGACGCTGGACGAAGGCAAGACAACAATGGCGATGACATACAACGGCCGGGCCTTCCGCCGCCTGATCGCCGGTCACCTGCAACCGATTTGGGACGGGCATATCATCGATTATGCCGCCTGGGCGATTGCAGCCAATACCAAGCAGCGCGATGCCGCCCGGCAGTTCGTCCTGGCCGCAACCAGCACTGAGCGGCTGGCCGCCCAGGCACGGCTCTGGCCCTATGGCCCGATGCGCCGCTCGGCACTGCGTCTGGCCCAGCGCCATTCATTTCTCGATACCGGGCTAGCGCAGTTTCAGCCAACTGCGCCCGAACGCCTGCAACAAGGCCTGATCCTCGATGCCGCATTCTGGGCAACGCACGGCGAGGACCTGGACCGGCGGTTCGAGGACTGGCTTGACGGCGTACCGCTCGGCATTCGCGTACCGCTTCCTGGCAAGGCGGAGTTGCAGCCGGGCCAGTAGCACCGTCACCAGTTACGACGCGGCCCGGTATCGATGTGGAACAAGCCGCCGCCGTAGTGCTTGTAGCCGCCGGCAATCCGGCGCAGATAGCGGGCCGCCGCGCGAACATTGCCAAACACGCGGATGTCCGCTGCCCGCCCGCCCAGATGCCAGGACCTGCGTGCACCACCGACACGACGGTTGCGGCTCCGACTGCGGCATGTCGAATTGACCCTTACCCGCCCGAAGTTGCGCGCAACGTAATGAATCGCGGCTTTCAAGCGTCCCGCCAGGCAGCGGCTGCTCGCCACCCACTGAACACGCGCACTGCCGCCGGTGACACTCTGCTTGATCCGTGGCTTGCTCTTGGCCGGGGCCGATGCCGGCTGCAGGCTCGCAACCTTAACGCCCGCGGTCCCGGCCGGCTTTTTGGTGACCGCCTCTTCGCGCTTGTGAACCAGATGACGGGGCAGCCGATTACCCGAAGCACGCTTTCGAACGCGACGGGATTTCTTGTTTGCACGAACTCTCGGGCTGGCTTGCCTACTTGCACTAGCCGCTTTGGCCGGCTTTGCAGCGACCGCTGCAGTTTCCCCTTGAGATATGGACGCCGGCTCGACAAAGCTCGCCCGGTGGAGCACGCCACCCTTCTGCGTCTGATGCGTGTCCTCCGCGATGGCGCTTGTCGCCAATGAACCGGCCAACAGGACACCAGCCATTCCAAGGCCAAGCGACTTTAGCGGCAACCGGAGTCTCCGGGCCGAAGCAAAACTACGCATTGTACTGATCTGAACTCCCTCGATGTCGGCTCGCAACGCACCAACTCAGGTGCGCCTCAGACCCGCTGGCCGGTCAGCCCCGTTACCACAATGACCGGATCATCATTTCGACGGGCGGCGTTTTCGCGAGGGAGTCAGCAATAATCAAGTTGCATTTTTGTTATGGTTAACAACATGATACGTGGCATTTATGATCATATTTCTTAGATATCTGCGGGCGCAACTGGCGAAGTACTACTGGGCACCGGCCAAATTCTTGGGCGGATTGCCCGGCCCTTGCAGAACGTCAATCTTCGCCTTCTCCAAGACTGGCAAAGATCAGCTGCCCACGATGGCAGCGAGATACTCGAAGCTTGAGTTCTTGAGATTGAAGACTATCGAGAGGCACAGCAAGTCTAACGGCTGAATTCAAATCCAACCGCAAATGTGCCAAGTGCGTCGATACTTCGCGCACCGGTCACGACACCTCGAAGCTCGCCTCTTTCGCGCGCAGGATGGCAACCAGTGTCGAGTTGACTGGTGTCGCAATCCCGAGCTTACCGCCCTCTCGCGGGATGGCGCCGTTGATGTTCTCGATCTCCGCCTTACGCCTTGCCATGTGATCGAGCAGCATCGAGGGACGCGCATTGGGGATCTTCTGGCCGAACGCTTGCACGTAGGCGACCGGATCGTCGAAATCGAGCGCGATGCCTTTGGCGCGCGCGACGTTGAAGGCCTCGAGCGCACACGCACTCGCAATCGACCAGGCATACGGGTCCGCCTGGACCTGGCCAACGGTCAATCCGGAGATCGCGCAAGTGCCTGAATAGGTGCAATTGCAGATCAGTTTTTCCCAGACCATCTTGTGAATGTCGTCGAAGGTGAGCACCTTGAACGTCCCGGACCGCCAGGTCTCAGCAACGCCTTCGAGGCGCTCGGTCATGCCACCGTCCATCTCGCCGAGGCGCAGGAACTCCATGCCGTTATGGTGGGCATGGCCCGGCCCCTTCATCGAGGCGCCAAAGCCGCCGACGACACCCATCATAATACGTTGCGAACCGACGATACCGGCGACGATATCGGCGCTGCCGAGGCCGTTCTGGATGGTCAGGATCGGCGCGTCGGGCTTGGCGATTTTCAGCGCGGCCTGCGCGGCTGCCTCCACGCCGTCGTGTTTGGTTGCGATGATCACCAAATCGGCATCGGCAACCTCGCCCGGGTCCGTGGTTGCACGCAATTTCACGGTGCGATCGCCGCTCGCACCTTCGACGCGCAAACCTGTTGAATTGATCGTGTCGACGTGATCCTGCCAGGCGTCGATCGCGATCACCTCGTGGCCGCCTTCGTCGGCCAGCAATGCCGCATACACCGAGCCCATCGCGCCGACACCGATGATCGCAATTCGCATGTTGATCCGTCCTATTTGTGCATTCGTCGATTGCTCGGCATAAGAACACGGTCGGTTCGAGTGTCAATGCGGCGCAATCCAAGATCATGCATGTCCAGACAATCATCACGGATCAGGTCGTCGACGCCCGCCTCATGCGCTTGCCCGGCACGGCGACGAATGGCAATCTCTGGTTCTGGCTGCAGCCCCAATCCGGAGCTGGACAAGTTCCATGAACCTTTCCCATATTCTCGACAGCGTCGCTCGTGCCTGGCCTGACACGCCAGCCATCGTCGCCGACGGTGCGTCGCTCTCGTATGGTGCGTTCAACGACCAGGTCGCCCGCATTGCCGGCGCCTTGCGAGCACGACATGGACTGGCAGCCGGCGATCGTGTCGGCATCGCGATGACCAACGCACCGGAATTCTTTCCCTGCCTGTTCGGTGCCTGGCGGGCGGGACTGACCGCTGTGCCGGTCAATGCCAAATTGCACGCCCGCGAGATCTCGTGGATCCTCGACAACTGCGAGGCGCGGCTGGCGATTATGACACCAGACATTGCAGCCGGCGTTTCCGAGGCGGCCAATGCGCCCTGGCCCGACATCATGACAACGGATAGTGCCGACTATGCGCGACTTCTCAGCGGTGACGTACACCCAACAAAAACCGGAGAACCGAACGATCCGGCCTGGCTGTTCTACACCAGCGGCACGACCGGTCGGCCCAAGGGCGCGATCCTGACCCATCGCAACCTGTTGTTCGCTGCCCAGGCCTATTATGCCGACATCGATGCGCTCGGGCCCGGCGATACCATCGTGCAGGCGGCTCCATTGTCGCATGGGGCGGGCCTCTACGGTATCGCGCATTTATTGAAGGGCGCACAGAACATCATCTTCAAGGGCTTCGATCCGGGCCAGATCCTCGAGTCATTCGCACGCTACCCGAACGTTTCGATGTTCGCCGCCCCCACGATGATCACGCGCCTGCTCAACCATCCCCAGTGCGGCAACTCGGATACCAGCGGTTTGAGGACGATCACCTACGGTGGCGCACCGATGTACGTCGCCGACCTCAAGCAGGGCCTGGAGAAGCTCGGTCAGCACTTCTATCAGCTCTACGGCCAGGGCGAATCGCCGATGACGATTTCGGGCCTCGACCAGGCAATGCACGCAGATATTGATCATCCGCGCTACGAGGAACGCCTGGGCAGCGTCGGCGTGCCACGCACCGGGGTTGCTTGCCGTATCGTCGATGCCGACGGCCGCGAGCTGCCGGCCGGCGAAATCGGGGAGATCGTCACCAAGAGCGACTGCGTCATGGCCGGCTACTGGCAGAACCCGGAAGCCAATGCCGCAGCCCTGCGCGATGGCTGGCTGTGGACCGGCGACATGGGATCGATCGACGAAGACGGCTTCCTCACTCTCAAGGACCGCTCGAAAGACATGATCATCTCGGGCGGCACCAACATCTATCCACGAGAGGTCGAGGAGGTTTTGCTGACCCACGGTGGCGTACTCGAATGCGCGGTAATCGGCACGCCGCATCCCGACTGGGGCGAGGAGGTCACTGCCTTTATCGTGCGCCGGCCAGGCGGCCCAACGGTTGACGATCAAACGCTCGATCGCCTCTGCCTCGACCATATCGCCCGCTTCAAGCGACCCAAGCGCTATCATTTCGTCGACAACCTGCCCAAGAACAACTACGGCAAGATCCTGAAGACGGAACTGCGACAATGGCCCGACGCCGTGTCGGGCAGCAATTGAGAGAAAACGAGGAGCTTGACCAGGTGCTCTTAGGGTGCATTGCGGACGACATCACCGGCGCAACCGACATGGCGCTGACACTCAAACGATCGGGGTTGCGCACCATTCAGGTCATGGGCGTCCCGAAAAGCGCGGATGCATTCGGTGACTTCGATGCAGTGGTCGTCGCCCTCAAGTCACGCACCAACCCAGTGGCCGAGGCCGTCGAATGGTCGCTTGCAAGTTGCGATGTCCTATTGGCCGGCGGCGCACAGCAGATCTTCTTCAAGTATTGCTCGACGTTCGATTCCACCGACCAAGGCAACATCGGTCCGGTCGCGGAAGCATTGATCGAGAAGCTCGGCGGTGACGTTGCCTTTGTCTGTCCCGCGTTCCCGACCAACAAGCGCACAATTTACAAAGGCCACTTGTTCGTTGGCGATCAATTGCTGTCGTCGAGCCCGATGAAAGATCATCCGCTCACCCCGATGCGCGATTCCGACCTGGTGTCTGTGCTTGGCCGGCAGACGAAGCTGCCGGTCGGCCTGATCGATTACGGCATCGTCGAGCAAGGCGTGAAAGCGATCCGCACGGCAGCCGGCGAAGCGCACACCGACGGCAAGCGCTTTCTCGTCGTCGATGCGATTTCGGACCGCCATCTCTTCGCGATCGGTGAGGCGGCGGCCGACCACAAACTGATCACCGGCGGTTCGGGCGTCGCGATCGGGCTTGCCGACAACTTCGAGCGGGCGGGCCTGCTGACCAAGGCGGCAGCCGATGCACCGATGTCCGCCGCAAGCGGCCGGGCCGCGATCCTGTCTGGCAGTTGTTCGGCGGCGACGCGTGGCCAGATCAAGGCCGCCAAGGCAGCGGGCATTCCAGCCAAACGGGTCGACGCACTCGAACTCGCCTCGGGCCAGATCAAACCAGACGATTTCATCCGATTCGCGCGCGAGCAGTCCGGTGACGGTCCGGTGCTGATCTATTCCAGCGATGAACCCGACATTGTCGCCGACGTGCAACGCCAGCTTGGCCGCGAGCGCGCCGGCAATCTCGTCGAGACGGCGATGGGCGACATTGCCCGGGGGCTCGATGCGGCAGGATTCACCAAATTGATCGTGGCCGGCGGTGAAACCTCGGGCGCGGTCGTTGCAGCGCTCGGCGTCGACGCGATCGAGATCGGCCCCGAGATCGATCCGGGCGTGCCGTGGACCAAGAGCCTGGACGAGCGCGGCTTGGTCCTCGCCCTGAAATCAGGGAACTTCGGCGGTGAAACGTTCTTCATCGATGCCTGGGACAAGCTCACGGAGGCGGCATAACGGACATGTCCGAGGAGGCAGATCTACGCGAGAAAATCACGGCGACTGCACTGTCGCTCTTCGAACGCGGCCTGACGCACGGCTCTACCGGCAACATTTCCGTGCGCCTCGAGGATGGTGGCTGGCTGATGACGCCGACCGGCTCCTCGCTCGGCATGCTCGATCCGGCCCGGATCTCGAAGCTCGACCACGCGGGCCGCCATATCGCCGGCGACAAGCCGACCAAGGAAGCCTTCCTGCACACCACGATGTATGATCAGCGTCCGGCGTCAGGCGCGGTCGTGCATCTCCATTCGACCCATTCCGTCGCCGTCAGTTGCCTTGCCGAAATCGACCCCGCCAACTGTCTGCCGCCGATCACCGCCTATTATGCAATGCGCATCGGACGCCTGCCGCTAGTGCCTTACTATCCGCCGGGTGACACGGCACTTGCCGAGGCGGTCGGGGCGCTGGCCGGCAATCACCATGCTGTGCTGCTCGCCAATCACGGCCCCGTCGTTGCCGGCACGACACTTTCGGCGGCGACTGACGCCATCGAGGAACTCGAGGAAACCGCACGTCTCTACCTGCTGCTACAGGGACGTAATCTGAGCATACTCGGGCCCGAGCAGGTCGCCGAACTGCAGCGGCTGTTCGCCACCTGACGGGCCCGGTCCGACATCGAACACATCCATCACAAGAGGTATCCATGGCCAACAACATTGATCTCAAAGGGCGCACGGCGGTTGTCACCGGCGGCGCACAAGGCTTCGGCCGCGCTATCGTCGAACGCTTTGCAGCATCGGGTGCTGCCGTCGACATTTGGGACCGCGATGTCGCCCTCGCCGAAAAGACGGCCGGTGAAATCGGCGGCAAGGTTCGCGTCGTCGAAGTCGATGTCGCCGAGTACGACAGCGTTGAGAAAGCGCGCGATCAAAGTGTCGCCCACCTTGGCCGCATCGACATCCTGGTCAACAACGCCGGCATTGCCGGGGCCAACGCGACGACCTGGGACACCGCAGTCGACGAGTGGCGCAAGGTGATGCGCATCAACCTCGACGGACCGTTCCTGTGCTGCAAGGCCGTGGTGCCGGCGATGGTTGCGAACAATTACGGCCGGATCATCAACATCGCCTCGATCGCCGGTAAGGAAGGCAACCCCAACGCGGCGCACTATTCAGCCGCGAAAGCCGGCCTGATCGCACTGACCAAGTCGCTCGGCAAGGAACTCGCCGGCTACGACATCTCGGTCAATGCCGTCACACCGGCTGCTGCCAAGACCGCGATCTTCGACCAGATCACGCAGGAACATATCGACTACATGCTTGCCAAGATCCCGCGCCAGCGCTTCGTCAAGGTCGAAGAACTGGCGAGCATGGTTGCCTGGCTCGCCTCCGACGAGTGCTCGTTCACGACGGGTGCCGTATTCGACATCTCGGGCGGTCGCGCGACGTACTGAGGCAGTGCGTTTGGTTGAATGGAGAGACCGGCATGAGCAGCGAAGCCGATTGCGACTATATCATCGTCGGTGCCGGATCGGCGGGCTGCACGCTCGCCAACCGGCTGAGTGCGGACGGCTCGCGCGTGGTTCTGCTCGAGGCCGGTCCCAAAGACTGGCACCCGATGATCCACATTCCGGCCGGTGTTTTGAATCTGCTCTATAACTCCAGCGTCAACTGGATGTATGCCACCGATCCCGAACCGGGCACCGGCAACCGGCCGATCCACTGGCCGCGCGGTCGGGTGCTCGGCGGGTCGAGTTCGATCAACGGTATGCTGTTCGTGCGTGGCAACAGGGCCGACTACGACAACTGGGCACAAATGGGCTGTACCGGCTGGAGCTATGCCGACTGCCTGCCGCACTTCAAGTCCATCGAATCCTATCCGCCCGGCGATGACGAACACCGCGGCAAGGCAGGCCCGCTGAAGATCGAGGACTACCGCACCATCCTGCCGCTCACGCATCGCTTCGTTGAGGCTGCACAGGCAGCTGGCTTCCCGTTCACCAAAGACCTTTCCGGCGCCCAGCAGGAAGGCGTCGGCTACAGCCAGATGTCACGCAATGGCCGCTTCCGCGGCTCGACGGCGCGCACCTTCCTTGCCGAAGCCAAGGGCCGGGCCAACCTGCGCGTTGAGACCGACGCAATGGCATCGCGCCTGTTTTTCGACGGACGGCGCTGTACCGGCGTTTCATTCGACCAGAAGGGCGATCACCGGACGCTCACGGCCGCACGCGAAGTGATCGTGTCGGGCGGCACGGTAAACTCACCACACTTGCTACAGATTTCCGGCATCGGCCCGGCCGGGCATTTGAAATCGATCGGCGTCGAAGTTGTACATGACCTGCCGGGCGTCGGCGCGAACCTCTCCGATCACTACGCGACACGGGTCTCCTACCGCGTCAAGGATCTGGTATCGATCAACGAATACGCGCGCGGATTCCGCTTGATTGGAGAGATCGCCAAATGGCTGACGGCCGGCAACGGCGCGCTCACCTTCGGCGTCTCGAGCGCCCAGGTCTTCACCTACTCTCGAGAAGGTCTGGCGAGCCCCGACATCCAGTTACTGTTCTCGCCGGCGAGTTATCACGAGACCAAGTTCGGCACCCTCGACACCAAACCGGGTGCGACCTGCGCCGTCTCGATCGCCCGTCCGGAAAGCCGCGGCACGATCATGGCGACCTCGCCGTTCTCGCACGACCGGCCGTCGATCAAGCCAAACTATCTCGACACCGCCAACGACATCGCCGTCGCCCTTGCCGGTGTCCATCACGTCCGCCGCGTGTTTGCCGCCGAAGCGATGGCGCAACACATCGACCACGAGATCACACCTGGCGATCAGGTGCAGAGCGACGACGCACTCATCGAGTTCATCCGCGCCAACGGCATCACGCTCTACAACCCCGTCGGCACCTGCAAGATGGGCACCGACCCGATGGCCGTCGTCGACCCGCGCCTCAAGGTTCACGGCATCGACGGCCTGCGGGTGATCGATGCCTCGATCATGCCGGCCGTGACGACGGGCAATACCAACGCGCCGACAATCATGATTGCCGAAAAGGGTGCTGCGATGATCCGCGAGGATGCGGCTTGACAATTCTTCTGATAAATACTACATACGTCTTGCATATTGATAAGCTATGATTCGAAGCTTCCACGACAGGCATATTGAACGTTTCTTTGAGGACGGCATATGCCACAGGCGATGGCGCGCATTCGAAGATGTCGCCCGGCGCAAGTTGGACTATCTCGATGCCGCGGCCACGCTGGACGACTTGGTCGCACCGCCGGGAAATCGACTTGAGAAACTCAAAGGTGATCGAGCCGACCAGCATAGCATCCGTATTAACGACCAATGGCGCATCTGTTTTCGCTGGACAGAAGACGGACCCGAGGATGTCGAGATCGTCGACTATCACTGAGGAGTGGAAATTATGGCACGCATTCGAACACATCCCGGTGAAATGCTGCTCGAGGAATTCTTGAAGCCGCTCGGCATGAGTGCCACCGAACTTGCCCAGGCCGTCAGCGTGCCGCAGAACCGGATTTCGGAGATCATCCGCGGCCGGCGCGGTGTCACGGCCGACACGGCGATCCGGCTTGGCCGCTATTTCGGCACCACGGCCGAATTGTGGACCAACATGCAGGCCGCCTACGACTTGTCGGTTGCCCGTGCGGAAACGGATTACTCGCACATCGCCGCAAGGGCGCCATGACAGCCTTTGCATCGCAGCCTCGCCAGCGGGGCTGAATTCTTAATTTTCTCAAAATGAAATGCTTTCAAATGAAAATTAATATGCGTCGGCGATAGTCCCGCACAAGTTTGCGTTTTCTCGTTCGCGTAAGGAAAGTTTCATGAGCAACGATCTGCCGCGCCTGCCACAGCGCCTGCGCTCCCAGCTTGCCGCCCTGTCGGTCGTTCCCGTCATCCTCGTGCTGATCGGCCTGTCGATCCTGTGGATGGGCATCTACCGCATCGATGCGGGCCATGTCGGCATCGTCAAGCGCTTCGGCAACGTGATCGATGTCGTCGACCCGGGCCTGCACGTCAAGATCCCTTATGCCGACACCGTCGAAGAGATGGAAGTGCGCGAGCGCGCCTTCACGATGCAGCTCGATGCCGCCTCCCAGGACCCGCTCGAAATTCCGATCACGGTGACGGTCAACTGGCTGGTCAAGCGTCCGAATGTGGAAAAACTCTACGTTCAGTTCGGCTCGCTGCAGCAGTTCGAGAAACGCATCATCCAGCCGCGCCTCAACGATGCCGTCAAAGGTGTGACCAGCGAGTTCACGGTCAATGATCTCCTGCGCAAGCGCACCGACTACCGCGACCGCTCACAGCAGACATTTTCCGCACGGATGCCCGACGACATCCAGATCACCGGCTTCTCGATCGTCAACATCGGTTTCCCGCCGGAATATACCAAGGCGATCCGCGACAAGCAGGTCGCACGCGAGCAGGCCGAGACCGAGAAATACGTTCTCGAGCGCCAAAAGCTGACCAGCACCCAGGTGACCCAGACCGCCCAGGCCCAGCGCGATGCCGACAAGGCCCGCGCCGACGGCAGGGCCTACGAGATCAAGGTCCAGGGCGAGGCGCAGGCCGAGGCGATCCGGATCATGGGCGAAGCACTCGCCAAGCATCCGCTCGTCGTCGAATACAAGAAGGTCGAACGCTGGGGCGGCACCTTCCCGACGACCTTCATGGGCGGCGATGCCGGATCGCGCGTGCTGTGGTCGCTACCGGGCTCGGGCGCGCCACCTGCCGGCAATCGCCAATAATTGAACGACCCGATCCCCTCGCTCGCAAATTGCGATCAGCCGCTTGCCTCGGCCTCGGCGGGCGGCGGCGGCGGGCTGCGCAAAACGATGTAGATCGCCGGGATGACCAATACGGTCAGCAGCGTCGACGAGGCAAGGCCGAACAGCAGCGATAACGCAAGCCCCTGGAAGATCGGGTCGAACAGAATAACACCGGCCCCGATCATCGCAGCAATGGCAGTGAGCAGGATCGGCTTGAAGCGGATCGAACCGGCTTCGATCAGGATTTCGCGCAACTCCAGATCTGATCCTTGCCGCCCGCGAATGAAGTCGACCAGCAGGATCGAATTGCGCACGATGATGCCGGCAAGCGCAATAAAGCCGATCATCGAGGTTGCCGAAAACGGTGCGCCAAACAGCCAGTGGCCGAACATGATGCCAATCAAGGTCAGCGGTACGGGCGTGAGGATAACCAGCGGCACCTTGAACGATCCGAATTGCGCGACAACCAGTACATAGATGCCGAGCAGAGCCACGGCGAACGCTGCCCCCATGTCGCGGAATGTGACCCACGTGACTTCCCATTCGCCGTCCCAGAGCAGAACAGGTTTCGATTCATTCTGCGGCTGCCCGTTGAGGCGGATCTCGGGCTTTTCAAGGCCCTGCCAGTCGGCTTTCGCAAGACGCTCGCCGACCGCCAGCATGCCGTAGAGCGGCGCCTCGTAGGCGCCCGCCAGCTCGCCCATGACCATCTCCGCCGGCCGGCCGTTGTGACGGAAGATCGGATAGGACGCCTGTTCACGCGCCAACTGTACGACTTCGCCCAATTCGACGATCGAGCGCTCGCCGGGCAGCGCATTGGCCGGCACCGGCGTGGTCAGCGCCCGTGAAGATACTTCCAGTCCCGAGGTCGGCAACTGAACGGCGATCTCGACCGGATGGCGTCCGCCGCCGCGATGGCGATAGCCGACCGGGACACCGCCCATATAGGCCTTGACCGTATCATAGACATCGCCCTGCTCGACCTTGTGGAATTCGAGGTTGTCCTGGTCGATGCGCACGCGCAGGCGCGGGGCGCGCTGGCCGAAGCTGTCATCATCATCGACGATAAAGTCCACCTCCCGAAAGATTTCGCGCACCTTTTTAGCGACAGCCCGGCGAGTCTCCGGATCGGGCCCGTAGATTTCAGCAAGCAGCGTGGCAATCACCGGCGGGCCGGGCGGAACCTCGACGACCCGGATCGTTGCTCCGTTCTCAGAGCTGAGCCCCTTGATCCGGTTGCGTACGTCGAGTGCGATCTCGTGGCTGGTACGACTACGCTCGCCCTTGGCAACGAGATTGACCTGCAGGTCACCCTGCTCGGGCCCGTTGCGCAAATAGTAGTGCCGAACCAGGCCGTTGAAGTTGAAGGGGGCCGCCGTACCCGCATAGGACTGTATCGAGGCGAGTTCCGGCAGATCCGCCAGGCGGCGGGCAGCCTCGGTCAACAGGCGATCGGTTTCCTCCAACGACGCCCCGCGCGGCAGATCGACGACGACCTGCAGTTCCGACTTGTTGTCGAAGGGCAGAAGCTTGACGGTCACCCATTGCGTGTAGAACGGCAAAAGTGAGAGCAATGTCGCCAGTCCGACGGCGCCGAGAAACAACCATGATCTCTGCCGTGTCGCCAGCACCGGCCCGGCAACCTTTGCGTAAGCCCGGCCAAGCCAGCCGCCGTCGGAGGGTTCATCGTGTGCGTGTTGCGATGCGCCGGAGCCGGCAAGTCGCATCATCAGCCACGGCGTGACGATCACGGCGACAAAGAACGACAATACCATCGCGGCCGAAGCGTTCGCTGGGATCGGCGCCATGTAGGGGCCCATCAGACCGGTTACGAACAGCATCGGCAATAGGGCTGCAACCACCGTCAGCGTCGCCACGATGGTCGGATTGCCGACTTCGGCAACGGCATCGACCGTAGCCGCCACACGGCTCCGTCCATCAGCCATCGCCCAGTGGCGCGCAATGTTTTCGATCACCACGATGGCATCGTCGACCAGAATACCGATCGAAAAGATCAACGCGAACAGGCTGACGCGGTTGATCGTGTAACCCATCAGGTAGGACGCAAAGAGCGTGAGCAGGATCGTGACCGGAATCACGATCGCGACTACGGCACCTGCCCGCCAGCCAATCGCAAAGCCGACGAGCACGACGATCGACAGCGTCGCGAGGCCAAGATGGAACAGCAGTTCGTCGGCCTTTTCGTTCGCCGTCTCGCCGTAGTCTCGAGTGACCACGACATCGACATCGTCGGGGAGGTGCGAGCCCTTCAATTCACTGACGCGATGGCGGATATGTTCGGCGATGGTCACCGCGTTGGCGCCGGCCCGCTTGGCGATCGCGATCGTAACGGCCGGTGTCCGCGTCAGCTTGCCATCTACATCGCGGCGAAAATGCCAGGCACGGCTGTCGAGCGGCTTGGCCCCGACCACCACGTTCGCGACATCACGGACATAGACCGGACGGCCATCGCGCGTCGTGATCAGCAACAGACCGATATCAGGCACACCGCCGAGCGTCTGGCCCGCTGCCACTTCGAGACTGCGGTTGCGTTCGCGAATGCGGCCGGCCAGGAAGGAATTGTTGGCGGAACGGACCTTGCCGATCAGCTGCGCCAGCGTCACGCCGTAGAGGGACAATCGTTCCGGGTCGGGTTCGACACGGATCTGATCGGGCCGCCCGCCGACCATATACGACAGGCCGACATCCTCGAGCTTGGCCAACTCGACCATCAGGTTTTGCCCGAGATGATAGAGCACGTTGTCGGGATAGCGCTCGGCCGCCTCGGGCTTGGCAGCCAGTGTCAGGGTGACGATGGCAACGTCGTCGATGCCGCGCCCGACGATCAGCGGTTCAGGGATACCGACCGGGATGCGACCGAGGTTGGCGCGGATCTTTTCGTGAACGCGCAGGATCGCTTCGTCGGACCCTGTACCGACCACGAACCGCGCCGTGACCAGCACGCGGTCATCGACGGTGTTCGAATAGACATGCTCGACACCATTGATCGCCTTGACGAGAACCTCGAGCGGCTCAGTCACCAGCCTGACACCGTCGGGCGCCTTGAGGCCGTCGGCACGCACCATGATGTCGACCATCGGCACCGAAATCTGCGGCTCTTCCTCACGCGGCAGCGCAAACAGAGCGAGCAGGCCGAGTGCAAAGGCGGCGACCAGAAACAGCGGCGTCAGCGGCGAGGCAATGAATACCCTGGTCAGCCAGCCTGAGATGCCCAACGGACGGTTCGGGGATCCGGCGCTATCGGTCATTGCTTGGTCGCCCCGGGCGTTGCGGCCGAGGTAATCACATCGCCCGGACGCAACCCGGCAAGCACCTCGTGGGCGGCCTTGCCGTCGGCCAGCGTTCGTTGCTGGCCGAGTTGGACGACAACATCGACTGTCGTGGCGTCATCGCGTTTGAGGCGCACATAATCGTGTCCGAACCGCCTGAACAGGAAATCATCTGGCACCGCAATCGCACGCCGGCGACCGGCCGAAATCCAGACAAGCGTTCGCTCGCCGACGAAATAATCGCCAAGGCCCGATGCTTCGACATCGACGATCACGCGACCGGACTGCAATTCGGGGTAGACCTGGATGACTTTCCCTTCGCCTGCCACCTTGCCGGCGCCATGGCCCCGGGCGCCGATCCTTACCGTATCACCGAGCGTGACGAAGCGGGCGTGGCGCTCCGGCAGCGACAGGCGCAGGAGAAATTCGTTGGCAGCGATCGTTGCGACGGATTCGCCTGGTAGGACGACACTGCCGACCGTGACGGCAACCTTGAGGACGCGCCCTTCGGCCGGCGCCAGCACCTGGCCCTCATCGGCCTGTTGTTCGGCAACCAGCCGGTCGGATCGGGCCGCCTTGAGGTTGTTCTCGGCAACATCGAGTTCCGTCTTCAACTGATCGAGGCGGGACTGGGGCGCAACGCCTCTCTGGCGCAAATCCCGGGTCCGCTCGAACTCGAGCTTGGCGGTTGCCAGCCGCGACTCGAGGCCTTCGATCTGGGCGTCGAGCGCCTTAATGCGCAGGGCGATCTTGGGGTCAGTGACCACGGCCAGGATCTGTCCTGCGGTGACCGGCGTGCCTTCGTCCACCTTCAGCGAAACGACCGTGCCAGGCGTGCGCACACGAGCATTGGTCAGGTCCTTGCTCTGGACCGTTGCAAAGACGGATTTCAAATCATCGAACGGCTGCTCGACCACCTCGAACTGCCGTGGCGCGGCCGTGCCCTGGGCGAACGTGGGACAAACAGGCAAAGCGAGCGCCATGACTGCCGCGAGCATACATACCCGGGGAAATGACGATTGATCGAGCATAATGATCACCGATGAGAGCTAATTCATGATCCGCAGTCTGCTCATTGCGCTGCGTCATGCTTTGTTCTGTGTCAATTTTCTGATGGCGGAAGCCGCACTGGGCCCAACGATGCCCGGACCGTCGGCAATCTGTTGACCACATATCCAGCCGTGCGAACGAGGTGACAAAGAGCAGCGGTCCACCAATTCCGGCATCTTGCAATGAGGCCGTGCGCATGCGTCAAGCATGAGTGAAGGTGCCGAGCAGGTTGTTGAGCCCTTCGATGTAGTTGATCAGGCGGTATTCAGCGGTGAGCCCATCACGCGCCGACCGGCGCGAGCGCTGCCAACGAACACGTAACTGTCGTCTGCATAACGCACGAACCGATGGCCCCGCCGTGCCAGCTCCTGATCCAATTCATCGAGAACAATGTTGGATAGCAGCGGCGAAAGCGGGCCTCCTTGCGGCGTACCTTCCTGTGGTTTGATCAGCGTGCCATCCGGCAAAACAACCATGGCTCTCAGCATGTGGCGCATGATTGCGATTAGTCGGCGGTCCGCCACCTTCTGAGCGATGCGCTCAAGAAGACGCTGATGGTGGACGCGATCGAAGAAAGTCTCCAGATCAAGATCCACAACCGTCCGATAACCGGATTCGAGATGTGCCTTCGCCTCGCCAATGGCCGTTGCCGCACCGCGCCTGGGACGGAAGCCGTGACTACTTGGATGAAAGGTCGGCTCGAACACCGGCTCCAGAACCTGGAGCACGGCTTGTTGTACAAGCGGATCGATCACGTTCGGAATGCCAAGCCCCCTCTGCCCACCTCCGGGCTTGGGGATGAAGACCCAGCGGATCGCGCCGGGCCGGTATTGGCCTTCCAGCAGTGCACGACGCAATCGGCGAATGAGCTTTGGCGCATCAGCCTCGGCTTCTTCGCTTTGTGCAGCAGAAACGCTCGACCATCGGATACGTCCGTAGGCCCGTCGCTTCCGCTCCCCGAAGGGCTGTCGGCGAACACCAGGCTCCATTGATGCTGAGCCGTCCTTCTCAATCCATCTCTCCCTTTGCTCGGCGGGCATTACCCCGCTTCGTCATGTCGGAGACATGCTCCGCATGTACCCTCATATGAAGAGATCCGACTTCTGAACAGGCATCGTCCGGTCGTCGTTGCCTTCTTCCAGGCTACCGCAACGATGCAACATCGAGCATGGTGCGGACCCATTCAGACCTCCCCGGGTAAGAACACTGGATGTCCCGCCGCCGCCGCTCTCACTACCGCCTCAGCCTCGGTTGGATTTTGGGCGTCGCGTTCGGAGGCACGCTCACCCCGCTGAACCGGCCTGCACAAGAGTTCACTTGCATTCAGTGCTGCGGTTCGCCTTCGGCTTCCTCTCCACATGGCCTCGCGGCCCTGGGATTCGACAGATCGTCGATCCCCATCATGCAGTTGCCTTCAGCTCACGGTTGCTACCAACTCGCCCCGTAAAGGACTTCCACCTCCAATATAGTGCCCATGCCGGGCACACCCTCTAAGTGGCTACGATGACCTAAAAATCCTCACAATGGCTGACGGCGGACATCTCATAAATGCGAACGAATTAAGAACATTTCAAACTGAGACACTACCGGCGGCCACATAACCAGCAGAATACGACCAGCGAAGCCTTCTCGCCCCCGCGCACCTGGCAGTCGGCTTCCTGCCATTGTGCCGGCGCCGACAAATTTCTGCGGGCAGGGCTTTACAAGCTGCCGCTCAATTGTTAGATGCAGCGCTCTTTTCGCGATGCGAAGCTTACGATTCGAGCTGCCACTATCAGTGATGTCCTCATTGGAGCAACATGATCCGTTTGAAAGGTATTTTGACGATCTGACCGACGTATCACAAGTTTCAGCATCGATTGTCGCGGGGTGGAGCAGCCCGGTAGCTCGTCAGGCTCATAACCTGAAGGTCGTAGGTTCAAATCCTACCCCCGCAACCAATGTTTCTTTAGTAATCAAATAGATAGATCAGAGAAGAATTCCGATAGCTGATTGCTGTCGCCTGCTGGGTAACGCATGGGTAGCAGATTCACATGTGTTGCCATGTCCTTCAATTTCATCCCTGAAGTCGATAGCGGCGGGGTCTTGAACCTGCGGGTTCGCGCTCGAATTCTGTTGAGCAGAGAAAGCCGTCATTGCCTCATCATGCGGCCATGCTTTGAGCGGCGAGTTAAGCGATGTCCGCATTGCCTCGGTCATCGTCCGATGAGAATGGGGAGTCACCGGACCACAATCGGCCATGACGAGTTCGATCGTCTCAGAAGAGGAGAGGTGCCGCCGAGGCAGAGAGGCGTGAGCGTTGGCCAATATTTTCGTCGCTACGATAACCACGCCCGGACAGGCTAGGAACAAGCTTTAACCTCAGCAAACAGCGGAGTATACCTGGAGCATGCTCATCGAAAAACGCAGCAGGAACTCTCCCGCAATGCCGCCAACCTATTTCCATTGGACTGCCATCAATCAATGACATTGGTCTCCTACGAGTTCGCAACTTCCGTCGTCGACAATTTCCACACGCTATTGTCGACGCACAAAATTAATCCGCCGGCGCCTTCGAAGGTCCAGGACGATCTCTTTTCCATGGCTGAGCTGTTCGAGATCTGGTTAAATCCTCAAGACTACATCGCACAACCCTGCCTTATCCGCGCTGCTGCGGGCGCGCATGATCTTGCGTCGAAGGTCCTTTGCGCCCGCGAACTTCCGGAATTTGAGACCGTCCTGTCACATCTGAGACTGATGGCAGAGGCCCCCGATTTCTCCCGTATCACACTAATGGACGGGAGCTCTGTGCGGGATGACTTGTCGCGGAAGTATGCCGAACTCTATCTTGCGTGCCTTGCAATTCACTGCGGTACTGGACTTACACTCGACGATCCAGTCAATTCCAAGGGAGACAATCCTGATGTCATGATGCAGTTTGAAGGGAAGACCTGGGCGCTCGCTGTTAAGACGATATCGAGCACGCAGGGTCAATCAGTCTACGAAAATATCGCGGGCGCGGCTAAGCAGATCGAACGCTCATCGGCGGAGGCGGGTCTTGTCGTCATTAATGCGAAGAATGTCATCCCGCACGACACCATCTGGAAGAACGAATACGGAAACCTCGACGAGGCCGTGGCGGCCCTGAAGGCAGTGGCATCAGAGATCTGCACCAATGCTTCCGACAACCGGCCTAATGAGGAATGGCAAGATATTTTCCGAGGCGAGTCGACCGTCGCCCCTGTTCTCTTCATATTGCAGACAGTAGCGCGCATCCAGCTGGGTACGGGCCTTGTCCCCACTCCCATCAAGGTGATTGCTTGGGATCCCTTCGGACGCTCCCCCTATGGTGATGCCAAGGAGCTTGCCGAAAGCTTAAATATGGTGGCGGCAAGTCTCCTTGGCGCGGAACCACCCGCTCATCTGCGTCCGATGAGCAGCTAATGAAGCGAGGCCAGAGGAAGCTGCCATTGGGCCAACCCATTGCTGCGCCTGCCGATCAACATGGCGACACGACCGGAGTACCTAGTCAGCGGACATTATTTGCAGGCGCAGGCGGCGCAACTCCTCACACTTCTCGCTGCAGCGTATCGCAGTTGCGCCAAGAACGCTTCACGCTTGTCTCGATCTGTCGAGAAGGCCCAACCGGAAAGCAACCGTGGTCCAGGAACGCCCTTGCTATTTGGCTCGCCTATCAATTTCCACGGCTCTGTTCTGCCTGAATGTTGTGACACCTAGCTGACAGACGGTTCATCACCAGCGAGGATACCATGAAGGCTCAGGATTTTCAGGCACTTGTCGGGCAGTTGGGGGATCTCAGCCAAGTCCAGCGCGAGGCGCTGGTCGAGGCGCTGACGGCGACGGGCTCGGACGAGGAGGTCGTCGCTCTGATCGAGACGCGGTTCGCCGCGGCGCCGGCCTGCGGCCATTGCGGTGCGAGTGACTTCAAGCCATGGGGCTCGGCCTCCGGTCTCAAGCGCTACATGTGCAAGGCGTGCGAGCGCACCTTCAACGCGCTGACGGGCACGCCGCTGGCAGGGCTCAGGCTGCGCGAGAAGTGGCTCGACTATGCCCGCGCACTCGTCGACGGTGTCAGCCTACGCAAGGCGGCAGCGCGCACCGACATTCATCTGGAGACATCGTTCCGCTGGCGTCATCGTTTCCTCGCGGCGGCCAAGGACAAGAAGGCTGGCGCCGTAACCGGCATCGTCGAGGCGGACGAGACATTCATTCTCAAGTCGGCCAAGGGCTCGCGCAAATTGGTCGGCCGAGCGCCCAGGAAACGTGGCGGCAAGGCCAAGAAACCGGGACTTTCCACAGACGAGCACGATGCCATTCTGATCGTCCGCGATCGCCATGGCGAGACCACCGATGCGATCCTCACCGACCTCAGCGCTGAGGCGATCGGCGCGCACTTGAAGCCCGTCGTCGCTAAAGACGCCGTGCTCATCACCGACGGCAACAAGTCTTACGAGGCGTTCGCGGCCGAGACCGGCATCACCCAGATGGCGCTTGTTGCTGCGCAAGGTGAGCGGACCATTGGCTGCTATCACACCCAGAACGTCAGCGCCTACCAGAGCCGCTTTAAGGGCTGGATGGCGCGCTTCAAGGGCGTCGCTTCGAAATATCTGCCGAGTTATCTCGGCTGGCGCCGCATGATTGAGCGGGACGGCGATCGACTTACGCCCCGCCACTGCCTGGCTGGAGCCATGAGTTAGCGGGGAAATCTACATTGGAGCCGAACAGAGCCATTTCCACAGCTCGATCCAACGCTTTGGCACGGGACAGATTCGATGATCGTCTGTGCAATACTGAATGAGACTTGGGAGCGATTCGTTTCTCGTCATCTTAAAATCCGTCGCAAAGCAGCAGTCTATCCTTTTGCATTCACAGGTAATCACATTGAGACAAACAGCGTCGCCCCTCTTATCAAAGGCGACGTTTCGTCGGTCGAGTCGCAACGCTTTGCTGTTCGGGCATATAGTGGTTAAGGACTCGAAAGACGCCAGCGTCTTTCCAGAGTTGTCTATTCCCAATTACATAAAGTGCAGATTTTGCTCGCGTGACCGCCACGTTGACGAGGTTTGGGCGTCCGCCTGCCCAGTTGCGAGCTCCATTCTGTGATTGTGCTTGCGCGCCAAGCACGAAGAAGACAGTTCCGGCTTCCCGGCCTTGAACTGTGTGCACCGTGCCGACATGCTCATAAGTCCATCGGTCCGGGTCTTCGACCCAGCCATCAAGTATGCCGTTTCGCTTGAGTTCCTGGCGCAGATTGTCCTGAACGATCACAAACGGCGTAACTACATACACGTCCGCTCGCGCTCCGCTGCCCCGTAGGGTGTGAAGCAACTCGATTAGTTTTTGTGCTTCTTCGGTACACCACTTGTCGGGGCCTGGCGTGCCAACAATGTCAATCCAGCAATACGGACCAAGGGGAAGAGCATCACCGCTCGGCCTTTTGGCCTGTACCATCAAGTTCGAGTAGGCAATCTCGTTGGAAATCTCGAACATAGGGCTGTCGCAGCGGCGATGGACGAGAAGTGGTGATCCAACGTCTCGGTGACCGCTGCCAATCGGAAACCGCGCGCAATATGGACTGGCCGCATCAGCAAGCGTCTGAACCGAAGCTTCCGGCGCATTGTAGCTCAGCGCCTCCACCCCGAAGTAAGCGCAAATCTCTTCAGTTAGCGTATTGGGAAGTGTGACAACCGGTTCGATCTGCAGCGGATCCCCGACAACAACCGCTCGCTTTGATCGCATGATCGCACCCACAGCGGCTTGAGGCAGTGCCTGGCCCGCCTCATCAACCAGCAGCCATCCCAGTGCTTCCGGCTCCAACCGCGAAAACATTCGATGCACGGAGGCAAACGTCGTCGATACGACCGGCACGACCATGAAGAAGGTTGACCACAGATCGGGAAGCAGCTGATCTTTCTGCAGCGTGCCCAGCGATCTGGTCCCGAACGATTCCGTTAAGATCGCCAGGTTTTGTCTAATCTTGTCTGCGCAGCAATCAACGAAGGCCTTATGGACTGTCAATCGGCGCCGAAAATTGACCCCGGATCGGCGTTCAATTTTGACCCCACCCCCACGGGTTCAGCATTTCCGCCCGAAGTGGTTCTGAAGCGGGGGCTTGTAGGGGCATGATCACGGTGGAGACGATTGGGCGAGTGCGCCATGACTCGGGCTGGCGCACGTCAGGAGCGGTTCTTGAAGCGCCAGCTGTCGTTGCCGGTCTCGATGATGTCGCAGTGATGCGTGAGGCGGTCGAGCAGCGCAGTCGTCATCTTGGCGTCGCCGAACACACTGGGCCATTCGGCGAATGCAAGGTTGGTCGTCACGATGATCGAGGTGCGCTCGTAAAGCCGGCTGATCAGGTGGAACAACAGTTGGCCGCCCGATTGCGCGAACGGCAGGTAGCCGAGTTCGTCGAGGATGACGAGGTCGACGCGGTTGAGTGCGTCGGCGGTGCGGCCCTGGCGATCGAGCTTCACTTCGGTCTCGAGCCGATTGACCAGGTCGACGACGTTGAAGAAGCGCGCCTTGCGGCCCGCCCGGATGCATTGGCGCGCGATGGCGATCGCGATGTGCGTCTTGCCGGTGCCTGTGCCGCCGACCAGGACGACGTTGCGCTGATCGTCCAGGAAGCTGCCCTGGCCAAGCGTCTCGATCGCCTCGGCGTTGATCGGCGTCTCGGCGAGATCGAGTTCGGCAAGCTCCTTGGCCAGCGGCAGCTTGGCAATCGTCATCTGGTAATTGATCGAGCGCGCCTGCTTGGCGGCGATCTCGGCCTTGAGCAGGGCCGCCAGAACCTTCTCGACGCCCTGGCGCCGCTTGATGCCGGCGGTGACGATGTCGTCGTAAGCCGCCCTCATGCCGGAGAGGCTCAACGTGCGCATCAACTCGAGGATCTCATGGCGCTCCATCACACCACCTCCAATGCGGAAACGGGATCGGCCGCAAGGCGAGGTTGGCCAATCAGGCCATCGTAGCGCGCGCAATCGGCAAGCGGTGGTGATGCGAGTTGCAACCGCTCCGGCGTCATGACCGGTGCCGGTGGCTCCGGTTGCTGTTGGCGGTAAAGCACATTGAGGATCACATCGGCGCTGACCACCTGTGCCGCGAGCGCTTCCGTGCACGCCGCCTCAACCGCTGCCATGCCGTCGGTCAGGACAGCGGTGAGGATCCGGACCATCTGCCGGTCGCCGTCGTCAGATCCGGCAAGGCGGCGGCGCACACGGCCAAGGGAGCCCGGCAGAACCCAGCCCTTGAACGGCGCGCCATTGCGCAATGCGCCGGGTTTCTTTGCCAGAACAGGGACATAGTGCCAGGGGTTATAGATTGTCTGCGCCTTGGCGAACGAGCGCTCGTGTTCGCCGACAATCTCGCCATCCTGCTTGATGACGATGCGATCAGCGTAAGCGTAAACATCAACCGGCCGACCAACGGCCTTGGCCATCACCGAGTACTTGTTCTTGTCGAAGGTGACGAGGCATGTCTTGGAGACCGCGGCCGTTACGCTGCGAAAGCCATCGAACGGGCTGGCATATGGAACGAGGCTCGCGCGTTCGACCTCGAACATCTCGAAGATCGAACGATCCTTGTGCTCGGGATGCGCGTGTGCCTTGGCCCAGGCGATGCACCGGTCGATCAGATAAGCGTTGAGTTCGGCCAGGCTTGAGAACTTGAGCCTTGGTGTGAAGATGGCACGCCGCATCACGCCGACATCGTGCTGGAAGCGCGTCTCCGACACGACATTCTCTACCTGCCCCTTCTCCCACCCCGCTGCCGGTGTGCACGCCGTCGCCTCGACGAGATGGTGGCTTAGCATCTGCTGGAAGCGGCGGTTGAACTGGCGTTCCTTGCCGACAAACACAGCATCGACGGCGGTCTTCATGTTGTCGTAGATGCCGCGCCGGCAGGCGCCCTTGAAGAACCGGAATGCCTGGTCATGGGCGTCATGCCGGAGGCATGCTTCCAGCATGACAACCATCTCCTGGGCTTCGCGCAGATAGGCACGCAACAACGGCATGCGGCTGTGGCAGAGCCTGACGTGCGCCACCTTCACGGTCATCACGCTACCTGCGATCACGACGATCTCGTGGCTCCAGTCAAACTGATACGCCTCACCGGGATCGAAGTGCAGCGGCACATACGCCTCGGCCAGCCGGGCACCGTGGGCTTCTTGCCAGCGCCAGCCATAGCGGCGCACCGCATCATAGCCGCCCTGGTAGCCAGCCAGACGCAACTCTTCGAACATCTGCAGGTATGTCAGGCGTTCGCGCTTGGCTTTCTTCGCGTTCTCTTCGAGCAGGCCATCGAGCTGATCGGCAAAACCGCCGAGCTTGCGATGAGGCTGTGTTTTGCGTTCATAGCGATGTTCGGTCTCCTCGCCGCGCACAATTGTACGCACCGTGTTCCGCGCCAGCCGAAGCTCCCGCGAGATCTCCTTGATCTTCTTGCCCTTGACGTGAAAGTCATGGCGCACTCGCCCGATCGTCTCCACCGTGATCATCCCCCTACAAGCCCCCGCTCCAGAATCACTTCGAGCGGAGATGTTGAGCCCGTGGGGGTGGGGTCAAAATTGAACGCCGATTACCCCCGCAAAGGGGTCAAAATTGCATGCCGATTCACATATGGACCGCCATTGCGGCTTCAAACACCTGATCGCGCTCCAGGCACGCCGCTTCATCAAACCACAGATGCGCAATCTGCTTTGCTTCATGGCCCTCATCAAAGAAGGACGTGTCGGGGACGGACGCGCCTATAGATGAGCAAGCATGAGCAATTTGTTCTTCGAGCGCACCGTGTTCGGTCTGAAGCTGTTCCAAGTTTGCCTGAAGCTGCGCTTGCCGGGCATGATGGCCAGTCAGCTGCGCCTCTGATCTTTGCAGCGCCTCATGCGCGGCTTTCTTACGGCCTATTTCATCGCGATGTTGACTGAGAAGTCTTTGCTCCTTTGCCTTCCAGGCCTTGGCAGTCTTTGTCCCGAATAGCCGCGCAAAGAAGCCGGGTTTAATTTCGCTGTGAGCGCGCAGCTCATCTTGCGCTGCCTGAAGCTTTGCCTCTTGAATTTCAAGGTTTGACCTCAATGCCGCTTGTGCTCGTACCATCTCATCGATTGAGGACTCAGCTACAATGATGACCTGCTGCGTGTTGCCGATTTCCGTCGCAAGCTGGCCGACCCTCACTATAGCTTCATGGACACGTTGGAGTCTGTCACGTGTTTGCTGTGCCTGGCTTGAGACATCCTGAAACCTGTTTCGTGCACTTTCCCAGGCTGCCTTGGCCTCTTTCCTGTTGTTGGGCGGAGCCTCCCCGACGATCACCTCACGCAGACGTTTGACCGGCGGTCCATCCTCTTGTGGCTCCGATACATACTGGGGCACACCTGCTGCGTGATTGAGATAGGTTGAGAACCCGCGTTCTTCGTCACGCCAAAACTTCTGCGCGAATTGAAAGCGGTTGGAGGCATTGCCAAGCACAGCCGCAATCGCCCCCCATGTCTCTCGCTCCAGAACGTTGTCCGATATCGATGGGAAATATCTGAGAGCGGTGGTATCAGATGCAATCGCTTCGAGCGCTGGCAGTTCGGCGCTGACGTTTTCGACCGCTTTGTTGTTCGAAGAGGTCACGACCATCTCGAACCCCTTTAAGCGCTCATCCAATTTGTGAAGCTTGATGGTGGCGCCCTGCCGCTGCATCGACTGGTTCGTGGCGTGAAAAGCCCGGTCACGCCAGCCGACAATCTTGCGTGCATAGGCATCGATCACGAACGCCACGTAGACGAAGCCCGCCCACGTGGAAACGTAGGTGAAATCCGAGACCTACAACGCGTCCGGGCGCGGCGCCTTGAACTGCCGATTGACCCAATCGAACGGGCACGGCCGGGCCGGATCGGCAACCGTCGTGCGCGTGGCCCTGCCGCGGATCACGCTCTCTTCAAAAGCGGCAATCCCGTCCTACCCGAATCACGTCCCGTCTTTGCGGGCAACGACCACCCGTGAACCGCCGAGCGGATAGCGCTGGCCCAACTGCCTCAGGCTATGCTCGACTCGCAGCACTTGCGAAAATGTAAAGTTGAGCCAAGGTGACAGCTTGAACTCGGATTCGATGACTTCGAGTTGCGCTCGGCGCATCTCACTGGACTTGGCCCGGGTCAGTCTGCTCGCTGCCATCGCCGGCAAGAGTAAACTTGTAAAGCTGTCGGAGAAAAGCACTTCGAGACCGATGCGCGACAACTTGCCTTCCAACTCGCCGACGCGGTAGCGTCGCACATGTTGTGCAATGTCATCGCTAACACTCCAAAGCCAAGGGTGTTGCGGGACCGTGGCGATGAGTAGCCCGCTTCGGCGCAAGGAGCAGCCCACGGCTTCAAGCACGACCTCATCTTCTTCAATATGCTCCAGCACGTCGAAAGCACATACGATGTCGAGGGCGTTCACCAGCAGAAGCCGGCGAGCGTCAAGTTGAAATAACTCGATCGCGTGTCCATGACGCTGACGTGCAATCTGCAGACCGGCGCTGTGAAGTTCGCTTCCCGCAATCTTGGCGCCTGGAAAAACGCTTTGCAGCAAGCCAAGTACGAACCCTGTTCCGCAACCGATCTCAAGTATTCGAGAAGGCGAACTGGTCTTCGTGTACCGTTTGAGCAACCAGGCAATGAGCATGTTGCGCCGCTCGAACCAGAAGTGACCCTTCTCGACACTCATCAACAGTTCAAACGAGTTGGGGTCGAAGCCCGACAAAGTACCATCAAGCGCAGGTGCCAGCCGCGCGAACCCTCCGAAGCAATCCGGCGCCAGGCCGCATGACGAGCAGATCCAGCTGGCCGGCCATAGTGCCTGATCGGGGGCGACATCGTCTTCAGCCTCGCATTTTGGACAGATCCGGCTCGAGTTCGATGGCATTGCGATCACCCGCCAGATTTACGGAAATGGCCCGATGCGGTCTGCTGGAAATTCCTGGCTCCGACCAGCCGAAGTACTCAGAACTGTGATTGCACGCGTTTCGGCAAGGTACTGCGACGCCACCAATTCCACTATACTATCTGCATTGAGAAAGTGCGGCGGCCAGCCGTACGATCATCATGGCTTCGCGAGTGGGTAAACGTACCGGCGAACAGCATCGATGACGTATTCCTGCTCGGCTCGGGACAATCCAGGAAACATTGGTAATGTCAGTGTTTCCGAGCCCCAGCGGCTCGCCACCGGGAAGCGTCCCGCGTTTGCGGGGTAGCGAGCTTTATAGAATTCCATCTCGGGTACCGAACGGTAGTTGACCGTAACGCCGATACCGGCTGCATTGAGCGCGGCTATTGCCTCATCGCGCAAGCCGCCCGGAACGCCAATCGGGAAAATGTGTTCGGCAGGCCGGCTGTTGCGAACGTGTTCGACAAGGCGTAGTGGTCCACCCTCAAACGCTGTACGGTAACGGTCGGCAAGGGCCCAACGCTCGGGCAGCCGCTCATCGATGGTTGCGATCTGCTTAGGCAACAGAGCGGCAAGCAGGTCGGGCAGGTTGGCTTTGGTGCCGAGACGTCGCATGTCCCAGTGATTGTAGCGGCCGCCCGCGAACCGATCGACGGCGATGGCCGACATGCCGTGCAGCCGTGTTTCGAGTATCCTTTGGTGAAGGTCGTCGTCGCTCAGAACGATACCGCCACCTTCTCCGCACGTAATGTTCTTGGTCGCGTAAAACGAAAAGACAGCCGCGTCCGACATCTGGCCGGGTTTTATGCCGTCGCGCTCGCCTTCGAAACAATGCGCGCAGTCCTCGATGATCCATATTTTGCCCGTCGCCCGCGGGTGATCCGCGAGTACTGATCGCAGCGCGGATACATCACACATCTGGCCATACAAGTGCACTGGGATCACGGCCCGCGTGTGTTCGGTGACATGCTTGGCGAGTTCGTCTGCGGTTAGGAGAAGAGAACCTGGCTCGACGTCGGCGAACACAGTGCACGCGCCCGTCAGTTCCACGACATTCGCGGTCGCGATAAATGTCATGGCTGGCACGATAACCTCGTCGCCGGGACCGATTCCCATAGCCAGCAATGTGGCAAGTGTACCGTTGGTCCAGCTGTTGACCAGGACACCGTGAGGCAGGTTGAAGTAGTTCGCGAGCTGCGACTCCACGGATCTGGCGACATTGCCGGTTGTCAGGATCGGGGTCGCCAAGACGTCGGCAACAGCTTTGGCGTCTTCGGCTCCGAGCGCATGGCGATAGAAATCGATTTTCATGCCGAACCTCAAGCAAAGCGCGTCACATCGATCTCTTCGATGATCCGTTCGATTTCCGCCATGAAACGTCGCTTTGGCTGCCAACCGAGTGCGCGCAGCCTGCTATCGTCGAGGCTGTAGCGTACGTCTTGGCCAGAACGGTCTTCCACGGCAACCCAAGCCTTGTGTTCGGGAATGCCAAACACAGAGGCGATTATGCGAAGCACTTCGATATTGCGCAACTCGCATTCCCCGCCGGCATTGTAGATGACATCTCGCTCGCCTTTGGCCATCACCGTCAATATGGCGTCGACAGTGTCCTCGACGTGCAGCCACGCGCGGACATAGCTGCCGTCTCCGTGCATGATGGCAGGCAACCCCCGTTTCATGCGCCCGGCGCTCTTCGGGATCAACTTTTCCGGATACTGGTGTGCACCGAAATTATTGGAAGGACGAATGATGTTCCAATTCATGCCATACGTACGACCCCAGCTCTTAACAAGCATGTCGGCGGCAGCCTTGGTTGCCGAATAAGGGTTCGAGGGGATCAGCATATCGGCTTCGGAATGCCGGCCGCTTTCGATGTCGCCGTAGACCTCGTCGGTGCTGATCTGAATGAACAACGGCCGATCCGGCGGCTGTTTGGATCGTGTGAGTTCCAGGAGACGCTGAACGCCGAGAAAATTTGTTATGCAGAACTGAGTATTGTTGGTGATTGAATTGTCGACGTGGCTTTCGGCTGCGAAGTTGATCAACACATCGCACTGCGGCAGGAAATCGAGCATATGGATGCTTGCCTGCTGGAAGCGGTAGTTCTTGTGGGCGCCAAATTCTTCTTTGGCGGTGAGATCGGCTGCGTAGCCAACGCTGTCGATATTTTTTACTAAATGGCCGGCCTCTAGCATTCGCCGTACGAAGTGCTTTCCGATGAAGCCTAGCCCCCCGGTCACAACAAGTGTTTGTTGATCGGTTTTGGTGCCCACGCAAGGCCCCCTCTGTTACGAATTGGTTCTTTCGTCGCGAGTCCGTTGTGCAGCCCCAGGCGCGCGGCCAATACGTCAGCGGCCTGATTGCTCGTAGCAAACACATCCGATATTTGGCGCTTCAATTCTTTGCCGCCATCCAGCCGGCAGTTCAAGGAATTTCCAGGAATGCGCTCTCGTCGCACAGCGACCTCAAGTGCAGTCGGGTCTTCTCTCCACAGCACATCAGAACGTCGATGATGCTTACGCCATGTTCGAACGGCTCGAGGCCTTGCCCGTAGGCCGGATACCCAGAGTAGTTGGCGTATCTCAACTCAACGCCGGCAGCCTCGAATTGTTCGATCTCGATGTAGCTCCTTGCCGCCGGCCCGGAAACATACTTGGTGGCGCCACGCGCCTGACAGATCTCGACCAGCCGGCCGGTAGCAGATTTCGCCAACCGTGGCACCGACGCACTGCGCGAAAATTTTGTGTCGAGAGAGAGGATTTGGGTGAGTTCTCGTAAGAACAGTTCATTGATATCGGTTAGTCGCTCGACGTCTGCGGCCTGCTGAAACAGCGGCTTGAGTTGAGGCCCGATCTCGGAGAAGTGCGGAGATTTACCGTATGCCTGCGCAATCGTCTCCCAATGACGCCGCGCCCAAGAATGGTCTGCGACCGTAATCGCATCGATGGGCTCGAGGTAACGTCCTTTCGAGAGCACCGGAATCGTCAGCCAGTGAAGGCTTCCATTGAGCACGATCTTGTTGCGGTTTCGCCAGTCGCGCCGCGTGAACTGAACGTCATCGAAGATCACGAACTCGTCGACCGAAGCGATGATATCGAAATAGCCTTTCCAGGGGATGTAGTTGGACTGCAGGATTGCAATCGACTTGTCCGGCGATGCTTCAGACATCTAATCCTCGATCATGGCGAGTCCGAAGCCGGTACGGCCGTAACCATTACCGCAATAAAACATCAAGCGCGTGTCGGCCACATCGATGACGGCAGCATAGCAGCTTGCTTCTCTATCCCAGTCTTCGGTCGATGGCCCAAGCAAGTCGTCAGTTGTCCGGTGCCAGCCGCCTTCGTTCTCGTCAAACAACGCAGCGCCAATTGTGTACTGTGCGCGTCGGACCGAGTACAGCATGACACGGCCGGACTTCGTTTCGATGAGCCATGGCCGAGAAAGTCCGAGTTCGCCGCTCCCCAGTGAGATAACGTCCTGACCCATCGGGCGCCAGTCGATGCCATCGGCCGAGGTCGCCTCGGCAATGACGTGCATAAAATTGTCGTTGAAGTTACCTGCAGCACGGCTCGTGCCATAATACATCTGCCATATACTGCCAGTGCTGGGACCGACTACAAATGGGTAGCTCAATGTGTATGGGTCGAAGCGGCTGCGTTCGAGCAACGGGCCATTAAAACGGCGCTCAAACACCGCATCTTGTCGGTTCCGGCACACCGCGAGTCCGATCGAATTGTGGAATGGTGTATCGACGGCTTTGTTCCATCCCATATAGTAGAGCCACAGTTCGCTGCCGACTTGGTGGAACGAGCCGTTTGATATGCCTCGATGATCGAAAGTTCCGATTGGACCGGGCCCAAGACTCGGTTCGCTTGAGATGTCACGAACCAGCAATGGGTCGGCAGGATCGACGTCGATCCAAGCAAGATAGCCGCGATTATCTGCATCGCGCGTGTTGAAGTAGATGCGCAGTTGGTCGGGCGCGATTAGCAGAGGTGTCGGATATGCCGCATGCGAGACCATCCATGATGGGCCCTGCTCGGCGGAAAAGATGCGTCCAAGTCGCCTCGTGCGCACGACCCTCAGATCCTCTTCAGGCGGCGGCTCGGCACCGGCGAAAGTTTGGCGGGCTCCATCGACACGACGCTCTCGTCGGCCAAATCCTTGGTTACGATCGAGCCGGACCCGATGACGCAACGTGCGCCGATTGTGATGTGATCGTTGACTGTTGAATTAACGCCCATGAACGTTCGATCTCCAACCTTGACCCCGCCTGAAATCACGACGTGCGAGCTGATGAACGCAAAGTCACTGATCGTGGCGTGGTGCCCGACATGATTGCCACACCATAGCATGACACCATTACCGACAGTAACGAACGGCTGAACGGTATTGTCCTCCAGAATGAATGTGTTCCAGCCAAAAAGCGCATTGCTCGCTATGCTTGCCCGGTTCGAAATGTAACTGACCAAGTTGAAGCCCCGTGCCTGCGCCAGTGCGCACTTTTCCTGCCGAGTTGCATTGAGCTTGGAATAACCGATGGCGACGAACATATCACAGTCATCCGGCCCAAGCGGGTCCGCCAGTTCCTCAAATGCGATCACGGGGCGACCGAGAAATGTCGGTGCTTCAATCTGGTTGCCATCGACCGTGAACGCAGCGATGTGCCGATTGCCTTCTGTCTCGAAGTAATATGCGGCAACCTCCGCAAGTTCGCCGGCACCGAACAGCAAGAGTGGCCGCCCGCTCATTCAAAGGCCTCCTTGTCGGTGTGGCGCCCTAGCGGCTGGCGATAGAGATAGAACGTGCTCTCGTACAGGCCATAGTCGTTGCGCAACACGAAATGTCGGGTCAATTTCTTTGAGATGAAATCCAGAAGCGATCCTGGATCAGGGTGAAAAAGGACGTTACTTTCCCGGTCCACTGCTTTGGACATTACGTTAAACGCCAAACCTACCCGACAGCTCGCGAAGACGACTAGAAGCAGCTTCTGCAGATAGCGTTCCATGTCGTCGATCGATACATCATGACGCCGTGTGAATATACCGTTCATTACTATGTAGTCGAATTTCGGTAGCGACACCCCGTGGGCGAGCACATCCATACACAATACATTTGTGTCCGGATTTGCCGCACGTGCGGCAGACGCGAACTTCGAAGAGATCTCGAGTCCCGTATAGTCCAGAAGACTAAGGTCGCGGGTCGTCATGTGCTCCTTCAGCGCCGCAAGTCCGCAACCGAAGTCGAGCAGCGTCGCAGGTGTCTGCCGTTCCTTGATCAGGTCGAGCATGATATCGTACCGCAGTCGGGCGTCCGCCTCGTTCTTCCAGTCGACAGCACGTGGGCCGCCGGAATACGTGCGCAGGCAATTCTCGTAATGCTCGACTATGCTGAGATAGAAGCTATTGCTCATCTAGGGACCAGTTGCATCCTTCCAGGAGACAGCGATGCTGATAACAGAGCAGTCCAAGCCTGTCATCCGCCAACCGAAAAAGCAGGTCCTTCATTCGTGCAAGCAGCCAGAAAAGCCTAGACGGCGCAACCAACATTGATTGGCCCAGCTGGGCAGGTCTGCCTGCACTCGAGGCATGCGCTGCGGGTCAGCCGTTCAGGACTGATGTGGCCCGATGGACCGAAATTGCCAAGTGAACCGGCTGTTCCACATCTGACCTTGTCTTGTCGACTCCGACGTAGGTAGGCAGAAATGAACATCAATCATAAAGATCGGCGAGGCGGATCGGCTGTTCGATTAAAGCTAAATTGCATCGCATTTGATCCACCTCGGAGTCGTCAAGAATGGGCATCAAGCCTTGAATTCCGAACATTAGAACTGCGCCTTCGATGTTTAGGACGGCACCTTCATGGAGCATACGATACGAGTTGATCCCCGCTCATAAGATAGATTATTAATCTTCTTGTCGTCGGCCAATGCAGAAAAATATTGAGTATATATAAAAGGTCCAGTTTCACCTGTTATTCTTTTGTGCAGCAGAAGGATCTGATTAATTAAGTGCTTCCAACGCGGATTATTATAATGACAGTCGTTTCGACCAATGACCATGCGTCGAAACCGGAGTGTGCCACCGAAATAGATTCGATCGGACTTATGGTACCAACCCCGACTACCGTCGGGATTGAATATTGGCACAATCTGGTTTTTCTCCGATTTCAAAGTGAACCAGTTTTCTGCCATGCGCAGGTCGGTCTTGTTGAAAACGTCAATTGGTGCGATGCCGTAGTAATGGGCAGCCGCTGCGAAAGGGGTCTGAAAGCCCGACCAGCCGACGAAGCGCCACGGTATGCCGGCAGTGTAGAAAGCGCCGAGAATAATCACATGCATAGCTATGGCGCTTCTGCAGCTTGAAAAGCTCACCCTGGCGTAATTTTGAGGAGAAACCCACTCGCGTTTTTGAGACGGCATCTTGCAGGCGCCCAACATCCGAATTCGGCGATCTGCAACGATCCGATAGACCTGTGGCCCGATGGCCGTGATCCTGCAAAGCATCAAGACTGGCCACAACGGCATGAGGGGTGCAATCGATGCGCTCAGTGTCAGGTAAAAGTCATAGCCGGAATACAGTTTTTTTTGTTTCCTATCCCACGCATGCAGGTCATAGAGTGCGCTTTCCTGGGTGATGCCGCGCTCGTCGAGCCAGGACTTGCTCTTGGATACTGGACGCAAACAAATATTGCCGGAAAGGTCGACGAGCTTAAGGAACTGGATCGTTCGATCGCATAGATTGCACTTGTCATCATAGGCAACATCGACCTTGCGCGACGAATAAAGAAATAGGCTCGCCCAAAGCAACCACTCGAATTCCGCTAACCAGCCGAGTTGGAGCACGCAATGAGACAACACGAAAAACAGAATCCCCCAACCTATGACGTAGGCGCGGAACCAACCGCCCAATAGAACTAGTGGTAAGACACCAAGGTACCAGGGAAACATACCCCACAGGCCAAGCTTGGCCAGAAGAACAAGTATTTCGGAGGTCTCAAAGTATGAGGCAAATGAGGCGTGATAGACGCTCATGAAGTTGTTCGCGAGCAGTTGTGGTCCTGCGAAGCCTTTCATCCAGGCAGGCTCTGCCAAGTGTTGCGCCATCGAATAGATGCAGATGAGCCAGTACGAGAAAAGCGCAATGAACTTCGAGACGACAACGTCTCGGTCGGATGTCCCCCAATACAGTAGAAACGGCCTGAGAACCGGTGTTCGCTTTGTCAATATGCCGTCAAGGGAGATCCGGCTGCCAGCATTTGTCAGAAAGAGGAATAAGGACAGAATTGCAGCAATATCGTTGCCGAGTGTCCCATTCCCGAGAACGGCCTCGCCGGCGTGCCATTGATACAGCATCTGGTGGACGAAGGCCCACTGTGTCGCAAAGCCGAGCAGTATTGCCAGAGCAGCAGCCAATTCAGCAAACAAGGTCAGCACGTAGATGGGGTTCTGCCAGTCAGTTGGATAGGACAGGTACCACATGTAGAAGAGCCTGTTTAGAAGCAAGGCGCCGAAGATGATCCGAATGAGGCCAAACTTCGGAATTTCTGAAAGCCCGCCAGTGAGGCCGGCTCTAGCCGTGGAAAGTGCCCAAATTCCGTTTGACAGCGGTCCGAACACACGGCGCCGTGCGAACGGCACTGCTGACGCCAGCAGAAGCAGTAGGAGTGTCAGCCCGAACACGCTAAGTGGGTTGGTGATCAAAGGGCCGGCCCTCCGGTGTTCGGCAAGTCCAAGGCAGCAGGTCCGCCTCATTTGTGAGACTAATTTCGTGATGATTGCAGTCGGAAATGATATCTTTGTCGGTGGCATTAACCGCAGCGCCGTAATATCGATACCATCATCTTTGGCGATGCCAGCAAACAGTTCCTCGAATGCTACCAATACAGCGTCGACGAGGCCATCCGTTTCATAAGAACGGGATCGGCCAGCACGTCATTCGTAAACGATCTAGACGCGCGCGGATATCTCGGGCTTGCCTCCGTTCTCTGCTAGGTCGGACGCGTTGTCTGCGTTACCCGCCAGGACCGAACTGCTGACCACCTCGCGCACAATTGTGCGTGGTCGCTGCTTCACTTCAATGAAGATCTTGGCGACATAGATCGCCATGACACCATTGAAGAACAGAGACATTCCCCCAATAAGCAGCACGGCGGACATGACCGAGGCCCAGCCCTCCACCGCAATGCCGTCGACCAACTTTCGATAGAGAACCCAGCCGGTGAAAATGAAGGCGATCAGCGAGACGGCGATGCCGACAATCGCGATGATGGTCAGCGGTCGCGTGGAGAATGCGGTAATGGCATTGATGAACGATTTGGCCAGAGCGGTGAACGTGTATGTCGTCGGGCTGGTGTCGTTCTTGTCGACGGCGACGCCGATCTGCGTGAACCCTGTCATGTGCCACAAGCCGGCAATCCAGACCTCTCGTTCGCCGAACTGTAGCAAGGCATCGACATAGCGCCGCGACATCAGGCGGGCCGTGACGATATCCTTAGGAAACCGGACCGAGGACAGCCCGTTTAATACACAATAAAACAACCAGCGGCAGAAACGATAGGCCAGCCCGCGTATGCGCCGTTGCTGGACGCCATATACAACGTCACACTTGCGGTCGATGAGTTCGTGATAGAACTTCGTGATCCATTCCGGCTCTTCGTCCAGATCACTATCCATCACGAATACATAGTCGCCCGAGGCTGCTTCAAGCCCCGTCATGATTGCCTTGTGCTGGCCGTAGTTGCGAGCCAGGTCGATGACGACGACGCCGGGGTGCTCGACGGCAATTCGTCGAGCCAGGTCAAGGCTGTCGTCGGGGCTATCATCGTTGACAAAGATTATCTCATGCTCGCTGGCGCCGGTCGCACGGATGGCTTCGACAGACCGGTGAAATAGCTCCTCGATGTAAGGAGCCGAACGGAACAACGGAGTGACGACAGAAATTTTCATTGCTGCTGCTTCAGGTGACCTGCGATGCTAATTGGCACGAATATCGTGAAAACACCATTGCAGTCGAGGACTCCTCGCGACACTCCGCCTCTATGCTGCACACCCAATAATGTTGAAGTGCACAAGCTTGACCTTGGCGCCCTGGAGAACCACTGGCAATGAAAAAATCTCGGCGCTTGGCTGCAAGCACGTCGACAGATAAGCGGAGCAACCCGAACGCGGTCGAAGCGGTCATCGCCCTCGTTTCGCTGTTCGCATCCTTTGCAGTTTTTTTTGTCGTCTTCAGTGGGCTCCATGCCCGTACAGGTGATCGCTTGACTGCGTTGCCGGAGGTTGACGAACTCATTGTGTCTGTCGACGTCGGTGCGCAGCAATCTGCTTTCCTGTCGGCGCTGGCCGTGTTGATCGTAGTCTGGGTCGTGATGTTTTTCGTCGGGGACTCTGTCAGGTCCGTGATCGGCAAGTTTATCGATGCGGTTCGGCCCTTGGCAGAGCGGCGACGCGATGCGGTATCGGGAGGCGGGCAGTCGACGAAAACTGGAGTCGCGCGAGGTAGTCTACTCAGTTGGATCGATGCCGCACTGGGCGTCATTCTACTGCTTTTGCTAGCAATGATTTTGCGCACAATCTTGCTCGATCGCTCATTTGATCCGCAAGAGATCGTTATGCTCATGAGCGGTGATCCACACACTTATGTCATCTATGGCCGAGCTTGCGAGATTCTGCGTGGCACGATTGTCAGTAACGGCGAGCATGAAGCCTATGGTCCCGGTGGCAGCTTGCTCTACTGCGGTCTGCGCGCACTGGGCTTCGACGCGAGCTACGTAACGGCGCTCCAACTCAACAAATCTGCCAATCTGGCGATGGTGATGGTGCTGACACTGTGTCTCTGGCGCTATTGGCAGAACGCGATTGCTGGTTCTCTTAGGTGGCAATTGGCAGCGGCCATAGCGCTTATAGCTGCGGTTCGACCGTTGCTCGTCGAGAGCGGCAGCCTTGTGGTTTACGCCAATCTCTCCTGCCTGCGTTATGTGCCGGTAATGGTCTTCCTTCTGTTTGCCTGCTGCACCACATGGCATTCTCGACCGCGCGACCGGGCGCTGCGTGTTTTGGCTTCTGCTGTGGGTGTCGTGCTTTTTCCAGACACGGGTGTGCTTGCAGCCATCGGTTTCGCGGTGATGGAGGGAGCGAGCGGGTTCGACCGCGGCGACGTGGTACGGAGGGGAGCGTCCAGTCTGCTCGCTACCGGCGCCCTCGTGCTGTTGACCAGCATGCTGTTGTCTCCGTTCTTCTCTAGGTCCGGCCTCGAGTTTTCTCACCCGCTTTATGCGGCTGCCAACTATTTCGGCGGGAAGATCGTGAAATGGGACAGCACGATGTTCCTTTTGACCGCTGTTGCGATCCTAACGGCGACGGTCTACGTGTCGGCATCCGGGCGTGCGAGGAATGACCAGAGGGCCCAGATCACCGCAGTGCTCAACAGATCGCAGGGTATTGCGCTCGCAACGAGCGTAATGCTCATTGCCTGGATTCCCTACTACCTGCATCGACCGAGCCACTACATCATTTATTCCCTGCTTGCTCTGTTTCCACTTTCGCGGGCGCTGCAACGGGTGCCGCTTCTGCCAGGTTCCCTGCGTTCCTTAGGCGCGGCACTATTGATCGCCATCTGCTTGATCGTCTTTGCTCCCCACAAGATTTTGCCTAGCCTCGGTGCGATGCTCCGGACAGATAACAGTCGCAGCGAGAACTGGCGAGAGTGGTCGGGCTTGTCAGTACCTCGCACATTCGCCGAGCACATGAGCGAGCGTCTGGCAGCGCTCGACCGGATCCGAACGCGTGATGCGCTTGTCGTCACCGGCATTCCATTTGCGATTGCCGCGTCAGGTCGTGGCATGCGCGGGCCGATCGAGGTGTTGTTCACCTTGGGTCGAGAACGAGACCTGGCGAGGTTCATCAGGCGTTTGAACCGTGAGCGGCCGAAGATGCTGATTTTGGATGGCAAGGATAGTCCGGCATGGGGCGCTCAGGCGATCCAACAAATCGTATCCCGCATCGAAATGGGCATTATGTCGAATTACGAGCGCTTGGACAGCAGTTCTCACTGGCGCGTTTGGGTGCCAAAAAGATGATGCAGTGGTTCCGGTTGAAACATCGGACCGTGCTTCGCCCAAAGAGGGCATCAGTGATTGCCCGGCCTCCAAATCAAGAGTCCTGCAAACCTCAGACTGAATTTCGCTACAAGCCATAGATCGGTTCGCACGCGAGGCAGGACTGTGAGCAGCGACATAGCGCACAGCAAAGCAGCCGTCGCCGCCCAGCCAAGTTCAGCCCAGAAAGGCAGATTGGCGGGCACGATTAGCCGACAACTGAGGAACACGGCCCCTGCCACAAGGACAGGCAATAGCAGATCCTTCAACCACCACGACCACATCTCACCTTTGAGCAGGCGGGTATGCATGACCGGCACCTCGATCAGTACATATCCCAAATTGAGCCCGAGCCATAGCGCCGCTCCGACAACGGTTCCATATGCCGGCAGCAGCCAATAGAGCGCAGGCAGGAAGAAGGCCAGGGCGATGCAGTTCTTGATAAGCGACAGTCGAACCCAGCCACTGGCCATCTGAAGCATGAAAGGCATCGTCATCAGCGTGTTGAGCATGGTGCCTATCGAGACGATCGGCAGCAACGCTGACATCGGTTCCACAAGTGGTGAGTTGCGGCCGAGCCAAGCTGAAAGGATTGTCTCCGGAAAGGCTGCGATTGTGCCGAGCACCGACAGGGCGATGAGACATAACAGTTGACTCCAGCGGTGATACTCACTGGCCAGCAATTCAGTCGCGCAACCGGCGAGCTTCGCGAGATGCGGCTGCACCGTCATACTGATCGGGGCAACCGCCAGTGCGGCGACATAACCGGAGAAATGGAAGCACATTGCATAGGCTGCAAAGTCGTCAAGCGCGGCCGTGACGGAAACCATCAACTTGTCTGCCTGGGTCAACAAACTGGCGGTGATGCCGATCGACATCGTGCCCAAGGCGAAGCCTCGCACCCGGCGCAGATGAGCAAGCGACACTCTCGGGCGCTGCCGTGTGCGAGGCAGCGCGCGCCAGGCTCCGATGCCGGATGTTAGGCTAGTGATCGCCCCACCCACTGTCTGGCAGAAGAAGAAGGTCAAGATGTCGGCACTGAATAGCCACAGGGCGAGCGCGGTCCCTGCGAGCTGCAGGCTACTGGTTGCGATGATCAGTCCTGTCAGTCGCCTTTGCCGGTGCAGCGCGATCAAGCAGCTGCCGTAGAGCATGGCCGGCCACTGTGCCATCAACGATAGCCCCATCAGGCGCAGCGCTGTGGTCAACGTCCCTTGATCGAGGTTCTTGGCCGTCAGAACGTCGCTTGCGATCCAGGGCGCCGTCAGACCAACGACAGCGCCAACCAGCAGCGCCGTGAGACCTGAGATCAGTTCAAGCGACCGCAACAGGTCCAGCAAGTCACGGACGTGTCGGTTCTGGCCACGCATGCGGCCGAATTCACGCATGACGACGGGACTAACGGCCTGCTCCAGGAAGAGCACAAGCAGCAGCAACGTGCTGTTGAAGACCACCAACCCGTAGGCTTCCGGGCCAAGCAGATAGATGAAGATCGGCGTGAATACGAGCTGGATGGCTCCACGCCAGAATTGGCCGAGTGCACCGAATGCCATGTTTGTCGCCAGCGTTCCGCCGCTGGCGATGCCTTGTGATGGTGCACTCTCAGTAGTCACCTGGGACTCCAAATGGCCGGCGCAGGATCGTGGTGTAGGTTGCGCCATCGCCCTCTTCGCGGTTCCGCAGTTCGACCAGATAACCAAACAACAGCCCCAGTCCCCAAAAGACTGGTTTCAATCGGCGATGCGGTGCCAGCGGCGCAGCGCGCATTGCCCAGGAAAAACGGTTCCAATAAAGCCCGCCCGCGTCACGAGTGGTTATGAACTCATGCTCCAGCCCGAGCGACCGGCACCGATCCTCCAGCCAGCCCATGGGAAAATGGAAGAGATGGCGAGGCAGGTCCCAATGGGGCCAATTGGCACCCATCAGTCGCGCTTGCTTGCCCGTCGGATTTGGCACTGCGATCACCAATACCCCGCCCGGCACGAGGGACTTGGCCGCCTGCGCCAAAACTTCCCACGGTGCGCGCATATGCTCGAGGGCGTGCCAAAGACAAATTGCTTCGTAGTGCCTCTCGCGATGTGCCAGGACTGTCGCCGGATTGTCGGACAACGTGGCATTTACGCCGACATGGGTGTTGAGATAGGCAACGCACGCCCGGTCCATTTCAATTGCGTCCACTTCAAAGCCGGCATCCTTTGCAAGCGCACAGAACGTGCCAATGGACGGCCCGATCTCGAGCAGCCGTCCCCTTTGCTGAAACCGCTTCAACAGCTTGATTTTGAATGCTTGACGAGGCAGGTGCTTGTCCAACTCGTGGCGGTTCTTTGGGATGAGGTGATAGTCGCTCGTATAGTAGGGCGTGAGATCAACCGGCGGGTTGGCGACAAACATCAGCCCGCATGATCGGCAGCGACGCACGTAATAGGTGGTATCGGAGGTCCTGCGGTTGACGTCTGTCGTGCTCAGATACTCTTCAGTGTCGCTGCTGCAGAACGGGCAATCCGTCGGTCTCATTTATTCGCGTGCATCCGCTTGAACACCTCGATTGTCGTTGCGCCTAGGAATTCGGTATGCCGGCGTGCTCTTCCTAGGTATCGGCCGTACTGCGCCTCATGCCATTTCGACAGGCCAACAGTTATACGTTTGAACCAGTTTGGCATCGGTCGTGCACAAGCGAAAGCGATCCCCCAGAGGACAAGATAGATTCGTTCCCTCAACAAGAGTGTTGGCCAAAGCCGCTTTGCCAACGCCAAACCGTTGCCTTTCGCCTTCGTAAGGCGATAAAGCGCTTCATTGACCTGCAAGCGTCGGTAGCGGGCAATGTCCACTTGGATCTCAGGTCCATTGCCGAGGTTTTCCGAGACTCGAGCAACGGAAAGGAGCCAGCAGCTGTTCATGTGGCTGCCGGGCAACAAAACGTCACTAACTTTTGGTGTCGCCAGATCCACATAGTTCTGAATGTTGAGGAAAGCGATCCCCTCGTCTTCTCGGCCATTGAAATGGAAGTTGCCATACGACTTGGGCGAAATCCCAATTACCGTCAGTGGTTCCGGCACAAGTCCGATTTTATTTCCGATGAGCATTGCTAGATTCGCCGCATAGAAATCCGGAAACGGGCCTTGGAAAATTGGTCCAAAGGTACACATTTCCTCCAGGAAACAGCGCTTGAATAAGAAATACTGCATGTTGAATCCATAGCGCGCCCTGAATTTCAGGGCGAGCCGCCCTGTCTCGCGAGCATCAGAAACTGGCATCAACGTCGGCTCTTTCAACCGGCGGAGTATAGCGAGAAGATCGGTAGCATTGATGATTGCTCCGTTGGGATTTTCGCGGATGACGCCGGGAAAGTGGAAGTGGAACGCTCCATGATAGATGAAATCCGGGTCTTCCAGCCGATCGACGAGTTCCGCGCAACGGACGAAGTAACCTGGAGTCAAACCGTCGTCGTCACCGAGCATCACGATGTGGTTCCCGCGCGCCGCATCGATAGCCCGGTTCCAATTCTCCGTGACGGATAAGGACACCTCCGAGCGCAGAAAAATTAAGCGCGGGTCCTTCAATTCGTCCACGAAGCCTGCAATGTCGTCGGTTGAGGCATTGTCGGCAATCACGATCTCCCAGTCCGAGTAATTCTGCCGCCGAACGGTTTCGATCGCTTCCTTAAGCAGCGCTAGGCGGTTCCGAGTGGGCAGGAGTACACTAAAAGCAGGTTGACCCAAGATCGATGCTCCCATTGGTCAAGGCGTAAGCTTCTGACCCCAAGCCAAAACCTCCTTGATATGTCGCATGTGGGAGTGCGTCGTATCGTAGGCTCGCGTCTGATTATCTGAGATCATGAGGTTGCCCTGCTCCCCGGCGAGGAAAGTATCACTCTTCATCCATCGTGCTCGCCGCCAGGGTTCTCCGGTCTTTCCCACTACGCAGACCTCAAGAACCCTGCGCTCGAGAAATCGCGTCATGCCATCGTAACCGCTTTCGCAGTCGTAGGCGTCGAACTTTGTGATGATCGGTGGCCTTGTTGCCATGAAATCGAGAAACAGTTCACGCTGCATGAAGAATGCGTTTGAACGCAGGTGCGGATTTGGAAATCGTGGAAAGCCGCCGCGCTGCGTTCGGTGCAACAACGTGACCAGTCCATGACCGGCAATAAAAGCCGCCGCACCAACCGGCCAGCCATAAGCATGTGCAAACACGCGGGCAACAGGCGCAATGAAGCTGCGCATGGGGTACATCGTCCCCCAGGAGCCGGTACAGCCTGCCGCGCCAATTCCCGGTTTGCCAGCAGCGTCGGCTAGGCGTTTGAGCCAGCCAGCGTGTTGGATTGCACTATGCGTATTGAGCGCGCAAAAACCTTTTCCATCGAGCTGAGCGGCAGCACGCGAATAGGCCGCCCAGTCGAAGCCGTCATCGGGAAGGTCGAGAACCTGGCCACCGGCATCATCCACCAGGACGCGGGCCTGGTCCATCCCATCGATCCCGTCCCAGCCCTTCATCAAGACAGTGAGACGGTGATCGGCGCCGGCGGGATGTTTCCGATAGCTTGCGAGAAAACGCTCAAGCGCCGGAAGACCGCCGCCGATACCGCGCGCGAGAAAGACCACATCAAATGCCATGGCGCCGCCACCAGACGAGCGTATCAGAAAGACCTCGTTCGAGCTCGATGCTCGGTGCGAAGCCAACCTCTTCATTCAGGCGCTTGACTGCGACTTCGAGCAGCGCGGGCTCCCCCGGCCTGACTGGGCGCGCGCCGATTCGCAGTAGATCAGGGCGTCCTGCCGCCTCGGCCAGCAATTCAGCGATATCGCGAACAGGTCTCACTCTCCCGGTGGCGATGTTGACGGCGCCGGCAACGTGGCAATCGCATAGAGCGGCAAAGGCCGCTCCGACATCTGCGACATGCATGTAGTCGCGCCGCTGCCAGCCCTCGCTCGTGTCGACAGGCTCACCCCTAGCAAGCGCACTGGCGAGCGAACTGACCAGCCGGCCCGGCCGTTCGCCCGGTCCGTAGACAAAATGGACCCGCCCCCAGCAAAGTTGGATACCCTTCTGCCGTGCCGCCTCCGCCAGCAGGCGATGCAGCGCATCCTTGGCGACGCCGTAGAGCGATGTCGGCACGCAAGGCGTGGTTTGCTCATCCAACATGGATTGGGACCAGTCATATTCGGCACAGGTGCCGGCCACTACCATTCGTTTGCCGCCGTGCACGACAAACGAACGACATAGTGAAATGGAAGCTGCGACCCAGTCCAGATTGTCCAGCGAGGTCCAATAGGCGCCGGGAGTTGCGATCCAGGCGAGATGCAGCAAATGACTAGGCTTGATGGCCGCGATGCACTGCTCGACTTCCGCCCGATCGAGCAAATCGCAGCGATGACCCGTGCAACCGGCGGGCGCCGAGCCGGTACGGGAAATGACGTGCACTTCCGCGCCCCGCTTCAATAACGGCGCGATCGTCCACCGGCCGATAAAACCGCTGGCACCGGTCACGAGCACTTGCATCATATTGCTCCGCCGCCAGTCGCTACATCCAAATCGCAATAGCTGGCATCGCGCTCCGAGATGACCGAAATCGGAAGCGGCCAGTTGATGTCGATTGCAGGATCATTCCAGCGTATGCCACGTGCCGCCGACGGCTCGTAAGCGCAACCCATCAAGTACATCACCTCAGTTCCATCGACGAGGGTTTGGAAGCCGTGCGCAAAGCCAACGGGAATGAACAATGCGGTGCGGCTTGTCGGGCTGAGTTCGATCGATAAGGACTTCAGATAAGTCGGCGAATGCGGTCTGAGATCGACGATCGTATCCCAGATCTTGCCGACGGTGCAGCGCACGAGTTTATGCTCCTGAACCGGCGCCTGCGTATAGTGCATTCCGCGGACCGTTCCAGCCCTGCAATTGAATGAAAGGTTGTGCTGCACAAACCGTTCCGGCAGGCCGGCGTCTGCGAACTCGCGCTCGCAAAACGAACGGCTAAATGAGCCACGCTCGTCGAAATGAGGGGTCATCTCGACGAGTACAAGCCCCTCGATCTCCAACTGCCGGAAGTGCATCACAAGATACTCAGTTCAGGAATGCAGGTGACGAACTGGCCGCCCCATTCGCGGACATGAGCCATGTCCTTTATGATCTCGTCCTTGAGGTTCCAGGGCAAAATCAAAATGTAATCCGGTTTGCCCGCATCGATCGCGCCGACGGCCTGGACTGGTATGCGGGTGCCTGGCAGCAAGGTGTTCTGCTTGGCCGGGTTGCGGTCGACGGTGAAAGCTAGATGATCAGGGCCGATGCCGCAGTAATTCAGGAAGGTGTTGCCCTTGGCGGGCGCGCCGTAGCCGCAGACCGTCTTGCCGGCCCGTCGTGCCTCGAAAAGAAAAGCCAGCGTGTGCTCCTTGATCTCAATGACCTTTTCCTTGAACCCGGCGTAGGTTGCAAGGTTCTCCAATCCCGCTGCAATCTCTTCGTGTCGCAGGGTGCCTACGCTATTCCTCAATTCGTGCTTTGCGTCTTCGTGGCAGACGAAGACGCGCAACGATCCGCCGTGCGTTGGCAGCCTTTCAACGTCGAATACGCGCAGTCCTGCGCCCTCCAGAACTTTTAAGACCGGACCAAGCGCCAAGTAACTGAAATGCTCATGGTAAATGGTGTCAAACTGAGTGCATCTGACTAGGTTCAAGAGATGCGGAAACTCAAATGTTGCCACACCCTCAGCCGCTAGCATTTCATTAAAGCCGCCGACGAAATCCTTCAAGTTGGGCACATGAGCCAGTACATTGTTGGCAACCATCAGATCGGCCGTACCGCGGCGGGCCGCTATTTGGCGTGCACTTTCAACACCGAAGAATTCGATTTCGGTGGTAATCCCCCTTTCCTCGGCCAGCGCTGCACAGTTTCGTGCAGGCTCGATGCCCGTTACGGTGAACCCTCGCTCCAAGAACCACTTGAGCAGATAGCCGTCATTGCTGGCAACTTCAGCGATGTGCGCACTTGTGCAAAGTCCAAAGCGCTGAATCATGGCATCGGAGTAGGCCTTGCTGTGACGCAGCCAACTGTCTGAGAAGGAAGAGAGGTAGGGGTACGTGTCTGAGAAAATGTGCTCTGGCGGTTCGAATTCATCGAGCTGGGCGAGATAGCAGGCAGAGCAAGCTTTCACATGCAGAGGGTAGAAGACTTCGACCTCATCCGAACGGTCCATCGGAATGAATGAGTTGGCCAGAGGGGACATGCCCAAATCTATGAAGCTGTGTTCCAGTGGAGCGTCGCAGGCCCGGCATGCAAAAGTCGACGACGAAGTCATTGGTCCGATACGATCCCTTCATATCGAGCGATTTGATCCAGACACAATTGGCGGGCATCCGCTCCTTGATGTTGCGCAAGGTACCAATCGACAGTCCAGTCCAATGCGGTGTCCAAATAAAATCGTGATGACCAGCCCAGACGGGCACGCGCCTTGGATGCATCAATCTTCAGGTAACCTACTTCATGGGGCTGCATTGTATCGATCTGATGCCACTTTGCGCCGGGGCCCCAGAGCCGGGCTAACTCATCGACAATGTAGGAGACTGGTTTGGCACTGTCCTCGGCCGGTGCGAAGTTCCAGCCCTCTGCTACGGCCTGACCTTGTTCCCACATCTGCTCGGCCAGCAGAAGATAGCCGCTAATCGGTTCCAGCACATGCTGCCAGGGCCGCACGGCGCGAGGATTGCGGACCGCCACCGGCCTGCCTGCCGTGAATGCTCGGATGCAATCGGGGACTATGCGGTCAATTGCCCAGTCGCCGCCGCCGATCACGTTACCAGCTCGTGCGCTGGCCAGCACCGTCGCTTCTGGCGCAGTGAAATAGGAGCGCCGGTAGGCGGATGTCACGAGTTCGGCGCAGCCCTTCGAGCTGCTATAGGGATCGTGACCGCCGAATGGCTCGTCCTCGCGATAGGCCCACAGCCATTCGCGGTTCTCGTAGCACTTGTCGCTTGTGATATTGACGATCACTCGGGTTCCACCGACACGCCGAATAGCCTCCAGCAGGTTGACGGTGCCCATGACATTAGTGGCGTATGTCGCGACAGGGTCCCCATAGGAGGTTCGCACAAGCGCCTGAGCTGCCATGTGGATGACAATCTCTGGTTTCAACCTCTCCGCTACTTTGAGGACGGCATCGCTATCACGAATGTCGACACGCAGATCGTCTTTCGGTCCACCGACCAGCGTGTACAGATTGGGGGTACTCGGCGGATCGAGTGCAAGACCGGTTACCTCCGCGCCAAGATGGCCCAGCCATAAAGCCGCCCATGAACCCTTGAAACCCGTATGACCGGTCAAGAGTACACGCTTTCCGCGCCAAAAGTCAGCTCTGGGAACGATATTTTGCACCGTTTCGACCAACTCGATTTCTGACAATCCCCTTGAGCTGATCTGACGCAAAAACGCATCGTAACGCAAGGCTTGAGTCGCGAAATCCTAGATCTTGATGCTCGGCAAAGTCGAAACTCTTCGCTCCACACCAAATACTATGTATCCCAAACCTTCCAAGACGCACTGCCAGTTTGCCATAGTCTATTCAAACGGTGTTTGTCACGAAGCGTGTCCATCGGCTGCCAAAACCCCTCGTGAATCCAGGCGGCAAGTTGGCCTTCAGACGCCAGTCTTTCCATCGGCAGTCCTTCCCAAACGGTGTTGTCGCCTTCGATGTAGTCCAGCGCAGATGGATCCAATACGAAGAAGCCTCCATTGACGAGGCCACCTTCCGTCTGCGGCTTTTCTTCGAACGCCTCAACCCTATCGCCGTTAAGGGCGATGCGCCCAAACCGGGCCGCGGGTCGAACGCACGCAACCGTTGCTCTCAATCCATGCGCCTTGTGAAACGCTATTTCTGCTCTAACATCAATATTCGAAAGTCCGTCTCCATAAGTCATGCAAAAGGGCTCATCTGGATTCAGATAGGCTCGGATTCGTTTCAAACGGCCGCCAGTCATGGTATGCTCGCCTGTATCGACCAGCGTTACCCGCCAAGGTTCACTTCGATTATCATGGTAGTCTACAGTGCCATTAGCGTAATCAAAAGTTACATCTGAACTGTGCAGCTCGAAATTTGAAAAATATTCTTTTATCATATATCCTAAATAACCTAGGCAAACGACGAAATCAGTAACGCCGTGAAACGCATAATGTTTCATTATATGCCATAAAATTGGGCGATCGCCAATTTCTACCATGGGCTTAGGGCGCAGAACAGTTTCCTCCGCCAGCCGTGTCCCTAGGCCTCCGGCAAGGATTACGCATTTCATTTGGAATCTGTAACTTTCATCAAAATTACGGTAGGCCAATCCACCTCTACACAAAGCTGTCAGTCTGCAGTGACAAAGCTATGTTACCGCATCATCTCATCATCTCCAATGCCTCTCACGGTGCCTTGCGCAGCTTGGCCAGAACACGTGCCGAACTGCGCGAGGCTATTCTGCAGTAAATCAGGTAGCGCCGCAATCCAGCGGGGCCGAGAGCGAGCCCCTGGCGCAGCAATGAACCCCATGCAATGCGCTCGCCACGGTAGCGAGCCGCAAGTCCGGCCTTGAAGGCGTTCGAAAAGCTTGCGGCCTGCAACCATTCAGATAGCGCAGCTTATTGAGCGGTCCGAACCCGGTCTCGAACCAGCTCGAGACGACATCTCCCAATGCAGCCAGCGACAGGCCGCCGCACAACAGGCCGACCACAGACGGCAGATCCGCTCGTCTGTCAATCGGCGCCGAAAATTGACCCCGGATCGGCGTTCAATTTTGACCCCACCCCCACGGGTTCAGCATTTCCGCCCGAAGTGGTTCTGAAGCGGGGGCTTGTAGGGGCATGATCACGGAGGAGACGATTGGGCGAGTGCGCCATGACTCGGGCTGGCGCACGTCAGGAGCGGTTCTTGAAGCGCCAGCTGTCGTTGCCGGTCTCGATGATGTCGCAGTGATGCGTGAGGCGGTCGAGCAGCGCAGTCGTCATCTTGGCGTCGCCGAACACACTGGGCCATTCGGCGAATGCAAGGTTGGTCGTCACGATGATCGAGGTGCGCTCGTAAAGCCGGCTGATCAGGTGGAACAACAGTTGGCCGCCCGATTGCGCGAACGGCAGGTAGCCGAGTTCGTCGAGGATGACGAGGTCGACGCGGTTGAGTGCGTCGGCGGTGCGGCCCTGGCGATCGAGCTTCACTTCGGTCTCGAGCCGATTGACCAGGTCGACGACGTTGCGCTGATCGTCCAGGAAGCTGCCCTGGCCAAGCGTCTCGATCGCCTCGGCGTTGATCGGCGTCTCGGCGAGATCGAGTTCGGCAAGCTCCTTGGCCAGCGGCAGCTTGGCAATCGTCATCTGGTAATTGATCGAGCGCGCCTGCTTGGCGGCGATCTCGGCCTTGAGCAGGGCCGCCAGAACCTTCTCGACGCCCTGGCGCCGCTTGATGCCGGCGGTGACGATGTCGTCGTAAGCCGCCCTCATGCCGGAGAGGCTCAACGTGCGCATCAACTCGAGGATCTCATGGCGCTCCATCACACCACCTCCAATGCGGAAACGGGATCGGCCGCAAGGCGAGGTTGGCCAATCAGGCCATCGTAGCGCGCGCAATCGGCAAGCGGTGGTGATGCGAGTTGCAACCGCTCCGGCGTCATGACCGGTGCCGGTGGCTCCGGTTGCTGTTGGCGGTAAAGCACATTGAGGATCACATCGGCGCTGACCACCTGTGCCGCGAGCGCTTCCGTGCACGCCGCCTCAACCGCTGCCATGCCGTCGGTCAGGACAGCGGTGAGGATCCGGACCATCTGCCGGTCGCCGTCGTCAGATCCGGCAAGGCGGCGGCGCACACGGCCAAGGGAGCCCGGCAGAACCCAGCCCTTGAACGGCGCGCCATTGCGCAATGCGCCGGGTTTCTTTGCCAGAACAGGGACATAGTGCCAGGGGTTATAGATTGTCTGCGCCTTGGCGAACGAGCGCTCGTGTTCGCCGACAATCTCGCCATCCTGCTTGATGACGATGCGATCAGCGTAAGCGTAAACATCAACCGGCCGACCAACGGCCTTGGCCATCACCGAGTACTTGTTCTTGTCGAAGGTGACGAGGCATGTCTTGGAGACCGCGGCCGTTACGCTGCGAAAGCCATCGAACGGGCTGGCATATGGAACGAGGCTCGCGCGTTCGACCTCGAACATCTCGAAGATCGAACGATCCTTGTGCTCGGGATGCGCGTGTGCCTTGGCCCAGGCGATGCACCGGTCGATCAGATAAGCGTTGAGTTCGGCCAGGCTTGAGAACTTGAGCCTTGGTGTGAAGATGGCACGCCGCATCACGCCGACATCGTGCTGGAAGCGCGTCTCCGACACGACATTCTCTACCTGCCCCTTCTCCCACCCCGCTGCCGGTGTGCACGCCGTCGCCTCGACGAGATGGTGGCTTAGCATCTGCTGGAAGCGGCGGTTGAACTGGCGTTCCTTGCCGACAAACACAGCATCGACGGCGGTCTTCATGTTGTCGTAGATGCCGCGCCGGCAGGCGCCCTTGAAGAACCGGAATGCCTGGTCATGGGCGTCATGCCGGAGGCATGCTTCCAGCATGACAACCATCTCCTGGGCTTCGCGCAGATAGGCACGCAACAACGGCATGCGGCTGTGGCAGAGCCTGACGTGCGCCACCTTCACGGTCATCACGCTACCTGCGATCACGACGATCTCGTGGCTCCAGTCAAACTGATACGCCTCACCGGGATCGAAGTGCAGCGGCACATACGCCTCGGCCAGCCGGGCACCGTGGGCTTCTTGCCAGCGCCAGCCATAGCGGCGCACCGCATCATAGCCGCCCTGGTAGCCAGCCAGACGCAACTCTTCGAACATCTGCAGGTATGTCAGGCGTTCGCGCTTGGCTTTCTTCGCGTTCTCTTCGAGCAGGCCATCGAGCTGATCGGCAAAACCGCCGAGCTTGCGATGAGACTGTGTTTTGCGTTCATAGCGATGTTCGGTCTCCTCGCCGCGCACAATTGTACGCACCGTGTTCCGCGCCAGCCGAAGCTCCCGCGAGATCTCCTTGATCTTCTTGCCCTTGACGTGAAAGTCATGGCGCACTCGCCCGATCGTCTCCACCGTGATCATCCCCCTACAAGCCCCCGCTCCAGAATCACTTCGAGCGGAGATGTTGAGCCCGTGGGGGTGGGGTCAAAATTGAACGCCGATTACCCCCGCAAAGGGGTCAAAATTGCATGCCGATTCACACTTGGTGGCGCCGACATCTTTATCCTGGATGTATCCGGCAATCCCAATGCTGCCGAAGGAGCGGCCCATCCGCATCGTGGCCTCGATCATTTCGGACTTTCGGTTCAGGAAATTGACAAGGTTTGCGACGCGTTGAAGGCGAAAGGTGCCAAATTTACGCGTGGCCCCGAAACTATCCGTCCCGGGACGCGGATCGCTTTCATAGAAGGACCAGAGGGTGTCTCTATCGAACTTCTGGAGCGCGGTGAGCATATCACGTAGAGCACATGTCCTTCAGATTGCGGTCATACCACCGTCGACGAAGAGGCAACTGCCCGTCACATACGACGCATCGTCAGATGCTAGGAATAGAATACAAGCGGCAACTTCCTCGGGCGTACCGGGGCGCTGCAGCATGGTACGGCTGGCGGCATCTTGATCGTAGTCTTCGACGGTTAGTCCCGCTGCTTCGATCCGCTGGGCATGAAATGGCGTAAAAATGGGCCCGGGGCAGACCGCGTTGACCCGAATTCCTTCCGGCGAGTGATCCATCGCCATACCACGGGTAAGTCCTGCAATGCCGGCCTTGGCGGTGTCGTACTGGACGGTCTTGCTGCCGGCGGTGATGGAGCGCACGGACGCGACATTGACGATGCTGCAGCCAGGCCGCTTGAACTGCGGAATGGCTGCCTTGGAACAGTAGGCGTAGCTTTTCAGATTGACGCCCAATAACTTGTCCCAACTTTCCGCACTCGCCTCAACAACGGTTTGGTAGAGGCGAATACCGGCGTTGTTGACTAGAACGTCCAGCTGGCCGAATTCACTGACGGCGCGATTGATTACGCCTGCCGCAGCAGCTTCATTCGACACATCCGCCTCAACGAACAATGCAGTGTTGCTCGCACTGCGCAGTTCTTCGGCAACTTGCCAACCGCGATCACGGTCCCAATCGGCGAATACAACATCGGCGCCCTCGTCAATCAGGCGCTTCACGGTTGCCTCACCGATGCCGGACGCACCGCCCGTCACCACTGCGACTTTTCCCGAAAATCGTTTCATTGCTCAGCGTCCTTTCGGTGCGTATCTGTTCGTTTCGCGCCGCCGGACATCAGGCTCGAGGATGTTGGCACGAAATGCGTTCTTGGGGTCCGCGCGATGACGAAGGCCGCCTGTCAGACCAGTGCGGCACAGCCACTTTCACTGATTTCCACGACCGATGCGATTCACTCCTGTGAGTTACGCGTTAGAAGGCGCGCGCCTGCATTCCTTCCTGGTAGTGTTTCAGATACTGGCCCACAAAATCGTAACCGACAAATTGGCTGTAAGCCACGGTGAGTTGCTTCGTGACCGGTCCCCACACTTGGCCCTTAGAGCCGATCTCGACGCCGTTTATTTTCGTAACGGGGCAGATGCACAGCGACGTTGAGGTGAGGAACATTTCATCTGCGGTGTAGCTGTCGTAGAGGTCAATATCAGTCTCCGTGACCGGGATGCCGGCCTCACGTGCAAGGTCGATTACCGTCTGTCGGCTGACGCCTGGAAGCACGAATTTTTCGCGCGGCGTCAACAAAGACCCATTGCGAACTATAAAGATGTTCGATCCCATTCCTTCTGCGAGATTGCCGTTCATGTCGAGCAGCACCGCCCACGCTTCAGGATCGCTGCTTTGGACTTCTTGGTTGGCGACAATCAAATTGAGGTAGTTATGTGTCTTAGCGCGTGGTGTGAGAGATTCGGGCGGCGTGCGCCTGTGGGCGGGGACGACAACGCGGATGCCTTCCTTGAACAGCTTGGCGCGCTGCACGAGCGGCAGAGGCACGCACTCGAGCACCACATTGGGGCCGTGATAGTCGAGATTGTCTCCGGGGACTTCCTTCACGCCTCGGCTGATGCGTTGGCCGATCCAGTAGTCGTCATCGGTACCTAGGAGGTGGCGGTTGCGCTCGAAAAGTTCCTCGGTGAGCGCTGTCATGCGTTCCGGGCCAAAGCCAGGGTCAATGCGCAGGTATTTCAGGGATCGATAGAGACGATCGACATGCTCCTTCACCTTGAACAACTTGTGATCGAAGCTGCGGGTCATGTCGAAGCAGCCATCGCCGTATACCCAGCTCAGGTCGCGAAAAGGTATCTTCACCTGGTTCTCAGGCATGAAGTTGCCATTGAACCAGGCCACTCGTTCATTGCCGCGCTCAACCATTGCCGGGACCCTCATTCTCGTTTGCCGCTTACTTTTCTTCAGCGTTTCGGCCGCCTTCAATCCGGACATCCAATTGTCAATTCCTTGAAGATTGCCCGTACATGTCAACAAAGTCCGGATTATTGGGTACTGCAGACTGACCTTCGTTGATCGTCTACATCTCATGCGTCGCTCGACCAAACCAGTTTTCGTGTTCGCAAGTACGGCCAATCCGCGATCCAGATATTTTGGAAGTTTACAATCGCGAGACCGCCTAGCATCGCGAGAATTCCAGTGAGGTAGAGCAGAGTGTGGTCCTCAGGAATTCCCGCATCATCTCCTGCAAGCCCTCGACATTTGTCAGCATTGCGATGGCCGTCACCAATAGGATTGGGGCGACCAGCTTGGCGATCAGGATAGTAGTTGTCATTGCGTTTTCTCCTCGTTCCGCGCCGGCCAGTCTATTTGTGTAGCGTCTCGTCGGCGGGGCCTCTGGCGTTCGCAGGCTCGTTGTCATTGTGCGATTTCGCGAGGACGGGACACCATGATCATCAGCGCAATGCCGGTGGCAATGCCGACGGCAGCCCCCGTCGCCAGTCCGCCTGCACTCCACAATGCCAATCGCGACGACCAGTCCGGATAATCGGCTCCGATCTGGGCGCTAACATAGATCGCCGGTAGGCCCAGGGCCCATCCCGCGGCATTCGCGATGACCCAGGCGCCCTTCGGTCTGGTTTGCGCCGGCAATGCCCAAGCCTGAACGACACCGAACAGCGTACCGACGACAACACCAAATAGACACGCGTACAATGCCGTTGCGATGAGACCCGGCTCATCACCCGCGGCGCCGGCATTGCCGGCAACGATGAACAACGGGATGAATGTTCCAATGCCCCAGCCAAGCAGTCCGACCGCAATGGTTGCGACAATCCATCGGACTGAAGAGACGTCGGGGAGGTACCAACGAACACCAACGGCCTGCAGTCCGCCGAGGATCACGCCTTCGGGAACAGCCGCGAGCGTCATCAAGAGCCATACGCCGATGCGCGGAAGAATCGTTCCGGGTTCGCCGAAAAGGACGTTGACGCCGCCGTACCAGATTGCTGCAGCACCGATCCCAAATAGCTCGGCGAGCGCGCATAGGATAACCCATCGGACATACCGCATGGCCGCATCACATTCGTGTTGATGATGCGAAAATCTTGCCGTCGTGCCTGCAGATCGCTTCGGCAACGTCGCGCCCCATCGCTGCCACAAAGGGAAGCCCCGGCAAGCCGGCCCACTGGCCGACCATATAGAAGTTCTTGAGACCAGGAAGCGTCTGGCCCAGCCTTCGGCCGGTGAACATTGCGAGAAGCATCCGATTCCACGAGGGCTTGAATCCGTGACCGTTACCGGTGAACCGTTGCGTGGTCATTGGGGTCGCTACGTCGATCACCTCGACCTGCTGGCGAATGCCGGGGAAGCGCCTCTCCAGTTGTTCGATCACGGTTTCAGCGATCTTGTGTTTCTCGAGCGTATACGCCTCTAGATCGGCGTGCAGTTGCTTCCAATATTTGTAGCTGGTCGCGAAAACGACCTTGAGAGCGGATTTTCCCGGTAGTGCGAAGCCCGGCTCGAAACCGAACGGTTCGACGTAGAAGCGATTGCGCAGCTCGTCAGCGATCACGACCGGCTCCGCGAGAGGCAGCACGATGGCGTGCGGTTCATCCGCCAGATCGCGTGCCACGCCGAGCGAAACGTGAATGCCCATTTCGATCCTGTCTTCGGGCTCATCGTAATAGGCGCGGATTGCGGAGTTCACGTACTTGCCGCCAAGCATGTCGAAAATCGTCGTCGGCCCGTAGCCATTTGAGATGACGATATCGGCGCGCTCCTCGCTGCCATCGGCAAGACGAACGCCGACTGCGCGATCGTTCTCGGTGAGGATCGATGTGACTTGCGCGCCATACACAACCTCTCCGCCCAGCTGGCGGAAGCGTTTCTCGATCTGATGCGAAAAGTTGGCAGAGCCGCCGACCGGCCAGGCCAGGTCGCCGACATGTGACCGGCCAAGGAAAGACAGGAAAACCAGCATCGGCTGCTGCGGCCAGTCATAGAGCAGCGTTGGGAACACGCGACGCAGGAAAGGATCGGTGAAGCGTTGGGCGAACCGCCCCATCGTCATGCCGCCGTACCTGATCAACGTCAGTACATAGCGAACGGCCTTCACTCGCTCGAAGAGACTTGCGCGCGCCAGTCCCATGATGTCGAACCGTGTGAAGAGATGCGCTGCGTTGATGAGTTCGTCAATCACCTTGGTGTCGGCAGGCGCAAGCTGTTTCATGTGCGCAGCAAGCCGATCGAGATCGGTGTATACGGTGAGCGGTTCGCCATCGACCCGTTCGGCCTGCACAATCTCCTCGTAGCGCCGCATCCGGATGGCGGGCACGACGCCGAGCTCGCGCCACATCTCATGGAACAGGCTATCGGGGCATGATCCTGTAAGATTGTGGATGCAGCCATCAAAGGTATAGCCGTCACGCTGCCACGCGGCACACATTCCGCCCGGCACAGTGTGCATCTCGAGAACGCGGACATCGTACCCGTTCATCTGCGCATAGCAGCCCGTCGACAGGCCGCCGATGCCCGCACCGATGGTGAGTATCGATTTTTGCGTCATTGCGATGAACCGAACTCAATGATCTCCAAATAGGAACACTCAACCCATCGGCGAAAGCGCCAACACGCGAAGAACGCCACCCACAAAGTGGACCTTGGGCCAATCGCGGGCTCTGCGTCTACGCGCCCGGCAGGGCTGCGCCAACACCAAGCAACCTGCCAGTGACTTCGGATCAAGACTTTGATTTTGCTCAAGCCATCCGCCACGTTCCTGAACCGCACGGCCGCACCATGCTGATGCCGCTCCCATTTGCTATCCACGGATGCGTCGTCCTTCAGCACTTGCGATCCGGCAATTTAGCCTGAGGCAAACCCTATAACACCCATTGCGAGGTTCAATGCTGCGAGCCACAGTGCGCTGCGGTGAGATGCCGTGGCGTGTGTTGGGACCTCACCGCAACAGATGCCGGCGCTACCCTCAGGCGTTTTCTGGTCCGGCCGCATGGCGGCTCAGGCCGCGAGGGCAGATCGCCCCTCTATCGCGCGCCCGGTTAGATAGGTTGCGGCGAAGATGAGGGCCTGCGGGATCCACAAACCCAACACGCTGCCAAACATCTCAAACCGAAAAAACCGAAAACGAAAGCTGATTGTCGCTCCGCGTCAATCAAAGTGCTTGCCAAAACGATGGCCCTCTCATCCAGATTGTCGCGCTATACACGCCCGTGTTCCAGGTCTTGTCTGACCATGTACTCAATCAAATCCCCATGTTGCCGGGCATAGGATGCTCTTTCTTCTCTTCGGGTATCTCGGTCATTGTTGCTTCGGTCAAAAGCAGAACGCTTGCAACCGACACGGCGTTCTCAAGCGCAATTCTGACCACCTTGGTTGGGTCAATGATACCTGCTTCGACAAGATCGACATAGACTCTTCGAGCTGCGTCAAACCCATAGCTACCTTCGCTTTCAAGCATGCGGGCGACAACAACGCCGCCATCGGTGGCGGAGTTTTCAGCAATCTGGCGGGCGGGCGCCTGTAATGCACGGATCAAGATCTGGGCGCCGGTCTTGACGTCGCCTTCAAGGGTGGCCTCCAATTCCTCGACGGGCTTCGTACACCGGAGCAGGGCAAGACCGCCTCCGGGCACGATACCCTCCTCGACGGCAGCTTTGGTCGCGCTAATGGCGTCATCCAGTGCTTCCTTCCGAGCCTTGAGTTCGGTCTCGGATGGCGCGCCGACACGAATGACGGCGACGCCGCCTGCCAGCTTAGCCAGTCGCTCCTGCAATTTCTCGCGGTCATAGTCGGATGTTGTATCCTCAATTTGCCGACGGATTTGACCGACACGGGCTTCAATATCGGCTTTGGTACCAGACCCGCCAACAATGGTCGTCGTGTCCTTGTCGATCGTTACACGGTCGGCGCTACCCAGCATGTCGAGCGTCGTGTTCTCGAGCTTGAAGCCGAGGTCTTCGCTGATTACAGTGCCGCCCGTGAGGATGGCAATGTCTTGCAGCATAGCTTTGCGCCGATCACCGAATCCAGGCGCTTTGACGGCGGCCACCCGAAGCCCTCCCCGCAGCTTGTTGACTACCAAGGTTGCCAAGGCTTCGCCTTCGACGTCTTCAGCAATAACCAACAGCGGTTTACCGGACTGAACGATCTTTTCCAGCAACGGCAAAATCGGTTGCAGGCTCGACAGCTTCTTTTCGTGAATTAGAATGTGCGGCTCACTTTGCTCGACGCTCATCCCTTCGGGATCAGTAATGAAATAGGGAGAGACGTAGCCGCGATCGAATTGCATGCCCTCGACAACATCAAGTGTCGTTTCTGTCGTCTTGGCCTCTTCGACGGTGATGACTCCATCATTACCAACCCTATCCATGGCGTCGGCGACCAAATCCCCAATCTCAGGGTTATTGTGCGCTGAGATGGCTGCCACTTGCGCTTTCTCAAGCCGTTGTTGAACCGGTCGTGACATTTCCTTGAGTGCTTCGATCGCCGTTGCGGCGGCTTGGTCGAGGCCGCGCTTGATGTCGATGGCACTGGCGCCGGCGACAACGTTGCGAATGCCGTCAGAGAGAATCGAGTGGGCTAGGACGGTTGACGTCGATGTGCCATCCCCAACATTTTCTCCGGTCCGCTCGGCCGCTTGCCGGAGCATCTGCACGCCCAAATTCTCTTCTGGGTCTTTGAGATCGAACTCCTTGGCGATTGTGACGCCGTCGTCGCAAACGAGAGGCGCTCCCCACGTTTTCTGGATCAGAACAGACTTTGACTTCGGGCCAAGCGTCAATCGAATTGCATCAGCGAGCTTGGTGCACCCCTGGAGGATTTTTTCTCGCGCTGCAGAGCGAAAAAGAACCTGCTTGTGAGCCATTATGTGAACTCCTCAAGATTCGGCAGCAAAGATGGGAATTGCCCGACCAGCAATATCGCGAAGACAGCTTGCCGAGGTTGACTCAGATCATTTCTTTAGGTCGCTCCTTACTGTCAATTGCGATCTCCATCGTCGTAGTTTTGGTAGTGTTCGCCAACTGACGGAGGATTATTCCGTCAACCTAGAAATCGGTCAGACTGAATTCATTGCGACACCGCGCGCTAACGATACTCGGGCAGGCCGCAGGGCTATCGCATATGGCCGAGCAGTCTGAGCAGGAATTGATCATTCCATCCTGCGCGCTTTAGTTTTTCGGTTATCGAGCCTTTGGTTTTGTCGCATCTGACGACATCGAGGGCGCGGCGGCGCAGGACGGCGATGTTGGCGGGGCCGTGGTCTTTTCGGTTGCGCGCCGCGTCTTCACGAAACGACACGTCGAGTTGCCAGTGGAGCGCATTCTCGATCTGCCAGTGTGCCCGGACCGTTTCCAGCAACGCTTGCGCAGAGAGCTTGCGCGACAGCGCAAAGATCCGCACCTCGCTCGATGTCCTGCCGTCGATCTCGCGAGTCTCCTCGATGCGGCCACATGCTTTCAGGCCTGCAAACTCATGATGCCTGGCGAGACCCGTCGCATTGACGACGATGGCGACCCGCGTCTCGATGCGGCCGTGCGCCTTGGTCTCGCTCCTGGCGGTGGGATGGCGACTTGTGACCTTGGCCAGTTTTGAGCGTGCATCCGACATCGCGATCGCCATCGCGCGCCAATGCATCCGGGCGGGCCGCAAGGCGCGCTTCTTCAACGTCGTCGACCTGGTCAATCGGCTCGAGACCGAAGTGAAGCTCGATCGCCAGGGCCGCACCGCCGACGTACTCAGCCGCGTCGACCTCGTCATCCTCGACGAACTCGGCTACCTGCCGTTCGCGCAATCGGGCGGCCAACTGTTGTTCCACCTGATCAGCCGGCTTTACGAGCGCACCTCGATCATCGTGACGACCAACCTTGCATTCGCCGAATGGCCCAGTGTGTTCGGCGACGCCAAGATGACGACTGCGCTGCTCGACCGCCTCACGCATCACTGCGACATCATCGAGACCGGCAACGACAGCTGGCGCTTCAAGAACCGCTCCTGACGTGCGCCAGCCCGAGTCATGGCGCACTCGCCCGATCGTCTCCACCGTGATCATGCCCCTACAAGCCCCCGCTTCAGAACCACTTCGGGCGGAAATGCTGAACCCGTGGGGGTGGGGTCAAAATTGAACGCCGATCCGGGGTCAATTTTCGGCGCCGATTGACAGTGAACGGATATAAGAATGTCGAGAATAGGTCCTGGCTGACAAAACACCGGGGAGAGTTATTGATCCATGCCGGAATGAGCCAAGAGGACATGATTGACAGCGACGATATCGAAATCGAGTACGGCATCAAGTTGCCCGAGAACCTGGAGTTTCCGGCCTTGAGATTGTCCGAGACGATCTGGCCCGGCACACCGCCGAAAAACCGGCACGCACGTTCGTGAGAACTGCACCAGTCCGGCAACGTTTGTCTCAACATCGCCTCGGCATAGGTGTAGCTCGATGCTCCGAGTACCGCGATGAACAGTTGGCAGGCATGTACCTCGCCCGTGGCGCCGTCGACAATATCGATCGTCTGGCCGGCATAATCGACGAACATCTTCTCGCCAGCCACATGGCGCTGGCGCATCGTCGGCACGAGACGCCCTTCCCACTGCCGGTAGCGCATACAGAACTGGGAGTAGCCATAGCCATCCGGATATGCCGCCCGGTACTCCTCCCACAGCAACATCAGCGTTACGGACTTGCGCCGCAGTTCACGGTGAACGTGCGCCCAGTCCGGTTGCGGACGCGATTGGTCATGACTGGCGCCGGGCGACGCAAACAGCCGCTGCTCCAGCGCGTCATCGTCGAGGCCTTCCGGCACCGGCCAAGCGAGCCCGGCTTGCTTTGCGCGCTCCAGATAATCGCCCACCGTCGAGCGTCCGACCCCGAGGCTGGCGCCAATCTCACGATGGGTCAGCCCGGCAGCCTTCAGCCGCAAGGCTTCTCTGATCTTCCGCATCGGTAATCTCTTCATAAGGCTCTCCCCGCTGCCCCCAAAAGGCAGCGAGGCTAACCCGCCAAAAGATCACCAACGGCACCGCTCACGCGACATCCACAGCTTGTCCGGATGCCCCGGAATCGTGTCCGGATGAAATCGGAATCCTTGTCCGGATCAGATCGGAATCACTGGCCGAATGGGGCCGGAATGGGCACCTGGAATGTCAGGCATCGGGCTCTGGCGGGATTAGTACGAAGTTCCCGAAATGGCGTTTCTCAAGAAAGTCGGCCTGGGCATTGGCGATCTGATCTAGGGGATAAGTCGCGGCCAGCAGCGGCTGGATCTCGCCGCGTTCGATGTAACCGATGAGATTTGGAAAGACCGGCTCGTCCCAGCCTGTTGAACCATAGAGCGTGATGTCCCTGAGATACATGTCGCGCATGTCGAGCGAAACGATGGGCCCGGCGATGGCGCCTGATGAGGCGTAGCGCCCGCCCCGGCGCAGCACCTTCAGCATCGCTGGAAAGCCTGGCCCGGCGACATTGTCGACAACCACGTCTACGGCGTTTTCTCCGAGGCTTGCGATCGGATCCTTATTGCGATCCACCAGAACGTCCACGCCGAGAGCATTGAGGTCGTCGTGCTTTGCACGGCTGGCAATGGCAATCACCTCGGCACCGCGCCGCCGCGCAAGCTGGACCGTTGCCGAGCCAACGCCGCCGGACGCTCCCGTCACAAGCACGCGTTCGCCAGCAGCAAGGCGGACCCTGTTGAGCATGGTTTCAGCTGTCCCGTAGGCGCAAGGAATCGTCGCCAATTCAGCATCCGACCAGTCGCACGATACCTGGAAGACTTCAGTGGCGGGCACGGCCACGAACTGCGCGAAGGCGCCGTCGAAATCGGAACCCATCCAGATGTTCTCTGGTGAGCCGAAGCCATGCGGTCGCATGCATGCACGCACCAGCACCCGTTCTCCGATCAATGCCCCATCGGCACCATCGCCAACCGCGACGACGCGACCGCAACAGTCGGTGCCTTGGATAAATGGAAACGGCGTTGCTTCGTTCCAGCCACCATCTACCTTCTGGTCCGTTTTCGTGCCAGCGTCGTCGGCGGCCGCATTCGTGCTTTGCGCGACGCTTGATGAGTACCAGCCAAGGCGGGTGTTGATCTCCGTGTTATTCACGCCTGCGGCCAGGACCTGAAGCAGGGCTTCGCCGGTTTTGGGTTCAGGTTTTGGCACCCGAACAAAGGACAGCTTGTCGACCCCCCCCTGGCCGGTCGTCACGACTGCCAGCATGGATGGGCCGCCGTCCGCCAGCGTGAAACCATCTGCTTCTTTTGTCATCCCTGCGCTCCAAGAGGACGTCGTTCGCCACCAGCGAAGCGTAGCAAGGCAATTCAGCCTTGTATTCCTAGTTGGCGACCTCCTCCGCGTCGGGTCGCTAAGAGGCTATTTTGTAATGTCAAAATCGACAAGAAGCAGAGATAGCCGTCATTCGGCGCTCATTCCGTTGGGCCACATTGAAGCCGCCGATCCAACTCGGCAGCACCTTCGATAGCTGACATCCACGCATTTTCCGGCCGAAATTCTGGTTTGAATGCCATCATGTCCGCATTGGTCTGAAAGGAACAGCTTGGCCGTAGCGCGACAGTTCGAAAACCGGAAATCGCCTCGGTGGCCATCGTTGCAATGCACCAATGTCGAATCGTCCACAGAGCGGACTCTGACACTCCTGATCGGTCGTGCAGACCTGCATCAGAATGACGAAAAATGTCTGAGTATTGCGATCTGCAGTGACGTGATGAAAGGCCTTCCCTGCGTCTGCAGGGGTCGCAACTCAAATTGCCCGGGAGGCGTGGAATCTGTCTGAACGTGCGCACGTCGCGCATGCCCAGACGCGTCCAATTGGGTTGACACTTTGCATCCCAATCAAGAATGACGCCAAGTCGAACCATTCACGCTGCCAGCACAGCCTCTTGGCCGGCAATGGTGGTACGGTGCATGACGCGTCGTTCAGTTGGATCGTGGGGCGTCACATAGTGCATCGTGCAGCGGTTGTCCCACATGACAATGTCATGGTTTTCCCATTGATGGCGGTATACGAACTCGTCGCGTTCAGAGAATTCGGTCAACTCCGCGATTAGATCGACCGCTTCAGTATCATCCATGCCCTCGATCGCATCGTTGTATATCGGGCTGATATAAAGCGACTTTCGACCAGTCACTGGATGGCGGCGCACCAGAGGCTGCCAGATCGCGGGCATCGCAGCGCGTTCCTCTTCTGTCGGCTTGCGCGCGCCCAGATCCCGGCTCAGCATCTCAAAATCGTGCCGCGCCGTCCGCCCTTCAATTTTCGTTTTGAGCTTTTCAGGCAGCGCATCGTAGACGGCATACATGTTGGTGAAGCAGGTCAAACCACCGGTGCGACTAACTTCGATGCCGTGCAATAATGAACCGACAGCCGGTTTCTCGCGATAGCTCGAGTCCGTATGCCACTTCCGAGCCCCCGACAACTGTTTCATCGTGGGGTGTGATGCCGGCATGATATTGCCGTCTTCATCCGTATTCGAAACCCGAAAGATTTCCGGAATGACGGTTGACTTGAGAATGTTCTGATGAAACACCTCGGGTTCGCCGAAATAGTGGGTCACCTGCACATGTTCTTCGTCGGTCACGGGCTGATCCGGAAAGACCAGAACAAGGTGGTCTGCCCATGCGCTCTGGATGGCCTCGACCGTCTCGCTAGTCAGAGGCCTCCTGAAGTCAACACCTCGCACTTCGGCACCGAGAGCCGGATGCAATTTGCGCACGTTCAAGTTCGCCACCATGGAAACAATCCCTTCCTGCTCTAACCACTCCTGCTTCGCGGTCAACGCAACACAGCCATCAGTTGTCCACGAATTCGAATCCCATGGCGCGGGCGTGGTAATAAAGACCGCCGTCCTGAACAATTAGGAACATCGCCTGTTCATTGCCGTCATTGTGGTGGGAATGGACCGAGACTGGCGGCGTGATGGTGGTTGCCCATGGTCCCCAATCCTTTCGAACACCGTCGATCATCGAGTAGCATTTGTCGCCCTGGATCACGAGAGATACGGCGACGGAGTTATGCCGATGCGGTCGCTGCATGGCACCGGCCGGAAGTGAATTCATCGCCAACGTCAATGTCGGCAGCACGTTGCGGCTGTCTTGTTGCATGTCGGACGAAAAGATAAGGGCAGAACCCGCGATTTCATTGTCGCGACCGACCTCATAGATAAGTTCAATCTGCCGATCGATTTCCGCTGCCGGGTAGTGCACCAACTCCGTCGGCGCGCGACCAGCTTGCGGCGGTGACAGGTTCTCGAAATTCACTTGCGGCTCGTTGGTCACCACCCAAAGAACAGCGTGTTCCACGCCAGCCTTGTGCGTCGCGGTGACGCCGCCCGGCGTCACGAAGATATCGCCTGGGTTCCATTCGATCGTTTCGTTGCCAGTTGTTGTCGTGCCGCTACCCGTCATGACGTAATGCACGACGCCACTGGCATTGAAATCACTGCTCAACGCCTCACCTGCCCGGATGCGTGCATAACGCGCCAGCAGTAGAGGAGAGGTGGCAGGGAATGCGCATTCCATCTCTGCCGAAGCATCACAGGCAACGAACCCCGGTCGGTGCATCTTCAGCGAGCACTTGTTGAGGCTCATCGACAAAGACGGCGTTCGGCACCGGCGGCAGCTGAACGTTAAATGCGTTTCCTGTATTGAAGTACCGCGCGCGCGCCTCGGCCTGCGTGGCCGGACTGATCGATTGTTGTGGCGGCAGATCTGCGATTGACCGTGGACGCTCGAGTGCCGACATGGCTTCTATCTCCTGGTTCCTGAAATTCGCTACCAGTCTCAACGAACAATGCATTGGCTTCACCAAGATTTCTAGCAAGTTTTGATTTATCCGAATAGCGATCAGGATCTCTGTTCGCGAGACCGGACGCTCTCGCCTAGACTGTCCCACAATCAATGCTGATCGCTCCTACCTATGTTGCAACATGTGATCCAACCAAATGTCGGAACGCAAACGAGAATGAATAAGCGCGTGATTGCCTGCGGCGCCGGATTCGCAGGCGACCGAACAGAGCCGGCGGTGGAACTCGCTGCATCAGGCCTGGTCCACGCGGTCGGGCTGGAGTGCCTGGCTGAACGAACGTTGGTGCCTGGTTTGCGTGCGCGCCGGAACGATAGTGAAAGCGGGTTCGATCCGCGCCTCAATCGGCGCTTCAAGCCGTTGCTCGGACCGGCTAAAGAAAACAATTGCCGGATCATCTCGAACTTAGGCGCCGCCAACCCGGCCGCTGCTGTTCGTCAAACCATTCGACTTGCGCGCGACTTGGGGCTAACGGGCCTGCGCGTTGCAGCCGTCGTCGGCGACGACGTTGCACATCTTGCCAACGACATTCAGTGGCAGGAGCCGATCAAGGGGACACTTCTCGGCGCGCATGCGTATCTCGGCGTTGACGCGCTTGAAGGAGCCGTTGCCGGCGCGGCTGATGTTATCGTGACCGGTCGTGTCGCGGACTCGGCGCTCTTTTCTGCAGAGGCGCTTCCCATTCTCGAAGATCGAGAGAACGCGTTAGCCGGTGCAACGACAATAGGCCATTTGTTGGAGTGCTCAGGGCAGGTGACGGGTGGCAATTTTGAGATGCCGGATGGTGCCAGTCTGGCCGCGCAAGACTTTGCGTCTTTGGGCTTTCCCATGGCGCACGTTTATGCGGATGGAAGTGCGGAAATCTGCCTGCTCGATGGGGCTCCGGGACGCATTGATGCTCTTACGTGCACATTGCAACTGCTCTATGAGGTTCATGATCCAGGCGCCTACATTACGCCTGATGGGATATTGGATTTCAAAGGCATCACTTTCGACGAAATTGCGCCCAATCGCGTCCGTGTTAGTGGCGCGCGTTTCCGAGGGCGTCCCGAAAGGCTCAAAGTCTCCGGATTCGTCGATCAACCGGGGGTCATCGCAGATATCGAGATTGGGTATGCGGGGACGCACTGTCTTCAGCGCGGCCAAGTTGCAGCCGACGCACTACGAATGCGACTTGACGAGATGCCGAATGACAACGTCCGGATTGATCTTGTCGGGATTAACTCGACACTTGGCGCAGCATCACTGCCACCGTCCAACCGAGTGCCGGAAGTGCGTGTGCATGTGTCAGCGCGATGTGAGGATGCCGAGATGGCACAGATCATCGAAGATGAGGTTTATGCGCTGACGCTCTCCGGCCCTGCCGGCGGCGGGAGTGTGCGCAGCGAGCGCAGGGCCAATCTCGCGGTGATAGATGGTTTCATCGATCGGGCGCTAATCAAGCCTGATATTATTTGGGAGACAGCTTGATGCGCGTTGGTTCGATAGCGGTCGGCCGCTCCGGCGACAAAGGCAATATGCTAGATCTAACCTTGGTGGCACTAAACGACGCCGACTATCAGCGCCTTGAACAGGGCGTGACAGCTAAGGTGGCACAGCGTGCGATTTCCCAGGTTATGCCAGGCACCGTTCGCCGTTACGAAATTCCAGGGTTGCGTGCCCTCAAGTACGTTATCGAAGATGCTCTACCAGGTGGCGTTTACGCGACGTTGCATGCCGGGCTCCATTGGCAGAAAGCGGCGATTTGGGTTTTGTTAGATCTGGAAGTTAAGTAATCGCGCCTACTCCCTATGTCGGTCTTTGCGACGCCCTCATCGCCCGAATATTCCCAACAACTCGATCGGCCCCACCGCGCCATGACTACAAAGGCAATCAAAGAAATGACTGAGATCGCATCGCATGTCTGATGCAACCTACGACTATCTCATTGTCGGTGCAGGCGCAGCGGGTTGCGTCCTTGTCAACCGACTGAGCGAGGCAGGCAACGTCACTGTTTGTGTATTGGAAGCCGGTGGTGACGACGCGCATCCACTGATCAAGATCCCTGCCGGCTTTGTGAAAACGCTCTACGGCGACCGCTTTGTCTGGCCCTTCGTGACAGAGCCGTCCCCGGGTCTGGACGGGCGCACCGTTGCGATACCGCAAGGCAAAGTCGTCGGCGGTTCAAGCTCTATCAACGGCATGGTCTATAACCGTGGCCAACGGGCTGACTTTGATGTCTGGGCGCAAATGGGCAACCGGGGTTGGAGCTTTGATGATCTGTTGCCCTACTTCAATCGCTCAGAGACGCGCATCACATATGATGAGGCAGCACATCGCGGCACGTTAGGCGAACTGCCCGTTACCGACAGTGATTGGCTCAATCCGCTGGCACAGGCATTTCTCGATGCGGCCGAGGGAGCGGGTATCCCGCGCGCCAGCGACTACAATTCGGGGATTCAGTTCGGTACCGGTTATTTTCAGCGCAATATTCGTCGCGGTAAACGCGTGAGTGCAGCAGACGCGTTCTTGCGCCCAGCGTTGCGTGGAGACACCGTGACGATGATTACGCATGCTCAGGTCACTGGGCTTGAGTTTGATGGACGACGCGTAACGGGTGTTCGTTATCGTGATCGTGCGGGCGCCACGCGCACCGTATCGGCTGGCAAGGAAGTCATCCTGAGTGCCGGTGCGGTTAACACGCCCAAAATCCTTCAGATCTCCGGTATTGGTGCACCCAGTCATCTTGGCGAAATTGGCGTCGCGGTGCGCCACGCCCTGATCGGCGTCGGTGAAAACCTGCGAGATCACTATTCGGTGCGCATGACCGCGCGTGCAAAGAACGTTACAACCATTAATGAACTGGCGCGATGGCCGCGACTGCCTCTGGAAATTGCGAAATGGGCCTTCGGCCAGCCAAGCGTCCTCGCCCTATGTCCGACGATTGCCTTTGTCCATGGCAAGTCTCATCCAGACCTGGAAGACGCAGATCTACGTATCTTGTTTACACCGGGCAGTTACCAGGACGGAAAGGTCTATGTCCTTGACGAATATCCAGGCTTGACCTGCGGTGCAGCGCAACCGAGGCCGCAGAGCCACGGATATGTGCGCGCGCGGTCAGCCGATCCGGCCGAGGCGCCTGCCGTGCAACCGAACTATCTCACGGCCGAAGAAGACCAACGCATCACCCTGACGGGGATGCGCCTTGCGCGTGAAATTCTGAACCGGCCGGAGATGTCGAGATTTTTCGACCATGAAACGTTGCCGGGGCCGGACGCCCAAACCGACGACGAGCTGTTGGATTTTGCCAAACGTCGCGGCAATACCGGCTACCATTTGGTCGGCACCGCCAAGATGGGCCCGGCATCCGATGCGGCCGCGGTTGTTGACGATCAACTGCAAGTGCACGGCCTTAGCGGACTTCGAGTAATCGATGCATCGATCATGCCGATGCTGCCGTCAGCAAATACGCACGCGGCGACGATCGCTATTGCCGAAAAGGGCGCAGATCTCATTCGAGGCCGTCCACCTTCTGGGATGTGATATTGCGACGGTTGAAATAAGAATTGGAAGAATTGTGATTTACTCGTAGCAAATCGCAGTTGGTGCACAGACACGACGGACAGGTTTCTGGAGGATTGCGCATGTCTTTGGGCGGCAAGGGCGCCATTACAGGAATTGGCGAAACCAGATATGAGCGCAAATCACCGAAAACGGCGTTCGAACTACAGATCGAATCCTCGCTCCTGGCGATCGAAGATGCAGGTCTGACGCCGAAGGACATCGACGGCATAATACCAATCGGGCCTCACCGGTGCGCCGGCTGAACAGTTCGTCGAAAACTTTGGCATCCCGGATCTACGCTTTTCCGCTGTAACCCCGATGGGCGGAGCCAGTGGTATCGCATCAATCCAGGCCGCGATCGCCGCGGTTGCGACCGGCATCTGCAATCACGTTCTCATACCGAGCGGGCGTAACGTGTCGTCGGGTGCCAAGGCCGGACAACGCATCCACCAGATGCCCGCAGTTTTCACTTGATCACGGAGTACGAATATCCGCTGGGTGCCATCTCGCCAGCCCAGCTCTATGCGCCGATGGCCAGACGCCACATGGAACTCTACGGCACAACCAGTTTGCAGATGGCGGAAGTTGCAACAACCGTGCGGTCGCATGCGATGTTGAACAACAAATGCCATCATGAAAAAAAAACCGATGACGGTTGAGGAACATCAAGCTTCGCGCATGATCTCGGACCCGTTTCGTCTGTTCGATTGTAGTCTAGAGAGCGATGGCGGTTGCGCCTTCGTGGTGAGTTCCACCGAGCGGGCCCAAGATATGCGCCAGCCGGTGGTGCGTGTGCTCGGCATCGCTGAAGGCCATCCCGACAGCCCAAGCGCCATAACACATCGCGAAGACATGACCACGCTTGGTATCGCCAAAGCAGCGCCGAAAGTCTTCCGCATGGCTGACGTAGGACATGACGATATTGATGTCGCGGAAATCTATGGACTGCTTTTACCTGGGTGCTTATCTGCCAGCTGGAAGATATGGGCTTTTGCAAGAAGGGCGAAGGCGGAGCCTATGTAGAAGGTGGCCGTTTGAAACTTGGTGGCGCAATGCCGGTCAATACGCATGGCGGATTGCTGTCACAGGCTCACATGCTGGGCATGAACCACGTCGCGGAACTTGTGCGGCAACTACGTGGCCAGGCCGATGCACAGGTCGAGGGAGCCGAGGTCGGCCTCGCAACCGGTTACGGCGATATGGGCGATGGGGCGATGACCATCATGGCGAGAGGAGCTTGATGACGATGACAGCGCAAAAGCCCTCACCACATGCCGACGGCGCATCACAACCCTACTGGGAAGGCGCTAATCAGGGCAAACTTTTACTGCAAAAGTGCGGTGGCTGCGGCCGGATACGCCACTACCCGCAAGTGACCTGCTCTGCGTGCTACTCGACCGAGTCTCACTCTATAACCGCTGCCGGCACCGGCACGATCCATAGCTGGACGATTTCGCATCACGCGTTTCATCCCGGTTTTGCTGATGATCTCCCCTATGCCCTGGTGACAGTGGATCTCGCCGAGGGCGTGCGTGCGATGGGGCGTCTCGATGGCTTGGCCTTCGACCAGCTTAAAATCGGCTTGCCCGTCAAGGCGACCTTCCCGAAAGGCGACGACGGCTTTGGCCGTTTGACGTTCGTTCCCGCTTAGCTGCAAGGGGCATCCATGATACCGCGTACAATATTTTCGGACGAGCACGATCTTTTCCGGGCGTCGGTGCGCAGGTTCATCGCCGAAGAAGTGATGCCGTTTCATGCAGAGTGGGAGAAAGCCGGCATCGTGCCGCGGGATCTCTGGTTGAAAGCCGGCAAGCTCGGCTTCCTTTGCTCGGCGGTGCCCGAAGAATACGGTGGCGCTGGTGGCGACTTTCGCCACTCAACGATCATGGTCGAGGAAATGGCGCTGGCCGGCGCCACGGGCCCGACATTCTATCTGCATTCAGAAATCGTTGCCCCTTATCTGGTGGCCTACGGAACCGAGGAACAGAAACAGTATTGGCTGCCCAAAATGGCGACCGGCGAGGTCGTCGTCGCACTTGGTATGACGGAGCCCTCCGGCGGCAGCGACGTCCAAAACATCCAGACAACCGCTATTCGCGATGGCGATGAGTACGTCATCAACGGTCAGAAGGTGTTCATTACGGCAGGCCATGCAGCAGACCTGATTGTTCTTGCCTGCAAGACAGACCCATCGGAAAGAGCCAAAGGCGTCAGTCTCATTCTTGTTGAGACAGACCGGCCGGGGTTCGAGCGCGGGCGTATGCTCGATAAGATCGGCATGAAGGCGCAGGATACGGCGGAGCTGTTCTTTTCCGACTTGCGCGTGCCGGTCTCAAACCTGCTCGGCGGAGAGGGGCGCGGTTTCTATCAATTGATGACCGAACTGGCGCAGGAACGATTGGTGCAAGCTGTTCGTGCGGTCGCGTCAGGCGAAGCTGCGATTGACTGGACGCTTGACTATGCTCGAGAACGAAAGATGTTCGGCAAGACGTTGGCTGACTTCCAGAACACCCAGTTCGTGCTTGCAGGACTGCGCTCCGAACTGCTGGCGCAGCGCGTGTTCATTGACCGCTGCATCGAGCTTCATCTCGAAGGCCAACTCGACGCCGTCGATGCCGCGATGGCCAAACTGGTTTCAACCGAACTGCACTTCAAGGTGACCGACCAATGCCTGCAGTTCTTCGGCGGCTGGGGCTATATGACCGAGTTCCCCATCGCCCGCGCCTTCGTCGACTCCCGTCTCGGGCGCATCGGCGGCGGCAGCATCGAGACCATGAAGCATCTCATCGCGAAGGATATGATGTGCGAGGCCAATCGAAATCCGTCGAGCAGCTAACCCAGCAATCAGAATTAGCCAGCCGGCTTCTGCGCCGCCTTCTGCGCAAACAACCTCTCAATCTCGTCGGGCTCATACCCCATTTCGGCCAAGATCTCGGCACTGTGTTCGCCGAGATTTGGCTGCAGGCGCCGCACACTTGAGGGCGTTTTTGAGAACCGAATGGGCGGCCGCGTCATGCGAATGCGCCCTTCTGTCGGATGATCCTTCTCCTGCCAAAAGTCGCCGGCCAGCAACTGCTCGTTTTCGAGCAGCATCTCCTTGGTATTGACGATCATGACCGGAATATTGGCGGCATCCAGAACCTCGAGCCATTCCGCAGTTGTTCGCGTCGCGATGATCTCGGCGAGAATGGCGTAAACGGCTTCGGAATTGTTGGTCCGCCCTGAAATGGTCGCGAACCGTTCGTCTGCGGTCAGGTGTTCGCGGCCTGCCAACTGGAACAGATCCCGCCAATTCGTGTCCGTGTAGGGCAGTACCGTTAGGTACCCATCCTTGGTTGCGTAGGGGCGCCGCTCGGCGTTGAGGATGCGGGCATAGCCCATGTCGCCGACGTGCGGCTCGAAGCAGGCGCCATAGAGATGCTCCACCATGACGAAGTCAACTAGCGTTTCGAACATCGGCACTTCCACCGCCTGCCCGCCGCCGCCGCGCTCGCGGCAGACTAACGCGGCAAGTATTGCAGTCAGCACGTTATAGGCGCTCGTCTTGTCAGCCATGATGGTTGGCACAAACCGAGGCTGATCGGATGCGACGGCCTGCAGGTCGGCAAGTCCGCTGGCGGCCTGGATCACATCGTCGTAGGCCGGCTTGTCGGCAAAAGGTCCGTCACTGGCAAAGCCAAATGTGGCGCAAAATATAAGATCGGGGTTGATTGCGGAAAAGCGCTCGTAGGTTAGGCCAAGCTTGCGTGCCACTTTCGGGCGCATGTTGTGTACGAACACGTCAGCCGTCGCGATGACCTTGTCGAGCACTTCCTGGCCGGCGTCCTGTGTCAGGTCGAGGACCACGCTGCGTTTGTTGCGGTTTGCCGCCAGAAAGAGCGATGCCATGCCTTCGTTGCGCCGGGGGCCCAGTTGACGGGTTGTGTCACCGGTTGGCGTTTCGATCTTGATGACGTCGGCACCCATATCTCCCAGCATCTGAGCGGCCCAGGGCCCAAGAATAACGGTCGTTAGCTCCACGACCCTAATGCCGTCTAACGCACCTGCCATGGTTGATTCCTCACTTGAGACAACATCTCACCACACTCCAGAAATCACGGCAAAATTCTGATCATCCAGATTCAGGCACGACGATCGGTTCGAGCGCCGGCCTGCCCAGCACAAGATCAGCTCCCTTCTCTGCAATCATCATGACAGCAGCGTTGAGGTTTGCCGAGATCATGGCCGGCATGATTGAGGCGTCGATCACCCGCAGCGCCTCGATGCCGCGCACGCGCAACTGGTCATCAACAACTGCGGTCTGGTCCGAAGATGGCCCCATCTTGCATGTTCCCATCACGTGGTAGGTCGTGTTGCCCCATCGGCGCGCCGCATCAAGCATTTCATCATCGCTTTGTATGTCTTCACCAGGATAGACCTCACCATCATGATATGGCTGCATTGCCTTCGTGTTCATCAAGCGACGCGCCAGTTTGATCGCTTCAACCGCCATGTGCCGATCGCCTTCGGTGTCGAGATAGTTTGGCTGAATACGAGGCGGGGCAAAAGGATTGGCAGATGTTGCGGTAACGAACCCGCGGCTTTCAGGGCGATGCTGCCAGGCGGCGACGGTAAATCCGGGATGGCTGTCGAAAACACCGTGCCGGCCTTCCTTGAAACTCGCAGGCGTAAAGATGAACTGTAGGTCATTGCTGCGAGTATCCGGGTTGGAATGCCAAAACCCGTAAACCATGGTGGCGCTCAGGTTGACGATGCTCTCACCGCCAATCAGATATTTGCCAATTTCAGCAAAGAGTCTCAAGCCGTGCGCACGTTCGTTGAGCGTCTCGATGCCTTTGACGCGAGCGCTCAAGCGCGGTGCGTAGTGGTCTTGCAGATTCAGACCGACACCGGGCAGGGCATGGTTGACGGCAACACCGATTGAAGAAAGATGCTCAGGATCGCCGATGCCGGATAGCTGGAGCAGTTGTGGTGAGTTGATCGCGCCACCACTGACTATGACTTCGCGTCGGGCTCTCAAGTATTGCTTCTTGCCGTTTGATCCGCCGATCGACACGTCAGCCCCGACGGCACGCTTGCCATCGAGGACAATCCGCACGGCATGTGCATTTGTCTTGACTGTCAGATTCGAGCGAGATTTGGCGGGATTGAGGAACGCTGTCGCCGTACTTACGCGGCGCCCTTTATGAGCGGTGCGCTGCACATAGGATATCCCCTCCTGAACGGCACCATTGTAGTCCGGGTTTTGAGGAATGCCGAGTTCTCCGGCACCGGCAATGAACGCGTTACATAGCGGATGCCGCATCGGAATGTCGGCAACGATCAGCGGCCCTGACCGGCCTCGAAACGTATCATCGCCCTGCCCAATGCGCGTTTCACATCGTCGAAAGTAGGGAAGCACGTCTGCGTAGCCCCAGCCGAGATTACCGCGCTGCGCCCAACCATCGAAGTCCAACCGATGGCCACGATTATAAATATGGCCATTGATCGAACTTGACCCACCCAGTGTCTTGCCGCGCGGCACCGGCGTCGTCCGCCCACCCGTTCCGCTGGATGGCTCCGCCTGATAGAGCCAATTCACTTTCGCGTCGGTTAGCGTCTTAATGAAGCCGGCTGGGATGTGGATGTAAGGGTTCCGATCAGGTGGGCCTGCTTCGAGTAGGCAAACACGATGCGCACCTGTTTCAGTCAGACGGTTCGCCAGTATGCATCCAGCTGATCCTGCACCGACAATGATATAGTCAAACTCCTCAGTCACGCGTCCCCGCCAATGATTGTCAGAAGTGGTCGGTATAATACCGTTACTCGGGTTGAAGTGCACATCACGCTGGAAATCAAACGACGAAGTGCGAGTCGAGGCAGTCGCGACCGTCAAAAAATCCACATTTCGAATATTGAAGCAATCGGCATTTGGACAGAAGTTTCAAATCAAGCCGTCGGACAAGCGTTTCAGCAGCACTGGGCGAAAGTCAGGGTGTGAGATCGCAATCAGGGCTCGAGCGCGTTCTTCAAGTGTTCGCCCCCGCAACTCGGCAATACCATGCTCTGTTACGACAAAGTCCGCTTCCGCGCGTGGTGCCGTGACGACGCCGTCGGACAAGCGCGGGACAATTCGGGACAAGGTTCCCATACGAGCTGTCGACTCCAGAACGAGAATGTTTCGGCCGCCGGTAGAACGTTGTGCGCCCCGCATGAAATCCGATTGTCCGCCGATGACGCCGACATGGCGCCCCGCAACGGTTTCGGAGTTGACCTGTCCTGTCAGGTCCACTTCAAGTGTGGAGTTGATCGCAACGAAGTTCTGAATTTGCGCGTGAACTGCGATGTCGTGCGTGTATCGTGGCGACCGTATCTCCAGCGCGGAATTTCGATGCGCCCACTTATAAAGTCTTTCCGAGCCGAGCAAGGTCGCCGTAACGCACTTTCCGGTGTCAATCGGTTTTCTAGCGTTCGTAATGACACCGGCTTCGGCCAATTCGCTTACACGGTCGCCAATGGTGCCCGAATGCACACCGAGATCGCGCTTATCGCCAAGGCATTCAAGCACGGCGTCAGGCAGTGAGCCGAGCCCGACCTCAAGCGTGTCACCGTCTCGGATCAGCCGGGTAACGTGTCGACCAATTTCCCGTTCCATGTCGCGCGCCGGTCTCGAGCCAATTTCGAGGGGTGGGCGCGAGACGTGTACGACATGATCGATGTGGCGGCTTTCAACTTGCGTGTCGCCATATGTGACCGGTAGTTGATCGTTGACCTCAGCAACCACGACGCGCGCCTTCGGGATCGCTTCAAGCAGATGATCGACCATCAATGATAGGTTGAATGCCCGCCCATCCGGCGCCACCTGAAGAAGGACGCAATTCAGCTCGATCGTACCTTGACGTATAAGTTCCGGCAGCATGAAGTAGTTGACAGGCAAAACACCAAACCCGCCGGCGTCATGAAAACGTCGGTTGGTGACAGAGCCACCAATGGCAGCAATCTTCATGGCTCGGCATAAGGCCTCGGCATCGATTGCGTCTGTAATAGAGATGTTGAGCAGCGCTGCAACGTTGGCTGGCACGCGCTCCAGCTGTGCTTCGAGGATCTCAAGCAATCGAAGCGGCTCGACCGCCACCCCGGACCAGGCAATTCGGTCACCGGCCCTTAGTAAACCGGCAATATCAAGCTCATCCGTCATAGTTGGGCCGGCGCTTCTCGCGGAACGCCGCGACGCCCTCTGCAAAGTGTGGGCTGGCACGCACTTCGTCGCCGAGCTGTTGTTCCATGTCTTCACGCGCCTTTGCCGTTTCCGCGATGATGTCACTCATCTGGCGCTTTACGGCCTGCACCGCTGCGGGGCTGTTGGCAGCAATAGCTTCGGCAGTCTCAATCGCCGCGTCGACAACTGATCCAGCTTCGACCACACGATTAATGAGATTGATTTTCTGAGCAGCCCCCGCGTCAATCAGCCGGCCCGTGAGGATCAGATCCATCGCATGGACATGGCCGATCTGCCGAGCAAGTTTGATCGTTGCACCGCCGAAGGGATAGATTGACCACTTAACCTCCGGCAATCCGAAACGCGCATGAGGGGCAGCAATTCGAATGTCGGTCGCAAGCAACAATTCCATGCCGCCACCGGCACAATCTCCGTTGACGGCTGCAATGATTGGCTTGGAGTATGTGGTTGTTTTAAGCAACGCGCGATTGACCGAGCGGGCGGTCTCGTCAGACACTGACAGGTCGCCGCCAATGTCAGCACCAGCACAAAACGCCCTGCCGCCTGCGCCGGTGAGGACGATCGCACGGCACGCCGGATCAGCGTCGAGCCGGTCCCACAGGTCCGCTAACTCCATCATCATCTCGCGCGACATGGCGTTGCGCTTTGACTGATTGTCGATCACGATTTGCGTCACAAATGGCGCAGGTTGAGAAATATTGAGCGGCACGCGTTTTCCGTCCTCAGATATCAGCGTGTGGCGTCGACGCCGAGCAGCCACGCTTGTATGCCTCAATTTCATGCCGCAGCCCGGTTGTGACACGCCATGACTCTAAAGACTTATAGCAGGCTCCCATGAAGGCTCCATACAGTCGCACAATGTTCGAGTTGCTCTCAGAGCAGGCCGACGGCGCATCGGATGCGTTGGCCGCGATAAGTGCCGATCGTCGCGTTTCATTTGCCGAGCTTTACAGCACATCCAGTCAACTCGCCGGGCGACTCTACAGCGACGGCATTCGGCGTGGTGACCGCGTCGGCCTTCTTTCGAACAACCGTATTGAATGGTTGGAAATATTCTTCGCGCTAGCGGCACTGGGGGCTGTCGTTGTGCCATTCAGCACATGGTCGACGGCAAACGAGCTGGAGTTTCTGATCAACGATTCCGGTGTCCGTCAGCTGTTTCTTGTTGACCGTTTTGGCGATCAGGATTTTGCAGGCAATATTTCTCGCATGTCTGAAGCGGGCAAAACCCCTGCACTGGAGACATGCGTCGTGATCGGTAAGACGGTGCCGTCGGGCATGATCGACTACAAGACCCTGCGAACCGATGGTGACCCGCTTGCCCAACTTCCACCCGGGGAACGTGCGAGTGCTGCCGATCCGCTGATCATCGTCTATACGTCAGGGTCCAGCAGCCGCCCCAAGGCGGTGCCGCTCGATCATTTCGCGAGCATTGAAAACGGCTTTAATATCGGTGAGAGGCAGGGGCTCGTACCGGGCGATCGCGTGCTCGTCTCAATTCCGCTGTTTTGGTCGTATGGGGCGATCAACGCACTGCCCGCAACGTTATCCCATGGCGCGACGCTGGTCCTCCAGAGTCACTTCGAAGCAGGCGGCGCATTGGATCTGATTGAGCGGGAAGACTGTACGGCGATCTACACGCTGCCTGCAATCACCAACGCGCTGACCGCACATGCTGACTTTTTACCGGAGCGTACGTCGTCGCTTCGAACAGGCGTGACGATTGGCGCGCCGCAGGACATCGTCAAAGCCGCGATTGAGCTGGGCGCGGGCGATATCTGCAATATTTATGGCGGCACGGAGAACTACGGCAACTGTTGCGTGACGCCGAGCTTTTGGCCGCTTGAGAAACGCAGCGCCTCGCAAGGCCCTCCTTTGCCCGGCGTGAACATACGCATTCGGGATGTTGAATCGGGCAAATTGCTGGGCCAAGGAAGCGTTGGCGAGATTGAAGTGCACGGCTATCTGACGCGAGGGTACGATGGCGCAAGTTCGGCCTTCAATGCCGAGACCTTCACCAATGATGGTTACTTCAAGACCGGCGATCTTGGTTCGCTGGATGAGGAAGGGGCGATGCACTTTGCCGGACGCCGCTCCGAAATGATCAAGCGGTCAGGGATCAACGTGTCGCCTGCCGAAGTGGAAGAGGCCCTGCAACAGCACGAGTCAATCGGCCTTGCCGGCGTGACCGGCCTGGAGGACGTCGCCCGCGGCGAGATCATTGTTGCGTTCGTCATGCCGAAGCCCGGTAACACTGTGGATGACAAGGAGCTGCTGGCACATTGCCGCGAACGCCTCTCCCGTTACAAGGTGCCCGACCGAATGATATTCGTCGAGAGCCTGCCCTTGACCGTTACGGGCAAACTGATGCGAAGGGAGTTACGCGATCTCGCCGCCGCAGTCGCATCAGGAGATAATGGCGAGGACTTATGAGGACTCTCAGCGGCTTTCTGGAAGGTGTCCGTATCCTGGATTTTTCGCAGTACATTCCAGGCCCGTTCGCAACCCTGATGCTGGTCGACATGGGAGCGACCGTTATCAAGATCGAGCCTCCCGGTGGGGACCCAATGCAAACGCTCGGACCGCGGGACCGGCAAGGTCGCCCGCTCTTTTACGATACGCTCAATGCGGGCAAGTCGGTTTTGAAACTCGACCTAAAACAGCCAGATGATGTGGCGCATTGTCTGGCATTGGTAGGAGATTGCGACGTCCTGATCGAAGGGTTCCGGCCCGGCGTCATGGAGCGTCTCGGCCTCGACTACGACAGTTTGAGCGACCTCAACCCAAAGCTCGTTTATTGTTCAATCAGCGGTTATGGCGCCGAAGGCCCTGACGCCCAACGTGCTGGTCATGATGCCAACTATCTCGCTGAAGCCGGTGTTCTCGACCGAAACGGCATAAGGCGGCCGGTCTTTTTCGATCCGCCGGTTGCAGATTTGTCCGGCAGCTTGTTCGCGGCCATGGCCATCCTGGGAGCGCTCAACGGTCGGCAACGCAGCGGCCGCGGCTGCCATATCGATCTGGCACTTGCCGATGTGATCATGCCCTTGCAGATGCTTCAGATCGCAGACTGTGCGGCAAATGGAGCCGTTCCCCAGCGGGGTGAAACCTATCTGAACGGCGGCGCCGCCTACTACAATGTCTACGGAACACGCGACGGTGCCTATGTTGTGGTCGGTGCGGTTGAGCCCAAATTTTGGCGGACGTTCTCTGAAGCAGCGGAGCGCCCGGAATGGGTTCGCCGACAAAACGAACTGATGCCGCAATCGGAACTGATCAGGGACGTTGCTGCCCGCTTGAGCGAGCTGACACTTGCCGAATGCCTTGATCGCTTCGCTTCCGATGATTGTTGTGTATCGCCGGTGCTGCCCATTGATCGCGCCTTGGCGGCAAAGCGCATCGCCGATCGCGGATTGGTTGCAGCCGGTGCTGACGGCATCCTTCAGTCGCTATTTCCCGCCCGGATAAATGGCGAAAAGCCTACACCACGAACCTCATGGCAGGTCTTTGGCGAATGCGGAACCACGACAAACAAGCAGGAAACCTGAGCTATGCGTGCATTACTCTGCCGTGAACTCGGCTCCATCGACCACCTCGAAGTTGGTGAATTGCCTGCCCCGGTTCTCGGTGATGGAGATGTGCGCATTGCGGTCAGGGCATCGGGCGTTAATTTTCCCGATATCCTGATGGTCGAAGGCAAATATCAGGTAAAGCCGGATCTGCCATTCGTGCCGGGTTTGGAGCTGGCAGGCGAAGTACTTGAGTGCGCCGCAGGTGTCGAACATGTCCGGCCTGGTGACCGGGTGATGGCGTTTGCCCGCTTTGGCGGTGCGCATGCCGATGAGGCCGTCGTACCGGGAGCGATCGCAACGCCAATACCAGAGGGAATGGATGACGTTGCGGCTGCGGCGTTTCCGGTCGCTTACGGTACTGCTCACTTTGCGCTTGAGCATAGGGGGCGGCTGCAGCCCGGTGAGACATTACTGGTATTGGGTGCAGCCGGTGGCGTCGGCCTGGCTGCGATCGAGATCGGCAAACATCTCGGTGCCCGCGTGATTGCGGCCGCAAGCAATGCCGAGAAACTCACGATCGCGAAGGCGCATGGGGCTAATGAGGTTGTTAACTATCGAGATTGCAATCTTCGCGATACCGTTCGCGATCTGACCAGCGGCATGGGGGTTGATGTGGTATTCGACCCTGTCGGCGGCGACGCATTCACGCAATCGGTTCGCTGCATCGGTTGGGAGGGACGCATTTTAGTGATCGGCTTCGCTTCCGGTAACATCCCGTCGGTCGCTGCCAACATGATCCTGGTCAAGAACTTCTCGGTCACCGGCGTTGTCTTTGGCGAGCACAGCCGGCGTTTTCCAGATGACACGCGCGAGCGACTGACGGACTTGCTGACACATTTCGATGAGGGCAAGTTCGTGCCCAACGTCAGCGGCACGTTTCAACTCGAAGACGCCAAAATCGCGATCAAGCAAATGGCGGATCGACGCGTAACGGGTAAACTTGTACTCACGCGTTGATTGCACCAGAGATCGCACGGTGCAATTCGCAGGAACTCCGTTTCGGATAGTCGCGATGCACGACGGCTGCCTCGGCAGGGTCAAATCTAACATCCTTGACTCAGCATACAATGCGGCATATTGAATTCAGAATTCGGAGTTCATCATGAAGCCTATCGAAACACATCCCGGCCGGACCGAGCTTGTCTACCAAGCGATCGTCGATGAAATCAGCGACGGTTCCTTGCTGCCCGGCACGCATCTCGTGCAGGAGCAGTTGGCGACACGCCTTGGTGTTTCTCGCCAGCCCGTGCAGCAGGCCATGGCACTGCTCAAGGCAGATGGTTTGGTCGAGCAGGCACCTGGGCGTGGCCTGCGGGTGACGAGCCTCAATCTCGAACTCATGCAGCAGCACTACGAGATCCGCGCCGCCCTAGATGGTCTTGCGGCACGTCTTGCGGCAGAGGGGGCCAAGCGCTCCAAAGAGGTCCGACAATCCATTGCAAAGCGCGGCGAGGCGATCATATCCTCCGCCGGTTCAGCAATTGGCGCAATGAACATCAAGCGTCTAGTGAAGCTTGACGCGGATTTTCACAGCTTCATCTATGAGAGTTCAGGCAACGCCTTGATCGCAAGCACGGCGGAGCCACACTGGCGGCATCTGCGCCGGGTCATGAGCGAGGTTCTGCGGCGTGCAGAGGAGCCGGAGAAGATCTGGCGTCAGCACGAAGACATCCTCGAAGCCGTTGTTGCCGGCAACGCTCAGAAGGCCGAACTGGCAGCGGTCCGGCACATTGAGAATGCCGCCAAGCGTCTGACGGCAGCCTTCGCAGGAGAACTTCTGCCGGCTTGATGTCGCGGTGCGGGCCGCCGGTGCCAGTGGTCTTGCTAAGCTTGAGGTTGAATTCAGAGTTCAGAGTGCAAATTTTAGAGGCGATGGTTGGACAATGACAAAGTCGACGAACGGTCCGCTTGACGGCATCAGGGTCCTGGAGCTTGGCCATTTCATTGCCGCTCCCTATTGCACGCGTCTACTGGGTGACCTCGGCGCCGAGGTGATCAAGATCGAGCCGCCTGGCGGCGATCCGGTGCGCACGTGGGGCGCGCAGATCGATGGCAATTCGGTCTGGTGGAGTGTGCACGGTCGTAACAAGAAATCGGTTGTGATTGATCTCAAATCCAACGACGCGCGCGAGACTATTCTGAAGCTTGTCGCCAAGTGCGATGTCGTCGTTGAAAACTTTCGACCCGGATATTTGAACCGCATCGGCCTCGACGATGAGGCTTTGCGCAGTGTGCGCCCGGACCTTGTCATTGCCCATGTGTCTGGTTTCGGACAGACCGGCCCGGATCGCGACCGTGCCGCGTTCGGTGTCATCGGCGAAGCGATCGGCGGACTGCGGTATCTGACCAATCATGCAGAAGGCGAGAGCGATCTGCCGCCGGTTCGTGTCGGTATTAGCATCGGCGATACGGTCGCCGGAATCTACGCAGCGCTTGGCGTTGTCTCAGAGCTGCTGCGCCGAACGCGAAACGAGGCCTCGGTGCAAGGTGGAACCGTCGACGTGGCGCTGACTGATTCCGTCCTCAGCCTGATGGAAGGTCTGTTGCCCGAATACGGCAGCCTAGGCCATGTGCGTCAACCTACCGGGTCCCGCATTCCGACGGCGGCGCCGACCAACGCCTATCCGTGCAAGGACGGCAAGTGGTTGCTGATTGCCGCCAACTCGGAGCTCTTGTTCCAGCGATTGATGGACCTCATCGGCCTCCCGGACCTCGCCGAAGATCCCCGTTTTGCTGGCAATGGCAACCGGGTCGCCAATGTCGATACGCTTGACGCTGCCATCGCAGGCTGGACGCGATGCCATACGGCTGAGGACGCCGACCGTCTGTGCAGTGAAGCGGGTATTCCGTCGACACTGGTCTATACGGCGAAGGAGTGCGCCCAATCTGAGCAGTTTCGCGCCCGCGGTATGGTCCGCGAAATTGACGATCCGATCATCGGTAAGACCCTGCATCCCGGCATCGTGCCTCTGACAGCTGGCGGCGAAGGCGGCATCCGTTGGACGGGCCCGGCTGTGGGTGCACACACGGACGAAGTGCTTCGCGAACTTGCTGGCATGGGTGCGGAAACACCGGCGCCCCCGGCGAGGCCACCCCGTTGTGCTGGCGAGGCCATCACCCACTCTGACAATTCTCAAGAACAACGAGCATCGACATAAGGAGGCCGGCATGGCACGCATTCCCATACTTGATGAGAACGATCCGGGTATCGATCCGGAGATTCGAGTCGCACTGCTCGAAGCGGGTCGATCACGGGGGCGTCTGGTCAATGTGTATCGCGCGCTGGCCAACCGGCCAGAGGCAATGATCGTCCTCTCGCAGCTCATGCAGACGGTCTATCGCGCCAACTCGACGCTCGAGCCTCAGCACGGCGAACTCGCCTATATGACCGCAACGTCGGTCAACGACTGCTTCTATTGAATTCCGACGCACATAGTCCTCGGTCGGGGGCTTGGATTGACAGACGAAAAGATGCGCCACCTGACAGACGATCCGTTGCCCGATGGCGTCTACACACCGCCTGAGGCTGCGATCATTCGATATGCCCAGAAGTCGACACGCCTTGAGCCGATTGACGACGAGACATACGGCGCGCTGGAGCAGCATTTCAACCGCCAGCAGATCATCGACATCTGCCTGACGGTCGGCCTCAGCAACATGATCAACCGTTTCCACGCGACGTTTCAGACGGACGTCGATGAAGAGACGTTGAGTGAAGTTGCAGACGGTACGCCAAACGGCATGAGTTGCCCGATCAGGCTGCCCAAGCGGCCTGGCGCCTGAACATCAACTTTCACAAACGACGAATGATTGGAATCCACTATGAAACTCTCAGAGGAACAGCTGCAACAGTTCGAATCTGAAGGTTGGATCTTCATTCCGGAGTGCTTTTCGCCGGAAGAAGTAGCCATCATGAAATCCGAAGCAGATAACTTGTTCGCAGAGGAACGCGAAGAGATCTGGCGCGAAACGTCCGGTGCACCGCGCACGGCTTTTGCGGCCCATCACTACAGCGATGTCTTTGGCATTCTCGGCAAGCACCCGCGTCTCATCAGACCTCTTGAGCAGGTCTATGGCGAGCAAGTCTATATGCATCAGTTCAAGGTCAACGCCAAAGCCAAGTTCACCGGCGACGTCTGGCAATGGCACCAGGATTTCGGCGTCTGGCACCGCGATGACGGAATGCCGGAGCCGCGCGGGATGAACATCTCCGTGTTTCTCGACGAGGTATTCCCATTCAACGGCCCGCTGATGCTGATCCCGAAGAGCCATAAGCACGGTGTACTCGAAGCCGGCCACGACACGGCAACGACGAGCTATCCACTCTGGACGCTCGACAACGACACGGTTGAACGTCTCGTCGATGAGGGCGGTCTGGTCCAACCGACAGGCAAGCCCGGTGGCGTGCTCATGTTCCACGGCAATCTGGTGCACGGCTCGGCCGGCAACATCACGCCATTTCCGCGCAAGATCGTCTACCTGACGCTGAACGCCGTCTCCAACTACATCCGCAAGCCGACGCGGGCAGATTGGATCGCACATCAGGATTTCAAACCGATTGAAGCATGTGGCGATGGCGACCTTCTCGACTACGCCCGGTCACACGTCGAAGCAGCTGAATAGCCCATCGCTGCACATTCTTCCAGCCAACCATTTCAATTGAGATCTAAGGATCAAATCGATGACAGAGAACGAATACCGACAAGACGCCGCCGCCAAAGGTTATGGTGAGCCGATCGTGAAGACCTGGGAGGGCAATCATAGCAATGACGTGCACACACATGACATGTCTGCATACCTGCTGATCCAGGAGGGCGTCGCGATACTTGGTGTCGAAACGGCAGCTGGTATGGTCTCAACCACACTTGCGGCCGGAAGCACGATCGAGGTCCCGGCCGGCTGCAGGCACTTTGAAAGCGCCGGTGGTTCGGCCGTGAAGTTTCTTGCTGCCACAAAATAAGAACCAAGATGAGTGCCAAGGGCGCCACTCGCCGGCACTCTGAGACTCCACTCAGTTTCGGCTACTATTCTTTGCAATGCCCTGGCCGGTTAATCTAACAGCGGATCTGCGCCGATCGACGTGTGGAGTCCTTTCCTATCGATGATGAACACCGGCAACAAATGCGGAGGCAGCACATGAAAGGCATAACCTTTACCGGCAATCGGACGCTAGACGTGATGAACTTCGACGACCCAACCCCGGGGCCCCGCGACGTCGTCCTTGAAATCAAGGCATCTGGCATGTGCGGTACCGATCTTGGCGCCTACCGCAGTCCGAATGGTCGGGTTGCCGTCGGTGCGCAACGTGTCGAGGGACCGGTCATCGCCGGCCATGAACCCTGTGGCGTAATCGTAGCGGTCGGCTCTGCCATCTCCGAAAGCGAAGCCAGGATCGGTGATCGCGTTATGGACCACCATTACGATGGCTGCGGCGCCTGCCGTCACTGCAACACGGGCTGGACGCAGATGTGTCTGGACGGCGCCGTCGCATACGGATACGGCGGGCACGGCGCGCACGCCAAGTATATGAACGTCGCCGCCCATTCGCTGGTGCGATTGCCGGGTGAGATATCTTTTCCGGCCGGTGCCGCGATTGCGTGCGGTACAGGCACTGCCTATAGCGCACTAAAACGGATCGGACTCAATGGCGATGAGACTGTCGCCGTTTTCGGCCAGGGCCCGGTCGGGCTCTCGGCCACGCTGCTTGCTGTTGAGATGGGGGCTCGCGTGATCGCGGTCGAGGTTTCAGCAGAGCGGCGACATCTCGCGCTGGAATGGGGCGCTGATGTTGCGATTGACCCAACCGACGTTGACCCTGTTGAAGCCATTAAAGATCTGACCCACGGCGAAGGTGCCGACAAGACCGTGGATTGCACGTCGTCAGTCGATGCGCGGCGCGCTGCCGTGCGTTCCACGCGGATCTGGGGGACGGCCTGCATGGTCGGTGTTGGCGGTGAGCTTCAAATCGAGGTCATGCCGGACCTGATCTTCCGTCAATTGAACATCGTCGGCAGCTGGACGTTCTCGAAGACCTTTCAGGCGGACTGCGCTCGCTTCATCGCTGACCGCAAGATCGACCTGGATAAGATATTCACCCATCAATGGGACATCGCCCAGGCCGCCGAGGCCTATACCCTGTTCGATGAGGCCAAGACCGGCAAGGGCGTATTCGTATCATTCGACTAGCACGACACCGACCGCAGCCGACATGGTTGGCACCTGGTAGAATGTCGGCAATTTGATCATTGCGTCGGTCACGGGCCTGCGCGATGCTGCACGTGCGAACGGTTGCTTTGAAGTCCATCGCGATGACCGGCGGAAGATTTATCGACGGTCTTCACCAAAAGCCGACACAATTTCAGTGGCTTCACCCACGCAGCCACACCCTGGGCTGTTCCCCAACAAAGGAGACAGACCATGGAACATCATCAAAATCCTTCAAACGAGAAACCAACTCGACGTGTGCCCTGGAACAAGGGCAAGATCGTAGGTGCCAAACCGCCTTTGCAGCCGAGCCATGTGTGGTCGATCAGAACCAAGCTGCAAATGGAGAGCAAGACGCGTGATCTTGCCCTCTTCAACCTCGCCATTGATAGCAAGCTGAGAGGTTGCGACGTGGTTGCCGTTCGCGTCGAAGATGTTGCACCGAACGGCTATGCGCTCGACCGTGCTACAATTCGACAGAAAAAGACTGGTCGACCAGTCAGGTTCGAACTTACCGAACACACGCGCAAAGCGATCGACGACTATCTTCGATTGACGGAACGCCAGCCAGGACAGTTCTTGTTTGCTGGCCGCGCCGGTCGCGGCGGTTTAACGACACGGCAGTATGCTCGGCTCGTCCAGGAATGGGTTGCCAGCATCGGGCTCGACCCAAGCAAGTTTGGCACGCATTCGCTACGCAGAACCAAAGCAGTGCTGATCTACCGGCGAACAGGAAACCTAAGAGCGGTGCAACTTTTGCTCGGACATTCGAAGATCGAAAGTACCGTTCGCTATCTCGGCATTGAAGTGGATGATGCTATTGAACTCGCAGAGAAGACCGATATCTGATCCCACTACGTGATACCTCTCAGAACAGACATGGTCGGCGGCGCTTAAATCGTCGCCGATCTACCATTCGTCAATGGCAGCTTGTGGGATGTCGCGTAGGCCTGTCCATTGATCGTGGTGGCTGTGATCGGTGGGCTCCGGCATTGGTCGCGGAAACGGCGCCCATGCTCAACTATATTTCTGGCAGATCTCGTAGAGTCTCTCTATGCCATCCCAATCCTGGGAAAACTCACACCGGGCTTCAGCTCGGTCAGCGAAATAACGACCGGTCACCCCGCTACCCAATTCACCACGCGCCAGCATCACTGGCGTGCGGGCAGAATCATCAGGCGATTGAGCGCCACCAAAGCCAAGATTGCGACTCAACAGCGACGAAGGATTGCCGGGATGGCAGGAGTTCACCGTTATTCCTGAGGCAGCAAGTTCCTGAGCCTGCTTCACGGTGAGCATGCGATTGGCTTGCTTGGATTGACGGTAAGCAACACGGTTGTCGAATCGACGGCGCCTGAGTTCGAGATCGTCAAGGTCCAGGTCGCCAGCGTAGTAACTGGCTACGTTCACAACGCGCGCAGGGGCAGACTTGGCAAGATGCGGCGTGAACGCCTGGGTTACCCATAGGTATCCGAGCACATTGGTGGCAAAGGTGAGTTCAATGCCTTCGGGAGTCGTTTCTCGTTTGCGCGGCGCTATGCCAGCATTGTTCACGAGGACATGCAGCGGACCCTCCCAGTTGTCAGCTGCCGCTTGGACCGACTGACGTCTTGCAATATCAGCAACAACGAAACGAACAGCATCATTACCGGTGACATGACGGATTGCATCGACTGCCACTTTTGCTCGAACTTCGTCGCGGGCGAGCAGCACCACTTCGAAGCCCGGCGTAGCAGCCAAAGCCTTTGCGATAGTATATCCAATCACGCCCGTGGCGCCGGAGACGAGAGTCACCGCCCTATCGTCGTCCATGAGTCCACCTGTGCTCGGTGCGTCAACAGCCAGCCAAGCTAATCCGAATGACACGGATTGCCCAGCAAGCAACGACCAAGGGCCACGCCGATTGAGGCTGCCATTATCGTCCCTAGGAAACCCTGGTTTTCTGCGCCTGTCGGATTTTTTCCCCTCGCGACGCGAAGGAGGGTGAAAATCCCAGCAGTCGACACCGTATTAGTCCGCACAGGGTGTGCTTACTATGTGCTTACTAGAAAATTTTTCAAGGCTTCGATTGTGGCCATAAGTCATTGATTTTATTGGCGCACCGGGGAAGATTCGAACTCCCGACCCCCAGATTCGTAGTCTCACGGCTGGGTACGCCATGCTGACCATTATGTTTCTAACACATTCAATATATTGATTTTTCAATGGACAAGGCGCACATGATAACCGTCACTAACCAGCGGTTTTGCTCCCTAAATGCTCCCTAAACAGTTCAAGTTCACTGATATCGCCATCCAAAACCTGAAGCCCCCGGCAACCGGTCAAACCGAGTTCTGGGATACAAGCTTGTCAGGCTTTGGTGTTCGCGTGTCGTACGGCGGAACCAAGTCGTTCTTCGTCATGTTTGATCGCAAACGCAAATCGCTTGGCAAGTATCCGAAGGTGTCGCTGAAGGATGCGAGGGGATCGGCACGGGACATTCTATCCGATCCTGGCAAAGTTCGACGTAAGGAGCAGGGGACAGAGGTGGCGTATGCCGAGGCCGTTGAGCGCTATCTCGAATTGAAAGCGGCGGAGTTGAGCACGAACACGTGGGAAGGTTATGCACGGTGCCTCAGGCGCTTCGAGTTCAATGCGCTGGTCAGCGAAGTGCGACCCTACGAGATAGAAGATGCCATCGATCGACTGAAAGGGCAGACCAATCGCTCGTACGCATACACGGTGCTGAAGGTGTTCTTCGGGTGGTGTCTGGCCCGAGAGTATTGCCAGGCAAATCCTCTGCAACATCTTAAGAAGCCGAAGATCCCGGCGGCTCGCGAGCGCGTCCTGGATGATGATGAGCTGTCGGCGATCTGGAAAGCATGTGACGGTCTTGGCAAGTACGGTGCGATCGTCAGGATGCTCATGTTGACCGGGCAGCGTCGCGGCCAGATAGACCGCCTGAAAACCGATTGGGTCGAGGAGAATGGCATCGCGTTTCCAGGTTCGGTCATGAAGAACGGTTTGGATCACTATTGTCCCATTGGGTCGCTGACAAAGTTCGTGCTTTTGGGCGTGGTGCCGGTCGGCGAGTATTATTTCTCGCCGATATCGGCGGTCGGGCGACCGTTCAGTGCTTGGAGCAAGAACAAACGCAAGCTCGACAGCTTGGTACAGGTCGATCCTTGGACATTGCATGATTTGCGGCGCACGTGGGCCAGCAACGCACCAAGATTTGATATCCCCCCTCATATTACATCACGCACCCTGAGCCACGCCGCACCAGAAGGGCGAATTTCGAAGATCTATAACCGGTACAAATACCGGGGTGAGATGGCGGACGCGATGGACAAAATGAACGACCACATCTTGTCTCTCATTGCGGATGAGCCAAAATGATCGGCGTCTAGTGGGCTTCGGCCCACGCGGCGTTGCGCAACGCTTCCAACTCGGAGGGTTGTGCAGTGTCACAGACAAAACGCTTGATCAGCATGAAGGTCGTCATGCAGATGACCTCTTTGAGCCGAAGCGAGATCAATCGCCGGGAAGGGGAGAACAGGTTTCCAAAACGGATTGCCTTGTCGCCTCATCCTCGCGGTCGCAAAGCTTGGGTCGAGAGTGAGGTGCAGGACTACGTGCTGAAACACATTCAGGCGCGCTCCGATTGAGGAGCATAGGGGCAGCTCTTGCAGTTGCCCCTATTTGACTTGTTGGCACCGGGAGAAACTTTTCAAAATGAAGTTCCTGAGTGTTTTTAAAATGTGTATTCTTCAATGTGTATTCTTATATAGAAAGAAGTGCCAAATTGGCGTTTCCGACGCGCCAGAGTGGCGCGTGTAGATGCGCCAAATTGGCGTATCTGGAGTAGCCAGGGTCGTGGCGTGTCTGAATGTGCCAAATTGGCGTGTCAGGTTCGGCCGCATTTAATGCTTAGGCTTTACGCGGGCAAATAGCTTGTAGGTGTTGGTTTTTCCGAGGCCGTTGCGCTTGATCGCAATGAATTCGTGCTTCTCAAGTTCGTCAATGTACCGGCTCACGCTGCGAAGACCTGCGCCCATATCGGTGGCGAGAGTATCTTGCCCTGGAAAGCAGTAGTCATTGTGCCAGGCATAGGAAAGCAGCATGGCATAGGTGAGCTTCGCTCCAACGCTGAGGTCGGGAGATTTCAGGATGAAATTGGGCACCTGAGTGAATCCTCCCGCAGCTACAGGGTCGAACCCTTCCAGGATAATGTTGCGATACCGCTCGGGTACGGCGTCTCCGAACTGCTTCATTGGTCATAGTATAGCACTTCTGTAAAAGCCATGGATCGGCCACACAGGGGACAAGGAGTGAGTAACTTTCGGGGGCGAACCTGCCGGTTTCAAAGTGCTGTGGTGATTTTGGCCGAATGATCAAATCGGCTGGGTGTCCGCAAAGGGAGGGCATGCTGACCTGAATCAATGCCAAACAGGCCCGGCCAGTGCCGGCGCGCCACATTGAAGGGGAGTAGGGTTACACGCTCACTTTGATCAAACAACGGACATTGGTTCTGTTCGGCTCGATAGAGCCATCCACTGTCTGAGTGAGGAGCATTAATTCTTAGTAAGCGTCATAAGGATATCTGAATACCAAGCGCAGTTCAGACCCAGTGCTTCGTCGAGCTTAAGGTCGCGGGTACCCACGTCGAATCGGGCGGAATGAACGCCAAGCAGCATCCATGGCAATTTGCCGAATTTCGGTTCGGCACTGCCGACGCGCATGACGACCGGCGCACCGCTGGTACCGCGGTGGGTTCGTGCATCCGTCAGAAAGTAACCCTCCCCCTGAAACCGCATGCCGTACGAGGAGGCGACGACTGCATGGCGGACCACGGGCATGTGATGCAGGGTATCGTGAAACCCGAGCGGAAACCCGACCACAAGCAAAGATGATCCAATTTCAATCCGATCGTGATCGCCGGTCAGGTGGGCCGGTGTGAAGGCATGATAGACAGCGGCTTCGGGGAAAGCTGCACGATCAATCTCGATTGCCGCGACATCAATCTCGCCAGCAACATCCTTGCCCTGCCTCCAGACACTATTGCCACTCTTGTAGAGCGGTATTGAGTAGCCAGTCGATTCAGCCAAATTGTTCGTGTCAGTATGCAGTTCGATCTCAATCCGGTTCGGGAAATGATTGCTTGGTGCGTCGATGACAACGTGCCGGCTTGTAACAATAAATAGACGCTCGTCTCTTTGAAAAAAGAAACCACTCGCGTTGGTGAGAGACTGATCATTCTCGAATGTGCTGACGCGGGCAGCCGCCAGAAGCAGAGGTTCATCTATTGGAAGATGTGCTGGTCTCTTGGCCAATTGTGATGATCTGCTGAGGAATCTGCTCGCCCATTTCGCTGACATACGCTGTCTCCTGTTTCTGTAACTAGACGCGCCCGATGTTGATCTGTTTCCGGCAAGGTGGCCTTATTTGCCTGGAACAACCGATCGAGCGCGTCGTAGATGCCGCCACCACGGTGCGGATATTGATGTCCGCAGATGTGATCTTGTCTTTTTCGTGCTGAAGAGATGCCGGTAATCGACTAGCAATCTGAGAAGGTTGGTCTGTCACTTGAATTTTGCGAAAGCGGGCCCATATCAACACTATCCCCGCGTCATGGTTTGATACCAAGCTGCTTTGACACTTTCCTCTTAGGGAAACGTTACAGCACTCCGACGCTGGGGTGTTGGAGCGTGTAGGCCGATCTCTGTGTTCCGTTGGTCAGGATAGCCGAGCACCTCATATCAAGCTTGATGCCAGACATTGTCGACTTCGCATTCCGGTTCTTACTGAAACGCCGGGCCATGCGACCAAAGCGTCAATGAATAGCGGCTTCCGAACGTGACGGGTCGTACGCGATGGAGCATGAAGCTTGGCAAAACCAGCGCAGACCCGATGCATCTTGATGCGGCGCGAACATGTCCATCCGCATTGGTTTCCAATTGTCCTCCTTGATAACTTCCCGCCTCGGAAAGCTGCACAACCATTGTGAGCTTGCGTCGGTTGGCCAGCGAACTCGCACCGATATCAGAATGCCAGTCGAAGAACGCGCCGGACGCGGCATCGTACCATGAAACCTGCATTCGCTCGGCAAATTCATCGAGTTTAAAGTCGAAGTGTTCACGATTCGACTTAGCAAATGCTTCAAGTAGGCGGTTGAATATCCACTCAGCCGTCCCTTCCTCGTCCAACCAACTGGTCTGTGCGAGTCTCACTGCCTGAGACTGCATTGATCCGATCAGAACGGCATCACGAAAAATGCCAGAATGCGCAATGGCGACTATTCGTTCGCACTCGACGGACGAGAAGAGGCCGGTGAGTTGAATGGGCATAAGCAATGAGCTGCCTCCGAATTTTCATGTCTTTTAGGACACACTTGTACTTGCTCATGCAAAGCGCCATGTAACAAGTTCGACTTTGTGTCAGTTGATCGGCTGTTAGTTCCGGCGATGCCGGAAGCGCGATCTGAAACCTACAAAATCGAAAACTCTGGCTATCGATCGCATGTGTTTGCGACCGAGGCCGTCAATCATGCATAGGACGATCCATGAATAAGGGTACTGTTAAATTCTACAATGGCCAAAAAGGGTTTGGCTTCATCGCGCCAGCCGACGGTGGTGCTGATGTCTTCATCCACGCAACCGCACTGGAGCGGGCCGGTATACACAGTCTGTCTGAAGGCCAAACGGTCTCATTTGATACCGAAAAGGATTCGCGCTCCGGCAAGACCGCCGTTGCCAACGTACAAATCGAGTAGCCAACCTCGTAACCAGGCGCTGGCTAGCGCCTGGTTACATCACGTGAGAGGCAAATGAGGAATAATGGACGGCTTGAAACAAATGCAGGCTCTCCTCAACGAGGTCTCAGAACTTCTGAAGGAACCGACGAAAGCAAGTCGCAGCGCCGCCATCAAGAAACTTAATGACGTAGCGACGATCAGTTCGACCATGTCGCTCACACTTCGCGTGTCGCGCTGACGCCTGGCGGACATTGATTGCGAACGGTGAAGCGGATGCCGAGATAACAATCTGTTAGGAGTACCAAATTGGCCAGCAAGGCAGCGCGCGGAAAAAAGCTGAAATGTCAGAACGACGACTGTGCTCTGCCATTCTATGATCTGAACGTTGAGCAGCCAGACTGCCCAACTTGTGGGTCCGCGTACGATCATAATGCGGAGCAAGAGGCTGACACATCTGGCTCAACCTTGCGGCGCGGCCGGCAGGCCCCAGTGCATAAGATCGTAGCTCCTGAAGAACTCTTCGAAAGAGCGGCTGACGCGGATGACGCTTTGGAAACAGACAAAGCCGAGGGCGCCCCCTCAATTTTGGACTTCGATGACGATTCCGACGAGCATCGCCCAGGCAAAGAGGCTACGCCTCACGAACCGTAATCGGCCACACTACTTGCTTGCAAGAATCAATTTAGCGCAGCTGTTGGCCAAACCACTGCGCACTTTCTTAACGCCTGGTATTCTTGTCCATCCAGCTGAGTTCACAAATTCCGCTTGTTTCCAATCTTCGGTTTTCTCTAATAGAGCTCGCTGCTGTTGTGCGTTCGTGCTTCGCTTATAGTTGTTGAAACATATCGGTGCGAGCGCTGCAGTGACAGCCAGGTTGGACTGAACGCGCGCGACGCTTTCTGATTTGCTGCTGGTCACCCAGCCACCGAGCGTGAAGCCAAGTAGCATGGTAAGCAGCGCACCGGCCACCGCCCCGGCTAACGCCGGTTTTAGATATGATCGAGTGCTCATTCGGGTTTCCTTTGTTTTCTTCGTTATTCATTGTCTGTGCCACGCAACGGAAGTGGATCGCGTGCAATGCATACGGGCAGGATCAAGTCATCGACACGACAGAGAAAATGCCGCCAACAGATACAACCCACCACGTGACCAACAGGAAAGCGGCCAATCCGCTCGTTCGAATACGGCGCGCACGTTGATCTTCAGTTTCTTGAACGTGTGTCACCTGAATCCTCCGCACTGTACGCTCGGCTTGCCAGACGCAGCGTGAACATTTCCGGCATCAGCGAGGCGCTTTCGCCAAACACTGATTGTTGTTCGGTAGTTGGGCAGGCGTTCCAAAGTCCGGAACGCGTTAGCCCTGGTCGCGCGGCATGACTGCTCGGATTTGCCAGAAAAGGCGACCTTTAGGGGCGACAGTTCGCTCTCAATGCGGTTGTTAGCGCGACGTTTCGCCAAGCATTCGACCGCGATCAAGGATGCATGCAATCCAAATCGACATGCATCGACGGAAAAGACGGTGCGCTATATTGAGAAATATAGCAAGCTCTTTAGTCACGCTCGTGTGAAAATTTTTAGCGCCACCTAAGACATCATTGCCCATCATCAAGATGAAAATGACAAAAAATAACTCCCTTTAGTAATCCAATCGTGCTATGGTGTTTTTTCAATGGATCGAACAACCCATTCTTTGACGATCAATGTGATGCGCACGCTGGGCTTGGCAAGGCCATGAAAGGTATTAGCATTCCAGGTCGCCGGGTTGACGCCGGTGCCTCTGAGCGCGGCACGAAAGACGCGTGCGCCTGAACTCTTTTGCATGCCTGTTGATAGATCTGCTCTCCGCCGGAGTGCAGAACGATTCGACTCGTTGATGGCCAACGAAGCGCACGTCTCGACGAACTTCCTCGTGTCATCCGCTGCGCTCGAAGCAGCGGCGGTTTTCATCAAATTTGGGAATGTCAGCCCAACTTAGGAAATATAATGAGAAGCTTACTTCGACATTGTCAATCGGGAACTACTGCGTTCGCAGTAGGGCTCGTCATAAGTAGTCCTGCCTCCGTCATTGCCAAAGAGGCTACAGTTGCCATGCCAAAACATGCGCAGGCAAAGAGCTACGGAGACGGCTGGGAGTGCGTCCGTGGCTTTCAAGAGTCAAAGGGCCAGTGCATAAAAATCAAAATCCCTCCAAATGCTTATCGAGTGAGAAGTTCCTACGGTCGTTTTTGGGAATGCAAACGGGGATACCGGCTGAAAAACGAGGCCTGTGTTGCCATCAAAGTTCCAGTTCACGCTTATCTTGATTCCGATGGCGACCGATGGAAATGCGATCGCGGCTATGTCATCGCCAATGACGGCTGCGTTGCTCTAAAGGTGCCAGCGAATGCTTATCTAGCGGCCGACAGTTACGGGAGGGGCTGGGAATGCAATCGCGGCTTTAAGAAGAAGGGCGACTTTTGCGCTGCCGTCAAAGTACCGACTAACGGTTATCTCACTACCGACGGTCACCAATGGAAATGCGATCGCGGTTACGCTGCAAAGAATGACAGTTGCGTTGCGATACCCGTACCGAAGAACGGTTATCTAGCGGACATCGAGTATGGACGAGGCTGGAAGTGCAATCGCGGATTTGCCGCAACTAAAAATGCTTGCGTCGCTGTTGTTCTGCCAGCAAATGCTCACCTCGATTATTCCGGTTCACGCTGGGAATGTGATCGCTCGTTCGAGAAGAAGCAGGGAAAATGCGTCGAGCCTTGATTGCCGCGCCACGGAAGATGTTGCGCTGAGATCGGCTGATGCATTCACAAGAATAGAAAAGACCTGATGTATGACACATGACCCAGTAGATCTTGATGCTCGTCGAGCGAGGACGGCTCAGGAGATCGATGCGAACCGGCGCCAATGTTTGCAGGATTTTCAACACGAACTGGCGACACTTCTGCGATGCCAGAAACAATTTACCGACCGACTATCAGCGACAATTGATGAGCTCCTGCCTGACGGCGCGCAAGCAACAAATGGGACGTTACAAAGGTCTTCGCCGATGCGACATGCGATCTATGTGCAACCGATGGGAGCCTCGGCATCGCCTGCACCTGTGCATTCGGATGCTCAATCGTTGGTCTTCAGGCAAAGCAGCGTCGCGACTCTGCCGCTCGGCAGTAATGTGCGAACCCTGCCGCCACCCACATCACTTGCAGCCCCAAAGCCCCGGCAGCCTAGCGCTGAGGCAGCGTCGCCAACCGCAATCGTGTATTGCGAATCGAACTTCGGACGCCTGGATGGCAAGACCGCCAACGGTTTAGTTAGACACTCAGAAAAGTATGAAATCCTGGCAATCATCGATAGCGAGAAGGCAGGCCTTGATGCTGGCTTCGTGCTTGACGGTAAGACGAATGGTATCCCGATTTGTCTCGATCTGGCTGACGCTATTTGCAAAGTGGAAAACATGCCCGATGTTTTTATCTACGGCATGGCGCCATCGACCGGTATGCTATCCGAGAACGAACGCACTGTGGTGCTTGATGCCATTGGCATTGGCATCAATATCGTCAGCGGCCTGCATGAATTCTTGAGCGATGATCCGGAATTCGCCGAAGCCAGTAGGGCGAATGGTGTGCGGATCAATGATGTCAGGAAGCCACCAGCAAAAACTGATTTACGTCCATTCAGCGGGCGCATCCGCGCAGTCACCTGTCCCCGCATCGCCGTACTTGGTACCGACTGTGCGATCGGGAAGCGTACCACAGCATCGATTCTGACGAACTTGCTTGTCGAACGAGGCGTCAATGCGGTCATGGTTGGCACCGGACAGACCGGCTTGTTGCAAGGTGCGCGATATGGCGTTGCACTCGATGCCATTCCATCGCAATTCTGTGCAGGTGAATTAGAGGCGGTGATTGTTGAGGCGTTTGAACGCCAAGACCCCGACGTCATCATAATCGAGGGTCAGGGCGCGCTTAGTCATCCTGCATTTTCAACTTCGGCTTTCATCCTGCGCGGCAGCCAACCAGACGGCGTTATTCTGCAGCATGCACCCGGTAGAGCGCATCGCTGTGACTTCGAAGATATGCCTATGCCAAGTGCCCAAAGCGAAATAAATCTGATCCAAGCCTTTTCTGAAACCAAAGTGATCGGTGTCACGATCAATCATGAGAACATGACCGACGTCGAAGTCGACGCGGCAATCTCGGCTCATGAGGGGGCACTCGATGTACCTGCCACGGACGCGCTATCCCGATCACCAGAACGACTGATTGAAATGGTGGTCGCCGCATATCCTAAACTTAGGGAGAAGTTAAACGTTGTGCCGCAATGACCGCTCCACGGTTGGAGATAAACCTGGATAAGATTAGGCACAACGCCCGTACGCTCGTTCAGCGTCTAGCCCGAAAGGGCATAGCCGTGACAGGTATTACGAAGGCTTTTCTTGGATGCCCGGTGATTGCACGCGCCATGCTTAGCGCCGGCATCGAGACGCTCGGTGATTCACGAATTGAAAATATTGAAGCTATGCGGCGAGCTGGCATCGTAGCTAAAATGGTACTCATTCGATCTCCCATGCTTAGTCAGGTGAATCGTGTCGTTGCAGCAGCCAATGTCAGTTTGAACACTGAGCTTGACATCATCGGTGCGCTTTCGGTGGCTGCAAAGCGTGCCGATCGCCGTCACGGCGTGGTATTGATGGTTGAGCTTGGCGATCTTCGCGAAGGTATCATGCCGCGCGATCTCGAAAGATCGGTGGCAATTGTGCGGAGCTTCCCGAATATCGTGCTCAAAGGGATTGGCACCAATCTCGGTTGTCGTAGCGGGGTTGTGCCAGCTGTCAGAAACATGACGGAACTCTCCGCGCTTGCCACGGCAATTGAATCCAATTTGTCTGTATCCCTAGGCGTCGTGTCAGGTGGAAATTCGAGCAACCTCAGCTGGGCACTCAATATTGAAAATGCCAACCGCATAAATGATCTGCGTTTGGGCGAAGCGATATTACTTGGCAGCGACCCACTGAGTGGTAGAGCCCTGCGAGGGCTTTACACTGATGCGATTGTGCTCGTGGCCGAAGTGATAGAGTCGAAAACAAAACCATCGATGCCGTGGGGCGAACTTGCACAAAGCCCATTTGCCAACGAACGAATATCAGCGAGCCGAGGAGATATCTCGCAAGGGATCCTGGCCGTTGGTCATCAGGACGTGGATCCAGCCGGTCTTCTTGCGCCGCCCGGAATAAGAATCGTATCCGCAAGCAGTGACCATCTCATGATTGATGCTGGCAGTACCGATTTGGGTGTTGGTTCGGAGATCACGTTCAAGCTCAATTACAGTGCATTGCTTCGTTCCATGACGTCGCCGTTCGTTTCTAGAGTGATCAAGCGCATCGGCCAAGGGGTGCAGAACCATCCTGGGATTGAAGGGCATGATGCGTTGGTTTTCAGCTGACGATCAAACCGTCTTCCCGTGAACAGCGCACACGAATCGGAAGGAAGTCGTCGATTCTGAGCTGTTGCGCTAGATGTCCGGTTTGTGGAGAGGGCGTGTGAAAACGTAGTCTGCCGAACGTACGTGATAGGGTCGTCCCATTGATTCTCTGCGGGGGCGGATCATGAAGCGGTTCATCGAGGGTTCTGATCGCAACCAGGCGACGCTGTTTCCTGAACGGCTGGATGACTATGTCAGCGATGACAATCCGGCTCGCGCGATTGATGCCTTCGTTGATGCACTGGATTTGAGCGCACTTGGCTTTGATGTCGTGCCAGAAGCCACCGGCCGACCCGGTTATCATCCGGCGACGATGCTCAAGATCTACGTCTATGGCTACCTCAATCAGGTCCAATCTTCGCGTCGGCTGGAACGTGAGTGCGGTCGCAATGTCGAACTTGTCTGGCTGACCGGTTCACTGAAGCCAGACTTCAAAACGATCGCCGATTTCCGCAAAGACAACGGGCCTGCCATCCGCAATGTATGCCGACAGTTTGTTGCGCTGTGCCGCGATATCAATCTGCTGGGCAGCGACAGCGTTGCTATCGACGGCAGTAAGTTCAAGGCTGTGAATGGCCGTTGCAAAGAGATTTGAGAAGAAAAACACCAAATTGCTGCGCGTCACCGAAGTACTCGAATGGCCGGCCGAATGACGGCACGTTCTCACACACCCTCTGGACATTTCGCCAATATCGGTTGCCGGACTATTTGTAGGGAGGTGTTGTCATGGTCACACGATCATGTGGCCCACGATATGTCGGCTTATCGATGGGGACCTGCCAATCTAGGCAGGAAAGTAGACAACCGAAAATTTGCAGATAAAAGCGACATTCCAAAGCCCATTACAGTGGGTCGAAGTCGGTCAGATGGTGTGGTCGGACTACACTTGATTGCTGCCAAAAAGCATTCGATTCTGCGGGGGCTAATCGCCGATACGTTCGCAGAGGAGAGCAAATTGCCCTGTAGTAGGTTGGACAACAACAATCGGAGACGCAACGTTACCGACCATACGCAAATTTCGGCGTCCAACTCCGCTCCAGATCTTCTTCGTCATCGTCTTCGTATTCGGGATCATCCGCTAGATCTTCGCTGCTCAGAACAGTCAGCGTGTAACCGTATCGTCCTAAACCCAGTATCTCTTCATCAAGCTTTACCCGCGCATCGCCGTCGAACCAAGCCTGCAAGTCAGACTCTCCGCAGGCGCGCGCGCCGGCACTCACATTGTCGAGACCAGCATTGAACCGCCGTGTCTCGCATGCAGGTAACGGCGTACCCTTCCTCAGGAACTTCAATCGACCCAACTTCTTGAAGTTGTCTGACAAAAATGCGTAGGCGATTTTATCTTCTTGGCTCACGATAACGGCATCCTCACCGCCAAGGTCAACATGCTCATCGGCATCAACGTTGCGGTGTTGGCCGGTCTCTTGGTCCTGATCGTTGAGCGAGTGCTATAGTCCGCGGCTGGCATCGCTGGACTCGGCAGTTCGGGCTCTTACCACAAGGCAGGTATGGGGTGGTAAGCGGCCGTGCTATCCTCCATGTGAGTTTAGCGGCAGGTGACCCAAACCGGCTGTCGCGAAGATTTCAATCTCGCATCGCACAACAATTTGCCGTCGCTATAAGCGGACCTGAGCAAGTGCGATATCGCCGAGGCACATGACCGACGTGATGATCAAATTGCTGTCGTCAGACAGAACCTCGATGATTTTCGCGATGGCAATTGGTCAACATGTTCGCGAGCAGAGGTACAGCGGACCTCCTTCGCCAAGCCCAACTGAGAACGGGCGACGCGTGCTTTTGACCCTGGCTGTTTGAAAACGTGATGGCCGTTGCGATCGATCGCGATTGATTCGATACGGGGGATCGGATGAAGCGGTTCGTTGAGGGTGCAGACCGGGATCAGGCGACTCTGTTTCTCGAGTGTCTCGAAGATTGGATTGACGAAGATAATCCGGTCCGTGTCGTATATGTTTTCGTTGACACGCTTGACCTCGCCGATCTTGGCTTTTCCGGTGTTGTTCCGCAATCGACTGGGCGGCCCGCTTATCATCCACCAGCTCTCTTGAAGCTCTACGTCTACGAATATCTCAACGCGGTGCAATCGAGCCGTCGGCTCGAACGCGAAGCAGGGCGCAACGTTGAGGTGATGTGGCTGACACGGCAGCTGGCACCCGATCACAAGACAATTGCCGACTTTCGCAAAGACAATGGTCCCGCAATCCGCAAGGTCTGTTGTCGGTCGCGTCCGTTGCGATCGATGGGTCTAAGTCAAGAATTTGGAGTGTTGCGGCGTGAAAGCCCGTCGCCGAATAAATTGGTTTGACTCTCAACTACAAAGCGCCCATGGTCCCGTCTCTGGGAAGCGATTACACAGCGTTCCGATGGCGACTTGATGAAAAGTGTCAGACGGTCGAGTTCAGTACTCTCACTAAGTGAAGATCGCATTCTATCCTACGAAATCAGAAATTAGGTCTGTGGAGCGGCTGATGCGTGCCGCGCCAAATGTCGTCGTACGACAGCTGTCGCACGTTGCGACCTACAGGAGTTGAGCTTATGTATGCCCTCTTACGAGCATTAATTGAACTGACCTGCCCCCAATCTCAGGGCCACGGATAACGAGAATCCGTTCCAGCTGTTCTTGCCCCTTTTATGCTGCGTGAGCAAGTTTCTGTCGCGTCGTAGCCATCCCGCCGGAGCCGCCCTCGCTCGCTCGCCCATTCTGGCGAGCGAGGGCGGGGACAAGGGATGGCGGGCCATCCTGCTGGTGGGCCTGAAGTGAGCGGCGGGCGGCAGCAAACTCGGCCGGCGTTTGATAACCAAGCGAAGAGTGCGGGCGCTGCTCGTTGTAATCGACACGCCACTCCTCGATGATTGCGCGTGCCTCCTCAAGAGATGAGAACCAGTGCAAGTTCAGACACTCCTCTCTGAGCCGGCCGTTGAAGCTCTCGATGTAGGCGTTCTGCGTCGGTTTGCCGGGATCGATGAAATACAATTCGACGCCATTGTCGGCGGCCCAGGCATCGAGCGCGCGGCCGGTAAGTTCGGGGCCGTTGTCGACGACAAGGCGATCTGGGTAACCACGCTCACGTGCCGCCCGGTCGAGCAGATTGATCAGCTGTCGAATTAATCTTTTAACCTATTGATTTTATTGAATTTTTTGGCGCACCGGGGAAGATTCGAACTCCCGACCCCCAGATTCGTAGTCTTTATTTTTGCCACTCAGTAATGCGTGGCATTGCGCTAATACACTGTAATTACGCGCTTTTTCTACGCATCTATTGAGTATTATCCGCCTTGCTTTGCTCAAACATGTTCGCCATATGTTGGCCATTCCAGCCCGTCGGAACACGTGAGTGAAGCGTCATGGCGAAGTCAGCAATCGAACGCGTATCCATCCGAAGCGTCAACAAGCTCGGCCCCAATGAAACCATAACCGACCCCGACCTCAAGGGCTTCGGTGTCCGCCGACGCTCAGGTGGTCCCATCGATTTTCTGCACACGCGCGTCAAGGGCCGGCTGCGGTGGATCACGATCGGGCGTCACGGCGAGCCCTGGACCCCGACCACGGCGCGCAAGGAAGCCAAGCGGCTCCTCTCCGAAATCATCAACGGCACCGATCCGGCTGCCGCCAAGGAGGCGACCCGGAAAGCGCCGACGGTCCGGGAAGCGGCAGAGCGGTTTATGGCCGAGCATGGCATGAGGCTTAAGCCCCGCACGCGCGAGGAATACCAGCGGCTTTTTAAGAACGCGATCCTGCCGGAGTTCGCCAGACGCCAGCTTCGCGAGGTGTCGCGCGCCGACGTCGTCAGCTTTCACACAAAGCTAGCGGGCACGCCGCGCAAGGCCAACTTCGCCCTGAGTGTGCTCTCCAAGATGATGAACTGGGCGGAGATGAAGGGACTGCGACCGGAGAACTCCAACCCTTGTCGCTTAGTGCAAAAATACCGGGAGAACAAGCGGCAGAGGTTCTTGGCGAAGGAAGAGGTGGCAAAGCTCGGCAGCGTTCTCGATCACCTAGAAGCCGATGGTTCCGAAAGTCCCTATGTCATTGCCGCGATCAGATTGCTACTGCTGACCGGCGCAAGGCTATCCGAGATCCTGACCTTGGAGTGGCGCTTTGTTGACCTTCAGCGCGCAATCATCTTCCTGCCGGACAGCAAGACCGGTCAGAAGCCGATCTTTCTCAACAATGCGGCGCAAGACCTGCTCATCAATCTGCCCCGTATCGACGGCAACCCTTACGTTATTGTTGGCGAGGTCGAAGGCGGCCACCTGATCAACTTACAGAAGCCTTGGCGGCGCATCCGCAAGCACGTCGATATCGACGATGTTCGTCTCCATGACCTCCGCCATTCCTTCGCCTCGTTTGCTGCGGAAGGCGGGGCCTCCCTGCAAATGATTGGTGCATTGCTCGGCCACACACAGCCCGAAACGACACAGCGCTACGCGCACCTTGTGCAAGACCAAGTGCAGAGGGTGAATGATGATGTCGGTGAGAGAATTTCCAACGCTCTTGCCCACCCTTCCGCTCCGACCCCGCGCCATACTTAATCGTTTGGGGACGCTGGTCCTCAGCTACCCACTAAACCTTCGAATGGTCTGGAGCGCAACTCTCAGATATTCTACATTGGCCAAACTCCGCTTGCGACGAATAAAACAATCACCGACAGCGCTCGGAAATCTTTGTCAACAGCTATGCCTCTCAAAACTGATTTACGCAGGTGACCAAATGAGAGAACAGAAACAAGAGCGCGCGCCGCTCCGCGACCTCCATCATATCAGAGCACGTTACGACATCTTGCTTTGTGATGTATGGGGAACCCTTTATGACGGCATCCGGCCAATAAGCCAAATCGTCCGCCTTTGTCAAGACCACCTGAATGAAGGCAGAAGTCTGGTTGTGATCTCAAACTCCCCAAAGCTTACCGTCGAACTGAAAAGGCGTCTACGAAACCAAGGAATACCAGAAGCAATCCTCTCGCACGTGATTACTTCCGGTCAAATGGCGCATAAATACTTGGCCAACAATAAGATACGACAGATCTTCCATATCGGACCAACCAGTAATGAGCGAATACTGTCTTGCGACAGCCGAAAAACGGTTCGCCCAGAGGAGGCGCAAATTATACTATGCAGCGGCTTGTATAACGACACGACTGAAACCCCGAGCGATTACCATTCAATGCTCAGCAAGTGTCGGTCTTTAAATCTGACGATGCTGTGCAGCAATCCCGATTATTCCGCGCCTAAAGGGAGTGAAAGACGCCCATGCGCTGGCACAATAGCAGAACTTTATCGCGACATGGGGGGTAAGGTAATCTTCACAGGAAAACCCTGCAGCGCCATCTATACTGAGGCGATCTCATTGATTTCACACCATTTTCGGCATGTGCACAAATCCGAAATCTTAGCTCTTGGAGACGACGTAAGAACGGACGTTCAAGGCGCTCGAAATTTCGGCATAGACTGTGTTCAGCTGGAATGGTCGTCATCGTTTTGCGACTTCACGATGACGCATCACAAGACTACGCAGCGAGAGACTTAGCGGAACTTCGGTTCGTACTGTACAACATAGTCGGAGCGACTGGCGCCCAAAATATTCTCATACCGATACCACATGTTATTGCTGCCGAAGTAATTCTCAGTATCGACGCGCGCACGCACGTAATCTTTTATAGTAGAAACTATTATCGAGCTATCGAGATTCGTTTCCATTGAAACCCTTTCGATGAGCGGGCTGATTATGTACTCACCCAATTTGAAGTCAAACGCAAAGCTCCGCCTCTCAAAGAAATCTTTCGAGACGCCTCGTTCTATCGTTTTATATGAACAGAAGGATGTGTGGAGTTTGTGGCGCTTCCGTTGCGTCAGATCTTTAAAAAAATCGCCAGCATCCCTGAGATAAATCTTTATTTCGCCATTTCCATTGAATCCGTAGAGAACATTTTGAGCATTCATTTCCGGTATGAGACCAAGTTCGAGAGAACACGCAAAAAACGCCTCAATGAGCGGAGCGATGAACTTGTTGAAGAACGTCGTTTCGTCAAGAGCATTCCTATTTGCAATAACTGAAACAAGCGCGATGGCGTCTCCTCGCGAAGCAAAGAGGGAAAACGCTGGAATAAGAGCAAAGTTCTGGTCAGCTGCGTGCAACTCTCGGGGGATCTGCCGGATTATCACACCATGTGGCCCATAGCCACTTTGAGGTAAGAAAAAACCACGGCTTTCTGGTAGGATTTCGAAGCGGTTAGCGAATGAATGCTGATGCATTTCCAGCTCACGGCTATTCTCGATTGCAGATAGCCATTTAAACATCGCTAAGTCGCGACTATAACGCCCAATTCGACTTGGTAAGTGGAGCTTCAAGAGAACGCCGAGAGATGGAACATAAACTGTTCGGAGCGATGCCGTAGGTATCGCCAAAACCTCGCGGCCCCTCTCGCGGCGAGCGGAAGTTTGAGAATTCGCACCCGCATGTGCTAACAATGGGTGGAACGGAAAGAGGATATGGTCTGGGCTTGCTAGTGGTGAAGGTATGGAGCCCACGCACACAACGCAATCCGCTTCCAACGCGGACAACGGCAGCTGAAAACCGCTATGGCGAGTACCTGCATTGTATGGATCTGGTAGTGAAGCTAAAAATCCGCTAGGCGTACCATCATTGAGAGTATTCTCAAGGCCGAGCCATAGAGAGAGCCCGGCGCCTGCTACCTTTGAGTGACTGTACCCTGCGCCAAGAAAATCTAGAAGCTCATCTGCCTTCATGACCGAAGATCTCACTCTCAACTCGCATTGATGCGTTCGCTGTATCTAGCACCACATTCGCGCCAATCGGCAGCACAGGATTGGAACTTTCGCTGTGTCCAAAGTCATTACACTTCAGTATTGGAAGCCCGCACCCGAATAGGTTACGCATACACTGTGTAAGCTCACCACGAGCGATGTTCCGGCACCTGCCGATCAAGATGCCCCTCAAAGAATCACCTAAAGTTCTGCGAAGAGATGTCTGTAGAGCCCGTTTCAAACCCAACAGGTCAAGCGACGAAGTCTCAAAGAACAAGATGAGCGGCGACTGGTCCGCTCCCAGCGTATGTGCAGCTGAGAAATGGCTAAGGAATGAACGCAAGCTTCCGCCCACTAGTCTGCCATATGCAGTTCCGCCTACTATATCCTCCACATCTCGGCTGAAAAAGATTTGGCTCAGTGAGCAAATATTGTCGAGCGGTCGCTTCCCATCGCTGATAAGATTGAGCTTACCGAGATAGTTCGGTCCGTAAAATGTGCAGCAACCAGTGCTTAGAGATATTTGATTTAACAATACACAGTTATCCCCATAGCCAAAGATAGGCTTGCCTGCGGCGCGAACATTATCGTAATTCACCAACCTCACGATCTCGTGGGTCCTGCTCCCCGCCCACGCTGCAATCACTGCGTCCATTTTACCGTCGAGAATAAGAGCATTGAATTCATTTGCTCGATACTCTGCAGGCGCTAATGTTTTCCAGTCTTCCAATTTCCCATTGAAGTCGGGATCAACACCGAATCCCCAACTGCGAAGACGGCATGCGCCCGCCCTCACAAACTTTGCCCGCTCGTCCGTGATTTCTCTTGCGGGATTGAAGACGCCAAACACCGCCCCCTGCTCAAGCGGTTTCAAACGTGTACACGACGGCATACTATTCGAACCCGTATTCCTTAGTTGCGTTTGGATCAGCATAATACTCCAACGAACGAAGCAAGAATCTGGGTAAATAGCCCTTTGACTCTTTAATCCTCAATAACAGCCAGGGAGACTGCGATCCACGAATAGACGGAGGCCCATATGAATAATAGATGATATCATCGTCGATCTTTACAATCGAAATTGTCGGCAAGCTCTTCGCAAGTAAAAATTTCACTCGTCTCAGTTCAGTTTTAGTGAGGTTTTGGCGGATTGTGGTCGATATTTCGGCGGGATACCGGTCCACCCATGAGCCATCATAAGCGAGGTCTTCGCCTTTGTGCCATTCGTGCTCCTCTCTCGCTCTGCTGGTAACGCCCGCGCTGTCGGACGCTCCCATAACGAATGTTACTTTCAAGTTTTTTCTACTACTTATACGGTTGGCAATGCTCTCCAACAACTCTCTATTATGTACAAGAAACCCAAGGCCTAAGCCAACGAAAGTCATGTCCGTGCTTGCAGAATCGATCCGACTTGATAACCATTCAATCAACTTAGGGTCACGGTCGCTGGAAAATACGTCTTGAATCCCTTCCCGAGCCATCGTGGATATGAAATGATTTTCCGAGTTTAGAACCTTCGATTGGAAGCCGTCGAAAATGGCGCCGACTAAGGCTCCTCCAAAAATGGCGCCAAATACTAGCTTGCATGTCTCGAAAAATGGTCCATCAAAGGCCGCCGAAACAAGCACCTGTTTCTTAGCGGTGAGCACGGCCTGATAAGAAAACAAGAATATTATAACGGCAAGGGAGAAGAGGCCAAGGGAATACACTATTATCCGATAGCGCTTTCTGGCTTCAAGCCAACTTAAGACGGGCGGTTCCATGCTATCCAACTATTCCGCGATAACATCTTCAAAGTGGATGCCTTGACCGATTTTTAGTTGTGTCTTCACTTTCTTTGCCCGTAGCAAATCATATGGCAGAGATAAGTTCGGTATTGTCTGAGTAGCGAGTTTTCCTAAAGTGATGTGAGGCCGGTAGCGGTCGCCAATATCGTTTTTCACGTTATGTGGACCGATGAGGCCCGCGATCCTCTCTTGGAGATTCAGAAGTGACCGTGATGTAAGTACCGATATCTCGATCCAAGTTGATCCATCGCTCGATGGGAGCCCCGTCAAGCCCGCAAAATCAAGTTCTACTTGAATCGGGCTCCTCGTGAGTTCGGACCAAGCTGAAGTCGCGTCCTGGCTCTCCAATGTGCATTGGCACACAGTGACGTGCGGGAACCGCTTGGTAAACACAGCAAACGCGGAGCCAAGTTCTCGTTGCAATTGTTGTTCGTAAGCATCAAGTTTGGCGCGGAAATCTAGCTCGGGCACAAGAGCAAAATTCACGATCGGTGGGTTGGTCTCGGTCACAGCACACATCTTTCATGAAGGTTCGCGTGATGGATGCTACCATCCTGGTCGCTGGCGTTCAATGGGAACGGTTGAGAAGTGGAAGGCGGAGCGGGAGGGCATGAGCATGCGGCACACCCACGCGTCGGAAATGCGTTTTCTCAAAGCAATTGCTGACTTTGAGGATCGCCACCTCCTCGTCCTAGGCGACGTTATGCTGGACGAGTATATCGTCGGCAGCGTGACAAGAATATCACCCGAAGCACCCGTACCAATCTTTTTGCCACGTAACACTTACTATTCACTTGGAGGAGCCGCTAATGTAGCGAACAATATTCGTTTTCTCGGCGGACGAGCGTCTCTATATGGCCGTATTGGTAGTGATGAGGCAGGGCGAAAGTTTTCGAGCTTGGCGACTGAGCATCAGATTGACTGTCAAGGCATGACAGTAAGTCGCCACGGATACTCGACTACCAAAAAATGTCGATACGTAACGGAGACTTCCCAAATCTTTCGGGCAGATCATGAAACGTCTGTCCCCCTTAGCGAGGATGAGGAGACGTCCATTCTGTCGCGATTAGATGATCACATAGCAGAATTCGACGCAGTATTGCTATCTGATTATGGCAAGGGCTTTCTGACTAGTCGTTTGCTTAGACACATAATTCGTGTCGCGAACGAGAATGAAATTCCAGTTCTCGTAGACCCTAAAACGAGCAATCTAGCCAACTATGCTGGCGCTAGCCTCATAAAACCGAATCTGAACGAACTTTACCACCTTTCAAACAGCGATTCTTTGGCGGACCATAGCGGTGTTGCCTTTGATAGCGTGTTCTCGAGCCTTCAAGCCATATGCAGGGACCACCATATCGCCGGTGGCATTGCGACCTTAGGGAGTCGTGGCATGTGCGTAACATTTGACCGGAGCCGCGAGCATATCCCAGCTGAAAGTGTTGCGGTCTTTGATGTCACAGGTGCTGGAGACACTGTCTTGGCTTGCTTGGGAATGTCCTTAGCTTCCGGCCTTGATTTGTTTGACTCGGCTAAACTCGCTAATTTGGCCGCGTCAAAAGCGGTTAGTGAACGTGGAACCAGCCCTGTGACCATTAAGGCGCTAACATCTAAGGTCTTGTGTCAAACCCAACCGTTGCCTACCTTGATCAGTACATTTGATATTACTGTAATCAGGAAAGCGTGGACCGCATGTGGTTACACTGTCGGCTTCACAAATGGCTGTTTCGACATTCTTCATTCGGGGCACATTCAGCTCTTCCAACAAGCTCGTGCTAGGTGCGATAAATTGATCGTAGCAGTCAATACCGACGAGTCTGTTCGTCGCCTTAAGGGGAGCACCAGACCAATCAACGACCTAAAGGAAAGGGCGGAATTGCTAAGCGCGCTAAAGGATGTCGACGCGGTTATCTCGTTCGATGCCGACACGCCAATCTCACTGATCGAGCATTTGAAGCCTGATTTGCTGGTGAAAGGCGCAGACTACCGGCCGGAAGAGGTTGTTGGTGCGCAGTTCGTCCAAAGTTATGGTGGCAAATTATTTCTCGCAGACCTGCTTGAAGGAAGGAGCACCTCGATGATTGTTGAGCAAATCAAAACCCGAGATACCAATGGATAAGCATGGATTGATAAGCCATCTGAAGCGCTTTTCAGAAGCGCTTTCTAGGATTGATGTATCAGTTGACCAGCAAATGCGGGCCGCGACGCAACTTTGCTGGCAGGCCACCTTGGAAAAGAAACCGATTCTCATTTTTGGGAACGGGGGTTCCGCTCTGGACGCAGAGCACCTTGCAACTGATCTTTTATTCGGCCGCGCGACCAGCCCGTTTCCAAGGGCGATCTGTTTAACTTCGAACACAAGCACCATCACCGCCATTTCGAATGATCACACTTTCGACGATGTTTTTTCCTCGCAAGTGAAAATCCTAGGTGAGCCCACGGGTATTGCTATTGGGTTATCGACTAGCGGTGAATCCAGAAACGTGATTATGGGTTGCGCCGAGGCGAGGAGTATGGGGATGAGTGTTATAGTATTTGTCGGCGACCAAGATACAACCTTGGCGAGGTTGGGGGATGTGGTGCTGTCTGTGTGTGGCTCTGATACGATGTATGTTCAGGAGGTGCACCGAATTTACTATCACTACCTTTGCACTCAGATCAGAATGCGTTCACGACCAAACAAGAAAAAGTCGAAGGACTGAGAGTCTATTGCTAATCAATAATCACCTTGTTCGCCCCTTTGTCTTAATTAACGAGGTTGCGGACCAGCTTCCTAAGCGTGATTCGGGCGCGCTATTCGTGGATCGAGACGGCACAATTATCGAGGATACAGGCTATCCAGTTGATCCAGAGTGCATACGGTTTATATCATCGATCATCGAGCTCCTCCAATTGGCGACCATGCGGGGCGTCCCAATAGTTGTAGTATCGAACCAATCGGGGGTTGGTCGTGGTTATTTTGGTTGGCAGAATGTTTCTGACTTTAATCGACGCCTCATTGAGCAGCTGGTCGATATTGACGTTGTTATAAGCGTCATAATATCTTGCTCTTATATTGACAATGGAACTAATAATCCAAGTCACGGATATTATAGAAAGCCAAATCCTGGTATGTTTTTTGTGGCGAAAAAGAGGTATCGGGTGGATCTATCAAAATCATTTATGATTGGAGATAAAGTTAGCGACGTCGAGGCTGCCGAGCGAGCTGGACTGCAGTTTGCTATTCTCGTTGGTTCCGCCGAAGGGGGGGGCGAGATGAACCAGCTTAGGTCTGGTTTTTGTGAGGGGTCAGAGACCGGGCTTTCTCGCGCAATGCGCGCCATTCGGTCTCTGACTTCCTAGTAAAGAGCGCTAAATCAATGTGGTCACGCGCCGGAGCTTGCGGTTATCGGAGCGCTCGGGTTCTCTTTTTTTTGTGATTGTCGTGCCTTCTCACTAGTCGCGATGATTGTAGTTTGATGTGCTTATGTGCTCATACGAAGATAGCCATGCCTCCAAGTCCGACCGTCGGTAAAGCACTCGGGCGCGTATCCCTGGGCCAGCCTTAGTGTATCGAGGACCCGAACCCTCCACGCGGAACCGCTCCAGAGTTCTAGGCGACAAGCGTAGGAAGTAGGCAGCTTCACCCGTAGTGAGAAACGAGTGCTCAGTTTCCTGCCGTGACCGTGTCGTGTCTTCAGGTGCGTCTGTCCCGCCCGATCGATGATTGCGTTTCTGATCCATGGTGGTTGCCTCACGTATTCGCTGAAGGGTTGCGGAGCTTGATGGTCGAGCTTGTGATTGCGCCCAATGACGTTTCCAGTGGGTCATGGCATTGTCCCCACCGTCGAGGATGTGCGGCGCTCTCTTTCGGCCAGAACGACATCAACGGCACGACGCATGGGCAGCGCGCGCCAGACCGGCAACGTGATCACGTGTCCTTTGATGCTGTAGCTAAAAAGCGTCAGCTGGGCCACGAGCAGCGCGACGATCAATCCAAGCCATCCGAATCCAATCAGGCTCAGAAACTCGCCTGTCGTGAGCACGTCGCGGAACCGGAATGAAAGTGCCGTGCAAGCGCAGGCAAGAGGGGCGGCACCAGCAAGCAACGGAAAGCTTACCATTGCTCGGTCAACGTCACTCAGTGACACGGTTGCGAAACGGGTCTGCACCGTCTTGTCCGTGACCATACTCGCCCCGAAGCGCCAAAGGATTTCTCTAGAAGCGGTCATCTTTACATCCCCTTTCCGCAAGCACGGCTGCTATCGATCCGGGTCATCACACCCTGAAAATTGCGAATGCCGGTCGGCTGATGAAACCTCAACGTGGCCACCCAAATCATGTGGTCGAACCTGGTTTCGCGTCGGGCTTCGACGGCCAAGCATTGACACCGTTCAGTAGCATTGGAGGCCCCTCGAACTTGATGGGGTCTTTGCGACAGGCGCTCGATCGCTCGGGCGCCGGGCAGCTGCCGCAGTCCAGGCATGCCATTGAACATCTCCCGCAGCAGTTCGCGGGCGACTTCCTCTTTTGCGTAGACGCCGTAGTTCGCCTGTGCGGCTTTGGCCTGAAGTCCCACGACGCACGCCGGCACGTGAATACGGTCGGCCATCCGCCCGGCGAAAACATCGCCGAGCAAGTAACAAAGCGCCAGATAGCCAACCAAGGCCGGTGCGACTGACTTCGGAATAAGATCGTTGAGACCGCCAATCATGCCTCACCTCCTTCGTCGTCCTTGAGCTTGCGTGCGTTAAAGCGTGACCGGCCTGACCATCCATGAGGTCCGTCGATCGGATCGCCACTGACCGGTGGCGCCGAACGACCGGCATCATTCAACTTGTCTGTGGACGGCCGCGAAGAAGCAGTGACGTCGACGTTTGAAGACTTTGCTGCGGTGAGTTGCTCCGCGAGGAAGATGTCCCAACGCGCGCGGTTATAGGCGAACGTCCAGAGAAGCAGCGGGAGTAACGCTTCAATCACAAAGATGACGCCGGCAATCGGAAGGAACTTCCCGATGTAGGCGAACGTGTCCGAAACGCCCACGCGACCTGGGAAGTCGGGCATACCTTTCGCCTTGTAGCCTGCACCGTCGAGTGCGTCGGCCATATTGTCGGCCAGGCCGGTGAGAATGGCGTTCAGTCTGGCCGTTGCGCCTGGACGCCCGGCAATAGAAACACCGCGACGCAATTCTGCTGCGTATGCCTTGACGACCGCAATTGGTTCGACCGCGTCCAGTTCATTGAGACGCTGTTCGATCTTGCCATGCAGTCCTTCCAGGATACGGCGACGTTCGTAGACATCCCGCTCGGTCTGAGAGGCGATCAGTCGATATTGCTCTAGAAGCTGGTTCACCCGAGTGACGATCGCCTGGCGATCAGTGTTCTGGGCGCCGCGACTATCGATCGCCTTTTTCGCACGGTCGATCAGCGGCTCCATTGCGCGTGTGACAGGGCCTGGGCCGGCTTGGCGAAGGCTGATGCAGCCGCTCTGGACCTCGCAATCGCGCTTCGAGATCAAGGTCTCAAGCGCGCCACGAACAGCGCCATCCGCTACACTGCCCGAACGGGACGCGCGGATGCGATCTGCCGTGTAGCGTTGCAGAACAGGCCCATGTGCCCCATCGCGCAGCGCTTGAGCCGGTCTGATTGTCTGGCCGGCATAGGTGGCCGCAAACAAAGAAAAGCCAACGAATAGGAGAGCGGTCAGGCTAATAGCGGCGCTCGTCAAATAGCCTTTGGCAGCCTGAGGAGCGCCCTCCTCTGTCGCGAACTTGTTGACAGCGAAGGCGACAACGAACGCCGCGAGCGAAATCACTGCGATCTTGATGTAGCCATTCGCATCACGTTGCTGAATAAAGCCGAACGCAGCAAGGCAGAAGTTGCCGGCGCCGAGCATTGTGACGGCCAGTACGATGAGCGTGAAAGTCGAGGGTAATTTGGCCGGTGCCAGGCGTGGTGGCCCGTCGCCCGGCCCTACCGGTTGATTTGATGCACCGTTTTCGCGGTGCGATTCGCGATCGTGTTTCATGATGTCCTCCAGATTCTGAGGACGCTTCCGCCAGGAAGTGAGCCGTAGCATTTCCAAGCAGTTTTGCGTGCCTCCGAGCCGTGGTAGGACGATCAGAGAGGGATAAGTGTATCACCGGTGTATCAAGAAGCATGCAGGACCAAGAGACTCGCGCCTTTACAGCCTATGCGCGCCAAAAGCTGTTCCGGATCTTGACCGGCATGGTTCGAGATCAAAAGGATCTGAATTGGTCGGTGCTGGCCGATAGGATAACACTCGATCGTGGCGTTAACTTCCAGAGACTGAATTTCTATCGCTTGCGTGACGGCACATTGTCTGACGCCAACATCGAAATCATCGTCGAATGGTTAGAAGAAAGACACGACAGCAAAATCCGCCAGCGACTAGTGCCATTGTCGAACTTTGATGAGGCGGCGCGATCCTGCCGAGACTATTACTTTTACGTGCCGAAAGATGACGACTTGGACGCTTTAGACGAGCAAGTTTTCCAGGCTTTCGAGGGCACTTACTTGTGTGCGTCGCCGAGCGACAAGAATACCTTTATGCCGCTGCCCACAGTGCGCCGGTACTTCGCGACGTCTGAAACGTGGGATGACCAAGCCAAGGCAAATCGCTCGCAGAACTTTGCTCAATATGCACAAGAACGCACATTCCTGATCTTGCATAAAACGGGCGAGGCATACTTCTACGCAGCAGAATTTCCCATGTCGGCCCTGTTCCCTTCAAGCATTGGCGTCCTGGATCTGCGCACGATCTATGAGGGTTTCGCGGTCGCCTGCGCAAATATGATCTATGTACAGTTGAGAGAGTGCCTTACCCGCTTACCGAAGACACACGCGATCCTGATTGCGCCGAAGTCGACCAACGAGCATGAAGCGCCGCGCGGCCTAACGTTCTTCCTCAGCGACAATGCGAGCGAAATCAAACGCGAATGGTCTGAACTGCCCGATGATGAGATAGAGCACCTCAAGGCCGAGCACTGCCTCAGTCTGGAAAGTGAATTCCATTTGAAGGGGCCAGTGCAGATCGCCGATTCGCCCCTCGCATTCATGCGCAATCGCGCAGGCGCCGTATTCATGCGGGATCGCGTGTACCTCAAGAAGCCCGACGATTTCCTTGACGATCTACAGCTGCACTTCGTACTGCCCGAGTTGGAGAATAAGGACGAAGTGAGAAAGATCGTTGAAAGCCCGCTCTACATTGGAGCGTCGACATGGCCCTAGCTCCACAGCTTCAACATCAGAAAATCATCAATTTCTTCCAGGGGCGCGGCGCCGACCCGAAGATCTACGGCTTGCTCCGCGCCGCCTACAATGATGAGACCCAAAAGGCCATCGCAATCATCAAAACCGATCCGCAGCAGCTGAACATACGCGATCCATATGCAGGATTGACGCCATTACACATAGCAATATTCCGCTGCAATTTCGAGATCGTTCAGGCAATCGTCCAACATCCCGAAGCCGACTTGGCCTTGAAAGACAATTTCAGGCGCGCCCCAGCGGACATGCTGGACTACATTGCAGACCACCGCCTTTTTGAACTCGTCATGGATGCTTGCTTTGCAGATGAGATGCGCGCCTTGCTCGATGAAGGCTTTGAGCGAGGCACTTCAGACGGTTCGGTCATCCCGTTTAAGCCGCGCGATCGCGATCCCTAGCGCGGCGGGCTTTTCACTTGCTCCACAGGAAGCGACAACCTTGGAAGCTCCCGTCTCCCTGAGCCGGGCGCAAATTTGGTTTGAGCCACCAGTCGATGTACTGGCATTGCCCGCCGCCGTAGTTCCATAAGAACATCGGCTGCCCGAACATCAGCACCAGACCAATCAGGCAAGCCCAGGCGATCATCCATTTGCGTGGCCGGAGACACCATATGACCCAACCTGCCGTTGACGGCCAAGGTGACGACTGATGCACGCCTGACGTCACACTACCGATGGCGAAGCTCAGACCGGCAAAAGCCAACACAACAGAGATCGCGGTGCCGATAGGCTCGCTCTCAACGAGGTCGATCAGCCACCAGGCCAAAACCCAGAACAGAACCGCCTGAAACATCAGCATATTGCTGGAAGGTGCATGTTGTTGCATCAGGCCGGTTCCGCTCGTGATGGAATGGTGTCGCTGCGGCTTTCGCCACGGGTGACGAACAGGTTCTCCTCCGTGAGATGGCGCACGATGGCGCGGGCATCCCGCTCGTCAGACACTGTGGCGAGAAGCTGGACATCCAGGCCAGCCTCACCCCAGATCTCCCAGGCATCGCGATATTCGTACCCAACCGGATGCTGCACGCGGCGCTCATCGCGCTCTTCATACTTTCCGCGATGATCCGGCCTCGACGAGAAGCGCAGTTCATCCATGCCGCGCCGCAGTTGAGTTACACCTTCTCTAGCGCGGACCGTGACGCCCTTCTCATCGAGCATCACGACCAGCTGATCAATCTTCGTACGGTTGCGGTTCTGCCAAGAACGGCTGGCCGAATGCGTCAACCAGAACAGGGCAGCATCAAGCAGGCAGAATTTGACGACTGCATGGGCCGTCAGGCCCAGACCGCCACTCCAGGCGAAGGCCGCGAGTGCTGTTGTGCCGATCCCCCATCCGAACAAGTGGACAGCTTTGCTCGTCCCGCGCAGCGCCTTGGCCAGTTCCGGCGTGCGGAACGTAATGGTGACAGCGCTTTTGCGGCTGGACGGTCGGGCAACGCTAATATCAGAAAGCAGGCGCATCGAACCGTCCTTCGAAGAATTCGTGACTGTCGTAGTTCACTCGTTGCGCGATCACCGGATCAAAGCTCGAAAATATCAGCAATTGCCGTCCGAGCGGATCGAACCGGCCAAACAAGCGAGCGATCTCGTCCACCGTCATCAGGGGTTGGGTCTGCAATGACCAGCTGGCGCCCGCCCGACCCGAACTTGTCGCGTCGCGATCCGATACTTCGGACTTGTTGCGCACGATGAGGCTCGTCGTGCCGAGGCGCTTCGAGACCCATTCGAGCGACTCAAGGTCATTCAAACCAAAAATCTGAATGAGGCCCGAGTTGCCGAGGAAGGTCTGCCATCGGTCCTTGTAGAGCGCCTTGAGTTGCCCGATGTCCTGAATGATCGTCCACAGGCGCACGCCGAAGCCCGCAATCTGGCCGGCGGCATTTTCAAGAGCCTGCATGTGCCCAAGCACCGGGAACTCATCAAGACAGAACAGTACCGGCGGATCGGTCTTGATCTGGACCTGTTCCATCTGGGCAAGCGCCAGGTTGACGAACAGGCGAAGCCACCGATTGCAGGTGCCCATGCGCATCGCAGGCAGGCACAAGTAGATTGACACGGGGCGGCCATCGATGCCGGTCTTAAGATCAGCCAAATCGAAGTCATGCCCCGATACATTCTCGCGGATTTGCGGATAGCTCAGAAACCGAAGATGGCGCCGGGTATTCGACAACACCGAGCCGCGCTCCTCATCCGGCTTTGAGAAGAAATCCTCCGCCGCATCGATCACCGCCTGACGTACGTCCGGATCGGCGGCGTTGTTGGCCCGCATTTGTGCGGCCAGCACATCCATGCCGGTTTCGTCTTCGGCTTCCGCCTGCCCGGCAATCAGATCGCGCACTGTGGCCAGATTGCGCCGACCTTCGAACAGCTGATCGGTGGCAACGAACAGAGTGACGCCCTCAATAAAGCCGCGGGCCGATTCGTCCCAATGCGGGTCCTGGGCATTGCCGACCACGACGATCGCGTCAGCAATCAAGCCGGCATCCTCGATCATTGTCGAAGAGCCGGCCTTGAGGATGCTCATGAAATTGAAGCGCGCGCGAAACTGCCTTGCAGGGCCACTGACGATGTCGAAGGGATCGGCACAGAACACGGCGTGCCCGATTGCCGCCCGGCGTGCCGCCGTAATCGTCGCCAGCTCCCCTTTCACGTCTGTGTTGAGCGTGCTGCCCTCATAGTGGATCAGCGTCGGGATGATCGATGAACGGCCTTTGCCCGAGCGGTTGCCTGCAATCGTCGTCGCATGCGTGTCGTCACCAAAGCCAATAGCATGACCGCCCATGACTTGGACTTGCCCGGCCTTCTGACCGGCTTTGGTAACGCCATCGATGACGCCCAGGAACAGCTTGGATGGATCGTAGGCCAGTTGCTGCGAGCCACGAACAGCCGCCGTGCGCATAAAGCCCGCGCTTGGCATGGATTGCTGTTCGAGCGTACGCGCCTCGCCACCGGCTTCAATGACCCCGCGTGGGATGCCGTCGAACAGATCTCGATTTGACATGGCTTTTTGCTCCGAACGGTTATCGGCCAACCGCCCGAACGTCGTCTGGCAGTCAGCGCTATTGCTTCCGTCCGCAGTATCGAAAGCGGCCCAGCCATTCCGCAATCGCATTAGTTTTCTCAGGATTACGCACTTACCGCCTTTTGGTCAGGCAGCTCCATTTGCAGCTTTGACATGGACCATCGCACGACGCGCGTTTCGCTTAATCCCTGAAGGGACGGACTCGAGCTTTGCTCGGCCGCCGCGAACAAGTTCGCGGTTCCGCTCAACGCCTGGCGCCGTGCTGGGAGATGGCCATGGCTGCAATGCAGCAGCCCAACAACAAAAGGAGCAAATCCATGAGTAAATCAAAAAACCAACCGCTCTACCGGGCAAAGTTCTGTCCCGTCATCGGTACCAAGGAAGACGGAAAGGACAAACTCGGTCGAGCCGTCGAAATCGGCGCAGTCTGGCCGCGCCGCGAAGCCTCCAAAGGTGCAATCGTCAAACTCGATATCGTGCCCCAGGACTTCACCAATGGCGTCCTGTTTCTCGATCCGGTCGAGAAAGGAGGCTACGCATGATCCCCGACATCACGCTTTCAACGAACGCCCGAGGCTCCGCGCATATGCGGAGCCGACGGCTCTCGCCCCACCGGGCACCGTTCGAGTATTATCCGACGCCGCCCGAGGCCACACGGGCCTTTCTCGCAGCCGAGACATTCGACGGCGATGTCTGGGAGCCGGCATGCGGCCAAGGCGCCATCAGCCGCGAATGCGAACGCGCCGGATATCGGGTCGTCAGCACCGATCTCGCCGAGTACGGCTTCGGCGAAGGTGGCCGCGACTTTCTCAAGGCCGAAAAGCCGTTGGCGAAACACATTGTGACCAATCCGCCCTACGGCAACGGTCTTGCTGACCGCTTCATCCGGCAAGCGCTGCTGCTGACGGCACAGACCGGCGGAAAAGTCGCCATGCTGTTGAACCTGGCGAGCCTGTGTCATCCGTCTCGGCATCAGAGCTTTATCGCGAGGCCGCCCGCGCGGATCTACGCTCTCGATGATTGCGTCTGTTATCCTAACGGCGATCCCTCACTCGCCACCAAATACACCTACCGGCATCGCTATTGCTGGCTGGTTTGGCAGCAACAACCCGACGTCCCGACAACGTTCCATTGGCTGGCAACGGCGCCTTACGTCGACGGAGGTGCATCATGCCAATAGAAGATTGCATGTGCTGCGGTGGACGCCTCGCCTGGAACTGGTCGGAAGCCTTCGACAAATTCGGTTTCAACGACGGCGACGGCCAAATAGAGACCAACCAGGTCTGCGATGTTCTCACCGAGGCGGGTTATCAGGTCGAGACCGTCGAATGGGGACTGCATAACACTATCATTCGCTCGATCCGCAAGGATGGTTGCGAGTTGCTACCAACAGCCGGCAGCCCCTATGTCCTCGGTTATGACAATCCGAGGGACTACCTGCCCGCCGACATCATTGCGCTCTTGGACGCAACACTGCCGGACGCATACTAATCGTACGCGAAGCCCGCCACTCATCGGCGGGCTTCGTGCGTATTACTGACGGCAACTGCGCAATGGCATTCGCAGCTTAAATTTGGTAGACTGAAGATATGAGCGCTCAGAAGATCATTGATGATATCAGGCCGACGGCCGCGCCGACCGAATCCGAGATTCGGCGGTGGAATGCCCTGCCCGCCGATGAGAAACGGCACCGGCTGACCGCTGCCATTCAAGCAGGCTTCGCTGCCGAGCCATCCAGCCAGGGCATCGACAACATCATCGCCGAAGGCCGTCGACGCGCCGCCACGCCGGATCGTGGCTGACTTCATCGTATCGAAATGCGCCGCCGACGATCTGGCTGACATCTACGCCTACACCTTCAACATGTTCGGCGAACGTCAGGCCGAGCGCTATACGCGCGACCTCTACTCCCGCTTCCAACTGCTTGCCGAGTTCCCCGGCCTTGGCTTGCCCGTTCCAATCGAACATGCCGCCTGCCTCAAGTTCCCGACCGGATCGCATGTCATCTACTACCGACAGGCCGGCTCAGGCGTCGTCATTGCGCGCGTTCTGCATGGTGCGCAGGATGTAACGACCCAAGTCATCTGACCGTCCGCCTGTTCCGCTACTGCTACGCACGATTGCGCATCGCGCACCAAAACTCCTATTCTGCGATTTCATATTCCTATTTCTCATAAATATTGCGCCGTTTCATTGCCTCATCGTATAAATGCGTAACCTCCTCCTCGCGTGAATTTAAAACGCTCATTTCACTTGAATTCATTCTGGTAATTCATAATTATTTTTGCTAAGCGTATCGCTGTGGATAGCAAGATATGTTTTTCGTTCCGAAAAACTTTTGAAGGGGGCCTAGCGCCGCCCCCTTCTTGGCCCGCAAACGGGCCAATTCAACCCAGCTTGGCTCCGCCAGCCTGACACGGTGCAGGCGCGGTGCAGAGCGGATCACGATGCGATCGGTGATTCATTGGGTAAGGCGTCAAGAGTTCAACGTGTAACGATTTGAGTATGGCTGGAAGTAAGACAAGCAAGCGCGCCGGCGGTCGCCCATCACTGCCACCGGAACAGCGCCGCACCGAGCGCATCAGCTTTGGCGTCACCAAATCCCAGAAAGCCAACTTCCTGATCAACGCCGCCCAAGCCGGCCTTTCGAGCAATGACTATGCACGCGCCCTGCTGTGCGACGTGTCTGGACCCTCTCCCGCTCCGGATGCCCGCTCCCCGAACTTCGAGCTGATCGACATTCTCGCACGGATCGGCGCGGACCTCGCCAGGTTACGATTCATCGCCGATGAGACAGGCACGATCCCTACGGGCTTGGATGAGCTTATCATTCGCCTCGACCGCAAACTCGATCATCTGATCGTGGGAGCCGGCATTGCCGATGAGCTGCATATCCACCGTACAAAATTGCTGGAGATTGCCGACAATCTCGAAGCGCACCGTGAAATGTCGGCCAAGGCCCGCGGAATGATCACTACCTTCGATCGCGTCGTGAACAAGGTGCTCAGCGCATGATCCCTCGCGTCGCAAAGCTCGGAACAGGCTTTGTCGGCGCCGGCATGTACTACATGCACGACAAACAAGAGGAAAATGCGCAGAAAAACGAAAACAAGCGTCCGTCGGCGGCAGAATACTTCCTGACCGACAAAGGGCCGGCCCAGACCTCCGAGCGCGTCGGCTTTACCGCAACCCGCAATCTTTCGACCGTCGATCCTATGACGGCGCTGCGCCAGATGGCGTTCACGGCAGCGCATGCGCATGATATTCGCGTTGCCGCTGTCGCAGCATCGGCCAAGGCCGCCGGCATGAGCTATGACGCCTACGTAAAGGCCACAAACCCGTTCCGAGGCCGCAAGGGCAGTAAGCCTGTCTATTCGTTGTCCCTGTCATTCGAGCCCGGTGACAAGGCCGCGACCAAGAAAAACATGCTCAAGGCCGCCGACGAGGTGCGCCATGTGCTCGGTCTGCAGGATCATCAGTGCCTGATCGTCGAGCACACCGATACCAAGCACCCGCACGTTCACCTCATCATCAATCGCGTCAATCAGCACACCGGCAAGTTCGCACCGGTTTCGAACGACCGACTGAAACTCAGCGAATGGGCGCTTGATTGGGAAAAGCGGCACGGCAAAATCGTCTGTCTTGAACGTCCAGAAAACTGGAAAAAGCGCGATAACAACACCAAGGCCAAGGCCGAAGCGCGGGCCAACGGCCAGCCCAACGCAAAGGTCGGTTACGTCAAGAACAAGGGCTTGCCGCCATCCGAAATCCGCTTCTGGAATGAGCATGGCAGTCACGACCTGCGCAAAGTGCGTGCAGTCAGAGCCAAGATGCAGAAGGCGCAGTACGAATCATACAAGCGCGAGACGGCGATGCGGCTCAAGGACGTCGACCTCCATCATCAGCGAGCCAATGGCGCGACTCTCGCAAAGATCGATCGCACCCTTCGCGTTCTTCGTGGCCAGGCGCCTACCCGCCGGAACGACAAGCCTGCCTCTCCGGCGGCTCAGATGTTTGCGGCTGTCTGCGGGGCCGCGCACAGCATTGTTGCGCGCATCCAGAACCGATCCGACATCGCCAAGCTCACCAAGATTAAAAACCAGCTCAACCGCGATCGCGATGTACGTCGGGCAGAAGCGCTCAGAGAGCGTCGCCAAGCCTTCAAGAAGCTGCAACGCATCCACGCATGGCAGAATTGGCTCGACGAAAAACGCTGCAAAACATATCGCGACAGCGACACCCGAGACTACCGGGAGCGCCGTGACCGTTGGGACATCAACAAGGCCAAGCCGCCGCTATTCGGCAGTCAGGAAAGCACGTTCTACGACATTGAGGAAAGCAAGAGCTGGCGTCAGGCGGTCGAGGATCAACACAAACTCAATGAGCCGGTTGAGATGACGCGTGTTGAGTACCCGCCGTTGCCGAAGTCGAGCCACCTTGGGTCCGACAAGCCATTCGCACCTCGGGACGAAGAAAAACATGCCAAAGCCGTGGCGGCAGGAGCGCGGCTAGCCACCGAGCAGCGCAAATCCAACAAGCTTGGTCGAACAACCAGTCGGAAGCGTAAGCCGCGACCTCGGTGACAAATAGGTTCTCCACCTTAAATGAGTTTCGACCGTTTTCAGTGCGAACAACGGTGTTACTTTCCACTGTCACTCTGGCGTCGACCAGTCCCGTCAGATCGCCTATTGTGGAGTGCGATGTGTGCGACACTTAACAATCGGCCCTGCCAGGGGCTCGGAGAAATTGTGAATGGTACTGCCTTGCACTGAAGTAAAGACGTTCCGGTCTGCCGAAAGATTTCTGGATTACTTGCGACCAACCCAAGCGCACTGGGGTGATGGACATGCTGTGTCCTGGTTTTTCCGAGGACAGGCTGACGCTAGCTGGCCCCTGACACCTCGTGCTTGGAGGCCGCCACATTTGTCAAATTTGGGGCCTTTGATCGATTCATTTGAAGATTTTCTTAAGACTGATCTAGTCTCTGAGGTCGACACGTTTTCAAGAACACACTCAGTTCCGGCGTCCAGGAGAAACGACCTTATCGCCTATTTAGCTAGGAATGCGGCGGAAACAGACGCAGTGCAGCATTTTGTAAGTTTTTGTGATGAACTGGGGCACGGCATCCAAGACGGCGAGTCTGTAATGCGAGGTCGGCGCTTCCTTATCGAAGCGCTGCAAGCCACTTCATGGCCGGAAGTTCGAATTTCAAACCCATTCGGCGTCGCTCAACATCATGGCATACCAACGAGACTTCTAGATTGGTCTAGGAAGCCTTTGGTCGCTGCATTCTTCGCTTCGCAACTGTCGTCAACCAGCACTGCCGCCGAGATTGCGGTATGGGCAGTAAATGTCGAATTTCTGCATAAGATGGATAGAAGTTACGGGGTCAAATATATTACAGCCTCCCGAGCCCAAGACCCTTATCTACTTAAACAGGAAGGCCTATTTGTCAGTGTAGAGCGAGCCGGACAATTTTTCTGGAACAATGGGGATTGGCCCACGTTCGAAGATCTCATTGACAGCGCTTATATTCCGGGATCGGAGCAACCGATTCGCCTTATAACGCTTGATGCCAGACAAGCTGATCAACTGGACGATCTGCTATGGCGTGAACGCATATCTCTCGCACACCTCATGCCCAGTCCCGACAACATCGCGCGGACAGCAGTGCAAAGTTGGGCGAGACGTCAAGGTCTCAGGGTTGCTGTCACCGCTTATGACAATGGCGAAGACGAGTAGTTTTACCCCAAGATCAGTTGATTATAGCCATGCACCAAATGACCGTTAAAATCTGAGTACAGGTGAGAACTTGGGCGGCTAGACAATCACTTCGACTGTCGCCTTGCGGCGCGCTACGCGACCCATGCGGGAGCGTTCGCGCTCTTCCGCCGCCTGTTTCCGCCCTCCGGCATCTTTCTTCAGCCACATCAGCTGGATGCCCTCAACCCGCCGTTTCCGTTTCTTGAGCGCAACCGTCACGACATAGTCGCTGAGTTGGTTGATTTCACCGACCGCCGGTTTCAGGCACTGGCTGTTGAAGTCGGCGAAGCGTTTGAGCTTGCCCTTCGGCACGCCGAGCATGCCCCGGAGTTCGGCTTCCGAAAACGTCTCCGCCTGGCGTCGCATGTTTATGCGCTGTTCTACCATCTCGTAGAGCCGGATCGAATATTTTGAGCGCAGCAGATAGAGGATCTCAGATCTGAGACGCGCCCACGTCCGGCTCGTTTGCAGCACGTCCAGCAGCGTCGGATGCAGCGTGTAGTGGAACTGGCCTTCATCGCCGTCCTCCTCAACGTTCGGCCCGAGCAGGCTGATCCGCACCGTCTTGGTGAAGCCGGTTGCCGGGTCGCGGTATTTGACCTTGGCAAACGCGCCCATCAGGCGGTCAAACGCTTCGTGCAGCCGGTCATTGCTCTCATGGCTGCCGCGCAGCCGTGATTTCGGCACCGAGTAGACCTTACCGGGTGCAATATCGTTCCAGGCATTGGCCAATAGCTGGTTGTAGAGAATCAATTCTGAACGATTGAGCGGGCTGATCTCGACGGCGTCGACGAGCTCAGCCGGCTTGATGAACGAACCACGAGCCTCCGGATCAAGCGGATCACCCGATATCTTGAGTGCCAGTGTCGGCAGGCTCTTGGGCTCTTCATTGGCGTATGGCGTCGTTCTCACATGGCCAGTGTGCCGGATAGCGAGATTTTTGGGTGAGTTGATTTCCGTTTCGCCTCACTTATCCACACCGACCTTGCGACGTGTTGCCCAATATCTCACTTAAAGCCGCCCGAAAGCTCACCCTTGGCCGCCCAGAATCTCACTCGACTCGGCCCAATACCTCACCTTGTCCGCCCATTTTCTCACCTATCTCGCCTGAAACGCGCAGCCACAGCGGATTTACCCCTCCCCGAATTTGAATCAGAACTCAAAAAGAATCTTAGAACGCGGAAACCGGGCCATTGTCGTCTGGCGCAGCGTTATGACAATGGACGCGCCCGGCTGACGCCGGATCGCGCCTTGTTTATTTTCCTCACCCTCCCTCGCAACGCACGTTGTGCGTGCTCGGTCGCCGCGCCTGTCGCTGCGGCGAGATTGAGCCACAAACCGAAAGGTCGGTAACAGCGGAGAGATCGTAATTTGCTTGGCGAGGAAGCCAAGGGGCTGGGTCTCGGGCGTCGAACCACCCTTGATCGCGTTTGGATGGTTCGTTCTTGGCCATTTGAGCGGCCTGGAGTGCGGTGAACGAAACCCGACGCATCCGGAGGCGGCGAGATTTCACAAGCATGAGCGGCAATCCTCGCGCCAATCTGGCGGTCCGTATTCTGGAAACCCTGCCGTGCAGTAAAGCCGTCTTATGCGCAGTTGGTCGACAGCAAGACTGCAAACCTATATTTGCCCAACTACTCAAACCTAGAAATCATTGCTTGCCTGTCTGGATAAGTCGGCAAGCACCCAAGATTGCGCTTGCGCAATCCCCGTTCTCCGGCACCATGGTGTCGGGAGAAAATTTTGATCATTTCATTTGCTTCATCAAAAGGCGGCGTCGGTAAATCAACCTGTTGTGCAGCGATCGCCGCCAAACTGGCCCAGGATGGCGATCGCGTCCTGGTGCTGGATCTGGACTTCAATCAAACCGTGGCTCGATGGGGCCGCAAAGCGAACCTCGATCGCGTCACGGTCGAGGCCGTTGCACCGGAAGCGTTCACGAACGTCTTTCGGGCGCATACGGCAACCAAGCGCTTCGATCATGTCCTGATCGATCTTGCCGGCACGCGCGAGGCGACGCTGCTTAAAGCCATGGCGCGATCGGATCTCGTGATCATTCCGGCACAGGCCTCGGAGCCGGATCTGCGCGAAGCGCTCGTCATCATCGATGATATCGCCGATGTCATCGAAGCCGGCGCCGCCAAGCTGCAGTACCGATTGTTGCTCACAAAGCTGTTTCCATTGCCGACGCGCGTGACGTCGTTCGCGCATCAGGAAATCAACAGACACAAGATCCAGAAATTCAAGACAGGTCTGGTTGAGCGATCTGCCTACCGGGAAATGTTCCTCACCGGCAAGACGCCGACCGAGGCCGCGCCGAAAGGCAAGGCGGCACGGGAGATTGCCGAAATCGTTGCCGAGATCCGGCAGATTGTCGGCGAGGATCGCAGCCGGGGAGGGCGCGCGGCATGAGTGAACAGTCCTTCCAGCCCGTCGAGATCGATCTGCTTGATGAAAAGCTTAGCGAGACAGCAACGCGTAAGCGGATTCCAACGCTGAACCTTGCTACTGGCAGCGTGACCGCAGGTGAGCATCCAGGGGGGGCGTCAGACAAGTCTGTTGCTGAGCCGCAGGTGAAGCCCGCACCGCGTAAACCGCTCAGCGTCGAAGTGCCGGACTATCTGGCGACCGCGCTCAAGGTCGCTGCGGCTCAGCAATCCGTGACCGTCCGGCATCTCGTTCTCAATGCCCTGGTCGATGCCGGGTTTGATGTCCGTGCCATCGATCGGGAAGAAGATGGTCGACGATTACGCTAAGTTTCGAGAGTTGGGCGCGCCGGCGCCGAAAAGGCGCCGACCATGCTCTATGCGCTGAAGAGCGCACCGAGCCCGTCGCGAAGAACTCCGGTCTCGGCCCATGCGGGTCACGATCATTCGCGCGGGATGGTAGATGGTTTATGACGTCGCAGAGGCATGCTGCGAAAGCGTTCGAGAAGCGCTATCGGCGATCGCGCTATCACTGATAGCCACAACGCCTCTGGACTCACCAGAAACGACCCCCTTGTGCGGGTTGGTGTCGGCAACCGACTCGCCAGGCGGTCTTTTCCGCCCCGGGTCCGGGTGAGGGCGGAAAAGCCCTTCAGCGCTGACGGACAGGCTCCGGAAACGACCCCAACGCACAAATGAGGATAACTGAGAAATAAATAGAAGTAATAATATATTGACATATTTTATACATTTCAATAATTAATCTCAAAAGTGCAACTTTAATATGGAGTATAAAATGAGTTCATTTATTCAAATCAATAAAGAAACCACAATCCCAACCGATACTATTCGGTTCATTCGACCGATCGGCGACGATGAGCGCGCCCGCATCAAAGAGCGCTACGGGGCAGATGCAGCCGCATTCAACGTCTCGATCCAGTTCGGGGACAAATCCACCAAGCTGGCGGTTGAAACGATCGATCAATTGCGTGATCAGGGCGTGAGCCTGGTCGATATCGGCGGCGATCGTCACGTCGTCGCCGCCAACATCAGGTCCGCCAAGCCGTTCACGGCCAAGGACGCCGCCAAAATCGAGGAGCGCGGCTATAACATCAGCCAGGACTTCAAGTCCCGCGTCGAGACGACGGCTGGTGCCGTTCTCTCAAGTGCGACGCCGGCACAGATCATGGACCGGCGCGCTCGCGCTCAAAACGGTGGCAGCCAGCCGGCACCACAACCGGCGAACGGCTAATCCTGAAACGTCGCAACGATGTTGTGCAACCAAGGGCCTCTCGGCAACGGGAGGCTCTTCTTCTTATCTGGCGCCAGGTTCTGCGATGCTAGCACAGCATTGCGGATGCGCCCTTCGACCCCACCCAAGCTCTGCGAGGGAAGGGGTGTAAGGCAGATACGGGGATAATGCATCAAAGTCAGCAACTGACTAAAAAATCATTGACGCGAGTCGAAATAAGGCCTAGATAGATCCTCAGGAGGACATAAATGGCCAGAACTCGACATATCCAAAAACGCATGTCGCAGCGGGGAATCACGCAGGGCATGGTCGATCTTGCCTGCCAGTTCGGCGTTCGCCAGCAAGACAAGCTAGTCATTAACCGCAGAGGCTTGGAGCAACTGGTCGACAACCTTCGTTCGATCGAGCGGACTGCTCTCAAGGCAATCGACAAAGGGGGCATTGTCGTGGTTGAGAGTGATGGTGCCCTCGTCACGACCTACGACCTAGATAGTTATGACCGGAAAAAGGCTCGGTCGAGCGGGAGGCAAGAGCGATGAGCGATAATGCAGCCCTCATCTTCGCGCTCTATAGCCGTCTCACCGATGTATGGAGACGCTCTAATTTGGCGTCTCCAGCCGATGGAATTGAATGCCTCCTTGAAATGCTCGCATTCCATCGCCTATCCGGCACGGGCGACATGCCCGACTTCAACGCGGAGCTTACCGAAAAATCCTGGCAGCGCGTCCGCGATTGCTTAACTGAACAGTTGCGCCTGCCAGCTCCTGCAACGTCCTACAGCGCAATCAGCTCTCCAGCACTTGCTGAAGAGATACGCCGAATAGTCGGCGATGCGACTGCTGAGATGGACGAGGGCGAGGAAGTGGATTTCATGTCGCCGCTCTTGGATTTCCTCGCATTTGCGCCTCAGACAGGGTTGCGTCGTACTGAGATTGGGCAGTCCAAATTCTCGGAGACTTTGCCGAACCTATTTCTTGAACTGATTGAAGCGACACCAAGCAGTACGCACTACATTCCATTTGATAGTTCAAGTTGGTTGCCGCTACTCATGGCACGGAATGGCTGTAATGTTTTTTGCGAGCTGCAGTCGGCTCAAAGCGCGCGAATCTCGGCGCTGTTTGCCTCACTCGCCAAATGGCCGCTCGATGTTCGCCAGGCAGATCCATTATCACGCCCGAGTTATCTCGAAGGTGACCGGCTGCGCCGGTTTGACTACGCCGTTGCCGTATTGAGTTTTGGATTACGCAGTAAGAACGATCCCGACCGTGACATCTTCGGACGATTTCCGATGCGTCTTCTATACGGCGAGGCTCGCCAGCTCGCGCATCTTCTGGCGCAGGCCGATAAGCAGGTCCTCGCGATTGCGCCAGAGGGACTACTTGTTCGCACGACCGGAGGCGAACGCGATTACAAGGAGCATCTTGTTCGGCACGGTGTCCTATCGGCAGTCTTACGGCTTCCGCGTAGCACGTTCTCCCCTCAGGCAAATATCCAAACATCACTACTCATTCTCGATGCTAGAGGCCGACCACAGAATGACGTATTATTCGTCGATGCCTCGGGCATTTTGGGCAACCGTTTAGTCCTATCAAAGTCGCAACAAGAATGCCGATCTCAGGAAATATCGGAAGTCGTTCGAGGTAGAAAAGTCAGCGACATTTCCGTGGTCGCGACTTACGAAGACATTGCAGCGAATAATTTCAATATCTCCGTCGACCGATACATCATCAGTGACGACGAGCGCAAAGTCGCGCACATGCTGTCGAGCGCGCAAGCCGTTGAGCTCGGAGACATTGCCGAGGTCATTCGCCCACAATCTATACCGTCCGATGCCACTGATGAAGGCGTGAGCTTTGCGGAGGTTGGACTTCAAGACATCCAGCCCGACGGCAGTATTTCGGACCCTGCGAAGCATATCGAGATTGACGGGCATCGATTGGCAAAGGCTCGGCGTCAGCAATTGCAGCCCGGCGATGTGCTGCTATCTGCCCGTGGCAGGATCGGAACCGTAGCGATCGTCCCTGAGACAATCGATAAGTCTGGGTCGAAAGGTTGGCTGGCTTCACAGGCGTTCGTGATTTTGCGGCCGCGAGCGACGAGCCCCCTGACAGTAACCGCCCTTTACCGCTACCTCAGCTCGCCCTTGGGGCAAACACTCTTGAGTTCGGTTGCCAGTGGCGCGACCGTGCAGATGGTCTCGATTGGCGACATCAAGAAGCTTCGCGTCATGGTGCCAAGCCGGGAAGCGCAGGCGCGTATTGCTGCCGAACAAGAGCACATCGAAGCCCTCCACGCACAGATCAAATCTCTTGAGCGAGAGGTCGAATTGGCTACCGCAACGGCTTGGCCGATGTCGCCTGACGAGCATGCCGATTTCGCCGAACCTCAGTAGGGCGCAGCGAACCAGCCCACACAACCAAACCTTTAAGCAGACAAGCGGGAACGAATTGCAAATGATCGCCGATCACCTGACAGACATCGAACAATTTGGCGCCGATCTGTGGAAGGTCGCGGATGACCTGCGGGCAAACTCGAACCTAGCTTCCAACGAGTACTTCATGCCGATTATGGGTCTGCTGTTCCTTCGTCAGGCAACCAATCGCTACTATGAAGCGCTCACCGCGATCAAAGCCGATCAAGAAGCCGGGGCGATGCCGGATCGACCGCTGGTCCAAGCCGACTTCCGCCGCCGCCGCGCAATGATGTTGCCTGAAGCTGCACGCTACGACGTGATCCTTGAGCGACGGAAAGACGGTACTCTTGCTGAAGCCTTGACCGAGGCAATGCAAGCGGTAGAGGACCAATTCCCCCCATTGAAAAACCAATTGCCTAAAGACTTCGGGAGATTCGAAGACAAACTTCTCGAAAGCATGATGAAGAAATTTGACACCGAAGCTTTGCGCTCGGCGTCGGGCGATGTCTTTGGGCGAATCTACGAATACTTCCTCGCAGAGTTTTCCAAGCAAGGCGCGCACGACAACGGCGAATTTTTCACGCCGCCGTCCATCGTTCAGACTATCGTCAACGTCATCGAGCCTGACCACGGCATCATCTTTGATCCAGCGTGCGGTTCCGGTGGAATGTTCGTCCAATCGAGCCATTTCATCGAGGACGCGGGTGAGGAAACGATGAAACGCGTGACGTTCTACGGGCACGAGAAGAACGAGACGACAGCGAAGTTGGCTCAGATCAATCTGGCGGTGCACGGCCTTGAAGGCAAAATCCGGGCCGGCAATGACGCGATCACCTACTACAGGGACCCGCACGAGCTTGCTGGCAAGTGCGACTTCGTCATGGCAAATCCGCCGTTCAACGTCGATGAAGTCAACGCTGACGACATTAAAACCGACCAGCGTTTGCCGTTTGGGCTGCCAGGCGTGAACAAGGCCAAGAAGGTCTCGAACGCCAACTATCTTTGGCTCTCGTACTTCTACAGCTATCTCAATGAAGACGGCCGGGCTGGGGTTGTCATGTCGTCCCAGGCATCAAGCGCCGGACGCTATGACCCGAAGGTAAGCAACGAAGCCTCGGTGCGAAAGAAGATGGTCGAGACCGGTGCGGTCGACATCATGATCGATATCCGAGGCAACTTTTTCTACACGCGGACGGTGCCTTGCCAGCTCTGGTTTTTTGATCGAGCAAAGGCTCGCGATCCCCAACGCGCGGACAAAGTTCTCATGCTCGATGCGCGAAATATCTTCCGCAAGGTGTCGCGGGCGATTGTCGATTTCAGTCCGGAGCAGCAGAAGAATGTTGCCGCGATTGTCTGGCTCTATCGTGGTCAGTCCGATCGCTATCTGAACCTCGTGGAGTCATATCTCGCCGAGGCCATCGCGAAGGGAGAGGCGACGGCGCAGCCATTGGCCGACTTCCAAGAAGGATTGGCCAAGCAAATCGACCTTTTGAAGCCCTTCGCCGCTGAAGACCGGGACCCCGACCCGTTGGCGGACATCTGGAAGGAGCTTATCGACACGCAGACTACCCTGAGATCAGACATTGCGGTATTCCAAGCAGAAGTTGCCGACCGCGCTAAGTCCTGGGGGAAAGCCACCAACGGCAAAGGTCGCAACAATGCCTCTCTACACGCAGCTCGCGAGGGCTTGCATGGTATCGCCGAGCAATGTCGGGATCTCACGAAACAGATTGATCTGGCCGCCAAGCTTGCAGGGCGGGTGATCGACGTGGCGGTAAAGGAACTCGAAGCGCGCGACACAGATCATTGGGACAACGTGGACGTCAACAAGGCACGTCGCGCATTGAATGGAACACAAAAAGGCGGCGACCACGGCCTACGAGGCCACGCAGTCGAAGCTCTCCGACAAGCGCGGTACTTCGTCAAGCAGGCCGACTGGCTGCAGACGCGGTTTCCTGATGCCGAGCTTTGCGACATTGAAGGACTAGTGAAGCTTGTTGATCGAACCGAAATCGAAAGCAACGATTGGAGCCTGACGCCCGGTCGCTATGTTGGCGTCGCGCCTGAGGAAGTCGACGAGGACTTCGATTTCGAAGAAGCGTTGCGGTCAATCCACATCGATTTGAAGGATCTGAGCGAAGAGGCGGTGGTGCTCGCAGCTCGGATTGCCCAGAACTTCGAGGAGTTGGGGATATGAGTTGGCAGGATTGCGTTCTCGGCGACGTACTGACGCTCAAGCGCGGACATGATCTGCCGGAAAGGCAACGTGTCCCAGGCAACGTACCTGTCGTTTCATCATCAGGCACTACTGGATATCACAATGAGGCAAAGGTAGAACCGCCGGGGGTTGTGACGGGACGATATGGAACGATCGGAGAGGTTTATTTCGTAGAAGAACCTTTCTGGCCACTTAATACTGCTCTTTACGTCGTCGATTTCAAGGGAACCGATCCACGCTTTGCCGCCTATCTACTCCGAAACACGCTTCGAAATTATCAGACAGAGAAGGCCGCCGTCCCTGGTGTCGACCGTAATGTACTTCACAAAATCAAGATTCGCTCACCCGGATTAAATGAACAGAAGGCTATCGTCTCCGTCCTCTCCGCCTATGACGACTTGATCGATAATAACCGGCGACGGATCGCGCTGCTGGAGGAAGCGGCGCGGTTGCTCTATAGCGAGTGGTTTGTCCACTTCCGCTTCCCCGGCCACGAGCACGTCAAGATAATCGATGGATTGCCGGAGGGCTGGGAAGTACGACACCTCTCAGACCTTTGCGATCCAAAGGACGGCATCCAAACGGGCCCTTTCGGTAGTCAGCTTCACCAGTCTGACTACACCGAGACTGGCGTACCAGTCGTGATGCCGAAGAACCTGAAAGGCTTTCGTGTCGAAAGCGAAAGTATCGCCCGCATCCCTGAAGATCTTGCAGACAAACTAGGCAGGCATCGCATGGGTATCGGCGATACAGTCTACGGTCGCCGCGGCGACATAGGACGGAGAGCATACATCGGTCGAAGGCAAGAGGGCTTTTTCTGCGGCACGGGATGTCTACGCATAAGGCCTACTACTTCTTCGATCCTTCCGCGTTACCTATTTGACACATTAGGCACAACACAAGTCTCTGGTTTCATCGCCAATCAGGCAAAGGGTTCAACGATGCCAAACCTGAGTGCCGGTGCGCTGAAGAAGGTTCCAATCCCGTGCCCACCCATAAAGCTGCAACGGCTTTACGTGGAAGCGGTTGAGCCTCAATTCGAACTCGTCGAAAATTTAGTTGAACAGAACCAGAAACTGGCCCAAGCGCGCGACCTCCTTCTCCCACGTCTGATGAGTGGTGAGATCGCGGTCTAATATTAAAATGACTTTTGAAGGAGCCGACCCGATGGCGGTGACTGGCATCAATAATGAAGACCGGTTGGTCCAAGAGACTTTCGCCGACTATCTGGAAAGAAAGCTCGGCTGGGAAAGCGTATATGCTTTCAATTCGGAAACTTTTGGCCCCTCGGGCACACTCGGTCGTACCGACACGAGAGAGAGCGTCCTAACACGCGATCTCCGCGCGGCATTGGCGCGACTCAATCCAAACCTCCCGGCTTCTGCTATCGAAGACGCCATGCGCGAGCTCACCGTGTATGACGTCAGCCGTTCAATGGTTCAGCACAACCGTGACTTCTACCGCATGCTTCGCGGCGGCGTTCCCGTTGAATACAGAGACAATGATGGTCGCCGGAAATCGGCTCGCGCCCGTGTTATCGATTTCGACAACGCTCCAGGCGCCAATCGATTCGTCGCGGTTCGCGAGTTGAAACTTCAGGGCATCCGCACTCCAAATTACAATCGTCGGGCCGATCTTGTCTGCTTCGTGAATGGGCTGCCGCTCGTCTTCATCGAGCTGAAGGCAGTCTATCGCAATATCCGCGAGGGCTTCGAAAACAATCTCTCAGACTACATGGACGAGAACGTCATCGCCCATGCGTTCCACCACAACGCGTTCCTGATTGTCTCGAACGGCGATCGCGCTCGCTATGGCTCGATCACAAGCGAGTGGGACCATTTCAACGAGTGGAAGCGCTTGGACGAGGAAGACAAGGGCACTGTCGAGGCGCAGCGTTTACTGGACGGAATGCTCGCCCACGACCGCTTGCTCGATCTCGTCGAGAACTTCATTCTTTTCGATGAGAGCAAGCCGGGCACTACCCGTAAGGTTGTGGCCCGAAACCATCAGGTTCTCGGCGTCAACCGGGCCGTGGCCTCTGTAGCCGCTCAAGAAGAACTCAAGCTCAAATACCCGCCTGAACAGCGGCTGCTTCATCGAGTAGTCGAGTTGCCCCTAGAGCGGCGAACCGAGTCGAAAGCAGCCCTCTCGTCGGGTCAGGAAATCTTGCCGTCGCCGTTCATACCTGAGGGTCCTGTAAACATCATTGAGCGGGCACATCCGGACCTCGGCAAGTTGGGGGTCTTCTGGCACACACAGGGCAGCGGCAAATCGTATTCGATGGCCTTCTTTGCCGAAAAGGTGCGACGGAAGCTTGAAGGCAACTTTACCTTCTTACTCATGACTGATCGCAACGATCTCGACAGCCAGATCTACAAGACGTTCGTCGGTTGTGGCGTTGCCGACCAGGAGACGCCGCGGGCAGCGACAGGCAGTGACCTGGAAAAGCTTCTCAAAGAAAACCACCAGTTCGTCTTCAGCTTGATCCACAAGTTCAACAAGGACGTCAATCCAGACAAGCCTTACAGCCAACGCGACGACATCATCGTCATATCCGACGAAGCGCACCGGACCCAGGCGGGCCGTCTGGCACGCAACATGCGCTTGGCGCTGCCCAATGCTGCGTTCATTGGGTTCACGGGGACACCACTTTTCAAGCAAGACGAGATCACAAAGCGCATCTTCGGCGGCTACGTCTCCCGGTACGACTTCAAGCGATCTGAAGAGGACGGTGCGACAGTCAAGCTGGTCTACGAGAACCGCGGGGAGAAGCTCTTCTACGATTACGCCGGCACTCAACATGCGGTCGCACACACCGACTTGAACGCCCATATCGCGGCAAAGGTCGAAGAGGCTGAGCTTGACCCGGACCAACAAGCCTTGCTCGAAAAGTTGCTCGGGAAAGACTATGAGGTCATCACAGCTGACGAACGGCTAGAGAAGGTCGCAACCGACTTTGTCGAGCACTGCTCTACCCGTTGGCAATCCGGCAAGTCGCTATTTGTCTGCATCGATAAGATCACGTGCGCGCGCATGCTTCAGTTGGTCCGGCCGCGTTGGGAAGCAAGGGCAGCCGAAATCCGCGCTGAAGCTGAACGCAAACGAACCGCCGCAGACGCAGCTACGGACGAGACCTCAAGAACAGATCTCGCTGAGGCCGCCGGTGCCTTATCCGCTCAGGCGGACTGGATGGACGAAACCAAGATCGAGATAATTATCAGCGAGGCTCAAAAAGAGGTTGCCGACTTCCGCAAGTGGAACTTCGACATCGTCCCCCATCGCGCCCTCATTAAGCAGGGTTTTGAAACCGACGACGGCAAGCGAGTTGATGTCGAGACTGCCTTCAAAGATCCTGATCACCCCTTCCGGATAGCCATCGTGTGCGCAATGTGGCTCACCGGGTTTGATGTTGAGTGCCTTTCAACCCTGTACCTCGACAAGCCGCTCAAGGCGCACACACTGATGCAAGCCATTGCACGTGCAAACCGCGTGTATCCCGGCAAAGATTTCGGCCTGATCGTCGACTACAACGGTATGCTCAAGAGCCTACAGGAAGCACTTGCCCAATATGCGCTTGGCGACGACGGAACTGGTGGGGGGCAAATCGTGGCCCCGATTGAAGAACGTGTACAGGCTCTGATCGAAGCAATCGAGGCTACCGAAGCACATCTGCGCAGCCTCGCTTTCGACCCGGCATCGCTGCCGGGCTCAACCGGGTTTCAGCGTATCGGTTTGCTGAGGGATGCGGTCAATGCTGTTTACACCAGCGACGACTCAAAGCGTCGTTTTGAGATTTTGGCTCGCCAAATCTTCATCCGGTTCAAGGCGCTATTGATGGAACCATCGGCATTTCCGTTCGCCGAGCGCCACGACAACATCGAGGCAATCTATAAGAAGTTGACCGAGCGTCGCGACACCGCCGACGTTACCGAACTACTGAAAGAACTACACCGCATCGTCAATGAGGCGATCCGTACGCTAGCGCCGGGCCAGGATCAAGCTGAGGCGCACCGGTACGATCTCAGTCACATCGACATGGAGAAGCTGCGTGAAGAATTTGCCAAGAAGGTTCGTCACAAGGCGACAGCCATACAGGACATTCGCGACATTCTTGAGCAAAAACTGGCGCAGATGTTAGCGCGTAATCCCACTCGCATGGACTACGAGGCCAAGTACGAAGCCATCATTGCCGACTACAACCGCAATAAAGACCAAACCGCCGCGGAAGAGGCTTTCCGCCGACTTACCGAACTGATGGCCGAACTTGATGCAGAGCAGCGCCGGGCCGTTGAGGAGGGGCTGACTGAGGATGAGCTTGCAGTGTTCGACCTGCTTCAGAAGGAAAACCTGGCGAAGACTGAACGCGAGCGCGTGAAGGACGCCAGTCGCGAGTTGCTTGCCTCCATCAAGGCGCAGCTGGCTCAACTCGATCGGTTCTGGGAAAAAGAGCAGACTAAAGCCGATGTTGAGGTTTTCATCCTCGATGCCGTCTATAGCAAGCTACCCACGCCGCCATTTTCCGCCGATGAAAAGAAGTCACTCGCCGCCGATCTTTACGCGCATGTCTGGCAGCAAACGGTCAGCGGGAATTATTCTGCACACATTTGAGGAATTGAGACGGCCCGTCGGGCTTCCGTCGCTCAGACATAACGATAAGCTGCCGGTATCACGCACTTACCGACTATCTGCGGTGGTGGATCAAGACGATAATCGTGGATGTCGCTGACGTTCACCGTGATGTGCTTGTGCTCAAGGCTGTCGTAACGCACGGCTAGGACGACAAACTCGATGGACGCATCGCCGCGTCGGGTCATTGCGTGGGAGAGAGCACTGACGCTCTGCTTGGCAAACGAAACCGAAGATAATCCGCTCGTTTGCTGCGGATCAGCCCTGAAGCCCTCTTCCATGATTGCTTGAAGGTTCTCGGCCGGCGTCGCATGAAACAGCACCAGGGCATCGTCTTCGAGCGCCTTCGGGAACAAACAATATCCGTTCTCAGACAGGTCATCTGGGAACGGGTACGCGGTGATCTCGTCCGACACTATTCTGCTCCCGTTGTTCCCACATCCTCCGCCCGATGATGGCTTGAGAAGATCATACCTAATGACTTGGCCTAACAATGACGAGCAGCTAGCTCCCGTTGCAGACTTTTACCCAGGAATATGCTGCTACTTGTTCGCCATAGGTTCGCCACAGCGCAATGTTGGCCAATCGCCAATTCGCAATGCGCTATATGTTGCTGATTTTGTTGAGACTTATGGCGCACCGGGGAAGATTCGAACTCCCGACCCCCAGATTCGTAGTCCAGCAACTGGCACCGACACCGTTACACAATAACACGTAATTTCAATAAGTTAATAGACGTCAGCATGCGGCACTTGTCATCATTTTTCCGCATTTTGCTCGCTACTTGCTCGCTAGAGATTTCCGCCCGGACCCTCAGAATAACCCTCCGCGAGCCTCCCCATGCCAGCCCTCAAGGCCACCCGCCTCACCAAGCGTAAGATCGATAATCTGAAGCCCGGCGAGACAGTTTGGGATACCGATCCACGCGGCTTTTGTTGCCGCTGCCAGACCAAACGGAAGATCTTCCAACTACGCGTTCGTACCCATGGTCGTCAGCGTTGGCTAACGATCGGCGAGGTCGGTGCGCCATGGACCGTTGAAACGGCACGACGCGACGCGCAGCGTCTGCTCGGCGAAATACGCAACGGCATCGACGTCGAGGTGTTGCGTTACGGCGGCAACGCAACCGATCCGACGATCGCAGACCTCTGCGATCGGTTCATCGAGGAACACGCCCGCCATCACAAGCGTGCGTCGAGCACGCTGACCGATGAAAAGAACATCGCCAATCACGTCAAACCGCTGATCGGCCATATGGCGATCAAGGACGTCACGCGCAGTGACATTGAATGGTTCAAGCAGGCCATTCGCGACGGCAAGACGGCGACCAAACGCAAGCCCGGCGAGAAGCGGGCGCGGTTCGCGCCGGCGGTCCTTGGCGGGCCTGGTGTCACCAACCGCTGTCTCGCGCTTCTCTCCAAAATGTTCAACCTCGCCGAGATCTGGGGATGGCGCACCGAGAACACCAACCCTGTTCGCTTGGTCGCCAAATATCCGGAGAACCCCAGACAGCGCTTCCTATCGGATGAAGAAGTTCAGCGGTTGGGGACAGTGCTTGCGGACTGCGACACGAACGGAACAGAGTCGCCTTACGTCATTGCCGCCATCCGCCTTCTGCTGCTGACGGGCGCGCGTCTCGGCGAGATCCTGACATTGAAGTGGGACTACATCGACCAGCCACGCGGCTATATTCAGCTGCCCAGCTCGAAGACTGGCCCAAAAGTCATCTTCCTCAACGACACCGCGCTCGATGTCATCGGCTCAATTGCGCGGCAGCCGGGCAACCCATTCGTTATCGTCGGCGCGATGCCAGGCCAACATCTGGTCAACATCCAGAAGCCATGGCGGCGCATTCGCAAGCTTGCTGATCTGGAAGATGTCCGTATCCACGATCTCCGGCATTCCTTCGCAGCAATCGCCGCCAGCAATGGAGCCTCACTGCCTCTGATCGGACAACTGCTCGGGCACACCCAACCTCAAACCACCAAGCGCTATGCGCATCTGGCCGCCAAACCCGTTCGCGACGTCAACGACAAGGTGGGCGCAACTCTCGGGAACTTGCTCGGGCCAACCAAGCCGTAAGTTCATAGCTACCGGGCACGGAGAGTTCTACTCCCCTCGGCGCCCCCCGGTCATCGCGCCTGAACTTGATCACATAGCGGAATAGATTTGCTCACCGTGACATTTTCAGCGTGGGGCCTGAGCTGCCGCGAGCAGGTGCAGCACGATCCGATCGCGTCATAAATGCTCAGTCGAAAAAGCGGACACGGCCTCAGGTCGGGGTGGTGCATCGCACCAACGACGCAAGGTCCACAACTCAGACATTCGACCTTCCCAATTGGCGTCCGTCAGCTTCGGGCTGAACAATGTCTGCTTTCGCGTGCGGACTGACCGTGTTCTGCCCGGCTATAGGGACCACGTGGCGTCCCTGGGAGAGCGTTCTCCGTTTTCGTTCAAATTGGCACTTGTCAACGACACCCATCATACCCATCTGAGAATAGCAATTTGCACTCTTAGCCCGTGAGTGCCAAAGGGGCATTTCTCAAACAATCTAACCGTCTGGCCCTCCCGCGTGCAGGGCGCAGCGATAGGAGCGCGTCCACATGAAATCTCGCCCCCTGCACGATCGCGTGGTCGTTAAGCGAGCCGGCGCCGAGACCAAAACATCAGGGTGGATTATCATCCCGGACACAGCCGGCGAATGACCGCAGCAAGGCAAGATTGCAAGAGACTGTTTCACAAAAATATGAGGAAGACAGATGTCTAAAGGTAATAACAGGCGCAGCAATAGAGAGGCGAAAAAACCAAAGCAGGTTAAGCCAAAGGTGCCCGCTACTGCTAATTCAAATGCCGGAAAGTCACCAATAGTCGTTGCTGGAAAGAAAATAAAATAAATCGATTTCGAGTGGGCCTGCGATTGTTTCGGCCATTGCAGGCTCTTACAATCATTGACTTGCGCCTCGTTCAGTTGCGCACAGCCGTGAGGGCCGACGATACTCGCGACGCACAACCTGTCGCTGACTATGTCACTGCCTAATCGTCAGTGAGGCACCGGCTGGAGCCGATTGCAGTAAGCAACTTGTCAGTTGCTCGATATGTCTTGATATCTATCTTCGCTGGTGGCCTTCGGTGCCCACAAGATCAATTGGATCGACTAGCTTCTGCCGTGACGATATGTTCGCAACTGAGTCGACGGTCGGGACTGGGCGCTCACGATAAGCCTCGTAGGGTGAAGGTCGAAAAACATGGCAAAAGGAAAAAGTCTCCTCGCCGAAAGGCTCACAGTCTTCGCTCAACTAACGGAGGAAGAACAGGCCTATCTCGATGAGCTCGAAGCTCGGCCGGTCCATATCAAGGGTGGGACGGAGATTTCTTACGAGGGTCAGAGCACGCAATCCGTCTACATTGTCCGGCATGGATGGACGTGCGAGTACAAGTTACTACCTGACGGTGGAAGGCAAATCATCGCATTTCCAGTGCCGGGCGATTGCATTGGCGTTCGGAGTGTCCTGCTGAAGACGTCGCGTCATTCGTTCCAGGCCATAAGCGATGTCACTCTCAGTCGTATCGAGGCACCGCGCATTGTGCGGTTGTTCAATGAGTTGCCGTACCTCGGTATGGCGCTATTGTTGGCAACAACTCGCAATGAGGCAATGATTGTTGAGCGCCTCATTAGTCTTGGTCGGCGGACCGCAATTGAGCGCATCGCGCACTTTTTTTTAGAGTTGCACGATCGTCTGCTCCTAGTCGGATTAGCAACCAGTACGGAATTTGATTGCCCAATCAACCAGTACCTTTTGGCTGATGCGCTCGGGTTGAGCGCCATTCACGTAAACCGGATGCTCCGCGAGTTGCGAGAAGAGGGTTTGATGACATTCGCGGACTACAAAGTTACTCTTCACGATTCAACGCGTCTCGAGGAACTGGCCGGATATTTTCGCAGCAGCGACACACCGATTATCTTGCGTGACGCCGTCGCTAAAAAGATCTGAGGCCGCTGGTTCAAGTAGGAATTTAAACATCGACTATTTCGCAATGACAGTCCCTTTTTGATCAAGCGCCATAGTTTCTTTTGCCTCACCGGGCAACGGCACGCGCGTTGTCGTCTGAACTGCAATATTATCAAACGCGCCTGAAATGCATCCGACCATCACAGTCATGCGTCCTACTCTTCCACCCTTAAAGACCGCCCGGCCTGAGTCTACGAGTGCCTTGCGGTACGGCTCCAAGAGGCTACCTGACACGTACACGCCGGGTCGCTTCAAAAGTTCAGAGCATTCGGCATTGGATAAGGCCGTTGCCGGCGTGGTCAATCCAATGAGTACCGCCAGCATGGTGGACCCAAAACTAATGCTCAGCGGCCAACGATTTTGATGTGCTCCCATAACAAAATCTCCTCATAGTACTTCGGTTCTGAAGGCCGCTCCGTGGGTTCGGATATGTTCTTGCCCGCAGTTGATAGCGTGAGTGTACGAGGTTCTACTTGTCGACGTACTGATCGAGATTAGCTTCGCTCAACGAACCGCAAGACTTTTCTCGCCCAGGTCTCTGCCTAGGTTCGTCATGCCTACCGTACATCTTCTTGCTTCTCTCCAAGTCTCATCAATGACGCTCGACGAACGAGAAGCTATGATTCCTGCCAACACAGCCGCTGTGTCACAGTCCCGTGCTCGTCACAAAACTGAGAGATCAATCGACCTGCCGTTCTTAGTGCGGTCTGCTGAATAAAATATTGCGGTTGCCTTGCATGCTAATCCAGATCAGCGCCGAGCTGGACGGCCGTGCTAGATTAAGTTTGAAGCGGGTAAAACAGGTCCACTGTTCAGGACGATAAATACGATCCAAAAGATGGCGTCCGCTTCATTCCTCCAGGAGCCACCCTCCCCCTCGCTCCTGGAGACCCTTTCTGAACGAAAATCGAGAGAAAGTGCAGATTCGGCATTCGCTCATTGGCAAAACCGCTGATCGTTCTGTTGGGCAGCTCATATCGGCAAAGATATACGGCAGCTTCTTAACAGACTCGCGCTGGACGGGACCGCCTCACGACAACGGATCGCCGACACTCACTGAGAACGAGGATCAAACTATGCAAACTACATTCAAACTAACGCCAATGCTTCTAAGCGCGGCAGGCGGCGCAGTTGCTGCCGCCATTCTCGGCTTCACCTTGGGCGGCTGGGTCACTGCCAGCAAGTCCAACGCCGTCGCAACAACCAGAGCGGAAGCGGCGGTTATCGCCGCGCTCGCGCCTATCTGCCTTGCGAATTTTAGAGGCAGCGTCAATCCGGAAGTGCAGCTACTTGAGCTTCAAAAAGTAAATGCTTGGGACCAGGGATCGTTCGTTGAAAAGGCGGGCTGGGCAACAATGCCAGGATCGGATTCGGTCAACTCACCATTGGCGCGCAGATGCGCCACATTAATCCTGGATGACAAGTCATGATCCTGAACGGTCAGCCTGTGAGCCCTCGAATTTCGTTAGGATCGATTGTTGCGAGCTATTTCGTAGCTCCGGTCATCGTGCCAATTCTACTGGCAATCGGCCTGATATCGGTGACGCTTTACACAACGCAAAGCGCGCCGAATCTCTAGAGGGTGCTTGATTGGTGAATGAGGATTTTGGATTGTGGCTGCGGCCGAGCGGTAAACTGAATTGCGTTGTGATTTGTTGATTATGTAGGAAACACATCATGGAATATCCGAATCGTTCTAATTTAGTGTGGCACCTTGAAGATTATCGGAAATTCGCCATCAGTGTATTCACCACGTCAGCCGCATTTTTGTTTATCTTCTTGCTCTTGGTTGGCGCGTTCAGCTGAGGCGCATTTGAGGAAGTGCCATGCACCTCTTCACCGTCAGCACATATACGTCAGGCCAGTCCCGCATAAACAGCGTTGATTTGCGCAAGGTGACGGCCTGGCCGGACTCGGAGATGCCTAAAATCCAATTGCCGAAGGAGGGCACGCGATGTTGAATTTTCCAAACTCTAATCGGAGTTTCGATGAACAGAGGAGACTTATAAGGTTTTGGGGTTCTGACGGTGCAATCGAAGTCGCGCTATATTTGGAATTGGCCGCATTAAAAAAAATGGTGCCAACATTGGAGGATACCGAACCTGATTGCATTGGTGCGTTCGACACATATATCGATCGAATTCATGAGGTAGCAAAGAACGTTTATCGTCGCAATAAGCGTGGGTCCTATGTTTGCATGCTTACAGAGCACAACTTCTGAAACGTCACTTGCGTACCAGTACTTTTTAGAAGATCGAATTTCACTCGCATCGCGATTTGAGCCGCACAGTTGCCGATCCCGGATGGTGGTCCGATACGTCCAGCTGATCCGTCTGTTCAGCTTGCCGGCATGTCCATTTAGAGCCCTTGGCGGGCCAAGCTAAACTGTGCAATGGCCATCCATCATGCGTGTTTACACTTCATGCAAACAGCTTATGTTCTACAGCGTTGATCCAATGAACATCCCATCATCGGACGCACGATCGAATTCGGCCGGCAGTGCCTCTAGAGATTCGCGGGCTGAGCAATCAACCGCCTCCCGAGCATGATCCCCGTTTCCGTCTCGTGTAAATGCTGCCTCAAGGTCACCGGGGTCAACGGCGTATGTCGGAGCCAACCCGGACTTGGGAGGAGGAGTCCGGCGGTATATATACGTTTGTAGGCGGCGGTAGGCGAGAAACGAGATGCCATCAAGCTGCTCCTCTTCGGTCACAACTTCGTACGTGCCAGCCGGTAGTGCTTGGTCAAAGTATGGCATGAGAAACGGTTTATGAAATACCATCGTTTTCTTCGTTGTTCGAGTCGTCATGTGTGAGCTCCAGAAATGTTGATAGATTTGGATATGAGCGACGTCCATTGCCGGACCGCTTGGGCAACTGTTGCGAGTTGGATCGATCTCGGATCACAACAGCTATGACGCGCGAGAATATTCGTTCACGGGTTGGGATGGCGAATAGAGTTGCCACCAGAGATAATCCCATTGAGAATCGCCACGACCTCCAGATGTAAAGATGCGGCCTCGGCCGAATCGGTCGCGTCGCTGGCTGCTTGATGGGCGGTCGCAGCGTCCTTGACGACACTGACTGCCTGTTGCTCATCCATGATCTTCAGGTCGCCCATAGCCAGCAGCAAAGACTCACAGATCGACAGCGCGGCCATACCTGAGGCAATGTTTTGCCTGTCGCCAGAACTGGCCATTGCGAAATCCTCACCTCTATGATTTTGGGAGCTGGCGTTACCGTCTCACTGCACAGGCTAGTGTTCCAAACCAAACGGTTAGTACCCGCTCGCCACACACCGCTCCGTCATTCCCGCGCAGGCGGGAACCCAAGCATGTCACCAGCGGCACAGAGTTTGCTGAGGTTTGCTTGGGTCCCCGCCTGCGCGGGGATGACGCGGAGTTTGGATACGGGACGGGAATCAACTGTCAGGTCCAGAACACTAGCGCATTGGATTCTGTGAGTAACTAATCTGGGCTAGCGTCGAGGACGTAAGTTGCCCATATGGCGATACAATGTCCATATTGCATTTTTATTACTGCAACCTTGTCAATTCGTCGTCGTGCTACCACATGATAAGGCATTGAACGCCTTTATAGCGTCCAGCCGCTAATAATGACTGATAAATTAAACCCATTCATCTTACTCACTTTCTCATGAACACTTCAGCATATCGGAGCTCGAATTGGCAGGGAAATTCAAAATTTCAATTCAAACGATGAGAACTTGAACCGAACGTGATCAACCCTAAGACGGAGTGATTTGATATCTTAGATGATCAAAGAAAAAATCCGTGCGAATTGGGCAAGGAACGAAAACCGGTACATGGGATCGAAGAAAAACTTCGGAAGTGCCTGGTTTGTCGGTTGTCATTTCGAAGCGCGTGGGTTGGCGAGCGCATTTGCCGGCGCTGCAAGTCGACGTCAGTATGGAAAAGTGGTGCACTGAAGTGATGCCAGCAGGTGACTGCTAACTTCCTCTGCACCTGACTCAATTCGTTTTGAATCCGAAGCGAACGCGGGCCGCCTCTCCAGCGCTCACTGGCAAACGTCCTAAGAGTTGGGCAAACGAGCATGCAGATGGGAGCACAACGATCGCCGCACTTCAATTGACAACTGTCATGTTCTGCTGGGCGTTTCGCTGTTTGCTTTATCGCAGTGGTCCATTTTACACATCAGTGATGCTTCCAAATGCATAGCGTTTGAGAAGCCGGCGCATTTGTGCAGCTGAAGAATGCCAAAAGCATTAGCCGGCGCGCGGAGTTTGAACGTTGGCGCCGGCCCGACGCGGCAACCTAGTCACGCATCTTGCATCCTCTTTGGCCGCATGCTTCATAGTCCCAGGCGGATCTCGACAACGACGTGCCTGCCCACTCGCTTAGGAGCTTGTCGCCAGTAAGCGTTCCTTGAGGAGTTTGACCGAGTCCTCACTCTGTTGATGATCTGCGCCGCGAACTAATTCGCGCACCTGGAAAACGCAATCAACGGTCGACATATTGGCCGTATCCAAAACGATATCGTAATGCGTAGGATCCTGCCAATCCCCGCGGAATTGCCTGCAAACTAACTTCGCATGTGCCAGATCGCTGGCCTGGATATCCCGTCGCGCATCATGCCTGCTGACGATCATTCGCTCTCGCACGATCTCCGGAACCTGCGCTGTTCCTTTTGATATCTCCCAGGTTACCTCGTTGGCCTGGCTGACCAGTTCATCGATCCGGCTATCCATCGGGGCGCATACGCGCACGCGGACAACATGGGCGATGTCGGTTAACAGTTGCGCGGCGCCCCATCTGTGGATGATGACGTTTCCTCGAACAGCGAACTCCAGGATCTCATGCGCTGCAATCCTTGCAAAGCGCCTGAAATCGAACTTCCGCCGTTCCCTGAAGAAAGTACGCCCTTCGAGGAAGCGGTGTACAGAAAAGTCGTCGACGCCGATCCGTCGACCAATGTGCTGAGCCAAAAAGTCATGGTCAACAATGTCGAGGCACAATTCCAAAGCAAGGCTGGCGATTACATCCTCTCCGCGAGATCCTCTCTCACAAGTCATTGCAATAACTGTCATGCCGCCTCCTTGGAGGTCTCTTAGTGTTTCGTTCCGACCCGACAGTAGTGCTCCAATCTGAACGTTAGCCGGCGTCTATCCATCGGTCGACGAGACCCATCCAGCTCATGACCTAACGGTCGAATGCAAAGCTGCTGCGATTGCTACTAGAGGTATCGCTCACCGACATTGCTTCTTTGGCGCGGGCAGCTTGTGCCCGCCACCAGCCGACCATATTGCTTACGCTGCGTCTGCCGAGCCTTTGGCGGAGCCGGCTGACGACGCGATGCAGACTGCTATCGTGATTTCTTGGCTTTTCAGCAGCCTGCCAATCTGCTTTACGTTTCTTCAGTCGCAGTCGCGTCGCGGGTGAGGGCAGCCTCTAGGTCTTGTGGATCGATCGTGAAGACCTGCCACCCATTAGGTGTTGGAACGGTTATCATCGTGCGAATTCGGCGATAAGCTAGGAATGAGATTTCGGGCACGGCCTCCTCATCAATCTCGACGAGAAATGTTCCGGCCGGAAAAGTTGAACCGACATCGTTGAGCCGGAAAGTATTGTTGAATTTGACGGTTTTCAGTGTGGTTCGCAGCGACATAATCATGCACTCCCAAATAGGCGGATTTCGACACTTCCAAGTGTCGATTATTTGATTCAGAGATATTGATTTAATTATTCAAGGACGCGGCGCTGCCTGGTTCAATTAATGCTCGTAAGAGGGCATACATAAGTTCAACTCCTGTAGGTCGCAACGTGCGACAGCTGTCGTACGACGACATTTGGCGCGGCACGCATCAGCCGCTCCACAGACCAAATTTCTGATTTCGTAGGATAGAATGCGATCTTCACTTAGTGAGAGTACTGAACTCGACCGTCTGGCACTTTTCATCAAGTCGCCATCGGAACGCTGTGTAATCGCTTCCCAGAGGCGGGACCATGGGCGCTTTGTAGTTGAGAGTCAAACCAATTTATTCGGCGACGGGCTTTCACGCCGCAACACTCCAAATTCTTGACTTAGACCCATCGATCGCAACGGACGCGACCGACAACAGACCTTGCGGATTGCGGGACCATTGTCTTTGCGAAAGTCGGCGATTGTCTTGTGATCGGGTGCCAGCTGCCGTGTCAGCCACATCACCTCAACGTTGCGCCTTGCTTCGCGTTCGAGCGGACGGCTCGATTGCACCGCGTTGAGATATTCGTAGACGTAGAGCTTCAAGAGAGCTGGTGGATGATAAGCGGGCCGCCCAGTCGATTGCGGAACAACACCGGAAAAGCCAAGATCGGCGAGGTCAAGCGTGTCAACGAAAACATATACGACACGGACCGGATTATCTTCGTCAATCCAATCTTCGAGACACTCGGGAAACAGAGTCGCCTGATCCCGGTCTGCACCCTCAACGAACCGCTTCATCGGATCCCCCGTATCGAATCAATCGCGATCGATCGCAACGGCCATCACGTTTTCAAACAGCCAGGGTCAAAAGCACGCGTCGCCCGTTCTCAGTTGGGCTTGGCGAAGGAGGTCCGCTGTACCTCTGCTCGCGAACATGTTGACCAATTGCCATCGCGAAAATCATCGAGGTTCTGTCTGACGACAGCAATTTGATCATCGCGTCGGTCAGAGGTCGCGGCGATGCTGCACTTCCTCAAGTCCGCTTCGAGCACGGTGCAAGGTTGTTGCGATGCGAAACGAAGATTTCGCCCAGTTCCGTAGCGGGTCATGACGATTAATCTGACGGCTGAGCACAACGCGTCCGCTTACCACCCAATCATGACCGTAGGCCAAAAGGCCGAACGAGTCATCGGGCTGGGCCAATTATTAAGCGTTGTTGTCGCTTGCCCTTGGCCTGCACCTGCGTTTCAATACTCTGACGTGGACCGGTAGCCCTGATCTTCCAGAAATGCGATTAGATCCTCAAGGCGATATAGAACGCGCGCTCGTTTGCCCGGACCGACCTTGAGGTACCTTGGTCCCGTCCCCTGTACTCTGTAGCGCTCCATCGTTCGCGCCGAGATCCGCAAGATCTCGGCAGCTTCTTCTGTGTTGAGGTACTGCTTCTTGTCGCTCATTGCTGACCTTCTCAATTGCTCTTCTGCCCCGTTTGTGTCGTCGGTCACGACACCGAGAGCTTTGCTGGCACCGAAGTCGTTTTCTCGGCGTGTCAGCCCACGCGACGCGCCAAGTTGCGACCAATGTTTGTGAAATGGCATCGTGGCTCACTCCTCAGTTGGCGCTCGCGTCAGGGGAGATCGGTTGGCGCGGCGATTATCGATCACGCTGTCAATCGCCGCCCGCATGGGCCACAGCCGCCAGATCGGCCCGAAGATGAACTCATTTCGCAGGCTCAATGATTGGAGCTTCAGACGCCCGATCAGGAAGCCAGCCGCGAAAATGACGAGCGCCACAGTTTGCATGGTCACCCTTTCCTCGATCAGCAATTCCTCCTCGAACCGGTACGCCAGCAGCCAAAGGCCGAGGCCAACAGTTGCAGACAGGCCCAAGAAGGGCCGGCGCACTTCGATGAGATCGATATTGCCGAGGGCAATGGTCTGCTTCGGCGTCCGGGCCTTGTGATGCGTCACCAGCCAGCTGCCGGCGCCCCAGATCTTTTCTTCATTGCGTGGCATGATCAGCCCTCCTTTCTGCACTGGTTCTGATGATCGAGGCGGGACATCACGCCCTGAAAGTCACCGACGCCTGAGGGCACATGCCATTTGAGTGTCGCGACCCAAAGCGCGTGGTCGACCAATGTCTCCTTTCTGGCCAGGCCAGCCAGACATCGGCACTTCGCGCCACGCGTGTCCGGCGCGCTCGTCGGCGTGTTGAGATGTCTGTCGAGATCCGAGTTCGCGAACGCCTGGCAACTGCTTGAACGTGGGAAACGATTTGAAGAACGACCGCGCGAGTTGGCGCGCCACCTCGCGATCCGACGGCTGCCCGTAACGGGCCGCCGCTTCCTTTTCGTCCAGCCCGACCATGCAGGCTGGAATATGCAGGCGCTCGGCACGCCGCGCCGCAAAGGTGTCGGCCAGGGCGGCACAGATCAGGCAGTAGATTACGAGCCCCGCGACGACGGGCTTTGGAAACAGGTTCAGTGTGTCGGTCAACATGGCGTCCTTCCCCTACACTTCATCGTGGTCTTTGAGGGTGTCGTGGCGATCGCCGCGTGCTCGACAGGCCTTTGCAGCATGCGGATAAGTATGCGGTCTCGGGCCATCGTGCGCTCCGCGACGACAGGGCCGGTTATGTACAGTGATGCCAGCACATGCGCCGCTACGCCGAGCAGCGCACTGCCGCCGAAAACCCTTTCCCCAGGACATATCATTCAGCATTACGTTCCTCCTCGCTCATTGCTTGCCAAGGCACAAACCGGCAATGCGATCGGCTGAGCTTCTTGAGCTGGGCCACCGACACGCCGAAATAGGCTGCTTGTTGTTTGGTGACGGACACGTAGGCAATGGCCTTGCCGCCCGATTTGCGACCGACCACGAGCCAACGGTCGAGGCCATCCGCCTCGCGCTTTCCTCGCCGCTCGACGTAACAGAACTGGCGGAACGGCTTTTCGCCCTTTCGATTGCGCGCAAAGTCACGACCCGTGACGAAGGACCCGTTCGCAAACCGGACGCGCTCAAAGTGCGTGTAATTGACGACGCGTGCGCCATCCCCGCCGATCCCAGGACGAAGCTGTTTCAGCTTTTTCATCCACTGCTCGGCATTGGCAGACGGGAGCTTGAGGCGACCGACACCTGGAATCTCGATCTCCTTCAGGCTCGCTTGCTGCGACTTGGCCCGCAGCAGTGACGCCGGTTCGGCGGCCTGGTGAGGCATTGCACTCTTGGCGGATTGCCCACGCGTCGCCCGCGATTGCGAACCAGTGCTTGCATTGCGTGATCTTGGACCGACAGAATGTGCGCTCGACCCCGATGAACCGTTGCCACTCGCCATGCAAAGCCGGCCAGTCGACACCCCATAGGACCTTCAAGAACAACGATGCACTCATCGCGCTCACCGCCGTCGAAGTGAGCAATAGGGCCGCCACAGATCCGCGCCGCTTGCCGTTTCTGTCTCCGGTGCCGGTCATGCCTCGCCCCTGTTTTTGCGCTTCCGGTCAGCCCCACCGGCGCCGTCGGCTCTGCCGTTGGTGCGAGCCGCTTGTTTGGCCGCAGCGGCACGCGCGCGCGTCGCGTGCTCATGGGGGTGTGGGCCAAAATCGAAGGGTTCGCTTTCGGCATGGCGAAAGCTTTGATCAACGCGTACGCGCATGCGCTCGGCGGCATCCAAGGCGCGTTCAGCTTCAACCTCCCAGGCGGGCCGATAATCGGGCTTGCTCAGCTGAGCCTCGATGGCGTGATTGCCGATGATTGCGAAGGCCAGCAGGATAAAGATGAACCCGTCTATCGAAAGCGACACCATCCATGCCTGCGCCAGGACCTCCCAGTAGACAAAGATCAATTTCGAGGTGGGCAGCGGACGGTAAACTGGCACGTCAGCTCTGAGGAGCCCATCGAATGCCTTCACGCGCTTAGCAATATCCTTGCCCACGCGACGCAAAACACTCTGGACCGACCTGATCGCCCGCATCTGTTTTGCGCGTGTATTGGCATTCGATGACAAGGCCGGCATCGCCTGGGTGCCCTGCAACGCAGCCGATAGCCCAAGCAGTGCCTGTCGACCGGACGCCCCGCCCAGACGATGGATCAGTCCGCGCAAGACATCGCCTTGCGCTTCCAGCGTCCGTCGACGTTGCGAGAATGTCAGCGTGTTGTCTTTGATCGCGCCCCGCATCGCGTCGGCCGCGCGACCTCGCTGCTCGAAAATTGCTGCCGTACCCGTTGCAGCGAGCCCGAGGCTGGAAAGCGCTTGGCGCAACCTTCGGGCCTGTGCCGTGATCCAGTCGACGACGGGGCCTGGGCCTCGGAGCCCACTCAGTCGTCCGGCTCTTTCCAACCGAGCCAATTCATCGATCTCGGCTGCCGCATCCTCAATAACCGGCCTGATACCATTCACCTGGTCAACGCCGGACTGGACGGTATCGCCGACCTTCGCAGTGGCTGCGATGTACTCGATCATCTCCGCTTCGCGCGCCGGAGCGTGAAAGATCATCACCTGCGGGATTGAGCTTGCACCCAGCACGGATGCGGCAAACGGCACCACAAAAACGAGTGCCATTGCCAGGTAGCGCCCGCGCAGCGCTGCGACAAAGTTCAGCAGCCACGTCGAGCCGAGCCAGTAGAGGACGAACACCATCGCCGCGCCGACGAGCGCAAGAAACCGGCCCCATAGGTCCCAGCCCAACGGGGCGATCATCATTTCATAGGCTTGGTACGTCCAAATCGCCGACCCCGTCGATGGGATCAACATCAGTATGGCTGTTAGCCGCATGAGCCATGCGCGGATGACGGTGAGCTCCAAAGTGCGATCCTCCACTTTCGCTGTTGACCGCTTGATCACAGCGCTCTTCTGGATCACACTTTACGACGGCATCTGACGATGCGTGGTCCGTTAATTGGGCCACAGATGACCAGCCATCGCACCCGCGGGGTTCGATTTCATGTCAAAGTCAAGCGATTATTCTGGAAATCCACGGATTGCCTCTGGCGCTACGACGCCAGCGTCAAGGTCACTCACCGACAAGTACGATTTGGAAGCCATCGACATGGCGGACCATTTCGCAAACAAGACCCCGGTCACTACCAACCACTTACGGCAGCGTCTTGAGATTCTGTGCCGCGGGACCGGCGTCTATGATGGCTTGTCTGACTTTCTCGACCAACTTGACACGTTCCACGATGTTCTCGAAGCCCACGGCTTGCTTGATAATGAAGCTCCATCTAACACTGATCCAATCCCGTCGATCGAGACGCTCACCAAATTCGTCGGCGGCGAGAACCGGCTCAACGCGAAGCATTACCGGCTGATCGTGCAGTTCCTGTTCGCGCGACGACAATATCATTCTCTCAATCGCGGCAACGCGATCGAAGAAAGCTTCCCCGACTCTCTGTTCCATGCCCTCCTTGGTTTTCTTGACATAGGCGATATTACGCTCGCTAATCTGACTGACCGGGCCCCAGGTCTCTACCGCGCCTTTCGTCCGTCGAGCACATTCCCCGGGCATTTCTGGGAAGGCTTGCTTGACATTACTGCAGATGCGCAAACGGGCGCTGTTAGAACGTCGCAATACTACCACGCCTCAGACCGGTTCGATCGGCCGGCCCGCTCGCTACGCTTTGACGGATTCATGATCCGCAAAGCGCAGCAGTACGTCATGCTCAGCCGCAATCGCGCCAAGACCTCCCTGGAAGTCGTCTATCTTCCCACCGTCACCCTCGATGAGAACCGCCTGCAAACCATGATGGGAGCGGTGACGGACATGGGAACAGCACGTCTCTATTCTTCGCGACAGTTTTACGAGCGCCACGACATTGGCCGCAAGTCGAAGGACAAGGCTTTGCAGGACATCTTGGCTACCCTCGATTTGCGAACCCCTGAAGAGATGCCGCCATCGATCCTGCACTATTTCCGAGACGATCCAATTCCTGGCCTGACGATGTATTGAGCAGCGCGCGCAACTCCCGCCGCTCAGATTCCGAGGCTCGCACGCACGTCCTTGAGCAGGATGTAGAGGTGATAGGGATCGGTCGGCGAAGCGTCGAAATCGAACTGCTCGTAGAAGGCCCTCGCCTCGTCATCCTTGGCATGCACCACAAAGGCGCGGATGCCGGCGATGTCGGCGGCCTGCAAAGTGCGCAGCAGCGCATCCTTCAGTAGTCCCGCCCCGAGGCCTTGGCCCTGATGGCCGCTCGCTACGGCAAGACGCGCCAGCACCATCACCGGAACGGGATGGCGGGCAAGCCCGCGCTTCAGGCGGCCTGCCGCTGCATCGTAGGCGACTTCGCCGACCACGAGCGTCGTGTAGCCGACGACGTCTTCGCCCGAGAGCGCCACATAGGTCTGTGACGCCCCCGCTTGCTGGTTCTGCAGTGCATAGCGGATAAGGAACCGGTTCAACGGCTCCTTGCCGCAGTCAAACGCGTCGACCGCGTGCTGACGTGTGAGCTTCTCGATGCGCGGGCCGCTGCTCACTTCTTGGGCGCCTGCTCAAACGGGCTTTTCGTCTCAAGCAACTCCTTGAGGCGCGGCTTTGCAATCGGCGGCGCGTCGAGCGCTTTCTGGAACGCCGTCCAGGCTTCGGCACTGAGGCCGAAGCGCTGCCTGTCCGGCAGGGTCTCGGCCGCACGCGCCAAAGCGCTTTCGAGCACGAACTCGCTGACCGAGCGCTGCTGGGCGGCCGCTGCCGTTTGCAAAGCCCGCTTGGCCTCCGGCGTCAATCTCAGGTCCAGCTTTTCGCTGCGCGGTGTTGTTATCGGCATCCTTCTGCCCTCCTTCATTGAATAGTATGACATAAATGCCAGACAATGTCATGACAATATTGCTTGTACGATTGTGGCTGTGTGCAGACCTCTAACGGATCAGCGCGATCAGGGAACAGCCGCCGAACAGGCCGCCGCCATCCGCTCCTTCACGCTTGATCCCGTCTGCGCCAACATAGGCACACACGCCCGGCCGCCCATCTGCCGGATAGAGCCAGAGCATGTGCGGTGTGCCGTACATGGTGGCGCCGATCCAGATCACCGCCCATGCGATCAACCATGCCCTCGGTCTCAAGGCCCACAGTATCCGGCCGGCCAGACTAGGAAAGGGCGAGGGTTGCGGCACGGCGCTGCGGACGCCCTGCATGACGGCGAGCAAACCAAACAACGAGAAGAGGGTTGCCATCACGTACCAGAGACCATGGGCGCCCGACTCACCCGGCGCCATCCACCAAGCGGTCAGATACAGGCCGACGCCCATGAAATAATGCACATTGCTTGATGCGCTTTCCTGCATGATCTTCTCCTTCAGCGTGGTGCCATCTGATCCTGCAAAGCCTCGGCCTCTCGCCTGCCGCGCGTCGCCATCTCATTGGCTTCCTGCAAATGCCGCACGATTGCCCGGGCCGAGGGTTCATCGGCAACTGCCGCGAGGCGCTCGATGCGATGACCGCTTTGCAGCCAGATCTCCCAGGCATCCCGGTAGGCATAACCAAGCCGGCGTTTGACGCGCTGCTCGTCGCGGCCTTCCGTCTTACCCGCTCGATGCTGCATGGTCGTAAAGGTGATGTCGTCCGAGAGATCGACATGGAGCGGCTCCCCGTCGACCACCGAGCTAATGCCATTCGGCGCGATGCGGATTTCTAGCGCTGTTCGCACACCTCGCCGCTGCTGGCGGCGCTGCATCAGCTCATCGAGGTTCCAGGCCACCCAGAACACGATCGCTGAGCCGGCCGCAACGACCACGATCGTCTTGGCCGGCGGCAAGGGAATGGCGCCGTGATAGGCCGCCGCGATCAGAACGCCGGTACCAGCCAGCCAGAGCGACGGCACCATCAGGCTGCCGAGGCCCGCGACCGACCGGCTCCATTCTGGCGTGTGGTAGGTGATTGTTAGACGCGTCGTGCGCGGGGTTTCGCGCGTGATGACAACTTCGAGGGGCTCAGACATCGATCATCCCCTTGAACCGTGCGTGGCTGTCGTACTTGATGCGCTGCAAGATGATGGGATCGTAGCCCGCCACCAGAACGAGCTGGCGCTGCTCGGGATCATCACGCCCGAAGAAACGGCCGACCTCCTCAAGCGTCATCAGGGGGCGCGATTGCACCGACCAGTTGCGCCCGAGCCTCCCCGTGCTGGTCTGCTCCTGATCGCCCACCTCGGACTTGTTCGAGACGATCAGTGAGGTCTCACCGAGCCGCTTGGCGATCCACTCCAGGGTGAAGGTATCGTTGTTGGCGAAGAACTGCAGCGTACCGGCATTGGCCATGAAGGTCTGCCAGCGCTCCTTGTAGAGCGTTTTCAACTGACCGAGATCCTGGATGATTGGCCAGAGCTTGACGCCAAAGCTTGCGATCTGACCGGCAGCATTCTCGATCGTTTTGACGTGCCCAAGCACCGCGAACTCATCGAGCGCCATGAGGATCGGCAGATCCGGCTTCTCCTCCTCACGCTCGAACACGGCGAGCGCCAGGTTGACAAACAGGCGGAACCATCTGTTGCAGGTGCCCATGCGCATTGCCGGCAGGCACAGATAGAGGCTCACCTTCTGGCGTTTGAGATCGATTAGATCGAAGTCGTGGCTCGAGACGTTCTCGCGGATCGCCGGATAGGACAGGAAGCGCATGTGTCGGCGTGCGGTTGACAGTACCGAGCCACGCTCATCATCGGGCTTTTCGAAGAAGTCCTCGGCTGCATCGCCGATGATCCCATCAAGCGCCTTGTTCTCGCGCATCTCGGCGGCCAGTCGCGTCGCCGCCTTGCCTTTGCCCTTGCTGCCAATGGCCGTGGCCCTGAACGCCAGAAGATCTCGAACGGTGCCGAGATGCCGACGGTCTTCGTAGTGCTTCGACGTTGCGACATGCAGGACCAATCCCTCAATGAAATTGCGTGCGCTTTCATCCCAATGTGGGTCCTTCGCGCCCTCCGTCGGAATCACAATGGCATCGGCGATCAAGCCGGCATCCTCCGAGACGGTTGGGTTGTCCGCGGTCAGCATCGCCATGGGATTGAAATGTGCCCGGTACTTGCGTGCCTTGCCCTTGACGGTGCCGAACGGGTCGAGCGCCAGAACGCGCTGCCCTAACGTCTCGGCGCGTGCCGGGCCCGTCAGCGTCGCAAGTTCGCCCTTGGGGTCCGTGCTGAAGATGCTCCCCTGATAGGTGAGCAACGTCGGGACAATGACCGAACGTCCCTTGTTGCCACGCGAGCCTGCCGTCGTGATCATATGCCGGTCATCGCCGGTGCCGATCAGCTGGCCGCCGTGCACGTGCGGATCGACACCGCCCTCGGGGCGTCCTCTCAGTTCAACATCACCGCCAATCGCACCGAGCAGGACCTTCCGGCCGTCGTGCGCCAGTGCCCGCGAACTCTCGATGGCCGCCGGTGTCATGAACGCCGCTGCCGGCAATGTCTGCTCTTCCAGCGACAGCCGCCGTCCGCCGCGCTCGATCACGCCACGGGGAATCCCGTCGAATAGGCTCATCGTTTTCTCTCCATCAAAGACCGCATGTTGCATCGTTCGCGGCGCTGAAGCGCACGCGCCTCGATCCTTGATGAAGCGGTGAAAACTCGAAACGGCCGATCTTTTGGCAGTACTACGCAGCTTTGCGATTGCTTTCCTTCGCACCCGTTGGACCAGACCAGATCCAGCCTTGCCTGACGCGCCTATCGCAGCGCAGCCCGACCCGGCGTTCCGCCGTGCGTCAATGCCCGGCCCGCACCACCCCGGCTGCGCCGGGCCGTGTAGGGCATGACGCTCGGGCTTAAGGCGCCGCGATAATTGGGGCGCATCGGCTGGACTGATCCAGCCCAACAACAAAAAGGAGCAATCCATGACAAAACGCAGATCTTCCAATTCCCGGCCGACGCATCGCGTGAGCTTTTCGCGCATCATCGGCCAGGACGATCAAGGGGGCGACCGCTTAGGTCCCGCACGAGAAATCGGTGCGATCTGGCCAAGAGAAAAAGGCGGCGGCATTCTCCGGCTCGACCACGTGCCTGTTGAACTGACGCAACATCAGGGCGTCCTGTTCATCACGCCCGTCGAAGCCCAAGGCCGGAAGTTTTCATGATCCCCGCCGTACTTGAGCTTCGCCGCGCCGTCCTCCGCCCCTCCGGGGCAGGTGGCCGGCGCGGGCTTCTTCGGGCCCCGTTCGAACATCATCTGGCACCGCCCGAAGCTATCCGCGGAACAGTTCGATGGCAGCATCTGGGAACCCGGCATGCCTATCAGCACCGCTACGCATGGCTGATCTGGGAAGCGGAGCCCACCCCTACCACCGAACTTCGGTGGCTCACGACCGCGCCCTTCACGGACGCGGCGATCCGACAACAACAAAAACAAAGGAGATCATTATGAGCACACTGGAAGAACGCCTGGAGATGGCCATCACGGCTCTAACCTCGATCGCAGCCATTCCCCTTTGGAGCGACGAGAGTGATGCGCTGGACCCCGAATTCGTTGCGATCGCGCGCGAGAGCGGTGAATGGGACGATGAATCGGGCACCTACCAGCCATCCTGCGATACCGAATCGACGCAACTACGCGATGCCGTAGAAATCGCGCGCGATACAGTCGCCAGCTTGTCGAGCGACCGGAAGGCAGGTGTGTCATGCCAGTAACCACATGCACCAACTGCACGCACTGTCATTATTGGCAATGGGAGGAAGCTTTCGACAAGTTCGGCTTCAACGATGGCGACGGCCAGATCGAAACCGGTACGGTCGTCGCAGCGCTTGAGCCAGCTGGCTACATCGTCGAAGACTATTCCTGGGGCTCGCACAACGTCATTATCGTCTCGATCAAGAGCCGTGACGGCCGCGAGCACATCCCCGAGACAGCCGAAGTTGGCTACGACGACCCGCGCAATTATTTGCCGGCCAAGATCATTGCCATCCTCGATGCGGCATTGCCGGGAGGTGGAGCATGAGCTGGACAAATGCAGATCGCGCGGCACGCGCCCGGTATATGCTGGATGCCTATCGGGCGTTCACGCTCGACAATGCCTGCGCACCCGATGAAGACATCATCGATGCGCTGTCGGATCTCCGTCACTATTGCGATCGTCAAACCCTCTCGTTCTGGGACTGCGATGAGATCGCACACGGTCACTACCTCGCCGAACTCGAAGACGAGCGGCAGACAGGAGGTGCGGCATGACCAAGGTATTCCGCCCTTCGAGCGTGCGCGAGGCTTATGGCCTTGCCTGCCCGGCCTGCGGTGACGATACCGACATCCGCGTCTGGGCTCAGATCGAGCTGAAGCTTCATCCCGACGGCACCGAGGATCTCGGCGGTGACCAGTTCTGGGATAACGCGTCACCCGCCGAATGCGGCCGCTGCGGTCATTCGGCTTCGGTTGCCGCGTTTGACGCCGACGACGATTGAGCGTCGTCCTGCCAAGCTATCGTTCCGCCATGCCGGTCGTCTCGCCTGGCGTGGCGGGCTGCGATCAGGCCGGATCGTTGCTCCTGCCTTGTTGCCTGAACCGTCTCCAGCCTTGACGATGACGCTTATCGCAGCGCGGTCCTCGCTCAAGCGCTGCGAAACATAACCTCGACCTCGGCGCGGGACGCACCGGGTCTCGCTAACATTTCGGTCGATTGATCTTCGGACCTGGAGCGCCGCGATACGAGACGCGCATCGGCTGGAACGGTCCAGCCCACCGATCAAGAGGAGACCGATCATGACTTATCGCAACACCCACCCCGACCAACAGCGTCCCTACCGCGTGCAACTCTGGCCGCTGCAGGACTGCGAGATGACACTTGATGCCGAAAGCGCGGCCGAAGCACTTGATTTCGCGCGCAGCCGCTGGTTCGACGAAGCGCTCGACTTCATCGATCCCGGCTACTGGTCCGTCGAGGAACTCCCCCTCGCCTAACTCACGCATCCTACCCGTGAACCGCATCCCGACCGGGGTGCGGTTCGCTTGTATTTTTTCCGTGCCCTCGCCCTCTGCTGTTCCTTCTCGCCTGGTTCTCTCACGCGTCGCTGGATGCCCGGCGTGACCCAGACATCGACCGCTCGCCTATCGTTTCATGTACCCCGGATATTGAAACCCGTCTTATTACGCAGCTTTGCGCTTGAATAACGCTGCGTATTTCTGCGCGATAATAATAAAAGAAACTGGTGCTGCACTTTATGGGAATTCGCGAATTTTTCTGGAGATGACTTCATAACGATGCTAATCGAATGAAAAAGGTAGCTTCATAACGATGCTAATCGAATGAAAAAGGTAGCCAGATATGTTTTTCGTACCCGAAAAACTCTGGCAGGGGGGCCTTCGTGGCCGCCGCCCCTCTTTTGACCCGCCGGGCGGGTCAAAATTCACCCCAGCCGTTTTGCGGCACGAGTGATGACTATGCAGCTCCAGGTACCGCCATTGCCGATGCGTTTAAGGCTCGCTGAGCCGACCCTCGACGTACCATCAGCAACCACGTGTTGGGAGTGACATGGCCAGACCGAAAAAATCCGATGCCGAGCGGCGCGACCGCAAGGTCGTCCTCTGGATGAACGCGCAGGAACAAGCGCGGTATCTGACTCACGCCGCGCGCGCCGGTTCGACCGGTCCGGATTATGCCCGCGCTCTGCTCTGTCGATTGCCATCATCAGCTGGTAAGAAACCGCGGGAGATCCGCTTGCAGGTCTCGGCCCGACTGCACGGGCGCCTGCTCGCAGCTTCCGCGTCATCCGAGGCGACGCCGGAGGAACTGATCGAACGGTTGTTGGGCGCGGTGCCGTCGCCCCCCTCGCCGGCTGGCAGTTTCGAGCTCATTGATGCCCTGACGCGGATTGGTCGCGAGCTGACGCGGCTCACCGATATCGCCGCCGACACCGGATATATTCCCGACGAGCTGGCCGAGCTTTGTGCCCGCCTCGACCGCCTGCTCGATGCGGTGTTGCCGCCATGATCCCGCGCGTTGCCAGTACGGGCACGAGCTTTCGCGGCGCCGGGCTCTACTATCTCAATGATCGCCGCGATAAAGTCGGCAGCGACCAACAACAGCGCCCGTCCGCCGAAGCCTACATGCTCTACGACAAGGGCGGGCAGACCTCGCAAACCCGAGTCGGCTTTACCGCGACACGCAATCTGCCGACCGACAACCCGCAGACTGCACTCAAGTGCATGAGCTGGCTTGCCGCGCATGCCAAGGATGTCCGTCAGGCGTGGGTGGCAGCGCGGGCCGAAGCCGCCGGAATGTCCTACGCCGCCTATGTGCGTGAGCATAATCCGTTCCGCGGTCGGCAAGGCTCGAAGCCCGTCTATACGGTGTCGATCGCCTGGCATCCGAGCAAGCAGAAAGTGCCGAACCGGGAACAGATGCTCGCTGCGGCCGATGAGGTCCGGCATGCGCTCGGCATGGCGCATTGCCAGTGCCTGATCGTCCAGCACACCGACACCAAGCATCCGCACGTGCATCTGATCATCAATCGCGTCTGTCCAGAGACCGGCCGCTACGCCTCGACCGGCAATGATTTCCTGAAGCTCTCGGCCTGGGCGCTCGAATATGAACGGCGTACCGGCCTCATCCTCTGTCACGAGCGGCTGTTCAACTGGCAGCGGCGCGATCGCGAACGGTTTGCCAAACAGCAACGTCGTCAACAGAACCCGAAAGCCAAAGGCCGGTATGTACGCGGCAAAAACATTCCCCGCCGTGATTTTGAATGGTTCCGTGCTCATGCGCATTTGTCTCCGCAAGAGATCCGTGCCGCGCGTCAGGAACAGCAGGCACGTGAACGCAACAAGCTCAAATCGCTGCAGGTCGATCGCGAGGTCCGCCACGAAGGCCATCTCGCCGGCCGCTACGGCAAGGACCTTGCCGCGATCCGCAAGGAAATCGATCGCCTCAAATACGCCGAATGGTGGCGCAAGACGCGTGATCGTGATCCGGTCGCGCTGCTGCTCGCACCCAGACATGCGTTCCATGCCGCGGTCGATCTGGTCACCGCCCGGGCGTATTTCCGGCCGCGCCGCATTCGCCAGCTTGAAGCGTCCGCCGATGCCTTGTCCCGCGTCATGCGATCGGCACACGACGACATGGTGAACAAGAGCCTCGATGAACAGCGCCGGATCATCGCCCGCCACGACGCCGAAGTCCGCCGTGATGATGAACGGATCGAGCAGCTCGCCCGCCGCCGCGTCACCGATGCCGCCGGCGAGCGTGGGCGCAAATCCTTCAACATCCGCGGTGACAAACAAACCGCGCAATTCACCAAGCGATCTGAGGACGCTCGGCATCCCGCAAATGACTACGAGGCCGTCGCCGAGAAGGATCTTGCCGATCGCCTGCGCCAGCAATCGACATTCGCGCGCCTGGTCAAGACGCTTGGCGGTAAAGATCTGGGCCGGCGCACCGCCGTCAGTCAGGCCCCGAAGCCCGAACCTGAACGGCCCGAACGGATCAAGCCGCGCCCGCCCCCTACCCCGTCGTTCGACACGGGCGAAGCAGACCCCGACTATGATCGCCGCCTGCAGGCGCGGATTGAGGAAGCCGAACTTCAGCAGCGCCGTCAGCGGCGGCGGCGCAAGCGCCCCCGCGCACGGTCGCGACGGATGGAGTGACGTCGCCTGCCCTCGCCAAAAGTGAGAAAATGGGCATCCCCTCACCAATCGCCCGGTGAGCGCGACGTATGATGGTTTGCTAAAGTGAGGTTTTGGGCGGCGGCCTTCTTGCCCACAGGTGAGACGGGCAAAAGTGAGCTCACCGATTGACTCTCTCACCTGTTTGTCCGCAAGCTGATGATGAACGAGTCGCAAGGTGGAGTGTGAGGCAGAACGCGAACGCAGAAACAGATATCGCCCCGAGCGCCGCCCCGGCGCCAAAGCGCCTGCGTACGCTTGATCTCAAAGTTACCGGCCACCCGCTCGACCCCAATAATATCGGCTCGATCGTCAAGCCCGCCGAACTGGTCGACGTGGTCGAGATCTCCTCGCTCAATCGATCCGAACTGGTGCTCTACAATCAGCTGCTCGCGCATGCCTGGAACGACATCGAGCCCGGCAAGGTCTACCGCATCCGCAAATCATCGCTGCGTGGCAGTCATGATTCTAACGACCGTTTGCACGAATCTTTCGACAAGCTGATGGGCGCCTTCGCCAAGGTCAAATACCGCCACCCGACCACCGGCCGGCCCGTGACCACCCGGATCAACCTGCTCGGCCCCAACACCGAGGAAGATGCCGACGACGGCTTCTTCTATTACACCTTCCACGAGAGCCTGATCAAAATCCTCGAAGCCTCGCACACCTGGGCGCGGCTCAAGTCCGAGATCATGTATCTCTTGCGCTCGAAATATTCGATCCGCCTCTACGAAATGGTGGAACGCCGGATCAACATGGATCGCCAGTCGGAGACCTTCACGGTCGACGAATTCCGCGCGCTTCTGGGTGTACCCGACGACAAGCTGCCCCGCTTTGCCGACTTCAACAAACACGCGCTGAAACCGGCCGTCGAGGAGATCAACCAGCTGACCGACTACGTCGTCACGGTCGCCGCGATCAAGGCCGGCCGCAGCGTCGACAAGCTTATTCTGACCTGGCTCAAGAAGGCGCCTGACGCCATCCAGGAGGCTGCCCGCGAACGCGAGCGCTCGCGCATCGGACGCACCGCGCGCCGTTCGGGCAGTGTCGAAGTCGTGGTCTGAGACATCCATGTCCGAGACCCGCCTGCCCAAAATCTCACTTTTGCGGCAGCTCAATCCCCTTGTGCGCCTTGCCTTGCCAACCTCCCGCCCAATCTCTCACCTTTTCCCTGTTGCGTGCCGCCCCAAACCTCACTCCAGACCGCCCGGTTCTTCACTTCAAGCCGCCCCTTTCCTCACGCGACTCGGCCCGTTTCCTCACCTAACCCGCCCATTTCCTCACTTGAAGGCCTGTAACTCACTGATTTAACGATCTGAATCGCACCTTGAATCTGAATCAGAATAAATAAGAATTTAGAAGGCCGAGCCAAATGATCCACAGGCTGGGGATAATCGATTGTCTATGAGAGGGCCTCGCTAACGCTCGGCCAAATGGACGGGCCCGCTTGCGCGGTCCCGACGTATAGACGCCCTCACCCTCCGTTCGCGCACGCGCTCACTGCGCCGCACCTGAAAAGGCATCGGCCCTATTTCAGGGCCGATTGGTCTTTGGAATTTCTGAGATGGACAGAATCACGCTTTGAAGAATCCAGCATCAACGCCACCCGTTCTTTCCGTGCCATTTGCTCGGCGAGACGAGCAAGCGGCCCTCACCCGAGCCAAGGCCGCCCTTCCCTTCCTCAGCCGCGATATACCTCGTGTTGCCCGTATCCGCCGTTCTGGAGCCTGTCTTTCTCGTGGCACCCAGTCCCGGGACACCTCATGGGAAACGCCCCGCCCACGCGCAACCTCGTGGCCAACAGAGGATCGACGATTTCGCGGCGCGGCGCGCGCAATCGGTGAGATTTTGGGCGGCGTCTCACCAAAGGCCGCTGTGAGCGGGCGGTCCGTCAGATTGACGGTCGGCTGTGATGCGATGTTGGCTACTTCGCGGCCTCGAACGCCGGGGCGCGCCGCTCCCGGAAATCTGCGACTTCATCCGTGGCGAGGTGGCGCATGCCCTGGCGCGTATAGTAGTCGAACAGCGTCTCGTAGTTCGATGAGCTCTGCGACCAGTAGACGGTGTCGTAGGATCGATAGAGGTCGCTCATGACGAGCTGGAAGAAGGACCAGCCGCGGCCGCCGCCCTCCTCGCCCGGATAGAGCGCGAGGTTCTCGATCTCGATCACCGACTGATCGTTGGCTGCCCCCCAGAAGCGCTGCGTCAAGGAGCGCTCGGGCGCCACGATCAGCGCATAGCCGACGGCTCGGTCACCATCGTAGAGATCGTAGAGCCGTGTGTTCGGGTCCCTGAGCCGCCCGGCGAGCACCGGCGGATCGTAGATCTCCTTGTTGATCCAGCCCCACGGGATGCGCCCGACGCGGTCGCGGACACTTGTGACCGTTGCCGCGGTGGCTTCGATCCTAAGGCCGGCCGCCGGCGGCCTCCAGGTCTCCTGGCGCACCTGGAACACCGGCCGCGTCATGGCAAAGTGATGTTTCAGGGTCGAGGTCATGAGCGCCCCTCGATCTCGATCGCGACGAACCGCCAGAACAGATCGAACAAGAGGCGCTGTGAATCCGCGACCTCCTTCTGGTCGATGACCGTGACGACGCAATCGTCGTTGTCGAAATTGGCAAAGCCCACCTTTGAGCCGTAGATGAAGAACGTCTTGTCGTTGAAATGCTCCTTCGGACACCAGCGGTACTCGCAATAGTCAGCGCCGAAGAACACGTCATCGCCTTCCGCCACGATCACGCGGTAGCTGAAATTGTTCTTGATCTTGTCCATGCGCGCCTTCTGCGCCGCGACGTGCTCTGCCCCGAGCCAGCCCGTCACCAGATCCGAGACGCCGTTGAACAGGCAGATGTCGCCGCCGACCGTGCGCGCCGTCTCGTAGAGATCGTCATAAAAATCCCGGAAACCCGCCGCGCCCTTGAACACCAGAATGCCGGTGGCGCTGCGGCGCACGCCGTCGCCAGCCAGGAATTCGAGACCGCGGTTCTCATAGAACAGCTCCAACGCCCTGAGCGTCGCCGCCTTGCCCGGCGTGCGCTCGTTCTCGATGTCGGAAAGCGTGTTCTTCTTGATCCCGCAATGCCCGGCCACCGCATCCTGCGGCAGGTTCAAAAGGGCGCGGGCCGAGCGCAGCTGAGAAGCGGAAATCATAAAAATCAGTAATATTCACGTTTATTTCGTAATATTCCGATTTATTAACCTGTTATTAATCTGTTGTCTATACAAATTTGCATCATTGATTATGTGAATAACTTTACGTGTAAATTAAGGGGTATTACAAAATGAAGACGTTTCAAGAAAACTGGATGCAGCGCATCAAGGGTCGTTTCGGCCCCGCCAATGCCGTTCAAGACCTGATGCGGCGGCAAAAAGCCGGCTTCGACTACGACGCCGCCTACATGATGGCCAAGGAGGCCTCCGAAATCCTCGCCCACTACCGCCGCGAAGCCCGTTTCGCCATCCGCACCCTGCGGCTCTGGCAGGCGCGAGAGACCGGTGCGCACGGGCCCATCCGCGAGCGCCGGGCCCGTGCCCTGAAGGCCGATGCCGTCGCCAAGGCGAAGCGCTATTCAGAAGCCCGCCGCGCCTATGAGGAACTGGTCGCGTTCTCGATTGCCGCCATCTCGGCCCGCACGTCGGCCAATGATACCGGAGGGCGCCATGCACAATAACGACAATAACCCGGAGCTCTATGATGAGCAGCTTGGCCAGAACATCCGCGCTGCCCGGCTCCTGCAGGGCTTCACCCAGGAACAGCTCGCAGATGCGGTCGGCATATCGCACCAACACATGCAGCGCCACGAAGCCGGACAGCATCGTCTCACCGTCTCCCGCCTCAAGCAGATCGCGCAAACCCTCGGCGTCAAGGCGACAGACCTGTTACCCGACACACCCGACCAGACCGGCACGGCGATCTCACCGCAGACATTGCAGCTGGTCGCCGCCATCCGTGATCTGCCCCATGACAAGGTGCGGGACGACATCGCCCGCCTTGTGCGCACCATCAACACCGTGTGGCCACGCTCGACGCCAACCCGATAAATATCGTGTGTCCCACGCAAAAGGCCGCCTGCTCTCCCACAGGCGGCCTTTTCACGCAGGAGGTGAATCAGCCCCTGCATTTGCACCTTGAAATAGAACGCCCACCTCCGGCACACTGCTGCCCAAGACAATCAGATAGCGGGGCTGTCGGTAATAGAGATTGAAAGCCCTGCCTCCCCGTGATCCGGCCCGCCCCACACTTCGGGCCGGATCACCTTTTCAAAGGAGGATCTATGCCCGAAGGAAGACGCCCCTATCGCCTGATCGAAGAAGGCACCTATCGCCGCGAGGCCATCGTCTACGCCGAAAGCGAACAGGATGCCGAAAGGTTCTTCCCGCACATCGAGGTTGAATGGAAATACACCCACACCGACCACGAAGTGCGCACCGTCGAGAGCTTCGATTCCTGAGCGTGCCGGCGAACGTCGAGCCTGTTCTTTGCCCAATCGGGCAAATGTCCAATTGCCCACCTGCGACACACTCGATCCTACAACTGCTTGTCCCAAGACTGCCGCGCAGCGCCAGTCAGACACCCAAAAGGCCACAAGCCCAAATGTCCAATTGCTCCTTATAAAAAAACCCGTACTCATATATGGAAAATAACCGCGCCCTCGCCGAGCAAAAAACAAATCAAATGCTTGCGCTTTTGTTTAAATGACGTATCCTGAATATGTGTTCTTGCCCATTTGGGCAACATCCCAAGCGTTCAACTGGTCTGTTTCTCTTTTGGGCAATTTCCCATTTGCTCTTTTGGTTATTTTCTAAATTATTTTTTCTGAGAGGTTTTTCATGATTCTCGCATTTGCTTCTTCCAAAGGCGGCGTCGGCAAGTCGACCATCTGTGCCGCGCTCGGCGCCGCGCTCGCCCTTTCCGGTGAGCGCGTCCTGATCCTCGATCTCGACCAGAACCACACTCTCGCACGGTGGGCCAAGAAGGCGGCTCTGCCGAACCTCACCGTCGCGGCCGTGCCGACCCAGCAATTCACCACCAAGCTCAAGGATCTCGGGCTCTCGGAGGACTATGACCATGTGCTGGTCGATCTCGCCGGCGCGCGCGAGGTAACCCTGTTCAAGGCAATAGCGCGCGCCGATCTCGTCATCATCCCGGCGCAGGCCTCCGAGCCGGACTTGCGGGAAGCACTCGTCATTGCCGGTGACGTCAAGGACGTCGAGGAGACGACCGCGCGGAAGATCGCGTACCGGCTGCTGCTGACCAAGATGTATCCCTTGCGGACCCGCGTGTCTGACTTCGCCTATGGTGAGCTCGCCCGACTCGGCCTGCCGACCTTCAAGACGACCATCGTCGAGCGTACCGCCTACCGCGAGATGTTTCTCAATGGCGAGCCGCCCTCAAGCGGCGATACGGGCAAGGGGGCTGGGCTCGAAATCGCCAGCCTGCTCGATGAGGTGCGCGATATCGTTGGCGCGGTCGATCAGATCTCGCGCGCTAACACCCAGGCGGCTGCGTGAGGTCCGTCATGAGTAACAACCGCAAACCGTTCTTCGCCATCACGCCCGACATCGATGACGTCGCGCTGGAAGAGATCGCTCGCGCCAAGGGCGTACCATCGCTAACCCGAGCCGAGCAGCCGGCGTCAGAACCTGTGCCGGCACACACCACAGAGCCACCGAAATCCGACCCGGTAGGGCAGGGGAGGGAGGTTCTCCCCGAATCCGTCCTCAGGGAACCTGCCGATGCCGTAGAGCTGCCGCCGCACGCAGCTGTGCATGGCCCGACGCCGCGCGAACGCATCTCCTACGTCAAGGCCGGCATTCCCGATTACGCTTTACTTGAGCTCAAAACGCGGGCCGCGCAGCAGAAGGTCTCGCTCAATCACATCATCCTCTCGGCCTTGAAGGCCGCGGGCATCACCATCCGAGAAGCCGATCTTGTCGAGGATGGCCGGCGCCTGCGTGGTCGCAACACGGTGTGAGCCTGCATGTCGATGAGTGGCTTGCCGAATACGTGTTGGTGTTTCCGGTGATGCTTTCAGGTGCAGACGAGAAGGGGTTGGGGCAGCCCCGCCTGTTAGGCGGGACCGTGCTCTATCGCGCCCCTTCACTTCATGGGGCGCGACCGAGCCGGCACGCCGTCTCGGCCATCCGGTGACGATCACTCTGCCGGATTGAGATCTTGCCGCTAGACCGGTCACCATTGCCGGACACACCGCACCTCCACTCCCACCAAAAATGAGGGCAGGGGAGGCGGCCCAATTGACGGTGCGCAGCGTCGCGTCCGGGCTTTTTCTGCCCCGGCGTCGGTGAGGGCAGGAAAAAGCCCTCCCGCGCCGACGCCAGGCTCCGAAAATGAGGCCGACCGAACCCGGCTGCCTTGCCATTTGAATATGAGATTTTCCTCACGTTGCGGCGCATCGTGACTTTGCAAAAATAGATGTGTACAGATTTATCCACACTCAAAACATTTTCAGACCCAAGGAGGCGACCATGTCACCCAATTATCCTCCGTTTGCTATGTTTGCTGATCTCAATGTCATCCTGCGCACGCCCTCCGGCGTCGAATACCGCGGCGCTTTCCGCCAGCATCCGTCGACGCGTGAAGAGGGCGAGCACTGGTACGAAGGCTATCTCGCCGCCAGCCACAAGGACCATGTCCTAGCCGACACCAACCTCGTGAACGATTTCAAGCGCGACGGCACGCGGCCCGATCATTTCGATCCCAAGTCGACCGTCGAGCCGCTCCGCCTCAAGCTCAACCGCATTCCGCCGTCGCAGCGCACCGAGCGCAATGCCGGCACGCTGATCGGCGAAGTATGGACCCACGAAGGGCTTTGGACGGTGATGGCCAATCCGTCCGATAGCCTGCGCCTGCATCTTGCCGGCAGCGTCGTGCCGTCGCGCGCAGAACTTGGCTTCGAGGGCAGCCGGATACGGCAGTTCGACACGAGGGCAGGGGAGGCTCAACAGGCAGCGCAGAGGAGGGCGGCGGCACCGCGGCCGTCGTAAATACTACCGTCGCCATCATGAAAGCTTCGGCAATCTCATACCCACCGATGTCTAAATCGGCCGACGCCAAATCATCTTGTTGTCTTCGCTGTCAGCAACCTCGAGACAGGTAGCATCGAACCTGAGAGAAGAATTCTGAGGTCATCGTAGCCAGTATGGCGCGAAGACGAGATCAAAATTCGGGCCGCAAGCATGTCGATTTTCAGGTAGATGACCAATTCGCCTGTAGCGAATTTGCCATGGTCGTGACAACAATGCTGCAACGCAAGCAGTTGGAGATTGGGATGAGGATCTTAGTGCTCGGCGGACTGCCCGCTAGTGCAACAACTGAGACCGAGGAATTATCGCAGAGTTGGCGGAGCGCCGGCATGCTTTTAGGACAAATGATAGCATCAGCTGGGCACGATTTGCTCGTTTGCAGCCCATTCGAAGGAAGTGCTGATGTCGAAGTAGTCAGAGGATGGTCCTGTGTCAAACACATAGATGGTTCGATCTCATCGCTTGAATTTCATTACCCGGATTCTCCCGAGATCTCTTCCGCGATTACCGAACTCTTGAATTCTCTATCCATACGTGCCCCTCGTACGTATCGGCACGCAGTCTCTCGATCAGAAAATGGGGCGGTGAACTTGCCCAATTCTTGGCTCTTGGCGCAACTTGCTGCGCTGGAGCGTTCCCATATCATTGTCGCCCTTGGAGGCAATCACGATGGTGCAGCCAATCTATTGTTGCAGCTAGCTACGATACGGCGAATTCCTGTATTGCCCTTTGGGAATTTTGGTGGCGCGTCACTCGCATATTTGGATCGCCATCGATACCAAATAATGGATTGCCTTGGACCAGATTCCGAACATCTTGACGAAATCACTGATAACATACCACTTTTGACAATACTTGATAAGTTGGTTGGAGGGGCATCTGGTAAGTCTAAAAGAAGTTGTCGACCCAATTTTTTTATCAGTTATCCGCGCAACCGACCGGCCGAGGCCGATCATGTTGAGACGACCCTAAGACGGCGTGCCTTAAACGTGTTTCGAGATGATCATGACTTCGAGGTAGGGCGAGAGGTTGAGTCGGAAATTCGAGAACGGATAAGTCGATCTAGCTTTTTTCTAGCGCTTTACTGTAGAGAGTACATGACCAGTCCATGGTGCTTTGATGAGCTTGAGTATGCCCTTGATTGCAGTAGGGGCGGTCAACTTCGTGTGGTGATTCTATGTCTTGATGATACACGCATTGTGCCACCGCGCGCGCGAATGCTCATCCACTACAGCTGCCAGACACGACAACGCTTAGAGTCGTGCCTTCACGATTTAATCGTCCAGGTGGAGGCTCAGAAATAAACCCTCGGCACGCTTTAGGAACGCATCGTCATTCCTAATGCGAGCAGCGTCGGCTCCAGTCGAACAAACGGCGCGTTGTTCTGGCACGCGAATCCGCGTTCCTCAAATTTGGACATCGGGTTGGTAACGACGGATCGGCAAATCTTGGCTTTGGGGGCACCAGAGCCTAGCAGGCTGTTGAAATTGGATTTTGCCCACGTCGCAGACGGCTGTCAGATTGAGCTGAGTTGCGATCGTCGTGGTCAACCTCGCTCAGCTCGCCGAGAATTGACCAAAATTATCGATACTCGGTCGTCTGCTGGGCGAATTTCAACAGCCTGCTAGTGCCTGCCCCGCGTGTGACGAGAATAGCTTTCGCTGGGCACGGGATCATAGTAGTTGGGAGAGCAGCGGGGGCCATGGCGTTTTGTCATGTGGATTGAGACCCAGCAGCGCTGAACAGGGATGATCGTAGAATTGTAACCGACCGCACGACCCGAGCTTTGACCGGCCTAGATACAGCAAGATGCAGGTAGATGGCTGGCCTTTTGGGTAGTAAGCACAACGAATGAAGCAAAAGCAAATAATAGCGCCCTGTTGAATTGATACAAGAGGACCTGAACCCGCGACTATAGCAAGTTGTTTTTCAGAGAGGTTGATAAAGTGTCGACGTGGGGTGAAACGATACGGGAGCTCGATGTTGGATCGACATTCGACGACTGCTTCACGCAGGCCTATGGCGCGCGGCAGTGGGCACCGACGGATGACGACCGAAGGGCGGCCCGTTTGCTGCACATCGAAATCATCTCGCGCATTGCCACGCAGGCGCTTGAGTACACTGAAGGCGTTGAGGAGCGCGCGCTGACCAGCTTCTTCGAAATATTTCAGCGCACTCGCAAGATCACCGAGGACCACCACGAGTGCGCGAAGTTCGAAACCATCGCCTGGCATGTCCTCAACGTACACGTCAGGCCATTCACAGCTCGCTGGCATCCAAGGAGCGTGTCTGGCGCGTTGAGGGCCTTGGACAACAGCGACTCGTTTAGAGCCGAACTCGTAGGCGTGCAAAGAGCACTGCGCGATCTTGATCGTGTCCTGCAATTGATTATCGGGTTCGAAGGATACAGGCCGTCGACGGTCACCGATCGCCCGGGGTCAGACGCGATCGCAACAGAGATGGATCAGTCGGTAACTTGGCGGCCGCTCGGCATTGCCAGTGAGGACAAGCTTGCCAACAAAGAGCGTGACCATGTAGGTAAACGTCGCGCGGCTTATCAGTTGAATCCGGACACGCCGTGGGCCTCGGGACTTGCCCTTTCTGGCGGAGGCATCAGAAGCGCAACGTTCTCGCTCGGCGTGCTTGCTGCATTGGCCAAGCGCGATCTACTTCCCCAGTTTGACTACATGTCGACCGTTTCTGGCGGTGGCTATGCAGGATGCTTTTTGACACAGTTGCTAGGTGGTTCGGCTGAGCGCGAGGAGCATGGTCTCAAGCGGATCGACAAAACCTTCGCATGTAGTGAGGGCGAATCCGAGATTCTGCAGAACATCCGTCAGAGGGCTAGTTATCTGTCCGGCTCGTTCGCCGAGCGGCTCGGCGTCGCTACCGCCCAGGCCTATGGCGTGCTTGCGAATGTTCTCGTGCTTGTTCTGCTGGCGGGTGCCGTGGCGAGTGCCGAGCATTTGCTCCGCAGTCAATTCGAGGGATACAAGAACGTTCTACTTACACTCAGTCCTGAGGTGAAACTCGCCGCCTCGGCAGGGTTTCTGTTCTTCGGTGTGCTGGTGGGCTTACTGCAAAGTACCATCCTGCGGACAACGTTGGGCTTCTCCATGCTGGCCGCGGGAATCTGGCTTATGCAGGGTTACGTTCATCGTAGCGTAGCGTATCTGTTCCCTTCCGATCATGCCGCCAGCATCTCTTTGCTCCTGATTGTACTGCCGGCCATGGCCGCGGCAGCGGGTGTCGCGTACACCATGGTCAACCGCATTCGCCCCTTTCTACTATCGTTGATAACCGCCCTGTTCTTCCTGAGTATTGAGGTGATGCTCTACAAGCTCTTCCAGGATCATTCGACACCATGGCTGACATTGCTCGCTGCCGGCTTGGGGGCAGCTCTGTTCCTTTGGCTTGTCCTCGATGTGAACCGGACGTCGCTCCACCACTACTATCGTCAAAAGCTGGCAGCAGCCTTTCTAATCAAGCCAAATGGCCTTTCGGCGAGACCATCGAAGCTCAGTGAACTCAAGCTGGACAAATCGCCGTTTCCAATCATCAATTGCAGTCTCAATGCGCCGGGCTCGAACAATCCCCGTATGCGGGGGCGCAAGTGCGACCTGTTCTCGTTGACACCGGTATCGGCCGGCGCTCTCCACGCGCTCGGGCCTTTTCAGAGTATCCAGGACTGGGAGAGCGCGAACCCAAGCTTAGATCTCGCTACGGCTATGGCATTGTCGGGAGCCGCCGTCAGTCCCCAGATGGGCCAGCTAACGCCTGGCGGCGCAAGCTTCTGGCTTACGCTTTTGAACCTCCGCCTCAACCTTTGGCTTCGAAAGCCCGGCACCGGTAGCGGCGGGCCGGGAATCCAGCATCTGCTCCGTGAACTCACGGGCTCTGTCGACGAGAGGGGCAGCATGATCAACGTCTCTGACGGAGGGCATATCGAAAATCTTGGGGTCTACGAACTGCTACGACGTCGCTGCCGTTTTATAGTCGCCATCGATGGCGAGAGCGATCCGAGCATGGCGTTCCCAGCGCTTACAAACCTGCAGCGATTGGCATACATAGACTTTGGCATAACTGTCGAAGTTGATCTTGACGACCTGCGCTTGGACAAGTCGGGACTCAGCAGGTCCCACTTCCAACTCTGCCGGATCCTTTACCCAGTCCGAAATCAGGACCATCAACACGAGATCGGTTATCTTGTCTACCTCAAGCTCTCGCTAACCGGCAACGAGGGTGAATTCATTCGAGGTTATAAACTTGATCAACCCGCGTTTCCCCACCACTCGACATTGGACCAATTTTTTACGGAAGCGCAGTTCGAAGCGTACCGAGCGCTTGGGGAACACATCGGCGATAAACTCTTTCTTCCCGCAATCGTCGGCGAGCTGAAACCCGATGCAAATCTCGAGGACTGGTTTAAGCGGCTCGGTCGTAGCATCTTAAGCGAGCGGGTGAAGCCAACCTGAAATGGCAGAACCGGCGCGTCTTTGGCAGGGAGGCCACGTGTTAGAACCATTTCGCTATCGCGCATTCCTGAGCTATCGCCACGCGGACCGACATCTCGCCAAGCGACTGCATCATGCCTTGGAGACCTACCGCATCCCGAGACACTAGTCTGTCCGGTGAAGGCTAACGGGGGCAGTCAGCTGAAGATCCGGCCGTGTCCCAAGCTGACAAGCGCCGCAATCTCGCTTGGTCTATGTGTAGCCGCTAACCGTCGGTTCTCGTCATCGGTCAGGCCGTTGTCGAGCGCAGCCCAGCCGCGACCCGCCACCATAGTTTTGATCTCATCGAGTCCCTGAGTAAGCCGTGCATCGATGGCTTCCGACGCAACAGAAGGAAGCCACTTTGCTGAGTCCGAATCTATGCTGCCCGCCGCTTCTAATGCCGCACCTCCGTAGCCACCTGCCAAATAGACTGGCTTCATTGACCGAAGGAAACACAACACTTCCTCCAGGATTCCCGGCATTTGACCTTGGAAGCCAGATTTTCGCCCACCTAAGACCACTAGCCCATTGCACCTGCTTGCGACGAACTCGCGCATGGCCGTCAGCCCGCGTTGGCGGATGTCTGCGTCGGCCTCCGGAGAAGCTTCTTCTGAACGCCCCGCTTCGGGCGAAATCTGTTTTCCTTCAGGGTCAAGACAGATTACTTCACCGAAGAGTCCGAGTTCGTCCTTCTGCTTCGCAAGAAACGAAAGTTCGACGCGACGGTGTTCGGACCAAGGCAAGCAGATAAGTAGCGGCTGGTCACGACGGCTGTAGCGGTGCAGCTCCTTCACGAGATACGCTGTGTATCCTGAGGCATCGAGATGCCCGCCGTATGCCAATTTCCCACCGCCAACGAGAACACTTCTTGCGATCTCGCCGAGTGCTAAGCGGAAATGGGTGTCCAGTAGACCCAATCTCTCGAAGTCCGGACTTTCCGACGCAGAAAGTGCAATTCGGATACCGTTCAAAGCATCCGCCGCCAACAGTTCGCTGGGCTTTGCAGTGTCACTCATCCGCCACCTCGCGAGGCGAGCTGGCGCGGCGTCATAACGTCAAGTCCCGCACCCCAACCAGCTAGGCTCATAATCTGATTCAAAACTTCTCGTTCGTCTGGAGCCAGAGCGGGATCGGGGTGGAGCACCCGAAGCTTTGCTGTCTTCTTCTTACGCGCACCGACCTTTGGCGCGCTACTAATCAACCAGTCGGCCAAGGTTAGTGGCTCGGGAGCATGTGGCGCCCACCACGCAACGTCGGCTCCAATGGAGTCGGGCGCCAACTCTTTCTGCCGAGCCCAAAGAGCACGCTTCAGGCACTCGTCAACTAAAAGATTCAGTGCCCTGTAAACGTCGCGCCGCGACCATTGGCCTTGCTCATAGCGAATGGGTACGCGGGGTACATGGTCCATGAGGAAAGAGCCACGCTCCTCCCGAAATCCCATCGCATCGCCCATCACCACGGGCAGGCCTGCGCGTTTGGCGAGTACGATCTCCCGTTGGCACCATTCTCGAGTGGGATACAAATCTGTCCTCAAGGCCAGCATCGCGCTCGAGCTTGCTTTAGCGTTGAGCTCGGTCTCCCACTCCATACCCGGCTGGATGTCGCTTGCGTCAAAAAACGTTCCGAGATGCGTCTTGCTGATGATGTCGCGCACAAGCGCTATGAGCCCGGGAACATCGGCGGCATCGGGATGGCCGGCATGCTTCGTATGACTGAGAAAAACCGTAAGGCGCGCCATGCCGGACAAAAATTGAGTTATTGCTTGAGCGAGATCACGGCAAAGCTGCATACCCCGGGGGTCGTCTGCGGTGCCCGTGCTGTTCAGTCTCTGCAACGGACCAAGTAGTTTTCCGAGCGCTGTACCGTTCGTTGCCGGGCCGTGCAGACTGCACGAAAAGATACCAACTCTTCCTGTCCCGTCACCTCTGGCTTTGACCATCTGCATTACGTAATTTCGCCATCCGCCTTCGTCTTGTTCGATGGCGGTGGCCATGGCATTCCCCATGATCGGTACCACTGCAACATACTGAGCATCTGTCGTGTCGGCCTGCGTCGCTGATTCGGGATATGGGATCGGCCGCGGACTTCCGGCAACTGCCTCCCACCCTTGACACCGCACAAAGACTTCAACCGCCCCTCCAATCAGGCCGGTAAACGGGGTGCCGTGGAAGTGCTCCACAATTTCCCTTGCGATGGTCTGCCCTTCCTCATCATGAGGGTGCCAGACTACGTAGATTTCCAGAACCGGTGGTAACATTGACATCCTTTGCGCAATCGCGCGGCTTGAGCGAATCAGCTTTAATATACAATGACAGCAGGCGCCAGCTGAGACCGAGGTTCCGATGGCCGATGAAGTCAAGAATATCTTTGTTAGCCATGTCCATGAGGATGACGCGGGCCTTCAGAAACTGAAGGACCTCGCGGCTAAACATGGCCGCGAACTGCGCGATAGCTCTATCGACTCAACCAGTCCAAACAACGCCAAGAGCCCCGAGTACATCAAGAACAATATTCTCGCTCCGCAGATCAAGTGGGCAGGTACGTTCGTCGTCTACATCACCCCGAAGACCAAGGACAGTAAGTGGGTGGACTGGGAAATTGAACACGCCCAGAAACTTGGGAAGCGGATTGTGGGAGTGTGGGAGCACGGGCGAGCGGAATGTCCGCTGCCAGAAGCACTCGAGAAGTACGCCGACGCGATCGTTGGCTGGAACGGATCGCAGATTCTCGACGCTATAGACGGAAAGCTTGACGGCTGGGAGAAACCAGATGGTTCACCTTTTCCCGCCCGCCCGATCAAACGCTACGGGTGTTAGGTGAGGGTCCGTGGCGCTCCTGACCTACGTTGTCGCTCGCGACTATGGCTTCGCACCGAACCCGTTTTACGGATCTTGTACACTTGCGACCTGCAAACCGATCATTCGCCGCGTCGCCCAGCCTGGTGATTGGGTCGTAGGAACCGGAAGCGCTTCCCGAAAGCGCGCGGGACGCTTAGTCTACGCAATGAAGGTCACCGAGACTCTGTCCTTCGATCAATACTGGGCAGATCCGCGCTTCAAGGCCAAGCGGCCGAATTTGCACGGAAGCAAGAAGCAGGCATTCGGAGACAACATCTACTTCCAGGAAATGGCTGGATGGCATCAGGTGAATTCACACCACAGCTTGCCCGATGGTAGGCCAAATCCGGCTAACATCACGAACGACACGCAGACTGATAGGGTCCTTGTTGCAACAGAGTTCGTGTACTGGGGAGGAGAGGGACCGACAATTCCGCAGGCACTAAGGGAGATTGTCTGCTCCGGTCGCGGGCACCGCCGTATCACCGAAAGCAAAACCGTGGACGCCTTTGTCTTGTGGCTTCGAACTAACGTTGGCCAAGGCTATCAAGGCGAACCTCTGGATTGGAAGCGGACACCATGACAAAAGTCCCGTCTAAAGCCAAAGCTATACACGATTTGGCCGAATATGCCCGCCTCGCCGGCGAGACCGATCGCTTGCCTAGCAACGACCTGAAGCCCGTTCTTCTCGGTCTCTACGGCGAAGTGGGCAGCATCATGGCGACTGCAAAGAAGCTTCATCGGGAAAAGGCTGCATTCACTGGCTATCAGGTGGCCGTTGAGGAAGAGTTTGGAGATGCTCTTTGGTACCTCGCCGCGCTATGCAAGCGCCTTGGACGTCCATTGGAACAAATTATGTCGCGTGCAGCCGACAGTGACAAATTTTTCTCATCAGTTGCCGCAGGCTCTGGCGAGCCGGGGGCAATTGCGCGTGTCATACGTCCAACCGCATCGCCTGCCATCGATGAAGCATTGTTGAGCTTGGGTACGGCTACCGCCGATTTGCTCAAGCTATCAGCTTCGTCAAAGGATGCGGACGACAAGCTAGTGGTGTTCGCTCGCGAGTACCTCCATGCGCTTGGGGCAGCAGCGGTCACTTTCAGTGCCGCCTTAGAGGCCAATCTTGTCAAAGCGCGCGGGCGCTTCATCAAGCCGGACCCTTCGACTCTTCCAAGCTTCGATACCACTTTCCCGCCGGATGAACGATTGCCAGATCATTTCGAAATCTCTATTCGACAAAGGTCAAGTGGCAAGACATGTCTGGAATGGAACGGAGTCTTCATCGGGGACCCTCTAACCGACAATATTCGCGATCAAGACGGCTACCGATATCATGACGTTTTTCATTTCACCAACGCGGCTGTTTTGCATTGGTCGCCGACGTTTCGCGCACTAATTAAGCGGAAACGAAAGAGCCATCCCAAGGTCGACGAGGCTCAAGACAGCGGTCGAGCGATCGTTGTGGAGGAGGGCCTCTCAGCTTGGATCTTCTCATGCGCCAAAGATTTGGATTTCTTCGATGGTCAGACTGGCGTTTCGTTTGACCTCTTGAAGACGATCAGTCAGTTCGTCCGTGGGTATGAGGTTGAGACCTGCCCACTTCAGCTCTGGGAGGATTGCATACTGCAAGGCTACGAAGTCTTCAGAGAAATTCGCCGCAATCAAGGTGGGATTGTCGTCGGGAGCCGAACTGATCGCCGCGTCTCGTACAAACCTCTTCTGACAGGAGGATCCGAATGAATTCACTCGATTTTGTTAGAGACCTCGCGGCAATTACCTTTGCCAACGCGTTCAACCCATACTCGTGTTGCTGCGAAGTGTGGGACCGTGCAGATGCTCCGCAACGGCGCAAGAAGACGCTTCTCTCAATCCTTCAAGCAGCTGAGAGTACCGACGTTGACTCCATTTGGGTGGGGCGCGATCTGGGATATCGAGGTGGCCGGAGAACCGGACTTGCTCTAACAGACGACGTTCACATTTCGGCACATGCGAATCGGTGGGCGACCAGGGGTTCAAGGCCCACAAAAGGCGAGCCTGTCGCTGAAAGGACTGCTGCGTATGTCTGGCATTTATTGGCCGCCATAGATGTACCCGTGTTTTTATGGAATGTGTTCCCACTGCATCCACATCAACCAGGACACCCATTCACAAATCGCCCTCACAATAGCGCCGAGCGAAAAGTCGGTGAGGAGATGCTCGAAACTCTGATCATGTTGCTTCAACCCCGACGAATTGTCACTATCGGCAATGATGCCCAGAAGAGTGTTCGACGGCTTGCTCCAGTCATGCCATGCATAGCAGTCCGCCATCCTAGCTATGGCGGCCAGAAGATATTTCAGCGCCAGATCCGAACAACCTATCTTGACACTTCGACGTAACCATCGCGACACCTACTTACAAAAGCGCGGAAATTGAAATCACACCACCAGTCGGTCGCAGCACTGGTTTCGTTACACCTGTACGATATTTTAAAACTGTTGCGGCACATTAGCACTCCAAAGAAAAGAAACCGACCAAATGACCCTAAAAAGCGTCTTCGTTAGTCATTCCCGTCACGACAAGGATTTTGCCCGACGAATAGCTGCGATACTCGATGGCGTAGGGGTCGACGTGTGGATCGATGAGGCGGAAATCAAACTAGGGGATACACTGACAAAAAAAATATCAAGCGGCATCCGAGAAACTGACTTCGTATTAGCGGTCTTATCCTCAAGCGCGTTAGAGTCAGATTGGGTCGCCCAAGAACTAAATGAGGCCCTCAAGATTGAAAACGAATCAAATCGCATAAAAGTTATTCCGATCCTTGCTGACCAATGCGAGTTGCCAGATTTTTTGCAGGGAAAGTTGCATGCGGACATGTCTTCAGTTCAGATGATGCGATCCAACCTTCCAATGCTTCTGAGGACTCTGGGATTATCCCGAAAACAAATAGAAAACTACCAAAATGGATATCGTTGGGATTTGCATCGACGCATGCCAGAAATTGAGGCGATTAAAACCGCAATGGAAGCGGGAGATTTGAACCGCACATATTCCGCAATTAAATCCATTCCACGCCACAAACGTGATGTGTGGAAAGATTTCCCATTATTGCTAGAAGATTTGGCCAACATTGCAGCAATCACCGACAGCTTGCTCTTGAAAATTGCGATAATCGATTTGATTGGCGGGTCGAATATCCCCGAAATGGCGGTTCATATCAGTCAACATCTATGCGATAAGAACAGCAGAGTCGTCGTCCGCACGATTGAAGCGTTAGCAAACTTGGGTGCAGCAGACTATATTGAGGAGGTTCGCAACGCCTGCGAGCATGCTCCAAACAATGGTACGCACGAAACCGCGCTCAAGTACCTCTCGAGTTTGAGGGCGGAGAATCCAATTCAAGCGCAAGAAATTTATAGCTTCATCAATGAGCTTTCCAAGAAAGTGAGAATTACGAGCGCAGGTCGCCGAGCTGAGATGAAATTTTTGAGCGAAAATATCGACTATCACAATCGATATATGTGGATGCCATTGCTGGACGTTCTCGCCTCTGGAAGCTCTGATGAAATTGTCGTTATTATCGACAAATTGATTGAAAGATTAGACGATCTAGCACTCATACGACCAGATGCGAGGAGTCGTCTAGCAGAGGTGACGATAGAGTTACTCGGACGCGAAACTGGTGAAGCTAAAATAAAGCTATTGTTGTTCGCAATTTTGTTTGGTCATGACTTGAGCAAAGAAGGTTTAGAGCGAAGGGGCATATGGCGAATTGCAGAGTCACTGAGTGCTGGAGAGATCGAACTGCTACTAGATGAAATGGAGATGTTTAACGTAAATGTTGCCTTTAATAATACTGAGGACCTCGATTATTTCATTGGCCTTTACGAAGGCTCGGATGGCGACCTGGCAAGTAGAGCGGCCCACGTCATCTGCTCTATTCATACGGAAAGTGCTTATTGTTATTTGGAGAGTGCAAGCATCCATCAACGCAATATGTCTGAGAGACAGGTCATCGCTTATTCGATTCTGAGAGATTGGGATATATCAAAGTATCGGAGTCTATTCGTCGCCTGCTGCAGAGAGATCGAGCAGCATTTCGAAAACTACGGTGTGGCATTTGCCGCGCTTGGCAATTATTGGATGGGAGAAATAACTGCGGACGAATTGAATGAGAACTTTCCGCAAGAATATGATATGAACTTCCATTCCTCCTGGAGATCCGATCTAATCCGCATAATAAACAAGGTGGTGTCGAAAGTCGAGCCGGGAACGCTGGAGAACTTGAAGAACGCCGCGTTCCTCTTGGAAAACACCATGGATGACGCCTAAGGCGATAGTATTGTTCTGCGTTACATGCGCCCGTTGCATCTTTTCGTTTAGGTGTTGCCACATGCGTCGACTAATCTTTCTGATTTCAGGGATGTCGCATTTGAACCGGGAATTTTACAGCTCGGATGTATTCGTGCGAGTTGTCTGCGCGAGCACATACGCTACCATAGCGATAAGTTTCTCCACAATCACAGTCTGATATGCCCTGTAGCCATCTACTCGGCGGTATCACCCTCATGCATGGAGTGAGCTTTTCGTCTGCGATCTGCGTTTTGACGAAGTCGTTCGCTCTCTGATGGCGCTTGACCTGTGCCAAAGCGAGTCGGCGGCTATTGGCACCAGTGCCGCTGTCCCCATAACGCATCTCAAGACTTTTGCCATATCCAGTGTGTCGCGCAGCCGCCTAAACCTTTGCGAGATTGTATTTCAATCAACCCTGAATGTTTTCCGTAAGATACATTATCACACTGGGCCAAGCTGACCGTTTCTGCGCTGTCGCCCATCCATTGTTTTCCGAAACATGTCCGTCCGAATGAGATCAGCGTTTCGATGATCGGCGCGCCGCCACTGGTCTGAGGCGCGCCGCGGTGCCTCCGAGGACGCATGGATGTCCCGGCACTCCTTGGCGCCATCAATCTTGTCAGTGCAGCGCAGCCGTTCGGAGCGCTCGGCCTCGTCCAACATTTCCCGGATCGCTCCGCCCGGTCGGTTTCAAAAGACGCCGATCTTGCGCCGGGGCGCGTCCCCTTCAAGGCCAAGCCTCGGACTCGGCTGCGCCGGCCGCCGGCCCCTTCTGGGCCGGTTCCGGAGACGCTCGTTCCCCGTCGCCCTTTGCTCGGCATCGAAACCGCCATCCGGGCGGGTTCAGTCAACCGGGAAAGGGACGAGACCATGAAATCGACACGCACCAAACGCTCTGCCAAAGCACGACGTGATGTTCATGCTGAAATCACCGAACAACTCATCAAGGCTATCGAGGCTGACCTCGGCACGCCGCAAATGCCATGGCGACGGTCCGCGCGGCCACGGTGGATGCCGACCAATGCGCGAACCGGCAATCCGTACAACGGCGTCAATATCGTAAGCCTCTGGGTTGCGGCCGAAGTCTATTCCTTCGAAGCGCCGATTTGGGCCACCTACCGGCAGTGGCAGGAACTCAATTGCCAAGTGCGGAAAGGCGAAAAATCCTCCCTCGTCATCTTCTATAAGGAATTTGATGTCGAGCCGGATCATATCGTCGATGAACAATCCGGCCAGAAGCTCTATGATGCCAACGATGACGGTCATCGCCGCGTTGCCCGTGCCTCGCCGGTTTTCAACGCAAGTCAAGTTGACGGCTTTGAACTTCCGACCGAACCTGATCCTCTTCCGCCGATTGAACGCATCGCCTGCGCCGACCGTTTCGTCAACGCAACCAAAGCGAAGATCGAACATGGCGGCGATCGCGCTTTCTACCGGCCGTCAACCGATCACATCCAGATGCCAGATGAGCATCGTTTCGCCGGCACCAGTACGATGACACGCGAAGAAGGCTACTACGCTACCCTCCTGCACGAATTGACACACTGGAGCGGTGCCAAGCACAGGCTCGACCGCCAGTTTGGCGAGCGCTTCGGTGATGCCGCCTATGCCGCCGAGGAACTCGTCGCTGAAATCGCCAGTGCGTTCCTGTCAGCAGAGCTTAATATTTCACAGGACACGCGCCACGACCATGCGCAGTACCTGGCGCAATGGCTCAAGATCCTGAAGGAAGATTGCCGCGCCATTTTCACGGCGGCCACTAAGGCATCGGAAGCCGTGGCCTACCTGAAGGCTCTCCAACGATGATGAGTTGAGACCAGTTATCACCGACTTGCTTTCAGCTCCTCACGTAGCGCAGTATCACTGTCGAGCCCGCGTTCACTCGGTGCTTGGCATCGAGGCCACAAGCCGTGTTACGCCGCTTTCAATGTTCTCATCGATGGGGATTGACTGAAAGCTTCCGAGACGCGTCGTTCGAATCGCCGCCTCAGAGTCCGGCCCCGTTGTCAGAATGAATATCTGACGATTGCGATCATCATCAAACGACTCTCTAAGGAACCGATACAGCTCATCCTCTTGATACTTCCCAACCGAACTTCCGACGATCGCAACTAAGTTATTCGAAACGTTCAATGCGGCGCCTATGGTCTCCGCAAGCGACTGATCGCCTGCAAGTCCTCTGTCCCACCAAACCGATTTGCCGTGGGACTGCAGTATCGACATAACTTGAGAAGCGATGGCGCTATCCTTGTGGCTGTAACTGAGGAACACGTCGAACTCTTGACCGCGTCTCGAAGCAAATCGGCGAGCACCCAAGACGTACTCGTCACGGCTTCTCTCAAGCAAATCAGTTCTATCGAGGCGATGCGCCATCAAAGCGGCAACGTTTTCAAAAGTGTAGCTTATCATTTTTGGGCTTCGCACGCCCAGGCTGTTGGCCTCTTCGTGCCTTGCAGCTATATGTTCTCCAAAGCTCCAATAAGGGAAATAAGGCACGGTCAGGAAGTCAATTAGTGTGGCCCGGTCTATTTTCATATGAGACCAAGACGATACAAACTCACCCAAGCGCTCATTGAAGATCTTTTTCCATCTTTCTTTCCGGTCGTATTCCTCAGTTGCCTCAAACCTGGCAGGCATGGGCAACGTCAGAAATTGCCCGCTGTCAAACGGCAATTTATTTCGAAGTGCTTGGGCGCGACGAACGACGTTAATGCACCCATCCAGACTTTGATTGTTAGCAGTGAAGAGAAAGACTAATATATCTGGGAGCTGGGCAGTGAAGATTCCGCTAAACGCTGTTATTCCGGTTCGACCATCAACCAAGATAAAGTCATACTCAGACTTCCAGCTCTCTTTTAAGTTGTTCAGCTGAGAGCCAAGATTGTGGTTTTCGTATAAATCGTCCCAATTGAGCCGCTGCACTCGCCTTGCGTATTTCTCATCAGGTTGCCCAGACGCCAATAGACCTAGGCGGCCGTTCCCATGAAGGTTATCGACTTCGCAGGTAAACGTACCAGAGTTCCAACTTGACATTAGTTCTGGATTTTCCACTAAATCTAGAACGCCGGCTTTTGGCAGATTGTTTATGTATGGCTCGAAATAATGGGCGAGCCCCGGAGCCTCAAGATCAAAGTCTACGCAGAGAACATCGTATCCCCATTCAGCAAGAATCACGGCCACGTTAGCTAACGCGAAACTGCGACCGACACCGCCCTTGTACGAATAAAACGTCGCAACTTGTCCGCGCATATCACATTTCCAATCGTGAAATTGGTGCAGGGTCCATCGCCTTGGCTCTGTTCGGCTCCAATGTAGATTTCCCCGCTAACTCATGGCTCCAGCCAGGCAGTGGCGGGGCGTAAGTCGATCGCCGTCCCGCTCAATCATGCGGCGCCAGCCGAGATAACTCGGCAGATATTTCGAAGCGACGCCCTTGAAGCGCGCCATCCAGCCCTTAAAGCGGCTCTGGTAGGCGCTGACGTTCTGGGTGTGATAGCAGCCAATGGTCCGCTCACCTTGCGCAGCAACAAGCGCCATCTGGGTGATGCCGGTCTCGGCCGCGAACGCCTCGTAAGACTTGTTGCCGTCGGTGATGAGCACGGCGTCTTTAGCGACGACGGGCTTCAAGTGCGCGCCGATCGCCTCAGCGCTGAGGTCGGTGAGGATCGCATCGGTGGTCTCGCCATGGCGATCGCGGACGATCAGAATGGCATCGTGCTCGTCTGTGGAAAGTCCCGGTTTCTTGGCCTTGCCGCCACGTTTCCTGGGCGCTCGGCCGACCAATTTGCGCGAGCCCTTGGCCGACTTGAGAATGAATGTCTCGTCCGCCTCGACGATGCCGGTTACGGCGCCAGCCTTCTTGTCCTTGGCCGCCGCGAGGAAACGATGACGCCAGCGGAACGATGTCTCCAGATGAATGTCGGTGCGCGCTGCCGCCTTGCGTAGGCTGACACCGTCGACGAGTGCGCGGGCATAGTCGAGCCACTTCTCGCGCAGCCTGAGCCCTGCCAGCGGCGTGCCCGTCAGCGCGTTGAAGGTGCGCTCGCACGCCTTGCACATGTAGCGCTTGAGACCGGAGGCCGAGCCCCATGGCTTGAAGTCACTCGCACCGCAATGGCCGCAGGCCGGCGCCGCGGCGAACCGCGTCTCGATCAGAGCGACGACCTCCTCGTCCGAGCCCGTCGCCGTCAGCGCCTCGACCAGCGCCTCGCGCTGGACTTGGCTGAGATCCCCCAACTGCCCGACAAGTGCCTGAAAATCCTGAGCCTTCATGGTATCCTCGCTGGTGACGAACCGTCTGTCAGCTAGGTGTCACAACATTCAGGCAGAACAGAGCCATCGCCTTAGGCGTTTCGACCGGCCAATCTGCTTGCCAAGGAGGAACGTCCACCAGCCAACGCGTCAGATCCTCGGCTATGCCATGAACGGCATCATGAAAATCCATGTATTTCAGACTATCGCGAAATGTTTCAAACGGATAGTTTAGTTGCGAGAAATCTCTCCGGCACTGTATGAGCTTTGCGTCGGGGTGAAAACTATCGCCGTCGGAGTATCTCACTGGATAGACCAAGGCCGGAGGCATCTGAGACCCGTTCTTTCGAACATAGTCCTGGCGCGCCATCATGCTTTTCCACTCGGCCATGCACCATTCAGAGCGGAAATAATCTGGCGACCAAATCGCAATAAGCAACTTTGATCCCAGCAGTGCGGATCGAATGTTTTCTGGCCACGGGGTGCCCTGTTCTTGCTCCACGTCGATCCATACTCGTGGCTCGTCGCCCATAAGATTCGTCAGAGTCTGCTGCAGGCGATCGCGAAAGTGCAGTTGCACCCACTGCTCAACGTCTCCCCGTCGTCGATAACTAATAAAAATATCCGATGTGTATGACATTGAACCCCTTCATCAAAGTTGGTCTCGCGGCTAGGCATGCGAAGCTCGTAGTTGACTATGCTTCTATCAGTGGCGTCCGGAAGCAACTGATCTGCCGAACTCTAGCCACCTTCCAATCGTCGACGCAACTTCTCAATTGATGGCCATTGCGCTGCATGACGCAGCTGGCCCATCACGAAGAGACGCCACTCGGCGATGCTCGAAGCTCTCGAAACGCTCCCGACCTCACGCGCTGATGCTCGTTAGGGAATGGGCGCGGTTTCGGCTTCAGTGATCCTCGCGGTCAACCCTGACACTTGCACTCTCCTCACGATATGGGCTGTTGCAGTTCGCAACCTCAGGATGACAGAGGTAGGCCGGCTCACTCCGGTAGCGGATGAAGCGCACGTATTCCTGCGACCATGATGCGGGCGACGTTGTCTATCTGGTCACCGTCAACGCCGCTGATGATGATGCGCTGGGCGGAGACGGCGTCGTTAAACTTCATCGTGGTGCCGCTGTAGGGACTGAAGCTCGCGGCGATCTCGACACCGTCAAGTTCGGTGCGGCCCCAATGGCCGTTCTCAATCGCGATCTCTTCCATCTCGCCGAAAACTGTGTTGAGGACTTTGATCATGGTCCCTTTGACTGGTTGGCGGCAGAAATGTTTCTTCCAGAGCGTTCTAAATAAATGAGCATGAAAAGAACATTCAATGAATAACAATCAAACTAATAATACAAACATATTCACGCAGGCTCAATAATTATAAACTGCACATTTTTACGTAATACTACGCACGGCGAACTAGTTTCCTCGGATATCGACTTCCGTCGGTGTGAATTCGTTTGGCGCGAACAGATCCTTTGCGCCAACAAACGAGCCACCCATCGGCGTCCGCGCCTTTACTGCTATGCTGGCATCGTGAGGGAAGACGCGCGCAGCAGCGGAGAAACATCCATGGCCGATGACAGAATTGTAGCTCTCATCTCCGGAGCCACCGGCGTAATCGGTAGCGTCATTGCCAGGGAGTTGGCGGCGACGCCCGGTTGCGAAGTGGTCTTGCTCGCGAGAGACCAGGATCGCGCCAAGAAAGCGGCCGATGAGATCCGGCGCCACGCCAACAGCGGCGTCGTCCGCTACGTAATTGCTGATGTTTCAAGACGCTCATCGGTTCAGGCGGCAGCGGACGCCTGGCAAGGCCCCCTGCATGTCCTCGTCAACAATGCCGGGATCGCGCCCCGCCACAGGGAAACAACGCCCGAGGGCATCGAACTGACCTTCACGACTAACGTGCTCGGCTATTATTGGATGACGCAGGCATTCGCACCGCATCTTGCAAAATCCGCCTCGGCTCGTGTGGTCAACGTCGCCAGCTACTATGCGGGAGACCTCGATCTCGACGACCTCGAATTCAATCGGCGCCGCTTCGACAACCAAACGGCCTACCGACAATCCAAGCAGGCCAACCGCATGATCACCATGATACAGGCCGAAAAGCTGGCTAGCTCCGGCATCACCGTGAATTCCTGCCACCCCGGCAATCCGTCCTCGGTCCTCAGTCGCAATCTTGGCTTTGGTGGTTCTCAATCGCCCGACGACTCGGCACGCACGCCCATCATGCTTGCCCGCGGCGAACTGGGTGCCGCCGTGACCGGGCGCTACTTCGCAAATGGATCAGAAGTCAGGTGCGAGTTTGCCGACGATCGGGAAAGCATCCGGCGGTTGTATGAGATTTGTCAGGGATACGATTGACGCCTGCTCGATCGCCCTGAATTGGCAAGTGCTCCGCCAATTGATCAGCTACGACGTCTGATGAACCTCGAAGCTTCGAGAGGCTCCGGCCGCCTCTTTCGATAATTGCTGCGCCCCACCAAATGGCGCCGCTGCCGTGGCGTTCCTGGACTTAGAGTGAAAAAATATCCGTGCTCGCTGCGGCCGCAACGAACCGCCAATCCTGCGCCGAAACACCCAACATCATGCTCGCTATGTGCTCGCTACAGCAAATTTTGAGGATTCGAAATATTGACTAACTCATTGAATTTATTGGCGCACCGGGGAAGATTCGAACTCCCGACCCCCAGATTCGTAGTCTGGTGCTCTATCCAGCTGAGCTACCGGTGCGGTGCGCATTAGATCGTAACTTACGTCTATGCGCAGACCGACCCGTGTCGGGTCGGGTTCATATGACCAGCGCGGTGTCGGTACCGCAGCCGGCCGGAAGGACCCATGCTCCTAACGTCTCTATCGGGGCTTGTCCACCATTTCTTGTATGGATTTCTACGGTGGATCATCATTTCATGGCTCGGCCAACTGAACATGGGCGGTCGGCCAGCCAATCTTTCCTCTGCCGGCGAGACCAGGCCGGGAATCTCGCCAGTCAGCCGGGTGTCGTGGCTTGGCGCCCACACGGCCACGATCGTACTCGATGGTCAGCAGCTCAACTGGCTGCTCGTTGGTTATGATCTTACGGCTATGCGGCCACACCGGTCCTTGTGTTATAGAACGGTGCTGTAGATATCGCATTCGCCGGCATGGATCACCGGAGGCAATTCCCAGGCAGGGTTTTGCGAAGCTGTTGTGGCAGCAAAGCAGGATTGATCCGAACCAACTTATAGCCACTCGAGAAATAGATTATCTGCCAGCCGTCAATGCTGCTTAGCCAACGAATCGACCAAGCGGCGCGCCACTGCCGGAAAGTCAGTCGTTATCCCGTCGACGCCCATTTCAATCATGCGGCGCATATCTTCCTCAGTGTTGACGGTCCAGACAATCACCTTCAGCCCAAGCTTATGCGCCGTCTCCAGTTCCGCCTTAGTCAAATCGCGCCAATTCGGCGCCCAGATTGCACCGCCGAGATGACTGACCGCGCGCGGTGGCGAACCACCGAAATCATCAATGTCAAGACCAGCCAGCCAGTTTGATTTTCCGGGCAGGCCTTTTTCGAGGTTGTTGAGCCACCGCCGTGCCGCCGTCAAAAAGGCGGTCGGAATATCGGGTGCGATCTTGCGGACCTGAACAAGGCCGCGCCAGTGGAAACTACGAATGCTGCTGCGTTTGCGCAGGCCGGCTTTGTCGATGGCTGCAATCAGCGCTTCTGCGATTTCCTCAGGTGGGAAAGTGGCATCTTCGTCGGCCGGCGTTGTCTTGATCTCGATGTCAAGGCAGAGGGATGAATTCGACCGAACCTCCGGCAGCGCGAATACGTCCGATAGTAATGGTATCGGCAGTCCGTCAATGGCCCGTTGATCCGGGAAGCGGTTCGCATAGTCAGTGCCTGGTTTGATGCGCCCGATATCGTAGAGCGCCAACTCGGCTGCACTCAGGCTCTTGATGAGGGTACGTTCACGCACCCAATGCCCGCCCTTGCGCGTGATATCCGGATTAAGACCGGGGTCGTGCGTCACCACGATCTGCTTGTCACGCGTCATCGCGATATCAAGCTCCAGGCAATCCACGCCTGCGGCAATCGCATGCTGGAACCCTGGCAGCGAGTTTTCAGGCAATACGCCGCGCGCGCCGCGGTGACCCTGCAATTCCATGGCGCTTGCCCCTCCCAGGCATGTCAAGCACACCAAGGCCAGACAAACCATCGTCGATCGTCGACCGATTTGCCTGACCAGCTTATTCCGACTTTGCAACATGCACTTGCACATTGTGTTCGGCGCAGATCTGTCCGATCCCGCCTGGTGGATCAATGTCCGTGACGAAATGGTCGAGTTCGGACAAGTGCCCGATACGTACAGGCGCGGTGCGGTCCAATTTCATCGAATCGGCAACCAGAATCGATGTCCGCGCGCTTGATATGATCGTCTTTGCGACCGTGACTTCGCGATAATCATAATCGAGCAAGGCACCATCCTCGTCGATCGCCGACGCACCTATGATCGCGTAGTCAGCTTTGAATTGGCGAATGAAATCGACAGCCGCCTCGCCGACGATGCCACCATCTGAATGCCTGAGCACGCCGCCGGCCACGATGACTTCCATGCTCTCGTAACCTTGCAGAATATTGGCGACATTGATGTTGTTGGTAATCACCATCAATCCGTCGCGACCCCGGAGAGCCGTCGCGACTTGCTCCGTCGTCGTACCGATATTGATCAAGAGCGATGCACCGTCCGGCACGAGGGCGGCGGCGGTCGCGCCAATAGCTCGTTTGGCCTCCGGCGCAAGTTGCCGGCGCGCCTCGTAGGCGAAATTCGCGACACCGGAATGTGGCAGGGCACCGCCGTGGAAGCGATTGAGCACGCCACGATCACACAACTCGTTGAGATCCTTGCGGATCGTCTGCGGTGTTACCGAGAACCGTTCAGCCAACTCGTCCACAACAACACGCCCGTCGGATTTCGCAATAGCGACGATATCGAGTTGGCGGGGTGAAAAAGCTTCCATGTCGGCAACGCGTTGAATTCAGAACGAATTAGGCGCACTCCGCTATAGCGCGAAAATTTTCTTTTGACATTCGTTTTTTTTCGAATTTAGGTGTTTGCGGTACCTTAGCCCAATCATAAGTTGGCGTGGCCGCCTAGCCTGCCGCCCAAGGTACGGCACGCGGAGCTGCTGCCGGCATTTCGCCAAATGTCCGCCACAACCGGGCTTTCGTCATAAGGAGAGGAACACACGATGAAGAAACCAATGATCGCATCGGCGGCATTGGCCGCCGCAATCGGCTTGGCCGGTGTCGGTCCCGCATTAAGCGCGGAGACAATTCAGTGGTGGCACGCCATGGGCGGTGTCAACGGCGAACGCGTCAACAAGATTGCGAACGACTTCAACGCCAGCCAATCCGACTACAAAGTCGTCCCGGTCTACAAGGGCAACTATACCGAGACAATGACAGCCGCTGTGGCAGCATTTCGTGCGCGCAAGCAGCCTCACATCGTGCAGGTCTTCGAGGTCGGCACGGCGACGATGATGGCCGCCAAGGGCGCGGTCTATCCGGTGCAGGACCTGATGAAGGATGCCGGCGAGCCGTTCGATTCCAATTCCTATCTGCCGGCCGTCATCTCCTACTACCAGACGCCGGACGGCAAGCTTCTGTCGATGCCGTTCAACAGCTCGACACCAGTGCTTTGGTACAATGTCGATGCTTTCGAGAAGGCCGGTATTGCATCACCGCCGAAGACGTGGGCAGACGTTAAATCTGCCTCCGACAAACTGCTTGCGTCCGGTATGAAATGCGGCTTTTCATTCGGCTGGCAATCGTGGGTGATGATCGAAAATTTCAATGCCTGGCACAATTTAGCGACTGGAACCAAAGAAAATGGTTTCGCCGGTTTCGACACCGAATTCACTTTCAACAACGCGGCAACCAAGAAGCACCTCGCCAATATCGCCGAATGGGGCAAATCGAAGGCTTTCGTTTACGCTGGACGCCGCGGCGACAGTCTGCCGAAGTTCACGACCGGTGAATGCGGCATGTGGCTCAACTCATCAGCCTACTACGGCGGCATCAAGAAGCAGTCCAAGTTCAAGTTCGCCCAGACAATGCTGCCGTTCTATCCTGACGTGATCAAGGCGCCGCAGAACTCGATCATCGGGGGCGCCACACTTTGGGTCCTGCGCGGCCACAAAGCAGCTGAATACAAGGGCGTCGCAAAGTTCATGACCTACCTGTCATCGCCCGAGGTGCAGGCATGGTGGCACCAGGAAACCGGCTATGTGCCGATCACCAATGCCGCCTACGATCTGAGCCAAAAGCAGGGCTTTTACGACAAGAACCCAGGCACCGACACAGCCATCAAGCAGCTTCGCCTGAACAAGCCGACGCCCAACTCCAAGGGGCTGCGTTTCGGTAACTTCGTCCAGGTTCGCGACATCATCAACGAGGAGATGGAGAACATCTGGAAGGGCAGCAAGTCCGCTTCAGATGCCCTCGACAGTGCTGTCTCACGCGGCAACAAGCTGCTTCGCAAGTTCGAATCAGCGAACAAGTAATGCGATCCCGTCGCCCGCACCATCAATGGTGCGGGCGACGCTCATCTGTCCCATCGCGCCGGTCAATCATTGAAGCCCCACAATGCTGAAGCGGGTACACTTCGGACCATCGGTTCTGCCGTATTTGTTGGTCACACCGCAGATCATCATCACGGTGGTCTTTTTCTTGTGGCCGGCTGCACAAGCGCTGTATCAGTCCTTCCTGATTCAGGATGCCTTCGGCCTTTCCACCAAATTCGTCTGGTTCGAAAACTTCAAAGTGCTGTTCGCCGACCCGCTTTACTTTGATGCATTCAAGCGAACCATACTGTTTTCATTTCTTGTCGCCTTCCTGTCGATGTCACTCGCCCTCTTGCTTGCTGCCATGGCGGACCGGGTCATCAAGGCGCGCATGGTCTACCAGACGCTGCTGATCTGGCCTTACGCCGTCGCTCCGGTCGTGGCCGGTGCGCTCTGGATGTTCATGTTTGATCCGACGCTCGGCATCGGAGCCTATTTTCTGCGCGGCTTTGGTTATGACTGGAATTTTCGCCTGAACGGCAACGAAGCGATGGCGCTGGTGATCTTTGCGGCGTCCTGGAAGCAGATCAGCTACAATTTCCTGTTCTTCCTGGCCGGCATGCATGCAATCCCGCGTTCGCTGATCGAGGCTGCCGCCATTGATGGTGCAGGACCACTCAGACGGTTCACCTCGATCATTTTCCCGCTGCTCTCACCGACGACCTTCTTTCTACTTGTCGTCAACATCGTCTACGCATTCTTCGACACGTTCGGCATTGTCCATGCAGTGACCAAGGGCGGGCCTGGCAAGGATACCGAGATCCTCGTCTACAAGGTTTACAACGATGGTTTCGTCGGCCTCGACCTTGGCAGTTCGGCGGCGCAGTCGGTTATCCTGATGGCCATCGTCATCGGTCTCACAGTCATTCAATTCCGCTACGTCGAGAAACGAGTGGCGTACTGATATCAGAGGCACGGCAATGATCGAGAACCGTCCATGGGTGACCGTCATATCGCACGCCACAATGATTCTCGGCGTGTTGCTCGTTGCCTTTCCGGTATGGATGACATTCGTCGCTGCAAGCCACGATCAAGTTCGGATTACGCAGGTGCCGCTGCCATTGCTGCCGGGGGACCAGTTCTTCGTAAACCTTGAAGCAGCGCTCTTCAAAGGTGTCGGCAACGCGCGTGAACAATCCGTGGGATTGATGCTGTTCAACAGCCTGATCATGGCACTCGCCATCGCGCTCGGTAAAATCCTAATCTCGTTGCTCTCTGCCTTTGCGATCGTCTACTTCAGGTTCCCGTTCCGCATGGCATTCTTCTGGATGATTTTCCTCACCCTGATGCTGCCGGTCGAAGTGCGCATCCTGCCGACGTTCGAAGTCGTCGCAGATCTTGAAATGCTCAACAGCTACGTCGGCCTCACCATCCCTTTGATTGCATCGGCGACCGCTACATTCATGTTCCGTCAGGTATTTCTCACCGTCCCTGATGAGTTGCTCGAAGCGGCGCGCATCGATGGTGCGGGGCCGATGCGCTTCTTTTGGGACATCCTGTTGCCGCTGTCGCGCAACAACATCGCTGCCTTGTTCGTCATTCTCTTTATTTACGGCTGGAACCAGTACCTCTGGCCGCTGCTGATTACCACGGACAAGAGCATGTACACGATCGTCATGGGCATCAAGCAAATGCTCGAGGCAGCTGAGGAATCACCCGAGTGGCATCTCATCATGATGACGACGCTGCTCGCGATGGTCCCGCCGGTGATCGTCGTCATCACAATGCAGCGCCTGTTTGTCAAAGGTCTGACGGAGACGGAGAAGTAAATGGCAACCGTCGGAATCAAGAATGTGCGCAAACGCTATGGAGACACAGACGTCATCCACGACATCGATCTCGACGTTGCCGACGGCGAGTTCATTGTCGTCGTCGGCCCGTCCGGTTGTGGCAAGTCCACTCTGCTCAGAATGGTCGCCGGTCTTGAAGCGATTACGGGGGGTGAGGTCAGCATCGACGGCGAGGTGGTCAACCGTCTTGAGCCGATGGATCGCAATATAGCGATGGTGTTTCAGAACTACGCGCTCTACCCGCACATGAGCGTGTTCAACAACATGGCCTACGGCCTCAAGAACCGCCGTACCCCGAAAGATGAGATTGAGCGTAAAGTGCGAGAAGCCGCCGAGATACTGGAGCTTGGCGAACTGCTTGATCGCAAGCCGTCGCAACTCTCGGGCGGCCAGCGCCAGCGCGTTGCCATGGGGCGCGCAATCGTTCGCAGCCCGAAGGTGTTTCTGTTCGACGAGCCGCTCTCCAACCTCGATGCGAAATTGCGCGTCAACATGCGCCTCGAAATTCGCAAGCTGCAGCGGCGGCTTGGCATTACGACCATCTATGTGACCCATGACCAGGTCGAAGCCATGACGATGGCGGACCGCCTTGTCGTCATGAACGGTGGTATCGCCGAACAGATCGGCACACCGCGCGATGTCTACAACCAGCCTGCGACCAAGTTCGTCGCGGGCTTTATCGGTTCGCCATCGATGAATTTCGTCCCTGCGATACCGGGCGGCCATGGCGTCACGGCTCTCGGCATCGAGATCGGTGTCCCTATGCCGGACGGCCACGATAAGGCTGAGCTCGGCGTCAGGCCGGAGCATCTCAAAGTCAATGGAGATGGCGCAATCGAACTCGTCGTCGAGGCGGTCGAAAACCTGGGCGTCGACACGATCGTCTATGGCCGCACGGCGGCCCGGGAAGATGAACCGATCGCGATTCGCATTGAGGGAGACCGGGACTTCGATGTTGACTCGACTATCCGTGCCAGCCTCGATCCGGCGTCCGTGCATCTGTTTGATTCAAGCACCGGCCGCCGCCTGTAACCGTTCGCATCCCGCCAAAGAAAGACGTTCAACCGATCATGTATGACATTGCCATTATTGGCGGCGGGATCAATGGTTGTGGTATCGCGCGTGACGCCGCCGGCAGGGGATACCGCGTGTTCCTGGCTGAAAAAGGTGATCTGGCTCAAGGCACCTCGTCAGGCTCAACGAAGCTCATTCATGGCGGCCTGCGATATCTGGAACATTACGAGTTCAAGCTTGTGCGCGAGGCGCTGAAAGAGCGCGAAGTGCTATGGTCGATCGCGCCGCACATCATCTGGCCGATGCGGTTCGTGCTGCCGCACACGAACGGCATGCGGCCCGCCTGGATGCTCCGTGCCGGCCTGTTCCTTTACGATCACATCGGCGGGCGAAAGAGGCTGCCGGCAACCCGCAAACTGGACCTGCGCCGCGACCCCGCAGGAGAACCATTGCAGCCTGGCTTCAGTACGGCTTACGAGTACTCGGACTGCTGGGTCGACGATGCCCGCCTGGTTGTTCTGAACGCGCTCGATGCGGCAAATCATGGCGCCGAAATTCGAACGCGCACGGGATATGTAAAGATTGAGCGGGAAGCGAACCATTGGAACGCAACGCTGCGCGACACGCCGAGTGGTGAAGCCCTCAACATCCAGGCACGCCTCATCGTCAATGCGGCTGGACCATGGGTGGATGACATTCTCGGCCGGGTTGCCGGCCAGAACGATGCAGCCAATATCCGTCTTGTCCAGGGCTCACATCTGGTCGTGCCACGCCTGTTCAAGCACGGCCGCAGTTATGTATTTCAGAACGATGACCAGCGGGTCATCTTTGCGATTCCCTACGAGCAGGACTTCACCCTGATTGGAACAACCGACAAGGATTACACTGGGTCGCCGGACGATGTCATGATTTCGTCCGAGGAAATCGATTACATCTGCGCATCCGTCAACCGCTACTTCAAGCAAAACATCAGCGCCAGTGATGTGGTCTGGTCGTATTCAGCCGTGCGTCCACTGTTCAATGATGGTGCGGACAAGGCACAGGAGGCGACACGAGATTATGTACTGGGGGTCGACGGCGGCGGCGACCAGGGCCGATTGATCAACATCTTCGGGGGAAAGATTACAACCTACCGACGGCTGGCGGAGGCGGTTCTTTGTGAAGTTGATAAGGCACTCGAGCGCAGCACAAGATGTTGGACACACACTCAATGTCTGCCTGGTGGAGATTTCGAAATTGATGGCTTCGCCACCCAGGTGACGCAGCTTCGAGAGGCGTATCCCTTTCTCCCGGAAGGCACCGCCCGCCGGCTCGTTCGCAACTACGGCACCTTGGCAGAGACTGTGCTCGGCGATTCAAAAAATATGGAAGACCTTGGCCGGGATTTCGGTGCCGGGCTAACCGAGCGAGAAATCCACTATCTCCAAACCTCCGAGTGGGCACGAACCACCGACGACATTTTATGGCGCCGCTCCAAACTAGGCCTTCGTTCGGTCGACTACAAAGCGCTGTCAACACGGCTCGATACTCACAAGCCTGCAGATTTGGCCAATCACGACTGAAGCCACTCGAGTACATGTCTCACCACGTGGTGTATGAGGCGGTAGGAGCTGTGGACGGGTGGAGCGCTCATCACGTGCAAGCCACAAAATAGTCAGCGTTCGTCATACGGTTTGGTCGAGACCATTTCGATCATTCGCTCGACGAACAACTTGCCATTGCTGTTACGACGCCGTGCTGACCGGTGGAGTTTCCGGACGGTGTCGCGCAGCCGGCGGGTGATGCCGGTGTCTTTGCGTTTTGGTGCTTTCCGGTTCTGGTCGCGAGCCACTTGCTGTTCGATTTCGTGGCAGCGATAATGGCGTTCGAGCCAGTCGAATTGAGCATCCGTCGGCGGTTCACTCCGCTGCCAGTTCCAGATCAGGATCCAGCGGTCTGCGAGATTCCGGTTGGCGCAGCGGACCGGTCCAAGTGCTCCTAGGCGGACGAGATGCGTACGTTTTCCGTCGCCATAGTCCTGGCCGAGACGCTCGATCTGATCATCGGTTATGATGCTCGACCGGCCGCGCTTACTCTTCTCAGCACTATAGATCGACATCAGTTCGAAGGCGGCGCGGGCCTCGATCTTGGGGTCTGCGTGCACTGATGCCGGATCGACCTCGCGGACTTTTTCGATCGTTTGCCAAAGCAGTTCGACGGCCTTTGCCGGCGACTTCGGAATGGCCTTTGACGGGCGATCCTTCGGAAAGCCCGTGCGGTAGAGCCGAGCCAGTTCGAGACCGGCCGTGGAGTTGCCGCGGCTGAAGGATGAGCGCAGCAGCGACTTGATCTCGAATGCACCGCGGTCTGCTTCGCCGACCACCACGGGACGGAAGGGTACGATGCCGTCGCGGATCAATTGGGCGAGTCGCAATTGGGCCTGGTTTTCGCCCGCGAGTGCAGCAAGACGCCAATAACGGTTGGCCGCCTGTCGCTGCGGTACCGGCACACCGTCGCCGTCACTCAGCATCCGGGCGAGTTGAGCTTGCGCGCGCCCATCGCCTGCTTCGGCAGCTCGCGCATACCAGATGATGGCGCGCGACAAGTCGCGGTCGTGGCCGAGGCGATGCCATTCGCCCAACCAGTACATCGCTTCGAATGAACCTTTCGAGGCTGCGACCTCGAGCAACTCGATGGCGCGGCCCTCGCTGCGGTGCACGCCGCGGCCTTCGAACAGCAGGCGCGATGTTACAATTGTCGCCGGCACATAGCCGCGCTCTGCCGCCCGGGAGAGATGCTCGAACGCCTTCGCATAGCGCAGTGCCGGGTCTTCTATGCTGGCTGCGCTTTTCGAAACCTCGAGGCCCAGGTCGCCGGACAAATAGGCCATGCCCAGATTGTATTGTGCAACTACATGATTGAGGATGGCGCCGCGTTTGAGAAGCTCGGCAGCGCGCCTGCGATCGGCAGGTTGGCGACGCGCATCGGCTCCGTCGATACGGAAATACTCGCCAGACACGTGAAGCATCGCCAGTTCGTTGAATGCCGCGGCATAGCCACGGTCGGCAGCGCGCTTGAAATACGCGGACGCGAATGCGAGGTCAGACTGCTTGTCGTCACCGGCCGAGATCAATGCCTTGGTCAGATGGACGCGGGCCAGTTGATAGTTGAACCGGGCAACGTGAGGGCGTCGCAGCAGGGTCTGCTCGCAGGCGTCCTTCAGGCGGTCGAGTTCGCGGTTGGTCTGCGCCTGGGGCACGTCACCGCCAAGTGCCCGCAGTGCGAACACGCGCAATCCATCGATCGGCACATCGCGGCGCCCGTTCGGATCGTGCGATGATGTGGCGTGAACTTCACAGTATTCGACCGGATCGTCGGGATTGAATTCAGGTAGCCGGCTCGCTGCTCGACTGTCGCGAGCCGACGTGCCCAGTGCCTCGAGCCGGAGCATGGCGTCGATCTGAGCTTTGGTCTTGGCGCTGCAGCGGGCAAGCTCGTAGCGCCGCTGCAAAAGTACATCACGTCCGAGGCTGCCGCCGGCCAACGCTTCACGCATTCGGTTCAACTCGGTGGCGGCTGTGTAGCATATCTCGTCACGATGGTCCGGCGCACCCGCCGGTGTGAACGAAAAGCCTGAATGCCTCGGTCCATTGCTGAACTCCGGGATCTGGGCTTGACCGAGGCGCTGTGACTGCTGTCGAACACGTGCTCGAACCTCTCGGGCCATGACGTCGAAGTCCAGCCCCGGGACCGTCAGCTGGCTCAACAGCACCTTCGCGAACAACGAATTGGTGGGCTCTTCGTTGTCTTTAACTCTCCGTTTGTCGCGCGGTTCCGATCGGTCAGATCGATCTTTCGCGGCACCGTCGAACTGGATCGGTTCCGGGGCATTGAGCGATACTTGTCCCGGACCGGCAGAATAGAGACGGTGGACGGCAGGCGCACTTTGAGGTGGCAGCCGGATGCAGCCGATTTCGCTGCCATCCCTAGTGGCGACCAAGCGGCATGCATCGGCGATGATAACGAGTGCAGCCGGCTTGCGATCGAGAATGGCCCGTTCGATCTCGGCCTCACGTACCGCGTTCTCGGCCAGCCATTCCTGGTAGTGCCTGTTCCGTCGCTGCTCCGAATCGAGCGCACGCGCTTCCTCAGCACTCAAGTCGCCGATATGGGCGGCCTGGCTTTTGGCATCGGCAAGCAGCAGCACGTTTCCGATGCCCGGCGCGTGATTGCCGTGGCCGGAGAAGTAAACCACCACGTCGTCGCCGGGACTAATGCGCTTGATGAACCTTACAAATTCAGCGTCGAAAGCCATGCGATCCTTGACCGCGTCGCCTGTGACAAGCGTCGTCTCAAAACGATCACGCAGCACCTTGCCGAGCAAATGGCGGACCGCTCTGGCATCGTGGGCCGGTGACCGCAGGTCGTCAAGGCCGCTGCCCCGCTCATAATCGGCCACCCCGACGACAAAGGCGAGGCGGCGTTTGGCATGAGCAGGTGACTGCGAGGCAATCTGGGCGCTGAGCACGATGGTAATAAACAGCAGCACGCGCACGACGACGCCCCCACGCCATGCCGCTCGGGCGGCTTGATAGCTTAGAAGAGCACAGGCAGCGCCGTGCGCCGTGGTTCCGCAAGGGACAATGGAGCTGTCAGCGGGTCCTGATTTACGCATGCTGCTAAAGTTACCGTCCGATCAACACTTCCCGTTTGATGGTGCCGACCGGTTGCGCGGCGACCGGTTGCGTGTCCATCGTCTGCAGCAAGTCGCCGTTCGAGGCGGTTGGCCGTTCCGGCTCGAGAACCTGCATCATATCAGCACCTGCGCGCTGCGGCTCGAACTGATCCCGGCGCAACTGTTTGGAGAGCGCAAGCACGTACGGCCCGCATTTCTTTTGCACCTGCTCATGGATCCTGTTCATCACTTCCGTCGTTGACATCAGGCTCGCACCGGCACCCGAAAAGTCTGCAGATACCTTGCGAGGTGCCTGCTTCGGCGTGTTCATTGCTGGCAGGGCGCTGTTGGTGCGGATCTTGTTGATGCGCACGAGACCGGGGCCCGAGGATGGCTCTGACGGTGATTGACCGGTGGCGATCTCGACGTAGTTCGCTGACATGCAATCATAAAGTGTGCGGCGTGCCCGAACGCGATACTGAAAGCGTCGGTCGGTGCCAGAACGATCAGCTGTTGCCGAGGGTGTGCCTGCTGTAACCAAGGCCATCTCAAGCGACCTCAGGGCGCCGGGCAACAAGCCTTCGTAACGTGCTTCAGCACCGATTGCGTGCAGGACTGGCGGCACCTGGTCACTGTTCTCGGAGACCGTTCGCAGGAAGCGGTCGAAGCTGTGGCTGACACCAACGATCTCGCTCATCTCGGCAGCTCGGGCATAGACCTGCCGGGCGGCTCCGTGCATCACGGCGCGCAAGTCTTCGATGTCCGGGCCTTTGGCGCCAACGCCATTGAAATAGGGCGGCAATCTCCGTTCGGCTTCGCCGAGCAACGCGACTTTGAGACGGTCGCGGGTCCACAGTTCGCCGGCAAACGTGTCGAACCGGTGGAGTCCGGTCTCAGGTCTTAGATACGTCTCGTCGACCAAGCGTAGCACTTCACCGGCGCTGATCTGGTTGATATCGGCGGAGCGCGATTTGCGCTGAGTGCCGGACGAATCCCGCAACGCGGCATGCAGTTCCTGGAGGCGGTCGATGAAGCGGTCGATAGCCTTCTCGACATCGCTTGCGAGTGCCGACTTTTCACGGTCGTCGATCGCCGCCGCACCAGCGGCCCCGGCAGAACTATTTCCGAGCATGTGCCTCGCTTGCCGGCTTGCTGGTGAACGTGCTTTGCGGTTCGTAGGTTTTTTCTCACCGCGGTTACGCCGACGCGGGCGGCGCTTTTTCTCAGGCGTAAGGCCACGGGCTGCCCGGTCAATCAGGCCGATGGCACCGCCGATTATCGGGATCGACGCCGCGCCCCTTTCGCGCTTTGCATGAGCCGGCATCGATAGAATTGCAGCGCTCAGAGCCAGGATGAGGCCAGTGCAAAGGAGTAATCGACGAGCAGAAATGAGCATGGACATCGCCACCAGATCAGCGCCTAAAATCAAGTCGCGACATTATCGCAGGTATCAACGCGGGACAATGCTTGTGGCGCGCCTTCGTCACATCGCGATACAGGTATTTCGGCGGCGTCTGACCTTCTGACGATGCCAAAGCTCAGCGGTAAAGGGCGCCGCGAAGAACCTCCGAGCACCGATCGACATCGCTGTCGTCGTTATAAATGTGGGGGGCTGATCCGGAGGCGGCCGAGCCACAGCGCGACGTAGACATCTGCCACTGCCAAACGATCGGGCAGGTTCGAAGGCAAGGTATCGGCAAATCCGACGCTCGGAATATGAGGTGCCGCAAGGCGTCAGGCAGGATCTCGATACCCGGCTTGTCGGCCAGTTGCTTGGTCAGCCCGCGCGCGATATCGCCAGCATAGGCGCCGAGTCCTGCGACCATTTCCATGCCAACGCAAGCCATTTCCCATCGAGACGAAGTGATCGCGCTCACCCATGGCGAAACGACTCGATTTGTCAACATAGGAGGTGTCGGCGAAATCGACTTGGTTTTCAGCAGGAACATCCTTGCGGCCAAGTGCGGTTTCACCGGTGCGCCGTCACTGATTCTGTAGGCACTTGACGAACGGTTTGAGATTGATCGGCGTCCTCGCCATGCTTTCGAGGCCAGCGCCATACTCCGTCTTGACGCCAAAGTTGGCCTCGAGTTTACGGTTCTTCAGGATGTGCGGCCTGAAACTCGGCCAGCGGTAATTGGCGTAACGCTCGAAAAACTCAACAGCAGAGGCCTCGTCGCACAGTTTCTGGTCGATGCAGATCTTGAGGGTGTCGAAGAAGTCGACATAGGCGAAGACATTCAGCCTGTCGGGTCCCTTGAGAATCGAAGGGTCGCAGACGATGCCCTTGTCGATATAGGCGATGGCGCGCATTCTGACGCCTAGGAATTCATCGGAATTGAAGATACGGACGAAATCGAGTGTCGCCTTTTTCCTGTCATCAAACCTCTTTTCCTGCTCCTGTTCGAGCCGCCAGAGGGCAAATATGCCACCGAGCACGGCTGCTGCTGCGGCAATGATGCCGGTCAGCTTCCAGATAACGTCGAGCCGTGTGATCATGAGTTTGTTCCCTAGTGCACGGTCAGAGTTGACCGGTGACGGCGCCACGACGGATTTGTGATGAACCACATCACCGCGCCCGCCGCAACACCTGTCACAGGCCAACTCTGGCCGTCCTAGACCATCACTTAAAGTGATGCAAAGCACCTGGTTACAAGCTCATATTCCTTGCACCATCGGCGCCGAATTTGATGGTCAAGGGCAGACGAAATGGCTGGCTGATACAATGAGCCCGATCATCGTCATTGGCGGTCTTCTTCCGTTCTGCTCGGCAACCGTTTCAGCCGCTTCGATAAGACGGCTGGGATCTTTTCTTGAGGCGGATACGAATGGCCAAATGTCAGTAGCCGTGAGACAAGTGAGGCCCGCTGCAAACAGTTCTGGACTAGCTGGCCATGGCGACGACCGTATTCCGAAATGCTGATTGGATCGTAGCGTTCAGTGAGACGGGTCAACAGCATGTTTATTTGCGCAACGCCGATCTGGCGATGAGCGACGACAAGATTGTTCATGTTGGTAACGGCTTTGGAGGACAACCCGACATCGAAGTCGATTGCCGGGGCCGGGCGCTATTTCCCGGGTTCATCAACATTCATTCGCACCCGAGCAGTGAGCCGCTGAGAAAGGGCATAACGGATGAGACCCGCAGTCCGGGCTTTTGGCACAGTTCGCTCTACGAATTTCTCCCGGTGATGAGGAACGATAAGGAAGGGATGATCGCCGCTACGAATGTCGCACTTGCGGAATTGCTCATGAGCGGCGTAACCACGGTCGTCGATCTGTCGTTCCCGTTTGAGGGATGGCTGGATGCCCTGGGCCGATCGGGCATCCGGGCGGTTGCTGCTCCGATGTTTCGTGACGCCCGCTGGCTGACCAGGAACGGTCACGAACTGACCTATGAATGGGATGCAGGTGCCGGACAACGAAGTTTTGAAGAAGCACGTCGGGTTATCAATCTTGCAAACCAGCATCCGTCCGGTTGCCTCAGTGGCATGCTCTGTCCGGCACAAATTGACACGTGCTCGGCTTCGCTCATCAGAGACGCCCATGACTATGCCGCCGAGTACAATCTTCCCCTGCAGATCCATGCGGCACAGAGTGTCAACGAATTTCACGAAATCTATCGCCGCCACGGCATGACGCCGATCGCTTGGCTTGACAGCATTGGTGCGCTGAATGAGCGAACCATCATTGGCCATGGGATCTTCTTGGATCACCATCCTTGGCTGCATTGGACGACGCGGGCGGATCTCTCAATCCTGGCGGACAATGCCGCGAGCGTTGCCCATTGCCCTACGGTCTTCATGCGTCGGGGAATCGCAATGCATACCTTCGGCGGCTACATTCGGGCCGGGATCAACATGGGCCTTGGTACGGATACATACCCCCATAACTTCATCGAGGAAATGCGCAACGCACTGACGATCGCCCGCGCAGTCGCACAGTCGGTCGATGATCTTGAAACCCGTGACGTGTATGACGCGTCGACGCTCGGTGGCGCCAAAGCACTGCATCGCCACGACATCGGGAAATTGGCGGTTGGTGCAAAGGCTGACATTGTCGTCGTCGACACCAAGCACCCGTCCATGATGCCGATGCGAGAGCCAATTCGAAGTCTCGTGTATGTGGCGGCGGAGCGGCCTATCCGGGAAGTTTACGTTGACGGCGTACTCGTTGTTGAAGACGGCCGCCCGGTAAACATCGATTGCTCAGCCGCAGCAGCGGCCCTGGAGGAAGCACAGCGCCGTGCGATGTCCCAAACTCCCGAATTGGATTGGGCCGGGCGGAGCATCGACGAGTTGGCACCGCTTGTCTTGCCCATGAAGGACATCTAGCCCGGGCTGTTCGCCAGGAATTCCAGCCGACGGAGCGAACCGAAACCAGACATGATCACGAACGCCAACCACCAAGCATCTCGACGTCACTGCTTCCCATAAAACGCATCCGGCAGGACCGTCACGATTTCGGGGAAGAGCGAGATGAGAACGATCACGAGCATATAGGTTATCAGGAACGGTATGACCGCATACGAGATTTTGTCGATGCCGAGGTTCGTGATCCTGGCTGCAACGAACAGGTTGGCACCGACCGGCGGGGTGAGGAAACCGATCTCGCAGGCGACAACCATCAAGATGCCGAACACGATCGGGTCGACGCCAACCGACACCACGATCGGCAGCAGCAATGGTGTCAGCAGGATGATCTGAGCAATCGATTCAAGGAACATGCCGGTAATGATCAAGATGATTGCGATGATCATCAAAAGCAGGAACTGACTCGAGGTGAAGTCACTGAGGAAACCGCCGATCAACTCGGGCACATCCATCAGGCTCATCAGTTCGCCGAATGCCTTCGCGGGGCCGAGAATGATTACGACCGTGCCGGAGATCATCGCCGTGATCTTCATGCAATGGACGATCTTTTCCCAATCGAGTTCGCGGTGAATGAGACCGCCGACGACGGCTGCATAAAATACGGCAACAGATGCGGCCTCGGTCGGTGTGAAGATGCCCGAATAGATGCCACCCAGAATAACGATCGGCGCGCCGATCGCCCATTTACCGTGCCACAACGCACTAGCGACGCGCGACCACGAAAACGGTGTCGTCTCGGCGCCGTATCCTTTGTATCTGGCAACCAGCCAAGTGCAGAACATCAACAGGATGCTGGCGAGGATGCCCGGCAGGATGCCGGCGAGAAACAGGCGCGGTATCGAGTTGTCCGAAACGATACCGTAGATGATCATCAGGTTGCTCGGCGGAATGAGGCTGCCGAGCGCGCCGCCTGATGCAACGATGGCACCGCCGAACGCACCATCGTACTTCTGGCGCATCATCGCCGGCACCATCACGGCGCCGATCGCGGCGGTCGTTGCAGGACCCGAGCCGGAGAGTGCCGCAAAGAACGTGCAACCCAGCACCGCCACGATCCCGAGGCTGCCCGAATAACTGCCGACCAGCGATTGCGCGATGGCAACGATCCGGTCCGCAAGCCCGCCGCGCTCCATCAAGGCGCCGGCAAAGACGAACAGCGGTATGGTCATCAGCGGCACCGGCTCGACGCCCGTATACATCGCCTGGGCGAGCGCCACGAACGGCGTGTCGATCAGCCAGTAGCCGAAAAGCGTACCGATGGCGACGGCGATCGGGATCGGAACGCCAAGTGCAATGGCCCCGACAAGGACCAGAAACATCATCAGGACTTCGTTCATCCGTGCATCTCCGCTTGTTCAGCGGGATCCGGAATGAGCGGTTCGCCGTGTTTGAAGTGCCGCCAGTAAACCTGGACCAAACGCAAGGTCATCAGCCCGAAGCCGACGGCGATCACCAGATACGGCCACTTCTGATCAATATCGAGCACCGGCGATCGGTATGTTCGCTCCCAAAGCGATGCATGGAGCAGGATGCCCTGCCAGCAGATGAAGATACTGAAAATGAACCAGATGAAATCGCTGAGATAGATCAGCCAGGTCGATAGCGGCTTGGGGAAAATCTGTATCAGGTTGAGCACGCGGATATGCGCGCGTTCGCGCACCGCCCACGACGCAGAGAGATACACCGACCAGAGCATGCAGTAGACCGCGATCTCGTCAGACCACGACATCGGCGCCTTGAAGGCGTAGCGCATGACCACCTGGGCAAACACCATGCACGACATGATGACGAGCCCGATGCCTGCGATCAGTTCTTCGAAGTGCCTATCGAGAAACCTCAGCATACTTCCCCCGACACACAATTGGCATGGCACCAGTGTGTGCTAACCGATGGTACTCTGGCAAATTGAAAGGCACCCGGCCGCGGGTGGCCGGGTGCACGAGTTGGCAGGTCTTATTTCGCCGCGCCGTTGATCGCGTCAATCAGCTTCACGTAGTCACCACCGCGCTTTTTGGCGAACTCACCGTGCACCTTGGCGGCCGCACTGATGAACGGCCCCGTGTCGGGCTTCGTGATCTTCACGCCATGCTTTTCCTGCAGCAGCTTGGAGATCTCGGCTTCCTTGTCGAGCACCTGCTTGCGGGAGGCCTCAGCTGCAACGGTAGCAGCGGCGTAGACGGCCTTGCGCTCGTCGTCCGAGAGCTTCTGCATGAACTTGTCGCTGACGAAGAACGGCGGTGTTAGCGCGAAGTGCCCGGTTAGCGCGATGTTCTTTGCAACCTCGTGGAACTTCTGGCTGTAGATCACGTCGATCGGCAGGTCACCACCGTCAACCGTGCCGGTCTGCACTGCCGTCAACGTTTCCGACCAGGCCAGCGGCACGGGGTCCGAGCCGAACGCCTTGTAGGTGTCGACCATGACAACGTTCTTCGGCACGCGATACTTGAGCGGGCCAAAGTCGGCGATGGTGTTGATCGGCGTCTTGGTGTTGTAGATGTGGCGGAAGGAAACGAGGATGATCTTGACCAGATGGACGCCGGCTTCTTTCGGCATGTCCTTCCAGATCATCTGGCCGACAGGGCCATCGACCACCTTGATGGCGTGTTCGTAATTCTGCAGCATGTAGGGCAGAACCAGGAGGTCGATTTTCGGGTAGAACGGCCCGGCATTGTTCTGCGCGATGATCGTGCCATCGAGCGTGCCAAGCTGGAGCTTTTTGTACATCTCCTGCTCGCCGCCCATCTTGAAGCAGCAGAAGTTCTTGACCTTGACCGCACCGTTGGTGCGCTTTTCGAGGTCTTCCTTGAACTTGACCGCGAACGTGTCATAGGCGTTGCCTTTGGCGACGGCATAGCCAAGCTTCAGGATTTTTGCCGCTTGGGCGCTACCTGCTGCGACAGCCGACAGCGATACGGCTGCTGCGAGGGCGATTGCGCTCGTCAGGAATTTTCTCGACATGTTTCCTCCGATGTTTGCTTAAAACAATGCTCAGGCGCGAGCTGGACGTGCTCGCACGTTGAACATGCCCGAGTGCCGGCTGACTGGGTCAGCTCTTTATGCAAAAGGCACATCATTCGATTATTCAGCATCGCAGAGCGGCATGGCGATCGCAAGAGAAAAATGTAAGCGATTACATTGCCGGGTGAGATGAGCCGTCGTCGACCAGTATCGCAATGATCCTGAACTAACGACGACATAAAGGGATGTTCGCGATGCTGATCTTGTTCGATGTTGTATGGTGAGAAGCCGTCAGGTGCGTCGCAGCCGGGCTAACGAGCCGCGCTTTACGATTTCGGCCTGAAACTCAACGCTCGTGACGTTCCCTTCCCCTCTGCCAATCGCCAGCAACAGCTCGGCCGCTGCCTGCCCCATACGGCGATGCGGCACATGAACGGTGGTGAGCGGCGGGTCCGTCACGGAAGCAAGATCGATGTTGTCGAAACCGACGACCGAGACGTCGGCTGGAACCGACACACCCGCTTGCTTGGCATACATCAGTGCTCCGGCCGCGAGAACATCGTTGCCGCAGATGACAGCGGTCGGCCGGTTCGGCAGCGCCATGAGAGTTTCCATTGCCAGGGCCGCATCTTCGAGATTGTAGGGGGCTTCGATGAGAAACTCGTCAGGCAGTTTTATCCGGCGAGCGCTCAGCGCTCCACGCACTCCTCTAATGCGGTCCAACGCTCGATCATTTCCTTGCGAAATGCCCGCAATCATCGCAATTTTGCGATGTCCATGCCGCAAAACCAGATTGGCCAGATCAGCGGCCGCCGATTGATTGTCGAAGCCGACAGATGGATAGCTGCCGCCCGCATTGTAGCTCCAGGTTATGACAACAGGCACGCCTTGCAGATCGAGCAGTGCGTATGTCCGTTCGGGCCGGCTCGTGCCAATCAGCATCAACCCGTCGACACCACGCCCGAGAAGCACCTGGATCTGCTCGTATTCGCGCTGCGGGTCATAGCCCGTCGTGGCGATCAGCAGCGTGACGCCTGCATCCGCCAGTGTTTCCTGCAGCGCTTGCAGGCCACGCGCGAAGATGGCGTTGTCCATGGTCGGGATCAGCGCACCGACCGTGTTGGACCTGTTGGAAGCGAGTGCCCGGCCACCGAAATGCGGGGTGTAGCCGAGTCGATCGACGGCGTCGCGCACGTTCTCGAGCGTTGCCCGACTGACCTTGGCCGGCTCGTTCAGACTGCGCGAGACGGTTGCCGTCGACACGCCTGCGAGGCGCGCGACGTCGCTGATCGACGGCTTTGGTCTGGCAGTCAAGCTCTCTGAACTCCGTGTTCTAGCGGCGCCTCCAGCATATAATGTAACCGCTTGCACCAACAGATGTAAGCGTTTACATGATTGGAGCAATAATAGCGCTTCTGTTCCCCTGCCGGAGGCAAGACCCGAAATGGCGATCGAATACCTGAAAAAAGCTCCGAAAACGTCTACAAGCGATGCCGGCGATGTGCGCGATACCGTCCAAAAGATCCTCGATGAAATCGAGGCCGGCGGCGAGGCGGTGGCGCGGGATTATGCAGCCAAGTTCGACAAGTACGACGGAAACATTGTCCTTACGCGGGACGAGATCGAAGCGGCATCGGCTTCTGTGCCGCAAAAGCTCAAAGATGACATCCGCTTCGCTCACGACAACGTGCGCCGTTTCGCCGAGGCGCAAAAGGCTACAATCATCGATACCGAGATCGAGGTCGTACCGGGTCTGATTGCCGGCCAGAAGTCGATCCCCTGCCAGGCCGCCGGCTGCTATGCGCCCGGAGGCCGCTACAGCCATGTGGCATCGGCGATGATGACGGTCACCACGGCAAAGGTCGCAGGCTGCGGCCACATCTCGGCATGTTCTCCGCCGCGTCCCGGGATCGGCATCAACCCGGCAATCATCTACACGGCCGACCTATGCGGCGCCGACACCATCCTCGCCCTCGGCGGCGTCCAGGGCATCGCCGCAATGGCATTCGGGCTTTTTGGATTGCCCAAGTCGGACATCCTGGTTGGACCGGGCAACCAGTTCGTCGCCGAAGCCAAGCGGATTCTCTTCGGTCGCGTCGGCATCGACATGTTCGCCGGGCCGACTGACAGCCTGATCCTTGCAGATGAGACCGCAGATCCGTTCATCGTGGCTTCCGACCTCGTCGGTCAGGCAGAGCACGGCTACAACTCACCCGTCTGGCTCGCAACGACCAGCAGAGCCTTGGCGGACGACGTCATGCAGCGCGTGCCGGGCCTGATCGAGGCATTGCCGGAAGTGAACGCTGAGAATGCTGCTGCTGCCTGGCGCGACTATGCCGAGGTCATCCTTTGCGATACACGTGAAGAAGTGGCCGAAGTCTCAGACAATATCGCGCCCGAACATTTGACCGTGCAGGCTGCCGATCTCGATTGGTGGCTCGATCGTCTGCAATGCTATGGCTCGCTATTCCTCGGCGAAGAGACGACGGTCGCATTCGGCGACAAGGCATCGGGCACCAACCACGTACTGCCGACGTCCGGCGCGGCGCGCTACACCGGCGGCCTTTCGGTCCATAAGTACATGAAGCTCGTGACTTGGCAGCGAGCGACGCGCGAAGGCGCCAAGCCGATCGCCGAGGCGACGGCCCGCATCTCACGGCTCGAAGGCATGGAAGGCCATGCACGCACGGCCGACATCAGGCTCAAGAAATACTTCCCCAATGAGACGTTCGATCTAACGGCGCAAGAGTAAACCAGCCGGGCTGCTATAACGGCACGACCGGGAAATAGGAGGTTGCCATGCGGTCCGACATGCATGCCGGCATGTTCGATGTCAGCGGCAGAACCGCCGTTGTCACAGGCGCAAGCGCCGGCCTCGGCCAGGCCGTGGCCAGCACGCTTGCGGCAGCCGGAGCGAGGGTTGTCGGCATCGCCCGCCGGGCGGATCAACTGGCGCTCTGGAGCCAGCAGGCTGACGGTGAGACGGCATACCTGGCAGCCGATCTTGCCGACCCCTCGACGATGGCCGATCTCGCACGGAGAGCATCCGATCCGTTCGGCACCCCCGACATTCTCGTCAACGCCGCCGGTGCCAATACGCGGCAGCATGCCGATGATGTCACTTTAACTGGCTGGCACCAGACACTCGAACTCAACCTGTCGACCCCGTTTTTTCTGGCCCAGGCGCTGGTGCCCGCCATGAAGAAGCGAGGCTGGGGGCGCATCATCAACTTTGCCTCTCTGCAAAGCGAACGTGCCTTTCCGAGTGGCATCAGTTATGGCGCTTCCAAGGCCGGCGTCGCGCAACTAACCCGTGCCATGGCCGAGGCCTGGTCGGCCGAGGGCATCAACGCCAACGCCCTGGCGCCCGGCTTCTTTCCAACCGAGCTGACGGCCCCGGTGTTCGGCGATCCCGAACGCGCCGCCCGCAATGCCGCCCAGACCTGTATCGGGCGCAACGGCACGATGGCGGATATCGTCGGACCATTGCTGTTTCTGGCTTCACCTGCCTCCGACTATGTCACCGGACAGGTTTTGTATGTCGATGGAGGGTTCACCGCGAAATGAAGGCACTCGTCTATACCGGACCAAAGGCGCTAGAGGTCCAAAGCGTGGCCGACCCGGTCGCAGCCGATGATGATGCCCTGATCAGGATCGACTCGGTTGGCATTTGTGGGTCCGACATGCATGCCTGGGCCGGCCACGACGAGCGCCGCCCCGCACCCTTGATCCTCGGCCATGAAGTGGCAGGTACCATCGTCAACGGCCCGGATGCCGGCAAGCGCGTCACCGTCAATCCGCTTGTCACCTGCGGCACCTGTCCGGACTGCGTTTCCGGCCGTTCCAATCTCTGTCCGTCACGCCAGATCATATCGATGCCGCCGCGCGAGGGTGGCTTTGCCGAGTACCTGGCGATGCCGCGCCAAAACCTCGTCAACGTGACCGACGGGATCAGCCTGGAACAGGCAGCTCTTGCCGAACCGATCGCCTGCGGCTGGCATGCCGTCCGCCTGGCGCAAGCCGCGATGCGTCCCACACTTGCCGACAGTACGTGCCTCGTCCTCGGCGGCGGCGCCATTGGCCTTGGCGCAAGTCTGGTGCTGGCGCTGCACGGTGCAGGAGAAATCTGGATCGGCGAGACCAATCCGGCACGCCGCGACATGATCGGGTCCCAGGGCGACTTCCGCGTTTTCGATCCTTTGGCAAGTGACGGGCCGCCGACCGGCACGGCCGACCTTGTCGTTGATGGCGTCGGCTACGAGGCAACCCGCGCGCATGCCTCTCGCGCCGTACGCCCCGGCGGTGTCATCGCACACATCGGGCTCGGCTCGGCCAGCGGCGGGCTCGATGTCCGGCGTTTCACGCTGCAGGAAATCACGTTTTTCGGCACGTACACCTATACCCACGAAGATTTCCGCGACACCGCCCAGGCGATCTTCGATGGCCGTCTCGGCGCGCTCGACTGGTGCGACGTGCGCCCCTTGGGCGATGGTGCTCGCGCTTTCGACGAGATCAGCGCCGGCAAGGTCGCCGCGCCCAAGGTGATCTTGAAGCCCTGACGGCCGTCCAAATTTGCGACCGGACGACCACTCGAAAATGCAGCAACAATGGCCGAGGCGCGGCTGGCGCGGCGCCCTGGAACGTGAGATGCTTTGCCGAAGCGGAACAGACATAGGGCAGAATGCGAATGGCAAGGTTCACCGACAAACTGGCGCTGGTGACGGGGGCCTCGCGTGGCATCGGTCGAGCCGTGGCGATCGCGCTGGCGCGGGAAGGGGCGCACGTCATCATTGCGGCCCGGCGTACCGGTTCACTCGAAGACGTCGATGACGAGATCCGCAAACTTGGCGGTTCGGCCACACTGGTCCGCCTCGATCTCAACGAGGGCGACAAGATCGATGCCCTCGGGCCGTCGATTTACGAACGCTGGGGCAGGCTCGATGTTCTGATTGCCAACGCCGGCATCCTCGGGCCGCTGTCACCGCTGCCGCACATCAGCGAAGATGCCTGGGACTCGGTGCTCACCGTCAACCTGACGGCGAACTGGCGCCTGATCCGCACGCTCGATCCGCTGTTGCGTCACGCCGAGGCCGGGCGAGCCGTGTTCGTTTCGTCCGGTGCAGCGGCCGCGAAAAACGCCTATTGGGGGCCCTATGCCGTGTCGAAAGCCGGCCTCGAGGCGCTGGCCAAAACCTATGCCCAGGAAATCGCCAATACCAACGTGCGCGTCAATCTGATCAACCCGGGCCCGATCCGCACCGAAATGCGCGAACGGGCGTTCCCCGGCGAAGACCCGATGACCCTTGCAACGCCCGATGACGTTGCCGACTTGTTCCTGCGCGTTGCCGACATTTCATGTACGGACAATGGTAAGCTATTCAATTTCGTGCGGTCGGCCGGGGCATAGATCGGTTCCGATAAGGTGACATGGGCCGCAGCACCTTCAAGAGCGGCCAATCCCGTTTCGGCGGGGGGGGGGGCATGAACAGTCGTGCTCGATTTTCAATCGTGTGCTATCTGTGACACTCGATGAGAGCGTCGGAGGTGGACATTGCTAAGCATAGATTCTGCACGTTGGGCCGAGCTTGAACACGCTTATGGCGATGCTACCCAGTTGCCGACGCACCTCTACGAACTTTTCGAGAAACAGAATTATGGCGACGATCCAAATGATGTTCTTTTCGGATGTTTATGCCACCAAGGAAGCGTCTACTCAGCGACATATGCAGCCGTCCCTCATGTCGTGAATGCGTTATCGAGACAATCGATCCAGTCTCAGATTTGGCTGTTCATGTTCTTAGGGCAAGTGGCAATTTCTAATGATGCTGAGGCAATACCTGATGACCTTAGCGGTGATTATCTTCAAGCCATTGAGCAAGCTAAGCCGTTGGCTGTCTCCGCAGCCAAGCAATGGGGTATCCCATCGATTGACTACTCCCATCTGCTCAGCTCTGTACCGGCGCTGCATGGCCTGGAAACCACGCATCATATTGTCGATTGGCTGCTTACTGCCCATGAAGTATGGGGCCATTGTAACGAGTGTGGAGAGGAATTCAGCGTCGCTGCCGAAACAGTGCCACTAATGGCGCAACATGTCAGGCAGCATCCAACTCTGGCCCCCGTGCGAGGAGCAGCCCTGCCAGACAATATTGGAGTGCAGGGAACACCTCACGGAGCAGCAACGGAGGTGTGCCCTAGCACTGTTTCCTTGCCAATTTGGGATGGCGTCATTCGCGACGATAATGCCATGGCGTGGCTTGCTCGTCTTGCCACGACTGCGGGCCATTCACTGATTGTCAAAAAGGTTCTGGCGCTATTTGGCGACCTGGAATGCCCCAATTGCAGTGCGCTTATTTCTTTGTGGGAAGCCGCCCGCCGCGAGCGCGAGAACTGAGGCAAATTCCGCTATCGGATTCATCAGATCGTATGCCGGTGCAATTTATTGTGAAGGAAGTTATCAGGATTGAGAGGCGCGGGATTGCGGTTTTCTTTGAGGGCAATCCTCCAGCACCCCGCGAGATTGGCCAACGAGTTGTCGCAAGGATAACATCACCGTCCGGGTCGAAGTTTGAACTTGAGGCGATTGTCGAAGCCGCTCGAAAGATGCCTCCCGGCGATGTGATCGGGTTGGTGTTCGACGAAACCAGTTCAATACCTGTTGGTTCAACCGTTGAGATTGATATCTGAGGCCACCGCTGAAGTCCGAGTTGGGTCACCAAGAGGCATTGTGGATCATCAGATTGCATACGCTTCAGCTCCGGAAGCAGACAGGCGTTGATTGAACCGAATACGCGATATTACTCACGCGTCGAATTGTCAAAACGTATCGAAGGCCATCTGTCAGCTGACACGAAACCTTGACGTTTCGCATAGCTATGAGTCACCGAGCCCAACTAATCGAACCGGATCTCCATCCCGTCGTATGCGGGCTCGACGTTGTCGGGTAGCTCGCGGCTGAGCGTCTCGTAGTCGAGGTCGACGTGGAGATGGGTCAGGATGGCGCGCTTCGGCTTTAAGCGTTCGATCCATTCGACGGCCTGGGCAACCGTGAAATGACTTGGGTGGGGCACGTGGCGCAATGCGTCGACGATCCAGACATCGAGGCCTTCGAGGCGGGCGGCCGAGGTGTCCGTCAGGCCGCTGATGTCGGGTGAATAGGCGATGTCGCGAACCCGGAAACCGAGCGAGATCATGTCGCCGTGCAGTTGCTCGACCGGCTCGAACCGGATCGGCCCACCCCTACCATCGACCGCGAAGGGGGCTGGCGGCTCGATGCGTCTGGCCGTCATGATCGGCGGATAAGAGCGACCCGGCGGCGTTTCGAAGCAATAGCCGAAGCGCGTGGTCAGACTTGCCTCCGTGGCTGCATCGGACCAGGCATCGATGCGCCGGCGCATGCGATAGCACAGGACGCGCAAGTCATCGATGCCGTGCGTGTGGTCGGCATGGTCGTGTGTGTACACGACGCCGTCGAGCGAGGCGACGTTGGCCCCGAGCAGTTGCTCACGAACATCGGGCCCGGTGTCGAGAAGCGCGCTCGTTAGGCCATCGGGCCCGTAACGCTCGATCAGGGCAGAGCAGCGCAGGCGCCGGTTCTTCGGGTTGTCCGGATCGCACGCGCCCCAGTCATTGCCAAGTCGCGGCACGCCGCCCGACGAGCCCGAGCCGAGGATCACCAGACGGTAACTCATTGCGCCGCAACTCCGGCCGCCGCCGTCTCACGTGGCACCTTGGAGAACAGGCGATAGAAATTCTCCGTCGTCTGGGCGGCAAACGCATCGCGATCCAGGCCGCGGGCATCGGCGAGCGCGTTTGCCGTATGAACCACGTAAGCCGGCTCATTGATCTTGCCTCGGTACGGGGTCGGCGCGAGATAAGGGGCATCGGTTTCAACCAGAACGCGGTCTGCCGGTACGGCACTGGCGATGGCGCGCAGTTCATCCGATTTCTTGAACGTCACGACGCCGGTGAACGAAACGTAGAGCCCGAGTTCCACCGCACGCCGGGCAAGTTCGGGCCCGCCCGTATAGCAGTGCAGGATCGCCGGGAACGGTCCTTCGCGGTGCGCTTCCTCCAAGATTGAGATCGTATCGGCATCGGCGTCACGCGTGTGGATCTCGAGCGGCAGGCCGGTCTCACGGGCGGCCCGAATGTGGCGGCGGAAGCCTTCTGCCTGACCTTCCTTCGAACTCTTCTGGTAGTGATAGTCGAGGCCGGCTTCACCGATCGCAACGACCTTGGGATGGCTGGCACGCGCGACGATGTCGCCAACAGCGATGTCAAGTTCCTCATCGGCGTAATGCGGATGGGTACCGACCGAACAGTAGACGCCCGCATGCGCCTCACAGATCGCGAGCAGCCGGTCGAGCAGGCGAATGCGCGTCGAGATCGTGACCAGCGGCCAGACGCCCGACTGCCGCGCCCGCGCGACAATTTCGCCGCGGCTCTCTTCGAACTGCGGGAAATCGAGATGGCAGTGATGGTCGACCAGTTGCACGATGCTCAGGCCCCCTCCGCTTCCGGCTCGACATAGCGTGGAAAGGCGCCGGACGGCTTCGGCAGGCTGGTGCCGGCGACCAGGCGATGCTCAGGCCCGAGGTGGGCAAACGTTCGGCGGTCGGCAGCAACCGCAAGTTGATCGAGCAGGTGGCCCGCGCCCTCAGGCACGACCGGCTGCGCCAGGATGGCGACCTGGCGGACCACTTCTGCCGTCACGTAGAGGATGGTTGCCATGCGCTCGGGATCGGTCTTGCGCTTGGTCCAGGGCTCTTCGCCGGCGAAATAGCGGTTGGCATCGCCGACAACCGACCAGACGGCATCGAGATAATGCTTGATCGCCTGGCTTTCCATCGCTTGGCGCGCGCTATCGACGGCACCATCGGCGGCAGCGAGGATCGCGTCGTCCTCGGCCGTGAAGGCGCCGGGTTCGGGCACCGCGCCCGAGCAATTCTTGGCGATCATCGACAGCGAGCGCTGCGCAAGATTGCCGATGTCGTTGGCGAGGTCGGCGTTGATGCGGTTGACGATTGCATCGTGGCTGTAGCTGCCGTCCTGGCCGAAGGCGACCTCGCGCATGAAGAAATAGCGCGTCTGGTCGACGCCGTAGGCCTTTATCAGATCGAACGGGTCGATGACGTTGCCGACGGACTTCGACATCTTCTCACCGCGGTTGAAGAAGAAGCCGTGCGCGAAGACGCGCTTGGGCGGTTCGACGCCGGCAGACATCAGGAAGGCCGGCCAATAGACGGCATGGAAGCGCAGGATGTCCTTGCCGATGATGTGCACATCCGCCGGCCAGTAGTGCCAATCTTCATGGTCGGCATCTGGAAAGCCGGCGCCTGTGATGTAGTTGGTCAGCGCATCGATCCACACGTACATGACGTGGCCGGAACCATTTGGCACCTCGACGCCCCAGTCGAGGGAGGAGCGCGAAATCGAGAGGTCCTGCAGGCCGCCCTTGACGAAGCTCGTGACCTCGTTGCGCCGCTCCGGCGGCAGGATGAACTCGGGATTGGCCTCATAATGGGCGAGCAGGCGTTCCTCGAAGGCTGAAAGGCGGAAGAAATAGGATTCCTCTTCCGTCCACTCGACCGGCGAGCCGAGCGGCTCGCGGCGCACACCGTCCTCGCCGACGGTGGTTTCCTTTTCGTCGAAGTAGGCTTCCTGGCGAACCGAATACCAGCCGGCATAGGTTGACTTGTATATGTCGCCGGCAGCCTCCAGACGCCGCCAGATTTCCTGGCAGGCTGCATGATGGCGTGGCTCGGTCGTACGGATGAAATCATCATACGAGCAGTTGAGTTCATCCTCCATGCCCCGGAAAACAGCTGAGTTCTTATCGGCAAGCTCGATCGGCGTAATGCCGGCCTCTTCGGCCGACTGCTTCATCTTGAGGCCGTGCTCGTCGGTGCCCGTCAGAAAGCGCACGTCACGCCCGTCGAGGCGGGCGAAACGCGCAATGACGTCGGTTGCCAGTGCCGTGTAGGCATGGCCGATATGGGGCGCGCCGTTCGGATAGAATATCGGCGTCGTAATATAGAATTCCCGGCGGTCAGCCATGGTCGTCGGATCCGTTTCGTTGATCGTCCTCGTTCCCCGGATGTCATCGCCGATGCAACACGCGATGATCACGGCCGCGACGGGCGATTCCCGGTGGCCAACGCGCTGAGCCGCGTCAGGCATTCCAGGATGTAGGCCTTGCGGTCCAGGTTCAATGCATCCTGCACCGCCCGATCGCGGACCAGTGTCTCCCACAGCTCGGCCCAACTGGCAAGGTTGCGATCGATCGCCAGCATACGCGCCCGCTCCACGTCTGATTCGGGCCCTGACCCGGTTGCTGCGATGTGGATCAGATGGGCGGTGCGCTCGATCAGCAAATTGCAGAAGGCATCGAACCTGGCGGCGGCGCCAACACCTGCCAGTTCGTCGGCAAGCTTGTGCCATTCGGACCAGTTCGGACACCCGAGGCCGCCGAGAACCTCGTCTACCCGGCCCGCGAGTGCCGCACCGTCATCGGACGCCAGAGCGAGCAATTTCGCGACACTGCCGCCGGCGGATGCGATCAGCGATTGCCATGTCGCCTCGTCGGGTTCGGCCATTTCGACGGCGGCCATGGCGTGGGCTGCCGCCTGGCGCAGATCGCTGTCGCCGAGCGCTTCGAGGTTCAATAGCCGGCAGCGCGAGCGGATCGTTGCGAGCAGGCGGCCGGGCCGCGACGATATCAGAAAGAATACGGCGCGGGCCGGCGGTTCCTCCAGCGATTTCAAGAGGGCATTGGCGGCATTGACGTTGAGGTCGTCGGCCGGATCGACGATCACGACCTTCCAGCCGCCCGCCGCCTGCTTGTGGCCGAGGAAGGCACGCAGCCTGCGCACCTCATCGACGGTGATCGCCGTGCGCAGGCGCTTGGCCTTGATGTCATAGGGCCGGCGGATGACCAGCAAATCGGGATGCGACAAGGCCCGAACGAGATGGCTTGCCGGTGCATCGGGGTCGGGATCGAGGCGTTCCGGCGCCCCGAACAGACCCTCCTGCTCGCCCGTCGCGCCAAGTGCTGCGCGCGCGAAGCGATAGGCGAGCGTCGCCTTGCCGATGCCCTCGGGCCCCGTCAGCAGCCAGGCATGATGCAATTCGCCCGTTGCCAACCCCGCTGCAAGCTGGCGTTCAGCATCGCCGTGGCCGAACAATTCGTTCGTGAAGCGCGGATGGAGAAACCCGTCGAGCGCATCGGCCTCCGGATAGGTCTCGATCGTCTGGGTTTGCAGAGCGCGTGCCACTATTGCCTCTTCAGAGCAAATCGGTCGGCCACGGCGGCCCAGATCGCATCGGCGACGGCATCTTCCGGAAGAGCCGCATCGATTACGTGGCAGCGATCGGGCTCGGCCGCGGCAATTTCGAGAAAAGCCTCGCGCAACCTTGCCTGGAATTCGTCACGGCGCCTTTCGAATCGATCTCCCGATTGCGGCGTACCGCCATCGCGATGGGCTATCCGGCGACGTCCGGCATCCGGTGCAAGATCGAGAATGATGGTGAGCCCCGGTCGCATATCCGGATGGGCCAGCGCCTCGATCTGGGCCAGTGCCCCGGCTTCGACACCACCGGCAGCACCCTGGTAGGCGCGCGTCGAATCGGCGAACCGGTCCGACAGCACCCAGTCGCCGCGCTCGAGCGCCGGCCGGATCAGGCATTCGACATGATCGTGCCTGGCGGCAGCGAACAGGAATGCCTCGGCAAGGGGCGGATGGTCGGGCGTCGACGGATCGAGGATCAGATCGCGCAGGCGTTCGGCAAAGGGGGTCCCGCCCGGCTCGCGCGTGGTTGTGACACCGATGCCCGCACCTTCGAGGCGTTCAGCCAGGCGCTGCAACTGTGTCGACTTGCCGACCCCGTCACCGCCCTCGAATGTAATGAAACGTCCGCCTGTCATGGTGCCCGATACATAAGCCGTGATGCTGCCGAGGTCACGCGTGATGTGCAGTGGCTGGCCCAGCATGTCATTTGAGGAGTGTTCGTGGCCGCTATCATCTGCTTAGATGATCGAAACCGGGAGGAGGCGAGCCATGCTGGATCTGATTATTCGCGGCGGCCAGGTGGTCACCCCGCAAGGGGTCGGTAAATACGATGTCGCCGTCCAGGGAGAGGCGATTGTGGCGGTCGCAGCACCGGGCACCCTCTCAGACGACATCGCCGAGCGCGTGATAGACGCAAACGACCGGATCGTCATACCCGGCGGCGTCGATCCGCACGTCCACATGCACCACCCCTGGATCAAACCGGACGGCACGACGCTGACCACGGCTGGCCCCGACCAGGTCGGCCGCGCCGCACTCCATGGCGGCACCACAACGCTCATCGATTTTGCCTACTGGCGCGAGGAACATGGCTCGGCGCTCAACGCCATCACCGAGCGCGACAAGGACTTCGTCGGGCGCAGCTATTGCGACTGGGCCTATCACCTGATGCTCCACAGCGAACCGCCGCACACCTTCACCGGCCAACTGGCCGAAGCCATTCAGGCCGGCTATCCGACGCTCAAGATCTTCACGACCAACATTCTGCCCGGCCGTTCCGGACGCATGATCGACTTTGGCGATATTTGGGAGGCGTTCCAGGTGCTGGCGGCCGAAGGCGGGCTCGGCGTGATCCACGCCGAAGATAACGACATCGTCATGCACATGTACGCGAAGCTGATCCGGGAGGACAGGGCCGGCTTCGAGAACCTCGCCGAGGTTCACAATGCGCTCTCCGAAGACATCAGCTTTCGCCGTGTGCTGCGTCTTGCAGAGAATGTGCCGGGAACGGCGCTCTACATGATGCACGTCAGCGCTGCGACGGGCGTCCGGGCAATCGCTGACGCGCGCGCCAAGGGCCTCGCGATCTACGGCGAGACCCTGCACCAGTACATGCTTTACACGGCGGAGGACTACAAGCGCCCGAACGGCCAGATCTATCATACCTACCCCTCGCTCAAATCCGCCGAAGACCAGGCAGCGCTCTGGGACGGCACGCTGACGGGCGATATCAATTGCGTTGCAACGGACGAGTTGTGCTGCACACTCAAGGAAAAGACGCTCGGCGATCGCATCGATGACACGACCGGCGGCAACGCCGGCGTTGAGCCGCGCCTCGGCGTCATGTACACCGAGATGGTCGAGCGGCGCGGCTATTCGCTTTCCCAGTACGTCGACCTAGTCTCGACCAATGCCGCAAAGATCATGGGGCTCTATCCGCGCAAAGGGGCGATCGCGGCCGGCAGCGACGCCGACATCACCATCCTCAACCCGACGCGGCGGGGCAAGGTGACAGCGTCGGATCTGCATGAATCCGACTACACCCCCTGGGAAGGCCACGACATCTTCGCCTGGCCGGAAACCACGATCCTGCGCGGCAAGGTAATGGTCGAGAACGGCGAGTTCTTCGGCGATCCCAGCGACGGCCAGTACCTCAAGCGCAAGATCCCGTCGGAGATTCGGGCAGGCCCGCAGCTATGAGTGAAGATCTCATCGATGCGCTGGAGGTGTTGCTGGCGGCGTCGCTGGCCCAGTGGCGCTGCACAGAAGTTGCAGAGATTTCGCGTCGCCCCGATGACGCGCTGGCACTCCGGACGGAACAGCACGCTGTCATGATCGAGCGGGCACCGGCGGAACTGCCGTTTCGCTGGGTCGTCGGCGTCGACGGGCGCAAGCGCGCGGCTGCATCCGTTGTCGGCGTACTACGCATCGTCCGCCAGACCGTCTCGAGCGGCTACACGCCGGGCCACGTCACGATCGCCGAGCTGCCGCGGGCGCCCGAATGATCCCGATCACGATCCTCACCGGCTTCCTCGGCAGCGGCAAGACCACCATTCTTGCAAACCTGCTGCGCCAACCAGGCTTCGGCGACACCGCCGTCATCATCAATGAGTTCGGCGACGTCGGCCTCGATCATGAATTGATCGAAACCAGCGATGAGGATCTCGTCACACTCAAGACCGGCTGTCTGTGCTGCAAGATGCGTGGCGATCTGCCAGCTACGCTCGACGACCTGCTAGCAAAGCGCACCGCCGGCACGGTTCCGCCGTTCACGCGCGTCGTGATCGAGACGAGCGGCCTCGCCGACCCGGCACCGATAGTCCAAAGCCTGCTGGTCGATGATGCCGCCGCCGCCAGTTTCTCGGTCTCGCAGATCGCCACCGCGGTCGATAGTGTCACCGGTAGGGCGACGCTCGAGCGAGAGCCGGAAGCTGTCAAACAGGTAGCGCTGGCAGATCAGATCCTGCTGACCAAAACCGACTTGGCGGAGAGCGAGGCGCAGGGGCTCGCCTCGACGCTGCGCAATCTCAATCGTTTCTCTCCGATCACGACGGTCGTTCACGGCGAACTCGAACCGGCGTCGCTCTTTCAGCGCGAACAGTCGATTGCGGGGGACCGGATGCTGGCGATCGACGAGGCTCTGTCCGGCGATGCCGCCGCTCCCCCGCACACCGCCATCTCAACCTTTTCGCTCGTACGCGACGCACCGATCCCGGCAGCCGCGCTGACGCTGTTCCTCGAAGCGCTCGCCGATCATTGCGGCAGCGATCTGCTACGATTGAAGGGCTTGATCCAGATTGCCGAACACCCCGCTCAACCAGCCGTCATTCACGGCGTGCAGCACGTATTCCATCCTCCCCGATGGCTCGATGCATGGCCGTCCGAAGATCGGCGTACGCGTATGGTGTTCATTGCGCGCGGCATCAGAGAGGATTGGGTGCGAGCACTGCTCGGCGCAATCGAACTCGAGATTACCGATCTGACTAACGCCAGCAGACCCAAGTAGGATGGCCGCATGCATTCAGACAACCAAATGCAAACAGCGCAGGCAATCGCGGATGGATTGACCCAGCTGACAAATTGGTCGGCAGGTCTCGAGTGGACCGAGATCCCGAAACACGTCCGGGCCCGCGCCGCCATCGTGCTCGCTGATAACCTCGGCGCCATGATCGCTGCGCGCGATGAACCGGAAGTCATCGCCTTCCACGATGGCCTTATGGTCACATCCGGCGCCGCAGAAGCGTCCGTGTTCAACGGCCGCGGCCAGCGCCTCGACCGGTATTCAGCAGCGCTTGCCAACGGCGGTGTATCGGACTGGTGCGAACTCGACGAAGGCTATCGGCGGACGCTCTGCCATGCAGGCATCTACTGCATTCCGGCATTGCTGGCCGAAGCCGAAGCGGTATCGGCGACCACGCAGGATTTACTGCGCGCGCTGGTGATCGGCTACGAATGCAGCACGCGGATTGCCCGCGCGTTCAAAGATCCGAACCTGACGCTCCATGCACACGGCAGCCTGGCGGCCGTCGGCGCCGCGGCATCGGTTGCGGCATTGCGCAGGTTGTCCGGGGTGGAAGCTGCCCGCGCGATCTCCACGGCGGCGACGCTGGTCGTGCCGGGGCCCTATAACCACGCCGTCAAAGGAGCGATGGTGCGCAATGTCTGGCCGGGTGTCGGCGCCTGGTCCGGCCTGCGCGCGGTCGACTGGGCCGGCATCGGGATCGCCGGCACACCGGAAAGCCTCTACGACGTTTATGCAAGCGCCCTTGGCGCAACCGTTGCCGCGAACGAATTGACCGATGAGCTAGGCCATTACTGGGGCATACTGGACGGTTATCACAAGCTTCACGCGTGCTGCCAGTACGGCCATTCGGCCGTCGAAGCCTCGCTGCAGCTATGCCGGCAGCTGCCGGATGATCGCGACGCATCGAACATCAAGAGCATTCATATCGACACCCACTGGCGGGGCCAAACACTCGACAGCGTCGCCCCGCCAACGACACTGGCAGCCAAGTTTTCGATGCAGCACATACTGGCAGCATCCGCTCATTTCGGACATGCCGGTGCGGAAGCCTTTCATGCCTCGACGCTGACGGATCAGGCCATTGCAAGATTGCGTGAGAGCGTCACTATCGGTGCATACGATCCCGAGCCCGAGTGGCCAAACGACCGGCCGGCGAAAGTAACCTGGCAGTTGGACGACGGCCTGCAGATCACCGAAGAGGTGCTAAGTGCGCGCGGCGGCCCGGACCGGCCGTTCACACCGGATGAGATCAAGACCAAGGTCTCCGGCATCGTCGATCCGGTTTATCCTGATATGTTCGCAGTGCTCGACCGCGTGATGGCGCTTGCTGACGATGTCCTCGACAGGCCTTGGAGCACGCTCGTGCGCCAGATGGGTGTTGTACCGGTGTCGTAACGCATCAAAGCATCAGCTCGGGCAGGAAGGTCACGATCTCGGGGAACGCGATCAGAAGCGCGAGCGTGATGATATCGAGCACCAGGAACGGTGCCACGCCGGTAAAGACATCCTCGAGCGTCAACGGCACCGGCGAGGCGCTGCGCACGACATAGACGTTGAGGCCGACCGGCGGCGTGATAAGTGAGATTTCTGCAAGCTTGATGGCAATCACGCCGAGCCAGATCGGGTCGTAGCCCGAGCCTGTCATGATCGGGAACATGACCGGCAGCGTCATCACCATGATCGCGATCGGGTCGATCAGCATCCCTAAGATGAGATAGACCACAGCAAAGGCGAGCAGGTACATGTATGGCGGCAGGCCGAGGCCGAGCAGCCAGCCCGATATCTCGGTGATCAGTCCCGTGTAGGTCAGGAAGCGGGCAAACAGAATGCCGCCGATAACGATGATGAAGATCGTTGATGTCGTGACGCCGGCTTCCTTGAAGGTATCGACCAGCATGGCGCGGTTCATGCGGCGCTTGGCGATCACAATGAGGAAGGCGCCGAACGCACCGATCGCACCGGCATAGGTAGGGATGAACATTCCCGTGTAAATCCCGCCGATTACCAGCGTGAACAGGAAGGCGATACCCCACACGCCCCGCAGCGACCGCCAGCGCTCAGCGCGTGAGATGACGACCGTCGAAATCGGCGCGAGTGACGGGCGGCGCTTCACCATCAGGTAAATGCCGAGCATGTAGATGGCCGCCGACATGATGCCGGGGATGAGACCGGCAACGAGCAACTGCGCGACCGACTGCTCGGTGATCACGGCATAGATCACCATCAGAATGCTCGGCGGGATCAGCGAGGCAAGCGTGCCGGAGGCTGCGATGCAACCGGCACTCAAACGCTTGTCATAGCCGAACGAAGTCATCTCGGGCATCGCCATGCGCGTGAACACGGCGGCATTGACGATGGTCGAACCGCAGGCGGCTCCGAACGCTGCCGAAGCGACGGTGGTCGCCATCGCCAGGCCGCCGGGCAGACGGCCGAGCCAGTTGTAGGCGGCGAGATAGAGATCGCGCGTCAGGCCGGCTTGGTTGGAAAGAGCCCCCATCAGAATGAAGAGCGGAATGACGGCCAGCGTGAACGAATTCGTCGTGCTGAACGGTACCGTCGCGAGTTGCGCCCAGGCAGCATCCGGCCCGATCGTCAGATACATGCCGAGGATGCCGCCGAGCCCAAGCGCGACACCAATGTGGACGCCGACTGCCAGCAAGGCGAACATCACGACCATGACGATGATGCCGGACGTGGCTGGATCGAGCACCCTGATGGTCCTTTTAGATAACTTATTGCTGGCTGGGATTACCCGGTTCGTCCGGGAGATCACCGATCTGAACGCCCGGCGCAATCGGCTGCAGAGTCGGCAAAGGGTCGCCGGTCGACACACGGCGCAAATCGACAACCGTATCGAGCACCAACCGCAAAATCAGCAAACCCGTACCAACGGCCAGAATGATACGTGCGGGATAAAGCGGGAAACGGATCAGACCAACTGTCGACTCACCGATTTCGAGACTGATCTGTACTTCGTTGACGGCCTGCCACAAGAGCAATCCGAAAAAGATGATTGCGGCAACGTCGGTCACAACGTCCATCATCGCCTGGATGCGCGGGCTCATGCGCGTGTAAAGCAGCTCCACGCGAATATGACTGCGCTGGATCTGGGCATAGGCCAGTGCGCCAAACACGATCAGCACCATGGTGCTCTCGGTCAGTTCGCGTGCACCGGGCAGCGGCGCCTTGAGAACCTGCGTGCCAACGACGTCGCCGACGCCCAGAAACATCGACATCATCAAGCCCGTCCCGCCGATCAGCAGGATCAGAAGTGCCAAGCGTTCGAGGAGATGATTGAACGTCTGCAAGGACGATACCGGATCTGGCGCTGAGAATGACGAGCGCCCGGCGAAGCTGGTTGTTCCGCCGGGCGCGTCTTGGTGGCAAGGTCGCTACTTCATCATCGAACGCCAGGTCGCGGCGACTTCTTCGGCCTTGGCACCATGACCCTTCGTCTTCATGTCATTGACCCAGTTCTGCAGGAGATCGGGAGCGGCCTTGCGCCACTTTTCCATTTCACCCGGCTTGAACGGTTTCAGAACACCACCCTTGGCGACGATGTCGTTGCCGGCTTTGGTTTCGGCGGCATCGATCCATCCGATGTATTCCTTGCCGGACTTCTCGCCTTCCTCGACCATGATAGCCTTGATGTCGTCGGGCAGCTTGGCCCATGTGCGCTTGCTGATCACGATCAGGTGGCCGGTGATCGACATGATCGGACCGCAGCTGTACTTGCCCGGCTCATAGAGGCGGTTCGAGAGGATGTTGCCGCGGTTCAGGAAGGAATAGTCGAGCGAACCGCGCTGCAGCGCCTCGTAGACGGCGCCGACGCCGACCGACACCGGCGTTGCCCCCACGGCCTGGTGCAGCTTTGGAATATCGGCGCCGAAGCTGCGGATCTTCTTGCCCTTGAGCCCTGCGACCGTATCGCAATCAGGTGACTTGCCGGTCAGGTAGTATTCACCGAGTGGCTGATGAAACAGGAACTGGACGCCCATCTTGTCTAGTTCTTCCTTGAACACCGGCAGTTTCTTGTAAGCGGCAGCCGAGATTTCCATCGCCTGCTTGGGCGAGTTGAAGATGAACGGGATCTGGTAGGCCTTCCAGAACAGCAGGCGATCGGCGTAGTAGCCGGGCACGACGGCTGCCATATCGACGGCGCCACGACCGGCGAGCGGTAAGAGTTCGTTGCCTTTGCCCAGACCGCCAGCAAACGTCATGTCGATCTTGACGCGGCCGTTGGTGCGCTCACCGATGCGCTTGGCGTAGTCCTTTTCAACCTGCACGAAAGGGCTGTTGCCGAGGTAGTGTCCCCAGCGCAGGCGGAACTCCTGGGCATTGGCGCTGGAGGAGAGCGCGAGCGCGCCAATCATTCCGGCAGTGATCAGTGTCGTCTTTCGAAGGCGGGGCATACCATTCTCCATGTGAGCGCCGACGGTTGATAATCTGTTGTGATGCGATCTTTGCGCATTCCAAGCATTGCGAGGCTAACACCGGCTCGGGCGGCGGTCCACAGACGTCAAGGACAGATCCTGGATGGATGATGCGTATTGACGAAAATCGGACAAGCGGCCCAGACTGTCTCATGACAAAGCCCATCACCGTCTATGAGAACCTGCGCGGTGTCGTCTACACGCCGTTCTACCTGGCGATTGTCGATCGCGACTGGGAGCAACTCGGTCTCGACGTCGAAGTTCGCAAATCACCTGCCACGTCTGAAACCGCGATCGGTTTGATGGCCGGCCGGGTGGATGTCTCGTGGGGCGGCCCGATGCGTGTCATGCTGCATCACGATCAGGATCCGGCCTGTACGCTCGTCTGCTTCGGCCAGGTCGTGTCGCGGGATCCGTTCATCCTGGTCGGGCGCGAAGCGAAGCCTGATTTTCGATTCGCTGACCTGGCGGGAAAACGCATTGCGATCGCAAGCGAAGTGCCGACGCCATGGATGACGTTCCAGGATGATCTGCAGCGTGAGAGCATTGATCCGGCAGGGCTCGACCGGGCACCCGACATGACCAATGCCGAGAACGTCGAGCGGCTGCGATCGGGTGATGTCGATGTCATCCAGGTCTTCGAGCCCTATGCCAGTCAAGCCGTGGCTGGTGGGTTCGGGCATGTCTGGCATCGCTTCTCGGTACGCGGCGACGTCGCCTTCACGACGTTCTACACGACCCGAAAGTTTCGAAGCGAAAATGCGGAGGTTTGCGAGCACTTGGTCGAAGGCATCGCCAACGCCGTTGCTCGACTGTACGCGATGCCGATCGAAGAGATCGCCAACAAGATCGGTCACTACTTTCCGGATCTCGACCGCGAGATCCTCGCACAGGCGATCGATGGCTACCGTACGGCAAACCTTTGGTCTCGTGATCCGGCATTACCGGTAACGCCGATCGTTCGCCTTAAGGCGGCACTGCTGTCGGGCAGATTCATCAAACGCGACATGCCGTATGATGAGATCGTTGTCGACGTCGCCAATTGAAGAGAGACGGTTTCATGTCTGCATCACACGTGAAAGCCGGCTTGCCCGTGACGGACATCGCACCGTTCCTGCATGGCAGTGAAGGCGATAAGCAGGCGGTCGCGAGGACGGTTGCACGGCAATGTGAGCAGACGGGGTTCCTTGTCATCAAGGGGCATAGTCTGCCGCAGCCGGCGATCGACCGGGCCGTGCGAATGGGCTTTAAGTTTTTCGAGCGGTCGGAAGCATCAAAGAACAAATGGCACCCGACCGGGGCGGCTCGGCAGCGGGGCTATCACGGCATGGAGACCAGAGGGCTTGCCTCGACGTTGGATGAGGATGTGCCAAAGGATCTGCGTGAGAGCATCTTCCTCGGGCCGATCGACGATCACCGCACCGCCTACGCGCATGTGCCCGCTGCGACCAATGCCTATGCGCCCAACATCATCCCGACCGAGCCAGCCGGTTTTGACGCTCACCTGGTCGATCTCTATCGCGGCTTCGAACGACTGGCAGCCGACTTGATGCGCATCTTCGCGATCGCGCTCGACATGCCGGAGCAGCATTTCGCACCGCTGATCGACAAGCATTTCTCGATCATGAGCGTGCACCACTACCCGGCATTGGCGAAGCCGCCCAAGCCGGGCCAGCTGCGCACCGGCGCTCACACCGACTACGGCTCGCTGACGATCCTCGCCATGACCGAGGCGGACGGCGGCCTAGAGGTCCAGACCACGGATGGCTCGTGGCTGCCGATCAAGGCCGGCCCCGGCGAGTTGATCGTCAATCTCGGCGACATGATGCAGCGCTGGACGAACGATCGCTGGGTCTCGACAATGCATCGAGTTGTCGTTCCCGAACGCCTCGGCGATGCGGCAAGCCGACGGCTATCGATCGGCTACTTCATGCATCCGAACTACGATGCCGAGATCCGCTGTTTTCCAAGCTGCATCGACGACGGAGAGGCGCCCCGCCATCCCGTCATAACCGCCGGTGATCACATCCGCCTGAAAATCGAAAAGAGCCACAGGTGAGGGCGATCGATTGCTACGCCAATTGGTGAGAGAGTGGTGACTGGTCCAAACTACAATCCATGCGCCGCCATCAAGGCTGCGAAATGCTTGTTCGCCGACCATTCCATCTGCTGCATGTATTGACGCTGTGTCTCAAGAACGATCGCCTCGGGCAGAATGTTCAGCGGTTTGCCGCTCGACTGGGCGATAACCTGCTGGCGGCAGGCGCGCTCCAGGTAATAAAGTTCATCGAACGCGATCGCCACACTCGGCGCGCCGACCGAGACACCGTGGTGATCGAGGAAAATGATGTCGGCGTGCGTGTTCTTCTTCTGAACCTCGGCGATCCTCTCGCCTTCGCGCTCGTCTAGGGCAATGCCTCCGAAAGCGTGGTGAGCCATGCGGTTGTAAAACCGCGTCGCCGTCTGGTGGGCCATCTCCAGGCGACCCCCTTCGACCATGGTGATCGAGGTCGCATAGGGCATATGGACGTGCAGGATACACTGGTGGCGCGGATTGGCACGGTGGCCGGCGATGTGGATATTGCGCGCCGTCGCCTCGACCTCGCCGTCACCTTCGAGAACGTTGCCGGCACCGTCGATCAGGAGAAGATCGTCAGACCGCATCTGTGACCAGTGTATGCCGTAGGCATTGATCAGATAGCGCTCGTCGCTGTCCGGCACGACAACCGAAAAATGGTTGCAGATGCCCTCGTGAAAATCGAAGGCGGCTGCGAGGCGCAGGGCAGCAGCAAGCTCACGGCGCAGGCGGGTCTGGGTCTTGGGCATGGCGATCATCCGATGGTTGGCGACGGTGGAAACTTTGCGACACGATAATTCGTTCGTCACCGCCAACCAATACCTGACCGCAACTACCTGCCAACCGCAGCCAAGGCCATTGCCATCCGAGCGGTCCGGTCGGTTGGTTGATCCATGAAGACGCTGTCCCATCGCCGCCGGATGAGCACCAGGCGGGGCGGATCGCGCAGGTCCGAGAGATGACGGCAGACCGCTGCTACGTCATCCTGGCCGGGACCGATCGCAGGCGCCATTGCGATCAATGCCGGCGCATCGAGGGCTACGAACCACTGACGGGCGTCCGCACGACTTGTCGCCATCAGTTCGGGCCCGGCAATTGCCTCGTCTCGCGACAAACGCAGCACCGGGCAATCGAAATGGCCGGCTGCTCGCCGCATCGCATCATCGAGTGCCGCATTCTTGAAGGCGTGCGATTGAGTTCCGAACCAGCCGTAGAGGTCGATTGGTTCGATGCAGATGATGCCGCGCACATCACGAGGCGCGACCGGCCAGCTCTCGAGATGAAGGTCATCGGTTGTTGCCAGCAGTACCGCCGGCCCGGAACCAGGCTCTGCCTCGTGAGTGGCGGGCCTGACCATCGGTAACTCAGCCTCATCGGCCGCTTCGCCCGCTATCGTGGCCAGCCCCACCGTGCGCTGGTAGCGGCCGGCCGTCAGACGCGAAATACCATCGCCTGTGACCAGAAACGGTCCGGCACCCGGCTCGAGGCCAGCAACCCTTCGCCAGAGCCGGAGCACCACGGCAAGGTCAGCATCTATCGTACTTTCAATCATGAAGGCCGCCCCAAGCGGCCACGGCAGGCCGAGCGTAAAAATCCAGATGCTGGCGAACGCGCGATGCAAATGCCCGGGCAGAATGCCGTTCGACTGGCACTCGCCGGTCCAGGCATCGAAGCAGGCAATCCCCGTCTGTCCGGCAGTTGCCCGATCAAAACTGCGTTGCAAGAGACCATTGCGTTCAAGATCGCCGACAGACGTGCCAAGCGCCAGAACATAATGGCGCAGCGCGCCCGGATGGCGTTCGAGCCAGGCCCTGGCGCAGGTCATTTCGCATAACTCATCGATCAGTGCGCCAGCAGCCTCCGGGCCGTGCGCATCGATCAGCGCTTCCGCAACCTCGCTCTCGACCAGGAGGCGATGGCGCAGATAGGGCGACAGCCCGAACTCGCCGAGCTCCTGATCGCAGCCCGGTACTTGCTGACGCCTCGGACGGGGACCCTCCAGCAGCCGTGCCAGCCGCTTTTCGCCGTGGCTGCGCGTTGCCGGAAACATTTCCATTCGAACCCCTTCCAAATACCAACCGCACGCCTATAGTGGGCGCTACCAGCTCGCATGCGGGCCTGTCCGCCAGGCCAAATGCCTGTCTGCGGGGCGACACTATCATTATGCAGAGGAACGATCATGCCGGACTGGTCGGAGACCTGGACGTATTTCGATGGGGCGTGGCACGAGGGCAATGCCGCCATCATCGGCCCGCGCACGCACGCGTTCTGGCTGGGCTCGAGCGTGTTCGACGGTGCGCGCTCGTTCGAAGGCGTCAGCCCCGATGTCGACCGCCATTTTGCGCGGGTCAACCAGTCGGCTGCCGCCCTCGGCCTCAAGGCGACGGTATCGGTCGACGAATGGCAGGGTCTGCTTGCCGAGGGGCTCAAGAAGTTTCAGTCGAATGAGGCGATCTACATCCGGCCGATGTACTGGGCCGAACAGGGCGGCTACATGTCGGTGCCGGCCGATCCCGACTCGACGCAGTCGCTGCTCTGCCTGCACGTTGCCCCGATGGTCGAGCCGACCGGCTTTTCGCTCTGCGTGTCACCCTTCCGCCGCCCGACCATAGAAACCGCACCGACCAACGCCAAGGCCGGCTGCCTCTATCCCAACAACGGCCGCGCGATCATGGATGCCTACCGGCGCGGCTATGACAATGCCCTCGTCCTCGACATGCTCGGCAACGTTGCCGAGACCGGCACGTCGAACATCTTCATGGTCAAGGACGGCGTCGTGTTCACGCCGATCCCGACCGGTGCCTTCCTCAACGGCATCACCCGCCAGCGCACCATCGCGCTCTTGAAGGAGGACGGCCGCGAGGTGGTCGAGTGCTCGCTGACCGTCGATGACTTCCTCGGCGCCGATGAAATGTTTTCATCCGGCAACCATTCCAAGCTGATGCCCGTCAGCCGGTTCGAAGATCGTGACTTTCAACCGGGCCCGGTAGCCAAGCGCGCGCGTCAGCTTTATTGGGACTGGGCTCATAGCTGAGCAATTCGCTTAGTCCAGCGCACGAGTCATCATACAAGGCGAGCACGCCCATGCATTTTGCCCTGACGGACGAGCAGTCAGCCATCCAGGAGATGGCACTCGATTTCGCGAAGGAGCGCCTGGCGCCCAATGCGCTGGAGTGGGATCAAACGGCGCACTTCCCGGTCGATGTCCTGCGCGAGGCGGCCACTCTCGGCATGGCGACCATCTATGTCGATGAGGCAGCAGGCGGCACCGGCCTCAAGCGTCTCGACGGCGCACTGATCTTCGAGGCCCTGGCCTACGGCTGTCCGGCAATCTCGGCCTACATGTCGATTCACAACATGGTCGCCTGGATGGTCTCGAAATACGCCTCCGATGATCAGCGCGCCCAATGGATGCCCAAACTCGCGACCATGGACTGGATCGCGAGCTACTGCCTGACGGAACCGGGTGCCGGCTCCGATGCCGCCGCCCTCAATACGCGCGCCGAGCGGCGCGGTGACAATTACGTCCTCAACGGCGTCAAGCAGTTCATCTCGGGCGCCGGCACGTCGGACTTCTATTTCGTCTTTGCGCGCACCAGCGACGACGGCGCCAAAGGCGTCTCGGCCTTCGCTATCGAAAAGGGCACACCGGGTCTCAGCTTCGGGGCCAACGAAAAGAAGATGGGTTGGAACGCGCAGCCGACCCGCCAGGTGATCTTCGAGAATTGCGAAGTTCCGGTCGCCAACCTTGTTGGCAGCGAGGGCGAAGGTTTCAAGTTCGCCATGAGCGGCCTCGACGGCGGGCGCATCAACATCGGCGCCTGCTCGCTCGGTGCCGCCTGGTCAGCCCTCGACAAGACGCGCGATTATGTCTTCGAGCGCAAGGCCTTCGGCCAGGAGATCGGCCAGTTCCAGTCGATGCAGTTCAAGATCGCCGACATGGCAACCGACCTCGATGCCGCCCGCCTGATGATCTACCGCGCCGCCGACGCCCTCGACCGCGCCGACCCCAACGCAACCGCCTATTCGGCCATGGCCAAGCGCTATGCCACCGACCTCGGCTTCGAGGTCTGCAACCGGGCGCTGCAGGCCCACGGCGGTTACGGCTACCTGCAGGAATACGGCCTCGAAAAACTGGTGCGCGATCTAAGAGTTCACCAGATCCTTGAAGGCACCAACGAAATCATGCGCGTCGTCATCGCCCGCAAAGTACTCGGCGGCAATCGCGGCTGACTCGCTAAAACACTACGAAGGTATCCAGGCAAATGACCAGCAGGCCCCTCACCGATTTCGACGCCCTGACATTCGACTGCTACGGCACACTGATCGACTGGGAGAGCGGCATGGTCGCCGGTCTCAAGCCGTTGATCGACCGGGTCGGGCGCGAGCTTTCGCGCGACGAGATCCTCGAAGCGCACGCGCGCCATGAATCGGGCCAGCAGCGCCAGACGCCTGCCAAGAAGTACTCGGAGTTGCTGGCGACGGTCTATCGGCGCATTGCCGAGGAATGGGGTGTGCCGGTGACCTGGGCTGAATGCGTCGCCTACGGCCAGTCGGTCAAACAGTGGCCGGCCTTCGCAGATTCACGCGCGTCGCTCGCCTACCTCAAACAGCACTACAAGCTCGTTATTCTGTCGAACGTCGACAACGAAAGCTTCGCCGCCAGCAACACGCGCCTCGGCGTCGACTTCGATGCCATCTATACAGCCGAAGACGTCGGCTCCTATAAACCGGCCGACCGCAATTTCGAATACATGATCGAGCAACTTGGCAACCTCGGCATCGCCAAGGAGCGCATCCTGCACACTGCTGAAAGCCTGTTCCACGATCACGTCGGCGCCAATCGCCACGGGCTTGCAACCTGCTGGATCTACCGCCGGCATGACCAGGAGGGCTTTGGCGCCACCATGGATCCGGGCGGGCGGCCGACGATCGACTTCCGCTTCAACTCGATGGCCGAACTGGCCGATGCTCATCGCGCAGCGATCCAAACTTGATGACGACATAAATGACTGGCGACCAAGACGACCTCATGATCCGCATCGAAGGCCGCGCCGGGCGGATCACGCTCAACCGGCCGAAAGCGCTCAATGCGCTGACCTACGCCCAGGCGATCACGATTGCCGAAACGCTCGAACAATGGCGCGAGGATAAGCGCGTCAAGCTGGTCATTCTCGACGGCACCGGCGATCGCGGACTGTGCGCCGGCGGCGATGTGCTCGAGCTTTATGAGAAGCGCGACGACGGCGGCGCCTTTGCCGCCCGCTTCTGGCGTGATGAATACAATCTCAATGCGGCTATCGCGCGCTATCCCAAGCCTTATGTCGCGATCCAGGATGGCATCGTCATGGGCGGCGGCATCGGGCTTTCGGCGCATGCCAGCCATCGCATCGTGACCGAACGCTCGTCGCTGGCCATGCCCGAGACGACCATCGGCCTCGTACCCGATGTCGGCGGCATGTGGCTGCTTGCCAATGCGCCCGGCCATTTCGGCGAATACCTCGGTATGCTCGGTGAACGCATGAACTCCGGCGACGCCATCCTGATGGGCTTTGCCGACACCTGCGTCTCGACCGGCCGGATACCGGCGCTGATCGAGGCTCTGGTCGACCCTGAAGGCGACCCGGTCGGTGTGACGATCGCAGGCTTTGCCGAAGCGCCCGTACCGCCGGTGCTGGCGGAACGCGAGGACGATGTCGACCGGATATTTTCCCTGGAGACCGTCGAGGAAATTCTCGAGACGCTCGGCCGCGAGCAAGGCGACTGGCAGGGCAAGGCCCTGGCTGCCGCCGGACAGCGCTCGCCGTTATGCCTGAAGCTGACGCTCAATGCGGTGCGACGCGCCCGGGCGATGAACAGCCTCGAAGAGGCACTGAACCTCGAATACGGCCTGACAACCAGGCTATTCAAGCGAGGTGAATTTATCGAAGGGATCCGCGCGCTGCTGATCGACAAGGACAAGGCTCCGAAGTGGCGACCGGCAACGCTCGGCGAAGTCGACCAAGGCCTGCTCGAAGAATTCTTCGCCCCTCTGCCGCCGGGCGAAGCACTCGGGCTTTAGGTGACCTAGCGCTGCTTCCGGATCTCCCAGCGCGTCACGGCATCGCCGAGGTCCTGGCGTTCAGTGACCATCAATCTGAGTTCGCGGTCGTGTGCCAATAGCGCGCCTTCCCAGAGCCCGTTCCAGGCCTCGAAGAGTTCGCCCGGCACATCCCCCCAGCCGCGTGCCAGACGCCAGCCGGTGCGCGAAATCACGACAGCGCCCCGATCGGCCTGGACTTGTGCTGTATCACCTTCGCCCTCGGCAATGGCTGTCATGAACCGGGCAAACTCGTCCGCGCCACCAGGGCTGACACCAAGCTTGCCGGCGATCTGGTGGTAATACTGCGCACCGATCAGGCGCCCGGTTATGCGTCCGAGAAACGCTGCATCGACTGGCCCGAATAGCTCCGCCAAGCGCGGCAGTCCGGTGCGGATGTATTCCATCGCGTAGTTGCGCCTGGCCTTGGCGAGGCGCTCGGCCGGCCATTCACCGTCGGGGAGTTTGGGTACCGCATCGGGATCGAAAGGCGGCGGCATTTCGCCCGGACGAAAGTGCAGGCGCTGATCGGCGGCCAGGTCGTGGTCGAACTCCTGGAAATAGCCTGAAAGGCCGTGCTGGCCGTCGACAGTCTGTGACGTGCACACGAAGCCGAGCCGCGGATTATTGAGCGAAACGCCGTTTCGTGCATACCAGCCGCGCAGCATCGCACGTGATACGTCCGTCGGGATCGCGCAAATGGCCGTGCCGTCGAACACCCATCGGGGCGGCGGGAAGCGGACCCAGGCCTTGCGGTCGGATTCTGCCATGTACTCGACATCGACCCCGCCGATGCGGTTCGAGAGATAGTGATAGGCGGCCGCTGCCCGCGCGTGCGGCATGCCGTCGAGCCCGAGCTTTTGGAAACTCGACAGGAACTTCTGCTCATGCTGATGGCGGAACAAGGCCTCCATCCAACGCGCCGCATCGCCGTTCGGACGGCGCGTGACAAGGGTCAGGATGAGACCGGTAAAATAGGCGTGATAGAGCGTGGCGACGGCTTCGAGCCGGCGGTCCGGATGGCTACTTGATTGCGACATTCGACTTCCTCGCACGTTCCCCTTTATAGCGTTTCCCGCCATGTCGGAAACGCTGAAGGCCTCGAACGAGGCCCGGCGCCAAGCGCCGCCCCCGCGGAGGCCCGAGCGCAAGCGAGGAATAGCCGTGAGCGAAATTGTAGTGAGATTGTTTCCGAGACAATCGGAAACGATCTGCCTCGGGTTTGCATTTGATTAACCCTGTCTCGTCAAACTGGCACACCTGAACTCACTATTTTTGGGATCGGACAAGTGCTGCATTCCACCCCACGCTTTGGCGCCCTGCTGCTTTCGGCCTTGGCTTTGGCCGGTTGCAGTTCGCAGATCTCCTCCAGTCAGCCGACACAACTCGCCGGCCCCCAGGCACGGGCCGAGACCAGATACCGGACGCCGTCATCGGCCGGCTCGTGCATGAACGAGATACCGGCCCGGCTGCCGTATCCGCCATCGATCATTGTCCGTCGGGGCGACACGCTGTGCAAGCTGGCACGGCGCTACGAGACCACCGTCCAGGCGATCGTCGATGCCAACCGCCTGTCGTCGCCGGATCTGACGCCCGGCATGCGCCTCGATCTGCCATCGAATCGCTGGTATGCGACGAGCCCCTTCGGCCAGCTGCGCCGGCGCTGAACAGGGCATTAGCGACAGCGGCAGAAGCCGAAGCATTCCGGGCTGCCGCAATTCGCTGTAGTGTCACTCCCGACATCGTCATAGCAACGAACAGACGGGAGCACACCATGGCCGCCATCAACACACTTGGTTTCATCGGGCTCGGCGTCATGGGCGGGCGCATGTGCCGCAACCTGGCGCAGAAGTCAGCAAAGCCGGTCATCGCCTACGACATCGATGCCGCCAAGGCCGAAGCCCTCACTGCACACGGCGTCGAAGCGGCGGCATCGATCGCCGACGTGGCGGCCAAGGCCGACATGATTTTCATGTGTGTGCCGGGTGAACCGCAGGTGCGCGAGGTCGTGTTCGGCGATGGTGGCCTGCTCGCCAACGTGCGCGCCAGCCAGACGGTCGTCGACATGACCACGGCAACAGTGGAAGTCAATCGCGAGGTAGCCGCGGCACTCGCAGAAAAGCATGTCGATTTCGCCGATGCGCCGGTCGCGCGCGGCGTGCCGGCGGCCGAAGACGGCACGCTTGCCATCACGGTCGGTGCTGAACCTGAGGTGCTCGAACGGATCAGGCCCTACCTCGCCTGCATGGGCAAGGATATTTCGCACTGCGGCGGCATCGGCAACGGCCAGGTCCTCAAGCTCATGAACAACATGCTGATCTTCCAGACCGTGACAGCACTGGCCGAAGCGATGGCGATCGCGACGCGTGCCGGTGTCGACCGCAGCATCGTGTTCGACGTGCTCTCGAAGGGATCCGCTGACAGCTACTGCATGCGCAAGCACGGCCAGCACATGGTCACAGGCAAATATCCCGACGACCAGTTTCCGGTGACCTATTCGCTGAAAGACATCGGCTACGCCCTGTCGCTCGCGGAGACCTTCGGCGTCGACGCGCAATCCGCCAAGCTTGCCCGTTCCCGCCTCGAACTCGCCGTCGAAAAGGGCTACGGCAACTACTACAGTCCCGTAATCTACCGGCTGTTCGAAGACGATAGCGCCGCTTGAGCGGGATCTGGACGGCAGAGGACCTATTTCACGGTTCGATCGACATCGCGCGCCACTCGAAATCCGATGTGGCCAGCGCGGGCGCGTGACTTGAGCGACTGGCGTCTGGCCGCGCGCAACTCAGCCGGTTCATCGTACCATGAGCCGCCGCGCACGACGCGAAAGACGCATGCATCGTCCAACTGGTCGGCCTCGAAGCCCGGGCGATAGAGCTTGCGGTAGCAGCTTGCCGTCCATTCAGCGACGTTGCCGTGGACATTGAACAGGTCGAAATCGTTGGCCTTGAATGACGAGACCTCAACCGTCTTGCGACGATAAAGGCCCGGCTTGCCGTTGTAGGTATAGGTGCCGTCGTAATTCGCCTGGTCGGTGGAGATCGAACCGCCCCACCAGAACGGTGTCGTTGTGCCGGCACGGGCGGCGTATTCCCATTCCGTTTCGGTCGCCAGGCGATAACGCTTGCCCGTCTGCTTGCCGAGCCAGGCGAGGTAACGCTGCGCGTCATTCCATGAAACGTTGATGACCGGTCGCCGGCCACGGCCCCAGCCCCGGTCATCGGGGCGATGTTTTCGGCAGCCGCCGGCTGCTATACAGGCATCCCATTCAGCAAAAGTCACCTCGTGGCGGCCGATCGCGAATGGTGCGACAGTGGCGCTGTGCAGCGGCCCTTCGTTCGGCATCGCGCCTGCCTCGCCCGGCCTGGCGCCCATCTTGAATGTGCCGCCGGGCACGACGACCAGTTCGGGACAGTCATCGCAATCCCTGATCGTGTCGCCGGCCCGCGGCACCGCCGGCCTCAGTGGGCGGCGACCGGGGTCGGTTCCGGCGAAGTAGAACTCTTCGACCAGGCCGTCACGCGTCCAGGGAAACTGGCTGTTGTTCGTTGCCCTCAACACGTCGCGGCGCACCGCCCGGAACATCAAGACTGCCGGCTGCCCGGGAACGGTGATCTGACGGGCCAGCGCCCGTGCATAGTAGTTTTCGTCAACGGCGACGTTGCCGGGTTCCGTGGCATAGGCAATCAGGACACCGCCGCGCTCCCTTTCCGGGACGAACCCCTTGTGGGCACTCTTGGAGCCGGCAGAAAACGGCGTGTTGCGGCAGGCATCGATCACGATGAAGTTGGTCTTCGCGTCCGTCTGGGCCAACGCTTCGATGACCTCACCGAGCTTGACGGCAAGGAAGGCGAGCTGAGCCGAATGCGTGAGCTTGGCATCGACGGGGATCAGGTAGTTGTCGCCATACTTGGCCTGTGCCGCACCGTGGCCGGAATAGTAGAAGAAGCCGACCGCATCGCGCCCCGCCGTTGCGAGCTTGGTGATGTAGTCGGCGACCGCCGCGCGAAAGCCTGCCTTGCCCGCGTCCTTGACGATCGTCACGTCGAAGCCCACGCGCCGGAGAGCATCGCCGACCAGCTGACCATCGACATGCGGATTGTCGAGCCGGCCGACCTCGGGCAGATACGCCTGGTTGGTCACGATCAAGGCAAAGCGTTTCGTTGCCGCGCGCACCGCGCCATCGAACGGCGTCGTGACCAAGGCCGAGATCATGAATGCGCAGATTAGCACGGCCCGTTGCATCGCGTTCCAGCCTCCTCTCTTGACCTCATTCGACCGTGAAAAGTTCCTGCGGCTCGCGAACACCGCGCAGCGTGTGCATGCCAAGCGAAACGACAGGCGCGGACGTCGCCGCCGCAACCTCCTTTGAAATCAAAACACGCTGATCAAGTGTCTTGCACAGCGCTTCGATGCGCGAGGTTTCGTTGACGCCCGGCCCGATCACCGTGAAGTCGAGGCGTCCGGAGGTGCCAACGTTGCCGTATGTCACGGGCCCGCGATGCAGGCCGATACCGAACCTGAGCGGCGGTTGGCCCGTGCGCTCGCGCATGGCATTGACGTCGCCGATCCGGTGCCAGGCATCGCGCACCGCGGCGAGTGCCCGGTCACTCGCCTGACACTCGCCGTCCTGGCCGGCCTCGATTGCGAAAATCGCAAGCACCGCATCGCCGATGAATTTCAATACCTCGCCGCCGTTTTCGATGACCGCCCCGGCGACGCAGTCGAAATAGCTATTGAGGGCTGCAAGATAGTCCTGCCGCGAGATGCTGTCGGCCAGCGCCGTCGACTCGCGCAGGTCGGACAGCCAGATCACGGCCTGCAACTCCTCGCCGTCGCCCCGCTTGACCAGCCCGTCCAGTACCTTTCGTCCCGCATCGTTGCCAAGATAGGTCTGCAGCAAGGACAGTGAAGAGGCACGCTGCGCGTGCGCCTCCAGCAACCGGCTCAGGTTCGGCAGGATTTCGTATAGCTGGCCGAGTTGCTCGGTGCGAAAGCCACCGGGCGCATCGGAAACGAGTACCAGAATATTGATCTGACCGTCGGAAAACCGCATCGGCATGGCGACATAATCGGTCGCCCCCTCGGCCACGAGATCGCGCAGGATCGGGAAGTCGAGCCGTGGCCCGGCGCCCTCCAGATTGCGCCGGATACCACCCTCGCCGCGTATGATCGCAGCGAAGGGACTGTCCTGATACTGCCGCGTCTGAACACCGGCGTGCGTCGCCTGGAATTCGGCAATGCCTGCAACATCGCGCTGCCAGGCATAACTAATTGCGAAAAGCTGCGGGTTCAGCGTCCGGATCAGCAATCTGACACGCCACACCGGAAATCCGGCACGCGCAAGCTGCAATGCCAGCGCCTCGAGCAAGTCCGGCACCGACTTCGGCTGCCAGGCGGCATCGACGAGCCAATCGATGAAGGGGTTTGGCGGAGCCTTATCGTCGACGCGCGGCGGTTCACAGATCGGCTCGTCATCCCACCACCAGCCATCCATCCGATCGAAGTAGAACGCGATGTGGCCGGCAACGATGGCTGCTTCGTCGAACGGGTTTTCATAGCTCCACGCCCCGTTCATTGCTTCCCGCTCACCGACGCGAACCGTATAATAACTGGCGTTTCCCTTGAAGGGGCAGTGCGTGGTGTGGTCGGTCAGCTCGAGCCGCTCCATCCGAACATCTTCACGCGGAAAATAGTAGACCGGCGCATAACGGGTCTCATGCATCACCAGCACGGCCGAACTCTCGGCGATCGTCGCACCGCCGAACTCCACGCGTATCCGTTTCGTCTCCGGCGCAACCCGGACATGATAACCTTCATGATGGTCGCGTTCGGAATCGCTCCGCGGGGCCTCGGTTAGCGCGGTCATGGACAAATTCTTTCCCGTTGTGCAGCCTGTCCTGCGATATGGTTTGCCGGTGGCGACTGTGCCAGCCCGCTGGTTTGGGTCAAACAGGATCGCTTCACGAACTATTACAGAAACGACGTCCTTTTCACGGGAGGCATACGATGCCGGAACTGCAATCACGCCTGCTGTTCACGATGACGGTCACGGTTTCGGAACTTGTCGACATCGGTTCCGTGCCGCTCGGCGGCCGCCATATCGACTTGCTGGGTGCCGGCCGTTTCGAAGGTGCGAAGCTCAACGGCCGGGTGCTGCCCGGCGGCATCGATCAAAAGACGTTCCGCAGCGATGGCTCCATGATGCCCAATGTTCGGCTGATCCTGAAGACAAACGATGATGCCCTGATCTACATGCACTATACCGGCATCCGCTACGGCACGCCGGCGGTCATGGCCCAGATCGCGGCTGGTGAAACCGTCGATCCGGCACAGTACTACCTGCGCAACACGCCCTACTTCGAAACCGCCGTGCCAGAGTATGACTGGCTCAACCGGATTGTTGCCGTTGGCATCGGGCGACGCCTGCCGGACCATGCCGAATATGACGTTTTCGAGATCCTGTGACCACTTGTCGACACATTTGTCGTGCGAATTTGCACAATCTGCGGTCGCAAACCGATAACCACATCAGCCCCCGCGCCTACAACCGCTGGCCATAACTTCTTGCAATCGTGGCAGAAAGAGTTTTGCACAGGTGGAGTTGATTAATTTCGTTGTACTCGCAAGTCACGTAAGCCTCCGAGAAACAAAGAGATTTGTTGCAATCAAGACATACACGGTCGATATTCAAACGACTGGATATTGAATTAATCCACAGCACTAGTTCAATGCCGGGGCTTGGATTGGCGGCTTTGCAAGTTGTGTCCATTCGACGCATTTGTGCATCTACTGATGTGCATTTTTGCATAGGCAGGTTGGCCCTGCCGGTTGCGGAAATCGCGATCAGGCCTGGCAATTCTTCGAGTTAGTTCGAGTTAGAGTGTTTGATGCTGTGGCATCTGTTGCGTGGCGTATCGAAGGAGTAGGGCGCAAATGGGTTGGGTGCGGCATCTCATCCGCGTTGTGAACTCAGCCTCCCGGCCGGCCTCAGGCGCGCGCCCGTCCGGCATCGCTTCCAGCAACTTCAATGCTTCCCATATCTTTGATGCCTTGCGGCCTGCAACCGTCGAGTTGAGGGCCGCCCCCGTGCGGGTCGTACGTGCTGGCGCTCTTGCCCTGATCGCGGCGCCGGGCCTGCTCGTGCCGGCGTCGTCGGTATTCGCCCAATCAGATACCGGCCGGACAAGTGGTCCCGCCTTTATCGATGATCGCCGGCTGCCGACGAGCGATGGCAACAGCGCGCTGCAGCGCGAGCGGGCGCAGCGCAAGGCGGCCGAGCGCGCCCAACGTCAGCTCGAGCAACTCGCCGAGGATCTGAGAGCAAGGCTGGCAGCCGAGGTCATGTCGCGCAAATCGGCTGAACGAAACGCCGCCGACTCGCAGTCCCAAAGCGCCCAAGTCCGCGCGCTCGAACGCGACAAGCGCCGCCTCAACCAGGAGGTTGCAGGACTGCGCAAGCAGCTCGGGCAACTTGAAAATCTGCGCCAGTCGGCAGCCACCCAACGGGCCCGGGCACAAGCAACCGAACTCGAACACAACAAGGCCCAGGCCGAAAACGAACGACTGTCCCAAGAGATCACGGATCTGCGCCGACGCCTGACCAGCGCTGCCGAGATCGGCTCGGAACTCGAGGCAGCCCGCCGCCGGCTGGCCGAAGTCGAAAGCGCCGGCAAGGCCGCGCAGGATACGCGCCAGCGCCTGGATGACGAGGTCGGCAACCTGCGCCGTTCGATGGAAGCCGAGCGCCGCATCCGCCGCGACGCCCAGGGGCAAAATCAGAAACTCAACGCCGAGATCGCCGAACTAAAGAAGCAGATCGAGGCATTGAGCGGGCCAGCAAAATGCAGCCCAGCAGGCCAGTGCTTCACTGAACGAGCAAAAGAAGGAAATTGCAGAGCTGCGCGAATCCCGTGAGCGGCTGCAGAATGAAATCTCGACGATGCGGGAGCAAATGGCGAAAGAGGCTCGCGATCGCCAGAAGCTCGAAGTAGAGGTCGAAAAAGCCCAATCGGACGCCACCCGGGCCCAATCGGAAGCCGATGATGCAAGGTCGGCTACTGCCAAGGCGCAAGCTTCGATCAAGCGCCTGGAGGACGCGGTGCAGGCGGCACAGGCTGATTCAAACCGTGCCAAGGTCGAGCTGGGCCAGCTCCAGTCGTCGACCGGTTTGCTGCGCGAGCGCGCGTTCAAGGAAGCCAAGGCGCGCAACGACGCACAGGCGGAACTCAGGCGCGCAAAATCGGAACTCGAACGAGCCCAGGCCGGCCTCAAGGAGGCCCGCGCCCGTTTGCAGTCGATGGCCGGTGAAATGACCGCCGTTCGTGAGGCAGCCGGCGCGGCTGAACGGCGCGCGGACGCTGCAGAAAAACGCGCCACCGCACTGGCAGCCGAGAGACGCACGGCGTCGCGCGCGGCTACCCGGCCCGTGCAGCCCAGAGTCCTCGGATCACGAACAGCCGGCACATCGCGAGCCGTGACCCGCCGGCCTGCTCCCCGCCGTGGCCAGCCGACGACGACCGCCGCCATTGCGCCACCGCCACGGCCTTGCTCGAGGGATGACGTCGGCATCAAACGGGAAGTGCTCAAGGGGCGGCCGTCTGGCATTCACGGTCTCGTCGCGCTGCCGCGCCGGACAACGCTTTTTCGTCAACTACGATACCATCCGGCTCGAAGACAAACTCGACGGCAACGGCAGCAGGCGATTCGTGCTCGACCTGTTTGCCGGCGATCGCACTTCGGCAAACATCGAGTTTGCTGACGGACATGACAGCCAACTGTCACTTACCGGTACCGATGTCGGCCGCCTGATCAAGGTTGCCGTCATCTGGAAGAGCCCGGTCGACCTTGACCTGCATGCCATGGAATACGCGGCACGGCGCGGCGATCGCGGCCATCGCAGCGCTGCGACACCGGGTGATGCGGACAGCGCGTTGCGCCAGATGAATGCAACCGGTCGCGCACACGGCTTTATCAGCCACACCAGCACAGCTGCGGTGGAGGGGGACAAGCTCGAAGTCTATACCCTCTGGCAATCCTCCCGTCAGCGCCGCGGTTTGATCGCCCTGGCGATCGAGAACAAGAGCCGGGGGCGCAATCCGAGCGGTGATCACTGTGGCCAGGGCCGGCTCGCGTCAGTCGCCTTCCAGGTTGTGCGCTGGATGCCGGGTCGTCCGATCGTTCGCGAGGGTGCACGGCTCGGCGCGGTCGCCTGCGGCCGTTCGCTATCGCCGGAGGTGATGCTGAACCAAGCCGCGATCAGGGATTTGAGCCTGAGACGTTGAAGCTTACCAACACTTAGCGCATGCTAGAGAAAAAGCGCATCGGAGGAGACGTTAAGATGGGACGACAGCGAAACTACATAGCCGCCGTAGCCCTTGGCGCGCTGGCGATCGTAATCGGCGCGGTCGGTGCCAATGCGCAAAACCTCACCTTCCGCCTGAAAGGCGGCGGCTTCACGGTCAACGGCGAGTTGGTCGGATTCGACGGTACGAAGTATCTGATCCGCTCACCCGTCCTTGGCCAGATGTCGCTTGAGGCAACGCGCTTCGACTGCGTCGGAGCCGGCTGTCCGTCGGCGCCGATCAGCACCGGTTCGCTGGCACCGACCTTCAGGCCGACAGGCGGCACGCAGAAAATCGCCATTGCCGGCTCCAACACGATCGGCACCCGGTTGATGCCCGCATTGATCGAAGGCTTTGCTCAACACAACGGACTGACTGCGACCAAGGAAGTTGGCAGCGATCCTCTGCAGTCAACCTTCAACCTGTCCGATGCACAGGGGCGCGTCGTTGCCACCATCGATCTCGAACGGCGTGGTTCGAGCACCGCATTTCCCGCTTTGCGCACGCGCTCCATTCAGATCGGCATGGCCGACCGGCCGATCGCCCAGGCCGAAGTCGCCCAGCTTGCTGCCGCCGGCCTCGGAAACATGCGCGCCGCAACCAGCGAGCACGTAATCGGAATAGACGGCCTGATTGTCATCGTGTCGTCGGAAAACACCGCCGTTTCCATCCCGCTCAAAACGATCGCGGACATCTTTTCCGGCCGCATCAGGGACTGGTCCGATATCGGCCTGCCGCCCGGGCGTATCAATGTTTATGCACCGGATGACAAATCCGGTTCGTATTCGATGTTCAAGAAGTTCGTACTCGGTCCGTTCGGTGCGCAACTCGACCCGACCGCAACACGCGTTATTGACAACGGCGACCAGGCCGATCAGGTAGCGCGCGATCCGAACGGTATCGGCGTCGTCGGCGTTGCCTATCAGCGCAATGCAAAGGCCATAAACATCGAACGCTCCTGCGGACTGATCGCCCGCCCGACGGAATTCTCGATCAAGACCGAAGAGTATCCGTTAAGCCGCCGGCTGCATCTATATACGGCCGGCAGACCCAAGCAGGCGCTCGCCAACAACCTGCTACGGTACGCGATGTCGCCGGCCGCGCAGCCCGTGATCAGCAGCGTCGACTTTGTCGATCAGAAGCCGAGCCTTGTGCCGTTCGGCGAACAGGGTGCAAGGGTCGCCTATGCGCTCAATGCGCCGAACGAGGACTTCAACATGGGTCTGATGCGCCAGTTCATCACGGAAGTGACGCCGGCCAGCCGTGTCACTATTACGTTCCGTTTCGCCTTCGCCTCGACGGAACTCGACCCCAAAGCGCAGCAGGACATCACCCGCCTCATTCGCATGGTCCAGGAGCCGGCGATGAGCAACCGCCAGGTTCTGCTGATCGGGTTTGCCGATTCGGCAGGCGGGTTTGCTGGTAATCTGACGCTGTCCGATGCACGTGCGAAAGCCGTTCAGCAGGCGATCCTGAGCGCACCCGGCGGTGGCGCGCTCGCCCGGCGGATGCGCACACTCGCATTCAGCGAACTTGCACCGGTTGCCTGTAACGACAATGACCTAGGTCGACAGTTCAACCGGCGTGTCGAAGTTTGGGTGCGCTAACAAGGCGTTGGGATGCCGGCGGTCTCCTGCCGGCACTCCGCGTCGGCAGTTGGACGTTCGAATGTTGATGGCTGCGCCGGCCTTGGTTAACTTCGCCCTGAGCAGCGCTCACGTCGGGCGCCTCCAGGAGTAGGGTATCACTTCCTTGAACAACCATTGTGAGATGCGATCCGAGGACGCGCTAAGCTCCCAGCCGACCAGTGCCGGCAACCGGAAATCGCTTGAATGCATCGCCCGCACTGCCGGAATGGCGCTGCTCTCATTGCTGATGATCGCGACACTCCCTGTCGCAGCCCTCGCGCAGTGGCAGCCGACCAAGCCGATCGACTTCATCGTCATGGCCGGCAAGGGTGGCGGCGCCGACAAGGCGGTCCGCTTCCTGTCGAAGATCATGGCCGAGAAGAACCTGGTCAACGTGCCGGTCAACGTCGTCAACATGTCCGGCGACTCAGGCGGCAAGGCCATGAAGTTCCTTAAATCGAGGTCGGGCGATGATCATTCGATCATGTTCACGCTCAACAGCTTCTACACGACGCCCTTGCGTCGGCCGGAACTCGGCGTCGACATCTCGACATTTACACCGATCGCCCGTTTGGCTGAGGATGTATTCATACTCTGGGTGCACAGCGATAACGCGAAGATCAACACCATCGAGGACTTCGTCAAAGCGGCGCGAAAGAAGGGTAAGGACTGGGTGATGGCCGGCACCGGCAAGGGCGCCGAAGACAACCTGATCACCGACTTCCTGAATGCGACCTACAAACTTTCGATGTCGTATAAGCCGATGAAGGGCGGTGGCGCGGTCGCCAAGGAGTTAGCCGAAAAGCGCGCCGACTCGACCGTCAACAATCCGTCCGAGCAGGCCAAGTACTACCCCAAAGGCATCACCAAGCCGATCGTGGTGTTCACGCCAAAACGGCTGCCGCAATACAACCGAACGCCGGCATTGCGTGAAACGGGCATGGACTTTCACTATTTCATGCAGCGCTCAGTGGTCGGCGCACCGGCCATGAGTGCTGGAGCCGTGCAATTCTACCAGCGCCTCTTCACGCAGCTGTTCAACGGCTCCGACTGGCAGGCCTATCGTAAGAAAAACAGCCTGCGCGGCAAGCTGCTGACGGGTGCCGCACTCAGGAAGTATTGGCTCGCGGGCCGTGAAAAACACGCACGCTGGCAAATGGCTCTCGACATCATGCTGCAGCGCTGAGCTTCGTCGATTGCCAACCAGGACGCACTTGCGGCACCGAGATTCCCTTCTCCCCGTAGCGCCTCTTCGGCGCGTGCGGGGAGAGGGTTAGGGTTAGGGTGAGCGGCAAGCGGCGGCGGCAGCAGGTCCGGGCCTGGCTAATTCTTTACGGGACCCTGCAAAGCCCACGCTTGGCGCGAAATTGCGCGTCGTCACTGAGGCGGTCGTGCCGAGATCAGCTTCAGAAGTTCCTTGTCCTTCTTGAGCGCCTCGACATCCTGGCAGACGGCCTTCTTGGCGGCCGAGCATTCGATCGTGACCGTGTAGGGAACGTTGCCGAACTTGTAGACCTGGAACTCGGCAATAGCGCCCATCATGCCGACTTCGCTGGTGCTGTCGAACACCGAAATCTCGCTGTCCTGCCTGAAGTCGCGCTGCGGCGCCGTCGAACTGGGACTGCCCTTGACGGATTGCTGAACGCGCAGGTCCGCCGCGATCGTCACCTTGATGTCGTCGCCGTAATCATACGAAATCTCGTACCAGACCGGATTGTTGGGATCCATGATCAGGCTGCGACGCGGCCGCGGCGCAACCGCAAACGAGTTCGACAAGCTCGGCAGCGGCCGTTCGAAACCAAGCACGGGCAGCTTCAGCTTGGCAAGCCGGGAGTCGAATTCGCCGCCGGCGCTCAGCGTACGTGCCACCGGGCGTCGCGCGAATTCCTTGATCTCCGGATCGCCCCACTCGACCTTAAGCTCGCGCTTCTGCGCACTCGTATCCGTCGGCCCAAACGAGACCATGGCAAATCCGGCAATCCCGGCGGCTGCCACCAGTAATGCCAGACCACTGGCGGTCGCGAGCTTTCCTGGTCGATAAGACTTGGCATTTGAGCGGGTCACAGCTCCACCTCACAGTTTGCCGTTCAAGAAGACGGCACCGGAACATCCAACGACAGTTGACCGACGACATCTGAAATGCTGTCGTCCAGGTCACGGCGACGCGGCAATACCAACACGGGCACCACGCCACCAGTTTAGCGCCGGCAGTTGCAATGTTAAAGTCGATAGATGTCATATTCGCGGCAGCAAAGACGGGGCATGTTGCCACCGCAGCGTCACAATTGTCATGACATGCACCGGCTGATGCAGAACAACTGATTTGCCGTTTGCGGGTAGCCGGGCCGGGTGATCAATTGGTCCCGCGAAGAACATCGCCAGCACCGACCGCATGGCAGCTATGTCGCCACCGTCAACGAGGTCCGGACATGACCAGCGAACAACCCATCCGCCGCAAATCGAGCCTCGGCCGCCGCATCCTTTTCTGGCTGGTCGGCCCGCTGCTGATCGTGGTGCTCGCCGTCGTCGCAGTCATCCTCAATCCACCCGAAGAATATCTCCTCGGAAAGCTCACCGACGAAATCCGCGAAGGTAGTGGTTACGTCGTTACGTTTGCGCCGAACTCATCGCTGAAATTATGGCCGCGCGCGGTTGTCGAACTTCATGACGTCAAGGTCCGCCGCCCGGCACTGGGCGATACCGTCGGCGGGATCATCGGTGATGCAAGCACGATCAAGGCCGAAGCGGGCCTCTTCGGTCTCGTGGGTTCGCAGCCGGTCATCGATCGCCTCGAGATCACGAAGCCAACGCTCACCCTGCACGCCGCCGATCTCGGACAGATGGCCAAAGGAGATGGCAGCGGTAACGGTGGCGGCGGCCGCTTCCGTGTACGCGTCATCCGCCTCGAAGACGGATTTGCAAGCTATCTCGGCGGCGGCCCCAATCCGACGGCAACGGCACATGCCATCAACGCGACACTCGACGATGTCACGGAGGTCGGGTTCCAAAAAGGCGAAGCGACATTCACCTGGCGTGATGATCCCGTCAAGCTGGCCGGCGCCATGGCCCGCCGCGTCGGCGACGGCGTCTCGGATCTCGAAGTCAAGCTCGATGCGCCTAAGGCCAACCTGACCTTCAAGGGCGTCGTCGCTGGTGGCAAGGACGGCAAAATCGCCGGCAGCACGAGCGCCAAGGTTGCCTCGATCAGCGAAACGCTCCACTGGTTCAACGTCGGCTTCAAGCGCGATCTGCCGGCACTTACAAAACCCGCAACAATCTCAGGACCGCTCGAGTATGCCGGCAACCGCCTGAGCCTCAAGGGCGCCGATATCACCACCGCACTCGCAAAAGGCCGTGCCGATCTGACCGTCGACTGGCAGGGCAGCGTGCCCCTGATTACCGGCAAGGCCGACTGGGAGCACCTCGACCTCGCCGAACTGGTCGACGACCCGGCACCCTCAGCCGGCCTCGCCGTACGCTCGGGCGCTGCGAGATCCGTATCGTTCACGGGCCGCGATGACGAATTCTTCGACCCGTTCGGCAATCTTTCCGACTTTCTCGACGGCCTCAATGGTAACGCCAAGCCGCAGCCTGTCCCACCGACGCCCGAGGCCAAACCCGTTCTGAGCACGCGGCCGATCGACTTTTCCGGGCTCAAGCTTGCAAATCTCGATCTCAAGCAGACCGCAAAGTCGCTGACGCTCGGCAGCTACCGCCTGGCCGACGTCAGCCTGGTCAGCAAGCTAAGAGCCGGCCGGCTCGATCTCGACATCGAACGCACCAAATTCGCCAAGGGTAATTGGAGCGGCAGCTTCCTGCTCGACGGCCGCGCCAAGGAACCCGAACTCTCGCTCAAGATGTCCGGCAAAGGGGTCGATACCAAGGAACTTCAAGATCTCGCGATCGGCCGCAACACGCTCGAAGGCAGTAGCGACCTCGACATCGATGTCTCGGGCCGCGGCAACGATCTCAACGCGATCTTCGAGTCGGCCGCCGGCAAAGGACAGGTCGACGTCAAACAGGGCCGCCTGATCGGTTTCGACCTCAGAGCCGTACTCAACCAGTTCTGGCGCAAATGGAGCTATGACAGCAAGCGCACGACGCCCTTCGACAAAGTGAGCGCAAAGTTCAGGGTCGACAAGGGCACGCTGCAGACGATCGGGCCGGCAACGATGCGCGGGCGCAACGTCGAAATCGACACGCACGGCTCGATTTCGTTCTTCGAGCGCTCGCTCGACCAGCACGTCCGGGCCCGGCTGGCACCGCCGCCGAGCCAATTGCCGATCCCGGTCAGGATCAGCGGGCTGTGGTCCGCGCTCAAGGTCTCACTCGATTTCGGGCGCTTTTCGGCCAGCCCGCAGTTCTTCAAGCTTCCCGAGGTGGCAGCGCTGCCGGATGCATCGACGTTCTCAGGCCGCAACCTCAGAGGCGCCGTACGTTCGCTGGCGCCGTCGTCGAACGCCGCTCCGCCCGCCACACTTTCAGCCGAGCTTGCCGCCAAGATCAAGCGCACGCTGAACGACCCGGCCAAACGGGCCAAGCTGCCGAAGGCGATGCGCGATGCGCTCGAGAAACTGGCCGGCCAGTAGGCGGGTACGGACCAACCAGCAGGGACGAGCCTGCCGAACCGGACCTGACTCCGCTACAGTCCCGATCACGGCCGCCGCCATCAACACGCCAAAGACTGCTTTATGGTTGCCATGTATCTAGCTGATTGACATTATCGAAGCTCACCATACGGGGGCGTAACGGGTTAGTGATGAAATTGCATTTTGTGGCTTCAACTGTTCTGACAGCAACGTTCCTTGCAAGCGTCACCTCGGCGTCGATCGCTTTGGCCGCAGGACCGGTGCCGAAACTTGCAGCAGCGCAGGCACCATCCGGCGATCACAGGTCGGCCTGCGCCGGCGACAGCGTCCGCGACGTGCTCGTCCATCGCACCCAGACCTGCAAGTTCACCGAGGACTCGTTGCGTCCGCTGCCCTTCGATTTCGTACAAAAGCCCGACCCGGAAGAGCCCGGCGGCGGCACCGCGCCGGCCCGCACCTTCGCCTACCACCCGCCGGGCAAGCTGCACCCCAACGATCCGCGCAAGGGACGCGTAGACGACCGCAAGGTCTACCTGCCCAACATCATCTTCCCGCTCGCCCTGCCGACCGGCATGCACCCGCACATGAACTCGCAGATTTACGGCTACGGCGGCGGTGGCTGGGGCGGCAAGGGTGCAGCCGGCGGCACGGAATGCGATCCGCGCAACTACGATCCCTTCAAAGAGATCGACAATTATTGCGAGGTGCGCAGTTGGTCGATGCCGATGTGCCCCTCAGGCACCGGCCACCAGGGCCAGGATATCCGCCCGCCGACATGTGCCGATGCGAAATGGGAAGCGGTTGCCGTTGTCGACGGCATCATCACGCGCGTCACAACGAACACGACCGTTGTGCTCAAAGGCAACGACGGCACGTCCTATTATTACCTGCACATGCACCCGAACACGATCAAGGTCAAACGCGGCCAGAGCGTGCGCCAGGGTGACGTGCTGGGCAAGGTCTCGAAGTATATGGGCGGCAAGCGGGCAACGACCATCCACCTGCACTTCATGGCCCAGCAGACTGTCGATTTCAACAATCAGACGCTGTCGGTCTACGTGCCCGTCTACACGTCGCTAGTTGCCGCCCTGCGCAAGGCAAAGGGCCTCGGCTCCTCGATCGATGCGAACGGCAACCTGATCGTCGACGCCAACTTCGAGATCGGCGCCAAGCCGGTCGATCCACCCGATCCGGAACCACCCGGCAGTGGCCCGAAAGAGGATCCAAAGGAAGATCCCAAGGAAGAACCGCCGGGCGGCAAGCCCGAAGATCCCGGAACTGCCGACGAACTCGCCAAGGCGAAACTGCGGATCGCAGAACTAGAGAAGGAACTTGCGAGCGCCAAGCAGGGTCAGGATACCGCCAACCAGCAGGTGACCACTCTCACCCAGCAATTGGATACTGTTCGTCAGGAGCTCAATACCGTCAAGGTCGACAGCCAGCGCCGCATCGAGGCTGCCGAAAGCGAAGCCAGGGATGCCAGGACTGCGCTGCAGCAGTCGGAAGCGAACCTGACGGCAGCCCGCTCACGCATCGACCAGCTCGACGCAGAAATGCGCAGCAAGGAAGCTGCCGCCCAGCAACGCGAGCGTCGCCTGCAGGCCAGGCTCGATGCCGTCAACGTCAAGCTCAAGCAGACCCAGGACAGGCTTGCCAAGCTGGAAAATGAAAAGAAGAAAGACAACCTCTGGAACCGAACGAAGAAATGGTGGGAATCAGTCTGGGATCCCGACTGAATTCGGCCCTTCCTTTGAACATCGGTGGCGAGCGGCGCATTGTTTGCCTTCCTGACGGCCGGACGAGACCGTCAGCAGAACAGAGCATGATGTCGCCGACTTTATCGCCGATATAGTTTGACAACCGGGTTTGAGACGGCGACCGGGGGCGTCAACCGGCTCACTATGGTGGAGGCCATCTCATGCGAGCATTCATCTGGCTGGCTGCTGCCGGCATTTCAATTGTATCGATTGCAACACCCGCCTTCGCGGAAGCGAGCGATCCGGGCGCACGCCTCAGAGCCTTGCTCGAGAAGCGCCTCACCGACGACAAAGCGAAAGCAGCGAACCCATCGTTCAGTGCGCGATCGCTGCGCCGAGGCATCACCCCACCGCCTGCCTCCGAGGCACCGAAAGTTGTGCCGCGCGAGATGCTGATCATCACGCCCAAAGGAGATATGCGTCGCGCGCCAGCCACTGAAGCGCCAAACCGGAGGTCGAGCCTCGAGAAACCCGGAGACGGCATCACGCCGACGTCGAGCAATCCTGAAACCCCGCCCGCAACCGGCATCTGGGAATACTTGAAATCGCTGTGGCAGCCTGCCGATGTCAATGCATCGGCGACAACGCCGCTGCAGGCCGACACCGGCAGCGCAATCGCTCCGCGATCGGCGATACGCCTTGCGCAAACCAACAAGGGGCGCATGCGCGAAGGAACGGCTTTCGGCGTCGTGCCCGACACTTACATCATTCAGTTCAAGCACACCGCGACCAACGCGCAGATCGAACATGTGCTCAAGAAATACGATCTCGAAATCGTCGGCGGTCTGCCGGCACTCGGCCTGATCTACGTCAAGCAGCGCCAGTTCGGCACGACGCGCAGCATCTCGCGCGAGACGCCTGCTCCCTCCAGCGAAGTTCTCGATCCTGACTTCATCAAGAACATCCGCAAGGAGCCCGGCATCAACGCCGCCACCGTGCAGTCGACGATTACGCCGAAGTCGATGCCGCGCGATTCGAGCACCATGGTCGAAGACGGCGGCAAGGCCTATCATTGGAGCTGGCGACCCGGTGTTGACAACGACGGCAACTGGGGCCTCAAGCGCATGCGCATACCGTCGCTGTGGCGCATTCTCAAGACGACCCGGAACTCGGACAAGCCCGGCAAGCCGGCCGTCATGAGCTTTCTCGACAGCGGTTTCAGTTGGCATGGCCATCTCAAATACAACAAGGTGTTCGGCCTCAAGGAAGGCGAGCGTCTGATTGCCGCGGGCAGCACCTGCCAGGAAGCACACGGCACGCACGTCGCCGGCATCGCCGGTGCCGCCCATGGTCGTGGCCGCGGCATCGACGGCATCGTGCCAGATGCCTACATCGATGCGATCCCACTGCAGGCGGAATTCGTCATCCACGGCATGGAGGCCGGCATTCAGGGGCTCGGCAACCAGAGCGCCATGCTGTTCACGAGTGCTGCCGGCCAGCTCGTCGAGTATCTCGAACAGAACCCGCCCGCCGAAGGCGCCAAGCGCGTCGTCAACATTTCGCTCGGCTTCAACTGGCGCGCCATCAACGACGCGAGCAACGAGGCGATCAGCTCCGAGATCGCCGACGGTGAACTGGTCAAGGAGGAAAAGAAAACGATCGTCATCATGCTCGCGCGCATCCTGCAGCAGTCGCTGAAGCGATTCAGTGATGACACGCTGTTCGTGATCGCAGCGGGCAACGATTCCGACAAACTCGACGTGCCGCTCAACGCGAAGTGGTCATCACCATTCTCGTATCTCGGGCTCGAGTCATCGACGACTTTCGAGCGTGCAACGAACGTGCTCGTCGTCGAGGCTGTCGACCGAAGCGGCAATCGCGCGCCGTTCTCCAACGCCGGCGGTCATATCGCAGCACCAGGCGTCGACGTTATGAGCACGATCGGCGGTCGTGGCTCGAATTACGCAATTTGCGAGGGGACATCCCAGGCCGCCCCGCATATCACGGCGCTCGCCGCCATCCTGATGGAGCTTGCCCCGGACAAGACGCCGGCCGAGATCGCTGAGATCATCCGCGAGGCGGCAGTCCCCGACGCAGACGGGAAGACGGCACCTCGCGCCGATGCGCTCGAAGCCATCCTCAAGGCGCGCAGCGATGCCCTCGATATCCTGGCCGACCTCAACGGAGACGGCATCGTCAACAGCGACGACCTTGCCACCTACAAGCGCCACAACGAAGCCATGACCTCCGTTTTCCAATCAACTCTCGGCTCGTACTTCTTCGACCTCAATGAAAACGGCCAGGTCGAAGACAACGAACACTGGTATCCGCGCATTGACCTGAACGGCTCCGGCCACGCGCGCAGCGATGCATCGGACAAGCGTTGTGTCGGCGGCAAGCCGGTGACCGATCTCGGTGTGATACGGCTTGCCTGGGAACGAAAGAATGAGGAATCGTTCGATCAGGTCGCAACATCGCTCAACCTGATCGATCCCAGGTTGACCCTTGTAAGCAGCGCGCAAGGTCGTTGCGGATGGTAGCTGCGGCGCACCCGCCACGCGATTACCCGGAACATGTGAGGCCACAATGATAACTCGATTTGTGACACGAAGGCCGGTCCGAGGCAGCATTATGCTTCGCTGCACCGTTCCTTACGCCCTTGCCGGTGGTATGTTCGCCATGCTCGCGGCGCCACCCGCCAATGCACAGGATGTCAGTTCGGAAGTGAACAGCGCCGTGGAAGCTGCAAGACTGCGGCGACCACAGCTCAACGTCGCCATCGACAAGCGCACCGGCTTGCCCTCACGCATCACCAATCTCAATTTCCGTGGTGGTCCGGTTGTCAGGTCACTCGCTGCATCGAGCCGCAATGGTGAACCAAGCGAGGCCGACGTGCGCCAGGCCGTCGAGGCATTCTTCCAACGCAGCATCCTCAAGTCCGCATTCCCGCAGGGCCACCAGTCTGCCAAGCGCGTGATCCGCTCGGTCAACCCGGACCCGACATTGCCCGGCCAGTTCATCGCCAGCGTCACGCAGGAGGTCAACGGTATCCCGGTGTTTGGCTCTTCGGCCAAGGTGTCCGTCAATCGAACGTTGAGCGTCACGGGGATCTCGGCAAGTTTCTCAGCCGTCCAGCTCCCCGACACCGACGCAGTCCTTGATCAGACGGCCGCGATCGCCCGGGCGCGCGAAGAGCTTGGTCGAATGCTGGCACGTACACGCAAGAGCTTCGGCCTCGATGCACGCCGCAACTCAGATGTCGCGGCCAATGCCGAGGCCACCGCCAGCAAGACGATCTTCGATCCGAAAATCATGGCCCGCGCCCAGACCTCGGCCAGCGAAACGCGCCTCGCCTGGCAGGTCGCCATCGACAGCTATCGTCTGTTCATCGACGCCAAGGACGGCAAGCTGCTCTATTTCTACAAGGACCATCGCTCCTTCACGGTCCGCCGCGTCTTCGATCTCGACGGCAAGAGCGAGTTTCCTGGGACGGACGTCATCAACGAGGAGACCGGCAGTCGCGCCGCAGGCCTCAGCGCCGATGCTGCAACGGCCTATCAGAACAGCGGCATCGTGCGTGACTTCTTCTTTGCAATGTTCGGGCGCAAGAGTTTCGACAACGGTCAGGCGAGCGCCGGCCAGTTCGGCAGCCCGGTCGTTTCATACGTACGTTACGGCTCGATGCAGGGCGCACATTGGTGTGTCGCTGCCTCCGATGGCTGTCCCGCCGCCCATGTTGCCGTCTACGGACCCGGCTACGCGAAGGCGCTCGACGTGATGGCGCATGAATTCACACACGGCGTGATCACCCATGAAGCCGATCTCGTCTATGCGGAAGAATCGGGCGCCGTGAACGAAGCGCTCGCCGATATTCTCGGTTCACTGGTCGAACTCGAAGCGCGCGGCAGCGCCGGCAACTGGATCATCGGCGAGCACCTGCCGGGCCGTTCGCTGACCGAACCTGAGCGTGATCTTAAGCAGCCCTGGCTGGTCGATGGCAACGGCAGATCGCTGTTCAATGCCGCTGCCGAATATAATTTTGAAACCAACCGCGGCCAGCCGGCCCGCTACAGCGACTACGTCAAGCGCGATGATCCGCTCTGTGAGTCGACCTCGGATTATTACAACGGTTGCGTCCACTTCAACAGCGGCATCCTCAACCGGTTTGCCTACCTGGCGGCCGAGGGCGGCCAGCAGGATGGCGTGACCGTGACGGGCATCGGTCGCCAGAAACTTGGGCTACTCGCTTACCGGGCACTGTCGACGAAGATGAACCAGACGACCGGTCTGTCGGATGCGGCCTATGGCTTCGTCGATTCCTGCTATGAGTTCGTCTCGGCCAAGTTCGGTGAGTTTGCCGAAGCGGACTGCAAGGAAGTCGAGAACGCCCAGCGCGCTGTCGGCCTGGAGGCGGCGGGAAGCTGAGTCTGCCGCCCGCCCCGATGCCGCTCCCAATCAGATCACGCCGCGTGCCTTGAGATCAGCCAGTTCTGCCTCGCTGATACCGACACTGCCGTAGATCTCGGCGTTGTGTTCGCCGAGACGCGGCGCCACGTGACGAACGCCGATGGCGTTGCCCATCTTGATCGGCGTGCGCACGTGGGGCACATCGCCTAGCTCAGCATCGTTGGCATAGACCACCATCTGGCGGTGCTTCACCTGGCAGTCATTGAAGAGCTCGGAGTAGGTATTGACTGGGCCGCAGGGCACGCCGGCTTCCTCGATGACCTCGACCCAATGGGCGGTTTCACGCGTCCTCAGCACGGCTTCGATCTCGGCTTCGAGTGCCGTGCGATTGGCGACACGGTCCGGCAAGGTGCGAAAACGTGCATCCTCGATCCATTCGGGATGACCAAGGGCATTAGCGAGGCGCTGCCACAACGGCTGGCCGGCAGCGCCGATCATCATGTAGCCGTCCTTGGTCGAGAAACGCTGATAGGGCACGTTCTGGCGATGGCGCGAGCCCTGCCGGGTCGGCTCCTTACCATCGGCAAGCCAGCCGGCACTGGTCCAGGAGCTGAAGCCGATCGCGGTCTCGAGCAGCGAGCATTCGATGAGATTGCCGCGGCCCGTGCACTCGCGTTCGTAGAGAGCTGCGAGGATGCCCTGCACCGCCCACATGCCGGTGCCGAGATCGCAGACCGGCAGGCCGACCGAGGTCGGCGGCCCGTCGGGTTCACCGGTGACATGCATGATGCCGCCCGCACCTTGTGCAATCAGATCGAACCCGCCGCGCGACGCATCGGGCCCGTCGTAGCCGAAGCCGGAGAGTTGGGCGTAGATCAGCCGCGGGTTGATCTCCTTCAGATCCTCATAGCCGAGACCTGCCCGTGGCATCACGGTCGGACGATAGTTCTCGACAAGGACATCGACGCCCTTCGCGATTTTGCGAAAGATCTCCTTGCCGGCCGGATCCTTGTAGTTGAGCGTTATGCCCTTCTTATTGCGGTTGATGTAACGGAAGTAGGCGTTGAGTTCGCTGCCGTCGCCCCAGTGGCGCACGGATTCTCCCGAGCCCGCGCGTTCGAGTTTGATCACTTCGGCGCCCATATCGGCGAGGATCATGGTGCAGAACGGACCTGCCATGTGCTCTGTGAGATCGAGCACCTTGATGCCGGCGAGTGGGCCCGGTTCGGTGACTTGATTGGTCATTTCATTGTTCCTCAGTCAGGTGCATCGAAGGCTGCTGGCCCCTCACCCTAACCCTCTCCCCGTACGCGCCGAAGTGGCGCTACGGGGAGAGGGATTGGGACTTTGCCCGTCGTGTTTCCAGCGGCGGTGCGAAGTGGCACGGCCGGATTCCCTCTCCCCGTACTTCACGGGGGAGAGGGTTAGGGTGAGGGGCATAGGGCGGCGGCAGCACGCGCCAAACACGCGTTAGTTCATTCGCAAGAGCCGTCGGTCCCAACAAGAACCAACCATCTAGAGCGTCACAGCCAGGCATAATCTGCCCGTTTCGCCTCGAACGCGTCTATGTCAGCCTCATGCTGCATGGTCAGCCCGATGTCGTCGAGACCGTTCAACATGCGGTGCTTGTCGAACGGCGCGATGTCGAACTTGAACGTCGTGCCGTTCAGGGCGGTGACGGTCTGGCTCTCGAGATCGATGGTGATCTCGGCGCCCGGCGCTTCGTGCAGGTGGGCGCGCAGCGTATCGCAATCTTCGCGCGACAGGCGGACCGGCAGCACGCCCTGCTTCATGCAGTTGTTGTAATGGATGTCGCCGAAGCTCGGCGCGATAACGGCACGGATGCCGTTCGCAACCAGCACCCAGACGGCCGCTTCCCGTGATGATCCGCAGCCCCAGTTAAGGTCGGCGACAATGATCTTGGCCTGGTCGAACGGCTCCTGGTTATAGGCGAAGTCGGACTTCTCGCTGCCGTCTGCATTGAAGCGCAGATCGTGGAATAGGCGTTTGTCGTAACCGGGTTCCGACGGCGCACACTTGAGGAACCGGGCCGGCACGATCTGGTCGGTATCGCAATTGGCAATGTCGATCGGCAGCGCAATCGACCTGAAGTTCGTAAATGCTTCCATGTCACGCGCCCTCCATCAGCTTGCGCACGTCGGTGAACGTGCCGGTCACGGCCGCTGCTGCCGCCATCGCCGGGCTCACCAGGTGCGTGCGACTGCCTGGACCTTGGCGACCACGAAAGTTGCGGTTGCTGGTCGAAGCCGAGCGTTCACCGGGCTTCAGTGTGTCGCCGTTGACACCAACGCACATCGAACACCCGGCCAGCCGCCATTCGAATCCTGCCTCTTCGAAGATGCGATCGAGACCTTCGGCCTCGGCCTCCGCCTTGACCAGGCCGGAACCCGGCACGACCAGCGTCGGCACCACCGCCTTGCGTCCCTTGGCAACGGCTGCGGCCGCGCGCAAATCCTCGATGCGGGCATTGGTACAGGCGCCGATGAACACCTTGTCAACCGGGATATCCGCCACCGCCGTTCCCGGCTTCAGGCCCATGTAATCGTAGGCTGCCAGCATTGCAGCTTTGCGATCCGCATCGCTCTCCTTGTCGGGATCCGGCAGATGCTCGGTGATCTGCACGGCATCCTGCGGGCTGTTGCCCCAGGTCACCATCGGCGCGATCGCCTCACCATCAAGGGACACCTCGGCATCGAACCGGGCATCCTCGTCGGAGGGTAATGAACGCCAAAACCGTTGGGCCGCATCCCATTTTTCACCCTTCGGCGCAAACGGCCTGCCTTCGATATAGGCGATCGTCGCATCATCGGGCGCCACCATGCCGATCCGGCTGCCGGCCTCGATGGTCATGTTGCAGATCGTGAGGCGGCCTTCCATCGAGAGATCGCGGATCGCCGAGCCGGCATACTCGATGGCATAACCCGTACCGCCGGCGGCACCGATCTGGCGGATGACGGCGAGGATCACGTCCTTGCCCGTGACCCCGAAACCAAGTTTGCCGTCAACGTCGATACGCATGGTCTTCGGGCGCCGTTGCCAGATCGTCTGGGTCGCGAGCACATGCGTCACTTCCGATGAGCCGATGCCGAAGGCAATGCAGCCGAGCGCGCCGTGCGTCGAGGTATGGCTGTCACCGCAGACCATGGTGAGGCCCGGCAGCGTGATGCCCTGCTCGGGGCCGACGACGTGGGCGATGCCCTGGCGCTTGTCACCCCACGGAAACACCGTGACGCCGAACTCCTCGCAGTTTGACTTGATGGCAGCGGCGATCTCCTTCGCACGCGGATCGGCAAGCTCATCCAGTGAGGCGGTATGCGTCGGCGTATAGTGGTCGGGCGTCGCAAACGTCTGATCCGGGCGGCGCACCGTCAGATTGCTGGCGCGCAATCTGTCGAACGCCTGGTAGGATCCGTCATGGCACAGGTGCCGATCGATATAGATCAGCGTCTGGCCGTCTCTTTCGGCGACGACGTGGCGGTCCCAGATCTTGTCGAAGAGTGTCTTGGCAGTCATGCGCAGCCCCGCATTGGCGAGTTGTCATTCCCGCACAGGATAGTGAGGGAGCGGCTGAAAGCCTACAATCGATCGGCGCGCACGCTCATCTGGCTATCTGAAATCCGATCCGCGATGGCTGCCCACTGCTGACAATCGCTCAATAGCCGACCGACCGGTCGACTATGTTTTCGAGCGGCTGACCTTTTTCCAGCCGATCGATCTGGTGCAGGAAATAGCGCACGATGCTTGCCGGATTGCTTTCAGCTGCATTGTGCGGCGTTATCATGACACGAGGGTGGGCCCAGAGTGCGCTGTCAGATGGCAGCGGCTCGGTCTCGAATACGTCGAGGCTCGCGGCATAAAGTGTGCCCGCATCGAGGGCGGCCAGGATATCCGCCTCGACCTGCGATCCACCCCGGCCGGCGTTGATCAGAACCGGACCGGGCAGGCGTTCATGCCGCCCCGACAGCGATAGCTTGCCGAGCAGGTCGCGATTGATGATGCCCTTGGTCTCCGGTGTGAACGGCAACAGTGCGATCAAAACGTCCGTTTCGGCAAGGAAGTCATCGAGGCCATCCTTGCCGGCAAAGCAGCGAGCCCCCTCAACCGCCTTCAGATTGCGGCTCCAGCCGCGGATCTGATAGCCGAGCGCCCCGAGAGCCCGACCAACCGCCTGGCCGAGATGGCCGAAGCCCAGGATGCCGACACGCACTTCCGTCGACATCGGCTCCAGCCTGTAGTCCCAGGTGCGCGCCCGCTGCAATTCGATGAACTCGGTCATCCGGCGCACATGGAACAACGTATGGAGCACGACGTACTGCACCATGCGGCCCGTGAGATCAGGATCGACATAGCGCACGATCGGCACGTCCGGCAGATCGGGGTCCTTGAAGAGGTGATCGACGCCGGCACCAACGGAGACGATCAGTTCGAGGTTTTCGAACTTGGCCAATTCGCCGGGCTTGGCCTGCCAGGCGAGCGCATAGCGGATGTCCGATGCATTTCCGCTATCCGGCCACTTGCGTACATCGCGGCCAGCCGCGAATTCCTTGGTGAAACTGTAAAACTCGTTCTCGCGGTCGCTGCCGATGATGAGGAGGGCCATGGCTGCCTCGAGGCTGTTAGAATGACCCCGTGGCAGCTAACGCATTGTGCCACCGGTGGCAACCATCTGGATGACTGCAATCGGCAGCACATAGGTATTCATTTGCACCTGGACCGGCTCAGAGCCGTCTGCAGTCAGTAGGCAATGTAATTCCGGTGGATCCAGCTACCCTTCGCGACATTCGTCTCGAACAGGTAGGCCTTCTTCGATTTGCGCGTTTCCATCGCCACGCCGCGCGCCAGCGTCCGCCGTTGCGCCTGCCCCTGGTGGGCGCCATTCAGGAACGCCAGCGCCTCCGACGACGAAGGTTGTCTGGCAGGCTTTGCCGTCGCCACCCGCTCGCCGATCGCCTCCGTTGCGCTTGCCTTGAGCAGCTTGGGCCACATCTTCTTGAACAACGCATTCGACGGATAGACGTCGGCGCTGTTGATCGCGCCATTAATCGCAAACACGATGCCGACGATGTCGCCCTTGGCGTGGCCGCTCGGTTCGAGCTTCTCAACGTAACCGGCAATCTGCTTTTTCAACTCGGTGTTCTCCAACGCCAGTTGCAGGCTGGTCGGACTTTGCGATGCTGCCACCAAACGATCGAGGCTGCGCGATAAGCGCCGCTGCGTGCTTGCAACACTGCTCCAGATCTCGGACTGAACGCTACGAGGGGCGTTTGGCGAAATGGATCGGGTATCAGTTGCCTGACGCTGTACGCGCTGTTGGCGAACGTCCAGCCGAAGCGGCCTCGGCGTCGGACCGACCCCGGATACCGATTGGCTATCGGTGCGCCGAGCTTCGACTTTCATGGCAAGCTTGGCACGGCGCGAGGGCAGTGCATCGGTCGAACTGGAGAAATGCCGGACACTTTCGTTGCCACGCTTCGTCCAACGGCCCTGTTCGACACAATAAGAGCCGATAGCCACCCGGCCCGATTTCGGTTTCACGAGCAGGCTCACGGTCAGCACCCGATCCTGCTTGCCGCCTCTGACGACATCGCCGGACTGCACGAACACCGGCCTGTCGCCCTTGTTTTCGATGGCAAGCTGCCTGACATTGCCGGTCTCGTGCACGATCACTTTGCCCGCGGCCAACGCCTCGCTCAGTGTCAGCGGCACAGGCCCGGCAATGCTCTTGCCATGTACGAAATAGATCGCGAGGTTGTCGTGTGAAACAGGGCCTGAGACACGATAAGCCTCATCGCCAATCGCCGGCGCCGCCGAAACTGCAAGCGCCGCGAAGAGCCCGAATGCAAACTTCGAAAGCTGCTTGTTCTGCACGGCGAACTCCTTTGAGGTCGGAAGGAAGCCGTCTTGTGGTCCCGGTTTGTGGCCCTGGACAGGTATCGGCGTGGCGGTAGCGAGGCAATTTCGTGCAACACATGAAACCGTTGACATCGTGCCTTGCGAGCAACGGGTTGCAGGCGCTGCCGGAACCAGCACCCATCATCAGAACCGATCGGTATCGTGATCTCGCCCGGCTTTGTGACTGCACCAGAGCCCGCAGCCCTTGCTTTCCTCCTATTGGCTATGGCCCTTTTGTTCGCCTTGAAGCACTCTGTCCGCATGGGCAATTCCGCAGGATCGGGAGGAACGGATGACAACAGCCAAGGAAGGTATCGAACTGACCCGCGTCGGCCCCGGCACGGACATGGGTGCCTTGATGCGCCACTACTGGATTCCGGCCTGCCTTTCATCCGAGATCGAACCCGATGGCCCGCCCCTGCGCTTGAAGTTGCTCGGCGAGAAACTGATCGCCTTTCGCGACAGCGCCGGCCGCGCCGGCATCATGGATCACCGCTGCCCGCACCGCTGCGCGTCCTTGTTCCTCGGGCGCAACGAGGAGGGCGGCATCCGCTGCGTCTACCACGGCTGGAAGTTCGACGTTGACGGGCAGTGCGTCGACATGCCGAGCGCCCCGCCGCATCAGGACTTCAAGCAAAAGGTGCGCGCCAAAGCCTACCGCGTCGCCGAACGTGCCAACGTCGTCTGGGTCTATATGGGCCCGAACCAATCCGACGCGCCGGCCCTGCCCGGCTTTGAAATCCTGCAGGCGCCCGATGACGAGATCGACGTCACCTTCATCCAGCGCGACTGCAATTATCTCCAGGCGATCGAAGGCGAGATCGACACCGCGCATTTCGGCTTCCTGCATGCCGGCCACATCGATCCCAACGATGTGCCTGAGGACGAACCGCTACGCCAGACCATTCTGAACCGGTCGCCGGAATACCATGTTGCCGAAGCGCCCTGGGGCACACAATACGCTGGCTATCGGGCAAGCGGCCCGGGCAAGGTCTACTGGCGGTTCGCCAATTTCTGCCTGCCCTTCTGGACGCAGGCGCCGAACGGTGAATTCAAGAGCCACATGCACGCCCGCGCCTGGGTACCGCTCGACGACGAGCACACGATGTTCATCTTTTTCAAATGGAAACACGCGGTCGCCGCCAACTCGCTGCCGCAGCCGACCTACAAGGACGGCACGCCGATCGGCGGCACGGGCCGCGGTGCCAATATGCTGCCCAATACCACCGATTGGCTCGGTCGCTGGCGGATGGCCGAAAACGAGACCAACGACTGGCTGATCGACCGCGCTGCCCAGGCCAGCGGCGAGATCTACACCGGCATTGACGGCATTCACTTGCAAGACCAGGCGATCACCGAGAGCATGGGCGCCATCGTCGACCACGACTTCGAGCATCTGGCCCCTTCCGACCTGATGATCACGCGCACCAGGCGCCGCCTGCTGATGGCCTCGCGTGCGCTCCGCGACGATGGCGCGGCACCGCCAGCCGCCGACGATCCGTCAGCCTACTCGGGCGCCCGCAGCGGCTATCTGACGAGTGACGACCACGGCACTTGGCAGGAGGTCTACACCGCCCAGCTGGCTGCCGCCATCCGGCCGGGCTCGTAGAACAGGAGGGCTTGGCCGATCAGGGCCTCGCGGCCGGCGCCCATGCAATCGACGCAGTCGACAAAATGGGATGGACAGTCTGTCGCCGAAGCGCTAGTTACATTGGCTTTTCGGGCCACCTGTCAGCTCGGCCGACAGGCAGCCTATCACACCACCGGCCAGGCCAACCTTCGACCCGCCCGGCGTGCCGCCTTAGCTCAGTTGGTTAGAGCGCTAGATTGTGGATCTAGAGGTCCCCCGTTCGAACCGGGGAGGCGGTACCAAAAAACATAACAAAATCAATAAATTACCATGACAGAACTCAAGCCGATCACTGTTTAATCTCCCTCTGGCTACCAAGCGGCTACCAAAAAGACTGACAATTCAGCGAATGTCCGGAAGTATAGGAGGCGAACCGGGGTGTTCGGTAACGCGGGGACGGGATCGGCGTTAATGCATGTACATGTCATCGGTCCCGTCCGGGAGGTTAGGAGCAAACGGCTGCAATTCCAGTCCATCCCGTGGGGTCCACCAGATCAGAGCAATACCGGTAGTGGAGTTGATGCCAGGATAAATGTGGTCGCTGGAATTGTAGTCACTCTGCCGTAACAAGATCACCAAGGTGTCGTCGTCTTTATCCGCTTAAGTTGATCCGCCTCACGTCGTCGATGTGCGAACGATTTCTGGATGGCCTCGATAGCCGCCTTCTTTGAAGGCCAGGCTTCCCTGCCCTTAATGAGGCGATACTGGATAGCGTTGGCTTCTGCCTTCTTGACGGCACCATCCGACTTCAGATCAGAAATAATCTTGTCTACGGCGCTTGAGTCATTACTGCACTGCTGAAGCCGTTTGATATACTTCTCGACAAGCAGGTCGTTGGAAGCCTCAACAAGCCTGAGCCTGGGCTTCTTGGTCGGAGCATATAATTTGCGAAGATGCTCTAAGAATTCATCAACTTGTTCGTCGTCGGAGCCCTCGAATATCTGCTGAAGTTCTTTGAAGTCTTCCGCAGTTCTTTTTGCCCCACTGGCGACAAAGATCGCTTCGACCTCTGCCAGTATTTCTCTAAGTTCGGCAACCTTCATGTCGCGCCTTCGCAGTTGTCAATGATGAATACGCGACCCGAATCAACTGACAGAAGTTCGCACGAAGGCGCAGCGATTCAAAGCTGTTTGGCGCGTCGTTCACGGGTACTTTTGACGAACGCCTTGACCGTCTTCTTGTCATGTTGGGCCAAGGCAGCGGCAAGGCTGGCCACAGCTTTGCCTTTGCTTTTGGCTCCACTATCTGCATACAGATCAGCGAACTTGTCGAGCACGTCACGCAACTGAGCGATTTTCATCAACGGTATCCAACGCTATTCTCTGGGCTACTTCACGGCCGATCTTGTCAGCCATACCTTCGCGGAACAGCTTATCGCGCGTGTACAGGATTCGGTTCCCGGCAGCGCTGTGCAGTTTCTTAGTGTAGCGGATGGTGTCTGCAATGACGATGTTTGTGCGACCGTTCATCACCTCACTCGTTTCGATAAGCGCCTTCGCGTCCTTCTCGGTGTCGGTCAGGTCGAATTCATCAGTAGAGTTTGCGATGACGCCACAAAATTCAAGGTCTTGGTTGAGCCCAGGCATGAGAGCGTCAACGTAGCCCACGAACTTGGTGACCGCCTCGGCGGAGGCTCGGTCTAGAATTGTTGGCACGAAATACGCGTGGCTTGCGCACAATGCATTCAACAAGGCAGGGCCCAGTCGGGGTGGCGTGTCTATCAGCACGATATCGTAGTTCTCTTGCACCACTGGATCGAGTAACAGCGTGGCCAGGCGATAGCGCAAGTCTGACTGGGTATCATCCAACAACCAGGAAATCAGGGCTCGGTTTTCGCTTTTGGAAAGCTCGTACTCAGCACCGATAATGTGCGTCTTGGGGAGGACACTCGGAAAATGATTCCTCAACCCCAAGAAATCATCTGGTCCCTTGGTGCCGAGTATGAACCCATCGATCTGGGAGCCATTGGGGTGCGCGTCAGCTGCCCCAAACATCATGTCCGTGAGTGTGCCCTGATAATCCAAGTCCAATGCGAGCACTCTCTTGTCATAGTACTGGTCAAAGAATGCAGCGAGAGTGGCAGTTAGCATAGTCTTGCCAACGCCGCCCTTCAGGTTGCTCAGCGTGACTATCTTGGGCTTTGATCTCAGCAGGCGTGCATGGAACTCTGGTGGCGGTTGGGGCGGGCGCAATGTCCACAGCTGACCGTCGTCGGAGAGCAAGGCTTCTTCGAGCTTTTCGTGCCGTCGCAAGTCGGATCTCAGTGTCCTTAACTGTGAACGGGTTGTCTTGCCTTGTTCCGTGAGACTCGCGTTCTCTTCTTCCAGCGTCAGTGACCTTTGCTTTGCTTGACTGAGTTCCGATCGATGCAGTGTTCGTTGAGTTTCGATCTCGTGCTGAAGCTTGGAGCCGTCAACCTCAAGCTCAGCTATGCGTTCTCGCAACGGATCAACCGTCTTCTGGAACTGCGACCGTTGATTTCGCAACTCTCGGTCCAGGTCGGCCTTGTCTCTCTGCAAGTTTGAGATTCTGGCGTTGAGTTCTGACTCAAGCTTGTTCTGGCGAAGCAGTTGGAGGAAGCGACCAAGCCTATAGAAACTGAAGGCAAAAATAATGGCCGTTCCGACCAGTGCCAAGATTGCTTCAATCCGTGTCTCAGGCTTCGAAACTAGCGCAATAATTGCCTTAAGAATATCCCACAAATCGCCCATCTAGCCCCATTACCTCACCGCCTAACCCGATTGTTTGTAGCCTACGACAGCAAGGGTGAGCTTGGCGAGCTAAAACATCGCTGAACTGACAGTCTGACAGTGAGCCAACTAGGTTAGCCAACTTTCAAGGGGGTATGGCCTGACTGACGAGCCACGGACAAATCAGAATCGGGTTCGACAGCTGGTGATCGACGCGCAGCCGCGCAGCAATGCCTTCTGTCACATTCCTTCTCTCTACGCATCTCGCCTCCTCCTCTTCACTGGTTGCCGTATGCCCGAGATCCTTAGCTTCGATGGAACGAGATTGACTTTGAGCGCGGTATGCTGATCCTGCCGGACAGCAAGACTGGCAAACGTGCGGTGGTGCTCAACAGCGCTGCAATTGATGTACTGACGGGATCGGAGCGTATTGGTGAGTACGTGATCCTCAGCGAGAAGGAAGGTCAGCCACGATCCGATCTCAACCGGCCATGGCGGCGTATCCGGAAACATGCCGGTCTTGATGATCTTCGCGTCCACGATCTGCGCCACTCGTTTGCGAGTGTCGGTGCAGCGAGTGGCATGGGGCTGCCAATTGTCGGGAAGCCTCTTGGGCACACGCAGGCGCAGACGACGTAGCACTATGCCCACTTGGACAACGATCCGCTGCACCGGGCGTCAGAGGAGATCGGTGGCACGATTGCCGGTGCGCTTGCGGGGAAGTGAATCGGTGAGACGCGAGCAGGTCAAATGGAAGTCGCTTTTTGAGGTTCGAGGTTCTTCAGGTTTGGAATTTGATCGCTGCGGCGCGTGCGCAATTGTTTCCAGATGAAATCGGAACCCTTGTCCGGATCAGATCGGAATTACTGGCCGGAAAGGGCAACCCGGACTCACTTGCGATGTTGAGGCTTACGGAGTGCGCGCTCCACAAAGGTGAAGCTTTTGTTGCCCGTGGACACTTTGTGAGGCCAATCAAAATACTGATTGCTCAATCCACTGGCACTCCAAATAGCTGTCAAGTAATTTCGAAACATAACAGCCCTGGAGTGGCGATCTTGAATTGTGAACGACTCTATTACATTACCGATTTTTTCTCGAACGTCTCTATCAAAAATCGGTGTATCTATACACATTGCGTCAAGATACGAAAACTCTGACAACCATCGATCCGAATGATAGGCTCCAACAGAAGTTAAGCGAAAGCTTCTCTCTAAATCTCCATGAAGCCCCGCTTCGTCCTCCGAAAAAGTCAATCGTTTTGGGGCTTCAATTAATAGTTTATTGTTCATGCGTCGCAAAGCGTCCTCAATAGCAGCCAAACCGAAACCGTTCTGCTGCATCTCGGTAACAATTTGGTCTGAATGAATGAAGCCATCTGGACGCCGATGCGGTCCACTCCAACCCAGATATGCAAGTATCATAGGAACTAAGAAATGAGCCTTTTCATCTGGAAAAACCACATCGTACACATTCATGGCCACTGAAGATGACGAGTCGAAATACTGATGATCACCGAGAAGTGCTGATTTCCAGAACTCATGAGTAGGAATGTAGTGCCAGCCCTGGCGTCCGATTTCTCGAATGTAGCGCTCTGAATCCACATTAGCGCTTCCAATGAAACGAGAAATCAAGTTGATTACTTGGCGGACGTTTCCACCGCATATGTTGTCCAAAAATTCTATGATCTCTCGATTCTTTCGCAAAGATTGAAGTAGGCCGCGCAGAAAAATTGCAACATTGCCCAGCTCAAGCCGAATATGCTGAAGTTGCGCCACGTCTAATCGGCCAGTCGCAAGTTCAAGCGCAAAACGCAACCTTAGCTCAATAGCTTGATCAATACGTGGCGGCGAGATCGTAAATACCCTATTCTGATATGCTGACAAAGTCCCAGATTGTTTGGACATAAAAAAAGTGCTCGGCCGAATAGCAAAGAAGACAACGGCGTTCCAATGTTTAGCGAAGTTTTCAGCGACAATAAAAGCCTCTTGCTGCACAGCATAGGTTCGTTGATCAGCATTGTCTAGAGTTATTGCGACCAACTTTTTGCGAGCTTTGGAAATATGAGAGATGCATGATCGAAGGTGGTTCTCTCGATTTTGGCATTTCGCTTCAAGCATTTCGAGCTCTTTTTGATCATAGAGCTGCGGGTTTTTCGTTTTCTGCCGCCCATAAATTCCTTTTTCGAATTTCTTTAAATCTAGGTTATAGACCCCTCGAACAAACTCATTTGCATCAACGTCCGTATCGTAATTTTGGAAGAGTTGCCGAGATATTTCGTCAAGAATGAAAAATCTTAAATCTGTGGCAAGTGCGCCCTGGCTTCCCAAATCGATGTGAATGTAGAGAGTGTCCTCAAACTGAGTCTCGGCTTCCCTGAGGCGTAAATTTTTCAAGAAACTGGATTTGCAAATGGGTAACGGGGCAGGTGGACATTCATCCTGCCTTCCTGCTTCCTGAAATTAGATTGACTGTCGATGGGCTACACGCGCTTAACCGGCTTGGAGCTACGGTACTGGAGCCGATGGATAGCCGGAGACGTCGACGTTTATGGAACCTATGCAACATCACGGCGACGGCTGCAGTAAATTTGGGTTTGGCCGCCTGTCGGGAAGAAGCAGCAGGGCTGATTAGCGACGCGTTTCCGAACATTGGACGAGCTCTGCATGCGGGCAGATTTTCTATCAGGTAGGTATGTGGACGATGGTTCATGATTGGAGTGAAGAAGACAAGTTAAAATACGCCTGGATGCAGTATGCAGACATACAAAATCAAATTATATATGCGGACCGCAAGTCGTCAGGATCACTTATACTATCGGTTACCATCTATACACTTCATAGCAAGCACACCTTTTCGGCCGCCGACATTCTGTCTACAAGTGTAATCTTGACGTTCTTCGATTCGTTGGCGCTTTCATGCATAATTGCTTCGATGATCTTCGCTCTCTTGGCTATTTTCCCAAGAGTGAGAACACTGCCATTTGCTCTTGACATTGGCGCTAGACCGGGTGTCGTTGCTTGGCCGTCCGTTTCGGTGTACGACTCTTCGGAAACGTACGCAAGACATTGGAAGTCGCTCCAGGGTTCAAGGTATCTTGGAGACTTGTTGAACCAAGTGTATCTGCTGGCCTGTTTGGTTAGGTCAAAGAACGGCAAGGTCCAAATGTCGTTTGCCTGTCTTGCCACCGCAGGATCTATCTTTGTGTTGCTAGCGGTGATTTCCCCACCCAGCAATTAAGGAGTTAGGCAGGAGGCCGATGCATGCAACGATAGGGTTAGACGCAGATTTTGGCCAAGTTCTGAAGCTTCCAGACGTGCGGCGGTTATATGACCCGCATTTCTGCGTTGATTTGCATGCTCTGTTGAGCGAGGAGTTAGTAGTAATACTTCGCTGCGACGATACTGTGGCAACAAAAGATTTTTATGCTCTCGCATGGAGCCTAGGTGAGGTGGACAAATTTCCTAACCGCGGACCTGTCCGCTTTCCTATTTATCGAGAATATCCTGGCTTGTTTGATATTGAACGGCACTCAGCGGACTTCGGACCGGTAGTGGGTGAAGATTGGCATCGAGACGTGAGTTTCCGTGCGAAACCTCATCGGTATGGACTGATGAATGCCCTCGTTTTGCCAAGTTCTGGCGGGGAGACATTTTTCTCAAATCAGTTGAATGCATATGACAGTCTCGGTCATGACTTTAAAAGGAGTATTAATGAATTGGAAGGAGTGTTTTCTTCTGATTTATTTACGTCAAAAATGAAATCCTTGCCAAAACGTTTCAGCAACAAGTCGACTTACGAGAATGTTGCAGTTCATAAGCTGGTACAGCGACGACCATTAACGCTACAGCCTTTTTTATTTGTTGATAGGCTCTTTTTGAAATCGATCGTCGGACTTGAGCCAGATGAGTCCTTGAACCTTATTAATACGCTTTGCGACATCTCCGAGTGTTGCGAATTCGTAGTGCAGCACATGTGGGAGAGCGGCGACGTTTGTGTTTGGGACAATCTAGCAACATTGCACCGAGCGAATAACAACTACATCGGTCAAAAACGAGTTATGCAGCGGCTTGGGGTCTTAGATCGTGAAGGGCTAGCATATTGAAATGATGCGCAGATCAGTCAAATTTCTTCAGCTTTTGGCGATCGTGTATTGAGCCATGGAACACACCTCGTCTTGGAGCGGAATTTCAGAGTTTAGAAGCTTCGTGGCTTATGCTTACGACTGCGGTCATCCGGTGGGCAATCGTTGTCGACACATGATCGGCCGCACTTTTCAGCGCACTGTCAACGTGATGTGCGTACCGGCTGGTCACGCTCCCGGCTGAGTGGCCCAATAGTCCGGCAATTGTAAGCTCAGAGTACCTCAGTTCATGCGCGACGGTTGCGTAGCTATGCCGGAAGACATGTGCGGTAACGCCCTCAAGTTTGGCAATCTCGCAGACTCTGGTTAGCGGCTTTCGAATGTTGACCAAGCCGGTTCCCGTGCCATTTCCCGGAAACACCCACTGCGAATGGTGTGACTTGATGAGATCACCCATGAGGTTGAGGGCTGCTTGACCACATGGTCGAATTTGCGCACCGGTCTTGGTGTGAGAGAGCCGTAAACACTGGCTCTGCAGATCAAGTTCTTCTCGTTTGAGGGTCAGTATCTCGCTTTTTCTGCAGCCGGTGAGAGCAAGTGCTCTGATGGCAGCGAGCGCAATTGGGTTCATGCCTTCTTGTGCCGCTTGAAGGAGGGCTTCACCGAGCGCTGCATACTCAATTTCATTGAGCCATCGGGTTCTCGCCTGCTGCGGAGGTGTTTGCACGCCGACGCAGGGATTGAGGGTGACGAGTTCTTCTCTAATGGCGTAGTTATAAACCGTAGAGAGAAGGTTCACGGCTTTCCGGGCAATACCAGGTCCTCCTTGAACCCGCGCGACACCACGGGGCCTTGTTTTGATGCGGGCTGCGGTCTTGCCGTTGAGAACGTCACTCATGAAGATCTCAACGTCGTGGCGCTTCAATTGCCTGATGGGCCGAGTGCCGAGAAGCGGTTTGATGTGCCGCTCGATGAGGGAGCGGTCATTTTGGAGGCTTGAAGCTGACTTGGTTTTTCTCCTGAAGCGTATGCGCCCATCGTCGCATCCCTTCAGGTACTGATCACATAGCGCCGCGATCGTTACCGGAGCGCGCACTTTCGTCTTCTCGCTCAGCGGATCAACGTTGCTGGATACCTGCGCCTTCGCTTTGATGGCAGCTTCTCTGGCTTCCCGCACGGTCATCGGGCGATAGGTGCCCAGGGTGAGAAAGCGCTGCCTTCCTTCATTGTTCCGGTATTTCAAGATGAACGTCATGGCACCCGTGGTGCGGACCCGGAGCCCAAAGCCGCGAAGTTCGGCGTCATAGATGGTGTAGTCACGCTCCGGATCAGGTGTGAGCCCTTTAACGAGGCTCTGGGTGATCTTCGTGTCGCTGGTTCTAGGCATCGAGCGTCCCTCTTCATGCTCTGGCTACCAAAATGACTCTAACTCAGATTCGGGGGCTGCGGCTACCAAGCGGCTACCAAAAAATCGAAAAAGTGATCGAATGTAAGGAAACATCAGAACTACAGATATGGACAAAAATAGCGTAATAACAGCAAGTTATGAAGGAAAATAAATATTCAGAAAACTGCATAATATCCCCCAGCACACGATTGTGGATCTAGAGGTCCCCCGTTCGAACCGGGGAGGCGGTACCATAAATAATACAGAATCAATTAGTTACCACGTCATAACTCAAGCCGGCCACTGTTGACTCCAGGATAAATGTGGTCGCCGGATTGTAGCACTCTGCCATAACAAGATCACCAAGGCGTCGTCGTCCGTATCCGCTTAAGTTGATCCGCCTCACGTCGTCGATGTGCAAACGATTTCTGGATGGCCTCGATAGCCGCCTTCTTCGAAGGGACAGGCTTCCCTGCCCCTCAAGGTTCGATGCCGAAAGCGGACGCAACCTCATTTTCGGGACGCTGCATCGCACCAACGTCGAAAGGACGACAATGCCGGACCACCTGAGGCGATCTTGAGCTTCTCTCGTCGAGCACTTTTAGAATGCCGTGTTCCGATTGCAGCTCGTACAGCTGGGTTTCCGGCAAGCCGTCTCCGCTCAATTCTCGACTTCTGCCCAGAACATCAGCATGACACAGGCATCAAGGCGGCTGATCGGCAATGCCGAGAGAGGTACGCGTGTGACGACCCGCGTTCTCCGAAGACTTCATTCACCAGATCCGACGCACCGTTCAGAACCTGGGGATGGCCACGATAGCCTGGTGCACAGTGTACCGCCCCTTCGATCCGCACGACCTGCCGAACCTTTTCGAGGTCTCCGGTCGCCGCGTGTAGCTGGGCAATTCCGTTCAACGCGGCAAGGCGTGCGGCTTGATAGCCTTCCTCGTCGCTGACTTCGGCGCCGAGGGCGACCGGGGGTACTGCAGGACGCCGTCGACCCAGGCGACCTCGCCCCGAAGTCATGACGAGATTGCCGGTACGCACCCCAAGCTTCGTAATTGCCGACACCCTTGGGGAGCATCGGGCAGTGTGAATCCCAGTCGCTGTAAATTTTCAAGTGCCGTCATTTGTTTCCTCGCTCAAATCTTCTGTCTCAGGTACTGCGCCTGCACATCCTCGACCCAGTTGCCGACATTCCATGAACCGTAAGCGCCCATGCCACCCCCTCGGATCATCTCCGCAGTAAACGGGGACATGCACCAGAGACAGGCCATCAAAGGCGACGGCCGCGCGTAGGGCTTCCTCTAGTTGATCTTCCGTCTCACCTGCGTAGAGTGCATGGACACCTTCGACCGCACCGGCCATCTTCACGTAGTCGACGGCAACGCCATCATGTGTTGCGAACCGCGTGGCCGTTATTGCGCTTCCTGCAGGCCTGTGATCGCCGCCATCCTTCTGTTGTCGAACAGCACGATACAGCCCTTCACGCCATGCTGCACGGCATCGATCAGGACCTGCGGGTTCATCATGAAGGGACCCCGTCACCCGTGAATGCTACGCAGTAGCGGGGGAGCGTCAGCCGCCGCCGAGGCGAGCAGGGCGCTGACGGCGAAGCCCATGTAGGATGCACCGCTCTCGGTGAAGGTATCGCCGCTAACGGTCATCTTCGACAATCTGGAAACCATTGGCCTGGACGTCACCCGGCATCGAAAAAACTTTACGGCGCTGATCTCGTCGGCCAGGGCCGCCGCACGATGGATGGCGACGGGGCTGCGTAGAGGACGGTTCGTTGCCATGCCGCATCGTGCAACGGCGGGGCAATCAAATCGCTCATCCTTGAAGGACTGCCACTCGGCCTTTTTCGCCCGGCAATCCGACAGCCATTCCGAACGTCCGGAAAGGTCAACCCTGTTGGAGGTCTGGATGCGCTCAATCAGGGTCGGGACAACCGCACCGATGTCACCTGCAAGCGCGGTCGTGTTTGCATAGTGCGAGAGATCGTCGAGGTCGCCGTTGATGTTGATAACGGCCGTCGCACTCGGATAGCCGATCCCGGAGCAATCGGCCTGGCAGACCCCACGTGTCCCAATTGCGATCAGAAGATCGGCGTGCGCCATGGCATAGTTTCCGGAGATCGAACCCTTCGATCCGCCAACATGCATGTTCTGGGGATGCTTGTCCGGGAGCAAGCCTGTCGAACCGGGCGACAGAACAACAGCGGCCCCAATCCGTTCGGCGAGTTCGGTGATGGCTGCATCGTGTCCACGACAACCACCGCCGGCCTTTATCGCGATGCGCCGGGCTGATGCGATTCGCGCAACGGCGTCATCCAACGCACTTCCGTCGAGTGGACCTAGTGAAGGCACGGACAGACTTGTCGGCAGAGTTTCGAGATTGACTTCGGTCCGTTGAGGCTGCGTGTTGAGTGGCAGCAGAATGTAGAACGGTCCCGCTTTGAAGGGATGATGCACCGTGGCGGTGCCGCGTCGCATGCATTCACGAAGCGCTTCGGGCGTGTGCAGCGTGTAGGACCGGCCCATCAAGGCGGTGATCCTGCCGTATAATTCCTGCTCGGGTTTAGGGATCTGCTGCATGTTGTAGCCCTCGCCCCAAGTGGTTTCATCACCGTAGATGTGATAGACACCAACTCCGTTCGAAGCGGCTGCGAGAGACCCCGCCATGGCCTGCAGGGCGCCGGGTCCAATCGACGTCACCACGGCGCACGTTTCGCCGTATTGCCATGCGAGCGTCGTTGCGGCGTGCGCCATCTCCACTTCGTTGCGGCAGTTTATGGTGCGTGTGACGCCGTGTTGTTCATAGACCCGTAGCACTTCGGCAAGATCGGTGGAGCCGTGGCCGAAAATAGCAAAGTATTTCGACACTCCCTGGCGCAGCAAACCGAGAACGAGCGCCTCCGACAACGTTACCGTCTGCAACGGCTCGACCGCTCCAGCTGATAGTGCGGATGTGAGGCACATCGGCCTAGGCCTAGCTTATGGAAGAACGACACAGCTTCAGCGAGCCTAAGGATACCAATCATGCCCACTTCAAACGCTGATCAACTCATAGCATTAGAGGCCATTCGCCAGCTCAAGGCCCGCTATTGCCGGATGATCGACACCAAACAATGGGTCGAACTGGAAAAGCTGTTTACCCCCGACACGAAGTTCGACGGCTTTACGTCAGCGCCCGAGGGAACCAATCCTTCCACATTTGTTGCTCGCATCGCCGAACGGTTTGAAGCAGCGATCACGATTCATCATATCCAAGCGCCCGAGATCAAATTGATCAGTGCAGAAAAAGCTCGGGGTGTCTGGTCGATGATGGACTACGTCGACCTTCAACCGGATGCCGGGATTTCGAATGATCCGTCCGGTCGCGGCTGGGTTGGTTGGGGCTTTTACGAAGAAGAATATGCGCGCGACGGCGAGGTCTGGCGCATCTCCTATATGCGTTTGACACGCCAACGCATGGACGCGTTGAGCGCGGCCCATCCGGCCGCCGGCTTCACGCGCCACCGCCCGAGTACGAACTGGTTATAGAAAAAGGAGAAGGTTCAGAAGGAGGCTGGTCATGACAACGGATCAATCTGGTTTCGCTGGTAAAGTCACGTTTGTCACAGGCGGGGCCTCTGGCATTGGGGCAGAGATATGTCGCCGACTGGCGGCAAAGGGTGCACACGTTGCCGTTGCCGATCAGGACGCTACAGGGGCTGGCGCCATTGCGAAGGAGATTGTTGCAGTGGGCGGCTCGGCCGCTGCACAGCAAGTCGACGTGACTGATCCTCAATCTGTGCAGGCAGCCGTGGCTGCAACCGTGAAGGCCTTTGGCGGATTGCACTTTTGCGCCAACAACGCCGGCATCGTAACGCCGCGCGTCGAACTTGCAGAAACTCCGATATCCGATTGGACGCGGCAACAAGCTGTCAATCTGACCGGCGTCTTCAATTGCTTGCAAGCTGAGATTCCCGCGATTCTCGCAGCAGGCGGAGGTGCGATCGTCAACACGTCGTCGATCTGCGGCTTGATAGGGGTTGCTGGAACTGCCAGCTACACCGCCGCCAAACACGGCGTTATCGGCCTGACGAAAGTAGCGGCGGTTGACTACGCGACGCGGGGCATCCGCGTTAATGCTGTTGCACCGGGTTATGTCGATACGCCAATGCTGGCAGAGCGGGGGACCAGAGGAACGTGCCGCCATCGCCGCTCGTCATCCCGTTGAGCGAATGGCCCAGCCAGGCGAGATTGCAGATGCCGTCTTATACCTCTTGAGTGACCAAGCCAGTTTTGTCACCGGCACTGTATTCGAAGTCGACGGCGGCTACCTTGCCCGATGAAGCCCATACTCAGACGAGGCGAGCCAGCTGAACGAGATTTTGAAATGTCCAAGAAGCCAACAATGCCAGGCCTGCGCGGCATCGAACATATCGGTGTCACGGTCCCAGATCTGGAAGAAGCAACAAGGTTCTTCATCGACGTGCTTGGTTGCGAACCGATCTACGACTCGGGGCCCATCAAGTTTCCCAACGACGACTGGATGACACGTCAGCTCAACGTGCATCCCCGCGCCGAAGTGAAAAAGATCCGCTTCCTGCGCTGCGGGCATGGCTCGAACCTGGAGCTTTTCGAATATTCATCGCCGGACCAACGTACCGAGCAGCCAAAGAACAGTGATATCGGCGGTCATCACCTCTGCTTCTACACGGATGACTTCGATACTTCCCTGGCATGGTTGCGTGACCATGATGTGCGAATTTTGGGTGAGCCACTGACGAAAGACAACGGTCCGAACTCGGGGATTACTTGGATTTATTTTCAAGCACCATGGGGCATGCACTTCGAACTGGTCAGCTTCCCAAATGGCAAGGGCTACGAGAAGACCGCGGTCCGGCACCTCTGGAGCCCGGTGAACCCGGCCGCATAATGAATCAGTACAAAGTTTTGTCCTGGCGTCTGAGCCATGTAGCGCGTCAATCTGGGTGAGACGGCGGCGGCGATTAGAATGGATGGCGGCGGCCGGTAGCGAGGTGGATGATCTCGCCGATTCGTTTTGACCGCAAGCGATTTGATTGTCGGCAGTGTCGCGCGTTGATTGTCGCGGGCGCTGCGCGTCAATCAGGCGCCGCTTTATTTGTCGCTGAGGACCGGTTTTGCTGTCGCACGTTTTCTCTCGCGCGCCTTTCGAGCGCGGTAGCTCTCGACATTCATCTCGAAGATGGTGGCGTGGTGGACGAGGCGGTCTATTGCCGCCAGCGTCATTGCCTTGTCGGGGAAGACGCGGCCCCATTCGCCGAACGCCTGATTGGCGGTGATCAGCAGCGAGCGGCGCTCGTAGCGACTGCCGATCAGCTCGAACAGCACGCTGGTCTCGGCCTGGTCCTTGGTGACGTAGGCGATGTCGTCGAGGATCAGCAAATGATACTTGTCGAGCTTGGCGATCGCGGCCTCGAGGAGGAGATCGCGGCGCGCCGCCTGCAGGCGCTGAACGAGATCGGTGGTGCGGGTGTAGAGCACGCGCCAGCCGTTCTCGACGAGGCCGCGTCCGATGGCGGCCGCGAGATGGCTCTTGCCCGCGCCCTGTCCACCGAACAGCAGCAGGTTGGCGCCGGACCTGATCCAGCTATCGCCGGCGATCAGCGCCTTGACCTGCGCCTTCGATACCATCGGCACCAGCGCGAACTCGAAGCTGTCGATGGTCTTGCCGTCGGGCAGGCCGGAGCCGGCGAGGTGACGCGCGATGCGCCGCCGCGCGCGATCGGCAATCTCATTCTCGGCGAGCACGCTGAGGAAGCGCGACGCCGGCCAGCCCTCCTTGTCGGAAAGCGCTGCGATCTCAGGCCACATCGCCTTCATCGCCGGCAATCTGAGTTCGGTGAGCATCAACTCGAGACGCGCGGCATCGATGGTAGGAGAGGATCTGGTCATGCCACCGCCTCCACACCCAAGGCCGTGCCGATGCCGGTCGCCACAGGCATATCCTCGGCGTCTTCGCCAACCGGGGCAACGCGCGCCAGGTCGTCATAGCTGTCGAGTTCGGGCATCTCGATCGTGATCTCGGGGACAATCGTCGGCGGCGGCATCAAGTGAGGTTTCGGGCGGCACGCAACAGGGAAAAGGTGAGAGATTGGGCGGGAGGTCGGCGAGGCAAGGCGCACAAAGGGATTGAGCCCTCGAAGTCTCGGAACGGCTGGAAGAGCAGGATCTCGAGGCCGTGGTCGCGTACCATGCGGCCAACCTCTCGCGGTGTGCCGTCGAACGTCAGAAAATCGTTCCCGAAGATCTCGATACCATCAAAACCCGCCGCCGCAATGGCCGTCAGTTTGTCTCTCAGGTCGCCGCTGATGGACAATGTCGCGATGGATGTTTTCACGGTGTTTTCCTCGCTTGCGCGAATTCATGCAATCTCACCTGACATTTTCGCGCATGATGATTTCAATCGGAACCAGCGGGAATGCAATGGGTCGGTTCGTTGCCTTGCAAATGATTGCTTCAATCGCGACGCGCGCCGCCTTGGCCATGTCCTGATGAATGACGGCATCCATGACGCCGGTCAGCAACGCCTGTTTCGTAAGTGGCGTCAGGTTGAACGCGATGTAGCAGATTTCATCTTCACGGCCGCTTTCAATCAGCGCTTTCTCGATGCCGCGATTGCCTGCGCCGACATTGTAGATCCCGCAAAGATCGTCGTGGGACGCCAACAAGGCCTTCGCCATCTGGTAGTTGACGGCCGGATCGTCCTGGCCTTGATTGACCGTTAGCAGCTCAAGATGCGGGAATTCTCCGCGCAACACCGTCCGGAAGCCGAATTCCCGTTCCTCGTGGCCCCGGTAGAGGGCGCTGCCCCAGAAGACCGCGATCTTGCCGGCGCCATGACAACAGCGCCCCATCAACAACCCGGCACTGCGCCCTGCCGCACGGTTGTCGAGCCCAACATATCCCAGTGTTGGCGCCCCGGGCAAACTGGTGAGAATCGAGACCACCGGCACGCCCGTGTTACACAGTTCGTCGACCGCTTCGCGAACGGCCGGGTGATCGAGCGACTGGACAACGACCCCGCTGCATTTCTTCTTGATGCATTTGTGCAGGGCCTCGGCAAGCGCAAAGGGGTCCAGGCGCCTGGGATATGACATCTTGAGAGTGACGCCGCTGCTGGCGGCAACCTGACTAAGTTCGTGCGTGAGGACGTCATTGGCGAAGCCGGCCTTGTCGGCGATCAGCACGTCGATCGAGATGCCGGGCGTTATGGTCGGCACAACGACCGGGCGCACCGTCGATTTGTCGAGCCACTGCATTGCCTCGCGTACGCGCGCCTTCATTTTACGGCTGGCACCGGGTCTGTTGTTCAGCACCCGATCCACCGTGGCCGTGCTGACACCAGCCTGCAGGGCGATGTCGATGATGCGCGCCTTGCCGTTGATTCCTGACATCGTCGCCTTTCCGATTGACGTCTCATTTTGTCAGCTTGATGCATCAATCATCAAAAAATGCAAGATTCTTGAGCGCGCGGCAGCCCATTTGAGGCATCAATGATAAGCAATAGGTTTCGCAAACTCGAAAAATGGTCAAGATGCAGCTATCCGGCCCCTGCACAGGGCTGATTAGGGTATTGCATGAGCGAAGACATGGAGATTTCGCAGCAGCGAAAGCAGATTCTGGCAGGCCTCGGACGTCGGCTTGGTGCTGCCTGGCAAGCGGCCAGCTTGATTGATGCGATTGCAGACGCCGAGGTGCCGCGCAATCGGCCCGAGGCCTACGCGGTTCAAGACGCGATGGCCGCTGCGATCTGCGAGCCGGTGACCGGCTGGAAGGTCGGGGCAACGAGCGCACGGATGCGCGAACTCGATGGCCATGATGATGTCATCCCGGGCCGGATCTTCCGGTCGGTCACGTGGCAGGGGAACCGGTTGTCGCTGGCGGCGGAGCGTTTCCCCAATGCACGCGTCGAAACCGAATTCGCCTTCCAGCTCACCGCCCCGGTTCCGCTGCGGGAGACGCCTTGGAAGGCGGAGGAATTGGCGGGTCTGGTGAACCTGCATCCGGCAATCGAGGTCATCGGCAATCGTCATGTCCTGCCTGAAGCATCGCCTGCTGTTCGATCGCTCATGACGGTCGCCGACAATGGTGGCGGCATCGGCTTTGTCTTCGGCGATGCGGTCGCGGGTTGGTCCGATGTCGAATTTCAGCAGCACCACATCAGCCTGAAAGTTGATGGCGGACCTGAAGCGGAGAATTTTCTTGGTGAGATGCGTTGCGTGCCGATCGAGGCCGTGGCGGATCTCGTCAATCACTTGCAACTGCGTGGGATTGCACTTAGCCCGGGCGATTACGTCTCCACCGGGGCTGCAACCGTCCCCCAACACATTCAAAAAGGCAGCAAAGTGGTCGCTGATTTTGGCGTGCTGGGACGCATCGAACTGGACTTCGAATAGGGACTTCGCAAGCGATGGGATTGGAAAAGCCTGACATTGTCGTTGCGGGCGCCGGTGGCATGGGGGCGCTGTTCGGCGCCATTCTGCAGGATGGCGGCCTCGACGTGACGTTGTTCGACAGCAACGCCGGACACGTCCAGGCGATCTCGAAGAACGGATTGTCGATCACGGGCTTTGGCGGTGACCGGGTCGTTGAGATCGCGGCGACCACGAACGCTGCCGATATCGAACGCGCCGACGCCATACTGTTCCAATGCAAGGCACATGGCACGCGCGATGCAGCACGCGCCGTGCGCCATCTCGTCGCCAATGGCGCGGTCTGCGTGAGCTTTCAGAACGGCCTTGGCAACGAGGAAGCTATTGCGCATGAAGTGGGCGAAGCGCATGTTCTCGGCGGCCTGACGGCCATGGCAGGCATGATGCTTGGCCCCGGCAGGATTCGCGACTTTTCCCGCGTGCCGTCCTACGTTGGCGAAATGGGCGGCGGGTTCAGCGAGCGCGCCAAGACGCTCGCATCTGTGCTGACGCATGCTGGTCTCGAAACTCATGCCAGCGCCGATATCGTACGCGACATCTGGAAGAAGTTGCTCGGCAATATCGCCATGAGCGCCGTTTCCGGCGCAACGAACCTGACGGCCGCCGGCTGCCTTGCAATTCCGGAACTGAAAGCCACGAGCCTGGCGGCTCTCGACGAGGCGCTGGCCGTCGCCGCAGCCCATGGTATCGAACTGGATCGGGAAGAAACCGTCGCCGGCATGGAACTGATTTCACAGGCCGGCGGCACTGGCGACAACAAATCGTCATTGTGTGTCGATCTTCTCAACCAACGCCCGACGGAGGTTGATTTCATCTACGGCAGCGTTATCGCGAAAGCGCGCGACAAACGCATCGAGACGCCGACCCTCGATGCGCTCTCCTCGATCGTCAAAGGTCTGGAGAGCCACTACCTGCCCACCCGCAGGGAGCAATGATGGAATTCGGCCTGACAGATGAACAGCGCTTGCTGGTCGGCACGGTCCGCCAATTCATCGAGCATGAGTTGCGTCCGCTCGAGGAAGAAGTCGAACGTGCCGGGCGCCTTAATCCGGCGGACGCCCGGCGGATTTTCGAGGCATCGCGCAAACTCGGGCTCTATGCCATGAACATGCCGACGACGCATGGCGGCGGCGGGCTTTCAACGCTCGACTGGATGCTCGTCGAGGAACAATTCGGCGAGACTACCGACATTCTCGTCCGGCGCGCTTTCGGCAACGTCTATGAAATATTGCTCGAAGGATCGCCCCTACAGCATGAGCGCTGGCTGCACCCGAGCATCAGAGGCGAGCGCACGTTCTCGATCGCGTTTACCGAACCGGCCGCGGGCTCCGATGCCGCCGGTATCAGGACGAGTGCAAGGCGTGATGGAGAAGGCTGGATCGTCAACGGGCACAAGCACTTCATCTCGGACGCGCATTTTTCGGACTTCTTCATCATCACGGCGCGTACCGATCCCGACGCCGGACCGCGGGCCATCTCGGCGTTCATCGTCGACAAGGGCATGCCGGGTTTCGAGATCGGACCGGACCAGCCGATGATGGGCTTGCGGGGGACCACTCACGCCGAGCTGTTCCTCGATGATGTGCGGCTTGGGCCCGAGCACCTGCTGGGACCGGAAGGTAGCGGCCTCAAGCTCGCCTTCATGACGCTCGGACGTGTCCGCCTCGCGCAGATCGGCGCCCGCGCTGTCGGCAAGGCGACACGGTTACTCGACCTGATGCTCGCCCATGCCGCCGAGCGCAAGCAGTTCGGCCAGGCGATCGGTGACTTCCAGATGGTTCAGACCATGCTGGCCGACAGCGCCGTCGAGATCAGCTCAGCCCGCCTCGCCTTGTTACAAGCGGCCTGGATGATCGACCAGGGGCTCGACGCGCGGCACCATATCTCGACAGTCAAGCTGCAGGCTTCCGAGATGCTCGGCCAGGTTGCGGATCGCGCCGTGCAGGTCTTTGGCGGTTCCGGCTACAGCAAGGAACTTGGCATCGAGCGCTATTACCGCGATGCTCGGATCTATCGGATCTTCGATGGTACATCGGAAATCCATCGCACCGTGATCGCGCGCGGACTGCTCGGCGGCGACCGCAGTCTCTACGCATTGGAGGGAGGATGAAGAAGAGGCGCTGGCATGTCTGAATTCTACGTCGACGTCGGCGCGACCGTGACGTTCTCGAAAACGGTTTCGGAGAGCGATGTCTATTTGTATGCCGGCATCACCGGCGATTTTTCACCGAACCACGTCAACAAGGCGTACATGGAACAGTCGGGCTACGGCAAGCTGATGGCACATGGCGCCTTGCTGATCGGGTTCATGTCGACCGCTTCGACGATGGCGATTGCCCACACGCGCGAGGCCGACGAAACGCCGGTTTCGCTCGGCTATGACCGTGTCCGCTTCCTGAAGCCGGTGTTTTTCGGCGACACGGTGACGGTTACCTACACCTTCACGGCCATCGACATTGCCGCAAAGCGTTCCACCGCCGACATCAAGGTTACCAATCAGCATGACGAACTGACCGCCGTTGCCCAGCACATTCTGAAGTGGGTGCCGAACGCGTAAGGCTAACAATGAGCTTCGATCTCGAGAACCAAACTGTGATCGTAACCGGCGCAGCGCGCGGCATCGGCCTGGCCATTGGGCGCCGGTTTGCCGAACTCGGTGCCAGGGTCTCCGGCTGGGACCTCGACCCGTCGCCGATCGTCGGTGATCCCTGTTTCACGCACACCGCAACGGTAGACGTCACCGATGAAGCGTCGGTGGCCGCAGGATTTGACGGCAGCCGTGGTGCCCTGGGCAACATTGGCATTTTCGTCGCCAACGCAGGCGTGAACGGCGCGACCAAGCCGGCCTGGGAGTACTCGCTCGACGAGTGGAACCACGTCATCAACGTCGATCTGACCGGCGTTTTCGTTTCGTCACGCCCGGCCATCGTCCACATGCGCGAAAACGGATATGGCCGGGTGATCGTCATGGCGTCGGTCGCCGGCAAGGAAGGCAATCCGGGTGCGAGTGCCTATGGCGCAGCCAAGGCTGGTGTCATCGGATTTGCCAAGGGCCTCGCGCGCGAACTGCAGCCGTCGAACATCACAGTCAACTGCATCGCACCGGCGATCACGGAAACCGAACTGTTCAACGAAATGTCGCCGGAGTACATCGCCGACAAGAAGGCGCGTATCCCCATGAATCGTTTCTGCACGGCCGAGGAGATCGCGGACATGACCGCGTGGGTTGCAAGTCCGCGCTGTTCGTTCACGACCGGGCAGGTGTTCGACGTCACCGGCGGGCGCGCCACATATTGAGTTGCATGCCATGTCATTGTCCCCCTTGCCGCTCGCACGCCTATGCATCCATCAAGTCACCCTGATGCAGTGCGGATTTCGCCAGTCGATGGAGGTACTGGCCCGCCACGGAGTCACCAAGACCGCCATTTGGCGCGACAAGCTCGATGAAGTCGGCACCGCGGAGGGCGCGCGTATACTCCGAGACCTGGGCATCGAAGTTGTGTCGCTGTGCGCCGGGGGACTGCTGAGCGCGGCCGAGCCCGCCGAGCGCCGAATGGCGCTGGATGATAATCGGCGCTGGATCGATCAGGCAGCGGCAGTGAATGCCCGGTCGATGGTCACGATCACAGGCGGCCTCACGCAAGGACAAACGGACCTACGCGCGGCGCTCGATCGTGCGTGCCAAGGCATCGCCGAACTCATACCGCATGCGCGGGCGGCCGGCGTGCGCCTTGCCCTGGAGCCGCTGCACCCGATGGTGTGCGGCTTTCGTTCGGTGATCTCGACCGTGCGAGAGGCCAATGAGATGCTGCGCGAACTCGATGCGCCCGATGTCATGGGCCTCGCCGTCGACAGTTATGCGCTGTGGTGGGACCACAACCTCGAGGCCGATCTGGCCGATGCCGCGCCGCATCTCCTGAACTTCCACGTGTCCGATTGGCTCAATCCGACCCGCGATGTTCGCCTCGATCGCGGCATGCCGGGCGATGGTCAGATCGACAATCGCAGGATACGTGCATGGATCGAGGCCGGCGGGTTCGACGGCCCTGTCGAGGTTGAAATCTTTTCGGAACGCGACTGGTGGACGCGTGATCCCGACGAGGTCGTCGCCACGATCATCGAGCGCAGTCAAACGGTGCTGTGAACCGCTCACGTTGTCACAAGAGGTTGCGATGCTGACGCAAGCCCGGAAATCATTGTTCGACGCACAAGGATATTTGCTCGTCGAAGACGTGCTCGACGCGGGCGCCGTGCTGGACCCAATCGTCGGGGAATACGCGAGCCTGCTCGATCGACTGGTCGACGATCTCATTGCCCGCTCTGAACTCTCGCAAACTCATGCCGACCTCGGCTTTCGCGAACGCATGACCAAGGTGTACGCCGAAACCGGGCGCACATTCGAGCAGTACTTCAACCTCTCGCTGCCAATCGTCGGCGTGACCGAGGAAACGCCGTTCTGGACCGGGCCGGCCATCTTCAATCTCATAAGGACACCGGCCCTCCTCGACATCGTCGAAGCGATCATCGGCCCTGAAATCGCCTCCAACCCGATCCAGCACATTCGCATAAAACCGCCCCAGAAACTCTTGCCCGAAGATCAGCATGCAAGCGGCCTCGTCGGCACGACGCCGTGGCATCAGGATGCCGCCGTCATTCCGCCGGACGCCGGTACCGAGATGGTGACGGTATGGGTTCCAATCAACGACGCGCCGGTCGAATCAGGGTGCCTGCAGTTCTTGCGCGGCGCGCACAAATCAGGCTTGAAGAAGCATGGTCTCGGCCGTGTCGACGGACTCGCGCTGCCGCGCGATGTGGCCGATGCGGGCACGGTCGACATCGTGCCGGCGAAGCGTGGCGATATCCTGCTGATCCACCGGCACTGCCCGCATGCCTCTTTGCCGAATGTCGGCGACCAATTGCGCTTCAGCCTGGACCTCAGGTTTCATCCGGCGGACCAGCCATCGGGTCGGGACGTCCTGCCGAGCTTCATTGCACGCAGCCGAAGTGATCCGTCGAGGGAGTTGTGCGACCCCGACGCCTGGACCGAAATGTGGAAGGCGGCAAGGACCTGGCTCGCGACCTCTCCGGAAGCGCCCAGCAGCAGCTACGCTTGGTTAGAATAGGCCAATTCCCGAAACCTGAGGCATCAGGAGTAGAAATCACGGACTTTTCCGATGTTTCAGCCATTTTGATAGCAAGCCACGCAGGTCAGGTGCCGGTGGACCGTTGACATGGACGAAGCCGTCCAAGCAAAATTGCCGAAAAGCGCGGGATAAGCGCCGCGAACAACTGCATCTGGAGATGCACTTCGGGAGGAATGATGCTCGAGGTCAAGGGCGTCGAGGCGGGCTACGGCCGGCTCAGAATTTTGCGTGGCGTCGACATGGACGTCCAGCAGGGCGCGATCACGGCCTTGCTCGGCGGCAACGGCACGGGCAAATCGACCCTGCTCAAGGCGATTTCCGGCCTCTTGCCGGTCTGGCGTGGTGAAATCCTGTTCGATGGTCGACCAATCCACAATCGCCAGCCCCACGAAATCGTCCGCGCAGGCCTCGTGCAGGTGACGCAGGGCAAGGACTCCTACCCGGGCATGACGGTCGAGGAAAACCTGATGCTTGGTGCGTTTGCGCGCAGCGACAAGCGTGCCATCAGGGCGGATCTGGAAAAGGTCTACGCATTCTTTCCCATCCTCAAGGAACGCCGCAAACAGCTTTCAGGGCTGCTATCGGGCGGGCAGGTGCAGATGCTGGTGGTCGGGCGCGGCCTGATGGCGGCGCCGAAGATGATCATGCTGGACGAACCCTCCGCCGCGCTGGCGCCGCTGGTCGTTCTCGACATCTTCAAGCAGATCAACCGCATCCGGGCCGAACTCGGCATGACCATCCTGGTCGTCGAACAGAATGTGCGCATGGCGCTGCTGCTCGCGAGTTACGGCTATGTCATCCACGACGGGCGGATCCACATCGAAGGAAATGCCGATGACATGATCAACGATGACAAGGTCCGCCTCGCCTATCTCGGCGGTACCGTCGCCGAAGCCGCGGACACTTGAGGAGGAACTTCGGCGCATGTTTGTGGATTTCCTTGTCGTTGGTTTGTCTATCGGGCTTGTCTACGGGCTCGTGGCCCTCGGCATTTCGCTGATCTATTCCGGCCTCGATATTGTGCACTTCGCGCACGGCGAAATTTTCATGTTCGGCGCGTTCTTCGGGCTGGTACTCTACAACGACGCCGGCATCTCGTATCCGATCACGCTGTTCCTCGCCATGATCATCACAGGCATCATGGGCATCCTGATCGAGCGGTTTTTCTATCGCCGCCTGACGTCACAGGGCGGCGGCTATACCGTGGCAGGTATGGGGATGATCATCTGCGGCTTCGGCATGGCGATCATTCTTCAGAACATCGCCTTCCTGATCTGGGGCGCCGAAGGCCACGCCTTCAACCTACCCTTCAGCATGCCGATGCAGATCGGAAACATCACCCTGCCGAAGACATATCTTTGGATCCTGATCGTATCTGTCGGGCTGATGGCGCTGCTACACTTCTTCCTGAAGTACACCAAGATCGGCCTTGCGGTCCGCGCCGTCGCCGCCAACAAGGACATCGCCTACCTCATGGGCATAAACGTGCCGCTGATGATTTCGCTGATCTTCGGCGTGGCCTGTGCGCTGGCCGCCGCCGGTGGCGTACTGATCGGGCCGATCAACTACGTACAGGTCGAGATGGGCTATCTCATCCTGATCAAGGCGTTTGCCGCCGCCGTCGTGGGTGGGTTCGGGTCGCTGCCCGGCGCCATCCTCGGCGGCCTGATGGTGGGCGTTTTCGAGACACTGGGGGCCGGATACATCTCCGGCAGCCATAAGGATATCTACGCATTTCTGTTGCTGATTATCGTGCTGATGGTTCGCCCGACCGGACTTCTCGGCACGCTGGCAAAGGTCAAGGCGTAGGTAGGCAACGACAAAAAGAGTTGAACACCGAAAAGGAGGACTACCGGATGAAACAGATATCGACGACGGCGCTTGCTGGCGGCCTGCTGGTCGCGGCGACAGCCTGGGGCGCCGCCCAGGCCGGCGAAATCAGGATTGGCGCGACGATGCGCATGATCTCCGAGAACGGTCAGAAGTACGGCCAGATGATGAAGGACGAGTTCGACGCCATCAATGCGGCCGGCGGCATCAATGGCAACAAGATCAAGCTGACGCTGCTCAATGACGAGTGCAAGTCGGACAAGGGCGTCGCGAACGCCAACAAGTTTGCCCATCAGGAGAAGGTTCACCTGATCATCGGATCGACCTGCTCATCCGTTTCCTTGCCGATCGTTGATGTGACCGCGCAGGCCAAGGTGCCGCAGATCATCCCGCATTCCACCAACCACAAGATCACGCAGAAGGGTTCGGCCTGGGTGTTCCGCGTGCCAATCTCAGCGCGCTTCTATAAGGGCGTCGTGGCCAAGTACATCGGCGACAAGATCGGCAAGAAGGTCGCCTATGTCTATGCATCCGACGCAGCGGCCGTATCCGACGCCGAGGGCCTCAAGGCGCAGATGAAGAAGCTCTACGGTGTCGATCCGGTCTTCTCCGTCCAGGTCCAGGAAAAGGAGATCGATTTCCGCTCGCACATGCTGAAGATCAAGGCCCTGACACCGGACGCGATTTTCATTGCGGCCTTGCAGGAGCCGATGGCGCGCGCCCTTGTTCAGTCCTATGAAGTCGGCATTCCGCCCAGCATCAAGCGCGTTGCGAACTCTGTCGCCTCCAACGCACCTGTGCCGAAACTGGCGGGCGATGCCATCAAAGGCGTGTTCTACACAGCCGCCTATTCGGACAGCGACGAGCGACCGATCGCCAAGAAGTTCAACGACATGGTCCGCAAGAAATACGGGATCAAGAAAGTCGACCACGATTTCAGCCAGGCCTGGGACCTCGTTCGCATCGTCGAGCAGGCGCTCAAGACGACCAAGCTGAAGCTCGACGACGCCAGCCTGGCCGCAGACCGCACCGCAATTCGCGACGCGATTGCCGGCGTCGAGAACTACACGGGACTGGCATCGGGCCCGATCAGCTTCTGCGCCGATCCGACGCCGCAATGCCGTGACGGCAATCGCACGGTCGTGCTGATCGGCTACAAGAAGGGTGGTGAAAACTTCGAGGTCGGCATTCTCGACCGCTTCACCATGCCGATCGATTTCGGTCTCAACTAGAGCAACGTCTGATCAGAGCTGCGGGCGTCGAGGAGACACCAAGGTGTCCGCAGCTTCCGAGACTGCGCCCAGCGAACAGTTGCCGCAAGAAGCAAAGCCTATCTGATGAATGCCTTTCTCGACCGCTGCTTCGCGTTCATGGATCGCTTGAAGCGCATCCATCCGGTGCTGCCCTGGGCCCTGACAATGGTGGTCCTGCTGCCGCTGCCGCACCTCGCCTGGAACAACTACCAGGTCTATCTGATCAACTACATTTTCATCATGATCACTTGGCCACGGGCCTGAACATCGTGAAAGGTTTCTGCGGTCAGGTCACGGTCGGCCACGTTGCGCTCTACGCCGTCGGCGCATACACGTCGGCGGTTCTGTCGACGAAATTCGGCGTACCCTTTTGGTTCTGCCTGCCCCTTGCTGTGTTGGCAACCATGCTCGCCGGCGTGCTCGTTGGCATTCCTTCATTCCGCCTCGAAGGCGCCTATCTGGCGCTTGCCACGCTTGGCTTCGCCCAGGCCGTCGAGACCTATATCCGGGTTACCAACTATCTTGGTTCCGCTTCGGGCATTGGCGGCATCAAGCCGCCGGTCTTCTTTGGGATCACCCTGAATACGTACACGAGCTACTACTATCTCATCCTGCCTGTCATGCTGTTCGCCCTTTACGCATCGTTTGCGATACTGCGTTCAGCCACTGGGCGTGCCTTCATGGCGGTGCGCGAGGACCCGCTGTCTGCTGCTGCCACGGGTGTCAACGTGAAGCGCTACAAGCTGTTGGCCTTCATCCTCAGTGCCGTCTACGCCGGCGTTGCCGGTTCGCTTTATGCGCATATGCTGCCGGGCTACGTCCACCCCAACAACTTCACCGTCATCGAGATGGTCACCGTGCTGCTCATGGTCGTCCTCGGCGGCATCGGAAACGTTTGGGGCGGGATCATCGGGGCCATCATCGTGTCGATCGTCGCCGAACTCACGCGAGACTACTACTTCTACCAACTGCTGCTGTTTGGCCTCGTCATTGTCTTTACCGTGTTGTTCATGCCGAAAGGCATTGGCGGCATCATCGAGCGCTACTTCGTCAGCCGCCGATTTGTCGTCGCCCGCGAAGCTACGGCACAACGCAAGCGCGATGAAGTCGCCAGCCTGGCGGGCCAGGAGGGCGAGGCATGAGCGCGCTCCTCGAAGTGACCGGCTTGGCAAAGAGCTTTGATGCTCTCAAGGCCATTGATAACGTTGATTTCAGTGTGGAAAACGGAGAGATCCGCGGTTTGATCGGCCCCAACGGCTCAGGCAAGAGCACGCTGTTCAACCTGATCTCGGGTGTTTATCTGCCCGATGCCGGCAAGGTCGTATTCGACGGCAAGGACATCACCAAATGGGAGCCGCATGATATCGCGGCGGCCGGTGTCTCCCGTACTTTCCAGCTGTTGCGCATGTTCACCGAAATGACCGTGCTCGAGAACCTGATGGTCGGGCATCACTGCCACGTCAAGTATGGTGTTCTGGCCGGCATTTTCAGCATCGATCGGGTCGCCAGGGAAGAGAAACAGATTCGCGACGAGATGATGGACATTCTGTCGTTCATCGGACTGGCTGACTTTGCCGATGTGCCCGCTACGGAAATGTCGATCGGTCAGCGCCGCCTGCTCGCACTTGGGCGCGGCATCGCCATGAAGCCGAAACTGCTGATGCTCGATGAGCCTGCCGCAGGCTTGTCACCCGTGAACGTCGACAATCTTATGAGCATCATGGTGCAGCTCAAGAAGAAGTACGGCCTCACCGTCGTTGTCGTCGAGCACATTTTGAAGGTCGTCATGGACACGTGCAGCCGCGTCACGGTTCTCGACCACGGCGTCAAGATCGCCGAGGGCAGCCCCGAGCAGGTCCGCGACGATCACGCCGTGATCGAGGCCTATCTCGGCCGGGAAATGGGCGATGATGAAGTACGTGCTGCGATGGCTGGAGCTTGAAGGCCTCCAACAATGAACGATGACACTTGTCTCACTAAGCGCGATGGCGAAATTCTCTGGATCAGCATCAATCGTCCCGACGTGCTGAATGCTCTCGATCCAGCGACACATCGCGCGATTTCCGCGGCGCTCGACATCTTTGAATCCGATGCCAGCCTGCGTGTTGCGGTCCTGACGGGAACAGGCCAGCGGTCATTCTGCGTTGGCACCGATCTCAAAGTCCGTGCCAAAACCAACGCGGATGACCACCCGCCGACCGGGTTTGCCGGGCTGACGCATCGCTTCTCACTTGCCAAACCGGTTATCGCGGCCGTGAACGGCCTTGCGATCGGTGGCGGTGTCGAGATCGTCGTTGCCTGCGATATCGCGATTGCCGCCGAGCATGCCGAGTTTTCGTTGCCCGAACCCCGCATCGGGTTGGCCGCGTTGGGCGGCGGTGTCCTTCAGCGTCTCGCCCGCCAGATACCGCTCAAGTTCGCGATGGACCTCGTGCTGACAGGACGGCGGATAACGGCACACGAAGCGCAGCGACTTGGGCTGATCAACGAGGTTGTGCCAGCAGACACATTGCAGGATCGAGTGCGCGCCAAGGCCGAGCAGATCATCGCCGGAGCACCGCTCGCAGTCGAGGCATCTAAACGTGTGATGCTGGAAAGCCTGCAGTTCGCCGATCTCGAGACAGCATTAAACCATCGCTACGATGCGGCTGATCTGATGCTTGCGAGCGAAGATGCAAAAGAAGGCCAGGCGGCCTTCGTTGAAAAGCGCACGCCGCGCTGGCAAGGCAAGTGACTGGAACGAACGTGAGCATCGACAAATTCACAACGCCGGACGAGGCAGCATCGCTGATCAACGATGGTGACACCGTAGCATTGATCGGTGGCGGCGGCGGACTGGTCGAGGCGACCTGCTTGCATGCCGCCATAGAGGAACGCTTTCTGCAGACCAGCCATCCTCGAAACCTGACCGTGATGCATTCACTCGGCATCGGCGATCGCCAGGCGCGCGGCATGAACCGGTTTGCGCACGAAGGCATGGTCAAACGTGTCATCGGCGGGCACTGGGTCTGGTCACCGCGCATGCAGCAACTCGCCGCCGAAGAAAAGATCGAGGCCTACGTGTTGCCGGGCGGCGTCGCGATGCAGCTGTTCCGTGAAATCGGAGCCGGTCGCCCCGGTCTTCTGACACACGTCGGGCTCGGCACGTTCGTCGACCCGCGCCAGGATGGCGGGCGCATGAACCGGTCCGCCAGGGATTCACTCGTCGAACTGCACGAAATCAGTGGCCGCGAGCTGCTGTTTTACAAGTCTTTCCCGATCGATGTGGCCGTCCTTCGCGGGTCGTTCGGCGACGCGCACGGCAATATCAGCCTCGATCAGGAGCCGGCCAACGTCGACATCTACGCAGCTGCATTGGCTGCGCACAACTCTGGCGGCAAGGTCATTGTCCAGGTCAGAACGGCCGTCGACGTCGGCGCGTTGCCGGCGCGCTCAGTCCGATTGCCGGGTGCTATCGTCGATGCCGTCGTCGTCGACCCGGGCCAATCCATGGGCTATGACTTGGTCTACGATCCGACCATGTCCGGTGAGATCAAGAGCCCACCAGCGATACCTGACCTCGGGCGGCTCGACGTACGCCAACTGATTGCCCGACGTGCGGCAGAAGAGCTTCGTGAAGGCGCGGTGTTGAATTTCGGTTTTGGAATCCCCGATGGCGTCGCCAAACTGATTGCGGCCCGCGGACACTCCGATCGCTACTATACGACGATCGAGCATGGCACCTACGGTGGCGAGCTGCTCGATGGTACGCTGTTCGGGTATGCGCGCAATGCGACGGCGATGATCGACGGTCCATCGCAGTTCGACTTCTATTCCGGCGGGGGGCTTGATATTGCCTTTCTCGGATTCGGCGAGATCGACGGCCACGGACATGTCAACGTTTCGAGGCTTGGAGGGGTGACGGTCGGCCCTGGCGGCTTCATTGATATCGCGCAGAATGCTCGGAAGGTCGTGTTCTGCGGCACCTTCGATGCCAAGGGGGCCCGGTACGAAATCGGCAATGGCCACCTTGTCATCAAGAGCCATGGAGAAGTGGTCAAGCTCGTCGAAAACGTCGAACAGATAACCTACTCCGGCACCGAGGCACTGAAACGCGGACAATCTGTTGCTTACGTGACGGAACGGGCCGTGTTCGAGCTTTCCGAGCAAGGTCTCGTGCTGACCGAGGTCGCTCCCGGCATCGATGTTCGCCGCGATGTCATCGAGCGCATGCAATTCCAACCGCACGTGCCGGGCGAGCCCGGATTGATGAACGGCTCGCTGTTCTCTGAATAGTCGCTTTCAAGGATGAAACGTCCATGTCACAGGTACGCATAGGTGTCATCGGTGCCGGTTTGATCGGGCGCAAGCATATTGAGGTGTTGCGCTCGGGAGATAGTGCCTACACGCTTGCCGGTGTCGCCGATCCTTCATCGCAGGCTCGAGCCGAGGCTGAACAACTCGGCTACAACTGCTATGGATCAGTCGAGGAAATGCTCGACAAGGCAAAGCCTGAAGGCGCGATTATCGCCGTTCCCAATCAAATGCATGCCGAGGTCGGTCTTCAATGCATTGAGCAGGGCGTGCCGATACTCATCGAGAAGCCCGTCGCCGACACGATTGCAGAGGCTCTCAGACTGGTCGAAACGGCCGAGGCTGCAGGTGTCGCGACATTGACCGGTCATCACCGCCGCCACAATCCGATCATGCGGCGCGCAACCCAACTTATCAGCGAAGGCGCGGTCGGAACCGTCGTTGCGGCCACCTGCATCTGGCTGGCGCACAAACCGGTCGGCTATCATGATTTTGCCTGGCGCCGAGAGGCCGGCGGTGGCCCGGTACTGATCAATGCCATTCACGAGATAGACAGCTTGCGCATGTTGCTCGGGGATGTCGACACGGTACAGGCAGCAGACTCCAATGCCGTACGCGGCTTTGAAGTTGAGGATACGGCAGCTGCCATTCTGCGTTTCAAGAATGGCGCGCTCGGTACTTTGATTCTGTCTGACACGGTATCGAGTCCCTGGTCCTGGGAGACGACATCCGGCGAGAATCCGCTCTATCCGAAGTCCGGCCTGGACAGTATTCTGATCGGTGGCACCCGCGGCTCACTCACCGTCCCGTCATTGGATCTCAGATGGCATGACGAGGGCCAGGAAAGCTGGTGGAATCCACTTCTGCAGAAGCGCGAACCGGTTATCCCAGCCGACCCATACTATGAGCAGATGCGCAACTTCGCCGGCGTCATCCGGGGAACTGAAGAACCTGTGCTGAGCGGTCGTGATGGCACCAGAACACTCGCGACAACTTTGGCCATAACCGACTCCGCAAAAACCGGACAACCGGTTCGTATTGACGAACTGCTTGGCGGGTGAGCGGTCGTTCCACGCTGTTCACCCCCACAGTGTACGGTTGCTTCGCATCCATTCCGCGTACGCCGAAATACCTTGCTCCAATGAATAGCCGGGTTCGAAGCCTGTATCCTCGTACAGCCGAGTACCCGCGAGCGGGCCACGCAAGGCTGTAAACGTTGTCCAGGGTTCGGTACCTGGACCGAGGTCTATATCGGCGCCGGGAACGGCGATCCGGACAGCCTTGGCCACATCGCGGACGCTCATGTTCTTGCCTGGCCCCAGATGATAGATGTCATGGGTCAGCTGCGGCGCATCGATAGCGGCAAGCATGCCGTCGGCCACATCACCTACGAATGTGAAGTTTGCGGAAAAATCTCCGCCCGACTCTGCAATTTTCTCACCACGAAGGCATCGCAACAGATATGACGGTATCGGTCCGCGCGTCGGCCCATCAGCAATCAATGGCGGCCCGTAAACCCAGGAAATCCTTACGCTCGCGGCTGACTGCCCATATTCCGTACGATACATTCTGACCAGCATTTCAGCGCCCACCTTGGTCGAGCTGTAGATGTTCTGCGGCGCCGGTCGTTCGTGCTCGAGGATTGGCGAGACCGCATCTGCGCGACATTGAAAGACCGATCCGGTACTGATCAACAAAAACCGCCGCCACCCGTTCATTCGCGCTGCTTCCAGGAGGTTGGCCGTGGCGCCAATGTTTGTCCGAATTGCAGCAAGCGGCTCCGGGCGCGCGTAGGCTTCGTTCGAGACCGCAGCTCCATGGATGCAGGTCGAGATCGGGTATTTGTCCGCAAGCCTTGCGACAGCATCCGTGTCGGAAAGATCGCAAGCGACCCATGTGAGGTTGGTCGACGGGGCGGCGCCTTGCGTCGGCTTGCCGCCCCCTCGGCTGACTGCCAGGACCTGCTGCCCCGAAGCCGCCGCTCGTCGCACGATTTCCTGGCCGACATGCCCCGACGCACCTGTCACGAGTAGAACCATGATCTATTCCAAGTTCAGAGTATCAATCCAGGTCGGAGCTTCCGTCCGGAGGCCCGGTTCATTCATGCTCAACCATCGAGCCGGCATCGTCAATCACAGCCCGGCAAGCGGATTTGACACCGGCGCGACCCCGACTGCTTACGGCAATACGTTGGAAGATTCGCGCCTTTGGCAGGTGCAGTCGCATCCCACGGCAATGGTCCGTGCCGAACGACTCGCCTGTTGAGCTTCCGGTTTGTGGAGAGGGTGTGTGAGAACGCCCTTGGATCGAGCTTTCGTCCAGGCAAAACCGAGGCGGACAGCAGTTGGTTTTTTCGCGGTTCAAATCGCTTTGAAGCCCTCTTCAGGCCGGTAGGCCGCATTCTTTGCTGCGATGATCGCCGCGAACCACGACAAGAAGGCCGCAATGGCCTTCATCAACTCCGGTGCGCCGATAATCGTGATCACCCGCTTCATGTTGTAGGCGAGGACGTGCAGCGCCATCTCGGTGGCAACGTGTCTCAGCGTGCGCATCTTGAAGTGCGTTGCACCCATCCAGGCTTTGATCGTGCCGAAGGGATGCTCAACGGTCTGCCGGCGCATAGACATCTTATCAGGATTGTCTTCAAGACGCTGTTGGACACGATCCAGAACATCTTCGCGTTCCCACCGTGATATACGGCGCTCCTTGCTCGGTGTGCAGTGGTGCTTGACCGGGCATGTCTCACAGGCAGTTGTCCAATAGCGATGAAGAACCTTGCCATCCTCATGTCGCGTCATGCGCGGTGTGAGATGCTGACCCGCCGGACAAACATATTCGTCCTTTTCGGCGTCATAGATGAAGGCGCTGCGATCGAAACGCCCACGCGCTTTTGCATTTGACGTTGCCACCTTTGGCAATGTCACTGTGATGCCGTCGTCTTCACAGGCAACGATCTCCTCGCCTTTGTAGTAACCCTTGTCGGCAACGGCATCGAGCGTCTCGACACCGAGTGCGTCACGCGCCTGATTTGCCATGTTTGAAAGTGCGTTGCGGTCGGTCCCGATGTTGGTGACCTCGTGGGCAACGATCAGGTGATGCTCGGTCTCGACCGCGCTTTGCACATTGTAACCAACGACACGGGGATGCCGGCTCGTGATCGCCATGGAGCGTGCATCGGGATCCGTCTCCGAGATCTGGTTGGCGCCGGTGCGGTCCATCTCGGCCTGGATCTCAGTCAGCTTGTCAGCTTCCTTCTTGAGCCATGCAATCTTGTCGACGACACGCTTGATCTGCGCGTCGCTGACCGGCATGCCGGTTGCAGAGTGCACGTCGTCGGCGCGATCGAGTTCCGACAAGTAGCGCTGGATGCGCTCATCAATCTCCTTGAAGCGCTTGCGCAGTTTCTCGCGCGTGAAATTCTTGGCCTTGGCGTTCACTGCCTTGAACTTGCTGCCGTCGATGGCAACGCTGTCGTTGTTGAACAGATTGATGTCGCGGCACAGCGCAACAAACTGCCGGCATACGTTGCGGATGGCAGGCCCGTTGTCCCTGCGGAAATCGGCAATGGTCTTGAAGTCAGGCTTGAGTGATCCCGTCAGCCAGATCAGTTCGACATTGCGGCCGCACTCACGTTCCAGGCGACGCGAAGATTGGACCTGATTGAGATAACCATAGACATAGATCTTGAGCATCGTCGCCGGATGATAGCCCGGCCGGCCCGTGGCCTCCGGCACAACATCAAAGCCAAGTGCGGCCAAATCCAACGCGTCTATAAAGGCATCAATCGCGCGAACCGGATTGTCTTCGCTGACATAGTCATCCAACCGCTCTGGAAACAGCGTCGACTGATCGCGATCAGCACCCTCGATGAAACGCTTCATGACCCGCCCCCGCAGAGAATCAATGGGACAAGCCTATCATGGGCGGCAGGCTAGCTATCTTTTCACACACCCTCTGGACGAAGCGTCGATCCGTGGGCCATACGTTCAGATCACGGGTGCTCCCCGCGCCACGCGCGAACGCCCACGACGCAATCTGCTTCGATGATCAGCTCTATGATCCCGGTTCGCGGCCCGGGAGCACTGTCGGACGGGCAAAGCGTGCAGTGGCGCCAAGTCTGCTTGGTGGACTTTGCGCCATTGGCGCTGGGCTCGCGTTCGGTTCACTGGTGGCGCTCGTGATACGATCATCACTGCTAAGTGCTGACGCCCGCTTTGTTACCTATCCGGTTCAGAACAGGTGCAACATCGACCGGCAGGATGATGGCAGAGGATGCAAACAAGCGGTCATTGCCCCGCGGCTATGGCAATGCGTGATCTGCTGAATAGACACATCGGAGCCACACGGGGATTTGGATGCAGTCGCCACTGAAGCGTTCAACTGGCGGGCCGCATTCTTCCTGATTGGTATTGTCGCTGCCCTGGCCGTTCCGCTGGCTATTTTTATGAGAGTTCCCTCGCGGGAGGCCAGTAGTCATGAGGCAACGGGCAACCAACAAATCAACGATCGTCAAGCATATCGCCGTCGGGCGAGATCAGCCCATTGCACAACGGTAAATAGCACATCGGTTCTGGATAAATTTTGCGAATTATCCAGCGAACGACGAACGCGTCGGATTATAGCGAGACCGATCTTTGTTGGATCGGCATAGTTGCTATCAGCGCAAGTACTGCGCCTTTGTCACTGAAAATTGGTTCGGGCAACTCATGTCTATAGCGGTGCAGGCAATGCCAGCCGGCGCAGCATCGCGCACGGCCGAAGGCATCACTTGTGTCATCATTGGAATGCTGTTCTTTGTTGGCCAGGATGTGCTGATGAAGAACTTGCTGGGCCAATATTCGATTTGGATTCTGTTTGCAGCGAGGGCCATCATAACGGTGCTGGTCCTCACGCCGGTGATTCTGATTCTCGCAGGGCCGCATAAGCTGTTAACGCCTTTCTGGCCACTTCATTTTGTCCGAGCGTTTTTATTCGTGACAGGTTTTACGCTGTTCTATGCCGCGTTCCCGTTTATGGGGCTCGCAGAAGTCTCGACGATATTCTTCTCGGCACCTCTGTTCACGGCCTTGTTGGCCGTCATTCTACTGGGCGAGAAAGTCGGGCCGCACCGGGTGGCTGCATTGGGCCTCGGTTTTCTGGGTGTCATCATCGCCATGAACCCGGCGAGCGGTGAATTCAAGCCGATTGCCGTTCTGCCCTTGCTTTGCGCGATCAGCTATGCGGTATCGCAGATCATCGCAAGGCAGATCGGAGAACGCGAATCGACGCTCACCATGAGCCTCTACACGATCGCCTTTGGTGGCCTTCTTGTTGTTCCCTTCGGCGGGCTTCTCGATGTCTACTTCGGGCTTGGCGAAAAGCTACCGCATTTGCGTTGGCAATGGTTCCTGCCAACCTGGAACGAGTTTCAATTGCTGCTACCGCTTGGACTCGTAGGAATGGCAGGATACTTGTTCTTGTCGAGGGCCTACCAGGTCGCAAATGCCAGCCTTGTTGCTCCGTTTGACTATGTCTATCTGCCGGCAGCGGCAGTCCTGGCCTATGTCTTGTGGGGCGAAGTTCCCCATCAATCAACGATTGTCGGCATGGTGCTCATTGTTTCGAGCGGTTTGTATTTCGGCTATCGCGAAGTCAAGACAGCGAGCCTGTCCACCGATGCACCTATGGTTGCTGAGGCCGTCTTCGTGCCGAATAACCCGATGCCATCCACCGCACCCCTTGAGGAATTGGTCGAAGAATAGTCGCCTTCGCATTGGCCCAAGATCTGCGATGCGGCCAGGAACCATTCACATCCGGACTCTTCGTTGAAGCTTAGTCGCGCTCGCAATACCTGCTCGGAGTGAAATCAAGCGGGATACATGCGCCCGTTTCACACGAAGAACGTCGACGGCAGTCTGCACGCGCACGCGCGCGAGTTTCCCTGAGGCTCCTCCCGTAGCAAGCAAAGTAGTAGGGTCCGCTGTCATCGAAGAATGGACCGACGATTGGCGTGACGGCGTAGCTGCACTTCCAGCCCTTCGGCGCTGCCAGCGCACTGTCGTGAAAAAATGCCATGGCCAGCGCCATTCCAATTGCTGCCGCCAAGAAGGGTGATCGAGATCGCATCTTGCTCTCCGTGTAACTGCATTGGCGGATAGTGATGTCGCTAATCCGTTGATGATTTGATGGAGGTCAACAACCGCAGCAATCAGTCAAAGCCTAAACGGTTCTCAGCCCCTTATCTCGTGGCCGGATGGCACGGGGGCTCATTTGCGGCATTACTGAGTCAGCTGGCGGGCGTTATCAGCCGTCAATCAAACACGAGGTCTAAACGCAGCGCTTGCTGAGGTCGCAGCATCCAGAGGCCTGGCGAAAAGCCGGATGCAAGCGCATGATCGCAGCACGTCAACTGGCCCGCATTGACTGAACGCATTGATAGGTCGCTGGCTCTTGCAGGGCAATGTTGCACGTGTCGCCTTGGTCCTTGTCTGCTGGAATTGCGGCAATCGTTCTGCGGCAACGTTGCTTCGCGGTAATGGCAAGCGGGATGTCGAATACGGTCCCGCACTCTCCGCAAGTTCCTACTTGGCGGCGTTCATGCCAGCGATGTAGCCCCACGTCAGACAGGGCCCGAGTGTTGTGCCAGCCCCGACGCCCTTGGAGCCGAACGAGTTCGCCATCACGTTGCCGGCGGCATAAAGACCCGCGATGACGTTGTCGTTGCCGTCCAGCACCTCGGCACGCTCATTGGTGCGCGGCCCGCCCTTGGTGCCAAGAAAGCTTGCCTTGAATGGCATGGCGTAAAACGGCGGCTGCTCGATCGTCCCGAGCGTCGGGTTCGGCTGATGCGCTGGATCGCCACCGCGGTTTAGATCCCACACTGAGGCGCCACGGCCGAAGTCCTCGTCGATTCCCGCGCGTGCAAACGCGCTGAAGCGCTTTGCGGTCTCTTTCAGACCGGCGGCATCAACGCCGATCAGATCAGCCAACTCTTCCAGCGTGTCAGCCTGAAAATGATTGTTCGGCACCGATTTCTTTGGCAAAGCGTGTGGGTATTTGCGCGCGAACTCGGCGTCGTAAATGCGCCACGCGGGGAGATGGGTCGGCTCGCCGGTCGCCGGGTCTTTCTCGGCGAATGCAAGGCCGACGTTCATCTGCTTCTCGTTGACAAATCGCCTACCGTGGCAGTTCACGATCATTGAGTGCGGCAGAAAGTAATCGGCGGCGGGCTGGCCTTGCAAACGGCCTTCGTATGTGACGGGCGTTGTGCCCATGATCAAGGCCTGGTCCATGTGATCGAGTTGGGCACCGATGTCCTCGGCCATGCGTTGGCCATCGCCCGTGTTGGTTGACGGGGTGGCGGTCCACTCGACGGGACCGGGAAAGTACCTGGCCATCATCTCACGGTTCCACTCGAAGCCGCCGCTTGCCAGGATGACGCCCTTTGTTGCCGCAAGGATAGTGGCTTGGCCCTTGCGTTCGACTTCAATGCCGGTGACCTTGCCGTCCGCCGCGATAAGGCGCGTGGCGGGCGTGTTGAGCCAGATGGCAATTCCCTTGTCGAGGCAGCTTTTCAGCAGGCCGATTGAAAGGGCCTGGCCGCGCGTCCGCATGTTCATGAGCTTGCGCCAGGCAATGCGTGGCAGAAAGCGCGCCACCCAATTCTTGGGGTTGGCGAAGAAATGATTATCGATCATCTCGCCATAGCTCAGTCTCAGATCGAAGGTCGGATCGCGTACCTTGTCGCGCCATTCGCCGAGGATGCCGATGCGGATTGGCCTTGCCGAAACGTTTCGCCCGAACGGCAGGCCGCCGGGCAATTCGGCATACGGGTCGGGATCGCGATTTGGCTCGAACTTCAGCGGGGTCTCGGCTTCGAGGAATTTCAGCATTTCCGGCACGTGGTCGACAAACGCTGTCCACAGTGGCTCTTCCCGGTTGTGCCAACCATCGGGAGCGACCGCCCTGATATACTCGAGAACGGCCTCGCGGCTGTCGCTGACACCAAGCTTGACGCCGTAGTGGTGGCGCGGCGCCCAGATGCATCCGCCGGACATCGCCGTGGTGCCGCCGACCACGGGCGCCTTTTCAACGACCAGTACGTTGGCGCCGTGCGCCTTGGCTGCAAGCGCGGCGGCCAGACCGGCAGCACCTGTGCCAACGACCACGACGTCGAACTGATGGTCTATATCGTTCATGGTGCCATTGCCTCACACAATGCCGTATCGGAAATCCGTTTCACCACACCACAGGGCCTGACGGCAGACTATGCAAAACAAGCGGTCGTTGGCCACAGAAATGCTTGAACTGCAAATCAACACGACAAGCTGCAAGCTGATGGCACTTGCTGGCAATGAACTCCTACCTCTTTGCGACAGATCAAGGTCGGTGCCGAGCAACGGCCTACGATGCGACTTCGACCGTGGCTCGTAGCCAAAGAGAGAATGATGATTGCGCGTGCGTGTACTATCATTTGTTTCTGTCTGGCCGTGATGGCTGCTATTCCAGCAGCAGATGCAGGCGGCACGACCGATACGCGAACGGATGTCGAGCGCATCCTTGGCGTCGTTGAAAATGGCAGGTTCGTTGCGCTTCATCCTGCGGATCGCAAGTCGGCAGGCCTTCGGCTGACGACGATCAAGCGCCAGGAAGCACGCGCTGTCGAGTCAGGTGAACTTGACCTCAGCGACCATGAGGGCGACGCTATCATGATCGAAGGCATCCGTGACAGTGGCTGGCTCTACGAAGCTCGCATAGTCGATCGAGGGGGCCCCATCCTAACGTCCGTGGTACGTCAGATCTTCAGTAGGCATTCTCGGTGAATGCGCTACAGACTCTGACTGCGCAAATGACTGCGTGATAACACTGAAGGAAGGCATCGCGGCGCAAAGTGGAGGTAATCCATGGTTGAGAAGAACACCAGGAATGTCGAGAAGTCAGTTCAGAAGTCAGTTCAATTGGATGGGACGGATATTGAAGTGTTAGTCAAGCTGCAAGATGCCACCATGAGAATTGAGGTGATGAAGGCCGGTGTCTGTGTGCACTCGGTCATTATCGACCACGCAAAGGATCCAATTGAGCATTCCTGGTTGGCCGACCTTTTTGCGCGGGAGGATCATGTCGAACTGCGAGATCTGGCGCAGGAAGTGGACGACTACTTGATGAGCACGAATATCAATCAAGGCTGAAGATTTGACGGCCTTCCAGTGGGACTGAGCTGATATCTGGAACGTTTTTTTCCTGGAGCAACGCGGTGGGTCGCCGGGCCCGAATGTTCGCAACGGTGAGGAACGGCAAGCGCGTGGTCAGGTGGGCCCATCAAGGCTATCGGCGGAGGGCAACGAGCTATGAGATCTCAATGTTGTATTCTCGGCACAACCGAAGCACCCAACAAAGCAGACGTCAACGACGTTGGGATCAGTTCCTTGGTTGCCGGCCATGGGAATGTCGGCTTCGTGACCAATGCGGCTGAATTCGCTGCAGGATGCACAGGAGAGGCGCGCGGTCGGTAACCGAGCATTGCAACAGAACTCATTTCCTCGAAGACCCCTCCAGTCAGAAAGCCGACGCATTGCATCGTGCGGTACAATATGGAGAGCTATGACCCAACTTGGGTGATGGTCTGATCAGGCGGCATTTCGTGTCGGCTCGGTTGCTTCGACACCGTCTGTGAATTTGACGCCCTCGATGATCTTGGGCAAGTGATTTCTGCCTTTCAATCGGCGTCGATTGGCTGTGTGTGAAGCACCTGAAGCTGCCAGGTTCGCAAATGGGATGAAGTCAAACGTCATACACCAATGCCTGTCGCCATCAACACAGTGCCGGCCTATGGCAGGAATTCAAGGAGGCTGCATCCATTCGTGGTAGCGCGACAGCATTACAGACCCGTACCAGCTTTGCGCCGCCCTAACGGATCCACCTTCCACTGCATGCACGCGATTCGAGAGATGGTTCTTTGGTGCCTTCCGTGACCGTTCTTCGGTCCGCAGGAATGTAGCACTGATCCTGCCTAATCTCTGCGTGATCTCCCATAGGATCAAGATGGTGGAAAAACAGCGACGGTCTGGACAGTAATGCGCTTGCCTGTCCAACATCGCACGGTTCTTACGCAATTACGGGATCGGCAATGGCCAAGCCGCAAACTGAACCGTCTGGTCCTTTAGCCGGATATCGCGCCGTCGAACTCGGCTCTACCGTTGCTGGGCCTTTTTGCGCGCGCTTGCTGGCCGATTTTGGTTGCGATGTCATCAAGATCGAACAGGCAGAAGGCGATGCCGTGCGCAGTCTCGGTCATCGTCACAAAGGGCGCTCGCTATACAATGCCTCTATTCAGCGCGGCAAGAGGATCGTGTCTCTTGACTTGCGCACGGATAAGGGACGCGACCTTGCACGCCAACTTTGCGAGCGCGCCGACATCGTGGTCGAGAACTTTCGACCCGGTACGCTGGAAGGTTGGGGACTTGGCTACGAAACGTTGAGCAAGAACAATCCCGGTCTCGTCATGGTGCGGATCAGCGGGTTCGGGCAGGACGGTCCCTACAGCCGACGCGGAGGTTATGGTGTCGTTTGTGAGGCCGTGAGCGGTCTTCGCGAAATCACCGGTGAACCCGATCGGCCGCCACCACGGGCAGCAACGCCGCTCACCGATTATATCGCAGGTCTCTACGCCGCATTCGGCGCGGTCATGGCGATCCTGCAACGCCACGCAACAGGCAGAGGCCAAGTCGTGGATACCGCCCTCTATGAAGGTTCCTTCAGCTTCATGGAACCGCACATTCCCGCATTTCAGCAGCTTGGCGTGGTCGCTGAGCGCGCAGGTTCCCAGCTGCCAGGCAATGCACCCAATTCGATCTATCCAACGGGGGACGGCAATTATGTTCTGATCACCGCCGCGTCAGATGCCGTATTTCGGCGTCTGGCAAAAGCCATTGGCCGGTCAGATATGATCGGCGATCCTCTGTTTGCGGCCGGTGTGGCGCGCGCCGAGAACATGACCGCATGTGATGATGCGGTTGCAGCATGGACAAGTACACAAGATCTCGCTGACATTGAGAAGATTTTGGAAGAAGCCAAGGTCCCCGCATCTCGCATCTTTAAGGTCAGCGACATTTTTGCCGATCCGCACTACCGTGCGCGCGACATGCTGGTCGACGTCAAGGATGCCGAACTCGGTCCGGTTACTCTTGCTGGGGTCGTCCCGAAACTTTCTCGGTCGCCAGGTGCCATCCGGTGGCCGGGCCGTGAGACAGGTGCTGACACACGCGATGTCCTACAGCACGAACTGGGTTTATCGATCGAAGAAATCGACGCGCTATCACAGGAAGATGTCATCGCGGGTCCAGACCTGCCGGGCAGCGCGGATTGAGTAATTTAAACCTTGGACACAGGACGAGTGACCGTGACAGATCGAGCGAAAGAAGAAGAAAAGGATTATTGGTCCGCGCAGATCGAGGAACTTGGTCGCCGGCGCGCGTTCACCAAGGAAATGGGTGGCCCCGACAACGTCGCGCGCCAGCATCAGGCCGGCCGACTGACGGTGCGCGAACGTATTGACCGCATCGCAGACCCGAACAGTTTTCGCGAAATCGGTTCGTTGGCGGGAACTGGCGAATATGATGAAAATCTGAAACTCAGAAAACTGACGCCAGCAACGTACGTTGCCGGCACGGCGCGGATCAATGGACGGCCAGTGGCGATCGGCGGCGAGGATTTTACGGTGCGCGGCGGCACCAGTTTTGGCGCCCAGCGGCGCAAGGGCGGGCAAGGCGGTTACATCGAGGACCTCGCGCACCACTACAAGATGCCATTGGTCAATCTCATCGATGGCGCCGGGGGCAGTGTTACTTCCGCCAAAAGGCGCGGGTTCGTGACGTTCCCTGGGATCGATGGATTTGAGCGTTCGGTCGAACTACTGGGTGAGGTGCCCGTTGCATCGGCAGTGCTCGGCACAGCGGCGGGCGGTCCGGCAGGTCGGGCGATCCTCTCACATTTTTCGGTCATGGTTCAGGGCACGAGCCAGATCTTTGCGGCCGGTCCGCCGGTCGTGAAACGTTCGCTTGGCCAGGACATCACGAAGGAAGATCTGGGAGGTCCGGCTGTTGCTGTGACGAAGGCCGGCTCCATCCATAACGTTGTCGAAACGGAAGAGGATGCGTTGAACCAGGTCAAGCGGTTCCTGAGTTACATGCCGCAGAACGTATGGCAGTTGCCGCCGGTTGTTGCCTCTGACGATCCCGTCGACCGCTGCGATGAAGCACTTCTTGGGATCGTGCCGGAGAACCGCAGACATCCCTATGACATGAGGAAGCTTGCGACGATGATCGTGGACAAGTCGTCGTCGTTCGAAATCCGCCCAACGTTCGGCCGTGCCGTCATCATCATGCTCGCGCGCCTTGGTGGCCGTCCCGTCGGTATTATCGCCAATAATCCAAAGTTTTACGCCGGTGCGATGGATGCCGATGCCGCACGCAAGCAGATCCACTTCATGGAACTCTGCGATACCTTCCATATTCCGATCGTCTTTCTCGTTGATGTGCCGGGTTTCATGGTCGGTCTCAAGGCGGAGGAGGCCGGAACGCTGCGTGAAGGCATGCGCGCTGTCTACATTGCCGGTCAGCTCAAGATCCCGACCGTCACCCTCGTCATCCGCAAGTGTTACGGCATGGCAGGGATGGCGACGTGCAACAAGAATGACATCGACTTGAAGCTGGCGTGGCCGAGTGGCGAGTGGGGCTCGCTCCCAGTTGAAGGCGGCGTTGCAGCGGCTTACCGGCGTGAGATTGAAGCGGCCGATGATCCCAAGAGACGGGAGGAGGAGCTGGAAGCGGAACTCAGGGCCTATTCGTCGCCGTTTCGAACTGCTGAAGCCCTGGCCGTCGAAGAGATCATCGATCCGAGAGAGACGCGACCCATACTTTGCGAGTACATCGCCCTCGCCGAAGACCGCCTGAAGATCGGTCTTGGCCCGCGCGCAAGAGCCGGCGTGTCACCGTAAGATGACAGTTCCGTCCAATATCTTCTCTCGGATTATCCCGCGGCAGCACCGCTTGGCTATATCGGTAGAATAATTGCTGAGAGCTTGTTTTCTGCGAGGCTTCAATGGGGACGAATTCTGCTGCCTTAAGTGGCGTGCGCGTGCTTGATCTTTCTCAGTTTGAGGCAGGTCCCGCCTGCACCGAGGTTCTCGCCTGGATGGGTGCTGAAGTCGTCAAGATCGAGAACCCCGCAGGTGGCGATCAACTACGCAGACTGGGTTCTGTCGATGGCAAGACGGATTCGCACTTCTTTGTGCTCTTCAATTCCAACAAGAAGAGTATGACCTGCAATCTCAAATCCGAGCGCGGGATTGATCTGATCAAGGACCTGGCGCGCAAGGCGGATGTGGTCATAGAAAACTTCGGCCCTGGCGTCATCGAAGGTCTCGGCCTCAGTTACGAAGAGCTCCGCGACGTCAATCCGGCGATTATATACGCCCAGCTCAAAGGCTTTGCAGCAGGAAGCCCATACCAGGATTTCCTGGCATTCGACATGATCGGCCAGGCGACAAGTGGGATCATGTCGGTCACCGGTGAGGCCGACGGCAAGCCGGTCAAGCCGGGCCCTAACTTTGCTGATACCGGCACGGGTATGCTCATGGCCATCTCCATCCTTGGCGCGCTCTATCAGAAACAGGCGACCGGTGAAGGCCAGCATCTTACTGTAGCCATGCAGGATGCCATGCTGCAGTATGCCCGGTTTCCCTTGTCCGATTTCATGGCGACAGGGCAGGCGCCGGCACGCTCAGCAGAAGGCATCATCACCGGTGGAAATGCGCCGATGGGTCTCTTCCCCTGCCATCCTGGCGGCGCCAACGACTTCGTCTATATCTACGTCAACCGCGCCAACAACCGGCAATGGCACCGTCTCTTGGAACTGATCGGGCATCCCGGGCTGGTAGACGACGCGCGCTTCGAGACTGCCTCGGACCGCTTCCTCCACAAGGCTGAGATCGATCGCCTTATCGTTCCTTGGACCCGCCAGCGTTCCAAATCCGAAGCGATGGAAATCTTGGGCGGAGCCGGCGTACCGGCGGGCGCTGTGTTTGATTACAAAGAGCTTTCCGAGAATCCCGACTTCGAGAAGCGCGGCATCTTTCAATGGATTGATCATCCGACTTTGGGGAGAACCAGAATGTTGGCTTGGCCGGTACAGATGTCGGGTCACAAAGTGGAACTCGAGGCTGCACCATTGCTCGGTGAGCATACAGAAGCAGTGCTTGTAGAATGGCTTGGATTATCGGCTGTTGAGATCACACAGTTGAAGAGCAACGGTGCCATCTAACGCTCGCCCGATTGTCAACAATCGCTCAGATGTTCAATAGTTCCCGCACCTTGTCCTGGGTCAGGGCGTTGCCGGCATAGAACTGGCCATCGACTTCCAGGGCCGGCGTCGAGCGAATGCGCGCCTCATCGAGCCGATCCTGCGCATCTTCATCCATCATCAGGTCGCGGACCCGATAAGCGACACCGTGCGACGTCAGAAAGCGTTTTAGTTGTTCACAAGGCGCGCAGAACGGCGATGTGTAGACCACGATGTCACGATCTTCCGTCGCCATGCGATACCTCATTCGATATATCTTTGCGGCGCAGCGAAGCTTACCCACGGCCAATCCCAAAAACGAAGGAGACCGGCACGGCGGGTTCCAGCCTCAGACCTTACCTTCCGCCTTGAGCTGGCGGTAGGCCTCCTTGCGGGCCAGCCATTCGGCTTTGGTCTTCTCGTCCTGCCACGGCTGCGCTTCCGTGAACACGAGGCGTTTCCATTCTTCGCCCTTGCTCCACTGGTAGTCAGGCTGAACGGTTGTGCGTGGTCTTTCGGCGGTTTCCAGAAGATCGAGAGCGACCTGGAAAATGTGGCGCTGCTGCTCGACGTTCCATGGTTCTCCGCACGGACTGCCAAGCGGAAAATCGACGAACGCGAAGCGGGCGACACCGCAGTGTTCGACAATGTCCCTGGCGGCGCCGATCACAACAGTTGGGATGCCATTTGCTTCAAGATGCCTGCTGATCAGACTCACGGTCTGATGGCAGACCGGTCAGACAGGCACCATGATCATGGCGTCAAGTTCATCGCGCCGGGCAAAGTTAAGCGCCTTGGGAGCCTCCTGCTCCATCACCTTGCGCTGACTGTAGTTGTTGTAGGCACCGTAGAACCAGTCAGGCATCGAACCGATCCGGCCATCGCTGACGGCTTCGCGCAGACGGTCGACCGGGTAGTAGGCGTTCACATCATCAAGATGTGTTGCGTTGCGGTCGAAAGACTTTGTGCGGCTGTAGAACCTTTCCGTGGGCACGTTCGCTGGGATCTGGTAAACGCCGCGGAAATCTTCCTCGCTGATCGGGTCGTCCTCGTTTTCCGGATCGAACTTTACCGCAACTTCGCTCGTGCCAATCAGGCCAACTCGGCATTCCGACAATGGCTTGCTAAGTGGCGTAAAGGGCACGTCATCGAAATGCGCCCATTGGTAAGCCTTTTCATAGCCCTGGCGAAGATAGTCTTCGCGGGTTCTGTCGATGTAGCGTACGTGTTCCATCGAGGGCCCTCGTCAGCTGTCAATCCCGGCTCGCAGCGAACCATCACGCACTACACAACCAGCGTTGAATCGCACAAGCCTGCTAAGGGCGAGCATGGCCGAAACTGCCGACTTGTCAATCGCGTCATGGTGCAATCATCTGATGAATTGGCCACGAACGGCTGCACCCTATGGCTTGACGACGTTAAAGCGTTGGTCGTCGTCGCTTGCCATCTGATTCACGAGATCAATCTCCCAGGCGAGATAGGCGCGCATGGCGCTTTCCCGGTCTCCGCCGCGTTCGCGCGCCGGCAACCAGACGTCATCGAGCGTATCGGCAATCTGTCCATTTCCAGTTTCCAGCGGATGGCCCGCCGCTATCCAGGCCTCGGTCCCGCCTGCCAACGCCAGGATTGATTTGCCAGTAGCGGCCGACAATTTCGACGCTGCAATGCGCGCAAGATCTCCATTCGGCGACGTAAGAACGACACTATCGGCCGCCGGTATGCTGGCGAGCGCAGCGGCTAGGCGCCCCGGCGTGGCAAACCACGCACCGGGGATGTGGCCATTGCGGTACTGCTTCGAGTATTCAAGATCGATCAGCACTGCTGTGCCATCATCTAGCGCCGACTTGAGATCGCCCTCGGAAATCATACCGGATGTCGCTTTGTCGAGCCCCAAGGCAAGTGGTGCGTGAGGCCCTGCCACGCGTTCACCGTCCAGATCTTCTAACCTGACCACGGCAACATCTTCCCAGCCCATCTGTTTCAGCCATGATGCGGTCATGACGCTGCGAACACCGTCCGTATCTGCGAGAACAACGCGTGCGCCCCACGTTGCAAGGTAGTTATCCGTTTCCTGGACCAACTGCCCACCTGGCGCCGAGCGAATACCCTTGACGTGGCGTGAGCGGTATTCCTCGGGCGCCCGAACATCCAGCACGTAGAGTGATCTGTTTGCGCTTTCTGCGCGCCACTGGGACATCGTCCCGGCATCGATACGCGGGATACCAAAACGCTTCGCAATTTTGTCGACTGCGGCAGTGGCAGAACCGGCGCCAGTCTCTGAGACCTCCGGCGGACCGAGATTGGCGCCTTGCACCACGTCGAAACCTGAAAGATGCCAGGCCATCGTGCCGTCCTTCAACGAGACAACCTTGTTTGGAACACCGGCATTGATCAAAGACTGCGCGCCAATAATGCTGCGGGTGCGCCCGCCGCAGTTGACGATAATCGTCGTATCCGGAGAGGGTACGAGATCCTTGATGCGGTAGACCAGTTCGGCACCCGGAACACTGACAGCCGTTGGGATAGAATTGGTGTGGTACTCTTCGAACGAACGGCTGTCGAACACCGCAATATCCTGATTGGTGTCGATTAAATCCTTGAGTTCGGGGGCTGTGATCCATGGTGTTTCAAGATCATGCTCGACCACCTCGGCAAACGCCTTGCTCGGAACATGCACGCCACTGTAGATGCGATATCCGGCAGCCTCCCAGCCCGCGATGCCGCCATCCAAAACAGAGACATCGCCGTAACCAAGCTCGACCATGCGGCTTGCCGCCTTTTCCGCGAGCCCTTCTCCGTCGTCACACCAAACGACTCGAGCCTGCCGCCTCGGCACCATGTCAGCAGCTAGAACTTCGATGCGCCCCAACGGCATACAGGATGCCATCAGGATATGGCGCTCACCGAACGCCAACTCTTCGCGAGCATCGAGAAGCGCGATCTCGCCGCCATCGTGCAACGCTCGTTTGAGACCCCGGGCATCGATTGTCTTTACTACAGGCGACATGCCTCTTCTCCATCAGAACTTGCTCGGTCTCTCTCGTTACAGGCTTAGTTGACGCTTGAAGTGCTCGACCGTTCGATCGCGGGCGATCGCTGCCTGACTCTCATTGTGCGGCGGATGTCCATAGCGATTGAAACCGTGCTCCGTCCCTGGATAAACGTGGATTTCCACTCGTTGCTCATTCGCGAACTGCGCTCGGATTGCCTCGAGGGTCTCAGGCGGAACATGAGGATCGTTTTCGGCAAAGTGCATCAGCAGTGGGCAGTTCAGGTGTCCTGCTTCGTCGAGATGCTCATCTATCTGCACGCCGTAATAGCTCACCGCCGCATCAATATTGTGGCGCACGCTGGAGAGGTACGTGAATTTGCCGCCAAGACAGAAGCCCATGACGCCAACTTTGCCTGTGCAATCGTCTCTGGTGCGCAGTGCGCTGACCGTATCCTCCAGATCGCGGGCAAACTGATCGGTGTCGAGTTCTGCACGCAGGGACTGCGCCTTAGCGCGTCCTTCATCCGTGTAGGCGAGGTAGGCACCGGGCTCCTGGCGCCAATAGACGTCCGGGGCAATCACAGCGAAACCGTTAGCGGCGTAGCCATCGCAAACAGACCGGATGTGCGGATTGGTATTGAAAACCTCCGGCAGCAGGACAATTCCCGGTGCAAATGTCTGACTTGGACGCGCGAGATAGGCTGCAAAGGACTTGCCGTCCCGCGAACGTATTTGGATCTCTTCTCCCATGGACTCCTCCCAATCAGTGGCTCTTGATACGGTGTTGGCACCGAACCTGTTGGCGATGGAGTATACTGTGCCGGCGCGAACCTGGAAGGTTCCTTGAGCATTTATCCGTTCACTCAGACGAGGACATGGGAGGCGCCATGAGCGCGACAGAGAACTCTTCAATCAACCAGCGCCCGCCTATTTCTCTGACGCACTTTGGTGCTGCGGGATGGTCCATCACTGATGGCAGCACGACGGTCCTGCTTGACCCCTATCTATCGAGAATTCGATTCAAAGGGCGCAAATACGGCCCGCACGATGCAACCGAGGTGCCGGGGGACGAACGGGCCATTGTGCAGATGAATGAGGCGCCGACCATTGACAGGGCGACCGTCGATGCGCGTGTCCCACAAGCGGAATACATTCTGCTTTCGCACTCGCATTTCAATCACAGTATGGACGTGCCTTACATTGCCAAGAAGACCGGCGCCGTTGTCATCGGCACGGAGAGTACGGCGAGCGTTGCTCAAAACGGAGGTGTGCCCGAAGAAAAGACCATTGTCGTCAAAGGCGGTGAAGACCTCGAGTTTCCAGAACTGTCACTGAGGGTCATACCCAGCCTGCACTCCCCGCTGTCCTGCAAGCTCTATCGTGATTTCGGAACCATCCCGCTGCAAGAAGAACCGCTAACGCTGGATGAGTACGTTGAAGGTGGGACACTGGCCTATCTGCTGCGCTTTGCAGGCCGCGAGATCCTGCTGTTTGGATCGATGAATTACATTGAACGCGAGATGCACGGACTGAGGCCGGATATTGCCGTTATTGCTTCCGCCCCGCCCCGCCTCGACATCCATGACTATACCGGACGCCTGCTCAGGGCGATCGGCAAGCCTCCGATCGTCATCGCCACGCATTGGGATGACCAGGGACTGCCATTTGGCGCATCACAGGATGCCGCACTATCGCACACAATGCGGTTCGTTGACGAAGTAAAGTCGGTCAATCCAGCTGCGTCGGTCATTGTGCCATTGCACTTTCAGACGATCCAGATAGAGGAGACAGTCACGGTGACGGATTAGTCATTCGATCGATGAATGATCTGACGTTGGCATACATCTTTTGATTATGCAGGTTCATGACGGATAGCAATTGGGCCTTTGCCAGGTAGACCTGATAGAATCCAACGGCCAATTTGATTGCAGCACGTATCAGAGAAGGAGCCGAGGGCATGGACCGGACGATGCAAACAAGCGCCTTATCGACGACCAACTCTGAAGCCATCAGATATATTGATGATGCCGTGCGGGCATTTACGCTCAACTATGGCGACGCAGCTGGATATCTGAAACAAGCGCGCGATGCCGATCCCGACTGCGTCATGGCAGACTTGATGCAGGCTTGGCTGCTTACGCTTTCAAATGACGGCGTACAAGTTGAGCGTGCACGCGAAATCATTGCCGGCATCACCGCTGAAAGTCTGACCGACCGAGAATTGCAACATCTCGCGGCGTTACGCCTCGCTGCCAACGGCCAGTGGCCGTCGGCCGTCAACATACTCGACCGCCATCTTATGGATGATCCGCACGACCTTGCTGGCCACCAATGCGCGCTGCGACTTGACGGTTATCTTGGTCGCTTCCATCGTGCTGCTGCTCGCTCGGCCAGGGCGTTGCCCTTTTGGTCGAAGGACGAGCCGGGTTATGGGACAATGCTGTCCTTCTATGGCTTCGGTTTGGAGGAAGCAGGCGACTATGCGCGGGCAGAAGATGTCGGGCGGGCCGCAGCCGAACTTGAGCCTTATGGTTACTGGCCGCACCACACCGTATCGCATGTTCTGGAAATGACCGGCAGGCCTGACGAGGGCATAGCCTGGATGAATGGTCGTGCCCCCTTTTGGTCAGATGCCAAGTGCAACAACCGCGTTCATATCTGGTGGCACAAGGCGCTCTTTCACATTGAACTCGGTCAGTTCGATGAATCGCTGGCGATTTACGATGACGATATGTTGGCTGCGATGCGCCCAATCGGTACGCAGCTCTGCAATGCAACGGCACTGCTCTGGCGGCTGGAAACGCTCGGCGTTGCTGGAGGCGACCGGTGGCACCGTCAGCTCGCGCTTTGGCAACAACAGCTCAGCGGCATGTCGAGCCCGTTCAATGAGATCCACGCCGCGATGGCAGCGCTCGGCGCAGACGACAACACTGCCTACGAGACGGTTCTTGCCGGTATGAAGCGGTCGGCCGCAGCGGGCGGGGAACTCGTTGCCGCCTACCGTGACGTGGCGATACCAGTCGCCGAAGCGATGGCTCACTTCGCCGGGCAGGACTATGGCGCTACCGTTGACGGCCTGCTCGGTGCCAGAGCCGATATCTGGCGCATGGGCGGCAGCATTGCACAGCGCGACCTTGTGGAATGGACGCTAACCGAAGCAGCAATCCGTGCAGGCAAAAGCAATATCGCGCTGTCACTGTGCAATGAAAGGATGGCCAGCAGACCGAAAAGCGCCGTCAATCGTCATTTCCTGGAAGAAGCCAAGACTATCAAGGCCTGACCGAGTTGCTGCCATCGCGGACAATTCATCAATGATCGACACGCATTGGTAGCCCATACGTTTCACTCGCGATGTCGAAGATTTGATCACAATGTCCGTTTGATCAAAGCTTCCACGTAACTTGGCCGGAGGCGAATACTGCCGCAGAGTCGTCGAAGCGCTCGGCATCTCGCAGATCGCGAGGGCGTGGATGAAAGTCGGGTGAGGAAAGCGCGGGGAGCCGCGTCTGATGCATCAAAGGCAGTAGATAATCCATCTCTTCGCTCGCATGTCACGAGCGACCTCGAGCCCTTTTCGTCCGGCAATACTATCCAGCTGGACGGGCATCGCAAGCAGCTCAACGTCGATCCGGCAGACACTCCTACGAAGCTTAGCCGCCAAAGAGCACGATTACCTTCGTCATCGTGATGAATGCGTCTGCTGGACTTGCCTCACGTCTTCGCATGCCTGAACGTCGTATTGACTGTGCCCTGACTGAAAAGGGCCACGTCTCGGCATTCGGCCCAAGGAACAAGCAATGGACACAATCGTCGTAATGAAACCCGGCGACAACGTCGCAACGTGCCTCAAGGACTTGGCTGCTGGGGAGGTCGCTGAGGTAAGTATCGATGGCAGCCGTAAATCCGTGAAGCTCAAAGGCGACATTCCCTTCGGCCACAAGATTGCGATCGTCGATATAGTCGAAGGTGGCGAAGTGCTCAAGTATGACCAAGTCATAGGCGTTGCATCACAACCAATCACTACCGGTGAACACGTCCACGTACATAACGTTGAGAGCAAACGCGCGAGAGGGGACAAGCCATGAGCACGTTCATGGGATACCGACGCCCTGACGGCCGTGTCGGCGTGCGCAACCTTGTTGCTGTCATCTCGGCGATGGATAACACGAACGCCTGCGCCAACCGGATTGCTGACATCGTCGCCCACGCCCAGCCGATCACGACGCCGTTTGGGCGCACCCAGATTGGTCACGATTTCGAAATGACACTCCGCACTCTGGCCGGCATCGGATCACATCCTAACGTTGCTGCCGTGCTGGTGCTTGGGCTCAGCCTGGCGTCGGCGAACGCTTTGGCCGACCGTATCCGCCCATCTTGCAAACCGGTTGAGGTGCTCGGTCTACAGGAAGAAGGCAGCACCATGGGGCTGACCATGGCCGGCGTGCGGGTTGCCGCCGAACTGACCGTAGTTGCCTCCGAACAGGCCAGAGTGCCGTGTGATTTTGCAGACCTTACCATCGCGGTTGAGTGCGGTGGTTCTGATACGACATCAGGCATCGCCTCCAATCCGACAGTTGGCTTGTTCGCCGATCGCTTCATCGATAGTGGAGGCACGGTCGTCTTGTCAGAGCCTGCTGAGTTCATGGGAGCAGAGCACATTTTGGCTGAGCGCGCGGTTGACCCGGCAGATGCGCAGCGCATCAGGGATATGGTGCAATGGTTCGAAGACGAGGCCAAGCGCAACGGTGTCGACATGCGCGGCACCAATCCAACGCCGGACAACATCAAAGGCGGTCTCACGACGCTGGAGGAAAAGTCTCTCGGTGCAATCGCCAAAGGTGGCTCTCGGCCAATCGTTGAGGTCGTCGATTATTCCGAGCAAGCGATCAAGCGCGGGCTTGTCATCATGAACACGCCGTCGGCAGCATGCGAATCCATGACGGGATTGCTTGGTGGTGGCTCGCAGATGATCATATTCTCGACCGGACGTGGCAATGCCATTGGCGCACCGATCGCGCCAACCATCAAGATTACCGGCAATCCACGCACAGCTGCCACCATGAAGGAAAACATTGATGTGGACGTCAGCTCGATTATTTCCAACAGTGAACCGCTCGAGACTGCCGCGGACAGGTTATGGCAAGAAACTATGAAAATCGCGCAAGGTAAGCTGACACGCTGTGAGGTGTTGCAGGAAGATCAACTGTCCGTCAGCCGGTTTGGGCCTTCGGTCTGAGATGGAAGATCTGCGCCTGACCTTTGACGAGCTTCGCAGCCTCACCCGCCGCATCCTCATCGCGCACAATACGAGTGAAGCGAATGCGATGGCGGTCGCCGATGCTCTGACACTCGCGGAGGCAGATGGACAAAGGGGCCATGGTGCCTCCCGCATCTCCTCATATGCTGCGCAGGCCCAAAGTGGCAAAGTAGATGGCCATGCCGTGCCCGACGTCGAGCAAGTTGCGCGTGCGTCACTTCGCATTGATGCCAAGAGTGGTTTTGCCTATCCGGCGATTAAGCTTGCGGTCAAACACTTGCGCGAACTTGCACCAAGTAGCGGCGTGGCTGCGGCCGCCATTGCCAACTCACACCATTCAGGCGTTGCCGGCCATCACGTCGAAACGCTTGCCAACCAAGGCTTGGTTGCACTCAGCTTCAGCAATGGTCCAGTTGCGATTGCCCCGTGGGGCGGCAGCAAAGGCGTCTTCGGGACGAATCCCCTTGCTTTCGCGGCGCCGCGCCGCTCAGGTCATCCACTGGTCATCGATATGAGCTTGTCCAAGGTTGCACGCGGCAAAGTCAATGTAGCAGCGCAAACCGGTGAGACGATCCCCAAAGGCTGGGCGCTTGACCGGCATGGTAACAACACGACCGATCCTCAAGCTGCCCTTGATGGCACCATGTTGCCGATGGGCGATGCCAAAGGTGCGCAGCTTGTCCTGATGGTCGAGATCCTGGCAGCAGCGCTTACAGCATCGCAGTTTGGTTATGAGGCGAGTTCATTCTTCGATGGCAAAGGCGATCCGCCTCACATTGGCCAGTTCTTGATCGCGATCGACCCGGCATCGTTCTCTGCCAATCGATTTGCAGACCGCCTCGATGATCTTCTCAATGCAATCAGCGCTCAACCTGGAACCCGGCTGCCGGGCGAGCGACGTTTTGAGCTCAGAAGCGCCGCCGAGCGCGATGGCATCGTCATCGCTGCGCCGCTTGCCAAGCGGTTACTCGATCTCCCTGCACTGCCGTCTTAACACGCTCCGCAAGCGAAAGCGGCGGCTAACCGCGCATAGCCCTTGCCTTCTGGGCAGCTGCACGGGCCCAGCAGCGGTCGAACCAATCCTTGGTTGCGGGCCACTGGGACAAATCAAGTGCACGGAACATTGCGCTTGCGACATTGAGATCGGCGACCGTGAAGGTCGATCCAACCAGCCAATCAGATTTTTCTAAGGTTGTGTTCAGGACTTGGAATGCGCGAGCGGGCAGATCCATAGAGTCGGCTCTGTTCTGCCTGAATGTTGTGACACCTAGCTGACAGACGGTTCGTCACCAGCGAGGATACCATGAAGGCTCAGGGTTTTCAGGCACTTGTCGGGCAGTTGGGGGATCTCAGCCAAGTCCAGCGCGAGGCGCTGGTCGAGGCGCTGACGGCGACGGGCTCGGACGAGGAGGTCGTCGCTCTGATCGAGACGCGGTTCGCCGCGGCGCCGGCCTGCGGCCATTGCGGTGCGAGTGACTTCAAGCCATGGGGCTCGGCCTCCGGTCTCAAGCGCTACATGTGCAAGGCGTGCGAGCGCACCTTCAACGCGCTGACGGGCACGCCGCTGGCAGGGCTCAGGCTGCGCGAGAAGTGGCTCGACTATGCCCGCGCACTCGTCGACGGTGTCAGCCTACGCAAGGCGGCAGCGCGCACCGACATTCATCTGGAGACATCGTTCCGCTGGCGTCATCGTTTCCTCGCGGCGGCCAAGGACAAGAAGGCTGGCGCCGTAACCGGCATCGTCGAGGCGGACGAGACATTCATTCTCAAGTCGGCCAAGGGCTCGCGCAAATTGGTCGGCCGAGCGCCCAGGAAACGTGGCGGCAAGGCCAAGAAACCGGGACTTTCCACAGACGAGCACGATGCCATTCTGATCGTCCGCGATCGCCATGGCGAGACCACCGATGCGATCCTCACCGACCTCAGCGCTGAGGCGATCGGCGCGCACTTGAAGCCCGTCGTCGCTAAAGACGCCGTGCTCATCACCGACGGCAACAAGTCTTACGAGGCGTTCGCGGCCGAGACCGGCATCACCCAGATGGCGCTTGTTGCTGCGCAAGGTGAGCGGACCATTGGCTGCTATCACACCCAGAACGTCAGCGCCTACCAGAGCCGCTTTAAGGGCTGGATGGCGCGCTTCAAGGGCGTCGCTTCGAAATATCTGCCGAGTTATCTCGGCTGGCGCCGCATGATTGAGCGGGACGGCGATCGACTTACGCCCCGCCACTGCCTGGCTGGAGCCATGAGTTAGCGGGGAAATCTACATTGGAGCCGAACAGAGCCATAGAGTCTCAATATTTCAGCTATCCAGTTTCGCTACTGATGAATTGGTTCGGAACCCTAGCATCATATATGATTGCAAGCAGCGGACGGCGCTGCTCTCGGCTGCATGCTTGTCAATCGGCGCCGAAAATTGACCCCGGATCGGCGTTCAATTTTGACCCCACCCCCACGGGTTCAGCATTTCCGCCCGAAGTGGTTCTGAAGCGGGGGCTTGTAGGGGCATGATCACGGAGGAGACGATTGGGCGAGTGCGCCATGACTCGGGCTGGCGCACGTCAGGAGCGGTTCTTGAAGCGCCAGCTGTCGTTGCCGGTCTCGATGATGTCGCAGTGATGCGTGAGGCGGTCGAGCAGCGCAGTCGTCATCTTGGCGTCGCCGAACACACTGGGCCATTCGGCGAATGCAAGGTTGGTCGTCACGATGATCGAGGTGCGCTCGTAAAGCCGGCTGATCAGGTGGAACAACAGTTGGCCGCCCGATTGCGCGAACGGCAGGTAGCCGAGTTCGTCGAGGATGACGAGGTCGACGCGGTTGAGTGCGTCGGCGGTGCGGCCCTGGCGATCGAGCTTCACTTCGGTCTCGAGCCGATTGACCAGGTCGACGACGTTGAAGAAGCGCGCCTTGCGGCCCGCCCGGATGCATTGGCGCGCGATGGCGATCGCGATGTGCGTCTTGCCGGTGCCTGTGCCGCCGACCAGGACGACGTTGCGCTGATCGTCCAGGAAGCTGCCCTGGCCAAGCGTCTCGATCGCCTCGGCGTTGATCGGCGTCTCGGCGAGATCGAGTTCGGCAAGCTCCTTGGCCAGCGGCAGCTTGGCAATCGTCATCTGGTAATTGATCGAGCGCGCCTGCTTGGCGGCGATCTCGGCCTTGAGCAGGGCCGCCAGAACCTTCTCGACGCCCTGGCGCCGCTTGATGCCGGCGGTGACGATGTCGTCGTAAGCCGCCCTCATGCCGGAGAGGCTCAACGTGCGCATCAACTCGAGGATCTCATGGCGCTCCATCACACCACCTCCAATGCGGAAACGGGATCGGCCGCAAGGCGAGGTTGGCCAATCAGGCCATCGTAGCGCGCGCAATCGGCAAGCGGTGGTGATGCGAGTTGCAACCGCTCCGGCGTCATGACCGGTGCCGGTGGCTCCGGTTGCTGTTGGCGGTAAAGCACATTGAGGATCACATCGGCGCTGACCACCTGTGCCGCGAGCGCTTCCGTGCACGCCGCCTCAACCGCTGCCATGCCGTCGGTCAGGACAGCGGTGAGGATCCGGACCATCTGCCGGTCGCCGTCGTCAGATCCGGCAAGGCGGCGGCGCACACGGCCAAGGGAGCCCGGCAGAACCCAGCCCTTGAACGGCGCGCCATTGCGCAATGCGCCGGGTTTCTTTGCCAGAACAGGGACATAGTGCCAGGGGTTATAGATTGTCTGCGCCTTGGCGAACGAGCGCTCGTGTTCGCCGACAATCTCGCCATCCTGCTTGATGACGATGCGATCAGCGTAAGCGTAAACATCAACCGGCCGACCAACGGCCTTGGCCATCACCGAGTACTTGTTCTTGTCGAAGGTGACGAGGCATGTCTTGGAGACCGCGGCCGTTACGCTGCGAAAGCCATCGAACGGGCTGGCATATGGAACGAGGCTCGCGCGTTCGACCTCGAACATCTCGAAGATCGAACGATCCTTGTGCTCGGGATGCGCGTGTGCCTTGGCCCAGGCGATGCACCGGTCGATCAGATAAGCGTTGAGTTCGGCCAGGCTTGAGAACTTGAGCCTTGGTGTGAAGATGGCACGCCGCATCACGCCGACATCGTGCTGGAAGCGCGTCTCCGACACGACATTCTCTACCTGCCCCTTCTCCCACCCCGCTGCCGGTGTGCACGCCGTCGCCTCGACGAGATGGTGGCTTAGCATCTGCTGGAAGCGGCGGTTGAACTGGCGTTCCTTGCCGACAAACACAGCATCGACGGCGGTCTTCATGTTGTCGTAGATGCCGCGCCGGCAGGCGCCCTTGAAGAACCGGAATGCCTGGTCATGGGCGTCATGCCGGAGGCATGCTTCCAGCATGACAACCATCTCCTGGGCTTCGCGCAGATAGGCACGCAACAACGGCATGCGGCTGTGGCAGAGCCTGACGTGCGCCACCTTCACGGTCATCACGCTACCTGCGATCACGACGATCTCGTGGCTCCAGTCAAACTGATACGCCTCACCGGGATCGAAGTGCAGCGGCACATACGCCTCGGCCAGCCGGGCACCGTGGGCTTCTTGCCAGCGCCAGCCATAGCGGCGCACCGCATCATAGCCGCCCTGGTAGCCAGCCAGACGCAACTCTTCGAACATCTGCAGGTATGTCAGGCGTTCGCGCTTGGCTTTCTTCGCGTTCTCTTCGAGCAGGCCATCGAGCTGATCGGCAAAACCGCCGAGCTTGCGATGAGACTGTGTTTTGCGTTCATAGCGATGTTCGGTCTCCTCGCCGCGCACAATTGTACGCACCGTGTTCCGCGCCAGCCGAAGCTCCCGCGAGATCTCCTTGATCTTCTTGCCCTTGACGTGAAAGTCATGGCGCACTCGCCCGATCGTCTCCACCGTGATCATCCCCCTACAAGCCCCCGCTCCAGAATCACTTCGAGCGGAGATGTTGAGCCCGTGGGGGTGGGGTCAAAATTGAACGCCGATTACCCCCGCAAAGGGGTCAAAATTGCATGCCGATTCACAGCATGCTTATTCGAACAGATCATAAACCTGAGTTCGCTCGTACCCATTGATCCGAAGTCAGGCAACGTCATCACGTAACGGCTGATACCGAATGCATCTGGTCGGTGAGAACATCTCTCTCGAATTATGCACAGCATTAGCCGTACGCCAACTTCGCTCCAGCGCTTGGCCAATCCATGGCAATCAGCCGCCCGCTCGCGGATAGAGTGACGTAAGCCTTGTTCTTCCTGGTCACGTCGAAACATATATTAGTGGGCATGAGATCCGGCATCTCCATCCTTTGCACGGATTTGCGGTCCGGTGAGACGCACTGAAGTGCGTGAGGGATAGACGCGACGCAAACGTTGCCCCGAGCATCAACCGCAAGCGAGTCGAGCAGGCAGTAGCCCGGCGGATTAGCCAGCAATCGCCCACGCTCCCAAGGTGCCGGCCCGCTGACACGTGCGATCACACCAGGCTGTTCAATCGCGAACGCCCACAATCGGCCAGAATTCGTCTCCGCGACGTAAAGCCAATCCTCATCCGGCGAGGAGCTATGACCCAACTTGGGTGATGGTCTGATCAGGCGGCATTTCGTGTCGGCTCGGTTGCTTCGACACCGTCAGTGAATTTGACGCCCTCGATGATCTTGGGCAAGTGGTTTCTGCCTTTCAATCGGCGCCACGTCCTGCTCGCCGCCATCACCAGTTTGAAAACCATCACGAGTGCGGTGCCGTGGCTGAGGCTGCCTTTGGTGCGCACGGTTCGGTGGCGCACGGTCGCAAACACACTTTCGATCGGGTTGGTCGTGCGCAGGTGCTGCCAGTGCTCGGCGGGAAAGTCGAAGAAAGCGAGCAGGGCTTCGCGGTCTTTCGTCAAGCAGGTGACCGCCGGCTGATACTTCGCCCGGTATTTCTCGGCAAATACGCCAACGGCGGTCTCCGCGCTGGCTCGGTCCGGAGCGTTCCAGATCTCCACGAGATCAGCCTTCGCGTGCTTCTGGACCGACTTTGGCAGCTTGTTGAGCACGTTTGCGATCTTGTGCACCCAGCAACGCTGATGCCGCGTGCCGGGGAATACTTCATCCAGTGCTTTCCAGAACCCCAATGCGCCGTCGCCGGTTGCCAGTTTCGGGGCAATGGTCAACCCGCGCGCCTGCAAATCGACAAGCAGTTCGCGCCAGCTTTGCGTGCTCTCGCGATAGCCGATCTGAAAACCGACCAGCTCCTTTTTGCCTTCCGGTGTCGCGCCGATGATCACGAGAATGCATTGCGCGTCCTCTTCCATGCGGGCCTGAATGTGGATGCCGTCCGCCCAGATGTAGACGTAGCGGCGCGCCGACAGATCGCGGCTCTGCCAGCGCGTCAGATCAGCTTTCCAATCGGCCTTGAGCCGGGCGATGACCGGCGGTGACAGGTTCGGTGCCTCTTGGCCGAGTAGCGCTGACAATGCCTCTTGAAAATCTCCGGTCGAGACGCCGCGCAAATACAGGACCGGCAACAAGGCATCCAGAGATGCGCTACGCCGCGCCCACTTCGGCAGGATCGCCGAACTGAAGCGAATGCGTTCGCCAGCCGTCTCGTCGCCACCGCGGTCACGAACTTTGGCGCGGCGAACTGCAACCGGACCGATGCCGGTTTGCACCTGACGCTCAGGGCCGTGACCATGGCGCACGACGCGCCGGTGGCCGTCGGCAGTCCGCAGGCCGGCGTGGACGGCTAGAAACTCTTCGACCTCGGCCTCGACGGCCTTGGCCAGCAACTCGCGGGCACCGGCACGCAGCACCTCAGTCAGAGGATCATCGATTGCATCTGGCTGGCGCAGCGGGATGACTGTAGTGTTCGACATAGGCGTATCGCTCCTTTGGAGTTCATGGCTGGTCTCGATAACCGCCACGATACGCCGCCTCTCTCAGATTCTGTCACCCAAATTCGGTCATAGCTCTCCGGCGAGAGGCCAATTCCGTTGGGGCTATCCATTGGAGCAATTGCGCGTCCAATCGATGCGCTGTTGGCACTGGCATAACATACTGCGCCGCGGTCACGCGAGCTGTGGCGCAACTTGCCGTGATCCGTGAACCAGAAGCCACCCGACGTGTCGAACACGATGTCGTTCGGGGCCTTAGGCGGTTGGCCATCGCACTCCCGGTACAGGGTTTCCACCTTGCCGGTTGCCGGATCCACTGCGTCGATCCATCCGGTCCGCCGGTCATCGTCTTTTGCGGGCAGGGGCAGAAGCTGACCGTTCCGTTCGATGAACTCTATTCCGCCGTTATTGCATACGTAGAGTCGTCCGTCCGGGCCGAAGGCTGCACCGTTCGGGCCGCCGCCCGTTTCTGCAACGATCGTCTTTCGGCCGTCGCTTGTAATTCGTGTCAATCGCCCAGCCTCGATCTCCACGACGATGATCGAACCATCCCGACAAGCAACCGGAGGGCGTCGAGCTTACCTTTGCGACCAATGTGCTCGGCTACTTGTGGGTTACGCAGGCGTTCGCACCGCATCTTGCAGAGTCAGCTCCCGCTCGTGTCGCAAACGTCGCCAGCTACTATGCTGGAGATCTGGACCTCGACGATCTCGAATTCGAACGCCGCCGCTTCGACAACCGCACTGCATACCGTCAATCCAAGCAGGCCAACCGCATGGTCACTGTAATGCAGGCCGAGGAATTGGTGGACACAGGGATTACGGTGAACTCCTGCCACCCAGGTAACCCTTGCTCGGTGCTTAGCCGCAATCTTGGCTTTGGCGGCGCCCAGTCGCCGGATGACTCGGCACGTACGCCCGTGATGCTCGCGCGTGGCGAGTTGGGCGCCGGCGTGAACGGGCGGAATTTCGCGCAGGGATCTGAGGCGCCCTGCGAGTTCGCTAAGGATCGGAACAGTGTGCGGCGACTGTACGAAATCTGCCAACGGTATAATTGAGCAACATTGGGTGGGCCCGTACCCTATGCGTACCCCAATGAAATAGGCGCCACTCGCGACACTCTTTAACCTATTGAAATATATGGTGCCGGCTGAGGGATTCGAACCCCCGACCTACTGATTACAAAGACGAAACTCGAACTAGAAACGACTAAATATCAATCAGTTAGCAGGGCGTCCCGTTGCACCATTTGCCCAACCGATCAGTACCGGACTGGACAGTGTCCCGCAGAAGTCACGCCCTGTAAACGAGTATCGATAGGTGGCGGTTTGTCTGGGTCTATGCTGAGATTTCCAGCCCCGGAATCAAAAGCCATTGCTCTCAAGTCGGTCTCTTTTTTGACCCGTTGCTCGATTTACCGATGTAGATGCTTCAAAGTCTTGAACGCCGGGTCACGAGGACCTGGTTGACTTTCAGGAGCGCCCTCGTGGCCGTTGCTCAACAAACCTAACCGTTCATTCTGAAATCGAACCGGCTCTCGCAAAGTCCCTTTTGGCATCTACGCGGCTGTGACAGCCCGCACGACGCCGATCCAATTAACTAGATGCAATTGGTACGAATAGGCCCATGCCGAAATGGGCTTCATGGCCGAGCGCCAGCGGACCTGTGAAGGGCTCTTCGAAGACCAGACGCACAAAGGCCGGCGGGGGGATCTGCCTCGGCGCCACGCCGCCCTCACGCGAACTGATGAAATCGTTGGCCGTTAGCGGTGGACCGGATTGGACCGGGCCGGACGGCGCGTAGTGGACCTCGACCGCGGGGATCGGGGGCAGGTGCGGCGCGTGGCGCCGGCGGCCCTCGCGCTGACGGTCAAGCTCGTCGAGGACACGTCCAGCGATGTCGAGACGGTGCAGTCGCGGCGAGGCGAACACCGGGCTCATCGACACCCAGTTCAGCGCGGGTCCGTATAGACCGCCTGACATTTCCCTGCCCATCCAGACCGGCTCGAGCCCTACGCTCCCGAGTCCGTCCACCGAGAGCTCTCTGCAATGGGCAAGGATGCGGATCGCGTCGGCGCCGAGCCCGTCATGGGCGTGGACAAGTATGTGGTCGATAGCGCCGTCGCCGTCACAATCCTCGGGAAGATAGTAGGCGTCGGGGTGGTATTGGCGTCCAGCAGTGGCGGTCGTGCCATGCAGGCATCGCGGCAGGCGCCGCGAGCCTGTCAGGGCGAACTGCTGATCCTCGGCCATGCGACGCACGGCAACGGCAACGGGCAGCACGTGGGTGAGTCCTGGCCGGCCACCACCGGCGATCCGCCACCGCCAGCCGCGCACCTGCGGCCGGCCGCCGGCCTCAACCGCCAGGCTCGGCCCTGCCGCCGGGTTCGACCCGTCCTCAATTCTCGTTCGGGTCATGGGTTTCTGCCTTGAGCTGGATGACATTGCCCTCGCCACCGGCAATCCAGTAGTCCGGCCCGCCGACGCGCTCGCCGAGAAACACGAACGCCTGCGAGGCGTGGCGAACGCAACTCTTGCGTCGGTTCACGGTCAGGCCGCGACCGGCAACAAGGCCTTCGAGAAAGGCGCTGGCGCGGTGGGCCGCCTCGCGCTCGCGACAGGCAACGACAATGTCGTCGGCATACCGAACCGCTGCCAGCCCAGCCGCGGCAAGCAGCCGGTCGACCGGGTGCAGATAGAGGTTGGCGAACAGCGGCGAGATCGGCGCGCCCTGGGCCAAACCGCGGCCCCAGCGCGAGAACGACCGCAGCCATTGCACGCTGAGCGCCAGAAATCGTTCGTCCTGACACCATATGGCAAGCTCCTGTAACAGGCGGCGGTGAGGCACCCGGTCAAAGTAGCGCGCAATATCGACATCGACCAGATGGACGGCGCCGGCGGTGATCAGGCGGCGCAGTTCGGCCACCGCCATCGGCGCCGACCGGCCTGGACGGTAGGCGTAGCTGCGATCGCTCATCAGCTGGTCGAGGACGGGCTGCAGCGCGAGACTGGCGGCGGTCTGGACGACGCGGTCGCGAACCGGCGGGATCGCGAGCACGCGATGCGCCGTGCCATCGTCACCGCCGCCGGCCGGCCGGTCCCGGCGGGGAATAGGCACTCGGCGCAGCCGCCCGGTACGGTAGTTGCCGCCGCGCAGATCCTCATGCAGCGCGGCGATGTTGTATTCCAAACGCTCTGCAAAGCGCGCAATCGTGATCCCGTCGCCGCCGGGCGCTCCCTTGTTGGCGCGCACGCGCTGAAAGGCCACCGCCAGATTGGCCGGTGCAATGATGCGCTCGAAAAGTGGCTCCGGCACGCGTGTCGTGCCCGGCACCAGACCGGCTCCAGTTTCGACGGCCGCGGGGGGAAGGATAGTCATTTGGGACCTCATCAACGTTTCGATGGGCCCGGCATAAACCCGCGCACAACCGCCGTCAGCCCCCGACAAGCTTGCCGGATTTGCAGTGCGCGCAGCGCCCGCGCATTTCGATTCCGCTTGACCCGCGCGGCGGCGTAGCGAGGCGCTGCATTTTCTTCCTGCGAAGCGAATTGAGAACCAGCTTGAGCGTCGTCCTCTCCGCTTCAATGAGGCGCCGGATTTTTGTCCGGCGAAACTCGATCAGGAGCAGCAACTGTTTATGCTTGTTGTTTCAATGAGGCGCCGGATTTTTGTCCGGCGAAACCCTGTGGGTGGCAGCAGCCGTTGCGGTTATTGGTTTCAATGAGGCGCCGGATTTTTGTCCGGCGAAACGCGATCTCGTCTCGATTGACAACATGCTCCTACGTTTCAATGAGGCGCCGGATTTTTGTCCGGCGAAACAAGAGGGCGTTTAAATCATTTTCAAGCACGTGGTTTCAATGAGGCGCCGGATTTTTGTCCGGCGAAACTACACCCTATCAGAGATAACCCAACTGCTTAAGTTTCAATGAGGCGCCGGATTTTTGTCCGGCGAAACCTGATGGACAAACTGGAGCAGATGTCGATTCAGTTTCAATGAGGCGCCGGATTTTTGTCCGGCGAAACATTATTCATGGGAGCTTACAGGAGGATTCCCAGTTTCAATGAGGCGCCGGATTTTTGTCCGGCGAAACGACATGGCAGCCACACACCTGAATATCAGTGGGTTTCAATGAGGCGCCGGATTTTTGTCCGGCGAAACTTCGTGAAGATCAGATCATATGGCTTCCGTACAGTTTCAATGAGGCGCCGGATTTTTGTCCGGCGAAACTGGGAGATTAGAGAATGTTCGACCCAGGAATCGTTTCAATGAGGCGCCGGATTTTTGTCCGGCGAAACGCAGTGGAAGCATTCGGGTCAACAACCTACCAGTTTCAATGAGGCGCCGGATTTTTGTCCGGCGAAACTGGAGTCGTGGCTCTGTGCAGCGTACGTACACGTTTCAATGAGGCGCCGGATTTTTGTCCGGCGAAACGAAGGGGGGGTATGCTACAGCGGGTCCACTTTGTTTCAATGAGGCGCCGGATTTTTGTCCGGCGAAACGGACCCTTGGTAACCAGCTCATTTCAAAGAGCTTTTGGCAACGGTTCGACAAACTTGCCAACCGAGAGCCGCGCGTGAACCCTTTCGGGTCTCTGTGATGTTTAGCAGTTCATGATTTCCACGCTTTGTCAATACCTTAGTATCTGCCGCGGATATCGGACCAAGGCCGCCACGACAAGCTTGCGGGGGCTCGCCGTGACACGGGCGGTCGGCTATCGGGAAGGGGGAGAACAAGGGACCGGGGATCGGATTGACAGGAGGAAGAACCATGATTTCTTGGCTGCCATGGCGACGCCGACTCGGCAACGACGATCCGGGCGGCCCGATCGCCACCGCAACCCTAGCCAAACCGTTGCCGGGCTCCGCTGTCGCCGATGCGGCGGAGGCCAATGGGCAGGGCCCGGCGGTGTTGGCACCGGCAATCGAAGTGCCGCCCGAGCGACCGGGACCGGCTGCTGCCGCGGTGCCGGTTCATGTGCTGCGCGGCGATGCAATTGTGCGCTGCCGCGGCGGGCGGTTGATGATCGAGCAGCCGGAAGCAGAAACCATCGAACGTCCGCTGGCCTACGTCGCGGCCGTGCACGTTCACGGCTGGGCGACGGTGACACCGGGCTGCATCGCGCAACTGCTCGAACAGGGCTCGCCGGTCGTCTGGCGCAGCGCGAGCGGCTACCCGATCGGCATCTCGTCGCCGCTCGACGCGGCGGGACTGGCGGCCCGGCGGGCCCAGTATCAGGCGGACGAAGAAACGGCCCTCGCGATCGCGCGCGACCTCGTCACAGCGAAAATCGAGAACATGCGCGAGGTAGTGCGACGGCGGCAGTTCGACGCGCGCGACCGCCTGCGCCGCACGCTGGAACTCGCCGCACGCAAGACCCGGCGCGCGAAGAGCATCGCGATGCTGCTCGGCCACGAGGGCGCGGCGACAGCGCAGTACTTCGCATCGTTCAATGCCCTGCTCGGTCCGCGTGCGGGGGAGCTGACATTTGAGACGCGAACCCGGCGACCGCCGCGCGACGCCGTCAACACGCTGCTGTCCTATGCCTATGCGGTCCTGCTCGGGGAGTGTCTGTGTGCTGCGGCAGCAAGCGGCCTCGATCCACGGCTCGGGTTCCTACATGCCGAGCGGGCCGGTCGGGCCGCGCTGGCACTCGACCTGATGGAGCCGTTTCGCGCGCCGATCGCCGATGCAGCCGTTCTTGCCGGCCTCAACCGGGGCCAGTTTGACGAGACAGGCTTCGAGCCGCGTTGCGACGGTTCTATCCGCATGTCGGACGCTAACCGCCGCACACTTATCGCCGTACTCGAGCATCGGCTCGACGCGGAAACGGCCGACAGGAGTGGTGGCACGGAGCCCGGTACCGGCCCGTCCCCGTTGCAGAGCTTCAGGCAGACGGTCGGCCAGCAAGCGCGCGGCCTCGCTGCAGCGCTGCAGCGCGGGGCAGCCTTCAGGGCCTGGCGGCTCTCCTGAGACGGCACGAGGAGTTACACTGTTATGGCATTCCAACCCAACGAACCGGTGCATCTTTATCTGGTGAGCTACGACATCACCGAACCCGGCCGCTGGCGCAGGGCCTTCAGGCTCTTGAAGAGGGTCGGCCGGCGCCTGCAACTGTCAGTGTTCTCCTGCCGGGCGACACCGCGAAGCATGGCGCGCGTCGAAGTGCTGCTGTCGCGGATCATCGATGAGGCGGCGGACCGGACGCTGATTGCCGATCTCGGCCCGCTCGAGGGCGGCCTCACGCGCGTCAGAGCACACAACCCTTTGAGTGGGCTAGGCGATCTTGAGGCGCTGGTGGTTTGAGGAGGTGCGGCATGGATATTGTGAGGGCCGGTTGTCGATAGAGCATCATTTCGGCGGCCGGCGGCCGGCTTTACACGATGTTTATTTGATGGCAGGCTTAGTTATTGGATCGGGTGCTGGGCAGTGCGCACGATGTTATTGGTTGCCATCCGCGCCGTATTTGTTTTGCAGCGTCTGCCACGCGTGTTCGGCAAGCTTGCCGACGCTTGAAGCGCGGTTTTGTTGGGAGATATATAAGAAGAATTGTTTGGTGAAGTTTCGAGTACGAAGTTATGGGTCAACTGTTATCATCGATCAAGCAGCCTCATGAGTTTCGGCGGCGCGTGCTGCTGGCGACGACGGGCTTGTATCCGCAAATTCTGACCGAAACCCTTTACGCGCTGGCTCGGCTGCGCAATCCGGCGTTCGTGCCGAACGAAATCCACGTGGTCACGACCGCGCGGGGCGCGGCGGCCGTCGCCGACAAGCTTCTCGCGAGCGGCGAGGCACGGCTCGGTGCGATGGCGCGCGAGTTCGACCTGGAGGGGCTTGCAGACGCCCTGAGCCCCGAACGCATCCACGTGTTCCGCGATTCGGATGGTGCGGCGCTCGACGATGTCGATACCGTCGAGAGCAACAGCCTCGCCGCCGACCTGATCAACGATCTGATCCGGCGCCTGACGGGCGACGACGATTGTGCGCTGCATGTCTCGCTCGCGGGAGGACGCAAGACAATGGGCTTCCTGCTCGGCTACGTGCTGACGCTGTATGCTCGCCCACAGGACCAGCTCTCCCACGTGCTCGTCGACGCGCGGCTCGAAAGTCACCCGGAATTCTTCTATCCGCCGGCCGCGCCCCGGGACCTGCCATTGCGCGGCGGCGGCACAGTCAGCACCGCCGAGGCTAATATTTCGCTCGCCGAGATCGACATCCTGCCGCTGCGTCTCGGCCTGCCCGACGAACTGGTTAGCGGCGATTCCAGCTTCTCTGAGACCGTCAGCCGGGCCCGACAGGGTTTCGTCGAGCCTGTTCTGAGACTCGATTCAACGCGCCGCCGGGTCATGTGCCACGGCCGCATTGTCAGCCTGCCGCCGCTGCCGTTTGCGGTCTATGCCTGGCTTGCGCGACGGCGCAAGGGCGGGTCTGGCGCAGGTGGTGCGGTAAACTGGTGGGAGGCCGGCAAAGATGACATTATCGGCCTGGAGCGTGAGTACCGCGCCGCGGGCGGCAAGGCTGTGGGTCCCTGGGCCAGAGGTGGCGAGCACCTGCGCGATATGCTCGAGCCAACGAAAAACAAGATCAACGCGGTGCTCGTCGAAGAGCTTGGCTTCTTCGCGCGCGCATACGCGATTGTCCAGAAAGACAAAGTGCCCGGAACGTCTTACAGGCGGATCGGGCTCGAGCTCGATCCGGAGGCGATCTCGTTCGGTCCGGTCGAGGAGGAGGAAGCGGTCGATGACGAGTTGGCGTAGCCGACATGTCGGCGGGAAGCCCGCAGCCATGACAAGCTTGCCGTGGATTGCATTTGATGGATCGGACAGGCACATGATGGTCATGCAAAGCGAGGATACCATGACCACCTATTTCGTAACCCGGCATAAGGGCGCGCTCAAGTGGGCGCACCGGCAGGGATATCGCGCCGCCGTCGCCGTTGACGACTTCAATGCTGACGTGATCGAGCCCGGCGATCGGGTTCTGGGAACGCTGCCGGTGCACATCATCGCCGAGATTTGCGAGCGTGGCGGTCGCTTCCTGCACCTGCAGTTCGACGAGACGCCGCGGGGAGCCGAATGGAGTGCCGACGAGATGGAGCGCAACGGCGCCCGGCTGGTGGAGTATCGGGCCGAGCAGGTCGACGATACCGGGACGGCGGTCGGCGACGCGAGCAAGGGGAATGGCACGCGATGATTGACCGCAGGATCGATTGGTGGGCGCGCATCCAGCTGGCGGCTTATGCCACGGTCAGTGCCATCGTCATCTCGTTGGCCGCCGGCTATCTCCAGGAGGGCCGCTATCAATTGGCGGCCGGATTGGCCGGCATCTTCTTCCTCATCACCGTGCTCTGGGGCGTGCCCGCCGTACACCGGGCGCTGCTCGAGACGCGCGCGCGGGTCTGGTACCGCGACGACGGGCCGAAGGCACGCGGCGCGGTACTCACCATCTCGCTGCTCTTCGGCCTCGACAACCCCGAGTCGTCGGCAGCGAAGTGTCTCGATCTGGCGCTGGAAAAGGCCCGAACGGCTACAACCGATGATGCGAAAAAGCAGGTATTGGAGGAGCTTTGCGATCCTGCGGGACCGCTCAGCCGCTGGTCCTGGCAACAGTCACTGCGCGTCATCCGCCACCATTTCGACAATCTCGGACTGGTCTGTGCGATCGTGTCCAACGAGGTCGCCGAGGCCGACCAGGACAAGCGCTTCGAGAAACTTGTTGCCCTGCTGCTGCCGGACGGTGCCGGGTTCGAGCGCATGGCCCGTCCCGTCGTCATGTTCGACTACAACGCCGTCGCCGAGGCGATCGAGGCCGGCATCAAGCTATGCACCACGAAGCTCGCCTGCAAGGAGCGCGATGTTTGTGTCGACATCACCTCGGGCACCGCCGCCTACAGCGCCGCGGCAACGGTGAAGACGCTGAATTCGGACGTCACGTTCAGCTACATCCATACCCACGGACCCAAGGTGGGTAAGGTGTTCGTCTACGACGCAGCCGTCGCCAACTGACGCGCGGCCGTTGCAACGCCAGGACAGAATCGGGGGAGAAATGCCTAAATTCCACACCATAGAGGCGACCTTCCGGGTCGTAACGCCGATGTTCCTCGGCGGCGCCGACCAGCAGGCGACGCGCATCCGCGCCTCGAGCGTCAAGGGGGCGCTGGTGTTCTGGTGGCGGGCTTTGGTATTCTCGCGCATCGTGGAGGCGAAAGGTGGCGACCATGTCGCCGCGCTTCGCGAACTGCGGCGGCGCGAAATCGACCTCTTCGGCGGCGCCGATAGGAATGCGGGACAAAGCGAAGTTCGAGTCGTTGTGACCAGGATGACGCTGCCCGAGCCGCTGACACCTCCGTCCAATAATTTTAGCACCGACCTGGAATTATCGAATCAGGAAAAGAAAGAGCGCGAAGAATTTAAACAAGAACACAAGCTGACTATGGATGGCCAGCCGGGCGGAAAGCAAATTGGCAGTGGAGTCGGCTATCTTGGGTATGGATTATTGGCTGCACTCCGTTCGCAAAAGAGGCCACCCGGTCCTCCACCGCAGCCCGTGGTAGATATTGTTGTGCCTGGCGAATTGGAGCGCTCTTGTTTCTTTCACAGAATGAGTGATGGCCGAAACGTTGAGTTTACAATTCGCCTACTCTCGAAAAGACCGTTCTCGAATGAAGTTCATGACGCCATCAAACTTCTTGGTCTTCTCGGCGGACTGGGGGCCCGCGTGCGGCGCGGCTGGGGCAACGTTGCGCTCATAGCCATGAAAGTGGATGGGCAGAAACCCAACGACTGGTCGCCACCGTCTGAACTCGGTGAGTATACCACCGTTATCAAGACCCTATTGCAACCCGCTGTCTCCGTGGCGTACGCCGGCGACACCTGGCCTGTGACCGCCTTCTCCCCCGAAACACGGCTCGACGTGACCAACTGGGCCGAAAGCGACCCCCTCACCGTCATGGACAAGCTTGGCAGGGGCATGCAGCGCTATCGGTCTTGGGGTTTCCGCAGGGATCGCGCTAAATGGCCGATGGTCAACGGCAAGCCAAGCGAGAAGAACTTCGAAGTCGATCACGACTGGTTCCATGGCATTGGGCGCTTCGCGCGACGTAAAGGCGGCAAAGGGGGACGTGGTCGCTACGCACCAGAGCGCACAGGCTTCGGATTGCCAACCGTCTATAGGAAGAACTTCGAGGTTTCCGGTGATGGCGACATAGTTCGCCGCGCAAGCCCGCTCATGCTGCACGTTCATCCGGTCCGATGTGATCAGACGGGCAAGGAGCGGTTCGTCGGCGTCGCCGTCTTGTTGCCGACGCAGTTCCTGCCCGAGCCGCATATTTCTGTAAAGGCGGGCAGTACATGGCAGGCCGACTACGATTTCCATAACAATCCCGGCGGCCGCGATGGCTTGACCGTCCTGACGGGGCTGTTGGACGGGCGCGGCACGAAAGGCAGGACCGGGCCCACTCGATATATCGACGCGACGACGATCCTCCCCTGAGCCATCCCCATGACCACGCCCACCATCCTCCACTTCACGCTCGGCCCGGTGCAGGGTTTCGTCGCTCAGGCGCGGCGCCCGCGCGACTTGTGGGCTGGCTCGTTTCTGCTCTCTTGGCTCTCCGGCCAGGCGATGCATGCGCTGGTCGCCGGCAGGCACGGCGAGATCGCATTTCCCGTCGTGATTGACGACCCGCTGTTCGAAGCCCTCGACCGTGGCGCGACCGGCAGCCGCGGTCCCGGCCCACGCATCGGCTCGCTGCCGAACCGCTTCCGAGCGGTGGTCAACGACCCTGACTGCAACGCAGGCGCGATCTGCAAGGCCGCAGTGCAGGACAAGTGGGTCAAACTCGCCGATCTCGTCTGGACCACGTTCCTCGAACCGGCAAGCGGGGAAGGTGGTCCCATCGGAGGTGGGCCCGAAGAAATCTGGAAGCGCCAGATCGCCGGCTTTTGGGACACGGCCTGGGTGCAGGGGCCGAGCGACGATCCGGCCGCCGACGGCGCTTGGCTCGACCAGCGCAAGAACTGGCGCACCTGGTGGCCCCTGGTCGAGCCGGGCGATCACTGCATGCTGATGGGCGACTGGCAGGAGCTGTCCGGTTTCGTGCGGGCCCGGGAAAGGGTTGCGCAGGACGATTATTGGGAGACCGTTCGCGAAATCATTTCGAACGTCATTTACGCGGATCCGAACATCGGCACACTCGAACTTGGCCTGACCGAACGGCTGTGTGCGCCGGCCCTGGTCAAGCGCTTGTTTCCGCTGCTGTTCCATCCCCGACACTCCGAGATTCGCAAGCGGGCCACCGAGATAATCGGCTTCATCCCTTGCGGATCTGGTGTCACAGGCGACGGCGCACAGGCCAACGCCATTCGTATTTGGCGCTCGACGGCCCACATCTCTGCAACACCCTGGCTCAGCCGCGTTGCGGCCCAGCATCCGGGCGAGCGCGAGACCTATGTCAGGGAAATCCACGAACTCATCAAGGAGAGAGACAGAGCCGGAAGGAACCCGGAGGGTATCATCTTTTCCGAGCGCGACGGCGCCAGCGCTAGCCTTTCGGGCGATTTCGCGCGCATCGACGGGCGTCTGTTCTACCAGGACGCCATTTTGCGCAAGGACCCGCGCTCGTGGGGCTGGCCGCTGAGCGAGCCCGACGAAGCTCCGACACGGCGCGCACTCGCCGAATTGCTCGGCAGTCTGCAAGGGGCAACGAAGCCCGCCGTCGCCGGCCGCCAGGCTAGCCAGGAGAAGGCCTCGCCGTTTTTCGCTGTTTTGCTCATGGATGGCGACAACATGGGCGCCCTGATCAGCGGACCGGGCGGGGAACGCGTGCCTGACGCACTCGCCGACTTCACCGGTTTCATTGGCAATTGGGATCCAAACGGCGACCACGTCACGATCTACGCCGGTGGCGACGACTATCTGGGCCTGTTCCCACTTTCCGACGTTATCAAAAGCGCCTTGGAACTGCGCCAAGCGTATCTGGATGCCTTTGAGCGCGCAAGGATCACTGACGGCGGCACGATATCTGGTGCTATCATCTTTGCGCCCTACGATGAGCCGTTGTCGCGCGTCCTGCGCGATGGTCACGCGCTCCTAGACACGATCGCCAAGGAGCGCAACGGCCGTGACAGCCTGGCGATGCGCGTCCTCAAATCGAGTGGCGAAATGGCTACCTGGGCCTCGAAGTGGAAGGCGCGCGAGGTTTGGGCCGGTCCGCAGGGCATCATCGATCTCGCCAATGCCATGAGTGATGATCCCGAGCGCTCGTCGAGCTTCATCTATAAGCTGGACCGTCTTTACGGTGACTTCTATGCCGACCGGCCGATCGGCCCTGAAGAGATCGAGGAGATGCGCCAGATTTTTCGTGCAGAACGGCTGGTAGGCCAGACAGTCAATGCGCAGATGAAAGGCAAAGCGGAAGATTACGTGGATCAGATCCTGGCGGCCTGCTTGACGACGGGCGGCGGCGACGGAGCTGAAACCACCGCCTTCTCGGACGCCGGTGCCCAGATCGCGCGTTTTCTGGCCGACAACGGCTTCAAGCAGGCCGGCAGCGGCAGTGATGGCGCAGACCAGGCAAAGCCTGCTGACAGCGAGGTGCCCGCATCATGAGTGTGCAATGGGTGCTGATCGAGCCGCACGACACCGTCTTTTTCCGCGACGGCCGGCCCTTCAACCAGGATGACGAAGGCGCCGCCCACCTCGCCAGCCTGTTTCCGCCCTCGCCCAGGGTCGTGGCGCAAATGCTGCGTGCCGCGCTAGCGGCGGGCCAGGGCTGGACGGCAGGCAACTGGATGCGCGTGACGCCTGACTGGCCTCAGGAAAAAGCCAACGCTGTTGTCGGCGTACTGGGCAGCGGTCCAACGCTCGATGGATCAAAGCTCTCGTTCAAGTCGCCACGGCTCGTGAGGCTGACCGGCACCGGAAAAGCTAGAGAGGCCGAACCCATCTACCCGGTGCCCCTGGCCATCGTTGCCAGGATGGGAACCGATGGCGCGCCGAGCGAGCTCCGGCGCCTGGTGCCCGATTGGAACTCTGCGACGCGCCGGACGGACATCGGTGCCAACGTGCTGCCGGTCATCGAGGGCACCAGTCCCGGCGGCGGCTGGAAGACGCTCGAGGGCTGGTACGTCAGCCAGGCTGGCCTTGAGAAGTTCCTGGGCGGATGTGCGCCGCTGACCGAGCAGCTCATAGCGCCGCATCATGTGTCGGCCAGTGAGCCACGCGTCGGCATCTGGCGTGACAGGGGCTCGCGCACCGTCAATCGCGGCGCGCTTTTTGCCACAGACCACCGCCGTCTTGCGGCACCACCGCGGTCGACCGGACATCCGCCTGTCAGAACCGCCATTTGCACCGGCATCGTCGGAGCCAATGACTGGAAGCCTGCGAGTTGCCGGCCGTTCGGCGGCGAGCACCGTTTTGCCTGGATCGACGATGGCACCGCCGTCGCCCAACCGCCGAGTTGCGAGCTGGCCCCTTCGGCCGGCGGTGTCATCCGCTACACAGCGACAAACTACACGCCGGTCCTGTTCCGCAATGACTGGGCCCCGGAGCTGCAGCCGCCTGACTTGCCGGGCCGGCTCGTCAGCGCCGTGATCGGCAAGCCGCTGATGATCGGCGGCTGGAGCTCGATCGAAACGAAGAAAGCCGCCTGGGGACCGCGTGCAATGCGCCCGCACGTGCCGGCGGGCTCGACCTGGTTCATGGAAGTGACGGCTAAACAGATTGCCGAGGGCGACGGGCTACGCGAAGCGATTGGAGAGGAAACACGCTCCGGCTACGGCGGCTGTGTCTACGGCATCTGGCATTCTCAGGAAGGGAGACGATCATGAGCGGCGTCCTGCTCGGCATGCTTGCCGAAACGCACATCCACGTTGGCATCGGCCAGGCCGAAGGTGCGATCGATCTGCCGGTGGCGCGCGAAGGCGGCAGCGACCATCCCTTCGCGTCAGGCACCGGGGTCAAGGGTTCGTTGCGCGAGACCGTCGTGGCTCGCGGGTACAAGACCGAGGCAACAAGGTGGTTTGGGCAAGAACCGAGAGACCCCGAAAACGAAGCCTCGAGGCAGGGCGGTGCAGCAAACGGCGCCCGAGCTGACAACGGACAGGGTGCGGCCGGCGAGGTTCTGGTCGGCGACATGCGCCTGCTGCTACTGCCGGTTCGTTCGCTCACGCATTTCTACATGTGGCTGACCTGTCCCTACCTGATCGAGCGCTATCAGCGCGATCGCGCACGCCTTGATGCCGGCAGAGCAGTTGATTTCGACTGGAGCAAACTTGACGGATCTTCGAGTGACGATGTGCCAAACATCCTCACCAGTGGCAATGGCCAGGTTTATCTCGAGGAACGGCTGTTCAACTGCGCTCCACTGCTGCCCAACAATCTGATCGATCTGCTGGCGCCGGCGATTGCTTGGCCGGATGCCAAGGCGCGTCTCGAAAGGCAGGTCGCCGTCGTCTCGGACCGCGACTTTTCCTGGTTCGCGCGATCGGCGCTGCCCGTCACTGCGCGCAACGAACTCGACAAGGACACCAAGACAAGCACGAACCTCTGGTATGAGGAATGCCTTCCCCCCGATACGGTCATGACGCTGACACTGGTAGACCGGTGCAACAACGGTGCTGCGCAAGAGGTCGCCGATCTGTTCAAGTGCAAGGAGGGCGTGCCCTATCTGCGTGTCGGCGGCAACGAGACGGTCGGTCAGGGTTGGTTCAATGTCTGCTGCATAGCCGGCGACCAGCAGGTGTCGGGAGGTCCGACATCATGAGCCACAACGATCTTTCCCGCCGCCGCGCCAAGCACGCGCTTGACGCAATCAAAAGTCTGGAAGGCAGACCAGGTGCAGACAAGTATGCCTCCTACGCTAAGAACCTGCCGGCGGTGATCCGCGCCAACGGTCTCGGCCAGGCCCTTGCCATGTTGCGCTCGCGCGCAAAGGCGGATTCGGACTCCGGGCAGGGCGGTGCGTCGCCTGCCGCCTATCAGGCGCTATATGATCATCTCGAGGGCTGGTTTCGAAGCTCGCAATGTCCGAGGGAACTTTCGCTGCCCGATGACGCAAGGCTGCTCGAGACCGCAATCGAAGCTTCTCAGTCGAAGTACCTTCTCTACCAGACAGAGGCATCACTCTATGTCGAGTGGCTGAAGAAGTTCGCCAATGCTTTCCTGAAGGAAGAGCCGGGCCTGGCCGTCGGCGGGAACAATGCGCAAGATGATGGAGCTCGCACGCAGGAAGTCTAACCCAATGCCCAACTTGCCACTTTACGGTCCAGCCCAGTTGTATCCACCCTCGCTTGAGATTGATAGCCACAGAGGCCTGTGGTTCGACAAGTTCTTCGATGAGTGGACGGGCGACTATGCCAAGATCAATAAGGCAGCGGCTGGAGATCCAGGCGGCAAGAAGACCTGGATCGAACGGACGGCAAAACTTCCTGCTGGCGGACATGACCGCATCAAGGAACTGCTCAAGCGTCGTCGCCGGCTGTTTACAGCCATCGGCGCAACCGCACGCGAATTCGAGCTCACCGCGCCGTTTGTCACCGGCTTGGGCTACGGAAATCCGGTCGAGAACGGCATGTTGTGGCATCCGACACTCGGTGTGCCGTACCTGCCGGGGTCCGGCGTCAAGGGGCTCGTGCGCAGTTGGGCCGTGACCTGGGCCGATGACGTGTCTTCGGATGACGTCAACCGGATCCTAGGGCCGCGCGGCGAGCAGACGAACGCAGCCGGCGACTGGGTCTTCTTCGACGCCTTGCCGTGCGCTCCGGTTGATCTCGAATGCGAGGTGATGACGCCCCATGATGGTAGCTGGCGCAACGAAGGCAGGCGAGACGCCGTGCCGGCGGACTGGAACAGCCCCAATCCCATCCCGTTTCTTGTGGTAAAGGCAGGGACGAAGTTTCAATTCGCGTTCGCACCGCGGCGCGGCCGCGTGCCCGCCGGCGACGACGGCCAGCGAATAGAAGACTGGCTCAAATGCGCGCTCGACTATCTGGGTGCGGGCGCCAAGACGTCGACCGGATATGGGCGGTTTTTCTGAGCCAATTCATGCCGAGCGAGCGCTGAACTAGTGTTTTCCTTTTGGTCATGTTTGAGTATACCCTCTTGTGACGATCGCTGGAGGCTCGATTTCGCGTAACAAATGAGTTGCTTTCCGGCATATGTTACGCAATACGTAACACCAACATCCATTTGTTACGAGAGATCATCTCATGGGACGCCGCATTGGCTATGCGCGGGTGAGCACCGCCGATCAGAAGCTCAAGGTCCAGAAGGCCGCGCTCGATAAAGATGGATGCGCCATCATCTTCGAAGAGAAGCGGACGGGAACGAAGCGCAATGACCGCGAGCAACTCGAGCTTGCCCTCAAGGTGCTAACCAGGGGCGACACGCTGGTTGTCACACGGCTCGACAGGCTCGGTCGTTCGATGCGCGATCTTGCCAACATCGTCCACGATATCGAGGAGGCCGGTGCCAATCTTCGTGTGATCGAGCAGAGCGTCGACACCGGGACGTCGGCCGGTCGGGCCTTCTTCGGCATGCTTGCCGTCTTCGCGCAGTTCGAAACCGATGTCCGGCGAGACCGACAGGCCGAGGGGATCGCGCGCGCGAAGAAGGCAGGCGTCTACACGGGCGGCAAGCCGCGCATCGACCGGCAGAAGGTCCGAAAGCTGGCAGAATCTGGTAACGGGCCGGCGGCCATTGCGCGGGATCTTGGTGTCTCGCGCATGTCGGTCTACCGGATCCTGCGCCAGGATGAGAGAACGACGAATGGCTAGGATCCGCGCTGGGTGCGTCTCAGCCAATCCGAAATCCCACGCACCCAGCGATCGCCCAGCGCCTCATCTCGCTCAGCCAAGCGCTGGTACGTCTTCCAATGCATACCCTTGGGCTTGTCTGGGAACGGCTCGTCGAGCGAGCCGTGCTGTCCTAGTCGACCCCGCAGTTTGTGCCGTTGGTTGGTGGCACGGCTAATCGGATCTTCGTACTGGCTCTCGTACTTGAGGCCATGGCACTTGCGGCACCGGAAATAGCATCCGCCGTAGACGATCCTGCACCGCCGCGAACAACTTGGACACGTGAACCACTGGCGACTCCCGCCAAACTGCGTCGGCGTCTCCGTGAACGGGATAAGGTCGACGACGTCCCGCCAATCGCCACCAACAGCATGCGTGCGATAGATAAGACGGAGGGCCGCCGGTTCGACGACGTAGCGGATCGCCGCGTATTGTTGGCCGCACCGGCTCCACGTGAGCTGACCGCTGTTGCCGACTGTCAGCATGTTTCGTTTGCGCAGCAAGGCAAGGTCAATGCAGAGGAAGTCCTCGCACCTATCGACGAGGAAACCGTAGCCGGCGCTACGTCCTGATCCGACACCGCCCATGGAAATCCTTCTGCCCGGTTTTTCCCGAATTCAATTGGAAACTTTGGCTGATACCGCTGCGAGGCGCATTTCTGCCAAACGAACCCAAATCAAGCGGCTTCCTCGGCACGAGCACCACCTAACCAGTCGTCAACATGCTCCAGCGTCTTGAAGCGCCACTCCTGTGCCTCGCGATAGGCTCGCAGCGCTTTATAGAGCTGATTATCGAGCGTTGTTTGATAGCGAGCCATGACGTCCAGCTGTGCCGCCGGCAAAACGAGTCCCCGCTCGCGCAGCCGCTGAACGAATTCCAGAAACTGCGGACGCTTTTCGGCAACCTTGAGCTGGCGGCGACACCAACTGCAGAGCTCTCCGAGAAATTCCGCCAATCCGTTTTCGGAGCCGGAAAGGTACTCTTCAGGCGTCTCATTATCCTGGTCCGCTTCGTCCTTCAACTGCCCCCAAGGCATGGGGCGCTGCCTTTTCAAGCCCCTCGAGAGAATATTCTTCCAGCGTGCCGACTTCATCGAGCACGGCGCGACACCATGCGATGAGTTCGGCGTCGAAAGGCTCGAGGCACGTTGCCGTGATCTCATCGCGGTCGTCCCAGTCGTGCAACCGGCGCAATCCCTCGAGGACTGCATAGTCCCGTCGTTCAAGTGCGAGGGCTGCTGCTTCGGCACGTGCAAGGCGCCGCTGGCGCCAGATGGCGATGACAATCCGTTCGGCAAGCGATAATTCAACCGCGCCGACCGGCGCGAGCGCTTCCAGGAGTTCCGCCTTCAGCTGGGCGAATTCTTCCGCGTCCTCGCCATCGAGGAGAAGTCTTTCGCTGCGAAGGCCGTGGCGAAGCGAATTACGACTTGCCACCGCTCTGCCTTCTGCGGTTTGGGGGCCGGTGCTTTTGGACGCATTGGTACGATTGGCGAGTTCGCGCCGATCGGACATTGCGGGCTCCTGATTTCAGAAGTGAATGACCAATGAATCGTACATGATCCGCGCTTGCTGATCAGCTGTTCCTTGGCGAACAGGTCTGTCGGGAACCTATCAATTGGCGATGGTGAACCTAATTCGATCGTAAACATCGCGCACTAATTGCTCCGAGGCGACGTCACGAAAACCTCTGTCCTGCATGAGGCGATCGAATATCTCTTCGTTGCCTTCCATTCTCTCGACAAGGAGGCCTTCGAGCAGTCGATCAAATACGAGCTTGAAATTGGCGAGCGTGTTTGCTTGCGCTGCAGTCCTGAGCGTTTCGTCGGCGATTGCGGCTTCGGCTACTTGATCAAAAAACAGTTGATCTGCCTGCGTGAATTCAGTGCCGAACTTCTCATTTAGCAAATCGATCAGTTGAGACAGGTAGATCTCCTGGTCTTCGGAAAAGCCGCCTGTTGCGACTTCCGTCGGTCCTTTCAGTGGGTCAGCTTTTCCTTCTTCCAGATCGATCCGCCCTTCGCTGATCTTCTGCAACCGGTAGAAGCGCAAGGCGACTTCATCTTCGAGTTCATACCCCAGGCCAGCGGTACGGCGCGGTAGTTTGAGAAGCAGGAACCTTGCATAGGTGTAGACCTTCTCCAGGTCAGAGTCCTGGTACGGGATGACTTGAGACAGGAATGCGTAGAGGTTCCGAAAGCTGACCAGCTTTCCCTTGAGTGCGTCCTGCTCTTCCTCGGTGAGTTCGGCATAACGCGCCACGGCCAGATCGATGATGCCGTTGAGCTGCTTGTGCTCGCCGGCCGTCGAATGACGCCGGTTCCGAAACCAGATTTCGCAGAACTGGTTGATTTCATCCTGGCGGATAGCCGGTGAGGCCTCGATGTCATGCTGGATGCGGTAGAGCTGATGCGGATCGGGCATGTCGCCGATATCGGTCTCGCCGTAATACGGTTTGAAGGCGTCGAAGATGTCATCGCGCTCATTGACGAAGTCAAGGACGAAGGTGTCATCCTTGCCGGGTGCCGTCCTATTGAGACGCGACAGTGTTTGAACGGCCTGCACGCCGTCGAGCCGCTTATCGACATACATCGTGTGCAATAGCGGTTGATCGAAACCGGTCTGGTATTTCTCGGCAACGATGAGGACTTGGTATTCCTCTGTGCCGAATTTCTCAGGCAACTCCGTTTCCTTGATGCCGTTGTTCATCCCGACTTCGGTGAATTTCTTGTCTGGGATGTCCGGGTCTTCGACCTCTCCCGAGAACGCCACAAGCGCTTTGACGTCCGTGTAGCCCTTCTCGCGAATGTACTTGTCGACTTCAAGCTTGTAGCGCACAGCGTGCAGCCGTGAGCCTGTTACGATCATCGCTTTCGCGCGGCCACCGATCTTGTGTTTGGTGTACCGACGGAAGTGCTCGACGATTACCTCGACCTTCTGGCGCAAGTTGTGGGGATGCAGTGACAAGAAGCGGGCCAACGCCTTGGCGGCCTCGCGCTGTGGCACGTTTGGATCATCCGCGACCTGTTTCACAAGGCCGAAGTAGGATTTGTAGGTCGTGTAGTTTGCCAGAACATCATGGATGAACCCTTCCTGGATGGCCTGGCGCATACTGTAGAGGTGGAATGGTGAGCGGCCGTCATCGCCCGGCTCGTCGAATAAGGCCTTCGTCTTGAACTTCGGCGTCGCCGTGAAGGCGAAGTAGGACAGGTTCGGCTGGCGCGGACGCTTCGCCATTTCGCGCAGCATGTTCTCACGCGCTTCTTCCGAGAGGTCACTGTGGTCCTCCTCGTCGAGGATCTGTGCCGCGACGGCGGACTCGATGCCCTCCTTGTTGAGTATGCCACGGAGCGCTTGCGCGGTTTCACCGGCCGAGGATGAGTGTGCTTCATCGACGATGACGGCAAAGCGCCGGCCTGCTGTGTCGATCTCAACCTCGTCGCCCTTTTTGGCCATCGTGTTGATGGCGTTGGCGATGAACGGGAACTTCTGGATTGTCGAGATGACGATGGGCACCCGCTCGGCCAAGGCACGCGCGAGTTGTTGCGTGTCCTCGTCAATCTTCTCGACGACGCCCTTCTTGTGCTCGAACTGGTAGATTGTGTCCTGGAGCTGCTTATCGAGCACCAGCCTGTCGGTGATCACGATGATCGTGTCGAATACCTTTTCATCGGCGGCGTTATGGAGGCCGGCCAGGTGGTGAGCGAGCCAGGCGATGGAGTTCGACTTACCGGAGCCGGCGGAGTGCTGGATCAGGTAATTGTGGCCCGAACTTTTCGTTTCGGCGTGGCCGACGAGCTTTCGTACCGCGACGAGCTGATGGTAGCGCGGGAAGATCATCGTCTCTTTGCACACCGTCCGAACGCCCTTGTCGGTGCGGATTTGACGTTCCTTGATTTCCAGATGGACGAAGCGGGCCAGGATATCGAGCAGGCTGTCGCGCGTTAGGACTTCTTCCCAGAGGTAGGCCGTGCGGTAGTTGCGGCCCTCACCCGGCGGATTGCCGGCGCCGTTGTTAAGCCCACGATTGAAGGGCAACCAGAACGTCTCGCCGCGCTCCAACTTGGTCGCCATGAAGACGAGATCGGGGTCGACGGCGAAGTGGACGAGGGCCCGTTCCTTGAAGCGGAAGAGCGGCAAACGCGAGTCGCGATCGTTTGCGTATTGATGCTTCGCGTTCTCGACCGTCTGCCCCGTCATCGGGTTCTTGAGCTCGGCCGTGACGACAGGGAGGCCGTTCACCGCCAAGATGACATCGATGCTCTGTTCGGTTGCCGGGTTGAACTTCACCTGACGGGTGATGGTCAGGATGTTTTGCTCGTAAGCCGCAATCGTATCTGGGTTCATCCCGCTGGCAGGCTTGAAGGCCGCCATCTGAAATGTCATGCCGAAACACTTGAAACCATGGCGCAGTACGTGCAACGAACCTTTGGTGGCAAGCTCCTTCACAAGGGCATCTATCAACACGCCTTCGGCGGAACTGCCGTGCAGGTCGGCGAGCGCCTGCCACTTCTTCGGCTGGCTTGCCTTGACATAGGCGACGACATCCGCCGGGAACAGTCCACGCTCGGCATTGTAGGTCTTGGGATTGCCCTTGCTGTAGCCACGCGCGATCAGCTCGATCTCGATGGCATGTTCGAAGCGGTCTTCGGAGTGTTTGCCGCGGCTGCTCATGCTGCGGCCTCCTTCTGGATTTCGTCGCGCACGTCGATCTTGCCGGTTACGGCATTAGTGATCAGAGCGGAGCGGTATTCTGAGATCACACCGATAGCGTCTCGAATTTTTTGGGCTACTCGATCAATTTGGGCGCACTCTTTGTCAATTTTTTCGACAATCAGAATTTGCTCGTCCAATGGTGGCTGTGGCAATGAGAAATTTATGATGTCTCGGATGTGTTGATGTGTGGGGATGTTGAGCCACCGGTGAACAAAACAACCTGCTGATAGATCGCCTCGCTGTTCAATGCCCACATAAAGTAAGCCGGTAGAACATCGTCTTGAACTCGGAACATCATCATCCTCTGACCAAGACAGAGATCTATGCCGGCTGGCACAAGAGCGGCCATGCCAAGAGCTATGACCGAATTTGGGTGACAGAATCTGAGAGAGGCGGCGTATCGTGGCGGTTATCGAGACCAGCCATGAACTCCAAAGGAGCGATACGCCTATGTCGAACACTACAGTCATCCCGCTGCGCCAGCCAGATGCAATCGATGATCCTCTGACTGAGGTGCTGCGTGCCGGTGCCCGCGAGTTGCTGGCCAAGGCCGTCGAGGCCGAGGTCGAAGAGTTTCTAGCCGTCCACGCCGGCCTGCGGACTGCCGACGGCCACCGGCGCGTCGTGCGCCATGGTCACGGCCCTGAGCGTCAGGTGCAAACCGGCATCGGTCCGGTTGCAGTTCGCCGCGCCAAAGTTCGTGACCGCGGTGGCGACGAGACGGCTGGCGAACGCATTCGCTTCAGTTCGGCGATCCTGCCGAAGTGGGCGCGGCGTAGCGCATCTCTGGATGCCTTGTTGCCGGTCCTGTATTTGCGCGGCGTCTCGACCGGAGATTTTCAAGAGGCATTGTCAGCGCTACTCGGCCAAGAGGCACCGAACCTGTCACCGCCGGTCATCGCCCGGCTCAAGGCCGATTGGAAAGCTGATCTGACGCGCTGGCAGAGCCGCGATCTGTCGGCGCGCCGCTACGTCTACATCTGGGCGGACGGCATCCACATTCAGGCCCGCATGGAAGAGGACGCGCAATGCATTCTCGTGATCATCGGCGCGACACCGGAAGGCAAAAAGGAGCTGGTCGGTTTTCAGATCGGCTATCGCGAGAGCACGCAAAGCTGGCGCGAACTGCTTGTCGATTTGCAGGCGCGCGGGTTGACCATTGCCCCGAAACTGGCAACCGGCGACGGCGCATTGGGGTTCTGGAAAGCACTGGATGAAGTATTCCCCGGCACGCGGCATCAGCGTTGCTGGGTGCACAAGATCGCAAACGTGCTCAACAAACTGCCAAAGTCGGTTCAGAAGCACGCGAAGGCTGATCTCGTGGAGATCTGGAACGCTCCGGACCGAGCCAGCGCGGAGACCGCCGTTGGCGTATTTGCCGAGAAGTACCAGGCGAAGTATCAGCCGGCGGTCACCTGCTTGACGAAAGACCGCGAGGCCCTGCTCGCTTTCTTCGACTTTCCCGCCGAGCACTGGCAGCACCTGCGCACGACCAACCCGATCGAAAGTGTGTTCGCAACCGTGCGCCACCGAACCGTGCGCACCAAAGGCAGCCTCAGCCACGGCACCGCACTCGTGATGGTTTTCAAACTGGTGATGGCGGCGAGCAGGACGTGGCGCCGATTGAAAGGCAGAAACCACTTGCCCAAGATCATCGAGGGCGTCAAATTCACTGACGGTGTCGAAGCAACCGAGCCGACACGAAATGCCGCCTGATCAGACCATCACCCAAGTTGGGTCATAGCTCCCATGCCAAAACGTTCTCCCTCTCGCGAATAAAGAACATCACCGGGTTCTGGCCTAAGCCTTACGATGCGCTCCAGGTACACTTCTTCCGAAACCAGACGCGCTTGCTCAAGCAACAGCCGGCCACGATCTACGTCCGCTGTTCTAATGGCTGGGTATATGAGATCACCCTCATAATGGGGAGTAGTGTGTAGACAATCCACCACGCGCTGAACCGCATATTTGATTTTGTGAACCGTCCAATGCGCCGGCACCTCGCCGAGCCAGTCGATGCCGCTGTCCTTCATGGGCACGTTTGGATCGAGGCCCTTGGTGACGGCGTGGGTGATGACCGCGAGGCGCTTCTCCTCCAGCAGGTCCAGAAGGCGACGCTTCTTATCGATCAGCGCATCAATCCGCGTCGTCTCGTGGTCGAGGAAGTTGGCGATCGTGACTTGTTCGTCCTGAGGCGGGATTGCGCACGGATTACTGCGCACTAATTCAGAGTTAAGCCCGGGTTGCGCAGAGCGGGCGGAAAACTTGTTGAGATCAATGTGCTCGATCAGGTAGCAGAAGTATCTATTATTAAACGGGAGTTGCGGAATCGCACGAAATGCATGCTCGGTCGCCATCGTGCGCTGACGTGTAATTCGGACGTTCCCGCATAATGCGCCGTACCGTCCAATGATTAGCGTGCCAGGTTCGGTGTTCCAAGTATGATAGTGACCACGGAAGCCATTGCCGCCGAAGACAGGGTAGCCATCTTCCTCAATTTCTGCAGTAGAGATCATGTCTCCACTCTTTACAAAGATGTAGCGCCTCAACGTCGTGACTTTCCAGTGCGAAGGCACTTGGCCGAGCTCGTTACGGCCTGACTGGCGGTAAGAGGGATAAGGAACGGCCATCACGCCACCTCCTTGAGCATGTCGAGGATCTCGCCTTCGAGCGTCTTGATATCGGCCTCGATTTCGGCGAGTGGGCGCGGTGCCTCGTAGACGTAGAAGTGGCGGTTGATCGGAATTTCGTAGCCGACCTTGGTCTTTGAGAAATCAATCCAGGCATCCGGCCAGTGTGGCTTCACCTCCTTGTCGAAGTAGGCAATGCAGTGATCGCGCACGAGCTCGACGAGCGCGGTGTTGTCCGCGTCCTTGCCGTAGTCGATCGGTAGCGGCATGGGAGCATCTTCAGGCAGCGGCACGCTTTCTGTATCGCGCAGTTCGGGATCGGGTTCCGGATTGCCCTTGGCATCGGTACAGATGTCGGCGGTCGGATCGCGCTCGGACAATGCGGCCAGAATGGCCTTGCGCACGGGTGCGCCTACCTTCACGCCTGATGCCTTGAACGCAGCATCGAGATCAGTCTCGAAAACATCCCGGTTCTTGTAGAGCGTTTTCGCATCCAACCGGCCGAGTGCCAGAATGATGTCTTCCTGCAGTTGCCGGCCGGCGGCTTTTTCGGCTTCGATCTCGGCCTTGTCCTTGCGCTTCTTGCTCTCGGCAAGGTTTGCGAAGGCCGCCTGCTCTTTGAGCTTGGCAATCCGTTCGATGCTGGCCTGGAAGTTGAGGCGCAACGGCCGCTCGATCGTGAGTTTCAGGAAGCCGAACTCGCGGTTGTCGAAGACCTTAGAGCAGATACGCTCCATCTCGCCGCCATTGCTCTTGAATTTGGATTTCGCGTCGTGCTGGAAGTCCGCGTAAAGGCGCGCCAGTTCTACGATGTGCTCGTCGCCAAGCTCGTTGCGTTTGTTGCCAAGGCTCTTTTTCATCTTCTGGAAGTGCCGCGTGCCGTCGATCAGCTGGACCTTACCGCGCCGCTCTTCGGGCTTACGGTTCGTCACAAGCCAGACGTAGGTGTAGATTCCGGTGTTGTAGAAGAGCTGATCGGGAAGCGCGACGATGGCATCGAGCCAGTCGTTCTCGATGATCCAGCGACGGATGTTGCTTTCGCCTGAGCCGGCATCACCCGTGAACAAGGGCGAGCCGTTGAAGACAATGGCGATCTTGGAGCCCTCCCCACCCTCTTCCGGCGACGGCATGCGTTTGCCCAGCATGTGCAGCAAAAACAAAAGCGCGCCGTCATTGATGCGAGGCAGGCCGGGACCGAAACGGCCGGCAAAACCGAAGTCCTTGTGTTCTTTCTCGATCGCCTTTTGCTGAGCGCGCCACTCCACGCCGAAGGGCGGGTTGGCCAGCATGTAGTGGAATGTCCGTCCGGCAAATGGATCGCCGTTCTTGCTGTGATCGAGCGTATCGAAAGGCTGGATGTTATCGGCCGGCTCGTCCTTGACCAGCATGTCCGAGCAGCAGATCGCAAACGATTCCGGGTTGTAGTCCTGCCCGAAGAGCGTGAGGTGGGCTTCGGGGTTGTGCTCGCGGATATACTCTTCCGAGACCGAGAGCATGCCGCCGGTGCCGCAGGCCGGGTCGTAGATCGTACGAGAAATGCCGGGCTTGTAGACGTCCTCGTCGCCCGTGTAGATGAGATGCGCCATCAGGCGGATGACTTCACGTGGCGTGAAGTGGTCCCCGGCCTCTTCGTTCGCCTGTTCGTTAAAGCGCCGGATCAGGTTTTCGAAGACATAGCCCATGGCCAGGTTGTCGACGCGGTTCGGGTGCAGATTGATGGCCGCGAACTCGAAGACGACCTCGAACAGCCTGTTCGCCTCCTCAAGCTTCTCGATTTCCTTCTCGAACTCGAACTTCTCGAAGATCTCGCGCACCTTCGGCGAGAAGCCCTTGATGTAGGCGGTCAGGTTCTTCGCGAGCCCATTGGGATCACCCAGCAGCTTGGCAAAGGTGAAGGGGCTGACGTTATAGAGCGGTTGCTGGCGATCCTTGGTCGCGGCCTTGGCAAGCGCCTTTTCGATCGCGGCATCGGACAGCTTTTTCTCGGAATTAGGTAGCAAACGCACCAAATCACTAGCTGCTGCTGCATAGCACATTTCGCTATGTTCAAGAACATGGAAGATGGTTTTGAACACACGGTTTCCGGGTTGCTTCGCAAGCGTCAGATGCTACTTGACGAGGCCCAGCGCATCCGTGATCGCATGGCCGAGATCAAGGACGAGTTGCCGGCCCTAGACAAGACCCTGCGTGCCTTCGGTTACGACGGCGATCTGGACGGCATGATGCCGAGGCAGAAGCGGCATGTGTTGTTTGGCAGGGGAGAGCTGCTGCGGGCGAACTTAAGCGATCCGATAGACCGCTGCGCAGCCGGGAGATTGCAGAAGCCCTTCTCGATACCAGCGATGAGATGCCGATGAGTCAACGGTACGTCGCGGACTTAACGAGGCGCGTGGGAAAGGCTTTGAGGCCCTTGCTAAAGGACGGGCATGTGACGCAAGTCAAGGGACTATCAGGCTGCCTCTTTTGGCAGCTTCGGCAACCACAAGGCTACCTCTCCAACAAAGATGCGCTATGATTTGCTTTGACAGCTGAACAGAAAACAGGCCCGCAGAAGTTGGTTTTCCTGCGGGCCTGTTTAGAGGCTACTAGCACCCGATTCCACCACCACCCGGAGATGACCTCCGGCCTTTCACTAGTGTCTTCATGAGTGTAGCTCCCTTTACTTCCTTCAACTTATTACCATTGCTCGCCATTATTCGCCACGAACAACTACCCGACAGTTAATGTCGGACTCTGTTATATGCGTCACACCACATCAGTTTGGCGCGATTGTGGCAAAATTATCACACTCGCGTTACCTCTTCTGCGCGGGCGGTAGCTAGCTTCGGTGCCGGCCCCCACCATATCTGAACTCCGTTGTGAGGCAAGAGGGGCTGATCAACCCGTAAACTGAAAGTGTGGTCCTCCTCATGCCCGCCGATCTTCTGAAGACGATCCTGACAAGGATGGATCGCATCACCAAAGATGCGCAAGAGCCCAGGCTCTGGAAGCGTGACATCAATACGCAAACCGTCCGCCGCGTCAAGCACCTGCCAGACCAAGTAGTCTCGCGCTCGTTTTACCAGTCGGTACTTCGATACAACATGGATGCTCTCACCACGAGCGACAGTGGCGGACCACTCGTAGTGACGAAAGTCTGGAGTATCTGGCTTTCTCTGATCGACTTCTGACAATTCTCTTTCGCTATCGAAATACTGTTCACCAAGCTTTAGGAACGTTAACCGCGCGACATCATCATCTTCTTCGAAAGGTCGTTCAACAAATGCTCTAAAATGAAAGTCGCGGGTGACATTTGTTCGGTTGGCAGCGTAAAACTCACACTGAATATCGAGTTGCACCTTGGACTCGGAATTGCATTCGATGTCTCGATCAAGGAGTGTCATCGTTACATTAACCGAGTACGCCTGCCTGAAAAACGGCTGATTAAATATCTCAGATTCAAGCAACGCTACCAAATTTCGGTCTTGGCGCGTGCTGTACACGGCCTCAAACACATCTCGCTTTATTCGGTCAATCTGACCTGACACATGCTTATTATGACTATCTCTCTGTAAAGCTTCAATTCCTATTGTTAGAAAGTAGGCAATAATAAGTGCAAATCCAAGTTCCTTAATAAATATTCCGGCATACGCATGCCAATCGGAAAAAGTTTCAAGAGCGTCAAACTTCTGGTAGGCAATCCCAAATAGGAGACATATTATTCCAAGAGCAAGAATCGACAGCGGATGGTCCCGTAACAGCCGTCGCAGCGTACGGTCGCGCCTTTGAATTCCACCCTCGTCGGACATGATGCTACATACTCCATTGGACAGATTTTTATGAAATAGGTAGCGCTTTTTGAGAGCGTTGCCAATAACCCTTCCACCGACGGCTAACCGGACAACTGAGTGCAAGAGCAAGTGCTCGCCTGGCAAGTTCCCCATTGTCCTTGCGACGATGATCTTCCATCCAAGCTGCATGCGTCGCGTATTGATGTAGGTGCTGCGGGCTCACGTAATGATGCTGGCCACCGACCATCTTACGTAGGCGAGCTAAGAAGCTCTCGGCTTGGTTCGTGCAGGCACCGTCTTTCGAGTAGGCTTCGGAGTGGTTAATACGTTTGGTTTCGAACTTTGCGTGAAGCACATCCCAATGCGTTGCTTCGTCGGCATGGACCGTTGAGTCAGGTCGCACGACCGCTTCAACGAATTTCACGCCGTCCGATTCGCGGCGTTTCACGGTCGTTTTCGTTCGGCCCTTGCGCTCGCGGGCGACAACGACCACGCGGCGTTTGCCGGATTGGTTTTCAGCCAAGCGGCGATCTTTGCGGTTCTCTTTCAGGTTTGCCGGTCGGACGTGTCCGCCGAAATAAGCGCCATCCACCTCAACCGTGCCTTCGAGCGGTAGACCGGCGATCTCGGACGCCATGGCTTCGCGCAATTTGTGGCACAGCACGAAGGCTGTTTTGTGCTGGCAGTCGAGATCACGCGCGAGCTGCAAGGCAGATACACCCTTGTCGCCGGGCAGCGGCCAGCAGATCGGTGAAGCTCATCTTCCGACTGGCCAGCATCGTGCCTGATGTCACACTGAACTGGTGGTGGCAGGCTTTACACTTGTGTTTGCGGCGGGTCTTGATGTCGTAGGCTTCGGTATTGCCACAACGTGGGCAGATCGGCTTTCCATCCGTTTCCGGCCAGCGCATCTGCTTGAACGTCTCCCAAGCCTTGTCCTCACCCATAGTAAAGACGGCACGAAGCGAGATCGTGCGCGCCCTTGCTGTGAGTAGGAAGTGGGTGGACATCATCAAATCCGATATGTTTCACATCGGATATAATGATGAAATGTACCGTTGTCAATGGGAAAAACATCGAATATGATGATTTTGTCATCTGATTCGATGGTGAGCCATGAAACAGGACCAATGGGCCGAGCACGCCAAGGGCTTACTCAAGGCCGAACTCAAGAAGCGGAATGTCAGCTACCGGGACTTAGCCGAACGATTAACGGCGATGGGCATCCCCGAATCCGAGCGCAACATTGCAAACAAGATTAGCCGAGGCGGGTTCACGGCTGCATTCCTTCTGCAATGCTTACGTGCGATCGGCTGCGATGACGTTCGCATTGACCACATGCCATCACTGAACGAACCCGCTTCCGCGGGAGAGCGCTGCGCGCGAACCGTGCTGCGAGGCTTGCGGCGGAGTAACCAACTGAACAGCATAGGATAACGGGGCCGGGGCTCCGTCTTGAGGATCGAGGGGTTCAACAACTCCAACCTCAAGACAGGAGACCCCGATGACCACGCCGTATCCCAACGAGCCGATCAGCCCATTGCGCGCCCGCATGATCGAAGACATGCGCGTTCGCAATTTCGTTGCTGGCACCCAACGCGACTATATCCGCGCCGTCAAGAAGCTCGCAGCCTTTCTCGGGCGCTCGCCAGACACCGCGACGGCCGAGGAACTGCGCGCATTCCAGCGGCATCTGGCAGCCGGCCTTGCCAATCCGCCGTCGATCAACATCACGGTGTCGGCGCTGCGGTTCTTCTTCCGGGTAACCGTTGACAAGCCGGAGACCACTCGGCATCTGGTTCACGTTTACGAGCCGCAGAAGTTGCCGCGTGTGCTGTCGCCGGACGAGATCTTCTGTTTGCTGGAAGCGGCAACGGCGCCGAGGGACAAGGCGATGCTGAGTGTCGCCTATGGTGCCGGCCTGCGTGCCATGGAGGTGGTGAAGCTCAAAGTCTCCGACATCGACTCGAAGCGCATGCTGATCCGCGTCGAGAACGGCAAAGGCGGCAAAGACCGGTTTGCGATGCTCTCCCCGACACTGCTTGAGGTGTTGCGCGACTGGTATCGTATTGCCCGCCCCAAGGTCTTCCTGTTTCCGGGTCGGGACAAGATCGCGCCGATGACGACGCGGCAGCTGAACCGCATCTGCCATCAGGCGGCCGACCGGGCCGGTTTGCCTAAGTGGGTCGCGCCGCACACGCTACGACACTCCTTCGCGACGCATCTGCTTGAGAGCAATATCGACGTGCGCGTGATCCAGGTCCTGCTTGGACACGCACAGTTGGAGACGACGGCTCGCTACACGAAGGTGGCAACCAACACCATTCGTGAGGTGATGAGCCCGCTCGACCGGTTGAACATTGCGCCACCGGACCAAGATGACGACGAGCCACCGGCGTAGTCGGCACGTCGCATGGCCCGTCCAGCATTGGAGGTCGCGGACATCTTCCGCGACCACGGACGCGCATGGCGTGATGCCAACCGCGGGCATGTGAGCCTTGACCAGTTGAAGGTGATGAGTGCAATCGAGCGCTGTCGCACAGCGGCGCTCGGCGGCCATGTTGCACGTTGCGAGAACGACGCGTGCGGGCACACGTTGATCGCCTATAACAGTTGCCGCAACCGGCACTGTCCGAAGTGCCAGGGTGCGGTTGCACGTGACTGGATGGCAGCACGCGAAGCCGAACTGCTCCCCGTTCAATACTTCCACGCCGTGTTTACGTTGCCGGCCCGGATTGCCCATATCGCGTATCAGAACAAGACCGTGATCTACGGCCTGCTGTTCAAGGCGAGCGCAGAAGCGATGCAAACGATCGCTGCCGATCCCAAGCATCTCGGCGCCAGGATTGCGCTCACGTCGGTACTGCATACCTGGGGCAGTGCCATGACGCATCATCCGCACGTGCATATGATCGTGCCGGGTGGCGGACTTTCCGAAGATGGCACGCGCTGGATCGGCTGCCGCAAAGACTTCTGCCTGCCCGTGCGCGTGTTATCAAAACTATTCCGCGGCTTGATGCTCGATAAGCTCGTGGCTGCTCATAACGCCGGCACGCTCAACTTCTTTGGACCACACGTTCATCTCGCCGATACCAAAGCGTTCAAGAGGTTCTTGCGGCCGCTCTGGCGCACCAAATGGCATGTCGACCTGAGGCCGCCGTTCGCCGGCCCGAGGGCGGTGCTTGCCTACCTGTCGCGTTATACACACCGCGTTGCGATCTCCAACCGGCGCCTCATCAAGGCCGATGCCAATGGTGTCACGTTCCGTGTCAAAGATTACCGGCGCAAGGGGCCGACCCGCTACACGACGATGACGCTCGGCCCACATGAGTTCATCCGCCGTTTTCTGAGTCACATCCTGCCGAAAGGCTTCCACCGCATCCGACACTACGGCTTGTTCGCGAGCGGCGCGAAGGCCGAGAATCTGGCCCGGATGCGCGACCTGCTTGGCGTGACAGGGTCGGTTGCCGGTAACGCTGGAATCGGTGACGCTGAAAGCAGCAATGACGAAGCCACGCACGACGATGCCAAAGCGCAGTCATGCCCGAGTTGCGGCGGCGTGATGCGCATTATTGAAGTCTTCGAAGCCGGCTCTGCACCGCGCACCGTCGTGCCAGAGGGGATCGACAGCTCATGATGCCAGTCTGCCGCGACGACAGCGTGAACTTCAGGCGGCCTCCGCGCTGCAACGATTGCTTGCGGCCGGATCAACCCACCGCGCGCACCAAAAGCTTGCCAACGGGATCACAACTGCCAACACGCGACGATCAACACCGATCTTGTGGCCGTTGCCCGGCTGTTGCAGAACCGAACATAGCAACGCCCCAAGCCAGCCGCAGCGCCAATTCCCCATAGACATTCCGGCACGCTCGCCGATCAACCGCCCGCGGGTTCCTTCACTGGAGGCTTTCCGACGACGGCCCCGGTGGCTGCAGCTAATCCAGTGATGGGCCGTCATCCGAAACCCTTCACAACTGCAGACTTTGATACAACCTAGACATTGCATCATGTAACGTGTAGAAAATGCACTACGTCGTGCCCGTTTGGATCGGGCACGACGCAGCTCCTTACCCCTTGTGGAGGGGAGGCAGGTGGTCCCGCTACTTAGCGGGCTCGGGATAATCTCCCGGTGACTTGTCGGATCACGCGTTCCTCCTTTCTCATGCAGCCTCGGGAGAGACTTGGGTTAAGGATATATCCGGGTACCAGCCCGGATCTCTTTGGCCTCACCTGTTACCAGCGGGTGGGGCCGAATTTCTTCTACCTCAGTCATCGTTGCTCACAAGCCGAAGGCTTGGTGTCGACTCCGGCTCCTCATCGTCGCTCTTCGAACTGACAGGCGGCGGTGGCCAATCGTCCGTTTCCGGGTTCCAGTTCTTTAGCCGTTTGCTCCATAGGTATACGGTGCGCGGACTAACATCGTACTTCTTGGCGATCGTCGCCGCTGTCTGCTTGGCTTTGAGCATTTGCTGGATTTCGATTCCCTGCTCACGGCTGAACTTGACTTTTGGACCCGGTGTGAAGCCGCGTTCGTCACGAGCACGCTGCAAACCCTCCTTCGTCCTCCGGCGCTGCATCTCGCGCTCCCTATCTTGCGCAAATGCTTCATCGGACAACAGGCGAGCCAAGTCCTTCGCCTTATAGCGGGCTACAAGGTCCCATCGAGTGGGCTTGCCCGGAAGCTCGAAGATGTCTCCCGTATGGGCAGCGCGCCGTCGCAGAGCTTTGGCGAGCGAGGAGTTTCCAGCCCCTTCCGACCAATCTTCCCTGCCAACCTCCCGAAAATAATCTACGATCTCGTTGGTTTTCAGTGCGCAACCACGATCCAAGAGTGCCTGCACAGCTAGTTCTGACTTGCTGGCGCCAATAAGATCCTCATTTTCAATGGTATCTTTGTTGTCTTCAGCGCTCGTAACGGTCGGTGGTTGCGACTGCTCTGCCGAAGCATTTGACTGATCGAGGATCGGAGATGGCATCCCGGCGCCGGACGCTATCGTCACTGCCCTGAGAAGGTGCGCTCGCATACCATCGACCTCCCTTTGCAGGGCGACATGATCTGTTGTCACCGTGCCAAGAAGGCCAAGCATCTTAGCGAAGCACTCCAAGTTCTTTGGATCATGAGACGACATGCGCGGCGGTATATCCCCACGCTGCAATAACTTCAAGAGAATTATTCGCGAAGAATGCCATAGAATTTTACACTTGCTTGGTGTGCCCATGCCTCCACGCAAAGAAATCTAGTTGTTGTAAGTGGTTATGCAGGTTTGGTGCGCTTGCTACGCAATTCCGCTTTTTCTTCTTGAGCGCGTCATACTGCTTGAGAACCTTGTCCTTGGTCGGCTCCAGCACGCAATCGAGCCGGCGCAGCACGATCATCGGCAACATGACGCGCCGATATTGCGGCGGACGGTACGGACCGCGCAGCTTGTTGGCGACGGACCAAATCTTATCGGAGAGTTCAGAGTGTTGTTGTGCAATCACGTTGTGGCTTTCCCTACCCTGGCTACGGAAGTCACTACAGCGCGCAAATGTCGATAACCCTAGCAATATCCGCCCACGAACCAAGTCAATTGATATGGCTGTAGTTTACCTGCATCATCATGCACAGGGGGCAGTGATTCGCACGATCCAAAGGGACCGGCGGCGATATGGCTGAGCCTTACAACCTCCGTACCTTCATCTGGAAGGCATCGATCCCTGATTTGCTGAGGTTCTTTCAGCTGAAAGAGTTCCCTCACGCCTGCTCGATCGACGATGATGAAGCAGAGACCCGGACAAAGCTATTCCAACTGATTGCGGACCTACCCTATAAGGGTCGCGAGCCCTTGGAGCGGGACTTCCGCGACATTTACGGCTTGGCTCATCAACGTGGTATCGAGGTCGCAGTTCGAGTTGCCGTCAGACGCTCTGAAGGACCCGCGACGATCGAAGAACTCCGAACCCTTCTTGGGTCAATGCGGAGCGATCTTGAACGATCGTTTTGGTTCTATCTGAACTGTCCAAAGACCTGGCCTGAGACGCTGCAATTGGTGGAGGTCGAGGGAATTGCAAGTGCCTATTGGCACAAGCACCCGCGAATCCCCGAGGCGCCCGCTGATTTTTCGCGATCGGCCATTGATGAGCTTGCCAAGGCACTGGGCGACTATTTCCACGTCATGGAAGGGCACGGTCGCAATTGCCAGATTGATAAGCTCGAGGGTGAAACGGTTACATACTTACTCTGTTTCCTCGAGGACAAATCACGTGCCGAACCAGCTTGGGACGGCCCGGTCGTTGTTCGACAATCAAGCCGCCGCGCGGTGCCGCTGATCTACGCCTATTCGGCAAGCGAGGGCAAACTCGACACGTACATTCGTGGACGCAGCAAGAGCGTCCATGCCTGTCAGTCTCTGTTTGCAGAGAAGATTCTTGGCTTGAAGAAGCTCGATCCAGCCCCGAAAGACAGGAGCGTTTATGACTTGGAGCGGTTCAAGCGGCGAGGTACGAAGTTCGTCTTCGATGTTGGTACGGGAATCGATACCATCGCGGTACGAAAGCTCAGACTGACTCCGCGTTTTGGCGCTAAGAGGCATATTGTTCTGGAGGCAAACCCAACGGGAGAGGTTCAGCCAGTCTACGATATCCTTGAATCCGAACTGAAGGACCTGGACCTTTCTGTCTACGACGTTACTCAGGTCGAGCTGAAGGCTATTTTCCGAGCGCAACTGGGGCTTCGTCGTGAGACCATCCCGTTTGCTATCACGACTCCCAATCGCTGCTCGCTTCGTTACGATGGACGCCAATTGATACTGCGCCAGGTGTTGATGAACTCAAGGATTGAGCCAAACGAAGAGGGCACTTGAGATGCCGACGTCGGTTGACCACCAAGTCCTAAAGCGTCTCTGCTCCGAGGCCAGTCTGGCTCAAGACGGCATGGTCCGGTTTTCAACCGCGGAAGCAAGTCGCTGGCCGGATTCAGTCTTCACAGCGCTGACCAATGCGGGCTTGGTCTTCCGAGGCGAGGCATTTGAAAGCGCGCTTTGCCCTGGCTGCTGGCGACAGTGCTCCAAATCCATCGCACTTCTGCCGGAGCCGTCCATCCTCTGTGATGAGGAAGAGGATTTTGGTGTCGTAGATATCGATTTCGCCGAGGTCGACGGCTGGGTATTCAGCAGGCAGCAACTGGCCAAGTTTATTGAAGACGAAGTACAGAAGATTGACCGCAATACTGGCAAACAGCTTGCCCTGCAGCACTACAGTGGCGGTACCGGAGAGACCATCTCATCAGGATTGCGGCTAGGTGATTTCCTGGAAGTCTGCGGTTCGAAACTAATGCTTCGATTGGATCTGGTTGAAAGCTCTTTCGCGGATAAGAACCAGAAATCGCAGAGAGTATCGCCAGCCACGAAAGCAAGCCTCAAGAGCACCTTGGCGCGAATAGAGAGAACCGAGCGCGACGGACGCATTGTACGAGAAATCAACAAGCGCGCGAAAAAGCTGGGACCACGAAAGATCTCCCAGATCTGCCAGACGCTTGCAAAGGAGAGGTTCGAAGGGATGGATAACGCAGACGCCATTAGACGGCACTACTACCGGTCGAAAAAATAGTTGGGCGAAATTTCGTGCTCAATTTGCCCAATGCACAAGGAATTGATTTCGCAGTCAAAACTCCAGGCTAGGTCCCTATCAACGATTCAAATTGCCTTCACGCAGGTGCACGCTGGCGAACCGCTTTTGCAGGGTGCTTGCTACGGTCCATCTGTACTCGGGCGAGGCTAGTCATGCCCAATTGCGGAGGCCAAGTTGCTCCGATCTGAAACAGGAGCAGACAAAGATGCCTCGTTCAACCAACAGCCACAAGTTGCGGCAGCGCGGCCGCGGTCACAACGCCAAGGGACGAAGCAAGAAGGGTGATCGCTTCGTTAAACTGAACCATTGGATGATGGCCTCGGCCGCATGGTGTTCCCTAGGACCGCCACCCCGTGCCCTCTACGTTGAACTGGCGCGGCGCTATAACGGTCACAACAATGGCGAAATATCGCTGTCGGTGCGTGAGGCTGCAAGGCTCCTTCACATTGCAAAAGACACCGCGTCGAAAGCCTTCTGGGAGCTGGAGGCGAAAGGCTTCGTGAAGCGCCATGTCTGCGGAAGCTTCAACTGGAAACTGAAGCACGCAACAACTTGGATACTAACTGCGTATGAGTTTGGTGACGAACCGGCAACCAAAGAGTTTGCACGCTGGCGACCAGAACGAAAAAATGACGGTCCCATATCGAGGACGCACTGTCCTGGAGTAAGGACGCCCAAAACGTCAATCGAGCATACTTGGCCATCTCGTGTCCCTGATTTGGGACAGTGGACGCTGTTCAGGCAGTTTATCGGTCCCAATTCGCGGCACGCATATAGTCTGCCATGCCATGCGCAGAAATATAGCTTTCACAGCTTGCCGCGCGCGCATTCAATAGGCAGCGCGGAGACACCAAATATCGCAGCGCTGAATATTGGATGCGCGCCCATCGGCTGGCCTGTATCGTCACTGATGGAGGGAAGCCTTGACCATGTCTGGTGAGCCGACGGCCACCGGCAGGTGTTCCTGGCAAGACACAGCGACTTCCTCTCAAAGTGTCGATCCGGTTCTTCAAGGGCCGTTCCCGCGACCTTGGTTCTCAGTTGCAGCTCAATTGCCCGGCAAGGCTCTACATCTTGCCCTAATGATCTGGTGCACCGCGGGCATCTGCGGGTCGCGTAGGGTTGCGATCAGCAACCTGCATGCACTGGGTTTCGGAATTGAGCGCAACGCAAAATATCGAGCACTTGCCTGGTTGGAAGAAGCTGGCCTCATTGTTGTCGAACGCCGTGTGGGCCGCTCACCGATCGTGACCATCCTGGACGTTGGAGGCGTAAAAAATGCCCTCATCTCCGACTAAGCGTTCGAGCACTTTGCTACCTCGCATCATCCGGTTTCGCGATGCCCCGGGCTACCTCGGCATGGATCGCAACCGTTTCAATGCCGAGGTCAGACCCTTCCTGACCGAGGTGCCCATCGGCGCACAGGGCATCGGCTTCGACCGGCTTGAACTCGATGCCTGGGTCGAGGATTATATCGCCCGCAACGGGCGTCCCGCACGGAAAGGAGTAAGTACATGGGACGCAAACCAATGGCCGGCCTCGTCAAGCGAAACGGGATCTGGCACATCGACAAGAAAATCTGCGGGCGGCGTGTTTGCAGAAGCACTGGAACAGGTTGCCCGAAGGAAGCCGAACGATACCTCGCACGATTGATGGAGGAAATGCGGCAAGCTCAGGTCTACGGCGTTCGGCCCCGTCGAACGTTCGAGGAAGCTGCAGCAAAGTTTGTGCTGGAGAACCAGCACAAACGCAGCATTGGCGATGATGTGATGCATCTGAAACAGCTCATGCCGGAGATTGGTGGACTGCCAATTGATCGAGTGCATCGTGGATCGCTTGAACCCTGGATCGCCAAGCGGCGACAGCAAGGTCGCGCGGCAGGCACCATTAATCATGGTCTGAAAGTGGTAAGGCGCATTCTGAATCTCGCTGCAAGTGAGTGGGTGAGTGAGTACGGATTGACGTGGCTCGCCAGTGCTCCAAAGATCAAGCTCTTGCCGGACAACGAGAAGCGGCAGCCTTATCCGCTTTCATGGGTCGAGCAAGATCGCTTGTTTCGGGAACTACCAGCGTATCTCGCGAAAATGGCTCTGTTTGCCGTCAACACCGGCTGCCGCGATAAGGAAGTTTGCGATCTGCGCTGGGAGTGGGAATTGAACGTCCCGGAGTTGGAGACGAGCGTCTTTGTTATTCCAGGAAGCCGCGTAAAGAATGGTGACGAACGACTGGTCGTTCTGAATTCTATTTCGAGATCGGTAGTAGACGAACGTCGCGGCTGCCATAAGACACACGTCTTCGACTACGAGGGGCATCCTCTCTCCCGCATGCTGACGTCTGCTTGGAAACGAGCACGTATTCGCACTGATCTTCCGCAAGTGCGGGTGCATGATCTCAAGCACACATACGGCAGAAGGCTGCGGGCGGCCGGCGTGACCTTTGAGGATCGTCAGGATCTTCTTGGCCATCGCTCAGGGCGTATTACCTCACATTACTCGGCAGCCGAACTGTCTCGCCTGATTGAGGCATCAGAGCTTGTCTGCGAGCGGAACGGAACGAGACCAGAACTGGTGGTGTTGCGGGGCAGATTCCCGCAAACTCACGCAAAAGTCCCGCAAGAATCTCGATATGTTCTGCAGGGCTGAACGCTAAGTCTTTGAAATCATTGGTGCCGGCTGAGGGACTCGAACCCCCGACCTACTGATTACAAATCAGCCGCTCTACCAACTGAGCTAAGCCGGCATGTGGGTGCTTCAGGCGTCGTAGGTATAGTGCCTCGTCGGGTATTTCACCAGGGGGCCGCAGCAGAATTCTGTCGCCGAAACAACGCCGCCGGTCACGATACCTGCCACAGCGGCGCATCACCCCGCTCGACGCGCTGGAAGTTGTCGAAGGCGTTGCGGAAGCGGGCGCGGTGGTTGTCGGACGTCGGACCTGCGAAATGGGCCGTGAGGACGACATTGTCAAGCCCGAACAAAGGATTGTCGGACGGTGGCGGCTCCTGCTCGAAAACATCGAGGCCGGCGCCGAAGATCCGGCCGGCGCGCAAGTGTTCGTAGAGCGCCGCTTCGTCGATCACCGGTCCGCGCGCGGTGTTGACCAGGATCGCTTCAGGCTTCATCTCGGCTAACTCGGCGGCGCCGATCATGTGGCGCGTTGCGGCATCGAGCGGCACGTGCAGGGAGAGGAAATCAGATTCGCGCAACACTTCGCGCAACACCCTGAAGCGGACGCCCAGCGCGTCTTCAGCGTCTTCGCTGAGACGGGCGATATCGTTGTAGACGACGCGCATGCCGAATGCCTGCGCGCGCCGGGCAACCTTTTTGCCGATGTTGCCGAGCCCGATGATGCCGAGCGTCTTGTCGGCAAGCTCGTACATCGCCGGCGCCGGGCCGTTGCCGCGCCAGCGTCCGGCCGTGACGTTGGAGTGTTGCCAGAGGACGCGGCGGGAGACCGTGAGCATCAGCATGATGGCATGCTCGGCGACCGAAATAGCGTTGGCGCCGCCGTTGTTGCAGACCGGCACGGCGGCAGCGCGCGCCGCGTCGAGATCCACGGCATCATAGCCGGCGCTCAAGAGCTGGATGAGACGCAGGCCCGGGGCGCTCGCGTGGAAAGCGGGGCCGACCTTGAAGCTTGGGTAGCAGGCGAGATAAGTGGCATCGCCCAGATGGTCGGCGATGACGGGATCGTTGGCTTCGGCAACAATGGTCTCGAAACCGGCCGGCGCCATACTGCGGGCAAGGTCAACGACAGTGGCGCTTGGACAGGCGATGATGATTTTGGATGTCATGGTGGCAGGGTCTTGCAGGTTTCGTTCGCGGACTGGTTGCGCAAAAATAACGCAAACCGCTTGTAGTTGGAACTCAGAGCCGGTCCGGGCGGGGCAGCTTGCGGCAACAAAAGTTTGAAGTCACCGTTCGTTTCCAACCGGGCCGTGAGATGTTAAAGGCCGGTTTCGACGTCAAGGACTTCCAACAAATGGCAGAGTTAGAGCTATCCAATTGCTGATGAATCTTGCCAAATCCCTGCTTTTCGCCGCGCTTTCGAGCGCCTTGCTGACCGGTTTCGCAGCCGCACGCGAGGGCGATGGCTCGCGCTACGCATCCGAAGCCGAAGGCAAGTTGCGTGATCAACTGCAGAACCATGTCGCGGAGCTTGCCAAATTCAAACTGTCTGAAACCGACCGCGCCGAAACTCTTGCCGCACTGGCACTCGTTGCTGGTGGAAAGATCGAAGAGGCGAGAGTTGCGACCGACAAGCTCAAGGCGGCAACTGCGCGGACGCTCGCCACCTGGCTCAGACTGCTCAGGGCGCAGGACGAGGCCACCACCTACCGTGCCTTTCTCGATGAGAACCGGAACTGGCCGCTTGCACACACGATCCAGCGCCATTTCGAGCGCGCGCTGTTGAGTGAGGGCACGGACGGCAAACAGGTGATTCGCTATCTCGCCGATCACGAACCGTTGTCGGGCGCGGGCATGGCGGCATTGGCTGTCGCCGAACTTGCAGCCAAAAACGAGACGAAGGCGCACAAACTCGCCGCTGATGCCTGGTGCTTCAAGCGGTTTTCATCAGACGTCGAGGCCCTAATCCTGGCCCGGCTGGGCAAGATGCTCACTGCTGCGGACCACAAGTGCCGGCTCGACAGATTGCTGATCTCGGATCCGCGCGGGCGCTGGATCAGGCGCAGCCGGGCCAACGCTGCCGGGCGGCTCGTTGCCCTCCTCGACAAGCCGGATCAAGTCAAGGCCCGGGCCCGGATCAAGGCCTATCTCGGCCAGCGTGCCCTCAAAGATCTGACCCGGATCGTCAAGTCACCTGCGCTGGTCAAAGGCGACTGGGGGCTTGCCTATCAGCGCATCGTGCGCTCGCGTAAGCGCCGCGACTACGAGCACGCGCTAAAGATCCTCAAGACCGTGCCCGGCGATGCCAAGGACATGGTCAACCGTGATTCCTGGTGGGTCGAACGCCAGCGCCACGCCCGCCACTGGATCGAGAAGCGCAACTACAAACGCGCCTATGGACTGATCGCCGGCGTCCGTCCGGAAAGTGCCAATCCCGCCAAGGACCAGGCCTTTCTCGCCGGCTGGCTGGCGCTGATGAAGCTTGGCAAAGCGAAAGAGGCGCTCGAACACTTCGAACGTATGGTTGCGCACGCCGATGGGCCGCTCAGCAAATCGATGTCGGAGTTCTGGCTGGCCGAGGCGCATACCAAGGCGGGTGCCAAGGCCAAGGCGAAGGAGCACTATCGCAAAAGCTCCGAGATCAAGGATACGTTCCACGCGCTCCTCTCGAAGCGCAAGGTCGAGCCGAAATCACGCACAATCGCGTTGCCTGCAGCGCGCCTGCCGACGCCGCAAGAGGTCGAACGGTTCAAGGCAAACGGTGTCGTCAAGGGTCTGCTGCTGGCGATCGACCTCGAGTTGCCGCGTCGACGTGTGCTGTCGTTTTATCGGGCGCTCGGCCACAAGCTTGAAAGCGCTGGCGAACTGGCGCTGATGGCGCAACTGGCAAGCACTATTGGTGATGGTCAGGGCGAAGTGCGGCTTGGCAAGTATGCGATTGCGCGCGGATTCAACCTCTATGAATTTGCCTATCCGGTCCATCACCTGCCGACCTATAAGCCGCTGCGCGATCCAATCGAGCCGGCCATGCTGCTCGCGATCGCGCGCCAGGAAAGCGAATTCAACACGCAGATCGTGTCGCGGGCCGGTGCCCGCGGGGTCTTGCAGGTCATGCCGATCACGGCGCGCCACGTCTGCCGCGAGCACAAGATCAAGTGCAATATGGCGGGCCTCCTTGCCAAGCCGGCCTACAATACACGAATTGCCAGCGCCTATATTGCCGACCGGCACGATGAGTTCCGCCGCAGCTATATTCTGACGCTGACAGGGTTCAACGCGGGTCCGGGCCGCACGCGCCAATGGCTGCGCCAGATGGGCGATCCACGCTCGCCGAAGGTGAAACCGCTCGACTGGATCTATCGAATCCCGTTTCGTGAGACACGCCTCTACGTGCGCAAGGTGCTCTCCAACCTGCAGATCTATCGTGCACGGCGGGGCGAAGGGGAACCGTTGCGCATCGACAAGGATCTCATGCGCGGACGACGCGGTTAGCACGCTGGTTAACCCGGTCTATTCACCAGCGTGCCGGACACTGGCATTTTTGGAGGCTTGAGGCGAGATGAGTGCCAAGGCGAAGTCGGGCGACGACAGCTTTCGCGAGATCCGCATTCGGGTGCGCGACGGGCTCGAGATCTACGGGCGCCACTATGCCGCTCCCGGCTCGAAGCGCCGTCCGCTCATCTGCCTGGCGGGCCTGACGCGCAACTCGCGCGACTTTCATGATCTCGCAGTAGTGCTCTCAGGCACGGGCGCTGCAGCCAGGGACGTCTACACGGTGGATACGCGCGGGCGTGGCGCATCGGAGTTTGCGGCCTCGTGGCGCGATTATGCCGTGCCGATCGAAATGCTCGATGTCCAGGATTTCATGGCCGCCGAGCAGCTTCACCAAGCGGCCGTTCTCGGCACTTCGCGCGGTGGCCTGATCGCGATGGTGATGGCGGCTGTCCAGCCGACGCTGATCGGCACCGTCATCCTCAATGATATCGGCCCGGTGATTGAACGTGACGGCTTGATGCGGATTTCTGCCTATGTCGGCGCCAAGCCGCCGCCGGTCAGCTGGCAGGCAGCGGCTGAGCGTCTCGCGGAGGCTGAGCAGGACCTGTTTCCCGACGTTGCAGCAGAGCGTTGGTCGGACATTGCCCGTCAGCGCTTCAACGAGCGCGACGGCAAGCCGGCGCCCGGCTACGATCCGGAACTGCGCCGCGCATTCAGCGCCTTGAAGGATGGACCGATCCCGGCGCTCTGGCCGCAATTCGAGGCACTCGGGCACGCGCCGTGCCTGGTCCTGCGGGGGGAACTGAGCGACCTCCTGAGCGAGGCGACGACTGAGGAAATGACGCGGCGCCATCCTGAGTGCAAAGCCCACACCGTGCCGCGCCAGGGCCATGCACCATTACTCGCCGACGCGCCGACCCAGGGTGTGATCCAGAGCTTTCTCGACACGCACGATAGCGGCTGGCACGCGTGAGCCAAAAACCCGCGGCCGAGGGCAAATCAATAACAGGCAGCCGCCGGCGAAAGCTGCTTACGAGCTGCGACCTTTGCGCCGTGCAAACTCGGTCAGATGGCCGGACGACAGGATCTTGGCCTGGTCGATCCAATTTTCGCGCTCGATGCGACCACGGAAATCGAGCTGCTGGTTGACGCGGTCGATATCACCGCGCGTCCAGGCCGCAATCTGCACGTAGGTCGTGATGCCCATGCTACGCAGGCGTCTTTCGATCAGGACATTGATCCCGCGGATACACTTCAAATCGTCACCAGTTGCCGGCTCAGCGGCGCCGGTCAGGGCTTGGGAGCGCACCGAACGCAAAGCGCCAACGTCCGAGCGCTCAGCGTTACCATCAGGAATGGTCCGGTCTGCATCGGTCGGCGCTTCGACAGCTGGCACTGGTTCGGCCTCAACCGGCAAACCGATGATCCGGCGGGCCTGCCCGACCCAGTTCTCACGTCGGACCCTGTTCATGCCGCCGAGCAACCGATCGACACGCACTTGCTCTCTTTCCGACCAGTGAGCAATCTGCGACACGCGCGTCGTGCCCTGTTCGTAAAGCAGCTGTTCGACCTTTTCGTTGATGCCGTCGATCTGCTTGAGATCGTCGGCATACGGGCGCTGACCTTTGCCCTGAGATAACGCTTCACTCCGTCCACCCGCGGCTCCGGTCTCGGATGACGGTGCCGTCTGGTCGACCGTTGCTGCTGGCGGTTGGTCTGCGGCCGCTTCGCCTGGTGCTGGCGCAACCTGCTGGTCGGTCGAGGGCGCAACGGCGCTTTGCGGCGTCTCCATCGTCCTGGGTGTTGCGGCCACCGTGGCCGGCTTGCCGTTCTCATCATAGACCGGCGGTCGTCGTGTTATCGGTGCGAAAGCAGCAGCCGCGGCTGTCGCAGCAGTGGTCTCTGTCCCGGTCGGTGCGGCGCCAACTTTGCCATCCTCGCCACTGACGTCGGTTCGATCATCGACGTCGGGCGATGACGCAGAAGGTTGCTCGGTGGCGGGAGGTGGTGCTTCTTCCGGCTGAGGCGTTGTCGCCGCCTGTTCAGAACTTGCTGTCTCCGCTGGTGCCGGTGTGTCGACCGGTTCCGGGGCAGATGGCGCTGTCTCCGTTTCAACCAACAGTACCGGCGGCGTCCAATCGGGCGTTGCATGCACGCCAACCACTGGTGCCATCAGCCCGCGCTCGCGCAGACGCGCATATGCGGTCAGACGACCTGTTTGCAGAATGGCGGCCTGCTCGATCCAGTTCTCCCGGCCGATCCGCTCCTTGCCATCGATCAGCGCCGAAGTCCATTTCACGTCCGCGGCCTGCCACCGGGCAATTTCGTCGAACGTCGACACGCCAATGTCGTTCAAACTCTCCACGTCTTGCCGTGTCAGCCAGCGTATCAATGTCAAGTCGTTGTCGATCGCCGGTACAGGGTCGGCAATTGCGGCAGTCGTCGCAACTGCGGTGGCGACTGTGGCGGTGACTGCGGCAACTGCAGCGGTCGGCATTTGGCCGCGGCGGGCGTGTGCGGTCATGCGGCCAGCACGTAGCAGTGCCGCCTGCTCGATCCAGTTCTCGCGTGCGATGCGGCGTTTGCCGCCAACTCGCGCACCTAGCCTCTCGACGTCTCCGGCCTGCCAGTCCGCGATCGCGCCAAAACTCGCGACACCGGCCTCGCGCAAAACGGCGACATCTTCTGCGCTGACACCCTTGATCAGCGCGAGGTCGTCGGCCGGTGCTGCAGCAATCGGCGGTTCGGCAGCTGGCTGCTGAGGCGCCGGTTGTTCGGTTATCCGCACCTCGAGTTCGGTGGGTCGTGCGGCAGTCTCTGCACCTCGCCATGCAAGCGATGGCTCTTCGGTCGACGACGCATGCGGGACAGGCTCGTCGGCTTGGCCATTATCGCGGTCTTCAACGGTATGCGCGGCAGCGACGGCTGCGGCAGCGCTGGCCACGGCAACGGCTGCTGCAACAGCTGATTGGCCGGCACTGCCGGAAGCGGCCGGATAGTCCGGATCGGCCGGGTCAGCCAGTTGCTCGACTTGGACCGGTTGCACCTCGCCGGCGTTTTCCTGCTTGGTGGTTTCATGCCGCGACAGATCCTCAGCTGGTGGATCTTCCGGTAGTTCCAGGGTCCATTCTTCCGGCACGGCACTGCTGGCGGGATCGGCTGCGGCATCGCCTGCCTGCTCGCTCACCGGTGGTTCCGGCTCTGCGGGCGCGGCGTGTTCGGCCGGTGACTGGCGCGTTTCAATGGTCTCCATCCTGGCGGCAACGGAATCATCAGCCGCACCCGGTGCCGCATCCGTCGGCCGGGAAATCTCGTAGGTACTGGTTGTCTCTACCGGCTCGCCGGCAGTTGCCGGTTCCGCTTCGGGTGCAACCTCATAGGTCGTCTCGACGGGCCGGTGCATTGCGTGCGGGTCCGGCACTTCATCGCCGCGCGGCGAAACCGGAACGGAGGGCTTGGCCAGGCGGTGGACGTGACTTGTGTCGTCGACGCTGTCGGCGCTCTCTCCCTCGAGTGCCCGCCCGAAGCGGTCGGGCGGCGGGGTTGGCCGGGCAGCTGCCTGCCGGCTGCCCGCGACGGCGGCTCCGGCTCCGGCCGCAGCAGCGGCACTCGCGGCGCTGCCTTCCATGGCGAGTTTGGGCGGCTGCGTGAACAAGCGGCGCAGCAGGCAGCCGATCCAGGCGCCTACGAAATACGCCCCAAGGAGCCACAAAGCCGCCTGCCACAGGAATGCTGATACGCCTGACATATTCGTCCTCCGCGATGCGCTGGCCCGTGCCAGCCGCATGGCCGATCCTACAATCTCATTGCCGATCGATGTACGTCACTCGCTGATGCGGCGGCAGGAAAACCAGCCGACGACCAGCCCCAGCACAAAGGCGGCTGCGACATACCAGATCAACTTGACCAAGACGTAGTCCATCAAAGTTCTCCGTCATCCGAGCGTGGGTTACCTACTTTGCCACCACATCAAATTCGATCCGGCGATTGACAGCGCGGTTTTCGCTTGTCGTGTTCGGCACCTTGGGCCGCGCTTCGCCGTAGCCGCGCGCTGTAAACTTGTCGGCCGGCAGACCCTGCTGGGCGAAATAGTCGAGTACGGCTTCGGCGCGGCGCTGCGACAAATCAAGGTTTCTGGTCTCGTCCCCAACCGAATCAGTATGTCCGGCAATCTCGATCTTCGCGCCGGGGCACAGTCGATAGATCGCAACCAGACGATCCAGCGTTTTGGCCGACGCCGAGGTCAAGCGGTCGCTGCCGAATTCAAACGTTATGACACCGCTCTCGACGGTCTTATTGAATTCGGCCTTGCAACGCGCGGCTCTCAGCCTTTCTTCCCGGGCGGCTTGAGCTGCTTCGATGCGCAGGCGCTCCTCCTGGGCGCGTCGACGCCCGGCCTCTTCGGCAGCCTTACGGCGCGCTTCAGCCTCGGCCTTGCGACGAGCCTCTTCCTCGGCCAGACGGCGCGCTTCGGCCTCGGCTTTGCGGCGGGCTTCTTCTTCGGCCAGACGGCGTGCTTCAACCTCGGCCTTGCGACGAGCCTCTTCCTCGGCACGACGGCGTGCTTCAGCCTCGGCCTTGCGGCGGGCCTCTTCCTCGGCACGACGACGCGCTTCGGCTTCGGCCTTGCGACGAGCCTCTTCCTCGGCACCACGGCGTGCTTCAGCCTCGGCCTTGCGGCGGGCCTCTTCCTCGGCCAGACGGCGCGCTTCGGCTTCGGCCTTGCGGCGGGCCTCTTCCTCGGCCAGACGGCGCGCTTCAGCCTCGGCCTTGCGGCGGGCCTCTTCCTCGGCCAGACGGCGCGCTTCAGCCTCGGCCTTGCGGCGGGCCTCTTCCTCGGCCAGACGGCGCGCTTCGGCTTCGGCCTTGCGGCGGGCCTCTTCTTCGGCCTTGCGACGTGCTTCTGCCTCGGCCTCGGCCTTGAGACGCGCCTCCTCTTCGGCGCGACGCGCTTCGGCTTCCGCACGGGCCTTCGCGGCGGCCTCGGCAGCGCGGCGCTGCACCTCGGCCAACGCCCGGGCGCGGGCCTCGGCTTCCGCCTTCTTGCGGGCTTCCTCGGCGGCGGCGGCCTCGCTCTTGCGCTTGGCTTCCTTCTCCGACCAGATCATCGCATCCGATTTGACCTGGATTACGGCCTGACCGCGGTAGCCTGCGGCAAGCCCGCGTCCGATACGAGATTTGACCTGGTTGGCAACGGCGGTATCAGGCGCCACGCCGTCCAGGGTCAGAAGCTGGCTTTCGAGCCTGATGAGGCCGCTGCGCAATTTGGCCAGCTGCTCGAGGCCCAGCTGCACGACTTTCGGCCACTTTTCCGAATTCCCCGGTCGAATGCGCATGTTGTCGATGATCTCGAGTTTCGGGAACAGATGCCCCGCCGCTTTGACAAGCTCGTCCTTGACGTCCGAGTTGATCACCTCACCGCTCAACTCGACACGCTTGTCATCGGACACCGCCTGCCAGGTGATTGTCGGCTCGGGCGGGGCCTTGACCGTGATTTCGACAACGTCCTTGCAGGCCCGGTTGGCAGCCGCACGCACCTCAGCCGGCAGGGCGGCACCGACCTTTTCCGATCGCGTCACTCCGCGCAGACGCAAGAGCTTGTCGGACAATTCAGCGCGTCCCGTATCGAGACGTGCGAGCCCCGTCATGCCGGCACCCGCGCACGTCAGCCACTCTGCCGGCGCACCGTTGGCATAAGAGAGTGCATCGACCACTTCGTGTTTCGGAAACATCTTGCGGGCAAGCGCCGTCAGCCGCTCCCGGCTGCGCTCATCCGGCGCGAAGCCCGAGAGGCTCAGCGCCTTGCCGTCGCTGACGATGCTGGTTGTGAACGGCGAGATGGTCGGCAGCGTCGGCTCGAGGAATTTGACCTCGCGGTCGATCCCGAATGATTTCGGTGTATCGACGCGCAAAGCATTCGCAATCCGGTCCGAGGTGATCTCCTTGACCGCGATGCCGCTGAACGAGAGCTTGCTGTCGACGATTTTCGCTTCGCCGTGCTCGAGCAGTGCCAGTTGGCGCAGCGCCGTCGACACGGCTGCCGGCCATCCTACCGGTGCACCGCCCGCCTCGGTCATCTTGTCGACGATCGCAGCCTTGGGAAACGCGGATTTCGCAACCTCCATGATTTGGTCGCGCCGTTCGCGTGACGGCACGTGCCCTGAAATCTCGACCTGATTGGCTCTGTAGGTTGCCTGCCACTCGTAAGGCGAAACGCTTGGCGGCAGGACTTCGTCCTTGGTAAGCCTGATGCCGTTCGGCAGCCGGCGCGAGAAATCGCCCTTGATCGTGCGATAGGCCGTCACGCTTTCCGCTTCGCCTGAGACACCGAGTTCCGTGCCTTGCAGGTCGACCCGCCCGCCGCGCTTCAGTTGCATGAGTTGGCGCAGTCCGAAGCTGATCGCATCCTTCCAGACGGACTGGCCGGGCGCGCCGCGGGCGGGCTCCATGCGGTCACGCACAGCGCGATCGGGAAACGATTCGCGTGCAACCTGGAGTATGTGGCGACGCGTGCGCTCGTCGGGCACGTAGCCCGTCAACTGCAGATAATCACCTTCGATCTCAGCGCCCCAAACATAGTTGGGAGCTTCCTGGACGAGGGCGGTGTCGTCTTGAACGGTCCACACGCCCCAGGTGCGCCGCACGATGGTCAGCGCCTTCAGCCGCTCCTCTTCCGAGTAAGCGGCACCCGACACGCGTCCCTCGGTAATGTCAAACTTCGATTTCGCCCAAACCAGATCTTCGTTGTAGAGCGCCTGCTGGGTGCGTGTTTCCAGATCCGTGACAATCGAACGGCGCTCACCCTGGACGGCCAGGCCCCACAGAAGCAACAGCGCTGGTATACCCAATAGCCAGCGGACAACGTTACACGTCATACGAACCGAGCTCCCCTGAGGGTCTGCAGTCAGCTGCAGACACCATCTTACCAACCAGTTTCCTGGCCGACCGCCGATCATTCCGGATATCGCGCAACGCCAAAACGCAGAGCGTCGCTTGTCAGCCGCGCAAAGTGCCGGAATTCGGCGTCTTTATACCCACCGGCCCAGTCTGTGGAAAGTGCGCTGCAGCGAGATGCCGGTACCGGCACCGGATATGATGCTCTCGCGCATCGCACCTCTAT
>CBDCZF010000021.1:0-23218 GCA_965224225.1 Hyphomicrobiaceae bacterium
CGGTAATCCTTTTCCGGCTGCCAGCACAGATGCGGAATGGTCGTACCGGCCCGCTTGGCGACCTGCCAGATGGTTTCGCCGGCTTGCGCTTCGACCGTCTTACCGTCGAGTTCGAACGTAATCTTATCGGCCATACCTGATGTGTCCTTACCCAGCAATTTTTCCGGTCTGCGAGGCTAATGCTTCATCCCGCCGTGCGAGCCCTGGTGATCATGATGACCGCCACCGTCATAGCCGCGTGCCATCTTGTAGCGATGGATTTGATGGGTGCTCAGCACACCTTTGGTTTCGATGTGAGCGCTCAAATGAACCCGTCGCAGCCCGGCGCGGGCAGCCGAGGCAGCATCCAGTTTCTCGGCCAACTTCGCGCCCTCCAACTCGCCGGCCTTGAAGAACGAATCGACTTCCTTCTCTGCGTCGATGAATTTCGCTCCGGCCGACTTTGCAGCCCGCTGCATGCGATCGAAGATCTCCTGGACCTTCTTCTTTTGTCCTTCCGAGAGCTGCAGTTCGCTGGCAAGCTCGAGCACATGGAGAGGCCCCGGGTAACCGTTGAGCTCTGCAGGCTTGGCAAGCCCCCAGCCACGCCCGGCGTACAGATCTTCGATATCTTTGGCAGACAGGGTCGAGACATCTCGGGCTTGCTGACCGGCGTAAGGTTTAGGTGCCTGGTCCGCTGCCAAAGCTCCTGAAGCGGTAATCAGCATTGCGGTGAGGACAACGGCCACGAAGTGACTCGCTGCAAAACCCTCAAACAGATCTGTCATTTGAGATCCTCGGGAAAGAACTTGAACACCGAACGTAGCGGATTGGGTGCTGCCTGCCCGAGCCCGCAGATCGAGGCATCAGCCATCACAACCGCCAGGTCTTCCAGCAACGCTTGATCCCATTCGTGCCGGCTCATCAATTTGACCGCCTTCTCCGTACCGTTGCGGCACGGAGTACACTGCCCGCAGCTCTCATCCTCGAAGAACTTCATGAGGTTGAGCGCAACATCCTTCATATTGTCCTGACCGGACAGGATCACCACCGCGTGGCTGCCAACTAAACAGCCGTGCTGCTCGAGCGTGCCGAAATCGAGCGGGAGGTCGGCCATGCTGGCCGGCAGGATACCGCCCGACGGGCCGCCGGGCAGGTAGCCCTTGAAATCGTGGCCATCGAGCATGCCGCCTGAAAGCTCGATCAGCTCTCGCGCCGTCGTGCCGGCCGCCACGAGCTTGACACCCGGGTTCTTGACCCGCCCTGATACCGAATAGGATCGCAAACCCTTGGCACCGTTCTTGCCCTGGCCCGCAAACCACTCGGCACCCTTGGCGATGATTTCCGGCACCCAGTAGAGCGTCTCTACATTGTTGACCAGCGTCGGCCGGTCGAAGATGCCGGCCTGGGCGACATAGGGCGGCCGGTGCCGCGGCAGGCCACGCTTGCCTTCGATACTCTCGATCATCGCCGACTCTTCACCGCAGATGTAGGCACCCGCGCCACGCCGCAACACGATCCTGGTATGCTTGGCCAGGCCCGCCGCCTCGAGCTTGTCGATCTCGCGGCTGAGGATCTCACGGACTGCCGGATATTCATCGCGCAGGTAGATATAGACCGCGTCCGCCTCGACCGCCCAGGCCGCGATCAGCATGCCTTCGAGGAATTGATGCGGGTTGCTCTCGAGGAAATAGCGGTCCTTGAAGGTGCCGGGCTCGCCCTCGTCCGCGTTAACCGCCATCAACCGCGGCTTCGGCGCGTCGCGCACGAAACCCCATTTGCGCCCGGTCGGAAAGCCGGCACCGCCAAGCCCCCTGAGGCCGCCCTCGGAAAGAACAGCAATGACATCATCCACCGACTTTTCGCCACTGACACAGGCAGCAAGCACGCCATAGCCACCCTCGCTGCGATAGGCCTCGAGATCCCTGTGGGCTGGGATATGCGGGTGGAAATGCTTGTCTGCGATAACCTTGCTGACGCTGTCGGCCGTCGCCCGGTCGACATGATGATGGCCAACCTCGCAAACAGGTGCCGTATCGCAGCGGCCCATGCAGGGCGCCCGAACAACCCGGACATTGCTACCTGCCGTCCGCGACAGCTCGTCGATCAGCTGTTCGGCGCCGGCTAGCTGGCAACTCAGGCTCTCACAGACGCGGATCTTGACTGCCGGCGGTCGCTCTTCGCCATCACGCACGATATCGAAGTGGGCATAGAACGAGGCGACTTCGTAGACCTCTGCCATCGACAGCTTCATCAGGTCGCCGAGCGCCTGCAAATGGCCGGCCGGCAGGCAACCTTCGCTGTCCTGGATGAGATGCAGATACTCGATCAGCTCATCGCGCCGGAGCTGACGATCGCCGAGCCGTGCCCTGACCGCGTCCAGGTCAGCTGCCTCGAGAAGTCGCCCCTTGGGATAGGCAGGAGCCTGGCGTCGCCCGGAACCGGGGTGAATTCTGCGCCCCGACGGGCCGTCCGACAAATCGTTCATTGCTCTGCGCCCACATCCAAAGTTCGGTTAGCCTCACACGCCCTTACGATACCTGCCAAGCAGCGACAATCACCGCACGATAGCGACGTCGTGAATAAAGCATATAGACATCTGGTATGCCAGATGCCATACACTAAATTTCATGAAGCGGTCGAAATTTATTTGACTGGGATTGGCCGGACATTTGGCGCTGGCGCAGCCCGCCGACCGTTTGCAGTGACGGGCCGGGATTGGTATGTGGAATGCGAAAAACCAAATTGGACCGGCGGCTTGTCGACCGCTCGAATGTCGCCCATCGCGCTTCATAGCGCCGCTTTGCGAGCCCGCAGCCATGAACGAAACGATCCTGAAAATCCGCCCGATCGACGATACCTCCAGCCTCAGCGCGCGCATCTACGATGAACTCAAGACCGCAATCGCAGGCATGAACATATACGATGAAGCTGCCGAGCTTCGGCTCGACGAGCGCAGCTTATCCGAGCAGTTCGGCATTTCACGCACGCCGCTCAGGGAGGCACTAACCCGGCTCGATCAGGAAGGTCTGGTCAACATCGTACCCCGCCGCGGCATTTTCATTGTCCGCAAGACGAAAGCCGAGATCCTCGAGATGATCACAGTCTGGGCAGCGCTGGAAAGCATGGCAGCCCGGCTTGCAACCGAATTCGCAACCGACAAGGAACTCGCCAATCTCGGCAAGCTCGTCGAACCGTTCGACCCTGCCCGCGTCACAGAGCACATGAGCGAGTATTCCGACGCGAACATCAAGTTCCATCAGACCATCATCCGACTGTCGAAGTGCGGGCTGATCGCCTCGATCACCGATGGGCTATTCATGCACGTCCGCGCGATCCGCAACCGGACGATTTTCGAAAAGGACCGGGCGCTGCGCTCCGTCGAAGATCATGCCGCGATCATCGCTGCGCTACAGGATCGAAACGCATACCTTGCCGGCCAGCTGGTATGCGAACACACGATGAAATTGCGCGACCACGTCGAACAGTTCGTTTCGCTCGACTGAGATGTGCAGCGCTTAATCAAACATGCATCAGGTCATGCCTGATCGTAAAGCAGTGAAGGAGGGACAGCTTATGTCGAACGCTGGTGCTGGCGATACCGCAACTGACACACAGAACCTGACCGATGGTTTCCACCTCGTCATCGATGCCCTGAAACTCAACGGCATTGACACGATCTACGGTGTTCCCGGCATCCCGATTACCGACCTTGGCCGCCTGGCGCAGGCCCAAGGCATGCGCGTCATCGCCTTTCGCCACGAACAGCACGCCGGCTATGCCGCATCCATTGCCGGCTTCCTCACTCAGAAGCCCGGCATCTGTCTGACCGTTTCCGCACCCGGTTTCCTCAATGGCCTCACCGCTCTCGCCCACGCCACGACGAACTGTTTCCCGATGATCCTGATTTCGGGATCGTCGGAGCGCGAAGTCGTCGATCTGCAGCAGGGCGACTACGAGGAGATGGACCAACTCGCCGTCGCCAAAACCGTGTGCAAGGCCGCCTACCGCGTACTACATGCCGAAGACATCGGCATCGGCATTGCGCGCGCGATCCGGGCTGCCTGCTCGGGGCGCCCCGGCGGTGTTTATCTCGACCTGCCAGCCAAGCTCTTCGCCCAGACGATGGATGCCGATGCTGGCGAGCGCTCGCTGGTCAAAGTGATCGATCCCGCGCCGCCCCAGATCCCGGCACCGCAAGCGATTGATCGCGCGCTGAGCCTCCTGAAACAAGCCAAGAGACCGCTGATCATCCTAGGCAAAGGGGCTGCCTACGCGCAGGCCGATGACGATATCCGTGCCCTGGTTGAGAAGTCCGGCGTACCCTATCTGCCGATGAGCATGGCCAAGGGCCTGTTGCCCGACACGCATTCGCAGTCGGCCAGTGCCGCTCGTTCGCTCGTCCTCAAGGAGGCCGACGTCGTCATGCTACTCGGCGCCCGCCTCAACTGGCTGCTGTCCCACGGCAAGGGCCGCACCTGGGGCCCGGCCGGCAGCCAGAAGTTCATCCATGTCGATATCGAACCACGCGAGATGGATTCCAACATCGAGATCGCAGCGCCGGTGGTCGGCGACATTGGCTCCGTCGTCTCAGCCATGCTGGCCGGCATGGGTGACAACTGGCCGGCACCGCCTGCTGAATGGACCGGCAAGGTCCGCGAGAAGGTCGAGACCAACGTCGCCCGCATGGCGCCGCGGCTCAAGAACAACAACAACCCGATGGACTATCACGGTGCGCTCGGCGCACTGCGCGAAATCATGCGCGAGCGCCCCGACACCATTCTCATCAACGAGGGTGCCAACACGCTCGACTTCGCCCGCTCGATCATCGACATTCACCAGCCGCGAAAGCGCCTCGATGTCGGCACCTGGGGCATCATGGGTATCGGCATGGGCTATTCCGTTGCCGCCGCCATCGAGACCGGCAAGCCGGTGCTCGCGGTCTGCGGCGACAGCGCCTTCGGCTTTTCCGGCATGGAGATCGAGACCGTCTGCCGGTACCAGTTGCCGGTCTGCGTGGTCGTGTTCAACAACAACGGCATTTATCGCGGCACCGACGTCAACCCAGGCGGCTCGGACCCGGCCTGGACCACCTTCGTCAAGGATTCCGATTATCACCTGATGGCCCAGGCCTTTGGCGGCAACGGCGTGCGCGCAACCTCGCCCGACGAACTGACCCGCGCCGTCAACGAGGCATTGACCTCCGGCAAGCCGACGCTAATCAACGCCATCATCGACGAGAAGGCAGGCACCGAATCGGGCCGCATTGGAAACCTCAATCCGCAGAGCGTCGTTTCGAAAAAGAACTGACGCGTCGCGGGCATCGCATTTGGCCAAATACTCAGAACGGGAAAGCCTCAGCCATGGAAGCACTCAAAGGCATCAAGATCCTCGATTTCACTCACGTCCAGTCGGGCCCGACGTGCACGCAGCTGCTCGCCTGGTTCGGCGCCGACGTGATCAAGGTCGAGCGCCCCGGCGTCGGTGACGCGACGCGCAAGCAGCTGGTCGATGTTCCAGGCGCGGACTCGCTTTATTTCACGATGCTCAACCACAACAAGCGGTCAATCACGCTCAACACCAAGGATGCGACCGGCAAGGAAATCCTCGAGCGCCTCGTCAAGGAGTGCGATGTCCTCGTCGAGAACTTCGCGCCGGGCGCCCTCGACCGCATGGGATTTGGCTGGGAGCGCATCCAGGAGCTTAACCCGCGGATGATCATGGCCTCGGTCAAGGGTTTCGGCCCCGGCCCCTACGAAGACTGCAAGGTATATGAAAACGTTGCCCAGTGCACCGGCGGTTCGGCATCGACGACCGGCTTCCTCGATGGGCCGCCAACAGTGACCGGCGCCCAGATCGGCGACAGCGGAACGGGCCTGCACCTCGCACTCGGCATTGTGACGGCACTCTTTCAGCGCGAAAAGTCGGGGCGCGGCCAGCGCGTGCTGGCGGCCATGCAGGACGGTGTCTTGAACCTGTGCCGCGTCAAGCTGCGTGACCAGCAGCGCCTCAAGGCCGGCCCCCTGAAGGAATACAGCCAGTACGGCCAGGGCATCGAATTCGGCGAAGCGACACCGCGTGCCGGCAACGATTCAGGCGGCGGTCAGCCGGGCTGGATCCTCAAATGCAAGGGCTGGGAGACCGACCCCAACGCCTATGTCTATTTCATCACGCAGGCCGCCGTCTGGGGCAAGATCTGCGACCTGATCGGCGAGCCCGCGTGGAAGGAAGACCCGGGCTACGCCAAGCCGGAAGCGCGCCTCGACAAGATCCCGCAAATCTTCGACCGCATCGAGGAATGGACCAAGACCAAAACCAAGTTCGAGGTCATGGATGCCTGCAACCCGCTCGATATCCCGTGTGGCCCGATCCTGTCGATGCAGGAACTGGCCGAAGAGCCGAGCCTCAGAGCCACGGGCACCGTCGTCGAAGTCGATCACCCCGAGCGGGGGCCGTATCTGACGGTCGGCTGCCCGGTGAAGCTCTCGGACAGCCCGGCCGAGGTGAAGCGTTCGCCGCTGCTCGGCGAGCACACCGCCGAGATCCTGCAGGAGGTGCTGGGCTACACCGGCGATGAATTCGATCGCGTCGTTTCGTCCGGCGCTGTGGGCGAGTTGCGGGCCGAAGCCGCTGAATGACCGGGAGAGCCCGTAATGGGACAAGCGCTGCGCAATCCGACGTATTTCACGGTCGAGCAGTATCTGGCTTACGAACAGCGACTGGGCCAGCGCTGCGAGTTCGTCAACGGCGTCATCTATGCGATGACCGGCGGCACGGATAAGCATAATCTTATTGCCGGCAACATTTTCGCACTTCTGCATGGTCAATTGCGGTCGGGTTGCCAGGCTTTCACGCAGGGTATGAAGGTGCGTATCGCAACCGATATCGGCGAAGCGCAGTACTACCCGGATGTGTTCATGTCGTGCGATCCGAGCGACCGTGAACCGTTGTACCGAGAGCGACCCTGCGTGATCATCGAGGTACTATCACCTTCTACCGAGTCTGATGACCGGCAGGGCAAGTTCGAACTCTATCGAACCATTCCTTCGCTCGAGCACTACATTCTTGTTGCGCAAGATGTGCCGCAGGTCGAAGTGTTTGCGCGCGAAAAATCTTGGAAGCCTGAAATCCTGTTTCGCGGCGACGCCATCGATGTGTGCGGCGGCAAGGCTCGGCTGTCGGTCGATGACATCTACGAAGGCATAAAGTTCACAAGCTGATCGTGGCGCTCATCCGCGCCGAGAAATTCAAGGGAGGCATTCCATGCGCATTGTCGTTCACGGCCAGCAGGCCTTCGGTAAAGCCGTTCTGGAACGGTTGCTCGAGCGCGGCGAAAATGTCGTCGCGGTGTGCTGTGCGCCGACCAAGGAAGGCCGCCCCGATGACCCGCTGGCAGCCCTCGCCAAGGAAAAGGGCCTGCCGCTGCATCAACCCGCATCATGGAAGACGCCGGAAGCTGCCGAACTGATGCGCTCCTTCAACGCCGATGTCTGCATGATGGCCTACGTGCTGCTCTTCGTGCCCGAGGCCGTGCGCGATGCGCCGAAGTTCGGCACTTTCCAGTACCACCCCTCGCTCTGCCCCTGGCACCGCGGCCCTTCGTCGATCAACTGGCCGATCGCGATGGGCAAGAAGCGTACCGGCCTCACCATCTTCTGGCCGGACGACGGTCTCGACGAAGGCCCGATCATGCTGCAGAAGACCTGCGAGATCGGCGACGACGAAACGCTCGGTGACGTCTACTTCAAGAAACTGTTCCCGATGGGCGTCGATGCCATGATCGAAGGCCTCGAACTGGTCAAGAACGGCATCATCATCAAGCACAACCAGCGCCTCGAAGACGGCTCATACGAAAGCTGGTTCAAGAAGGACCACGCCAAGCTCGACTGGTCGAAGCCGGCAGCCGAAACCTACGCCATTATCCGCGCGGCCAATCCGGCGCCGGGCGCCTGGACGACGCTTGGTGGCAACGAGGTGCAGATTTACGATTCGGCCAGGGCTGACGGCGACGGTACGCCGGGTGAAGTCGTTTCCGTGAATGAAGACGGCGTAACAGTGCAAGCAGCCGGCGGGCGCATTGTCGTTAAACGGGTCCGCCCAAAGGGCGGCGATAAGCAGCCCGCCGCCGAATGGGCCGCCGCCGCCGGCGTTACGGCCGGCACCAAATTGGATACCTAGGCGCAAACGCGACGCTAATCCATTGGGTGCGTTAGCAAAGCGTAGCGCACCATCGGGCCTCAGCAACGGTGCGTGAGCTTCGCTAACGCACCCTACGGCCAGCCAATAACCATAAACGCCCCGGAGGAAACGCAGACCATGGCCACCGATATCGAAATTGCCCGCAAGGCCAACAAAAAGCCGATCCAGGAAATCGGCGCCAAGCTTGGCATTGCATCCGAGCACCTGCTGCCCTTCGGCCACGACAAGGCAAAGATTTCGGGCGATTTCATCAAATCGCTCGAAGGCCGGCCCGACGGCAAGCTGATCCTGGTCACCGCGATCAATCCGACGCCGGCCGGTGAAGGCAAGACAACAACGACAGTCGGCCTCGGCGACGGCCTCAACAAGATCGGTAAGAAGGCTGCGATCTGCATCCGCGAAGCTTCACTCGGGCCGTGCTTCGGCATGAAGGGCGGGGCTGCCGGAGGCGGGTATGCCCAGGTCGTGCCGATGGAGGACATGAACCTCCACTTCACCGGCGACTTCCATGCAATCACGTCGGCCCACAACCTGCTTTCAGCGATGATCGACAACCACATCTACTGGGGCAACGAGCTTGGCATCGATTCACGGCGCGTCACCTGGCGCCGCGTGATGGACATGAATGATCGTGCACTGCGCCAGATCACTGCCTCTCTGGGCGGTGTCGCCAACGGTTATCCGCGCGAAGCCGGCTTCGACATTACTGTCGCCTCCGAAGTTATGGCGATCCTTTGCCTCGCCAACGATCTCGATGACCTTCAGAAGCGCTTGGGCGACATCATCGTTGCCTACCGCCGCGACCGCTCGCCGATCTACTGCCGCGATATCAAGGCAGACGGCGCGATGACCGTGCTTCTGCAGCAGGCAATGCAGCCCAATCTCGTCCAGACCCTCGAGAATAACCCTGCCTTCGTGCACGGCGGTCCGTTCGCCAACATCGCGCACGGCTGCAATTCGGTGATCGCGACAAAGACGGCGCTCAAGCTTGCCGATTACGTCGTCACTGAAGCCGGCTTCGGCGCTGACCTGGGTGCGGAAAAATTCTTCGACATCAAGTGCCGCAAGGCGGGCCTCAAGCCTGACGCAGTGGTAATTGTCGCGACTGTGCGTGCGATGAAGATGAACGGCGGCGTCGCGCGGGCCGATCTCGGCACCGAGAACGTCGAAGCGGTCAAGGCCGGCTGTTCCAACCTCGGCCGGCACATCGAGAACGTGAAGAAGTTCGGCGTTCCGGCGATCGTCGGCATCAACCACTTCGTCACCGATACCGATGCCGAGATCCAGGCGATGAAGGACTACTGCACCTCCGTCGGCGCCGAGGCGATCGTCAATACGCACTGGGCGAACGGCGGCGAGGGCATCATCGAAACGGCCAAGAAGGTTGTCGAACTCGCCGACGGCGGCAGTGCGGCCTTCAAGCCGCTATATGGCGACGACCTCGGTCTTTTCGAAAAGATCGAGACGGTCGCCAAGGAGATCTACCGGGCGGACTCGGTGATCGCCGACAAGAAGATCCTCGACCAGCTCAAGCAGTGGGAAGACGCCGGTTACCGCGACCTGCCGGTCTGCATGGCCAAGACGCAGTATTCGTTCACGACGGACCCCAACTGGCGTGGCGCCCCGACCGGCTTCGACCTGCCGATCCGTGAAGTGCGCCTCTCGGCCGGCGCCGGCTTCGTCGTTGCGATATGCGGTGAGATCATGACCATGCCGGGCTTGCCCAAGGTGCCGTCGGCTGAAATGATCAAGCTCAACGAGCAAGGCGAGATCGAGGGCCTGTTCTAAGCGAGCGATACTTTCGCAGGAAGTCGAATGCGCCGGGCCAAAGGGTCCGGCGTTGTTCGTCTCGCCTTCGCGCGATCGCTGCTTGCCTGACGAACGCCTTTGGCGCCAAGATGGGACAGCGGTTGTATGAAGGGGAAAGCATCACCGATGGCGATATTGTCTCAAGAACAGATCGATGCATTCTGGCGCGACGGCGTGCTCACGGTCCCAGATGCCGTGACGCCTGAGCTGCTGGCTCGGCTGAGGACGGATTTTGACGCCTGGGTGGAAGAAAGCCGCAGCGAAGCGGCACCTTACGGCCAATCAATCGACGGCCGCATACGGTTCGACGTCCAGCCCGGCCACTCATCCCAACACCCGGCGCTCAGGCGCGTACAGGCCCCGACCGAGGTCTCGGAGGCCTACTACGAGGCGATGGCTGAAAGCCGCATGCCCGAAATGGTTGCCGACCTGATCGGTCCCGACGTCAAACTGCATCACTCCAAGATCAACTCGAAACTACCCGGCAGCGCGACGGAAGTGAAATGGCACCAGGACTTCCCGTTCACGCCGCACTCCAACAGCGACGTGATCACGGCCCTCCTGATGATCGACGAGGTGACACCCGACAACGGCCCGCTCGAGGTGCTGCCCGGCTCGCACAGCGGCGAACTCCATTCGCTGTGGCATGAGGGAACGTTTACCGGCGCGATCGATGATGGCGTTGCAGCCGGCATGCAGGCAAAGGCGCGCCAATGCGTCGGGCCAGCCGGTTCCGTCTGCCTGATGCATACACGTCTGGCCCACGGCTCGGCGCCAAACCGTTCCGACAAGCCGCGCACGCTCTTGATCTGCGTCTATTCCGCCGGCGATGCCGTGCCGCTGACGCCCAGTCCGGTGCCGACGAAACATGAAGGCCTGTTCGTTGCCGGCGAAGACAAGGGACGCATTCGCGTCGAGAGTTACGAGGTCGAGCGCCCGCAGTATCCCAAGACGTCGTTCTTTGCCCAGCAATCGACCAGCGAGCGCACGGCAATGTAAGCATCGGTGATCATCTTGTCCGCCAGTGCGATCAAGCCCATCCGCAACCAATTGGAATCCGACATGATCTACGAGCTGCGAACTTATACGACACCACCCGGCAAGGCACCCGTACTAGCGAAGTATTCCGCCGAAATAGGTCGTCCGATCCGCGGCGACGACTACGGCAAGCTCGAAGGTTACTGGCTGACCGAGATCGGCCCGCTCAACCGGGTTATGCACCTGTGGTCATACGCCGATCTCAACGACCGCCAGGCAAAGCGCGCTGCGCTCGGCGAGAATGAACGGTGGAGCGGTGAATACCTGCCCAAGGCCGGGCCGTTGATCCTGCGCCAGGACATTCGCCTGATGAGCGCCGTACGCCCGATCACGCCACCGGCCCGTGAGGGTAACGTCTACGAATACCGCTATTATCGCTGCAAAGTCGGCAAGGCGGCGGCATTTGCGAACCTGCTCAACTCCGCGCTGCCGGTTCGTGAGAAGTACTCCAAGAACGTCTGCATCTGGACGACGGTCGCCGGTCAGCCCAACGAGGTCTCACATCTGTGGGCTTACGAGAGCCTCAACCATCGCGCCGAGGCCCGCGCCGGCGCTGCCGCCGATCCCGACTGGCAGGCGTTTCTTGCCGAAGGCGGCCCAATGCTCGAGGAAATGGACAGCGCCATCCTGCTGCCATCGAGTTCATCGCCACTGAAGTAGGTAAGTAGGTAGGTAGCACCAACCGGGGCTCTTGCCGGCCAGCAGATCGTGCCGCTGCCATCTCAAGCGTTGTCGTTACCGGGCAGCTTCAACGTCGCGATCAGTTCCTTGGTCAGGTTGCCAAGCATAACCTGCTGTTCCGTTCCGATTGCGATATCGCCCAGCTGTGCGGGCAGATCGCGCAAATAGCGGAACGGGTCGCTTTCGATGCGGGCAAAGATCGGTCCCGCCAGGCGCAACTTCTCCAAGGCCTCGAGCTGACCGCCGCTGCCGGCACCGGATCTGATCTCCGCGATCAGTTCCGCCAGTTCCCAGACGACGGCCTTGCGCGCATCATCGAGCCCGCTGCTGGCCGGAGCCGGTGTTCGTCGCGCCGGTTCAAATGGTTCGACGTGACGCTCGCCGAAGCCCGGAGACGGTTCGATGGCCGTCTGGCGCAAGCCAATCGTGTCGCAAAGCAAATCGTTCGGAGTCGCCCCGAGCAGATCGCAAATCCGCATCAACAAATCGAGGTCCGGCTCGACTTCGGCGCGCTCGTAGCGCGTATACCGGTTCTCGTCGATCTGGAGAGCCTGGGCAAAACTGCGCGCTGTCTTGTAACCTCGCGGGATTCGAATAGCGCGCAACCGCTGCGCAAATCGAGCGCGGGTCCCTGGATTCTTGTTATTCATCACCAACGATGAATTGCGGAAATTCTACCTAAAGTAACGCGAAAATTTGTTGGAAATAACACGCAATCACTATTGTAATCAAACAATTTAGCGTACTATTCTAGATTCGCTTACCGATGGTAGCAGAACACCTGTTAATCAGCATAATGAATTTGCCAATTAAGCACTTATCGCTTGATATCAACAGCCTAAATCATCCTTCGATTTCAATCCATGGATGCAACAAATTGAATTCGTGGCGTAGTCATCCTTTCATGAGCTTGTTCCGCGCCTTGGAGCCGTGCCCCGATGTTCTGCCGCAGCATTGGCAAGAACAAATCCAGCGATTGAAGGGCTGCTACCTGCAGACGCTTTCTGCTTGACGCGATCGCAGCCAAACGCCAATTGCGAAGCATGATCGCGCGCGATGCCGCCTATGCCCCAGCCCTACCGATCGATGACGCGCTTCCTGAATTGCAGCGCAAATTGGGAGCGGTCAACCGCTGCCTGTTGATGGCACCGCCCGGCGCCGGCAAGACGACACGCGTACCGCATGCCTTGATGGGTGAGGCCTGGTTGGCCGGCCGGCGCATCGTCATGGTCGAGCCGCGACGCCTCGCAGCCCGTGCCGCGGCCCGTCGGCTTGCTGCATCGTTGGGCGAACCTCTCGGTCGCTCCATCGGCCTACGTGCCCGCACCATGACCGCGACCTCGCCCGAGGCCCGCATCGAAGTGGTCACCGAGGGCGTGTTCACGCGCATGATCCTCGATGACCCCGAACTGGCAGAGATCGGTCTGGTCATTTTCGACGAGTTTCACGAGCGCTCGCTCGACGCCGATTTCGGACTCGCCCTCAGCCTCGATGCTCAGACAGGACTGCGTGACGACCTGCGCATCCTGGTAATGTCGGCCACTCTCGATGGCACCCGGCTCGCCGAGATGCTCGTGCCCTGTTCGATCGTGGAAAGCCGCGGCCGATCGTTTGGCGTAGAAACCCACTTTCTCGGCCGCGATCCGCACCAGGCGCTCGAAGACCAGGTGGTGCCCGCCGTCAGACGGGCACTGCGCACCAGTAACGGATCCGTGCTCGTGTTTCTGCCGGGTGGGCGCGAAATCCTGAGGGCCGCGGAGCGGTTGCGCTCGGAGATCGACGATCGCGAAGTGAGCATTCTGCCGCTCTACGGCGGCCTCGATCGCAGCGCCCAGGACACCGCCCTCGCGCCGCCCGCCCCCGGCCGCCGCAACATCATCATTGCAACGGACATTGCCGAAACCTCTCTGACCATCGAGGGTGTCAGCGCCGTGGTCGATGCCGGCTTTGCGCGCGAACCCCGTTATGATGTGGGCGCACGCCTGACACGGCTCGTAACCGTCCGCATCTCCCGTGCGAGTGCCGAGCAGCGGCGTGGCCGGGCAGGCCGGCTCGGTCCTGGGCACTGCTATCGATTGTGGTCCGAGCCCGAGACCCAGAGCCTGCCAGCAAATGCAACGCCCGAGATCCTGTCGAGCGATCTCACCGGCCTGGTGCTCGACTGCGCCCATTGGGGCGTTACCGATCCCGCTCAACTAACATGGCTCGACCCACCGCCTGCCGCAGCCGTTGAAGCCGCCGTGCTTGATCTCAGGGCACTCGGCGCGCTTGATGAGGCCCGACATCTAACGCCGTTCGGCACGGCGGTGCGCAACCTGCCGCTCGCGCCGCATCTCGCCGCCATGATCTGCCGTGCCGTCGGTTGGCGGGCCGAAACCGAGGCTGCATTATTGGCCGCCCTTTTGAGCGAGCGCGGCCTTGGCGGTGATGGATGGGACATTGCCTGGCGCCTCGAGCGATTGCGCAGCGATCAATCCGCACGCGCGTGCGCCATGCGGGCCATGGCGGCCCGCTGGGCTGTAATGGCAGCCAATGCCATGAAAGCCCTGGCCGGCGATCAACGAGCCCGGCGCACGGCGAAATCCGAACCGCTTTCGCCAGGCGCAATCCTTGCCCTCGGCTATCCCGATCGCATTGCCAAATGGCGCGGCCGCGACACCGACTACGTCACTGCCGGCGGTCGTGGCGCCCACCTTGGCGATGCAGGTGCGGCACAGCCGGAACGCTATCTCGTCATCGCCGACATGCAGGGCCAGGCCCGCTCGGCGCGCATCCAGGCAGCAGCCGCAATCAGCGAAGCGGAAATCGATGCGCTGTTCGGTGACCGCATCGAAACGACTACGGAAACCTCATTCGACGATACCGGCCGCTCCGTGCGCGCTAAGCGCCGGCGCCGGCTCGGCGCCCTCGTCCTGACTGATGAAGCGGCTACCCTCGACAATGACCGCGCCGTTGCCGAGGCTCTCACAGCCGGCATCAAGCGCCTCGGCATCGGCGTCCTGCCCTTCTCCAAGGCACAGCACCAATTGCGTGATCGCGTCGCCTTCCTGCGCGCGGCCGAGCCCGACGCCTGGCCCGACCTTTCCGATGATGCCCTGGCGGCCGGCATCGAAAACTGGCTCGGCCCCTACCTTGCAGGCAAGTCCGCGATCAGCGACATCAGCATTGCTGACATCGGCAACGGCCTCGACCTGCTGCTCGACTGGTCCCAGCGCCGGCACCTCGATGAACTGGCGCCGACGCATTTCGAGGCGCCGACCGGCCAGCGCCATCCGATCAGCTACGATGGCGAACAGGCGCCGAGCGTCTCGCTGAGGGTGCAGGAGTTGTTCGGCCTAGCCCGCCATCCGACCATCGCAGATGGTCGGCTGGCACTCACTCTCATCCTGCTGTCGCCGGCGGGCCGACCAATCCAGGTGACGCGTGACCTGCCCGGCTTCTGGGCTGGTTCCTGGGCGGACGTCCGGGCCGACTTGCGCGGGCGCTATCCCAAGCATCCCTGGCCTGAACACCCACTCGAAGCCCAGGCCACACGTCGGGCCAAACCCAGGAAGCGGTAGCACGGCCCGACGTCGATGGTCCTACATAGCCATCAGTTCGGCGATCTCGACTGTGCCCTCGTCGAGGATCGGGCAGTCTTTGGCGACCTTGATTGCATCGTCCATCGTCTTGGTTTCCACAATCGAAAATCCACTCAGCGGGTTAGCGCCACCGTCGTCCGTGACGCCCTTGGAACTCACGGTCTTCGATGGCCCGGCCGGGTTGCCGGGATTGACCAGTTCCGTCTTGTACTTCTCGATCCAGGCATTCCATTTGGCCATGACCTCGGCCATGGCAGCTTCCGATTCGGGCTTCTTGCCGCCGTGATAGGCGAAGATGAACTGGGGCATGATGCAGCTCCTGTGCTGGTTTGAAACATTCGGCCACCTATCCATCGCAGCGCCCAATATATGTTCAAGAACATATTTTGACGGCATGCTACGCCGATGATTATCGACGGAGGTACCTCATGCCCTACGACCAGACCCACAAGGAGCGCGTGCGCGCCAAAATCGTCGAATCCGCTCGCGTGCTGTTCAACCGGCACGGCTTTGCCGGTGTCTCGATCGACGACATCATGGCCGAGGCCGGCCTGACCCGTGGCGGATTCTACAATCACTTCACGAACAAAGAAGAACTTTACGCCGAAGCCGTCGCGAGCTTTCTCGAGGGCATGGCCTGTCGCTGCGAAGCTTATACCGGCCGCGCGCTCGACGGCGCCGGCTTGAAGCTTGCCGAGCATATCGTCGAGGCATACCTGTCGGCCGGTCATCTCGGCGATCTCGACGGCCAATGCCCGATGATCGCGTTGCCCTCGGATGTCGCCAGGGCCGGACCGAAGGTGCGCGAGGCCTACCAGATGCTGCTGCTCGCCCTCGCCGGTACATTCGAGCGCAACCTGCAAGGCCCTGATAGAGGCGCGCGCGAGCGTGCGTTGACCCTGACGGCGCTGTGCATTGGCGGCATGGTGCTGGCGCGCACCATCCCCGACAGCGAGATCGCCGACGAGATCCGCGAGGTTGCCCGCCGCAAAGCACTTGCGACGCTTGGTGAACAACGAGCAGCTTGAACGGATCTCCTGGTCAAGGTATTGTTTTCGAAATCTTTTTTCCCATCTCCTGACAGCGGCCATCGGCCACGGCGTTTCGGCTGCAAACGTCGGGCGCCCGAGAGCCAACTTTGCGCTTCCGGTCGGCCGAAGCGAGTGATAATCACGGGGCCCATGACCGACCTAGCCCACATCCGCAACTTCTCGATCATCGCCCATATCGACCACGGCAAGTCGACGCTTGCCGACCGGCTGATCCAGTATTGCGGCAACGTCGCCGACCGCGAGATGAAGGAACAGCTGCTCGATTCGATGGATATCGAGCGCGAGCGCGGCATCACCATCAAAGCGCAGACCGTGCGCCTCGACTATCGCCACACCGACGGCGAAATCTATCAGCTCAACCTGATGGACACGCCCGGCCACGTCGATTTCGCCTACGAAGTCTCACGCTCGCTGGCCGCCTGCGAGGGCTCGCTGCTGGTCGTCGATGCCAGCCAGGGCGTCGAAGCCCAGACGCTTGCCAACGTCTACCAGGCACTCGACCACGACCACGAAATCATTCCCGTGCTCAACAAGGTCGACCTGCCGGCTGCCGACGTCGAGGGTGCCAAGCAGCAGATCGAGGACGTCATCGGTCTCGATGCATCGGATGCCGTGGCGATTTCGGCCAAGACCGGGGTCAACATCGAAGCCGTCCTCGAAGCGATCGTCGAGCGTCTGCCGCCGCCGAAAGGCAATCGCGACGCGCCGCTGAAAGCGATGCTGGTCGACAGCTGGTATGACGCCTACCTCGGCGTTGTCGTCCTCGTGCGCGTGATGGACGGTGTGCTCAAGAAAGGCCAGCGCATCAAGCTGATGTCGACCAACACCATCCACCAGGTCGAGCGTGTCGGCATCTTCCGCCCCAAGCAGGAAATGCTGGCCGACCTCGGCCCCGGCGAGGTTGGTTTCTTTACCGCTGCCATCAAGGAGGTTGCCGACACCCGCGTCGGCGATACCATTACGGACGAGAAGCGACCGACGGAAAGTATGCTCGAAGGCTTCAAGCCGGCCCAGCCGGTCGTCTTCTGCGGCCTGTTCCCGGTCGATGCCGCCGACTTCGAGGACTTGCGCGCGGCGATGGGTAGGTTGCGGCTCAACGATGCGAGCTTTTCCTTCGAGATGGAAACCTCGGCTGCCTTGGGCTTCGGCTTTCGCTGCGGCTTCCTCGGTCTCCTGCATCTCGAGATCATCACCGAGCGCCTCGACCGCGAGTTCAACCTCGATCTGATCACCACAGCGCCTAGTGTCGTCTACCACCTCTACAAGAACGATGGCACGATGGTCGAGATGCACAATCCGGCCGACATGCCGGACCCGACGCTGATCGACCGCATAGAGGAACCGTGGATCCAGGCGACCATCATGGTGCCCGACGACTACCTGGGCGGCGTCCTCAAACTCTGCCAGGACCGGCGCGGGCGCCAGAAGGAGCTGACCTATGCCGGCTCTCGCGCCATGCTGGTCTACGAATTGCCCTTGAACGAAGTGGTCTTCGATTTCTACGACCGGCTCAAATCGATCAGCCGCGGCTATGCCTCGTTCGACTACCAGATGATCGGCTACGAGCCCGAAGATCTCGTCAAGATGTCGATCCTGGTCAACGCCGAACCGGTCGATGCTCTCTCCCTGATCGTCCACCGCAGCCGGGCCGATGCGCGCGGCCGCGTGATGTGCGAGAAACTTAAAGAGTTGATCCCGCAGCACCTCTTCAAGATCCCGATCCAAGCGGCACTCGGCGGCCGCATCATAGCCCGCGAAACGATCTCGGCATTGCGCAAGGACGTTCTCGCCAAGTGTTACGGCGGCGACATCTCACGCAAGCGCAAGCTGCTCGACAAGCAGAAGGCGGGCAAGAAGAAGATGCGCCAGTTCGGCAAGGTCGAAATCCCGCAGGAAGCGTTCATCGCGGCGCTGCGCATGGGCGAGGATTGAGGTTTCGCCAAGCGGGGCCCAGCCCGCCTTTCTCACAACCACGTGGGCGTGGTTGTGAGAAAGGCGGGCAAGGCATTTTGTCCTTTGAAAGCCAGGCAGCCGGTCTGTAACGCCCAATGCCCCTCACCCTAACCCTCTCCCGTGAAGTACGGGGAAAGGGAATCCGGCCGTGCCGCTTGGCACCGCCGCTGGCAACACGTCGGGCCAGGTTCCCTCTCCCCGTAGCGCCACTTCGGCGCGTACGGGGAGAGGGTTAGGGTGAGGGGCATTGGGCGGTATAGATCGTTATCGCACTGGGTGTCACTTTACGGTCGAGCCGCTAACACCGCCTTGGACGAGCCATCGGGGGTCAATCGCGACTATCGATCTCCCCGCCCCAACGCATCGAGCTTCAGCCGGTACATAAAGCGTCGGCGGTCGAGGCGTTTCATGCGTGGTGCCAGCGGTGGCTGCTGGCGGGTTGCACCGAGCAGGACGACCGAGGCGTGGCGCACGTGTGCGTCGGGGCGCGTCGCAAACAGGCCGCCGACCGCGGTCACAACGCGTTCGAGTTCGCGGTCGCGAATGCCGGAGGCTGTAAGCTGGCGCCAGGTGTTGATCAAATATTCCACGTTCGGGCCCGAAAGCCCGCGCGCTGCGCGGATCAGGCGGGCCTGCTCAGCGACCGAAAGGCGGCCTGTGTAACTCGGATGCTTCGGCTCGACGATAAACGCGGTGCCGTCGACCTCGACCAGCCCCGCCACGTCATCATGCATCCAAAGCGGCACCCGCGCCTCACGATAAACGCCGCTGACCTGCTCGCGAGCGCGCAGGTAGCCGAGCACGTCCACCCGGTCGACTTCAGCGACACGGTAGGCCGCGCCATCGCACACGCCGCCGCGATCAAGGCCGAGCACCAGGCCGGGTTTGTCCTGGCTGCCGCGGTGATGCGTTGAATAAATGCAGAAGGCGCGGCGAAAGCCGGCAAGGCGCGCGGGTCGCCGCTCGACGAACGGGAAACCGGGGTTCCACATCAGTGAGCCGTAGCCGAACACCCAGAAATCGTTGGCCGTCTGTCCGCCAACTGCCGACGTTGCGCTCTCGTCAGGGGCCGTCATCGACCTCAATCCCTGTCCGCATCCTTATCGGCGAGATGCCGGCCGAAATCGGGTGCCGCTGTATCCTGGCCCGCGTCGATGATGCCCTTGCGGATCTCGCGCGCCTCCGTGAACAACTGCTGCAACTTGGCCCCATCACCGAACCGGATGGCGCGCTGCAGCTCGGTCAGGTTCTCACTGAACCGACCGAGCATTTCGAGGACCGCGGTCTTATTGTTGAGAAACACATCACGCCACATGATCGGATCGGACGCCGCAATCCGGGTAAAATCGCGAAAGCCGCTGGCCGAGAACTTGATCACTTCGCTGTCGGTCACCTCTTCGAGATGGCGCGCCGAGTTGACAATGTTGTAGGCGATCAAGTGCGGCAGATGACTAACGATGGCGAGCACCATGTCGTGATGCTCGACGTCCATGATCTCGACATCGGAACCGAGCGCCCTCCAGAAATCTGCAAGCCGCCGGGTGGCGGCCGGATCGGCCTCGGCAGACGGCGTCAGGATGCACCAGCGGTTGTCGAAGAGTTCGGCAAAGCCCGCCTCGGGCCCCGAGTTCTCAGTGCCGGCGATCGGGTGGCCCGGAACGAAATGCACACCCTCGGGAATATGCGGCGCGACATCGCGAGCCACCGATAGCTTCACCGAGCCAACATCCGTGACGATCGCGCCGGGCTTGAGGTGCGGCCCGATCTCGGCCGCTACCGCGCCGCAGGCGCCGACCGGCACGCACAGCACGACCAGGTCGGCATCGCGCACGGCCTCTGCCGCCGTCTCGCAGGCCTCATCGACCAGTCCGAGCCGCAGGGCCGTCTCGCGCGTTGCCTCTGTCCGCGCCGATCCCGAGATGCGCCCGACCAACCCGCCGCGCCGCGCCGCGTGCGAAATGGAAGATCCGATCAGGCCGAGACCGATCAGGGCCAGCTTGTTGAAACTCACGTTGCTCATGTTCGCTGTCAATTTTTGAGGAAGGTTTCGAGCGCGGTCACCACCGCCTTGTTTTCATCGCCTGTGCCGATCGTCATGCGCAGTGCATTCGACAAACCGTAGCCGGCTGTGCTGCGCAGAATGATGCCTTGGCTGAGCAAATAGGCGTCCGCCTTCTCGGCACTGTGTGCGGGGTCATTCTCCGGGAAATGAACGAGGATGAAGTTGCCGACGCTCTCGGTCACGCCGAGCCCCAGCGCCCGCAATTTGTCGCTCGTCCAATGCAGCCATTCATCGTTGTGGGCGACGGCGCGTTCGACATGTGCCTTATCGGCGATCGCCGCTGCACCGGCCGCGATCGAAGCCGCCGAAACGTTGAACGGCCCGCGCACGCGATTGAGTACGCCGGCAATCTCCGGCGGACAGTAGGCCCAGCCGATACGCAACGCCGCCAGTCCGTGGATCTTGGAGAACGTACGCGTCATCACGGTATTTCCGGTCGTCGCGACCAGTTCGAGGCCGGCTTCATAATCGTTCCGGCGCACGTATTCGCTGTAGGCCGCATCGAGCACCAACACGACGCTGCCCGGCAACCCGGCGCGCAGGCGACGAACCTCTTCGATCGGGATGTAAGTGCCGGTCGGATTGTTGGGATTGGCAAGGAACACGACCTTCGTGCGCTCGCTGACGGCGGCCAGGATGGCATCGACATCGGCGGTCAGGTTGGTCTCCGGCGCCACGACCGGCGTTGCGCCGGCAGCCAGCGTCGCGATGCGGTAGACCAGAAAACCGTGCTCGGTATAGATCGCTTCGTCGCCGTGGCTCAGATAGGATTGTGCGATCAGGTTCAAAATTTCGTCCGAGCCCGAACCACAAACGATATGATCGGCGTTGAGGCCGTAGGCTGCCGCGATCGCTTCGCGCAGTTTTGTCGAGGATCCATCCGGATAACGTTGGAGACGCTCGGCGACCTCGCTATAGGCAGCCCTTGCCGCCTCGCTCGGGCCGAGCGGTGTCTCATTGGCCGACAGCACGATCGGGTTGGCGTGACCTGCCGCTTCGTGACCACCAGGCACGTAGGCCTTGATGTTCATGACGCCGTCGCGCGGCTTCGGACTGCTTCCAGCCATCGAATTAACCATCTGTTACGGTGAATTTGAGATCCAGCCCGTGTAGATAGACCCGCAGCAAATAGCAAGCAAACGCTTGTTTGCCCTTCAATTGCCGCCGACAGCGGTTCCCCCGCCGTGCAAAAGGCGCTAGAGCATCATCCTCTCGGATCGAACCGCCCAGCGGTTCTGGTCCGAGCGGATAGAGATGCTCTATCATGTTAAATTCTAGAGCAATCTCCATCCGATTGGATGCTACCGAAGTGACAGCATCTGGTTCCATCCAATCGGATAATGCTCTAGGAAACGGGTTCGCGCCAGCCGCACCCGAGGCGGCACCTGATCGGACCGATAATGAACGCCAACGCACCAACGAGCCTGAAAGCGATAGATGGCACGCCGCTCGATGAAGCGAACCATCCATCGAGCCCGTCGGTCACGTTCGATGGCGATGATGGCCTTAAGCTCGAGGGCGGCCAGATCCTGAGCCCGTTCACGGTCGCCTATCAGACGTATGGCGAACTCAACGCGGCCAAGTCCAATGCGATCCTGATCTGCCACGCGCTGACCGGCGACCAGCACTGCGCCAACGATCATCCCGTAACCGGCAAGCCTGGCTGGTGGGAGTTGATGATCGGACCGGGCCTGCCGATCGACACCAACCGGTTTTTCGTGATCTGCCCGAACATCATCGGCGGCTGCATGGGCTCATCGGGGCCGGCATCGATCAATCCGGAGACCGGCAAACCGTTCGGTATCGATTTTCCGATCGTGACGATCCGCGACATGGTCGAGGCGCAAGTCCACCTGATCGATCACTTAGGAATCGACCAGTTGTTCGCCGTGGTCGGCGGTTCGATGGGCGGCATGCAGGTCCTCGAATGGGCGGCATGCTACGGCGAGCGCGTGTTCGCGGCCGTGCCGATTGCGACGGCTGCCTGCCATTCCTCGCAAAACATCGCCTTCCATGAAGTCGGCCGCCAGGCGGTGATGGCCGATCCCGACTGGCTGGGCGGCGACTATTTGGTCCACGGCACTGTGCCTCGCCGCGGCCTGGCCGTCGCGCGCATGGCAGCCCACATCACGTATCTCTCAGAAGAGGCTCTGCAGCGCAAGTTCGGCCGCAACTTCCAGAACCGCATGGAACGCTCGTTCTCGTTCGACGCCGATTTCCAGGTCGAGAGCTATCTCCGTCATCAGGGCTCGACGTTCGTTGACCGGTTCGATGCCAACTCTTACCTCTATATCACGCGGGCAATGGACTATTTCGACCTCGCCCAACGCTACGACAACGTGCTCGCCAACGCCTTTCGCGGCACCAGGACGCGTTTCTGCATCGTCTCATTCACTGGCGACTGGCTCTATCCGACCCGCGAAAACAAGGAGATCGTGCAGGCCCTCAATGCCGTTGCCGCCAACGTGTCGTTCGTAGAGATCGAAAGTGACAAGGGCCACGACGCCTTCTTGGTCGATGAGCCGGAGTTTTTCGCCACGGTCGGCGGGTTCATCCGGGCGGCTGCCAAGCGGCGTGGTATCCAAGGATAGGCGGACTGGAACGGCAGGCAGATGATGACGGATGACAAGGCACCGCGCTGGCACGAGACACGCAATGACGACGGCATCGTCACCGCCCGTCTTGACCGGCCGCCAGCAAACGCGCTGACGGCGGACTTTCTTGACGAAATCGAGAACTGTTTCAAACGTCTCGATGCCGACCCGGACGCACGCGCCCTGGTCCTCAAGGGCTATGACAAGGTCTTTTCGGCCGGCATGGACCTGAAAATCCTCTCGACCCTCGATGCCGCCGGCCAGACCGCA
>CBDCZF010000022.1:0-38278 GCA_965224225.1 Hyphomicrobiaceae bacterium
TTCAACAACCCCAAGATCGAGGTCATGTGGGACACCGTACTCGACGAGGTGCTGGGCACCGATGAGCCCAAGGCGGTCACCGCGGCCCGGCTCAAGAACGTCAAGACCGGCGAAACAATGGACAAACCGGTCGACGGCATATTCATCGCCATCGGCCATGCCCCGGCGACAGAACTGTTTGTCGACCAGGTCGCCTTTAAGCGCGGTAACTACATTGAAACCGCACCCGATTCGACGGCGACCTCGGTTGCCGGCGTGTTCGCCGCCGGTGACGTCACCGACGACATCTATCGCCAGGCGGTAACGGCTGCAGGCATGGGCTGCATGGCCGCTCTCGAAGCCGAACGCTACCTCGCCGAGCAGGGCAGCAAACTGGCCGCCGCAGAGTAATCTTCGCAACGGAGCAAGGCTCATCACGGCATTGTCGATATGCCGTTGGGGGATCACTTTTGCCCCATTCATCGCTATAAGCCTTGGGCAACCATACCCCCGATTGTTGCGGCAGCCATTCGTTATTACCATTAGGTTGCAGCCGTTAAGTGATCAGCCGGTCGATTGACCGTCGCTTGTTGAGCCACTTTCAGGGTTCCGGCTACCAGCCGGGCCGGCGGCATACCGCCACAAGGCAAAACTCATGGATTGGGATAAGCTCAGGATCTTTCACGCTGCCGCCGAGGCCGGCAGCTTCACCCATGCCGGCGATACCTTGCGCATGAGCCAGTCCGCCGTCAGCCGCCAGGTCTCCGCACTGGAGCGCGAACTCAACGTACCGCTCTTCCACCGTCACGCCCGCGGCCTCGTTCTGACCGAGCAGGGCGAAGTGCTGTTCAACACCGCCAAAGAGGTGATGAGCAAGCTGCACACCGCCGAAACGCTGCTGAGCGACGCCAAGACCAAGCCTGCCGGCGAATTGCGCATCACCTGCCCCGTCGGCTTCGGCACGGTCTGGGTCACCCAGCGCATGCGCGAGTTCATGGACCTTTATCCCGACATCCGCGTCGAGTTGCTGCTCAACGACGATCAGGTCGACATCGCCATGCGCGCAGCCGACGCTGCGATCTGGACCCGAGAGCCGGAGCAGGCCGATCTGATCCGGCGGACATTGTTCAAAATGCACGTCAGGGCCTACGCATCGGCCGGCTACGTACGCCATTACGGAGCACCGCAGTCCCTCAAGGACCTCGATTCGGGCAAACACCGCTTCGTCTCCCACAGCGGCATCCCGGCCCATCATCTTTCGCTGCTGCAATCGCTCGAGACGCTCGGACGTGACGACAAGGAGCCGCGCATCCCAGCCTTCCGCGTCAACAGCGTCGTCGCCATGAAATACGCCATTCGCTCCGGCCTCGGCATCGGACTGATGCCCGACTATCTCACCGAGGAGGAAAAGGACCTGCTGCCCGTCTTGAACGAGGTCCAATTGCCCAGTCTGCCGATCATTTTCGTCTATCCAGAAGAGCTTCGCGCGTCGAAAAAGGTGCAGGTTTTGCGTGACTTTCTGGTGACGCAAGCACGAAGCTGGAAGCATTAACCGAACCAGTGCGATATGGTGTAATTTATTGATATAAAATGATTATTCAGAATAATCGAGTTGCCGCACGACCGAGCCATGCGTTTTATGCATACCAAACATGCGGTGCGGCATCTTGTGAGCGGCCTCGCGGGTGTCCTTAAATAAGTTGGCTGTGACGGACAGCTCATGAAGGCTGTACCCTCCCTTCAACGCCTTCAGCCCATCCTTAGTGATGTGGACACCTCGGCCGGGCATCTCGCCCGGCTTTCTTTTTGCCTGGCGCCCTAACTGGCAATTGCAGGTGAAACCGCGAGGCTGTATCACCAAGCCCGACCTATTCACCAGCACGTGGATCGTCGTCGCCCAAAACGGTCCACATTGGAGGAAACAGCGCTCATGGCGAAAACGCTTTACGACAAGATCTTCGAAGACCATCTGGTCGACACTCAGGAAGACGGCACCTGCCTGCTCTACATCGACCGCCACCTGGTTCATGAAGTCACCAGCCCGCAGGCCTTCGAGGGACTTCGCCTTGCCGGCCGCAAGGTGCGCGCACCGGAAAAGACCCTCGCCGTCGTCGACCACAACGTGCCGACATCCGACCGCTCAAGCGGCATCGACGACCCTGAAAGCCGCCTGCAGGTCGAAACACTGGCCAAGAACGCCGCCGATTTCGGCGTGGAGTACTACGATGAGCGCGACAAGCGCCAGGGCGTGGTCCACGTCATCGGTCCCGAACAAGGCTTCACGCTGCCCGGTACGACCATCGTTTGCGGCGACAGCCACACCTCGACCCATGGCGCCTTCGGGGCCCTCGCACACGGCATTGGCACCAGCGAAGTCGAGCACGTGCTCGCGACCCAGACGCTGCTCCAGAAGAAGGCCAAGAACATGCGCGTCACCGTCGATGGCAAACTTGCCGACGGCGTCGCCTCGAAGGACATCATCCTCGCCATCATCGGCCAGATCGGCACCGCCGGCGGCACGGGCCACGTCATCGAGTATGACGGCGATGCGATCCGCGCCCTGTCGATGGAAGGCCGCATGACGGTCTGCAACATGTCGATTGAAGGCGGTGCGCGCGCCGGCATGGTCGCCCCGGATGAGAAGACCTTCGAGTATCTGAAAGGCCGCCCGAAATCACCGAAGGGGGCCGCCTGGGATCATGCCATGCGCTACTGGGAGACGCTGCGCTCCGACGACGGCGCCCACTTCGACCAGGTCATCACGCTCGATGCCGCCAACCTGCCACCGACGGTGACTTGGGGCACGAGCCCCGAGCAGGTCGTCAGCATCGACGGCAGGGTGCCGGATCCGTCCAAGATCGAGGACGAGGCCAAACGTGCCGCGGCAGAACGTGCGCTCGCCTACATGGGTCTCGAGGCAAACACGCCGATCACCGAGATCGGCATCGACGTCGCCTGGATCGGTTCATGCACCAACGGCCGCATCGAGGACTTGCGCGCCGTTGCCCAGGTCGTCAAAGGCAAGAAGATTTCGGACCGTCTCGACTATGCCCACATCGTCCCGGGCTCCGGCCTTGTCAAGGAACAGGCCGAGCAGGAAGGTCTTGACAAGATCTTCATCGAGGCGGGCTTCGACTGGCGCGAACCAGGCTGTTCGATGTGCCTCGGCATGAACCCGGACCAGCTCAAGCCCGGCCAGCGTTGCGCCTCGACGTCGAACCGCAACTTCGAAGGCCGCCAGGGCTTCCGCGGCCGCACCCACCTGGTCTCACCGGCCATGGCTGCCGCAGCCGCGATTGCCGGCCACTTCGTCGACATCCGCAGTCAGTAGGTCTCGCGCCGCGCGATGGCCCCGTCAAACCGGCTCGTCGGCATTGCAGCCAGCATTTGGATCCCTCCGGGGCTCCAAATGCTGGAGCACGATCTAATCGTTGTCCGATAATCCCGCACCTGCTCCTTTGAGACGCGAGGCATCCGTCTCAGGTGCATACGTGCGCCAGGCCAGCTGCTCGAGCACAGACCAATCCGCCTCGCCGACGCCTGACCGCGTCGCGCGAGGCAGCGCGGCCCCCTTCGGCGGATCACACGGCCGGCACGTTATCGCCGCTGCAGCCTGCGCATAGATGGCCTCATCGCCACCCGTAACATGGCAGGCGGCGTCCGACAAAACCGCCTCGACGCCCGACCAGGTAATCGAAACCGGCCGGCCGGCACGCTTGGCCGCCGCGTCAGCAAACGGGACAACCAGCAGCGGACAGGCAACATCCTCGAACACAAACCCGGCCTCGCCGCTGAGCACACCTGCCCGGTCATTTAATATCGTGCCCACAACGATCGGACACTGCCGACCGCCAGCCGATCGCCAGACACCGTCGCCCAGCTGCGGCACGTCCGGCAGCGAGGCACCGCCATCCCTCCAGGACAGGTAGCGCGCCAGTACGCCTCCGCCATCGAGACCGCATGAACCGAGCCATCGCACCGCCTTGCCGGCCTCCTGCGCCAGGCCCCACGGCAGAGTCGACCCCCTCGCAGCGCGCTTTGCCATGCTTTCAAGCTCGTTGAGCGAGATCTCATTCATGGCGTCCCTCGCGATCCGTCATCGAGAGCCGGATAACACCAGCCATCGGCATCCTGCGGGCTCAAGTCGCCAAGCTCATACGGCAGCGGCGCACCGGCATACATGTTGATGCGCACCCAGCGATCCGAACGCGGGTCGAAATGCGTGGCACCGAAGAACGACAATTTGCAGCGCAGCAGATCGATCGGCATCATCGTGCCGGCAATCGTATTGTCTCGGATCTCGGCATAGGGAAAGCGGGCGGCGATCTGGACACGCCTCACCGCATAGCGGTGCTCGGGATGCGCGAGCAGGAACCCCGCAATCGCATCCGCATCGTTCCAGTTCGCAAGCTCCCGATCGAGCGCGATTACGTCTCGCGCCGGCGCCAGCGGTTCCTCGTAATCGCCGATCGGCTCTTCGAAACGTTCGCCAAGCCTAGGCTCAAGCTTTGCCTCGGAGATGTACCAGACACGGGCGATTGCCTCGCGCTCCGCCCAGTCGATGGCCCGGGCCCAGCCATAGATCTCGCCGATATGCCGTCGCAAAGTACCAATCGCCATGGCCCCGTCGATGGCAAAGGTTGCCGCTTCGTCGGCACTCATCTGATCACTCAGATCATCAACCAGTTCGCCATAGGGCTCCATCATCAGCGAGACGAGTTGCTCCTGCCCCTCGATACTCAGGTGCTTTTCAGCCCACTGGTAGAGCCGATCCCAGGGACGCAGCGCCCCTTCGGCCATGCCTTCGACGAAGGCTGACAGCGCTCCGAGATCGCGGCGCAATTCGCCAATCTTTTCAACTTGCCAGGGATGCTCGCTCAGCCACCGATCGGCGCTCAATCGTGCGCGGGCCATGAGTTCCTTGAATTGGGCCCACGCCTCGGGCGTTGCCGCATCGAGCGAGCGGACGATCGACAGCGCCGTTTCACGCGCCGCAATCCAGTTGTTGATCAGGACCGGGTGATAGATCAGGAACGGCGCCATCCCGAGACCGGTCGAATTGCCAACGCCGAGCCGGTGTCTGAGCTCAGGTGCCAGCCCGACCGCCGTTTGCGGCGCCCGTATTGCAGCCAAATGATCGACGATATCGAACGTAAACCAGCGGATCAGCGCCACCGTCAGCATCTCGGCCTGGAACGGCCCGCTACATTCCGGCCGCCCGGCGATCACTTCCCGGTCGGCGGCGCCGAATTTGCCCGAGCCGTAGACCGCCGTCGTGCGCATCAGATAGCCGACAGCGGCAAGCCGTTCGGCATCTGGCTGGAGGCCTTCAGCAAGACTGTCGACGATGTAGTTGAACAGTCGCACCGAACGGTTGGCGCGCGCCAGCACGAGTTCGCTTTCGCTGACCCGTCCCGCCTCCTGCTTCGGCACGTTGTGCGACAGACGCTCGATGTCCGCCGCCGTCGGGGCGCCGTCGAACAGCGTGAACGTCGCGTCCCAGGCCGTCGCAATCACCCGGTCGGAGCGCTGCTCATCCGGCAGGTCGTGGGCAAAGCACACCAGGCTGTAGGTGCGTTCCGGCGTCGTCGCGGCATAGACAGCGACACCGACGCCGTTTGCATCGATGTCGAACACCGGCCGCTCGAAGACCCACGCCTCGCGCTTCATGCGGCGTAAGAGCGTACGCATGAACGACAGCCGGCACTGATGCAGGGAGCCGAGCCGTTCGAGCCGCATCACCGTCTTGGGTGAACGCAATTGAACCGTCTCGGCGGGTTGCGATTGAATTGTCATCGCCAACGAACCTCACCCACCTGCCGGGCCGAAATTCTCCTCGAAGAACCGCAGCCAATTGTTACCCATAATGCCGCCGACGTCTTCCTCACTGAAGCCGACATCGCGGAGGCCTTCCTCGATGTTGCCGAAATCCCGGTTGTCATTGAACCAGCTTGGCATAGGCGGGAAGCCGGCATCCGATGCCGAGCCCTCGCCGTAATCGATCTCCTTGGTCCATCGCCCAACCCGCATCCATTCGACGATACTGTCGGGCTGGTCCTGGCACAGGTCCGAACCGATCCCGATCTGCGAGACGCCCATCAGCTCCGCCGTCCGCGCGATCATCTCGCAGTAGGACCTGAGCGTACAATCGGATTTGTCCTTGAGGTGATGCGGGTAAAGCGAAAAGCCGAGCATGCCACCCGATTGGCTGAGCGCACGCAGCACTTCATCGGACTTGTTGCGTAGCGCCGGATGCCAGAACGACGGATTGGCATGTGTGATCGCGATCGGCCGCTCCGAGATTTCGATCGCCTCCAGCGTCGAGCGCTCGGCCGAATGGCTCATGTCGATAACGAGGCCGACACGGTTCATCTCCCGGATCACCTGCCGCCCCATGCGCGTAACACCCGGATCTTCGGCCTCATAGCAGCCGGTCGCGAGCAGCGACTGATTGTTGTAGGTGAGCTGCATGAAGCGCGCGCCGAGTGTGTGGCAGATCTCGACCAGGCCGATGTCGTCCTCGATCGCCGACGGGTTCTGGAAACCGAAGATGATCGCCGTGCGGCCATCCTCTCGCGCCTGCCTGACGTCGGCCGCCGTCCGTGCCTGGCAGATCAGATCGGGAAACCGCTCGAACCAGCGGTTCCATGCCTCGATATTGAGGACTGTCTCCCGAAAATTCTCGTGGTAGGCAATCGTCACGTGCACGGCATCGACCCCGCCCTCTCGCATCTGGCGGAAGATCTTTTCCGACCAGTTGGCATATTGCAGGCAATCGATACGGTAATGCGCTGGCATTGGGCGTCCTCCGGTATAACGGTCGGATCATGCCATGCCGGCGCGCAACGTGCCACGCCGGTATTGGCGCCGAGTGGAGAACTGGACGTGCAAGCATACGATCTCCTCATTGTCGGCGGTGGCGTGCAGGGACTCTGGCTCGCGCGTTTTGCAGCCGCAGCGGGCCTCAAGACCGTGCTTGCAGATCGCGCAGCCTGCGGTGCCGGTGCGAGCGGCGGACTGCTCGGCGCACTGATGGCCCACGTCCCGACCGGCTGGAGCGCAAAGAAGCAGTTTCAGTTCGAGGCCCTCGTCGAACTCGAAAACCTGGTCGGCGAACTCGAGGCCGAGTGCGACATCCCGACCGGTTATGCCCGCGCCGGCCGCGTCATGCCGATCCGTACCGACCGGTTCAAGGCGCAGGCCGAAGCCCGCCGCCGGGCAAGCCTGGAGGCCTGGCAAGCGACGGCCCGTCGGTTCGAACTCGAGTTGCTGCCGCCCGGCGCCTGCCGCGACTGGATTGACGGCGGTCAAGCCAGTCTCGGCGTTCTGTGGGATCCGCTCGCTGCCCGCATCGAACCACGAGCCTACATCGCGGCACTCAAAATGGCCGTATCGGCAGTTTGCGAACTGCGCGAGGGCTGGTGCTTTGCCGGCTACGACCGGACCACGGGCCGGGCCCTCGAACTGAACGGCGGCGAGCCGATCGCAGCCGGCCGTATCGTGCTTGCTGCCGGCGCCGAGACCTTCGACATCATCAAGTCGCTGACCGACCTATCTCTCGGCAGCGGTGTCAAAGGCCAATCCGTCCTGGTTGCCTGCGAACTGCCGGCCGAGCGTCCGATCATCTACGATGACGGCATGTATGTCGTCGCCCATCGCGACGACCAGTGCGCCATCGGTTCGACCACGGAAACCGAATGGCAAGATGCGACGTCGACCGACGCACTGATCACGGCCCGCCTCGAGCACGCCAAACGCCTCTGCCCGCCGTTGCGCCAATCCCGCGTAATAGGTGCCTGGGCCGGCATCCGCCCGAAACCGGCAGCCCGCGACCCGATCGTCGGCCGCCTGCCGCCCGACGACCCGATTTATGTCGCAACCGGCGGCTACAAGATCACCTTCGGCATTGCCCATCGCATCGCCTGCAAACTCATCGACGCCATCGTCTATGACCTCGATGACTGCGACGTGCCTGAAACGTTCAACGCTTCACGGCATGTCGCAACGGCGCGCGCCAAGCAATTGGGCTAGGACCTGTCGACATTCTTCATACACAAGAGCAACGTTCCTGGTTTTCTCGACCTAACAGTTGATTCTCGGCCGTCCAACCAACACTCCGCCGTTCTCGCGTAGGCGTGAACCCAAGCGACCATCCGCCGACACTGAGAAAGTGGAGATTCGTTTGGGTCCCCACCTACGTGGGGATGACGACTGTGGTTGTGGATTGGGCCATGCAGAATTTGCTCGGGCGGAATACGCCTGGTCACCTACTCCGGTGAGCGGCGCACGGGCTCCGGCGAGCGGTGCACGAGCCGCTGGTCGACGGGGCGCCAGATGACCGATCGATCGACGGTTCATCTGACACAACTCGCGACGCCAGCGGACGCCTCCGAGGCCGATCACGTCGCTGTCGATATAGCGATTGGTCGCCTCTTCAGCCGCCGCCACCTCGAGAGTGGCGGTGTCGCATATGGTCATCGTGTGGCCGCTGGACGAACGGTCATAAGGCCCAACCTGGAGAACTTCGAATATGTTCCTGGCGGTACACCGGTGCTCGTAAGGTCAGTGGTTGAAAACTTGTGCCAAGAGTGACTTTGCCTTGGCACGTCGCGACAGCAAGGCTCTCAGCTGCGGAAAGTCTGGCCAGAGACCACCATCGTCGCGATGGGCCATGAAGAGTAAAACTCTCAACAAGCACAAGCCGATCTTGGATAGTCAGCAAGGCGTGAAGGAGCGGTCGTGAGCGGGTGCGGCATAGGCCCTGAGAGCGAAGCTAACTTTTGACCCACTCCGAACTAAGGTGAGGGTGGACAATCAGCCTACTGTTCGATCTTCGAAATTTGCGCCGCGTCCGAAGCGATGAAGACTGGGCTGACGTCCTTCTGTAAACATGCATGCTCTCCCGACCTGCACGTTTACAGAAGGAACATTAGCCAAGTGCTTTTATGCAGTTGGCACGCCTTAATTGAGAAGCACCACGCCCGAGGTTGCTTTGAACTCCTGCAGATCATTCGGGAACGGGGTGCTACCGTCGTAATTGGAGCGGATCTGGAATGTGCCAAACGAGTTCAGGATCATTTTCCGCGCCACGATTGCCGTATAGCTGGCAAGCTGATTGGCAGTTGAATGGCTGTTCACCTCAAGCGTACCGTTCGGCATATAGATCGTCCCTTCGAACTTCGACGCAGAGTCGCTATTGACAATGAACGGCGGCGCACTTGCCGAATTATTGTCACGCGCCTGGAACATTAGGATGCCTGCATAGGTTCCCGATGTCGGTGCGGAAACATTGATTGAACTGTCTGAATTGATGATCATGTGGGCGTTAGAACCTTTGAAGACCAATAGGACACCGCTGCCGTTGACATTGCCGAACGAGTTGACCTCGAATTCCTTTTTGAAGACATAGGTGCCCGACTGCATGTTGGCGGTGGCGCCGTTTTCAATCAGTGTCTTGCCGCAATAGATGCCTGGCGACAGCGTCGCGGTTTGTCCGCTGGACACTTTGAAATCCGTGTGATCACAGCCCCAGTTGGCTTGCGGCGGCTCGGGGAGCGTCGATAACGGATCATCCATCGTCGGACTACCTTCCATCGGGGCTGGTGAAGATGTGCTGCTCGAATTGAGAAAGGCTTGCCCGGTCACGTAGAGCCCTGCCGAGTTGACGGTGGCGCTGCTATTGAGCTCGGCAGCTTTTTCGTGCGTTGAATTCACCTGGATCTTGCAGTCCGTGTCCAAGCCGGAGTCAGAGTTGACGTAGAGCCCAGTCTCTGATGGTTCCAGCAATAGGATGCAATGGGGCGGCTCTTCCGACCCAGAAGCTATTGCAGGTGCAGCAGCGGCCGATACATTGATCGATATGTTGTCGACTCCTGCCAACTTCGTGAATGTCGTCGGCACTTGGTGAATTGCGGTGACCGTGACAGTAGTTCCGTTAACGGCCACATTTGGCGTCACGCTCGTCGCCAAGTCGGTAACATTGGCCGCAAACAATGATTGTGCTAGCGCAATTTTCTCGGCATCGCTAGATCCACTGGCCGCGGCCCCGAGTGCCGCTGAATCTGCAGCCACCTGCATCTTGTCGCGCGTCGTCATCGCGTGTCCGTAGTCGATCGACATACCGGCAGCAACAACAACTGGCACCATGACGAATGCGAAGATCATCGCGACATTGCCGGATCTATCGATTGTCCAGCGTTTGAGAGCCTTGCGTATCATGTGAGCGGCCTTTACGGAAAATTTGATCAGGTTGCCATTCAACTACCAAATCCTATTAGAAGGCGTTTCTAGAACACTTCAAATTTGAAGTAATTCGTGGAAATCGGCGCCTTGCTTGCATTCGCCTTAATGTTTGCTTCCCGAAACATTTCAAAATTGAACTTTCGCGTGGCCGACGCTTGATGGCCCAATTGAGCGAGCGAGTCTCTGCAACCATGATTGGAACGGTGAAAGTCCTTTCGACCTTCTCCGTAATTTGGGGCGCCCTCCGTTGACTTCAGTACGCTCAAAGCAAATCGCATGGGGCCTGGCCTGCTGCTGGCCCATAGCGAATTGAGCATGTTGCGGCGTGCAAAACATCAAGGTGAGTATTTCCGCATAGTCACAATGGCTTCCATCCAGCGGGGGCGGCCAACCCAAGGCGCCGAGGGCAGCAACGGGTCAAAGGCCGTAATCCTCAGCGCTGCAACAACGCGACCGCTTCACATCCAACCACAGCCCTCCGTCCGTCGCTCCTCGATCAGATCGCGCTCGAACTCTGCAAAGATGGCAATCATCCTGAACAGCGCCTTGCCAGCCGGCGTTCTGGTATCGACGTTCTGATCCAAAACCCGAAGCTGGACACTCTTCCCTGTAGCCGCTGCGAGACGGCATGGAGATCTGCCGCGGACCTGGCGAGACGGTCGAGCTTGGTGACGATCAGGACATCGCCCTTGCGCACAAAGCGCAGCATCTCGTCGCATAATCGCTTCTTGCATCTCTGATACTTCCCGACCTTCAAGTAATCTGCCGACGGTTCAGCCGTCTTTCGCGCCACCACACAAATAGTCCTGCCGCGATCACGATTGCTGCTCCAAGCACCGTTGATGGTCCTGGCAAGTGGGCAAATACGATCGCCCCCAGCAGTGATGCACCGACAATTTCTAGATAGAAGAACGGCGCCAGCGCCGACGGCGGTGCAATGCGAAAGCCCTGCACCAGCATAAGGTTTGTGACCGTCGATCCGACACCTGCGAACAGCAGCAGGTATAGTTCGTCCCGGGTCGGCCACTGCAACATCAGGAACGGCATACTGCTGATCGTCCCAAGCCCCATCACGATCGACAGCAGACATACCGCAGTAAGTGCCGTTATGAATTGAAACATCATCGCACCCGCCGTTGCCGCCCAAACACGCGTAACCAGTGACGCGAACGCAAAGCATATCGCTGCACCGGCGGGCAACAGGGCGCCCCAGCCGACGGACGCGAAGTTCGGTCCGATGATGATGTAGGCGCCTGCCAACCCGATCAACACCGCAGCCCATCGCATCCAGCCGACGCGCTCGCCCAACAACGTGGCCGCCAGTGCTGTCAGTATGAGGGGTTGAATGAACAGTATCGCGGTTGCTTCGACCAGCGGCAGGATCGCCAATGCGGCGTAGAACAGCCCGGATCCAGCGGTTATTATCACACCGCGTATTGCCAACGGCCACAGCGGCCGCGGCCAGGGGCGCCACAGCACATCCGATACGAGCCCTAAGGCTACGCCAATAATCAGAACCTGCAGGAGAAAGCGCGTCCAGGTAATTTGAAGGATCGGCAGGGTCTGCCCGAGAATTTTGACGCTCGATCCTATGACCGGAATTGTCAACGAGAACAGCGCGATTAAAGCGATACCCAACTGCACGTTGTCGTCAGGGCGCTCTTGGCCGGTGTTAATGGTGCGCTCCGTTCTCTGCCGTATGTCCCATGCGATCCTCGTATCAAGGGCGTTCAAAATGCTGCTTGGCAAGCATCACATGAATTCCCTTGTTGCCGTTCACCACCTGCGTCACCCGAACATCGGCAGCCAGGCTGCACAGCGCATAGGCTTGATGACGCTCCAGCCCTGTCCTCGCAACGATCAGATCAATCATTTGCCTCAGAGCAATGACGACGCAATCATCGAGGTCCGGGTCGAATGCCATGGTCATGATGTGTGTCGGTGTCTCAGCCAGCGGCCATGTCAATGACATGTCCGAGCGCACGTGCAGTTCGAAGGTGCCGATCAGACCGGTTTCAATCGCCGTTACGCAAACCTCGCCATCACCTTGTGCACCATGGCCGTCGCCCACGGAGAAGTTGGCGCCTTCCACGAAGATCGGAAGATAGAGCGTGGTGCCGGCGACAAGCTCCTTGTTATCGAGGTTGCCACCGTTGCGGCGCGGCGGCAGCGTACTCACCATGCCCCACGCCGGCGGCGGCGCGACGGCCATCACACCGAAGAACGGTCTGAGCTCCAACTCGGCGCCCCATGGCAGTCGCCCGATCATACGATCTTCATCCAATGCAATGTGCATCAAATGGTTCTCGCTGAAATCATCAGGGAGAGCTCCGGCAAGGGGGCGCACGAAATTGTATCCCCAGTCGTAGTTGAGCTTGATATCTCGAATTCGAACTTCGAGCACCTGGCCGGGCTGCGCGCCGCTCACAGCAACGGGGCCGGTGCAAATGTGACCGGGCAACTTGCGCGGAACACTCTTCTGAATCGCACGCAACGATTCGGGCACAACAAATCGTGCACTTGGCATCGCGTCTTCGCCGCCCGACACCGTCGATATCGTGACCGTCTCACCACTCTCGACCGTCACCAAAGGAGGGAGTGACGCATCAAAGAAGCCCCAGTGTACGGTTGCTGGAGCAGCATCAATTCGTTTGTTCACCGCTGCGGTTTCCCTTCAAACAACGCTTTTGCCGATCAGTTCAATTAGCTCTTAGGATTTGCTCGACAATGCCCTGCACCTCCAGTGCTTCGTTCAGTGTCGCCAGGTTGTGAGTTTGCCCTCGCGTCATGGCATGAACCTTGTCGAGCTGGCGGGCGAGGATCATTGGCCGTGCCTTTTCATTTGGTACGGCATCCGCAGGTGCCTGCCACTGCCCGTCTATTTCACGCTCCGCGATCGACCAGTCTCGTAACCGTATCCGCCCCCGACTGGCCGTGATCGTCCAGGTATTGTGATCGGCCTTGGAGGTTGTACCAACGCTGCCTGTGAGCGTGACAGGCATGTCACCAGCCTTCAGTTCCGCCTCAAGGCTGCGTTCGCTCCGGCCTGGCTCCGGGTAATCACAACTGGCTGAGAGAAGCTGCAGCGGACCGAAGAACCGCCTGGATAGAAACAAGAAATGGGACCCAACTTCCCTCGCAAAGCCGCCTTCCGCCCGGCCATCGAGCCAGTCTGACGCCGCCATTTGCCAGGCGCGTGGCCAGGTTGGAAACTTCAGCTCAATCTCAACGTTCCTGGGTTCCCCAATCACGCCATCTTTCAACCACCTCTGGAGATAGTCGCCTGCAAACGATGAAGCGAACGGGAAGTTTACCGCAGCGCGCATGCCTTTGGCGCCAAGATCACCAACGACCGCAGCGGCCTGCTCAACATCTGTCGAGAGAGGCTTTTCGCAAAGCGCGGCCTTGCCGGCTGCTTCACATGCACGGAGATAATCAAGATGGCTCAGTGGCGGGGAAGCAATATGCAGACAATCCGAAGCGGCAATCACATCGTCGGCTGTCGCGAATGCCGATAGCTGAGGATCGATTGCTGCCAGCCTATCCGAAGTTTGAGGTGAGGGGTCAAAGACCCCGCTAACAACGATGGTATCTCGATCGTGGTTCAATGCCGCGCGCAGCAATCGTTCTCCCATGATGCCGAAGCCGATGAAGCCCAATCTCGTCGGCATGCGATCCCCCTTGGCTGGTGTCGGTTCGCACAATCATAGCTGCCATCGGCTCTACTGTCTTTGGTGTCCCACGATCGTTACAAGATAATCGGCTGCTGGTTGCGATATCCGCCTCACCTTCTAAGCGAATTGCCTGGTTTGGTGTTGATGTTTCATCGAGTGGCGACAAGCAGTCGAGGTATGCGATGGTAAGCGGACAGGCCACAGGGCTCTGTTGCGAAATCGCTTGGAAAGCGTCCGTGAACGAAGCGCGTCGGCAATGCTTCGGAACGTCAGGTAGCCGGTGTCTGAGACGCAGATAGCCAAACCACTACGTCCATCGAACCTCATCGCCTTCATCTTCGGCCGTCAACAAAGTGGTTGTGAACACGACAGTGTCGGTGCACAGGTCGTATCGCCGGCTGAGCTTTCGGCGCACTTCGGATTCTGCTGTCCCCTGTGGGATCTTGGAGCGCTCCCACATGGCAAGATTGGGCCGGCGCGTGAGTAGCAGGCTGCGGATCGGGGCCTCACTATCCTGGGTGTCATCGACCATGCGCCACAGGCCGATGATCTGTGAATCGTAGGCCATTTCGAAGCCCGGCCAAGCACTTGCACAAAGTTCTTCGAACTCGTCCCAGTGGCAGGCAGGCAGTTCGAACCAACGGAACGCATAGTTGCCCTGGCGCCTTGGCGGTTCGTGGTTGGTTGGTCGGAGGGTGGCCGTCATCATCGTTGCGAAGTGGTCGGTGATCCCATCGATCCCCGACACAAGGTCCGCGAATTCATCAACCAAGCCGTTGCCGTCGGGCCATGCCACTATCACGGTGAGTTCATCGCGGGGCCTCCCGATCTGGCTTCGCCAGATGCCATAGAGCACCGCCGAGGTGTCGTGGCCGGATCCCTCCTGGAAGCGGGCGGCGATGGCGTTGCTCACCGATCGCCACTGCAACGGGACAGCGCGCACTCTGGCGTGCAGATATGATCGCTCTCGAGAGCCCGGAGCGCGCTTCCCGCCTTGGTTCGATCCTGCCACTACGCCATTCCTACCGGTTCATTGAGGGGGCCGATGTCGTTTGGTCGCCGCGCAATGTAGTCGAGCAACTGATCCTTGAGTGCCTTGTATGCCGGGTCGTGAAAACGGTTGCTCATTTCGCCAGGATCGTTGGCAAGATCGTAAAGCTCGCCTTCACCGGAGTTCTGGTCGACGGTGAGTTTGGCGCTCTCCGTGCGCACCGTGCGCAGGCTCAGAGCAACACCGGCGCGGTTGGGATGAAGCTCCCATTCGCTGTAGGCATAGTCGCGCGTTGCCCCGTCGGTTTCGAGCAGCGGGCGCAGCGACTGGCCGTGCTGCGTCTGCAACGGCTCGCAGCCCGCGTAGTCGAAGAACGTCGGGCCGACGTCGATGGTGCTGGTCGGCGCCGAGACGGTTTTGCCCGCTGCAATGTTGGCCCCGCGAACGATCATGCCAACGCGGTGCAGGCCTTCGTAGTGCATCGGCCCCTTGAGGATGAGGCCGTGATCGCCGAGCCAGTCGCCGTGGTCGGAGGAATAAATGACGATCGTGTTGTCGGCGAGGCCCAATTCATCGAGCGCGATCAGGATGCGGCCGACCTGATGGTCGATCAGCGCGATCTGGCCATAGGTATTGGCGATGATCTCGCGCAGTTGCCGGTCGGTCTGAGGCGTAATTCGGCTGTAGGCTTTGCGGGTCTCGGCATTTTCCTTGCTGCCGGTTGGTTCGTTCTCGAGCACCGCACGATGCCACCATGGCCGGTTCTCGAAGTCGCGCTCGCGGTGCGTTGGCAGGTCGACCTCATCGGGATGATGCAGGCGCGACCAGGGTTCCGGGCAATCAAACGGGTGGTGCGGATCGGGGAAGCTGATCCAAGTCATGAACGGTTGGTCGCGCTTCTGCTTCAGCCAGTCGATGGCTCGATCGGCCGTCCACGTCGAGTTGTGCCAGGCAACAGGCAGTTTCGAGTGCCAGGTCTGGGCTGCGCCATGTGTATCGCCTGCATTTTCGCGATAGAGCGCGTTCTTTTCATCACCACGGCCATCGGCGTAGAACCAGCGCTCGTAGTGCTGACCGGCGGGCGGCTTTTCAGGCAGGAACCAGTTGTGCCCGACCAGCATCATCTCGACGTGCGAGAAGCCCATGTAGGGCCCGTACCAGTCTTCGCCGTAGTTGGCCGATGATCTCAGGCATTCCGGTGTGCCGGTTGGTTCGAACGTGTGATAGGTCGAGAAATGCGCCTTACCGAAGAACGCCGTGTCGTAGCCGGCTTTGGTCAGCGTGCCGGCCATACCCTTGGCGCCGACTTCGGGGTCGAGGTCGATGCCGTTGTCGTGGACGCCGTGGGTGAGCGGCAACTGTCCGGTCAGGATCGAGGCGCGTGCCGGCTGACAGACGACGCAGGGCGTGACGTTGCTCTCGAGCCAGGCACCTGCCGCGCGCAACTGATCGAGATGCGGGGTCTTGATCTTGCGGCCCATGAAACCGTAGCAATCGCCTCGTTGCTGGTCGGCGGTGATGAAAAGGAAATTCGGCCGGCTCATGGTTCGGTTCCCCGGTTAGTCAAGCTCTGATGAGATGGGTGATTGGCCCTGCAGTTCGGCACGATCACGCGCGCGCTTGCGGACCCCGAAGTAGTAGATGATCAAGGCGATCATCGCGAAGAAGGCGAGAGCGATCGGGCTCTTCAGGAAGAAGTAGGGATCTTCGCCGGACGCCGAAAAGGCCTGGCGCAGGGTGGTTTCGAGATTGTTCGCCAGAATGAAGGCAATGACGAACGGCAGCACCGAGATATTGAGCTTGCGCATGGCATAGCCGAGGAAGCCGAACGCGATCGCCACGTACACGCTCTCCATTTTGGTATCCTGCACATAGATCGAGGTCATCGTCAGCAGCAGCACACACGGCAGCAGATACGACTTCGGGATTCGCACCATTATGCCGGTGGCCCGCATGAAGAGCCCGCCGATCGTCCAATTGAAGCAGTTGGCCAGCACCATCGTCGTGAAGATCCCGAAGCACATGATCAGTTCGGGGTTGGGCTCGGTCGGATTGAAGTTGAACACCGGCGGACCGGGGTTGAAGCCGGAGATGCTTTCCGTTGCGAGAATGAGAAAGACGGCGGCAACGTTGCCGGGAATCCCGAGGCTCAGCACCGGGATGAGATTGGCACCCGATACGGCAGAATTGGCAGCCTCGGTCGCTGCCACACCTTCGGGAATGCCCTTGCCAAATTCCTCCGGCTTGCCCGAGATCTCCCGGCCGAAGGAATAGCCCATGGTTGCAGCCAACGTCGACCCGATACCCGGCAGCGCGCCGATGAACGTGCCAACGCAGGCCGAGATGCCGACGTAAGGGAAAATCCGGCGGATGTCGGCCCAGTGCAGTTTATTGTCGCCGGATTGCTGGGTCGCTTCAATCTTGTCGGTCGCCTGGCGCTCGCGGCGCATATCCTCCATGGCCTTGAAGACTTCGCCCAGGATCAGAACGCCGAGAATGGCGGAAATCAGCGGGATTCCCTCGGTCAGGCCGTTGTAGCCGAAGGTGAGGCGCGGGTAGGTGTCTTCGCCATGCGCGATGCCGGCCAGAAACAGGCCGAGGAGCGCCGCCAGGAGGCCTTTGAGCACGGAACTGCCGACAACTGCGGAAATGAACGACAGCGACAGGATGATCAGCGCCGCCTTCTCCGTGAAGCCGAGATAGGACTCGACGAGCAACGCCAGAAATGGCGCCGTCGTGAACAGCACGATGTCACTGAACGTATCGCCCGAGGCAGAGGAAAAGTGCGCAACCCTGAGTGCTTTGCCGCTCTGGCCCTTTTGCGTCATCGGATAGCCGTCGAACGTCGTCAGCAATGCGTCCGGTGTGCCAGGCGTATTGAACAGGATGGCAGGCACTGCACCGCCAACGGTCGCACCCTTCATGATGCCGATCAGGAAGCCCATGACCGGGAGCAGCGCATCGGCGTCCACGCCGAAGACCGATATCAGGATCGGCAGCGAGACGGCCATGGCGAAGGGGCCGGAGAGGCCCGGTGTGGCTCCGACAACGATACCGCTTAGAAACCCGCAAAAGACCATGACGACCGTGATCGGCAGCGGCAGGCCGAAGATCGTCGCGACCGGCGCGGACGCGAACACGGCCAGGACGCCGGCCCAGATATATTCGAGAACCGTCATCGGTCACTGGCTCCCGTTCGGCGGCAGCAGCAGGGTGTCAAACGGGACGTCATAGACGATGATCAACACCGCAACGGCGGCGACAGCCGTAAGCAGGCCGCGCAGTGCGGCACGTCCGGTAATCCACGAGATCAGGCCAAACACGAGAATGACACCGCCGAGGGCGAAACCGACGTACTTGTAGGGGACCGTATCGGTGAGCAGGCGATAATTGGGAACATCGTATCCTGTCGCCTGCAAGGCACCGACGAGCAGCGGACCGGCCCACACCATGCAGACCAGGCTGCCCACGAGAACAGCGAGCAAGGCGGCCATGTTGGCAAAGTTATCCCTCGATATGCCGATGGTCCGCTCGATCATGTCGATCGGCTGACCGGCCTTCGTGCTCGGCCTTTGCAGCAACGCGCCGATCAGCAACGCGCCGCTGACCACGAGCATACCGATGGCCGTCATTGTCGGCGCCATCGCATCGCCGATCACGATAGAACGGCGCTCCTCGAGCAGCACGCCTGATTCAACGTCATTGGGTATCCACCAGCCAAGCGCAAACACGCTGAACGCCAGAAAGATCACGGCAACGGCAATGTTCCAGTTGCGGCTCTGCATGACGCGGGCTCGCTGAAGCCAATCCGACGGGAGCAAGAAAGATCAAAACGGGAAGGCGACTGCCTCCCCGTTTCAAACGCCGGAATCATAAACGGACGAGGCTAGTTGATCGTCGCCAAGATCTTCTTGTTGTCGGCGATCTCGTCCGCAATCTTCTTGTCGAGTGCGGCACCGCTTTGCAATGGCGGTGTGCCGAACGCGCGTTGGACGAATTTGCGCGCCTTCGAGTTCTCATCGCTCAGCACTTCCTCGAAGGCCGCCGCTATCGCCTGCTTGGCATCGGCTGGAACGCCTTTCGGTGCGAACACGATGAAGGTGATGCCGAAGTCGTAGGGAATCCCGACTTCCTTCAGTGTCGGAACATCCGGCGACATGGCAAGACGCTTCGATTCGGCCGAGAGCAGGTTGACCAAATCACCGGCCTTGACACCCTTGACGTGAATGCCGGCAATGAACCCGACGTCGACGTCCTTGGCCATCAGGCCGTTCAGTACGCCGCGCCCGCCCCGAGCCTTCACGCCGTTGTACTTGAAGCCATACTTCTGGCCGATGAGATATGCTGCATCGCCAAGGCGCGGTGACATGATGGCGAACTTGAGCTGCTTACCACCCTTGGCCGCCTTGACCATATCGTCCATCGTCTTCCAACCCGTATCGGCACGAACGACGAGCCCCATCTGCGTAGGGGCGGTGGTGATGATGTAATCGAAATCGGCAGGGCCATAGCCGGCCTTCTTGGAGATCAGCGGCTGGTAGGTGAAGGTCGAAGTCACGGCCATGCCAAGGGTCAGGCCGTCATTGGCGCCACCCTTGAGTGCGCGCGCGAGGTTCGCGCCGCCCTTGCCGGTAACGTTCTTGTAGATGAACTTCCAGCCCTTCTTTTCCTGTAGCGCTTCGCCGATCAGACGGGCCTGGGTGTCGGTACCACCACCGGCCTTGAAGCCGATGTTGAGGGTGATCGGGCCGGCCGGCTTCCACTCGGCCTGAGCTGCCGGAACAAAGGCAACTGCAGCCAGCAGCGCCAAGGGCAATAAACGCTTCATTGGTTTCCTCCCGTCGCAAGCGTCGATGCGATGTCGTTTGATCTCGGAACCGGGTGCTCCGAGCAAGATAATTTTCGCGAAGGGTTGCACGGCTGGTTTGGACCTGTCAATCATTGACTAATCAAATGATATGAGAACACCGAGCGATGACGAGCCGGCCGACCAAGAAGCCCGAGATTGACAGTGTGGACGGCGCGCTGCCGCTCGATCAGTTCCTGACCTACCGCCTCCTGACGCTGACCAACAGACTGAACCGGCAGGCAATGCATATTCTGGAATCCCAGGCCTCGCTCAGACTGCCGGAATGGCGCTGCCTCGCCTTCGTCTGGCAGTGCAGCCGCGACAACGGAAAGGCCTCGCTCCAGGACATCGCAGAGATCACGGGCATGGATCGCGCCCTCATCAGCCGCGCCGTGCAGGGCCTGGTCGAGAAGGGCCATGTCCTGACCGAACGCGATACCAAGGACCGGCGCAACGTGCATGCTGTGCTGACCCGCCAGGGCAAGGCATTGTTCCGCCGCATGCTGCCAATCATGCAGCGCCGCCAGATGCATCTCCTGGGTGCTCTGAGCGCCCAGGACCGTAAGGCGATCTACCGTATCATCGACCGCCTCGGAAATGCCGTGGACGATTGGGAGAAAATCGAAGCGCACGGGGAACACCATGACGCCAGCTAATCTCATCGTCATCATGTCGGACGAGCACGACCCGCGTTTCATGGGCTGCTCCGGTCACCCCCTGGTGAAAACGCCCGTGTTCGACAGGATGACCGCGAACGGCACCCGCTTCACCAACGCCTATACGCCGTGTCCGATTTGCGTTCCCGCGCGTGCGGCATTTGCCACCGGCCAATACGTCCATCGCATCCGCCACTGGGACAACGCGATGCCCTACACCGGCGAGATCCGCGGCTGGGGGCATGTGCTGCAGGAAAAGGGCATTCGCGTCGAATCCATCGGCAAGCTGCATTACCGCTATGCCGAAGACCCGGCCGGCTTCGACATCGAGCACATCCCGATGAACGTTTACAACGGTGTTGGCATGGTCTGGGGCTCGATCCGCGATCCACTGCCCGAAGCCCCGCCGACGCGCATGCTAGGCGAGTATATCGGACCGGGTGAATCGACCTACACCGAGTACGACCGCTCGGTTGCGAACCTGACGGTGGAATGGCTTAAGGAGACCGCTGCAAAGCAAACAAGCGAGCCCTGGGTACTTTATGTCGGTTTCGTCGCGCCGCATTTCCCGCTCGTAGCACCCGAAGAGTTCTTCGCCCTCTACGACATCGAAGACATGCCGCCATCGAAGCTGCTGCCTTCGGCCGGCTATCCGCATCATCCCTGGATCGCCGATCATGACGCGTTCTGGAACCACGACTCGACCTTCAAGGACGATACCGAGCGCAAGACGGCGATCGCCGCCTATCATGCGCTCTGCTCATGGGTTGACCACAACGCCGGGCGCGTCCTCGATGCACTCGATGAAACCGGCCTCGCCGCCAATACGCGGGTAATCTACACCAGCGATCACGGCGACAACGTCGGCGCTCGAGGGCTATGGGGCAAATCCAACCTCTATCAGGAAGCGGTCATGGTCCCGATGATCATGACCGGCCCCGGGGTGAAGCAGGGCGTCTGCCACACGCCCGTCGATCTCCTCGATCTCTTTCCGACCATCCTCGACGGCGTCGGCATCGATCCCGGCCCTGAAATGCAGGACCGGCCGGGAACGTCGATATTCTCGATTGGCGAAGCGCCGGATAACATCGAACGGATCGCCTTCAGCGAATATCATGCGGTCGGCTCGAACTCAGGCGGTTACATGCTGCGCAAGGGCAACTGGAAGTTCCACTACTACGTCGGCTATCCGCCCGAGCTCTTTGATCTCCATGCCGACCCCGAAGAGACCACCAATCTCGCCGGCGACCCGGCACACGCCGGCATAGTCACCGAACTGGAGGCCGAACTGCGCAAGATCTGCGATCCCGAAGCCATCGACAAACTGGCCAAAGATGATCAGGCAGCGCTCATCGACCGGCACGGCGGACGCGAGAAAGCACGCTACGTCGGCGCACCCGGCGCAACGCCACCGCCCGGCACTGGTGCGTGAGGCGGTCAATCATCCCGGCCGGCTTCGGCAGGCGCGTTGCGGGCATCTTGCAGAAAACGCGTTTGTGCTTCTTGCCTAAAGTGGAAACTTCTCTCTGAATTCGCGTTCGCCTCTCGGCGAAAAAGCAATGACGCGAGAGTTTGCAACGCGCCGGGCCCACTTAAGCGCATAGAAGCGATCGAGCAGCGCCGTTCCAAGAGCACCGGCGAGATGGGTCCTCCGGTTGCTCCAGTCGAGACACGATTTGCAAAGCGAGCGCCGTGATTGGCTCAGTCCATCGATATTGATCCCGAATTCAACCATTCGCTGCCGACCGGTATCAGTCAGCAGAATTACCTCGCGTTCCTCCGTGACGGCTCCATGTGCCACCAGGCTGTCGAAAAGGTGTACACCCATTTCGCCCGCGAGGTGATTGTAACAAACACGGGCCTTTCTTAGCGCTGGATCCTTCGGTCCGGTTCGCGTTCGCGTGTGGCCATTTTTTGCCGCCAATCCCATCATGGCTTCGAGAACGCTTCCGACTTCGTCATCGGCCAGCGAGAAGTACCGATGCCGTCCCTGCTTGCGTCGTATCAGCAGTCCGGCGCTCTCGAGTTTGGCAAGGTGAGTACTTGCCGTCTGTGCTGTGATGCCTGCTTCGACGGAGAGTTCGCGAGCTGTCAGGGCCTTGCCGCTCATGAGCGCGGTGAGCATATTTGCCCTGGCCGGATCGCCGATCAGCGACCCGAGCAAGGCGATGTCCGGTCCTTCTTTCATTGTTCGATGGTAACCGAACCATTATTCGCAGGCAAGCTGTCATACAGGCAACTCCTTGTCAGGAGGTGCAGCCATGATCACATGCTTTGTCCGCTATCACATCGACCCGACCAAGCGGGATCAGTTCAGCGAATATGCCCGAAACTGGGGGCAGGCCATTCCGCGTTGCGGTGCCGATCTCGTGGGCTATTTCGCACCGCACGAAGGGTCATCGACGCTTGCCTACGGCGTCTATACGATCGAGTCGTTGGCGGCCTACGAGGCGTATCGGGCGCGGCTGGCCAACGATCCGCTCGGGCAAAAGAACTATGCATTCGCCCAACGAGAGAAGTTTCTACTCCGCGAGGACCGGACGTTTCTGAAGCGTGTCTCAACACCGCATGCAGAGCTTGTGAAACCATGATCGCGATCGTCGAATTCACGCCTACTGACGGCAGACATGGACATCAGCAATGAAGAAAGCTCACTCACCAGCGCCCGCCGTTGAGTACTTGCTCCTGGGGCTTCTGGCACTTCTCTAGGGCTCGTCCTACCTCTTTACCAAGGTTGCTGTCGCCGAAATTCCTCCGATCACGCTGATTGCCGTGCGCGTATCGATTGCCGCAGCATTCCTGCTGTGCGTACTCGTTTGGACAGGCGGCACGCTGCCGCGAGATGCGCGAAGCTGGCGCATGCTCCTTGTCCAATCGTTCTTCAACAGCGTTGGTGCCTGGACGATTCTTGCCTGGGGACAGCAGTATGTCGACAGTGGTCTCGCCAGCGTTCTCAACTCGACATCGCCGATTTTCGTGTTCTTCTTCACGCTCCTGGTAACGCGGCATGAAGCTGTCAGCGCGCTCAAACTCTTCGGTGCGTGTCTAGGATTGTTTGGCGTAATGCTGATCGTCGGCGTTGATTCACTTGCCGGTCTCGGACAGCAGGTTGCAGGTCAGCTGGCAGCTTTGACCGGCGCGGTGCTCTATGCATTCGCTGCCATCTACGGCAAGAATTTCGCCCATCTTTCGGCCACCGCTACCGCTGCCGGGACGATGCTCTGGGCGTCGGTGATCCTCGTGCCGGCCAGTATTGTTCTGGAGCAGCCGTGGTCACTCTCACCATCCTTGCCTGCGGCTGGCGCAACCCTGGCTCTCGGATTTTTTTGCACCGGCATCGCGTTGCTGATCTATTTCCGTCTGGTCAAGACCATCGGATCGATGGGTGTAGCCAGTCAGTCCTATTTGCGCGCCGGTGTCGGCGTTGTGCTTGGCATGATCGTCCTCGGCGAGCAGATCACGCTTGTCATCGGCGTGGGATTGCTGGCGGCGGTTCTCGGAGTGGCTGCGATCAATTTCCCGCTGCGCTCTAATTCCCGCCAAGCTGCCGCCGCAGGCGTTCGGCAAGCTTCTCAGGCGCGATCGAATGGGGAAAGTGGGTGACGAACGCGCCGTTGCCGTCCATCAGGTAGATGAATGAGGTGTGGTCCAGCAGGTATGTGTTCATCGCCGGGTCCTCCACTTTGCGGAAGTAGACCCGGTAAGCTCTGGCCACATCGCTGATCTCCTGGGCGCTGCCGGTCAGTCCGGTCAGGCTCTTGTGGAAGCTCGAGACGTACTCATTGAGGACGGTGACCGTGTCGCGTTCCGGATCGACTGTGATGAATATGGGCGCAATGCGCGTGCTTGCAGGACCGAGCTGATCGAGTGCTGCGCTGATCACCTGCAATCCGGCCGGGCACACGTCCGGGCAATAGGTGTAGCCGAAATAGACCAGCATCAGCCGGCCCCGGAAATTCTTGTCGGTGACACGCTCGCCGGTGTGGGCGGTAAGTTCAAACGAGCCGCCGACCAGTGCTTGGCCGACCGTCACCGACGACGTCTTGGGCGCCAGCCTTTCGACGCCGCCCGGCAGGAAAGGCAGTGCGGCCAGCACGCCGGCCAGCGTCGCCAACAGCCCGATCGTCAGCAGTTTCCAGTTCATACCGGCTCTCTGATTTTCTGCGAAATGGAAATGGTCCCCTGCCGCACTGGATGACGAACTCCTGGATGATCACACTAGTGCGCTGCCTCGTTGATTTGATAGCGCAAAGTTATCTGCGTTTTGCCGGTAGCAGCTCTTCCGAGCTGACTCCGACAAAACGCAGTTTGCGCTAGCCAGAATATGATAACATGATGGACAAGTACGCCAATGATTGTGCATTGATGTCATTGATTTTGCCCGATCTATTCAGCTCATCGTTCGGCCCGGGCCTCTGCCGGACGAGAAGGACCTGAACCGGACCATGTCCAACCGCTTGGCTCTGCGCAGACAGGAAGCGATATCGTCGTCGAGTGAAAGCCGGTTGCGTTTGCAGACCATCGTTCGGCTACGCTGGTTTGCCGTCGGCGGGCAAACGCTCGCGGTGCTGATTTGCTGGTTCGTCCTTGGCTTCGAACTGCCGCTCGCCTACTGCCTCATGCTCATTGCTGTATCGGCCTGGCTCAACGTCTATCTGCGATTGCGCCTGCCGAGCCGCTATCGCCTGAGCGAACTGAACGCGACCGTGTTGCTCGGCTATGATATCGCACAACTCGCCGGCCTGCTCTATCTGACCGGCGGCGTCGCCAATCCGTTCGTCGTGCTGCTGGTGGCGCCGGTGACGGTTTCGGCTGCAACGTTGCCGGTGCGCAGTACGCTGGTGCTGGGACTGGCCGCAGTCGCGTTCACAGCGCTGTTGACCAACTATCACATGCCGCTGCCCTGGTTCGAGAGCACGCAACTCGAGCTGCCGGTGCTCTATCGGCTGGGCCAGTTCGCAGCGGTACTGGCATCGATGGTGTTTCTTGCCATCTATGTCAGGCGGCTGGCGAGCGAGGCGCGCCAGATGTCGGCCGCTTTGACGGCGACGGAACTCGTGCTGGCGCGCGAACAACGCCTGCACGCGCTCGATGGCCTGGCCGCCGCTGCCGCCCACGAGCTTGGCACGCCGCTCGCCACCATCGCCCTGGTTTCGAAGGAGCTGAGCAACAGCCTGAAGCGAGACCAAGCAGCGCAAGCGGAAGTGCTCGAAGATGTCGAACTGCTGCAGACGCAGGCTCAGCGCTGCCGCGACATTCTCCAGAAGTTGACGCGTGCGCCCTCCGAGCGCGACCCGATGCATGCCCGCATGACCATTCGCCAGGTCGTAGATGAAGCGGCCGAGCCGCACCGCATTGGCCGCATTATCGTCGACGTCAGGCCGAGTGGCAGCGAGGCAGCGGTTGCCCAAAGGCCGGGCGGAAGAGTGATTTCCGAACCGGTTTGCGAGCGTCATCCGGGCATCATCTACGGCCTCGGCAATCTGGTTGAGAACGCGGTCGATTATGCCACGACGAGGGTCAATGTGACTGCGGCCTGGAACGATGAACTTGTCAGCGTCTGGATCGTCGATGACGGCCCGGGTTTTGCCCCGGAGGTGATCGACCAACTGGGTGAGCCCTACATCAAGACCCGCTCGGCCAAGAAATTGCGCAGCGATGAGCGTTCCGGCCTCGGCCTCGGCTTCTTCATCGCCAAGACCCTGCTCGAGCGATCCGGCGCCACGCTGGAGTTCGAAAACCGCGAGCCGCCGGACCAGGGCGCCGTCGTGCGGGCAACCTGGCCGCGAGCGGTTTTCGAGGCTCCCGGCAGCGTATCGGGTTAGCCGTTCACTTTGTGCTTTGAAAACGCTTCGGCACCGGCGCAATTATCGGCTATGGACCGCCAGCAGGTCGGTTCTCGTCTCATTTTGGAACGAAAACAGCTGCTTAAGCCGCAAAAAAAGTGCCAGGAACGGCATACGCGGGCTTGGGGCCGGGCAATTCGCCGGGTATATTCGTCTCGAAGAATGGAGAAGCACGTGGAAGAAGATCTCTCATTTGACAAAGATGAATTGCCCGAAGATGCCTCGCTCGTGATTGTTGATGACGATGCACCATTCCTGCAGCGTTTGTCGCGGGCCATGGAGCAGCGTGGCTTCCAGGTCAGAACCGCCGGCTCGGTAACCGACGGCATGCAGCTGATCCGGGAGATGCCGCCTGCATTTGCCGTTGTCGATATGCGTCTCGATGATGGCAACGGTCTGGATGTCGTTGCCGAAATCGGCCGGGTCCGGCCCAACTGCCGAACGATCGTGCTGACCGGCTACGGCAATATCGCAACCGCGGTATCCGCGGTGAAGCTCGGTGCGGTCGATTATCTGGCAAAGCCCGCCGATGCCGATGAAGTAACCGACGCACTGTTGGCGCCGCCCAATGCGATGGCGCCGCCGCCGGAAAACCCGATGTCGGCAGATCGCGTACGCTGGGAACACATTCAGCGCGTCTACGAACTGTGTAACCGCAATGTCTCAGAGACCGCCCGGCGGCTAAACATGCATCGGCGTACCCTGCAGCGCATCCTGGCCAAGCGGGCACCGCGTTAGCTTGCCTGAGACTGTAGTCGCCGCCGCCCGGCTCTTATGATGGCTTGAAGGACACGACGTCCGGGTCAATCAGGCCGTGGAGACGTTGTGCGGCCGTACGCGCAAAGCGCTGCGTCATGGCTTTGCGGCGCGCACCGCTCAGGCGGTGTTCATCAGGCCTGCGCACGATTTCAGCACCATAGCGATCGGCAATGATGAGCCCGGTCTCATCCGGGATCACGTCTGCCGGGAACTCCTGATCGACAGCGAAGAAGAACTGGTCGCAATAGTCACTGTATTCCGGCCATTTGGCATCGACGGCATAGTCGGCGAGGCAGGATTTGACCTCGATGATCCAGATCTCGCCCTTGGCCCCCAGTGCCGTGATGTCCGCACGCCGGTAGTTCGCGAGAGTGAGTTCCATGACCGATGCGAAATCCAGGCTGGTCAGCAGGCGAATCGTGCCGCGGGCAATAGCGGCAGCCTTCTCCGACTGGCGGCCATCAGCATGGGCGAATGCTTCGGTCTCAGACATGGGTTTCTCGACGTCCGGTTGCCGGCGTATACAGCCTGCCCTGTGCCGGCCTGCCATGTGATTGCCCTTTTCGGGGAGTTCACGAATGGGCCGGCAGATGCAGCGGGGTTCTGCAATTCGGCGCAGCCCCGTTGTCTGATCGCACCGATCAGGTATCTTGCCGGCATTGAATTGTAGGCGGCCGGCAGCAATCGGCCAAGAGGGGCGGACGACATGTTCTTCAAGAAACCTGGCAACGGATCGGGCTCGACGGAGCCGGCAGGCGCCTCGTTTACAGCGCCAAGCGTCGCACCGCGAGCTGCCGGTCAGCATCAGCCGCTGCCGGTCAGCGAGTTGCGCCGAGTCGTCGACCCCGCCCAGCTCGGCTTTCAAAGCACCGCCGAACTCGAGCCGACAGCCGGGCTGATCGGCCAGGAACGGGCCCTGCGCGCCATCGATTTCGGCGCCAAGATGAATGCCCAGGATTTCAATATCTTCGTGCTAGGCCCGCCGGCTTCGGGCAAGACGACGGCGGTACGTGCCTACCTCGAACGCAAGGTTCAGGAGCCCGCCCCGATCTACGACTGGGTCTATGTCAACAACTTCGTCGATGCCAACAAGCCCGATGCGATGCGTCTGCCCTGCGGCCGGGCTAACCGGTTCTCGAAGGCGATGATCGATATGATCGACGAATTGCGCCAGACATTGCCGGCCGTCTTCGAGGATGAGGAATATCAGGCGCGCCGCCGCCAGATCGACGAGGGCTTCCGCGCCGGCCAGGAAGAAGCCTTCGAGGCGCTGACCGAAAAGGCGCGCGAGCAAAACATTGCCATCCTGCGCACGCCGACCGGCATCGGCATGGCGCCGATGCTTGATGGCAAGATCGTCAACCCGGAAGTGTTCAGCGGCCTGCCGGAAGACATGCGCAAGTCCGTCGAGGCGAAGATCGAGGTCCTGCAAAAGGAACTCGCTGCGATCCTCGAGACGGTTCCCAAATCGGAAAAGGAGCGGCGCAATCGCCTGCGCGAACTCAACGAGGAAGTCGCAACGGTCGCCGTCGAGGAAGCATTGCGCGACGTGCGCGCCGGCCACAAGGATATACCGGAGGTGACGGCGTACCTCGACGTCGTTGCCAAGGACCTCGTGCGCAATGTGGCGCTGTTCTTCGCCCAGGAGGAAGAGGAAGGCCAGCCCGTCCAGCGCTCCGTCGATACGACCCGAGATCCGCGCTATCGGCGCTACATGGTCAACATCATGGTCTCACATGAATCGACCGAGGCCTGCACGCAGCCGATCGTTGAAGAACTCAACCCGACCTACGGCAACCTGATCGGGCGTATCGAACACATCGCTCACATGGGCTCCCTGGTCACCGATTTCCTGCTGATGAAGCCCGGCGCCCTGCATCGCGCCAATGGCGGCTATCTGCTGGTCGATGCGCGCAAGATGCTGCTCTCGCCGTTTGCCTGGGAGGCACTCAAGCGCGCGATCAAAGCGCGCCGCCTGCGCATCGAGCAGCCTGAGGAGACCAGCGGTTTCATGTCGACCCAGACGATCGATCCCGAGGCGATCGACCTCGACGTCAAGGTCGTGCTGTTCGGCGACCGCCAGCTCTACTACATGCTGGCTGCCGGCGATCCCGATTTCGGTCGCCTGTTCAAGGTGCAGGCCGACTTCGACGACACCATCGAACGCAACGGTGAGCACCACAAGGATTATGCCCGCCTGATCGCCTCGATCGTCGCTCATCACGGGTTGCGCGCGGTCGATGCATCAGGCGTTGCGCGCCTGATCGAGGAAGGTTCCCGCCTGGCCGGTGACCGCGAAAAGCTCTCGATCGAGGTCGGCAATCTCGCCGATCTGGTGCGCGAGGCCGACTACTGGGCGAACGAAGCCGGTGAAGATATGATCGCCAATGCATCCGTCCAGCGCGCCATCGAGGAGCGCATCCAACGCTCCGACCGTCTACGTGACCGCTCGCAGGAAGGCATCGAGCGCGATCTCGTATTGATTGCGACCGAGGGTGAGAAGGTCGGACAGATCAACGGCCTGTCCGTGCTCCAACTTGGCGACTTCGCGTTCGGCAAGCCGACCAGGATCACCGCACGCGTGCGCATGGGCCGTGGCCGGGTGACCGACATCGAGCGCGAGGTGAACCTCGGCGGAGCGCTGCATTCCAAGGGCGTCATGATCCTGTGGGGGTATCTTGCCGGCAAGTTCGCCCAGGACGTTCCTCTGGCCCTCGCAGCTTCGCTGGTCTTCGAACAGTCCTACGGTGGCGTCGACGGTGACAGTGCTTCTTCGACGGAACTATACGCACTGCTTTCCGCGCTCTCCGGCGTGCCGATCCGCCAGAACCTGGCGGTAACTGGATCGGTCAATCAGTGGGGCGAGGTTCAGGTGATCGGCGGGGCCAACGAAAAGATCGAGGGCTTCTTCGACATTTGCGCTGCTCGCGGCTTGACCGGCGACCAGGGCGTACTGATCCCTTCGGGCAACGTGCAGCACCTGATGCTGCGGCCCGATGTCGTCGAAGCGGCAGCTGCCGGCAAATTCCGGATCCACAGCGTCGACAACATCGACCAGGGCATCGAGATCCTCACCGGCATCGAAGCCGGTGTCCGCGGCGAGGATGGCGAATTTCCACCCGGCACGATCAACCGAATGGTCGAGGACAAGCTCAGGGAGTTCGCCTATCGCCAGAAGAATTTCGGGCCCGCAAGCGAGCAGGCCGGAGTCTGAGGTATCTCGTGGTGAGAAAATTACAGTTGCAGGTTTCCGCGTAAAGTCAGGGGTAGGTTGCAGTCATGTCAGTGCATGTCGCTGAAGCAAGCGAAGGTCGCGGCCGCGTCATTTTGAGGTTTTCTGCCTGGCAGCCCAATGATTGCGCCATCGATGCCGCGATGACGGTTGCCAGAGCGTTTCAGTCCGAGGTCGAAACGCTCTTTATCGAGGATGCGCAACGCATCAACTTTGCCCGCTTTCCTTTTGCGCGCGAGTTCTCGCTACGTGACGGTGCGATGCGGCCGGTCTCAGCGCGGAGTGTCCAGGCTGAATTTCGCGGTGCCTTTGCAGCAGCCCGCAAGCGTGTTGCCGCCGCCGCCGCCCGCGCCGAGGTGCGCTACTATGAAAACGAAGTGCGCGACGAACCGGTCCACGCACTGGTTGCAGCCTGCGCGCAACGCGGGCCGTGGAACGTGATTGCGATTGCCGAGACGTTCGGCTCACCGGCCCCTTGTTCGCTCGATGAGATGTTCGACACGGTCACCGACGCGACCGGTGTGATCGTCGCTGGTCCGCAGGCAAAGCCCGGCAGTGGTCCGATCGTGATCGCCATCGAGGACACCGCGCGCCTCGACGCCATGCTGCGCTCGGGCCGGCGGCTGGCCGAAGCGCTCGAGACCGACATCATCGTTCTGCTGGTCGCAGGCGAACCGAATGATCTCGAGCGCATGGACGGTGAGGTACGCTTGGTGCTCGGCGGCCAGAAAGGCATTCGTATTGCACAGGCGGCCGCAACCTATGGCGAGCGCAATGCTATCGCTGACGTCATCCGGCGGATCGACGGTGGCTTCCTGATTGCCGAATACGGCGGCATTCTGATTCCGCGTGCCAAGACGCTGCGTCCGTTGACGGGTGTGCTCAACTGTCCGCTATTGCTCGTCAGATGAACTGCAGGCAAATTCACGCGGTGTCTTGCTGCTCGTGGCGGAGCGCGTCAGCGGAACCTGCGATATTGCGATCGACCTTACCGATCGCCTTTTCGTCCTTGCCTTCATAGTCGACGGCGTCCAGCACGTATTGAATAGTCGCAAGGCGAGAGCGGCGCTGGTCATTCGAGCGAACGACCGTCCAGGGGCAGGTTTCGGTGTCAGTAAAACGAAACATCTCCTCCCTGGCATGCGTGTAGTCATCCCATTTATCGATGGCCGCCCGGTCGAGGGACGATAGCTTCCAGTGCTTGAGCGGTGAATGACGCCGCTCGTGAAAGCGCTTGAGCTGGGTTTCACGGCCAATGGTCAGGAAGAATTTGAAGAGCAGGATGCCTTCGCGCACGATCATCGATTCGAACTGGGGGGCCTCGCGCAGAAAATCGGCAACCTGCTGCTCGCTGCAAAAGCCCATGACGCGCTCGACACCGGCGCGATTGTACCAGGAACGATCGAACAGCACGATCTCACCGTCGCTCGGCAGGTGTGCCGCATAGCGCTGGAAGTACCATTGCCCGCGCTCGCGTTCTGTCGGCTTGGCGAGTGCCACCGTCCGGGCATGGCGCGGATTGATGTGTTCCATGAAGCGCTTGATGCAGCTGCCCTTGCCCGCGCTGTCCCGACCTTCGTAGACGATAACGATGCGCATGCCCGTGGCCTGCACATGCTGCTGTAGCTTGCACAGTTCGATCTGCAGGGCTTCGAGGGACTTTTCGTATTTGCGCCGCTTCAAACGCTTTTCATAAGGGTAGCCGCCGGCTTTCATTGCGCCTTCGTCGATCCAGGCGGGCAGTTCCGGATTGTCGATATCGAAGGCATCGGCTTCCTCTGGCTTCACCTTGTCTGCTTTCGCCACGTCACCGCCTCCGCCGTTGCTCCGTTCCATGATGACCAGATTATCCGACGTACCGAACCCGATACAGCGCACAAATAACACCGCCCACAAAAAGTGAATCTATGCCTCGGAGAAGCGATGCAAATTAATCGCTCGGCGCTCCCGTTGCGCCAGGCTGAAGCACGGGCGATGTCAACTTCCGGCCGCCTGCCGGTTGAACGCGTCGATCATCCCGTCCCATACCGGCACCAGGTCCATCAGGCCGTCCCAGAAGGCGGCGTCGCGGCGCGCATCGAACTCATCGAGCGGCACGCCCTGCTGTTCGACCCAGGTGTAGTAGCCAAGGTTGAAGATCCGCTCGCGGTCCGGGCGGCGCAGTTCCAGCGTGTGGTCGGTCGCGGCACCAAGTAGATAACGGCCGAATACCTCGGCGGCGGCAATTTCGTCGAAGCTGCCAGTGAAGACCTCGCCGGACGTCTTGGTCAGTTCCGTGCCGTACATCTCCGCGCCATCGGTCGCAATCGTCAACACTGCATCGTCGGGGCCGAGGTTGAGGTATTTGGCAACCTTGATCGCGCCGAGCACGTTGGCGATCGAGGAAAGGCCAAGGTCCGCCAGAGCACCAAGCGTTTCCTGACCGAGACCGGTGCGCTGAGCAAGATAGCTGCGGCCTGTCGAAGTGTTGAAGAGCACATTGAGCGCATCCGACGCCTTGTCGGAGACACCAACGACGAAGTCGGTGTTCAGGACATTGTGAATGAACGGCACGTGCTTGTCGCCGATACCCTGAATATTGTGCTCGCCGTAGCCGTTATAGAGCAGCGTCGGGCATTCGAGAGCCTCGACGGCGGCGAGCGCCGTGCCGAGGCTCTGCTTGAGGTGATCGCCAGCGGCAAAGGTGCCGGCTGAACCCGAGGCGGCGACGAACGCGCGGGCTCGCAGCGGGCCATCACCCTTGACGGCGCGGAAGGCATGTTCGAGGGCGGGACCGGTGACCGCACGGTGGATGATGTAGTTTCCGAACTCGTTGAACTGATTGAGGATGACGTTGTCCGGGTCCCTCGCCAGTTCGTGGCAGGCGTCGTAGATCTCCTTGACGTTGCTTTCCGTGCCGGGCGTTCGCACGATGTCGGCGGGGTCGGACACCCAGTCTTCGAGCCAGCGAAAGCGCTCCTGGCTCATACCTTCGGGCAGGACGGCAACGCTGCGGCAGCCGAGAATACGCGAGATGGCGACACCGCCACGGCAGTAGTTGCCGGTCGAGGGCCAAACGGCCCGGTTACGGGCAGGGTCGAACCGGCCTGTGACCAGGCGCGGCACCAGGCAACCATAGGCAGCCAGCACTTTGTGCGCGCGGATCATCGGAAAACGGTTGCCGAGGACGGCGATGATCTTGGCCTCGATGCCGGTCAACTCCGGCGGCATGACGATGTGTGCCGGTGTGTCGGCGAGCGTGGTGCGGTCGTCGCTGTTGTACCAGTGCACTCGGTAAAGGTTGCCCGCGTCCGGCGCATCCGGATCGACCTGCGCCAGGCCTTGTGTTGCAGCCGCCTCGGCATGCGGGGCAGCGAGCGTCGCGATCCGCGGCAGGCGGACGCCGGCCCTGCCGAAGTGCTCAAGTGTCCGCTGGTAGACGGCGTTGTCGATGATCTCGCGTTCCAATCCGACGGGCATTGGCAGGCACTCGCTGTTTGGCGTTTCGTTTAGCGTCAGGTCCCGGAGACGTAGCGCTGCAGAAACAGCGTTAGAACGAAACCGATGACTGCAAGCACAGCGAGCATCAGCTGCCCGGCGGATGCGATCAGCATCGCATCGAGCAGCGCTATGCCGGCAATCAGGCTGACCACGGCCCGCGGAATATCGCCAGATCCGCGGCGCATGACCAGCCGTACGCAGTAAACGATCCATCCTACCAGCGCCACGAGGAAAATACCCGTCAGCGGTTCGCCGGCAAGTTGGACCAGACCGTAGATCAGCGGTGCTGCCAGGAAGGCAAGCGGCCACAGGTTCTCGACCCGGCCGAAGTTCTCCTGCTTGGCCACATAGGTCAGTCCGATCAAATAGCAGAGCACCACCAGGGCCGCGATCCGGAGCCCTGCCGGCACGACGGCTGCGAAACACAAGGCGGTGGTCACATAAACGAGCACCCGGCACAGGCCCATGATCAGCGGGCTCAGCGGATTGGCCTTGTGGTACCAGTCGTAGAGCACGATCATGGCAGCCAGCGCCAGGCCGCTGACCGTCGCCCACAGAGCAAGGCCCTGACCTGCCGAGCGGGCAACCACAAAGACGATGACTGTTGCGAGCGCCAACATCGCAAAGCCCGCGACGTAAACCGTTACCCGCGAAACCTGCCCGGACGGGATCGGCCGCTCGGGCCGTTCCCTCGCATCGATATCGGCGTCGAAGGCATCGTTGAGGTACATGCCGCCGATGTAATAGAGCGACATTGCAACAAGCAGCGGCCATAGCCGGCTGTCGACGACACCAACGAGCACGGAAGCGGCCAGTGTATTGGTCCATACGGTCGGCAGGTTCGAGACACGGCCGAGTTGAAGGGCAACCTGCCACGTCATGAAAGCAGTTGCTCCCGGACCCAATTCATCTCGCGCGCGATCGCCTCGCTGACTTTCACTCCGCGATACTGCTCGGGCAGCACGTCCCACGTGTAGGTCTCGACCTCAAGATGCGGCGAGATCGGATCGGCGCGATGCAGTGCCAGCATCTCGCGCAGAAACGCCTGCGTCGTGTCGAAATGCTCGAGACGTTCGAGGAAGATCGGCACGTGGAAGTGGACGCGCCATTCGCGCCCAATCGAAGCCTCAGAAGTGACGAAGGCCTGCGCCAGGTCTTCGTGGCGCACGAGCCCGTCCGGACCGTTCTCGATGACCTGGTGGAGATAGACCGGTTCATCAAAACCGCTGAGCGCTTGCAATGATGCGCGGTCCACCGAGGCGAGCCGCAGCGCCGAACTCAGCTGCAGCTTCGGGATCGATATGCCCGCCCCTCGCAAGGCCGCAATACTGCCCTTCGGATCTTCGTATTCGACCGCTGCATGGCAGACGTCATAGCAAAGCCCGATGTGGTGGCGCATCGCCGTCTCGGCGTCTGATCGGCCGAGCCTGGTCAGCTCGCTCAATTGCGCAATGCCGTCCGCCGAGAATAAGTGTTCGTTGAAGAACGTGATCGATTCGGCGACGGTTTCGAGCATGCAGCAGGGTTCGGGCTCGATCGCCAGCGCGATGTTTCGGCCGGTACGTTCCCGCAAGGCCACGAGATGGGCGACATGGGCGATCATGTTCCGTGCGATCAGAGCCTCGTTGCCCGGTGCCCAGCGCTTGAACGTGCCCGGCACGGTGCTGATGCTGCCGAATTCGCCTTCGGGCAACAGTTCGGCCATGATGTCGGCCAGGTCGTTGGTGTAGGCGAGACGAACCGGATCGGCCCAGTCCGGCCGGTAAACCTCTTCCTTCACCTTCTGGCCGTGAAAGGCACCGTAGGGAAAGCCGTTGAAGGTGACGATCTCGGCGCCCGCCTCGCTGAGAAATGCCTTGAGTTGATCGAGCGTGGCGGGCTGTTTCAGCGCCTCGCAGGCCGCACCACCGACCCGCAAGCCGATGCCCAGGTGGCCATCCGGCTGCAGCGCCGACTTGATCCGCGGCACGTTCTCTTCGAGGCTTGCGAGCACATCCGGCCAGGCCTCGCCGGCGTGAATGTTTGTGCAGTAGGTGAGGTGTCCGAGACGATGGTGCGCATCAAGCCACATCACACACCCTGCCTTTCCTTGAGCCACTGAATGGCCTCGGTGACCAGGCCGGCATCCATCGCATGCACCTCGACGCCAATTCCGAGATCGTCGAGCAGAGTGATGGTGAGTTCACCGCCGAGGTGCTCCTGAAAATCTCTGAGCCCGTCGACGATCACGAGATCTCCGGCCTCGGTCCTCTTCTCGATGGCCGAGCTCCAGAGCCTGAAGCCCAAGTGCTCGAGCAGCACGCAAATGCGTTCCTCGAGCCCCGGAGCAAGCAGCCCTGAGAGCACCGAATATCGGGCATCAAGCGCAATGCCGATCGCAACGGCCTCGCCGTGGCGCACGTGGTAATTGGTCATGCCTTCGAGCTTGTGGGCCGACCAATGGCCGAAGTCGAGCGGCCGTGCACTGCCGGTTTCGAAGGGATCGCCGCCAAAGCCGATCTGGCGCATGTGCAGTTCGGCGCAGCGCCGGATCATCTTGGCCATCGCCACGCGGTCGAATATGGCGAGCGCATCGCTGTTTTTCTCGAGCCACTCGTAGAACGACCGGTCGCGGATCAGCGCCACCTTCACCGCCTCGGCCATGCCGGCGATCTTGTCGCGATCCGGCAGGCTCATGGCGAAGTCGAGATCGCATAGGACTGCAAATGGCGGTGCGAAGGTTGCCGACGAAATTCTTTTGGCCGTAGTTGTTGACACCGTTCTTCACGCCGACGCCGGAGTCATTCTGCGAGAGCACGGTCGTCGGCACCCGGATATGGCGCACACCGCGGTGGGTCGTAGCCGCGACTAAACCGACGGCATCGAGCACCGCCCCGCCGCCAATTGCGATCACGTAGGAATGGCGATCGATGTGATGCTCATACAGCGTGCGCTGCATGTCCTCGACGAAGTGCAGATCGGACTTGACCTTTTCGCCGCCTGGAATGGCGATCGGCCGGGCCGCCAGCTCGATGTGTTTGCAATGGTTATCAGCATAGTTCGCGATGCGAATCGGGCAGGTCCGGGTGAACGGCCAGCAGTCCCTGGTCGACGAACACGAGGCATCTGTGGCGCTTGTCCGGTTCCAGGCGGCGCAGGGTATCAGCCAAGACCGTATTGTCGGGTCGAAACAGGCCTTCGGTGAACACGACCGGGAATTCGAAGCTGACGGCGAATTGTTGCAGGTAGGCGACATCGCCGATGGCGTTGGCATCAAGCAACTCGGGGTCTGTTATATTTGCCGTCATTACGCTCTTACTTCTGGCTACAAGTAGTGCCCTGCCCAGTTAGGCTCGCTCGACGTCGCTTCGTGTTTCGTGATCGCACGTCAGTCGTACAGGTCCGTTCAACCGACAAAGCACAGCCTTGGGGATGCACCAGCCAAGCAGCTGCGACCGGCCAAGTCTGACAGAGAAATTCCCTGGGCAGAAGTACCGTTCGGCAAAATATCCGATCGATCCGCGTCAGAATAATTTGAGCCCGGGAGGCAGCGGCAGGCCGCCGGCCATATCCTGCATTTTCTCCTGCATCGCAGCTTCAGCCTTTGCCTTGGCGTCGCTGGTCGCCGCAACGATCAGGTCCTCGAGGATTTCAACCTCATCAGGCTTCATCAGGCTCGGGTCGATCTTGACGCTTCGCATTTCAGATTTGCCGTTGAGCGTAACAGTAACCAGTCCAGCCCCCGACTGGCCCATGATCTCCATTTCGGCAAGTTCGCTCTGCATTTGCTGCATGCGCGACTGCATTTCCTGAACCTGTTTCATCATGCCCATGACGTTCTTCATCATCTGCTCCTTGGCCACTAGTTTCCCGCTATTTTCGAGCCTCTTAGCAAACTCTGCCGGCTCCGTCGCGATCTGACTTGGCTGACAGGCCAAATCGCGACATCGTTAACAACCCATGACTAGAAAAGAATGGTTGTTTTACCGAAGCTTAACGGCTCGGTGTTGAAGTCTGCGACACGACGAAGGCTCGCCAATGGCTCGCCTTTTGCCCAGTTTGGCGTAAACCACACGAGACCAGCAGGTGTCGCTCGGCTCGCCAACGGGCCCAGGTGGCATGGATCTTGGTGCCGGCAGGTTCGGACGTTTTTGCCAGGTGATACGTGATCCAGACCCGACCGATCGTCTTTACATTAGGCATCGTGCTCTGCGCGATCGCAGCCGCAATGCTGCTGCCCGCGATCGTCGATCTGCTCGATGGACGGTCGAGCTGGACGGTGTTTGCCGGCTCGTCCGCCTTCACCTTGTTCGTTGGCGGTCTGATGCTGCTGGTCGCCTACGACGACCGGCCGGTCGATGTCGGCCTCAAGGAAGGTTTCGTTCTCACGACATTGTTGTGGGTGCTGGTCGCCACCTTTGCCGCCATCCCGTTCGTCGGTCTTGGTCTGCAATTTTCCGACGCCTATTTCGAATCGATGTCGGGCCTGACAACGACCGGTGCCACGATCCTCGTCAAGCTCGACGACCTGCCCCGCGGCGTCTTGCTATGGCGATCACTACTGCAGGGACTTGGCGGCCTTGGCATCGTC
>CBDCZF010000023.1:0-61857 GCA_965224225.1 Hyphomicrobiaceae bacterium
GAAGGCCGCGATCACATGAAGGCGGTTGGTGACCGGGCCTTCAAGCGTGGCGTAAGCGAGTTTCTCAAAGAACGCTCATAGTCATAGTCTCTGCGCCTCCACCCAGAGCAACAAACGCGCTCGGAGCCACGGATGCCCGGCCGATATCACTCGGCCACGACTTCCTTGACGATGCCTTCGAGGAGTTTGTCGATCTTGGCCATTGCCTTTTTCGAGCGTACCGAATGGCCAACTCCGGGCCGGCGGTAGCCGACGACGATCCTGCCGGGCTGCGCCTTGCTTTCGAAGGCAAACACGACGTAGGGACAAATCGATAGATTGTAGACATTGGCGCTGACCGACTCGTGCGTCAGCTTTGCCGAGCAGAATTGGACGTATTTCGCATGGAGATAGGGCGATGCACTGCCTTTTTCCGTAACGCTGCCGACGGTCTTGCTGGTGCGCTCCAGCATCTTGTCGACATTGCCGACATAATCGACGACGAGGCCTCGGTTGATGATGGCATCCTTGAGGTCAAGGAGCGCATCCTCGAAATCGCCTTGCTTGGTGAAGTGAACATAGGGCTTATGATCGGCCGAAGCAGGCAAAGCCCCGAACAACAAAGCGGCAAGTGCGATGAGAGTGGTACTCAAGGCAATTTTATTGCGGCGCATTGGTTTGATCCCGTTTTTGTGCAGCCTGAAGGTTCGTGTTCAGTAGCGAAGCCCGGCCCCAACTCGACACAGCCAAGCCCACACACAAAACACTGCATGGTCTTCCAATCAAGGATTGCAGGCTAAAACTCATTGATCTTCGTCAATCGCAATTTCGGATGTAGTTCACGTCGCTGCAGCCGGCGAACCGGCTGACCCGGGCGAGTTCTGCCTCGAGGCGCTGCACGCGGCCTTTCGTGGCACGCATACCAGGCTCCCACCAGATGTTCGTGACACTGAGACAGCCGGCCTCGCGATCGCGTTTCATGTCGATGCGGCCAACGAACCGGTCGCCTTCGAGCAGCGGAAACACGTAATAGCCATAGGTCCGCTTGGCGGCCGGCACGAAGATTTCGATACGGTAGTCGAAGCCGAACAGGCGGGAGAGCCGCTTACGATCACGCACAACGGGATCGAACGGACTGATCACGCGCAGTCGTGCCGGCGGCTCGATGTCGTTCTCCACCGTTTCGACCGCCCGCTCATCTGCGATCGATTCACGTGGCTTCGAGCCCTCTGCCGGCTCGACCAGCACGCGCGGCAGCCCATGCCCGCCCGCATCCTCACACCAAAGCTTGGCTTCGGCTGGTGAGATTATCCCCCAGAACGCGGCAAGCTCGCCCGGCGTCGCGATGCCGAGCCGGTCGAGCGCACTGCGGCAGCACCAATCGATCAGCATGGCATCATCGACGTCAGGCCGGCGGTGATTGCCGGGAATGACGCGCTCGGTCAGGTCGTAGACTTTCTGGAAGGCCTCCCGGCGCGTCACGGCAAGGCTGCCGGTTCGCCAAAGGTATTCGAGCGCCGTTTTGGATGGATGCCAATCCCACCAGCCGTCGCCCGCCTTGCGCTCTTCGGCGGCAAGCCCGCGCGCCATGGTCGGCCCGTGTTCGGCGACATGGCTCAGTATATCGTCGAGTTGTTCCTCGAAACCTTCGCGCCGCCATTTGAGCCAGCGCACTCGAAGGGCTGCCTGGTCGCGCTCGAAGCGGCGCTGCCAATAGGGATAGAACTCGGTCGGGATGACGGCGGCATCATGCGTCCAGTTTTCGAACAGCGTCCGGTCATCCTCGAGCAGGACCTTGAAATCGGCTCGCCGATAGGTCTGGTTGCGCGCGAACAGGGTCATGTGATGCGCGCGCTCGACGGTCGCGACACTGTCGAGCTGAACGAAGCCGAGCTGATTGACGAGTTCAAGCAGATCGGCCTTGGATTGTTTGCGTGCTGGCGATGCAGCAAGGCCCTGGCGATCAAGAAGGATGCGCCGCGCAAGCCGGTTGGGGATCTCTTTGGCTGGCTTGCGCTGGAGCATGCAGTTCGTCGCGGTTACCGGCAGCGGGACGTGCGCGGCACATTCTCTCAAGTAAACCGGTTGGCCTCAGAACCGTCTGAGCAGGCGCTCCAGGTACTGCAGTTCAAGTTCCGGACGGAAGCGCTCGCCAAGCCGTCGACGCAGCTCGTTCAGGATCTCACGCACACGCTGGGCGTCGATTTCATCGGGCAGCTTGACGCTGGTGCCAAGATCCGGCCCCTCGGTCCGCTGCGGCCGGCCGAGCGGGTCGAGCGGTGAATCCATCGAGCGTCCGAACCGGGACGGCATCTGGCGCATCATTTGTTCGGCCATCTGCTGCGCACCCTGGCGCAACTGCTCGAGCGCCTGCGATTGCTCGCGGGTCGCGTCACCAAGATCACCTTGTTCCAATGACCGTTCGGCGTTGTCCATGGCCCGACGTGCATCATCGAGATGACGGGGCGCCTGCATGCCAAAGCGCTGCAGGCCGTTACGCAACTCGTCGAGAAGGTTGCCGAGCTGGCCCTGGCGCTGGCCGAGGGCATCCGGCGAGAACTGTCCCTGACCAAACTGGCCCCGGCCGTTGCCCGGCTGCTGGCCATCCTGCCCGCGCTGACCCCGGCGCTGCTGACCCTGCTGCCCCTGTTGGCCTCGCTGACCCTGCTGGCCTTGTTGACCCTGCTGACCTTGTTGGCCCTGCCGACCCTGGCGGCGGGCGCTGTGCGTATCGTCCATCAGCCGCTGCTGCTTGCCGATCAGATCGCCGAACTTATTCAGCATCTGCATCATCTGCTGGCCGCGGCCGTTCTGCTGCTGGCCGTTGCGCGCCATGCGGCCCGATTGCAGACGGTCGAGCAGATCACGCAGCTGGCTCAGCATTTCCTGCGCCTGCTGACGCGAGCCCTGGGTCGCCATCCGCTCGAGTTCGCGCATCAGCCGGTCGAGATCCTGCGGACGCATGAACTGATTGGGGTTCATCTGCTGGTTCGGCGGCATGTTCTGCGCCTGGCGCTGGAGCTGCTTCAGGAACTCGTTGAGCGCCTGACGCAGTTGCTGCATGAGCCGCTTGATCTCTTCGTTCGAAGCGCCCCGCTCGAGCGCCTTGGCAAGTTGCTCCTGCAGTTCGCGCAGGCGCTGCTCGGCAGCCGACAGGCCACCGCCGTTTTCGATACGCAGGGCAATGTGCCAGAGCTGTTCGATGGCGCTTGAAACGGCGACGCGTGTGCCGCTGCGCTCAAGCCGGTGATAGACGCTGCGCAGGCCGAGATAGACCGCCTTGTCCTTGATGAACTGTTCCGGCGCGATCGTCAGCGCCTTGATTGCTGACAGGACATCCGGGCGATAGCGCGGGTCGAAAACCAACTTGCGGCGCTGTTCGATCACCGCCTTGGCGAACGGGCTGAAGAACAGCCGTTCGGGCAGCACCAGTTCCTTGGGTTCGCTCTTGCCGACATTGCCGGCATGGTCACGCGCGACCAGCGTCATGCGCACGCGCAATCCGGCCCAGGGATGCGAGCCGATGTCGTGGAAACTCCAGGTCTCTGGCTTCTTGGCCCGGCGGCCTGGAATGCGCAGGACGATCTTCGGCGGCCTGGCAAGCGGCGGCCGCGGCCCCTTCAGGACATTCTTGCGCGCCCAGGCCGTCTTCGGGTCGCCAGGTTCGAGCGGCAGGCGTTCGAGCGTGGCTTCCGCCGAGGCAATGCCGTAGTCGTCCTCCATGCGGTAGAAGAGCTTCATGGCGCCGCGGCGGGTCTTTTCGATATCCTTGGTCAGCGCAATGGTCGGCGCGTAGTCGGGAATGACCTTGAACGCCCAGGCCGCCATCACCTGGCCGCCCGTCCTCAGCTTGGCACCGGTGACGCGCGGGTCGAGTTCACCGAAGAGTTCGATGATGGTGCCGTCGCCGCCGTCCGGCTTCTTGCCATCGATCGTCTTGAGGACGTTGCCGTTCGGATCGGTGAAATCGAGCTGGAAGGTCGCGTTCTCAGCGCCGCCAATACGGATGATCACGCGGCTCTTGTCAGGTACTTCGACAGTTTCGATGACCGGCGACGCCTCGGCACCGCCAGCGCGGTTCGCCTGATTGCGTCCGTCAGCAAGCAGGATCGGCGGCCGTGCAGTGTACTGTGGCGGCGTTACCCACGCATCGAGGCGGGCATTCGCCGCCGGTGACAGCGACGCAAAACGGAACGCTGACTGCATGCGGTCATAAGCGCTGTCGCCAGCAAAGGCGACGGCGAGCAGCACCGTGCCAAGCGCCAGCACGCGCAAGGCCCAGGGGTCGCGCTTCGGCACGTTCGGGCTCGGCAATGCCACTTCTAGCCCGTCGAGACGCTCGCGCAGGCGCCGCTTGTGCGCTTCCCAGATGGCCGCTGTCGCGCTGTCGGCAGGCGCGCCCGAGAGCGTGTCCTCGTAGGCCGACGCCGGCCGGTGGTCGACTGGCGAATGGCGCTCAAGATAACGGACCGCCTCGTCGCGTGACGGCAGGCGGACAAGAAACGAAAAGACAAGGGCGGCAAGCAGGACTATCGCAAATGCGGCCATGCCGGCCCAATGCGCCGGTTCAGGTATCTGCGTCCAAAGGCCAGCAATCGAGACCAACACGAAGGCAGCCAGGATAGCGAACACCAGCCAGAGTCGTGGCCAGACCCGTTCGAACCAGAGCGCAAAGCGGCTGCGCCAGACTTTACCCTGAAAACGTCGCAGTGCCGGGTCGGCAGCCGAGCCGGAGCTTGAGCGCCAGGACGTCTTGCCGGTGCTACGTGACTGGTTGGTCGAATGATCTGTCGCCATGATTTGGGCTCCGCCCGTATTGGCTGCTGCAGAGTACCGCCCTGCCCGTTCCGTCTCGCCGCCCCATTCGCCCGCTTGCGGGCGGCAGGGCAAATGGCCGGCCCATATTATGCGACCACGCCAATTACCGCCAGTTTAGCCACGGCAGACGGATCCGCGCGAGATTTGCACAGCCAATCACGGCGGTACAGGGGCGAACACGGATACACTCAACCTGAGGCTAACACGTTTCAGTGAACCACGACGGTATGCGATCCAGTGAAATCAGTTCATCGAAGCTCGTTCGCGGCCGCACGACAGCAAATTCGCTGCCATTGACCAGGACTTCCGGAACCAGAAGCCGTGAGTTGTAGGTAGACGACATGACGGCACCGTAGGCACCGGCTGACATCAACGCGACGTGTTCACCTTCCGCCAGCACCGGCAGCTCGACGTTTTGTGCCAGATAATCCCCCGATTCACACACCGGTCCGACAAGATCCTGGACAACCATTTGAGCCGATGCCGGACGTTCCGCGACCGTCCACACATCATGGTGGGCATCATAGAGCGTCGGCCGGATCAAATCATTCATCGCCGCGTCGATGATCGTAAAATGCTTGGCAGCCGTCGGCTTGGCGTAGATCACGCGGGCGACCAGGATGCCGGCGTTGGCCGTTATCATGCGGCCGGGCTCGAGGACCAGCTTGGCTGGGATATCGCCGAGATATTCCAGGATGACGGCGGCGTATTCCTGCGGGCCCGGCGGTATGTTCTTGGCATTGCGGTAGGGCACACCGAGGCCGCCGCCGAGATCGAGATGGTCGATCAGGTGTCCGCGACTCGTTAGTTCACCGTAAAGTTCCCGCATAAGGGCAAAGGCCTTGCGGAACGGATCGAGCTCGGTGATCTGCGAGCCAATGTGCATGTGCAGGCCGGTCACCCGGATGCCGGGGAGCGTTGCCGCCTCGTCGTAGAGGGCTGCTGCATCCTGGAACGGAATGCCGAACTTGTTTTCCGATTTGCCCGTCGAAATCTTGGCGTGCGTCCGTGCATCGACGTCCGGGTTGACGCGCAATGCAATGCGCGCCGTTGCGTTCATCGAACTTGCAACCTCACTGAGGGCTCTTAATTCAGCCGGGCTCTCGACGTTGAATCCGAGGATGTCCTCCGAGATCGCATAGGCCATCTCACCGCGCGTCTTGCCGACACCGGCAAAGATGATGTGATCACCCGCAACGCCGACGGCACGGGCGCGGCGCAATTCGCCCTCCGAGACGACGTCCATGCCGGTGCCCAGCGCCGCCATGGTCTTGAGCACGGCCTGGTTGGAGTTTGCCTTGACGGCATAACAGATCAAATGATCCCGGCCTTCGAAGGCGCTCGCCAGCACCTCGACATGCCGGGCGAGCGTTGCCGTCGAATAGCAGTAGAACGGCGTGCCGACGGCATCGGCGATTGCCGGAATGGCAACACCCTCGGCGTGCAGAACCCCGTCGATGTATTGAAAATGGTGCATTGGCTGAGAGAGCGAGCAGGAGGCATGGCGACAGATCGAACGCCCGTTGCACTTAAAAGGAAGGCATGATCGCCAATATGTGGCAACCCTGACTACCGCAAAAGGCCGTCCAGAATAAAGTCCTTATGGGGCTTCGGCGCAGCACCTTCGGGCTTGCCCTGACCGGATTCGGCACTCGCCGTACGCTGCGCTTCGGCCTGGGCGTCAGGCGGCAGTTCTAATGATCCGCGCACACCGCAGCCGGCGAGCAGGCCCGCCAGAAGCGCCAATGCCAGACTGTTACGAATCACGCTGCCCATCATCCCTGCCGAGCCTTCGAAAACCACTCGCTCACCGGATCAACCGTAGGCGAAAGAACAACTTCCGTCGACGTGCGAAAGCGGCCGTCCACAGACCCTACTAAACGGCAAAGCCTTCCTTTTCCAATCGTTTAACCCATTGGCGCGCCATTTTGCGGACATTCTGTGGCGCCGTTCCCCCATGGCTCTTGCGGCTCGCCACCGATTTCTCGACGCCGAGCACGCTGAAGACCTGTTTAGTGATACGCGGTTCGATCACCTGCATGTCGTCGAGCGCCAGATCCTCGATGCCGCAGCCCTGCCGCTCGGCCTCCGCGACAATGCTGCCGGTGACGTGATGGGCCGTTCGGAACGGCAGGCCAAGTTCGCGCACCAGCCAGTCGGCGAGATCCGTCGCCGTCGAGAAGCCGGCGCCGGCAGCAACCTGCATGGCAGGTGCGTTGGGCTCCAGGTCGCCAACCATACCGGTCATCGCCGCAAGCGCCACGGCATAGCTGTCGAGGGCATCGAAGGTCACCTCTTTGTCCTCCTGCATGTCCTTCGAATAGGCGAGCGGCAGCCCCTTCATCACGATCAGCAGGCTCTGGAAGGCGCCCGCCACGCGACCGACACGGGCGCGCACCAGTTCAGCGGCGTCGGGGTTGCGCTTTTGCGGCATGATCGATGAGCCGGTCGTCCAGGCATCGGAAAGGCGCACGAAGTTGAACTGCGGCGTCGACCAGATCACGATTTCCTCGGCGAAACGGGAGAGATGCATGGCCGAGATCGACGCTGCCGACAGCACCTCGAGCACGAAATCACGGTCGGAAGCGCTGTCGAGTGAATTGGCGGTCGGACGCTCGAAGCCGAGCGCTTTCGCAGTTGCCCTGCGATCGATGGCGAACGACGTGCCGGCCAGCGCTGCCGCCCCCAGCGGACACTCGTTGAGCCGCCGCCGGGCATCGGCGAAACGGCCGCGGTCGCGCGCCAGCATCTCGACATAGGCCAGCAGATGATGGCCGAAGGTCACCGGCTGGGCCGGTTGCAGGTGGGTGAAGCCGGGCATGATGACGCCGGCATAGTCCTCGGCCTTGGTCGCCAGGATCAGCTGCAATTCGCCGAGCTTGGCATCGAAGGCATCGATCGTATCGCGGATGTAGAGGCGGAAATCGGTCGCAACCTGGTCGTTGCGCGAGCGCGCCGTGTGCAGACGGCCGGCCGGTTCGCCGATGATCTCAGCGAGTCGGCTCTCGATGTTCATGTGGACGTCTTCGAGGGCCGCCGACCACTCGAAGCGGCCGGCCTCGACCTCCCCCTCGATTTCGCCGAGACCCTTGATGATCGCGCGGGCGTCCGACTTGGCGATGATGCCGCACTCGGCCAGCATCTGGGCGTGGGCAATCGAGCCCCGGATATCCTGCGCTGCCAGCCGCTTATCGTAGGCAACGGAGGCGTTAATGTCCTCCATGATCTTTGACGGTGAAGCGGAAAATCGCCCGCCCCACATCTTGTTGGCGCTTGGTTTCGACATAAGTTCTATCCAGGTCGGATTGGAAGGCTGGTTTCGGGGCGCGCACGCTCGGCCTGTATCGTTGGCGATCGTTCCCCGGCCATATTGCAGGATCGAAGTGAGAGTTCTCGGATGATGACTGGCAAAACCAACAAAAGCTGGCTGCCGACCATGCTGGTTGCGGTCGTTTGTGCCGTCATCGGCTTCGGCGCGGTATACGCGACCCTCGGCGGTGGTGACAACACACTTGGCGATGGACTGCGGCCGATGATACCGGCGGATCCGCCCGGCTCGACCGCATCGACTGCCTCGAGCAGGCAACCGTCCACCACAACCGCCGCAAATGCCAAGGCGTTGCTAACAGCACCAAACGGTGAAGCGCTCAACCGCGGCGCGATGACGACCTTCGTGTTCAAGAACCAGCCCGAGCCGGTTACCGGCGACAAGTCGTTCAACGGTCCCGACGGCAAAGCGATGACGATTGCCGATTTCAAAGGCAAGGTCGTCCTACTAAACCTGTGGGCGACGTGGTGCGCGCCGTGCCGCAAGGAAATGCCGTCTCTCGATGCCCTGCAAAGGGAACTCGGCAGCGACCAGTTCGAAGTCGTGGCCGTCAGCGTAGACCGCGGCGGTCCTGAAAAGGCAGCCAATTTTCTTGCCGAGGTCGGTGCCAAGGCACTCAGGTTCTATCACGACCCGACAGCCCAGCTCGGTTTCTCGCTGATGGCCATCGGCATGCCGGCAACGCTGCTGATCGACCGCGACGGCCGCGAGCTCGGCCGCCTCGTTGGCCCCGCCGACTGGCACTCGGACGATGCCAAGCGCTTGATCCAGGCCGCCATCGCTGCAGGATAGGTTTCCAAAGGGCCAGGCCCTTTGGTGGCGTCGTTAGGGGCAAGGCCCCTGACATATCGTCGTTTGGCGGTATTTCATGAGAGAGCTTCACCCCCTCAAACTCCCCAACCAGGGAACTTGTGCCTGGACCCTCGCGACGTTGACACCCCTCGATCCGCGCGCGACAAAGCGATCCTAAATTCATACATCGCGGATACGGGACCAATACGCATGTCGCACGAACAACTGGAAACCACCATCGAACAAGCCTGGGAGGCACGCGACGAGATAACGGCGGCAACCCAGGGCGAAACGCGCGACGCGATTGAAACGGCGCTCGGCCTGCTTGACCGGGGTGATGCCCGTGTCGCCGAAAAGCAGGGCAGTGAGTGGATCGTCAACCAATGGCTCAAAAAAGCCGTCCTACTCTCGTTCCGCCTCAACAACATGGAACCGATCGCCGGCGGGCCGGGTTCCGCCCAGTGGTGGGACAAAGTGCCCTCGAAGTTCGACGGTTGGGGCATGGATGAATTCGCCCACGCCGGCTTCCGCGCCGTGCCGAACTGCGTCGTGCGCCGCTCCGCCTATATCGCACCCGGTGTCGTGCTGATGCCCTCGTTCGTCAATCTCGGCGCCTATGTCGACAGCGGCACGATGGTCGATACCTGGGCAACGGTCGGCTCCTGCGCCCAGATCGGCAAGGACTGCCACATCTCGGGCGGCGCCGGTATCGGCGGTGTGCTCGAGCCGCTGCAGGCCAACCCGGTGATCATCGAGGACAACTGCTTCATCGGTGCACGCTCCGAGGTTGCCGAAGGTGTGATCGTCGGCGAGGGCGCGGTGTTGTCGATGGGTGTGTACCTCGGCGCCTCGACCAGGATCGTCGACCGCCAAACCGGCGAGATCCACGTTGGCAAGGTGCCGCCTTATTCCGTCGTCGTACCCGGATCGATGCCGAGCAAGAACCTGCCGAACGAAAACTGGGGCCCGAGCCTCTATTGCGCCGTGATCGTCAAGACCGTCGATGCCCAGACCCGCTCCAAGACCAGCATCAACGAACTATTAAGGGATTAACGAGGGCCGATAAATTAGATCGTGCGGCCTCAGCAATCGTTATCGCAAATCTGGCAATCTGCCCTCCGACTGCCCATTTCAATGGGTAGGCACGGGGCATGTTCGAAGAGTCAGATAGCGCGCAATGCTGAGGCTGTTTTTTCCGAGAATAGAATTTTCCGGCCGATTGAGCCGCGCGGCCTTTTATCGTGAACTGGCGCTGTCATTCTGGTGGACACCGATCGTCGTCGGCGGCATCGCCTATGTCGTCAACGAACTTTCCGTAGCAGCCGTAAACGGCTTCCAGGTCGATCACGCCCGGGCAACGGCGGTCACCGGTTTCGTGCTGACCGGCATTGGCATTCGCAACGTGATCGCCATGCTCGGCGTCTCCCGCCGCCGGGCCCGGGATGCAGGCGTATCCGTCGCCAGAGCAACCCTGCCGCTACGCATTCTGATGGGCCTGGCGCTTGCCACCGTGGCCATCACGACCGCCGGCCTGAAAGACGCAATAATGCCGTTCGTACCTTTGGCCACCATCGCCGTTTCAGCGCTTGTCGCCTGGCAGGGTTTTGCCCTGTTCTCGATTGCAGCGCAACTCGTGCTGGCACCAAGCGCCGAAGACGTTGAAGTTGAACCTGTCCGACGATCCCAAAACCCCTGGGCTGGGATTGATCCGCAAGCCGAGCACAAAGCCGAATTGCCGGGCCATGTCGGCGCACAGTTCGCCCAGGCCGGCAAATGGCTGGCAGCCCTGCCAATCGCCGCCGAGACTTTCCGGCAGTCAAAAGGCACGGCGGCAGACCGTGTCGCCGCCGTCTTGGCCGCACTGCCGGCGGACCTACTGAACCGCGAGCAGACCAAGATCGTGCAGGGTGCGCTGATCGGTTATAAGCAGTCCGTTGAGGCCCGCCAGCAAGACGCTGAAGAAGCGCCAGCTGCGCCTGTGACGCGCAATCCGGCCGACAGCATTGCCGTCGCCTCGTATCACCGGCCACGGTCCGGCCGATCGTCGATTTGGTCCGGCTTGCTCAGGGGGCCCTGGGGGTAAGAGATGCCATACCGAACTCTCGATGTTGACCGAATTGTCGACACGCTTGAGCAGCTTACCTCTCGGGTCCGGGAGCGCTTCCCCGACGCCGGCCTAGTCGGCGTATCGGAAGGCCTGACCGAGGTCGCGCGCGAGACCAAAGAGCGCGCAGCACGCATAGCCGCACCAAACCTCTGGCTCAGATTCGGTTCGATCGCCGTCATCATCATCGGGCTGGGGGTGATTGCCTATGTCGCGACGATCATCGAATACAAGCACTCTACGGACAATCTGTTCGGTGTCATGCAGGGCATAGAAGCGTTGATTAACGTGCTGGTGCTGAGTGGTGCCGCGATCTTCTTCCTGTCGACCATCGAGACGCGCTGGAAACGGCAGCGGGCACTCGAACACCTGCACGAGTTGCGTACCATCGTGCACGTCATTGACATGCATCAGTTGACCAAGGATCCGAGCACGACGACAGGCCACGGTCCGCGCACGCGGTCGTCCCCGAAACGCGTCATGACGCCGTTCGAGCTCCTGCGCTATCTCGATTACTGTTCCGAGATGCTGTCGCTGTCCGCCAAGGTTGCAACGCTCTATGCGCAAAGCTCGCGCGACAACACCGTCATCAATGCAGTCACCGAACTCGAGCAGATCTCCTCCAACCTCAGCCACAAGATCTGGCAGAAGATCACGCTGATCAAGGATGGCAACGAGGTCGCCCGGCCAGCAGAGAACGCACCCCAAGCTGGTCAGCCGGTGCCGGCAGCCCAACCCGAGCAGGCGGACACCGTTTGATTGGAGCCGCCACCGTTGGCTCATACCGGCGAAGCGGGTAGGCTCGAAACGTGCCCCCTGACCTGCCGGAGATACTCCATTGATCGACCCCAAGGACCCCGTCGCCCTCACTGCGGCGCTGGTGCGCTGCCCCTCCGTCACACCGAATGAAGGTGGCGCTCTGACGCTGCTCGAAGAGATCCTGAAACCGCCCGGCTTCGACGTTCACCGCATGACCATGAGCGAAGCCGACACCGCCGACGTCGAGAACCTCTACGCCCGCTACGGCCTGCAAGGCCCCAACCTCTGCTTTGCCGGTCATACCGATGTGGTGCCGCCGGGCGACGAGCAAGGCTGGCGCCATCCTCCGTTCGCCGCGACGATCGAAGACGGCATCATGTACGGCCGCGGCACGGTTGACATGAAAGGCGGCATTGCCTGCTTCATTGCCGCAACCATGCGCTACATCGAGCAGCACGGCGGCGTACGCGGTGCGATCTCACTGCTGATCACGGGCGACGAGGAAGGCCCTTCGATCAACGGAACGACCAAGGTGCTCGACTGGCTCGAGCAGCGTGAAGAGCGCCTCGATGCCTGCCTTGTCGGCGAGCCGACCAACCCCGACAAGCTCGGCGACATGATCAAGATCGGCCGGCGCGGCAGCCTGACCGTGCAGATCACCGCCAAAGGCCTGCAGGGCCATGCCGCCTATCCCCACCAGGCCGACAACCCGGTGCCCAAACTTGCCCACATCATCGATCGCCTAAATCGCCTCGATATCGATCAGGGCAGCGACAACTTCGAAAAGACCAATCTCGAATTCACGATCGTTTCCGTGCCCAACACGGCCTCGAATGTCATTCCGGCCGAGGCCAGGGCAACCTGCAACATCCGCTACAACGACAACTGGACCCGGGCCACGATGATCGGCTGGGTCCGCGAGCAGGCCAGCCGGATCGCTGATGAGATCGGTGCCGAGATCAAGCTCAATTTCGCGGGTACCGGTGACGTTTTCCTGACCAAGCCGGGGCCTCTGGTCGATGCCATGCGTGATGCGATCGGCGACGTGTCGGGCCGCAATGCAGAACTCAGCACCAGCGGCGGTACGTCGGATGCCCGCTTCATTCAGGGATATTGTCCGGTGATCGAGTTCGGCCTCACCAATCAAACGATCCACCAGGTCAACGAGCATGTCGCAATCGCCGACCTGCACGAATTGACCGAGATCTATGAGCGGTTCATCGGTGCCTATTTTGCACGCGAAGGGTGATGAAATCAGGTCACGAATTAGGTGCGGACCTGTTGGCCAAATGACTTGCGGGAATAGTTACCGCCTACAAATTCGATCAGAAAAAGAAATTCTTGAAAGCGAAATGACCGACAGCAGCAGCCAGGGTGTTCCGGGAAGAAGCGATGGCTGCTGCTGTCAGGCTTGGTCGGTTACTTCAGAAGCACTGGACCGTTCTTGATGCGCGGCATGTGGTTCGGGAGACCGGCAGCTTCGGCATCAGACTTGATGTGAATGCGGCCATTGCCTTCCATGTGGAAGCTGTCGGCGACCATCGCGAAGTAGTCGGCACCTTGGTTCAGCTCACCGTTGCCGCTGACCAGCACCTGCCAGGTCGGCATATACATGATGCCTTCGATCTTGAGGTCACCGCCGCCGCGGATTTCAACCACCTCACCCGGATTCGAATACTCGTCCTGGATCATCACGAAGCCGGCATAGTCGCCATCAGCAGGTGCCTTGACGACCATACTGCCGCCACCGCGCAAATCGAGGTCCGCTTGATTGCCGACGAAGTAGATCGTAACGCCGGTGCCGGTGAGAGATGATTCGGCCTGGACCGTCAGAGAGCCGTCCTTGATGACATAGACGCCCGGTTCCATGGTTGCGATTGCCTGCGGCTTGAGTTCGAGGCCACCACAGTAGACGCCCGGTTGCAGCGAGTGGGAACCATTTTGCAGACGCTCGTTTGTATAGTCACAGGAGTATGTCGACGGTGCTGAGATCTTGCCCTTGAAGGGGTCTTCCATCGGGTCGCACTCGGTGAACGGCGAGGGATGGAAGTGTTCGGGACCGACAACGCCGCCGGCCGTGCAGAAACCCTGCGCAAAGCCTTCGGCAGCACCGTCGGCGTTGATCGATTCAGAACTGGTCGAATTGACCCAGGCCCAGCAATCCTGAGACGCGAACTTGTTAATGCCCTGCATGTGCAGGCCTTCCGGAGCGTTCGGATTGAGTGCCACCAGGCAAGCAACACCGCCGTTTTCGATCTGTGAACGCGCTTCGGTTTCCGCTGAAACGGTCAGCGACATGAAGCCAAGGATACCCATGAAGCTCGTCGGAACCGAAGCACTTGCCACAACCGCAACCTTGGAGTTCGACGCATCGATCTTGGGAGTGCTTGCTGTGAAATTGCGGCCTGCAACGCCGGCATTGAAGCTTGCCAGCACGGCTTCCGTGCGGTTCTGGTTCGACGTCGCCGGCAGCCGGGCACCTGCTGCTGCGGCCATGTCGACGGCGGCCTGCAGTTCGGTGCGGGCATTCAGAGCCATGCCGTAGTCAATCGCCGCACCAACCACGGCGACGACCGGTACTGCGATAAGTGAAAAGAGGATGCCGATCGAGCCGGCATTGTCCTGCTTGATCCTGAGAACGAGATTGCTCATTGCGCTGCTACTCCTGCTTGAACTAAAATTGAGATACACTTCTGCCAATGAAGAACCAATTTCCTGGATCGCTATAATTTTATCTGACCTTGTTTTTTACGCCGCTATTAAAAATACGATTAAACGTCTCTAAACTTGACCACAGACTCGCGCAGACGATTTACGTCCACCAGCCGGACATCTGTGCAACCTATTGATATCACACATATAATACAGATTTGTAGATTTTCTTCAAGGCATGAACGGCTGCTGTGCCGTTTATGCAGCCCTGAATAGATTGCAGGAAATATATATTTTAAAGGCATTTTTGAGAAAGCAATTACCTGTTATTAATATCTCCTGGTTCGGAAATTGCAATGAATAAAATTTTTGAGAAATTCAGATAAATTGTCCGGCATAACTGATTGTGGTTGGGCAGCATCGGTTTCCGGGGTGTAGTTTGCTCCGATCTATTCACCCCCAACGTGGAGCGTCATCGTTCAGGGCGGGACCACTCGGCAACAGGAGTGGCGAAAAGCCTTTGGATTCAAACGATTGAAACGCTCGGCATTCCGATGTCGCTGTTGCGAAACTTCGTAAGCGATATCGACGGCCCTGGGCGGCCTTTCAGGCGGGGCCGAATGGCTTACAGTACGTCTTGCTGAAAGCAAGCCTCCGGCTTGACGAACCACTGGCCCTCCGTGACGGCCGCGTGGTTGTGAGAAGGGCAGGTTAATCGCCCGGCGCTCCGGCCCCGGCTGCTTGTCCTGGCGGGATCGGACAGGTAAGCAGGTGATCGATACGGACTTGCGTCTTGACACCGCGACCCACCAGATCGCAGATCGCGCCGAAGTCTGCGAATTTCGCCAATTTGACCCGATCTATTCGCCGGTCGCCCGAATAGAGCATCGCGCGTCCGGCAACACCCCGCCGGCAATCCAACCGAGATCCAAGCGTGTCACAAGCCAGTGTGAAATCCGGGAGCAAGATGACGCTGGCGCTCTGCTGCGCCGTTCACGCCGTCCAGGACGGACTGCTCGCCGCCGTTTACGTGCTGCTCCCGATCCTCGCCCAAACGCTCGGCTTGAACTATAGCGAAGTTGGCCTCTTCAAGGCCGTCAAGAGTATTGCCCAGGGCGCCCTCGAAGTGGCCTCGGGTGTCGCTGCCGAGCGCTTCGGCGAACGTTTGCTGCTCTTCATCGGGCTGGCGGTATCAGGCCTCGCCTACCTGGCGCTGTCGCAGGCCGACGCTGCCGGACCCGTTCTCATCAGCCTGTTGCTGCTCGGCATCGGTACCGCCTTTCAGCATGCGCTGGCCTCGGCCATGATCACGAATGCCTTCGCAGCCGGCACGCGGCGCGGCGCGCTCGGCCTTTACAATTCATCCGGCGACTTCGGTAAGCTGACTTTTTCGGCCTGCTTCAGCCTGGCGATTGGCGCCGGCATCAGCTGGCCGAACATCGCGCTCAGCTTTGGCCTGATTGCACTTGCTCTTGCAGTGCTGGTCTGGCTCAGCGCACACCCCCACGCCGACGATGTTCACACGACGGCCGTCCGGGCAACATCAGGGGCAGGCGGCGATCAGATCGGTTGGGGCATTCTCCACAAGCAAAGCTTTGCCGCGCTGTGGCTGATGGTCTTCCTCGACAGCATGGTGCAGGCAGGCGTTCTGACGTTCATTGCCTTCCTGATGCTGGCCAAGGGTCTTTCGCTCGGCATTGCGACAATGGCGGCGGTCGCCATACTTGTCGGCGGCATCTTCGGCAAGGCAGCTTGCGGCTTCGTCGCCGAACGGCTCGGTGTCAAGGTCGCTTTCGGTTTGGTCCAGACGCTCAGCGCAATCGGCATCGTCGCCGTTATAATGGCGGGAGAACTTGCCGCTTATCTGCTGCTGCCGATCGTCGGTCTGGCGCTGCAGGGCTCGACATCGATCACCTACGGCATGGTCAACGACTACGTGCACGAGCAGCGGGCCTCGCGGGGCTTCGCCTTGATCTATGCATCATCGAGCTTTGCTTCGGTCGCCGCACCGATCGGCTTCGGCCTGATCGGGGACCATTACGGCATCGAGACGGCCATGGCCGCGATGGCAGTTGCAACCATGTTGTCGATCGCTCCGCTGCCGCTGCTTCGGCCGCAGCACGCGCGCTCGCACCCTTGATCGGTGCCCGCCTCAATAGCCCTTCGGCGTCGCTCCGGTCAGTCCGCTGATCCTCCCGAGACCGTAGAATGCCCGCAGCAGCCAGTTGTTTCTCAATTCACGGCGATGCAATGAGGCGGCACACATGGCCAGGCATCCGCCGGCGTAGACCATGCCGAACCCTGCGCTCTTTGCCGTGCTGTACCAGCGCGGCGCACGACCGAGCATCACGCGCCGCCGCGTCTCCAAATTGCCGATCCGGATTGCCCTCGCGATCAGCCAGCGCCATGTCGTGCGGCTCTCCGGGACATACTCATGCACAATAGCATCCGGGCAAAAAATGAATTTTGCCCCCTGCCGGGAAAGCCGGCCGAAAAGTTCCGAGTCCTCTCCGCCGGTCAGCCCCAGTTCCGGCTTGAACGGTCCGCCCGCGCTTTGAACGAGCGATGCCTTGATCAAACAATTGCCCGACAGGAAATTTGAAGGCGTCTCACCGAGACCGGCGCGCCGTCGGTTGAATAGGAATACGGACTTCATCCATTCAGGCGGATTCCCGAGGAATTTCGACTCGACCCTGCCAAATACGCCGTCGCAGTCGAATGACCGATACGCGCCGACCATAGCCCGGACCCAGTCGGGCTCGGGCACCTCGTCGTCGTCAACCAGAAGCACCAGTCCGCCTCGGGCGTGCTCTATAGTCATGTTGCGCGTGAGACTGATATTCTTAACCGGTTGCACGAAATACCTGATATCCAGCCCCAGCTGGCAACACATGTCCGCGACAACCGGCTCGGCCGACTTCTCAGGGTCATTATCAACGACAATGACCTCCAGCGCGATGTCGTCCGGCAGGTCTTGATTGGCGATGCTCTCCAACAGCTCACCCAGCCAAACCGGACGCTGGAATGTCGCAATGCATATCGAACAAAGTACTTGTTCCATAACGCTCGGGCCTAATGATCAAATGAATTTAGAAACGACACCTGAGATGGGAAATGATGAACGTCAGTTGGTACTTGAAGGAATAAGAAGCAGTTTTCAGTCGCCTGCAATGCTATCTCCAACATGTCTACTCCTGCAATAAAAAACGCTAACCCGATCTATTCACCACCCCGCATTCCCAAGCTCCTGGAAAACGCCCTGGGAACGCCGCTGATCAGCACTTCGAGGCAGCCGACATCGTCGTAGACACGATTGAGCGACTGACGCGGAAGCGCAGTCAGCCGTTCGGCCTGCTCGCGTTCTATATTGCCGTTAATCGTCGTGACGGCGGTGCCGAGGCCAAGCTCGCCCGCGACTTTGTATTCCCGCTCGGAGACACTGCCGGTCGCGCCGAATGGGTAGCTGAAGTGCCTCGGCCGGTAACCGAGGCGCCGTTCCAATTCGCTGATGTTAGTCTCGATTTCCCAGGCAACGGCCTCTTCGGAAAGCTTGGCCAAACGGTAGTGGTGGACTGTGTGCCCGCCGATGGTAAGCAGATCCTGGCGGGCATATTCGCCGAGTTCGTCCCAGCCCATGATAAGCTCACGGCAGACCGCGTCACTGTCGATGCCGTAGCGTTTCGCCAGGCGAACGGCGAAGTCATGGGCGTCGGGGGGCGCCATATCGGAAAAGCAGCGCACCAGATGATCGAAGGCCCGGTATTTCTCAACCGTTGTTGACGCTGCCAGAACCGCTCCGTCATCCAGCGTGATCGCATCGTTGCCCGCCAGGATACGCTCGAACAACTCCCACCACAGCACGCCGCGACCGTCTATGAATGTCGTTGGCACGTAGATCGTGTGTGCCACCTCGTGCTTTTCCAGGACGGGAAAGGCCCAATCGCGATTGTTGCGATATCCGTCATCGAACGTGAAGCAAGCGAAAGGCTTGCGCGATGCCCAGTCGGGCTCGTCCAGCAGAAGCGCATGCGCCTCGTCGAGCGATATGATGTCGAAGCCCAGCCGACGCACGCGGACGATGACCGCTTCGAGGAACTCGGGCGTTATCGTCAGCAGCCGATTGGGCTGGAAGGGCGTGTCGCGTGCCGGCTCGACACGGTGGGCAACGAACACGACACCACGGGCCAGCGATGGTTTGCCGATCAGCTTGTGGACGCGCAAGCGGTGCAACATTGAGAGAGAGAATTGTCTCTTGTTCATCAATCACAGACCTTGAAATGGCAACGCATGCGCTCACTGGCTGGCCGATCAATCGCCCCCTCGTTGTCAATTATCGAGCCAATCTTCACTATGAGATAGCCCCTTCATAGCGCTCGACTTCGATCGGCGACAAATTTGACACGCATCAATGATTAAGCCGAACGGTACGAGAAGGATACGCCATCGGAGCGATAACGGAGAGCGGTATGTTGAAGCCAACTGAAGTGCACGATGTTGCGCGGCGGATGTTCGAAGCGCAAGGGCCAGCTGCAATTGCTGAGGCGGCACAAAAAGCGGTGGCTTGCGAAAATGAGAATGATGGTGAACAGGCCGAGTTGTGGCGCAAGGTAGAGGCGATGCTGAAAGAAATGCGCGGCCCGCACAGCAGTTGACCATCTTCTCGACTGCCGCTTCAAAGGGCTAGCAGGGCGGACCATTGTAATTTCCGATCTGTTCCTTTTCTCTGCCAACACCGGGAGACCGAACATGCTGCAAATTGCGCCAACCAAGGTAGGCCAAGTCATCGTGCTTGCCCGCGAATTCGACGCAAAGGTCGCGCCGTGGGATGATGCCAGCCGGGACGAGCGCGACAGCGACATTTCATCGGTCCTAGAAGCGACCTCGAACGATCCAATCGCGATCCAGTTGCGCGATTTCATCGACAATCTCAACGAAGATGAACAGGTGTCGCTGGTAGCGACGATGTGGGTCGGACGCGGGACGTTTGAACCGGAAGATCTTGATGAGGCGCTGTCGACAGCGCGGACCGAGCGCGTCAACAAGACGTCGGCATACCTGCTCGGCGTGCCGCTGCTCGCCGACTACCTGGAGGACGGCCTAGACAAGCTCGGCTTCTCGATCGAAGACAGCGAATCGGACAGCCTGTAACGGTTGCCGGCCGTTCCATGCATGGCCGGGGAACGCTTGAGCAGACGGTGCAAGGCGTCACACGATATGAGCAACTTGAACTCGAATGGGCCGGATCAGCGCCGAGAGCTGCTCGTCAAAGAACAGCTCGAGAGCAGAGGTATCACTGATCCTCTGGTGCTCGACGCCATGCGTAGCGTTCATCGCGAGCTTTTCGTACCGGCAGAATTTCGCGATCAGGCCTATGAAGACCGGCCATTGCCGATCGGTCACGGCCAGACGATCTCTCAACCCTTTATTGTGGCCTACATGATCGAAGCACTTCGCCTCAAGGGCGGCGAAAGGATTCTCGAAGTTGGGGCCGGCGCCGGTTATGCCGCAGCGGTCGCAAGCAAGATCGCGCGCGAGGTATTCGCCATTGAACGCATTGGCGAACTTGCCGAGATAGCAAAACGCAATCTTGCCGAGGCTGGATGTGAGAACGTCTACGTCAAACACGGCGACGGCACGCTCGGCTGGCCTGAAAAGGCACCTTTCGATGCCATTCTGGTCTCGGCCGGCGCGCCTGAAGTTCCTCAGGAACTGGTCGGGCAACTGGGAGTCGGCGGGCGCCTGGTTGTACCCGTTGGCAGCAACCCGCGCAGCCAAGATCTTCTGCGCGTAACTCGCACAACCGCGACCTCGACCGATCAGGAAGACCTCGGCGAAGTGCGCTTCGTGCCGCTGATCGGCGAGGCCGGCTGGTGCCTCGATCGAGCTGAACAAGGTCTGTTCTGACGTTTGCCGGAGCCCGTCAATCGCGTTCCAGGCGGCCGTCCCAGGTCAACGCTGGGAGACCTACCTTCAGATCAACGTCAACCCGTTCGACGCCCGGGATTGCCTCGACCAGCACGCGCAACGCTTCCCTGTGCTGCTCGGACTGGACGTATCCCGAAGCGCGGACGATGCCTTCATGAACCGAAACGTTGATGTAACTCGTATCAAGCCACGGTTCGCGGCGCATTGCCTCGAGGATGGTTTCGTGGATGATGCCGCTGCCGAGATGAACAGCGCCGCTCTTTGCCTCCATCTGACCCAAGGCACGAACAATATCGCTACGCGCGATTATGCCAACGAGCTTGCCGTTCCTGATGACCGGCACGCGCTTGATACCATGGCGGGCCATCGTATCTGCGATATCGGCCAGTTCCGCATCTTCTTGTACCGAAACAACCGGGCGCGCCATGACGTCGTGCGCCTTGGTACCATGAGACTTGGCAAAGGCTTCGGCGGCCTGCCTCGGGGCATCGAAAACCGACGACCAGTTGCCGAACTTCGGTGCACTTCCCAGTTCGACCCGCCGGAGAAGATCAGACTCGCTAACGATGCCAAGTACTTCGCCCGGGCCCGAAACAACCGGCACACCGCTGATCCGCAGTTCAGCCAGACGATGCGCCACGTCGCGAACCGTCGCGTCCGGCGGCACTGTCGCGACATCTCTCGTCATCACATCTTGTGCTTTCATCGCCATCTCCTGACATAACCGGCCTTTGCACCATTCTGTCAGTTTGGCCGCAGCGCGCGCATTGATCGGCGTCAACCAGGCTGGTCCACCCGGCGAAGTTCAAGCAAAGTCAGCGGATGCGGTCGCTTTCCGGCGGATCTGGTCGACGATCCGCCCGTCGACGATGCGCACGCGCCGGTCGGATCGGGCGGCGAGATCCAAATCGTGCGTGACCATGACGATGGCGCGGCCCGAGCGGTCGACGAGATCTCGGAAGATGGCGAGCACCTGCTCACCCGACACCGAATCGAGGTTGCCGGTCGGCTCATCGGCAAGGATGACCTGCGGATCGTTGGCCAATGCCCGGGCAATGGCGACGCGCTGGCGTTCGCCGCCCGAAAGCTGTCCGGGGCGTTTGCCCGCGTGTTCTTCAAGGCCGAGGGAGCCGAGTAACGTCAACGCCCGCTCTCGCATCGCCTCTTCGCTCAACTCGCCGAGCGCACGCATCGGCAGCATGACATTGGCAAGCGCCGTGAACTCCGGCAGCAGGAAGTGGAACTGAAAGACGAACCCTAGGACCGACAACCTGATATGGGCACGCTCGATTTCGTCCAGATCGTTGGCCGCCTGGCCTTCGACGAAAACCTCACCCGACGTCGGCAGATCGAGCAATCCGAGCAGGTAGAGCAACGAACTCTTGCCCGAACCTGAGGGACCGGTGATTGCGGTGAATTCACCGCCCATGATCTTGAGATTGATGTCCTCGACCAGGGTCGTGATGACGCCGTCACCAATCGTTCGCGTGACACGACTGAGCTCGATCAGCGGCACATTGGGGCTCTGCTCGCTCATCATGAAGCGCCCCGGATGATTTCGACGGGATGCTGACGTGCTGCCTTCCTGGCCGGCAGATAGCCGGCAATGGCCGACGCCGTGAGGGCGACACCTGCGGCCAGCAGATAGTGGACGATCGTGTAGTAGATCGGCAGGTGTGTTGAATCGATGAACGGACTCTTGAACTCGATCGAGCCGAGTCCGAGGCACAGCACATAGCCAAGCCCCCAGCCGAAAATGGTACCGGCCAGCCCGATAAGCAGCGCTTCGATCAGGAAGATGCGCTGCACCATGCCCTGTGTGAAGCCCAGCGATTTCAGGATGGCAATGTCCCGGGTCTTCTCGTGCGTGATCGTCGAAATGATGTTGTACGTGCCAAACGAGGCAACCAGCAGAATGGCACCGACCACCGTATACATGATGAAATTGCGGATCTCGAAGGCCGACAGCAGATCCTCGTGGGCCTCCTGCCAGGACACGGACTTGTAGCCGGTCTGTGCCTCGATACGGCCGGCCACATCTCGGGCCTCGAGGATGTCGTCGACCCGAATGCGGATGGCGTTGACGAGGCCGATCTGGCCAGCAAGGATCTGCGCCGTTTTGATCAGCGTGTAGGCTTGCGTTTCGTCGATCTGGGCAACGCCGGCGTGCAGGAAACCAACCACAGTGCACGAAATCGTTCGTCCGCTGCCTGCGGCAAGCGTGATCGTGTTGCCGACGCGCGCGCCGATCTTGGCAGCCAGGCGATCGCCTAAGATGATCGCATTCGACGACTTGTAGAGGGCATCGAGCGATCCGTTCCGGATCTGGGTGGCAAGCTTCGAGACGTTGGGTTCGCGGCGCGGGTCGATGCCGGTGACGTTGGCCGCCGTATCGCGCCCGGCATAGCGGATCACGGCACGCGACTCGACGGATGGTGCAACGGCACCTCCAAGCCAGCCCTCGAGCGTTGCGATGATCGCGAACGGCTTCTTGATGCCGGGTCGCGTTACCGGTGTTCTCAACCCTGAAAACTCGATCGCGTCATAGGCATCCTCGACCGGCTGGCGTGGCGGATTGCGGCGTTCGTCGCGAACCGTGACATGCGGCAGGCTATCGACCAGCTGCGAAATGAAATCACGCTGCGAGCCGTCCATCAGGCCCGCCATCATCACCGAAAACCCGACTCCCATGGCAACGCCCAGCATGCCGACCAGCGTCTGACGAACGCGTGACAGCACATGGGTCAGAGCGATGTTGAAAACGAGCTTCATGGTGCGGGCTTTTTGTCGAAGCGGACCCGCGCGCCATCCTCGAGTTCGGGGCGGAACGGCGAGAGCACGATGTCGCCGACGCCAAGGCCCTTTTGAACCTCGACCAGGCGCGTGCCGCGAATCCCGACCGTTATGGCACGCCGCGCGACACGTTCCGCTTCGACCACCTGCACGCCGTTGTCAACGATCGCTTCGGCCGGCACCAGAACCACCGCGCTCGCTTCACGCGTGATGATGTTGGCTTCGACGCTCATGCCGATCATCAGCGGTGAATCGTCCGGCAGTTTGAGGTAGGCGCGAAAAGTCTTGGTTTCCGGATCGCCCTTGGGCGTGACCCGCTCGACATCGGCAGCCAACGTCTTGTCGACATGTCCTTCATGGCGCAGCAGTACCTTCTGGCCCGGGCGCACGCGGCCGATGTCATCTTCGTTGACGTCTGCGATGACCTGCAGAGGCTTTGGCTGGCCGACCCACAACAGCGCCTCGTTGGCCCCGATGCCGGCAATCTCACCAACTTCGCCATCACGGCGCAGGACCACGCCGTCGATCGGCGACTTCAGGGCAAGATCATCGATGCGATCCTCCTGTGCCGCTATGCGCGCCTCGTACTCGCGGATCTGGGTCAGCTTTTCATCGTAGGTCAGACGCGAGGTTACGTTGCGCTCGACCAGCTTCCTCATCCGCTCGGCATCGTCACGAAGGCGAACGATCCTCGCCTGCAATTCGCGCAGCAAGGCGCGCTCCTCGCCATCGTCGAGCCGAGCCAGAACCTCGCCCGCCTTGACCGCCTGGCCCTCGCACTTGCAAAGCTCGATGATCCGCTTGCGCTGTAGCGCTGCGATCTTGGCCCAGTGGACCGGCTCGACGATGCCGGTGGCGTAGACGACCTCGGCTGCATCACCCTTGCGGGCGGCCGCGACCTCCACCTTCTTACCCCGGCCTACTGCATTAGAGACAAACCAGGCGACGACAAGTGCTACCAGCACGAACAGCAGTATCTGCCAACCGCCGAACCCGGTTGCTGATGGGCGCGCGCGCGATCGGCTCGGCGTCTCACCGGCCGATTCAGGCGTGTTTACCGTCTTCGTTTCCGCCGGTTCCGCCAAGACCCACCTCGATCCGATTACAGGCCGTTCGCGCCAAACCTAATTTGCCTGCTGAAAGAGCACGATCATCATGACAATGCCGACAATCAGCAAAGCCACGGTGAAGATCGCACCGAACCAGACGCTGCGGCCGAGCGGCGGTTCGTAGTCGGTCTGGTCGCTGTGATCATGGCGCTGCGACAAGGCAAAACCGAACCAGCGACGCTTACCTCGCCCGGTCTGATCGTCATCCATCCCGTTGCCCTTTCCCAGTTCCGGCAACGACGAGCATACTGCTCATGGAAAGCCGGGACAAAAGTCAAGCGAGGCCGCGCGGCCAAGACTCAATCGTCTTGCCGCGCCGCCTCGGTGCCAGGGCGCCGCTGCACTATTTCGTGCCGTTGCCACCTCCACGCCGGCCGCCGCCACGACGACCAGGACGGCGGCCACGAATCCCTGGACGACGACCGCGGATGCCTGGCCGGCGACCACGCCAACGGCGGCGATAGCGCGGCCTTCGCCAGCGGCGACTCCTGTAGCGCGGGCCGTAATAGATATACGGACCATAGTAATAGCCCGAGTATCCATAGCAGGCTCTACGGTGGCGGTGCCATCGCCGGTGCGTATGGCTATATCCCCTGTGGTAGTGATGTACCCGCCCGTATCGACGGCTGCAGTGAAAGCCGTGAACCTTTTCGATCAGATTGTCACTGGCAACGGCATCAAGCACACCGCTGCCGCCGTTCGGCACTGGCAAGGCTGCCGATGGCAGCGCCGTTGCTGCCAGCCATGAAAAGAGACCTGCCACAATCAGCATGGTCTTGAGGAAACGCTGAGACATTCCTTGGTCCTCCTCGATCTGCAATGGCCATCAACCCGGTTGATGCATTGGTTAACGACCGCACTGTCGCCATCCTAACACGCCCGCTGTTCAATTACCGATATGCGGAGATTACGACGTTCGGACGGCACCGATATTGACCTGCATCATCTGCAGGCTCGAAAAGATGAAACGTGAAGTAGTAAATTCTGCAGCAAGCAGTTCAAAAAGCAGCAAGCCGGAAGGTTTGCCCTCCCGGCCTGCAGTTTTCTGATGACACAAACTCTTGCGCTACTCAGCAGTGGCCCTTATCGGCGCCCCACGAAATGCAGATCGTGAATTTGCGGAACTTCAGGTGGATGATGCCCTTCTGAGGTCCATTGCCGGCGGAGGCGAGCTTGTTAGTTGCCGTGTTAACTGCCTGGTTCAATTCCGCCGACGAAAGCGTGATACCGCGTTTCAGCGTCATGTAGCGGATCTTGCGACGCAGCGTCGACTTGCTGACGCTCCTGGACGGCAGTCCGATGCCGATGTTGGGGCGTGCGGACTTGAGGCTGGTCTTGACGATCCGGCTCTTGGAAGCAGCGGCCATCGTTGGGGCGGCAACGCCGAACGAAATCATGGCGGCGAGGGCGAGGGCGGTGATCTTGGTGATGGTCATTTGATTTCTCCTGTTTGATAGTCTGGGTTGGTTAGGTTGGGTTGCGGTTGGTTAAAAAGGGTTGTGCCGTCAATTGCCGGCGCGGCAGGGCCGGCCGTAGGCTGCGCAGCGCCATTTGGCGCGAACGCGGTGGCAGTCGTAGCCTTTGCTCGAGGCCATCATGTAGGTCGACCAGACAAAGCCCTTGTTGGCCTTGACGTGGCGGTGCCAATGCCAGCGGGCGCTGACGCGGGCTGAAAGGTTGGTCCACTTCTTGTCGCCGCTTTTCGAGATGCTGTAGTTCTTACAGACCTTGGCGTTGGCAATGCCGGCGGTTGCCGGTATCAGTGCCAGGGCCGCCAGAGCGGCGATGGCTGATTTTGATAGCGCTTTGGAATACATCGTTTTTCTCTCGGGTCTTGAGGGTCGGTTGTATTGAGCTTCGGGTTGACCTGTTTGGCTGTTTCGCTGCTCATACCGATGGGTCGCGCCACCCGCGAAAAGGGTTCAAAAGCCGATCGATTTTTTTGAATTTGTTTTTCTGCCGACAAGGCGCCCGCCGGCGCAGAGCAGTCGAGGCGCTCAATCATCGGTCCTTGTTACCTGCTTCACAGCGCCTGCCCGCGGGCTGGCGCAAAAGATGCATGAAGCAATTCCAGAAAGGAGCCGACCGATGAACCCCGCCATCCAGACCGGACCAACATCACCAAGCCCGAACGCCACATACGCCCATCACGGCTTGGCCGAAGCACCGCTACAGGCCTACGTCAGGCAGCTGCATGAACGAAATGCACGACGCAGCCCCGACGGTGAACCGGTTCGCGGCAAGGACCCCTGGCTCGGCATGGTCCTTTGATGGTTTAGGTGGCACCAAAACGCTCGAGTTTGGGCAGCGCCTCAAAACAGTGCGTGCACCAAACGGCCAACGGCAAAGAACGTACCGGCTGTCATCAAACACAACAGACCGAGGAAGGGCAGTCCGAGCAGGATGTTCGCCAGACGTCCGCCCCGCCACTCAATCAGCCGGGCCGCCGTCGCCCGCCAGGCAACGTTGCGCCAGACCGCAGCGCTCAAGGGCAGCAGAACAATTATCGGGAACGCGACCAGGACCGCGACCGCCGTCAAGAGAAATCGCAAGATCGCGATGTCCGTCGGGACATGCCAGAGGGCGCTGGCAATCCCCGTCAGGATGAGCATTCTTTCGGTTAGTATGAGCACATGGCGAAAGTTGTCGGCCTCGCCATCTCGCATCTCGTCGGGAATATCGAACCTCATGCTCTTTCGAATTGGTCAATTGATCAGAACGGCACAAGATCCTTGCCGAAATCCGCAACGAACCGACGAACATCATCACGTTCGCCGTGGGCCTCGAGCCCTGGAAATCCTGCCCATTTGAACGACAGACGCAGGTAGTCGACAAACGGCAGATCATGCGCCTCACCGTCGAACCTCGGATCGCCTCCACGAAACGGCACAAGGATGGCATAGGGGTCGCCGCCCGAGATGTTGGCCTTGTGAAGATCGTCCGGCGCCAGGTCGATGCGCAACGGCTCGTCCCAATCGGGATCCTCGGCCAGTTCCTGCCAGTGATCGAGCACGTGCTCGACGGCCACCGGCGGGTCTACGCACAGTGGGTCCATCTCGTTCATTGCGAGGCCCACACCAAGATCCGGGCACGGGCCCCTCGTGTAGTCCCAGGCAAAGTCGATACCGCCGACCACCTGCCAGAAGGCTGCCAGCGATGGCGGGACAGGCTCGCCGCTCAGGTTTTCGACAGCTTCGATTGTTGCCTGATCGGAGGCATGCGGCCGGACCCGCAAATCCTCATTGGAAAGCGGCCGCCAGCCCCGTTGCCTCAACCGTTCGGCAACCAGGTCAGCGTTCTGCGCGACGCGACGCATCGTGGCCAGTGCAACGGCCATCACGTCCGACCGCTGCTCGTCATCGAGATCACCAAGCGCCCGGATCTCGCGCCATACCGCTTCGAACTCTCCGGCCTCGTAACGTTCCAATAGCGATGCTGTCACGCCGATTGCTCCTCAGATCTCAGAATTCGAGGCTGCCGCCAACTGCCGGCACCTCGACGCGCTGGGCCGCCATTTCGGAGACGAACCTGTCCGCCGTCTGGTCGATGATCGGGAAGGTGCCGTAGTGGCAGGGGATCACTGCCTCGAAGTTAAAAAACTCCTTGCAGGCAAACGCTGCGACCCGTGCGCCCATCGTAAACCGGTCGCCGATCGGCACGATGCCGATGTCAGGCTCGTAGAGCTTGTTGATCAGGCCCATTCCGGGGAACACATCCGTGTCGCCCATGTGGTAGACGGTCTTGCCCTCCTTGGTGGCAAGAACGATGCCATTCGGGTTGCCGAGATAGGTGCCGCCTGAGGAAGACGAATGCAGCGCATCCGTAAGCGTCAGCGCGAAGTCATCGGAGGCAACGGTGCCGCCGGTATTCATCGGCTCGAACTTTTCCGCACCGATGTGAAGTGCCAACTCATAGGTGGCAAAAAGCGTTGCACCATTGGTTTTGCAGACCTCGGCGGCATCGGCGATGTGATCATCGTGGCCGTGCGTCAGGCCGACATGGGTGACGCCGCGGATTGCGTCATCGAAACTGAGGCCTGCACCATTGAACGACGGGTTACCTTTGAGGAACGGATCGATCATGATGACGCTCGCGCCGGTTTCGATGCGGAAGGTGGAATGCCCGTACCAGGTGATCTTCATGTCGTCGTCCCTCGGTGTCTTGGAAGAAGTGTCGTCCGGACAGAACCTACCGAACCTGGCAAAGGGTGCAAGCGAGGGCGGGGCTCAAAGGCCATCCACTGCTGTAAAATGTTCCTCAAGGCAATCGACGATTCTACATTCGGGCGAATGCGGGACACGCTGGACTACCCCCACACTCCGTCATTCCCGGGTAGGCGGGAACCCAAGCGACCACCCGCCGGCACAGAGAAATTGGAGAACCGCTTGGGTCCCCACCTGCGTGGGGATGACGACAGTGGTTGTGGCTCCGGCCGTGCATAATCTGCCCGGACAGTAGCAAAGGACATCCAGTAATGACGGACGAAGCGCAAGCGGGCCGGACCTTCGAGGATATCGATACCTTTGCCGCCATGCTCGCGGCTGACGTCCGCGTGATCGGGCTCGACCTCGGCACCAAGACCATCGGCCTGGCCCTATCCGACGTGACTCGCACGATTGCCAGCCCGCTCGAGACCATCCGCCGCCGAAAGTTCACGCTCGATGCGGCCCGGCTGCTCGAGATCGCAGATGAGCACGGAATTGGCGGCTTCGTGCTCGGTCTGCCGGTCAATCTCGACGGCACAGAGGGCCCGCGCGCCCAGGCAACGCGCGCTTTTGCCCGCAACCTCAACAAACTCTCGGCCCTGCCGATCCTGCTCTGGGATGAGCGCCTCACCACCCAGGCGGCCGAGCGCGTGCTGCTCGACGCCGACCAGAGCCGAAAGCGACGTGCCAAAGTGATCGACAAGATGGCAGCAGGCCTCATTTTACAAGGTGCGCTGGACCGCATGCGGAACTGATTGCGAAGGTCCACAAGAGCCGTCCCGTTCGCCGCGTTAAGCCAAATCCGATCAGCTGTGGCAGAAGCGGTGATCGTGCTTGCAGCCGGCGCAACTTGCGCCTATTAAGCGGCCTTTAATGAGCGAGTTTCTATCAGATGCGGAAGACGCATTTGCCGAACGCCACCTGCTGACCTGCGAGGGGCTGACGGCACCGGAAATCCATTCCCTTATCGATGCCGCCGACCAGGCCGCCGAGATCAGTCGCCGGCGCGGCCGTCACGCCCAGTACCTCGCGGAAAAGACCCTCATCAACCTGTTCTTCGAAGCATCGACCCGAACCCAGTCGTCATTCGAACTGGCCGCAAAGCGGCTCGGCGCCGATGTACTCAACATGAACGTTTCAACGTCGTCGGTACAAAAGGGCGAGACGTTGATCGACACGGCCATGACGCTTAACGCGATGCGCCCCGACATCATCGTCGTGCGCCATCATGCAGCCGGCGCCGTGCAGTTGCTGTCCGAGAAGGTCGACTGTGCCGTGGTCAATGCCGGCGACGGTGCCCACCAGCATCCGACCCAGGCGTTGCTCGATGCTCTGACGATCAAGCGTGAAAAGGGCCGCGTCGCCGGTCTTACCGTGACCATCTGCGGTGACATCAAGCACTCGCGTGTGGCGCGCTCGAACATCGACGTGCTCAACGCCCTCGGCGCCAACGTGCGCATCGTCGCGCCATCAACCCTGATGCCGTCGGCCCCCGACCGCCTCGGCGTCACCGCCTTCACCGACATGCGGGCCGGCGTCAAGGACGCCGATATCGTCATGATGCTGCGCCTGCAGAGCGAGCGCATGGACGGCTCGTTCGTACCCTCGCAACGTGAGTTCTTCCATTTCTTTGGTCTCGACCAGGAAAAGCTTCGTCTCGCCAAACCCGATGCGCTGATCATGCATCCGGGCCCGATGAACCGGGGTGTCGAAATCGCCTCGACGGTCGCCGATCATTCGCGCAGCGTCATTCAGGAACAGGTCGAGATGGGCGTTGCGATCCGCATGGCGGTGCTCGCATCGGTTGCACGCGCCGGCGACCGGGCCCGCAACGGCCAGCACGCGAGCCAGAGCGCGAGGATGTAATGCCGCAATTTGCCCGACCCGGCGATCTTTCGCTCGCACATAAACCGACCGTGCTGATCAACGCGCGTGTCATCGATCCGGCTTCCGGGCGCGACGAGCCCGGCGGTTTACTGATCGAGGACGGCAAGATAGTCGACGTCGGCACCAGCTTCAGGCGCAATGCTCCTGCCGGCTTCGAGGTGGTCGACTGCCAGGGGCACATTCTGGCACCAGGCCTCGTCGACATGCAGGTGTTCACCGGCGAACCGGGTGCCGAGCACCGTGAGACGCTGCACACCGCAAGCCGGGCGGCCGCTGCCGGCGGTGTGACGACCATGATCGTGATGCCGGATACCAAACCGGTGATTGACCAGGTTGCGCTGGTCGACTTCATTCAGCGCCGCGCCCGCGACACCGCCATCGTCCACATCCATCCGATGGCCGCCATGACCCGCGGCCTCGAAGGCAGCGAATTGACCGAGATCGGCCTCCTGAAGCGGGCCGGCGCGGTCGCCTTCTCGAACGGCAAGCACTCGGTGATGAATTCGCGCGTGATGCACCAAGTATTGCAGTATTCACGCGATTTCGACGCGCTAATCGCGCATTTTGCCGAGGATGCCTATCTCGCCGGCAACGCCAGCATGAACGCCGGTGAACTCGCCACGCGCCTCGGGCTCTCAGGCGTCAGCAAGGTCGCCGAGAACGTGATCCTCGATCGCGACCTGCGGCTCGTCGAACTGACCGGTGCGCGCTATCACGCGCCGACGATCTCGTGTCCTGAAAGCATTGACGCCATCCGCCAGGCGCGCGCCAAGGGCCTCAACGTGACCTGCGGCGTCGCGATAAATCATCTAACGCTCAATGAAAACGACGTCGTTCCCTATCGCACGTTCTACAAGGTCCGCCCGCCGCTCAGGACCGAGGACGACCGGGCCGGTCTTGCCCGTGCCATACAGAACGGCGATGTTGACGTGATCGTCTCGAGCCATGACCCGCAAGACGCCGACACCAAACGCCGGCCGTTCGCCGAAGCAGCCGACGGTGCGGTCGGGCTCGAGACCATGTTGGCAGCGGCACTCAGGCTGCACTACAGCGGCGACGTCGACCTCAAGCTGCTGCTCAGAGCCATGACCAGCCGGCCCGCCGAACTGCTGGGTCTCGAGTGCGGGCAACTCAAACCGGGTGCACCGGCCGACCTGATCGTCGTCGATGCCGCAGCACCCTGGGTAGTCAATCGCGATGATTTGAGCTCGCGCTCGAAGAACTCACCCTTCGATGAAAGCAAGATGCAGGGCCGGGTACTCAGAACCCTGGTTGCGGGCCGCACGGTCTACAGTTACGCTCCGACTGACGACAATCTACACTGAACGCCCCAAACCGAACGCGATGCCCTGAGCCTGCATGTCTCTCGTCCTACCAGCCATCGCCGTCGGTTACCTGATCGGCTCGATTCCCTTCGGCCTGCTGCTGGCACGGATGGCCGGCCTCGGTGATATTCGCAGCATTGGGTCCGGTAACATCGGTGCGACCAACGTACTGCGCACCGGCAACAAGGCAGTTGCAGCCGCCACCTTGCTGTTCGATATTCTGAAAGGTACGGCTGCAACCGTGCTGGGTCCGCTGGTCGCTTCGGCCTTTCTGGGCGAGGGCGGTGATTTATCGAACGCTCCGCGCGCCCAGATGCTTGCACCGGCTGCCTATGCCGCCGGACTTGCAGCCTTTCTCGGCCATGTCTTCCCGGTTTGGCTCGGCTTCAAGGGCGGCAAGGGCGTTGCGACCTACATCGGCGTACTGCTTGGCGTGATGTGGCCCGTAGCGCTGATCTTCTGCGGTGTCTGGCTCGCGATGGCTCTCATCACGCGCTACTCATCGCTGTCTGCCCTGATCTCAAGTCTCGCAGCCCCCCTGGCAGCGTTTCTGACAAGTCCGGCAATGGCGGCGGGCCTGGCCGCCGCGATGAGCATCCTGCTGATCATCAAGCACCGGCCCAATATCGAGCGCCTGATTGCCGGTAGCGAACCGCGCATTGGCCGCCAGGAGGCGAAGAATGACGGCGGCGTTGGCCACACGTAAGGGGAACGGGCTCAGTGACAGGCGACCTCTTTCAAGCCGCACCCTTGCCGGTCGCACCGCTCGGCGAGGAAGAACGGCTGGCCTGCCTGCGCCTGATACGCTCAGAAAACGTGGGGCCCGTCACTTTCCGCCAACTGGTCAACCGGTTCGGTGGCGCCACTGAGGCGCTCGAGGCACTGCCTGATCTCGCCCGGCGCGGCGGTGCCCGCCGGACCATCCGGATTTGTCCCAGGGAGCTCGGTGAACGCGAACTCGCCGCTGCCGAGGCGATTGCCGCCCGACCGGTCTTCACTATCGAGCCGGGCTTTCCGCGGCCACTGGCAAGTCTCGACCATCCGCCACCAATGATCTACGTGACCGGACGGAGCGAACTGCTCAATCAGCCGACGATCGCCATGGTCGGATCGCGCAACTGCTCGGCCGCCGGCCACGCGCTCACGCGCCGGATCGCGCACGAACTTGGCGAGGCGGGCTTCGTGATCGCCTCCGGGTTGGCCCGCGGCATCGACGGGGCGGCACACGAGGCCGCCGTCGAGACCGGCACGATTGCCGTGCTGGCCGGTGGCATCGACAATATATACCCGCCAGAACACGCCGATCTCCACGCGCGCATCGGGCTTGCCGGTTGCCTGGTCTCGGAACAGCCGCCGGGCTTCAGACCGCGCGGCAAGGATTTCCCGCGCCGCAACCGTATCATTTCTGGCATTTCCTACGGCGTCGTGGTCGTCGAAGCGGCAAGCCGCTCCGGCACGCTGACCACGGCACGGTTTGCCAACGAGCAGGGACGCGAGGTTTTCGCGGTGCCGGGCCATCCGCTCGATCCTCGGGCCGAGGGGACCAATCGGCTGATCAAGTCAGGAGCAACGATGATCACATCCGCCCACGACGTGCTCGACGTGATCCGGCCAATGCTGGAAATGCCCGCGCCGCCGAGCCGGCCGGATGACTTCGTTGGCGGCAATGAGAGCGGCGATACGGTGCCGGATGATATGACATTGCAGAGCGACGCGGATCTCGATCAATCAGCGCGCGATGCTGTCGCCCGGGCGCTCGGCCCTGCCCCGGTCCACATCGATGACCTGCTGCGTGCAACCGGTCTCGATGCCCAGAATGTCCAGATCGCACTCCTCGAACTCTCGCTTGCCGGTCGGCTCGACCACCACGGCGCTCATTTGGTCTCGCTGCGCGAGGGGAAATGAGTGACGTTATCGACCCCCTCGCGCTCGGCCTCTTCGGCAGCCATCAGCAGCAGTTCCGACAGCCCGTCGCAGTGCTTTGTGCTTGCCAGATATGACAAGGCGGTACACATATCGTGGATGTAGGAGAGGACCTCATGTCGCGGTAACTGTGGCGCGCTGGCGCCACCTTGACGTCGGCGACCATTCGAAAAGTCTATCGTCGTCAGTTGTTTAGGCAGATCTTTGGCCATCCAGACACCTCTGGTTGCGCCACCTGGACAATCGATAGGTGGTCAGGGAGGGCAATCTTTAGGGGCAATTCTTTGCTATAATAGCATATGATTTGTTTGATCGTCTCACTAATTTGCATATTTAGGAGAATTCCATATTTTTCGCATTCTGGCGTTAGATGTTTGACACCGACCGACGCTTCCCACATTTTCCCGCAGCCTTAACGAACCGGGCCACATGTACGAGCGGCAACATTGCCGAACAGGCGCTGATCCGGCCCGGGCGGACAGTCAGACAAAGGTCACATGAACGTTCTAATCGTCGAATCGGCCGCCAAGGCCAAAGCGATCAACAAATATCTGGGGCCGGGCTACAAGGTTATCGCCTCCTACGGCCACATCCGAGATCTGCCGTCCAAGGACGGCTCCGTCGAGCCCGACAACAAGTTCGCGATGCACTGGGATGTCGACCAGCGCGCCCAGAAGGTGGTCAAGGAGATCGCTAGTGCGGTCAAATCAGCCGACAAGCTGATCCTCGCGACGGACCCCGATCGCGAAGGCGAGGCGATTTCCTGGCACCTGATCGAGGTGCTTGCCCAGCGCAAGGCGCTAAAGAAAGACACGCCCGTCGAACGCGTGACGTTCAACGCCGTCACCAAGCCGGCCGTGCTCGAGGCCCTGAAACACCCGCGCCAGATCGACCGGCCGCTGGTCGAGGCCTACCTCGCCCGCCGCGCGCTCGATTATCTGGTCGGCTTCACGCTGTCGCCGGTGCTCTGGCGCAAGCTGCCGGGTGCACGCAGTGCCGGCCGCGTCCAGTCGGTGGCGCTCCGATTGATCTGTGACCGCGAGGCCGAGATCGAGGCCTTCAAGACGCAGGAGTACTGGTCGATCCAGGCGCTGCTTGCCAAGTCGTCAGGCGACGAGGTGCGTGCCAGAGTGGTGGCGATCGACGGCACCACACTCAAGCGCCACGACATCAAGGACGGCGCTTCGGCCAACGCCATCAAGGCTGCCATCACCGGCGGCACTTTCACCGTCGCCAACGTCGAAAAGAAGGCCGTACGGCGCAATCCGGCAGCCCCCTTCACCACCTCGACATTGCAGCAGGAAGCATCGCGCAAGCTCGGCTTTTCGGCGCGCCAGACGATGCAGATCGCCCAACGCCTCTATGAAGGCGTCGACATCAACGGCGAGACCGTCGGCCTGATCACGTACATGCGAACCGACGGCGTCCAGATCATTCCCGAGGCCGTCGCCGAGATCCGCAAGCTGGTCGAGAGTGACTTTTCGAAACGCTACCTGCCGCCGTTCGTGCGCGAGTACAAGACCAAGGCAAAGAACGCCCAGGAAGCGCACGAAGCCGTCCGCCCGACCGATTTCTCGCGCCGCCCGAAGGATGTTGCGAGTGCGCTCGACAAGGCCCAACTCGGGCTCTACGAACTGATCTGGAAGCGCGCCGTGGCAAGCCAGATGGCATCCGCCGAACTCGAGCAGACCACCGCCGACATCCAGGTCAAGGGCCATGACGGCAAGGCTTACGGACTGCGCGCCACCGGCTCCGTCCTCGTGTTCGATGGTTTCATGACGCTTTACGAGGAAGGCCGCGACGACCAGGAGGACGAGAACGCACGCCGCCTCCCGCCGCTCAGCCAGGTCGAGGCGCTCAAGGACAAGGCGATCGAGGCCAACCAGCACTTCACCGAACCGCCGCCGCGCTATTCGGAGGCGACGCTGGTCAAGAAGATGGAAGAACTCGGCATCGGCCGGCCCTCGACCTATGCTTCTACCATGGCGGTGCTGCAGGACCGCGATTACGTGCGCATCGAGAAGCGGCGTCTGGTGCCCGAAGACAAGGGCCGCCTGGTGACGGCCTTCCTGGCAAGCTTCTTCACGCGCTACGTCGAGTATGATTTCACCGCCGCCCTCGAGGAACAGCTCGACCTGATCTCCGACGGCAAGCTCGACTGGCAGCAGGTGCTCGCCGAATTCTGGCGCAACTTCACCGCGGCTATCGACGAGACCAAGGAACTGCGCGTTTCGGACGTCCTCGAAGCCCTCAACGAGATCCTCGGACCACACGTTTTCCCGGCCAAGGAAGACGGCAGCGATCCGCGCGCCTGCCCGGCCTGCGCCAGCGGTCGTCTGAGCCTCAAAGTCTCGAGCAAGTTCGGCGCCTTCATCGGCTGCGCCAACTATCCGGACTGCCGTTTTACGCGACAGCTGAGCCACGACCCAGACGCACCGACCGAGGCTGTTACGGCGGACGGCAAACTGCTTGGCGAAGATCCCGAAACGGGTCTGCCGGTGACCTTGCGTACCGGCCGTTTCGGCCCATATGTGCAACTCGGTGAGGCTGAGAACGGCGAAAAACCCCGGCGTGCCTCGGTGCCCAAGGGCCGCTCGGCGGACGACGTCGACCTTGCCTACGCGCTCAAGCTCCTGTCGCTGCCGCGCGAGGTCGGCCTGCATCCCGAGACCGGCAAGGTGATCACCGCAGGGCTCGGGCGCTATGGACCGTTCGTCTTGCATGACGGCACCTATGCCAACCTCGAAAACGTCGAAGAGGTCTTCGAGGTCGGCATCAACCGGGCCGTGACGCTGATCGCCGAAAAGCTTGCCGGCGGCGGCAGACGCGGTTTCTCGCGGCCGCAGGCCAAGGTGCTCAAGGATCTCGGCGAGCACCCCGACGAGGGCGGCCCGATCCAGGTGCTCGATGGACGTTACGGGCCCTACGTCAAGCACGGCAAGATCAACGCGACCGTGCCGAAAGGGCGCGAGCCGTCCGAAATAAGGATCGATGAAGCCGTGGCATTGATCGCTGAACGCGCGGCCAAGGCGCCCGCCAAGAAGAAGGCGGCTGCGAAGAAAAAGGCACCGGCCAAGAAAGCCGCGACCAAGGCCGCACCGAAAAAGGCGGCGGCCAAGAAAAAGGCACCGGCAAAGAAGAAAGCTGCAGCAAAGAAAAAGAAACCGGCTGCGGCGGATTGAGCCGGATGAAATCGAAGGAGACGAACAAAGCTTGGCGAGGCGCTTGAAGAGACGCTTGAGCCCCGCAAGGGGCAAGCCGGGGGAAGCGCGCCTGCCGACCAAGCAGGAGATCCTGCAGTTCATCGAGGCATCGCCGGAAAAGGTTGGCAAGCGCGAGATCGCGCGCGCCTTCTCGATCAAGGGCGCCGAGCGCCGGGGGCTCAAGGATCTCCTGGCCGAAATGGCAGCCGAAGGCCTGCTCGCCGGGAACCGTAAGGATTTCCGCCAGCCGGGCCACCTGCCGCCGGTCACCGTGCTCGAAATCATAGGTCTTGATTCTGCCGGCGATCTGATCGCCGAACCGCTCGCCTGGAACCTCGACGAGGGCCCGAAGCCGCGGGCGATCGTGCTCGATCCGCGAATGGCACCAGTCGACGGCGGTCGTACACGGCACCATAGCGACGCCACTCCGCCCGGGTCCGGCGACCGCATTCTCGCCCGCCTCACCCGCCTCGATGAACGGTCCGAAACCGGCGCCCTATACGAAGCAACCGTCATGCGCCGGCTGCCACGCGAGAAGCGCCGCCTGCTCGGCATCTATCGGCGCCTTGACGGCCGCAGAAACGTGATCGAGCCCGTCGACCGCAAGGCGCTCAAGGAATGGCCGGTGAATCCGAGCGACGAGGGCGGCGCCGATCACGGCGATCTCGTGCGCTTCGAAACCGTGCGCCAGGGCCACCGCTCGGCAACCGCCCGCGTGACGGACGTGCTCGGCAATCCCGACGACCAGCGCCAGGTGAGCCTGATCGCGGTCCATGCTCATGGCCTGCCGGACGAGTTCCCGGAACCCGTGCTCGCCGAACTCGATGATCTCACGCCGCCCACGCTCGACGGCCGCGTCGACCTGCGCGACGTGCCGCTGATCACCATTGATCCGGCCGATGCACGCGATCACGATGATGCCGTGCATGCCGCACCCGACCCCGATCCGGCGAACGTCGGCGGCTGGATCGTCTCGGTCGCGATTGCCGATGTTGCAGCTTACGTGCGGCCTGGCACCCGTCTCGACCGCGAAGCACAATTGCGCGCCAACTCTGTCTATTTTCCCGACCGCGTTGTGCCGATGCTGCCTGAGCGCATTTCCAACGATCTGTGCTCACTGCGCGAAGGCGAGGATCGCCCCTGCCTGGTCGCACGCATGGTGTTCGACCGTTCGGGCACGAAGAAGCGTCATGAGTTCCAGCGCGCCATGATGAAAAGCCACGCCAAGCTCAGCTATCAGGAGGCGCAGGCAGCCTTCGACGGCAAGCCGGGCGAGCGGGCAGCCCACTTGATGCGGCCTGCCCTCGAACCCCTCTGGCAGGCTTATCAGGCGCTCAAGACGGCGCGAGAACAACGCGGACCGCTCGATCTCGACCTGCCTGAGCGGCGCGTGCGCCTCGATGAAGCAGGCAACGTGACCGCCATTCATGTGCCTGAAAGGCTCGAAGCACACCGCCTGATCGAGGAGTTCATGATCGCGGCCAACGTCGCTGCCGCCGAAGTGCTGGAGAGCGCCAAAGCCCCCGTCGTCTACCGCGTCCACGACAGCCCAAGCCGCGAAAAACTGAAAGGTCTCGGCGATTTCCTCGAAACGCTCGGCCTGAAGCTGGCATCGGCGGGATCACTCAAGCCATCCCACTTCAACAGGATTATCGCCGCCGGCAAGAAATTGCCCGTGCCGGAACTGGTCAACGAGGTCGTGCTGCGCGCCCAGGCCCAGGCCGAATACGCGACGGAGAATTACGGCCACTTCGGCCTGAACCTTTCGCGCTATGCACATTTCACGTCACCGATCCGCCGCTACGCCGACCTGCTTGTCCACCGTGCACTGATCGGCGGGCTGAAGCTTGGTGATGGGGCGATCACGCCGGAGCAGACAGGCGAACTCGCCCAAATCGCCGAGGCCATCTCGATCGCCGAACGCCGCGCCATGGCTGCCGAACGCGAAACGATCGACCGGCTGGTGGCCGGATATCTCAGCGAACGGGTCGGCGCCGAATTTGCAGCACGCATTTCAGGCCTGACGCGATCCGGCCTGTTCGTGCGCCTCGATGAGACCGGCGCCGACGGTTTCGTGCCGGCCGGCTCGCTGCTTGACGATTATTATCACTATGTCGAGGACCGGCACGCCCTGGTCGGCGACCGCCACAACCGTGCCTACCGGCTGGGCGATGCCGTCGACGTGCGCCTCGTCGAAGCGCTGCCGGCTGCCGGCGCTTTGCGCTTTGAAATGCTGAGCGAGGGCAAAAAGGGCCACGTTTCGCTCTCGAAAGGCTGGCGCAACCAGCGAACGCGCCGAGGCCATCGCAGCGGGCGACGTTGATCCAAGATCATTTCCGACTTACGTGGAAATGGATCTATCTGTCTTTTCGCTCACGGCTATTCGGCCTAACGGCCGGCCTCCGAGGGGCGCCGCAATGCGGCGGGTCGCCTGCGCTCCCCTCGGGGCGATCCCGCCCGTACCGGGGCTCGCGCACAGGTGCCGCGTCCATTAAGCCGCTTGACGCGAATTCGCCATGATACGACCAATGGGCCATGGCTATTCGCATTGATCAAAGATCCGAACACGCAGCTTCTCAACATTCGAGCGTTGCGTCGGACAATCGAGAGGCGCGCAGCGTGGTCAGCGCCATGCTACGTGGCGCTGCCCTCAGGTGCCCTGATTGCGGGATCGGGCACCTCTACGGGCGGTTTCTCAAGACCGCCCGAACTTGCCCGCATTGCTCCTGCGAGCTGCACCATCATCGTGCCGACGACGCGCCGGCCTATTTTACGATGTTCGTGGTCGGTCATCTGATGGTTGGCGGTGTCCTGTTTGTTGAGCAAACCATGCGCCCGGCATTCTGGGTGCAGGTTGCCATCTGGATTCCGCTTTCCATTGCTCTCAGCCTCTATCTGCTGCCGCGGATCAAGGGTGCACTCGTCGGCCTGCAATGGGCGCTGCGCATGCACGGCTTCAGCGGTACCAGCCACGACGACATGACCCTATCGGCCGATGCCTCCTTTCATGGCGTCGAACCGGTCATTCCGGATAGACCGCAGCAGCGACGATGAGCCCCGGCCCCGACAGGCCCGATGAGACGGCCGGCCCACGCAGATCCGAACGACCGCGCGACGCGGCGACGTTGGTAATCGTCGATCACGTCGACGATGAGCCACGTTTCCTGATGGGAAAGCGCCGGCCCGGCCAGGTGTTTTTGCCGAGCAAAGTGGTCTTTCCGGGCGGCCGTGTCGACGATGCAGACCGCGATGTTCCGAGCGCCGACGATCTTGCCCAGAGCGAGATCGACAAGTTGCTTGCCGAAATGAAGGGCCACCCGAGCGTTGCCCGGGCCCGCGCGATGGCACTGGCCGCGGTTCGCGAAACCTTCGAGGAAACCGGCCTGATCGTCGGCCGCCGAACCGGTCAGGGGGCTGCCGACGAGCGTATAGCGGAAGGCTGGCAGGACTTTTTCGCACGCGGATTTACGCCGCTGCTCGGCGGCTTGTGCCTGTTTGCCCGCGCCATCACGCCGCCGGGCCGGCCGCGCCGCTATGACACGCGTTTTTTCTGCGTCGACGCCGGTCTGGTAGCCGAAGAGACCGGCCTGCTGGATGACGAATTGAGCGAGCTCAACTGGTACTCGATCAGCGAAGCAAAGGAACTCGACCTACCGCCGATTACCCGCGTCGTGATCGAGGATCTGACCGACCGCCTGGCTGCGGCCCCCCTTGGACCAATCTCGGCGCCGATCCCGTTCTACCACCAGCGTCACGGCAACTTCCGCCGCGATCTGCTCGGAGGCCCAGGTACTGATGCGGACTGATTGATCGGGTGGAACCGCGTGTCTTGGCGTAGTGGGGGTGAGGCCTCGAGACAATCCGGCCGGATGCTCCGCCCGTTTGCCGGGGCCGGAAGGGCACGTGATTTCGTCGGAACCTCCGCCAAATAGCTTTGAGTAGTAGTTCTTCCTGCCCAGCTACTGTTCTTTGCGCTGCAACTGCGCGCCTGCCTCCCGGTCCAATTGATCAGCCATGGCGATCAGCTTGTCCGTGTGTTTGGGCGATTTCGGCCGCACGAGCTTGCTCATGGCGCGAAAACTATCTCTCTTGGCAATCAACTGAGAGTAATTCATATTGCGTTGTTGGCCGCTTGTTTGGACGCCACGTTCAAGCCGGGCGATATCGTTGTCATGGAAAACTTATCGAGCCACTAGGTCGAGGGCGTCGGGCTGGGGGTGACCGTGTGGATTGCGTGGTATTGGCGCGAGAGTAAGTGGGTACGGGGCGCGGTGGTCAATCGGTAGGCTTCACTCGCCACCACCGCCGCCGCCATCACCGCCGCCGACGTCCGGGCTGCCGCGGGATTCGCCCCCGACATCGTAGCGGGTACCCTTGCTCATGAACCGCCTGGGCGAAAAACCCGCCAGCCCCATAAAGGCCAATCCCAGAACAGCAACGACGGCGGTGAGGATTACCACTTCGAAAATCGACATGTTCACCAGCCCGATCTATTCACTATTACCGGAAGTATCCGTCAAACCAACCAACGTTCCCTTAGCTGACAATCAGCCCTGGAACTTGCCCCTGAAGCTATCGCCAAACTCGACTTAACCTTATTTATGAGCCGACCGAGCCGCGCCAAGTCACAAAAATTTGGCTTGCCCCATACAGATCAACCGACCTAAATTCTCCTTTAGTTGCAGTGTTTAATGCGTTGATGGAAATCCAGATGACCGAACAGTTTGTGGGTTCAGCTCCTTTTATTGCTAACGCCGAGAAAGCCCGCAGACACAATGCCGTCCGCAAGCCGATCCGCGAACTAAAACATAATGACGAGATTATCCTGAGCTGGCAGTCGACCGCCGAGCACGACGCCGAGTGGAATGCTTTTGTCGCGCAGCAGCCTGGCGGGCGCCACGTACAGACCAGCATGTGGTCCAGCGCCAAACAACTGAGCGGATGGCAACCGCTTCGCCTCGTATTAACCAAGAACGATACCGTGATCGGTGGCTGTCAGATATTGTGGCGGAAAAAAAAGCTCGTTGGCAAGATCGGCTTCATCAGCCATGGCCCATTGTGCGACCAGGCTGAACCTGCCCTCCAGCCCCTCGTGATAAATGAGTTGAAGCGGTTGGTCGCCCGCGAAAAACTGCGGGCCTTACTCGTGCAGCCGGCGCTCATCCCGGAGACGCTGTCGAGACATTTGAATTCTGCCAACTTCGTTCTCAATAATGACCATCTGCTCAAGATGATACGAGCAGATACCATAATTGACCTATCGCTCGACGAAGAGGCGATACTTGATAACATGCGGCCCCACCGTCGGCGGAATGTTCGTCGCAACGCGCGCCGCAGCGCCGAAGTTGGCCTGGAGTTTATCGAAGGTGGCGAAGCAGATTTGCAGACCGCATTCGATCTCATGTGCCAAACCTGCGTGCGGCAAGGGGTCGCCGCCAACCCCGAATCCGTGGAAATACTGCAGCATCTATGGCAGCTCTATCATCCGGCCGGAATGCTCAAACTATTCTTCATGCGCAAAGACGAGGAGAAAGTCAGCATGTGCTTGATGGTCGGGTTCAGGGAGCGGGCCCTCGTCTGGAAAATCGGTTGGAATGGTTCATTTTCGAAGTATTCACCCAATGATTTGCTGCATTGGGAATGCATCAAATGGGCGAAGTCAGCCGGTTACCGGTACTTCGATTTCGGTGGCGTGGATCCCGAAATGGCAGAAAGCATTCTTTCTTTGAAGTCAGTCGAGGGCGAACTGAGAAAATCGACAACGTTCTACAAGCTCGAGTACGGTGGCAGCTTGATCCGTTACCCCGAGGCCCGGGTATACTTCCCCAACCCACTGTTGCGCTGGGCATTCATGGCCTATTCCACGTTCCACAAGAAGCGCAACCGGCCGGCTTCGGCTGATTTGTAAAATTCGTGCCACCACCGGCGTTGGGCGCACTCGTCAAACCGCTGCAACCGGCCGCTCGGCGCGCAGGCTGGCTGAGATCCAGTAGGTGGCCAGGCCGGCGGCCGAGGCGACGGCGGCAAAGATGAAAGATGCCAGATAGGTGCCGGTCGCGTCATAGAGTGCGCCCGAGATCCAGGACGCCAAGCCAGCGCCGAGACCGAAGGCCAGCGACAGCGTACCGTAGATCGCACCGACCGAGCCGCCGCGGAACAGGATCGAGACCAGGGCTGCGATGATCGGGCCGCGGGCGCCCTGCATCAGGCCGAAGCCGAGTACGAAGCCGTAGATCAGGATCCAGCTGGGATACCAATTGATCGCGATCAGCGAGAAGATGCCTGAGAGCGTGAGAACCTTCGACAACGTCACCGCACCAAGCCGGCCGGCACGATCGGAATACCAGCCCATGAACAGTATGCCTGCGACGGAAAGCGCGCCCGTCATGCCGAATGCACCGGTCGCCAGCACCTTGTCGAAGCCTTGCTCGACGAGAAAGGCAACCGAGTGGGGCAGGATCGCGTAGGCGGCAGCGGAGGTGAAGAAATAGAGCCCGAACAAGGCCCAGAAGGCCGGTGTGCGCACGGCCTTGGATGCCGTCCAGACCTGCACGCCGTGTGCCTTACTGCGGCGCAAATCACGGCGCCATTCGCGCGAGCCGCGTGACATGCGACCGACCGGCAGGAAAAGCACGAGCAGGAGCAGCCAGGCAACGCCGTAGCCGATGATCCAGTGCGTTTCGCGCCAGGTGTAGTGGTCGAGCAGCAGCTGTGTGACGAGCGGGAAGATCAGCATGCCGGCGCCAACTGCTGCATGCGGCATCGCCATCATCAGGCCGAGGCCACGGGTGAACCAGCGGCTGAGCAACGCCGAGGCAACGACCATGCCGAGGCAGGCGGCACCCATGCCGCTCAGTGCGCCCATGGTCAGGTAGTAGTGCCAAATCTGATCGGCGAAGCCGGCCAGCACATTGGCACAGGCGAGGAGGACGAGGCCGGTCATGTAAGTGACGCGGACACCGAGCCGGTCGACAAGTTGTCCGGCAACCGGTGCCGCCAGGCCGTGGACGATCATGTAAATGGAGTAGGTTGCCGCGATTTCGGAGCGCGTAGCGCCGAGTTCGGCTTCAACGGGCAGCAGGAACACGGCGAAGCTCTCCGTCACGCCGCGACCGAGCGCATTCATGGTGAAGGCGAGCGCGATCAACGATACGAAGAACGGGCCGCCGGGGCCGTTAGCGGCATCCGTCGGCAAGGCCGGTTCTGAGCGCACCTCTGCCGTCATGCATTCTGCTTTTCGAGCCAGTTGCCGAGCCGGCGCATCGCTTCTTCGAGCGCGTCGGCGGAGCGCAAATAGCAAACCCGATAGAAGCTTTCAGCACCCGGCCCGAACGCCATGCCGGGGGCGAGACCTATGTTGGCCTCGTCGACCAGGCGCATCGCTGTTGCCATCGAATCGTCGTGGCCGGCAATCGCGAAGAAGGCATAGAAGGCGCCATCGGGTTTGGCGAAATGGATGTTGTCATGAGCGGCGAGCGTGCGGGCAACGATCTCGCGGCCAACGCGTGCCCGCTCGATCTCGCCGCGGGCGAAATCTTCGGCATTCTCGATGGCTGAGATGGCGGCACGCTGCATGAAGGCTGCTACGCCGGACGTGTTGTACTGGATGTGGTTCTCGACGATCTGGCCCAATTCCTTCGGGCCCTGCAGCCAGCCGATCCGCCAGCCGGTCATCGCCCAGTTCTTCGAGAATGTCTGCGCGAACAGGATGCGGTCGTGGGCCTCACGCATGGTCTGGAAGCTCGGCGCAACGCTGCCCGGGCCGGTGCCATTAGCGAAATAGAACCGGCCGTAGATTTCATCGGCGATGATCCAGAGGCCGCGTTGGCGGGCAAAGTCGAGGATTGTGCGCAGCTCTGCTTCGCTCGCCGTCCAGCCCGATGGATTGGCCGGTGAATTGATGACCAGCGCCTTGGTCTTCGGCCCGCAGGCATCGAAGAGCTTGTCGAGGTCGAGGGTCCAGCCGCCAGTGCCATAGTCTAGGGCGACATATCTGATGATGGCCGACTGAATCATTGCCGCCCCAGCGAAATTCGGCCAGGCGGGCGACAGGACGACGACCTCGTCATCTGCATCGAGCGTGAGTTGCATGGCGATCTGGATCGCCTGCATACCGCCGCAGGTTACGTAGAATTCGTCGGCCTCGAAGGGGACGCGGTAGAGGCCTTCGAAATAGCGCGCCAGCGCCTCACGCAGCGGCGGAATGCCAAGCTGGTAGGTGTAGAACGTTTCGCCGTCAGCCAGGCTTTTGACGGCGGCATCGGAAATGATCGGCGGGGTCGGCGTATCACCCTCGCCGGCCCATAGCGGGATCAGGCCTTCGCGCGTGCGGCCGTAGTTGAACACCTCGACGATGCCGCTCACCGGCGAATTCCTGGCCGAAGGGCGCAGGCCGGCTAAAAGGGCTTCAGCGTCGCGGATCTGATTCATGGCACGTCCGATACTTGATGCTGCCCAAGCGATCAGGCAGTTTGTTCATCGCTTAAGGCCACAACACTCGCGCTTTGTCGAGGGGCTTGAGTGCCATTCAAGACGATCATTCGGGGAGGACACGTGGTCCAGTATCTCAAACGCGGCAAGGACGCCGATATTCGCGCAGCCGACGAAGCAAAAGTACGCGACATCGTTGAAGGTATCCTCGCCGACATCGAAAAGCGCGGCGACGAGGCGGTGCGCGAACTCTCGGCGAAGTTCGACAACTACAAACGAGAGGACTTCCGGCTGACAGACCAGGAGATCGCCGACTGCCTGGCCCAGGTTGCCGAGCGCGACCTCGATGACATCAAGTTCGCCCAGGACCAGGTGCGCGGCTTTGCCGAGCATCAGAAGGCCTGCCTCAGGGATCTCGAGGTGGAGACCCTGCCGGGCGTCATCCTTGGCCATAAGAACATCCCCGTGCAATCGGTCGGCTGTTATGTGCCCGGCGGCAAGTATCCGATCATCGCCTCGGTACACATGTCGGTGGCAACGGCAAAGGTCGCCGGCGTACCGCGGATCATCACGGCTGCTCCGCCCTACCAGGGCAATCCGGCACCCGCCATCGTCGCCGCTCAGCATCTTGCCGGTGCCGACGAGATCTACTGCCTCGGCGGCATACAGGCGGTCGGTGCCATGGCGCTCGGTACCCAGTCGATCGAGCCGGTACACATGCTGGTCGGGCCCGGCAACGCGTTCGTTGCCGAAGCCAAACGCCAGCTCTACGGCCGCGTCGGCATCGACCTGTTCGCGGGGCCGACCGAAACGCTGGTGATCGCCGATGAGACCGTCGATGCCGAGATGTGCGCGACGGACCTTCTCGGCCAGGCTGAACACGGACCGACCTCGCCGGCCGTGCTGATCACCAACTCGGAAAAGCTCGCGCGTGATACGATGGCGGAGATCGAGCGCCTGCTCACGATCCTGCCAACGGCCGAGATCGCCAAACAGTCATGGGCCGACTACGGCGAGGTGATCGTGTGCGACGGCTACGATGAGATGCTGGCCGTCGCCAACGATGTGTGCTCCGAACACGTCCAGGTCATGACCGACCGTGACGACTGGTTCCTCGAACACATGACGGGCTACGGCGCGCTGTTCCTCGGGCCGCGCACCAACGTTTCCTATGGCGACAAGGTGATCGGCACGAACCACACGCTACCGACGCAAAAGGCGGGCCGCTACACCGGTGGACTGTGGGTCGGCAAGTTCATCAAAACGCACACCTATCAGCGCGTTCTGACCGACGAGGCGTCAACCATGGTCGGGGAGTATTGTTCGAGGCTCTGCGCCTTGGAAGGTTTTGCCGGCCACGGCGAGCAGGCCAACCTGCGTGTCCGGCGCTACGGCGGGCGCAATATCCCCTATGCGGGAGTGGCGGATTGAACCGCTACCCCGTAAAGCCATCGGCAAGGGCGAACATAAAGACCGTTATCGCAGCGCCGAGGGCGATGCCGAACAACGTCGGCCAGACACCATAGTAGCCGGGCAGGTTGCGATCTTCTTCTTCGACCATGTTCGTCTCCACCTGGTATCACCCCGCAGCATGGGGTGATGCCCTGGGTTAAGTATTTCGCCTATGCCGGGTTCAGTGCCTGCGGCAGCCACAGCGCGATCTGCGGGAAGAACATCACGAGCAACATGCCGATGATCTGCAGCACGATGAACGGCAACACGGAAACAAAGATTTCCTGCAGCGTGATGTCCTTGGGCGCCACGGATTTGAGCCAGAAGCAGGCCGGTCCGAATGGCGGTGACAGGAAGTAGATCTGGATGTTCATGACGAACAGGATGCCGAACCAGACGGCCGCCCAGGAAGGCTCCATGCCAAGCTCGGGGCCCATGTCACGGACGACCGGCGCAAACACCGGCACCGTGATGAAAATGATTGCGATCCACTCCATGAAGGTGCCGAGCACCACCAGGATGGCCATCATCACGAACACGATGCCAAGCGGCGGCAGACCGAGGTCGGCAAATAGCGAGCGCATGAAAGCAGCACCGCCGACCAGGTTGTAGAGGCCGGTGAACGCCACCGCCCCGATGATCAGCCAAATGATGGTGCCGACGACACCCATGGTATTGGCAAGCGAGTCGCGCAGCAGTTCGAACCGGAAGCGGTGGCGCACGGCCGCGACGATGATGGCACCGAACACGCCGACACCAGCAGCCTCGGTCACCGACGCGATGCCCGCATAGATCGAACCCATCACGAAAGCGATCAGGAAGATGCACAAGGCGACGGCGATATAGCGTTCCCTACTGAGGCCGGTTTTATCGGTGCCCATCATTTCGGCGATCTCGGCGGCCGTCGGCGCCATGCTCGGGTTCAAGTTCACCCGGACGAGCACGTAGGAGACGTAGAAGGTTGCCAGCATGATGCCCGGAACAAAGCCGGCAGCGAAGAGATCGCCAATGCCGACGTTGGCGCTCAGGCCGTAGACGATCATCACGATCGACGGCGGGATCAAGGTTGCAAGCGCGCCTGCCGCGCAGATCAGGCCGATCGAAAGGCGGCGATCGTACTTGAGACGGAGCAGCTGCGGCAGCGCGACGAGGCCGAGCATCACGATCTCGCCGCCCATCACGCCGGACATCGCCGCCAGAATCACCGCGACAATCGTCGTCTGCAAGGCAACGCCGCCTCTGAGGTTGCCGGCAAAAATCGACATCGCATCGAACAGGTCTTCGGCAATGCCCGCCTTCTCCAGGATGGTCGCCATCAGAACGAACAGCGGCACGGCGACCAGCGGATATTTCTCGAGAAGATCGAAGGCGTTGACCGAAACTAGGTAGAGACCGTTGGTGCCAAAGAACAGGAACGCACAGACGACGGAGATGATCAGCGTGACGATGCCAAGTGGCATGCCGGTCATCATCAGCACGAGGAGGGCCGCGACGATGCCAAGAGAGACGACGCCGATGCCGTAGCTCCGAACATCGATGCTATCGTTGAGGTTCAGCGTGCGCTCGCCTAGAGCCAGGATCGACTTGTCGATCTGGCCGAGGAGGCTCAACTCGCCGAGGTAGTGATGGCCGATCTGAATGCCGTAACGCAGGACGATCAGGGCCGTGACAGAAAGGACGATGAACTCGATCATGCGGCTCTGGAAATGCCGCGACAAATTCATCAGCAGCTGGATCAGATAGAGGAAGAGACCGACGACCAGGATCGTCTTGAGGATCATCGGCTGCGGTGAATTCCAACCCGTGCCGCCGCGCTCGACGAGATCAATCGATTCGAGCGCCCGGACCAGCGTGTCGGCAACCATCATGTAGAGTGCGAACACGCCGACCAGCATGGCGAATAGGTCGAGCCACCAGCGCACCCGATCGCTTGCCATGAGATAGAAGACGGTGATGCCGATGTGGCGCTTTTGCAAAGTGACGTAGCCGGCCGACAGCATCCAGGCGCAGGCACAGAGCGTCATGACGACTTCGAAGGCCCACTGCGTCGGCGCGTTGAAGATGTAGCGTGCGATGACTTCGTAGAGCGTAACGAAGGCGCAGATCAGGTAGAGGTTGCCAACGGACAGGCCGAGGAAGCGGCTTACATGATCGACACTGCGGGCAACGGCAGTGCCTTCGCGCTCGACAACCTCCGCAGGGCTTTCGATAACGGCAACCATAAGCGGCCTCATTAAATAACTTTGGGGAATTCCAGATAAACAGGCAGCCGCGCCAATGCGTTGGCGCGGCTGAATTTAGCGTTCGACATTGCGAAGCTGACTAATCCAGCATGCCCGTCTTTTTCATGAAGGCGATGTGAGCGTCGAGTGCTTCCTTGGCGAGCGGGGTCTTCTTGGCGAAGTCCTCCCAGGCTTGGACCGAGATCTGGCGGAACTTGTCGCGTTCCTGCTGGGCCCAGTCGATGACGGTGACGTCGCTGCCGGGCTTGCCGTATTTCTCGGCGATTTCACGGTCCTGTAGATCGGCTTCACGGCGCATCGCATCATAAGCTGCCGAATACCAGACCTGCAGGGCGGTCTGGCCGTCCTTGCCAAGCGAATCCCACTTGCGCTTGTTCATGATGAACTGCAGCACGGCCATCGAGTGGATGCCCGGGTAGATCGGGAATTTCGCGATCTTGTGCATTCCGTGGGCTTCGTTGTTGACGAAGGCCGACGCGTCGGCGGCGTCGATCAAGCCCTTTTCGAGCGCGGTGTAGACTTCGGAGAACGGCAGCGACACGGGTGCGGCACCGACGCGCTTGAAGACTTCTGCGGCAAGACCTTCAGGCGAACGGATCTTGACGCCCTTCAAGCCGTCAACGGTCGTGACCTTGGCCTTGGAAACCAGGGCTTCCTTGGCGTAGGGGCCGCAGCCGATGACCATGACCTTGCCCTTCGTGTACTTGTCGTACAGCTTCTGAAGGATTTCCTTGCCGCCGCCGTGCATGCAGAAAGTGCGGACCTGATCGACGGTGTCATAGCCGGCAATGAGATCGCCGATGATCGCGAAGGCCGGATCGCGGCCGGCAAAATAAGAAACGGCGTTGAGATCACCATCGAGAATGCCGTTAGCCACGGCGTCGATGGTTTCGCGGTGCGGGACGACGGCCTTGGTCGGCAAAACCTCGATTGACAGCTTGCCGAAGGTCATCTCCTTGAGCTTAGGTGCCCAGTTGTCGGTCATAAAGCGGTGCGCCCAGTCGCCTGCCTTGGAGCTGGCCTGGACCTTGATGTTGGTTTGCGCTTGGACCGGTGCGGCGACCAGGATTGCGGCGGTAGCGGCCGCTATAAAGCCTAGTTTTTTCAAGATTTTCTCCCTTCTGACGCGTGCGAGCAACGGTTTCTTGGTAATGGCCGGACAAGAACCAGTTGATTGGCCTGTCTGGTGCAGGTTCGTTACCGCACGGCTGGCAAGTTACGTCGATCGCAGTGCATCCAGCAAGATCAATGTCGATCTATCCGACTGATATCAGCCGACTAATCAGTTGTTTTTGAGGTTTGCTGGCAATTTGGACCCGACTTTTCAGCTCAGAAATTCTCGACCCATGGGCGCAACTCGACCTCCCAGGTCCAGGCCGAGCGGGGCTGCTTGACAACATTCATGTAGGTCTCGGCAATCGCGTCGGGATCGAGCCATTTGTCAGGTATATCACCTGGACCCTCGACCCGCTCGGGGCGGGTGTGGCGCACGCCGCCATCGATCACAAAATGGGCGACGTGGACACCTTGCGGTGCAAGTTCGCGAGCCATCGACTGGGCAAGGCCGCGCAACGCGAACTTGCCCATCGCGAAGATCGCGGATTTCGGATAGCCCTTGACGCTGGCCGAGGCGCCGGTGAACAGGATCGTGCCCCGGCCGCGCGCCAGCATTCGCTTGGCTGCCTGCTGGCCGACATGGAAACCGCCGAGCGCCGTGATATCGATGGCGCTTGCGGCAGCTGCGGGATCGATGTTGGTAATCGGCCCCGGCGCCCGGGCGCTGGCGTTGTAGAGCACGACGTCGAGGTCGCCGTGATCGGTGTCCAACTCAGCGAAGAGCTTGTCGACGTCACTGCTGCTAGTCGCATCGCAGGTGATCGCCGCCGCGCCAATTTCGTTCCTGAGTTCTGCCAGCTTGGCGGTATCGCGGGCGGCGAGGACGACGCTGTAGCCTTCGCGATGCAGGGCACGGGCGAACGAGGCGCTGATGCCCTTGCCGGCACCGACGATAAGAGCTGTTGCGGGCATGGTTCCTCGCAGGCGGTTGACCGATGCAGCGGTCAATCGACCGCGGTCACAGTGAAACCCGCTTCACGATACAATGCAACCAGGCCGGTTTTGCCAATAAGGTGCGCTGCACCAACCGCAATGAACGCCCCGCCGCGCTCGACCAATGGCAGACTGGCATCGAACATCGTGCGGTTGCGCTTGTCGATCAGCTCGCGCTTGAAGGTTTCGAGACCCTTGCCGATCTCGATGCCTGCTATCTTCGCCATTGCCGAGGAGAGTTCCAGAACGAGACCGAGCTCACGATTCAGGTAGGCTTCGATCAGGGTTTCGAAGCTGTCGTTGCGGCGGTCGGCAAAAGCCAGCGACATGCGCAGCAGCGCCACCTGCTCGGCATCCGGGATCGCCGCCATTGCCTGTAATTGGTTCTTGATGGTCTCGAGGCCGATCACCGGTTTGTCATTCACGCGCGCAAAGGCTTCGATCTGACTGTCGAGGGCTTTGCCGCCCTTGGCGACGCGCATGCGTTCGCATTCCGATATGCCAAGCATCATGCCGACCAGCCAGGGCCGGATCATCGCCGCCATCTGACCGGAAACGCCCGATTTGGCGAGCAATTCCTGCACCTTCGCAAATTCAGACGACGAAAGCTTGGCATCGAGCCGGGAGCCATCCGTGTAGACCATAAGCTCAGGCATCTTCTGGACCGCGACCAGCATCGACATCGGGCCGAGCCCCTCGATCTCGAGCGCCACGGTCTCAGCTGCGGCAAGGGCAGAGCGCGCCGGCGAAGACATCGCCGTGATCCGTTTGTCGGAAACGTGCATGGTGCCGAACAAATGCGAGGGCGCGGTGCCGGGCCTCGTGACCTTCCACAGGATCGCCTCGGTGTTTGCAATGCGGGCGGCCCGGGCGCGGACTTCGCTGATGAGTTCGGGGTGCGATCTGGCAAGCTCGGGCAGCAAGCTGCGCCCGGTGCAAGTATCGCCGTCAGATGCCAGGCCGGGGACGGCGGCAGCCAGCAGCACTGCAAAAAGAACGGAAACTCGCCGGCACGCGGCCGCAAATGAACGCAAAACCCATTCCAGCATCAGGCAATTCCTCACACGACACAGTCTTATCTGAAAACTCAGGCACGCGGGTGTGCTGCATCATAAACGGCCAGCAGGCGGTCCCTTTCGACCTCAGTATAGATCTGAGTGGTTGATAAAGACGAATGCCCAAGTAGTTCTTGAATTTGTCGTAAATCGGCACCTGCCGAGAGCAGGTGAGTTGCGAATGAATGGCGCAGCGCATGCGGTGTGGCGTTATTCGGCAGGCCGAGACGCTCGCGAAGGCCGGCGACGCCAAGCTGGATAATGCGTGGCGAGAGCGGCCCGCCACGCACGCCGAGAAACAGCGGGCCGGCATCGTCGAGCGGGAATGGACAGAGTTCGCGATAGCTGGCGATCGCCTCGATGGTGACAGGCAAGACCGGCACCAAGCGTTCCTTGCCGCCCTTGCCGATGGTCCGGATTACGTCGCGCTCCGGCGTTGGCGCGTCGCCGGCCGCAATCGACAGCGCCTCGGAAATCCGCAGGCCGGCGCCGTAGAGCAGCAGCAAGACGGCGACATCGCGCACCGCCACCCAATCGGGCTTGTCGTCATGGGTTGTGAGCGCGACGACATCACCGGCCTTGTCGACCGTCAACGGCTTCGGCACCGCGTGCGGCACTTTCGGGCGGGCGATCTGCAGGACGGCGCGGTTCTTGGCGATGCCGCTTTGCTCGAGCCAGCGGAAAAACGTGCGCAATGCCGAGAGCGAACGGGCGAGCGAGCGGCTGCTGACGCCGGCCTTACGGCGGGCCGTCAGAAAGGCGCGAAAGTCCTTGACCGTCAGGCAGTTGAGATCGCCAAGGCAGGGCGCGTGGGCGAGCCTGGCGCGCAGGAAGGCTGCAAACTGGGCGAGATCGCGGGTATAGGCCGTGATCGATTCGTCGCTAAAGCCCTTGTCGCGAGCCAAATGATCGAGCCAGCGACTGACCGCCAAATCGAAATCGGCATTGAGTGGCAGCTGGCTGTCCGAACGAAACGGTGGGCTCATGATGGTGCTTTCAGTTTCGGCTGCCTGGCGACTACGCGACGATTTGGTTAATGAATCGTTAAAATTATAGGACGGGAACCGAGACCAGCGCATATAATCAATGGGCCGCTTGCATTATTTAACAATTCGTTACTCAAGATCATACTAATTTATAAAAATATTTCAATCGACATCATCATTTCATTGGTCAAGCTGGAAGTTCGAATATGAAGTTTATTGTAATGACGAAGTTATTGAGCGATTATCGGGCAACCAAACCGTAGTACAAATAACACCGTGGGAGCTGTATTGTGAGCTGGTTTCGGCAATCGGTCCATTCCTTCGCCAACTGCGCGCGTGGCAATATCGGCATACTGTTCGCGCTGACTATTGTGCCGATCGCGGGGGCTGCCGGCATTGCAATAGACTATCGGCAGGCGCTGAATGCCGAGGCAGAGCTGCAGGCGGCGGTCGATGCCGCTGCCGTCAGCGCGGCAAAGTCGGCAGTGGCCAGGGCCGAACGGTCGGGCATCGCGCAAGCCGTGTTCAATGCGAACATGAAGACGAGCAAGCTCGCAAGCGGTGCGACGTCCGGCGTGACGGTCACGCCCGAGCAGGTCACCGTCAGCGCGACCGTCGACGTACCAACCACGCTGATGAGCATTCTTGGCTACACGTCGATGAATGTGAACGTCCAGTCAATTGCCAGCATGGGCACCTATTACGGCACCGTCGGGTCGGTCTGCGTGCTTTCGCTCTCCGGAACCGCCAACAGCGCCTTCTACGGCAATGGTACAACGCTGTTCGAGGCGATCGATTGCGCGGTCTACTCGAATTCGGAGGGGCCCGAGTCGCTCAGGGCCGTCGGCACGCCGTCGGTTTCGGCTTCGAGCTTCTGCACAGTCGGCGGTTTCGACGTCAGCAGCGATTTCCTACCGATGCCGACCACCGATTGTTCACCACTGCCAGACCCCCTGGCAGGCCTCACGGCTCCGGCTTCGGACGACTGCGACGCAAGTGCGAAGGGGACGTCCGTGAAACAGGGTGAGCACACGCTATCGCCGGGCACATTCTGCGGCGGCCTCGAAACGCAGGCCAATGCCGATGTGACATTCGAGCCTGGCATATATGTGATCAAGAACGGGCCGCTCAATTTCAAGAGCCAATCAATTTCAGCCGGTACTGGAGTCATGTTCTATCTGACCGGCAGCGATGCGGCTCTGAATGTGGACGGTGGGGCGACGGTCGATTTCCAGGCACCGACAAGCGGACCCTATGCCGGCCTTATGTTCGTGCAGGATCGCGATTCGAATGCCGGTGCCACGTCGATCGTGCAAGGCGGCGGTACGGTCAACTTCGTCGGCGCGCTCTACTTCCCAACGCAAACGCTCGAGATCAGCGGCAACGGCGATATCGGGCAGGACTCGGATGCCTGGACGATGATCGCCGACATGGTGCAACTCAAGGGCAACGGCACGGTGCGCATGAAGGCTGATTATGCCGACGCGGGCATGCCCGATCCGATCGCCCTGCCGGATATCGTCGGGCCGCGCCTGATAAACTGATATCGAGCAACCTTACTGTTCGGCAAAGTGATCCCGAACACAGTTGCAGGGCCGGAATACTCCAGCCCTGCAAAAACCTAATAGCGATAATAAACGTTGACGCGGCCATAAGCTGTCGGCCGCCATTCCAATTCGCTGCCAACGCCGGCGGCCGCGCCAATGAAAGATTTACCGAGCTTGTATGTCGCAAAAAGACCGACGCGACCGGCTCGATAGTCCCGATCATCATCGAATTGCCACTCGAGCCCGAGGTCGAGCAACTCATTCAAGCCATGTCCGTAACGAGCCGCCAGTTTGTATGCGGCGGGATTATGAGTGAACGAAGCTTCAGCGCCGAGCCAGGCATCACCCGGCAGGGCATACCAGGCCTCGAGGACGCCTTTGGCTCCAAGCGAGAGTTCCGACGCGTCGGACCGCTGTTTTGGATCGCGCGGGTCGAGGATGTGGCGCTCGAGGGCAGCGCCGCCGTATGCACGGTACACGGCGTTCGGCTCGTTCCACTGATAGCCCAGCAGGAAGTCGGAATACGCTTTGCGCCCCCGCAAAGTGCGCTTGCGCCGCTCGCCATCCTCAAGACGATACTGCTTGTATAAATATTGGCCATAGCCGCCTGTCGAGCGCAGGCGCCAGCCCGGCTCGCGAATGTCGATGCCGAGCGCCACGCCGGTGCCGAAGTAGGCCGTCCACGATCGTGCAGTGACATCGACCCCGCCCCACGCCTCGCGCCATTCCGGCACGTAAGGCTTTCCGCCCCAGTCGGTCGTCATGTAGTCTGCAGGCGGTGCGTGGACAACGTAGGATTGGGCGCTAGCCGGTGTGGCTTGCAACGATAACGCTGCAACCAGCGCCGTGGCGAATAGACCCGTACCGGCCCTAGGCCATTGTCCGGCAATACCACACACGGAGAAGCCGCCCCACACACTCGATATCTATACAATTCAGACCATGTAAGGGTGGGAGACAACTTCAAGTCAACGACAATCATCACGATTTCAATTATTTGGTGTGATTAATATTTTTACTATTTTAAATCGTACAACACCTACTCGGCAGCATGGGCATGGAACGGTTCGCCAATCAGCTCGCTACAAGCGTGCGTTGAGCGTTCGCGTACCCCGCACCGGCGCACGGTGGGTGTCGGACGACAGGACCGCGGCCACGAAATCGCTCCGGATCCGCTCAGGCAGCCAATCGAGGTAGGGCTGGTAGAGCAGCTGTTGGGCGTCCTCAAAACTGCCAGCCCTGACCGGGCCCGGACGCGGCGGCAGATCGTGGCGCTGACCGCCCAGCCAGGCTGCTACCGCCCGTTCGATACGCGCGGAAGCTGGACGATTGCGCGCCGCCTTGATTTGGATGACGGCCGGCCGCTGCTCCTCGCTTGAGATTGGGCCGATTTCGACATTGGCCAGCGAGACGCCTGCGCTCCGCACGGCGAAGACGCGGACGAGGCCGGTTGCCAGCCGGGCAGCATACTGGTCGAGGCAGTTGCTCATGAAATCGCTTTCAGCGATGAAGTCTTCCACTGTGCGCAGCGCCACGAAATCGAAATTGTCGACACGCCCTTCTTCAAGCCACGGCGCTTCTATGCCGTCGCCGAGGACGCAGGCAAGCTCCATGCGGTTTTCCCAGCGCTCCATTTCAACGATGGCGCGCCGCATGCCCATTTTGGGGGTCCAGGAACGGACCATGAGCCGATGCGCGGCGGTCTCGGGACGACTGCTGAACCAGGCCCAGGCTGCCATGCGCCGAAACAGGGCGCGGCGGCGAAAGGCGGCCGTCGCGCCGTAATGGCGCGCACTCCAGAGTGCATAGGCTGGTGAACAGGCCTCGACGGCCCAACCGATCTGGACCAGCCAGTCGCTGCTCTGCCGGCGTGACTTGGGCAGCCAGTTGGCGATCATTGCATTGAAGCCGGGCTCATCGGGCAGATGGCTGATCGGGCCTGCGAATGCCTCAGGCGGCAGCTTGCGCAGCCATAGCGGCAAGCCCAGATGACGCGCCGCCGTCTTGGCGGAACCACCGTTCAGGACCGTCGCGAATGCTTTGGCGCGCGCGCTCTTGTGGCCGCGACCACTGACCAGCGCGAACAACAGCGCAGGAAAAGTGTCAATCAGGTCAATGGCCTCCGGACTGCAGCAGATCAATTCTGCAATCCGTTCCCGATACGGCGAGCGAAACCGGGCAAGTTCGGCCGCCCGTTCACCGCACAGCTCATCCGCCGGCACGCCACGACAATCCAGGCCCGCCATCGCCTCACCCCCTGCTACTCTGACACCGGGATGAGCGAAGCTAGCGAAACAAAATGGCCAAAGGCCGCTGGCAACGTGGCAATTAGCGGGAGGCGGCGGCGTCTTTGTGGCCGAACGCGCTGGTCAGCGCAGGCTCGCCAGGCCCTTGGCGAAGCCGGCGAGCGAAATCGGCACGCCGATGCCGGCTTCTTCTGTCTGGAAGATGATGAAAATCGCCGTCTTGCCGTATGAGAGCTTGCGCGTCAGGTCATCCTTGACGACGACCTGGGCATAGCACGCGAACGTATGACACCTGAGAAACGGTGCATTGCCGACATCCTCGCCATCGATCTTGAGCCCGAGGCCAGGCGGCAGCAGAATGCCCAAAGGTGCGAATACGCGCAGCACGCTCGTGCCGTTGGAAAAGATCTGGAAATAGACCGTCAACCCAACATTATCGCGGTCTTCCGCGGTCACGCTCTGGACGAGCGCGCACACTTTCCTTTTGGAGCCGGGCGGTGGCGGTTTGCACACGACCTGCCAGTCGCCGTGCTGGGCGACGACCTCACCGTCGACCGGCCGCTGCGCGGCGGCGGGCGATACCGAGATGGCGCCAATGGCCAGCATGAGAGCAAGGCAGCTCCGAAGTTTGTGGAGCGGTCCGCATTCGCCTGAGGCTCTCCGAACACCAGTAGCCAGTTGCGCGCCAAACCCAGCACCCCAATGCCGGAGGTTTGCGGCAGCACCTGCCAGTCGCCATTGTGCCCGAGTTCGCATCGCGCGCCATCCCGCCCTGCTACATCCGCGTGACGTCTTCATTTCACGTATGAGGGCGTTTGCGCAACATTTGGGGCCGAATTACGCCATGGCCACCGGCAGCCCTTGGCCCGGCCGAAGAATCTTACGCGGCCGTCAGTGTGCGCAGTAACGGCGAACAACACATTCGATTTATTGAATTTGTTACGCAAAAATTGAACTGAGACGTTTCGACACTTGTACTCCTCCTTGAGTTACGTAGGAATGCAGGCAAATCGCGCAAGCATTATGATTGGGACAACTGAGCACCGGCCACGACCGGCCAGTGACGACGGGGCGCATAACTATGATTGATCGAGTGAAATCGTGGACGGGCGGGACGCTGGCCTGGCTCTTTCTAATGGCGGTGGCAACGGCGGCCAATGCACAGATGGGCCAACCGATCGACGGCCAGTTGGGGCTACAGGGCGCTGCATCGCCAGTAATGGATGAGATCCACACCTTCTACTACGGCGTCAACTATGCCATCACCGCGATCGCGATCTTCGTTCTCATCCTGATGCTGATCGTCATCTTCCGCTACAACCAATCGGCCAACCCGACACCGTCGACGACCACGCACAACACCGCGATCGAGGTCGTCTGGACGGTGGTGCCAATCATCATCCTGGTCTTTATCGGCATTGCTTCGTTCCGCCTGCTCTTCATGCAGTACGAATTTCCCAAGCCTGACCTGACGATCAAGGCCACGGCCAACGCCTGGTTCTGGGATCACGCCTACCTGGATCACGACGAGGCGACGGTGACCTCGAACATGCTGACCGATGCCGACATGGTCAGATCGAAGATCGGTGATGATGCCTTCGACAAGAAGTATGGCGAGATGACGGGGACGGCACTCTCGAAAGCGCTCTATGCCGAAGCCAAGCCAATTTGGGCAGAGCGCGGTCTCAAGCGCCAGCTGTCCGTGGACAATACGATTGCGGTCCCGGTCAACGCCGTCGTTCATTTGCTGGTCACCTCCAACGACGTGATCCACTCCTGGACGATCCCCTCGTTCGGTTCGAAGGTCCAGGCCGTGCCGGGCCGCACGACGGTGACCTGGTTCAAGGCAACCAAGCCCGGTCTCTATTTCGGCCAATGCTCGGTTCTCTGCGGCCTCAAGCACTCAGCCATGCCGATCGCCATTCGCGTCGTCGAACAGAAGGTGTTCGACAGCTGGATTGCAGCGGTAAAAGCTGACGATCTCGAAAAGGCCGGCAAGCTTCTCACCGCCGCCGGGGCCGAAGACGACAAGAAAAAGTTTGCGGCGACAGCTACCAAGCGCGACGGCTGACAAGTCAATCAAACCACATCGAATGGCCATCCATCGAACCGATAGGTTGTTAAAGGATCGGCCCTCATCAAATTGAAATTCGGAAGGGTCCAAGACACATGGGTAGCACGGCACACGCTGGCGACGATCACGATCACAAGCCAGGCTTCGTCCACCGGTGGTTCTACTCGACCAACCACAAGGACATCGGCACGCTCTATCTGATCTTTGCCATGATCAGTGGGATCGTCGGCGGCGCGCTGTCGGTCGGCATGCGCCTCGAGCTCGAACAACCGGGCATGCAGTATTTCGCCAACGAGCATATGTACAACGTGTTCGTAACCGGGCACGGCCTGATCATGGTGTTCTTCATGGTCATGCCGGCCATGATCGGCGGTTTCGGCAACTGGTTCGTGCCGCTGATGATCGGCGCGCCGGACATGGCCTTCCCGCGCATGAACAACATTTCTTTCTGGCTTTTGCCGGTCGCCCTGACCCTTCTACTGATTTCGATGTTCGTCGAGGGGCCGCCAGGCAACAACGGGGTCGGTACCGGCTGGATCGTGCTTGCACCGCTGTCATCGCTTGCCGGCCATCCCGGGCCCGCCGTCGACTTCGGCATTTTGGCGCTGCACCTTGCGGGTGCCTCCTCGATCCTCGGGGCGGTCAACTTCATTACGACGATCTTCAACATGCGCGCTCCCGGCATGACGCTGCACAAGATGCCGCTGTTCGTCTGGTCGGTTTTGGTGACGGCGTTCCTGCTTCTCCTTTCACTGCCGGTACTTGCAGGCGCCATCACAATGCTGCTCACCGACCGCAACTTCGGCACGACGTTCTACGATGCTGCCGGCGGTGGTGATCCGCTCCTCTACCAGCACCTCTTCTGGTTCTTCGGCCATCCGGAAGTCTACATCCTGATCCTGCCAGGCTTCGGTATGATCTCGCACATCGTGTCGACTTTCTCGCGCAAGCCGGTGTTCGGTTATCTCGGCATGGCCTACGCGATGGTCGCGATCGGCGTCGTCGGCTTCATCGTGTGGGCGCACCACATGTACACCGCCGGCATCAGCGTCAACACGCAGGCCTACTTCGTGTTCGCCACCATGGTGATCGCGGTGCCGACAGGCGTAAAGATCTTCTCGTGGATCGCCACAATGTGGGGCGGATCGATGACTTTCCGTACGCCGATGATTTGGGCGTTGGGCTTCATCTTCCTGTTCACGGTCGGCGGCGTCACAGGCGTCATGCTTGCCAATGCGGGTGTCGACCGTTCGCTGCATAACACCTACTACGTAGTCGCCCACTTCCACTACGTGCTCTCGCTCGGTGCGGTCTTCGCGATCTTCGCCGGCTGGTACTATTGGTTCCCGAAAATGTCGGGTTATGAGTATTCCGAGACGATCGGCAATATTCACTTTTTCCTGACCTTCGTCGGCGCCAACATCCTGTTCTTCCCGCAGCACTTCCTAGGCAACGCCGGCATGCCGCGCCACTATGCGGACTACCCGGAAGCGTTTGCGTTCTGGAACATGATTTCATCGTACGGCTCCTACATCACGGCGCTAGGCACGGTCGTGTTCTTCATCGGCGTGATCCACGCGTTTGCGCGCGGGCGTAAGGCCGCCGGCAATCCCTGGGGTCCGTCTGCCGACACACTCGAATGGCAGCTCACCTCGCCGCCGCGCTTCCACGAGTATGAAACGCTGCCCGTGATCAAGGCCGGCGGCCATCATTAAGGTGAAGCGAGCGTATCGATGAGCGACATCGGGTTCGACAGACACGCCGATCGGGGCGACATCGCCCTCCCTCTCGGGGGCGATGTCCGCGATTTCGTGGCGCTGTTGAAGCCACGCGTGATGTCGCTCGTCGTCTTTACGGCCCTGGTCGGCATGGTTGCGGCACCGGGTACGCTGCATCCGCTGCTGGCCGGTATCGCGCTGTTGGCCATCGCGGTTGGTGCCGGTGCGTCGGGCGCCCTCAATATGTGGTACGACGCCGACATCGACGCACGTATGGCGCGCACGGCGGCGCGCCCAATCCCGCGCGGTGCGGTGACACCGTCTGAAGCCCTGGCGTTCGGCACCGTGCTGGCCGTGCTTTCCGTGATGAGCCTCGGCCTACTCGTCAACTGGACGGCAGGTGTGCTGCTGGCGATCACGATCGCATTCTATATCTTCGTTTACACGATGTGGCTCAAGCGGCGCACGCCGCAGAATATCGTGATCGGCGGTGCGGCAGGCGCCTTCCCGCCAATGGTCGGCTGGGCGGCCGTGACCGGCGGCGTCAGCATCGAAAGCATGACACTCTTTGCCATCATCTTCATCTGGACGCCTCCGCATTTCTGGGCTCTGGCGCTCTACCGCGCGCGCGATTATGAACGCGTCGGCGTGCCGATGCTGCCCGTCGTTGCCGGCAAGGCAGAGACCCGCCGCCAGATCCTGATCTACTCGGTACTGCTCGCCCCGCTCGGCCTCGCACCCTGGTTCATCGGGCTCGGCGGCGTTGGTTATCTCGTGACGGGCGCCACCCTTGGCATCGTGTTCTTGTGGCTGGCGATTGACGTCTATCGGATCCGCGGCGAAGGCCGCGACAGCGATGCCCGGGCCAAGCGCCTGTTCCTGTTTTCGATCTTCTATCTCTTTGCACTCTTCGCGGTGCTGCTGGTGGAGCATGCGCTTGCGCGAGGTTTGGCATGGCAACTTTGATGAGTGATGACCAACGGACAGTTCCGTCACAGCATGACGCTGAACGTCTGGCGCGGCAGCGCAAGCGCTCGATTGCGATTGCCGTCAGCCTGGTGGTGCTGGTCGTCCTGTTCTACATCGCAACCATCGTCAAGATGGGCGGCATGATGGCTGAGAAGGCAGGCTCTTAAGGCGATGGCGATCGGACCCGACAGCCCGGCACGGCAGGACACGGCAAAGCCACGTGGCAATGCGAGCAACAACGCCCGCGTTGCCCTGGGCGCCGGTCTCGTTGCCGTGACCATGCTGG
>CBDCZF010000024.1:0-83366 GCA_965224225.1 Hyphomicrobiaceae bacterium
CCATCCACGCGAAGCCGCAATTTGAGCTGGCCGCGAAACGGCTCGATATGCAGGTCCGTGGCGCGCAGCGCGCACCGCCTCGAGCAGCAGTTCGTTCACGTACCGAACGATCGGCGCGCCAAGTGCCAGATCACGCAACTCGGCCACGTCACCATCACCCAACCTCGGCCCGGCACGCTGGACATCGCGAACCTCGCCGCCGGCAAGCCCGTTGCCGGCCCGCCGCTCGATCGCCCGCGATAATGTCGTCTGCGGTTGCAACGCGCAGTTCGATCGGCCGGCCAACGGCCAACTCGACCGCCTTGAGCACACGGTTATGCCCCGGATCAGCAATTGCCAGCAGGACCGAGCCGGCATCGGCATGCAACGGCAGCACCCGGCTTTCGCGCAGGAAGGCACGGCTCAGGTCATGCTCCAGCACCGGCCCGGACGGCCATTCATCGTCACTGATCACCGGGACGCCGTAGAACTCACTGGCCGCTGCCGCCAGGTCCGGCCCGCTCATCAGCGCCAGGCGTTCAACCGCGCCAACGATGCTGCCGTCGCTGGCCGGCCAGCTTGAGCGGCCCGCGCCAATTCGTTCTCTGGCGACGAGACCGCGCTCTCCGAAGGAATTCTTTGAAGCCCTCAGTCATCGCTCCGCTCCCTCGGTCCTGCTCTCAATTGGCAAAATACTCGCGCTGCCACACTAACCCCAAGATTTTGAATTTTCGTCATAATTTGCAACCGTGGCTGGATTCCCGCAGCTCACTGCGGATCAGCTTGATGTGCTTGGCATGACAATGTGGGAGAAAGTTATAACCGCGGGTACGCGACGGACAGTGCCGCACCTGCGGCATAGAAGTGCTCAATTGGTTGATTACATACATCGTTGATCGGGAAGGCTTGCGAACAGCCGGCAGGGGGCTGCGACAAATGTGTGGAAATCGATAAGCAGCGGGCGGTCTTTCCGCACCCCGTCGCATCCTGCGTGCGATGTATTCTTTGCCCTGTTAAGTGATTCGTCCGGTACGTGATTGGCCCCGGTACGTAATTGGCCAAGTGCGTGATTTAGTACCTGTAGGCCGGCGAACCGGTGTGATTTGGAGGGGTTAGTGTGCCAGTGAGTTATCTGGCATCGTGCGGGGGTACGGTAGCACCGGGCGTAATCAGCCGGCGCGTGGCCGTGCTATTCGTTGTTGCAATCTCACTGCTGCTCCAGGCCTGCGCCAATATCCCGAGGCTGGATGACCGCCACCCGCAAACCACGATGCGTGATACGGTCTTTGGCACCGACCTGACGGCGCGACGCGGCGAGCCGGTGCGCCCGGCCAAGCCGAAAGCGCCCGGCCCGGGCAGCATGCAGGCCAACCAGCTTTTTCCGGGCAATGACCGAGCCACGGCCGGCCGGCCGCGCGACAATCAGTTTGCCGGTGTCCGACCGAACGGCAACGGCTTCGAGCTCAACTTCGAAAACGCCAATCTCGCCGACACCGTCAAGCTCATTCTCGGTGACACGCTTGGCAAGCCCTACGTCTACGACAATCGCATTCAGGGCCAGGTAACGCTCTCGACCGGCCGACCCGTGTCCGACAGCGAACTGCTGACGATCCTCGAGGTCGTCCTGCAAATGAACAACGCAGCCCTCGTCATGAGCGAAGGCAAGTACCGGATCATCCCGGCCGGCAATGCGGTGAGCGGCACCCAGCGCCTCGTCTCGCTGGCAGCCCCCGGGGCCAAAGCGCGTCCCGGCTACGGCGTCAGCATTTTGCCGCTACGCCATATCTCCGCAAAGCAAATGCTGAGCCTGCTGCAGGGCTTCGTCGTCCGCTCGGGCTCGGTGCGCGCCGACGTGACGCGCAATCTCCTGTTGCTGCGCGGCTCGGGCCCCGACCGTCGCACACTGCTCGATGTCGCAAGCTCGTTCGACCTGGACTGGCTCAAAGGTCGCGCCGCCGGCATCTTCCCGCTCAAGTATGCAACCGCCGAAGAGATCATCGGCGACCTTGAGAAACTACTCGAAAGCCGTCAGGGCGGCCGCGGCCACGGCACGGTCAAGTTCGAGGCCATCGAGCGGCTCAACGCCGTCCTCGTCCTCGCCCACACGAACAAGATGCTGCGCACGGTGGCAAGCTGGGTCAGCCGGCTCGACAAATCGAACAACGGCGGCGTCCGCGTCTACGTCTACCACGTCGAACACGGCAAGGCGGTCGCACTCGCCCGCATTCTCAATGCAACGTTCTCGAAGAGCGGCAACGGCGCCGGCGTCGACGGTGGCGACTCCGATGTCGCCCCCGGTGAACAGGAAACAACGCTTGCCCGCAACGAAGAAAGCGGCTTCGGCCGTCCCTCGAACGGGGGGCGGGCAAATGGTGATGCCGGCGGCCAGGAAAGCGGCCAGCCGGAGGTTTCAACGGAGCCGGGCGAAACAGGTAATGGCGCCTCGAACGGCACCCACAAAAGCAACGGCCAGACGCAGTTTTCCGGCAGTGGCAGTGACGAAATCCGGATCGTGCCTGACAAGGCCAACAACACGCTCGTCATCCGTGCCCGGCCGCGCGACTATCGCCGGGTCCTCGATGCGCTACGCAGTATCGACAAGCCGCCGCTGCAGATCCTGATCAACGCCACGATCGCCGAAGTCACGCTCAACGACACGCTGCGCTACGGTGTCCAGTTCTTCCTGAGAGGCAAGAAGTGGGGCGGCGTCAACGTCGGCGGCGTCACCGGGCTGCCCCTGCAGCAGGCCTTTCCGGGCCTCAATTTCGTTCTTGGCTCGCTCGCCAACCCGCGCCTGGTACTCGACGCCCTCTCCGACGTCACCAACGTCCAGGTCGTCTCCTCGCCATCCCTCGTTGTCCTTGAAAACCAGGCCGCCAAACTCAAGGTCGGTGCCGAGGTACCGGTACTCACGCAACAGGCAACGAGCACGGACGTCTCCAACCCGCAGATCGTCAATTCGGTCCAGTTCCGCGATACGGGCGTGATCCTTCAAGTAATCCCCCGCGTGTCATCGAGCGGCCTCGTCACAATGGTCGTCGAACAGGAGATTTCCTCCGTCGCCGCTTCGTCCGAGCCCGGCACGTTAACGCCGACCATCAATCAGCGGCGGATCAATTCAACGATCGCTGTCTATTCCGGTCAGACCGTTCTGCTCGGCGGCCTGATCTCGGAAGAAGACAGCCGCGAGAAAGAGCGCGTGCCGATCGTCAAGGAGGTGCCGATCCTCGGCGAACTGGTCGGCAAGACCGACAACGCCCGTTCGCGCACGGAACTGATCGTCTTCATCAGGCCCGAGGTCATCCGAGACGGCCACGATGCCAGCCTCGCAGCTCAGGAACTCGCCAACCGCCTGCGCCTTGTTGAACCGCCTGGCCGACAGAACCACTGGCGCCCGGCTTACAAATCAGGTTCGCGGAAAGATCAGTGAAACAGTTTCGCAACTTGATGTCATAGTTGCGTCGACAATAACCAGCATATGACTGGCAAGACTGCTTCGAGCTGATGCCCCTGGGCCCTGACGGCTGCAGTCAACGACCGACAAGCATAGAGATGGTGAGATCCATGCAGCTTTTGAAACCCGTTGCCCGCGCGCTTGCGCTTGTGCTGGGCGTAATGGCATCGACTGGGGTCTCGGCCCAGACGTCAGCGCCGGCAAGCAAGCAATTATCGGGCGGAGCGAAAAAGATGACCAAGGACGATCTCGACAGGGCCAATCGTACCGCAAAGCCCGCCGAACGACTGGTATCGGGGACCCCCAGCCCCAACGGCGTCGGGCAGGGCGGCAACGACGATAGACCTCCTGAGATTGCATCTGGCTCGGGCGGAGGACCAGTGCCGAAATTCGGCAACCAGGAATCAGATTGACCGTCCGATCGAGGCCGACCGCACCACTGAACACACTTCACATGAGCGCGAATGAAGCAAAGACGGCAAATTGCTCATCGCTCGCGAGAATTTGCGTTGAGGACCGTTTCGGTCCATTGACATGCCATTCTTAACCATTAGGGTTCCCGCCGGGTTTGATGTGTTGATGTACGATTCAGCTCGGTGACGAGCGCGCAGAATGAGGGATGCCGCATCAAACTCAGCCATTTCCCTATCGTCGCAATGCACCGTTAGGCTGCAGGAGATTTTGCATGAAACCGACAACGAAGCGATATTCTATCGGGCTTGGCTTGGCCCTGGGCGCAGGCATGCTCGCCGGCACAGGGGCGGCAACAACGGCGAGCGCCGAATTTGTGGCACGCCAGCTGGCCCCATCGCCTGTGCGCATGACGGCGGACCGCCTGGCCGAAATCAACCGCACGGCCAAGCCGGCCGTCCGGATGCTCAAGGAATTGCCGGCCGAGGTCGCCGAAATGGTCAAGGCGTCCAAAGGTGGGATTTCCAGGCAGAACTTCGGCCAGGGCAACTTCAACACGATTTTCCATTATTCGGATACGCTGGTCCACGACTGGAACGTCGTACGCAACCCGTATCGCAGAACAGGCCATTTCCTTTTCGAGCTTTCCGGTGGTGGCTTTGCTCGCTGCACCGCGGCGCTGATTGCCCGGTCGGTTGGCGTTACCGCAGGACACTGTGTCCACGACGGTGGCACCGGCGATGTCGGCTTTATTCAACAGGCCTTCTTCTACCCTGCACGCAAAGCGAGTACACCCGAATTCCCATACGGATTTGCTCGCGTAAGCCGCGTCGCCACCACTGCTGGCTGGGCCAACGAGGGCAACCTGCAGCAAGGCTATGACGTTGCGGTGTTCTCGCTCGAAACCCAGGACGGAACATCCAACCAGATGGGCTCTGTCGTCGGCTGGTACGGCTGGTGCAAACGCAACTGCCTGAAACCCTACTGGCACCTCACACAACTGGGCTACCCGGGCAACTACTACAGCGGCCAGCGCATGACGCGCGGGGAGCATCTCGAGCAGGCCATGACAAGCGGCGACTTCATTCATGGCTCGGGCATGCAAGGCGGCTCGAGCGGCGGCCCGCATATTGCGAACTTCGGTCCGCTCAACGACTCGTCGACAGACCTCGGACAGCACCGCTTCCGCAACATCATTTTTGCGGTCACATCCTGGGGCTTCGTCAGCGAATCTTTCAAGATCCAGGGCTCATCGCCACTCTCGGGTCTGAACAATTCGAACAGCATCATCTCAATGTACAACGACGTATGCAACGATGCTCGCACTCTGCACGGCACAAGCGCTTGTCGACTGTTCTAAAAACAGCTGATCACGACACCTGGGGCGGCGAAGCAATTTAATTGCTTCGCCGTTTTTTATGCCGGGAGTTCTTCGTTCTTGGTGCTGTGGCGCGCATTGAGAACCGCTTCGACATTCAGCGCGTCGTAGGGTTCGCCCAGGAAATCAAAAAGCCCTTTCAACCCCGGGCCTCGCGCTACGACTTCCTCATAACGAATATGATAGAAATTTTGCCGTGAACGGCCAAAGTTCAGCATGACTTCTTCGAACGACTCGATGCTGGCCTTGAGTTTTTCTGGATCAGCCTTTCGCCACCAGCCACTCCTGGCCACATCGGCGGGATTCCGCGTGTTGAAAATAACGGCGGATCCCTCGAACAGCTTCTCCAGAAAGTCCAGATAGTCAGTAAGCCGTTCCGCACCCGCCCGCTCGTACATCTGCAGGTATCGTATTTCCTTGAAGCCGACACAGTTCACATCCGCTTCCGGCATCTTCCCTGCAATCAACAATCGGCGGGCGGCACCGCCGAGCTCTCGTACGAACTGGTCGGGATCATATTCAGTTGCACCAAACCAGGGCTCTCGCGTATTGCTGCCGATCTTGTTCATCTTCGTGGTTCGACGAAGCGCAAGCGTCGCATCATAAAAGCCTCGAAAGCAGTTGTAGTTCTCGCCACGAATGAGATAGCCATCGATGCTGTTGAGCAAGCCCATCAGCAGTGTCGAACCGCTGCGGCCATAAGTAACGACAAGCAATGTCCGGTAGTTTGCCATCGCGCGCCCCGCTCCCTTCCAGCAAGAAAACCTAGTTTCGATACATCAGCGCGCCTTCAGCGCCCTGCTGGTTTCGAGCAGGATCTCCGGATAGGCTTCGGCGTTGTGATCGAATACTTCAACGAAGGATGCACCTCGTGCGATCGCCCGGCGCATCGCCTGACGGAATGCCTCTGGGTCACATGGATCTCGACGCACTTTATTCGTGTCACCACGACCGTTACAGAATGGATGACCAATGTGCTGCTCGGCGACCTGATAGCCCGTCTGTGCGCCCTGATTGTGGGCATTGTCTATCACCGGCGGCGTTCCGCGCCGAGGCATCAGCATGGTCGAATTGACCGCAAAGCGTTGGCCATAGGCATTGGCCGCATCCAAAATGACACGCGCGGTCGTGCGCACCTGTCTGAGTTCGATACCGCCACCCTCTTCGCCAATCGCTGGGAAGCTCGCCGGATCAACCAGAATGGCGAGCCCGACAACCTTGTTGGGAAAGCTGTCGGCAACCTGCAGCAACATGACATGGGCAGCTTCGAAAACCCGGGACGGGCGATATCCAGTCCGTTGCCAGGCCGCCCGCTGCTGCCCGCGCAAATCGCGCTTTAGCTGCCGGAAGGCCCGATTGCGCTCTGCTCCCCAAGAGTAAGATTTCTCCGCAAGCAGTCGTGGATGGATCAGCCGCATTTCGGCAGAGCCCATCACAATGCCTGCCATCTTCACCATCACGACCGCCCGGTCATACTCGGCCTTGCCCGTGATGAAAGAAGCCAGCGCTCCGATCATTTTGCCGTGCGCTTTCTGGAACTTTCCATCCCATGGCACAGGAATACGATTTCCGCCATTGCCGCCAGGATCGCGCTTCATCTCTAGAGGCAGGGCACGGCTGCCGGATCTATCGAAGACCCACTTAGGCGTGAAGGCACCGGCCATGATCGCCACCGAAGCTTTCTTTCTGGCCCGCACGACAAGATCGAGCAATTGACCGAGCCGGCGGAAGTCATAGCGATCCGGCGAGGGATTGACCTGGAACCAGGGCAGGCGAATGAAGACGCCGTCAACGCCTTCCTGCTTGAGCATTTCGTAATTGAATTTGCCGGAAGGATATGAGGCGATGTAAACACCGCGCACGTCAGCCAGAGCCTGGGGAGACCTTCCACGGAGGGAGCGACCGGCATGGCCGCGAGAAGGTGACGCGGCACCTTCTTGCGTTATGCTACGCTCACCCTCATAGAGCTGAATTTTCGCCGGTCGGTCCTTGCCCCAGAAATTCTGGCGCTCCTCGGCATCAACCTTTTCCGCGGTAGATGAAACCGCCAACACAGCAATCAATGTCAGCGCACAGGCCAGTCGACCGATACCGACTAACGGCCAATTGGCCTTTTCGTCATTTGCCGCTGCGACCGGATTCACTCGAAGTCTCATTGTTTCATCCTGTGGCGCTATGGTGTCGTATTGCCCCCGGCTTGCTCACCGACCATGTCCCTGACCAGGCAGGCAAGAATAAAGCGACTTGGCGGGGCAGGCGGATCAAAGACAATGGCATCATCATGAATGGGCCTAAACAAGCCTCCGCTTCGATCATTTTCACGAATATACTTTTTAAAAATGGCATCATTGCCAACCGAATAGGACGCCTCGATACGTTTGCGTGTTGCAACGTCCAGCAGCCGCATCTTGCGTGCACCGGTTCCCTTACCATTCAACAGGTCGGAAGCTTCGATTACTTTCCAAACCAAGCTGTTGTGTTGCTGCAAGGTCAGGTCAAGTTTGTTCGCGTGGCGCAGAAACTCGAGAGCTTCGAGATCAATGCTTGACTTGTGCTTGATCGCCCGCGCGGCAGGATCCTGGAACAAATCAGGCTCGCCAACGCCCAACGCGTCCAGGCAGTCAACCTTGATGTCGTTGCCCTTCAGCGACTGCACCTCGAACCGGCGAACGTCGATGTTTTCGGCACCGAACCCACGCTCCCATTTATCGAGAAGCGCGCCGTAGTCGAGAAAATGCAGCCGGCGAGAACTGATGTATTCGTGAACATCACACGTCAATCGTGGCTCATAGTCACGAACTTGCTGTTGGTAGAACGATTCGAGATAGTCGTCCTGCCGCCTCAGATAGACGATTATCTTTACCGGAATTTCACCGAAGAAGTCGGCGATAAGCTGGGGTTTGGCAATCCATTCGAACTCTTCGGACGTGATGAGAACACTGGGCTCGGCGGCTGTTTCGAGTTCCTCGCGCAGCTTCTTCCAGACCGGAATGGTCTCCAACGGGGCGTTCTTGTTTTCCCGCTGCCATATAGATTGAGCCAAGCGGTGTTGTGCGTGGTTGATACGGCCCGATTTCGGATAGAAAATGCCGCGCTTGCGAAGTTCCTGTTCGTTCTTGCCAAAAAAATGCTGCAGCCAGGTTGTCGCCGTTTTGTGCGTTCCAATGTGAATGTAGACCTGCTTCACGTCGCACGGCATGTCATGCTCCTTTCGATCGTCCGGGCATGCCATTCCAGCAATTTGCACGCAACTCGATGGTTCCAGGCATCGACACAAAAAAGCAGAGACGATGCAAAAAAGCCCCCCTTCATTCAACCCTCTCGATCGTCACCTTCATCCTTAACCCTTCAAACATCGATTTTGCAATCTTGGCACGCAGCGACATCGCAACGCCGGATCGTCTCATATGGCGCAGTGTCTTGGAAAAATAGTTGTGCCAGGCGAGAATACCGCCCTGCGTTTTGTGCCAGTAGGCCTGATTGCGCGCGCCATAGCAAAACTTCCAAACGTTGGCCTCGGTAACCAGGCCGAAATTGACCCCCTTGTTTTCCGCCAGGTCATGGTGAACGACACTATCAAGGGCATAGAGGCCAGGATAGCTCTGGGCGAGTCGCTTGGTATACTCGACATCATCGAACCAGATGAAAAACTCCGAAATCGGCAGGCCGACCTCCTTGACCTTGGCGCGCGAGATCAACACGGAAACGAACGAACAATGCTTGACCAGCATGAAGTTGCGCGTCTCGTGATCGTAAAACCGCGGCCAGTCCCAGACCGGTTCTGGAATGTTCATTTCACACAGATCATCATGCCATTTGACCAGCGAGCAGACAAAGCCCGGCACGTAGGGCGTCGTCGCAACGAAATCACACCAGCGGTTAACGAGGCGCTCGAGCGCGTCGGGGCGTGCGTAACAGTCATCGTCCATCACCCAGAAGAAATCGCTGCCGCCTGAATAGGCAAGCCGCAGGCCCTTGGAAAACCCGCCGGCACCGCCGAGGTTCTCGCTCTGCCGGCGATAATCGATGACGTCGTGTTCGCCAGCCAACCGGCCAATGACCTCGGGCGTGCGATCGGTCGAGGCATTGTCGATGACGAGGATCTTTTCGATCGGGTAGGTCTGGCCCAGCACGTGCTCGATCGTCTGAGCCACCTTGTCCGGCCGATTGAACGTCACGATGAGGGCCGTCACGGTCGGCTGTCGTGCCGAACCGGAGCCATTGCCATCGTCATTGGCAACGCTCATGCAGTCGCGTCCTCGGGCAACTTGAACACATCGCGCAGAAGGTCGACGTATTTCGGCGCCGACAATAGGGCTTGGCGCTTTGCCTGCTGACTTGCCATGACCTTCTCGAAGAAATCCCGGTCGGAAACGAACTGCTGGATCTTTCCCGCCATACCATCAAGGCATCGCATTGTCGCACGCGGCACGAGCATCTCGTCGGCGACGATCTCGCACTGCGAACCGACATCACTGGACACAATGCCAAGCCCGAACATACCGGCCTCGAGGCCGACCAGTGTCAGGCCTTCGTTTTCCGAGGGAATGACCAGCAGATGATGCTGTGCCATCTGCTCCAGCACATCATCATGGTTCAAGGCGCCGAGGAAATCTATTTGCCCCGACACACCGCGACGTTCGGCAAACTTCTTGACGTGGTCCAGGTAGGGACCGGTGCCGATCACCGAGATCGAAAAGGAGACCTTGCGCCGCTTGAGCCGCTGCGCAAGCCCGACGAGCAAATGCGGCCGCTTCTGCTGCACCATGCGCCCGACGAACAACACCTTGCAGTGGCCCTTGACGTCGTCATGCGTAATCCGGCGTGCCTGGGCGTCACTCGCATCCGGGTCGATCAGATAGCCGAGACAGATTTTCCTGGGTTCGATACCGAATTCGTTTTCATAATAGTCCTTCACCTCTTGGCTTATGACGTGATGGACATCGATGTAGTTGGTGAACACGCCGCCGATCCGGCAATATCCGCCGTCGCGATGCTCGATGATGTGCGTGCTCGATATCACCTTGACGTCCGGAAAATAGGCCTTGATGCGCGGCAGGCACTGATAGGCGGTCAGGCAATGGTGAATGTGCAAAATGTCGATCCGGTAGCGGGCAAACAGCGACAGGACAAACCGCTGGAAATACTGTCGCGGCAGGGTGCGGTCGAGGCAGAAGAGATGGTCGGCCGATTGGCGCACACGCGCCTCGAGCGGCTCCTTACCACGCACGTCCGTAATACAGATCACGAAATATCCGGCAGCCTTCGCCGCTTCCACCGCCTCCACCGCACAGCTTTCAGCGCCCCCCGTGTCGAGCCAGTGCATCGCGACCAGAGCCACCGGCTTCCCGTCGGAAGCTGCCAGTCGGTCATGCGGCAGCATCGCATCTAGTTGCTGGCTAAGCACGAGCCGGTTGCGCGGCAACGGCGCGTGACGATGGCGCGAGCGGCGCTCGGCGATCTTCTTGTCGAGAAACTTTTGGTGGTTGGAATCGAAATAGACCGGATGGCGCTCGAAGACGAACCGCTCGATCGTATTGGTGCCCAACAACTTCACCCGGTCGCGATCGGGGTTGACGGCGAATGGCAGCGTGACATGAATGGCATCCGCGAGGCGGTTCGCATCGGTCCAGGGAGAGCGGGCGCTGTTCTCGGCAACGACGTGATAGGCCAGCTCGTCGTTGACCATCACCTCATCAGGCGGCAGCCCCTCGAGGCAGATCGCCGGTTCACTTTGGTAAGCATCGTCCTTCTTGAAATAATACAGGCTTGTGACATCCGCCAATCCGAGAATGTCGTAAACCAGTAGATCATCCTCGATGCGCGCTTCGAGGCGGGCACGTGCACCGGCAATCTCGGGCGCCAGCAGATCGCTCTTGTCCAGAACCCGCATGAGATCTCCGTGCGCCCTGCCGTCGCGCTCAACAAATTCAGCCGGCATTTGTGACATTTGTCGCTGCATTCGTTCGACGGGTTCCTGTATTGCAATGAGCCAGCGTGTTGATGCAGAAGTTCGTCACCGCTGGCGGCAGGATGAGGCTAGTACCACGCGGAAATTACCCGCCGGTATCGAACGCGACAAGCATGGACTATGCATGCCGGGCAGCATTGCCGAGTTCCTGTGCATAACGATTTTGCTACTCAGTCGTGACCGTTGAGCGCGCCGCCGCGCTTCCCCTCCCCATCCGCAACTGATTTGCTGGGTCGTTCTGGTCACGCCCTACCTCAAGAACTTAATGCTAAGCACTCAAACAGCTACACGACTATTGATGATAGAGCCCAACTATGCCATCTGCCCGACATCACGCAAATAGACATTTGGAGGTGTCGCGAATGATGAAATCATTGTCCGTTGGCTGCTTGGTTCTGGCCGCGTCAGTAGCAAGTGCGCAGGCTCAGGACGTCACACCGCTCAACGTTGCGGTGAATTGCGGGGCCGCTGAAAAGATCCAGCCTGTCGTCAACAAAAAGACGCGCGCACGCAAGCTCATCATCACGATCAGCGGTACGTGCAATGAGAACGTCACCATTCTGCGCGACGACGTCGTGATCAAGGGGCCTCAGGCCGGCGCCCGCAACGCCACGATCCGCGGACATGTGGAAATTCGCGGTGATCGAGTCGAGCTTCTTCACCTGAAGGTCAATCACCGCAATACACCGAAGAGCAATCCTGCAAACTCTGACTATGGCGTTATCGCGACGCGTGGCGCTTCGATATTTCTCAAGAATATCGCTATCACAGGCCACCGCGACGGCGCGCTGGCAGTGGTCCGTGTCTCCTTCGCCCGCGTGGAGAATTCGTTCATGACTGCGCCGCCGACCGCCGGCGAAACAATCGCGATCGCGGATGGCAGTATGGTCCGCCTGATCAACACGAGGGTTGTCGGCAATCGGAATGAATCGGGCTTTGGACCGGCCATCGGCCTCTATCGCGCCGGCATCGTCCGCATCGACCAGAATAACAAGCTCGAGCACAACGCTGCATCCCCCTCCGATCCCTGGACTGGCGCGGCAATCATGGCGCTCGACGGCTCGACCGTTCGTGTGCAACGCTCCGGCAATACGATCAACGGCAACATCGTGATTGCTCAGCAATCAAAAGCAGACATTCGTGACGTGACCGTCAACGGCAACTTCCGAGTCCAGGAGAACTCCTTAGTCGAACTGCGCAGCACGACAACGGTCAATGGCGATGCCCAGGTCTTTCTGCGCGGATTGCTCAAGATCAATGGCGCGACAGGCACGGGCACGATCACCTGCAACTCTGACGGGGCAATTTTCAATGCCGCCGGCGTGACGCAAACAGGCTGCGTGGTCTACTAGCGCATCGTGCCTTAAGTTGGAGCCGCTCAAGCGGTTCCAACTGGCGGCACAAAGATGCGCTACCTTGTTGACTTGATAGCGCAAAATTATCTGCGTTTTGCCGGTAGTAGCTCGTTTGAGCTGATTCCGACAAAACGCAGTTTGCGCTAGTGATCTGGACCTGACAGTTGATTCCCGTCCCGTATCCAAACTCCGCGTCATCCCCGCGCAGGCGGGGACCCAAGCAAACCTCAGCAAACTCTGTGCCGCTGGTGACATGCTTGGGTTCCCGCCTGCGCGGGAATGACGGAGCGGTGTGTGGCGAGTGGGTACTAACCATTTGGTTTGGAACACTAGAGCAATAATATCCGACCGGACGGAATCGGATGCGAACATTTCTATACCGTCCGGTCGGATGGAATTGCTCTAGAAATGAAACAGATAGGGCATCTTTATCCGCTTGGAACCGAACCGCTATGCAGTTCCATCCAGTCGGATGATGCTCTAACCAGTCGCCATGTCGCCAGCGGACAATTGGCGTCCGACTGAGACTGTGCCGGCCCCGCGGGCACAGTCATTTAGAATGCATCGGTGGTGTTGTTGCCTGCATCAATCGAGCGGCGAATGGACGAAAACCGGCAAGAGCTGACCGGAGCGCAGGCGGCTGCGCAATTCACCGGCGGTTTCAAGCGCCCGGCCAATCGTCACATCCATGTCGAGATAGGCATACGTACCAAGCCGGCCGACGAACGTGATGCCCTGTTCGCGCTCGGCACGCGCGACATACTTTTCGAGTAGTGCCTTTTCGTTGATCAGCCGGATCGGATAGTAGGGAATGTCGTCGGCACCGCATGTCCGGCTGTATTCGCGAAAACAGACCGTCTTGGCGAATTTACCCATCTCCCACGGCGCGAAATACTTGTGCTCGGCAATCCGCGTATAGGGCACATCGTAATCGCAGTAGTTCATCACTGCGGTACCCTGGTAGTCGCCGTCAGCATCGATCCGTTCAAAATCCAGCGTACGATATCCGAGCCGGCCGATGTCGTAGTTGAAATAGCGGTCGATCGGACCGCTGTAGATGATGTGGCCGAAAGCCTCGTCGAGATCTTCAAAGCGCGTGTTCAGGCGAACCTCGATACCGTCGGCATCGAGAATGTTACGCACGATCTCGGTGTAGCCGTCCTTCGGCATCCCCTGGTGAGGATGATTGAAGTAGTTGTCATCGTAGTTGAACCTGAGCGGCAACCGTTTGAGGATCGACGCCGGCAGTTCAGTTGGCTCCATGCCCCACTGCTTGCGCGTGTAGCCGCGAAAGAACGCCTGATAGATGTCGTTGCCGACAAAGCGCAGGGCCTGTTCCTCGAACGTTTGTGGATCATCGATATCCGTTCGCGCGATACTTTCGATAAAGCGCGCCGCTTCGGACGGGCTCAACGTCTTGTTGAAGAACTGATTGATGGTCAGCAGGTTGATCGGCAGCGTATAGACCCGACCACTCGAGATCGCCTTGACGCGATTGACGTAGGGCATGAATTCGCCGAAGCGATTGACGTAGGCCCAAACGTTGTCGTCATTTGTGTGAAAGATGTGCGGCCCGTACCTGTGGACCATGATGCCCGTCGACGGGTCACGCTCGGTGTGGCAGTTGCCGGCGATGTGTTCGCGCTCATCGACGACGATACATCGATGTCCGTCCTGCACCAGCTCGCGCGCGATGACGGCGCCGCTGAAACCGGCCCCGACGATCGCAATGCGCTTTGCCTGATCCATTGCGCTTCGAACTCCGCTTGCCTTCACTTGTGAGGGTGGGCACATGGCACAAATTTCGTAGGCGAGCCGGCTTCGATGCCGCTTGTAGCACTGAACAGCGGGCATCCGTCAAGCACCGGGCACGGCACAAGAAAATGTGGACAACAATGAACAAGCCCGGTGGCAGTGCGGCAGCCAACGAAGTCTCGGGCGAGACGCTCCGCTCACAGATCCGATCGATTCGCCAGACTGGCCTCCCAGGCGAGCGCGTGTTGAACGATCGTATCGAGATCGTCGAGTTCGGGCGTCCAACCGAGCGTCGTGCGGACCAAGTCGGAGGCTGCAACGATCTGCGGCGGGTCACCCGGCCGGCGCCCCGTCATGCGCACTTCGAAATCAACCCCCGACACCCGCTTGACGGCGTCGATAACCTCGAGCACGGAAAATCCGCGCGAGTATCCGCAGTTCATGACGATCGACTGACCGTCGTCGCGCAAGTAGCGAAGCGCATCGCTGTGTGCCGCGACCAGATCCATGACATGAATGTAGTCACGGATACAGGTGCCATCGGGTGTCGGATAGTCGGTTCCGTAAACATCGAGATGCGATCGCTTTGCTTGAGCAGTTTCGCAGGCGACCTTGATCAGATGTGTCGCACCTTTGGTGGATTGCCCGGTGCGACCCTTTGGATCGGCACCGGACACATTGAAATAACGCAGCGCCACATAGCGAAAGTCATGTGCGAAGGCGGTATCCTTCAGCATGGTCTCGGTCATCAGTTTCGATGCGCCGTATGGTGAGACCGGCAATTGCGGCGTCGCTTCGGTGACCGGCATGATCTCCGGCGCGCCATAGACGGCAGCGGTTGATGAAAAGATGAAATGGCGAACCCCGCCGGCCACTGCTGCAGCAATCAGCGCGCGCGATTTTACCGTGTTGTTGAGGTAATAGCCGAGCGGATCGGCAACCGATTCGGGCACCACGATCGAGCCGGCAAAATGCACAATCGCATCGACGTCGTGCTTTGCCATCAGTTCACCCAGCAACGCTTCATCGCCGACATCGCCGACCACGAGCTCGGCACTTTCCGGCAACGCCCACCGAAACCCAGTCGAAAGGTTGTCGAGAACGACGACCGCTTCGCCATCATCGACGAGGCGATGCACCATATGGCTGCCGATATAGCCGGCCCCGCCCGTGACCAAGACGCCCATCTGCTCCACCTTCCATCATTGAGCCTTCGATTGTACGCAGCCGCATCCGCGCACCAAGCCGCAATGCATGCATGTGCGATGCCAGCCTCATATTAAATGCATGAAAAACTCACCGGACGGATCGTCGCTGCCAGCAACGGCCCCGTGCCGTGTCAGCTGAACCAGCGCCAGCGATCACCGCCGGCCTTGCCACCGGAGCGCCGCCCGCCCCGCATTTTTTGACTGATGATCCAGTCAACGGCGCGCTCGAAGCTTATTTCACGGCACGTTTCAGGCGAGATATACCGCGAATAGTCGAAGTAGATGGCGGCGAACAGCTGCTCGATCGAGGGGCGCACACCGCGACGATCACTGACCGAAACACGGTCATCGGTCAGACCCCACCCGGCATAGAACGGAGCGCCGAAACACACCACTTCGCGCTCTGCAAACAGTGCTTCGAGCCCAACCTGGCTGGTCACTACATAGACCTTGTCGACCGCTTCGATCAGGGCCCAGGGATTGACGTTGTCGCGTACAACCTTGGTGTCATGATCATCGACGACATGCGCAAGGTGACCGTTCTTGCGCCCGGATACGACTTCCGGATGAAGCTTGACGATGATCTCGCTGCCCGGATTTTCATCGCGCGCCGCCACCAGCATCTGTTGGAACGATGCATGTGACGCCTGTCCGAACTCTATGGAGGAATCACCAGCGGTTTGATCGATCACCAAAACGCGACCAGCACGGCGGGCCGGATCAAGCCCCAGTTCCGTCTCGCTCAGGTACGGCGCATGATTGAATTTCGAAACAGCGTGATTGCGAATGCGCTCGATACCTGCACGCGCGCGTTCGAGGCGCGCATCATCGAGATTGTAAGCGGATCGTGTAATCAGAACTTCGAGTTCCGATGTCGAAGTCGAATCGTAATGGACGCCGAAACGATCGACGACCAGCGATAGAGGCGGCTCATCACCACCCGGCTCGATCGAGCGGATGAAGCCGTCTTCGAGGGCGATATAGCTCGCGTCCGTCTTGAACGACAATTCGCGAGCGCGTGTCGATGTCGCCTTCAGCCCCCAGCCGACGACGCACCCGAATCCTGGGCGACGAAACGGCGGCAGCCAGCGAACCGGCTCGAAGCCCGTGATTTCGCGAATCGCATCACGCAATTGCCATACGCCCGGAGATAGTATCGCCACGCGTTGCTGGTGATCGCTCATGCCGTCAAACCAAAGCGGTGCTCAGGACCGCTCCCCCTTGCGAACAAAACAGTTAACGAATTGTTCGCACAATCTCTCCAATCATTACCAAATCAGTATCACGAGGATGGCCGTATCGCTCATTGTGACCGGGCGGTTGTAAGGAACCCAAATCAGCACCTACTACGAACACGGACGACCACGTCCATAATCAGTGACTAGCACTTGCTGCGGGGAATACAAGTGCCTTCGACGTTTTGCACGCGACAAATGAAACGCCGTGATATTTGAAGCACCTGATCCTGGGGAAAACAGGCAGGAGCAATCGGTTTGAACATTGTTTGCATCGCGGAGTGCTGCCGGGTCTCGAGTATTCGCATGGATTATCAATCGAATCGTGCCACCAGCAGGCCGCGCCATGACGAGGCCACAGTTCTCCTAATCGTGACCCGTGGAACACAGTTTCCATTCGGTCACTGAAGTCGGGCTGCTGGCGGTGGACATCGCGCCGGTGCAGCGATAGTGGTTGAGCGTGTGCATCGTAACTCCAAGCGTCGCACACGAGATCGAGAGCGAAAGAGCTTGAAAACAGTGGCATCGGATCGAACGGCGAGCGCTCCCGTAGCGCGTCGAGTGCCGAAGGCCCCCTGGCGACGTGCGCGGTTGGCTGGCTTGGCGCTGGCCGGCTTGGTGTTGTCGGGAGGTTTGATCGGCTGTTCGTTCGTGCCGCGCGAAGGCCCGCTTGCCATCGAGATCGAGCAGCAAAGCTCAGAGAACGACTACGTAATTGTCGAAGTCGACGCCCAGATCGTTCACATGCTGGGCCAGGTCCACCCGGTCGGCCTGAAGCGGCGCTTCCTGCGCCCGACGAGCGGTGCGCCCCGCACCACGATCGGTGTCGGCGATGTGCTGGCGGTGACTATCTGGGAAGCGGGCGAGGGCGGCCTGTTTTCCAACCAGACTTCGAAGAGCGCCTCATTCCCGGCCGTCAAGGTCGACCGCAAAGGCACGATTTCGTTACCCTACGCAGGCGTCGTGAAGGTTGCCGGCAAGACCGCACAGGCGGTCCAGAAGGCGGTTATAGAGCGCCTCGAAGGTCAGGCGATCCGCCCGCAGGTGATGGTCACCACCGTCAAGAACGAGCACAACACCATCGTCGTCAACGGCGATGTGGCCAAGCCCGGCCGCTATCCGATTTCACTCGAGGGCGACCGATTGCTGGACGTGATCGCGGCAGCCGGCGGCACCAAGTTCCCGGCGCGTGAAACCTACGTGACGTTCATCCGCGGCAAGACCCGCGCCATGCAGCTCGTTACCGGCGTCATCGATGACCCGGAAGAGAACATTTACGTCGTCCGCGGCGACCGGGTTTATCTGAGCCACGATCCGAAGCGTTACACCGTGCTCGGCGCCGTCACCAAGCCCGGCATCTACATATTCCAATCGGCCAAGATCAACGTCCTCGAAGCCGTTGCAAGTGCCGGCGGGCTGCTCGACAGCCGCGCTGACTCGTCCGGCCTGTTCGTCTTCCGCTACGAGCGGCCAAGTACGCTGGACATGCTCGGCGTCCGTTACAACAAGACGATCAACGACCGCGTGCCGACGATTTACCGGATCGACATGTCGCATGCCAAATCCTACTTCTACGCCCAGTCGTTCCTGTTGAGCGACAAGGACTCGGTATTCGTCTCGAATGCCAAGGCGGTCGAAGTGTCTAAAGTTCTGCGCTTGCTCAATCAGGCAACATCGTCCGTTGGCAATGTGGTCGGCGCCGGCCGGCGCTTCAATGGCGACTGATCCACCGCTACGGTTACCTGCCTGAATTCACTTGATGGCTTGCGAAGCGCGGCTTGGCATCGTTGCAAGCCGGGGCGGTGGATCGACGAAGGCACCGGAGCCGTTGACCGCCTTGCCAGTCAACCGCTCGACACAAACCGGAATTGCCGCCGCCCGACCGGCCTTCGAAAAGAAATTCCCTTTGATCTGGATCGTGCCCGCCAACGCACGTACCAGGGCATCGGCAAGATCACGGTCAGGCTTCGTCGGCGCGCTCCAAAAGCTGTCGAGATTACCCTGGTGGGTCAAACCATCGATATCGAACAGCGCGCCACCCAAGACCTTGGCGGGACGGCCCAGTACGATCGCGTGCATGCCAACGGTGCTGTTGATCAGTACCGTGCCTCGTGCACGCTGCAGAATGCGCTGCAGGTTGCCGCCGTCGATGTAGTGCACGCGCTCGCTGATCCCATTCGCCTCGGCAGCCGCCTTGACATGGCCCGGCCAACCCTCCCCGCCATTGTCCAGCGGATGGCACTTGAAGATTAGGTGGGCCGCCGAATCCGCGTTGTTAGCAAAGGAGGCAATGGCCTCGCGGATCGCATCACTTTGATGAGCAAACGGCGCGTTGCAGCGCAACTGATAGTCGTTCTGCAATTGCAGCGGAAACAGGAAGAATGGTGTGCGATTCCCGATGAGCTGCTGCACCAGACGATCGGCCCGTCGGCCTGAACGGAAGTCGAATTGTTTGGGAATGCCTGTGATGTATTCGACCAGGGGATTGTAGTAGCGATCCGAGCGATAATTCCAAAAGAACGCGTGCAGGAAGTAAGACGACAGATGGTAGAAAACTTCGTGGGTCAGTTCCACGGCAATCGGGAAACTGAAGCGTGATTCGAGATCGGCCGGCCCGAACTGCGCGGCGATCTCGCGGATGCGGTCAGGATCGTTCGGAAAATGCGAACGCGTCGACATGCCGGTGCGCTCGAGCGTGATCCAGTCGGGACGCAGGTAGCCGAACTCATAGGTGATCGCGCGAATTCCCCGTTCTCTGGCAATCTCGGCTGCAACCTGGTGATAGGGCCGGCAATCGCCGTAATAGAGAATGTCGGTGATCTTCTCACGCTCCAGATAGTCACGGAGATAGCCGGCCCAGTCCTCGAACCGGCCCCGATAATTGGTAGCCGGACGGCCAAGCCAGTAGAGCCAGTCGCCAACGCAGAAATTGATTCTCAGGACGCGGCAGCCGGCAGCCTCCAGCGCACGGCCGAGATGGCGCGCGAAGGACGACGGGTGGCCCTGCAGGAAAAGAAATGTTTGCAATGATGCCGCCTTCTGAAAGCTGCAAATCGAATACCGCGAGCCCGATCATACCACCGGCAGGGTCTAGCCCTTGCGTCTCACCACCACGTGGGCGTGGTCGCGAGAAGGGCAGGCTAGCCACCTACCGCCGCTCGACCCTCAACCCAATAGCCTGATCGAGTGCAATGTTGAAGAGACCAACCAAAGAGATCTGTTCTGCTGGCTGCTCTACCCGAACAGCACCGGGCCGGCGAGTGGTCGGCAAAGTGGCTAGTTCCTGGCCTTGGCAGCGACGAATGCGAGAAACCGGCTGATCCAGGGCATGGCGGTCGTGTGTCGCAGGTGGGTGAAACCGGCCAGCAGATTGTGCACGATCAGCCCGTCACGCCTGCCATCGATGCCGTGGCCGCGCCTGACGTCGTAGGCATAGGACAGCCCCTCGCCGACATTTTCGAGTGATGCATAGTGAAACTCGTGAGCGGTGGTGATGCTGTGCGGGCCGCCCGCTGAACCGACCGTCGGCCAAGGCATACTGTCGCGCTCTCCGAGGCGGACATGGCCACGCCCCTGCGGTCTTTCATGCATCACGACATCGCCCGGCACGACACCGACCATTTCATGGGTCTTGCCCTGCCAACTGAGTGATCGCGACAGGTACATCAAACCGCCGCACTCGGCATAGGCGGGCATACCGGCCTCGATGGCACGCCTGATCGCCCCGCGCAGAGCGGCGTTGGCAGCAAGCGCCGGACCATGCATTTCGGGAAAGCCGCCGCCAATCAGCAGGCCATCAGCCTCGGGCAGGGCTTGATCGCGCAGCGTGTCGAACGGACGCAATTCGGCACCTGCAGCCTGCATCATTTCCAGGTCATCCGGATAGTAAAACCCGAACGCCGCATCGCTGGCGATCGCAATTCTGAGTGGCCACTGACAGACAGCAGGCGCCGGCCTCCCGGAGCATGGTGCCACCAGCGTCGGTGCGCTTCGAGCGATCTCCTTGACGCGCTCGATGTCGACGCTGTCACGGACGATGGCGGTGATCGCTCGGATCTTGGTGTCGACAGCACCGATCTCACCTGGTGTCGTCAGGCCCAGATGTCTTTCGGTAATGCTGAGTGACGGATCGCGCCCGATTGCACCAAGCACAGGCAGATCGGTGTACTGCTCGACGGCCGCGCGCAACTTGCCCTCGTGGCGCGCGCCGCCGCAGCGGTTGAGAATAACGCCTTTGATCGCAACTTCCCAGTCGAATTGCTGATATCCGACCAGCAGCGGCGCGATACCCCTTGTCATGCCCACCGTATCGATCACCAGCACGACCGGCAATTTGAGCAGTTTGGCGAGCGCCGCATTGCTGTCAGCGCCCTCAGGATCGACGCCGTCATAGAGCCCCTTGTTGGCCTCGACCAATGCGATGTCGCTACCGGCCGCCCGTTTGTGGAACAGCGAGGCGATTTCATCGCCGCCCATCGTATTGAAATCGAGGTTGTAGCAGGGCTGCCCGGCGGCTCGTTGAAGCCACATCGGATCGATGTAATCGGGGCCCTTTTTGAACGGCTGCACGCGCGTGCCGGCATCAGCCATCGCGGCCGCCAGGCCGAGCGACACGGTGGTCTTACCCGACGATTTATGCGCAGCGGAAATCAGCAACCGCGCCATCACCACTCACACAGCCAGCGGCAGGCGGCTCTTGTCGCGCTCGGCCCACATGTCTTCGGCCATGGCCTGGGCCTCCTCAATACTCGCCGCGCGGCCCAACGCCTTGAGCACGATGGCAAGTGTGCCGGTAACCGCGGCCCGGGCATATTCAATGTCGTTTTCGCCACGCCATACAGCAATGAGTTGGGAGAGATCCATCTCCTCGTCGGGCGCCTGGCGCGGCTCGGGCAGGATCGGCGGCCAGCGTTCGACGTCGACCTCGCCGTTGTGCACTGTGCGCACCTCACACGGCTTGTTGGGCCGGCGCTCGATCTCACCGCCCTCGCCACGAAACACCGCCATGTCGCGTTGATCTAGCAGCAGCGCCGCGCCCTGATGGATCGCCATATAGCTTGGATGGAAAATGCCCTGCATCATGCATTGCGCCTGGAACGGGTTGATCATGCGCGCAAGCGTATGGACCGGCGATCTGAGCCCGAGAATTGGGCGCAACTCGATCAGTTCCTTGAGCCGCGGCGACAGGTTCTCGAGCGGCACGTAGGCGAAATTATTCTGGGCAATGTGGACACCGGCCTGCGCAAGATTGGCAGCAACGGGGATGCCCAGCCCCTCGAGGCAATCGCGCGTATAAATCCGGCCCGGCGTGTGCCCTTCGGTGCCGTGCATGAAGACCCGGTAGCCATTGCGCGCGAGCAGCAGGGCCGCAAGCAGGAACCAGGGCAGCTGCCGGCGCTTGCCCGCGTAAGACGACCAGTCGACATCGACTTGCGGTACGGCATCGGGAACGTCGAGCGCCTTCTGGACGGCGCGAACGAAGCCTGCGATTTCCTCCGGTGCCTCTTCCTTGACACGCAGCAGCATCATGAAGGCACCGACCTGCTCGGGCAGCACGTCACCCCGCAGGATCATCGCCATGGCCTCTTCGGCTTCTTCGATCGTCAGCGAGCGCGTCAGCGTCTTGCCCCGCCCGAGGATGGCGACGAATTTGGCGAAGGGATGTGGTTCGTTCATAGCCATCATGGCTTATACTCAGCGTTGTTCTGAAAATGCTCGTTGAGGCAACTAACTTGCATCGACGACTTCGTCGGCGAGCGAGACCGGCAAGAAAGGCAGTGCCTTCATGCCGACCACGGCGATCGCCAGTGCAACAGCAATGCCGCCGATGCCGAGGCCGATTTCGGGCAGGCTCGGCGCATAGCCCGCAACCGTACCATCATGATAACTGCTGGTCACTTCCATTCCCGGAAACAGGACCAGCGGATAGGCCTGGCCGCCGATCACGATGACATAAAGCTGCGCAAAGCCGCCGATGATCACCAGCACCGCAGCAAGTGCAATGGTCGCGCGCGAGGGGCTGACCAGGAACACCAGAGCGATCGGGATCAGGCCGCCCATGACGACCTGAACGGTCCAGAACAATGTCGTGTAGATGCCGCCGTCGCTCAGGATGAAGCGTTCGATGCCGGCATGTTCCGCCGCGTAGAGGTTCGTCAGGTGCTGGGCGGCCGTGAAATAGAGTACCGCAGCCGCAAATACGCCGAGGAGACGGGCTAGCCGGTTGAGCAGGCTGTCGCCCAGTTCGCGCCCCGTCGCCGCATAGGTCGCCATCGTAATCAGAATGAAACAGGCAAGCCCCAATACCAGCGACATCGCGATGAACAACGGCGCCATGATTGCGGCATCGTAGGCCTGACGCGCAACCAGCCAGCCGAAGATCGAACCGGTCCCGGTTGTCAGAATCAAACGCCAGACGAAGGCGAACGAGCCGACGGCCTTGACGTGGCCCCCGAGCCGGCGCTCCATCTGCACGAACAGGTAGGCAGCGACGATCACCAGGAAGCCGACGTAGAGGAAGATGTTCCAGGCAAAGATCGACTTGAAGTTGAACGTCGTCATGGCAACGACCAGGCGATCGGGCCGGCCGAGATCGAGCACCAGGATCAGCAAGCCGCCCACCAAAAGCGCAATCGCAAGCAGACCGGAAAGCCGCGCAATAGGCTTGTAGGGACCGCGGCCAAACACCGAGGCGATCGAGGCAACGTTCAAGACACCCGAGGCGGAAACGATCAGAAAGATCGCGAAGACGTGCGGCATACCCCAGACGATGCGGTTGGTCATGCCGGTGACGACGTGGCCGTGATGCTCCATGTACCAGGCCGAAGCCGCACCGATCGCGATCAGTCCGCCAAGAACGGCGAGGACCCCGATCAACCCGTTGTCCCACTCGATCACCGTATATTTCGCGCGTTTCATGGACACTGACCGTTACAGGTTCTGATAGCGCACGCCTGGATCCAGGCCGAGGTCGGCACGAACCTGGGTGGTTCGATATGTAGCGACGCGCTTGGCAATTTCGCTATTCGGATCGTTGAGGTCGCCGAACAGCAGGGCACCATGGCCGGCCGCGTCACAGGCCTCGACGCAGGCAGGCGTGCCGCCGGCATCGACGCGGTGCACGCACAAGGTGCACGATTCCACGGTACCCTTGCCGCGCGGCGCATGTGACTTTTGATCTTCGAGCGGTTCGTGAATGAAGGAACGTGCATTGTAGGGACAGGCCATCATGCAATAACGGCAGCCGATGCAGATGTGCTTGTCGACCAGCACGATGCCGTCGGCGCGCTTGAACGAAGCGCCCGTCGGGCAGACGTCGACGCAAGGCGGGCTCGCGCAGTGCTGGCACATCATCGGCAGCGACTGCTTCTGGCCGGTCTTCTTATCCGAGATCGTCACCTTGCGGATCCATTGCGCGTCGGTCTTGGACCCGTCACTGCTCTGCCAGCCGTTCTCCTTGGCGCACGCGGTCACGCATTCCGTGCAGCCGTCGGCGCACTTGTTGACGTCGACCAGCATGCCCCAGCGCACCTTGGAGGTCACAGGCTGTTCTGGGTTGCGCGCTTCGCTCGGGGCCGCACCATAAGTGTGCAGCATGACGCCCGGTGCCAGCGCCACGACGGCGGTGGCGGCGCCTGAGCGCAGAAACGCGCGGCGCGACGGCTCCGGCTGGTGACCGGATGCGCCCCCCGAGCTCATCCGGTCTCCATCAGGTCCGCGCGCATCATGCTCCCTGTTCACAAAACTCATCGCTGCACCTCCCGCAGATAGGCGGCCAGACGGGCGATTTCGGCGGCCTCTTGTCCCGCCGATGACTGCTTGCCGGCGGCTGCATCGGCCGCGGGACGCGAAGCATGACACTGGAAGCAGTCGACCCTGACGGCTGCATAATCATGGCAGCTCCGGCAGAAATGCTTGGGATCTTTGACCGTCACGGGCTTACCGTCGGAACCCTCGACGGCGTGACAATCGATGCATTCCTTCAAGGCAAAGCGCTTCGTGCGGATACCTTCGTGCACGGTGGCATCGCGCTTGTGGTCGAGCATGTCCATGTGATTGCGGCGCATGAAGTCGGTGTCGGCGACACACTTGTCGCCCTTACCCTTTGCCGGCTTGGGCACTGGCACGCGCCCTGCCTGGGCCATCTGTGCCGCAGCCGTTCCGTCACCGAGCGGCGCGACACCCGGCACAGCCATCACAAGCGCTGCCGCCGCCAACACGAGAATGAACCTGCCACGGAACATGATCGTAGCTATTCCCCAAGACCCATCTTGATGTAACCCGAAGGGCAGACATCCATGCAGATGTGGCAGCCGATGCAGGCCGAATAATCGGTGTAGACATAGCGCCCGACCGCTCGGTCTGCCTTCTTGACGCGATGGACGGCATCCTGCGGACAGTAGATGACGCAGTTGTCGCACTCGAAGCACATGCCGCAGCTCATGCACCGTTTGCCTTCGTGGATCGCCTGTTCTTCGCTGAGTCCTTTAAGGCGCTCATCGAAGTTGCCGAGCACTTCCTCGCTGCCGATGTGAACTTCGACGCGCCGTTCCCGGTCGTCGCGGGCGAAATGGCCTTTGAACAGTTCCGAGTGCGGGATGATCTGCGTGTCGGAACGATCTTCGTAGTTGTGCACGGCAAAGTCTTTCTCGTTCGTGCCGCGCTGCTGCAGATGGTCGTATTCGGAAGGATCGAGCTCACGCTGGTGCAGCTCGTTGAGCAGGTTGAAATGATGGACATCGACCTTCGGGCGCTTCTCGATCGGCTCGCCTGAGAGGAAGTCGTCGATGGTCTCGGAGGCAACGCGCCCGTGGCCGATGGCGGTCGTCAGCAGGTGCGGGCGAATGATGTCGCCACCGGCAAAATGCTTCTCGCGGTCCTTCACCCTGTACATCGGATCCGTGGCGATGAAGCCCCTGCCACCGTCGAGTGCCTCGATACCGGAAAAGTCGCCCATCTGGCCGATCGCCGAGATGATGATATCGCACTCGATCTCGAACTCGGTTCCTTCGACGGGTTCCGGCACCTGGCCCTTCATCGTGCACTCGCACATCTTGAGCGCCGTCGCCTTGCCGCTTGCGTCCTTGATCACCTCGAGCGGCATCACACCACCCTTGATGTCGACGCCTTCGCGCAGGGCATCCTCGCGCTCGCGTTCCGCCGCCGTCATGTCCTTGAGCGGGAACAGCGACGTCAGCGTTGCCATGGTGCCCTTGCGCTGCAGGGTTTCGGCAACATCGGTTGCCGTGTAGCCGACGATCCCCGGGTCACCCACTTCCTTCTGGCGCTCGACCGTAATGTGGCCCAGTCGACGCGCCACCGAGGCAACGTCGATCGATGTGTCACCGCCGCCGACGACGACCACCTTCTGAGCCGTTTGAAAGACCCAGCCCTCGTTGTAGGCGTCGAGGAACTCGATACCCGAAATGCAGTTCGGCGCATCGGCACCTGGGATCGGCAGGGGCCTGCCGGTCTGCGCGCCGATCGCCCAGAAAATCGCATCGAATTCCGCTTCCAGCTGGTCGAGGGAGATATCCGCGCCAACCCGCGTCTTGGTGCGCACCTCGACACCAAGTTCGGTGATCCGGCCGATCTCGGCATCGAGCATTTCGCGCGGTGTGCGATAGCCCGGGATGCCGTAGCGCATCATGCCGCCGAGCATTTCGTGTGACTCGAAAATCGTGACGCCGTGGCCCTTGCGACGCAGGAAGTAGGCAGCCGTCAGGCCCGCCGGACCTCCGCCGATGACGGCGACTTTCTTGCCCGTCTCGACACCGGGCGAGTCAAGCTTTGAACCGTTGTCGATCGCCCAGTCACCGACGTACTGCTCAACGGCGTTGATGCCGACGAAATCATCGACCTCGTTACGGTTGCAGCCGTCCTCACAAGGGGCGGGGCACACCCGCCCCATCATCGAGGGAAACGGATTGGCAGCAGCCATCCGCTGGAATGCGTATTCCTGCCACGACATGCCTTCGACCGGCGGCTTGTCCATCTGGCGGGCGATCGCCAGCCAGCCACGAATTTCGTGACCTGAAGGGCAAGAGCCCTGGCAGGGCGGCGTCTTGTGCACGTAGGTCGGGCACTTGTAGGAGTGGTCCGCCTGGAAGATCCGGTCTTCCAGTTCGACATCGTCGACCGTCTCACCCTCTGTGAATCGTCGAAACGTGTGTGGTTTCTCAGCCGCCACGGTCCCGGTCATCTCAATTCCTCCCTGGCGCCGCTGGCGCGCCTCCTTCAGGCCTCGTCCGCATCTTCTCGTTCGTCGTCATCGTCCTCGGCACCGTCCAGGATGATGGCATTGGAGACCATCTGGTGGACGGCAACGATGTTGCTCATCTTGAACCCGTACTCCGGCATCACCTTTGCGAACTGCGTCTTGCAGATCGCGCAGAGGGCGGCCATGTGGGTGACGCCGTGCTCGTTGGCCACTTGCTGCAAGGCCCGCATGCGTGGCTGGGCACCCTTGATGCGCAGGTCCATCAACTCGTCGGTGAGCAGGCCGCCGCCGCCGCCACAGCAGAATGTCGCTTCTTTGATCGTATCGGGCGCCATATCGTAGAAATGGTTACAGCTGGCCCTGAGGATGGCGCGCGGTATCTCGAATTGTCCACCAGGCTTGTCCCCCATGCGCGAGGCACGCGCGACATTGCATGAATCGTGAAACGTCAGGCGGATATGATCATTTTTCGACTTGTCGAATTTGAGCTCGCCCTTTTCGATCAAATCGTAGGTGTATTCGCAGATGTGCTGCGGAATGGGATAGCGCTGATCGAGAAAGTCGAACGGTCCGGCCAGCGTATTGAGGAACGAATAAGCAGCCCGCCAGGCATGGCCGCACTCGCCGAAGATGATGCGCTTGACGCCAAGATCGAGAGCCGCCTTGCGAATTCTCAAGGCCATCTCACGCATATTCTCGTATGAGCCGATGAACATGCCGAAGTTGGCCGCTTCCGAAGCATAGGTAGAGATCGTCCAGTCGGCCCCCGACTGGTGAAATACCTTGGCATAGCCGAGCAGGCCGTCGATGTGCGGCTCGGCGAAGAAATCCGCGCTCGGTGTCACGAGCAGGATCTCGGCGCCCTTCTTGTCGAGCGGCAATTTGATTTCGAGGCCGGTCTCGTCTTCGAGGTCTTCTTCGAGATCGTCAAGCGTCGCTCTGAGTGCTTTAGCCTGCAGGCCGAGGTTGTTGCCGATCGTTCGAACCTTGCCGATGATCTCGTTACAGTACTTCTGCCCCTTTCCGATCGAATCCATGATCTCGCGAGCCGCCATCGAGACCTCGGCAGTATCGATGCCGATCGGACAGTAGACCGAGCAGCGCCGGCACTGCGAACACTGGTGGAAATAACTATACCACTCGTCCAGCACCTCTTCGGTCAGATCCTCGGCACCGACCAGCCATGGGAAATACTTGCCGGCGAACGTATAGTGGCGCCGGTAGACCTTGCGCAGCAGGTCCTGGCGGGCAACGGGCATGTTCTTGGGATCGCCGGTGCCGAGGAAATAATGGCATTTATCGGTGCAGGCGCCGCACTTGATGCATGAATCGAGATAGACCCTGAGCGAGCGGTATTTGCCGGCAAGTTCACCGAGCTTCTCGACCGCCTTTTCCTGCCAGTTGTCGACCAACTCCCCCGGAAAACCGATCGAGGTCTGGTGCTCGGACGACGCCGGAAACGGTTTCGATTCCGCCATCGCGCCTTCGGCCAGCGCCGGCATCTCCATCGGGTCGATGAAGTCTTCCGGGCTCAGTGGTCTTGTCACGGTTTCAGCCAAAGCTCACTCGCTCCCTGCCCTCATTGCCGCCCAGACCGCTCTCCGGCCTCGAGTTCGGCAGCCCAGGGTGCCAGATGGCGCTGCTCACGCGGATTGTCGATCTGGTAACGTGACGGACTGAAAAACAGGCCCGGCCCGTGCAACAGCTTCGAGATCGGAAAGATGATCATCAGCACGACCACCAGGCCCAGGTGAACGAGCAAAATGGGGTCGGCCGGCAAGGGCTGCCAATCGAAATACATCAGCCCCAGAAAGAACGCCTTGAGGGCGACGATGTCGGTGTGCGCGACATACTTCATCGCGAGGCCGCTCAAACCGATCGCAACCAGCAGTGCCAGCATGAGATGGTCGGACGGCGCCGAGATATAGCGGATGCGCGGCACCAGTATCCGCCGGCCCCAGAGCCCCAGCAGGCCCGCGACCATCGCAAACCCGGCATAGATGCCGAACGGCTGGATCAGCACGACCCATTCCCACACCGGCTGCGTGAAATAACGCAGATGGCGCAGCAGCACGAGCACCAGTGCAGCATGGAAGAGCCAGCCGAACAGCCAGATCCACTTGTTGGCCTTGAATAACGATTCAAAGAGCACAACCTCGCGGGCCAATCGGAGGGCGACCCCACCGCGCGTCGTCGGCGCCGGCGTCGTCGGAATCTTCAACGGTGCCGGCGTCTTGACGTATTGACGGATCCTCAATGCAAGACCGCCGACGAGGGCTACGAATGCAACGTAGAACGATACTGCATAGATGGCAGTAACCACCTGGGGCTCCTTCGACCTGCGGGTAAATTGCTGTCAGGCTTCCAGCTAGACGCAACCCGTCGGCTTGGGCAAACCGGCGATCTTACAGGCCTGCTTTGCAGGGCCGTAAGGGAACAGCTCGTACATGTAGTCGTTGTTGCCCTTTTCCTTGCCGAACGACTTCCGGATCGCCTTGATGAGCACGCGGACGGCAGGCGCGATCTGATATTCCTCGTAGTACTCGCGAAGGAAATTGACCACTTCCCAGTGCTCATCGTTCATGTCAATGTTTTCTTCCTTGGCGATCAGTTCGGCGAGTTCCTTGCTCCAGTCACTCAGCGTCGTGATGTAGCCTTCCTCGTCATGCTCGATCATTGTTCCGTTCAGTTGATAGGCCATCTTCCGGCTCCTCTTGCTTCAATCAAGGGTCGATAATTTCACCTGTCACTCACAGCCACGAATGGGTGACATCGTATTTGCAGACGAGGTCGACGAACCCGCCGTAGTCGACGACCTCGATACCGTCGATCAGATTGGCCTCGGCCAGCCCTCGAGCGGCGAGGTCCGGACCCAATGCATATATGGCAACACGCCCTTGCTGCGGCGATACATCACCGGCCGCACTCGTATCCTTGAGCGTGCCATAGACAGCATCCTCGATCAGAAGAATGCCATCGCCATCCTTGGCATGTTTGAGGCAACTGACCAGCGTCGACGTCTGGAACGGCGACTTGTTGACAGTGTGTAGAGTTGACATTGTGCGTCGCTGTCCCAGTCTTCAAAAACTCAGGATTACATCCTGCTGCGCCATGATCTCGGTCAATTCGCCCCGATCGATGATGCGGATCGACGGCTTTTCCTCGTAGTCGTCGTCCTCGTCCTCATAGGTTACTTCCATGAGGTCGTCCGGCGTCAGGCCACGCTCTTGCAGGGATTCCTTTTCCACGTAGAGCTTGGTGACATCGTAGTCGCCGAGCGCCCGGTAGGTCGGCGAGAAGTTCTTCATGCCGATCCCTTCGGTATTCTGCTTCTTGACGAGCTGGTAGACGCCGTCATCGAGGAAGGCGAGCGAGACGTCCTGATCAAAGGCCGCGCCGATCAGCACGACCTCCAGCGACTCGAGCGCATAGATCGTGCCGTACGGTGCTTTGCGGTTGACGTACAGGAACTTCTTCACGCCATCGGATGCCATCGCTCAGTCCTCCGTCAGTCGCCGAATGTGACCAGGCGGTCCGCATCGATACCCGCTTCGATCAACTGGCCGAGCCCCGAGATGCGGAACCCGGGTGCGATGTTGTCGGCATTCTTGCCGTGCCGCTTGGCCTCGTCCGCATCAAGAATCCCGCGACGCTGGGCCGCCGCGATACACACCACCAGATCAAGGTTGTGCTCCTCGGCCAGCGCCGTCCAGTTGGATTGGATGTTGCGCTCGTCCTGCGGCGGCACGGTCAGCCGCGTGCCGTTGTTCACGCCGTCGTGGTAGAAGAAAACACGAAAGATCTCGTGCCCCTTTTCAAGCGCCGCCTTGGTGAATTGATAGGCCGAGTCCGACGCTTGATGCGTATAGGGGCCTTCATTCACGACCACTGCCAGTTTCAAACGTTTGCCCTCCCGCAGACCGACCATTCCGAGCGCCCTGACGCAGATTGGCCCTGCGTCTCACACTAGAAGCGGATGTGCGTCAGAAGTGGATGTGCGTCGAGTTGTTCATCGTGTGACGCGCACCCGTCCACGTATCGAGATGGTGCTTGGTGAACGCCAGCTCCGTCAGCTCGAAAAAGCGCGGCCAGCCGATGCGTTCGATCCACTCACCCATGCGCTCCCAATCGCGCGCATTGTCCTTGTAGGCGTAGAGGATCTTCATCACGATCGCTTCGACCTCGGGCCAACGCGGCGGATTGTTCGGCAGATTGGCGACCACCAGCTTGTGGAAGGTCGGCTTGGAGCGCGCGTTGGAATGCTTGCCGCCAACCCAGATGGCGATCTTGGTCGAATCTTCGCCGTTGATCTGCATCGGCGGGCACGGCGGATAGCAGGCTCCGCAGCAGATGCATTTCTTTTCATCGACTTCGAGCGAGGGCTTGCCGTCGACAATCGCGGGCCGGATGGCGGCCACCGGACAGCGTGCGACGACGGCCGGCCGCTCGCACATGTTGGCGACCAGGTTGTGGTCGATCTTCGGCGGCTTGGTGTACTGCACGTTGATGGCAATATCGCCCTGCCCGCCGCAATTGATCTGGCAGCACGACGTCGTGATGCGCACCCGGTTGGGCATCTCTTCGCGCACGAACTCGGCATGCATCTTGTCCATCAGGCTCTTCACGACGCCCGAGGCATCGGTGCCGGGGATGTCGCAATGCAGCCAGCCCTGGGTGTGCGAGATCATCGACACCGAGTTGCCGGTACCGCCGACCGGAAAGCCTTCTGAGATGAGCTTGTCGATCAGCGGCTGCACTTTCGCTTCGTCGGCGACCATGTACTCGATATTCGAGCGCGTCGTGAAACGGAAGTGTCCATCCGCATAGTCATCGGCGATGTCGCAAAGCTTCCGGAGCGTATAGACGTCCATCTGGCGTTGCGTGCCGGCCCTGACCGTCCAGACGTCATCGCCGCTCTTGGAACGGTGGTGCAGAACACCGGGCCGCGGCCGCTCGTGCCAGTCCCAGTTGCCGAAATTCTTCTTGAGCACCGGGTGCATGAACTGAAAGGGATCGGGAACCCCTGATTCGATGGGTGTACGGGGCTGGGCAGCTTGTTCAGCCATTTTGTCCTCCGGTTCAGATCCGAACCAAATGTTTCAATCAGCGGTCCGGTGGAGCAGTTTCCCGACCGGACCGTGCGCTCTCACTCAGCAGCAACCGTGAGGCCGGCTTCCCGGGCTTTGCGTTCGAAATATTTCGCGGCTTCCTCATCGAAATCGTCGGTGCGCACATAACAGGAGGTACGCGGGTGCTGCACCATGTTCGGATCCGGATCGATACCCATCGCATCAAGGAAGGCGGGCAGACCGATCCGGTCGATCGTCTCCCCGATACGCTCGTGCTCCAGCGCATTGTCGGCAAAGAACTCGATGATTTCACCGGCGAACTCGACGAGCTTTTCGTAATCCTCTTCGCTTTCGAGCTTCATGAACGGAATGATCACTGTGCCCATCAGGTCGCCGACCTTGAGGGCGCGCTTGCCGCCGATCAAAATCGTGGCGCCCTTGTCATCACCTGGAGACAGCGCCTTCGGCATGACGTTGAGGCAGTGCATGCAGCGCACGCAGCTTTTGTTGTCGACCTCGAGCGTGTCATCGTCATTGAGGGAGAGCGCACGCGTCGGGCACATGGAAATGACCGAGTCGATCATGTACTTGCGACCGACCTTGCCGACGTAGGCCTTGACCTCGTCCTGGTCCACCTTCATGTCGTCGCGCCACGTCCCGATCACTGCGAAGTCGGCGCGGTGAATGGCGTTGACGCAGTCGTTCGGGCAGCCTGAGAACTTGAACTTGATCTTGTAGGGCAGCGCCGGCCGGTGGATCTCGCCAACGTATTCGTTGATGATCCCGCGATGGGCGCGCTGCTCGTTGTAGCACGACATCTCGCAGCGGGCCGCGCCGACGCAGCTCATACCGGTGCGCAGACAGGGCCCTGCACCGCCAAGGTCGAAGCCAAGTTCGTTGAGTTGGTCGAAGGCCTTCTGGGTGTTCTCGGTCGTCGCCCCCTGGAACATGATGTTGCCGGTCTGGCCGTGGAAAGCGATAAGGCCTGAGCCCGTCTCTTCCCAGATGTCACAGATCTTGCGCATGACATCTGAATCGTAGTGGTTGCCGGCCGGCGGCATCACGCGCAGGGTGTGGAACTCTTTCGATTCGGGGAACTTCTCGGCCACCTGCGAGAAACGTGGAATAATGCCGCCACCGTACTTGTAGACACTGACGACACCGCCCTTCCAGAAGCCCAGTTTTTCCTCGTAGGAATGCTCGAGCTGACCGAGCAGGTCGTTCATCATCGGCGCGTATTGCTTGTCCTTGGAATCGCGCAGCCGCTTCAGGCCGGTCACGAAACTCGGCCAAGGACCGCTCTCCAGTTCATCGAGCATCGGCGTTGGATGGTGATCGGCCGACGCCCCGTTTGCCTCGGTGGAGGCCGGAGCTTCATCGTTGGGTTTGCGCGTTTCGTCTTGGCTCATTGGGGGCTTCCCTTCCCGACGACGGGCTGGTTCTTTCCTGCCCGGTGCTTCTGTGGCTTCTGAAGTCTTGGTTTCCAAATATTTACCTACCGACGGACAGACAACAAGCACGTAAAACTTGCTACCGCCGACAGCTGTCTGTAGTTCAAATACCATTTTTTGAATATATTGCAAATTGCCTATCGGCACCGGTGTTTGGCATCTTGGTCGAACCTCTGGAGGACGGCCCGAATCGGGCCCCCGAGCCGACTTGCAGACCCGTCACGGACGAGTGAAATGAGTGCTTCGATGACACCACTAGGCGCGATCAACTCTGCCGGCCGCCTCCCGGTGGCCCTCGGGCCCGATTGCAGCGATGCCTATCGACACTGGCGCGACGCAAAGCTTGCTGCCTATCCGGCCCGTAGTGACGACCTGTTCGTCGAAATCGACGATCTCGCCAACCCCAGCGAAGCCGAACGCGAGGCCGTCAGGCGATCGCTTCGGCGTGCGAACATGGCCATATACGTCTGCCGCCGGGCCGAGCAGGAGCCCTCCCGGCTCACGCAGGACCTGCAGGCAATGGCCAGCGCCTTCGGACTTTGTGATCTGGAGCGGCACCGGTCGGCAGGTGATGGCGGGCTTGTCGCGCTTGAAGACGCCGAGAATGGTTCACGCAGCAAGTACATCCCCTACACGAACCGGGCCCTCAACTGGCACACAGACGGCTATTACAATGCTCCCGATGCCCGAATTCGCGCATTCCTCCTGCATTGCGCCCGCAGTTCATCGAGTGGCGGCGAGAACGGACTGCTCGACCCCGAGATCGCCTATATCCGGCTGCGGGACATCTCGGACGATCTCGTGGCTGCGCTGATGCGCCCCGATGCCATGACAATTCCGGCCAACGTCGAACAAGACGGCACCGTTCGCCCGGCCAGCATCGGCCCCGTCTTTTCGTTCGAGCCGGAAGATGGCACGCTCCACATGCGCTATACGGCACGCAAACGCCATGTCATCTGGCGCGACGATGCCGAGACACGCTCTGCCGCCGCAGCCCTACTTGACTTGCTGACGGGCGGTGACGATGTGATCCAGCACCGCCTGAAACCGGGTGAAGGCCTGCTCTGCAACAATGTGCTGCACAATCGCAGTGCATTCGAAGATGACCCCACCATCGGAGCGCGCCGGCTCTATCTGCGCGCACGTTATGCCAACCGCATCCAGGCCACTTGAAAAGACGACGCGACGGGAGGTCCGATATGTTGAACCTGAGCGATTTGATCATCCAGAACCCGGACTGCAATTCGTTCGATGAACTGCGCCAGATCGTTATCAAAGCCGCCGAGGACGGCGCCATCGTGATGCATTTCGACATCAAGCCGGACTATCGCGACACGCCGCGCGACTGGACGCAGCGCCTCGAGTGGGCCTTCTATTCGGGCGACAAATATCCTGACAAGTGGGGCTACAAGCGATGACGGGCGAGAAACTCGAGCAGCTTGACAAGTTCGAGGCGCCTTACGGCCGTGAGATTAAGGTAACGGCCGTTGACCACGAGTCGGGCATGAAGATGCTGCGCCTCAACATTCGCGAGGGACGCCGGTTCACGATCTTCGACATCGATGCCCGAACCGCCCGGCACTGGGCCGAAGTCCTGAATAAGTGGGCCGACAGTACGGGCGAATGAAATGTCGCCCACGACGCAGAGCGTGAGCCGGGCAGAAGAGGGCTTGAAGCCAGATGGAACAATTGCCGCTATTCCTTGAAGTCAAGGACAAAAAGATCGTGGTTACCGGCGGCGGCACCAGCGCGGCGCGCAAGTCGGAGATGGCGCTGAGAGCCGGGGCCAACGTGCACGTCTTTGCCAGAGAGCTGAGCGATGCGTTTCACGAGCTAGCCGATCACGAGCGGTTGACGCACGTGCCGCGCGACGTCAACGCTGGCGACTTCGACGATTGTGTCGTGGCCTATGGCGCGAGCGATGATCCTCGAGCCGATGAACACGTCCATACATTGGCCAAGGCGGCCCGCGTCCTGGTCAACGTACCCGACAAGCCGCAGTTTTGTGATTTCATCTCACCGGCCGTGCTCGACCGCTCGCCGCTGGTCGTCGCCATATCGACCGGCGGCGCCTCCCCGGTCCTGGCCAGAATGATCAAGGCATCGCTCGCAGCCCAGATCCCGGCATCGTTCGGCACGCTGGCGGCCTTCGTCAGCAGCTACCGCGATCTGATCAAGGAAAAGCTCAGCGCGGGCCGCGACAGGTTGCGCTTCTGGGAACGCATGATCGAAGGGCCGGTCGCCGATGCGGTGATGGCAGGGAAGACAGACGAAGCCCATGAACGCGTCATCGCCGAACTTGATGCGGCAACGACTGACGCTGAAAGGCGCCGCGTCGGCGAGGTCTATCTCGTTGGCGCCGGCCCCGGCAATCCGGACCTGCTGACCTTTCGGGCACTGCGCCTCATGCAACGCGCCGACGTCGTCTTGTACGACCGCCTGATCGGCGATGAGATCATGGACCTCGTGCGCCGCGATGCCGAGCGCATCTATGTCGGCAAACTGCCTAAGAGCCATACCGTACCGCAGGACGATCTCAGCGAAATGCTGGTGCGTCTGGCGCGCGAAGGAAAGCGTGTCCTGCGCCTCAAAGGCGGTGATCCGTTCATCTTCGGGCGTGGTGGCGAGGAAATGGAAACCCTGGCGGCCGAAGGCATTCCCTTCCAAATCGTGCCGGGCGTTACAGCTGCTGCCGGCTGTGCCGCTTACGCCGGTATCCCGCTGACCCACCGCGATCACGCCCAGGCCTGCGTCTTCGTTACCGGTCATGGAAAGGACGGCATAGTCGATATGGATTGGAACGTGCTGCTGCAGCCGAGGCAGACGGTCGCAATTTACATGGGGCTCTCGAATCTGGCGCCGTTGCTGGGCGAGTTCATCTCCCGCGGCGCCAGCCCCGAGTTGCCGGCAGCCGCCGTCGACAATGGCACGCGGCCCAACCAGAAGACCGTCGTTGGCACACTGGCAAATCTCGCCGAGCGGGTCGCCGGAGCGGATTTCGAAGGCCCCTCCATGATCATCATCGGCACCGTCGTCACCTTGCATGACCGGCTGACCTGGTTTCATCCCGATGCAACGCAGAAATCAACCGGCATGGATCCACTGAGCCGCGCAGGCGCTCTGAAATAAGTGACAATCAGCCCGAACCGACTTGTTATCCGGTTGTCATTGCCTTCAGCATCTCTGTACGTTGAAACCACGGATAGCAATCGAGGCGATCCGGCAACGTCATGGCAACCGAACCCGGGGATAGAAGCATGAAGATGAAGGCCGCAGTGCTGCGCGAAACCGGTGCGGCACGACCCTATGCGACGTCAAAGCCAATCCGCATCGAGGAAGTTGAACTCGCGCCCCCGAAGGAAAGCGAATTGCTGGTCAAGATCGCCGGCGGTGGCCTCTGTCATTCGGATCTGTCGATAATTAACGGTGACCGATCCCGTCCCTTGCCGGTGGTGCTCGGACACGAGGGCTCCGGCGAAGTTGTCGAAGTAGGCGCTGGCGTGCGCGACCTCAAGCCCGGTGATCCGATAATCTTCCAGTTCTCGGCTTCGTGCGGGCGCTGCGTCAATTGTCTGGGCGGGCGAACCCAGCTCTGCGAAACCCATGGCCGGGCCCGCGCCAAAGGCCACCTGATGGCCGGCGGCAGCCGCTTGCGCGATAGCGGCGGCAACGAGATGGCGCATCAGTCGGGCGTGTCCTGCTTTGCCGAATATGCCGTCGTCGACCGCGGTTCAGCCGTCAAGGTCGACAAGGATCTCCCCCTCGCCGATGCTGCGATTTTCGGCTGTGCGGTGATGACGGGTGTCGGCGCCGTCATGAATACGGCGCGCATCCGGGTCGGTGACAGCGTTGCGATCGTCGGCCTCGGCGGCGTTGGCCTGAACGGCCTGCTTGGCGCCAAGGTCGCCGGCGCTGAAAAGATCATCGCCGTCGATATCAGCGACGACAAACTCGGCCTCGCCCGTCAGCTCGGCGCAACCCACACGGTCAATGCCAAGGATGCCGACCACATCGAGCAGATCATGGACATCTCCGGCGGCGGCGTCGACTACGCCTTCGAGTTCTCCGGCACCGTGCCCGGCACCGAGACCTGCTACAAGTCGCTGCGCGCCGGCGGCGAAGTTCTGATTGCCGGGCTTGCACCAAATGGCAGCCTGTTCCAGTTCAATCCGGCCGACATCGTCAACTCGGAGAAAGCGATCCGTGGCTCATACATGGGCAGCTGCGTGCCCGTGCGCGACATCCCACGCTTCATCGAGCTTTACCGCCAGGGCCGCCTGCCGGTCGACAAGCTGATCAATCGCTCGATCGGCTTCGATGATATTAACGAGGGCTTCGACAAGCTGACCGACGGGCTGGTGATCCGGCAGATTCTGGAGCCGCATCGAGCTTAGATCGTTTCCGATTGTCTCGGAAACAATCTTACTACAATTTCGCTCACGGCTATTCCTCGTCTGCGCTCGGGCCTCCGCGGGGGCGGCGCTAAGCGCCGGGCCTCATTCGAGGCCTTTACCGTTTCCGACATGGCCGGGAACGTTAAGCGGAAAAGGAACATGCGGCGGTGGGCAAGTTCACGAGATCTCAACACGATGCCCGTGCACACGGCTATTCCTCGCCTCCGCTCGGGCCTCCGCGGGGGCGGCGCTAAGCGCCGGGCCTCATTCGAGGCCTTTACCGTTTCCGACATGGCCGGGAACGTTAAGCGGAAAAGGAACATGCGGCGGCGGGCAAGTTCACGAGATCTCAACACGATGCCTGTACAGTTGGTGAGATGTGTTCGGAATCTCGTGAGTAGTATGCCACATGAAATCCATCCTCCTATATGGTTTCTTTCTGTTCGTTGGCCTGCCGCTCATCATGTTTTCCGTGCACGTTGCCACGCTGCCTGAGGAAAAGAAACAAGAACTCAGCGAAGCGGCCAAGGATCTCAACGGACGCATTTACACCGCCCGGATCACTTGCGGTCGCGGTCGCAGCGAGCACGTCATGCGTGTCCACGGCCGTAGTCGGGATGATGCAAAGCGTAAGGTCGAAGCCCAGTTGCAGCGGTGCGATGTCGAGATGCTGGAGACCGAAAGCGCTCCGATCTGGCAAGAGGCGCTGCGGTCTGCGCAGTAAGGCATGATGCTCAACCCAATGGCGCGCCGCCAGTTGACTTGATCAGCCCCACATCAAGTTCGTCTGTCCGTCCATCGGTAGAAGAACGTCGCATAAAACAACGCCAGATAGACCAGCATCGACAGTCCCCAGCCCATATAGATGCCAAGTCGGTCGCCTTCATAGCCGGCCATCTTGACACCATAACCGTCTAGCAGATCCTTGACCGGAACCGGCAGGACCGGATTGTTGAGCCGCGCGATCCCCGTGGAGGTGTCGCCAAGCTCCGTCCAGGCCCGGACAAGGCCGAGGATGCGGATTTCAATGCCAGACATCGCCTGACCGATGAACAGAAATCCCATGGTCAAAAGCGTGAAGGCGATGATCTTGATTGTGACAGGCGCCCGGTTGATGAAGAAGTAGAGGCCTGCGATGTAGGCCGATACCATGCCGAAGAAGACGGAAAACAGACTGGTCACGGCTTCATTCGCAGTGAAACTAAGCTGGAGAATTTCTGCCTCGGTCACATCTGCCTCTTCGCCGACAACAATCAATACGCACGCGACTGATAACGCCCTCAACCACGCCCAAGCCCGGCCGGCACGAACACCGACGATACCTCGTCATATGGATCATGGTCTCGCGTAAGGCGGCCGGCCATCGCCAACGCCCAGGGCGCGACGGCGACCAGTTCCTCCATGATCTCGTCGGGCAGATCGAGGCCGGCGTAGCGGGCGGCGTGTTCCGCACGGGTCCGGATGGCGGGTTCGACATGGCTGGTATCGGGCACCCACGGTTGCGGATCGACGGCGGCCGGCGGCGCGCCGATCTCGAGGGCCGGCCGGCGCCGGTAGATCCCGGTTTCGCGCTCGTAGGCATGGCCAGCGCGCAGCACGGTGGCATCATCGAACGGCCGGCCGACGATCTGCAGCGAGAGCGGCAATCCATCCGACGTGAAGCCGCATGGCACCGCCAGCGCCGGCCCGCCCGTACAGTTGAACGGCGCCGTCAGGCTCGCCGACTTCCAAAACGCGAGGGTGTCGTGGCGATCGATGCGCGGCGCGGCCGACGTGTTCGCGGTCAGGAACAGGTCGTAGCGCTGGTAGAGTTCATCCATCTCGCCCGTAATGATTCGCCGCGAACGGCTGGCGCGCACGTGGTCTTCCGCCGTGAACAGGCAGGCTGCAAGCGCGCGACCCCGGAAATCCTGACCGAAGTCCTGCGGGCGCGTGCGCAGCACCGGCAGGTGAATCGAGAACAATTCGCTTTCAGCCGTCGTGATCTTGACGTCGGAATAATGCTGCAGCGGCCTCAGCCGAACGTCCTCGATGACCGCGCCCATTGAGCGGAACACCTCGATCGCTGCCTCCATGGCAGCCGGCAGCTCGCCGTGCACTTTCGCATCCGTCTCCCAGAAATGGCGGATGATGCCGATCCGCAATCCCTTGACACCAGTGTCGATGCCGTCGGTGAAATCCGTGACCTGAGCAGGTGACGAGGCGGGGTCGGCCGGATCGTGACCGGCGATTGCATGAAGGATCAGAGCGCAATCGAGCGACGTGCGGGCCAGGGGGCCGCAATGATCATACGTATAGGAATTGGGCATGACGCCCGTACGGCTGACGAGACCGTAGGTCGGCTTGAGGCCGGCGGTGCCCGACAAGCCGGCAGGCCCGCGGATCGAACCGCCCGTATCGGAGCCAAGCGTGACCGGCGCGAGCCCCGCCGCCACCGCTGCGCCCGAGCCCGATGACGAGCCACCTGTGAAGTGGGCAGTATTCCAGGGATTGCGTGCTGGCGGCCAGGGCAGGTCGAAGGACGGGCCACCATGTGCGAACTCGTGCGTGGCAAGCTTGCCGGTCAGCACGGCACCTGCCTCTCGCAGTTTTGCAACGGCGGTCGAATCCGCGTCCGGCACCCGGTCCATGGTCGTACGCGAATGGCCCGATGTCAGCACACCTGCCGTATCGTAAATGTCCTTGACGGCGAACGGCACACCGTGCAGCGGCCCCTTGTAGTTGCCCGCCGCAATCTCATCGGCCGCCTGTCTCGCCTCTTCGCGTGCTGCTTCGAACGTCGTCGTGATGAATGCGAACAATTGGGGCTGCAATTGCTCCGAACGTTCGATCAGCGCATCGGCCAGCTCGACCGGCGACAGGTCTTTGGCAGCGATCTTTTGCCCAAGTTCGGCCAAGGTCAGATCGTGAAGTTCGAGATCGCTCATCGGTTCTGTTCCCAGTTGTTCGTGCCGCGGGCAACGGCCAGTTTACTTTCAACCTACGCGTTAACGGGGGAGGGTAGGCATAGATTGGGCAGTGCAGGTGAACTCCGCCGGGCGAAAACCACCACGCCAGAGCAGCGACCTGTCCCAGACGCAGGCTCGGGTTTAACCGGCAACCGTCACCTTGCCGTTGTTGAGCACAATAACGTCACGCTCGACGACCCGGGCGCGGAACGAGACGGTCGTGCCGTCCTGCCAGATTTCGGTGCGGATCGTCTCACCCGGATAGACGGGGGCGGAAAAGCGCAGGTCGAGGGACTTCATGCGCTTGACGTCGTAGTTACAGCACTCCTGCAGGATGGCGCGGCCGGCGGTGCCGAGCGTACACAAGCCGTGCAGAATCGGCCTTTCGAAACCGGCAGCCTTCGCGACCGTCGGGCTCGCGTGCAGCGGGTTGGGGTCGCCGGACAGGCGATAGATCAGGGCTGACTGCGGCAATGTCGCAATGTCGACGAGCATGTCGGGGTCGCGATCGGGCAGTGCATGCACGTCCTTGACCTGGCCGGATGGGCCGCCGAAGCCGCCGTCGCCGCGCGCAAAGGTCGTCGATGAGGTCGTCGCGATGTGATCGCCGGTTGCCTTGTCGTGCAATGTGCGCTCGGAGTAGATCAGCGCACCGCGGCCCTCGCCCTTGTCGATGATGTCGACGATGCGCGTCTGGCCGATCACGGTGGCAGCCGGCGGCAGCGGCTTGAACCATTTGATGCCCTGTTCGCCGTGCAGCACCTTGACCCAGTCGACGCCGCTGTCGGGCTCACGCACCCAGAACCCCGGCCCGGCCAACACGACCGCCATGGTCGGCACTGCTGAAAAACCCTCTTCTTCGAACGTGAACTCGAGATGATTGTCATCGAAGGGGGAAGAGCCGAAGCCGAGACCGAGGGCGTAAAGAATGCTGTCCTTGGTCGTGTAGGTGTGCTCGACGGGTTCGAAAGGGCGGTTCTTGAGCTTTTCGTAGTTGATGGCCATGCGCTATTGCCTCGGTGATTCAAATTTGACCGGGGTGCCGCTCGATGCGCCAGCCTTGCCGATCTCCATTCAGCATAGGCATGATCGATGGCACGTGTCGCCGGTGTGGCGGCGGCTGATGATTGCGCTGCATGATAATTGGCCAATAATGGTGGGCCAACGAAATCAGCCGCTCGCCGCCGGTCTATCACGTTTGGAATTTCGCCAAAGCACCGGCCGAGCCCGAGGAGGTCGCATGCTGCCGAGACCGATGTTTACCGAAGAGCACGAAATATTCCGCGAGCAGGTCCGCCGCTTCACGGAAAAGGAAATCGTGCCCTATCACGACCAGTGGGAGAAGGATGGCATCGTCAGCCGCGAGGTCTGGCAGAAGGCAGGCGAAGCGGGCCTCTTGTGCTGCACGGTGCCCGAGGAATACGGCGGCTCAGGTGGCGACTTCCTGCATTCGACAATCGTCATCGAGGAACTGGCAAAGGTTGGCGCCTCAGGACCGGCCTTCCATCTCCATTCCGACATCGTTGCCCCCTACATCGAGGCCTACGGCTCCGAAGACCAGAAGCGCGAATGGCTGCCCAAGATGGTTGCCGGCGAGACGATCGTCGCGGTCGGCATGAGCGAACCGGCGGCCGGCTCCGACCTGCAGGGCATCCAGACCCGTGCGATCCGCGACGGCAATCATTTCGTGATCAACGGCCAGAAGGTTTTCATCTCCAACGGCCAGATCGCCGACCTCGTCGTGCTCGCCTGCAAGACCAACCCGTCGGAAGGCGCCAAGGGCGTCAGCCTGATCCTGGTCGAGCGTGATCGTGAAGGCTTCCGGCGCGGGCGCAATCTCGAAAAGGTCGGCTACAAGGCGCAGGATACGTCTGAGCTGTTCTTCGAAGACGTGCGCGTGCCGATCACCAACCTGCTCGGCGAAGAGGGCCGCGGCTTTGCCCAGCTCATGCAGCAATTGCCGCAGGAACGTCTCGTCGTAGCACTACGCTCGGCGCAGAATATCGAGACGGCGCTCGAGTGGACGATCGAGTATACCCGCGAGCGCAAGGCTTTCGGCCGTACCATCGCCGAGTTCCAGAACACACGCTTCAAGCTTGCCGAGATCAAGACCAAGGCGCTCGTTACGCGCGCCTTCATCGACCAGTGCCTGGCGCTACATCTCAAGGGCGAACTTGACACCACCATGGCATCGGCCGCCAAGCTGCATTCGACGGAAGTGCTTTGCGAAGTGCTCGACGAGTGCGTGCAACTGCACGGCGGCTACGGCTACATGTGGGAATACCCGATTGCCCGCGCCTGGGCTGATGCCCGGATGACCCGCATTGCCGGCGGCACCTCTGAGATCATGAAGGAGATCATCTCGCGGGCGCTGTAGGGTTTGACGAAGTCAGTATCGGTGGCGGCTTTGTGTGGCAGGTTCGGCATGCTTGAGCCCGTCGTGCAGCCCTTTGCCCCTCACCCTAACCCTCTCCCCGTGAAGTACGGGGAGAGGGAACTCGGCCCGTCGCATTGCCCGCAGCGGTGCCACAAGGCACGGCAGGATTCCCTCTCCCCGTACTTCACGGGGAGAGGGTTAGCATCTGTGTTTGTAGTCAAGAGCATTTGGGCTCCCAATGACGGTCCTCAGTGATCAGCGTGTTGGCCAGGATTACAAGTTTGCGCATGACCGCGGTCAAGGCCACCTTGGCCGGTTTGCCGTTCTCTCTAAGGCGTTTGTAGAAGGTGCTGAGATCGGATCTGGCGCAGCGTGCCGCGGAGACGGCTGCCATGTAGAGCGGATTGCGAATCTGGCTGCGCCCGCCTTTGATGGCACGCCTGCCACGCATCGCGCCCGAATCCCAATTCATCGGCGCAACCCCGACAAGGGCCGCGATCTGTTTGCCATCGAGGCTGCCCAGCTCGCTCAAATGCACGATCATCATCATGGCAGTTGCCGGTCCGATACCGGGGATCGAGGTGAGGATCTCGTAACGCCGCGCCAGTCCGGGGTCGCCTTCGATGCGTGCCAAAATCTGCGCCTCGAGCCCGGCGATCCGGCGCTCAATGTCTGTGATGTGACCCGCAATCGTGCGCCTCACAGTGCCATCCTCGCACATTTCCAGGTGGCAGATATAGGCAGTCCTATCGCCCTTCATCTTGTTCAGCGCGCCCATCATTTCCTGCAGTGCGATCATGGACTTACTCGGCACTGGTGTGGCCTCAAGCGGCATCGCTTCACCAAGCCTGGCAAGTGTCATGGCGTCGATCTTGTCGGTCTTGGCAAGCGCACCAAGCGCATCGGCGAACTTGCGCGAGCGATAGGGATTGACAATCGCCACGCCGTAACCGGCCGCCCCGAGCGAACGATGTGCGGCACGGTGATACTTGCCTGTCGCCTCCATGACGATCAGCGCGATTTTGAAGCCATCGAGCTGTCGTTTGATCTTTCTGAAGCCACTGGCATCGTTGGTAACCCGCAGGCTTTTGCCGACGGGATGGAGATAAACGTCGAGATGGCCTTTACTGACGTCGATACCGACGTACACTTGCGACTCAGCGCTCAGCTTGACCTTGCCTTGCATACGGGACCTCGCTCCCAATCATCTGTTCAGGTTGCAGCGCAATGGGCGGGCGACCACGCTAACCCGCGGTGCCGGGCACCAGGGTGGGGACGGTCCGACCCGCCCGACCGCTTGGGGGAGGCCTCCCCCAAGCGGTCGACCAGATGTCACCTGATTCGCGGCCCGAAACGAACAAGCCTGAAACATGCAAGGGTGAGGGGCAAGCAGCGATCCGTTGCGGCGCGCACTTGCTAGAAGCACAATCTTGCGAACCGCCAAATCGGCACAACCCTATCGGTGTACATCGTTGCCGTGCAGTGAAATTGACTCTCGTCACCCCGATGTTTCCCAGCGCATCGGCTATAACCGACGCCATTCCAGCCAATTAACTGCGATACATACAATGCCACATATCCGCAGGCCCAAGCGTATATAGTCGTGCTGTCGATGCCGACGGCAGAGTTACGCGTATGAACCTGGACAAATTGCTGATTATCGGCGCCGGACCGGTCGGGCTTGCCATGGCCGATGCGCTCCGGAAGCAGAGCATCGCCTACGATCACGTCGACGCCAATGCCGGACTTGGCGGCAACTGGTACGACGGCGTTTTCGAGACGACCCACATCGTCTCATCAAAAGGCACGACGGCATACTCCGATTACCCGATGCCGGCCGACTATCCCGATTTTCCTAGCGCCGAACAGATGCGCGTTTACCTCGAATCCTACGCACGCGATCGCGGGATCGATCGCGCGATCGAGTTCAACAAGGAAGTTGTCGAAGCGAAGCCCAATCCTGACGACACCTGGAGCGTCCATTTCGCCGATGGTGAAGAGCGCACCTACAAGGGCCTGGTCGTGTGCAACGGCCACCACTGGCATCGCCGCTTTCCCGAGGTCGAGGGCAGCTTCGCCGGCGAGTACATTCACGCCAAGGACTACCTGCGGCCCGACCAGTTGCGCGACAAACGCGTCCTCGTGATAGGCGCCGGCAACTCGGCCTCCGACATCGCCTGCGAGGCAGCGAGGGTTGCCAAGTCGTGCGACATCAGCCTCAAGTCGGGTTATTGGTTCTTTCCCAAAATGGCCTTCGGGCGGGCGTTGACGGACCTGCCGATCTGGTGGCTGCCGATGTTCGCCCAACGCATCGTTTTGCGCGCGATCATCTGGGTCACGATCGGCGATTATCGCCGTTACGGTTTGAAGCGGCCGAACCATCGCATCTTCGATCGCCATCCGACCTATGGCACGGACTTGCTCAACTACCTGCGCCAGGGCCTGGTCAAGCCGCGCGAGCAGATTGTGCGTTTCGAGGGCACCGATGTGCATTTCCGTGATGGTACGATCCAAAGCTATGACATGGTCGTGGCAGCGACGGGCTACGATTACGTCTTCCCGTTCCTTCCTCCGGGTCTGATCGAGGTCAAGAACGATGTTGTCCAGGTCTACGGCGGCGCGTTTCCCGACAAGGTCAAGAACCTCTACATCATCGGCGCCTCGCAGCCGCGTGGCGGTTTCGGCCGCGTGCTGACGCCGGCAGCACAGCTCTATGCCAAAATGATCCGCCTGCAGGACGAGATCGAACACCCGATCGGCGCCGTCCTCAAATGGCGCAACAATCCGATCCCCGAGACACAATTCATGGATTCGGAAAACACCCGGCGGCGCATCTACCTGTCACACTACTTGTTGCCCTTACTCAAATGGCAGGGCCGGCGGATGGCCAAGCAGGTCGATCGGGAGCCTTATGTGGTCGAGGCCGAACCCTCGCCGAAAGGCGCGGAGCCGCGCGAAGCTGCCTAACCCGATCTATTCACCATCACGCGGTCTTCACGGAGTCCAAATGGCCAAAAGGCAAGGAGAGGCGCGCAGATCGATGTGGTTCATCGGACAAGCGGTTCGTCATGCCGGAGGCTTGCTTCCAGCAAAACGCGTTTTGGCCATTTGGACCCGCCCATCGTGCTGGAAGCGCGTCTGTGACACGACGGGTCGCCTCAGGTGGCCCATCGGCAGCGTCGAGCGTCTCAACCGTATGAACCCATACGCTTTTCGCCACTCTCCTTGCCGAATGGAATCACCTGAGGCGATGAAGATCCGCGTGCTGGTGAATAGATCGGGCTAGAGCGCCGAACCGCACCCTAAAGGATCGCAACACAACGGCACCAGCCGGCACTCGCCTGCTTTATCTTGACCGGAAAACAGCTTATCTCGAACCCGGTAGGCGGCAACTGGTCAAGGTTGGCAAGCTTCTCCATGTGGCAGTAGCCGATCTCCATGCCGGCGCGATGACCTTCCCAGATCAGCGAGGCATCGCCTGTCTCGGCGACGCGTTTGGCCGTGTAGACGAACGGTGCATCCCAGCTCCAGGCGTCCGTCCCCGTGACGCGCACGCCACGTTCGAGCAGATAGAGCGTTGCCTCGCGACCCATGCCGCAGCCTGAGTTGACGTATTTGTCAGTGCCGTAGTTCCCAGCGGCAGCCGTATTGACGACGACGATGTCGAGCGGGCGAAGCGCATGACCGATGCGCTTCAATTCAGCTTCGACATCGGCGGCTGTGGCCACGTAACCATCTTCGAAGTGGCGGAAATCGAGCTTGACGCCTGGTGCGAAGCACCAATCGAGCGGCACCTCATCGATAGTGATCGCGCGCTCGCCGCCGTTCATGGTCGAATGGAAATGATAGGGCGCGTCGAGATGCGTACCATTGTGGGTCGAGAGCTGGACGAGTTCGATCGCCCAGGCATCACCGGCCGGCAGTTGATCGACCGTGACACCGGGAAAAAACTGCAGCATACGCTCACGCGTTGCCTTGTGATCGCGGTATTCGATCGCAGGCGCCAGGCCCGGCGGGTCGGCATGCTCAGTATTCTCGAGCGGACGCGACAGATCGATGATGGTGCGCGGCATTGGCCTGCCCCCTGTTTGATGATCGCTTTGCCTCGGGTGACGAGGTCGGCGAATTGCAGCTATTGTGGCCGACACTTTCAGCCCAATGCCAAGCGAGATCAATCCATGCCGTCTGCCTTCGATCCCACCCCCGCTGCCGCCCTGCTTGCCGAACACATGAACAGCGGCACGCGGCTTGCCGAATTGCCCGAAGCCGTTCGGCCGTCCTCACTCGCCGAGGGCCACGATGTGCAGGAGCGCATCGCCGCGCTCGCCGGTCAGGATGGCGGCCTTGCTGACCGGGTTGCCGGCTGGAAGCTCGGGCTCGGCAGCGCCAATGCGATGAAGGGTGCTCAAATCGACCGGCCGGTGATCGGGCGTATTTTTGAGAGCCGTCTCCATAGCAATAACGCCGAAATCCAGGCGCCAGCCGGCACGACCGGCATGATCGAGATCGAGATCGCATTCACCTTCAACCGCGACATTGAACCCGGCGAGACCGTTGACAACCCGCGCGATGTGATCGGTGCGGCTCACCTGGTCTCGGAGATCGTTCTGTCACGCTACATCGACCGCACGACCGTCGGTCTGCCGAGCTTCGTTGCCGACAACGTCGGCTTCCATGCATTGGTGATCGGGCCGGAAATCGCGATCGGCGACATCGACGCGATTGCGCAGTCGATGGCGGTGTCGCTTGATGGCGAGGCCGTCGCCGGTGGGCTGACTGGTGATGACGCGATCGATCCGCTCGCCATGGTCGGCGTCCTGATCGCACACGCCCGCGACCGCGGCCTAGCGATCGCCAAGGGCGAACGCGTGACCACGGGAACGCTCTCGAAGCCGTTCGATGCGCCGGTGCCGTCGCGGGTCGAGGCGCGGACGGCGAAGGGGCCTGTCGGGTTTAGGCTGGTGGGGGCTTGAATTGATCAGCTTCCAGGCGGCAGCGCGCACACCTGCTCATACCGATAGCGCTCCTTCAGCGTGCCGAAGTGTTCGAACACATCCATTGTCACCTCGAAGGCTTCGGGCGTGATCTCGACGTGTGGCGTCCAGCAGCCGAGCTGCTGGTAGGTCTCGATGCACTTGGCGAGCACGGCTGCATCGATGTTGGGGAAGTATGACTTTTCGGCCCGCGCGATCTCGGCGGCCGGCGTGTCGACCATGTACTGGCGGGTCTTGCGGTAGGCGCGCATGAATGCCTTGGCCTGGTCGGTTGCCAGCCACTCACGGGTTGCTGCGAGGCTCGAAAACGCGTTGGGCCCGATCAGCGGGCCGACCTGGGCGACGATGTGGCCGACGCCGTCGGCTTCGAGTTGCTGCGGGAAGGGGCCCTGCTGCTGGACATACTGGCCCTCGCCAGCTCGGAAGGCTTCATCCATGGCTGCCGCACCGCCCGGATTGATGGCGTTGATCTTGTCGAAGTCGATACCGGCCTTGTGGCAGGCGTATTTGAACATCGCCAGCGGTTGGCCGCCGCCGAACAGGACGACGTCTGCGCCTTCGAGCCTCTTCCAGTTGAAGTCGCGATCAGGCTCGCGCGCCGTCAGGAAAAAGCCGTCCATTTCATTGATCTGGGCAAAATGGATGGCCGTCGGCGTTTCGCCCTTGGCGAGCGAAGTGAAACCCTGGCTCGGCGCCGATTGGATGACCTGCGCTTCACCGGTTTCGAGCGCCTTGATTGCAGAGACGCCAGGTGGCGACACCGAATAGCTGGCGTCGAAGCCTTCTTCCTTCAGGAAACCGCCCGACATGGTCGAAATCAGCGGCGAATAGAACGCCGAGAACAGCGTGAATTGAATGTGCAGCTTTTCCAAAACGTATTCCTTCCGAGTGTTCCCAACTGCGTTTGACTATCGCGCGCGCTGTCCAAACAGAACCTTCTGCGCTTCCTTGTCGTCACCGAGATTGTAGGTCGCGGGCCTGAGTGCCGCGCCGGCGGCCAGGCCGCGGGCAACAGCAGGTCTCGCAGCCATACGCTCGAGCCAGGCCGCCGTTGCCGGAAAATCGGCGATGTCCTGGCCGTGATAGTCATAACGCCTCGCCCACGGATAGCAGATCATATCGGCGATCGAATACTCATCGCAAATGAACTCGCGCCCCGTCAGCCGGCGATTGAGGACACCATGTAGCCGGTTGACTTCGTCGGTGTAGCGCTTCTGTGCATAGGGGATCTTTTCCGGCGCGTAATGGCGGAAATGATTGGCCTGTCCGGCCATCGGACCCAGCCCGCCGACCTGCCAACACACCCATTCCTCGACCGCTGTGCGCCGGCGCTCATCGACCGGATAGAACTTACCCGTCTTACGGCCGAGGTACTGCAGAATGGCACCGCTCTCGAAGACGGAGATCGGCCGGCCGTCGGGCCCTTCCGGATCGACGATCGCCGGCATCCGGTTGTTGGGTGAAATTATGAGGAAGGCCGGCTCGAACTGCTCTCCTTTGCCGATGTCGACCGGCTTGATCTCGTAGGGCAGCCCGCATTCCTCCAGCATGATGGTGACCTTGTGGCCGTTCGAGGTCGGCCAGTAATAGAGTTCGATGGGTTGTTGCGGCATTGCTGTTCTCCTGCTCAGGCAAGCGGAATGATACGGTCAAGCGATATCGATTTGATCAGCGCGAAAACCTCGTCACCCGGCTGCAGACGGAGGTCATCGATCGCCTTGCGCGTCACCCTTGCACGAAGACGGGCGCCGCCAATGTCGATCAGCGTTTCGGCGAAAGCGGTATCGGGCTCAGCGATCAGTTCAGCCAGTATGCCCTTGATGACGTTGCGTGTCGAAAGGTCTTGCGGTTCGGCGCTCGCAAGCGTGACGTCGCGCGCGCGAATGCGAAGGCGCACCTCGCTGTCGAGTGGTGCATCGACGGCCGGTACCCAGAATGTGTGCACGGGGCCGTTCTCAGGCCGATGCTCGAGACGGGTCAGGCAGTATTGCCGATCGTGCGCAGCAACGATTGCGCGGAGCACGACGCCAGCCTCGAAGCGGCCGGTCTGCGGCGAGAGATCGAGACGCTCAAGGATTTCGTCGACCGGGCCACTGGCCAGCAATCGGCCCTCGGAGAGCACCAGCATGTCGTCTGCAAGACGCACGACCTCGTCGAGGGCGTGCGTAACGTACAGCATCGGAATTTCGAACAGCGCCGGCAGGCGCGCGATATAGTTCAGGATCTCATGGCGCCTGCGGTTGTCGACGGCTGACAATGGTTCATCGAGAAACATGAGGCGAGGCCGGGCGAGCAGCGCCCGGCCAAGCGCCACGCGCTGGCGTTCACCGCCCGAGAGCGTGGCAGTTGGTCGATCGAGCAAATCACCGAGTTCGAGTACGTCGACGACGGCCTCTCTGGTAATGCGGTCGGCTGGCAGGGCAGCAGCGGAGCGAGCACGCCTTTCCGCGTAGCCAAGGTTGCCCGCGACGTTGAGATGCGTGAAGAGGCGCGGTTCCTGGAAGACGTAGCCGACACCGCGCTGGTATGCCGGCACGAAAGAGCCGTCATCGCCGGCCTGCCAGATCTCGCCGTTAAACCGAACCCAGCCGCGTGCCGACCTTTCGAGGCCGGCGAGCGTGCGCAACAAGGTCGATTTGCCCGACCCGTTCTGCCCGAAAAGTGCGGTTATGCCGTCAAACGCGATTCCATGGGCGACCTGCAAATGAAAGCCGGGGCGCTCGAGGGCGATGTCGAAATCGAGTTCGCTGCCGGTCGTCATTCAGGCGCCTCCGACCCGCACGGGATAACGCCGGTTCACGGCATAGACGAACAGCAAGACCAGGAACGAGAACACCAGCAGACCGGCGGACAGCGCATGGGCTTGCGAATAGTTGATCCGTTCGACGTGCTCGTAGATCGCAATCGAGATGACCTTCGTGCGACCGGGGATATTGCCGCCGACCATCAACACGACGCCGAACTCGCCAACCGTGTGCGCAAATGTCAGCACTGAGGCCGTAACGAAACCGCGGGCAGCAGCCGGCAGGGCGACCGTCATGAAGGCATCGAACGGCGAGGCACGCAGCATGGCTGCCGCTTCGAGAGGTGCCCGGCCGATGCCTTCGAAGGCCGATTGCAGGGGCTGCACCATGAACGGCATCGAATAGAACACGGAGGCAACCAGCAGGCCGGCGAACGAAAAGGCGAGCGTGTGCCCGGTGACGCTCACCCACATGCTGCCGAGCAACGTGTCCGGGCTCATCAGGATCAGCAGATAGAAGCCGAGAACGGTCGGCGGCAGGACCAGCGGCAGGGCCGTGATAGCCTCGATGACGGGCTTCATTCGTGAGCGCGTAAAGGCCAGCCACCATGCGATCGGCGTGCCGACGACCAGCAAGACAAGTGTCGTCGCGCCTGCAAGCAGGATCGTCAGCCAGATCGGTCCGAGTTCCACGTTGGCCTACTCCGGAGCACCTGGCAGATCGTATCCCAGGCGCTTCATGATGTCCTGCGCTTCGGCGCCCTTCAAATACGCCAAAAAGCGCATTGCCGCCCGATTGTTTCGGGCCCGTGCGAGCAACACGGCATCCTGCCGGATCGGCGAGTGCAGTTCGGTTGGGACGTCCCAGCGGCTGCCGCCGAGAGAGGGCCCGCGGCGTCCTTCCAGCAAGGCCCGCGACACCAGCCCGAGCGTCGCATTGCCCGTTGCCACAAGCGTGAACGCCTGCGCGACGTTCTCGCCCATCACGATGCGCGCCTTGACCTTGTCCCAGACGCCGAGCCGTTCGAGAACCTCGCGCCCGGCTAGGCCGTATGGGGCGAGTGCCGGGTTGGCGATGGCGATCGAACGGACGTCGAGGGACCTAAGACGGGCTGTGATCTGCTTGTTGTCCTTAGGGATGATATTGGTATCGCCGCTCCAAATGCTGAGGCGGCCGACAGCAAAGGTGAAGCGTGATCCCTTGACGGCCCGACCCTCAGCGATGAGCAGCCTCGGCCGTTCCTGATCGGCTGCCAGCAGCACATCGAATGGCGCCCCGGCCTTGATCTGGGCATAGAGCTTGCCAGTCGATCCGAACGAGATCCGGACACGATGATCTGTCGCTTTCTGGAAGCTGGCGGAGATTTCTTCCCCGGCCTCGGCAAAGTTCGACGCAGTCGCCGCCAGTACGGTGTCCGCCGTGGCAGGCGTGACGCCCGCGACGGCGCCGGCAAGGGCCAGGATGAAGCGCAGCGAAGTCAAAGGGGGTCTGACAGCGAAGACGCCAGTGTGCCGCTTCAAACGGATAGTACCAACTCCACCACCTGTTACTCCGTCATTGCCCCGCAGGCACAGTGGTGTCCGGTGAAGTATTCCGCAAGGCGATAGATGACCTTGACCGACAGAGAAAACTCCGCATTCGGGCGAATGCAAGACACGCTGGACCGCCAACCTACATTTCGTCATTCCCGCGCAGGCGGGAACCCAAGTGACCACCCGCCAGCACTGAGAATGCGGCGAATCGCTCGGGTCCCCACCTACGTGGGGATGACGACTGTGGTTGTGGCTTCGGCCGTGCAGAATTTGCCCGGACAGCAATGCGCGCACGCGGGAACCTAGTCGGATATCTGCCGACACTGAGAAAACGGAGAGGCGCTTGGGTCCCCACCTGCGTGGGGATGACGACTGTGGTTGTGGCTTCAGCCGTGCAAACTTTCCCTGGACACCAATGCGTTGGGGCGGGAATAACAATAACGAAGTGCTTGGGGGGCGGTTGGGAAGCAATTGTCAGTTCCAAACCGCTAAACCAATCCGCGAACGGCAGCGGCTTGCGCCTTGGCGCCGTTCATCATGAAGGCGAAATCGCTGCCGCAGAGCATGAAGCGGATGCCCATGTCGAGGTAGATCTTCATCTGATCGGGGGCATAGACGCCACCCATGCCGGCAGTCTTGCCGTGCGTCTTGCAGGCGGCGACCATCTGGCGGTAGGCGTCGATGACCCTTTCGTGCGTGAACTGGCCTGGAATGCCCATTTCGAAACAGAGATCGTTGGTTCCGATCAGCAGCGCATCGACGCCCGGCACGGCGGCGATGGCCTCCGCGTTGGCGATCGCGGTTGGCGTCTCGAGCATCACGACGACGAAGGTTGCATCGTTGACGGCGCGAGCGGTTTCATTGAGCGGATGGCTTTCGAAGCCGATCTGCGGCAGCGCACTGGTCATCGAGCGTTTGCCGTCGGGCGGGTAGCGGCAGAACGAAACCAGCCGGGCTGCCGTCTCGGCGTCATCGACATGCGGGAAGACGATGCCCTGGGCGCCGCCGTCGAGCGCGCGGGCGGCGAGATGATGCTCGAAGCCCGGCACGCGGATGATCGGCGTGATACCGGCATCCTGGGCTGCCACCGCAATGCCCGTCGCAACATCGATGTCCATGGCGTTGTGTTCCATGTCGATGAACAACCAGTCGAAGCCGGCCGCCCTCATTGCCTTGCCGATATCCACCGTGCGCGCCTGGCGCAGGCCGACACCAAGCGCCAGTTCACCGTTGCCAAGCTTTTCCTTCATGACATTGCGAACGTTGACCATGGTCGTCCCTCTCTAACGTATGTGTGGTGTATGTTCGTATGATGTATCAGGCGATGTGCCGTGCCGCCTCGCTGCGCGCGCGCAGTTCCTTGCCCTGCTTGGCCAGGAACTTTGCGAGCCGCTCTGGTGCAAAGCCCATCGCCTGGAGCCCGACCGCGGCGTTGGCCACTTCGCGATAGTCGGCGATCAACCCGTCGCGCAGCCGGCAGATCGCGACGCCCTCGAAGACGACGCGCTGATCACCGGCGCCCTCGAGTTTGGGCTTATAGCTGAACACATACCGCGCATAGCCGACGTCGCCGGCCTCGACCGCGTCATGAATGTCCCAGCGAAATTCGCCGCCGTCGCGATGGAAATAGTTGTCGATCATGTCGACGATCCGGTCGCCCTCGAACGAGCCATAGAACACGTCGTGGTAGACGCCGTCCGGCGTGAAGCAGTCAGCGACGCCCCGGCCATTGCCGTCCTCGACGGCGGTGACCATTCGGCGGATGAGCACTTCGAAAGACATGATCGAATTCTCCCGTGAATTGATGCGCTGAAGCATGATTGGCGGCAGGCCGCCGGGCAAGCTATTTTGTCTGTCCATCACATTGAGGAAGGATACAGGCAATGGCTTATCCGTCATTCGATCTTACCGGCAAGGTTGCACTCGTCACCGGCGGAAACGGCGGCATCGGTCTCGGCATGGCGCAAGCTGTCGGCCTAGCCGGCGCAAAGGTCGCCATCTGGGGCACGAACCAGGACAAGAACGCCGCCGCCGTCGACAATCTCAAGAGCCACGGGATCGAAGCGGAAGCCTACCAGTGCAACGTCGCCGATGCCGCTGATGTCGACCGCACGATGGCTGCAACCCTCGAGCGGTTCGCCCGGCTCGATGCCTGCTTCGCCAATGCGGGCGTGACGGGGCGCGGGCCGAAATCGTTTCTCGACATTTCCCCTGAGGAGTGGCGGCGGGTGCTTTCGGTCAATCTCGACGGCACGTTCCACACCTATCAGGCGGCCTTGCGCCACATGGTCGAACGTGCCGAGGACGGCGATCCGGGCGGCCGGTTGGTTGCCGTCTCCAGTCTGGCTTCGATCTCGGGACCGGCGCGCAACGAACATTATGCCGCGAGCAAGGGCGCGCTCAATGCGATGACCTTCGCGCTTGCCGTCGAATATGCGCGCTACGGCATCACGGCGAACGCCATCCTGCCCGGCTGGATCGAAACGGAAATGACCGCCAATCTGATGTCGAACGAGAAGTTCGTTTCCGCCGCCGGCCGCCGCATCCCGATGCGCCGCTGGGGCAAGCCTGAGGATTTCGGCGGCCTCGCCGTCTACCTGATGAGCGACGCCTCGGCCTACCACACCGGCCAATTGCTGCAGATCGACGGCGGCTATTTCAGATTCTAGGGCATGGCGTTGAGCAATTTAACTCGATCTATTCACCACCACCTGGTGAATAGATCGAGTTAAGGAGACATTTGATACCCGCTTGCCCTTCGACAGGTCCTGGTGTTTCCAGTCTGACTAGCCCCCCGCCTACCACTTAGCCATCCCGAATGCCCATTCCTCCGTTGAAAATCGGCATCCTTGCTCCGGCCAATCTCGCGTTCGAGACGTGGGAGCTGCGCCTGTTTGAGAAGATCGCCAGCGATGATCGATTTGAGATTGCGGCACTGATCGTTGACGCACGTGACAACGACACGGTCCGGCGCAACCTGCTTGGCAAGCTTGCGCGGCCTGGCGTCATCAGCCGGGCGCTGCGCCTTCTGACTTATCGGTTTGATCGCCGTGCGGCCGGCCCGCCGGCTCCGTGTGCGGCACCGCGCTTTGAACGCCTGCTAGCCGAGCTTCCCCGGATCGAAGTGCGGCCGACCCGGTCGAAGTTCGTCGACCGGTTCAGTGATCAGGACTGCGTGCCGATCGAAGCACTCGAACTGGACGTTCTGCTCCGCCATGCCTTCGGCATCATCCGAGGTCCAATCCTTGAGACGGCAAAATTTGGCGTCTGGTCTTTTCATCATGGCGACAACGCCGTCAATCGTGGCGGCCCGCCCGGCTTCTGGGAAACGGCACTCGGGGAACCGGTGACCGGGGCAACGCTGCAGGTTCTGACGCCGGAACTCGATTCAGGCAAAGTGATCGCGCGATGCTGGCGCACGACCTTGCCAAACGCGATCCGCAACCAGCAGGCCATTTATGAACTATCCATATCGCTGATCTGGCGCGAACTGGTGCGTCTCGCGACCGATCGGTCGATCGAAACGTCACCGTCGCCGCTCTATGACCGTCCGCTACTGGTTGCCCCTGAAACACCCGTGCTCGCCCGCTACATGGCCAAGCGGGCAAAGAACGTACTTGGCGGATTGAAGCACAGGCTCGATCTGCGACTGCGGCGCCGGCCCTTGATGTGGACACTTGCCTTCGGCGATGGTGCGTTCGAGAGCGCATCACTGTGGCGCAGCGTGTTGCTCGAGCCGCCGGACAACCGCTATTGGGCCGACCCGTTCATGCTCGAGCACAACGGCACGCGGTACATCCTGTTCGAGGAATTCGACTACGACATCGACAGGGCCTGGATCGCGGCCGGCAAAATCGAGGACGGCCGCTTCACCTACCTCGGCAAGGCGCTCGATGCCGGTTATCACATGTCGTTTCCATTCTTGATCGAACACCAGGGCGAGATCTACATGATCCCCGAGGTGACCGAGAGGAACTGCATCGAAGTGTGGCGGGCAACGGACTTCCCGCTGCACTGGGAATTGCACAACACCGCACTCGACGGCAGCACAATCGCCGACTCGGTCGTCTGTCACCACGAGGGGCAATGGTGGCTTATGACCAACATCTCACAGACACCTGATCCCGACCTGTGCAACGAGTTGCACATCTTCATGGTCGACGGTCCCGAACTCAGGGACGTACAGCCCCATCCAGAGAACCCGGTCGTCATCGACAGCCGCGTGGCACGCAACGCCGGCCGGCCGTTCATGCGTGATGGAAAATTGTATCGTCCGTCACAGAACAACAGCTTTGGCGTCTATGGCTATGGCCTCAACCTGATGGAAATCGAGGAACTGACGCCGGCCCGTTATCGCGAGCGGCTGGTTCACAGCGCCGAGCCGAAGTTTCGCGACGACATCATCGCCATGCATCATGTCGATCAATCGGGCGAGGGCTACGTCATCGACGTCTGCAAGCGGATCGGCAGGAAGGGGCCCGAGGATAACTGGCGCGAGCAGCCTACCAGGTCTCGATCCAGGGCCTGAGATCAAGCTCGAACGTCCAGGCATCGCGCGGCTGAGTGTGAAGCTGCCAGTAGCTCTCGGCAATGTGGTCGGGATTAAGAATGCCGTCGCGTTCCTTGAGTTGGTAGCGATCGGGAAAGTTTTCGCGGATGAAGGCGGTGTCGATTGCACCGTCAATGATCACGTGCGCAACGTGGATGTTCTTAGGGCCGAGTTCGCGGGCGAGGCTTTGTGCGACCATTCGGAGGCCGGCTTTGCCGGCAGCGAACCCCGAATAGCCGTTGCCGCCGCGCAGGGAAGCTGTTGCACCGGTGAACAGGATCGTGCCCTGACCGCGCGGTGCCATCCGGCGGGCGGCTTCGCGCCCGCTCAAGAAACCGCTGAAGCAGGCCATCTCCCAGATCTTGAAGAACTTGTTGCCGGTCAGCGCCTCATCAAGGATTGAAAAGCGAACGTTCCCACCAACGTTGTGCACGCAGACCTCGACCGGGCCGACGTCGCGCTCGATACGATCGAACAGATCGACCATCTGTTCCTCGCGCCGCGCATCGACACCGAACGCCAGGGCCTTGCCGCCGGCCGCCTCGATTTCGTCGACCAATGGTGCGAGCTTGTCGCGATTGCGCCGAACGACACAAGCTGTGAAGCCCTCACGCGCAAAGCGTCTTGCGACCGCCGAGCCCGTCGCATCGCCGGCGCCGATGACGAGTGCAACCTTGTTTGTCATGGCAATACTCTCCCTGCCCCGGCCACATTATGCACCGAGAGCTGAGCGTTCAAATCGTTTTCCGATTGGCTTTACCCGCTTGCCTGTTCGAGGCTCCAGTTGACGCGCGTCTCACCGAACGAGGCACCGCGCAGCACGATCTGGCTAGTTCGTGTTGGCCCCGCGAGATGGGCAAAGTTGATGCTGTCTTCGATCGACAGCGTCGTGCCGCGCACGGTGAACAGCCAGACGTCGCCGTTCTGCAGCTCGATTTCGGCAACCGCCGGATCCTTGGCGTGGCGGCAGATCACGTCGTTGTCGAGATGGAAGTGGATCGCATAGGGCAGATCACGGGCAAAGCGCACGCTGCCGGTACCGGCACCGATGATGTCTTCGCCCGAGAACCGCCGGCCGTCGCGGCTGAGCGTCAGTTCGCGCCGGTGGGTCAGGCCGTATTTTCGGGCATAGCCGTCATGGCTGCAGGCGAGCGCGATTGCGGTCGGCAATTTCTCGATCCTGCTCGTGACCTTGTTCGGGTAGCGGATCGGCGCCGCACGCACCAGACGGCTGAGCAGCGTGTTACGCAAGAGCCGCGATGACGATGATGCGTTGAGGCACAACGTGTTCTGGCTTGCCGTCGCGCGCGAGGCGGCGAGCCAGTCCTGGTCGGCCGGGCCGGGCGCGCCGGCATTGACGAACACGGCCTGATCACCAATGCTCAATTCGAACGACAATGCACCGGCACAGGCGCTGCCGGCGAATTCCAGCGCCGGTGGCGGGCCTATATCGGCGATCATGATGGTACGACCGGCCTCGAGACGCGCGTAGTGCGAGTGCGGCGCGTTGCTCAGATGGCTTTCCGGCGCCGGGTCATAGGCGAGCAATGTCGCCAGGCTGTCGAACGGGGTCGCACTCATGCCGTTGAAACGGCCGAGCGAACCATCGCCGAGGCGCATATAGCGCAGGTAGCGCAGCATGCGCTCGATGGCGGTGTGCAGATCGCGATGGAACACGCGCTCGCGCGCCTTGAAGCAGGTCTCGAGCGGCAGCAGATCGAGCAGCAGTTCGATCACGATATTGGAGTTGCGGCTGGCATGACCGCCGTCGCCGTGGATCTGCAGCGCGACCTCGGCAACCAGTGCCTGCTCGAACTCATCGGCGTGGCCATCATGGCCAGCGATGCACAGCGAACCTGTCAAAAGCCCGATCAGCGCTTCGAGGCGCGGATATCCGCTGGGCGCATCGCGCCAGCGGGTTGCAAGCTGCACGAGTTGCATGCCGAGACTATCGGCGATGCGGTCATAGGTCGGCCCGTCGATGCCGTCGAATACGAACGGCACGTTGGCAAGCCAGGACTGGATGCGCCGGCCGACGACGTCCGGTTCCCAGGCGATGCCGGATTTCGGTGGATAACGGTCGATCCAGGTCAGGATCGCCTCGCGTGCCATCTCGCGGTCTTCATCGCTGCCGGCGGCGGAAAGATTACGCAGCCAGCCGAAACCGTGCAGCGAACGCGCCCAGATTTGGCTCGGAGCAGCGACATCGAAAATCGAACCATGCCCGATCGAGGCGACGGCGCCACCGAGGCCGAGTTGGCCTTGTGCCAGTTCGGCTGCGAAGCTCGGATCTGCGGTGCGCAATTCCTGCGGCACGATCAGCAGTTCTTCCGCCGTCGGCGCGCCATACCGCCATTTCAGGAACGGCGACCTCAGCGCGCGTGCCACCAAGGACCGGCGGGTACGGTCGACGACAATGCGCGCCAGGCGCGATCGTTCGGTGATGGACAGCGTCGTCATGGCATTGAACTTAACCGGATTCGAGCTTTGCCGCTCAGCCGAAACCTTTAAGGCGGAACTTGCCTGCAGCAAAGCGGCACCATTGCAGCGCAGAGCCATGGCATGATTACGGCAGTCAGCTCAACCTTGGCGCACCAAGCGGGCGGCATAGAAGCCGTCCATTCCGCTCAAGGCCGGTTCGTCATGCTGCAATTGGTAGGGGAACGTTCGCAAATCCCCGTCCGGCGTCAGCCACCCGCCCTCGCCGCCGATTTCGTCTGCTGCAATCGGCTGGCGCGTGAACCCCGTATGACTTGCGAGAAACTCGGCGATCCGCGCCTCACCTTCCTCGGGTTCGAGCGAACAGCTGCAGTAGACAAGTGTGCCGCCAACCCGCAGGAGCTTCGCCGCATTGCCAAGCAGGCGCTGCTGGATGGCGCCAAGACGGTCTGCATCGCTTTCGCGCTTGAGATGCAGGATGTCGGGATGACGGCGGATCGTACCGGTCGCACTGCACGGTGCATCGAGCAGGATGCGGTCGAACGGCTCATCCGATTGCCAGTCCGCCGCATCCGCAACGATGCATTCGGCCGACAAGCCGAGCCGCCGGAGATTGGCGGCAAGCCGGCCCATGCGGTTCTCTGAGACATCGACTGCGGTGACAGCAGCACCGGCAGCACAGAGTTGCGCGGTCTTGCCGCCTGGTGCCGCGCAGAGATCGAGCACGCGTTCTGCGGGTCGAGGCCTCAGGATCGTTGCCGGCAAAGTCGCCGCTGCATCCTGCACCCACCAGGCGCCCTCGTGATAGCCCGGCAAGTCCTCGATACGCCCGCCGGCCGGCCGCCTCAGGGTTGCGGCCCTGACGGGCGTTGCCTGCAGGCGCGCCGGCCAGTCTCCAAGCGACCCTTTGAGGGTGAGATCGAGTGGCGCTTCACGCAATGAATGCTCGGCAATCCGGCGGGCCTTCTCGGCACCGTATGCCGCCTTCCAGCGCCCGATCATCCACTCTGGGAAATTGACGGTGGCATCCGAGTTGGCCCCCAGCATTTCAGCGCCGCGCTCGGCGACACGACGCAGGATGGCGTTGACCATGCGGTCGAAATGTCGGGTCTTGCGCGACAGTCGGGTCAGCTCGACGGCAAGCGAGATCGCCGCGTGCGGCTGGACGCCGAGCAGCACGAGTTCCGCGGTGCCTGCCAGCAAGATGATGCGAGCGCGTTCAGCACCTGCAGCAAGCGGCTTGTCGAGGAAGGCATCGATGATGTGCTGCAATTCACCGTGCCGTCTTAGCACGGTCATGACGACCAAGCGGGCAAACGCCTTGTCGCGGGCCTCGAGTTCAGCGAACCGCTCCGATGCATAGGCCTGAGTAAGTGCCGGGTCGAGCGTTTCGCGGTCACGGATAATGCCTTCGAGGACCTGCAGCACCAGCCGTCGGGCTGTCAGGCCCGCAGGCAGCTTGCGGCGCGGCGGGCCTTTGCGCTTGGATCTAGCGGTTTGGTGGGGGCGGGCCAATTCCGGCTAGCCCCAGGGGCCGCGTTTGCGCGACGTGCCGGTCCGCGGGATGCGGCTGCCGCCGTCGAGAAAGCTGCGGTCACTATCGCTTTGCTTTTCTTCCCCTCCCCAGGGGCCGCTTGACCGCTGCCGGCTTTCGCTGCCGAACCAGCCGGTGCCCATCTCACGGGCAAGTTCGCGCAGCGCTTCGATGCGGTTTTCCGTGTTCGGGTGGGTCGAAAACAGATTGTCGAAGGTGCCGCCGAACAGCGGGTTGATGATGAACAGGTGGGCGCTTGCCGGTACGCGCTCGGCACTCTCCATATGAATGCCGCGTGCCGCGTTCTGGATGCGTGCCAGCGCCGAGGCAAGCCAGGCAGGGTTGCCGCAGATCTCGGCACCGACACGGTCCGCGTAATACTCGCGCGATCGCGAGATCGCCATCTGGATCAGCATTGCCGCCATCGGTGCCAGAATGGCGGCGGCCAGCACGCCGAGGAAATTGCCGCGCTCGCGGTTCCCGAAAATCATCGAGAACTGCATCATGTTGGCCAGCATCGAAATGGCGCCGGCAATCGTCGCCGAGACGGTCATGATCAGCGTATCGCGGTTCTTGATGTGGGCTAGTTCGTGCGCCATGACGGCTGCGATCTCGTCGCGCGAGAGCATTTCGAGAAGCCCGGTCGAGGCGCAGACGGCGGCATTTTCGGGATTGCGGCCGGTCGCGAAGGCGTTGGGCTGCGGTGAATTCATTACATAGACGCGCGGCATCGGCAGCCGGGCGCGGCGGGCGAGATCCTCGACGATGCGGTAATATTCAGGCGCTGATCTCGCATCGACCTCCTGGGCGCCGTGCATCGAGAGCACCATTTTGTCCGAGTTCCAATAGCTGAACGCGTTCATGCCGAGCGCGATGACAAAGGCGATCACCATGCCCTGCTGGCCGCCCAGGAGGGCGCCCATGGTGACGAAGATCGCCGTCAGAAAGGCGAGCAGAAGTCCGGTCTTGAGCATGCTCAGTGACATAGGTGTGCAGCCTCGTGCCAAAGGTCGTGGTACTGGCCCCCGGCCAGTCTTTGTGCCACCTATATGATGGCGCCGGTCGCCATCGTCCAGATCTGGGACATTGCAACCGCGGTGGGACCACAGTAACAAGTTGGACATCATGCCTTGCCACGAAATGGGACCGGCACCGCAAAATGTCTCGCAACGAAACGCAAACTGACCCCCAGGCTGACGCCGAACATGAGGCACCTCCGACACGCGAGCTGAGCGATGCCGCCAAACGAGCGCTGGCCGAAGCCGATGCTCGCCGCAAGGCACAATCGGGCAGCCTCGTTGTAGGCAAGGGCGAAGTTGGCGGTCGAGAAGGGCCTGAGCCGACCAGATATGGCGACTGGGAAAAGAACGGCATCATTTCCGATTTTTAACGCCCGATCGCCCCGGCCCGTATATTTGTCCGGCACCTGGCCAGCCGTTCATTAATTATTAACCAGGACCGCTGGTTGCAGCCTACAACCGGCGACCGGCCGCTGCTCCCGGCATCCAAGTTGCTTCGCTTTGCGCCAAGTCATCCAGGCGCACCAAGGAGCAGCGCAATGTTCAGGTCACTTTCCAGCAATCTCAGCGGTTTTCAGGGCGATACCCGCGGCTCGATTGCCATCCTCTTTGCTTTGTCTGCCCTGGTGATCATCGGCGTCGTCGGCCTCGCCATCGATGTCGGCCGCGCGATCCGCGCCGGCACCACGATTGGTGCAGCCGTCGATGCGGCAACCATTGCCGGCGTCAAGGGGCTGAGGCTCCAGAACATGTCGAACCAGGAAGTCAGAGACGTTGTCCGCACGATATTCGACACCAACATCGCAGGCTCCGGCTTCACGGCACCGCAGATCAACAAGTTTGATGTCAAGATCGACCGTCCGAAGGGCAAGGTCGAACTCGACGTCGATGCCGAGATCCCGACGGTGCTCGGCCAGATTGCCGGCATCAACTCGATGTCCCTGCCGCGCCGCAGCGTTGCGCTCTTCGAACAAAAGGACGTCGAAGTTGCCGTCCAGCTCGACGTGACTGGCTCGATGGGCGGCAGCAAGATCGCCGACCTCAAGCTTGCCACCAAGGACCTCGTCGACATCCTGATCCCGGACGACAACAGCCTGACGAACGGCCGCAAGATCCGCGTCGGCTATGCGCCTTACTCCGCCGGTGTCAATGCTGGCAGCTATGCGGGCAGCATCAACGGCGGCGTTGCCGCTCCGGACAGCTGCGTCTATGAACGCGCGAACCTTGGCTACCAGGACACGGAAAACTTCCCCACAGGCGCCTCCGTGCTCAAAACCCGCCTCGACCTGCCGACCGCCAACTCCTGCTCGCAGGCCAAGGTCTTGCCGATGACCGACGACAAGGTCCTGCTCAAGCAGACGGTCGACGGCTACACGACCGGTGGCTCGACGGCCGGTCACCTCGGCTCAGCCTTTGCTTGGTACCTGCTGTCACCGGACTGGTCCACCATCTGGCCGGCCCAAAGCCAGCCCGCCAACTACAACGCCGGGGACACGATCAAGGTTGCGATCCTGATGACGGACGGCGAATACAACACCGTCGGCGGCCGCAGCAGCCAGACTAACGCTTCGCAGTCGTCACAGTTCGCCGTCGATACCTGCGAGGCGATGAAGGCCAAGGGCATCACGGTCTACACGGTCGGCTTCAAGCTCGGTGTCCAGTCGGCGATCAACACGCTTCAGTCCTGCGCCAGCGATGCCAAGAAGTTCTACCAGGCCAACAACGGCAACGCACTGCGCAGCGCCTTCCGCGCCATCGCCGAAGACATCACCGTGCTGCGCATTTCCGAATAGTCGCTCACACGGTCTGCTCCTGGAACAGTGTGGCAGGTGATCCCGTATCACCTGCCATTTTTGTTGTTTGCGTTGCAATCCAGGCGCGGCCGGTTGACTTGGCCAACGACGGCGGGCCATTGAAGCGGGGTTCGAACGGTTTGCACCAAGCGCGCCCACTATCTCAACAAGCGATTCTGCCGGGCGCATTCGGGGGCTAAGGGAATGCGCCGATGGACGATCAGGTTGCTGCTGGCCGGCTTGCTGGTCATCGCCGTGTCGTTGGTGTTCCGCCAAGGGCTGATCCCTGCGAAATATACGCCTTTGCCGCGGCTCGATCTGGCTCATCCGCTCCCACTGATTGTCGACTGGCAGCTGGCGGAGTTGCGCTATGACCGCGAGCTTTGCGGTGAGATGATCGCCGAGCGCGATCTGCTGGCTGCGCGCATGATACCGGACCGGCCATTGCGCGAAGGGTGCGGCTGGACCAATGCGGTCCGCATCAACCGCGCCGGCAGCGCCAAATTGCCGGTTTCACGAGTAACGTGCCAGGTTGCCGCCGCGATGGCGCTGTGGGTCGACAATGTCGTGCAGCCCGAGGCCGAGCGCCTGTTCGGCTCGCCAGTCACTTCGATCAACAACTTCGGCGCCTATTCGTGCCGCAACATTATCGGCAATCGCCTGTGGCAGGACAGGCGCAGCGAACACGCCACGGCCAATGCCATCGACATCGCCGGGTTCCGACTGGCAAACGGTGAGCGGATATCGGTTCTGCGGCACTGGTCGCGCAAGGGCAAGAAGGCCGAATTCCTGCGCACCGTCCACGCCGGCGCCTGCACCTATTTCCGTGTCGCGCTTGGCCCCGAATTCAACGCCGCCCACAAGGACCACTTCCACTTCGACCGCGGCTTTCTCGCGACCTGTCGTTAGGTGTTGCGGTTCAAGACGGACGCAAAAAAGACCGGCCGCAAGGCCGGTCCTCATACTCTGTAACGTCAGGTGCGGTCGACTAGAGCAATATCCGACCGGACGGAATCGGGTGCGAACATTTCGATGCCGTCCGGTCGGATGGAAATTGCTCTAGAAATGAAACAGATAGAGCATCTTTATCCGCGCGGAACAGAACCGCTACGCGGTTCCATCCGATCGGATGATGCTCTAACCGGCCTTGTTCTGCCGGTTCTCGATCAGATGATCGACAACCTCAGGCTCGGCCAGTGTCGAAGTATCGCCGAGATTCGAGAAGTCGTCCTCGGCAATCTTGCGCAGAATACGGCGCATGATCTTGCCCGAGCGGGTCTTCGGCAGACCAGGCGCGAACTGGATAAGATCCGGTGAGGCGATCGGTCCGATCTCATTGCGCACCCAGTTGCGCAATTCCGTCTTGAGTTCATCGCTCGGTTCATCGCCAACCATCAAGGTGACATAGCAGTAGATGCCCTGGCCCTTGACGTCGTGGGGATAGCCGACGACGGCGGCTTCCGAGACCTTGGGATGGGCAACCAGTGCCGATTCCACTTCTGCCGTACCCATGCGGTGGCCGGAAACGTTGATCACATCGTCGACACGACCGGTGATCCAGTAATAACCGTCTTCATCGCGCCGGCAGCCATCACCGGTGAAATAGCTGCCCTTATAGGTCGAGAAGTAGGTCTGAACGAAGCGCTCGTGATCGCCGAACACCGTGCGCATCTGGCCCGGCCAGCTGTCGGTGATGATCAGGTTGCCGCTCACAGCACCTTCCAACACGTTGCCCTGGTCGTCGACCAGTTCCGGCTTGACGCCGAAGAACGGCCGCGTCGCGGAACCCGGCTTGAGTTTGGTGGCGCCCGGCAGCGGCGTGATCATGATGCCGCCGGTCTCGGTCTGCCACCAGGTGTCGACGATCGGGCAGCGGCCCTCACCGACTATGTTGTGATACCATTCCCAGGCTTCCGGGTTGATCGGCTCGCCGACCGAGCCGAGCAGGCGGAGTGACGAGCGGTCGGTACGCTTGACGAAGTCTTCGCCGGCGCCCATCAGCGCGCGGATCGCGGTTGGCGCCGTGTAGAAGATGTTGACCTGCCACTTGTCGACGACATGCCAGAAGCGCGAGGCGGTCGGATAGTTGGGCACGCCCTCGAACATCAGGGTTGTCGCGCCGTTGGCAAGCGGGCCGTAGACGATGTAGCTGTGGCCGGTCACCCAGCCGACATCGGCCGTGCACCAGTAGATGTCGCCGTCGTGATAATCGAACACGTACTGATGCGTCATAGACGCCCAGACGAGATAGCCGCCGGAAGTGTGCAGCACGCCCTTCGGCTTGCCCGTCGAGCCGGACGTATAGAGGATAAACAGCGGGTCTTCGGCGTTCATCTCGGCCGGCGGACAATCGCCGCTGACCTTGACCAGTTCCTCGTGCAGCCAGATGTCGCGACCAGGCGTCCAGTCGACTTCGCCGCCGGTGCGGCGCACGACGAGGACCTTCTCATCGCCCTTGCCACAGCTTGCCAGAGCAGCGTCCGTGTTCTTCTTTAGCGGGATCGTGCGGCCGCCGCGAATGCCTTCATCCGACGTGATGATGAACTTGGAATCGGCATCCTCGATACGGTTGGCAAGGCTGTCCGGTGAAAAGCCGCCGAACACGATCGAATGGACCGCACCGACGCGCGCGCAGGCGAGCATCGCATAGGCCGCCTCCGGGATCATCGGCAAATAGATCGTGATCCGGTCGCCCTTCTTGACACCGTTGGCGAGCAGAACATTAGCGAATTTCGAGACCCGCTCGTGCAATTGACGGTAAGTAATCTTTTCGTCGACCGTCGGATCGTCACCTTCGAATATGATGGCGACTTGGTCGGCGCGGTCCTTCAAATGGCGGTCGACGCAGTTATAGCAGACGTTGAGAGCGCCATCCTCGTACCACTTGATCGAGAGGTTTTCAGCATCGAACGAGGTGTTCTTGACCTTGGTGTAGGGCTTCGACCAATCGAGACGCTTTCCCATCTCGCCCCAGAAACCTTCAGGATCATCGACCGATCGCTGGTACATTTCCTTGTACTTTGCATCGTCAACGTGGGCACGGGCCGACCATTCGGCGGGAACTGGATAGACAGCGTCTGACACCCGGGATTCTCCCCTTGATTTCGCGGGCTGCGGACGGAAAGCCCCGCTATTATGCGGATATTGGCCGGCCATGCAATTGTCTGTTTGCACTGCAGCATTTAAGTCGCGCCCGCGGCGCAATCACGTCAAACACCAAATGCTCCAATAATGCCGCCGAGGATCAACAGCACGCCCAGCCAATGGCCCGCATCAATCATAGTGAGTTTCACCGGCTGCATTTGAAAACCGTGGTTCACCGCAATGGTCGTCGCCACGAACCCGAGCCAGACGAAGGCGCCGGAGATGACGCCGTTGTAGGCGGTCACCTGATCGCTGCCGAGATGCCCGATCAGCCCAGCCAAAACCCAGGCCATAACCAGCTGGCAGGCAAATGCGCGAACCATCAGCCAGGTCGTCTTGCCGGCCTTGCCGGAGGCCTCGATGGTTGCCTTGTCGATACCGGCGGCCGCCATCCACTGGTTCGCCAGCACACCGTACCAGATGCCACCGAACATGAAGGCAACGCCCGTAGCAACTAAGATTGCGAGGTAATTGACTCCGGCGAAGACCATGAAACGGGCTCCTTGAAACGGTATTGACGGCGATGATCTGCCGGATGAATAGCAAGAGTAACATGTCTGAATGACGACGCGACCCGCTTTTCAGCGGCTGTCATGCGTCGCCGAACTGCCAGACCGCAGCGTTCTTGATCACCGTATCCTCCAGCTCACGTGTCACCGGCACCTGGTAGCTCGCGAGTTCTGTAAAGCGTTCCCGCGGGGAAATAGTTGCGCTTCGGATCTCCGACGAGGACGACCGCGCCGGCATTATGTGCGGCTGCAGCCAGCGCCATGACCTGGTCCGATAGCTCGCGCTCGTAGAAGACGTCCGCCAAGAAGACGACATCGGGATGATTCATGCGGACTGGCACGGTTGCCGGCTCTTCGAGCAGGTCGTCATTCGATAACGTGATCTCCACCCCATTCGCAGCACCATTCAGGCGGCAGGCAGCCATCGAAAAGAGGTCGACGTCGTTTGCTGTCACCTCAACTGCACCGGCGAGGCCGGCGGCAATGGGCTGCAATGCCGGAGCCTGTGCCAATGTCGAGAACGGTGCGGTTTGCGACAACCTCGCGATTGTCGAGCACGTAGCGCGCGAGCGCCTGGCCGCCGGCCCAGGCGAACGCCCAGAACGGCGGCGGGATGTTCATCTCGCCGAGCTCTTCTTCGGTTTTCTGCCAGATCGGCAGCGACTCTTCGGCGAGGTGGAGCGTGATCTCAGGCACCAGCGGTGGCCTGAGCAGACGGGTGTTGTCTCGAATGAAGCTTTCCGCGCGCGCTTGGTCCATTCGACGCCACCCGCCGCCCTTCCGCCCGAGCGCCCAGCTACTTGATCTTCTTCGGATCGATGCCGGCCATTTTGCAGACGACCTGCCATTCAGCCTTGGTGACCGGCTGCACGGATAGCCGCATCGAGGTCACCAGTGCCATCTCGGCAAGTTTCGGGGCTGCTTTGACGTCGGCGAGCGTTACCGGCTTGGCGACATCACAAACCGCCTTGACGTCGACGCACTGCCAGCGTTCGTCATCGGTCGTGGTGTCCTGGTGGGCTTCGCGGCAAACCTCGACGATGCCGACGATCTCCTTGCCCTCGTTGGAGTGATAGAAAAAGCCGAGGTCGCCGAGGCGCATGGCCTGCATGTTGTTGCGCGCCTGATAGTTGCGCACACCGTCCCACTGCTCGCCCACCTCGCCCTTGGCCTTCTGCATTTCCCACGACCACTTGTCGGGTTCCGACTTGAATAGCCAGTAGAGCGCTTCGTTGCCCTTGCGCTCGGGCGTCGCCGATTTGGCCGCTGGCTTCTTGGCCGCCGCCTTGCCTTTGGTCATCGGCTTGGCTGCAGTCTTTTTCACAGGCGCCTTCTTCCGGGCAACGGATTTCGCCTTGGTCCTGGGTGCGCTCATGGTCGGTCCGTGCTTTAGATTGCGTTTCAGTTGGATGCCGCCTCGTTCTCGGCCCTGATCGGCCGGCGCATCAAGTCCTCAATCGCTTCATCCACTGCAATTCGTCCCTCGACGATGGCGTGCACGGCGCGGGCGATCGGCACGTCGATCTGCTTGTCGTCGGCAACACTGACCATCGCCGCTGCCGTATAAACGCCCTCCGTCACCGCCCGGCGCCGGCCTAGGATGTCATCCAGCGTGCGCCCTTCGCCGAGCGAACGGCCGAGCGACATGTTGCGCGACTGCGGACTGCCGCAGGTCAGCAGCAGGTCGCCGAGGCCCGCGAGCCCCGACATGGTCATGGGATCGGCGCCGAACGCACCGGCAAAACGGGTCATCTCGGCAAAGCCGCGGGTGACCAGGGCGGCATGCGCATTAGCTCCGAGTTGGCGGCCCTCGACGATGCCGGCTGCGATCGCGAGCACGTTCTTGATCGCGCCGCCAAGCTGCACGCCGACAATGTCGCGGGTCCAATAGAGCCGCATGGTCCGCGAAACCAAGCGATCGGGCGATCTCTTCGCCGAGCGCTTCGTCCCTCACACGCGACCGTCAAGGCAGCCGGCAACCCGCGCGCGACTTCCGCCGCGAAGCTCGGGCCTGAGAGCGCTTGCAATCGGCGCGCCGGGGATCGCCTCGCTGACCACATCGCCAAGCAGGCGGCCGCTCGATTGCTCGATACCTTTCGAACAAATCACGAGCGGCACCGCCGGACCGATCGCCCCGCCAAGTTCGCTGGTGATGCGGCCGAGGTGCTGTGCCGGCGCAACCAGTAGAACCAGTTCTGCGTTGCCCAGTTCAGCAAGCGAGCCGGTGACCTCGAGACTTTGCGACAAGGATATGCCGGGCAGGAAAACACTGTTGGTACGGTGTTCTCCTATCTCGCGGACGGTCTCAGGCTCGAACGCCCAAAGCCTGACGCTCAGGCCCTTGCTCGCCAGGACGTGCGCCAGCGCCGTACCCCAGGCACCGCCGCCGACTACCGCAATGGAGTTGAATGGCACGTCTGTCCCTCGGTTGGTGCTCGGTATCATCTTCGATAGTGATCCTCGTCCTTGTAACTCAAAACTCCGCAAATCGGATATGCATCGAGTTGCGGTGCCGGCGGGGTGTCCGAATAGCCCTGGGCACTGAAGACCGTCAGAGCGCATGGTGGCCAACCCGTCGTTCCATCGAACCCGAACCATCGCTGGAACTCGGCCCGTTATTACGGTTGCGCCGCTCGACGCTGCCGATGGACCACCTGTGGCGATGAAGATCCGCGTAATGGTTCGCGTTAAGTGCTACACCACATAAACAATACGCCAACCGCAACGGAGAAAGCCGATGACGTTTGACTGGCGCCAACTGGCGGGCGATCTCGAGCAAATCCTGAAACTGCGATCGATCCCGTTCGGCATGAAGCTTTTCGAAGACAAGGCCGAGATGGAGGCGATCCCGCGCATTCGCCGGCCGGGCGCGGTGCACACGCTCGACCAGGTCGTCGCCCAGGCAGGACGCCTTGGCTGGACGGTCGGTATCACGTCGGAGGATCTGGTCGGTGCCCAGTGCCGCGCCGTGGTCGGGCTCGGAAATGCCAAGGACGAGAAATGGCGTTCCGGCGAGCACATGGTCGGCGTCTGGTATCAGGACGGCGACGGTGCCGCCGAGCACCAGGCCTGCGATGCATTGCGTCGAGGACGGTCAATACGACGCTCTGGCCGTAGCGCCGATCGCATCGGGACGCCTCGATCCGCCCGACATCGTGCTGTTTTATGCGACACCCGGCGCCATGATGTACTTCATCAACGGGTTGCAATGGGCCGGCTACAAGCGGTTTGACTGGTCGGTGGTCGGCGAATCGGCCTGTGCGGATAGCTGGGGCCGGGCGCTGACGACGCGCACCCCGTCACTCTCAATCCCATGTTTCGCCGAACGGCGATACGGTGGTGTGCTCGACGATGAAATGCTGATGGCGCTGCCGCCCGACTATCTGCAAAAGGCGATCGACGGCATGCGGGCCCTGTCGAAAAACGGCTTCCGCTATCCCTTCCCGCAGTACGGCATTCAGCAGGATGTGCGTGCCGGACTGGCGGTCAGCTACGGCGAGCGGTAATTTGAGCCGGCAATAAGCAAGCCACCTTGGAGACCGCTATGACGAGCGAATTGGATGCCCTGGTCCTCGATCTTTGCGAGTGGGTTGCAAAGGAGCCCCGGCCCTATGGCGACGTGATGGACGCCTGGCGCACATCGTGCCCCAGGTTGACCGTTTGGGAAGATTCGGTTGAACGCGGCTATCTGCAGCGCAAACTTGCTCCCGACGGCGAATGGATCGTCGAGTTGACTGCGGAGGGGCATGCATTTCTGGCGGATCACGACCGTCTGCCGACGATTGCTGCCTGACGGCAGTTGTCAATTCACCACCAAAACCAGCGAGCCGGCATACAATGAAAATCACGATCCTCGACGACTACCACGACACGATCCGGACGCTGCCGTGCTTCGCCAAGCTCGAAGGGCACGACGTCACGATCTGGAACGACCATCTCCAGGATACCGACGGCCTTGCCGAACGACTGGCCGACACCGAGGCTCTGGTGCTGATCCGCGAGCGCACCAAGATCCGGACCGCCGCTGCTCGAGCGCCTGCCCAACCTTCGCCTGATCAGCCAGCGCAGCGTCTACCCGCATATCGATATCGAAACCTGCACACGGCTCGGCATCGTCGTCAGTTCCGATATGCACATGGGCTCGCCGTCTTTTGCCACTGCCGAGCTGACCTGGGGGCTGATCCTAGCCTCGCTGCGTGAGATCCCGCAGCAGATGGCCTCGATGCAGGCCGGCGGCTGGCAGATCGGGGTCGGCCGCACGCTGCGTGGCAAAACGCTCGGGATTTACGGGTTCGGGCGCATCAGCCGGGCTGTCGCCGAATATGCCAAGGTTTTCGGCGTCGAGGTGCTGATCCTCGCCAGGCCCGACTCGATGGCAAAGGCGCGCTCCGAAGGTTTTGACACCGCTAGCAGCCGCGAGGCGTTCTTCCAAACGGCGGACATCATCACGCTGCACATGCGCCTGGTCGATCAGACCCGCGGGATTGTCACGTACGATGATCTGGCCGCGATGAAGCCGGGACGCGCTGATTGTCAACACGAGCCCGTGCCGGCCTGATCGCGCCCGGCGCGCTGGTTCGCGCGCTCGAAGGCGGGCGGCCGGGGATGGCGGCTGTCGATGTTTACGAGGATGAGCCGGTGCGCGATGCGAGCCATCCTCTGGTACGGATGGCAAACGTGATCACGACACCGCCACATCGGTTACGTCACGCGGCGATGAATATGAACTTCAATTCTCCGACATCTTCGATCAGATCATTGCCTATGCCGGGGGCACACCGACCAACGTCGTCAACCCGGACGTGCTCGCGGCGCGCCGAGGTGGTTGATCTGCCGGGTTAGCTAACCCCCTTTGCCGAATAGGCTTCAATCGGCCAGCAGGCTGTCGATCTCACGAACCAGTTCCTTCAAATGGAACGGCTTCGACAGGACACGAGCGTCATCCGGCGTGGCGTTCTCGGTGTTGAGCGTCACGGCGGCAAAACCCGTTATGAACATGATTTTCAGCGACGGGTCGAATTCGCAGGCTTTGCGTGCCAGCTCGATGCCGTCCATTTCCGGCATGACGATGTCGGTCAGCAACAGCGAAAATGCCTCTTCCTGCAGACATTCGTAGGCTTCGAGGCCGTTGGCAAACGCTGAAACCTCATAGCCGGCGCTGGTCAGCGCGCGCTCGAGGAAGCTGCGCATCGAATCTTCGTCTTCAGCCAGAAGTATACGCTGCTGGGGCAGGCTCGATGGTTTGGCCGTCATGAGATCTCCGATCCGGTTGGGACGCCTATGGCCAATGGCGATTCGGAATGCCGGCACTCTGGGCTGATTTTGGTAAACGAGGCGTGAACCTCCGGCCGATATTGCTCGCATCGCCTCAGCCCGAACACGAAATTTGTCTTGAGCGGTTTGGAGTCGTTGCATCGCAGACACGGGATATGTGGTTGTTCGCACTTGCAACATGGCCCAGTCGATCGGTAACTTGTACGTCGAATGCGTTCGTGCGCAATAATTGAGCGAAACGTGGGCCAGACTCACGGGGGGTCGGCAGCAGCCGGCAAGGGATAAGACCGACTGACATGCCTTTGGAAGAGCGCCAAGCGATCGCGGCCGAACTTGACCCACATTCGATGTTTATCGGCCGGCAGAGCAAACCTCTCCGCTTGTCTTTTGCTCTCCGCATTCCGGCAACATCTATCCAAGCGTGCTGATCAAGTCCGCGCGGCTCGACCCGCTGGCACTGCGAAAATCGGAGGACTGCTACGTCGATGAGCTGTTCGAGAGTGCACCGGAGTTCGGCGCGCCGCTGATTGCCGCCCGCTTTCCGCGCGCCTATCTCGACGTCAATCGCGAGCCTTATGAACTCGATCCGGAGCTGTTCGACGAACCGATCCCGGCCTTCGCCAATCCGCAGACTATGCGTGTGGCCGGGCGGGCTTGGCACGATCCCGAGAGTGGTGGCCGAGGCCGAAGAGATCTATGATGAGCCGTTATCCCTTGCCGTCGCACTCGAGCGTATCGAACGGCTCTACCGGCCGTTTCACGAAACCCTCGGCGGCCTGCTACATGAAACGCGCGAACGGTTCGGTTACGCCGTACTGATCGACTGCCATTCGATGCCATCGGCCTCGGTCTCGTTTCCCGCTTCGGTCCGCCGGAGTTCATCCTCGGCGATCGCTTCGGGGGATCATGCGATTTCCGGGTGACGCGCACCGCACGCGAGGCGATACTCGGCCTCAAATACCAGGTTCAGCTCAACCGGCCCTATGCCGGTGGTTTCATCACCGAGCACTACGGCCAGCCCGGCCTTTGCATGCATGCACTGCAGGTCGAAATCAATCGCGGCCTCTACCTCAACGAACGGACCCTGGAACGTTCGCGCCGGTTCGCCAAGGTCAAGCGTGATGTATGCCAGCTGGTCGCCGCCCTGACGTCGCGCGTACCGCTGATCTTCGAACAGCGCCAGGCAGCTGAATGACAACAAGCGAGGTCGCCCGGATCAGGCGACCGGGCAAAAAAAAGGCCGCTCGGAAGAACGGCCGTAAGTCTAGGGAGGAAACGCCCAAGGAGGCTGCGATCGATGATCTCTCATCGATAACGCAACGCAACATAATGCGGCACTGCACAATTCGCAAGTGCAAAAAGCGCAGTGCAGCTTTGCAGAATCCGGGGCTGTTGACAAATCATCTGGCAAAGGGCGCCACTGAGCCGAGTTTCGCTGTCTTGCGAGTGGACCACAGTCGGATGTGGCACCGCTACCACGACCGGCAAATCGCCGCGGTGTTTCCAAACCGGTAACGTGTGGACCACAAAAAAGAGGCCGCCCGCGAGGAACGGCCCAAGTCTAGGGAGGAAACGCCCAAGGAGGGCGGCGATCGGCGAATCAGACCGACCGCCTGCCTGATATATGGTGATGATTCGGATTTGATCACAAGAATCAGAATAGAATTTTTGTCAATAGAGCGTTGATTTGAGACGGCCGGGGAAGGAAATGTGACAAAAAGAGCGCAAAGATGACGGGTGCACAGCATTCGGACTATCAGTACATGCTGGAAGTAGCGCATCGGTTGGCCGATTCTTCAGCAGTAGCGATCCTGCCTTACTTCCGCAGCGACCTTTCAGTTGTGAACAAGGCCGCCGACAATGCTTTCGATCCGGTAACCGCCGCCGATCGAGCCGGCGAACAGGTGATGCGCAAACTACTGGGCGCCGAACTGGCGGATCACGATGTGTTGGGCGAGGAATTGGGGACAACCGAGAGTGGTTCGGCCTTATCGATGGGTTCTCGACCCGATTGACGGCACGCGCGCCTTTCATCATCGGCCTGCCGACCTGGGGCACGTTGATCGGGCTCGAACACGAGGGCCGCCCGGTCATCGGGATCATGAACCAGCCCTACTTGCGTGAGCGGTTCTGGAGCGACGGCAAGGCGAGTTACTTCAAGGCCGGCGACGGCGGCCAGCCGGTCAAACTGCAAACCCGGCGGAGCGCAAACCTGGCTACCGCGCTGGCCGCCAGCACACATCCAGAAATGTTCAAGGCCGGGGACGAGACCGCGGTCTTTGAAGCCATGATGGCGCGGGTCAAAACCTGCCGGTTTGGAACTGATTGTTATGCCTACTGCCTGCTGGCTGCCGGGTTGGTCGATATCGTCATCGAAGCCGGCTTGAAGCCCTACGACATCGTCGCGCTGATCCCGATTATCGAAAATGCCGGCGGCATCGTCACATCCTGGGATGGCGGTGAGGCCCGCGGCGGCGGGCGCATTCTTGCGGCTGCCCATCACGACCTGCATCGCGAGGCACTCGAACTCATTGCGCAGCACATGAACACCTGAACAGCATTCGGATATCCAGACGCAAAATGCGCTGATGGCTTGGTTCGGCAGGCATGGCAGGTCAGGATGCCATCGGCGCGTCCGCTGGAGCCGTTCACATCCGCTTCGCCGCACTACCATTGTGACATCGCCGAACCGTGCGGACCAACGGTATCAGATCGGAAACACATGAGTGCCACCGGGCCTTCCCCGCAACTACTCGGCGTCCTGGCCATGTCGGCGGCCGGCGCTGTCTTTTCCGGCCATGACGCCGTCACCAAGCACCTCGCGGCCCACTACCCACTCGGCGAGATCATATTTTTCCGGCAGCTCTTTGCGACCGCCGTGCTCACGATATTCCTGCTGTTCACGAGCGGTCTCGGCAGCCTGAAGCCGGTCAATGCAAAGGGCCAGGCAATCAGGGCGGTACTGTTTGCATTGTCGACGACATTGATCGCCCTATCCGTCTCCCTGCTGCCGTTGGCGACAGCGCTGGCCGTCGTATTCGCAAGCCCGCTCGTGGTCGCAGCGCTTTCGGCAACCATGCTCGGCGAACCGGTCGGCCCCAGGCGCTGGCTTGCGATCTTGGCCGGTTTCATCGGCGTCCTGGTGATCATCCGGCCGGCCGATGCCTCGTTCAGCTGGCTGCTATTGATACCGGTGGCCGCCGCAACGGCAAGCGCGCTCCGCGACATCGCAACCCGCATCCTGCATCGCACCGACAATACGAACGCCATCCTGCTCTGGTCGAACGCCGCGATCCTGCTTGCGACATTGGCGAGTTATCCCTTCGGCTGGAAGACGATCTTGGTCGTCGACTACCTCTGGCTGCTCGCCGGCGGGACTCTCAACGTACTCGCCCACTTCCTGACGATCACCGCGCTGCGGCTCGGCGATGCAGCGCTGGTCACCCCGTTCCGATATACGGCGCTGGTCTGGGCGGCATTGCTCGGCTACCTGGTCTGGGGACACATTCCGGATCATTGGACCGTGGCGGGTGCCGCGATCATCGTTGCAGCCGGCATCTACCTCGTCAGCCGCGAGGCGCAGCTTAGAGCGCGCTTCCTGAAATCCTGAAAATATCAACCGCCCCGCGACCGGACCAGGAGGTCGGCCAGTTCGCAGAAGCCGTGGCCGCCGGGCTGCTCGGTGATCCACTGCGGCAGATAGCGCATGCCATCACGAAACTCGGCGAGGTTGGCGACGCCGACGGTGTGCTCGAAGAATGAAAACATCGGCTCGTCATTGGGCGAATCGCCGATGTAGGCAACCTGGGATCTGATCTCGGCCGCCTCATCGAGGCCGAACAAATCGCGAAGCAGGCGCCGCGACATGGTGAGTTTGTCGAAGTCACCAAAACCAAGTGTTGAGATGGATCGAACTCTCTTTGACCACCGCGCCGCCTGCACGGAAATGCGTGATAAGCTCCTCGATCGTGGCGCGCGGCAGTTCGGCCACGTCCTCGCGGATGTCGATGGCCAGATCGCTGACCCGGAAGGCCTGATCGTCCGCCGTGCGCAAACCGGGATGGCGATCGAGGGCTTCGAGCCACAGCGCGTCGAGACGTGCCCGGTCAGCGCGGCGCTGGGTATCGTCGAGTTGATAGACTTTCACCATGCGCCCGGCATCGCGGCGGTAGGCGTAGTAGAACGCGCCGTTCTCACCGACGACGGCCGCCACCGGCATCATGCGCGCGATCATATCGCACCAGCCGGCGGGACGGCCGGTCACCACGATGCACTTGATGCCGATGCTTTCGAGGTCTTCGAGCGCGCTGTAGGTGCGTGCCGGCAGCCGGCCGTGCCAGGTCAACGTGTCGTCCATATCGCAGAGCACGAAGCCGACTTTACGCCAGGTCTCCAGCGCCCCGGCAGCCGCCAGCGGATGCGGCCCGGCGGCGGCACCCGCCATCATTTCGGACCAAGCGCCAGGTAGGCATAGTCGAACAACGATATGATCGAGGTCACTGCCGCGAGCACCAGGACGACGAACATCGTGTCGAGGCCGCCGGGCAAGGTCTGCGCCAAGACGCCAAGTGCGACCAGGACGACCATGATCTGGGCGCTGCCATGGATCGCCGTCTTGACCTTGCCGCTGAAGCGGACGGCAATGTCAATGCCGCGCTGGCGGGCAATCGTGCGCATATAGGGCACCGCGAGATCCCGCGCATAAATGACGAACAGCATCCAGGGCGCCATCCAACCCTGCTTGACGAATGCGAGGAATACCGAGACATGGTAGATGACGTCGAATACCGGATCGATCAGGCGGCCGATCTCGGTTTCCTGCTTGAGGACGCGGGCCAGGTATCCGTCCAAGAAGTCGGTCAATTCAGCAGCGATCATCAGCACCAGACAGAGCGTCAGCGCCGTCGGTGAGGCATCGAGAATCAGCCAGACGACAACCGGTGTCAGCGCCAATCGAATGAGGCTGAGTGCATTGGGCACCGTCACCCAGCGAAGCGATGGGTCGCGCACTGCGTCCGAGGATTCATCGTGCAAGGCCACGTACCCGGCCCCCCTTACCGTTTTTGATCAGTGCACCCAGAACGGCGTGCATGTAGTCGACGAGTGACCAAAGCGTAACACAGGTCGACACCAACAGGAGCAGCCAAACCGCCAGCAGGATATCGGGTGACGTCGCGCCGCCGCCCGCGGCATGGCAAACAACAGCTGCAAATTGCGCAACGCCTTGAGATACAGCCTTTAACTTGCCGCTGGTGCGCGCGGCAAGCGTTATGCCGGCGCGTTGAGCGACCAGACGCAATTCCGAGACGCCGATATCGCGGGCAACCAGGATGAGCAGCATCCAGAGCGGCATCCAGCCGTTGGCAACGATCGCAACGAACACGCCGATGCGATAAATACTGTCAGCCATCGGATCGAGGACTTTGCCCGAGGTCGAGACCAGGTGCATGCGCCTGGCGACGTAACCGTCCAGCCAGTCGGTCAACTCGCTGAGAACCATCACCGCGAGCGCTATCCATAGATAGACGGCCGCATTGTCGCCGCGTCCCATCACGATCAGGCCCATGACCGGCAACACAGCCAGGACACGCGTCAGCGTAATGATGTTGGGCAGCGTTACGATGGTGTCGGACAATCGAGGGATCTCTTCGATTTGCGATAGAGCGCATCGCCGTTTCTCTGCGCCCGAAGTGTCACAAATCCGCCCGGCAGGCAAGTAAACAGTCGCCGGAAACCGATTGCGGGCCGGCTTGGTCAGCGGCTTCCCAGCGGCCGTGCTCTGTTTGTTATTTCTTGGTGCTGCGCGCGACAACCCGGGCGGTACCGCGTTCACCGTCATCCGATTCCCAGTGGATCGTGCCGCCCTGCTCCTTGAGCCGGATGCAATGCTCGTCGCCATCAAGCCAGATCCGCCATTGCTGGCAAAGGCGCCCCCTGGCGATCCACCAGCGACCGCTATCTTGCGAGGCGCCGAGAATGAATGACAGGGCCGTGCCCGCCTCGCCAACCATGCGCCCATCGCCGTGATAGTGGATCGGAACCTCGGCACCGATGCGCGTCGTCAGCACCACTCTGCGGTCGCTGATCATCTGGCGCAACCGGTCGTTTTCGCTGACCCGGGGCGCCACGCTGCGCCGCACGGGGCGATGTGCCGGCGGACGGACCCTCGGCTTTGGGCGCGCTGCAGTCCTGACCGCGCGCCGCGGTGCGGCGGCCGACGGCTGGCGGTGCAACTGGCCGACAGCTGCCTTGACGGGCATCGGCGGGACGAGGGCTGCCGGAGCGGCGGTGCGGAACACCCAGGCTGCAGGTGCGAGCGACGGCTGCGAGCCGCTGCTGCCCGAGACCAGTACCGGGCGCCCGCGGCAGAAGCGTTTCTGGTATTTGTGCGCCAGGAGCTCGATGCTGTTCAGGTAGGCGGCATTGTTCGGTGCCCAGCGGCGGGCGACATCGGTGAACGTAATCGGACGGGCGAACGATCGGTGCCAGTTCGCGAGGACGCGCCATTCCTGCACCTTGCGGGTGCGTTCGGCGACCGGTGACTCGAGATAGAGGCCCGCATAGTGCAGGACGTGCTCGAGGTGGGCTCTGACACCGATCTCGAGCGTGGTGAAGGCCTCGCCTGGGCGGCCGTCACCGATCGCGCCGAGGCCGGCAAAGTTGTTCTGCGCCGGCCCGACGTCGCCTGGCGATCCATCTGGGCGCCGAAAGGACAGATTGGCCGTCTCGACCATCATCTGGAAAAACGCGATGTCCCAGCGGATCGCCAATCCGCGGCCGGTCTCGGCGTAAATTCGGGCGATGCGCGAATAACGGTCCGAGAGCAGCCTATTGCGTGCGCGCAAGAAACGCTGCAATCGGGCCGGCTGTACGCAGGCCGGCACACGATTCTGGGCGCCGCTGCGAACGACCGGCAGGGTCGATGCGCTTGCATGTACCGCCCACGACCCTGCCACCACGCCTGCAATGAACAGCGCGGACATAACCATCAGGACGTTACGGCAGGCATGCAATGGCGAACTCCGATCGGCGGGTGGCCGAGCGCCAGGCGAACTTCAGCCTTGGATGATTGGCTCAATAGCGTGAATTTCAGCTTAAAAACCGTTGCTTTATGGGCAACATCGTGGCGAACAACTGTTGTTCTGCCGTGTCATAATGACATTTGGCCGATCTGCGCTGATTGTCCGGCTTGAATCCGACCTTCATTCTGGCTAGAGGATCGCTTACCGCTACATTGCTGCTCGAGGATGGATGCTGGCATGAACATCGATTTCGACAAAAGTCATCCGGCCATGAACATGGATGACAAGGTCAATCTCTACAAGGGCGTATTGCGCTGGACAGGCGTCTGCATCGTGCTGACGGCGCTTTTGATGCTGTTCCTATTGGTCTTCTATACCAATTGATGCCGGCACCTGCCTCTCGCCTTTCGGGACGCATAGCATCAAAATCTCTTTTAGAGCGTTTCCGGTTTAGCCGGAATCGCCCCGAGGGAGCGCAGGCGACCCGCCGCATTGCGGCGCCCCTCGGAGGCCGGCCGTTAGGCCGAATAGCCGTGAGAGAAAAGACAGATAGATCCATTTCCACGTAAGTCGGAAATGATCTAGTGTTTCGAGTCTGACGGATAGTTCCCGTCCCGCTGCCCTACACTCTGTCATTCCCGCATAGGCGCGCTGATGTCCGGGCAAATTCTGCAGGGCCGAAGCCTCAAGCACAGTCGTCATCCCCACGTAGGTGGGGACCCAAGCGATTCTCCACTTACTCAGTGCCGGCGGATGGTCGCTTGGGTTCCCGCCTTCGCGGGAATGAGGCTGAGTTTGGTGGGCGGCCGGGAATCAACTGTTAGGTCCAGAACACTAGCCGGGCAATGCCGGACAAGCGGCCGTCAAACCGGCTCAAGCGGCGCATTGAGCATGGCGCCTGGCACGATGATACCACCGCGATCACCGATCTCGATCTTGCCGAAGCGCTGGGCATAGACCTCGGGCAGCGGGCGGGCGCCAGGCACGGCCAGCCATAGGCGCAGCAGGTGGCGCTTTTTCTCAGGCTCCGGCCAGTCCTCGTAATCGGTGCGATCATGCAACATGGTGTGGTTGTGAACCCACTGCATGTCACCTGGCTCGAACGCCATCTGCAAATTGATCGCCGGGTCGTTTGCGAGTTCATCGAAGAGATCAAGGGCGGCGAGTTGTTCCGGCGTCAGCGCCGGGATCTCGGGAAAGCGGCGGGCAGATTCGATATAGCGCCGAGCGTAGAGGGCGGACAGGTGGCCTTCGTACCAGCTGAATACCGGTATGTCGTGCCACGGGTTCTGGCCTTCAGGGATCTCGCCGCGTCTGTCGGTGTGCAACGGCTCGAACAGGTAGGACAGCAAATCGGGCCGGCGACGCAACATTTCGTTGTAGATCGTCATCGAGCTGACCAGCGCCGAGGCGCCGCCCGATTTGGCTGTCTTCAAGCAGAGCAAGGCAACGATATCGCAAGAATCGGTGTGAAACGTCTGGCGTTCCCGGGTCTGGTAGACACGTGCCGTCGGGTCGTTGACGGCATCGCGGCCGAGGTCGCGGACATGACCGAGCAAATGCCCCTTGCCGTTTTGTGAGCGGGCATTGCCGAAATGGCAGCCGATACCGTAGTAGGCGGTCGCCGCCTGGCGTATCGACCAGTCGCCGACCGGCAGGCCCCGGATCAGCGCGAAACCACGCCCGTTGACCACCTCGTCACAGATCTCGGCCAGCTTGGGGCCAAGCGTGGGCAGGGAAAAACTATCCTTGGTGATGGTCGCGACATCGGCTTCAGCGTCGGCAAGCGGCTTTGCCACGCGCGCAATCTCATCGATATCGGCGCCGGTCAGCTGGTGAATCCAGGCGCTCTGCGAGGCAAGATCCGGCCCATACCAAACCGACGGGCCTTCGATGGGTGGCGGCAGTTCCGAGACTGCCGGTCTTTTGATTTCGGCTTGCACGGCAACCATGTTCGCGCTTCCCTTCCATCGCCCGCCGACGGGCATTGAGTTTGGGCGTGGATCATAATCCGTGCCTTCGAAAGTCGGCAATCGAGGCGATGATCAGTGTGTTCACCAAGGCCGGATAACCTCATGAGCAGCCCCGTAATCAAGTCCGAACCGCCGGACCAACCGGACGTCTTGGCATTACTCGAGGCTTCCGACCGTTATCACACAGCGCTCTATCCCGCCGAAAGCAATCATCTCGTTGACGTCGCAAGTCTGATGGCGCCGGACGTCTCGTTCTTCGTTGCCCGTTTGGCCGACAAGGCCGTTGGCTGCGGTGCCGTGTTGCTCGGTGACGAGGACGGCGTTGCGGTCGCGGAGCTCAAACGCATGTGGGTTGATCCGACGGTACGCGGCCATGGGTTGGGCAGCTGGATGTTGCGTGTGCTGGAAGATGAGGCTGTCCGTCTCGGCGCCTCGGCCATCCGGCTCGAGACGGGTATCGCGCAGCCGGAAGCGATCGCACTCTACCAGTCGCGCGGTTATCGCGAGTGCGAGCCGTTCGGCAGCTATCAGCCCGATCCGCTGAGCCTATTCATGGAAAAGCGGATCAGCGCTCTCTGAGCGCCTTGATGGCATCGAACTGCTGCCAAAGCCCGCGCACCTTGGCGATGCCCTTGGGTGGTGGCGACGTGATCAGGCGTTTCAAGTCGGCCGGAGTACTTTTTCGGTTCTGATGCAGCAGGCGGGCGGCGAGGCCTGCTGCAACCAAGGCTGCCTGCCAGGAATTGGCAAGTTCGTCCGGGCTGTTCTCGACAATCGTGAGATCGATGGTGCGGCGGCCGACGTTGGGACTTTTCGATCGCCCTCGGCTTGCCACGACCAGCAGGTTGGCGGCGCCGCGAATGGTATCGAACGCACGTGACCGGTCGAGGTTCTGTCCTTCATCGCCGGCAGCCAGTACGAACAGGCGGTCGCGGAAGCGGTTGACGGCTTCGGCGAAAATCGGCCAGTCCGGCCGGCGCGGCGACGGATCGGCCCAGACCACGATGCGGGCCGGAGTCCGGGCGACGAACTGCATCGCAGGCAGAAAGGCTCTTGGCTGGCCACGGGCTTCCCTGGCGATCACCAGCAGCGCATCGGGCGCCAGAAGAGCGAGCATGATTGCCGACTTTGTGCCGAACAGATCCGGCCTCGTCTCGAACGGCCGGTTGTCGCTGTCGACGGTGTCCCAGCTGATCAGTTGGCCTTCGCCATCACGGGCAAGGCGCCCCTTGAGTTGATAGTCGCGATAGTCGACGCCCGGGCCGATCAAGGCAATCGTCACGGCATCGGGCGTGGCGGGGCCAGGCGGCACGCGTGGCTCCTTGGCCTGGGCAGCATTGCTCACTGCCAGTAGCGCAATGCCGGCAATCGCGAAGACGATCCGAATGATCAAGCTGCCGACCGGTACGCAATGTCTTGCCATTATTTGCCGCCTGACTTGTCCATCAGCGACGCCTGAATGAAGTCGGCGATAGCACCAACATCGTCGAGCGCAAACAATGGCAGTTTCGGTTCGGCAATCTCGTAATCGGCGGCGATGGCGATGACGTCGGCATCGTTCTCGGCGAGTTGGGAGCCTGGTCCGGAATCCCGACGGCGGGCCTCGATCTTCGGGATCGCCTGCGACTTGTAGCCC
>CBDCZF010000025.1:0-235136 GCA_965224225.1 Hyphomicrobiaceae bacterium
TCGAGCGGCTGGCGGCGGCGGATGCGTTTCGTTCGATGGGGCGTGACCGGCGCAACGCGCTCTGGGATGCGCGTGGGCTCAATCGCGATCACGAATTACCGTTGTTCGGTTGGGCCGATGCGATGCAGGAGGGGGACGGTGGTAGGCGACAGGATGTGCGAGAAGAGGTCGAACTGCCGGAGATGGCGCTGGCTGAACACGTCGTCAACGACTACCAGACCATGCGCCTGTCGCTCAAAGCACATCCCGTGAGTTTCTTGCGCGATCGCTTCGATCGCCAGGGCGTGATTTCGTGTCAGCGGCTTGGCGCACTTGGCAACGGGCGCCGTGTCAGGGTGGCGGGCGTCGTGCTGGTCCGCCAGCGGCCGGGTTCGGCCAAGGGTGTGGTGTTCATGACCATCGAGGACGAGACGGGCATTGCCAACGCCGTGATCTGGCCGAAGACGCTGGAGCGTTATCGCAAGGTGATCATGACGGCGCGCCTGATTGAGATACGCGGTGTGATCCAACGCCACGAGGACATCATCCATATCGTCGCCGGCCATCTCGAAGACCGCAATGATTGGCTTGCCGAGCTTTCGCAGATGTCGGACGTAGGCGATACGATGCCGGCGCCCCTCGCGCATGCCGATGAAGTCCGGCGTCCCGATCCGGGTTCCGCCCGCTCCCCCAATCACCCGCGCTGGGCCGGCCATCCGCGCAATGAACGGATCCTGCCGAAGTCACGCGATTTTCATTGAGGTAGGTTTCAGGTTTCAGTGTTCGAGGGTAGGCTCGGTCTGGTCACAAAAAAGGGGTGCGGGGTGTCCCCGCAAGCGGGTTTCAGGGCGGCAGCCCTGTCGCGAAGCGAACAAGCGGATATCGATGCGCATTTCAAACATTTCTAAACTTGGTCATTGCCGCACCATTGTTGCACTGGCGATCGTGATCCTGCTGGCAGCGATCGCCGGCTTGCCGGCATCTGCCCAGCGTGGCCGGATCGCACCTGAAGGCGCCAGCGGGCACTATGCCAAGACCGCGTCGAGGGCCGACAAGTTCATGGTGGCTGCCGCCAATCCGCTGGCCGTCGAGGCGGGCCTTTCCATGCTACGCCAAGGCGGCAGCGCGGTTGATGCTGCGATCGCTGTGCAACTCGTTCTCAATCTTGTCGAACCGCAGTCTTCGGGCATCGGTGGCGGCGCGTTCCTTCTCCACTGGGACAGCGCCCGGAAGAAACTGCGCAGCTATGACGGCCGCGAGACGGCGCCGGCTGCCGCTCGACCCGATCGATTTCTTGAGAACGGTCGCCGCCGGCCTTTCCGCAAGGTTGTCAAATCAGGCCTGAGCGTCGGCGTGCCGGGTCTGGTACGGCTCCTCGAACTCGTCCACCAGCGCCATGGCCGGCTTGACTGGCAGGATCTTTTCGAGCCGGCGATCAGACTGGCCGAAGAGGGGTTTCGCGTTTCGCCCAGGCTCAACTTCCTGCTCAAGTGGGCAGCGCGTCCGGACACGTTCGCGCCAATTGCCCGCGCGTACTTCTATGGTCTTGACGGTACACCCATTCCGGTCGGCTACCGGTTGCGCAATCCGGAGTTCGCAGCGACCTTGCGCGCGATCGCGGCCGGCGGGGCCGACGCATTCTACCGCGGCGACATTGCAGCCCAGCTCGTCAGGGCCGTGCGCATGGCTGTGCCCTACAAGGGCGATCTTTCGGCCGATGATCTTGCCGGCTATCAGGCCAAGGAACGACAGCCGGTCTGCGCCGATTATCGCGACGTCAAGGTGTGTGGCATGGGCCCGCCCTCGTCGGGCGCCTTGACCGTCGCCCAGATCCTGAAGCTTGCCGAACGCCATACTTCGAAAGGCACCAGCACGCGGCCGATGAATACGCGGGCGCTGCACATTTTGGGCGAAGCCGGCCGGCTCGCCTTTGCCGACCGCAACCGTTATATCGCGGATCCTGATTTCGTCACCGTGCCAAATTTGCTCGAGCCGAATTATCTGACGATGCGTGCGCGCCTGATACGCCCCGACAGGGCGGCCCGCAAGGTCACCGCGGGCGTGCCTCCGACTGCCCGGGCAGATGCATTCGGCAAGGATGACACGCGCGAACGTGCCGGCACATCACATCTCTCCGTCGTAGATGCGCAAGGCAACGTCGTCTCCATGACCACGACCATCGAAGGTGCGTTCGGTTCGGGGCTTTGGGCTGCAGGCTTTCTGCTCAACAACGAACTTACCGATTTCTCGTTCCTGCCGAATGACCGTGAGGGCCGCCCGATTGCCAACCGCGTCGAAGCGGGCAAGCGCCCGCGCAGTTCGATGGCGCCAACTATCGTGTTCAACCGTGACGGCACGTTTCGCGCAGCACTTGGTTCGCCAGGCGGCAGCCGCATTATCCTCTATGTGGCCAAAACGATCGTCGCGATGGTCGATTGGCGGCTCGATCCCCAGTCGGCGGCGGCATCGGCCAACTTCGGCAATCGCGGACGTTATTACGAGATTGAATACAACCCGGCGTTGGCTACCGATACTCCCCTGTCGCTGTGGCCGTCGGTGCCTTCGGTCTGGTACGGCATCCGAATGCGCGCACTCGGCCACCCGGTCCGCCCGGACCTGATGGCGTCCGGTATACACATTGTGGCGCGGCAGTCCGGCGGCCTGATCGGCGGCGCTGACCCGCGCCGCGAAGGCGTTGCGCGCGGGGAGTAATCCGAACACACGCGATCGTGATCAACCTCGCCGGTATCTGTGATAGTGGTGGTATTCAACGCTGTTTCGTTCGGGAAGAGAGATGAGCAAGCCGCTTTCGATTACGATTGCCGGCGCGGGGATTTTTGGACTTTGGCAGGCGCTCTTCCTGGCGCGTGCCGGCCATCGGGTGCGGGTGCTCGAGCGCTGCCCGGTGCCGTTTGCCGAGGCCGCCAGCCAGTATGCAGGCGCGATGATCGCGCCCTATTGCGAAGCCGAATCCGCCGAGCCTGTCGTCCGCAACCTCGGCCTCAAGGCAGCCCGCATGTGGAAGGAGACCTATGACGGTCTCATTCGCAACGGTACGTTGGTTGTTGCCGCCGCGCGTGATCAGGCCGAACTGCGCCGCTTCCAGCGGATCACTGTCGGCCATGATTGGGTTGATGCAGAGCGCCTTGCGAAGTTGGAGCCGGATCTCGCCGACCGGTTTTCGGGCGGCCTCTATTTTGCAGACGAAGCGCATGTGGTTACGCCCGATACGTTGCGTGATCTTCTGGCGCTGGCACGCCACTCAGGCGCCCAGTTTCAGTTCGGCAACGAATGGGACGGCTCTGTCCCCGATGGTCAGGATCTCGTCGTCGATTGCCGCGGCATGGCGGCAGTCGGTGATCTGACAACATTGCGCGGCGTGCGCGGTGAGCGCCTGATCCTGGCAACCGATGAGATCGAGCTTTCGCGTCCGGTGCGCTTGCTGCATCCGCGTCATCCGTTTTACATCGTGCCCTGGGGAGATGGCCGCTTTCTGGTCGGTGCCACGGTCATCGAAAGCGATGACCGACGAGAGATGACGGTGCGCTCGGCGCTCGAACTGCTGGGGCTTGCCTATGCGCTGCATCCTGCTTTCGGTGAGGCCGAGATCGTCGAAATGACGGCCGGCGTCAGGCCGTCGTTTGCCGACAACGTGCCGCGCGTGATGGTTGGTGACGGGGCTCGTGTCGTGCGGGTCAACGGAGCCTATCGCCATGGCTTCCTGCTGGCACCCGTCATGGCCGACGTGGTCCGCCAATACATCGATGACCCGCACTACAGCCACCCGCTTCTCGTTTCAGGTTCTGCCTGATAGCGTTGTAGCCGATTGCACCCGCACACTATCAGGAGCATTGGCTATGGCATCGATCACCACGAGCGACGGCGTCAGACTGCATGTCGAGACGGCGGGTTCCGGTACGCCGATCGTGTTCGTTCACGAATACGCCGGCGATCATCGCAGCTGGGAACCGCAAATGCGCCATTTTGCGCATAGCTACCTGACGGTTGCTTACAACGCGCGCGGCTTCCCGCCGTCCGACGTTCCCGATGATCCGGCGAAGTATTCCCAGACACGTGCCGTTGATGACATTCGCGATGTGATGGACGGACTCGGCATCGACAAGGCGCACCTCGTCGGCCTGTCGATGGGCGGATTCGCAGCTCTGCACTTCGGGCTCAGCTATCCTGAGCGCGCGCTGTCGCTGGTTGTTGCCGGATGTGGCTACGGCGCCGAGCGTGACCGTCGCGAGCAGTTTCGGGAAGAGGCCGAAGTCAGTGCCGCCAAGTTGCGCAACGACGGCATGGCGAAATACGCCGATATATATGCGCACGGTCCGACCCGCGTGCAGTTCGAAAACAAGGATCCGCGCGGGTTCAACGAATTCAAGGTTATGCTGAACGAGCATTCCGTCGAAGGATCGGCGCTCACCCAACTTGGCGTCCAGCGCGAGCGGCCGTCCCTTTACGACTTGGAGGACCAACTGCGTGAAGTGACGACGCCGATGCTGGTTTTAACCGGTGATGAAGATTGGCCGTGTCTTTTGCCCAACGTTTATCTAAAGCAGGTGGTGCCGTCGGCGGCCCTGGTCGTGATGCCGAACTCGGGGCATACGATCAACCTCGAAGAGCCTGCGATGTTCAACCGTTTCGTCGCCGACTTTGTTGCGCAGGTCGATGCCGGTCGCTGGCCAATGCGCGATCCGCGTGCCGTCAGCCAGAGTATTACGGGTGTGACGTCGTGAGGTCTGAGCAAATGCTGCCTTGTTCTCAGATGTGCATTTGGCACTCTTGCTGACTTCGTAAAGACGTTGTCATTGGCTGCACGATGGGCGGCCCCGGTGCTCATTTTTCAGCCCGTACATACAAAGCTTGCGGAAGGATTGCCGCGCTGAACCGCGACCCTCGCCATTGGAGCATCCCCGCAGGAGGTGCTCGAGCGCAGAGAGAGACAGCACCGTGAGCGCATGCCCGTGTCCGGGAGCGCATGCGACCCGTCGCTTAGCGCCGCCCCCGCGGAGGTGCCCGAGCAAAGCGAGGAACAGCACCGTGAACGCATACCCGTGTCCGGGAGCGCATGCGACCCGGCGCTTAGCGCCGCCCCCGCGGAGGTGCCCGAGCAAAGCAAGGAACAGCACCGTGAGCGAAATCAGTGCATGCGGTTGCCGTTGGGCACCGGCTTGTCGGGGCCGATCAGGACGACGTGGCCGGCCTCGTCGGAAAATCCGAGGGTGAGCACCTCGGACATGAACTTGCCGATCTGGCGGGGCGGGAAGTTGACGACGGCGGCAACCTGCCGTCCGATCAGTGCTTCCGGATCGTAGTTCTGGGGGATCTGGGCTGAACTCTTCTTGACGCCGATCGTTTCGCCGAAATCGATGCGCATCTTGATCGATGGCTTGCGTGCTTCCGGATAGTGTTCGGCCTCGACGATCGTGCCGACCCGGATGTCGACGCGCAGGAAATCATCGAAGCCGATCTGCTCGGCGGGCTTGTCGGTCTGGCTCAACGGATCCTCCCAATTCAACGGCATCGTTGTTTAGGAAGGATCGATTGAGCATGCAAGTCCGCGGGCCGAGACCATCGGTGATCAAGTTGCCGGCGCTGCGCCGGCATCGGGTGCGGCACCGCCGGTGTCACCTTGTGTCGGCGGCGAGGACGTGGGCTCAGCCGCGGCGGCATCACTGGAACGGCCCGCGCGATTGAAGGCTGCGTCACAGAACCGGCGCTTGATGGTGGCAAGGCGCTCGCAGGTGCGCTCTCCCGAGCGTGCAAGATCGTCGACCAGACGCAGGCCGCGCTCGCCCTGGCGAAGGCGGCGGTCGAGGGCTGCCATCGTCCTGGCCATGCCGGGGTCGTCATCGACAAGCCAGATCCGAAAGACCTGATCGAGCACGCGCGTGAGGCCGAACTGGCGGGCCAGGCCGGCGCCACCTTCGCCATTGATGCCGGCGGCCTGCAGCACTTTGTTGGGCGTTGCCATCAGCACGCGCATCGGGCGCGGCGATACGAGCAGCGCGGTTCGCCCTGCCGGCGAGAGGATCGACTTCAGCCCGGCCTTGTGGGGCGCCATGGCATCAAAGCGGGTCATGATTACTTCGAACAGCGCGTCGCGGGCCGTTTGATCGCGCTCGATCTCGCCGGCGCGCTGCAGCATGTCGCGGTCGACGGCGCTGAAGAACCCGGCAACGATCGCGGATTTGTCGGGAAAGGCGGCGACGACTTCGCTCAGGGGGGTGCCGGCTGCATCGGCGATGTCACGCAAGGAAACCTCTGTCCAGCCGGGTGAGGCGGCAAGGTCGAGCGCCGCAGTGATGACCTTGCCCTCAAGCGTTGATTGATCGAACATGATAAGCGCTCCGAAAATAAGACGACTATCGTTATAGTGGTCATTGAGGAGGTCGCCTGCAACGTTGGGGACCCATGAGCAGCCATTACCAAGCTCGACAATTGAGGAAATCGCATGGCCGAACGATCGTTCAAGAAACAGGTCGAGCAACTGCGCATTGGCGACGGCGAAATATTTCGTGGCGAAGGCATTCTGGCGATCACCAAGGCGCTGCTGCAATGCGGTGTCGGCTACGTCGGCGGCTATCAGGGTGCGCCGATCTCGCATTTGATGGACGTGCTGTCGGACGCACGCGAAGTCCTGGATGAGCTTGGTATTCATTTCGAGTCGAATGCATCGGAAGCAGCTGCAACCGCAATGCTGGCCGCGTCGGTGCACTATCCGATCCGTGGTGCTGTGACATACAAGTCGGTGGTCGGCGTCAACGTTGCATCTGATGCGCTCGCCAATCTCGCCTCGAGCGGCGTCAAGGGTGGCGCGCTGATCATCCTCGGCGAGGACTATGGCGACGGCTCCTCGATCATGCAGGAACGCTGCCATGCGTTTGCGATGAAGTCGCAGGTCTGGCTGCTCGATCCGCGCCCGAACCTGCCGTCGATCGTCGCCGCCGTCGAGCATGGCTTTGCGTTGTCGGAAGCTTCCAACACGCCGGTGATGCTCGAAGTGCGCATTCGCGGCTGTCACGTCTACGGTTCGTTCGAGGCCAAGGACAATGTCGCGCCGCCGCTGACCGTCGCCGCCGCGCAGGCCAATCCGCAGCGTGACACGGGCCGCGTCGTGCTGCCGCCTGCCTCCTATCTACACGAGAAGGAAAAGGTCGAGAAGCGCTGGCCGGCGGCCGTCGACTACATCACGACGCACAAGCTCAACGAGTTCTTCGGGCCCGATGAAGGCAATGTCGGCATCATCACGCAGGGCGGCATGTATAACGGCGTCATCCGCTCCCTCGAACGGCTTGGCCTGGCCGATGTCTATGGCAATACGCAAGTGCCGCTTTACGTCCTGAATGTCACCTATCCGCTGGTCGATGCCGAGGTGCTGGCCTTTTGCGAGGGCAAGGATGCGGTCCTGATGGTCGAGGAAGGCCAGCCCGACTTCCTTGAGCAGGCGTGCCGCGCGATACTGCACAAGGCCGGCTGTACGACACACCTCTCGGGCAAGGACGTGCTGCCGATGGCCGGCGAGTACACCGGCCAGATCATGTTCGACGGCGTCCGCGGGTTTTTCGCGGCCCATGCGCCGGCCCTGCTGCCGGCCCGCGAACGCGCTCCCAATGACGAGGCGGCACAGCCGGTGGCGCCCGATCTTGCCGCCGTCGTGCCGATGCGGCCGCCGGGCTTTTGCACAGGCTGTCCCGAGCGGCCGATCTTTGCTGCAACGAAACTGATCGAACAGGAACTCGGCAGCCATCAGATTACCGGCGACATCGGCTGCCATCTGTTCTCGATCATGCCGCCCTTCGGGATCGGCGGCACGACCATGGGGTATGGACTCGGGCCGGCATCGAATGGTGCCTTCGATGGCGGCGGGGCCAAGCGCACGATCTCGTTCATCGGTGATGGCGGCTTCTGGCACAACGGCCTCAACTCGAGTTTCGGCAATGCCGTCTACAACAATTCGGACGGCGTGATCGTGGTCGTCGACAACTTCTATTCGGCGGCGACGGGCGGCCAGGACGTACTGTCCTCTCGCGTCGACAATCCATCGCGCTCGACCAAGCACACGATTGCCGATGCGGTACGCGGCGTCGGCGTCAACTGGGTGCGCCAGATCAACCGCACGTATGATGTCGGCAAGGTACGCAAGACGTTGAAGGAGGCGCTGACCACCAAAGTCAAAGGCCCGAAGGTGATCATCGCCTCGTCGGAGTGCATGCTGAACCGACAGCGCCGCGAGCGACCGAAGCTTGCAACCGACATCAAGGCCGGCAAGCGGCGCATCAAGACGCGCTTCGGTGTCGATCAAGACGTGTGCACCGGCGATCATGCCTGCATGCGCCTTTCAGGCTGTCCGTCGCTGACCATCAAACGCCTCGACGACCCGCTGCGTGACGACCCGGTGGCACATATCGACCAGTCCTGCGTCGGCTGCGGCAATTGCGGCGAGGTCGCCGATGCGGCCGCCCTCTGCCCGTCGTTCTACTCTGTCGATGTCGTTCACAATCCGCACGCCTTCGAGCGCTGGTGGGCCGGCGTCAGGCGGTCGGTGATTGCGTGGCTGCAGACCCGGCGCGAGCGGCGCCAGCTGACCTTTGCTGCGGAGTGAGGCGATGGATGGCACTGCGGCAACGGCAACTCAGGCAACGAAGGGCAACTCGGTTGAGGCGCGAGGGATCATCAAGCTCGCAATCCTGGCAGTCGGCGGCCAGGGCGGCGGCGTGCTCACGGACTGGATCGTCGATGTTGCCGAGCTGAACGGCTACCAGGTGCAGGCAACATCGGTTGCAGGCGTCGCGCAGCGCACCGGTGCCACGGTCTATTACATCGAGATGATGCCGGCACAGGACGACGCCTCCAAGGGCTGCCAGCCGGTGTTCGCACTGGCGCCGTCAGCAGGCGATGTCGACATCGTCATTGCTGCCGAACTGATGGAAGCCGGTCGCGCCATGCAGCGCGGCTTCATCACGCCCGAGCGCACGACGCTGATCTATTCCGACCATCGCGCGTTGGCGACGGTCGAAAAAATCGTGCCCGGCGATGGCATCGGGGATGCCGGCGTGATCCACGAGGCGGCAAAGATGGCCGCCCAGCGCGTGGTCACGTTCGACATGGAAGGTGTGGCACTTGACGCCGGCACGGTGATTTCAGCAAGCCTGTTCGGGGCGCTGGCTGGAGCCCGCGTACTGCCGTTTGCTCGCGAAAGCTTTGAAGAGGCAATCCGGACCTCGGGACGCGGTGTTGATGCAAGTCTTGCAGCGTTCCGTGAAGCTGAACGGCGCGCCTTGGGCGAGGTTGAGTCCACTGACGACGAGTCCGCGGGCGAGACCTCGCTGCTGCCGGCGCCGACCGGGCCGGAAGATCTTCTCGCTGCATGGACAAAGATCGCTGCAGAGATCGAACGCTTGCCGATGCCGACACGCGAGATGGCGAGCCTCGGCCTTGCCAAGGTCGTTGACTTCGAAGATCCGGATTACGGTGCTGTTTATCTTGAGCGCCTGCACCACGTTGCACAAATCGACCGTGCGAACGGCGGCGAGGCGCAGAACTTCGCGTTGACCGAGACGGCTGCCAAGTACATCGCCAACGCCATGGCCTACGATGACCTGATCCGGGTCGCCGATCTCAAGACGCGCTCCCGCCGCGGCCAGCGCATTGCCGGCGAGACGCGGGTCACGGCTGCCAATGTCACCAGGACAACGGAGTACTTCCATCCCGGTGCAAGGGAGGTTTGCAGCATTTTACCAGCAGGGCTTGGCGCCTATATCGAAGGCAATCCGCGTTGGTTCGGCCTGCTCGATCGCCTGGTCAATCGCGGCCGGCGCGTGCGTTCCGACGGGCTGAGGGGCTTCCTTACGCTCTATGCTCTCGGAGCCCTGCGCGGCCGGCGCCGCCGCTTGCTGCGCCATCGCGTCGAACAGGCCCATCTCGAAGCCTGGCTCGATCGTTGTCTGGAACAGGCGCCGGCAAACTACGAACTTGCCGTCGCGCTGCTACGCACGCGCCGACTGATAAAAGGCTACAGCGACACGCATGCCCGCGGCCTCTCCAAGTTCGACAAGGTGATGGCCGCTGCCAGGCAGGTGCAGCATCGCCCCGATGCGGCCGAGTGGGTCGATCGCCTGATCAGGGCTGCGCTCGCCGATGAGCAGGGCGAGGCACTCGACGGCGCGCTTGCGACGATCGGCAGTTTTGTGGATGGGGAGGTTTGAGGTTTGGGCTGAGATTGGTGCGTCTAACAAAGGAAGGTTTGCTGGAATCCGCGCGCCAACCGCTGCACCGCCAGCACGATTGGAGGAGAAGATGTTGTCACCACTTGCCCGGGCAATCGCTTTCGCAGAAGACTATGGGCTGCGTATTCCAATCTTGATGGCCCCCATGGCCGGGGCATGTCCTGCATCACTCGCTATTGCTGTCGGCAATGCGGGCGGGATGGGGGCCTGCGGCACGCTCCTGATGCAGCCCGAAGCGATTGCAGCGTGGGTTGCTGAGTACAAATCGGGTTCAAATGGGGCGTTCCAGCTCAATATCTGGGTTCGCGATCCCGAGCCGTTCCGTGATGCGGAAAACGAGGCGCGTCTTCGAGATTTTCTTTCAGGCTGGGGGCCGCCTGTACCAGCTGATGCAACAGACCGCGCACCGCCCGACTTTGATGCGCAGTGCCAGGCCATGTTGGCCGCCAATCCTCCGGTCATATCGTCCATCATGGGCGCGTTTGAAGCATCTTTTGTGACACGCATGAAAGAAGCCAACATCAGATGGTTTGTGACGGCGACGACGGTCAAAGAAGCCCTGATGGCACAAGAAGCTGGGGCCGATGTCATTGTTGCTCAGGGCATGGAGGCAGGTGGGCATCGGGGGACCTTCCGCGCAACTGATGCGGAAACCGAACTGGTGGGCTTATTCTCGCTCGTGCCCGCAATTGTCGACGCAGTCGACGTTCCCGTCATAGCTACCGGAGGCATCGCCGATGCGCGCGGCATTGCTGCGGCTTTGATACTTGGCGCATCCGCCGTCCAAATCGGAACGGGATTATTGCGCTCACCTGAAGCGAAGATTGCACCGGCATGGGCGGATGCAATCGGCTCATTGAAGCCGGAAGACACGATCAGCACGCGAGCCTTTTCTGGCCGCCTAGGTCGTTCGATCCGCAACCGATATGCGGTAGCGGCTGCATCAGCTGGTGCGCCGACACCGGCCCCCTACCCGGTTCAACGAGGGCTAACACAAGCTATGCGAGATGAAGCTACGCGCCAGGGAGATATCGACCGCATGCAGGCCTGGGCCGGTCAATCTGGAAGACTTGCGCGTTCCGCGCCGGCAGGCGACATCGTTACCGATCTTTGGCGCGAAGCGGTTGCGATGCTCTCTGAGTAATGTGACGCTTTCTCTTTCGCATGCCGATCGACTGAAGGGTGGGCCGGAGCTAAGCTCGTCGCGTCGTAATACTTTCCGTTGATGGTCCATGCGCGGCATTCGACGGTACGGCCCACGTCTGCGTTGACGGTGGCGACCTGGGTCATAGCCGACCAAGTCCCGGTCGACCCGTTCATGCTATGTCCAGGATGTCGTACACTCAGAGCACTTTCGTGTAGTGACCCCTTGATATGCGGTTCTCGTCGAGCTGAGCGAGTAATGGTGCGAGCCGGCGAAGTTTGCTCGACGTGAGAGCTTGCTAGCGATCAACGATTGCGCTCCAGACCGTATCCCCGGGCTCGAAAAGAAAAGCCCGCGCTGTGGCGGGCTTCAGTTGGTGATGGGAGGAAACGTCGAAGCAGTGGCTTCGAAGTGATGCCAACCTAGCGCCGTCGTGCCGGCCGATCTGTTACCTGCGTCACACCGATCGGGTCGAGTCTCGAAAAGGAAGGTTTTCCGGATTCCAGCGTGGAAGCTGCCCGAACGTCGAAGTCACAGCTCGAATGTCGGGCCTGATCGTGCTCTAAGATTGAAATCAGCAGGTGAAGGATGCCTTCGCGCGCCGGGCATCCTTCACGAGCTATGACCCAACTTGGGTGATGGTCTGATCAGGCGGCATTTCGTGTCGGCTCGGTTGCTTCGACACCGTCAGTGAATTTGACGCCCTCGATGATCTTGGGCAAGTGGTTTCTGCCTTTCAATCGGCGCCACGTCCTGCTCGCCGCCATCACCAGTTTGAAAACCATCACGAGTGCGGTGCCGTGGCTGAGGCTGCCTTTGGTGCGCACGGTTCGGTGCCGCACGGTCGCAAACACGCTTTCGATCGGGTTGGTCGTGCGCAGGTGCTGCCAGTGCTCGGCGGGAAAGTCGAAGAAGGCGAGCAGGGCATCACGGTCTTTCGTCAGGCAGGTCACCGCCGGCTGATACTTCGCCTGGTATTTCTCGGCAAATACGCCAACGGCCGTCTCCGCGCTGGCTCGGTCCGGAGCGTTCCAGATCTCCACGAGATCAGCCTTCGCGTGCTTCTGGACCGACTTTGGCAACTTGTTGAGCACGTTTGCGATCTTGTGCACCCAGCAACGCTGATGCCGGGTGCCGGGGAACACTTCATCCAGTGCTCTCCAGAACCCCAATGCGCCGTCGCCGGTTGCCAGTTTCGGGGTAATGGTCAGCCCGCGCGCCTGCAAATCGACAAGCAGTTCGCGCCAGCTTTGCGTGCTCTCGCGATAGCCGATCTGAAAACCGACCAGCTCCTTTTTGCCTTCCGGTGTCGCGCCTATGATCACGAGAATGCATTGCGCGTCCTCTTCCATGCGGGCCTGAATGTGGATGCCGTCCGCCCAAATGTAGACGTAGCGGCGCGCCGACAGATCGCGGCTCTGCCAGCGCGTCAGATCAGCTTTCCAATCGGCCTTGAGCCGGGCGATGACAGGCGGTGACAGGTTCGGTGCCTCTTGACCGAGTAGTGCTGACAACGCCTCTTGAAAATCTCCGGTCGAGACGCCGCGCAAATACAGGACCGGCAACAAGGCATCCAGAGATGCGCTACGCCGCGCCCACTTCGGCAGGATCGCCGAACTGAAGCGAATGCGTTCACCAGCCGTCTCGTCGCCACCGCGGTCACGAACTTTGGCGCGGCGAACTGCAACCGGACCGATGCCGGTTTGCACCTGACGCTCAGGGCCGTGACCATGGCGCACGACGCGCCGGTGGCCGTCGGCAGTCCGCAGGCCGGCGTGGGCGGCGAGAAACTCCTCGACCTCGGCCTCGACGGCCTTGGCCAGCAGCTCGCGGGCCCCGGCACGCAGCACCTCAGTCAGAGGATCATCGATTGCATCTGGCTGGCGCAGCGGGATGACTGTAGTGTTCGACATAGGCGTATCGCTCCTTTGGAGTTCATGGCTGGTCTCGATAACCGCCACGATACGCCGCCTCTCTCAGATTCTGTCACCCAAATTCGGTCATAGCTCATCCTTCACTGCCCTGTGTTACTGAACTCGCATGCGGCGATAACGACCACCGGCCTCAAAGCGCAGGCCATCTTGCTGCAAGTCGACGAAGGTCCGTGAAAACAGCTCGGGAAATTCGGGGCGGTTCACTTTGCAGTCATAGCTAACACCACTGACGGTTTCAGTGTGAAAATCGTCTGCCCCTCAGCACCTGTTGATTGATCAACTAGTGCGAATTCACCGGGTTCGGTATCGCCAACCTGCTCAGCCACTCGACGGCAAAACCAGCCGAAGTGCGCATTAAATGCTCCAAACTTCTCTTGCAGGTGCGAACGATCAATTTGATGCTGAGGCGCTTTGTAGATCACCCAGAGAGCCTCCAAGCCTGTCTTAATGCGAAGGCCAGGAGTGTTGTTCACGGTTTTGATAGCCTGCGCAATCATTACAGGAGGCGCATCGTCAACGATTGTCTTTGTCATGACCCGGACTCTTCTGGAATGGCGATGTGATAGACTAGTCCTGAAGTGCACTGGCACCAAGACAGACGAACCAAACCTGTATCGCCACCCCCTCACCAACTTGCGGTTACACGATCTTCTACCGCGTCGATGCTCAGCGAGATGTCGTCCAGGTTCACGCTGGAAGGAGTGAAAGTGCTCGACGGATCGCGCAGCGACCCGTTGTTGTCATTTATCCCGACGACCATGTGGGCAAAGTGATCTGGGATACCCCGGTGCGATGTTGACCAGAACCGTCAATCGTCGAACGTTCCCTCAGACCGAGCAGAATGCCGACGACTGTGTCGTCATAGCCTGAGCTCGACGAGAGAGCCGCCCATTAATTGGCTTGGGCGGCCAAATGGCCGTCGAATCTCGAAAAGGAAGGATTCATAGACAAACGCGTTTCGAGCGCGAATTCGCCCGAAACGGGCTGAAATGTTCGCTCTAGCCTGGAAGCGGAAGATCAGCCGACGACGCGAATGACCCGTTGCCGACGCCGTGCCCGTGGGCAACACTGGTGTGGCAGATAAATGCTAACCGGAGAGCCTCGACCCTGCAGCGCCCAATTCTTCTCAGTTGGCCACCCGACAGCTCACCTGTCGCGAGTGAAGGAATTCGCTACGGCGTCGTGTTGATGACGTAGATGACCCCGCCGACCGAGAGGATCCACCAGGCAAGTGCCAGAAAGATGGTGATCCTACCATTGCGAATTCTTCGGACTTTCTGTTCCGCGGTCTCGTGAATGGAAGGCATGCCCGACCTCTTTCGCTCAATGCGCTTTAACAAGGCAAAGATGTTCAGGGCTGGAACTAGCTTGTGAAATGCAAGCCTGGGATCAGACCGGTGACGCGGGTCACACCTGATTTGGCTTCGCAACTGTCATTCGCTTCGCGCTATCACACGCTGATTGCCTGGCATCTTAGCTCGATTGCTTGGATTTGCCAGGTAGGGCGACCGTTCAGGCCGGCAACTTTCTCTCGGTGCGGGCGTTGATGAGCCGATGTGTCTTGGCTAGTCGCTCGCGACTGAGGATACACGCATCCAAATCGCGCTGCATCGACCTCGCCAACGTGAGGCTCGTTTAGCCGTTTGGCAAACTATTTATTGTACATGAGCATGCGTTGATTAAGCTCGCCGATTAGTGAGAGCGGAAATGTCCATCGATTTTTTCCTGTTCCGCGTGCACATATTCTGCTATAGGTCAGGGATCGACTTTGGCCGGAAATTCAGGCCGTACCGTCCTTGCTGACGCTGGGCGAGCGATCCGAGCATCCTACCTCAATCGAAACTTTGGCAGTGTCCGCGAGACGTGGGCTCTGTTCATTCGCTCATGGCAAAAGCAAAGGTTCATCCCATGCAAACTGGTATTGTGAAGTTCTTTAACTCGGCCAAAGGTTTCGGTTTCATTCAGCCGGACTCGGGCAGCCAGGACGTGTTCGTCCACATCTCTGCGCTCGAACGCGCTGGGATCCACAGTCTCTCGGAAGGCCAGAAGGTATCGTTTGAAACTGAGGTCGACAGGCGCAACGGTAAGACAGCGGTATCCACGATCCAGTCCGGGTAGCCGTTGCACGGTTGCTTAGCGGCTGCCTCGCTGTTCGTTGCCCGGACCATTGACTAGCGCAAACTACGTCTTATGGGGACAAGCTCGAACGAGCTGCTACCCTCACGACAGACGATGCGAGAAGCGGCACCCAGCTAGCGAAACGCAACGCTCGTCAACATGTTGCTGCTGGCATCGTGCGACCCGGAAGGAACTTCGATGCTCAAGACAATACACTTCGGTGCCTGCACGCTTACTGTCCTACTGGCACTGGGCACGAACACGTTGCAGTTTCCTGTGACCGCGGCAGAACGTATGCCTGAGAACGCGGTTGCCGAAACATTTGGCCAGGGCTGGCGCTGCAAAGCCGGCTTTCTGAAGGACAAGGACGCCTGCATTGCGGTCAAAGTGCCGGCAAATGCGTATCCGACCGATTCGAGTTACGGCAAGGGCTGGGAATGCCGACGTGGGTATCGCGAAGTTAACGCCTCCTGCCAGAAAATCGCAGTGCCGGCCAACGCCTTTCTCAACGATTCGATCTTTGGCGGCGGCTGGACCTGCGAAAGGGGTTTCGCGCGGCGGGGCAATAATTGCGATTGGATAAAACTTCCCGAACATGCGTACTTGTCCGGCAGCAGGTATGGTCGGACTTGGGAGTGTGAACGAGGGTTCCGCGTTTCCGGCGACAAGTGCATCGAAATAAAATTTCCAGAAAACGGCTTCCTGGTAAAGAGCCGCTTCGGCAAGGGGTGGAAGTGTCGGCGCGGATATCGAGACGTCGATGACACCTGCGTGAAGATTGATGTTCCTGATAACGGCTACCTTGCAATCGAAGGCTCGACACAAAACTGGAAATGCTTGCGAGGATTTAGGCCACGCGGAGATAGCTGCGCTAAAATTCCCGTTCCGGTCAATGGCTATTTGACTAATACAGATTACGGCAAAGGTTGGGCCTGCGATCGCGGATACTTCGAATTGGGTTCGACATGCAGGACCATTGTCATTCCTGCCAACGCCTATCTCGATACCTCGGGAAAACAATGGCGATGTGATCGCGGTTATCGCAAAGCAAACGACAAGTGTATAGCTGTGCTGCTTCCTGAGCATGCATTTATCAATTACACGGGGGACGAGTGGCAATGCGAAAAACCCTACCGCCGGCGAGGAGACGCCTGCTTACCGAACTAACTTCGCCAGGCGACGAACAGGTGCGCGCGCCGGAAAGGCAATGATTGTGCCGAACAAGCATGACCGGGGTGAAAAACGTAAGTGTCAGAACGACGAATGTGCAGCGCCGTTCTACGACCTAAATCGTGCCGAATTCAATTGTCCGGTATGCGACACTCCCTTCGATCACGAATTTGGTGTCGATGACCAGGTTGCGCCTGAGCCACCCCGTGTTTACCGGAAAGAGCCGCGCCGCCTACCAATTGTGGCGCCGGCGGAACCTGGCTTGCCGGCAGATCAGCCCGATGATTTGGACGGTTCGGAAGCGCCCGACAGCGCAGCTACGGACGCGGCCATCGGCGAACCGGCGGATATCCTGCTCGACGATGATGAGGACGAAGATATCGCTGAAGCCGTCCCGCTAGCATCGAGTGACGACAACCAAGAGCGGTGAAGCAACAAGTTTGGTATCCGACGGTCCGGATTCTTTCGGCAGGCCCATCGGACAAGCGGTTCGACGCCGCGTTTTGGCCATTTGGACTCCGTGAAGACCGCGTGGTGGTGAATAGATCGGGCTAGCACTGGCAGCAAGCCGCGCTGTGGCCTCTGAATAAAACTAGGACGGAGGGCCGAAACTTGCGCCACCCCGGCTTCTTTGAAATTTCAGGTCCATTTTCTCTTCGTCAAATCATCGAAGCAACGCAGACCACACTTGCAGCGAAAAGTGACACGGCGCGTCTTGTCAAGGGTATCCGTCCGCTCAGGGAAGCGGGCCGGGACGATCTGTCGTTTCTGAACAATCGGCGTTATGCAGGCCAGTTGAATGAGACGGAGGCCAGTGTTTGTATTCTTTCGCAAGCGGATGCGAAGAATGTTCCAAGGCATGTCACGGCGCTGATTGCGCCCAAGCCGTATGATGCTTTCGCTCGTGCAATGCAGCTTTTTTATAGCGACGCGATGCGAAGCAAGACGGCTCAGGAAAACCATCGACATTCGGATCAGCTAATTCATGCGACGGCTGTGATTGAAGAGGGTGCGACCGTCGAACCTGGTGCAATTGTTGGTCGCGAGGCCGTTGTTGGCCGGGGCACAACAATATCTGCCGGAGCGGTCGTTGGATATCGCGTGGTTATTGGCGATTGCTGCTTTATTGGCGCCGCTGCTGCGGTGACCCACGCACTCATCGGCAGCAACGTCATTATTCATGCCGGCGCCCGCATCGGACAGGACGGATTTGGATTTGCCCTGGGTATGAGCCATCATCTCAAGATCCCCCAGGTCGGGTGCGTTCGCATTGGAGATGATGTCGAAATTGGTGCGAACACCACGATCGACCGCGGTACGCTCTCTGATACCGTTATTGGATCTGGCACGAAAATCGATAACCTCGTTCAGATCGCGCACAACGTTGAGGTCGGACGCAACTGCGTGATCGTTGCCCAGAGTGGTGTTGCCGGATCCTCGAAACTTGGAGATTTTGTAGTCATGGGTGCGCGGGCGGGCGTCTTGGGTCACGTAAATGTAGGCAGTCATGCACAGATTGCGAGCATGTCAATTGTCAAGGATGACGTTGAGCCGGGTGCACGAATGGGTGGTACGCCGGCCCGGCCTTTCAAGCAGTGGGCGCGGGAACTGGCGTTGATAAAATCACTCGGACGACGCGCAAAATCTCGTGACATCGAATGAATTGGACCGTCACGCGCAAAGCGACTCTTTCACATAATGCGAACTTGCTTACTCCGATGTCTCCTCCGCTATTGGCTGAATGGCAATAGTCACCTCGCTTGGTTGAGGCACAATCCTTGCGGCAGCGCGGGCGAGCGGCTGAGATTCCTTCAGGTCGATTGGACCACCGACTTCGAAAGCCCGGGAGTCGTGCTCGTCGAGATATCTCTCTTCGAGGCTGTCATCCGGTGCATCGCGAGGAAGTCTATCAGGGCGTTTGTGCGGCTAGGAAAACTCACCACATCTGATCGTCATTGCGCGACTTATGCCGCTCATGGCCCATCGCGACATCGTATGTTTCGACGACAGCCGTAGCACTCAGAAAGCCGACGTCATCGCCGGCGAACGTCGTCTATCAAACGACCCTTTGATCGACCGCATTGTTGGCAGCCGAGGGACAATCGCCAGATCGGCGTCCACGCGGTCCATATTGACGTTATCTAGAAACCAGCGCCGAATTTACGTTTGTTGGACACTTGGCGGAACGGCCGTGATGGGCCATGGCCGCAATTCTCGACACCAGCACCACAACTCCGTTGCCGCACCTAAAACAGAACTCCCCCCGCGTCACAGCCGGTAAACACGCACCGCCGTGTCGTGAAACAACGAAGCCCGTTCGCTCGCCGAAAAATTCTTCGTCATCAGCTTGAACGAGTTCCACAGCACCGTGTAGGAGCAGCTCAGCTTGTCGACCGGGAAGTTCGATTCGAACATGCAGCGTTCGACGCCGAAGATCTCGATCATGTAGTCGAAATAGCGCCGCGTCGCCTGACAGAGTTCGGCGCTGGTCGGCGGCAGTGGGCGGTCTTCCCAGTGATAGCCGTTGACGTCCATGTTGAGGCCGCCGAGCTTGGCCATCACGTTGGGACAGGTCGCAAGATCATCGACGAGACCCTTCCAGGTCTCGAACACTTCGTCCTGGCGCACGGCGTAGGGACCGATGCCGAGGGGGCCGCCGAAGTGGTCGAGAATGATCGTCGTGTCGGGAAAGGCGCGCGCGAGATCGGCGACCTCGGGGATTTGTTCATGGCAGCACCAGGCCTCGAAGCTGAGGTTGCGCGATGCGAGGTGCTTGAAACCCTGGCGGAAGTCGTCGCGGAGTAGGAGATGTTCGGGCGGTTCGGTACGGTGGTTGCGCACGCGCTCGTCCGCACACCACAGTGCGCCGAGCCGGATGCCGCGGAACCGGCCGCCGGCTGCCTCGATATGGGCATCGAGCACGTCGGCGCTTTGGTCGCCGATCTTGAGGTCGACAGTGCCGATGATGCCGGCTGCGACCTGGGTCGGCCCATAAAGACCCGAGGCGCTCATCGCCGCGATGCCCTTGACGAATTCGGTTTCGCCGACCGGCCGGAAGGCTTCGGGCCCGTGGTTGCGGAACATCGCGCCGCATTCGATGAACACGGTCGAGACGACGTTGTGGCCGCCGGCAAGGTCGGCCGCCATCTCGTGCGTCATGTAGCGCGACTGGACGGCACCGCCGCGAAGGTCCCAAAGGTGATGGTGGGGGTCGCAAATCGGAAGGTCGGGCTCGAGGGCTGCCTCCTGGACCTTTTCGAGCCAGGCCTGGTTTTCGGAATGCGCCACCATGAATGTAGTCCTCGCCGGTTCGGATTGTTGATCGATACCTCGGGCTGGTTATGTCCTGTATAGCTTATATCGACTCTGGTTTTTTGATATTCGCACGCCGGCCAACGCGAAAAGGCCGTCCGCGCCATGGAGCGGACGGCCCTGCCTGCTGTTGCGGGGAGGAGGGTACGAAGCGCCTTAGCTAGCGCATCGTGCCTTAAGGTGGAACCGCTCAAGCGATTCCAACTGGCGGCACAAAGATGCGCTATCTTTTTGACTTGATAGCGCAAATTTATCTGCGTGTTGCCGGTAGCAGCTCGTTCGATCTGATTCCGACAAAACGCAGTTTGCGCTAGCAGCGCGTGTCGTACTTCCAGCAGGCATGTTCGTTGCCACGCCAGCACCAGCGGCGCCAGCGGCGGCAGCGGCGTTCATGGCGCCAGCTGTAGTGCGGGCGGTGATAGTGGTGGCGGCGGGCATGGGCATAGGCGGCAGCGCCGACGATGCCGAGTGCGATGCCGGCTGCAATCCGGCGGCCGCGACGGCCCGTCTTGTGGACCAGGTCGGCCTTGGCACCGCTCGTGACGGGAGCGGCGGCCTTCATGGCAGACATCTGGGCTTGGGCCGGTGCACCGATGGCCAACATGGCGGCTGCGGCAACGGCGGCGATGGTGAATGACTTTTTCATGGGTTCAGTTCCTCGGGGCGTTGGTTTGGTTGATCAAGATGTTGATGTTGTGCGCAGTCTCGTCTTGTTGACGTCACCACCATCGCCGATCGGGCGCCTTGGAACTGTTACCTGCTTCACAGGTTTCGATTTTCTTTGAGAATTCTGCCAGCGCAAACTGCGTTTTGTCGGAATCAGCTCGCACGAGCTGCTGCCGGCAAAACGCAGATAATTTTGCGCTATCAAGTCAACAAGGTAGCGCATCTTTATGCCGTCGTTGGACCCGCTTAAGCGGGTCCAACTTAAGGCACGATGCGCTAGCCGAACCGCAGCAGGCCGATGCTCGCCTGCGGGAACGGTTGATTATTACTGCGGGCGAAAGGGATAAGGGGCTGGGTCGTTCGCCGCTCGCGTTGCTGCCCGGGGCCGCGGCACGCGCTGACGCAGCAGGCCATCGAAAATCGCGAGGAACTCCTGGGCGCCCTTATTCTTGATGTTCTGGCGCATACGGCCCTCGAGGGCTTCGATCAATTCGCCGGCACGGCGGCCGCGGACAACGGAATTGCGATAATAGGCGCGCCGCGAAAAGAAGTTCGTGGAGGGCTTGTTGATGCCCGTCCGGGTCATCATCTCGAGGCCGGTTGCGGGGCCGGCGAGGTTCATCAGTTCGATTTCGGCGCCGGACAGTTCAGGTCTGCCCTTGCGCGCGGCCATGCGCTTGAGGTCGGCAAGCTTGACGACCTGCATCCAGGGGCCGATGTCACCGTCCATGTTCATGACGTGCAGGCCCATGCCGCGACTGGTACGGGCGTAGGCAACGTGGCGCGACCACTTGTAGGGAATTGACTTGGCGGCGCGAACCATGGCGCGGAGTGCCCGCAGCTTGTCTTCAAGCTTGCGGCGGCGGCCGGCGTTGTCGGTCTGGCGCAGCATGCGATGGAGACGTCCGATGAACGTCGCTCCGTGCTTGGCCAGAACGTTGACGGAATTTGCCGCCAGCAACTGGGCATATCCAAGCGCACTCGAAATCGGCCGTCCGCGACGGCTGACCGGTGAAATGCCGGCCTGCATGTCGGCAGTACCGTTGCCGCCTGTTTCGAGTGCATAGACGCGGACGACCTGATCCTTGGTCAGCCCATACGACAGCGCCTCGTGGGCATAACGTCGTTTGAACTCGGATTCCGCGATGCGCTCCGGTGCGAACCGAAAATGTCGCTTGGCACTGCGCAAATAGTCGGCAATACCCGGCAGTTCTTCGCGGCGCTTGGGACCGCCGCGGGTCTTGTCGCGGTCCCGGAAGGCACGCCAGCGCCGGAGCAGTGCCTTGGCGATGGTCGGGCCGGAATAGGTTGGCGGGAAGGTCGTCACATAGTCACGATCAGTGAACGGCTTGCCCGAAGAGCGCTTGGCGCGCCGCCGCTTACGCTTCGTTTCAACCTTGGCCCAGTAAGCATCCATCGATGCCGCGTAGAAGATCTGGGCAGCATACCAGTCTTCGAAGGCCTTTCGTTCGCCGGCCGAGAGGGTGCCGGCAAACTCCGTCGCTAGCCGCCGGGCGCTGGCGTCGCGGGGTGCGGCCACTGCCAAGGCAAGCCCGAAGAGCATCAACGAGATCCACTTGGTCTGCCTGGTCACCTTTTGCCTCCCGCCTTCTCGAGGCGCGCCACCGGTTCGTGACGGCCGATCGTGATGCCTGACGGGGTCGTCGTGCCCCGCCTCTTCCGGCCCAATCGCGATTGCTGGCACGCGGAATGGCCTAAATAATGGCCGACGTAAGACGAACAGGACGGCATATCGGCTGAACCGGCCATAGCACGGCTGATCCGAAGCGGCTAGATTTGCGCCCGGTTGGGATGCAGGCCAAGCATCACTATATGACGGTTGCACCCCGGAAAAACTCAGAAGGCCTATATGATCACGCCGGAAATTCTGCGCGCCCTGGCATCGGCTGCGCTCCATCGAGAGCCGTCGGAGCACATCTTTGACCCGAGCCGCCCGGACAACCTTGCCCGTAGCGACTTCGATCTCGATGGCGATGTGGTCAACGCGGTGCCGCTAGATTTGCCGGTACGCGAGGCCGCCGTCCTGTTTCCGATCGTCTCGCGCCGAGAGCCGACCGTGCTGCTTACGCAGCGCTCGAACGAGTTGCCGAGCCACGCAGGCCAGATCGCCTTTCCAGGCGGCAAGGTCGAAGCGCAGGACGATGGGCCCTTGGCGACGGCGCTTCGCGAAAGCCACGAGGAAATCGGTCTTGATGCCGGACACGTCGAACCGCTCGGCTATCTCGACAACTATCGGACGGGCACCGGTTTCAATGTCGTTCCCGTTGTCGGCCTGATCGAGCCGGACTATCAATTGCTGATCGACGAGCGAGAGGTCGAGAGTGTATTCGAAGTGCCGCTCGCGTTTCTTTTGGATGAAGCCAATCACCAGTTGCATCAGCGCGAGTGGCGGGGTCGGATGCGGACCTACTATGCCATGCCGTTCGGCGATTACTATATCTGGGGTGCGACGGCGGGCATCATTCGGAACTTGCACGAAAGGCTCGGCGGAGAATGATCCGACTCATTCTTGAAAACATTGTTCTGTTCCTGGCGCCGACCGTTCTTTACGTGGGCTTTGTCATGCTGAGCCGGCGCGGTGAACGCGACAACACCCTGAACCGTGCGATCGAGGCCGCGCCGCTGCCGGTGCTGTTCGTGGTCGGCTTCGTGTTGATGATCTCGGTGCTTGCCTATTTCGGCACCCAGTCGACGACCGGCAAGCCCGGCCAGACCTATCGCCCGCCGGAGATGGTCGATGGCAAGATCAAGCCCGGACGCTTCGAATAGTGTGCCTGCAGGTCGGAATGTGGCCTCGTTACGCAATTCATTAGCTCAGCAGCTCTTCCGGCGCCGCCAGGAGCTGCTCTTGAGGCTCAATGACTGATAAAGTATTCGACATATCCGATGCGGCCTGGCTCAGGGCACCGGCGACCGAGCGGGTCTTCGCCGCGCTCAATACGCGCGGTCACATCGCGCGTGCGGTCGGCGGTTGCGTTCGCAATGCGCTATTGGCGAAATTCGCCTCTAACCATCAAGCCTTGTTCGAGCAGCCGACCGACATCGACTTCGCAACCACGGCCGAACCCGACGAGGTCATGGCGATGGCTCGCGATGCCGGTCTGCGCGTCGAGCCGACAGGGATCAAACACGGCACCGTAACCGTCATCGCGGACCATCAGGGCTTCGAAGTCACGACGCTTCGGCGCGATGTCGAAACCGACGGGCGGCATGCAACCGTCGCCTTCACCGACGACTGGGTGCAGGACGCGAGCCGCCGCGACTTCACGATGAACGCGCTCTATGCCGAGGCGGACGGCGTTATCTTCGATCCTCTCGGCGGGCTCGGCGACATCGAGGCAAGGTACGTGCGCTTCGTTGGTGACGCACGCCGGCGCATTCAGGAAGATGGTCTTCGCATCCTGCGCTTCTTTCGCTTCTTTGCCCAATACGGCGAAGGTGCACCCGACGCCGATGGCCTTCGGGCATGTGTGCTCGAGCGGACCGGTCTCGATCGCCTGTCGGCAGAGCGAATACACCAGGAACTTGTGAAGCTGCTGGTTGCACCACGCGCGATTGAGGCCGTGGACCTGTTGATCGGGTATGGGCTCCTGGGCGACATCATGCCGAGTGCGCCGACACCATGGCGCTTTGCGGCCCTGGTTGCGCGAGATCGGCCGGCCAATGCAGCCCTGCGGCTGGCGGCCCTCGGCGTGCACTGCAGCGATGATGCCTTACGCCTGACCCGGAAATTGCGACTTTCCAGGCGCGAGGGCGCCGTTTTAGGGATTGCAGGCGATGTGCTCGAACAATCCAAATACGCCTGTCCGGACGAAATCGGAGCGCGGCAATTGCTCTACCAGTTCGGCGCAGACGGATTTCGCCACGCGATCAAGCTGCTCGCAACGCTCAATGGCGCGGCCCCGGACGATCCCGATTGGGGCCGGCATCTCTCGTTGCCTGAGAGATGGCCGGTGCCGACATTCCCGCTTTCCGGTGCCGATCTGATATCGCACGGCCTGGCGGCACCCGGGCCGGAACTTGGCCGGTTGCTTGGCGAACTGGAAGCCTTGTGGATTGCCTCGGACTTTACTTTCGGACATCACCGGCTTCTCAAAGAGGGCCGATCACTGATAGACGCGCGATGATGCACGCCGGAACCTAATCTTGGTAAATACGGGCCGGCGGGTGACTGAAATAAACTTCCCGACCCATTGAACCGTTCTCCGACTGACAGCGACTTACGAGCAACCGGACACCTTCCCGTCCCTCGTAACACGGAGAACTCACATGTCTATTTCACGCATCACCCGGCGCAGCGCGATAACGATGGCCGGGGCAATGGCCTTCATGGTCATCGCCGGCACAGCCAATGCCGCACCACCTGCGCCCACGCTCAATCTCGAGAGTGGCGAACCGGCCCTTCAGCAGATCCATTTTCGCCACCGCCATTTTGGTCACCGACATTTTCGCCCGTGCCGCTGGCTGCGGCGCCGAGCTATGCGAACGGGGCGGCCTTATTGGTGGATCCGATATCGCAGCTGCGTGCGCTTTTATTTTTGGTGACAGTAAAACTCTGATTGCTGCCGACGAAACCTGCCATCATGTGTTTCGTCGGCACACATTTCCAGAAAACCGGGAAGAGAAGCCTGATTGCTTTGGAATGTTTGGCAGTAGGATCTTATGTCGCAAACACGTGAAACACCCGCGCTGCAGTCCACGAAAAAAGAGGCCCCTTTCGGAGGCCTCTCTTGTCTGCGTGAAGGTTGCCAGGCACCAGGCCTTGGCCATGCGCCATCCGAACCGGTCCAATCTCGCAATGGTCGGCTTCTTTCGGCAAAAATGCCCAATTCATGCCGGTTAAGTGAGTATTGGCAGGCGGAGGATCAGATCAGAAACTGCTCGATCTTGGCGCCTTTGTTGAGTTTGGCAACCAGCCATTTCGGCTTGCGCCCCCGACCGGTCCAGGTTTCGGTTGCATTGTCGGGATTGACATACTTGGGCGCGACGGTACGGCCTTTCGGGCCGCCACGGCCGGACTGGAAAAGATCACCAACGGCGAAGCCGGCTTCCGATGCCATTTTTTCGATTTTCGACTTTAATTCCGATCGCTCGCGTTCCTTGGCAATAGCGATCGCCTTTTTCACCTTGAGTTCAAGCTCCATTAGGTCTTTCAGATTGAGCTTGTCGAAGTTAATTGCGCGCATGGTGGGTTCCTCTTTGCGTGTCCGATATTTCGATAATCGCGGATTTGTCAGTTCTAGTTCCAATCAATTTATAAACATTGAACTTTCGATTGCCCATTTACCTTGTTGGTATTTCGGGACTTGAAACATCGGTGCCGCGACCGAACTGGTTGAGGAGCATTCAGCGGCTGGATGGCGCTGTCGGGCTAAGACTCGCTGGCAGGTGGATAACGAAGCTGGCTGCCAATGACGGCTCCGAAGCCTGTTATAGTGTTGAACTGACATTTTCTCCGATTAGCATATATCTTTTGTATTCGACAAGCACCTGGGAGCAGTATCAGATCGCGGAGTTTCCCTTATGGTATAAATGGCGTGTGGAAAATTCACACTCAACGCGACGGCATGGGTTAATTTCAGGCACAATTCACACCAATATCATGCGAGTTCCAATCGGAGGGCGCTTGTCGGGCCGATCAATGTCCGGAAAGTCCATTCCGTCACGATTTGTGCAGTCACGCCAATTTGTTAGGGCGAGAGCAATTGCTGCATGTAAATAACAATACGGCAGCATGCGACCGCAACTGGAGGTACTTGCTCAGTAGCAGGCAAGTCCGTGCCCCTACATTGTAGAGTGGCGTCTATTTCCGCCCTGGCGTGGCATAGTTTTTCAATTTCCGACTATAACTAAATTTCTGCTGTGATGAGCTGGTTGTGGCTGGTACGGCCGCTTCAAGCGGACCAAATCGCAGATTGCTCTCGATTGGTTCAGTTTTGTTGCTGAGCACTTCGACGGTGACTTCCTTAAGTATGATACAAATGAGCAAATTGTCGGGATCAGCAAATGCCGTTTGTCAGCTGATGCAACATGTGACCTGGCGTGAAATTAAGGTCTGTGCAAGCTGGCAATTCAGAGGCGGGCGCCGGACATTTGACGGGTTGGGCGTTCCTGCCCTTCAGCATCGATGAACATCTATGTGATGATTTATTTTGCCAGCAAAGGGCGGATTTCCGGTCATGATGAAACAAGAAATGGCGGCACTTGCCGCCCGGCTCGTAGGTGTCGCTCGTGTGACACCTTTGGTTTCGTTCAAAGCCCAGGACTTTGGCCTTGAGGGTGAATTCGAGGTCGATCTCAAACTCGAACTCATGCAGCGCTCGGGTTCGTTCAAGGCGCGCGGCGCACTAGCGAATTTTATGTTGCGCGAGGTTCCGCCGTCCGGTGTGGCGGCTGCGTCGGGTGGTAATCACGGGGCGGCCGTGGCGGATGCGGCCCGACATTTTGGCAAGCCGGCAACTATTTTCGTGCCGGAAATTGCGTCGCCTGCGAAAATCGAACGAATTAGAAAGTTCGGCGCCGAACTCGTTGTCGATGGCGGGCAATACGCAGACGCACTGGCAAACTGTATGGCTTTTTGTGATCGTACCGGTGCCGTCAATCTTCATGCCTACGAGCAACGCGAAACGATCCTTGGTCAGGGGACGCTCGGCTTCGAGCTGGAGCAGCAGTATGCGGCAGGCAAACGCCGTCCGGACCGGATTGTCGTCGCAGTTGGAGGCGGCGGGTTGATTGGTGGGTTGGCGGCCTGGTTCGAAGAGGGCCCGGAGATTATCGGCGTTGAACCCGAAACATCGTGTGCGCTCGACGCGGCACTGAAAGCTGGTGGGCCGGTCGATGTCGAGGTCAGCGGGATCGCGGCCGATTCGCTCGGCGCCCGCCGAATCGGTGACTTGAATTACGAGATCATAGCGCGTCGCGGGATCCGGCCGATCCGCGTCAGTGATCACGATATCCGCGAGGCGCAGAACCGACTCTGGTCAGCCTGCAGGATCGTGGCGGAACCCGGCGGCGCAGCCGCCCTCGCGGCCCTGACCAGCGGCAAGCTTGTGCCCGCCCCGGGCGAAACCGTGCTGGTCATCGTCTGCGGTGCCAATACGCAAGCTGTCGACTTCGAAATGTCGTGACGTCACCAGAACCGTACCGGGGCGTCCGTAAAAGTCAGAATCGGCGGGACAGCAGCCGCGGCCTAATCGTTTGGCGTCAAGGCATCGAGATCAGGCACAACCTCGTCTCGCCCGCTCGCGCGTTTGGAGCGGCCTTCGAAACTGGCGCCCTGCTCAAGTGCGAACGATTGGTGGTAGAGATCGCCTTCGACCACTGACGATGCAGTCAGCTTTACGTCGACGGCTTTGATCGTGCCGTACACCGATCCGTGCACCAGGATATCTTCGGCATTAACCAGACCGGTGACCTTGCCCGTCGGGCCGATCACGATTTTCGAGCCGATCACATCGCCCTGCACCTCGCCGTCGACCTGCAGCAGGCCGCGGGAGACGATCTTCAAACCAGAGCCGATTATCGTCAGATCTCGGCCGATGACGGAATTGGTAACGCCGCCGGTCGCCGCAGGGCTGGGGGCGCTGTTGGCTGCCTGGCCGGCATTCAATGGCGGTGGCCTGGCCGTGTTTATCGTGGGTTGTGGTGCTGCGGGCCTGGTTGGCTGGGCAGCCGGCGTTTCCTTGTCGGCACTACGCGAAAACATGAAATCCCCTCCGTCGATCCCTTACAAACATGTTACTGGCCCACAAACCGCGGACACTTGCCCGATTATTTGCCCCCGGGCGAGCAGATCAGGCCAATCACCATAGGCCACAGTTTGCCAGTTGCCAAAGGCGAAACACGAAAAAGGGGGAGCAATGTGGCTCTATGAAAAAGGTTAGGGGAGGCGATGCTCGCCTCCCCAGCCTTGTTGGGGCCAATTGATGGAGCCCGGCCCGAGGGGCCTGGGGCGTTATCAGCCGGTCAGGGCCTTGACGGTATTCGGGCCGGCGCGGCCGTCGATCTTGAGGTCCTCGCTCTTCTGGAAATCGCGCACGGCCTTATCCGTGCCACTGCCGAAATTGCCGTCGATCTCGACATCGTAGCCGGCCGAACGGAGCAGATATTGCAGCGTGCGCACCTGGTCGCCCCTGGAGCCGCGGCTCAGGATATCCTTGATCGGCGGATAACGATCATCATCATCGACGACTGGAGTGGTGCCGGCAGAGCCCGGCCGACATGGGCGGGCCGTACGCGTGCACGTCCAGCGCTTGTTGCCGGCGGCATTTTCCGACTGATCGCACTCGATCTTGCGGTCTTCAGCGCGCCGCCACGCCTGCCAGCCGTCGCCGGCTTGCTCCTTGACGGCCTTTCGCCAGGCGGCCCAGGAGCCAGGGAAGGCACCTAGCGAACGCGATACATACTCCCGGCTGGTAGCTGAGATCGCCTCGGACTTACAGTCCTTGGCGACCGCGGGAGCCGCAACCATAAGCAGCGCCGCAAACCCAGCGCATACAACGCAGACAGTACTTTTCATCTTGAGTATCTCCTCACCTCTTCAGATGATACTTCATGCTAACCGAAGGTTCGCGCGCCTTGGATAAAAACGCGGTCCGCCCGACAGCGGCGAAATTAGCAGATCACCGTGCAAGCCTAAAGCCCTTGAATAATTAGGCCTGTTTGGTGCGCCTTAAGCACAACTATCAGTCGGGCCACCTGAACCGGCGATGAAGGCAGCATTAAGATATCGGTCCAGCCACTACCGGTCCGGTTCTGTTTGCTGCACCGACCGGTGATCTGAGCGCAAGCCCGGCCGAGTGTAGCGCCAAAATCCCCTGTTCTATTCGCCGTTTATGCAAATCAGACGGCAGGTGTGACGCAGGTAACAGCGCGTCGGGGCTCTGGGCATCAGCATGTTCTAGCCGAACCGCCCGAAGGCGGAAGGCGACAGTACCAATTGAACCTGCGACAGGGGAGCCCGAACGATGCCGCTCAAATTCAATGAAACCGCCCCCGGTGTCCACACCGCCACCTACCAACATGCCAAGACCGGCAAGCATCACTGCATCGCGATCGTCTCCAGTCTCGATGCCTGGCATCTGTTCATCGACGGCGAGGTCGCAGCCCGCGGGCTGGCGACACTGAACGCCGCGGTCGAAGAGGCCGAGCGACGCATGAACCGGGCAGTCCGCTCGAAAGTCATGGTCTATGCAGCTGGTGTCCTTGTTTTGTTCTCGGTTGTTGGTGCCGGCGCCGTTGCTGCTACCAAGTTCCTGCCCGGCACGCCTGAAATTCGCGGTGCGACGACAATTCCAGCGCCACGCCTGACGCCTTCGCGCAGCACGACGTTGGCAGCTGTCCAACAGGCTGAAACGAAGGAGCGTCCGGCTGCCAAGCCAGTATCGCGTACGCCGTCCGTGAAACAGGACCTGCGACCTGTGCGGTCCGAAAAGAAGCGGCCGCGCCCGGCCAAACCGGGGATCACTTCCGGCAACCGGGCAACGGTGCCACGCCGGTTTTCTGCCGAAAACAGTTTGTTTGCACCCCCCGTACGGCCGGCTGAAAAGGTCAAAGTAGCGCGCATTGTCATCGAAAGGGCGCCCGATCCGCCCCGAAAGACCTCGGCAACCGTCAATCGAAAGCCGGCCGGCGAACGCAAGCAGATGCCGTTAGGGCAGGCCGCTAGCGCGCCCGAGGCTGCCGGTTCTTCCAAATCGCAGCCCGTTGGCCGTGAGATTCCTGATCCTTTCGTTGCGCGAAAGGCGGCGAAGATTGCGCCAAAGGTCAAGATCGTTGACGACACTGCGGAGGGCGCAAGCAAGGCAGGGGCGCCAGAGACGAAACCACCGGTCGATGTCGCAGCATTCATCGAACCGCCTGATGCCTCATCGCCGACGGCAGAGCCGGATGTGCGATCCGAAGCGCCGCAATCTGCAGCCCACGAGAACGGACCCGAGGATTACAAGCCTGATACTGCCACTCAGGACAACGTGAGCACTGAGGATGAGGGGACGAGCGAAAACGTCGCCATCATGCCGGAACTTCCAACAAAAGCGCCTGCGCGCCAACGGCCGATCATTCGTCGGGCATCTGCAGGCGAAACGGTCACGGATCAAGACCCTGCCGCATTCGACGAGAACGATTCCGCAGCCGAAGCACGGCCTGTCGTTGCGCCCAGCACAGAACGCGTACTTCGCAAATCGCCTGCAAAGCGCCTGAAGCCTCGGCGGTACATGGCAAAGTCGCGCCGGCGCCACACGGTGAAATTGCGCAAACGTAGGCCTGCCCGGCATGTCCGCGCATCGCGCAGTCGTGCTGCAGGCTATCGCACAGCAATGCCTGCACCCCGCATGGTCTGCTTTGCTCACGTTTGCCGCTGGGCACGATGACCGGCTCGAGATGGTGGCGAAGGCTCGAAGTCGCGGCGCCGCGAGACGAACCTTCGCCCCGACATTGCACGTCGCATCTGAGGCAGCGGTCCTGCCCATCCGTGTGTAGCCATCCTTGCGTGGGGATTTTTCAGCCGCCCATGAGGATTGTGGTGACTACCGAAACTGACAAGCCGTCGAATGAACCCTTGCCGGGTCGCGGAATATCGCCACCTCGTCGCCGTACCCGGTCGCGGCGAGGCACGAAGGCAGGCACTGACCACGCGACACGGCGCCAGCCGGTTCGCCAACTCGACTGGCGCCCGGTGCGTAACCCGGACCGCCCGGTCGAACCCATCGATCAAGACGGGATTGCTGCCATTCACGATGCAGCCATGCGCGTGCTCGAAGAGATCGGCATCGATTTTCTGAACGAGGAGGCCAGGTCCGTTCTGCGCGAGGCGGGCTGCACGGTTCGCACTGGCAGCGACACTGTCCGGATGGACCGCGACTTCGTCATGGAAAAGGTCGAGCTGGCACCCGCCCAGTTCGACATAACGCCCCGCAATGAAGCGCGCACGATAACGATCGGCGGCGGCCACATTGCCTTCACCAATGTCGCAAGCCCGCCGAACGTCATGGATCTCGATAACGGCCGGCGCTCCGGCACGCGGGCCACGTACCAGGATCTCGTGCGACTGTCGCAGTACTTCAACTGTATCCACATGGTCGGCGGCTATCCAGTTGAGCCGCTCGACATCCATCCCGCCGTGCGTCATCTCGATTGCGTCCACGACAAGCTCACGCTTTGCGACAAGGTCACGCATGCCTATTCGCTCGGGCGTGAGCGGGTCGAGGACGTGATGGAAATGGTGCGCATTGCCGGCGGCCTCAGCCACGAGGCGTTCGAGGCCAAACCGCGCATGTACACCAACATCAATTCGACATCACCCTTGAAGCATGATGCGCCGATGCTCGATGGCGCCATGCGCATGGCTCGGCGCGGCCAGGTGGTCGTCGTCACGCCGTTCACGCTGGCCGGTGCCATGGCACCGATCACGCTCGCCGGCGCGCTCGCCCAGCAGACGGCCGAGGCCCTGGCGGCGATCGCCCTCGTCCAGTGCGTCAGGCCAGGCGCGCCGGTGGTCTACGGTTCGTTCACGTCGAACGTCGACATGCGCTCCGGCGCACCGGCGTTCGGCACGCCCGAATACATGCGCGCAACCCAGATCTCCGGTCAGTTGGCGCGCTTCTACGGCTTGCCGATGCGCGCATCCAATGCCTGCGCGGCCAACCCGCCCGATGCCCAGGCTGCCTGGGAAAGCGCGTTCTCGCTTTGGGCCTGTGCGACAGGTGGCGCCAACATCGTGTTCCATGGCGCCGGCTGGCTCGAGGGCGGACTTTGCGCGTCGTTCGAAAAGTTCATCATCGACTGCGAAATGCTGCAGAACGTGATCAGCTACATGACGCCGATTGCGACCACGGAAGACGACCTTGCCGTCGAGGCGATCCGCGAGGTCGGTCCGCACAACCATTTCTTCGGTGCGAGCCACACCCAGTCGCGCTATCGCGATGCCTTTTACGAACCCTTCCTTTCCGACTGGCGCAACAACGAGGCCTGGCGGGAGGCCGGCGCCGTCGAAACACCGGAGCGCGCCAACCGCATCTGGAAAGCGATCCTACGCGAGTTCGAACCGCCGCCGATGGACGAGGCGATCCGGGAGGAACTCGCCGCATTCGTCGATCGGCGCAAACGCGAGGGCGGTGCGCCGACTGATTTTTGAGGCAGCCTGGACTACTGGAACTGTAGCGCGGCAACGCCGATCGGCTGCGGTGCACCCTTCACACTGTGGGTGCCAAGGCCCCTAGCTGTCGCTCCGGCCGGCAGATCTACGGCCGCGAGCAGCGTGTCAGAAATGATGGTGGCAATACCCAGCTGCTTTGCCAATGCCTCGAGGCGTGCCGTCATGTTGAGGACATCGCCGAGGTAGGTGATCTGGCGGCGACTGTCGCCGCATTCGCCGGTAACGACCGCTCCACCATGCAGGGCTGCCCGGAAGGCCGGCTCTTGGCCGAAGTTCGATTGAAACCAGTCTCCCTGCTCTTCAATCCGGCGGTGTGCTGCTGCAACGGCCTCGACGGCCCGAGCATTGCGCCCGGCATCGCGCATTGGCCAGGAAACGATCATCGCATCGCCGACATACGAGCAGATTTCGCCGCCCCAGTCCGTGACCGCGGCATCGAGTTCGTAGAAGAATGCTGCCAGGAATTCGTGAAAGCGTTCGTCGCCGATTTGATGTGCCAACGAAGTCGACCCGACCAGATCGAGAACTACGAAAATGCGGTCTTCGCGGAATGGTCGCCGGTATCGGCCGAGCATGACGTTTGCGAGTGTACGTCCACCAATCAGCGAACGCATCTGCATGACGAACATTGCGAATGTCACGACGACAAACGAGTAAATTGTGTCTCGGGCGATATCGGTCAGGTCAAATGCATTGGCAACAAACTCGCCGACAAGCAAGCCCGACAAGGTCCGGTTAGCCAGCAAGCAGCCGACGACGATTGCCGTGTGGGCAATGACACGGAGCAGGAGTGACTGGAGGAAGTATCGGCGATTAAACCATCTGCCGAACGCACCGCGCAGCGCAAACAGCTCAAATGCGGAAGATGCGCCGGAGATGATAACGCCGGCGCGAACACCTGGCCAGGTTCGCAGAATTTCCTCAGGTATGGTGTCGTAGGCAATGGACGTATAGGCATAACCGGCAAACGCGCCGAACACCATGACGGCGAGCCACGTTGCGAGGCGGTCGCGTTGTGCTGCACTGATCGACATAGACGGGAAACTAGTGCATTTCCGGCCATGTCGGAAACGGTAAAGGCCTCGAACGAGGCCCGGCACGAGTGCCGCCCCCGCGAAGGCCCGAGCGTGAGCGAGGAATAGCCGTGAGCGAAATTGTAGTGAGATTGTTTCCGAGACAATCGGAAACGATCTAGCGTAACGCCTGCGTGCGCGAACGGAAAGGTCACGTCATTGTCCCGATGGGAATTTCTGACTAGACGGGCCGGAACGCGGTTTGATCTGTTAGGGGAGCCGTATGGAAGACTTCAAGCTATTCCTTGCGCTCGGTGGTCTGCTGCTTGTCGGCTTGGCTGCCGACCAGATCGGCAGGCGGACCCGGTTTCCGCGCGTCACGCTTCTTATTTTGTTTGGCTTTGCGGCGGGACAATCGGGCTTTGACGTGCTGCCGGATGCCTTTCGTGAGTGGTACGATTTCCTGGCCACAGTTGCTCTGACTATGGTTGCCTTCCTACTGGGCGGCAAGCTTTCGCTGACGGCGCTGAAGGAGAACGGCAGAGCGATCCTGATCGTTTCGTTATCGGTGGTCGTCGTGACAGTGCTTGTTGTCGGTGCAGGTCTATTGATGATCGGCGTGCCAGCAATGATCGCGGTCCTGCTAGCCGGTACTGCGACGGCGACGGCGCCGGCGGCTACACAGGATGTCATAAGGCAGAACCGCGCGCGCGGTCCGTTCACGGACCTGCTGCTTGGTGTGGTCGCGATTGATGATGCCTGGGGGCTCATCATCTTCAGTCTCTTGTTGGTTGTCGCAAAGAGTATGGTTGGCGATGGCAGTTTTTCGATTCTTGCGAGTAGCTTCTATGAGATTGGTGGTGCTGCTGTGGTAGGGCTGGCGATCGGATTGCCGGCCGCTGTTTTGACTGGTCGCCTCGAAAGGGGCGAGCCGATACAGGCGGAAGCGCTTGGGGTTGTTTTTTTGTGTGCCGGGTTCGCGTTGTGGCTGGAAGTTTCCTTTCTGCTTGCAGGCATGGTGGCAGGAGCCACGGTCGTTAACCTGGCAAAGCACCATAATCGACCGTTTCATGAGATTGAGCACATCGAATGGCCGTTCATGATCCTGTTTTTTGTTCTTGCAGGTGCTTCGTTCGAACTGTCGAGCCTGGAGCTGATCGGCGTCGTCGGCGTAGCCTACATCTTGCTACGTTCGTTTTCTCGCCTCCTTGGGGGATGGGTCGGGGCGACACTGGCGGGAGCGCCACGACAACATCGCTATTGGACCGGCGCTGCTTTGATACCGCAGGCAGGCGTTGCACTAGGCATGGCACTCATTGCAGGAAACCATTTGCCGCAAATCAAGGACATGCTGCTGACAACCGTAGTCGGCACAACCATAGTCTTCGAGATCGCCGGTCCGGTGATGACCCAGATTGCGCTCAGGGAAGTCGGCGAAGACCATGTCAAGTAATAGTTTCGTAGGCCGGCTTCGCACGCCGCCGCGCAAGCATGCTCCTCAATCAAACAGCAGCTGATTGACCCGCGTCACGTTCCGTAACTCCTTCACCGCAGACAGGATCGCAGGCGTCAGGGCGCTGTCGAGTGAGGCGAGGCAGATCGCGTTGCCGCCCGGTTCGTCACGGCCGAGGTTCAAGGTCGCGATGTTGACGCCGTGGTCGGCCATCAGCTGGCCGAAGGAACCGATGAAGCCCGGCTTGTCGTCATTCGTGATGTAGAGCATGTGGCGCGTCAGTTCGGCCTCCATGTTGATGCCCTTGACCTGGATGATGCGCGGTTTACCGTTGGAGAACACGGTGCCCGCGACCGAGCGCTCCTGGCGTTCGGTGACGACGGTCAGCCGCATGTAGGTCTGGAAGGCGCCTTCTTCGCCGCGGCGGCGCTCTTCGTAGGCGATGCCGCGCTCCTCCGCCATGGCGCGGGCCGAGACCATGTTGACGCTTTCTGAGAGCATCGGGCGCAACACGCCGGCCAATGCCGCAGCGGTGAGCGCCTTGACGTTCATTTCGGCGATCTCGCCGACGTATTCGATACGGACCGCCTTGATGCCGGTCTCGGTCAGTTGGCCGGCGAATGAGCCAAGTTGTTCGGCAAGCGCGATGAAGGGTTTTAGCTTCGGTGCCTCTTCCGCCGAGATGCTCGGGAAGTTGATGGCGTTGGTGATCGCACCGGTGAGCAGATAGTCCGACATCTGCTCGGCAACCTGGATGGCGACGTTTTCCTGAGCTTCCGTTGTCGCTGCCCCGAGGTGGGGGGTGCAGATCACGTTGTCGAGGCCGAACAGCACGTTGTCGACGGCAGGTTCCGTCTCGAAGACGTCGAGGGCGGCGCCGGCGACGTGGCCCGATTTCACCGCATCGGCAAGCGCTGCCTCGTCGATCAGGCCGCCACGTGCGCAGTTGATCATCCGGACACCGGGCTTGGTCTGACCGATCGCCTTGCGGCTCAGAACATTGCGGGTCTTGTCGGTCAGCGGCGTGTGCAGCGAAATGAAATCGGCGCGGGCCAGCAGCGCGTCGAGTTCGACCTTTTCAACGCTGATTTGAGCGGCACGGTCCGGCGACAGGAACGGGTCGTAGGCGATCACCTTCATGGCAAGACCGCGCGCACGTTCGGCAACGATCGAGCCGATGTTGCCGCAACCGATGATGCCGAGCGTCTTGCCGTAGACTTCGACGCCCATGAATTTCGACTTCTCCCATTTGCCGGCGTGCGTCGAGGCGTTGGCGGCGGGAATCTGGCGGGCAAGAGCGAGCATCATCGAAATCGCATGCTCGGCGGTCGTGATCGAGTTGCCGAACGGCGTGTTCATGACGATGACGCCGCGCGCGCTGGCCGCCTTGGTGTCGACGTTGTCAACGCCGATGCCGGCGCGGCCGACAACCTTGAGGTTGGTTGCGGCGCTCAGCACTTTCTCGGTCACCTTGGTTGCCGAACGGATCGCGAGACCATCGAATGACGGGATCAGCTCCATCAGCCGCTCCTTGTCCTTGCCAAGGTCGGGCTCGAAGGTGACGTCGAGGCCGCGATCCTTGAATATCTGCACGGCAGTCGCTGATAGCTTGTCGGATATGAGCACACGTGGCGCCATGGGTCTGGTTTCCCTGCTTGAACGATGTGGTGATTGCAACACCCGGCCTGCCGGTGATGATCGCGCTCGGTGCACGATCATCCGTCGGTGGGTCAGGCGATGATCGTGTCGGCGTCAGGCCGCCTTCGAGAGCGATGCGAGTTCGCTGGCGAACGCCCAATCGAGCCAGGGTGTCAGCGCCTCGAGGTCGGATCGCTCGACCGTTGCGCCTGTCCAGATCCTGAGGCCCGGCGGCGCATCGCGATAGGCACCGATGTCAAAGGCGACGCCTTCTTCCTCGAGACGTTTGACTAGCGCCTTGGCGAAGGCTGCCTGGGCATCATCGCCCAAAGCGAGCACCTCGGGCGCGACGACCTTGAGGCAGACGGAGGTATTCGAGCGGGTTGCCGGATCGATGGCGAGATTGGCGATCCAGTCGGTACGATCGACCCAGTCGTTGATCACCGATGCATTGGTATCGGCGCGCGCCATCAGGGCTGGAAGGCCGCCGATCGACTGGCCCCAGCGGAGCGTATCGAGATAGTCTTCGACGCAGAGCATCGAGGGCGTGTTGATAGTCGCGCCTTCGAAGATCGCACGTTGTAGTTTGCCGGCCTTGGTCAGGCGGAAGATCTTCGGCATTGGGCGCGGCGGTTCGAATGTCTCGAGCCGTTCGACGGCGCGTGGTGACAGGATCAGCATGCCGTGGGCCGCCTCGCCGCCCATCACCTTTTGCCAGGAGAAGGTCGCGACATCGACCTTCGGCCAGTCGATCGCCTGCGCGAAGGCTGCCGATGTCGCGTCGGCAAAGGTCAGGCCCTTGCGGTCGGCGGCGATCCAGTCGTAATCGGGAATGCGCACACCTGAGGTCGTGCCGTTGGCGGTGAAGAGCACGTCCCGGTCACAGTCGACGGTAGAGAGATCCGGCAGCGCGCCGTAGTCGGCTTCGAGAGTGCGCAGGTCGTCGAGTTTGAGCTGCTTCTGGGCATCCGTAACCCAGCCCTTGCCGAAGCTTTCCCAGGCCAGCGCATCGACACCGCGGGCACCGAGCATCGACCACATGGCAAGCTCGAAGGCACCGGTGTCGGAGGCCGGCACGATGGCACACAGGTAGTCGGTCGGCAGGCCGAGTATCTCGCGTGTCAGATCGATCGCGAGCTTGAGGCGCGCCTTGCCGCCGCCTGCGCGATGCGATCGTCCGAGGAATGCGTTTTCGAGAAGTGCGGGTGACCAGCCGGGCCGCTTGGCACAGGGGCCCGAAGAGAAATGCATACGCACCGGCTTCGCCGCCGGGCGCGTCAGGTGTCCAGTCATGTCATCTATCCTTCCAGACAGTCGCCTCTCGTTGGGGAGAGGTGTCCCGCCGCGATGCATACAGGGCCGGCGCGCGATGCGCAACTGCGGCCGATCGGCCGGCTGGAAGGCGGCAGTGAAATCGGGAACATCCGAGCCTGGTTAGCCGGTGTGGCGCTGTAGGAACTCGAGCGCGATCTGGTTGAAGATCTCAGGTTCCTCGATATTGATGAGATGACCTGATCGCGGCACGACGTGGAATTCACTGCCTTTGACTCGTTCGGCCATGGCCCTGCCGCTCGCCGGCGTCGTCAGGCTGTCATGCTCGCCGAAGATGAGGCAGGTGGGGACTGTCACGTTTTCAAGCTCGAGCGCCTTGTCATACATCGTCGAGGCTTCGATCGTTTTGATGTAGCTCTGCTTGTGCAGCTTCTCCATGCTCTGGACGAGGCGCTGGAACTTGTCCTCGGATGCCTCGGGCCCGATCAGCGTTCTGGCAACGACCGGTGCAATATCTTTCGGCTCCTTGCCCTCCTCGACCAGCGGCTTCTTGCGCAAATCAACGAAGCGCTGGCGTTCCTCAGAAGTGAAATTGGCAAAGCCTGCAAACGTCGCAACCAGCGTCAGCGTCTTTACGCGCTCGGGAAAGTGCAAATAGAAATCCTGCGCGATGCGCCCGCCCATCGACAGGCCGCAAAGATGAGCCTGCTCGGCACCGAAATGATCGAGCAGCGCCGCCAAGTCTCGCGCAAAATCGCCGAAGTCGAGAGGGCCATCGTAGTCGTCGCTATCGCCATAGCCACGCGCGTCCCAGGCAATGGTCAGAAAGTGTTTCGAGAAGGCTTCGACCTGCTCGGTCCAGTTCTTTCTGTTGCCGCCGATCCCGTGCATCAATACGAGCAATTCTCCCTGGCCTGCATGATCAATGGCGATCGCGGGGTTGGACAGAATGCGTTCGGTCTTGATCGTGGTCATGAAGAGGTTCCTCTATCGTCTCCAGCACATCAGACGTTGCGTGATGGAACACAGTCGCTCAGGCTCGAAGCGCATAGCGCTGCAATTCTGCACCACTATAGCGTTTCCGGCCATGTCGGGAACGCTGAAGGCCTCGAACGAGGCCCGGCGCCAAGCGCCGCCCCCCGCGGAGGCCCGAGCGCAAGCGAGGAATAGCCGTGAGCGAAATTGTAGTGAGATTGTTTCCGAGACAATCGGAAACGATCTAGTGCTCTGTATCACCTTAAATGACGGCCTAGGACGTCATTTAAGGTGATACAGAGCATTAGTACTTCTGAGTGGATCGTCGCTCAAAGTACGCCTTCCAGTCCATACTGCAACGTATGATCCATTCTCCTTGTTCCTGACTGGTCGAAGCGCGGCGGATATCAGGAATAGGTCGCGTCAAGACCGTTGCCAGAATTCGCCAATAATGCATCTATCGAGATCAGGGACATACGATGCTGTCGATCGATTTGCAGCGGCATTGAGTGCTATCGGGAGGGTGTCGCCATTTTTTCGGGTCTTGCTGCCGACGTTCGAGTGCGTGCGCCGCACTACGTCGATGATTTCGCGGCTGCGCTGCACCGCAAGGTCGTAAGTTCATCGCTGTATTTGTTTGTCGCTTGTCTGGCGAACGCCATAGCGTTTGGGGCTCTGTCGAGTGTCCTCACCGGTGGCCAGATCGGCATCATCGAGATGCTCGTCGCAACAGCCGTGGGCGGCACGCTTTATGCGCTCCTTTCAGCACAACCGATCACGCTGCTTGGCGGAACTGGTCCGATAGTCATTTTCACAGCCCTGCTGTTCCATGCCTGCGAGGAGATCGGCTACGACTTCATCGGCGTTTATGCCTGGACCGGAATCTGGGCTGGAGCGAGTCTGATCGCGATGTCGGTCATGAACGCGAGTAATCTGATGCGATACTTCTCGCGTTTCACGGACGACATCTTTGCCGCCCTCGTTTCAATTATTTTTATCGTCGAGGCGATTGCCAATGTTGCACATGACGCCGTCGACGCCGGCTCTTTCGGTAGAGGCTTTTTCTTCACCTTTCTTGCCGGTGGCACGTTTCTCATAGCGATGGCGTTTCGATTGCTGCGCTATCTCGGGCGGCGGCCGTTGCCGGGCACCCGGGTGCTGGCGGATTTCGCGCCAACCCTCGCCATTGTCCTGATGACGGTCGTTGCAGTGTTGATCAGTCCCGGTGGTGTTCCGGGGCCGGCGGTCCCCGATGACTACACGACGACATCGACCGGACGCCCGTGGCTGGTCGACCTCTGGAGCGTGCCGTTGGCAGTGATTTTCGCAAGTGCCATTCCGGGCATTTTTGCAGCGATCCTCCTGTTTCTGGATCAGAACATCACATCACGCATCATCAACGAAGGAAATGCCCCTTTGCGCAAAGGCAAGGGCTATCATCTGGATCTCTTGCTTATCGGCATATTTGCCTTGTGTTTTTCCGTGTTTGGTTTGCCCTGGATCGTGGCGGCAACTGTTCATTCGGTGAACCATCTCAAGAGTCTGACAATTGAAGGTGCGCCCGCCAACGGAACGGAAACGGCGGTTGTCGAAAATCGTGTATCGGCGCTGCTCATTCATCTTGGAATTGCTGCATCGCTATTCTTTCTTACCTTGGTTGCCGCCATTCCGATGTCAGTTCTGATGGGGTTGTTCATCTACATGGGGCTGCTGGCTCTCTGGGGCAACGCATTCTTCTTGCGTTCGATGGCCATTGCGGCGCCTCCTTTGTTGGCGTTCGGGCCGAGCGGTGACGCGATGGTCCCAAAAGGCCCCCGGATCAAATACACGTCTGTCCAGGGTCTGTGTTTCGTCGTGCTATGGATTGTGAAATCCAGCGCAATCGGCATCCTCTTTCCCTTGTTCATTGCGCTGTGCGTGCCTGTTCGCCTGGTCATGTCGAGATATTTCGACGATAACGACCTAAAGCTTCTAGACGACTTCGATTCAGCGGGTGACTGATCCCGGAAACGGGCGCCGGAGAATTACTGCCTTCGGCCAGGTGCCCAACGCATCCAAATCCAGATCAGAGACCATGACCTACCTGACGGCTGCCCACTTGCCCCGAATGCCTGCCGGAGAGCGTCTCAGAAGCCTTCTCGACCAGCCCGGCATCATTGAGATGCCTGGTGCCCATAACGGCATGGCTGCGATCCAGGCCCGCGATGCCGGCTTCAATGCGCTCTATCTCTCAGGCGCGGCGATGACCGCCCAGATGGGTCTGCCGGATCTCGGCATCATCACGGTCGACGAGGTTGCTTTCTTCATTCGCCAACTCGTGCGCGCTTCAGGCCTGCCCGTGCTGGTCGACGGCGATACGGGCTACGGCGAGGCGCTCAATGTGATGCACATGGTGCGCACGTTCGAGGACGCAGGCGCAGCCGCGGTCCAGATCGAGGATCAGGAGCTGCCCAAAAAGTGCGGCCATCTAAACGACAAGAAGCTTGCCCGCGCAGAGGACATGGCTGCCAAGATCGCGGCCGCCCGGCAGGCCCGCCGGCATCTGCTGATCGTCGCCCGAACCGATGCGGCAGCCAGTGAAGGTCTCGACGGGGCGGTGGCCAGGGCCCGGCTGTTCCTCGAAGCAGGCGCCGACATCATCTTCCCCGAGGCGCTCACGGAACCTGCCATGTTCAAGGCGTTTGCCGAACGCATCGACGCGCCCCTGCTTGCCAACATGACCGAGTTCGGGCGCACACCGTACATGACGGCCTCGGAGTTCGCCGAGCTTGGCTACAAGATCGTGATCTGGCCGGTCAGTTCGTTTCGCGTCGCAGCCAAGGCCCAAGAGGTGCTTTACCGGGCGCTCAAGCGCGACGGCGGCACGCATGCCATGCTCGATCAGATGCAGACCCGCAAGGAACTCTATGCAGCGCTCGGTTATCACGACTATGAAGCGCTCGACCAAAGCCTGATCAAGACCGTCACGCCGGATGAGCCGGAACGGCGCAGGTGATCGGCAGGTTCTGCTAAACCAGTAAGGCGAACAAGCATGACGGTGACGTAATTGCCGTTCACAATCTGCTGGAAAGCGAATTGGCCGGCAACGGCCACAGCTGGGAACTTTGGAGGGTTCGAAACATGCGGTTTCAATCAGCGATCATGGCACTTTGTGCAGTCCTGTTTGCAGCAACACACGTCCAGGCTCAAGAAGGCGCTGCAAAGCGCACGGTAACCGTGTCGGCATCCGGTACTGTCGCGGCTGAGCCGGACCGGGCCGAAATAACGATCGGCGTCGTCACGCAGCTTGCGTCGGCCAAGGAGGCGATCGGGGAGAATTCGAAGATCGCCGAGCGCGTGCTCAAGGCAATCCGCGAGCAGGGGATCGAGGGCAAGGACATCGCCACCGACCACTTCGAGGTGAGCCCTGTCTACACGCGCTACAAGAAATCTTCGGGCGGCGCGACCAATCGCATCGAAGGCTTTCGTGTCCGCAACCTTGCCCGAGTGCAGGTGCGCGACATCGCCAAGGTTGGCGATGTGATCGATGGCGCTGCGCAGAAGGGCGCCAACCATGTCGGACAAATCCGCTTCATTATCTCCGACCTGGAGGCCCGCCTAGATGCGGCGCGCAGAGATGCCATGGCCAACGCGATCCGCCGTGCCAGGCTATATGCCGAGGCAGCCGGTGCCAGTCTCGGCGACGTGCTGACGATTTCGGAGAGCGTACAGGGGTTGCGCCCGCAGCCCTTCGAGGCCCGCGCTCGCTCATCATCGATGGCGGCATCGGTGCCGATCGAGCCGGGCAGCCAGACGCTGAAGGTCGTGATCCACGTTGTCTGGGCGCTGCAATAGCCGAAACGAGTGCTTCAATCGTTACAGCGCACGTATCCAGAACTGCATGGCGTGGGGTGTTTCATCTGTGGCACCGATTTCGCGCCAGTCGTAGTTGCCGATCAGACCATCGATCTTTTCAAAGCCACGCTTGCGCCAGAAGGCGTCGAGCGGGCGATAGCCGGGTGGCTGGCGCGGATCCCGCGCGTCGCGGATCACACCGCAGAATGTGACATATTTGAACGTGCCGCCCCGCTCGTTGAGCGCCCGGGCGTGATCTTCGCGCCGATTGAAGAAAGCGTGTCCGATCCCTTGGCCGCGGTAGGGCTCGAGTAGAACGGATTCACCGCAATAAAAGACCTCTTCCGAGCGAAAGCCCCGGGCCTCGAACAGCGGCACGAACTCGTCCGTATGCCCGATCAGCGGGGCGGCCGTTGCGGCACCAACCAGTTTGTCACCATCAAAGGCGGCGACAATGATCGCGTCGCTCGCCTCGGCAAAGGTCGCGAGATATTCGGCTTCGTAGTCGGCATTGCCGTCATAAACGTAGGGCCATTCGCGGAAAATGCCGAGGCGCAGGCGGCTCAATTCATCGAGGGCCGGTCGGATGGCGTCGCCGGTCAGCGTTTCCAAGCGGATGGTCATGGCGCTGCTCCCGTCCGCGTCCCGAGCAAGCGGGCTGCCTGTCGGACGGCCAAACGAAACCCGGCAAGGTCGCGGCGCACGTCTCGGCGTTCATCGTTACCGTGGACATCGCCGCCGCTTTCCAGGACAGCAACCACCATCATCAGGTTGTCGGCAAGATCGAACGCTTCGATGTTGACCTCTTCTGCATCGAAATCGCCGGCCGGCAGGCCGAGCGCGCGGATCTCTCGTGCGCGGGGTGCATAATTGCCGGGGGCGTTGGTGTAGGCGAATACCGGCCGGCCAAGGGCGCGCATGAAGCCCATTTCGTAGGCCGTGCCGGCATCCATCGAGGCGCCGCGAAACGGCGTCATGTTGGCGATCGCGGCATCAGAGCCACGCATCAATGCCTCGTTGGCAAGCGCGATCTTGCGCACCTGTTCGGTCTTGCTCAATCCGGCAAGGTCAAGCATGCCTTCGGCTGGCACCACACCCTCGAGCCCATGGTCGCGGCAGATTGCACACTTGGCCTCGCCAATGGCTTTGGCATCCGGCAAGAAGACATCGGGGCCTGCCAGGTATATGCGGGGACTACCGGCTCGCTCGATGTCAGTCATTGGCGCCTCGTACCGTTGCTCAAGCTGTCGAGTGTCGTACAGCCAGAGCCTCTTTCTCTGCAACAACAGGTCCGCCCGTGAGTACGATCGATCAGCTGTTTGTCACCAAGATTTACCGCACGACGCTGCGCGGCAAGCGGATTGCCAGGCTGAACCAAGATCTCCGCCGGGCAGGCGAGGTGCTTGCAGCCGACGATATCGCCGGCCAGGCCTGGTGTGAGCGGGAGGGTTATCAAGGCTATACTTCTTACGCCTCGCTCGATGATCTGACCTGGCGCTTGCCCGAATTCGAAGAACTGCGCGGCGAACTTGATCCCCATGTCGCAGCCTTCGCCAAGGAGCTCGATTTCGATCTCGGCGGCAGACCGCTGGCACTCGACAGCATCTGGATCAATATCCTCGAGCCCGGCGGCCAGCACGCTGCCCACATCCATCCTCATTCCGTGATCAGCGGCACCTATTACGTCGACGTTCCCGAGGGTGCCGCCGCCATTCGTTTCGAAGATCCCCGTCATGCCCTGATGATGGCAGCCCCACCGCGCAGGCGCCGTGCAGGGCGCGAGAACCAGCCGTTCGTGACGCTTGCCCCGAAGCCCGGCCTGCTGTTGCTATGGGAGAGCTGGCTGCGCCACGATGTGCCGGTCAACCGCGCTGCCGAGCCCCGCCTCAGTGTCAGTTTCAACTATGCCTGATGAGCTGGCACGCGTCCTTTAAGCTCGGACTTACCGACACCGGCCCGAACGAGTGATACCGCAAACGCCCTATGCCCCTCACCCTATCCCCCGTGAAGTACGGGGGAGAGGGAACAGACCCGTCACTTGGCCTTCGGCAGCGCCAAAATGGCACGGCCGAATTCCCTCTCCCTGTAGCGCCACTTCGGCGCGTGCGGGGAGAGGGTGAGGGGCATAGGGCGGTAACAGGCTGATTCTGAGTGTCAAATATCAACCGGTCCCAGGTTTCTTCCGATGAGAAACAGGCCGGCGATCATGAGCAGGACAAGTACGACTTGTTGGTAGCCGCGATCGCCGAGGCTACGGTAAACGCGGGCCCCGGCCCAGGCACCGGCAATCGTTCCGGGCAGCGCTGCAGCCGTCGCGTAGCCGACCTCGATCGTCAGCAGGCCGTTTGCGCCGTGCGAGGCAAGCGCAACCAGGAGAATCGTCATGTTGAAGCCCTGGATGATGCTGCGCCGGCGCTCCTTGGACCAGCCGCGAACATCGGTCCAAATGATGTTGAGAACGCCGGAAAGCCCCGCGAGCCCGCCGAGCACGCCGCCGCCGAAGCCGATGAGAGCATCACCGGCTCGTCCCCCGGCATCGCTGCCTGCATGTTCGCGTCTGAGAAGAATGTAGAGCGAATAGGCTATGAGGAACATGCCGATGCCGAGCTTGAACGTTTCCGCATCGATCAGCCTGAGCAGCCAGGTGCCGATCGGCACGCCGAGCAATCCCGGCAAAATGAACGGCCAGAGCCGCCGCCATTCGATCGAATGCCAGATCATCGGGAAGGTCTGGATCTGGGCGACGACCGAGCAGATGACCACGAGCGTGGCCGCAACGGCCGGCGATATGGCATTGAGCCAGAGGCCCATGGCCGTCAGCCCCGTGCCGAAGCCCGTCAGGCCGTTGACCAGGCCGCCGGCCAGGGCGCCGAGGAACACCAGGATGATCTGTTCAACCGCCATAGCAGCCCGCCCGTATCGCGCTGAGAGTTGTTCGATAGTCGGACGCTGCAATCAGCGCCGTTGATGGTGCCGACTGAACCGCATTGCGCGCTGCCTACCAACCCCACTAAAGTCGCCTCATGACAGACATCACGCCGCCTGACAAACTGCGCATCGCGCTCGCCCAGCTCAACGCCGACGTCGGAGATATCGACGGCAACGCCGAACGCGCCCTCGAGGCCTGGCGCGAGGCCAAGGCGGGCGGTTGCGATGTCGTACTGTTTCCCGAATTGTTCATAACCGGTTATCCGCCGGAGGATCTGGTCCTGAAGCCCGCGTTTGCGGCCGCCGCACGCGCTGCAACGGAAACACTCGCCGGCCACACCGCCGACGGGCCGGCGATCATCATCGGCGTGGTCTGGCCCGAGGAGGGCAAGGTCTACAACGCGGTCGCCCATCTCGATGGCGGCGAGGTGCGCGGCCTGCGCTACAAGGTCGATCTACCGAACTACGGCGTGTTCGATGAAAAGCGCGTGTTCGAACCGGGCCCGCTGCCCGGGCCGTTCGATGTCCGAGGCGTGCGCATCGGCGTTCCGATTTGCGAGGATATCTGGACCGATGAGGTCACCGAGTGCCTTGCTGAATGCGGCGCCGAAATGCTCCTGGTGCCCAACGGTTCTCCGTTCGATTGGGACAAGAACGATGTCCGTCTCAACGTCGCAGTCGCCCGGGTCAAGGAGACCAGTCTGCCGCTTGCCTATCTGAACCGGGTCGGCGGCCAGGATGAACTGGTCTTCGATGGCGCCTCATTCATTCTCAACCCCGATGCCGGCCTGGTCCACCAGTTCCCCGACTGGCGCGAGATGGTCGTCATGACGGATTGGCAGCGCGGCGCCGACGGCTGGTGGTGTGCGCCCGGCGAACGTGCCGTGCTGGATGAGGGCGATGCTGCCGCCTATGCCGCCTGCGTGCTGGGCTTGCGTGACTACGTCAACAAGAACGGCTTTCCAGGCGTCGTGCTCGGCCTTTCAGGCGGCATCGATTCAGCCCTGGTGGCGGCAATGAGCGTCGATGCGCTGGGTCCTGAGCGCGTGCACTGCGTGATGCTGCCCTACCGCTACACGTCGGAGGAAAGCCTCGCCGATGCAGCCGCCTGCGCCAAGGCGCTCGGCGTGCGCTATGACATCGTGGCCATCGAAAAGCCGGTTGAAGGCTTTCTCGACGCGCTCTCGGAGCTCTTTGCCGGGAGTGAGCCGGGCATCACCGAGGAGAACGTCCAGAGCCGGGCGCGCGGCTCGATCCTGATGGCGATCTCGAACAAGTTTGGCACGATGCTGGTTACGACCGGCAACAAAAGCGAGATGTCGGTCGGCTACGCCACACTCTACGGCGATATGAACGGCGGCTACAACCCGATCAAGGACCTCTACAAGACCGAGGTCTACCGGATCTCGGCCTGGCGCAATCAGAGCCGTCCGTCCGGAGCGCTAGGGCCCGCTGGCGAGGTGATCCCGGCCAATATCCTGAGCAAGGCCCCGACCGCGGAACTTCGCGAAAACCAGACCGACCAGGACAGCCTGCCCGAGTACGATGTTCTCGATGACATCCTGCGTTCATTGGTCGAGCGCGAACAGTCTCTGGCCGAGATCATTTCACGCGGCCACGATCCCGAGACGGTCAAAAAGGTCGAGCGCCTGCTATATATTGCTGAATATAAGCGCCGCCAGGCAGCGCCGGGTGTCAAGATTTCAAGCCGCAACTTCGGCCGTGACCGGCGCTATCCGATCACCAACCGGTTTCGTGAGAAGGTCTGATCACCATCCGCGAAGGCGCTACCGGCTCTTGCGCAACGGCGTGAGGCTGTCTTGTTCGGCCGGGACGGGGGCAGGCGCCGGTGATGCAGCAGCGGACTGCGCGCTGCCTTCCGGTAAAAACTCTGCCGCTTTGCACGAACAGCCAGGCACAAACTCCTTGCGATAGCGGAAGGCCGTGCGCAGCATCGTATAGGGCTGCTGCGTGCGTTGCGAGACCATCTGGTCGATCGAGCCGCCGGGGTTCTGGTGGAAATATAGCTCGGTCGGTGCCGCGCAACGCGACTGGCAGACATCGGCATCACGCGGGAAGTGATTGGGCAGCGTCGAGAAGCTCACCGGAAAGTAGTAGCCGTCGCAAAGCCTGACGCACAGCGTGCGGTAGGTCGCAAACGGCAGGCCGCCGAACAGGTTGCCTTGGCCCTGCGGCACGTCGCCGTCGTTATCCTGCCAGAAGTTAGTGAACGGGTCGCGGCGCCGCGCCTCGCGCTGATAGTCGGCACCGCAGCCGTTGCGTGCGAGCGCCCGTACGATCTCGTCCTGACGCGACCGGTCATCGCCGGAACGGAAATCGCGCAACTCTGTCGAAAGTCGCTGGACCTGCGTTTCTGCCTGCCGGAAATCGCGGTCGAGCTGATGACAGCGCCGCGAAGGCTTTAGGCTGCGGGTGAAGAGGAATGTCTCATAGCAGCTGCGCCGGTCGAGTTCTCGCTCGAGACGGCGGTATTGGCGCTCGGCCTGGCGCAGATCGTCCCGCATGCGTCGGATCGTATCGCCGGCATTCGTGCGCCGCTGCGCATCGAGCGCGAGTTGCTGCTCAAGCTGTAGACAGATCGAGCCGCGCCCCGGTGCCTGGTAGGGCTGGTTAAACTGACTGCCACCAGGGACGCCGGTGTAGCCGGGAGCAGGCTCGGGGCGCCGCGCCGGACGCGGGCGCCGTGGTTCGGTTTCACGCGTCGCCCAGGGCAGCCAGCTTTGCGCCGATGCCTGGCCGGACATGAACGTCGGGGCTGCCGCGATCACTGCAATCGCCGCAACGAACAGCCACCAAATTGTGCGCGCCTGCAACACGGGCATTGATCCATCGGTATTCTTCGGGCGCCATTGATCGCTGATTGCTGATCTTGGGCCGCTGGTCATCCGTCGACGTAATCTCCGGCGTATGGCGCCATTACAGCACAAATAGGGCGTGTCGGCAGATGCCTCAACCGGATAATCGACAGTATTCGCGCTATGCACGACGGCAGTGCTTGACGAAACCGGCACCTGACAGGCATAAGGCCGATCATGAGTTTCAATCAGCCGATACCACTGCCGTGTCGATGCGGCATTTCGATTACCAGCTAGTCATAGCACGCTGGCGCGCGGCCTGATTCTCACCTTACGCATTGGAACCAGAAACGCCCCGCCGGCCGGCCAGGGAGCGTTTACGTGAACGCCAGTCATCCAGACCAGTCGATCCAGTTTTACGACACATTGACCCGGAGCAAGGTCGATTTTGCGCCGGACAATCCGGAAAACGTGCGCATGTACGTTTGCGGTCCAACGGTTTACGACCGCGCCCACATCGGCAACGCGCGTCCGATTATCGTCTTCGACGTCGTCTTTCGGCTGCTGCGCCAGTATTACGGCGCTGAGCATGTGACGTATGCCCGCAACATCACCGACGTCGACGACAAGATCAACGCCCGCGCCAGCGAACGAGGCGTTTCGATCCAGGAGCTGACCGAGCAAACGATAGCCGAATTCCACGCCGATATTACCGAATTAGGTGTACTCGAGCCAACAGTCGAGCCGCGCGCCACCGGGCACATCGAAGAGATGAAGGCGATGTGCGAGGAACTGGTCGCCAAAGACCATGCCTATGTGGCTGAGGGCCATGTGCTGTTCTCGGTGTCCTCGATGGCCGACTATGGCCAGCTTTCGGGCCGCTCGACCGATGAGCTCATGGCCGGCGCTCGCGTCGATGTCGCCCCTTACAAGCGCGATCCGATGGACTTCGTGCTCTGGAAACCGTCCAAGGCCGGCGAACCGTCTTGGCCGAGTCCGTGCGGCATCGAGCAAGAGGGGCGGCCCGGCTGGCACATCGAATGCTCGGCGATGTCGGCGCGTCACCTGGGCAAAGTCTTCGACATTCACGGCGGCGGCATCGACCTCGTGTTCCCGCATCACGAAAACGAGGTTGCCCAGTCGCGCTCGGTGCACGGTACGCCGCGGATGGCCAAGGTATGGATGCATAACGGCTTCCTGCAGGTCGAGGGCGAGAAGATGTCGAAGTCACTCGGCAACTTCATCACGATTCGCGAGGCGCTCGATGAGGCGCCGGGCGAGGCGAACCGGCTCGCGATGCTTGCGACGCACTACCGTCAGCCGATCAACTGGACACGCAAGGGTGTTGCCGAGGCGCGCCGCACGCTCGATCACTGGTATGAGCTGACTGAGGGCCTACCAGCTGATGGACCGGTTTGCGCAGACGTGCTCGATGCTCTGCGCGATGATCTCAACACGCCGAAAGCGATTGCCGCCCTGCACGAATTGCGCTCGGCAGCCGCCAAGGGCGCCAGGCCGGCGGCGGCCTGCCTCAAGGCATCGGCACAATTGCTCGGCCTCCTGCAACTCACGCGAGCGGACTGGCTGGCCTGGCGGCCGGCCGCCGTTGAACTCGATGAGACCCGCATAGGCGATCTGATCAGCCTGCGCCTGGCCGCCCGCAAGGCGAAGGACTGGCCGGAATGCGACCGCATTCGCGACGAGCTGATGGCCATGGGCATACAACTCAAGGACGGTAAGGATCCGGCAACCGGTGAACCGACCACGACTTGGGAAGTCGGCCGCTAAGCGCGTCAGGGCGCGCGCCGAAGAGTGGTTATCAAATTAGAAACGTCGGGCGGTCAAAATGGGCGGGCCCGTAAACCAACGGATAAGTTCGAGTAGCACCATGAGCACACCCTTCGGCAAGGAACGCCTTTACATTTTCGATACCACGCTGCGGGACGGAGCCCAGACGACAGGCATCGACTTCTCGGTCGCCGACAAGGTGCGCATTGCCGAGGTACTCGATGAACTAGGTATCGATTACATCGAAGGCGGTTATCCGGGTGCCAACCAGACCGACACCGAATTCTTCGCCAATCCGCCGTCTTTCAAGCATGCCAAGTTCACCGCCTTCGGCATGACCAAGCGAGCCGGGCGATCGGTCTCCAACGATGCGGGCTTTCAGGAAACGCTCAGAGCCGAGGTCGATGCGGTGTGCCTGGTGGCCAAGGCCTGGGACTATCACGTCCGCGTCGCGCTGCAGACGACCAACGAAGAAAATCTCGACGGTATACGCCAGTCCGTCGAAGCGCTCTGCGCCGCCGGCCGCGAGGCGATGATCGATTGCGAGCATTTCTTCGACGGCTACAAGTCCAATCGGGACTACGCGATGGCGGTGGCGCGGACGGCCTATGAGGCAGGGGCCCGCTGGGTCGTGCTGTGCGACACCAACGGGGGTACCTTGCCGCACGAGGTCGAAGCGATCGTCGGCGAGTTGCTCACCGTCGTGCCCGGCAGCCATGTCGGTATGCACGCCCATAACGATACCGAGAATGCCGTTGCCAACACGCTGGCTGCAGTTCGTGCCGGTGCCCGCCAGATCCAGGGCACGATGAACGGCATTGGCGAGCGCTGCGGCAACGCCAATTTGACATCGATCATTCCGACCCTGCTTCTGAAGAGCGAATTCGCTGATCGCTTCGAGGTCAACGTCACGCCCGAACGCCTGCAGCGCTTGACGCATGCCAGCCGCGTTCTCGATGAGATCGTCAACCGCTCACCGAACCGCCAGGCGCCCTATGTGGGCGAAAGCGCGTTTGCAACCAAGGCCGGCATTCACGCCTCTGCGATCCTCAAAGAGCCCGAGACCTACGAGCACGTTGCGCCCGAACTGGTCGGTAATCAGCGCCGTGTGCTGGTCTCGGACCAGGCCGGCAAGTCGAACATCCTCGCTGAACTTGAACGGGTCGGCATCAAGATCCCTAAAGACGATCATCGCGTCACCCAGTTGCTCGACGAGGTCAAGCAGCGCGAGGCGCTCGGCTATGCCTACGAGGGGGCAGATGCATCGTTCGAACTGCTTGCGCGGCGCATCATGGGGGACGTGCCCAAATATTTCAGCGTCGACTCGTTCCGCGTGATGGTCGAGAAGCGCCACAATGCGGTCGGCAACCTTGTCACGGTCTCGGAAGCAACAGTTAAAGTATTCGTCGACGGTGATGATGAGCCTTTGTGGTCCGTCGCCGAAGGTAACGGCCCGGTCAACGCCCTCGATCAGGCCCTGCGCAAGGACCTCGGCCGGTTCCAAAAGCATATCGAACCGGTGGAATTGGTCGACTACAAGGTGCGCATCCTGACGGGCGGCACCGAGGCCGTGACGCGGGTTCTGGTCGAATCCTGCGACACGGCAACCGCCGAGCGCTGGGTAACCGTTGGTGTGTCGACCAACATCGTCGATGCCAGTTTCGAAGCGCTGCTCGATTCGATCAACTACAAGCTCTTACGCGATGGGGCGAAGCTTTCCATGCCGGTCAATCGCGCTGAAGCTGAGCGAGCAGATGCCTGACGGCATCGAGCGGTGATTGCCGACCGGCCAGCATGTCATCGATCATCGCTTGGACGTTTGGCGAGCCGATATCGCTGAGTGCATGGCGGATCTCTTCCACGGCAAGGCGCTCGACGATGTAGCGCCCGCGGGCCAGGCGCCGTTCGTCTGCAGACCGTTGCTGCAGCCGTAAAGTTACTTCGGTATCGATAGCTTCGGCGAGTGCTGCGACCCCGTCGCCGCGCAGTGCTGTGGTGCGATGGATTTGAGGGCTGCTTCGCGTGCCGGCGCGCAATGACACGACGGCGGCCAGTTGTTGTGCTGTTTCGGCGGCGTCCGGGCGGTCGGACTTGTTGACGACCAGAATGTCGGCAACCTCGAGGAGGCCGGACTTCATCGCCTGTATGCCGTCACCGAGTCCGGGTGCTGCGATTACCACGGCAACGTCGGCAACATGGGCAACATCGACCTCGTTCTGGCCGGTGCCGACGGTTTCGAGGAGAACGCGGTCATAGCCTGCAACATCGAAGGCATCGATGAAGCGCACGGCTGCCGGCGACAGGCCGCCGAGGTGGCCCTGGCTCGCAAGCGAGCGCACGAAAACGCCGTCGTCATCGATCGCGGACGACATGCGCACCCGGTCACCCAGAATGGCGCCGCCTGAGATCGGGCTCGAGGGGTCGACCGCGACGACTGCGACCGTGCTCGAACGGCCCCGCCAGACCTGGATCAGGGCATTGACCAGGGTGGATTTTCCTGCCCCGGGCGGTCCCGTTATGCCGATCACCGGAATGCCGCTGATGTGGTCAGCGAATGCCGCCGTCAGGTCGCCGACCCCGGCCTTACTGCCCTCAAGCAGCGTCAGTGCCTGGGCCAGCGCCGCGCGATTGCCGGTGCGCAAGGCATCAACCAGGCTGGTGGGCTCTGACGGCCGTCCGTCGACGCACCGCATCAATACCAGACTCCCGGGAACCGGTAGCGGGGCCTGAGCCCGATGGGTCCGGCGCTGATTACCGAGATGAACGGTTCGTCACGCACCAGTATCGGCGGCTCCCGGTAGTTGCGCTTGTCGAGTTGTTCGAGGCGGGCGATGCGGTCAGCGGTTCTGGGGTGTGATCTGAGTAGCGATGGCACCGATACGCGGCGGCCTGGCACCGGATACATCAGGTCTTCCCAGAACGCGCCTGTGTGGTGCTCGAGCCTTTTAAGCGCCGAGGCCAGCCAGGCGGGATTGCCGATCAGGCTGGCAGCTTCGAGATCGGCGTCATATTCGCGCGTGCGCGACAGGCCGAGCTGCAGAAGGCTCGAGATCAGTGGCGACAAATAGAGAATAACGATTGCGAACCACGAGATTGGTGCTTCGCCATCGATCAACAGCCCGAAGAAATTCGCAACGATCAGGAATAGTGCCGTGTACGACATCGCCTGGACGATGCGGCTTGCTATATCGGCAAGCGCCATGACGGAGAGGTCGTCGTTGCGGATGTGGCTGACCTCGTGGGCCAGCACGCCGGCGATCTCCCGAATGTTGAGCTTGCGCAACAGGCCCTCGGTGATCGCGATGGCGGCACGCTTCGGTGTGCCTGTGGCAAAGGCATTGAGGGTCAGGCTCGGGATGACGTAAAGGGCGGGCGTTGCTTCGAGTTCCGCTCGCCTCGTCAAAGCATCGATCAGGCCCGCAAGCTGCGTGCTGTTCTCGGCCGTAATCCGCCGTGCGCGGTAGGCACGCATGACGAGTTCCGGCGGGGTCGCGCGGGCGCCGGCGAACATGACCGCGATCAAGACGGCGGCAAACAGCAGTCCGAGCCAGCCCCAGATCAGGCCGATCGGCACCGCCAGTAGGGTGCCGATCCCGACCAGCAAGGCAATCGTGTGCACCATGTTCTGGCGGCTATGGGCCTCTCGGATCTCTTCGTTCAAGAGTTCGGTCATGAGAGTGGAAGCGGCCACTTGGCCGCGGGCCGGGGTTGGGCTCAGAAGCGGGCCGAAAGCGATTCCTCGTCTCCGGTCACGTCCTGCTCGCCGATCAGACGTTTGATCGTCGGCACGATCGCATCAGCACTTGCCACGACTTCGAAGTTCACTTCAAGGCCGTCACGAATGAACTGCTGCTCGCGCATATGCTTGAGCAGATCCAAAAATGGTGACCAGAACTCGGCAATGTTGGCAATAACGACGGGCTTTCCATGCTGGCCGAGTTGGGCCCAGGTGAGCTGCTCGACAAGCTCCTCCATGGTGCCGATGCCGCCTGGCAGGGCAACGAAGGCATCGGAGCGCTCGAACATCATCATTTTGCGCTGGTGCATGTCATCGACCACGACCAGTTCATCGACATCCTTGAGCATGCGCTCCTTTTCGGAAAGAAACGACGGGATAATGCCCGTGACGCGGCCGCCGTAGCGCAGGGTTGCCCGGGCCGTCTCGCCCATCAAGCCGAGCCCGCCGCCGCCGTAAACAAGCCCCAGACCGGCACCAGCCAGCGATTGGCCAAGCACATCTGCAGCTTCCGCATAACGCGGGTCGGTTCCCGGGCCTGATCCGCAATAGACACATACGTTCCGGAGTTGGGGCGCTAATCCATTGGCTTTCTTATTGGCGGTCATGTTTGTTGAACGTCCTTTCAAAACGATGGACAGGAACTATGAGCTAATCGGCTCGAAAGGGCCAGAATTAGGACAAAACGTGGCGGACGGAGCGAGAGCCCAGCATATGGGTACCAGCAATTGTCATGCCTAGCCCGATCCTTCAGGATCGGCTTTGACTATGACCAAATTAACGCATTAGAGCGTAATCTGGACGCACGGATTTCGCAGCCCTCGAAGAGTATGCTAAGTAACTGGTTAATATGTAGGAAAGTTGGGCTGAGTTGGGTTGGTTTAATGCCCGAGGGAAGACATACAAGCAGGTTGTTCCTGGTCTTTGCGGCAGGCGTGTTTGCTGCCTGGACCGGATTAATTGCGACATTCGTGATCGCGCGGCCAAACGCGTCGATATACGAGACGGGCCGAGATGCCACCGCGAACGAGGTAGGGGCAGGCCGGACGTTTGCGTTGAGGGTCGGCCCGGCAGGTCCGCGCCTGGCTGACCCGACCAGGTATGCGGTTGCCGCACCGACAATCACGCACATGCGCCTCAACTCGGTCTCGGGGCGCGCTCTGTATGGCGGACGGGCGCCTGCCGGCAAGCGCGTGGCGCTGGTACTCGGTGACAGGATCATAGCCTCGACGCGGGCCGATCCGCGCGGCGCCTGGCAAATTGCCTCGGTCGGGCGCATCGGCCAAGGACTTCATGAGTTTACCGTCGAACAGTCGGGACCCGACGGACGCAACGTCGTAGTCGGCGAGACGATCCGGGTGCATGTGCCGGCCGGTTATCGCCAGACGATCGATTTTACGGCAGATGGCGCGCAGGCAGGTTTTCAGCTAGCAGCCGTTCGCGCCGATAGCGCAGACGCGCAGCCGAACCAAGCCACGGGTGTCCAGCCGGTACTGCGGCCTATTGGCAGTCGCGTCATTCGACTTGCGGCGAACGATACCGGTGGTCCGCCATGGGATTGGCTGCTCGATGCAAACCGGAACTATCAAAGCGAAATCGTCGAACGCCTGAAACGCGGTGGCGGTTATGACTCACTGAAGGAGGACCGGCCTCGGCGCCGAGTGGAACGTCGCGAGCGTGTCCCGGCCCGCACGGTGCCTTGGCCGTTTGCCGGCGAAACCGGCGCCGGCATGGTCGGTTTGGAGCGCTGGTTCGATGCCGCGCAAAAGAGCTACGCCACCGAAATCGTGCCGCGGCTTTCCGGCGAACTGCCGCCGACGATCGTCGCGCGCAGGCGTGTCGTCGATGAAGTAGACACGCGAGAGAGCGAGGCCGAACGCCGTCGCCGCGAGGAACAAGAGCGCCAGATGCGAGACGAGGCGGCCGAAAGAGCCGAGCAGGAGCGTCTCAATGCCGAACGTCGGCGCCGCGAGGCCGAAGAGCGCCGTCGTGCAGCCGAAGCCGAAGCGGCTCGCATCGCCGAAGAACAGCGGGTCGCGCGTGAGCGCGCTGCAGCTGAAGCCCGATTGGAGGCTGAGCGTCGCCGGGCCGAGGCGGAGCGCAATCGTGAGCTCGAGCTTGCCCGGGCCCGGGAAGAGGCTGAACGCGAAGAACGCGAACGTGCCCAACTCGCAGCCCTGGAACGGGCCCGCCGTGAAGCCGAGGCGCGCCGGCAAAGGGAAGAGGCCGGGCGCCGCACGATCGATACCCGCAGAGAAGAGCAGCAGGAAGAGGCGGAACGCCAGCGCCTGGCCAGGCTTCTGACAGAAAAGATCCGGCTGCAGGAACTCGAACGCCAGCGTGCGGAGAGCGCTCGACGTGAGGCCGAACGTCTCGAAGCCGCTCGTCGCGAGGCCGAGCGCGAACGAGCAGCAGAGCTTGCGCGTGAACGTGCCGAGGAGGAACGCCGCCGACGCGAGGCTGCAGCCGAAGAAGAGCGCCGCCGCCGGCGCCTCGCGGCCGAACGGCTGCGTGAAATCGGCGAGCAGCGCCGGCGCGAGCGCGCCGAAGCGGAGGAACGCCGCCGCCTCGCCCTACTCGAGCGTGAACGTGCGGCACGTGAAGCAGCTGACAGACAGCGCGTCGTGGTGCCGGAACTGCCGGCGAAATCGACGGTCAAGGTTGCGGCAAAGAGCGATCAAACGAGTGTGAGGAGACAACGCTCGCCGGCAACGCGCGTGGCAGCTGTCAAGAAGACCGTCAAGCGCCGGCGCACGGCTGTGCGTTCCTATCGTCGCCGGTCGTCACGGCGGAGTTCCAATCGTTGTTCGCGTCGTGCCGGCCGGCGCATCAATCCGCCGGGCACATATGTCGTCAAGCGCGGTGACTCGCTCTGGCGGATCTCACGGCGCCACTACCGGCGAGGTATCCATTTCCGAAAGATTTACCGGGCCAACCGACGCAAGATCCGCCGGCCGCGGCTGATCTACCCCTGTCAGCGCTTCCACCTGCCGCGCCACGCGCGGCGTTGATCACGGCTGCAGACTGCTGCCAGACGCAACAAGCCCGCGCCAGGGGACGCGGGCGGGTGGCGCTTCACAAACGCTAGCGCAGCGTACCTTGTTGACTTGATAGCGCAAACTGCGTTTTGCCGGTAGCAGCTCGTTCGAGCTGATTCCGACAAAACGCAGTTTGCGCTAGGTGCCATCTCGTAGTGCCTTGATCGAAAAGACTTCGACCGGACGTGAAATGCCTTTGACGTCTTCGAGCGTCATCTCGGCAAACTCGGCGACATCGGCAATTTCAATCTGTGCGCGCTTGTCGATCAGGATCTCACCGTCTCTCGCCCTGTCGCAGAGCCTGGCTGCAATATTCACGACGCGGCCGATCGCTGTGTAGTCGCTGCGTTCATCCGAACCGATCATGCCCAGAGTTGCGTAGCCGTATGAGATCCCGATACCGAAACCGAGGTTGTAGCCAAGTTCGAGCCACCGTTCGCTCGTCGTCATGAACGCGGCCTTGAGGTGGAGCGCCAGTTTGGTCGCCTGCAGGACGGGCTCATCACTCGGGATCGGGTCATTGAAGATCACCATCAGCCCGTCGCCGGAGCGATAGCAGATCGTGCCGCCATGTTCGCTGACCATGGCATCGGCGCGCCGGTGCATGTCTTTCAGAACATCCATCACGTCTTCCGGCTCGACGTCTTCGGAGAACTGCGTGAAGTTGCGGATATCACAGAACAGGCAGGCGACCAGTTGGCGATGGCTCTCGAGCAAGTCGGCATTGCCCTCACGCGTGACGAGGTCTGCGATTTCAGGTGACAGAAACCGCTTGAGATGGGCCAGTTTCTCGATCTCGGTAACCTGTTCGCGAACCTGCTCTGAAAGAGAACTGTTCAGTGTGCGCAGTTCATCGGCATGACGCAGTGTCTGAGCGTAGAGGCGCTGCATCAAAAAGTACTGATTGAGAAAGGCGCCGGCAATCAGGAAGAGGTAGGCGAGAACCTCTATGCGCGGTTCGTAGACCGTATAGAGCGTCCCGAAAATCAGGACAAACGCGATGGCGCCAAGTACCAGCGGGAGGTTCTTTCCGTGACGTCTGCGATCATAGTAAAGGCCGGCCACCGCGAGTGCCACGAACAGCCACATGATCACGGCCTGGAGGTGGATGTTCGGGTCGAACAGGACGATGCCGAAGGTCGTCGCGACCGTGCCCGCGATCAGTTTGTAATAGCACGTCAGTAGCGAAACGCCCGCGCCGAGAAAGGTGACGAAACCGAACTGGCCGAGCAGGCGTTCCAAACGCTCGGCGGTCTCGACGAGGCTTGATCTTTGTGCTTGTTCTGCGCTCAAGGCATACCGTTGGCTGGATTGGCGAGTTATGGTTTGTAGCGAAGCTGGCGCGTTTGCGACGCTGGATGTGTCAAGAGCTGCAACGAGTTTGCACAGAAGTCCAGCCATTGCCAAGCCGCAGCCGGTGATCTGCGGGCGGTGTTGGTGAACAGCTTCTGGATGAATGAAGGATTTGGAATATGACTACTGCAATTGACTTCCCGGCCGGAAACTATCGCTTCCTGCCAAGTGTCTTTCAATATTCGGCCGGAGCGGCGGCGATGCCGGGCTATCGCATCGTGCGTGTCACGCTTCGCCAGCCTGTGCCGATTGCAGCCGGATTCAAGCTGATCGCCGACCGCCTCAAGGGCGAAGGCATTCCCTTGCAGCATTTCTGTGCTTGTGAACTTCGCTCGCCCGGCCAGTTCACCGACGCAGGTTTCCGCGCCTTCAACGAGGTCTACGTCGAGACGCTGCGCGAGTGGCAGATCATGCAGGACAACGACGTCAATCCGGTCGCACGGTCGAATGTCATTCCCGACGTCAACGGGCCGCCCGAGCCATCGTTTTACGCATTCTCGTATGTCGCTCCGGCAGATGGCGATCACCCGCCAACCGTGGTGATCTCAGGCGGGGCCGAAGCACAGGAAGGGGCGGGCCCCTACCGGGAGCGGATCGTTCGCTACGAAGAAACGAGTGATGATGCGATGCGCGAAAAGGCGCTCTACGTGGTGGGCGAAATGCGCCGCCGGCTTCAGGGTCTCGGGTTCGACTGGGCGGATACGACCGCGGTACAGGCCTATTCGGTGCGCGACTTTCACCACGTCATGGCCGAGATGTCGCGCCAGGGTGTCACTCAAAAGGGCCTCACCTGGCACTATGCCCGCCCGCCGGTGATCGGCCTCGATTATGAGATGGATTGTCGGGTCGTGCTGGATGAGCGCGGCTGAAACGGTGCCTCGTCACAACGGAATATTATCGTGCTTCTTCCAGGGGTTCTCGACGGTCTTGTTGCGCAGCATGTTGAGTGAGCGGCAGATACGCCAGCGGGTGTTGCGCGGCAGGATCACTTCGTCGATGTAGCCGCGTTCGGCGGCAACGAACGGATTGGCGAAGCGGTCCTCGTAGTCCTTGATGCGCTCAGCGATTTTATCCGGGTCGCCGAGTTCCGATCGGTAAAGGATTTCTGCTGCGCCTTTCGGGCCCATCACCGCGATCTCGGCACTGGGCCAGGCATAGTTGACGTCACCGCGGATGTGCTTCGAACTCATGACGTCATAGGCGCCGCCGTAAGCCTTGCGCGTGATGACAGTGACCTTCGGCACCGTTGCCTCCGAATAGGCAAATAGCAGTTTGGCACCGTGCTTGATCAGGCCGCCGTATTCCTGTGCGGTGCCGGGCAGGAAGCCCGGCACGTCGACGAAGGTCAGGATCGGTATCTCGAAGCAGTCGCAAAAGCGCACGAAACGGGCTGCCTTGCGGCTCGCGTCGCTGTCGAGCACGCCGGCAAGCACCAGCGGCTGGTTGGCGACGACGCCGACCGTGCGCCCTTCCATGCGGGCAAAGCCGGTCACGATGTTCTTGGCGAAGGCTTCCTGGATTTCGAAGAAATCGCCCTCATCGACGATTTTGGTGATCAGTTCCTTGATGTCGTAGGGCTGGTTCGGGTTGGCCGGAACCAGCGTGTCGAGGGAGTCTTCGACGCGGTTAGGCGAATCGCGCGTCGGCAGTTCCGGCACTCCGGCAAGGTTATTGGCCGGCAGGAAGTCCATCAGCCGGCGCATCTGAAGGAGTGCTTCGACATCGTTGTCGTAGGCCCGGTCGGCGATCGACGACTTGGTCGTGTGAACCGAGGCTCCGCCGAGTTCTTCTGCTGTTACCTCTTCGTTGGTCACGGTCTTGACGACGTCGGGGCCGGTGACGAACATGTAGCTAGTATCACGCACCATGAAGATAAAATCGGTCATCGCCGGCGAATAGACGTCACCTCCGGCACACGGACCCATGATCAGCGAGATCTGTGGGATGACGCCGGAGGCGAGCACGTTGCGCAGGAAGACCTCGCCATAGCCGCCAAGGGCCGCAACGCCTTCCTGAATGCGTGCGCCGCCGGCATCGAACAGGCCGATGATCGGTGCCCGGTTCTGCAGCGCCATGTCCTGGATCTTGTTGATCTTCTTGGCATGCGTCTCCGACAGCGAACCGCCGAAAACGGTGAAATCCTTGGCAAACACGTAGACCACGCGGCCGTTGACCGTGCCCCAGCCCGTGACCACGCCGTCGCCGGGGAACTTCGAGTCCGCCATGCCGAAATCGGTGCAGCGGTGCTCGACGTACATGTCGAACTCTTCGAACGAGTTTTCATCGAGCAGGAGGTCGATGCGCTCGCGGGCGGTAAGCTTGCCGCGCTTGTGTTGGGCCTCGATGCGCCGTTCGCCGCCGCCCAACCGGGCATGGGCACGGCGCCGTTCAAGCTCCACGATGATTTCGTTCATGGGATCCGCCTGGATAGATCGTTAGCAGCCGGCCATACCTACCATGTCGCGGGGCCAAGGCAAGCCGGCAGCTCCGTCAGCAGCCGTTTGCGACGATTGGCGCGATGATTTGCCGTACGGACGACTCACGGCAATGCCTGCTCGAGGTCGCAGATCAGGTCATCGGCCGTCTCGAGCCCGACGGACAGGCGCAACAGATCCGGCGGGCAGGGCGAGCCCAAGCCTTCGACGCTGGCGCGATGCTCGACCAGACTTTCGACGCCGCCGAGCGAGGTCGCCCGCTTCCAGATCTTGAGCCGGGCGGCTGTCTCGATCGCCGCTCTTTCACCGTCTGCGAGACGGATTGACAACATACCGCCGAAGCCGCCAGCCATCTGGCGCCGGGCGATGTCGTGGCCGGCTGCCTTGGTCAGGCCCGGATAGAGCACCTCGCAAACGGCTGAATGATCGCCGAGAAACCGGGCAATCGCCATGGCGCTCTGGCACTGATGGCGGACCCGGACATGCAGAGTGCGCATGCCGCGCATCAACAGGGCCGCCTCGAAGGGGCCGATGATCCCGCCCATATGGGCGCGAAGGCCGGCCGCCCGTTCGAGCACGGCGTCGGGTCGCGCGAACGTCAGCGAACCCGCGAGCACGTCGGAATGACCGTTGAGGTATTTGGTCGCCGAGTGCATGACGACGTCGGCGCCGAGGCTGAGTGGTTGGCTGAGCACGGGGGTTGCAACGGTCGAATCGACGCCGAGCAACGCGCCGGCCTGGCGGGCAACATTGCCGACGGCCGCGATGTCAGCAATCGACCACAACGGATTGGCCGGCGTCTCGATCCAGATGAGTTGGGTGCTTCCCGGTCGCACGGCTGCTGCGATCGTCTCAGGATCGCAATCATCGACAAAGGTGACGTCGAGGCCAAAGCCCGGCGCGTCGTCTGTGAGCCACTGGCGCAACCCCCAATAAATCACCCGCGGTGCGACCACATGCGCGGGTCTCTCGAGGGCCAGAAACAGGGTCGTCGCGGCTGCCATGCCCGAGGGCAGCAGCAGCGTCACGTGGCCGCCTTCGAGGGCGGTGATGACGGCTTCCGCCTGGCGCACTGTCGCATTGTCGGGCCGGCCATAGGCAAGGCCACGCGGGTAAGAGAGATCGGCGTCGCGCTCATAGGTTGAGGTCAGATGCACCGGCGGCACAATTGCGCCGGTTGCTTCGTCGATCGTACCCATAGCCTGGGCGGCGAGCGTTTCGGGGGCGAGCGGCTTGTTCATGGTTTGCGTTTCACATCCGGAGGCGTGCGGTTCGGTATGACCGCCAAGCGATTGCACACCCTTCAGGCGTTTGGCAATGTCCGCCCCCGACAGAGCACGCGGAGGTCAATGGACGCGATGACGGAACGCACGATTCTGATCACGGGCTGCTCATCCGGCATCGGCTGGGCATCGGCCCGGGCGCTCAAGGCGCGCGGCTGGCGGGTATTTGCCACCGCCCGCAGCCGGCAAGATCTCAAACGTCTCGAGAATGACCTTCATGTCAAAGCAGTGCCGCTCGAGCTTGCCGATCCGGCTTCGATTGCGGCCTGCGCCGAACACGTGCTCGCCGAGACCGGCGGCCGCATCGATGCGTTGTTCAACAATGCCGCCTACGGCCAACCGGGGGCGATCGAGGACGTGCCCGTCGAGGCGCTGCGGGCCCAGTTCGAGGTCAACGTGTTTGGCGCCCATGCTCTGGCGCGTCGCCTGATTCCCGCCATGCGGGCCCGGGGCCAGGGGCGTATCGTGCAATGCTCTTCCGTCCTGGGGCTGCTCGCCGCGCCCTATCGTGGTGCCTATTGTGCCTCGAAGTTCGCACTCGAAGCGCTGAGTGACGTGATGCGGATGGAACTCAAGCAGGCCGGCATTCACGTTGCCCTGATCGAGCCCGGCCCGATCCGCACGCGCTTTACAGATCATGCCGTGGCAGCAGCCCGGCGCTGGATCGACATTGACGGCTCACCTCATCGCGCCCGCTATGAAGCCATGCTCGCGGCACTCGAAAAGGGCGGCAAGGAGCGCTTCAAGCTCGAACCGGAGGCTGTCGCTGCCAAGCTGGTGCATGCCGTCGAGAGCCCGCGACCGAAGGCACGCTATTACGTCACGACGCCGACCTATCTGGTCGCAGCCGGCCGCCGCGTGCTACCCAACCGTGTCATCGAATGGATCGCCGAGCGCAATTGATCGTGATGCTGTGAGCTACCGATAAAGATCCGCCCGTGTTGGCGGCAGTGGCGGCGGGCGCTTGGGTGACTTCGAAGCGAGCGTTTGGAAGATGCGGAGCGTACCCCGCGAAAAGGCAAGCGAGACGCCGGCGAGATAGGCAACCCAGATCCGGTATTTCGCCTCGCCGATCTCGGCAATCGCCTCTTCGCGCCGCTCGGTCAGCCGGTTGCACCAGATCTCGCAGGTTCGCGCATAGTGGCGCCGCCAGCCCTCGACATCGTGCACCTCAAAGCCGGCGCGTTCCATGGCCGTGATCGAGCGGCCAACGTCGTCGAGTTCACCGCCCGGAAAGATGTATTTCGCAATCGCGCGCTGCTCAGGTCGCCAGCGCCGGCCCATCAATGAAGGCTTTGGCGCACGCCGCGAAATCGCGTGATTGAGGAACAGACCGTCCTCGCTCAAGAGCGAGCGGATCTTGTTCATATAGGCCGGAATGTTCTTGAGGCCGATGTGCTCGTACATGCCGATCGAGGCGATCTTGTCGTAGGTGCCGGAAACGTTGGCGTAATCGGTCAACTCGAACGAGACGCGGTCGCCAAGGCCGAGCCGGGCCACTTTCTCGCGGGCATAGGCGAGCTGTTCCTGGGACAACGTGATGCCGTGTGCGGTCACGCCATAATTCTGCACCGCATGGCAAACGAGACCGCCCCAGCCGGAGCCGACATCGAGCATCCGGTCGCCGGGTTTGAGACGCAATTTACGGCAGATCATATCGAGCTTGTCGCGCTGGGCAGTTGCGATGTCGTTGTCCCAGTCGGTGAAATAGGCGCAGGAATAGACCATCTCCGGGTCGAGAAAGAGGGCGTAGAACTCGTTCGAGAGATCGTAGTGGAACTGGACGAAGGCTTTGTTGTCGCGAGCCGACTGGTCACGGCCGGTCGTTTCGCCGGCAAAGCCGTGCGCATCGGGCGGCCGTTCGGCAGGTGTCAGCAGAAACGGTGCCAGCTGGCGCACAATCGCAATGCGGTTCAGTTCTCGTGTACTAACGGAGCGCCCTTCGCGATTAACGGCTTTGCCAAGATCGATCAGCGTGCCACCGCGAAAATCGATGCGCCGGTCGATGTAATGGCGAATGATGTTGTCGAGGGTCGGCCGGCGCAGGATGGCACCGATCACACCGGGACCGGAGATCGCGATTTCGAGCGGGCCCGTTACGTTGCGGCCGAGCGGCTCTGTCGAGCCATCCCACAGCCGGACATGGGCATCGATGTCGAGCTTGTCGGCGAGCGAGCGGATGACTCCGCGCACGGCTTCGAGCTGCTTTTGCTTCGCGGTAGGCGGCCCCGACATAAGTGCTCCAGAGATCGTTTGTTGCTGCCGGCGCTGCCGGTCGTTCCTGTGGCGAATAACATTGCGGCCAGTGCATCGGCTAGTGATCTGGACCTAACAGTTGTTTTCCATCCTGCCCTCGAACGCAGCGTCATCCCCGCGCAGGCGGGGACCCAAGTGAACCTCAGCAAACTCTGTGCGGCCGGCGACATGCTTGGGTTCCCGCCTGCGCGGGAATGACGGACGGTGGGTGGCGAGCGGGTACTAACCGTTTGGTTCGGAAAACTAGCGCGCCGGAACCGAAGCCAGGCTGCATCCACCGACAAGGCCGTTTAGCCTACATCATCTCGGTCCCGCCAACCTTGCAGTCGCTGACCAGCTCCGGCCGGAACCGGACACCGTGACCGGGCTCTTCGGGCGGCGTGACGAACCCGTCGACCGGCAGGCGCGCGTCGACGAACAAGTCGTCGTTCCAGTCCATGTACTCGAGATAGCTCGCGTTCGGGATCGAAGCGAGCAGGTGAACGGTCAGTTCGTGGAAAAGATGCGGCGCGATTTTGATGCCGTAGGTATCTGCAACCGCAGCGATGCGGCGCAATTCGGTGAGGCCGCCGCGCTGCGGGTCGGGTTGCAGGATCGGCGATGACGGTTCCTTGAAGAAGGGCCGGAGGTCATAGCGCGTGAAATGGCTCTCGCCGCCGACCACGCGGGTCTTGAGGTGGGCGGCAATGCGCTGATAACCCTCGAAGTCCTCGCACACCACCGGCTCTTCGAGCCAGTAGATGTCGTAGTCATCAAAATGGCGGCCGGCCTGGATGGCGGTATCGGCCGACCAGCCCATGTTGACGTCGACCATGATCTCGACATCGTCGCCGACGAACTCACGCATCGCCTTGACGTTGGCGACATCAGCACGCCAGGGCCGGATGTGGCCGGCCTGCATCTTGATCGCCTTGAGGCCCTGGTTGGTGTAGTGCTTGGCGCGTGCCAGCATGCGGTCATGGTCGAGGCCGCGCCAGACGCCCGAGCCATAGGCTTCGACCTTGTCGCGGCAGTTGCCCCACAGGCGATGCAATGGCAGGCCGGCGCGTTTGCCGACGATGTCCCAGAGCGCAATGTCGACGGCTGACAGGCACCAGGTCGCGATGCCGCCGCGCCCAAGCCAGTAGGTCGACTGCCAGAGCGTCTTCCAGATGCCTTCGATCTCGGTCGCATCGCGCCCGATCACCTTCGGCGCGATCATTTCGCGAAGGCAGGTATCGAGCGTCTCGAGGCCGCCGCTAAGCGGCTGCAGATAGCCGAGGCCGACGAGGCCGCCCTTGGTTTCGATCTCGAGCAGCAGAAGCTCACGCGCACTCGGCGGCATGATGCCGTTGTCGGGCGGCTCCTTCGACCAGGGCACGCGCAGCAGCGTCGTGTGCATGGCGGCAATCGTCATATCCATGATGACCAATCCTTATGGTTTGCGTTGGATAAGCGATCACATCGCGAGGAAGCCGCCGTCGACCGGCAGTTCGACACCGGTGATGTAGGACGACCGCTCGCTTGCCAGGAACAAGTTGGCTTGCGCGACCTCGTCGATATCGCCGATCCGGCGCATCGGGACGGCAGAGAGCATCTTGTCGCGAACGGCTGGGTCGGCGGTGAGCTTCGATGTGCGCATCGCCGGCATCAGGCCGGGGTGGACGGAATTGACGCGAATACCGTCTTTGGCGAACTGCACGGCGGCAGCCTTGGTGATCATGCGCACCGCGCCCTTCGAGGCGTTATAGCCCATATGCACGAAGGACTGGCCGACGATGCCTGAGATCGACGAAATGTTGACGATGGCGCCGCCACCGCCCTTCTGCATGTGCGGCACGATGGTGCGCATGCCAAGGAACGTGCCGGTCGCGTTGACGTTCATCTGCCCGTCCCAGATCTCACGGCTCAGGATGTCGGGATCGGAGCCCGAGATGCCGGCGTTGTTGACCAGAATGTCGATTTTGCCATAGGCGTCGAGCGTCGCCTGTGCAACCGCCTGCCAGTCGGCCTCCTCGGCGATGTTGTGGCGCACGAATTGCGATGTGCCGCCGGCCGCATTGATCTCTTGGGCGACCGCCTGGCCTTCAGCTTCGAGCATGTCCGTCAGCATGACCTTCGCGCCTTCGCGAGCGAACAGCCTTGCTGTCGCAGCCCCCATGCCGCCTGCAGCACCGGTGACGATCGCGACTTTGTTCTCGAGTTCCATGGTTTCCTCCTGTTCGTGTCACTTGGTTCAGCCGAGCGGTGCGAAGAACCTGGCAATGCGTTCGGCTGCTGCTGCGGGTGTTTCATAATGCACGAAGTGGCCGGCATCCTCGGCAACCTCGACGGTCGCATTGGGGAAGTATTCCGGAATGTTGTCGGCCCATTCGGCCTTGAGCACCGGATCGTGGGCGCCCCAGTAGACGTAGGTCGGCAGGTCGATCGGCTGCGGCTTCGGCGCCAGTCCCTTCATGATCGCAAGGCGCATCTTATGCACGCTCGCATACCAGTTGAAGCCGCCCTGCAGGTTGCCCGGCGCCATGAAGTTGTCGACCCAGGCTTCGAGATCGTCATCGAAGGCATCGGGCCGGGCCGACCAGTGGCTCAGGAAATGCTTGAAATAGGTCCGGCAGGCATCGCGCGACGAGCCAACCATATCGGCCGCCCAATCCTGCTGATGGAACGATTGATACCAGATCTCGCCGAGATGATCGGGCAGCGCCCAGCGGTTGCCGATGCCCGGATAGACGCAGTCGAAGAAGAACAAACCCGTGAGCCGGTCCGGCACACGCCCTGCTGCAACCCTGGCGATCAAAGAGCCGATGTCGTGTGAGACGAGCCCGAACGTCCTGAGGTCCAACGCGTCGGCCATCGCCATCAGGTCATCTGACATTACCTCGGCGGTGTTCTTGTCCGACTTGCCTCGGTAAGGTTTTTGCGTTTCGCCGAAGCCTCTGAGGTCCAGCATGATCAGGTCGAACCGGTCGCCAAGCAGCGGCACCAGCTTGTGCCAGACGTACCAGAACTCCGGCCAGCCGTGCAGCAGGACGAGTGGCTTGCCTTGCCCTGCGCGCGCAATGTGAATGTCGATGCCGTTCGCGTTGATCGTCGTGTGGGTGATGCCGGGAACGGTTGGGCGGGTGCTCATGTTTCGGACCATTGTCGTGTGTTGATGGGCTGTCGCCCGAGATCCGCTCGGGGGAAGGCTCCCCCGAAACCCCCTCTTCTTTGAGAAGTTTGTTACGTGAGCGGAACGAGCTGCGCCGGTATATTGGCACAGCGGTGCGGCGGCTGTCGCGACATGGTTGTGATTTGAACGCGCCAAAGCAGGCCGCCCGGACTGGGCAGCCTGCCATTGGATCAGAGTCTGTAGCAGAGCGTTACTGAACGCGGCCTTAGGCAGCCGTCCCCTCGATCTGTTTCGAGGGCTCGCTTGTGCCGATCTCGATCCGGCGCGGTTTCATGCGCTCGGGGATGTTGCGGACCAGGTCGACGTGCAGCAGGCCGTCGACGACGTCAGCACCGGTGACCTCGACGTGATCGGCAAGCTGGAAACGGCGCTCGAAGCTGCGCTTGGCGATGCCGCGGTGGAGGTATTCCTTCTCACCGTCTTCGGCCTTTTTCTGGCCCTTGACGGTCAGGGTTGCCTCCTTGACTTCGACGTCGAGTTCATCGCGTCCGAAGCCGGCCACCGCCATCACGATGCGATAGGTGTTATCGCCGAGCTTTTCGATGTCATAAGGCGGATAGGTCGGTGCATCATTGTCGGCACCGGCAACGTTGTCGAGCAGCTGGAATAGCCGGTCGAAGCCAACGGTGGAACGGTAGAGGGGGGCAAAATCATGATGTCGCATCACAGGTTCTCCATTTGAAGCAACGTGTGGTCGGCCCATCGCCTTCGATCGGGCCGATGGTTGATATGGGCGCCCGCTCATGCGGCGCGCCTGGTCCTGAGATAGGGCGGAGGCCGGTAGTTTCAAGAGAGGGGTTGGCCGGCTTATTGGCAATTCTTTTGGTTGGCGGTTGGTCATGCCTTGGGGAAAGCGATCAATCAATTTCCCTGGTGCCGATTGACGGCTCGCTGCATTGTGCTCAAGAACGGGGCCACAGCAACGGAGCAGAATCGATGCAAGTCGTCTCCATGGCGCGGAACCCCATACCCAGCGGCGCGACCGTCGGCGAGTTTGCAGGCTACGACGGCAAGCCGATGCGTTATGCCGCCTGGCCGGCAACGCGGGGCCCGAGCCGAGGCACCATGGTAATCTTCCAGGGCAGAACGGAATTCATCGAAAAATACTTCGAGACGGTCTCCGATCTGCGCCGGCGCGGCTTTGCGGTCGCCATCCAGGACTGGCGAGGGCAGGGCGGTTCGTACCGGCCGATCGATGATCCGCGCAAGGGCCATATTTCGAGCTTCCAGGAGTTCGACCGCGATCTGCGCTCGTTTATGCGCGATGTCGTGCTGCCGGATTGTCCGCCGCCCTATTCGGCGCTCGGCCATTCGATGGGTGGCCATATCCTGCTGCGCAACATTGCGCGGACCGACACCTGGTTCGATCGTGCCGTGCTGACTGCACCGATGGTCGCGCTGACACCGCTTGCACTGCGCTTTCCGCGTGCGCTGGTCTCGATTTATGCCGGCCTGAGTACGGCAGTCGGCCTGGGCAGCCGATACGTTCAGGGGGGCACGCCGACGTCCGGCTACGGCGGGGAATTCGACGGCAACGTGCTCACTTGTGACAGCGAACGCTTTCAGCGCAACAAGCAGCTCGAGCGGTCAGCTCCCAATTTACTGCTCGGCTCGCCGACGGTCGGCTGGTTGGCCGCCGCACTCAATTCGATGGCCTACATCGCCGATCCCGAGTTTGCCGGCCGCGTCAGGGTGCCGGCTTTGATCTTCGGCGCCGGTGAAGACAGTATCGTCAGCACGCCTGCTGTCGAGAAGCTGGCCGCGACACTCAAGTCGGCAACCTACATTTCGATCCCAGATGCGCGACACGAGATTTTGCAGGAAACCGATGACGTGCGCGCTCGCTTCTGGGCGACGTTCGACGCATATTTCGACATTCCTCAGGCAGCCGTGGCTGCGGCCTGATACCCTGTCATTCCGCCGTGCCGCCAAGCAACAGCACGGCCACGGCGACGAAGGTCAGCACCATCGCCCAAATCAGCTCGTAGCGGTGTAGTTTCAGCCGGTGCATCAAACCGGGGAATCGATGGCGCACGAATGCCTCCCAACGGCGGTTGCGTGATCATCGATCTCATCCCGGGACCGGTTCCGCCAGTTTGCCTGTTGACGCGCGACAGATGAACTCACGACGGTGGAGCTCCGACCGGCAAGCATCATGTCGCTGAAAAAGTGGCTGAATGGGCAGCAGGCTTGATGGCAGAGCGCTTATCAGTCACGGTCGCATAGACAATGACAATTACGTGATCAGAGGAAACTCGAATGGCCGCTCCGCGCATCGCCCTGCTTGGTGTCATTCTGGAAAGCAACCGGGCGTCGCCTGTTGCAACGCACAACGACTTTGAAAGTCATTACATCTGCGAAGGCGATGCCTTGCTGGCCGAGGCGCGAGCGCCGAGTTCGGTGATCGCGCCCGAGGCTGCAGCGTTCGTGCAGACCATGGATGCTACCGGTGACTGGCAGCCGGTGCCTCTCTTGTTGGCGGCCTGCCATCCGCACGGACCGGTCGACGGCGCTTTGATGCGGGACTTCATCGAACGCATCGTCACGGGGCTCATCGATGCCGGTAATGTCGATGGTGTCTACGTGGCCAACCACGGTGCCATGCTTGCAACCGACAGCCACGACCCTGACGGCGACTTATTGGCAGCAGTCCGTGAGCGGGTCGGGCCTGACGTGCCGATCATCGTAACGCTCGATCTGCACGCCAACATCTCCGATCGCATGGCAGAAAACGCGGACAGCATCGTCGGCTACCGCACCAATCCGCATGTCGACATGATCGAGCGCGGCGAGGAAGCAGCCCTCTTGATGCGCATGACGCTTGCCGGCCGCGTGCGCCCGCAAATGCATGTCGAACGGCTGCCATTGACGCCGGCATCGATCAACTTGCTCACCGCATCCGGCCCCTACGGCGCGATGATCGATCTCGGCCAGCGCCGCCAGGCCGAGGAAGCCGGCCGGATCGTGAATGTGTCGATCTTCGGCGGCTTCGTGTTCTCAGACACGCCAGACAATGGGCTGGCGGTTGTCGTAACGGCGCGTGACGATCTCGATGAGGCGAAGCGGCTCGCCAAGGAACTTGCAACCGTTGGTTGGGAAACACGGGACAGGTTCCGCAAGAAACTGATGCCGCTCGGGGATGCTGTCGCCATGGCCTGCAAGGCCGATCGCAAGCCGGTGATCTTTTCCGATTCGGGCGACAACCCTGGCGGTGGCGGCACCGGGCGCACGACGGAGTTTCTCGAGGCGTTGCTCGAAGCCAAGCCCTCGGACCTTTATTACGGCAGCTTCTACGATCCGCCGCTCGCACTGGCAGCGCAAGAAGCGGGTCTCGGCCAGACGTTCGAAGCCAATTTCAACACTGCATCAGGCACGCCTTATGACCGGCCAATCTCGGTCGAAGCCGAAGTCGTCGGACTCCACGACGGCAACATTGTCGGCCGTCTCGGTCTCTTCGTCGGGCGCCAATTACACCTCGGGCCCTGCGCGGCACTGCGCATCGGCGGCATGACGGTAATCGTGATTTCGGATCGCTCGCAGACCGCTGATCCGATGTTCTTCGAGATGTTCGGCCTCGACATCGCCAAGGCTCATACCGTCGTCGTCAAATCGCGCGGGCACTTTCGCTCGGGTTTTCTGCCCTGGTTCACGCCTGACCGCGTCTTCGAGGCCGATACCGAGGGCTTGACGTCACCGGTCCTCGAACGCCGGCAATGGCATCACCTGCCGCGCCCGGTTTATCCGCTCGACGAGGAAGCCGTCTGGCCGGGCTAACGCTGGTCGTCGCGCAGTCCTGAAAATTTTTCATCGCCTGTTTCCCTCGGAACAGCGGGCATGCTCCCGCTCGGGCATGTTGGCGTGGTCGATGAGCAAAGCGCTTGTCGAGATTTCGCCGGTAACGGCAATGGCCCCAACCAACCCGAAAACGAGAGCACATGCTCAAGATCCAGGAGACAGAAATATGTTTAGGAAACTCATCATCGCCGGCATCATGTCGGCAGCAACGTTGGCGGCAGCTCAGGCACCTGCCCAGGCCGCCATGAATGTCGCCAAGCCGACGGGACTCGAACAGGCGAATGCTGGTGTTGAACTGGTCAGCAAGCGGCGTCGGTTCCGTCACCGCAATCGGTTCCGCCATCGTCACGGCTTCCGTCATTGGCGCTGGCGTCACCACGGACACCACTACGGTCACGGTCGCTACTGGAAGGGAAAATGGATTTCCTACCGGCGTTGCCTGTGGTTGCAGAAGCGTGGCTACCGGATTGGCTGCCACTACTACTATTGAGTCTGGTCCTGAACCCCCGCCGGTTTGCGCCGGCGGGGGTTCTTTCGTTAGAAGCCTATCCGTGTTCGGACGCCCCTTGATGGTTCATGCCGTTTGCCTGCCGTCGGCCAATGCGCCAAGATCGCCTTGACTGATTGAAGACCGACCGGAGGCAGCATGGCAGGCGAACGACAACTCAACATCAACGGCCGGCTGCACCAGACCGATTCGGACCCGGCAACGCCGCTGCTACTTATCCTGCGCGACGACCTGGGATTTCCTGGCACGCGTCACGGTTGTCTGACCGGCCACTGCGGCGCGTGCACCGTGCTGATCGACGGTCGGCCCGTTCAATCGTGCACGATACCCCTCGAGGCGGTCGACGGACGACCGGTCGAGACGCTGGAGGCGATCGAGACCGATCCGGTCGGCGCCATCCTGCTTGCAGCTTTTCTCAAGGAGCAGGCCGGCCAGTGCGGTTATTGCCTGGGCGGCATACTGATCGAAGCGAAGGCGCTGCTCACAAGGTCGCGATCTGTGAACCGTGCCGACATCGCCCAGGCGCTCGATGGTCACCTCTGCCGCTGCGGCGCGCACCAGCGCATCCTCGATGCCGTCGAACGTGCCCGCGATGAACTGGCGGCAACCGAGGCAGGAGGGGCAGTAGTATGACCACCGCACCTGTTTCACCGAGCCTGACGGATAATCCACTTTGCTCCGACTGGCTCGAATTCACTGCCGATGGCCGCGTGCTGCTCAAGACCGGCAAGGTCGAGATCGGACAGGGCATCACCACGGCGTTGGTCCAGATTGCGGCCGATGAACTTGATATCGACCCGGCCCGCTTCGATGTGCTCTCGGGCCATACCGACGACGGGCCGGTCGAAGCCGCGACGTCAAGCAGTCTCTCGATGGAGGTGACCGGCAAGGCCATCCGCCATGCAGCTTCGGCGGCCCGGCACGTGCTGCTCGACGAGGCCGCCAAGTTGCTGCAGGCCGACAAGGGCCAGCTGGGCGTCATGGATGGCGAGGTGCGCGTTGGTGATCGGCCAAGTTCGTTGACCTACTGGGCGCTGGTGCAGTCGGCTGAGCTGGCACAGCCGGTCGTCGAGCACGCGGCTCCCAAGGCTCCGGGCTGAGCATCGCATCGTCGGTACGTCCATGCCGCGCATCGACCTCAAGGCCAAGATGGCCGGTTCGCCGTTCATCCACGACATCCGGCTCGATGGCATGCGACACGGCCGGGCGCTGCAGCCGACATCGCCGGAGCGGCGGGTGGTTGCTTTCGATGAAGCGGCAATTCAGGCCCGCTTCCCCGACATCACCATCGTGCGCAACGGGTCCTTCATCGGTGTCATTGCCGACCGCGAAGCCGATGCCGTCATAGCAATCGCGGCTGCCGGCGAACTCGTGACATGGAGCGAACCTACGGTTGCCGGACAAGACATTTTTGATGCGCTCGGCTCGCCGGCCATTCCCGAGCAGGTGGTTCACGAGCAAGGTGATGCTGCCTCTGTTGAGGGGCAGCGGATCGAACTCACCGTCACAAAGCCCTACATCGCACACGCGTCGATTGCGCCGTCCTGTGCGATCGCCACCTGGCGCGATGCCGATCACCTCGAAGTGCTGAGCCATACTCAGGCGCCACACGGCCTGTGCGATGGTCTCGGCATCGTTTTCGGTATCGAACCTGCGAATGTCACGGTGATCCACAAGCCGGGCGCCGGGACGTACGGCCATAGCGGCCAGGATGATGTCGCTCTCGATGCGGCACTGCTCGCCAAGGCGGTGCCGGGTGTACCGGTCCGCGTCGCCTGGTCGAGGGCCGATGATTTCCAGGCATCGCCGCTCGCACCGGCGATGAGCGTCACGGTGTCCGGCACGCTTGGTGTCGACAACCGGATCACAGCCATGTCGATCACGTCGCTCAGCCAGGCGCACGCCCGCCGGCCGGGCCGTGGTGGTTTTGCCGAGTTGACGAACGCCGCTTTGCTCGATCCACCGTTGCCGACGACCCGGCCGGGCGACGTGCCGCCGGCGCGCGGTGGCGGTGCCGACCGCAATGCGAACCCGCTCTACAACATCCCGAACCTGCGGGTCGCAAAGCGTATCTTGACGGATTGGCCAATGCGCACGTCGGCGCTCCGCGGGCTTGGCGCCTTTACCAACGTCTATGCGCTCGAGGCACTGATCGACGAAATGGCCGATGCGGCGGGCGCCTGTCCACTCGCTTTCCGGCTTGCCCACCTGATCGATGTTCGTGCTCAGTATGTCATCGAACGGGCCGCCGAAATGGCCGGTTGGCCCGGTCCCGAAGGCGATGGCGAAGCAATCGGTCTCGGTTTTGCACAGTACAAGAACCGGTCGGCTTACTGTGCCGTTGCCATGCGTTTGAAGCTCGACAAGGAGATCAGCCTGATTAGTGCGCATGCCGCTGTCGATGCCGGCGAAATCGTCAATCCGGACGGCATTCGTAATCAGATCGAAGGCAGCATCATCCAGGCGACAAGCTGGACGCTCAAGGAGGCCGTCGCCGTCGAGGATGATCGCGTCGTCACGGATGGTTGGCAGACCTATCCGATCCTGACCTTCTCCGAGATCCCCCATCTCGACGTCGAACTGGTGGATCGCAAGGACCTGCCGTCACTCGGCGTCGGCGAGACCGCGATTGGCCCGACAGGGGCAGCGATCGGCAATGCGGTACGCCGTGCCATCGGCCTGCGCCTCACCGACTTGCCGCTGACACGCGATCGGATCGCTGAAGCCATCAACAGGGTCCAGGGATAAATCCCTGGTCGGGGAGTTCGAGGAGTGAAACTCCTCAAGCGTTAAGGCTCTGCCCTTAACAATCCCGCCGGAGGGCTCTGCCTTTGGAAACTATATTCGGGAGTGTACACCGTGGCGCTTGACTCGAACCTTTGGCAGCAATCGGCGGTCGAGACGTATGCAGCGCCGCCGTTAAATGAGGATATGACGGCAGATCTGGCCATCATCGGCGGCGGCTTCACGGGCAACTCCGCGGCATTGCATGGTGCAGAAGCCGGCGCCGATGTCGTCGTCCTCGAAGCCGAGACGATTGGTCATGGTGGCTCGGGGCGCAACGTCGGCCTCGTCAACGCCGGGCTCTGGCTGCCGCCGGACGATGTCGAGCGCGAACTTGGTGCCGAGCAGGGTGGGCGCCTCAATCGTGCACTGGCCGCCGGACCCGACCTTGTCTTCTCGCTGATCGAGCAGCACGCCATCGAGTGTGAAGCAACGCGCACCGGCACGCTGCATTGCGCGCATGCACCATCCGGTCAGCGCGATCTCGAGAACCGCTATTCCCAACAGGTCAAGCGCGGTGCGCCTGTCGAATTACTCGATGTCGCAACGGCCCGCGAGCGTACGGGCACCGACCAGGTACATGGGGCACTGTTCGATGCCCGGGCCGGCACCATCAATCCGCTTGCCTATTGCCGCGGCCTGGCTAGGGCAGCAGCGGCCGCCGGTGCACGCCATTTCGAGCAGACCCCGGTAACAGCGATAATGTTTAATGAAGGCTCTTGGCAGGTCGTGACGCCGCGCGGTCGAGTCCGTGCTGCGAAACTGCTGATGGCGACCAACGGCTATCACGTGCCAATCGACGGTATCGCTGAACCGCAGGTCGTACCGGTTCACTACTTCCAGTTGGCGACCAAGCCGCTCTCCGATAATTTGGCACGCTCGGTACTGCCGGGTCGCGAAGGCTGCTGGGATACGCATCCCGTGATGTCGTCGTTCCGCATGGACCAGGCTGGCCGCCTTCTCGTCGGTGCGGTCGGTGCGCTCGATCATGCCGGTCACGGCATCCATCGCGCCTGGGCGAACCGCAAGCTTGCCAAATTGTTCCCGTCACTTGCCGGCCAACCGATCGAGCATGCCTGGTTCGGCCGCATTGCGATGACCGCCGATCACATCCCGAAGATTTTGACTATTGGCGATGATGGGCTCGCAATTTTCGGGTATTCAGGACGCGGTATCTCGCCCGGCACGACGTTTGGCCGGGCCGCAGCCGCGGCACTGCTCAGCCGCGACAGAAGCGAGTTGCCGCTCGACGTGATCGACAGCTACGCCGAGCGCTTCACCGGTTTAAAGCGGGGCTACTATGAACTGGGCGCAACCTTGACGCATTTGGTTGGGCGATAAATCACGGTGAGCGGAAACGCGGCTGCATGCAGACGCGGGTCGGCTTCAGGACAGATGACGGAACATGTTGCGCCGCGCTTCATCGTCCATCTCGGTCTTGAACGTAAAGCGGTCCTTCAGTGTCGTCGCACGCCGGGCGGCAGGCCGCTCCTCGATCTCGTCGACCAGGCGCTTCAGGTTGGGCAGGTCCGCCCAGGCTGCCTCACCGAGCACCAGGGGCATCATCCGCGCCCAGCCCCAGACATCCATGTCGACGATCGTGTACATCTCGGCGACCATGTAACGGCGCTCGGCGAGACGATCGTTGAGGATCGAAAAATGCCGCTTGGCTTCGAAGGCGTAACGCTGACGGGCATAGTCGATCTCTTCCGGCGCGTGATGATGGAAGTGGACCGACTGGCCCGAATAGGGCCCGACTCCCGTGGCAACGAACATCAGCCAGGAAAAGAGTTCGCCCCGGTTGGCCATCGTGCAGGGTGGCAGGAATTGTCCCGTCTTCTGGGCGAGAAAGAGCAGGATGGCGTTTGAATCGAAGACCGTTGCGTCATCATCGACGATGACCGGCACCTTGCCATTGGGATTGACGGCGCGGAACTCCGGATTGTGCTGCTCGCCCTTGCGCGTGTCGACCGGGATGGGCTCATACTCGAGACCGGCTTCTTCGAGGAAGAGAGCCACCTTCATCGGGTTCGGCGCCCCCGAAAAATAGAACTTGATCATCACCGCCCCTCCAAGTGACTTGCTCCAGCCATTGCTTGAACATCTACCATGACGACTGACAAATCCAAACAACCCAAACCTGTATGAATTGGGCTTATGCAAGCCCGTTGATCACGATTGCGTGGCTTCCGGGCCGGGGCGCTTGCACCATATGTGATAGTCGCTGCCCCGCCCTTCTCATCGGGCGGCGCGCAACATAGGCTTCCATTAGTCGTTGGGCTACTGAGGAGCCGATACCATGCCCGAGATGGCCAAGTTTGCCGTACAGATCGGCGCTGTCGATAAAGATGGCGCCAGTGACTATGATATGTACCGTGAGGCCGTGGCTGATGCGCGCCTCACGCAGGAGCTTGGCTATGATGCTGCTTGGCTGGTCGAGCATCACTTTTCCGACTATTACCCGACGCCCAATCCGCTGATGTTCCTATCCCATGTTGCAGCGGCCTGTCCGGGTCTCGGCCTCGGCTCGGCGGTCATGGTGTTGCCTTGGTATGACCCGGTCCGCTTCGCCGAGGATGTATCGATGCTGGCGATGGTGGCGGAGGGGCCGCTCTATATCGGCATGGGCCGCGGCACCGCCAAGCTCGAATACGATGCGCTGCGCGTTCCCATGCAGGAAGCTCGTGAGCGGTTCCGCGAATGCTGGAAGGTGATGCAACTCGCCCTGAAGGGAGAGCCGTTCACTTTCGACGGGCAGTTCACGAAACTAAACAGGCCGATCCGAATCCGGCCGACGCTACCGGCTGATCGCGAGATTACATTTTTCGGGGCGATCGGCAGTCCCGGGAGTGCCGAGATCATGGCGGACCTCGGCCTGCCACCGCTCACCCTAGCGCAATTTCCCGACCATATGCTCGTCAAGATCCTGGGGCGCTGGTCGGCCAGAAACGGGGAGCTAGGTGGAGCGGCCGCCCCGCTGTTGCCGATCTCGGCCAAGTGCTTCGTTGCCGATACCGACGAGGAGGCGCGCGAAGAAGCGCGCGGCCATCTCGCCCGCTTTTATAAGCTTCAGGCCGAGCATTATGCCACCGACACGACCGCCTGGGACGACATTCCGGGCTATGAGCAGTTCGCCAAGATTTTCCAGAACATGAAGCTGATGGGCGATCCGGCTCAGAACGACCCGATCCTCGACCGCAGCCTGATCGGCTCGCCCGAGACGGTTGCGCGCCGCGTCAACGAATTGCGCGCGATCGGCTTCAATTATTTCCTGATTTCCAATGCGACGGCGGGGGTCCCGCGCGAGGCGCGCCATCGCATGATGCGCCGTTTCGCCGAGGAGGTGATCCCGCTCTGCGACAAGCTGCCGGTGCCGGATGCGCCGGAGTTTCCCGTACGTGCCGCCGAGTAAGAGGAGAGATCCGCAATGGCCAACAAGGAACTTTACGAAAAAGGCATCGAAATGCGCCGCAGACTGCGCGGCGAGGAGGATTTCAAGGCCAATGCAGCCGAATACGCTGGTGATCCGGCAAGCCAGGGCTTTATCGATCTTGTCACCGAGACGGTGTTCGGTTCGCTCTGGAGCAGGCCCGGCCTCGACATCAAGACGCGTACGCTGATCTGCGTCGTCTCCGATGTCGCGACGGGACGCTATCCCGAACTCGACATCCACCTGCGCTTTGCTTTGCGCCAGGGCTGGACCGAGGAGGAGTTGACCGAGACGCTCTATCACATGTCCGGTTACGTCGGCGTGCCGCTCATCCGCGAGGCGATCTTCGTCGCCAAGGAGGTGTTCGCCGACGAGCGTGCCAAACAGGCTGCCAAGGGCTGAGTGAAGTGAGGAGCCGCTCGTGACAGACACCACCGCCCGTTCGCCACAAAGTCTTCATTATGCTCCGATGCGTGCCGACTGGCTCGCCCGCCGGGTCGAAGAGATCATCGAGCCGGAGTTGGCCATCGTCGATCCACACCACCATCTCTGGGACCGGCCCGACTGGCGCTATCTGCTCGATGACCTGCTGGCGGATACCGACACAGGCCACAACATCATCGCGACCGTATTCGTGCAGTGCCGCGCCTTTCACCGTGCAGCGGGTGACCGGGCCTTGAAGCCGATTGGCGAGACCGAGTTCGCGGCAGGCGTCGCCGCCATGAGTGAGAGCGGAGTTTATGGGCCAACGCATTCTTGCCAGGGTATCGTCAGCCACGCCGACATGATGCTCGGCGACGATGTTGCGCGTGTCCTCGAAGCGCATGTTGCAGCCGCCGGCGGCCGCTTCCGCGGCATTCGCCACATCGTTGCCTGGGACGGCGATCCCTCGCTCATGAACCCCAACTATTCACCGCCACAGCATCAGCTCAAGGATCCGACCTTCCAGGCAGGCCTCAAGACGTTGGGCCGCATGGGGCTGACCTTCGATGCCTGGCTCTATCATCCCCAGATCCCCGACCTGACGGCGGCGGCTCGTGCTTGTCCAGGTACCAACATGGTGCTCGATCATTGCGGCGGCCCGCTCGGCTCCGGCGCCTATACCGGACGCCGCGAGGCCGAGTTCGACGGCTGGGCGGCGGCGATCCGCGAGCTTGCCAAGGCTCCTAATGTCTACGTCAAGCTCGGCGGGCTTGGCATGAAGATCAACGGTTTCGGCTTCGAGGATGGCGATGAGCCGCCGTCGTCGGAACAGCTCGTCGAGGCGTGGCGGCCGTATTTCGAGACTTGCATCGAAGCATTCGGGCCATCGCGCTGCATGTTCGAGAGTAACTTCCCCGTCGACAAGGGCTCTTACAGCTACCACGTCTACTGGAACGCCTGTAAGCGTTTTGCCGCACATGCATCGGCTGACGAGAAGGCGGACCTGTTTGCCGGTACCGCGCAACGCTTCTATCGTCTCGGTCAGCCGACCTGAATTTTTGATACCAGCCGGGAACCGCAGCGAACAGCCATGGCCAGCCAACCGTTTGACGCACCGACGCCGCCGACGCTCGAGATCCGGGATGGCCGGGCCGTGATCTGTTTCGGGCGCCCGCGCCAGCACAATAAGCTTGAGCCGATCGACTTGCGCACACTGACTGAGATGTTCGGCAAGGTCGCTAATGATATGGATGCCCGCGTACTGGTCATCACCGGCAAGGGCAAGAGTTTCTCATCAGGCTTCGATATTGGTTCGCTGAGCGAGAGCGAAAAGGCGCGACCCGACTATGATCCCGATGCCTTCGAGAAAATGGTCGACCGCCTCGAAAGCCTGCCGATGCCGACCATTGCGGCGTTGAACGGAGGCGTCTACGGCGGTTCGACCGACCTTGCGCTCGCCTGTGATTTCCGTGTCGGTGTTACGGGCATGCGCATGTTCATGCCGGCCGCCCGCCTCGGCATCGTTTATTACGAAAGCGGATTACGCCGCTATGTCAGCCGGCTCGGCCTCAACAACGCCAAGCGCCTGTTCATGACGGCGCAACCGGTCGAGGCAGCCGAAATGCTCGCCATGGGCTACCTGACGGACCTTGTCGCGCCCGAAGAACTGGACGACCGCGTCGATCAGTTGGCCGGCCAGATCGCGGGCAACTCGCCGCTGGCCGTGTCTGCCTTGAAGCAATCGCTCAACGCGCTTGCCGCCGGCACGCTGGACAGCGCCCTCCATCGCGAGCGCATGGCACGCTGTTTTGCTTCGGAGGACCATCAGGAGGGGATTGCGGCCTGGGCCGAGAAGCGTCCGCCCGCGTTCAAGGGACGTTGATTGGCATTCGTCGTGCGGCAAAGTTGGGGTAAGAAGACAGGCGCAGTTGCCATTTGGAGTTGTTTGTCGACGTCCGCCTGCTCGGAACCGGTCGTTCACAAATGCCCCTCGCCCTAACCCTCTCCCCGCGAAGTACGGGGAGAGGGAACTCGGCCGGTTGTTTGGCCTAGAACAGTGCGCCACGGCACGGCCGGATGCCCTCTCCCCGTAGCGCCGCTTCGGCGCGTACGGGGAGAGGGTTAGGGCGAGGGGCAAGCGGCGGTGCTGGCAGGGTTCTATCGTGCGCGAGCAGCATGGCGGAGCTGCTAGCCGCAAACGAACGTTGCGCGAGCGTGGAGTTCGCCATCTCACAACCACCGGTCTCGATGACGATACAAGACAACAACAGCCCATTTGCCGCCCTGCCGGCGGTCGACCGTGTCCTGTCGGCAGCAGCGGTGGCTGAACTCAACGCAGCCTACGGCCGGCAGGCGGTGGCCGATGCCGTGCGTCAGGCGATCAACGATCTGCGCCAGGCCATCCGGCGCGGTGAGCCCGTTGACGTTTCGACGGCCACCGTCATCGCGATGGCTGAGCACTCACTCACGGCGCAGGCGCAGCCATCGCTGCGCCCTGTCTTCAACCTGACCGGCACCGTTCTGCATACCAACCTCGGTCGCGCCGCTCTGCCGCCGGAGGCAATCGACGCCATCACCACCGTCGCAGCCGGCGCCAGCAACCTCGAATACGATCTCGATACAGGCAGACGGGGCGAGCGCGATAGTCACGTTGAATCACAGATCGCGGAGATCACCGGGACCGAGGCCGCGACCGTGGTCAACAACAATGCTGCTGCCGTCCTACTCGTCCTCAACACGCTGGGCTTCGGCAAAGGCGTTGCTGTTTCACGAGGCGAACTGGTCGAGATCGGCGGCTCGTTCCGGATTCCGGACATCATGGCGCGTTCCGGCGCCCGTCTGGTCGAGGTTGGCACGACCAACCGCACCCACCTCAAGGATTTCAGCAACGCGCTTGCCTCTGGCGATGCGCGGATGATCATGAAGGTGCACACCTCCAACTATGTCATCGAGGGGTTCACCAATACGGTTGAGGAACGGGCGCTGGCAACGCTGGCCCGCGATCATGGCGTTCCATTCATCAACGACCTGGGCAGCGGCACGCTTGTCGATCTCGAGCGATTTGGTCTGCCGCACGAGCCGACACCGATGGAAGCCCTCAAGCATGGTGCCGACGTCGTGACGTTCTCGGGCGACAAGCTGCTTGGTGGCCCGCAGGCCGGCATCATCGTCGGGCGCAGAGATCTCATCGGCCAGATCCGGGCCAATCCGATGAAGCGCGCACTGAGATGCGATAAGATGACGATCGCCGCACTCGCAACCGTCTTGAACCTGTACCGTGATCCCGATCGTTTGGCCGGGCGCCTGCCGACGTTGCACTGGCTGACCCGGTCCTTGGCCAACATCTCGGCCATGGTCGATGACCTGTTACCCGCTTTGCAGCGCGCGGCCGGAGATCGCGCCGTGGTCGCGAAAATACACTGTGAAAGCCAGATAGGATCGGGCGCCCTGCCGACACGGACCGTGGCAAGCGCCGGCATTGCTGTTCGACCAACTGCGAAGGCGGCTGGCGATGGTGCCTGGCCTGAACGTATTGCAGGCGCATTCCGCCGGCTGCCGGTGCCCGTCATCGGCCGCATCCATGATGGCAGTTTGATATTTGATCTGCGCTGCCTGGACGATGCTGCCGGCTTTCGACAGCAACTCGACCAACTGGATCTATCCGAATGATCGTTGCGACCGCCGGCCATGTCGATCACGGCAAGACGCTGCTCATCAAGGCGTTGACCGGTGTCGATACCGACCGCCTGCCGGACGAGAAAAAGCGCGGCCTGACCATCGACATCGGCTTTGCCTACCTGCCCCTGCCGGGGCTCGATGAACCGATCGGCTTTATCGATGTGCCGGGCCATGAAAGGTTCATACGCAACATGGTGTGCGGTGTGGCCGGCATCGACTATGCGCTGTTCGTGATTGCCGCTGATGATGGCCCGATGCCGCAAAGCCTGGAGCATCTCGCGATCCTCGATTTGCTGGGAGTCGACAAAGGCGCCGTGGCACTCACCAAAACCGACCGGGTCGATGGCGAACGGCTGAAGGAGGTTGGCGAGGAGATCGAAATCCTGCTTGCCGGCACGACCCTCGAAGGTGCCGAGATCATGCCCGTCTCGGCACTCACAGGCGAGGGCATTGCCGATTTGCGTGACCGGCTCCTCGAAGCAGCGAAAGACCATCGCGCCCGTCTCCCTGCCGGCCGGTTCCGTCTCGCCGTCGATCGCTGCTTCGACATCACCGGCGCGGGTCTGATCGTGACCGGTACAGTCTTTGCCGGGACCTGCCGCGTCGGCGACCAGGTGCGCATTCTCGGGCGTGACGGTACCTTTCGGGTGCGATCGATACGGGCTCAGGATCAAACCAGCGAAATGGCATGTGCCGGACAGCGCGCCGCCCTCAATCTGGCTGGTTCCGGCCTCAGCCGCAGCATTGTCGGCCGCGGCGACTGGATCGTCTCAGGCCGAACAGCCGAACCGGTCGCCAAGGTCGATGTGCGTATAAAGGTCCTTACGAACGAACCGCGCGCGCTTGCTCATTGGACGCCGGTCCATGTCCACCACGGCGCGGCCGAGACCACTGGGCGCGTTGCATTGCTTGATACCAAAGCCGTTGAGCCCGGCGGCTCCGCGCTTGCACAACTTGTGCTTGATGAAGCAATCGGCGCCGTTAATGGCGACGGCATCATCGTGCGCGACCAGTCGGCCAGACGAACGATCGGTGGTGGCCGTGTGATCGACATCTTCACGCCGCGTCGTGGCCGCGCATCGGACAAGCGACTTGCCGAATTGCGCGCGCTGGAGACGGGCGATCACCAAAACGCCTTGGCGGCGCTCCTCGATGTAACTTCCGGCGGGGTCGATCTCGACAGGTTCGCCTTGTCGCGCAATCTGGACGAGGGCGATGCCGAGCGAATGGCAAAGGATGCAAACGCGTTCGTGCTCGGCGACGGTAATCAGCGTTTTGCATTTTCAGGCCAATCCTGGGAAGCACTGCAACAGGCCGTCATCGAAACGCTGCAAAAGTGGCATGCCGAGCATCCCGAGCAGATCGGGCTTGGCGATGAACCGTTGCTGAGGTCCGCCGGCATTCGGTTGAATGGGCCAATCGCTCGCCCCGTGGCCGAGGCCATCGCGCAAGCCGGTACGATCGTGCGCGAAGCCCTGGGCCTGCGCCTGCCGTCGCATCAGCCGGGCCTCGCGGGTGGCGACCGAGCGCTCTGGCAGAAGGTTGCAGAGACGATGGAGTCGGACGGGTTGAGGCCCGGCAGTCTCGCAGATCTGAGCGAGCGCCTCGGACTGCCTCAGCGGCGCCTGCAATCCTTTCTCACAACGGCCGGGCGCAGCGGTCTCGTCCACCGCATTTCCAACACGCGCTACCTGACCAAGACGATGCTCGATGAATTGTCGGAGATTGCGAAACGAACAGCCGAAGAGAGCGAGGACGGCCGCTTCGACGCCCGTGCCTTTCGCGATGCCAGTGGTATCGGACGCAACATGGCCATCGAAGTGCTGGAATACCTCGACAAGATCGGCTTTACTCGGCGGGTCGGCGAAACGCGCGAAATCCGCAGGTAAGCGCAGTTGACGCCAAGCGGGAAAGGAATCGCACCCTGGTGGGGCGCCCGGTCTTCAAAACCGGTGGGGGGCGTCAGACGTCCCCGGTGGGTTCGATCCCCACTCTTTTCCGCCACCGCCCCGCGATCACACATTCGATAACCCGGCCACGATGACGCCTATTCGAGTATCCAGGGCGGTGATCGTGCTTGACAGTCTGCCGCACCGCTTTGAGACTGTTTCCAAAACAACAAAAGACTTCGACAACAAACTTGATTGATTGGAGGAAACCATGCGCGCAAGTCGTATTCTTGGCTGGGCCACCGCCCTCGCCGTCGGCATGCTCCTGGCATTCGGAGCATCTGCTGCCGACAAGAAGATCAAGATCGGCGTCATCTATGACTACACCGGGCCGCTGGCCGGTGGCGGTTCCGATCTGCAGGCGCTCGGCGCCAAGATCATGATCGACCACATCAACGCCCAGGGCGGCGTCGAAGGCTACATGATCGAGCCGATCTATGCCGATGCGCAGTCAAAGCCTGAAGTCGCGATCAACGAAGCGGTCCGCCTGATCGAGCAGGAAAAGGTCGATATGCTCTTGGGCTTCTATTCGAGCGCACAATGTGTGCCGGTCGCGGCCAAGGTCGATGCGCTGAAGAAGTTTATGTGGATCACCACCTGCATTTCGCCGGCCGTCCTCAAGGGCCGCAACCTAAAGTACGTGTTCCGCCCGCAGGTCCACGGCGGCATGTTCGGCGAGCTCTCGGTCGAGTTCCTCAATGCCAATGCAAAGGCCAAGATGGGCATCGAGCCGAAGAAGATGAAACTGGCGATTATTCACGAGGACGGACCTTATGGCTCTGGCGTTGCCGGCGGCAACGAGGGCAAGGCCAAGGCGCTCGGCATGAATATCGTGTTGAAGGAAGGCTATTCGGCGACCGCGCCTGACCTCTCGTCGCTGGTCACCAAATTGAAGCGCAAGCGCCCGGATGTCATCCTGCACACGGGTTACAACCCGGACATCACGCTGTTTCTGCGCCAGGCCAAGGAACAGGGGCTGAGGTTCAAGGCACTGATCGGCCACGGCGCCGGCTACGGTGTTGCCGACAAGCTCTACGATGCGCTCGGCAACGACGTCGATCACATCTACAATGTCGACCCGGTGTCGATCTGGCTGCTCGATCCGAAATCGCTCAAGGGCGACCTCGGCAAGATCACCGCCAAGGTCGGGGCCGAATATGAAAAAGCCAAGCCGGGCGTGAAGGTGAAGTCGGCCCATGTCGGCATGGCGGCCTCGAATGCTCATGTGTTCTTCACCGACGTGCTGCCGCGCGCCATCAAGAAGCACGGCGGCATCGATGCCGAAGCGCTGCGCAAAGCGGCGTTGGAGACCGATATTCCGGAAGGCGGTACGCTGCTCGGCTTCGGCGTCAAGTTCCCGGGTGAAGGCGAGAACGACATGATGGGCCAGAACACGCGCGCTTCGCCGGTCGTCATGCAATACGTCAAGCGCAAGGTCTACGTCGCCTGGCCGAAGGCGCTGCAGACCATCGACCCGGTTCTGCCGCTGCCGAAGTCTTCGCCCTACGCGAAGTAAGGCGCACGTCGTGTGGCCCTTTGCCCCTCACCCTAACCCTCTCCCCGTGAAGTACGGGGAGAGGGAATCCGGCCGTGCCGTGGTGAACAATTCCCCGTAACGCGACGGGCAAAGTTCCCTCTCCCCGTACTTCACGGGGAGAGGGTTAGGGTGAGGGGCAAAGGGCGGCTGTAAGGGGCCGACACGGTAACGATAAGGGATGGCTGTGTCCCATCCTGGCGCCGCCTTCCGCAACGCCTCACGGCACGAAGACCAGCAAGCTCACCCCAACAACCCCGGAGACCTGACACGTGCTCGCCGTTCAAGGACTGACCAAACGCTTCGGCGGCTTCACGGCGGTGAGTGAGGTCGATTTCAATGTCGAGAAAGGCGAGATCGTCGGACTGATCGGGCCCAATGGATCGGGTAAGAGCACGATCTTCAACATGCTCTCCGGCACGCTCGTGCCTAATGCCGGCTCGATCAAGCTCAACGGCCGCGAGATCGCTGGTACACCGCCGCACCAGATCTGCGGCATGGGCGTCGGCCGCACATTCCAGATCCCGCGTCCTTTCCGGCGCCTGTCGATCCTCGAGAACGCAGCGCTCGCCGGTTTCTATGGCCACGGTGGCGGTGTTTCGCGCGAGGTAGCCTGGCGCAATGCCGCCGAGGCGCTCGAACTCGTCGGCCTGCCAAGCGATCCAAGCGCTTCCGTCGGCACACTCGGTGCGGCCGGCCTCAAGAAACTCGAGCTTGCCAAGGCGCTCGCCACCAAGCCGGACCTGCTGTTGGCGGATGAAAGCCTTGGCGGCCTCGATCATTCCGAGATGGACCAGGCCGCCGACATGCTCGGCAATATCCGTAACGAACTCGGCATCACGATCATCTGGGTCGAGCACATCATGGGCGTCCTGATGCGCGTTGTTGATCGTGTCATGGTGCTCGACCACGGTGAGAAGATTTCGGAGGGCAAGCCGCACGAAGTGTCGGCCGATCCGAAAGTAATCGAGGTCTATCTCGGCTCCGATGCCGATGCGACTGCGGAGGCGGCGGCGCGGTAATGAAATTGGTTTGTGCACATGCGCCGTCGAGGAGTTTCCCGTCATGCTGACCCTTCGCAACGTCGATGCCGGCTATGGCAGCTTCCAGGCGCTGTTCGACATTTCGCTCGACGTCAACGCCGGTGAGGCGGTTGCCGTCATCGGCCCGAATGGTGCCGGCAAGACGACCTTGATGCGGGTGATCTCCGGCCTGATCCCGGCGACGCGCGGAGAGATCGTGATGGAGGGCACCTCGGTGCTCGCCACGCCGCCGCATGAGATCGTCAGTCTCGGCATCGCGCACGTGCCGGAGAACCGGCGCCTTTTTGCGCGCATGACGGTCGAGGACAATCTGCGCATGGGCTGCTACGCGCCGCAGTTTAGGGCGCGCTTCGCCGAACGCCTCGATTTCGTCTACGAACTCTTCCCGCGCATGAAGGAGCGCAACAACCAGCTTGCCGGCACCATGTCGGGCGGTGAGCAACAAATGTGTGCGATTGGCCGCGCCCTGATGTCGGACCCGAAAATCCTGCTGATGGACGAACCGTCGGCCGGCCTCGCACCGGTGATCGTGCAGCAGGTGTTTCAGTTGATCGAGCGGATCCGTAGTGAAGGCCTGACCGTCCTGATTGTCGAGCAGAACGTCAAGCAGGTCCTCGGCGTCGTCGACCGCGCCTACGTCATAGAAGCCGGCTCGCTCAGAATGCAGGGCTCGTCCAGTGAACTTCTGCAAAGCGAAGAAATCCAAAAAGCATTCATGGGGATGTGAGCTAGCCCTTCCTTCTCACAACCACGCGGGCGTCACGGAGGCCAAATGACTGACAGAGCAGGAGAAGCACGCAGGGCGATGTGGTTCATCGGACAAGTGGTTCGACGAACGCTGTCAGCCATTTGGCCCCGCCCATCGTGCTGGAAGCGCGTCTTCGACACGACGGGTCGCCAAGGGCGGGCCATCGGCATCGCTGGCGATGTTTCGCAACAGCGACATCGAAATGTCGAGCGTCTCAACCGTATGAACCCATACGCTTTTCGCCACTCTCCTTGCCGAATGAACCCGCCCTTGGCGATGACGTTCCACGTGGTTGTGAGAAGGAAGGGCTAGTCATGGCCGAATTCTTAGAAGCCCTATTAAGTATCTTTTTCGTCGAGGCGCTGATCAACGGCCTGCTGCTCGGCGGCGTACTGGCCCTGTTGTCGCTCGGCCTCAACCTGATCTTCGGCGTCGTCGATGTCGTTTGGATCTGTTACGCCGAGATCATCATGCTCGGCATGTACACGATCTACTTTACCCACAAGGCCGGCCTGCCGTTGTTCCTGGCGATTCCGGCCGGCATTGCGGTGACCACCATCCTCGGCTGGCTGACACACAAGATCGTCATCTCGCGCATTCTCGATGCCGCACCGATCAACCAACTGCTGGCAACGGGCGGGCTGTTGTTTTTCTTCCAAGGCGCGGCGATGGTCGCGTTCGGTATCGAGTTCCGCAATCTCGGCATTTCGCTTGGCAGCCTCGCGGTCTCTGAGGACATCTATCTATCGTGGACCAGATTGGCGTCGTTCATCATCGCAGCCGTTGTGGTCGTCATCATGTACGTCTTCCTGTCGCGCAGCTATCTCGGCGCCGCCATACGCGCGATCAGCCAGGACCGTGAGATCATGACCCTCATGGGGGTCGACACCAAGCGCCTCTATTTGCTCACCTCTGCGATCGGCGGCGGCCTTGCCGGCCTTGCCGCGGCGCTGCTCGTGCTCCAGTACGATGTCCACCCCTTCATCGGGCTGAGCTTTGGGCCGATCACCTTCATGATCTGCGTCATGGGTGGTCTTGGCAATATGGTCGGCGGCTTCATCGCAGCTTTTGTGTTCAGCGAATTGATCACGATCGGCGGTTATTTCGCCGAACTCGAATGGGGCTATGTGCTTGCCTTCGTGTTTTTCGTGGCGACCATGTTCGCGCGCCCTGAGGGCCTCTTTGCGAGGAAGTCATGAACTCCCAGATCGTCATCGGCATCATCGCGGCCATTCTCTGCGCGCTGCCCTTCATCGGCGTTGCCAACTATCCGCTGCACATCATCATTGTCATCCTGATCTGGTCGTTCGCCTATACCGGTTGGTCGGTTATGGGCCGCTTCGGGCTGGTCTCTCTCGGGCATGGCGCCTTCATGGCGATCGGCGGTTATACGACGGCGCTTCTCTGGAACAACCTTGGCCTGACACCCTGGATCGGCATTCCGATTGGTCTCGTGCTTTCGGCGATCACGGCGATCATCATCGGCTATCCGTGTTTTCGCTTTAAGATCATCGGTCACTATTTTGCGTTGGTGACACTGGCGCTGTCGGAGGTCGTGCGGCAGGTGATCATCGCCACGCGCGATCATACCGGCGGCTCGCTCGGCTATACACCGGAACCACACGGCAAGGGCATTTCCGTGCTCGCCTTCCAGTTCCAAGATGATCGCGTCTATTTCTATTACATCGCCCTCGCCGTCTGGCTCGGCGGTATCATTATCTGGCGCATGGTCGATCGCTCGATGTCGCGGTACGCGCTCGAGGCGATCTCGGAAGATGAAGACGCCTCCGCCGCGGTCGGTGTTCAGGTCACGCGCGAGAAGCTCAAGGTAACCGTGCTGAGCGCCGTGATGACGGCCTTTGCCGGTGCCATGTACTGCCAGTACCAGATGTTTATTTCGCCCGATACGATCGGCGGCGTCGGCATTTCCCTGCAGATTGTCTTCGCGGTGGTTGTCGGTGGCATCTATAACGCGCTCGGACCGACGATTGGCGCGATCATCACGCTGCTGCTGGCCGAGGTACTGCGCATCGGCATTGGCACGGGCAGTGTTTGCCTGACGGATACGGTCTGCCTCAATGCCGCCGGTGCACCGCTGGTCATCTATGGCATCATGCTGGTAGTCTTCATCATCTTCCTGCCGAAGGGGATCGTCGGCGGCGTTGCCGATTGGTGGACGAGCCGCCGGACCAGAGATTTGCCGACATCGCAGGCCAAACCCGCTGCTTGAGAACGGGTCGGCGCACGCCGGTTATCAATTCGTTAACGCGACTCGCCCACGGTCGCAGCCATGGCTGGGCCAACGCTGCAAAACGTGGGCGGCCCGGTGCGACGGGCAGCCCGAGCGATTTTGTTCGGAGCCCTGATGCTGCTGGCATCAGGGACGATGGCGTATGCCCAAACCAGCACGGTGATCATAGATGTCGACGGGCCGACGACGCTTGGCTGTATCTCGCCAATGTCGATTGACATCACGCAGGCTGACATTGCCAACAATCTGACTGGGGGAGTCGGCAACGATACATCAGTCTCGCTGCCGACCGGTGCGGTGAGCCCGATCGCGGTCGGCTCGACGCTCGTTGCCCAGATGCCGGCCATGACACCGGCGCTGCCAGGCGATCCCTCGAGTTTCGTCGTCACGGCGACCAACTGCTACATCTCAACCAGCCCGGCAAACGGCAAGGTGCAGGTCGATATCGTGCTCGATCCCACCAATAATATCCTGGCGGGCAACAACGGCTCTCAGATCACGATCAATTCGGTTCTCGGCCGCCGCCTCGGCACTAATCAGCAGTTTCGTGCAAGCTATCAATACAACCGCAAGGTGCACAGAGATGGTGATACTTATATCGAAATCGAGCTTGACCTCGATCTGGGTCAGGCTTCGGCGGCAGGGGTGCATTCCAGCACGGTCAACGGAAACTTCACCGTGGTCGTGACAACTCCCTGAATTGACCTCCGATTTCCTGCGCGTGTCGCCATTCATTAACGCTGTGTTAACCGACATAGCGCTTAATCAGGTGCATCTTACAGTTTAGGGTTGTGTGGGGTCCCGATGAAAAAGTGGCTTGTATCCGTCTGCTTCATGGCGCTGGCAATATTGGCATGGTCGCCGAACGCCAGGGCCGCGAGCGTCGACGTCGATGTCGACATCACGTTGCCGTCGTTCCTGATCCTATATTGCTATGACGATATTGCGATCAATATCACGGCGACGGAGTTGGCAGATGCGCTTGGTGCAGGAGCTAATTCAGAGGTGACGCTTTCTGGCGTCGGCGGACCTGCAACGCAAACAGCGGTGTCAGGTACGATCACGGCGGACATGAACATCGATGCTGCGGCAGGCGCCGCGTTGACACCAACCTTCGACCTGGTTCTGCAGGACACTTGCGGCGTACGGGCCCTTGCCAGCGGTGGCACGGCAACGGTTGTGACCACCAGAGGTGCCGGAGCTCAGTTCCTTGAAGCGGCAGGTGGCGTCGCAAATGGGACGATCGAAGTTACGAGCGTAACAGATAGCACGGGGGGCTCGCTTGCCATTTCAAGTGGTCTTGGCACATTGACGACATTCGATGTGACTATGGGCCTTGATCTTTCAAACGTCGTCGTGGCTGACACATTTACCGACTCGGGTCTCGAGTTCAATGTCACCGTGACGACGCCGTAAGCGAGCAGCACCCATCAACCGATGGGGTGACAAGGTGGCGAAAGCCGGTCTACTCAAGACGCTGCTTGGTATGGCAGCACTGGCCGCGACGGTCTTGACCGTGGCGGCCAATCACGCTCTGGCCTTCCAGGTGGCCATTGCGCCGATGCGCTTCGAGGTCGAACTCGGCAACCGGCCGGTGACCCGCGCGCTCAAGGTGATCAACCAGTCGAACGAAGAGATGAAGGTTGCCATTCGCGTGGCGAACTTCGATCTCGATTCCGACAACAAGGTTCGCGAGATCCGGCCCAAGGCCAATTCACTCGACCAGTGGATCATCATCCGGCCGCTCAAGCTCACGCTCAAGCCAGGCCAGACGCGCACGGTGCGTTTTGCTATTCGCCCGCATACGCGCCCGCGCGCCGGCGAGCACAGAGCCATCATCTTCATCGAGCGTGACGGTGCCGGCAAAAAGCAGAAGGGCAAGCTGAATGTCGGCTTTCGCTTCGGGGTTGTCGTCTACGCCCAGGTCGGCAAGCCCGTGCGCACCGCCCGGTTGCACGGCCTCAAGAGCGGTGCGGGGGGGCTGAGCCTCGATGTCGAGAGCACCGGTACGGCTCATGCCCGCCTGATCGGCAGCTACGGCATCTGGCCGGCGGCCAAATTTCCGGGCAAAGTGATCGCCCAAGCCTCGTTGGCGCACAGTGAGTTTCTGAAGAAGCGCGATCACATGCCGAACGGCGCCGTCCGCGCGGCACTGCTGCCCGACCTGCCGGTGCTGCCGGGTGCCCGCCGTACGATCAAGGCGCGGTTTGCAGAATCGCTGCCCCCTGGGAGTTATGAGGCATTGATCAGCGGTCGGGTTGGTACTCGCAACATCTCGCGTCTGGTCTCACTCAACGTCGGAGGCTAGGCCATGCGGCGAGCCGCTGCGGTTGTGGGCCTTCTGCTTATTGCCGGCCCCTTGGCGCCGGCAATAGCCGTAGCGGGTGCCTTCGATTGCCGATCACCGGAAGTCAAGCGCCGGTCCGGCCAGACCCAGGTTCGCCCGATCGTGCGTGTTGAAAGGGTCAGCCAGCGCGAGCTTGGAGCATCGGGCCGTCTTGCTCGGCCACTGCGCACTCGTGCGGATCTTTTCAACAGACGTCAGGACATGCGCCGGATCGTACGCAACATTCCAGATCTCTGGCGCAAGCGCATTCCGGCCCACATCCAACCGGCGGCATTGCGGGTCAGCCACCGTCTGTCAATCCGCGGTTTCGATACCAGCGATGCGGTTCAAGTCGGCGACATCGACAGCCGGCTGCCCATCGTGCTTCGCACAATACCTCCGGTCGTGTTGTGCAAGGCCGGCTCATCTCAGATCGTCCAGGGCGGTGTCGTACTCGAAATGCCGCTAGACCGCTTGCCGGCAACGGGAACTTACCGTGTCGACATCGATACCGCGGTGGCGTTGCCCTAAGGCTAGCGGTTGACTGGGCCGCATCGAGGTCGAAGCAGTAGATCATTAACCAGGTCAGGAAAGAGGGCAAACCGGCCAGTGGCCATGAGTGAGTTGCGTTGCGTTTTCGTGCCGTCGCTATCGCGTCCCGAGAAAGCAACCGAATGTCGTTTGGGTCGAATTGGACAAACGCCGGAACTCATGGCACTGCCCGACGTTGGTTGCGTTGGGCAAACGTCTTCGTGCGCTCGAACGCATGTGGCTGCACCGCGCGCCTGACAGCGATCCTCCTTGCCCACCGCCTCCTGGGTCTCAAGCCGCGCGGCACAGGTCCACCATGCCCGTGCACGGTCTGCCGTGTGTGCGCCAAGGCGACCGGGCCTCCTCCTCCTTCACACCACCGCCAAAAGCTTCTGCCAGCCAGCATCCTCACGTTCTTGTCGCTTGCCATCCTGATCAACGGACCGGCAAGGGGCGGCGAGGAACTGGTTGGCTTGCGCGTGGGTAAACGCCTACTCGAAACGCTGCTGGTCGAGCGCCGCCAGGACCGCTTCTGGCTGCCGCTCGAGGAGACCAGCACCTATCTCTCCGTCGAGGTTCTCGATGCCAAGACCGGCGCCGGAAAGAACGCCGGTGTGCGCCTTGCAACTCCGCTCGGACCGATCGCCGTGCCGCCGGGTTCAATTCATCGCTCAGGCACGATCAAATATATCGACCAGCGCTTCCTCGAGCGCCACCTCAACGCCAAAGTAAGCTTTGCAGCGGATGACGGTATCATCGAAGTCGACTTGCCCTGGCGAGCTGGTGCCACGGCCAAGGCGACCGAGGACAAGCCTACATCGAAGCCGCTTGAACCGGAGGCATGGCCGGACAAAGCCGGTCTGTCGACCTTTCACGGGGATCTTTCCTATCGTCACGCGACCAGCGGCTCATCCAGGTTCGAGGGATACCTGAAGGCGACCGGTCACGCCTATGGTGGCGTCTGGCAGGTCAACTACGAAGAGGACCTCCTGACCCGTCACCGGATTCGCGATGCCGTCTGGATGAAGCAGATAGACGACAACCGCTTTGTCCAGATCGGGCACCAAACCATCGCGCTCCACCCGCTTCTGCAGTCGGTGGAGATGTCGGGCGTCCAGTTTGCCTGGACGAACGCCAACGTCACGCAGTCGCGAACGATGTTTACATCGGGCGCCCTGCTGGACCGGCGCGTCGAGCATCACCGCACGTTCGACGGCAAAGGCCCCGTAGGTGGACGAGCCGAACTGTGGCTGGACGATCGTCTCTATGCCCAAACGCCGATCGGACTGTCGGGCAGCTATCGCTTTTCCGACATTCATCTGCCGGCGCGCAACAATAGGGTCGAGATCCGCATCTACGATCGCCGCAATGCCACTGCGCCCATTGACGTTCTCAAGAAGAGGCTAAACCTGTCCGATCTGCTGCTGCAAAAGGGTCAGTATGCCGTTGTCGCGGGTGGTGGCATCGGTGGTAACGCGTTCGATTATGCGACCGAGCAGTTGCATGGTCGCCAGCATGGCGACCAGCCGGAGGAGACCGGACGCCTCGCAAGCTTCGCCTTTGCACGTTATGCGATGTCCGATCGTGTGACGGCCGAGGCCGGCGTCGGTCTGAGCGAGGGCAATCCGCACTTGATGGCCGGAGCGGTGGCACGTTTATCGAAGGAGGCCGTCGGAACGGCTTCTGCTGCCTACGATGAAAAAGGCGGCCTTGCCTACCTCGCAGAGGTCGACTGGCGCAAGGCCGATTGGCAGCTCACTGCGCGCTCGCTCCGGCGCCAACGCGCCATCAGGACGGCGGCCCAGAGTCACAATGGTTCGCGGAGCGCTGCCCCCTACGACCCGGACTGGGATCACTTCCTCGAACTTGCCTATCTCGCGCGCTCGAACCTGCGGGTCGGCCTGATCGCACGTGCCCAACCGGAGGCCCAATTCGTGCTCCCGTTTGCCCGCTGGCAACCGAGCGATGTATCGGTCCTCGAAGCAAGGCCCGATCAGTACGGGATATACCGGATCGATGGCCGCTACCAGCTGTCCAAGGACGCCCACGTTTTTGCGACATACTATGATGGTGACGGCACTGTATCCTACGTACGCCGGATGAGCGGTGATCGCTATCTGACAGCGGAATTGCAGCGCAGCTACGAAGGGGCCTGGCGTGCCGGCATGCGGCTGAGCGCAGCGAGCCTGCTCGACTATGATCTCGACTGGAATGTTGGCGGATATATTTCGGATGATCTCGACTATACGCTGCAGGCCTATGCCCGTCGTGAGATACGTCCGGGTATTCATGCTTATATTGACGGCAGTTATTCATCATCACCGCGGAGCTTCTTCCGAGATGACAACCTGGATGACTTCGCGGTGCGCGTCGGTCTGACGTTCGACCTCGCGCTCTCGCGTGGCGAACTCGTCGCGGCGCCGTCAAACGGTGTGCGCATCGACCAGGGCGCGCTCGCCGGCCGGGTGAAAGTAGCCGGCGGCGGTGGCGGGGCAGATCTATCAGGCATCGCCGTTCGCGTCGATGGTACCACCGTCGGGCGCACCAACAAGGACGGCACGTTCTATGCGCCGAACATCAAGACCGGCACGCATGTCGTTGACTTCGATGAGGACACATTGCCGATTGAACAGGTCGCGGGCAAACGGCAGGTGGTCGCGAGAATTGCACCTGGCGCCATCACATCGGTCGGCCTCACGACAAAGGTCCTCTATGGTGCAGCCGGCCGTCTCATCACCCGCCGCGGACCCGCTGGCGAAAAGCACCTGATCGGCCGGGCCATCGCGATTTTCGATCGAAACGACAAGGAAGTGGCGCGTGCCGAGACCAACAGCTTCGGCTACTTCCGCGTCGATGGTCTGGCACCCGGCAGCTATACGGCAGCCTTGCTGAACGATGGCGACGGTGTTGCAGCACGCCGTTCCTTCAAGGTTACGAACGACTACGTGTTCGACGTCGACATCACTGTCGATTGACCGGGTCAAGGCGCAAGCGCGCCAGCCAGCCAGTCCGGGTCGTCGGCCTGGAACACTGCGCCGGTCACAAAGGCGCGAGAAATCTTCATGTCGGGCGGTGCATTGGCTGGGCCCTCGCGGATCTCTCGGGCGATGACCGGCGCTGACGTGCGGATCGCACTCAGCGCATTGGCTAGTTCCAGCGTGCTGGTGCTTTGATCTGGTTGGGATCCATTGAACCATCTGAGCAGTTGGAACCAGCCGGGTGCCTCTTGTGAGACCATGGAAGCGACGCTGCCAGAGAGGGCGATTGTCGTATAGCTGTCGCCAAGAGACGGCGCCGGCGACAGGGCGGTCGATTGGCCAGCGTCAATAATCGAGGCTCTCGGTTCCCGCTGCGCGAGCCCTTTCGGCAGGACGAGCGCGACAGTATCCATGCGTGGGTTCGCCGCCTGGCCGGCAAAACCGAAAATGCGCACGCGTTCGTGTTTGACCAGCGTGATCCGCTCGCCTTGATCAGACGTTGCCGTAACCGTTTTGCGGGTCTCGTCGATGTCTGGGCGGTTCGTTTCAGAGACGGCGAACTGGCCTTCGACGTTGGTTGCCACAACGCGCCAGCGCCCCGTGGTTTCACGAAATGTGCGTCCGATGAAATCGCCGACGATGGCGGCGCTGGCTGCCAACCTGAACGTTCGGAAACCGAATTGCGCCAGCCGGCCGGGCAATTCGGCCCAGACGGCAGATTGCTCGCCGGGTGACAGGTTTCCCCAGGCGGCAATCTCATCACCGCTGCGTCCGCAGCCATAACAATAGTCGCCACGCAGCGTGCAAACGCCGACGCACGGACTTGGCGGCAGTCTTTGCTCGGGCGTTTGCGGGCCGGCCTGATCGGTGCTGCTCAAGGTCTTGTTCGTCTATGTCGCCGCGAACACCAGGGCTTCGACATTTTCGACGAGGAATGCCGCACCGATCCCGGCGACAACGGCACCCGTGAGACGCGGCTGCAAGGCAATCGTAGACGAGGCCTGCCAGGTCTCACGCGTGATCCAGGTCATGGTCGCGGCAATGGCATACTGGATTGCCGCAAAGCCTGCGAGGTAGGCCGCAAGCGGCGTCGGCTCGGCACCAACGATCGAGCCGGCGTAAGCCGCGCCATGCAGCAGACCGGCAATCGCGAACAAAGCTGCCAAGGTCGCAGCCGAGACGGCCCGGCCCGACAAGACCATGATGCCGATCAGCGTGACCGAGGCCGCGATCGCCAGCTCGAGTACGGCAAACGATCCAATCGAGAGGCCAAGCAGGCAGCCAGCGATGGTGGCGGCAACGAATACCAAAGGACTGACGTAGCGCCATCCGGCAAAAGCCGATGCAATGCCGACAGCGACGACAAAGGCGAAATGGTCGAAGCCAATGACCGGGTGCGCAATGCCGGAAACCAGTCCCTGCCAAAGCGTTGCCGGCACTTCACCACCCATGGCATGGTGGGCTGCCGCAGGGAGTGCCGAGAGGGCCAAGAAGGCAATGAAGAGCCCGCTGCGGGCACTATCGCGTTCGAACTGTGATCTCATTTATTTCATGCTCCGGATTGCAGTCGCTCTTCTGCCACTGTCACTCAGCTCGGCAACCATCGTCAATTGCCAAACGATGATAGTCGGCACGACAAACCCGGCGCTGCGATCGAATGGGTGATTTGGCGCCGTGCAACCGGTGGCGGCAGCGGGCCGGGCTGGATATCGCCGCTGGCCGGTGGCATAGCTATGGTATTGAGATACAGCCTGAAAGGTGGGCGACATTGATCGACAAGCGTGTTTCGAGCCTCGTCGAGGCCGTCAAGGATGTGGCGGATGGTTCAACGGTTCTGGTCAGCGGCTTTGGTGGAGCCGGCAGTCCGATAGATCTCCTGCATGCGCTGCTCGATCAGGGCGCCAAGGATTTAACGCTTGTGAGCAACAACGCCGGCAACGGCTATGTCGGTATGGCCGCCCTGATGGATGCCGGTCGCGTTGCCAAGATGATCTGCTCGTTTCCGCGTAGCTCCAACTCGATTGTCTTCAACGAGATGTACCGCGAAGGCAAGATCGAGCTTGAATGCGTTCCCCAGGGCACGCTTGCCGAGCGCATTCGCTGCGGCGGTGCCGGGATTCCGGCATTTTTTACCCCGACATCGGCCGGCACGCCGCTCGAGGAGGGCAAGGAAGTGCGCGAGATCGACGGCGTTCGCTGTGTGCTTGAGCCTGCCATCAAAGCCGATGTCGCACTCGTCAAAGCCAAGGCCGCGGACCGCTGGGGCAATCTCATCTACAACAAATCGGCGCGCAATTTCGGCCCGATCATGTGCACGGCCGCCAAGACGACGATCGTGCAGGTGCGCGAGTTCGTCGAACTGGGCGATCTCGACCCCGAGTGCATCGTCACCCCTGGCATCTACGTCGACCGGGCCGTGCTGGTTGAAAACCCGCTCGATGAAGAAACCCTGCTCAAGGCCGGTGAAAAGAGGAGGCCGCAATGAGTTTCACACCCTGGAAAAACGATCACATTGCAGGTTTGATCGCGCGCGACATCCCCGATGGGGCTTATGTCAACCTCGGTATCGGGCGTCCCGAAGCGGTCGCCAACCACATCCCGGCGGGCAAGGAGATCATCCTGCAGTCGGAGAATGGCCTGCTCGGAATGGGCGGTGCTGCCTCGGACAATGAGCGCGACCTCGAACTGGTCAACGCCGGCAAAAAGCCGATCACCATGCTTCCTGGTGGTGCATTCTTCCACCACGCCGACAGCTTTGCGATGATCCGCGGCGGGCATCTCGATGTCTGCGTGCTGGGTGCCTTCCAGGTGGCAGCCAACGGCGATGTTGCGAACTGGTCGACGGGCGAGCCGGATGCCATTCCGGCGGTCGGCGGCGCCATGGATCTCGGTGTCGGTGCCAAGGAGATCTTCGTCTTGATGACACACACGACGAAGTCCGGCGAACCAAAACTGGTCGAAGAGATCACCTATCCTGCCACTGCGCGCGGCGCCTGCACGCGCGTCTATACCGACCTCGCCGTACTGGCGGTGGCGGATGGTGCCTTCATCGTCCAAGACATGGTTGACGGCCTGACGTTGGAGGAACTGCAGGCACGCACGGCCGCACCTTTGCGCATGAACTGAGCGAATGATTATCGGCCGGCATCAAATGTCGAGTTGGTCGGCGAAGGCTGCGCGTTCCTGAATGAAACGGAAGCGGGCCTCAGGCTTCGAGCCCATCAGCGCGTTCACCGCACGACCGATCTCGGAGCGCTCGTCATCGCCGAGTTCAACGCGCAGCAACGTTCGGTTCTCGACGTCCATCGCCGTTTCCTTGAGCTGCTTGGCGTTCATTTCGCCAAGGCCTTTGAAGCGGCTGATGTCGATCTTCTGGTTCGCCTTGAAGATACCGCTTTCGAGAAGCCTGTCGCGTTCTGCCTCATTGCGCGCGTAAACGGAATTCGTACCCTGAGTGAGCTTGAAGAGCGGCGGCACGGCCAGATAGAGGTGGCCGCTGGCAATCAGCTCCGGCATCTCCTGGTAAAAGAACGTGATCAGCAGGGACGCGATATGGGCGCCGTCGACATCGGCGTCCGTCATGATGATGACACGCTCGTAGCGCAGGTCGTCGAGGTTGAAATGCTTGCCGATGCCGCAGCCGAGCGACTGGATCAGGTCGGAGAGCATCTGGTTCTGTGAGAGCTTCTGAGAGGTCGCGTTGGCAACGTTCAGGATCTTGCCTCGGAGCGGCAGGATCGCCTGGGTAGCAGGCGCGCGCGCCTGCTTGGCCGAACCACCGGCCGAATCGCCCTCGACGATGAAGATCTCGGTACCGTTCCGGCCCGAGATCGAGCAGTCGACAAGCTTGCCCGGCAGGCGCAATTTGCGTGTTGCAGACTGGCGTGAGATGTCGCGGTCGCGGCGGCGCTTGAGACGTTCCTCGGCCTGTTCGATCGTCCACTCGAGCAGCTTGTTGGCCTGGTTCGGACTATTGACCAGCCAGTGGTCGAAAGCATCCCTAACGGTACTCTCGACGATGCGGCCGGCTTCCTGGGTGGCGAGCTTGTCTTTGGTCTGGCCCTGGAACTCCGGCTCGCGGATGAAGACCGACAACATCGCAGTTGCCGTGCCGAGTACGTCGTCGCCGGTGATCTGGCCGGCTTTCTTGTTGCCAACCATTTCGCCGTAGGCTTTGAGACCGCGCATCAGTGCTGATCGGAATCCGATCTCGTGCGTGCCGCCGTCGGCTGTCGGGATGGTATTGCAATAGGAATTGACGAAGCCGTCGTGGCTCGCCGTCCAGCCGATCGCCCATTCGACCGAGCCGTGGCCGCCTTCCTTCTCGACCCGGCCGGTGAACAGGTCCTTCGTCACCATCGTATGGCCGGCAACGCTGTCCTTGAGATAGTCTGCTAGACCGCCCGGAAAGTGGAACACCGCTTCGGCCGGGGTCTCATCGCTGATCAGCTCGGCATCGCACGACCAGCGGATCTCGACACCGCCGAACAGGTAGGCCTTCGAACGCGCCATCTTGAACAGGCGGGCCGGCTTGAAATGGGCGTTCGCACCGAAGATTTGGTCGTCGGGCCTGAACCGCACGGTCGTACCGCGCCGGTTCATGATCGAGCCGAGCTTTTGCAGCTTGCCTTCCGGCTCACCTCGCGTGAACACCATCCGGTAGAGTTGCTTGCCGCGCGCGACTTCGACTTCGAGTGTCTCTGAAAGCGCGTTGACGACCGAAACGCCGACACCGTGCAGGCCGCCTGACGTATTGTAGGCCTTGCCGTCGAACTTGCCGCCGGCATGCAGCGTCGTCATGATCACTTCGAGGGCGGATTTGGACTTGAACTTGGGGTGCGGATCGATCGGGATGCCGCGGCCGTTGTCGCTGACCGACAGAAAGCCGTCAGCGCCGAGATGGACGGTGATCCAGCTCGCGTGGCCGGCGACCGCCTCGTCCATCGAGTTGTCGATCACCTCAGCGAAGAGATGGTGCAGGGCCTTTTCATCCGTACCGCCAATGTACATGCCAGGCCGCCGGCGCACAGGCTCGAGCCCTTCGAGGACCTCGATGTCGGCCGCTGTATAATCATCTGCGGCATCGACGGTCGTCTTGCGCGTGCGGGCAGGCTTGTTCATCGAGTTCCCTTTAGTCGGTGCGGCGCGCTGCTCTTGATCAAGACCGCCGAACAGGTCGCGCTGAGGCTTTGACATCGGTAGTGCTCCCATTTCGGAGGGTTGGCTACGCATTACCGAGAAAGACGTCACCGAGTGAGGCGGCCGGGCGAATCTTTTATTCTTCTAGGATGCCATGCGATCGCATGCACTGGACACGTTTTCAAGCACCTCTACGGTTCGCTACGCCCACTGGCGCCGTGAAACCACAGTCATTCGATGCCAGTATGCGGGATTGCTGTATGGGACGCGGACGGACGGACATATTGTGCATGTCGCCGCCCTGCACTACATCTCTCGCCGGAGCCAGCCCGATCTATTCTCCACACGCGTGCTGGTGGTAGAACGGGCCAAGGAGCTGGAATATGGCTAAAAACACTGCACTGCAACAGCTGGACAAGGCAAAGCGCACAATTCGCGACCTCGGCCTCGAGACCGAGCCGGCAGCGGACGCGCCGATCGCCGGCCTGCTCGAGAAGATCTACGACATCGACAAGGAAAGCGTCGCGATCATCGCCAAGACCTTATCGGAAGCCTCCGTCTTCAATGAGATCGTGCGTAACGAAATCACGGCTATGGAGATCGGCTCGCGTTACAACGAGATCGTCGCTTCCTTCAATTCGATCCGGGATGACGCAAAGCGCCTCGTCGATCAGCTCGAAGACGGCCAGATCAACACCTTCGAGCGCCTCGCCAACGTCTGGATGAAGGTCCGCCGTGGCGATATCGCCGACCGCTTCGACGAGATCCGCTACGCCTATCTCGAAGTCGCCAAGGATTCGAAGGACCAGATTCTTCGTGAAGGACGCATCCTTGATGCTTATCGCGATTTTCGCGGTGCCTACAAGCAGGCGCATGTGTTGTCGCTGAAGGTGCTCGAAAAGGCTGATAAGGCGCTGGCCGGTGCCAAAACGGGCCTCCAGAAAGCCTCTGACAAGGTTGCCAAGTTCAAGGGCAAGGAAGCTTCGAAAGCCGCCGAACTCGAAATGGCCCGCGATGAGCAATTGCGCAAACTGCAGGACGAGGAAAAACGCTACCAGATCGCCAAGGATTTGGCCGACAACCTGACGATTGGCTACAATACGTCCGAAGTGATCATGTCACGCCTGATGCAGACGACCAGCGCCAAGGAGCGCGTTTATGCCCAGTCGGTCAGCTTCTTCTCGACCAACGAGGCGGTGCTGACCGCACTCAAGGCATCGTTCACCGGCATGTTCGGCCTCCACGAATCGACCAAGACGCTCGAGGCCATGAAGGAAGGCATTTCGGAAAGCCTCGAGACCTTGTCCGAAGTCGGTGATGCGGTCCAGGAAGAAGCGATTCGGGCGGGATACGGGCCGACCGTTCGCGCCGATGCAGTCAAGAAGCTGGTTGACTCGGTCGTCAACTTCCAGATCCGCTCACGTGAGATCATCGAGGAAATGCGGGTTCTGGCAACGCGCAACTCGCAGGAGATTCAGGAAGCGGTCGAAGACGGCAAGCGCCGGCTCGCGCGTTTGGCAGCCGAGGGGAATGCGTTGCTGGTTTAGGCCACGTGGCAGAGTCAGATGCAGCTGCGCCTGCCACACGCTCTCCCGCCCGCTCTGAGAAAGTGCAGAATCGCTTGGGTCCCCACCTGCGTGGGGATGACGACTGAGGTTGTGGATTCCGCCGTGCAGAATTTGCCCGGATCAACGTCATGAACACTGAGCCAAAAAGCGCCGAATCGGCACCCGGAGCCAGCCCTCCACCGGCGCCACTCGACGACATCATGATCGCCATGGATGTCGTCGACACATTGCGCCATGACGATCTGGTCGCCGAGCGCGAGCTCAATGAGGATGAGCGCCGCAAGAACCTGATCGAGCGGTTGCGCGAGATCTATCGCAGCCAGGGTATCGAGGTGCCCGACCGGATCCTCGAAGAAGGCGTCAAGGCGCTCGAAGAGGACCGCTTCGTCTATGAGCCACCGAAGCCCGGCTGGACGACCTGGCTCGCCCGGCTCTACGTCACGCGCCTCGACTGGGGCTCCTATGTGCTAGGTGCGCTGGGCGCCGTGTTTGCGCTCTGGATTGGCTGGTATGTCCTTTACGAAGTGCCCCGCCAGCGCCAGGTCGCCGCCGTTCGAACGGAGCTTGCAGCGACCATCCCCAACCGTCTGCGCGAACTGGAAAAGGAGATCGGCGCCCTGACGACGCAGTCGGCCGTGCTGTCCGGCACGGCCTCCCTAGTTCGTCGCGGCCTTGCCGCGGCGCGCGCCGGCAACATCAACGAAGCACGCACCGCACTCAGGGACGTCGAGGACAGGCTGCAACGGTTGCAGGCCGCCTACAAGATCCAGATCGTGGCACGGCAGGGCGAGGTGAGCGGCATCTGGCGCATCCCGAAGGTCAACCGCGAGGCGCGCAACTACTACTTGATCGTCGAGGCGGTCAGCGATGCAGGCCGCAGCGTGCCCGTTTCGATCCTCAACGAGGAAACCGGCAAGCGCGCGACGGTTGCCAAGTGGGCCCAGCGCGTACCCCGCGACGTCTTCGAGAGCGTGCGTGCCGACAAAGCGGATGACGGCATCATCAATGCAACCGAGGTTGGGGAAAAGCGCCGCGGCGTGCTCGATCCCGACTGGAAGATCCCGGTCAGCGGTGGTGCGATTACGAAATGGTGAGGCCCGTCCATAATATCGTTGCCGCCGAGCCAATGACGCCGGGGCGCGACACGCTCGCCTCGATCGAGCAGTCGATCCAGGATTTGCGACAACGCGAAGCGGATCTGCAAAGGGACCTCGAGACGACCAACGAGGAACGCGCTCGCGTCATCGAGCAGCGCCTTGCAGCCTTTCGTGAGCTTGCCGAGGTGCGCGCGCGCCATGCGCTTTCCGATGGCGTGATCGATGAGGCCGACCGGCTTTCGGCCCGCGTCGCCAATCTGCTGATTGCGCGCCAAAAAACGATCCGTGATTTGCGGGTGCGCAATCGCGATGCCGATAGCCAGCGTGCGGAGCTGCTGGTTATCCGCGACGAACTTGGCGGCCGGATCGAGGCCTTGGAAAAGGAACTTGATGAACTGGCGCTCAAGGCCCGAGAGGCGCTCTCCGGCGATAGCGATTATCGCCGGGAACTGGCCGAGTTCGGCGCCGCGCGCAAGGTGCTTGACAAGGCCCGCGACAAGGCCAGGCGCGCAGCAACCGACCGCGTTGAGAAGGGCCGGGATTACGAGACCGACCCGCTGTTCATGTACCTGTGGCGGCGCAAATACGGCAGCGCTGAATATGCCGCCTCGAACATCATAAAATGGCTCGATGCGAAGGTTGCCGACCTTGTCGGCTATCACGGTGCGCGTGCCAACTATGCGGTGCTGCTCGAGATCCCGGTGCGCCTGGCAGACCACGTCGAGCGCTTGGCTGAGAGGCTTCGTGAACACCAGGAGACGGTCGACGCGCGCGAAACCGACAAGATCAAGGAACTTGCCGGAACCGACCTTGCAGCCCAATTGCGAACGTCGCGTGCCGAACAGGATGCCAATCTCAAAGCATTCGAGGCGACCTCGGGCGAGCTTTCCGATATCGGCGAACAACTGAACAGGTATGCCGAGGGCCGCGACCCGGCATTCCATAAGGCAGTCGAGCTTTCAGCAGAATTCCTGAGCCAGGAACGCACAGACCAGCTAATGCGCCTTGCCCGTCTGACCACGACGCCGAGCGATGATCAGATTGTTGCGCGTATTGCCAACCTCGACGAGCGGCTGGCCCGGGCCACAGAGGCAATCGACAAGCAGACCGGGGAGCTTGAAAGGCTGTTCGACAAGCGCGACGAACTGGTGCGCATCGCCGCTGATTTCCGGCGGGCCCGCTACGACGATCCGGCGTCCGTCTTCCGCGGCAACGACGTCGCCCAGATCCTGCTCGAAGAACTGATCCGCGGGGCCATCACCGGGGCCGAATACTGGGCGCGCACGCGCCGGCGCCAGTCCTGGCGCCGCCGCCCGGCCGACTCCTACCGGCGCAGCGAAAGCTTCCCGCCGTTCGATGATTCGATCTTCGGTGGTTCCTGGGACGGCGGCGATTCGTGGAGTGGCGGCGGCGACGACTTCGAAACCGGCGGCAGCTTTTGATCGTAGACCCGTTAGATCGTTTCCGATTGTTCGGTAACAATCACACTACAATTTCGCTCGCGGCTATTCCTCGCCAGCGCTCGGGCCTCCGCGGGGGCGGCGCTAAGCGCCGGGCCTCGTTCGAGGCCTGTAGCGTTTCCGACATGGCCGGAAACCCTCGAGTGTTTCGAGTCTGACGGATAGTTCCCGTCCCGCTGCCCTACACTCCGTCATTCCCGCATAGGCGCGCTGATGTCCGGGCAAATTCTGCAGGGCCGAAGCCTCAAGCACAGTCGTCATCCCCACGTAGGTGGGGACCCAAGCGATTCTCCACTTACTCAGTGCCGGCGGATGGTCGCTTGGGTTCCCGCCTTCGCGGGAATGACGCTGAGTTTGGTGGGCGGCCGGGAATCAACTGTTAGGCCCAGAACTCTAGCTAGAGCGTTTCCGGTTTAGCCGGAATCGCAACGAGGGAGCGCAGGCGACCCGCCGCATTACGGCGCCCCTCGGAGGCCGGCCGCTAGGCCGAATCGCCGTGAGAGAAAAGACAGATAGATCCATTTCCACGTAAGTCGGAAATGATCTAAGACTTCACCGGGATCTTGCGCGTGAGTTCGATGGCGCGGGCGCTGACGTCGCAACGATAGGCAAATGCCTCGACGCCGGCCCTTGTTGCGGCATCGAAGGCTTCGCCATAGGCCGGATCGATGTCGCGTGCGAGCGTTAGCCTGGTGGCATCGCCGCGTTGCACGAGAAAGACCATCACGGCGCGATGGCCTTCGCGGACCATATCGGCAAGCTCACCGAGGTGTTTGGCACCGCGGCTGGTGACAGAATCGGGGAATTCGGCAAGTCCTGCCTTGCGCATCATGTGCACGTTTTTGATTTCGACGTAACAGCGCCCTTTGCGTTCGTCTTCGAGAAGAATGTCGATGCGGCTGTTCTGGCCGTACTTGACCTCGCGGCGCAGGCTTGCGTAGCCCTTGAGCGGTGCGATGCGGCCGGCGGCAATGGCCTCGCTGACGATTTTATTCGGGTGGCCGGTATTGATGCCGACCACCGTCGCGCCGGCGCCGGCGTCATGTTCGACCATTTCCCAGGTGTGGCGGTATTTCCGTGTCGGACTGTCACTGGTTGACAGCCAGACGGCCGCACCGGGGTTGACCAGGCCCTTCATCGAGCCCGTATTCGCACACGTTGCCGTTATCGTCTCGCCGGTGTCCAGTTCAACGTCGGCCAGGAAGCGCTTGTAGCGCTTGATCAGGCGGCCGCGGATCAGGGGATCGTCGAATTGCATTGGTACGTTCCGTGGATCGATTGCTCGGCAGTCCGTTCGGCAGGGCTCGCCCGGACGGCATCAAAGCTGATAGAAAGTCGGATGCCTAGCGCAAATGGGCCGCGTCAATGACAATGATTGGGGAGAACCTGGCACGATGAGCGATAGCGCCAAGGACGAAGGGCAGGCGAATGCCGACGACATCATCACCGCCGCACTGATCGTGATTGGCGATGAGATCCTTTCCGGCCGCACCAAGGACCGCAATATCGGCTACATCGCCGACCATTGCACCAGCATCGGCATTCAGCTCCGCGAGGTCCGCGTAGTGCCCGACGAGGAGGACGAGATCGTCACCGCCATCAATACGCTGCGTGCCAAGTACACGTATGTGTTCACCACCGGCGGTATCGGCCCGACGCACGATGACATTACCGCCGACTGCGTTGCCAAAGCCTTCGGCGTCTCGATCGACGTCGACCAGCGCGCTCTCGATCTGATGCTGCCCTACTACAAGAAGCGCAACGTCGAACTGACGCCGGCCCGCCTGCGCATGGCACGTTTGCCCGATGGGGCTGAGATGGTCGAGAACTCGATTTCGATCGCGCCCGGCTTCATGATGGGGAATGTCATTACGATGGCGGGCATCCCGAACATCATGCAGGTCATGCTCGATGCCGTGACGCCGCGCCTGCGCAAGGGCCGCATGATGCATGCTGAAGCGATCGACCTCGGCCATCCCGAAGGCACGGTTGCCGATATGCTTGGCGCCCATCAGCAGCTCTATCCGGACGTTGCGATGGGCTCCTATCCGACGTTACGGGACGGACGGCCCTGCACGCAGCTCGTCTTGCGCTCGACCGATCCCGAGCGTCTGGGCAAGGCACACCAGGAGCTGCTGGCCAAACTGCGCGAGCGTTCGCTAGTCGATTGAGCAGCGTATGGCTAACCCTTGAGCCGTGGCCAGGCAGCAAGCCGGTCGATGGCTTTGGCCATGGCCTCGGGCGTGCCGGCGTAGGAGAAGCGCATGAAGCGGCTGCCGCGTGTTTCGTCAAAGTCGAAGCCAGAGGTGGCAGCAACCCCGGTTTCCGCCAGCATGGCCTGCGAAAAGGCCAGACTGTCATTCGTATAAGTGCCGACATCGGCGTAGAGATAAAAGGCACCATCGGCCGGCACCAGCTTGTCGAGGCCGACGCCCGGCAGCGCATCGACGAGAAAGGCCCGGTTGGCGCGGTAGACCTCGATGTTCGCCTCGAGCTCGTCGATGCTCTCGAAGGCGCCGAGGGCTGCGGCCTGTGAAACCGCCGGTGCGCAGATGTAGAGGTTTTGTGCGAGCCGCTCGACGGTTTCGACCAGCACCTCCGGCACCACCATCCAGCCAACCCGCCAGCCGGTCATCGAGAAATACTTCGAGAACGAGTTGATGATGATCGCATTTGGCGAGTACTGCAGCGCGGTCTGGGCCGGCACCTGGTATGTGAGCCCGTGATAGATCTCATCGGAGATGAACCAGATGGCATTGCGCTCGCAGTAGCTGATTAGTTCGGCCAAGCGCGCAGGCTCGATCATCGTGCCCGTCGGATTGTTAGGGCTGGCCACCAGCAGGCCCTTGATCGCGGGCTCGGCGCCAAGCTGCTCGACCGTCGGCATCCAACGGTTGGCATCGCTCGTTTCAAGCGTGACATAGGGTTGGCCGAGGGCGGTGAGGATATTGCGGTAGCAGGGATAGCCGGGCGAGGGCAGCGCAACGTGGTCGCCGACATCGAACAACATCAGGAAGCTCAGCACAAAACCGGCCGACGAGCCGCTGGTCACGACGATGCGGCGCGGATCGACGTCGATGCCGTAGCGTTCCTTGTAGTGGCCTGCGATGCGCTCACGCAATTGTGTACTGCCGAGCGCCAGCGTGTAGCCGAGGGGGCCGGCATCGATTGCTCGTTTGGCAGCTTCGCGTGCGCCGGTTGGCGCAGAAGTGCCGGGCTGGCCCACTTCCATGTGAATAACATCGTGGCCCTCGGCTTCGCGGCGGGCCGCTGCCGACATCACGTCCATCACCATGAATGAGGCGATTTCGCTGCGCTTTGCTGCGGCCACAGCCGCTGCAGCCCGGCCCGAGGTCGCATTTGGTGTATTGTTCATCGCCGTGCCCGAATAGGTTGTTCGATGTTCGATGTTCGAGGCAGTTTGTTTGCCCATTTTGCCACACGCCCGAAGCCGCCAGCTTCGCGCCACGATCTTGCCCTAGTTAGCAAATGCGTTAGTAAACGAATACCGTTACGACAAACAGTGAACCTGGACGATTTGCCGGTCCGCGAAGACGCAGCTCATGACGAAGGACGCAAGATGAACGTGCGCGACCTGCTTGCGCTGCTGCGAGCGCCGACCAGGGCCGAACTGTTCGTCTGCCTTGTCGCGGGCGGTGTATTCCTGTCGGCCGTCGCGAGCGGATACAGCAGTGCGCGCGCACAGGGCCTGCCACTGATTCGCGATCGCGAGATCGAGCGATTGCTCGCCGATTATGCCAACCCAATCTTCGAGGCAGCCGGTCTCGGCGGCGGGCGCATCACCATCCGCATCGTGCGCTCCAACATTTTCAATGCCTTCGTCGTAGATGGAAAGAACATCTACATGCATACCGGCGCGCTGATGCAGTCTGAAACGCCGAACCAGATCATCGGCATCATTGCCCATGAGGCTGGCCACATTGCCGGCGGCGATATGGCGGCATTGCGCGAGCGCATCCGGCGCGACCAGACCAAGCTGATCCTGATGCGCATTCTAGGCATTGGCGCGGCTATCGCCGGTGCCGGCGGACAGGCGGTTGCAGCGGGCGATGAACTAGTCATGCGCTCGCTGCTGGCCGAGCGGCGCGCCCAGGAATCGGCTGCCGACCAGCGCGGCGTTAATTACCTCAATAGTACCGGCCAATCGGGCCGCGGCATGCTCGAGACCTTCGAGCGTTTCCAGCGCCAGGAGTTCATTTCGGCACGTCATCAAGATCCCTTCGTGCGCTCCCACCCGGTTGCTGCCAATCGCGTGGCGCTGTTGCGCCGCCGGGTGACGCAGAGCCCGCACTACGGTAAGCGCGATACACCGCGTATGCAGTTGCGCCACGATATGATGCGGGCCAAGCTCTCGGGCTTCCTGGAGAGCCCGGCGACGGTGTTCAATCGCTATCCGCGCACTGATAACTCGATTCCGGCTCGCTACGCGCGCGCCATCGCTACCTTCTTTCGCGGCGGCAGCAACGGTCTGCCGGGCGCCCTGCGCCAGATCGACGATCTCCTCACCATGCAGCCCAAATATCCTTACTTCTGGGAACTGCGGGGCGATCTGCAGATGCGATCGGGACGGGCCGCTGCTGCCCTGCAGGATTTTCGCAAGGCACTGGCGCTCGATCCCGGAGCCTCGCTCTTGCGCATCCAACTCGCCAATGCGCTGCTTGCAACCAATCAGAAGGCGGCAACGCGCGAGGCGATGAAGCTGCTCAAGCGTGCAATCGGCGATGATCTTCGGGCCGACGATGTCAAGCCCAGCGCCTACCGGTCATTGGCGAATGCCTATTACCGATTGGGAAAGCGCCCCGAAGCGGATGCTGCGATCGCGGAATCCCATTTTGCGACAGGCAACATCAAACAGGCGAAGATCTTTGCCAAACGGGCCTCACCGCAGCTCAAGCGCGGCACGCCGGCCTGGCGCAAAATGGACGAAATCATTTCGTTCAAGGAGCCGGAGTAACCCCTCGCCAAATGGTTATTTGCACATCTTGCTGGTTTGGCTCATGAAGTTCGGACATTCGCGCCCAACCAAGCCTGTTTGTCATTGTACGTAACAGCATGTCGCCTATTGCGATGAACTGGAGAACCACCCGATGGGTCAAGATTCAAACCGCTCGATTTTTCAGCCGCTCACCAAACCGTCGGGCGTGCTGGTCGCGGCACCGGTAATTCTCGGGCTGGCGCTTGCCGTCACATTGACGACCGCAAGTGAACCAACGATCGCTCGTGACAGTTTGGCGGAAACCCACCAGCCGACAGCCAAAGCGGCAACCAAGGTGCCGGCAGCTGCCTTGGAAAACAGGGCCCAGCCGAAGGTCGTGCAGCGCCCGCTGCGTCTTGCCGCCTCCGATACGCCGGCCGGCAAAAACAGCTTTTCGGACATGCAGCGCGAAGAAATCGGGCGCATCGTGCGCGAATACCTGCTCGCCAACCCCGAAGTTCTGGTCGAGGTTTCGACCGAACTGGAGCGGCGGCGCAAGGCCGAGCAGGCCGACAACCAAAAGAAGGTTCTGGCGAGTGAAAAGTCGTCGATCTTCCGCTCGCCCCATGATTTCGTGCTTGGCAACCCAAAGGGCGACGTTACGATTGTCGAGTACTTCGATTACAACTGCGGCTGGTGCAAGCGTGCCCTCAACGAGGTGCGCCAGCTGACCAAGGACGACAAGAATGTTCGCATCGTCATGAAAGAGTTCCCGATTTTCGGTGAGAACTCGGCCTTTGCGGCAAAGGCGGCACTGGCCTCGATCACGCAGGACAAATATTGGGAATTTCATATGGCCCTGATGAAGGCCCAGCGTGTGACCACCGACAACACGATGAAGATCGCCGAAAGCGTCGGCATTGATGTCGCAGCCCTCAAGGCTGAAATGGCAAAGCCCAAGTACGACGAGATCATCGCCGAAAACAGCCGGATCGCCCAGGCACTCGGCATGCAGGGCACACCGGGATTCATCATCGATTCGCAGATCAACTATGGTTATCTGCCGCAAGACAGATTGAAGGCGACAGTTGCCGACATCCGCAAGAATGGCTGTAAGATCTGCTAGATTAGAGGTTTCGGCGGCGCGGTTTCATGTCGGTGTACCTTGCCCGAAACGTCATTTTGCGCGCCGCTGCCAAAACTGCTAGGGCTCGGCCGATGTGGCGTTGTTCGGCGATTGCGTCAGATCAATGGTCCCGGGACGCTAAGCTTCAATAATGGCTGGCGTTGATCCGGGAAACGGGTGGCGGCGCATCAGGCCACTTACGACGAGGGCCCACTGCGAATAGGATCCATGGCCAAAGAAACCAAGCAATCCGGCGCCGGCGAGAAGGCGCTGATCCGGGAACTCGCTGAACTGCTCAATGAAACGGGGCTGAGCGAGATCGAAATCGAGCGAGCAGGGCTGAAGGTACGGGTTGCGCGGGCCGCGCAGATGATGGCGGTCGCAGCACCACAGCCGGCAGCCGCCCAGCCCCAGCGAGCGACTGAATCGCCGAGCCCGCCGCAAGGCGATACGGCAAGCCATCCCGGTGCCGTCAAATCACCTATGGTCGGCACCGTCTATCTGGCGCCTGAGCCTGGCGCCACATCTTTCATCGAGGTCGGAGCGCCAATTCGCGAGGGCGAAACGCTGCTGATCATCGAAGCGATGAAGACCATGAACCACATTCCAGCGCCGCGCTCGGGTACCGTGACAGCCATTCTGGTGGAGAACAACCAGCCGGTTGAATTCGGTGAACCGCTCGTCGTTATCGAATAATGGAAGTGAGCGTGCCGTCCTGCCGGCTGTGCTGGCTGGGATTGCTTCATTGCACAGCACACCCAATCGATCAAACAGCTACGGATCCGTGCCCAAGAGATGTTTGACAAGGTCCTGATTGCAAACCGTGGCGAGATTGCTTTGCGCATCCAGCGCGCCTGCAAGGAACTTGGCATCGCGACGGTTGCCGCTCATTCGACCGCGGATGCCGACGCCATGCACGTCAGGCTTGCCGATGAGAGCGTCTGCATCGGCCCGTCTGCAGCGGCTGACAGTTATCTCAACATCCCGAGCCTGCTGGCCGCCTGTGAGATCACCGGCGCCGATGCAATACATCCGGGCTACGGGTTTCTTTCCGAGAACGCCCGCTTTGCAGAGATCCTTGAAGACCATGGCGTGACGTTCATCGGACCGACGTCCGAGCATATTCGCACCATGGGTGACAAGATTGCGGCCAAGGAAACGGTGCGCAAGCTCGGCATTCCGGTGGTGCCGGGCTCGGACGGCGCAGTCGTTTCCGTCGAAGAGGCGCGGACGGTGGCGGCCGGCATGGGCTATCCCGTGCTGATCAAGGCAGCGGCCGGCGGCGGCGGGCGCGGCATGAAGGTTGCTCACGGCCCCGAGCAACTCGCAGAAGCCTTCTCAACCGCCAGAGCGGAAGCCAAGGCCGCCTTTGGCGATGACGCGGTCTACATCGAAAAGTATCTCGAAAAGCCCCGCCATATCGAGATCCAGGTTTTCGGCGACGGGCGCGGCGGTGCGATACATCTCGGCGAACGCGATTGCTCGTTGCAGCGCCGCCATCAAAAGGTGCTCGAAGAGGCACCGTCGCCCGCGCTCAACGAGGCGGCGCGCGGCCGTATTGGCCGGATCGTCTCGGACGCCATGTCCGCCATGAAATACCGTGGCGCTGGCACCGTTGAGTTCCTCTACGAGGATGGCGAGTTTTATTTCATCGAAATGAATACCCGCCTCCAGGTCGAGCATCCCATTACCGAGATGATCACCAATCTCGATCTGGTCATCGAGCAGATCCGCATCGCCTCGGGCGCCCGCCTGTCGCTGACACAGGACGATATCAGTTTCTCTGGCCATGCCATCGAATGCCGCATCAATGCCGAGCATCCGATGACGTTCCGGCCTTCGCCCGGCGAAATCACCTATTGGCATCCCCCGGGCGGACTGGGGGTCAGGGTCGATTCCGGCGCCTATCAGGGCTATCGCATCCCGCCCTACTACGACAGCCTGATTGGCAAATTGATCGTACACGGCAAGACGCGCAACGAATGCCTGATGCGATTGCGGCGATGCTTGTCGGAGTTCGTGATCGACGGAATTGACACAACGATACCACTTTTTGCCGATCTGCTTTCGCACCCCGACATCGTCAACGGGCTTTATGATATTCACTGGTTGGAGAACTACCTCGCTAGGCTGCAAGCAGACGAGGCGCAGTAGCCAAGGCTGACCAAGCTTTCATGACCGATCACGATCATCCCGTCTATGAGATCACGCCGGAAATCCTGCTCAAGGCCTATGCGTGCGGAATCTTTCCGATGGCGGAGAGTGCTGATGATCCTCATCTCCATTGGATAGATCCGGATTTTCGCGGTGCGCTGCCGCTTGATCGCGTCCGCCTGCCAAGGCGCCTTGCCCGGACCATCCGGCAGGCGCAATTCGAGATCCGGGTCGATCATGATTTCGACGCCGTGATCGACGGCTGTGCAGCGCCGCGGCCCGGCCGCCAGACGACGTGGATAAACACGCGCATTCGCGGACTTTACCGTGAACTCTTTCGATCAGGGCATTGCCACACGATCGAGGCCTATGACGAGGGTCGGTTGGTCGGCGGCCTCTACGGCGTTGCACTGGGCGGGGCATTCTTCGGCGAGAGCATGTTCTCGACCCGGACCGATGCCTCGAAGGTTGCCTTCATCTATTTGTGCGCCCGCCTGATCCACGGCCGGTTTATGCTTCTTGACACGCAGTTCCTGACCGAACACCTGGCACAATTCGGCACGGAAGAAATCGATCGCTCGGATTTCCACCAGCGCCTGACGGCAGCACTCAAAGTGCCCGCAAACTTCGGGGCACTCGATCCGGTCGCGGCACCCGACACGATCATCGAGATCGTGCGCGGTGCCGGCGCGCTATAGCAGGGTCCACTTTTTTCGGTGACGAGTAATCAGCGACGTACGCGGCGCCTGCGTATGGGTCGCCTTCTGGTCGCCGGTTGATCATTGACGCTGCTCGAGGTCGCCGTACGGGCCGGCGGCGGTTGCTCGCCGCCCTTGCAGTTGGTCAGCCAGACGTCGAAAACGGGATGCTCGACCGCGTTGAGCGCAGGGCTTTCTGCAAACATCCAGCCGGAAAAGATCCGCTTCTCGTTGCCATCAAGCTGCACTTCGTTGACCTCGACGAAGCTTGTCGTCTTGGGGCGTTCGGTTGCAGGGCGCGAATAGCACACGCGCGGCGTCACCTTAAGCGAACCGAACTTGACGGTTTCATTGAGGGGCACTTCGATTTTCGAAATTCGTGCCGTGACCTTGTCAAGCGCGGAAAAGACAGCAAGCTTGTTCTCGATGCGCCGTTCCGACTGGCCGCGCGCTTCATGCAGGTGGCCGCCGGCAAGGGAGATGGCGGCGCCGAGCGCGAAAATCATGGTATTGCGGGCAGCACGCATCGATCGTGATGAAAACCCATTGGTTGTTGTGCCGGCCCAAAGGAGCAAGCTTCATTCGCTCGAGCAATCGGGCCATAACCTAACGGTCAATGAAGGCGCGCCCGTGACATGTCGACGGCCGTCCAGCATCTCCGTGAGGAGTGACCTAGCAGATTCGATCGCCTTATTCAGGTCGCCAGGCCTGATAGTCGCCGGTTGCAGCCGGCCGTTTGGCCGCTGTCAGGATTGAGCCTGAAGGCCGATAGGCCTCCGGGCTTCCGGTCGGGTTCGGCTGATGCGGCTTTTCCCAGGGCCGGGGTTTGTATTCTGTGTTGGCCGGCAATTCATCGACGGTGTGGTGCAACCAGCCGTGCCACTCCGGCGGGACCTGCGAGGCTTCGGATAGGTTCTTGTAAATCACCCAGCGGCGGGGTTTGCCGAGCGGGCCGACACCGGAGCGCTGCTCGTAATAAACATTGCCCAACTCATCACGGCCAACCTCGCGACCCTGTTTCAGGATCGTCCAGCGCGTGCCCCAGGTGTTGCCGCCCCACCAGCAGAAGATTTCGCTCAGAATGCTCATTGGGCCTCTAAACCGCTTGAATTCCTGAGGTTGCATTAGCGCGCCGACCGAGGCGTGTCCAGAGCCTCGCCGGGCGCGGCTTCTTTGCCACATCCATGAGAACGGAATCGGCCTAGCTTGAGCAAGCTGTGAGCCGGACCTTCCCCAAGCCGAAAGCGTCCGAAAACACTCGACGATCACGCGGGTTATGCTCGCAACATCACCAGGTTTTCAACCGCTCGGCCACAGCAAATCAACATCTAGTAGGCGTAGCAGACGCAACATACAAACCCTTTGGTGTTCTGCTGCGAATCGTAGAATTTCGCATATCGAGATTCAGCGTAATGGTTGGCCGCCGGTGCCGGTAAGAGGCATCAGCCGGCCGCCTCCAATTCAAGTAGCAAACGAAGATGGGCGCCGTACGTGGTGGTGCCTGCAGGCGTAGCAACGGGACCAAACCGATTACGGCTTGGTTTTCCCGACGGGTGGTCGTGCGTTTTCGACAATCAAAACATCGACGTTATCCGGCTCGCCTGCCTTCGCCCCCGGCAGGCAAGCGACGGGTGCGGCGGCAAAACCAGAATGCGCCCAAATTCGTGCTGCGTCAGGCGCCAGAACCGAACGGCAGGCAATACCACATGCAAATCATCCGGCGCTTCACCGAAGCTGGCAAATCTCCCTATGACAAGATTGCGTTTCGTACCGCGACCAGCGAAATCCGCAATCCTGACGGCTCGATTGTCTTCCAGCTCAAGGATTTCGAAGTTCCGGCGCACTGGAGCCAGGTGGCAGCCGACATCATCGCCCAGAAGTATTTCCGCAAGGCGGGTGTGCCGGCCTGCCTGAAACGCGTTGAGGAGAACACCGTACCGGCCTGGTTGTGGCGCTCTGTCGGCGATGAGGCGATGCTTGGCCAAATGCCGGCTTCAGATCGCTTCGGCGGCGAGACCGACTCGCGCCAGGTGTTCGATCGCCTGGCCGGCACCTGGACCTACTGGGGTTGGAAGGGTGGTTATTTCTCCAGCGAGGAAGACGCCCGTGCGTTCTATGACGAACATCGCTACATGCTTGCCATGCAGTTCGGCGCCCCGAACTCGCCGCAGTGGTTCAACACCGGCCTGCATTGGGCCTATGGCATCGACGGGCCGGGCCAGGGCCACTTCTACGTCGACCACGAGACCGGCAAACTCACCGCCTCCTCATCGGCGTACGAGCATCCCCAGCCGCATGCCTGCTTCATCCAGTCGATCGAGGACGACCTGGTCAATGAAAACGGCATCATGGACCTGTGGGTACGCGAGGCGCGCCTGTTCAAATACGGCTCCGGTACCGGCACCAACTTCTCGAAGGTGCGCGGTGCCAACGAGCGCCTGTCGGGTGGCGGACGGTCTTCCGGCTTGATGAGCTTCCTTAAGATCGGTGACCGGGCAGCCGGTGCGATCAAATCGGGCGGCACGACACGGCGCGCTGCCAAGATGGTCGTGGTCGACGTCGATCACCCGGATATCGAGGAATACATCAACTGGAAGGTCAGGGAAGAGCAGAAGGTTGCAGCCCTGGTCACCGGTTCGCTGATCTGTCAGAAGCGCCTCAAGGCAGTGATGAAAGCCTGCGTCAATTGTGAGGCCGAAGGCGACGACTGCTTTGACGCTAAGAAGAACCCTGCATTGCGCCGCGCAATCAAGGAAGCGCGCCGCGATCACGTGCCGGACAACTACATCCAGCGCATCATCCAGTTCGCTCGCCAGGGTTACACCGAGATCCAGTTCGACACCTACGACACGGACTGGGATTCGGAGGCTTATCTCACCGTTTCCGGGCAGAACTCCAACAACTCGGTCAGGGTGACGGATGCCTTTCTCGAAGCCGTCGAGGCTGAGGGCGACTGGCAGCTCCACTCGCGGACGACCGGCCAGACGATCAAGACGGTCAATGCCCGGGCGCTGTGGGACGACATCGGCTATGCCGCCTGGGCCTCGGCCGATCCCGGCATCCAGTTCCACACCACCATCAACGACTGGCACACCTGTCCGAAGAGCGGGCCGATCCGGGCCTCGAACCCATGCTCGGAGTACATGTTCCTCGATGATACGGCCTGCAATCTGGCCTCGCTGAACCTGATGCAGTTTCAGCGTGATGATGCAACCTTCGACGTCGAATCCTTCGAGCACGCCTGCCGGCTCTGGACGATCGTCCTCGAGATCTCGGTGCTGATGGCGCAGTTCCCGAGCAGGCAGATTGCCGAGCTTTCCTATCGCTATCGCACACTCGGCCTCGGCTTCGCGAACATCGGCGGCCTGCTGATGGCGTCCGGTCTCTCCTACGACTCAAGCGAAGGCCGCGCGATCTGCGGGGCGATCAGCGCGATCATGACGGGCACCGCCTATGCAACCTCGGCGGAAATGGCCAGGGAACTCGGTGCCTTCCCGGGGTATCCGGATAACGCCGGCGATATGCTGCGTGTGATCCGCAATCACCGCCGGGCAGCCTATGGTGAAGCCACGGGTTACGAGGCGCTTGCCACACCGCCGGTGCCGCTCGATCACCGAAACTGCCCCGACCGCCGCCTGATCTCATCGGCAACGCGGGCCTGGGACAAGGCGATCGAACTCGGCCAGCAGTTCGGCTACCGCAACGCTCAGGCAACCGTGATTGCACCGACCGGCACGATCGGTCTCGTGATGGACTGTGATACGACTGGTATCGAGCCGGATTTCGCGCTGGTCAAATTCAAGAAGCTGGCCGGCGGCGGTTATTTCAAGATCATCAACCGCGGTGTGCCGGCAGCACTCAAGAAGCTCGGTTACAGCGCTGCCGAGATCGCCGAAATCGAAGCCTACGCAGTTGGTCACGGTTCGCTTGCCAAGGCGCCGGCGATCAATCATGCAGCCCTCAAAGCCAAGGGCTTCACAGACGAGATCATCGAGACCATCGAAGGCTCGCTCAAGTCCGCCTTTGACATCAAGTTCGTGTTCAACCGCTTCAGTCTTGGCGATGCCTTTCTGATCGACGGGTTGGGCGTGACGCCTGAGCAACTCGACGATCCGGACCTCGACCTGCTCGGCCATCTCGGGTTTTCCAAGCGCGAGATCGAAGCAGCCAACGTCCATGTCTGCGGTGCCATGACGCTCGAGGGCGCGCCGCACGTCAAACCGGAGCACCTGCCAATCTTCGATTGCGCCAGCCCCTGCGGGCGCATCGGCAAGCGCTACCTGTCGGTCAACAGCCACATCGACATGATGGCCGCCAGCCAGCCGTTTATCTCCGGTGCGATATCGAAAACCATCAACATGCCGAACGCGGCGAGCGTGGAGGATTGCAAGTCGGCCTACCTGCGCTCCTGGCGCAAGGGCCTCAAGGCCAACGCGCTCTACCGGGACGGATCGAAGCTCTCTCAACCGCTCAACGCCCAATTGCTGAGCGACGGCATCGACGAAGACGATGGCGAACTGAGCACGCCAGAGGCAGCCCTTGCTGAAAAGCCGGCCTCGGCGCGCGCGACCATCACGGCTGAGCGCATCGTCGAGAAGCTCGTTGCGCGTGGCCGCGAGCGGATGCCGGGCCGGCGCAAGGGCTACACCCAGAAGGCGGTTGTTGGCGGCCACAAGGTCTATCTGACGACCGGCGAATACGAGGACGGCCGCATTGGCGAAATCTTCATCGACATGCACAAGGAGGGTGCCGCCTTCCGCTCGTTGATGAACAACTTCGCGATCGCCATCTCGCTCGGCCTGCAGTACGGCGTGCCGCTCGAGGAATACGTCGATGCCTTCACCTTCACGCGCTTCGAGCCGGCCGGCCTCGTGCAGGGTAACGATACGATCAAGAACGCGACCAGCGTCCTCGACTACATCTTCCGCGAACTGGCTGTGTCCTATCTCGGGCGCAACGACCTGGCTCACGTCGATCCGGGTGAGATGTCGGCAACCGCCGTCGGCCTCGGTGAAGATGAGACACCATCCGTGGTGCCGCAGATCATTTCGCACGGCTTTACGCGAGGCGCTCTGATCGGGCGCATTGGCGGCGGCGCAAGCCAGGGTGGAGACGGTGCCGCAGGCGCAGCCGTGGCCAGCATGCAGCATGACGTGACGGCGGCCTTCTCGGCCAACGACACGACAGGCTTTGCCGTCTCGGTCAGCGAAACGATCGAGGCGACGATGCCGGCCGTACACGGCAACCTGGCTCTCAAGCCCGATCCTGCCCTCGAGCGCATCGCGGAAGCGCGCATCAAGGGCTACGAGGGTGAAGCGTGCGGCGAATGCGGCAACTTCACGCTGGTGCGCAACGGCACCTGCCTCAAGTGCGACACCTGCGGTGGTACCAGTGGCTGTTCCTGAGCTCAAGTTTACGTTGCCCGGTAGCCTTATTGCTATCGGGCTTAGCAACTGTCGCTTCATGTTAAACCCATAAGGGCGATAAAATCGAGGGTTGGAGAGAACAGTGCATAAGTATAGTAGGGAAGCTGTTGAAAGAGCTGCTTATCAGTTTCTCCTGGAGATGAATCTTTTGGGCAAGATGCCCTTAGATATTCTTGCGGCAATCGATAAAGGAATCGCGGTTCGATCATCACCGATTGCTGGCTTTAAATTAGTTATCGTGCCAGACGAAAACCTTGGCTCGGATGCGCTCACGGACTTTCGCGAGCGCGAAATTCTTGTGAAGAGCTCGGTTTGGACTGGTTGCTCCCAAGGAAACCCTCGCCATCGTATGACACTTGCTCATGAGGTTGGCCACGCTGTCTTGCATTCAGATCACGCCACGCCAAAGGCTCGAATGACGGGGGCTAGCCGCAAGCGAGAGCACTATAAGCTCGCTGATCAAAGCGAGCGCGAGGCTGATCAGTTTGCTTCGGCATTGCTAATGCCGCGAGTCGTTGTTCAGCAGAGCAAGGATGCTGTTGACTTGGCGCAAAAGTGCCAAGTGAGTCGTGAAGCTGCGGCGATTCGTTGCGAATGGGTCGAGGTTACTTCTGCACGTACAATTCCCCCAGACATTCTGGAAGGAATAGAGAAGCTACGCCAATCTGATCGAAGAAAAACTGATCCATCCAGCGGAAAGAGCGTGCTCGAATTTGACATGAATAAACGCTTGCTTTGGAGCTGTCTTGAGCAAGTTCCGGGGTTGTTAGCCGAAGAGTATCGATCAGTTGATGGTGCCTACATAATACGATGGAGCCGATATGAACAACCAAGGGCGGGTGGTTGGTTTGTTGAAGGCGACAAGATTGTTGCGTGGGAAAGCACTGTTAGCAGGTGATCCGTCTTGGTCGAATCAACTAGCTTTTTTTCTCGCGAGCATGAGTTGTTGCGTTGTCCGTCACCCGATTTGCTTACGGAGTGCGTGATGACCGTACAACCGGTTCCACTTGACAGTCCCGTCGCCTTATTGGCCGAACATCTCGACATGATCCTTGCCGCGGCGGAGGACTTGGCGGCATGCCGCGTCACGGCGGCAAGCCCGGGCGGTCGGCGCCTCGACAGTGAAGAGATTTCGCTCAGGAGCTTCGTGCGCGATCTTAAACGCTACGAGTTTGCCGCCATTCTGCGCGTGCAGCGCGCCCGCGAACTGACCCGCAAAATGGTGGGCGACGACAAGCGTTTTGCGATGCTCGGCGGATTGTTTGTTTCCGGCACGGCTGCATTGGACGAAGCCGTTCGCGAGGTTATCGACAGAACGGCGGGCGATTTCGAGAATGGCCGCGACGCGCTGGCCTACCTGCGTTCGCGCGGCATCATCTCGGATGAAGAGGGATCCATTACGGGTCCCGTCGGTGAGCTTTCCGCTTCTGATGGGTTCCTTATCGCCGGCGTTATCGAACTGGGCCCGCTTGCCGATCTGGTCGCGACTTTCCTCGACACACTCGAACGGCACTACGACATTTTTGCTGAGAACCCGCGCTTGGCCACGCTCGCCGAGGTTTAGCGCTTCGTGCCTAAAGCGTGTTGCATGAAATGCACCGCGCTTTGGCGTTGTCTGTGCTCACGGCTATTCCTCCCTGCGGTCGGGCCTCCGCGGGGGCGGGCGCTCAGCGCCGGGTCGCGTTCGCGACCTTGGACGGTGAATTCAATTAAGTGCGACACGCTTTAAGACCGAGCAACTTTCGGCCAGATGCGATCCAATCGGTTGATGCTCTGGTAAGTAAGATGAACATCATGCAGCCGAAACCTGGCGGCTTGGGTCAGTTTGCCTAAAATTCCGTCTGCCGTCTCAAGGCTTCATAGGGACTCATGCACCACATTGCGCTCAGCACCGATGATTCTCGCAATGTAGATTGGTCATGAGCACACCCATTTCACTGGATTCGAGAAATGAGCCCGCCGTCGCGCTGGACGTGCAGAATCGCGGGCAGGCGCGGCCCGCTCATTTCAGTTTCGTGCCGGCCAATGGCGTCATTATGCGTCTGCCACCCAGGGCGCACGACGTGTTCACGCCGAACCAACTCGAAGCTCTCTACCGCCTGACGCTCGTCAAGCGCCTGCATCTGGTTGATTTGAAGTGGACCGGCTGCCTATGGCGCCGGCGCTGTTTTGCCGTCTTTTGGCTTGGAATGGATCGGCGTGGCGGCGTGCGCCAGCGCCAGGAACCGGATTCTGGCGCGGCGGGTGACGGTCTTTGGTTTGCGAGACATGAGCCCGTTCGCCATTGTCTCGAAGCCGGCGCCAATCCCCAACTGAGCGCACTGCTTTCCCAGCTGCCGCAGGATGTTCGCGACAGCCTGACGGTCGCTCAGCTCTACGAACTCGAGACTGCAACCGGCGCTCGTGATGCCAAGCACGGCCTCGACCTGCGCCGGACGTTCAACCTGTTCGGGCGGCGGGCCTACATGGCACTGATTGCCGGCGGGGAGCGGCGGGGCGAAACAGAAGGCGACGAGCCGTCAAAGAAGAAACCGATTGAGGGCACGTTCTCGTACGCCTTTTTGCTGGCCTTGATCAGTGCGGGCCTGACGTTCTTTGTGATCACCGTGCTGTACTGTGCCAAGTCGGTTATGGGCATCAATTTGTTCGAGGAGCGATCGATACTGCACGAGTTGTTGTTTCCTGAATAGGGTGCCGCGCCCAACCGGCCGGCCCACAAGCAAAACGGCCGCCCCATGGGCGACCGTTTCGAGAGAGATGATGCCGGCGCAACACCCGAAAGTGTCGTCTACCACTTGTACTTGAAGCTTGCCGCAATGATGTCGGTCGTTGCGTCAGCCTCGCCGACAAACGGTACCTGCAATAGCGGGTTGGTCGTCGCTGGCAGACGGTTGATGCGGCCATTCTCGAAGAAGATGTGGCTATAGCCAAAATCAACAGCGAGCTTGTCGCTGACCTGGTACGTGGCCCCGACACTCAACCATATACGGTTGCTGTCGGGCACCTGCAGGAGGCGCTGGCTGGCGTTCTGCACCGGTGAAATTTCATAAGCGACGCCTGAACGCAACGTCAGGTGAGGGCTGTAATCGTATTCACCACCGACCGAGAAGAACCAGCCGTCGTCATATTGGAAATCGAATACAGCGATTGTCGTGCCAGGCGGTGCACCACCGACGCCGGGGCCGGTGGTCGTCACCACAGGGTGAACATCCAGACGCGACCAGTTCGTCCATTCGACCGTTGCCATGGCGCGCAGCCGATCCGAGACTTTTTGGCTGACGCTCAAAGTCACCATGTCCGGCGTGTCGAGGCCAAGTTCGAAACCAGAGCGGCCAAGGGCAGGTGCGGCCGCGACGAAGGCGTCGCCTTCAAGTGTGTGTGATACCGAGGAACGGAAGCCGAGACCAATGCTGGTGTCTTTCGACGGTTGCAACAAGACGCCGGCGGTAAAGCCGAAGCCGATATCATCACCGTCAAGGACTGAGTTGTTGGTGAGTAGTGGCGATGCCTTGGTCTTGAACAGCAGCTTTGCGTACTGCACCTGAGCGCCGACACCGACACGTACACCCGGTGCAACCTGATAGGACACCATCGGGTTGGCGTTCATGGTGAAGAGATTGCCCGAGCGGTGATGCACACGGCCCTGCCAGGTCTCAGGCCCGGCATGGTTCGAGAGGCCGAACGGCGCGTTGATCGCCAGGCCGACCGTCAGATCCCGGCTTAGGTGATAAGCATAATAGCTGGCAGCAACGAGTGCCGGGTCATTCAGTTCGGCTTCGTTGCCACCGCCGAAAGCGTTGGTCGGCGACGTCGGATCGGCAGTCAGTGTGGTTCGACCGAGAATGAGCGCGCCGTGACTTTCCGACTGGAAGGTGCCTTCGAACTCTGAGATTGCCGCTGAATTCCAGAACGACGAACTGATGCCGCCACCAGCCGCACTGCCGGCGAACGAACTGCCCTGAAAGAGTGCCGATTGCTCGCGAATTGCCAGGCCGCCGGCTACTGCCGGCAGGCTCGCCGCGCTGATCACCGCAACGCCGCTCGCTACCGCGACCAGTTGCTTGAAGCGAAATGCAGTCATGTTCCGTCTCTCCAAGGGACACTCTTAATCGAACAGCGGCAGTTGAAATACCTCGTTTGCAACCGTTCCTAACCGCCCAAGCCGCTTATAATTTCGATGCAGAGGATAATCGTGCCCGGGGACAAGTACGATAGCGCTTCGCCTGGCACGGGCACATTGATCACGGCTTGTAACCATATGGTCACATGTCGGAGGGTTTGGCCGCGGTGCAGTGCGAGTATTGCACTCAAACCGGCAATACTATTGTGCCAGCAGAAAGCGTGCGACAGCGATCTGCGTCGCGCCGTAAGTGCGCTGATCGATCGGCTCGCAGCTTGCCGGCCAGTTGATCGTGGCTGCTGCCTGCTCCTCGATGACGATGATCGCACCGTCGCGGAGCCAGTTATCGGTTATCGCGGCGGCAATCGCCTGTTCGCCGAGGCCTTGGCCGTAGGGCGGGTCGGCGAAGACCAGCCCGATGGAGCAGGGCTGATTGGCTGAACCGAGGTCCAAAGCGCTCCGTCTGAAAACCGTCGCTCTGCCTCCAAGCCCGAAATTAGCGATGTTTTCCTGGATCAGCGCGCGGGCGGCCGGATCATGTTCGACGAATATACAACGTTCAGCATCGCGCGACAGCGCCTCGATGCCGAGCGCGCCGGTGCCGGCAAACAAGTCGAGAACCGCTGCCCCCTCAAGGGAAAAGTCGTCGATGCCGTGTGCTAGGATATTGAATAGCGCCTCGCGTACGCGATCCGACGTTGGGCGCACTTTGAGGTCACTCGGTGTTGCCAGGGCACGCCCTTTGAGCTTACCGCTGACGATGCGCATCCCGGCCTCCCTTGGGCGCGCGCGATCCCGATTGCCGCGCTGGGCGCTTCGCATCCCGCGTCTTATGCGGTCGCTGCCGGCGACCCGCGCCGGGTTTTGGGCGTTTGCCCGGAGCGCTCTGCTCGTTGTCGACGTCATCCTGCCCGCCCGCCAGGCCGAAACGCTCGGCAAGATGGGGTCCTAGTCGATCGGCCAGTATGCGCTGGCGCACGAGTGCAACCTCGCCGGGCTTGAGGTCGAGCAATTGGAAGGGGCCGAACGAGACCCTTATCAGGCGGTTCACCGCAAGGCCCATATGCGCCAGGATGCGGCGGACCTCTCGGTTCTTACCTTCACGCAGCCCTAGCGTCAGCCACACGTTGGCGCCTTGTTGGCTGTCGAGTGTCGCTTCGATCGGCCCATAGCGAACGCCCTCGATTGTCAGACCGTCCTGCAAGGCATCGAGATCAGCTTGCGAAACCGAACCGTGCGCGCGCACACGGTAGCGGCGGAGCCATCCGGTGGACGGCAGCTCGAGGTAACGCGCCAGTTCACCGCTGTTGGTGAGCAACAAAAGCCCTTCGGTATTGTAATCGAGCCGGCCGACCGACATCACACGCGGCATGTCGTCGGGCAAACTCTCGAACACGGTTGCGCGGCCTTCAGGATCACGATGGGTGGTGACCATTCCCTTCGGTTTGGCGTAACGCCAGAGCCGGGTTGGTTCAGCGGCCGGCAATGATGCGCCGTCAACCTTGATTTTGTCATCCGGCCCGACGTCGAGTGCGGGTGAGGTGATTGTTGTCCCGTTGACGGTAACCCGGCCGTTCGCGATCCAGCGTTCGGCATCGCGTCGTGAGCAAAGCCCGGCCCTGGCCATTGCCTTGGCGATGCGCATGCGGGTCGTGGGTGCGCCGGCCGGGGGGACGTGATGTCCCTGACGTCTCTTGGGCGGTGGCCTATTGCCAGCAGCTTCCCGTGGCGACCCAGCTTCGGCGGTTTTGGTCACGTCCCGGCGTTTCGGCTGCGGCCCTGCACGGCGCTTGCTGCTGGCAGGGCCAGCGGCTTTTGGCGCGCGTTTGGCAGCAGCCGATTGGCTCGGATTGCCTTCGCCGGCACTGCGCTGGCGACCGCGCGAACGCGTGGCTCGTGGCGATTTCGCCATGTGTAGGGCCTCGTGGAAGGTGACGCTGCAAGTATTCTGGGTCGAACATCTGGCCAGGAGCTAATTTTCCCGGCAGGTGCCGTGGTACTGCGACACGAAAGGCGTGCCGAACAGTCCGAAATGGCGTGAATGCACGGCTGGCATCGGCGCGCCCGGGCCGGCTGCGTCGTAGATCGTCGTGATGTTGAGGAAGCCTTCGGTGACGACTTCGAGGTAGTGGTTCGCGCCAATCGCACGGACGATCTTGAGTTCGCCCTTGCCCTGCTTGGTGAACAGGGCTGCGGTTTGGCGCGCCAGGTCAACCTCATCGATGCGGAAAGACAGTTCCGCCATCGTCTCATCCTTGAACTTGCCGTCCTCGAACGTCTTGACGACGCCTGCCGGGAACGTGCACGTCATCGCGCCGTTCGCATGGGCTGGCGCGGCCGCCGCGAGCAACAGGAAAACGGCACTGAAAACACGCCTCATGACCCAACTCTCCTCAAAGATCGTCGGCAGCTTTGGAGTGAACCACTCACGAACATCTCGCTCCTTGCTGGCCCGCATGACCACAGCCTTTGGCCCGACTATAGTGTGATTTCAGTGCCGGGTCATAGTTTCATGGCGCAATATTCCGTATTCGGCTGCCGCCCAGGCTATTTCCTCGGAGCCTCCAACTCGATTTCACCGTCTGCTTTCTTCCAGGCACCGAAGCCGCCGAGCATATGGGCCACAGGCTTCAGTCCCATGTCCTGGGCGGCTTTTGCAGCCAGTGCCGAGCGCAGCCCGCCGGCGCAGAAGAAGACGAAGGTCTTGTCTTCGGCAAATACCGGCTTGTGATAGGGACTACCGGGGCAGACCCAGAATTCAAGCATCCCGCGCGGACAGTGAAAGGCACCCGGCATGCGCCCATCGCGGGCAAGCTCTCGGGGGTCGCGAATGTCGATCATCACGACATCATCCCGGGTGCGCAGTTCCTTGGCCTCCTCGACCGAGTATTCGGTGATGGCGGCTTTGGCGGCATCGACCAGGGCTTTGGCGCTGAGCGTGATGTTCTGGGGCATCGGGGTCTCCTCATTTCGGCTCCTTTGCGCAGCCGCCATTGTCAGTATGCCTTCGCCTTGGGCCCCGGCCAGAGTTCCGTGAGCCGACCCGTCAGCCGGTAGGCGAGCAGTCCGATCCATTCCTTGACCGCAATATCGGTTTGGCGCAAGCCGTCGTAGGTCCAGGCGAACGGCAGCCAATAGCCGTCGCCGCCGTGCGTGCGGTAATCATTCGGCCAGGCATAGAGACGGCGGCCTGGGCCTTCGAAACCTGCCTTGCGGAATACGCCCATCGCCCGCGGCATGTGCCACGACGAAGTCACCAGCAGGAAGCCGCACGGGCAGCGCAAAGTATCACCACCGAGCGCCTCGAGGCTGAACTTTGCGTTTTGCCAGGTGTTGCGCGAGCGCCCCTCGACGATCAGCCGGGATCGTTCGACGCCGGTTTGTACCAGATAATCGATGATCTGGTTGCCGGCGTGACCCTGCTCGCCGAGCAGCCAGCCGTGTCCTCCGGAAAAGATGATCCTGGCTTGCGGATAGCGCCGGGCCAGAGCTGGGATGGCAAGCAGGCGTTCGGCGGACGCATTGGTGACGATCGTCTGCCGCCAGCGGGCAAGCGCTGCGTTCTCGAAGCCGCCGAGCAGGATGATGTGCGTTACCGCATCGCTTGGCGGCGCGGCGACCCGGGCAAAGCGCTCTTCCAGCGGGAACATCACCCACTTGCCGAATGGCGAGAATGCGAAGACCAGCAATAACGCAAAGCCGGCAGTGACCAGCCAACGGGCCAGACGCTCGTGTCGGCCGCGCCACCACAACACGAGCCCTGCCGCGAGCACCAGCAGACAGAAATTCGACGGCGCAATGACCATGTAAACGATCTTTGACAGCGCGTGAAACATGGTCTCGATCCACCTCCCGCGCGTGGCACTGGATGCCGCAGCCGCGCGCGGGGTCTTCAGGTCATCAGGAAAACAGCTGCCAGTCTTACTGCATGCGCTCAACGGCGACCGCCGTCGCCTCGCCGCCGCCGATGCACAGAGAGGCGACACCCTTGTTCTGTCCGTATTTTTCCAGCGCCGTCAGCAGTGTGAGAACAATGCGGGTGCCGGATGCGCCGATCGGGTGGCCGAGCGCACAGGCGCCGCCGTGGACGTTGACCTTGTCGTGCGGCAGGTCGAGTTCGCGCATCGCTACCATGGTGACCACGGCAAAGGCTTCGTTAATCTCGTAGAGGTCGACATCGCCTGCCGACCAGCCAGCCATGGCAAGCACGTTCTCAATCGCACCAATCGGCGCCGTGGTGAACCAGCGCGGTTCGCGTGCGTGACTGGCAGTGCCAACGATCCTGGCAAGCGGCTTGAGCCCGCGCTTTTCCGCCTGGCTGGCACGCATCAGGACGAGGGCTGCAGCACCATCCGAAATCGAGCTCGAATTGGCCGCCGTCACCGTGCCGTCCTTGGCAAACGCCGGTCTCAATGTCGGGATCTTGTCCGGATCAGCGGTGAACGGCTGCTCGTCGCGATCGACCACCTGCTCGCCCTTGCGCGATTTCATCGTAACCGGTGTGATTTCGGCCGCAAAGGTGCCGTCTTCGTTGGCAGCCTTGGCGCGGCGCAGGCTCTCTATGGCATAGCTGTCCTGGGCCTCGCGCGTGAATTGGTAGTGGCGAGCGGTGTCCTCAGCGAAGGTGCCCATCAGGCGGCCCTTCTCGTAGGCATCCTCGAGGCCGTCGAGGAACATGTGATCCATAACCTCGGTGTGGCCAAGGCGCTGGCCGCCGCGCATCTTGGGCAGCAGGTAGGGCGCGTTGGTCATGCTCTCCATGCCGGCGGCAACGATGATGTCGTCAGGCCGCGCATGCAGGGCGTCAAAGGCCATCATGGCGGTCTTCATGCCGGAGCCGCACATCTTGTTGACGGTCGTGCACGGCACGCTTTCAGGCAGGCCGGCGCCGAAAGCGGCCTGCCGGGCCGGTGCCTGGCCCTGGCCGGCGGGCAGCACGCAGCCCATTAGCAGGTCATCGACTTCCTCGCCCTTGACGTTCGCTTTGGCGAGCGCTGAGCGAACGGCCTCGGCGCCGAGCATCGAGGCGGTGGCCAACCGCAGGGCGCCCTGAAAGCCGCCCATGGGCGTGCGGGCGCCGGCTGCAATGACGATTGGGTCGGTATTCGCGGTGTCGCTCATCGGGGTGTCCATTTTCAGATAGGCAGACAGGGGCTCAATCAAGCGCGGCTCGATCGATCAATACTGAAAACGGCGGCCGGCGTCATTCCTGTTCTTGGCGGCGTGCCGGATCGTCGCCTGGTTGGTCCGATGTGCGCTTGCCGGTGTTCTCGCGGATGGCTCGCTCGTGGCGGTCGATCGGCGTCTCGAGGCCGTGACGGCCGGCAATACTGTCGATGTGGCCCTGGTCGTAGCTGCGATCGTAAAGATCGGTCGCTCGATCTTCGACCCATTCATCATCGACCAGCGACGTTTTGTAGACGAGATAGTGCAGTGTGAACAACGCGCCCGTGATGACCAGCGGCCAGAGCCCCCACCAGGGCGGTCCGGTCGCAACGTTAATGGCGGTCACGATGACATTGAAGGCAATGAAGGCGACGCGGTGCCAGGGATAGCTCGCCCGGGACCAGGCTCCGAACTGCTCGAGTGTCATCTTGTCTCGATTGTCGGAGTGCAATGTCTGCCTCCTCGCACGGCAAAGCCGTCTATTTGTAGAAATCCTGCGGTGCGCGGCGCGGGCGTGGCTTGGGTCCATCCGGCGGATCGATCATGTCGGGGAACGCTGCCGCAATCCGTACCATGCGCCAGTTGTATGCCGCCCAGGCAACTACGACCAGCGCACAAATCGTGCGGTCTCCGGTCGTCATGTTCACGGGAAACCCGAAGGTTGCGAAGTAGATGAGCAGGGCAATCGGCAAAGTGGCGCTGAACGTGCCGGCGATCTGGTTCTTGGTCCAGGCGAACACGCCCGTCGCCCAGGCAACTGCCAGCGCATAGAAGGCAACCAGTGGCAGGTCGCCGTGCGGCAGCTTGCCGGAAAGCGAAATGATGCCGAGCAATAGGCTCACCGGCACGACCAGCAAGGTGTAAAACAGGATCTCGTAATGCGCCTGGGTGCGGGTTAACTTGTTGACGCGAACGAAGTGGGGCGTGCGTGCCTCATCGAACACGTAGCGCTTGAACATGCGTTCCCAGTCTAGCGCCATGGCTTTGCCTCCAACGCAAAAGGCGGGCTGCACATCGCCGCCCGCCCCCGTCCGCTTGTTACGGATTGACCTGAACCAAAAGCGGCGTTCAGGAAGCCTTTTCTTTCTCGTTCGAACCCGGGGTGCCGACCGGAATTGTCGCCTCGTGATCGTCGAGTTCGATGCGCTTCTTGCCTTCGATCATCGTGCCTTCTTCTTCCGGCCACTCAAGCGTCATCATGTTGAAGCGCCGGTTGGGCTCACCGAAGAGTGCCGTCCAGACCTGAAGCCAGGCAGCAAGCCCGGCAAAGAGCACCAGCACCAGGCCGACGACCAGCACCGTCTTGATGATCCAGCGGTTTGTCAGCCCGACCGTCGAAGCCGAGATCTCGTTCTGCAGGTAGGACGTAATCGCATAGTCGGTAGCAAAATAGATGAGGATGCAGGTGAACGGCACGAGGAACACTGTGACACCGATCAACTCGATCCAGGCTTTCTTGCGGAAATGCAGGTTCTCGCGCACGAGGTCGACGCGAACGTGTGTATTCCAGACATAGCCGTAGGCAAGCACGAGCGCGAACAGGCCGGTGTGAAAGTGCCACTCCAGTTCCTGCAGCAATGTCGAACCGAAGAATTCGCTGACATTGTTCACAAGGAAGTACTGCAAGCCAAAGATCAGCTCGTCGTTTTCGCCACGTATCTGCAGTTTTCGGGCGATCACGTCCCAACACGTTATCAGAACGAGCGGGAGGATCAGCCAGGATGCACCGCGTCCCATCCAATCGACGAATCCGCGCAGCCTTTCGCCAATCCGCAACGTCGTCGGCATATCGGCCTTGGTGTAGTGTCTGACTTCTTCGCCGGCGGTCTGCTCCGACATGTTCGAAATCTCCATTTCGTGTCGCCGTGTTCGGCGGTGTCAATCGCTCGTTCCGGATTAGTCGATGTGCACGAGCCACAACGCGAGTTGCGGGTAGTTGATGACCAGGATCAGGGCGACGAGCTGCAACAGCACGAACGGAATGATCCCAACATAGACCGACTGAATCCTGATTTCCTTTGGTGCGATGCCCTTAAGGTAGAACAGCGCGAACCCGAATGGCGGCGTCAGGAACGACGTCTGCAGGTTGATCGCCATCAGGACGGTGAACCAGATGAGTACGTCTTCCTTGGCGACGTGATCGCCGAAGTCGAGGCCGGCGACCATCGGCGCGAAGACGGGCAGCACGATCAGCGTGATTTCGATCCAATCGAGGAAGAAGCCGAGGATGAAGGCGATGCCCATCAACAGGAACAGGAAGCCCCAGGAGTCGAGACCGGCGCTATGGATCAGGTGCTCGACGATTTCATCACCACCGAGCGACCGGTAGACATAAGCAAAGCAGGTGGCACTGACGATGATGAAGAAGATCATCGCAATCGTGCGGGCCGACGCATGGCACACGCTTTCGAGAACCTTGAGGTTCAGGCGGCCGGCAAAAAGAGCCAGCAACATGGCACCGAAGGCGCCGACCGAGCCCGCTTCCGAGGGTGTCGCCCAGCCGAGCAGGATCGAACCCTTGATGAGCGAGATTAGGAACACCGGTGGGAAGAAGCTTCTGATCAGCAGCGGCATCATCTCGCCCTTCGGCACGGTCAATGCTTCGGCATCGAGCGGAGGTGCCAGCGAGGGTTTGAGCCCAGCGATTGTCGTAACGAAGATGAGATAGAGCAGCGACAGGCCTAGACCGGGCACAATCGCGCCCATGAACACATCGCCGACCGAGATCGCAAGCAGATCGGCCATGATGATCAGCATGATACTCGGTGGAATAAGAATGCCGAGTGTGCCGGACGCTGCGATCACACCACAAGAGAGTGCATGACTATAGCCTTGGCGCATCATGGTCGGCAGTGCCAGGGCGGTCATCATGGTGACCGAGGCGCCGATAATGCCTGTCATCGCAGCCAGAATGGTGCCCATGATGGTGACGGCAAGGGCCAGTGCACCAGGCACACGCTTCAAGAGAACCTGCACGCAGTAAAGCAGGTCATTGGCAATCCCGCTGCGCTCCATCATGACGCCCATGAAGACGAATGCGGGTACCGCGACAAGCACGAGGTTCTCAGCTGCACCGCCCCAGATGCGGGGCAGGAAGTTGAAGAATTCAATCAGCCGGAACGACTCCATAAAGAAGCCGATCAGACCAAAGGCTATAGCCAGTCCACCAAGGATGAAGGCCACGGGAAAGCCGGTGAACAGCAGCATTGCCAGCGATGTGAACATGAAAATCGGCAGATATTCCTGAGCCTTGTAGAAGAACTCTTCCTTGCCGTCTGCATCCAGTGAGGAGACGTAACCGACGAGTACCGCTATCGCCAGGAGCACGACGACCGAAATGATCGTTAAGGTCCATCCACGACCCGCGGCCTGCTCAGGCGCGCGCTGCAAGTCTGCCATTTGTTTGGAAACCCTTGAGCTATTTGCCCTTCCGGGCGGAGCTGAAAGTTCGCGGAGTTGTCATCATCAGGTTCCGGCTGCGCGCATCACGTAGGGTGTGTCGACAGCCGCGACTGACAGGCAAAGGCACCGCTCGATCAGAGCGGTGCCTTCAGGGCCTTGTGCAACTTACTTCAGGTAGGTTGCGTTCATAGCCTGAGCTTCACCCCAGACCTTGTATTCCTTGCGGAACTTCAGGTAGTCGTCGGCGATCTTCTTGAAGACCGGATCTGCTGCCGATTCTTCTTTGACGACTTCGTTCCAGGCGGCTTCGAACTTGGCCAGTTCAGAGTCCGGCCAGCGCTTGACCGTGACGCCGTTCTCAGCCTGCATCTTGTTCAGAGCCGGCGGGTTGGTCGCTTCGGTTTCGGCAATGGTCTTCGTGACCTGGTCACCAAGGGTCACTTCGATGAGCTTCTGGTAGCCCTTCGGGAGCGCCTCATAAGCCTTGCGGTTCATCAGCATCTCAGAGCACGAAACCTGCTGGTGCCAGCCGGGGAAGTAGTTGAACTTCGCGATCTGGTGGAAGCCATACTTGATGTCGGTGATCGGCATCGAGAACTCGGTCGCATCGATCACGCCCTTTTCGAGAGCAGGATAGATGTCGGCACCGGCCAGCAGCTGGGTGGAAACACCGAGCTTCTGCATGACAAGGGCGCCGAGACCGAAGAAGCGCATCTTCATGCCCTTCATCGCTTCAACGTTCGGGATTTCCTTGCGGAACCAGCCAGACGTTTCCGGCGAGATGCAGAGGTTGTCTAGCCCAATCACACCATGCGGTTTGTAGAGTTCGTCGCGCAGCTTGTCGCCGTTGCCGTAGCGCTTCCAGGCCTGGAATTCGCCGAAGCGCGGGCCGAAAGGCACGGCGGTGAAGAACGAAACGGCCTTGCCGAGCTTCCCGGTGTGATAACCAGGCGTCGTCCAGCAGGATTCAACCGAGCCCTTCGAAGCAGCGTCGAAGCACTCAAGTGCCGGCACCAGAGCACCAGGCTCTTCGAAGCGGATCTTGAACTTGCCTTCGGTGATCGTGTCGATGTTTTTAGTGAACGCAACACCCGATGTGCCGAGCACGGGGACCTGGGCACCCCAGGTGCTCTGCAGTTTCCAGCGAACGCGCTTTTGCGCGAAGCTGTCAGCCACAGGTAGAGCGACGATAGAGGCGCACGCTAGTGCGACCGTTGCCTTGAGGCGCATGTAACCCTCCGATAAGTTTCCTCCAATCCAATCCGCTGAGTTCGTGACTTGGCGCTTGTTTTCGGGCGCTCTTAATTCACGCAGCTGCCGTACACATTGGACGGTATACTTCGCGGCAACCGGCTCATGAACAACGGAAAGGACCCCGCCCTACACTCGGGATCGGGTGCTATACGCTTACATGCAGCGCCTGTAATGTCAAAGGGATTGGCGGCCAAATTTACCTTCTGATTGAAATTATCGCATGCTCGTTGGCCGAGGTGACGCGTGAACCGTGTCACGCCGAATGGTAAACCTCAGGCCGTCTTGTTGAATATTTCGCGCCCGATCAGCATTCGTCGGATCTCGCTGGTGCCAGCCCCGATCTCATAGAGTTTGGCATCGCGCAGCAGGCGGCCAGTGGCATTGTCGTTGATGTAACCGTTGCCGCCGAGCAACTGGATCGCATCGAGCGCGATGGCGGTCGCCTTTTCGGCCGCGATCAGAATGGCACCTGCGGCATCTTCTCGTGTCGTCTCGCCCCGGTCGCAGGCCTTGGCGACGGCATAGACGTAAGCACGGCATGAATTCATGGTCACGTACATGTCGGCGATCTTGCCTTGCACGAGCTGGAATTCGCCGATCGCCTGGCCGAACTGGCGGCGTTCGTGGATGTAGGGCAGTACGATGTCCATCGCCGCCTGCATGATGCCGAGAGGTCCGGCGGCCAGCACGGTCCGCTCATAGTCGAGGCCGCTCATGAGGACGTTGACGCCCTTGCCGACGTCGCCCAGCACGTTCTCCTCCGGCACCTCGCAGTCTTCGAAGACGAGCTCGCCGGTGTTCGACCCCCGCATGCCGAGCTTGTCGAGTTTCTGTGCGACCGAAAAGCCTTCGGCGGTGGTCTCGACCACGAACGCGGTGATGCCGCGCGGGCCGGCTTCCGGGTCGGTCTTGGCGTAGACCACGACGACGTCGCCGCCGGGCCCGTTGGTGATCCAGAACTTTGTGCCGTTGAGGATGTAGCGGTCGCCTTTCTTGTCAGCCCTGAGTTTCATCGAGACCACATCCGAGCCGGCATTGGGCTCCGACATGGCAAGTGCGCCGACGTGTTCGCCGGAAATCAGCTTCGGCAGATAACGCCGCTTGACGTCGTCGCTGCCGTTGCGACGGATCTGATTGATGCACAGGTTCGAGTGCGCGCCATAGGAAAGCCCGACAGACGCCGATCCGCGCGAGATCTCCTCGACGGTCACACAGTGTTCGAGATAGCCGAGGCCGGCCCCGCCGTATTCCTCCTCAACCGTGATACCGTGCAGGCCGAGGTCGCCCATCTTGGTCCAGAGATGCCGCGGGAAATCGTCCGTGCGGTCGATTTCGGCGGCGATCGGTGCGATTTCATCAGCGGTAAAGGCACTGACTGTATCGCGAATCTGCTCGGCCGTTTCGCCGAGATCGAAGTTGAAGCTCGGGGCTCGGTTCGGGATCATGGCCGGTTCCTTTTTTGTCATCGATTGGGTTCAGTCATTGAGCCCGGGCATCAGCATGATCGAGACCAGTCCGGTCAGCACATGAATTTTGCGATCCTCGGCATGCTCGATGACATCGGCTTGCGACACGACAAGCGTTCGGCCGGGCTTGATCACACGTCCGCGTGCCACGAGACGGCCACCGCCTGCCGGGCGCAGAAAGTTGACCTTCAATTCGGTGGTCAGGACGCTGGTGCCGGCCGGTGCCAATGTGAAGGCTGCATAAGCTGCCGCGACATCGCCGATCGTCGTCAGCGCGCCACCGTGCACATAGCCATGCTGTTGGGTGAGGTCGGCGCTCGGCGGCAGGTGGATCTCGACCTCGCCGGCATCGATCTGACCCAGAGTCGCACCGATGTACTGCAGGAACGGCTGTCCTCGAAAGCTGTTTTCGACGCGTTCGCGAAAGTTCTCATCGGGCGGTTGGAAGGCGGTCATGTACGGTCGCGGCCTGAGCTGTTCATCCCTGGTTCTGGATGGCATTCGGAAGGGGACTTGTCTATATGATGTCGCCCGAGTGCGTCGCGATGGGACGGTTGAACAGATGAATGCTCCGGAACCCGACCTGACACAGAATGCCGACACTGAGCAGTATAATGAGCGGCCGTCGTCTGTTCCCTGGCCGCCGTTGCTGCTCGGTGGCGCGATCATCGGGTCATTTGTCATGGCGCATCTGGCACCATTGCCCTGGCCGGGACTGGATGACGCAGCGGCCCGCGTCATCGGCCTCTCGATCGGTGCCCTGGGCCTGATCCTGATCGCCTGGTCAGCCTGGACGCTGAGACGTGCCAAGACCACGTTTCTGCCACACGCGGGCTCCGATCAGCTTGTCACATCAGGCCCGTATCACCGCTTCCGCAACCCGATCTATATCGGCGACATCATGCTGTTGCTGGGGGCTGCGGAACTGACCAAAAACATCTGGTTCGTCATCCTGGCGGCGGCCTTCGGCATCCTTGTCACCTGGCTCGCCATCATCCCCGAGGAACGCCACCTGGAAGGGCGATTCGGTGATGCTTTTCGGGAGTACAAGGCGCGATCGCGGCGCTGGTTGTAGGGTGTTGTATCAGGGCTTGGTCAACCGTTTTGAACAATGTGTTTGGACCGTTTGCATAAAAACCATTGAAAAGCCCCAATTGACACCCCTTTTTAAGGCCATGGACAAGCGGGCAAAGCATTTGAAATCGCGATCTATCGGACGAATGGACCGCGGCGTGACGGCATTGGCCGGGGCGCTGGCGGTTGCCCTGGCTCTGGCGCCGATGAACGCTGGCGCCCAATCGAGTTCGCGCGACAGGATCGGTGAATGGCTGACAGGCAAGTCGGCCCCTGAAGCGACCCAGCAGCGCCTTGCGCAAAAGGGGCAGGCGGGGGGTGATGCAACTCAGAAGAAGCCGCCGGCCGGCAAGGACCCGCGCGCAGGTGATAAGGACTACGAGCAGGCCAAGGCGCTGATGCGCGCCATCGACAATATCCTGCGAGATACGGCCGAAAACCGCACCAAGGCCAACAAGCTGCCGTCGAAAGACGAATTCCTGCTCACGCCGCTTTGGACCGAGACCAAGGAGGACCGCGAGCAGCGCATTCGCGATCTGATGGATTCGGCGCTCGGCATCGTTACCGACGTGCCGATCGTCGACATTCAGAAGCGCATCGAGAAGCTGCGCAAGAATATCTCGGAACTCGAGGACCAGATCGTCACGCTGCGCGAAAAGCAGCTCACCGCCCCGCACGACTCGCTGCTGCCCGGCGTCATCTCCGACACCGTCTCGAGCCTTGGTCAGGAGATCATGGATGCCGAGAAGCGGATCGCCAAGAACCGCGAAAACATCGATGCGGCAAAGGACGAAGTTCACGACGGGCTTAGAAAGTCCGGCATCAAGCTCACCAAGGAGCAAGTCGATCTATTGATCGGCAGCGTGCTCTCGGGCGACGTCGTGCGTCTCGTTGCCGTGTTCAACTCGGCCAAGCTGATCGACCAGCAGCTCGGGCGCATGATGGCAGCGAGCGGCGAAAACATGGGAGCTGCCCGCAAATACTTCGCGATGCACGCCGCCCTGTTCGCGATCCTGGTGCACGCCCAGGACACAGTGATCGACAAGATCGATGGCAAGTATCTGCCGAAGCTCGATGCGATATCACGCGACCTGAAGGCCGCGGAACAGCGCACGCGTGAATTGCTGCGCGGCAAGAACCGCCCCGATCAGCGCCGCGTACTCCAGTCGAACCTCAAGAGCCAGAAGCTCGCCCAGGAGGCAGCCCGCGGTTATCGCCGTTATCTCCTGCAGCAGCGCGAGCAGGTTGCCACCGCGCGCCGCCGGGCCGCCCACGATCTGTCGATTGCCGACAACACCTACGAGACGGTCGAGGCAAGCTTCCAGTTGCGCAACCTGATGGAGAACACACGCTCGACCTTTGAAGCACTACAAAAGCTCGAAGCGCCGACCTTCGAGCAGATCTTCAAGAACGAAGAACTGCGTCGCGAGTTCGAAAACCTGACCCGCAAACTCGAAGTTCCCTCGAGCTAGGTTTCCAAAGGGCCGCGCCCTTTGGCGGGATTGTTAAGGGCAGCGCCCTTAACGTATCGCCGCTTGGCGGCGATCTATGAGGGGTTTCACCCCTCAAACTCCCCGACCAGGGACAAGTCCCTGGACCCACTTCCCCTTCGCACCTTAGACTGACAGAAACAGGCGAAGGTGAGGGACGTGCCTATTCGGATCATCGGCATGATCGGCGTTGCACCGCCGGCCAGTGACACACAACTGATCGTGATCGAAGGGGCGTTGTCGCCGGATTATGTGGTCGACTTTGCCAGAGCCCACGAGGATGCGGGCTTCGACATGGCATTGGTTGGCTATTCATCGTCGTCGGCCGAGGGTTTTCTGGTCGCCCAGCACGCAGCCGCCAATACCGAGCGCATTGGTTATTTGGTCGCCCACCGACCGGGTTTCGTTGCGCCGACGCTGATGGCGCGCAAGATCGCAACATTCGACCAGATCACGAAGGGCCGGCTTGCCGTCCACATCATCACCGGCAAGAGCGATCTCGAGCAGCAGGGCGACGGCGATTTTACGCCCAAGGCGGAGCGCTATGACCGCGCCGCCGAATACCTCGACCTGATGCGCCGCACCTGGACGGCGCCGGAGCCATTCGATTTCGATGGCAGTTTTTACCGCGTGCGCGGGGCTGCCGCCGATGTCAGGCCGTGGCAGAAGCCGCATCCGCCCCTCTATTTCGGCGGCGCTTCAGATGGAGCGCTGGCAATGGGGGCAGAGCACTGCGATGTTTATGCGATCTACGGCGAGCCGCTGGCGACCACGCGCGAGCGCATCGCCGACTTTCGCGCGCGGGCTGCCAGGTTCGGGCGTAAGGTCGATTTCAATGTTTCGCTGCGCCCAATCATTGCCGATACCGAAGCGGGCGCCTGGGACAAGGCTCGCCATATCCTGGCTGGCATGGCCGGCAAGAAGGGTTGGGCGCGCCAGGAAGATGTGCAGGCACCTGTCGACAATGCCGGCCGCCGGATCTTTGACTTCGCCCTCGAGCAGGACGTCTACGATACCTGCCTCTGGATGGGTGTTGCGAAAGCCACGGGAGCGCTCGGCAACACCTCGTGCCTGGTCGGCAGGCCCGATCAGGTCGCCGACGCGATTGCCGCCTACTACGAGATCGGCATCGAGGGCGTCCTGATCCGTGGCTTCGATCCGTTCAACGACACGGTTGCGTTCGGCCGCGAACTCATTCCCCTGATCCGCGAGCGGGTTGCTGCGATCGACGGCAAGTTCGCACAAGGAGACCGTCCGCTTTGATCTGTCAGTCGATAGACTGTGCCGGGCAATTGCCGTTAGCATTGCCCAATGCGGGAATGCCGGCCGATTGAAGGGCCTGACAGCTATGCGGGAGTTCCCAAATGACATCCTCCACGAATTCCATCCGCGAGGCCTTCCTGCGCGACGGCTACGTATTTCCGATTCCGGTCATGAGCGAGGAGCAAGCCGCAGACTACCGTGCCCAACTCGAAGACTTCGAGGCAACGATCGGGCGCGAGCAGAAATACCGGCGCTGCCTGCGCAAGTATCCCAACCTGGTCCTGCCCTTCGTCGATGAGATTTCGCGCCTTCCGGCTGTTGTCGATGCGGTTGCCGAAATCCTGGGGCCCGACCTCCTGGCACTCGACACGCCCTTCTTCATCAAGGAACCGCGTTCGGAGGCTTATGTGTCCTGGCACCAGGACCTGCACTACTGGGGCCTGGAAGGGGAGGATGCCGACGAGGTGACGGCCTGGATCGCGCTATCGCCGGTGACGCCGGAGAACGGCTGCATGCGCTTTGTCCCGGGCAGCCACAACCAGATCGTCGAGCACAAAGACACCTACGCTGAGAACAACCTGCTCTCGCACGGTCAGGAGCTCGCTGTCGAAGTCGACGAAAGCGAGGCGATCGATTGCGTATTGCAGCCGGGCGAGATGTCACTGCATCACGGCCGCTTGTTCCACGGCTCGCATGCCAACCACTCGGACGGGCGCCGCATCGCGATTGCCATTCGTTATCTTGCAACCCGCATGAAACAGGCGGGCGAGGCCACCATGGCCGCCATGCTGGTGCGCGGCGAGGATCGCTTCGGCCATTTCCGCCCCTGTCGGCGGCCGGCTGGCACCATGCAACCCGACGACTATGCCCATTGGCTCGATGTTGCAGGCGCCCGCTACGGTACGATCATGCCGGAGGGGCGGAGCGCCGACTGAACGAGACCCGCGCTTACGTTTCTGGCGGGTTATTTGATCGCGCCTTGAGGTCCGTGCCGTAGGCGGCACTCGGCTCTGATGGATAGGCATAGGAGCCATAGCGCAGGATCAGCACCGCAATCGCAAGCAGGGCGATCGCGCCCGACAGGACCAGGGTGTTGAGTTCGAGCAAATGACCCGTTGCCGCATCGTGAGATGTCGGCACGTTGATCGTGCCGATCAAATGGCGCGTGAGCGCGGTCAGTGCCACGTAGATCAGAAAGCGTACCGGCAGCCGGTTGGTTTTGAAATAGATGCCGACCATGGCGCCGATTTCGAGATAGATGAACAATAGCAGCAGATCTTCGACGGAGGCTGATCCCTTCTCGAACATGTGCAGATAGGCAATCACTGCCGACCAGACCGTCGCCGCTCCGATCGCGAACAGCCCGAGCATGTGAAACAGATCGGTGAGCAGCGAACCGGCCAGATCGGCAAACTTGCGCAACTGCTTCGGCGCATACTGCAGGCGGCGGGCAACGAATTCGGCTTGCGGTTCGTGATCAGAGGTCGACATTATGGTTCGGCATCGGCTTGCTGGAAGGGGAGGGGTACAAATTATCTCCTTGCAGCCGCGTTGGTAACGCGTCACGCGGGCGCCCCTTCATCCACTTGATATCCGGTCCCTCCAGCGGTTGGCTGCTATCGCGCAAATCGACACTGTGCCAACGTGGTCGGAACGACTTGGGATCAAATGCGGATTGGACCTCATGAACGGTGCCGAAAGTCTTGTGCGCACGCTGCTCGCCGGCGGCGTCGATGTCTGTTTCACCAACCCCGGCACCTCGGAGATGCATTTCGTGGCAGCCCTCGACCAGGTGCCAGGTATGCGTTGCGTGCTCTGCCTGTTCGAAGGCGGCGTGACGGGTGCGGCTGACGGATATTACCGCATGGCGGGCAAGCCGGCTTCGACGCTGCTGCATCTCGGACCCGGTCTCGCAAACGGTGTCGCCAATCTGCACAACGCCAAGAAGGCAGCCTCCGGCATCGTCAACATCGTCGGCGAGCACGCCACGTACCACATCGAACTCGATGCACCGCTGACGGCCGACATCGAAGGCATTGCAGGGCCGGTATCTCATTGGGTCAAAACCTCGACGTCATCGCTGGAGATCGCGCAGCATGGCGCCGAGGCGATTGCCGCAGCGCTCGAGCCGCCAGGCCAGATTGCTACCCTGATCCTGCCCGGCGATACGGCCTGGAACGAGGGATCGGGTCCGGTCGCTGTTCCCGCACCGGCTCAACGTGTAGTGATCGACGAGGCCCAGATCGATGCCGCAGCAGAGGCGCTCGGCAGTGATGCACGCACCCTGCTCCTGCTTGGCGGCGCCGCCCTTCAGGAAGCGAACCTGCGCCTTGCCGGCCAGGTCGCGGCCAAGACCGGTTGCGGCCTGCTGACCGAATGGTCGAACGCCCGCCTCGACCGCGGTGCCGGGCGTATCGAGGTCAACCGCATTCCGTTTGTTGTCGACCGGGCGCTTGGCGTGCTTGCGGAATTCGAAAAGATCATTCTTATCGGAGCAAAGCCGCCGGTAGCGTTCTTTGCCTACCCTGACAAGCCGAGTGTATTGACGCGCGAGGGTGCCGAATTCGTCACCCTTGCCACTGAGGCAGAGGATATCGCCGGCGCCCTCGACGCACTGGTCGAAGCAGTTGGTGCCCGCAACGCCGAGCCCGCCGGCATCTCCGAGCCGCGCCGTCCCGATATTCCCTCAGGCCGGATCGATCCGGCCGGCATCGCAGCCGTGCTTGGCAACCTGTTGCCGGAAAACGCAATCGTCGTTGATGAATCTGTAACGACCGGACGTGACTTCTTTCCCCTGACGGCCGGTGCCCCGCCGCATGCCTGGCTCAACAACCGCGGTGGCTCGATCGGCTACGGCCTTCCGGTCGCAACCGGTGCCGCGATCGCTGCACCCGGCCAGAAAGTGATCGCCCTCGAAGGCGACGGCAGCGCGATGTACACGATCCAGTCACTCTGGTCGATCGCCCGCGAGCACCTCGATGTCACCGTGCTGGTTTTCTCGAACCGGGCCTACCAGATCTTGCGCGGTGAACTGACCAACGTTGGCGTGCAAAACCCGGGACCGCGAGCCGTCGACATGCTGACGCTGACGCGCCCCGATCTCGACTTCGTCGCGATGGCCAAAGGGATGGGCGTCGATGGGTGCAAGGTCGATGAGCTTGGCGACCTTGCCAAGGCGTTCGAACGGGGATTGGCCGTCGAGGGACCTTATCTCATCGAGGTTGAACTCTGAGCCTTGGCAAAAATGAACCCATCTTGGAAGGAGCGAACTCATGGCGCAGGATCAAGGTGCCAGCCCGTCTCAGGATCTTCTGGCCACGCTCGACGACGGTGTTCTGACGCTGACGTTCAACCGGCCCGGTGCGCGCAATGCGCTGACGCCCGATATGCTGAGACGCCTCGGCGAGGAACTGGCTGCCGCCGAACTCAATCGGGACGTCGGCTGCGTCGTCCTGACCGGTGCCGGCAATGCGTTTTGTGCCGGCGGCGACGTCAAGGCGATGGCCAACATGCACGCGACGGGTACCGAGCCCGATCCGATCCAACGCATGGAACTGCAGCGCCAGACGCAGCGTTTGACGTCGCTGCGCCTCTACGAGATGTCGAAACCAACGATTGCCGCGATCCCTGGACCGGCGGCCGGTGCCGGGTTTTCGATGGCGCTGGCCTGCGATATGCGCATTGCGGCGGATAGCGCCTTCATGACCACGGCCTTCGCCAAGATCGGGCTTTCCGGTGACTATGGCGGCACGTACCTGCTGACACAGCTGGTTGGTACGGCCAAGGCGCGCGAACTTTATCTGCTGGCCGACCGCATCGACATGATGGAAGCAAAGCGACTCAATCTGGTCAACTGGGTCGTGCCGGCCGACGAATTGCAATCGAAGACCCGCGAAATCGCAGAGCGCCTGGCCTCGGGCCCGCGTCTCGCGCACGGCCTGATCAAGGACAACATGAACCGGGCACTCAATGCCACGTTCGCCCAATGCCTCGATGCGGAAAGCGCCAATCTTGCACAACTGCGCGAGACGGCGGACCACAAGGAGGCGGCCCGCGCTTTCGCCGAAAAGCGGGTGCCGGTGTTCAAGGGGCGGTAGGCAAGACAAGCTCAGGGAGGGCCCGGGAGGTCTCCTCCCGGCGGGTGCAGGGCTGGCCCTGCTCGCGAAGCGAAGCCGGGAGATTGTGCGATGTACGACGAACGTTCCCTAACCCAGCGTCATCCAATCTACACGGCAGAGGACGAAACGCTACGCCAGCAGATCCAGCGCTTTTGCCGCGAGGAGATCGAACCCAACGGCGAAGCCTGGGAGGAGGCCGCCGAGTTTCCGCGCGAACTTTACGAGAAGGCCGGCCGGGCCGGCATTCTCGGCATCAGTTTCCCGGAGGAACTGGGCGGCAGCGGCGGTGACATTCTGCACTACTGTCTCGTGCGTGAAGAACTCTGCCGGGCGGGGTTCGCAGGCGTGCGCGTTGGTCTCTGCGTGCACGGTATCGGACTCCCACCGGTCTTGCGCCACGGACCGGAGCCGTTGAAGCAGCAGGTGGCACCCGAAGTGCTGTCGGGCAAAAAGATCATCTGCCTGGCGATCTCCGAGCCGAACGCCGGTTCGGACGTTGCCAACATCATCACGAATGCGCGCCGCGATGGTGACAGCTATGTGGTCAACGGTGAAAAGGCCTTCATCTCGAACGGCGTCAGGGCGGACTACTATACGACTGCTGTGCGCACCGATGGTCCGGGGCGCGACGGCATCTCTATCCTGCTCATTCCGCGCGAGACGCCGGGTCTCACCCAAACGCCGCTGAAGAAGATGGGTTGGTGGTCATCGGATACAGCGATCGTGCGCTTCGAGAACTGCCGGGTGCCGGCTGCCTATCTGATCGGCGAGGAAAATCGCGGCTTCATGGCGATCATGCACAACTTCAACCTCGAGCGCATGGGGATTGCCGCCTCCATCCTCGGCGTGACGCGCTGCGCCTTCGAGGAGACGCGCCGCTACGTTGCCGAGCGTCAGGCTTACGGTAAGGCATTGCGAGAACACCAGGTCGTGCGTCACAAGCTGGTCGACATGACCATCTCGATCCAGGCCATGCAAGCGATGCTCGACACCGCGATCTGGAAGGTGCGCAATGGCGACCCGGCGGTTTCCGACATCTCGCGCATCAAGGCATTCTTTGCCAAAGAGCACGAGCGCTGCGCGTCAGATGCGGTGCAACTCTTCGGCGGCGCAGGCATCCTGCGCGGCCACAAGGTCGAGCGGATCTTCCGCGAGTCGAAGATCCTGTCGATCGGCGGCGGCAGCACAGAGGTCATGAAGGACCTGGTTGCACGCCAAGACGGGATCTGATGGGCAGAGTGTGCTCACGCTACATGCGCTTGGCCACCTCTTCCAGCAAGACCTCACTCGCACCGCCGCCAATTGCCTGCACGCGGGCATCGCGGGCCATGCGCTCGATCGGCGTGCCGCGCATGTAACCGGTACCGCCGTGGAACTGCAGGCAGTCGTACATCACGCCGTTGACGAGATCGCCACACATCGCCTTGATCATCGAGACTTCCTTGACGACGTTTTCGCCGTTCGCATCGCGCCAGGCGGTATTGAAGACCAGGGCGCGGGCTGCCTCGACCTGGGCAAGGCGGGCAGCCAGGCGCTGGCGGATTGCCTGCTTCTCCCAGAGTGAGGCACCGAATGCCTGGCGCTGCTTTACCCACTCGAGAGTGAGTTCGATGGCCTTGAGCGCTTCGCCGCAGGCCTGAGCGCCGAGCACGATGCGCTCGTTCTGGAGATTGCGCATCAGAGCATAAAAGCCGTTGCCGGGACTGCCGAGCACCTGATCATCCGGCACGAAGCAATCCTCGAAGGCGAGTTCCGCCGTGTCACTCGAGAGCCAGCCGTGCTTTTCGAGCCGGCGGGCCACCGTGAAGCCCGGCGCCCCCTTCTCGATCGCGAACATCGTCATGTTGCGATTACGGCCAGGTTCGCCGGTCTTTGCGGCGACGAAATAGAGGTCGCCGTGCACGCCGTTCGTGATGAACATTTTGCCGCCGTTGAGTTGCCAGCCGCCGGCAACCCGCGTTGCCGTCGTGCGCATACCGGCGAGATCGGAGCCTGCATCCGGCTCGGTCATGGCAATGGCCGTGATGATCTCACCGGACGTGACGCCCGGCAGCCAGCGGGCGTGCTGTTCGGGCGTGCCGGCATGAAAGAGATGGGTCGAGGCCATGTCGGTATGGCAGAGCACGGTGATTGCGAAACCACCGTAGGACGAACGGCCCATTTCCTCCCCGAAGATCGCGTTGGCGATGGTGTCAAGACCGGCGCCGCCGAATTCGGGTGGATAGCGCATGCCGAGCAGGCCGAGCGTGCCCATTTGGCGGAGCACGTCGCGCGGCACGCAGCCGTCGCGCTCCCACTGATCACCGTTCGGTGCGACATGGTCGGCAATGAAACGGCGCAGCGTCTCGCGCAGCATGGCATGTTCTTCGGTGAAATACGGGAAGTTCTGATTGCCGATCGGTTCCGTCATGGTCGATGCCCCGCTCGCGTAAGTTGTGAGAATTGCAGGCTCACGTCGGCGCCGTGCAAAATCATCACCGCGCATAGACAAGCTATTGATCGCGATTACTGGCCGTGAGCAAGCTTTTTATAGGCAGGCAGCTTGCCGGAAACTTCCGGCGCGGCGAACTGTTCTGCCTCTTCGCGCTTATTGATGGCGATCACCGGTGCGCCGATATGCACGCGCTGATAGAGGTCGATGACATCCTCATTGTACATGCGGATACAGCCGTTCGAGGCAGCGCGGCCGATCGAGCGGCGTGCCCAGGTGCCGTGAATGCGCAGATACGACCAGTCGAGGTACAAGGCACGCCGGCCGAGCGGGTTGGCTGGCGTGCCCCCGCGTACTGTCTGCCCGTCGCCGTCGACCGGCGTCCATGGCGGGTTCTTGCGCATATTGGAGACGAAGGTGCGCCCGACCCAAAGCTCGCGGCGCGTGCCGACGGCGATCCGGTATTTGAGCGCCTTACCCTTGTCCGTGATGTAGTAGAGCGCCCGCTCGCGATTGACGATGACGATCGTGCCGGCAGGATAGGGGAAATCGGCCTCAACCGCTCGGGGTTTGGCCAGTGCACCATCAAGCCCCCCTGGCCAAAGGACCACGGCAAACAGGGCAATCAATCCGGTTCCGAGCCGAGTGAGCATGGAATCGCGCCCTTCTCGTCAACCCCACGAAGCGTTTTGAATCATGAAAGCACAAAAGGATTTCCGGATTTATACCGTCCGCGCCGAATTGTTAATGAAGTTGCCGGTCTGCATCGGCTCTTGGCGTTCAGGGCCGCTTGGCGTTATGAACGGCCCAAGCACCCCTACGTATGACAACCGACGATAGCCAGGCAGCACCGCCAATGACCCAGACCGAAACCGATCTTCGCCTGAGCGACGGCTTTGATGGCCGCGACGAAGCAGCCTGGCTGAAGGCCATTGAGCGGGTCCTGAAAGGCGCCGATTTTGAAAAGCGCCTGGTCTCCAAAACCGCCGACGGTGTCGCACTGCAGCCGCTTTATATGCAGGCTGCCGACAAGCGCCCGTTGCCAGCGACCCAACCCGGCCGGCCGTGGCATGTCGCCCAGCGAGTTGACGATCCGGAGGTGGGGCGGGCCAATCGCCAGGCAATTGACGATTTGATGAATGGTGCGGACACGCTGTCGCTGGTGTTCTCGGATAGCTTTGCTGCGCGCGGATTTGGGCTGGCGCTCGCAGTGCAATACGGTTTGCATGAGCTTCTGGATGTCGTGCTCCGCGACCTCTCACTCGAGATGGTGACGTTGCGTCTTGAGCCCGGTTTCGACCGTCTGCCAACGCGTGCCGTTGCCGAACTGGTCGCCCGCCGCGGGCATGCTCCGGCCGATGTACAGGTGCATTTCGGGCTGGCACCTCTCGCGCAGCTGATGGCAACCGGAAAGCTGCCCGCTGACTGGCAGGCAACAGCGAGCGATCTCGCCAAGCTGATTCGCGAACTCAAGACCGCTGGCTTCAAAGGCCCGTTCATTTCTTGCGATGTGCGTCCGGTCAGCGAAGCCGGCAGCTCGGAGGCGCAGGAACTGGCGGTTGCCGTTGCCTCGGCCGCTAGCTACTTGCGCGTACTCGAGGCCAACGGTTTCGGCCTGCAGGAGGCGGCGGACGCGATCTCGTTCACGCTGCCGATCGACGCGGCCCAGTTCGAGGGCACGGCCAAACTGCGCGCACTCCGAAAGCTCTGGGCACGTGTGCAGTCGGCCTCAGACCTCGACCAACGTCCCGCCCACATTCACGCCGAAACGGCCTGGCGAATGCTCACCAGGCGTGATCCCGCCGTCAACATGTTGCGCGCGACGATGGCAACCTTTACGGCCGGCATTGCCGGTGCCGACAGCCTCACCGTGCTGCCCCATACCTCGGCGCTGGGGCTGCCCGATGCCTTCTCGCGGCGTATCGCGCGCAATACACAGACCGTTTTGATCGAAGAATCGAACCTGTGGCGGGTTTCAGACCCGGCGGCCGGCTCCGGGGCCATCGAAGATCTGACCGATGAACTGTGCCAGAAGGCCTGGGCCGGGTTTCAGGAGATCGAGCGCGAAGGCGGCCTGCTCGCGAGCCTTGGCGCGGGATCGCTTCAAGGGCGGATCACAGCGGTGGCGCAAGACCGCGCCAAGCGTCTTGCCACGCGGCGCGATGCGATCACCGGCACCAGCGAGTTCCCGGCGCTTGCCGAGGCGGACGCCAGCGTCTTCGACATGTCGCCGGGCCCAAACGTGCCGCTCACCGATCCCGGCATGACCATTGCTGCGCTTCGGTCCGGTCGGCTCGCCGAACCGTTTGAGGCGCTGCGTGATGCTGCCGACGTGCACACGGAAAAGACCGGCACGCGGCCTGCGATCTTCCTCGCCAATCTCGGACCGGTTGCCGAGCACACCGCGCGCGCCACGTGGATCAGGAACCTGGTCGGCGTTGGCGGCCTCGAGGTGATTTCGAACGAGGGCTTCACCAACTCAGGCGATGTCGGCAAGGCGTTTGCTGACTCCGGCGTTAGCATCGCCTGCATTTGTTCCAACGATGCCAACTACGAGTTGCTCGGTGAGGCGTCGGCCCAGGCCCTCAAGTCGGCCGGCGCCAAGCGCGTGTATCTCGCGGGCAAGTCAACGGCTGAACTGCAGGCAGCCGGCGTTGATGGCTTCCTGCATGTCGGCGTGGATGTGCTCGAATATCTCCACCATCTCCACAGCGAACTGGGGATCGACCATGGCTGAGCAACGCCAACCTCGTCACATTGGCGGTTGCCAGTGCGGTGCCACCCGCTACGCCGTCTATGCTGAACCGACCGGCGCCGGGCTTTGCCATTGCCGCATGTGCCAGAAGGCGACCGGCAATCCGTTCCATGCCTTCACCGGCGTCGCCAAGCAGGACTTCGAATGGATCGGCGATGAGCCCGGCGTGTTTGCGTCGTCGGAAGGTAACGAGCGCTGCTTCTGCCGGACCTGCGGCACGCCGATGACGTTTGCGAGCACCATGGGTGGGCGCATCACGTTCGGTATTGCGACCCTCGACAATCCTGATGCTGTGGCGTCGCCTGATCGCAACATCGGCATCGAAAGCAAGTTTGCCTGGATCGGCGAGATCGACGACTGGCTGAGCAAGACAACGGAAGAGGATGCCGGTGCTGACTACCTTGCCGGCATCGTCAGCTGTCAGCGGCCGGATGCTGGTTGAGCCTCGGCCGCCGGGAGCTTGCCTGATTGCCGCCGATAGCGCACCAGCCCCTGCACCGCAGCGACCATCACGTAACTCAAAATCATCAGCAGGAACCAGGACCCGAGCTTGTCCGGTGAGACCAGGGTCCAGCCGTCGGCCTGGCTTGGGTAGACCCAGGCACGCGCGAAGGTTGCGATGTTCTCGGCGAACCAGATGAACAGTGCGACCAGCACCAGCCCGAGCAGGAGCGGCATGCGGCGGTGCTCGCGCCAGACCTTGAAGTGGATCCAGGCCGGCCCGAAGAGCGCCGCTGCGACAAGGAACAAGCCGTAACGGATGTCGACCGTGTAGTGGTGCGTGAAGAAGTTGGCGTAGATCGCGATACTGAGAAGCCCGACCGCCCAGAGCGGCGGATGGCGCGTGAACTGGAAATCGAACAGCCGCCAGACGCGGGCAAGGTATGAGCCGACCGAGGCATACATGAAGCCCGTGAACAGCGGTACGGCGGCAATGCGCAGGACGGATTCCTCCGGGTAGGTCCACGAGCCGACCGCCGTCTTGAAGATCTCCATCGCCGTGCCGACGACGTGGAAGATAAAGATGACTTTTGCTTCTTCCCAGGTCTCGAGACCGGTCCAGAGCATGATGATCTGGATGGCAAGTGCCGCGATCACCAGGAAGTCGTAACGCGTGAGCGTGGCATCCGTCGGATAGAACAGGTGCGTTGCCATCAAGAGCGCCAGCATCAGGCCGCCGAACAGGCAGGCCCAGCCCTGCTTGATGCCGAACCGGACGAACTCGTAAAGGGCGAGCCGCCAGGGATTTCCGAGCGCCCAGACACCGAGCGCTTCGTCCCAGGCAATCAAGTGGGCGAGCGGCGGGTAGAGTTCCGCAGCGCTCTGGCGATGCTCTGTTTCGTCTCCTTGCATCCGCCTCTCACATGACGCTGCACAGCCTGAGTGCATCGAACATCGCTGCTGCCGCGTTCCGGCTCGCGACCGCGTCGCCAATGCGGAATACGGCTGTGCCGGCCTTATCCAGGCCCGGCTGCGGCTCGCCGGCGAGAAATGCGTCCATGTCCGTCTTGCCGGCGTTGTTCGAGTGGCCAGTGAGTTCGTTGAACACGTCCTCGACAGGCAGTGTGCCAGCCTCGCAGATCACCATGTCGGCTTCGAGTACTGATGTGCTCCCCAGCAGTTCGTTGACCGTTGTCACCTGCAGGGCATTCCCGACGCGTTCGACGCCGACAAGCGTGTGTTCCGCGACGGGTTGGATGCCCATTTCGGCAAACCGCTTGCGCCAGATGACGCGCTCGGCATAGGCGAGTTCCTTTGAGAGCATATCGTCGACCATGACGTAGTCGAGCGACGATGCCTGACCGGTAACGCGCTCGGCAACGATTGGGCCGACATGGCGGCCGGTGCCGTCGTAGATCACCACGCGGCCGGCAGGCTGCACGGCGCCGGTCAGAACGTCCCACGGGTCCGTGCACAGGTCGGCGCCGTCGATCCAGCCGCTGCCTGGCACGCCGCCGGTTGCCATGATGACGACGTCAGGTTGCTCGGCCAGGATGTCGTCCGCTTCGGCATATGTGTTGAGGCGAAGATCGACGCCGAGGATATCGAGTTCGCTGCGTCGCCAGTCGATCAGGCTTTGGATGTCCTTGCGCCAGCCGGCGCCTGCTGCCATGCGCAGCTGTCCGCCAAGCTGGTCACCGGCTTCACACAACACGACGTCATGTCCGCGCTCGGCCGATATGCGCGCTGCCTCCATGCCGGCCGGACCTCCGCCGACGACGGCTATTTTGCGCTTCGGCCCACTACTCTTTTCGATCCTCTGCGGCCAGAACCGCTCGCGGCCCGATGCCTGATTGTGCAGGCACGTCGGCCGGTTCTCGCTCATGCAAACCGAGGCGCCGATGCAGGGCCGAATGCGGTCTTCTTCACTGCGCATTATCTTGGCTGCGATGTAAGGATCGGCAATATGCGCCCTGGTCATTGCCACCATGTCGAGCAGACCTTCGCGGATCGCATAGCGTGCCGTCGCGATATCGGTGATCCTGGCGGCATGAAACACCGGCAATTTGATCTCGCGCTTGAACCGGCCGACGGGCTCGAGCCAGGGCGCGAGCGGCACCGACATACCGGGCATGCAGTCCGTGGCGAGCCCCAGTTCGGTGTCGATGCGGCCGCAGTTGGCGTTGAGAAAATCGAGATGGCCTTCGCGTTCGAACAATTGTGCGATGGCCAGGCTTTCGGCAAAGTCCGAGCCGCCGCTGGCGCTCTCGTCGATGCCGAACCTGAGACCGACAATGAACTGATCGCCGACCCGGCGACGGATTTCCTCGAAGACCAGCAGCGCGAATCGGCAACGGTTCTCGAGACTGCCGCCGAATTCATCCGAGCGCTTGTTGGTTGCCGGTGACAGGAACTGGCCGACGAGATGGCCGTGCGCCATGACTTCGAGGCCGTCGAGACCGCCTTCTTGTGCGCGGAAGGCAGCATCGCCCAGTTGGCGCACGACGCGGGCGATGTCGTCGTGATCCATTTCGCGGGGAATGGCGCGATGTCCGATCTCGCGGATGGGTGACGGCGCCATCGCCGCCATCCAGTTCTGCGTCAGGACTTCCGCGCGGCGACCCAAATGCGTGATCTGGATCATCAGCGCCGCGCCCTCGCCATGAATGCGTTCAGAGAATTGGCGCAGGTAGGGGATTACGTCATCACTTGCCATGCTGAGTTGGCCTGAGGCCCAAAGCGAATCGCGCGCCACGTACGACGAACCGCCGAACATCGTGAGTGCCAGACCGCCGCGGGCCTTTTCCAGGTGATAGCGCTGATAGGTCTCGCCCGGCATGTGGTTTTCATCGCCGAGCCCGGAGGCGTGCGCCGTCGACATGATGCGGTTGCGCAAGGTGAGGTGCTTGAGGCCGAAGGGCTCGAGAAGCGGATCGCTGGTTGCTGCACCGTCAAGAGGGGTGTTCATGAATGTTCATAGTCCCGGGCAAAGATTGCATCGCCGGCACTGTAATTCAATTTGCCATCAGGCAAAATCGCCTCGCTCATAAAGCTTGCGGCCGGCAACATAGGTTGCCCGCACGGCACGATCATCGGCCATGATCATTTGCACGAACAGCGCTTCCCAATGGTCATTCGCATGGCGCATGCGATTGGCAATGGTCGGCGTCGAGTTGAGATCGACGACGATCAGGTCGGCATCATAGCCCGCCCGGACGTTACCGATGTGGTCTGCCAAACGCATCGTCTCTGCACTGCCAAGCGTTGCCAGATAGTACGCCTTGGCGGGATGCAAATTATAGCCGTTGTGGCGGGCGACCTCATAAGCAGCCCGCATGGTCTGGAACATCGACATCGACGTGCCGCCGCCGATGTCTGTTGCAAGGCCGACCGGCACATCATGGCGGCCTTCGCGTATGCCGTTCATGTCGAACAGCCCTGAGCCGAGAAACATGTTCGAGGTCGGGCAATGCGAAATGCCGGAGCCGGTCGCCCGGAAGGCATCGCGTTCGCGATCGGTCAGGTGAATGGCATGGCCGAAATTGGAACCCGACCCTGACAAGCCGAACTGTTCGTAGACGGCGAAATAATCTGATGCCTCGGGGAACAGCGATCGCACAAAGGCGATTTCGTTCGCGTTCTCGTCGATGTGGGTCTGCATCAGAGTATTCGGATACTCCCGCCACAAGGTGCCCGCCGCCTCGAGTTGCCCTGCTGTCGAAGTGACGGCGAACCGTGGGGTGACGACATAAATCAGGCGGCCTCGGCCATGCCAGGTCTCGATCAATGCCTTCGACTGGTCGTAGCCTGATTGGGCCGTATCAAGCAGGCTAGCTGGCGCGTTCCGGTCCATCATTACCTTGCCTGTCGCCATGCACATGTTGCGTGCTTCGGCGGCCGCAAAGAACTCGGTGACGGATTGGGGATGCGTTGTTGCATAAACGGAAGCGGTCGTCGTGCCGTTGCGCAGGCAGGCATCGAGATACCGCTCGGCGGCTCCGCGTGCATAGCCGGCGTCCGCGAATTTCAACTCGGCCGGAAAGGTATAGCGGTTGAGCCATTCGAGCAGTTGTTCGCCGTAGGAGGCCATCACCTCGCCCTGCGGGTAATGGGCATGGCAATCGACGAAGCCGGCCATGATCAGGTCGTCAGGGTAATGTTCGACAGTCAATTGCGGATGTCGCTGCAGGATATCGCGTGCGTTGCCGACGTCTGTGACCTTGCCGGCCTTGATGACAACGGCGCCGTCGCTGTCGAATGTTGCCGCCTGATCCGGCGTCGTCAGAAACGGATCGTCACCAAAGACCAGGACCTGGCCGCGTAGAATAAAGTTGTCAGCTGTTGCGGACATAACGTTGGGGACCTGGCAACTGTCTCGTGCTCGTCAAAATCGCCAGTGTTCCGTGCCGGCGATCAGCTTCCATACCGTCCCAATCATTCCGTCGTCCCCGCGCAGCGGGCCCCGAGTGAATCTCAGCGAACACTGAGCACGCGGCTACTCGCCAGGCTTCCCGCCTGCGCGCACTGCTGTCCGGTTAAATTTTTCGGAAGACCGAGATGGGAAATTCTACATTCGGGCGCACGCGGGACACGCAGGACTGCCCACCCACACACCGTCATCCCCACGCAGGTGGGGACCCAAGCGATTCTCCGCTTTCTCAGTGCTGGCGGATGGCCGCCTGGGTTCCCGCCTGCGCGGGAATGACGGTGTGTGGGTGGGCAGCACGGCGTGTCCCGCATGCGCCCGAAAGGGGCGTTTCTCTTGTCGATCAAAGTCATCTATCGCCTTGCGGAATACTTACCCGGACAGCCATGCGCTCACGCGGGAATGACGGAGTTTGTGGGGCGGTAGAGAAGTGACCGCGGTTTGGAACACGAGGCCACAAGCTCATTAGTCTTGCATCATTGGTGAGTGGCCTGGTGATTGCAGGCAAAGCAGCCTGTTGGGTTTGCACCGGACTGCTTTGCCTCTCGGGGCGTTGCCTACTTTGGCAGCGTGCCGTCGATGCCTTCAACGTAGAAGTTCATGCCCGCGAGGTCTTTGTCGGCAATCGTTTCGCCAGCCTTCAGGAAGGGTGAGCCATCCTGCTTGTTCAAGGGGCCGGTGAAGGGGTGCAATTTGCCGGTAGCAATGCTGTCGCGTGCCGCTTCAGCCAGCTTGACCACGTCGGCCGGGATCTTCGAATTCCATTCCGCGAATTTCAGCATGCCCGACTTGATGCCACCCCACGTGTCGCCCGACTTCCAGCTGTCGTCCATCGCAGCCTTGACGCGCGAGATGTAGTAGGGCGCCCAGTTGTTGACCAGCGCGGTCAACTGCGCATTCGGGCCGAACGCCTTCATGTCGGAAGCCTGGCCGATGGCGAACAGGCCTTTCTGCTCGGCGAGTTTCATGGCCGCCGGCGAGTCCGTATGCTGGAAAAGCACGTCGGCGCCCTGGTCGGTGAGCGCCTTGGCAGCATCCGCCTCCTTGCCCGGATCGAACCAGGTGCTGACCCAGATGATCTTGAGTTTGATGTCGGGATTGACGGACTTGGCGCCGAGGTAGGCCGCGTTGATGCCCATCACGACTTCCGGGATCGGGAACGATGCGATGTAGCCAAGGGTATTGGTCTTGGTCATCTTGCCGGCGATCAGGCCGGCCACGTAACGGCCTTCGTAGAAACGGATGTTGTAGGTCGAGACGTTCTTCGAGCGCTTGAAGCCCGTCGAATGTTCGAAGCGTACCTTCGGGAACCGCCGCGCCACCTTCAAGGTCGGGTTCATGTAGCCGAACGAGGTCGTGAAAATGACGTTGTGGCCTTTCTGGGCGAGCTGCTGGATGACGCGCTCGGCGTCAGGGCCTTCGGAAACCTTTTCGACAAACGTCGTTTCGACCTTGTCGCCGAATTCCTTCTTGAGCGCCTCAAGACCCTTGTGGTGCTGGTAGGACCAGCCGTGGTCGCCGATCGGCCCGACGTAGACGAAGCCGACCTTCGCCTTGTCTGCGGCGCTTGCACCTGCCGTAAATCCTGCGAGCAGGGCGGCTGCAGCGAGCGGCAGCGTGCGCAACAACTTGAGGTGTGACATTCGATTTTCTCCCTTTGGTTTGTGGCCTTTTGAACGGTTTCAGGATGTCGCGAAGAACGTCTGGCCGAGGCTTGCCGGTGCATTCAGGCGTGCTTTCGTACGATCATACGAGATTGCGACCAGCACGGCGATTGTTGCCAGGTAAGGCAGCGTCGAGAGCAATTGCGGCGCAACCTCGAGGCCGAGCGCCTGACTGTGCAGTTGGACGATCGTAATGCCGCCGAAGAGATAGGCACCGAACAAGGCGCGCACTGGGCGCCAGGCGGCAAAGACGACGAGGGCAAGCGCAATCCAACCGCGCCCCGCCGTCATGTTCTCGACCCAGAGCGGCGTCTGCACGACCGAAAGGTAGGCCCCACCAAGACCGGCGCAGGCGCCGCCGAACAGCAGCGTCCCATAGCGTATCGCGACCACCGGATAGCCGATCGCGTGGGCTGCATCATGGTTTTCGCCGACCGCGCGGATAACCAGTCCGGCACGCGTTCTCGCCAGGAACCAGCCAACGGCAACGACCAGCGCAAACGAGAGATAGACCAAGGCATCATGGCCGAACAGCAGCGGGCCGACGACCGGCAGTTCGCTCAAGCCCGGTATCGCGAGCTTTGGGAACTCGGGCAGTGACTTGCCCGAATAAGCCTGCCCGATCAGGGCTGCCAGGCCAAGCCCGAACATGGTCAGCGCCAAACCGGTTGCGACCTGGTTGGCCAGCAGCGTCTGCGTCAGGATGGCAAACAACAGCGCCATCAGCGCACCGCAGACGATGGCGGCCAGCACGCCGGCGGTGAAGCTGCCGGTCTCGATTGCCGTTGCAAAGCCGGCGATCGCCCCGACGATCATCATGCCCTCGACGCCGAGGTTGAGCACGCCGGACTTCTCGACGACCAACTCACCGATGGCGGCAAACACCAGCGGTGTCGCCGCGATGATGATGCCGATCAAGATGTCAACGAAGAGATCCATCAGGGCCTTCCCTCACTCGGCTGCAGCGGCACTGCCAGATGTCAGTTTGGCGGGCTTGGGCTTCGGCGGTGCCAGGCGGTAGTTCACGAAGATGTCGGTGGCGAGCAGGAAGAACAGCAGCAGGCCCTGAAAGACGTGCGTGGTCGATGCCGGCAGGCTCATGGTGATCTGTGCGCCCTCGCCGCCGATGTAGGTCAGCGCCAGCAGGAGACCGGCAAGCAGCACGCCAAGCGGATGCAATCTGCCGAGGAAAGCGACGATGATCGCCGTAAAGCCGTAACCGACGGGTAGGGCCGGCACCAACTGGCCAACCGGTCCGGTCGCCTCGAAGATGCCGGCCAAGCCCGCCAGTCCCCCCGAAATCATGAAGCAGATCCAGACCAGGCGATCGCTCGAAAAGCCGGCAAAGCGGGCGGCACGCGGGGCCTGCCCGACGACCCTGATCTGAAAGCCCAGGACATGCAAGCGCAGCACGATCCACGCGACCGCGGCGGCCAATAGCGCGACGATGAAGCCGATGTGCGCGCGCGTTTCAGCGATCATGATCGGCAGCAGCGCTGAATCATGAAAGAGCCGGCTTTCGGGGAAGTTCTGCCCTTCCGGATCGCGCAGGAGGCCGTGCACAAGATAGCTCAGAAGCAACGTTGCCACGTAGACCAGCATCAGGCTGACAAGGATTTCGTTGGTGTTGAGGCGCGTTCTGAGGAAGGCCGGAATGGCAGCCCAGGCCATGCCGCCGAGCGCTCCGGCAAGGCAGACAAGCGGCAGAACCCAGATACCCTCGACCTCATAAAGCGCCAGCGCCATGGCTCCGCCGGTGAGTGCACCAATGGTGAATTGCCCTTCCGCACCGATGTTCCAGACACCGGCCCGGAAACCGAGCGACAGCCCGACACCGATCAGGATCAGCGGCGTCGCCTTCACGGTCATTTCGGAGAGCGAATAGACCGATAGCAATGGCTCGAGGAAAATCAGGTAGGTTGCGCGAACCGGGTCCTTGCCGAGCAGCGCAAACAACAGCAGCCCGGACAGAATGGTCAGTGCCAGTGCGATGAACGGCGTCGCATAGACCATAAAGATCGACGGCTCTTTGCGGGGCACGATCCTAAGCATTGAGCGCACTCCCGTCGGCATGGCCGCCCATGTTGAGGCCGATCGATTCGATCGTGACCTGGCTCACGTCTTCGGCCGGTGACAGGTGGCCCTCTGCAATCACCGATATTCGGTCGGATATGGCCAGCAGTTCATCAAGATCCTGCGAGATGATCAGGACGGCGGTGCCCTCCTTGGCCAGTTGAATGAGTGCCTTGTGAATGGCAGCGGCAGCGCCGGCATCGACGCCCCAGGTCGGCTGCGAGGCGATCAACACCGCCGGCGACTGCATGATCTCGCGGCCCATGATGTATTTCTGCAAATTGCCGCCCGAGAGGCTGCCGGCGGCATGGTCGACGCCTGGCGTGCGTACATCGAACGTGGCGACGATATCCTTCGAGAAGGCTTCGGCGCGGGTATGGTCGATAAAACCGGAACGTGCCAGATTTTTGCGCACGCGCCCGGAAAGGACGGCGTTTTCAGTCAGCGACATCGCCGGTACGGCGGCATGGCCAAGGCGCTCCTCGGGTGCAAAGCACATGCCGAGCGCGCGCCGGGCATCGGGGCCCTTGTCGCCGATCGGCTGGCCCTCGAGTGTGATCGCGCCGGCGCCGGGCGCCAGACGTTCGCCGATCAGGACCTCCATGAGTTCTTCCTGGCCATTGCCGGCGACACCGCCAATGCCGAGGATCTCGCCGCTACGCACGGCAAGCGAGACGTTGCGCAAATCGACACCGAACTGATGCGTGCTCGCCAGCGACAATCCATCGAGCTTGAGACGCACATCGCCCGCCGTGCTGTGATCGCGGTTGGCCGGCATCACGACATCGCCGATCATCAGCTCCGCCAGGCTCTTCGCAGTCTCCTCGGCCGGCGTGCACGTGGCGACAACCTTGCCACCGCGCAGTATCGTGGCGTGCTGGCAAAGTGCTCGGATCTCTTCGAGCTTGTGCGAGATGTAGAGGATCGAGCAGCCTTCGCTTGCCAGTTGGCGTAAAGTCTCGAACAGGGTGTCGACTTCCTGCGGGGTGAGCACGGACGTCGGCTCGTCCATGATGATCAGGCGGGGGTTCTGCAGCAGGCAGCGCACGATCTCGACGCGCTGGCGCTGGCCGACCGAGAGATCGCCGATCAGCCGGTCAGGATCGAGTTTGAGCCCGTAGTATTCGGAGACATCGGCAATTCGGCTGCGCAGGTCGCCCTTGGCGAGTTCCGGCGAGATGCCGAGTTCGATGTTCTCGGTCACGGTCAGCGCTTCAAACAGCGAGAAGTGCTGGAACACCATGCCGATGCCGTGGGCGCGCGCGTCGGCCGGGTTGGAGGGCATATAGTGCTCGCCATGGAGATGCATCTCGCCGCTGTCGGGACGCAGGACGCCGTAGATCATCTTGACGAGGGTCGACTTGCCGGCGCCGTTCTCGCCGAGCAGCGCGTGAATCTCGCCGTGCCCGACGCGAAACGATACGCTGTCGTTGGCAAGCACACCGGGGAAGGACTTGGTCAGTCCATCCAGTTCAAGCAGATAGCTGTTTGCCTGGCTCAAGCCCGCCCCCTTGGTCTTGTCGTTGCGTCGCGTTCAGTTCTTCGAGGCGCTGGACGAGTTGTGCTGCAACCGAGATTGCGATGGTCGTCGGTGCCTTGCCATTGACGCCGGCAATGCCGATCGGGCAGGTCAGGCGCGAGACGGCATCGTCAGAAATGCCGCCCTCTTTCAGGCGCTTGATGAAACGGGCCCGCTTGGTCGCCGATCCGATCAGGCCGAGGAAACCAAACGAGGCCTTATCGAGCAGGGCATGACATATCGCAAGATCGAGCGCGTGCGAATAGGTCAGCACGAGATGAAAGGCGCCGGCCGGCACAGCCGATGCAATGATTGCCGGATCGCGTGCCACGATGCGCATGACGCCTTCAGGCAGTCTGTCGGGAAAGCGATGCTCGTGGGTGTCGACCCAGTTGATCTCGAAGGGCAGGTCGGCGGCAATTTTGACGATGGCACGTCCGACGTGACCGGCACCGTAAACGAACAGCGGGGTCTTTGGCTGTGAGACCGGTTCGATGAAATAAGTTTCACCGCTGCCCGGCTTGCCGACCAGCAATGGTTCGGCCGTTCGTTCTCCACTCAGCATTTGACTGATGGGGCCAGCGACCGGCAGAGGATGGTTGCGGGCGGACTTTCGTGAACCAAACCATTCCATGACAGGACCCGTTACAGTCGACCGAACCAGCAGACCGGCGCTTGCCGCCGAATCGGCAGGGACCTTCTCCCGGCGCTTTCGCAATGCCTCGACTTCGTGCTGTGTAAACAACTCGAATAGCAAACGCACCATGCCGCCACAGCATTGCGCAAGCTTCGGGCCGAGTGGATAGGTTCTCAGTTCGCGCTGCCACGCCGCAAGATGGACCTCGGCTCCCTGCAGCATCTTTTGTGCCTCGGCGATCGCCTCGAATTCGAGCTGGCCGCCGCCAATTGTGCCGATGACGCCCGATCGATCAACGATCATCCAGGTACCAGTCTCGCGGGGGGCCGATCCTTCCGTTGCGGCTACGACCACGCGCACCACCGGCAGGTCACTTGCACTACGCTCAAGCATCCCGTCGATGGTGAGTTCACGACCCATCAAACCCTCCCGCCATCTGCATATCGGCAGCGCTCGACCGCGAACAGGATGCGTTCCGGCGTCGCTGGAGTGTCGAGTGCCGGATACTGTTCGTTGCCGGTGGCGTTCGCGATGGCATCGGAAAGTGCCAGATAGGCCGAGATGCCGAGCATCAGCGGCGGTTCTCCAACCGCTTTTGAGCGGTAGATCGTCTCCTCCGTATTCTCGCCGCGCTCGAACAGGCGAATGTTCATGATCGGCGGGCGGTCCGAGCAGGCCGGGATCTTGTAGGTTGAAGGAGCATGCGTCATGAGGCGGCCGGCGTCATCCCAGACAAGCTCCTCCGTCGTCAACCAACCGGCGCCCTGGATATAGCCGCCTTCGATCTGGCCGAGGTCGATGGCCGGGTTAAGCGTCTTGCCGACGTCGTGCAGGATGTCACACCGAAGCAGCCGGTTCTCACCGGTCAGCGTATCGATCACGGCTTCGGTGACGGATGCGCCATAGGCGAAATAGAAGAACGGCCGGCCGGTCGCCTCCGCCTTGTCCCAGCTGATCTTCGGCGTTGCGTAAAAGCCGGTTGCCGACAGCGGCACACGCGCCATGTACGCCTCGCTGATCACGTCGTCGAAGGCAAGCTCGGTGCTGCCGACAATGATGCGACCGGGCGCGAACCTGATCTGAGCGGCATCCGTCTGATGGCGCTCGGCCAGGAAAGCAACCAGGCGCGCCTTGATCTTGCGCGCCGCGTTCGCCGCTGCCATGCCATTGAGGTCAGAGCCGGACGAGGCAGCCGTCGCCGACGTATTCGGCACCTTCGCCGTGGTCGTCGCCGTGATCTTGATGCGGGCGAGGTCGACCTGGAATTCTTCCGCGACGACCTGGGCGACCTTGGTGAACAGGCCCTGGCCCATTTCGGTGCCGCCGTGATTGAGGCCGATCGAGCCGTCGTTATAGACGTGGATCAGAGCCCCGGCCTGGTTGAGGAAGGTTTTCGTGAACGAAATGCCGAAGCGCACTGGAGCCAGCGCAATGCCGCGCTTGAGGATCGGGCTCGCCGCATTCCAGGCGGCAATCTCCTCGCGCCGGCGCATGTAGTCGGACGTATCGACCAGTTCATCCATTATGTCCTGGATGATGCAGTCATGCACAGCCATGTTGTAGGGTGTCAGACGGCGCTCGCCATCGGTGACGGACTTGTGGTCGTAGAAATTGGCACGCCGAACCGCGAGCGGATCGCGGCCGAGATGATGGGCGATGTGGTCGATCACGCGCTCGATGCCGACCATGCCCTGCGGCCCGCCGAAACCGCGAAACGCGGTATTCGACTGCGTGTGCGTCTTGCAGCGGTAGGACGTGATGCGGGCGTTGGCGAGGTAATAGCAGTTGTCCGCGTGGAACATGGCCCGGTCGCCGATCGGCTCGGACAGATCCCACGACATGCCGCAACGCAGTGCCTGGTCGAATTCGATGCCGGCGATCACGCCATCATCGTCAAAGCCGACGCGATAGTCGATTCGGAAATCATGACGCTTGCCGGTGATCATGATGTCGTCGTCGCGGTCGTACACGACCTTGGCCGGTCGGCCGGTCGCCTTGGCAACGAGTGCAGCGGCACAAGCCGGCAGATTGCCCTGGCTTTCCTTGCCGCCGAAGGCACCGCCCATGCGGCGCACTTCGACGGTGACCGCATGATTGGCGACGCCGAGCACGTGCGCGACCTTGTGCTGGATCTCGGTCGGATGCTGGGTCGAGGAAAAGACGGTGACGTCCTCGTCTTCGCCAGGTACGGCCATCGCCGCCTGACACTCGAGATAGAAGTGCTCCTGGCCGCCAATGTGGAGCCGACCCTCAAGACAATGCTTGGTGCCGGCAATTGCCTGGCCGGCATCACCACGCGACATCGTATAGGGCGCTTCGAGAAACGACTGGGCCTGCATCGCCTGATCGATGGTGAGGATCGCCGGCTTTGCCACTGTCTCGATCTCGGCGAGCGCTGCTGCGGCACGTGCCTGTTCGACGGTCTCGGCTGCAACCGCGAACAGCGACTGACCCCAATACTCGATGCTGTCGACAGCGAACATCGGGTCATCGCCGACGATCGGGCTGACGTCGTTGTGGCCCGGGATGTCGGCTGCCGAGAAAACCGCAACGACGCCCGGAGCGGCGGCGACCTTGGCGAGATCCATGCGGGTAATCGCAGCATGCGCTACCCGGCTTTGCGCGATGTGAACATGCAGCAGGTCAACAGGCTCAGGCAGATCATCAATGTAGAGCGCTTCACCGGTGACATGCTTGTGGGCGCTGTCATGGCGGCGCGTGACACCAATCCCGCCATCGATCGCATCGGTGCGTCTAGCAATGGTTGTCTGGTTTTCAGCGCTCATGCGACGGCGGCTCCCCGGCCGACAAGACGGGTGTTCGACAATGGCTCGTTCGTTTCGATGAAGTAGCGGCGCAGTAGGTTCTTGGCCGTCTGCAGCCGATAGCTTGCGCTGCCGCGTGCATCCGTGATCGGCGTGAAGTCCTGATCAAACGCCGCTATGGCAGCCTCGACGGTGTCACTCGACCAGTCTGCTCCGATCAGAGTCTGTTCGACCGCCTTTGCACGCATCGGGATAGCGGCCATGCCACCGAAGGCAATCCGCGCATCGCCAACGCGCCCGGCCTCAACCGAGATGTTGAAGCAGCCACAGACCGCCGAAATATCCTGGTCGAAGCGTTTCGAAATCTTGTAGCAGCGCAATTGATCCGGCGGTGTGGTGATCGGGATCTCGACCGATTCGACGAATTCGCCTGCCGCTAGATCCTGCCGGCCATAGGCCAGGAAGTAGTCTTCCAGCGCGAGTTGCCGGCGCGAATTGACCTTGCGCAGGACGAGCGTCGCACCGAGGGCAATCAGGGCCGGTGGCGTGTCGCCGATCGGCGAGCCGTTTGCGATGTTGCCACACAGTGTCCCTGCATTGCGCACCTGCGTGGCCCCGATCCGCCGCAGCAGCTCACCGAAATCGGGATAGGCCTCGGCGATGGCATCGTAAACGTCGCTGTAGGTGGCGGCAGCACCGATCACAAGCTTGTCGCCCTCCCGGCGCACGTAGCGCAGATCGGCGATCTGACCGATGTGGATCGTGGTCGCAAGATGGCGATGCTGCTTGGTGACCCAGAGGCCGACATCGGTGGCGCCGGCAATCAGGGTCGCATCGGGGTTCGCTTCGAGCGTGAGGGCAAGCTCGTCGGCGGTCGCCGGCAGAATTGCGGTCTGTCCGGCGTCCGAGACGGTGATGGTACTGCTCTCGATGTCTCGCGAGAGTTCGATCTCACGCTCACGTCGCGCCCGGTCCCATGCCGGCAATTCTTGTCCGGCAGCAGTTGCAGCAGCGCTGATGAGCGGGCCATAGCCCGTGCAGCGGCACAGGTTGCCGGCAAGGCAATCCGAAATCTCCTGTGCATCGGGTGCCGCAGCGGCGCCCATCATTGCATATATCGACATCACGAAACCCGGCGTGCAAAAACCGCATTGTGAGCCATGATAATCGACGATCGCCTGCTGGGCCGGATGTAGTTCGCCGTCCGGGCCCTGCAGTGCTTCGACGGTGACGACGGATTTGCCGTGAAGCATCGGCAGAAAGTGTATGCAGGCATTGACGGCGCGATAGCAAATCTCGCCGTCTCTCAATTCACCGACGGCGACGGTACAGGCGCCGCAATCGCCTTCACCGCAACCTTCCTTGGTACCCGTCAGCCGCCTGTCGCGCCGAAGGTAGCTCAGCAGCGTCATCGTCGGCGAGACGTCAGCCACGGTTTCGCGCGAGCCGTTCAGAATGAATTCGATCTTGTCAGTCATGGCGTGACGCCGGTCCGATAGAAATCATCGCTGCAGATCCGCCCGGTCGCAGGGGGCTGCTAAGTCACGCCATCGTATTGCCTGGCCCACGCCCGACTACCTTCGATTTTTTTGACTTACTATCAAGATCGCTTTGACAATGGCTCCTCAGGCACCGCCTGCCAGGTCATTCACTATTGCCGCGGCGCGTTGGACGAGGGGTGCCAATTCGATGCTCGAAAACTGACCGTTTCTGATGATCTCACGACCCTCGACGATCACGTCGCGAGCCTCGAATGGCCCGCAGAGGACGAGTGCTGCAACGGGATCCCAGTTCCCCGCGGCAGCGAGCTGACTGACATCCCAGATGGCGATATCGGCACGGCGACCAGATACCAGAGCGCCACAGTCATGCCGGCCGAGTGCTGTTGCGCCGCCAAGCGTCGCGATCTCGAGCGCTTCCCGGGCACTCATCGCGTCTGCTCCGCTTTCTACGCGCTGCAGGAGTAGTGCCTGGCGGGCTTCACTCAGCAAATGGGCCGCGTCGTTGGAGGCCGAACCATCGACGCCCAGTCCAACCGTCACGCCCTTGTCGCGCATGGCCCGGACCGGCGCAATGCCGGAGCCCAGCCGGCAGTTCGAGCAGGGACAATGTGCGACCGCCGTATTGGTGGCCGCGAACAAATCGATCTCGTTGGTGTTCAGTTTGACACAATGCGCATGCCAGACATCGTCGCCGAGCCAGCCGAGCGATTGGGCGTATTCACCGGGCAGGCAGCCGAACGTCTCGCGGGAATAGGCAACGTCCTGGTCGTTTTCGGCGAGATGCGTGTGGAGCCGCACGCCCTTGTCGCGCGCCAGCAGTGCGGTATCGCGCATCAGTTCGCGGCTGACGGAAAACGGTGAGCAGGGTGCCAGGCCAATGCGCACCATGGCGCCATCGGCAGGATCGTGGAATGCGCCGATCACGCGCTCGCAGTCGGCAAGGATCGCTGCTTCGTCTTCCACAAGGCAATCAGGCGGCAGGCCACCCTTGCTCTCGCCAATGCTCATCGAGCCGCGCGTCGCGTGAAAGCGAATGCCGATGTTCGCTGCCGCCTCGATGGTGTCGTCGAGGCGGGTGCCGTTCGGGTAAAGGTAAAGATGATCCGAGGTCATTGTGCAGCCGGAGCGGGCCAATTCGGCGAGCCCGAGCTGGGTTGCGACGTTGACGGCCTCCGGCGTCATGCGTGCCCAGATCCTATAGAGCGATTTCAGCCAGCCGAACAGCAGCGCATCCTGGCCGCCCGGCACCGCGCGTGTCAGTGTCTGATAGAGATGGTGGTGCGTATTGACGAGGCCTGGCGTGACGACGCAGCCACCGGCATCGATGATCGTGTCGGCGACAGCTTCGACGGTGTCAGCGACCTGCGTGATGACACCGTCGTGGCAGAGCACGGAACCGCCTTGGATCTCGCGACGCTCGTCATCCATGGTGACGACGACATCGGCGTTCTTGATTAGCAGTGTTGTCATGGATTGCAACTACGCCACTGTGCCATCAGGAACGATGAGGTAGGGCTTGTCGAAGTGATGTTCCTCCAGATTGTTGCCCTCACCGGTCCGGTCGACGATCACGAAATCGGCTGGTTCATCGAGCGGTGTCAGAACGCCGTGCCAGACATTGTGATGATAGTTGACGCCTTGTCCGGGGCTGGTCAGGAATGCCAGCGGCCGGCCCGGCACACCGTCCTCGTCCGGCGCCACGACGACCAGGAACGGTCTGTCGGATAGCGGGATGAAGGTCTGGCTGCCGAGTGGATGGCGTTCGACAAGGTCGAGCTCGAGCGGCAGGCTCCAGCACTTCGAGCGGGCGAGCGAAATGCCGGCGCGGCCGCCGTCGCCGATGAACTCGAGCCTGGCGAGATCGTGGTAGCGATCGCACATGCCGCGGTTGATCTGAAAGCTTGGGCCACCCGCAAAATCGATGACATCTCCAAACGGTGCAAAGTCCACCTTTGTCAGCGGCTGGATCGTGATCTCTCGCATGGTCTGCCCTCAACCAACGTCGTCGAACATGTCGCGCAGGCGCAACTCGGCGATGCGTTCGACCTGGCGGCAGGCGGTTGTAAATTCGCTTGTCCGTGAATTGGCAATGCGCGTTTCGAAGCTTGCCAGGATCTGGTCCTTGGATAGGCCCTTGACCGCGATGATGAACGGGAAGCCAAAGCGTTCGACATATTTCGCGTTGAGTTCGGTGAAGCGCGCGCGCTCCTGATCGGTGAGCGCATCAAGGCCGGCCGAGGCCTGCTCCCTGGTCGATTCCGCCGTCAGGCGCTTGGCTGCGGCAAGCCGGCCGGCTAGATCGGGATGGGCGCGCAAGACACCGAGGCGCTCGTCCTCACCGGCGCTTCGAAAGATGCGGCACAGCAGGCTGTGCACGCCATCGGCTGAATTGTGGGCAGGGCCCATTTCGAGATGCCAGGCACGCTCGGCAATCCAGGGAGAATGCTCGAATACGCCACCGAACCGCCTCACGAAATCGGCTTGCGATAGGCTCACGACATTCAGTGCGGCCGGATGCAGCGCGGAATTCTCGTGCCAGTGCCGGGCGATGTCGATGCGACGCGCGAACCAGACCTTGTCGTGTGCCTTGGCATAGTCGACGAAACGCTTCAGGCCTGCCAGTCTACCGGGCCGGCCAACAAGCCGGCAGTGCAGCCCGATGCTCATCATCTTGGCACTGCCCGTGCTGCCTTCCTCATAGAGCGTATCGAAGCTGTCCTTCAGGTAGGCGTAAAACTGATCGCCGGAATTGAAGCCTTGCGGTGTCGCAAACCGCATGTCGTTGGCATCGAGCGTATAGGGCACGATCAATTGCGGACGCCCGTCGTGCCAAAACCAGTACGGCAGGTCGTCGGCATAGGAATCGGCGACATAGTCGAAGCCGCCTTCTTCGGCAGCAAGTGCAACTGTGTTCTCCGAGCAGCGCCCCGTGTACCAGCCGAGCGGACGGCTGCCGGTGACCTGTTCGTGCAGGGCGATTGCAGCCTCCATGTCAGCGCGCTCGTCTTCGATCGCGTGGTCCTTGTATTCGATCCACTTGAGACCGTGTGATGCAATTTCCCAGTCCGCATCCTGCATCGCGCGGACCTGTGAGGGGGAGCGGGCGAGCGCAGTTGCCACACCGAATACGGTGACGGGGATCTCTTGCGAGGTGAACAGCCGGTGCAGGCGCCAGAAGCCCGCCCGGGCGCCGTACTCGTAGATCGATTCCATGTTCCAGTGGCGCTGACCGGGCCACGGCTCAGCACCGACGATTTCGGACAGGAATGCTTCGGACGCTGCATTGCCATGCAGAATGCAGTTTTCACCGCCTTCCTCGTAGTTAATCACGAACTGCACTGCGATACGGGCATTGTCCGGCCAGTGCGCATCCGCGGGCAAACCGCCAAGTCCATGCATGTCGCGTTGATAGCGCATCTCATTCCCTAGCCATGAATTGCAAGTCGATGCCGTGAGCGTACTGTTGAGCGTGTCGCCAGCCTACCGAAATCCGCAACTTGGATTTTCTGGATCGGTTTGAAATACTTTGCGCGCAATCCTGTCTTTCATCCCGGCAGAAGCTTTTCGAAAATGCCGATGGCTGCGTGAGGCCGCTGTAGCGAGGAGACCGAAGCATGGCTGATTCCGAGGGACGCGTGACGACCCATGTGCTCGATACGGCGCGTGGGCAGCCTGCCTCCGGGCTCCGCATCGAGGTCTACCGCCTGGCCGATGCCGACGGCAATGGGCGGCGACACATTGCGAGCCTGACAACCAATGCCGACGGGCGCACGGATGTCCCGGCGATCAGTAGCGACGATATGGCCGCCGGCAGTTACGAGCTGATCTTTTGCGCTGGTGACTACCTCGAGCGACTGCACGGCAAGCCGGACGGCGTGGCCTTTCTCGACGTCATACCGATCCGGTTCGGTGTCACCGATCCCGACCAGCACTATCATGTGCCGCTTTTGTTATCGCCGTTTGGCTACTCGACGTACCGGGGCAGTTGATTTCGGCCTGGCTTTGCCCGGGCTTTCGAGGATGGCCTTCAAGGCGGAGCGGCAGCGCTCGACCATGAAATCGAGGAACAGGCGGCTCTTCGGGTCCTGCAGGCGCTTGTGGGGATAGAGGCAGGCGAAGCGCGACGGTGTTGGCGGTGTCTCCTGGCAGACGATTTGTAACGCACCGCTGGCCAAATGCGCTTGCACCTCGAAACGCGGCTTGTTGATGATGCCGTGGCCGTCGAGTGCCCAGTTTGTGAGTACGTCGCCATCGTCGGATTCAAAGGGCCCATGAACCTTGGTTGCTCGTTCTCCTTCGGAACATTGCAGTGCCCACGTGAATTCCTTTGAGCCCGGAAACCGCAACAGCAGACAGCGGTGGTCATCGGCGACCAGTTCGTCGGCATTCGCCGGCGCTCCATACGTTTCGACATAAGCCGGTGAAGCGCAGAGCACGCGCTCGCAATCGGCGATCTGGCGCACGCGATAATCAGAGTCGGCAAGCGTTCCGAGAAAGAACGCGACGTCCAGGCCTTCGCTGGTGATATCGACCAGGCGGTCCGAAAGGCGCAGGCGCACGTCGATTTCCGGATACAACTTATTGAATTCCGGCACCAAAGGCGCAATCAATCGCTTGCCGACACCTAGCGGTGCTGCAACGTAGATCGAGCCGCGCGGGTTCTTGGTAATGTCGGCAATGGCTGCTTCAGCATCGGCGATCGCATCGAGGATCTTAACGGCACCGGCGTAGAACACATCGCCCTGTTCCGTCGGCGTCAGCTTGCGCGTCGTACGGTTGAAGAGCCTGACGCCCAGATGCTTTTCCAACTCGATGATGCGGCTGCTGACGACGGCAGCCGAAACGCGCTGGTCCCGGCCCGCCGCCGACATGCTGCCAAGTTCGTAGGCGCGAACAAACACCCTGATGTTTCTGACGTAGGACACGGTGGAGCACGTCCGATGAGCCTGAACGCCGAGACGGCGCACGGGGATGACACGGCTATCGGACCGTATCATTGTCAAATTCTGCTTGAAAGTGCTCACGACGATCGGCGCATTCGTATTTCGCGAGACATCTGCGAGTCTGTGCCTTTCTCGAAGATCGAGCCCTTTGGCTCCGAGGGTGTGCCCCGGGTGGATTTGACGATGATGGAAACGGCAGTCCTGTGGGAATGGCTCAGTTTCGCGGTGCGCTGGGCGCACGTCGTGGCGGCTATCGGCTGGATCGGGTCGTCATTCTATTTCATCGCCCTCGACCTCGGCCTGCGCAAGCATGACAGGCTCGGTGAAGGCGTCAGTGGTGAGGAATGGCAGGTCCACGGCGGCGGTTTCTACCACGTTCAGAAATACATGGTCGCGCCGGCCGCATTGCCTGAGCATCTGATCTGGTTCAAGTGGGAATCGTATGCGACCTGGCTGACCGGCTTCGCGATGCTCTGTGTCGTCTATTACGCCGGTGCCGACCTCTACCTGATCGACCGTAACGTCCTCGATGTCGAAGCGCCGACTGCGATCGCAATTTCGATCGGCTCGCTGGCGGTCGGCTGGCTGATCTACGACCTGCTTTGCCGTTCGCCGATCGGCCGGAATGACCTGGCCTTGATGCTCGTCCTCTTTGCCGTGCTGATCGCCATGGCGTGGGGCTTCACGCAGGTCTTCACCGGCCGGGCCGCCTTCCTGCACCTTGGCGCATTCACGGCAACGATCATGTCGGCGAACGTCTTCATGGTCATCATTCCGAACCAGCGTAAGGTGGTTGCCGCGCTGAAGGCCAACCAGGAGCCTGAGGCAATCCTCGGCATTCAGGCCAAGCAACGCTCGCTGCACAACAACTACCTGACCCTGCCGGTCATCTTCCTGATGCTGGCCAACCACTACCCGCTGGCCTTTGCCTCCGAGTACAACTGGGTGATCGCCTCGCTGGTCTTCCTGATGGGCGTCACCATCCGCCACTATTTCAACAGTTATTATGGCGGGCGCGGCGTGCTGATCTGGACCTGGGTCGCCTCGGTCGCGATCTTAGCTATGATCGCCTGGGTATCGACGCTCGGCGGTGTTGGTGGCGGCGCGAATCAGAAGCCCGTCAAGGTCAGCGCCTACCATCAACGCTTCATGCAGCATCCTCGCTTCGAAAACGTGGTTGATATAGTCACGAGTCGCTGTTCGATGTGCCATGCAGCCGAACCCGTTTGGGAGGGCGTGCGCGTGCCACCCAAAGGTGTAGCCCTCGAAACAAAGGCCCAGATTGCAACGTTTGCTCGTGAGATCTACTTGCAGTCTGCCCTGTCGCGCGCAATGCCGCCGGGCAATGTCACCGAACTTGAAGACGGTGATCGCCGGGTTATTCTGAAATGGTATCGCCAGTCCTTGCGTGGACCAGGCAGCAGCTGAACGCGCTGGGGCGGCGACCGACCGGCAACCGAGGGCCGGCAGGCAACGAATAGAAAGACCGGCAACGTATGCTAGAGCGGCGCTACTACACCCCGACAGGCGGACTGCCCGATCAAAAGACGCTCCTCACCGGTCGCGCCGTCTTGACGGATGCCTATGCCGTCATCCCGAAAGATGTCCTGCGTGACATCGTCACCAGCAGATTGCCGTTCTGGGAAAAGAGCGAGGCCTGGATATTGGCGCGACCGATGACGGGCTTTGCTGAAACGTTCTCGCAATACATCATGACGGTGGAACCGGGCGGTGGTAGCAGGCAGCCCGAGCCGGACGCCGGTGCCGAAGGGGCATTCTTCGTTGTCGACGGCGAACTGACCGTCGAACTCGCAGAAGAGAGCCAAACGCTCACTGCCGGCGGCTTCGCCTTTCTGCCACCCGGTATCGCCTACGAGGTCCACAACCGATCGGGTGCATCGGTCACGTTTCACTGGATCAGAAAGGCCTATCAGCCTGTTCTCGGCATCGCGTCGCCTGGCCCGTTCTTTTCGAGCGACCAGCAACTCGAGCCCGTCGCCATGCCGGACACCGACGGGCGCTGGGCAACGAGCCGGTTCTTCGACCCCGATGACCTCGCCTACGACATGCACGTCAACATCGTCACGTTTGCACCCGGTGCCGTGATCCCGTTCACCGAAACCCACGTCATGGAGCATGGTCTCTATGTGCTGCAGGGCAAGGCCGTCTATCGGCTCAACCAGGATTGGGTCGAGGTCGAAGCCGGTGATTTCATGTGGTTAAGGGCATTCTGTCCGCAGGCCTGTTATGCAGGCGGTCCGGAGCCGTTTCGCTATCTGCTCTACAAGGACGTTAACCGTCATGCAGAGTTGCGGCTCAGGGTAGGCAATTGATTGCTTGATTGGGTGATTGTTCGCACCCGTTTGCTCGATACTGCATGTGCCAACGAGAGCGCTCGTAATCAATAATAACGGCTATCCTATTTTCTTCGATTTATTCGTGCGATTGGAAGAGTTTCCGAGCGCAGTCTCCTGCTTCACTAGAGCAATATCCGACCGGACGGAATCAGGTGCGAACATTTCGATGCCGTCTGGTCGGATGGAAATTGCTCTAGAAATGAAACAGATAGAGCGTCTTTATCCGCGCGGAACGGAACCGCTTCGCGGTTCCATCCGATCGGATGATGCTCTAGCCGTCGGGGGACTATGTTCTGCATGGCGGGCGTGCACCGTGCGCATGCATGCGACGTTCGGAAACAGCAGAAATTCCAAACCGCTTGATTCACCTCAATGCAATGGCAGGGATTTCGGGGTTCATAGGAGTCACTCTATGACACTTCCCTACCATGAGGTCGTAATGGTCAAGGACGTTCGCACGTCGTTGTCGCCTGACGCATGCCGGGCAACATGCATCTCTTGCACACATCGCTTGTGTGAGTTCCTCAGGTCCAGCGATTTGGCCAAAGAGCAAACCTTCCGCGAGCTTCGACGCGGCGACCAGCTGCCTCTCGAAGAGGGCGGTTGTCAGCGCATCTGGATCGTTTTGACCGGCACCGTGGGTGTGTGTATGACCCTGGCCAACGGTCGCCGACAGATCGTCAGCCTCGAGACGCGCGACGGCATCATTTGCGGTGCCCTCAATCCAGCAGCCAACGGCCGGCGGGTCGAGGCGCTGGAGCAGAGCCGTATTTGCGAGATCAAGCTGCCCGACGAGTGCTTCCAAGGTTCCGGCCATCCGGCCTTGACAATGAAGCTGTTGCATCTGCTTCACGAACAGCTCGAGCGCGCCACCATCCACAACATCGCATTGGGCCGGCTCGACAGCAGCGAGCGTGTCAGTTGGTTCCTTGCCCAGATGGCGAGGCGGATTGGCGTCGTACAGAACGGTTCGGTCCGCGTGTCGCTGCCCTTGTCACGTGAGGACATTGCCGATTATGTCGGCCTCAATGCCGAAACGGTCAGCCGTCTGCTCGGCCGTGTCAAAAAACGAGGCGACATCATCTTCCTGTCACCAACCGAATACGTAATTCCGGATTTTGCTGCGTTCGAACGGCGCGCAGCATATAACCCGTTCATCGTGCCCTTTGGAGCTGATAAGGTGCAGCAGACCTTGATGGATGCGAGTTAGAACGGACGACCGAAATGATCGTTGAGCTTGGGCATTTTGCGCTTTGCCTGGCGCTGATTGCAGCCGTGATCCAATCGACTGTGCCGCTTTACGGCGAGCACAAGGGTGCCGCGGCTGCATTGCGGGTCGCCGACAGCGCCGCCCAGGTGCAGTTTCTGGCCATCGCCGGTGCCTTTGCAGCCCTCACCTATGCCTACGTCGTCTCCGACTATTCGGTCGCGAACGTGGCGCTCAACTCTCATTCGAGCAAGCCGACGCTCTACAAGGTCTCAGGCGTCTGGGCCAACCACGAAGGCTCGATGCTGCTTTGGGTGCTGATCCTCGCCCTGTTCGGCATTCTGATCTCGGTTTTCGGGCGCCAGATCCCGACCGCCCTCAGATCCACTGTGCTCGCGGTGCAGGGTATGATCGGGACAGCCTTTCTGCTGTTCATCCTGCTGACATCGAACCCGTTTCTACGGCTCGACAATCCCCCGCTCGACGGGCGCGGCATGAACCCGCTGCTGCAGGATCCGGGCGTCGCGCTCCATCCGCCGCTGCTCTATGTCGGCTACGTCGGTTTTTCCACAGCCTTTTCGTTCGCCGTTGCAGCGCTGATCCGCGGCCGGGTCGATTCCTCCTGGGCGCGCTGGATGCGGCCGTGGGTACTGCTCGCCTGGTCGGGACTGACCGCCGGTATCGCGCTCGGCTCCTGGTGGGCGTACTACGAACTTGGCTGGGGCGGGTTCTGGTTCTGGGATCCGGTCGAGAACGCTTCGTTCATGCCCTGGCTGCTCGGCACGGCGCTGCTGCATTCGGCCATCGTCGTCGAGAAGCGCTCCGCCCTGCTCAAATGGACGATCCTGCTCGCCATCCTGACTTTTGCCCTGAGCCTGATCGGCACCTTCCTGGTGCGTTCCGGCATTCTTTCGTCGGTGCATGCCTTTGCAACCGATCCGGCCCGTGGCCTGTTTATCCTGCTCATTATCTCGGCTGCGATCGGTGGCGGGCTGGCGCTTTTCGTCTGGCGCGCACCGAAGCTCGGTGACGGTGGCACGTTCGCCATTCTCTCCCGGGAAAGCGGGCTGGTCTTCAACAACATGCTGCTGGCCGCGGCCTGTGCCGTCGTCTTTATCGGCACGCTTTATCCGTTGATTCTCGACCTCCTGACGGGTCAGCGGATCACGGTCGGCCCGCCCTATTTCAACATGACGTTTCTGCCGATTTTCGGCGTCGCCATGCTGATTGCCGGCATCGGCCCGTTTCTCGCCTGGAAAAAGGCCCGTCAGCGTGATGTCGTGAGTTACATGCAGTGGACGCTTGCAGCTGTCGTGTTCATCGTTGCCGCTATAGCCTTCGGCCTCGGGCTCGCCGATCCGGTAGGCATCCTTGGGATCGGGGTCGCCGTCTGGCTCGCCACGGCAAGCCTCATTGATCTGGCCCGTCGCGGCGGTCTGCCCGGTGCGCCTGCAGGCGTTGCATTGCGCCGCATTGCCGGCCTGCCGCGATCGGCGTGGGGCCTATACATCGGTCACTTTGGCCTTGCCGTCGTGGCGGCCGGAGTCGTTGCCATCTCCGTCTGGCGCGTCGAAGCCATCCAGGTGCAAAGCAAGGGCGCACCGGTTGCAGTAGGCCCCTACCAGTTCACGCTTATGGAGGTTGTCCAGACCAAGGGCCCCAATTACCAGGCGCAGGTGGCGAAAGTAAAAGTCGAGCGGGACGGAAGAACTGTCCAGTTTCTGCTGCCCGAACGGCGCTGGTATCCGATCGAACAGAAGCCGACGACGGAAGCCGCCATCGCCACGCTCTGGCACGGCGATCTTTATGCCGTGCTCGGCGATCCCAACGGTTCGGGAAGTTTTGTGACGCGCTACTATTACAACCCCGGCGTACCCTGGATGTGGGCAGGCGCACTTCTGATCACTTTGGCCGGCCTGATTTCTCTGACCGACCGGCGCCTCCGGTTCGGCGCGCCACGTGCCGCCGGCGGCGCCATCCAGCCGGCCGAATAGGAGCTGACTAGGTATGGCCCTGCGCTTCCATGCTCTCTGGCAGACGATGGCTGTCGGCTTGCTTACATTGCTGACCTGCACGAGTGCCGCTTTCGCACTCGAGCCCGGCGAAATGTTCGACGACCCCAAGCTCGAGCAGCGCGCCCGTGACATTGGCCGCAATCTGAGGTGCGTGGTCTGCCAGAACCAGTCGATCTTCGATTCCAACGCCGGCCTTGCCAAGGACCTGCGCGGTGTCGTGCGCGAACGCATCCGCGCTGGAGATAGCGATCAGCAGGTCATCGACCATGTCGCTGCACGCTACGGTGATTTCGTGCTCATGCAGCCGCCCGTCGACACGCACACGATCATCCTCTGGCTGGCGCCTGTGCTGATCGTCCTCGGCGGTCTCGTAACCGTTGCTCTTTATTTGCGCGGGCGTCGTGCCAACCCGGAGCAGGTCGTCCTTTCCGAGGCTGACCGCGCGGCTGCCCGTCAGCTGCTCGGCGGAGACAAATCATGATTGCGTTCTGGGTTTCAGTTGCAGCCATTGCATTTGTTGCGGGCCTATGGCTTGCCCGCCCGTTCCTGACGGGCGCCAAGGCCGAGGTCGACGAGACGGAGGCTGCAATCTCGATCTTCCGCGACCAGTCGGCCGAGCTGGAAAAGGATCTCGAGGCAAACCTGATCGGCCAGTATGAGTACGATGCAGCCCGCGCCGAAATCGAAAAACGCGTGATTGCATCCGCGCAGGCTCCGGCACACTTAACATCTGCCTCGCGCTCGCCCGTTGCCGCGGTCGCCCTCACCGCGGCCTGTGCGCTTGGCGCCTTGGTAACGTATGCGGCCTTCGGCTCTCCTGAGAGTGAAGATCAGCCCCGTGTTGCGCGTCAGGACGAGGTGCTTCAGCGCCAGGCATCGTCCGGCGATATGATGGCCCGCATCGAAATGCTTATTCAGAAGACGCGCAAGAACCCGAAATCATTCGAAGACTGGTGGATGCTGGCGCTCAGCTACGCGACAATCGCCGACCACGCATCGGCCTCGGAAGCTTATCGTCAGGCGGCCAAACTCTCGAGCGATCGCCCGGCCGTGCTCTCGGCCTATGCCGAATCGCTGACGCTTGCCAACGCCAACAAGGTGACCGAGGAAGCCCGCCTGATATTCGAGCAGATCCTACAGAAATCGCCGGATCCGAGAGCGCGCTACTACATCGCGCTCGCCAAGGCCCAGGCCAACGATCTTGAAGGGGCGCTCGACGACTGGGCAGCGCTTGCACGCTCTTCAAGATCGGATGCCCCATGGATGGCGCACGTCAGGCGCCAGATCATCAAGACCTCCGAACTTCTCAAACGCGATGCTGCGAAGTATCTGCCGGAGCCCGAGCCGACGACTGTCACGGCCGGAGCAGGAGGCGGTGCCAAGCTCGACCCCGCGGCTGCGAAAGAGCGCGCCAAGGAACTCGCTGATAAGCTCGCGGCGTCACCCAAGGACTACAAGGGCTGGCTTGAACTTGCGAGGCTCTACGTACAACTCGGCCAGACCGACGATGCCAGGGCGGCAATTGGCAAGGTCCGCGAGCTCTACGGCGCTGCCCCCTTCGTTGTCGCGAGGATTAACGAAACGGCGAACCAGCTTGGCCTCGATGGCGCGGCCGAGGCCGGGCGCGTCAAGGGCCCGAGTGCCGCCGATATGGCTGCCGCACGCTCGATGAGCCCCGATGCTCAAGCCCAGATGATCGAGGGCATGGTGGCGGGTCTGGCTGCCAAGCTGGAGAAAAATCCCGACAATTCGGAGGGCTGGATGATGCTGATCCGCTCCTACACGGTCCTCGGGCGCAAGGAGCAGGCCTTGGCTGCCTACGAGAAAGCGCGCAGTCATTTCGCCGGTAATCATGCCGTGCTCGCGCAAATGAAACAACTGGTTGAGGGTCACCTGAACATCAAGTGACCCAATCAATTTGGAAACCCGTGCCCCGGTCGCGGAGGCGCCTCGGCGCTGAAGATGGCTGTCGGGCGTGCCGCGATTATTGACACGTTTTGTCAATGCCATATCTATTGATACCAAACGTTTGTGAGGCTTGGTTTATGCAATGGGTTCTGATCGACGGCGACGGCGAACCATGGACGCCGGCGGTCTATATGCAGATCATGCATGGGCGATCTGCCGATGATGGCGACACGCTCGACTTCGTTGTTCGCACGACCGGCTGCGCGCTGGTTGGCTGGAACGATGGTGGCTCCTCTATCATCAAGGCAGCACCCCAGCGCACATCGTTTCTGACCTTTGCCGGCGTCGTCGAAGCGACAGAGAGCGTGCGGTCCGGGCGAGTGGCGCTCGAGTGGTTCGATCCCAACGAGAACGAATGGTATTCGCGCATCTTTGCGAACGGTTCCGAGGCGACTGGCGCCCTGATCGACCTGTCACTGCGTCACGGACAACGCAGTCGCTTTCTGGCGAGCCGGTATGATGTCGCCTCACTGGCCGACAACCATCCTCTGCGCAACTTGCTCGATCTCTGGCGCAGCAGAGGCGGCACGATCGACATCGAGCGAGACAATGCGACACTCTGCAATCTGACCGACTCGAAATATCTGACTGCCGTGATCGACGACGGCGCGCTCAGGTTTTCCGCGCTTGGGCCCGGCTGGCGGGTCTACGACAGTAAGCGCTGGCTCAGCCACTGCATTGGCCAGCGCGTCGAGGACCAGCCGGACTATGAGTACGGCTGCTGGGTGGCCGGGCAATTGCGTGAGGCGCTGCTGCGCGATGAGCCGACGCTCACGAATGCCCATGTGCTTGTCCACGACCCGACCGGTAGCCGCAAGCGCCGCATCCAGTATACGCGCCTGACACTGCCGGTCATCGATCCAATGGGCCGGGCTCAGCTGCTAAGCGCGTCGCACATCAACCGCAGAGTCGACATCGCGGTGGGACCATAGCCAGCTGAACGTGTCGTCGATGATGTCGTTCGGCTGCTGGCGCCCGATGATGACGTGGATGTCCTCGTTGGGATCGGATGGCGTCCGGTGCATGACGATGCCGTCGGACATATCGCGAAAACCGATGCGCGTGTGGAAGTTCTTGGCAACGCTGCCCGGCGCGAACAACGCGATGATGTTGTCGAGACCGTAGTGAGTAAAGGCAACGGCCCGCGCGATGCGCGGTGTAATCATGGTCAGTTCTGTTTTGCGGTAGTCGGGGTGATACCAGACCCCACCGCCGAGCCCGACGCGCCCTGTGATCTCCGCCGCATTGGGCGCGGTCACTTTATAGCTCTCTCCGTCGAGCGCGTAGCGCTCCGGTTCTGCATAGGCCATGCGCAGGGCTTCGGCCTCGATCTTGAGGTTCGAGCCCGACCAATCGAACAGTCGGATACCGTTGGTCAGAATGATGTCACCGTCCTGGTTGCGGCCGAACAGAACGACGCAATTCTCCGGTCTGGCACCTCCTACCTCGGGTTGGAAGCTGGTCATCAACGTGCGCCAATTACCAGAGTTCAACTGGTTGGTTTCGTGAAATTCTTCCGGCGAGCCAAGCTCGAGGCTGATGCCTCGTTGTTCGACAATCTGAACGGCACTGAGAAAGAACCTGGCAAACAAATCTGCCGGACCGAATTGAACTGAAAGTTGAGAGAGAAACTGACCGCGATCGGCAACTGACATAGTATGAGCCTCCTACTCTTAAAGTTGAGACTCGACGATGAAATCAACTGGAGTGCACGGAAAAGTAGCTAGATGGGCTTTTCCACCGTTTGACAACGGGCGGTCGGATACTCTTTATTGAGAGTTGTTCTGAACACGGATGGCACAAGTGGCTGGAATTGTTGGCGTAGGGTGATGGGTAGATCGAGAGACGACGTTGACGTCGTGGTTGGGAGACGGCTCCGGGCCCGACGTTTGCTGCTTGGCCTCAGCCAAGAGGCGCTTGGCGCGGCCTGTGGGCTGTCAGGACAGCAGATCCACAAGTACGAAGTCGGCCAGTCAGCATTATCGTGCTCGAGGATGGTCGACCTCGGGGCAGCCTTGCACGTTCCGCCGAGCTATTTCTTGCTGGATTTTGAAAACAGTGCCGACATGCCATCGGACATCGTCTTGCTGCTCAACGACCCTCACCTCGTCGAGATCATCCGGCTCAACCAGAAACTGCCCAAACACGCGCAGGCCGGCGTGCTGGCCCTGCTTAGAGCGCTTGCTTTAGGAACGCGTGAGGATGACGCCGGGGAGCCCCAGCACTCATATGAAAGGTGTTCGTAGCCGGCTGCAGGCGGGTTGTTCGGGCGACAGGTATGGTGTGTGTGCGGTGGCCCGTAGCGAAACCGCGCGAATTTATGCGTACATGTCAATTGGTGCGGACGGCGGGACTCGAACCCGCACGAGCCTTGGCTCGAGAGATTTTAAGTCTCTTGTGTCTACCGGTTCCACCACGTCCGCTGAAGCGTGAGAGCGATATCACTATTAGCGCTCATGGGCCAGTCAATGACGCGACGCGCCGGCCGCCGTGCAGCACGGCGGCGCGCAGCAATAGATAGAGCAGCGTCGCGTTGAATATGTGCCACAGGAAATGCGTGCCGACCGGGTGTCCGGCGACTTGCGTTGACGGGCAGATCGCATTGTCGATCGTACGAAACGTCAGTGACAGGGCGAATATCAAGCCGGCCGCCGCCAGGTATCTGCCGGCCGCGTGCCCTTGCAGGGCGAGCCAGCCGCCGATGACGACAAGCACAAGGAAGGCCGGACCATATGCGAGTGAACCGTTGAGGCACGGCTCGCCATCGCAGCGCAACATGCTCGACTGTTGCAAGGCAAGGAAGAACAGGACGAGGCCGACGCCGGTTACCAGCCAGTTGAAGCCGATATAGCGGCGCAACGCATAGGCCAGATAAGCGACCATGAAAATGCCGATCGGCGCGGTGTCTGCGACCGCCGCCCAGCGTGTCGCAAGCGTGTGAAACAGGAAGCTGCCGGCGCCGATCACGAACACCAGCACAATGAGCGCGAGATCGACCCTGCGCCGTTCGTGCGCGGGCATCTTCAACCACAAAGTGAGTGCCATGAAGGCTGCGATCCAGAATGCGGCATTAGTAATCGCGTTGAACGGCTCGGCCCAGAACGCGCCATTGCCGGCGCGCTCGCAATATTCGAAGACCTGCTGGTTCCAGAACGACATTGCCTGCCTCTCCAAGGCCTGATGCCAATGGCATTGCTAGTGTCGTGTCCGGACCGCTGCTTGCTCCTCACCCTAACCCTCTCCCCGTACGCGCCGAAGTGGCGCTACGGGGAGAGGGAATCCGGCCGTGCCTTGTGGCATCGCAGCTGATAACACGACGGGCCAAGTTCCCTCTCCCCGTACTTCACGGGGAGAGGGTTAGGGTGAGGGGCAAGCAGCGGTCCGGACATGAATTTGGTTTCAGATGCCCATGTGTCTCAGTGTCATGATCAAAACATTGCCCATGGCGCAGATCGATCACGCCTCCTTCTTGGCCTGCGTGGCGATCCTGAGGCCCAGTTCACGGAGCTGGCTCGGGGCGACTTCGGCCGGGGCGTCCATCATCAGGTCATGGGCCTGCTGGTTCATCGGGAACAATGTCACCTCGCGCAGGTTCTGGCCGCCGACGATCAACATGACAATGCGGTCGATGCCGGCCGCCATGCCGCCATGCGGAGGCGCGCCGTACTGGAAGGCGCGATACATGCCGCCGAAGCGTTCCTTGACGACTTCGGGACCGAGCCCCGTGACAGCGAATGCCTTCAGCATGGTCGCCGGCATGTGATTGCGGATCGAACCCGATGCAATCTCGAAGCCGTTGCACACGAGATCATATTGCCAGGCCTTGAGGGCAAGCAGTTCTTCGTCCGTCGTTGCAGCCTCCAGCGCCTCGAGACCACCTTGAGGCATCGAGAAGGGGTTGTGCGAGAAGTCGATTTTCTTAGCTTCCTCGTCCCATTCATACATCGGAAAATCGACGATCCAGGCGAGTGCAAAGCGGTCTTTGTCAATGAGTTCGAGTTCCTCGCCGACCCGGTCACGGGCAAGGCCGGCAAACCTGGCGAAGTTGGTCGGCTTGCCGGCGGCAAAGAATACCGCATCGCCGTCGCCGAGGCCGAGCTGTTCAGCCATCGCCTGTGTGCGTTCCGGCCCGATGTTCTTGGCGATCGGGCCTGCCCCCTCTCCCTCGCGCCAGAAGATATATCCAAGCCCCGGCTGGCCCTCGCCCTGTGCCCATGAATTCATGCGGTCGCAGAACGCTCGGCTGCCGCCGTTGGGCGCCGGCACCGCCCAGACGCGCACGGCCGGATCCTTCTCGATCATGCCGGCGAAGATCTTGAAGCCCGAGCCCCGGAAATGCTCGGTCACGTCCTGCATTTCAATCGGATTGCGCAAGTCCGGCTTGTCGGTGCCGTATTTCGCCATCGCCTCGTCGTAGGGAATGCGCGGAAACCGATCGGTGACGGCCTTGCCGTCGGCGAACTCGGCGAAGACCTCGCGGATCACCGGCTCCATGGTCCGGAACACGTCGTCCTGCTCGACGAAGCTCATCTCGACGTCGAGCTGGTAGAATTCGCCGGGCAGGCGGTCGGCGCGCGGGTCCTCGTCGCGGAAGCACGGCGCTATCTGGAAATATCGGTCGAAGCCCGAGACCATCAGCAACTGCTTGTATTGCTGCGGGGCCTGCGGCAGGGCGTAGAACTTACCCTGGTGGATGCGGCTTGGCACCAGGAAGTCGCGTGCGCCTTCCGGGCTCGATGCGGTCAGCACCGGCGTCGTAAACTCGTTAAAGCCGGCCTCTTCCATACGCCGGCGGATCGATTTGATGACCGCCAGGCGGCGCATGATGTTGGCGTGTAGGGTCTCTCGTCTGAGATCCAGGAAGCGATACTGCAGGCGCAGGTCTTCCGGATAGTCCGGCTCGCCGAAGACCGGCACAGGCAGCTCGGCCGCCTCCGAGAGCACTTCGATTTCGGAGGCGAACAACTCGATTGCGCCGGTCGGCAGTTCCGGATTAACGGTGCCTTCAGGGCGCTCGCGGACTTTGCCGTCGACGCGGATCACCCATTCCGAGCGCACGCGTTCAGCCATCGAAAAGGCAGCACTATCGGGATCGGCGACAACCTGCGTGATGCCGTAGTGATCGCGCAGGTCGATGAACAGCACCCCGCCATGGTCGCGAACCCGGTGCACCCAGCCCGACAGGCGAACGTTGGTGCCGATATCCTCTTCGCGCAATGCGACGCAGGTATGAGTACGATAGCGGTGCTTAGTGTTCTCAGTCATTCGTCGTGATCCGATTGTTCGGGCGGCAGGCGGGCATTGAAAGCGAACGGGAAGGCACAGAATGGCGGGCCGTGTTCGAAATCCGGCGCGAGAAGCGCATGCCGGGCCAGCACTGTCAAGCACGGCGCAGGCGCCAATTCGTGCCGAGATGCCGCCCGGCGACCAAATGCTTCAGAGCGAGCATAATTTTTTCGCAGGACAAGGGTGTGAATTCTGAGCTATATCGCCGCGAATGCGCGTGATCACAGAAACACAAGAGCTGGCAGAAGCGTGTGCTCGGCTGGCTGAACATTCCTTTGCAACGGTTGATACCGAATTCCTGCGCGAGAACACGTTCTGGCCGCAGCTCTGCCTGATTCAGATGGCGGGCCCTGACGAAGAACTGATCGTCGATCCGTTGGCCAATGGCTGTGATCTCGCCCCGTTTTTCGAGCTGATGGCGAACGAGGCGGTGACCAAGGTGTTTCACGCCGGCCGCCAGGATCTCGAAATCATCCACTCGAAGGCCGGCATCATCCCGAAGCCGCTGTTCGACACCCAGGTTGCCGCCATGGTCTGCGGCTTCGGCGAATCGATCGGCTACGTCAATCTGGTCAAGCGCGTGACCGGCGTCGATCTCGACAAGGGCGCGCGGTTCACCGACTGGAGCCGGCGACCGTTATCGAAGAAGCAGCTGACCTACGCGCTCGCCGACGTGACCCATCTGCGCGATATCTACCTGCATCTTGCCGATGAACTTGCAACCAGTGGCCGGGCGAACTGGGTCAGCGAAGAAATGGAAGTGCTAAGCGCGCCTGAAACCTATGCAGCCGAGCCCGATGAGGCTTGGCGGCGGTTGAAGATGCGTGTGCGCAACCGGCGTTCGCTCGCCATCATGATGGAACTTGCCGCCTGGCGCGAACGTGCTGCCCAGGCCCAGGACGTTCCGCGCAACCGCATTCTGCGTGATGAGGCGCTCTACGACATCGCCAATCAGGCACCGACCGATACCGCCAAGCTCGGCGAATTGAGAACCCTCAGTAACGGCTTCGCCCGTTCGGCGCGCGCAGGCGAGATCATCATGGCCGTCAAGGCCGGCCTCGAACGGGACCTTGGTAACGTACCGCGGATAAGCAGCGGCAATGGTCTCTCGGCCGAGGCGACGGCGATTTCCGATCTTTTGCGGGTCTACCTCAAGGCCTGTGCTGCACGCCATCGCGTGGCGCCGAGATTGATTGCCGATTCCGGCGACCTCGACCGGATCGCCTCGGAAGAAGCACCAGACGTGCGTGCGCTAAAGGGCTGGCGTCGCGAACATTTCGGCGCTGATGCCCTCCGCATTAAACGCGGTGAGGTGGCTTTGGCGGTGGTTGACGGCGAAGTCGTGACCGTGCCGCGATAGGGTAGCGAATCGAGCGGTTTCAAACGCCGCCAATGCGCTGAACCTCGGCAAGGATCTCCTCCATTTCGCGATAGCCCCAGAAGTGGCCTTCATCGAGCAGCTCGATCACGCGGCATTTGGGAATACGGCGGCCGAGTTCGAGGGCGACATTGACCGGCACGATCGTATCGCTCATGCCCTGCCAGAGGATCGCCGGTGCCGTGATGCGCTTGTAGTCGACGTCCCAGGGCTCCGAGAAGATCACCATCTCTCGGCGCGCACCCGCACCATCAAAGCGCATGCTCTCGCGAATGTCCTCGAGGACATGCTTCTTGGTTTTGGGCGCGCTGAGGATCTCGCGATCGACCTTGGGCAGCGTGCGTACGAACACATCGTACTGCACACCCGGCGCAAACCTGAAGATGGCGTTGGCGCCACGCACCGCCCAGTTGGCGAGCTTTTCGTTGCTCGGAAGGCCGAGGAAGAAGCGCCGCTGCAGGTTCGACATCTCGATGTGTCCGGCGACATCGGCGACTGGTCCAAGCGGCGATACGAGGCCGAGTGCGCGCACGCGAGCCCCGAAGTGCGCCGCCGTGGCAACTGCGAACGGGCCGCCGCCCGAGATGCCGACCAGTGAAAACGTATCGAGCCTGAGATGGGCGAGTAGTGCTGAAACGTCGCCGATCCAGTCATGCAGCGAGCGGTCTGCCTGCGGTTCCGAAAGGCCGAAACCGGGCCGGTCCGGCGCGATGACACGCAGTCCAAGTCGCTTTGCGATCGCGGCGGTCGGCCGAAACATCAGCCTCGTCCCCGGAACACCGTGGAAGGCAAGGATCGGGCGGCCCCCGTGGTCACCGTATTCGGCAAAGCCGAGCAGGCGGCCGCTGGCGAGGCGGATGACGTGCTGCTCGGAAATGACGGCCTTGGTCATGGTGCTCCGTGATACTCGAATACTGCGATGAAAAAGCCATCCGTGCCGTGGCTTGCAGGCGTCAGCAGCAGGCCGTCGCTGCCGCCATCGGCAGAAACCGGGACATCGTCACCGAGCGTGCCACGCCATTGCTCGCGGAAGGGCACGATCCGGTAATCATCGGATTGCGACAAGAACCATTGCACCTGATCGTTGTTTTCCTCGGCCAGTATCGAGCACGTCACGTAGACCAGACGACCGCCCGGTTTGACGAGTTGACGTCCAAGCGTCAACACGGCCTGTTGATCGGCAATACGCGCTTCGAGGTTGGCTGGTGTCAGGCGCCATTTCGCATCCGGCCGGCGGCGCCAGGTGCCCGATCCCGTGCAGGGCGCATCGAGCAACACGACGTCGAACCGGCGGCCGAGCGCCAGGAGGGCAGCTTCATCGCCTGGTGGCACGGTCTGCACATTGCGCACGCCCGCCCGCTTCAGGCGTTCGAAGATCGGGCGCAGCTGGGCGGCATCGCGGTCGTAGGCATAGATCTGGCCGGTGTTGCGCATGGCAGCCCCAAGGGCCAGCGTTTTGCCGCCGGCACCGGCGCAGAGGTCGAGCACCTGCAAGCGCGGCCCGGCGCCGGCAAGGGCTGCCGCGATCTGGCTGCCTTCATCCTGGACCTCGAACCATCCCTTGCCGTGCGCGGGGTCGGCTTCGACATTGGGTGTCCGGCCACCGCCTGTTGGTGGCGCGAGGACGATTCCGTCTGGGGCGAGCTTGGCGGGTTCGGGCGAGAACTTTGCCAGTGCCTTCATGACTTTGTCACGGGTCGCTTTGAGCGTGTTGGCGCGCAGGCCGACGGGCGCCCGGTTCTGGAAGGCGCTCATCTCCTCGACAAGACGGTCCCCGAATACCCGCGTGAGCGACGGGGCAAACACCTCGGGAAAATCGGCACGCACGTGATCGGGCAGACCACTATCGCCGCTGCCCGTGAGGCCGGCCGTTTCAGCCTCGCTCAAGGCACCGATGGCATGTGGTGAAGCGTCTGCCGCGGCAGCTGCGACTTCGGCAGGCGCCATGGCGAATGCCGTCGGGGCGGCGCCAATCGCGAGTGCGCGTGGTGCGTCGCTGGCCATCTGTGCAGAGATCGAAGCGCGCCGCCTTAGTGCGTCGTAGACCAGGTTCCCGATCGCAGCACGGTCACCGGAACCGGCGAATCGGTGCGAGCGTCCCCAATCGGCGAGCGCCAATGCAGCGGGCCGATGCCGGTTGAGGATCTCATCGAGCACTTCGGCGGCGGCCGCCATCCGCGCACCAGGCTTCATGGCGTATCCTCGAATATCGGCAGGGTGACGCAGATGATCCCGTCGCCCGGCCCTGTTTGCGTCAGGTACTGCCAGGATAGTTCGGGCTCTCGCGCGTGATGGCAACGCCATGGGCGTGCGATTCGCGAATCGCGGCAGGTGAAATGCGCACGAACTTGGCACGGCCGGTAAGCTCTGGGAGCGTTCTGGCGCCGACATAGCCCATGCCGGCGCGGAGACCGCCGACGAGCTGGTGCAGCACCTTGGCGACGGGGCCCTTATAGGGCACCTGGCCTTCGATACCTTCGGGCACCAGTTTTAGAGCGTCCTTCACCTCCTGCTGGAAATAGCGGTCGGCCGAGCCGCGCGCCATGGCACCGACCGAGCCCATGCCGCGATAGGCTTTGTAGGTGCGGCCCTGGTAGAGATACGTCTCGCCCGGTGCCTCGTCGGTGCCGGCCAGTAGCGAGCCGACCATCGCGCAGCTGGCGCCGGCAGCGAGCGCCTTGGTGACGTCGCCCGAAAACTTGATGCCGCCGTCGGCGATCGTCGGAATGCCGGACTTGGCGGCTTCCTCAACGCAATCCATGATGGCCGAGAGTTGCGGCATGCCGACGCCGGCAACGATACGTGTCGTACAGATCGAACCGGGGCCGATGCCGACCTTGATCGAATCGGCACCCGCATCGATCAGCGCCCGCGTTGCCTCGCCGGTCGCAACGTTACCGGCGATCACCTGCACGCTGTTGGAGGCTTTCTTGATGCGGTTGACCGCCTCCAGAACCCGGCTCGAATGGCCGTGCGCGGTATCGACGACGATCAGGTCGCAGCCAGCATCGATCAAGCGCTCCGTGCGCTCGAAGCCGTCCTCGCCGACCGTCGTTGCCGCTGCGACCCTGAGGCGGCCCTGCTCGTCCTTGCAGGCGTCAGGATGCTGCTGCGCCTTTTCGATGTCCTTGACCGTGATCAGCCCGACGCAGCGGTAAGCCTCGTCGACCACGATCAGTTTTTCAATGCGGTTGGTGTGCAGCAGCCGCTTGGCCTCTTCGCGCGCGACCCCCATCCGCACCGTGACCAGGTTGGTCCGCGTCATCAGTTCGGAGATCGGCTGGTCCGGGTTGGTTGCAAAGCGCACGTCCCGGTTGGTGAGAATGCCGACCAGCTTGCCGCCGCCCGATTTCTCGACCACGGGCACGCCGGAGATCCTGTGTTCCGACATCAAGCTCAACGCATCGGCAAGCGTCGCGTCCGGCGCCATGGTCACCGGATTGATGACCATGCCACTTTCGAATTTCTTGACGCGTTCGACGTGCTTGGCCTGATCTGCGGGATCGAGGTTGCGGTGGATCACGCCGATGCCGCCGGCCTGCGCCATCGCGATCGCCAGGCTGCTTTCGGTCACGGTATCCATGGCCGACGAGATGATCGGAATATTGAGGGAGATCGTTTTGGTGACGTTGGTTGCGACGTTGACATCGCCCGGCATGACTTCCGATGCCTGGGGAATGAGCAGGACGTCGTCAAACGTCAGCCCGACGTTCGACAGAATATCGACCGGGCGTACCGCCATTGTGTGCTCCATGTCCTGAAACAGGTTCATAACCGAACCGATTTCGCACTGGCGATAGCACGTTGGTTGGGCGAGGAAAAGGGCGGTTGAAAGCGCATTGGTTGCCCGCCCTGCCAGGCTCAAATTCGAACGAGTAGCTTGCCAAGATAAAAATTCAGCACTGGGGACTGTTCAAAGGTGCAGTGTTACTAACATGTGCCGAGACCTGAACCCGGCGAACGAAGTCGACATCCAGAGAAGGAATGAGATGGCCAAAGCAGGCGGGAAGGACATATTGGTTTTGAATGCTGGATCGTCGTCGATCAAGTTCGCCCTTTTTGACGATGATCTGGCAACGGTTGCCGCTGGAATGGCGGCAGAGATTGGCGCGGGCGGTTTCTTGGAGGTTGACGGGAAACGGGAGCAGACGCCGCTGGTGGATCATCAGTCAGCGCTATCGGCAATATTCGCAGCGTTGAAAGAGATGGGCTTAACGCCCGATCGGTTCCGCGCAGCGGCCCACCGCGTCGTTCATGGCGGACGCAAATTGTCGGGACCTGTGAAGCTGAATGACGAAGTTATCGCGGAGATTGCCTCCTGCACACCGCTTGCGCCGCTACACAACCCCCACAACCTAGCGGCTATCACGGCCATACAGAAAGTCGCGCCTGATCTGCCGCAATACGCGAGTTTTGACACCGCCTTTCATACCACCAACCCCGATGTCGCCACGCGCTACGCGATTCCGCGCCTGATGGAGACGAAAGGGATCCGCCGGTACGGCTTTCACGGGTTGTCCTATGCCTCGCTGGTTCGAGCATTGCCGGAACTGTCGGACGAGCCGCTCCCTTCGCGCCTGTTAGCATTCCATTTGGGAAACGGTGCCTCGCTTTGCGCGATCAAGAATGGGAAATCCATCGCGACCACAATGGGGTATTCGCCGCTCGACGGATTGACCATGGGCACGCGGTCCGGCGGCATCGATGCCAATGCCGTTTTGCGGCTCGTCGAAGAACATGGGCTGGAACGGACCAAGGCAATCCTGAACCACGAGAGTGGACTGCTGGGCCTCTCGGGCGGCAAGTCGGACATGCGCAAGTTGATGCTGGACCCGTCGGCGGACAGTGCTTTTGCGATCGAGCATTTCGTCTATTGGTCGATCCGCCATGCAGGTTCGCTGATCGCGGCCATGGGCGGCATCGACACGATGGCCTTCACGGGTGGCATCGGCGAGAACGCAGTTGCCGTGCGGGCCGAGGTTTGCCGACATCTGCAATGGCTCGGGGTACGGATGGACCCCGATGCCAATCACCGCAACGCTAAACGGTTGCATTCAAAGACATCAAAGGTGTCGATCTGGATCGTTCCAGCGGAGGAAGAAAAGATGATCGCGATCGACGCCTTATCGTTGATCGATGCTCATCGTTAGGGCCCGATCGTAGCCGCGTGATCCCGGTGGTCGTGTGCCTGGAATTCTGTTCGCTACGCACTTCGGCCAGGTACGCCTCGGCGGCCTAACAACCGATCGATCAAGCGGCCATCGATAAAGAGAAGCCCGATGCCGATGACAATTGCCCCGATGATCTCCTTGGGGCGAATGGGCTCATCCAAGAACACATTCCCCAACAACAATGCAGTGACAGGAATGAGAAGCGTGACAAGCATGACATTGCTTGCGCCGGCACGAACCAGAATCTGGAAGAAGACAATGTAGGCCAAGGCGGTGCCGAAGATCGCCAGCGCAAGTAGCGAGTATATGGTTGTCTCGCTTGGCGGGGCCAACGTCCAAGGACGATCAACAAGTGTAACCAGGAACATCATAATGAGTGTCGAGCAGATCAATTGGCATGTTGCAGATTTCAGTGGCGCAATACCCGCCAGCTGGCGCCGTCCCCAAAGTGCCGCGAAGCCGTAACTGAGTGCACCAGCCACGCAGAGCACGATGCCCAGGGTCTGGGGGCCTTCGATCGGGCCTTCAAGGCCGCGCAGTATCGCTACACCCACGACGCCGAGTAAGACGCCGATCACACGAAAGATGGTCAGATGCTCCTCGCGAAAGCTCGCCATCACTATAACTGTGAACAGAGGGGTCATGGCGTTAATGATCGACGACAGGCCAACGGTAATGTGCGTTTGACCGGCGAAGATAAAGCCGAATGGCAGCACGTTGTTGAGCAGGCCCATGCCAAAAAATGGGAGCCAGTCGGAGAAACATCTCGGCAGTGCGTGGCCAAAGTACCAAAACAGCGGCAGCAGGGCGACGGCCGCCAGAAATACTCGGGCCAACACGACAGTCAGCGGCGGTAGCTCTTTCACTGCAACGCCTGCAAAGAAATACGCACCACCCCACAGCACGGAAAGCAGAATCAACAAGCTCCAATCGAGACCGTCCATTGTCTTTGGTGCTTCCATCGTGCTGCCCCCTACTCGTCAAAGAGAACAGCGAAAGTGGCGCGGTCGGAGCCATTTATCGACCCGATTCTTGTTCTGAGCGGTTGGCAGGTTGTCGACGAGATCGAGAGACTACAGCCCTGAGGTCATTGAACAGCCGTGCCCATCAATCTGTTCTTAAAACTGCTTCATTCGCTATCGTCCGGGACTTCGCGAAACCCCGTCGCCAGCACATAAAGTTCCGAACTTTCCGCCCGGCTGGCTGGCGGCTTGACGTGGCGCACGGTCCGGAACCGGCGCTTGAGCAGGTCCAGCAATTCGCGCTCCGTGCCGCCCTGGAAGACCTTGCACAGAAAGGTGCCGCCGGGTCTGAGCACCTCGATCGCGAAGTCTGCTGCCGCTTCGGCAAGGCCCATGATCCGCAAGTGATCGGTGCGGGCATGACCAGTAGTCGATGCGGCCATGTCCGAGACGACGGCATCGGCGCCCCCCTCACGCAGGCGTTCCTTCAACGCGCGAGGCGCATCGTCATCCATGAAGTCGAGCTGTATGACCTCGGCGCCGGCAATCGGGTCTGTTTCGAGGATATCGATGGCGACGACCTGGCCGCGCCCGTCGAGCGACTTGACCTTGTCGACCAGCACCTGCGTCCAGCCGCCCGGCGCCGCGCCAAGGTCGACGACGACGTCGCCGGGTTTGAGAAAGGCATGCTTGTCGTTGATTTCAATCAGCTTAAAGGCGGCGCGTGAACGCCAGCCAGCCTCTTGTGCGGCCGCGACATAGGGGTCGTTGAGCTGGCGCTCGAGCCATTTACGCGAAGACGCGCGCCTCTTGGTGGCGCTATCGACCCGCACCTTGAGCGAGCGCCCCCGGCCCGATCCGGCGCCTGGCGGCCTCGGGCCACGTCCTGATCGCTGCTTTGCCATGGCGTGTGTCCCGCCGCTCAGTCCGGACGCGCCGGGCCGGGAGGTGGTGCCCGCATGAAACCGTCCTCAGCCATCATGGTCGCCAACATGCCCTCGCGCAGGCCTCGGTCGGCGACGCGCAGGCGCTTGGTCGGCCAGGCGCGCATCAGGGCTTCAAGGATGGCGCAGCCGGCAAGCACGAGATCTGCCCGGTCACGCCCGATGCAGGGCTGCGCGACGCGCTGCTCGTAGGACTTGTCGAGGAGATCGTACGTCACGTCGCGCACATCGGTACAATCGAGCCAGCAGCCGTCGACCCGGCGCCGGTCATAGCGGGGCAGGCGCAATTGGATACCGGCAACCGTGGTCACAGTCCCCGAGGTGCCAAGAAAATGGACACGTCCCGTCTCGATGCGTTCGCGGAAGTTGTGGCGTTGCTCGAACGGCTCGATCAGTTCGAGCACCCAGTTCACCATGTCCTCGAAATCCTCGTGGCGCACGTGGCGCCCGCCGAACTTTTCGGCAAGCGAGACGACACCGACCGGCAACGAGGTCCAGGCGGCGATACAGCCTGTCGTGTCGAGCCAGCGTTCCGGATCTGCCCGCAAAGCCTCACGGCGCTTGGCGATGTCGAGCCAGACGAGTTCGGACGAGCCGCCGCCGATATCGAAAACCAAGGCGTGATCGCAGGCTTCATCGATCAGCGACTGGCAGCCTGACACGGCCAGTTGGGCTTCGGTCTCGCGGGACAGGACTTCGAGGGTCATACCCACGTCGCGGCGCACCTGCTCGATGAATTGGGCACCGTTCAGGGCCGAGCGGCAGGCCTCGGTGGCGACCAGACGCGAGCGCGTTACGTTGTTGCGCACCATCTTGGTCGCACAAACTTTGAGCGCATCGATGGTGCGCGCCATGGCGGCGTCCGAGAGATAACCGGTGACGGCGGCCCCTTCACCAAGCCGGATGATTCTCGAAAACGCATCGATGACCCGAAAGCCGCGCCGGCTTGGCCGTGCGATCAGCAGCCGGCAGTTGTTGGTGCCGAGATCGAGGGCTGCGTAGGTGGGGTTTTCGTAGCCATCGCCGTCGAAGCTATCGCGTTGCTCGCCCGATCGATCGGGCAAAACCTGGCCGTCCACCTGACAGGGTGACCTGCCGGTGCTCGATTTTCTGCCGGTCATTGTGCGATTGCGGCCGGGGCCACGCACTCAATCCCTCCTCGATCGCATGTTTTTGCCTGAATCTCGGGCTCAGGACTGCTGATCACCCCCGACTACAAACGGGGCAGGTTATCTGCCTGCAGCCTACCGTGTTCTTGGCTATAGCGAAACAGTCAGCGAAATTGCGGCAACAACGTTGACGGATGACAGATACGAAATATCCAAACTGTTGCGCGAATAGGACGCCTGCTGTCCCGTTGGGGGGGCAATCGTCGGCTCGGTGCTCAGGCGGTGACCGTCTTCAAGCCCTCGAAAGCGCCTGCTTCCCGCACCAGCCGCTCGGCGACCTCGTCCTTGCTCATTCGCGGCCAGTGGACGACATCTTTTGCCGATTTAAGCACATGCACCTCGTTATGGCCGCCGCCCATGATGCCGGTCTTGGGGGACACATCGTTGGCAACGATCCAGTCGCAACCCTTTCTGGTGCGCTTTTGCTTGGCGTGTTTGACGACGTTCTCGGTCTCGGCCGCAAAACCGATCACGAGGTGCGGCCGCAGCCCCTTCTTGAGTCTTGAAACGGTGCGTAGGATGTCGGGGTTCTCAACAAGCTCGAGTTGCGGGGCAGCCTTGCCGCCCTTTTTGATCTTCTGCTCCGCGGTCCCCGCAACGCGCCAGTCGGCGACGGCGGCCGTGAAGACCGCTACGTCGGCCGGCAGCGAGGCTTCGACGGCTGCGAGCATGTCGCGGGCGCTCTCGACCTGGATAGTTTCGAGTCCGGCAGGTGGTTCGAGGTGGGTCGGACCGGCAACCAGCGTGACGTCAGCGCCGAGGCGATGGGCTGCCGCGGCAATCGCATAGCCCTGTTGGCCGGAAGACCGATTCGCGATGTAGCGCACGGGGTCGATCGGCTCATGCGTCGGCCCGGCCGTGACCAGGAAGCGCAACCCCCCGAGCGGCTTGTCAGCCCCCGCCAGCTCGGCCTCAACCGCTTCGAGCAGCCGTCGCGGCTCAACCATACGGCCGGCACCAGCTTCACCGCTTTCCGCCATCTCGCCGACATCCGGTCCGATGAACAGAACCCCGTCTCGTCGAAGCTGGTCGACGTTCCGCCGGGTCGCAGGATGAGCCCACATACGCGGGTTCATGGCAGGCGCGGCCAGCACCGGTTTGTCCGTCGCCATCAACAGGGTCGAGGCCAGATCATCGGCGATGCCGGCCGCCATCTTGGCGATGATGTTGGCAGTTGCGGGGGCCACGACCACCAGGTCGGCCTCGCGCGAGAGGCGGATGTGGCCGATTTCATGTTCGTCGTTGAGATCGAAGAGCTCGGTATAAACCCGATCATTACTCAGGGCGCCTACCGACAGCGGCGTAATGAATTGCCGGGCCGAAGCCGTCATGACGACGCGCGCACCAATTCCCCGGTCACGAGCTCGGCGAATGAATTCGAGACACTTATAGGCTGCAATACCGCCGGTGATGATCAGCAGAATGCGGTGATGGACGTCAGGTTTCGACATGCTTGCAATGTGGTGGTCTCGATCATCGAGCCCAAGCATATCATGTGCCATTATCAATTATGGTTAAGAATGAGTATAAACGTGCCTTAGCAGACACATCACAGGTTATCTGGTGGCCGTATGACGCCTCAATCGGTCGCCTGGCACAGGATTTCGACGTTGCGGGCACCCATTTCGCCATCAACTTCGGGGGGTCGGTTTTCACGGACGGCGGCGGCAAAGTCCTCGATCTCGGCGCGGTAGCAGTCAACAAACGTATAGTCGACCGGGCCCTCATGCGTCGTCATCGTGCCATCGCCTGAGACACCGACCGTGCCCTCGCTGACGGCATAACCCTTGCTGCCGTAGAGTTCGAAACGGGTCGGTGCGGCAAACACGACGGATGAGCACAGATCCGCGGTGGCACCGTTCGCGAAGCGCATGGAGATCAGCGCTGTCTCGTCGTTCGGGCCCTTCCAGACATCTCTCGAAATCACGCTCTTGACCTCGACGAGATCTCCGCAGGTCGGCGTCATATACCAGAGGATCTGGTCTAGGCAGTGGGTGCCGACACCAGCGAGGCTCCACCATTTGCCAATATCAGTGCGGGCCCGCCAGTTGCTGTCGTCGGCGGCAAGCGAACTCCACTGCACACGGATGTGGCGCAGGTCGCCGAGTTTGCCGGCCACTGCATCATTGAACAGCGGCCGATGGGCGCCATGCCAGCGCAAATGGTAGGCGACACCAAGATTGACACCGGCCTCACTGGCGGCAGCAACCATGGTGGGCTTCCGCAGGCGACGTGGCCATCGGCTTTTCGCATAGAATATGCTTGCCGGCACGGGCGGCGGCAATCGCCTGGTCGGCATGAAGCCTGTCGGGCGTTGCGATCAGCACTGCGTCGAGGTCCGGATCGGCCAACAGCGAATCGAGGCTGTCGTGGGCCGCATTCGGCGAACCGGCACCGAATTGCGCGGCCACGTTCGCAGCGCGCGCCTTATCGCGACTCAGCACACTCCAGAGTTCCGCGTTGTCGGCGGCGGCAAGGGCTGGCAACAGTTTGCGTTCGGCGATTCCGCCGCTGCCGATCATCGCGATTCTAAGGGTCATTGCTTCATGCCGCCGTTTCATGCCGCTTGGTCATAACAAATGTGATGAGCTGGCCCCAGGGCCAACCCATCACATGTCACTCAGCTGATGTTAAGTCGATCTTCGCGCAGCCTATTTGGCGGAGGCGAGTGCCGCACGCTTAGGTCCGGACTTGACCAATTCGATATTGGCCTGGATCTTTGGATTGTTCGGGTCGAGACGGGCAGCGTCCGCCAGAACTTGTGCGGCTCGCTTGTTTTGACCGCGCAAATAGTAGTGATAGCCGAGGTTGTTGAGCAGCAGCGCCGAACGGCCATGCAAAGCCATGGCCCGATTGTAGGCCCGTTCTGCGAGATCGAAGCGGCGAAGCTGGTCGTATGTCGCCGCGAGACCGACCCAGGCTCCCACATCCTGGGCATAATCCTCAATCGCAGCCCGGAAATGGCGTTCTGCGAGGCCGTATTCGCCGGCATGGAAATGCCGACGCGCCTTGGTCAGATCGTCCGGCGGAGGCCCTTCATGATAGAGCTTATCCGACTGTGCGACCGATGACGTGGTGAGATCACCTTCTTCCGCCCTGCAGCCCATCAGCAGCAGGGCAAGCAAGGCCACGCACGACAATTTGCCAAGCACACCTATAGTTGCCTGAAACATTGGCACACCCCCTGAAATAGCAGTTTCTTCTACACCACAATGACTGAATAGGTCTGTGACAATCAGGCCACTTCGGGGGGTTATTTGCTCCCCCGCGTTGCAATCATACTCAGTCGGGCGGCCTGTCTTCAAGAATGGGTATGACTCTCAACTGATGCATATCCCACCGTAGTGGGCCTGATGCAAAGCGCTCCAAGTGTCGTTTTGCACTCAAAGTCTGCGTTTTAAGCCATCGACTTAGCTGTGGAAAAGTCGGTCTTGGTTTCACGTGAAACGGCCTGCGATCCGTCTGTTGCCATGGCGACACATGCTGTTGTTGTTTTCACGGATCGCGTGCCTGAGATCGGCTGAGGTCTGATCTATCCGGACTTGATATGCCCGTAGCTGATGCGCCCGGCGGCGGAATCGACAGATAGAGCAAACGGCGCAACTCGCGCCGGCTTTGGCTGAGTGTACCCAGCAGCATGCCGGCCGCAAGATTGAGAAAACCGAGCAGCATCATGCCGGTAGCAAGGATTGCCGTCGGAAAGCGCGGCACCTTGCCCGTGGCCAGATATTCTGGCAGCAGCGGCAGGGCGATGGCAATTGAGCTCAACGCGAGAATAAGGCCGATGGAACCAAAGAACGCCAGCGGTCGCTCCTCTTTTACAAGCCAGCCGATGGTGCGCAGGATGCGTAAACCGTCACGCACGGTGCGCAGCTTGCTTTCGCTACCCGAGAAGCGATTGCGAAAGGGCACAGGCAACTCGAGATACGGCAGGCGTTGCTGCAGGCAGAAGACGGCAAGCTCCGTCTCGATCTCGAAGCCGGTTGCCGTGTTTGGAAAGGTTTTGACGAACCGGCGCGAGAAGGCGCGCTGACCCGAGAACAAATCCTGGAAGGTGCCGCCGAAGAACAACCGCAGGATGGAGCGCAGAAACCACGAGCCGGCCTGATGCCCGCGGCGATGAGCGTCTGCGTTTGATGGCTGGCGGTGGCCGACGACCATGTCATGGGGCCCGGCAAGCAACGCCTCGACCAGCCTGGCGCATTGGCCTGCCTCGTAGCTGTCATCGCCGTCGATCATGACATAGATGTCAGCATCGACATCGGCGAACATGCGGCGCACGACGTTGCCCTTGCCGCGCCACGGCTCGTGGCGAAGGATCGCCCCCGCCTGGGCGGCAACAGCACCAGTGGCATCCGTCGAGGCGTTGTCGTAAACGTAGATGGCGGCCTCAGGCAGTGCACGGCGCACGTCGCCAACCACCTTGGCGATGGCGCCGGCTTCGTTCAGGCACGGTATCAATACGGCGATTTGCACGATCGGACCTGCCGTCCTGGCTGACAGTTGAGCGCGATATCTAGATGCGTTGTTAAAATTCCTTGCTTGTGCGTCAAGTTAATCCGCTGCCGGCGGCCAATGTCCCGGGCCGCGTGCGATCGAGATTGAAGAGGATTGCGAATAGTGAGTGCATACCTTCCGCAAGAAACGAGGTGTTGTGCGCTGGTCTGCCGGCCGGCCGATATTTCAGGCGTCAGTGCCGGGAATGTCTGAACAAGCAGAGAGCAAGACGTCCAGACTGGCGTTCTGCGCGTTCGTTCTCGCAGGCGTTGGGCTTGTCTCGGCCGGATTACTCGCCTTGGCAGGGGACTACCGGGCCGGGCGGTTCTTTGATACCGACGATTACATGCGGCTCGTGCAGGTACGCGACCTTTTATCGGGCAGTGACTGGTTCGACCTCAAACAGGAACGCCTAAACCCGCCCTATGGCGTCGAAATGCATTGGTCGCGGCTCTACGATCTGCCGATTGCCGGACTGACCCTGTTTTTCGAGTTGTTCACGGACCGGATGACCGCGCTCTGGCTCGTCGCCGGCGTCCTGCCGGTGCTGATGCTGTTGGCATTCGTCTCGATCAATGCCTGTTATGCTCTGATCCGGCCACTGAGGGTCGAGGCGGCAGCACTGGTCGTCTTTTCGCTGGTGACTTTTTCCGCTTTGGCCAGGTTTCAGCCGGGACGAATCGATCATCACTGTCTGCAACTGGTGCTGATGGCAGCGGTTGTTCTACTTGTGGTTGGTGGCGTTGTCCGAGGTCAACGCCTTTGGCTCGCGGCCGCCGGCCTGGTGGCGGCACTCAGCCTCAGTATTGGTCTCGAGACCTTGCCCTATATTGTTGCGCTTCATGTGTTTTTAGCCGTTCGCTTTGTCAGCGCCAGAGCCGATGCCGCCGCTCACGGGCTCGTTTTTTCAGTTGCCACGCTGCTTGCAACCCCTGTGTTGCAGGTTCTCGCCGTGCCCGCGGAGCTTGCATTTGGCTCGCACTGCGATGTCATGTCAGTGACCTATGTTTCAGCGTTGCTGGCGATTTCAGTCGGTTGGGCCTTGCTCGGTATTGTCGACAATCGGTTGGCGCCTCCTTGGCAGAGATTACTGTTCGGCGTTGTCGTAGCCCTGGTGCTCGGCGGCCTCATATTGGCACTTTTTCCGGATTGTCATCGCGGTCCCTATTCGCAGGTCGACCGCGAGATCGTCTCGCTCTGGTTGCAGAACGTCGGTGAGGCACGCCCCCTCATCGGCAGTACAACCGACTGGCTAAAGGTTAGTTCGATCATTGCCTTGAGTTTGCCGGTGACGGCCCTGCCAATCTGTGCGGGCTATCTGCTGGTGTCCAAAATCGACGAACGCCGCCAGATCGTCCTGTGCATGCTACCCCTTCTGGCCGTGGCCATCATGATTACCGCGTTCGTGCAGCAAAGAGCGGCGCCCTTTGGGCAGGCGTTCGCAGTCGTCCCCTGGGCCATGTTTCTAGTCGATTTGTTGGAAATTCCGATTGCAAACACATTGATCGGATTCGCACGCCTGAGCCTGGCGGCCATACTTCTGATGACCGGCGCGGTGGGTCTGCCGGTATTGCCCTTTGCATCCGTTGGTGAGCCGCCCCGCAAGACGCCGCTTCGCCGCTGCCCGGTGCAGCCGATCGCCCAGGAACTCTCGAAACTGGGCGATGGCAAACCGCTGTTGATCGCAGCACACGTCGATCTCGGCCCGAAGCTACTATTTTTCACCGACCACACCGTCCTCTCAGCCCCTTATCACCGAAACACGAGCGGCATACGCGATGGCTTTCGAATCATCCAAGGGCCTGATGAGGCAGCCGTGCGAGAGGTGGTCGTGGAGCGCGGTGTTGAGCTCATCCTGCTGTGTGAGGAGCCAAAAGACATCGCCAAGCAGACCGAAGCAGCCGGGCAAACAGCGGGTTCGATCTCGCGTTCAACCCCAAAGAAACAGCGCTGGGCTTCGAGATGGCTGTCTGGTGACTTGCCGGCATGGCTGAGAGAAGTGCCGCTCAGTTCCGGACCGATCCGAGCATTCCGCGTGCAGAGCGAACCAGGCACCTGAGCCTCGGAGTACGATCGGCGGCAGAGTTCACAGGACAAGTGGCGCATTTCGGCATCAACCTGTGACACGATCGTTGCAATCAAACGATAAAATGCACTGCAAGTTGATGGCGCCGCTCGCATGCTCTTGGCTAATTGTGGTTCTTCCGCTAGTTAGATATGGATCGACGCGCGGAACGGAGCCTCTGCGGCCTGCTGGCGTCGTTCGTGTATATTGCTCACTGTGAAGCCGAGGGATCCGGAATATTTAGGGCGGCAGTGAAATTGCCGTGTAAACTGGAACCTCACAACCACCTGGAGACAGCACAAAATGCCCGTCACTCAACAATTTCTGGCACGTTTCATGCAGGACGAGCGTGGAGCGTCACTGGTCGAATACACACTGTTGATCGGCCTCATTACGATCGCCGTTGTCGCGCTGATCGTAGCGGTTGGCGACAGTGTCGAAACGATCTGGACAACGCTTAATGGCGTGATGGCCAACGCGGCGAATGGCTAACGCCGGTCGTCGGGGCTAATCAACTGGCAGGCGCCATCGCGCCTGCCAGTTATGTTCCCTTACTCGATTGGATAATGTTATGAGGCTTCTGACTGTTTTGACATTGCTGCTTGCCGCCGGGCTGGCGACGCTGGCAGGGGTCATGGCCATGAACTGGCTGGAAGAGCAGAAGCGGTTAAATCAGTCCGGCCCGGCTGTTGCCAAGCAGGAGCCCAAGGGCACCATTGTCGTGGCGACGAAACGTATGGGGTTCGGCGTCGAGTTGTCAGGTGCCAACGTCCGCGAAATTCCGTGGCAGGCAGGCAATCTGCCGAACGGCGCATTTGCCACCATGCGCGACATGTTCAAGGACGGCCAAAAGCGGGTCGTGCTTTCCGGTATTGAAATTAACGAACCTATTCTGCGCTGGAAGATTACCGGCGAAGGCCAGCGGGCATCGCTCTCGGCCTTGCTGAAGCGCGGCATGAAGGCTGTCACCATCAAGGTCAACGATGTCGTTGGAATCGCCGGCTTCGTGCTTCCGGGTGACCGGGTCGATGTCATGCTGACACGCAACAGTCCAGCCGGCCAGGGCCTCGTCAATGAAGTGCTGCTGCAGGACGTCAAGATCCTGGCGATAGACCAGATCGCTGATGAGCGGCTCGATAAGGCCCGTCCCGCGAGGCTATTCACGGTTGAAGTCTCGATGAAGGACGCCCAGCGGATCGTACTTGCCAAGCGGGTCGGTGCGTTGTCGTTGGCCCTGCGTGGTGCCGGAGAGACCGGATCTATGCGCACCGGCGCTCTGACACCGGCCGAACTGACCGGGGATAACGCTGCAGCGGATGTGTTTTCCCCGCCACTGGCGCCGCAAAAAGAGCCGGTGCGGGATTTACCCGAGACACGGTCTGGTTCTAATCAGACTGACAGTGTCCCGGTGCGCAGTAGGCTTAAGTCCATTGGCGTAACGCGGTCAGTCAACCGCACAATTTACAATGTGCCAGGCAAAACATCTAACCAGGAGCAGGCCGATCAAACCGTTAGGCCGCGGGAGCGGGCACCGTTGACGCCCATAGATCCGGGTCGGACTAACGCAGGCAGGGAAGCACCCAACCAAAACGACAGATCTTCGCAGGCCTCCGAGCTTCCAGGTTGGAATACAATCGTCAGGCCGGTTGAAAAACGCCGAGCAGTGGTCCGCTAGAATTTCGAGGGGGAACACTGGAATTTTACGGATTGCGGTTCGGTTGACTTTCGCTGTTTGAGACTTTCGGTCTGTGGGGGACTATGAAGCAGCTATCGGTTGCCAACGTATTCTCGAACTTGATTGCCAGTGCCCTGGCGGGAAGAGCCGCTGTAACGGTGGCTAGCGCAATCTTGTGTCTGGCCACTGCAGTCGGTGTTCAGCCGGCGGTGGCTCAGTCGTCTTTCATCAATTTGGGCCAGGAGCCACGCGTATCGAAGCTGCGCTTGACGATGGACAAGTCGTTGACCGTAAAGCTGAGCAAGTCGGTCTCCGAAGCGCTGGTCGCCAACCCGACAATCGCGGACGTCGTGCCGCTGACCGACCGCTCGATCTACCTGATCGGCAAGAAGATCGGCCTGACGCGCCTGACGCTTCTGGATGAGGGCAAGGAACTAGTCGGCGTCCTCGAACTTGAGGTTAGTTACGATGTCGATGCCTTGAAAGCGGAACTCAACCGCAATATTCCAGGCGCTGATTTTACATTCCGAACGGCTCACGGCCGCATTCTTCTCGGAGGGGTTGCGCCTGATTCGGAAGCGCTCAGCCGGGCAACAGACATTGCCAACCAGTTCGCGGCCGGCGGGTTCCTTAATGCGATGACGGTGGCGGCGCCCCAGCAGGTCATGCTCGAGGTCCGCTTCATCGAAGCCTCGCGGGCCGGCGCACGCGATCTCGGCATCACTAATTTCTGGCAGTCGAGCCGCTTCCGCGGCATCACCGGTGGTGACTTCCAGGATAACCTCTCGACCGGCGACGCGGTGGTCAGGGGCTTACTCAGCGGCGGCGTTCCGTTCGGTACCTTCCTGACGCGTATTCTAAATGGTGGTACCAAGGCTGACTTGGTGGTGCGCGCACTCGAAGAACGTGGCCTGGCCCGGCGCCTGGCGGAACCGAATCTGGTGACACTGTCGGGCACGTCGGCCAACTTCCTGGCCGGTGGTGAGTACCCGTATCCAGTTGATGCCGGCGACGGCAAACTGGCCGTGGCCTTCAAGAAGTTCGGTATCGAACTGACCTTCACGCCGACAGTGCTTGCCAAGCGCAAGATCAGTCTCGACATCGAGCCGAGCGTCAGTGATCTCGATTTCTCGAATACGGTCGAGGGCCAACCAGCGCTCACGACGCGGCGCGCCAAGACAACCGTCGAACTGCGCGACGGCCAGAGCTTCGCGATTGCCGGCCTACTGCAGCGGCGTCATTCGAAGAACCTCTCGCAGTTACCCTGGATCGGTCGGGTGCCTGTGCTTGGCACGCTGTTGCGCAGCTCGGCCTACCAGAAGGACGAGACGGACCTGGTGATCATCGTCACGCCGCGCCTCGTGCGGCCGGTGCAGCCAGGACAGAAGCTTGCCACACCACTCGATCTATCGCGGCCCACCAACGACAAGCGCTATTTCGTCAAGGGTCAGATGGAGATGGATAATCATCAACAGACCGCTTATGGCCACGTTCTCGATGTGACCGGGGGGTGGGAAGCCAAAACGAGAGGGACGGGCCATGCCTCGTACAAATAACCAACTGGTACGAATTGTGTCGCTTGGCTGCGTCTTCGGTGCTGTGATAGCGCTCGGCGGCTGCCGCGATTACAAGGAATTCGATGAATATTATGCGACGACTGACGCAATCAGCACCAAAACCGGCAACGCGGTCGCCCATAATATGGCCTTGCAGACCATCGACCCTTGGCCGGAACATGCCGGCGACACGCGCATCGATGTGGACGGCAAACGGATTCTGAAGGCTGTTGAGAAGTACCGCAACGGTGGTGGTGAAGCAGCTGCGGCCGGCGGAGGTGGCGAGAAGAAATAGGCTGGGAGAGGCGAATGAGACTGTCTCGTGATTGTTACAGCCCATCGAAATTTATCGGCTTGATCAAAGCCTTCGGACGGCACCAGCGTGGTGCCGTCTTGATTTATGTGACCTTGTTGCTGCCGGTGATCGTGGGCACAGCGGTGCTCGCGGTCGATGCCTCGCGTCTGTATAATCTGCAAACGCACTTGCAGAAGGCGGCGGATGCGCTGGCCCTGACTGGAGCGGCGGAATTGGACGGCGAGACCGACTCGGTCGATCGCGCAAAGGCCGCCATAACCGCACTGCTCAATAGTCGTAACCAGCAGCGCTTCGCTGAAGGTCTGGTTCCCATAAGCGTGAATGTGAACGATGCCTCGGAGGTTCGTTTTCTGAAGAATCTGCCCGAAGATGATGCTGATCCAATCGAGTCACAACATTTGGCCGGGACGGATCAAACAGAAGCACGCTTTGTCGAGGTAACAGTCGCGCCTGCAACAATGAACACGGTATTGCCTGCGTCATTTATTGGAGGCTCTGACACGGTCAACGCGGCGGCAACGGCAGTTGCAGGCTTCAAGTCCGTAGTTTGCAGAGTCATGCCAATGTTTATCTGCAATCCGTTCGAGAACTCTGGAATCGATATCTTAACCAACCCGGATGCGCTGGGCAGATTGATTAGAATGCGGGCTGGGCCTTCGACGAATGATCCTTATGGGCCAGGCAATTTTGGCTGGCTTGACGTTAGCGACTTTGACTCCAGCGATACAAGCAATGCAAATGTACCGAAATTGAAAGAATATTTGGCAGGGACAGCTCCACCCGTTTGTATCGAACAAGATGGTGAGGTTAACACGCAGACTGGGAGCATCCAGAGTCTCATATTTGCGCTCAATGTCCGGTTCGATATTTATGATGCAAATTACAGCAGCCCGGCACAGAAGGCGGCTTATCCGCCGGATCAGAACGTACGCAAGGGCTACTCAGTCAATGGCAATGCATATTGTAATGCTTCGCCATACTACGACGCAAATGGGGTAAAGCCCTATTCTTTGGGCCGTGATCAGACCTGGGATACTGCCGGTGCATCTCAAGGTAGGATGGGGCTAGGCGATTGGGACGTGGAAGGGTATTTCCAAAGGGTCCACGGCTACGCTGTCAATGCTGCCCTGCCAAACGGATGGGTGAACGCGGTGCCGGTTGGGAACGGTTTTAATCGTGCGAATACACCTACCCGGCTCGAAGTCTATAATTGGGAAATTGCCAATAATCTCATATCGACCTCCGTGAGTTTTAATGGCGGATCGGAGACCGGATCGCCAGCATGCGAGGGCGGGTCAGGCTTGGCTAATCGCAGACTGTTGTTTGCAGCTATAATAAATTGTCAGGGCCTCACTGATCCGATAATTGGTGCGACCTCCGACGTGCCGATTTTGGCCTTCGGGAAATTTTTCATGACAGAGCCCATTGCCCTCGCGAGCGAAGAGCCGAGCGAGGCGGGCACGATTTTTGCTGAATTTGTCGAGGTTATCAATCCCGGCAACACCACAAGTGATGTAGTGCGTGACATCGTTCAACTTTATCGTTGAGGCGCATAAGGCATGCGATACTTGCTTGCGAAGTTAAAGCGCAGTGAGCGTGGGGCAGCTGCTGTTGAGATGGCTATTTGCACGCCGTTTCTGCTTGTCATTGGGTTCGGGGCGATTGAATTTGGAAATATTTTTTATGATTATCAAGCTATAACAACGGGCATGCGGGATGCAGCGCGGTATCTCGCCAGGTTTGACGATCCTTACGCCGTTCCTGGTGATACTGATTGTGAACCGTATGCTGCTGCCACAATTAGCAACGCCAAGAAAATTGCAGTCTATGGTCAAATCACTGGAACACGCAAACGGGTGAGTTGGTGGGACGAAACGAATGCGTCGCATATAGATGTGACTGTGAGAGGAGTTTCCAACAATGATGGGTTGGGACTTCCACTGTATCGCGGCTCGGAGCAGATCTGTTTCGTTACGGTTAAGACCAATGTGATGCATCCAAGTTTGGGTTTCCTTGGTTTGGCCGGTTTGGGCGGACTGGTCAGAATAAGGACTCATCATGAAGAGCGCATAGTGGGGGATTGACATGCTCACTTTGCTGCGCAGGTTTTCCAGACATCGTCGTGGTGCGACGATGGTTGAGTTTACATTGGTTTTGTCGTTCTTGCTGGTTTTGACCGGAGGAGTGATTGAATTCACTTTGATGTTCTACCATTTCAACAGTGCCACAAAGGCTTTGCAGATGGGGGCACGCTTGTCCTCTGTTTCTAGTCCTGTAGTTGATGAACTCGAGGACATGAGTTCGCCAACAGTGCAGGGCGCTGGGCTTGGCGACCCGTTGACAACAAGTTATTCAATCCAATGTGATGGCTCGACATCGCAGTGTGTCGGTTGCCTCGGGGGTTCTTGTACCTTCAACGCCGGCGCACTCAACACAATTGTGTTTGGGCGTGGAACAGCCACTACATGTGGCGATGCGACCAATGTTTCTGATGCCGGTATGTGCGATATTTATCGGCCGATCCGGCCACAGAACGTGAAGATCACCTATGAGCACACCGGGCTAGGTTTCGTCGGCAAGCCCGGCGGGCCGGTGCCGACAATCACCATTGAATTGCAGAATCTCAATTTCGGTTTCATCTTGATACCGGCGTTCGTAAACGTTACATCGATTTCTTTACCAACTTTAAAGATGACGGCGACAGGCGAGGATCTCGACACCGAGTTCGACTAGCCCAGCCGTGATCAAGCGGCGGGTGTAGGCAACGTGATACGCGAAGCAGGACGCCGGACAGGCGTTATTATCGTCGGGCCGGACCAGGACATTGTCTCGCGAGCCGAACAGGCACTCAGCCAGGAGCGCCAGTTCAGCGTTGCGACGCACGGCAACGTTCTGAGTGCTGTTCAAGAGCAACTTGTCAGCGCCACGTCGGAATTGCTCGTGGTCGAGCTGGTTCCGCCGTTCTTCGATGATCTGGCGGCGCTTGAAATCATCATGCGCGCACACGGTCAGGCGGCGCCGAGCGTGGTCGTGATCGCTGATGACGTCGGTGCGGCCGTCTCGCGCAGCCTCCTGAAGCTCAATATCGCCGACTGGCTGCCGCGCAGCTTCAGTGAAGATGAACTGGTGATGGCCGCCCACCACGCGCTCGCCAGCTCGGACGGCAGCGCCGGCGACCTGTCTCGGACTTTGTCGGTTGCGTTCATGCCCGTGATCGGCGGGGCAGGGGCCACGACGCTCAGCATATCGGCCCTCGAGATCCTCTGCCGCCAGCGCAAGCTGCCGAAGAGCGCCTGCTGCATCGTCGACATGAACCTGCAGTCGGGCACCGTGGCCGACTATCTCAATGTGGCAACCAACCTGAAATTGGATGAGATTACCGGCGCGCCGGAACGCCTCGACGGCCAGCTCCTTGAAATCCTGCTCTCGAAGCAGGCGGGCGGCTACATGGCGCTATGCGCCGAGCCCTCGCTTGATCGTGTGGGCCGCGTCAGCCAGGAAATTGTGGGGCGCCTGTTGGACTTATGCGCGGTCAAATTTAAATTACTCGTGATCGATATGCCGCGGATTTGGTGGCCGTGGTGCGATAGTATCGTGCGCGGCACGGACAAGTTTTACTTCGTGACCGACATGTCGGTCGCCGGATTGAACCATGTCGTGCAGATGGCTGCCCTGATTGGCGAACGGCTTGAAATGGACATGAGCGGCTCCGTCATCGTCAACAAGTCGTCGTGGCTGGGGGTGGCCGGTGTCACCAAGAAGCATGTCGAAGATGTACTTGGCGATTATTTTGCAGGGTATGTACCCGACTGTTTCAAAGAGGTACGGACGGCGCAGAACCAGGGCTTATTATTGTCCGATGTGAGATCCAAGAGCGCGCTCGAGACCGGCCTGCAAAAGGTCTTGCAGGCGACTTGAAGGCCGGGCTCCGGTTTGACGTCAGTCCCTTAGTTGATTGAGGAACCGCGATGATTGGTCGGTTTGGAGGATCTTTTGTGCGCCGGACGCCGACGCCGGACGCACAGCCCAACGGGGCGGCGATCAACGGTGCCGATGTGCACGAGACGGTGGAGCCGCAGCTGCTCGAGCCTGAGTTGGATGCCGACACCTCGTTCAATCGTCGGTTTCTCGAAACCAAGATGCTGCTGCACCGCAAGCTGATCGACGAGATCAACCTTGCTGCGATCGAGCAGGCCCAGCCCGAGGAATTGCGGGCCTCGATCTCCAATTTGGTGCGCAATTTCGTGCTCGAAGAACGCATTGCCGTCAACTCGGTCGAACTCGAGCGACTGGTTGACGAACTGATCGATGAGATGACCGGGCTCGGTCCGATCGAGCCGTTGCTCAAGGACCCGACGATCAACGATATCCTGATCAACACGCATGAATCGGTCTACGTCGAGCGCCAGGGTGTGCTCGAGCCGGTGCCGCTGTTTTTCAAGGACGAGGCCCATCTCATCCGGATCATCAACCGGATCGTGGCAGCCGTCGGCCGCCGGGTCGATGAATCACAGCCCTTGTGCGACGCGCGTCTGGCCGACGGCTCTCGTGTCAACGTCGCGATCCGGCCGATTGCCGTCGACGGCCCGCTGGTCTCGATTCGTAAATTCTCCAAGCAGGCCTATTCTCTCGACCGCCTTGTCGAGACGGGCAGTATCCGCCCGGCCGTAGCCAAATTCCTCGCCGCAGCCGTCTCGGGACGCGTCTCGACGCTGATCTCCGGCGGTACGGGCAGTGGTAAGACCACGATGCTCAATGCGCTCTCGCAGCACATCTCGCACAAGGAGCGTCTGATCACGATCGAAGACGCCGCCGAACTTCAATTGCAGCAGCCCCACGTCGGGCGTATGGAAACCAGGCCGCCGAGCGTCGAAGGCACCGGCGAGATACGGCAACGTGAACTGCTCAAGAACGCGCTTCGTATGCGGCCGGACCGGATCATCGTCGGCGAGGTTCGCGGCGAAGAGGCCTTCGACATGCTACAGGCGATGAACACCGGTCACGAAGGTTCGATGACGACGATCCACGCCAATACGGCGCGCGATGCGATTTCACGCCTTGAGCAGATGGTCGGCATGGCCGGCATGCCGATGTCGCAGATGAGCATCCGCTCGCAAATCGCCTCCGCCCTACAGCTGATCGTTCAGCTGGCACGCCTGAGTGACGGCAAGCGGCGGCTCATTCAGATCGCGGAAATCACCGGCATGGAAGGCGAGGTCGTGCAGACACAGACGATCTTCGAGTTCGTGCGCTCCGGTACAGGACCTAACGGAGAGGTGCTCGGTGATCTCAAGGCGACCGGCATTCGGCCGCGCATGGTGGATGATCTCGAACTGCTCGGCTTCCGGCCGACAGCTGACATGTTTGATCCGACAAGCCTGAACTGACGATGCAGCAAATAATCTCTCAACTGGGCTTTTTCGCACCGATCGTACTGTTCGCGATCGCAACGTTTCTGGTGGCCGAAACGGTCCTGCGCAACTGGGCAGGACAGCGGCGCAAGAAGACCCAGATCAACACCCGGCTGCGAGTCAAGTCGAAGACCAATGACAATTCAGCGGCCTATGTTGAATTGTTGAAGCAACGTGGCCTGACCGATACCGGCGACTTCAAGCTGCCGGTGATCTGGTTCAACAAGTTGGTCATGCAATCGGGCGCGAGCGTGCCCATCTACCGCTTGCTCATGCTCATGGCAACGATCGGGCTCGGATCGGGCTCGGTCTACTACCTGCTGAGCGGCAAGATCCTGCTTGCAATTCTGGTGTCGATCGCGGTGGGCGTGGTCCTTCCGATCGCGGTTCTGCATGTCATGCGGTCCAAGCGCCAGGCGAAGTTCGAGGAGCAGCTGCCGGAGGCCGTCGACGTCATGGTCCGCAGCATGCGTGCCGGCCACCCCTTGCCGGTTGCAATCGCGATGGTCGGGCGCGAGATGCCGGACCCGGCGGGCACGGAGTTCGGCCTGGTAGCCGATGAAATGACATACGGCCTCGATCTCGACGGGGCATTGACCAACATGCGCATGCGGGTCGCGCAGGGCGATTTGTCGTTTTTGGTCGTTGCCGTTTCCATTCAGGCGACGACGGGCGGCAACCTGTCCGAATTGCTTGGCAAGCTGTCCAATATGATCCGCGAACGTGCCCGCATGCGGCGCAAGGTCAAATCGCTTTCGGCGGAAGGGCGGTTTTCGGCCATTGCGCTCAGCATCATCCCGATTGCACTGTTTTTGATCATCTCGTTTATGTCGCCGACTTACTATGGCGACATTCGGGATGATCCGGCAGTGATGCCGGTCGTCTACATCGGGGCGTCGATATGGGTGACCGGCATTTTCATCATGTACCGCATGGTGAACTTCAAGGTTTGACCGAACAGAATTGCGCTTTGGACGAGGGTAGGACAAGGCGATGTCGCTGCAAGATCTAACATCGGAACCGATATTCATTGCCGCGCTGATTGCCGGCGGTGTTTTCTTGTTCGTGGTCGTCGTGATGTCGCTGGTCCAGTCGCGCGTCTCGATTTCGCGACGCGTTTCGACGATCGAGGGTGAGCGGCGAGGACGCACGTCGCTTGGTCAGCGCGAGCAGCGCGAAGGCCTGCGCTTCCAGGAAATGGCAGGCAAATGGCTTGCACCTGGAACAACGGCCGAAATCTCTGACGTTCGCCGCCAACTGGTGCAGGCTGGCTACTTTGCGCCCTCGGCGGTCTACGTGTTCTATACCATTCGCATGCTCATCGCTCTGGGCCTGGCAGCAACGGTACCGATCGTGCTGCCGCTGTTCGTCCAGGATCCGCCGGTTCTGGCTGTCGCGGTGCTGGTGCCCGTGGCTGGCTTGATCGGCCTCATTGTGCCTAGCGTTGGGCTGGATTGGTTGCGATCGGGCATGCGCACGAAATATCGCAATGCATTTCCCGATTTCACCGATTTGACGGTGGTGTGCATCGAGGCCGGGCAGAGCATTCAGGGCGCGCTCGACCGGGTCAGCAGGGAGACTGCTCAGTTCTGTCCGCAGCTTGGCGTCAATCTGCATTTGATGAACCTAGAAATGCGTGCCGGACGCACGCTGAGCGAAGGGCTCGATGGCCTCTACAACCGGGTCGGCATCGAGGAAGTCAAGAGCCTCGCTCTGCTGCTGAAGCAATCGGAAGAACTCGGGTCGAGTATTGCCGTAACCTTACGCGTGTTCAGTGACGAAATGCGCGACAAGAGACTGATGCGAGCCGAAGCCAAAGCTTACGCATTGCCCGTCAAACTGACGCTGCCGCTCGGTATCTTCATTTTTCCGGTGATATTGCTGGTGATCCTGACACCGGTCATGATCCGTATTTTCGGCGTATTCGGAACCAGTTAGCGCGCCTGCCAACCTCGGACCGGTGCGGTTCGTGCGCCTGCCTTGACATGCCTGTGGTAGAGCTGGAGGTGGTCCACTCGGCCTTGCCCATGTCCGTCCCATCTAAATCGGCACGGATCTTGCCTGCTCAAATCCATTGCAGGTTCCCGCGCGCTAGGCCGATGGTCTCCGCAGTCGCGCAGGTGGTTTCGAGGCAACCAGATCGGCGCCATGTCGAACAGATCCGTGTATCTCAATGCTGGCCGCAGAAGGCCGTTCAACTGGCAGTTGGTTCTTTTGAGCCTGACGGCGATCGCCCTGTCGGTTGCATCCGGTTGGACGACCTGGGACGGCATGTCCAACTTCACCGAGAGCCGCTGGCTGAGCCTGCTGATCACTTTCGGTATCCAGGGCTTGATGTTGGTCAGCGCGTGGTTGATTGGCGAGCACATCGTGCTCGGCCGCACCAGGATGAGGTTGTGGCAGGCGAAGGCGAACAGCAACCAACGCCCGGCCGACTCGGAACCGTCCGGTTACGTGATCGGCCTCGCCTTCATTCTCGTGGTTCTGCTGGGGCTGGTAATCGGCGCAATATTCGTTTCGCTCGGTATCATCTCAACTGTTTCGCTAGCCGATCTCATATCGCGCATCCAGCTTGGTGATTGGGTCTGGCCGGCAGCCGCTCTGCTGGCGATCGCAGCTATTGTCATGATCGCAGCCAACGCCTGGGTCGGTCGGGCGAAGGGCACAGATGCCATGCGTCAGCTGCCGTTGTGGCTGATTTTCTTGATGTGCATGTCGGCATCGGTCTTCTTTTCGTTCGATTCGCTGTTTGCCCGGATCTTCCCCGCCGCCGAACGCGCCAGAGCAAGCGACATCCGCGCGCAACGCGATGTCGGAGCCGTATTGGCCGATGTTGCCCAGCAGGTCTCGCGCCGGGAGCGTACGGCCGCGCGCGAGTTATTGGAGGGGCCCGCCTGGCGTGATTTCAATGGCCATATCGAAACAGTGTTGGGAGCTGCCCGGCAGGTGCCGAAGATATTGGCCGACAATCTGGCCCGCGACAGAGCTGCCGCCGATGACTCCATCAAGCGCACCAGCGACGAACTGCTGACTCTGCAAGGCCGCAGATCACGGCTTGCACGCCAACTGAACAGTGCGAGGACTGAGAGAGACAACTACCAAGCACAACGCGAGCGCGCGGCGGGCGCTGTTGCCGAATTGGAAGCCAATATCCGTGACAATGCGCGCGCAATGGTGGAACTGGGTTCGGCAATGGAGGCTGAGGTTCGCGGGGTCGGCAGGACCGGCGTAGCGGGCAAGGGGCCGGTCTACGAGGACCTGCGCAAGTCCCTTCTGAAGCATGAGATCGACGGCAAGGCACTGCAGGAAGCCCACAAACAGCGCGCCGACCAGCTTCGCCACTATAGCCAATTGCTAGCCAACGGCGAGGAAGCCTTGAGCGTTCTGGTAGCTGAGATCGCCCGCATCGATCGCGAGATCGACGCCAGGAAACGCCAAATCGATAGCCTAATGGCACGCGGAAACGGCGATGTCGCCCTCAATGATGTGGCCCGCATGACGGCCGATCTGACCGCCGCTCGACAGGCCTTCCAGCGCTCCTTGACATATGCCGAACTTGAACAGCTGGAGCGCACCTGCTCCGCCACCATCCTCGAGGCGGCGAATGTCGCAGCATTGCCGATTGGCAAAGAGCAGGCCACGCGCTGCTCGGGCCAGGCCCTGCACGAGGCCCTGGCACGCGTTGCGGCACGCCGCCGGATCAGTGCCGAATTTGCCCGCCTTTGCAGCAACGATACGACTGCTGCCCAAATCCAAACGACTGCCCTCGTCGAGTATGGGCGCAAGTGTGTTGGACATGCCGGGCTCGAAGGCGGTTCGACGCAGGCCTTTGGCGGCGCGTTGAGCCGTATCGAACTGCGCAGGGACGATACCGCGCATCGGTTTGTGGTCTCGACCAACGCGTTTCTCGATAGCAATCAACTTGCCTTTCTGGCCTTGGCGATCGCAGTCTTCATCGATGCCCTGGTATTCATCGCAAGCCTTTACGGGGCCGGTTCTGCAGCTCCGGGCGCACAGGAACTGTTCGGTAGCGGAAACAGAACCGCGATGCAGCTGCCGCCGGCGAACGGTCCGATTTCGCCGGCAAGCCGGCACCTGATCGACCTTGCGACCAGGGATCGGATTGATGAAACGTCGCGCTACCTGCTCGCCAATGCGGCGCCGGCCGATGGCGATACCGGTTACAGCCACGTGCTCGACGGGGGTGACGCACCACCTGAAAACATCGCCTCGGCACTGAATGCCGGCATCATCGCGCAGACCGTTCGCTGGCAAATCGATCCGGTGCCACAGTATCTGATCACACCTGCCTTCTTCCTAACGTTGGCGGAAGGACCGGTCGAGGCCTTATCGGTGCCACGGGCTACCAACGGTTCGGCTTAGAAAAGCACCGGTAGTAAGAACAGTGCGCCAAGCGAAATTGCGACGCCGTACGGGCAGAGCCCTAGCCTGATCCAGCGTGGTAAGCGGCCGGTCAAAACCGTCTGCGAACCGCGTCGCAGGAAAAACCGCGCGACTATGATGGTGAGCGCCAACAATCCCCCGAACAAGGCAACGACAAACAGCACGCCAAGTGCGTTGGCGGGCCCGGCCCACAACAGCACAGCGGAAAGCAATTTGACGTCACCGCCCGCCATCCAGCCGGCAGCAAACAGTGCCAGGCCAATGGCCAGCATGCCGAAGCCGACCAAGACGTGCGAAAAGACATCGACACGCTCGTTGACCAGAAGCGCGTAGACGAAGAACAGGAGGGCGAGAGAAATCGGTATCCAGTTGCTGATCAGCAGCTTTCTGAAATCCGATATGCCTGCATAAACGACGAGAAAAACGTATGCCAGGGCCGTTGCGACCTCGAGTAACGATTTGATTTCAATCATGTTATCGGTCCATTTCAGCGATAGTCAGTCCCACCTGACCGGCGACCTGCCCAATGAGCTGGCACGACATCGATTTAGGCACTTTGTCAGATCAAAACTCGCTGTTTGCCTGATTGCAGCGCATTGTGCAATGCGCTTGCCCGGCGCGTGAACCACAGGCCGGTAGGCGCAGGCACGGGTTGTGTTATGGTTTGCCCTCATGAGGTAATGAACGTCCAGGAGCTGAAAGTAGCATGCGTATTGCCAGGATTATCCGTCTAGCGTTGTTGGCCGTTGCCGGCCTGACCGTGTCGGCGATTGGGGCTGCTGCCTGCGAGCCCTGGCCTGACTGTGCTTTCGAGGCCCGTAAAACGAGGGAGCAATCGGAAGAAATCGTCCGCCAGGCCAAGAACAGCGCGGCGCAGAACTTGCTGATCTTCAATAAGCTCAATGTGCTCGACGTCTCCGACGAGATTGTCGGTTCAACCGACATCCGCTCACTGGTCGGCTCGTACGCCTATTTCGAACCTGGCAAGAAGACGCTGCAGATCATCGGCGCGAACTTCGAAGGGGACGTCGAACGGATTCAGCTCAAAGACCGAAGGTTGTTCGAAGGGGTCGTGCGGCGCGGCTTCGACCTCGGTGTCTCGGTCGCCGTTCTGAAAGTAGGCCTGAAGAGCCAGCAGGTGGCCGAGCTAGTGATCGACGATATCGCATTTGCCTCGATGGAAGCCAAGGCGGACCAGATCTCGTGCAACTTTCCCGTGGCCTTCCGCGAGCAGGCGCGCCAGGGCCGGATCAGGCCGGTGTTCATCAAATCGGCGGTGATTTCGCGGGTGCGCAAGCGCTATTTCACCAAGAGCAAGGTGAGCGGGTCGGGTACCTATCTAATGATATCAGCGGACGGCAAGTTCCACGTTTCCGATGAAAGCGCGATTACTCATTTCGTGGTCACGCCGCAGGTTGTGCCGGCCATGCCGGCGTTGGCTGCCGATTGTGTACAAAACCGTTCAGCCACCGTGACCAAGTCCGGCGCGCGACTCGGCTTCGATATCGCCGATGCAGGCCGCACGAGATCGACGGCAGATGAACTGCGCGCGCGCCTTGAAGCCCAAAAGGATCTGACCGGCGAGATCCCGACCAAGGGTATCGTCATGACGCTCGCAACCAGCACTCCCTAGGCCATCGTCAAATCGGTGACCGAGTATCGCTTGTTGGGCTTTCCTAACAGGACATGATGGTTCGTGCCGATTTCGGACGCGCTTCGGCGTGCCGCCTCGAACGCATTTGAAACGAATTCATGGATAATATGTGCTCGAAAATTGACCTTAAGTTCGTGTCGCTGAAGCAGCGTTCATTGGAGGTTTGTCGTGAAGCGCGTATTTGCAGTTGGTAGTGTTTTAGCAGTTGCCGTATCGCTCGGTGGATGTATTGGACAATCGGTGCAAGTGCCGCCGGCCTATGTCGGCAAGATCCTTTCAAAGGACGGGTTTCAGCCTGGCTTGATCAGTCCGTCGCAGTTTCGGCTGCCGATCTGCTTTTTCTATTGCGACCGGCTGATTGTCGCTGAATCAAGCGACTTTCAGCAGGCTGAGACATTCCGCAATGACCATGCCCTCTACATGCCGAAGTCGGAACTGGCGATGCCGTTCGACGTGCGGGGCATGTTTGCGGTACGCAATGATGACAAGGCTTTGCAGTCGGTATTCGACCGGGTTCCGGCGGCGGCACCGAAAGGCCTGCTGCGCGGTTCAGTGCACGGCGTCATCAGCCAGAAGAAGCTCTATGCAACATATGGTGTTGCGGTCGTTCGTGACGTCGTGCGCCGCGTTGTATCGCAGTACACCATCGAAGAGGTCGCTTCGTCACGTGCCGCGATCAACGGCCGCCTGATCGAGGAAGTCAACAAGGCGCTCGCCGACACGCCTCTGATTGCCCGGCGCTTCGGTCTGGCCGATGTGCGCTTCCCGAAGGTGATCCTCGACCAGAAAGAAACAGCTGCCAGGCGGCGGATCGCCATCCAGCAGGAGGAAGCAGAAAAGCAGATCCGGTTGGTTAAGCTTCAGGCGGATCTTGAAGCGGCACGGGCGGAACGCCAAATCAGAAGGGAGCGCGCACAGGCGGTTCTGGAAGAAAACAAGATCTACGCCGAATCGGTCACCGAGAAATATCTCGCCTACCGCCGCCTGGAGGTACTTGAAAAGCTGGCAACGAGTGCCAACACCAAATGGGTACCATTCGAGGCGCTGGGCACCGTCGGCCAGTCCGTTACGATGTTTCGCGACAGGGCAACGGATGCTGGCCAGTCACAGCGCCAAGACCAGTAGGAAGGTCGGTTAAGTCATGGCTCAGGTGCGTTACGATGAATTCTCGATCGGGCTCGGGGCCTATCAGGCTGTGCTCGCGGTCGTTGGCATAATTGTCCTACTGTTCTTGGCTTGGCGTGCGTTGCGCGCGTTCGGGCAACTGCAGAAGCAGGGGGCTGTTCGCCGCGACCAGCTCATTGGTCTTGCCTGGCCGCCGCTCGCATGGCTGGGCGTATTGGTGATTGCCGCGGTGATATTTTCCTCGCTACAGGCCTATGGACCGCGGGTTGCACTGCCGAAAACGCAGCTGACCGTCAGTCAGGAAAAAACCGGCGAGGTAACAGATCTGAGCCCCAAGCAGGTCACCGATGCAGAACGCATCGAACAGCAGCGCGCGCTCGAACGTGAGACCAAGTCCCGCGTCAACCTGAACGAGAAGTGATCCGCACCAACGTCGGGCTCCGGCCTTCTGTTGAGAGACCTCATGTCCGGGAGCAACGCGACCCGGCCGAAAAGGCCGCCCCGTCGGAGGTGCCCGAGCGCAGCGAGGAATAGCACCGTGAGACAAAACATGGTGGGCGGTACTGGGATTGAACCAGTGACCCCACGCGTGTGAAGCGTGTGCTCTACCGCTGAGCTAACCGCCCGGGCGCATTACATCGCCGGAACCGTTTCATGTGGCGCCGGCGGGCGCTTGTCAAGGCCTGGCGAATGCTCTCGTTCTATTTCGCTTTGACCCGGGCGAACCCTGCAAAGATCCTCGCAATTTCGGGCGCGAGGCGCGCTTCGTCGGCGGCGCGGGTAATTGCAAGCACGCGGAAATAGCCACCCTCAGGCGGCAGCAGGATGAGCTGGCGGAGCATGATCGGCAATGTCTCACTGCCGCGCAATGCCGTGGCCGTTGTTTTACGGCCGTTCATTGCATCGATCTGCACCTCTCTGTCGGACACGATCTTTACGTCGCGGATGTCGCGCAGGCCCTCGAGGCTTGCTTTCGACAGTGCGGCAATGTCGTCGACCGGGTATCGGTTCAGCGACGGCACCACGATCAGGAGATTACGCGTCCCCATCGGGGCATCGTCACCCGCTTCGGTAAACAGGCGCGTGCTGCCCGAGATGCGCGGGCTAGTTGCGAACCGGCCGAGGTAGGTGAACTTGAAGGGATCGTTGAACGGGGCTGCAGCTGTTTCGAGCCTGGCCGAGGTCAGTGCCCGAATGACGTCCTCACGCGAAACGGCACCTTCCGCGAAAGCCCCTTTAGGCACGTTGAAGGTGATCAGCGCACTGCTGCGCTCATCGCGGATCAGGAGCATGAACTTGTCGAACCTGCCGCGGGCATGGCTCTGCTTCGCCGTGATGAAGAGGTAGTCGTCGTCTCGCGCGAGCTTGCCCTCGACAACATCCGTGATACCGTTTTTGGCGAGTATCGGTGCTGTCAGCCGGCCCTTTATCCGGGCGTGTTCGGCTGCCGGGCGTTCCTGGATGACGGCTGCAATGGATGAAATGAACTCGATGTAGCCCATGAACACTTTCGAAGTTTGAAAGTTGTCGGGCAGTTCCAGACTGACGCGGCTGCCCGGCGCCTGGCGCGGGGCGGCGGCCACAGTTGCGGCAGCCAGTGCAAAGCTGATCGCAAGCACGATGAAACTGAGCGCCAGTCCGGCGCACGTGCTGCCAGTTCGGGAACAAGGCGATATTCTGCGATGGCGGGTCATGATCTTTCCTGTTGCCGGTCAGGTGCTGCGCTTAGGGACACCGTTGGCGCTTATAGGTCAGGCCAAGTGTGGCGTCGAGGTTGCTTCGCGCCAGCGATGCACGCGGTCCGATTGAATTCAGTTTCGACCCTGGTTATCGTTGAAACTATTGTGAAAATTCTGACAAAGAACCCTGCATGAGCGATCAGCCGACAGGTTATTCGCACGACACCCAAATAGGGGGTCAAGCTCCTGAAATCGTTCGCTCATTTCGCTTGACGTTCGGTCTCGAACGACTTGGGCTCGTAGTCTTAAGATCACCGCATGTCTCGCTCGCGGTGATTCTCTCGTTGTGTTTCCTCGCAGTCTTCGGCGTCGCCCGACTGAAGGTCGATGACTCGCTGTCGGAACTGTTTCGCACAGATACGCCAGCGTTCCGCCAGTACGAAGAAATCGACCGGCGCTTTCCCTCGAGCGAGTACGACGTGCTGGCGGTTGTCGAGGGCAAGACGCTGCTCGGGCGCCGCGGGCTTCAGGCTTTTGCCGATCTGGCTGTCGAATTGCAGCTCGTGACGGGCATCGACGGTATCGTCTCGATGCTGTCGGCGCGCAACCAGCCGGATGAAAAGGGGTATCCGCCGCCGATCGTTCCGGACGAGTTGCCGGAGGGAGAGGCGTTCGGCCAGGTTGTCGCGAACTTGCGCGCTAACGAGATCGTCAAAGGTAAGTTCCTGTCGGACGACGGCGAACTGGCGCTGATTGTGATGGCGCTCGATCGCACCGTGGTCGATGACATCGGCAGCGCCGCGATCATTGGCGAAATCCGCACTGTCGCCGAAGAGATCCTCAAGGAGACCGGCCTCACCGTCAAATTGACGGGCGCGCCGGTCATGCAACTCGAGATCCGCAACGCCATCGAGCGGGACAGACTGATCTACAACGGGCTGGGCTTCCTGCTTGGCGCGCTCACGGCTTATATTTTCTTCGGGCGCCTGTCTCTGACACTGATCGCCGTGCTTGGACCCTCGATCGCAATCCTCTGGACGCTGGGCGTGATCGGCGGGCTCGATTTCCGCCTCAACCTCTTCATCAACGTGCTGACCCCGCTGATCCTGGTGGCAGGCTTCTCGGATTCGATGCATCTGGTGTTTTCGATCCGCCGCAGTCTGCTGGCCGGCGCCAGTCGTATCGAGGCCGCCCGGCGTGCGATCCTCGACGTTGCACCCGGCTGTCTGCTGACGGCGATGAACGCGGTCATCGCATTGCTTTCATTCTCGCTCGCCGACTCGGCACTGATCCGGACATTCGGCATTGCAGCCATTCTCGCGGTCGTCATTTCCTATATCGCGGTGGCAACGGTCGTGCCGACGCTGGCCGTTTTTCTGGTGAGGGTCGAACGCCCGGCTGATGGCAGGGGGCAGGCACACACTGACGCGGAAGATGCAAGTGCCGCCGGCTGGCTGCATTCGGTGACTGTCGGCATCGTCTATCACGTCGCCTCACGGCCGCTGCCGTACTTCATTGCCGGTGTCCTGGCGGTGATCTTTACCGGTGCTGTCTATCTGCAACTCGAGCCGCAGTATCGACTGGCCGATCAGGTGCCCGACAAGGAGCAGGCCTTGGCGGCGACCGACCGCATCGATGCCAAGCTGACCGGCGCCAACCCGATCCACATCATGATCGAGTGGCAGGGCAGCGAGACTGTCTTCGAGCCAAAGACGCTCAAGGCGATTAGTGAAGCTCATCGTGTCCTCGAAGCCAAGGCGGGCCTTGGCAATGTCTGGTCGGTCGAGAGCTTGCGCCGATGGCTGGCGGCCAGCGGCGAGACTCGCGTCGACGTTATGAAGCGTTATGCCGATATCCTGCCGCAGCACTTGCGCCACCGCTTTCTTGCCAAGGACGGCAAGGCAGTGCTCGTTACCGGACGCTTGCCGGACGTCGATGCAGCAGAGATCCTGCCGGTTGTCGAACGGATCGACACCGCCCTTGGACCCGTGCGCGAGGGCAATCCGGACTACAGGATTTCGGTGACCGGCCTGCCGGCGATCGCGGCGCGCAATTCGGCCAAACTGATCGGCGAACTCAACTGGGGCCTGATCGGTGACATGTTCGTGATCTTCATCTTCCTCGGCATTGCCCTGCGCTCGGTGCTGTCGGGCGTGGCGAGCATCCTGCCGTCATTGTTTCCGATCTTTGCAACCGGCACCATCCTGAGCTTGTTTGCCAACGGCCTGCAGTTCGCCTCCATCATCGCCATTACTGTCGCGTTCGCGCTGGCGATCGATTCGACCATCCACTTCCTCAACCGCTACAACCTGGAAGAACAGCGCCTGGGGCTCGACGCAGTTGGGGCAAACCGGCAGGAACGCTATTTCGAAGCCCTGATGGCAACGGCAAGCCACATCGGACCTGCCGTTGTCTTGACCACCATTGTGTTGGCACTCGGACTTGGCGTGACAATGCTCTCGGACCTGCCGTCATTGCGCCTGTTCGGTCGCCTGACGGCTGTCTGCCTGATGGCCTCCGTGATCGGACAACTCGTCATACTGCCGGCAACAATCGCGCTTTATCGACGCCAGTTTGGTTAGGGCAGTCCGCAATTTGCGTCAGCCGCCACCTGATATGAGTGCCGGCAGGGTCGGTTTGGCGCAGATTGAGGTCGCGCCAAGTTGGCCATCGACTGCGGAATGCGTTATCACTGCAGCAAAGCCAAATATGCCTCGGACAGCCTTCGTGAACTTTATCGAAGACTGAACCTTTTGCCCGCGATGGAGACGTCGCGGGTCGATGAATTATGGCGCCTCGCGTAAATGCGCCGTCGGCCGAGGCCAGCAGGGATGCATCGCAGCACTGGTCGATATGTCAGACACTGATTTTTATGCCAGCGAACGCGCCGCCGATGTGCGCGAAGAATATGAGCAGATCTACGGCGAACAGGACCCGCGCGCCTATTTCCGGGTGCTGTATGGTCTCGACTACCGGATGCCGGAACTGGCCAGGCCGGTGTTTCGCAATGTGATCCGGGCTGCTGCCGGCAATCAACAGAGCCCGGCCCGGGTTCTCGACCTTGGCTGCGGCTTCGGCACCAATGCCGCCCTGCTGCGCTACCCGATCGACCTCAATCGTCTGGCCCACCGCTATCGAGATCTTGACGGCGGCGATCTGCTACCTGAACAAGTCATGGAACTCGACCGCAATTACTATGCGTCGTGGCCACAAACGCGGGCGGCATCGTTCATCGGTTTTGATCTCGAAGCAGCACCCGTCAGCTATGCGCTGGGCGTCGGCCTGGTCGACCATGGCTTTGCCTGTGATCTGGAAGAGGACGATCTTGCAGCCGGAGATGCGGCAGCCCTTCGAGGTGTGAGCTGCGTGATATCGACGGGATGTGCCGGCTATGCCGGTGTCGCAACGTTCACCAAGCTGCTCGATGCGATCGGCGAAGATCCGCCGTGGCTTGCCATCATGGTGCTTCGCACAGAACCATTCGATGCCGTGCGCGAATGTCTGATGGATCGCGGCCTTGTCGTTGAAAAACTCGAAGGTGTCACGTTCATCCAGCGGCGCTATCACTCGGCATCGGAATGGACGCAGGCGCTATTGGCGCTCGAGACACTTGGTATCGACACTCAGGGCAAGGAGGCCGACGGGCTGATGCACGCCGAGTTCTATCTTGCACGGCCCGCGCATAGTGCCGAAGAGCACCCCCTGGAATCGGTGGTCTCCGTATCGAGCGGCGGCGAAGGCACGTTCGGCGGCTGGCGGGGCCGGCCGTGGGGCACGTAACGATACGGGCAATTGAAGGTGGACGGATATGCGCCAGCAGTTTGCTTCCGACAACAACGCCGGCATGTGTCCCGAGGCGCTGGAGGCTTTTCTTGCCGAAAACAGTGCTGGTCATGCGGTCGGCTATGGTGATGACGATGTGACGGCCAGAGCAGAGAAGGCGATCCAGGATCTCTTCGAGATGCCGTGCAAAGTCTTCTTCGTGTTCAACGGGACAAGCGCCAACGCCTTGTCTCTGGCGCAACTGAGCCAGCCCTACAACGCCACGATTGCGCATGCCTTCTCCCACGTCGAATGGGACGAGGCCGGTGCCGTCAGCTTCTTTTCTGGTGGCGCGACATTGCTGACAGCCGATACACCGGCAGCCAAGTTGACTTTGGACGCTGTCGAAGATCTTGCGGCAAAGTTCGATGGTGTCCACCACGTCAAGGTCAATGCGTTGACGCTGACCCAGGCCACCGAGCTTGGAACAGTCTATTCGCTCGACGAATTGGCAGCCTTCGGCGAACTGGCCCGGCGTCATGGTCTCAAGGTGCATATGGATGGTGCACGTTTCGCCAACGCTGTTGCAGCGCTTGGCACGACACCGGCTGAAATGAGCTGGCGGCGCGGCGTCGACGTCTTGTCGTTCGGGGGTGTCAAGAACGGGCTGGCGGTTGGGGAGTGCATCGTATTCTTCGATAGCGATCTCGCCGAAGGTTTCGGCTGGCGACGCAAGCAGGCCGGCCAGCTCAACTCCAAGATGCGGCTTGTCAGTGCGCCTTGGCTTGCCATGATCAAGGATGATGTCTGGCTCCGAAACGCCCGTCATGCCAACGCCATGGCCCGACGGCTGGCAGACGGCCTGGCAAAGCTCGACGGCGTCAGCTTCATGCATCCAACTGAAGCCAATGGTGTGTTCGTACACATGCCGGCCGACCTGCAGACCAGACTGCGCGATAACGGCTGGAGCTTCTACACGTTCGTGCCGCCGACCGGCTGCCGGCTGATGTGCGCCTGGGACACGACAGCAGAAACCGTTGATCGTTTCCTGGCGGATGCCCGGTCGGCCTGATCGAACGTCCTCAATTCCAGGGACGAACCGCATCGAGGGCGACTTCAAACTCGTCGTAATGTGAAATTACCGCGTCGCACTCGAGCTCGGTGACGGGCACGCTTGTATAGCCGAACGTGACGCCGATGACGGGTATTCGGGCTGCCTTTGCGGTTGCGACATCGACATCGCTGTCGCCGACCATCACGGCCCTGGCAACATCGCCTTCTGCCATGCGGATCGCGCCGAAGAGGTGCTCGGGGTCTGGCTTGCAGACCGGGAATGTATCACGGCCGGTGATTGCCTTGAAATAATCGGTTAGACCCAGTTCATGCATCAAGACTTTGGCCATGTCCTCGCGCTTGTTGGTGCAGATGGCTATCGTTGTGCCGGTGCCCACCAGATTGTCGAGTACTTTGACAAGTCCCGGAAACGGCCGGCTGTCGACAGCGATGTTGGCACCATAGAAGGCGATCAGCTGCTCGAACAGGCTGTCGAGATCGGTCGCGGTAAGTATCGTGCCCTGCGCCTTGACCGCCTCGTCGATCATGACGCGTGTGCCAAAGCTGATGTAGGGGCGCAAGAACGCCTCTGTTGCCGGCGCGAACCCGGCGCCCGTGATGACATGGTTCGTCGCACGCACGAGATCGGGCGCAGTGTCGATTAGAGTTCCGTCCAGGTCGAAGACGACGGTCGAATTGTCCATTGAACGGCTTCCGATTGTGATTGGCGCCACGGGCAGCCTTCGGCATATGGCTATTCAAAGCCTTTGTCACCCGTTCGATACAACTTGTAACCGGGCCGCGAGGGCAATAGGGATGTGACCTGTTGCTGGCCCACCGCTCAGGGAGTTTGTCGATGGATGCCAAGGAATGGAAGCGTGACGCCGCCAGGCGGGCGCTGGAGTTTGTCGAAGACGGCATGATCGTCGGCCTTGGCACCGGTTCGACGGCGGCCGAATTCGTTGCCTTGCTCGGTGGGCGGGTGCGCGATGGTCTCAATGTCACAGGCATCCCCACTTCTGCGGCAACCGAGGCTTTGGCACGGGAACACGGGATTGCGACCTCGACGCTCGATGAACATCCCGAGATCGACTTGACGGTCGACGGTGCCGATGAAATCGACCGCAACCTGCGTCTGATCAAAGGCGGCGGTGGTGCCTTGTTACGCGAGAAGATCGTCGCGGCTGCCTCTGCCGACGTCATCATCATTGCTGACGAAAGCAAGCTGGTCGAGACGCTTGGCGCATTTCCGCTGCCGGTTGAGGTCGTGCCGTTTGGCTTGGCGGCAACCCGCATGATGGTCGAGGACATGGCCCAGGAACTTGGCCTCGAAGGACCGGTTCGATTGCGCACAGGAACCGGCGGCGAACCGTTTATCACCGATGGCGGTCACTATATTCTCGATTGCGCGTTCGGCACGATCGAGGATCCCGAGGCCTTGGCCGAATTGCTGCCGTTCAATCCGGGCGTCGTCGAGCACGGGCTGTTCATCGGGCTCGCCGATGTCGCGATCATTGCCGGCGCGCAGGGTGTCCGTGTGCTTGATGCGGACGTCGAGATCGGTAGCGTCTGATGCGAGCATCAGCGGGTGCACTGAAAGGGTTTGGCAATGGCCGAGTTTGATTTCGACTTGTTTGTGATCGGCGCCGGTTCGGGCGGTGTTCGGGCGGCGCGGATCGCAGCCGGCCATGGCGCCCGGGTAGCGATCGCCGAGGAATACCGCTACGGCGGCACCTGCGTGATCCGCGGCTGCGTGCCAAAGAAGATCCTGGTCTATGCCAGCCGCTTTCGCGATGACTTCGAAGAAAGTGCCGGATTCGGCTGGTCACTGGACGGCAAACCTGGCTTCGACTGGTCAACGCTGATCACCAACAAGGACAAGGAAATCGATCGCCTCGAGAAAATCTACAAAGACACGATCCTTGGCGGCGCCGGCGTCGAGACATTTTCCGAGCGGGCCGTGCTCGAGGACGCCCACACCATCCGGCTGACCACCAGCGACCGGCGCATCACCGCCGATAAGATCCTGGTCGCCACGGGTGGTGAGGTAAACTTCGACGTTGGGATCGATGGCGTTGAACATGCCATTACCTCGAACGAGGCATTTCACCTCGACCGCCTGCCCGAGCGCATCATCATCGTCGGGGGCGGCTACATCGCAGTTGAGTTTGCCGGCATCTTCAATGGCCTGGGTGCAGAGACCACGCTGGTCTACCGGCGCGACAAGATCCTGCGCGGCTTCGATGAGGACCTGCGCGACGGGCTCACCGAGGCGATGCAGGCGCGTGGGGTCAACATCGTAACGAACGGCGTGTTCGCCAGCTTCGAGAAAACAGCAGCTGGCCTCAAGGGTACCTTGACGAATGGCGACGTTCTCGAAGCCGACCAGATCATGCTCGCGATTGGCCGTGTGCCGAACACGAGAGAGCTGGGTCTCGAAGCAGCGGGCGTCGAACTCGGTCAATTCGGTGAGGTCAAGGTGTCAGCAGACTCGCAATCGAGCGTGCCGAACATCTACGCTGTCGGCGACGTCACCGATCGCGTCGCCCTGACGCCGGTCGCGATTCGCGAAGGCCATGCCTTCGCCGACAGCATTTTCGGCAAGACGCCGAGGATCGTCGACCATGAAACGATACCGACGGCCGTGTTCTCGACGCCCGAGATCGGCACAGTTGGCCTGACCGAGGCCGAAGCCCGCGAGAAGTATGGCCGGATCGACATCTACAAGACCCGCGTCCGGCCAATGCGCGCCACGATCTCAGGAGGAGACGAACGCATGCTCATGAAGCTGATCGTCAAGGCCGACGACGACAAAATCGTCGGCTGTCATATCCTCGGGCCGGATGCCGCCGAAATGGTCCAGATCGTCGGCATTACGCTGAAGATGGGGGCGACCAAAGCTGACTTCGATGCGACCATGGCCCTGCATCCGAGTGCGGCGGAAGAACTGGTCACAATGCGCGAGAAATGGCAGCCGGCATGAATTGTGCTTGAGCGATCCTGTCATTTCGATCGGAGTGAGACGTGCAACGGCTTGAGGGCAAAATCGCGCTGGTGACGGGTGCTGCAGCCGGCATCGGCGGCGCAATCGCGGAGCTGTTCGCAGCGGAAGGTGCCGCGGTCTATGTCTCGGACGTCGATCTGGCAGGTGCAACGGCGCGTTCGGATGCAATCTCGGAGCAAGGCGGGCGTGCAATCGCGCTTGGCCTCGATGTCTCCAAAGGCCAGGACGTGACTGCCGCCTTCCGCCGGATTGCGGATGACCATGCCCGTCTCGATGTGGTCGTCAACAACGCCGGCCTCAACGTGCGCAGCGATTTTCGCCATATGAGTGACGCAGATTGGGTGCGCATTCGCGAGGTCAATCTTGACGGTGTCGTGCGCCTCGCACGTGACGGCTTTGCCCTGATGAAAGCGTCGGGCAATGCCTCGCTGATCAACCTGGCATCGATCATGGGCCATCGCGGCCTGCGCCAGCTTGCCGGTTACTCGGCAACCAAGGGGGCCGTGGCCGCGCTCACGCGGGCCTTGGCGGTCGAATATGCGCCCTACGGGATTCGGGTTAACGCATTGGCACCGGGTTTCATCGACACGGCACTTACCCAGCGCGTGCTGCGCAATCCGATGATCAACAAGGCCCTGCTCGACCAGACACCATTGCGCCGCTTCGGCGAACCGGCCGATGTCGCCAAGGCGGCCTTATTCTTCGCCTCCGACGATTCTGCCTTCGTCACCGGTGCCGAGTTGGCAGTCGACGGCGGCATGGCAGCCGGCTTATAGGCCCATCATGATCAACGCCTGAGCCCCAGCCCGCGCAGGACCGACCGCGTCACGCCCGAGATCATCCGGCGCATGACCGAGCGGCCGACATCGCGTGCGACCTGCTCGCCGAGCGAACGTCCGCCGCGTGGCCCCCGCCCGAACACGACATTGGCCCAGCTGTTCTTCTTTTCCTCTTCCTCGGCCTTTTCGGCTTCGGCCTGCTTGGCCGCGGCCGCCCGGCGTTTTTCGAGGATCTCATGAGCACTCTCGCGGTCGAGAGCTTCGTCGTATTTGCCGGCAAAGGGGCTGCGGGCCGTGACTTCGGCGCGTTCAGCTTCGGTCAATGGTCCGATGCGTCCGTTCGGCGGCCGGATCAGCGTGCGCTGGACGATCGATGGTTCGCCCTTGTTTTCGAGGAACGAGACCAGCGCTTCGCCGACGCCGAGTTCGAGAATGACGCGCTCGGTATCGAGATCGGGGTTGGGCCTGAAGGTCTCGGCTGCTGCCCGGACCGCACGCTGTTCTTTCGGCGTGTAGGCGCGCAGCGCATGCTGGATACGATTGCCGAGTTGCGATGAAACCGTGTCCGGCACATCGAGCGGATTCTGGGTGATAAAGTAGACGCCGACACCCTTCGAGCGGATCAGGCGGGCAACCTGCTCGACGCGTTCGAGCAAAGCCTTGGGGGCCTCGTCGAATAGCAAGTGGGCTTCATCGAAGAAGAACACCAGCTTCGGCTTGTCGGGATCGCCGACTTCGGGGAGTTCGTCCCAGAGCCGCGTCAGCATCCAGAGCAGGAACGTCGCATAGAGCCGTGGTTTCTGGAAGAGCTTGTCGGCGGCCAACAGATTGATAAATCCGCGACCGTCATAGGTCGTCTTGATCAGGTCCTGAATGTCGAGTGCCGGTTCGCCGAAGAACTGATCGGCACCTTGCTCTTCCAGCACCAGCAGGCGGCGCTGGATGGCGCCGACCGAGGCCGAGGCGACGTTGCCGTATTTGGTTGAAAGCTCGCTGCGCCGCTCGGCAACGTTGATCGCCATCGAGCGCAAGTCGGCGAGATCGAGCATCGCCATGCCCTCGTCCTCGGCGACGCGGAACATGATGTTGAGGACACCTTCCTGGGTCTCGTTCAGTTCCAGCAGGCGCGAAAGCAGCAGCGGGCCCATATCGGATACGGTGGCTCTGATCGGGTGGCCATGCTCGCCGAATACGTCCCAGAACACGGTCGGATAGCCCTTCCGGCGCGAACGGCGGCAGGCCGACATCAACTGGAGACGCTTGTCGATGAAATCCTTCTGACTGCCTTTGGTCGCAATGCCGGAGAGATCGCCCTTGATGTCGGAGGCGAAGACCGGCACGCCGGCCGCAGAAAAGCCCTCGGCCAGCACCTGCAGGGAGACGGTCTTACCGGTGCCGGTCGCGCCCGTGATCAGGCCGTGGCGGTTGGCAAGCTTGAGGTCGAGATATTCCGGCTTGGTGCTCTTCCCGACGAAGATTTTACCTTCTGTCAGCATTCTGGTCCTCTGGATCGTCTGGGCCCGAAGTCGCCGGGCTTTCGCGACTCACGCGATCTCTATGATGGCTCTCTTTGCACGCGATATCGGCCAATGCAATGCCGGTTGCATGGCGCACCCGTCATGGCACGGATCACTCGTACCTGTCATCGGCACTGAGCAAAACTGGTTAGGTCGCGGCAGCCGCTGCCTGGCCAAATGGCGAATTCGCCGGCTTCGCGTGACATCAACCGTCCCGTTGGCCTATAAGCACGCCCACCCGCACTGTTGCGGGATGCAATACTGTTTCAGCCAAGCGTAAACAGACCAGTCCGCGTCTGGCGGATGGTTCAAGGAGAACAAGATGTCGGGCGCATGGTCCCCAGAGAGCTGGCGTTCAAAGCCGATCGTGCAGGTGCCGGAATATCGCGACGCCGCGGCGGTTTCAGCCGTCGAGGCGCGACTGGCAACGTACCCGCCGCTGGTCTTTGCAGGGGAGGCACGTGATCTCAAGCAGTCGCTTGGCCAGGTCGCGAACGGCGAGGGCTTCTTGCTGCAAGGCGGCGATTGCGCGGAAAGCTTCGCCGAGCACGGCGCTGACAACATCCGGGATTTCTTCCGCGTCTTCCTGCAGATGGCAGTGGTACTGACCTATGCCGGCGGCTCGCCGGTGGTCAAAGTCGGCCGGATTGCCGGCCAGTTCGCCAAACCGCGCTCATCGCCGATGGAAAAAAAGGGCGACATCGAGTTGCCGAGCTATCGCGGCGACATCATCAACGGCTCTGAGTTCACCCCCGAGGCACGTGAGCCCGACCCCGAGCGCCAGATCGCAGCCTATCGTCAGTCTGCAGCCACTCTCAATCTGCTCCGCGCCTTTTCGACCGGCGGCTATGCCGACCTCAACCGCGTCCATCAGTGGACTCTCGGCTTCCTTGCCGACAGCCCGCAGGCCGAACGCTACGGCGAGGTGGCGCAGCACATTCAGGAGACGCTGGAGTTCATGCGCGCCTGCGGCATCACACCGGACAACACCAACCAGCTGCGCACAGTGTCGTTCTATACCAGCCACGAGGCGCTGTTGCTCGGGTTCGAGCAAGCGCTGACCCGCACCGACTCGACCACGGGCGACTGGTACGCAACATCCGGCCACATGGTCTGGATCGGCGACCGCACGCGCCAGCCCGACCATGCCCACGTCGAGTTCTGCCGCGGCATCAAGAACCCCATCGGTCTCAAATGCGGCCCGTCGCTCGAGCCTGACGAACTGATCCAGCTGATCGATCTCCTGAACCCCGATAATGAACCCGGCCGCCTGACTCTGATTGCAAGGTTCGGCGACGGTAAGGTCGCAGACCACCTGCCCAAACTGATCCGCAAGGTCGAAGCCGAGGGCCGCAAGGTGGTCTGGTCGTGCGACCCGATGCACGGCAATACGCTGTCCTCGAACACGGGCTTCAAGACACGGCCCTTTGATCGTATCCTCAAGGAGGTTGAGACATTCTTCGATGTCCATGCCGCCGAAGGAACGCATCCTGGCGGCGTCCATGTTGAGATGACGGGCCAGAACGTCACCGAATGCACCGGCGGCGCCCGCGCGATCACGGAAGAGGATCTCCAGGACCGCTATCACACTCATTGCGACCCGAGGCTCAATGCCGATCAGGCGCTCGAACTGGCGTTCCTGATTGCCGAGCGCTTGAAGGCGGAACGGGCGGCCAAGGGGCGCGATAGGGCGGTTGCGGCGGAGTAACAGCGCCGCGGCTTCAATCAAATGCGGCGGCGCCCTTGCGAGCGCCGCCGAACGGAAGACTGCGAATGTCTCGGCCAGACGCCGAGACCTCTACCGCCGGTCAAACTCCTCGAAATTGCGCTTGAAAACCACGCGGGGAATGTCCGTCCGGCAGGTAATACCGATATCGCGCAGTTCGCGGTCACTCAGACGGCTGAGATACTCGAAGTCCCGCGCAGCACGCACGGAGGCCTGGTACGACTGAAATGCCCCTGTGATGCGGGCTGCCAGTCGACCAAGCAGATTGGCTCCCTGTTCGGTGCCATGGTTGATGCTCACCGTCACGTGGGGATTTGCTTGTAGGGCCATGATCATGCTCCTTGTTATCCGCCCTGTGGTTCTGGCCAGGGTCTGTGCACTGCAACATAGAGCGTGATCCGTTATTGAGTAGCGGGGTTTGGTGCAATGGAGGCATGCGTATGCTGCAGCGCAATATGGTCGCATTGGCAGATTTGTTGGCATGCCACTGTCGGAGGCGCTGCCCAAACAAAAACGGCGCCCCGAAGGGCGCCGCCAAACAAGCAGGGCACGAACCCAATGCCATTAACTATCCAAAAAGCTCCTGAGCTTCCGCGACCGGCTCGGGTGCTTGAGCTTCCTGAGTGCCTTGGCCTCGATCTGGCGGATGCGTTCGCGGGTGACCGAGAACTGCTGGCCGACCTCTTCAAGCGTGTGGTCGGTATTCATGCCGATGCCGAAGCGCATTCTAAGGACACGTTCTTCGCGCGGTGTCAGCGAGGCGAGCACGCGCGTCGTCGTCTCGCGCAGGTTGGCCTGGATGGCGGCATCGATCGGCAGGACGGCGTTCTTGTCCTCGATGAAATCACCGAGGTGGGAATCTTCTTCGTCCCCAATCGGCGTTTCGAGTGAAATCGGCTCCTTGGCGATCTTGAGGACCTTGCGCACCTTTCTCAAGCGGCATGGCGAGCTTTTCGGACAGTTCTTCCGGCGTTGGCTCGCGGCCGATCTCGTGCAGCATCTGGCGCGAGGTGCGCACGATCTTGTTGATCGTCTCGATCATGTGCACGGGGATGCGGATGGTGCGGGCCTGGTCGGCGATCGAGCGGGTGATCGCCTGGCGGATCCACCAGGTCGCATAGGTCGAGAACTTGTAGCCGCGGCGGTACTCGAATTTGTCGACCGCCTTCATCAGGCCGATGTTGCCTTCCTGGATCAGGTCGAGGAACTGCAGGCCGCGGTTGGTGTATTTCTTGGCGATCGAGATCACCAGGCGCAGGTTGGCCTCGACCATCTCCTTCTTGGCCTGGCGTGCCTCGCGCTCGCCCTTCTGGACGGCCCGCACGATGCGCCGGAACTCGGTGATCTCAAGGCCGGTCTCGCTTGCCAGTTCATGGATCTCGGTGCGCAGTTTCTCGATTCGACCCTGCTCGCCCTCGATCATCTGGACCCACTTCTTGGAGCCCGTCGTTGTCATCCGCTCGAGCCAGGTCTGGTCGAGTTCGTTGCCGTAGTATTCCTCGATGAACTGTGCACGTGGTACGCCGTAGCTGTCGGCCAGCCGCATCAGCTGGCTCTCGAGCTGCACCAGGCGCTTGTTGATCGCATAGAGCTGCTCGACCAGGCTTTCGATACGATTGTTGTTGAGCGACAGGCTCTTGACATCGGTGATGATCTCTTCGCGCAATTTGTCGTAGGCGCGCTGCAGCTGGCGCGAACCGGTCTCGCCGGCGACCTGCTGCTCGATCTTCTTGTCCTGCTGCTTTCTGAGCTTCTTGTAGTTGGCCGCGATCCGGTCGAAGGTCTCGAGCACTTTGGGCTTGAGTTCGGCCTCCATGGCAGCCAGCGACAACGCGTTTTCATAATCGTCGTCGTCGTCTTCTTCGCTCTCGCCCTCGGTCTGGTTTTCGCCCGTGCTCTCGCCGTCCGAGTCACCGGTCTGAGCCTCGGGCGCGTCGGCCTTCTTCTCGTCATCGCCTGCTGGCTGTGGTGCCGCCGGCGCCTGCTTGGCATCAGGGCCTTCGTAGGTTGCTTCGAGATCGATGATGTCGCGCAGCAACACGCGCGCTTCGTTGAGTTCATCGCGCCAGATGATGATCGCCTGGAAGGTCAGCGGACTTTCACAGAGGCCCGCGATCATTGCCTCGTGGCCGGCCTCGATGCGCTTGGCAATGGCAATCTCGCCCTCGCGCGAGAGCAGTTCGACGGAACCCATTTCGCGCAGGTACATGCGTACAGGGTCATCCGTGCGATCCGATGGTTCTGACTTGGTCGTGGTCTTGGCGGGAACGTTCTGGGGCGCCAGCTCGCGACTCTGCGAGGCGGTGTCTTCCACCTCGCCCTCTTCGTCATCATCGCCGTCGTCGTTCTCGACGACATTGATGCCCATGTCGGAGAGCATCGCCATGACGTCTTCAATCTGCTCCGACGTCACCTCGTTCGAAGGCAGAACTTCGTTCAGTTGGTCGTAGGTCACATAGCCGCGCGATTTAGCCGCTTTGATCATGCGCTTGACGGCGCTATCGGAGAGATCGAGGAGGGGCCCGTCGCGTTCTGTCTGTTCGTTCTGCGGTGTGGCCTTATCCTTCGCGGCTTTCTGCATGCTGTTTATCCTGTTCCGTGGCCGACCGTAAAATCAGCCGCAAACCTCGACATTGGCGCCCATCTCGACGCCGGCGATCAAGGGCCGCGCGGCCCAACTGTCCCGACTCGCCGCACAATTTCGGGAACGCGCGGCGGCTTAAAAGATGTCAATCGATCGCTGCTTCTTTTGGGACAATCCTGGCAATAAGCCGCTGTAGTTCCAAAATCCGAGCCATCGCGTTTTCGTCGCCCGAGTGGTGGAAATCACGCTCAGCTTCGAGGAGCTGATCACGCAGCTTTTGCTGGCGATGCAACGCAAGTGTATGGCGCCAGCCCCTCTCGACAGTTGCGCGATCTGCGCCGGGTTCAGCAAATGCGTCACACTTGTGTGTGGCAATGCGGTCAAGTTGCTCGAGATTGGGCGCCAGCCCAACCGCTATCAAATGGTTGTGCAAGTCCTGAGTGTCAAGGTTTTTTTCCCAATCGAGCGCAGCCAGGAGAGCATCACGCAGGGCTCTCAGCGAGGCACTCGAGAGCACGAGATCGGCGAGCTCTTCCGTCTCGTCCTCGATCAGCCAGGGATGGTTGAGAGCCGTGCGGATGAGCAAGGCTTCGCGATACGTATGGTCGCTATTGCCCGGCGCAACAAGGGCACTGTTCTTGAGGCTTGCCGTATGGCCGACGCTAAACCCAGCGGAAGACCTCGAGCCAGCATTGGCTGCGGGCGCTCCGAACCGCTTCCAGCCCGCCGCCTGGCCGCCGTATGATTTTTGCTCCGGCCGGTCGTGTCGCGGTGCTTGGCGCCAGGCACCGCGTAGTTTCTCGAAGATGACACGGTCGTAATGGTTGCGGACGACATCGTCTTGAATGGTGTTCACAAGCTTGCGTAGTTGATTTTCGAGCTGCGCACGGCGCTCCGGCGTCGTCCAGTCGCCGGACTGCCATTCACGCTCCCAGAGCACATCGGCGAGCGTCCGGCGCCGCTTGAGCACTTGTGCGATCGCGCCCGGTCCCTGTTCGCGCAGCAGATCATCCGGATCGGCGCCGGCCGGCAGGAAGGCAAACTGCAGGCTGCGGCCGGCGCTGAGGTGCGGCAGCACGGTGTCGATGGCGCGATGGGCGGCACGTTGGCCGGCGCTGTCACCATCAAAGCACAGGGTCGGCTCGGAGCACATCCGCCAAAGCAGTTGGACCTGGTCGGCGGTGAGCGCGGTTCCGAGTGGCGCCACTGCGTGCGCAAATCCGGCCTGGGCAAGGGCGATGACGTCCATATAGCCCTCGACCACCAGCAGATCACCGGCCTCATGGGCGGCAGATCGGGCCCGATGCGCATTGAACAGCAGGTGGCCCTTGTGAAACAGCGGCGTTTCCGGCGAATTCAGATATTTTGCCGGCTGGTCTGGATCGAGTGCCCGGGCACCGAAGGCGACGACCTTGCCGCGCGTATCCGTGATCGGGAACGTTATCCGGTTGCGGAAGCGGTCGTAGGGCTCGGCAATATCGGCCCCGGCAATTTTGCAGCCACTCTCGATGATCTCGGCATCGGAAAAGCCAGCGTCTCGCAAATGCTGGCTCAACGACGAACGGTGATTGGGTGCAAAGCCGATCCGGAACGCGGCGATAGTTTCGGGGCTCAGGCCCCGCCGCTCAAGGTAGGTGCGGGCGTGATGGGCACCTGACGTATTGAGTTGATCGGCAAAGAACCGTGTTGCGGCCTCCATCAGAGCGAGTAATCGGTCACGCCTGTCGCGGACCTCGGGATTGGGCGCCTGATGCTTGGGTAGTACGACACCGGCCTCATCGGCCAGCCGTTCCACCGCCTCCGGAAACGAGAGGCCCTCGGTCGTCATGAGGAACTTGAAGATGTCACCGTGTTCACCACTCGAAAAGCAGTGGTAGAAGCCCTTTTGGTCGTTGACGAAGAAAGACGGTGTCTTTTCCGATTTGAAGGGCGAGAGGCCGGCGAATTCACGGCCCTTCTTCTTGAGCGCCACTTTGCGGGCAACCACGTCGCTGACCGCCAGCCGGGCGCGGATTTCATCGAGGATGTGGGGCGGGTAGAACATGGATCTCGGGCGCGTCGAATGTTGCCCGCCAAGTCTAAGCGATTCGCAAGGGGCAAGCGGCTCATCCGTGCCAAGCAGCACGATGATGACCGCAATTCACAGTCCCCGCCTAAATGAAGCGATCAACCGGTCCGGGGGCAAGTGCGGAATGCGTGTGATAGGTAGGCTCTTTGTCCTGCAGCTCAGAAGGCTGGTGCGCGAACTCAAAGTTCAGCCATCACCTCAATTCGCGAGTTCATCGGTCTGCTATGTCGTTGACTTTGGGCCTGATTTGCTCAGTGTTGGGCTTTACGGCGGTGAGCCACGAGGAGACATTCGCCCACAGGTTATCCCGCAACAACCAGCCTGAAACCGGCATCGTAAGCATCACGTTCGAGCAAGTGCGCGTATCGACGTTTCCACTCTCCGGTTTCGAGATCTTGCTCCAACTTTTGCAGCCCTTCGTCAGCTGCACTGCCTATGGCCCAGAACGACGAACTGCCTGAACGGACATAGGGGTCAAGGTAGGCCGCAGGCCTACGCCAGTAAGCGTAGAGGAACCCGTCGGTACAGTCGTGAGGCACCAACACTGGATTGACTTGCACGTTACCGAGCCATCTCTGGTAGTCGGCCATTTGAGGCATTTGGTTCTCATCCAGTACAGCCAATTCCGGAAGATAGTCCGTCAGCCACGGTCGCTGCGATGGATCGAAAGTGAGTAGAACAATTGGACCTCGGGTGACCCGACGCATCTCGCGTAATCCGCGCTTCTTGTCAGGCCAGTGATGAATGGTAAGGATCGCCATTGAGGCGTCGAAACTCTTATCATCGAATGGCAACTCTTCTGCGCTCGCCTGAATGACTTGAGCTGCAGTCGATCCGCGCTTCTTTATCATTTCACTCGAAGGCTCGACCGCAACAACTGTTCTATTGGTCGGTTCGTAGGAACCCGTGCCTGCACCAACGTTCAGTACAGTTCGCGATTGCCCGAGAGCATCGTCAATAATCATCGCGATCCGCCGATCCGGACGGCGAAGCTCTGCGTAGTTCAGCCCTATAGTGTCGTATTTTGCGCTCATTTGGTCACTTCCCCTTCGTGGAGCGAGTGTTTCACGGCAGAGGATACCCGACGAGGGGACACGCCTACGGCCTTTGCCTACCATCGGCAACCACTTAGCTGTGCTGAGCGGCAAGATTTTCGGCAAACGGCGGCGGTCACGACGATGCGGTCCGCCAAAGTGAGCTCGACCCGTCCTGGCCCGATCAGCGACGCCCGAAGCCGGCCGGACGGCGGCGTTCGCCCCAGCCTTCGTTGTCGTTGTTGCGGATCTTCTTGAAGGTGTGGCGCGGCATGGTGGAATCGCGCTTCTCATCGACGGCGGCTCCGGCATTTCCGTCATCGCAGCTGTCGCCGAATTCCGGCCCGTAGGCATTCGGCCCCGTTTCGCCTGGGCACGGATGCAGTAGAGAAACACGGCAATGAACAGAGCACGTGGAATACGCATGCCCTGCTTCATCAGGTACTGCATGTTCGGGTCCTGCAATTCTTTAGGCCCCGCGTAGCTCGGGTCGATGATGTAAAGGTAAAGCACAACGGCCAGGATCAGCACCGGCACCACGATCAGGCCGTTCGAGCCGGTATCATGCATCCTGCGACTCAGGATGCAGAACTTGCACCAGATCAGGCCGAGCAGTGAGATCGAATAGAGGTTCCACGGCTGGTTGTCAGCTACAGTCCCATTTGCCCGTAGATGTAGATGTGCGCGAAGCCGATCACGCATGCGAGTATGGCGAAATCGAACTGCCCGAGCCTGCCGGCCGGGTTTACCAGTGCAATTAAATAATGGTGCGGCAAGGCCATCGCCGGGCACCCCCAAATCAGTAACCCCACAACAAAACTGTTTTAGCGAAAAGATCTAGCCAAACATTTAAAGCGCCGTCTGACAATCTTTCAAAATGCCAGCAAACAGGCAGCTGACCGCCGGTTGGCCAATGACATCTTCGCACACAGCCCGAGGACTTCCGTCCTTGCCGGCCCGACGGGCGATGCGGGAGGTCGATAATGGGTATCAATTGAGCGCAGCTTTAACCAGCGCGCTCGCCTTGCCGAAATCCATCTGGCCGCAAAGCGCTCCTTGAGTGCTGCCATGGTTCGGCCCATGTCCTTGAGCCCGCTGGCGCCAATTTCGCTGACAACCTCGCTGACGGCCGCTTCAGTCTCGGTTTCGGTCATCTGTTTTGGCAGAAACTCTTCGATAACGGCAATTTCTGCTATTTCCTGCTCGGCAAGTTCGCTGCGCCCGGCGTCCTGATAGACGGTCGCGGATTCGCGGCGCTGTTTGATCATTTTCTGGAGCAGCTGCAACAGTTCACCGTCACCAGCCTTGTCCTGGCCGGTCGATTGGCCCTTTGCGTCGACGCGGGAGGCGATGTCGCGGTCCTTGATTGCCGCCTGGATCAGACGTAGCGTCGACAATCGCTGCTTCTCGCCGGATTTCATTGCGGTCTTGACCGCTTCCGTGATGCGCTCGCGCATAGCTCGACTCCTTTGCGCTGCCTTGAGGCGACGGGATTTAGGCACATTCGCCGTTGCCCACAAGTCGGCGGGTAATTTCTTCCCGATGGCCACGATGTATCATTGATTCACCGTCCTGGCTCCCATAGGGTCCGCCGACTTTGACGTCATGGAAATGTCGAATTGTGGGGACGGCGTGGCAAAGATGCCGCCCATGGGTCGCCGGCACAATCTGCCCGGAGAAAGATCGTGAACGCCGAACAGATGAAAAACGCCGCCGCGCCAGAACCTTGGCATCTCCCAAGCGCGACGGCGCTGCTTGTTCTGGCCGATGGTTGCGTTATTAAAGGCCGTGGTATCGGCGCAACGGGATCGGCCGTTGGCGAGGTGTGTTTCAACACGGCGATGACCGGTATCAGGAAATCCTGACCGATCCGAGCTATGCCGGCCAGATCATCACGTTCACGTTTCCCCACATCGGCAATGTCGGCGCCAACGACGAAGACGGCGAGACATCTAATCTGGCAGCCCTTTCAGGCGTGCGCGGCTGCATTTTTAAGGCCGACATCACGGACCCCTCTAACTACCGCGCCAGCCAGCATCTCGATGTTGGCTGAAGGCGCGCGGCATCGTCGGCATCGCCGGCGTCGATACCCGGGCGCTCACTGTTCTGATCCGCGAGAAGGGAATGCCAATGCCGTCATCGCACATGAGGCGGACGGCGCCTTCGAACTCGACCGCCTGAAGCAGGAAGCAGGCGAATGGTCTGGTCTCTTAGGTCTCGATCTGGTGCCCGAGGTGACAAGCGGTCAGAGCTACAACTGGGATGAAATGCGCTGGGTCTGGAACGAAGGCTACCCACGCCAGCAGACGCCGGAATTCCATGTCGTCGCTCTCGATTACGGCCTGAAGCGTAACATCCTGCGCTGCCTGGCATCGGCCGGCTGCAAGGTCACGGTCGTGCCGGCGACGACGACGGCCGACGAGATCCTGGAGCGCCGACCTGACGGTGTTTTTCTCTCGAACGGCCCGGGGGATCCGGCGGCAACAGGTGCCTATGCCGTGCCCGAGATAAAGCAACTGGTGGCCAGTGGCCTGCCAATGTTCGGGATCTGCCTTGGCCACCAGATGCTGGCCATCGCGCTCGGTGCCAAGACCGTAAAAATGCACCAGGGCCATCATGGCGCCAATCACCCGGTCAAGGATTTCACCACAGGCAAGGTCGAGATTACGTCGATGAACCACGGCTTTGCAGTGGATGCGACGAGCCTGCCCGACGGCGTCGAGCAGACCCACATCTCGCTGTTCGACCAGTCGAACTGCGGCCTGCGTTTGAAGGACAAGCCGGTATTCTCGGTGCAATACCATCCCGAAGCGAGCCCCGGGCCGCAGGACAGCCATTATCTATTTACCCGGTTTGCCAACCTGATGCGGGCCGAGAAGGGTATCGAACCTTTGCCCGAATAGTCGCGTAGTCGTCGCGCGGAGTGATGAGCCCAATGAACCAGCAACTCAGGTTTGCAGCGATCGCGGCACTT
>CBDCZF010000026.1:0-106813 GCA_965224225.1 Hyphomicrobiaceae bacterium
GCAGGAAATGGGCTATCGTCGGTGTCGAGGCAGTTAGTTCACTTGCGTTGTCGTATGCGCCAATCTTTGGGCCGAGCCGGCCGGTCAACATCGAATAACGTGCAGGCGCACAAAGCGGTGCTGGAGTGTATGCCAGATCGAATACGACGGACTTCTCAGCAAGACGCTCGATATGAGGCGTCTGGCAAACCTTGTTGCCATTCATGCGCAGCGCCGGTGCCGCCAACTGGTCGGCCATAATCAACAGGATATTTGGAGATTTCGTCATACGTGCTTCGGCCTCATACAAATTCCTCTTGCATCAGCGATTGGACCCTGCGGTCATCACGCGTCAGGCCATCGGACAAACGTTCCAGATCAAGTAGCGGTGAAAATGCAAAACGGTTGAGGGCGACGCGCGCCGCCGCCTCCGTTGCCGTTGAATGATCGGCAACAAGCGACGGCTTATGCTCCCAGCTATCGGGCAGGTTCTTCTGGAAGGCTTGCCTGACGGCGTTGAAGTAGGTTTCGCTGCGTCCCACAAAACCGGCGACGACTACCGTATCGGAGCCGAACTGTCCGGCAAACGGAACGAGAAAAGCGCCAAGTGCGCTTCCTCCTTTTCGCACAACCCGCTTCGCTTCCGCATTGCCTTGATCAGCGAGCTTTACAAGTCGCCTGACTTTGACCTCGTTCCTTATGAAATCGGTCGCGTCAAACTGTGCGCTGCCCGGATGGCTTTCGAGGGCGGCGAGCATTGCAGGACCAGAGGCAACAGTATTGAGGCAACCGTTCTGGCCACAGAAGCATTGTCCTTTCGCGCCCCTTGCAGGGAAATGTCCCAACCAACTCGGGCGCGCGTTTGGAGCGTGCAGAATGCGACCACCGCTGCGCACCGCGCCGCCAATGATTCCGTTCGCGATCCGGACGAGTATGCTGTTATCGACCGTCGCAGACTCATTTCCGATGCTCATGGCATCCAGCAGAGCCACGTTCAAATTGAGGACATTGACCGGCAGGCGCAGCGCCTCTGAAAGCGTCGCTCCGACCGGCACATTGCGCCAACCCAAGGCCATCGACTCGGTCAAGTATCCAGTTTCTACATCGACTTCTCCGGCGCATGCCGCGGTTGCGGCGAGGAGACGGCTGCGATGTGGCACGTGCTGCTGTATCAGTTCGACTGCAGCCTTGATCAATGAATCCAGTGTTCGTTCCGGTGTTGTCCGCCGCTCGCCGGAAACCTGGCGCTCGCCGACGATGCGTCCATCCAAGCCGGACAGGCCCACACGCATCCCCGATGCGTTCAGCACGAACCCAAGAACAAATGCGCCATCAGGTGCAATCTGAATACCAGTCTGCCGTCTCCCAGGGCCCCGCCTGCACCTTGCTTGACGATACCTCTTCGACGATGCCTGCCTCCATTAATTCCCGGACGATGCGGGTGACGGTAGGAGGTTTCAGTGCTGTTTCCTCGCATAACTCGGTGCGCGAAGACGTGCATTTTTGTGACAGCAACTGTAGCAGCCGAGCCCGGTTGTTCGCTCGCACGTCATAAGTTGCTGTCTGATTGACGATCACGCCGGTCCTCTCGCAGCAAGGAACTTTGTTAATTTCTTTCTGAAAGGAAATAAATATGCAACGCGATGTGGTGTCAACCCATTTCGGCTTGCTAGATCTGTCGTCCGAACGGAAAATAATTTGCGATGCGCCGCAGGAGATTCCTGCCACAGGCGCGCGTGGAGGATGTGTTGGACAACTGGCTCGGGCAAGCTCTGGAAGGTCAGGCAAGCCTACAATACGGCATGATTGCCATGGCAGTTTTCGGCGCAGGTTTCCTGCGCGGATTTCTCGGGTTTGGTGCTGCGTTGGTGACGGTGCCCATCATTTCGATTGTACTCGGGCCACGGCTGGCTGTCCCAATCGTGTCTGTGATGGCACTCCCATCCACGCTCCAGCTCTTGCCAGACGCGATCCGTCACAGCGAACGTAGAATAGTGCTTCCGATCTCTGCCGCGATCTTTTTCGCCGCGCCCTTCGGCACGTGGGTGCTTGCAACAGTGGATCCCGGCTTAATGAAGATCACGATATCAGTTCTAGTCATTGTCATGGTCTTGTTCTTGTTGGCAGGGTGGGAGCTGAAGAAGGACGTTCGCCTGGAGATGCTGCTGGTCGCGGGCAGCTTGGGCGGTCTTGTCCAAGGGGCATCAGGCATGGGCGGCCCACCTGCTGTCGCGGTCGCACTTTCCCGGTTAGGCCCACCCGAGAGCCAGAGAGGCAACGTGCTGGCTGTCATGACGGCAATTACGCTGTCATCCTGGCCGCCCCTCTATTACTTCGGTCTACTCGTAGTGGAAGCGCTCTGGACCGGGATCATATTGTTCCCGCTTTACTCTCTCGCCACGTGGGTCGGTGGCCGTTACTTTACTCATCAAGGGCGCTCGCATTTCCGCCCCGCCGCGCTCGTAGTCTTAGCTGTGATTGGCATCGGCACATTCATCGCCGCGACTTTGCAATAGCCGGAGTAACGCGGGCACTCATCCTGATATACTTTTCAGCGAGACATCATTCCGGTTCGATCGAGCCCCGGCGATTTTGACTGGGCAAACATAATTTGTGAGCGCTCCACCGTGGTGCTTGCACTTCCGCAATTTGATCATCGCGTCGGCCGTGCCGGTCCGATACACGCGTTGCGCTGTAGACACCCGTGAACTGAGCACTGGGTCACGCAATCGACGCGCTGTTCAGATTCCAGACATTCGCCGCGCGAACCGGCCCTACAATCTGTTTAACAAGCAGCCACGCGACACATGTCACGCTACTTTGTTGCCGCCTTCCGATTGGCCGACGCCGACAATACATCAATTTGCTTGCCCAACTCATCGAAACGTCGGTGCAAAGCCTCGATCTCGGCGTGTGTAAACACCTTGATGGCGGCCTTGTCGCTTTCGCGGGGCTCTTCCTGAGCGGTTTGCATGGCGTCGACGATGATGCCAATGAACAGATTCAAGACGGCGAAGCTGGTTATGATGATGAACGGCACGAAGAATAGCCACGCATAGGGGAACAGCTCCATGGTCGGGCGCACGATGCCCATCGACCAGCTCTCAAGTGTCATGATTTGAAACAGCGTGTAGGCTGAAGCACCGACCGAACCGAACCACTCCTGCATGCCCGGGTCGGGGTGCTGGCCAAACAGGTTGGTGCACAAAACTGCCGATACGTAGAATACTAAACACAAGACACCGATGACGGACGCCATTCCCGGTATCGAATGGCCAATCGCAGAGATCACACGGCGCATCTGCGGCACGACGGAAATCAATCGTAAGACACGAAACACCCTGAGCGCCCGAAGAACCGCGAGTGGCCCGGCCGCCGGCACCCAGGCAATCGCAACGATCAGGAAATCGAACGTATTCCAGCCTGAACGAAAGAAATTCCAGCGATATGCATAGAACTTGATCGCAAGCTCAGCCGTGAAGATCAGTAGAATAATCTTGTCGAGGGAGCGCAACCAATCTCCATAGGCTGCCATAATGCCGGCATCGGTTTCGAGACCGAGCGCAATGGCGTTTACAACAATCAACGCCGTGATCGCGACCACCGCGCGTGGCCCCTCGATGAAATCGCTTGCCTCGCGCCGGAGCCCGGCAAGGTTGTTTAGCGCCGTTGGCCGAACCATTGATACGTCCGTCATTTCAAAATCCGTGAACCGTTAGGCAGCCGTCAGGCCGCTTTTTGGAGGAATGTCGCCGAAGGTACCACTGTCCCAATCGAGCCATTGCAGCTTGCCCTGAGCGATCGAGAACCACGCGCCTTCCAGTGCGAGCGTACCGCTCTCGACTGCGCTGACGACGAACGGGAACGTCATCAGATTTTCCAATGATTGCTGGATGGCCATATGTTCAAGCACTTTCTGGCGAGTGGCCGCATCTGACGACTTCGATCGCTCCAATAGTTCGTCACGAACGGCATCCAGCATTTTGACCCAAGGCCCAATGAACTTACCAATTGGTCTATCTTCTGCAGCTGCAAGTGACGCGGCGACACCACCACACAGTCCGTGGCCGAGCACAACGATGCGCTTGACCTTGAGCGACGTGACGGCGAACTCAATCGCCGCCGAGGTGCCATGGTACGTGCCGTTCTCTTCGTAAGGAGGAACGAGAGCTGCAATGTTGCGCACAACGAACAGTTCGCCCGGCTTGGCATCGAAGATCGTGGCAGGATCGACCCGACTATCAGCGCAGCCGATCACCATCGTATGCGGCGTCTGGCCTTCGGCGACCTGGCGATAGTGACGCTCCTCCTGCGCGTAACGCGTCTCACGAAATCGTTGGTAACCGTGGTGAAGTTCAGATGGGATGGTCAAGAGCAAGCCTCCAGCTCTAAGCTGTTTGATGTTGTGTGGTTTTCAACTCAGACTCGGAAGCGGCAGGCAGCGCGAACCGCAGCACTATAGCGCCGACGATTGCTGAGAGCAGCGAACCGGTAAGCACCCCGATCCGAACAGCCGCGGCATGCTCTGGATCGGAGAACGCGAGCGTTCCGATGAACAGGCTCATGGTGAAGCCGATACCGGCAAGTAGCGATGCGCCGTAGATCTGCAGACCACGTTACGCCATCAGGCAGCCTTGCGACGCCAAGTTTCACGCCGGCCCAGACGAAGCCCATGATGCCGAGCTGCTTACCGATGAAGAGGCCAGCCGCGATGCCGAGCGGAATGCCGGCGAAGAGATCGGCGAAGGTAAGCCCTTGGAGCGAAACACCGGCGTTGGCGAAAGCGAAGATATCGGCATGATGCCGAAGGCAACCCATGGTGCCAGGCCGTGTTCGATCTCTTTGAGCGGCGACTCTCCGTCTTCGTTTTTCGCTCTCAGCGGAATGAAGAGCGCGATCACCACGCCGGCAAGCGTGGCATGAACGCCGGACTTAAGGACACATACCCAGACAATGAGACCGATCACCAGGTACGGCGCGACCCGCGACGCCGCGGTAATTGAGGAACGCCAAAGCACTTGCCCCAATCGCAGCGATGCCGAGGACCTCCGGAGAAAGTTGGGACGTGTAGAACAGCGCAATGATGATGATGGCGCCGAGATCATCGATAATCGCCAAGGCCAGCAGAAAAACTTTCAAAGCAACCGGCACCCGCGGTCCCATCAAGGCCAGAACACCAAGCGCGAACGCAATATCGGTGGCAGCGGGAATAGCCCAACCGTTCAGCGCGCTTGCATCGCCTGAGTTGATGGCAATGTAGATGGCAGCCGGCACGACCATGCCACCAACGGCGGCGACGACCGGCAGGCCTGCCTGCCGCAAGTTCGACAGACGCCCTTCGATGATCTCCCGCTTGATCTCCAAGCCAACGAGAAAGAAGAAGATCGCCATCAAGCCGTCATTGATCCACAGCAGCAGAGGTTTGTTGAGCTCAAGAGCGCCGATTTGGATAACGACAGGTGTTTTCAGAAGACCATCGTAGAGCCAGGCGAGCGGAGAATTGTCGAACACTAAAGCAAGTGCGGCGGCGGCCATGAGTAACACACCACCCGCGGCCGGATGCTGGAAGAATGCTTGGGCACCCTTCTTGATGACCTCAGGTTGCTTCAAGATTTGGATCACAATTTTTTCCCAATTTCGTAAGTTGCGGAGCGCGCGCGACTATTACGTGACGCCGGTGGCACCAAGCTTCTCGGTAGAGGTGGCGAATGAACAGCAATACACAATGTCGAATGGCCTTGCATTTTGATAGATTTTATCTATCGTGCTCAATGATCCACTGGCACGTGCACAGGAGAAGAGATGCCGAGCCTGAGGCAGCTTGAATATTTGCTTGCAGTTGACGATCAGCGCCACTTTCGGCGCGCAGCCGCAAAGGTGGGCGTCAGTCAGCCCACCTTGAGCGCCCAGCTCAGCACGCTGGAAGAAACCCTCGGCGCGCAACTGGTTGAGCGCAGCCGGTCGCGAGTCTTGTTAACTCCCGTCGGCAGGGAGATCGCCGACATCGCTCGTCGAATCCTACGCGACGTACAAGAGATACGCGATGTCGCAACCCATAAGCTTGGCGAGCCGGGAGGCACGATCCGGTTGGGCCTGCCACCGACTATCGGCCCCTATCTGTTGCCGCGCGTCATTCCGCGCATCCACCGTGCCTATCCGGATCTGAAGCTGTATGTACGTGAAGACATCCCCCACAACCTTCCTGATGGCCTCGATCAAGGAAAGTACGATGTCGTCATCATGCCGGTACCGGTACGAGACGAAGGCCTGGAAATGATACGCCTGTTCCGCGAGCCATTGTATCTGGTTGTGCCTGCCGACAGCGACCTCAGTGGGCGCGACCAAATCGAGCGGAAAGAGCTGAAACATCGCTCCATCCTGACGTTGGAAACAGGCCACCACTTGCGCGAACAGGTGGAGTCGCTTTGTGAAGAATTTGGAGCGGAGCTGCGCTCTGATTATGAGGGGACAAGTCTCGACACGGTCCGTCAGATGGTCGGCATGGGGATGGGGCTTTCCTTTCTGCCCGGTCTCTACGTGCATTCCGCTCTTGGCCGCGACAGCAGCGTCAAGTCGATCGACCTCAAAGGGCGTGCACTATATCGAACGATTGGTCTGCTTTGGCGCGACACGTCTGCACGAAAACCCGAGTTTGAACAACTCGCCCAACACATTCGCGAGACGGTGAAGAGGAGTTTTTCGACGTTCCAGATTCTCTCTGGCTAGACTGGCGCGAAGAACTGAAGCCCATAATACGCAGGTGCAAGGAATGCGAGCGCCCACAGTAGAGATGACGCCGCGCTGGCGCTGGCAAAGCTGTACCACGGCATGGTCGTTGCACCGGCGAACAACGGCGTGATCGGGCGCAGCGGCCCGACAAATTTTGACACCACGATCGCGTAGACGCCATGACGGCGGATCATCCAGCGCGTGCGCGCCAACAGATCTGGGCGCGAGCGAAAAGGCCATATGCCTCTTATCCGATGCCGTACGCGCCAACCGATCATGTAGGAGACAATATCTCCAGCCAAGCAACCGAGCGCACCCGCCAGCAGTATGGGCAGGAAAGGACCATCACCAGCTGATTGCAGAGCCGCGATCGCCAGAAACAAGACGCTGGCGGGGACGAAGAACGACACAAGCACCAAGGATTCGGCTAATCCAAGCGCGAATATGAGCAGCTCAATCAGAAATTCGTTTTCTCGCACGAAGGCGATGATGTGTTGCCAAAGGCCAGTTTCCGGCATCGTACATACCGCCCTCGTGCTATTCGGAACTACCTTTGAGTTCCCGTGAAATTATCTACGATTACGCGTATTCCCGCGCGCGGCTTCTCAACAATCTGACCACACGATCCTTTAGAGAAAGTCTCGCGCGCTTAAGGCTCTGCAGTTGCAACCAGTCCGGCGCGGGGCGCTTCAACTCATCTGTTATGAGCTTTTCAAGCGCAGCCTTACGAGCGAGCAAGCGATCAACAGCGGGCTCACGGCGTCGTGTCATGGAAACCTCCGTCTGAGAGTTCTTCACACTCGTCGAACTGGTGATGCACCCACCGCTTGTCGAGCCCTTGGTTTCGTTTTTATGATCGCTTTTATCTATCACCACGGGCGTACTTGCCTTGCTGTCGATCGACGGCTGGTTGATTGAGAAAAACTATCAAAAAATAGACGCAACCGATCTAGTAAGGCCTCCTGAACGCCCCACCTCCATCTTAACGAGGAGGATTTGCCATGTTTGACCTGCCTGAACTTCTCAATCGCGCAACCAACATGTTCAAGGGTAGCGGTTTTGAGGGCATCGTTGGCACCAATGTCGCAGAGAACCTGACAGAACTCGGGATCGCTGAATATGGTCTGGATGCCGCACAACTCGGCGATATCCAGTCAACCTTGGCGAACGCAGGCGTTGACTTGTCGGCGTTGTCTGAAACGCAGATCGGTGAACTCTTAGCCTCAGTGAAGGAAAACGGCAGCTTGGACGGCCTCGATCTTTCTCAGCTCATCAGTCGATCCTCAAACTAACTGTGATCCCCGACTTCCCCTCCCAAGGGCAGCGTCATCCGCGCTGCCGTTATTGTTTTCCGCGCCTTTGTCAATCTACGGGGTAGCACGATGCTAATGGACGCCTTGTTTATCGCGGTGGGCTTTTTGCTACTCATCTTTGGTGGCGAATTGCTTGTGCGCGGCGCGGTTGGGCTGGCTGAGCGGCTCAAGGTGTCTGCCTTCGTGATTGGTGCCGTGATTATCGGGTTCGGGTCGTCAACCCCGGAACTCGTCACAAGCATCGAAGCGGGTCTGAGGGGCGCACCAGGCATTGCCATTGGTAATATTGTCGGCTCCAACATCATCAACATTCTGGTCGTCATCGGCATCGCAGCGGTCATCGCGCCGATCGCGCTTTCAGGTAAGCATGTCCGACTGGACACCATTATCGTTTGTGCCTTGTCCGCCTTCTTTGTTGCGATCTGTACCGTGGTCGATCTTTCGCCCACCATCGGTATCTTGTTCGTCGTTGCACTTGCGATCTACTTGACCTACGCAATCCACCGGGAAATGGGCGCGGTCGTCCAGGCAGCAGGAACAATCGAGAGTGATGGTCAATCAAGTTCGACGACAACTGATCAGCCGGTTGCTCTCACTGTCGCATCGATTGTTGGCGGTTTAGTCCTTGTCGTCCTCGGTGGGCACTTTGTCGTCGACTCCGCTGTATCGCTTGCCAAGGTTTTCGGCGTCAGCGAGGCCATCATCGGTTTAACCGTCGTTGCGTTCGGCACGTCGTTACCGGAGATCGTGACCGCCGTCGTAGCCGCCTTTCGCCGTCATGCAGACGTCGCACTCGGCAATGTCCTTGGCTCCTGCGTTTTCAATCTGCTCGCGATCGGCGGCGCAATCGCCATCATTTCGCCTGCCAGTGTGCCGGCGGAGATCGTGCGGTTCGACAACCTCATTATGCTCGCCGCGACAATCCTTCTGCTGCTTGCGGTGAGCTTATCACGCCACAAGGCCGACCAATAGGCGTGCTCTTTCTCGGTGGATACGCGGTGTATTTGAGCTTGATGTGGCCCTAGTGACGATGCGGCAGCAAACCAGTTCCGGTAATCTCGGTTAACATACGAGTTCACAACGGTTTCGGCGGGCTGCAATTCTTGAAGCCATCTGAGCCGTGAGCGCTGCTCAAATTGCTTGGCTAACTGTCTGGCAGTGGTATGAATTCTGCCGCGTCTCCTGGTGGCAGTTGAAATCTACCTGATCCCCAAACACCCTCAGCCCAAGCAGCCTTTGCCGCGTCGATCTTTTCTTTTGATGAGGCCACGAAGTTCCACCAGATGAATCGGGGTCCTGAAAGGGTTTCGCCACCGAGCAAAATAAGCCGCGCCCCAAGCGAACCGGCCTTGACCGTGATTTGATCGCCAGGGCAAAACACCATCATGCGGCCGCTGTCGTAAGTGTCTCCGCTGATCTCGATCGATCCACTGACGACATAGATGCCGCGGTCTTCATGGTCTTCAGGCATAGGCAGCAGTGCGCCTGCTTCCAGAAGGGCGTCGGCATAGAACATGTCGGAGAACGTCTTAGTCGGTGCTCGTTCACCATAAGCGTGCCCGATAATGAGGCGAACCTGTTTGCCCTCACTTTGTAGGAAAGGGAGCGCATGCTTCCCATGATGCTCGAAACCAGCGTCAATCTCTTCGTGACTCTCCGGCAATGCAACCCAGGTCTGTATCCCGAACAATCGATGTGTGCCTTTGCGGGTGTCCTCACTCGTGCGCTCTGAATGCGTAACGCCATTGCCGGCAATCATCCAGTTGACTTCGCCGGGATAGATCATCTGATTGGTTCCGAGCGAGTCGCGATGCTGGAATTCACCCTCGTACAGGTATGTCACCGTCGCAAGTCCGATATGAGGATGGGGCCGAACGTCAATGCCTTGCCCTGTCACGAAGTCGGCGGGTCCGGCTTGGTCAAAAAAGATGAAAGGTCCCACCATTTGACGCTGCCGTGCGGGCAATGCTCGGCGAACTTCGAAACCGCCAAGATCTCGTGCACGAGGCACAATGATTGTTTCGATGCTCTCGAGACTGCCGCATTCCGGGCAATTGGGCTCGATGGCCGGGTTCCAACTCATGATATTGTCCTTTCTTCCGCGGTAGCTCGCTCATGGGTGTCAATTGAGAATGAAAATGGAGGCATTCAGAACGGACGCAAACGCAACCCATGCGGCGTAAGGCAAAAATAGCAGAGCCGACAATTTTGCGTTCCGCCAAGTTGACGTGATGAAGGTCATGATGGTGAGCAGCAAAATCAGAATGATAACGAGCGCCAATCCGATCTGATGGGCCAAGAAGAAAGCTGGTGACCAGGCGAAGTTCAACCCTAACTGTGCCCACCAGAGTCTTTTGGCCCAACCGTCAACGCCCTTCACCCAGATCCACCAGCCGGCAATTGCGACTGCAACGTAGAGCAACGTCCAGACGGGGCCAAATATCCAACCGGGTGGGTTGAAGAGCGGCTTTTGCAGGCCGGCGTACCATTCGTCGGGCGCCGTCAAGTAACCAATTGTGAGCCCGCCTCCCAAAACGATCGCCACGAAAAACATCAGTATCAGGTATCGGTGCATTTCTATCTCAGGTCCCTCTTAGCTCAGGCTTGCTTAATGAGAGGCCCGTCATTGACTAACCGCTCGACGTTGGCTTCAGCCCTTGGGCTCCTGCGCACGCGCGTAACGTCCCAAGCGCGCAATCGGATCACTCAAATTATCGTGCACTGAACCGCCCGGCTGACATTGATCCGGAACGCGGAGCAGATCGTTTCCCGGCTATCCGCTCGGCTACGGAGCGGTGCTTTCACTCAGTTCCGAAGACAGGAGAAAACTCGTGCGTAAGATCATTGCAGCCACCGTACTGTCGACCGCTCTCGCTGGCGCAAGCTCCGCGAATGCGGCCAACATAGTCGAAACCGCGCAGAAAGCTGGCAAATTCGGCACACTGCTCGCCGCCGCAAAAGCTGCCGGCCTCGCCGGAGCATTGTCCAAAGGCAAGAACCTCACCGTGTTTGCACCGACCGACGCAGCATTCGCCAAATTGCCGAAGGGCACGGTCGAATCCCTTCTCAAGCCGGAAAACAAAGCCAAGCTCGCAGCTATTCTTTCCTACCATGTGCTACCACGCAAGCTGACCTCTGGTCAGTTGCCTCACAAGGCGATTCATGTCCGTACGATCAAGTCATCCGGCGATCGCACACTGCGCGTGACCAAGACACGCCGCGGTGTGACCGTTGATGGTGCCAACGTCGTTGCGGCGAATATCCGCGCTAGCAATGGTGTCATCCATGTTATCGACAGGGTGATGCTGCCGTCGCGTTGATCACCGCCAAAAAGACAACGGGAGGTACCCCGTGTACCTCCCGCTTACTTTACATGGAGATGATCCAAACCGCGACGGCAGACGTAATCCGCTAACCCGGCTACCACTGCAAGGCATTCCATGGCATATCTGATTGCATACGTGACGATCCTCGCTGTTTTCGGCATTGCCGATGCAATCTGGATTTCGCAGATGGCACTGCCGCTGTATCGCCCGATACTTGGCAATATGATGATCGAGCAGGTCCGGGTCATACCGGCTGCGATATTCTATTTGTTCTTTCCTGTCGGCCTCGTCGTATTTGCGGTAATGCCGGCTGTTCGCGATGTCTCGGCATTGACCGCACTTGGAGCCGGTGCCCTGCTCGGGGCCTTATGTTATGCGACCTATGATCTAACCAACTACGCAACGCTGAAAAACTGGACATGGCAGATCACAGTTGTCGACATCACTTATGGCGCGATTGTCGCCGGTACGTGCTCGACGCTCGCTTACATGGCCGTTATCATGTATCTCGCGCGCTAGTGTGCTCGCATCACTCGAACGCCATTGGCGCCAATGCCGCGCCTGCTGCACCGTCTTTTTCATTTGGCGCGCAACAGATAGTGACTGATGCCCCATTCATCGCCGGTGTCGTGCCCGAACAAGCCCATAGTGGCAAGGAAGAATAGACGCCAGCGTCGCTTCCAGAGCCGCGCATCTCGTCCATAAACACTCTGTAAGATATGATCGATCTCCGGGCCATTGCGGTCGAAATTCGCAAGCCAGTCTCGCGCCGTCAGTTCGTAATGATTGCCGCTCCACCGCCAGGCCTTTTCCACCTCGATCAGGTCTCCAAACTGCTCGATCAGATCGTGACTCGGCATGATGCCACCGGTGAAAAAATGCTGGGCAATCCAATCCCTCTTGTCGGATTGATCGAACCGATAAGGCACCTTCCTGTGGCTGAATACGTGCATGAACAGGCGGCCCTCAGGTTTGAGCCAGGTCGTGGCCTTCTCGATCAACTGTCGCCAATTGGACATATGCTCGAACATTTCAACGGAGACGATCCTGTCAAACTGACGGTCGGTCGAAAATTCGTTCATGTCGGCGGTGACGACCTCGATGTTACCGAGCCCGAGCACTTGGGACTGCCAATTGATGTACTCACGTTGCGAGTTTGAGTTCGATACTGCAATGATTCGCGCACCTGGAAACTTCTCAGCCATCCAGAGCGTTAGCGAACCCCATCCGCAACCAAGTTCGAGGATATCGTGGCCGTCAGCAATGCCGGCATTTTCGATGGTCATTGCCAGTGCCTGTTCCTCCGCCTCGTCGAGTGTCGTGTCGTCATTCTCGTAATAGGCGCAAGAGTACTTACGCCGCGCGCCGAGGATCAGTTCGAAGAACCTGGATGGTATCTCGTAGTGCTGCTCGTTTGCCTCCGCCGTTGCCTCAGCGATCGGAAAGGCCGTCATGTCGCGGGCGAACCGTTCGGAGGCGTCATCTGCCTCAAGTGCAAGCTGCCTCTTGGTTCGGCCTACCAGATAGCTAATGCCGGCGCGGGTGGCGACGTCAGGCAGTGGTGCGCGTTCGGTTGCAGAAATAATATGCTCGACGATCGGCATTGGCTCGTTTGCTCCTGGTTGTTGGCCGTTATCTAGAAGGCGTTGGCGGCGGCAGCGGAAAGAACACGCTGGTCGACTTCTGATAGCTTGCATAGTCTGCCCCGTATTTCGCCAACATGTGATCCTCGAGTGGCGGCACACCGGAGACGTACCGCAGCAGCCAATACATGCAGACCGGCCCAGCGAGGGCGAGGTAACCCCAGCCCCAATCACCCAATCCGTTTATTGCGAGAAGGGCGAAGGCGACCCAGATCAGCCATTCGAAGAAGTAGTTTGGATGCCGAGACCATGCCCACAAACCCGTATTGCAGATCCGACTATGCGAGGCAGGGTGCTGTTTGAAATGGTTGAGCTGCACGTCTGCAAGAGCCGACCCAGCAAGACCCGCAGTGAAAACCGCAACCGCTATGAAATCCATTATCGTGAAGAGCGGTGCCGGGTTCCAGGCGGCAAGAATGACCGAAAACACCATCGGCAGGCTCAGAGCAGCTTGTGCCTGCAACAGCCAGAACATGTTGCGTGAGGCAGTCGCGCCCCACTGGTCGCGCAACTTCACGTATCGCGGATCTTCGCCAACAACGGTCGTGCGCCGCGCGATATGGCCGGCCAGACGCAGCGCCCAGATGAAGATGAGAGCGGCGACCAAAATCTGGCGACCGCTGAGAGCGCCAGGCGAAAGAATGGCCACCGCGCCAGCGAAGCCGGTAAGGCCCATCGCGCTCGTCCACACGACGTCCACCCAACCAGAGTTCCCCGTCCTTTGCTCGATCAGCCACGCAGCGGCCATGTGGACAGCAAGCATGAGCCACACAGCCACGCCAACACCGGCCAACGTCAAAGCGTCCATTTGGGATCCTTATCGAAGGTTGTACCGATGAGCATTCGGCGCAAGCTTAGAGCCGCACCAAAGGTTGAATGAGACGGCCGAGCCAGCCGGTCATCTCGACATGGCCATTGAGCGCGACGAGGCAGATACATTCTTCGCCCTCTTCGACGTAAGGATTGTGGTTGACGCTGCCGTCAGCTTCATCGAAATCGCCGGCACCGAAGCGACCGTGGTCATGGCGGAAGGCCCCCTTGAGCACACACGTCCACTCCGTGCCAACGTGGCGGTGATCCGGAAGTCGCGTTCCGGGAGCCGCCTTGAGCATGAAGACGCGCGTACCGGTATCGTCCGGAACCTCGATGAACTGGCGATAAACGCCGGGGCCAACCCATTGCCATTTACCGCTCTCGTAGAGCAAAACAGGTGCCATTGGCCGATCCGTCGGCGCCATTGGCGCAGTTGAGGTAGGCGGATCAACCTCAACGGGCGTGTCATCAAGGCGCGCGAGAGCCGCTGTGCGGACATCGCGCGAAATATCTACCGTGTCGCTTCGCTCCAGCAGTTCGCCAGCAAGCGCACTCATTTCGCGCACTGCGCTCCGGCAATGGATGCATTGCGCCAAATGGGTTGCAACGACCAGGCTGTTGCCCTCGCCGAGGCTGGCGTTGACAAAAGCGGCCAATGTCTCTTCCGAAGGGTGATGCGAGATCGTCATGCAAGATCCTCAAGAGATTTCTTCATCCGGCGCATGGCCAGTCTGAGGCGGGATTTTACGGTTCCAAGTGGTAGTCCCAGTCTTTCGGCGATCTCGCTATGCGCGGCGCCTTCGACAAACGACCATCTGACCACCTCGAGTTGTTCGTCAGGCAGCTCGTTCATCGCTGAACGAACGCGCTTTGCGTGTTCCGATGCATTGACAAGGTCGTCCGGCCGGTCGGGGTCGACATCATCGAACTCATTGATCATGGCGTAGAGCTGAGCACGCTTGTCGCGACGCGTCTCATCGATCCTGAGATTGCGGGCGATCGTGAAAATCCAGCTCGATGCCGTGCCGCGTTCAGAGGAGAAGTACTTTGCCTTACGCCAAACGGTAAGTAGCGCTTCCTGGGTCAACTCTTCCGCAGATTCTGCCGTGGCTCCGTGGCGCAGTAGAAAGTACTTTACGCGCGGTGCGTAGGCGTCAAAAAGGCTGGCGAAGGCCGACTTGTCCTGCGATTGCGCGATGCGAGCTATCAGCTCTTCAGGTGTCGGCTCCGTTATGGCATTGCCAGTTGATCGGACCATGGAGGCTCCACAACGCTGCGATTGGGCCGTGTCGCGGAGACCGGCACGAGCGGGCACCCGCCAGACTATCGGCGGTGCATCTCGGATCGGGACAACATTAGTATACATGACCGTGTTACGGCCAGTGCGCTGCTATGGATCACATGCAGCACAAGTCGCTTCATCGCGCCTCTGCTCGGTTTAGCCCTGCGCCGGTAACGCGCTTGCCCCATCTGGTGATCCAGGTCTCGCGCTCGAGCGTAGCAAGTTACGAATACAAGGTATCCATGCTCGGACTGTTCGGCGTGGAGCCGGTTGGGCTGGGATCAAGCGATGACAGGAATGAGTGCGAGCCGCCAGCAGATTGCCGTGATTGGTGCCGGTATTTCGGGCCTGTCAGCAGCCTGGCTGCTGCAGAATCGGGCGGACGTCACAGTTTTCGAGCAGGATCATCGGATTGGCGGTCACAGCTGCACAGTAGATGTTGCGCCCGGTCCGTCATCGACCGCCGTCGACATGGGGTTCATCGTCTACAACGAGCAGACTTACCCCAACCTGACGGCATTATTTGCCCATCTTGACGTCGCAACCCAAACGACGGACATGTCTCTCGCCGTATCTCTCGACAACGGACGTCTGGAATATGCTGGCGGTCATCTCAGCCAGTTGTTTGCGCAAAAGCGAAATCTGGCCCGGCCAAGATTCTGGGCTATGCTGCGCGACCTTGTGCGCTTCTACCGCAGCGCTCCCAACGATCTCGACACACTTTCGCAAAACGATATGACGCTCGGTGCCTACCTCGAAGCAAACCGATACGGCTCGGCGTTTCGTGACGACCACCTGCTGCCCATGGCGGCTGCCATATGGTCGATGCCGACCGCGAATGTGCTCGACTATCCCGCTCACGCGTTCATCCGGTTCCATGAGAACCACGGACTACTCAAGCTGACAGGCCGGCCGCTATGGCGCACCGTTACAGGCGGCAGTCGGGCCTACGTGAAAAAACTGACGGCGCCCTTTGCAAACCGCCTTCGTAAAGAAGTTGGCGTCGTCTCAATCGAGCGCAAACCTGAAGGTGTGGTGCTGCGAACCACCGCCGGGGAGAACCTGCGGTTCGATCAAGTGGTTATTGCCACACATGCCGATCAAGCGCTCTCCCTGCTTGCCGCCCCCACGCCTGAGGAGAGCAGGCTGCTCGGCGCGTTCCGCTACAGCACCAACGCAGCGATCTTGCATGGTGACGAACGGTTGATGCCTAAGCGCCGGCAGGCCTGGGCAAGTTGGAATTACATCGGCGGCGACCAGCAAGATGCAAGCGCCGATCTGAGCGTGACTTACTGGATGAACAGCCTGCAGTCATTGCCGAGGGAACGCCCGCTATTCGTAACGCTCAATCCGAATTGCGAGATCGACCCTGACAAGGTCTATCGAGCCCAGCGTTTCGAACATCCGATCATCGATACAGCTGCTACGAACGCTCAGCAGCAATTGTGGTCGCTGCAGGGGTGGGATCGCATCTGGTATTGCGGGGCCTATTTTGGGGCCGGCTTCCACGAAGATGGCTTGCAAGCGGGTCTGGCCGTGGCCGAGGTTATCTCGGGAGGCAAACGTCCGTGGCGGGTCGCCAACGAATCCGGTCGGATCGTCGTCGGCCCCACGCAGTCATCTGCGATCCTCGAAGGAGTGGCTGCTTGAGTACTTGTTCCGCCTTCTATGTCGGTCACGTTGCGCATCACCGCCTGTCCCCGAAGCGCCACTCTCTACGCCATCGGGTCTACTGGCTGCTGCTCGACCTTGAAGAGCTGCCGGAACTCAACGACCGCCTCAAACTTTTCTCTCACAACGGTATGAACTTGATCAGCCTCCATGATCGCGACCACGGCGATCGTTCGGGCACGCCGCTGCGAGAACAAGCGCTCGGCCATCTGAGCGCCGCCGGACTGGACTTTGCAGGTGTGTCCGTCCGGCTTCTCTGCATGCCGCGTGTTGCCGGCTACGATTTTAATCCGTTGAGCGTCTACTATTGCTGCTGTGGGAGCGGCCAGCCGATCGCCATGATTTATGAGGTCAACAACACCTATGGCGGTCGTCATACCTATGTCATTCCGGTATCCGGCCGCCAACCGCAGGCAGGGCAGACAGTTCACCAGAATTGCAACAAGCAGTTCTACGTCTCACCGTTCATGGATCTCGATCTGACCTATCTCTTCGAGGCCGATCTTCCAGGCAGTGATGTCAGTCTGTCCGTCCAGGCTCGCAAGAATGACCGCGCCGTCATCAATACATCGCTTCACGGTCACAGACGCGATCTCACCGACTTCAATATCCTGCGCCTCGCCGCGACACATCCAGTGCTGCCGGCGAAAGTGACGGGCGCAATCTACTGGCATGCCTTCAAGCTCTGGTGGCGCGGCTTTGCCGTTAACCAGACGGCGCCGAGTACGGTCAACACGGTAACCATTGTGCGACCAGACGAATGAGACAAATCGGAATGCAAACAGAAACCGTCGGTCACGCAGTGCCATTACCGCTTTCGCCGGAGCTTTTCTTCCGACGCTATCTGGCGCCTCGCTTGGCTCTGTTTCAAGCCGGCAGTCTCAAGCTGGAATTGCCCAATGGAGCGACGATTCGGCACACCGGACCCGGGCCCGGTCCGACTGCCTTGATCACCGTCAGGCGCTGGCGAATGCTTCGAAAATTGATTCTTGAGGGCGAAATAGGTCTCGCGCGCGCATACGTTGATGGCGATTGGTCTACCCCGGACCTGGCCGCGGTTCTGGAGTTTGGCCTGCACAATGAGGCGACCATAACCACTGCGACCCGCGGGCTAGGTGTTGCACACATTCTGAACCGTCTCGGGCATTTGCGGAACACGAATACCCGCCGCGGCAGCCGGCGCAACACCGCCGCCCACTATGATCTCGGCAACGCGTTCTATGGGCATTGGCTTGACCGCGACATGACCTACTCGTCTGCGATCTTTTCCAGCGAATCCGACACGCTCGAGATCGCGCAAGAACGCAAGTTGAGCCGTATCGTTGAACTGATGGATGTGACCGGCGGCGAACGTGTCCTCGAAATCGGTTGCGGCTGGGGCAGTCTTGCCCGCCGCATTGCCAGTGAGCGCGTGGCGTCGGTCACCGGCATATCGTTGTCGCGCGAACAAGTGGCGTATGCGTGCGCCAGCATCGCCGGTTCAGCTCTCGACAAGCAAATTGAGTTTCAGCTGCGCGATTATCGCAGCATTACCGAGCGCTACGACCGCATCGTTTCAATCGAGATGATCGAGGCGGTCGGCGAGCGCTATTGGCCAGTCTACTTCGATCGGCTGCGCCAGTCACTCAACAAGGACGGGACTGCCGTTCTGCAAATCATCACGATAGCCGAAAAGCTGTTTGAAAGCTATCGCAGCCGTCCTGACTTTATCCAGCAGTACATCTTTCCGGGCGGCATGCTGCCAACGGTTGACATCGTTCAACGTGAGGCGGAACGTGCTGGCCTTCGCCTCGAATATCATCAGCCGTTCGGATTGTGCTACGCGCGCACGCTCGACGTTTGGTACGAGCGCTTCAACGCCGCCTGGCCTGAGATAGAGCGTCTCGGTTTCGATGACCGCTTTCGCCGAATGTGGAACTACTACCTCCGATACTGCGCAACCGGCTTCCGGCACCGCTCGATCGATGTTGGCCTGTTCAAGTTCTCGTTAATCGAGAAATGACATGCGCATCAGCATTACCGTCAGCGACAAGGTGCAGTTCGGCTATTCGTGCTAACTGGCTGCTCCGATTGGCGCATCTTTCGGCGAAGGGTTCGAACCATCCTTAGCCCGACGGGCAGATGCTCGAGATGGGCGTCTTCGAAGGCAAGTATTTAGACGATTGTACGGGCGAGTTCCCCGCCGAGTGGTTCACCAACGCCAAGCCGAGCAAGACACCCGATCCGACGCTCAACTATTTCGACTTCAAGAGCCGGCAACCATTGTCGGTCTGGCAGGCCAACGGCTGGATCTACGGTCCCGACCCGCGCGGCTGGTTCCAATCGTATTGTCGCTACTACCTCGGGCGACGATTGCCAGGGACCGACGCCATCCAGATAAAGCGCTGGCGGTCATTCGCACGCCACGCAGGGCAGATCAGAGCCAATTGCGACCCCGGCGACCTCTTCCGCCGTCGCAGGCAGCGTCAGGTCTCTCCACCAATGGTCGTATGATCCTCTAATTTGATAGCCGCAAAGCGCTCGTTGATAGATCATCCGAGACTGCCCCCGGCTGAGGCCACCTCTTATTGCGCCTGTGGCTGATCATTTTATATCCACGCGAAGGCTTTCTGATCCCATAGACGCAGTTTGGAAAGGATACATGAAACCGAGGCTCGAATGTCTCTTGTTTGATCTTTTCGACCGTGTGGCGGGTCAGCCGCGACGCGTGTCAATTTTGCATTCTGAAGCGCAATGGCGGCACGTGCCAAAGTCCGCAAATTTGCATCCTGTGCCATCACCCTGTCTGACGATGTTGCACTTGCTCGGGGCTCGATTGGGTCATTCTTCGCCGTCAGCCTGCTGCGTCAACCTTCCGCTGCTGGTCGAAGCCGACATCGCAGGCAAGTTCGCACCCATCCGATAGATAGCCTTCCCCGAGGCTGCTCTTCAAAGCGCCTGCCTTCTTGCCACGCTGGATTTCGAACGTTCATACGATGTTGATTCGTAGATGGGCGGTCCCGCCCTATCGGTCGGGTCGCGCTCTATCTCACGGGCGAGTGCCCGTTCGACCGAGCCGCTATTGCGTCTCGGCCCCCTGGGTCACGATCGCTCCGCCAAATGAATTGCGGTACATGACAATACCCTCCAGAGACGGATTTTGCCCCGGTGGGGATAATCCCTTCTACAGGTCTGCCAAGTGCTATCATAAATGTATGACCGACGATGTCCGACACAGTCCGACAGCGCCCGACACCCCCGGCCAATCCCAAAGGCTCGTGCCCCTCGACATAGTGAGTGGTGAATTCATCGCTGCCGGCCTACCCCGATCGATGCGATCACTGCAACGCTACTGCAACAATGGCACGCTTGATTGCGTCAAAGAGGCCACCGAAACCGGCGATGCCTATTTCGTCCATGCCCATTCGGTGGCAACTGCCATTGAGTCGCTCAAGCAGCTACATGATGCCAAAGCGCGACAGCGACAGAGTGCGACAGAGCCCGCCATGTCGCACTCTGTCGCAACGCCAACTGCGCCGCAAGTTAGCCCCGACAATGATCGACACAGTCCGACAACGTCCGACACCGACGCCGGTGAAACGAGCCAACATGAGAGCGCGACAGAGCCCGACACGTCGCGCTATGTCGCGCAGCTCGAGGCCAGGCTGGGGGAGAAGGACGCGGAGATCGCGTTCCTACGTGACGAACTGACCGACCGACGCGGTCAGATCCGGGATATGAAGGGGATCATCGACGGCCAGAACCAGTTGCTTGAAACAATCCAGACCAATGTCGCGCCGATCTTCAATGCTCTTGCCGCAACCGTTCGCTCCAAAGGTCTTGGCCTCTCAGCTGATCCTTCGACTGAGTCTGACAGTCTCCACGACGCAGATGCGATGACCGAGGCCGCCAACCAAGACGCCGACAAGGACGACCGGCAGCAGCACGGCGAGCCATCTTTTCCAACGCACCCTCAGTTGTCGTAGCGGCTGGCGTGCATGACAGATTTTTGATTTCTGATACAATTACTTCATATGGCATCGCTGAGTATTGACACGTACAAGGCCGTCGCGTTCCTGCAAGAGCAGGGCTATTCGAAACAACAGGCCGAAGGCTTTGTTGCCGTCATCCAGGATGCCGATCTCGTCGATGTGGCAACGCGTGCGGATATCGCCGCGCTCAAGGACCAGATCCATCAGCTCGATCGAAACCTGCAATCCGCACGGGTCGAATTCTACAAGATCACAGCCGCCCAGACGCTGGTCATAATCGGTGCCATCGTAGCCGTGGCCCAAGCCTTCTAATCTCATCTTATGTTGTCTTTGCTGAAGACCAAGCCCCGCGAAGCCTCGATCCAGGACAAGATCCTTGCGATGAGCGAACAGGCCGTGTGCGTTCAAGTTCCACAGAAATTGCGCGAGACCGGCCTTTTCACGGAAGAAGAAATCGAGCGCGCGGTTGCCTGGCTCGTCGAATATCGCCAGCAGTACCATCTCGACGTCATTGAATAGTGCCGATGTCTGTCGCGGAAAGCAGCTCAACAGAGCCGTCTGTGCGCGAAGGTTCGGTAAATCTACATTGAGCGAACTTTGCAGTTGCACTTCTCCCTTCCGTGAATTCAGCCCAAACCAATCAGCCGGTCCGAAGCTACATCGGGCCTTTCATCGAGTACTGCGAGGTTGAGAAAGGCCTCGCCGCCGACACCCAGAAAAACTACGCTCTTTACCTCAGGCTGTTCGCACGTTGGCTCGAACGCATCGACCAGCGCGATCTGTGCCCACTCGAGCTGACTGCCCGCCACGTGTGGGACTATCGCCTCTACCTTGCCCGTTCATACCGAACACCCCGTGGCCAGACGCTCAGCAAGAGATCTCAGAACTACTATCTGATCGCGCTTCGTGCGTTCCTCGACTTTCTCGCCGAGCGCGATATCGAGACCCTTCCCTCGTCCAAGATCCCGCTCTCCAAAGACAAGGAAGAAAAGGTCCTGACCTTTCTCGAGAAGGCCGACATCGAGGCGCTGGTTCAGGTGCCCAACACCGCGACACCCTCCGGCCTGCGCGACCGCACGATCATGGAGCTCTTGTTCTCGTCGGGCCTGCGCATTGGCGAACTCGTAGCGCTCAACATCGATCAGATGTCTATGCTCAAGGACAAGGACGCAGATCGTACCCACGAGCTTTCCATTGTCGGCAAGGGGCGCCGCGTTCGCACGGTCTTCATTTCCCCACGTGCCGCCGAATGGCTTCGCGCCTATATCAAGTCACGGCACGACGTATTTGAGCCGTTGTTCATCAACTACCGATCGCCGGCGGGATCGGATCGGCGCCTGACAGACCGTTCCATTCAGAAATTGATTGCGCGGGCTGCCGTCCTTGCCGGCATTTCAAAGCCCGTCACGCCACACACATTGCGGCATACCTATGCGACCGATCTTCTGGCGCATGGTGCCGATCTCAGAAGCGTTCAGGAACTTCTCGGCCACAAAAACGTCGCGACCACGCAGATCTTGTCAATCGGCGCCGAAAATTGACCCCGGATCGGCGTTCAATTTTGCCTGAACACCCCTCTTCCTACGCAAGTGTGATCGCCGAATGAGTTCTAGGTGTCGCGCGGGCGGCTGCAGCAAGCAGGTCGGTGAACAGTCCCGGCAGGTCGTAGCGGCCGTTGAAGCGGAATTGGAATTCGGCGAAGTAGCGCTCGACGTATGGACGGCGGATGGCCTTGTGGGTTCCGGCGATGGCGGTCTTTAGATTTCCGAGCACGGTATTCACCCATTTCAGAGCCGGGATCTTTTCAGGCTGTTCGGGCTCGCGCGCCGAGACGATGGCCTCATGCGTTGCGCCTGCTCGCGTGACGGCGCGAAAGCAACCGAGACCGTCTGAGACGACATGGGTTCCGGTAGTCAGCTTTTCTTGCGCCATCGCCTCGATCGAGGGGCTGTCATGTCGTTCGACGAGATGAATGAGGAGGCGGCGTGGCCGGCCTTCGGCGGTGGTCTCCACCGCGACGACGAAAGGGACTTTGTTTGCCCCTCCACGCCCACGTTTGCCGCCGTCTGCCTCGCTCTTCTCACCGCCGAGAACCGCGTCGTCCATCTCGATGCGCCCCTTGAACGTGCGCCTGGCTTCGACCTCGGCGATCACTGAGGCGAGCTTCTGGCGCAGGCGCCACGCCGTGTCCCACTTGACGCCGATCTGGCGGGACAACTCCAATGTTGAGATCGAATTCTTCGACTGCGTGATCAGCCACATCGCCTGGAACCACTTGGTCAGCGGCAATAGCGAATTCTCGAACACCGTGCCGGCGATGACGGATGTCTGCTTGCGACAGCCATGGCAAAGATAGAGGCGGCGCTTGCCGACGATCGCGTGATCGCGGCCACCACATGCCGGGCACACGAAGCCCTTCGGCCAGCGCCAAGCCACGACCGCCTGACGGCACTGCTCCTCCGTGCCATAGCTCTCCTGAAATTCTGAAAGGCTCAGCCCCTTGCCGAACTGGATCGGATTGCGTGCCACATCAACCTCCCGAGGCAAAATCGATTCGGTCAATGCTCGCAGCACCTTGCGTCGGCCCGGTGGCTACAGTGTGGAGGAAGTGGGGTAATCAGGCAATTTTGACCCCACCCCCACGGGTTCAGCATTTCCGCCCGAAGTGGTTCTGAAGCGGGGGCTTGTAGGGGGATGATCACGGTGGAGACGATCGGGCGAGTGCGCCATGACTCGGGCTGGCGCACGTCAGGAGCGGTTCTTGAAGCGCCAGCTGTCGTTGCCGGTCTCGATGATGTCGCAGTGATGCGTGAGGCGGTCGAGCAGCGCAGTCGTCATCTTGGCGTCGCCGAACACACTGGGCCATTCGGCGAATGCAAGGTTGGTCGTCACGATGATCGAGGTGCGCTCGTAAAGCCGGCTGATCAGGTGGAACAACAGTTGGCCGCCCGATTGCGCGAACGGCAGGTAGCCGAGTTCGTCGAGGATGACGAGGTCGACGCGGTTGAGTGCGTCGGCGGTGCGGCCCTGGCGATCGAGCTTCACTTCGGTCTCGAGCCGATTGACCAGGTCGACGACGTTGAAGAAGCGCGCCTTGCGGCCCGCCCGGATGCATTGGCGCGCGATGGCGATCGCGATGTGCGTCTTGCCGGTGCCTGTGCCGCCGACCAGGACGACGTTGCGCTGATCGTCCAGGAAGCTGCCCTGGCCAAGCGTCTCGATCGCCTCGGCGTTGATCGGCGTCTCGGCGAGATCGAGTTCGGCAAGCTCCTTGGCCAGCGGCAGCTTGGCAATCGTCATCTGGTAATTGATCGAGCGCGCCTGCTTGGCGGCGATCTCGGCCTTGAGCAGGGCCGCCAGAACCTTCTCGACGCCCTGGCGCCGCTTGATGCCGGCGGTGACGATGTCGTCGTAAGCCGCCCTCATGCCGGAGAGGCTCAACGTGCGCATCAACTCGAGGATCTCATGGCGCTCCATCACACCACCTCCAATGCGGAAACGGGATCGGCCGCAAGGCGAGGTTGGCCAATCAGGCCATCGTAGCGCGCGCAATCGGCAAGCGGTGGTGATGCGAGTTGCAACCGCTCCGGCGTCATGACCGGTGCCGGTGGCTCCGGTTGCTGTTGGCGGTAAAGCACATTGAGGATCACATCGGCGCTGACCACCTGTGCCGCGAGCGCTTCCGTGCACGCCGCCTCAACCGCTGCCATGCCGTCGGTCAGGACAGCGGTGAGGATCCGGACCATCTGCCGGTCGCCGTCGTCAGATCCGGCAAGGCGGCGGCGCACACGGCCAAGGGAGCCCGGCAGAACCCAGCCCTTGAACGGCGCGCCATTGCGCAATGCGCCGGGTTTCTTTGCCAGAACAGGGACATAGTGCCAGGGGTTATAGATTGTCTGCGCCTTGGCGAACGAGCGCTCGTGTTCGCCGACAATCTCGCCATCCTGCTTGATGACGATGCGATCAGCGTAAGCGTAAACATCAACCGGCCGACCAACGGCCTTGGCCATCACCGAGTACTTGTTCTTGTCGAAGGTGACGAGGCATGTCTTGGAGACCGCGGCCGTTACGCTGCGAAAGCCATCGAACGGGCTGGCATATGGAACGAGGCTCGCGCGTTCGACCTCGAACATCTCGAAGATCGAACGATCCTTGTGCTCGGGATGCGCGTGTGCCTTGGCCCAGGCGATGCACCGGTCGATCAGATAAGCGTTGAGTTCGGCCAGGCTTGAGAACTTGAGCCTTGGTGTGAAGATGGCACGCCGCATCACGCCGACATCGTGCTGGAAGCGCGTCTCCGACACGACATTCTCTACCTGCCCCTTCTCCCACCCCGCTGCCGGTGTGCACGCCGTCGCCTCGACGAGATGGTGGCTTAGCATCTGCTGGAAGCGGCGGTTGAACTGGCGTTCCTTGCCGACAAACACAGCATCGACGGCGGTCTTCATGTTGTCGTAGATGCCGCGCCGGCAGGCGCCCTTGAAGAACCGGAATGCCTGGTCATGGGCGTCAAAAACCATCTCCTGGGCTTCGCGCAGATAGGCACGCAAGAACGGCATGCGGCTGTGGCAGAGCCTGACGTGCGCCACCTTCACGGTCACCGCGCTACCTGCGATCACGACGATCTCGTGGCTCCAGTCAAACTGATACGCCTCACCGGGATCGAAGTGCAGCGGCACATACGCCTCGGCCAGCCGGGCACCGTGGGCTTCTTGCCAGCGCCGGCCATAGCGGCGCACCGCATCATAGCCGCCCTGGTAGCCAGCCAGACGCAACTCTTCGAACATCTGCAGGTATGTCAGGCGTTCGCGCTTGGCCTTCTTCGCGTTCTCTTCGAGCAGGCCATCGAGCTGATCGGCAAAACCGCCGAGCTTGCGATGAGGCTGTGTTTTGCGTTCATAGCGATGTTCGGTCTCCTCGCCGCGCACAATTGTACGCACCGTGTTCCGCGCCAGCCGAAGCTCCCGCGAGATCTCCTTGATCTTCTTGCCCTTGACGTGAAAGTCATGGCGCACTCGCCCAATCGTCTCCACCGTGATCATGCCCCTTCAAGCCCCCGCTCCAGAATCACTTCGAGCGGAGATGTTGAGCCCGTGGGGGTGGGGTCAAAATTGAACGCCGATTACCCCCGCAAAGGGGTCAAAATTGCATGCCGATTCACAGATCTACACCCACGTGACCAACAAACGTCTCCGAGACATCCATGAGCGCTTCCATGGTGGCAATGATCCGGAATGATCCGATGCTGCTTATCGGCCTATCTTTCCGCTGTCCCCGTCCTGCCGGAAACATCGCGGCCCCGCAATGCTATACTGTGTGCAATGAAGAAGATCAGTGAGCCGTTGGCTGATCGCTACAAGAACATCATCCTTGATGGCTTCGATCCGGTGGCCGCCGCAGGCTTTACCCAGGTTCCAAACGTCATTCTGAAATCCACCGACCTTAGCGTCGGCGCCAAACTCGCCTACGCGATACTGCTCTCCTACGCCTGGCAGAACGATTCCTGTTTTCCCGGCCAGGAAACCCTTGCCGAGGACATGGGCTCGGGCCGACGCAGCGTCGTTCGCTATCTCGATGAGCTGGAGCGGGAAGGGTTCGTATCGATCAAACGCCAGGGCCTAGGCAAGGTCAACATCTACACCCTGCATGCTAAGGTAAAGTCAAAGCGCCGGTAACGGCCAGCCCAGAAGTGCCAAATTGGCACTTCTGGAAGTGCCAGATCGGCGCATCTTGAAATGCCAAATTGGCACTTCCCTCTATATAATTATATACACGGAAGAATACTCAATTTAATAATACTCATTTTCTCAATTAAGGAATGATGATCAAACCAGGCAACATTTTCTCAATATGTCAAGAATGCTCCCCTTATTGGCCACTTTCAAACAAGAAAGCCGCCCCGAAGAGCGGCTTTCCCTGATCCGTCAAGAGGAGTTTCCGTGCCCTCATGAAGTCAAGATTCTCTCGTCACGCTTGGCCAAGCGCTCCTCGATCCACGCCTCGACCTCAGACAGCATCCACGCGACCCGGTTCTGGCCCAGCCGCAACCGCTTTGGGAATTGGCCTGCCTTCTCCAGCCGTGCGATGTGCTGAGGCGAGTACTTCACGAGCTTCGTCAGCTCCTTCTTGCAGATTAGCTGTTTCGGATGTGACATCTCAGATCCTCCATGTTGAACGGAGCATCCGGATGCCCCAGCCTCGGCGCCAACCGAGCCCAGTAGGCAGCACTGAATCTAAGGGCGAATCACCAGCGCCACAAGGTTCACATAGCTGCACATATGTGCCTGAACACCCCTCTTCCTACGCAAGTGTGATCGCCGAATGAGTTCTAGGTGTCGCGCGGGCGGCTGCAGCAAGCAGGTCGGTGAACAGTCCCGGCAGGTCGTAGCGGCCGTTGAAGCGGAATTGGAATTCGGCGAAGTAGCGCTCGACGTATGGACGGCGGATGGCCTTGTGGGTTCCGGCGATGGCGGTCTTTAGATTTCCGAGCACGGTATTCACCCATTTCAGAGCCGGGATCTTTTCAGGCTGTTCGGGCTCGCGCGCCGAGACGATGGCCTCATGCGTTGCGCCTGCTCGCGTGACGGCGCGAAAGCAACCGAGACCGTCTGAGACGACATGGGTTCCGGTAGTCAGCTTTTCTTGCGCCATCGCCTCGATCGAGGGGCTGTCATGTCGTTCGACGAGATGAATGAGGAGGCGGCGTGGCCGGCCTTCGGCGGTGGTCTCCACCGCGACGACGAAAGGGACTTTGTTTGCCCCTCCACGCCCACGTTTGCCGCCGTCTGCCTCGCTCTTCTCACCGCCGAGAACCGCGTCGTCCATCTCGATGCGCCCCTTGAACGTGCGCCTGGCTTCGACCTCGGCGATCACTGAGGCGAGCTTCTGGCGCAGGCGCCACGCCGTGTCCCACTTGACGCCGATCTGGCGGGACAACTCCAATGTTGAGATCGAATTCTTCGACTGCGTGATCAGCCACATCGCCTGGAACCACTTGGTCAGCGGCAATAGCGAATTCTCGAACACCGTGCCGGCGATGACGGATGTCTGCTTGCGACAGCCATGGCAAAGATAGAGGCGGCGCTTGCCGACGATCGCGTGATCGCGGCCACCACATGCCGGGCACACGAAGCCCTTCGGCCAGCGCCAAGCCACGACCGCCTGACGGCACTGCTCCTCCGTGCCATAGCTCTCCTGAAATTCTGAAAGGCTCAGCCCCTTGCCGAACTGGATCGGATTGCGTGCCACATCAACCTCCCGAGGCAAAATCGATTCGGTCAATGCTCGCAGCAACTTGCGTCGGCCCGGTGGCTACAGTGTGGAGGAAGTGGGGTAATCAGGCATATGTGAGTATTTTCGGCGGGGTCCACGCACAAGTAGGCATTCGCCCAAGATAGTGGTGACCCGATTACCGATCAAAGCCACACTCAGTCTCGCCGGGAACGAGAAATTCCTCATCTCTCATTGCCTGTTCCGGCGTTGATGAGACAATCACAGGCGTCGATCATGTCCGCAGCTGAACGCGCTGCGGTCGCGACCAACGCGCTCGATACAGCTCTTCCGCCTAGCTAAGGCCCAGAGCAGGTGCAGCATCACTCAACGGCCTGATGGCAGCCCCTGCAAAGAACCGGTCATCGGCAGGCGCCGGCCATGATCCCCGAAGTGCAATATCGCCACGTACCGCGGTTGACCAGCCACACGGGCGTTATGGTCAAACTGCCGACATTGATTGGTTATTTGAGGTAATGTTGCTGCTTTGCAGAGTAAAGGCAAAGGTGCCAGGCAATTTGAGCGCTTGGTTGACACATTAACGCCGGTCCGCAGGATGTGAGTGATGATCGATGCCACCGCCCTGCTGAGCATGGCTGCGATCCTGGGTGGCTTCATTCGTGGATCTTCCGGTTTCGGTGGGCCCATGACCATCATCCCGGTATTGAGTGTGTTCTATCCGCCCGCGCTTTCCATATGGATAATGGCGGTCGTTGATCTGGTCGCCAATGTCTACTTGGTCCCGACCGCTTTTCGGCATGCGACGGCCAGAACATATGTGCCGCTCGTCGCCTGCCACTCGGCGTCCGTCATCGTCGCGATTTTGATATCGGTTACGACAGCGCCAAAGCTGGCATCGAGGGGTGTGATTGTCGGGGCCATAGTCGTCTTTCTCCGAATTGCTTCGCCTGCTCTAAGTCAATTTTCCTCAGAGCTGATCCGAACCTGTAGTTTGCCGAAGTTTTCTCCACGCAACAGTCCGATGAAGGCACGCGGTGCGTTCTCCAAGCCATCGACGATATCTTCTCGGTATTTCAGGTGTCCGTCGTTGATGAGAGCGCCCATGATCTTGCGCACGTGTTCGAACTTTGCCGCAAAGTCGGAGACAATGAAGCCGCGCATGGTCACCCGCTGACCTACGAAGAAAGCCGGCAAGCGCGGCGCCATCTCCGGTTCTTCGGAATTGTACTGCGAGATCGCACCGCAAAGCACGATCCGAGCCCAAGTATTCAGTTTGAGAATCACGGCGTCGCTCACGATCCCGCCAACATTGTCAAAATAGACGTCGACGCCATTGGGGCAGGCCGTCGTGAGCGCTTGCTCCAAAGAGGCGTTGGCTTTGTAGTCGACACAGTCATCAAAGCCGAGTTCGTCACGGACAAACGCACACTTCTTGGGGCCGCCAACAATGCCAACCACGCAGCATCCGGCACGTTTCGCAAGTTGACCGACGACCTGGCCAACCGCACCAGATGCCGCCGACACAACGACGGTTTCGCCAACCTTCGGCATACCGATTTCGAACAGGCCGCAATACGCCGTCATGCCGGGCATTCCGAGGATTCCATTCGCGGTTGAAATCGGTGCAAGTTCGCGATCGATTTTGCGTAGCGACGCAGCCGCGCTAGTCGCGAACTCCTGCCATCCGAGCCGACCTTCGACGATATCGCCGACAGAGAACGACGGCGACTGCGAAGCGACCACCTGCCCGACGGTGCCGCCTGTCATGACCTTGCCGATCCCAACCGGAGGTGCGTAAGACGCAACATCGCGCATGCGTCCACGCATATATGGATCGAGTGACAAGAAGAGCACGCGGACGAGCACCTGGCCTGGCCCGGGCTCAGGCACCGGTACTTCTTCCATTCTAAAATCGGTTTCGACAGGCTCACCAGCTGGCCGGCGGGCGAGGACAATGCGTCGATGGTTGGTTGGAATCATGGTTCGCTCTTGTACGTTTCAGCAAGATGGCTAGTCGTGATTGGGCCTTACCGGGTGAATGCGCTGCAGTGCCGAGGCATTCCCGGTTTTCTCAATAGGGCACGGTTCCGCGCACGACGGTCCGGTGCAGAACACGGCGATGCTTGCTCATGTCGTAATTGGCATCAGCACGGTGGAGCAGGCAGCGATTGTCCCACATGCACAAATCACCTTGATGCCACTTGTGACGATAGACGTGTTCGGGTTGCGAAGCGTGCTCAAGCAGTTCATCCAGCAGCGCCTTGCCATCGGCTCCGGGCATGCCTTCGATGTGCGACGTGTGAATTCCAATGTAGAGAAGCTTGCGACCGGTCTCCGGATGTGTACGCACGACCGGATGGCTGACCGGCGGACGCTCACGCTTCTGCTGCTCGGTCGCAGGCATGTTGCCGGTGTTGCGACGGCTCGCTTCCCAGCTGTGGATGGCGCGCAAGTTCGCCAATTGCTCTTTGAGATCCTGCGGCAATGTTTCGTACGCTGAGTAGGTATTGATGAAGAGCGTGTCACCGCCTTCCGGCGGCAGCTCAAGCGCATGCAGAACCGTCGCGAGTGAGGGTATGGCGTGATACGACTTGTCGGTATGCCAAAAATAGTTGCCGGTTGAATGGGGCTCGGCGGTCGGATTGCCATCCTTGTCGAGATTGTTGACGACATGGACCAGTGGCAGCTTTTCGCCGTCGGGTAATCGCGCCACGTGTTCTTCGATTTCACCAAACTGTGCTGTGAATGCGTGCTGTTGCTCCGGACTGAGATCCTGCTCGCGGAAGGCCAACAAGTGATGTTCGAGGAATGCATCCAGTATTGCGGCCTTCAAGGGGCTCGTCAGCGGTTTCGAGAGATCGGTGCCGGTCACCTCGGCACCCATTACTTCTGAGAGACGACGGATCATAATCGTCGCGCCGTCATCACAGCTGACGGTCTGTACGGCTCCTTCCATGGTCTGCTCCGCAATGACTAATTCACGTACGGGCAAGCGTAGCAGAAGATGTTCTCACGCCAACCAGGATGCGGATAGATGAGGTGGGAGCTCTACCGCGCGTTCGGATACGTCATCAACGACAAACAGCGTGCCAACGTCAGGAACTCTCGGCGCAGGAACCCTGACTGTTGATCTCGCCAAGCCAATCGGCGACACGGACTTTCGGTACAGTTCATCGGTGTTCCTTCGTCCGATAGCCTTGCGCAAGGTTCCCAAGAGCCTGCAAATCCGGCACGATATGCTGGTGTGGGGCCCATTGTCGTTTTGACCACTCTAGGCGCCCGGTTCGCCTCGCGCCGCAGGAGAAAGTCTATGTCAAAGAGCGCGATCATTACGGGTGTTGCGTCAGGTATCGGTCTGGAGGCCGCCCGCGACCTCTTGGAAAGCGGTTGGATTGTCTATGGCCTTGATGTGTCGGAGGCAGCGCTCGCACCTGTTACTCGGGCGTTCGCCTCACGCGACTTTCATCCCCGTCCTTGTGACCTGCGAGATGCGACAGCGATCTCAACCGTCATGCGCCGCATCCAAGAGGAGACGGCGAAGATCAACGCTGTTGTTGCCTCGGCCGGCGTATTGGCGAACGGACCGCTCGCCAATATGTCGGCGGCTGAGTTTGACAGAGTGTTCGATGTGAACGTGCGTGGGCTTTGGCTGACGTGCAAGGAGGCCTACCCGATGCTCCGTACCAGCGCAGCCGATGGCGAATTGGCGCGGGTCGTGCTGTTGTCATCAGTCTCCGCCATTCGGCCCAAAATCGAGAGCGGCGTTTACGCGGCATCGAAGGCAGCAGTTAGCCAGCTGACCAAGGTCATGGCTGTGGAATGGGCAACGGATGGCATTCTGGTCAATGCGTTGGCCCCTGGAACCGTCGATACGCCAATGATCCAAGCTGCAACCGCCGACCTAGCAAACCAGGGCAATTGGCGGCCGTCTGGCAACTCGCCGCTGGGCCGTATTGCCCAAGCCCAGGACATCGTTCGCGTGATTCGCTTTCTCCTCAGCGAAGATGCCGGTTACGTCACGGGAACCATCATTCCTGTGGATGGCGGTACAAGGGCGGCCTACGTGCCAAATGCTTGAACGAAATGCGCGCTTCGAATTTACGAGTTGCGGGCAACACGCATTTGTCAAGACTCTAACAATTCCGCTCCTTGAGTTGCCATCATTCAATACAGGCGGCGCGGATCTAAAGGAATTTTCGCGCTGTGATCCGCAAATCTTACTTTGGGTCGTCCTGCCAGTCAGCACCACGCAGAGGCAACGTGAAATCCCACAAGCCGACATCGGGGCCCGACCACGGCAAGCCCATTCCACGACAGCTCTTGGAGGAACTGCTGGCTAAGGCAGTTGCCGTCTGCATTTTTCGACAGGGTAACATTGCGGACATCCAGACCTGATGGCCTCCCGCGTTGCTCAAGGAACACAAGCATTTCGATCGTCAGCTCAGTCCTAATGGTGAACCGGGCCACTTTGAGATGTGTCTCTCATTCATTTCTTTGTCGAAGATGTCGACACAAATTCCGAAGCGGATATGTTGGCGCAAATCTGTGGTGTGATGCATTCGACACCCGAGGTCTGACCATCCTGAAGAGCAATCGTCGAGAATTCCAATATCGAAACCGGATCGATATCATAGCCCACAGGTATCGGCGTTACAGATATAGTCATTACTGCCAATTTAAACGCCCTAAAAAGCGACTGATAGGTCAGTGGACGAATGCCGACAATGAAGACACTGGTTGAAGCCTTCGAAAATGCACGCGCTATCGAGGCCCCCTTGAAGCAGCGGCTGGAGGCCCTTGCGGCATGGCATCGTGAGCTCAATCCGGCAATGGCAGCGGCCTACGACCACTTGGTCGGGCGCCTGGAAGCGGCGCATTCCGGCGCCCAGGCGCCCAATGTCGGCGAGCCCATGCCGGGGTTTGTTTTACCGGATCACGACGGCAAGTTCGTATCCCTAACCTCACTCATCGAGTCTGGTCCGGCTGTGATCAGCTTCAATCGCGGACATTGGTGCACGTACTGCAAGATGGAAATGCATTCACTGGCTGAGAGGGCATTAGAGATCGAAGCGTTGGGTGCACGCGCAGTGTCGATTACACCCGATAGACAGGCATTTGCCAGAAAGTTCAGAGAATTCGCCAACCATGAATTCCAGGTCCTGACGGACTTGGATGCCGGTTATGCTTTGAATCTTGGTCTGGCAATTTGGATCGGCGAAGAGATCCGATCACTCTATGAACAACACAATGTTGACCTGAAGGAATACCAGGGCAGCAACGGTTCGATCGTTCCCATGCCAGCGACGTTCATCGTGGGCCAGGACCAACTGGTCAAGGCCCGGTTCGTCGACCCTGATTTCAGGCGCCGGATGGAGATTGATAGCGTGATCGGGATACTGCGGGACCTGGCTGCTTGATGCGCGCGTGCGGCGATTGTGGTCCATTTGCACGAAAGGCCGTCAATGGATGACCGATGTCCAATCGGCGGAGCGCAAAAGCTTGATCAGACCATTTAATGCCGGCGAGCGCGGGCGGCCCTCGACCGCGTAGAGCTGAACCGTTCTTCGCAGTACCGGCTCATCAATGCTGATACGGCATAGTTTCCGAGGCAGGCTGGCGCTTGCCGGCATGATCGCGACTCCAACGTCTGCCTCAAGCAGGACGACAAGATCCTGCTCGGACACGATATGGTAGCCCTTATCTTCAAACAGCTGATTCAGAGTGAGAATCTCGGCGATAAGATCGGCCTGTTCGCAATAGGGTCTCGCCAGGATCCTGACATTCCTGAGATGTTCGAATGCTACGCTGTTGCTTCGAGCCAGTTCATGTTTCGAGTTGGTGACTAAGACAAACGGCTCGTCGAAGAGTGGCCACGACGTGAGCCGCTCCCATCTCTCGTTCATCGGGCCTGCGACTGCAACTTCGGAATTGCCGTTCTTGAGCTGCTCACCGACTTCTATCGGTGTGCCGCGAAACAACTTTAGCTCCAACCCTGGGAACATGGCGTCCAACTGGGCCAATCGTTCCGCCACCAGGTGTAGGTCGATCGTGTGTGTCAGCGCCAGGCACAACGGTGCATGATCACCCTTCCGGTACGAATCTGCCAGTTCTTTGGCAGCGACTGCGCTTTCGTAACATAGAGTGAGCGGGGGCAGCATCATCCGACCCAGATCGGTTATGTGCGTCAAACGTCCTTCTCTGCGAAATAGATCGCCACCCAGTTCATCTTCGAGCTTCTTGATCGCACGGGTCAGCGACGGTTGCGCGACATGGCAACTTTCGGCAGCACGCGTGAAATTGAGCGTTTCTGATACGGCGAGAAAATATCGGATCTGATGCATCTCCACCGGACGTGGCTCCAGGAACCGTGGGCTATCCACACCTGCGATCGTGGCGATCGTACACGCCCAAACCATAGCAGACAGCTATCGAATTGTGAGCCCGAAAATATTTCACGGGACGGGCGGTGATTGGCTAACTTCTCATTGCGATACGTTACCTCCACAGAGAGGAAATGACGATGTATGGAGAGCCTTCGCTTCCCGGTGGCCTGCAATTTGAAGCGGGAATTCCACGCAGCGGCCTCGATCCGGCTGCAGTAGCCCAACAACCCGAATTGTCAGGTAACGCGGGCCTGATCAGTGCGCTTGCAATCGTAACGCACGATTTGCGTGGACCTCTGGCAAACCTGTCCGTGCTAATGGAATTGATCGAGGCTTATGCCGAAAAGCGGGCCTTTGACGAGATGCCCGCAAGGTTGGTGCAGGCTCGCGCAGTCATTGAGACGCTTGACCAAATGTTGGCGGCCCTCCTGCAGCGGACAAGGGCAACCGGTGACCCGCTCGGCTTCTCACTTTCTACCATCAACCTGAGTAGCATTTTACAGAATGCTTTGGCATCGAACCTTCCTTTGGCGGAGAAGCGGGCCGTTCGGTTGCATTTCGCTGATGCAGGACCGATCGCCGTTTTGGGCGACAAATGCCTGTTGTTGCAGGTGTTCGAAAATATCCTGAATAACGCGGTCAAGCATTCGCCAGGTGGTACGACTGTGAGGTGCATACTCGATGCCGATGACGACAATGTCATGGTTCGGATCCGCGATCAGGGGCCGGGCTTGAGCACCATTGATCTGAAACGAGCGTTCCGCCCCTTCACCACGCTGTCGTCAAGAGCCAAGCATGCTGCCTGCTCATTTGGGCTCGGGCTGTGGATCTGTAAACTCATCATTGAACGCCATCGAGGACACATCGACGCCGCGGCTCGAGAGGATGCCGACGGAGCGGAATTCACAATCCGTCTCCCGCTCGCGACAGCGCAATAATAATTTCGGGATCGCTCGTTCGTCGAACGTCCAGGTCACCAAATCGATGGAGGCTCAATTGTCGCTTGAAGTTGAGACGTTCACACCAGCCGATACGATGGAGCCGATTGGACCGTATCGCCACATTGCGAAGGTCGGACCGTTCATAACAATTGGTGCGATCGCCGGCGTTGATCCGACAACAGGTGAGCTGGCCGGACCCGACATCACGTCTCAGACCCGCCAGATCTTGGACGCGTTTGACTTGATGCTAAGATCGGTCAACTCCGGCTTCGAACGTGTCCTCCACGTCAACGTTTACCTCAGAGACATGGACGACTTTGCCGAAATGAACGCGGCATATGCCGACAAACTTGGAGCATGCCGGCCAGCTCGAACGGCAATTGCAGTTGCTGATCTGCCGAAACGAGACGCCTTGGTGACGATGAGCCTGACGGCGATCTCGAAGGATTGGAACGGCAGCTCGTTTTGAGGGGTCCGCAATCATCGCGCCGATCTGATGCAACACATGGGAAAGGCGCCGCCATGAACCAATGAACCGATGCCTGGAGGCCGGAAAGTGAGACCTACCGCAGTTGCCAAATTGAATGATTTGCAGGATCGCGAACCCACCTATGCCCTGGTCGGGGAAGTCGACCTCGTGGTCGTTCGTTTCGATGACCAAGTGTCCGTGATGTATGGCCGGTGCCTGCACCGTGGCGCACTGATGTCAGATGGTTACGTCGAGGGCAACAATCTGATCTGTGGCGTGCACTATTGGGACTATCGCCTCGACAGCGGTGTTTCCGAATACAACAACTCCGAGGCGCTTGCGAAGTTCACCTTTTGGATCGAGAACGGTGAGGTGCTGGTCGATGCCGATGAGATCGCCGCCTGGGCGATTGAGCATCCGCAGCCTTTCAATCGAGACGCCTATCTCGGTCTCTACGCCGACACCAGCCATGGTACCGCTGAAGAGCCACACAACGCGCTCATCCAACGCTATGCCCGCGAAGGTCTCTCGAAGACCGGACACCACGGTGTCGTGGACGCAATGGGCGTGCCGCGCGAGCAACTGCCGAGTTGGGATGATATCCAGATCCTGACGGCACAGCTTCACAAGGCACCAATGCTCGACGATGCTGCGGTTGGCACTGATGTCGTGATCGGGCCGAATGCCCAGAAGCCGCTGGTCCTCGAGATCCCGCTGTTCGTCTCCGACATGAGCTTTGGTGCACTTTCGGAACCGGCGAAGGTCGCGCTGGCGCGTGGTGCCGAACTGGCCGGCACCGGGATCTGCTCAGGCGAAGGCGGCATGCTGCCCGAGGAGCAGCAGGCGAACACCCGCTACTTCTACGAACTGGCCTCGGCCCGCTTCGGGTTCTCGTGGGACAAGCTTGCCAACGTGCAGGCCTTTCATTTCAAAGGAGGCCAAGGCGCCAAGACCGGCACCGGTGGTCATCTGCCGGGCAACAAGGTGCAAGGCAAAATCGCCGAAGTCCGCAGCCTGGAGCCGGGAAAGGACGCCATTTCACCACCGCGTTTTCCGGATTGGACGGAGGTTGCGCAAATCAAAGGGTTTGCTAACGAGGTGCGCAGCCGTACCGGCGGCATTCCGATCGGCTACAAATTATCCGCGCAGCACATTGAAAAGGACATCGATGCGGCCTTGGAGGTCGGCGTCGACTATATCATTCTCGATGGCCGCGGCGGCGGCACCGGGGCAGCGCCGGTCATCTTCCGCGACAATATATCGGTGCCAACCATCCCTGCACTCGCACGTGCACGACGCCATCTGGTCAGGTCCGGGCGCAACGACATCACGCTCATTATCACGGGCGGCCTCAGAAAGCCGGCTGATTTCGTCAAAGCCCTGGCGCTTGGTGCTGATGCGGTCGCAGTCTCGAACGCCGCCATGCAGGCGATTGGCTGCATTGCCATGCGCGCCTGCCATACGAACAACTGCCCAGTCGGCATCGCCACCCAGAAGCCGCATCTCGTCAACCGGCTGGTGATCGAAAAATCGGCACGGCAACTGGCCAACTTCTTCGAGGCCTCGGTGCATCTCATGCAGGTCATGGCCCGGGCCTGCGGCCACGATCATCTTTCGAAATTCACGACCGACGATTTGACGACCTGGACAAAGGACATGGCGGAGCTGTCGGGCGTGGCCTACGGCGGTGTGCAGTAGCTCCACCTTCGAAGGAAAACATCGAGGCGCGTAGAGGTTTGGCTATGTCGGATCAAGCATTGGAATGGATCGATGTCGGCGCGGTTGAAGATCTGCCCGAAGGCCGCGTAAAGAGCGTCACGGCAGGAAGCCGTTCGATCTGCCTGTCACATTTCGACGGTCAATGGGCCGCCATGGACAACCGTTGCCCGCATCAAGGCGGACCGCTCGGCGAAGGCTCGATCGAAAAGGGCGTCGATGGCAAATGCTGGATCCGCTGTCCCTGGCACGGCTGGGATTTCGACCCGCTGACCGGCGAGCCACCCGGCGGCCACGAGGACTCGGGTCAGGAACTGTTTCCGGTCGATGTTCGCGACGGTCGCGTTTTTGTCGGCGTCGTGGCGGAGCCCGTCCATACGCGGACCGTTTCCGACGTGATGGCCAAGACTATGGTCAATTGGGGCGTGAAACGCGTTTTCGGCATGGTGGGTCACTCGAATCTGGGTCTTAGCGATGCCATCCGCCGCCGCGTTGCCGACGGCGAGGTTGGCTATGTCGGCGTGCGCCACGAGGGGGCGGCCTCGTTCGCGGCTTCGGCTTACGGCAAGCTTTCAGGTAAACCAGCGGCTTGCCTGACGATCGCGGGGCCCGGTTCGACGAACCTCATGACCGGCTTATGGGACGCCAAGGTCGATCGGGCGCCGGTCTTGGCGCTCACGGGACAGGTGCAGACTCAGGTGTTCGGTCCGGGAGCGTTCCAAGACATCGATCTCGCTTCCGCATTTGAGGCCGTCTCGCGCTTCTCGCAGACGGTACTGGCCACCTCGAACCATGCCGAACTCATGTCGCTTGCCTGCAAGACGGCGCTGGTCGAACGGGATGTCTCGCACCTGATCTTCCCCGATGATGTGCAAACGGTGCCGAACGACGCCAAGGCCGGCACTCCGACCGGCAGAATGGGTGGTCATGTCGTGATCCCGTCGGAGAGCGATCTCGCCGAAGCCGTGCGCATGATCAATTCCGCACAACGCCCTCTGATCATCCTAGGTTATGGTGCGCTCACGGCACGCGACGCAGTCATCGCGCTCGCGGAAAAGCTCAGTGCTCCGGTTGCAACCACCTTCAAAGGCAAAGGCCTGATCCCCGATACACACCCCAATGCCGCCGGCGTGCTCGGCCGTTCGGGAACGCCAATCGCCAGCTGGTTCATGAACGAAGCCGATCTGATTATCGCGCTCGGCTCGTCATTCGCCAACCACACCGGCATCGAGCGCTCCAAGCCGATCATCCAGGTCGATTTCGAACGCATGCAGCTTGGCAAATTCCATCCCGTGGCGCTGCCGGTCTGGGGTGAAATCGGTGCGTTCTGCGCCGCCATCGCCGAGCAGGTTAGGCCGACTGCAGGCCGGGCCGATCAGATTGCCGAGTTGAAAGAGCGCTGGTCCATCTGGCGGAACGAAAAGCAGCGCCGACTGGCCGAAGAAAGCGGCTCAGGCGTTCATTCGGCAGCCGTATTCGAGGCCCTCACGCGGCAGGCTCCCGCCGATGCGATCATCACTGTTGATGTCGGCAACAATACCTACTCCTTCGGTCGCTATTTCGAACCGCAGGGCCAGCGCGTGCTGATGTCCGGCTATCTCGGATCGATCGGCTTCGCGCTGCCAGCAGCGATCGGTGCCTGGTGTGCAACCAAGGATTTTCCCGAATTTGCCGGACGCAAGGTTGTTTCCGTTTCCGGTGACGGCGGCTTTGGCCAATACGCGATGGAATTCACGACCGCCGCCAAGTACGGCATGGATATTACCCACATCCTTCTCAACAACGCCGAACTCGGCAAGATTTCCAAGGAACAGCGCGCAGGTGAATGGCCGGTTTGGGAAACCGATCTGCTCAACCCACCGTTTTCGACATTCGCGCGCCTGTGCGGTGGGCACGGCAGGCAGGTCGTCGAGGCCGGTGATCTCGATCAGGCCATCGCAGAGGCTCTGGCGTTCAACGGACCGGCGCTCGTTGAAATCATGACCGATGCTGAACTGGTCTGACAGATGAATTGCTGGATACACCGGCTATCAATACGCCGTGCCGTCAACCCACTCGGAGTCGATGAATATGAACACCGGTGCACTCTTGATCTGGCTCGCCGAGATCTGGCTATACATCGGCGCCGTCGTAGCGGCGGCCTTTGTGATGGTCGGGATCGGCCGCATCGATGAAGACGCTCGCGGATCCTACACGTTCCGCCCGCTCCTGGTTCCTGGCGTCCTGCTGATCTGGCCGATCGTGCTCACGCGCTGGGTCCAGGCTGAATTGAGCGGGCTTGATACGGTCGTGCGTCGTGACCGGCCGCTACGCGATGCCCATCGTCCGATCTGGATCGTGCTTGCCGTTCTGTTGCCGATGGTTCTGGTTGCCGCACTCGCGGTCCGCCAACCACTACCGAAAGCCGGCTCGACAGCCGTCCAGCTTCAACCACCACCTGAGTGAACAATCCATGAGCGTCAAATACGTTCCCGTGCAATGGAACCGGTCGAAGATCGTCTATGATCTCGTCGTGCTCGTGTTGGTCTTCGCCTTCGTCTCGATCTTTCTCTGGCTCTCGCCGATGTTTGCCGGCGATGCGAAACCCGCCGATGGTGCGATCGTGCGCGCACGCGCCTTCGGCTTCTGTGCGTTCTTGATGCTGACCGTTATCTTGTGCATTGGACCGCTTGCACGGCTCGACCGGCGTTTTCTGCCGCTGCTTTACAATCGTCGCCATTTCGGGGTGATCACCGCCCTGGTTGCGCTCACCCACGCAATGTTCGTGATCAACTGGTATTTCAATTTCAGCCCGACGCCGCGCTTCGAAGCGCTGCTGACAGCCAACTCAAGCCATGCGCAGGTGCTTGGCTTTCCCTTCGAGATACTCGGTCTCGTGGCACTTTTGGCTCTCGCGGTTCTGGCGGCAACAAGCCACGATTTTTGGTTGCGGTTTCTCGGGCCGCAAATTTGGAAAGGAATCCACTATTTGATCTACGCTGCCTTTGCCCTGGTGGTTGGCCATGTCGCCCTCGGCTCATTGCAAGGTCAGAGCAATCAGATATTTACGATCATAACCGCTGTCTCGGTGCTATTGGTGGTGGGCCTGCATGTTACTGCGGCGTTGCGTGAACGAGAGAGCGCGGTGCGGGCCGCAGCCGGTCAATGGATCAAGGTTGCGACAGTCGATGCATTCGACGAAGGCCTAGCCCGGATCGTGCGGCTCGACAACGGTGATCGCGTTGCCGTCTTTCGCCACGAAAACCGGTTGTCGGCGATCTCCAACGCCTGTGCCCATCAAAACGGCCCGCTCGGCGAGGGACGCATTATTGACGGCTGTGTCACCTGTCCCTGGCACGGGTTTCAATACCGTCTTGAAGACGGTTGCTCGCCGGAACCATTCACCGAGAGAATTCCGACCTATGCGTTGAGGCGTAAGGGTGATGAGGTCTTCGTGTCATCAGAAAAAAACCCTGCCGGGACGTACGTTGCACCTCTGAATATCGTGGAGGGGGTATGATGACGGACAAGACGGCGCCGTTCTATGTCGGATACCTGCCGACGCCGAGCGGCTTGAAATTATTCCTGATTGCGGTTGCGGCCTTGCTGATCGGCGGGTTTGCCGCCCTCGGTTTGCTCCTCGGCATCGCCCAGGATGATCCCGGCAGCGGTGAGTTCAACTGGGGTTGGGGCGCCCAAACCGTCACCGGCCGCCTGGAAGCCCGTCCCTATCCGATCCTGCATGTTTCGACAGGCACCGATCACATTCCGGTGGGCCGGACACTACTGCTTTCGGGTGTCGGCAAGAAAGGCGTGCAATCCCGCGTCGCCGAACTCGATGGCAAGCTCATCCAACTCAAGGGCATTGCGCTGAAACGCGGCGACATCGATGCCCTTCAGGTCGGCGATGCCAAGCAGGCCATTGTCGTACTCGAGGGTGGCGCGCCTACGGCAGCGGTGAGGGACCTCGGCCGCTGGCGGTTGACGGGTGAGATCTGCGACGGCAAATGCCTGGCCGGTGCCATGCGCCCAGGCACCGGTTTGTCTCATCGTGCCTGTGCCAACCTGTGCCTGATCGGGGGTGCGCCTCCAGTATTCGTCACGCGCGATGCCGTCGACGGCCAAAACTTTTTCCTTCTTGGCGATAGGTCTGGCGGCCCATTGCCGAGTTCGTATCTCGCACATGTTGCAAAGCTCGTAACGCTCGAGGGCAGCATCGAACGACGAGGGCGCATTCTGGTGTTCAAAGCCGATCTCAACACACTCGAGGTGCTCTAATGCCGGACCAGAATCCCGGAATTGCTGTTCGGATTATCGGCCCGCTCAGTGCTCTCGGCCTGACACTGGTCCTCCTGTATCTGTCGCGCTTCTGGATTTGGGTCGGGCCCTGGAGCACAGATGGTCTGTTGGGCCTCAAATTCATTTCGCCCTTTGGCAACATGATAAACTTCTGGCTCAGAGGCACCTGGTGGCAGACGTTCGACATCGTCATCTGGGGCTGCGCCAGCTTCCTGTTGCTGACTGTGCTGCAACGCCTGGCAAGCTTGTTTTCGAAATGAGTTGAAAGAATACCTCGGTGGCCAAGCACGAAGGACGATCTGCCAAGCACACAAAATCGATTAATCTCGCGCTGCAAGGCGGCGGTGCGCATGGCGCCTTTACATGGGGCGTTCTTGACAAGATATTCGAGGACGGCCGCATATGGATCGACGCGATTTCAGGTACCAGTGCTGGCGCGATGAACGCCGTGGCCGCCAACAAGAGCCAACGCAGAAGCGGCCGCGATTCCCGTTCTGCCGATCAGCGTTATCAAAGACATCTCGTTCCTCTCCAAGTATTTGATGTTTTTGTTGTGGACGGGATTAAAAAAGCTTGGACAGCCTACCGTCAAGCGTGCGGCCGACGTCCCACAACCTGCAAGCCACCAGTGGATTTGGCTTGTGAAGGTTCTCAACCTACAGACACCGCCTGCCACTTGTGGAGACCGGATATTCTGTGCCTCCGATGTCGCTGAGGCGCCACCGCAAAACTTGTCATTTCAAGCCCAACCTGCAAGGCTACCTAACCTGCGGCGCGATCGTCTGGCGAGGATATTGCTCCCCGACCCGTCTAAAGGGTCTGCAGAGAGGGGACATGAACGAAGTCGCCGGGCAGTACATCTCCAAGCGGTATCGGTCGACAGCCATACCATTTGATTTACGTCATCACAGTAATGGGCTCGGGGAAGCGCACCAGACATGCGCTCGACATCGCAGGTGGCCCTGACGGAAAGAGCGGAAAGCAATGGGAGCCGACTGTCGATCACTCAAATCCGGCGTCGTGGGCCTCGTCGCGATTGCAGCCCTTGCGACCCAATTCAATGACGCAGTGGCCGCCAGCCGAATATTTCCTTTGTATCTGAAGAACGGCCTTAATTGGCCGATCACATTTACGATCGTTATGGGGAACTGCTATCAGGGCACCGGATATTATCATCGCAACAGACTTCATCAGGGGCCTGTATACCCAGGCCAAGCAGTCAAGCTCACGATCGCCCGGGTGCAAGGCCACGGCTGTAACGGCAAGCAGGGAAAATTTGCGCTTCGCATCTCCGGCCAGCCGGAAATGCAGCATTTCGAGTTCAACAACGAGGGCTCGCTGACGCTGACCAGTCGGCCGGTCCGATACACGGGCTACCTGCGCGCTAAGTCGGCCCAAGACGAGAGTTTCACCTGGACAATCGGACCCCATAACCCGGAAGCCTATTGGACCGGCAACTTCGCTGTGCGAGTTCCCACGCATCGTTGCGATGGTATCGAGGATACGCTCAAGAAATACGGAGGCCGTGCCTTGAATGCCGTGACTTTGCTCAATCCGGTCCGCCACGCTGTCGAATTCGCAATCGCGGGAGGTGATCCCGAGCGCTACCTCGACAAGCTGAAGCGCGACTACGAGGAAGCGAAGACCTTCGTCGGCGATGCCACACACTTCGTCATTGCCAAGAACCCAGTCAGCCCCCTTAGCGTGGTCCACTACGTGTCGAAGGCGCTGCCTGACGGCAAGGTTCGTGATTTCATGTCGCGCGGGCGCTCGTATGTCGGCAATTTTGCGCGGGACGTCGTCACGAGTTCGATTGACGGCGTCAAGGATGATCTGACCGAGGTTGTTGGTGATGCCGTAAAGGTGATCAAGAACATCGACGATCCGGAAGAGTTCTTCAAGGAAATGGGGGCGATGTACCAGAAGTGGACGCCGACCGGTGCGGTCAGCCTGATTTTTACGACCGGCGATCCTGCAGTCGGGATCAAACTGGCGGCCGCCAACCTCTTGCGCCAAAACGAACTGGCCTCGACCTATTTCTTGAAGAACTCTCTCAACGACCAGATCCTGGGCAAGGCGAAGAAGCTCGTCGGTCTCTACAAGGCGGGCCAGTTGCGCAATGCAGGTGCCAAGAAGATCGCGAGAAAGCTCGGCGGCCTCGACTTCTCGAAAATGTCGGCGAAGGAAGTTGTTGAAGGCATAATGAGCGACGAAGCCAAAGAGCGCGCCCTGCAAATCGGCAAGTCGCTGGTTCGTTCAATGGACCCCCGAGACCGAAAGGCAGCCGCGTTGTCGGTCGGCGCCATCGTTTCCGAAATGAACAGCGGCGCCAAGCCAGTCGGCTATCACCCGTTCTATTACAATACCGTTATCACGCCGGTGCCCGCAGAATGGATGGGCGACGACTACAAATCGGGTTCCACTCACGACATGTCGCATTGGCACCCGAGTGTCGAGGACCGACCCGATTGCATCAGTCTTGGCGACTACATCTATCCAAAGATCGGTGCGCAAATTAAGTCGCTGAACGCGTTATGCAGCAAGCCCGGAACGCGCGCGGTGGAGCGCGGCAAATACGTTGGCGGCCGGGACGATGCCAGCAAATGGTGGTCACGGCCAATCGACTATGTTCCGGTCTGGAATGACTCGTGTAGCGGCGGTCGTCACGATCGCAGCATCTGGGCACCGAAATGCCGTCCAGGCTACATTCCCGTCGGATTCGTCTTCGCCAGAGAGGGCAGCCTGAAGCCAACGCCGAACCGGGTCGCCTGCCTCAAAGAGGATCCGACAATTCTGAGCATCGAAAACGGCCAGACCGCCGGCCTTGAATGGACGACAAACGATGCCAATTCCGGTGCCAAGGTCGATGTGACGGTCTACACGCGCAACTTTCACGGCATGCATCTGTCCTGGGCGGTTACCGGATATCCCGGCAGGGGCGACATGGCCTATTTGCGCGGGCTCGAAGTGCCGGTGGCTCGCACGCATCCGGCAATCGTTCGGCGCGAGGAAGCGAGAGTGGCGGCACTGGCAAGCGCCAGGCAGCAAGCGGAGCAAGAGCGCCACCGACGAGCAGAGCAGGAGCGCATGCGCCGGTATCAGGCGGAACTCGAAAGTGAGCGACGCCATCAGGCGGCGGTCCAGCAGGCAAGGCTCGAGGCTCGACGCCACGGCCCGGCGGGCGAAGTCGTCAAATCCCTTGCCGGAACGAAATGGACGTATCATTGGCGTAATCGGCAGATCGACTTCACGTTCGGTCGGTCTGGCACGATCGATAGTGCGACATTCAGGGACATGCGCTGGGATATCACAGGTCCCAACGATGTGACCGTCAGAAGCACGGCCAATGGGTCAAGCATGGTGTTCACGTTCATCGACATGAACAAGTTTTTGTCGAAGCACTGGAGTGGCAAAGACCGCATCACGGGAACGCGCAAGCAACCTGTAAGCCTGCAACACCCCCCCCGGCAACCAGGCGCCGGACAGCGACGCCCCGTCGGTCAACCCCCGCAACGGACTTCACCCGGCCAGAGGCGGCAAGCTGGTCCCTTCAGACCGATCATTGCCGCACACAGCGGCAAGTGCCTGGATGTTCCGAACGCAAGCCGCGACGAGAATGTTGGTGTCAATCAGTATCGATGCGAGGGCTCGAATGAACAGCGGTTTTCGTTTCGCCTATCGAATGATGTGCGCTACTCCAATATCGTTGCAGCGCACAGTGGCAAATGTCTCGGTGCCATGTACGGGGCAAGAGACAACAACGTTTCGATTGTTCAGCAACAGTGTCGCGATGCAATGCACCAAAAATTCCTGGTACGGCCTGCGGGCCAGGGCTTCATCAATATCATCTTGGCCCACAGCGGCAAATGCCTGGACGTCCCCAATGGATCGCTCCAGGACAACGTCGGTGTCAATCAATACGATTGCGACGGCTCGAACGAGCAGCGCTTCCGCTATTAGAGCGAGGCGCATTCAATTAGCAATCTTGTCTTGTGTCCTGGTCTCAAAGTCGCTGCTGTCGTGGCGTTCATGGAGTTGGTTTGAGGGGTCACCCTGCACACGGTTGACCATGCGTCCGCGTTGCACCGCCGGCCGTTGCCCGATCTGATTGGTCCAGCGATTGACGTGCTCGTATTCGTGCACCGATAGGAAGGTCGCAGAGTCGCCGTAGATCTCACCCTTGACCAGGATGCCGTACCACGGCCAGATCGCCATATCGGCGATCGTGTACTCGGAACCTGCAATGTATTCGTTGTCAGCCAGTTGGCGGTCGAGCACGTCCAATTGGCGCTTCGTCTCCATTGCGAAACGGTTGATCGGATACTCTTGCTTGTCCGTTGCATAGGCGTAAAAATGGCCGAAGCCGCCGCCCAGGTATGGTGCACTAGCCATCTGCCAGAACAACCAGTTTAGCGTTTCCGTGCGGTCAGGTCCGTCCGCCGGCAGGAACGCTCCGAACTTCTCTGCGAGGTAGAGAAGGATCGCACCCGACTCGAACACGCGGCGCGGCGGGTCCACACCGTGGTCAACCATCGCCGGAATTTTGGAGTTCGGGTTGATCGCAACAAAACCTGAACCGAACTGCTCGCCATCGCGAATGCGTATCAACCATGCATCGTACTCGGCGCCGTGATGCCCAGCCGCCAACAGTTCTTCGAGCATCACGGTGACCTTCACACCGTTCGGGGTTCCGAGCGAATAGAGCTGCAGCGGATGCTTTCCAACCGGCAGCTCCTTGTGTTGCCTAGCGCCGGCGGTCGGCTGATTCAGCGCAAACGTCTGAGTTGGCGCATCAGATTCCTGCCTCTCCCATACCCAAACCGTTGGCGGTGTGTATCCGACTGCATCGTTCATGTTCGTCCCCAGTTGGCATCTTCTGACCTGAGTACACGCTCGACCGAGCCTCACGCGGCGCCGCACGCCGCGATATCGATACAACAACATGAACGACTTCGTGCCCCGCTGCGACACCCGTAGCCGCAAGCCTGGTACTTGGCCGTCCACAACCTCGTACTGCCTGCCAGTTGCCCTCAATCCCTCGATCCTTCTTGCCGTCAGCATTGGCCGGGCTGTCTCATCTTGTCATTTCACATGCTGACGACTCTAAACGCCTTCTATGCCGAGAAAAAGGTTCCAAAAAGGTTCCAATTGTGCGGAGTATGGATGATCCGTCATGATGCGGTATTTTATTGATAAAACTATATTTTCTCAGATGCATGAGAAACTATGAATTTCTATGAATCGCTCACACTCTAGATTCGAATCTAGTGTTTCGAGTCTGACGGATAGTTCCCGTCCCGCTGCCCTACACTCCGTCATTCCCGCCTAGGCGCGCTGATGTCCGGGCAAATTCTGCAGGGCCGAAGCCTCAAGCACAGTCGTCATCCCCACGTAGGTGGGGACCCAAGCGATTCTCCACTTACTCAGTGCCGGCGGATGGTCGCTTGGGTTCCCGCCTTCGCGGGAATGACGCTGAGTTTGGTGGGCAGCCGGGAATCAACTGTTAGGTCCAGAACACTAGGGGTCGCACGTTCGAATCTTTCCCGGTGCGCCAATAAAACTAGCAAAATCAACTGACTAGCTACCGCGGCATTTCCATCTGCCAGGTCAGGTGCGCCTTTACGGTCGGCCATTCCGGTGAGATGATCGAATAGACGCAGGTATCGCGCAGCGTGCCGTTCGCCATGATCATGTGCTGGCGCAGGATGCCGTCGAGCTTGGCGCCGAGCCGTTCGATCGCACGCCGGCTCTGGTGGTTGATGAAATGCGTGCGGAACTCGACCGCGTTGACATCGAGTTCCTCGAAAGCGTGGCGTAGCAGCACGAACTTGCACTCGGTGTTGAGACCGGTTCGCTGTGCCGAGCGCCGGTACCATGTCGAGCCGATTTCGAGACGCCGGTTGGTTGCATCAATGTTCATGTAGGTCGTCATGCCGACGGCACGGCCGCTTGCCCTGTCGACAATTGTAAAAGGCAACATCGAGCCTGCCGTCTGCAGGCCAAGCCGCCGGTCGATCTCGGCGGCCACCTGATCCGGCGCCGGCACCGTCGTATACCAGAGCCGGTGCAACTCGCCGTCGGCTGCTGCTTCATTCAGTTCATCGAGGTGGTCGTGACTGAGCGGCACGACGTTGACGACATTGCCGCTGAGTGTGACGGGCTCGGGCCAGGCCATTGTTCATCATCCTCTATGGGTTGTCCTATCTCGTTGCATTTTTGCTTAGCCCATCTTGCCGGTACTTGAAACAGCTCAGGTAGCCGGGGCAATCGCGGGTGGATGCGTGCGGCCATTGGTTTGGACTGCTGATTGATCAGCACTCGATGACGACAGGCACGAGCGAGTTGTCGTATGACAGGCCGTCCGTGCCAATCCAAAGAGCGTTCCTTCCCATGCCCCATCTGAAGCCCGCCGCCCGTGTTATCCGAGTTCAGGCATCGCCAAGCGCTCTCGCCTCGCAACGCGCCCGCGAACTCAAAGCCGCCGGCCATGACGTCATCGCATTGAGCTCCGGCGAGCCCGACTTCCAGCCGCCTGCCCATGTCGTCGAGGCAGCCTACGCTGCTATGCGGGCCGGCCAGACCAAGTACACGACCATGTCGGGCACCGCTGAACTCAAGGCCGCCGTGATCGAGAAGTTCCGCCGCGAGAACGGTCTCGAGTATGCGGCCGATGAGGTCATGGTCTGTGCCGGTGCCAAGCAGGTGATCTTCAATGCCATCATGGCAACAGTCGGCGCCGGCGATGAGGTCGTAATCCCGGCACCCTTCTGGATCGCCTACGAGCAGATCACTCAGTTCGCCGGCGGCACGGCGCGCGTCGTGCCCTGCTCGGCCGAGCAGGGTTTCAAGATCGATGCCGAAACACTGGCGCGCAACATAACGCCGGCGACCCGCTGGCTGATGCTCAATTCACCGTCCAACCCGTCAGGCGCCGTCCATACTCATGATGACCTCCGTCAGCTGGCCGATGTGCTGCTTGCCAATCCGCACGTCTGGGTGCTGACCGACGACATCTACGAGCATATCAATTTCACCGGCACGCCAACGGCCACGATTGCTGCCGTCGAACCGCGGCTCAAGGAGCGCACGCTGACCGTCAACGGTGTCTCGAAGACCTACGCGATGACCGGTTTCCGGATCGGCTTCGGCGCCGGCCCGAAGGCGCTGATGGGCGAAATGCTCAAAGTGCAGTCGCAGAGCACATCCGGCGCATCATCGGTCGGCCAGGCGGCAGCCGTTGCAGCGCTCACCGGCCCACAGGATTTCATCACCGAGCGCTCGGATGCTTTTCGCGACCGGCGTGACCTTGTCGTCTCGATGCTCAACCAGACCAACGGCATCTCTTGTCGTTCACCGGAGGGCGCCTTTTACGTCTTCCCGAAGATCGACGGTGTCATCGGCCGCCAGACGCCGGACGGCAGGACGATCGAATCCGACCGCGATTTCGTTTTGCATCTGATGGACAATTACGGTGTGGCGACCGTGCATGGTGCCGCCTACGGGCTCTCGCCGCACTTTCGCATCTCGGTGGCAGCCTCCCTCGATGACATTCGCCGCGGCTGCGAACGCATCCAGCAGGCGGTGGGTGACTTGCGCTGATGCTGCCGAATGCTTCTATTTCCAATCGGCTTGTTCTATATTGAAATTGTCGAAGGGGACGACCGGGGGCAAACGAGACGTCGCCAAGATGCTGCCGTGCAGGCGATCGCTGGCTCGATCGCAGCGGTGGTAGCGGGGAGGATAAACGGTGACCGGTTTGCGGCTGATACTGATCGGCTGTGCGGTGCTCCTGTGCTTGAGCACGACAGCCCCGTCTGCACGGGCTCAATCTGCTCAGGAATGCAGTGAAATCGTGCTTGGTGCTGCGCTTTCACTGACAGGCGAACATGCCAACGCCGGGCGAGATGCCAAGCGCGGCTTTGAATCTGCCGTGCAAGCAATCAATGCCAAGGGTGGCATCGAGGTCGGCACCAGGTGCTTTACACTTCGCGTGTCGTACTTCGACGCCGAATCGAACCGTGATCGCGCCGCGAGCCTTGCCGAGCGCCTGATCGAGCAAGGCAACATTCGCCACTTGCTCGGCCCTTACAACCATGATCTCGCCGAATCGGTTGCTCTGGTGGCCGGCCAGCGCAAGGTGCCGATCGTCATGCCCGGCAATCTTCCCGTACAAGCTTTTGCGCGTGACAATGGCTACCTGTTCGCCGTTGCAACGCCGGCTTCGCAGACTTTCACGCAGGCGATCGATCTTGCCGCCGGTCTTGGTGATCGTGTGCAGCCCCATTCCGGGCGCCTCAGAGTAGCAATTGCCGGGCAGCGTGATCCGATCACGACCGATGCAATGGCCGGTGCCCGCGAACATGTGCGCAAGATCGGAGCCCGGTTGGTCCTCTACCAGCACCTGCCCGAACAGTCCGCTCAGCTTGCTGTGATCACGACCAAGCTGCGCCAGTCGAAACCCGATCTGGTCCTGATCGCGAACCGGCGGACCTCCCTTGATGAGATTGCGGGCCAGCTTGATGATTTGGGCGCGCTGCAAATTGCCGCCGACCATTGCCTTGATATTGGTACGGCCGGGCCGGCGGCCCGCCTGGCGGTTGGCGCGCTTTGCACTGCGCAATGGTCCGAAATGCTTGGCTATCGAGGCGATGTCTTCGGCACGTCGGCGGCTTTTGCCAAGGCCTTCCGTAGTGCACATGCCGCTTTCGGTGATCGACCGGTTCCTGACCGGATTGCCCAGGCGGCCGTGTCAGTCCTGGTTTTTGCCGATGCGTTTGCCCGCTCGGAAAGTCTTGACGGAGAGACCGTGCGCGACGCACTGCGGGCAACCGATCTTGCGACCTTTTACGGCCCGATCCGTTTCAACCATGATGGGCACAACATCGCCAAGCCAATGGTCGTCAATCAGCTGGATGCTACGGGATTGCGTCTGGTCGCGCCCAAGGGGCACGGGCCCGGACCGTTTCAACCGTTTTAACCCGATCTATTCACCATCACGCGGTCTTCACGGAGTCCAAATGGCCAAAAGGCAAGGAGAGGCGCGCAGATCGATGTGGTTCATCGGACAAGCGGTTCGACGCAGCGTTTTGGCCATTTGGACCCGCCCTGCGGGTCGCCTCAGGTGGCCCATCGGCAGCGTCGAGCGTCTCAACCGTATGAACCCATACGCTTTTCGCCACTCTCCTTGCCGAATGGAACCACCTGAGGCGATGAAGATCCACGTGATGGTGAATAGATCGGGTTAGTTGGGTCCCGCGATATTTTACCTATTCAGTCAACGGAATTATGAAACTGTTGGTGTAATGTTCATGCTGGAAATTTTTGCATCGAAGCGGATGCGCGCACTAGTCGCGATCCGGCAACTGTGTGTGCTGCAGCCTGTATGTCGGCCGGCGGTTCAACTACCTGATCGGACCTGACGGCTTGCCGGTCGGGGCGACTGCCTCCGTTTTCGTTGCAACTTAATCGAAGTCCATCCTATGCGATCAGACCGGTCATGACCATGACCTTTACCCTGCGCCGCGCAATGCTATCCGCTGCCGTCATTGTCACGGTAGCATTCGTTGCATTCGCCGCGAGCCGGTTGCTGGGCGACCCTGTCGATCATTTGCTGGATCAGCAGGCAAGCGTTGCCGAGCGCGCCAGACTGATCGCCGATCTGGGCCTCGATCAGCCCTTGTTGTATCAGTTCTGGCGCTACATCCAGGGCGCCGCCTGTCTCGATTTCGGCCAATCGTATCACCAGGGCCGCCCGGTCCTCACGATCATCGCGGAGCGCGTGCCGGCATCGATCGAACTCGCCGCACTTGCCATGTTGGTATCTCTCGTAATCGGCATTCCGGCCGGCATTCTTGCTGCGGCGAGACCCCGCTCGCTGCTTGGGCGTCTGATCACGGCAGTGGCATTGCTTGGCGTGTCGCTGCCGACATTCTTGCTGGGTGTATTACTCATCTGGATATTCTCGGTCGAGTTTGCCTGGCTGCCGGCTTTCGGTCGGGGCGAAACGGTTGATCTCGGCTGGTGGCAGACGGGATTGTTGACCAGGGATGGCTTGCAATCTCTGGTCCTACCGGTCACGGCGCTGGCCGTCTATCAGCTGACCTACGTGGTGCGCCTCGTGCGCATCGAAATTCTAAAGGCACTCAATGCGAACTACGTAACTTACGCGGTGGCGCGCGGACTGCCGTGGCACGTCATCCTGTTTCGCCATGCCGGTGCCAATGCGGCCGGCGCTTTGATCTCGATGTTGAGCTTGCAGTTCGGCCATCTCATCACCTTCGCGATCATCACCGAAACCGTGTTCCAGTGGCCGGGGCTCGGTCTCCTGCTGATCACGTCGATCAACCATGTCGACACGCCTGTTCTCGGCGCCTATCTGATGCTCGTTGCGACAATATTCGTCGTGATCAATCTGATCGCGGATGCAGCGCTCCGTGTGGTCGATCCACGCGTGAGGGATGCGCATGTGGGCAATCGGGTAACGTGACCGGTCAATCGCGATATTCGGTCGTGGACCGATGGGGCGCACGTCTCGAAGCCATAGGCTGCGAAAGTGCCCCGACCGGAGAGCTGTGCCCGCGCCGGACGATGCGATGGACTCCTGGCGCATGCCTTGCTGCGACCACCGTTGGTCTATTGTTCCTGGCAGCGTTGTTGGCGCCTTTGATTGCGTCCGATGGTCCTGACGGTCGAGCCGTTCTCAATCTTGGCGATGCCCTGCAATCTCCGATGTCGACCAGTGCTGCCACGGGTCAGTTCTATCTACTTGGCAGCGATGCGCTTGGACGCGATCTGCTGTCGATGATCCTCCATGGATTGCGTTCTTCGCTGTTCGTTGCAGCCGGTGCGGTCGGTCTGGCCGTCACTCTCGGGACTGCAATAGGTCTCGTCGCCGGGTTTCGCGGTGGCTGGTTCGATGCCGTTGCGATGCGCATCGCCGACGCCCAGCTTTCGATCCCCTGCATCCTGGTCACGCTGCTCATTTTCGGTCTCGCCCGTTCGCTGCCCGCGCCGGCCGAGCGCGACGTGATTATGACCTGGCTGCTGGTTGCAGCCATCGGGCTTGCCTATTGGGTTCAGTTTGCCCGTCTCGTGCGCGCCATCGTGATTGGTGAAAAGCTTGAAGGCTACATCGAGGCGGCCAATGCGACCGGAGTGAGCGATCTGCGCATCGCCTCGCGCCACATCCTGCCTGCGGCCTTCGCGCCGGTCGGTGTCGTTGCCGCCACCAGTTTCACGATGGCGATCATCTGCGAGGCAACGCTATCCTACCTCGGACTTGGCCTGCCGCCGGCCCAGCCGTCGCTCGGAACACTCATCCAATCGGGGCAGGATCATCTCTATTCCGGCGAGTGGTGGCTGCTGGTATTCCCAGCGGTCACCCTCGTTATTCTGTCAACCGCCCTCAACTGGCTTTGCGATCATGTATTCGGGCGGTATTTCGTCTGCTGTTAGCTTTAAATGCACCGCTGTCAGATGCCGGCTGGCGCCTCGATGCGGTAAAACCTGAGGGCATTCCGGGCGAACAGTTTCTGCCTGTCACTCTCGCTGAAATGCGCAACGACGCGCTTGTAGGTTGAATAGATATAGTCCCAGCTGCCTTTGAGCCCGTCGACGGGATAGTTCGATGCAAACATGCAGCGTTCGACGCCGAACATGCAAATTGCATCGAGAATAATCGGCTGGTTGGCGCTGAGTGTGTATGGCTCGCCGAGGACAGGCAGGCCGGAAATCTTGCAGGCAACGTTGTCACATGCGGCCAGCGCCGCCAAGCCGCGCCGCCAGACGGCCAGCGCCTCGGCCGAGCGGTCCATCGGATAGCCTGTGTGATTGAGTATCACGCGCAGGTCCGGGTTCTCGCGCACGACCTCGGCAGCTTCCTCGAGATGCCACCACGGCACGCGCAAATCCCACGAAAGATCGTGCTTCCGGAGGAGATCAAGACCACGGCGCCAGTTGGGATCTTGCAGGCTTCGCGGCTCGCCAGCGACACTGTCATCGGGTCCTTTCGAGATGACCGGCTTGGTGCGGATGCCGCGCACCAGCGGATAGGCCTTGTGCTGCAGCAGGATCTCTTCCGAGTTGGGCTCGTCGATCCAGGCATGCGCGACGATCGCATTGGGCATGGCGAATTCGTCAGCAATGGCGCTGACCCATGCCGTCTCGGCCACCTGCCGGTCGCGCTGGCACTCGGCCTCGATGTGGACGGTGGCAATCACGTTATGGAGTGCGGTGTCACGGTGGTACTCGGGCGGCAGATAGGTTCGCCTGAGCGCCGAGTTGTCACCCATGTAGGCGTGCTCGCCACTCGTCAGCCAGGGATAGGAAAGATCACCTTCGAGGTTCCAGAGGTGATGATGGGCATCAACGATCGGCATTGGATCATAAAGTTCCGGGCGCTTCATTGAGGTCTCCGTGACATTGCTGATCGGGGGCGCGAGACATGCAGGACTCTGGGCAGTCGCTGATCCGTTTATGGATACCTTTTCCGACGATATCCCCTCCCAGATCAGCGCGAGCGCCAACCAATGAGCCAGACAGTATATTGAATGGGATCGAAGATAACGGCAACGCGAAAACCGGATGGGGCATGCTCGGCATTCTTGGCCGTGAATGACGCGCGCTGATGGGGCCAAATAAAGAGAGTATCGAGCAGCCTGTGAGGCAAAACTACATCCTGTTTTGGATGTGTATCCTGGTCGGCATCAATCAGCTTGGCTTCGGGGCGATGATACCGTCGCTGCCGCTCTATGCGCAGTCCTTTGGTGTCACTGCTTCGGCGATTGGCATGGCGGTCGGCGTTTACGGGCTCGCACGGTTCCTGGTCGCACTGCCTGCCGGGCGCGTATCGGACGGCCTCGGGCGCCGCCACGCGCTGGCGCTTGGCGGACTGGTTTCGGGCCTCGGCAATCTCTGGTGTGCCTGGGCCGTGAGCTATCCGGAATTCATCGTGGCCCGTTTCGTTGCCGGCGCCGGCGCCGGCATGATCGTCACCACCGGGCACATCGTACTGGCAGACATCAGCACGCCTGCGCGCCGCGGGCGGATGCTGTCGATCTACATGGGGACGTTCATTTTTGCAGTCGGGATCGGCCCTTATCCCGGCGGGCTGCTGGCGGAACACTACGGCCTGGCCGCTCCCTTCGTTGCAAATGGCATCGCCAGCCTTTTGGCGATGCTCGTTGCCTGGTTTGCGTTGACGGAAACACGGGATCTGTCTCCTGCAAGGCGGGCAGCAGGCGGCGGAATGCCGCCGCTTACCGATCAAATGCGCATTCTCGGTGGCCGGGTCGGGTTCATGCTGGCAAGCCTGCTGAGCTTCATGAATGCCTTCGTGCGCACGGGCGCCTTGTTCGCCATTGTTCCAATCCTCGCGACGGCCGGCCTCGGACTGTCCATCGCGGAAATCGGGTTCGCCTTGATGCTCGGCAGTGTTTCGGGCTTGCTGGCCGCCTATCCTGCCGGCTGGATAGCGGACTACTTCGGCCGCAAGGCAGTTATCGTGCCGGCAACCATGTTAGCCGGCGTCTCGATGATCGTATTCTATCTGGCGCCTTCCTACGTGTGGTTCATCGTTGCTTCCGTCATCTGGGGGATTGCCAGTACCGTTGGCGGTTCTGCGCCCGCAGCCTATGCTGCCGATACCGCACCTGCCGGCATGAATGCTGCAGCAATGAGTACGTTTCGCTGGATGAGTGATGCAGGTTATGTGATCGGGCCATTTGCACTCGGCGCCATGATGGATTTGTTCGGTCCGATGGCGGCGCTGTTTTTCTCGGCCGTTTTGTTGCTTGGCGTCGGCACGGCCTTCGCCATTTGGGCACCCGAAACGTTTCGCGGCCGGGATGTCGGCCGTTGATCGTAATCCGCGGGATTGTGGAGGGACGATGAAAACGAAAATCATCATCGCGGGGCTCGTTCTGCTTGCCGGCTCTATCGGCGCTTCGGCCGGTGAACGCATCGTCATCGGCGGGTTCGCAATTGACGAGACCGAAGTTACTATCGAGGCGTTTCAGTCATTCATGGAGCGCCGGCAGCAAAAAACGGTAGCAGAGCGCGAAGGCGGCGGCTTCGAGTACGACGCCGGCTGGACACGGCGCAAAGGCTGGACGTGGGCGCGCCCCTACGGGGAGACCGCAGACGACGGAGAGCCCGCCGTGCACATCACATGGCAGGAAGCCTCGGACTACTGCAATAGCCTCGGCGGGCGCCTGCCAAGCTTCGAGGAATGGAAACTGGCCGCCTATACCGAAACGCGCACCTCTCCGACGGACGGCTTTGTGACGGGGCGGACCTATGCCTATCCCGTCGGCGATGACCCGGGCGGCATGAACAATTCACGCCAGCGCCACGTGCCGGTCGCAACCACCAAGCGCGGCGTGAACGGCCTCTACGATATGGGCGCCAACGTCTGGGAATGGCTGGCAGACCGGCGTGGTGACAGCGCACTGACGGCCGGTGGGTCGTGGTGGTACGGCCCGGAAATGACACGCGTCGAGGGGGCGCAATGGAAGCCTGCGAAATTCTACGCGATCTACATCGGTTTTCGTTGCGCTTATGACGTGAAGCGGCCGCGGGGCTAAAACAATCGCGACGCGGCCAGGTCCGCGCCTTGGCGCATCGCCCGGAGTTTCGCCCAGACGACATCGGCCGTGACACGGCCCATGCCGGCGGAGGTATCGAAACCGCAGTCGGTGCCGGCCATGATCCGGCCGGCATCGCCGATGACCTCGGCCGCGCGCTCGAGCCGTTCGGCAATCACCTCCGGATGCTCGACGAAATTCGTCGTCGTATCGATGACGCCGACCAGCAGCGACTGATCTTTGGCCAGCGGAAAATCGCGAAACACATTGATCTCATGCTGATGGCGCGGGTTGGCGAAGGGCAGCATGTAGGCGCCGACGTTGCTTTCCATGATCGCCTCGACAATGTCGCTAAGCGGCACGTCCTGATCATGCGGTGATTCGTAATTGCCCCAGCACACGTGCAGGCGAATGCGATCTCGGGGTAGGCCGGCGGTGACGCGATTGATCTGGGCAACGACGCCTCTCACGAAATCCACGAACGCGCCGACCGGCTGATCGGCATAGGTGATGTGGCGTTCGAGTGCGAGGTCGGGCGCGTCGATCTGCAAGATGAAGCCGGCCTCGATCGCCGCACGGTACTCAACGCTCAGTGCATCGGCGACAGCGGCAAGGTATTCCTCGAAGCTGTCGTAGTGCTGGTTTTTCATCGCCATCGCAACGATACCCGGTGAGGGCGCCGTCATGAACGCGTCGGCAAACGCACCTTCGTGCTGCGCGAGCGCCTCTTTGAAGATCCTGATTTCATCGGCGTTTGCACGGCCATCGCCGTATTGGACGGGCCCAATCGCCATCGGTGGCGCGAAATTGCTCACTGCCGGCCTGGCCGCCATCGCCTGCCGGCGTGCTTCGGCGAATTCGGGGTAGGCCCTGAGTTCGCTGCCGCCGGGCCGCTGCCAGCTGCTACCGAAGCCCGACATGCGACGCTCGACGTAGAGGAAGAAGGCCTCGCGGACCTGCTCACCGTCGCTCGGGATGTCGATGCCGGCCTCTCGTTGTCGCTCGACGACCCAGTGTGTTGCAGCTTCTGCCTCTCGTGCCAGCTCGGCCTCGTCGATCGCTTCGCCTCGCGCACGTCGTGCATAGAGGTCGACAAGGTTTGCAGGGCGCGGCAGGCTGCCGGCGTGTGAAGTGAGAATTCGATGTTTGGTCAAGGCTGTTTCCGCTCGAGATGTTCGATCAGTCGGTCGAGGCTGTGCATTTCGGCGGGCCACCGTAGCTCAATTTCGGTGTGCTCGACCAGTAGCGTGATATTCGTTACCGTGACGGCGAGAGTGAAGCGGGGTTTCCGGTACGACGCTATGATGTGCATCGCTTCGACACGCGGAGCGTGAATGCTTCTGAGATAGGTGGAATGAGACATGGCACGCATTCAGCTTGGCGCAGCGCTTCCCCTGAGCGACATCGGCGGTGATCCGGAAACGGTGAATGCGTTTGCAGCGTCCGCGGAAGCGCTCGGCTACGATCATTTGTGTGCGACTGACCACGTTCTTGGCGTCAACGTGGCGAGCCGGCCCGATTGGGGCGCTCGCAACACTTCGGCAGACCTGTTCCACGATCCCTTCGTGTTGTTTGGTTTTCTCGCCCATGCCACCCGCCGCATCGGATTTTCGGTGCAGGTACTGATCCTGGCACAGCGCCAGACGGCACTGGTTGCCAAGCAAGCGGCCTGTGTCGATGTTCTCTCGGGCGGGCGTTTGCGTCTCGGTATCGGTATCGGCTGGAACGAGGCGGAGTTCATCGGGCTCAATGAGGACTGGTCGAGCCGCGGTGTACGTTCAGCCGAGCAGGTCGAAGTCATGCGTGAACTGTGGGCCAAGGACCATGTCACGTTCGAAGGCCGCTGGCACAACATCCCCGACGCCGGTATCAATCCGCGTCCGGCTTCTGGGCGAATACCGATTTGGTTCGGCGGCCATCATCCCAATTCGGTCAAACGAGCCGCCCGGCTGGCCGACGGCTGGATGATGCTGGAGCATCCACCGGGCCCCGATGCTGTTGCTGCATTCGACGATCTGCGCCGACAAGCCCGGGAGGCTGGACGCAACCCCGACGACATCGGCCTCGAAGTCTGGATGTCGCCGGTTGGTGAACCGGCCGAATGGCGCGAGGAAGTTCGGTTCTGGCGGCAGGCCGGCGTAACCCACATTACCTGCAACAACAGTTTCGGCCGCTATTACCACAAGCGCATCCCGGGCCGCTCACTGAACGAGCACATCGACGGGATCGGCCGTTTCATCGAAGCCGTGCGCGACGAACTGGGCGAGTGAAGCTCAGTAAAGCTCTGTTGACACGAACAACATCAAGCTAGGGAGAAAGTTAGCGATGTCCTTTTATCGAGGGATGACCTGCGAAAACGTTACGATCGAAGGTGATGGCGGCACGCCGATCACCGCCTATGTCGCAAAACCGTCAGGCTCGGGCCCGTTCCCGGGTGTTGTCTTGATCCACCATCTGCCTGGCTGGAGCGAATTGTACATCGAGACGACCCGCCGCTTCGCCCATCACGGCTATCTCGCCATTTGCCACAACCTCTATGAACGATCCGGCGAAGGCCATCCCGACGATGTTGCCGCCAAGGTCAGGGCCGAAGGCGGCATCCCGGATGCCCAGATGGTCGGTGACACGGCCGCTGCCGTCAAATGGATGCGCAGCCAGCCCGAGGTCAACGGCAAGGTCGGCCTTTACGGTTCCTGCTCGGGGGGGCGCCATGCCTTTATCTATGCCTGCCAGCGCGACGATGTCGATGCCTGCGTCGAACTCTGGGGCGGCCGGGTCGTGATGGGCCCCGATGAGCTCAACGACAAGACACCGGTCGCGCCGATCGACATGACCAAGGATCTCTCATGTCCATTGCTCGGCATCTTCGGCAATGACGACCGTGCACCGAGCCCCGAGCAGGTCGACCAGCACGAGGCAGCCCTCAAGCAGCACGGTAAGTCCTACGAGTTCCATCGCTACGACGGTGCCGGCCACGGCATCAACTACTGGCACCGCCCGCTCTACCGGCCGGAACAGGCGATGGACGGCTGGGCCAAGGTGTTCGCGTTCTTCAACAAGCATCTTTCGAATTGAGGTGAGATCATGTGCACATCGATTATCGAAATTGCGCCGGCCGAAGGCATGGCCAAGCGTGACGATGCCTGGTTCGCGCTCACCCAATCGGTTGTCGCCTACGATCACGCCCGCCATGCGCCGCTCGGCGATGTCATCACGCTCGATTTCATCAACACGACGATGGAGCCGGGCGCCCGCGCCGCCGTGGAATTGACCCTTGAGGCCGCGAAGGAGCTGCAAGCAGCCCTCGGCCGGGCGATTGCAGCGGCCGAGTTCGAGGAAGCAGAGGTCCGCGGCAAGCGTTCGGAACCGAATTTGGATCGGGCCGCATAGCGCATATCCGATCGGATGGAACCGGCGTGGCCACATCGGTATCCTCCGATCGGATAGCCGTTTGCCGCGGATCTTACTGTCTGCAGGTCGATCAACCGCAGCCGGCCATGCTCATCGGTCGCGTTCTTCGTAGTAGCCGAGCCGTTCCTGCAGCGGTGCATCGTGGATGCGGATCAGGAAGGCAGCTTCATCCGTATCGTTGCGATGATCGATTTCGGCAAATACCGGAGCCGAAAAGCTGTCCTTGTCCCGCCAGTCGTGCCGCACGCCGTTGACGGTGCTCGTTCCGCTGCCGGCGACGACATGGAAGACGGCACTCGAAGACCGCAGCGGCGGCCTGATCGTTTCGCCCGGCCGCAGCATGAGCGCCGTAAAGCCAAGAACGGCAAGGCAGCTCTGGCCGGTTTCCGGATTGATGTAATCGAGTTCCACCGCTTCGCCGCCGTTGTGCTGGCTAAGACGGCGCAATGCAGCCTCCGTGCGTGACCAGGGATAGCGCATCATCGGTGCGATCGGTGCTGCCGCCTTCGATCGGGTTCGTGAGGGCACCAGCCCCGCATCGACGTATTCGACCTCGGACGTGTCGAGGCGGTTGCGTGGCGCCTGCAGCGGCGCTTCGATCGCATAAGAGCCTTCGAGAAAAACGAACAGTGGCAGATCGAGGGCGTCGAGCCAGATGACGGGCTCTGTGCCATCGTGGCCGTGATCGTGCCAAAGGCCGCTTGGTGTCAGGATCAGGTCGCCCGATTGCATCGGCAGTTTTTCGCCTTCGACGACGGTATAGGCGCCTTCGCCCTCGACAACGATCCTGGCGGCGCTCGGCGTGTGTTTGTGGGCGGGCGCTGCTTCACCGGGAAGCAGCAATTGCAAGCCGACATAGATCGTCGATGTCGCCTGCATCGCACCGGGGCCGCGGCCCGGATCGACGAAGTAGAGCACGCGCCGTTCCGCTTTTTCGACCGGCGTCAGCTCGCCCCGAGCGCAACACGAGCGGTTTCAGCTCTGCATAGTTCCACAAATGCGTTCTTGTGGCCGGCTGCGGTGCGTGATGCGGCAGCACGTTGCGGATCTCGGGCCAGAGCGGCGCCACGCCCTTGGCCGTCATGGCATCGCGATAGTCCTGCGGCAGCTCTTCCAGCCTTCCAAGCTCTGCCATGAAACGTTCCTTTACATTCTTCGGTGCTGCCACAATCTGAGCCGGCGAAGAGCCGCCCGCTCGCCTATTCGTCAATACAGCCCTCGCCAAAACCGGTCTCGATCAGTTCAGACAACTTGGCAATTGCGGCAACGGCGTCGCTGCCGTCAGCGCGAATGGCAATCGTGCTGCCGCAGCCGGCAGCCAACATCAGCAGGCCCATAATCGACGTTCCGCCGACAGTCTGGCCGTCCTTCGATACTTCGATAGCCGCCTCGAAAGTTTCGGCGCACTTCACGAATTTGGCAGACGCGCGGGCGTGCAGTCCCCTTTTCATTTCGAATGCGGATTTCGGTTTGGGCCGTTTCAGGATCGGTCATCGGCTCTCTAACCGTCGCCGGCCAGCACATGGCTTGCAACGTTGATGTATTTGCGCCCGGCTTCCTTGGCCGCATCGACGGCGTCTTCGAGGCGGTCGCCGCGCACGCTTGCGAGTTTGACCAGCATCGGCAGGTTGGCCCCTGCGATGACTTCGACGTTGCTGTGGTCCATCACCGAAATCGCGAGATTGGACGGCGTGCCGCCGAACATGTCCGTCAGCACCACCACCCCGTGGCCCTGATCGACATTGCGGATCTCCGCTAGAATGCGCTGACGGCAGGGTTCACCAGCCTCTTCCGGCCCGATCGATACGGCGGCCAGATGCTCCTGCTTGCCGACAACGTGCTCGAGCGCTGCGCGGAACTCGTGCGCCAGCCGGCCGTGGGTCACAATAACGATACCGATCATGTGGATCCTGAGCCCGTTTCGTGTCTCGGCGATGCTGTCAGGCAACGCGTCGTTACGGGAGTTTGGCCGGCATGGCCGTCGTTGTGCGCGGTGAAAGCTACACAACCCGGGCGCCGTTCGCAATGCGCTCGATTGCCTTCAGGCGCCCGGCGCGGAACCGCCGGCGTCGCTCGTGACCTGCTGTAGGGCAAGCGCGAGTTTTATGGGTGCCGATGCATCAAGCGGGCGCAAGGCGATGGTCGCCAGCGCACATCCCGCAATCATGGTTAAAGGCAATGGACGCTCCGGCATGCGCTCTGGTGTGGCATGCGTGAGGTTTGCAATTAGAACAATGGGCACAGGCTCGGCATTCGCAACGTCAACGATGCCTATGCCGCGCACCTCGAGCTGGCCGCTGATCGTCCGGGGAGCACGCGCCATGAGCTGGCCGTCGGCCGCAGCAACCGTCGTTTGATCATCGCTCACCAGTTCGAACGGCTTCGGGGCTGCTTCGCCCGGCAGGCAGATCGGCGTCGTAATGGCTCGCAGTGCAAGGTCCGACTTGCCGATGCCCGGGGGGCCGCACAGCAGCACACCAAATCCGTCCCGGGCCAGGCTGGTGCCGGCAACGATTTGCGTCCTATCGGCCACCCTTGAGCCTGTCGCGCTTGCCGGGCCGGCCCTGAGGCGGCGTGAAGCGCACCGTGATGCGCGCGCCACGGGGGCGCTCGCCATCGGCATCATTTGGCCCGCCGTCACCCCGGATGTTTGCCGCCCAGATCCGGCCACCGTGGGCCGCGACGATCTCGCGGGAAATTGCAAGACCAAGCCCCGAATTGTCGCCCCGGCTCGCATTGGCAGTCGGCCGGTACGTGTAGAAGCGCTCGAAAATTTTATCGAGGTTATCAGGATCGATGCCTGGTCCCTGATCCTCGACAACCAGGTCGATCGCCTTCGGACGGCGATTGAGGATGACTTTCACCGTACCGCCGGGCCCCGTAAACGACAGGGCATTGGAGAGCAGATTGTTCAGGACCTGCTCGATACGTCCGTTCTGGCCGGAGATGACGTAGCGGTCAGGTGCCTTGGTCGGCGCGATGTGCATCTCGATGTGTTTGCCATCGCCCGCACTGATGTCGCGGAACATGGCGACAACCTCGCTGACGACCCGGGAGAGGTCGACCGGCTCGAACTTCTGCAGTGCCAGTTCGGCATCGAGGCGCGAGGCGTTCGATACGTCCGTGATCAGCTTGTTGAGGCGTTTGAGTTCAAGCTGTATCTGCTCGACGAGTTCGTCGCGCTGTTTGTCGTTCTTGGCATAGATCAGGGATTCAGCGGTCGAGCGTGCCGCCGTCAGCGGGTTCTTGAGTTCGTGGGCAACGTCGGCGGCGAACTTCTCGCTGGCCTCGATGCGCCGGTAGAGCGCGCGCGTCATGATCACCAGCGAGCGGGCGAGCTGGCCTACCTCGTCGTCGCGCTCGTCGATGCGCGGCGGTGCCTCGGCGGCCTGGATGTCCTCGGTCACGTCGTTGGCATATCGCGAGAGCTGGCGGACCGGCTTGCCGACCGTGCGGGCGAGCAGAATCGATGCGAGAAGGGCTGCCGCGGCCGCGATGACAACCAACACCAGTACGGCAAACAGCTCATCGCCCTGTACGTCGTCGATCGCACCCGGTGCCGTCGACAACAGTAGTGCGCCGCGTACCCGCCCGCCGCGCTCGATCGGCATCGCGACCGAGACGATTTTCTCGCGCCGCTTTGCAAGCATCATCAGCGCGCTCGGCTTGCCTTCGAGGGCAGCGCGCACTTCCGGATAGTTTTTGCCGTTGGCGTCGTTGATTTCCTTGTAGACCCGCAGATCGGAACTAATCAGCAGCCATTGGGTCAGGCGCGTAAAGATGTTCCTCGTCTTGGGCTTCTTGCCGTCGAGTGCGGCACTACGATTGACCGGAACCACACTGCCCTCATCCAGGATCCGATCTGAATCCGCGATCAGCACGCCTTCGATCTCGTAGACACGGGCACGATTGGTGGAATGTTTGAGCAGTTGCGGCAGCAGCGGCACAACGCTTTCGGGCTCGATCGAAAACTCGAGGGCTGCGAACGGATCATCTCTAAGTGGGTCGATCGTTCCGCTGCCGCCATCGCCCTTGAGCTTCGCCTTCGAGGCAATGGCCGCCGCAATAATGTGGCTCTGCTCGCGCAGATGCTCGATCTTCGCCTCGATTAGCCAGGAGTTGAAGTTGATGAGGTAGGTCAGGCCGGCCAGCAGGATGACGAGGCCGAGCAGGTTGGAGGCGATTATCCGGCGCAGCAGGGTCTTGGAAATCTGCCGCATCGTCCACGAATCGGACACCAGCCCTCTGAGTGGAGCGACGACCGGCGCGACATATGCAGCAAACCTGCTGTAGCCATAGCCGATACGTCTGGCGATCTGCCGCGCGCTGCCGGCAAATCCCGACCAGGCGATTTGGGCCAAGGCCGCAAGACGTACGGCGCGGGCGCGGACACCTGTATCGCTTTGCGTTTCAAACGCCATCGCTCAGCCTATTCGATCCCGGCCACGGCTGCGTGATTTGCCGCGGTCATTGCTAACGGCAGTTGGGTTTCCAGCATGCCGCAGGATGAACAAGTCGCAAACGATCCCGACAGCCGGGTGTGGCCGGCCGGACAGGCAGAGTATACCTCGGCACATCCAGCCGGCCGCGATCGCCTAAACTTCTTTGAACCGGTAGCCGACGCCATACAGCGTTTCAATCACGTCGAAGGCGTCATCCACCTGCTTGAACTTCTTGCGCAGGCGCTTGATGTGGCTGTCGATCGTGCGGTCGTCGACGTAGACTTGGTCGTCGTAGGCGGCATCCATGAGTGAATCGCGCGTCTTGACGACGCCGGGCCGCGCGGCCAGAGCCTGCAGGATGAGAAACTCCGTGACGGTTAGCGTTACCGCCTTTTCGTCCCAATGACAGGTGTGGCGCTCGGGATCGAGGCGCAGTTTGCCCCGTTCGATGACGCGGGTTGCCTCATCGTTGCCGGTGCCGGCCTCCCGGGCCTGACCGCGGCGTAGGACGGCCTTGACGCGTTCGACGACCAGGCGTTGCGAAAACGGCTTCACGATATAATCGTCGGCTCCCATCTTGAGGCCGAACAGTTCATCGATTTCCTCATCCTTGGAGGTTAGGAAGATGACTGGCATGTCCGATTGCTGACGGATGCGCCGCAACAGTTCCATGCCGTCCATGCGTGGCATCTTGATGTCGAAAATGCCGAGGTCGACCGGGGTCTCGGTCAGCCCTTCGAAGGCATCGGCGCCGTCGGAATAGGTCCGCACCTTGTAGCCTTCGGCTTCGAGCGCCATGCTTAGCGACTGGAGAATGTTTCGCTCATCGTCGACGAGTGCGATCGTGCTTTTCTCTTTCATGAAACCTGTGTCCCTGCTTCGTCTCAGAGCCTCTTTGGCGCCCACGCGCCGGCTGATTCAGCCCGCCTCAATTTGGAAAAGCGACCCTTAACCTAACCTGAATGGGGATGCCATGCCCACGTTCAGGAAGTGAAGTATGCAGCTCAAGCGATCGGTTCCGTTGAAGCCTAGCGCATCGGCTTCGGCTTTGAAACCTGAACCGTGTTACGCACGCTTGGTACAAAAATGTCATATCTTGTTGCTTTGGTGGCATGATTTTGCGCACGGTGTGTTCATGACAGGGCCGGGGGAGCCGCCATTCGAGCCGATTTGGCAGCGATTGGGTCAGGCACAGTGTCGCAGATCCGGCATTATAATTGGGCTGCGAGCGCGATTGGGCCCGCGGTTTTCCGGGCCGAAATGGCTGTTATTCTCGTGTCGGGTGGGGACCGGTTGGCCCAAATGGTGGCCCGAACCGACAAAGTGCATTAGTCGTTTTGATTATCTTGCTTCGCTGGTGCTTGATGTTTGGCACCTGCTGGCTATTCTCGCGCCCCTGACAGTCTCATTCGGCGAACGGGCGCAACTGACAAGATGCGGCAGTTTGTGCGGCGACGGGCTGACAGCCGCTGACACCATTTGGAACGAAGTTGTCGACCATCATGAACGAAGTATTCCCGATTTCCCTGGCGCCCGAACGCAACCGAAACAATGGCTTGGCGGAACTCGTCGAGATCTCCGTTCGCCGGAACGAGGGGCAGCTGACCCGTTACGGCGCTCTCGCCGTCGAGACCGGCGAGCACACCGGGCGTTCGGCACAGGACAAGTTTACGGTTCGCGACGCGCTGACCGAAGATGCGCTTTGGTGGGACAACAACAAGGCGATGTCACCCGAACATTTCGACGTGCTCTATCAAGACTTCCTGGAGCATGCCAAGGGAACCGAACTATTCGTCCAGGATCTCTATGCCGGCGCTGATCCCGAATATCGCCTCAACGCCCGTATTTTCGCTGAAAAGGCCTGGCACGCGGTTTTCATTCGCCACATGCTGCGCCGTCCCGAGCACGAAGAACTGGCCGGCTTCGTGCCGCAGTTCACGGTCGTCAACCTGCCGAGTTTCCGCGCGGACCCCGCCCGCCACGGCTGCCGCAGCGAAACCGTAATCGCCTGCAATTTCACCAAGCGCCTGGTGCTGATCGGCGGCTCGCTCTACGCCGGCGAGACCAAGAAATCGGTCTTTTCCTATCTCAATTTCACGATGCCGGAACGCGGCGTAATGCCGATGCACTGTTCGGCGAATGTCGGCACTCGCGACGATTCTGCCGTGTTCTTCGGCCTTTCCGGAACCGGTAAGACAACGCTGTCGGCAGATCCCAAACGTTCGCTGTTGGGCGATGACGAGCACGGCTGGTCGCCCAACGGCATCTACAATTTCGAAGGCGGCTGTTATGCCAAGACCATCCGCCTGTCGGCAGAAGCAGAACCCGAGATCTTTGCCGCCTCCAACCGCTTCGGCGCCGTGCTCGAGAATGTCATTCTTGACGAACAGAACCGCGAGCCCGACTTCGACGACGGCCGGCTCACGGAAAACACGCGGTCGGCATATCCGCTCTATTTCATCCCCAATGCCGAGCCGACCAGCCAGGCCGGCCACCCCAAGAACATCGTCATGCTCTGCGCCGATGCCTTCGGCGTTCTGCCGCCGATCGCCAAGTTGACGCCGTCCCAGGCGATGTATCACTTTCTGTCAGGCTACACGGCGAAAGTGGCCGGCACCGAAAAGGGCATGGGCAACGAACCGGAAGCGACATTCTCGACCTGCTTCGGCGCCCCCTTCATGCCGCGCCACCCAAGCGTTTACGGCAACATGCTGCGCGATTTGATCGCAAAGCACGGCGTCGACTGCTGGCTGGTCAATACCGGCTGGACCGGCGGTAAATACGGCACCGGTCAGCGCATGCCGATCAAGGCGACACGCGCGCTCCTCAATGCGGCACTGTCGGGCGAATTGCAGAATCAGGAGATGCGCGTCGACCCCGTGTTCGGCTTTTCCGTGCCGACCGCACTTGCTGGCGTTGACGACAAGATCCTCAATCCGCGCGAAACCTGGGCCGACAAGGCTGCTTACGACGAACAGGCCATAGCCTTGATTGATATGTTCCGGGCCAACTTCAAGAAGTTCTCGGGCCACGTTGACGCCGACGTGCTCGAAGCCGGCCCGGCGCTGCAACAAGCCGCCGAGTGATTGCGAAAAAGCAATTTGGAAGGGCAAGAACAATGAAGATCGAGATCGAATATTGCGGTCAATGAGGGTATGAGCCACGCGCCCGTGAGGCGCGGGAACTGATCCTCAAGCAGCGGCCCGAAGCGACCGTCGACCTGATCGTCGGTGCCAACGGGGTCTTTGAATTGACGGTTGACGGCAGGCTTGCCTACTCCAAGAAGGCGACCGGCGAATTCCCGAACGATGCCGAGGTCGTTGCCTGCATTGGCCGATCGCCCGCGGGCCCGCCTGACTGAGTTTTCAAGCGAACCTGCCAGCGAGACGTCGCGATCAAGACGGGCCTATGGTAAAGACTGCAAAAGATCTGCCGTAGGGAGTGGCCGTGAGCGAACAAGACCCCGAGCCTTACGTCGTCCTCGCGCGCAAATACCGGCCCGAGACGTTTGACGATCTGATCGGCCAGGACGCGATGGTGACGACGCTCCGGAACGCGTTCGCCAGCGATCGCATTGCCCAGGGCTACATGCTGACCGGTGTGCGCGGCGTCGGCAAGACGACGACGGCGCGCATTCTTGCTCGTGCGCTCAACTATGCAAAACCGGACCTGCCCGACAAGCCGACCACCGAACTCGATGGCTATGGCGAGCATTGCGCCGATATCATCCACTCGAGCCATCCCGATGTGCTCGAAATGGATGCTGCCTCCAATACGTCGATCGACAACGTCCGCGAGATCATCGAAAGCGCGCGTTACCGCCCGCTCAGCGCGCGCTACAAGGTGTTCATTATCGACGAAGTTCACATGCTCTCGAAGGGCGCCTTCAATGCACTTCTGAAGACGCTCGAAGAGCCGCCCGAGCACGTCAAGTTCATCTTTGCGACGACCGAGATCCGCAAGGTACCGGTCACCGTGCTCTCGCGCTGCCAGCGCTTCGATCTGCGCCGGGTCGAGGTGCCGGTGCTCGTCGAGCATTTCGCGCGCATTGCCGATAAGGAAGGTGCGACGGCCGATGATGATGCGTTGCGTCTGATCGCCCGGGCGGCCGAGGGATCTGTGCGCGACGGCCTCTCGATTCTCGATCAGGCAATCGCCATGGGCTCGGGCAACGTTTCGGCCGAGGCCGTCCGGGCGATGCTCGGACTCGCCGATCGCGGCCGCGTCTTCGACCTCTTCGAATTGCTGCTGGCGGGCAAGACCGCCGATGCGCTCGGCGCATTCGATGCGCTGCATCGCGATGGTGCCGATCCCGCGCAGGTGCTGGTCGATCTGGCAGACGTCGTACATGCGACGGCGCGTGTTCAGGCCGCCGGTTCCGAGGCAGGTGTCGCTGCGATGTCGGGCGAGGAACGCCGCCGTGCCGATGAGCTTGCCGCGAAACTATCCGTGCCGTTGGTCGCCCGCGTCTGGCAAATGCTGCTCAAGGGCATCGATGAAGCGGGGCGTGCGCCAAATCCGGTCGCAGCAACTGAAATGGTGCTGATCCGGATAGCCCATACCGCCGATTTGCCGACACCTGACGAGATCATCAAGGCGATCGGCACTGGAGGTAGGGGAGCCTCTGCATCGGCTGCCGGTCAGGCACCGGTGGCCGGTGCATCGGGCGACGGCGCGCGGGCTCGGATCGGGGCGGAGCCGGTGCGAGCACCGGTCACCTCTGATACATCAGCGCCGAGGGCATCGACCGGGCAGGTTCCGGCGGCAGCCGTTGCAGCGCCGGTTTCCCACGTCGAACTCGAAAGCTTCACCCAAGTGCTCGAACTGTGCAGTCGGAAACGAGATGCACGCCTGCGCGTTCACCTCGAGGAGAATGTCAGCCTGATCTCGTTTGCCCCGGGCCACATCGAAATCTTTCCGCTGCCGGATGCGCCCAAGGGGCTGGCCGGTGAACTAGGCGGCAAGCTTTCCGAGTGGACGGGTGCGCGCTGGGTGGTCTCGGTCGGCCCCGCCATGGGCGATACGCCGATCGGCGAGGTTATGCGGGCCGAGCGTGCCGCCAAAATCGAAGAAGCGCGGCAGGATCCAGCCGTCGCCTCACTCCTCAAGGCCTTCCCAGAGGCAGAAATCATTGATGTGCGCGCCCGTCAGGTTGACGACAGCGACGAAAACACGGCGTAGATCGGACAGTGCCCCCGGCGACATAATGATACGGACCAGCTCATGAACGTTTTGGATGCCATCCGCTCGCGCAAATCGATCCGCGCATTCAAGCCCGATCCGGTGCCGCGCGAGACGATCAGGGAAATTCTCGAAATTGCACAGCGCTCACCGAGCGGCACCAACACGCAGCCCTGGCACGTCTACGTGTGTACTGGCGCCGTCAGGCAGGCAATCACGGACGACGTCCTCGCCATGGCCAAGGCTGGCAAGGGCCGCAAGTATGAGGACTATGATTACTATCCGCCGACCTGGCAGGATATCCACCGTGACCGCCGGCGCGGTGTTGGCTGGGCGCTTTACGGTCTGCTCGGTATCGAGAAGGGCGACCGCGAGGGGAGCGCCCGTCAAGGCGCGCGCAATTTCCTGTTCTTCGACGCGCCCGTCGGCCTGTTCGTCACGACGGATAGTTATCTCGGCAAGGGAAGCTGGGCGGATGCCGGCATGTATATCCAGACGATCATGCTGGCTGCCAAGGAATTCGGCCTCGACACCTGCCCGCAGGCCGCCTGGATCCCTTACCAGGAACCGGTGCTGCGCCACCTCGGCGTACCTGACGATCAGATCCTTGTCTCCGGCATGAGCCTTGGCTACGCCGATCCCGACGCGATCGAGAACACGTTGGTCAGCGACCGCGAGGACATTGCCAACGTCGCCCATTTTCGCGGCTTCGATTGAGGTACTATTTGCGCTCGCGGCTGTTCCTCGCTGCGGTCGGGACTCCGCGGGGGCGGCACTCGTGCCGGGTCGTGGTCACGACCTTGCATGATGCATCCGATCGGATGTGACATGCTATGCCGAGCGAGACCAGTCTCGCACTCTGCCGGGAGGAGGACCTCCCGGTTCCTCCCTCCTTTGGAACAAGGAACGGGGTGTTCGAGGGGCATCCCCTCGAGCGGGTTTGGGCGGCAGCCCGTTTCGCGTAAGCGAAGCTACCTCTCTGCCAACTCACCTTCCGGCGCGATGACCTCGGGCACTGCCGGCTGGTAGGGCTCGGTATAGGACTGTGGTTCGATCGACGTGGCGATTGGGCCCTTCGTCCGTGGGTCGAGTCCATAAGCAGCCGGCGTCGTATGCGGCACCATGACGTAGTCCTCCCTGTAGCGGGCGGATATGATCGGGCGGAGCTGGGCGCGGATCGCAGTTACCACAGCGACAAGGCCACAGGCCACGGCAATCGTCGTGAACAGTGCCCCGAAGCCGGCCCACTCGACGATCGTGGAAGCGATCAGCGGACCGCTCGCAGCACCGAACGAATAGACGAACAGCAGGCCGCTAGAGACGGCAATTGCGCGGCGTTTGGCAACGAGATCGTTGGCGTGGGCAAGGGCGATCGTGTAGATCGGGAAACTGGCAGCGCCAAAGACGATCGAGCAAACGAAGATTGGCCAGAGCCGGCTCTGGCCAAGCTGTCCCAACACAAAGCTGGCTGCCATTGCAGTCACCGCCGCCAGCGCCATGACCAGGCGGCGCCCGTAGCGGTCGGAGAGTGAACCAAGCGGCCATTGTGCCACGGCGCCGGCGAGTAGGGCTGCCGACACAAAGGCGGCACTGCCAGCCGAACTCAAGCCGGCGTTCTGCGCATAGAGCGGCGCCAGGATCCAAAACGAGCCGCTGGCGAATCCGGTTAATGCGGAGCCGAGCGTTGCAGCTGGAGAAACGTTATAGAGCCAGGCGAGGCGCAGTTTGTTGCGTTTAGGCGGCATCGGGGCAATGGCGCCTGTCAGCGATATCGGCAGGGTTGCCAGCGAAAACAGGATCGCAGCGAGCACGAACAGCGTCGTGCCGTTGGCAGATACCATACCGGTGAGCTGCATGCCGACCGTTTGCAGCATCAGCCCGACCAGGGTGTAAGCGCCCAGCACGCGACCGCGCGTTTGCGTCTCAGAGGCGGCGTTGAGCCAGCTCTCGATGACCAACCAAAGTCCCGCTGTGCACAATCCCTGCGTTAGGCGCAAGGAAGTCCAGAAGTATGGATCAAGGTACATCGTGTGGGCCAGCGGTACGACCGTGACGCTGGCGGTGAAGGCCGAGAAGGCGCGTATATGGCCTACCCGGCTAATGATTGCTGGCGCAACGAGGCAGCCGGTCAGAATGCCGGCGAAATAGGCCGAGCCCATCAGGCCTATGGAAAAACTCGAGAATTTGGCAGCGCTCGCGGAGAGCGGCAGGATCATCACCAGGATGCCTTGTCCCGCCGTCACGATAGCAGTTGCCAACAGCAAGGCTGTGACCGGCCGCAAAATACCTGTCATTGCCGTACCACCACCGCGTTCGAATAGATTGTTATTTTGCCAGGCCTGAAGGCGATCAATTTGGATCTCGAGGACCGGGTCCGCCCTCCGGCACTAATGAGGGCGATAACAAACCGCTAGGCCTATTCGCACTTGGGCGCAATGCGAATTCTCGACAGGGGGTATCGCAATTGCGACGCGGGCGTTCGAGACCTGGAACGGATTTCAGTCCGTGTGCAGGATGTAGCCCTTGCCGCGCACCGTCTGCAGGTAGACCGGATTGGAGGGATCGGCCTCGATTTTGCGGCGCAGGCGGTTGATCTGTACGTCGATCGCGCGTTCGTTGCCGGTTGATTCGTCGCTTGCAAGTTCATGGCGCGCAATCGAATCTCCGGGGCGCTGGGCAAACAGGCGCAGGAGGTCGCGTTCGCGCTCGGTAAGCTTGATCGTTTTGTCACCGCGCCGCAGTTCGCCGCGCGTAACATGGAACGTCAGGTCGCCCAGCTGGATCTCGTCGGTCAGCGGCTCGGCGGTCTGCGGTCCCCGCTTCATGATGTTTTGCAGGCGAAGCACCAGCTCTCTGGGCTCGAACGGCTTGGGTAGATAGTCGTCGACCCCGGTCTCGAGGCCTTCGATGCGGTCCGCCGGGTGTGACTGGGCGGTAAGCATGCAAATCGGCACGTCCGATTGTGATTTGAGATAGCGGGCAAGATCGAGACCGCTTTCGCCCGGCATCATGACATCGAGAATGACCACATCGAACTGCAGGCCCTTCATGGCGGCGCGCGCCATCGCGGCATCGCTTGCCGGTGTCACGCGAAAGCCGTTGTTGCGCAGATAACGCGACAGCAGCATGCGGATGCGCTCGTCATCATCGACGATGAGGGCGTGTGGTGCATCGTCCGGCAGGGTCTGGCCGGTCGAGGGGGCATGTTCAGTCAACGTTGTCTCCCATCGCGCTGTCGTCCCCGCGTTTAGTCCCCTTAATGCGCTGCGATCTTGCCGTTCCAGTCGCAGGCGAAGCCTGATCGAGCAGCGTCAAAACCGCAGCCTGTTCCGTATCGGAAATCATCGCCACCAGAAATTTCTCGATATCCTGCCGGCCTGCGAAACCGATCGTATCGAGGGCCTTGCCGACGCGCGCGCACTGATGCTCGGTGAGATTTTCGGCGAAATTCAGACCCTTGTCGGTCAGGTAAAGATGGCGTTCGCGGCGATCGGTCTCGCCCGGGCACTGCTCGATGTAGCCTTCGTCGATCAGTTGCTTGAGCACGCGTGCGAGCGATTGTTTGGTGATGCGCAGAATGTTCAAGAGATCGGCAACGCGCAGGCCCGGATGGCGGGCAACGAAATGGATGACGCGGTGATGTGCGCGGCCATAGCCGAGATCGGCGAGAAGTTCATCAGCGTCACCGGTGAAATCGCGGTAGGCGAAGAACAATAACTCGACGAATTTGACCAGTTCGTTTGGCAGTCCGTCTGTTTTGGCGTCAACCTGTTCTCTCTCGACCGGCGAGCTTCGAGCCGCCGACGAGCTCTTCGCTGGCCGACCTCGCGGGCTGCGGCCGGGGCTGCCACTTGCTGTTGCGGCGGCCGTCGCGCGGCTCTCCTGGCGGGTCGGTTTGGAATTTATGTCAGCCATGTTGACTTATTAGGCCGCGATTGCTACCGGTGGCAAGTCAAAACCGCGCGATGCCTTTGGCAAGGTTCGCAGGGAATGCGCGATGTTCACCTGACCGGCTCACCGGCGCAACGCAGCAGACGTTCGAATTGTTAACGAGGCTCAGAGCAAGGCTGAGCCAATCCGACTTGAGGATGTGGAAATGGCAGATCTCGTCCCATACAACGATCGCGACGGCTTTATCTGGTACAACGGTGATCTGGTGCCCTGGCGCGAGGCGACCGTCCATATGCTGAGCCATGGCCTGCATTACGCGAGCGCCGTGTTCGAGGGCGAACGCGCCTATGACGGTGAGATCTTCAAGCTCACCGAACACAGCCAGCGCCTAGTCGATGGCGCCAAGGCGCTCGATTTCGAGATCCCCTATACCGTCGCCGAGATCGACCAGGCCTGCCGCGACACCGTCAAGGCCAACAATCTGGTGGATTGCTATGTGCGCCCGATCGCCTGGCGCGGCAGTGAAATGATGGGGGTTTCGGCGCAGGCGACCAGGATCAATCTGGCCATCGCCGCCTGGGACTGGGGTTCGTATTTCCCGATCGAGGAGCGCCTCAAGGGCATCCGGCTTGCCTGGGCGAAATACCGCCGCCCCGATCCGGCAACTGCGCCCGCCCGCACCAAGGCGACGGGCCTCTACATGATTTGCACGATCGAAAAGCATCGTGCCGAAAAAAACGGCTACGCCGAAGCCTTGATGCTCGATTGGCGCGGCCAGGTGGCTGAGTGCACGAGTGGCAACATCTTTTTCACCAAGGGCAGGGAGTTGCATTCACCGACGCCGGACTGCTTCCTCGACGGCATCACCCGGCGCACGGTCATCGATCTTGCCAAGAAGCGCGGCTACACGTGTATCGACCGGGTCATCATGCCCGAAGAACTCGCCGACTTCGATGAGTGCTTCATGGTTGGCACTGCCGCCGAAGTGACGCCGATCAAGTCGATTGGCGAATACGAGTTCACGCCCGGTGAAGTTTGCAAGACGCTGCTGAACGATTACATGGCGCTGGTGCAGCCTGGCAAAGCTGCTGCCGAGTAATCGCCAAGTCAACTCGCCACAACGTCGATCGTTGAAAGCCGCAGGTGGCCGACACCTGCGGCTCTTTCGTCACGCCTCGTCTGATACTGGGAGCATCGCCGGGCTTTTACTTGCGAGTGCGCCGGCCGCGCTGGCAATCATAGCGCGTTCAACGCACTTGCCGGATTGGCTATTTCCATGGTTGCGCGCACCTGCTTATCGCTCGGACTTTTTATCGGCATTCTATTGTTGGCAGCACTGCCGGCCAGCGCCCAGGCGCCAGCGACCGTGACGCCCTCACAGGCCGACTGCCAGACGATCGTGCGCTGCAATTTCCGGCGTGGTGGCGACTATCGCGGCTGCATATCAGCCTATTCGTGCCGCCGCTGCCGGCTGGTGCGCTCGCGTATCTGCGACAGGCGCAGCGATGACCGGCGACGTGTGTGCCGCCGGGTCGTGTGCACGTGGGGGTGAGCGATCGACTTAATCCTGAGGCGGCCCTCCGGTATCGGCAGACGTTCCCTCAATCCGCTTCGATCTGCTCACCGGCCCGCGCACCGAGATAGGCTGCAGCAAACAGCGCCAGCAGGGCGCCTGCCACCTGGGCGGCAATGAACATTGCAACGCCCGTGTAATGGATCCCTGAAAACGTGTCAGTCAGCGCACGCGCGACGGTGACAGCAGGGTTGGCGAAGGCGGTCGAACCGGTGAACCAGAGCCCGGCAAGAATGTAGAGCCCAACGGCGGCCGGCACGGCTTCGACACGCGCCTTGATGGTCATCAGGATCGTGAAAACCAGCCCGAAAGTGGCAACGACTTCGGAGAACTGTTGACCGAAGGTGTCGCGCATCTTGGTCGACATTTGCCACACGGACGCATCGAACATGAGGTGCGCGATCCACACGCCGATGATACCGGCCGCGATTTGTACACCGATGTAGACCAGTGCATGCGGCGTCGAAATCTCCGAGCGCAGGCGAAAGACGAGCGTCACGGCGGGGTTGAAGTGTGCGCCCGAGATCGGGCCCAGCATGGTGATCAACACGAACAGCATGGCGCCGATCGCCAGTGAATGGGAGAGCAATGCCACGGCGACGTTGCCTTCGGGCGCCAGCCGTTCTGCCATGATGCCCGAGCCGACAATGGTCGCAAGTAGAAGGGCCGTACCGATGAATTCACTCACCAGCCGGCGGTGCAGTTCAGCGCTCATGTCAGTTCCTTGCGGGTTGTAGCGGGAAGCGGCGGCTCATCGATCTGTATGCCGGGCGGGATACCGGTCATCATATGGGCGGGTTTTGCTATAACGTGCCCGATGCGCGAAGTTGCCGTTGAGACAGTAATCGAGGATCGACGTGATTGGAAAGTTCTCCTGCGTACTGTGCGCTGCATTTTTCTTGGCTGGTTCGCTTGGTACGCCGGCACGGGCGCTCGATCGTATCGCCTTGGTGATCGGCAATTCCGACTATCGCCATACCACGGTACTGAAAAACCCCGTCAGTGATGCCGAACTGATGGCCCGGACGCTGCAGCAACTCGGCTTCGAGGTGATCCTCGAGATCAATTCCGGCCAAAACGCTATGAAGCGTGCGATGCGCGCTTACCTTGAGCGGCTCGATCAAAGCGGGCGTAACACGGTCGGCCTGTTCTACTACGCCGGCCACGGTGTGCAGGTCGACGGTGAGAACTTTCTCGTGCCCGTCGATGCCAGGATCGAGCGCGGCGGCGATGTCGCGATCGAGGCGGTCAGCGCTACCGGCTTGCTTGCCGGCATGCGCCAGGCCCGCAACCGGCTGAACATCATCATTCTCGATGCTTGCCGCAACAATCCGTTCCGCGGCTTTTCGCGCAGTGCTGCACGCGGCCTGGCCCGGCTCGATGCACCGAAGGGTTCCTACATCGTGTTTGCGACCGCACCGGGCGACGTTGCAGCGGACGGTGATGGACGGAACAGTCCGTTTACGAGTGCGATGGCCAGGCATCTGAGCGTGCCGGGCCTCAACTTCGAACAGGTCGTGAAGCGTGTCGGTCGCGAGGTTTCGCAAACCACCGAGGATCGCCAGCGCCCCTGGCTGTCGTCATCGGTCTATGAAGACTTCTTCCCGGCAGGCGCCGGACGGCTCAAGGATATCGCCTCGCTGCCCATGCAGACCAAGGTCGCCGTCGCCACCGACCGCCCCGCCCAACGCCAACCCGAACAAAAACAGGGCCAAACCTTCCGTGATTGTGCGGCTTGTCCCGAGATGGTGGTCGTGCCGGCGGGCCGCTTCCGCATGGGCACGCGGGTTGCCCGCAATCCGCACCGCTCGCTGTTGCCCGTGCATGACGTTGAGATCAAACGGCCGTTTGCCGTCAGCAAGACCGAGATCACCTTCGATGCATGGCAGGCGTGCGTCGTTGAAAAGGGCTGCGCCGGCTACTCTCCCCGCGATGAAGGCTGGGGCAAGGGCCGCCAGCCCGTCATCCGCATCAACTGGGAAGATGCGATCACCTACATCGAATGGCTGAAGCACAAGACGGGCAAGAGGTACCGCCTGCTGTCGGAAGCGGAATGGGAGTACGCCGCGCGGGGCAGCAGCGACACCCGCTTTGTCACCGGCGATATCATCACGACATATCAGGCCAACTTCGACGGCCGTCGCTCCTACAATAACGGCCCGAAGGGCACCTACCTGGCGAAGCCCGTTGCGGTTGCAAGCTACAAGCCCAACCGGTTCGGCCTGTTCGACATGCATGGCAACGTCGCAGAATGGGTCCAGGACTGCTGGCACGCCAATTACGATGGCGCGCCCTCTGACGGCTCGAGCCGATTGGCGCCACCGCGCGGCACCACCTGCACTCGCCGCGTCACCCGCGGCGGCTCCTGGTTCTCACGCCCGCGCGACATCCGTTCGGCTGCCCGGCGAAGCTTGGCGCAACACATTCGCAGCCAAGAGGTAGGCTTCCGCGTCGCGCGGGATGTCGGCAATTGAGTTGCCGTCCGCTGATCGCTGGTGCCTACCAAAAAGCCTGACCGCACGGCGTGCGATCAGGCTTTGCTCACTCGGTGACGTGAAGCTTGCGAGTTCGGACTATTCCACCCGCGTCTTCGGCTCAGTCGCCGCGGTCTTGGTGGCAGCGGTCATCGACGCTGACATCTGCTTCATCCAGTGAAACGGATTGAACGCGTTATAGCTGCCCCAGCCTTTGTCAGAGGTCATGCTCTCAGTGGCAACCGTCGCCATCTGCATGTAGCTCGCCGGGTTGAACATCTGCGTGTAGGCGGCGGGGTTAAAGCCATGCATGTAAGCACCCGGCTGCATCCAGTACTGCAGTGTCTTGGGATCGGAAGCGACCTGGATCAGTTCATTGTAGGAGGCCGGGTTGGCAAGCGTCATCCATGCGGCAGGATCCGCGAACTGCATGAAGAAACCCGGAGCCATGTACTGGCCGTAATGAGCCGGATTGGTCGCCGACATGTGCATCTTGGAATGCATTTCAGGCTTGATGATCTTGGCCCAGTCGTTGGGCTTCATCGGATTGAACGCTTCGACCTTGCCTGGTTCGACGTGGCCGGCTGCATCGTGCCAACTCGAGGTGTCGAAGTAGCCGGTGAACATGTCTGTGACAGAGCTCTGCGCGGAGGCGGTCTTGGTCGGCGTAGCGTCGCTTGCGAAAGCGCCAGTGCTGGTCAGGAGGGCGAGGCCGGCTGCCGCGGCGAGTGATTTGAAGTTCATGTCAGTTCCTCCGGTTGTGCGCTGCCAAAACGGCATACAAATCTGATGTCGCCTCAGGTGAGGGTTCTATTATCTGCATTTTGGATCGACCCTGGCCGACCAGCCAGACCACCTCAGCGGTCTTAAGCATGATGATGTTATATTCGAATATTCTTATATTCACAATTCATGTTGCGTGCGACATGTCGTCCGATTTGGAAAGAGGGTTACGCATTCGTAAAGCACAACGGCCGGGCAAGGCCCGGCCGTGTAATCACCGTAACGGCGCTGCAGATGTCGACCTGGTTCGATTGCCGACCGCTCAAAGGTCGCCGTTGGCACCGGCTTCCATGATCTCTTCCATCATTTGGCGAACCTTGATGGCGCGTTGGCGCAGGTCTTCAGAGATCTTGTTGGGGTTCGGGCTGGTGTCGAGCCAGCGCACATCCCAGTCGAGTGTCAAAAGCCAGATGTCCTTGTTCGCATCTTCGAGGACCGTGATACGGCACGGCACAAAGGCTGAAAACTCCGGCACGTAGTCGATGATCATGCGCATCGTCAGGACATCGCAGTAGCTCACGATTTCGAGGCGCGGCGAGGGCTTGCCGGTGATACCCTCGATCACCTTGTACGGCGTGTTGTGTCCGACCTTCTTCATGTTGAGCGCATTGGCCCGCAGGTCCATCGATTCGATCACCTCGTCGAACGAAATGCCCTCCGCCACCTTCTTCTTGGCCACCATCATGTTGATCATCTGGCGCAGTGACATCGGGTTAAACATCATGCCCGACTGCACCGCGCGCATTTTTGCTTCAGCAGAAATCGACGGCATCATCGTGTTGGGCGGCGTGTCGTGCTTCGGCGGTGCCGGCATCTTCCACCAGCCTTCGGGCATCTTCAGTTGCTCGTAGGGCTTGGCGAAGTAGGTGGTGGAATTGTCGTGTGCCTCTTGCTTCGTTTGAGCGGCGGCCGTCGTGGCGGTGAACACGGTGGCGGTGATTGCGAGAGCGACCCATTTCGTGGTCATCGAGTTTCCCTCCCTGGGCAGTTGAACAGCAAGGCACTCTGGTGACGGCTCAATAGATCACCAGAGTGCCTTGGGCGAGCAGTTTCAGACCTACTGCTTTTTCTCTTCGGCTTTCGGCGCCATCTTGGTCATCGTGTCCGACATGCCGGGCATGGCATTCATCATACCCATCGTGACCATCATCATGTTGGCCATCAGCGTCGGATCCATCATCTTCATCATAGCGTCCATGAACTTGGGATCCGTCATCATCTTCATCCAGCCGGTCATGACTTCCGGGCTGACCATTTTCATCATGGCCGTCATGTAGTCCGGGTTGGTCATCATTTTCAGGAATGGCTCCATCATCGCTGGATCGGCCATCTTGGCCATTGCTTCATAGTAGGCCGGATTGGTCATGGCCTTCATGAAGCTTTCCATGAGTTTTGGATCCGCCATCTTCATCATGGCTTCCATCCAGCGCGGATCCGTCATCATCTTGGTGTAGGTCTCGATCATCTTCGGATCGGCCATCTTCATCATCGAATCCATCATGGCCGGGTTGACCATGGCCTTCATGAAGCTTTCCATGAGCTTGGGATCGACCATCGACATCGCAGCTTTCATGAAGGTCGGGTCGGTCATGATCCGCATGTACGGTTCCATCAGTTTCGGATCCGCGAACTTCATCATCGATTCCAGCATTGCCGGATCGGTCATCATCTTCATGTAGCTGTTCATCATGTCCGGGCTGGCCCAGGCGAGCATCGCCTTCATCATCGCCGGATTGGTGGCAGCGGTCATCCAAACCGTCATCAGCTGCGGGTCGGCCATCTTCATCATGGCCTCCATCATGGCCGGGTTGGCCATCATGGTCATCCAGCCCTGCATCATGTTGGGATCAGCCATGGACGCAAAACCCTGCGTCCATTTCGGGTCGGCCATGGATTTGGCCCAGGCATTCGTGTCCGGTTTGGTGGCTTGGGCCTCAGCGACGCTTCCAGGCACGGCCCAAGCAAGTGCGAGAGCGAGCACAAGCATCAGTCCGATGGGTCGCATATTCAACTTCATGGCTGTTCTCCGGTTAAAAAGGGGCTGGCATCGGGTTCCACGACTAAATTCGAATATCTGAATATTCATGCATTGTAGTGGTGGCAAGTTGCCACATTTGATCTGCCGATTGCCCCTGAGCCCTGGTGCTGCGCCAAAATATTCCTATATCGCGTTATTCGAATATGGTAAAATGCAGTTCAGAGGGTCGGACAATGGTCCGACAGGCGGTTGCCCTGGACGGCAATCGATGCAAGCGATTGAGGTATTCACATGGCAAAGGCAAACGTCAAAGAGCCATCAGTTACGAGCGAACTCGAGGCGAACGCGGATGCCGCATGTGATTTGCTGCGTTCGCTGGCCCATCCCATTCGTCTGATGATCTTGTGCATGCTGGTCGATGGGCCGCGCACGGTGAGCGAACTTTCGCATCTCCTCGGCGATGCCCGCCAATCGCTGGTCTCCCAGCACCTGGCAAGATTGCGATACGAGAACATCGTGCATTCAGAACGCGACGGCAATCACATTCGCTATTCACTCAATGACGAGACCGCCGCCAAGGACATTATCTGGGTTCTGCATTCCAAGTTCTGTTCGGCATGCGCTGCTGATCCGCAGTGAACAGTCTCTCCTTTCCGACTGCGCCTTAGCCGGATCGACAAAGATGGAGCGAATCGGCTCGCCAAATGCTAAACTTGGCAAGCCAATCTCGTGCAGACGTTTGGCCCGAGCCGCGGTCGCGCGAGCTGCAGCGGCCGTTCTTGTCCGGTCTTCTATCAAGGTTTTGCAGGACCAGACCCTCATGATGTCTGGTACCACCTGATCAATTGTTCACCGCGTACCTTGCAGAAGGCGTTGCCTGATCTGTCCAGCGAGGTATGCGATGCGCGTCCTGCTCTCGATATTGCTGATAGTTTTGAGTTCGCCGGTTGCGCTGGCGGCCAGCGACTGGCAGTTTCGTTCGTCGGTCGATCCGGTGCGCAAGCAGGCACGCGCTCTGATTTCCTACCGGGCACCGAAATTCGACCACCTGCAACTGGCCTTCAAGTGTCAAGCAGGCAGTCGGCCGCGAATGCTGCTCGGCTTTCCCGCAGCGGTCCACGAGGGCATGGCGGAACGTCTACGCGCCACGGTCAATTTTCAATTTGAAGAAGGCTACGAGGTAGTCTTCAAGAAGTTCCTCGAGCGGGCGGTGCCGCCCGACATGAACTATTGGGGCGCAGAGGCAGAGGCCCACAAGCTCTGGTTCTCGAGGGAAAAGGCGATCATCTACCGATCGACCCGGGACCGATGGCGCACGCCGCCGATCCTCGACGTGCTACGTGCGCTGCGTGATGGGGATACCTTTGCCGAAGTGGACGTCGCCGGCAAGACGACGGCGATCTCCCTCAACGGTTCGACCGCGGCGGTATCGAAATTCGCCGAGAGGTGCGGTCTCATTCTCGATTGAGCGGGAGCCGATCCGGACGATGTTCGTCGACCGATCCCAATAGGAAGCGTTTTTCCGTCAGACGCTATCTGGATTTGCGCTTCGGGAAGACCTTCAGATCGACAGTCTCTTCGCCGGCGGAAAGCGTTACGCTGTCTCCATGCACGCTCTTGACGTGCCACGGCCCCAGCCGGTCGCCTTGCTTGGCGGTCAGCAGCGGCGCACCTCGTTTCTCGAGCAATGCAAATCGCGTCCCACCACCGATCATGACCCCCCTCAACGTGTAGGGCATGGTCGGCTTCTGTTTTTTGGGCGGAGGTCTTGCGATCACTGGGCGTGGTTTCCTGACCGGCGGCTTGTATTGCTTGCGCGATGGCACGAACAGAGGTCGCGATTCCATATCGTGCAATTGGCCGCGCTCGATATGGGCCAGCGGGTTGACGCCGGCCGCCAGCTCGGCCACCTGCCGGGGCTCAGCTTCGAGGGCCGGGGCCGCAGCTTGCTTCGGGGCCGGGCTGATTGCCGGTGTAACAGAGGCGCCGAGATACTTTCCCTTGAGGTCCCAATTGTCGGCCACGACCAGACCCGCAAGAGCAATACACAACAGTACCAAATACCAAAGGCGTGACATGGGCACCTTGACTACGATTGTTCTGCCGTCCGAAAGCCGCTGACCTGCATTTCGATTTCCAGCCAGGCAGGCCCGGCACGCGCACTGCCGCGTCGGCTCGGTTCGATCATGCTAATTCTTATATGGTCGACGAACAACAGCGGCGTCGATGTTTCGATAGTATGGAGAACGTCGCTCAAGCCCTTAACCCTAACCTTGGCCATTGCCACGATACTGACCAGGTTCGGCTCACCGTCAGGGGCGGGAGGCACAACGAGCAGTGATCTCACCTCGCCGCCGGTGCTCCGGATCAGCTTGGTAAGCCGGTTTTGCAGTTCGGCAGCGGCAATGCCCCTCGTTTCGCCGGCAATGAAGAATTCAGCTGGCCGCCGCGCAGGCGAACGGGCTGCCGCATCACCATTGTCGGGAGCGAGATTGCGCAACCGATCGTCCAGGGCCAGCGCCAGCCCGTGCGTCGCGGCTGCCTCCTGCTTCATGGCCCGCGCGACCAAATGAGGTACGATCGCCAGGCCGCCAAGAGCGGCAAGGAAAACCAGGAGCAGTCCGAACGCTGCCAGTTTCGAGCCAACCCGTGTCTCAGACATCATCGCTTGTCGTCCAATTTGAGCGTGGCCACGATCTTCGCCGTGATTGAGAAATCTTCCTTGGCTCCCTTTTCGCTTTGTGTGGTCGGTTCGGAAAACTGCACGTCCTCGAAGTGGGGCACTTTCTCGAGCGTTGCGATCAGGCCGGAGGCGTTGCTGGCCTTGCCGGTTAGTCTGAGTTCGTCGCCGCGCACTTCGAGGTTTGTCAGCCAGGCGCTGTCCGGCACCGCCCGGCTCAACGCTTCCAGCGCGATCATGACGGCCGGCTGGCCGGCCTTCTTGCGGGCCAGCTTATCTGCTTCCCGGTTGAGCCTAATGCTTTCGGCCTGCCGTTTTCTGAGTTCGGCCAGCTTGGCGCGCTTTTCACCCAGCTCGGCCTGTGCGCTCATCAGCACCGTTCGGTGGCCCAACAGGTCGTAGACACCGTAACCGCCGACGCCCACGGCCGCGATTGTGAGCAGTGCCAGAAGAAAACCAATACGCTTCGCAAGCCGAACTTTGCCACTCTCGTCGGCCTGCAGCACGATGCCGAGCGGAGCGCCTGCTTCGGCGGCATAGTCGATCACACTCGGCTCGACATCCAGCCGGCGAGCCTCCTCGAGCGCTTCGTCCATGATCGCACGGCTGGTCGCGACGACATCGACCGTGATCTGGCCGTCCTCCGACGCGTCATCGACGATCACGTATCCGAAAACCGTCTCATCGGCCGGCCATGGAGCGATCTGGTCCATCTGGTTCGCGATGACGGCGCCTAGTACATCGCGGGCTGCTTTCGGAAACTTGAGCTTGCGCTGGAGCACATGGCCGGGCGACAGGCGCAGAACGGCATGGGCCCGGGCACGTCGGAAATTTTGTATCGCGGCCTTGAGTTGGGCAACCGACGCCGGTGTGTCGTCCGGCTGCATGACGCCGAGTTGGAGGGGTGCCTTCTTCAGCGAGACGTGCGCCTCGAGCCCCGCATCCGTCTTGAGCAGGATCAGTCTCGCCCGCTGCCGCATCGAACTCGTGCCCGGAACAAGGCCGGCCAGTTCGCGCAGCCAACGGAAAACCGGCGAGGAACCGCTCCCCGCCTCGCCTTGGCTCGATATCCCCGCTGCCAGCATGAAACCCGGTCCCTCAGATGGCAATCTCGTTGACGCTGATGATGGCGCCGATAATCGAGATGATTATGCCGGCAACGAAGGCGCTGACCAGAACAATGATGAGCGGCTCGAGTATCGTGAACGTACGCTTGACTGCAACCTCCAGCTTTTCCTCGAACATGTCTGCCAGGTAAAAGGTGCTGGGCGCCAGTGAGCCGGTTTCCATGCCAACCTTCAAGAGCGAGGCGGCGACAGGGAAGAAGAGTTTCGAATCTGCCAGCGGCTGGGTGAAGTCGTCGCCCTTGCGCAGGCTTTCGATGGCGCTGCTGACGACTTGCGCGACGGCGGGATTGCCAACCACCGTTTTACTGAGTTCGAGCGCTTCGGGCAGGTCGACACCGTTTTCAAGCAGCGTGCCGAGGCTGCGGCAGAAGCGGACCGTGAAGTTCAGTCTGTAGAGATGGCCGACAAGCGGCACGTTCATGAGGCCGTCGGCGAGCTTTCGGCGAAACAGCGGCTGGCGTAGGAGTGCCGCCAGGGCGACGACAAGCGCCACGGTACCGATTGCCAAGCCGCTCGCGTTGGCAACCAGCCAGTCGGAGGCGGCAAACACGAACCGGGCACTTTCCGGAATGTTCTCTCCCGTCGTCGTGATGATCGACTTGAAGCGCGGTACGACAAAGCCGAGGATCAGGAAGAGGGCGCCGAACGCTGTGAGTACCAGAAAGCCCGGATAGATGATCGCGGACAGGATCTTGGATCGCAGATTGTGTTCCCATTCGCGCGCACTCGCGATGCGCTCGAGAACTTGTTCAAGCGTTCCGCTCGCTTCGCCGACGCGAACCATGTTGATGTATGCCGGCGGAAACAAGCCATCCTGTTCGTCGAGTGCGCTGTAAAAACTCTTGCCTTCGCCAAGGCGCCTACGCAGCGAGGCAGCCAATTGCTGAAGCTTGGCAGATGTCGTGACCTTGGCAAGCACGCCGAGAGCCTGATCCAGCGTCAGCCCGGCTTTCAAGAGCATGGCAAGCTCGCGCGTTAGCAGCGTAATCTGTGCATGCGAGAGGCGGCGTGCAAACGGATTGAAATTCGAGAACGTACCGCCCGCTGGGCCCGCCGTGCTCGGCCTCACGTCGACAGGAAAATGTCCCGACGTGCGCAGTTCGTTCAGAACGAAGCTGCGGTCGGCTGCCTCCATCCTGCCCGTGAACCGTTCGCCGGTCCGGCGCATGGCGGTATATGTAAATTCAGGCATTCAGCCCGCCCTTCGCACAACCGCGTGGGGCGTCATCGCCCGTGTCACGCTTAAAGCCCGAGTGCCACGCGCAAGACCTCGTCCGTCGTGGTCTCACCTGCCAGGCATTTCGAAAAACCGTCTTCCAGCATGGTCGTCATTCCGTTCCTCCGTGCCGCCTCCTCGAGTTCGGAAACGGACGCATTGCGATGCACCATGTCGGCTATTTCGCCATTCAACTCAAGTACTTCGCAGATCACCATGCGGTCGGCGTAGCCGGTTCCATAGCAGCGATCGCAGCCGGTCGAGGTCCAGAGCTGGAAGTGGCCGTTGGCGCGGCCCTTGAGCACTTTGAGCAGCTTCTTGGGCAGCTGCGGCATGTCGTTGTGTTCTACCTTGCAGGCGGAACAAAGCTTGCGCACCAGGCGCTGGGCCACCACGCAGCGCAGTGAGGAAGCGAGCAGATAGCCGTCGACTCCCATGTCCAGCAGCCGTGGAATTGCGCCGGACGCGGTATTGGTGTGCAGCGTCGTCAGCACCAGGTGGCCGGTCAGGGCGGCGTGCACGCCGATGCCCGCCGTCTCACCGTCACGCATTTCACCGACCATGATGACGTCGGGGTCGTGACGCAGGAAGGAACGCAGCGCTGTGGCGAACGTCAATCCGATCGACGGCTTGGCGTGAATCTGGTTGATACCGTCGATCTCGTATTCGATCGGATCCTCGATCGTCAGGATGTTGCGTCGATCATCATTCAGGCGGGACAGCAGTGTGGCCAGTGTCGTCGTCTTGCCGCTGCCAGTCGGGCCGGTCACCACCAGCATGCCGTGTGGCGCCGCGATCTGTGAGATCAGGCGCTTTTGGTCGTCGCCATCGAAGCCGAGCCGGTCGAGGTCGAGCGCCCGGCGGACATTGTCCAACAGCCGGATCGAGACCGACTCGCCGTGAATGGTCGGCATGGTTGCGACCCGCATGTCGAGCAGCCTGCCGCCCATCCGAATGCGCATGCGCCCGTCCTGCGGCAACCGGCGTTCGGCGACATTGAGGCCGGCGAGGATCTTGATCCGCGAAGCGATTGCCTTGGCCATGCCTACGGGCGGTGAACTGACCGTTCGCATCACGCCGTCATTCCGGAAACGCACCTTCAGGTGTCCGTCAAACGGGTCGATGTGAATGTCGGTGGCACGCGTGCGGATCGCATCCTCGAACAGCTGGTTGACCAGGCGCACGACCGGCGTGCCCAAGGCCAGGTCCTTGAGTTGCTGCACTTCGTCGACATCGGAAGCTCTGGGTGCGGTTTCAGCCTCGCGCGCCGATGCTTCGGTGGCGCGTGTCGCACGCTCGAGTGCCGCTTCGATCTCTTCACTGTCGGCAATTCGCACGACGACATCGCGGCCGGTCGCCAGCTTCACCGCATCGCATGCATAGCCGTCCCCCGGATCGGCCATCGCGAGGACGATCTTTTCATCGGTCACGGACAGCGGCAGGATGGTGTGGGCGCGAAGGAAGGTAAGCGTGAGTCGTTCGGCTTCCGGCAACTGCTCTGGGAAGTCGGCGGCGCCGACTTTGGTCACATCGTAGAAGCCGGCAAGCGTTTCGGTCAGATCGCCACCGTCAAGGGATGTGACCTGGCGTAGCGCGCCGATGAAAGGCGCACCGGAACCTTCAGCCAGACACTTGGCCTTGTGCACGTCTTCTCGACTGACAACGCCGTTGTCGAGCAGGAACCGCTCAAGCCCTTCCATGTCTCACCATTTCGAACGATTAACGCTGGAGTTCGCTTTCAGTACTCGCTGCCCGCACCGAGACGGGAAAAGCAAGGGCAAATGATAGCGCGACCCTCGTCGAACTGCGAGAGATCCACTCTGAAAAGTATGAATGAGGTTGATGGGAATCAATAGCAGGGCGGACCGATGAGCCGTACCGCCGGCGCATCGTCCAGACACGACGCACGATCATTCGTGTGCGCCCAGCCTTTCGCCTGGATCTGAATTCAACTCGGCGGCAGCGTCGGTGCTCGAGATTGTAGCTCGCTGCCGTGCGTGCAATCGCAATAATCTGATCTAGATCAGGTTAACCTACGTACGCCCGACATTGTGGTTGCCGGTCTGCGCGGAAACACCGCAAACAATATCTCGCCCCCGCCAAGGCCGGCTTGTCTGCTCGCTATTTGAAGCGAACAGACGGACGCCACTTCGAGGCTTCGCTCGGCTCTGTCGGCCGGTGCAGATCGTGTCGCTCGCGGCGGTCGTATGCAGGTGCCAGGGCCAGCAGCCGCTTTTTGACTTCGTTTGCGACATGCGATGCATCGGCGGGATCGTTGATCACGTGCGGCTGGATGAAGATGACAAGCTCGGTGCGCACGGAATCGGTATCGGTCTTGCCGACCACATCGCCCAGAAACGGAACCCGCTCGACGACCGGTACCCGGTTTTTGGCGCTTTCCTTGCGCTCGCTCATCAAGCCGCCGAGCACGACCATCTGGCCGCTGTAGACTGCGATCCGGCTGGCCACACGCCGTTGCGAGATGGTCGGCGTGATGCTGCTAGAGCTGTCGCCGACGGCCTGCGTCTGCACGACGTTGCTTATTTCCTGTTCGACGTCGAGCGTCACCAGGCCATCGGAGCTGATATTCGGCGTGACGTTTAGGATGACGCCGGTCTTGCGGTACTGGATGTCGTTGACGATCGCAGCGTCTGGGTTCGCCACGCTTTGCGAGCGTCCGATGACCACCGGCACGTCGTCGCCGACCTGCAGCGTCGCCGTCTGGTTGTTGACGGCAACCACCGAAGGCGAAGAGACCAGGCGGACGTCCGTCTTCGATGAGAGGGCATCGAGAATGACCTTGGGGCCAATCGTGCTCGGGAAAATAAGGTTCATGCCCGGCAGGTTCGGTTGGATATTCGTGGATTGGCCGTTCGAGAATCCGAACACGCCAAGGCCTTGCTTTTTCAAGAAGAGTTGTACGCCGTAGCGCAGATTGCCGTTCAGTGTGACCTCGGCCAGCGTGGCATTGATCAGCACCTGCTTGGACGGTTTGTCGACGCGGCGGAGCATTTCCAGGATCTTGCGATAGTCGCGACCGTTGGCCCGGATGAACAGGCGGTTGTTGACTTCATCAGCCGTAATCAGCACGCCCGTCGGCCCGGGCGTTGCAGGCGTCGTTGTCGTGGAGAAGGGATCGCTGCCGGACGCGCTCTGGCCCTGGTCGAAGCTGCTCGATGCCCCAGCCAACCGCGGCGTGGCGGACGCGGATTGGCCCGAGCCGGCAGCTTCGCTCGAACTGGTGGATGCCCCGGGCGTTGCGCTAACCATGATGCTTGGTTTGAACGACGGCGCGACCGTATCGGTCGCGACTGTCGTCGACGTGCCTGTCTCACCGGCGCCGAACATGCCGCTCAAGAGCGTTGCCAGATTTTTCGCCCGCCCGTTCTCGACCTGATAGACGTACATGCCCATTGCGGCCGGATCCGTGCGGTCGAGCCGTCTGACCCACGTTTCGACCGTGCGCAGTACCGATGATTGCGACGTGATCGCAAGGATTGCACTCAGCCGGTCGATCGGCTGGAAGCGGACCAGTCCACGCCCGAGGCCGCCCTGGCCGGTACGCATGATCTGGTTGAGTTCGCCGATCACTTCGCCCGGCGTCGCATTGTCGAGGCGATAGATACCGACCGATTGGCCGCGCAGCCAGTCGACGTCGAAACTCGAGGCGACGTCGACCAGGGAGGCGCGCTCGGAGCCCGTGCCGCGAATGATCAGCAGATTCCTGTTAGCTTCCGCGCGCAGCGCACCGGTCCGGGCGACGAAGGTTCCGAGCATGCGCAGCATCGTGTCTGAAGAGACGTGGCGCAGCGGCAGGAAGGTCACGCCGTAGCCGGGCCCAATCGCCCGCGCTTCCGACGCATAGTCGAAGCTTGTCGCCGTGTTCGCCTGGGCCGCGGAAAGTGCGGTAATCGAGTAGTGATTGCCGGATTTAACCATCGTTGCGCGGTTCATCTGCAGCAGCGATTCGAAGATCGCCAGCAATTCCTCGCGCGAGACAGGCCCGCTGGTCGACAAGGTCACCTGACCTTTGAGGCGGGGGTCGAACGTATACGAGAGCTTCAACGTGTCCCGCATGATCGCTTCGGCGACCTTTGCCAGATCAACATCGTTGAAATTAAGCTCGAAATCGTTCCCGACCTGCCGTGCGCCTTGCCCCGTAAACCGACGCCGGCCGATTTGGTCGCTGCCGGGAAAACTCTGATACTTGGGCGATGTGTGCTGGTCAGGCCGATAGCTCGCGCGCTGAAAGCCGGTGCCCGACGGTCTGTCGGGTCCGGCGACTGACTTGGCCATCTGCTCGAACAGGCTCGGGCTGTTTTCGTGACCGGTTTTGTGACTTGTTCCGCAAGCGGACAACGTAAAGCAGACCGTACTCAAGCACGAGAGCGCGAGCCATCTCGTCGATTTTCCGATATCGAATGAAATCTGCCGCATTTGCCCCCGCATCGACCTTGCAAGAAGGATTGGCTGTTCGCGCTTTTACGCGTGCTACTGGGCGCAGGCACTTCCTCTCTACTGGTCACATTACACTTCAACAGATCGCAATCTTTCGGAGATTAAGGTTAAGGAACGGTTAGTCGGCAAACCGGATCGTGACATTCCAAGACGCAATTTGATGCTCTTGCAAATGTGCAAATTCCAATCAATGGAGCCGCACTAAGTGAAAGTTCCGCGATGCTTTCTGCTGCGTTGAATTTCCAGCGGGGCTTTGCCTGAGAGTGAACGGAAGAATGTCCCGTTTTTGGACCGGGTCCACAAAAATTTGCAAAGTAGTTAATTGCGCAATGCGAGCCGAATCTACAAATAAATTCCAATAACATTGGGGGCGATACGTCGACTGATCAACTGTCGACATGCAGATGAACATGCAATTGGATGTGTCAATTCTTGACAAAAGTCAAAGCGCGACTTTTGGATTCTGTTATCGTAAAATTTGTGTGAAGGCTTGTTTCGGATCACAGGAAGCGCGATTGGGACGAGTGCATCGATGTCGAAATGCGGACTGGCGGCAAACCAATTAAGTCCGCTGCTCACATCGATGCCTCGGGGCTTTGAGGGTGTTGCCAACCACTCGTAAGTCAATCAGGGAGAGCAAGTATGTATCTAGGCAAAGGGGCTTCCAAGCGTCGGCTGCGCGAAGCACAAAACGCACGTAACAACCGCGCGGAGATCGTCCGGGCGCTGTCGACAGGGCAGATCACAAAGCGTGATTTGTTCAAGTGGGGCATCTTCACGACAACCGGTGCCCTTGCCCTCAAGAACGGGCTGAGCCCCTTCGCGAGAAGCGCCTTTGCAGAAGTTCCGACCGGCACACCACCCTCCCCGCTGTTTGGTGCCCAGCCCTTTACCCAGCCGATGACGCGGCTGTTGCTGCAGGAGCCGAAGCCGCTCACGCAGGTGAACGTCGCCGGATCGCTGGAAGCGCAGTGGCCGGCCGGTTCGGGCGAAGAGACGGTCAATTCCAAGCGTCTCTCGTGGCACACGGATTTCTCAAACGTGCAGCAGAACGGCCTACCTGGTGGCGGCAACCCGTTCGCGAACCCGCGCACCGGCATCGGCCCGATGGAAGGCCGCCCGCCGGGCGAATTCTTCGCGCATCAGCGTTGGGAGGAACTGTTCCCGAAGGTCGGCTTCAATCTGTCGCTTGGCCAACTCGTACCCGGCATCGGCTTCCATCCGAATATGCCGGCACAGGATGCCAACTCTGTTTGGTCGTTCGGTCCGTCTGGTGGCTGGGCTCAGAAGGTCGCTACAGGCGTTAGCGGACGTGGTGTGCTGCCGCCACCGCTCATCAAGATGCGCTACGGCGAGCCGGCGATTGTCCGCGTCCACAACGACTGCCCGGTCGATCCGCACGAAAACAATGGTTTCGGCCGCAACGAACACTCAACCCACAACCACAATGCGCACAACGGTGGCTCCAGCGATGGCGCTGCGAACGCACACCAGTTCCCCGGTCAGTTCTACGACTATCACTGGGGCACCATGCTGGCACGTCGCGACATCATCAACACGGCCGCCACCGATCCACGTGCATCGGGTCCGGACGATGGAACGGGTCTTATAAATGTGCCGGGCGACTTCCGCGAAATCCAGGGCACACTGTGGGCACACGATCATCGCTTCTTCTTCACAGCGGAGAACGTGTACAAGGGCCATGCCTTGATGCTGAACTACTACAGCGGTCCCGATCGCGGCCACGAGAGCCTGGACGACGGTGTCAACCTGCGCTTGCCGAGCGGCTCGCTCCTGCCGTGGGGCAACATCGACTTCGACCTCAACCTTCTGATCGGCGACTACGCCACCGATCCGGACGGCCAATACTTCTTCGACATCTTCGACACCGACGGATTCCTTGGCGATCTTGTCCACGTCAATTTCGCCTACCGCCCGTTCACGGAGGTGATTCCGAGGAAGTATCGTCTCCGCCTGCTCCCCGCCAACATGTCGCGCTTCTACCAGTTCACCTTTGCGGACGAACGCGGCCGTGAGGTGCCGGTGGACGTGATCGCCAACGACGGTAACTTCCTGGAGCGCCCGGTGCGCCGGAGGAACCTCGATCAGCAAGGCCCTGCCGAGCGCTTCGACGTCATCCTCGACTTCTCGCGCTTCCGTCCGGGCGAGAGGGTCTATCTCGTCAACCGGCTCGAATTCTCGAACGGGCGCGGCCCCGACCGTGCAGTGCCGTTGGCGGATGCCCTGGCCGGGAATTCTTCGGACCCGGCTGTCTGCGCCGTCATGGAATTCCGCGTGGTCGATCAAGTGGAAAGCGTCGACGTTCCAGGCGTCATTCACCGCGCCGGCGATCCGGATCCGAGCCAGGTGCCCAATCAGCTCACCGAGCAGATCCCGATCGTCACGCCGGTTCGCGAGCGTGTCATCGAATGGACGCGCGGTGGCGGTGACTCGCGCGACACGCCGGACGGCTTGTGCATTCCTGAGTGCGGCGACCTAACCGGCGAGCCGAAGGAGAACTTCCCCTGGACGGTTCGCGTCAACGGCGAAGAAGCCCATTCGCTCAACGCCAACCGCGTTTCGATGCTCGTTCCGAAACCGGGCGAAGTCGAGCACTGGACGTATATCAACGGCGGCGGCGGCTGGGATCATCCGATCCACCTTCACTTCGAGGAAGGTGTCACGATCTCGCGGCTCGGCGATCCGATCTCGAATACCGAGCTTGGCGCCCGCAAGGACGTCTGGAGACTGGGTACGAGTGGCGAGAGAGGCGTGAAGTTCCAGGTCAACTTCGGCGAGTTTGGCGGTGCCTACGTGAACCACTGCCACAACACGGTGCACGAGGATTTCGCGATGCTGATGCGTTACGACATCCTTACCGACCCGGACAACCCGGCTGCGAGCCAGACCCACATCTCGATCATTCCGACGCCGAACCCAACGGCGGAAGGTGTGGTCTACCTGCAGCCGGAGGTGCTGCCGGAGGGTGACCCGGCCAATCCGGAGTTCTTCCCGCAACCAGGTGACGACCGACCTGGACGGGGCCGCGGTCGAGGTGGCGGCCAAGGCGGAGGCCAGGGCGCCTAGTCGTCACGCGCGACCATCCGAAAGCAAGCGAGATCGGCGGCGGCAAATGCCGGTCTCGCCTGCTTCTGTGGCCGATACGTGGGCAGCGGACTTGGCGTTACTCTTCAGTTTGGTAACGCCGATCGCAGAAGAAACTGGATTCCTCCCATTTCGACGAACCATAACCGCACGTATGCCAGCGCGCCTTTGCGCGAACACTCGGAGTTTGATTTGTCCAAGTCCAAGTGCTTGATAACGAACTTTGCCATCTTTGCAGGTGTCGTCATTGCCCTTTTGGCAGGTTCCAATGTCGACCCGGCCGCGGCAGCGCCACCCGGTGCCAAGTGGGGTCCGAAGTACTTCCCCGACTACGTTGTGACCACGCACGAGGGCAAGAAGGTCCGCTTCTACAAAGACCTCGTCGAAAACAAGATCGTCATCATCAACTTCATCTACACGACCTGCGCCGACACCTGCCCACTGATGACGGCGCGTATGGCAGAAATTCAGCGCCGGCTCGGTGACGCGGTCGGCAAGCGCTATTTCATCTATTCCGTGTCGCTCGATCCCGAGCGGGACACGCCTGAGAAGATGAAAGAGCACGCGGAGGCCTACGGCATCGGCCCGGGCTGGCTGTTCATTACGGGCAACCCCCGAGAGCTGGCCGAAATCCGCTACAAGCTCGGCGAACGCAGCCGCTCACTTGCCGAGCATCGCACCGACATGGTGATCGGCAACGATCACAAGGGCACCTGGCGGCGCACGTCTGCATTCGACGACTTCGATCGCGCCGTACTCGCCATCCGATCCATGGACCATCAGTGGGTGCGCAAGAGTACGAGGAAGCGAAGGCGTATCGTCTCCAACTACAACGCAGGCGCCAGACGGATAAGTCTTGCTCACAGGAAACAGACGGGCCAGGCGCTGTTCCAGAAGGCCTGTGCGTCCTGTCACACCATCGGCAAGGGCCGGAAGGTCGGGCCTGATCTCGTCGGCATCTCGGCAAGGCGTAACCGCGAGTGGCTGGTGAACTTCATCATGCATCCCGACCAGATGCGCAACCGCGGCGATCCGATCGCCATGACTCTCAAGAAGCAATACCCCGGCACTATGATGCCCTACCTCGGCATCACGAAAAACGATGCCGCCGACTTGTTGACCTACATTGAATTGCGGACCCGTTCCGCAAGCACAAAAGCGCACAACGACAAGAGCAAGGGACAAGGAAAGGGCGGCTGACTGGTCCAACCGCCAGCAAATTGTCTCAACTGAGGAAACTCCAGGGAAAGAGAACTCAGAAGATGAGACCGATAAGAATGGCAACCTTGGTTGCCGGTTTTGCGGCCGCCATTGGTGTCGCCGCAACGATTGCGCAGGAAGCACCACCGATCTTCCCGCTGGGCGACGTCCAGCCACCCGAGGCGGATACCAGGCGCTTTATCGCAAATCCACTTGCTGCCGCTCAGCTCGGCAAGGCCCTGTTCTGGGACATCAAGGCGGGCAGCGACGGCCAGGCCTGTGCGAGCTGTCATTTCCATGCCGGTGCCGACATCCGCCTGCGCAACCAGGTCAATCCGGGCGGCCCGGATCTCGTCAACCAGGTTTTTGATCAGTCGTTCGACGTCTCCAACGACACGACGGGGCCCAACAAGGTGGCAACTGCAGGAGAGTTTCCGTTTACGCAGGTACTTGGAGTGTCCCCGAATACGCAGGTTGACAGAGAAAAGAACGACCGCATGTCGTCGCAAGGCAGTTTTGCCGGACTCTTTGTTGGCGGTTCGCAGACGCTCACACAGCCAGCGGCGATCGGCAAGTTCCGCGGCCGCAGGCCTGTTGCCGCCCAGGCAGCTGCAGAACCAAGCGCCGCACTTCCGGGAACGGCCGAGAACTGCGTACGCACGCCAGAGGAGGGCAATCCGTTCCATCCCGGCGGCGCCATCATGTTCCGCAAGGTCGAACCGCGCCAGACACCGTCGGTCATCAACGCCGCCTTCAATCACCGGCAGTTCTGGGATGGGCGGGCGCGCTCCGTCTTCAACGGCGTCGATCCCTTCGGTGCCGAGACCAATGCCGCGCGAGCTGACTCCGGCATTCTTTTCTTTGACGAAGACGAAGACAGCGTCGTTTTGCAACACGTCGAGATTGCCAATGCAAGCCTCGCTTCGCAGGCCGTCGGGCCGCCATTGAGTTCGTTCGAGATGTCATGCGAGGGACGCATTTTCGCGGATATCGGGCGCAAGCTCATTCCGATGGTGCCGCTCTCGGAGCAGAACGTCCATCGAGACGATTCGCTGTTCAGCCAGCGCCGCAGTCTCGTTCCCAGAGACCCTGGCACCAAGGGCCTGACGACGACCTACGAGGCATTGATTAGACGAGCATTTTCCGGCCGACTGTGGTCGGCGGAAGGCAAGTTCACGATCAACCCTGACGGCAGTGTCGTCGAGGACGAGGTCAATGGCTACACCCAGATGGAGCACAATTTCTCGCTGTTCTGGGGCTTAGCGATTCAGGAGTACGAGCGCCTGCTCATCTCCAACGATACGAAATTTGACCGCGGTGACCTGAATGCTCAGGAAACGCTCGGCATGGATGTGTTCATCAACAAGGGTCGGTGTGCAGATTGTCATTCCGGTCCCCTGCTGAGTGGCGCAACTACCATACAGCCGCCGGAGAATGTGCCACCGCCGGCACCATTCATCGAAAGCATGACAATGGGTGACGGTAGGAATGCAATCTACGACGCCGGCTTCTATAACATCGGTGTGCGGCCAACGGTCGAAGACCGTGGCGTCGGCGGTAACGATCCGTGGGGCAATCCGCTATCGTTAACCCGGTCCATCACTAATCCGGCAAACCGCGACGCAGTAGAAGGCGCCTTCAAAACGCCGATCCTGAGAAACGTCGCCCTGACACCGCCCTACATGCACAATGGTGGGCTTGCCTCGCTTGAGGAGGTCGTCGACTTCTACGACCGGGGCGGACACAGAGTGGTCGTCGGTGACTGCGATACCACCGGTCTCGATCCGGCCAACGCCACTGTTGGCACGAAGGAGTGCTCGAACTTCGATCCGGACGTGCTGTCACTTAACCTCGAGGACGACGAGAAGGCTGGGCTGGTCGCCTTCCTGAAGGCGCTGACCGACGATCGTGTCGCCTGTCATTCTGGCATCTTCGATCATCCGTCGCTGCCCTTGACGGACGGCCATGAAGCCGTGCGGGCGAACCCTGCCGATCCGAACGACTTCTCGGCCAAGGACGTCGTTCGCGAGTTGCCGGCAACGGGTGAGGCGGGGTTGGATGGCATTGGCAAGCCGTGCTTCCCCAACACCGGCAACCTGTTCGGCGAAATGCAGACCGTCTTCCAGGCGGTTGCCCCGGCCCCGGCCGGCTTCTCATACGCGCCGCAGCCGCCGCCGCTCAATTGAGGGGCACAGGCAGCCTTAGGCGACTAAGTGATACAAGATACCGAGTGGCGGCAACGCGCCGCCACTCGGTCGCTGCTTGAGCGTGTCTTTGGCAACGTCCAATGCAGACGTATCAATTAATGGATAACCGACCGTGCAATGGGCGGCATGTCTCCACCGCGATAGGGTGCACTAAGCGCGAGGATGGAGACAATGATGAGAGTAAGCAGGGCAGTCTTGCTTGCCGGTCTCGCAGCCGTGACCGGGGCAAGTGCAGTAATCGCACAACAGGAAGAGTTGCCAATTGGCCCCTTGGGGGACTTGCAACCACCCCCAGCAGACACCGGGAATTTCATCACAAGTTCGCTTGCCGCAGCCCAGCTCGGCAAGGCGCTGTTCTGGGACATCAAGGCAGGCAGCGACGGTCAGGCCTGCGCCAGCTGCCACTTCCATGCCGGCGCCGATATTCGGTTGCGAAATCAGGTCAATCCCGGTGGTGGCGATATTGCCAACCAGGCTTTTGATCCCTCGTTCGTAACCTCAAACGACACGACTGGTCCCAACAAGGTGGCAACTGCAGGCGAATTCCCCTTCATGCAGGACCTCGCCGAGAAGAATGACCGCATGTCGTCGCAAGGCACATTCGCCGGCGTTTTCATCTCGGCTCCGCAGACGCTCAGGCAGCGGCCGGTGATCCGTGCGTTCAGCGGCCACGGTACTTTCCGGCGGCGCCGGCCGCCCTCTCCGGGCGGTTCCGAGTTCTGCAATCGTACGCCTGAGGCGGGCAATCCGTTTCACCCCGGCGGCGCTCTCATGTTTCGCAAGGTCGAACCGCGCCAGACGCCGTCCGTCGTCAACGCAGCCTTCAATCACAGGCAGTTCTGGGATGGCCGGGCGCGCGCCATCTTCAACGGTGTCGATCCGTTCGGCGCCCAGACCAACGCAGCGCGTGCTGATGCCGGCATTCTGGTCAGGCAGGGCAACGACGCCATCCTGGAGCAGGTCGAGATCGCCAATGCGAGCCTCGCCTCGCAGGCTGTCGGACCGCCTCTCAGTTCGTTCGAGATGTCGTGCGAGGGCCGCACCTTCGCCGACATCGGACGCAAGCTCATCCCGATCAAGCCGCTTGCCGAACAGGAAGTGCATCCCCGAGATTCATTGTTTTCCCGGACCAGGGGACTGGCGCCAAGCCGACTGGGTCGCAAGGGTCTGCCAACAACCTACGAAGCTCTGATCAAGAGGGCCTTCAAGGGTTACCTCTGGTCGACCAAGGGCAAGTTCACGATCAACGAGGACGGCAGCGTCGTCCGGGACAACGTCGATGGCTACACCCAGATGGAGCACAATTTCTCGCTGTTCTGGGGGTTGGCGATCATGGAGTACGAGCGCCTGTTGATCTCCAACCGTTCAGCCTTCGACCTAGGCCAGCTGACGCCGCAGGCAAGGCTCGGGATGGACGTGTTCATCGACAAGGGCAAGTGCGCGGACTGCCATTCCGGTCCGCTGCTGAGCGGCGCAACTTCCGAACAGCCCGACGACGATGACGAAGGTCCGGGATCGTTCATCGAGAGCATGCGCATGGGCGACGGCGGAATCGCGATCTACGATGAGGGGTTTTACAACATCGGCGTGCGTCCGACCGCGGAAGACCGCGGCGTTGGCGGTAACGATCCCTGGGGCAATCCGCTGTCGTTCTCGCGCCCCCTCGTCGACCGGGGAACCGCCAGGCGCGATGCGGTGGAAGGTGCCTTCAAAACGCCGATCCTGCGCAATGTCGCCCTGACCCCGCCCTATATGCACAACGGCGGGCTGGCCTCACTCGAACAGGTCGTCGAATTCTACGACCGCGGCGGGCGCCGAAAGATCGTTGGCGACTGCGACACGACGGGTCTCGATCCCGCCAATGCCCGACCGTTCACGAAGGAATGCTCGAACTTCGATCCGGATGTTCAGCCAATCGGCCTGACGGCGGAGGAAAAGGCCGCTCTGGTTGCCTTTCTGAAGTCGCTGACCGACAGGCGTGTTGCCTGCCATGCCGGCATTTTCGATCATCCCTCGCTGCCCTTCGCGGACGGTCATGTGGCCGTTCGCCGGAAGCCGGATGATCCCAACGACTTCACCGCGAAGGACATCGTCCGGCTGCTGCCTGCAACGGGAATTATGGGGTTAGCCGGCGTTAGCAAGCCATGCTTCCCCAATACCGGGGATCTGTTCGGGACCATGCAGGTTGCTTTCGAGGAGATTGCCCCTTCGCCTGCCGGCTTTGCTTATGGACGTCAGAACGTCGGCCGCCGACCTCCGGGCGGCAGTGGCATTGGCCGGCGTAGATTTTGGCGGCCAGGTGGAGCCTCGAGCGTATTGCCGCGGATAAATTGAAGGATCAAGAATGGGCTGGATGAGTAGGTCTTTAGCTGCTGCACTGATGACTGGCGTGGCAATGGTAGCGCCCGTGTGGGCAGACAATCAGGCCAAACCGGTGAGTGCAACTCACGCATGGTCTCGCGCAACGCCGGCGACAATCAAGATGGGCGCCGCCTACGTCACGCTCACAGCAGCAAAGGGCGCCGTCGACCGGCTGATCGGCGTCTCCAGCCCTGCAGCCGAACTGGTCGAAGTTCACGGCCACATGATGAGCGGCGGGCAGATGAGCATGGCCAAGCTCGACAGCGTCGAGATACCGGCCGGTGAAACCGTCAAGTTCAAGCCTGGCGGGCTGCATCTCATGCTGATCGGTCTACGTCGGCAGCTCAAGGAAGGCACGAAGCTCACCCTCCAATTCGAGTTTGCCAAGTCCGGCAAGCTCGAGGTCGAGGCCGACATTCTGCCCGCCTGGTCGCTGGGGCCGGACAAGCCGAACTAAACTGGACGAATCATCCAAAGCTGGCAAATGTTGTCTCGGGCGCTTAACGTCACGGCGCCCGAACGATGCGCCGTGCATTGAACCGTGCCAGACGGGCATGGCGACGACCGAGATGAGCCAGCATGAGCGAACGCAATATCGATCCCATTACCTTCGAGCTGTTCAAGAACGCGATCTTTTCGATTGCCGATGAAATGGCGCTGACCGTGTTCCGCACGACCTATTCAGCCGTGCTCAAGGACAACATGGACTATTCGACCGGCTTTGCCGATGGCGACGGCCGTCTCGCGGCCCAGGGCCTGACGCTGCCCGGGCACCTTGGCTCGGTGCCGACGGCCATGCAGTCGATCATGAACCACTTCGAAGGCGACATCCGGCCCGGCGATATCTTCATCATGAACGACCCGTTTGATGGCGGCATGCACCTGCCCGACATCTTCGTGATGAAGCCGCTGTTCCACGAACGCGAGCGCCTCGCCTTTGCCTGCACGGTCTGCCATCACACCGATGTTGGCGGCCGCGTCGCGGGCTCGAACGCCTCCGATTCGACGGAGATCTACGCGGAAGGCCTGCGCATCGCACCGATGAAGCTTTACGATGCCGGCGTCCTCAACCAGACCATCATGACCTTCATCGAGAAGAACGTTCGTGTTCCGGTCCTCGTCCAGGGCGACCTGCGCGCGCAGCTTGCAGCCTGCCACATCGCGGAGAAACAGTTCGCTGAACTCGTCGAACGCTACGGCCCCGCCGAGACCAAGGCGATGCTCGATGAGACCATCGACTATGCCGAACGGCTGACCCGTGCGGCGCTGCGCGAATTGCCCGATGGTGAATGGAGCTTCGAGGATTGGATCGACGATGACGGCATCGACGTCGGCCAGCCGATCCGCCTGTTCGTCACAATACGCAAGACCGGTGACAGCATGCTGGTCGACTGGACCGGCACCAGTCCGCAGGTGCGTGGTGCGATAAACAACACGCTCTCGTATACGAAGTCGGCAGCCTACACCGGCATCCGTTCCGTGCTGCCGCAGAACATTCCGAACAACGAAGGCGTGTTTCGCGCCATCGAGGTGATCTGCCCTGAAGGCACGGTCGGCAACGGTCTGCTGCCCGCCGCCTGCGCGGCTCGCGGGCTCACCGGCTTCCGCATGGTCGACTGTATGTTCGGTGCGCTCGCCATGATGCTGCCCGACAAGGTCAAGGCTGCCGGCGACGGCGGCAACACCGGCATCTCGATCGGCGGCTATGACCGCGCCCGCAACCCCTTCGTCTATGTCGATTTCACCTGCGGTGCCTGGGGAGCGCGGCCCTGGGCCGACGGGCTCAGCGGCAACAGCCACATGTTCGCCAACATGGCGCTGCCCTCCGTCGAAGTGACGGAAGCCGAGCAGCCGATATCGATCCTGTCCTACGAGTTCGAACCCGACCGGGCAGGTCCCGGCAAATATCGCGGTGGCGTCCCCTTCCGCCGCGACTATCGCCTCGAGGCCGATGAGGCGATGCTGAGTGTGCGTGCCGACCGCAGCGCCGTCCAACCGTTCGGCCTTTACGGAGGCAGCGCCGGTGCGCCTTCGGAGAACTGGCTCGATCCCGACGGCGACAAGCAGCCCCTGATCTCGAAACCGACCATGCAGTTCCGCAAAGGCGATGTGTTCCGCCATATCCACGCCGGTGGCGGCGGTTGGGGCGATCCCCTCGAGCGCGATCCTGAAGCCGTTCTCCGGGATGTCCGCAACGAGTTCGTTTCCGCCGCCAGTGCCGAACGGGATTACGGCGTGATCATCGATACGGGGTCCTGGCAGGTGAACAGTGACGCGACGTCCAGAAAACGTGAAGAACTCAGGCGCAACCGGGGCTGGGCCGAACCACCCAAGGTCGACCGCGGCACTCTGCCGGAGATGCTCCAATCCGACGCTGGCGAATAGCGAGCCCTTCAATAATGTCTGACAGAAGTTCCTACCGCATCGGTGTCGACATCGGCGGCACATTCACAGACATCGTCCTGCTCGGCGACGATGGGGTGATCCACACCAAGAAAATCTCGTCCAGCACCGGCGACTATGCCCGCGCCATCGTCGACGGTCTCGATGAGGTGTTCCGCGAGACCGGTCTTGTCGGCGCCGACATTGACCAGATCCGGCACGGCACGACGGTTGCCTCGAACGCCATCCTCGAGGCCAAAGGTGCGCGCGTCGGCCTGATCACGACGGCAGGTTTTCGAGACGTGCTCGAACTGCGCACGCTCAGGATGCCGCGGCTCTACGACATCGCCTGGGAAAAGCCGCCGCCACTGGTCGAGCGCTATTTGCGCCGAACCGTCAAGGAACGCGTGCGCGCATCGGGCGAGATCGAACACCCGCTCGACATGGCCGATGCACTGGCCCAGGTTCAGGCGCTGCTTGATGAGGGGGTCGAGGCAATTGCGGTTTGCCTGATCAATTCATTCGCGAACCCGGCACACGAACTGAAGGTCAAGGCCGCCATCGAAGAACTGGCACCGGACCTCGTCCACTGCATCTCCTACGAGGTGCTGCCCGAGATCAAGGAATACGAACGCACGTCGACCACGGTCATCAACGCCTACGTGATGCCGATTGTCGCGACATACCTCAAGGCCTTGCGCCTCGGCCTTAATGCGGCCGGCATCCCGGCACCGCTCCTGCTGATGCAGTCGAACGGCGGGCTGACCTCGGACCGGGCGGCAGCCGAGCGTCCGATCAACATTATCGAGTCCGGCCCGGCCGGCGGTGTCGTCGGTGGACAGGCGATTGCCAATGCCAAGGCGCTTGAGCGGATCATCACCTTTGACATGGGCGGCACGACGGCCAAGGCATCGATGGTCGAACACGGCAACGTGCTGCGCGCGCAGGAATACGCGGTTGGCGCCGGCATCATGATCGGCTCCCGCCTGCTGTCAGGCGCCGGTTACGCGCTCAAGGTTCCGGCGATTGATCTCGCAGAGGTCGGTGCCGGCGGCGGCTCACTGGTGCGCCTCGACCAGGGCGGCGCGCTGCAGGTCGGACCTCAGTCGGCCGGCGCGTTGCCCGGTCCGGTCTGTTATGCCAAGGGTGGCGAGACTGTCACTGTCACCGATGCGAGCGTTGTCCTCGGCTATCTCAATCAGCACCATCTCGTTGGCGGCGCTCTGCCGATTGATTCAGAGCGCGCCCGCCAAGCCTTCAAGATCCAGATCGCCGACCCGCTCGGGCTTGCGATCGAAGAGGCGGCCCACGGCGCTTTCCGAATTGCTGCTTCGAACATGATCCGCGCCATCCGCGCCGTATCGAGCGAACGCGGCCGCGACCCGCGCTCGTTTGCGCTGTTCGCTTTTGGCGGCAACGGTCCGCTGTTTGCCTGCGAGATGGCGCGCACGCTCGACATGACACGCGTTGTCATCCCGCCGTCACCGGGGCTCTTTTCCGCCTTCGGCCTGCTCTATGCAAACCTCGAACACCATTATTCGCGGACACTGCGCCGCGTCACCCGCGATTGCGATCCGGCAGAGATTGCCGCCGCTTGGGGCGAACTTGAAGACCAGGCCCGCGCGCAGCTGGCAGCAGATGGCGTCCCGCCCGCCGAGATGCAGGTCCGCCGCGCCGCAGCATTGCACTACAAGGGCCAGAGCTTCGAGTTGGTCGTGCCGGCACCGGCCGGCGCCATCGATATGCAACTCATCGAGCAGATCGCCGAGGCGTTCGGCGTTGAGCACGAACGCGTCTACGGACATCGGGCCGGCCCTGATGAGCCGGTCGAGCTCGTGTCCATCCAGGTCGTCGCGGCGAGCACTGCCGATACCGGCGGTGTGCCCGAACGCTTGCTGCCGAGCCGGCCGGAGCCGGATGCCGGTCCGCCCCGGCGGGTCTATTTCGGCCGGGAGCACGGCTGGCATGAAACGCCGATCCTGCGCCGCTCGGACATAGGCGGAGGGCGCAGCGGTCCGCTGATCGTCGAAGAGTACGATGCGACCTGCCTCGTACCGCCCGGCTGGGAGGCATCTCTTGATGGCGCCGGCAACATCGTGGTGCAACTAGTGTTCCCAGCCTGACGGTTAGGACCCGCCTCGCCGCCTAACACTCCGTCATCCCCGCGCAGGCGGGGACCCAAGTGAACCACTGCAAACTCTGTGCAGGCGGCGGCTCGCTTGGGTTCCCGCCTGCGCGGGATGACGCTGAGTTTGGGGAGGGGTTGGGAATCAACTGTCAGGTCCAGATCACTAGCGTGACCGCGAAACGTGCCCTGGTCCGCCGTTGAATAACAAGTGACGGATGGCGATGTCACCGGCCTCGCCCTAAAAAGAGTGACGAGGTGCTGCCGGTTGGACCTGTCCGGCAGGTTGCCCATCGCTCATGACCCCGGCCAAAACAACGGACCTCATAAAAATGGCAGATCAAGGACGCATCATCCCGACGCCGACACCGGAAACGCAACACTACTGGGACGGTGCCAGAGAAGGCGAACTGCGCCTGCAGGCCTGCAACAGCTGCGAAAAGACATACTTTCCCCCGCGCCAGTTCTGCCCGAAATGCGGCTCACGCGACGTGCACGTCTACAAGGCATCCGGCAAGGGCCGTCTTTATAGCTACATCATCAATCACCTGCCCGCCCCCGGCTACACCTCGCCGTTCGCCGTCGCGATCGTCGAACTCGAGGAAGGCCCGCGCATCATGACCAACATCCTCGAATGCGAACCGACACCGGAGGCGCTGCAACTCGATATGCCGCTTGAAGTGACCTTCGAAAAGATTTCCGACGAGATCACGCTGCCGCAGTTCAAACCGGCCAAGGCGTAAGGAGGGCCCGACAGATGAAACCCAATTCCGTTGCAATTGTCGGTGCGGCCGAGACTACGGAACTCGGCAAGATCCCGAACATGTCGCAGATCGCGCTGCACGCCGATGCCGCCCTGAACGCGCTCGCCGACTGTGGACTCACCATCCAGGACATCGACGGTGTCGCCACCGCCGGCCATGACGTCACCGAGGTCGTGCACTATCTCGGCATCACGCCGAACTGGGTCGACAGCACCGCCGTTGGCGGCTGCTCGTTCATGCTGCATGTGCGCCATGCCGCCGGTGCAATCAACGCAGGATTGTGCAAGACGGTGCTGATCACGCACGGCGAAAGCGGCCGCCACCGGGTCGGCCAGCTCAACCGGGCGATCTTCCCGTCGCTGTTCCAGACCCAGTTCGAGCAACCCTACGGCGTCACCTTCCCGCCGACCAGGTTCACGATCCCGGTGTTGCGCTACATGAAGGAATACGGCCTCACCGAGGAACAGCTGGCATCGGTCGCCGTCGTGCAGCGCGAATGGGCCGGCAAACAGAAGCGGGCATCATTCAAGGACCCGATCACCGTCGATGACGTGCTGAACTCCAAGATGATCTGCTATCCGTTCCGTCTTCTGATGTGCTGTCTGGTGACCGACGGGGGCGGTGCCCTGATCCTGACCTCGGCCGACCGCGCCAAGGACTTCCCGACAAAGCCGGTTTACATTCGCGGTACCGGCGAGAGCGCCGAGACGCCGCTGATCAGCCAGATGGAGGACTTTACGTCATCACGTGCTTTCCGTGTTTCCGGCAAGAACGCTTTCGCCGAAGCCGGCATCACACATGACGACGTCGACCACCTGATGATCTACGACGCCTTCGCGCACCTGCCGATCTACGGCCTCGAGGATCTGGGCTTCGTCAAGCCCGGTGAGGCAGGAGCCTTCATCGCCGAGGGCAACACGCGGCCGGGCGGCAAGCTGCCGCTCAACACTAACGGCGGCGGGCTCTCCTACATGCATTCCGGCATGTACGGCATGTATGCCCTGCAGGAAGGCATGCGCCAGATGCGCGGTGTCTCCGATGCTCAGGTCGAGGGAGCGGAAATCTCCGTCGTCCATGGCGTCGGCTCGATGTTCGGCGCTGCCGGCACGATCGTTCTGACAAACAACCCGGGGTAGTCGTCCATGGAATACAACCTTTTGGGCACGACCGGTATCAAGGTCTCTCAGCTGTGCCTGGGGACGATGTCGTTTGGCGGTGATGCCGACGAGTCGGAATCGGCGCGCATGTTCGCGGCGGCCCGCGATGCCGGCATCAATTTCTTCGACTGTGCCGACGGCTATGCCGGCGGCAGGTCGGAGGAGACCCTTGGCCGGCTAATGGCAGGTTGCCGTGATGAACTTATCATCACGTCCAAGTGCTACAGTGCGACGGGCAAGGACATCAACGCTCGCGGCTCCAGCCGCCGTCACATCGTTAGAGCTGTCGAGGCAAGCCTCAGTCGAATTGGCACCGACCGCCTCGATGTTCTGTTCCTGCACCATTTCGACGACAACCTGCCGCTCGAGGAAATTCTGCGCGCGCTCGAACACGTCGTCCAGTCCGGCAAGGTGCTCTATCTCGGCGCCAGCAACTATGCCGCCTGGCAGATCGCGAAGGCGCTCGGTATTGCGGAACGACGCGGCTGGTCGCGCATCGACGTGATCCAGCCGATGTACTCGCTGCTCAAGCGCCAGGCGGAATCCGAAATCCTGCCGATGGCGGAGTCAGAGAATCTTGGCGTTATCACTTACAGCCCGGTTGCCGGTGGTGTTCTGAGCGGTAAGTACCGCCCGGATAGCAGGCCCAACGAAGGCCGACTGGTCCAGAACCCGAAGTACAACGAGCGCTACGGTGAGCCGGGCACCTTCGAGACGGCGGGCAGCGTTCGCCGATCTGGCGACGGCCAAAGGTGTCCATCCGGTGAGCCTCGCGGTCGCCTGGGTCGGCGCCCATCCCGCTGTTACCAGCCCGATCATCGGCGCGGCGCAATCTCGAGCAGCTCAAGCCCTCGCTCGCCTCAGTATCGATCGAAATGACGCCGGAAGTGCGTGCCGAAGTCTCCGCGCTCTCCCGCACGCCGCCGCCGGCAACAGACCGGTTGGAGGAGCAGACGTAGGTCTAAAGCGCCGGGCGATAAATGTGCATCACTTCATGACCTCTGGCGGTTCATTCGGGCAGGCGCGGCGCGCAGCAAACAGGTATCGGCTTTTCAGCCGTCATTCGGGTTTGCCTGAAACATCACCGATCGCAAAACCCACGATGGCCGACAGCGTCGCCTCGCTTTTTTCGAGATGTGGGCTGTGGCCGCAGTCGTCGAGCCACAGGAATTCAACCGGTGATTTGGCACCAAGCCGGACGGCATCGCCTTGCGCTTCGGAGCCGTAGGGATCGTCGCGGCCCTGGATGTAGAGTACCGGGATGGCGCCAGCGGCTGATCTCGGTTCGGATGTCCCATTGCTCGAACGCGGGATCGAGCCAGGTATCGGCCCAGCCGTAGAACGCGCAATCGACGTTATCCCCGTGATACTTGGCAAGGCGGGCACGCAGGTTACCGTTTTCGAAGGTATCGCGCGTTTCGCAGATAGTCGCGGCGTTCGATGCCTCGAAGAAGAAGTGCGGCGCCATCAGTACGGCGGACTTGAGGGCGGCATGTGTCTCGCCGGCGAGATAATGAGCCGCGACCGTGCCGCCGTCGCTGTGACCGATAATGAAAAGGGTCTCGGGTTCGATCGCCTCTATCAGGCGAGGCAGAACATCGCGGGCCTCATCGGCCATGTGGGTGATCGGCCTCGGCAGGTCGACCGGAGATGACTTGCCATAGCCGGTTCGCGAATAGGCGAGCACGCCGCAGCCCGTGCGTCGTGATAGCTCGGCCGGAAACTTGCGCCACAGCGCGACGCAGCCGAGCCCTTCATGCAGAATTACGAAGGTCGGCGCCTCGGTTGGGGCCGGACCCCAGGTCGCGCATTCGATCTCGCGACCGGCCGCCAATTCGAATTGGCAGGCATGAGGTCCCTCACCGGGGCGGCCGGGCCAACGAAACATGTCCGCTCAATCTCGAAGCTTGAAACGCTGGATCTTGCCGGTCGCCGTCTTCGGCAGATCATCGACGAACTCGACCCATCGCGG
>CBDCZF010000027.1:0-136906 GCA_965224225.1 Hyphomicrobiaceae bacterium
GGCCGAGAGGCCGCCCCCGCGGAGGTGCCGGTCAGCTTTGCTGGCCGATCAGCACCGTGAGCGAAAACAAGGAGATCCCCATGCCCAGAATGGAAGGCAAGGTTGCATTCATCACCGGTGGCGGTGGTGGCATTGGCCGGGCGACGGCTGAGCGGTTCGCCGAGGAGGGTGTCCGCGTTGCAGTTGTCGAAATCGACAAGGCGCTTGGCGAGGCGGCGGCCCAATCGGCGCGCGAGCGGGCGGCGAACGGCGGCGGCGATGCCATTGCGATTCACTGCGACGTCACCGACCGGGCAAGCGTCGAAGCAGCCGTCGCCGAGACCGTCCAGAAATTCGGCAAGATCGACGTGCTGCACAACAACGCCGGCGGCTCGACCATGCAAGACGGGCCCGTCACCGAGGCGCCGGAGGAGGAGTTCTGGCGCTGCATCAAGCTCGATCTTTACGGCACGTTCCTGTGCTCGAAGCTCGCCATCCCCGAGATCATCAAGGCGGGCGGCGGTTCGGTGATCAACATGTCGTCCAACGTCGCGCTGATGGCGCTGCCGGGGCGCGACTGCTACACGGCGGCCAAGGGCGGCATTGCCTCGATGACACGCTCGATGGCGGTCGAATACGCGCCCCACAAGATCAGGGTCAACGCCATCGCGCCGTCTGTCACGCTGTCGGACCGGGTCCGCAAACTGCTCGACGCGAGCCCCGAAATCAGCAAAATCAGCGAAACGCATTTGCTCGGCCTCGGCCTGCCGATCCATATTGCCGAGATGGCGGTTTATCTCGGCTCCGACGAATCAGCGATCACCACCGGCCAGATCCTGTCTGTCGACAGTGGCGTGACAGTGGTTTGAGCGGCTGGCAGCCGCCCCCAATGCTTCGAAACCGAAACCGAAACCGAAACCGAAATCAACCGGAGGAAACCCAATGAGTGAACTGAAAAACACCGACCACTGGAACTTCGTGCACAACCTGGCCAAGGACGCCAACTGGACGCCCGGCCTGCGCGAGATCTTCGAATACCGCGACCTTGGCATAAAGGACGGCAGTCAGGGCGATTTCGTCGCCCACGTCATCCGCCACAACGGCAAGGAACAGAAGGATTCCGTGCAGCAGTGGCACATCCACGAATGCGATTTCCAGTTCGTCTATGTGCTCAACGGCTGGGCCGAATTCGAATACGCCGGTCAGGGCGTCAAGCGCATTCAAAAGGGCGATGCGATCCTGCAAAAACCGATGATCCCGCACAAGGAGATCGCCTGCTCGGAAGACTTCGAGGTCCTGGAAATCGTCTCACCGGCAAATTTCGCGACCAAGGTCGTCGAAGGGCCGGACGGGAAGTTGCAGGCGGCTGAGTAGGCGGCTGGGCTGGGGGCGGCGGACTCGGGATCTGCCGCGCCCAATTCTCACACGTCACTCATCATCCTCGGTCACGGCCCGCCACCAGATTGCGGTGCCGGCCGTGACCATGCCGAACGTGACTGCGAACCCGAACGTAAAGAGCAGGGTGAAACCGACGGCGCGGTCGGAGGCGGCGATCATGGTGCCGATCCGGTTGACGTCATACTGGATCAGCAACCAGGCAATCAGGACGCCGATGATGATGCCGAACACGCTCTGCTCAGCGATCATGCGGATCCACGACCAGTGCTCGGCCATGAGCCGCTGACGCTGCTGTTCGCTTAGTCGACGTTTCATGACTATGATTCCGCTATGGTGGTGGTTGTAGAGCAATGTCCGGTCTTCGCCCTCCAGCTCCGCGCCAGCAACTCAGAGACTGAACTGGACACGTGTGAAAAGCTATCACGGTGGATGAGTGTGGAAAAGGTTATGCCCAGCGGCATGAGGTTCGCACTAGATCATTTCCGACTTACGTGGAAATGGATCTATCTGCCTTTTCTCTCACGGCTATTCGGCCTAACGGCCGGCCTCCGAGGGGTGCCGCAATGCGGCGGGTCGCCTGCGCTCCCTCGGGGCGATTCCGGCTAAAACCGGAAACGCTTTAGTGTTCTGGATCGAACACTTGATTCCGGGTGAAGGTCGGATCGTGTTCGTGAATCGAGAACACAACCAAGAAGTTGGCTGGGGTTCCGGCGGAGACGCGTGGGAACTAAGCGTTGGAGTCGGAGCACTGGATCGTTTCTGACTCTATCGGAGACGGCCATTTCAAAGAAGTCCTTGAGGCGATTGATTGGGATACGGCAATGCTCCGCGTTTCGCTGCAGACAAATCTGACAGTATGAGTATGGGCAAGAGACACAAGCATGCTTCACACAAAGGCTTCGATTGCTGTGATGCTGGTTCTTGCTGCAGCCGCCTTCCTTGCTACATCAACCGCTACAGCGCAGAAAGAGGGAATGGCTTGGAGAATATGTCGCGGTGGTGACGTAGCCCTGTCTTGGTTTTCAAACGCTACAATTGCCCGCCCTGCTGCCAGATCCAGTACGCAAACCATTGTCCAAAGAAACCTCGCGACGAAGCTCATTCTCTGGATCGGGAAACATACTCGGTACGATATCTCGGACGTTCTGTCGAAGCCACCAACGGTTAGCTTTTGCAGAATTGGGGAAGTGATCGACTACGAACATAAGGAGCTCATTGTTGAGCAACCGGTCGTGGCAATTTACGATGCCCGAAGACGCCACATCTACTTGGTTAAGCCTTGGAACCCCAAAAACGTTTGGCACGTGAGTACGCTTCTCCATGAATTCATTCACTTCGTGCAACTATTAAGCAAGCAGTGGCCATGCTGGGGCGATGCTGAACGGGAAGCCTACAGGCTGCAAGAACTCTGGCTGGGCCAACAGGGGCGGAAGTCCAAATTCAATTGGGCCGAGATCTACATGCGAACGAGATGTCGTCGCGACATTCATCCGTAAATACTGAAATGCACGCTGAATGATGTCGGCGCGGCCATGACGAGTTCACATCTCGTCATGATCGACCAACGAGCGGGCACTGCTTCAATGTTTGGATCCATGGCACACATCCCGACAGGCCAACTACCCCACCACCAGCCCGCAACAACGGCGACCGCCCCAGCCTCACCAAACCGTCATCCTTCAGCCTGAGCGGCGACCGCATCGCACTATCCCGTTCAGCCCGCAACTCATCCTCGAGAAACGACAGTTCCTGCCCGGCATCGTTGAGCTGTGCGATGACCTCTTCGGTCGGCCGGTGCCTGACGGCGACCATTGCCCAGAGGATTGCCGCTCGCGTGCCGGACTTGCAGTGGGCGAAGATCGGGTCCGGCAGGTCGACCATCGCGCGCTCGAATTGATCAATTGCGTCCTGTTCGAAAATCGCGTGGTTGTCGGTCGGTGTGTAGATGTAGCCGAGGCCGTGTGCGGTCGCCAATTCTCGCGCCTCCTCGCTGCGCAGGAAGTCGCCGTCTTCCGCGTCGGGCCGCGCGTTTATGATGGCGCGGAAGCCCAGATCGGCCAGTCGCCTGATGTCCCCGGCCTCGATCTGAGGGCCGATGGCGAACGTTGCGGATAGATAAACTGGCTCGAGCACGCCGGCATTCGCCTTGTCGACCGAACGGATCACGCGCTACGGGACTGCGGGACCCTGATTTCTTGCGTTGTGTTCGAAGGCGTCCAACGATAGCCTTGCGAATGCGTTCGAGAATAGGACGGTTGATGGGAGAAGCGAAAGTGATTGACGTTGCGGATGCCGGAATTTTGCAGCTTCTGCAGGAAGACGCAACGCTGTCGGTGGCGGAAATTGCGCAACGGACCGGCCAGAGCGAAGCGGCCTGTGCCGAGCGCATCGAGAAGCTCGAAGCGGGCGGTGTGATCGAGGGGCGCGTCGCGCTGCTCAATCCGCGCAAGGTTGGCGCCGGCGTCACCGTGTTCGTTGCGATTACCGCGCCCGAACACACCGAGGAATGGCTCGATCGCTTCCACGAGGCCGTCCAGGAGATACCGGAGGTTGTCGAGTTCTATCGGATGAGCGGCGCGGTGGACTATCTGCTGCGCGTTGTCGTCGCCGATATCGACGGCTACGACGCCTTCTACAAGAAGCTGATCGCCATCACCAAGTTCCGGGACATCAGCTCGACGTTCGCCATGGAGCAGATCAAGTTCACGACCAAGCTGCCGATCGCCACCGGCAGCGCCGACTAACCGTCCGAACTCAGTGGAAAGCCTCGATGTAACGGTGGTCGGCGCCGGTGTTCTAGGCCTCTGGCAGGCCTTCGAATTTGCGCGGCGCGGCCATTCAGTGACACTTTACGAAGCGATGCCCGAGGCCGAGTGCGGTGCCTCGAGCCGCTTCGCCGGCGCCATGCTCGCGCCGTACTGCGAGGCGGAAGCCGCTGACCCGCTGATCGAGGAACTCGGCATCGAAGGTCTCGATGCCTGGCAGCGGGCTTTCGATCACGTCACGCAGCGGGGCAGCCTGGTCGTCGCCCCGCCCCGCGATCGATCGGAATTGACGCGCTTCGCGACCATGACCCGGGGCCATCGCACGATTGGCAGCCAGGAGATCGGCCAACTGGAACCCGATCTCGCAGACCGCTTCGCTTCAGGCCTCTTGTTCGAGACCGAGGCCCACGTCAATCCGCGTCGTGCCCTTGCAGTCCTGACTGCCGAACTGCGCCGCCTCGGCGCCAGACTGGAATTCGATGCCGCGATTCCCGACCCGGTCTGGAGTGCGGGTCCTGCCGGCAGCGTCGTCATCGATTGTCGCGGCATCGCGGCGCGAGGCGATCTCGATGGGCTGCGCGGCGTGCGCGGCGAAATGGCGGTAGTGCGCTCGGGCGAGGTTCGCCTGACGCGGCCGGTGCGGCTGCTTCATCCCCGCTTTCCGCTCTATATCGTGCCGTGGGGCGGCGAGTTGTTCATGATTGGCGCGACGATGATCGAACGCGAAGACAGCGGCCCCGTCACGCTCCGCTCCGCCCTCGATCTGCTCGGGACCGCCTACGCAGTCCACCCGGCCTTTGGCGAAGCTGAGGTCGTCGAGCTTTCGGCAGGCGTGCGTCCGGCTTTTGCCGACAACATCCCAAAGGTCGTCGTCCGCGGCCGCCGGCTGATGGTGAACGGCGCCTTCCGCCACGGCTACCTGCTGGCACCCGCACTTGCGCGCATTGCCGCCGACCTGATCCTGGAGGGTAGGCGGCACCCGCGCATTGTCATCGACGGCTGAGTTTCGTGCCGGGTCGCGGTACCCGGGATGTATTCGGGGACACCGCAATATGCTTACCCGAAAAACCCCTGCCGCTCGGCCCACCCTGTGACCACATCGTTGGTCCAGTCAGGCGCTTCGAGGCCGGTGAAGTGGCCATGGCCGGCGAGTGCCTTGATCTCGGCGGCAGGCGCCCGTGACCGGACCAGTTCCGGATAGTGGCCGATCTCGCCGTCCCGGAGAGCACGGCGGATGCCGTCAGCACCGCGCGTGGTCGACTGGATGACCAGAGTCGGTACGTCGAGAGCACGCATGATCGGCTCGGCGCGGGTTGCATCCCACTGCATCATGTTGCGGTAAAGGCTGGCGGCGGTCGCCTCGGGCACGGCAAGTGCGCGCTCGATGATCGGCCCGGCAATTTCCGCATACTTTTCGTCGAAGAACATGATCTCGAAGAGACCGCGGGCCCATGCCGTGAAGCCTTTATGGGCCACGGCGTCCTCGAATGCCTGCCGCGAGGCTTGAGCATCGCCGTACGCCGTGTCGCTGCCATCGAACAGGATCAGGCCGTTGACCAACTCGGGAGCCTGGTGGCGGACCTCGAGGGCGACGCGCGTGCCCATGCTGTGGCCGCCGACCACCATGCTGGAGATGCCCTGCGCACGGGCCAGCGCAACACAGTCGGTCGCGAGTTGCTCGATGGTCATGTCGGCCTCACCGCGCGGCGAGCGTGCATGGCCTCTGAGATCGGGCGCGATCACGCGGGTGCGCTTGTTTAGTGCCTCGATTTGCGGCTGCCAGTCATCATAGGCACAGCAAAAGCCATGGATCAGCATGATCGCAGGTTCGCCCTCACCCTTGGTTGTGAAGGCAAGCTCGATATCGGAGCTGTCGGCGGGGCCGGTCATTTCGAGAAACTCCCGCCTCGCGAGCCGTGACCGCCGTCGACGTTGAGCACGGTGCCTGAGACGTAGGAAGCGCGGTCGGAGACCAGGAAGGTGACGACGTCGGCGATTTCATCGACGGAGGCGGCGCGGCCGAGCGGCATACTCTTGAGATAGTCGCGCCAGCCTTCATCCGAGCCGGTATCGGCCTTGGCGCGGGTTTTCATGAGGGTGACCAGCCGTTCGGTCTCGACCGGGCCGGGGCTCACGGCAAAGACGCGGACGCCGTCTTCGAGGCTGTAGGAGCCGAGCGCCTTGGTGAAGGCGTTCAGGGAAGCATTGCCGGCGGTGCCGGCGATGTAGGAAAAGTCGGTGCGGTCGGCGGCGAGCCCGGTAACGTTGGCGATCACGCCGCCGCCCCGGCCTTTCATCTGCGCATAGGCAGCGCGGCACAGGTTGATGTAACCGAAGACCTTGAGGTCCCAGGCGGTGCGCCACGTCGATTCGTCGATTGCCTGCAGGTTGCCGCCGGGAATGGCTCCGGCATTGTTGACCAGGATGTCGGGCGTGCCGGCCGCCGCCAGCAGCGCCTCGGCCGAGCCTGATTGCGAGAGGTCGATCGGATGGACATGAGCATCGACACCGGCCTGTTGCTTGATGTTGGCCTTCGCGGTGTCGAGTGTAGCGGGATCACGCGAAGCAAGGTGAACCTCGCAACCTTCGCGCGCCAGCGCCAGGGCGACACCGAAGCCGATACCTTTCGAGCCGCCGGTGATGACCGCCTTGCGGCCGGACAATCCAAGATCCATTGATGTTTCTCCGTTGGGTTGTTTCGTTGTGCGCGCGGTTCAGCTTTGCCGTGGCGAACGGTGCTCCGATTGGTTTGCCGCATCGTTCATTCAAGCAATGTTACCCGATCAAGCATTGTTACCCGATCGATATCACCTTGGGCACCTGGATATGGGTTTTCACAGCCCGTCCACTGCTGTCCCCCGGTGTTTGTCACCGGGGGGCGTGCGTCTGTGTACCAGTCAAATTAGGTCGGTGAAAGTCCGGCTCGAAGGAGGCCATAACCATTGTAGCCGAAGGCAACTGCGTCGCCGCGAGGCGGGGTGAGGAGCAGCCGGAGGCGAACGCGCCGCCCGTAGGATGACGAACCCGACTCGGCTGCGTGCGGCGGCGAGCCTCGGCCTAGGTCAGCTCTGCCTCATCTTCGCGGATCAGTTTGATGTCGTTGGTCGCAGCCCAGGCGTGGATGTCGTCGCGGCGTAAAGCCGTTGCCATCAGGTCGGGGAACTGGTCGGGTGTGCATGAGAAGACAGGCGCCCCGAGTGCCGCAATCGTGCCGGCAAGCCTCGGATCGTAAGACGGGCGGCCCTCATCAGTCAGTGCGAGCAGAACGACGACGTTGATGCCGAGCCCGATCATCTGGGCGATGCGCTGGACGAGTTCGGCCGCGTTGCCGCCTTCGTAGAGGTCGGTGATCAGTACGAAGTGCGACTTGGTCGGGCGCTCGATCTTCTCTGCGCAGTAGGCCACCGCCTGGTTGATATCGGTGCCGCCGCCAAGCTGCACGCCGAACAGCACGTCGACCGGATCGGCGAGATCGTCGGTGAGGTCGAGGATGGCGGTGTCGAAGCAGACGAGCTTGGTTGTCACCACCGGCAGTGATGCCATGACGGCCGCGAAGATCGAGGCATAGACGACGGAGGTTGCCATCGAGCCCGACTGGTCGACGCACAGGACCACTTCGTCGAGGTCGACCATGCGGCGCTGCTGGCGCATGAAGCCGACCAGGCGGTCGGGCACGATCGTCTTGTGCTCCACCTGGTAGTGCTGCAGGTTGGCGCGGATGGTGCGTGGCCAGTCGATGTCGGCAAAGCGCGGGCGCGAGGTACGCCGCGAGCGGTCGACGGCGCCGCGCAGCGCTTCTGCCGTGCGCCGTTCCAGCCGCTCGATCAACTGCGCAACTACCTTGGCAATCACTTCGCGCGCCGTCTCCTTGGTCTTTTCCGGCATCACCGAGCGCAGTGAGACGAGATCGGCGACCAGGTTCACATCGGCTTCGACGGCGGCAAGGAACTCAGGTTCCATCAGCATCTGGCGCAGGCCGAGGCGCTCGAAGGCGTCCTTCTGCACGACCTGGACGACAGAGGTCGGAAAGTATTGGCGGATGTCGCCCATCCATTTGGCAACGTTTGGTGCCGAGCCGCCAAGCCCGCCACGACGCCCTCCGCCGGTGCCGGGACCGCCCGCTTCCGGTCGGTCGTAAAGCGCGCTCAGCGCTCGTGACAAGCGCGCATCCTGCGCCGACATTTGATCTTCGTCGCTGCCGAGCATCAGCCGCCAGCGCCGTTCGTTCTCTCGCTTGTCGCTCATGACGCCTCCTCGCCGGCCGGTGCTGCGCCAAGGATCGCCGCAATGGTCGGCAGGTGCGCCGCCCAGGCGGCCCGACTGTCGTCGGTCTCGACGAACCTGCCGCTTGTGCCCGACGTGCCGGTGCCGAACAGGCGGTCGAGTAGATGGCGACGTTCGGTCCGGTCGAGAGACGAGAGCACGCGGCGAAATATCGGCAGGTGTTCGGTGAAGGTGTCTTCGTCGAAGGTCGCGACCCAGTCGTCGACGGCGTCGCGCAGTGCATCGTCGAAGATCAGGCGCTGGCTCGCGCCTTCGAAAAAGCCTTCGAAGAAGCCAGCCGCATCGGCGACCGGCGTGCCGGGCGAGAGCATGCGCGAGAGGATGGTGGCTGCCTGCTCGGGGCCGAGTTGGTCGGCCTCGTAGAGCAGGCGGGCGCATGTGCCGCTGACGATGCGGGTTGCTTGCGCGTCGTCGAGAACGGTGCGTAGCACGCCCTGCCAGACGGCGAGATCATCAGCGGCCAGGTCGAGCAATGCGATGGCGCGGTCGGTCTCGGCGATCTGTCCGGTGAGTTCCTTGGCGGCACCCGTGTCGAGGCCGCGCGCGGCATAGGGCAGGGCGAGGGCCGCCTGCACCGCGATCCTGCGCGCGAGATCGTGCAATTGGGCGGCGTTGCGTGAGCGGGCTTCGCCGTAGCGCACGATGTCGGCGAGCGCCGGCAAAGATGACATCAGTTCGGTACAATCGCTGGTTTGCGCAGCTCGGCGCCCGAGTGCTGCTGTGCCGGCATCGGCCGCCTCGTTGAGCTGAGCCGTCATGGCCGTGAAGACCAGATCGGCGAGCCTGCCAAGGTCGACCGCCTCACGGATGCGAGCGATCGTTAAGCCGTTCGCGGCCTGCGCGATGGTTGAGCCGTAGACCAGGTGCTCGACCAGCTTCACTGCGTACTCCGGTTCCCAGGAAATGATCCAGCGCTCGCGGAAGGTGCCGCGGCTGCGGCCGGTATCCGTGAGCCTTCCCCAGGGCACGTCGAGCGAGGAAAGGCGATGCAACAGCGTCGAGCGCGCCAGGCCACTGTCGCTGCGCAGGTCGATCGACAACTCGCGTTCGAGCGCCTCGGGCTTGAGGCGTACGGCGCGCTGCTGGCGCTGCAGGTCTTCAAGCAGCGGTGCCAGCGGCACATCGGTCGGGATCTCGCCGACATCGCTGCCGATCAATAGTCGCGTCTCGATCTGCTGCCAGAGCAGCGGCTCGCCGAAACAGAGGCAGGCGATGGCAGCTTCGCGCAGTTCCTCGAAGCCCGGTGCCGGGCGCCCGCGCAGGGATGCGAGCGCATAACCCAGCCGTTCGGCCTCGATGATCGACGCCGTCGAGACGATTTGGCCGGCATCACGCAGGGCGGCTGCAACGCGTGTCAGCCATAGCGTGGTGTTGGTTTCGGACGGCGCATGCCAGAGATGATCACACCAGCCGGGCGCCGTGACACCCGCGCCATAGCCGCTCGCTGTGGCAAGCCGCGGTGATGTCCAGGGCGCCCAGGTCGCCGTCGTCTTGGTCTTGGCAAAACCCTTGATCAGCGCGCGGTCGTCTTTGGCTGCGTGCTTTTCGTTGAGCGCTGGCACGTGCCAGGCACCGCAGATCACCGCGATATCGCCGTCATGCGCCTTGTGCGCTTTGGCGATCTCGAGACGCATATGGGCTTCGCGCACCTCATCGGTTTCCGCTGCGGAGCGTTCGGGACGGCTGCGGCCAGTTTCGGACATGGCGCTGCGCAACTCGGTCATTGCATCGGCAATAGCTGCGAAAACAGGGCCGGGCTCCGGGTTTTCCTCGATGACATCGCGCCACCAGCTTTCGCCATCCTCGTAGCCGGCGGCACGGGCAAGCTGGCCGAGCGGATCCCAGCTGAGATCTGGTTTCAGATCGCCAGCACCGGCAACGTCGTCGGGCGTAGCCGCCTCGGTCGCAGTGGCCGGTAACTCATCTGCTGCAAGGACATCGACGCCATCGTCGCCGCCGCCCGCCTCGTCCTCGTCACCCTCTGCCGCAAGTGCTGCTTCGAGTGCATCGCGGGCGGCCTTCATCTCGGCCAGCCGCCAGGCCGCCGGCACGTCGATCAGCGAGACGGGTACATCGTTGGCCTTGGCCCAGACGACGGCCTGATACTCCGGCGAATAGACCGCGAACGGCCAGAAGATCGCAAGCGCCGGATCATCGGCTGCATAAGTCAGCAGCGTTACCGGCGGCACCATGGCCGGGTCGGCGAGCATCGCCAGTAACGGTGTTGCATCGGCCGGCCCCTCGATCAGCACCGCCGACGGGCGCAATTCATCGAGCGCCTCGCGGAGCCGCCGCGCCGAGCCCGGCCCGTGATGGCGGATGCCGAAAATATGGGTCTTGGTGGCCATTCAGGCGTGTCACACCAGGTCGGTCATTGAGACATAATAGTCGGCATAATCGCCGCGCTTCTTGAGCACGGTTTCGAGGTATTCCTCGAGCACCGCCTTGTCCTGCACGGGATCCTTGACGATCGCGCCGATCAGGTTGGGCGCGAGACCGTCGGCGCTAAGCTCCCCGTCGTTGAAGAACGCCGCCTGGCTGAGGCCGCCGACCATCACCGCGATTGCCTCCGCCGTCGACAGCGTGCCGGTCGGCGTCTTGATTGCGATCTTGCCGTCCATCGCTTCACCGGAGCGCAATTCGCGGAAGATCGTGATCACGCGTTTGACTTCATCGGCGACGTTTTTCGGTGCCGGCAGATCGAGATTGGTCGCCATTTCGCCAACGCGCTTGGTGACGATCTCGACCTCCTGGTCCATGTCGTCCGGTAATGGCAGGACGACGACGTTGAAACGCCGCTTCAGGGCGGATGAGAGTTCGTTGACGCCCTTGTCGCGATTGTTGGCGGTGGCGATGACGTTGAAACCGCGGGTCGCGTAAACGGCGTCGTTGAGCTCGGGGATCGGCAGTACTTTTTCCGAGAGCACGGTGATCAGCGTGTCTTGTACGTCTGAGCCCATGCGGGTCAGCTCTTCGAGCCGGCAAAGCTTGCCTTCCTCCATGGCGCGGAACAGCGGCGTTGGCACCAGCGCCTGGCGGCTCGGGCCGTTGGCGAGCAATTGGGCATAGTTCCAGCCGTAGCGGATCTGGTTTTCGTCGGTGCCGGCGGTGCACTGGATAACCATGGTCGAGTCACCGGCAACGGCGGCTGCGAGATGTTCCGAGACCCACGACTTGGCGGTGCCCGGCACGCCGAGCAGCAACAGCGCGCGGTCGGTCGCAAGCGTTGCCACCGCGGTTTCGATCAGCCGGCGCTCGCCGATGTACTTGGCCGAGATCTCGGTGCCGTCGGCCGCCTTGCCGCCGAGCAGGTAGGTGACCACGGCTTTGGGCGTGAGTTGCCAGCCTTGCGGCTTCGGGCCCTCGTCGGATTTCAGCGCCGTCAGTTCATCGGCCCAGGTGGCCTCGGCGGGCAGGCGCAGGATTTCGTTCATGGTGGTTGTTCCTATGGCTTGGCGTGGGCTGTTGATGGCAAGGCTGCATTGAGGCGCAGCATGGCAAAGCGCGGATCGGCCGACAGGAAGCCGGTGCCGATCAGTTCCTCGGCGGCAAGTGTTGCAGCTTCCGCATCGATCATCAGGCCGAGATAATAGATCTGTTCGCTTGCAAGATTTTCGCGCCGCGTGCGTGCCGATGATGGTTCCTGCTTAGCGGTCTCGACGAACGTTGCGATCAGGTTTTGGAATGCCGGCGACGAGTGCATCGTGTCGGGGCCGAAACAACCAAGTTGGTCGTTTGCAATACGCACCAGTTCTTCGAACGTTACCTTTGGCCGTTCGGCGATACGCTCCACGACGCGCCGGCGCTCTGCAGGCGCCAAGCGCTGTACGATCAGCGTCAGCGCCTCGGCGATGCCGGCATCTGCCGCTGCAAGCCACCGCTCGATCACCGGTCCGAGCAGGCCATCGCCGGCGGTCGCAGCCACCATGCCGAGGAATTCCTCGTTGGCTGGTGCATCTTTGGAGAAGTGCCAGGCGGCGACCAAGTCTTGCTCGCTGAGTTCGAGGGCTGCGGCCAGTGCCGACAACGGAACCTGTCCGAACAGTGCCGCACGCCGCGCCTTCTGGGCACCGGTCTTGAGGCGCGCCGGACGCAATGTGCCGTTCTTGTCGAGCTTGAGGAAGTCGGCCAATTCACGCTCATCCTCGCCGGACTGCACGCCATGGCCGAGCCGGGCCAGGTAGCTGCGCGCAAGTTCCTTGACCTTGCCAGAGCGGTCCGATGCCAGCGTTTCGAGAAAGGCGACGTCGTCCTCCGACAGGTTCTTCTCGAGTACGCTGATCAGGCGCAGGCGACGTTCGGCCGGCTCAGCAGGCGCTTTCGTCGCGATCAGCTCGCGCGCTGCTGCCGCATCTCGTGCGCGCATTTCAACGAGCGCCGTCCGCCGTTCAGCCGGTGCGAAAAGGTCCCAGGTTTCCTCGCTGAGTTCGTCTTCTATCGTCTCGGCTTCAGGCTGATGCTCGATCCACCTGAACCAGGGAGCATAGACCTCCGGGATTAATTCGGCATGCGAGGCAGCCGGCATCCAATCGACCGGATGGGATGCGTAACCTCGACTGCTGAGAAACCGGATCAGCGCGAGTTGGTTGTCGCGGCTGGATTTGACAGACTCCATTATCCGTCGGAACAGGGGTCGATGTTCATCGCCAAGCGGTGGCAGGGCGAGTTCCGGTAGATCCCGGCGCTCATGCAACTTATCGGGCGGTGCCGGGCGGAAGGCGATGTGTGCGGCCTGGCCGGCAAGCGCGACAAGGCGCAACTCGGCCTCCTCAGGCGAGGCATCCCGCAGCACCGCCTGCCAGTCATCAGGCGCGTGCTTTGCTGCCGGCTGGCCGGTCATCCAGCTACCCTTAAGTTTGGCGAGTGCTGCTTCGAGTTCAGCCATCGAACGCGATCCGCCCCCAGTGGTTCGATAATCCGGTTAGCAGGCGGCAGCGGTTGCCGTCCCAGAGCGCTGCCATCGCCTGATACTCGACGCCAAGTGCAACCGCCGGAACGCCGTGGGCGAGCGGTAGGGCGAGAGTGCGGTCGGCCGTCGCCCACCATGTCTGCTGTGCAGCACTGTAGAGGCGTCCGGCAGGCAGCAGCATCGGCGTGCGGTAAAGCCAGGGCTCTGCGTGCATCGATGACCAGTAGCCCGCCAGCGGTTCACCGACCTCGCATGCAGGCCACGCGATTGCCGGCGTATCATCACTCTGTCGCTCGCTGATCAGGGCGCGCAACGGTTGCCGGCCCGGATAATAGGCCATTACGGCGCCGAATTGCTGGCCGACTGAAAACGAAGAACTGCGCCGGCCGGTGCCGGCCGGGAAATAATCGAGCAGCAGGGCGAACGGCGGTGCACCTTGCGCGGGTGTGAGATTGAGCAGCCATGTCGCCTGCGCCATCAGGCCGTCGCGACCGGTCGAGACGTGCTCGCCGAGCACCTCCCAGCGGCTCTTGACGCGCAGCGTCGCATCGTTTGTCAGCACGTCTTCGCGGCCCGGCGGCGCGACCACGAAGCCATGGACGTTCGTTGCGCCCGGCGCCGCCTTCCAGGCACGTGACAGAAGCACCAGCTTGCCGAGTTCCGCCATCGCGGCATCGGTGCGTTCGGCGGCCGGCAATTCGAGCAGGCGGGCCGGCAGTTCATCGAGGCGGCTCGCCAGCGCTTGCGCCTTGGCATCGACGAGGCGGGCAGCGATCCGCCGGCAGCGGTCCTGCGCATTTGTGACGAACGACTGCAGGCCCTGGCCAAGCTGGTCGAGCACCCACTGCTCGAGTTCATCGAGCCCGGAGGCGACCGATTGCAGCGTCTCTTTGGCTCGTTTCTCGGCGGCGGCCTTGCGTCGTGCCTCGGCCTTCGGGTCGGCCTTGGCCGCCGGCTCTTCGCGGACTGCCTTGGCGAGGCTCTTGGGTTCGGCACCGGCCTTGGCTGCAGGCGCCGCACCGCCGCCGGATTTGCGTCGCCGGCCGACCCAGTCGCTGACCCAGTCAGGCACGCTGGCCGGCTCGAATTCACCGGCACTCTCGGCGAACATCCACATCAGGGCGAGGGCATGCTTGCATGGGAACTTGCGTGACGGGCAGGTGCACTTGTAGCCGTGGTCGCCGACATCGGCCATCACGCGATAAGGATTGGCGCCCGAGCCCTGGCACTCGCCCCAGATCAGACCGGTTTCCTCATTGAGACCGCGCAACGGCCACTTCTTGGCGCTGACCTGCTTCGATGCCGCCTTCAACGATGCCTGATCCGGCGCCAGCGCCTCGACTATATCGAGCGTCAATGTCATTGCGGCATCTCGGACGCGGAAAGGTTTTGCTAAGGTCGACAGTCAGTGATCATAACTTATCCGATAGAGACTTTTACAAACGGTTGAGCGCTCGGGCGGGCAGGTTCGGAACCGCCTATAGCCTTTGGGCCACGGCCAACAATTTCCGGCCGGTGACGGGCCATCCAGCGCGAAGTGTTAGAATTTCGAGCGCCGCGCCTCGATGTTGGCATGTACATCGATAAGTACAGTCTTGCCGTCGCGATTGAGGCGTTGCGCCTCCTGCAATGCCGGTCCGATTTCGGCCGGCTTGCTCACCTTGATGCCGACAGCGCCCATGCCGTCTGCGATCTTGGCATAATCGCCCTGCATCGTTGAAACACCGTAGCGCTCGCGCGCCTCCTGGCCGATGGTGCCCTGTGTCGGACCCGAGTAGGTCGCCATCGCGGAGTTGTTGAGCAAAACCGTCGTGATCGGAACGCCGGCTCGCGCTGCAGTCTCGATATCGGTGCCCGACATGCCGAACGCGCCGTCGCCCATCAGGTTGAGACAGAACTTCTCCGGCGCCGCCAGCTTGGCGCCGATCATCAGAGGAATGCCGAAGCCCAAATGCGTGGTCTTGCCCCAGCCAATGTAACTGTGTGGTAGCGTTGCCTTGTAGAACGGCACGATCGTGTCGCGCGGCGCGCCGGCGTCGTGCGTGACGATGGAATTCTCAAGGTCGAGGTTTTCGTTGAGTTCGTGAATGACGCGGTAATAGCTGATCGGTTCTTCATCCGATGTCAGCCGGGGCTGCCATTCATCCAGCCATCGCGATTTGACGGCTGCAATCTCGGCTTCGACCCGTTCGCGGCCCTCGAGCCCACGCCCGCCGGTCTCCTGCTTGATGGCCTCGATCAGCGCTTCGAGCGTCAGCAGCGTGTCGCCGATGAGCGCAATGTCGGCGGCTTCGTCCTTGTTGATGTCACCGGCATTGATGGTGTTGTGAATGATCGTCTTGCCGGCGGGGATGGACTGGCCGTAAGGCGTGCGCGTCAGGCTCGATCCGGCGGCGAACAGGACATCGCTCGACTGGAGCCACTCGTGCGCTGCAAGCGTGGTTGCTCCGCTGCCGGCACCGAGCGCCAGCGGATGGCGCTCGTCGAAGGCTGATTTGCCGGGCATGGTCGAGAACACCGGCGCTGCGATCAACTCGGCAAGCTCCTGCAATGCATCGCTAGCATCGGCGAAGAGCACACCGGCACCGGCCCAGATCAGCGGCCGTTTGGCGCCGATTAGGGTGCGTGCGGCAGCCATGATCGCCGCAGCTTCGGGCACCTGACGGACGACTCGCGGTGAGTGATAGGTGCGTGCTGCCTCGGGAAGTTCTGCGGCGCATACATCAGCTGTCAGCTCGACCACCACCGGACCGGGCGGTCCGTTGCGCAACGCATGAAAGGCTCGGCGCATGACATCACCGACCTGCTCGGGCTTGTAGATCGCTTCGACCGAACGGGCCCAGCCCTGATATTGCTGCGCTGCTGAAAAGTTCGGACGGACCGAGATCCTGTCGAGCCGGTTCCCGCCGAGCATGACCAGGATCGGAATGTTGTCGGCGTTGGCTTGCGACAGACCGCCCATCGCGTTTTCGGCACCGGCCTGCGACTGCACGGCAACGACGCCGAACCGTTTGCGATCGCTGATTCGGCTGTAACCGTCGGCCGCCATGACGGCGCCGCGCTCATGGCGAAACGCGATCGGGCGGATGCCTTCACGTGCAGCCGCCGAAATTAGTGGATTACTCGGAAAACACGAAATCCATTCGACGCCTTCTTGTTTCAGAATTTGGGCAATTAAGTCGATCCCATTCATAAGGCATTTCCTTGAGGCAAAATATTCTGGAGACAGCACTCAGGTCTGTCTGGTCCGGTGCGACGGGCAGTCGCCCAGCTTGCAACAGCGAAGGCACGGAGATTGCTCGTACTTGATTCTGCTGCGCCGCGATCTCAGCACAGCCAAGCCCCAAGCTACAAGGTTTTTGCAAAATAGTATCGCCGAAACGGCGATTGAAGGGCGAAAATCTGCATAGTATGTAACGGGTTAGTAGCTGCGTTTGTTCCCGACGAACAGGGCGTGATCGGGACACGGGTGGCTTCTGACAAAGCCGATGGCAAACGCTGCTCTCGCTGACCCAGATCAGTAGAAGACGTGTGTGCGCTGTTGTGCAGCTCGAAGTGCATGCACGCCATGCCCGGTTGTTGCCGGCTTGGTCGCGGGGTTGAGAATAATATGGCGAGTGAAGTCCTTCTCGAATGCGAACGCCCTTACATTCACACGCTGGCCGACGTCCAAAGTACCGAAATTGGTGATGGCACGCGGGTCTGGCAGTACTGCATCGTACTGCCCGGGGCCAAGATCGGACAGCACTGCAATATCTGTTCTCATGTCTTCATTGAAAACGATGTGGTCATCGGGGATCGCGTGACGATCAAGAGTGGCGTCCAGATTTGGGATGGCGTGACGCTGGCAGATGATGTGTTCATCGGGCCCAATGTAACGTTCACCAACGACAAGTTTCCGCGCTCAGGTAACGTCAACTTCGAGTTGCTGTCGACCACTGTCGAAAGAGGCGCTTCGATCGGCGGTGGAGCCACGATCCTGCCGGGCCTGACGATCGGTGCAGGCGCGATGGTTGGTGCAGGCGCCGTTGTTGTTTCTGACGTCGCCCCCGGTGAGACGGTTTTAGGCAATCCGGCTCGTCCGTCGCGAAAGCGACACCGATAGCCGTTTGATCGTCTGCCGCAACCCGTCGGTACAGACTTCCTGTAGACTAGGTCACAAACTCATAAATCTTGCCTCATTGGTGTCGGCCAATTTGCTTCGCTGCGGCGTCGCAAGGCTTTGAAGATGAACCACATCTCCTGCAGCCTTGCTCCTGCCAGCGAAGCAAATTGGCCACATCCTGCGGACGCCGAAATGGCGCGGCGAACTGCGACGTTGCGGGATTTGCACGGGCAACCAGCCCGCCCTGCATCCCGCGCCTGGCATTTCTTGGCCATTTCGGCGCCAATGAGGCAAGATTTATGAGTTTGTGACCTAGCGCTGCAACGCCAAGGTTCCTTATTGGCGGACCGCCGAAACGCGCTGCTCGGCCTTGAAGTAGACGTCGACGCGCATGCCCGGCATCAGCGGCGGGCTGCCTTCGAGATCGATTTTGACCTCGAGGACCTCGACGTCGAGCTGTTTGCGCGGACCCTGGGCGCGTAGGCCCGGAGCTGCGACCACCGGTGCGATTGTCGCAACACGCCCCTTGAACTCGCGCCCTTCGAAGGCATTCGAGCGTACGATGACCGCCTGGCCGACGCTGATTTTCGGCACGTCGCGCTCCTGGACTTCGGCGTTCACCCTAAGTGCGGACATGTCGCCAAGAACCAGCAGCGGTGTCGGCTGGCTGACCGAAATGGTCTCACCGGTCCGTGTGTCGAATGTCAAGAGCGTGCCGTCGACAGGTGCCCGCACGCGCGTGTTTTCATAGGCAATCTCGGCCAGTCGCAGATCCGCGCGTGCCAGCGTCAGACCGGAATCGAGCCGTGTCGGCAACGGGGCATCGGGCTTTGCTTCGACCGCTGCGAGGGCGGCTGATTTTGAAGCAACTTCAGACTTGGCAAGCTCGATGGTCTGTCGCGCGGTTGAAACATCTTGCGCTGCTGCGCGGCCATTGCGATGGGCGAGATAGACCTTATCGAATGCCATGCGGCTTTCATGCAGTGCCCGTTCGGCGGCTGCCAGAGCGTCGGCTGCGGCCTGTATCTCTTTCATGCGCGGATCCGGCTTGGCCGGTTGTTCGCCTTCCTCCGGCTCGACATCCTCGTCACGCTCGCCGAGCCTGACGGCTGCTTCGGCGCGCGCCTGCACAAGGCGCGCATGGGCTTCGTCATCGCGCAAGCGCAAGAGCAGATCGCCTGCGCGCACTTGTTCGCCGGCGCTGACATAAACCTCGACGATACGGCCGCTGGCTTCCGGCCTGACCGCGACTTCGCCACCCTTCGGCTCAACACGGCCGGGCGCTGATGCTGCCCAGATCGATGACGAAGTTGCGCGTGGCGAGCCAGACGAGCCTTGCCGGCCGCCGGCATGTACCGCCGCACTTTTGCCGGTCAGCCAGGACACGTCCGAAGGTGCCGTGGTTGCGACCAGCGCCGTCAGGCCGAGTGATGCGAACGCTGCTGCGAACAGCGTCACAATTGTCGGGTCGATGCGGCGGGAGTTGTCAGCGCCGGCTGGTTTTGAACTAGGCATGGAGTTTACGCTTTCTCTTCATGTCGTAACGCGTCACGTTCTCACCGGAGGTCACCTGGCGCTCGTCGTCGATAATCTTGCCGTCCTCGATGCGCACGATGCGATCGGCATAGGCGTGCGTGCGGGGATCGTGCGTGACGGCCAGCACAGCACGGCTCTCGTCCTTGGCCAGGTGGGAGAGCAGTTCCATCACGGCATGGCCGTTCTCACTGTCGAGGGCTGCCGTCGGCTCGTCGGCGAGGATGATCGATGGCGAACCGGCAAGGGCGCGGGCAACGGCGACACGCTGCTGTTCGCCGCCCGACATATTGCCCGGAAAGCTGCGCAGGCGATGCGTCAGACCGACCTCACGCAACGCCATCTCGGCCTTGACGACGGTGTCGGCGTATTTCTCGCCGCGCACATCGAGAGCCAGACGTACGTTCTCGAGCGCATTGAGCGTCGGGAACAGGTTGTAGGACTGGAAGACGAAGCCGACGTGGCGCCGTCTGAGATTGGCAAGGCCCTCAGCACTCAGACCCTCGGTCTTTTCACCGGCAATCGTCACCGTGCCCTCTGTCGGTGTCAGGATGCAGCCGAGGATTGACAGCAATGTCGTCTTGCCGCTGCCCGACGGTCCCATGAGCAGCGTCAGTTCGCCGGGGTTGAGAGACAGTGTCACGCCCTTCAAGGCGCGCACCATGGCAGCCCCCTGGCCAAGTTCCTTGACGATGCTGTCGGCCTCTACGACCGGTTCGATACTCATCTGTTGAACACCATGGCTGGATCGATCTTGGTGACCTTCATGATTGCCGAGATCGCGGAAATTGCACACATCGAAACGGTCAGTGCAAACAGGCCCAGTGCGAGCAGCGGCGTCATGATGATCGGAAACGACGTGTCGATGCTGACCGCAACGACGCCAAGCGAAATCGTCATTCCGAGGACGTAGCCGAGTATTGCGCTGAGACCGGCCTGCGTCAGGATCACCTTGTGGATGTAGCCCGAGGATGAGCCGAGCGCACGCAAAGTAGCAAACTCGTTGAGATGGTCCTTCGTGCTCGAATAGAGCGTCTGGGCGACGATCACGGTGCCGACCAGCGTGCCGAGGATGGCGCCGCCGATCAGGGCGGCGCCGGCGCCGGTGCCGAACAGCCAATGGCCGATACTGCGTCGCTTCATCTCCGCCTTGGCAATCACCTCGACGTCGGGCAGCCGGTTCTGCAGGTCCGCCTGCACGCGGGCCCGGTCGGCACCCTCGGCAAGCTGGACCAGGTAGAAAGTTGCAGCATCGTGTGGCACGCCGACGATCTGGCGCGCGCGATTGAGTGTCGTGAAGATGTAGGGCGTCGTCGTAAACGAGCGAATGCCGTGGGTGAGCGCCGTGATGCGCACGCGCGAGCCTTTGACCTCGGCAGTCGAGTTGATTCCCTCGACGCCCAGATTCTTGAAATAGGTACGATCGACGGCGACAGCGTTGGGTAGATTGAGGCTCTCGAGACCGCCGGCGACCAGGTTCCAAGGTGCAAGCCCGCCATCGGCCGGGTCTGTACCAACGATCACGCACAACTGCTCGCCGCCGTCCGGGCGCTGCCACTTGGAGAACGAGGCAACCACCGGGATCGCGGCGGCAACTCCCGGGGTCGACAGCGCCGCGTGGCGCTCGTTGCCCGTCAACACGCCCGAACCTTCGAAGTTGTCGGCGCCATAAGGCACGATCCAAAGCTCGCCGTTGGAACGTTCGATCATCGAGACGATCATTCGGCTGGTACCGGCATAAAGACCGAGCTGGACTGCGACCAGGACGACGGAAAACAAGATCCCAACCAGCGTCACGCCCAATCGGATGCGATCGTGAAACAGGTTTGCGCATCGCCAATGTCAGGATCATTCGTTCGCCGTTCTCTTGAGCCGGTTGACAGACCGACGGATAACCCGAGTGATCGGGGCCGATTTCCCGCCAATCTCAAAATACGGATTTGCGATGCAATTTTTCAGCCAAGGCCTTACGCAATTCAGTTCGGATATAGACCTTCAGCTGGTCGAGCGCCATACCACGGCGCCGCTTCGCCGAACCATGAAACACCGAAAACATGGCAAACTTTGTCCGGCCATCGCAGTACTTTACGCAAGCTAGTTGCTGGAGGTTGCCATAGGGTAACCATGATCTCTATTTTATGATTTGTTAATCATGACATACGGAAGAGTTTCTGAATCACGGCATTGGCCGGGTTTGGTGCCGGGCGAGCCCGATCCATTGACCAGAATGCGCATTCTGGTGCCGCTTGCAGTATGAAGAGAGTTGGCATGCGTTTTTCAAAGCTTTCAGCCGTCGCATTGATTTGCACAATGGTCTTCTCTGGGTGGGGACCGGCGTTCGCAAAGCAGGATCTTGCCGGTATTTGGTTTGATGATACCGGCAAGGGTGCCGTCGAGCTGTTTCGTTGTGCCGATCAGTTCTGCGGCCGAATCTATTGGCTCAGATCAGCTACAGATCGCAACGGACGGCCTTTGCGCGATCGTCTGAACCCGCGTGCCGAACAGCGTCATCGCTCCGTTTGCGGCCTGCCGGTAATTACCGGCCTCAAAGCCCAGCCGAACGGCAGCTGGGATGGCGGACGTATTTACGATCCAAAGGTCGGCAAATCATATGACCTGGCCGTCGAACGGATTGGTGGCAGTAAATTGCGGATCACCGGATATCTCGGCTCCAAGCTTTTGTCGCGGACGTTCACCTGGCGGCGTGCACCCGATCGTCTTGCTCAGTGCAGCGAGTAGGATCGTTTCCGACTATATCGGCACGATCCTATGGCTTTTTCGCTCACGGCTATTCCTCCCTGCGGTCGGGCCTCCGCGGGGGCGGCGCTAGGCGCCGGGCCTCGTTTGTGACCTAGTCCGACACGACAGTCGAAAGAAGGCTATCCGTTGCCCTGGTTGGTTGCGACCAGGCTCAGCGAGCCGGTACCCTGCTGGCGCGGGCGCGCCTCGACACGGTCGCCAAGGCCTAGTTGGTCGATGAAGGCCAACGTCCGGTCAACGACTAGCGCGCGCTGCCGGTCCAGCGTGATCATGTGATAGCTGTCGTCGAGAATGACGGTCTTCGACGCGGCCTTTCAGACGCTTTTGCAAATATGCCGCGTTCGACATGTGCGACTGATCATCGTCACGGGGCGTGGCAGATCAGTGCCGGCTTGGTCAGTTTGGCAAGTTCGCGCCTGAGTGCTGCTGCCATGTTTTTGAATTCGAAGACGGTGCCGCCACGCCGGCTGAAGATGTCGTCGAGCGCACGTCCGTCCGATTGCAGCGATTTCCAGTACGAAGCGCCTGATGCGGTCGTCTTTGATGCCGTAAGGGGCCCGTTCGTGCAGATGGATCAGATTGGCGAACCATTTCTGGGGTGATCAGCCGGAAGGCCGGGAAATACCAGGGAATCGCCCAGCCGTTCGGCCAGAGCGTCGGTGAATAGAGCACCAGGCCCTCGATCTCATCCTGGCGGCGTGCTGCAACGTGAAGGGCTGCAAGCGAACCTGCCGAGAGGCCGCCAATCACGATCTGGTCGCAATGTTCCTTGAGGCGGTCGAGCGCGCGTTCGGCGCTTGCCACCCAGTCCGTCCATTTCGTGGTGTTGAGCAGCAGGTCCGAGCCGCCATGACCTGTCATCAGCGGGCAGAGCACCGTGTAGCCGGCACGGTTGAGACTTTGGGCGACGAAACGCAACTCGACCGGCGTACCGCCCAGGCCATGCATCAGCAGGATGCCGACACGGCCGCCCGTGAGAAGTAGCTGGCCATCCTCATCACGCGTATTACCCAGCATATTCATGTTGTTATCTTAGATCATTCCTGTTGTTTATGAACTTCTCAGGGCTCGGCGGCGGGTGGTATCAGCCTGCACCGGCAAACGCAACCCCTTCAGGAGCGGCTAATTCTCCAATCTGTCGAATGCCGGCTGGCAATTCGTGGTGACCTGGCGGCAGATTGACGCTGTCCAAACAGCTCCGTGGATCCCGGCATGATTGACCTAGTACCTGCACAAAGCAGGTTCCGTGCCGGACGCACGGCTCGTGCCAGCGTTCATCTGCGTGATCCGAAGTGAGATCCAACCGCCCCTTCAGAACATTGAATTTTGGCTGCACGCCATTGAATTCTTCATTCATGGTTAGGAAATTGGCTGTGTAGTTGAGCCCGAATGCCAACCTCGGTGAGGTCGGGCCTGTGATCAGGGCTGCGGCTGGCCGGCGGGCCGCCTCTAGATGAGCAAAAACCCTTCCTATGTTGGGGGCTCAGTCATTCATGACTTGATGCCTTCGATGCCTCGCGGGATACAGAGCACCAGGGCATTGTCTTAAGGTTCGACAGAGCACCAGGGCATTCTTGCGAGGCTTGAGGTTCGGCAGCGAGTTGGTGGGCGGGCCGCGAAAGGGGAGTGATGTTGGCCGCTATGAGACCAACAGTGGCGAAGGGCATTTCGCTGTTGTCGGCGTCGGCGCTGGCTTTTGTCCAGATCGCACCGGCGGTTGCGCAGTCATCGATGCCAATAAATGTGCAGCAGTCCGGCGCGACCGATGGTCCGAAGTTCACGCGGCGCGACTATGAGAATTGCCAAACCGAAGACGAAACGGTCTTTCGCAAGGCGATCCGCGAAATCACGCTCAAGGCCCTGCGTGAGGGCACCAAGCATCTCAATTACGATCAGATCGTTGCCGAGCAGTGGCGCAAGGGCCGGCTCGACGATCTTATCGACCGGCGCGTCGACATCGCCGTCTCACAGGTTCGCGAAGAAACGAGTTGGAGCAAACTGATCCAGTCGCTGGCCTATCGTGAGCAGGCCCAGGAACTCGCCAAGGCTGCTGCCGAGCGCACCTACCATTCCGACGCGATCAAGGCTGCTCTCGAAGAGTTGGCAACGCGTGTCGGCGAGGAGATTGGCAAGTCGATCGTCCCTGACCACCGCGGATGCGGCGCGCCCCGCCCAACGCTGCCTCGCCGCCCTATCTGGGTCCGCGCTACGGCAGCACGGTTGCCCGCTCGGTCAATGATGATGCGACGAACGCCTTCACGATCGATCCGAAATCCAACCAGGCGGCCGTTTCAAGCGGTGCCGTCCTGCTCGAGACGACGTCCGGAATCTCCGGGGCTATACTCTTGCTGGTGCGCCGGCAGATGGCGCGGATGGCGCAGCGGCTCGGCCAGCGCCTGGTTGGTTCGATCCTCAGCCGGCTCGTGTCCGTGGTCGCCGGCGGTGTCGGTCTTGTACTGATCGCCAAGGGAATTCTGGGAATTGCGCCACGGCGTCCTGCCGATCGTTGCAGGTGAGATGAAGTCGGCCGACAGCAAGGCGCGCGTGCAGACGGAACTCTCAACTTCGATCAAGTCGCAGATCGCCGATCATCTCGATGAACTCGCAGCCCGCACAGCCGATGCCATCGTCGATATCTGGCACGAGTTCCGGCGCGCCCATGCCAAGGTCATCCAACTCGCCGGCCGCAATCAGGCGTTCAAGTCGTTTCTCGACACGGCCCGGCCGATACAGCTGCCGCGTCTCGATGAGCTTGTCGTGTTGATCCTCGAGCGTGAGGGCGAGGCGGCAATCGACAAACGGCTGAGTGACGGCCACGCTGCACATCGCGCTCAACCGCATGCCCGAGGCCGGCATGCAGATCGCGCGCGAGCAGCAGTCGCTCAGCGAGGCGCTGGCCTGGACAGCATTGGCCGGTGACCAGATCGACAAGGTGATCGCCAACGCGATTCACAAGCGCGCCCGGGCGCAATCGTTTTCGCAGGCCTCGCTCGAACGGGTGCTGGCGCTCGACGACCGGTTGGCGATCAATCGCGTGGCAGCCATCGATCGTGATGCGCGCAATGTTCTCCTCGAACTCGAGCGCGACAAGCTTGTCGGTCTCGCGCGGACGCTTGGCGAAGCCGAACTCGGCATGCTCGCCAGATACCTGACCGGCCTCAGGCTCGATGCCCGCCAGCGCCTGTTGCGCATCATCGGCGATGAACCGGCCAAGATGCGCAATCTGCTCTCACCGCGGGTGCGCGAGGCAATCCTTGCAAGCCGCGACCAGCTCGCTGCCGTCGGTATGATGCTGACAGAGACGGCGGCCCTCGATTTTGTGTCGATGTCTGAGCATGCCGGCCTGGTCTGGAGCGGCGAGGTCAGCCCGATCCTGCTCTGGGACAGGCATCCCGGCGGCGTCATCAGGTATCGGTATTGCGGCGCTGATCGTGCTATTGGTATTGCGCAGATTGTTGTTTGGCCGGCGCCGATCGCGCGTGACAAAGGCTTAAGCCGCAATTTTTGTGCACGATCTCCAATCAAGTATGAGGCCCGGACCGGTTCCATGGCTGCTCCTCCGACCAAGCGCGACGCGCCAACCGGCCGCATCCCGCTGCTGACAACCGATAGCATTTCGGGCACCAGACTGCGTCACGGCACGATGCTCTGCGCGACGGCGGTAAGTGGCGCCAATGTGCTGCGCGACTTGCGCGAGGCGGTTACCAACACGCTTGGCGGTCAGATGCTGCGTTATGAGAACCTGCTCGACCTGACGATCGACCGTGCGCTTACCAATCTCGAGGCGAAGGCGATCGATGCCGGCTACGATGCCGTCGTTGGTTTGCGGATTTCACATCCTGTGATCACCGACGGGGCGTGCGAAGTCGTTGCCTACGGCACCGGTGTTTGGCTGGATGCGACATGACCGGCGCGCTATAGTCGCGCCCGGTAGCGGACATCATCGGGGGAGGGGGCGGCCATGGGCCTGATGAAACCACCGAATATTCTGACGTTCATCATCGCGGTCGCACTCGTGGTTACCGCCGTCGTCTCGAAGGCCGGCGTCGGCGTGCCGATCGTTGGCGGCTTCGAGTTCTGGATGCTGCTTGGCGCCAACGTGCTCTTCATTCTGGGCTGCATCACGCGCGGATTTTGACGGCGCCGCTGTCGGGGCCTCGTTCAGGCAGCCTGGCGATTTCACGCGACCATCACAATTGCGTGCAGGGCAATTGTCAGATGCAGTCGTTCCTGCGACACCTGTCGGATCAACAGTAAGCAACGTGCAAAGCAAGTGGGTGCCAGCATGCGTCTCATCGCCGTGATCTTCCTCGCTCTGACGTTGGCCGTTCCGGCCCAGGCCAACGACGACCTCAACGTCATCGAAAGCAAGCACTCGGTCAAAGAGACCCTCGACAGGTTGTCGGCGATCCTGACCAAGAAGGGCATCCGGGTCATGGCGCGTGTCAATCATGCCGCCGGCGCCAAGGCCGCGGGCCTGAAGCTGGCACCGACCGAAGTGCTCATTTTCGGCAACCCGAAGCTCGGCACGCCGCTGATGCAGTCGAACCGCATGATTGCGATCGACCTGCCGATGAAGGTGCTTGCCTGGCAGGAGACGGACGGCAAGGTCAAGGTTGCTTATCTGAAGCCTGCAGCACTCGCCAAACGCCACGGCATTTCCGACAAGGATGCCATCTTCAAGAAGATGACCCAGGCGCTCGGCGCGCTGACTGGCAAGGCGTCGGGCGCCAAGTGACGCTCGGACCATTGAAAGCCGCCGATAGGAAATCCTTGAACGCCTGAGTCCGTGGGCGGCTTGGGATAGGCTGTCCGGTTTTGCCTCAATGAACCCGGGCTACGATCCTGTAACTGTCACGCTGCTATTCGGGCAAAGTCTGCATGGCTGAAGCTATTGCCTCAGCCGATTTGCCCATGCAGGCGTGCACCTTATTTCTCCCGCGATACTCCAATCGATCACATCTTCGCCCATGATCGGCGAGCGCCGCGCCGCGATGGGTGTTATACTGGCGTACCGGTCGGTATTCGGAGCCATCGAACAGGAGACGGTGTCATGGACGCAGCCATTTCGCAAAACGACTGGATCCAACGCGCACAAAGGGTGTTGCCGGCCGGCGGTTTTGGCAACTTCGACCCCTCGATCGTCGTTGCCCGCGGCAAAGGTGCCCGCGTCTGGGACGCCGACGGCAAGGAGTACGTCGATTTTCTGATCGGCTCCGGTCCGATGATCCTCGGCCATGGCAATGAAGAAGTGCTTTCGGTCGTGCGTGAGCAACTCGACCGCGGCACGACGTTCTTTGCCAACAACACGGCTGGCATCGAACTTGCCGAAGAGATTGCAGGCACGATGGCCTGCGCCGACCAGGTCCGCTTCGTCAGTTCGGGCAGCGAGGCGGACATGTATGCGATGCGTCTTGCCCGCGCGCATACCGGCCGCGACAAGATCATGAAGTTCGAAGGCGGCTACCACGGCATGTCGGCTGAGAGCCTGATGAGCCTGGCGCCGGACCGGCTGGTCAACTTTCCCGTCGCGGTGCCCGATTCGGCCGGTATCCCCGAAGCGATCCGCGATAACATGCTGATCGCTCCATTCAACGACATCGATTTCGCGCTCGGCCTGATCGAGGAACACGGGCCCGATATCGCAGCCGTCATCGTCGAGCCGCTTCAGCGCCTGATCCCGCCGGCACCCGGTTTCCTCGAAGCCCTGCGCGAAGCCACCGCCAAGCACGGCATCGTTTTGATCTTCGATGAGGTCGTCACCGGTTTCCGCCTCGCTTACGGCGGCGCCCAGGAACTCTATGGCGTGACGCCGGATCTGTGCACGCTCGGGAAGATCATTGGTGGCGGTTTCGCGTTGGCAGCGATTGCAGGTTCCGCTGATGTTATGGCGCATTTCGACAAGGCGAAAGTGAGCTCGGAGGGCTTCACCTTCCAGGTCGGCACCTTGAGCGGTAATCCTGTGGCCTCTGCTGCTGGTCTCAAGACGCTCGAAATCCTGCGCCGCGATGGCCAGTACGACAAGCTTCGGGCCAACGGCCAGACCATCATCGATGCGCTTGGCGAGCAGCTTGTCCAGGCCGGCATTGCCCACCGGATCGTCGGCGATCAGGTCATGTTCGATGTCGTCTTTACATCGGCCGACGTGCGCAACTATCGCGACGTATTCCAAGGCGATGCTTCGATCAGCAAACGTTTCAACGCGACTTTGCGCGAAAAGGGTGTCCTGAAGTCCGAGGGCAAGTGGTACATATCGCTTGGTCTGACGAGCAGTGATCTGGAGCGGACCATCGAGGCGATCGAACATGCAGCCCGAGCACTTGGCACGGGCGACTGAATAGTGCGCCGGTTGGAGGCGATGAGATGTCCGAGCCAGCAGCAAGGACTGCAATTGTAACGGGCGGTGCCTCAGGCATCGGCCAGGCCTGCGCCGACCTCTTGGTCGAACGAGGCTGGCAGGTCGCGATCTTCGATCTCAACGGAGACGGGCTCGCCCGGGCGCGCGAAGCCTACCGGCAGGACGCCGGTGTGCGTGTCGCTGCATGTGATGTCACCGATGAATCGCTCGTCGAGCGTCTCGTCGCTGACATCGAAAATGATCTCGGTCCGGTCAGCGGCATCGTCAACTGTGCGGGCATCGCCGCCGACATTCCGACACTCGAGACGCCGGTCGATCTCTTCCGCAAGATCCTCGAAGTCAACGTCGTCGGCAGCTTCATCGTCGGCCGCGCGGCGGCGAAACGCATGGCACTGCGCGGTGCCGGTGCGATCGTCAACCTTGCCTCGATTTCGGGGCTGAGAGGCTCCAAGGGCCGCTCGGCCTATGGTGCCTCGAAGGGTGCTGTCGTGACTCTCACCCAGGTGATGGCGAACGACCTTGCCGCCGACGGCATCCGCGTCAATGCCATTGCGCCAGGGCCGGTCGAAACGCCAATGGTGAAGGCCGTGCACAGCGAGGCGGACCGCAATCTTTATCATCGCTTCGTGCCGATGAACCGCTATGCCGCGCCGCGCGAGATCGCAACCGTGGCGGCCTTCCTGCTCGATGACGAACAAGCGAGCTATATCACCGGCGAGATAATTGCCGTTGACGGCGGCTTCCGCGGTGCCGGTATCATCGTCAGGGATTGATTGCCGGGTACCTGGCGGGGTCTACTGGGGCTGATGATAGCTGATGTGTCGGAGCTAGATTGCAGCCGCCCTTTGCCCCTCACCCTAACCCTCTCCCCGCGAAGTACGGGGAGAGGGAACACGGCCGTGCCATGATGCAACGTCCACGACTACACGACGGGCCAAGTCCCCTCTCCCCGTAGCGCCACTTCGGCGCGTACGGGGAGAGGGTTAGGGTGAGGGGCAAAGGGCGGTTGCAATCGGGTTCCTGCGTATCGAATGACAACAGACCCTGGCTGTATCAACTAGGGCCTGCACCAGCGCAACCGGGTAAAGGCGAGCGAACCATGGCGAAATCGAATAAGGTCATTATCTCGTGTGCGGTCACGGGCTCCATTCACACGCCTTCGATGTCACCGCATCTGCCCGTCACTGCCGAGGAAATTGCTGACGCGGCAATCGGCGCGGCGGAGGCAGGGGCGGCCATCGTCCACTTGCATGCGCGAGATCCTGAAACCGGCAAGCCCGATCAGTCACTCGAACGGTTCGCACCGTTCTTGAGCGTCATCAAGCAGCGCACGCCGGCGGTCGTTAACATAACCACGGGTGGTGCCATGACCATGACGGTCGAGGAGCGAGCGCTGCCGGCGATCAAGTTCAAGCCCGAGGTTGCAAGTCTCAATATGGGTACCATGAACTTCGGACTCTACCCGATGCTCAATCGCTTCAAGGATTTCAAACACGACTGGGAGCGTGACTACATCGAAGGCTCGCGCTCGGGCTTTTTCAAGAACACGTTTGCCGACATCGAATACATCCTGACCGAATGCGCCGAGAACGGCACGCGCTTCGAGATCGAATGCTATGACATCGGCCATCTCTATACGCTCGCTCACATGGTTGATCGGCAGATCGTCAAGCCGCCGCTGTTCGTTCAATCGGTGTTCGGCATCCTTGGCGGTATCGGCACGCATCCCGAAGACGTCGCTCACATGAAGCGCACCGCCGACCGCCTGTTCGGAAACGACTTTCAATGGAGCGTGTTGGGCGCCGGGCGCTTTCAAATGCCGATTGCGGCCATTGCGGCTGCGATGGGCGGCAACGTCCGCGTCGGCCTTGAGGATTCGCTCTGGGCCGGTGCCGGCAAGCTCGCAGAATCGAACGCCGAACAGGTCCGCATGGTGCGCCAGATCATCGAGGGCCTCGGCCGCGAGATCGCAACGCCCGATGAAGCCCGTGAGATCCTCGCACTCAAGGGCGGCGACCGGGTCGAATTCTAATCAGGGTCCACGGACAAGTCCCTGGTCGGGGAGTATGAGGGGTGAAACCCCTCATGGATCGGCGCTTGGCGCCGATACGTCAAGGACGCTGTCCTTGATAATCCTGCCAAAGGGCCAGGCCTTTTGGAAACCTAAAAGCAGGGATCACGATGCTGTTCATGGTCGTCGAGAGGTTTCGCAATCAAGACGCCAAGGCCGTTTATCGGCGTTTCAACGAGCAGGGACGGTTGGCGCCTGACGGGCTGGTCTATGTCGGCTCGTGGATCGAGGCGAATTTCGATCGCTGTTTCCAGCTTATGGAGTGCGACGACGTTGCGCTGCTGCAGGAATGGGCCATGAACTGGAGTGATCTTGCCGAGATCGAAATCGTGCCGGTGCTGCCTTCGAAGGAAACCAGCGCGATCGTCCAGAAGGCGTTGGCAGCTGAGCGCTTGGAGTAGTGCACGCCGGGCCTCGCTCAGCCGCGATCGGTCTCGATGCGTTCGCGTTCACGCAGACGGATGCGGTCGGCAACGCCGGTCCAGGCCCAGGAGCGCGCGGCATCTCCATCGAGGCTGTGCTGGGTTGCGAAGAATTCGGCGACGTCGGCGGCAAATACACCATGCTCACCTTCGAGCAGTACAGCCGTTGCCTCGATCTCGCTCGGAGTCGGCGTGACGTCGTATTCAGGGGTTATGCTCATCGGTGATCGGGCGGCGTGTCGTTTCAACTACCACCGATTGCAGCAAGATGTGCGCCAAGCTTGCCGGCCGGGTGCCTGTTCACCCTGGCGCCGTGGATGCATTGATGTCGATGGGCCGACGTCGCGATTTGGGACGCTATGCTCGTCCAGGCGTGCCCATTACGAAACAGATCGGGTTAGATCGTTTCCAATCTCACTACAATTTCGCCCACGGCTATTCCTCGCTTGCGCTCGGGCCTCCGCGGGGGCGGCGCTAATCGCCGGGCCTCGTTCGAGGCCTTTACCGTTTCCGACATGGCCGGAATTGCAACGAGGGAGCGCAGGCGACCCGCCGCATTGCGGCGCCCCTCGGAGGCCGGCCGTTAGGCCGAATAGCCGTGAGAGAAAGGACAGATAGATCCATTTCCACGTAAGTCGGAAATGATCTAGGCGACGTCAGCGCGTGATTTGCGGCGGAATTGCTGCTGGTTTCAACTGGCCCAGAAGGCTTGACTGCTTTTGTTTGCGCAGCCGCTTGCGCCGCTGCTTTCGGCGACGCTTGCGCACGTGGCGGCGATTGCCGCACGACCAGCCGAGCACTTGCTTGCGAACACTGACGACTTCGTCCGATGTGGTGCTGACGGGCAGTGAGGCTAGCGTCGTCGGGGCGAAGAACAGCTTCCAGTCATAGGTCTGGAAGCCGTGCTCAAGCAGGCTGGCGGCACGAATGCCGCGATCCTTCGCCGTCGGCGAGCCAAGCACGATGGCAGCCAGACGGCGGCCATCACGCGTCGCCGTTGCAACGATGTTGAAGCCTGAATCACAAATGAAACCGGTCTTGATGCCATCGGCACCCTCGAAACTTCGCAACAGCGAATTATGTGAGCGCAGCCGGCGTTTTCCGATCTGGAAATGGCGGGTTGCCCAGTAGTGTGCATGTTCCGGGAAATCGCGCATCACCGCCATCGACAACCGGGCGAGATCACGTGCCGTCGTCACCTGCCCCGGAATCGGCAGGCCGTTGGGATTGACAAACTGCGTGCGCGACATGCCAAGCCGCTTTGCCGTCTGGTTCATGCGCTCGATGAAGAGCGGTTCGCTGCCCGAAACCGCCTCGGCGATCATCACCGCGACGTCGTTGGCGGACTTGATGGTCAGCGCCCTCAGACCGAGTTCGAGCGAGATTTCGCTGCCGATCGGTAGGCCGAGCTTGCTCGGCGGAGCCTTGGCGGCATTGGGAGTGCTGATCAGCTTGCTCTCAAGTGTGAGAGCCCCCGATTTGATCGCCTCGAAGGCGACATAGGCCGTCATGATCTTTGTCAGGGAGGCCGGGTACCACAGCCTGTCTGCTTCCTGCGCATAAAGCACGTGGCCGTTTTCGATATCGAACAACAGCGTCGGCGCAGCAACGGCCCGGCCCGGTGCGATCAACACTGAAAATGCGATGAACAGTGCGCCGAGCGCTCTCAATGACATGGCCCTCTCCGGCCTGATTCGGGATGTGATTCGGGCCTATCACATTGCCAGGCGCCGCTGCAACGCAAGTCGCCGAAGGCGTCTGGCTTGTCGTCTGGGTGAGGCCGGCAGGCAACGCGAGGTTGCACGGGCATGAGACCCCAAAGCGAAGGCAGGAGCGATGGGCCCTCCTGGAAATTGCAAGTAATACACATATTATATACGTTGTGAGATATGATATAAATTTTATGGTGTGTTATGCATGTCCAAGTTTTGCGGGTCACGTGTGCCATTCTTGAGCCTGATTGTCGGCGCTGTCGTCGTCTCGGGCTGCGCTGCAACCGACCCGAAGCTGCGTGCCCGACAGGTGGCATCGCTCGGTCTGATGCACTTCGAGGAGCGCGTTGCGCTCAAGGATGACGATCTCGAAACGGCCGCTCTGATCTCGACCAGAAATGCCTTTCAGCCGCCGCTGGTCCTGACTGAAGGGCGATGGGCGGATGAGTTCATCCGTGCCTTCATTGACAAGAAGACGGGGGCGCGGCGGTTTCAGGTCTACGTGCAAATGTTTCACGATAGCGGGGGCTGGCAGGATGCGCTGCGGGTCAACTACGGAGATCCGCTCAAATCGTCACCCGTTACGAAAATCGGTCGCCGTAAGAAGTGCCAGGGCCGCAAAGGCAAGCATTGTCTTCTCCAAGAGCACATCGCATTCGACGTCAGTGAGGCAGAACTGCGAGAGGTGACCGCATCGACGGGCGAGGCCGGCATCTGGCGCTACCGCATCAAGATGCTCTCCGGCCGCGATTTCGACGGCCATCTGCCGGTCGCCGAGATCAAGGCCCTGCTCGGCCGGGTGGATGCTTACTCTACGGCAAAGGGGCTGCCGATGGCTGCTGCCGGTGCCTCCCGCTCTTGAGCAGGAGATCAATAATTGCAGTGGTGCCCCAGGCCCGACTCGAACGGGCACTCAGTTGCCTGAAACAGATTTTGAGTCTGTCGCGTCTACCAATTCCGCCACTGGGGCCAGCGTGACAAGTGCCGGAGGCCGCGCACCCTCTAGCATGAATTCGGCGCCAGACGGTAGCCCAAATCCATAGCCCGCTTCACGATTGAGCATCCGCCAGCGAGATGATTTCCGACATGATGTCGTTGAGCTTGAAGTTCTTCGGCGTGTAGACCGCTGCGACACCGAAGCCTTTGAGGGTTTCGGCATCTTCCGGCGGGATGATGCCGCCGACGACGACGGGAATTGTGCCGGCGCCGTCGGCATCGAGGCGTTGCATGATGTCGCGGACCAGCGGCACGTGGCTGCCCGAGAGGATCGATAAACCGATGACGTGCACGCTTTCGTCGACGGCGGCCCGCGCGATCTGGGCCGGCGTCAGGCGAATGCCTTCGTAAAGCACGTCCATGCCGCAGTCGCGCGCTCTCACCGCGATCTGTTCGGCGCCGTTGGAATGGCCGTCGAGGCCGGGCTTGCCGACCAGGAATTTGATGCGCCGGCCAAGCTTGCCGGCAGCCATCTCGGCAGCCTTGCGGATCTCGCCGATGTTGTCGCTGTCGAGCGTCTGGGCAGCACCCACTCCGGTCGGCGCCCGGTATTCGCCGTAAACCCGGCGCAGCGTTTCACCCCATTCGCCCGTCGTGACGCCGGCTTTGGCGCAGGCAATCGAGGGCTCCATGACGTTCAAGCCTTCCTTGGCGGCGCGCTCGAGGGTGGCCAATGCCTGCTCGACCGCGCCTTGATCCCGGGCGTCGCGCCAGGCTTCGAGGCGACCGATCTGTTCGGCCTCGACGCTTTCATCGACCGTCTGGATTGCGGCCTGATCGCTGCCGAGAGGTGAGGGCTCGCTTTCGGTGAAGGCGTTGACGCCGACGACGGTCTGCTCGCCGCTTTCGATGCGCGCGAGGCGGGCCGTATTCGATTCGACCAATGCACGCTTCATGTAGTCGATAGCCGCCACCGCGCCGCCCATTTGTTCGAGCTTGGCAAGTTCGGCCCGCGTTTCGTCCTTGAGTGCCTCGACCTTGGCTTCGATCTCACGCGAGCCATCGAAAATGTCGCCGTATTCGAGGAGGTCAGTCTCGAAGGCCAGGATCTGCTGCATCCTGAGCGACCACTGCTGGTCCCAGGGGCGCGGCAGGCCGAGCGCTTCGTTCCAGGCCGGCAACTGCACAGCTCGCGCACGTGCGTTCTTCGACAAGGTCACGGCCAGCGTCTCGAGCAGGATGCGGTAGACATTGTTTTCCGGCTGCTGTTCGGTGAGGCCCAGCGAGTTGACCTGGACGCCATAGCGGAAGCGGCGCAGCTTGGGGTTCTCGATGCCGTAGCGCGTCGCCGTGATCTCGTTCCAGAGTTCGGTGAAGGCGCGCATCTTGCAGATTTCAGTGACGAACTTCAGCCCGGCGTTGACGAAAAACGACATGCGCCCGACGACCAGGCCGAAGTCATCTTCCGGCACCTCGCCCGAGGCCCTGACGGTGTCGAGCACGGCGATCGCGGTGGCAAGTGCGAACGACAGCTCCTGGACAGGCGTCGCACCGGCTTCCTGCAGATGATAGGAGCACACGTTCGTCGGGTTCCACTTGGGCACCGCCTTGTAGGAAAATGTGATCGTGTCCTGGATCAGGCGCATCGAGGGTTCGGGCGGGAACACGTAGGTGCCGCGCGAGAGGTATTCCTTGATGATGTCGTTCTGGATGGTGCCGGTTAACGCATTGCGGTCGGCGCCGGTCTCATCGGCAAGCGCGATATAGAGGGCAAACAGCCAGGCCGCTGTCGCATTAATCGTCATCGAAGTGTTCATGCGATCGAGCGGGATATCGTTCAGCAGCGTGCGCATGTCACCGATGTGTGAGACCGGCACACCGACCTTGCCAACTTCGCCGCGCGCCAGCGTGTGATCGCTGTCGTAGCCGGTCTGGGTCGGCAGATCGAAGGCGATCGACAGGCCGGTCTGGCCCTTGGCGAGGTTCTGGCGATAGAGTGCATTCGACTTGGCCGCCGTCGAGTGGCCGGCATAGGTGCGGAAGATCCACGGCCGATCGCGGCCACCATTGGCCGGCAGATTTTTATCGGTGGTTCCAGAGGTCGTCATGCGCAGGGTCCTTGGCATCGCTTTTCGCAGTTGCAGCAAGGCCAATCTAGCCTGAACCTGGAAATTCGGGGAGGTGGCTTTCGCAATCCGGCCGATTGGTCGCGTTTCGGCGCGGGCAAATACCGCCGGCTTGGTCTCAATTGCCAAATTTGAAAAGTCAGGCGTCGCGCATCCGCGACCAAACATGGAAAGCGCCAATCACGACGATTGAAAGCAATGAAAAGCCGAAACAGGCGCCAATGATGATGTTGACCGACCGGTCAGCTGTAATTGCAACATTATTCAATATGATCAGAGCGTTACCAAACATACCGCTCAGCACGAGGAACGGATAGGAAATGATTGTCGTATAGGGGCCGGTATCCAGCAAATGGTAGACCAGTGTCATGGCCAGCGCCGACATGATCATAATCAGTGTCATGCTCGGACCGGGCAGGTTAAACATGGTCGCTATGAGCAGATCCCATTGCATGAATGGCGTTCCGAACCTGTGCCGCGATTTCGGGCTGTGTCGATCGCTGGAGTCTAGGTGAAAAACCTGACCTAATGATTAACCGTGCGTTGACATGGCTGCATATGGCATGGAATTGTGCGGCGCAGCATCGCACCTTATGGCGCCGCGGTTGTTTCCACGAATGCCGGCGCTAGGGTGCGTCGGGATGGAAGGCACAAAAAGACGCCGGAAGGCATGAGGAGAGCGAAGACATGACGCAGAGTGGCGATCTCGCATCAGCCGGCCAGGCGGCCGCTAGCGGCACTCCGGTAAAGAACCTCTACGAGGTCGGTGAGATCCCGCCGCTCGGGCACGTGCCCAAGGAAATGTATGCCTGGGCGATCCGCGAGGAGCGCCATGGGGAGCCTGACACGGCGATGCAGGTCGAGGTCGTACCGACCTGGGAACTCGACAGCCATGACGTGCTCGTCTTCGTGATGGCGGCCGGCGTCAACTACAATGGCGTCTGGGCCTCCCTCGGTACGCCGATTTCGCCGATCCGGGACGTGCACAAGCATCCCTACCATATCGCAGGTTCCGATGCCTCGGGCATCGTCTGGGCGGTGGGTTCCAAGGTCAAGCGCTGGAAGGTTGGTGACGAGGTTGTCATTCACTGCAACCAGGACGACGGCGATGACGAGGAGTGCAACGGCGGCGACCCGATGTTCTCGACCTCGCAGCGCATCTGGGGCTACGAAACGCCCGACGGCTCGTTCTCCCAGTTCGCCCGTGTCCAGGATCGCCAGCTGATGCCGCGTCCGCAGCATCTGACCTGGGAGGAGAGCGCCTGTTACATGCTCACCCTCGCGACCGCCTATCGTATGCTGTTCGGGCACCGGCCCCATACCTTGAAGCCTGCCCAGAACGTGCTCGTGTGGGGCGCCTCGGGCGGTCTCGGCTCGTTCGCCGTTCAGCTGTGCGCGACGGCCGGTGCCAATGCGATCGGTGTGGTTTCTGAAGACGACAAGCGCGACTTTGTGCGCCAGCTCGGCGCGGTGGGTGTCATCAACCGTAAGGATTTCAACTGCTGGGGTCAGCTGCCGGAGGTCAATTCCGAGGATTACGGCGTCTGGCTCAAGGAAATGCGCAAGTTCGGCAAGGCGATCTGGGATATCACCGGCAAGGGCGTCAACCCCGACATCGTGTTCGAGCATCCCGGCGAAGCAACCTTCCCGGTCTCGGTGCAGGTCGTCAAGCGCGGCGGCATGGTCGTCATCTGCGCTGGCACCACGGGCTACAATCTGACGCTCGATGCGCGCTATTTGTGGATGCACCAGAAGCGCGTCCAGGGCTCCCATTTCGCCAACCTGATGCAGGCGAGCCAGGCCAACAAGCTGGTCATCGACCGGCGCATCGACCCGTGCATGTCGGAAGTGTTCTCCTGGGCGCAGATTCCGAAGGCGCACATGCGCATGCGTCGTAACGAGCACAAGCCAGGCAACATGGCCGTCCTCGTCAGCGCACCGCAGACGGGCCTGCGCACGTACGAGGACGTTATCGAGGCGAGTCAGACCAAGTTCGGTTGAGGAAGAGGGCCGCTACGGTCAGCCCTTAACCGCCTTCTCCTCCGCCTCACTCAGGCGCCGGCTCGGCAGCCAGGCATAGCCGTTCTCACATAGGATTACGCACTCTCTGAGCCCGTGCGGCTTGTTCGTCGGCGGTTCAATGAGAACGGACGGGTGGCCGTGTGCTGCAGCCCGTTCGGCAGCCGCGTCCGGGTCCGTCTCATATAGCCTGATCTCGATGCCTCCGCCGCGCGGCCCATTTTCGGGCAGAAGCGATGGCAGTGGGTGGCTGTGGTAGGTGTGGTCGGCGTGTAGCTGGAAGACGCTGTCGCCGTAGGTCATGATCGCGAAATCGGCGGACTGGCGATGCACTTGCATCCCGAACACTTCGGTCAGGAAGGATGTCAGGCGTTGAACGTCCCTGACTAGAATATTGATGCCGATCCCCTTGAGCGAGCGGCCGAAGTCGGGAGCACTCGTATTTTCATAGTCCATCTGGTCGGACCTGCCTGATCAATCGTTTCCTGGCACATGCTAAAACTCGACCGCCGGCGCCAACGGCCGGCGGTTGGATTGTCTGGTACTGTCGGCTGATCGGGCCAATCAGCTCGCGTAGTCGGCGTCCTGCCGGTCAAGGATCCGCTTCAAGGCTTCGAAGTGGAAGGCATGCGGCTTCTTGCCGTCGAACTGGTTGGCAGCGCCAATCGAACTCTTGGTCTTTTCGACGACCTCGGGCTTCATCTCGAGCAGTGGCTGGCCGGTCCACATCGCGTAGAGCTGGGCCTGGGCGGCGCGCTCGATGTAATACAGCTTGTCGTAGGCTTCCGCGACCGAACTGGCGATCGTTGTCACGCCGTGGTTGGCCATGAACAGGATGGTCTTGTCGCCGACCAGGCGGGCAAGGCGTGCGCCCTCTGCCGGATCGAAGGCCGGGCCGGTATAGTCCATGTCATAGACGATCGATTTCGAAAGCAGCACCTCCGTCTGGCCGATCGGCTTGATGCGCGGGTCCTCGAGGCGGGTCAGCGCACTGGCAAAGGGCATGTGGGTGTGCATGACGCAAGCCGCATGCGCGACGTCGCGGTGGATCGGCGCGTGGATGCAGTAGGCCGACTGCTCCATGTGGCCGGAACCGCGCTGGACGTTGCCGTCGTAGTCGACCTCCATGAAGGAGCTTGCCGTCACCTCCGACCAGTGCAGGCCGAACGGGATCTGGTAGTAGCGATCATCATGGCCGGGCACACGTAGCGTCAGGTGATTGAAGATGCCTTCGTGCAGGCCGTGCATCACCGCAATGCGGTGGGCAGCTGCCAGATCGACCCTGGCCTGCCATTGCTCGGCGGTGAATTCGGATGCGTTGGCGGATTGCACTTTCTGCTGCATGACGTCCTCCTTGCCGGGGTCCCGGTTCTTTGACGTAGGCCCTTTCGCTATATCCTGACGGGGAGCCTGCGCCGAATTGGTCTTGATGACAAGCCGGTCAGTGCCGCGTCCGGAGACGATCCTGCATGCGATTTGCGATCGGGATAAGAGACCGAAACGCTACCGATCGTCTTTGCAGCAGCGCTATCGCAGGCCTCAATGAAAGGAGAAGTTCCCGACCTATTCGGCTGCCTGAGGCATCGGCGCGGGTCTCGCGGGGCAGAGGCGCGCGCGCTCGTCGATCAGCCAGTCGACGGCCTGCTCGAAGGAGATCTGGTCACCGGTGACCGGCGACACGTATCGCGAATAGTCGAAATAAAGTGCGGCAAACAACTGATCGAGCGTCGGGTGGGCCGTGCGACGGGCGATCTTCACGCGGTCGTCGGTCAGTCCCCAGCCGGCGTAGAACGGCGCGCCGAAGCAGATTACCTCGCAGCCGCCAAGCACCGCTTCCAGCCCGAACTGGCTGGTCACGACATAAACTTTGTCGACCGCTTCAATCAGCGACCACGGGTTGACGTTATGGCTGACCAGTCGAATGTCACGATTGCCGGTCAAGCCGGTCAGATAACCCTGCTTGGTGCCGGCAATGACTTCCGGATGGATCTTGACGACGATTTCGGCGCCGGGGTTTTCATCGATGGCAGCACGCAGCATCTGCTGGAACGATGTCGCCGAGGCGGCGCCGTACTCGATCGACGAGTCGCCTGCGGTTTGATCGATAACCAGGACGCGGCCGCTGCGCCGGCCGATATCAAGCCCAAGTTCGGCTTCATCCATCTGCGGCGCGTGATTGTATTTCGAGATCATTTCGGCGCGCAGGCGCGTGCGGCCGGCCCGTGCCCGGGCGAGGCGCTCAGGTGAGAAGTTGTCCGCAGAAGCGGCGACCAATTGCTCGAGATCCGAAGCAGCCGATGCATCGTAATGGATGCCATTGCGATCCATCACGAACGACAACGGCGCAGAGGCCGGGCCGGGAAACACGGACCGAATAAAGCCGTCTTCGAGTGCAATGTAGGCAGTATCGGAACGTTTCGCGAGTTCGCGCGCCCGGCGTGACGTGGGCTTCAATCCCCAGCCTGCGACGCAACCGAATTTCGGCTGCTGCAATGGCGGCATCCAGCGCACCGGCTCGCAGCCGGTGAACGCACGAATTGCGTCGCGCAGGCGCCACACTCCCGATGACAGGATGGCTATTTGATCACGCTCAAGAGCCATTCACATCCCCCCGAAACGCCACACACCCTAATCGACGGTGGCCGTGTCGGCATCCCTCGGCGGAAACAATATCCACGCATAAAATCCCGGACCATTTTGGCGCAGGGCTGCGGGATTCCTCAAGTCTGCCGAAGGGCGAGCGGCCGATCGTGGAGTAATGGTGGCAAATTTGCCACTTGGTGCTCACGCAACGGGGCAGACAGCGCTGGGCGATAGCATCATTGCGAGAGGCAAAACGTGGTAAACAGGTCGGCAAGTGGGAGGTCATCACCAATAAGACAGACCGACTGAAACCGGAGGAAACGACAGCGATGACAAAACGCTATTCGACTTTGATCATGGGGGCCTCTTACGGCTCGCTGCTCGCAATCAAAATGCTGCTTGCCGGCCACAACGTCAGGCTCGTCTGCCTGCCGGCCGAGGCCGAGCCGATCAACAAGGACGGCATTCGGGTGAAGATGCCGGTGCGCGGCCGTGACGGGTTGGTCGAAATCAATTCGAACGACGCACCGGGCGATGTCGCAGCCGGCGGCGCGGCTGACTTCGATCCAGCCGATTTCGATCTCATCGCGCTGGCCATGCAGGAGCCGCAATACCGCTCACCGGGTGTTCGCGAGTTGCTGGACAAGGTCGCGAAGTCCGGCAAGCCGTGCATGTCGATCATGAACATGCCGCCGCTACCCTATCTTGCCCGCCTGCCGGGCCTCGATGTGTCGACCTTGCGCCAGTGTTACACGGATGCAACCGTCTGGGACGGCTTCGAGGCAGCCAACATGACGCTGTGCAGTCCGGATCCGCAGGCCTTCCGGCCGCCCGAGGAACCGGCCAACGTACTGCAGGTTGCGCTGCCGACAAACTTCAAGGCAGCCCGCTTTGAAAGCGACGAGGCAACCGCCATGTTGCGCCAAATGCAGGCGGACATCGAGGCGGTTCGTTTCGACGTCGGCGGGGAAAAGGTCGAACTGCCCGTCAAGCTCAAGGTGCACGATTCGGTCTTCGTGCCGCTTGCCAAGTGGGCGATGCTGCTCACAGGCAACTATCGCTGCATCATGCCCGACGAGATGCGCTCGATCAAAGAGGCGGTCCATTCCGACCTCGAAACGTCACGCAATGTCTACGAATGGGTGAATCAGCTCTGCCAGAAAATGGGTGCAGCGCCAGAGGACCAGGTGCCGTTCGAGAAGTACGCCAATGCGGCTTTGGGCCTCGTGAAGCCCTCTTCGGCGGCCCGGGCGTTGGCGGCCGGTGCTCCCAACATCGAGCGTGTCGATTGCCTGGTGAACACGATCTCGGGCCAGCACGGAATGGAATCGGCTTCGGTTCGGGAGACCGTCAAGAACGTCGATGGCCACCTCGAGAGGAATCGCGCCAAGGCCTGACAGAGACCGGCCAAGGTCCTGTTGGGGCCTCGGCCGGGCGACTGCCGACCTACTTACTTACTTCATGTGTCGGATCAACTGCTGTCAGGTTGTGACATCGGCTAAGCCGCGCTGGCGGAGCAGGCCGCCGACGCTCGGCAGTTTGCCACGGAACGCCAGGTAGGCCTCACCTCCCTGCTTCCGCCCGCCGGCACTGTAGACATGGCGGTGCAGCTTGCCGGCGGTCTCTGCATCGAAAATGTCGCCGGCTTCCTCGAACGCGGCGAACGCATCGGCGTCGAGCACTTCGGACCACATGTAACTGTAGTAGCCCGCCGAATACCCGTCGCCGGCAAAGATGTGCAGGAAGTGCGGTGCGCGATGGCGCATTGCGATGGCATCCGGCAGGCCGATGTCGGCGAGCACCCTGGCCTCGAAGGCAATCGGGTCGATATCGGCTGGACAGTCGGGCCCGTGAAAGGCCATGTCGACGATTGCCGAGGCGAGGTATTCGACAGTCGCAAAGCCCTGGTTAAAGTTCGCCGCAGCCTCGAGCCGCTCGATCAATTCATCGGGTATCGGCTCGCCGGTCTCCGAGTGGCGGGCGAACCGGCGGAGGATCGGCGCCTGTTCGAGCCAGTGCTCGTAAAGCTGTGATGGCAGTTCAACGAAATCGCGCTCGACGCTGGTGCCGGCAAGCGAGGGGTAGGTGACATCCGAGAGGAGGCCGTGCAGGGCGTGGCCGAATTCGTGGAACAACGTGCGCGCATCATCGAACGAGAGCAGGGCCGGTTCACCGGCGGGCGGCTTGGCGAAGTTCATGACGTTGACGATGATCGGCCGTGTCTCATCGCCCAGGCGTTGCTGCGAGCGAAAGGCACTCATCCAGGCACCTGAGCGTTTGCTCGCGCGCGCGAAATAATCACCGAGGAACAGCCCGACAACAGTGCCCTCCCGATTGAATACATCGAAGGCGCGCACGTCCGGGTGATAGAGCGTGAGGTCTTGGCGCTCTTTGAACGCGAGCCCGAACAGCCGGCCGGCAACGTCGAAGGCGGCGGCAATCACGTTGTCGAGCACCAGATACTGCTTGATCGAGGCTTCATCGAGTTCGAAGTCGCGCTGGCGCACGCGCTCGGCCCAGTAGCGCCAGTCCCAGGGCGCGATATCGCCGTTGGCACCGGCCGCACGGGCGGCATCAGCAAGGCGTAGTCGTTCTTCTTCGGCGCGGCGCCTGGCGTGCGGCCAAACCGTCTCGAGAAGTTCGGTTGCACCCGCCGGCGTCTTGGCCATGGTGTTGTCGAGCTTGAAGTCGGCATACGATGCAAAGCCGAGCAGGTCGGCAAGTTCACGGCGCAGCGCAAGTGTCTCGCAGATGATTTCGCGGTTGTCGTGGGCACCGGCGTTTTCGCCACGTGCAGTCCAGGCTCTGAAGGCCTGCTCGCGCAAATCGCGCCGCTCGGAAAACGTCAGGAACGGCTCGATCAGCGAGCGTGACAGCGTCACGATGTAAGGTGCATCGGTGCCTCTTTCGCTGGCAGCCGCGGCCATCGCCTGGCGCAAGGTGTCGGGCAGGCCGGCAAGATCGGCCTCGTCACGCAATTCCAGCATAAATGTCGCTTCGTCGGCGAGGACGTTCTGGGAGAAGGCCGTGCCGAGTTCGGCCAGCCGCTGCTTGATCTCGGCCAGGCGTTCGCGTTCGGCTCCTTTGAGCTTGGCGCCGGCGCGGACGAATCTTTCGTAGGTGCGCTCCAGGACACGTGCCTGCTCTTCGTCGAGTTCGAGCGTTTCGCGGCGCGACCAGAGATCGCTAACGCGGCCGAACAAGGCTTCGTTGGAGGTGATCTTGGTTGCGTGCGCTGCCATGCGCGGCGCCAGTTCGCGCTCGATTGCCTGGATCTCAGGCGAGGTGTCGGCGCTCGCCAGGTTCCAGAATACGGCGGCGTTGCGCGACAGGCCGAGACCGCTGAGTTCCATGGCATCGATCGTATTCGCGAACGTCGCTGTGTCGCTGTTGCCGGCGATCCGGTCAATCTCGTGCAGATGCTCGGCCATCGCCTGCTCCAGGACAGGCAGGAAGTGAGCGGCCTCAAGGCTCGCAAAATCGGGAAAATCGCCGGTCTCAAACCAATTCGAGCGGAGCTGGTTGACGCCGCCGGGGGCAGACCGTGCAGGTGCGCTCATTTCAATCTCCAACGAGCAGGTGCCCGGCTACCGGGCAGGTCGACCGGCCAGCAGCAAATCGCGGCAGGACTCCAATTCATTGACCGCACGCTCGACGAGCGACTTCATATCCGATGACAGCTTCTGGACAGATCGCGTTGATTTGCGGGTCGCGCGCGTGGCCGGCGCCGGCTTCGCCTTGACCGCAACCCCGACCATTGTGCCGGCGGCACCGCTCGCCTTGACGTGGTCGGCGCCCTGTTCACGAAGGATCTTTTGCACGCCCTTGATCGTGAAGCCTTCAAGGTGCAGCAACACGCGGATGCCGCGCAGGAGTTCAACGTCTTCCGGCCGGTAATACCGCCGGCCGCCGCCGCGCTTCATCGGCCGCACGTGCGGAAATTTGACTTCCCAGAAACGCAGCACGTGTTTGGGTACGCCGAGTTCCTCGGCCACTTCGCTGATTGTCCGAAATGCCTCTGATGATTTCGCCATCATCATCCCCCGATACCAATTCTCGGCATTGCGACCGTGCCAAGCCGGTCCGATGCCCGCATCACTCGAGATATTGGCGGCCAATGCAGGTGGTGTTGTGGAACGCCATTACAGCGACGGCATCACTGCCCGCCCAACCGATTGTGCTGCACAAACGGAACTACGTTTCGGTGAACGGGTCCAGCTTGAAAGCCAGCCTTTGCACTATGAATGGCAACCGCGGCGTCGCGTCCGCCGCCCACCCGTCATTCGGCCGCGGTGCGCCGCTGTGACAGGCTCGCGTTGATACGCTCTTTCATTATATTGCTTGGCCGGAATACCAGCACGCGACGCGGCATGATCGGCACTTCCTCGCCCGTCTTGGGATTACGTCCAACACGCTGTCCCTTCTCCCGAATGCCGAACGATCCGAAAGATGACAGCTTTACAGGCTCACCATTAGCCAGCGAATCCGAGATTTCCCGGAGAACCAACTCGACCAGTTCCTGCGACTCATTTCGCGGTAAACCGACCTTCGTGACCAAGGCCTCAGCCAAATCTGCACGCGTAAGCGTCTTACTACCCATGGACCTGCGCCTCCCCAGTTCCAAAGCTCAGGGATCGTACTCATACGAACTCGAACGGTCAATCAAGGAATGGGACAAGCGGCTGATTTGGCAGAGAAATCAAATAAACTGCGAACCATCGCAAATGTGCCACAGTGCCATTCCGGTGTTTACCAGCGCGCCAAGACGGCACCCCAGGTGAAGCCACCGCCCATCGCCTCCATCAGGACCAGATCACCCTCCTTGAGCTTGTGGGATTCATAAGCCTGATTGAGTGCGAGGGGGATCGATGCGGCGGACGTGTTGCCGTGGCGGGCAAGTGTCTTGATGACCTTCTCCGGTGCAACACCGAGCTTCTTGGCAATGCCGTCCAGAATGCGCGCATTCGCCTGATGCGGCACGAACAGGTCGATGTCTTGCGCCTTGAAACCCGAGAGCAGCAAGGTCTCTTCGATCACGCCCGAGATCTTCTGCACGGCATGGCGAAAGACTTCGCGCCCGTTCATGCGCAAGTGACCGGTTGATTTGGTCGTCGAAGGCCCGCCGTCGACATAGAGCAGATCTTCAAAGCGTCCGTCGGAGCGCAGCCGGCTCGCCAGGATGCCGCGATCGGCGTTGGTGCCGGACTGGTTATGCGCTTCGAGAACCACGGCGCCGGCGCCATCGCCGAACAGTACGCAGGTCGAGCGATCCTCCCAGTCGAGAATGCGCGAAAAAGTCTCAGCACCAACCACGAGCACGCGCTTGGAATGACCGCAACGGATCGCATTGTCGGCGGTGGCAAGCGCATAGACGAAGCCGGAGCAGACGGCCTGTATGTCGAAAGCGGCCCCCTTGGTCATGCCGATCGCATGCTGAATGCGGATTGCGGTCGACGGGAATGTGCGGTCCGGCGTTGCCGTTGCGCAAATCAAAAGATCGATGTCGATTGGGTCGATGCCGGCACGAATGAGTGCGCTCTTCGCTGCCCGGGTGCCGAGATCTGATGTGAATTCATCATCGCCCGCGATGTGGCGTGCCTGAATACCGGTGCGCTCCTGGATCCATTCGTCGGTCGTGTCGACGATATCCGACATTTCCTCGTTGGTAAGAACACGTTCCGGCAGGTAAGCGCCGACCCCTCGGATGACCGAACGAATGCTTGTCACAGCGTCTCCTGTTCTCACCTGTCCCGTCCGCCCCGTCGCCATCGTGATGCGGCGAATGCCGGCCTTAGCGTTTGTCCGCGGGACCGGCGCGCCCGCTTATGAGGGCAGGTGTGTAGTGTTCAACCTTGCAGTTGCGAACTCAACTCGCAAGCCGGGACGACATACGTCCGTGGAAAGCGTGAATATCGCTGCTCAATCGCTGCACCAGGCCGCTTTGGGCCATATCCTGGCTGATATCTATGGCGCTCGCGAAACCGAGCGCGTCCGTGCCGCCATGACTCTTGACAGCGATGCCGTTGAGACCGAGGAACGTGCCGCCGTTGACCCGGCGCGGGTCCATCTTGTTCTTGAGGACGCGAAAACCGCCCTGGGCGAGATAGGCACCGATCCGCGAAATCAGCGAACGGGTCATCGCATCCTTCAGATATTGCGAGATCTGGCGCGCCGTACCTTCAGCCGTCTTCAGCGCAATGTTGCCGGCAAAGCCTTCGACGACGACGACGTCGACATCGCCCTGGCCGATTTCGTGGCCTTCGACAAAGCCCGAATACTTGATCGGCAGGTCTTCGACTTCGCGCAGGATGGCGTGGGCCTGCTTGACTTCCTCGTTGCCCTTGATTTCCTCCGAGCCGACGTTCAGCAGGCCGACGTTGGGCCGTTCGACGTGGAACAGGGCGCGGGCCATGGCAGCACCCATCAGGGCGAAGTCACAGAGCTGTGTCGCGCTCGCGCCAATGTTCGCGCCGACATCGAGAACGATGCATTCGTTGCGCACGGTCGGCCAGAGCGCGGCTATTGCCGGTCGTTCGATATCGGCAATCGGTCTGAGCACCAATTTCGACATCGCCATCAGCGCGCCGGTATTGCCGGCCGAGACGATCGCTCCGGCTTTGCCGTCAGCCACCGCCTTGATGGCGAGCCACATGCTCGACGCGCGGCCCTGGCGGACGGCCTGGCTCGGCTTTTCATCCATCGCGACGGCGCTCTCGGTGTGCACGATCTCGGAGCGTGCCGCCAGATCCTTGTGGTCGGCAAGGGCTGCCTCGATCCGCTCGCGATCGCCGAACAGCATGAATGATAGTGCCGGGTGGCGCATCAGTGATATCGCCGTCCCCGGGATCGTGACGGCGGGTCCATGGTCTCCGCCCATCGCATCAATGGCAATCGTCAGCGAACCCGACATCAAATACGTTCAGCTCCGTTTGGCTGCGATCCGATCGCTTGGAAATTCTCGGGCGTCGAGGTGCTGCCACTCAAGCGGCAAAGACCGATGCTTGCGCCGCAATGCCGCCCACCGCGGCGGACAATACCCATTTGACCGAGCCATACAACCGGTTTGTTGTCGCCCTGCCTTGTCAAACTCCTACTTTCGGCTGGCTGATGGGTCCTGGTACGCGAGGTCTTGGTCAGCAAAGTTGAACGCTATTCAGTCCGATTTGCCACGCTTGAGATGTCCAAGCACAGCAAAAGGGTTGTCGGCGGCTACGGGGGCGCCGGCCTCGGTTCGTTCGAGTTCGGCATCGCCGGCGCGGGGAAAGGGGTCGAGCGCCGAGGCGATGATCTCGGTGATCAGCCTGCCGACGTCGAGCGCGCCGTTCTCGATCGGTTCGGGATCATCATCCGCCAGCGTATCGAAATCCGGTTCGATGTCGAATTGCGAGGCGGCATCGCTTCGAAACGCGACGCGAAAGGTCTCATCGATGGCCTGTTCGATCGGATCGAGCGTAACGCCGCAGGTCTGCTCGACGGCGGCGCGAACCCGGCCGGTCACGACATAGTGCCCCGGGCCAACCGGTGAAATCTCGTAGCGCGCCCGCAGCGAGCGGCAGACGGCATCGCCGAAGAGCGCAGTGAGGCCGGCGCATTGTGCTTCACTCGCCCGACGATCAAACGATTGCGGGCGTGCGATGTCGGCGGCTTTATGAGTCCAATCCAGTTCCATTTGGAGGCGATCTCAGAGGCCTTCGGGGGATAGAAAATCAGCGGGATCCGGGAATGGTGGAGCCGTTGCACGGTGGGGATTGGCCGTCGGCCCGGCCGGCCAATCGCCGAGTGCGTTTCGGGCCTCTCTCACATAGAGCGCGAGTTTTGCACCTTCCGTCCCGGGCTTGCCAGCAAAGAACAATTCACCGATCAGTTCGGCTAGGGCCGGATCCCCGTCATGCGACAGCGTTTGGGCGTAGAGCGTGTTGCGATCGTACAGACCGCCGGCAGCCTTGCGCACCTGGCGGGGCACCTTGGTATCGCCGATCGCCATCTCGCGGATCGATCCGTCGAGATCGCGTACGAAGGCTTCGACCAGCCCGCGTGCCAGTGGCCCGCCGGCCTGCGGATCATTCTTCGAGCGCAAACGTTCGAGCACCAGGACCATATGAAGGACAAGCAGTTCATAGCGCATTTCCGGCGTGTCCGGGATTGCGAAGCCCTGATAGAAGGCGGGCCGGCGGGCTTGCGCCACGATCGAGCCATAAATTTCTGTTGCCGTGCGCCCGTCCGTCGATCGTGCTCGGAACCAGTCAAATAAACTGAGCATATCCAGTCTCTTGCACGTTCTCGGTTTTGGCTGCGATTGCGTTTTTCGGTAAGATAGCGGTGTTGGTGCCCGTGCATCTGATTCGGGCATATAGGATGAAGTAAGCGCCAACCAAGAGCCATCGCCAGCCCCCAAGCCAAAGCTCAAGTCACCACCATGAAGCCGATCTTTCCGCTTTCCATCACGATCCTTGCCGCCGGCCTCGTGCTCGGCGGATGCGGCACGACCACATTAAAGCACGGCCAGCATTACACCCAGGCCGAATTGGCGCAGATCCAGCCGGGCATGAGCCAGGACGAGGTGCGCATGGCGCTCGGTTCGCCGGCAACGACATCGACGATCAATTCCGGCGCTGCCTACTACTATATCGCGTCGACCCGCAAGCAGACCGCATTCCTCGATCCGAAGGAAGTCGATCGCAAGGTGGTGGCGATCTATTTCACGCCGGTCGGCAGCGTCGAGCGCGTGGCGCACTACGGCATGAAGGACGGCAAGGTGTTCGATTTCATCAGCCGGGAGACGCCATCTGCGAGTAGCGGCGATGACACTTTCCTGAAGATGCTGTTCCGCAATATCGGCCGGCGCGGTTCACCGTTCGGCCAGTAGGGTCGCACAGTCTTCAATAGGGGCGATCGCCGGCAATCTGATGCGGCGCATGATGCGCTGATGGCCGGCAACGTCGTGCAGCGCGATGTGCTTGACTGCGCGGTTGTCCCAGATGGCAAGCGAGCCGGGCTGCCAGCGAAAGCGGCAGGTGAACTCGGGCCGGTGGCCCCAATCCATCAGCCAATCGAGCAGCGGGCGGCTTTCGTCCTCGCTCATGCTCTCGAAACACACGCTGTAGGAGTTGTTGACGAACAGGCACTTGCGGCCGGTCTCGGGATGGGTGCGCACGACGGGGTGCAGATTGTATGTCTCGCGCCAGGCTTCGTCATCACGCACGCGGGTCGAGCGTTTGGCGCGCGCAGCGGGTGAGTTGGGGCCCGCCACCTTGCGGTCGGTATGGAGGCAGCGCAATGGCGCGATCATTGCCTTCATGCCGTCGGACAGGCGATCGTAGGCGAGATACTGGTTGGCAAACAAGGTATCGCCGCCGATCGGCGGCACGTCGATGGCGTAAAGCAGGGCCGCCATCGGTGGTTCGGCCATCATCGTCGTATCGGTGTGCCATTCCTCACCGACGATGTGCGTATCGCCCGGTTTGCGCACGATGGTGACGACCTCGGGATCATGATCGCCGGTGTCGAAGTTCGGGTGGATGAAGATTTCGCCGAACGCGCGCGCCAGGCGCTTGTGGGCCGCAACGTCAAGTTCCTGATCGCGCACGAAGATCACGCAGTGCTCGAGAAGTGCCTGGCGCAAGGCGGTGATCAATCTGTCGGTCAGCGCGCCGCTGAGGTCAACGCCTGAAATCTCGGCGCCGATCGCCGGTGATAATGGCTTTATGTCAAGCTGCGCCATGTTCATGCTCCGGCTGCAACCATCGCAACTTACCACGAACTGGGTTGCGCAATCGAGGGTATCGGCAGCAGACTAGGTCACAAACTCATAAATCTTGCCTCATTGGTGTCGGTCAATTTGCTTCGCTGGCAGGAGCAAGGCTGCAGGAGATGTGGTTCATCTTCAAAGTCTTGCGACGCCGCAGCGAAGCAAATTGGCCACATCCTGCGGACGCCGAAATGGCGTGGCGAACTGCAACGTTGCGGGATTTGTACGGGCAACCAGCCCGCCCTGCATCCCGCGCCTCGCATTTCTTGGCCATTTCGGCGCCAATGATGCAAGATTTATGAGTTTGTGACCTAGCCCAAACATCACCTGCTTGGAGCAACGACATGCAGATCGGCCTTTCCATTCCGCTACCCGCCTACACGATCGATCCGGCTTTCATGGCAGCCAAAGCTGAAGAATTGGGCTTCGCTTCGATCTGGTATGCCGAGCATCCGGCGGTACCGGTGATCAGTGACAGTCCGTTTCCGGCAACCGGCGGTGAGATCCCGTGGACCTACTCGCATTTTACCGAGCCCTACATCGCGCTCGCACGGGCCTCGGCTGTCACGAAGACGATCAAGCTTGGCACCGGCATTACGCTAATCCCGCATCGCCATCCAATGATCCTCGCCAAGGAGGTCGCCGCGCTCGACTTCCACAGCGGCGGGCGCTTCCTGTTCGGGATCGGCACCGGCTGGCTCAGAGAGGAGCTGGAAATCTTCGGCGGTGATTTTCCGCGGCGCTGGACCCAGACGCGTGAGGCGCTCGATGCCATGAAAGCGGTCTGGACGAACGAGGCGGGCGAATTCCACGGCACCTACTACGACTTCCCGCCGGTGCGCGTTTACCCGAAGCCCGCGCAAAAGCCCTATCCGCCTATTCTGATCGGCGGCATGGCTAAGAACGTATTGAAGCGGATCGTCGATCACGCCGACGGCTGGCTGCCGAATCGCGTAACGCCCGAGGGTCTCAAGGAACAGCGCGGCGAACTTAATCGCCTCGCCGAAGCGGCCGGGCGCGATCCCAAGTCGATCAACATCACGATTTACGGCCAGGAACCTGATCGCGAGCTGATCCGATCTCTGATCGGGGCCGGCGCCGACAGTGTCGTCGTGCGCCCGCAACACGTCGAGACGGAAGCCGAGATGGGCCGTCAGCTCGAAGAGATCGCAGCAAAGGTTTTTTGAACCGGCCGATGTGCGCTCTAACTGGCGAGCGCCGTTTCCCGATGGCGCAGCAAGGCACGACCGAAGGCTTGGAAGAGCGCCCGATTGATCGGATTGCGCTGGGGGTCGTATTCGGCATGCCATTGGACGCCGAGCGCAAAGCCCGCAGCACCTTCGATGCGGATCGCCTCGATGGTACCGTCCTCGGCAACGCCCTCGACGACGACGCGGGGTCCGAGTTCCAGGATGCCCTGGCCGTGAAGGGAATTGACCCGAATCTGTGACTTGCCCAGCAACCGTGCAAACGCGCCGTCAGGCGCCAGCGTAACATCGTGGCGGTCGGCGAACACGACCTCGGGATCGGGGTGTGGTTCGCCGTTTTCGAGGCGCGGCATGCGGTGGTTCATGCGCCCGGGCAGTTCCCTGATTTCGGGATGCAGCGTGCAGCCGAAGGCGACGGCCAGTTCCTGGAAACCGCGGCAAACGCCGAGAATCGGCACGCCACGGGCGACGCATTCGGTCGCCAACGCGAGCGCGACGGCATCACGCGCCTCATCATAAGGCTCATATGCTTCATGCGGCTCGGCGGCAAACCGGGTCGGGTGCACGTTGGCACGTGCGCCTGTCAGCAACACGCCATCGACGACGTCGAGAAGGTCGCTGACGTCCGTGATTTCGGGACAGCCGGCAAACATGATCGGGAAGGCGCCGGCGACCTCGCAGATTGCGCGCAGGTTCTTTTCGCCGACGACCTGGACCGGAAAGCGGCTCTCGATGACACGCGCGTTCCCGATTATGCCAACGACCGGTTTTGCCATCTCCAAGCTCCCGGCGATCCGGGCTCCACGTCAATCAACCATGCTGCAACAGGTAGCAGGAGCACCGACTGTCGCACATCTTCGCTAACATTCGACAAATTCGGATGCGATCGCCCGCCGGTCAAGGCCTCCGGTGCAAATCGGCAATGAGTTTGCCTTTGTGCAGCGTCCCAAGCGCCGCCCCGCAGAGCCAATGAGCGCAGCGAATTCCGGCGTGAACGAGGAAATGGTGCGGCCGAGAGGACTCGAACCTCCACGGCTTGTGGCCACTACCACCTCAAGGTAGCGCGTCTACCAGTTCCGCCACGGCCGCAACCCGGTATCGATGAAAGGCATTGCCGAGCATCGAGGCGCCTGCCATATCAAGCCGGGAAACAAATTGCAAGCAAACCTATGGCCGACCGATGGCCCGAGCCAATCATTCCCGTCCCACCAGCGGTTTCTGCTCAAACAGCGAGCGGCACGTAGAAACTGTGCAACCGGCTGATGCGTCTGCGGCGCCGATCGAATGGGCCGCAAGTTCTGGCCTCGTCGACTATGAAGCAGCCGTCCAGGCGATGGAGGCGCGTGTTGCCCGGATCGCGGAGGGACGCGCGAACGAGTTGATCTGGCTGCTCGAGCACCCGCCGCTCTATACGGCAGGCACAAGTGCTCGAGATGAAGACTTGGTCGATGCGGGTGGGTTGCCTGTCTACCGAACGGGACGCGGCGGTCAGTTCACCTATCACGGGCCCGGCCAGCGCGTCGTCTACGTCATGGCTGATTTGCGCCGTCGTGGCGGAGATGTCCGCCGGTTCGTATGCGATCTCGAACGCTGGATTATCGCGACGCTCAGTCAGTTCGGGATCCAGGGCGAGACACGGCAGGGACGCATCGGCGTCTGGGTTGATCGTGAAACGGACGAAGGCATTCGCGAAGACAAGATCGCAGCTCTCGGCATCCGGGTCAGACGTTCCATCACGTATCACGGGCTCAGCCTGAACGTCGCGCCCAACCTCGATCACTTTGCAGGGATCGTCCCATGCGGCATTTCCGAGCACGGTGTGACCAGTCTCGCGGATCTCGGTGTAGATGTCACGATGGGCGCGGTCGACGCCGTCTTGCGTCAGACCTTTGCAGACGCATTCGGGCCGAGACCAATCGTCGACATCGCATCGCCAGTAGGCGATCGATTGTCCGGCAGCGCCAGTGCTCGTATTTGAACAACCGCTATTCGGCCGGCTTCGATGAGTCCGATTTGCGGTTGTCGGCGAGGTCCGCCTCCTCGCCGTCATAATAGACAAGCCCGCCCTCGATCGAAATCCGCTCGGTGCCTTCCAGGATGTAGTCGTCATCCGAACTGTCGTTCAGCCGGATGATGCAACCATCCTCGCAGAACCGGGACAAGGTCTCGGTCGGTGGCAGTTGATGGCTGCGGCGTGCACTCTTGGTCCGCACCTCGACCGCGTGGGTCTTTGTGTCGAGGTTGGTCAGAGTAACGGCCTTTGCCGGCGTGCAAACGAATGTTGCGGCCAGCGCCAGCGAAGCTACACAGTCTGTTTTGCCTGGCACGTTTCGAACCCGATAGCGCCCCGATTGAGCTGATTGAGCAATGAGGCGGGCGAATCTCTTACTTGCGTCGCGTTACCTTGCGGCCAGCCGTCTTTCTGGCCGGTGCACGCTTTTTCATAGCAGGCTTGCGAGCGGCGGTCGACTTTGCTGCAGCTTTCTTCTTGGCGGGCGTCTTCTTCTTCGCGGCGCCGCGCTTCAAGGCGACGCTTTTGCGTGCGACGCTCTTCAGTGCAGCAGAACGCGCTGACGACTGGCCCGTCTTCTTCTTTGCGGCGACCTTCTTCTTGGCGGCCACCTTTTTCTTGGCAACGACCTTCTTCTTGACGGCGACCTTCTTCGCGGCAACCTTCCGCTTGACCGCGGCCTTCTTCTTGGCCGGCGCCTTCTTCATTGCAGCGCGCTTCGTTGCAGCCTTTTTGGTTGCTACTTTCTTGACCGCTTTCTTGCGAGCCGGCGCCTTCTTCTTGGCTGCCGTCTTCTTCTTCGCTGGTCCCTTCATCGTCTACATCCTTCTCGTCCAATGTGTCTGCCGAGCATTCAGGGCTTCACAGTTCTCGATGGTACACGTAGAACTGATTGCACTTTCGGCAAGTTCTTCTTTCACCACAAACAAAATTTTCCGGTTACTCCTATCGGATTCATCGATAGATAGAACTTGAGGAAGCCATCACGCATCTCGTTGGATGCAAGTCGTCGGATTGGAATCCGCGTTGTCCGCCGTTCGATGCGTGATTTGCTTTTGTGAGTTGGCCCAATGGACATCAACCTAGCGCGCACCTTTCTGACCGTTGCCGAGACAGGCAGCTTCGTCGACACTGCGCGCAAGCTCTGCCTAACGCAATCCACGGTCAGCTCGCGCATTCGCTCGCTCGAAGAACAACTTGATCGCGAACTGTTCGAGCGATCGAAGAACGGTGCGACGCTGACCTCGGCCGGAGAACAGTTTCGTAAGCACGCGCTGGCGCTCGTGCGCGTTTGGCAGGCGGCGCAGATCGAGGTCAGTAAGTCCGATGCGCACCGTGACCGCCTGTCGGTTGGCGCGCCGCGCAGCTTGTGGGACGGCTTTCTGCTCTCCTGGATCGGCGGGTTGCGCAATAACATCCCCGACATTGCTGTCGACGCTGGCGCGCTCGACGTTTCGGTGCTCACACAGCGTATGCTCGAAGGCACACTCGACATGGCCATCATGTATCGGCCGGTGCAGTTGCCGGGGTTCGTCTCGGAACATTTGTTCGATGAGGAGTTCGTGCTTGTCACCAGCGTCAAGGCTGGCTGCCGGCGGCGGGCGCGCGATTATGTCTATTTCGACTGGGGCACCGAGTTCGAACTCGATCACGCAACGGCGTTTCCCGAACACGTCAATCCGGGTCTCAGCCTCAATGTCGGTGCCGTCGGCATCGACTATATGCTCACGACGCCCTCATCCGGCTATTGTCCGTGGCGGATCGCCAAGAAGCACGTGCGCCGCGGCCGCCTGCGCCTGCCCAACCGGGCCCGCAAGTTCGTCTACCCGGTCTACATGATCTACCCGGAAACGCGCGATGAAGAGGCCTTCGAGCCAATCCTCGAGGCGCTGCGCCGTCAAAGCGCGCGCATGCGACGGATGTCGACGCAGCGGTAGTGCTCTGTAGGCTAGATTCACACGCCAACGATGTGTCGGCACATCGTTGGCGCCGCGCTCAGTACCCGAGCGCGCAGCCGTCCTTGCGAGGATCGGAACCGCCGATCAGCGTGCCGTTTGCTACCTGGATGATCTGGCCGCCACCCCAGGGCAGGTCGCGCACGCCGACATCGTGGCCCTTGGCGTTGAGCGCTGTGCGGAAAGCTTGCGTTGCCGTTTCCTCGACGAGCACCTTCGGCCCATCGAAGAAGACGCGCTGGCCATCGAGCGCTTCCTGGGGGTCCATGCCGTAATCGAGCATGTTGGCGAGCACGTGGGCGTGACCGGCAGGCTGATAGGCGCCGCCCATGACACCGAACGACATCGCCAGGTGTCCGTCATCCATGGCAAGTGCCGGGATCAGCGTGTGCAGCGGGCGCTTGCGCGGGGCGACGCAATTACGATGACCGGGTCGTACAACGAAGCCCTGACCGCGGTTGTGCAGCATGATGCCGGTCTTCGCCGTCGCGATGCCGGAGCCGAAGTCGGCAAACAGCGAGTTGATGAACGAGACCGCCATGCCATCGCTGTCGACGACACTCAAATAGACGGTGTCGCTACCTTTGGGCTGCGGCAGGGGGCCGAGTTCCAGATTGGCGCGATTGCGATCGACACGCGAGACGAGTTCGCCGATCACTGCATCGTCAAGCATATGCGCGACCGGGACGTTGGCCATGTCGGGGTCAGCGACGAACTCATCGCGCATCGCGTAGGCAAGCCGCGCGATCTCGAGCATGACGTGGAAGCGATCCGGATCATCGGGACCATCGGATATCCGGCCCAGACGGTCCATCATCTTGAGCATTATCAGGACAACGACGCCGTGGTTGTTGGGTGGCAGTTCGAGGATGTCGAGACCGCGGTAACGGACAGAGATCGGCTCGACGTAGCTCGATGCCTGGGCGGCGAAGTCAGCGGCGGTGTGGACACCGCCCAGTGCATTCAGTTCGGCGACGATATCGGCTGCGATATCGCCTTCGTAGAAGGCATCGCGACCGCCGTCGGCGATCTCGGTGAGCGTGCGGGCGAGGGCCGGCAGGCGCATGATCTCGCCAACTGCCGGCGCGCGACCATCGATAAGGAAATGGCTTGCCGCCGCCGGATTGGCGGTTAGCTTCGCCACCGCACCTGACCAATCCGTCGCGACGCGTGGTGCCACGGGAAATCCGTCGGTCGCATAGCCGATCGCCGGCTGCAGCAGTTCCTTGAGCGACCGCGTGCCATGGTCCTTGAGAATTTTCGACCAGCCGTCGATGGCCCCCGGTACGGTGACGGCATGCGGGCTCTGCTGGGGGATGACGTCAATGCCTTGCCCGATGAGCAGATCCGCCGTAAGCGCGGCTGGTGCGCGGCCCGAAGCATTGAGGGCTGTCGGTGGCGAACCCGGCTTCGAGATCAGCGCAAAGCAATCGCCGCCAATGCCCGTCATCGGGTGCTCGACGACGCAGAGCACCGCGGTTGCCGCGATCGCCGCATCGACGGCATTGCCGCCATCCTTGAGGACGCCGAGTGCCGTCTGACTCGCCAGCGGGTGCGAGGTCGCGCACATGGCGGTCGTTGCATAAACCGGGGAGCGGCCCGGCAAGTGGAGATTGCGCATGATCAGGGCTCCTGTGTGGGACGGAGCACGCGGCATCACTTCCGCGGTGGCGTGCGCCTGCCGATGTATCTCTGGTTGGCACCTATCGGGCGGCGCGGCAACCAGGCGCGGATTTCATCATGATAGTGTTCGGGCAGGTCGAAGGCGCAGGCGCCGACGAGCATTGCAGAGTTTATGTAGTGGGCGCGCGGACGGCCCGGATAGTGCGTGTCCCGAACGTAGGTCAGCGCCGTTACTTCGCCGTGCCCTTCACGTTCGACGCGTACCCACTGGCGCCGATAGACACCGCGGGAAACACCTTCCCAGCGGTCCATCAAGGCGGCATGACGGGGCTCGAAACGCCATAGGACACCGAATGTGGCGCAACCTCGCTGCTTTATGATGGTCGCGCCGCCAATTGTCGTGATCGACAGGCGCCAGTTGTCGAGGCGGCCTGGTCCGAGCGGCCTCGCGCCCGGGCAGCGGCGGGGCGTTTGGACGGGCGACATGTTCGAGCCGAAGGCGAAATAAAGCATCACTCGAATTCGATGATCACATCGTCGACGCCAAGGCTGTCGCCGGCGGCTGCCTTGACGGACTTGACCACGCTTTGGCGCTCGGCCCGGAGCAGGTTTTCCATCTTCATCGCCTCGACCACGGCAAGCGGGTCGCCGGGCTGGACCTCGGCACCTGCCTCGACGTGGACCTGCTTGATCAGGCCCGGCATCGGGCAGAGCAGGAATTTCGAGGTGTCGGGCGGCAATTTGACCGGCATCAGCGCGGCGAGTTCCGCTTCGCGGCGCGTGAAGACGTAGGCTTTGGCACGGCTGCCGCGATAACTCAGGTCATAGCCGTTGAGCAGAGGGCGGACCTGGACGGCGACGGGGCTGTCGTCGACCAGGCCCTTCCAGAGTGTCTGGCCGGGCCACCAGTCGCTTTCGAGCTGAATGCGCTCGCCGAGCACGCCGTCATCGCCGATCAGCGATACGGAGACATCCAACGGGCTCATGCCTTCGACCAGGATATGGGTCTCGCTGTCGCCAATCCTGACGACTCGCTCGCTCGCAAAGCGGATCTCTGGGCCGTCCATCTGATCGGTAATCTCGCGCCGACGCTCGTTCGAGAGATGGTCGATCGCTGCAGCAACGCCAACCAGCACGTTCAACTCTTCACCAGCGGGGTCGTGCGGGGCAAAACCGTCGGCATATTCTTCGGCGATGAAACCGGTCGACAGTTCGCCCGCCCGCCAGCGCGGGTGCTGCATCAGGGCGGCAAGGAAAGGAATGTTCTGGGCGATCCCGTCGATCACGAATTCATCGAGCGCCTGCGACTGGGCATCGATCGCCTCGAGCCGGTTGGGCGCGTGTGTGACCAGCTTGGCGATCATCGGGTCGTAAAACATCGAGATCTCGCCGCCCTCGAAGACACCGGTATCGTTGCGCACTGTGATGCCGTCTTCGGTGCTTTCGGCAGGCGGGCGGTACCGCACCAGCCGGCCGATCGAGGGCAGGAAATTGCGGTAGGGATCCTCGGCGTAAATGCGGCTTTCGACCGCCCAGCCCTGCAGGCGGATTTGATCCTGACTGAGCGCTAGCCGCTCACCGGCGGCAACGCGGATCATCTGCTCGACGAGATCGACGCCGGTGATCAGTTCGGTCACCGGATGCTCGACCTGCAGGCGGGTGTTCATTTCGAGGAAGAAGAACGACTTGTCCTGGCCGGCGACGAATTCGACGGTGCCGGCGGAATCGTAGTTGACGGCCTTGGCAAGCGCGACGGCCTGCGCACCCATTTCAGCGCGGGTTGCCTCATCGAGCAGCGGTGAGGGCGCCTCTTCGATGACCTTCTGGTTGCGGCGCTGGATCGAGCATTCGCGCTCGCCGAGGTGGATGACGTTGCCGTGCTTGTCGCCCAGCACCTGGATTTCGATGTGGCGCGGATTGACGATGAACTTTTCGATGAACACACGATCATCGCCGAAGCTCGAGCGCGCTTCGGACTTGGCGAATTCGAAGCCCTCGGCGACCTCCTCGCGGCTCTCGGCGATGCGCATGCCCTTGCCGCCGCCGCCGGCCGACGCCTTGATGATCACGGGAAAGCCGATGTCCTCGGCAATCCGGACGGCATCTTTGACGTCGTCGATCTCGCCCAGATAGCCGGGCACCGTCGAGACGTTGGCTTCCGCGGCCGCCTTCTTCGATTCGATCTTGTCGCCCATCGCCGCGATTGCCGCGGGATTGGGCCCGATGAAGGTGATGCCGTTTTCAGCCAACGCGCGCGGAAAAGCCTCGCGCTCGGAGAGGAAACCGTAACCTGGATGCACCGCATCGGCGCCCGTCTGTTTGCAGGCCTCGATGATCTTCTCGATGACGAGGTATGACTCGGTCGCCGGCGGCGGGCCGATGAAGACGGCTTCATCGGCCGCTTCGACATGCAGGGCATTGCGGTCGGCTTCGGAGAAGACGGCAACCGTCGGAATGCCCATACGCCGCGCGGTCTTGATCACCCGGCAGGCGATTTCACCGCGGTTGGCAATCAGAATCTTCTTGAACATGACCAGCAGGTGTCCTTCAGAGCGCTTGTAATGCGTTCGTTCGGCGAACGACGCTTTCTAGCGTTCACGGGCCCCGGGGTAAACTGATCTATGGCCGGCGTTGATTGTGCCGCATGCCCTGCCGGCGCGGTTTCCCACCGCAACCGGCCGAAACTAGGCAGCGAGTTGCCCCGCCGCCATCTGGCGGTGCGATTGCGTCGAATATTCTTTTTTCTTCAGAAGCTTACGGTGCAGTCGGGAACCCCTGCAGCACGCTCTGCTCATGCTGTTGCGGGCGCTCGGTCGAGCAGTGTCTCAAGGGAGGGATGCAGGCGCGGGCTCACATCCTTCAGGTGGGCGAGCAGGCAGCGCTCGTTGTAGGTCAATTCGCCGTCGCGATTGATCTGGGCCGCCAGCCAAGTTGCCTCATCGCCGGTGACTTCCTCGTTGGTGACGATTTCGCGGCGTTTGCGTTCAAGGGCTTCCAATTCACGTTCTTCAGGGGTTTGGTCGGGGAACAGGCCCTGGAATCCGGCGAAGCCGCCGCGGAACATTTCGCGGGCGAATTTGACCGGTGACAGGTCGCCGCGCGATTCGAGCCACTGCTCGCGTCGTAACGCTTCCTCGCGTGCCGGCGGGCAGTAGCCGGAGGCCTGCATGACGACACTGGAAATCGCCTTGACGAACAATTCCGTCCAGGCGGGACTATCCGTCGTCTGGTGGGTCAGATCGTTGATCTCGAACAGGATCTCGGCCTCGGCCCGGGTCACGGCAACGCAACCCTCGCCGCCGAAGGCGTAGATGATGCGGCGGATCAGTTCGACATCGTCATCAGTGACGGTGCCTGCCTGCAGTTGGGCGCCGCTGCGCAGGAAGCCGCTGCCTGAGATGACGGCATCCTTGACCGTGTTGAGCGCGAAGCGGACAAGGCTTTCGGGCGCCCAGCGGGCCTTGTCGATGACACGGATCAGAATTTCGAGTTCACTGTGCGTCTCGAGCACGCCATCGTGCGTAATGCGTGCAATCAGCCAGTCGGCGTTTTCCGCGGTGACGTAACCGTGCGGCTCGGCGCAGTTAATCATGTAGTCGCAGATCGCTTCGATGAAGAAATCCTGCCAAGCGGGATCCTGCACGCGACAGGCATCGTTGATCTCGAAGATCGCGTCGGCCTCGCTCGCGGTAATTTCGCCGTCCTCGTAGTAGAGGCGCCTGAGCTCTTTCACATCGTTATCGCGGATGGAGCCGCGATTGCACACCTCATCGAAAAACAACGTCCCGGTAATACTCATCGACCGCCCTCGAACACACTGAACCGACAGAGACTTTGGCGCGAAGGTATCGGCTAACGCTTAACCAACCGCTAACAGGCGCTTCAGGTTGAACTGGGTTGTCCGAAAAAAAAGGGGCCGCACGCTTTCGCATGCGACCCCCGCACCGGCACACTCCCTCCCTGGGGGTGTGAGCAATCAGAAGCTCGTCCGATGATTGCGCATCATCCGGCGGATGCGCTCGGCGTTGGCATCAACCATGTTGACCAGGCCGCGTCGCTCGCGCCGGCTGATCCGACCATCGAGCTTGGCAATCCGGCGCGCCGTGCGGATCGCTGACAGGTGACCCCGGAGGCGGACCCGTTCGATGCGGGTCAACAGTCCGCGCTGGCGGCCGCGACGAATGCGTTCGCCCTGGCGGTCGATCATGCGGTCAACCCACGGTGTTTCGGTGCCGAGGCGAGCGAAGCGGTCGCGCGGCGGGCTGTACCAGTAGCCCCAGCCCCAGCGGTTTCCGCGGGTGTCGCGCCGATTGTCACGGCGGTCGTGTCCGTAGTCGCGCCGGTCTTCGGCGTTGAGCTGGGTTTTGCTTGATTTCTTATCGTGCTTGGCGTGGGCGGTTCCAACGGCCGGCAGCAAGATGGCAGCGGCAGCAGTTGCGATGATGATGGACTTGAACGTGGTCATGGTTTTCTGCCTTTCCCTTGCCAGTCGACCATCGACCGGCCCCTTCCAATGACAGGCAAATAACCACAGCGCTTGTGAACCGATGCTGGAGGGGGCGTTTAGGTTGCGTTCATCTGGAACATCGAGCTGAAATCGCCAAGGATCGAGAGCCGAAGACGTGTTTTTGGTGCTCGATATAGGCCAACTTAACGCCTGGAAAATACATGTAATATCAGCTTGTTAATAGATTTTATAAATGTATTTATGGAATATAGGGTGTGCCCTGTCTCAGTAAGGGCACAAGACGCCACCAGTCAGCGGCCGACCAACGCCGGTGGTGCCGGGAAACGTTATCGGCTCGCCGAGAACCGAGCGCACACCGAGATAGGCCCAGGCTTCAGCCTCGACCGCATCGCCGTCGAAGCCGGACGACTCGGCGCTGATGACGGAAGCCTCGAGGCGTTCAGACAGTCGGCGCATGATCGTTGGATTGTGCCGTCCCCCGCCAACGACCAGCCACCGGGTCGGTGCGACGGGGGCATGCCTCTCGGCCATCGCAACGGCTTCGACAGTGAATTGGGCGAGCGTCGCGGCGCCGTCTTCCAGGCTCAACCTCTCCAGATGCCGCGCCGGGAAGTAATTGCGGTCGAGGGATTTTGGCGGCGGCGTCGTGAAATAAGGATCGCTCAGCAGTGCGCCAAGCACAGCCTGGTCGACGGTGCCGCGTGCTGCACACGCCCCGTCACGGTCGAAGCATTCGCCGGTCTTGCGATAGATCCAGTCATCGATTAGGGCATTGCCGGGCCCGGTGTCGAAGGCGGTCAGCTCTCCCTGGGTGCCCACGAAGGTAACGTTGGCAACCCCGCCAATGTTGAGGACCGCGATCGGCCCCATGCCAGCCTTTGCTGCCATGGCACGATGATATGCCGGTGCAAGCGGTGCTCCCTGGCCGCCGGCTGCAACGTCGGCAGCTCTGAGGTCATAGACCACGTCGATGCCGACCTGATCTGCAAGGCGGGGACCGTCGCCGAGTTGCACTGTCAGGCGCCGTTCCGGGCGGTGCAGCACGGTCTGGCCGTGAAAGGCTGCGAGATCGATCGTGTGGCATGAAATGCCGGCTGCCCGTAGGAACGCGTCGACGGCCAGTGCGTGTCGGTCTGTCAGTGCGCGCTCGACCCGCGCCAGTGAGCAAGGCCGCTCGGATCTCTGTTCGAGTCCCCCAGCATCCTCGAGCGCACCTCTGAGATCGGACCGAAATGCATCGTCGTAGGCATAGGATGCAAAGCCGAGCGGCTCGACATGGTCATGGCCGTCCGTCTCGATCAGGGCGACATCGATGCCGTCCATCGAGGTACCACTCATGAGACCGATCGCTCGGAACCGCTTGCTCATTACAGCCGACCTGTGCATGGTGCCGCGCCTGATCGGCCTTCGGATTGTCCAGGGCCTATCGGCGCCGATTGGCAGTATCTGCAACTGACGCTCAAGCAAGTACCATGACCGACACCGACTTCAAGCCGTCCTCGGACTTCATGCAGACCATGATCGAGCGCGGTTATGTTCATCAGTGCTCCGATTTCGCCGGCCTCGATCAGCTCGCGGCCAAGGGCGAGGTTGTGGCCTATGTCGGTTACGACTGCACGGCGCCGTCGCTGCACGTCGGCTCCTTGATTTCGATCATGATGTTGCACTGGCTGCAGGCAACCGGCAACAAGCCGATTGCCCTGATGGGCGGCGGCACGACCCGCGTCGGTGACCCGTCCGGCAAGGACGAGACGCGCAAGATCCTGACGATCGAAGACATTGAGGCCAACAAGGCCGGCATTCAGAAGATCTTCTCGAGTTTGATCGAATTCGGCGATGGTCCCGGCGATGCGATCATGGCGGACAACGCCGAATGGCTGGCGCCACTCAACTATATCGAGTTTTTGCGTGATGTCGGCCGACACTTCTCGGTCAATCGCATGCTGTCGATGGATTCGGCCAAACTGCGCCTCGAGCGCGAGCAGGAACTCTCCTTCATCGAGTTCAACTACATGCTGCTGCAGGCCTACGACTTTGTCGAGTTGGCCAGGCGCTACGGCTGCAATGCGCAGATGGGCGGGTCCGACCAGTGGGGCAATATCGTCACCGGCATCGATCTCGGCCGGCGGATGGGCACGCAGCAGTTGTTTGCGCTGACCTGCCCGCTGCTCACGACGGCATCAGGCGCCAAGATGGGGAAGACGGCGAGCGGTGCCGTCTGGCTGAATGCCGACCAGCTCTCGGCCTATGACTACTGGCAATACTGGCGCAACACCGAAGACGCAGATGTCAGCCGCTTTCTGAAGCTTTTTACAACCCTGCCGCTCGACGAAGTCGACAAGCTTGGTCAGCTTGCCGGGGCAGAGATCAACGAGGCCAAGAAGGTGCTGGCGACAGAGGCGACCGCGCTGGTGCACGGGCGGCGGGCTGCCGAGGAAGCAGCGAGCACTGCGCAACAGGCCTTCGAGGAGGGTACGACGGCCGCCGGTCTGCCGACGGTGGCGATTGCCGGCGCCGATCTCGACGATGGCATCGGTGTGCTGACTGCGTTCGTGACAGCAGGTCTCGCCAAGTCGAACGGTGAGGCCCGGCGCCAGATCAAGGGCGGCGCGTTGCGCATCAACGATGTCGTGGTGAAGGACGAAAAAGCAACGATCGGCGCCGACACCGTGACATCTGACGGCGTGATCAAATTGTCGATGGGTAAGAAACGCCACGTTCTTCTCAAACCCGAGGCGTAGCGTCCGGCATGTTGCTTGCAACGTTGCCGTTCCGTCATTGCGCTCGCATCGCTAACGGAAAGGGTCCCAAAGTATGGGCTTGTGGAAATACATCGGACTGCTCGCAGTCCTGATCGGCGCGGCGATGGGCTACGTCTACATGGGCTCAGACGTGCAGACCGTTCAGGTTACCGGTAAGCGTATCGAAGAGGGCCGCGGCCGGCGCGGCCGTACGACAGAGCGATTGATCGTCGACACCGACATCGGCCCCTTGCAGATCCTCAAGTTCCCGCTGATCGGTTATTCCTATGGTGCTGACGAAGTACACGCCAATATCCAGGTTGGACGTCCATTGACCGTGCGGGTCGGCAAGTGGCCGCCTGAGATCATCAGCTCTCACGCCAGGCCGCATATCATGGCCGTTCATTGACGGGTGATCAAAAAAGGTTACGCCACTTCACCGTCGGCAAACGATTGGATCAGCGAGCGCGCGATCGCGTGCTTGCCCGGCACCCACAGGCCTTCCGGATGCGAACCGTCGAGCATCAGCAGGATCTCGTTGCGCGAAAACCAGCGGGCATCGACGATTTCGTTGGGATCGATGTTGATCTCGGTGGTCTCGGCGATGGCGTGGCAGCCGATCATCAATGAATGCGGGAAGGCCCAGGGCTGGGTCGAGTGATAACGCACCTCGCCGATCGTGAGGCCGGCTTCCTCGAAGGTCTCCCGGCGCACCGCGTGCTCGACGTCTTCGCCATGTTCGATAAAGCCTGCCAGCGTCGACCACATGTTGGGCACGTAGCGCGCCTCGTGGCCGAGCAGGCAGCGATCATTCTGCGGGTCGACGATCAGCATGATCACTACCGGGTCGGTGCGCGGGAAGTGTTCGCGGCCGCAGGCCCAGCACGAACGGCGCCAGCCGCCGTCCTTTACCGTTGTCGAGCCGCCGCAGTGGCCGCAATGGCGCGCATTGTCGTGCCAGTGTGCCAATGCTTTGGCCATGCCGATGATGGAAAGCTCGTCGCTTGGCAACGCTTCCTGCATGGCAAGCGATCTGAGGTCGACGGCCGGCCGCATGTTTTCGACCGGGTTCGGCACCAGGCTCGCCATGTGCTCGCTCAGCGCCAGCGCAAACCGGCCACCGCCGTCATCAGGATGACTGCCGAGGAAGAACGCGTCTTCGGGCTTCAGGCCAAGTTCGCGAAGCTGTTCGGCTGAATACCAGCGCACGTTGCCGCCATTGCCCTGACCGTCGGACACGATGACCGGCTTGTCGCCTGCAAGCACGAGGAATTTCGATGCCGGCGCGTCGAGAAACTCGCCGATGAACGCCTTGTCACCGCGTTTGTCGCTATGGCGATTGAGTTCGACGACTGCTGATAAATTCGGTCTGAACATAATGTCTCCTGCCTGCGCCCGGACCAAAGCATAGCCTCCAGGCAGGCGCAATGCAGTGGGCAAACAGGCTGAGGATTTTGAGATCGCCGGCAGAACGGCCTCGGTTGCAGACTGAGTCCGGCCTGCAACAAATACCAGCGACAAGGGGAATAGTGGGAGGCTGAACAACGACCCATGTCGGGCTCGTTAGGGCTGCTTCCTTCCGGACCTGACCCGGTTGGCGAGGGACACGTCCGCGCCAACCTCCCGGCTGCAATATGGCGATTTTCGCGAAGCGCTGCAAGTCATCCTTGGCGCTGAAACCGCATCAATCATCGAGGTGCGCGCGTCGCATGGTTGCGGCCAGCCCGGCCAGCAGTACGGCCCCGCCCAGCACGTACCAGAGCAGGATCCCCTGGATCTCCTGGTAGGCCATCGTCGTTTCGGAGCTGGCCGCCAGCGATGAAGCCATCAGCGATGCAGCAAAGACCAGGCGACCGGAGAAGCTCTGCAACGACAGGTATGTCGCCCGGTGCTGGTCTGCGAGCAGGGGCTGGATGCGGGCCAGTTTGAAGGGGCGGGCGATCGAATCGGGCACCATGCGCAGCATCAGCAGTGCAATGGCAAGCGGATGGTTGGTCATCGCCAGGAGCCCGATCAGGCCGGCCTGCATGGCAAGTGCGAGAAGAAGCACCGGGCCGAGGCCGAGCCGGCGCTTGAGGGAAGGGGCGAGCCAGCTCGTCGCCACCGAAATGAGCATCATCGCGGCCGAGATGAGACCGCTCAACAATGCTGCATCGATACCGGCAGCCGCTGGCCGCAGCGCTTCGAGGATGAACGGTTGGCCGAATACGAAGGGAACGTGGCTGAGCACGTAATTGCCGACCGAAAGGGCGAAGATCCAGGCGAGTACCGGGTGGCGCAATGATTGTACGATTGCGCCGGCACCGCTGTAGCCCGTCGGGCGGCGTTCGCCAGCCGTTGCCGGTTCATGAAACTGGAATGCAATCACGACCGCTGCCGTCGATGCCGCCGCGGTTGCCAGGAACGCCCAAACCGGCGAAGCGCTGGCAAGCAGACCGCCGGATACGGCGGAAATTGCAAGGGCGGCGAATGAATAGCGCCAGGCGCTCAGCTCATGGTGCTCGATCTCACCTGCACGCCCGCTGCGCGTGAGCGACTCATAGAGCAGCGCGCTGTCGGTGCCGGAGATGAATGCCATGGAGATGCCGAGGCAGATCTGGGCGATCGCGAATTCATGAAACGTCGAGCCGAGCGCCAATAGCAGGGCCCCGGCGATGCCGGCGAATGCTGCCAGGATCAGCGTGATCCGGCGGCCGATACGGTCGGACAGATAACCTGATGGCACTTCGAGAACGGTCGTCGCGATATCGTAGACGGCTGCGAGCACGATTGCTTCGGCGGCAGAAAGCTGCTCCTGGAAATAGAGGAACCAGATCGCCTGCCAGAACAGCAGGTTTCGGGCGAATTGAAACCAGGGATAGAGGTCGATGTTGCGTTCGGCCGATCGTTCGCCCGCAGTCGACAGCTGATCAGCCATGTCCGTTCGGTTTCCGTTTTGGCAGAGGCACGGGAGGGCGGATTCTGGTGGGCATGGGCGGAATTTCAGAATGAGCGATGAACCGGTTCAGTGGAAGCTCCGCGGCGGTGTCCGCGCTTGACCTTCTACTAACAGGAATGTCTACATTGGAGTTCTGGGCATGACCAGCAATGGACGCAAGACATGCATATCGGAGAAGCTGCGCAGAAATCGGGGCTGCCGGCTAAAACCGTTCGCTACTATGACGATATCGGCCTCGTGCATCCCGAGCGCAGCGAGAATGGCTATCGCATCTACAGCGATCAGGACATCCACAAGCTCAAATTCCTCCAAAGAGCACGCAGCTTAGGGTTTTCGGTCGAAGATTGTCGGCAGCTCCTTTCGCTGTATGTCGACCGCGGCCGGGCGAGCTCGGATGTCAAAGCCCTCGCCCAGCAGCATCTGCATCGCATCGAGGACAAGATTGCCGAACTGGAAGGCTTGAGAAAGACCTTGCGCCATCTTGTCCAGGCCTGCCGTGGCGACGATCGGCCCGACTGCCCGATCATCGATGATCTTTCGCTCGGGGCCGATGCAGGGGAATAGAACGCAGGCCAGGCGGGCAAGACCCGCTTCTTCAGGCGAAGCAATCGGATTGGTCCCCTGCAGCGCACACTGTGGCGCCGGTGGCAGCGCTACGCGCCTTCCACGATAAGGAAATCGGCTTTCGCATTGGCCACCCGAATTTTCTTTGCGGCCTGGTATTCAGGCGAGTGATAGCAGGCGATGGCCGTGTCATAATCGGCGAATTCGACTACGACATTGCGATCGCGGGCCACGCCCTCCTTAGCGGTGTAGCGGCCTCCGCGGACTAGGAAGCGTGCTCCGAACTTTTCGAACGCCGGCCGAGCGGCCTCCAGGTAACCCGGATACTTCTCGGCGTTTGCAACAGAAACTCGAACGACCCAATATCCCTTGTGCATTGCTGTTCCCTTTCCAGATATCGATCGACCACCATTCAGGCGGCCTTGATGACGTCGGCCGCCGGCTGTCGGGTCTGGCCTCGGGCACCTTCCATCATCGTTTGCGAAACGACCGTATAGGCTGCCTGCCATGCCTGCCGGGCATTTGGCGTCCATTCTTCCTGCAGGCCCTGCTCCAGGGTCCAAATCAGTGCCTGGCCAACCGTTTCATAGTGCGCCTCAACGACGCCGTAACCAGCGTGGCGGCGCCCGAGTTCGGAGAGCTGGCTGGCCAGCGCCTCGAGCTGATTAAGGCCCGCAACGGTTGCAGCCAATGCCTGCAACAGCTTCTGTTTCTGTGCCGCAATATCGACATCCTGGAACAGTGCCTTCAGTTCCGGATCAAGCGCAAATAGCCTGTCATAAAAAAGATCGGCTGCGGTATCGGCTATCGGGACCACCGATTTCCAAGTTTGTCTTACGATATCTTTTTGTTCAGGTGTCATGGCCTACCTCATGCGGCGGATGAATGGTTGAGTGACGCTTCACGACAGTGGCAAGCACCGTCATGCGCGCTTTACTAACCCATGCGAATAATCTAAAAAAATGAATTATTATGATTTTATTGATCTTCAGGAGAGATGAATGGACCTTTCTGATCTGCGGATTTTTTCGGCCGTCGTGCGCGAGGGCGGGGTGACACGAGCGGCGGATCATCTGGGTCGGGTCCAGTCCAACGTGACGACCCGCGTCCGGCAGTTGGAGGACGACCTCGGTGTCAAACTGTTCAGTCGCGAGGGTAAGCGGTTGAAGTTGACGGCTGCCGGCCAGATCCTGCTGGACTATGCCGACCGCCTGCTGGCTTTGGCAGACGAAGCCCGCGCCGCTTTGCACGATGACCGCCCGCGAGGTCAGTTTAGATTGGGGGCGATGGAAAGCACGGCTGCTGTTCGCCTGCCGGCACCGCTCACCTTGTATGCAAAGCGATATCCCGACGTTGTTCTGGAACTGCGAACAGGCAATCCGACCGAGCTTGCAACCGCGGTGCTTGCCGGTGATGTCGACGCAGCATTTGTGGCCGAGCCAATCGCCGCTGCGAAATTCGATTCAATCATTGCGTTCGAGGAAGAGCCGGTGATCGTCACATCGAAGGATCACCCGCCAATCGACGAATCAGGCAATGTGCCCGAAGCAATGATCGTGTTTGAACACGGCTGCCCGCACCGTCGGCGCCTCGAGCAATGGTATGCCGCCCGCGATGAGCTGCCGCAGCGGACAATCGAACTCGGGTCTTATCACGCAATGCTGGGAAGCGTACTGGCAGGTATGGGTGCAGCACTCGTACCTCGCAGTGTGATCTCGACCTTTCCCGAGAAAAAGCGGTTGCGGATAAACATGCTGCCCGAAGGCGACAACCTGCTGCGAACGATGCTGATCTGGCGAAAGGGCAATTCCTCTCCCAAGGTCGAAGCCCTCGTGAATATCCTTAAAGGTTAGGCGATGTTCGCGATGGCCGAGCATAATTGCCGGGGCCGTTCCATCACAAGTGCGTGTCCGCCTCACTGCCTCGTTGAGATCGCGCTTGGCGATGCACTAGGAATAGTGGCGTGGGGCCTGCCAATTGGTCTTTCAGCATGGTCCGCAAACCACATGGTTTCAAGTAAAGCGAGAACATCCATGAAGCGTGAATTCTTGACGTCCGCAATTGCCGTTCTGGCACTCGGTGGGCTTGGGGCTTTGGCGACCGTTTCGGCGCAAGGTACCAACGTGAAGAAGATGTCGTTTTTCATAACTAGCGTTGGGATGGGCGAAGGTGCCAATCTTGGCGGGTTAGCCGGTGCCGACGCTCATTGTGCCAAGCTTGCAAAGGCAGCCGGTTCAGGCCGGACGAATTGGAAGGCCTATCTCAGCACTAATATGGTGGTCGATCGGTCTCAGGGCCGGCCCTACAAAATCACCTCGGGTGTTAATGCCCGGGACCGTATCGGGAAAGGGCCGTGGTACAACGCAAAGGGTGTCCGGATTGCCAAGAACATTGCCGAACTTCACGGCAGGAGAAACAAGATCAACCTGAAGACAGGCCTCGATGAAACGGGCAAACCCGTCAACGGCCGGGGCCAAAAGCCGAACCGGCACGACATTCTGACCGGGTCGGATCCGAACGGCCGCTATTCCACCGCCGGCGGTGATACAACCTGTGGCAACTGGACCAAGAGCGGACAAGGTTCCGCCATCGTCGGCCATCACGACCGCGCCGGTCTCAACAAGGACTGGAATATGGTGTCGTGGAATTCGTCGCACGGGTCGCGCGGTTGCGGTGAAGCCGACCTACCGAAGTCGGGCGGCGCCGGGCTGTTTTATTGTTTTGCGGCAAACTGATCGGTGAGGCGCAAGACCATCCGGCGGATCACCATTTGAGGTGGCCGCCGGGTGGTTAATGGTATTGCTTGCACGATGTAGGCAGATCCGTGCGTTGACCGCACTCGACCCGAAACATGCCATTCGAACCATCGAAGGTTCATGGCAGGTGAGAGCAATTCATTTGAAATGCGAGGATGGCTTGAGATGATAGCCGGGCAAAGCCCTTCATGGGTTAGCTATCATTTCCTTATATAGCCGTGATCCTTCAGCGCTTCATAACATGACCAGGACAACTGCCGGCCGTTGGAGCGCATACATGAGCGCATTTGCGCGGTGCCAACCTTGTAGTTCGCGCAGAAGGTTCTGTAGTCGTTGCGGCATTCCCGCTTGATCTTTGCCGGAACGGCATGCGCCAACATAGCACCGTTCAATAGTACAATTCCGGCAACTAGAACCAGAAGCCCCGACTGCAAAGCAACGGAATAGGCCTTTCGGGGTCTGGACTGGGAATTCAAGGCACTTGTCATTGCCACTCGATGCTCTGCTCTTTGTTGCTGGTGCCTGCCGGTCAGACCATGTCTGCCACGATGGCTACGATGAACGTGAACGCCAGCATCATTGCCAGCATGTGAATACGATACCCTATCGACATCTTACCCTCCGGGTGGGTGCGAACCAGCAAGAGGCCGCACCCTTTACACCGGCTCACTGACTAGGCTGCGGCGCGGGCGCTTCCTGATAATAAAGCGCGCCTTCCTCGATCTCGAGCTTGTCGGAAGTCGCTAGTTCATAGGGCTCCGGATCGCTGTTCAGATAGAGCTCGCAGGTCTTCCTGCACAGATCAGAGACCTGCTGCGATCCCTCGAGCACGATTTCCTGGCGGGCGCCGTCTTCGACGACGACGATCTTGTGAGCGGTTGTATCACGGTTGACCAGTGTTGCCGCGGAGGCGGTCGACAAACCTGACAACGCACCCATAACGGTGATCGCAGTCGTGACCCTCATCAATTTGATAGCAGAGCTGAGCATTGGTCGAATCAATCCTGATGTGTGGTGGTCGTCATTTGGATTTGGCGGCAGCAGGCTTTGTGGCAGCGGCCGGTTTCGGCGCAGCGATTTTCTTCTTCGCGGCCGGTTTTTGGGTTTTGCGCTTCATTTTCTGATATCCATTTTGGGCGGGCGACAATCGCTCCGTCGCCCCTCACATGCGCCTCGCGCATGTATTTTGCAAACGAAACTTTCTGCACTGTGAAATCAAAAATTTTGATGTATTCAACTGCCTTAAGCGTTCGCACCAAACCCCATTCAACCGATCTCGTCGGCAATCTGGCGCAGCCCGGCGAGGGTCGGTCCGAAGTGCTGTTCATCTCGATCTTCGGGATAGACGACGTAGACCGGATAAACAAAGCGCCGCGCTTTCGAGACCAGGCGCAGGCTGCCATCGGCGAGGTAGGGCTCAGCGATGCGTAATGGAAAATAGCCGGATGCCTCGGTGTCGAAGAGGTAGTTGATGGCGATTGCGCCGAGGTCCAGTTGCAGGCCGCCGTTGCCTATCGTCGGATACGTCTCGGCATGATCACCGGAGAACTCGGGTCCCCAGTTGACGAATGCATAGCGCGATCCGGGGATGCCGTCGGATTGCTTTAGGCTCGTAATCAAAGCCAGCTCTTCATCGAAGATATGCTCGACGATCATGCCCGGGCGCTGTGCGGCCCGATAGACAACGGCAATATCCAGTGTGCCATCGGCAATGCGATCCATCAGTTCGCCCGAACTACCGACACTGGCGCTGACTGCAAGATCGCTATGGTTGTCACGCAGCCAGGCAATCCATTTCAGGAGAAATCCTTCCCACAGGCTGATCTGGGCGCCAACGGCCAAGTGATCGACGTGGGCATCCGAAATGGCGACTTCGAGCAGGGCTTGGCGCCAGACGCGCACGAGTGTCGTCGCATGCCGGTAGAAGTGCTCGCCGGCCGCCGTCAATGCAATGCCGTTTTTCGACCGCTCCAGGAGCCGCTTGCCGATCGCATTTTCCAACGTCTTGACCCGTGCACTGATTGCAGACTGGGTCACATTCAGCTTGTTGGCCGCCTCCTTGAAACTGCCTGTCTCCACAATTGCCAAGAGAGTTCGTGCAAGGTCGACATCCATGGGGGTGTGCCCTCTGCCATCGATTTTTCCGATCTCAAGCGGCAAAAGCCTTGGATTGTCAATTCTTGGAACGGGTATCGCGCGCACATCGCGCGGATTGGGCTAAGATCTGCTCGAAGCGGCCCCTCTCATATTGGGTCTCAAAATCGCGACTGTCGCTGTAAGTGCATGGGTGTCGGCAAAGATCTCTCATGCAATCGTTCGACTACGCCGGCTTGGAGGACAGAGCTCTTGGAACAACGCCCGCCGCGAGAAGGAAGCCGCCGCCGTCGCCGGCCTCAGCAAGCTGAATCACAACCCCGTTCGCCGAATGCGTTCACGTTGGGCGAGCCGGGACACCGGCGTGCAGCAGTCGATTTTCTCAGTGATGCCGATATTGCCCGCTTTCGGGCGCGTGCGATCGAACTCGTTGGCGAGCACGGCGTCATCGTCGTCCACCCGGCAGCCTTCAAGGCCCTCAAGGCCGCCGGCTGCCGCGAGGGGCGCGATGCCAATCGCCTGCTGCTGCCGGCCGAACTCATCGAAGAGGCGCTTGGTCAAACGCCGAAGTCGGTACGGCTTTGCGGCAAGGTGCCATCGCGCGATATCGAACTGCCGCGTGCTGACGGCGGTTTCATCATGCGCACCGGCACCGGCGCACACGGCTTTGTTGATCCTCATACCGCCACGTACCGCAACATGGGCGTCGAAGATGTGGCGACGATCGCCGGTGTCGCCAATCATCTCGACGAGGTTGGCTTCATTGCCCACCCCTTCGTGCACGGTGTGCCGGAACTGACCTCCGACATCCATTCGCTTGCCGCTCTGATCGCGCGGACCGACAAGCACGTCTGGATCCAGCCCTACAACAAGGAGAATGTCGAATACCTGTTTCGCCTGGCGGCAATCGCTGCCGGCGGCGAGGCGGAACTGAGGGCCAGGCCGATTGCAAGCTGCATTACGTGTTCGTTCTCGCCGCTTGAATTCAAGGTGATGGACGTCGAGGCGATCATCCAGGCCGGCAAGATCGGCCTGCCGCTGCATGCCTGTTCATTGCCGTCGGCCGGCGGCACGGCACCGCTCACGACGCCGGGCCTGGTGCTGATGGCGGCTGCCGAGATCGCCGCGATGGTGACCATGGCCCACGTGCTGGCGCCGGGAACACCGGTGATTGCAACGCCGCTGATGTTCACGCTTGACATGCGGACCGGCAGTGCGCTGCAGTCGTGCGTGGAATCGCGTCAGGCAGCAACCATGGCCATCGAAGTGGTCAAGCGTGGTTTCGGTCTGATAGCACATACCTACGGCGCGGGCTCGGATACACCGGACGTCGACATGCAATCGATGGCCGAGCGTGCGCTTCTCGGCCAGGACGTGGCGCTTGCCGGCGCCGATATTCTTGGTGGCATCGGTCAGCTGGAGTGCGCGACGGTGTTCAGTCCGGTTCAGGCAGTGCTCGATAATGAACTGGGTGCCATGTTGCGCCGCTACATTCAGGTGCCTGGGATCGATGATGAGAGCCTCAACTGGCGCGAGGTTCTCGAAATCCGGGCTGGTGGACACTTTCTTGATTCCGGTCACACGCTGAAATATTGCCGCGCGCAGCTGATCCCGCAGGCCTTTCTGCGCCAGGGCCGCGATGATTATGAAGCCGCCGGCAGACGCACGGCCTTCGAACAGGCGCGCGACATCTGTTTGGATCTGCTCGCCAAACCGCCGCCACCGGGGCTGCCGGACGAGACGGCTGTTGCGGAGATGGCCGATGTCGTGGCGCTGGCCGACAAGCATATCCTGGAGGCTGCCGCGGCCCATATCGGACCCAATGTCGTGTAATCAGTGCCTTCGAGCCGCCCCGTCCCCGGCCAAGGAACTGCTTTCGATTCTCGTCTCGTCGCAAGAGGGTGAATGAACGGTTAATTCCAGAAGTCTATGATATGGCGACGGAATTCTGAGATCCGCGCGGGCTGGCTGACGCCTGCGGCGATGACCTGTGAACCAGAGACCGGATGCACACCACTCTGAAAGAGTGTTCGTGGTAAAGGCATCCGGATCTGAACGGGGCGTTGGCCTGCATCTTGCGTCGCGTTCCTTCCCGAGAGGCAGGGATGAGCGAGAGTGGCGGGGCTATCAGCACAGTCAATTGATCCGGCAACGCCAGGCGACGGCGATGCTGACCACCGAGCGGGCGACCAGCGTCCCGGCCGGCGTCAGCGCCTCGAGCGGTTGATAGGCAATCTCGGCCTGCTGCTTGATCCGACAAAGCGTCGGGCGCTGACGGCGCTCGGCATCCGCGTGGTCGGTGCTGCAATCGCCTATGCCATGCAAGTGCTGCTGGCGCGCTGGATGGGGCTTGGCGAATACGGCATTTTCGTCGGCATTTGGGTCTGGCTGATCGTCTTCGGCGGAATCGCACCACTCGGCCTCAACGTCGGCATCATCGGTCCGCTCGCCACCTTCCGCGATGAAGGCGATCTGGCACGGTGGCGGGGGCTGGTGCTGACCAGCGTCGCCGTGACCTGCGGTGCCGGATTGACGCTGGCACTCGGCGGCTGGCTTGCCATAGCCGCTGCACCCGGATTGTTTGCCAAGGCCTATCTGATGCCGTTGTGGCTCAGCTTGTTCTGCATCCCACTGATGGCGCTGAGCGAGATCAACGAAGGCATTTCCCGGGCCAACGGCTGGATGACGACGGCGCTGGCACCGACCTATCTGTTGCGGCCATGCCTGCTGATCGGCGGTGCATCGATTGCGTTGGCCACAGGCGCGGAGCTCAATGCGACACTGATCATGGCGCTGGCAATCTTTGCCTGCCTGGCGACCATCGCTGCCCAGGGGGGCGTATTAGTCTGGCGGGTCCGCAAGCTTGGCGCCTTTGCCGACGCCCGGATATCGGCGACACCGGTCGCCTGGGTGTGGGCCTCGCTACCGATCGTACTGGCCCAGACCTTCGAACTCACAACCCAGAACTTCGACATTATCGCGGTATCGTATTTCCTCGGACCCGAAAACACGGGCGTCTACTTTGCCGCCCTGAAGACCATTGCGCTACTGGCCTTCGTTCGGTTCGCGGTCGGTGCGGCAACTGCCAATCGGGTCGCCAGCCTGCATGCCGCCGGCGAGCCGGAGGCGTTTGCAGGCGAGCTGCAAGGTGCCGTCAATCTGACCTTCTGGCCAACCTTGATCGGTGCGATCGTAATCGTCGCCCTGTCACCGTTTTTGCTGTCGTTGTTCGGGGAAGAATTCGCCAACTACGCGTATCTGACGGCGGTGCTGAGCGTCGGGTTTGTCGTAAGGAGCGTCGTCGGGCCGTCCGAACTATATCTCAATGTGCTCGGACATCAGCGTGCCTGCGCCGCCGTGCTGTCCGGGGCTGCCCTTCTCAACGTCGTCTTGAATATTCTGCTGATCCCGTTGTTCGGCCTGCTTGGCGCAGCGCTGGCGACAACGGTCTCGCTGATCGGGCTTGCGGCAAGCATGTTCGTCATCGCCAAACGGCGCCTCGCCATTGCCATGCGCCCGACGCTGCCCATGACGACCATACGCAAACTGCTCGGCGGTCCGAAACAGTGTGCATAGCTCATCAGAGACTGGTCAGTGGCGTGTGCGCTGGCGCTGTTCGATGCGGGCTTTGAAGCTGTCCATCAAGGCATCAATGTCTCGACAGAACGCGTGATAGCGTTCATTGAATGCGGGGTTGGTCGAACGTTTTGGCTTGGCAGTGCGCCGGACAACTGGCGTCAGATCCTGCAAGCTTTGTTGTAGGCGCGGTGATTGGCCTAGTCCCAAGCGTTCGATGATCTCAGGCCGGCCATTCGCTATATCATCGATCAAGCCAGCCGTACGCGATCGGGATGATTGGCGCTGCGTATCCAGGTAGTCAGCGATCCGCGACAGATCGTTGGACAACTCCGCCGGATCACTTGCGTCTTGTGCTTCGACCTCATTCCGATCCGCTTGCATTGACGACGATTTATCCGTTGTCATGCCTCAACCTCACAAAGCCGGCGATAAGCATCATCGAGGACACGTGGATCACCCAGCGTGTCTCTCAATCATTCGCGACCGGTCGTCTTGCCGGCTAGGCGTCCTTACCGGTTTCGCCTTGATTGACGTTGAATTCGGCGAGCCCTTTGAGGAGCGCCTCGGCCTTACCCTGGATCTGGGCGGAATCACGGACCGGCGAGGCGTCGCCTTCAGCCGCGCGGATCTTGTTTTCCCGTGTCCAGAAATAAGATTCGAGCTGTTCAGCCAGGGCTGCTCGCGCAGCCGTCGAGTCATTGATGTAGTTGACGATATGCGTAACCGTGTCGGCCTCGTTCTTGAGATCTTCAAGGTAGGCGTCAAGCAGCTTGACAAGATTGTCCTGAATATTCTGGCTCATTTAGGCTTTCCCCGACGATGCACCCAAGCACTGACTTGTTCTCGTTAGTTGCCCTGCCTATGAGATTCGCTATGCATGAGCAATTGCTGGCCGCAGGCATTGAATTCTGATGCAACAGCGTGACATTTTGGCCAACGTCGCAAGGGGATGGGAACAACCAACCTATACGATCAGGGGTGAACACGATGCAGGATGAACAATCGGCAGTTGGTGATAATGCCTGCCATCCGCTGCTCGCCGCTGGCGGGGGTTCACTCAAGGCACGCAAGGTACGCAAGCGCCTGACGCGCCAGATCCGCCAGGCGATCGACGATTATGCGATGCTGGAGCCGGGCGCCAAATGGCTGGTGTGTCTGTCGGGCGGCAAGGATTCCTACACGCTGCTTGCCATTCTGCACGACCTCAAGTGGCGCGGCGTGCTGCCGGTCGACCTGCTCGCCTGCAACCTGGATCAGGGACAGCCGGGCTTTCCGAAGGGCCTGATCGGCGATTACCTCGACCGCTTCGATGTGCCCTATCACGTCGAGACGCAGGATACGTTTTCGATCGTCACTGAAAAGGTGCCAGCGCACCGGACCTATTGTTCCCTCTGCTCGCGGCTGAGACGTGCGATCCTCTACCGCGTGGCGCGTGAACAGGGCTGCAGTGCCGTGGTGCTCGGCCACCATGGCGACGATATTCTCGAGACCTTCTTTCTCAACCTGTTCCATGGCGGCCGGCTCGCCGCCATGCCGCCCAAGCTGCTGAACGAGGAGGGCGATCTGACGGTGCTGCGGCCGATGGCCTATTGCGAGGAAGCCGACATCGTCCGCTTTGCAGACGACATGGCGTTTCCGATCATTCCCTGCGACCTGTGTGGTTCGCAGGACGGCCTGCAGCGCCAGGCGATCAAGGCCATGCTCGGGGCCTGGGAACGCGAGACGCCGGGGCGCAAGAGGGTGATGCTGCGCGCGCTGGCCAATGCGCGCCCGTCGCACTTGCTTGACCGGGGTTTATTCGATTTCGAGTCCCTGAGGGGCGGATGGTCGGGCTCGGCGACGATGGTGCAAGAAGCAGAGCCTGCCGCGGCTTGTGACCGCGTGTCGGCACTGTTTGCCGCAACCAACGGCACACAAAGCGACATCGCTTAACCTTGCGTCAACCATCCAATTCTAACGTCGGCTGCCGGCGCGAAACCAGCTCGAAAGGGCATGGGTTGGGCCGGATTGACAGTTGGTTGCGGGTGGAAGCGTCGTATGGGCAAGGCGTGGCGTTGGCGGGCGGGTGCTTGGCGCATCGCGCGCGCTGTCCTGCTGCTGGTCGTACTGGCGGCCGGAGCAGCGCCGGTAAACGGGGCCGACTGGAATAAAGGCTTTCGCGACCGTTTTGTCCGCGTCGAAGCACCGGGGCACCCTCCGATAGAACTCTATGCGAACGAGGCCGGGCGCGGCGAGACGATCGTGCTGCTGCACGGGCTTGGAGCGTCGAGCTATACGTTTCGCGATCTTGCGCCGGCGCTGGCGCGCCACTACCGGGTGATCACCGTCGATCTCAAGGGCCATGGGCGCTCCGACAAGCCGTTCGACAGACACTATTCCCCACGCGACCAGGCGGTTCTGATCTACTGGTTCCTGCGCCAGGAGGGGTTGAACCGCGTGACACTTGCCGGTCATTCGCTGGGAGGTCTGGTTGCGCTCAATCTCGCCGTCCTGCTGCAGCGCTACGACCGCAAACGTCTCCGTCGTCTCGTGCTGATGAGCGCGCCGGCTTATCCCCAGGAGCTGACGAGCGCCGTCTCGTTTCTGCGTAAACCTGTCCTGCCTTATGTCGCGCTGACGCTGGTGCCGCGCCAGATCCCGATTGCCATCGCGCTGATGAGCGAGGTCGTCGGCCTGCCGCAGGATGTGACCAGCCGCGATATCTGGACTTATGCCGAACCATTTGCCGATGCCGGCGCACGCCATGCGCTGATCGAGACGGCTCGCCAGATCGTGCCGCGAAACGCCAAAGAGGTGATCGGCAAATATGCCAAGGTCCGCCAGCCGACCCTGCTGATCTGGTGCCGCGACGACAATGTCGTGCCGCTGGAGACGGGGCGCAAACTGCGCCGGCAATTGCCGAGGGCCAAGCTCAGGGTGCTCAAAGGCTGCAATCACGTGCCGCCCGAGCAAAAGCCGAAGGAGGTGCTGGAGACACTGCGCCGCTTCATGCGGTGAGGTGCAGGCCGCGCCTACTTGCAGACGCGATAGTTGCCGTGGCGCCCGTGGCTTGCAAGGTCGAGATGCAGATGATCGTGGTGATAGCGGTCGGCGTTGGGGCCAAGCACCGTCGAGAAATGCTCACAAGCACCGCGATGGATGTAGCGCAGGAAGCGGCGGGAATCCTCTCGTCCGCGCCAGCCTCGCTTGACGGTAACGACACGGCCATTGGCAAGCTGGAATTCCGAAATGTCGAGGGCGTTGCCCCGGCCGTGCTCAGATAGCTTGGCGCCGCGAATGCTGTTGCGGGTCCGGCAAGAGTAGGAGGCGGCGATGCGCATGCGCACCACGTCAGAGCCGAGATAGCGCCGGGCGGCCGGCGTCAGGACGCGGGTGATCCAGGTTTCGAATGACGGTATCATCTGGCAGCGCATGGTTGCGGCCGGGGCAAGCGTGATGCGCCCACCCGCGGCTGCCTGTACGACGAAGGGCTGGACCAGATGGCAGTCGCCGTTGCCGATCGGTGAACGCGGCCGGATGAATTGCGTCGTCTGCACATAGCCGCCGTTGAGGCAGGCGGTTTCCGACTGGCGAACGTGTGGCGCGTGCGGCTTGAAGCGCGGCATGGCGGCAAATCGAGGCAGCGGCGAATAGGATCTCGCAGGTTCACTGTGGTGGCGCGTAGATGGCGACCAGTATCTGATCGTGCCGCTGAGCGAACCACCCTGCTCGAGCGAGGATGCGCTGCCGGTTGAGAGCAGGCTTGCGCGCTCGCTGGTTGCCGCGCGCGAGCAGCCGCCGACGGCAAGGCAGGCAACGAGCAACACGATCGACGGGTGGATGCGATTGATCATGGGCGACAGCAATAACTTCGGACCGCTAACTCCGCGTAACCGCATCCTTAATCGGCCTTTAGGCTGCGTACGGTTTCGGCACCGGTCACTGGTGCACGACGTTTCCGGCATCCGCTTGGCCTGATCATGGCAAACCTGAGATCAAGCGCGACGGCTCTATGCCACGGGCGTTTTGGCCGGCAACGGTGACGGTCTCGCTAGTCGGTTTGGCGATTCGAGTCAAAGGCGCCCGGTCGAGCTGCCGCCGCCGCCCTTTTGAGAACATGGTCAATGTTCGGTATTTTGCGAAAAATCGAAAAGTGCTGCCGGAAAGCGCGGCGATCATCCATAGTTATGGACATTTTCCCCGATACAGGGGATATGAAAACCTCGCCTTTGTTGGAAGGTTCGCCGTGCCCGAAACGGGCGGCGGGCAGCGGTTGGAGTGTTGGGGGTGACGAGGCCGATCATCTGTGTCGGACACGCGGCGCTGGACCGCATCTATCGCGTCGACGCGATCCCGCGCCAACCCGGCAAAATCAGAGCGCTCGAACACATGGAGAGCGGCGGCGGCATGGCGGCCAACGCGGCGGCCGCGATCGCCCGGCTCGGCGGCCGGTCGGAACTCTGGAGCCGGGTCGGTGCCGATGACAGCGGCCGGCGCATCAAGGCGGGCCTGATGAAGGCGGGCGTCGATGTGCGCTACGTAGAAACTTTCGAGGAAGGCCGGTCGTCGAATGCCGTGGTGATCGTCGATGCCAGCGGCGAACGCCTGGTGATTGGCGCGCGCGACGTCAATATGCCGAACGGGACGAGTTGGCTGCCGCTCGAGCGGATCGATGGTGCGGCAATTGTGCTCGCCGACATGCGCTGGGTCGAGGCGGCACGAGTCGTGTTCGAACGGGCGCGGGCAGCCGGCGTGCCGACCGTGCTCGATGCCGATCTTGGCGGCCGCGAGAGCCTGACCGAGATCTTGTTGTTGACCGACTATGCAATCTTTTCTGAAGGTGCCCTCGATGAATTCCTGCCCGGCATGGGCCGGCGCCAGCAACTCGACCGGCTTTTGCTGATGGGTCCCCATCATGCCGGCGTCACACTCGGCGCCGGGGGCTATATGTGGCGCGATACGTTCGGCGGTGGCACCAGCGAGGGCTATCAGACCGCTGTTGCCGACACGACTGGTGCCGGCGACGCGTTTCATGGCGCGTTCTCGCTGATGCTCTCCGAGCAGCGTTCAATAGCGGCCTGCGCGCGCGTTGCCAATGCGGTTGCGGCGATGAAATGCCGCCGCCTTGGCGCCCGCGCCGGCCTTCCAACGCGCGAAGAACTGGCCGTATTTGTCGGCGAGCCAGTTTGAAGCACACGGACTCTAATGTGCTGCGATTGGTGATATTGTCCGGTTTGTCGGTTTACGCTGCTGGCGCCGGGCGTTAAACGACAGCGACAACCGATCGGAATCATTCCTTGAAACAGCACCGTGCGTGTCGGCTAGTCGGGCAGACGGCGCGCGGGATCGCCTGTGGGCGGCGGAGGAACAGGCTATGGCCGAGGCAGTGGCGGGTCAGGGTGCGGTCACGATGGCCGATATGGCCAATGCGATCCGGGCTCTATCGATGGATGCGGTCGAGCAGGCCAAGTCCGGTCATCCGGGCATGCCGATGGGCATGGCCGATGCGGTAACCGTGCTGTTCACGGAGTTCCTGAAGTTCGATCCGGCCCATCCCGACTGGCCGAGCCGCGACCGGTTCGTGCTTTCGGCCGGCCACGGTTCGATGCTGCTCTACTCTCTGCTTTATCTGACGGGCTATCCGGGTGCCGACATCGAGCAGCTGCGAAACTTCCGCCAGCTAGGCTTTCATACCGCCGGTCATCCCGAGCACGGTGCGCTCCCCGGCATCGAAACAACGACAGGTCCGCTCGGCCAGGGCATTGCCAACGCGGTCGGCATGGCACTGGCGGAACGGCTTTGGAACGCCCGTCTCGGTGATGAGGCGATTGCCAACTACACTTATGTGATTGCCGGCGACGGCTGCCTGATGGAGGGCATCTCGCACGAGGCGATCTCGATGGCCGGCCACCTCGGGCTCGGGCGCCTGATTGTGCTGTTCGATGACAACGGCATTTCGATCGATGGTGAGACGTCGCTGACGGTCTCGGATGACCAGGCCAAGCGGTTCGAGGCGAGCGGCTGGCATACGCTTGCTGCCGATGGTCACGATCCGGCCTCGGTGCGCGCCGCCCTCGAGGCAGCCCAGGCCGAGACGGCGCGGCCGACGATGATCGCCGTCAAGACGCAGATCGGCTACGGCGCCCCCAACAAAGCCGGTACGGCCGGCGTGCATGGTGCACCGCTCGGTGGTGACGAAATCGCCGCAACGCGTGAGCAGCTGGGCTGGCCACATGCTCCGTTCGAAGTCCCAGAAGCCATCCTTTCGGCCTGGCGGACTGCCGGCCGGCGTGGGTCGGCGGCCTATCAGGCCTGGTCCGAAATATGGGCCGGTGCCGATGCCGGCTCGCGTGCAGCCTTCGCCGATCCGATGAACAGTGAGATCCGTGGCCAGGTGGCAGCGGCGGTCCGTGCGCACAAGAGCGCCATCGTCGAGGCCGGCGAGACCAAGGCGACGAGGGTCTGGTCGCAGTTGGCGATCGAGGCGCTGCTACCTGTCGTGCCGGGGTTGGTGGGCGGCTCGGCGGATCTGACCGGTTCCAACAATACCAAGGGTAAAGGCCAGGACGTTATCGGGCCCGGCGCTTTCGAGGGCAGTTACATTCACTTCGGCGTTCGCGAGCATGCGATGGCGGCTGCCATGAACGGCATGGCGCTCTACGGCGGTCTCATTCCCTATGGCGGCACGTTCCTCGTCTTCACCGACTACTGCCGGCCGGCGATCCGACTATCCGCACTGATGCAGCAGCGTGTGGTCTACGTGATGACGCACGATTCCATCGGGCTTGGCGAAGACGGCCCGACGCATCAGCCGGTCGAGCATCTGGCGAGCCTGCGCGCGATCCCGAACCTCAACGTCTTCCGGCCGGCCTGCGGTGTCGAGACGGCGGAATGCTGGGAACTTGCCGTGACCTCGCCGGCAACGCCGTCGGTCCTCGCCCTGACGCGGCAGGGCGTGGTGAATGCGCGGGCTCAGCATGTCGACGAAAACCAATGTGCCAAGGGCGGCTATGTCGTCGCCGGCGGTGGTGATCCGCGGGATGTGACGATCATTGCAACCGGATCGGAGGTCGGCATCGCGCTTGAAGCTCGCGAGGCACTGGCCCCGAAGGGCGTTCAAGCAGCCGTCGTTTCGATGCCGTGCCTGGAACTGTTTCGGGAGCAGCCGGCTGGTTACCAGGATAGCGTGCTGGGCAATTGTCCGCGCATCGTTGTCGAGGCTGGCGTGATCAATGGCTGGGAGGGGATACTGGGTGCCGGCGGACGGTTCATCGGCATGCCGGGCTTTGGAGTCTCGGCGCCGGCTGCCAAGGCCTACGAACATTTTGGCATCACGGCCGATGCAATCGTCGCCACGACGCTTAACCTCGCCGGGACATGATGCGCGCGATGAGATGTCAGCCGACATATGTTGCCGGCCGAGCAATACTGAACGAGAGCGGATAGCAACGGGGAAACGGAGCTGGATGGGTGTCGATGGATCTGGGCAAGCTCAAGACGACTGATGAAATAGACGTGGCCGGCAAGACGCTGCTCGTCAGGGCCGATCTCAATGTCCCGGTGCGCGATGGCCGCGTCAGCGATGCGACACGTCTCGAGAGGATCCTGCCGGGCATCAGGGATTGGTCGGGCCGTGGGGCCAGGATTGTTTTGCTGTCGCATTTCGGCCGGCCGAAAGGTGAGGTGCGACCTGAAATGTCGCTTGCCCCCATCGCGGCGAAACTCGGCAGCCTGCTCGGCCGTGACGTGTCATTCGTTGGCGAATGCATCGGGCCGGTCGCCCACAAGGCAGTGGAGGCGCTTGCCGACGGCGATGTCTGTGTCCTCGAGAACCTGCGCTTTCATGCCGGCGAAGAAGCTAACGACGGCGCGTTTGCCAAGGATCTGGCAGCCCTCGGCGATATCTATGTCAACGATGCGTTTTCGGCTGCACACCGCGCGCACGCCTCGACGGAAGGACTGGCCTCCCAGTTGCCGGCGTTCGCCGGTCCGCTGCTGATGGAGGAAGTTCAAGCCCTGCAGCGTGCGCTCGAGAATCCGGAGCGTCCGACGGCGGCACTGGTCGGCGGTGCCAAGGTTTCGACCAAGATCCCGGTGCTCACGAACCTGGTCGGCAAGGTCGACAAGCTGATCATCGGCGGCGGCATGGCCAATACGTTCCTGCTCGCTGACGGATCGGAAATCGGTGCATCACTGGCCGAACCCGATCTGGTCGATGAGGCCCGCGCCATCGAGCATGCAGCAGCCGAGGCAGGCTGCGAGATTGTTCTGCCGGTCGATCTCGTCGTGGCGGCGGAATTCATGGCCGGTGCAGCCTCGCGCATCGTCGGGCTTGGTGAGGTCGGGCCGGGCGAGATGATTCTCGACGTTGGTCCGAAGAGTGTTGCGCGGATGACGGAACTTCTCGGTGAGTGCCGCACGCTGCTCTGGAACGGTCCGCTCGGTGCCTTCGAGATCGAACCGTTTGGTGCCGGAACATTCGCGCTGGCAAAAGAGGCAGCCCAACTGACGAAGGCGGGCCGTCTGGTTACGGTCGCCGGTGGTGGTGATACCGTTGCGGCGCTCAATGCTGCCCAGGTCACAGATGACTATACCTACGTGTCGACGGCCGGCGGCGCCTTTCTCGAATGGCTCGAAGGCCGCGAGTTGCCCGGGGTCGTCGCGCTGACGCGCGGCATTTGAGGCAGGCGTGCTGCTCGGGCTGAGGCACACGCATGCGTTATGTGAGTTGAGTGGCGCCCGAAGGTTGGCTCGCCTATCGTGAGCGATCGTGCCACGTGTTCGGTTCGGCCCATGGAACAGCGCGCATATGCTTGAGCTTCATGTCTATTTCGGCGTCGCCCTCGCGGGATTGATCAGTTTTCTGAGCCCGTGCGTGCTGCCGCTGGTGCCGCCTTATCTCGGTTTCCTGGGCGGCACCACGATCTCGCAGGCCAATGCAGAGGCGGGCATCGATCACGCGGTCTGGCGGCGGGTCGTGATCGGTTCGGTCTTTTTCGTATTGGGCTTTACGACCGTTTTCGTCGGCCTCGGCGCCGGTGCCTCGGCGTTCGGTCAGTTGATCCAGGCCTACAGAGAGCCGCTTTCGAAGGTTGCCGGCATCATCATCATCCTGTTCGGCTTGCATTTCCTCGGCCTGTTCAGGATTTCGCTGCTCTACCGTGAGGCGCGCTATCACGCCAACATGCAGGGCGCGAGCCTGGTCGGTGCCTACTTCATCGGGCTTGCATTCGCGTTCGGCTGGACACCATGCATCGGGCCGGTGCTTGCGACCGTGCTCGCGGTTGCGGCGAACGAGAACAGCATGGCGCGAGGCGTCCAGCTGCTGTTCGTCTATTCGCTCGGGCTTGGCATACCGTTCATTCTGGCTGCCGTCGCGATCCGTCCCTTTCTGTCGTTCCTACAGCGCGCCAAGGCGCATCTGGCGCTGATCGAAAAGGCGATGGGCCTGCTGCTGGTTGCAACGGGCATCATGTTTCTGACCGGTACGATGGGCTGGCTTGGTCAGTGGATGATCGAAACGTTCCCGGTGCTGACCCAGATCGAAGGTCTGGTCGCCACCGAAAAGTTGCAAGGCGAGATCATGGGGCGCGGGCAATAGTGCGCCGGTTTGCCGGTGGTGTATCGTGATCATGGTCCCATCGCATAATCACGAGTGAGGCACCTGCGCCATGAAACGACCGATAGCGCTGACCATTGCGGGCTCCGACAGTTCCGGCGGCGCCGGCATCCAGGCCGATCTCAAGACCTTCAGCGCGCTCGGTGTTTACGGTGCGACCGTCCTGACCGCGATCACGGCGCAGAACACAACCGGCGTACAAGGCGTCGAAATGCTGCCGGCCGCCTTTGTCGATCTGCAGATCGAAAGCGTGCTTGGTGATTTGGAGGTCGCTGCGATCAAGACGGGCATGCTGGGTTCGGCCGACGTCATCCGCATCGTGGCCCGGCATTTGGCAGTGGCAAGCCAGCCGAGCGTGGTCGATCCGGTGATGGTTGCAACCAGCGGCGACCTGTTGATCGAACTCGAAGCTGTGGAAACTCTGAAATCGGAATTGTTGTCGCGGGCCACGCTGGTGACCCCCAACCTCGATGAAGCCGCCCGGCTGCTCAACGCGTCTAAGGCGCAGTCGCACCAGCAGGTGGCGGAACAGGGTCGCGCCCTTATCGATCAGGGTTGTCGGGCTGTATTGATGAAGGGCGGGCACGGTGACAGTGAGCGCTCCGATGACCTGTTCGTGACGGCGGAAAAGGTCGTGCTGATCGAAGGCGAGCGGATCGACACGGCCAACACACATGGTACGGGTTGTACGCTCGCATCCGCGATCACTGCCCATATTGCGGCCGGATTTGAACTCGAAGCTGCCGTGCGATCGGCCAAATTGTACATTACCAGAGCATTGCAACAGGCCGATGCGCTCGGTGTCGGCCAGGGTGCGGGGCCGGTCGACCACCTTTATGCAGTCGATTGGCCGCGACCGTAAGGCTCAGAGTGAGTTTAATAAACTGGGTGGCTGGTCATACTGCTGGTTAACCATGGTTACGCGCAGGTGCCCGGATGCTATAAGAGCGCCGCGTTACAGCAGTACGGCGTTTCTGCAGACGAACAGCGCAAGAGGCGGGTCACATGAGGTTTGATCATCGATTTATCGGTTTTATGGTCGCAATATTGGTCGGCGCATCAGGTGTGGCCACGTCAGCGGCCGCAGGCCCGGTCGAGCACTTGCCGGGCCGCTGGTCGGGCTGGGGCAAAATGACCATGGCGGGCGGTGACATCGAAAGGGTCAAGTGTGTTGCGACCTACTTCAGCGAGCAGGGTGGCAGCAGACTGCGCCACAACCTGCGCTGTGCCAGTTCGAGTTATCGGATCGATGCGGCAGCCAAGCTCAAGCTGGCGGGCAAATCGGTTAGCGGCAACTGGGAGGAGCGGACCTATTCGACCGGTGGTGAGGTTTCCGGCAAGGTCGTCAACGACGGCTTTTCGGTGCGCATCGTTGGTAACGCGTTTCAAGCCAGCATGCAGGTTGCAACCTCGAAGTGCAAACAGTCGATGAGCATCACGCCTCAAGGCGGTGGTATCGGGGTCCAGCGTATCGCCGTTGAACTTGCGAAGTGTTAGGCTGAGGGTGATGTGACCGGGGACGTTCTCGCACTCAGCGATATCGAGGCGGCAGCGGAACGCATCGCAGGCCTTGCCGTCAGGACGCCGCTGATCGAGCATCCGGTGCTCAACGAACGTGTCGGCGTGCGTGTGCTGCTGAAGCCTGAAAGCCTGCAGCGTGTCGGCGCCTTCAAGTTCCGAGGTGCCTATAACGCCGTATCGCAGATCGAAACCCAGTCGTATCCAGGCGGTGTGGTCGCTTGTTCATCGGGCAATCATGCTCAGGGTGTCGCGGCAGCGGCAAATCTGTGCAACTTGCCGGCCGTTATCGTCATGCCGCGCGATGCGCCGCCGCTCAAGATCAAGCGGACACGAGAGTTCGGTGCCGAGGTCATACTCTATGACCGCGCGCGGGAGAACCGCGAAGAGATAGCCGGCAGGATCGCGGCAGAACGCGGCGCCTATCTGGTCCATCCGTTCAACGATCGCGATGTGATGGCGGGGCAGGGCACGGTCGGGCTCGAGTTGATGGCCCAGGCTTCCGGGATTGGCGCGGTGCCTGATGCGGTTTTGGTGCCGACGGCCGGTGGCGGATTGTTGTCGGGCATCGCGACGGCGGTAAAGGCTGCGCAATCGTCGACTTCGGTGCATTCCGTCGAACCGGAAAGCTTTGATGATTTCGCCCGCTCGCTCGAAGCCGGCGAGCGCGTCGGCAACAAGCTCAAGTCCGGTTCGATCTGCGATGCGCTGCTGGTCGAGACGCCGGGTGAGCTGACCTTCGAGGTCGCTGGGCGGCTTTGCGGATCAGGCTTGGCCGTCAGTGATAGCGAAGTCTGCGCGGCGATGCGGTTTGCGTTCCTGGAATTGAAACTCGTCGTCGAGCCGGGTGGAGCTGCGGCCCTGGCCGCACTGCTCGCGGGCAAGTACGATGCGGCCGGCAAAACCGTCGCCGTGGTGCTGTCCGGGGGCAACGCCGACCCCGAACTCTATGCCCGGATCATCAACGGTGATCCATGACACGTGTTGATGCGGCGGACAGTCCAGCATTGACCGGCGCCGAAGCCGGGCGCCCGGCGATTATTGCCGTGCGCGGGCTGACCAAGACCTACGACAACGGTTTCCAGGCGCTGAAAGGGGTTGATCTCGATATTCGCGAGGGTGAGATCTTTGCGTTGCTTGGGCCCAACGGTGCTGGCAAGACGACGCTGATCAGCGTCATCTGCGGTATCGTCAACGCCAGTGGGGGCAGCGTCACGGTCAGCGGCCACGACATTGTTGCAGACTATCGCAGCGCCCGCTCGCTGATCGGTCTGGTGCCGCAGGAATTGACGACGGATGCCTTCGAGACGGTCTGGAACACCGTTTCATTCAGCCGCGGCCTGTTCGGTAAGCGTCACAACCCGGACCACATTGCAAAGGTCCTCAAGGACCTCTCGCTCTACGACAAGAAGGATGACATCATCATGTCGCTGTCGGGCGGCATGAAGCGGCGTGTGTTGATTGCCAAGGCGCTGTCGCATGAGCCCGCGATCCTGTTCCTCGACGAGCCAACGGCGGGCGTCGATGTCGAGTTGCGCCGGGCGATGTGGGATGTCGTCACGGAATTGCGCGCCTCCGGCGTCACGATCATCCTGACGACGCACTATATCGGCGAGGCGGAGGAACTGGCCGATCGGGTCGGCGTAATCAATAACGGCGAGATCATCGTCGTCGAGGAAAAGGCCAGACTGATGCGGCGCTTCGCCCAGAAGCGTCTGACGTTACAGCTCAACGAGCGGCTGGTCGAGGTGCCCGCAGCGCTCGCGGACTTCGGCCTCGAGATCGCCGGTGACGGTCATGAGCTTCACTATGCTTTCGATGCCGCCGGCGAGCGCACCGGTATCACCCGGCTGTTGAACACGCTGCGTGATGAAGGCATCACGTTTCGCGATCTCGAGACGCAGCAGAACTCGCTCGAGGACATCTTCGTCGGTTTGGTGCGCGATGGCGCGGGGAGTGGGCAGGCATCGTGAACTGGCAAGCGGTCTGGGCAATCTACAAGTTCGAGATGTCGCGCACCCGGCGCACGCTGATGCAGAGCGTGATATCGCCGGTCGTCTCGACGTGCCTCTATTTCGTCGTGTTCGGCTCGGCGATCGGCTCTCGCATTACTGAAGTCCAGGGGGTCAGCTATGGCGCCTTCATCGTGCCGGGCCTGATCATGCTGTCGCTGCTGACCCAGAGCGTTTCGAACGCTTCGTTCGGGATCTATTTCCCGAGGTTTGTCGGCACGATCTACGAAATCCTCTCGGCGCCGATTTCCTATGCCGAGATCGTTGTCGGCTACGTTGGCGCGGCGGCGACCAAGTCGATCGTGCTGGGGCTCATCATCCTGGCAACCGCGTCTTTGATCGTGCCGTTCAGGATCGCGCATCCGGTCTGGATGCTGGTGTTTCTGGTGCTGACTGCGGTGACCTTCTCGCTGCTCGGCTTTATCATCGGCATCTGGGCCAAGAACTTCGAGCAATTGCAGATCGTTCCCCTGCTCGTAATCACGCCGCTGACGTTTCTCGGCGGCAGCTTCTATTCGATCGATATGCTGCCTCCATTCTGGCAAACGGTCAGTTTGTTCAACCCTGTGGTCTATCTGGTCAGCGGCTTTCGCTGGAGCTTTTCCGAGGTGGCGGACGTCAGTGTTTACGTCTCGCTGGCAATGACGTCGGCCTTTCTTTTGGCCGGATTGATCACGGTATGGTGGATCTTCAAGACCGGCTATCGGTTGAAGAACTGACAGACTTAAGGGTGAGTTGCATTCAGCGTGGCCAGAGCGTTGCGATGTAGATGATATAGCCTGTGAGCAGCACCAAACCTTCGAGGCGCGAAATCCTGAAGCCGGAGCGTGCGAAGGCGAGCAGCAGAATGCTGGCGCCGATCAGGATGATATTGTCGTAGTAGATGATCTGCTGCGGTACGACGGTTGGGGCCAGCACGGCGGTGATGCCGCCGACGCCCAGAATATTGTAGATGTTGGAGCCGAGAACGTTGCCGATCGCTACGGACGGTTGGCCGCGGAAGGCGGCGACGACCGAGGTCACGAACTCCGGCATCGAGGTGCCAACGGCAACAATCGTGAGCCCGATCACGGTTTCGGATACACCCAGTTCGCGGGCGATGTCGATGGCGCCCTGGACGAGCAGCCGGCCGCCGAACACGATGACCACGAGGCCGGTGACCGCAATCAGCAGCGGGCCGATGATCAGCGCGCTCTGCCGCACGCGGTGCATCAACCAGGCCTGGCGCGAGCCGAAACGCAGCTGGCTGTAGCCCTCGGCGATCTCGTAGGCACTGGTGTGGCCTTCGGCAGACGAAACGCGCTCCTGGCGCCAGGCATAGACCAGGTAGGTCGCCAGCATGGCCAGAAAGCTCCAACCAACGAACGGGCCGTAAGGCAGCGCGAAGGCGACGACTGCGAACAGTGCCGATGTGATGAGCACGAACATGCCGTCGCGGCTCAAGGCCGCCGATGACACGGCGATCGGCGAGAGCAAGGCTGCGGCGCCGAGGATCAGCAGGATGTTGGAAATGCTCGAGCCGACGAAGTTGCCGATCGCGATCCCGGGCGAGCCTGAGAGCGCGGCGTGCACCGAAATCACCATCTCCGGTGCTGACGTGCCGAAGCCGACCAGTGTGAGACCGATCAGAAGCGGTGAAACACCGAGACGTTCGGCTGTGCGGATAGCGCCACGGACCAGCAATTCACCGCCGATGATCAGCAGGATCAAGCCGCCAATGAGCATCACGGTTGCAGTCATTTGTCGGGGTTCCGGGTCGGAGTTGGCTGAGCAGGCTGATGGATAAACGACTAATCCACGATCTCTTCGGCGCTAAATCCCTGCAAGTAGAGCAGGGCTGTGAGGTCGCTGTGCATGATCTGGGCATCGGCTTCGGCTGCGACAACCGGTTTGGCGTGAAAAGCAACGCCGAGGCCGGCCGCCTCGATCATGGCCAGATCGTTGGCACCGTCGCCGACCGCCAGTGTTTGAGCGCCTGCAAGCTTGTGTGTTGCCGTGAGCTCTTCAAGGGCCTCTTGTTTGGCGGCGCGGCCGAGGATCGGCGCAACCGCTTTGCCGGTGAGTTTGCCGTGCTCGATGGCAAGCGTGTTGGCACGGTGTTCGTCGAAGCCGACCCGTTCGGCTATCTGTCGTGTGAAGAACGTGAAGCCGCCCGAGACCAGCGCGCAGTAGGCGCCGTTGGCGCGCATGGTTTGAACCAGTTCGCGGGCGCCGGTCGTTACGATCAGACTGTCGGCAACGCCATCGAGGGTTGCAACGTCGAGGCCTTCGAGCATAGCTAGACGCGCTTCGAGGGCCTGCTCAAAATCAAGCTCGCCGCGCATCGCACGTTCGGTAATTTCCGCAACCGCATCGCCAACCCCGGCTGCTGCGGCGATCTCGTCGATACATTCCTGTTGGATAATGGTCGAATCCATGTCGGCAACAAGCAAACGCTTGCGTCGGCTGGCATCGTTTGGGACAAGGTTGACGTCGACCGGTGCATCGCCAACAAGCTGGCGGATTTCGCCGCGGAGTTGGCGGGCTGCTGCTTCAGTGCAGTTCAATGTCACTTCCGCGGCTTTGCCTTCATGGAGAAGGTGCAGTTTGCCACCGGAGCGATCGGCAAATGCGTCTGCCGCGCCGGCAATCTGGCTCTCGGTCAAGGCCGGGCCGGTGAGGACGATGGCGAAGTCGGGCATGCGGGCTGCCTTCCGATTGCAGTGCGCTGTTGCGGTACGGCATTCGGCGGTCCGAGACAACACTTGAAGGCCGGCGTTCAGGAAACAACGACGTGTTCGATGGTGAAGCCATTCTGATTGCCGGTCCGACGGCAAGCGGCAAATCCGCGATTGCCGTCGAGGTGGCACGTGCGGTTGGCGGCATCATCATCAACGCTGACAGCATGCAGGTCTATCGTGACCTGCGTGTGCTCACAGCTCGGCCGGCGGCAGATGAAATGGCGGGCATTCGCCACGAACTTTACGGCTTTCTCGGTCCCTGCGATGCTTACTCGGTCGCCAGGTATCTGGCCGATGTCGCGGTTCATCTCGAGGCCGCCCGCAGCAATGGAGCGGTTCCGGTTATCGTCGGTGGCACCGGGCTCTACTTCAAGGGGCTGCTCGAAGGTCTCTCGCCGGTGCCGGCCATCGATCCGGCGGTTCGTGAGCGCTGGCGTGAGTTGGGCGAGCGTGAGGGTGCCGGTGTGCTCCACCAGGCGCTCAAGGCGCGCGATCCGGTGATGGCCGGCCGGCTGATGGCGACGGATGTTCAGCGCCTCGTGCGGGCGCTGGAAGTGATCGAAAGCACGGGCCGCTCGCTCAGCCACTGGCAGCAGCAGCCGGGCACGCCGGTGCTCGACGGCAGCCGTTGCCGCAAAATCGTCGTCACGCGTGACCGCGAAGAGCTCTACGAGCGCTGCGAGCGGCGCTTTGATCAGATGGTCAAAAGCGGTGGCTTGTTCGAGGTCTCGCGCCTGCAGGCCATGCAACTCGATCCCACTTGCCCGATCATGCGCGCATTGGGTGTCGCATCACTGCTTGCCTATCTTGATGGGGCATGTGACCTCGAAAGCGCCGTTGCTCAAGGCAAAACCGATACCCGGCAGTACGCAAAGCGCCAGCTTACCTGGGCTAGAAGACATATGATTTCATGGAAGCAGGTCAATTTGGTAGATTTGAAAAGAAATGAGGCTCTGAAGGTAATTTTCGGCTGATCAATATTGAAGTGCTGGACGCTCTCCGCTACTGAAGCCCTGCCCGCTGCGGCGAAAGCCGAATCGGCGGCTGATGGCGGGATCCATGCAGAGTGAATGCGACGAGGTGTGCCATGGCACGGACCATGACCGGCGGCGAAATGGTTATCCAGGCGATGATCGACCAGGGGGTCGACTACGTGTTCGGCTATCCGGGCGGAGCGGTGCTGCCGATCTATGATGAGATGTTCCAGCAGGACCGCGTCCAGCATGTGCTTGTGCGCCAGGAAGGTGGTGCGGTGCACGCAGCCGAGGGCTACGCGCGCTCGACCGGCAAGGTCGGAGTCGTGCTGGTCACGTCGGGGCCGGGGGCGACCAACGCGGTCACGGGGCTGACCGATGCGCTGATGGATTCGATCCCGATCGTGTGCATCACCGGCCAGGTGCCAACCCATCTGATCGGTTCCGATGCCTTCCAGGAATGCGACACCGTTGGTATCACGCGCTCGTGCACCAAGCACAACTATCTCGTCAAAAGCACCGACGATCTGGCCCGCGTGCTTCATGAAGCGTTCTACGTCGCGCGCTCCGGCCGGCCGGGGCCGGTCGTCGTCGATATCCCGAAGGACGTGCAGTTTGCCGAAGGGCGCTACGTCGGCCCGTCCAACATCCAGCATAAGACCTACAAGCCGCGCCTCAAAGGCGAGGATGCCAAGATCAAGGCAGCCGTCGAATTGATGGCCAAGGCCAAGAAGCCGGTGTTTTATACCGGTGGCGGCGTTGTCAATTCGGGCCCCAAGGCCTCGCAATTGCTGCGGGAACTGGTGCGGGTCACCGGGTTTCCAATCACCTCGACGCTGATGGGGCTTGGCGCCTACCCGGCGCATGAGCCCAACTGGCTTGGTATGCTCGGCATGCACGGCACCTACGAAGCCAACCTGGCGATGCACGATTGCGACGTGATGGTTGCGATCGGTGCGCGCTTCGACGACCGAATCACGGGCCGGCTCGATGCCTTTGCGCCGAACTCCAAACGAATCCACATCGATATCGATCCCTCGTCGATCAACAAGAACGTGCCGGTCGACATTCCGATCATCGGGGATGTGACGCACGTGCTCGAAGACATGCTGCGGATCTGGCGGTTCAGTGCGCCGCAAGTCGATAAATCGGCGCTCAAGTCGTGGTGGAAGCAGATCGATCAGTGGCGCGGGCGCAATTCGCTCGCCTACAAGAACTCGCCCGATTTCATCATGCCGCAATATGCGATCGAGCGACTCTATGAACTGACCAAGGACCACGACACCTACATTTCGACCGAGGTCGGCCAGCACCAGATGTGGGCGGCGCAGTTCTATCATTTCGAGGAGCCGAACCGCTGGCTGACGTCGGGCGGGCTCGGCACCATGGGCTACGGTCTGCCGGCGGCAATCGGGGCCCAGCTCGCCCATCCCAAGTCGCTGGTCATCGACATTGCCGGCGATGCCTCGATCCTGATGAACATCCAGGAACTCTCGACCGCCGTGCAGTATCGTCTGCCGGTCAAGGTGTTCATTCTCAACAACCAGTACATGGGTATGGTGCGCCAATGGCAGCAGCTCCTGCACGGCAATCGCCTGTCGGAGACCTATACTGAGGCGCTGCCCGACTTCGTCAAGCTCGCCGAGGCCTATGGCGGGCACGGTATTCGCTGTGAAAAGCCGGGCGATCTCGATGATGCGATCAAGGAAATGATCGCTTACGACGGGCCGGTGATGTTCGACTGTCGGGTTGCCAATCTCGCCAACTGCTTCCCGATGATCCCGTCGGGCAAGGCCCACAACGAGATGCTGCTCGGTGAAGAGGTGAGCGATGAGGAGATCGGCAAGGCGATCGGTGCGGAAGGCAAGACGCTGGTCTAACGGTCAAACTTGACCAGGCTGCGGAGCTGCGGCTCCACAAATGATAATCAGACGTTTGCTGGACGGAAGAAACATGCCCAATACCCAGTCGCACTATCCCGATCCGATCGGTCGCCAGGAGTTCGTGTCGCGGACCCTGTCGGTTCTGGTCGACAACGAGCCGGGTGTGCTTGCCCGTGTGATCGGTCTGTTTTCCGGACGCGGCTACAACATCGACTCGCTGACGGTGACCGAAACGGAGCATGAAAGCCACGTCTCGCGGATCACAATCGTCACGGGTGGTACACCGGCGGTGATCGAACAGATCAAGCATCAGCTCGAGCGCATGGTGCCGGTGCACGGCGTTACAGATCTGACGCTCGACGGCGAATCGCTCGAACGCGAATTGGCGCTGATCAAGGTGGTCGGCAAGGGCGAGCACCGTATCGAGGCGTTGCGACTGGCCGAGATCTTTCGCGCCGATGTCATCGATGCCTCGACCGAGCATTTCGTGTTTCAGCTGACTGGCCGCTCGGTCGATATCGACCGTTTCATCAACATCATGACGGAGCTGGGCCTGGCCGAGGTCTCGCGCACCGGCATTGCGGCTATCGCACGCGGGCCGCTGGTGATCTGATCGGGGTCTTCGATGCGCGTTGTCCGTCGGTGGGCAGGCGTCGGGGGCTGCTTCATTTCGAGGTTGCGGCTCGCTGGTGAGTACTTTCACCCACATCTTTCTGCGCTGCACGGCCCAATGCCCCTCACCCTAACCGTCTCCCCGTAGTAGCACGCCATTCGCTGCGATCCGGCGTTAAGGGCGCTGCGGGATGGTTTTGGGCATTTCTCCCTGTCTACGAAAACGACCGTCTCGCTAGTGATCTGGACCTGACAGTTGATTCCCGTCCCGTATCCAAACTCCGCGTCATCCCCGCGCAGGCGGGGACCCAAGCAAACCTCAGCAAACTCTGTGCCGCTGGTGACATGCTTGGGTTCCCGCCTGCGCGGGAATGACGGAGCGGTGTGTGGCGAGTGGGTACTAACCGTTTGGTTTGGAACACTAGACGTATCCGCGCTAATAGAAGTCTACACTTGCATTCGGTCAGACAACGGGTGCTGTTATTGACATACTTGTCCTTATCACCAAGTGGTCTGCTTCGGGAAAACGCTACCAATCGGATGCTTCTTTTTTCGTTGCGTCGAAGCTCGCTATTGGCCCGATCCTGCAGACCTCAGCTTGAGCCCGGTACACTCGAAGTTGAGGGTATTGCAGACGAAGCCGCGGCGGGCGGCGATCGACGCACCTGACCCGTTACGGTCGTAAACCGGTGCAGCATCACCGAATGCGGTGATTACGGCATTTGCAAAAAAGAGTCATTGGCCTGGGCTGATTGTGGTCCCAATGTCACGCCATCATCGTGGTCTCTAACGAAAAGCGGAATTTCATCAGTTCGTCGCGCCGTGTGCCCATTTTCGCCACAGCATGCACCGAAACATCTGGTTCATCTATTCCCTCAAAGAAGAGGCAAAGCCGTGTTCTGCAAATATCTAACGACCATCGGCATAGCGACGCTGTCGGTGTTGTCTGGCCCTGGCGTCGATGTCGCCGCCAGCCAGCGTGTCAAAAGTGACACCATCTCGGTCAACGCTCGGCTTGGACAAAGCGTCCTGAAATATGGCGCGTCGCAACGCGTGTTTCTGCGTATAAGCGTCAGGGGTATCCAGAATGATAGCTCTGAACACCGGATACCGGCCAACATCGCGCTTGTCATCGATCGATCGGGCTCGATGCGCGGCAACAAGATCGCAAGGGCACGTGATGCAGCCAACATGGCAATCAATAGGCTGAGCGCAACTGATATCGCTTCCGTCATCGTGTTCGACGACAAGATTGATACGCTGGTGAAAGCCACCCGGGTACGGGACCCGGACAAGTTTCACGTTCGCATCGACAACATCCGTGCCGGTGGCAAAACGGCGATTTATGCCGCGGTAAAGGAAGCTGCCCGCGAGATCCGCCGCAACAAAAGCCCTCGTCGCCTCAATCGCATCATTCTGATGTCCGATGGCAGGGCCAACGTCGGGCCGTCCAAGCTGCACCATTTTGAAGAGCTCGGTGAGCGGCTCGGCCAAGAAGGTATTTCCGTCAGCACAATCGGTCTTGGCAATGGATACAACGAAGATCTTATGTCGGAACTTGCCGCGACAAGTGACGGCAACCACGCGTTCGCCCGCACGGCATCGGACCTAACGAAGATCTTCAACCAAGAATTCGACGAACTGCTGTCGGTCACTGGTCAGGATATTGAGATTATCATCCGCACCCAGTCTGGTGTCGTCCCGCTACGCACACTCGGCCGGGCTGGTATGATCGATGGTAACATGGTGCGCATCAAGCTCAATCAGGTCTACGGTACCGCTGAATATTCTTTGCAGGTCGAGCTCGACGTGCCATCTGACTTACCTCTGGGCGAAACCGATCTGGTCGACGTGGAGGTCAATTACTCGCAGTCGAGCGGTGAGCGCCGCCGCATCGCAAAAACTGTTGTTGGCCGGTTCAGCTCATCAGAGGACGACGTGCGCCGCAGCATCGATCCCGAGGTCATGGAACCAATCCTCGAGTTGGAAGCCCGAAAGCGCAGCCGTGAGGCAATTGAATTGCGCGACAAAGGTCAAATCGAGGAGGCGCGCAAGCTGTTGCGTGACAATGCCGTAAGGCTGGATCTTGGACAGAAGAAGTATCGGATCAAATCGAAACGCCTGCAGAAACTTCAGTCCAACAGCGAAGCTGCGGCGGCTTCAATTGCAGACAAACGCGAATGGAACGCCTCACGCAAGCAGATGCGCGAAGATCTTAGCAACCGACAGGGTGCGAAACTTAAATACTAAGCGATAGAGGCGATCGATCGCTATACTAACAGCGACGTGATCGGCCTCGGCGGCGTCCGCTGGCGTCGCGAGTTGTGTGAGATGAACCGTCGATAGATCGGTCATCTGGCGACCCGTCGACCAGCGGCCCGTTCGCCGCTCACCGGAGGCGGTGATCAGGCGTATTCTGCCCGAGCAAATTCTGCATGGCCGAATCCACCGGATCGCGCGAGCACCTGAAGCAGCGCAAAAAACGAGCAGCGTGAGCGCCGACATTGCACACGTTAGGGCTCAAGGCTCTCTGAGCGCAGTCCAATGACGCACGTGCCTACTTGGCCTAGCCAGGGCTGTGGTTGGATGAGGAGCGGTTGCGTTGTTGCAGCGCTGAGGATTATGGCCTGTAACCCGGTGCTGAAGATTAGCATTGACTAACTTTTCTCGCGTTGATTGCCGCTTCTGGTGGAAGCAGACATGCATCGTCGTCGCGAACGCAGATCGGTGCAAGGTCGATATATCGATCGGCTCACTCGCCACACGGTCGCGAAGATAGATCTGCGGACCTGTCCGCCGACTGAATACAACTCAATGGTGTTTGTAAGGTCGGTCCTTGTTTTTTTCGCCTTGGAGCGAGGTGACGGGACTGGCGAGGCGGGCGAAACGGCACAGCGCAATCGAGCCGCTTCCTGAAAGGGAAGCGAGGCATGGACGAATTGGAGGAGCCTTCTCTTGGATTAGTCGACAGACTAGCTAGCTAGGCAGCTGCAAAGTGCATCCCAGAGAACTGACAGAGCCTGCTCTGCGATCAGATGGAAAGCCGCCGGGGCAATTGATCCAACGCAAGCGGATCGGTGATCCGACAGCTATCATCGGGATCGCGGCCGATCGACATGCAAGCTCATTGAGGCAAGGCCTACTTTGCGGGAGAATCGAAAATGTCTGTCACCATCAGATTTTGCGGCGCCGCTCGGACAGTGACCGGTTCTTGCTACTGGGTGCAGACGCCTCGCTGCGCATTTCTGGTCGATTGCGGTCTGTTCCAGGGACCGAAGACTGTGAAGGAACTGAACTACCGGGAATTCCCGTTCGATCCATCAACGATCGCCTTCGTTCTGCAAACCCATGCTCACATCGATCATGCAGGGCTGCTGCCGAAACTTTACAGGTCAAACTTCCAAGGCAAGATCTTTGCCACAAGCGGCACCCGGGACCTACTGTCGTTCATGCTGCCGGATAGCGGCCATATCCAGGAAATGGAGGTGGAGCACCTCAACCGGCGCAATGCCCGACATGGCAAGCCCCAGGTCACGCCGATTTACACGCGCGAGGACGCCGAAAACTGCCTCAAGGCTGTTGAATCCGTCGAATACGATGAATGGACCCGCGTCGGCGAGGGGGTGCGGGCACGCTTTTGGAATGCCGGCCACATCCTTGGTTCAGCCTCCATCGAGGTTGAGATCGACACGCAGGAGGAAGGCGGCGACAAACTCCGGATCCTGTTTTCCGGCGACATCGGTCCTGACAACAAGCTGTTCCATCCCGACCCAGAGGCGGCGACCGATTTCGACTACGTCATTTGCGAATCCACATACGGCGGCCGGAATCGCCCCCGCGTAACGGAGGAGAAGCGCCGCGAGGTTCTGGCGTGTGAAGTCAGCCAGGCGCTAAAGAATGATCGGATCCTACTCATCCCCATCTTTGCCGTCGAGCGAACGCAGGAACTCATTATGGACCTCCTGACGCTCCAGAAGAGCGGGGACTTGCCCGGCACACCCATCTACCTGGACTCGCCCCTTGCCATCCGTGTCACGCGCGTTTTCGAGGAGCACGCGCACACCTTGGAAGATTTTGGCGAGACGCCGAAACTACTCGGCCATCCGTTCGTTCATCCGACCGAAACAACCGACGAGAGCAAGCAGCTCAACCGGATTTCCGGGGGCGCGATCATAATGGCAGCGAGCGGGATGTGCGATGCCGGCCGCATCCGCCACCACCTCAAGCAGTGGCTTTGGAGCAAGAAGGCCACCATCCTGTTCGTCGGCTATCAGGCGCCCGGAACAATGGGTCGGCTGCTCGTTGACGGTGTCAAAAACGTCAAGATCCTTGGTGAGGAGATTCGCGTCCAGGCACGCATTCGCCAGATCGAGACCTACTCCGGGCATGCCGACAACGATGAGCTTATCGATTGGATCATGGAGCGGCGACCAATCAAGAGCGCCTTGTTCCTGACGCACGGCGAAGAAGAGGCAATGGTGGCGCTGACGGACCAGCTCGTTGATCGTGGGCTGGATCGGCGATTCATCCTGTCACCCGAGCTCGACGATCAACTTGAACTGGCTGGCAACGGGCGGTTGCCGCAGAAGCGCTCGGCGCCACGCCGCTTGAGCCCCGAGGCCGTCACCAATCAGGACTGGCACAACGAATTGGCGCAGTTCACGTTCGATTTGCGCGAACTTCTGGAGCAGGCAGCCGACGCCCGAACCAGAGCGAAGATCATGCGGCGCATGAAGCGCGCCTTGGAGGCAGGCGAATAGCCGCGCTCAACAATGGGATGGCCTTGCGCCTATGCCAAGATCGGGATGAATGTTTGTAACGTGCCAATCGGAGCATGAACGATGAGCGACAATCAACCAGATGACACGCCAGACGGGACACAGCCGCCCGGCGATCGTCGAACGGCGCTTCCCTGGCAGAGCCCCAAGGATGCCCTTGAAGACCGGGATGCACCGGACAAAGTGCAAGCGCTGCTGGAGAGCCCGAGCTACAGGCCGGCCGACCAGGACAAAGAGTTTCTCGACCGCGACGACGTTCGCTTTGTTCGGCTCGGCCTTGATTATTTGAAGCCGGAGTTGTCGATGGCCGAGCGCAATATCGCGCATACGATCGTGGTCTTCGGTAGTACACGGATCAGAGAGCCGGCCGCCGCGCTGCGCATGGTGGCGGCCTGCGAGGCGCGTTTGGCCGAAGCACCGGAGAACGAAGCCAACCGCCGTGCTCTTGGCCGTGCCAAGCGCGTCGCGGAGAACAGCCGCTACTACGATGAAGCTCGGCGCCTTGGACAGACCGTCGGGCGCGAGGTGGAGGGCGCCAACCAACTCGTCATAATGACCGGAGGCGGGCCCGGTATCATGGAGGCGGCAAACCGCGGCGCCCACGATGCGGCTGGCCAGTCTGTGGGCCTCAATATTTCGCTGCCGCATGAGCAGTATCCCAACCCTTACATCACGCCGGATCTATGTTTTCAGTTTCACTATTTCGGCATGCGCAAACTGCATTTCATGCATCGCGCTAAAGCACTGGTCGCTTTTCCCGGCGGTTATGGGACAATTGACGAAATCTTCGACGCGCTGACGCTCATCCAGACCAGGAAGATGCGACCGATACCGGTTGTGCTTGTCGGCAAGTCGTTCTGGTCGCGTGCCATCGATTTCGAGTTTCTGGTCGAGGAAGGGGTGATTGATCCTGAAGATGCAGAGTTGTTCTGGTATGCGGAGACTGCCGAGGAGATCTGGCATGGCATTGCCGGATGGTATGCGGCCAACGGTGGCGTGTTCGGCCAAAGCGAAGGAGCAACGATGTGATCTTTGTCATGCGACGCAGCGTCAAGGTCCTCGGCGAATTCTAAGATCTCACGGCGGATCCAAATGAACTGAAGAACCGATGGCGTGCGACCGTGCATCCAGACCTGACTTGATCGGTCGTTTCATTGCTCTATGCACGAACAGCGTCGAAAGAACTAGAATATCGTCCGGCCCACTACCCCAAAACCTCACTCAGAACCGCAAGCCCATTGAGTGCCGGCGGGAAGCCGCTGTAGGGGGCCGTTTGGACAACGGCTTCGATCACCTGTTCCTTGGCTAGTCCGGTATTCAAGGCCGATTGCGCGAACTTCGAGAGTTGCCCAGTGAGCCCGAGGGCTGTAAAGGCTGCGACGGCTACCAGCATGCGCTCTTGGCGCTCAAGCCCCGGACGGTTCCAAAGTTCGCCGTAGCCGTAGCGAATCGCTGCCGGATAAAGCGCGCTCGTCACTGGATTGTCGGCGGAGGCATAGCCTTGCGTACTTCGCGCACCGTGCAGTTCAGACATGATAGTGTGACCGCGCACGTCCAACTCTTCCAGCGATGGTGCCTCATCGTCCCTCTCCGGCAGTTCAATTCCACGCTCTGCGAAAACCTCCTGTGCAATCACCGCTGCCGCTTCCGCCTTCACGAAACCGCCGTAGAGCCCGGCCTGCAGGAATACCTCCAGGATGCCCCGCGCTTCGAGGCCGGCATCGAGAGCGGAGCGCACCATGCCAGGCAACTGTGGCAGATACGGCGACGGGCAAAGAGCAGCCAATGTGCAGATCGTGCGTTGGCGTCGGTCAAGATGCGGGCGGTCCCAGATGCTGGCGAAGGCGACTTCGTCCATCAAGTCATTGAAGCCCGGCATCGCCTGGCACGTGCCGACCGGCGCGATACCAAGCTCGGAGCGCACCTGCCGGCCCCGCTCGATCAGTTGCTGCCTGTTCATCGGATACTCCCTCAAGATCGCTTTATCTATGCTAATCTCCTTGCCACGTGCGTAACGAAGCTGGCAACTCGAAGGGGGATGTCATGGCCGCCCCGCAAAGCCTCATCTATAACGTCAAAGCCTACAACCTCTCCCATTCCTCCGAGAACAAGATCCACGACAACGCGGTGGCTCAGAAACTGGGCTTCACCGGTGGTCTAGTGCCGGGCGTCGAGGTCTTTGCTTATGCCTCACACGTACCTCTGGAACATTGGGGAAGGCCATTTCTCGAGCGCGGCCGGATGGCCGGGCGCTTCGCCAAGCCGGTCTATGATGGACGTTTGGCGACTGTCACCGGCGACAGGAATGGCTCGCAGATTGATCTCAAGGTCGAAAGCGACGGCGTCCTTTGTGCCACCGGCACGGCTATCTTGCCGGAACACCCCCAGGAACCGCCTCCATTATCGAATTTCCCGCCGGCCATCCCGCCAGCCGAGCGCCCGCCCGCCGATGACACCAGTCTCGCCGAAGGCCGCTATCTCGCCAGCGCTGAGATAGAATTCGACCAGCAGGCCTCGACCGGCTATCTCCGTGACGTCAGGGAAACAAGCACAATTTATAGGGACGAGGGCCTCGGGCACCCGGGCTATCTGCTGCGCCTGTGCAATCGTGTGCTTGTCGACAACGTCGTGCTGGCGCCATGGATACACACCGGCAGCGATGTGCAATTCCACGGCCTCGCAAGGGTCGGAGACCGGTTGGTGGCGCGCGCACATATTGTGGCGAACTACCACCGCAAGGGCCATCACTTCGTCGACCTCGACAGCCTGATCCTCGCCAACGGCGAGCGGCCAATTGCCCACGTCCGGCATACGGCGATTTATCGCTTGCGGCATCTTGAAGCCTGAGCATCGTTCTCTCGAAGCTGTTACTCGGAACCGCTCATGCCATCAAGAATTGTCGTCATCGCCCACCCGCCAACGTTATACTGATTGCCGAGTAAATGGCGTCGCTTGAGTTCGAAATGCTTGTGTTTGAAGCCGGAGATCCGGTCTACCGCAAAGTCTCGCCGAGACCAGCAAGGTGAAGCCGACACAGCTTCTCAGAGCCGGTTACCACAAGTTCAATCTCGAAGTCGTACACCTTCTTATTATATGTCAATGATGATCAATTGGATGCGCAATGCTTCACCGGGAGCGAAGCATCAGGCAGTGTCTCGAGCGACCAGAGCGCATCAGCCAGGGCCGGAATGTCACCGGCAAATCCGGAATGCTGCGCGAGTTGTGTTAGTTTGTCCTGTAGTTGCTGATCACTCATTGGGTTTTGAGAACCGCCAACTGTGTTCTTGATCTCTCGCAGGTGTCGAGACCCATCGCGCATCTGCAGAACCACTCTCACGCTATCAATATCGTAGCTTTCATCATCGACGAAACGGATCGGCGGGCGAATGCCATCCCGTTCGCTTTCGGCGACGGCGTTATCATTGAACTCACTAAGTCCGGCTATGCCGCGGCGAAGCACGATGGCAATGGCATGTTGGGCGCTGACCTGCGACTCGCGACCAGTTTGAACTAGTGGCCGGTCCGCGCGTTGGCGCAACAGCGGGTGGCCGGTCAGCTCAACTTCACAGATCTCATCTATCTTTAGTCCCGGGACATTATATAGATCCAGACATGCCTCGATGACCGGGTTGAGAACGACCCCGACGGGGTAGGGCTTGTAAGTGTTCGTTGCGATCTGCCAGTTCTTGCCGAGATTGCCGACGATCGCGTCAAAATCAGGCGCGTCGGCATAGACCGGCAGGAAGCCGCGTGGGCCCTCGAGCGGAGCGACCGGACCGGAAAAACCTTCGCCGGCTAGAAGCGCCGAAACAATTCCATTTCGCGCAGCGTTGCCGACACTAATGCTCTTGGACATGGTGCCAAGTGTCTCGACCAAGCCGGACGATTGTGCTGATGCGTTACCGAGCGACCAACAATGCTGCTCCTCGGTTAAGCCCAGCAGTACACCAGTCGCCACCGCTGCGCCGAAAACCCCACACGTTGATGTGATGTGCCAACCTCGCGCGTAATGATAGGGCGAAACCGCATTTCCAAGCCGGCACTCAATCTCCGTTCCGACAATGAAGGCGTGCAAGAGCTGTCTACCGGAAATCTTTCGGGTTTCAGCCAATGCAAACAATGCAGGCGCAACCGGTGCGGTCGGATGAATAATCGTTGTCGGATGGGTGTCGTCAAAGTCGAAGATGTTGGCGCTCATCGCATTGACCGTGGCAGCCAACAATAGATCAACATGCTCAGCTCTGCCGACTATCGTGCAGTCCCGATTTCCGGAGTACGGAGACATTGTGGCGAGCATTTTGTCGATGGCCGGCTCCCGGCAACCTGCCAGTCCCGTTGCGAAGCCATTCAGAATGGATCGCTTTGCTTCGTGACAGACCGTGTCCGGGATATCATCCCAGCGCGTGCACGTTGCAAACTTGGCAACCGCGCGTGTGATTTCACCGGTAGCAATCCTTGAAGCGCTGACTGTGCTTGAAGACATCGGCATTCCTCTTGCGCGCGTTCAGCGATCAACGTCGGGCATGTCAGGACAAAAACCGGCTGTCATCGTTTGGCGGCAACGCGAGATAAGTCTAAGTCCACGGTTTCTCAATGGCACGCAACAGATATCATAGTCGCAATACTAGGACGCCGGCAAAGGAGCTACGGTTGACGCTCCAACATTAGCGCTGAGCAGGTCCAATGAAACGCTTTACGGATAAGGTCGCAGTTGTCACAGGTGGAGCTTCAGGCATTGGTGAAGCAGCGGTCAGGCGATTTCTCGATGAAGGTGCAAAGGTCGTGTTTGCTGATTGGGACGCAGCACGCGGCCGGAAAGTTGCCGACAGCTTGAAGAACAATGCCGCTGACGCAAAATTCGTCGAGGCCGATGTCTCCACCGAGGCCGCGGCCGCGGGTATTATCGATCACGCGGTCAACGAATTCGGCGGGATCGACATCCTCGTCAACAATGCTGGCATTCGCATGTATCAAACGGTGGTCGAAGCCAGCGCCGAGAGTTGGGACAAGCTCTTAGGCGTTAACCTCAAGAGCTATGCCTACTGCGCGAAAGCGGCAATTCCGCATTTTCGACGCACAGGCTGTAACATCGTCAACGTAGCTTCCGTGCGTTCGGTGACGGCGGGAAGCAGGACGGTTCAGTATGACACCGCGAAGGCGGCAATAGCCGGATTGACGCGTGGGATGGCGATGGACCACTCTCCAGATGGCATCCGCGTCAATGCCGTTTGTCCCGGTCCGATCTTCACGCCGTTTCATGCGCGACGGATCGAAGCCGCGGGACTGACCGTTGAGGACTATAACAACGATGCAGCCGAGCGCACGATGCTCAAGCGGCCCGGCACTCCCGAAGAGGTCGCCGCATGCATCCTCTTCCTTGCCTCGCCAGATGCTTCCTACGTTACCGGTAGCTGCTTGTTTGTCGATGGCGGGATGACCGCGATTTAAGTACGACGTCTCCGGCGAGCGCCGCTTTGTGGACGCGCCTGGCGCAGCTGTGCTTTTGTCCTTTGAGACCACTCGCAGCTTCTCCAAGTATGCTGCCAGCAACTCCAGGAGGCCGCTCCCATGATCGTTGAATTTCGAACCTACACTTTGCACCCGCGCACTTTGCCGGAATTCCTCAAACGCTTCGAAGGAAAACTTGAGCGGCGACTGACCTATTCGCCGCTTGCTGCATTTTGGTTCACTGAGTTCGGACCGCTCAACCAGGTGATCCACGTCTGGAGCTATGCCGACGAATTGGAACGTCGAAAGGTTCGTGCACAGGTCATAGCAGACGGCGTCTGGCCGCCGAACACTTCTGAGTTCATAGCTGAAATGAGATCCGAAATTTTCGATCCGCAAACCTTCGCGCCAGCCCTAAAGCCTGGTCAGGTCGGACCCTACTTCGAGATGAGGCTCTACACGCTGCGACCGGGAACCGTCCCCCAGATGGCAGAGCGCTGGGCTGAATATCTTCCCGGTCGTGTGAAACTGTCTCCTCTCGTCGGTGTCTTTACTCATGAGAATACTTGGATGCACATCTGGGCTTACTCGAGCCTCGATGAGCGGATGGCAATACGGAGCAAGGCAAAGTCAGAGGGCATCTGGCCACCACCGGGAGACAGTCCGGTTCTCCGTCAAGAAACCAAGGTCATGTTGGCAGCGCCATTTTCACCAATCAGGTAGGGACCAGCATGTCAGACGATGCAAAGTATCTCTTTGTTGTCAGCATGGATGTGCGAGCTGACAAGGAAGACTTGTTCAACGAGGTTTATGATCAGGAGCATGTCCCGTTTTTGACCTCGGTTCCGGGCGTCATCTCGGCGACGCGTTCCGTTCGCGAGCCGCTTACCATGATGCTGGCCGGAGAGCGCCGAACGATGGATCCGGGTAACGAACCGCACTACAGCGTTACCTATGAAATCGAAAGCCCGGACGTGCTGCTTAGTGCAGAATGGGCAGATGCGGGTGAGCGTGGGCGTTGGTCGAGCGAGGTCCGTCCCTTTACGGCCAACCGCCGTCATATTCTTCGGAAGGTGATCGGCGGAGCAAATGCATCAGATTGCCCGAAAGGCGAGACGCACGGAAGTTCATAGGTGGATTGATGGCAAAAGGAATACTCGCGGTCGCATTTGACTATTCAACGGCACACGCTGATGAGTTTCACGACTGGTATGATCTGGAGCACATCCCGGAGCGACAGGCGATAATCGGTTTTGGCCTGAGCGAGCGTTGGCTCAGTCGGGACGATCCGAGTATCGCCGTTGCAACCTACGATCTCGACTCGGCTGACGTGCTGCGAAGTGACTCGTATACGTCTGTTGCCCACAACAACTCTTCGGTTTGGACCAAACGCGTCACGGGCATGTGCAAGCAGCTGCTGCGCTTCGAAGGTACACAACTCACGCCGGGAGATGAAGCTGCTCCGAGCAACGCAGGCGGATTGCTCTTGAATGCCATGAACGTGACGGCTGAGGCGGAGGATGAATTCAACGCCTGGTATGACGAAGAACATCTCCCGGCACTTGCTGCGGTTCCGGGAACACTGGCCGCGCGACGCTACCGTTCGACTGAAGCAGGCGGCGGAACCCACAAGTACGTCGCCATCTATCATTTGAGTACGCCGGAGGTAACGTTTAGCGATGCATGGCGCGAAGCGGTTGAGTCACCCTGGAGCGCTCGAGTCCGACCGCATTTCCAGGACCGATTACGAATCCTGACCAGCCGCTACGTACGCAGACAACGCGACGGTTAAGCTGCGGGACGATCAGATAGCGGGTGTCTGAGATGCCACGCGAGGTTCTTTCCGGCTGATGTCTGCTGTCGGTTGGAGCGGACGAAACGAGTTTCGGGCGCCATGTCTGCCGCGTCTCAACGAACGAACCCGCTTCCGCGGGAGAGCGCTGCGCGCGAACCGTGCTGCGAGGCTTGCGGCGGAGTAACCAACTGAACAGCATAGGATAACGGGGCCGGGGCTCCGTCTTGAGGATCGAGGGGTTCAACAACTCCAACCTCAAGACAGGAGACCCCGATGACCACGCCGTATCCCAACGAGCCGATCAGCCCATTGCGCGCCCGCATGATCGAAGACATGCGCGTTCGCAATTTCGTTGCTGGCACCCAACGCGACTATATCCGCGCCGTCAAGAAGCTCGCAGCCTTTCTCGGGCGCTCGCCAGACACCGCGACGGCCGAGGAACTGCGCGCATTCCAGCGGCATCTGGCAGCCGGCCTTGCCAATCCGCCGTCGATCAACATCACGGTGTCGGCGCTGCGGTTCTTCTTCCGGGTAACCGTTGACAAGCCGGAGACCACTCGGCATCTGGTTCACGTTTACGAGCCGCAGAAGTTGCCGCGTGTGCTGTCGCCGGACGAGATCTTCTGTTTGCTGGAAGCGGCAACGGCGCCGAGGGACAAGGCGATGCTGAGTGTCGCCTATGGTGCCGGCCTGCGTGCCATGGAGGTGGTGAAGCTCAAAGTCTCCGACATCGACTCGAAGCGCATGCTGATCCGCGTCGAGAACGGCAAAGGCGGCAAAGACCGGTTTGCGATGCTCTCCCCGACACTGCTTGAGGTGTTGCGCGACTGGTATCGTATTGCCCGCCCCAAGGTCTTCCTGTTTCCGGGTCGGGACAAGATCGCGCCGATGACGACGCGGCAGCTGAACCGCATCTGCCATCAGGCGGCCGACCGGGCCGGTTTGCCTAAGTGGGTCGCGCCGCACACGCTACGACACTCCTTCGCGACGCATCTGCTTGAGAGCAATATCGACGTGCGCGTGATCCAGGTCCTGCTTGGACACGCACAGTTGGAGACGACGGCTCGCTACACGAAGGTGGCAACCAACACCATTCGTGAGGTGATGAGCCCGCTCGACCGGTTGAACATTGCGCCACCGGACCAAGATGACGACGAGCCACCGGCGTAGTCGGCACGTCGCATGGCCCGTCCAGCATTGGAGGTCGCGGACATCTTCCGCGACCACGGACGCGCATGGCGTGATGCCAACCGCGGGCATGTGAGCCTTGACCAGTTGAAGGTGATGAGTGCAATCGAGCGCTGTCGCACAGCGGCGCTCGGCGGCCATGTTGCACGTTGCGAGAACGACGCGTGCGGGCACACGTTGATCGCCTATAACAGTTGCCGCAACCGGCACTGTCCGAAGTGCCAGGGTGCGGTTGCACGTGACTGGATGGCAGCACGCGAAGCCGAACTGCTCCCCGTTCAATACTTCCACGCCGTGTTTACGTTGCCGGCCCGGATTGCCCATATCGCGTATCAGAACAAGACCGTGATCTACGGCCTGCTGTTCAAGGCGAGCGCAGAAGCGATGCAAACGATCGCTGCCGATCCCAAGCATCTCGGCGCCAGGATTGCGCTCACGTCGGTACTGCATACCTGGGGCAGTGCCATGACGCATCATCCGCACGTGCATATGATCGTGCCGGGTGGCGGACTTTCCGAAGATGGCACGCGCTGGATCGGCTGCCGCAAAGACTTCTGCCTGCCCGTGCGCGTGTTATCAAAACTATTCCGCGGCTTGATGCTCGATAAGCTCGTGGCTGCTCATAACGCCGGCACGCTCAACTTCTTTGGACCACACGTTCATCTCGCCGATACCAAAGCGTTCAAGAGGTTCTTGCGGCCGCTCTGGCGCACCAAATGGCATGTCGACCTGAGGCCGCCGTTCGCCGGCCCGAGGGCGGTGCTTGCCTACCTGTCGCGTTATACACACCGCGTTGCGATCTCCAACCGGCGCCTCATCAAGGCCGATGCCAATGGTGTCACGTTCCGTGTCAAAGATTACCGGCGCAAGGGGCCGACCCGCTACACGACGATGACGCTCGGCCCACATGAGTTCATCCGCCGTTTTCTGAGTCACATCCTGCCGAAAGGCTTCCACCGCATCCGACACTACGGCTTGTTCGCGAGCGGCGCGAAGGCCGAGAATCTGGCCCGGATGCGCGACCTGCTTGGCGTGACAGGGTCGGTTGCCGGTAACGCTGGAATCGGTGACGCTGAAAGCAGCAATGACGAAGCCACGCACGACGATGCCAAAGCGCAGTCATGCCCGAGTTGCGGCGGCGTGATGCGCATTATTGAAGTCTTCGAAGCCGGCTCTGCACCGCGCACCGTCGTGCCAGAGGGGATCGACAGCTCATGATGCCAGTCTGCCGCGACGACAGCGTGAACTTCAGGCGGCCTCCGCGCTGCAACGATTGCTTGCGGCCGGATCAACCCACCGCGCGCACCAAAAGCTTGCCAACGGGATCACAACTGCCAACACGCGACGATCAACACCGATCTTGTGGCCGTTGCCCGGCTGTTGCAGAACCGAACATAGCAACGCCCCAAGCCAGCCGCAGCGCCAATTCCCCATAGACATTCCGGCACGCTCGCCGATCAACCGCCCGCGGGTTCCTTCACTGGAGGCTTTCCGACGACGGCCCCGGTGGCTGCAGCTAATCCAGTGATGGGCCGTCATCCGAAACCCTTCACAAAATGTGAAGAGTTTCGGATGCTGGCCATGCAGGACGGCGCCACAACCAGCGGGCCGGCGTCCGAAAGTCCCCAGGGAAGGAACCCGCGGGCGGTGGGGCGATGAGGGTGCCACAATTTCTATGCGGATTTGGCGTAGCGGCTGCGTTGAGGCGAAGCGGTTTTCCACACAAAGGCAGTCGGATGACAAGCCCACGGTCGGCGTTGATCGGCGGATACGAGCGGTTTTGATGTCGTCCGCCCATCATCGGTGCCCGAGGTGCGTTGATCCGGCCGCAAGCACTTGTTGCAGCGCTCAGGCCGCCTGACGTTCACGATGTCGTCGCGGCAGTCTGGCATCATGAGCTGTCGATCCCTTCCGGCACGACGGAGCGTGGTGCAGAGCCGGCATCGAAGACTTCGATGATACGCATGAGGCTGCCGCAGCATGGACACGGCTGCGCTTTGGCATCGTCAGGTGCTGCTTCGTCATCGCCGCCATTGGCATCACCGGTATCAGTGTCGCCGATAACCGATCCTGTAACGCCAAGCAGTTCACGCATCCGGGCGAGGTTCTCCGCCTTCACGCCGCTTGCGAACAGGCCGTAGTGGCGGATGCGGTGGAAGCCTTTGGGCAGGGTGTGGCTCAGGAAACGGCGGATGAACTCATGTGGACCGAGCGTCATCGTCGTGTAGCGGGCCGGTCCCTTGCGCCGGTAATCCTTGACACGGAACGTGACGCCTGCGTCGTCGGCCTTGATGAGCCGCCGGTTCGAGATCGCAACACGGTGCGTGTTATAGCGCGACAGGTAGGCAAGCACCGCCCTCGGGCCGGCAAAAGGCGGCCTAAGGTCGACATGCCACTTGGTGCGCCAGGCCGGCCTCAGGAACCGCTTGAAGGCTTTGGTATCGGCGAGATGAACGTGCGGCCCAAAGAAGTTGAGCTTGCCGGCGTTGTGAGCGGCCACGAGCTTATCGAGCATCAACCCGCGGAACAGTTTTGACAGCACGCGCACGGGCAGGCAGAAGCCGTTGCGGCAGCCGATCCAGCGCGTGCCATCTTCGGATAGCCCGCCGCCCGGCACAATCATGTGCACGTGTGGGTGATGCGTCATGGCTGAGCCCCAGGTGTGCAGTACCGACGTGAGCGCGATCCTGGTGCCGAGATGTTTGGGATCGGCGGCGATCGTCTGCATCGCCTCTGCGCTCGCCTTGAACAGCAGGCCGTAGATCATGGCCTTGTTGTGATACGCGATATCGCCAATCCGAGCCGGCAGCGTGAACACGGCGTGGAAGTATTGAACCGGGAGCAACTCGGCTTCGCGTGCTGCCATCCAATCCCTGGCCGCAGCACCCTGGCACTTCGGACAATGCCTGTTGCGGCAGCTGTTATAGGCGATCATCGTGTGCCCACACACCTCGTTCTCGCAACGCGCAACATGACCGCCGAGGGCCGCTGTGCGGCAACGCTCGATGGCTGACATCACCTTCATCTGGCCGAGGCTGACGTGGCCGGCGTTGGCTTGACGCCACGCGGGGCCGTGGTCGCGGAAGATGTCCGCGACCTCCAATGCTGGCCGAGGCATGAGACGTGCCGACTACGCCGGTGGTGCCGTACTCGTATCGTTTGCGACCAGCCGGTCGAGCGGGCTCATGACCTCGCGGATCGTGTTGGTCGCGACCTGCGTATAGCGCGCCGTCGTGTCGAGCTTGACGTGGCCAAGCAGGACCTGGATCACGCGCACATCAATGTTCTGTTCGAGTAGGTGTGTTGCGAACGAGTGCCTCAGCGTGTGCGGCGACACCCAAGCTCCAAGCCCTGCCATCTCGGCGGCCATCTTGCAGGATCGATTGAGTTGCCGGGTTGTCAGCGGCAGGAACGGATCACGACCTGGAAATAGCCATGCTTCGGTTCGGCATTGCAGCCACCAAGCTCGCAAAACTTCAAGCAGCTGCGGCGAGAGCATCGCGTGGCGATCCTTGCGCCCCTTGCCCTGCTCGACACGGATCAACATGCGCTTTGAATCGATGTCGGAGATCTTGAGCATGACCACTTCGCCGGCACGAAGTCCCGCGCCATAGACCACGCTCAGCGCCGCCTTGTACTTGAGGCCTGGACCGGGCGCAGCATCCAACAATCGGCCGACCTCATCCGGCGCCAGGACGCGCGGCAGTTTGCGCGGATAGTGCACCTGCGCCAGATGCCGGGCGAGATCCGGGCGCCCGAGCGTCGTCGTGAAGAAAAATCTGAGCGTAACGGCAGTCGAGTTGATCGTCGGAGGATTAACGCCGGTCTCCTTCTGGTGGACCTGGAAGGCGCGTACATCTTCGCCAGTCGCCGTGTCAGGCGAACGACCGAGGAAGGTGGCAAACGCTGTCACGTGACGAAGGTAGCCAGTTTGCGTCTTCTCGGTAAAATTACGCAGCTCCATGTCTTCGATCATGCGTTGACGAAGGGGGCTGATGGGCTTGCTGCTCATTGCGGGCTCCTGTCTTGAGGTGAGGTTGGTGAACCCCTCGATCCTCAAGACGGGACGCCTTGCCCGTTATCTCATGTTGCTCAGATGGTTAGCGCCACGCTCGCCCCACGGCACAACCCGCGCGCAGCGCACTCCCGCGGAAGCGGGTTCGTTCGGTGTGCCCTTCGCGACGCAGCAGCACCGCGAGGCAATGGCAGCGGCGACCAGGTGCGGACATTTGCGTTTTGAGCAGACAGGAAGCAAAGCCGATGCGACGTCGGTACGACAAGACCCCGACCCATTGCGGATCGGGGTGACGAGCCTTCAGTATTCTTCGGCAAGCAAGATTGTAAGCACGTGGCAGGTCCTGGCCTCGTCGGCCGGATCCTCCGATCCGGCCGCGAGGTCGGGATCGTAACAGTCCAGCTTCCAATAGACCGTTTGATCTCGAACGATGATTTTCCCGAAATCATGCTCGCCAAAAGGGTCGTTGGCAGGCGAGAAGTCATCGAACGAGCGCACGGCCATGATTGCCTCGGCGACGAAGGCCGGGCCAAGGGCCTCAACGCCGCTGGTGATGACCAGACGGCCGTTGCCCTGACGTTGCCTGCGAAATCGGTCATTGAGTTGGCGGATGCGATTCCGGCAACTTCGGCCCCGCTATCTTAAAGATGGGCGGGGCCTTTTCTTATTGAGACATGCCCTTGATTGCGTGTGCTTTTTCGGAGCCGGCCCTCACCCGAATTGGGGCCGGCGAGAATAAGCACACGGGCGTGCTTTTTTGGTGAGCGCCCGATCCCTGCCATTGGTTCGACCCTGAGTGAATATCAAGTTGACGGCATGAGCTTGCGTGCGGCCCCGGTGCCATCAACCCAGGTATGATCAAGCAAGTTGATCACGGCAAGATCGGCGCGATCGGCGAACCAAAACAATGGCGATCCATTAGCACTCATGCGGGTCAGTGTATGACGCATGTTGTGTGCGCGATCGGGATTGCCGGTCACGATGAGGACACGAAAGTTGCGCCAGCCGAATTCAGAGGTATGCAGCCTGGCGCGCCACAGGGCACTGTAGGCAACAAACTTGTGCAGCATCGATGATTGAGAGATGTCAGAGCGTTCAACCGGCATCGTGCCGCGGTCGATCTCGACGAGGAAATAGGCACGCCGACCAAGCGTTGGAAATCCGAGGGAAAAGACGTAGTCCGGCTCAACACCGATGGCCTGATGCTTTGACTGGAAAATTACTGGCACGGACAAGCGATAGGGCTTGGTGCACGTACGCCGTGCTTCTGGCAGGCGAGCAAGCAAGGCCTCGCCATCGAGCAAATCGATGTCAGGACGCGAAGCGACACTCGTGGTAAGCGCAACGGCAAAGTCGGCAATCTCAAGGGTGTGCTCGAGGAATGGTCGACCGACGTTACGGTTCTTCTGCGCCCAGGAGACGCGCTCGCCAAATGTCAGGTCATCATGAAAACTGAGCAGACGTGCGCCCTTGTCTGCCAGTGCATAAACGGCGAGCGATGAGCCGCTGTCAATCGGCGCCGAAAATTGACCCCGGATCGGCGTTCAATTTTGACCCCACCCCCACGGGTTCAGCATTTCCGCCCGAAGTGGTTCTGAAGCGGGGGCTTGTAGGGGGATGATCACGGAGGAGACGATCGGGCGAGTGCGCCATGACTCGGGCTGGCGCACGTCAGGAGCGGTTCTTGAAGCGCCAGCTGTCGTTGCCGGTCTCGATGATGTCGCAGTGATGCGTGAGGCGGTCGAGCAGCGCAGTCGTCATCTTGGCGTCGCCGAACACACTGGGCCATTCGGCGAATGCAAGGTTGGTCGTCACGATGATCGAGGTGCGCTCGTAAAGCCGGCTGATCAGGTGGAACAACAGTTGGCCGCCCGATTGCGCGAACGGCAGGTAGCCGAGTTCGTCGAGGATGACGAGGTCGACGCGGTTGAGTGCGTCGGCGGTGCGGCCCTGGCGATCGAGCTTCACTTCGGTCTCGAGCCGATTGACCAGGTCGACGACGTTGAAGAAGCGCGCCTTGCGGCCCGCCCGGATGCATTGGCGCGCGATGGCGATCGCGATGTGCGTCTTGCCGGTGCCTGTGCCGCCGACCAGGACGACGTTGCGCTGATCGTCCAGGAAGCTGCCCTGGCCAAGCGTCTCGATCGCCTCGGCGTTGATCGGCGTCTCGGCGAGATCGAGTTCGGCAAGCTCCTTGGCCAGCGGCAGCTTGGCAATCGTCATCTGGTAATTGATCGAGCGCGCCTGCTTGGCGGCGATCTCGGCCTTGAGCAGGGCCGCCAGAACCTTCTCGACGCCCTGGCGCCGCTTGATGCCGGCGGTGACGATGTCGTCGTAAGCCGCCCTCATGCCGGAGAGGCTCAACGTGCGCATCAACTCGAGGATCTCATGGCGCTCCATCACACCACCTCCAATGCGGAAACGGGATCGGCCGCAAGGCGAGGTTGGCCAATCAGGCCATCGTAGCGCGCGCAATCGGCAAGCGGTGGTGATGCGAGTTGCAACCGCTCCGGCGTCATGACCGGTGCCGGTGGCTCCGGTTGCTGTTGGCGGTAAAGCACATTGAGGATCACATCGGCGCTGACCACCTGTGCCGCGAGCGCTTCCGTGCACGCCGCCTCAACCGCTGCCATGCCGTCGGTCAGGACAGCGGTGAGGATCCGGACCATCTGCCGGTCGCCGTCGTCAGATCCGGCAAGGCGGCGGCGCACACGGCCAAGGGAGCCCGGCAGAACCCAGCCCTTGAACGGCGCGCCATTGCGCAATGCGCCGGGTTTCTTTGCCAGAACAGGGACATAGTGCCAGGGGTTATAGATTGTCTGCGCCTTGGCGAACGAGCGCTCGTGTTCGCCGACAATCTCGCCATCCTGCTTGATGACGATGCGATCAGCGTAAGCGTAAACATCAACCGGCCGACCAACGGCCTTGGCCATCACCGAGTACTTGTTCTTGTCGAAGGTGACGAGGCATGTCTTGGAGACCGCGGCCGTTACGCTGCGAAAGCCATCGAACGGGCTGGCATATGGAACGAGGCTCGCGCGTTCGACCTCGAACATCTCGAAGATCGAACGATCCTTGTGCTCGGGATGCGCGTGTGCCTTGGCCCAGGCGATGCACCGGTCGATCAGATAAGCGTTGAGTTCGGCCAGGCTTGAGAACTTGAGCCTTGGTGTGAAGATGGCACGCCGCATCACGCCGACATCGTGCTGGAAGCGCGTCTCCGACACGACATTCTCTACCTGCCCCTTCTCCCACCCCGCTGCCGGTGTGCACGCCGTCGCCTCGACGAGATGGTGGCTTAGCATCTGCTGGAAGCGGCGGTTGAACTGGCGTTCCTTGCCGACAAACACAGCATCGACGGCGGTCTTCATGTTGTCGTAGATGCCGCGCCGGCAGGCGCCCTTGAAGAACCGGAATGCCTGGTCATGGGCGTCATGCCGGAGGCATGCTTCCAGCATGACAACCATCTCCTGGGCTTCGCGCAGATAGGCACGCAACAACGGCATGCGGCTGTGGCAGAGCCTGACGTGCGCCACCTTCACGGTCATCACGCTACCTGCGATCACGACGATCTCGTGGCTCCAGTCAAACTGATACGCCTCACCGGGATCGAAGTGCAGCGGCACATACGCCTCGGCCAGCCGGGCACCGTGGGCTTCTTGCCAGCGCCAGCCATAGCGGCGCACCGCATCATAGCCGCCCTGGTAGCCAGCCAGACGCAACTCTTCGAACATCTGCAGGTATGTCAGGCGTTCGCGCTTGGCTTTCTTCGCGTTCTCTTCGAGCAGGCCATCGAGCTGATCGGCAAAACCGCCGAGCTTGCGATGAGGCTGTGTTTTGCGTTCATAGCGATGTTCGGTCTCCTCGCCGCGCACAATTGTACGCACCGTGTTCCGCGCCAGCCGAAGCTCCCGCGAGATCTCCTTGATCTTCTTGCCCTTGACGTGAAAGTCATGGCGCACTCGCCCGATCGTCTCCACCGTGATCATCCCCCTACAAGCCCCCGCTCCAGAATCACTTCGAGCGGAGATGTTGAGCCCGTGGGGGTGGGGTCAAAATTGAACGCCGATTACCCCCGCAAAGGGGTCAAAATTGCATGCCGATTCACAGTCTGGCATCCGCTGTCCACCTATGGGGAACACTTCTACCCTGAACTCGAGGCCTATCTAGCGATTCTCGACCGAGTTGCCATCCCAATGGTCGTCAGCCCGGGCAAAAAGGGTCCGCCTCGGCCTTATTCATTCTCTTATGCCAAACGGATTGTACGTGAGGCCCGGCGAGCAGCGGGTCTACCCGAACACGTGACGCTGACGGCCTGCCGACACGGCGGCATGACTGAGCTTGGCGATGCCGAACTGACCGAGCAAGGCGTGATGAGCCTCTCAGGGCACAGGACGCCAGACGCAGCCCGTGGCTACGTCAAGAAGACGGATGTGCAGCGATTAGCAGCCGCCAAAAAGCGCCGCGCTTGGGTGCGAAACCTAGAACACCCCAAGAACGAGAGTCAGAATGAACACCAGATTCGAGAGTCAGAATGACCCTCCACGAGAACATTTGTTCATATGTTATGCTATTGATTTAGTAGGAGAAATTGATGGCGCGCCCGGCACGATTCGAACGTGCGACCCCTAGACTCGGAATCTAGTACTCTATCCAGCTGAGCTACGGGCGCTGCGCTACCGTTCGATTACAGACGGCAGCTTGTTGGCGTAACGGGCTCTCGCATTTCGTTGCGCTCATCGCGAACTAATACAGCACTGCAAAATCGAGCGCAATGTCGTCGGAGACCTGCTCCAGACACTGATACCGGCCCGGTCAGGCGATACGCAGGCGCCTTACCCCTTCTTGGCGATTGCCGCCTGCGCGGCTGCAAGACGCGCAACCGGCACGCGGAACGGTGAGCACGACACATAATCGAGCCCGACCTCGTGGCAGAAGTGAACCGATGCCGGGTCGCCGCCATGTTCTCCGCAAATGCCAAGCTTGATGCCGGGCCGCGCCCCGCGCCCGCGTTCGCAGCCGATGCGGACCAGTTCGCCGACGCCGTCAGTGTCCATCGAAATGAATGGGTCGACCTCGTAGATGCCGGATGCCGTGTAGTTGTTGAGGATCGGTGCCGCATCATCGCGTGACAGGCCGAGGCAGGTCTGAGTCAGATCGTTGGTGCCGAACGAGAAGAATTCCGCACCGTGCTCGCCCGCGGCAATCTGGTCACCCTTGAGGCAGGCACGCGGCAACTCGATCATGGTGCCGATCTGGTAGGTCAGCGTGGTGCCGGCTTCCCTTTCGACGGCTGCCGCCTGGGCCCGGATCACGTCGGCGAGGATGTCATATTCCTTGCGGTAGGCGATGAGCGGGATCATCACTTCCGGCGCCACCGGCTTGCCGGTCTCCTTGGCGACGGCGGCGGCTGCCTCGAAGATCGCGCGAGCCTGCATTTCGGTAATTTCGGGATAACGGATCGCCAGCCGGCAGCCGCGGAAGCCGAGCATCGGATTGAACTCGTGCAGCTCGTTGACGCGCTCACGTAGCCGGGTGACGGGTACGCCGAGTGCTTCGGCAACGGCTTTTGCTTCCTCCTCACCATGGGGGAGGAACTCGTGCAACGGCGGGTCGAGCAGGCGGATGGTGACCGGTGCACCGTCCATGATGCGGAAGAGTTCCTCGAAATCCTGCCGCTGCATGGGCAGGATCTTTGCGAGCGCCGCGCGGCGGCCGGCTTCGTCTTCCGCGCAGATCATTTCGCGCATCGCGAGGATGCGGTCTTCATCGAAGAACATGTGCTCGGTACGGCAGAGCCCGATGCCCTCGGCACCAAACTCGGCGGCCTGGCGGGCATCACGCGGCGTGTCGGCATTGGCGCGCACGCCAAGCCGGCGGACGGCGTCAGCCCAGCCCATCAGAATGGCGAAGTCGCCCGAAAGCTCGGGCTGGCGCATCTCGATGGCACCGCGCAGCACTTCACCGGTCGTGCCGTCGACGGTGATGATATCGCCGCGATTGAAGACTTCGCCGCCGATCGACATGGTTGCGGCCTGATAATCGATACGTAGCGCACCGGCGCCTGAGACACACGGCCGGCCCATGCCGCGTGCGACGACGGCTGCGTGACTGGTCATGCCACCGCGTGTCGTCAGGATGCCGGCTGCGGCATGCATGCCGTGAATGTCCTCAGGACTCGTTTCAATGCGCACCAGAATGACGTTCTTACCTTGCGCCTTGAGCCGCTCGGCCTCATCGGGATCGAACACGATCTCACCAACTGCAGCACCCGGCGAGGCCGGCAGGCCGGTGGCAATCACGTCGCGTTTCGCGTCGGGATCGATCATCGGGTGCAGCAGTTGGTCGAGAGAGGCCGGATCGATGCGCAGCACAGCTGCCTCGCGGCTAATGCTGCCTTCGTTGGCAAGATCAACGGCGATCTTGAGGGCGGCCTTGGTCGTGCGTTTGCCGGACCGCGTCTGCAGCATCCAGAGCTTGCCGTCCTGGATGGTGAACTCGATGTCCTGCATGTCGTGGTAATGGCCTTCCAGCGTCTCGAAGACGCCGGCAAGCTCTCGATAGGTTTCAGGCATCAGCGCTTCGAGCGACGGCGCCGTCTCGCCGGCTTCGATACGGGCGGCCTCGGTCAACGGCTGCGGCGTGCGGATGCCGGCGACCACGTCTTCGCCCTGGGCGTTGACCAGGAATTCGCCGTAAATCTCCTTGTCGCCAGTTGACGGGTTGCGCGTGAAGGCAACGCCCGTTGCCGAGGTCTCACCGAGATTGCCGAACACCATCGCCTGCACGTTGACCGCGGTCATCCAGTTGTCCGGGATATCGTGCAACCGGCGGTAGGTAATGGCCCGGGCGTTCTGCCATGAATCGAAGACCGCCTTGATCGCACCCCAGAGCTGGAGAGCGGTATCCTGCGGAAACGGTGTGTCAAGTTCCTGCTCGATCACTTGTTTGTACGAGGTGACGATCTCGGCCCAGTCATCGCCGGTAAGGTCGGTGTCGCTCGTCACGCCCTTATTGTTCTTGAAGCCATCGAGGATATCTTCGAAAACGCCGTGATCGACGCCCAGCACGACATCGCCATACATCTGGATGAAGCGGCGATAGCTGTCGTAGGCGAAACGTTTGTCGCCCGTACTCCGGGCCAGCCCTTCGACTGTCGCGTCATTGAGGCCAAGGTTGAGGATCGTGTCCATCATGCCGGGCATCGAGGCGCGTGCGCCGGAGCGAACCGAAACCAGCAGCGGGTTGTCGGCGTCCCCGAAACGCTTGCCGACCGCCTGTCCAACGCGGGCGAGGGCTGCCATGACCTCGTCTTCGAGGCTGGCGGGCAATTGTAGCCCGGCACTGTAATATTGCGCACAGACGTCGGTCGTGATCGTAAAGCCCGGCGGCACCGGTAAGCCGATGCCGGCCATCTCAGCGAGATTGGCGCCCTTGCCGCCGAGCAGGTTGCGCTCATCCGCACTACCGTCGCTGGCATCGGCACCGAAGAAATAAACCTGTTGGGTCACGTTTCCCTCGCTTCTGGTACTGTGCGTGACCGACGCCAGATCAAGCTTTACCAATTCGATCAGATCGCGTCGCCAGCCTCGTTTGGTAAATCGATACGCGCTCCGACAACTCGTTGGCGCTGAACACTGAATGACGGCTAAGACCGCTGGACGCAATTGCATGATGTGCCCAAAATGGGCGACATATGCACGCTTAGCGCCGGGCGTTGCTTAATTGCACAGAAGCTGCCCAGTTCGACAGGCGGCAAACTCAGGAAGGTTACGATTGTGGAAAAAGTCCTCAACCAGGTCGACAACAATCACGGCCAGGCCCTGACGCGCCTGTTCGATCTGCTGCGAATCAAAAGCATCTCAACCGATCCCGCCTTCAAGGCAGATTGCCTCAAGGCCGCCGAGCACTGCCGCGATCTGCTTGTACAAGCAGGCTTTGAGGCCAGCGTGCGCCAGACCACCGGCCACCCGATGGTGGTTGGCCATGCGCTTGGGCATCACGGACCGGACGTGCCACATGTGCTGTTTTACGGCCATTACGACGTGCAGCCGCCCGATCCTCTCGAACAATGGCAGAGCGATCCGTTCGAGCCGCAAATCGTCGAGGATGATCGCTACGGCAAGATCATCGTCGCGCGTGGCGCCCAGGACAACAAGGGCCAGCTGATCACGTTTATCGAGGCGATGCGGGCCTATTACGAAGTCGACGGCCAGGCGCCGCTCAAGGTCTCGGTCATGCTCGAAGGCGAGGAGGAATCGGGCAGCCCCAGCCTGCCGGCCTTCCTCGAGGAAAGCGGTGAGGAAATCACGTGTGACCTGGTGCTGGTCTGCGACACCAGTCAATGGGACGCCGATACGCCTGCCATTACGACAATCCTGCGCGGCATGGCAGCGACCGAGTTCGTGGTCCACGGGCCCAACCGGGATCTGCACTCAGGCATGTACGGCGGGCCCGCGATCAACCCGATCCGGGCCCTGTCGAAGGCGCTCGCCTCGCTGCACGGGCCGGACGGTGCGATCACCGTCGAGGGATTTTACGATGGCGCCTTCCAACCGACGGACGAACAACTCGCGCAATGGCGCGACCTGCCGTTCGATGCCCAGGCCTTCCTCGGGGAGGTTGGGCTGTCAGTGCCGGCCGGTGAGCAATCAAAAAGCGCCCTCGAACAGATTTGGGCGCGCCCGACCGTCGAGTACAACGGTATTACCGGCGGCTATCAGGGGATCGGCTCGAAAACTATCATCCCTGCAACCGCATCGGTGAAGATCACCTGCCGCCTGGTACCGGGGCAGAACCCGGGAAGGGTTCTCGAGGCCTTGCAGTGCCATCTGCTGGGCGAACTGCCGGCCGATTGCCGCGGCGAATTTACGTATTCGCACACCAGCGGCGCGATCGCAGTCGACACGACGGCGCCCTACGTCGGTGCTGCAGCCGAAGCGCTTACGGCAGAATGGGGGCGCCCGGCGGTGCTGATGGGCAGCGGCGGCTCGATCCCGATCGTGACATCCTTCAAGGACGTGCTTGGCATGAATACGCTATTGATCGGCTACGGCCTCGATGACGACCGCATCCACTCGCCGAACGAAAAATACAATCTGAAGAGTTTCAAGAACGGCGCGCGGTCATGGGTGCGGATCCTGGCGAGCCTGGCAGAAAGTGTTACAACGCGGCGTTGAGATGGTTGGGGCTCACGCAGCCGGCAAAATGGCAGACAGCGCCACATTGCTCTGTTAGGCGGCAGAGGCTTCGATGAGTTCGCGCAAGGGATGGACGTGATGCAGGTGAACGGCAAATGGCGGATTGCGATCGGAATGGCCGGCATGGCCGCGGCGCTTGCGGTTATCGTGATGCAAAGCGGTACGCCGCAGGCACAGCGCAGTTCCCATGGCAGCGCCTCCCGCCAGCAGCATATCGCCGGCAAGTTCGACTATTATCAACTGGTCCTGAGCTGGAGCCCGACGCATTGCGCCGATAACAGTCGCGGCTCCAACGATACTCAGTGCGGACTTCGGCGCGCGCGGCCTTACGGCTTCATCGTGCACGGGCTGTGGCCGCAATACGAGCGCGGCTGGCCCGAATTCTGCCGGACACGCGGCAAGCCCTACGTGCCTGGCGCCATTATCAACAAAATGATGGACATCATGCCGAGCCGCGGCCTGATCATCCACCAGTACAAGAAACACGGCACGTGCTCCGGCCTCGACCCCGAGACCTACTTCAAGGCAACACGGATTGCGCACAAGAACGTGCGCATCCCAAAAATGTTCCAGGAACCGCAGTCACAGTTGCTGATGACGCCGGGTGAACTCGTGACGCAGTTCCGGGCGGTCAATCCGACCCTGACGAAGGATGCAATCCAGGTCGTCTGCAAGCGCGGCAATGCCAATCGTCTCAAGGAAGTCAAGGTATGCATGACCCGCAAGGGCCGGTTTCGAACCTGTGCGCCTGAGGGCCCGGTGCGCCACAAATGCCAGAATAAGAAGATGCACATTCCGCCGGTTCGTGGTTGAGTGCGTCGGGAACGTAGACGAGCGGGGACTGACCATCGCCATGAAGATCCTGCCGCCATGGTCTGAAATTCTGAAATCAGCTGCCGGTTCGGCGAACGATGCGATCGTTGCCCGTCCGGTACGTAGCGGCATGGCGTTGGGCCTGGTGTTCTGCCTGTTGGTTGTTGGCTTTTGGCCGAAGATTGCCGGACAGTCGCCGCCCCCGACCTCACTGGCGATAAAGCGTGCACCGCCGTGCAGCGAACTCCAGGCAGATCACGAGCGGGTATTCGCAACAGTCGGGCCCTGCCCGAAACAGGTTCTGTCGGAGGGCCGAAGCATTGCCGACGGCTCGGCCCTGGCGCGATCGGACCTGCCGCCGCGCGATGGCAAATTGACCGTGGCCGACCGTGCCATCGTCGCCCCGCGCATTTTCCGTGGTGCCGTCTGGGATGCCGGCGTCTCGCGACCGGCAGGCGGGTTCGGTGAAACGCCGCCGACACTTACCGCGTCCCCGCAGGGCCTGCCGGCCCTGTTCCCGCAGCAGTAGGCGCATTGGTCATGGCGACCGCCCTATAGCGTTTCCGACGATGTCGGAAACGCTGAAAGCCTCAAACGAGGCCCGGCGCTTGGCGCCGCCCCCGCAGAGGCCCGAGCGCAAGCGAAGAATAGCCGTGAGCGAAATTGTAATGAGAGCATTTCCAGTTTAGCCGGAATCGCCCCGAGGGAGCGCAGGCGACCCGCCGCATTGCGGCGCCCCTCGGAGGCCGGCCGTTAGGCCGAATAGCCGCGAGAGAAAAGACGGATAGATCCTTTTCCACGTAAGTCGGAAATGATCTAAACGAGCGCTGCTCATGAAGAAAGTGCGACTTCCGACTAAACGGAAATCGCACTTGGAACCCGAAAGCCAATCAGCAGCGCTCGCTATTCGGCAGCCGTGACGCCAACTCTGCGCTCAGTTGCATAGATCAGGGCTTCGGCAGCATAGCGAACCTGCTCATCGGTAATGCCCGGGAACATCGGCATCGACAGAATGCGTGCGGCCGAGGCCTCCGTGTGGGTCAGCGGACCCACGACCCGGCACAGGTTGTCGAGGGCCGGCTGCTGGTGGAGGGGGATCGGATAATGAATGCCGGTCGAAACGCCGGCCTCATCGAGACGAGCCTGCACGTTGTCGCGGTCATCGGTTTCGATGACGTAGAGATGGAAGACGTGGCTCGATCCGTCACGCGTCACCGGCGCCTTGACCGGCCCGCCGGCAAGCAGCGAAGCATAGCGCTCGGCTGCCTTGGCGCGCTGTTCGTTCCACCTGTCCAGTTCGCGCAACTTGATGCTCAGGACAGCGGCCTGAATCGCATCGAGCCGGCTGTTGGTGCCGACGACGGCATGGCTGTATTTGGTCGTGCGGCCGTGATCCCTGAGGCGCGTGATGCGCTCGATGAACTCGGGATCATTCGAGGTGACCGCACCGCCATCACCGAATGCGCCGAGGTTCTTGCCCGGATAGAAGGAGAAGCAGGCGGCATGGCCGAGGCTGCCGGCCCGCCGGCCGTTGTAATAGGCGCCATGGGCCTGGGCCGAGTCCTCGATGACGTAGAGGTCGCGCCGCTTCGCAATCTCGTTGATCGCATCCATATCCGCCGGCTGTCCGTAAAGGTGGACGGGGATAATGGCCTTGGTATGCGGCGTTATCGCGGCATCGATCAGGTTCGGGTCGATCGTATAGGTATCGGGATCGATGTCGACGAACACCGGCTTTGCGCCTCGCCTTACGATCGCAGCGGCAGTGGCGACGAACGAGTTGGCCTGCGTGATGACCTCGTCGCCGCGTCCAACGCCGTAAGCCTGCAACGCCAGTTCCAATGCGTCGGTGCCGTTGGCAACCCCGATGGCGTATTTCGCATCGCTGTAGCGTGCGAATTCCGCCTCGAATTTTTCGACCGCTTCCCCGCCAATGAAACGCGATGTTTCGATCAAAGAACTGATCGACGCTTCGAATTCCTGCCTGAACGGGTCGTGCATGACACTCAGATCAACGAACGGAACCCTCATGACGCTCACCTCTTAACTCCGACTGAACGTGCCTACTGCTCGCGGCCACGTTTAAACTGCACTTGTCAGCGCGCACCGGCCCCGCGAATGACGGCTGGCACTGTTTGAAGGATGATTTTCAGATCCTGGTAGAGACTTTGCGAATGGACGTAGTCGAGGTCCATCTCGATCATCTCTCCCATGTTGGCCTGTCCACGACATTTAATCTGGGCGAGACCGGTGATGCCCGGCAGAACCAGATGGCGCTCGTGGTGATGGCTCTCGAAATTCGTGAGTTCATATGGGATCATCGGACGCGGCCCGACGATGCTCATGTCACCGCGCAACACGTTGAACAATTGCGGCAATTCATCAATGCTCGTCCGCCTGAGCCAATGGCCGACCCGCGTCACGCGAGGGTCGTTCGTCAGCTTGTAGGGAGCATTCGGATCGTCGGAGAGCTTTTCGCCCGCCCATGCCCTGGCGATGGCGTTGCGGTGAATCGAATCGTCCGATCGATTGCACATCGAGCGGAATTTGAACATTGTAAAGAGTTCACCGTTCCGACCGACTCGAGATTGGCGGAAGATCACCGGACCCGGCGAGTCCAGTCGAACGATAATTGCAACCACAGCCAACAGAGGAGCCAGAGCGATCAACCCGGCAACGCTGATTACGATGTCCACGACACGTTTTGACAGCATGGTCCCCGGGGTCAATCCGACCGAGGGTGAAGCAAGATAAGACATGGATCACCGTGCCCGCGTATTCAGTTGGAGTTCCATTCCCAAACCAGGCGACCCTGCGGTGGCGGGCCGCGTCTCCGCTTGCGGTGCCCTTAGGCACTCGGAGATGCGCTCGAGTGTTTGTACGACCTGCAGTCCCCGCCGCCCGTGCGTACGGGGCGGCTCGCCCGTGATGATCGAGTTGGCGAAATCGTGCACTTCGAGCTGGAGCGGTTCACCGCGCGGCACTTCGGGTACGAAGATGTCGCCGTTATGGTACGAGGCCTGGAAATCCGCAAACGAGTCTTCTCGAAAAACAGTTTCGACCCTCGAGTCGTAAATCTTGACTTTCTCTGCCGGCTGCACGTCGTCGAACACGATCATGCCCTCGCTGCCCACTACCGTGAAGTCGCGCACCTTGACCGGGTCGAGCCAGGAGACATGAATGTGCGCCGTGGCACCGGAGGCGAGGCCAAGCTTGACGTAAACGACATCCTCGATATGCGGCACGACGTGCATGCATCCCCAGGCATCGACCGTGTCGATGGATGTGTCGAGCACGGAAAACAGGATCGACAAATCGTGCGGCGCCAGATCCCAGAGCACGTTGGTGTCGCGCTGATAGAGGCCGAGGTTCAATCGTCGTGAGTTCGCGTAGTAGATTTCGCCAATACGACCCTGTTGGATGATGTCGCGCACGACACCGACCGCGGGGTGATACTCGAAGGTGTGGCCAACCATCAGGGTGAGGCCTTTTTGGTCGGCAATCTCAATCAAGTCACGACACTCAGCCGCAGTGGCGGCAAGTGGCTTTTCAACCAACACGTGCTTGCCGGCCAGCAAGGCTGCTTTGGCCAGCTTGTAGTGCGTCGAAATCGGCGTTGCGATTATCAGGCCTTCAGCATCGCTGTTGAGCGCTGCTTCGAAATCACGCGCGAGGGGTACACCGGGATAATTTTCTCGGATGTGTTCCAGGCAATCGTCGCTCGGGTCGACCGCCAATCGTGCTTCGATGTTGGGTGATTGGCTGGCGATGCGGACGTGCTTGGATCCCCAATATCCACAGCCAACTACTGCAAGACTGACTTTACGCTGCATTACTAACTTAGCTCCAGATCAAAAGCCTTCGGTTGGAGATGATGTGCGGAAGGAAACGTTTATCCGTCAGCATCTGGAATTCAGTCGTTGCTCCTGAGGTATTCCGCGATTGCCCCGGTCGAGCCGCCTGCTGCGCCACACATGTGCATTTCCCCGATTTCTGAGTCCGCCGCCACGCTTAATGCCGTCCCTTCTCTGACGATCATTAAGGATTGAAAAACATCGCTGAATTTCAAACGTACCTTTGCTTTTATCAGATGCAAAGGCGCGCGCCACGGTTGTGCTGGGATATGATGAATATCGCTGCCGAAACGACGGCTCGGGATGACGCGCCGCGTCATCAGGGCCGATCGGCAGGCACGCGGAATCAGGCAAAACGCAGACTGCGCTCGTGCAAGTAACAGGCAACGCTTTCCCCCACACATATCGACCCGAAGCAATGCACCAAGAACCGCTGCCCGGACGATTACGCAAGCTGACCAGTGTCAAGCTGACAAGCTCATGCCACCACCTTCGTAGCCCCTGTTGTGTACTAGCTTTCAGCTGCCGGTGGAAACGAGGCAGGGCCGGATCAGGCGATTGGCGCAACGCTTGTGGCTGACGGGCAACAAAACGAGCGGCTGAAAGACGCGCCTGTTCGAGACGTCGCCGGACCGAGGCCCGGAACCTGGGAAAAGGTAAGTTTCGTGACAATGCGCGAGTCATGAAAATCTGCATGCATCTCATTGCATTTCATTGATTACACGCCGGACGATTTTCGGGAAAACCGGTAACTGAATCAGACTTGCGCCGGACGTATCGAGCCTGTCAATGTTCCCAGAAGCACGGTGCAGTTGGCCTCGCTGAGGCCAAGTCAACGCGCGCATGCGCGTATGCTGCAGCGATAGAACGATACAGCCCGAAACCAGGCACCGGCTGCAAAACAGTGTTGCCCATGTGCTACGGGAATGTATACCGGGCGCGGCTTCGGTCAGGCTTTGATGGTCATGCCGTCAGCCAGCGAGTTGCGATAGGCGCGCCACGCGGGCAGCAAACCGGCGAGAACACCGGCTGCCGCAATCGTTGCAACCCAAAGCCACTCGCGCAGCGCCGGCGCCGTGATCTCGAGATGCAAGCCATAGGTTGTCTCGATCCACGGCTGCATCAGAGCCAGGCCGGCGTAGGTTGCAACGAACCCCAAGGCGATACCGGCCAGGGTGAGGATCGCTGCCTCGGCGACGAGAAGGCCCGCGATCGTACGTACCCCGGCGCCGACCGTGCGCAGGATCGCGATCTCTCGGCGGCGTTCGTTGAGGGTTGCAAGGATCATGGCGACCATGCCGATGAGTGCGGTGACGACGACCATCACCGAGACGATAACAAGAGCCGTTTCCGCCGTCGAAACCAGGTTCCAGAGGCTGAACAACGTGACACCGGGGAGCACCGCGAGCAGCGGCTCAGAGCGATAGGTGTTGATAAAGCGCTGCAGGCGGAAGGTCATGAGTTTGCTCTTGAGGCCAATCAATGCCGCAGTGATCGAACTTGGCTGTAGGTTCATTGCCCGTGCCGCCGCCGCACTGACCGGGCGCGTGGCATCGCGCCGGCCGCTTTGCCAGTCGAGGTGGATCGCTTCGTAGCCTTCAAGCGAAATCATGATCGTGCGATCGAGCGCCGTACCAGTGCGCTTCAGGACACCGCTCACGCGGAACGGTTTGTCGTCATGAGCGGCGCCGGGGATCCGGCCCGTACCATGGCTGACGACAACGGCACTGCCGACCTGGTAGCCAAGCTCGTCCAAGACGTCCGCGCCGACCACCGCATCGAATATGTCGGCAAATGCACCGCCCGCTGCAAACGCCAATGACTGTCGCTGGCGAAACTTGTAATGACGGAAGAAATCCGCTGTCGTACCGAGCACGCGGAAGCCACGATGGCTGTCGCCGAGCGTTAGAGGCACACTCCAGGCCACTTCCGGGCGCCGGGTAATTTCCTCGTAGCTGCGCCAGGTGACGTTGTTGGTGGCATTGCCGATGTGGAACACGGCATAGAGTAGCAACTGGATGTCGCCGGCACGCGCGCCCATGATCAGATCGGTGCCGGAAATCGTGCCGGCAAAGCTCGCCTTGGCGCCGACCCGGATCTTTTCGACGCCGAGCAACAGCACGACGCTTACTGCGATCGCAAGGACCGTCAGGCCCACGGTCAGCCAGCGATTGCGCAGCGATTGGAATGCGAGCCTCGCGATAATCATGGCGATGCTCCGGCCTGCTGGAGCTCCGAGATATCGCGGGTTTCATCGAAGCGGTCGCCGAGACGTTCATCGTGGCTGACCAGCACCAGCGAGGCTTGGGCAGCATCAACCTGCTCGAAGAGCAGATCGAGGAAGCGGCGCTGGCTGTCGCGGTCGAGTGCCGAGGTCGGCTCGTCTGCGATGATCAGTTCCGGCGCGCCGATCAGCGCGCGGGCGGCTGCGACCCGCTGCTGCTGGCCGATCGACAGGCTTGCTGCGGGCTTGTGGTGCAGTTCGGGGCCGAGCGCCAGCGCCGAGATCAGGCGCGCGGCCTCGTCCTGCTCACGACCACGCGCGGCAACCCGCTGGCGGCGTGCCGGTGCAAAGTGCAAGGGCAGCAGGACATTATCGAGCACCGAGGCGTAGGGCAGCAGGTTGAACATCTGGAAGACGATGCCGATGTGCTCGGCCCGGAACCGGTCGCGGGCGGCCTGCCGGAGGGACGCCAGATCCTGACCCAGGACAGCAACGCGGCCGCGATCCGGCACCGTGACACCGGCGATCAGATTGAGCAGCGTGGTCTTGCCGCTGCCTGATAGGCCGACCAGGAGCAGTTTCTGCCCTCGCGCTAGTTTGAAGGAGGGAATGGCAAGTGTCGGCTGCGATGCGCCGGGCCACGTAAACTCGACGTCGGCCAGTTGAATGACCGGCGTGGTGTCTGGTGCAGACGGCGCGTCGTTCACCTGAGGCCTTTGAGCGTTACGGTTCGATTGTCGCGATCCGCTTCGTAACGGGATTGGCCGTTTGGCGCAATCAGCTGCATTTCGATTTCTCGGGCGCCGGCAAAGGCCTCGAAATAGTTCAACGTCAATTTGTCGAGCTTATCGGGCCGGCTGCATGTAATGTCATAGAGCACATGGAACGTGGCATGATCGCCGCCCTCTCGCTCGACGTCGACCGTCGCGCTCTTGAGTTTGCAATTTGCAGCCGGCGGCGGGGCGAACAAGGAAAGCCCATCGGCGAGCTTCTGCTTGGCTGCTCCGACCTTGGCCATGTCTGCGGCCGACTTCGCCTCGTGCTCGAAGCCGACGATATCGCTGCCCGGCGCAATCAGCTCGATCTGAACGCTCGACCCTTCGACTGCCATGTTGAGCGTGGCATGACCATGCTCATGAGCGCCAGCTTCCCGATGACCTTCGCCCGCACCAAGTGCCGTGCCGGCGGTGAGAGCGAGAAGAAACGCGGAAACTATGGGAACGGCTAAGCCTGCCATCTTTCTCTCCGGGTTATCTGCGGTATGACTGGCCTGACCACTTATTTGTTCAACCATAGAAATGCATCAAGACGGCTGGCCATCGTATACCTCCGCATCGTCGGGAATGACGACCCACGGAAGCTTGCTCTTAGCCCAAAGATGAACCTTCGGCTTGAACCAGGAGGCATCATCGAGCGTTCCCGGTTTGATCGAGATCATGCCTTGCCGCCACTGGGGCTGATGATAGATCCGCGTCCCGCAATCGGGACAGAAGGCGCCCAGTTTGTCACGCCCCGCATCCGACACCGAATGATAGCATTTGACCTGGCCGGCAGTGATGCGGAAATCCTCGGCACGTACGACCAGCGTCATGCCGAATGCGCTGCCCGACTGGCGCTGGCAATGAGTACAATGGCAGGCAACCTGGCTGATTGGCTCGCCGCTGAATTCATACTGAATTGTGCCACACTGACATCCACCCGTTTGGTGCATGAACACGCTCCTTTGCGACAGCTGGACATGGCCAACCGGCCTTTTAGAATAGCGGGCAATTGTGCCCGATTTCGAACCGGACATTTGAAGATCATCAAAATGCACTCGGCAGCCGAAGAAGTCGAGCAAGGCTATCATGACAAAAAAACCGCTCGAGAGCATCCGTGTGCTCGACCTGACCAACGTGCTGGCGGGACCGTTCTGCTGCCATCAGCTCGCCCATATGGGGGCCGACGTGATCAAGGTCGAAACACCGGGTACCGGCGATCTCGCCCGGCAACTCGGCGGCGATCCCGATCTCAACAAGAGGCTGATGGGTGTATCGTTTCTTGTGCAGAATACCGGTAAGCGTTCGATCGCCATCAACTTGAAGCGCGACAAGGGCAGGGCGCTGTTCAAGCGCCTGGTGCGCACCGCCGACGTGGTTGTCGAAAACTTCCGTCCCGGCGTGATGGACCGACTTGGCGTTGGCTACGAAGTGCTGCACAAGGAACGGTCCGGCCTAGTCTACTGTGCGATATCAGGCTTCGGCCAGGACGGGCCGCTGCGTGACCTGCCGGCCTACGACCAGATCATCCAGGGCATGTCGGGCGTGATGAGCATCACCGGCGATCCCGATAGCGCACCCTTGCGGGTCGGCTATCCGGTTGCCGATACGATCGGCGGCATGACGGCTGCCTTCGCGATCGCGTCGGCGCTTGCCAACCGCGCTGAGGAGCGTGGCTGCTTCATCGATGTCGCCATGCTCGAATCCGTGATGACGACGATGGGCTGGGTCGTTTCGAACTATCTCGTTGCCGGCAAGTCGCCGGGACCGATGGGCAACGACAATTTTACCGCCAGCCCTTCCGGGACATTCCGCACGGGGTCGGGCCTGATCAACATTGCAGCCAACAAGCAGGAGCAGTTCGAGGCTGCCTGCCGGGTCGTCGGCCGGCCGGACCTGATCGATGATGTCCGCTTTCATGACCGCCAGTCCCGTCTAGACAACCGCCAGGCGCTGACCGGCGAACTGGAAGCCGCCATGCAGGCCAAGTCGGCCGACCAGTGGACGGCGGAGCTCAACGCCGCCGGCGTGCCGGCCGGCCCGGTGCTGAGCGTCAGCGAGGCACTGGCTCAGCCGCAGATTGCCGAACGCGGCATGATCGGGGCGTTCGAGAATGTGCCGGGTGTCGGCGACATCAGGTTTGCCCGCACCGGAATCAAGATCGACGGCGAGGCCCTGAAGACGGATCGGCCGCCACCGCTACTCGCTCAACACACCGACGAATTGCTCGCCGAACTCGGCCTGTCAGAAGCCGAGATCGCCGAGTTGCGTGAGGACAAGACTGTTTAACCCGATCTATTTACCAGCACGCGGATCTTCATCGCCTCAGGTGACCCATTCGGCAAGGAGAGCGGCGAAAAGCATATGGGTTCATATGGTTGAGACGCTCGACGCTGCCGATGGGCCACCTGAGGCGACCCGTCGTGTCGCAGACGCGCTTCCAGCACGATGGGCAGGTCCAAATGGCCAAAACGCGTCTTGCTGGAAGCAAGCCTCCGGCATGACGAACCGCTTGTCCGATGAACCACATCGATCTGCGCGCCTCTCCTTGCCTTTTGGCCATTTGGACTCCGTGAAGACCGCGTGATGGTGAATAGATCGGGTTGGTGCAGCTTGAGTTGTGCTGTTGACGGTCGCCAGTTTTGATGCGAACCCGTCGATGGAAACGAAAAAAGGGATACTCGCCAGATGCAAGGCCAAGCCTGTCTACTCGTGCGCGCCGAAGTGCGTGATGCTGCCGACTACGACGCCTTCGATCGCTGGTATGAGACCGAGCACCTGCCGGATGCCAAGCGCGATTTCGGCGCGATCAGGGCCTGGCGATGCTGGAGCGCGATCAATCCGGGCGTCCACCACGCCTACTACGAATTCCCGAGCGAAGAGGCGGCCCTTGCCATTCTCGATAGCGATGCCATCAAGACGCTAATCGCCGAATTCAATCGGCTCTGGGGAGACCGCGTGCACCGCACACGTGAGATCCTCAAGCTCGCCGGCCGGCTGGACTGATCGCATGTCGGAAACGCTCACCGTCGTGCTGGGCATTGCCGGGTTTGCGATCGGCTTCCCAATCCTGTGGTGCTCGGTCGTCTGGCTGCTTGCCAAACTCGGCGGATGGGCGACGTTGGCTGCCCGGTTCGCGACGAAGCGGCCGGCACGCGGCGAGACCTTCGCCTGGTCGAGCGGCAGGTTCAGTATGTTTTCTTCCTACAACAACTGTCTCAATGTCAGTGTTTCGCACGAAGGCATTCACATCGTGCCGTTCATCGCCTTCACGATCGGTCATGAACCGCTCCTCATCCCCTGGAGTTCTGTCAGGCGGCTGATACAGCGGCGCTTCCTCTGGAACTATTCGAACGGCATCCACATCGACCTTGGCGGGCATAACCATGTCATCACGCTTTATGGTCGGCGGTTGTCGGAAGGGCTGGCGAAATACGCGCCTGCGCATCTCGTCTCGCAATGATTGAACCTGAGGCGTTGCTCTTAGACTTTGCCGCGCACCAATTTCACCCACCAGATCACGCCGATGATGATGAAGCGCCAATCCGAGCCGGTACTCGGCGGCTTGCCTTCGAAATGGTGTCCGATGAACTGCAGGACGAGCCCGATCGGCGTCAGGACGGCAGCCCAGATCCAGACGCCCGAGACGACCGGCGCCAGCAGCCACAAGATGACGGCAACAAACAGCGTCGGAATGCCGAACAAATGGAACTGCTTGTTCAGCGCGTTTTGATGGTCGGCGATGTACTCCGCCATCAGCTGTTCCCGGGGGCGACCGCCAAGCATTGCCGAGATGTCCTCTTTCGATCTGTGAGCGATTTTACTCTGCTTGCATCGTATGGCGAAAATCCAGGCGTGGAAGCACAAAAGTATGGTTTTGATTTATCAGGCCGATGCCAGCACGATCAACACCACGCCCGGCACAACCAGGGCGATGGTCGCGATCGTCTGCCAGGTCAGGTTCTCGCGTCCGAACACGAAAAACCCGAGTAAGGCCGAAAACACCGGCGAACTCGCAACGATCGGTGCCACGGTGATCACCTGGCCGAGTTGCAGGGCCTGGTTGAGCAGGTAGACGGCAAGCGAGGTCACCATGCCGGAGGCGATGAAATAGCGGTAGTCGGCAACTCTGCCGGTGAGCCTGTGACCGGTGACGAGAATGCGCCCGGTGACGATGATCAGCGAGACGCCGGTGCCGACCAATGCTGCAAACAGCGGGCTTGGCACTTCAGCGAAGCCAAGCTTGGTGATCGCGTGGGCAACGTTGCGCAGGGCCGAGGCACCGAGCGGCAGCAACAGTGCCCAGACCGCAAACTGCCGTGCGATGTTGCCCGATGAGAGCGCCGGCAGCAGGGCACCTGCGACAACGAAGGCGATGCCGGCACCGATCATTACCGTCAATTGCTCGCCGAGCAGCACGATTCCGAACAATGCCGCGAAAAACGGCCCGGTCGAGGTCAGCGCCGCGTTGAGCGTCGGCCCGAGCCGCTTGATGCCTTCGATCCAGAGTGTGATTGACAAGGTCGGGCGCAACAGGCCGGCCGCTGCGAACAGCAAAGCTGCCGTCGTGAACCAGTACTCCATGCGAACCACGAACAAGGCCGCGACGGCATAGATCACGGCCTGGGTCGCGATCAGCGTCAGCGTGCCGAACTGGGTGCTGGTGCCCTGCGGACCCATGTTCTGGATATGGGCCGACAGCGCAAACAGGAAGGCTGCGACAAGGGCAAGGCCGGCCGACACGTAGGCTGGATCCATGATCAAGGCTTCGCCGCCGTTTGCCCGGCACCGAGCTGTTTCTTGAGATCGACAGCGGCCATGGCAAAGCCGCCGCTGGCACCGTCGATGAAATGGATATGCCGGCTGTCTTTGAGGCTGAAGACGACACAAGTCATCAATGCCTCGGGGGCCAGATGCACACCATAGTTGAGACGGCCCGCCTCGTGTTCGGCGCGCAGGTAGATATCGATGCGGGTCGCCTGTTCGGCCGTCACGTCGAGCACGAGGCGCAGCATGCCGTCGTACTTCTGAAAGTCGGTGTTATGGCGCATCTCGCGGCGATAGGCCGGGGCATCGTAGTAGCCGATCCGGGTATTGCGACGCTCGCACCACCATTGCAGGACGGCCTGGGCAACAATTTCCGCCTTGCGCCGGAGCGGCCATTTGCGTCCTGCCGTCGCCCGCGCCTCGAGGACGAGGCCGGCAGGCGGAAACTGAAACTCGAGCGACGCATCGCTGACCGGGGCCGCCAATTCCAGCGGTGCACCGAGAATCTCGACAAGTGCACCGGTGACGCTTCGGAAATGCGCGCGTTCGCCGGCTGCGCCCCGCCCGGCGCCGACCGTGATCAGCGTCAGGATCATGCCGCGCTGTGATTTGAGGGGTTGCCAGCGGCACGACAGGCCGTCGAGATCGGGCGGGCGAACTTGATGCGAGACGGCCGGTTCGATCCGGATCGGGTCATCGTCTTCGGCCCGCTTCAGCCAAAGATCGGCGAAGGCAAGTCCGCCGCCGGCAAACATCGCGAGGTCATTTCCTTCGCTGAGCTGCAGTTTCATGATGCGCACGTCCTGGTTGACGGCGCGCAGGGCGGCGACCGGGATCGCGCCGGCCCTGAGTTCGAGGTCGAAAAAATCTCGCGCATGCGCCTGCAGTCTGGCCAGTGCCTCGCGGCCGGCCTGTTCTGCCGACGGCGGCACGACCAGCGTGCCGCCATCACCGCCGAAGACATAGGGAATGTCGACGTCCGGCGCTGCGTTTAGGACGGCCGTAATGACGGCGGCACCGGTCATGTTGACCGCCTTGTAGCGCCCGTCCCGGATTGCTGCGGTCGAGTCGGCGACATCGCCAATCAGCACGCACCAGTCGTCCGGCACCGGCGCGTAATACTGCAACTCACCGACCTCGGCAAATGCGCCGACCGGCTCCAGTTCACGATAGAAGTTTTCTGATCCTGCCATTTCAATCCCAGGTTTTCCAAAGGGCTGGCCCTTTGGCGGGATTGTTAAGGGCAGCGCCCTTAACGCTTGAGACGTCTCGTAACGGGCCGGATCTATCCGGCAGTCCAGCCGCCGTCGACCAGCAGCGACGTGCCCGTGACCAATGCCGATGCATCGCTTGCCAGAAACACCGCAGGCCCCATGACATCGCTGAGTTCACCGATGCGGCCGAGCTTGATCTTGGACTCGACCCAGGCCTTGCGTTCGGGATTGGCCAATGTCTGTTCGGCGAGCGGCGTGCGAATGAAGGTTGGTGCCAGCGTATTGACGCGAATACCGTGCGGCCCGAACTCGATCGCCATCACCTTCGTAAAGCCTTCGACGGCATGCTTGGTGGCACAGTAGACCGCACGGTCGATGCCGCCGATATGGCCCATCTGCGAGGTGATGTTGATGATCGAGCCCTTGATGCCGGCGTCGATCATGCCGTGTGCGACGCCGACGGAGAGGAAATAGGCACCGCGCATATTGATGTCGGAAACCGCGTCGTAGTCTTCAGGCTTGGTCTCGAGTGCCGGCGTATGGCGCGCGATGCCGGCCGAGTTGATCAGCACGTCGAGGCCGCCAAGTGGCTTGAGGACATCGCGCATGCCATCGATGTCGGCGATGTCCATGACCAGCACATCGCACGATCCGCCCGCCGCCCGGATCGCTTCGGCGGTCTCTTCGAGACGCTCGCGGCCGCGCGCCGCCAGCACGACGTGGGCACCTGCATCGGCCAGGGCTGCCGCACAGGCAAGGCCGATGCCGGACGATGCGCCCGTGACCAGGGCACGCTTGCCTTCGAGGCGGAATGAGGGAGTACGTGGGAGGCTCATGAGGCTTAGCCTATCTGGTTGGCGATGGATGCGCGGCGCGCAAGATGGCAGCAACCTGTCTCCATTAAACGGAGATCAGCCAACCGCTGTTGCTTCGTGAACGTAGGCCGTGCCGCCGACACGCTGTTTTGTCAATTGCGTCTTTGCCCCGAAGGTGTTGGTGGACAGCAACTGCGTGGTTTCGGTTGTGATCGTTTCGGGATCAGGGCCCGCGACGAATGCCTCGGAAAGAACACGACCGTCGAAATGATCGAGACCGGGCAAACCGAGCACCGCAAGCACGGTTGGCATGATGTCGATATTTCCGGCCGCGAGGTCCGTGCGCTTGCCCTGCTTGAAGGCTGCGCCACCGAGCATCAGCACGTTGTGCAGTTCCTGGCGCGAGAGGCCGCCGTGCGAGCCGCCGCCGTCCGGATAGGGCGAATCGTGCGGCGTCGTGCCGGCCCTGCCATAGGCGTTGGTCGCACCTGTGGCACGCAACGCAAAGGCGATGTCAGGCGCGCGGGGATGATCGAGATAGACGTCGCCAAGCGTCAAAGTGCCGGCGACGCCTGCACGCGTGAAAACCGGTCCGCACCAGGGCTGACCAAGCATCCATGTAACGACCCGTTCGGCCAGGCCGTCTTCGCCATCCTTGAGCCAGAGGCCGCCAGCATTGGCGCCGGCAAAGACACATTCCGTCGCGCCATCGAAGCGCTTACCGGCCTTGAAGCCGGCCGCCTCGAGGCGCCCGATCATGCCGATCGCTTCGCCCTTAAGGGCGATCTGACCATGGTCCGACATGGCAATAACCTGTAAGTCGCCGCACTCGATCTCGGCATTGTGATGTTCGAGTATGCGGGCAAACTCGCTATCAACATGGCGGATGGTTGCAAGTGCGCCCTCCGAGCCGATACCGAGATAATGGAAGCTTTCATCAGGCTCACACAGCCAGAGCAGCATGACGTCCGGTCGGCGCTTCGGCTCGATGTAGTCGAGATAGATGTCGACCGCGCGCGTGATCCAGTCCGTGGCCGGCAGCTCGCGCCCCGGCAGCGCGCCGAATTGACGTTCG
>CBDCZF010000028.1:0-15873 GCA_965224225.1 Hyphomicrobiaceae bacterium
ATGGGCGGCATGCAGGTCCTCGAATGGGCGGCATGCTACGGCGAGCGCGTGTTCGCGGCCGTGCCGATTGCGACGGCTGCCTGCCATTCCTCGCAAAACATCGCCTTCCATGAAGTCGGCCGCCAGGCGGTGATGGCCGATCCCGACTGGCTGGGCGGCGACTATTTGGTCCACGGCACTGTGCCTCGCCGCGGCCTGGCCGTCGCGCGCATGGCAGCCCACATCACGTATCTCTCAGAAGAGGCTCTGCAGCGCAAGTTCGGCCGCAACTTCCAGAACCGCATGGAACGCTCGTTCTCGTTCGACGCCGATTTCCAGGTCGAGAGCTATCTCCGTCATCAGGGCTCGACGTTCGTTGACCGGTTCGATGCCAACTCTTACCTCTATATCACGCGGGCAATGGACTATTTCGACCTCGCCCAACGCTACGACAACGTGCTCGCCAACGCCTTTCGCGGCACCAGGACGCGTTTCTGCATCGTCTCATTCACTGGCGACTGGCTCTATCCGACCCGCGAAAACAAGGAGATCGTGCAGGCCCTCAATGCCGTTGCCGCCAACGTGTCGTTCGTAGAGATCGAAAGTGACAAGGGCCACGACGCCTTCTTGGTCGATGAGCCGGAGTTTTTCGCCACGGTCGGCGGGTTCATCCGGGCGGCTGCCAAGCGGCGTGGTATCCAAGGATAGGCGGACTGGAACGGCAGGCAGATGATGACGGATGACAAGGCACCGCGCTGGCACGAGACACGCAATGACGACGGCATCGTCACCGCCCGTCTTGACCGGCCGCCAGCAAACGCGCTGACGGCGGACTTTCTTGACGAAATCGAGAACTGTTTCAAACGTCTCGATGCCGACCCGGACGCACGCGCCCTGGTCCTCAAGGGCTATGACAAGGTCTTTTCGGCCGGCATGGACCTGAAAATCCTCTCGACCCTCGATGCCGCCGGCCAGACCGCAGTCGTCGATGCGCTCAATCGCGCCTACTATGCGATGTACGCGTTCTCGAAGCCCATGGTTGCAGCCGTCACGGGCCACGCTATTGCCGGCGGCTTGTTCTTCCTGCTTTGCGCTGATTATCGCGTTGGCGCGCCGACAAACGCCAAGTTCGGCCTGTCGGAGGTGCGTGTCGGCGTTTCTTTTCCCGTGGCACCGCTTGAAATCGCGACGGCGGAACTCCCGACCAAAGTCGCCCGCCAGTTGATGCTGAGCGGCCAGCCGGTCGGCGCCGAAGAGGCCCAGGCTCACGGCATTCTCGACGAACTCGTTGCACCGGAAGATGTTCTTGCCCGCGCGGTCGCCAAGGCCGGCGAACTGGCCGCCAGCCCGGCGGAGGCCTACGCCCAGGTCAAGCAGCAAATACGCCGACCGGCTCTTGAAACGATCAAGGCCGCTATCGAGCTGAACAGTGATCCCAAGCGCACCGGCTGGTTCACGCCTGAAACCACCGCAGCTGCCTTGGCCGTCCTTGCCGGCAAGCAATAGATTGTATTTCAGCCAAGTGCCCGTAAGGCATTCCAGGCGATGTAGCCGCCGAGCACCAGGAGCGAGGCGAAGAACACGCGGCGGAAGACGACTTCCGACAAGATCGAGCGCAACTGCTGGCCGAGCACCATGCCGACAATGGCGGGGATCACGGCCAGTGCCGACAGCCAGCCTTGTTCGGCGCTCAGCAATTCGTTGCGGCCAAGCGCCAGCCCGAGCGCCAGAGTCGACAGCGTGAACAGGATGCCCATCGCCTGTACCAGCGCATCACGCGGCAGGCCGAGTGCCTGCAGGTACATGACGCCCGGCACCACGAACGAACCGGTCATGCCGGTGAGAATGCCGTTGACGGCACCGAACAGCGGCCCCGACCAGCGCTCGTCGCCGGGCTGAATGGCAAGCCGGAAACCGGCGAGGCTGAGACCGCCATAGATGATCAGCAGCGCGCCGAGCAGCGCCGACAGCCAGGCAACATCAAGCCCAGACAACGCCAGCGCACCGACCGGCACCAGAATGACGGCGAACAAGAGAAACGGCCACACGCGCAGACAGATCTCGCGCGCCCTGCCGCCGACCGCGCCCTGCCAGAAATTCGTCACGAACGATGGGCCGAGCAGCAGCGCCATCGCCGTCGGCAGATCGATGGCTGCAGTCAGAATACCGAGACTGACGGTCGGCAGCCCAAGTCCGATGACACCCTTGACCGCGCCGGCCAACAAAAACGTTGCCGTTACGATGAGTAACGTTTCCGGCTCAAACATGCGGGCAGACCGTTCCGGTTGGCTCGTGACGTACGGTGAGCGATTCGCCGGCAGTATTGTAGTCTCGTAGGTCGGATAGAGCTTAGCGAAATCCGACGCAGCCGCTCCTCGTGTCCATCGCAAGACGTCGGATTTCGCTAAGCTCTATTCGACCTACGAGACCGACAGCAATGGCGACTACGATTTCGGCTGCTGACGCACATCGCAACCGCCGAGCGCTTCGGCGCGCTGGTACCAGTTCCGGGCCCGCTCAGGGTCCTTGGCAACGCCGAGACCATGCTCGTAGAGCTGGCCGATGAAACAGGTTGCGACCTGATCGCGCCCAACGCTCGAGAGCTCCCAGAGCGTCTTGGCCGACTGATAATCGGGTAAGCCACCGTTGGTTGCGGCATGCGTCTGCAGGGCGCCAAGCCTGGTCAGTGCCCAGCGGGTTTGCGGATCAGCGAGCAGGACCGAAATCGCCTTGCGCAGCCAGAACTTGCGCTCTTTCTGGTCGACCTTGCCGGCCTCGCCGAGACCGGCGAGTTGCGCCTTGTCAAGCAGTTCACCAACGCTCATGCCCGAAGCATCGACGCCGGCGGGCGAGCGGTCTCCGACGTTCAGAATCTCGGCGAAGGGATCATGCAAAGCACGACCTTCGCGCGGTTCACCGGTGACCAGCCAAGCAAACCCGGCCGGCAGCGATGGCCAGACCGCCAGCACCAGCAAAACCGACGCTATCGCCCCGAGCACGATGTTGGCCGACTTGTAGCCGCGCCCCCAGGCATCGCCGGTTTCGTCATCTCTGGCTGACATCACGGCCGGCCGCATCACCGCCGGCATATTGCCGCGCCAACTGCGTCCTGCTGCCGAGAAGCGCTGCGGCGTGCGTTGGTCAGGTTTGTCGTCACTGGCCAGAACCGGCTCCTTGGTCACAACCTCTTTGGTTACGACCTCGCTGTTCACAACCTTCTCGACGGATGCCTGTTTTGTGGCCGGAGAAAGTGGCGACCGAGTGGATTGCTCACGATCGCCCCCGTCGCCCTCGTGTCGCTTGTCTTTGTCGACCGGATCAGCACCGGCCCGGGCCGCGCCTTTCGCCTGACCTGTGTCAGTGCCGGTTTCGACGGCGTCATCATCATTGTCGCCGGCGCCGGCATCAGCCTCTTTGCCGTAGTCGCGCGTTAAAATGACGAGGGGCTTCTTTTCCGCCTCGGCCAGCTTGCTCTCCTGGCGTAACGCATCACGCAGTTTGCGTACGCGCAATGTTGTCGGATTGATGATTGGTGCCGGCAGTTTGTCGGCTACCGTCAGCGGCAGATCAGGCCAGCTGATCTCGGCACGAATGTCTGCCCCTGGCAACGTAAAGACAACCGGCGTGCCGGGCGCCAGCCCGCTGCGGTCGACGATCTCCGGCCCGATCCGGAGTTCGACGCCGTTCGCCGTGATCCGTGCATCAATCGGCTCGAGATCACCCGACGGCCAATCGTCCGAGGCATTGCCGGCAACCGCGTCGTCCTCCAGCGGAAGAATCTGAAACGTCGTCGATTTCGGCAGTACCTCAAGATCCCGGATCTGCACGATTGCGTGCCCGCCTTCCGGCTGGCTTTCATCGCTCCGAATGTCCACTTTCGATGGCATCACAACTCAACCTCCAGGGGATTGCTCGCAAGCATCGATAAATATTCACCAAGCTCGTGGTCTGCCTCGCCCGTTCCCGCCAGCGCCTGGGCAGCGAAAAGGTTGGCATCGACCATATCGCGGAACCGGCGCGGCCAGCTATCAACATGATGGTCTTCCCGCGTGCTGACCGTATCATCGGCTGACGGCGCCGAAAACCGTGCCCCCGGGGGGCCCGCATGGCGGCCGCCGGCGCCAGGTCGTGCGGATTGTGATTCGCCCGTCCGGTCCGGCTGCGGCCCGGCATCGAGGCGCTCCAAGAACGCGCCAACCGCGAGCTCGGCAACGCGGGCAAAATTTTCGCCCAGGTCAATCATCAGCTCACCGCCATCGAGCGTGCGCTGAAATCTCGATGCGATGAGACCAACCAGGCCGGTGCGCTGCGCACACACGATGATTTCGTCGATGATGTGCTGAAAAACCGGCTTCGGCAGATCGAAAGCCCGGCTCAACTGGTCCGAGTCCGCCGCTTCATGCATCAGGCGGAACCACTGGCTGACGATTGCCGAAGCGCAGTCGTCCGAACCCGGCAGCAGTGCCGGCGCACGGTCAGTGCGCGCAAGACCGCTACCCGCCCCGGGCTGAGACACGGCACCACTCTTCAGGCCGTTGAGCACCAGTCTTGCTTCGCCGGCACGCAACGACAAGGCAGCCAGCACATCGGCAAGCTCGTGCCGCTCGGACAGCACCTCGAGCCGCTTGCTCGCGACATTCGCGATCTGGCGGCGCCAATCATCGAAACGGCCAGGTGTGTCGTGATGATATCGGAAGATGCGCGCCTGGATCGACTTCTGGGCACCGGCGAGCTGACGCCTGATCTGGCGCGCGCGCACGACTTGCGATGCGTTTGCAGCGATATCGAGAAGGGCGTCCGTTGCAGGCATCCGCGGCCACGATACCGGTGCACGCACAGGAAAGACGCCCTCGTTCAGACGCCGCACGACACCACCGTCAGTTTCCTCGTGCCCGGCAGATGGGCCATCGCCATCGATCGCCCGGGCCGGATTGGCAAAGGAATTGACGTAATGGATTTTCGAAAATGCCCGCCCCGGCATCCACTCCCTTGCCCAACGATTGTCCTCGCCAACGAGTTCGCCGACGAACTGTTTGAGACGCTCGTTGCCGGCGTTGCGGCCCGAGCGTCCTTCAGCAGGCTTAACCTCATCCGACCGGACAATGATCGCCAGCCCGACATCCATGCGCTCGCGTGTCGCTGGATCGTCGCCGCCCGTCCGCTCGACCCATTCTGAGACCATCTCCATCGCGCCGTCGTCGACGGCGCTGTCGCCATCAGCGAGCAGGACGATGCCCGACAACTCATTGCCCATTGCCGCCCGGGCCAAGAGAAACGCGGTCTTGGCGCGGATGAAGAGCTGCTCGATCGACGCCTCGGAAATCTCCGGCGAAGCGTGGTGGTCGTGGCCTAGGCACGGCGCAAAGTCGACGAGCGGCGGAGAACTCGGGAAAACCTTGACGTCCGTTGTCTCCAGCGACAGGGGATGGGCGCGATTGACGTGCAGGTTCATGGTGTGCGCCAGCGCCGCGATCACGGTACGCTCAACGTTGCGCTGCGTGCCCTGGCCGAGCGAAATGCCGACCGGTGCTGCAAGCTGCGTTGCACCGAGCAGGCCAACCGGCGTCAGGCGATGAATGATGGAATGGGCGCTCGTCAGCTGCCGGCCGGCACGCTCCGCCACAAACAGCGCATCCTGGCCGACCCTGACGCTCGCTGCATAGCCGATCTCGCGCAGCGCTTCACTCAATCGCCTGAATAGCGCCGTCAGTCCGGGTTCGTTGTGCCAAAGATGCGCGAGCAGCGAACAGCGCCCTTCGATCGAAAGATGCGCGACATGCCGGATCAGCCAGTCCCAGTAGCCGGACGCCGACAGTGCACGGGCTGCCTCGACCATGGGAAACCGCGCCCACAGGTACTGGCGCAGATTGACGATATCATCCCCCGATATGCCGGCGATCACGGCCGGCGACAGGTCCTGCTCGGCATCTGCCAGGGCCTGCTTGATCGCTGTTTCATCGAAGCGTTTCTGCGCCGCTCCGGGCACATGCACGTAATAGGCGCCAATGATGATCTTGACGATATCGAACACGCTGAAGAGTTCGAGTTCAATAACCTGGCGGTCACCAACCGAGGAACCGCCGGAGCGCCTGCCAGTTCCGTGCCTGAACCGAATCGCGATGCCCGGGTCGCTGCCGACCAGCCGTGAGATTTGCCGGGCGGTCGAGGCCGTATCGGGCCCCAATTCGCCAATCGACGTCACATCGTCCTGGACCAGTGCCTCGACGACAAGACCGGCCCGATCGCGAGCAGCACCGCCGACCAGGCCGAGGCACGGCACAGCATCGATGCTGCGCATGATGCGCCGGAGATCCAGCGAAGCCCGCGCAACGGAACCAGCGATCACCGGCCTGACCTCCGGACGCAGTGCCGAACTGCCCTCGAGCCAGTCGCCAAGTCGCGCTGCAATCTCAATGGAGCGCCTGCATCCGATACTGAGCGCGGTGTCCGACATGCTATGCGACTTCCGCTTCGAGCTGACCTGATGCCGACGTGGCTTCCGGCATCACGAACACGACGTTACGCTGGCCGGCGAGCAAGGCACCGGCAACGCCGGCACGTTGTGAGAGCGCCACCTCGTTGAGCTGATGGCCGGCAAGATCGCCGTCCTGCAGGATGACGAGACGATGGGGCATTACCTGGAAGCTGGCGAACAGGGCCGATTTGAGATCATCCCCAAGCGGCAGGGCCGGCATGACGAGCAACAGATCGGCTGCCGCACAATCATTCGTGCTCATCGCAGCCGACAAAATGGCCCCGAGCTCCGCCTTGACGATCCGGTGCATGCGCTGGCGGGGAAGGCTGACCAGCACGTCCTTGAGGCTGAAATCAGCGGCTCCGGCAGCGCCAGCCCGTTTGTCGAATAGCCGGATCAGCGAACTGCCTGGGCCAGCCTGCAACTCGATGAGGCGGCCAAGCGTGAACTGCTCGAGGCCACGAGAAATGCCGGGCGTCGATGCCGCATGAATATTCAGGAGCGACCGTGCCGCCGGAAACAGGATCTTGTCGCGAACCTGGCGCCCATAGTCCTCAGGAAACCGGCCATCGAGCGCAACGGCGCCCCCCGTCAGCTGAACCAGATCGGCCGGTGAACACTCTCCACCTGCCTGCCGCAACGCCGCATGGATTGTCGGGATCAGATGCTGCTCGGTAATCGCCTCTACGACGGCGTTGAGCCCTCGGTCGCCGTGCCAAGTCGCATGAACGTGCGGGCGCCGATAGCCATCGTTCCCGACATCGTAGTCCGCAACGACCGATCGTGATGCCGTCAGACCCAATGTGATCGTCGCAAGACGCACAGCATCGGGCACAGCATGACCCGGTTTCGGGCCGACGCCAAGATCACTGACAAAGGCATCCGATCCACCAGCATAGGCCGAGCGCAACTGGTCCTGGAGATACATCAGCTGGACGCCCAGATCGCCACCCGGTCCCGTCTCGACGGCTGGCTTTGCTGGCGAGTGCGCCGTATCTGTCCAATTCAGCGCCTGCCAGACAAAGTCGATGCTCTCACGCGCCCTTGCCTCGATCGCACTGCGTTCCGCAGCCGGCATCGACACCGGCAATGCCAGCCGCAGCATTACCAGACGGCGACCGCCCGCCTCGCTCGCGCGCGCGACATTGAGAGCGCTGATCGCCTGCAGCACGACCTCGGCCAGGAAGAACGTCACCAGCGAAGACCGTGAAAACCGTGGCCTGAGAGACGGCTGTACGGTATCTCGATCGCGGATCAGCGCGCCGGCTTCCGTCAGGTGTGCCATGGCGAGCGGCCGGACAACCGGGCGAGGTGCATCGCATGGAGCACCTGGAACGCTGATCTGCCAGGACCGGTCAAGAACCTCATCGTCCCTGACATGGCCGGCAAGCGAGGAGGCCCCCGTCTTGCCCGTGCACGCGTTTTCACGCCGGCTCATGCGCTCGGCCTCTCGGCCAATGCGCACCATAGCCGGCCAATGGAACGCATCACCGCGCCCAGATCGCCGCGAAAGCTGCCGGGAGCCAAAGACCGGCTGATCGAATTCGACACTGACCGGCAGCGCACCCTGGTGGCGGACCGTCGGCTGCGCCAGGTCACGCATGGCCAACACCACCGGCCGGTTACCGTCACCCGCATCGAGCAGGGCGGCAAGGCCGACATCGTCTGCGAGATCGACGACAAGTTCGACAGGCGCCGGCGCATCATCGTCTGTTTCGTGCTTAGGTGACACTAGGCGCAGGGCCGGCAATGATGCTGCTTCGCAGAGAACCTTGAGTGCGAAGAGATAGCGCGCGACGTGCTCGAGTTCGAATTTGCTCGCCTGATCGGCTAGTCCTGCATCGCCGGCCACGTCGGCGGGCGGTTGGCCTTTGTCCGGCTTGCCAGTTACCTCGCGCAGCCAGCCATCGATCCAGGAACTCGCCAGAAACGACGTTGCGAGATGCTCGATGTCATCGGCGAGCATGAACGTCGAGCCAAGGCTCACATCGTCGTCGGTCGGAGCCGTGTACAGCGCCTGATCAAGACGGCTCGCCGCCGACAGCTGCGTGTCGATCGCAAGAACGCCCTTGAAACTCGAGGCCTCGCGTGCCGGCCCGTCCGGTGGCGCGATGAAGACGCGCGCCCAGTTGCTCGGGCCATCGTCGAACGGCCGGCCGTCCTGCGATTTGTTCGCCATCACGCGTAGATAGGGCAGCGGCAGCCAGGTGCCGACGAGCGGCTGCAGGCCCTGATATCCGCTCAGCCAGATCGCATCGCCCGGCCCGAGCGGCTTGAACGTCTCCGGATGCCAGGCCGTGCCGTCTTCGAAGAAGTTGTCCTTGCCGAGCGCCAGCAATACCGGCTGCTCGCCCTCGTCCGTTTCGACGACTTCTTCGACAAAGCAGGCGCTGACGCGCGCAAGATCACTTGCGGCAATCTCGAAATCGAAAAATGCGACGCCGTGGCTGGCGTTCAGGCGATGGATCGCGGGCCTGGACTTGTGCTTTATCATGGCCGGCACCGCCCCCCTGAAGGCGCCCACTCGGCCGCCTCGTCGCCGGCCCACCGGCCAACGCCGGTTACCGCAAACTCAGGCAGGCTATCCCCTGCCGGCGTCCCACCCAACATTCTCAAATCTACTCCTTCAAACGCAATAACGCCTGCTCCAGACCCGGGCAGCCTCCCAAATCGCGCGCAAGCTGGAACTGCCTAAGCGCCAGATTGCGGTCGGCTGCAACGCCGAGCCCACGCTCGTAAAGCTCGCCGAGGAAGCAGGAAGAATAGGCATCGCCGGCAGCCGATGCCCACGACCAAAGCATGCCTGCCGAGCGATAGTCGGACGGCTCCGTTCCTTCGCCGGCGGCATAGGCGGTGCCGAGTTGGGTCAAAGCCCAAACCAGCCGCGGTTCCGACAGGCTGAGGGATAGCGCCCGCTTGAGCCAGAAGGCCGCTTCCGACCGTTCCTCTGCCGTTGGATTTTGCAGACTCAAATGCTCGTTCGCTTTGAGAAGGGCATCCTGCCGCGGCACATCGCCAGCTGAATAGCCGGCGGGCGATACTTCGGCGGACTGGAACAGCGTGCCAAGCGTGGCCGCCGGATTGCTGCTCCGGACAGCCGCGCCGGTGCCTTCGGCCGATCCCTGCACGCCGAACAGCGTCGCTGCAGCAGTGTCCCCGTCGGGTGCACGCCAGACGATCACCTGCAGTGCCCCGATGATGACCAGGATCAGTACGGCCGGCAGCCAGAGCGGGCCAGCCGCGGCCCCGAAATTCGCACGTCGCGGCACATCGACTTTAGGCTTTTGCGACGGCCTGAGAATCTGCGGATAGAGTGGCGGCGGGGTTGCGCCCGCGGGTTGGATGCTCTTGGCGGGCTTGCCGGTGTCAGCCTTGTCCTTGGCGCTGGCAGATGCTGCTGCCTGGCTGCCGACACCAGCGCCCTTAGGCTTCGCTGCTGCGCCGCCCCGGTCGGTAACAGCCTCTGCTTGCCCCGCTTGATCCGATGCAACCTTCTTGTCGTCTTCGTTGTCGACTTTGTCCTGGTTGACGATGTCGCCCTTGTCTTCGTTGCCGTTGTCTTCGTTGCCGTTGTCTTCGTCGTCTTCAGTATCATCCACACCGGCCTTGACGCGAAGCCGGGCCAGACCTTGTCCGCCGCGCGGACGGGACACTGAATCCGACGAATCCGACGTGTTCTCGACTTTCGGCGCCGTGTCAGGCTCGCTGCGATTTTCCGCCTGTTCCGGTGTTGCAGCCCCGGCCTCGGGCTCCGCAATCTCGGATTTGACTGCGGCATCCGGCTTGGCCGGATTGAGCTCGACGACATTTGACGGCTGCGCGGCAACTGCCGCAGCGTCAGCTCTATCGCCTCGTACTACAGCGTCTTCGCCATCATCTGCCGCATCGTCCTCCGGAGCAGCATCAGCCGCCTTGTCAATCGCGACCGCGGTATCCTCTGCCGGCTCATGTTCTGCTGGTTCAGGGGCTGTTGCATCCTCGGCCGCCGCGTCATCCGCCGCTTGGCCGCCTTCGCTTACTTCGGCAGAAGATGTTTCCGGTTCAGAAATCTCTTCTGCAGCATCCACTTCGCTGTCAGGCTCGATTGGCCCGAGGTCGGGCCAGACCACCACGGCGTCGATATCGGCCGCCGGAACCCTGAACGCAACCAGCGTTCCGGCGCGCAGCGCCGGTGCCTTCAGAACGTCGGGCCCGACCAGGAGATCGATGCTGCTAAAACCTGCGCGAAAATCCTCGGCAATCAATTCCCCTTCAGGCCAGTCAGCCCGATTATCATCATTCGTGCCGCCAACCGGCTCCAGCCGGAAGCGGATCGGGGGCTCCAGATCGGTAATCCCTTCGATTTTGATGATCGCGCACTGCTCGTTCTCCCGCCGAAGGGGAAGTATTTCGATACGATCTACTTTCACGCTCAACAACTCCACCACGACGCCAATATTGGTGCGCCGCTACCCGCCGTCCGCGGCTAGTACCCACCATCACAAAATGATGTGTCAGCGCACATCCTTTTGTGATGGTGGGTACTAGGCTTCTCAACACGTTATCCACATCGCAATATGAAGGCGTGACCTGTCCAACTACCAACAACAATACAGTGATGTCCGGCAATTGACCGCTAACGTTGCCGATGTGCCACGCTTGATCCGCGCAGTGCCAAGTTCGAACGGACGGCGGTGCTCCGTCTACCCGCATGCATACGAAACTGGCCGCAAAACTCAGCACCTGCGATAGTGTTCGTAGCAATCTGCGAAGTATCTGGCATAGTTTGCTTTTGCGACCGAACTTGGTTGCTTGAACAACTTCGGATTGATCGGTTTATGCTCAGCAAATTGAGATTAGGCATGCCGGCATGAACACACCGCCGACCTTCCTGACCACGCGTGAACTCGCGGAACTGCTGCGTATCAAGGAGCGCAAGGTCTACGATCTCGCGGCAGCAGGCGACATCCCTTGTACAAAAGTGATGGGAAAACTGCTGTTTCCACACGCGGCCGTCGAAGCCTGGCTCGCCGCCGGTCAGCGCGGTGTGCCGGAGCCGCACCGGCCGGAGCCTTCGCGTCCGAACGTCCTGCTCGGCAGCCATGATCCGTTGCTTGAGTGGACGTTGCGCGAGTCGCAGTCCGGGCTTGCAGCCTATTTCGACGGCAGCACGGACGGCCTCGAGCGGTTCAGTGCCGGCGAGGGAATTGCTGCCGGGCTGCATCTCTTCGACCCGGCAACCGAAGGCTGGAATACGGCCCAGGTCGCAGCAGCATTTGCTGCCAAGCCCGTGGTGCTGGTCGAATGGGCCAGGCGCCGGCGGGGCCTGATCATGCGACCGGACGATCAGAGCCGGATCAGCGCGTTTAGCGATTTGCGAGGCCTCAGGGTCGCTGCCCGACAGGCCAATGCCGGTGCCCAGCAACTGTTCGATCATCTGCTTCGGACAGCAGGCATTCCGGAGAGCGACATCACCTGGTCCATCGTTGCGCGCAGCGAAACCGATGCCGCACTTGCCGTGCTCGACCAGAGCGCCGATGTGAGCTTCGGCCTGCAGTCACTTGCCGAACAGTACCGACTGGGCTTCGTCAGCATCATCGAGGAGCGCTACGATCTCATGGTCGACCGCCGCTCCTGGTTCGAACCGCCGATCCAAGCACTGCTGACGTTCTGCCGAAGCACGCCGTTCGCCGAGCACGCTGCCGCCTTTGCCGGCTACGATGTCTCAGGCCTGGGACGTGTGCATTTCAACGGCACAGGATAGCGGCGAGCCAGCAACTATTGACCAGCCCTGGCATTCGGAAAGAACAGCTGCTGGCTGTTCAGCTTGTAGCCGGCGATCGCGCTCTGGCCTGCCCGCGAGATCAGCCAGGCAACGAATTCGTCGGCGAGATCGGCACGGACGTGCGGGCACTTGGCCTTGGCTACCGCCATGACGCCGTATTGATTGAACAGTGCACGATCGCCTTCAACAAGCACCGAAAAGTCGCGCTTGTTCTTGAAGGCCAGCCAGGTTGCCCGGTCGGCGATGGTGTAGGCGCCCATGCCAACCGCGATGTTGAGCGTCGCCCCCATGCCCGATCCGGTTTCGCGATACCATTGGCCCGATGCCGTTTGCGGATCGATCGAGGTTTGGCGCCAAAGTGCCATCTCCTTTTTGTGCGTGCCTGAATCATCACCTCGCGAAGCGAACAACGATCTGGACTCTGCGATCTTGCGCAATGCTTGGCGGACATCGCTCAAACCTGCGACACCCGCCTGGTCGGCGTTGGGGCCAACGATGACGAAATCATTGTACATCAGGTCGTAGCGCCGATCGCCGAAGCCATCGGCGACGAACTTCTCCTCGGCAGGCTTGGCATGAACGAGCAGTACGTCTCCGTCGCAGTTCCGCGCGTTGCGGATGGCCTGGCCGGTGCCCACCGCAACGACGCGTACGGCGATGCCTGTCGCCCTTTCGAACTTCGGCAACAGGTGATCATAGAGGCCGGAGTTCTTGGTCGAGGTCGTCGATTGCACGATGATCGACCGATCAGCCGCGACGCTCGGTGCGGCCATGGTTGATTGAAGAACAATGGCCGCAGCACACGTTGCGATCAGATGGCACATGGTCGTGGAGCCTTGTTTGATCATCTGGTGAACCTCCAATCTTCAAGAGTGGTGTGAAATCTTAGAAATCGACCCGCCCGGCAAGGTAGGCCCTGGCGACCTCTGATTGCGGCCCGGCAAAGAATTTCTCAGCACGTGCTTGTTCAATGACGCTCCCGCGATGCAGAACGACAATGTCTCCACCGAGACGCCGCGCCTGGCCAATGTCGTGCGTCACGAAAATAATCTTGGTGCCGGCACCTTGGGCGTCGAGCACGATTTCCTCAATCGCGCGCGTGGCGCCCGGATCGAGGCTCGCGGTCGGTTCGTCGAGGAACAGGATTTCGGGATCGCGTGCCAACGCACGGGCCAATGCGAGGCGCTGCTGCTCGCCGCCGGGAGAGCCGGCGCGCCGGCTGGGCGGCATGGCCGAGCAGGCCGACATGATCGAGCAACGTATCGCGGCGATGAGGGTCGACCGGGCCGGCAAGCGATAGGGCGAAGTCGAGATTGGCTGCCACGGAACGGCGCAACAGCACGGGTTTTTGAAAGACCATCGCCTGGCGTTTTCTTATCTGCTCATCGATGTTGCGACCGGCGAACCGAACCGTACCGGAAGTTGCCGCGACAAGGCCATGCAGGGCACGCAGCAGCACCGTCTTTCCAGCGCCGTTCGGGCCCATAATTGTCGTCAGGCAACCACCTTCGATTACGAGATCGATCGGACCGAGCAAGACCTTGGCGTCGGCTGCGACCGTCAGCCCCCTCGCTTCGATCGGCAGCAATCTCGTTGTTCGCTCACCGTCACCAGACATGAACTCGGTTGATCGCTTAAGCATAAGCCTGGCGTCCGATGCGCAATCTCAAACTCATGGCGGCTGCGTTGACCAGCACCGCCATAACCAGCAGCACGATGCCGAGCGCCAGCGCCAATGCCAGATCGCCCTTCGACGTCTCGAGTGCAATCGCGGTGGTCATCACCCGTGTCAGATGGTCGATGTTGCCCCCGACGATGATCACCGCCCCGACCTCGGCAATGGCGCGGCCGAAGCCGGCAAGCGCGACCGTCAGCAGCGCGAAGCGGCCGTCCCAGACGAGCGCCGTCATCGCGGTTGCCGGCGGCACCGACATCGAACGGAACTGCTCGGCGTATTCATCGTGAAGGTCTTCGAGGATCTGGCGCGAGAGAGCCGCAATGATCGGCGTGATCAGGATCACCTGAGCGATGATCATGGCGGTCGGCGTGTAGAGCAGCCCGAGCCAGCCGAACGGTCCGGCGCGCGACAGGTTGAGGTAGACCAAGAGCCCGACCACCACCGGCGGCAAGCCGAGCAGCGCGTTGATGGCCACGATGACAGCGCCGCGCCCCCGAAACCGGGCAACGGCGATGAAGGCGCCCAGCGCAAAGCCAATCAGCGACGCAACCAGCAGAGCGGTGAGGCTGACGCGCAATGATAGGCTGATGATCTCTATTAGATCGGGATCCAGCGAGGCGACTAGTTGAAACGCCAGAACGATCGCCTCACCTATGTCATTCATTGCTAATACCTGTGAATTTTCCCGATTTTCTGAAATTCGCGCGTATACCAGCTTTTAGCAAGTCAATTTCACCGGCTTCATACTGTCGCTACACTGGGCATTGCGGTAGGCAAGCGGGTAACGTTTATTGCCGGACCACGGTTTTGGACGCAATTCCATTGGGTTAGGCGCTTTATGATCGTTCTCATTGTAGAAGAATACAACGATGCCAATGATTACGTCCGGCTACTCGCAGAGGCCTACCAGGACGCCGGTCACAAGGTAATGCTGGGAATACAGAATTTTCTTTTCACGAACGTGGTGCCCGACATCGTTCATGTGCATTGGCCGGAGGCGATCTATCGCTGGCGCTTCAAACTACCCTTTACGGATCAATCGGTTCGGCAGATCGCGCAGCGTTTGAGTTGGTACAAGGGCATGGGGTCGAAGGTTGTCTATACGGCACACAACCTGCTGCCGCATGAGCCGGTCGATCTTGCTTTCGAACGCGAAGTCTATGATGTCGTGACTGCCAATGCAGACGTGATAGCGCATCACGGGGCTGCATCGATCAAGCTTATCGCAAAGGCCGGCTGCAACGCTCGCCATTGTGTCGTCCCGCACGGGCCCTACGAAGCCGAGGACAGGAGCTGGCATCAAGCGCGGCGGCGCTATGGCCTGCCGGACGACAAGTGGGTGATCTTGAACTTCGGTCGCCAACGACACAACAAGGGGGGTGGCTTCATCGGGCGCGTGTTCGATGCAAGCAATTGGAGCGGGAGCCGGCTGTTTACGATCGGACCGCGCGCTGGTGGACGCGGCGGCCTAGCCCGGAGAGCGGTCGTTCTCGCAAGTTCTTTGGCCAAGGAAAGAACGGTCGGCCTGCTCGACAAGCCGCGCCGCCGCACAACGATCATGCGGAACTTTGCCAGCAGCGAAATCCCCGACATCATGGCGGCGACCGACATCGTGTTTCTCGGTCATCAGGCGGGTATCAATTCCGGCATTATTCCGCTTGCTATTTCCTATGGCAAACCACTCGTTTATCCCGACATCGGCAATTTCCGGGAACAAGCGGATGGCTGGGAGTGGGCGCAGGGCTACGAGGGCGGAAATCAGGCATCCGCCGTCGAGGCCGTTTTGCGTCAGCGCGAGCGGCTTGCGGACCATGAACCGGGCGGCACGAAATTAGACAATGCGGTATGGCTTGCCAACAATAGCTGGGAAAGGCAGGTCCGAGCCATCGAGGAAGCCACCGGGCACACTTGCCGGTCTCGACGATGACCACTACCGCCGAGATGACCGCTGCCGATTGGATCCAGCTCCTCGCAGAT
>CBDCZF010000029.1:0-498130 GCA_965224225.1 Hyphomicrobiaceae bacterium
CGCCTTCATCATTGGCGCGATCTTTCTGTTCGACCCGGCCGGCTCCGACATCGACGTCGCCATCTCCATTCCCGTGGTGGTTGCGGCGGCGGCGACCAGCGCGCTCATTCTCGTTGGCCTGCTCGGCTTCCTGATGCGCTCGCGACGGGCCAAGGTCGCAACCGGCAGCGAACAGCTCATCGGAGCGCAGGCCAGGGTCGTAAGCTGGGACAACGGGCGAGGCCGTGTCGCCGTCCACGGCGAGACTTGGGCGGCGCGCTCTGACAAAAAGCCGACACCAGGCGCGACCGTCGAGGTTGTCGGTCGCGACGGTCTGACGCTTTTGGTAAAGTTCGTTCGGTCCGCGGATTGAGACCGAAAGGAACCAAGCATGATCCCAACATACATACTTCCATTCGTCGTCCCGATAGTCGTCGTCGTCTTTATCCTCGCCTCAGCGATACGCATACTGCGCGAATACGAGCGCGGCGTTGTCTTCACGCTCGGCCGCTTCACCAGTGTTAAGGGACCGGGCCTCGTCCTCGTCATCCCGATCGTACAGCAGGTCGAACGCATCGATCTCAGAACTCGCGTGTTCGACGTGCCTCCGCAGGACGTGATCTCACGTGACAACGTCTCGGTGAAGGTCAACGCGGTCGTCTACTTCCGCGTAATCGACCCGGAGAAGGCCATCATCCAGGTCGAGGACTTCAATCAGGCAACCAGCGAGCTTGCGCAGACGACACTTCGTTCCGTCGTTGGCCAGCACGAACTCGACCAAATGCTCGCCGAGCGGCGAACAGCTTAACGACAACGTCCAGCAGATCCTCGATCAGCAGACCGACGCCTGGGGCACTCAAGGTCTCCAAACGTCGAACTGAAACACATCGACCTCGACGAGCAGATGGTCCGCGCCATCGCCAAGCAGGCCGAAGCTGAGCGCCTGCGCCGTGCCAAGATCATCGACGCCGAAGGCGAGCTGCAGGCTGCCGAAAAGCTCGTCCAGGCCGGTGAGAAACTCGCTGCTCACCCAGAGTCGATGCAACTGCGCTACCTCGGTACCCCTCGGCAATATTGCCGGCGAAAAGAACTCCACCATCGTGTTCCCACTGCCGGTCGAATTGATGAACCTCATTGCGCGGAAGTGATAGGATGGCTGGTTGGGCAGCGCTCAGAGCGCTGCCGCCGCCCCGCACAGCGCATCGTGCCTTAAGTTGGAACCGCTCAAGCGGTTCCAACTGGCGGCACAAAAGATGCTCTACCTTGTTGATTTGATAGCGCAAAATTACCTGCGTTTTGCCGGTAGCAGCTCGTTCGAGATGATTCTCGACAAAACGCAGTTTGCGCTAGGCAACTGATTACAATCCAACGGCAATTCAAGGCAGCCATCAGAGGCTCTCAGCCGTTGGATGATATCCTGGGCATGATGTAGTTGGTCCGCTTTCTGTATTGATTGCGGACACACGCTCTCATTTGTAGTGAGTAAAGATCGGCGGCCGCACAAGGTCCGCAATCTCTGCCTCGCGTTCATCCGCAACTACGCAATGCAAGCCCCTGCCCAGGGCCTGCAGCCAGGACCGACGCGGCGAAAACCCGTCGTGAACGCGGCATGGAAGTCCCACATCACCGCCTCACATACCGCGCCCTGCGCATACCGCAACAACTTCACCGCATCGATCCGGCCGGCACCGTAGTCCGTATCCGGCCCCGGCGTCCCGAGGTCAGCGGCGGAGTTGTCGAGGATATCCGTGATGTCCGCCGGGCTTCAGGTCGGGGTCGCGCTCGAGCAGCAACGCGATGGCGCCGCTGACGTGGGCGGCCGCCAGTGAGGTGCCCGAATCGTGGCGGTAGGATTTGGCCGGTGCCAACACGAAGACGTCGACACCGGGGGCTGCAACGTCGATGTAGTTGCCGCGGTTGGCGCGCTCGTAGAGATGGTCGGCGGTGTCCGTTGCGGTGACTGCTATGACGCCCGGGTAGGCCGCCGGGTAGGCGGGCTTGGCGCCGGGGCCGCCGTTGCCGGCTGCCGCGATCATGATCAGCCCGCGCCCGCGTGCCGCGATCACTGCCTCCTCGACCGCGACGTCGTAGGGCCCGGCGAAGCTCATGTTGACGATGCGCGCGTTATTGGCTGCCGCCCAGTCGAGGGCGCGCAGGATGATCGCCGTGCTCGAGCTTTCGGTGCGGGCCTCGCCGTCGGAGAAGAAGGCGCGGACAGCGAGCAAGTCGGCTGCCGGCGCAACGCCGTTGACGACGCCCGAGGCCTTGAGGATGCCGGCAATGGCCGTGCCGTGCGCGCCGACCGGTTGGCCGCGACCGGCCGCGGCGTCGAAGGCACGTGAGAGGGCGCCGGTCAGGTCAGGGTGGGAGTTGTCGACGCCGGAGTCGATCACGGCGATCCTGACGCCGCGGCCGCGCGAGATGGCGTGCGCTTCGCCAAGGCCGAGCTTGGCGGCAGCATACTGGACGCTTTCGTTGCTCTTGGCGGCATTGGCATCCGATATCGACTGCGCGACGCGGTAGAGCCAGTTCGGCTGGGCGCCTTCGACGCGCGGGTCGGCTGCCAGGTCCGTGATCACGAGTTCAATCGGCCGGCTGTCGTCGTAAGCGAACGTGACGATGCGGCGTTGCAGCAGGCCGTTGAACTCACCGCTCACAACCCGCAGATTGTGGACGGCGGCAATCGCCTGATCCGTGGCAGCGTTCGCCTGTCCGTCGAGTAGGACGACGACCTCTCCCGGCCAGATCTCGGACGTGACACCGGCCACGACCGGCGGCAGCGGCGCGGCAGTTTGCGGTTGCACGGCGCGTGGCGGCGGGCTCTTCGGCATGGCGACGCGGCGCGGGCCTGGCGCTGACGAACCGGACTCCGGCCGGCGCGGCGGCGAATCGTCATAGTAGGGCGGGTCATCGTAGTAGGGCGGATCGAAGAACGGATCGTCGCGGTAGTCATCGATGATGATGGCGGCGCCGATCAGCGAGCCGATGATGATCGGCGGCCAGAAGTAGGGCCGGCGGGGACGGCGGCAATGTCGTCCGTTGAGCGGGCGGATGCCATTCCAGCTGCACGGCCGGTGGCGCCGTGGCCAGAGACGCGGTGCCAGGAGGTCGCCTGCAACGAAGCCTGCCCCGCCAATGCGCGGGCCCCGACGGCGGCGCTTGCCAAATGGCGTCACGGCGAGCCCGAGCGACGGCGCCACGAGCCGCTTGCCGAGGCGCCTCGTCCGGCCAAGCCGCGGAACGGCCTTCGGCTGGATCGCGATTGCCTTCGGTACGGTGGTCCGCCTTTTGCGCAGCGACCTGCCCAGCGTTTTGCGCGGCTTCTTTTTCAGAAGGACGCGCTTGGTGACGGCTTTGCTGCGAATACGTGGTGCCGACTTGACGCGTGCGGGCTGCTTTCTGACGATGCCTTTTCGCAAACGCTTGCTCGGCTGCAGACGCTTTTTGGGTCGCACCACACGGCGCTTACGTGGCTTGAGGCGAGGCCTGGCCGAGCGCTTGAGGCGGCGTTTGCCGATCGAAAACTGTGCCAGCCGGAGCTGATCGGTCTTGGCAGAACCGGTGGGGTTCGGGCGCTGCTGTGGCTCGGCTGCCGACGCCGCGGAGAGGGGAGCAAGAGCTGCTGCGAGACCGGCCACGAGAGAGAAAAGAATTATCGCTGTACGCCGAAACATTGTTGTCTACCTCGACAAAATTTGTCGTCAGACTACCACGAATGGGCCCGATCGCCGACCGTTATCCCTGGGGCACGATCATCGTTACCAGCCCAGGATTCTGCTTGAACTGAGCAATAAGCGCGTCCCGTTCGGCTTCCGAAAGCGTGCGGGCTGACAGGCGCACTTCGTAGACGCCGCCGGACTTGGGGCCGGCAACGATCTCAGCGCCAACCGCCTGCAAGGCGGCTGAAATACGCTCGGCGCTTGCCGTCGGGGAAAACTGTACCAGAACGCGCGTGCCCGTCGCCGTGCCCTGCTTTGAGCCGGTGGCAGTCGTATAGCTTGGATCGGTGCGGCCTGAATTGGTCGAGACCAGCGAGCCGATCGCCACGGCCTGCGCGACCAGGAGAACGGCCGCCGCAGCGCCCGCCCAGCGCACTGCCGACGGCGTCGGCGCGGTGAACAGATCCGTGACCCAGGCGAACAGGCCCGAGGCCTGCTGGCGGGCCCGATCGGCGGTTGTCTTTTCCGCTTCGATCGCCTCGTGCAGGGCCTCGAGGGCGCCGGGCTTCATGCCGGGCAGCGCTTCGTTGGCCATGATCGTTGCAAAGCGCTCGTCTTCGATCAGCTCGAGCTGTGCACGCATGTCGGGATGGGCTGCCAGATACGCCTCGACGCGGGCGTGATCGGGCGCATCGAGCTTGCCGGTCACATACCACGGCAGAAGCATCTCGATTTCTTCGCGCTCGGAATAGGTTTCGCCAACGTTGGTCATCGTCACTTCCCTGCGCTCAACTCACGGCCAGCCCCGGTCGACGCCGGCTTCGGCCAGGAGTTGGGACAACTTCTTGCGCGCATGAAACATCCGCGTCTTGACGGTGTTCTCTGGAATGCCGACGACGCCTGCCACCTCGGCAATCGACATCTCGTGATAGTAGACGAGATCGATGACCGTGGCGTGTTCGGTAGACAGTCGGCCAATGCAGGCTCGCAGCAAGGCGCCCTTGTCGGATTTCTGGGCAGTTGCTTCGGGCGTGTCGGCATCATCCGGAATGGCCTCGGCCATGCCGTCGTCGAGTTCATCCTCGCGGCGCTTGCGCATGGCGCTGATCGCGCGATTGTGCGCAATGGCGAACACCCAGCTCGAAAACGACGATCGTCCCTCGAACTTCGAAGCATTGCGCCAGACCTCCATGAACACCTCGTTGGTCAGCTCTTCGGCAAGCGCCTCGGACCTGACCCGGCGTTGGATGAAGCGGAAGACGCGCACCTGATAGCGCGCGAACAACGCCTCGATGGCCGATTGATCGCGCGCTGCGATGCGCCGGACCAACTCGTCGTCGCGGACTTCCGTCATCCGATCAGTACGTCGCGTTGAGAGGGCAAAAGGTTCATGGGTCTCTGGATTTTTTCTGTTCGAGCCTTCCGGAAATCTGGTTCACAAGCATTGGCTGCAGCCGCGCTACCAGCATAACCCACTGATTAGGCCGGCGAAACGTGAACGAAGCGCTACTCGGGCCGGGCGAAACGCTCCGCGATATACTGCTCGACGATTTCCTTGAACTGGCTAGCAATATTCGGGCCGCGCAGGGTCCGGGCCTTAACGCCGTCGATGAACACCGGGGCAGCTGGCTGCTCACCGGTGCCGGGCAGTGAGATGCCAATGTCGGCGTGTTTCGACTCGCCCGGCCCGTTAACGATGCAGCCCATGACGGCGAAATTAAGCGTCTCGACGCCAGGATAGCGCTCGCGCCACTCGGGCATCCGCTCACGGATCATATCCTGGACGTCGCGGGCCAGTTCCTGAAACACCGTCGAGGTCGTGCGCCCGCAACCGGGACAGGCGGTGACGGCCGGCACGAACGCACGCAGGCCCATGGTCTGCAGCAGTTCCTGCGCGGCCTGGACCTCGGTCGTGCGGGCACCGCCCGGCTCCGGCGTCAGAGAGTAGCGGATCGTGTCGCCAATGCCTTGCTGCAGGAGAATGCCCATCGCCGCCGACGAGGCAACGACGCCCTTGGTGCCCATGCCCGCTTCGGTGAGGCCGAGGTGGAGGGCATAACGGCTCCTGTCACGCAACATGGTGTAGACGCTGATCAGGTCCTGGACGGCTGAGACCTTGGCTGAAATCACGATACGGTCGGCGCCGAGGCCCAGTTCCTCGGCACGCCGCGCCGAGAGCAGAGCGGACTGGACGATCGCCTCGTGCATCACTGCGCGCGCCGGTTTCGGTGCTTTGGCTATTGCGTTCTCGTCCATCAGGTGGGTGAGCAAGTCCTGGTCGAGCGAGCCCCAGTTGACGCCGATGCGCACCGGCTTGACGTGAGCGAGGGCCTGTTCGACGATCGCTGAAAACTGCCGGTCCTTCTTGGCCTTGAAGCCGACGTTGCCGGGATTGATACGGTATTTGTGCAGCGCTTCGGCGCAGGCCGGATTGTCGGCGAGGAGCTGGTGGCCGATGTAGTGGAAATCGCCGACCAGCGGCACGAGGACGTCACGCGCTTCGAGTTTCTCACGGATCTTCGGCACTGCCTTGGCGGATTCGTCACGGTCGACCGTGATGCGCACGAGTTCCGAGCCGGCGCGGGCGAGCGCTGCGACCTGCTCAACGGTCGCCTCGACGTCGGCCGTATCGGTGTTGGTCATCGACTGCACGACGACCGGCGCATCGCCGCCAATCATCACCGCACCGACCCTAACCGGCACGGTCGCGTGGCGCGGACAGAGCAACGTCGTTCCGCCGTGCCCCGCATCACTTGCGTTATCGATCTGGCCGTCCATGCATGATCTCGCTTGGCAGCTTCACCGGACACCCAGCCTACCGAGTAGTTCCTGCGAAGGATAGGAATCCGCCGGCAACCCGAACTTGATTTGCGCCGCCTTGACGGCGGCCCGACTCTTGGCGCCGTGCTTGCCGTCGATACCGCCGGTATCGAATCCCGCACGGTTCAACGCGCGCTGCACGACCAGCATTTCCTTGTAGCCGTAGTTCTCGACCGTCGCGCGACCTGCACGGTAGCGCGGTGCACCGGTAAGCCTGGTTGCAAGGTAGGCCGCCGTCATCGCGTAATTGAGCGACTGGTTCCATTGCGGATAGATGCGGAAATTTCGGTAAGCGAGGAAGGCCGGGCCGTTGCGCCCCATCGGCAGCAGCAGCGATGCGCCAGCGTTACCTCTGAGACGGTCGCCATCGCGCGTCCTAACGCCCCATTCAGACCATTGCGACAACGGATGCATGATCGCCAGATCAGCCTCGCGCCAGGGCATTCGGCCCGGCACCTTGACCTCCTGCAGCCAGGGCTCACCGCGATGCCAGCCCAGATGCTTGATGAATGCTGCCGTCGAATGAATGATATCGGCATCGGAACGGATCAGGTCGCGGCGCCCGTCGCCGTCGGCATCGACGGCAAACTCCAGATAGTGCGAGGGCAGGAACTGGGTCTGGCCGATCTCGCCGGCCCACGAGCCGACCATGCGCGGCAATGTCAGATAGCCGCGGTCGATGATCTTCATGGCCGCGATTAGTTGGTCGCGAAACAGCTCGGGACGGCGGCAGTCGTAGGCGAGTGTGGCGAGTGAATCGAAGATCGGGCTCTGTTTGCTGGTGCCGGCGCCGAAGTCGCTTTCAAGCGCCCAGAAGGCAGTAATCACAGCGCCGGGTACGCCGTATTTGCGCTCGGCCCGGCGAAATTCACCTGCACGCTGCTTGAGCTTGCGCGCGCCTGTCTTGAGGCGATGGCCGCTCACCAGGCGCTTCGAGAACTCCATGAAGGTCAACGAGAAAAAGCTCTGGCGGCGATCCCGGCGGATGATGTTCGGCTGAAACGTAACCGTGTCGTATGTGCGGCGGATGGTATCGGAGCTGACACCGGCAGCCACCACGTCACGACGAAACGATTTCTTCCAGTTCGCAAAGCTACCCGAATTGCGGCAGTCGCTCTTGGCAGCGGCCGGCAACATCGAGGCCCATAGCAGGGCACCGGACAAGCTTGCGACGATCGAAAACCTATAGGCCATGAAACTCCTCTAGGACATTGAATATGGAGCAAATTCGATCAGCTCACGATCGCCAGACACAGCGTCGTAGGTCCGACAGCGACGGATCTCGCCTTGCTCCCTCGTTGCATGACGATAAGACCTGATCAAGCTTAACGGCCATTTTGCACAACGTCCCCCTCCCCCAGCCTGAGTATTCACAATGCTGCCGCACAACTCTATATGCTCGACCAGGGGATTTGCAGACGAATGTGGCGGATATGCCAGTGGGCGCGAAACAGCCCTATGTCGGCCATAAGTAGGCACTGGATACCGACTAGTTTCGGGTTCTTAGGTATCGTCGCGCGGCAAGCGCCCGGCTCGATCGCCATCGATCAGCAGGCATCGACCATGCTGATCTCGAGGGCTTGGAGGCAAATTTATGGATCTGGTACCGTTGGTGAATGGCGCTGGCAGTTTGTTTGAAGATACCCCATCGCTTTGGAGCGGCGCCGCAATCCTGTTGGTCGTCCTGTTCTTCATGTTTTCGCAGTTCGGCAAGCGCGTCGGCCATCATCTCAGCGACATGATCTTTGCCAACTGGCGTCTGGCCCTGCTCGGACTGACCGGCGTCGTGCTTTCGATCGCCTCAGGCTGGACGACCTGGGACGGTATGCGCAATTTCACCAAAGAGCCGATCCTCTCGTTTCTGATCACGTTCGGCATCCAGGGCGTGATGTTGATCGTTGCCTGGCTGATTGGCGAGAGCTTCGCGACCGGCATGCAGCACCGCCCACGCCGCAAGCAGGGCCATGCTTCACGTTTTCCGGCACTGAGGGCCTTGCAGCCGATCGCCAGTTCGGCCGCCGGCATCCTGCTGTTCAGCGCCATTGCGATCCTGATCTACAATAGCCTGCGCCAGCCCGCGATTTTGGCCGGCGTCAGCACGGCGCCCTGGTGGCATGACTGGTGGGAATCGTTGCTCATCGCCGCACCGATCGTCGTGCTTGTCACCCTGCTGATCGTCAATGCTGGCAGTGATGTGCTCGAGGACTACGTCCAGTCGATGCGCGTAATGGTGCGCAGCGCCGTGCTCTGGGTGATGTTCCTCGCCTGCATGGCAACGTCCGTTTTCTTTTCGTTCGATTCGCTTTTCTCGACGATCTTCCCGGCCAACGAACGCGAGCGCGCCGCCGAACTGCGCGCCCAAAACCAGGTCGCCGGCATCGTCAACGATATCGCCAGCCTGACGGCGGCACGCCAGCTGAGCGAACAGGAATCGCTGTTCTCGACGCCCGGCTGGCAGCGCTATGATGCCAACCTCAGCCGCTTGATCATCCGCGCCAAGGGTGCGAGCAGCGAACTCCAGGCGTTTTTCGAAAAGAAGCTCAGAGAACAGCAAAGCGAAATCAACCGCTACCAGGAAGACCGCTCGTCGGCGAAATCGCAGCAGGTAAGCCTCGCCCAGCGCAAGGAGATCCTGAACAGCGAGATTGCCCGCTTCAAGGAGCAGGCAACGCAGCTGGCACCCGAGGTCGAGCGCCTCAAGGGCTTGGTCTTCGACAAGGACCGCGAAGTGGTCGCCAAGAAGGCCGAGGCCGAGGCCGAGGCCGGCGGCATCGGAGTCACATCCAAGATCGGACGCGGGCCGAAATACCGGGAAATCCGGGATCAGCTCTACCGCCTCAACGAAGAAAAGAAGAACCTCGAATTGCAGCTGCGCGAATTCGGCGGGCGGCTCGAAACTGCACGGAAAGGCGTGGCGCGCAACGAAACGGAATTGACCAGGATCGATGGCGAAATCGCCAAGCTTCGGGGGCGCGCGGAGGCGGCATCGCGGATTATCGTATCCCGCAGTCAGAACGTGACCGCCACACCGACTTTCGACGTCTCGAACGGTGTGGCCGAACTCGTCAAGCATCGCGACGCCTTCCGCCGCGAGCCGACCAAGCAGAACCTCGCCAACGTACAGGCGGTTTGTGCCGGCATCATCGGGGCGATGCGCGAACAGCCGACTCTCAAAGAGCGTGTCCAGTCGATCAGCTGCGATCCAGGCGAGGCAAGCGAGGCGGCACAACGCGTGTTCGCGCTCAATGCCGGCGTCCTCGCTCTGCAGAAGAACTGTATCGGTGCCAACAAGCTGCCGGAGACAGGTGGTGCGGATGCCCTCTTCGGGTTTGCACGCGGCTGTGTACAGGATGCCGGCCTGCCGAGTAGCGATACCGATGCGCTGCGCCAGAAGATCAACTTCATCGAGCTCAATCGCGACGACAAGGCGCATCGCTTCGTAGTCACGACCAACGCTTTCCAGGACGGCAACAAGCTCGCCTATCTGGCACTGGCGATTGCCGTTGCGATCGACGCGCTGGTCTTCATGTCGGGCCTGTTCGGTGCCAACGCGGTGCGCTCGCCGCTCTCTGACGTGCCAAGCCACAAGGGCCGCACGGCGCGCCAGCTCGAAGATGTCATCGAAAATGCGCTGCTGCCCGACAAGTTCGAAAACGCCATGCACGCGATCGACGCGATCCAGCCAATCCGCGGCAACCCGCCGGACTACCTCGATGCCGGCTGGACGCACGAAGCAAGGATGTCTGATGCCGAACCCGGCTCGCGCCAGCGGGTCCTGAAGGTGCTGAATGCCGGCGCCACGATCGGTGCGGTGCGCAGCGACGAAAACATCGACCATCGCTACTACGTGCGCAGCGAACTGCTCGAATTCCTGAACCAGGTCGCCAAGAATGCGTTCGAGAGCGACAAGGGCAAGGTGCGCCTCGCCGAACTGCGCAAGATCGTGACCGTCGCCCTGCAGCCATACGTCAGCGATCACGCCGACATCGTGCTCGGCCACATGCACCCGATCTCGGACAAGAACGGGTTCACGTCCGAAATCTACATGACGGAAGTACCCTCCGACGACCGGCCGATCGTGCAGCGCTCGCTCAATGCAGGCGCGACGCTCGACTATGTGCAGCGCGACCAGCGCAAGGACGAGCGCGACCGGTTCTACGTGCACAAGGAGTTTTATCGGACGCTTGCAACACTGTCGGCGGAATTCCCGAAACAGGGCCGCCGGCTGACCTACGGGCGCACACAGCTGGCGGCACCCTCCCGGCGACCGGTCGACGGCGGTTATCTGACGGAAGATTCGCCGAAGCAGATCACCAGCGACGTCGGTCGTGATCACGCGCCGGCTGCCGCCGAGGCCGAGGGCGGCGCCAGTGCCGAGCAGCAAGCCGATCTTCGCCAGCGTTTCCTTGTCGAAATGATCCAGTCGCTCCGCATAGATGCAAACATCTATCTCGGGCTCGTCGGCCCCACCTTCGGGCAGGTGTTGGGTATGGCGCAATCATTCAAGGAACAGCGCATTGTCAATTCGCTACTCGAGCGCAATCTGCGCCAGCGCGACAAGCAGGCCGAAGAGCGCATCGACGGAGCCTACAATGCCATCATTTCGAGACTGGCCGGGCCTGATGCCTCCTGGCAGCGCCAGATGCTGCTCGATGCCCGCAACGAGATCACACAGAACTGGCCGGTGCTGATGTTGTTGCCGAACGGTCCCTATGAGATCCTGTTCGACCAAATGATCGAGAATCTCGAGCAAGCCAGCGGCGAAGGCCAGCTCGATTCGGAAAGGACCCTCCTCCTGCACAACGCTCGGGCGATCCGCAGGGCCATGGCCTCGAACCTACGCGACACGCCGGAGGCCTGGCTGGAACTCGGGCATGACCTTGCGGAAGCTGGCGAGGCCGAAACCAGTGATACCGGAACCGCTTCGGGAAACGACCCGTTCACTTTGGAAAAGGCCGCAGGCTAAGACGAGCAACAGGATTGTAACCGATCAGGGTGGTGCTGCTTGGCACCGCCCTTTTTGTTTGGCCGGATGACCAGGGGCGCAAATGTCTGTACGGTTGGCCCCGGAGCATGAACAGGACGTTGTTGGACATGACCGCATTCAAGGCCATTCGTGCGCGCGCCGAAATGCGCAAGGGCGGCGCCAAGGCATTGGCAGGCCTACTGCCGCCAAAGCCCAATCCGAAAGCACTTGCCAAAGTAACGGACGACCGCGTGTTGGCTGAAATGACCAAGCGGGTGTTTTGTGCGGGCTTTGCCTGGAGCGTGATCGAGAAAAAGTGGCCGGGTTTCGAAGAGGCTTTCCTCGGCTTCGAGGCGCCGCGCCTGCTGATCCAGCCGGACGAATACTGGGACGGGCTCACCAAGGATACCCGGATCGTACGCAATGGCGCGAAGATCATGTCGGTCCGCGAGAACGCTCGGTTCGTCGCGGAGATCTCGAAAGAGCATGGCAGTTTCGCAAAGTTCCTCGCCGGTTGGCCGTCGACTGACGAGGTCGGCCTGCTCGACCTGCTCGCCAAGCGCGGCAACCGTCTCGGCGGCAACAGCGGCCAGATGCTGCTGCGCTACCTCGGTTGGGACGGCTTCGTCACGTCCAAGGATGTCGTGATATGCCTGCGCGATGCCGGCCTCGACATTGCCGAAGCGCCCAAATCGAAACGCGACCTTTCCCGGATCCAGGAACAGTTCAATGCCTGGGCCGGTGAAACGGGCCTGCCCTTTGTGCACCTTTCGCGAATCTGTGCCATGTCGGTCGGCGAGAACTACGAGGCTGATCATATCCGGCGCATGGTCGAAGATGCGTCGTCTTGAAATGATCTGATCGGCGACAGCTCCTGCAGGATGCCGATTGCGGGGCCGCGGCCGGATGATGCCGGCGATCGCGTTGCATCATCACAAGCACCAGCGCCACCTACCCAACTTACAACCTGTGAGTTCTACCCGCCTCTATAATTCAACTAAAAAGGAGCGTAGGCTTTAGGCTTTCTAACTCCTCGGAATAAAAGATTTGCACGTACCGACGTGAATTAACTGTTTGATACATTATCGGTCGGCACGCCAATCATTGCCCAATAGTAAAGACGGCGAGCATAATTTGCTTCGATTGCCGATTAAGGGGCAGCGGGCAGATCTTCCTGTGGACATCGAGCAGTTGGAGCGTACCAAGGTGATCACCAATCTAAAGCGTCGCCGCATCACGGCAGCCAAACGGGCATTTACGACCAGGCGCGTACCAGTCAGCGCTATGCAGACGCTGATCAGCCGTGATGCGAGACCCAAGGCCGGTGACTTGGTTCTGGCTACCGTCGACGAGATCGGCAAACACCAGCGCATCGAACTGCCGAGCGGGCGCCGTGCGCGCATGGTGCCGGGCGACGAAATCATCGTGAGTTACGGCAACCGCTACGCGCCCGACCAATTCGAGGCGATTGTCGGCGAGGACCTGAGCGGTTGCGACCTGGTCGCCGCCGGCGGCATTGCCGCGCACGAGATCGCCCGCCACGACCGCATGATCCAGCCGACCCGCATCATTCCAGTTGGACTGATCGGCGATAGTCACGGCCAGCCATTGAACTTGACAGATTTTCGCGTCCCCGCAGCCAACCGCAGCGCGCTGGTGCCAACGGTGCTGGTTGCCGGCACTGCGATGAATGCCGGCAAGACGTTTACGGCGGCCTCCCTCGTGCGCGGTTTCACTGCCGCTGGATTGAAAGTGGCCGGCATCAAGGCGACCGGAACCGGTGCCGGCGGCGACCTCTGGCATATGCTCGATATGGGCGCACACATGGTGCTCGATTTCACGGACGCCGGCTTTGCCAGCACTTATCTGGCTGATCCGGATGCCATCGAGGCGGGCATCTTCGATCTCATGGCTCATGCCGCGCACAAGAAATGCGACGTGGCGGTCGTTGAAATTGCCGACGGCCTTCAGCACGAGGAAACCGCCGCCGTGCTGCGCTCCGAGCGCCTGCGCCAGCATATCCTCGGTGTCGTATTTGCAGCTTACGACGCATTGGGCGCACGCGCCGGCGTCGAAGAGTTGCGCAGCATTGACCACAATGTACTGGCGCTCAGCGGCCAACTGACCCGCTCACCGCTTGCCATGCGCGAAGCCACCCGCTCCATCGGCTGCGCGTGCCATTCACCGATCGCGCTGCAGGAGGGCATCCTGAACCACATCCTGCAGCCCGCCGAGGTCGACGAACAAACCTCGGATCAGATCGACGAGCACGACGAAATGGCGGCAGAACTGATGCCGAACCTCGCTGCCAGAAGACTGCTCCGGAGGCCGGAGCTCAATGTGCTGCACAATTACGACGCGGCCCATGCGTTCGTTTCATCCAAGTAACACGCATGAAAGCGCAATGTGCCAACGAGTATGATCCAGCGAACCAAAAGTACCGCTCGAGATGGCGCCGCCGAGATTAGATATGCCTGGCGGCGCTCCTATCCCGGGCTGGTCGCTGTATTCGTTCTGAGCGGCTGCTTCAATATTCTCAAGCTGGCCATCCCGCTTTACATCTTCCAGATGCTCGACCGGGTCGTCGGCAGCCGCAGCGTTGAAACGCTGATCCTGCTCACGATCATCGTCTTCTCGGCGCTGATCGCAGCAACCGCGGTCGATATCGTCAGGCGCCGGCTGCTCATGCGTTGGGGCGTTTGGATCGAGAAGGGCTTCGGTCGCAAACTGCTCGCACTTGGACTGTCGGATCAGACCGGGCGCAGCCCGACCAAGTCGCTGCGCGATCTCGCAATTGTTCGCGGCTTCGTCTCGGGCGGCGCCATCCTGGCCTGGATCGATGTGATCTGGTCGCCATTGTTTTTGATCATCGCCTTCCTCATCCACCCACTGATCGGCATGATACCGATCGTCGCCGTCCTGCTGCTGCTCTTGCTCGGCATCGCCCAGGAATTCTCGACGCGCGGCACCCGCGCCGAAGCGACCAGGCTTACAGCAGGCAGCGGCGACAGCTTGACGTTCGCCGAGCGCAACGCTGCTGCGGTCGGCGCCTTGAACCTGGCCGAGCGCATGTCCTGGCGCTGGCATGCCGACGCTGCCGAGCGGCTCGACCGCAACCTCGAGACCAAGACGACCAACACGATCTATGCCCGTCTGATGCGCTTCGTTGAATCCGGTGCGCGCATTGCCGGCTATGCCTGCGGCGTCTGGCTGGTGATTGCCGGCACGATCAGCATCGGTGCCGTGATCGCAAGCGTCATCATCGGTCGCCTCGCCGTCACGTCGTTCCGTCAGGCAATGGCGCGCTGGTCCAATCTCGTGATCGCACGCGCTGCTTACCGACGCCTGCGCAACAGCTTCGGGCGATCGAAGCCGGCGGAAACCTTGCAGCACATGTCCGGCGGGCTTCAGGATCTAACGATCACGGACCTCGGCCATCGCTACAGCGACAGCCCGCACCTCCTGTTCCGCCGTCTCGATCTCGTCGTCCAGCCCGGCGACGTGCTCGCCGTGATCGGGCCGATGGCTTCGGGCAAGACCACGTTCACGCGCCTGGCAAGCGGTTTCATGCCCCCGCGCACGGGCACCATTCACTACGGCGATCTCGACCTTTCGGCCATGCCGGAACCGCAGAAAGCCGAACTGATCGGCTATCTCGCCCACGATCTGGCATTGTTTCCCGGCACCATCGCCGACAACATCACCGGCATGCGAGAGCCGGACTTTTTCGAGGATCTGACGACTGCCGCGAAACTGATCGGCATTCACGACCGGATCAGTGCACTGCCGGACGGCTACGAAACGTATCTCGATCCGACCACGCCGGCGCTTTCGACCGGCGAACTCAAATGCCTGGCACTTGCCCGGACGTTCTATCAATCCCGTCCGCTGATCATCCTCGATGAGCCGGAATCGACCCTTGACAAGTCGGCCCGCGAACATCTCGTCAATGCACTGCAAAGCCTGAAGCAACAAGGCTCGATCATCATTCTGGCCTCGCAGTCTGCCGACCTCGTCGCACTTGCCGACAAAGTCTTGAACTTCGGCGCCTCAAAGCCGCGCATATTGACCGATCCTGACGAGGTCCGAAAACTTGCTGCTGAGCCAAAGCGTTCGCGTTCGAGGAAGGTTGGCCGGCCGCAGGCCTTGCTGTCGGAGAACGCCGAATGAGCCGGGCGATCATCATTCAGAACGGCCCTCGCGCGCTCGATGTTCCCCAGCGCGACGATGTCCTGACGGCACAGCCACCGTTTCCCGCAAGAACGGTCTTTGCAGGCTTCGGCGCCATACTGCTATTTCTGGGGGTAATGGCTGCCTGGTCGCTCAGCGCGCCGCTCGCGAGCGCCGTCGTCGCGCCGGGCATCGTCACGTCTGAATCGTACCGCAAAAAGATCCAGCACCTCGAAGGCGGCATCGTCGACCAGATCCTCGCCCGCGACGGAGATACGGTCAGTTCCGGCCAGGAACTTGTTCGCCTTCGCCCGGTGGCATCCGAGACAGAGGCCTCCCGTCTGAAGGTTCAAAGTCTCGAGACCGCTGCCATCATCGCCCGGCTCAAGGCCGAACAGCAGAGCGCGACGGAGATCACCTTTCCACCTGAATTGCTGGGAGGCGGTCCCGCGGCCCAATCGGCCATGCGCGGTCAGCATGAAGTGTTCGCGAGCCGCCGCCGCCTGTTCGTCGAAAGCTCACAAATCATCGAGCAACGCATAGCGCGCAAAAATCAGATCATCGCGGGCTATGAAAAGCTGCTCGAGGCAGCGCTGCCCGAATTGGAGATGATGGAAAAGTACCTCGCCGAACTCGAAAAGTTCTACGAACGCCGTCGCATCAAGCGGCGCGACATGATGAGATTGCGCAAGGACAAGACCCGGGTCGCCGCTGAAATCGTCGAATTGCGCACCAAAATTTCGAGCGCGCACGAGCAGATCGAAGGTCTCAAGCTGGAACTGGCCCGTCTGCGCTCGACCGGCGCCGCCGAAGTGGCCGAAGCACTCGCCATCCAGCAGGCGAAGTACCGCGAGTTGCAGCTCAAGCTGACCCAGGCAAGCGACGTGCTCGGCCGCACCGTCATCCGCTCGCCCGTCGACGGCGTCGTCGTCAATTCCACCGTGCACACGATGGACGGCGTCGTGCAGCCGGGCCAACTGCTGATGGAAATCGTGCCAAGCAGCGACATCCTCGTCGTCGAAGGTCGCGTGCGCCCCGAGGACATCGACGAGGTCCGCGCCGGTCTGCCGGTCCACGTCGTCATGACCTCGCTCAGCCGCCGCAATCCACGGCCCATCGACGGTGAACTCAAAACCGTTTCCGCCGACCGCCTGGTCGATCCCCACACGGGCAAGCCCTACTACAGCGTGCGCGTTCACCTGCGCAAAGCTTCCGTCACGGCGCAGAACCTCGAGATCGTCGCCGGCATGGGCGCGGACATTTTCATCAAGACCGGTGAACGTACTTTCTTCGAGTATCTGACGGCCCCCATCGTGCGGCTGTTCACGCTCGGCATGCGGGAGAATTGAGACCATGAGCTTGAGCCACGTCAACGAACGACCATACGTTGCTGCCGAAGTTCGCCGGTCGGTTCCCGTGCGCCTGCTTTCAAGCTCCACCCTGCACGGCATCAACCGGTATCATTCGGCAACCGTGATCTGCCAGGAGTATGATCTGGGCCGGTTCGCGACATCGTCGACCGCAATGCTCGACGACGGCTTTGCCGAACGCTTCGAGGAACGGTTCCTGGCACTGCCGACGCTGCTGCCGATCCGCTTCCGGCCAGCCGATTTCAGCCATCGCCTGCAATCATTCCATGGTGTTCCGGCTCTGGAGGCCTTGTTCGAGGCCATCCTATCGGTCGAGGCCTGTGCGATATCGGCGCGTCACTGCCTGACACAGACGACCTACGCGGAAATCCTGCCTGGCGAGACGCGCAATACGATCAGGCTGGTTTGGGAAACGCGCTATCCCGTGACCTCGAAGCGCGCGGCTGCAGCAGCCCTGATCGGCTTCAACGACATTCTCACGGCAGATACCGGCGGCGACCGGTCGCGCGCCTTCGACAAGGCGCTCGCTGCACTCATCAAGGATGCCCGGGGCAAGCGACTGTCGCCGACGACGGCGGTCGTCATGCGTGCCGCCCATCAGCGCGACATCCCGGTAAAATTCCTTGGCAACTCCTACCTGCGTCTCGGCCATGGTGCGGCACAGCGCCGGATCTGCGCATCGACCAGCGACGCGACGAGCTATGCCGCAGCCCGCCTGTCGATCAACAAGCGTCGCACCAACCTGAGGCTTTCTGAACTCGGCCTGCCGGTCCCCCGACAGTTTCGCGTCCGGAGCCTCAAGGAGGCCGAGGCAGCCGCCGGGCAGCTTGGCTTCCCTGTCGTCCTGAAGCCGACGAAAGGCCGCATGGGCGGCGGCGTCACCGTCGACATTCGCACCTTCAAGGAAGTGCGCTCAGCCTACCGCAATATTGGCGGCAGATCCCCCGATGCAATCATCGAGACCTTCTTGCCGGGCCAGGATTACAGACTTCTGGTGATCGGCGGACGTTTTGTTGCAGCCCTGACGCGCGTGCCGCCGTCCGTGACCGGCGACGGCCGCTCGACGATTGCAAAGCTGATCGATCGCCTCAACGACGACCCGTTCCGTGACGGCTTTCGGATGTTTCCCCTCGTCGTTGACGATGAGGTAAGCCAAACGCTCAACCATCAAGGCTATGGCCTCGGCGATGTTCTTGAAGCCGGCAAATCCATTCCCCTCCGCACGGTTGCAAACGTTTCGATCGGCGGTTCCCCAGTCGACATCACGGATCAAGTCCACCCCGACAACAAGGCAATGGCTGTTCGCGCCGCCCAGGCCGTCGGTCTTGACGTTGCCGGCATCGACTTTGTCACCACCGACATCACACGCTCTTACCGGGACGTGAGTGGCGGCGTCATCGAGGTGAACGCACGACCGGGCCTTTGCATGCACACCTGGCCGCGCCATGGCACGCCGCGCGATGTCGGCGGTGCAATGCTCGACATGATCTACGATGCCAAAGGCAGCAGCCGGCTGACGACCATGCTGGTGTTGGGCGACAAGCGCACGGCCGTGATCGCCCGTGATCTCGACGAGCGCCTGCGCGCCCGCGCTGTCTCCGTCGGCCTGGTAATCCGCAATACGGCTTTTTTGAACGCCAGACGTTGTGAGTTTTCAGCCGACGAGAAACGCAAGGCGGCCCGCCTCTTGATGTTGCAGCCAGACGTCGAAGCCCTGATCACCACCATGTCGCCAGCCGGCGCGCTGCGCCGCGGCCTGCAGGTTGACCGGCTCGATGTTGCAGTGATTGCCGATCCCATCGACGGCGCAGATGCCGAGGAATACAAGGCCGCCGTCGAGGTTGTCGCACGATCGGGCGCCCGCAGGATCATCGTTGCAAGCGACAATGCAATGGCACGCACCGTGCTTGCCGCGGCACCCGTTTCGAGCATCGTGCTCATCACCAATCGCGGCAAGACAGCGGTTCTCAACAAGCACATTGCCGACGGTGGCAGCGCTGCCTGGATCGAATGGCATAACGGCCAGCGCCGCATTGCCTACCGTCGGGCAGGCGGTACGATCGAGCGTCTGCCATTTTCGCCAGCCCGCGAGAACCCGAATGACACAGCCGATGCTCCATCTACTGGGCGCCAGTCGGGGAAGAGCATCATTTCGTTGTTTGCCGCGATCGCTGCCCACGAGCAGGACGAGTGACGAAGGTTGCGGTATCGCCGCACAATCACCAGCTTCGCCGCTAATGGCAGAACTACTCGTCTCGTGCCTGTTGACAATTGTTAGTCAGGAATCAGATTGCAACTGCCCTTGCCCCTCACCCTCTCCCCGTACTTCACGGGGAAAGGGTTGGGGTGAGGGGCAAGCGGGTGTCAAGAGGTGCTCTTGCGTATCAATTGTCAACAAGCCCTTGGGCAACGAATGACCCGTGTCCTGACCGCATTTTTGCTTCTCTGCCTGGCGTTCGCCAACTGGGCAACCGCCCGAGAAGCCAGTCCGGCACGGAAGGTCGCCCGGATTGGGGACAAGGACATCATGGTCTACATGTACCGGCCCTCGACATGCCCGGATCCGACACTGCTCTTCGTCTTTGCCGGCTACAACCGTAACGCCGAGGACTATCGCGACCGCGCCCGGACAGTTGCCGATCGCGCCTGCCTGCAGGTCTTCGCCCCCGAGCTCGATCGCGAACGCTTCCCGAACTGGCGCTATCACCGTGCAGGTGTCATACGCCGCCGCCGGCTGCAGCCGCGCAGCGAATGGACCGGACCGGTGCTCGCCGACCTGATCGGCTGGGCACGGGAGACCGAAGGCCGGCCGAATGCCCCTTACATTCTGTTCGGCCACTCGGCCGGTGCCCAGTTTCTCTCGCGCATCGCCGCCTACTCACCGCCGGCCGATGCAACCCGCATCGTGATCGCCAATCCCTCCGTGCATGTCATGCCGAGCCTCGAGGAAAAGATGCCCTACGGCTTCGGCGGAGAATTGCCGTCGGCTGAGAAGTTCCGCCTGCTCGCCAACTATCTGCAATTGCCAATCACGATCTACCTCGGCACCGCCGATACCGGCAGCAAACTGCTGGTCAGTAACGATGCCGCCATGCGCCAGGGGCGCACGCGCTATGAACGCGGCCTCAATGTCTTCCGGGCGGCCCGGCAGATTGCAAGGCAGCGCGGCCTCAGGTTCAATTGGCGCCTCGTGGAAGCGCGCGGCGTTGGCCATTCCTCGTCCAGGATGCTGCGTGCCGGTGAGGTTTTGACGGCATTCGGCTTACGCGGTACGAACTGAGCTGACAGAAGGCAACCACGCCGGACCAACTGAAAGGGCATGAGAAAATGACACAGCAAGTAGCCATTCCATGCCTGTTCATGCGCGGCGGCACGTCACGCGGCCCGTTCTTCAAGGCAGCCGACCTGCCGGCTGATCGCGACAAGATCTCCGAGATCCTGCTCGACGTCATGGGCCGCTGCGGGCCGCCGCAACCCGACGGCGTCGGCGGCACCGCCTCGGTCACCAACAAGGTCGCCATCCTCTCGATCGAAGACGGCGTCGTGCAGTATCTGTTCGCCCAGGTCGTGCCGGAGGAGAGCCGCGTCGACTATTCGCCGAACTGCGGCAACATGCTGGTCGCAGTCGGGCCGGCCGCGATTGAGATGGGCCTCGTCAAGGCTGGCGATCCGGAAACGGTGGTCGACATCGTCAACGTCAATACCGGCGTGCGCGCGCAGTCCGTCGTCCAGACGCCGGGCGGTGTCGTGACCTATGCCGGCGATACGACGATCGGCGGCGTCGCCCTGCCAGCGGCACCCGTGCTCGTCAGTTTCGTCGACCCGGCCGGTGCTAAGACCTCAGGCCTGCTTCCGACCGGCAAAGCAGTCGAAGAGATCGATGGCTGCCCGGTGACTCTGATCGACAGTGCGGTGCCGATGATGTGGGCACGCGCCGGTGATCTTGGCGTGGCGATCCCGAACGAAGTGCCACTGGATCAAGATGCTGAACTGATGTCAAAGCTCGAGAAGATGCGTGTCGAGGCGGGCCACCGCATGGGCCTTGGCGATTGCAGCGCCAAGGTCATCCCCAAAGTCGGCCTGCTCGCCGAGCCGACGCGCGGCGGCACCGTTAGCGCGCGCTATTTCACGCCCTATTCGCAGCATCCGACCTTCGCCTTCACCGGCGGCGTTTGCGTGGCAAGCCTCTGCCGCCATCCCGAAACGATTGCAGCAGACATAGTCCCACCTTCTCCCGACGGCACAACCGAAGTGTCGATCGAGCACCCCTCCGGCGAGTTGAGGCTGACTATCGAAACACACGGCGACGGCGATCAGTTCCGCGTCGCCAAGGCCGGCTCGGTGCGCAGCGCGCGCCTCATCATGCGCGGTGAGATTTACGTCCGCGCTTATTGAGGCCCGACGGCTTCTACCGTCGCATTTGCGCTTCGCGTGTGAGTGCTGCAAGGCGGTAAAAGCCGTGCGCCATCTTCGAAAAGGGCGCCAGCAAAAAGAACGCCAGCACCGAGCCGAGATGCAGCGCCAATAGCGCCGGCATATAGCTGCTCGCGCCGAGGCCGTAGAGGACAAGACCCGAGGCGGCGACAAAGAACAACAGCAGTATGAACCCCATCTCCCCGCCCCAAGCCCGCACGTCTGCCAGGCCCCGGTCAGAACGAAGTTTGAGCCCGGCCATGGCGAGCGTACCAACGACCATCAAAAGCCCGCCGGGAATGCCGAGAAGTTTGGGCACACTCCAGAGCCCGTACGGCGCAGGCATGGCAAGGGCGTAATGCATGAACGTGCCAACGCAAGTCGCAGCGAAGCACAGCAAAAAGCCGTGCATCACCATCTGGTGGTACCAACGCCTCGTATTCGAAAACCGGTCCTCATCTTCGAAGTTGCAACCATCGCCGTGGCCGCCGTCGAGGTTCTTCATCGTGGCAGCTGATGTAAAAGCGCTGATAAGATCACCAAGCCTCACCGGCTGGCCATCAACCGCCCGCCAGTAGCTCCTGAGCCCGACGAACAGGCTGAGCAGCGGCAACACGAATGCCGGAATGAAGATTGCGATCATCGCATTGTGCGAGAGCGCGGCATAGAAGCCATCCGCCCCGGCGCTGCCACCGATCGCCTTGATCGCCCAGAACAGCAATGCAAACCCGATCACGGTCGCAACGGCGATGGCCGCACCGCTTTCCTGAAAGGCATGGGCGAACCAGCGCGGGTAGGCGTAAGTCTGCCAGCTCTCGTGGCGGACCTCGGCCAGCACCTTCGGCAGGTTGAGCGCGAATTCATGCGGCTCGGTGAACTGGCAGGCATAATAACAGCTGCGGCAGTTGTGGCAGAGGTTGGCAAACTGCGTGACATCCCCGTCCGAAAACGCGCGTTGCCGGTTGATCGCCGGAAATACCGAACAATAGCCTTCGCAATAGCGGCAGGCGTTGCAGATCTCGATCTGACGGTGCGCTTCTTGATAAAGTTCAGTTTGCATAGGCCGCAGCCTCCCTGCCGGCGATGCGCCCGAACACGGTGCCGATCGTCATGCCGAAGCCCGCGAGATAGCCCTGCCCGAGGATCGAACCGGCCATCGTTTCGCCAGCCGCCCACAGGTTCCGGATCGGACCTGCCGCCGTCCAGGTCTGGGCATTTTCGTCGACCTTGAAGCCGAGATAGGTGAAGGTCACACCCGGCCGCAGGCTGTATCCATAGAACGGCGGATCGGTGATCGGCCGCGCCCAGTTGGTCTTCGGCGGCTCGAGGCCGTGGGTCGAGACGCCATCGAGTTCGGTCGGATGAAAGTTGCCCACATCACCGCAGGCGGCATTGAACTCATCGATCGTCCGGCGCACGTCGGCCGGCGGCAGATCCATTTTCTCGGCCAGTTCCTCGATCGTGTCGGCCTTGATCGGCGGGAAGACCGACGGCATGAACAGGTTGATGGATTTCGAATCGATGATCGAATAAGCGACCTGGTCGGGTTCGGCGGCAACGAGGCGCCCCCAGATTGCATAACGCTTCGGCCAGACGTCTTCGCCTTCGTCGTAAAATCGGCGGCCGTGTTTATTGACGACGACCGAATAGACGACGCAATCTAGGCGCGTGACGATACCACCGTCGAATTTCGGCGCCCGACCGTCGATCGCGACGGCATGGCACTGCGTCGGATCGCCGACGGCAAGCGCACCTTGCTCGAGCAGATCGTTGAGCACGACACCGCGATTGTAAGGCGTACCGCGGATCAGGAAATTCCGCGCCGCCGGCCCCCAGGCCCGCGCCAGCCAGTCGATGTCACCCTGAAAACCGCCGGATGCGACGACCACCGCCTTCGGGCTCAGCCGGTGCGTTGCGCCCTGGTATGTGAATTCGACACCGGCGATCCGGTCGCCATCGAGTTCGAGGTGCTTGACCTCGGCCTCATAACGAACCTCGACGCCGAGCCTCTCGGCCGTGCGGTAATAGGCATTGACCAGTGCCTTGCCGCCCCCGAGGAAAAAGGCGTTGGTGCGCGACAGCGACAGCGTGCCCGACAGCGACGGCTGAAACCTGACGCCGCGCTCCTGCATCCAGGGCAGACAGGCTTCGGATGAACCGATGACCAGCCGCGCCAGTTTCTCGTCCGTCTTGCCGGCTGTCACCTTGAGCAGATCCTGGAAGTATTCCTCCTCCTCATAGCGCTCGGTCAGCACCGACATCGGTTCGCGGTGCATGCAGCGGAAGTTGCGGGTATGGCGCGAATTGCCACCTCGGTAGGCCTTCGGCGCACTCTCAAGGAGCAGCACCCGGGCGCCTACTTCGGCCGCCGTCATCGCTGCACACAACGCCGCATTGCCGCCACCTACGACGACGATGTCATAGTTTTCCTGGCTAATGGTCATGGTGTCCTTGTCTGTTGGCGGGGGGCATTCGATGGGCCGCGAGCGACCGGACCGTCGTTTGCCCCTCACCCTAACCCTCTCCTCGTAAAGTACGGGGAGAGGGAACCCGGCCGCGCTACCTTGCACCGCCGCTGGTAACACGACGGATCGAGTTCCCTCTCCCTGTAGCGCCACTTCGGCGCGTACGGGGAGAGGGTTAGGGTGTGTGGCGAACGACGGTCCGGTCGCTCGCGGCCCTGCCGGATATAGACAGCACCCAACGCCCGGCTGCGAATTGCACCCCTGCCGGCGTAGCCCGGTATTTCACCCAGGCCAACACCGGCAGATGGTGACCCCAATCAGGCCAGATCGAAACGGTCGAGGTTCATGACCTTGTCCCAGGCCGCGACGAAGTCCGCGACGAACTTACCTTCCGAATCCGCACAGCCGTAGACTTCGGCGAGGGAACGCAACTGCGAGTTCGAGCCGAAGATCAGGTCGACGCGCGTGCCCGTCCATTTGAGATCACCGCTCACCCGGTCGCGACCTTCGAACACTTCGTCGTCATCCGACGTCGCCTGCCAGGTCGTCGACATGTCGAGCAGGTTGACGAAGAAGTCGTTGCTCAAGGTCTCGGGCCGTTTCGTGAAGACACCGTGCTTGGATTGGTCCGTGTTGGCGCCCAGAACCCTGAGGCCACCCACCAGAACCGTCATCTCCGGCGAGGTCAGCGTCAAAAGCTGCGCCCGGTCGACGAGCAGTTCTTCGCCGGACACCGCAAACTTCGACTTGAGGAAGTTGCGGAAGCCGTCGGCAACCGGTTCGAGCACGGCAAACGAATCGACGTCCGTCTGATCCTGCGAGGCATCCGCACGGCCGGGCGTAAAGGGCACGGTCACGTCGTGGCCCGCCTTCTTCGCGGCCTGCTCGATCGCCGCACAACCGCCAAGCACGATCACGTCGGCAAGTGAAACCTGCTTCCCGCCGGACTGTGCGCCGTTGAACTTGGCCTGGATGCCTTCGAGTGTCTTGAGTACGCCGGCCAGCTGATCAGGCTGGTTGACCTGCCAGTCCTTCTGCGGCGCGAGACGGATGCGTGCTCCGTTGGCACCACCGCGCATGTCGGAACCGCGGAAGGTCGAAGCCGAAGCCCAGGCGGTCGAGACCAGCTGCGAGACCGTCAGGCCCGAACCATTGATCTCGGCCTTGAGGTTGGCGATATCCTTGGCGTCGATCACCGGCGATGAGGCTGCCGGAATGGGATCCTGCCAGATCAGTTCTTCCGATGGCACTTCCTTGCCGAGATACCGCGCACGGGGCCCCATGTCGCGGTGCGTGAGCTTGAACCAGGCGCGGGCGAACGCGTCGGCGAGCTGATCCGGGTTCTCATGGAAACGCCGCGAGATCGGCTCGTAGATCGGGTCCATGCGCATCGCCATGTCGGCCGTCGTCATCATCGGCTGATGGCGTTTCGCGGTATCGAAGGCATCGGGCACCGCATCGCTGCCGGCGCCGTCCTTCGGCACCCATTGATGGGCACCGGCCGGGCTCTTGGTCACTTCCCATTCATAGCCGAACAGATTGTCGAAATAGCCGTTGTCCCACTTGGTCGGATTGTTGGTCCAGGCGCCTTCGATGCCGCTGGTGATCGCGTCGCCGGCAACGCCGCTGCCGTGCGTGCTCTTCCAGCCGAGGCCCTGCTGCTCGATCGGCGCACCCTCGGGCTCCGGCCCGACAAGGGCTGCATCGCCGGCGCCATGTGCCTTGCCGAACGTGTGGCCGCCGGCGGTGAGCGCGACGGTTTCCTCGTCGTTCATCGCCATGCGCGCGAAGGTCTCGCGAATGTCGCGGCCGGCCGCAACCGGGTCTGGATTGCCGTTCGGACCTTCGGGGTTGACGTAGATCAGGCCCATCTGCACGGCAGCGAGCGGGTTTTCGAGGTCGCGGTCACCGCTATAGCGCTTGTCGCCGAGCCAGGTATCTTCCGCGCCCCAGTAAATGTCCTCTTCAGGCTCCCAGACATCCGCGCGTCCGCCGGCAAACCCGAAGGTCTTAAAGCCCATCGATTCAAGCGCGCAGTTGCCGGCAAAGATCATCAGGTCGGCCCACGACAATTTGCGGCCATACTTCTGTTTGATCGGCCAGAGCAGATGGCGCGCCTTGTCGAGGTTGCCGTTGTCGGGCCAGCTGTTGAGGGGCGCGAAGCGCTGCGTGCCCGTGCCGGCGCCGCCGCGCCCGTCGCCGATGCGATAGGTACCCGCGCTGTGCCATGCCATGCGGATGAACAGTGGCCCGTAATGGCCATAGTCGGCCGGCCACCAGTCCTGCGACGTCGTCATCAGCGCGAAGATGTCCTTGCGCACGGCATCGAGGTCGAGGGTCTTGAATTCCTCAGCGTAGTTGAAGGTCTGGTCCAACGGGTTGGACCGGGCTGAGTGCTGGTGAAGAATTCTGAGGTTCAGCTGGTTGGGCCACCAGTCCCGGTTGGATGTGCCTTTGCCGGCTCCGTGAACCACTGGGCATCTAACTTCATCGTCCATCATGTCCGCTCTCCACTCCAGTTCCTGGCCGCCCCACCCGCTTACGGCAGAGCGTGCCCTGCATGCCGCCTACCTAGCAAACCGCTGCCATCCGGCAAAATTGTATTTGGTCGCTGCCCGCCATCATCAGAAGCTTGGTGACAGAACCTGCGGAATATCAGCCCTTGGTTTGGCATTCGACGGGAACGCCCTCATACTTGGCCGATTGACTGAAACGTCGCGAAGGGGTGCAGGCCATGGCAAAGTACAACGTCGGCGATCTGGTTGCTGAGTTTATTCACCAGGCCGGCATCGAGGTCGTGTTCGGCGTCGTCTCGGTCCACAATATTCCGATGGTAGACGGGCTCGGCCGGCGCAATACGGTGCGCATGGTCGGCGCCCGCGGCGAAATGGGCGCCGGCCACATGGCGGACGGTTATGCCCGCGCCCGGCGGGGTCTCGGCTGCTTCATCACGTCGACCGGTCCCGGCGCCGCCAATGCGCCAGGCGCATTGGTCGAATGCCGCTTCGGCTCGAGCCCGGTCCTGCATCTCGCCGGCCAGACCGCAACCGGCGATCTCGACCGGGCACATGGCGCCGTGCACGACGTCCCCAATCAGCTCGGCATGCTGAAAGCGGTGTCGAAGGCTGCGTACCGCGTGCAGACGCCGGAGCGGGCCTTCGGCATCCTGCTCAAGGCGGCGGCCGAGGCCTTGTCGCCTCCGATGGGACCGGTCAGTATCGAAATCCCGATCGACGTGCAGCGCGCACCAATCGAGCGTCCGACCCAGCTCGACAATCTCATCCTGCCGGTTGCCAAGCCCGACGCCGGTGATCCGGCCAGCCTCGACCATATCGCCGAGATGGCCGCATCTGCCAAGCGGCCTCTATTGTGGTGTGGCACGGGTGCCAAGTTCGCGCGCGAGCCGGTAGTGAGACTGCTCGACATGGGCTTCGGGCTGGTCACCTCGATCAACGGCCGTGCCGTCGTGCCGGAGGACCACGCCATGACGCTCGGCTCGTTCAACGCCGCACCGGCCGTCGAGGCGCTCTATCAGGATGTCGACCTGATGATCGTCGCCGGCGGACGCATGCGCGGACATGAAACGCGCGATCTGCAGCTCAAGCTGCCGGCCCGGCGTATCCATATCGACATCGACCCGGAAGCCTGCGGGCGCACATATACCGCGGAACACTTTCACATCGGCGAAGCGGGCGCCGCGCTTGGCGCACTGGCCGACCGCCTCGAAGGTCGTATGCAGGTCCAGTCCGACTGGCCGGCAACCATTGCCAAGACGCGTGAGGCGGCGCATGCCGCCTACCGGCCGACACTCGGTCCCTATGTCGACTTCGCATCGATCGTGCGCGAGGCCATGCCGGATGACGCGCTCTGGGTGCGTGACATTACCATCTCGAACTCGACCTGGGGCAACCGCTACTTGCCGCTGAGCGAGCCCGAGCAGAACATCTACCCGGTCGGCGCCGCGATCGGCCCGGGTTACCAGATGGGCATTGGTGCGGCACTCGCTGAAGGTAATCGCAAGGTCGTCGCGATGACCGGCGACGGCGGCTTCTTCCTCAATATGACCGAGCTTTGGACGGCGGCGCAAGAAAACGCCGACGTCGTGATCATGGTGATGAACGACCAGGGGTATGGCGTCATCAAGGACATCCAGGACCAGCTCTACGGCGGCCGCCATTTCGCCGCCGACCCGGTCGGTCCCGATCTCGAAGGCCTCGCCGCATTGGCCCGTCTGCCGTTCTGGCGGGTCAGCACGGTCGATGAACTGGGCCCGAAGCTCAGAGAGGCGATCGCCGTCGATGGCCCGGCGTTGCTCGAAGTCGACATGACCAAGTTCGGCCCTTACCCGCCGTATTTCATCCCGCCGCCTTATGCAGCGAAGGACTGATTGTCCGGCAATCTCGAGCGATCAGTGTGTCCCGAGCTTGCTGAATTTGATCGGCCCGATCCAAATCTCGCGACCTGGAGCAGTGACGCCGGGCACGCGTTGCGCATGACCAAGTTCCAGGCGCTGGCCCCGGCAGTCAGCGTCATCCGGCACTTCGAAGGTCACCGCATAGTGCGCGCCGCCATTCTCACTCTTGCCGAAGATCCTGCTGCGCCCGAGTACGCGTCGCCCGCCGCCGAGGCAGGCGATCTGCCATTGGAACCCGACACCATCGATCCAGCCGTGAACGAAGCCGCCGAGCCGGTATCGGCCCGGCCTCGAAACGATGGTCTGTTCGGCCACGATGGCGCCGTCGTGTCCCGGATCAAGCCGGATGCGAAGTCCATAGCCGCCCCTGCCCGGCGGCATCCTGGCGCGCGCGATCGAGCCGTTTATCGTGCCTGCCAGACGCCAGTCGAACGGCGAGCCGTCCGGTGCGCGATCGAACCCTGGGTTGTTGAGAAGTGCAACGTCACCAAGCCTGTCCGCCACCATCAGTTGCAGCCAGGCGTTATAGGCAAGCTCGACATGTTGCTTGCGAATGAGAAGGTCGAGGTAGTCGACGACCACGTGCCGGGGTGCGGGCTCCTTCGCCCTGTCGAGTGCCTGGAAAACGCGGAGCGGCGTTGCCGGATTGCGGGCCAGCCGCGGCAACTCGTGCAGGAAAGCGGTCCGCCAATTCGGGTGCCAGGTGAACCGTTCGATCAGCCGGGCGATGGCGTCGCCGCCATCCCGCGGCGACTCCATGTGCGCCGCCAGTATCGTGAAGATCTGTGGGGCAAAATCATCCCGAAGGCGCAGCACCAGATCGGCAAAGCGCACAACATCTCCACCCGCTCCTTCGCGATGCGCATCATCGAGCAGCCAGAGTAGCGCCGGCAGATCATGGCGTGAGCGTTCGACGGCCGCTGTCATCAGCGAGCGCTGCGCATCCCGGTTATCAGCCGTCAGGCCGAGCCACCGCAAAGCCGCCGCGTTGAGCGGGTCCCGTCGCGCGATCGCTCGCGCGATTTGCTGCAGGGCGATTGCGTGGTCGCCGGCAAGAGATGACCATTCTCCGGCTCCATTTTGCCTCGCGGCGATCCGATCGATGAGGCGCTCGCCCAGCGCTTGCAGTGCCGCCGGATGATCGGGGCGGATCGTCAATGCCAGGCGCGGTGCAAGCGGTGCCAGCGCCGAGGGCAGGCTGCCCCAAACGACCAGCCAGATCAGTCCCACACCGACGCCCGACACGATCACCGCCTTTGTACGCGGCCACTCCATCCATCTCAGCCCTCTTGCGCTCGCGCATAACGCGCCATGTAGCTGTAGCCGTATTCATCACCGCGTCCGACGACGAGCTTCGTCAAGACGCCGCCGGCCAGCGTCGCGCGGGAAAGGCGCAAGCGGCGAAGCGCTCTCCGGACGGCCCCCTTGCGCTGATCGCCCGCCGCGCACACGAACAGCGTCTGAGCCGTCGCGTCGGCGATCAGCTGCGCATCGGCGAGCCCCAGCAGCGGCGGTGCATCGACGATGATCAGATCGAAATGCTGGCTCTCCACCGCGATAAGATTGTGCAATCTGCCGTTGCCGAGCAGGTTCACCGCGTTGGCCGGCAAAGGCCCCGAGGGCAGCAACGCCAGCCTGTCGATCGGGGTTGGCTGGATCAGATCGCGAGGCAGAGCCTGCCCATCGAGAAAGCTCGTCAGGCCGGCTGAGTTGTCGACGCCGAAGCGCTTGTGCAGGCTCGGCATGCGCACGTCGCCGTCGACCAGCAGCACCTGGCGGCCGAGACCTGCGAACTGACAGGCAAGTGCAAACGATGTCGCCGACTTTCCTTCACCAGGTCCGGTGCTAGTCACTGTGATCGAGGCCGGCCTGCCGACGGAACCTGAGAGTTCGAGCGCGCTGGCAATCGAGCGGTAGGCTTCCAAGGTCAAGGACCGAGGATCGAACAGTTCCTCGCCGAACCGGCCGTCGCCTTTGACAAGAGGCACGGCACCGAGCATGACAAGACCGGTCGTCTCCTCGGCATCATCGCTGTCATGAATCCGGTCATCGAGCTTGGCATGGGCCCAGGCAAGCACGAACCCGAGCCCCAGTCCGAACGCCAGGGAGAGCGCCATGGCGCGAGCCACGTTCGGCTCCGACGGCAGCTTCGGACGGCGGGCGGGATCGACGATGAACACGTTGCTGCTCGCCGCCGTCCCGGCGACATCGATTTCCTTGGCCCGCTTGAGCAGCGCATCATAGACTCGCCGGTTGGTCTCGGTTTCCCGGTGCAAGATGTTGTAGCGAACCTCGCTCTTCTGCAGCTCAAGCACCCTTTTGCGCAATTCTTCGATGCGCGCCTTCATTTCGCCTTCGCGGGCAACGGCCATGTCGTGCGCGCCCCTTAGAGCCGATTTGATCGCGGCGACCTCGGCGGTGAGTTGCCGGTCGATCTCCCGGACCTTGTTCGCGATCTGGCGCATCGCTGGATAGGACGGCTTGAACGTCTCGCGCATTTCCTCATAGCTCTTCGACAGCTGCTTGCGCTGCCGGCGCAGATCGCGAATGACCTCATGGTCGAGGAACTGGGCAAGATCGGTGTGGCTCGACCGGCGCACCTGCTGCCAGCGCTGTTCGGCATCGACACGCTCGAGGGCAAGGCGCCCGAGCGCCTCATTGGCAGCCGCCAGGTTGGCCTCGGCGATCGACGTTGCATCGCGCGTCGCACCGAGCTTCGCCCTTTCCGAAAACTGCACGAGCGCCCGCTCGGATGCTTCGAGGCGCCTTCTGTGCTCTTCGACCCGCTCCTTGAGGAATGTCTGGGCGATGCCGTCAGATTTGAGGCGCTTGTCGATGCTGGCGTTGATGAAGGCGCGAGCGTAGGTATTGGCGATCAGTTGCGCGCGGGCCGGATCAGGGTCCTTGTACGTGAGATCGACCAACCGTGAGCCGGCGACCGGCCGCACGGAAACGTTGCGGGCGACGATCTCACCGGCAGCGTCCTGACGCTGACCGGCTGATGGCTCATGCGCAGCGCTGCTGCTTGGAAAGGTGCGCAGGAGCCGGACGACGGACCAGCCGTTTGGAACTAGAAATCCCGTGCTGTGGGCGAGATCGAGCTTCACTGCGACACGTTCGGCCAGCGAGCGGCTCTTCAGGAGTTCGAACTGCGTACGCAAGAAGCCGTGCGGCAACGGATCGGCCGGCGCGCTTCTGGCGCTGCCGATGATCTGATCGCCCTGGCGTTCGATCTGCAGGCGAACACTCGCGACATAGAGCGGCGTGCGCATGGCCGTGTAAACCGTACCGAATGCGAAGACGAGCATGGTCACGGCACAGATCAGCCAGCGATACCGGGCCGCAAGCTTGACGAGCGCACGAATGTTGGCTGCAAACACCGCGCCTGACGAAATTTCCTCGTAGACGACCATCGGTTCCGGTGCAGCTGCCGGCAATGCCGTCGAATGACGGACAACCGGAACCAGCTGACCGGTCGGGCCGCGATCATCGGCAGGCTGTGCGTGCAGTGCCACCTGCTAGTCCCGTGTACTGGTTGCTGTTGTTCCGAGCACCCGCCTCGCCCAGCACACTGTCGCTTCCGCGCAGGCGCAATGGTGTCCTGGCAAATTCTGCACGGCCGAAGCCACAGCCACAGTCGTCATCCCCACGCAGGTGGGGACCCAAGTGCCTCTCCGCTTTCTCAGTGCCGGCGGATGGCCGCTTGGGTCCCGCCTGCGCGGGAATGACGGAGGGTTTAGGGGCTGGCTGGGAATCAATTGTCGGGTCCGAACCATTAAAGCAGCGCGAACACGCCGGCGATCGGCAGTGCCTTGATGACGTCGTTGAACAGGCGCCGGGCGCGCGAACTGTTGGCGACCACAACATCGCCTGCTTCGAGGCGCGGGTCCGGATGATCACCCTGCCGGATCGCATTCATGTCGAAGCGCGCCGCCACTCGCTTGCCGCCGCGCTCGCGAAAGACCAGCAGGATGTCATCGGCGGTATCTGTGAAGCCCTGCGCCTGTGCCACCAATTGCAGCAGCGACATGCCGCCCTGCATCGCGTAAACGCCGGGCTTCTTCACAGCTCCTTCGATCGTGACGCGCTGTGAGTTGTGCTGCTTGACCAGGACACTGACTTGCGGGCTTTCCAGATACTTCCGGCCGAGTGCCCGCGCCAAGTCGCGCTCGAGTTCCCGCGCAGTCAGCCCTGCTGCCACCCGCTCGCCGATCAGCGGAAAATTGATCGTTCCCGCCTCGGAGACCTGCAGCGTCCTCGAGAGATCCGGCACCTTGAACACCGAGATCGCAAGCACATCGTGACGACCGATCGTATATGGCGAGGCAGCGGCAGACTTCGGAGCGGCCGCCTCGATCGCCAGGGCAGCAGGCAAGTGCGCCGCGGTGCCGTTCCCGGCAATGTCCGCCAGCCGGTTCGAGCCGGCTGCAGAACCGGTCGCAAAAGACATCGCTCCGGACCGAGTCTCATATGCAGGACCACCACCAGCGCAAGCACCAAGCAAAAGCGCGATCAAGACGGCCGGCACCCATTTTCCAAACAACATACGCGCTACTCTCGACAACATCCGCTCCGACGAATGAGGCACCTCATTTGTCTAGTATGGATCATCGAGTAATACAGAACCCATCGAAGCAACAGTTCTTTCGCAACAATGCGCAAAACCCGCATTTCATCGGTGCAATCTCTGAAATTCTGTTGGATATTTAGACATAATATATCTCCATAAGACAAAATGAATATTGTATTTGCACATAAAAAGTGCACGATCGAGGCTGGGTTTCATGGCGCCGAGCGCTGCAGTACCGACGCGCGAAGGAGGCAACGCATGCCCTGGCGGGATACATTGATTCGAGCGGCACTGCCTGCAGCACTACTGCTTGCCGCGCCCCATACACAGGCTGCTGTCCTGACGCATATCGAGGGCGGCGTCACGATCGAACGGGACGGCCGGAGCCAGCGTGCCTTGCGCTCAATGACCGTCGAACCGGGCACCCGCATCACGACAGACGAAGCAGGCCATGTCCGGATCAATCATCCGAACGGCTGCATCGAAACGGTCGGCCACCAGCGCAATGTGCTCGTGCGTGACAATCCAAGTTGCGCACTATCCGATCTGACCAGCGCGACGGTCATCCTTGGCGGCGCACTGACCGGCGCCATCCTGATGTCACGCAATCGCCGAGCCGGCACACGGCCGGTCAGTCCCTGAGCCTTGCAGGTTCGAACGGCAGCGCTGTTATTTGCAATTGTTGCACTGTCACTTGTGCTCGGTGGTGGCACGCACGCCGGTTTCCTCGGCGATGTCGCCATTCAGTTGCTCGCCGTGCCACTGCTCGCACTCACGTTCTGGCGGTTGTCGGCGGTTTCGCAACGGTCGGCAGGGCTTGCACCGGCGCTTTGCTGGCTCGGCCTGCTGGCCGCGATCGTGCTCATTCAGCTGGCGCCTTTGCCGGACTTCTTACTGACGCTACTGAACCAGCGGGCTGCAGCTATTCGTGCATTCGACGATGCCTGGCAGAGCGTGATCGGCCATGGTCAAACACCGGCCGGACTCTCGCTCGTGCCCGATGCCACGGCTGCTGCCGCTGCATCGCTGATCGTACCGGCCAGCGTGTTTCTGGCAGTCAGTTGCAGCTCGAAAAGCGCTCGGCGGCAGCTTGCCGGCCTTGTCGTCCTGATCGCCTGCCTGACAGCCTTACTCGGCCTCACCCAGATTGCCCAGGGCCCGTCGAGCCCGCTGCGCTTCTATGCCATCACCAATGACGGTGCCGCCGTCGGCCTGTTTGCAAATCGCAACCACTTCGCGACGTTTCTCTCTGTCGCGCTGCTGCTTGGTGCACCGTTTCTGCTTGCCACCCAGCGCCGGCTGAAACGTGACACTGCCATGCACGACCGCTCGCTGGCCGAACTCGCCGGCCTGCTGTCCTTCGGCCTGGTTCTGATAGCTGCCATCCTTGCAACGCAGTCACGCGCCGGGCTCGTGCTGGCAGGCCTGGCGGCGGTTGCGGTCGTGGTTCTCGCAGCGCGCCCGGCGGGTTGGCGACGGACGAGCCGCAGGCCCGCCAAGATGATCGCTGTCAGCGGGTCGCTCCTTGTTGCAGGCCTCGCCGTACTGTTCATTACGTGGCCGGCCGCCGACCGCACGTTTCAGCGCTTTACAAATGGCTTTGCCACCAATCAACGAATAGCCCTGACCCAGGCAACACTCACCCTTGCCGGCAAAAATATGCCGTTCGGCACCGGGCTCGGCTCATTCAGGCGGGTCTACGCAGCGGCCCAGGCCGATGGAGATGTCGGACCGAACTACGTCAACCGGGCACACAACGATTATGCCGAACTGCTGCTCGAAGCCGGACTCCCGGGTGGCATCTTGGCATTGCTCTTCCTGGCCTGGTTCGCTGTCAGGCTGCGGGCCGTCTGGCGTCGGCCGCTCTCCCGTCACGATCGCACTGCGGATGCATTGCTGCCGCAGGCGGCCTCGATCGCCGTCGTGCTGTTGCTCATCCATTCCGTCGTCGACTACCCGCTGCGCACTACGGCGCTCAGCACATTGTTCGCGATGTGCTGCGGCCTGCTGATCGACCCGCCCGGCGAAAACCGGTTACAGGATGAACTTTGAGAGATCCGTGTCGTCGGCAAGATCGCCGACATTTTCCTGCACGTAGTCGGCATCGATCGTTATCGTCTCGCCGGAGCGGTCCGATGCATCGAATGAAATCTGGTCGAGCACGCGCTCCATCACCGTCTGCAGGCGCCGCGCGCCGATGTTCTCTACCGTTTCGTTGACCTTGACAGCGACATCGGCCAGCGCATCGATAGCATCGTCGGTGAAGTTCAGCTCGACGCCTTCGGTGCCCATCAGCGCCACGTACTGCTTGATCAGGCTTGCTTCAGGTTCGGTCAGGATGCGGCGGAAGTCCTCGCGTGTCAGCGCCCTCAGTTCGACGCGGATCGGCAGGCGCCCTTGCAGCTCGGGCAGCAGGTCGGCGGGCTTGGCAACATGAAAGGCACCCGATGCAATGAACAGAATGTGGTCGGTCTTGACCGGCCCATGCTTGGTTGACACCGTCGTGCCTTCGATCAGCGGCAGCAGGTCGCGCTGCACGCCTTCGCGGCTGACGTCACCGCCGAGCCGTCCGCCGTCGGCCGTGCTGCGGCAGATCTTGTCGACCTCGTCGAGAAACACGATGCCGTCGTTCTCGACCGCCTCTATGGCTTCCTGCACGATCTGGTCGTCATCGAGCAGCTTGTCGCTTTCTTCTGCAATCAGAACCGCATAGCTGTCGGCCACCGTGACGCGTCGTTTCTTGTGGCGCCCGCCGAGTGCCTTGCCGAGCATGTCGTTGAGATTGATCATGCCCATCGAGGCGCCCGGCTGGCCCGGGATCTCGAACATCGGCATGCCGCCGGCATCGTTCACCTGGATTTCGATTTCCTTGTCGTTGAGCTCGTTGTCACGCAACTTGCGCCGGAAACTTTCCCGCGTCGCCGCCTGCGCACCCTCGCCGACCAGTGCATCGAGGACGCGTTCTTCGGCGGCCGCCTCGGCACGCGCGCGCACCGCCTCACGCCGTCGCTCACGTACCAGCCCGATGCCGATCTCGACGAGGTCGCGCACGATACTCTCGACATCGCGCCCGACGTAGCCGACTTCCGTGAACTTGGTCGCCTCGACCTTGAGGAACGGCGCACCGGCAAGTTTGGCGAGCCGCCGCGAAATCTCGGTCTTGCCGACACCGGTCGGGCCGATCATCAGGATGTTCTTGGGCAGCACCTCTTCCTTGAGGTCATCCTCGAGCTGCTGGCGCCGCCATCGGTTGCGCAGCGCGATTGCGACGGCGCGCTTGGCATCCTTCTGCCCGATGATGTAGCGGTCGAGTTCGGAGACGGTTTCGCGTGGCGAGAAATGGCTCATGATCGCTCAGTATGGCTCTTGATTGGTTGGCCCAGCGTCACTTGTCGGACGCCAGGCTTTCGATGACCAGATTGTCGTTGGTATAGACGCAGATGTCAGCGGCGATCGCCATGGCGCGCCGCGCAATCTCCTCTGCATCTCGATCTGTGTCGAGAAGTGCCAGAGCCGCCGCCAGCGCAAAACTCCCCCCCGATCCGATACCCATCACGTCGTGCTCGGGCTCGAGCACATCGCCGGTGCCGGTCAGCGTCAGTGTCGTCGTGCGATCGGCAACCAGCATCATCGCTTCCAGCCGGCGCAGATAACGGTCCGTGCGCCAGTCCTTGGCAAGCTCGACGGCCGCCCGCGTCAGCTGGCCCGGATACTGCTCCAGCTTGGCTTCGAGGCGCTCGAACAAGGTGAAGGCATCGGCGGTTGCACCGGCAAACCCGCCGATCACGTCGCCGCGCCCGATCGAGCGTACTTTGCGCGCGTTGGCCTTGATGACGGTCTGGCCGAGGCTCACCTGGCCGTCACCTGCGATGACCACCCGGCCCGCCTTGCGCACCGTCAAAATGGTCGTGCCGTGCCATGTCGGGCCGGCAAACTCCTGTGTTGGATGTGTGCTCATGGTGTCAGCAACGAAATTGGAACGATTGCCTGGGAAAACAAGGGGGACGTCCGGCGCCTGTCTAAAGAGCAGCGTTTAACGCCCTTTGAGCAACGCCCGCAAGCTGCTAAAGCTCTGTGCCGTCCACTTGAAAGCATATCGCTGCCGGCAGCGCCCGGCGAGCCCCCGGAGCCATCGTCTTGACACGCACCGCCAGCATCGCCCGTGAGACCAAGGAAACGCGCATCAACGCGACCGTTTCGCTCGACGGCACCGGTACCTACGAAGTCGCCACCGGCATCGGCTTCCTGGACCACATGCTCGAGCAACTTGCACGTCACTCGCTGATCGACATCAAGCTCGAGGCGACAGGCGATCTCCACATCGACGGCCACCACACCACCGAGGACAGCGCCATCGTGCTCGGCCAGGCCGTCGCCAAGGCGCTTGGTGAACGCCGCGGCATCACCCGCTATGCCGATTGCCATCTCGCCATGGACGAAACGCTGACACGCGCCGCGATCGATGTGTCGGGCCGGCCATACCTGATCTGGGACGTCCGCTTCCCGACGCCGAAGGTCGGCGACATGGACACCGAATTGTTCCGCGAGTGGTTCCAGGCGTTCGCGCAAAATGCCGGCCTCACCCTGCATCTCGCCAATCTTTACGGCGAGAATAGCCATCACATCGCCGAAACATGCTTTAAGGCACTGGCCAGGACGTTGCGCCGGGCCATCGAGATCGACCCGCGCCAGGCCGATCGCGTGCCCTCGACCAAGGGCTCACTTGCCGGCTGACATCGGTATCCGGCATCAGGTCGTTTTGCAGAGACAGTGGAATTCCCATGTTCGGACTATTCAAATCGCAGCAGGTCTACACCGTCCACGAGCGTCCCGATCCGCCGGCTGACCGTGATGATCGCGCCGAGCAGCTGAAGTTCGTGCGCGAGGGATTTGCACTCTTCGCCTTTCTTCTGCCGCCGGTCTGGATGCTGGCCAACCGTCTGTGGCTGGTGCTCATCGGCTATCTTGTGCTGCTCGCTGTCGTGCATGGCCTGATCACCGTCTTCGAGGTGCCGGAGCACTGGCGCTACTACGCGACCATGGCCGTCAACTTCCTGTGCGGTTTCGAGGCCGACGCGCTCGAGCGCTGGACGCTTGATCGTCGCGGCTGGCGCATCATCGGCCTGGTGTCAGGCGCCAATTTCGACGAATGCGAGCGCCGCTTTTTCGAAGGCTGGGTGCCGACTGTCGCCGTCGTGACGCCGGCCAATCTCGATGCTCCGGGCAGCTTCCAGGCAACGACCGCGCCAGAGCGCCCGCGCCGTGGTGAAATCATCCCGCCAAAGCGCACCGGCTGGCGCTCACCGAGCGTCTGGTCCGGCCTCCGCCGGACCTGAACTGCCCGCAATGAGCGGCGACCGAGAAAGCTGACACATGCAGAACGTCGTCATCATCGATTATGGCTCGGGCAATTTGCACTCGGCGCACAAGTCTCTTGAGCGCGCAGCGCGTGAGGCCGAGGTTCCGACCAGTGTCCGGGTCACTGCCGATGCCGACGCGGTTCTGACCGCAGACCGCGTTATCCTGCCGGGCGTCGGCGCCTTCACGGATTGCCGGGCGGGCCTCGCCGCCGTACCGGGCATGATCGAGGCCCTCAACGAGGCCGTGGTTGCTCGGGCGAAACCGTTTCTCGGCATCTGCGTCGGCATGCAGCTGATGGCAACGCGCGGCTTGGAGTTCGGCGAAACTCCCGGTCTCGGCTGGATCCCCGGCGATGTTGAAGCGATCAGGCCCGTTCGCAGCGATTTCAAGGTACCGCACATGGGCTGGAATACGCTCGAGCGCCTGAGCGATCACGCCTTGCTCGAGGGCATCAAGCTCGGCATGGAAGGACGGCACGCCTACTTCGTCCATTCCTTCCATTTGGTGCCGAACGACCCCTCGGTGATCATTGCAACGGCGGATCACGGAGGTCCCATCACCGCCATGGTTGGCCGCGACAATCTCGTCGGCACCCAGTTCCACCCAGAAAAGAGCCAGACGCTGGGCCTGCGCCTACTTGCCAATTTCCTCAGATGGCGCGTTTAGGCACAAGCTCACGCCCGTCGGACTTTGTCTCTCACACTTCCTTAGCTCGCCTCGGCCAACGGCAACTCATCATCGACTGCCGGTAACTCCGGAATGACCGGAAAGGCAACCACGTTGGTCGGCGCGGTTTCCTGCGGCAACGGCCGCTGGCGGAACCATCTGAGTGATGTGTTGGTCAGATGTGCATCGTCCTGCACACGCTGTACGATCAGGCCGTCATCGTCATCGAGCAGGCCGTTGAGAACGGATTGAATGTCATTTTCGTCGAGGTCGGACTTGATATACCAGGTCCGGTCGAGCGGGCGTGCCCAGGAGTTGCCGAGCACCATGATGGCGCTGTTGACGGCATGGCGATTGGCGGTGGCGGCAAGATCATATGACACGAGGAAAGTTTGCATCGGGCACTCCACGTCAGGGGCGTTAATGGGCATTCCAGGGCAAGGGGCACAAACGCAGACGCTACGACGCAACCGGTCGGGGATCTTTGAGCACTTCAGCCCGGCCATTTGATGTTTTGATCATGGCTGAACCGTGCCAAGAACATAAGTAGAACTTCGCATGAGTCGCCGCCTACGTCCAGCAAAAGTTCAATAAATGTTCTCATTTTGTTTTGCACCGGATGGGTGTCGTCGCCATGTTGCTCGAGGCTCTAGGTAGAGGATATCTGAAATGGTACGGCGCCCAAGTCCCGGATCCCGGATCATCGCGACCGACAGCGATGTTGCACGCGGTGTGCGGGCTCTGCGCCGCCGTTGCGCGATCATGCGCCGGGTCCACGATGTTACCGGGGACCCGCCGCTGCGCCGGCGCGCTCCGGGATTTGAAGGCTTGGCGCGCATCGTTGTCGGCCAACAGGTATCGGTCGCGAGTGCCAATGCCATTTGGGCGCGCTGTGCCGCGACTATTGAGCCGATGACCGCTGATCGGCTTGCCCGATTGTCCAGCGAAGAACTGCGTGCTTGTGGCTTGTCGCGGCCGAAGATCCGCACTTTGCAAGCGCTGGCAGATGCGGTTGTGAGCGCCCATCTCCATCTTGAGGCCGATAGGGAAGGCCTGCGCGACGAACTGCTCGCCGTTCATGGCATCGGGCCGTGGACGGCCGATGTATTCGAACTCTTCTGTCTCGGCAGGCAGGATGCCTTCGCACCGGGTGACCTTGCCCTGCAGACGGCAGCCCGGCATGCCTTCGAGCTGGACGAGCGGCCGTCAGCTGCCGAACTCACCGAATTCGCCGAGGCATGGCATCCCTGGCGCGGGGTGTCGGCGCGCTTGCTGTGGGCCTATTATGCGGTGATCAGGCAGGGCCGAGACGGCATTGCCCTCTGAAGGACACGGTCACCCTGGCACTTAGGATCCGATCGATCACGACTGTGCCAAATTGGCGACAGATTTGTCGGCAAGAAGGCACTCGTTGTCAGCAGGTTGAACAAAATGGATCGTACTTTGGGCCAGCATTGGTTCCCCGCTCGGCGATCTTCACAGAGCTGACATCGACGGTTATTATAGGAGACCTGCCGGAGCCCAGACCGGGCCCCGACAAGGTGCGCGAGTGCGACGTGCGTAGCAGTTTCCTGAAACCCTAATGGTATAAGGAAAGCACGAACGTGACGGCAGCTAACGCGGTTCAAGACCTCAAACCGGCTCTTGTGCTGAACGCGGATTTTCGGCCCCTGAGCTACTATCCACTATCGCTGTGGAGTTGGCAGGAAACGGTGAAGGCCGTTTTCCTCGATCGGGTGAATATTGTCTCCGAGTATGACAACTCGGTGCACAGCCCCTCGTTCGAGATGCGCCTGCCTTCGGTGGTTTCGCTCAAGACCTATGTGAAGCCGGCGCTCTATCCGGCGTTCACGCGCTTCAACGTGTTCCTGCGCGACCAGTTTTCGTGCCAGTACTGTGGCAGCCGCGAAGACCTGACCTTCGACCACGTCGTGCCCCGCTCGCGCGGCGGTCAAACCCGTTGGGACAACGTCGTCGCCGCCTGTTCGACGTGTAACCTCGCCAAGGCCAACAAGCTGCCACGGGAATGCTCGATGCATCCGCTGCAGGAGCCCTACCGGCCGACGGTCTACGAGTTGCACCGCAACGGGCGGAAGTTCCCACCGAACTACCTGCACGAAAGCTGGCTCGATTATCTCTATTGGGACACCGAACTCGAGCCATAAGGCGAATGATTGGTCCCGCTCCGGCAATGCCGGGGCCGGCGCACTCGGCCAGGGGTTGGCCTTGTTGTGCAAGCTGCAAAGCGCGCGGCGAAAGGGCGTGCATTATTGCGCCGTGTAAGAACCATCTACGTTGTAATTGGCACCACTCACGTAGCTTGCCCGATCCGAGCACAACCAGCAGACCATCTCGGCGATTTCGTCTGCCGTCCCCATACGCCCGTAAGGTACCATCGACAGGATCTCCTGGCCGCGGTTTTCCATCGTTACCTTGGTCATGTCGGTTTCGATGAAGCCCGGGCAGACCGAATTCACGCGGATATTCTGCTTGGCGTATTCAATGCCGGCGGCCTTGGTGAGACCGACGACACCGTGTTTGGCGGCGGTATAGGCCGACGATGTGCGGATGCCGATAAGTCCGGCGATGGATGCGGTGTTAACGATCGCACCGCCACCATGGGCCTCCATGTGCCTGATCTCGGCGCGCATGCACAGCCAGACGCCCTTGAGGTTCACGCTGACCATCCGGTCGAATGCCTCTTCCGACCAGTCTGCTGTGTTCTTGCCCGCTGCATCGACCTGATAGGGTGCGATGCCGGCATTGTTGAACGCACAGTCGAGCCTGCCGAACGCCTTGACGGCGGCAGCGACCATGTCGTCGACATCGACTGCCTTGGTGACATCACCTGGAACCGACAGCGCTTGCCCGCCGGATGAATTGATCATTCCGACCGTTTCAGAGACACCTTCGGCTGCAAGATCCGATACCGCGACGCTCGCCCCCTCGCGCGCAAACAACAGAGCTGCGGCGCGACCTATGCCGCGCGCGCCTCCCGTGATGAGCGCTGCCTTGCCTTCGAGCATTCCTGCCATTCTGCAATCCTCCTTGATGCCTCGCGCTCACGTCAACGCGGCCGCTTCACATACGTAATCCCTGCCTCACGACAGCCGCGCCGCATCCAGCTTGTGCACGACGCCTTCCGTCTCCGGCTTCACGGCTGGATAGCGTTTGAGGACCAGCGGATCATGGCCGGGCACGACCCGGTCCAAGGAGCCTGCAAGATCGGCAAGTTTGTCATAGGTGCGCAGTGTCGCCTCGACGTCGACGGTGATGAAGAACGGCTTGCGCATTTCGATGTTCTCGTAGAAGTGCGCGGCATCGGCAGCAAGGACGATGGGACCGTTCTCGGTCATGACGCGGACGCTGTGCAGGCCCTTCGAATGGCCCGGTGTGTGATGCACGGTGATGCCCGGTGCGATCGCCCCGTCGCCATCGTGGAACTGCACGCGGCCGGAATAGACGTTACGCACCATCTCGCAGACATGGTCCGCGGTGAACGGTAACTGCAGGGCCTGGTCGCACATGCATTTGCCCGTCGCATAGGCCATCTCGGCTTCCTGCAGATGGAACCGCGCATTCGGAAAATCGCCGAGCGTACCGGCATGGTCGAAGTGCAGGTGCGAGACGATCAGGTCGTCGATCTTGTCGGCATCGACGTCGATCTGCTTCAAGATATCGCGCGGCAAGTGCTCGATCTCGCGCCCGCGGCGCGCCGCTTCCTTGTGCTCGAAGCCAGTATCGACGACGATCGTGCGGTTGTCGTTGCGAATGACCCAGATGAAATAGTCGATCGGCCCTGGGCTGGCGTGATCGTCGTCGGCCATGAAGTTGAAATAGCGCGTGCGGTTCGTCTGGCAGCCGTATTTGAGCGCTAGAACTTCATAAGTTTCGCTGGTCATGTCGCAGCCTCCCACTAGTGTGATCGTTGCCCTCGATGATGCGATGACAAGTGTGGTCGCGTCGAGCAAAGAAATCAGCGATTGAATTCGCCCATTTGCTAGTTCCAAGAAATCGCTATCCTGATCGCGAACCGAACTGCCGAGACACGCCATGCGCAACAACATCGCTTTTCTGCAGGAACTCCTGAGCAACGTTGCTGACACCAGCAAGACGTTCCTGCCGCGCAGCCTGTTCACGGAGGCCGCCGAACGACAAGGGCTGCAGTCGCTGGTCGATGCGCTGATGTCGGGCGAGGGCGAGGCATCCGGCATGGCCATCGCCCACCAATTGCTGCGCCATTACGATGAGCTCGACGACGAGATGCGTCTTGTCTTCTTCAGGTACATTGAGGATCGCCTTCGCCCCGACGCTGAAGCGGTCCACAGCGCGGCTGCAGCCTACCAGGCCGATCCCAGTCAGGAGCGCCTGGCGGGACTGCAGGATGCCGTCGAAAGCCCGCGCCAGGAATTCTTTCGCCGCCTCAACATGGCGCCCGGTGCCACCGCCCAGATCGTTGCGATGCGCAAGGAACTGCTTGGCCTCATCGATAAGGAACCGGCGCTGCGCTTCATCGACCGCGACCTCTATCACCTGCTGCAATCATGGTTCAATCGCGGCTTCCTGGTGCTCCGAACCATCGACTGGCAGACACCGGCCGCAATCCTCGAGAAGATCATTCAATACGAAGCCGTACACGAAATCGACGGCTGGGAGGATTTGCGCCGCAGGCTCGACCCGCGCGACCGGCGCTGCTTTGCCTTCTTCCACCCTTCGCTGGTTGATGATCCGCTGATCTTCGTCGAGGTCGCCTTGACCGACGAGGTATCCGGTGACATCGCGACCTTGCTGCATCCGGCACCGGTTGGCGATGCCAACGACAGGGCGGAACCGACAACGGCCGTGTTCTACTCGATTTCGAATTGCCAGGAGGGGTTGCGCGGCGTTTCGTTCGGCAACTTCCTGATCAAGCAGGTCGTCGATGAACTCAGTCGCGAGTTTCCGAGCCTCAACAGGTTTGTCACTCTGTCTCCGGTGCCGCGCTTTGCAGGTTGGCTTGCCGGCCTCTTGCAGGAAGAGGCCGGCGAACTCGCGTTGAGCGCAGCCGACCGCGCAAGCCTCGCGTTGCTCGATCAGCCGGATTGGTGGCGCAACGATGATGCAGGCGAGCGCTTGCGCGAATTGATGAGCGCGCTCGCCGCGCATTATTTCCTCGAGGTCAAGGGACCAAACAAGCGCCCTCTCGATCCGGTCGCCCGCTTCCATCTCGGCAATGGCGCGCGGCTCGAACGCATCAACTGGCTGGCCGACACCTCGCCCAGCGGTCTGCGCCAGTCACACGGCCTTATGGTCAACTACCTTTACGATACGAAGGAAATCGAAACCAACCACGAGGCCTACGCCAACGACGGCCAGGTCGTCGTCTCGCGCGCCGTGCGCGGCTATTTGAAGGCTCTTGGACGGTAACGCGGCGGATTGGAAGGTAAAATTGGAATTCAGTCCTGCCGCCCATCTGCACCGCGCAATGTTGTTTTGGCATGTGGGTTGTGGCTTATAGTTCGGAAACTTCGCCTGCGCGCCATCCCCGTGCCCATGGTAGCGCATCCGTTGACTGGCGACCATTTGGCTGGCGCGAACTGGGACAGAGGATCGAATGCGCTACGACGAACAGGATCGCGAAAGCAGCAATGTCGAAGACCGCCGCGGTCAGGGCGGAGGTGGAATGTTCCGCTTTCCCGGCGGCTTTGGCGGCAGCCGTGGCGGGCGCCGCGTCCAGATCCCCTTTCCGATGGGCCGTGGTGGCGGTCGTGGTGGGTTTTCGATCACGACGCTCATCATCATCGGCGTCATCATGTGGTTCTTAGGCTTCAACCCTCTGAAGCTGCTGACCGGTGGCGGCGGTGGCCTGCCCGACGTCAGCCAGGTACCCCAGATGCCGCAGTTCGAGCGGCCGACCCGGGAAGCGTCGCGCAGCCCGGGCGGCTTCCAGATCCCGACATCTCGCGATCGCACGGCGAATGCACCCTCCCAGCCCCGGCCGGATGATCAGCTGGCGAGCTTCACCAAGAAGGTGCTGGCCGACACTGAAGACGTTTGGAACCGGGTGTTCCGGCAGTTCGGGCGCGATTACCGCGAGCCGCGCCTGGTGCTGTTTTCGGGCGCAACGCGAACGGCTTGCGGCACGGGCCAATCGGCAATGGGGCCGTTCTATTGCCCGCTCGACCAGAAGATCTACCTCGACTTGCGCTTCTATCAGGAGTTGCAACGCAAGTTCCGCGCGCCCGGTGATTTCGCGCAAGCCTACGTGATTGCCCACGAGGTCGGCCATCACGTCCAGAAATTGCTTGGCATTGCTGACAAAGTCGTCGAACTCAAACAGCGCTACCCGAGTTCGGCAAACAAGATCCAGGTGCGCATGGAACTGCAGGCTGACTGCCTGTCAGGTGTCTGGGCCAATCTCAACGATCAACTGCACAACCGTCTCGAACCGGGCGATATCAAGGAAGGGTTGAATGCTGCGAGCGCGATTGGCGACGACATGATCCAGCGCCGCCAGCAGGGCTACGTCGTTCCTGATGCCTTCACACACGGTTCGTCCGAACAGCGCGTACGCTGGTTCCAAACGGGCTATCAGGCCGGCCGCATGAACGTCTGTGATACGTTCAACGCCTCGCAGCTTTGATACGATTTACGGTCACGCGGAAACGAACAGTTGTTAGCTCCAGCGGCTGGGGCTCTCTGCCGTCGGCGCGGGACAAGCGCATCGTGCCTTAAGTTGGAACCGCTCAAGCGGCTCCAACTGGCGGCACAATGATGCGCTACCTTGTTGACTTGATAGCCCAAAATTATCTGCGTTTTGCCGGTAGCAGCTCGTTCGAGCTGATTCCGACAAAACGCAGTTTGCGCTAGGCGTCAGCACCAACGGTTGCGTCATTGCGCGCAATGTGCACGATGCGCCGGCGTTGGTGATCGAGGGGGCTCGCGTGCTTGCAATTATCGGCCGTGTCATCTGGGTGGTGATCGCGCTTGCTTTGTCGGCGCTGGTCTGCGCCTTCATCATCTTCACCCTCGGCCTCGAACGGATTACGCACCACGTCAAGGAGCAAGGCGACGGGATTGAATTCAACGGCGCGCTCGAACTGATGTACAGCGCCGTTCTCCTCGTGCAGGCCTTTTCCGTGCTGCCGGCGCTGGTCGTCGTCGTGATCGGCGAGATCGCGCGCATCCGCTCGGCCTACTATTATATCGTCTGCGGCGGCCTTGCTGCCGCCTCGGCCCCCCTGCTGGCGCGCATTGGCGGCGATGGCTTCAGCGGCTTCCCTACAGCAGCCGTCTGGCAGGTCTTTGCCACGGGCGGCTTTATGGCCGGATTTGTCTACTGGCTGCTGGCCGGTCGAAAAGCTTGAGGTCTGCCTGAGAAAATATAGTTAAATTATGGTCTTGGCTTAATCCTGCAGCGCGCAGGCGCATTGAATACTTGGCCCGGGCGCAGTAAGACTGGCTGAATAGTGCATGTCGCCGAGTTGTGGTACATGCAGTGTCAGGTACCTGCGGTGCCGGCTTGTGCGCTACCGCGCAATGCCTGCTCGCCGGTCCGGCCTGTGGGGGATTTACGAGCGCACAGGCAAAGAGGTGGAGTTTGGTCGAATGTTTGGCTTCCTGGGCGCCCTCCTGCGCATCCTGATCGGCTTCACGGTGGCCTGTCTTGTCGCCGGCTTCATCCAGGTACTGTTTGCGGTGACGCCGACGGAACTTGTCGCAGCCGGCGAGCAGCGCCTGTTCGAGGCCTTCAACTGGGGCCTGCTGACCTCGACGCAACTTGCCGTCTTCTCCTGGCCGCTCGCCCTGATCGCCATCGCCATCAGTGAATGGCAGGGGGTTCGCAGCTTTGCCTACCACGCCCTGGTCGGCATGATCATTGCGGCTGCCGGTTTCGGCCTGATCCTGGCGACCGAGGCACCCGATGAAGCGAGCATCGTCAACAGCTATGCCATGGCCGCCTACCTGACCAGCGGCTTCCTTGGCGGCTTTGCCTACTGGCTGTTCTCAGGGCGCAAGGCTTTCCGCGGCCAAGCCACACGTGTGGCAATGGAAAGCAGCCGTCGGCCGATGCCTGACAAGGGACGCAAACAGGGCGGCAGACCGCGCGCACCGCTGAAATCGACAGGCACGGTACCGGCCACCAAGCCTGACGCCCCAAAGCCTGAAGCCAACAAGCCCGCACCACCGCCAAAGACCGACAAGCCGGTCGATATCTCCCAGGCCTGACAGGGCTGGTCTCAATCAGGCGGCCCGCTCGCCGTCTCGCACGCCAGCCTGCTCATAGGTTCCCGCAGGGTCCCGATCGAAATCATGGACCAGCGCCGCGAGCGAACGTGACTGGGCGGCAAGGGCCTGTGTCGCCGAGTTCGACTCCTCGACCATGACCGCATTGTCGCGCGTCAACTGCTCCAACCGGTCGACGGCATGGCGGAATTGCTTGATGCTCGCTGACTGCTCGCTGGTGTCCTTGGCGATATCACCAACCAGCGTGTCGATGCGGGCCACCTGGTCGACGATTTCGCCAAGCACGGCATCGGACTTCTCGACCAGGGCAACGCCTTGTTCGACACGCACGGATGATGTCGCGATCAGTTCTGCGATCTGCCGCGACGCTGCAGCCGATCTTTCGGCCAGCGCCCGGACTTCCGAGGCGACCACCGCAAAGCCTTGACCCGCCTCGCCGGCGCGTGCTGCCTCGACGCTGGCATTGAGCGCCAGCAGGTTGGTCTGGTAGGCGATTTCGTTCATCAGCCCGACGATCTCGCGGATCTCGTCGGACGATTTGGCGATGTCCGCCATGGCGCCGACGGCATCTTCAATTACCAGGCGCCCTTCTTCGACCTTGTTCTTGGATGCATCGACGACGGTCGTCACATCGCCTGCCTTGACTGCGGAATGCTGCACCGTCGAGGAGATTTCCGCGATTGTGGCCGCCGAGTGCTCGAGCGTTGCCGATTGCTGTTCGGTGCGATGCGACAGCTCGTTCGAGGCCTGGGCGATTTCGGCGGATGCGGTCAGGAATGCATTGGCAGCCGAACTGATGCTGATCAGGAGATGCTCCATGCGATCGAGCGCGTGATTGAGGTTGTCGCACAGTGACTGGTATTCATGCGGCACGGGTTCGCTGATCCGGGCGCTGATGTCATGCTCGGTGAACCGCTCGAGGCAGTCCCCGATCAGCTTGATGACTTGCGCGCGCTTGCCGCTCTCACGCGTCGTCGTCTCGGCGAGCCGCTGGTTCGTTGCCTGTTCTGCCTCGCGCTGCAGCCGTTCCCGCCGCTGGGCTTCCTTAGTCTGCTGCTCCCTGTTGAGGCGCCGCTCGATCGATGCACGCAGGGCTGCAACCGCCCTAGCGATTTCGCCGATCTCATCCTTGCGCTCGGAACCCTCGATGTTGGCGGTGACGTCCCCGTCGGCGATTGTCTGCAGGGCCCGGGCCAACGCGCGAAGCGGACGCGATACGCCGTAGCGCACCAGCATCGTCGCCAGCGCCAGACCGAGCACGATCGAAATCAGCGGCACGGCAATCAGGCCGATCCAGGCACGCCGCTGATGGTATTTGGCGACATTGACGGCGTTCTGGTTTTGCTCCTCGAATTGGTTCAGCAGCTTTTCGACCGCCGTTCCAAGCGGCGCAATCACTCTTTCCTGTTGCTGTGTAAACGTTTCGGCCTTGGCAAAATCGTTTTTTCGAAATTCTGCGAATGTCGATTGTCCGATTTCATTAAATCGTTGATAGGCCGTTACGATTCCATCGATATTGGAGGCATTGGCCGCCAATACCGTGCGGTCACGCCCATCCCGGCTCTCGTTGAATGCCTTGACCAACTGGGCCAGCTTCGCAATGTCCTTTTCGCCTTGCGCCTGAATTTGCGTGAAGGCGCCGGCAAAGATCTCGAATTTCTTCTGTGCGGTGTTGGATTCGTGGAGAACCTTGCCGTAGCGCACAGCTGATTCGAACAGCACCGATTGCTCGAGCTGCTTGGTTCGGATCGAGCGGATCAGGTTGGTCAGAGGTACTGTCTTGGCCGAGATGAACTCGATATTCCGGTATATTTTTCGGACCTGATAAAGGCCGAATCCCGACGCCGTCAGCACGAGCATAAGGCAGACGCCGACAACAGCCATTATCTTGGCGTAAAGCGTGATCGATAGGCCGATTTTCATGTTCGACAACCTCGAAGGCGTAATTCAATAATATTTTTATGTAGTAAGGATTAAGAAATTATATTGGTTTGTCATTTTCACCGCTGTCGACCGAGCTCCCAATTTCGCGAGCGGATCACAAATCAACGCCGACACCGCCTTGCCTGCACGGCGCAATCGTGCTGAATGGCAATGCCGCAGCTGGCCGCGGCATATCAGGCCTGTTTTGGCCTCTGTTAAAATCCGTCGACCAAAGTCTGCATGCACCATGTGATCTCCATCGTCGTGCCAGTGTTCGCGCTGATCGCCATCGGCTATCTCGCCGGCCGCCTGGGCTTGATTTCGGCCAAGGGCGGCGAAGGCCTGGCACAGTTTACGTTCACACTGGCCATCCCGGCCCTGCTCTTCCACAAAATGGCGACCGCGGAACTTCCCGATGTGTCGCCCTATGCGCTTTGGGCGGCCTATTACGGTGCGGCAGCGATCGTGTGGCTGGCTGCGAGCATCCTATCGATCAGCCTCTTGCGCCGAACCGCACCAGAATCGGCGTCGATATCGATGAGTGCCGCCTTCGGCAATGTCGTGATGATCGGCATGCCGCTTTCGTTATCCCTTTACGGCGAGCAGGCCGCAGCACCTGTGGCGCTGATCGTCTCGCTGCATTCGCCCTTGCTCTGGGCGGCAGCAGCGGTCCACCTGGCACTTAGCCGCACGGATCGCTCCGACTCCTTCATCTCGATCCTGCGTGAAATGATCGGTGAACTTGCGCGCAACGTGATCATTCTCGCGATCATCGCCGGATCGCTCTGGCGCCTGACCGGGCTCGGGTTTCAACCCATGGCCGACGACGTCATCGGGCTGATCGGCCAGGCCGCCATTCCCTCGGCCCTCATCGCACTGGGCCTCAGTCTCGTCGGATTTCGGATTGCCGGCCAGGCGCCGACGCTGTCTGCGATACTCGTCCTGAAGATCATGTTCATGCCGGCGGTCGCCTGGCTCATTGCCGTGCACGTGTTCGCCCTGCCGCCTGTTGCAGCCGGCGTCGTGACGATCTTCGCCGCCATGCCGACCGGCGCCAACGCCTACCTGTTCGCCTCCCGCAACGATCTCGCCCAGCATTCAGCCTCCGGCGCAGTTGCACTCGGCACCCTGCTGTCGGCATTCACTGCCGCGTTCGTAATCTTTCTGCTTGGCCAGGCGTAGATTGTTTCCGATTGTCTCTGAAACAATCTTGCTACAATTTCGCTCACGGCTATTCCTCGCTTGCGCTCGGGGCCCCACAGGGACGGCGCCAAGCGGCGGGCCTCGTTCGAGGCCTTCAGCGTTTCCGACAGGGCCGGAAACGCAATAGGACGGACGGCTCAGGCAGCAATCGCCGGGATCACGCCGGCAACCGGCACATTGACCGACGCCACTTCGGGCATTGCCGACCGCCGCGCCGGCATGGTCGTCATGACACCGCGCAGTTCGTCGAGCATGGCAGACAGCGCATACTCGGTCGCATCGAGCTTGGTGCGTGCACGCGCGTGCAGATCGGCCGTACGTTGGCCAAGCTCGCATTGCTGCTTGACCAGGGCGACCAGAGTTTCGAATTGCTGTTCGGCGGAACGGCGATGCGGCACGTCCCACGCGACACTCGGTGCACCATAGAGCCGCTCGTGCCGGCGGCGCTGCCAGCTGCGGTGCACGGCAAATGCCAGATCCTCGGCCGCCCGGCCGACCAGATCGATCAATTGTGCAAGCAATTCCCGCACGGCTGCCCCCGATGTTGATGATCGTCCGATGCGCGCAGCAACGCACGTCGGCACACATCCATCACACATGGGCGAAGTTAAAAAACTATTTAATTTCAGTTGATTGTGGAGTTTAAATCACGCATTGATTTAAAACTCCTGCATTTTTCCCTCCGTTGCCCGGGTTGGATCGTCGGGCAACAGAAAGCGCCTCAGGCAACCTCGAACAGGCCGGCAGCACCCATGCCGCCGCCGACACACATCGTGCACACGACGTACTTGGCACCGCGCCGCTTGCCCTCGATCAGGGCATGGCCGACCATTCTCGCGCCCGACATGCCGTAGGGATGACCGATCGAAATCGCGCCGCCGTTGACGTTGAGCGTTTTCGTTCGGAATGCCGAGCTTGTCGCGGCAATAGAGCACCTGGACGGCGAACGCCTCGTTGAGTTCCCACAGATCGATTGTCGTCCATCTTGAGCCCGTTGCGCTCGAGCAGCTTGGGCACGGCATAGATCGGACCAATACCCATTTCATCCGGCTCGCAGCCGACCGCCGCCATGCCGCGGTAGATGCCGAGCGGGTTGAGGCCGCGGCGGGCCGCTTCCCCCGGCCTCCATCACGACGGCGGCGGACGCACCATCGGAAAAGCTGCGAAAGCGTTGCCGGCAGTGATGAACTTGCCCTCGCCGATCGTCATGCCATCCTTGAACACGGGTGCAAGGCTGGAAAGGCCATCGAGCGTCGTCGTCGGCCGGTTGCCCTCGTCGCGTTCGAGCGTCACCTGCTTGTCGGAGATTTCCTTGGTCTCGCGGTCCTGCACCTTCATGACGGAGGTGAGCGGCACGATTTCATCGTCGAACCTGCCCGCCTGCTGGCCAGCCGCCGTACGTTGCTGCGACTGCAGCGCATATTCATCCTGAGCTTCGCGCGAAATGCCATAGCGCTCAGCCACCGTCTCGGCGGTTTCGATCATCGACATGTAGACCGCCGGCACATGCTCGACGAGCCAGGGATCGCGCACGCGATGACGGTTCATGTTTTCGTTCTGGACCAGCGAAATCGATTCGATGCCACCGCCGACCACGACATTCATATTGTCCTGGATAACCTGCTTGGCAGCCGTCGCAATCGCCATCATGCCGGAAGCGCACTGGCGATCGACGGACATGCCGGCAACCGATGTCGGCAGGCCCGCCCGCAGCGCACTTTGCCGCGCCGTATTGTGGCCGGTCGCCCCCTGCTGCAACGCACTGCCCATGATCACGTCATCCACCTCGGCAGGCTCGATCCCGGCGCGCTCAACGGCGGCCTTGATCACGTGTCCGCCAAGCGCCTGCGCCGGTGTGTCGTTGAAGGCGCCCCGGTAGGCTTTGCCGATCGGTGTGCGCGCCGTCGATACGATCACTGCTTCCCTGGCCATGTCATGTTCCTTTCAGCCTCAAACAGCCCTGACGGCAGACTATCTGTTCTCCCGTCACTTGTCAGGATCTGCAAAGCTTGATCACCAGGGCATCAGTCCTTAGAGATCGAAGCCAGAACAACCGGAGGAAACGAACAATGAAACTTTTGCGTTTTGGCGATGCCGGCAGCGAAAAGCCAGGCCTGCTTGATGCATCGGGCAAGATCCGCGATCTGTCCAGCCATGTCAGCGATATCGACGGCGACGCGGTCTCACCGGCCGGCATCGCGAAACTCGGCGCCATCGATCCGGCTTCCCTGCCCGAGGCGCCGGCCGGCGTGCGCATCGGCGCACCGGTCACTGGCTTTCGCAACTTCATCGCCGTCGGCCTGAACTACGAGGACCACGCCCGCGAGACCGGCGCCGAGATCCCGAAGGAGCCGATCCTCTTCAACAAACTCGCCAACTGCGTGGTCGGCCCCAACGACGACGTCATCATGCCGCGCGATTCTAAGAAACTCGACTGGGAGATCGAGATTGCGTTCGTCATCTCGCAGCGCACCCAGTACGTCGCAGAAGCAGACGCGATGAACTACATTGCAGGCTTTGCCATCTGCAACGATGTCTCCGAACGCCATTTCCAGGCCGAGCGCGGCGGCCAGTGGATGAAGGGCAAGTGCTTCGAAACGTCGGGACCGCTCGGCCCCTGGCTGGTCACGCCCGACGAAATCGACGACGTCCAGAACCTCGGCATGTGGCTCGACGTCAACGGCCGCCGCATGCAGACCGGCAACACCAAGACCATGATCTTCCCGATCGCCCACCTGCTCCACTACATCTCACACTTCATGGTGCTCGAAGCAGGCGACGTGGTAACCACTGGCACGCCACCGGGCGTCGGCCTCGGCATGAACCCGCAAACCTTCCTCAACGTCGGCGACGTCATGACACTCGGCATCGACGGCCTCGGCGAGCAGCGCCAGCGGGTCATCGAGCCGCGCTGATAAGAGCGTCCGCCGGCCAACTGTGGCCGGCGGCACATCAAGCGTCGGTTCGCGGGAGGGGCGAGGCGAAAACTGTACGTGCCTAGCGATTTCACATACATACATGCCGCCGCTATCGCCCTGATATTCGTGTGCTGGCTCGGCTATGGCCATCTCCTCGCGCTGTTCGGGCGCGGCTCGCTCAATTCGCAGCTCATCGTCGTGCGCCAGCAGTGGCTGACGTCTGCCACCTACCGGCCGGCGAAGCCGTTCGACGCCGTACTGCTCGGCCATATCATCAACTCGATCGCATTCTTCGGGTCGGCAACGCTGATCGTGCTGGCCGGTATCATCTCATCGTTTGCCAACCTCAAATCGGTTCATGCAACGGCGTCGGAATTGCATTTTATCGAGCAGACCTCGCTCGAACTGTTCGCCATGAAACTCGGCCTGGTATCGCTGGTTATCGCGAAATGCTTCTTTTCGTTCACCTATGCACTACGCAAGCTGATCTACACGATCGCACTGATCGGAGCGCTGCCCGATGCCTCCGAAAACTGCCCGAAGCTCGGCACCATGGTCGATGCTTCCGCCACCGTTCTTTCCGAAGCAATCAAGACCTTCAATTTCGGCATCCGTGGCTATTACTACGCAATCGCGACCGTGTGCCTGCTGATCTCGCCCGAGGCCTGCCTGGCGGCAACCATACTGGTGTCCGCCATCCTGCTCTATCGCCAGCTGGCAACGCCAACCTCGCGCGCGATCCAGATCTACGCCGATGCCGCCAAATCGCTGCAACGGGAATAGTTATTTCGCTCGCGGTGCTATTCCTCGCTGCGCTCCGGCACCTCCGCGGGGGCTGCCTCTCGGCCGGGTCTAGCACTCAGGTCAGGGCTCGAGGCGCGTGTCTCCGGACCTGCCTGCCCAAAGGAACTCCACTGGCGATCGGGATGGCGCGATACTGTAAACTGTTTGGGCGATCAGCCACCTGCACGTGAGCATCTTTCATTTTTGTCTTGATGAGATGCTCGGCCCATTCAGGCTTGGGAGCGTGTGCTTCGAATCCGAGTGTCTGTGCCAGGGAGCGCATGCGACCCGCGCCCTTGGCGCGCCCCCGCGGAGGTGCCCGAGCGCAGCGAGGAATAGCACCGCGAGCGAAATCAACATGAGCGAAATCAGTTCACTCTCACGTCGATGCCGGCTTGGGCCATATGCGTTTTTGCTTCGCCGATCGAGTAGGTCGCGAAATGGAAGATCGAGGCGGCGAGGACGGCGCTTGCGTGACCTTCGAGGACACCCGCAACCAGATGATCGAGCGTGCCGACACCGCCTGATGCGATCACAGGGACCGGCACGGCATCTGCGATCGCGCGCGTCAGTTCGGTATCGAAGCCGGCCTTGGTGCCGTCGCGGTCCATGGAGGTCAGCAGGATCTCGCCAGCGCCACGTGCAACAACGTGCCGCGCATATTCAACTGCGTCAATGCCGGTCGGCCGCCGCCCGCCGTGAGTGAAAATCTCCCAGCGGGCAGGCTGATCGTCTCCTGAAACACGCTTGGCGTCGACTGCGACGACAATGCATTGGGCACCGAACTTGCGCGATGCATCGTTGATAAAATCGCGGTTGTTGACGGCTGCGGTGTTGATCGAGACCTTGTCGGCTCCGGCTCTGAGCAAAGCGCGGATATCGTCGATCGTGCGCACACCGCCACCGACCGTCAGCGGCATGAAGCAGCGCTCTGCCGTGCGCTGGACAATGTCGAGCAGAATACCGCGGTCCTCGTGGCTCGCCGTGATGTCGAGAAAGCATAGTTCGTCGGCGCCGGCTGCATCATAGGCAGCAGCGGCCTCGACCGGGTCGCCGGCATCTACGAGGTCGACAAAATTGACGCCCTTGACGACACGGCCGTCCTTGACGTCGAGGCAGGGTATCACCCGGATCTTGAGCATGGCCCTGTTATGCGCGCGAGCATGCCCCGAATGCAAGGGTGAACGGCGCAACCCACCGAGAAACCGGCCTCACGGCCGATGGCACGATTTGTGCTGTGAGATGACCAGGCGAACCCTTTGGTTTGCAAATCGTTAAGGATCGAGACCTGCGGCTCGAAAGCCCACGGCCCCGTCATCCTGACAGCGCTTGAAGTCGCCGGCGCCGGCGTTCGGTTGGCGCCGAAGCTATCGACGCGGATCGGTCGGCCGGTGCGCGAACAACCTCATTTTGTCGGTGAACATCATGCCCTTTCATCTGGTTCTCGTAAAAAATGATCCGCCCCCGCTCCGTGAGCTGCCGAAACGGCCGAAAGAGCCATCGTTCGCGAACGAGCTGTTTCGCGGACTGTGCATTGGATCGTTCTTCGTGCTTCTGGTCCTCGTTGCTGTCGGCATCAAGGATATGCTCGGCGTGCCGCTGATTTAGGAGTTCTCTTATCGCTCACGGCGCTATTCCGGCATGCGGCCGGGCACCTCCGCGCGGGCGGCGCTAGGCGCCGGGTCGCGTGCGCTCCCGGACACGCATTTCGCTCACGGTGCTATTCCGGCATGCGGCCGGGCACCTCCGCGCGGGCGGCGCCAGGCGCCGGGTCGCGTGCGCTCCCGGACACGCCTTTCGCTCACGGTGCTATTCCGGCATGCGGCCGGGCACCTCCGCGCGGGCGGCGCTAGACGCCGGGTCGCGTGCACCCCCGGACACGCCTTTCGCTCACGCGCGTCCTGGCCTACGGCCGCCCCTGCGCTATGGTCGGTGCCGCGGCTGAGTTCCAGCTACTTCTTGATCTTCTGTGAGAACATATCGACCAGGGCTGCGACTTTGCCGTTCGGTTTCGGCTCCTGCTTGACCCGGCGTGGTCCGCGCTGCAGCATGCGGGCAGGCCCTGTGAACTGTACGCCGAGGCAATTGCCTTCAGCCCAGGCAACGCGGCAATTGAGTTCGATGAATTCGCTCGGAATCTGCAGACGGAAGCTTTCCGGCATTCCGTTTGACGTGCCGATCCAGCGTTCTGCGACAGTACGCGAGAGTTCGATCTTTGCGCCTGTCGAAGAAGTGTCGCGCAGCATGCAACTGATCGGCGCTGCCTTTTGGCCGAACATTTCGCTATCTATCACTATGTGTGCCGGCGTCTCGCGCTTTCGTCGTTTCGCCCAGCGATACTCACTGCCGTCTTCGGCGCACACTTGCTCCGTCGCGAGGCTCCGACGCCCCTGCTGAATCACCCGTCGCTGCGCTGGCATCATTACCCGTTCCAAATGTGAGAAATTGTGGTCGTCTGACGATTGCAGATCTTTGTAAGGATTGCGTTTTCGAAATTGGATAAAATTGCTCTCAAATCCTTTGTGCTTGCTGTGCCCGGAGCATTGTTTCAGGAATGGTGAACAAAAACGCCCGAATCGTTAAGGCTCAGGCATGAAGCAGGTTCGGCCGGCCGGTATCATGATTGAGCCTGACGAGGCAGCCCGATCGCGGTCATTCGCCATCCGAATTGCCGTATTCTATGGCGCGATCTTCACGGTACTCGGCGTATCCCTGCCCTATATGCCGCTTTGGCTCAAATGGCGTGGCCTGAGCCCCTTCGAAATCGGGCTTGCGACCTCGCTGCCGCTGTTCGTACGCATCGTAACCACGCCGATGATCGGTTCAGTGGCGGACCGCTGGGGTTCGGTGCGCCCTGTGATGATCATCGCCGCGGTTTCCGGTCTCCTGAGTGCGCTCTTCCTGCAGGGAGCCGGCGGCCTGATCCTCATTGTAGCCCTGCTCGCCGTCTTCCAGGTGGCGAGCATGGCGATGATGCCGCTGGCGGAAGTGGTCGCCATGCAAGGGGTCCGCGAGCGCGGCCTGGACTACGGCCGCATGCGGTTGTGGGGCTCGCTGGCCTTCATCGCAGCCAACCTGCTCGGCGGCGCGATCATCGCCGAGGCCGGCAGTGAGAGCGTCATGCCGGTCGTCATTGGCGCGAGTTTGCTGGTGCTCGCCGCTGCCTGGCAGCTGCCGGCGGACAACCGGGCCCGAACGAGACGGAGGGCGGTGCCCTTTTCGCATCTGGCAGTCCTGCTGCACCGCCGCGGCCTTGCTGCGATCATGTTCGCTGCCGGCATCATCCAGGCCTCGCACGCGGTCTACTATGCATTCAGTGCGATCCACTGGCAGGCCCTCGGCATAGACGAGCGCTGGTTCGGCGTACTCTGGGGCACCGGCGTGATCTCGGAGGTCGCGCTCTTCATGTATGCCGGACACGCGATGGCGCGCATCGGTGCCGTCGGCATGCTCGGCCTTGGGGCCGGCGCAGGTGTTATCCGCTGGACCCTGATGGCGTTCGACCCGTCGTTTGCCGGCCTGTTCGCCCTCCAGTTGCTGCACGGGCTGACCTTCGGCGCGACCCATCTCGGCGCCGTTCACCCTGATCCAGCAGCGCGTCGGCACGTCCCGTGCCGCAAGCGCCCAGACCCTGCATTCCGCCCTCAGCGCCGGCATAATGATGGGCCTTGCCATGCTGCTTGCCGGCGCCATCTATGCGCCGCTGCAGGGCACGAGCTACCTGGTCATGACCGTACTGTCGGCAGCAGGGCTCGGCATTGTCATGGCGATCCGGCGAAAACCGTGAATCGCATCGCTCAAGCGAGTTCTGCCAGCACGCACTTCAGGATGCCGTAGTCGAACCGGCCCTCTAGAGCCGCATGGGCTGGTCCGAGCTGGCCGCTCTCGAGTGTACCGGCCTCCTCGAAGGCGGCATGGATCTGATCGAGTTCGCCCGCATCAAGATCGATCACGTCATCACAACCAACCAGCCCCGCTTCGATCGCCTCGGCGAGATGGCCGTAGATGGTCGACACTTCGAGACCGCGTTCTTCGCCAATGGCATCCGGCCGCTTGCCGTCGAGAAACAAGGCCAGCGTCTGATTGACAGTGCCCGACAGGCGATTTTTGAGGCGCGGTTCCGTACCGTGGCGGGAAATGGTTTCAAGCAGGGCCGCGCCGTAGCGCTCGATCTTGGCAGCACCCAGACCGGTGATGTCGGCCAGACCCTCCGGATTTCTTTGGCTTTATGGTAGCGAGTTCGGCCAGTGTTCGGTCGTGACAGATCACGTATGGCGGCACGCCGGCATTGGCTGCAAGATCGCGGCGCAGGACCCGGAGCGCCTCGAACAATCCGGTATCATCCGCGCTGACGGTAACCCGCGCGCGCCCTGACCGTTTCGCCTTGGCGTTAGCTTCCGATGCAGCCTTCTTCGGCGGCCGCCGAACTTCGAACTTGTTCTCGCCCCTGAGAACCGGGCGGGCCTTTTCGGTCAGCAGCAACGTGCCGTGGCCTTCCGCGTCGGGTGCCAGCATGCCGGCTGCGATCAGTTGACGAAACAGCGAGCGCCAGCCCTTGGCATCGAAGTCGTCACCAATGCCGAAGACCGACAGCCGGTCGTGGCCGTTGCGCGCGATACGGTCATCCGATTTGCCGAGCAGGATATCGACGAGATAGGCGACACCGAAGCGCTGGCCGGTGGCGATACGCAGCCGACAGCGCCTTCTGAGCCGCGACCGTGCCATCGATGGTCTCCGGCGGATTGAGGCAGTTATCGCAGTTGCCGCACGGGCCCTCGCGCTTCTCGCCGAAATACGAAAGCAGCACCTGGCGGCGGCAGGTTGCGACCTCACAAAGTGCAATCAGCGAGTCGAGACGCTGGCGCTGGACCTGCTTGTGGGCATCGCTGCCCTCCGACTCGTTGATCCATTGGGCGCTGCTGGATCAGGTCTTGCAGGCCATAGGCCATCCAGGCGTTGGCCGGCTCGCCGTCGCGGCCCGCCCGGCCGGTCTCCTGATAGTAGGCCTCGATCGATTTGGGCAGGTTGAGGTGGGCAACGAAGCGTACATCCGGCTTGTCGATACCCATGCCGAAGGCGATGGTGGCGACCACAATGATGCCATCTTCGGCAAGAAAGCGCGCCTGGGCCTTTCTGGCGCACATCGGCCGGCAGGCCGGCGTGATAGGCGATTGCGGTGCGCCCCTTCCGGACCAGCCAGGCCGCCGTTTCCTCCGTCGCACGCCGCGACAGGCAATAGATGATGCCGGCATCGTTCTGGTGCTCGCGCTGCATGAACTGCCAGAGCCGTTCTTTGGTCGACATCGAACCCGTTTTCGGCAATCTGGTAGCGAATGTTGGGACGGTCGATGCTGGCGATGAAGCGCGGCGCCTGCTCGAGGTTCAGCTCGCTTGCAATCTCTTCGCGGGTCACCGGATCGGCGGTTGCAGTCAGCGCGATGCGTGGCACCTCGGGGAAGCGGGCATGCAACGCGCGCAACTGGCGATACTCGGGCCGGAAGTCGTGGCCCCATTGCGAAACGCAGTGGGCCTCATCGATCGCAAAGAGCGATACCCGGCCCCGATCGAGAAGCGCCAGCGTGCGTTCCTGCAACAGGCGCTCGGGCGCCACATAAAGAAGCTTCAGTTCGCCGGAAGCAAACTGCCACTCGATGTCGCGTTGCGTGTCCAGGTCGAGCGTCGAGTTCAGGAACCGGGCCTCGACACCGACCTCGTTGAGAGCGCTGACCTGGTCCTGCATCAGGGCAATGAGGGGCGAAACGACGATTGCGGTGGCCGGGGCGGATCAGGGCCGGGATCTGATAGCACAGCGATTTGCCGCCGCCGGTCGGCATCAAAACCAGCGCATCACCGCCGCCGGCTACCGTCTCGACGATATCGGCCTGCGGCGGGCGAAAGGATTTGTAGCCGAATACGTGCTCGAGAATGTAATGCGCGTCGGTCATCAGGTCGGGATCGCCTGCGGCAAACGTTTCATCGTCGGGTCGATGATGCAGCGATAACGAAGCCATGAAAAGATCCGATGGGGATGTATCTGCAGATACGTGCCTGCCAGGCGAAGTTCATCCGCAACCTACGTGATTCGCCCCGCCGGAACCGTGATGCGGGCGGGTAATTGACGGGGAAATCGCCCGGTGAACGCAACAAGCCCAATTCGTTCAGCAAGAGTTCATGTTGATTTTTCTAGTGTCGTGGCAACACCCGAAAAGGTGTGGCCGATCCGTCGACGAGCCCAGTCAAGGCAGCAGATCTGCTCGAAGAGGCCTTAAAGATGCGGCAGGTTGGCGCTATAGAAGGCAAAAATGGAAAGGGACGGGGTCCTGAGTGATAGTGGCACCCGGACCGAATGAGTGAGGATGGCATGAAAGCAACTCGAAAGCCGAAGGCATTGCTGGCAGTGGCGGCGCTGTTCGCCAGCGTCGGCATAACAGGCACGGCCCATGCAAACTACAACTGCGACGCTTACGCCAAACTGACGCTGCAACAGGCCAAGCAGAATATCGAAAAGGCGCTGCGGCTTCACCGGCCCGCGCTGGTCGCTCAATCTCGCACAGCATCGCCAGTGGTGCCAGGACGTCGGCCCGGTCAAATGGCGCGCCGAACTCAAAGCGCGCAACGACATGCTCTCGAAGTGCCGATAACAATCGGCCCGGGAGCCCCTCGGTCGACTGTCGAGACCGCCTTAGGGTTCCCTCCGAACGCAATTCCTCCCACCTGACATCCCGGACAGTCGCGAGGCTGATCCGGGATTTTTTTGTGCCATACTATATACAGTCCGCACCGGCCTGGGTCGGTCAGCGGCCAGCCGTCACGCCGCCGTCTTCTCGATCGCCAGATAGCAGTGGATGTAATCCATGGCATGGCCGTCGGGATTGGCAGCGACCAGATCCTCGTAGCGCTGATAGTACCGGTCGACGATGGCCGCGCGCTCTTCCCCCGGTCGGGCGCCGTCAAGGGCGTTGGCAAACACCGTCTCACTCCACGAACGCAAAGTTGGAATGTAGGAGACGGCGAATTCACGCGCGCTCATCGCGCCGCCCGATTGATCGAATGCCACCCGGTAGGGGCATGGGATCAGACCGGTGTGTGCTGATATCAGCCGCAAGCCTGCCTGATGAACCGGAGAAGATGTGTCGACGAGCGGCGCACAGAATTCTTCCTTTGTGCGGTAGAACTGCGAGAAGTTGGCAGCACGATATTCCGCCTCGCTAATCAGGCCATCCGCGAGCATGCCCTTCCACAGGTCGTGGAAGGTGTCGAACATGTTGACGCCGCCCGTCGCACCCAGATAACGACCCTCCTCATCCTTGCCGAAATTCATGAACACCAGCCGGCCGCCGGGCATCAGCTCGCGGGCGCGGGCGAGCAAGATGCGCTCCCAGTCCTTCGCAGCCTGTTCGGCATAGGCGGCAAGTACGTCACCACTGGCGCCGACCATGTGGACGTGATCGGGGAATCTCGCACGGGCGCTCCGAGATGTAGTGCATCGCGGTTGCCGAAAAACCCAGCGACAACGCACCATCGGGAATGAGCTGGCGGTGAAAGCCAATACCGCAGGCGTGAACAAAGACGCCGTCGAATTCGTTGAAGTAGGTGTTCTCGGTGTCGCCCTCGAGACCCTGCATCGATTTGAACAGCGTCGAGAAATCGTTGCTGGCAAGATCCGTGTAGACCACCTGGATCTGGCGTTCGGGAAAGCGCGCGCGGATGGCTGACACCGTATCGCGGATCGCCTTTTTCGATGTGCCACCGTCTGCCGCGCCCGAAGTCGGCGACCATCACCGGACGGCCGGCAGCAGGTGGCGGCAGGGCCTGCACGGCATCGGCCAGCATGTGCGAGGCGTTGTCGATCACGTCCTTGGCACCGCGTGTGCTCTGGCTGTAATAGCCACCGCTTTTCATGGCAACGCTCGACGCGGTTTTGGGATCTGTGGCCGACATGGGCATATTCCTGGCTGGCTGGGGTCCGCTTGGGCCCGTGCAATTGACCAGATCAGCGGCGTCGAGTCGACCCTCGGTCGCGCGTGTCCCGCCGTTCGGGGCTCGCATTCGAACAGGCACTCGTCCATAGTCCCTCCCGACAGCCACTGCTTAGGGGATAGAACGATCATGCCGTTTTGCGACACGCCGTTGGCTCGCCTCAACTACAGCCACAACGGCGTTGCAGGCACAGGCCCGCAACTCGTGCTGATACACGGTGCCGGCGGGCAGACGCGGTGCTGGCCGGGTACGTGGCGGTTCGCAGGTGACGCGCAACAATCGATCGGTCTTGCGATTACGAACGATCCGGATCGCATCACAAACCACAGCATCTATGCCCTCGACCTTCCCGGACACGGCCGCTCGCCGGGCCCGGAGTTCACCTCGGTCGCAGCCCTCGGCGACGTCGTCGAGGCTTTTCTCGAGGCAATGGACCTCCACAACGTCGTGCTGGTCGGCCACTCGATGGGCGGCGCCATCGCGCTCGCGATCGCATCACACCAAAACCCGCGCGTTACCGGCCTGGTGATCGTCGCATCGAGCGCCCGCCTGATGGTGACGGACGAGATCTTGCAGGGACTGCAGAACAACTTCGAGGAAACGGTCGGCATGATTGTGCGCTATTCGTTCGACCGTGCATCGGGGCCGTTCTTTCCGGCCAAGGCGCGCGAGTACATGCTGGCTGCCGGGTCTGAGGCAACGCACGCCGATTTCCTGGCCTGCAGCACGTTCGACATGCGCGACAAGATCGCCGAGATCAAGCTGCCGTCGCTGGTCGTGGCAGCCGAAAACGATCGCATGGTACCGCTCAAGTTCAGCGCCGCACTTGCCGACGCCCTGCCGAACGGACGGTTGGTTTCATTTGCCGATTGCGGTCATTTTCTGCATCTCGAACGCACGACGCTGGTCGAGGCACCAATCGCCCGCTTCTGCGCGACTCTGTGACGGGCTTCGGCTCAAGGTGACAGCAGGGGCGGTGCGGCCGCCAGGGCTTCGGGGTCGGTATCGCCGATCAGTTCGCTGGCGCCGTCGCGACCGTAAATGTCGGGACGGAACTGCAACGTGCCGTCCTGCTCGGCCCAGGCTGTCACATACGTGAAATAGACCGGGATCGGGCGGGTCAATTCGACATCGACGGGCTGGCCCTGCGCCAGCACTTCGGCGACCGATCCGGCGTCGGCAAAGCCCGGCTCGTAGCGCGCGATCCAGGCGACCAGATCCATCACGCCCTGAACGCGCACGCAGCCCGCGGAAAAGGCGCGATAGCGCTGGCCGAACAGCGGCTTCATCGGCGTGTCGTGCATGTAGACGATGTGCTCGTTGGGCATATCGATGCGCACGAGGCCAAGTGCATTCCAGGGCCCCGGATCCTGGCGAAATTTGATCAGCTTGGGATCGGCCGTCTCCCAATGAATCTGGCTGGTGTCGATCTCAGGCCCATCGTAGGTCTTCTCGAGCGCACGGATACGCTCCTTCTCAAGATAGTCGGGTTCTTTTGCGAGACGCGGAAACAAGTCCTTCACAGCAACGCTGTCCGGCACCCGCCAGTGGGGAAAGAAATTGAGCCCGCGGATCGTTGCTGTGACATTGGGCGTCTGACGACCCGGCTTGCCGACGATCACGCGATGGCGCTGCTCGACCTCGTAGCGCGCGACCGCTTCAAGCTCAAAGGCTGCGGCATTGACCACGATATAGCGGTCTTCGATCCGGCCCGCTGTCAGGGCGGCGATGCGGTTACGGTTGATCTGGAGCTGACGCAGGCGGGCGGCCGGTCCGACCGCGAGTTGGGCACGTGTCGGCCGGTCGAGGCGGCCGGTCGGGCGCAGGCCGTGGCGCTCCTGAAAGTTCTTGACAGCCGCCGTGATGTATTGGTCGTAAATATAACTGCCGTCGGTATTTCGTGCGATCTGCATCGGCAGGTCACCGGCGGCGGCCAGTATGCGCCGGATGGCGACCACAGCCCGGTGTTCATCATCGGGACGCAGCATGTTGACCCGCGGCATACGCGGCCAATGCCCGCGCCGCTCGATCTCCGCGAAACGTTTGATGGCGTGATCGATCTGGATCAGCATCTCATCGCTACGCAGTGGAATGTGGCCCGGACGCAGATCGTTGAGCGGGATCTTCTGACGCGGCTGGCGACGCCTGGATGCAACCGACGGACCCGGCTGGCCAAAGCCCCTGAGGCCTTCCCACCACTTGCTTTCCGCGAGCGCCCGGCCCGCGCCGGTACCCAGAATCGCAGCACCCCCACCAAGTGCCTTGATCAACCTGCGTCGCGTCGTCGAAACTGCCATATGGTTGTCCCTTCGCGGCCATGCCGACACGATTGACCGCGTATTAGCCCCCCCGGAATCGGCCCGGCACCTGTGCTGCAGACCTTTTCGCTCTTACTGCTTCGCGCTTGATATGGCCAAACAAAGGCAATTCAACAGGGCGTGACCCGCTGATATGGAATGGTCGTGTGGCATTTGACCAACAATGTCATGGCTGACAAGTTGCATGGCCACGAGACGACAATCCAAAAATTCGCGAGGTTATTCCTGTGAGTGACAAGCCTGTTTACTGGTCGCGCGACGATCGCGGCGTAGCCACCGTGACGCTCAAACCGGCCCCAGCGCAACAACGCCTACGACGGCAACCTCGTTCAGGGGCTGCATGATGCGATGGACGCGCTTGGCGGCGATTCCGGCCTGAGGGCGGTCGTGATCCGGGGCAACGGTGCTCATTTCCAGGCCGGCGCCGACCTCACCTGGCTCAACGAAACGAGGGTCGGCACGCCTCGCCACAACCTCGATGTTTCGCGGGCAACAGCCGCAGCAGTCGACCGCCTCAATCATCTACCCGTGCCGACAATTGCCAGGGTGCACGGTTTCTGCGTCGGCGGCGGCACCGGTCTGGTGGCGGCCTGCGACATCGTCATCGCAAGCGAGGACGCCCGCTTCGCCATTTCGGAAGCCCGCTGGGGTGTAACCGCTGCGATCATCGTGCCGCACCTTGTTGATGCCATCGGTGCGCGCCAGTTGCGCCGCTATGCGCTGACCTGCGAGCGCTTCGATGCCCACACCGCAGTCCGCCTCGGCCTCGTCCACGAGGTGGTCACCCCCGATGAGCTCGATGCAAAGGTCGAAGAGATCGTCGCGGCACTGCTCGAATGCGCACCGGTCGCCATTGCCGAAACAAAGGCGGCAACGCTCGACTATTCGGACGGCCACATGGGCGGCGGGGAACTCGAAGCCCTGATCGAGGCACATTCGGCCAAACGGCAATCGGACGAGGCCCGTGAAGGCCTCGCCTCGTTTGCCGAAAAGCGGCCTGCTCGTTGGTCACCGAAACAGCGGCTGATCTCAAGAACCGCCGAGCAAGCAGGATCAGCTTTCCGTGTTGTCCGAATTGCGCTTTTTCCAGGCCTGCCCCGCAACGTGGGGATCGTTGGCAATCCGGCTCGATGGTTTGCGCAACCAGGCGGCGACTTCCTTGTCGATCGCGGCTATGCGCTTCTTGGCAAGCTTTTTGGCGACCTGTGATTTGCGCTTCTGGGCTTCATTGTCGCCGGTGCGGGCGGCCAGCGAGAGCCATTTGTAGGCGAGTTCCTCATTGCGCGAGATCCCGAGCCCCGTCTGGTAGAGGATCGCCAGGTTGAACTGGCTGTCACCGAGGCCACGTTCTGCTGCTTCCGCAAACCAGCTCGCAGCCGTCGTGTAGTCGGGTTTGCCGGGTCCGGCGAGCAGCACTGCGAGATTGTGCATCGCTTTGACGTTGTCTTTTTCGGCGGCACGCTGATACCAGATGCGGGCGCGCTCGGGATCCTTGGCAACGCCGAGCCCGCGCTCGTAGTGCGTGCCGAGGCGATACTGCGCCAGGGCGAAGCCGCGGCTGGCCGAGCGCTTGTACCATTTGAGTGCTTCAACGAAGTCCTGCTTCACGCCCTTGCCCTCGGCAAACCGCGCCCCGACCTCGAATTCAGCCGACGCATCGCCGTTTGCAGCAGCAAGCCGCAATGAGAGCGGGCCGATCAAGGCGGAGGGCAATGCCTTGCGGCTGGAGCCCGCAACGCTGCCCGAGCTCTGATCGTCGGTGCCGGCTACCCCACCATCGGCGGGCAGCGCCGTTGGCTGCACGAGGCGGCCCTGCTGCTTGGCGTAGGACACCGAACCCGGTGCGATGTTGTCATCCCGAGCGGCCTGTTCCACCGGCCGGTCAGCACCTGCCCCACCATCTGCCTTCGCAGCTTCAGCCAGTTTCGATGCGCCCGCCGCACCCGGCGACGTGAACTTGGAACCTTGCTTGACGGGACGGCTTTGCGTCTGGACGGGTTTCGCTTTCGAGAACAGGCCCATGTAGAGCGTCGTCGCACCGAGGCCCAGAGCGATGACGGCTGCGGCAGCAATCACCAGGCGAGATCGGTTTTGAAAGGAACCGGGCTTGGAAAGTACGCTTTCAGTTGCCGCGTTGAGTGCAAAATCATCGCTGGTGCCGTCGATCACACGGCCGCCCTTTCGCTCGTGGTTGGCGCGGCGATTGGCGCTGGCTGCAGCCCGGCTTGCCGCTTCGGCAAACCGTGCGCGATCGTCGTCTAGCGGACCGGGCGATGATGCCTTTTTCTTCTTCTGTGCGCCGGGGCTCTTCTTCTGACGCGCGCTCTGGGCGGCACGCCGTGCAGCGTCGGCGTAGTCGGTACGGCTGCGGTGCTGGGCCGATGGCGGGCCCGGATCATTGAGTTCGTCGGCGACCTGCTGCAAGCGATCGATCACCGGATCTTCGTCGGTTGTTTCGTACTGCAACTCGTCGAATTCCGGGGCCGGCGGTGCAGCCGGTTCCGGCGCGTAGGCAATCGTGGGCTCGACGGCGACGGTTGCCTGCGGTTGGCGCGGCTCACTCACAACCTCCTGCGGCGCTGCCTCCTCGAGGGCTTCCATGCGGTCGAGCAGGCGGATCATCGACTGCTGCATGGTGTCGATGACGGCATTTGCATGCTCGGTTTCGTTGCGCCGTTCGGCAACGAATTCTTTCACCGTCGAGGCAAGCGCGGCAAACTCGGCGCTGGTCGCGCCGTCACCGGATTGGGCTGCCGGGCCGACCGGAGCGGTCTCGTTGAGGCGGTCGGCAATCAGGTTTGCGACCATGGCCGCGTCGAGCGCGCTCTCCTGGCCGGCCGACGGCGCGGGCTGATTGGCGAGTTGATCGGCAAGTTCAGCGATACGCTTTTCGACACTGTCAATGCGCGCCAATCGCTGGTTGCTCATGTCAATATGCTCGGCGATTTCGCCGATGCAGCTTTCAAGATCCTCCAGACGGGCCGTATCGCTTGCACCCTTGTCGGCGAGCACCGTCTCGAGGCGGGCGTCGAGATCGTCGAACTTGTCGAGGATGGCAGCAAAAACATCCGCAGGCGGTGGTGCAGCCTCGGCTCGTGTATCGCGCGCGGCAAGGGATGCCTCGAGGCCGGCGAAGCGGTCCTCGAACCAGTCGCGGTCCGGTGTGTCGGAAATTGGTACGGTATAGGCGTAGGCGAGGGGTGCGCCCTGCTGCGGAGCAACTTGTTCCAATTCGCTGACCGCGCGAGTGCGGGCATCTTCGGGGCTGTAGCCTTCGGCCTCGTAGTGGGCCGTCAGTTCTTCGGCGGTCGCTTCATCCCAGGGCTCGTCGGACTGCAGCCTGGCGCGGCCGGCTTCATCGACCTGGCTGGTCAGGTCATTCAGAGCCGCCTCGACCCTGGCGAAAGCGTCACGCTTGTCTTCGGGCAATTCATCGCGGACTGCGACAGTTTGGTCGACCAGTTGTTCGAGGCGCTGCTGCATGGCGCTCAGCACCTTGGCCTGATGCTGCTCGTTGGCTGCTATGCGGTTGGCAATACCGGTCAGCAGATTGACCGCGTCGAGCATCGAGGCTGGCGGTTCATTTGACGTGTCTGCCGCGAAATTTGTGTGCTTGTTTGCTACCTGCTCTGTCATTTCCGCCTCTGGATCCAGCGTCGCGCCATGGGCCAACCGCCCGTCAATTGATCAAAAAAGGTCCAGCACCAGCACTGCCGGAACCTCAGGCTCATGGGACGTGATTCGCAGTAAACGTAGTCTTAACGGCATAACACGGACTGTCCAATTTCAGTATCGGTGCGGGCGAAAATCTGAAAATACTTCTAGTATTCTGAAAATAGGGGAAGAATAAACAATAGAAGACGGAGATATATTCTTGTCCGAGGCGCCACAATTGAAACCGCAATCGGCGTGCAAAGCAATGCCCAAAGCCCCATATGAGACTTGAACGGCGCAAGATTGGTGGTGTCGGCGTGACCGGCAACAGGTACGCCAACCGGTCCGGTCAGCCCGACAGCCGAGCCAGCGTCAGGCAGGAGAAAAATCGACATGAGGCGAGTGAAGACGATGAATCGAGCCAGTTTGCTGATTGCCGGCGCACTGCTGACAGCAAGTGCCGGTGCCGGCCTTGCCCAGGACGGGCGATCCGGGCGCTACACGATGCACAAGTCGGAGGATGGTTTTGTCAGGCTGGATACCGAAACCGGTGCCATGGCCGTGTGCAAAAGGATCGACAATGACTGGGCATGCCGGGCGATGGCCGATGACAGCGCCACCATGCGCAAGCAGATCGACAAGCTCAAGGCCGACAACGCCCGGCTCAATGACGACGTAAAGCGCATGGAGGAGTTGCTCGAACTGCGCGACGGCGACAAACCAGCACGCTCACACAGACGCCGGCACGGCTTCAATCTGCCGACGGAGCGCGAGGTCGATGAAGCACTCGACTACTTCGAGCGCATGCTCAAGAAATTCCAAAACCGCCTGAAGCGGCTGGAGCGTGGCGATCGCGACGATCCAAGTCAGTTGTGATCGGAGGCAAGGTGACTTTAACCCGATCTATTCACCGCCTCGCGCTTCGATGCCGTAATGGCGGAACCGCTCGGTGGCATTGATCAGTTCCTGGACGGTGCCCGGCTCCGTCATGGCGTGGCCGGCAAGCGGCACGATGCGTAATTCCGCTTCCGGCCAGGCGCTGATCAAGTCCCACGCATTTTGCAGGGGCGTGATCACGTCGTAGCGTCCGTTGACGATCGTTGCCGGGATATGGCGGATCGCATCGAGCCCGTCGATCAGGAGATTGTCGCTCTCGAAAAAGCCGCGATGAATGAAATAGTGGCATTCGATCCGCGCGAAGGCGAGGGCATAGGCATCGGAGCCCATGTGGCGGGACTGGCCCGGCGCCTCCCTGATCGACAGGGTGGTCGCCTCCCACGAACTCCAGGCACGCGCGGCAGCCAGCCGAGTTTCGCGATCTTCACTAGTCAGTTGCTCGTAATAGGCAGCGACGATGTCATCGCGCCTGTCCGGTGAGATGCGCGCTGCGAATTCCGCGTAGGCATCGGGATAGAGCTGGTTGCAGCCGGTCTGGTAGAACCAGTTGATCTCACGCTGGCGCATCAGGAAGATGCCGCGCAGGATCATCGAGCGCACTCGATCGGGGTGGCGTTCGGCATAAGCGAGGGAGAGGGTCGCCCCCCACGAGCCACCGAACAGATGCCAGTTTTCGATGCCGAGATGGCGGCGCAGTTTCTCCATATCGTCGACGAGGTGCCAGGTCGTGTTTTCGGCAAGCTCGGCATGCGGCGTCGAGCGCCCACAGCCGCGCTGGTCGAACAGGATGATGCGGTAGTGGCGCGGATCGTGAAAGCGCCGCATGGTCGGGCTCGAGCCGCCACCCGGTCCGCCGTGCACGGTGAGAACCGGCACGCCGAGCGGATTGCCGGCCTCCTCGAAATAGATCTCGTGTGACTTGGACACGCGCAGCTTGCCCTGGCGATAGGGGGCGATTGATGGAAACAGAGCCGAGCGCTGATCCTGCGACGGAGTGGCAATCGACACGTTCGGCCTGAGGGCGCGATCCATTGCGAGCTGGTTCCAATTAACGGTAGTAGAGGTGAATCTACCAGGGACCGGACCGATCGTGAAATGGCAATTGCGGGCGAGCGCAAGTTCTCCCGAACAATGCGGCCCCTTCTAATCTCGGCGACGCTGCGCGAATTGCAAGAGGCGAACCTCGCGATCGTAAACGGTTTCGCCGCCCGGAATGCGCATCTCGCGGGCTGCTTCGAGGGCTGCACGCTGGGGACCGGGAGTCGTCAGCGAAACAACGAGCGACATCACGAGGGAAACGGCGGCGCCGGCCAAGCCTGCAACCGGGATCGGCAGTGCGGTGAGCACACTATTGTTGGCAAACAATAGGATGATCACGGCGGCAAATCCGATGACGATCCCGGCGATGGAACCGAACGTATTGAGCCGTTTCCACCAGATCGACAGCACCACGACCGGGAAGGCCGAGCCGGCGCTCAGCGCCATCGCGATCAAGAACAGCTCGAATGGATCGAGCCGGGCAGCGAGCGAGAAGGTCAATCCGACGACGACAACGATTGCGGCGGTCAGCCGTGCGGTGTTCGTGCGTATCGCATCGCTTTCAACTTTCCACTTGAGGCCGGCAAACACGTCCTCGGCAAGGATTGCAGCCAGTGCGAAGGCGGTTGCAGCACTTGCGGCAAGACCGGCGGCAATGGCACCGGCAAGTGTCAGGTGGGTCGCGACGTAGGGAAGTTCGAGCGCGTGCGGGACCGCGTAGAGAACGCCATCGCGGGCAAAGAGGAAGCTCGAGAGCGGTAGTTCTGGAACCCGCCCGTCGAGGCCGGCCAGGCCCATGGCGCGCAACTCACCGAACCAATCGGGCAGCTGATCGGCACCGTTACCAACCAGGTCGCGCATCACAACGGCGCGCAGGAACGCGGCGCAGGCCGACAATGTCAGGATCAGTACCCCCGAGAAGAAAATCGCCCAACCGAGCGACTTGCGCGCCTCGTAAACGCCAAGCGTCGTCGTACAACGCGGCAGCAGCCAGGGCGCCGCGGCAACTCCCATCATCACGACCAGGGCAGTAATCAGGAAACTTGCCAGGCTGACGCTGGCGAACGGCGCTGCGAACGGCCGCAGCAGGGCCTCGGGCCCGGTGCCGGCGAAGCCGAAATCCAGAACAGCGGTTGCAGGCGCCGTAATCTGCTGGGCCTCTTCGAGGCGCCCGATATGGCGCAGGACCGGGCCATAGCTCAATTGCGCGAGCGGCAGGTTGGTCAGCATGACGCCGATCAGGGCCGCCAATACGACAACGGCGATGATCGCGGCAATGGCTTGCGCGGTGGCCGACCCAGCCGACGGCGCGCATACCGCCGAACACCAGCGTTGCAAACACGGTGCCGGCCAGCACGATCAGCAGGCTGCGTTCGCCGAAACCAGTCAAGAGCTCTGCTGCATGCACCGTCATCGACAGTTCCGCCATCAAGACCAACATCATCGGTACGGCAAAGACCATCGCCGCAGTGACGCGCAGCAGGCGGCTCTCGAAGCGGCGCGCCAGGTAGGTTGGCGCGGTGTAGGCACCATACTTTCGCAGGTAGGGCGAAATGGCGATGCCCATGATCAGGAAACCGGACACAATCCCGATCGTCAGGCACCAGGTGTCGAATCCATTGAGGAAAAACAGCCCCGTCAGCGCCACGATGCCGACGCTGCCAATGGTGCTGATGGCGAGCACCAGGCCGTTGTAGACGGCCGGCACGCGGCGCCCCGCGGCAAAGAACTCGTTGGCATTCGAGGTGAGCGAAGCTGCGCTGATGCCGATGAACAGCAGGAGGGGGCCAATCAGAAACCGTGACCCGCAGATGAAGCTCGGGAGCTTTGAGCTGTTCGAGGATCAGCAGGACGAGAAACAGGCCGATGAACGCGCTCGCAAAGATGCCGAAGTACGTGCCGAGACGGGGATTGACGAGGCGGGTGCGGTGGGGCGACGACATGTGCTTTAGCGATGGCCTGTGGTTATGATTGGCCGGCGGGCGGCTGGCGTGGCCTGGCGATGGTCTGGTCGCCGTGCCGTCCGTTGTACAGCTAGCGATCGACCGGCGTGTATTTAAGAGTCTTCATTGGCGCCGTGCCAGTGATCGATGGCGTCCTGCCGGTTGACGAAGGTTGCCATCGTGAACAGGGCGAACAGCCAGATACCGTGGCCAGCCATGAAATAACCTAGCGGAAAGCCGAGGAACTTGTGCTCGTTGAGCTGTTCGGCGTAGGCCGGCAGCACGATCATCAGGGCAAGAAACGGCACCAGGCTCGCCAGCATCTGCCATTTCGTATAGCGCCAGTACGGCTTGCGTTCGTCGTGCTCGATCAGGGCCATGGTCGGTTATCCTTCCAGGTTGTGCGTCGTGTGTCGCTCTCTATCGTGCGCATTTCGTGGCGGCCGTTTTCCCGGTCACTCCTGTAATTCGCCGATCGCCTGGCGGGCAAGCTCATCGGCCCGTTCGTTCTCGGGGTGGCCGGCATGGCCCTTGACCCAATGCCAGCGCACTTCATGGCGAGCCTCAGCCTCATCGAGTTGTTGCCAAAGCTCGACATTCTTGACCGGCTTTTTCGCCGACGTGCGCCAACCGTTTCTCTTCCAGCCGTTGATCCACTTGGTGATACCGTCGCGCACGTAGTTACTGTCGGTGTAAAGGTCGACGATCGAGGGGAACTTGAGCGCGTTCAGGCCTTCGATGGCCGCCATCAGTTCCATCTGGTTGTTGGTCGTCTCGGCGGCCGCACCTGACAGTTCCTTGCGGTGCTTGCCCGAGATCAGGATCACACCCCAGCCGCCCGGTCCCGGGTTACCCGAGCAGGCGCCGTCGGTGTAGATCGTCACTTCAGGGCGTCGAGACGGCATCTCGGTTCCCTAGCCTCCAAGACCGAATCCTGCGGCATCATCGATGGTTCGATGAAAGCGCAGGCGGCGTACGTATTCGAGCGGATCCTTGCGGCGGACCAACGCATCATCGGCGGTGTTGAGCCAGTCGTAGGCACGTGTCAGCAGGAAGCGCAGGGCGGCGCCACGGGCGAGCAGCGGCAGCGATGCGCGCTCGGCCGGCGTGATCTCGCGCACCGACTGGTAACCGCGGAACAGCGCCTGCCCCTTCGTGACGTTGAATGAAAAAATCAGGCTCGAAACACCAGGCATTGAGGCAGACGGCCAGATCATAGCCAAGAGCATCGACGCAGGCGAAGTAAAAGTCGATCACGCCGCTCACCTCGTCGCGGCGGAAGAAGATATTGTCGGGGAACAGGTCGGCGTGGATCACGCCCGTTTCGAGATCGTCCGGCCAATGGGCGGCAAGCTGGCGAAGCTCGTCGTCGATCAGATGGCCAAGGCCCGCTGCTATCGTATCGGCCTCGCCGGCGAACTGGGCAAACAGCGGCGCCCAATCGTCGAGGCCGAGCGCATTGCGGCGGGTCAGGCCAAAGCCTCGCCCGGCGAGATGCAGTTCGCCAAGCGTGCGCCCGACCAGCTCGCAGTGGTGCGGTTTCGGGCGGCGCACCCACATTCCGTCGAGAAACGTAAAGATTGCAGCCGGGCGGTCGCACAACTCGCGGATCGCTCGGCCTTCCAGATCATGGACCGGAACCGGGCAGCGAAAGCCGTGCCCGGCGAGGTGTTCGACAAGTCCGACGAAGAAGGGCAGGTCCTCGCGCGCGACCCGCTTCTCATAGAGGGTCAGGATGTACCGGCCCTTTTCAGTTGCGAGAAAATAGTTGGAATTCTCGACGCCCTCGGCGATGCCCTTGAAAGCGGTTACTTCGCCGAGGCCGTAGGAGGCAGTAAACGCCAGCAGCTCATCATCGGGAACTTCCGTGTAAACAGCCATGCGTCAGGTCGCCATTTCGACTTCCGCATCGCGCAACTCGCGCGGGATGTTGAAGGCGATGTTTTCCTGAGCCGTTGCAACCTCCTCGACGGTGACCTCGAAACGTTCGCGGAACGCATCGATGATTTCCTGGACCAATACTTCCGGTGCCGAAGCGCCGGCGGAAACGGCGAGCGTTTGAATGCCCTCATAGAGGTGCCAGGGAATGTCAGCAGCGCGTTGGATCAGGCGGGCATCTGCGGTGCCGGCACGTTCGGCCACTTCGACCAGACGTTTCGAGTTTGAACTGTTCGGCGCCCCGACCACGATCACCCGGTCGGCACGCGCTGCGATCTCGCGCACCGCCTGCTGGCGGTTGGTGGTGGCGTAGCAGATGTCCTGCTTGTGCGGGCCGGCAATCGCCGGAAAGCGGCGTTCGAGGACCGCGACGATATCGGCGGTGTCGTCAACCGACAGCGTCGTCTGAGTAGCGAAGGCAAGCATTTCGGGATCGGCCGGCTCGAAGGCTTCGGCATCGGCCACGGTTTCTATCAGCGTTACGGCACCGGACGGCAACTGTCCGGTCGTGCCGATCACCTCGGGATGGCCTGCATGGCCGATCAGCAGGACATGACGGCCGCGGCCATGATGCAATTCGGCTTCGCGGTGCACCTTCGTGACCAGCGGACAGGTCGCATCGAGGTAGAACATGTTGCGATGGCGGGCCGCCGCCGGCACGCTCTTGGGGACCCCGTGAGCGGAAAAAATCACCGGCGCATCCGTCTCCGGGATCTCATCGAGCTCTTCGACGAAGATGGCGCCCAGATCACGCAGGCGGTCGACGACAAAGCGGTTGTGCACAATCTCGTGGCGCACATAGACCGGGGGACCGTATTTCTTGAGTGCCAGTTCGACGATGCGGATAGCCCGGTCGACGCCCGCACAAAAGCCGCGCGGCGCTGCAAGAAGGATGTTTAGGCGTGGCTTTTCAGCAACGTCCTGCAATTTCGGCGAATTTGGCGCCATGTTGCTGCCTGTTTTGAGGCGATAGTCGGATGGCGAACTTGCTACGCGCTTGGCGTGCGCCTGTCGAGAGTGGTAATGTGGGAATCACTCTCGTTTTCGGGGGATTAGGTGTCAATTCGTTTGCTTGGGCTGTTCAACGGCAGGCCGAACAGAATTGGCCGATGGGGGTGTACCCAGGCGTTGCACACGTGCCCGGTCGCGGCAGCGGCTGGGCGGATGCTGGTTTGGCCGGCAAAAATGAGACGGCGTGCTTGTACTCGATCGAGTGCGGCGGCCACCCTCAAACAGAGAAGAACAAGGCTGCCCGTGAACAGACTGCTCAACCTGATCACCAACAGCAACAGATCGTTGACGCGCATCACATTGATGACACGCAATGTGCAGCAGTTGTTGGCCTTGCCCGTTTTGACAGTGGCGCTCCTGGCGCTTGGCGGGTGTGGATTATCATCGGTGACGTCCGGCCTCAGCGGCGGCCTGTTCGGCAGCAAATCATCGAGCAAACCCGTTACCGAGGTGACCGAGGCACAGCTTTTGTCAGCTGCCAAGGCGGATTTCGGCGGCGGCACGGTCGGTGCCAATGTCGCGCACGGCTGCCCGCGCTTTCTGGTTTGGTCGCCCGGCCATCACATGACCGCCTATCTGCCGGGACGTGACGGCGACGCATTGGCCGTGATGCATCGCGGCGAAATCACCAAGACCGCACGCGAATGCGTGATCGAACCCGGGCGCGTGACCGTGAAGTACGGCTTCTCGGGCCGTGTGCTGCTCGGCCCTGCCGGACAGGATGCCCGCGTGTCCTTTCCGCTCAAGGTATTCGTCAGCGATGCCGACCGCCAACGGCTGAGTTCCGAAGACCTGGTCGTCTCGGTCGACGTTTCCGTTGCCAATCCGATCGGCTACTTCAGCCATGTACGCACCGTGACGTTCCCCATTCCGGAAGGCTCGAGGCCGGGTGAATTCGAAGTCTATGTCGGCTTCGACGGTGCAGCCGGAGCGGCGGGCACCAGCGCACCGCCGCAGCGCGGCTGACGCTCCGACTTCGCAAGACCCGCTGATTCCGGATCTGGATTAGCCAAAAAGCGTCTCCAGATCGATTGTTGAACTTTGACCGATCGCATCGAAATGTTCTTCGAGCCAGGCATCGGTAATCGCACGACCGCAGTCGCGCATCTCCATCATGTCATCACGATCGACGTTGAAATTCCGCGAGGCGTCGAACGCAGGATCGTTGGGCGGTGGTGAAATGATGTGCACATTGACCTTGCGCAATCCCGCTTCCTCGGCAACCAGATGGTTCTCGACGAGTTCATTGACGAACCGGATTGCACGCATCTCACGCATCAGTGTCGATGAAAAACTGACCTGGTTGACGTGCTTGATGATGTCGGCCGCAGTTTTGGGCTCGATATCCGACTGCAAATGGGACGTGAGCAGCAATATGATGTCGAGCGAATTACCCTCGTAGATCAGCGGGTAGATCGTTGGATTGCCGAGATAGGCGCCGTCCCAGTATCGCTCGCCGTCGATCTCGACGGCTTCGAACAAAAACGGCAGGCAACAGGAGGCACAAACCGCATCCAAGCTGATTTCATTGCGCACAAATACCCGGTTCTTGGAGGTAGCGATGTTGGTGGCGTTGATGAAGAGCTTGATGGTCTTTGAGGTGCGCAGCCGGTCGAAATCGACGGTTTCGGCGATGACCTGCCGCAAGGGATCCATCGTTACCGGATCGAACTGATAGGGCAGGAGCAGGCGCGACATGACCTTCAGGAACACGTCCTTGCGCCGGATCTGCAGCATTCGTGAGCTCAGCAACGGCAATGAACTGAGTCTGCCCCAGCGGCGTCGTCCGCTTTCCTCGCTGATCCGCTGCCAGAACCGTTTGAGGACGCCGCGTGCAGCTTCGCGCTCCCCGCCGATTAGGCCGTATGCCAGCAACAGCGCGTTGACGGCGCCGGAACTGGTGCCCGAGGCGCCTTCGATCTCAAGCCGCTGATCTTCGAGCAGTCGGTCGAGAACACCCCAGCCGAACGCACCGAGCGCTGCACCGCCCTGCAGGGCAAGCAGTACCTTTTTCGGGGGTGCGGGTTCCGGTTCCAATCGTCGGCGGCCTGATCTCTTGTTTATCGTCGTGGTGCAGCCAAGCGGCGTTAGCGGGCGGTCTTGACCTGCTCGATGACTTCGCGTGTGACAGCCGCCGTACCCATGTCGCCGCCGAACTCCATCGGCCGGATGCGGCCGGCGGCAAAGCCTTTACTGACGGCGGTTTCGATAAGCCCCGCGGCGTCTTCGAGCTGTCGGTGGCCGGATTTGTCGGCAAGGTAATCGAGCAACAACGCCCCGCTCAGGATGGCGGCCAGCGGGTTTGCCTTGTCCTGGCCCATGATGTCGGGCGCGCTGCCGTGAGCCGGTTGAAAGAGCGCGTGATCGTCGCCGATCTCGGCACACGAGGCCATGCCCATGCCGCCGACCAGGCCACCTGCGAGATCCGAAATAATGTCACCGAACATGTTCTCCATGACGAGCACGTCGAACTCCCAGGGCTTCCTGATCAGGTCCAGCGCCGTCGCATCGACGTAGTTGTGGTCGCAGGCGATGTCGGGGAAGTTTGCCGCGCGTTCATCGAAGATCTTGCGAAAGAAGGCCATGGAGCGAAACACGTTGGCCTTGTCGACGCAGGTTACCCGGCCCTTGCCGCCTCTGGCCTTGCGTTTGGCGGCAAGTCTGAAGGCGAAGTCGTGGAGTTTTTCCGTCGTCGGGCGTGTGATGCGCAGGATGTCCTGGACTTCGTCGTCGGTCACGACCGGCGAACGGTTGTGGGCTGCCGCCGAATAGAACAGGCCTTCGGTCGATTCGCGTAGCACAATGAGATCGATGTTTGCGGCGCGCTCGTCTGCCAGGCGCTGCGGTGCATTGGGATAGGCCTTGATCGGGCGCACGCCGGCATAGAGCGAAAACATTTCGCGCAGGCGCAGGTGTGGTGAAATCTCGGTACCGTCTGCATGGCGGACGGCCGGCAGGCCGATGGCGCCGAGGAAAATAGCATCGGCCGCGCCGGCAGCGGCTTCGGCGCCGGGGGCAATGTCCGTGCCGGTCTCCTGGTAATAGCCCGCGCCGGCCAGGAGTTCGTTGGCTTCGATGCGAAAGCCGCCGATGCGCGCACGGGCCGCCTCGATGACCGCCATCGTTGCATCCGTCACATCGACGCCGATGCCGTCGCCCTTGATAACGGCAACCTGGAAGGTTGGTTCGTTCATTCGAAGTTCCTTTTTCAATAGATCGCCGAGGACCCATGGCAAGGCGTAGGTGAATTGCCGAAACCCGCACTGGCGCCAACCCAAATCGGCCGTATAACCGGATCAATGTAGAGTGGCACGATCCGGTTGGCCATGTCGTGATGGCACGCGATATGCTTAAAGCGTTTGGGCAGCGCCATCCGGTTTGCTTCGAGACGGGACCCAAGGAAAATCAGCCGAACGTTGGAAATGACAGTCAAGACAATCGAAACGCGCCCGATCGAAGGGCAAAAGCCCGGCACTTCGGGACTGCGAAAGAAGACAGCAATCTTCAGGCAGCCGGGTTATCTCGAAAATTTCATACAATCGATATTCGACACGATCGGCGGCGGCGACGGCAAGACGCTGGTACTTGGCGGCGATGGGCGGTTTTTCAACCGCGAGGCGGCCCAGACCATTTTGAGGATGGCGGCGGCTAACGGGATTGAGCGCATGATCGTCAGCCAGGGCGCACTGCTGTCGACACCGGCTGCCTCCTGCATCATCCGTAAGCGCGGCACGGACGGCGGCATCGTGCTCTCGGCAAGCCATAATCCTGGCGGCGAGGACGAGGATTTCGGCGTCAAGTTCAATGCCGCCAACGGCGGGCCGGCTCCGGAGTCGATAACGGATGCCATCTTTGAACGATCCGGCACGATATCGTCCTATCGCATCCTGGAAGCCGGCGACATCGATCTCGACACGCAGGGCGAGACGAAACTCGGCGGCATGGTGGTTGAGATCATCGATCCGGTCGCCGATTACCGGGCACTGATGGCAAGCCTGTTCGATTTCGATGCCATCGCCGACCTGCTCAAGACCGGTTTCACGATGCGTTTCGATGCCATGCACGCGGTCACGGGGCCCTATGCCAGGGCCATCTTCGAGGAAACGCTGGGGGCGCCGACCGGCTCCGTCATCAATGCCGAGCCATTGCCGGATTTCGGCGGTGGCCATCCTGACCCCAATCCGCTCTGGGCGAAGCCGCTATACGATTTGATGTTCGCCGACGGCGCACCCGACTTTGCCGCCGCTTCCGACGGCGATGGCGACCGCAACATGATCCTTGGCAAGGGCATCTACGTGACGCCGTCCGACAGCCTCGCCGTGCTGGCTGCCAACGCGCATCTAGCGCCCGGCTATAAGTCAGGCCTCAAGGGTATCGCGCGATCGATGCCGACCAGCCGCGCTGCCGACCGGGTCGCCGAACAGCTTGGCATCAAATGTTATGAAACGCCGACCGGCTGGAAGTTCTTTGGCAACCTGCTCGATGCCGACATGGCAACGATCTGCGGCGAGGAAAGTGCCGGCACGGGCTCCAACCACGTCAGGGAGAAGGACGGCGTCTGGGCGGTGCTGCTGTGGCTCAACGTGCTGGCCGCCCGGCGCCAGTCGGTCCGTGAGATTCTCGAGACGCACTGGGCAACGTTTGGACGCAACTACTATTCGCGGCACGACTACGAAGCCATCGATGCCGGCGTCGCAAAAGAGCTCATGGATGCATTGCGGGGCAAGCTCCAGGCACTGCCAGGCACGGTCGTCGAAGGGCTGATAGTCAGCAAGGCGGACGATTTTTCCTACGATGATCCGGTCGATCTTTCGACGACGTCGAGCCAAGGTATCCGGATCGAGTTCGATGGCGGAGCGAGGGTTGTCTTCAGGCTGTCGGGAACGGGCACGGTCGGGGCGACGCTCAGGGTTTATCTGGAGAGCTTCGAAAGCGATCCGGCGCAACACCATCTCGACCCGCAACAGGCACTGGCGCCAGTAATACGCGCAGCCGAGCAACTGGCCGGCATTGCAGCCCGCACCGGCAGAGCCGCTCCGGACCTGATAACTTGAGACAGGAGAACGGGGCCGCGGGCGACCGGTTGCAAAAGAGGGAAAGGCCGTGACCAAGTCGATTGATGCTGCATGGGCAGATGTTCTGAGCGAGGCGGCACGTCTCAAGCCTATCCACCTCGGAGACCTGTTTGCCGGTGACGCTGATCGGTTCACCGGGCTCTCGGCCGAATTGGATGACCTCACCATCGACTTTTCGAAAGAGAAGCTCGATCGCGGTGCCGTCGATGCGCTCATCCGTCTTGCCCGGGCGGCGGATGTCGAAGGCCGTCGCGATGAGATGTTCGGCGGCGCGAAGTTCAATCTGACTGAAGGACGGGCGGTGCTGCATATGGCATTGCGTGACGGTGCTGCAGCACCGGCCGGCGACGATGTCGGCGCGGTCCGCGACCGGTTTCTCGGCTTTGCCGAATCCGTTCGCTCGGGCGGCCGGTTCGACGATGTCATCAACATTGGCATCGGCGGTTCGGATCTCGGACCAGTCATGGCAACTCGGGCGCTGGCGCCTGATCATGACGGGCCGAGGGTTCACTTCGTATCAAACGTTGACGGCGCGCATCTGACCGACGTCGTGCGCGATCTCGATCCCGCCCGCACGCTGATCATCATCGCCTCGAAAACGTTCACGACGCTCGAGACCATGACCAATGCGCGTTCGGCGCGCGACTGGCTTGGCCCGCATGCGCCGACCAACATGGCGGCCGTGTCGACCAACATTCCGGCCTGCGCCGACTTCGGCATTCCGGAAGAGCGCGTGTTCGGGTTTTGGGACTGGGTCGGCGGACGGTATTCGCTCTGGAGTGCGATCGGTCTGCCCATAGCGATTGCCGTCGGCGAGAGGCGGTTTCGCGAGTTTCTGGCCGGTGCAGCGGCGATGGACCGGCATTTCGGCTCGGCGCCACTTGCAGAAAATCTGCCTGTCATGCTTGCGCTGATAGGCATCTGGCGGCGTAACGCCATGGGCTGGCCGACGGTGGCGCTGATTCCTTACGATCAGCGACTGGAGCGCTTTCCAGCCTACGTGCAGCAACTCGACATGGAATCGAACGGCAAGCGCGTCACGCGCGGCGGAAAGGCCATCGAGCGATCCACTGGGCCCATCGTCTGGGGCGAGGCGGGCACCAATGCCCAGCACTCGTTCTTCCAGCTCATTCACCAGGGCAGCGATATCATCCCGGTCGACTTCATTGCAGCCGCCCGGCCGCGCGAACAGTTGGGTGACCACCACGCCCTGTTACTGACCAACTGCCTGGCGCAGTCCCAGGCGCTGGCGTTCGGCAAAGGCGAGGACGAGGTCCGACGGGAGATGGCGGCAGAAGGTCATGACGCCGATAATATCGAGCGGCTTAGCCCGCACCGTACCTTTCCGGGCGACCGGCCGTCGACGACGATCCTTCACCGCGAACTCGATGCCTTTGCACTTGGCAGATTGATCGCGCTCTTCGAGCACAAGGTGTTCGTGCAGGGTGTGATCTGGGACGTGAACTCGTTCGACCAGTTCGGCGTCGAGCTTGGCAAGCAATTGGCCTCCAGGCTCGCACCTGTCGTTCGTGGCGAGCAGGGCATCGACGGGCTCGATGCGTCGACGGCGGGGTTGGTCGGTCGAATCCGGGCGTTGCAGGATGGTGAGACATGACAAGCGTCTGCAAACAACTATCGCTTCGACTTTCTGCAACCGCCCATTGCCCCTCACCCTCTCCCCGTAGCGCCACTTCGGCGCGTGCGGGGAGTGGGTTAGGGTGAGGGGCAATGGGCGGTTGCAGAAGACACGGAGCCATCGGGAATCCTATCGAACCGCCACTCATTCAGCAAAATATGCCGATTGCGCGCCCGCTCAATAGCCCGTCAAAAGTCTCCGGTCCAATATTCGAGCCTCAACTGATCTTGCGCAGCAGTTCAATCAGGCGCCGGGCTTCATCCGGTGTCAATGGGGCAAGCGTTTCGTCCGTAATGCGACTGCCGCACGGTAAGGCCGTCTTCAGGATCTGTTTGCCCTTAACCGTAAGCTCGATGAGATTGCGCCGCGAATCGTTGGGATAAGGACCGATGCTCACGTAGCCCTGCCCCTTGAGCCAGCGCACGACACCGGTGATCGTGGCGATGTCCATGGCGGTCAGGCGGCCAAGCTCATTTTGCGATAACGAACCGCGCTCTTTCAGCATGGCAAGAGCCGCAAACCGGGTGGGCGTCAGGCCATCGACCATCTCGTTCGTGAAGATAGTCGTGTGGCGCTGAAAGGCGCGCCGCAGGATATGACCGATCTGGTCCGTCAGGCGATAGCTGACGGCCTGTTCACCCTCGGTGCTGGTGCCGGGCCGGGCTACGGTCATACTCGAATTCTCGGGTCGTTTTCGGCGCTCGCCGATGTGCTGGACATGCCTTGCTTCATTTGTGTACCAATGAACATCATAATAGGACGTGTTACAAGCGGTTGGCGGAACGGATAGCGGAGGAGCGGTATGTCGGCAGAGCAAAAGTTGGTCGTTCGCAATATCGGCATGATCTTGTCCGGCAAGCTTGAACAGCCTCTCCTCGATGGTGACTGCATCGTCGCTGCAGGCGGCAGGATCGCGGCGGTCGGCTACGAGAAGGATCTCGACACCGATGGTGCCCAAACGATCGTCGACGCCAAGGGAGCGAGCGTTTCACCGGGCCTGATCGACAGCCATGTGCATCCCGTGATCGGCGACTACACACCGCGCCAGCAGCAGCTCAATTGGATCGACTCGTGTCTGCACGGCGGGGTGACCTGCATGATCTCGGCCGGCGAAGTGCACGCCCCCGGCCGGCCAAAGGACATCATCGGCCTCAAGGCAATGGCGATTGCCTCGCAGCGCTGGTACGAGAACTTCCGCCCAACCGGCGTCAAGATGCTGGCCGGTGCGCCGGTGATCGAAGAGGGCATGGAGGAGAATGACTTCAAGGAACTGGCAGACGCCGGCGTCAAATTGCTCGGCGAGGTCGGCCTCGGCTCGGTCAAGGCCGGCGAGACGGCCAAGCAGATGGTTGCCTGGGCGCGCAAGTACGGCATCCAGAGCACGATCCATACCGGCGGCCCCTCGATCCCGGGGTCGGGCCTGATCGACAAGGATGTCGTGCTCGAGGCCGATGCCGACATCATCGGCCATATCAACGGCGGCCACACGGCACTGCCCGACGATCAGATCACGTGCCTATGCGAAAGCTGCCAACGCGGCATCGAGGTTGTCCACAACGGCAACGAGCGCGCAGCACTGCTGGCGGTACGCACGGCCTTTGAACTCGGCCAGCCCGAGCGCGTCATTCTCGGCACCGACGCACCGGCCGGCTCCGGCGTGCAGCCGCTCGGTATCCTGCGCATGATCGCAATGCTCTCGTCGCTCGGCGACATTCCGGCCGAGACCGCGTTCTGCTTCGCGACCGGCAACACTGCGCGCATGCGCGAGCTCGATTGCGGCATCATCGAAGTCGGCAAGGCGGCCGACTTCATCATCATCGACCGCGCCCAGCACGCCCCCGGTAAGGACATGCTGGAAAGCATCCGGCAGGGCAATCTGCCGGGCGTCGGCATGACAGTGATCGACGGCATCGTCAGATCCGAACGCAGCCGCAACACGCCGCCGGCCGAACGCGTGCCGGAGATTGTTGAGTGACATTCGCTTCGGCCGTGCAGACAGGAGCCGCCGCTTGCCCCTCACCCTAACCCTCTCCCCGTACGCGCCGAAGTGGCGCTACGGGGAGAGGGAACTTGGTCCGTCATGTTACCAGCGGCAATGCAAAGTGGCACCGCCGGATTCCCTCTCCCCGTTGGCCGTGCAGATCAGCACTGGCTGACGTGACCAGACTACCGTAACCCATCCTCACCAACCGCCTCCGACGCCGTCAGACCACCGACGCGCGGCAGAGGACGGCCCGAGTCGGTCACCGCAATGGCCACCATGATTTCATCGGCGCGCGGGGCATCGGTGATCGAAACTTCCATGCCGTCGAAGTGCGAGCGAACGTAAGCCGCATCCTTGTGGCCGAGGGGGACATCGAGAGGCTGGCCCGGCCCGCCACGTTTTTTCGATGACGGCACGAGAGCTGCACCCTTCTCGACCTCGGCGCGCAGCGGTTTGCCCATACGCGGGTGCAGGATGGCCGCGGCATGTTCCAGTTCACCGTTCTCACCGACGAGGGCTGCCTTGCCGTAACTCTCGGCTTGCGCTGGCTCGATACCTAGTGCCTCGACGCAGCGCCGGCCGAGCAGCGCGCCCAGTTCCTCGCCAATCACCATCAGGTCCTCGAGGTCTTCCTGATAGCGGCCGGCAAACGGGTTGGCGATGACGGCGACGCAGGCAGCCTTACGGGTTGGTGGTGAGATCGCGCGGTCCATCTCGCTGTGAATCTCTTCGACGACGGTCATGATCTTGCGGATCTTGGCTTTGCTCATGATTCCATTCCTCGTTCGTCCAAGTTGCTCATGCGAATGTCAGGGTCGGCGCGACCGCCTCGGGCTGGCAATGTACGGCCCGCCCCGATGTCCAGCAAACGGTTGCGCGGCCTGCAAGGGCGATGAACGCCGCAACGATCCGACCTTCATCGATCATTTTGCGCGCAGTGTAACTGCCGCGCTCCAAAGCAGCATCGACATCACGATTGCCCAGTTCGCCAACGGCAACCGTTACCAGCCGATCACCGAGATCGGAATCAGGTGCCAACTCCCGTGCCGGCCGGCGTCGGATCGCTGGCGAGCCCGGAATGTCGACCGCATTGGCGATCAGCGTGGCGGCGACATCCGCCGCAGCCGCATTGCCGGCCAGCACCGTTACGGCATCGGCGATGCCGAGCGAATGGCTGCGACCGCGCCAGCCGCTTGTGGCGATGCCGCCGATCATATCGTCCGCCGTGATCCGCACCTTCGAGCCGAGCCGACCTGTCTCGGCATTCGTGCACACGCCGATATCGAAGTAGGCGTCCGGTCCGAGCCAGAGAGCAATGTCGCCACCGTTATTGACGTAGGCACGATCAAGCTGCCGCTTGTGCAAAAGTGCCTGCAGAACATGGTCAGCAACAGCGCCCGCGACGGCCGCCATCGGTGTGACAAACGCATTGCCAGCAAATTCGGACGCTCTTGCCTGCATCTGACGGGCTATGGCGCCGTCGGCGGGTACCATGCTCTGAGAGCAGGGCTGTCTCAGCAGATCGAGTTCACCGGCAAGCGTATCGAGAACCGTCTCGAAATACCGTGCGGCCTGCCGATAGGCCTGCCCAACCTCGTTTCGATCACCATCGGCACCAACGATCAGGTCGATCGGACCATGCTGCAGATGCAGACGATGTCCGTCGGGCAGGAGGGCGGCGCTCGGCCGCTCGTGAAACGTTCCTATGTGATCGCGGACACGAGTCACGACGCCCGCCCCCGCCCGTTTTCGTTTCGCGCCGGCCACGGGTAGTTCTGCGCATGTGTCGGCCAGGGGTTGTCAGGGCTGCCGCCGACCTGGCGCTTGCCGGTCAGGATATGGTCGTTCTGGGGACCGAGCGCGCCGCCAAGCGCTTCGTCCAGCGCGATGACGTGATCCAGGTGACCGCCGAGACGTTCGTAATCTTCGCGGCGCATGGTGAACTCGATCGGCGCGACCAACGCCGGCGTCGGCACGTAGCCGAAGGCGTTCTCCGGCATGCGCGTGACGTCGGCCATGATCGTGATACCGCCGCCGGGCCAGGTGTAAACCGGTGCGCCGCCGCACGTAACATAAGTGAGCAACTGCTGGACCGAGCGGGTCAGACCGACCGGGTTCTCGGTGACGCCGGCGCGCAGCGAACCGCCGGCACCGGCCATGAACAAGACCGAGCACAGTGCCGGTTCGCAATTCTCGGTGATACGTTCGATCGACGGTCTCAGGCGACCGGGCATTTGCGTTTCAACCGGACGCAGTTCCTCGTCGAGTTCGTAGTAGGCGAACTGATCGCCGGTGGTCGATACCATCAGCAGGGACTGGCCGGGCTTGGCAAACTTGGCGTTGAAATCGCCGAGGATGGCGGTTGGGTCGGTGAGATCAGTGCCGCCCCAGCCGGTTCCCGGCTCGGCGACCTGGAAATAGCGACCCGGTGTCGAACGCCGGCCCTTTATCTTGATGCCGGTTGGCTGCCAACCGATCACCTTGCCGGCCTGATGTTCCGAGACGACACCGGTGATGTGGTCATCGACGACGACAACCTCGTCGACCAGGCCACGCCATTGCGAGGCAAACATGCCGATGGTCGCCGAGCCGCAGCCGACACGCATGCGGCTTTCCTCGACGTCGTTGATGATTGGCGCGCGCCCGGCCTGGATCGTGAGGCTGGCACCTTCGTCGACGCGCATCTCGACTGCCTCACCGTTGCACAATGCCATCAGGGCGGCACAGGTGACGCGGCCTTCCTTCTTGCCGCCACCGGTCAGATGATGGACACCGCCGAGCGAGAGCATTTGCGAGCCGTATTCGCCGGTCGTGACGTGACCGACCGGTTCGCCGTCGACGCGCACGAGGTTGCGCTCGGGGCCGATGTGTCGATCGGTGTCGATCTTCACCTTGGCACCGCAATAGCTGAAGATGCCCTCGGTGACGACGGTGACCATGTCGACGCCATCGACCTCACTCGAGACGATAAAGGGTGCCGGCTTGTAGTCGGGATAGGTCGTACCGGCACCAATTGCGGTGATGAATGTCGTCTCGGCCGAGACGATGTCGCCGTCCCATTCCTGTTCGCTGTCGAGGAACCTGACGAGTTCGCCACCGTCTTCCGCACGCCGTCTGACGATGACCAGCGGATCGACTCGGACAAGTTGGCCGGCATCGTTGGCGTAGCGATCGCAGGCCCCGCTCTTTCCGTCGGCGATGTAGCACATCACCGGGCAGGCATCGCAGCGGATCTTGTCGCTGGCCGAAGCCTTGTCGCTCATGGCGCCTCTCCACGTGTTGCACGTTGCCGGATGGCGGCGAAAACCTTGTCGGGCGTTGCCGGCAGATCGCAAACCTCGGCGCCCGTCGCATGCCGGATGGCGTTGACTATGGCAGCAGCGGTCGGGATCAGCACGTGCTCGCCGAGGCCCTTTGCGCCATAAGGCCCTTCGCCGTCCGGCACTTCGACGATGATGCTCTCGATCGGCGGCACGTCACCGAAGGTCGGGATCAGATAATCGTGCAGGTTCTCGGTGCGGCCGGGCAGGTATTCTTCCATCAGGGCGAGGCCGATACCCTGGGCGATGCCGCCCTCGATCTGGCCTTCGACCAGCATCGGGTTGATTGCCCGGCCAACGTCGTGGGCCGCGATGATGCGGTCGAGCTTGACTGTGCCGAGCGAGGTGTCGACGGTCAGTTCTGCAATCTGGGCACCGTAGCCGAACACGGCATAGGGGATGCCCTGGCCGTTTTCGTCGAGCGGCCTGGTTGGCGGGTCGTAGGTCTCTTCCGCCATAAAGACGTAGCCGAGTTCATTTTCAGGCAGTAACGCGAGGTCGATCCGGCCGCTGCCGGCATTGTCCATCAGTTCGATTGCACCATCAACAATCGTGAGCCTTGCTTCTGCACCGACATTGGCCTGACGCAGGATCGCCTGCCTCAGCGCCTGGCCGGCGAGCATCGCCGCCTTGCCGCTAACAAACGTCTGGCGCGAGGCCGACGTCTTGCCGCCGTCCGGCGTAAGGGCCGTGTCGGCGCCGATCAGTTCGATCGTGTGGACCGGCACGCCCAAAGCATCGGCAGCGATCTGTGCGATGACCGTGTTGGCGCCCTGACCGATGTCGGTGGCACCCTGGTGCAGGACAATCGTGCCGCCTCTTTTCACACCCATTCGAAACGTCGACGGATTGGGCAGCGAGGTATTCCCGCAGCCATACCAGCAGCCGGCAATGCCGATGCCTTTGCGCAATGGCGTGTCGGCCTTCGTTCGATTGAACTGATCGGTGCGCGCCTTTGCATCGGCCCAACCCTCGCGCAATGCTTCGAGGCATTCTCGGATGCCGACGCCGGTTTCGAATACCTGCCCGGTAACGGTCGGCTGGCCGTTGGCAAGCGCATTGCGCAATCTGAATTCGAGACGGTCGAGGCCGATCGCATCGGCGAGCTTGTCGAAGGCGAGTTCCTGGGCAATGGCTGCCTGCGGGACGCCGAAGCCGCGAAAGGCGCCCGACGGCGGTGCGTTGGTGTGGACGGCGACGCTGCGCGCGCGGTAGTTCGGAATGTAGTAGGGCCCCGAGGCATGAACCGGCACCCGGTTGGCGACCGTCGGCCCCCAGCTCGCGTAGGCACCGGTGTCGAACACGCCGTCGAAGTCGAAGGCGGTGACCAGGCCCGTCTCATCGCAGGCTGCTTCGAGCGATATCTGCGAGGGATGGCGCTTGGTCGTCGACTGCATCGATTCAGATCGCGAATAGACGATCGCCACGGGGCGCTTCAGGCGCATGGCGGCCAGCGCGATGAAGGGCTGATAGGAAATGTCGAGTTTGGAGCCGAAGCCGCCGCCGCAGGCCGTTGGCACGATCCTGACCTGGCCGGGCTCCAGCGCCAGGATCTGTTCGAGATCTTCGCGGTCCATGTGCGGCGCCTGGGTCGAACCGTGCACGATGACCTGACCATCGACCCATTCGGCAAAGCCCGCTTCTGGCTCGATGTAGGCGTGTTCGATCGCAGGTGTCGACGTGCGAACCTTGATGCGGTGGGTGGCCGCTACGAGCGCCGTCTCGGCGTCGCCGCGCGCGACATAGCCGCGGATGAGAACGTTGCCCGCTCGTTCGTCATGCAGGCGTGGTGCACTTTCGCCAAGCGCTGCCCGAGATTCCAGCACATGGTCGAGAGGCTGCCACTCGATTGGAAAGTCAGCCACATCGAACTGCGCAATCGCTTCCGCTTCCCCCACGACCACAGCAACCGCCTCACCCCGATATCTCGCGCGACCTTCGGCAAGAGCCGGCTGGTCGGCGAACGGCGGTATGACGCCGAAGCAGTTGCGTCCCGGTATGTCGGAGGCGTCGAACACGGCATGCAGGCCGTCGTGGCGCGCGAGGAAGGCCTGCCTGCCGCAGATCGTGAAACGAGAGTGGTGGTGGGGGCTTCGGATAACGCGGGCATAGAGGGCGTCAGCGGGCAGGCCGTCGGAGCCATAGACGAGCGTGCCGTCGGCTTTGGGCGGGCCGTCGAGATGACGGATGCGCGCGCCGATCGCAGCGCCGGCAGCAGGTGCGATCTCGCCAGCCCCGTCCGCTTCCATCGCCCGCATCACCGCTTCGATGATCTTGCGATAGCCGGTGCAGCGGCAAAGAACGCCGCCGAGGGCATCGTGCACCTGTTGTTCCGTCGGGTGCGGGGTTTGCTGCAGCAGGGCTGCCGCCGACATCACCATGCCCGGCGTACAGATGCCGCACTGGGCGGCGCCGAAGCGCAGGAAACTGTCGCGAAGGCGCTGTATGATCGAGTCTTGCGCCTCGATCGTAGTGACACCTGCGCCTTCGACCTGGCCCACGGCCGTCAGACAGGCGCACACCGGGTCGCCATCGATCAGTACCGTGCAAGCGCCACAGTCACCCGCATTGCAGCCGATCTTCGTGCCCGTCAGTCCAAGGCGATCGCGCAGCACGTCCGACAGCCGTTCGACCGGCTCAGCGTCGACGCTGATAAGTCGGTCGTTAAGGCTGAAGGCTATCGACATCGATCATGCCTCCCGCGCCGCTTGAATGAGCGCCTGGTGCACTAGCCTCTGCACGGCCGAAAGACGATAGACGGCAGGTGCGCGGACATCATCGATCGGGGTGAGCGGTTCGAGATCGGTCTCGGTCAGATCGAGATCGCCGATCCTTTCGAGAGGTTCGCCGATCAATCGTGCCTCGAACCGACTCAAACGCCGCGCGACGGGCGAGCAGGCGCCAACGCTGAGGGCCAGGGCTCCGATACGGCCGTGTTCATCGAGCGATAAGCGACAGGCAACCATGGCAATCGAGATGACGAGATAGCGGCGGCTGCCGAGTTTTTCGAAGGATGATCCGCCGGTCGCCGAGCCTTCAGGCACGAGGATTGCCGTGAGGAGTTCGTTGTTCCGCCGGGACGTCTGGCGGTTGCCGGTGATGAACGTGCCCAGCGGTAGTCGGCGCGTACCATGCCCGGACTGCAGTTCGACCTCGGCATCGAGTGTCAGCAGCGGCGGCACACCATCAGCGGCCGGCGAGGCGTTGCAGATATTGCCGGCGATGGTCGCACGGTTCTGGATTTGGACGGAGCCGACTTCGCGGGCCGCGAGCTTCAGGCCATCGAAGGCTTGCGGCAGGTCGGCTGCGATCAGATCCGACCAGGTCGTAGCAGCCCCGATCTGCCAATAACCCTCACGGAGATGGATGCCGCGTAGTGCGTTGATATTGGTGATGTCGAGTATGCGGCCATCGACGGGGAGGTCGCCTAAGGCCGGGAAGAAATCGGTTCCGCCGGCAAGAATACGCCGATCGGCGCCGGACAATGCCTCAAGCGCATCAGAAACGTTGTCCGGCCGCGCATAGCTCATGCCAGACCGCCCTGATGGTGAGGTGGGACAGGTGGCCGGCAATGACAAGCCGTCATGCTTGGCCGTGCGGCGAAACCGTCCATGTTGCACCAGAATCCATATGCTTGCGAAGCTCGTCGGCTCCGAGTGTTGCGCCGGCCGACGGAGCGGGCGCATCACCGGCCGGAGCGCAATAAATTACACCGAGTGCGACCGGGAATTCATCCGGGTCGAGCCGGGCAAGTGCGACGGCCTGGACGAAGTTGGCCTCATCGAACCGTGTCGCCCTTTGTTGGGCCTCGTCCGGCGTGCCGCTGAAGATCTCGAATGTCGTGGTCTCGGCATTCCAGACGAGCGCGCGCTCGCGTTGAGCGCCGAACAGCAATGGCTCGCCATGCCGAACGACGATCGACTTTTCATCGCGCCGCGCCTTTTCGCCGAGACCACCCCAGACACCGTCGTTGTAGACGATGCAGTTCTGGAAGATCTCGACCAGGGCGGCACCCTTATGCGCGTGCGCGCGTTTCAGCGTCTCTGTCAGGATATCGAGGCGGGTGTCGGCCGAACGGGCAACGAACCGGGCACCGCTCGCCAGCGCCAGCAGGGCGGCATCGGCGGCGCTCTCGGTGCTGCCGCGCGGTGTCGAGGGCGTGCGCGTGCCGGGCAGCGAGGCCGGCGAGGCCTGGCCCTTGGTCAGGCCGTAGATCGCATTGTTGAAGAGCAGGATATTGAGGTCGATGTCACGACGCAGCGTATGGAGAAGATGGTTGGTGCCGATCGAAAGCATATCGCCATCTCCGCCGACCACCCAGACGTCGACGTCCGGGTTGGCCAGCTTGAGGCCTGTTGCAACGGCCGGCGCGCGACCGTGGATGGTGTGGAAACCGTAGGTGTCGATGTAATAGGGAAAGCGCGCTGCGCAGCCTATGCCTGAGACGAACACGACCTCGTGCATCGGGCGGCCAATATCGGCCAGTGCGGCGCGAACCGCCTTCAGTATCGCGTAATCACCACAGCCGGGGCACCAGCGCACTTCCTGGTCGGTGGTGAAATCCTTGGGCGTCAGTTGTGCAGTCATCAGTCAATCCGGGGCATTTAATGATCGAGCAGTTCATGAACGGCGCGCTTGACCTTTGCGACGGTGAAGGGACGGCCGGTGACCTGGTTGAGACCATGCGCCGGCAGCAGGAATTCCGAACGGATCAGGCGGCGCAACTGGCCCTTGTTCATCTCAACGACGAGAACGTGCCTGAAGCCTTTGAGCAGGTCTTCGAGACCATCGGGCAGTGGCGAGAGGTTGCGCAGGTGCACATGGGAGACCGCGTGGCCTTCCTTGCGCAGTTCGTTGACGGCAGCCGCAACCGGACCGTGGGTCGAGCCCCAGGCGACGAGGGCGACGTCACCGGTTGCCTCGCCCAGTTCGATCGAGGCGCGCGGCACGAGACGAGACGCGCGAGAGACCTTTTCCGCGCGCAAGTCCGTCATGCGCTGGTGATTGTCGGGATCATATGAAATATGCCCCGACCCGTCCGAGCGCTCGATACCACCGATGCGGTGTTCCAAGCCGGCCATGCCAGGCGAGGCCCAGGGGCGGGACAGGGTTTCGGGGTCACGCAGAAACGGCTGGAACGGGCCATCACCGACAGACGGCGGCGATCGCTCAATACGCGGCAGCTGATCAAGATCAGGCAGTTGCCAGGGCTCCGAAGCATTGGCGATGTAACCATCCATCAGTAAGATGACCGGTACCATCAGTGCCGTGGCAAGGCGCACTGCTTCGAGGGCGGCGTCGAAGCATTCGGCGGGATTGGCGGGCGCCAGCACGATCGCCGAAGCCTCGCCGTGGCGTCCATAGAGCGCCAGTTCGAGGTCGGCCTGTTCGGTCTTGGTCGGCATGCCTGTCGAGGGCCCGGCACGCTGCACGTCGATCACGACCAACGGCAGTTCGGCACCGACCGCCAGGCCGATCGCCTCGCCTTTGAGCGCGATGCCGGGACCCGAAGATGCCGTTACCCCGATGGCGCCCCCATAGGAGGCTCCGATCGCGGCACAGACGGCTGCGATTTCGTCTTCCGCCTGGAACGTGCGGATGCTCGAGGTGTTGAACCTCGCCAGGCCGTGCAGGATGGCGGATGCCGGCGTGATCGGATAGGAGCAGAAACAGAGCGGGCGGCCCGTTGCGATCGTCGCGGCGGCAAGGCCATAGACTAGCGTTTCGGTGCCGGTTGCCGAGCGATAGCGTCCGGCCGGAAACTCTGCATTGTAGGCTTCGGGCAATTCGTGGTGATCGAGTTCGATCGTCTCGCCGTAGGCATGGCCGGCATCGAAGGCGCTGACATTGGCCTCTGCGATGGTCTCGCTGGCAGCGAACTTCTCGCGAATCCATTGCTGGGTTGCTGTGCGGTCCTGACCGAACATCCAATAGGCGAGACCCAATGCCCAGAAGTTCTTGCTGCGATCAGCCTCCTTCTTGGAGACACCGCAGCTTGAAGCAACTTCGCGCGCCAGACGCGTGATCGGCACATCGATCACGCGATACCGGCCAAGCTCGCCGGTCTCACGCGGATCCTCTGCGTAGGCGGCCTTCCTCAGGTTGCGCTCGGTGAAAACTTCGCCGTCGAGAACGACCAGGCCACCATCACGAACACGCTCGAGATTGGTCTTGAGGGCTGCCGGATTGAACGCGAACAGCACATCGATCCGATCACCTGTCGTGAAGATGCGCGGGCCGCCGAACTGGATCTGGAATGCGGATACGCCAAACAGCGTACCGACCGGTGCGCGGATCTCGGCCGGGAAATCGGCGAATGTGAGTATGTCGTGCTCGCTCGCAGCAACAGACTTCGCGAACTCACCACCGAGCAACTGGATCCCGTCGCCGGAGTCGCCTGCAAAGCGGACGACGACGCGGCCACGGCGCAATTCTTCAGGCGATGGTGAACCCGCAGGGGTCACATCAACACCATCCATAGACGTACTCCGCTCGATGACAGCCGCCGAATATCATTAGTGTACCAACGAAATTGATACTGTCAATCGGCATGGCGCGCCGGTTTGCCGGACCCTAAACGGCCAGATACGTATCGCGGATGTCCGGGTTGCGATCCAGCTCTTCGAACGTGCCGTCGAACTGCTTGATGCCGCTTTCGATGATCACCGCGCGGTCAGCGACGAGACGGGCGAAGTGGACGTTCTGTTCGGAGATCAGCACCGTCAGGCCCTGCGCCTTCAAGCGTCGAATCGTGGCCGCCATTTGCTCGACGATGACCGGTGCGATGCCCTCCGAAGGTTCGTCCAGAAGCAGCAATGTCGGATTGCCCATCAGCGTGCGCGCAATCGTCAGCATCTGCTGCTCGCCGCCAGACAACGCCTTGCCCCGGTTGTCGCGGCGCTCAGCGAGATTGGGGAACAGTTCGAACAAGTCGTCCGTGGTCCAGGCAGGGCTGCCGGCGCGCGGCGGCTGGCGGCCAACTTCGAGGTTCTCGAGTACGGTCAGATCAGTGAAGATGCGCCGCTCCTCCGGCACGTAGCCGATGCCAAGACGAGCGATGGCGTGGGGCGCGAGGCGGGTGATGTCACGGCCGTCCAAGCGGATCGTGCCCGAACGCGGATGCACGAGCTGCATGATCGATTTGATGGTTGTCGTCTTGCCCGCACCGTTGCGCCCGAGCAGCGCCACTGCATCGCCGCGTGCAATGTCGAAGCTCAAATCACGCAGGATGTGCGCCTTGCCGTAGAAACTGTTGACGTGTTCGAGGCTAAGCATGGCCGGCCCTGTCGTCGCTGCCAAACATGGTGCCGCCGCCGAGATAAACCTCCTGGACTTTTGCGTCGGCGCGCACCTCGTCGACGGAGCCGTCAGCGATCAGTTCGCCGCGGTTCAGCACAAGCACGCGATGGGCATGCGCGAAGACGACATCCATGTCGTGCTCGGTGAACAGCACCGAGATGCCGCGATCGCGGACGACATCGGCTGTAAGTTGCATCAGCGCGATACGCGCCTTGGGCGCCATGCCAGCTGTCGGCTCGTCCATGAGCAGAAGCTTGGGATCGTTGGCCAGCGCGATGGCAAGCTCGAGGCGCTTAACATCACCATAGGCTAGCACCGCAGCCGGCCTGTCGCGCTGTTCAGCCATGCCGACCAGTCGCAGCAAGTCCAATGCGGCATCGACATGCCGGTCACGGGCCCTTGCAACGAAGCCGAAGACACCGTCGCGATCAGAAATGAGTGCCATCTGCACATTTTCGATAACGGTCATCGAGGGATAGGTGGCCGTGATCTGAAAGGTGCGCCCGACGCCGCGCCGCCAGATCTGACGCGGTGCGAGGCCTAGTATGCTCTCGCCGGCAAGCTCGATCGCACCGGCATCCGGGCGCAATTGGCCCATCAGCATGTTGAAGCAGGTCGACTTGCCGGCACCGTTCGGGCCGATCAGTGCCAGCAGTTCACCTTCGCCAACCTCGAACGAGAGATCGCTGACGGCCAGAATGCCGCCAAACGCCTTCGTCAGCCCCGAAACGCGGAGTACGGCAGCACTCATGCGCCATCCTCCCCCGAGGTCTTTACGACGCCGAAGCGTTCGCCGAGCCGCCGCAGCAGGCCGGCAATGCCGTCCGGCGCAATGATGACCACGGCGATGATCAGCAGGCCGAGCGCCAGTCGCCAGTATTCGAAGCGAGAAAGATAGTCATGCGCGATGGTCAGCGCGCTGGCGCCGACCAGCGGGCCCGAGAGCGTCTTGACGCCGCCGAAGAACACCATGATCAGGGCATCGAACGACTTTTCGATCTCAAGCTCGGTCGGAAAGACGCTGCCCTTCGAGAACACGAACAGCGCGCCGGCGAGACCGGCCATCGCACCCGCGAAGACGATGGCCATCAATTGCACCCGGCGCGTATGGATGCCCGTTGCCTCGGCCCGCAATCGCGAGTCTCGGGCAGCACGCAGCGCATAGCCGAAGGGCGCGTGGGCCAGATGGCGCAGGATAGCGATGCCGCCGCCAGCGAGCACCAGCACCAGGTAATAGTAGACGATCGACTCCGAGGCCCAACCGGCCGGCCAGATGCTGACGATGCCATCGTCACCACCGGTCACGTCCGTCCATTGAAAGGCGACCGACCAGAGCAATTGGGCGAAGGCAAGGGTGAGCATCGCGAAATAGACACCCGTCAGGCGCAGGCAGAACCAGCCGATCACGGCGGCCAGGCAGCCGGCCGCGAGCGGCGCCAGCATCAGCGCCAGCTCCATCGGGCTTTGCGTGTAGTGCACCAGCAGCGCCGCTGCATAAGCGCCACCGCCGTAGAAGGCAGCATGCCCGAACGAGACGAGGCCACCGAGCGAGAGCATGAAATGCAGGCTGGCGGCAAACAGGCAGACGACCATCACGTCGATCATCAAAACGAGGCCGAACTTGCCGGAGACCAGCGGGAACAGCGCCAACCCCGCAAGCAAGGCGGCCGCAATCCATCGGCCGGCGCCTTCGAGCAGGCGGATCGGCTGTTCGGGTTCGCCGACCTGGCCATGCTCGCCCGGCGCCTCCTCACGCCCGAGCAAGCCGTAGGGCCGAACTGTGAGCACCACGGCCATCACAACGAACATCAGGACCAATGTACTTTGCGGCAGGAACCTGACGCCCAACACATTCAGCACGGAAATCAGCACGGCTGCGATGAAGGCGCCGGGGATCGAGCCCATGCCACCGATCACGACGACCACGAAGACGGCTGCGAGAATATTGAAATCCATCAGCAGGTCGGCGCCACCCTTGGGCAGTTGCAACGCGCCGCCGAGGCCGGCCAGCATCGAGCCCAGGAAGAATACGCCGGTGAACAACCAGGCCTGATTGACGCCGAGGGCGCCGACCATTTCACGGTCCTGGGTCGCGGCCCGGACCAGGATACCGACGCGCGTGCGGTTAACCAGATACCAAAGTGCAGCAAGCACGACCGGCGTCGTTGCAATCAGCGCCAGATCATACAACGGGATCGGTTGGCCGAGGATCTGGATGACGCCGGTCAGCCCCGGTGCACGCGGCCCGAGCAGATCTTCCGGCCCCCAGGTCATCAGGGCGAGGTCCTGGATAACCAGGACGACGCCGAAAGTTGCAACCAGCTGGAAGAGTTCCGGTGCCTGATAGACCCGGCGCAGGATGACCAGTTCGATGATGACGCCGATGATGCCGACCGCGACGCCGGCCAGCAGCGTCGCCAGCCAAAAGCCGAGAGGCCCGGTCAGCCACTGCAAAAGCGAATAGCCGATGTAGGCGCCCAGCATATAGAACGAACCGTGCGCGAAATTGACGATCCGCGTGACACCGAAAATCAGCGACAGGCCCGAGGCAACGAGAAACAGCGCCGCTGCGTTGGCGAGGCCCGCGATCAGCTGTGCAACGAGTAATCCCATCGCTGGCGTCGTCGTCCGATCGGTGATGTCTGGTGAGGTGGCCGGATTGCGGTGTGTGATCGATACACGCCCGGATGCTGACGGCCGGCCGACGCCAGCACCCGGATTAGTTTTCCGACGGCAGCTAGTTGGCAGCCGGCCGCAGTTTCTTCACTTCTTCGTCGGACGGCAGGTAGTTTTCGCCCGCTTCATAACTCCAGTCGACCATCACGCCTTTGCCGTCGCGCAGGGTGGTGCGCCCGACATAGGCGCCCATGGTCGACTGATGGTCGAGAGCCCGGTAGGTGATTTGGCCAACCGGTGTATCTAGGGTCAGGCCCTTGAAGGCGTCGACCAGGCGCTCGGTATCGGTCGAGCCCGCCTTTTCGATCGCGGCTGCAATCGAGAGCACGGTGTTGTAGCCGACCAGAGAACCGGCACGCGGGTAGTCCTTGAAGCGGTCCTGATAGGCCTTCGTGAAGGCAACATGCTTGGCGTCCTTGATGTCGTACCAGGGATAGCCTGTGACGATCCAGTTCTCGGGCGCCTCGTCCTTGAGGCCGTCGATGTATTCGGGCTCGCCGGTCAGCAGGCCGAGTACCGTCTTGCCCTTGAAGAGGCCGCGCGAAGTGCCTTCACGCACGAACTTGGCGAGGTCGGGACCGAACGTGACGTTATAGATCGCGTCGACGTTGGCTGCCTGGATGGCCTGGACTTCGGCCGCCGCATCGATCTTGAACAGGGCCGGCCACTGCGCAGTGACAAACTCGACATCGGGATTGAGCTTCTTCAGAACCTTCTGGAATGATGCGACGGCATCCTTGCCGTACGCATAGTTGGGCGCGATCGTCGCCCAGCGCTTGGCGCCGGTTGCGGCTGCACGTTTCGCGAGCATGGCCGCCTGCATGTAGGTCGAGGGCCGCAGGCGGAAGGTATAGCGGTTGCCCTTGGCCCAGACCAGGGCGTCGGCCAACGGCTCAGCGGCGAGATAAAGCTTCTTCTTCTGGCCGGCATACGAAGAAAGCGCGAGGCCGACGTGCGAGAACAGGTTGCCGAAGATCATCGCGACACCGTCCCGGTTGAACATCTCGTCGGCGATCTTGACGGCAACACCTGGCTTGCCCTCGTCATCGCGCGAGACGACTTCGAGCTTCTTGCCAAGTACACCGCCCTTGGCGTTGATCTGATCGACCGCGAGGTCGACACCGTTCTTGTAGGGCAACGTGAATGCCGGCAGGCGCTTGTAGCTATTGAGATCACCAATCTTGATGGTCTCGGCCGCCTTGGCACCTGCCACTGAAACACCGGCCGCCATGGCCATCGCAAGGCAAATTCTGCCTGCCGTCCCGGTCATACTTCATCCTCCACACATTCGACGATCGGTTCGCACCAATATCCCACGGAATCGGGGCAGAACGATGCGATCGAACCGACACGATTACCGACAGTACCGGATATTAGAGCGCCGGGCGATAAATGTGCAACGCTTCACCGAGACGGATTTGACCGCTGGCCAGGAGCGTGTTGTGCCGTGATACGGGTATCACAAGCGGCGCGCGACGCCGCCAGCGGTCATATGCGTCCGGCCCTTCGGGTGACCTCTGGCGGCCCATCGGCTGCGTTGCGTCGCTTGCCCGATGCACCGCATCGCGCTGCGCGCCGCGCCTGCCCGAATGAACCGCCAGAGGTCATGAAGTGATGCACATTTATCGCCCGGCGCTCTAGCATCCAGTGGCGTCTGGAATGTCAACCTTATGGATCGCCGACCGGTCAATGGGTCCTACTACGCCGTTTCAGTTTCCGGCTTGGCCTCGGCAGTCGCCCGGGCCCGCGATCTGGCCGGTTTGGCGGTGCGCACCGGACGCTGCAGGAAGGCTGGCACGTTACCTTCATGGAAGCGGTTGGGACCTTCCGGCTGGCGTGGCTTGCGGCTGCGTTGGTCGCGCGGAGCCGAATCGACGCTATCGACTGTCACGGGCTCAGGCGCGGCGGCATGCTTCGTCTTGCGCCGGCCAACATTTCCTTGCGCCGCCTGACCGTCTCCCGGCGAAGACCGGCGTCCTGCGTCTCTCGAGTCCGAGCGTTTGCCACGTCCTCGTTCCGCGCGTCCGCCCGAAGCCCCGCCACGGGCACCACGCCCGCGCCGCTTCTTGCCCGCCTCGGCAAAGTCTTCCTCGGTCGGCGCCGCACCGATCCACTCGGGCTTTTCGCCGGTGACCTTTTCGATGTCCTGGATGAGTTTGAGATCATCCGGGCCGACGATTGTCGCAGCGAACCCTTCGCGACCGGCCCGTCCGGTGCGGCCGATGCGGTGGACATAGTCGTCGCCGACCCACGGCACGTCGAAGTTGAACACGTGGCTGACTTCCGGGATATCGAGGCCACGGGCCGCCACATCACTGGCTGCCAGGATCGAAATCTCGCCGTTACGGAACTTCTCGAGGGTTGCCATGCGGCTTGCCTGGTCCATGTCGCCATGCAGGGCGCCCGCATTGAAGCCGTGCTTCGAGAGCGATTTGAAGAGGATCGCAACATCGCGCTTTCGGTTGCAGAACACGATCGCGTTCTTGACTTCTTCAGAGCGGATCCAGTCGCGCAGCATTTCGCGCTTGGCCCAGTCTTCACCCTCGGCGCAATAGCGGAAGCGCTGCGTGATTGTCTTAGCCGTGGTTGCCGGTTTGGCGACCTCGACCCGCACCGGGTCTTTCAGAAATTGTTGGACAAGCCGCTGGATCTCGGGCGGCATGGTGGCCGAAAAGAACAGTGTCTGGCGGCGCGGCGGCAGAAGTTTGCAGATACGCTCGATGTCGGGAATGAAGCCCATATCGAGCATGCGGTCGGCTTCGTCGATCACCAGTATTTCGACGCCCGTCAGCAGCAGTTTGCCACGCTGGAAATGATCGAGCAGACGCCCGGGCGTAGCGATCAAGACATCGACGCCGCGGTCGAGCTTGCGCTCCTGGTCAACGAACGAAACACCGCCGATGAGCAAGGCGACCGAGAGCTTGTGGTTGACTCCGTAGCTTTCGAAGGCCTCGGCGACCTGGGCTGCGAGTTCACGGGTCGGGGCCAGGATCAAGGACCGCGGCATGCGTGCCCGGGCGCGGCCCTTCTCGAGCCTGGTGATCATCGGCAGCGTGAAGCCTGCGGTCTTGCCGGTGCCGGTCTGGGCGATGCCGAGAACGTCGCGGCCTGAAACCGCGACCGGAATGGCCTCGGCCTGGATCGGTGTCGGGGTCGTGTATCCTGCCGCTGCCACGGCCTCAACAACTTTGGAACTCAATCCCAGATCAGAAAATTTGGCAGTTTCCAAGAGAACGGTTCTCCAGAACGGTCAGGGGGTCAACGCGGCGCGCAGGCTATAGTTCGCACTACTAGGCCGGATGATCAAAAAGGGTGCGATCGCGAAAGCTCGTATGTCTGGTCATCCAGGACACGGCTCCTGATTGCATCGCGTGGCGGCAAGAACTAAAGGCGATTGCGCACTCGGCGAATCGCGATGAATGCCCACCAAACATGTGCCTGCTGACACAAGATAGCAGAATGTGCAAGGCCAATCCGCCTGAGAGGCGTTAAAAGACGTTAATTTGGCCGGGATTTGTGCCCCTGGTGCGATCCAATACTGTTCGAGCAAATTCTGTACGGCCGAAGCTACAACCACAATCGTCATCCCCACGTAGGTGGGGACCCAAGCGGTTCTCCATTTTCTCTGTGCCGGCGGATGGTCACTTGGGTTCCCCCCTACGCGGGAATGACGGAGTGTTGATTGGCAGTTCAGCGTATCTCGCATTCCTCTGAATGTGGAAATTCTTTTGTCAATCAAGGTCATCTATCGCCTTGCGGAGCAATTAACCGGACAGCGCTGGGTGCGATCCAGCGACTACGCCTGTTCAGCGTTGGAAGGAAAAGCGGTAGGTGAAGCCGAACCTGGCTGAAAACTGATCGGCAGTTTCGATCACCGGACTGTCGGCCGCATCACCGATCAATCGTTTGTAGCCGGCACCGGCCAGCAGCGTCCAGCGCTCGTCGATGTCGTAACTTGCGCCCAGTTGAATGTGGACGTCCTTGAAACCGGAGCCCGCATCGAAGACCGGCAGGCCCGCCGCCGAACTTGCCGCCTGGGCAGCCGAAACAGCGAAATAGCTTGTCATGTAGTTGTCGTCGGCATAGGTCGCGCCGGCCCGGGCGCTGACGGTCAACGAGCTCGACAAACGCTGTTCACCAGACAGACCAATACGCAAATAGCCGCCGGTATCGTCGCCGCTGACGATGTGATGATAGGAAACATCGATGAGTGCGCCGGCAAAGCGATAGCCTACGTAGGCACCGGCAATCAGGCCACCGTCGACATCGCCGAGGCCGGCCAGCAGCGGGCCGTCATCCTGATCGCGTCCGAACGAATAGCCGCCGAGAATGCCGGCCTCGAAACCCGAGGCAGAAAACAGGCGCAGGCGGACATCGTCGGCGCCGTTGATGGCGAATGTGCCATCGTTAGCACCGCCAAACACCGGATAGGCAAACGGCACGCCGATCACTTCGTACCTGTCGGAACCCTCGTAGGTCGGCTTTACAAGACCGATGGCCCCGGCCTTGATATCGAGCGCACCCGCGGCCGGCGCGAAACCGAGCCATAATCCGAGCGCCAGGACAAACATGCTTTTCGTGCCCATTACGCATTCAGCGCGCCAGCGCCGGTTGACCTTCAGCACACGCATCTCCGCTTGGAATGTCCCAATTTCAAGGTTCGCGACATGCTACCATCCCGTGCATTGGCAAAGTTTGAATTCACATACCCGAGGCATGATTTTGCCGGCCGGCGTTGCGAAAATGACTCTGTGCGGACAAGATGGAGCGGTTCCATCCTCCGATTTTGCGAAAGGACGCATTGATGAGCCACGGCACATTTCATTGGAATGAGTTGCTGACGAACGACGTGGACGGCGCCAGGACGTTTTTTGCCGATACGCTCGGCTGGACATATGACGAAATGCCAATGGGCACGATGGTCTATTATGTCGCCAAGGTCGACGAAAGACCAGTTGGCGGCATCATGAAGATGCCCAAGGACATGCCCGAAGGTACGCCGCCGCATTGGATGAGTTACATCGCCGTCGACGACGTCGATGCGCGGGTTGCCAAGGCCAAGGCGGCGGGAGGTGAAATCCTGAGCGGGCCGATCGATGTCGCAGGGATCGGCCGCATCTTCATCGTCCGCGACCCGGCCGGCGCCGTAGCCGGCTGGATTACGCCGGCCGACATGGGCTGAGGTCCGGACGCGGCTACTTCCAGGCGATCAGTCTGGGAACGGCCGGTCGAGATTGAGATCGGGCAGCCAGTACCATTGTTCGGGGTTGCCCCTGACCCACTGTTCCGTCCGTTCGGCGATGGCGTCGGCCAGGCGCTTGATGTCGCCGTCCGGGTCGTCCGTTTTCTGAATGTCCATCGGCGCCTCGATGACCACATCAAACCAGGCACCGGACCTGCGGCGCACGTAGACCGGCAATACGTGGTAATCGCATTTGAGCGCGAGCAGAGCCGCCAGCGTACGGTTGCCCTTGTCCGGCAGCTTACGCCCGAGCGGCGGACTCCAGATCAGGCCGTCCTTTTCTTCATCGACAAAGATCAACAGGTTCTCGCGCTTCCAGGCGCAGCGCAGAACCGATTTAATCGCGTCATTCGTCGCGGCGAGCAGTTTGCAGCCGGGCGTGCCCTGCAGCAGGCGCTCGCGCGACTCGATTGCGAGTCGATGCACGGTTTCATTGGCCGGCGGATAATAGAGCGCCGTGATCGGGCGGCCGTTGAGCACCAGACTGGCGCCGGCGATCTCCCAGTTCGCCATGTGGGCGCTGACGATGATCACCGGGCCATCGAGTTTTTCGAGATGCTCGGTGCCGATCATGTTGAGCCGGTGGACGTGATATTTGGGATCAATTGAGGGAAACTCGGCCATGACGCGGCCCGAGTTGCGCACGACCTGATAGGCGCGCTTGCTGGTTCGCCTCGGGTCATTGTCGCCCGTGAGCACCGCGAGGTTGTGCTGCAGCCGCTTGAACCAGCGTTGGCCGCGAACATGCCCGTGCAGGGCATAGAGATGGCCGAGGCCCGCCCCGATCGCAGATCCGACCGACAGGGGTAGGATTTGGAACAACCGGAAGGTCGTCCAGGCCGCACCCGACTGGATATGGTCGCCAATACGCGTCGAATGCTTCATGTCCCACTCTGCCGGCAGCAGCGCTATCAGCCTGCCGGCGATGTTTAGGTCGGGACGCGGCGCGGAGCAAATCTGCAAATTGGACGCTGTGGACGAGAACTGCAGGTTTAAGCTGCAGCATCCTCCAAAACCATCGCCGCCGCCTTCTCGCCGATCATGATGGCCGGCGCATTGGTGTTGCCGGAGGTCAGCGTCGGCATGATCGAGGCATCGGCAATCCTCAGGCCCTCGGTGCCGTGCACGCGGAGGCGTTCGTCGACGACGGCCATCGCATCACGGCCCATGCGGCAGGTGCCGATCGGATGATAGGTTGTTTCGCCGGCAGCGCGCACCCAGTCGAGGATCTCATCGTCGCTAAGCGCATCCGGGCCCGGTGCCATCTCGGTGACCTCGAGCGGGCGCATGGCAGGCGCCGTCATGATGGCCCGTACAATGCGGATGGCGCTTATCGTCAGGGCGGCATCGGCCGGATCTGACAGGAAGTTGAACTTTATAGCCGGCGGCTGATTGGGGTCGGCGGACGTGATGTGGATATGACCCTTGCTCTCCGGGCGCATGGCATGGGCATAGCAGGTCATGCCCGACTGCCGGGAGAGTCGCGGGCCTGGTTCGTAGAGCATTGGCACCCAGCCGAGCAGCAGATCAGGCGCATCGAGGCCGTCTCGCGAGCGCACGAAGGCGCGGATCGGGGCTGCGACGAAGGTCAGCATGCCTCTACGTGTCAGCAGGTATTGGGCGATGTGTGACGCGAGCCGCCAGCCGCCGGCGCGGTCGTTGTAGGTGTGGCCCTTGGCACCGATCGCCCAGCGCGTGCGCGGCGCATAGTGGTCGCGCAGGTTTTCGCCGACGCCGGCAAGGGCGTGACGGACAGCGATGCCGAGCGCCTTGAGGCGGTCGGGCTGGCCGATGCCGGAGAGTTCGAGAAGCTGCGGGGAGTTGACCGAGCCGGCACTGACGATGACCTCGCGACCGGCGCTCGCTTGGCGCACGTCGTTGCCGACCTGGTAAGTCACGCCCGTACAGCGCTTGCCCTCGAACTCCAAATGGTGCGCAAGTGCGCCGGTCTCGATATGCAGGTTGGGGCGCCTGCGGGCCGGCTCCAGGTAGCAATGAGCGGTGCTCATGCGCCGGCCGCCGGCAATGGATGCCTGGCTGAACGCAACGCCGTCCTGGCCAGCGCCGTTATAGTCTTCGTTGAACGGAATACCGACCTCGGCGGCACCTTTGATGATATACTGAAAGAGCGGATCAGCTGGCCGCGGATCGGTCACTCGAATGGGACCGTCACGGCCGCGAAAGGCATCGTCGCCGCCGCCTTCGTAGGCTTCCATCTTCATGAAAAACGGCAGCACGTCGCGGTAGCTCCAGCCGCGATTGCCCAGTTGCGCCCAAGTATCGAAATCCTGCGCCTGGCCGCGCACGTAGGCACAGCCGTTGATCGAACTCGAACCGCCGAGCATGCGCCCGCGCGGCACCGGAATGCGCCGACCGTTGGTCGCAGCTTCCGGCTCCGATGAATAACACCAGTTGACCGCCGGATTTTCGAGCAGCAGCGAATAGCCGAGCGGGATCGGCGACCAGTGATGGCGCTTGGGGCCTGCCTCGAGCAGCAGGACCTTGGTTGCCGGATCGGCGGACAGGCGGTTGGCAACTACGGCGCCAGCCGAACCGGCGCCGACAACAATATAGTCGTATTGCGGACTGCCGACGTCACTCACAAGCCTGCCTCACATGAACTGCTGACGAAGAGTATCAGAGCAATTCACGCGAGTTTGCACAACTGGTTATTGCAGGAACGACACCCGATCCGAATGAAGCTCGCGCGAGCAACATGCCGATGATCACTGCTTGGCTGCTCGCGCCTCATTCAGCTTGCGGGCGTGATATTTCTGGAAGGGTTCCTCGCCGAGATAACCTTTTTCCTTCACCCACTGGAACATGTTGCGCACCGTGTTTCGCCCGAATGCGCCCGGCATGATCATGACGGCGGCCTGCTTGGCGTTCTTGTCCTTGGCGGCGTCTTCGGGCAGGAACAGGATGGTCGGCGTGAAGGCGAGCCCCCATTTGCGCACGGCCTTCTTCTCGGTCAGGGTCTCGCCGTCGGTGTCGACGACCTCCTCATCGCCGAACATGTTGTACTGGACCATCATGAAATTGTCCTTGATGTACTTGGCGATCTTATCATCCGAAAACACGGTCTCATGCATCTTTTTGCAGTAGATGCAGCCGCGCTGTTCGATGATGATTGCAAGCCGCTTGCCGGCCTCCTTGGCAGCCGCCATGTCCTCGGCGATATCCTTGAAGGTAACCGAGAACCAGGGCTGTTTATGGAGGCCGTCCTCGCCGAGTTGGGCACTATTTGCAGTGGCGACGGTTGCAGCGAAGAAGGCGGCGGCGAGTGCTGCGATCATGCGCATCGTTCAGATCCTTTCTCGTTCAATCCTCGGTCAGCGTTTGGCGTACCTTCATCCGATCCGGCCGAGTGCCGGAAACATCTCGAGCAGCCAATAGGAGAGCGTCGACATCTGGCCGGTAATGAACAGCAGGCCGGTGACAACCAAAAGGCCGCCCATCACGCGTTCGATAGTCAGCATGTGGCGCCTGGCGCGGCCCATCAGTCTCAGGAACGGCTTGGCGAAGAGCGCAGCCGCCAGGAACGGCAGGCCGATGCCAAGCGAATAGACGAGCAGCAGTCCCGCGCCCTGCCAGGCGGTATCGTTGGCAGCCGCCAGGAACAGGATGGTGGCGAGCACCGGCCCGACACAAGGCGTCCAGCCGAACGCAAAGGCAAGGCCGACGAGATAACCGCCGAGCATGCCGGGCGGTTTACGTTCGACGTCAACGCGCTTGGTTGCCAGCAGCCAAGAGAATCGGACAATTCCCAGGAAGTGCAACCCCATCAGAATGATCATGGCACCGGCGATCATGGCGAGGGTGTCGAGATGCTGGGTCAGAGCCTGGCCGACGAAGCTCGCCGTCGCCCCCAGCATGACGAAAACCGTGCTGAAGCCCAGCACGAAGGCAAGGGCGGTACGGAACACGGAGCCCGTTACCTCCCGAGTTTCGTCGCTGAACTCTTCGAACGAGACACCGGCAAGAAAGCACAGATAGGGCGGCACCAGCGGCAACACGCAAGGCGAGGCGAATGATAGCAGGCCAGCCAGGAAGGCACCGGCAACAGTAACGTTGAAATCCATTTATCAGGCCTGATGGTTGCACTTTTCTGGCAATATATATTCACTTCTTGACATATGATATAGACAGGTAATCGGCGATCAATGGCATTATGCGTCACATGCATGTTACTACTTGCGTGCTGTGATATGCAGACACGTGCCGGCAGATCCGGCGCCAGAGGTGAGAAATGCGAAACTTGTGCTATCGGCTGGCAAACCGGGCGACGGTCATCTTGGCATCGCTCATGTTTGCACATTCCGTCGCAGCCGCCGAACTCGTCATGATCGAGGAGATCGGCTGCTGGTGGTGCGAGAAATGGGACGAGGAGATCGGCGTCATGTATCACAAGACGCCAGAGGGCCGGCGGGCGCCACTGCGCCGCGTCGATATGCACGGACCACTACCCGCCGACCTCGCATTCTTGAACAAGGGACGCTATACGCCGACTTTCGTTTTGGTCGACGGCGGTCGCGAGATCGGCCGCATTCGGGGATATCCTGGCGACGATTTCTTCTGGGGATTGCTCGGCCAAATGCTCGAGCGCCTGCCTGCCCCGGCCCGGGTCACCGAAACAAGCAACTGAATACTCAAGAACTTGGAAAGCCTGATACCGTGACACTCACTCTTGCCAACATATTCAAGGATGCCGATCACCTCGACACGATGGCTGAGAACGCCAAGCAGGCAAGTGCCGTTCTGAAGGCGATGAGCCATGAAGGCCGCCTGATGATCCTGTGCTATCTGGCGAACGGTGAAAAGTCGGTGACCGAACTCGAGGAGCTGCTGTCGATGCGCCAGTCCGCCGTCTCGCAGCAACTCGCCCGCTTGCGCGCCGATAACCTGATCGAGCCGCGCCGTGACGGCAAGACGATCTACTACCGCATCGCCGACCAGCGGGCACACCGGATCATGGAACTGGTCTACGATCTGTTCTGCTCACAGCGCGCCTGAGTTTCCGATCAACGTTTTTTGTTGCCTCGAGACCGGCTGTACGCAGGGTTGGCAGGTCGCGCAAGACTGAACGCCAACGTTCAAGTGACACGACAATCGCTTCGAGACAGCCGCGAGAGTCACTCCAAGTACGCCCCCGAGTGCGCCATGATTGATTGGCCGACCTCATCGATCGTTGCTTTGGCAGGATTTGCCGGCGGTGTCGTGCTTGGCCTCGCGGCACGTCTCGGTCGCTTTTGCACATTGTCCGCGATCGAGGACGCTTTGTACGGCGACGATCTGCGCCGCTTGCGGATGTGGGCGCTGGCGCTCGGCGTGGCCATCGCCCTGGTTGCGGTTCTGAAATATGCAGGCGCGGTTGCATTCGACACCTCGCTCTATCATCGCCTCGATCCGAACCCGCTCGCCTGGGTCGTCGGCGGCCTGCTGTTCGGGGTCGGGATGGCGTTTTGCGGATCGTGCGGCTATGGCACGCTCGTACGTGTCGGCGGCGGCGATTTGCGTGCGCTCTTCGGCTTCCTGGTGATCGGCATCGCGGCCTACATGGCAATCGCCGGGCCGACGGCGGAATTCCGCCAGGCAGCCATCGCCCCGTTCGCCCTATCGCGGCTGGATCACCCGCCGATGATAACCGACTGGATTGGGCAGAGCGGCTGGGCAGAGATGGCGCTGTCGGCTGGCGTTGCAAGCCTCATCCTGATCTGGAGCCTTTCCTGCGCAACGTTTCGGCGGTCGCTGCGCCACGTCTTCTGGGGCGTGATGGTCGGCCTTGCCGTCGTCTCGGGCTGGCTCGCGACCGGCTGGCTCGGCGCTGATCCGTTCGAGCCGCAGCTCGTCATGTCGCACACGTTCTCCGTGCCACTCGGCCGGACCCTAATCTATGTCATGACCATGAGCAGTTCGACGCTGACCTTCGGCATCGGTGCGACCTTCGGCGTGATCGCCGGGGCCTTCATCGGCGCCTTGCTCCGGCGCGAATTTCGCTGGGAGGGCGCCGATGATGCACGCGAAATGCGCCGCCATCTGATCGGTGCATTCCTGATGGGTACCGGTGGCGTATATGCCGGCGGCTGCACGATCGGACAGGGCCTTTCGGCGGCCTCGCTGCTTGCAGTTTCGGCGCCGGTCGTCATGCTATCGATCTGGTGCGGCGTCTGGCTCGGCCTCAACTACCTGATGGAAGGCTCGATCATCGGCGGCCTGCGTCAGTTGTTCAGCCGTTCGTGATCGTCCCTATAGCGTTTCCGGCCAAGTTGGAAACGCTGAAGGCCTCAAACGAGGCCCGGCGCTTGGCGCCGCCCCCGCGGAGGCCCGAGCGCAAGCGAGGAATAGCCGTGAGCGAATTTGTAGCGAGATTGATTCCGAGACAATCGGAAACGATCTAGTGCTCTGTATCACCTTAAATGACGCCTAGGATCACGCGTCTTGGCTCGTGAGTTCGTCAGCCCCGCTCGACGATGCACCGCATCGCCTTCGCAAGCCTTCCTGCTCACGAGCCAAGACGCGTGATCCTAGGCGTCATTTAAGGTGATACAGAGCACTAGCGGCCGATGCCTCAGGCGAACGCACCGCGGTTGCTGCCCGGTTCGACAACGCGGCCGCCTGCAAAACGCACGGCTTCCTCGGCTGCGCGGACCAGTGCCTTGGCCTTGTTGATGCACTCCTGCTGCTCGTTTTCCGGGATTGAGTCGTAGACGATGCCGGCGCCGGCCTGGATGTGCATGACGTTGTCTTTGACGAGGGCGGTGCGCAGTACGATGCAGGTGTCCATATGCCCGCAGGCCGAAAAGTAGCCGACGCAGCCGGCGTAGGGCCCGCGTTTGTCGACCTCGAGTTCGTCGATGATCTCCATCGCTCTGACCTTGGGCGCACCTGAGACGGTACCGGCCGGGAAGCCTGCCATCAGTGCATCGATCGCGTCATGACTCGCATCGAGCCGGCCGATGACATTCGAAACGATGTGCATCACATGGCTGTAGCGCTCGATGATGAACTGTTCGGTCACCTCGACCGAGCCGATCTCAGCAACGCGCCCGACGTCGTTGCGCCCGAGATCGAGCAGCATGAGGTGTTCGGCGCGCTCCTTAGGGTCGGAGAGCATGGCTTCGCCCAGATGCTCGTCTTCCTGGCGCGTCGCACCGCGCCTGGCGGTGCCGGCGATCGGCCGGATGGTCACCTCGCCGTCGCGCACGCGCACCAAAATCTCCGGGCTCGATCCGACTAGCGCGAAATCGTTGAACTCGAGATAGAACAGGAACGGTGACGGATTGGTGCGCCTGAGCGCCCGGTAAAGTGCAAACGGCGGCAATTCGAACGGTGTCGAAAAGCGCTGCGAGAGCACGATCTGGAAGGCGTCGCCGGCAACGATGTAGTCCTTGGCGCGTTGCACCATGGCCATGTAGTCGGCCGCAGAAGTATTGGAGACCGGCTCTTCGGCTGCAAGACCGTCCGGCGGCAGTACCGGTGCCAGCCCAATCGGCTCATCGAGCGCGGCCACAGCCGCCGCCAGCCGGCGCTCGGCCCCACCGAATGCAGCTTCGGCCGATACTGCGGGATCGGGCCGGACGGGCGACACGAGGGTCAACTCATCCTTGACGGTATCGAAGATAACGATGAGCTTGGGGCGCATCATCAAGGCGTCCGGCACATCGATCGCCTTATCGCGATCATCGGGCAGGTGCTCGACCAGGCGCACCGTTTCATAACCCATATAGCCGAACACGCCGGCAGCCATCGGCGGCAGTGCTTCCGGCAGATCAATTGCCGATTCCGCCAGCAGCGCTCTGAGTGCCGATAGCGTATCGCCGGGCATGGCCTCGAATCGGGTGACATCATCGAGAGCGTGGCGGTTGATCCACGAGCGGTTGCCCTCGGCCCGCCACAGGACATCCGGGTCGAGACCGATAATCGAATAGCGCCCGCGGGTCTCCCCGCCCTCGATCGACTCGAGCAGGAAGCTCGGCCGGCGATCGCGCACCAGCTTGAGATAGGCCGACACGGGCGTTTCGAGGTCGGCAACCAGCGTCGTCCAGACCACCTGCGGGCGTCCGGCATCGTAGGCGCGCTCGAAGGTGTCATAGGCCGGCATCAGGTCGATGGCGGCCGCTGTTGTCTCGGACGGCACGGGTGTACGGGCTCCTGTTTGAGGACGATCAGCGCTTGAGGCCTGCTCTTAGGCTAGTTGAGTGTCGCGTTGAACCCGGTGGTCTGGTCGACAAGCGTCGTGTTGATCGCAACGCCCATGCGCTTCTTCAGTTCGACCACGTACTGCGCAATAACGTCAGTGCGCAACTGTCTTTCGAGTTCTTCGCGCTGGGCTGTAGCGGCGGATTCGGCCGGTTTCTCCGGCGCTGAAATCTTGGTGACCTTGAGAATGACACGCGACTCATCGCCCGAACCTGCAACATCTGCTGCCGAGCCGGCCTTGAGTGAAAAGGCGCGCGCCACGCCGGCCCGCGAGATGTCCGGCAGGCTGTCACCGCGTTTGAAGGCACGGGGGGCGGCGTGGTTTTCACTTCCGTCTTGTATTCCTTGGCGATCTCGGCGAGCGCCGTGCCCTCGTTCGCCCGTTTGGCAAGCTTTACAGTCACCTCACCGAGCTGCTTCTTTGTCTCGTCTTCCTGCCAGACCTTCTTGACCTCCTCGCCGACGTCCTTGAACGGGCGTTGCTTTTCGGGCATCACCGCGATCAGGTTGAGCCAGGCATAGCCACCGTCGGACAACTCGATGACCTCGTTTTCAACGCCGACCTCGGCGCGGAAAGCGGTGGCAATCAGGGTTGCGGCATCTGGTGTATCAAGTGCCGGCTTGCCATCGGCCTTTTTGCCCTCGCTATCGGCACCCGCGACGTCGAGGAACGGCAGTTTGAGAATCTCGCCGATTTCCTTCAGCGATTTGCCGGCCAACCGGTTGTCATCGATATTGTTCTGGATCTCCAATATGCGGTCGCCGACACGCTCGCTGGCGATGGCATCGCGGATTTCATCGCGCACTTCTTCGAACGGGCGCTGGCGGCCCGCCTTGATCTCGGTGACGCGCACCAAGACGGTCGAGAAGCGGCCCTTGACGACGTCGGAAACCTTGTCCTTGTCGAGCTTGAAGGCGGCTTCGGCAATCGCCGGATCGATCATCTTGTCCCTGGTCAGCAGACCGAGCTCGATATCCGTCTCCTTGGCGCCGTTGGCCTTGGCAACCTCGACGAAGTCCTTGCCGGCCACGATTTCGGCGCGCGCTGCCTGCGCCGCTGCCTCGTCCTTGAACGGGATCTGCTGGATGCGACGTTCTTCGGGGGATCGCATAGATCGTCTTGTCGGCCTCGTAGATCGTCTTGAGTTCAGCCTCACCGATCTCGAGCTTCTTCTTGGCGGCATCACTGGACAGCAAGAGCACCTGGAAGTTTCGGTATTCCGGCACGACGAAGCGGCGCTTGTTGGCCTCGTAGGTCTTCTTGAGGTCGGCCTCGATCGGCGTTGGAAGCTTGACGGCAGTAGCCGGCTTGATGACGACGTATTCGGCGATGCGCGTTTCATCCTGGAATGTGTGCAGCATGTCTGTCAGCACCTTGGGCGGGGGTGACGCCTGCCAGCATGCTCTCGGTCAGCTGTCCGCGCACCACGTCACGCCGCCGCGACTCGAAGAAACCCTGCTCCGTCAGGCCTGATTGGCGCAGCACGTTTTCCAGGCGGATACGGTCGAACGTGCCATCGGAGCCTTGAAAGATCGGATCCTCGAAGACCGACTTTTCGATCGCACTGTCCGATATGGCGAGATTGAGTTCGTCCGTGTGGTTGTCGACGGCGGCCCGCACTCGTCAATTGTTCGAGAACCTGGCGTTCGACACCGAAGGCCTTCGCCTGCCTGCTGCGGGTGTCAGCCGCTGGCGAAAGCGGCGCGACAAATTGTCGAGCTGGAGTTGGTAGGCCTGACGGAACTCGCTGGTCGAGATGTTGGTCGAGCCGACGCTCGCGATCACGTCCCGTCCGATCCCGCGCACCATGTCGCCGATGCCCCAAACAGCGAAGCTCAGCACCAAAATCCCGATCAGGATTTTGGCGAGGATGCCGGGACGTGCTCTTGCGTAAGGCTTCTAACATTACTGCTTCCGTTTTATCCCGATTGTGCCAGAGAGGCTCGTATTTGGGAGACAGATCGAGGATTTGGGCCGCGAAATCAAGCCCAGGACCGAAATTGACAGGCTTGGTCACATGCCTCAACCGGATCGGGGATGAAATCACCGGGCAGTGGCGATATGGTCGGAGACGGAACAACAAGCGTGAGGGATGAGAATGAGCACCATCAGGCCGCTGGTCGCCGGCAACTGGAAAAATGAACGGTTTTGCGATCCGCCCTGGCCGAGGCCGAAGCGGTCGCTGCCGGCACGACTGAGAAGGCACCGCATGCCGACGTCATGATCTGCCCGCCGGCGACGTTGATCAGTGCCCTGGCAGCAGCCGCCGACGGCAAGATCCAGGTCGGCGCCCAGGACTGCCACGTGGCCGAAGGCGGCGCCCATACCGGCGACATCTCGGCAGAAATGCTGCGTGATGCCGGCGCGACGGCGGTTATCGTCGGCCATTCCGAGCGCCGTGCCGACCACCATGAACTGAGCGCGGATGTCGCCCGCAAGGCGGCGGCAGCCCACCGTGCAGGCCTGACGGCCATCATCTGCATTGGTGAGACGGCCGGCGAACGCGCCGCTGATCTGACCCTCAAGGTCGTCGAGCGCCAGCTTGCCGGCTCGGTGCCAGAAGGCAGCACGGCCGCGAACACAGTGATCGCCTACGAGCCGGTCTGGGCAATCGGTACCGGCCTGACACCAACGGCGGGCGATGTCGAAACCGTGCACGCTGCGATCCGCCGGCAGCTCGCCAGCCGCCGTTGCCGGCGGGGATGTGATGCGCATTCTCTACGGCGGCTCGGTGAAGCCGTCGAATGCGGCCGAACTGATGGGCGTTGCCAATGTCAACGGCGCGCTGGTCGGGCGGCGCCAGCCTTAAAGCCGGCGATTTTCTGGGTATCATCGACGTCTACACCTGAACTTTGGTGCATGGGGCGGGACCAATTGGGACCAAGGGGCGCCAATGCGACAACTAGCTATTATTCTCGTCACGGCGAGCACAGTGCTGCTCGCGCCAACCGGTGAGCGGGCCGAGGCACTCGGTCCCGGATCTCGCTACCTGTGCCAGGCAGGCCACCGAGCGCGGCCAGCTGCTCGAGGGCAACATCGACACCTTGCTGGCGATGAGGCCCGAGGACGTCAGGCTGCAGTTCGGCCAGAAGGGGCTCGACCGCGTGCAGCGTTATATTGCCCTGAGCGAGTCTGTGCTGTTCGAGTGTCCGGCAAATGTCCTGAACGCCACTGCCCGGTCAATCTCGACTGCGAATGACCAACCACCACCGCTGCCGGCCCGGGGACCGAGGCGGGCCGATGCACCGCGCATCAGGCCCCGGACGGGCATCCCGCTACCAGCTCGCCGCCCCGCCGGTCGTGCCGTTACCGACGATCAGGGGGATAGGCGCTCGTTGACACCCGATACAAAAGAGCAATTCTGCAGCCCCTTTGCCCCTCGCCCTAACCCTCTCCCCGTGAAGTGCGGGGGAGAGGGTTAGGGGTGAGGGGCCTGCAGCGGTGCAATTCCGGTTTCTGAGCAAGCAAATGCCTTCAGGCCCTGGAGCGCCAGGCGAGACGCGCGCGCTTTGCAGCTCACTTGCAGGGCTGGCCAGCGACACCCAAGTGGTGTAGAAGCCCGCCCAATCATCACTATTGCCCGGCTACGGAGGATACCTTGATGATCAAGGTCGTGCTCGTCATCCATCTGATCATTGCCGCCGCGATGATCGCGATCGTTCTCTTGCAGAAATCCGAGGGCGGCGCACTCGGCATCGGCGGCGGCGGTGGTGCCGGTGGCTTCCTGACGGGGCGCGGCACGGCGAACCTGCTGACCCCGCGTCACCGCCGGCCTTGCGCTCGGCTTCTTCGTCACCAGCCTTACTCTGACGATCCTGGCCGGCGGCACCAACCGCGGTGCAAGCCGGTTCGACAACGCACCGCCGGCATCGTCAAGCGAACAGCCGTCAGCACCGGCCACCGGAGATGCCGGCGACGCGCCGAAAGCCGGCGGCCTGCTCGACCGACTCAAGAAGGGCGAGGGGCTGCAGCGGGTCCCGACGGTACCGCAGAACCAGTAAACCGATCGTTCAGCGGGCAAGGTTCTCAACCATTGCCGCGATTGGCAAAGATGCACCACAATGGGGGATGGTGCGCATTTGCCGCTTCGAATCGTTTGTGTTTGCTGTATTCATCAACGCCCATGCAGCGGTACATCTTCATTACCGGGGGCGTGGTCTCCTCGCTTGGAAAAAGGTCTGACGTCGGCGGCACTTGGCGCGCTGCTACAGGCACGCGGCTATTCCGTACGCCTGCGCAAGCTCGACCCGTATCTCAACGTCGATCCAAGGCACCATGAGCCCCTACCAGCACGGCGAGGTGTTCGTCACCGATGACGGGGCCGAGACCGACCTCGATCTCGGCCACTACGAGCGCTTTACCGGCGTACCCGCACGCAAATCGGACAACGTCACGACCGGCCGGATTTACCAGGACATCATCGCCAAGGAACGCCGCGGGCATTATCTTGGCGGCACAGTCCAGGTCATCCCGCACGTCACCGACGCGATCAAGGAATTCATCCTTGATGGCAACGAAGGCGTCGACTTCGTACTGGTCGAGATCGGCGGTACCGTCGGTGATATCGAGGCCCTGCCCTTCTTCGAGGCGATCCGCCAGCTCAACAACGAACTGCCACGCCAATCATCGATCTTCGTGCATCTGACGCTCATCCCCTACATTCCGTCTGCCGGCGAACTCAAGACCAAGCCGACCCAGCACTCGGTCAAGGAGCTGCGCTCGATCGGCATCCAGCCTGATATCCTGATGTGCCGTTGCGACCGCGAGGTTCCCGTCTCGGAACGGCGCAAGATTGCGCTCTTTTGCAACGTGCGCGAAGAGGCCGTGATCCAGGCCCTCGACGTCGCCTCGATCTACGAGGTACCGCTCGCCTACCACGAGCAGGGTCTCGACCGCGAAGTGCTTGCCGCCTTCGGCCTGACCGAGGCACCACCGCCCGACCTGGAGCGCTGGCAACGTATCGCCCACGCCATTGCCAATCCCGAAGGCGAGGTGACGATCGCGATCGTCGGCAAGTACACCGGCCTCAAGGACGCCTACAAATCCTTGAACGAAGCCTTGATGCACGGCGGCATCGCCAACAGCGTCCGGGTCAATCTCGACTGGATCGAGTCGGAGGTTTTCGAAAGTCCGAAGATCCCGCCCTCACCTCGAACATGTCGACGGCATCCTGGTGCCCGGCGGCTTCGGGGAGCGCGGTTCTGAGGGCAAGATCCTGGCCGCCAAATTCGCCCGCGAGCGCCGCGTGCCCTATTTCGGCATCTGTTTCGGCATGCAGATGGCGTGCATCGAGGCAGCCCGCAATCTCGCCGGCATCGATCGTGCCGGCTCGACCGAATTCGGCCCGACAGATGAGCCGGTCGTCGGCCTCCTGACCGAATGGATGCGCGGCAACCAGGTTGAGCAACGCCGAGGCGGCGGCGACCTCGGCGGCACCATGCGCCTTGGTGCCTACGATGCCATCCTCGCATCAGGCAGCCGCATTGCCGGGATCTACGGCACCACCGAAATCGCCGACCGCCACCGCCACCGCTACGAGGTTCAATTACCGACTATCGTGAGCGCTTGGAAGCCGCAGGCCTCAGGTTCGCCGGCATGTCACCGGGACGGCCTATTGCCGGAGACGGTGGAGTACCCGGACCACCCCTGGTTCATCGGCGTCCAGTATCACCCGGAACTCAAGAGCCGGCCGTTCGATCCGCATCCGCTGTTCAAGAGTTTTATCGCGGGCGGCTGTCGAGCAGAGCCGGCTGGTTTGATATTTGCAGCGCCGGGAGACTACTCGCGATCGAGGGGCATGCTTGTCGATGCCGTGTCATCCGGCGCAATCAGCACGTCGCGCGTGACCTGCTCGCCCGGCCGATGAAACCAGATCACGGCCAGGACCGCCACTGCCGTTCCGATCAGCATCGCAACGATGAAGACGTTGAACTCGATGACGTGCAGTCGCCGGCTGCCGCAGAACCACAACAGACCGGCAGCGACAGCGATCAGCAGCCAATGCCAGGCCTTGCCGAGAAAGATCTGTCCCATTATCGCACCTCTCCCTCAACGGTGCTCACCGGCGTTGGCGGTACTGCCCGCGTTTCCGGCAGGCTTTCCACGCTCGCCGGCTGCCGCTGCTGCTGTCTGGCAAGAAAGCGGGGCCCGAGTACGATGGCGCCCAGTACCGCTCCCACGATCCACCAAACAAAACCCTGCAAACCGCCGATCATTTCGGTTGGCGGCATCAGCATGAGTGTGGCGGCGACGACGGCGGCAAATCGCTGTGCAGCATTGAGGCGCCCGCGGTACCAGCCCTCGAGACCAGTGGAGAGCACATAGAGGCCGACCAGCGCAACGATGGTCGAGATGACTGACAGCCAGGACGGCCCGACGAGCAGCAGCGACGGATTGTAGGCGAACGCGAGCGGCACGAGGTACTTGGCGATGCCTACCCGCGTCGATTCGACGGCAGTTGCCATCGGGCCGGTCTTGGCGATCGCGGCGGCCGCAAAGGCTGCAAGCGCCACCGGCGGCGTGATGCTCGAGACCACGCCGAAGTAGAATGCGAACATGTGCGCTGCAATCGGCTCGATACCGGCCTTGACCAGCGCCGGCACGATCAGGGCTGCAACCGTGATGTAGACCGCGGTCGTGGTGATGCCCATGCCGAGTATGATTGCCGACACGCCTGTCAGCGAGAGCAGGATCAGCAAATTGCCGTTCGAGATCTCGATCACTTCCTGCGTGAATTTCAGCCCCAACCCGGACACGAACACGGAGCCGATGATCAGGCCGGCGCAGGCACAGGCGACAGTTACCGGCACTGTTGCGCGCACGCCCGACTCGAAGGCCGCCATGATATCGACCGGGCTCATGCGCGTTTCAGGGCGAATGAAGCTCAGCGCGAAGAGCGAGACGATACCCCAGAACGCCGACTTCATCGGCGTATAGCCGAGCAGCAGGAATGTGACGAGAACACCAAGCGCAATGAGCAGATGCCAGCCGCGTTTCAAAACCTCACCGGTCTGCGGCAGCAATCTCCGTTCGATCTGGCCTATTCCGTTTTTCTCGGCTTCGAGATGGACCATGAAGTAAACGGTCGCGAAATAGAGGAAGGCCGGGATGATGGCCGCGAGGACGATGTTGATGTAACTCGTCTCGAGGAATTCGGCCATGATGAAGGCCGCCGCTCCCATGATCGGCGGTGTGATCTGCCCGCCGGACGACGCACAGGCCTCGACCGCGGCGGCGAATTTCGGCCGGTAGCCCACCTTGCGCATCAACGGGATGGTGAAGGCCCCCGTGGTGACGACGTTGGCAACCGCAGAGCCCGAAACCGTGCCCATGAAGCCGCTTGCGACAGCCGATGCCTTCGCCGGACCGCCGACACGATGGCCGGTCATGGATACCGCGAGATCAATGAAAAACCGGCCGGCGCCGGAGCGGATCAGCAGGGCGCCGAAGATAATGAAGAGCACGATGTAGGTCGCGCAGACATGCAGCGGAATGCCGAAGATGCCGTCGCTCGACATGAAGAGCGTATCGATGAACTTCTCGAAGCGAACAGGTGGGCCGTAGAAGAAACCCGGGAAATGGTTGGCGTAGAGCGCATGGAAGATAAAGAACGCCGTGATGATCACCATCGCCCAGCCGACGGCACGCCGGGTGACTTCCAGAATGAGCAAGGTCAGCAGACCACCAACGATCAGGTCCGGCATTTCCTTTTCGCCGTAGCGCAGGTGAAACGCTGTGATGTCGAAGATCGTCCAGATCAGCGCGAAGATGACATAGCAGATCAAAACGAGATCGATTGAGAAACCGACCCAGCGCAACGCGTCGCCCGAATTGCCCTGCTTGACGGGCTCCCAGACTGATTGCCGGAACAGCGGGAACATGCAGATCGCGAGGACGAGCATCGCGCTCAAATGCACCGTGCGGAACGAGCGGCCTTCCGGCGTGCCAAACGCCGCCACATAAAGGTGGAACACGGCGAGGCTGATGGCGGTGACGGCGCAGACGAAAAAGACGATGTTTGCGAGTGTAAAGCGCGGATCGAGCAGCAAACGTTCGAGAAACCCGTTCTCGTGAGTTTCCTCGTAAAGGATCTTTTCGCTATCGCTGCTCATTTGGATCTCACTACAGAATGCATCGTGATACACGCGAACTTAGGCCGGACAGCGCGAATTCGCACTGCCCGGCCTCGCCGCTGGAGCAAATCCAGCTCATTGGTCGCGACGGCTAGCTCTTCTTGACACCAAGCTCGTCGTAGCACTTTTGCGCGCCGGGATGGACCGGGATCGCAACGCCGGTGAGTGCGTTTTCCTGCTTGACGCGCTTCCAAACGCTCTTGACCTCGACGAACTTCGCGTGGTTGGCCCAGAACACCTTGCACATCTTGTAGACCAGGTCGTCAGGCAGGTCCTTGTGGACGATGGCGGCAACCGTAATGCCAAGCGTCTTGAGATCACGATCCAGGCTCTTGTAGACGCCTTTCGGCATGACGCCGGGCACGAAACCTGGATTATCTTTCAGGATCTTGTTGTACTTTCCATCATCCTCGATGCCGATGAAACGGATGCCGGGGCTCTGCTCGAGTTCGAGGAACGAGGCCTGCGGCATGTTGGTGGCACCCATGAACACGTCGATGTGGCCGTCCTTCATCAAGGCGACGGATTCGGTATAGCTCACGTGGTGAACCGTGCCGCCGTTCTTTCGGATGCTATCGAACGTGATGCCGTATTCCTTGAGGATGGCTTCGGCGAACGCCGTACCGGTCCACTTCGCCTTACCTGGCGAGATGTTTGCGCCCTTCATGTCGTCGAACGACTTGATCGGGCCGTCTTTGCGCACCGCCACCTGGAACATCGAGCCGTAGAGTGTCGCAAAGTGGCGAACGTCCTTCTGTGGCTTGGTGAACTTGCCGCGGGCGTTGAGGCCGTTGGCTGCAGTGTGCGCGTACGTGAAACCAATCTCGGCATCGCCGCCGTTCACCGAGAGCACGTTCGAGATACCGCCACCAGATGTATTCGACGTTGTAATGCCGTCGATCTCATCATCCATGACCTGCATGATCTTGGCACCGAGCGGATACCACGACCCGCCGGAGGGACCGGACACCATGCGCACGAACTGATCGGCATGCGCCGTCGAGAATGCCAGCGGCAATACGCTCGCGGCCAGCAACAAGGGCTTCCAGGGCTTCATACGTTTTTCCTCCTCATTTCCGGCACTTGCACCGGCTGTGAAGAGCTGATCGTAGTTTGTCGGCTACCCGAGTCAATCAGGTAGCCCAGTAATCGGCTTCCGGATGGTTACGACGTCTCCTCCGACAGGCATCGCAACGCGGCAGATCCGAGCCTACTGGTCCCGCCCGCGGATGAACTCGATGATCGAGGAAAAGTCCTTCTTCGCCGTATCGCCCTGGCTCATGTGAAGGCGCATCAGATGGGTGGCTTCGGCCCCCATCGGCGTCGAGGCGCCGGCCTGGAGGGCGGCTTCCTGGGCAAGCATCAGGTCCTTGGCCATCAGTTCGGTCATGAAGCCCGGCTTGAAATCGTTGTTGGCGGGTGACGTCGGCACGGGCCCCGGCACCGGGCAATAGGTGTTGACCGCCCAGCAACTCCCCGACGAGGTCGAGACCACATCGAACAACGCCTGATGCGAAAGGCCGAGTTTCTCGGCCAGAACGAAGCCTTCCGAAACGCCGATCATCGAGACGGCCAGGATCATGTTGTTGCAGATCTTTGCCGTCTGGCCGGCACCGGCAGCCCCGCAGTGAACAATCTTGCCGGCCATGGCATCGATGATCGGCTGGGCCTTGGCAAACGCCTCATCACTGCCGCCGACCATGAAAGTCAGCGTTGCCGCCTCGGCGCCGCCGACCCCGCCCGAGACAGGGGCGTCGACCGAGAGCATACCCGCTGCCGCCGCCATCTCGTGAGCCTTGTTGGCGGTTGCGACATCGATCGTGGAGCTGTCAATAAACAGCGTGCCTTTAGCTGCCGCATCGAGGATGCCGCCCGAATAGACCTCCATGACATGGCGGCCAACGGGCAGCATGGTGACGATGATTTCAGCGCCTTCCGCGGTATCGTTGGCGGATGCCGCAATCTCGACGCCTTTGGCTGCGGCCGCATCGTTGCTGGCTTGCACAAGATCGAAGCCACGCACCTTGTGGCCGGCCTTCACGAGGTTGGCCGCCATGTGCACGCCCATGTTGCCCAGTCCGATAAACCCGATCGACGCCATGATGTCCTCCGCAGATGTTCGAATGATCTGGCAAGGACTTTAGACGCTGGCAACGTGGGGATGAAGGGGCAATGCGTGTGGTCGGCCGCTTCATCAACCAGTTGCGGCCGACCAAAGTTGCGCGAACCCGCCTAAACCACGCCCCGCGACTCCGCATCGATATGCGCTCGCAAATCCGGCGCGATGCCGAGACGGTCGGCCAGTGCGCCGAGGAACTGCTGCTCGGCCATCGTGTCCGGTTCGATCGACAGACGCGCCGCCGTATATAGTTGCAGGGCCTCGGCCTCGCTCGAAACACCGGCAATCAGTTCATCGATGCTCGCCGGACTGTTGAGTTCATTGGCGAGGAATTCCTCGGCACCGGCGTCGAGGCCCTGGCCTGAGAGCGAGCCGATGATGCGCTGCTGTTCGGCCTGATCGAGGCGGCCGTCGGAGGCAGCGGCGGCAATCATCGCGCGAATGTAGCTCTGCGCAGCATCGTTCGACACCGATTCCGGTTCGAAGCCGGTGCCGGCCGGAGCGACTTCAGGTTCGGAAGGTCCCGAGATCAGCGGCCGGCCGGCCTGATAGTTCTGGTAGGCCTTGTAGGCAAGGCCGCCGACCAGGGCGAGCGCACCAAGTTTGGCCGCGTTGACGGCTACCGAGCGGCCGGTGCGCGTGCCGAGGATCAGGGCGCCGAGGCCGCCGAGGGCTGCGCCTGTGCCAAGCTTGTTGCGGCTGATGAAGTCCGTAATCTGGCCCATCAACTCGTCCGTCGACTGGCCGCCGCCCATCTTCTCGACGAGTTCGCGCAGGCCGGTATGCTCGCCGATTTTCTCGGCACCTTCGCGTGCACCTTGCGTTGCCTGGCCAAAGACCTGGCCGAGCAAATCGCCGAAACCGCTGTCCTGGCTCTCGGTGCGTCCGCCGGAAGCGGCTCTATCACTGCCGGCGGTGCCGCCTGCATCGCTCTTGCCCGATTGCTCGGTGAACTGGCGCAACAAGTCACCAAGCCCGCCGCCGCCAGAAGTCTGCGGCGTGCCGGCGTCACTTGCCGGACTTTGGCGCTCGGAAAACTGGCGCATCAAGTCATCGAGCGCACTGCCACCAGATCCGCCGGACCCTGCCGCACCAGTGTCGCCACGTTGCTCGCCGGATGTGCTGCCACCCGGCCCGCCTTGCGTGAACTGGCGCAGCAGATCGCCGATGTCACCGACACCACCTTGACCCGACGGTGCCGCTTGCGGCTGCGGATTGGCACCGCGAACCATCATCTCGAACAAACTCTTTGCGTCGAACACTGCCCTGTACTCCCTGATTGGCCATCCATTCGCCTGCTGGCGCCATAACATCGCGCACGCATTCGGTTAGTGTTCTGGTCCTGTCAGTTGATTCCCAACCAGCCCTCAAACTCAGCGTCATTCCCGCGTAGGCGGGAACCCAAGCGGTTCACCACCAGCACAGAGCCCGCCGAGTCTCACTTGGGTCCCCGCCTGCGCGGGGATGACGGAGCGGTAGGTGGCCAGTGGGTGCCAGCCGTCAGCCTCCGAACACTAATTAGCTTTCAATATAAGTGTCCAAATGCCGGATTTACTAGAAAACTCTCGAATAACACTTTATTCAGCCGCCACAGCCGGGCGCGAAATCAGGTCCTTTGGTTGGTTATTCTGTAATTCAACCGCCGTTGTCTGGCCGTCCGCGATCGGCTCCGGCTCATCGACCGGCCCGATGAAGCGGCTGAACGCCCACCACACCAGGCGGCCGATATCATCCATCAGCACATAGACCGCGGGCACGAAGACCAGCGTCAGCACGGTCGAGGAGATCAAGCCGCCAATCACCGCGATCGCCATCGGTGCACGGAACTCGCCGCCTGAATCGAGCGCCAATGCAGATGGGAACATGCCGCCGCACATCGCAATCGTGGTCATGACAATCGGGCGGGCGCGCTTGCGGCCGGCATCGACGATGGCATCGAGACGCTCGACACCGCGCGCAATCTGCTCATTGGCAAAGTCGACCAGCATGATCGCGTTCTTGGTAACCACGCCCATCAGCATCAGGATGCCGATCACGACCGGCAGGCTGATCGCGTGCTGCGTAATCGCAAGGGCCACGATCGCACCGCCGATCGAAAGCGGCAGCGAAAACAGGATCGTGACCGGCTGCAGGAAACTCGAGAACAGCAGGACGAGAACGGCGAAGACCATCATCAGGCCGGCGCCCATCGCCTTGCCGAAGTTCTCGAAGACTTCCGCCATCACCTCGGCATCACCGAACTGCTTGAGGATCATGTCGTCCGGCAGCGCCTTGGCCGACGGCAGGCCCTTGACCGCGGCCAGCGCATCGCCAAGTGCGACACCCGGCGCCAGATCACCGCCGAGCGTCACCTGGCGCTGGCGGTCGAAGCGATCGATTGCGGTCGGGCCTTGCGCGATCTCGAAGCGCGCGACGGCTGACAGCGGCACGGCCTGACCGGATTGGGTACGCACCTTGAGCGCCTTGAGCGTGTCGAGTTCCTCACGCGCATCCGAGCGCAACTGGACGCGGATCGGGATCTGCCGGTCATCGGCACTGAAGCGAGCCAGCGCCGGCCCGACATCGCCGATCGTTGCAATGCGCACGGCCTCGGCAACGTCGGCGGGCGTCACGCCGAGTTCGGCGGCAAGTTCTGTTTTAGGTACGATCCTGAGTTCCGGGCGCTCCAAGCCTGCCGATGAGTTGGGCAGCACCAGTTCGTCGAGCCTGCGCATCTCGCTCGTGATCCTCGCCGCCCACTCGTTCACCTCGCGCCCGTCGCGACCGGCCACCACCATCTGAAACTGGCGCTGGCCGTTTTCCTCGATAAACCAGAATCGAATGTCCGGAATGGCGTTGATCTCGGCTGCAAATGCCGTCTTCAGCGTATCGATCGTAAGTGAGCGCTCCTCCTTCGGGACCAACGAGATGACCAGCGTTGCCTTGCGCACCTCGTCGCCGGAGCCGAGAATCCGGCCGCCATCGACGAACACGCGCCTGACTTCCGGGCGCTCGTTGAGCTTACTCGCGATACGCTGCGTGAGCCGGCGCGTATCGTCGAGCTTCGATCCGGGCGGCAGTTCGACGGCGAGCAGCATGCGGCCGGTATCCTCGGCCGGCAGAAAGCCCGAGGGCAGCAGCTGCATCGAGGCGATCGAGCCCGCGAAAACAGCAAGACCGAGGATCACGGTCACGATCCGGTGGCGCACCGACCAAGCAACCAGTGCCGTATAGCGGCGGAGCAGCCAGCCCTCACGATATTCATGCTTGATGTCGCGCATGAAGTAGGCTGCCAGCAATGGTGTGATCAGCCGCGCCACGAGCAGTGAGAAGAAAACGGCTGCCGCAACCGTCAGCCCGAACTGCTTGAAATACTGGCCGGCAATGCCATCCATGAAGCTCACCGGCACGAACACCGCGATGATCGTCGTCGTGATCGCAATGACGGCCAAGCCGATCTCGTCTGCTGCTTCGAGTGCCGCGCGATAAGGCGATTTGCCCATCTTGATGTGGCGCACGATGTTTTCGATCTCGACGATCGCATCATCGACGAGGATGCCGGTCACGATGGTGATCGCCAGCAAACTCACGAGATTGAGCGAAAAGCCGAAGGCGGTCATCGCCCAGAACGTCGGGATGATCGAGAGCGGCAAGGCGATCGCGGCAATCACGGTTGCGCGCATGTCGCGCAGGAAGATGAAGACGACGATGACGGCCAGGATGGCGCCTTCCATCAGCGTCTTGAGAGTCGAGACATAGACACCGTGCGTGTAGGAAACCGTCGAGTCGATCAGGCTCAGTTCGACATCCGGGTGGCCCTGGCGCAGGCGCTCGATTTCCGCTTCCACATCGGTTGCCACCGTCGTTTCGCTCGCCCCCTTCGAGCGCGTGATCGACAGTGCCACAGCCGGTCGACCATCGAGGTCGGCGAAGAAGCGGGGCTCCTCTCCATCATCGACAATGCGGCCAAGCTCGCCGAGGCGGACGGAGCGGCCACCGGGGATTGCAATCTTGGTGCGGGCCAGTTCGGTGATGGACGTCTTGCCGGCCAGTGTGCGGATCGCCTGGCGGCGGCCGGCCATTTCAGCGCGACCGCCAGCAATGTCGATGTTGGTCGCCCTCAGTTGTTGGTTGACGTCACCGGCGGTGATGCCGAGCGCCTGCAATTTGTCGGGTTCGAGTTCGATGCGGATCTCACGCGTCACACCGCCGATCCGGCGGACGCTGGAGACGCCATTGACGCCCTGCAGCGCGCGGATGACGGTATCGTCGACAAACCATGACAACTCTTCGAGTGTCATCGTCGGCGCCCTGGCGCCGTAGGTCAGGATCGGCAGACCGGCGATGTCGAGGCGCTCGATCACCGGATCGTCGATCGTGCTCGGCAGTTCCGAGCGCAGGCGGTCGATCGCGTCCTTGACGTCGTTGACCGCCCGGTCGACCGGCACGCCGATATTGAACTCGAGCGTCGAGTTCGAAACGCCTTCGACCACATTCGAGAGGATGTGCTTGATGCCGGTGATGCCGGCAACGGCATCCTCGACCTTCTTGGTGACCTGCGTCTCCAGTTCCGACGGCGAGGCGCCTGCTTGCGTGATCTGTACGGCGACAACCGGTACATCGACGTTCGGAAACCGTTTCACCGGCATCTGTCGAAATGTGACGATGCCGAGCGTGATCAGCACCATGAACAGGACGAGCGACGGTACCGGCTGGCGGATCGCCCAGGCTGAAATGTTCCACCGCATGATCAACCTGCCTCAGGTGAATTGGCGCCTGCCCGGCCCTTGACCGGCGTTACCTGATCACCTGGCCGCAAAAACGTGCCGGCCTTGGCAATCACCCAGTCGTCGGCTTTGAGGCCATCGCGCACTTCGACAAGCCCGTTAGCGCCGATGCCAATGCTGAGGCGGCGCGTCGCCACCCGGCCATCGGCAACGACCAAAACGTAGGCACCATCGCGATCATGCATGACAGCGCTTGCCGGCACCGCGATGCCATCGCTTTTTGCGGTTTCGATTTGGCCGGTTGCAAAGCTGCCGACCTTGAGCTGCCGGTCGGCACCGATAAACACGCGGACCCGGGCCAGGCGCGATGCCGGATCGACACGGGCTGCAACCAGGCGGACGCGACCCTCGACGTCACCGACCCCGCCAACGGTAATGCGCACCGGCTGGTCCGGCCTGACGCGAGGCAGTTGTTCGCCCGTCACCTCGCCGTCGAATTCGATCTCGCCGCCGGCTGCGATGCGGAACATCGGCGCCGCGCTGGCAGATGCAATCGCGCCGACCTTGGCCGCACGCTCGAGGACCAGGCCGTCAGCCGGTGCCCGGATCTCGGTGCGCTCGTGGCGCCACGTCAACTCGCGACGCTGTGCGGCGGCAAGCGCCTTTTCGGCTTCAGCAAGCTTCAAAGCGTTCCGGGCAATGGCGACGGCTGCTTCAGCCGAAGTGGCGCTTGCCTGGCGCTGATCGAGCAGGCTTTGGGACAGGTGGCCGGCGCGCGATAAGGGGCCGGCGCGCTCAAGGGCGGCAGCGGCTTCATCGAGCCGTGCCTTGGCCTGCACGATCTGGCTCTCGGCCTGCGCGATGCCGGCCTCGGCGCGGGCCAGGCTCGCATCGTTCTGCGCCATGAGAGCATCGAGGTTTTCCGTCTCGAGGCGGGCAAGCAACTGGCCCTGCCGGACATCATCGCTTTCGTCGGCTAGTAGTTCGCGCACCCGCTGGCCCTCGATCTGCGGTGCGATCAGTATTTCCTCGCGCGCCACCAGCGAGCCGCTGACCTGCAGTGTCTCGCGAAACGTTCGTCGTTGCGGCTGGATTACGGTGACGGCAGGTGCACGCAGTTTCGTCTGGCTTGCCTCTGCCTTGGGGCCCATCAATCGCGCTTCGAGTGCTGCAATATCGCCCTCGTCGATCAGACCTGCCACCCAGGCACCAGTGCCGGCTGCAACAGCGACAGCCATGATCGCCAACAACCACCTAGTCATCGCCTTTCTCCTGCTTGTTCGCCAGCCGCTTCATCTGCCATCTCGGTTGCAGGACCGGGCTGCGGCGCAAGCAGCATGCCCACCAACTGCAGCACTGCGGGCAGCATCCTTTCGCCGTCGAACTCCGGGTCGACCGCCCGCCGCCACAACAGACCATCACCGATCACCTGCATCAGCTTGGCCGCATCCTCGACCGGCACGATCGGTTTGATCCGGCCCTCCGTCTGCTGTCGGCGCAGGAGTTCTGCAAAGCCTTCGTGGATCGTGCAGTCGCAGGCGGAAAACAGCTCCCGGACCGTCGCGTTGCGCATCGATTCCGCCCCGATTTCGACAGTCATCGCCAGCTTGTGGCGGGCTTCATCGACAAAGTAGTGCTCAGCCAGATCGTTGAGGGCAGCGAGAAAATCCGGCGCCTCACCAACCGTCTCGAAGCGCTTCGAAAAATCCGTCCGGTCACGCTCGCAGATGCCGGCGATAAGCGCTTCCTTGGAATCGAAATAGACGTACAGCGCCCCCGGACTGATGCCGGCCTCACGGCAGATCATCTGCATGCTGGTCGCATGGAAGCCATTGCGCGCAAAGCATTTTTCGGCCGTGTCGAGGATGTGTTCGCGGCGCGACTGCTGGGTCTCGGGCTTGAGTTTCGGCATGCTTCAATCCTGCACAGCTCTCTTCAAAACGAACGTTCGTTTTTTTTGTGGCAAGGTAATGGCGATTGGAGCGCGGACTGTCAAGGGGAGACATGGGATGGAGATCGTTTTCGAGCAGAAGGCGGAGAATGAAACGCAAATCATCAACCGACGCATCGGGTGACGGCGCAACAGGCATCGGTGAGCCAGGAAACGTGGCATCTGACGACGAGAACGGACACATGGTCCGTGCGCCTATGCAGGCGCTGCAGCTTCAGGCACGCCCTGCGGCCGGGGGCGCATCGACCGTCGCCGATTGGTGCGCGACTTGGCACGATTGCGCTTCATCGCTGCGCGAGCGAGATAGCGCTTTGAAGCCGGATCGGCGATCCAGCCGGCGAGCCCGAGGAAGAAGAAGAAGAAGCTCATCAGCACGTTCCAGAAATGCACCGTGCAGCCGACCAGTACCAGCGCGATCAATGAAATCGTCCACGCCTTGGCATAGCGGCGCACGAGCGGGTCAGGTGCATACTTTGCGCCCTTTGACGTGCGATAGACCAGCAAGACCACTGCCAGCACCAGCATCACCAGGCCCGGCAGGCCGATACGCATGGCAATCAGCAGCCAGAACGCATCGACCGAACTCGAATGCATCCACCAGGGCCGCTCCCATTCGGCAAGACCGATACCGAACCAGGGGTAATTGTAGACGGTCTTGGCACCGTATTCCCAGATCACCAGGCGATAGTAGCCAGTCCATGAATCAATCGTCAGGTTGGTTGCAATGAAGGCGAACGGCGTGCGTGACGAGAGCATCGACGAGATCAGCACGATGGCGGTGACAGCACCAACGGTCAGGACCACGCGGCCCTTGATCTGGCGCGTCACCATCTCCCAGCTAATCAGGGCAATCTGTAGGAACAGACCCAGCAGGGGGGCGGACGACAAAGCCGTGAACGTTGCGATGGCGACCACTGCCGCACGTGTCAAGCGTGCATGCCAGGTCCGGCTTGCATACCAGAACAAGGCGAACATCGCCCCGCAAAACGTGCCAAGGTGGATCGGGTGATCGAACGTGCCGTAGGCGCGCATCAAACCGAACCGCGTCTCCGAGCGGGTCGGCACGAAGTCGCCGGTGATCAGGCGCATGACCTCGTGAGCAACATGCTGCTTCAGGAACATTTCGGGTAGCGCAATCAGGCCCGAGGCGATCGTTGCAACCGATACCAGGCGTAGCGTGCCAACGAACGCTGCCTGATCGCGAATGTAGGCGCGCGCTATGATATAGCTGCCGAAGCTTTCAAGCGTCTGCGAGCCGCCGTAGACGAGGCCGCCGTTGGCGCCGTGCTGGACGAATGCGATCAACGTCCAAAGCCCGAACAGCGCAAACAGGATATCGAAGGCAAGCAGACGGCAATTCTGCTGCAGCAGAACCTTTACGATCGCATACGGTGCGAGCAAGAGGATGACGACGCGATGCGGCGGCAGGCGAATGTCGGCGATATTCAGCGACAATTCCGACGGACACAGAAAGCTCGCGATCAGCAGGATCACGGGCAACGGTGCATTTCGGAAGAGCTTCGTCATGTCGGTCTATACCAATTGCGTCAACTGGGCGCGCTTGTTCTTCCTGCGCCGACATTCTTGGTGATCTGCACTGCCCTTTGCCCCTCACCCTAGCCCTCTCCCCGTGAAGTACGGGGAGAGGGAACTAAGAACGTGCCAGTTGGCACCGCCCCCTACTAATACGCGTTCTTTGCTCCGATGACCGCAGCCACCGTGCGCGTCAGGATCGTCAGATCGAGCCATAGCGACCAGCTGTTGATGTATTCGAGATCGGCGTCGATGCGCTCCTCGATGTCCTTCGGTTCACGTGCTTCACCACGCAGGCCGCGCACCTGGGCAAGGCCCGTGATACCGGGCTTGACCTGATGGCGATTGGCATAGGTCTCGAGCATCTCGCCCCATTGCGCATCGTGGATCAGCGCATGCGGGCGCGGCCCGACCAGCGACATCTCGCCCTGCAGGACGTTGAGCAATTGCGGCAGTTCATCAAGACTGCTGCGCCTCAGGAACCAGCCGATCGTCGTAACCCGCACATCATCGCCCGTCGCCTGGCGGACATTGTTGTCGTCCTCCTGAACGGTCATGGTGCGAAACTTCAAAACCTCGATAACGCGATGATTGAGCCCGCGCCGGCGCTGGCGAAAGAATACCGGTCCGCGGCTCGTCAGTTTGATGACAGCAGCGATGATCGCGACAAACGGCAACGACAATAAAAGGAACAGCGAGCTCAGAATGATGTCTTCACCGCGCTTGACGATCGGTGACCAGTCGGCGAGCGGGCGGTCCTTGACGTTGATCAAACCGACCGGGCCGAGGTTCGAAACCTTGTGGCTTGCCTGGCGATCGATCAGGTCGTTCGAGAAATGGGTGACGGCCTGCACTTTGACGGGCAGGCGCTCGAGCTTGGCTGCGATCTCGACCACGCGCCGGTCGGCTGCCTGCGGCAACGTCACAATGATGCGGTCGATCAGGCCCTCACGTCCGGCCTGGATCAGATCCTCAAGGGAGCCGCATACCTCTCCGGTAGGCTGGCCGATTCGAGCTTCATCGCCGCGATCATCGAAGAGCCCGACCAGTTGCACACCTGACTGCAATTCACCGAGATGCTTGCAGACCCTGACGGCGGCGGGCCCGGCGCCATAAACCGCGATGCGTTCATCGAAGTGCCCGGCTGCCGCAAACCGCGCGAGCAGATGGCGTACGATACGCCGGTAGGCAATGACGAGTGCTGCCGCAACCAGCGCCCAAGTCACGGAAAACAGCAGGTATGCGTAACTCTGGGTCGCTCTTTCCGGCATGGCAACCCCGAGAACGACGAGCATGGCAATCGCGATCGATGCCGTGATACGGCCGGAATCGATCGGAAAGTCCGTCATGTCCTCGACTGCATAGAGCTTGAAGTGAGCAAAGCAGCCATAGGCGATCAGACCGGCCAGCAGGCTGGCCCGCAAGAGGTTCAGCGCACTTGAAGGCGGCTCAGCGAAGATCGTATTGATCAAATAGGGAACGACAAGTGCTGCCAGAATCAGTGCAATGTCGCCAAAGCCGACGAGATCGGCAACGACACGGCGCGACCAGCTCTTGATAACCGGCGCTGAACCGATGGTTGCGTGGCGCTCAAGTATTGCCACCTGCGCCGGCACGACTGCCACCGGCGCGCTATCGTCCGGTGCCGCTGCAGGCTCGATTGTTCTGGCACTTTCCATTGCCATTCTTTCAGCGCCCCGGTTTGCGGTTCAGGCTGCGGCCTTCGAGCGTGTCGATTTCGGCTGCGAGGGATGGTTGTAGTGACGCTCGAAGTCACCACGCTCGACGTGATTGACGACAATGCCCGCCACTTTTTCCTGGCTGTGTCCGAGACTTTGCAGCGCGCGCCGAGAAAGCTCCTTCGGCGTCTTGCGCCATGTCGTGACGAACACGATCTGGTCGGCCACCGCACCGATCGTGCGTCCGTCGACAATCGGCAGCAAGGGCGGCGCATCGATGATGATGACGCTGAACTCCTGCTTTAACGCATCGATCGTCTCGGCAAACTGCGATCCGGCAAGCAATTCGGGTGCCGGCACGCTCGGACGCTCGGCATTCATGGCCGGCATGAAGTTGAGATTGACCGAAGGCTCGACCAGCAAACAATCGAGCGGATTGATTTCGTTGGCCAGCGCATTGAGCAGGCCGGGCCTGCCTGAAATGCCAAGCGATCTGCTGAGAGAACCGAAACGAAGATCACCGTCGACCAGCACGGTCGAGTGGCCGGCCAGGGCATAGCAGTATGCCAGGTTGGCTGCGATCAGGCTGCGTCCTTCCTCGGCAAGCGCCGAAGCAGTCATGATCAGCCGGGGCGTGGCGGCTGACCAGTCGACATCGATTTCGTGGCGCAGCTGGCGCGTACTCTCGGCGAACGGCGACATCGGCTCGGTCACGATCTGGCGGGCAGACTGCCACACTGCATCCCTTTTCGAACCAAGTGAACTTCGCGGGAATGCTGCGATCGTCTCATGCTGCAGAATGCGCTCGATCTCATCCGGCTGAGTGAACCCCTTTTGCAGAAACTCGAGCATCAATGCGAGCGTTGCGGCGAATATCATAGCGGCAACCAGGATCAGCGCGAGCAGCTTCTTGCGCTTGGGCCCGACCGGCCGCAACGGCACGTCGGCGCGCTCGAGGAGCCGCGCGTCCGGCACCTGCAGGCCGGCCGTTGCCGACGTCTGTTTGCTACGCGACAGCAGCGCCTCGTAAAGCTCACGCGTCGTCTTGACTTCGCGGGAGAGCTGACGCAATCGCGCCTGGTGGGTCTTGGTCGTACTGATCTCTGCCTTGAGATTGGCGAGACCACCCTCAAGTTCGCTTTGGCGCGCGGCGCTGACCTCGAACTCCTGCTTGAGATTGGCGATCACCTTGCCAACCTCATCACGGAATGCGCGCCGCGCAAGGGCGAGGTCGGCGTTGATGCGCACCCATGGTCGGATGTTTCGGGCCGAGACGCGTGCGCGCCTCGCCCGCCCGGCGCTCCGCCTTGGCATAAGCCTCGTGCATCACGCGCACCGAGTGACTTGCAAGCACACCTGAAACAGATTCAAGGCCGAGGCCGTCACGCATCATCTGTCGCGCTTGTTCGTAGCGGGCCCGGGACTGGGCGGTATCGTTGCGCGCGCGAACCAATTCTTCCATTTCGCGGGCGAGCTGTTTTTCCAACAGCGCGTGGCCTTCGGCAATGTAGATGTTGTTGGCTGCCATGAACTCGGCGAGATTTTCTTCGGCGATGGCGAGCTTGTTGCCAAGCTTCTTGACCCGCCTCTCCAATCAGCGTCGTTGCCGTTTCGGTTGCCAATCGTTTTGGCGTCGATCTGATGCTCGATGTAGACCTCGGCGATCGTGTTGGCGATCCGCGCCGCCTTGACCGGATCGGCCGACGTGAACTCGACCGCCATGACCAGCGTATTGCGCACGCGCGTGACGCTGAGCTGGCCTGCAATATAAGCAATCAGCCAGTCGCGTTGCGGCGTAGCACTGCCCGGTTCCGGCCTGTCGGCCAGCAGGCCGCCGTCGTCGACCTTCGAGCGCGGCAGCGATTTCGGCGCCGGCGACGCGGCTGCGAGCCCCGATATCGACCAGAAATTTGGCGAACGGTGACGGTGCCAGAAACTCGGGATCGTTGCGCAGATCAAGGACGTCGATCACGCGCTGCAGAATGGTCTTCGACCTGAGCGCTTCTACTTCGCTCTCGATGGTCACCGTATCGCCCTTGAGGCCGGAGATGACCGAGTCGATGTGAGTGATCTTCTTGTCGCGCGGCTCGAGCTGCACATAGGCGACTGCCGAATAGCGGTTCGGAGTAGAGAGCAACATCAGCGCGGCCACTGCTCCGACACTGCCAACGATCAGGCATATCAACATCCAGCGCCTGAGCAGCGCCTCGATAATCCGTCCGATCGACAGATTGAGTTCTGCCGGGTCGTCCTGGACCTGATGTTGATTACTCTCTAGCATGCGTACTCAGAACTGGAACTTGACCCGCCCCCAGAACTCATTCCTCGTTGCAGCGAGAGCCGGATCGTTCGAATCGCGTGCGACGTGGTCGTAACCGATCGATGCAACCCAGTTCTTCGTTGAAAAGTAATTGAGGCTGGCGCCTGCCTTGTACATGTCGGTCCTTATCGACCCGCCGACTTCCTTTAGGTTGCGATATTCGCCGTTAATGGTGAAAACGACGTTGCGATAGAGGTCAAAATCCGCATTGAGCCGCAGCGAATTCGATATGGAAGCAAAAACTCTGTCCGGCTTCGAGACGGTCAGCAGTCGTCGCTCGGCATCCGCCCTGATCGTCAATCGCGGCGTCACAAGCCAGTCCACTGAACCCTTGATGAGATAACTACCCGTGTCCTGATTTGACGCGTCATCGAAGGTGCGGTGGCCATAGCCACCGGAAAACTGCCAACGCAACAGCGGACTGGTCTCGAGATTGACGCCGGCTGCCACCTCATGGCTCCAGCCGTTTGCAAAGCGGCCGCTGTCGTGCAGAAAATCGAGACGCTCGGTGCGGGCCTGGACGTGAACTTCGTAGCCCGGCGAGAAGCGGTAGCCGACGCGTGCCTCACCACCGATGACCTGCGCGTCACGATAATCCTGATCGACCTCGCTGCCATCCGGCGCTGTCGCATCGTGATAGTCCCAGCGGCCCGCCTTCGCACGCAGCGAACCGTGCAGGCGGCCGGCGTCGCGTTTCAAAACGAGGTTGCCCCTGACGCTGTGGACCGGCGTACGCTCATGGTTCTCGATCACGTCAGCCACCGGCGGATTGTCGCCGCTCGGAAATAGCCTGGAGGTATGGTTCTCGTGGTGGAGCCCCCAGCTGACAGATCCGTAGATCAAATGCGCGCTGTTGATGTGCAGAGCACCGCTGACGGCAATCTCGCGATCGAGCGCGTCGAGTTCGTCGTACTTGGCGTACTTGTAGGCCCTGGCCTCAGCCGTCACGTTGAAATAGTGGCGCGCCGTTTCCGTCGTCATACTCAAGGTCGGCGCTACTTCCGCATAAAAGTCGCCGCGCTTGCGCCGTTCGAAAAAGACGTTGTCGTCATACACCAGACGGCTGTTGATCGAACTGGCGAAATTGAACCGCCCGACGCGAAAGCCGCCACCTGTGCCGTTCGGTCGTTTGGCGTCGGAAACGCGCTGCGCACCGTATCGGGTCTTTTCATCCCACCACTGCAGATTCTGCCATCGTGAGAGCGTCTGTTGCCAGTAATCCCAGCTGGTATCGAGTTTCTGCGCACGTGCCGGCATGCTCATCGTGGCCAGCGCCGCCAGCACGATGCACGGCACCAGGCAGAACTGCATGCCGCAAAACCCCGTCAACCGGCTGCTGCGCCGGTCTCCAGTTCGTAGGTCTGGCTGAGCGGATGTCCTGCAATTTGCCACCGGGCGCCGGCCTTTCTCGGTCAGAAGAACCGTTCGACCACGCGGATGTTGTCACCTGGCAGGATCAGGATGTTGTCTTCGACGCGAACCCAGACTTTTCCGGTCTCGCCTTCGCGCGTCAGCAGCACCTGGTCTTCGTTGGCGCGATAGTTGAAGCCGCCGGCGATTGCGACGGCATCCTTGAGGCGGGTGCCGATCTTGTAGTCATATTCTCCGCCCTTGCGCACTTCGCCGTGGACGAAGATCGGCCGATAGGATTTGATCTCGACGGTGATCTTCGGATCGCTCAGGTAGCCGCTTGACAGGCGCCGGCGCAGCTGGTCGCGAAAGCCGTTGACCGACAGGCCGGCAGCACCGAGTGAGCCAACCAGCGGAAACGCGATCTTGCCTTGGGCATCGACGCTGTAGGTGCCGGTCATTTCCGGTTCACCGAAAACCGTCACCTGCACCCTGTCACCAATCCCGAGTTGGTTGGTGCGCACGAGCGAGCGCTCATACGTTATTGGATCGAGTGACGGAGCATCGCTCGCCGCGCAGCCACCAAGCACCAAGGCCACTGCCAGCCATACGAGCACACCACTCTGGCCCCAAGCCGATTTCACAAACTCACAACGCCTGAACATGGTTATTCTCATGTCAACTCCAGACGCCACTATACTCAAGGTGGTTTAACACCCGGTTATGCACGTTTATGTTGCAGAATGAGACAACCGTTCATGCACTGCGAAGCTTTGTGAAGATTCGCCTAATCGTCGACACGACGAATGCCGGCATGGATTGGAGAAAGGCGGGACCTGGCGCACCGCAAACCGGCATCCGGAAACCCGAGATGGATACCGGACTTTGGACTTGTCAGCCGGTCGCGAAAGGCGCGGATGCCGTTTGCGTGCCGAAGATCCGGCCGTTGTTGATGTCGTATTCGCAAACCGAGACGCCGGTCGGCGTGCGGGTCTCGACGACGATGAACGGATCCCGGTAGCGGGCCGACCAGTATTTATTATTGGTCTGCCAGAGCCTGACATCGAGATCTTTTTTGCCAACCGAAAGTCTGACGTCGACGATCTCGCCGACGGCCGGGGCTGCAGCATCGGTCCCGTACGCGGGCGGCGGCGCATAGTAGCTGCTGCTCTGCCGGCACGCCGCGATCGCGTGCTCACGGTAGGCCGTCAGGATAGTGGCCTCGATCGATTGTTGACGGATATAGACCTGCGCGCCGATCTTGCCGGCGGCCAGGACGATCAGAATCAGCACAATCGTTTTCATGACGCAAAGCTCGCTCGGCAGACTTGAGCCGAATGAGCGCCCGGTCGCCTGCCGTTTTGCGTGACGGCCTGCCGGGCCCAAACACGGCGACTTACTCGCGCCCGTCAGTGCACGGCTGTGTATGCATAGGAATATGCACACGTCCCAGTCTTGCTGGTCATGGTAAAGATGATCTTAAGATGCGATCAGTTTGTGAGCAGTTCGCCAACGCGCTCGATGGCGCGGCGGATGTTGTCGACGGAGTTCGCATAGGAAAATCGTATGTAGCCTTCGCCGTGGATGCCGAAGCTTGTGCCAGCAACCGTCGCGACGCCTGCCTTTTCGAGCATCGCGCTCTGCAGCTCCTTAGCCGACATGCCAGTCCCCTCGATATTCGGAAAGGCATAGAACGCACCGCCCGGCTCGACGCAGCGAAAACCCGGCAACTGGTTGAGCGCGCCGACGATGACGCGGCGGCGCTCATCGAATGCGGCTACCATGCGGGCGACGTCGTCCTGCGGCCCATCGAGTGCCGCGATGCCGGCAAACTGCGTCGGTGCGTTGACACACGAGTGGCAGTTGACCGCGAGCCGCACGACCGGTTCCACCAATGCTCTCGGCCAGACCGAAAAGCCGAGCCGCCAGCCGGTCATCGCATAGGTTTTCGACCAGCCGTCCAGCATGATCAGCTGATCCTTGATCTCGGGATACCTGAGCAGGCTGGTGTGCTCGCGCCCGTCATAGAGCATCTGGCTGTAGATCTCATCGGAGAGCAGTGCGACATCGGGATGGGCGGCAAGGCCTGCGACGAGCTTTTCGATCTCGGCCTTGGGCACTGCACCGCCGGTCGGATTACCGGGCGTGTTGATGATGATCAGTCGTGTTCGGTCCGTGATCTGCGCAAGCACCTCTTCGGCGCTGAAGGCAAATCCGTTTTCTTCCCTGAGTGCAATCGGCACCGGCCGCGAGCCGACGTACTCGATCATCGAGCGATAGATCGGAAAGCCGGGGTCCGGATACATGATCTCGGTGCCGGCGCCACCGAACATCAAAACGGCAAAGAACATCGTCGGCTTGCCGCCCGGCATGATGACGATGTTGGCCGGGTCGACCTCGACGCCATGGCGGCGGGCGAGATCGCGGCAGACCGCCTCGCGCAACGGCAGAATGCCCTGGGCCGGCGTATAGCCGTGGTGGCCGTCTTTGAGTGCCTTGATCGCCGCATCGACGACGTGAGCCGGCGTTTTGAAGTCCGGCTGACCGATGCCGAGGTTGATGATGTCGCGGCCCTGGGCTTCGAGTTCACCGGCCCGCGCCAAGACTTCGAAGGCGGTCTCCGTACCAAGCCGGCTCATACCTTCCGCAAGTTTGACCATCCCAGTTCTCCCCTGCAATCCGTTGCTGCGCATTCGGTCCTCTATGCACGTTTGACCCGCCGAGCGAAAGCCTGGCGAACAAACCATCACGGACAGGAGATCACCGGCCGGCCGACAATTTTTCTAACTGTGACGCAGGTAACAGCCCCCATCACGCGCCAGGGCTAGTGTGCAGTCATCGAAACGCAAACAAACACCGCATCGATAGACACCCGGATCACACCAAGCTCTTGAGGAGAAGCCTGATGACCACGAAACTGACCCTGATCGCCCTCGCCGCTGCGACCGCTCTGACCGGCATCACCACCGGTACCAACATCGCCGAAGCAAAATCCCGCCGCTCCAACCCCTATCTGCAGTGGGAATTCGACAGCAAGCGTCCCCTGCGCGGCTATGAAGGCTATGCCGGCATCCACGGTGGTCTCTACTGCAGCTACCGCCGCGAGCCTGAGCGCCGCTGCTACGTTAGCCGGTCTGGCCGCGAGCGCTGCAAGATCGTCAGCTGGCGCCTTATCCAAAAGTGCTACTGACCCCGAAATCACCAACCAGCAACCTGAAAGAGGAAAACTGAAAAGTCAAAACCCAACCCTAACGTCCAATCCCTTCATCACCATGGGAGAGGCCATTGTGCCTCTCCCTTTCGCGTTCGCAGTGCCTCAGGAACTGCCACCCAAAGCATCGCGAACAGTTTCGAACTTGTGGTCAATGTGGGTGCGTAGGATTCGCGCCAGCGCTGCCCCGTCGCGATCTTCGAGCGCCTGAATGATGGCTTCGTGCTCTGCGACCGATTGCGCCCAGCGCTTTTCTGAAAGATTTGCGCGATAGCGAGCACGGCGCACTCGCCCCGCAAGCTGATGATAGTGCTGGGCAAGCGTTGCATTGTGGGCGGCAACCATAAGGCGTTCGTGAAAGCGCTGGTTGCTGGCGAAATAGGCCTGCAGATCCCGTGCCCGGTAGTGTTTGACAATCTCGTCATGCAAGTCGCGAAGTTCGCCGAGATCTGCGTCATTGCCATGGACGGCTGCAAGTTCGCCGGCCAGACTTTCGAGCACACCCATCACGGGAAACGTTTCGGCTAGCTCGCTGATCGATAGTTCAGTGACCCAAGCACCGCGATTGGGCGCAATCTCGACCAAGCCTTCCGAGGCGAGCGTCTTCAAGGCCTCGCGTAACGGGGTGCGCGATACCCCGAAACGCCGGCTCAGTTCCTCTTCCTGCAGGCGTGCGCCGGGCGCCAGATCTCCGTCCAAGATCTGCTGGCGCAGCATATCGACGAGTTGCGCGGCAAGCGTGCGCCGCTGCAGGGTCCTCTCGCCTGACGTGATGCTCATAGTCCCATCGCCTCGGCCAGAATGCAGGCGACATGGCGCGCTTCACGGCCGGATCCATCCTTGATCTGGTGACGGCAGGAGAAGCCGTCAGCTGCGATCATCGTTGCGGCATTGGCGGCGCGCACCGCCGGCAACAGATCGAGTTCGCCCATCGCCATCGATGTCTCGTAGGTCTCCGCCTGATAACCGAATTGACCTGCCATACCGCAGCAACCTGACTCGATCATGCTCGCCTCGAAGCCTCCGACAAGGCCGAGCACCTCGGTCACTGCACCCACTGCGCCGAATGACTTCTGGTGGCAGTGGCCATGTACGAGGATTTTGGCATCGGCCTTGGCAATCGGCGTCTCAATGCGGCCGGCAGCGACTTCGCGCATCAGGAACTCTTCGAACATAAAGCTGTTTTCGGCAAGGCGCGTGGCTTCCTCGCCAAAGCCCATGGCCAGGAACTCATCGCGCATCGTGAAGACGCACGACGGCTCGAGGCCCACAATTGGCACACCTTGGGAAAGTGGGCGTGAGAACACGGCCAGCAGTCGCTCGGCATGGCGACGTGCCGGCTCGATCATGCCGGCCGCGAGATAGGTCCGCCCACAACACAGCGTCGGGCTGGTGCGCGTGCCCATATGCCAACCGATGACTTCAACCTGGTAGCCGAGGTGACTGAGAACATCGATTGCCGCGTTGACATTTTCCTCTTCGAAGGTGCGGTTGAACGTATCGGCAAACAACACGACGCGCTTGATCTGATCGAGACCCGTCGCGCGGTTTTCACTGTAGATGACATCCGAACCTTTGGCCGGCACCTTCGCCCGTCGTGACCAGGGCTCGCGCCGCCACGCAGGCAGCTGCCGTCGCGCCGAGATACCGATCGCGCGCTCCATCAGCCGGGCGAGGGCCGGGCTGCGATTGCGCAGGTTGAGCAGCGGCGCAACAAACCGGGCGGTGCGGGCATAGTCAGGCAAATGCGCCACGAAGCGGTCCCGCCAGCTCGTGCCATGCACCTTGCGCCGCGCGTTCAGCACCTCGGCCTTCATGCGTGCCATGTCGACACCCGTCGGGCATTCGCGCCGGCACGCCTTGCACGAAATGCAGAGTTTCATCGTCTCGGCCATCTCGTCGCTGGTCAGCGCATCGGGTCCGAGCTGGCCTGAGATTGCCAACCGCAGCGTGTTGGCGCGCCCGCGCGTCAGATCGCGTTCGCTGCGCGTCACCCGGTAGCTCGGACACATCACGCCACCGGTCAGTTTGCGGCACTCGCCGTTGTTGTTGCACATCTCGACGGCACCCTGGAAGCCGCCGGCAGCGCCGATGTAGTCGGACCAGTCGAACGCCGTCGCGAAATCCGCCACCTCGTATCCCGGCTTAAAGCGGAACAGCGAGCGATCGTCCATCTTCGAGGGGCGCACGATCTTGCCCGGATTGAGAATGCCGGCCGGATCGAAGCGGTCCTTGATCTCTTCGAAAAGCTCGATCGTGCGCCGGCCGTACATCGCCTCGTGGAACTCGGAGCGCACCAGGCCGTCACCGTGCTCGCCCGAATGCGCCCCCTTGTATTCGCGCACCATCTCGAAGGCTGCCTCGGCGATCGCGCGCATCTTTCGAGTATCTTCCTCGAGCTTGAGATTGAGCACCGGGCGCACGTGCAGACAGCCGACGGAGGCGTGCGCATACCAGGTGCCGGTCGTGCCGTGGCGCTCGAAGACCTCTGTCAGGCGCTCGGTGTAGTCGGCAAGATGTTCGAGCGGCACCGCACAGTCCTCGATGAAGGAGACCGGTTTGCCCTCGCTCTTCATCGACATCATGATGTTGAGGCCGGCCGCCCTGACACCCCAGATCGACCTCTGCTGTTCAGCATCGGCGTCGACCTTCACGACACGATTGGGCTCTCCAAGATCACCCATCAGTTCCTCGAGCCGGTCGAGCCGGCGCAGGTTCTCGCCCTGATCATCCTCGGCGAATTCGACCAGCAGCAGCGCATCCGGCTTGCCGCGCACGTAGGCTTCCATGATCGGGCGGAACATCGCGATATCGCGTTGCAAGCTCGATCAGCGTGCGGTCGACGAGTTCGACCGCGACAGGGCCGAGCTTCGACGATGTGCTGGGCTGCCTCCATGGCGCCACGGAAGGTCGTGAAATGGCACAGCCCGAGTGCCTTGCTGACCGGTTGGCGCGAGAGCTTGAGACGAATCCGTTTCGAGACCGCGAGCGTACCTTCCGAACCGCACAGCAATGTCGCGGCATTCATCGGCTTGCCCGCAGCCTCCGGCAGGATGGCATCGATCAGATAGCCGCCGACACGCCTGGAGACCTCGGGAAACGCACGTGCAATATGTTCGGCCTCGCGCTGGCCGAGGCGGCGCAGATCTCGGAACAGATCGCGCACGGTGTCCGGCATGTTGAGCCTGTTCGAAGTCTGCGGGCCCAATTCGCCGAAGTGCGCTTCGCTGCCGTCGGCCAGCCAGGCATCGATGCCTCGGACATTGTCGCGCATGATGCCGTAGCGTATCGAGCGCGTGCCGCACGAGTTGTTGCCCGTCATGCCGCCGATCGTCGCCCGGCTCGAAGTCGATACATCGACTGGGAACCACTGACCCGATGTCTTGATCTGCCGGTTGAGCTCATCCATCACGATGCCGGGCTCGACGACGACTTCACCGGCATCAAAATCGGTCTCGATGATGCTGTTCAGGTGCTTGGTGAAGTCGATGACCAACGCGCGGCCGATCGTCTGGCCGGACTGCGACGTCCCGCCGCCGCGCGGCAGAACGGGCACCCCTTCCTCCCGCGCAATCGCCAGAGAGGCTGCAACATCATCCATCCGCTTGGGCACGACGACGCCGACGGGCTCGATCTGGTAGAATGATGCGTCCGTCGCATAGCGCCCGCGGCTCGGCCGATCGAACAGTACTTCGCCTTCGATCTCAGACCGGAGCCGTTCGGCGAGGTGATGGTTGATCGGCGCGTGGATGTTCATGTTTGCTCTCACGGTGTTCAGTGGTTTACTGCTGTCGCGCCACACACTCTTCCGTCATCCCCCGCAGGCGGGGACCCAAACGACCATCCACCGGTACTGAGAAAATGGAGAGTTGCTTGGGTCCCCGCCTACGCGGGGATGACGACTGTGGTTGTGGCTTCGGCCGTGCAAACTTGTCACCGGGGTGACACCTGTGGGGGGTTGCGACGTCAACACGTCTCATGAACTCCATGGCCGACCAGGGTCTGTCAGCCGCCGATGTTGGAATGCAAAGGCCGTGGCAAATTCCCCTTGCCGCAAATTGTATACAAATATAAGACTTGTCAATCCAACCGGCCATGCCAGGGAGTGCCGACCATGTCGCAGATCGCCAGAATGTCGACCGCAACGAATAACGAACCGCGCGTCGCCGGCCGCCATTTCCTACAGATCCCGGGACCCTCGCCGGTGCCCGACCGTATTCTCAAAGCGATGGCCATGCCGGTCATCGACCATCGCGGACCGGATTTCCAGAAGCTCGGCCATCGCGTACTCGCAGGCATCAAAACGATTTTCAAGACCGAACAACCGGTGATCATCTATCCGGCCTCCGGCACTGGCGCCTGGGAAGCAGCCCTCGCCAACACGATGTCACCCGGCGACAAAGTCCTGATGTATGAGACCGGACATTTCGCGTTTCTTTGGAAGAACCTGGCCCTCAAGCTCAGCCTCGAGCCGGAATTCATCGAAGGCGACTGGCGCGGCGGCGCCGATGCCGCCAAGATCGAAGCTCGGCTCAAATCCGACAGCTCGCACGCGATCAAGGCTGTCTGCGTCGTCCACAACGAAACGGCAACCGGTGCCACCTCGGACATCGCCGCCGTGCGAAAAGCGATCGATGCGGCCGGCCACCCTGCATTACTGATGGTCGATACGATTTCCGGCCTCGCCTCGGCCGACTACCGCCACGACGAATGGGGTGTCGACGTCACCATCTCAGGCAGCCAGAAGGGCCTGATGCTGCCGCCGGGCATCTCGTTCAATGCGGTCTCCGAGAAGGCGCGTGACGTTTCAAAAGGGGCCAAATTGCCGAAGAGCTTTTGGGACTGGGGCGAGATGATTGCCAACAACGCCAACGGCTTCTTCCCCTACACGCCGGCCACCAACCTGCTCTACGGCCTCGCCGAGGCAATCGACATGCTGCACGAAGAGGGCCTCGACAACGTCTTCGCGCGTCACATTCGCCACGGAGAAGCAACGAGACGAGCCGTCGACACTTGGGGCCTTGAGGTGCTCTGCAAAGACCCTGCCTGTCATTCGCCGGTACTCACCGGCGTGCTCATGCCGGAGGGGCATAACGCCGATCAGTTCCGCGACGTCGTACTCCGCAACTTCAACATGTCGCTTGGCACCGGCCTTTCGAAGGTTGCCGGCAAAGTCTTCCGCATCGGCCATCTCGGCGATATCAACGACCTGACCCTGATCGGCACGCTAGCAGGCGTCGAGATGTCATTGAGCCTCGCCGGCGTCCCGCACGCCAAAGGCGGCGTGCAGGTCGCCATGGACTATCTCGCTGAGACCACATAGGTCCAGGGACAAGTCCCTGGTCGGGGAGTTTGAGGGGCGAGGCCCCTCATGAAACGCCGGAAGGCGGCGATATGTCAGGGGTTTCACCCCTAACGACCCGACCAAAGGGCATGGCCCTTTGGAAGCCCAGATTAAGAAGGAAGAACAATGTCGGCAGATGATCTGATTTACGAAGTCAAGGACGAGATCGGCACGATCACGCTCAACCGGCCGCAGGCGCGCAACGCCCTGACCTTCGAGATGTACGATCGCATCGCCGACATTTGCGCCAACGCTCCGACCGATGGCTCCGTGAAAGTCATCATCATGCGCGGCGCAGGCGACAAGGCGTTTGCTGCAGGAACCGACATCTCGCTGTTCAAGGATTTCTCGACGCCTGAGCAGGGCATCGAGTACGAAGAGGCCGCCGAGCGCAATTTCAGGAAGATCTCGGAATGCCCGCTGCCGACGATTGCCGCGATCTCAGGCGCGTGCACCGGCGGCGGAGCCGGTATCGCCTCGATCTGCGACATGCGTATTGCTTCGCGCGATCTCAAATTCGGCTTCCCGATCTCGCGCACACTCGGCAACACATTATCGGCGGCAACGCTTTCGCGTCTTGTCGGGCTGATCGGCGAACAGCGCGTCATCGACCTGATCTTCACATCGCGCCTGATGGAGGCAGACGAAGCATTGCACATCGGCCTGGTCGGTGAGTTGCACGACGATTGCGAAGCCGTCATGGCCCGCGCCTGGGAGATTGCTTCACGCCTCAAGCAGCACGCCCCGCTCACCATGCGCTCGATCAAGACCATCCTGCGCCGCCTGCGCGAAGCCCAGCCGAAAGTCGATGACCACGACCTGATCGCCCAGATCTACACATCAGCTGATTTCCGCGAGGGCATGGATGCGTTTTTGAACAAGCGCAGGCCGAATTTCCAGGGCAGGTAGCTGCCTGCCGTCCCCACTATGGAGCGGACCATATGACCGACACGCTCGACGGCCACGACCAACACACCATCACCTCGATCGCAGACCTCGAAGCGCTCTACGGCGCACCATCACCGAGGTCGCTTACCAAAGAAATCGACCATATCTCCGATCACTACCGCGCCTTTATCGAGAAGTCGCCGTTCGTGATACTCGCCTCCGTCGGTCGCGAGGGGCTCGATTGCTCGCCGCGTGGCGATCCGGCCGGCTTCGTGCGGGTTGCCGACCGCAACACCGTCCTCTTGCCCGACCGGCGCGGTAACAACCGGCTCGACACCTTGAAGAACATCATCCGCGACCCGCGCATTGCCTTACTGTTCCTGATCCCAGGCGTCGGCGAAACATTGCGCATCAACGGCCAGGCGCGGATTTCGACCGATCCCGAACTCTGCCGGACTTTCGAAATGCAGGGCAAACCGCCACGCAGTGTCATCGTGATCACGGCCGAGCGGGTCTACTTTCAGTGCCAAAAGGCGCTTGCGCGTTCACGGCTCTGGTCAGCCGATGCACAGGTGCCGCGTGGCGAATTGCCAAGCGCCGGCGAGATCCTCGCAGCGCTGTCACAGGAGCCGCTCGATGCACAAGACTATGACCGGACCTATCCGGAGCACATGAAGAAAACGATCTACTAGCGCAAGCTGCGTTTTGTCGGAATCAGCTCGAACGAGCTGCTACTGGCCAAACGCGGATAATTTGCGCTATTAAATCAACAAGGTAGCGCATCTTTGTGCCACCAGTCGGAACCGCTTGAGCGGTTCCAACTTAAGGCACGATGCGCTAGCCTGATCCCGTCACTCAACGCGTGATCTCGTATTCGAGAACCTGAAAGCCCCAACGCTTAATCTCCTTCTCGCGGCTATTGCCGGCAGTTCGAGACCGGAAGCCGAACACGATCTGGATCTGGCGAATGAACCGCATCAGAAAGCTTGCCGGCTTGTTGCGCGGCGCGAAACCCTTGGTAATCACGGGCCTTGGCGCGACGTTGCGGCCGATGTCGAAGTCTTCCGGAACCACCAGCGCCAGCAAGCGGCTCCGCCCCAATGGTTCAACCGCCTCGAAATTGGTGAAACCCGGATAGCCCGGCCCCGGCACCCTGATCGTCCGGTTGGCCTTGATGAGCCCGACATCGGTTTCGGCCACATAGCGGTTGGGATAGATCATCGCGACCTCGCGATCGGCGTTGATGTCGAGGATCACAAGACGGCCCGCGACCGAACTGCTCGCGCGAAAGACGACATCCTTGCCGAGCCTGATTTTCGGACCGATGACGCGCTTTCGCGAATCCTCGATGGCGATCGAGACGCGGGCACTTTGCGCCCCCAGCAACTCACGCAGCTGATTGATGGCGGCATCGACTTGCTCATTCGTCAGGCGATCGTTGCGGACAGGTTCGTAGGCTGCCGCCGGTTCGAGGCGGAGCCCACTCGTCGACCTGATCCATCTGGCGTAGTGGGATAGCCGGGTATAGACACCGAACGCGTTGGCATCCGCACACTTATGCCCGCCCCAGCTCACCAGGCCGATCTGGTGTGGGCAGCCGCGCTCGTCACGCTGCACGATCGGGCCGCCGCTATCGCCGGCACAGCTGTCGGTATCGCCCTGTTCGATACCGGCACAGAACTGCCCGCGCCCGATCCGGCCACCGGGATGCTGCTGGCGGCAGACATCCGACGGCATCGTCTCGATCGCGGTTTCCAAAAGCCTGGTCGCGCCCGCATAGAACTCACCACGCCCCCGGCGCAGTTTGTGGGGCTTGAACGTCTGGTTGGTTGCAAGCTTGGTGGTCCGCCCGAAGCCTGCGACATGAACCTGTATATTGCCGGCAAAATCCGGGTCGCCTGCCGCATCCAGACTGAGACGTCCGACCGGCCCGCGCCATGGCCGCGCGAGCCGGACCAGCGCGATATCGTCTCCAGTCTTCGGCGCAATCGCACCAAGAGCAAGTTCGCGGTCCTGCTCATCATCGATCGCCATGGCCGCATCGATTGCCGCCCGGTAGTTCGGGTGGATCGCGACACGTTCGACCGCGTAAACGTTTTCCGGCCCGACCCGCTCAAGATCGGCAGCGCCGAGCACGACCTGCAGCACGCCTTCGTGAAATTCGTTCTTCGAGTTGACCGTCTCTTTCGAGAGGCCCTCGACAAAATCGTGCAGACAATGGGCCGCCGTGATCACCCACCTTTGTGAGATCGCGGTGCCGCCGCAAAAGTAGTCGGAAACCTGCCCGGCATCGGAATGCAGGCGCAGTGCCGCATGCCCGGGCCAGTTGCGCAGCAGCGCCCGTGAACCACCGACAATGCGGGTGCGCCCGACCTTGCAGACCGGATCATTCGCGTAGGCCGCTGTTTCGGAGAGCAAAATGATCGCGCTCAGAGCTGCCACGATTGCCATTGCACGCTGCTTCATCACGAGATCCCCAATTTATGATCGGCCCTGACCGGCCGCCGGCAACCATACCCCGGCGCTGCCGTCGCGCAAGATCACGTTCTCGCGGTGCGCCAGCTTGGCCATTGCACTTGGCGTGCAATCGCTTAAACAAGCCCGCAGCAATGCCGTCCGGCGCTGAAGAGGAAGTCAGATCATGCAGCTTAAAGGCAAAACCGCGATCATCACCGGCTCAACATCCGGTATCGGCCTTGGCATCGCCCAGGCGTTCGCCAAGGCGGGCGCCGATGTGGTGCTTAACGGCCTCGGCACGGCAGATGACAACCGAAAGGCCATCGATGCCGTCGCCAGCCACGGCACCAAGGTCACGTTCGGCGAGGCGAATATGCTCAACGGCGATGAAATCACCGCCATGGTCCGACGCATTGACGATGAATCAGGCGTCGACATCCTGGTCAACAACGCCGGCATCCAGCACGTTTCGCCGATCGAGGAGTTTCCCCCTGAGAAATGGGACGCGGTGATCGCGATCAACCTGACGTCCTCATTTCACACCATCCGCGCTGCCGTTCCCGGCATGAAGGCCAGGGGCTGGGGGCGGATCATCAATATCTGCTCGGCCCATTCACTGCGCGCCTCGACGCACAAGGCAGCCTACGTCGCCGCCAAGCACGGCCTCGCCGGCCTCACCAAGGTTGTGGCGCTGGAATGCGCGACGTCGGGTGTCACGGTCAACGCAATCTCGCCGGGATTCGTTTGGACGCCGCTGGTCGAAGGTCAGTTGCCCGACATCGCCAAGGCGGAAGGTGTCTCGATCGACGAGGCCAAGGCGATTGTGCTCAGGCGCCAGCCGAGCGGCGAGTTCGCAACCGTCGACCAGATCGGTGCACTGGCGACCTTCCTTGCCAGTGATCCGGCCGGCGCGATCACGGCTGCCAACTACTCGATCGACGGCGGCTGGACCGCGCAATAGCCGATGGCTATCTCAGACACGCACAGCTCCCCGGGCCATGACTACTGGACCTGGCCGACGGGCCCTGACATCAAACACATCAACGTCGCCCTGCAGGGCGGCGGCTCGCACGGTGCCTTCACATGGGGCGTGCTCGACCGCCTGCTCGAAGAGCCGAAGCTTGCGATCGAGGCGATCTCGGGGACGAGCGCCGGTGCGATCAATGCCGTGGTGCTGGCCGAGGGGCTGCACCGGGGCGGGCCGGAAGTGGCCCGCAACAAGCTCGAGACCTTCTGGAAGACGGTCAGCCTCGGTGCCGCCTCGAGCCCGATCCAGCGCACCATGCTCGATATCATGCTCTCGAACTGGAGCCTTGATGCCAACCCGATGCTGGCGATGTTCGAAATGATGTCGCGCGTCGTCTCGCCCTATCAGTTCAATCCCTTAAACCTCAACCCGCTGCGCGATCTGCTGGAGGCCCAGGTCGACTTCAACGAGGTCCGCGCCTGCGCCTGCACCGAGCTCTACATCTCGGCGACCAACGTCCATAGCGGCCGCGTCAAGGTGTTCAACGGCGCCGAGATCACCGCCGATGCCGTGATGGCCTCTGCCTGCCTGCCCTATCTGTTCCAGGCGGTAATCATCAACGACGTGCCTTACTGGGACGGCGGCTTCATGGGCAATCCGGTACTATTCCCGTTCGTCGAATGCTCGGTGTCGCGTGACGTGCTGATCGTGCAGGTCAATCCGATCCAGCGCAACGAAACGCCGCAGACCGCCCGCGAGATCGTCGACCGGGTCAACGAGATCTCGTTCAACGCGCCGTTGATCAAGGAACTGCGCCATCTCGACTTTCTCAACCGCGCCATCCGCCGCGGCGACCTCGAAGGCCTCGGCTATGCTGAAACGCGCCTGCACCGGATCGGCGGCGGTGACGAGATCGCGAAATACGGCGCCTCAAGCAAGCTCAACGCCGAATGGACGTTTCTGTCGAACCTGCGCGATGCCGGACGCAAGGCCGCCGATGACTGGCTTCAAGCGCACTTCGACGATATCGGCCGCAGGGCAACGCTTGCAACAGCACCCTACCTCGAGTTCGCGACACCGGCATCACCCTATATGATGCCGGAATAAGCCGACATTGACATTGGGGCTGGCATCATCAGACGTGCTCGTGCACGATACTGTTCGGTTAGAAATCTAGGAGGTGCACATGCGCGGATTGAACGGGCGCAACGCCATCGTCACGGGAAGCGCCAGCGGCATCGGCCGCGCCATCGCGACGCGTCTTGCCGAGGAAGGCTGTAACGTCGGCGTCTTCGACATCAACGAAACCGGCGCCAAAGAGACAGCGGCAGCCATTGAGGCGGCCGGCGGCAAGGCGGCGGCCTTTGCAGCCGACATCACCGATCTCGGCTCGGTCAAGAGCGCGGTTGCGGCCTTCGAGGCGGCGATTGGCCCGACCGACATTCTGGTCAACAACGCCGGCTGGGACAAGATCGTGCCCTTCCTGGATAGTGACCTGGAGCTTTGGAAAAAGGTCATTGACATCAATCTTTACGGGCCGCTCAACATGCATTACGCGGTGCTGCCCGGCATGGTCGAGCGCCGAGCAGGCGCCGTCGTCAACATCGCCTCTGATGCCGGCCGTGTCGGCTCGTCCGGTGAGGCGGTTTATTCGGCCGCCAAGGGTGGCATCGTCAGTTTCACGAAGACGCTTGCCCGTGAATTGACCCGCGCCGGCATCCGCCTCAACGCGGTCTGTCCGGGCCCAACTGAAACGCCTTTGTTCGCACAGGCCGCCAGCGGCGAGGCGGGAGACAAAATCGTCGAGGGCCTGAAACGAGCGATCCCGATGCGCCGGCTCGGCCAGCCGGATGACTATCCCGGCGTCGTTGCCTTCCTTGCGAGCGACGATGCGGGCTTCATTACCGGCCAGACGATCAGCGTCTCAGGCGGCCTGACCATGCACGGCTGAAGACGGCGTTCCGGCATCAGGCCGTCGCTTCGGCCTGGGTCTCGGGGTCGTGCTGGGTCTCGATCCCATAGGCGACGATCGCTTCGCTGCGCCCGGGAATGTTGACTTCGCGCCGGCTGGTCGTCTGAATTCGCCCGCCGGCGGCACGGAGCGTTTCCTGCGATACGAGACAGTCGACGAGTTGGCGCTTGGTTTCGCTTTCGAGGCGGCTCGCGATCGTTACGCTCTCGCCAAGCGCCGTTACCATGTATCCCCGCGAGGGATCACCAATCCGCGCGAGAATCAGCGGGCCGGTATGAATACCGATTCCGACACGCAACGGGATCGATATGGCAGCCCGCATCTCCGCGTTGATCGCATCGACGGCCCGGGAAATGTCGCGGGCGGCGGCCAAAGCGGCCCTGGAACCGGCACCGCGTTCGCCACGAAGGCCGAAGACGGCCAGCATGCCGTCGCTCAGATACATGGTCGCGCGCCCGCCATGCGCCTCGATCGCCTGACGGATCTCGGATATGAAGCGGTTGAGCAGTGCAACGAGGTCATAGGGAAACTGCGTCTTGGTGAGTTCTGTGAAGGCGCGGATGTCGACGACCAGGATGGTTGCGTTTCGCTCAACGCCCGTCTCGAACTCCTCGTCACTCCAGGTTGGTATTGAATTCCCGGCACCGACCGGCAGCAACACCCGAACCGCGATTGGTCGCTCGGGCCGGATCTGGCAGGCAAGCCGCACGTTGCTGGGCGCTGAAATCCGCTGCAGCAGGTTGGCCTCCGCCGGCCCCGGCGGCGGCAACGTATCGGTCCCCTCTTCGATGAGCACGCGACACGTCGAACATCGTGCCCGTCCACCGCACAGCGAGGGATGCGGAATGCCGTTCTCGCGACTTGCCTCGAGCAGCGTCGAACCGCGCGGCAGGGAGATCGTGCCGTGGCCAACATAACGGATCGGCACCCGGCGTCCGACACGGCGCGCGAGGGCAAGGCCGCCGATTGCCAAAACGAGACCTGCCGCTACGATCAGAATTCCATTGAAGGCAGTCTGGGCCGCCGCATCAAAGGCATCGACCTGGGCACTGCTCCAGCGCGCGCCTGAGTGCGCGAGCACGACTGCCTCACGACCGGCGGCGACGAAGCCGGCTATGGCCAGGATCGGAATGATCACCGCAACGAGAAGAAATGGCTCGCGCCAGCGCGGAAACCAGGAAAACGTGCGCAGGCTGTAGTGCAGACCGATGATACCATGCCCCCAAACGACCAATATGAGTGCAAACTGGCGACCCATGTTGTTCGGCCACAGGTGCTGCAGCGTCACCGCATACTGGTCGTTGGCACCGGCGAATTCCGCCATATAGCGCGTGCCGATCGCGTGCTTGTAGAGCAGGATCGGAATGGCAAGCCCGAGTGCGATCTGCAGGGCCTCGCGCAACGGCATCCTCCAGGTACGACGACCGATGATCCGCTTTAGAGCAAGCGACACGTGAATGATCGCCGCCCCGTAAAGCAGCACTGTTCCAGGTGTCGAGCGCCAGACGTCGATCCGCCAGATCTGGGCCACTTCCATCGCCGCGACACCGAAGATGCCGACAATATGGTTGAGCAGGTGGGTCAGGACGAATGTGAAGAGCACCAGGCCCGACCACAATCTGGCCGAGCGCTCCCACGCACCGAGCCGTGCCGGATCAGAACTCGTTTGTCCGGAATTCGAGCCGCCTGTCACACTTGCCATATCGCTGAGATCCGCTGGGAATTGAACGAGAAAGCCAAATCATGCACCGTGAGTTGCGATCAGCAGTCTCTCCGATGTCGCATCGACCCGATCTGCCAGTTCCCGCGCCAGCGCGACGGCGACTTCGGGCACCTGATGGAGCAGTTCGTTGAAGACGTTGGCGTCGGTCTTGAGCATGGTCGTCTCCTCGAGCGCCGAAATGCTGGCCGAACGCGGTCGCCCGCATATCACACCGGTTTCGCCAAGCACCGCACCGCCGCTCAACTCGGCCAACTCGATTTCCCGGCCGCCATGTTCCCGCGTCACCCGGATCCGTCCATCGAGCATGAAATAGACCGAATCCGATGGATCGCCCTGGCTGAATACGATATCGCCCGGCAAATAGTTTAGTCGATCGCTCGACATTGCGACCAGCTTGCACTTCGACGTTTCGAGATTGCGGAACAACGGGATCTCGCGCAACTGTTCGGTTTCGATTTGCAAACTCATTGGCTCGGCTCCGATTGAGGTACGCTCGCGTCGGTCTCCTGTGACAGGCTCTGTTGCGATGAGCCGTGAGCGACACTCGACTGCTCCTGATCGCCATCAGGGCGCCCGCCCGCCGGCCGGTCGCCCGTCATTTGTTGCACCGAAAGCTTGGCACCCTCGAACCTGATGCAGTTGTCAAAGCGGCAGCCCGGCGGAATGTCGCCCGCCGTCACGATCAATGTGGCACCGTCATTCCACTTCGCAACGTTGGCCAGCACACGCTTGGCATCGTCTTCCGTGAACGACTTGAGCACATCTTCGAGGATCAGGATGCGGGGGTGGCAAATGATACTTCTGGCAAGGCTGACCGAGGCGCGCTGCGGCGTGAACAGGGCTTGGCCCTTGGGCCCGACATCGAAGTCGAGACCCAGCGAATAGATCAGGTCTTCCATACCCAGTTCGGGCAACACCTCCTTCAGGAAATTGCTGATCCGGGTTTCCGCATTTGCGACATTCTGAGCGACGCGGCCGAACAGAAGGTTATCGCGTATCGGGGCCGCCGACATCACGCGGTCGGGATCGTAAAATTCGATTTCGCCCGCATAGTCCTGGGGGAGGTAGGCGCGGAAGCTTTGCCGGGCACGCAGAATACGCTCAGCCAGCTCATCAGTGACCAGGCCAAGACGATGGCGCGGCTCGACATAGTCGAGCGCCAGCGCGATCAGTTTATCACATGATGCCTCGGAGAGGTCGGCCGTTCCATCCAGGCTCTGGCTTTGTTCGACCAGTTCGGCAAAGTCCTCGAGATCGCTCGCCCGGATCATTGAAAAGCGCTCGAACAGGGGATGTCCGGCCGGCAACTCGGAGAACACTTCGACGCTGTTCTCGGCAATACGCAAGCCGATTTCGGTGAGCGGTTCACGCAATGATTCAGCAGCTACGATGGCACGGAAATAGCGGTCCGAGGTTCGTTCCGCACTGGTCAGGCGGTCGCCGGCAACGACGCCGAATACCAGGTTCTCGCCGATCGTTGACTGAGGATTGAACTTGGCGAAATCGAAGGGCTCGATGATGCGATCGAGCTTGGCTGCGCGCATACGCCCGCGAATGTCATGGCGGGCCATGACGATGCGCTCCTTCAATTCATCGTCTGCATCCGCCGAAAGTCGGCCGTTCAGGCCGAACGCGTAGAGCTCTTCGCCGAGGCCGGTTGCCGTCAGCGCCTGGACCACCTCGCGCTCCAGTTCTTCGGCATTGGCGACGCCGGCTGCCTCATAATTAGACCAGTCGGATGAATGGTCATGCATGGGGTTGCCAGTGCGCTGCGCCTCGCGCCATCTGAGGTCGCCCAGGTCTTCAGGCTGTGGCGTGGCGTTCTTGATCGACAAGGTCACGTTATTGCGGATCGATCCAGAGAACAGTTCGGCCTCGGGCGGCGCGTAGGAGATTTCACAGGCGATTTCGCTGAGGCTCAAGCTCTTCAGGTCGCGGGCACCCAGGGCCACGCGCCCTTCGTACTTGGTCGTTTGACGGCCAATGACGCGGGCCAGGATATCTCGGCCCGAACCCGATGAGCCGACGACTGCCACCTTGGACGGGCGATTGATGGTGAGCGTTGCACCTGAAATCAGCGGCGAACCACGCTGATCGGCCACTGTGAGGTCCGAAATCAGGATCGGGGTATCAGGTGCAATCGGCTCGGCCTGATCGTCGGGCTGGTCGGGCGGAATGAGGTCGCGACCGGAGAACTGGGAAATGATCTGCTCGTATTTGATCGTGACGTCGGCGCGCCGCTGATCCCAGTCGATCAGTTCCTTGATCGGTGGCGGCAGGTCGCGATAGGCCGCAATCACGGCAACCAGCTGGCCAATGTCGAGCGAACCGCGCAGCGCCAGATAGCCGCCGATCGAATAGAAGAAGAAGGGCGTAATCTGGGCGAGGATGTTGTTGAGATATTTGACGGCGAATTTGCGCTTATAAAGTGCAGCGCGGATGCCATAGAGATGGCCGAGACGATCGCCGATCTCGGACTCGCTGTAATCCTTGAGGCCGTAGGTCTGGATGGTGCGCGAGCCGTCGATCATCTCACCGATGCGTCCGGCCAGAGCACGCGAGGCAAGCTGACGCAGGCGGCCGAGGCGCAACTGCTCGCGGCGCAGATAGGGAATGACGAAGGCCTGGATCAGCACGATCGACAGCGCGACCATGCCGAGCCAGAAGCTCTGCGTCATGATGAAGATCAGCGCCGTCAGTGCCTGAGTGCTCAAGAACGCCGGCTGAATGAACGCATCGCCGATGAAGCCACCGATCGGCTCGACCTCGTCCTTGATCATGCTTGCAGCTTCGGCCGGTTTGACGGTCCGAATATCTTCCGGCTTGAAGCGCATCAGGTTGGCGAACAACTCGAAGCGCAGCCGGCGCATCATGCCGTTCGGCCAGCAGCCCCTTGAGAATATTGATGCCGTACTTGAAGGCCCCGTTGGCAAGCACGAAAAACAGAAACAGGAAGCTCAAGGCCAGCAGGTAGCTGACCTGATCGAAACTGAACCCTTCGCTGAGTATCAATGTGCCGCCGAGCCAGTCGGGCAGCGGCAGAGACATCGCGAACAGTTTCGCTTCAGTGATACCGTTGAGGAACGCTTCGCCCTGCAGCGCTTCGTTGACGATGCGCTTGGGCACATCGAGCGACAGCCAATAGAAGGGCAGTGAACCCGCGATCAAGACGAGAACTATGATCTGGTCACTGCGACTATGGCGCCAAATATAGCGGAACAGATTGGGTTCCACGGATCTTAGGCCTCAAGTCAGTTGGGGCGATGGCTCGTGCAGAGGTTGCAGCAAAGTGCTGCAAACATTGGATACGGGGTACTTGGTTCCGTTGACATTTGATGCTCAGTATCCAGGCTGCTACCGCCCTATGCCCCTCACCCTAACCCTCTCCCCGTACGCGCCGGAGTGGTGCTACGGGGAGAGGGAACTTTGCCCATCGTGTCATTCACGTCAGTGCAAAGTGGCACGGCCGGATTCCCTCTCCCCGTACTTCACGGGGAGAGGGCTAGGGTGAGGGGCATAGGGCAGTAGCAACTTCCTCTCGTGTATCAAATGTCAACAAGCGCTACTTTGCCATATACCATGGTGCGGCACGCAAGCCGCTCAAAAAGTCTTCACGTTGAATTGTCGCCCGATTTCGAGTGGCATTGACAAACAGACGGGCCAAGCCAGCATGAAGATCGCCTTTTACGCTCCAATGAAGCCGCCTGATGCACCAACCCCGTCAGGCGACAGGACGATCGGCCGACTGCTCATCGCTGCCTTGCAGCGCACGGCTGCCGAGGTCCGGCTCGTATCACGATTGCGTTCCTGGAGTGCAACACCGGAAAGAGCCCGGTTCCAGGAGTTTCGCGACACAGGCGCAAACGAGGCAGCCAAGCTGGTTGCCGCATTTAATGCTGGCCGAGGCTGAATGGCGGCCCGATCTCTGGTTCACCTATCATCTCTACTACAAGGCGCCCGACTTTATCGGGCCGATCGTCAGCGATGCGCTGCAGATCCCTTATGCCGTTGCCGAGGCCTCCTACTCTGCCCGCCGCACGGGAAGTGACTGGGGGCCGTGGCTCGAACAGGCACGACTGGGTGTCGAGCAGGCCGATGCCATTTTCTGCTTCACAGAGCGCGACAAAACAGGCCTCCTACAAGTCGCAGAACCGCGCCAATTGATCGATCTGCCACCTTTCATCGACATCGAAACTATCGGGCGGACCTCTGCCCGTCGGCTCACCGACAATGCGGGGCCGGTGCGGCTGGTGACCGTCGCGATGATGCGCCCCGGCGCCAAGCTCGAAAGCTACCGTTTCCTGGGCCAGGCGCTGAGGCATTTGCGCAGCACCGACTGGCATCTCGATGTCGTCGGTGACGGCAGTGCGCGCACCGACGTTGAACAAGCCTTTGACGGGATCGCCGGCCATTGCATCACGTGGCACGGTCAGGCTGATGGCAATGCGATCGGCGAGATGCTGCAGAACGGCGACATCTTCGTCTGGCCGGGCTTCGAGGAGGCATTTGGCATGGTCTACCTCGAGGCGCAGGCGAACGGGCTGCCGGTCATCGCGCTGGAAACCGCGGGTGTTCCGGCCGTTGTTGCCCACGGTATTTCCGGGTTGCTGTGCAAAGAAGCATCGCCTGAATACTATGCCACCCTTATTCGGCGCCTGATCGATGATGCCGGCCTGAGAACAAGCCTTGGTCAATCAGCAGTTGCCAACGTACGGACACACCACTCGATCGGGAGTGCCGCAAGAACAATGGGTGAGAAGCTCAGGGCTTTGCGGTAGTACGCCGGCACTTTCACGAAGGCCGATGCACCTGCCAGAGCTGCATCACCGTTCGAGCCGAGCATGCAGCTCCGTTAAGATCGATCTCGACATCTCCGAACGACATGTTGAGTGCCCGTTCAACGGCTTCCGCCATGGTCGCCGGCGACAGTGTCGCCTCGTCAATGACGCTGACACGCCCGAGCGTTTCGAGTCTGGCCGCACGGAGCGGCTGCTCCATCTGGCCGCCGTCGGCGTCAGGCACCAGAACACCACGACAACCGGCAACCAACAGATCGCCGACCGTGTTGTAGCCAGCTCGCTGGATCGAGAGTCGTGCCCGTGACAGCAGTGCCGACAGGCCAGTGCGAAAGCGTTCGAAGTGCACGTTGCAGGTAGCGGCGCGCGCTGCAAGTTCAGCGAACTCGGCATCTGGCATGCGCGGGCCGGCCAAGGCCAGCCAGCGTGCCCTGGCCAGGCCGGTAAGCGGCTTTGCGTCAATCGCAGCAGCGAGAACCTCAAAGGCAATGGCGCCGCCGCCAGCCGAAACGATGACGTCGAACGTCTCGCTGTCGGCGGCACGTCCATCGGGCCTGTCGGCGACGATCATGCCGGTATAAGTCGTCCGGTCAGCGAAGCGGGCGGCGGGCGGGAAGCTTTCCTCGATGCGGGCGAGGCGCGGATCGCCATGCACCAGCAAAGCATCGTAATAGCGCTCGAAAATCCCAACCGACCGCTCGGCCTTTGCCACCGCCTTCGGCATCTGCAGAATATCGCGCACCGAGGCGATGATCAGCGGCCGATCGGGCCTGCTCGCGGCGGCTTCGAGCAACGGGAGTAACTCGAAATCCATCGCCCAACGCCCCAGCGGATAAGCCTCGGTGATGATGATGTCGGGTTTCAGATCGCGATAGAGGCCGAGCAGGTCATCTCGCCGCCGCTCGCAAAAATCATCATCAGCGGGCCGGCCGTCGCTTTGCAGCAGCACCGAATAGCTCGTCGGCGAGGCATGTAGCGGCGGCAGCTGGAAGATCTTTGCCGCCCCGAAATCGAAGCCGGGGATCGGATGACCGCCAAGCGCGAGGGTCACCGAGCAGCCGGACTTGCACAACTCCCGGGCGATGTGATTGGCGCGCACGACGTGACCGATGCCCTCGAGATACTGTACGTAAAAGAGGACACGCGGTGCCTTCATTCAGCCGCCTCGCCAACGATGGCGCGATCACGACGGCTAGCACTGCCAGCGTCGGCAGTGTTTGTACCGGCCTGCATCCCGAACAAGGCCGCGAGTTGAGCAAGCCCGCCATGCATGTCGAATGCCGCCCGCACCCGCGCCTCGCCGGCCCGGCCAAAAGCCGCACGCCGTTCCACATTCCGGCCGAGATCGGCAATCGCGCGGCTCAGTGCGCCGGCATCCTCGGCCGGCACCAACAGGCCGGTCTCGCCATCGATGATCAATTCAGGGACACCTGAAATCGGCGTCGAAATGCAGGCAAGACGCTGGCTCTGTGCTTCGACGAGAACGTTCGGCAGACCGTCACGGTCACCGTCGCTGCCGATCCGGCAGGGCAGCACGAACAGGTCGGCAGCGCGATACGCCCCCAGCACCTCTGCCTGGGCTAATGCGCCCCGCCAGGTAATGCGCTCATTGAGACCTATCCTTGCAGCCTGAGCCTTCAGCGCCTCGCGCTCGGCGCCACCGCCGATATGCGTCCAATGCCAATGGAAGTCACCCGGCAATTGCGCCAGCGCATCGAGCAGAACATCGAAGCCCTTCTTTTCGACCGCCCTTCCGACGCTTAGCAGCCGGACCGCGTGTGCAGGGCTTTGGCCATCACGTGAATTCGGGGTTCGCACGGTTGCGGCGGCCGGAAAGCGCGTCAGATCGAGGCCGTGGTAGATGAGGTGCACGGTTGCCGGATCCGGTGCCAGTTCGGCAAGGCGGTCGCGGCCGACACCCGTGCAGGTCGCCACCCAATCTGCATCGGCGAGGTTCTGGGCGAGTTCCCAATCGGGTGAGGTCCAGATGTCCTTGGCGTGTGCCGATGCAGACCAGGCAAGACCGGTCATCTGGCTTGCGTATCGCGTTACGGCGGTTGGCGTGTGAATGAAATGGGCATAGAGGCGTACGACATCGCCCGGCAACTCGGCGGCAAGCACGACGGCCTGGCCAAACCGCCGAACGCGGTTGACTGTCGGCTCACGCCTGAGATCAGCGAGCCAGTGGCCAGCGGCATGCCAGAAACGGCGGCGCCAGACCATTGCCGAAAGAGCTGACAACACCCGCATCGGTTCATGGTGCAGATACTCCGGCAGATAGACGACCGGCGCCTTGATTTCTTCGTGCACCGGGTGGACCGCCTTATCCGTCGGATGACGCAGCGAAATGAGGCGAAGCCTGAAACCGAGTTGCTCGAGCCCGCGCAATTCCTGGGCGATGAACGTTTCGGACAGCCGCGGATAGCCCTTGAGGACGACGCCGATCGTGCCCGCCTGACTTGTACCGGTGTCACTCACCCGATCACTTCCAGATCCGGCAGCGAGGCGCTGCGCCCGGCCATTTCACCGACCAACTGGCCGATGCGATCGAGGCCCTTGAGATCGACCTTATATTTCGCCATCGATGGCTTGGGCTGGCCGGGCAGCGCCTTGATGGCAGCCGCCATCCGGCGTGGGTCACTTGCCTCGTGCGAATCGAGCATCGTGACCAGCCCGTACTCTGCCGCCCGTCCCGCCCGGATCAATTGCTCCTTGCGTGGCACCGTACGCGGCACGATCAGCGCCCGCTTGTCGAACGACATCAGCTCACAGAACGTATTGTAGCCGCCCATCGCGATCACCGCGGTGGCACGCGTCATCAGTTCTTCGAGGCGATTGTCGAAGTCAAGCACATGCACATCATCCAGGCGGCTGGCACGGTGGCGGATTTCGCTCTTTTCACGCACCGACATATAGGGCCCGAGAACCAGCACGAACGGAAACCGGTTTGCCTTGTCAAATTCCTTCGCAGCCAGCACCTGGCCCATCAGGTCCGAGGCATCACCGCCGCCGCCGGCCGTCACGAGTATGAACTCTGCGGGCAGATTGCGTCCCTGCGGGAAGGTCACGGCCGGCACCGTGCGTGCCAGGAAGCCCATATATTCGACCCGTTCGCGCACATCGAGCGGCAGGGGCACGCCGACCAGCGGATCATAAAAATCCTTCGATCCGTAGATCCAGATCCGGTCGTAGAACTTGATCACCGTGCGCAGCGCATCGTGGCGGGTCCATTCATCGCGCACGATGCCCGGCTCATCGAGCACTTCGCGCAGGCCGAGCACCATTTCGCAGTCCTGTTCGGCGAGCCGCGGCAGCGCCAGATCAAGCTCGCCCTGCAAGCCGCGCGGCTCCTTGTCGACGATGAACAGGTTCGGGTGGAAGTTGATCGCGACGCTCTCGATGATCGCGCGGCGCATCGCCAGCGTCTCGCTCAAGTCGATATGATCGGAGAGCGAGGTGTATTCGCCGTTGCGCAACTTGATGACGCTCGGGATCTTGATGAAGTCGACGCGCGACTTGAAGTCGAAGGCCCCGGCGATCGACGAGCCCGAAATAATGAGCACACTCAGGCGTTTGTGCTGCTCGACCAGGGCATGCGCAATCGTCCGGGTGCGGCGCAGGTGGCCGAGCCCGAAGGTGTCGTGCGAATACATGAGAACGCGAATATTCTCGCCGGATTGCGCCATGATCAAAACCGCATCAATTCTTTCGCCCGACCTAATGGCTCAGTGCCATCACGTCCATTCAAAATATGCACGACCACACGTTACTTATAGGGGTCTGCCGCGTCCCTGAGCCCGTCGCCGAGGAAGTTGAATGCGAGCACGACGAGGATCACCGGGACCACCGGTAACATCAACCAGGGGTACAACGCCACCACGTTGATGTTTTGGGCATCGGTCAGCAGTACACCCCAGCTGGTTACCGGCGCGCGTAAGCCCAAGCCGAGAAAGCTCAAAGCCGTCTCACCGAGGATCATTGCCGGTATCGACAGCGATGCAGCTGCAATGAGGTGACTGGTGAATCCCGGCACCAGATGACGGACGATCACGCGCCTCGAGCTTGCCCCCATCAACTGGGCGGCCAAGACATAATCCTCCTCGCGCAGTGAGAGCAATTTCGAACGCACGGCCCGTGCCAGGCCGGTCCACTCGATCAGACCGAGGATGATGGTGATGAAAAAATAGACCGCAATCGGACTCCAGTTGACCGGCACGATCGCGGCGATCGCAAGCCAGAGCGGGATCGACGGCAGGCTTTGCAGAACCTCGATCAAGCGCTGGATGACGAGATCGACCTTGCCGCCGAAATAGCCCGCCAGACCGCCGAACAGCACACCGAGCAGGATCGATACCGCAACGCCGATCAGGCCGATGGTCATCGATACGCGGGCGCCGTGGATCATGCGCGAAAACAAATCACGCCCGAGCCAGTCGGTCCCGTGAATAAAGAGGTGACCGCCTTCGGCCGGGCAGATGAAATGGAGGTCCCAATCGAACAGCCCCCACATCCGATAGCTTTCGCCGGAACAAAAGAAGCGTATTGGCTGCACCTTGTCCGGATTGACCGTGTATTCGTGGCGCAGCAGTTCCATGTTCTTACGGTGGTCGTAGCCGAGCACGTGTGGGCCGATGAATTCACCCTTGTGGAACAGCCGTATGGTGTGCGGCGGCGCATAGATGCGGTCGAGATGGCGGGCCTGATAGTTGTAGGGGGCGATCATCTCGGCGAAGATGACGCCGATATAGACGATGCCGAGAAAGATCGCCGAGGCGACCGCGATACGGTGGCGGCGAAACTTCCACCACATCAGTTTCCATTGCGAGGCGAGATAGATCTGTTCCTGCGCCGGGGTGAGCTTTTCGATCTGCATCGGATCGAACGGCGCTTCATTGACGTAGTGATCGAGTGGCTCGCCAGGCGGCGGCAGCGGACTGGAATTCATTTGCTGCGCCCTCCGGCCAGACGGATGCGCGGATCGAGCAGCCCGAGCAGAATGTCGGAGATCAAAACGCCGATCACAGTCAGCAGGGCGAGGAACATCAGGAATGAACCGGCAAGGTACATGTCCTGCGATTGCAGCGCCTTGATCAGCAGCGGACCGGTCGTCTCGAGCGAGAGCACGACGGCGACGATTTCGGCGCCGGAAATGATCTGGGGCAGGATGCCGCCGATGTCGGCGATAAAGAAGTTGAGCGCCATGCGGAGCGGATACTTGGTCACCGCGCGAAACTGGGAGAGGCCCTTGGCGCGCGCCGTGACGTAGTACTGCTTCTGCAATTCATCGAGCAGGTTGGCGCGCAACGTTCGGATCATGCCGGCGGTGCCGGCGGTGCCGATCACGATCACCGGTATCCAGAGGTGCTCGAGGATCGAGACGAACTTGGCCCAACTCATCGGCTGGTTGACGAACTCCGCTGCCATCAGCCCGCCGATCGACGTGCCGAACCAGGTGTTGGCGAGATACATCATGACCAGGGCGAGCAGGAAGTTCGGGGTCGCGATCCCGAGCAGGCCAAGGAAGGTGAGCGAGTAGTCCGACCAGGAATACTGGTGCATGGCCGAATAAATGCCGATCGGGAAGGCGATCATCCAGGTGAAAATGATCGTCACGAACGAGATCAGGATCGTGAGGAACAATCGATCACCAACCACCTCGTTGACCGACATCTCGTACTCGAACGAATAACCGAGGTCACCCTGCAGGAGCCCTGTCACCCAGATGAAGTAGCGCTCGACCGGGTGCTTGTCGAAACCGTATTCCTTGCGCAGGAAGGCGAGTTGCTCGCTATCTGCCTTCTCGCCCTGGGCGAGCAGTTCGGCGACGTAACTCTCGAAATAATCGCCCGGCGGCAGTTCGATCAACGTGAACACCAGGATCGAGATCAGCACCAGCGTCGGGATCATCAGGAGAATGCGGCGCACGATGTAGCCAAGCATGGACTATTGACCCTTCTGCGCCGTCATCGCCCGCGAGGCCGCCGAGTTGAACCAGAACGTCTCGGGATTATAGATGCCGAAATAGCCGCCCGGATCGAAAGCGAAAACACCATCAGCGGGCACGTTCTGGAGATCAGCAGCAGTAACGACCGGCTGCTTGGTCGAGTTGACGACGCCGATCGTAAACAGGTTGTCAGCATAGATTTCGAGCATCTCGTGCCAGACGCGCGCCTGCTCGGCAGCGCTGCCGGCAGCACGCCAATCAGCCAGAAGCGTGAGCAGTTGCTTTGCCGCAGGAAGTTCCGGCACTTTGCCCTGCTTGCCTTGTGTCTGGGTGTAAAGCCCCCAGTCGGGCCATTGCAGTTGTGCCTGGGAGATCGGTGCCAGAAACTCGGGGCACGTACCGGCTGCCGGCAGGCCGTTGTTGTGGCCGGCCCAAACGCTCATGATCGTCTGACCGGAATAGGCGCGCTTGCGGAACAGATCACGCTGCGTCGGACGCGGGAAAAGTGCCAGGCCGGCCTCGCGCCAGGTATCCTTGATCAGACCGAGTACGTCGGTCTGCTCGGAACTCTCACCGGCCGTATCGAGAATGATCTCAGCGCGTCGCCCGTCGGGCAGCAGGCGGATGCCATCATAGTCGCGTTTGTCGAGGCCCAGTTCATCGAGCAACTGGTTAGCTTTGGCGAGATCGAATTTCGCCCAGCTCTTGGCATAACGCTCTTTATAAAGCGGGCTGCGCGGCAAAACGGTATCACCGCTTTCGCGCGCGAGGCCGAAGAAGATTGCCTCGTTGATCTCCTCGCGGTTGATCGCCAGCGACAGCGCCCGGCGCATGCGCACGTCGCGCAGCAGCTTGCGCCACACCGCATCTTCCGTCGTCAGATTCGGGATGATCGCAATATGCGAGCCGTTCGCCTTCTCCCACAGGTGTACCTTCACCTTGCCCTGCTTTTCGGCGGCCTTGAGGAAGGTGTAGTCATCGAAGCGGATGTAGCGTGCCTGCAGGTCGCTCTCGCCGCTGCCGGTCTTGGCCGGGATCAGTGAACCCGAGCCGATCGCCATATGGATCTCATCGATATAGGGCAATTGCCGGCCGGCGGCATCGACGCGGTGATAGAAGGGATTGCGCTTGAAGATGTAGAGCGTAGAGGGCGACGCGGTGGTATTCACCCAGGCGCCGAGCACCGGCAGGTCGATGTTCTGATTTGTGATCGCGCGCGATTTGGCCATATGCAGACGCTTGGCGTTCGATTTTCGCGTCTGCTTCAGGATCTCGCTGAGTTTTTCCTTGGGCGCATAGCGCGGGTGGAACTGCTTGAGGTAATGCGCCGGCATCGCAAGGACGAGCGGCAGCGTGCCGGCGATCGCTGACAGGAATTCAGGGTTCGGCTTGTGCCAGGTGTAACGCACCGTCAGCTTATCGATGATTTCGAACTTCGGCGGCCGGTCCTCGATCAGCATGGTGCGCGGGAGGCCCTTTCCGATGCGCTTGTCACCGAACACATCCTCCCAGACGTAGCGGAAATCCTCCGACGTGAAGGGATGGCCGTCCGACCACTTGTGATCGGGCCGCAGATGGAACGTGAAAACGCGCGAGTCCTCGTCATCGACACGCAATAGGATGTCCGGCACGATGTTGTAGTCGCGGTCATAGCCGACCAGACGCGCATAGCCGTAATAGGCCACCATGCGCAGGTCCTTGGGCTTACCCATCAGCCAGCGCATGCGACCGCCGTATTGACCGAGCGAACCGCCTGTTGCTCGTGGATCGATGATGCGCGGTGCCGCCGGCAGTCGTTCGGCGACGGGCGCCAACTCGCCGGCCGAAACGACTTTGGCGAGATAGGGCGGCTCGATCAGCTTGGCGAGACCGGATTTGGCAACCGCGGATGATGCTGCCTGAACAGGAGGTATTGCCGCGACAAGGGTCATGATGAGCCCCGTCAGCAGCCCGGCGATGAACTTCCGCGACATCTCGCTGCGCTCGAAACAGTCATTCATAGGCTCACCAATTCCGAAGCGTTGGCGTTGTGGCGGGCAAGGACCAGGTGGTCATCATAGATCTCGCGTGCGACAAGCGACGAAACCGATGCACCCTGTTGTGCATCGTCATCGCCGCGAAAGGCAGCCGGCCAGGCGGCCGGATCCGAGGCGTCCAGGTTTTCGAGCACCTTGAAATCGAGCGGCCGGTCTAGGTCCGGATAGGGCACCGCACTCAGCAGCGCACGCGTATAGGGATGGCTCGGGCGCTGAAACAGGCTCTCGCGCGGCGCCAGTTCGACGATACGCCCGCGCGCCATGACGGCGATGCGGTCGGCGACATAGTCGACGACGGCCAAGTTGTGCGAAATGAACAGATAGGTGAGCCCCAGCTCTTTTCTCAGGTCATTGAGCAGATTGAGAATCTGGGCCTGCACGGAGACATCGAGTGCCGAGACCGGCTCGTCGCAAATCAACAGATCGGGCGCCAGCGCCAGCGCGCGCGCAATGCCGATACGTTGGCGCTGACCGCCGGAGAAGCTGTGCGGATAGCGGCCGAGAAAACGCGGGTCGAGGCCAACCTCCTGCATGAGTTCGACGCACTTGGCGGCTTGCTCGGCACTGCTTCCCGAGCGTGCGATCTCGAGCGGTTCGCGCAAAATGTTGAGCACGGTCATGCGCGGCGAGAGCGAATTGGCCGGGTCCTGGAAGACCATCTGGACCCGGCGTCTGTGAGCTTTGAGCTCGCGTTGGGAAAGCTTGGCAAGATCGATCGTCTGATCGCCGCTGCCAAGCAGGATCTCACCGCTATCCGGTCTGAGCGCACGCATGATCAACTTCGACAACGTCGTCTTGCCGCAGCCGCTTTCGCCGACGAGACCTAGACATTCGCCAGGCATGATATCGAGCGAGACCTGGTCGACGGCCTTGATCTGACGGTCACCGGTACTGCCGAACCAGCCGCCCTTCTTCGTCGAAAACGTCTTTGCGAGATTGCGCACACTCAACAGCGGCGTCGAACCGGTTGGTAGCGGCGCAGCATCAGGCACAACTACCGGCTCAGGCGTGCGCCGCCTGACATCGCGCAACGAAACGAGCCGTTCGCCGGGCTTCATGTCGAAGTGCGGCACCGCATTGATCAGCGCCTTCAGGTAGGCATGGCCCGGACGGCGGAAGATCGCATCGACCGGTCCCGCCTCCATGATCTCGCCGTGATACATCACGACGACCTCATCGGCCATGTTGGCAACGACGCCCAGGTCATGCGTAATCAGCAAAAGGCTCATTCCGGTGTCGCGCTGCAGTCGCTTCAAGAGGGCGAGGACCTGTGCCTGGATGGTGACGTCGAGCGCCGTCGTTGGCTCATCGGCGATCAGCAGGGCCGGATCACACATCAGGGCCATCGCGATCATGGCGCGCTGACGCAAACCGCCGGACAATTCGAAGGCATACATGTCGAAGGCCCGGCGCGGATCGGGAAAGCCGACCTGGTCGAGAATCGCCTCAGTCTTATCACGCGCCAGTTTGGCATCGACGCGTTGGTGGACGGTCAGCGCCTCGGAGACCTGGTCGCCGATGGTGTGCAGCGGCGACAGCGAGGTCATCGGCTCCTGGAAGATCATCGACATGCGCGCACCGCGGATGGCGCGCATCTCGGGACCGTTGCGCGGCAGGCGGGCAAGATCGACGGGGCCTGGACCAGCCGGATCATTGAACAGGATTTCGCCGCCCGTGATCGAGCCGTTGGACGGCAGCAGACCCATGGTTGCCTGACTGGTCACGGACTTGCCCGAGCCGCTTTCGCCGACCAACGCGACAACGGTTCCCGGCCGCACCCGGAAATTCACACCCTTCAAAACGGGATGTGAGGCACCACGCATAGCGAAGGCGACCTGCAAATCCCTGACGCGGAGTAGATCCGCGTTCGTTGTTTGTGATGCATTGCCACTCATGTGCGGGCTAACAGTATCGAGGCTTCTGCTGGCGGTTCCCTCCCGAACCATGCACGAAGCTTACAGGCATCGATCCTCCGGCGCCATAATTAGGCTCAAAGTCTGATGAAATTCAGGTTGATAGGCCAGAAAGTTGCACTTGCACGGGGAAGTTTCGCGCTCAGGCACGGCAGGCGATGACGCGATCGGCCACCAGCGTATCGATCTCGCCGGCCTCATAGCCAAGCTCGCGCAGAACCTCGACGGTGTGCTCGCCGAGATATGGCGCCGGCCCGCGCACTTCGGCCGGTGACGCTGCAAAACGAGCTGCCGGCCGCGCCTGGCGGACCTCGCCGACACCGGGATGCTCGAACGCAGCAATCGACTGACTAGCCACGACCTGGGGATGGCCGGCAATATCGCGGCGCGGCAGCACCGGCGCACACGGCACATCATGGTTATCGAGGCGATCGAGCCAGTGATCGACGGTATTGGTGGCAAGCACCTCTTCGAGCAGCTCGAGCCGCTCCTGACGATTATCCGAGCGCAGAGCCGGTGTCTTGAAACGGGCATCGGCAAGCCATTCCGGGCGGCCAAGCGCCTCACACAGGCCCTGCCATTCCTTGTCGGAATTGGCAGCAACGGTGAGGTAGCCATCGCTTGCCGCAAAGATCATGTCATGGGGCGAGTTAGGTGCCTCTTGGACTTTCTCGCTTGGCACGGTGAACGGTGCCATGCCCTCCGGCCAGATGAAGGAGAGCATTGTATCGAGCATCGATAGCATGACGTGCTGTCCGACGCCGGTACGCTCGCGATGCAGTAGCGCAGCGGTGACCGCCTGGGCAGCGTAGATTGCGGTCGTCTTGTCTGCGATGAGCGTGCGCACCATTTTCGGGCGGCCGGTCAGCGGATCGGCCTGAATATCTGCGAGACCGGCAATTGATTGGATGAGCGGGTCGTAGATGCGCTTGGCCGCATATGGCCCGTCAGGTCCGACACCGCTGATCGAGGCATAGATGATGCGCGGATTGCGCTGGCGTACCTGGGGTTCGCCGAAACCCAGGCGCTCTGCTGTTCCAGGCCTGAAATTCTGAATCAGCACATCGGCGGTGTCGATCAGCCGCCAGAGGATTTCGGCCCCGGCCAGTGTCTTGAGGTCGACGGCCACCGACCGCTTGCCGCGATTGCACGAGATGAACATCGGTGCGAAATCACCGACGGCAGCACGTGAGTGTCGCGTCAGATCGCCAGCAAGCGCCTCCACCTTGATGACGTCAGCGCCCTGATCGCAAAGCAAGGCAGCGGCGGCCGGGCCTGAGACCACGCTTGTCAAATCGATCACGCGCAAGCCTGTCAGCGGCCCCGCCGGCGTCGTTTCGTGCGTCTGGTTCATGGTGCGCTAACCTCGGGCGAACGATTGGCGATCGAGGCTGCCGCATAGGCCGGCCGCGCGATCAGCCGCTCGCGATAGTCAAGGAAGACGTCCGGTAGCGGCACACGATAACGGATCGCCCAGTCGAGACAGGTTCCCATGACGATGTCGGCTCCGCTGAAAGTGGAGCCCAGCAAATAATCGCGACCGTCGTCGATTTCTTCGGCTGCCGCATCGATAAGCTTGGCAAAATAGGCACGGGCGCTGGCCGTGGCGGCCGGCGCATCGCCATAGATTTCCGCGAGACCCTCGTGGCGGCGCAAGACGTAGAGACTGGTTGCATCAAGCTCCATCGTTATGAACGAGAGCCACTCGAAATAGCGTGCCCGCTCCTTGATGTCACCTGGCACGAGTTGCAGCTCATCGTTGCCGTAGCGCTCGCCGAGATAAGTGACGATTGCCGCACTTTCCGTCATCACGAAATCACCGTCCTTGAGCACCGGGATCTTCTGGCGCGGATTGAGCTTCAGGTAGTCCGGCGCCTGGGTCTGGCCGCTACGCGACTCGATTGGCTCAGTGCGATAGTCGAGGCCAAGCTCGTGCAGTGCCCAGTGCACGCGCATCGCCCAGAGCGAGACGATGCCATAAACAATGCGTTCTTGCTTAACAGCCATATCTGCAGATCATGCGTCCGCGCTCGGTCGTGCGGCAATCTCATCCTGCCAGCGCCTGACGTTCACGAGCGAGGCCGGCACCACGAGTTCACCGCGCTTGGCAAAGTCGATCGCGATGTAAGCGGTGATGTCAGCAACGGAGAATGCCTCGCCGGCAAGGAACCGGCTTTCTCCCAGTCGTTCGTCGAGGCGCTCGAGACCACGCCCGAAGCTCGCGCGGCCGCGTTCGGCAAGCGCCGGTATTTGAGGTACGCCGCCGGTGACACCGGGAATACCCCGGTCGGCAAACATCTCGAGCGCGTTGCGCACGACTTCTGCGGCCGGAACATAGATCTCGAATTCGGCACGCCGGTTCCACATGTCGATCACGGCCCGCTCCTTGGCGTCACGGCCGAAAAGCGCCGGTTCTGCATGCAAATCCTCGATATACCGGCAGATCGAGATTGATTCCGTGATCAGCGTGCCATCATCGAGTTCCAGCACCGGGACCGTGCCGCGCGGATTGACTTTCTGGAACTCGGCTGAAAACTGCTCGCGTTCGCGCGTGTTGATCTGGACGGTCGGGATCTCGATGCCCTTCTCGGCCAGGAACATGCGCACGCGGCGCGGATTGGGGGCAAGCTTGAAATCGTATAGGCGCATGTCTGTGTCCTTGTGCCGGCAGCCGGGGATCGGCGCCCCGAATATGCAAGAGGTAAGGGCGGCATTCCATACTCGCACATCGCCATATCACAGGCACAATCGTTAAACGCCCCCCGAAATGATATGAGTGCGGTCATCGCTTCGGTTTCCAAATTCGGCAGGAGGTTTGACATGCGAGGTCGCGAGCTCTTCATGGAGGCCCTGCTTGCGCACGGCGTCGAGCGCATATTCGGCAACCCCGGCACCACCGAGAGCCCGCTGCTCGACAGCCTGAGCGCTTATCCGTCGATCCGTTATGTCACGGCGCTCCATGAAGGCGTGGCACTTTGTGCGGCGAGTTACTATGCACAGGCATCGGGCAAGACCGGTGTTGTCAGCCTACACGTGGCGCCGGGCCTCGGTAACGCCATCGGCATGCTCTACGGCGCGTTGCGCGCCAACTCGCCGATGGTCGTCACGGCCGGCGGACAGGATACCCGCCTGCGCCTCAACAATCCCGTTCTCGGGCACGACCTCGTCGCAATGGCGGCTCCCGTCACGAAATGGTCCGTGCAGGTCGAACGTGCCGACGAAATGGCACCGGTCCTGCGCCGTGCCTTCAAGATCGCCCATGATGAACCCAAGGGACCGGTTTTCGTGGCCCTGCCAATCGATGTCATGGAACAGGAGACCGAGATTGCCGACATCAGGCCGGCGATAACCCATCGCCCGCCGCGGATCGCACCGCAAACCATCGAGGCAATCGCGGAGGTTCTGGTCCGGTCACAGGCGCCGGCCCTTCTGCTCGGAGACGATGCCGCTCGCGCGAGCGTCACCTCCGATCTAGTCCGGCTGGCCGAAAGCCTCGGTGCATCGGTCTGGCACGAAGGGCTGCGCATGCGCACCGCGTTTCCGACGGACCATTTCTCTCATCGCCTGAGCCTGCCGTTCGATGCCGGCCAAACGCGAGACGCACTTGCCGCATTCGACACCATTCTGGTGATCGGCGGACGCTTTTTCGAAGATGTCTGGTTTGCGCCTGGATCACCGTTTCCCGATGAGGCAACCGTCCTGCAAATCGAGACGAGTTACGAGCATCTCGGACGCTCGTTTGCGCCTGAGATCGGCGCTGTCGGAGATATTGCGGATGCAATCCCCGAACTGGTTGCGGCCATCAATGCCGCCCCGTCGTCGTTTCATGACGCAGCCCGACAGCGATGCGCGGCACTCCAAGCGCGCAAAGCCAAGGAAGGCGAAGTCCAACGCACACGCACCGAGCGCGCCTGGGACCGACGGCCGATCTCAATCCCCCGAGCAATGGCGGAAATCGCCGAGGGTCTGCCCGCCGACGCGATCGTCGTGGACGAATCGATTACGGCGAGCATCGATCTTGCACGGACGATCGTGAGCAAGGGCCCGGATGATTATTTCGGCGCGCGCGGCGGCGGCATCGGCCAGGGACTTGCCGGCGCCCTCGGCGTCAAGGCGGCCGAGCCGGCACGCCCGGTGCTGTGCATCTCAGGCGACGGTTCGGCGATGTATTCGATCCAGGCGCTTTGGACTGCGGCACATGCCGGCCTGCCCGTCGTCTTCGTGATCCTGGCTAACGGCGAGTACCGCATTCTGAAACACAACATCGATGTCTATCGCCAGCGCTTCCAAGTCACCTCGCAGGAACCCTATGCCCACATGGAACTGCATGAGCCGCGGCTGGGCTTCGTCGAAATGGCAAACGGCATGGGCATTGCCGCAACCCGTATCGAGGATCCGGCGACAATTGCTGGAACGCTCAGTGACGCGTGCCAATCCGGCCTGCCGCATCTCATCGAGATCGCCATTGAGGCCAAACGCTAAAGCGTTACCTTTACTCTACTGAGTCAGCATGATCGGCTGGGCGGCGCCGCGAATGCCGTCCGGCACTGGAACGTCGGTCTGGTCAAAATTCGAATTCAAGACCAGGTGCGGCCCCGCCAACAACACCAGGCGTCGCGCAACAATCGCCGTATAGGCCGAAGCCCCACCAACCGACGCGTCGCCGTCGACCCAGAAGGTATTCTTAGGAAAGTAGATGGTGCCGACCATATTTTGCGCATTGCGGCTGAGAATAGTGTGCGAAATGAACTCGCTCTGAGAGCGCGAACCAAAGAACAGCAGGCCGGCAAGTGGCCCCGCCTTGGATGCCTCGAGCGAAACCGATGTCTCGGGCCCAAAGTAAAGAAAAGTGCCGGCACCAAGAAAGAATGAAACGCCGTTGCCCGATATCGCCGCCGTGTCACCAAGCAGGAATCTCCTATCCTTTATGATGTAGACGCCCGGCTCGAAAGTCACGTTCGATGTGCCCGAGATTTTCAAACCGCCGCAATAAACACCCGGATGCAGCGTGCGGGTCTCATTGCCGATTACGAGTTCTGAATGCGTGCAGGGACCAATCACAGGCTCGGGGCGCGACGCCAGCGGGTCGTCGAATTGCGGGCAATCGAGGTACGGTGCCGGAGATATCGTTCCCGACTCATCAATGCCGCCGGCCGAACAGATCGATTTTGCTTCCATCATGGCATTGTCGCGCACGGCAATGCTGGTCGATGAGGTTGAATTCGAAAACACCGAGCAGTCATTGCCGGTAAGGCGCGCAGATGTGACGAGCCAGACTGCACCGGGTGCACTGTCCTCAAGAGCGAGAACGCAGATATTGGGCCGGCCGACGACACGTGCAACGGCGTGCGCTTCGATGATCGCATTGGTCAGCCCGAGGCTGAACCCGAAAAAGGCTGGCGGTCGCTGATTTGCACGAACCTCCACCTCCAATGGCGATCGGCGGACCGTCGTCGTGAGGTTAGTTGCAAGCTCAGGATCGCCGTTGGCATTCATCAGGCTCTCGACCGAGGCCGCGACGACCGTATTGACGTCATCTGTTCGGGCATCCGCGAGGCTGAGTTCCTTTGCCGCCGACATCGCGGCGGCGTCGACGGCGAGTTGGAGGCGCGACTTGTAATGGACGAGCATTGCGTAATCGATCGTTGAGCCGGTTATCACGGCAACAATCGGAATCAGCAATGCAAACTTTACGATAATCGTACCCGAGCGCTCAGTGCGATAGCATTTCGCTTGTACATGTAAACAAGATATGAATGCTTTCCAACCCACGATGCAGCTCCGAACATCCGCGCACTCCCATTGCGGAATATTTGGATCAATATCGAAAGGTTCGTCATATTGCCAGCGCAATGCGCCTCATGGCCTAACAAGCGGTAAACTGTTGATTTGAAAATGATCGATCATCCGGCGTGGGGATGATTTCCGCGACTCTCTTGTAGTTCAATTTCAATTATGTGCCGTAATAACCCCACCAGACGTTCACTTAAAGAACTGAGCCTCACAGCACTGTTAGTCCGATCGATACAATTCATCCCTAAACAGGAAAGCGGCAGTATCACCGGGTTGCTATAGTGCTGCATTTCTTACGATCATCGATAGGTTACAAACTGGCAGCATTGGTGTTTGCGGCACTGATGTCGGCGGCCATTGCATCCGCACTTGCCACTGCCTGGTGGCAGGCCGGCCGACAGTTCGACACCAAACGCGCCCAATCCGAGGCCATTGCGGCACTGATTGCAGCAAGCGTCGCGCCTGCCGTCAGTCAACGTGACCAGCGCTCCGTCGCTGCAAGCCTGAGCGCCATGCGTCACATGCCGGGCATCGAATATGTCCGCATCGCCAATCAGCGTGGCTTCGTCTTGCATCAGCAGGGCATGGGTATTGTCGTAGAGCGCGGCGGTCGGCCTGTATCCAAAACAGGCGCCAACGCCGAAATCGGCCCGTGGACGGCACTGCACCTTGGTACATACACGGCGCGCGCGCCGATCGTGCACGGCGGCAAGCCGATCGGCGAATTGCTCGTCATCCGCGATCTCTCGGAACTCCGTATGGCGCTGGCAAACAGCTTTCTTGCCTCACTCACGATTGGTGCCGTGGCTGCCCTGATCGGCGCACTGATCGCCTTCATGCTTCAGTCAGCGATCCTCAAGCCGATCAATGCGCTGACGCGAACAATGGACCAGGTCCGCGCAACGAAGGACTATTCCCGGGCGGCGGCGAAGACGAGCTCCGATGAAACCGGCCGCATGGTCGATGCCTTCAATGAAATGCTCGGGGAGATCCGTAGCCGCGATGCCGCATTGCAAAAGCAGCGCGATGAATTGGAGGAAACCGTTGCTGATCGCACCGAGCATCTCGACCGGGCGCTCGAGGCAGCAGAAGCCGCCAACTCCGCCAAATCCGACTTCCTGGCGATGATGAGCCACGAGATCCGCTCGCCGATGAACGGCATGCTGGTGATGGCGGAACTGCTCGCCAACGCCGCTACGACGCCCCGTCTCAAGCGTTACGGCGAGATCATCGTCAACTCGGGCCACAACCTGCTCGCCATCATCAACGACGTGCTCGATTTCTCGAAGATCGAAGCCGGCAAGCTGACCTTGGAGGAAATCGCCGTCGCACCGCGCCGCGTTGTCGATGACATCGCCCAACTGTTCTCCGAGCGGGCACGGGAAAAGGGCTTGGAGATTGCAGCCTTCGTTGCCCCCGACGTACCGCTCGAAATCGCAGCCGACCCGTGCGCCTTTCCCAGATCCTGACCAACCTCGTCAGCAACGCGCTCAAGTTCACCCACGCAGGCGGCGTATCGATCTACGTCGAATGCCTGGGCGAAGTCGCCGGAAAGGCCGGGGCTAAGCAGACACTGAGATTCCGCGTCGCGGACACCGGCATCGGCATCGCGGCTGACAAGCTCGACAGCGTCTTCAACGCCTTCGAACAGGCCGACCAGACGACGACGCGGCAATTCGGAGGGACCGGCATCGGACTTTCGATCTGCCGGCGCCTTGCCGAGGCGATGGGCGGCACGATCGCGGTCCAAAGCACCGTCGGCCGAGGCTCGAATTTCATTGTCGATATCGCCTTCGATGTCCTCCAAGCGGCCGATCCGCTGATGTTTTCGCCCAGCCATTTGGCCAACGCCGTGCGGCTCGTCATGCCGGATGGTCCGGCGCGCCAATGTCTGGCGGGCGCTATCGTCAAGCGCGGTGGCAGCATTGTCGGCCCGGGCCAGGCGATCGAAGAGCGCGAACTTGTGCTCAGCATCGTTGCGGCAGGCGAAACCGGAAGCATTGATCGAGGAGCCCCCGTCGGTAGCGGTCTCGCCATTCTTGGCAATTTGCCGCCCTCGGCTCGGGCGGGCCTTGATAAATTGAACGTACCGGTGATCGTTCTCGAACCACCGCTTTCAACCGCACATGTCGACCGGTTACTGGAGGCTGCCGCTCAGGGCCGCGTGGCGCTTCAAGCATTCAATCGTGAGCTGACATCGCACGTTGTCAAGCAAGCCAAACTGCACACGTACCCCGGCCTAAGGGCCCTCGGCGCCGACGACAGCGAGATCAACCGCGAAGTATTGAGCGAAGTCCTCGGCCGCCTCGGCGTGGAACTGACAAACGTTTGCGATGGCCAGGCGGCGGTCGATGCCGTGATGGCGAGCAGGGAGCAGTTCGACATCGTCTTCATGGACGGCAGCATGCCGCGCCTCGATGGCATTGGCGCCACAGAGCAGATCCGCGCCTGGGAGCGAGAGACGGGCCTTGCCCAGGTGCCGATCGTCGCGCTAACGGCCAACGCCGTCCCGCAAAGCGCCGATCGCTGGCGCAAGGCCGGCATGACTGACTTCGTTGCCAAGCCATTCACATTGGAGATGATCGACGCCTGCCTGATGCGTTGCCTGGGAGCCGAGCGCGGCCAAGCCGTCGTGTCCGAGAGCCCCGAAGCGCTATCATCGCAACCCGGCGCATCAGAAAGAGCGCGAACTGATGAGCCGGGCCTGCTCGATCCAGCCGTAATCCAAAGCCTCCTCGAGATCGATGCACCGAGGGGCACGCTACTGAGAAATGTCATCTCGCTCTACCGGACCAATGCGCCGGAAGCGCTTGAGCGCACCGCAGCCGCCCTGCAACAGGGCGATAGCGAGGAAACTGCAACTGCGGCCCATGCCCTCAAATCACTCAGTCGCAACATCGGCGCAGTGCTCGTCGGCGACCTCGCCGGCCAACTCGAGGCTATGGCCCGAGAGGACTTCGCCGGCAACGATTTTGATGTCATAGCCAGCCTCGACAGCGCATTGGCACGCACGCTTGCGGCACTCAATCGCCTCGCAATCACTGAACAGGCAGACTCGTTTGCTGCTTGACCGACTTGCCAACATTCCTCTTTAGAATACGGTCCCGGAATCGTCGCCGGGCGGCGATGTGTTACGGACGCTGTCACTCGATGTTCGTGTTCGAAACATCGACAAAAAGCGCCGATCCTGCCAAAGGGCGAAGGCCTTTGGAAACCCTACGAGGGGGCCAATTCGATGCGATCAATCAAAACCATTCACGTTGTGTCGTGTCATGCGGAAGGGGAAGTCGGCGACGTTATCGTTGGCGGGGTTGCGCCGCCGCCCGGCGAGACGCTCTGGGAGCAGTCGCGCTGGATCGCAGCCGATGAGACATTGCGCAATTTCGTGCTCAACGAACCGCGCGGCGGGGTCTTTCGCCATGTCAATCTGCTCGTGCCACCGAAGGATCCAGTGGCGGTGATGGGCTTCATCATCATGGAACCCGTGCACACGCCGCCAATGTCGGGCTCGAACTCGATATGCGTTGCGACCGTCCTGCTCGATACCGGCATCGTCGAGATGCAGGAGCCCATGACGGCGTTTCATCTCGAGGCACCCGGCGGACTGGTTGCCGTCAAGGCGTTCTGCCGCGACGGCAAGGCCGAGCGTATCGAGGTCGAGAACGTCGCCTCATTCGCCGACAGGCTCGATGCCCTCATCGAGGTCGAGGGCCTTGGCACGCTCAAAGTCGATACCGCCTACGGCGGTGACAGTTTCGTGCTCGTCGATGCCACGGCGGCCGGGTTCGAGCTCGTGCCCGAAGAGGCAGCTGACCTGGCATCGACTGGATCGCGCATCACGGCGGCAGCAAACGAGCAACTTGGCTTCAGCCATCCTGAAAACGCGGACTGGCACCACATCTCGTTCTGCCAGTTCACCAAGCCTGTCGAGCGAGTCGACGGTACGGCCAGCGGCCGGAACACGGTTGCAATCGAACCGGGCAAACTCGACCGGTCACCGTGCGGCACCGGCTGTTCGGCACGTATGGCGGTGCTGCATGCACGCGGTGAACTCGGCGTCGGCGAGGCGTTCATCGGGCGCTCGATCATCGGCTCCAGGTTCGACTGCCGGATCGAGCGCTCGACCGAGGTTGCCGGCCGGCCGGCCATCGTGCCGTCGATCGCAGGCCGCGCCTGGATCACCGGCACGCATCAGCACATGCTCGATCCGCAGGATCCATGGCCGGGTGGCTATCGCCTGTCGGACACCTGGCCGAACAGGGTCGCACCACAACTCAAGTGATCGTCACGCCGCCGTCGGCAACGATCGCCTGGCCGGTGATGAAGCGCGCCGTCGGCCCGGCAAGAAACGCTGCTATGCCGCCGATATCGTCGGGATCACCGAGCCGGCGCAGCGGCGTGCGCTCCTCGCGATCCTTGCGCAGCTTTTCGTTTTCCCAAAGCGCACGGGCAAAATCGGTCTTGACGAGGCCTGGGCAGATGCAGTTGACGCGAATGTTCTTCGGCCCCCATTCCACGGCCAGCGCACGGGCAACACCCATGTCTGCCGCCTTCGAGATGCCGTAGGCGCCAAGCGTCGCCGATCCCTTGAGGCCGCCGATCGATGAGACGATAATGAAGCTGCCGCCGCCGACATCGACCATGTGCGGCATGGCGGCATTGGCGAACCAGATCGCGCTATGCACGTTCGATGTCATCACCTTGTCGAAGGCTTCATCGGAGAGTCCCGTCATCGGCCCGTAGACCGGGTTGACGGCGGCGTTGGCAACGAACGTATCGATGCGCCCCCAGGTGTCTTTGGTAACCTTGACCAGGTTTTCGCATTCATCGCGCCGTGAGATGTTGCATGCAACCGCCATGGCCTCGCCGCCCTTGGCCTTGATCGCATCGACGACTTCTTGGCAGGCGTCGAGCTTGCGGCTCGAGACGACGACCTTGGCACCGAGGCCCGCCATGTGTTCCGCGATCGAGCGGCCGATGCCGCGGCTGCCGCCCGTGACGATAGCTGCCTGGCCGTCGAGCGAGAAGGGATTGGTCATAATTCTGCCTCCGCCGAAGTCGTTGTCCTCATCACAGTGCAACAGCAAACCGGGGCACTACAATCCGATCTTGGATCGGCTGCCTGGTAGCTGCCCAATCGCGCTTGATAATCACAGATGTGGTTGGCGATTGCAGTGCGCCGAATTTCTGGTCATAATGAGAACATTGGATGAGTACAGTAAACGCAACTATTCGCTTTCGCTCATAGAGTGTCCGTTGCGACGGGAGTAAAGTAAATGGGCCTTCTTATCTTTGCGCTGGTCGCAAGTTTTGTTGTGAGTTCGATATTCCTAGCCGAGTTGGGCCTGTTCCCGTGGCTCGCGATCCTGGTGGCGATCCCGATCTCGTATGCGGTCGGCTTCGCGCTCAGCCGGGTACTGCGCGGCGCCGGTGCCCTATAAGCTACGACGTCCCTCTCAAACGGTGACGACACGCAGGTTGTTCGTTGAGCCGGGCGTGCCGAAGGGCACACCGGCGATGACAACGATGCGGTCGCCCTTCCTTGCGAATTCCTCAGCCATCGCCAGTTGCCGGGCGTCATCGACCATTTCATCATAGCTCGCGATCGAGGCGGCCTTGACGCTGTGTGAGCCCCAGAGCAGTGACAGGCGCCGGGCGATGCTGAGTTCCATGGTGGCAGCCAGGATCGGCACTTCCGGGCGTTTGCGGGCGATGCGGTAGGCGGTCGTGCCGCGCGAGGTGAAGGCGACGATGCAGCTCGCGCCGATCTTGTTGGCGACGTCTGCTGCAGCTTCTGAGACCGCATGGTGGATCGAAGGGTCGACGACCGGTTCGAGCGCATCGACGATGCTGCGGTAGGCTGTATGTTCCTCGGTATGACAGATGATCCGGTCCATCATTTCGACGGTCTCGACCGGAAAAGTACCGATTGCCGATTCCTGTGACAGCATCACCGCGTCGGCGCCCTCGTAGATCGCGGTCGCAACATCACTGGCTTCAGCCCGGGTCGGCGTCGGCGAATTGACCATCGAGTCGAGCATCTGGGTCGCGACGATTACCGGCTTGGCGTTCATCCTGCAGGCTCGGATCAGCTCTTTCTGGCGACCGGGGACATGCTCCGGCGGGATTTCGACACCGAGATCGCCCCGCGCAACCATCACGGAATCACAAAGCGCCACGATCTCGTCGATGCACTGCAGTGCTGCCGGCTTTTCGATCTTAACGTTGATCCCGGCGGTGTCGCCGATCAGCTGGCGCGCCTCCATGATGTCGCTTGGACGCTGGACGAACGACAGAGCCAGCCAGTCGACGCCGAGCTTCTTGCCGAATTCGAGATCGGCGCGGTCCTTGTCAGTCAACGGCGAGAGCGCGAGCACAGTGTCGGGAACGTTGACGCCCTTGCGGTTGGAAATCACGCCGCCGACCTCGACACGCGCGATGATCGCGCCTCCATCGAACTCGACGATCTTGAGGCGCAGGCGCCCATCATCGATCAACAGGCGGTGGCCGGGCAGCGCGGCTGCGAAGATCTCGGGATGCGGCAGCGGGATATGGTTTTGATCGCCCTCGGCACCCTCCGGCACAAAGCGCACCCGATCATCGGGCCTGACCTCGAGACGACCGTCCTTGACCGTTCCAATCCGGATCTTCGGGCCCTGCAAGTCCTGAAGAATGCCGATCGGCCGATTGACTTCCCGCTCCAATTCGCGGATCGCAGCGTGCACGGCCCGATGATCCTCGTGCGTGCCGTGCGAGAAGTTGAGCCGGAACACATCGACACCGGCCATAAACGTGCGCCGGATCATTTCCGAGCTCGCGGTCGCCGGTCCGATGGTTGCGACGATCTTGGCGCGCCTGTTGCGTTTCATGGAACCTCTCCGGACGGCGATGATGTGCGGGCACAGGTGATTGAATGCCCTATTTCGTTGGCACCGTACAGAGACAAAGAGATCTGATGACAACGGACAGGCGCGAGCCGAGTTGATGGCCGCCGATCTCGACGCCTGATCCTATTCCGCCGCGATCCGCTTGGCGCCAACTCCTGCAAGCTTCAGATAGCCGTCGCGGGTCTGGGGCAGCTTCATGTCAAGTTCGCCGCCTGCAATCAGCGTGCGCAGCATTTGCGCGGTGCCGCCGGCGATCGTGAACATGCGTGCATCGCGCACGTAGCGTTCCGCATCGCAGTTGCGCGAGTAGCCTCGGGCGCCGTGCATCTGGAGGACGTCGTTGGTGACCTTGACCGCCATTTCGGAGGTGAACAATTTGGCCTGCGCCGCCATCACCGGATCCGGGAACAGGCCGTTGCGCTCACCGCGCGAGCGGGCCGCGCGATAAATCAGGGCGCGGCTTGCCTCGATGCCGGTCGCCATGTCGGCCAGCATCCACTGCAATCCCTGGAATTCGGCGATCGGCCGGCCGAACTGCTCGCGCTCGCGCAAAAAGTCACGCGCAAGCTCGTAGGAACCTTGGGCAAGGCCGAGCGCCACTGTGCCGGCACCAACACGCTGAGAGTTATAGGCGTCGATCAGATCGCCGAAACCGTGCCTCAGACCGGACGGTGGGACCAGCATCATGTCGGCTGCCACTTCCATGTCCTCGAAGATCACCTCGGTTTCGGGAACACCGCGCAGGCCCATCGCCGGCTCGCGCTTGCCGATCACCAGGCCCGGCGTCTCATCGCGCACGGCCATGAAGCCGGTAATGCCCTGCTCGGCTCCGTGCTCATCGAATGTGCGCGCAAAGATGAGATGCAGCCGGGACACGCCGCCGCCCGTGATCCAATGCTTGCGCCCGTTGATGATATACTTGTCGCCACGGCGCACGGCCGTCGTCGTCATCTCCGTCGCAGCGCTGCCGGCACCGGGCTCAGTAATGCAGATCGCCGGCTTGTCGCCTGACAACGGGAATTCGGCGGCAAACTTTTTCTGTTCCTCTGTGCCATATGCCATGATCGCGGAAATGCCGCCCATGTTGGCTTCGACCGTGATACGGCCGGCAGCCCCGCAGGCCTCAGCCATCTGCTCGATTACCAGTACCGCCTCCAGGAAACCCAACCCCTGGCCGCCATAGGCCTTGGGGATGGTCATACCCATGAAACCGGCTTGCCGGAGTGCCTCGACGTTGTCCCAGGAATATTCCTCGGTTTCATCAACACGCCGGGCACGCTCCTTGATGAGGCTTTGGGCAAGTTCTCGGGCGCGCGCCTGCAGCGCGATCTGCTGGGCATCGAGGCCGTATGTCATGGGATAATCTCGCAATAATGCCGCGATCAATGGATTTGCGGCGCCAATAGGACCCCAAATCACACGAAACTTCAATTGTCCGTGATCATTTCGCCAACAACCGTTACATTTGTGATGAACCGGCCCTTTCCCGGCTCTCCGGCAGCAGCACCCGATTTCATATGGCCTGCGGCTGGTCTTGTCAGGCGTCATCTGCTAGCCGGAAGGCTAACCATCATAACGACGAGGAACCTTGCGACATGACGACGATCGGCTTCATCGGACTGGGCATCATGGGGGCGCCGATGGCCGGCCACCTCGCGGACGGCGGCCATAAGATCGTGACCAAAACGCACCGGGCTTCGGTGCCTGACGATCTCAAGGCCAAAGGCGTCGAAGAACTGGCAAGCCTCAAGGCTGTCGCCGAGGCAGCCGACGTCATCATCATGATCGTGCCGGATACCCCGCAAGTCGATGAAGTGTTGTTTGGCGCCGACGGCATCGCTTCGGGCTTGTCGGCCGGCAAGCTGGTGATCGACATGAGCTCGATCTCGCCGATTGAGACCAAGGCGTTCGCCGAGAAGATCGCTGGCCTTGGCTGCGACTACGTCGACGCACCGGTCTCCGGCGGTGAAGTTGGCGCCAAGGCGGCATCGCTCACCATCATGGTCGGCGCCACCGATGAGGGCTTCGCGCGAGCCAAGCCGCTGTTCGAACTGATGGGCAAGAACATCACGCATGTCGGCCCGATCAGCGCCGGCCAGACGACCAAGGTCGCCAATCAGATCATCGTCGCACTCAACATCGAGGCGGTCGCCGAAGCGCTGTTGTTCGCCTCCAAGGCCGGCGCCGATCCGGCCAAGGTGCGCGAGGCGCTGATGGGCGGCTTCGCCTCCTCGAAGATCCTCGAAATCCATGCCGAGCGCATGATCAACCGCACCTTCGACCCCGGCTTCCGCATCCGCCTGCACCAGAAGGATCTTAACCTGGCGCTGCAGAATGCCAGGGAGATGGGCCTGTCGTTGCCCAATACGGCAACGGCGCAGGAGTTGTTCAATTCGTGCAGCGCCCATGGTGGCGGCGATGATGATCACTCGGGGCTGGTCAAGGCGCTGGAACGGATGGCGAAGCACGAGGTGGCTTAGTCGCTGCGTAAGTGGGACGGCGGATCGTGACATATGGCGCCTCCTGCCTCGTCGCACGGCTGCTTGCCCCTCACCCTAACCCTCTCCCCGTACGCGCCGAAGTGGCGCTACGGGGAGAGGGAACTCGGCCCGTCGTGTTCCCTGTGGCGGCGCGCCATGGCACGGCCGGATTCCCTCTCCCCGTACTTCACGGGGAGAGGGTTAGGGTGAGGGGCAAGCAGTCGTGCGATGAGGCGGGAAAGGGCAAATTCGGTTACGTCGAAGAGCCCAGAACGGTAGCGCTTGCCCGAAAGGAAGCAGAGCAGTTGGCACATAGGGATCATAAGGCCTTCCTCACGGATCTCTTCGGCGAAGCCGTGAAGGCTGCTGATCCTGCGCATTGCCTGCCGCCGCACCTGCCAGCACCACCGAAGGGCCGCACGATCGTGGTCGGCGCCGGCAAGGCCGGCGGTTCGATGGCGCGAGCCGTCGAGGACAACTGGTCCGGACCGATCGCAGGCCTGGTTGTCACGCGCTACGGACATGGTGTCGATTGTGCGCGCATCGAGGTTGTCGAGGCGGCACATCCGGTGCCCGACCAAAAGGGCATCGAGGCGGCCGGCCGGATCCTCGAACTGGTCAAAGACCTGACGCCCGATGACCTGGTTCTGTGCCTGATTTCGGGCGGCGGCTCCGCGCTGCTGACCTGGCCCGGAAAGGGCATCACGCTTGCCGGCAAGCAGGACCTTAACCGCGCGCTGTTGAAATCGGGCGCCAACATCACCGAGATGAATACGGTGCGCAAGCACCTCTCAGCGATCAAGGGCGGCCGGCTGGCGCTGGCCGCAGCACCGGCGAAAATCGTGACTCTGGCGATCTCGGATGTGCCGGGTGATGACCCGGCTGTGATCGCCTCGGGCCCGACGGTTGGCGATCAGACGACGGTGACCGACGCGCGCGTCGTGCTTGCCCGATACGGCATTGAACCGGCCGCCTCGATCGAGGCATTCCTCGACGGTGCGGCCGCCGAAACTCCGAAACCCGGCGATGCGCGTCTCGCCAATGCCGAATTGCGAATGATTGCAACGCCCATGGCGACGCTGGAGGCTGCCGCAGAGCGCTGCCGTGCGGCCGGTATGGCGCCGCGCATCCTCGGCGATGACCTCGAGGGCGAGGCACGCGAACTGGCGAAAGAGCATGCAGCCATGGCGAAAGCCATTGTGGCCTCGCTCGCAGCCGGCGATCAGCCCGTCGTGCTCATCTCCGGCGGCGAGACGACGGTGACGGTCACCGGTAACGGTCGCGGTGGGCGCAATGCCGAATACCTGCTGGCGCTTGCGATTGAACTCGGTGGTCACGCTCAGATTTCCGCCATCGCCTGTGACACCGACGGCATCGACGGCAGCGAGGACAATGCCGGCGCCTTCTGCGGACCAGACACACTCGAACGTGCCGGAGGTTCGGGAATCGACGCCGGGGCCTACCTTTCCGACAACGACGGCTATACATTCTTCCAGCAGCTCGGCGACTTGATCATGACCGGCCCGACGCTGACCAACGTCAACGATTTTCGTGCCATTCTGATCGAGCCGCCTGCCGCCTGATCGAATCTGCCCGAGGAAGGCAACATGTCCCTGACGATGCCCAAGCCCGAGGCCGAGATCCTCGCCAACCGCGATCTGCTGATCGAGCGCCTGCGTGGCATCGTGCCGGGCGACGGCGTCATCGACGACGAGAACGCCAGGCGCGCCTATGAGTGCGATGCGCTGACCATGTACCGGCAGTTGCCGCTGGTCGTCGTTCTGCCCGAGACAGTCGAACAGGTCTCTCAGGTCATGGCGCTTGCTGGCGAGATGAACGTCAAGGTCGTGCCGCGCGGGGCCGGTACGTCGCTGTCGGGCGGTTCGCTGCCGCTCGGTGACGGCATCCTGCTCGGAATGGGCAAGTTCAACCGCGTGCTCGAGGTCGACTATGCCAACCGGGCCGCCCGTGTGCAGCCGGGCGTGACCAACCTCGCGATAACCCAGGCGGTACAGCACAAGGGCTTTTACTATGCACCCGACCCCTCCTCGCAGATTGCCTGCTCGATCGGCGGCAACGTCGGCGAGAACTCGGGTGGCGTGCACTGCCTGAAGTATGGGCTGACAACCAACAACATCCTCGGCCTCGAAATTGTTCTGATGGATGGCGAGATCGTCCGCCTCGGCGGCAAGCATCTCGATTCGGAAGCCTATGACCTGATGGGTCTGATGACCGGCTCGGAAGGCTTGCTTGGCGTCATCACCGAGGTCACCGTACGCATCCTGCAGAAGCCGCAAACTGCGCGCGGTGTGCTCTTGGGCTTCCCGAGTGTCGATGCCGGGGGTGACTGCGTTGCCGACATCATTGCCGCCGGCATCATTCCGGGCGGGCTCGAGATGATGGACAACATGGCGATCGTCGCTGCCGAGGACTTCCAGCCCTGCGGCTATCCGCGCGATGCCGAAAGTCTGGTGATCTGCGAACTCGACGGCACCGCCTCCGAAGTCGATCACCTGATCGAGCGCGTCTCGGAGATCGCAAAGAACAATGGTGCGACCGTTGTGCGCGTTGCCGAAACGGAAGAAGAGCGCCTGCAGTTCTGGGCGGGACGCAAGAACGCCTTCCCGGCGGTCGGCGCCATCGGGCCCGACTATCTGTGCATGGATGGCACCATCCCGCGCAAGGAACTGAGCAAAGTGCTGGCCGCCATGCGGGACCTGTCCAAAAAGCACGGCCTGCGCGTAGCCAACGTCTTCCACGCCGGCGACGGCAATCTGCATCCACTCATCCTCTATGACGCCAGCATCCCCGGCGACACCGAGAAGGCCGAAGCGTTCGGTGCCGATATTCTGAGACTTTGCGTCGAGGTCGGCGGCGTGCTGACCGGCGAACACGGTGTCGGCGTCGAGAAGCGTGATCTGATGCACACCATGTTTTCGGAAACCGATCTCGAGCAGCAGCAGCGCGTTAAGTGCGCCTTCGACCCCAACCATCGCCTCAACCCCGGCAAGGTGTTCCCGACGCTGCATCGCTGTGCCGAGTTGGGTCACATGCATGTCCACAAGGGCAAGCTGCCGTTTCCCGATCTGCCGAGGTTCTAGACTTTGGACACATTCGCCCCAACCTCCGCAGACCAAGTGACGGAACTCGTCACCGCGTCGATCGCCAACGAGGCACCGCTTGCCGTCGGCGGCAACGCCACCAAGGCGGGCCTCGGCCGTCCGGTCGAAGCAGCCCACACCCTCAGCACGCGCGACTTGCGCGGCATACATTTCTACGAACCCTCTGAACTGGTCGTCTCGGCGGGACCCGGCACGACCATGCGCGAGCTCAAAGACCTCCTCGACCAGCATGGCCAGGAACTTGCCTTCGAGCCGATCGACTACGGCCTGATCTATCGAACCGAACCGCTTTCCGGCACGATCGGCGGCATGGTCGCCGTCAACGCCGCCGGTCCACGACGCATCAAGGCCGGCGCCGCCCGCGATCATCTGCTCGGCTTCACGGCTGTCTCCGGCCGTGGCGAAGTCTTCCAGTCGGGCGGCCGCGTGATGAAGAATGTCACGGGCTACGATCTCTCGAAACTGATGACCGGCTCTTTCGGCACGCTCGGCGTTTTCACTGACCTCACCTTGAAGGTGCTGCCCAAGGCGGAGATGGAAGAAACGCTCGTGATCCACGGCCTCGATGACGCCAAGGCCATCGAGGTCATGACCACCGCCTCCGGCCTGCCGCACGAAGTCTCGAGCTTTGCACACCTGCCGGCCGACATTGCCGGCCGCCTGCCCGCAGCAACGGGTGCGTCGCGAGCGCTTACGGCATTTCGCCTCGAAGGACCTGAAGTATCGGTGACCAAGCGCCGGCAGGACCTGGTCGAGCAATTCAAGGATTGCGGCGGCGAGTTTGCAACGCTCACACCGGCAGCCTCGGCTGAGCTTTGGCAGGCAGTCCGCGATTGCGCGCCGCTCGCAAACCTCAAAGCGGATCTCTGGCGCCTCTCCGTGACACCAACCGAAGGTGCCAATGTCGCCGAAACCATCAAGCGGGCTGGCGTTGACGCCAAAGCCTACTACGATTGGGCCGGCGGCCTCATCTGGCTAGCAACGACAAAGCCCGCTGTAACAGCAGCCACTCCGATCCGTTCGGCGATCTCCGCAGCCGGCGGCGGCCACGCCACGTTGATCCGCGCCAGCGCTGCCGCACGCCGCGAGGTCGACGTCTTCGAACCACAGCCGGCAGCGCTTGCCGCCCTGACCGCGCGCATCAAAAACGGCTTTGACCCCGAACGCATCCTCAATCGCGGCCGTATGCGGCGAGACCTCTAAGATCCATGCAAACGAATTTCTCACCCGAACAGCTTCAGGACCCCAATGTCGCGGCCTCGGAAGCGATCCTGCGCAAATGCGTTCATTGCGGCTTTTGCACCGCGACCTGCCCGACCTACTTACTTCGCGGCGATGAACTCGACAGCCCGCGCGGTCGCATCTACCTGATCAAGGATATGCTCGAGAACGGCCGCGCTGCCGACGAGCGCACGGTGCGCCACATTGACCGCTGCCTGTCATGTCTCTCGTGCATGACGACGTGCCCATCCGGCGTGCACTACATGCATCTCGTCGATCACGCCCGCGCGCATATTCACGCGACCCATCAGCGGCCGTTGTCCGACCGATGGCTGCGCTGGCTACTGGCCCTGGTGCTGCCCCGCCCGAACCTCTTTCGCCTGGCGCTGTTCGGTGCCTGGTTCGCCAAGCCGGTCGCCAACCTGCTGCCCGGCCGCCTCAAGGGCCTGATTGCGATGGCGCCGAACCAGATCCCCTCGCCATCGGTGACGGACCGGCCACAGGTCTTTGCGGCCGAAAGACCGCGACCCATGCGCGTTGCCCTGATGACCGGCTGCGCGCAAAAGGCACTCGACCCGAACATCAACGAGGCGACCGTGCGGCTGCTTAACCGGCTCGGTGTCGAGGTTGTCGTTGCCGAGGGCGCCGGCTGCTGCGGGGCGCTCACCCATCACATGGGCATGGTCGATGCATCGCATGCCTCGGCTGCCGCCAACATCCGCGCCTGGAGCCGCGAGATCGACGGCGGCGGCCTCGACCACATCGTGATCAACACCTCGGGATGCGGCACGACTGTCAAGGACTACGGCTTCATGTTCCGCGAGGATAAGGATCTGGGCGCGGACGCGGCGCAGATCTCAGCGAAGGCCGTCGACATCGTCGAACTCCTCGACAAGCTCGCCCCCAAGCCGGCGATCGAAGTGCCGAGGCTGCGCATCGCCTATCATTCGGCCTGCTCGATGCAGCACGGCCAGAAAATCACCTCGGCTCCAGGACGTTTGCTCGGAGCGCTCGGCTTCGAAGTGCTCACGGTCCCTGAAAGCCACATCTGCTGCGGTTCGGCCGGCACCTACAATCTCCTGCAGCCGGAACTCGCCTCCAAGCTTCAGGCGCGCAAGGTCGCCAACATCGAGAGCATCACGCCTGATGCGATTGCCGCGGGCAACCTCGGCTGCATGATACAGATCGGCCAGGCAACGGAATTGCCGGTCCTGCACACTGTCGAACTTGCTGATTGGGCGACCGGCGGACCCGAGCCACAGGCCTTGCGCGACGTTGTTGCACCGGAGCGAACAGCAGCGGATTACATTATCGAGAATGCGGCTTGATACGTCCGGCCCACCATATGCCAGAGGCTCAAGGCTGATCCGTCCCCGCCGGCTTCGCGTTTTTGGTCCAGAGCGCCATCGTCCCGGTGCGATTAAACCGCCGGTAATCCATCTGGCCCATTTCCATCGTGAAATCGAGCGGCCGGGTACGCGGATAGAGTAACGGGATGCCGTCGTATTTGCTGGCTGCGATGTTGAGCGTCAATTCGAAGTCGAATTGACCGCCCTCGAGATCAGTGATCCGGGGCACGGTTTCCTCGACTCTAGGGAAAAACTGGATCGCCTGGGCCTCGGAGGTGCGGCCCGCGAGTGAAATCGGGGCGAAGGCCCTTTCCGGTTCGGAGCGCCAGGGGCCTGTCTGGGCAGAATAGAAGTGTTTTGTTTGGCCGGTCGCCTTGTTGGTCACCTTGAGGTCGATCGAGAGCACCGTGCCGGACCGCGCACCGTCGTTGGCAATCGTTACCGGTATGATGAATACCTCGAAAGGACTGGTCGGCTGGTCCGGGTCGGTATAGGCGATGCGCGGTGGCACGTAGACGGCGAATTCTGGTGCACGCAGCACCGATTCATAGAAGCTGTAGCCTGAGAACAGCAGTGCGAAGGCAGAAATGATGGTCGCAAACCGGCCACCGTGGCCAAGCCCGGTGTGAGCATGCTCGAGAATATCGCCATGTCGATTACGATCGCGGTGATCTGGCGTCTCCGTCATGCTCTCCCCCGTGCCGGTCAGATGTCCAATTCGGATTCCGAGTGATCTCAATGCCCGGTCAAAACGACGAGATCACGTCAATGGTGCAATTCACTCGCCCCGCACTCTAAGATGTCGGTCACGTTGCCTGTCTTGTCACCTCAATTCCGACCGCGCGAACGCTGAACCATGCCACGAGCCAAGATCCACCTCGCACAGTTCCTTGTCCACGGCCCGAGCTATCACAGCCTCGCCATGTGGCGCCATCCCAAGACCGCGGAAGCCGGCTATGACTGGCGCCGGCCGGAACTCTACCAGCACATCGCCAGGACCTGCGAGCGGGGGTTGTTCGACACGGTATTCTTTGCCGACCTCAACTACATTTCGGACGCCTTCAAAGGCACGATGGAGCCGGCCCTGCGCTACGCCGTTCAGGCACCCGAGCACGATCCGATCCCGCTCATTTCCTGGATGGCAGCCGTCACGAAACACATCGGCGTTGCGGCCACATTCTCGACCAGCAACCAGCACCCCTTCTACGCCGCGCGGCTCTGGGCGACGATCGACCACCTGACGCGCGGCCGCGCCGGCTGGAACGTCGTCACCTCGCTCAACCACAACCAGGCCGCCAACTACGGCACGGAGCGGGCGCCAACCGAGGAACGCTATGCGCGGGCCTTCGAATACATGGAGGTTTGCCAGCAGCTCTGGGACAGCTGGGACGAGGATGCCGTCATCTGTGACCGTGAGGCTGCGATTTTTGCCGACCACACCAAGGTGCACCGCATCGAGTTCGAAGGCCGGTATTTCAAATCGCGCGGACCGCTCAATGTCGTGCGCTCGCCGCAAAACGGGCCCGCCATCCTGCAGGCCGGGACGTCGCCTTCGGGCCGCGATTTCGCCGCCCGCTATGCCGATGCGATTTTCGCGATTCAGCCCAACGTGCACGAAGCCAAGGCCTACTACGACGACATCAAAGAGCGCGTCGAGGAACTCGGCCGCCCTGCCGCCCACTGTAAGATGCTGTTCGGCATGCAGCCGATTATCGGGGCGACGACGAGCGAAGCGCGTGACAAGCAGGCCGAACACAACGCGCTTGTGCCGCTGGACGCCGGCCTGGCGATCCTGTCGGCCCATCTCGACCACGACCTGTCGCGCTACGACCTCGACATGGCCGTCGCCGACAGTGACGAGCCGGCATTACAGCGCATGAAATCGCGCTTTCGCAAAGAGGATGGTTCGTCGATGACGCTGCGGGAGGCCGGCGAGCATCACGGCCGGAGCGTCGGCCTGCCGCAGTTCGTCGGCACGCCGGATCAGGTTGCCGATCAGATGGAAGCGTTCATCGAAGCGGTCGGCGGCGACGGCTTCATGGTCTCGGCGATCCATTCACCGGGCGCCATAGAAGAATTCGTCGACCTGATCGTGCCCCGCCTGCAGACCCGCGGCCTGTTCCGCACTGAATACCGGGGCAGGACACAGCGCGAACTCCTGCTGGACGATTAGCGTCGCCCGCCAAGCCACTCGGAAAAAATCGGACACACAGTGAACTCAGGACGCGGCATGAGCCTGCCACACGGCTCATGCGCATCCTTGTAGCTCGCCGCCTTGGCTACTTCTTACTCGCTTCTTCGATATAAGCGATGATGTTGGCGCGGTCAGCTTCCTTGGGCAGGCCGGCGAAGGCCATCTTGCCGCCCGGTACATACTTCTTCGGGCTTTCAAGATAGGCGTTCAAGGTCTCTGCGTTCCAGACGAGCCCTTCCTCACCCTTCTTCTTCAGGGCCGGAGAATACTTGAAGCCTTCGACAGCAGCAGCCTTGCGGCCCATCACGCCTTGCAAGGTCGGGCCCAGCTTGTTCTTGTCCTTGTCAACGAAATGACAGGCTAGACAGCGCCGGAACACTGATTTTCCTTTTTTGGCGTCACCCTCGGCAAAAGCTGCACCGCTCATCGCCACCAGTGCGATGGCTGCAAGGCTGATAGTCTTATTCATGAGTTCTCCCCGAAGCTACGTAGGACAAACTTGTGCACAGCACACACGCTGCATGCTGCAACCCGTGACAACGCCTCAATGTACAGGAATATGGGGCGATAGTGCGATGCGACAAAGAACGTGCGGCACAACTGTTGTGGCTGGAACATTTCAGGTACGTTCATGCCAAAGTAACATGTGCGTCGGGTTGGCGTTTGCGATCGAGGCAACGCATGGCAATGCCGGACCATCTAGAGCCGCATGCGCTCTGCCGAGACTGCTGCGGTTTCGTTGCGGCGGCGGCGCGCTGTGAGAAATGCGGTAGTGAACGGGTTATCCGGCACTCGGAACTCAAAGAGCTTGCGATCGCGCACGTCGATTGCGACGCCTTCTATGCCTCCGTCGAAAAGCGCGATGATCCGACGCTCGAGGACCGACCGCTGATCATCGGACACGCCGGCGGCAGGGGTGTCGTCACGACCGCGTGCTATCTCGCGCGTCAATCGGGCGCACGCTCGGCGATGGCGATGTTCAAGGCCCTGGAGCTGTGCCCCGATGCCGTGGTCATGCCGCCCAACATGGCGAAATACAAGCAAGTCAGCGATCAGATCCGGGCGATCTTTCTGCGCGTGACAGACGTTTTCGAGCCGGTGTCACTGGACGAGGCCTACCTGGACCTCAGCATCGAAGCCCGGCAGGGTGGTGCGATCGAGGTGCCGGCACAGATGCTCAGCCGGCTCGCGGCCGACGTGCGGGGCGAAGTTGGCCTGACGGTGTCGATCGGGCTTTCCTACAACAAGTTTCTCGCCAAGCTTGCCTCCGACCTCGACAAGCCGGACGGCTTTTCCGTCATCGGCCGCGGCGAGGCGGTGGCTTTTTTGTCGGATCTGCCGGTTACCAAGATCAACGGCGTCGGCCGCGCCACGGCGCGCCGCCTTGAAGCAGCCGGCATTCACACGATCCAAGACCTTCGCCAACGCCCCGAAGACGAACTGGTTGCACGGTTCGGCCGCTTCGGGCGGCGGCTTGCGAGTTACGCGCGCGGCGAGGACGAACGCGAGGTGTCATGCTCGCGCCGATCCAAAAGCATTTCGGCGGAAACGACGTTTCGTGAAGATACCGATGATGCCGACGAACTGTGCCGGGTTGCCTATCGCCTGAGCGCGCGCGTCGCCGACCAGTTGCAGCGCAAGTCGATGAGTGCGCGCACCGTCGTCCTGAAACTCAAAACTCATGATTTCAAGATCCTGACGCGCAACCGTCAACTGGCACATCCGACCAAGAAGGCGGACCTGATCTCGGAGCAGATCGAAGCCTTGATCCGCAACGAAGCAGACGGCCGACTTTTCCGCCTGCTCGGCGTTGGCGTCAGCGATTTGGGGCCAGGCCTGGAGGCTGACCCGCCGGACCTTTTTTCGCAATGAGCCAATGGCTTGCGCCCCGCGTTGCATCGAGCAAATTGACGGTGGCTAGTGTTCCGAACCAACCGGCTGATACCCACTCGCCACCTACCGCTCCGTCATTCCCGCGCAGGCGGGAACCCAAGCATGCCGCCACCCGCGCAGAGTTTGCTGAGATGTACTTGGGTCCCCGCCTGCGCGGGGATGACGCTGAGTTTGAGGGCGGGATGGGAATCAACTGTCAAGTCCAGATCACCAGCTGCCTTCCAACTGCACCCGACTTAACGGAAAGCCCCGCTCAGTCCTCATCGACGATCGTATTGCGCAACACGCCGATCCCATCGATCTCGACCTCGACGACGTCACCGGCCTTCATCCAGGCCGGTGGCTTGCGCGCATGGGCAACGCCTGACGGCGTGCCGGTGGCGACGACGTCGCCCGGCTCCAACGTCATGAATTCCGACAGCGTTGCGATGATGTTCGCGGTCGAAAAGATCATGTCGTCGGTGTTGGAATCCTGCATGGTGTTGCCATTGACCCTCGTCGTGATCCGGAGGCCCGAGGCACCAGCCGGCAGTTCATCGGACGTGACCACCACGGGACCGAGCGGGCCGGTGCCGTCGAAATTCTTGCCCGGTGTCCACTGCGAGGTTTTCCGCTGGAAGTCGCGCACCGACACGTCGTTGAAGATCGTGTAGCCGAAGACATGTTCGAGCGCGTCGGCTTCCTTGATATGCCGGCCGCCCTTGCCGATCACGAAAGCAAGTTCGCATTCATAGTCGAGCTGTTCGGAACATTTAGGCTTGATGACCGGCGCTTCGGCGGCAACGAGCGAGGTCGCCATGCGCAGGAAGAACGACGGATAGGTCGGGATCGCGTGACCGCCCTCTTTGGCGTGCAGCGCATAATTGAGGCCAACGCAGATGAACTTCGGCGGCCGTGCTATCGGCAGCGCCGGCGTCACGGCGGCAAGGGCCAAGCGTTCACCAGATGAGGCAGCAGCCGCCACCGATTCGAGCGCCTTGTCACCACCGTTGATCACGCCATCAAGGTCGGCCGGGACACCGCCACCTGCAATCTTGACGACATGGTCGCCATCGACAACGCCGAGACGGGTAGCGCCGCCGTGCTCGAACATCATCAGTCTCATGCCTCATCCTCCGTTCAATCTTCGAATTCATCCGGACGATACCCGGCCCGCAGATGCCGCACCAGAGATCCGCGATCGCTTGCCTGATCTTCGCACGCACGGCGGCGAAGCCTGCTTGTTGAGGGCCTGCTGCTGCGCTTAGATTTCGCCAGCCAATTGGAGGAGCCCGCCATGACCACCACTGCCTACGATGATCACGGCCTCGACGGAAAAGTCGCCATCGTTTCGGGTGGCGGTGCGCGAGGTGACGGCATCGGCAATGGTCGAGCGGCGGCCATCCTGCTGGCACGCGCCGGCAGCAAAGTCGTCGTCGTCGACCGCGAGCTCGGACTTGCCCAGAACACCGTCGACATGATCACGGCCGAAGGCGGCACCGCAGCAGCCCACGCAGCCGACGTCACTGAGGAGGCCGCCTGCCGCACGATCCCGGAGTTCGCCCTCGACACCTACGGCCGGGTCGACCTGCTCGACAACAACGTCGGGATATCGAGCCGCGGCAGCGTGGTCGAAGAAGACCCCGCCACCTGGCGCCGGGTGATGGAGGTCAACGTCGACGCGATGTTCCTCACTTCGAAATACGTCATTCCCGCCATGCTGCAATCCGGCGGCGGCGCCATCGTCAACGTGTCATCGATCTCGGCGCTGCGCCCGCGCAGATTGACGGTCTACACGACGTCGAAGGCTGCCATCATCGGGCTGACCCGCGCGATGGCCGTCGACCACGGCCCCGACGGCATCCGCGTCAACTGCGTCGCGCCCGGACCCGTATTCACGCCGATGGTCATCAAGGACGGCATGGCACCGGAGATGCGCGCCCAACGGCAGCGCGCGTCGGTTCTGAACATCGAGGGTACCGGCTGGGACATCGGCAACGCGGTGCGCTTTCTGCTTTCCGACCACGCCCGCTACATCACTGGTCAGACGCTGGTGGTCGATGGCGGCGTCACCATCCAGGCTCCGGCCCGCGAAAGCCAGGATCACGGCACGGGCTGAGGAATCCTCTCAACCTGACAAACCGAAAGGCAACCCCATGTCGCTTGCATTCGATGACCGCGATACGCTCTTCAAAAACTTCGCCCGCGCTTTCTTCAAGCGCGACATTGACAAACTCTATGAATTCGTGACCGAAGACTTTGCCTGGAACACGCTCGACCAGGACGGCAATGCGAAGACTGTGACCGGGAAAGATGCGGTCGGCGAACAACTGACAAAACGCTCAGCTGTACTCGAGAACATTCGCTTCGAAGATGTCATCTATCATCACGCGCCGGACGCCAGCTTCATGACCTTCCGGCTGACGGCGACACGCGTAGATACAGGCGCGGCACACGAAGAGGTCGGCATCGAGCGCTACACGTTCCGCGATGGCAGGATTGCCGTGAAGGACGTCTACCGGAAGCCTTCTTGAAGCTCGATAACAAGTCCCCAGACACACCGGAGCGGGACGCGATACATCGCATCCCGCTCTTCTAAACACTCGCCGTTACAGCGAACGATTACGGCTTGATGTAGGTGTAGCCAAGAGCCTGCAATTTCGCGAGTTCTGCGACGCCGCTTGGAACGATATCTTCCTTGCTCACACCGTAGAGGTGCTCTTCGTAGCTGATCTTGCGGCCTTTGAGCGTGTTGTTGCAGACCTGGAAGGCAACACCCTGCCCCTTCAATCCTTCGATCTTGGCCGTCATGTTGGAATCGGCGTTGCCGAACTTCATTTTCCTGGTTTGGCCGAGTGCCTCAGGCTCGAGCAGCAGCGATAGGCCGTTGCCGTGCAACACGACCTTCAAATCCAGGTTTTCTGCTCCAACTGCGTTTATGTGGTTCTGAATGTTGCGCAGTGCACCAGCCTGGGCTTTCGGATTGTCATAGTTGATGTGGTAGACGACCTTTTGCTTGCCATACCCTTGGGCCTTCAGATCCTGCGGCTGCAGGGCGATCAGGCCGCACGCGATAACGGCGGCAATAGCGAGACTTGCCAGACGCATTTTAGGTTTCCTCCTGTCGGAAATTGGTTGGCGGCGCGTTAGACCGGGCCGCTGTGCGACATTTTGGACCCAATCACCGCGCCGGACAACTCACTTTTGCGCTGTTTTGGTTGATTGCATGAACACCGCTGAGATCGATGGCATCCGCGTAGTGCTCTGCATCAGGCCGGTCCGGCCACCGACAGTCCCTTGACGCCATGCTTCTCGATCAGTTGCGCCACCAGCCCTGATGACTTCGCCTCCTCGACGAATTCAGCGAGCCATTTTGCTGCCGCCTCGTTCTTGCGTGGCGTACCGATCGCCTGCTGGACGGCACTGAACTTGCCGTCGAGGATACGGGCGCCGGGCAGCTTTTCAACGTCGGACAGGAGCCGCGGGCGCAGGCCGGCGAGCACATCGAGCTTGTCGGCGACGAACGTATCGTAGGCGCTGTCGAGGGTATCGGTCTTGATCAGTTCCGCGTGCTTGATATTGCGCTCGAGCCAGAGGCCGTAGGCGGCCCGGCCGGTGACCGCGATACGCGTACTGGGCTTGTCGACATCATCGAGTGTCGTAATCGGTGAGCCGGCCGGCACCAGATAGGTTGCCTCGATCTCGCAGTAGGCGGCCGTGAATGCGATCTTTTCGGCGCGCTGCGGTTCAGCACCGATGTTGCCGATATCCCAGGCATTGTTCTCAGCATCATCGGCGAGTTCGCCGGGCGTCTTGTACGTCACATACGTGACCGGCACGCCGAGGCGATCGGCAACTTCTTTGGCCATATCGGGGGATACGCCGGCCGGATCACCATTTGGCGCCTCACCCGTCACAAGCAGAAAGTTACTCATGTTGATTCCGGCGCGCAGCCACGCCGGTTGGCGCCAATTCAGCTTTGACCTGTTCGTTCATTTGTCCGTCCTTGTTCACATTTCCTCAACAACCATAACACGACGGAACGCGAACGATCTCCCACGGTCCGTGCGCTAACTCTGAAACGCGTCGGCTCAATAAACCCGGATCGGGAAATAGCGCTCGACCAGTTCGCTGAAGCGGCCCGTGCGCATAATGCGCACGAGCGCTTCGTTGAGTTCGGCACGTAGCGCGCGCTCCTTCTTGCTGACCGCGATCGCAACGCCGTCACCGAAATAGGCCGGCTCGAAGAAGGCACCGGGCAACAGCCGGCAACAGTTCTTGGACAGGCTGCCGTTCGACCAGAAGGCGAGCGAAATACCGTCGCCGAAGATCGCATCGATGTGCCGGCTCTGCAGTGCCACACGCGCAAGTTCAGGCGTGCGGTAGCGGCGCATGCGGGTATTGCGGAAGAACTGGGCCAGATAGGCCTCGTGCGCGCTGCCGCGGACGACACCGGCGACCAGGCCGTCCAGTGCGGTCGGTGTCGCGGCCGGCGCGGGCCCGTCGCGGCGCACGGCAAATCGGGCCGGCGTATAGAAATATCGAGTCGGTGAAATCGACGACCTTGAGGGCTTCGGGCGTCACGCGGTGGGCGGCGATTGCCGCATCGGCCTTGCCGCCGGCAACCAGGCCGAGGAGATCGCGCCAGGGCCTTGCCTGGATGTCACAGGTGACATCGAGGTCGAGACAGATGGCGCGGGCCAAGGTCGATGTTCAGGCCTGTCAGAACGCCGTCCTCGTCGCGCGAGTTGAACGGGGGATAGTCGTCCGAGGTCACGAACCGGATCACGGCGCGCTGATTGGCGGCCGGCGCATCGTCAGCATCTTCGCCCGCACGTGTCTGTGCGTTGAGCGGACCGGAGGCCAGCAAGATCGAGACCGCGAACAAGAGGCCCACCACGATGAACGCTGGCAGAGCCAGACCCTGGACAGCAGCACGGCCCGGCCAACGGCAACGTTCAATCCGGCATATCAGACAGCAGGAATTCATCAGGCCCGTTCCCGGTCAATACCTCGAGTGAGTTATTGCCGGGAATATGACGCGCGGCTTGTGGCCTGCGCAAGACATCAATGCCCAACTAGCCCGAGACCGCGTGATGGTGAATGGATCGGGCTAGTGGCAGACCTGAATCTGCACAAAATACACTTGTTATATGAATAAGAATAGTTCTGACTATGATGAGTAAATACGCCTGACTTGATGGCGTGTGCAGGTGGGTAGCGAACGATATGTCTGAAAGCGGCAGCCATTACCAGATCGGTGAAACTGCCGCACCCAGCAGGGAACACGTCAGGCCGAACGTGCTCATCACCGAGCACCATAGCCATCGGCCGAAGCCGGGCGGAGCCCGCGCGACATCGGGCGGCGAGTTGGATTTCCTGGTCCGCGCCGGCCTCACGCGCGATGTCGTGGCCCGCACTCTGGCCGAGGCCCGGCAACTAGGTGTCCTGCCCCAGCACCTCCTATTTGCGAACGGACTGACCACACCAGCCGCCTACGTGGTGGCATTGGCCCGGAGCGAGGGCGTCGCCCACATCGCTGCCGGCGATCAGGCCGGCCCGGGCCTCATGCAGATCGATGCCACCGGCCAATCGGTACGCCCACGTTCGTGAACTGATCGCCTATTGCGCGGGGACCGGCGTCGACCCGGTATTGTGCATCGGCGCCGGCGAGCGCACGCCCGACTGTGCCGAGCCTGCCATGGCAGCGGCAGTCGAGCACGCCGTCAACGAATTGCGCTCGAACGCACCGGCACTTTCCGCCGGCGACCGCATGTGGATCTGGCAGTATCTGCTGATCGGCTTGGCGGTTGGCTCCGCGATCGGCGTGCTGGCCGTCGATACGGCTCTTGCGAGCGACGCTTTGATGGCGGTGTCCGGCGCTCTATTCGCCCTCGTTGCAGGTTTCCGATTGTGGCTCCTGCTGCGGGCGCTTTTCGCCCAGCCCGCCTGCTATGCCCGCACATCCGTCGTGCTCGGCGATCGCGATCTGCCGACTTATAGCGTCCTGGTGCCTTTGTTTCGCGAGGCAGCCATCCTGCCTGATCTGGTTGAGGCGCTGGCTGCGATCGACTATCCATGCGCCAAGCTCGACGTCCTGATCATCCTCGAAGAATGCGATCACGAAACGCGCCGGGCAGCCGAACTAGTCGAACTGCCGGGCTTCATGCGTGTGATCGTCGTGCCCGATCGCCAGCCCCGCACCAAGCCGAAGGCGCTCAACGCAGCACTGCCGTTCGCGCGCGGTGCCTACGTTGCGGTGTTCGATGCTGAAGACATTCCGGCGCGCGACCAGTTGCGCAAGGCAGCCCGGGCCTTTGCTGCCGGCAAGGGACGCTATGCCTGCCTGCAAGCGCGCCTTGCGATCTACAATCCGCGCGCCAGCTGGCTGACACGACAGTTCACCGCCGAATATGCGACGCTGTTCCACGCGCTGCTGCCGTCCCTGGTCGCAGCAAACGTGCCGATCCCGCTCAGCGGCACCTCGAACCACTTCCCCCGGAAAGTTCTCGAAGCCGGCGGCTGGGACCCCTACAATGTCACGGAGGATGCCGACCTCGGCATCCGCCTGACCCGGTCACGACATGGCGAGATCGGCCTGCTCGATTCTGCAACCCGCGAGGAAGCACCGAGCGAGTTTCGCCAATGGTTGCCCCAGCGAACGCGCTGGATCAAGGGATGGCTGCAAACGCTGCTGGTGCATACACGCGAACCCTCCCGCCTACTGAGCGAACTCGGCCTCTGGCGCAGTTTCGCATTCATGGCGCTGATCGGCGGATTCGTGCTGTCCGTGCTGTGCTATCCGCTGTTCCTGATGACCTTCATCGTCGAATTGAGTGCACCCCAGCCTTTCGAGACCAAGCCCGGCAGCTTTCATCACGCGATGCTGACAATCGCGATCCTCGACATGCTAACCGGCTTTGCCGTCGCCGTTGCGATGTGTGTGATCGGCCTGCACCGCGGCCGGGTAGCCTGGCTCTGGCCTCAGATTGCGGCCCTGCCACTCTACTGGCTGCTTATCTCCGTCGCCGCCTACCGCGCCGTCCTGCAGGTCGTATTGCGCCCCCACCTGTGGGAGAAAACGCGCCATTCGCCGCGACGCCGGCGCTGAGATTTGGGGCTGCCGGATCGGCACGGAATCGCGATATGGAGGGCGATCGCTGCATGGAACCGGCGGCCTCTTGGATAGAATCTCATGAATTCGATCAGACGCGTCCTCACCGCCCTTGCCATTCTGCTGTTGCCGGCTCTGCCGGCCGGCGCTGAAAGGCACAACCTGTCGAATGCCGCCATCGACATGGCGACCCGCCTTGACATTCTCAAGCGCAGCTACCCTGATCTGATTTTTTCGGTGACGCGCAACGCGGTGCGCCTGATCGACAACCGGGTTCTTATCGCCGATGACGGGCGTGACAAGGATCATCGCATGAAGCTCGCCAGCGGCGACCTCGAGGACCAGCTCAGCCAAATCTACCCGATCGGCAAGTGTTACGCCGGCAGGCCCGAGCGCAATGTCGACCCCGGGCGGATCCGCAGCGAAGCATTCTTCAAAGCAGCCTATGGCGCCAACGCCTACCAGGTGGAGCGCGCAGCGCGCCCGCTGGACTGGTTCGGCCGAAAACTGCTGTTTTCAACCCGCCACGGCGCGCACGCCGCCCTGCTCCGCGTGCGCGATGAGTTGAGCCTGCTGCCCGAGAAGTTCCACGTCTTTTTCAAGACCAGCGAAGGCACCTTCAACTGGCGCCCAATCGCCGGCACCGACCGCTTGAGCGTGCATGCCTTTGCGGCAGCCATCGACATCAACAAAGACCTCGCCCACTACTGGCGCCGGCCCGGCAACAAGGTCGGCCGCGTCCGCCGCTATCGCAACCGCATCCCGGGTGAGATCGTCGAAATCTTCGAACGCCACGGCTTCATCTGGGGCGGCAAGTGGTATCACTACGACACCATGCACTTCGAGTACCGACCCGAGTTGATCGCGATCGGCCGCCTGGCGGCGGAACGGGGCTGTCTCGCGGGCCCTGGCTAAACCACTGTCTCCTCGCCGCCCCCGGCTGGAAGCGCACCACGTCCTCCTCGTGTTAGACATCCCAGCCGTCGTGGAAGTAGGCGGTGAGCTTTCGGCTCTGCCCGATCGCATCGCGCCAGCGAAAAAAGCGGTCGCCGAGGGCGTCGTAGCGGTAGCGCCAGGTGACGTCGGTCGCCTTGATGGTTTTGCGGATCAGGTTGCCGTCGGCGTCGTACTCGATGGGGCCAAGTCCTCATCCATTGCGACCGCTACGGGGTCATCTTTGATGACCTCAAACGCAACTCCCGTGACACGGAATTCCACCTCAAGCTGAAGCGCGAGATGTCGGCGCGCGGTGCAACACGTGAGTGCCTGAATTTCAAATCCGAAGATCGAGACTGTAAGGGGAATTCACGGTCGCCGCGGCCCGAGGGACTTTGCGACTGCTGCACGATAACGCGCGGTTGCGGCAGCCGTCGCAATCTCGATGTCTTCTTCGAGAAGGTACCCTGAGTGAGCAAGCGCCTTAGCCGCCGCGCGAGCTCGCGCTTCGTAGTCCGCCTCGTCCAGGTAGCGTTCAGCGAGGGACGGGCGCGGATCATCGGCGCTTTTGCGCTCTGCTTCATCGATGCAAAAGCCTAGCGTCAAGCCGCTCATGGGAACGATCTGCTCGGAAGCCCCTATATCAGGGTCGCGCGGATTCCATCCAGCATGGGTGCCGATGGGCTCTTCCACGTCCGGCAGTCGGATTCCTGCAACTTCGTTACCGTTTGCATCCAGCGCGCTCACCAGCGCAGGGTAGAAGTCGCCCTCGCGGGCCGGAAACCTAGCTATGCCAGCCGATTCATCACCGCCCATGTCGACAGTGCGTACGAACGGAAGCCGGTCCGCCTGTGGCGGCACGAAGCCGGGAAGACCACTGAAGTACTCGAGCACTTCATCGCGCGTGACGGCCGTACCATCAGCGACACGAGGGTGCATGCTTGGCGGCGGCTCCAGCCCTTTTCTCACCCAGGCATCGAGATGAACGAGCGCGGCGCGAAGCAGTGGCCGGTAATCGATGACGTTCATAGGATAGCGCGTCACGATGTTGACCGCCTCATTGGCTCGCGACTGACCGGGATAGCCCGCAACGTGCTGGGTGCTCGCGAAGAGATACCGCCTGGTCATCGGGTGCTCGGGCAAGTCCGTTGTCCCGTCGGTGTGAATGTGCGAGAGCGCCGCATCCCCGCGCCAGTACTCGGCGGCTGTGTCGGTGTAAATGATCTTCGGCACGGAACCGTCGACATCGAGTGCATCCAGAAGTCCTTCACTGCGCTGGGTCAACGCGTCGGCGATGGGTGAGTCGGCATAGGGAAAGGCATGACCCCAGACGGGTGTGGTCTGGTTCGAGGGCTGCGCGAAACGATGATTGAAAGAACCACGCCGGGCGCCTGCCACATGCACCTGCATGCCGTCATAGGCAGTAGAGCCGTCTTCGCATCGGTTGAGCCCGAGGCTAAGGAAATCTCGTTGCAGACGTCCGGTCTGGGACACGCCCCATGCATGTATCGCCTTAAAGTTGCCGCCGGTCGGATTGTCCTCCCGAACTGCGCGCAAGAAGGGCGCCACATCGCGAATCGCCAGCAAACCGGTGCCCGCTACGGGTGCGCGATTGCATTGGTACACGACTTGATAGATCCGCCCAGGGTCGAAGCCGCCTTCCAGGTGGATGTAGTTCGGGTCCGCCCGTAACGCGCCGGCGTCATCGCGTCGTGCAAATTGCCACCGGTTTCGTTCGACGATGTCATCCTCTCCATCCTCGTATTCGCGCACGTATAGAACGGCATCAATCTGCGGGCCGGGCGCTGCCGGTAGGGGCTTGTGCGCACGGTCGGCAAGCAGCCATGTATCGACTCGGGCACCCGGGCGAATCTCGACCATGTTCTCGCCGGAGACGGGTGAACCGTCTACCTCCGCCAGCGGGGCGTCGAGACCCATCATGGCATCGGTACGGCAGACGTCCCACTGCCAGGCGATGCTGACGACGGTGAACCCACGATTGAAAAGGAAGCCATCTCCCGGATGCGCCTCGCGGGTGACCGGTGCATCGAATGGGGCGAGATTCAGCACGGGGACGACGCGGCGCCGACCGCGATTTGGCAGTTCGACGATGGCGCTGCCGTTACCCAGATCCGGGTTGACGGGGAGGACGATGGAAAGATCTGAAGTGAAACGTACCAGCCCATGCTCATCGCGCGGCGCCAGCGCAAGGTCGACAATCTTGCGGTTGGCCGGATGGTTCGGATCGACTGCAAAATGCGCAATGCCGTCGATTTGCTCGAAGGCGCCGGCAGTCCCGAATGTGCGGCCGGCCGAATATGGCGCTCGCTGTAGTATTTCGAACCTGTCAAGGGCCATGGTTGTCTTCCTCAGGCGTTTACGCGTCGTCCGGCCTTCGTATGTGCTGGTAGGGGCATGGCATGAAGCGGTTCATCGAAGGTCAAACGCGAGATCAGGCGACGTTATTGCCCGAATGTCTTGAAGATTGGATCAGTCGTTTGCGAAGATCTTGAGAATACGGTTTGGCCATGATCCACCTCCCCGATTCCGAGTTTCTGTCCGATGCTTTAGATAGTTCCTGCCCAGGCGCGACGGTAGAGTTCCAGGCAGGATTGAGCATCGATTGGTATCGGATTTCCGCCGGCGGTTGGATCAAGCGGTGCCATTTCACTCATTGCAGCGAGATTGCTGTCATCTTCGATGAGTTCGGCAAGGGTGTTTGGAATGGCAAGTGTGTCGCGCAGCTCGAGCACCCAGTCCATGAACCCGGAGAATGTCGCAGGCAGGCCAAGGTAGCCTGACAGGCGGGCAAGCTTCTGTTCGATCTTCGGACGGTTGTATGACAGCACATATGGCATGAACACCGCATTGGTCAGCCCGTGATGGGTGCCATGGATGGATCCGACCGGATGCGATAGTGCATGCATTGCACCGAGGCATTTCTGAAACGCAGTCGCGCCCATCATGGCGGCTGACATCATATGTGTCCGCGCGACGAGGTTGTCTGGCTGCGCATAGACGATCGGTAGATTATCACGCACGAGGCGCATGCCTTCGATGGCAATGCCGTCCGCCATCGGGTGATAGAACGAACCGCAGTAGGCTTCGAGGCAGTGGGCTAGCGCATCCATGCCGGTTCCCGCGGTGATCATCTTGGGCATGCCGACAGTCAACTCGGGATCGCAAATCGCGACCTTCGGCATCATGTCGGGGTGGAAAATTACCTTCTTGGTATGCGTTGCCTCATCGGTGATGACGCCTGCCCGACCGACCTCGGAGCCGGTGCCGGCGGTCGTCGGCACCGCGATGATTGGCAGGATTCCGCGTGCATCAGCCCGCGTCCACCAGTCACCGACGTCCTCGAAATCCCAGATAGGACGGCTCTGGCCATACATGAAGGCAATGACTTTGCCGGCATCCAGCGCCGATCCGCCACCGATCGCCACGACACCGTCATGCTTTCCGGACCGGAGTGTCCCGACGCCGCTCGCGACATTCGCTGCGACCGGATTAGCCTGCACATCGCAGAACAGCCCCGCTTCGAAACCGGCACCTTTGAGGTCTGCGGAGATGGCGTCGATCATCGGCAATGCCGCCAACTGGGGGTCCGTGACGATGAGTGGTCGTTGAATTCCAGTTGAGCGAATTGCCTCGGCCAGTTCCGCAATTCTGCCGGCGCCAATGCGAACCGTGGTGGGGTAGTTCCAGTTGCCGTGCACGTCCATGGCCGCCTCATCCTTCTCTCAAATGGAAACTCTTTGGACGCGTCAGCATTTCATAGCCAATGCGTGACAGCGAAGCGCCGCGGCCGGTGTCCTTCACGCCTGTCCAGGCGAGGCCGGGGTCGAGATAGTCACAACGGTTTGCAAACACGGTCCCGGTGTCGATCTGGCTGCCGATGACCATCGCCGCATCGAGGTCCTTCGTCCATATCGAGGCCGTGAGCCCGAAACGTGAATCGTTCATCAGATCGATCGCTTCCCCATCGCTGCCAACCTTCATGATGCCGACGACCGGACCGAAGCTTTCGTCCTGCATCAGGTCCATGTCATGGGCGACATCCGTCACGACCTGCGGTGCGAGAAACGGCGTATCATCTGCGCTGCGCCTGAATGCCTCGGCGGCAATGTGGGCGCGCGCACCTTTTGCGACAGCCGCCTTGATTTGCCCGCGCACATGATCGGCAAAGCGTGTCGCCGCCATCGGGCCGAGTGTGACGTCCGGATCACGCGGGTCGCCGAGGTTGTATTGCTGTGTGAGCGCCACGAACCCGTCTACGAATTCATCGTAGACCGAGGCATGCACATAAATGCGTTCTATGCCGCAGCAGCTTTGTCCGGAGTTGAAGAACGATCCATCAACGAGGTTCGCAATGGCGCTGTCGAGTTCGACGTCTGCGCGAACGTATGCGGGATCTTTGCCGCCAAGCTCGAGTCCGAGCGAGGTGAACGTTCCAGCAGCTGCCCGCTCGATTATGCGTCCGCCTTCGACACTGCCCGTGAAACAGACATGATCGACGTGCCCGCCGCTGATGATCGTGGCCGTGTCATCATGGCCAAGAACCAGATTCTGGAAGAGCCCCTTGGGCAAACCGGCAGCATCGAATGCGTCTTGAAAGCGCTCTCCCGTCAGGATGGTTTGTGATGCCGCCTTGAACAGCACGCCGTTGCCGGCCATCAGCGCCGGAACAATGCTGTTGACGGCCGTCAGGTAGGGGTAATTCCACGGCGCAATGGTCAAAACAATGCCGACCGGCAGGCGCTGGATGAAGCGGCGCCTGCGTTCGCCGTCGAAGGGAGCGATCGGCTCGAGCGCCTCTTCCGCGATCGAGACCATGTAGGTTGCACGCTCTTCGACACCGCCGAACTCGCCGCCATAGCGAACCGGCCGGCCCATCTGCATGGCCAGTTCCTCGACCACGTCAGCGTTCACCGAACCAAGGGCAGCGATTGCGTCCCGGACAACCTTGGCGCGATCACGAACTGGAACGTGGCGCCATTCTGCTTGAGCCGTTTGCGCCAGCGCCAGTGCGCGATCGATCTGGGCTGGTGTTGTGGCTGCCCGGCGCGCAAAAACCTCGCCCGTGACAGGAGACACACAGATTGTTTCGGTCAAGGTATGCCACTCCGTGCAATGCGCTAATAGCGTTCGAAACCGCGCTTAAGTTCCCAATCGGTTATGCGGCTGTCATACTCGCGCTGCTCCCACCGTGCGGCATGCGCATAGTGATCGACGACGTCCGAACCAAGTGCCTCACGCAGCATGCCCGAAGATGCAAAACATTCTGTAGCGTCGCGCAGCGTCTTGGGGATTTCCTCGAGGTCATCCTCGACGTAGGCATCGCCGGAATGCGGCGGGGGAAGCTCGAGCTTTTCATCAATGCCGACCAGTCCCGAGGCAATCAGGCCGGCGAAAGCGAGATAGGGGTTGAGATCCGCGCCGCCGATGCGGCACTCGATGCGGATCGCCTTGCTGCCTTCACCGCAGAGGCGGAAGCCGGCCGTGCGATTGTCGCGGCTCCAGGCCGTCTTCGTCGGCGCAAAGGTTCCTGCCTGAAAGCGCTTGTATGAGTTGATGTTTGGCGCAAGCAGCAGCGTGCAGTCGCGGGCGTATTTCAATTGACCTGCCACGAACGCGCGCATCAGCGGTGACATGCCCAACTCCGCTGACGGATCGTGAAACATCGGTTTCGCGCCGGACTGATCCCACAATGACAGATGGATGTGGGCGCTGTTGCCTGCAAGATCGTAGCGCCACTTGGCCATGAACGTGACCGCCTTGTTACGGGCGTGAGCGATCTCCTTGATGCCGTTTTTGAGAATGACGTGGCGGTCGGCCATACCCAGCGCATCAGCATAACGAACGTTGATCTCCTCCTGTCCCGGTCCCCATTCGCCCTTGGAGTTTTCGACCGGTATGCCGGCGCGCTGCAGCCCCGTGCGCACCGCACGCATCACGTCCTCTTCCTTCGATGTCTGCAGGATATGGTAGTCCTCGATATAGTCGCCTGCCGTGAGCAGATCCGTGTAGTGCTTTGCTGCGATACTTCGGTAGGGCTCATCGAACAAGTAGAATTCGAGCTCCGAAGCGCAAAAGGCCTGCATGCCGCGCTCCGACAGACGCGCAACCTGCCGGCGCAGGATCTGTCTCGGCGAATGAGCAACGTCGTGGTGATGGTGGTCCAGCACATCGCAGAGCACGAGCGCCGTACCTTCAAGCCAGGGAATGCGGCGCAATGTTGCCAGGTCCGGCTTCATCGTGAAGTCGCCGTAGCCCTTGTCCCAGCTGGCGGCCCTGTAACCGGGCACGGGTTCCATGTCGATGTCGTTGGCGAGCAGGTAATCGCAAGCGTGGGTTTCCTCGTGCGCGGAATCTATGAAGAACTCGGCCTGGAAGCGCTTGCCGATCAGGCGCCCCTGCATGTCCGCGATACAGACCAGGACGGTATCAATCTCTCCCCTGGAGACGAGTTGGCTCAATTCTTCAAGCGTCAGGATTCCATTCATTGTTCCCACTCGGCCTATCTTGATAATGATGAAATCGATGCCTCGATGATATCGAGTGCCTTGTGCATTTCCTGCTCGCTGACGATGAGCGGCGGTGTCAGTGTCAATACGTTGCCCATACTGGTCTTGAACGACAGGCCTTGATCGAGCGATGCATAGAGAACGGATTCCGCGAGATCGTTGTCCGGCTCCTTGGTATCGCGGTCCTTGACCAGCTCGATGCCGATCAACAGACCGCGGCCGCGGACATCCCCGATCTGCGGTAGTTTGCGGCGCATGTGATTGAGACGGTCGAGTGCGATCTCTCCGATATGCGCCGCGTTGGCGACGAGATCTTCGTCCTCGATGATTTCGATGGTCGTCAGTGCGGCACGGGAGGTCACGGGGTTCTTCTCGTGGGTGTAGTGGCCGAAGGCCCATTCTGCTCCAAGGTCGTACTCGGGTTTTGTCGCCACCGCAGCGATGGGTAGGATGCCGCCGCCCAGGGCCTTGCCCATTACGACGATGTCGGGAATGACCTGGTCATGATCGCAAGCGAACATATGGCCGGTCTTACCGAGTCCGGTCGGGATTTCATCAAAGATCAATAGCGCACCATGACGATCGCATGCCGCGCGAACCTGGCGCCAGAACCCGGGGGGTGCCAAGTATGGAACCGCCCGTGCCGGTTCGGCGATGACGGCAGCGACGTCGGTTTCGCGGCCCAGCACATAATCGATCATGTTGGCGCACGAGAGTTTGCAGCGATCGAGATCCGGCGTGCCGTCGGCTTTGACGTCGTGACCGTAGGGACAGCGGTAGCAGGCAAACGGCGCAACGTGCTCGACACCGGGCATCAGCGATGCGGCTGGACCGGAGCGGAACAGCGCTTCGCCCGAAAGGCTTGACGCGCCAAGGCCAGCGCCGTGGAATGCATCCCAGAACGAGATTGTCTTAAAGCGACCGGTGGCAGTTCTGGCAATCTTGATCGCGACCTCGTTGGCATCCGAGCCACCGGTCGTCAGCAGCACTTTCGAAAGATTGCCGGGGGCGATCTCGCCGATTTTGCGGGCAAGGTCTGTCGCGGACTGGCAGGCGTAGCGCCTTGGTGCAAACGACAGCGCATTCATCTGCTCGGTGATCGCCCTTATCAGGCGCGGATGGCCATAGCCGATGTGGTGGACATTGTTGCCGTGAAAATCCATGTAGCGGCGGCCGGCCGTATCTTCGATCCAGATGCCATCCGCTTTGGCAATGGCGTTGAGGCACGGAGTCGAGACCGACTGATGAAGAAAATGCTCGGCGTCCGCTCGCAGCATATCCCGGGTCGGGTCATCGAGGTTCACGGCCTGCCAGGCGACACGACGGTTGGTCAGATTGGTGTCGCTTTCCGACTGTGGCACGGCGTGACGCTGTTCTTCCTCGTTTGGTGATGAATTGACTGGCACCATACGGCCACTCCAATCCTGGGCGTCGGCCTACGATTGCTGTCGCCAGGCCTGCGTCGATCGGTGAATTCCGAAGGTAACAATGGCGTGCAGTATCCGCACGAGCGCACAAGCGATGACGATCATGGTGCACATCGCGGCAGCCGGCGCGATATCTCCGGCATCGTCCATGTTGAGTGCCGCCACCGAGGCGAGCGTGGTCGTGGGCGAATAGAGGAAGATGACAGCCGATACCGTCGTCATCGCATTGACGAACAGATAGATCGAGATGTCCAGGATCGCCGGCAGACACACCGGAACAGTGACGCGCAGGAAGGTCTTGAGCACCGGAACCTTGAGGGATGCTGAAACGGCCTCGAATTCGGGATCCATCTGCTTGAGGGCCGTCATCGCTGTCAGGTGGGCAACGGTATAGAAGTGGGCAATCGTCGAAATGACGAGGATCGCCATCGTGCCGTAGATGACACCCAGCGGATTGTCGGGGTGATTGAAGAAAAAGATGTAGGCCAGCCCGAGCACCATGCCCGGCACGGCCATCGGCAGCATGCACAGGAACTGAATGATGCCACGCATTTCCCTGAAGCCCCTGGCCTTTTCAACCATGTAGGCGCCGGTGAATATGATGGCGGTGCCGAATATCGACACATAGAGGGCCATGCGCAGCGAGTTCCAGAAGGCCTCCCAGCCGCCGCCATCCATCACATCGAAATTGTAGTTGTTGAAGCCGAGGGTCAGATTGTAGGGCCAGAACTTGACCAGCGATGCAAACGTCGACATCGCGAAAATTCCAAGAATGAGGAAACTGATCAAACAGCAATAGGCCAGCATCAATCCATCGAACATCGTCGACGGCTTGGGCTGGTAGGGGACCGAGCGGGACGACAGCAGCGCGACCTGCCGCCGTTGCACGATGCGGTCGACGACAAATGCCAAGATCGCAGGGATCAGCAGCACAACTGAGACGACGGCACCCATCTGGAAGTTCTGTTGCCCGATGACCTGCTTGTAGATATCGACAGCGAGAACGTTGAATTGCCCGCCGATGACTTTCGGAATGCCGAAGTCGGTGATGACCAGCGTGAATACGACGAATATGGCGCTGACCAGCCCATACTTGATGCCCGGCAAGGTAACGGTCAGGAAGGTTTTCAATGCGCTGCTACGCAGAGCGGTTGCCGCCTCATAGATGCGCTGGTCTGCTAGCGACAGGGCCGTGACGAGGATCATCATGGCATGGGGGAAGGTGTAGAAGACTTCGCCCATCACGATGCCGATCGGGCCATATATCGAGTAGCCGCCCAGCATCCAGTTGATGATGCCCTGCTTGCCGAACAGATAGACGAACGAGATGGCAGGCAGCAGCGATGGTGCTAGCAGTGGAAAGAGCGCGATGACCTTGAACAGGCCTTTCATACGCATGGCGCTGCGCGTGAGAGCATAGGCATAGACAAAGGCGAGCGTGACGGTGATGACAGTCGAGAGCGCTGCAATGAAGAGACTATTGTAGATCGAATAGGACAGGGCCGGCGTCGAGAAGTACTCGATGAAATTGGCCAGTCCGATAAAGTTGCCGTCCTTGTCCTCCACGCTCTTCGACATCATAAAATAGAGCGGCAGGAGAACGGCGACAATCATCCAGACGCCGACGAGCAGAATGAAAGCCCGCATGACGTAGTCGTCGGACGAGAGCTTCGGCTTGATCGCCACGGTCTTATCGGGCGCGACTGCTGCCGTCGTCATGTCGACTCCCCTGCGGCTGCCGGTCTACTCGGTTTCCGAGAACACATTGATCCGCTCCGCCGGGAGTTCGATTTCTATGATCTTGCCTTCTGCGAGCCCCATCCTGCGTACCGCATTGATCGAAAAATCGGCATAGATCTCGGCATCGCCGACGTTACCCTCAACGAGCAGCGCGCGCCAGAACGAGCCGAGGAACTCCATCTCGCCGATTTGCGCCCGCATGGCATTGGACGGTGCACCGCCACCATCTGCTTCATCGGCGGAAAGTGCGCCATTGCCGTGCGGGACAATGTCCTCCGGGCGGATGGCCATCGTTGCCGTCGTGCCTTCGGCAAGGCCATGATGACGGCTGTGGATGTGTTGGCCGCCAATGCTGATCCGGTCCGGGCCGATGATCGTGCAGGGCACCTTGTTCATTTCGCCGACGAAATCCGCGACGAACAAAGTCGATGGCTCACGGTAGACCTCGACGGGAGCTGCGACTTGTTCGATGACACCGTGGTTCATGACCACTATCCGGTCGGCCATCGTCAACGCTTCCTCCTGATCATGCGTGACCATGATCGTCGTCACGCCGAGGCGATGCTGAAGGCGCTTGATCTCGTGACGCAGGTGGCCTCTGACCTTCGCATCGAGCGCACTCAACGGTTCGTCGAGCAGCAGCAATCCTGGAGATGTGGCAAGCGCCCTGGCCAGTGCCACACGCTGTTGCTGGCCGCCGGACAACTGTGCGGGGTACTTCTCCTCCTGGTCGGACAGTCCGACGAGTTCGAGCAGTTCCGTGACCCGGGTACGGATTTTGTCTCTCGGCAGGCGCTGGTTCTCGAGACCGTAGGCCACGTTGCGAAATACCTTGAGGTTCGGGAACAAGGCATACGATTGAAAGACGATGCCGAAATCTCGCTCTGACGATGGCAGGTTCGAGATATCCTTGCCGGCCTGCTCGATCGATCCGGTGGTCTGTATGTCGAGGCCTGCGATGATGCGCAACAACGTCGTCTTCCCGCACCCGGATGGGCCCAGGAAACAGACGAACTCGCCCTCATCGACGGCAAGTGAAATGTTCTTGAGAGCAGTGAAGTTGCCGAATTTTTTGCTTAGATCGCTGATGCGCAGATAGGGTTGAGTTCGTGTGTCAGACTCGTGCATGCCCGATACCTGCGCCTTGTCGGTGTATCCTGGGTGTGTCTCTGAGTGTATTTGCGCACCGGATCATTGACAACGTCCCGCCCGGTAGATGCCGGGCGGGACGTTGCGTGCTCGCGTAACGTGAGCTGTGTGCGGCTTACTTCTTCGGCTCTGATTTGGAGTCGTAGCGCTTCTGCCATTCGGCCAGAATTGCCTTGCGGTTCTTGGCCGCCCACGCGAAATCATTCTTTATCATCGCTTTTTCGATGTTCGGTGGGAAGTGCTTTACAGGCTTTGCCACGCCGGGAATTGCGACGACCGCGTAGCCCTTGTTGTACATGACGTTGGCTTCACGCGTCACCGAGAAATCGACGAGCTTTTTAGCGGCATCGAGCTTCTTGGTACCCTTGACGATGGCGGTTGCCTCCATGTCCCAGCCAATGCCTTCTGACGGCACGATGATCTCGAGAGGAGCGCCCGCCGCCTTGGACTTGGCGCCGCGGAATGCGAACGAAATGCCAATCGTCGTCTCGCCGGATGCGGCAAGCTTGCACGGCTTCGAGCCGGAGTGCGTGTAGCGCGAGATGTTCTGGTGCAGGCCGTCCATGAATTGCCAGCCGCCATCCTCACCGAACAATTGCAGCCAAGACGACACGTCGAGGAAACCGGTGCCCGACGAGTTCGGATTCGGCATGATCACGTGGCCCTTGTAGACAGGCTTCAACAGATCCTTCCACGAGGCCGGCGCCGGTACGTTGTTCCTTTTGCCTTCGACCGTGTTGTAGCAGATCGAGGCGACCCAGGCGTCCATGCCTGTCCACGACGGCGGATTGGCGGCATCACGGAACTTGCTGTCAAGCTTGTCCAGGCCCTTTGGTGCATAAGGCTGCAACATACCTTCACCGCCGAGCAGCATGAGGCTCGTTGCAGCAAGCCCCCAGACAACGTCGGCTTTCGGGTTGTTCTTCTCTGCCAGCAGCTTTGCCGTCACGATGCCGGTGGAATCACGGACCCAGTTGATCTTGATGTCCGGGTGCACCTTGTTGAATTCGGCGGCATACTTTTTCAGGTCTTCAGCTTCGACCGCGGTATAAACCGTCAGTTCCGAGGCCGACATCGCCGGAAGCGCTGTTAGTCCGGAAAACACCATCGCTGCGGCGAGACCGGTCAAAGATAGTCTTTGCATTTGTTTTCCTCCCAATTCTTGGAAACGATCGTGCCTGCCCCAGATGAAGCAGCGCACTCAACTAACCCCTTAGTTGTGGGCTTGGTGTCACCTCCGAAGTTGTGTTGATCCTATAGTCATCCGGTAGTGCCTAGTAGGGGTTATATGCGCCAAGCGCGCAACTATCGAGAACCATATCGACCTGCGGCGGATCAAATCGCTTGGGATCGGCTGTCACCTAGCATCCGTTGCCGAGCGAGCCGCGCCATATGCCGCGACGCTCAAACCGGCCAGGGCAAGGAGTAGGTCTTCACATTGGTGTAGCTCTTCATCGCCTCCCAAACCCCTTCCTTATAGCCAAGTCCTGAATCCTTGATGCCGCCGAACGGCGACAGCTCGATACGGTAGCCGGGCACTTCCCAGATATTTACCGTGCCGACATTCAGGCCATTGATGAATTTGGTCGCCGTATCGATCCGGTTGGTGCACACACCGGCCGACAAGCCGAATGCCGTTGAATTCGAAATCCGCATGATCTCGTCGTGGTCTGCGGGAACACGGATGATGGGAACGACGGGGCCGAACGTCTCCTCATGCACGAGTTCGCAGTCATAGGGGACGTGATCGACGACCGTCGGCGGAAACAGGGCACCGTCGCGCGGCGCGCCGTGCCGCACCTTCGCACCCTTCTCGCAAGCGTCCCCGACACGTCCCTCAAAGAGGCGAGCGGCCTTCTCGTGGATGACCGTTCCAACGTCGGTGTCGGGATCCGCCGGATCACCGGCCTTGATTGCGCTTGTGTGATGGACGACGCGCTCGGCGAACTTGTCCGCGAGCTTCTCCACGCACAGGATCCGTTTCACCGCCGTGCAGCGTTGACCCGAATTCTTCGTTGCGCCCGCGACGGCCAGTTGGGCCGCCTTGTCGAGATCATCGTCGCTGAGGTCCTCGAGAACGATGAGGGGATCATTGCCGCCGAGTTCTAAGACCAATCGTTTATAGCCGGCCTTTTCCGCTATGTATTTGCCGACGGCGACCGAGCCGGTGAACGTTACGACATCTGCATGTGGATCGACGATCATGGCGTCGCCCATTGTCGAGGGGTTGCCCGTGACGACAGAAAACATTTCCGGCGGCAGCCCGGCCTCGTAGAGCACGTCGGCCAGCAGCAGACAGGTGAGCGGGGTCAATTCCGTCGGCTTTGCGACGACGCAATTGTTGGTTGCGATCGCCGGCGCGATCTTGTGGCTGATCATGTTCAGGGGATGATTGAATGGCGTGATCGCCGACACTACGCCGAGCACGGGCGTGCGCGAGGTATAGATTCGGCGCGCCTTGCCTTGCGGCGTGATATCACACGAGTAGACCTCGCTGTCATCGCGAATCGCCATCTGGGCCGCAAGCGTATAGACGTCGTAGGCACGACCGACTTCGTACAAAGAATCCTTCATGCACAACCCGGACTCGGCCGTGATCAGCCGTGCGATTTCCTGTTTGCGCCGCTCCAGAATCTCTGCCGTCCGAAACAGGATCTTCTGGCGATCGTAGCGGCTGAGTTTGGGCTGATAGCCGTTTGCCATCTGAAATGCTTCGGCCACCTGAGCGGGATTTGCCGCGGCAACCGTTGCGACGGTTTCACCTGTGTAGGGATTTTGCACGGCCAGCCGGTCGTCGGAATCAACCAGTTTGCCGCCGATCCGCATTTGTTCATGTGCACCGGTCGGCAGGCCCGTGTCGGTTACTCTTTCCTGCATGATCATTGCCTCAGCTGATTTGGTTTAGGGCAACGTCGAATGCGTCGAAGTTGCGTAATTGTCGATCGTTCTGCATGGCGACGGGGCGGTTCGAGATCAGCGGCACGACTTGTTCGGTTGTACCACCGTGCGAGCGCAGTGGCTCACCCAGACCCGACAGATCGTGGCGCGCTTCTGACGTGCCGAGCACGGCATGTTTCGTGGAGACCACAACGAGATCGCCAATGCGGTCCGGCGGCAGTTCGAAGCGCTCGCAGGCCTCAGATTGCCCGATCGCGAGGTCGATACCGTCAATGGCCAGCAGGCGCTTGGCCATGTCCGCCGGTTCGGCATCAGCCGGCAAATAGACAGTGGCAAAGGAGCCAAGTGCACCATGGTGGACGACATAGGGGTCCGTGATCGGCAGTATGACGCGCGCGCCTCCTGCATCGACACCCTTGCCGAGCCATTGATCGAACAACTCCTGCAGGTAGACAACATTGGGCGTCTTGTCCGGCCGATACTTGTCGTTCATGCCGTGGTCCGCCGTCAGCACGAGATTGGCGCCGGCCGCATCCAGTTCGCCGACGTATCGATCCATCATGGCGTAGAAGTCGTTCGCGATCTGAGATCCGGGCGCCGCCTTGTGCTGGATATAGTCGGTCGTCGACAGGTACATGAGCTCGGGCTTGCAGGTGGCGAGCAGCTTGACGCCGGCGGCGAACACGAACTCCGAGAGTTCGGATGAATAAACATCAGGCACGGCCATGCCGACGAGATCGACGGCATTCTCGATGCCGTTGTCCTGGATGGTGACCTGGTCGGCTCTTTCTGACGAGAAGCCGACGGCACGTCCCGAGCCGAAATCGATATCCTTGCACAGCAGGCTGCGCAGTTTGTCCTTGGCGGTGACGACAGCAACGCGCCCTCCGGCATCGTGAAACGCCTTCATGATCGTTGGCACGCGGAGAAACTTGGCGTCATTCATCATCACTTCTTCGCCGCTCGCCGGATCGAAGAAATAATTGCCGGCGATGCCGTGAACGGCCGGTGGGCGACCTGTGATGATCGACATGTTGTTGGGATTGGTGAAGCTCGGAACAACAGAATGGGCCAGCAGATTGGCGCCGCTCTGCACGATGCGCTTGAAATTCGGCGCACGACCTTCTGCAATCGTCGCCTCGATGTAGCCCGGCTCCGAACCGTCGATGCAGACGACGATCGTCGGCTTCAGCGGCTTGCGATAGGTTCTCCCGTTGCACTCGAACGTTGCGGTTTCTTGCGTGTTGCTCACCATCTAGTTCCCAATCTTGAACTTGTGCGATCAGGCCGCCGATCTCAAATCGCGTACACCCATTTCCTCGAGTACGCCGCGCACCGCGGCGAGTGCCTGCCTCATGTGTGACTGGTCGAGGCGCCCGATGCAACCGATCCTGAAGCTGTCGGCCACTGTCAGCTTGCCCGGATAGATCACGTATCCGAGGTCCTTGAGACGATCGTAAAACTCTTGGAAGACGAAGCGGGGATGCTTCGGCATGTGGAACGTCACGATGATCGGCGCCTGAAGATCGGCCCGCAGCAATGGCGTGAAGCCAAGCTCACGCATGCCGTCGATCAGCTCCCGCGCGTTGTCACTGTAGCGGCGGCCACGTCCCGGCTGTCCACCTTCGGCGAAGAACTCTTCTAGCGCGCGGTGGAAGGCAATGATGACGTGGATCGGCGGCGTGAAGCGATACTGGCCGTTCGCCTCGAAACCCTGCCATTGGTCGTAAAGATCGAGAACGAGCGTCGTCGCATTGCCCTTGGTATTACTCAATGCCTCGCGCCGGCAGAGGACAAAGCCAAGGCCTGGCACACCCTCGATGCATTTATTCGAGGAGGCGGCCACGGCATCGCACCTTATCTTGGATGCATCGAGCTCCAACGCGCCAAACGCACTCATTGCATCGATCAGAAATGCGCGGCCGTGGCGCTCCACGACTTCTCCGATTTCTGCAATTGGATTGAGGATGCCGCTTGTCGTTTCGCAGTGAACGGCAAAGACGTGGCTAATGTCCTTGTCGGAAGCAAGCGCGCGATCGAGTGCCTGGACATCTGGAGGGGTGTCTTCCGGTGTTTCGAGAACGCTTGCTCCCCGCCCAGCGATTTCGAGGATTTTTCGGGCGCGCTGACCGTAAGCGCCATTGATCAGCAGCAGGCACTTACCGTCTTGTGGCACGAACGTCGTCAGCATTGCTTCGACCGCGAACGTGCCGGAGCCCTGCATCGGCACAGCCACATGGCTGTCCTCAGCATTTATGATCTTGGGCAGGTCCCGGAGCACTTCGCCGTTTATGCGTACGAAATCCGCATCCCGCGAACCCCAATCGTGCACCATGACAGACTTTACGGTCTTCGAAGTGGTCAGCGGTCCCGGCGTCAGTAAGAGAGCATCGCCGGTTTCTGAGCTGCCGCGTTGAATGCTCGTCATACAGTGAACTCCGGAAGTTGGGTTGCTTGGATTGCGCACAACGCTAGCAATCCGATATCCATGTGTCTAATATACGCTTTCAATGGCTCAGATAGATTGCATCTATGGATAGCGAATGAACCTGACCCATGTTTTGGCGTTCCACCGTGTTGCGGTTGCCGGCAGTTTTACGCTCGCTGCCCGGTTGTCCGGTGTCAGCCAGCCAACGCTGTCTGCGCAGGTCCGCAGCATGGAAAGGGCTGCCGGCGTGCCGCTGTTCGAGCGCATTGGCCGCCGTATCGAATTGACCCCGCACGGCGAGGAATTGTTCGAGGCGACAACCCGGCTCTCGTCGGCAATGGATGATGTCGGTGCGGTGCTGCGCAATCAGAAGGTCGGCCTGCAGGGCCATCTCAGAATAAGTGCGGACAGCGCCATCCACGTCATTCCAATCCTGGCGGAACTCAAGCGGCAGACGTCAACATTCAGCTTCTCTCTCAAGACTGAGAACTCGGCCAAAGTGATAGATCATGTTCTCAATGACGAGGTAGACGTTGGCGTCATGGCGAAGTCCGTCAGTGATCATCGCCTGTATTCGTCGCGCATACGTGTCGACGAACTCGTCCTGGTAACGGGCGTGCAAGATCCGCTGGCTCGAAAGAAGCGCGTCAAACTCAAGGATCTCGAAGGGCGCGATCTGATTGTTCGCGAGCGCGGGTCGATTACCCGGGAAGTGACTCAGGCCCGGATCAGCGCTTCCGGTATCGCCATGGGCCAGATCATCGAAGTGGCGACGCGCGAGGCGATCAACGAAGCGATCGCAGCCGGGTTGGGAGTAGGGATCGTCTTTGCCAGCGAGGCAGTCAATGATCCGCGTCTTCGCTCAGTCAAGCTTGCAAGCGTCGATGTCTCCGTCTCCGAATTCGTCATATGCCGCCATGAGCGCAGGCACGTTTCGCTGATCAATAGGTTTCTTGAAACAGCACTTCGGGTCTCGATTGCCAACGACTGGTTGTCGTCCAAGAGCGCGAGGCCGAATATTGCAAAGGCACAAATTGCAAACTAAGACCACAAATAACCTCAGCTATGAGTAAGCTGCCATGCTGTCGTAAGCATACATGCACGAAGCCGCAGTGGCTGGCCGCGACTGATTGATGAGCCGGATTGCCTGCCGCGACGATTGCCAAATTCATTGCAGGAGCACCAAGCGCAATGGCCGCAGGTCAGGTCCTTCTCACATTACTCGGTGGTGTCGCGCTGATGTTGTGGGGTGTCCGCATGGTGCGGACGGGCATGACACGGGCGTTCGGTTCGCAACTTCGTTCGTTGCTTTGGCAGGCGTCGGAAAATCGCCTGACTGCGTTCGGCACCGGCATCGGTGTTACCGCTGTCCTGCAAAGCTCGACAGCGACGGCTCTTTTGATCGCCTCGTTCGCCGGACGCGGCCTGATACCGCTCGAACCCGCCCTTGCAATCATGTTGGGCGCGGATGTCGGCACGACATTGGTCGCACAAGTTTTTTCATTCGATATCAAATGGCTATGGTCGGCGGCGATGTTCGCCGGATTTGTGATTTTCAGCATCGATCTGTCCGACAAGATGAAGCACATCGGGCGCATCCTGATGGGGCTTGGCATGTTGTTGCTTGCGCTCCAGACGCTAGGCGTTGTGACGCTTGCCATTCGCGAAAGCACAACTCTTGCGCCATTGTTTCAGGCGCTGGCGAACGAAATCGTGATCGCAGCCTTGGTTGGTGTAGTGCTGACCTGGCTTGCGCATTCAAGCCTGGCAATGGTGTTGTTCATCATGCTGCTTGCTGGTAGCGGCAGCATCTCGATCAATCTTGCAGTTGCTCTCGTCATCGGCGCCAACGTCGGCGGTGCGATCGCACCGCTCACGGCATTATCCGGATCACCAATTGTCGCGCGTCGCGTGCCTCTCGGAAACCTGCTGGCGCGTTTGAGCGTGGCGCTGGTGTTGCTGCCGTTTGTATCGCCAATCTCTGCCGGCATCGAGTGGGTCGGTGCTGATGCAGGGGTATTGGTTCTGCTGTTTCACATGTTGTTCAACATTACCGTTGCCCTGGTTTTCATGCCGCTGCTCGGCCCGCTGGCCAGGCTGACGACGATATTGCTGAAGGCGCCGCCGATCGAGGCCGATACCAGCAAGCCGATGCATCTCGATCCAAGTGTGCTCGAAACGCCATCGGAGGCACTTGGTTGTGCCATACGCGAAACGCTCCATCTCGGTGATGTTGTTGTCGACATGATGCGCCGTTCGCTACCCGCGATCACGGGTAACGACAACCGCATGGTCAAGCAGGTCGAGAAACTCGACGATACGGTCGACACACTTTATGACGCGATCAAACACTATCTCATTCGCGCGTCGAAAGCCGAGATGGATGAGCAGGAGTCCCTGCGTTACGACGAAGTCCTCTCGTTCACCACTAACCTCGAGCACATTGGCGATATTGTCGACAAGAATTTGATGGAGCTAGCCACCAAGCGGATCAAGAACCGTTATTCGTTCTCTGCAGAAGGCCTTGAAGAGATCACCGAATTCCATGGCAAGGTTGTCGACAATTTCCAACTGGCCTTGAACGTATTTGCGACCCGAGACGTGGCGCTGGCACGTAAGCTCTTGAATGAGAAGACGTTGATGCGCGACAGGGAGTTCGAAGCTGCTGAACGGCACTTTGCGAGACTGCGATCCGGCCGGACCGACTCGATCGAGACGAGTTCGATCCACATCGACATCCTGCGCGATCTCAAGCGGATCAATTCGCATCTGACATCCGTTGCCTATCCCATCCTCGAAGCTGTCGGCGAACTGTCCAAGACCCGGTTGCGCGTAGGCGAGCAAGATAAAGCGCCCGATGATCAGACGGATAACGAAGTCGCAGTCGAGCCGCAGAGTTAGGTCACAAACTCATAATTCTTGCGTCATTGGTGTGAGTCAATTTGCTTCGCTGGCAGGAGCAAGGCTGCGGGAGATGTGGTTCATCTTCAAAGCCTTGCGACGCCGCAGCGAAGCAAATTGGCCACATCCTGCGGACGCCGAAATGGCGCGGCGAACTGCTACGTTGCGGGATTTGCACGGGCATCCAGCCCGCCCTGCATCCCGCGCCTGGCACTTCTTGGCCATTTCGGCGCCAATGACGCAAGAATTATGAGTTTGTGACCTAGGCCGCATATCTCACGACCAGGTGGGGCGTCGGAGTGGGACTTCAGGCCGTCGGGAAAACATTCAGATCCTGCGAACATCTGCCTTTTGGCCCGATCCGGCCGTGGTCACTTCAGTCTGTCGTCGGCCGGATCGAACGGTGCCCGCACGGTCGCGGTAATCGGGATCGCGGTGCCCGCAATATCGACTTCGAACCGGCGCTCGGCGATCCAGGCATCGTTGACGACCTCACCACCAGTGGCGACGTAGCCAAGCATGACGACGCGATCCAGCGTTGCCCCGAATGCTGCCGACACTACCTCGCCGGCCGGCCGGCCATCAACGAGGATCGCCTCACCACCGTGTGCCAGCGGTGCATCGCCCGGAACAGCTACAAATGACAGGCATCGCTGCGCGGGTGGCTGGCGGCGTGCATCGAGCAATGCCGAGCGACCCAGAAAATCGCATTCCTTGTCGAGCCTTGCTGCAAAGCCAAGGCCAGCCTCATAGGGATTGTAGTCCGGCGTCAGCTCGCGTCCCCACGCCCGATAACCCTTTTCGAGGCGCATGCCTTCAATTGCATAATAGCCGCCGTCGCGAAGTCCGAATTCAGTGCCGGCATCGAACAGCCTGTCGTAAACACCGGCGGCAAATTCGGTCGATACATAGAGTTCCCAACCGAGCTCGCCGACATAGGTGCGCCGACAGGCAAGGACGCGTGCGTAGCCGATATTGATCGGCCGCACGGCAGCAAACGGAAAGCATTCAGCGCTGAGATCGGCCCCTGAAACGCGGCTGAGCAGTGCACGGGAATGTGGCCCCATGACCGAGATCACTGAATAGGCCGATGTCACATCCGCTAGGGAAACAGCCGATCCCGGCCGCAGGTTGCGCCGGATCCATTCCGGGTCACGAACGGCCTGTGCCGTGCCGGACAGCATCAGGAATTCTGACTGGGACAGCCGCGCGACGGTCACGTCACTCTCATAGCCGCCGCGTGCATTCAGCAGACCGGTATAGACGCTTGTTCCGGGTTCGACAGAGAGATCGTTGGCGCAGAGACGATTGAGTTCGGCTTCAGCATCTGCACCCTGGATCAGGAACTTGGCGAAGGACGACATATCGAAGATGCAAACGCCGTTGCGCGCTGCATGCTGCTCATCACAATGCCAATCGAACCAGTTCTGGCGATCCCAGCCGTACTCGATCTCTGCCCTTTGCCCCTTCGGCACGAACACGTTGGGCCGTTCCCAACCCATCTTCGAGCCCCAGATCACGCCTTTCGCGTCCAACCTGTCAAAGAGAGGTGAGCGGCGAAACGGCCTCGCCGTCTCGAGTTCGCGATTCGGCCAAGGCATCATGTAATGCAGGCCCAGCACCTCGCTGACCCGGTCACGAAGCCAGATTTCGTTGCTGTTGAATTCCGCAAAACGCCGGATGTCCACGGGCCAGAGATCGAGCTGCGGCTCGCCCGAGACGATCCAGTCAGCGATTGCCCAGCCGGCACCTCCGGCCGATGCGATACCGGTTGAATTGAAGCCGGCGGCAACGAACAGGTTTCTGACCTGGGGCGCTTCGCCGAGAATGTAGTTGTTGTCGGCCGTGAAACTCTCAGGCCCGTTCATGAATTGTTTGACTTGGGCGTTTTCAAGCGCCGGCACGCGCTCGATCGCGTGTTTCATCAGGATTTCGAACTGGTCCCAGTCGTCGGGTAGCATGCCGAATTCGAAGTCGTCGGGCACCTCCGTCAGCCATGGTTTGGCTTTGGGCTCGAAGCCGCCCATGAGCAGGCCGCCGACCTCTTCCTTAAAATAGATGTATCCGTCGGGATCGCGCAGACAGGGCAGGTCGGGTTCAACACCGTCGATGCGCTCGGTAACGATATACATGTGCTCGCACGAGTGCAGCGGCACCGTCACGCCGGCCTTCAGTGCCAGCTGCCTCGACCATTGTCCGCCGGCGATGACGACGAACTCAGCCGAGATCTTGCCTTGGTCCGTCACGACACCGGTTACGCGCGCATCGGCGATGTCGAATGACGTCACGCGGACGCCTTCGACAATGCGCGCGCCACCGCTGCGCGCGCTCTTGGCGAGTGCCTGCGTTATGTCAGCCGGATTGGCCTTGCCGTCGCCCGGCAACCATGCGGCACCGACCAGATCCCCGCTTTCCAGCAGTGGCCATTTCTCGTGTGCCTCGGACGGAGACAGAAGCGCGCATTCGACACCTTGCGCACGCGCTGCAGCAGCAATGCGCCTGAGCAGGATCATGCGTTCCTCGGTGCGCGCAACCGTCAATGAGCCACACTGTTTCCAGCCCGTCGCCTGCCCCGTCTCCTCTTCTAGGCGACTGTACAGCCCGGTCGAGTACTGGATCAGCTTGGTCATGTTCTGGTGCGCGCGCAATTGCCCGACGAGCCCTGCCGCGTGCCAGGTTGTTCCACCCGAAAGGCGGCCTTGCTCGAGCAGGACAACGTCGGACCAACCGTGCTTGCTCAGATGATAAGCAATCGAACAGCCAACAATGCCGCCGCCGATGATTACGACGCGCGCGTGACCGGGCAGTTGCGCCACCATGGCACGATCTCCAACCGACGTTTCGGGGAACCTCAAGAAATCACAAAAGATCACGAACGCCTATCGTCTACTCGTCATTGATGACAATTCACCAGGAAACCTGATGACTGTGTCCGTCAGTCGGCGAAGCAAATTGGCTCACAAGATGTTCCGGGATTTATGTGTCTGTGACCTGGAGCGACGGGCGATCAATTTGCATCGGGCTAGATCGAAGCTGGCGTGGAGGCCTGGAGTCTGCAAGAACACGGTGAAGTCGTTGACTGCAATCCGTCACAACCGCGAACGAAATTGGATCCGGTGAAACAATGACGATCTCCGCAATCCTGTTCGACAAGGACGGTACCTTGATCGACTATCACCGCACCTGGCTGCCGATCAATCGCAACGCTGCCCTGCTGGCCGCCGGCGGTGACCCCGAACTGGCAGATCGACTGCTCGCGATCGGTGGTTGGGACGCGGCATCTCAGAGGGTTCTGGCAAACAGCGTGCTCGCTGCAGGCACCGCCTTCGAGATTGCGACTCTCTGGAGCAAACAAGTGGGCGGGACTGACGTTGCCGAATTGACCAAGGCGATTGATGAGATATTCGCCCGCGGCATGGCGAGCGCCGTGCCGGTTACCGATCTCGCGGCACTATTCGCGAAACTGAAGGGGCGTGGGTTTGTGCTGGGAATTGCAAGCAGTGACAGCAGGGCCGCTGTCGACGCCCTTGCCAGACGGCACGAGTTGACCGGGCACCTCGATTTTGCCGCCGGATATGACAGTGGCTTTGGCGCCAAACCCGGCCCGGGAATGTTCACGGCATTTTGTGAAGTTGTCGGCTGCAGTCCCTCTGAAGCGGCCGTCGTTGGCGACAATCATCACGACATGACGATGGGAGAAGCCGGAGGAGCAGGCTTGAGAATTGCTGTGCTGACCGGGACCGGAACACGGGCTGAACTCGAACCATACTCGGACTACTGCTTAGAGAGCATCGAGCGCATTCCGGAACTCCTGAGCTAAAGTTACATATCCTTGATCTTGTCCTCTCTCAGCGGACACGCGAGATAAACACCGAACTCCCGGCCGATGTCGCAGCTGACGCGGGCGTGAACGCGGCCCTGGCGGTCCTGGAAGCGCTGGCGATCCTGTACGGGGAAAATTCCTTCGTGCCAGATGTTCGGGTGGATGTAGAGCCCACGCGAGCCGTCACACCAGAATGCGACGACCTTGTCGGGCGTGAGATTGTCACCCGGCAGGGCGGCGGGGATGATGAACGGCCTGTTGTCCAGCGGGAAGAACAACTGACCGCCGTCGGGATGATAGTTCATGTGCCAAAGCAGCACCTGATCGCGCGGCACGGTCTGGCGATCGCTTGCCGCCTTTTGTGGATCCGTGGACCAGCCGAGGACATAGCGGCCGTTCACGGCTTCGTTCTCGCCGAAGAGAACATCGCCGTGCCAATCGCCGCGAAATATCCCTTCAACCCAGCCGGCCTCGTCACCGGTATCCTCGTCGACCGGCCGCCAGCCTTGTGCCGGCCAGCGCACGATCTCGATTTCGAAGCCTTCGGGATCATCAACCAGGCAGCCGTAGCCCTTGACGCTGTCCTCGGTTGCCCGGATCAGCGGTACCTCGTGCCACGGCAAGGACGGTTTGCTGCTGGCCTCGAATATGTACTGCGGACTGTTCATGCCGTCTCCTCACAGTGCCGGTCGACGAGACGCTGGACCAGTGGCGCGAAGTGCGAAAATGGCGGCGTTGTCATATCGGCGCGCTTGCCTGCATCATCGAGGTAGCGCACCTGGATGATCCGTTCGAGATTTGGGTTCTTCTCGAACTCGGACACTTCCTCGGCGCTCATCGGCCCGCCTTGCAGGTTCAGTGAGTGAACGGATGCTGCCGAAAGGCGTTCGAGATATTCAGGACGGGTGGCACAAAGATAGCGCTTGGCCGCAACGTGATAGCGAACACAGTCCGTGACGATCGCTGGAAAGAACTGCTCGAGAACCGCGGCACCGGCGTCTTCATGATAGCGGTCTTCGGTGTCATCCATGCTGAAGGTGCCGAACTCGCTTGTGAAATGGCCGATGTCGTGGAGCAGCGCGGCGACGATGATCGCATCTTCCTGCCCGGCCTGCTCTGCAAGCGTTGCCCCTTGCAGCATGTGCTCGGCCATGGTCACCGGCTCGCCGAGGTATTCCTCACCACCGCGCCGTTCGAAAATGTCCGCCAGGAAGTCGACGATATTCTCGCGGGTGAGGGCGACATCACCGGATTTGGTCATTCGGCTGCCTCCACTGTTTCGAACTGTAGTGCTGAGAGTCTCGAGAGCAGGCCGTCTTTGTCGGCATAACATCCCTGCAGCCAGCGCGTGCCCGTTCCCGAGTAGGCCTTTCGTGCGTGCAGCACGCGTGTGTTGTCAACGACAAAACATTCACCCGGCTCCAGCCGGAATGTGACCTCCATTGACGGGTCATCGATGATCTCGGCCATGCGCCGATAGGCGGCATAGTAGGCTTCCATCTTGTCGAACGGCACGTCCGTGACGACCGCGGCCGAGCGATTGTTGAAGCGCACCGCGATCAACTCACCGTCCGGTGCCAGTTCGATCATCGGGCGGCGCGATCGCAATATGACGCCGTTCGTTCCCGCATACTCAAACCGGCCGCAGTGGCTGGACAGCACGTCGAACCATTCGGCCCGTTCGTCGCGCAATCGCTGTGCCACGCGAAATCCGTCGACCACCATGTTTTCACCGCCGGCAGCCGAACTTTCAAGGCAGTAGAGCACCTGCACGGTGGGTACGGGATCGCGATAGGGGTTGTCGGTGTGGGCCTGCAGACCCAAACCGGTATAAGCAAGATTGGTCGGATTGACCTCGGTGCGCACCTCGAAGTGGCGTCCATAGTTTGTCTCGCGCACGTAGCCGAAGAGGTCCACGACCTGGAACAGGGCTTGATCGGCGACCGGGCCGTTCGACAATTTGCCGAAACCATACCGGGCGACGCCGGCCAGCCAGACTGCCAGTGCCCGACGGTCCGATGAGACCTGCGTGAATTCGCCGGCTACCACATCGAGGTCCAGGCCGCCGTCCCAAGTCTCAACGCCCGCCGCTGTCCAGCCCTTTGTGGTTGCACCATCTCGGTCGTAGGCGTTTTCCCGGAGCCAGCTCATACTGTAGTCGACCGTCTTGGCTTCCGGTGAAAAGGTGATCTGCAGCCGGTCGGCGACGATGTTGGCGGAAGCGATCCGCGTATCCCTTGGAATGTCGCTGAGCGTGATCAACCGTTGCCCGTTTGCCGGTGAGCGGGTTTGCGCATCAGGTGCATTGTCGCGCAGCCACACGGCATGAAATCTCAGTGTTTCGTCGGGCCAGCTGATGGCGATGGCACGGCCATCAGCTTCGAGAGCAAGGTCGTTCATGTCTTCACCATCTCCGGTCTGGCTGCGGGTTGGACATTGGCTCGAACATCACGCATTTGTACCCTGGGTTCAAATTGAAAATCTGAGGACGGGTAACCGTGGGACTATCAGCCGTTGCAGCGGGAAAGTGAGCACCACATGCGTAATCACAAGGATCTGAACGTCCTCGAAGATGCCCAACGTTGCCCCAAGAGCACCCGGAGATAACACGCGATGCAGGCGGACTTCGTCATCGTCGGGGCAGGCAGTGCCGGATGCGCCATTGCCTATCGATTGGCTGAGGCCGGCAGACGCGTTCTCGTCATCGAACACGGTGGAAGCGACCGCGGTCCGCTCATCCAGATGCCCGGCGCACTAAGCTACCCGATGAACATGCCCAGGTATGATTGGCGTTACCGGACGGAGCCGGAACCGCATCTTGGCGGACGTCGCCTGGCAACGCCCCGCGGCAAGGTCATCGGCGGGTCATCGTCCATAAACGGCATGATCTACGTGCGCGGTCACGCCCATGACTATGACTATTGGCGCGAGAGCGGCGCCCGCGGCTGGGGCTACTCCGACGTTCTGCCCTATTTCAAGAGGATGGAAGACTGGCACGATGGCGGTCACGGCGGCGATCCCGAGTGGCGCGGTCGCGGTGGCCCTCTGCATGTCACGCGAGGCACGCGTGACAACCCTCTCGTCCGTGCATTCGTGGAAGCCGGTCGCCAGGCCGGATATGCTGTAACCAACGACTACAATGGCCAACAGCAGGAAGGATTCGGCCCTTTTGACATGACTGTATGGCAGGGACGGCGCTGGTCAGCCGCCAGTGCATACTTGCGGCCTGCTTTGCAGTTGCAGAACTGCAGTCTTGTCAGGGCATTTGCACGCAAAGTTGTCATAAAGGATGGACGCGCTGTTGGTGTAGAGGTCGAGCGGGGCGGGAATGTCGAAATCATAGGCGCTGAGCGCGAAGTGATCCTGGCTGCCTCATCAATAAATTCACCGAAGCTGCTGCTTCTTTCCGGAATAGGGCCGGCCGGACATTTGGCGGAGCATGGCATCACGGTTGTTGCTGATCGTCCCGGCGTTGGCCGCAACCTGCAGGATCACCTTGAAGTCTACATCCAGATGGCGGCATCCCAACCGGTTACGCTATTCCGCTACTGGAACCTCCTCGGCAAGGCCTACGTCGGAGCGCGTTGGTTGCTGACCAAGACAGGTCCAGGCGCCAGCAACCAGTTTGAGAGCGCCGCTTTCGTTCGCAGTGGTGCCGGCGTGGCCTATCCTGACATCCAGTACCACTTTCTTCCCTTTGCGGTTCGCTATGACGGCGCTGCGGCCGCAGAGGGGCATGGTTTCCAGGCACACGTCGGGCCAATGCGCAGCCCCTCACGCGGGAGTGTGACCCTGCGTTCACCCGATGCTCACGATCCGCCGCGCATTCTGTTCAACTACATGTCGGATGAGAAGGACTGGGCGGATTTCCGGAAATGCATCCGCCTGACACGTGAAATATTTGCACAAGATGCGTTCAAGCCGTTCACTAGACATGAGATCCAGCCTGGCAACGAAATGCAATCGGATGACGAACTCGACGACTTCGTGCGCAGCAACGTCGAGAGTGCCTATCATCCTTGTGGTACCGTCCGCATGGGGCAGAGGAGCGATCCTGAGGCCGTTGTCGACAGCGAGACGCGTGTAATTGGCGTCGAAGCTTTGCGTGTTGCCGACAGTTCGATCTTTCCACGGATAACGAACGGCAACCTCAATGCACCCTCTATTATGGTTGGAGAAAAGGCATCGGATCACATCCTCGCCCGCCAGCCTTTACCGTCCGACAACTCTAAACCTTGGATCAATCCGTCTTGGCAAACATCGCAGCGTTAAAGCGTGTCGTACTCAATCGAATTCACCGTCCAAGGTCGCGAACGCGACCCGGCGCTGAGCGCCGCCCCCGCGGAGGCCCGACCGCAGGGAGGAATAGCTGTGAGCGCAGACAACGCCAAAGCGAGGTGCATTTTATGCAACACGCTTTAGACAAAGCCGGTTGGAGTAGCGAGTTCGGATTCTGCCATGGTTCTGAATGACCGCCGGAACGAGGGTTATCGAACACCAAAAACAACCTTGCCGTTCAAGGTGTTAAGCAAGAATTGCGGAGGAGATTCCAAGATGGTGGAGCCGAGGGAAATGCACTCGTTATTTATGATCAACAACCTAGAACTCCCGACCCGCCAGCAACCTCGCATTGGCTTCTAAAGAATTTCCAAGGGAACTCCCAAACCATCACTGCGCGCAAAGTGGCCTGGAGACTGCCTTTGATCCTAAGCAATTACTGGTGGGTTCCAGACATGTAACCTGCGAACCGGAAATTTGGGTTCGGGAAAATACACATGGAAGCGATTATCTTCAAACCTCATGGTTTACACGGGACGCTCCAGTTAATGAACTTGCCCCGGCCCGAACCAGGAGCAAATGAGCGGCTTGTGCGCGTTCATGCATCTGGCGCCCAGACGCCCCCACCATGTCGCCTCCGCAAACATCATGGTTCGACACTTGGAGCTGAGTTGCGCTCTGTATCAGGGCCTGGAGAATCGCGGCTTGAGCCAAGACGAGGCCCGGCCGGCGCACTTGTCGAGGCGATCGCGATGGATGATTACCCGGGCTCCCGGCGCCATCGGTTGAAGCGGTTGTAGCAGGTCACCTACGGGCCCGGTCACTCGAAACGGAGAAACCACATGCAATCGCAAACGGTCGATCCAGGCACGGCTCAGACGGCAGCGCCCCGCGAATGGCTTCGCGTGATCATCGTCCATCTTTCGATACCTTTGATCTTACTGGCCTGCGGAGGGGATATCCGTTGGTGGCAGGCCTGGATGTTTTCCCTGCTCATCGTTGCTGCCGGTATCGGAGGGCGCATCTGGGCGGAGTGGCGACACCCAGGGCTGATGGCAGAACGAACCCGATCCTTAAACGCACCAGACGTCAAAGCTTGGGATAAGATTCTCGCACCGCTCATGGCATTGTCTCTTGCCTACCCGCCGGTCATCGTGGCGGGGCTGGATCACCGCTTTGGCTGGTCACCTGTGTTCCCCACATGGCTTAACATCACTGGTATCGTCTTGATCGCTCTTGGCTACGCCTTCGCTGCGTGGGCTTTTGCGGAGAACCGCTTCTTCTCCAGCATGATGCGCATCCAGACCGACCGAGGACATGCGGTATGTGACAGCGGCCCATATCGGATCGTCCGGCACCCGGGTTATGCGGGCAATCTTCTGGCAATGCCGGGCATCGTGCTGGCCTTGGGCTCTGCGTGGACACTCATACCGTTGGCGGTCGCGCTGATTGTCGCTGTAATCAGGACCGCACTCGAAGACCGGACTCTACAGGAAGAGTTGCCAGGATATCGGGAGTACACAAGCCGCGTACGATATAGGTTGTTTCCTGGAATCTACTAATTCCCCCCCCCCCCGCGAGAGGTGTCGACAGCCACTATGCGTTTCAGCCTTCTTAGAACTTTGGGATACTTCGCCGGCGGGCTTTGGACAGCCTGGGGTGGACGGAAGCGAATAGAAGCCAAGCAGCTCCACAACTTGCGGCAACTCGTGGAAAAGGCGCGGCGCGACTCCCCCTTGTTTGGCAGGCTCTACGCAGATTTGGGTCCATCAAGCCAGGTCGAACCGCGCGACTTGCCGGTGACCCGCAAACCGGATCTCATGAGGGAATTCGACGACTGGCTGACAATCCGTTCTCTTCCCCTCGACAGGGCCCGCGATCATCTCCGGGATATCCAGAAGCTTGGCGTGCCTATCGACAATGTCGCGATTTTTCGGACGTCCGGCACATCGGGCGAACCGGCGGTCATCGTATGGCCTTCAGCCCTTCTGGAGTACTTCTATGGAATTTCAATGGCGCGCTTCGATCGCTCCCAGTGGAAGCTCAACCGAGAGCTCCGCAAGGCCGGCGTGAATGTGTCCATAACCGGCGGCAACGGTCATTTTGCCGGCGTCGGGTTCTACAAATTGATGAGTCGTCTGAGTCCGAGGTTGGCGGGGCATTGGACGTTCATCGAGGCCGAGCAGCCGATCGGCCGGATCGTGGAACGCCTCAACGCGATTCCGGAGATCGCCTCGATACTGACCTACCCGAGCACCCTGACCATCCTCGCCAAGGAAAAGGAAGCCGGACGGCTGCAGATCGAGCCGGTGCTTTTTAAGACGGGAGGCGAGACACTCACCGATGATCTTCGCGTGCGGGTCCGCCGGGCCTTTCCGTCGCTGAAACAAGGCATTGTCAATACCTATGGCTGCACCGAATGCCTGGTGCTGTCGTTCGAGTGCAGCCGTGGGCGCCAGCACGTGAACGAAGATTGGGTCATCCTCGAAGCGGTCGACGAAAAGATGCGGCCCGTTCCCGATGGCACGCTGTCGGCGACCGTGCTGCTGACTGTACTCGCTAACGACGTTCAACCCTTCATCCGGTATGACCTTGGCGACTGCCTTCGTTTCTATACGGACCCCTGCCCCTGTGGGTCGCCGTTCCGCAGTTTCCAGGTGGAAGGGCGCGAGGCGACGCTCGTTCGTGTGGGCGACGTGACGCTGTCGCCGCTCGTCTTCGATCTGGAGCACGAGCATGCCCGCCGCGTCCAGCTGGTCCAGACCGGCGAGAGAGAATTCGACGTGCGCATCGAACCGGCCGATGAGGCGCCGACGGGGGTTGTCTTTGAAGAAGTCATCCAGTCGGTGAAGCGAGTGTTTCGCGATAACGGCCTGGAGGACATCGCGGTGCGAGAAAGCCAAGCACCGCCCGAATTCACCGCGAGCGGCAAGTTCCATGAAGTATTACCATTGCGGGGCACGGGCCCGCAAACATGACAATGACAGTGGTTTGGCATCAGCGAAAGCAGGGTGTTTCGGGATGATCGGCGATCTTTACTCGACTGAACGCAATGGCCGTTCGGGCAGACAGCTTTGGCGCAAGTTCAAATGGTATGGTGCGATTTGCAAATGCTTACTGCTGGTCGCTGCATCTTTGGGACCCTGCCATGCGGAAACGGTCAAACAAGGTCGCCTTCTGGCAGAACGTCTATGTGCAACGTGCCATATGAATGAAGGGCAGGGTGAGAAGTCAGGTCCCCATGGGGTGCCAAGCTTTCAGGCCATTGCCGACAGGCGTGCTCAGGATCACGAAAGGATCGTCAGGTGGTTGCGGTCCGCACCGCCAATGATGCCTGATCATAAGCTGACGTGGAACGAGGCCGACGCACTCGCGGCCTTCATTCTCTCGTTACGCAAGAGCGAATGAGGCTTCGGCGAGTGGCGCAACATCGCGTCAGGCCATTCCAACGATACATCGAGACCCAGGTGAATTCCGGTTTGTCGAAAACAAAGCAATCAGGTCGAAAGCAACCGGAAGCCGGCCATCCATTCGCAGCGACACGAACGAAAATAACTGAGCTGCATATGTACCGAACGTTGCGCTTGATGTGTATCAAGGCGGCGCGTCGCTGTTCTCGCCCAGACTGGCTTTCCTGACCATTCAAACGATCGAGGTTCGCCATGAGGAAAGTTGCAACCGGACTGTGCGCTGCCGCGGCAATCACAGTTCTCGGCGGAAGTTTGGTCATAGGCCTGGCCACCAGCGACAACGCTCTTGCGCAGATGGCAGGGCCGGGCTGGCGCCACCACGATTACTGGCAGCCGGGCTGGATGCGTCGGCACCGTTGGGGACGGCGCCATCGTGATCCCGACATGCGGGCACGCATGCAACGCCATTGGACCTTCATGCACGAGGGACTGCCGCGCAAGTATGAAGAAGCTCGATCAACCGTTGATGACACGACGGAAGTCATCGCGGCCGGCCGCAAGAGCTACGCCGACCATTGCGCATCCTGTCACGGCAAGTCCGGTCTCGGTGATGGCGCTGCCGGCAAGTCGCTGACCCCGTCGCCAGCATTGCTTGCCTATCTGATCCAGCGGCCGATCGCAGTAGATTCTTACTTGTTGTGGTCAATATCCGAGGGCGGCACGGATTTCGGCACTGCAATGCCGGCCTTTAAAGACAGGCTAACCCGCAAGGAGATCTGGGAAATAGTCGCCTTTATGCGAGCAGGATTTCCGGCAACAAAAAAGAAGTGAGCCCTTCGGACTGACCTTTCTGTTTTCTGCATGATCCAACAAAGCGGCGGATCAATCCAACTTCGAAAAGTTCGTCGAGCCCAGAGGCGTCAAGTGCGCTCTTTAACGTTCTGGCAATTGCTCGCATACTTGAGCCCAGCCCAACACAGCCAAATCATTGTTCCGCAAAGCACAAAGACAAGTACCATCCTGGCGACGGAAACGGTGCCCGCCATAAAGCCGAAAAAGAAAGCGACGCCAATGCACCCAATTACAAGAGCTGTTGGTCCCAGAATCCAAGCTCGGTCCACGGGCTTCATCAAGCCCATCAGCAGGAGAAGTGTCCAACAAGCCGCAACGCTCGCAAATTGACCTCGGGGAACGAGACTGTCATCGGCGATCCCGATCATTCTGTACAGCGTGAGGATAGCGAGGACGAAGTCGACGATGGCCGGGACCAGAAAGGCCAACCGAATTATGTGCATAGCATTTCCCCAGCTCGTTCACTGACGATACGCAAAACATCAGCTTGGGGCCTACTTGTCCCCAAGCCGATTGATCGCTCAAACCGAAGTACGATGCCTATTTGACAGTCGCCGTTCCAGCCTTGATGCGGATCAACTGCGCAAGTCGAGAATAACCCGTATGCGCGAGATCACGTTCGACCCGGTTCGACGATCAAGCCATCAGACGTCACACCGCATCAGGCCGTGGGCAATTTCTCGGAATCGATCTTGACGCATGTCAACGAACTTGCCGGCCATTCAACTTAACCGGAGCTGCAGACGTTCGATCGCAATTTATCCCTGCGCCATCGATTGACTGAGCGATACCTCTGCTATTGCAGCTGGCGAAGCGTCGAGGGCGCCGGGGCAACAACAACCCTCTATCGATCAAGTTCCTCAAGGAGCAAGAAAGATGGCCACGTCCGATGTTCACGATTCTGCTCGTGCGCAGCCTGCCAAGTCGCCCCATTACAGCCGTCGCCCTGTCGACCGAAAGGACGCATCAGACACGCCGGCACGAGCACGGTCCTGGCCGGTGATGATCCCGTTCCCGGTGTTCGAGCCGCAAAACTCCTACATTGCCGAAATGCTGCCCGAGGTCATTGACCGTGCCCATCATGCAGCCATCGCCCGCCAGACCGGCGGACTATCACCGGCGGCACTGGCAGAAGCGTATTTTGATTGGCTCCTGCATTTGTCTGTCGCGCCCGGAAAGCAGTTTCAGCTTGCACAAAAGGCGGTCCGCAAAGGGCTTCGGCTGCAGCAGCATGTGATCCAGTCGCTGGCCGGCGATGTCGAGCCATGTATCGAGCCCTTGTCGCAGGACCACCGCTTTGATGATCCGGACTGGCAGGGGCCTCCGTGGTCATTTTACTTTCAGTCGTTCCTGTTGGTCCAACAATGGTGGCACAACGCAACCACGACGGTCCCCGGCGTATCAGCTCAGCACGAGCGCATGCTGGAGTTCGCATCGCGTCAGTTCCTCGACGTGTTATCACCGTCAAATTTCGTCGCGACAAACCCCCAGCTTTTCAATGCTACTATACAACAGGCCGGACAAAACCTGGTACGCGGGCTTCAGAATGCCGTCGAGGATTTTGAGCGATCATCGGGCGGACATCCGCCTGCCGGCGCTGAGCAGTTCGTTCCCGGAGAGACCGTGGCAGTAACGCCCGGCAAGGTCGTCTACCGCAACCGCCTGATCGAACTCATTCAGTACGAGCCTCTGACTCCTCAAGTTCATGCCGAGCCGATCTTGATCACGCCCGCGTGGATCATGAAGTACTACATCCTGGATCTGTCGCCCGGGAATTCGCTCGTCAAATACCTGGTCGAGAGCGGCTACACGGTCTTCATGATTTCGTGGCGCAATCCCGGACGGGAAGATCGCGACCTGACAATGGACGACTATCGTGAGATGGGCGTCATGGCAGCGCTGGAAGCCATCGGCAAGATAGTTCCAGATCAGAAGGTTCATGCGGTCGGCTACTGTCTCGGTGGCACGCTGATTGCGATTGCGGCGGCAGCGATGGCACGCGATCGTGATGAGCGCATTGCGACGATTACTTTTCTTGCAACGCAGATTGATTTTGCAGAACCTGGCGAATTGCAGCTCTTCATCAATGAGAGCCAGGTCCACTTCCTCGAAGACCTGATGTGGGAACAGGGCTTTCTCGATGCAACGCAAATGGCGGGTGCGTTTCAGCTGCTGCGTTCACAGGACCTCATCTGGTCGCGCAGCGTGAGGAGCTATCTGTTCGGTGAACGTGAACCGATCAACGACTTGATGGCCTGGAATGCCGACGGCACACGTCTGCCCTACGCGATGCACAGCACGTATCTCAGGCGCCTGTTTCTCAACAACGACCTTGCCGAAGGAAGGTTCCCGGTCGACGGGCGTGCGGTCACTGTTTCTGACATCCGTGCCCCGATCTTCTCCGTCGCCACGACGCGGGACCACGTTGCACCGTGGCGATCGGTATTCAAGATCGCCCTGCTCACCGACACCGATGTCACATTTGTCCTGACCAGCGGCGGACACAACACCGGCATCGTATCGGAGCCGGGACATCCCCGGCGCTCATATCAGACTTCAACCAAGCGCGAACTCGAAACCCACGTTGATCCCGATACCTGGATTGGGCGAACGCCGGTTACGGATGGGTCGTGGTGGCCGGCCTGGGTGGACTGGCTGACGCAGCACTCCGGCGCTCGTGGTGCGTGCCCGGCCCTAGGCAGTCCGGAAGCCGGCCTGACTTCTCTTTGTGATGCCCCAGGCACCTATGTATTGCAAAGCTGAGCTGAAATTGTAGCGAGCGTGTCCCAACGCACGCGGCCGTCAGGTTGGTGACTACGAGGTGAAGCCAGCTCTTCGCGGCGGCTCACTTGACACATGTCAACGTAAACCCTGCGCAATCCGCTAAGGAGTTGGGCCATAATGACGAGCAGCATGAGTAGAGGCGAGAATGATGGCAGATCACCACGACAGCATTTCGGAAAGTCGCACGAGCAACGCTCCGCCGGATATGTTCGGCGCTATGTTGACGCCCAATCTCGGTTTGATGACCACAATGCTCAATCCGGTTCTTAATGCCAACATATCGATGCTCAGGTGGCATGCCGCCTATTGCCGGCAGTTGGCAGACGCCTACAAGGAAGGCCTCGAATTCCTGGGTCATCGCCTCGAAGAAGACGCCAAGTTCGCCGAGAAGATCTGCGTCGCCAAGGAACCCGAGGCACTCGCGAACGCCTGCTCGAGCTTCCTGCGTACGGCAGCAACGGACTATCAGGAAGAGATCTCGGAAATGACCAAGCTGCAACGGACCATGTCGAACATGGCAACGGACGCTCTCCAAGATGTCAGCGTGCCACGCGACAGTGGTGCCGTCATGGGTGAGTAGAAACGCGCGCCGGATCCGTCTGTTGGGTGAAATTCCTTGGCACTCGGCACGTGGAGCCCTTGGGCTCATGACAATGCCCTGTCATTTCCATTTTCCCCGATGCAAGCCGCCAGCGCCGAGGCCCAGCGCCACACTGACGAGGCTGCCCGCCTCATTTAATCGTCTTTAGAGCATCGAACCTTTGGTCGGAAGCACGCGCAAGGCGCGGCGCTTCTGACCAAAGGTTCAAAGATGCTCGTCGCATCAAATGTTTAGAGACGGATTCAGCTTTGCGTCGAGAACGGTTCGCTTTGCGAACCGATTCCAACTTAAAGCATCCGGCTCTAGCTAGTGTGCCGGGACAAAAGGATCACTGCACGATCTCACATCTGGCGGGCGAGCATTGATCTGAATCGCATCAACGCGAAGCTCATGAACACTATGCCGAGGCCGAACAGCGTGAGCATATGGGGCCAGGTAATCGCCAGATCTGCTCCGCGATAGATCACACCCTGTGAGAACTGGACGAAGTGCACGGCGGGTGAAATCTGAAGCACGGACTGCAGGAGTTCCGGCATCGTCTCCAGCGGCGAGTTGGCGCCTGACAGCAGGGTCAGGTTGATAAAGACCACGGTCATCAGCAGGCCGAACTGCGGCATCGAGTTAGCAATTGTTGCCATCAAGATACCAAGCGACGTTGTTGCAAACAGATAGAGTGCCGCACCAAACAGGAACAGGATCACCGACCCCTCAATCGGCACCTGCAGCACGAACCGCACGACCAACGCAAGCGACAGTGCGGAGGCGGCGAGAACGGCCAGTCCATTGGCCCAAATCTTGGCGGCGGCGATTTCGCTCGGGCGCAGCGGCATGACGAGAAGGTGCTCGATCGTGCCGTGCTCGCGCTCGCGGATGACTGCGGCACCGACCAGCAGCATGGACACCAGAGTGATCTTCTCGATGAGCGAGTTTACGGACTGAAACCATAGGCTGTTGAGGTTTGGATTGAAAAAGGAGCGCACCACGGTACCGGCGGGAGCAGCTGCATCAATCCCGCGCTGCTGCAGAAAGCTGGCAACTTCGCGCACGACAATCGCCTCGATGTAACCCGCCCCGACGCCGGCCTGAGCAACGGCCGTTGCGTCGATGTTCAACTGAATGCGGGGGCGTCGTCCGCGTAGAATATCGGCCTCGAAATGCGGTGGGATGTCGAGCACGAACGAGAAGCGGCCCCGGTCCATCTCCCTGTTCACCGAGGCCCGGTCGATCACCGCTGCCGGCTTGAACTGCGGCGGGCGCAGCGCGTCGCGCAGCTGTCGCGAGAGCACCGAGCGGTCGCCATCGACGATCGCGAGGTTAGCATTGCGCACTTCAATCTCGACGCCGGTCGCCTCGCTGTAGACCATGAACGAGAACCAATAGATCGTGAAGACGAGGAGGATGGTATCGGCAGCCAGGCTCGCCAGTTCCTTGAGTCCCAGATAGTAGACATTCGCAAGCCACCGCCACATGATCACAATTCCTGCTTGCGTAAAACGAGGCGTGCCGCAACGAGAAATGCGATGCCGAACGAGCACAGAATTGCAAACTCGTCGAAGAATGCCGTGAAATCCTGCCCCTTCGCAAACGTGCCGAGAACGACATTCTGGAACCAGAGCGATGGGAATCCATGCCCCATGTAATAGCCGAAGCCTTCAAGCGTGGCAGCCGGATAAAGAAACCCCGAAAACTGCAGGCTCGGCACCACGCAGATCACAGCCGCCGCGATCAGGGCGGCGATCTGCGTTGTGACGAAACTCGAGACCAGCAATCCCAGGGCTGTCGTGGCGAATACATAGAGCAGGCCGCCGAGAAGGAGAGCGGCAATGGAGCCATTGATGCTCAATTCGAAATGCGCCACGGCGATCAATATGAGCGATATGAAGCTCACGTAACTGAGGGCCAAATAGGGCAACTGTTTACCGATGAGGAATTCTCCGGTTGTGCCTGGAGATGCATACAGATTGCTGATCGAGCCGATTTCACGTTCCCGAACAACACCGAGGGCCGCCATCATCGCTGGGATGAGCACCATGATGACCATGATACTGCCGGGGACTATGGCCGTGGCACTTTCGAACTTCTGATTGTAGCGAAAACGTTGCTCAAGCCGGACCGGCACCTGCTCAGTTCGCCGTGCCGGTGACTGCTTGGCACCCTGTTCCGAGAATTTGAGCATTGTGCCTTCGATGTAGCCGCGCACCGTCTCGGCGCGGAAAGTATTCGCACCATCGAGGAAGAACGCGACATCCGGGTGCCGCTCTCTGACGATGTCCTTGCCAAAACGCGGCGGAATACTCATGACGAACCGTATTTCGCCTGACTCGAGGCGACTATCGACCTCGCTTGGGTGAGCGATCGCCGGGCGCTGGTCGAAATATCGCGACGCGGCAAAATCCTGGATGAGCTGCCGGCTCTCCGCTGTGCGGTCCCGATCCAGCACCGCGAAAGGAAGTTTGTTGACGTCGAAATTGATGCCGTAGCCCAACGTGATCAACAGGCTCAGTGGTCCCAGCAGGGCGAAAGCGATCCTGATGGGATCGCGCGACAACTCCAGAGCCTCTCGACGTGCAAAAGCACCCACCCGGCGAACCGATGAAGCTAAAGTGCTCTTGATGTTTGCCTCTTGGTTGAGCCGTGCAGTCTGCAAGGTCCCCGACACGGGTACGCGTACTTCTGCAGATCGCGTATGCGCGACGGCATCCGGCATCGCCTGCTCAATGTGCGCGACAAATGCCTCTTCCAGGCTCGCCACGCCGATCTCTTGGGCGAGTTCGCGAGGTGTTCCGACGGCCAACACCTTGCCTGCATGCATCAGCGAGACCCTGTCACACCGCTCGGCCTCCTTCATGAAATGCGTTGAGAGAAAAATCGTCACACCTTCGTCCCGCGACAGCTCCTGAAGCGTCACCCAGAACATGTCGCGCGCCTCGGGATCGACCCCCGAGGTCGGCTCATCCAGAATGAGGACGTCAGGTCGGTGCAGGCAGGCAGCGGCCAACTGCAGGCGCTGGCGCAGTCCCAACGGGAGGTTTTTGGGGCGTTGGTCGGCAACGCCGACAAGATCGAAGCGGGCGAGCGCCTGCTCGACACGCTCCGGGCACTCGGATCGCGCAATACGATACAGGCAGGCATGCAATTCGAGGTTGGTTCTGACCGACAATTCCTCATAAAGCGAAAAGGACTGTGACATGTAGCCGATGCGCAACCGGGTCTCGATATCGCTGGCCTCGACAGGTCGACCAAGCAACTGCGCCCGCCCTTCGCTGGCCGGCAGCAACCCGGTCAGCATCTTCATCGTCGTCGTCTTGCCGCAGCCGTTGGAACCCAGAAAGCCGAATATCTCGCCTCTCTCGATACTGAAATCCACATGGTCGACGGCAACGAAATCGCCGAAGCAGCGTGTCAGGCCTTCCGCCTCTATGACCGGAGGCCCTGTGCTCCGGGGACGAGGTGCCAGCGCAAACTGACGTGGCCGAACGGGGCGTCCCGGATCGCGTAACGAGAGGAATGCGTCCTCCAGTGCCCCGGCTCCGGCGGTGGTCAGTATCTCCGTGGCCGTTCCATCGACAAGAAGACGACCGGCATCCATTGCGACTATGCGCTCGAACCGTTCAGCCTCCTCAATGTAAGCAGTCGACACGACCACCGTCATGGTGGGCCGTTCGTGTTTCAGCCCATCTATCAGCGACCAGAACTGGCGCCGAGACAGCGGATCGATTCCGGTTGTCGGCTCATCCAGGATCAGCACATCGGGGTCGTGGATCAGCGCCGTACAGAGGGAGAGCTTCTGCTTCATGCCGCCAGAGAGCTTGCCAGCTGGACGATCGGCAAATGGCTCAAGCCCGGTTGCTTCGAAGAGTCGTGCGATGCGCCGTGTGCGATCGCTTTCGTTTGCACCGAACAGGCGCCCAAAGAAGTCGAGGTTTTCAGAAATCGACAGCGATGGGTAGAGGTTGCGACCAAGACCCTGCGGCATATAGGCGATGCGCTGCGAAATGCGGTTGCGATGTGATCCAGATCGCATCGTTCCACCAAGAACGCGGACGTCGCCCGACTGTAGCTGGCGCACGCCGGCCATCAATGCAAGAAGAGTCGATTTGCCGACACCGTCCGGTCCAACAACTGCCGTGGCAGACCCGGCTTCGATAGTCAGCGAGATGTCGTCAAGGGCAACACGCTGCTTGTAGCGATGGACAACGTTACGCACTTCGATCGTTGGATTGCTCTCAGTTCGCATCTGGCAGCCTCGGGCGGAGCGAGTCCGGCCATTCGGCATCGCGGCTGATCTTGACGTAGGCGTCGCCGGTCAACCCCGCCTTCACATAGGCCCGGTATTTCTTAAGAAGTTCCGGGTCGATCTTGAGCTTCACCCGATACATGAGCTTTTCGCGCTCGTCGGCGGTCTCGACGACCTTCGGCGTGAACTGTGCTTCAGCGGCGACAAACGAGACCGTAACAGGGATGATTGTCGTCGGTGCTGCGTCGAGGACAATGCGTGCTTTAGAGCCGAGGGCTACGCGGCCCGACTCGCTCGTTGGCAGAAAGATGGTCATGTAGGCGTCCGACAGATCGAGGATCGATACTACTCGCCCGCCGGGACCGAGAACCGTGCCCGGTTGCGCCAACTTGTACTCGATGCGGCCTGCAACAGGCGCCTTCAAGGTCATCTCGGCGATCATCGCCTGCAGTTGACGGACACGGGCACGCGCAGCCGATAACGCCGCCTCAGCATCACCAACAGCAGCCTTTGCCGCCTCGACCGCCGCCCCTGAAACTTCTCGCTGGGCACGGCGTCTGTCGAGTTCGGCCTCCGGTGTTACCTGACGACGCACGAGACCGCTGACCCGCTCCAATTCGATCCCTGCAAGCTTGAACTCCGCTTCGCGCAGCGTTACCTCCGCCTTCGCTTTCCCGATTGATTCTTGTGCCCGCCTGACGTTGGCCTTGGCTGCCGCCAGCTGGGCGGTCAGTTCGGCAACATCAAGGCGCGCAAGCACGGCGTCCTTTTCGACGTAGTCCCCTTCGTGCACGAGAACCTCGGCGACACGTCCGGCATACTTCGCGGCAACGTCAATGCGTTCGACTTCAATACGCCCGTTCGCTTTGGCAAAGCCTGCCGGCACGCCGCCGCTCTCGCTGACCGACAGATAGGCAACAATGGCAACGGCAGCGGCGATGGCGGCGAGGAGACCGAACACAGGGCCTGAACGGATAGCCGTGGTGGACTTCCACTTCTCAGGACGCAATTGCGATATGGACGGCATGAAGTTCATGAGACCTGCCCATCAAAAGTTCTACCCATCAAAATATCTCAGCAAATCTGAACCGAGGCTGCACTAGTCGCGTTGCGCTGGATCAATTATCTCGACCGAATGATGGGTTGTTGTGGAAGTTGAAGAGTGGCTCATCCGACGTGATCTCAGTTCAGCCGGCATCAGCAGGGAGCCGTAGCATCGCTCTGGCATCTGCCGAGACCGATCAGTCGTAACTCTCCAAGAAGGTCGTTAGGCTCTCGAACAACTCTGGATCATTGATGATGCGGGGCACCTTATGCTGACCACCGAGCATACCTCTACTCTTCATCCAGGCTGCGAGTGCGCCCTTGGCCACGGTCCGAATCTGCGGAGCACCGAGCCCATAGTCTCCCTGTCGATGATCCTTGTAGTCCGCGTTCAAGGACTGCAGTTTGTCGTCGAGCAAACGTGCAAACTGCTCGCAGCCCGCACCGTCAAGCGGACCTTCGATGAATTCGACGACATAGCAATGTCGGCCTATCTCACTTGGTGCGTCCGGATAAAGCGGCGCGACGCAGAAGTCGGTGACACTTCGGCCTGCTGTGCCGGCAGCAAATGCAACCGCGCCCTCGATTTCTGAATTTATCAGGTGTTCGCCAAATGCAGATAGCCAGTATGTCGTACGTCCGGTAACGACCAAACGTGGCGGATCCAATCCGACAAACCGGACTGTGTCGCCCAGAATGTAGCTCCACAGCCCAGCGCACGTGCTGAGTACAACGGCATAGTTGACGCCACATTGTATGTTGCCGAACCAATGGCGGGTGGGCTTCGCGCAGTCCAGTTCATCGACCGGGACGAACTCGAAGAACACACCGTTGTCGGCAATGACGCGGAGGCCTTGGTCGGACTTGCCGTCAGCCAGCGCGATGAACGCTTCGCTCGCTGGATACACCTCTCGTAGTTCGGCGAAACTGCCCTCGAGCAATTCGGCATATCGTCTTGCGTACGGCTTGAAGTCGACGCCACCGTGAATGATCAGCTCGAGGTTTGGATAGAAACTCACAATGCGAGGGTCGAGATCCGGCCGCAATTCCATCAGCCGCTCAAAGTATATCAAGAGCCAGTTGGGCGTACCGCTCACCGCGCGGATGTCTTCCACCAGTGAAGCGCGAGCGATACGGTCGATCTTTTCCTCCCAGTCGTCCAAGAGAGCAAGATCCCGTGAAGGAAAAACGTGCGATTGGGCCCAGCTTGGGATTTCGTTGGCTTCAATACCGCTGAGATCGCCGCAATGGACGCCTGGCGCCAGCTCGCGCAAGTCCGTGCTGCCGCCAAGCAAGAGCCCCTTACCCTGCCAGATCCGACTGAAAGGGCGAGCGACGAGGTGGAAGCTCAAAAGGTCCCGAACGGCCCGGCTGTTGGCGTTCAGCATCTCGTGAGTAACCGGAATATGCTTCGTGTTGCCGGACGTCGTACCTGAGGTGAGCGCGAAGTAAGGAACCTTTCCCGGCCACGTGCAATCTTCCAACACCGGAAATTTCACGCTCCAGTAGTCGGCCCAAAACTCCTCGTAACGACGCAGAGGAACCTTCGACTGAAACTCGGCGACGCTTGTTATGGATGCGAAGTCGTGCTCTTGGCCAAATCGCGTTGCTTGTGCCCGCTCGACAAGCTTCAGGAGTTCGCGCTCCTGAGCGATAGCGGGATGCTGGAACGCGAGCATCCACACACGCCATTGCGCAAACAGCAGTGAGGCAAATCCGAACATCCTTGAATGAGCCTTCGCGTAGTGATCTGCCCGGCATTCGCACAGTTCGTTTATCAATGGTCTTCATTCAAGCACATTGCCGGTCTGCAGCCGTTGACACGGATCAACGCTGCCGTCACGCGTGGCTCTATGACAAAGTTCTCTCCTTCAGCTATCGGATGAGGCTGGACAGTGTCGCGAAAGCCGCAAAACCTCCAGCAAATGACGCCGTCGATATCCAGCGGGGTGGTTCCGGTTCATCACCCTCCGGCACGATGTCTTCGATCGTGGCAAGAAGCAGAATGCCCATGAAAATTGCCAGCGCTACGCTTTGAACCTGACCGCCGGCACCGCGAAGAACCGCATAACCCAGTACCACGCTGAATAGAGCAGGCACTACCATCGAGCCGACGAGGATCAAGCGACGCGGTCTCGGCATTCCATCGTCACGAAAGTTCGATGTTGCTGCAAACCCGCCCGGAATGTTCGCCACGGCCTGGGTTGCCGCAAGCAAGAAGCCGAGCTGGCTTCCGACCGCGCTGCCGACTCCGACCATCAGGCCGTCGCTGATCAGATCGGTTGTGATGGCCATGTAGACCATCCATGCTCCTGTACTTGCGCCACCTCGGGCCGTCCGATGTCTGAGGTAGCCGAATGCGTTTGCAAGTAACAGCGAAATGCAGGCACCTAACAGGAAAGCGAGAACGATAACCCACATGGCGCTCTCGCCTAGAAGCCGCGGCATGATATCGATGCTTACGAGGGCAATCGCGATGCCTGCCGTTGCATGCAATGACGCGCCAACGACCCATTTCGGCGTTTTGACGCTCTCAGCCAGTAAACTGCCAAGCAGCACACCAAACGGCGGAAGTAGGGCGAAGCCGAGCAATTCCAATGGAATGAACATGTCGAGTGTGACCATTGCAGCAAGGGACGTGTGCTAACTCTGCCATCGCCGGCGGCCGCCCCCGATCGCGTCAGCGTCCCGCTCGTTTGACGCGATCTATGGCAAGCACATCGGCAACGGCATCGAGCACTTCGTCGATGTCAGTTTCCGTATGGTCTGCTGAAATCTGGAAGCGGATCTCTTCGTCGCCCTTTGGCACGACTGGAAAACCCAAGCCTGTTGCGAGGATGCCGTGGTCGAACAGTCCAGCCACGACACGGGTGGTTTCGGCAGTGTCCCGGATCATCAAAGGTGTTACGGGATGTGCTCCGGTTATGGTCTCCAGACCCATGACATTGAGGCCTTGCTCAAATCGAGCTTTCATCCGATGCAGTTGGACGAGTAGGCCTGCACCTTTCGGACTGTCCAAGATGTCTATGGCGCGGCAGGCTGCAGACGCTTCGCCGGGCGTTATGGGGTTCGAATAAATGTAGAACGGGGCGGTCTCCCGCAGATAGTCGACGATCGGTTTTGCCGCGACGACATATCCGCCATTGACACCAAACGCCTTGCCGAGCGTGGCAATCAAAACGTCAGCGGGTCCGCTTTCGGTGACCTCCTCCGTGCCGCGCCCCGTTGCACCAAAAGCTCCGACGCCGTGTGAATCGTCGACGACAACCAGCACATTTTCCGGATAGTCCGGATCATACTTGCGGGCCAGTTCCACAATTTTGTCGAGCGGTGCATGGTCACCGCGCATACTGAATACACCGTCGGTGACGATGATCGCGCGACGGCAGTGACCGCGGGCGGAGCGCAGATGCTGCTCCAGTTCATCGAGTGCGAGGTGACGGTAGATTGCCTTGCGCTTTGGAGCGGCGAGGCGGATCGCGTTGATGATCGAATTGTGATTGAGCTCATCGCTGATCACCACGGTGGCATTGCTCGTGAGAGAAGGCAGCAGTCCCACTACAGTGGCGTAGGCGGAACTGAAGATCATGGCGGCTTCGCGGTCATGGAAACGGGCGAGGCGATCTTCCAATTCGAGGTGTGGAAGCCAAGTGCCGCTGATGAAACGGACCGCACCCGGCCCGGTCCCAAACGCTCGCACCGCCTCCTCTTCGGCGGCAATCAATTCGGGGTCATGCGAGAGCCCGAGATAGCCGTTTGAATTCATCAGGAGAAACGGTTTATCGCCATGATCTTCGAGCAGGACACGTGGCCCGCGACCATCACGAGCCGGCAATAGCGCCTTGATGACACGCTCGTTGCCCTTTCGCGTACCGGCGGCAAGTTGTTCGACATGATCCGAGAAATGCTTGGCCAGGCGTTCGTAAGGCATCACGAATTTCCCTGTTCGGAGCTACCATCTCACCGTTCGCAAATCGCTTCTGATCTTTGCGATCATGTCATCGCTCATCGTGGCGAGATCATAGCGTGGGCTCCAGTCCCACTCGGCACGGGCGACCTGATCGTCGAGCGAGCGGGGCCACGAGTCGGCAATGGCCTGGCGCATCGGTTCGACCTCATAATCGATCTTGAACTCAGGAATGATCTTGGCAATAGCGGCTGCGATTTCTGCCGGTGTGAAGCTCATTGCGGTGACATTGTAGGCATTGCGGTGCTTGAGCCTGCTCGGATCGGCCTGCATAAGCTCGATCATGGCCCGGATCGCGTCCGGCATATACATCATGTCGAGGCGGGTATCGCTTCGTAGATAGCAGGTGTAATGCTGATAGCGAACGGCCTGTCGGTAGATGTCGACGGCGTAGTCGGTCGTTCCACCGCCCGGCGGCGTCGCACATGAAATGAGGCCCGGCAGCCTGAGGCCCCGAGTGTCGACACCGAAACGCGTCGCGTAATAGTCGCACATCAACTCACCGGAGACCTTGGTCACGCCATACATCGTCGTCGGACGCTGGATGGTGACCTGCGGCGTCTTCTCGCGCGGCGTCGAAGGGCCGAAGGCACCTATCGAGCTTGGGAAGAATACGGCGCAATCATACTGGCGGGCGACCTCCAGGACGTTGTAAAGTCCGCCCATATTCACTGCCCAGGCGATCTGTGGCTTCTCCTCTGCAATCGCTGAAAGCAGGGCGGCCAGATGATAGATCGTGCCAATGTCGTGACGGCGAACGGTCTCATGCAGCAAATGCGGGCGTGTGCAGTCCACGTGCTCGAACAGGCCCTGCGCCGCTTCGTCGCCGCCGGAGTTCGACACCGTTCGCATCCGGATGTCGGATGCCACGACATGATCGGGCCCATGCAATTCGCGTAAGGCGGGTGTCAACTCGCTGCCGATCTGGCCGAAGGCACCTGTTACCAGTATTTTGCGCATCGCAAGTCCTTCCTTCTCACAACTACGTGGAGCGTCATCGTCCCGGACGGGACCATTCGGCAAGAAGAGTGGTCGTTCAGCGTGAATGTCACGAGCGCATACGTTCCTTGAATGTCCGCGCGGTGAGCGGCCAGAGGCTTTTGATTTCGCCCGGAAGCTGACCTATGACGTCGGAAATTTCACCGGGATCGAGATGGTGTGCGAGTAACGCAAACACGCTTTTCGCCATCGGTTCCGGCGCCAGACGATGCGGCAGCAGGCGCATGGTCAGTGCGTCCAAGAAATCCTGCCGGGTCGCTACGGATTTGTCCGGGACGTGCCGAGGCAACCAACCTTCGTAATAAATGCCACGCACGAGCGTCGGGAGTTGGGCGGCAAATTGCACGCCTTCATCAAGTGTCAGTCGATCGCGCAATTGGTGCAGCACCGCGCGAAGCACACTGAGCGCCTCTTCTTCGCTGGCAAGACCCGCGTCCAGCTGCAGTTCCTTCAACCAGACCTGCAGTTGCTGAACCGCGTGCGAAACAGTCGACGGGAGTGACATGGCAAGACCTCCGAGATCAACTATCGATGACCTCAAGCCAATCCCGAAAAGCACACAGGCACATTGATCCTGCTCAATTTGCCGGACCGCCACTAGGGCAATATCCGACCGGACGGAGCCGGACACGAACATTTCGATGCCGTCCGGTCGGATGAAGCTCTACCGCCACTGCTCGACCAGTGCGCGAAGCAGGTCGGCGCGTGAAATCTGGCCGACGAGCCTGCCTTCGCGCAAAATCGGAAAGCGCCGATAAGGGCTGTTGAGGAATGCTTTAGCAGCCTCGAAGAGATCCAGATCGGCATCGAGTGTCTCGATATTCCGGCTCATGTAGTCGGCAACGACACCGCCCGGCTTTTCATGATACGTCGCATGCAGTGTGGTGCGCAGGCAGTCCTTTTTTGAGAGCACGCCGACGAGTTCACCTGCAGCATTAACGACCGGTGCGCCGGAAAAGCGTCGTTCTAGCAGCACGACCATCGCTTCATTGATTTCATCGTTCGGTGTCAGCGTCACTAGATCTGTCGCCATGTAGTCCGCGATGGTCGGTCGTGAGGGCATTGCCGGGTCTCCTACTGCTTGCGCGAGCAGGCGCCGCAGTCAAATTTGTGCCTGCAGGCAAGTCCGCCACATGATCCCTTGATTGGGGGCCGCCCGAAGAACAACCCGACCGCGAGGCCACTTGCCGACAGCACGACAACCACGATGCTCAGGACGATTGTCATCATATCTGCACCTAACTGGCTATGTAGTTGGGGAAGCCGGCGACAGCGCGTTCGCGGATGTCACCGCCGTCGCGAAGCAGCATGAGCGTTGGGATGCCGTGCCGCGAGGCTAGTTTTGCGCTTCGTGTTGGTCCAAGGGCCATGAATGCGGTGGCAAGACCGTCTGCCAGCATTGCGCTCTTGGCGATAACGGATACCGAGGCAATGCCGTTATCAACCGGTGCCGCTGTTCGCGGGTCGATTATGTGGCTGTAGCGTCGACCGGAGACTGTGTAGGCATTCGACGCATCGCCAGAGGTCGCAAGCGCGAGCCCGTCGAGCCGAATAACCCGCTGAACCAGACCGGCATCCGCAACAGGATCTTCGATCGCAATCCGCCAAGGTCGGCCCTCGGGGTGCGAACCCCGTGCGAAAACTTCACCGCCAAGTTCGATAACGAAGTCGTTGTGGCCAAGCCGGCTCAATGCGTCCGCCATCCTGTCAAGCGCGTAACCTTTTGCAATGCCGCAAAGATCGATCGTAACGTCCGGCTTTAGCTTTCGGATCGTGCCAGAACCGGCCGCCATCTCGGCGAAATTGGCGCTCGCGTTGCCCCTGATGGGCCCGAAGCCAAACCGGTTGACCAGCGGACCAATGGTTGGATCGAACGCACCGTTGGTCAGGTTTGCTATGCGCAGGCATTCCCGGACGACGCCATGCAATGCCGGAGAAGCAGGGACCGGCTCGACGGACCTCATCACATTGAAGCGGGAGAGCTCTGTATCGCCACGGAACGGCGACATGACCTCATCGACTGAGCGGATCACATTCTCCATTGCGCTGCGCAGGTTCGACCGGTTGGCGCCGGTCGGCAGCGAAACTCGCCAGTACGTTCCAAATGCTGAACCGCCGAAAGCGGTGATACGTCGTTGTCCGCCAGTAGCCGTTGAGGCAGGCGCAAGTGTAAAGGTCGCAAGTAGGACGCTGCCTGTCCCTTTCAGCCATTCGCGCCTGGTTTGCTGCATGCTATCAACTCCCGAAATCATCGAAGAATATCGACTCGTCGTCGACACCACAGTCCTCGAGCATGCCTAGCACCGCCTGCATCATGAGCGGTGGGCCGCACAGGTAGTACTCACATTGCCAGGGCGCCGGATGGGACTTGAGATATTGTTCATAGACGACGCTATGGACAAAGCCCGTCGGACCGTCCCAAGCGTCATCCGCTGCCGGATCGGAGAGCGCGGCAGACCACGTAAAATTGTCATGCGCGTCTGCAAGTCGGTCGAACGCGTGCTCGTAAAACAAGTCGGCTCGGCTGCGTGCACCGTACCAAAAACTGATCTTGCGTTTCGTTTTGCGATTTTCGAGCTGGTCGAAGATGATGGCACGCAGCGGCGCCATGCCGACGCCGCCGCCGATAAATACCATCTCACGTTCACTCTCGTTCGCGCCAAAAGTTCCGTAGGGACCCGATACGGCAACTTTGTCGCCTGCCTTGAGACCGAACAAGTACGAAGACACAACTCCGACGGGTGCATCGGCTTGGCTGGGCGGGGGCAACGCGAGCCTGATCAGGAGGATGATCCGGCCGCGATCCGCCGGTGTATTGGCGATCGAATAGGCGCGAGTGACGGCCTTAGTGCTATAAGAGACAAGTTCGCTGATTCCGAGTGTGTTCCACGCGTCCTGATACTTTTCTGGTACGTCCAGCGTGCTGAATTCGAGATGATAGACCGGTGCAGTAATTTGAGCGTAGGCGCCGGCTCTGAAACCGAACGGCTCATCCTTCGGCAGATCAAGCACGATCTCTCGGATAAGCGGCGACAGCAGGCGGGCTTCAACCACGGTGCATTCGAACTCGCTGACACTCAGCAGACTGTCGGAAACCTGAACGTCCAACCGATCGGTTATCGTTACCTGGCAGGCAAGCCGCGTGCCATCACTGATCTCTCGTTTCGTCAGCCGTGCCGTCTCGGTCGGCAGTGGCACTCCTCCCCCTTCGCTGACGACGACGCGGCATAGCCCGCACGTTCCGACGCCGGCACAGGTTGAGGGCACGGGAATGCCCGCATCCCGTAATGCGAAGAGCAGCTTTTGCCCGGTCTGCGCATCGAATGTTTGCTGCCCGTTCACGACGATCGAAACCTTGCGCGATGGCAAAAGCAGCGCGCGCGCTGCAAGCACGACGAGTGCCAGCGCCAGCACCACGAGGCTGAAGATAACTATACCGAGCAGAACCTCACTCATGTCCGTCACATCTTGACCAGCGCAGAAAAACTGATCGACATCAGGCCGCTGACGATGAATGCCATGCCCAATCCCTGTAGCCCTTCGGGTATATCGGCATAGGTCAACCGCTCGCGGATTGCCGCCAGGGCGACAATCGCCACCGCCCAGCCGAGACCGCTGCCAAAACCGTACGTGATGCTTTCGACAAAGCCATAGTTGCGCTCCGCCATGAAAAGGCTGCCGCCAAGGATGGCGCAGTTGACGGTCAGGAGCGGCAGGAAGATGCCCAGCGCTCGGTGCAGCACGGGCACGAAACGTTCAAGCACCATTTCGAGGATCTGCACGGATGCCGCAATGACCCCGATGAAGACGATCAGGCGCAGAAAGTTGAGATCCACATCACTGAGACCTGCCCAACTCAGCGCACCGGGTCGCAGCATGTATGCAAAGAGAAGATTGTTGAGCGGAATCGTAATCGTCTGAATGGCGACTACGGCCAATCCGACACCAACCGCTGTGTACAGGCGCCTGGAAGTGGCAAGAAAGGTGCAGATCCCAAGAAAGAAAGACAGAGCGAGGTTCTCGTTGATGACCGCCTTCAGAAAGATATCGATCATGTCCTGCCCTCCTGGTCGGTTGCCAGGATGCGGAACTCGGGCTTCTCGACCTGAACCGGCTTGAGGCTGCGGATCAGCCAGACGAGGAAGCCGATCAGAAAGAATGCGCTCGGTGCAAGTAGCAGGAAACCAAATGGCGCGACTTTCAGGATGGTGTAGCCGAGGAGGTTCCCGGCGCCGAAAAGCTCCCGAATGATCCCGATGATAAGGAGAACGAAGCTGTAGCCGAGGCCGTTGCCGAGCCCATCGAGCACACTCGGCCATACCGGGTTGCGCATCGCGAAAGCCTCAATGCGCCCCAGCACCAGGCAATTAGTCACGATAAGTCCGACGAAGATCGACAAGCGCTGGCTGATCTCGAAGGCATAGGCCTTCAGGAGTTGGTCGACCACGATCACAAGGGAGGCAGTAATCGTGATCTGGACGATGAGGCGCACCTGGGCCGGCAGGTGATTGCGGATCAGGCTTACGATGCCATTCGAGGCCATCAGTACGATGGTCAATGATGCGCCCATCGTCAGCGCGGTTGTCACTGACGTTGTGACCGCCAGCGCCGAGCAGATGCCGAGGATCTGAAGCGTAATCGGGTTGCTGTCAATCAGTGGTCCAAGCAGCAGCGTCCTGTAACGGATCATGGCTCGACCTCCCCCGCTGCGAGACGTTTGAGGAACGGCCCGAACCCCAAATCGCCCAACCAGAACCTCATCAGGTTGTTGACGCCATTGCCGGTTCGCGTGGCGCCTGAGATGCCGTCGACCTCGTAGGCGCGTGCGGCCGCCCCCTTTACGACGGAGATGCGGAGCTTGCCCTCCTCGTCGACGAGCTTGGTGCCCGGCCACTTGGCGAGCCATTGAGCCGCTGCAACCTTGTCACCGAGACCCGGCGTTTCCGCCTGCTCATAGAACGTCAACGCGGCGACCGTCTCCAAATCCGGTTGCAAAGCCAAATAGCCGTACAGCATGGATTGATAACCGGCCCCGTGCACGGGCAGCACGATGAGTGTCGTTTCAGTGTCCCGACGAACGAGATGAACAGCCGCCAGTTTGGCCCGTCGCCCGATCCCCGCGATATCGGCATCTTTGGGAATTGCGATACTGGCTTGGGGGTCTGCTGCCGCAGCGCGCTGATCGAAAGTGTGCGCTGCTCGGTCTTTGACAATCGATCCCGTTGCAAGATCAACGAGGATGGTTTGGACGGGCAATTGGGCCTCGGGCTTTGCTCCGCGGGCTGGCGGCAGGCTCCGGAGCAACGCTGCCATGCGAGCTTTGCGTTGTGCTTCCAGGTTTGCCTGCTGCTTCGGGCGCAATGTAACGGCCGCTACCGAAACGACGATTGCGCACGCCACCGACACGATCAGCACGACGACAATCGATTTAAACGGGCTCGTGTTCGGCAGGGCCAGCAGTTGGCGCCACCAGGTCACTGGATTGAATTCATTCATGGCGTCGCCCTCGCTGCATTGCGTGGAGCTTGAGTGTGCAGCTATCGATCAAGGGTGCGAGAATGCCGGCGAGTAGGGTCGCAGCAATAACGATCTCCAAAGTCGGTGTGCCACCGCCCGCCAGCAGGGCCGTCGATGTGCCTGCAAATATCCCATAGATCCACCGCCCGGGATTGGTCGAGGCGGCGGCTACCGGGTCCGCTATTAAGAACACGAGGCCGAACAAGAATGCCGAAGACATCAGCGCGGTGGTCGGCAGGCTGGTTGCGATAAATGCAGATGTCAGAAGCAAGCCCGCGATCGCCCCGACAACGACACGCCAGGAAATTAGTCCGACAGCAAGCAACAGGACCGCACCTGGAACGACCGACAGGCCGATTGCAAGTGTCAGCCCGGCAAGCGGCAGACTGGGAAAGGCAAAGATCAAAAACGCCAGCGCAACAGTTGCGGGATTGAGGAAATTGTGACCCCGGCTGCCAAATATTTCCTGACCGACGACTATCCCGAAACTGAGTGCGACCGCGAGTTGCCAGAGCGGAGTTGATGCCGGCAATGCAATGGCACAGGCGACAGCCATCACGACGCCGTCCGGATCGAATGGCTTCTGTCGGACCTCGGCGAAAATGCGCTGCCAGACCGGCACGATGATAAGCGCAACGGTCAGGACCCAAAGCCATTCGGCGCCCCTTTCAACCGCCGCAACGACGAATGGGAATAGCAGCGCAATCAACTCGAGCACCGCAAGCGCATGCCCATTCAAACCCGAACGAATGGGAAAACTGGTCCGTGCCGGCGACCGACGGGTCCTCACGTGCCGGGCGATCAGATCCATCATTCGATCTCCCCGAGCACGGCGCGCAACAGCGGTGCGTAATCAACGCCTGACGGGCAGACATGGCTGAGCAGCGCAACATCGCTTTCCGCCAGTTCGAGGCAGCCGAGTTGCTCTGCCGCCTCAGCATCACCGACGCTGAGTGCCCGCAATAACGGCACGGGCGGGATGTCGAACGCCATGACGTCTTCGTGCGCGGCAACCGGGATGATCGCACCGGTCCGGCCGTCACCGAATGCCCGCAACAGTCGGGCCAGGAAGCCTCGAGCAAACCAATCCTGGTTCTGAGGGAGGGCGCCGACTTGAAGGTGATAGCGCCCGAGAAATCTCGCGGGACGACCGGAAAGTACTGATCCCGACACAATGCTAACTTCGCCGTCGACACATCTGTGCTTGGCAAGTTCATTGAGATCGGCGCCGAGATGCGTGCGCACGAGACAGGGTTCGCGCACCGCCGGTCCGGCTAGGGCAACGACGCGCTCCGACCAGATCCGTCCCGTCATGAAAAGCCTGCCAATGGCGATGACATCCTGATAGCCGATGTGCCAGACTTGGCGCGTCCGGCTGACCGGCATCAGTTTGTGGATGTGTGTTCCCGGAAGGCCTGCCGGATGTGGTCCTGAAAATTCCACGAATTGCGCGCGATCTATGTCACCTGGGACTGGCGCCCCGGAAGCCACGCACACGAACAATGGCCCTGCAGGCAGGCTGCCGATGGCTTCCAACCCAACGCCAAAAGGACCGGCTTCATCACGCAATATCGTTGCAGGATCGGCAGACAGCGGTTCCGTGTCCATCGCCGTAACAAAGATCGCTGCGGGCTCGGCGGCCGGGTCCGGGATCCGTTCAAATGGGCGGCTGCGAAATGCCGGCCATTGACCGGCCTCGAGCAGGAGGCGGCGCACGCCGTCACCATCGGATGACTTCGGCACCTCGAAGCGGCTGGCCTGTTCGTTCGTTTGGTCCGCTTCGATTGTGATGATGTCGAGTGTGCGCCTCGGACCACGGCGGACCTCTGAGACGCGGCCACTGACCGGCGCTGCAAAGGCAAGCTCCGGACGTCGGCTATCGACGAAGAGGGTCTGGCCGGCCAACACTTTGTCGCCGGTCTCGACCTCAAAAGTGGGACGCACGTCCGGAATGTCGCTGCCGACAAGCGCCACCAAGCGCGTCGAAAGCACATGGTGAATTTCCTGGACCGGCTTCCCCGGCAAATAGAGGTCTCGACCGCGCCCAATGGCGATTTGCATTTCCGCAACTTTCCGCAAACTGGCCTTTCAAAGAAGCCCCGAGAATGACCATTGGATTTCACTATTGGATCTCTTGTCCGTGCCGAACAATGACCTCGATCAACAACCCGTCGACGAGAGCCAGGACCGTTGACCGGACATTTTCGAACAACTGATCGTCATTCAGTTCGCAGCACTGTTTGCGATTGTCATTGGATACGCTTGATCGAGGTCAAGGTCTCGTGACGAGCCGTCTGCACACTGGCGGCAAGTCGTTCAAGCGGGAAATGTTAGGAGGACAATGGCAATGTTTGAACACATCCTGGTGCCCGTAGACGGGTCGTCCCATGCCAATCGAGCCATCGACGTTGCGGCCGCCTTGTCTGAAAAGTTCGGCTCGAAGCTGACCCTTATTCACGTGCAGGCGCGTTCCGGCACTGACCAGGTCCCGGACGATCTCAAGGAATTCGCGCGTATTGAGCATCTCGCAGTAAACGAAGCCCAGATTCTGGGGAATGTGGCGCAAGCGATCGTCGCGCGCGCGGCAGACCGAGCTAGGTTCGCTAACGTCAAACAGCTGGAAACGACTGTTGAATTCGGCGACCCGGCAACAAAGATCGTCGATTTCGCGGTGTCCAACAAAGCCGATACGATTGTCATGGGGCGCCGCGGCCTCGGTGATTTAGCCGGCCTGCTGCTCGGCTCCGTCTCGCACAAGATCGCACAGCGAACCGACCGGGTTTGTATTACGGTCGAGGCGGAGTGATCGCTGCCGACAAGACCGAAAGGTCTCCGATCGGACGGTTCCTCATCGATGCCGTCCGATCGGGCTAGTGCTCTGTATCACCTTAAATGACGGCCTAGGACGTCCAGGCATCGCCGGTGGCGGTGTTGCGGTGGGCGCGGTGATGTGGTTCATCATAAGACCGCCGCGGCGCCGTCACCGGCGATGCCTGGGCGCCTTCGGTCACGCGTCTTGGCTCGTGAGTTCGTCAGCCCCGCTCGACGATGCACCGCATCGCCTTCGCAAGCCTTCCTGCTCACGAGCCAAGACGCATGATCCTAGGCCGTCATTTAAGGTGATACAGAGCACTAGTTAGTCGGCCTTTCTTCCAACAAACGCCGCAGAGCTTCCACCGGTACGCCGAAATTGGAGCCGCCGTATTCAGGTATGATCGCGGAGTTGACGGCGACCACGGATCCGTCGGTATCCAGGACGGGACCACCCGAGCCGCCATAAGTCGTTTCGGCATCGTAAACGATCGATTCCTGCGAGACGCGGCCGACGATCCCTCGGCTGGCCAACGGTATGATGCGATGTACGGCGGACAGGCGCTCGGCAATCTTCCAGAAATCGGTCACGCCGTCCTTTTCCAGTTCGCGGATGAAATTCGCGCCGGCGTGAGCCACCATCGAACGAATGCCCGCTGGATACCCGATCAACACAACATCTTCGCCGGACCGCGGCACCCGCCTCGAAAGTTTGAGCCCAGGCACACCCGCTAGGGGTGTCTTGAGACGCAACAAGGCGACGTCGGCCGTATCGCTCGAACGAACCAGTACGACGTCCCGGCCGTCTTTGCCGTCCGTGAAATAGGCAACGAACTTCGTTGGCACGGGCTCGAGCCCATTGCTGACAAGTGCCTTGACATTGGTGTCATAAAGCCAAGGCTCGCCGACATGCCGACTGGTGGCGATCATACCACCGTCTCCGACGACGAACCCGGTGCCTGTGAACTGACGCTCGGCGACTTTGCCCTTACCGGCGAGGGACAAGAGCGGAACGCCGTTTGGAAGAACCAACAGGGTGCCATCCGGTCCAACGACATGGCGCAGCATCCTTCCAGTGGCCTTTTGGCGAAAGGCATAAGCGCCCTGCAGGAACAGTATCGATGATCGTGATCGGGCGATGACGTTTGCGACCGCCGTCGAGCGCTCTTCGAGCGTCGAGATTCGCTTTGCCGTGCGGCTCATACGACCACTGAGTTCCTCGCGCAATTCCTGTAGGTCGCGAGGCGTCAGCGCATCTTGCCTGGTCTGTACCAGCAGCTTGGCGAACCCCTCGAGCTGAGCGGTGCCGGTTTCGATCCTTTCGCGCAGTAAGGCGGTGATACGCGATTGCTGCCAGGCAAGCACGCCGAGCAGAACTAGTGCAAGAAATACACCAAGGCGAAACAGCAGCGTCGTTTGACGCCCGATTCGCTCGAAAACCTGAGACGCGACCACCTTGAACCGGCTGGCCAGCGGCTGGCGGCTGGATTGCATGTAGGCCGCTGCGTCACTCAGAATTTCCGTGACGTCGGCGCGCGGTTCCAGGCCGTCACAATAGATGCGAACCCGGGAGATCGGCCCCGTTTCGCCGAACTCTATCGTATCGTTGTGGCGCAAGGTTGCGTGGTTTCTCGGGCGGCCGTTTATCCACATTTTCTGACCATCCGCCGCCTCGATCTCGAACGCCCCCTCCGAGCGTTGGATGCGGGCGACCAGCTGGCCATCGTTGTCCGTGGCATCTTCAGCCGTGACTTCGAGCAAGCGGCCGGGCCGCAGCACCACATTCAGCAATCTCTCGGCAAGCCACGTCACCTGCCCCCGCGAGGGGCCCGTCAAATGCTCCAGAACGACCATCGATCGACCGGCGGATCTGGCCCCCTTTTCGTGCATTTCATCCGAAGCCATCGCTTATCGTATCCGCTGGTATCGTCGGCCTGCTTGGATTCACGCTCGTATCGCGAATTCTGATGGCAGCTGCATGCGCCCTTCAATTTGCGCGCGGTGGAGCCCGCGAACCGAGAGCTCAATAGCCCTGCCGCAGTGGGGCACGTGTCATCATCAGTTCGGCAATGTTTTCCGAATTGACGTAGCCCTTCAGCCGCTGATCATCTCCAATGACGGCGACCACGGGGGCCTTCTCCTGGCGCAGCAATTCGAAGACGTTTGTGAGGCCCTCTTTATCACTGACCGTCGGAACATTCTGAATCATTGCATCGCGGATTGGCGTTGCACCACCTTTCTCACGAAGCGTTTGGACTAAGCTCTCTCGCGTCAGCACACCAAGCAGTTGGCCGTCCGGATCGACAACCAGGAACTCCTGCTGCGTGGTGGCAAGCAGCTTGCCCACGGCGGCATCCAGATCATCATCGGGTCGCAGCGGAGCGTGCATGCTGATCATGGCATCTTTCGCCGTGTAGCCACGCGTCAGCGTCCTTGCTTCAACGTAGCCGGCTTCACCGCTGGCTGCCAGGAAGATGAACAGTGCAACCAGGATTAGAAGCGGGTTTCCAAGCAGGCCGAGGACACCGAACAGGATGGCTATGCCTTGCCCGATCGATGCTGCAAGCCGGGTTGCGGCCGCATAGTCCATTCTTAATGCCAGGATGGCGCGCAACACTCGCCCGCCATCCATTGGGAATGCCGGGATGAGGTTAAAAACCAGCAATGCAACGTTGGCATAGGCGACCTGCGATATCAGATCGACCGGTGTTCGTTCGAGGCTCTCGAGCCTCGCAAAGTCTATTTGCTCGCGGAACAGGCCGATCAGGATCAGTGCAATGACCAGGTTGACTGCCGGTCCGGCGAGGGCAACGGCGATTTCCTGCGTTGGCTTTTCCGGCATTCGTTCCATCGACGCGACACCGCCGATCGGCAGCAGGGTCACGTCTCGTGTTTCGATGCCGAAACGGCGCGCGACAAGAATATGGCCAAACTCGTGAAGCACCACGCAAGCGAAGAGAATGAAGATGAAGACCACGCCGTAGAGTGCTTCCTGTGGTCCACCTTTGAGCCAGTAGAGCGTCCCGATCCATGCCAGCAAAAGAAAGAACGTCGGATGAATGCGCACCGCCGTTCCAGCAATCTCGAACAGTTTGAACGATCCGCCGGCGATCATGTGACTTGTTCCTATTCACGCGACGCCCAACACCCGATTGAAAAGCCAATTGACGCGACCATACTGCAGGATCGCCTGGCCGGGTTCTTTTATCACCACGCGGCGTGGGCTGAAGTCTGAGCATTACCTCCAAGTTCCGAAGGCAACCAATTCTGGACAGTTTTCAAATAACGATCATTGTGTTCCTTGATCGATGTCAATCGACCGCAAAGCCTGTTTCACTTCGGAAGGTTTGACGAGAATCAATTGTCGGCTCTCTCAAATGCGCTAGGGGATCAACTGTTCGCTGAGTTCAAATTCCGACATTAGCAGAGGTTGGCCATGGGAAGTGCATCCGAAGCATCCGCTGACAGAACTGAGATGACCGAGACAAGCTTTCACCCAAACGTCTTGGACGAGCTTCCGGATTCAGCACTACTCGGGCTCGAGACCCAGATTGCCAGACTGACTAATGCCATGGCCATGGCCATCGAGGAATTTGACCTGCCGGCGCAACAGGCGATCCATGATCTCAAGGCAGAACTTGGCGAACGTATCGAGTATCAACTCGACGAGCGCCGGCACGCTGTCGAGGCGCGGCGTGAGCGACTCAATATCAAAGCGGAAGCGCAGGGAACAGAATGATGTAGAGTCGGCGATTTCGGTCCCGACGCTTGTTCAACACCGTCTGCCGGCGCTGTCGATCAAAGCTTGAACGTGGCGACTACACCTGCGTGGTAAGAACCTGCTGGTTTGAGCCCGAGCGCATATCCGACGGCCTCATCACCGATGGCCTCATTGTGAACCTCAACGCTTCGGAAGTGGCCGTAGAGCGCCTGCGACGCAGCGATGTGGTCGAGCATTTGAGGGCGGCCATGATGTGCCACACTGAACCTTTTCGCCGGCGGCACGCTGCGCTCCAGCAGGACGAGGGTCCGTGCTGCCAAACTGCTATTACCGGTATCTTCGGAGGCCGCCAAAATAATCCGCATTGGCGTCTCATGCTCTTCGACATTAAAATCGCCGGCAACGAGCACCCAGGCCTGCGGGTCCCGGTCGAACATCTGATCGACGAGGAAACGCAACTCCAGTGCCTGGCCGACACGTTTCAAGGACGAAAGATAGTAGCCCTCGGCCCAGGCGGACGTTGTCTTCCAGACGAATGAAGATTCCTTCTGACCTGGAATGCTGGATGCTAGGGGCGCACGCAGGTGAACGTTGACGAGGTGCAGCATTTGCCCGTCGACGTCAATTTCCGTGAGCAACAGCGGACGGTCGAATTCCTGCTCAACATGTCCGGCTTGCTGTGGCATTGCGGAATTCAACGGCACGCTTACGGGAGCCAGCAGCTCATGGCGGACCTGTCGCTGGGCATTAATCGGAAATCGCGAAAGCGTTACCAGATTATGGACGCTGTCCGGACCGCTGCTCGACTTCGAGGTCGTCGAGGCGCGGTGAAATGATGCGTAACGCGTCCCCTCGAGAAGTTGGTCGAGCGCGGCAAGACTGCGGCGCGGGCTGTTCGGTAATTTCTGTCCGTTAATTTCCTGAAGACAGAGGATATCGCCGTCGAGGCGCTCCAATGCTGGTCGCAACAGGGCTGCTCTGGGTTCAATCGGCAGATCGAGGCTCTCAACATTGAACGTGGCAATTCGCATGCGTTGTCTCAACTCTCTAGACTTCCTGAAAAACCCCTGGAAAATATGGGATTCCGGCGACTTTGCGATGAAGAGAATGGTGCTCAGGCTGGCGTTTTCTGAGCGGCTGGCATACCGCCGAAATCAAGGTTATCGAACACCAAAAACAGCCTTGCCTTTCAAGTTGTTAGGCGACATTTGCGAGAGGAATCTCAAGATGGTGGAGCCGAGGGGAATCGAACCCCTGACCTCTGCAGTGCGATTGCAGCGCTCTCCCATCTGAGCTACGGCCCCACTCCGCGCGCGGAGGGCCGGCATTAACGGGCCGGATCAATGTCTTGTCAAGCGGCTCCGGCCGGTTGGTTCGCAGTCTTGCCGCAGCACCGGACGCCGGCCTGGCGAGACCTGCCGGCCAGGACTCTGGTCAGTTGCCGGCCGAATAGCCCGGGCAATACGCAATATGCGCGCTTGTCGCCCGGCGCCTGACGATTTAAACGGGGGCCATCCAATTGCCGGCAGGGCTCTCGCAACTCGGCAACCCATCTCAAACGGTTAAGCTGAATGGCAGAAAATCTCGCAGTCGTTGTGCTCGACTTCCTGGGCTATGTGGTCGGCCTCTATCAGTGGGTGATCATCGCCGGTGTCGTATTTTCCTGGCTGATCGCGTTCAACGTCATCAATCCACACAACAATTTCGTGCGTTCGCTGTGGCAGGCGCTCAATGCGCTGACCGAGCCGCTGCTGCGGCCGATCCGGCGGTTTCTGCCCGATATGGGCGGGCTCGACATCTCGCCGATCATCCTGCTGCTCGGCTGCTATTTCGTGCAGCAGGTTATCTATGGCGTTGCGATTCCCGCCGTTCGTGGGATTTGACGGGCCGCCGTGGCGAGGGCGGCGGAACAGAGAACGGATGCCTGGCGTCAGCGGTCGACGGACACGGACGAGATATTGTTGCGTGTCCGGCTGACGCCAAAAAGCTCGCGCGACGGCGTCGAGGGGCTGGTCGATACACAGGATGGCCGGGCTCTGGCCGTACGGGTCCGGGCGGCGCCGGAAAAAGGCGCGGCTAACAAGGCGCTGATCGCAGCAATCGCAGATTGGCTCGGGCTCCCCAAAACAACTATAACGCTGGCGTCCGGTGCCAAGTCACGCCTCAAAATTTTGACCGTCAGATCGCCCAATCGGCATGATCACGATCGTGCCCGACGCCAATTGGAAAGTCTTTCAGCCTCCGAGGAACCAACCGATGAGCCAAGATGAGTCGAACGGCCTGATCATCGACGGGAAGGCGATTGCCGCCGAGGTGCGCGGCGACGTTGCTCGCGGTGTCGCCGAACTCAAGGGACGGCACGGCATCGTGCCGGGTCTCGCCGTAGTGCTCGTCGGCGAGGATCCGGCAAGCCAGGTCTACGTGCGCAACAAGGGCCGCCAGACGACCGAGGCCGGCATGAACTCGATCGAGCACAAACTGCCGGCTGAAACCAGCGAAGCGGAACTCCTGGAACTGGTCAAATCGCTCAACGAGGATGCCGCCGTGCACGGCATCCTGGTGCAATTGCCGCTGCCGAACCACATCGATGAAAAGCGCGTGCTCGAAACCATCGACCCGATCAAGGACGTCGACGGATTTCATCCCGTCAACGTCGGGCGGTTGTCGGCCGGCGAGGATGCGCTCGTGCCCTGCACGCCGGCCGGCAGTATCATTCTGCTCAAATCCGTCAAGCCCGATCTGACGGGGCTCGAAGCCGTGATCATCGGTCGTTCGAACATCGTCGGCAAGCCGATGATGCAACTCCTGCTGCGCGAAAACTGCACGGTAACGGTCGCGCACTCGCGCACCCGCGATCTGCCGGAGGTCGTGCGCCGGGCCGACATCGTGGTGGCCGCCGTCGGGCGCCCGGAAATGGTGCGCGGCGACTGGATCAAGCCCGGCGCCATCGTGATCGACGTCGGCATCAACCGGGTGCCCGGCGCCGAGGCCGGCAAAACCCGACTGGTCGGTGATGTCGCCTTCGATGAGGCGCGAGCGGTCGCCGGTGCGATCACGCCGGTACCGGGCGGTGTCGGACCGATGACGATCGCCTGCCTGCTCAAGAATACCCTGCAGGCGGCAACGCCAACTGGCTGATCCGGCCATGAGCCACGGGACCGTCAGTCACCGTGGCCCTCGACGATCACGACGTAGCCCTCGGAAGCTTCCTGGCGGATCGCAGCAGCTGCCTGGTATTCGGGGCTGTGGTAACAAGCCTTGGCCTGTGCAAGGCTTTCGAACTCGAGGATGACGTGCCGGTCGTAGGGCATTTCCGCCTCTACCCCCTGCCAGTCACCACCCCGGACGACAAAGCGGGCGTTATACTTCTCGAAGACCGGGCCGTTGGCCGCAACATAGTCCTTGTAGCGCTCCGGGTCCGTCACGCGCATATGTGCAATCAGATATCCTTTGGCCATCCAAACGTCCTCGATTTCGTTGATCGCCCGCCTGCGGCGTCATCGCCAATGTGATGTTGCGGCCCGAGGCGGGCATTGTGCCCCCTGCAACCGGTCCCGCGTCACAACAAACCAGTATCACTTGGCTTTTCCAACGCCTATACTGGGTGTTAATCACGCAGGTGTCGCCGGCCCGGCCTGGCGATGCGGTGATATTGTTGCCACGTTGAACATCCGAACACATACCCGAGGATACGCATGAGATACGAAGCGCCAGAAACGCTTGATGCTGCTGTGCGGCTATTGTCATCCGAATCCGGCTTGGCAAAGGTCCTTGCAGGCGGCACCGACCTCCTCGTCCAGCTACGCACCGACGTAGTCGAACCGGACCTCGTCGTCGATATCAAGAAGATCGGCGAAATGCGCCAGATCGCCGAGGAAAACGGTGGTTACCGGATCGGCGCTGCCGTCACGGGCGCCGAACTGGAAGAGCACGCTACCTTGTCGAAGGCCTGGCCCGGCGTTGTCGAAGGCGCCAACCTGATCGGCTCGACCCAGATCCAGGGCCGCGCCACGATGGGCGGCAACCTGTGCAACGGCTCACCGGCAGCCGATAGCGTACCGGGCCTGATTGCCGCCAATGCGACCTGCACCGTGGTCGGCCCCAACGGGCGCCGCGAAATGAAGGTCGAGGACGTGATGACCGGGCCGCGGCAATTGGCGATCGGCAAGGACGAAATCATCGTCTCGTTCTTCCTGCCGGCCCGTCCGGCGCGTTCTTCCGACGCTTATGAGCGCTTCATTCCGCGCACCGAAATGGATATTGCCGTGGTGGGCGCCGGCGTCAGTCTGACACTCGATGAGAGCGGCACGATCAGCGATGCCCGCGTTTCGCTCGGCGCGGTTGCCGCCCGTCCGCTGCTGGTCGCCGAGGCGGCCCAGGCGATAATCGGTACCAGCCTCGATGACGAGGCGCTGAAGAAGCTTGATGCAGCCGCCCAGGCCGCCTGCAAGCCGATCGACGACAAACGCGGCACCGTCGAGTACCGCACCAAGGTTGCCGGCGTGCTCGCCCGGCGCACCGCACAACGAGCTTACGACCGCGCGAGGGCTGCATAAATGAAACATCACATCTCCTTTGAATTGAACGGCGATCCCATCGAAGTACTGTGCGATGCCGATCAGACATTGCTCGACGTCCTGCGCAATGAACTCGACATGATCGGCACCAAGGAAGGCTGCTCGACGGGTGACTGCGGCGCCTGCTCGGTGACCGTGAATGATCGCCTGGTCTGCTCGTGCCTGATGCTCGGGCCCGAAGCCAACGGCAAGAAGGTTGCGACCATCGAGGGCATGGCCGAAGGCGAGAAACTGCACCCGCTGCAGCAGAAGTTCCTTGAGCATGCAGCCTTGCAGTGCGGCGTGTGCACGCCGGGCTTCCTGGTTGCGGCCAAGTCGCTGCTCGAGCGCAATCCCGACCCGACAGAGACGGAAGTGCGCTACTGGCTGGCCGGCAACCTGTGCCGCTGCACCGGTTATGACAAGATCGTCCGCGCCGTCATGGACGCTGCCGCGGAAATGAGAGGAGCCTGATCCAGATGCAGGAAAAGATAGGCAACCCGCCGACCGACCATGATTACAGGTGGGTCGGCACCCGCCAGATCCGGCCTGACGGCATGGACAAGGTCACCGGCCGCGCGCGGTTCGGCGCCGATTTCAATCTGCCGGGCCAATTGGTCGGCAAGGCGCTGCGCTCACCGCACGCCCATGCCCGCATCAAGAGCATCGACACCTCGAAGGCTGCGGCACTCGAAGGTGTGAAGGCGATCGTCACAGGCGCCGATTTCGCCGCCCAGGAATCGAAGCCGTCGCCCGCTGGCGAAATGATGGTCAATTACAACCACATCCTGACCACTGTCATGGCCCGCGACAAGGCGCTGTTCGAGGGCCACACGGTTGCAGCCGTTGCCGCGACCAGCGAAGCCATTGCCAAGAAGGCGTTGCGCCTGATCGAGGTCGACTACGAGGTGTTGCCGCACGTCATCGATCCGGACGAGGCGATGAAGCCCGATGCCCCGTTGCTGCATGATGACCTGTTCACTGCTGGCGTCACGCCCAAGCCGGACAAACCCTCGAATGTCGCCTCGCGCATGGAACTTGTGAAGGGTGACATCGATAAAGGATTCGGCGAGGCCGACCTGATCGTCGAGCGCGAATTCAGGACGGCGCCCGTCCACCAGGCCTACATCGAGCCACACGCCTGCCTCGCCGTCGTCAACCAGGACCAGCAGGCCGAGCTCTGGGTTACGACCCAGGGTCACTGGATCGTGCGCGCTCATTGCGCCCGCTTGCTCGGCTGGGACGCCTCTCAGATTCGCGTGACCTCGAGCGAGATCGGCGGCGGCTTCGGCGGCAAGACCGTCGTCTATCAGGAGCCGGTCGCCCTGGCACTCGCAGAAAAGGCGCGCCGTCCGGTCAAGATGGTGATGAGCCGCGAGGAGGTGTTCCGTGCCAGCGGTCCGGCGCCGGGCACGCACATGAACGTCAAGATCGGCGTCAAGAACGACGGCCGCATGGTCGCCGGTTACGCCGAGCTTAAATACCAGGCCGGTGCCCTGCCGGGCTCACCCGTCTCGCAGGGTCTGATGGCGGCCTATGCGCCCTACGAAATCGATAACGTGTATGTCGTCGGTTTCGACGTCGTCTCCAACCGTCCGAAGGTTGCAGCCTACCGCGCGCCGGGGGCACCGATGTCGGAATACGCGGTTGAATGCGTGGTCGACGAAATCGCGCAAAAGCTCAACATCGATCCGATCGAATTGCGCCTCAAGAACGCTGCCAAGGAAGGCACGCAGACCGCGCACGGCCCCAAGTTCGGACCCATAGGTCTGATCGAGACGCTTGAAGCGGCCAAGGCGTCCGATCACTGGAAGGCGCCGCTCGGCCCCAACCAAGGTCGCGGCATGGCCTCGGGCTTCTGGTACAACATCGGCGGGCAGACGACGGTCTCGGTTGCGCTTAACGAGGACGGCTCGGTCAACCTGACCGCCGGCACACCCGATATCGGCGGGCTCCGGGCATCACTTGCGATGATGGCAGCCGAGGAGTTGGGCGTTGAGTATTCGGCGATCCGGCCGATGATCGGCGATACCCAGCAACTGGGCTACAACTTCCTGACCGGTGGCAGCCGCGCCTGCTTCTCGAGCGGCATGGCAACCGTGGAAGCCTGCCGCGAGATCCAACAGGAGGCCTGCAAACGGGCCTCCCTGATTTGGGAAATCGACGAGGACGCCGTGGAGTTCGTCGACGGCAAGGTGCGTCCTGCCGGCGATAACGCGGGTGCGCACGAGCCGATGGACCTCAAGGACATTGCCGCCATCGCCGGCAAGACCGGCGGTCCGATCGTCGGCAATTCCTCGATCAACGCCCAGGGCGCCGCACCGAGCCTCGGCACCCACCTCGTCGACGTCGAGGTCGATCCGGAAACCGGCAAGGTCGACGTCAAGCGCTACACCGTCATCCAGGATGCCGGCCGCGCGATCCATCCCGCCTACGTCGAAGGCCAGTTCCAGGGCGGCGCCGCCCAGGGCGTCGGCTGGGCGCTCAACGAGGAATACATCTACGATGCCAACGGCAAGCTCGATAACGCGAGCTTCCTCGATTATCGCGTGCCGGTCGCCTCCGACCTGCCGATGATCGACACCATCATCGTCGAGGTTCCGAACCCGAACCACCCCTATGGCGTGCGCGGCGTCGGCGAAACACCGATCGTGCCGCCGATGGGCGCGATTGCCAATGCCGTCTCGCGGGCCACCGGCATCCGCTTCGCAGAACTGCCGATGTCACCGCCGAAAGTGCTGAAGGCGATCGATAATGCGAAAGGCGCATAAGGCATAGCGACTTGGTGCTTGGCACCCGGTTTGACAAACGGGATGGGGCGGCGGAACGGTTGCGTGACGCCGCCCCATTTTGCTACACGGGCGGCACACGGATATCGAGGGCTGACGCAATGGCTCATGTAACTTTGATCGGCAATCTCAAGCAGTTCACCGGCGGCGTTACCGATCTCGAGGTCGATGCTGCCAATGTCCGCCAGCTCTATGCCAAGCTTGGCGAACAGTTCCCGGAACTGGCTCCCCACCTGAACGATTCGCTCGCGGTCGCGATCGACGGTGAGATCTTTCAGGAAACGATCATCGCCAAGATCAAGCCGGATAGCTCGGTGCAGTTGCTGCCGGCGATACCGGGGGGCTAAAGATAGGGTTTCAGTGTTCAGGTTTCAGGTTTCAGGTTTCAGGTTTCAATAAGAGGCACCGAAATCCCTGAATCCTCAAACCTGAAACCTTTAGCCAAACGCGAGCCTCATTCTATGTCCGAAGAGACCTTACCAACCGCCTACCGCCCCTGCGTCGGCGTCATGGTGCTGAACCGCGAGGGCCATATATGGATCGGTCGGCGCATCGAGGCGCAGGACGATGCCGAGGGATCGGGCGACTGGTGGCAGATGCCGCAGGGCGGGATCGATAAGGGTGAAGATCCGCGATCCGCGGCGATCCGCGAGCTCCACGAGGAAACCGGAATCCGGTCGGCCGAAATCATCGCCGAAACCAAGGACTGGGTGAAATACGACCTCCCCGACCATCTGATCGGCAAGGCCTGGGGCGGACGCTATCGCGGGCAGAAACAGAAGTGGTTCGTCTTTCGGTTCCTTGGCGACGAGGCCGAGATAAACATTACACCTGCAGACCATCCAATCGAATTCGACCAATGGCGATGGGCCGCTAGGGACGAACTGCTGGACGTAATCGTCGTCTTCAAGCGCGAGGTTTACCGGGAAGTTCTCGCGGAATTCGAGGCTGTGATCGGCCCATTGCAGCGGTAGCGGGCCGCTAGCCATCTTATGTTGCAGCTGAAAATCGGCACTGGCCGAAACTGCGACAGGCGAGCGCACGGCTTGCGAAACAGTTCCGGATCGTTATGAGTACTTCGTCCGGCGCCCGGCAGGCGCCCCGCTACTCCATTCATGCCCAAAAGCAGGTTTGACGCCATGAGCGACGACAGCCAAGCACTTATTCGCGAAATTGAAGAGGAAGTGCGCCGCGAGCGATGGGCAAAGCTCTGGGACAAGTACGGTTACCTGGCGATCGGTGCCGCTGGAGCAGTCGTCATCCTGGTCGGCGGCTGGCAATGGTATGTGACCTATCAGCGTACCCAGGCCCAAACGGCAGGCTCTCAGTTCCAGGAGGCTCTGGTGCTGCTCTCGGGAGATGACAAGCAGCGCGGCATCGACGGACTCGGCCAGATCGCAAAGGAAGGCACACCGGCCTACGCGGCGCTCGCCAAATTGCGGCTCGCCGGCAACGCACGGGAGGCCGGCAAGGAAGACGACGCTCTCAAGCTTTACGGCGAGGTCGCAGACAATACCGCCGCTGATACCTTGCTGCGCGACTTTGCCCGCCTGCAAATTGCCTCGTTGAAAGTCGATACGGGAAGCTGGACGGATGTCCAGAATCGGCTCAACGATTTAGCGGGTGAAACCAGCCCGTGGCGCTATAGCGCCCGGGAATTGCTCGGGTTGGCTGCGTATCGCCACAAGAAATGGGCCGAAGCACGGGATGCTTACGCGACGCTGCTGTCGAACCCGGATGTGCCAGCATCGATGCGCCAGCGTGCTCAGACGGCAATGGCGTTGATCGCACGCGAAGAGGCGGCCGCCGGTGCCGGAAAGCCAGTGCAGGGCAAAGCGAGCCAGGCCGGGGGCAAAGCCGATCTCAAAAATGACAAACCGGCGGATAAGGGTGGCGACAAAGGTGCGGCGGCGGGTAGCGCAGCGGGCGACGCGAAAGGTGCCAGTGCACCGCCAAATGGAGCTGACGCCAAAAATGAGGCCAAGAAAGACAACTGAACCGGCTGCTGTCGCGGCAGCTCGAACCGGTGGTGTTGCATCTCGGCAAGTGCATCCGGCGCGATGCAATAGCGTGCCGTTCGGAATACGCGGGATAGCCGCAGTTTGCTTGGTGGCGATGGTCACAGCTGGCTGCAGCGGTGCGAGCCTGCCGAAACTGCCCGATGTCAAGAGCCTCAATCCATTCAAAGGCGAGGCAGAAAAGCCGCTGCCGGGCAAGAGGATTTCGATCTTGCCGCAGAGCGATCGCGTCGGCGGCGCCGAACTGGCAGCCGCGACCGCGCCGATCACGCTGCCCTCGCCGATGATAAACGTCAACTGGACGCAGCCGGGCGGAACGCCGAGCAATGCGCCAGGCCACCTGGCGCTCGCCGCGGCGCCGCGCCGGGTTTGGAGTTCGGACGCCGGCAATGGCTCGGGATCCGTCGGCCGCTTGTTGTCGGCGCCGATCATCTACGGCGGCCGCGTCTATACGCTCGATGCGTCGAGCCAGGTCAGTTCGTTCAATGCGCGTTCGGGTGGTGCCGCCTGGCGGAAGTCCCTGGTGCCGGAAAAGGAGAGCGGCCTCGAAGGCTACGGCGGCGGCCTCGCTGTCGACAGTGGCAGGCTCTACGTTTCGACCGGCTTCGGCCGGGTCGTGGCGCTCGATCCCGCCAGCGGCAAGCAACTCTGGGAAAAATCGCTCGGTGTGCCGGTCCGTGCCGCGCCGACAGCGGTCGGCGAGCGGGTGTTCGTGATTGCCAGGAACGGCGTCGTATTCTGCCTGAGCGGCACGGACGGCTCGGAGGTCTGGCAGTTCCGCGGGCTGCCTGAGACGACCAGCCTCAGCTACAGCCCGAGCCCTGCGGTCGACGGCGACATCATAACGGTGCCCTATCCAAGCGGCGACCTTGTCGCCCTCAACGTCACTGACGGCACGCCGCTTTGGCAGGAGAGCCTCGCCAGGACGCGAACGACGACGTCGTTTGCCGCGATGAGCGATGCCGCCGCGCCTGCTATGGCCGGCGGCGTCACGTACGCGATCGGCCACAGCGGCCGCTTCGTTGCAACCCAGCAAGCGACCGGCGAGCGGCTCTGGGCGATCGACATGCCGGGTGTGCAGCGTCCCGCGGTTGCCGGGGACAGTGTTTTCATCGTTGACATTCGCGGCCAGCTTGTCGCGGTCGAGCGCAGCACCGGCAACGTCCGCTGGACCGTACAGCTCCCCGATGCCCGCATCTGGTCGGGTCCGGTCGTTGCCGGCGGCCAGCTCTGGCTGACGTCGAACAAGGGCGCGCTGGTCGGCGTCGACGCCGCCACCGGCCGTATTGCCAGCAAAATGTCGGTCGGCAAGGCCGTCTACGTGCCGCCCGTGGTGGCCGACGGTCATCTTTATGTGCTGACCGATGATGCGAAACTGGTTGCATTCCGATAGTTCAGTTGACATTTGATACGCGGGAGTTCGCTGCACTGCTCTTGCGTAACAAATTTCAGCAACTGCAGGGTTGGTGGCGCCCGATCAACGCCACACTACCGCAGTCTGTGCGATATCCGCCTGCTGGTCGTGCCCCGCCCGCAATGAATATCACGATCGTTTGCTGGTACTCGTAGCATTGCGCGGCAGAACAGCGCCGGGCTAATTGGAGCCAGCATGGCCGACATGGCGACCATTGCGATTATCGGCCGACCGAATGTCGGCAAGTCGACGCTGTTCAACCGACTGACGGGCCGGCGCACGGCCCTGGTGTCCGACATGCCGGGGCTGACCCGGGATCGGCGCGAGGAAACCTGTGAACTGCTTGGCACAGCGGTACGCCTGATCGATACTGCCGGCCTCGAAGAGGCGCGCCGCGGCTCGATACCGGCGCGCATGCGGGAACAGAGCGAGCAGGCCGTACGCGAAGCCGATCTCATCTTGTTCATCATCGATGCGCGCGAAGGCGTGACACCGGCCGACAGCCGCTTTGCCGACATCGTGCGCAAGGCCGGCCGCCCGACCATCCTGGTTGCCAACAAATGCGAAGGCCGTCACGGCGATGAGGGCTTTTATGAATCGTTCTCACTCGGCCTCGGCCAGCCTGTGGCCATATCTGCCGAGCACGGCGAGGGCATCAGCGAACTCGAACGCGATATCCTGGCCGCCCTCGGGCTTGAACCCGAAGTAGTCCAATCTTCCGAGGACACATCGGAGGCGGAGGCGGAGGCGGAAGAGGATGGCACGGCTCGTGCCATTCGCGTTGCCGTCGTCGGCCGGCCGAACGCCGGTAAATCAACGCTGGTCAATGCCCTGCTCGGCGAAGATCGCATGATCACCGGGCCCGAACCCGGCCTGACGCGCGATTCGATCGCGACGGATTTCATCTGGCACGGCCGGCCGATGCGGCTGGTCGACACCGCTGGTCTCAGGCGCAAATCACGCATTACGGAAAAGGCTGAAAAGCTTTCGGCCAGTGACAGCATCCGGGCGCTGCGCTTCGCCGAAGTCGTCGTCGTCATGATCGATGCCGAGCGGCCGTTCGAGCATCAGGATCTGACGATCGCCAGCATGGTCGCCGACGAAGGCCGCGCCCTGGTCATCGCCATCAACAAGTGGGACCTGGTGACCGAAAAACAGGCCAGGCTCAAGGAACTTCGCGAAATGGTGAAGGACAAGCTGGCGCAGGTGCCAGGTGTTGCGGTCGTCGCGATCTCCTCGCTTGCCGAACGCGGCCTCGACAAACTGATGGCGGCAATCCTCGAAGCCCACGAGGTCTGGAACAAGCGGGTCCCGACAGCTGCGCTCAACGACTGGTTACGTTCCGCCCTCGACCGCCATCCGCCACCGGCAGCGCGCGGACGCCGCGTCAGGATCCGCTATATGACGCAGCCGTCGGCCCGGCCACCCACCTTCATCGCCTTCGTCTCCCAACCGGCGGCGTTACCGAAATCTTATGTGCGCTACCTGCTGAACAGCTTGCGCGATACGTTCGATCTGCCCGGCACACCGATCCGGCTCTCGATGCGGAAAGGCAGCAATCCCTATGCCAACCGTTAACCGGTTTGGCTTTGCCAAGAGCACCGGTTAAGCATAGTTGGCGCAAATCGAGGCTTGGCACGAGAATTGTGTTGCTCTGCCGCATTGTCCTGGTATGAGCGCCGAGTTGTGATCCGGCATCGATGCCGGCAAAAGACAAAGAGTAAGCGTCTCGCTGATGAACACCCGCAGAATTCGCCCTTTTTCCGGCCTGATGATAGGCCTCATCGCAGCAACCGCGACCATGGTGACGTTTGTCGAGATCGCAAACGCCGTGCCGCGCAAGGTTCGCCGCGAATGCAAGTCCGACTATAAATCGCTGTGCCCCCACTACAGGGTCGGCACGTCACGGATGCGGGCCTGCATGCGCTCCAAGGGCCGGCAACTCTCCTGGGGCTGCTACAAGGCGCTGAAGGACTACGGTTACGTGTCGAGCCGCAAACGCAGCAAACGTCGTCGCCGGCGGTGATCGCGCGATTGGCGATGCCGCAAGGTCGCCCGTCGCGTCAGAGTATGGTACTCACGCGATGAGCAATCGGTGAGCGACCATGGCTGAAATCTGGTTCTATCATCTCGAACGCCAATCCCTCGACCAGGTGCTGCCGGTACTGCTCGAGCGAACGCTGTCGCGCGGCTGGCGCGCCGTCGTGCAGTCCGGCTCGAAGGAACGCCTCGAGGCAATCGATAATCTGCTGTGGACCTATCGCGAAGAAAGCTTCCTGGCGCACGGCATGAAGCGCGACGGTAATCCCGAGCGCCAGCCCGTTTATCTCACCGAAGACGACGACAATCCCAACGACGCCAACATTCGCTTCCTGATCGAAGGCGCCGACGCTGTCGACGCGGCGGGATACGAGCGCATCGTCTATTTGTTCGACGGTGCCGACGAGTGGGCGCTCGGCAAGGCGCGGGAGGCCTGGAAGCAGCATAAAGACAGCGAACACGAAGCGACCTACTGGCGCCAGGACACCGAGGGGCGCTGGCAAAAACAGCAATGAACTTTTTGCTGAATTATTCTGCACATGCCTCGCAGTGGCCTGATACCTCGAGGTGCATGGTGGCCATCGTGAAGCCGTGACGGCGCGCGTGTTGCGCAATCGAACGGCGCAGTGAACCCGTCGAAAACTCGATCGTCGTCCGGCAGACCGTACAAATCATGAAGGCGGCAGGCTCGCTGTGCGGCTCGTGCTCGCAGGCAACGAACGCGTTGAGACTTTCGATGCGATGGGCGAGTCCCTTCTCGACCAGCTTGTCCAGCGCGCGATAAATGGTGAGTGGCGCCTTGAGGCCGCTGTCGCGCACGGCATCGATATCGAGGATCTGGTAGGCTGACAACGGTTGACCCGTCTCCCTCAGCACGTCGATGACGACTTGCTGGTTGTGCGTAAGCTTGTTCGGCTTGGCCATGATCGATCCCCATGGACCTTGGTTGCGTTCAGGCCGCGCGCCAGCGCAATGCGAGCAGCGACGCGATGAACAGGATGAGGGCCGCGACCACGATCGACGGACCCGACGGCGTGTCCCACAGCGCCGAGGCGTTGAGACCGAGCACCACGGCAGCGACACCGGCTGTGGCTGCCCAGACCGCCATCTGCTCCGGCGAGTTGGCAAATGCCCGGGCGGTCGCCGGCGGAATGATCAGAAACGAGACGATCAACAACACGCCGGCGACCTTCATGGCGATCGCAATCGTGGCGGCGACCAGGAACATGAAAATCAGTCCCGTGCGCTCCGGGGCCAACCCCTCGGCGGTGGCGATTTCGGGATTTGCGGTCGCCGCCAGCAAGGCGCGCCAGATCATCGCAAGCAGGCCAAGAACGATGGCACCGCCGGCCCAGATGTAGACGATCTCGCGTTGCGTAACGGCCAGGATGTCGCCGAACAGATACGAGTTGAGGTCGATACGCACCCAGGTCATGAAACCGAACAGCACGAGGCCGACGGCCAGCGTGCCGTGCGCCAGGATGCCAAGTTGGGCGTCCGTCGAGAGATTGGTGGTTCGTTCCAGCAGATAGAGTGCTGGCACGACGGCAAAACACAACAGCGCGACGCCGATCACCGGATCGATGCCAAGCAACAATCCGAGCGCGACGCCGAGCAGTGCAGCATGTGACAGCGTCGCCCCGAAGTAGGCCATCTTGCGCCACACGACGAAACAACCGAGAGGTCCCGCAACGAGGGCAACGCCGACGCCGGCAAGCATGGCACGCGCGAAGAAGTCATCCAGCATCGCGCGGCCCCGCACTGCCGTCCGACACCGGTTCCAGCGCCACAACCTTGCCGCTGTGATCGTGGGCATGGTCATGTTCGTGACGGTAAATCGCATGGGTACGCACCCCATGGTCACCGAACAGGCGCATGTATTCGCTGGTCGCCCGGACCTCGTCGGGCACGCCGGAACAGCAGACGTGACCGTTGAGACAGAGAACCGTATCGGTCGCCGCCATGACGATGTGCAGGTCGTGACTGATCAACAAGACACCGCACCCAAGACGGTCGCGGATCTCGCCGATCAAACGGTAGAGCGCGATCTCGCCTGCATAATCGACGCCCTGCACCGGTTCGTCGAGGACCAGGAGATCGGGCCTGGCAACAATTGCCCGAGCAAGCAGGACGCGCTGCAACTCACCGCCCGAGAGGTGCCGGACGGGTGTCCGCAGCAGGTGACAGGCCTCCACGCTCTCAAGCGCATCTCTGATGGCCTTGGCCGAATGGCGGGCCGTGAGCTGCATCAGGCGGGCGACATCGAGGGGCAACGTCCAATCGATATGGAAGCGCTGCGGCAGGTAGCCGATCCTGAGCCCCGGCGCACGTTCCACCTTTCCCGCATCGATGTCGGTCAGGCCGAGCAGGGCTTTGACTGTTGTCGTCTTACCGCCGCCGTTGGGGCCGATCAGAGTGACGATCTCGCCGCGCCGGATGGCAAGATCGACTTCACGGATCAGCCAGCGCCCGTCGCGCCGCACGCCGAGACCAGTCGCCCGGGCCAGGGTTTCCTGGGACGCGCGTGTAGAGTCCATACCAATCGCATCGGAACCGAGCATCGGCGCTGTATCCGCAAACTTGACGTTTCTAACTGTTATATCATAACAAAAGATGCCCGGCCGGCAACCGCCCGCGCCCAAGCCCTCCGGATCGTGAACATGAAGCCGCTCTACTTGTGCGCCGCGTTGCTTGGCATCACCGGTTTGTCGCCTGGAATCGCAAGCGCCAGCGAATTGCGCGTCGTTGCCACGATCAAGCCGGTGCATGCCCTGGTTGCCGGCGTCATGGCCGGCGCCGGCAAGCCGCACTTGCTGATCCGTGGCCATGCCTCACCGCACACCTATTCGCTCCGGCCGTCCGACCTCGAAGCGCTACAGCGAGCCGACGTCATCTTGACGGTTTCAAGCTCGTTCGAAACGTTTCTGGCCTCTCTCCAGGCCAGGCTCGCCAAGCGAACACGCATTGCCGAACTGATCACTGCAGATGGCATCAAAGCGCGAGCCTGGCGTGCATGGTCAGCCACCGACCAGGATCACGACCACGATCATAAACGCCCTCATGGCACGCACAACGGTGAGAAGTCGGCCAAAGACCCGCACATCTGGCTCGATCCGGCGAACGCCAGGGCGATGGTCCGCGAGATCGCCCGGCTGCTTACCGCAGCTGCACCAGACGACGCCCATCTTTTCAATGCCAATGCCGGAAAGATCGTTGACCGGCTGGCCATGCTCGAAGCGGACATCCGCCACCAGCTCAGTCTCGTCGCTAAGCGGCCATACCTCGTGTTTCACGATGCCTATCAGTATTTCGAGGCAGCCTTCGGTCTTGCGGCGCCCGGTGTCGTGTCACTTGGCGATGGCCGCTCGCCAGGCGTTCGCCGCCTGCGCGCCTTGCGACAACGCATTGCCGACGACGGCATTACCTGCCTGTTCATCGAGCCGCAGTATTCGCGCAAGCTTGCCGATACGATCGTCGAGGGAACCACGGCCCGGATTGCGACGCTCGATCCGCTCGGCGCGACACTAACACCCGGGCCCGATGCCTATTTTGCGCTCATGCGCGGCAATGCAGAGGCATTGCGCAATTGCCTCGGCTCGTAGGCCGGCAGGTTTTCATCCTGCCTGCCGGTACATGTTCTTGGCGATATTGAGCAGGTGAATCTGGCTGGTGCCCTCGTAGATTCGGGTCGCGCGCACGTCGCGGTAGAACCGCTCGATACCACGCCCCTTGACGTAGCCCTGACCGCCGAAGATCTGCACGACACGATCCGCAACCCGCCCGCACATCTCGGTCGCATAGTATTTGCACATCGACACATCGAGCGTGACGTCCTCGCCACGGTCGCGCTTGCGTGCCGTCTCGAGAATAAGCGCGCGGGCTGCCTCGATCTCGACCTTGCTCTCAGCCAGCATCGCCTGGACGAGTTGATATTCGGCGATCGGCCGGCCGAACTGTTCGCGCTCGATGGTGTAGGCCAGTGCATCGTCGAGCATGCGGATCGCAGGCCCCGTCGAGAGGGCTGCCAGATTGATGCGCTGCTTGTTGAGACACTTCATGACGGTGCGGAATCCGAGGCCGGCTTCGCCGCCGATCACCGCGTCGGCTCCAACCCTGCAGTCGTTGAGATAGATCTCGCCGATCGGTGCCCCTTCCTGGCCCATCTTCGGCGTCGAGGCGCTGGTTGACAATCCCGGCGTGCCGCGTTCGACCAGAAACGCCGTGATGCCCGAGCCGCCGCGTGTGCGTCCGTCGGTCCGGGCAAAGACCGCGAACAAGTCGGCGATCGGTGCCAGCGTGATATAGCGCTTGGTACCATTGATCAGCCAGCTGCCATCGGCCTCCTGCCGCGCCACTGTCTCAAGCGCGGTGGCGTCGGAACCGGCGTTCTCCTCCGTTAGCGCCAGACAGCCGAGCATCGCTCCGGTGGCAAGCTGCGGCAAGTATTTGCGCTTCTGCGCCTCGGTACCGTCGCGGATGATGCACTCCGAGCCGATGCCGGCGTTCTGCGCCCCAACCACACGATAGGCAACCGAACACTGGGTCAATTCGATGAAGGCAAGCGCCAGTTCTTCGCTGGTCAGTCCACTACCGCCGAACTCTTCGGGGATAGACCAGCCGAAGGTGCCGATCTCACGCATAGCGGCCACGACTTCGTCGGGCACGCGGTCCTCTCGTTCGGTGCGGTCCTCATTGGGAATGGCCACCTCGCGCACGAATTGGCGCGTTCGGCTCAAGAGGTCGTCGAGGGCGGCCTGGTCGCGGATCATTGGCTGGGATGCCTTTCAGGAATATGGAGATGCGAATGAGCCTATCCAGAATTGCAGAGCAGATCCATACGGCTCAACGCCCGAGCAAGCCCGGTTCGGCGGCATGCATTGACAAGACACTCAGTCAGCGAATGGCCGATGGCAGCCACAGAGCCAGCACTGGAAACATGACGAGAGCCGCCATCACGAGCAGCTCCAGCAGGATGAACGGCAGGGCTGCCGCATAGACCTGGATCACACGTATATGCGCCGGCGCAACGCCCTTCATGACGAACAGCAGAAGACCGAAGGGCGGCGTCAGGAGGCTGATCTCCATAGCGATCAGCATCATCACCATCAGCCAGGTCGAATTCATGCCCAGGCCGTCGGCGATCGGCAGAAAGAACGGCAGGGTGAGCAGGATCATCGAGATCTGGTCCATGAAGCAGCCAAGGAACAGCAGGACCAGCATCATGACGATCATCGCCGTGGTCGGCGTGAAGTCGATTTGAGAGATCGCCTGCAGCACACCGCTGGTCGCGCCCGAGACCTGCAGGATCTGTGAAAACGTCAGCGAACCGGCGATGATGAACAACAGCATGACTGTGATCTTGGCGGTCTCGCGGAGCGCCTTTACCAGGCTCTGACGCGTGAGCCGGCCGTAGGCGGCGGCAATGCCGGTTGCTGCGATGCAGCCCAGGGCTGCTGCTTCTTCCGGCGCCGCGATGCGAAAGAAGATGCTGCCGACCACCACGGCAAAGATCGTGAACAGCGGGAGGACGTCGCGTACGAATGGGCGCCAACGTTGCCAGCCGGTCTCTGCCGTCTCATATGCCGCCGGCGCCAGCGCCGGGTTCAGCCGACAGCGCATCACGATGTAGCCGACGAACAACAGCGTCATCGCAACGCCCGGCACGATCCCCGCGATCAGCAACTCCGAAATCGAGCGCTCCGCGAGGCTCGCGAGCAGGACGGCCAGCGCCGAGGGCGGGATCAACATGGCGATGCCGCCAACCGCCATGATCGGGCCCATCGCGATCGTCGGATGATAGCCGCGCCGCAGCATGTCGGGCAGCAGCAGGTTGCCGAGCATGGCAGTGTTGGCAATCGTCGAGCCGGACAGCGATGAAAACACCGAGCCGCCGGCAACGGAAACGACCGCCAGACGCCCCGGCACGCGCGAGATCAGCTTGTCGATCGCCTCGATCGAGCGGAATGCGACGCCCGTCTGAAACAGGATCTCGCCCATCAGGATGAAGAGTGCTACCGGCACCAGCGTGAATTTCGAAATCGAGAGCACATACTCGATCGGAATCAGGCTGAGGCCCACTTCACCGCGCAGAAAGATGAATGCGCCGACGATGTTGGCTGCAAAAAAGGCGAACGCGACCGGCAGGCCGCAAAGCAGCAGGAACACGGCACCGCCAAGCAGCAGGCTCAGCGCCCAGTACCACTCCATCGCCACCTCAAAGCCCCCCCTCGCGATCGGCGCGGGCTTCAGGTGCTGCGCCCGCCCGAATGATGCGGAACAGGAATTCGAGGCCAAGCAGGACGAAGCAGATCACGAATACGCTCAACAGCCACCACTCGGGCACGTCGAAATACTTGCGCTGCATCGAGTCATCGGCATAGGCCAGCATCAGGTTCTTCCAGCCATACCAGGCAAGCACGGTGGAGATCACGAGGCCCAGAAAATCGAGCAGCCGGTCGGCAGCACGCGCCAGACCCGAAGGCAATTGCGTGAGGAGGACGTCGACGCGGATATGCGCTCCAAGCCGCAAAGCCCAGGGTGCCGCGAGGAAGACACCTGCAAACAGCACGTATTCGATGACCTCCTGCAAACCGGCGAGGTTGCCAAGCTTGGCGAGACGCAGCACGAGGTCGAGCGCGATCGCAACCGCAAAGAGGCCGATTGCGATCCCGAACGCCGTGCCGATCCAGTCGTAAAGGTGGCCGAGCAACGTATCGAGCCCGCGGAACAGCTGCATATCCCAATCCGTACGGTTTAGGACAATCGAAGACCGCGCCCAGAGACCGGCGGTTCAACGACGCTCATGCCTGGCGCTACTTGGAAATCAGTTCGCGCAATTTCGGGGCGTGTTCGGGGCTGACCTTCATGATCCCTGCCCAGCCCGCTTCGCGGGCCTTATTCGACCAGAACGTGCCGTCGTCGCCCTCGAACTTGATCAGCTCGAAGCCGGATTGGAGCTGCTTGGCGCCGGCACCGGCAGCCATTGCCGCATCCTTCGCGATTGCGGTGGCTTCGATCTCAAGCGCGGCATCGCTGATGACCTTTTGTGCCGCGGCTGAAAGTTTGTCATAGGCCCGCGCATTGGCGAGGATCTGGATGTCGACGTCATAGAAGCCCGGATCGACACGATACTTCGTGACCTTGTCCCAGCCAGGCCGATGGCCGATGACGGGCCAACCGAAGCCATTGACCGTGCCGTTCTCCATAAGCGTGAAAATCTGCGCCAAGTTCGAATTCTGCGTTGTTGCGCCGAGTTCCTTGAAGAAATTGGTGTAGATCGGTGCAACACGCAGATGCAGACCCGTCAGGTCCGGCTTGGTGATCTTGTGCTTGGGCCCGAGGAACAGGTGGAACTTGATACCGTAGTGTGATCTGGCAAGCGGCAGCAGGTTCTTTTCGCGGTGGATCTTGGTGAGCAGATCCCAGCCGCCGTTCTTGCGGATTTCGCTCGGCGAGCGCTCGAGCAGCTTCCAGGCATCGGCCTCCGGCAAGACGTTCTGATAGTAGGCACCCGTGCACGAGGAAACATCGTAGACGCCGCGTGACAGTTTCTGGATGAGTGTGAACGGGCTGCCGATGGCCGGCGCACCGCCGAGGTAGTCGATTTTGACCATGCCGGCGCCGGCCTTGTTGACTTTCTCGATGAAGGCTTCGAAGCGCTTCGAAAAGAACGAGCCTTGCGGGAAGCAGCTTGCTGCGCGCAATTGGGCTTCACTGGCCGTGGCCTGCTGTGCACCAAAGGTGAAGATCGCCGCTACTGCTGCCGCCGTCGTAATCTTGTTGAACCGCATGTCTCCGTTCCTCCCTATCTCGCCAATCGCGATTTACCTGCTCACTCGTAGGTCTCGAGTTGCAGGATGTCGTTGAAACGATTGAAAGCGCCACACATCGCCGTGCGCCAAGTCAGCTCGACGATCTGGGCATCCGTGAAATGCTCCCTAAGTCGATTGAAGATTTCATCGCGTGTCTGGTTCCACTTGGTCGTCACCGCGATGGCGTATTCGACGACGAGTTTGTCGACGGCGGTCAACTCGGGATGATCCTGATAGTTCAGGATGTCACGGGCACCGGCTTCCGAGACGCCTTGCAGGCTGAGCTTCGGTGCATGATGTGAAACGCAGTATTTGCATTCGTTGAGCAGCGACACTGTAACGATCGCCAGCTCAAGATAGCGCTTCGGCAAATGCGCTTCTTCGGCGAGTTCTGTCAGCAGCTTCCAGGTATTTTCGAAGACCGGCAATCTGTGCGCCATGACGCCGGCCTGATCGGCAAAATCGCCGTAACCGAGCATCTTGTCCCAGAGAGGCTGCAGATGTTCGGGCAGGTCGGCCCGGGTCTTTGGTTCGATACGTGCCATGTTGCTCTACTCCGCGCTGTTCATCCGGATCGTGTGCTCCACCCTATCACGCAAATGGCGAAATGAAGCCCTGGTGGCGCCGAGCCGGTCATCGGGGCAATGCGTCTCCAGCGAAAACGTCAACCGGCGCCCGCCCGCGCGCTCGAATACGGTCTCGAGAAACTGGTCGAGTTCAACGTCACCAGTGCCCAGCGGCACGAAGCGGCCGGCAGCCTCCGAATAGTCCTTGAAGTGGAGATGACTGACATACGGCATCAGTCGCCGGATCAAGTCGCGCGTCGGAAACTCGCCGATGTGGGCGCTGTTGCCGATATCCGGCAGCGCCTGCAGTCTGAGCGTATCGTAATAGACGACAACGTCGGCGAGCTGGTCCATGCGGGCGATATTGCAGACCGGCTCGTTTTCGAGCAGCAGCACCTTGTCGTAGCGCTCGGCAAAGTCGAGCAGGTTATCGAGCGCCGGTTTAAGATGATCGAACGCGTAGCCCTCGTGTTTCAGGTAGCTGAAAATGCGCAGGTTCCGAGTTTCAAAGGCGTCGGCAACGCGGATGGCGGCGATGATCAATTCGTCATCGCTGAGCCCGTCGCGCTCGAAGCCGAACTGATCGCCGACCTCCGTCGTCGCTCGGCCCGGGGCCGCCCATTTGAGCAGCGGCGTCGCGATGCCTGCCACGGTGAGACCGGCGGCTGCAATGCGCCTGTGCGCATCACCGAGCTGGTCGGCATTGAGCGACAACGGCGCAACGCCGTCGACCTGGCGCACCTCGATCTGGTCGAGGCCTTCTTCGAGGCAGAAGGCAATGCAATCGTCTAGCTGCGTTCCCGTCTCGTCGGAAATCACCGCGTAGGTCGGGGTGGCATGGGTCGTGATCATGGGCACAATCTACCTCGTCGCCAACCTCGCGCGAACACTCAGCCGCGCTGCAAGCAGCTTCATGCCCCAGCAGCAATGCCGTCCTCGAACAACCGATCGATCTCACCGGCCGAATAACCAGCCTCGGCCAGGATCGCACGACTGTGCTCGCCGATCGCGGGCGATGTTGCGTTGAGCGAACCGGGCTCGGGCGGTGCGATCCCGGGCACGTTCGGTACCGGCCAGGGCTTGGCAGAGCCCGTCTGCTCGAGCCAAGAGATGGCACCGACGGCGGCGGTTTGGGGATGGGCGACGAACTCGTCGTAGCTCAACACGGCTTCGTGCTGAACGCCGGCTTCGGTCAATCTCTGCTGCCACACCGCTGTCGGTTCGCTTGCGAATATCCCGCTCACTGTCTCGACGAGGTAGTCGGTATGCGCGCGGCGCCCCGTGATGTCAGCAAAGCGCGGGTCGTCTGCCAGCTCGCCGAGATCGAGCGCCTTGCACAGCTTTTGGAACTCATGATTCTTGACCGCGATCATCTGCAGCCAGCCGTCCTTGGTCCGGAACGTGCCGGAGGGTGCCGAGGCGGGACGGAACGGGCCATCGATGCACACACTCATCAAGCGTATCGCCGTGAATGCGGCGGCCGTCTCCATCAGGCTGAAATTGATGCGCCGGCCCTTGTCGTGATCGCGCCGGGCATAAAGTGCTGCACCGACAGCCTGTTGCGCATAAAGACCGGTCGCCATATCGAACAGTATGACCGGCGTGCGATGGGGAATGCCGTCCAGCCCCTTGTTCTCCGACATGTAGCCGGTGAACGCCTGCAGGATCGGGTCCATGGCCGGGCGCTCGCGCATCGGCCCGGTCTGCCCGAAGCCCGATACCGAGACATAGATCAGGCGCTCGTTCAACTCTCGCAACCGCTTATACGAAAACCCAAGCCTGTCGGTGACGCCCGGCCGGAAGCCTTCAATGAACACGTCAGCATCGCCGACAAGACGGTCGACGACGTTGCGAGCTTCGTCCTTCTTGAGGTCGAGCACCAGGCTACGTTTGCCGAGGTTGGCCGGGATCGAATAAGCGGTCTGGTCGCCGTGCGTTACACCCAAAATGCGCGACCAGTCACCCTCACTTGGTTCGATCTTGATGACGTCGGCCCCCTGCTGGGCAAGCAGCATGCCGCAGTAGGGCCCAGCGACACCCTGGGAAAGATCCACAACGCGCAGGCCCTCATACGGACGTTCGAAACTCATCGCCTCTTACGCTCCTCTGTCCGTGTTTGTCAGTTCGAATAATCTCTGACGTCATCGATAACCTTGCCGTCGTTGGGCAAGGTATCGGGCCGCACCAGTTCGATCGTTCCCTTGAGCTTGGTCACGTCCAGGAGGGTCTTGGCAACCAGTTCGCCAAACGCCGGATCGGGCGTCGTCGATTCGGCCTGAAGGGTCATGACGTCTTGTTCGCCGTCGCGCGAGACGACGAGGCGAACCCGCGAGAGTTCGTCATGGCGGGCGGCAACCTGGGCCACCTGCTCGGGATGGACGAACATGCCCTTGACCTTGGTGGTCTGGTCAGCGCGGCCCATCCAGCCCTTGATGCGGGCGTTGGTGCGTCCGCAGGGACTTTGCCCCGGCATGATCGCCGAGAGATCCCCGGTCGCCAGCCGGATCATCGGATAGACGCGGTTGAAGGTCGTCACGACGACTTCGCCGACCTCGCCTTCCGGCACCGGATCGCCGGTACCGGGTCTGACGATTTCGACAATCAGGCCCTCATCGATGATCATGCCCTCGAGCGCCGGACTTTCATAGGCGATCATGCCGGCATCTGCTGTCGCATATGCTTGCAGCGTGCGGATGCCGCGATCGAGGTATTCCTGGCGCAGGGAGGGGAAGAGCGCACCGCCGGAAACGAAGGCATGCTTGATCGAGGATGCATCGCGGCCCGCCTCGGCGGCCTTGTCGAGCAGGATCTTGAGATAATCGGGCACGCCGACATAAGCATTCGGGCGCAGGTGGGCAATCGCCTCGAGTTGCTGCTCGGTGTTGCCTGGCCCCGCCGGAATCACTGTGCAACCTAGCGCCCGGGCACCCGCATCGAGGATCCAGCCGCCTGGCGTCAGGTGATAAGCAAAAGTGTTGTGGACGATGTCGCCCTTGCGAAAGCCGGCGGCATAGAGCGCACGCGCCGAACGCCACCAGTCTTCGGCAAATCCTTCCGGCTCGAAGAGCGGGCCCGGCGACATGAAGATGCGCCCTGCCGGCACGCTGTCGCCGACGGTGAGCCCGCCGAGCGGCGGCCGCGCGATCTGCAATGCCTTCAAATCCCCCTTGCGGATGACCGGCAGCTTGGCGAGTTCCTCACGCGAGGTCACGGCCTGCGGATCGACGCCTTCCAAGTGTTTGGCCCAGGCCGGCGCATTGTCGATCACGCGCGCGAGGAAGCTCGGCAGCATGTTGAAGTGTGCGAGTTCGCGCTGCTCCGGATCACGGGTTTCGAGGTGATCGAAATAATCTGCTGCGCTGGTCATCTGGGCCCCTCGATGCAATGGACAATGTCGGGACACAGAGTTGCGCATTTGGCAGGCTATGGGAAGCGTGAAGCGGCTCAGAGCAGTGATATCGCGCAAACAATCGACTCGCCACGCCCTGACGTCCGCAACCCCACAAAATAGGCTGCATCCACCACCGCCGCCATGCTACGCTCGATACCACCCGCGACAAGCCCATGGAGCCCGCCATGTCGATTCCGCCGTCGATCGTCGACCCCAACCGCATCTTGATGACAGGTGAAAACCCGTTCGTGCGGCTCGCGCCCGAGGACACCGATGATTACACGACGTCGGTCAGTTTCTGGCGCATGACGTTCTGTCCAGCCGGCCCCGGTCACGTGCTGTTTGCCAAAAGCGAGCTGACGGGGAACCAGTGGCGCATCTATTCCGACAATGCCGCCATGACGCGCTGGCTGCAGCAGACGATCCAGGGCATGCTGACGCCGGAATTGAAGGACGAGGGCATCTCCGTCATCGAGGCGACCTTCGAGAAATCCGGCGATCCGCTGAAATCCTATGCGGAAACCATCAGGGCCGGCGGCGACGAGATCGTTTGTCATTGGTCGGACATGCGCGAGCCGATGATGCTTCATACGCAGCCCGGAACACCTGCGGGCAGGCCCTATGGGCTCTGCACCGTATTCGTGCCGGCCCTCGATGCCGCGTTCTCGATCAACGGCCAGAAAGCCGCCGGCAAGGCCTGGCCGCGCGATCGTGAGGGCCGGCCGTTCAGCACCTCATCGCTGGCGTTTTCGGAGAGCTGGACGGAAGCTCGATAGCGAGCTCATTGCTGGTCGGCCTTGTGCTCATGTAGCGGATCGAGCAACGCCAACCAAATCAGCGGCATGGGCAAATGCATCGTTGACCGGCCAGTTCGCCGGCTACGAGGCCGGCACTGGCCATCGGCCGCAGGCGGTCAGAAGTGCTCGGCCATCTTGTGACATTCTTTCCGGGGTATTAGTGCGGTCCGCCCTGCTCGGGGGCCAGCGACTTCGTTTAGACACCCGAAACGATCTCTCATCCAACCGATGTCTATCCTCAAAGCTCTAAACTCCTGGAACCAGCGGATCGATACCCGGATCGAGCATGTCGTCGGGCGCACGTCGAAGGCACGCCTGATCACACATAGTCTCGACTTGCCGGCCTACCGCTTTGTCGACCTTTACAATGCGCTTAGCGCCTACTTCGGTGCCCGCCGATCGGTCGAGCGTATCGAAAGCCAGCAGTCCGAATCCCTCAACCAGCTCATCCACGACGCCAAGCCGCAGTATGCCGATCGTTCGCTTGGCCGGGCCGCCAAGATCAGCTGGCAGACCGGTCCCGACCAGGAAGAGTACCTGCCGATCGACTGTTTCTGGCTGGCACCGGCCGGCGGCAGCGAACCGTGCTGCATCGGCCGGATCTTGTTCGAGGCCTACAGCCAGAAGACCAAGATCGAGATTGCCTGCACCGATACCGGGTGGGGCAAAGGCCTGCTCGATCGGCTGGTCGAACAAAGCCAACTCAATTCGATCTACCGCAATCAGCTCGTGCACCTGAGCTACGAGGCGGGCAAGCGGGATGAATACGGCGACATCGAAAAGCCCGAGACATTTCAGATCATCTTTTCAAAACTCGAGCCGGTTGCCGATGAGGACATCGTGCTCTCCGAGGAGCATGTCGAGACACTCAGGCGCAACGTCATCGACCTGCACGCGCGCCGCGACATTCTGGCGGCCAACGGTGTGCCGGCGCGCCGCGGCGTCCTGCTGCACGGGCCGCCCGGCACGGGTAAGACGTTTGCCTGCCGGTATTTGTGCTACAAGCTTCCCAACGTGACGCGCATCTTTGTGACCGGGTCTTCGCTGCTCAACGTCGGCGCGATCTTTTCGTTTGCGAGATTGCTGCAGCCATCGGTGCTGTTTCTCGAGGACATCGACCTTATATTTGCGTCACGCGAGATCAATCTCTATTCGACCGCGCTCGGTGATCTGCTCGACCAGATGGACGGCCTGCGCAGCCATGAGAACATCTCCGTCGTGCTGACGACTAACGCCATCGAGCGTCTCGAAGCCGCGATCAAGGATCGCCCCGGGCGGATCAGCCAGTGCATCTACATGGGTGCGCCCAGCGGTGACTTGCGCCGCCGGTTTCTTGCCCACGAGTTCGAGCATCTCGATGCCGATGCTGTCGATCTCGACCAGTTGGTCACAGATACGGACGGGGCGACTCAGGCATTCCTGAAGGAATGGGTGCGCCGCGCGGTGCAGATTGCGTGCGAGCGGCTCGATGATGCCGGCGGCCGGGCGCAATTGCGCAACGGCGACTTCGCCGTCGCGCTCGAGGAAATGATGAGCTTCCTCGAGGGCTCCGACGGGCAGATCGTGGGCTTCGTCGGAAGACGATGATAGTTGAGGACTGCCGCCCGCTCAGCGGCCCTTGATCTTGCGCCAGGCTTCGAAGTCCGTGGTCGACTGCGGGTCGGTTGGCGGATAGAGGCCGAGGATCGAGCGGCCGGCGTGGACCTGTTCGGTAACGAAGTCCTCGAACGCCGTCATCTCGACGGTCTCAGCCGCGATCTCATCGGCAAGTGAAGCCGGGATAACAATCACTCCGTCGCTGTCACCAACGATCACGTCGCCCGGCCAGACCGGCGCATCGCCGCAGCCGATCGGCACGTTGATGTCGAGCGCCTGGTGGAAGGTCAGGTTGGTCGGGGCCGACGGGCGCGTGTGGAAGGAAGGAATATCGAGACGGGCGATCTCGGCAGCATCGCGGAAGCCGCCGTCGGTGACGATGCCGGCAACGCCGCGTTTCATCAAACGGGTAACGAGAATCGAACCGGCCGATGCGGCGCGCGGGTCCTTGCGGCTGTCGACTACGAAGACGGCGCCGGCGGGACATTCCTCGACCGCCTTGCGCTGCGGATGGCTGCGGTCCTGGAAAACGGTGATCGGGTTCAGGTCCTCGCGCGCCGGGATGGTGCGCAAGGTGAACGCCTCACCAACCATCGTCGGCTTGAGCGGATCGAGCGGCAGCACGCCCTGAATCATCTGGTTGCGAAATCCGCGCTTGAAGAGCGCAGTTGCAATCGTTGCTGAACTGACGGATTTCAGTTTGTCGCGGGTATCAGGGGCCAGCGGCATGGATGCCTCGTTGTTGCGTCGGGTTGTGTTGAGATGCTCCGTGGTCACTTATCACAGCGGCGCCCAGCATTCGAGACGGTGCCCGAGGACGGTTCCATGACGGGCCAGTGTTTACTCGGACCTGAACCCTGAAATCCGTTGACTTTTCCGGTGTTCTCATTGATAAACGATCGCTTTCGTGGCCGGGGAGAACCGGTCGCGACAATAGCGCTGCCCGAGGTATCCGGTCATCACGCCGTCATGGCGTCATCACCGAGAGCCTGGATCCCAGGTTTTTCGATAAGTTCCGCCATCGGGCGGGCACCGCAGGGCGCGGTTGAGAACGTGAAGGACAATCACATGTACGCAGTTATCAAGACCGGCGGCAAGCAATACCGCGTGAGCAACGACGACGTTGTGACCATCGAACGTCTGGCCGGCGATGCGGCCGAGAAAATAGAATTCTCGGACGTTTTGATGGTCGGCAGCGGTGAGAGCGTCAAGGTCGGCAACCCGACGGTTGCCGGTGCCAAGGTCGTCGGCGAAATCGTCGAGCAGACGCGGGGCCCGAAGCTCATTGCCTTCAAGAAGCGCCGGCGCAAGAGTTCACGTCGCAAGCACGGCCACCGCCAGGATCTCACCAAGGTCCGCATTACCGAAATCGTTGGCGCCTGAGACGGCTGCCTGAAAGGTTCAAAAGGGGATTTCTCGTCATGGCACACAAAAAGGCAGGCGGCTCATCACGCAACGGCCGCGACTCTCACTCCAAGCGCCTCGGCATCAAGCGCTACGGCGGCGAGCATGTTGTCCCGGGCAATATCCTTTGCCGGCAACGCGGCACCAAGTGGCATCCGGGCCGCAACGTCGGGCTCGGAACAGACCACACGATCTTTGCCAAGGTCGAAGGCAACGTGAAGTTCGAGACCAAGCGCGGCGGACGCGTTTACATCTCGGTCGACCCGATGCCGTCGGAGGCTGCCGAATAGCGCGATCTGCTTGATAAAATCGTTGAGGGGGCAGATGGCGCAGCCATCTGCCCTTTTTGTTTGTGCAAAGGCTTCCAGCAATGCTGCCTGAAAGGATTACGACGGATCGTCTCGAATTGCGCCCGCCGGTCGCTGCGGACGCCGTTCGCATCGCTGAATTGGCCGGCAACTGGCAGGTCGTCAGCCGGTTGGCACAAGCGCCCTATCCTTACACCCTGGCTGATGCACACCGGTTCCTTGGCAACGTCGCTGAACGCAGAGATGACACCGAATTCAATGTATATGCCATCGCCCGGTGTGGCGAACTGATGGGTGTCCTGAGTATCACGGCGGAGGCGCACGGACCGACGCTTGGCTATTGGCTGGGCGAACCTCATTGGGGCGCAGGTATCATGACGGAAGCGGCGGGAGCTGTGATCGAGCAGTTCCTTAATGCCCAACCCGACGCAACGCTTGCCAGCGGCGTCTTCAAGGATAATCGTGCCTCGTTGGCGGTTCAGCGCAAACTCGGCTTCGAAATCGTTGGCGACAGCGAGATAATGTGTGTCGCCAGGGGCGAGAAGGTCATGCAGTTTGATACCGAACTCAATCGTGCTCGCTTCGAAAAGGCAAGATCATGAAGTTCCTCGATCAGGCCAAGATCTACATCGCCTCGGGCAAGGGCGGTGATGGCTGCCTGTCCTTCCGGCGCGAAAAGTTCATCGAGTTCGGCGGGCCTGATGGCGGTGACGGCGGCAAGGGCGGAGACGTGTGGGTCGAGTGTGTCGAGAACCTCAACACGCTGATCGACTATCGCTACCAGCAGCACTTCAAGGCCCAGAACGGCCGGCCGGGCATGGGCCGCAACCGCTCGGGCGTTGGCGGCGAGGACTGCATCATCAAGGTGCCGCCGGGCACGGAAGTACTCGCCGAAGACAACGAAACATTGATCGGCGACCTCAAGAAACCCGGCGATCGCATCCGCATTGCCAGGGGTGGCAACGGCGGCTTCGGCAACGCTCATTTCAAGTCGTCGACCAACCAGGCGCCCCGGCGCACCAATCCGGGCCAGCCGGCCGAAGAGTTCACGATCTGGCTGCGCCTCAAGCTGATTGCCGATGCCGGCCTGGTCGGCCTGCCGAACGCAGGCAAATCGACGTTTCTGGCAACCGTCAGCGCAGCCAAGCCGAAGATCGCCGACTATCCTTTCACGACGCTGCACCCCAACCTCGGCGTGGTGCGTGCCGGCGAGACCGACTTCGTGCTGGCCGACATTCCGGGCCTGATCGAGGGTGCCAGCGATGGCGCCGGCCTCGGCACGCGGTTTCTCGGTCATGTCGAACGCTGTCATGTGCTCTTGCATCTGGTCGACGTGACGGAAGAAGATGTCGCCGCGAGCTATCACACGATACGCGCCGAACTCGCCGCCTACGGTCACGATCTCGATCAAAAGACGGAAATCGTCGCATTGTCGAAATCAGATGCCGTCGACGGCGAAACGCTCGACCGCAAGGCCCGCGAGCTTGCCGTCGCGTCCTCGAAGACGCCATTGCGGCTCTCGGCTGCTTCCGGTCTCGGTGTCCAGCAAGCGCTCTATCTGCTTGGCCAGACCATTAAGGAAGCACGGCGCGAAGCAGCCGCCGCCGAAGCCCGCAAGCAGGGTGGCGGGGGTGCCAACACGTCTGCGTGGTCGCCGATATGAGTGTGATGGACGCCACAGCCGCGAAGAACGAGAACCTCAAGGCGGCAGCACGCGCCCGGTGGCAAAGTGCCCACCGCATTGTCATCAAGATCGGCTCGGCCCTGCTCGTCGACCGTGACACCGGCCGCGTGCGCGCGACTTGGCTCAATTCGCTGGCCGATGACATTGTGTCGCTGACCGGCGCGGGCAAGCAGGTGATGCTGGTCTCCTCCGGCGCCATTGCGCTCGGGCGCCACATCCTCAAGCTGGGGCCCGGCCCGCTAGAACTCGAGCAAAGTCAGGCGGCTGCCTCGGTCGGCCAGATCTCGCTGGCGCATGCTTATGAAAGCGTGTTTCAGCAGCGCGGCCTGACCACAGCGCAGATCCTGCTGACGCTCGGCGACACGGAAGAGCGCCGGCGTTATCTCAATGCCAGGCGGACGATCGACACGCTGCTTGCGCACGGTGCGCTACCGGTGGTCAATGAAAACGACACGGTCGCGACCAGTGAAATTCGCTACGGCGACAACGACAGACTTTCAGCCCGAGTGGCCGGCATGATGAGTGCCGACTGCCTGGTGCTGCTCTCCGATGTCGACGGGCTTTATACCGCGCCGCCGGGAGTGGAGCCAGCCGGGCAACGCATCGATATCGTCGACAACATTACGCCGGCAATCGAGGCGATGGCGGGTGATGCGGGCTCCGAACTATCGCGTGGCGGCATGGTGACCAAGATCGAGGCGGCCAAGATCGCACGCGCCGCCGGCACCAGCATGGTGATCGCGCTAGGGCGCAGATTGCACCCGATCGCGCAGCTCGATGAAGAGGCGCCGTGCACCTGGTTCGTCGCACCATCCGATCCCGTCACCGCACGCAAGCGCTGGATCGCCGGCCAGCTGACGCCGAAGGGCTCGCTGACCATCGACCATGGCGCAGAACGGGCGCTGGCGGGCGGCAAGAGCCTGCTGCCGGCCGGTGTGACGGCGGTTGGCGGCACATTCGATCGCGGCGAGATGGTGCGCATCGTGAGCGAGGACGGCCGCGAGATCGGGCGCGGATTGACGGCCTATGCCGACGGGGATGCAGCGCGTATCATAGGCCGCAAATCAAGTGAGATCGCGGAGATCCTCGGCTTCAGAGGTCGCAAGGAACTCATCCATCGCGATGATTTGATGTTCCACCGCTCGGTGGAGCCGGAAGGTGAAGGCCATGAATAAACTGGATAGGGTGGAAGCCGACACGGATGAGCTTATGGCGGGCCTTGGCCATGCCGCGCGAGCGGCGGCCCGCCGGCTTGCCCGCGCCACGCGCGAAGAAAAGGACGAAGCTCTGAGGGCCGCGGCCGACGCGCTGCGCGCCAGCGCCCGGGCTATCATCGAGGCCAACGCCATCGATGTCGCAGCGGCAGGTGAGGCGGGCAGACCGGGATCATTCATCGACCGATTGACGCTCAACGCCGACCGCGTCGAGAGCATGGCCGCCGGCCTCGAGGCGATTGCCGAACTCGATGATCCGATCGGCTCGGTGATCGCCGAATGGCGCCGGCCGAACAAGCTGCTGATCGAACGCGTGCGCACGCCGCTCGGCGTGATCGGCGTGATCTACGAAAGCCGGCCGAACGTCACGGCCGATGCCGGCGCGCTGTGTCTCAAGGCGGGCAACGCCTCGATCCTGCGTGGCGGCTCCGAGAGCTATCATTCAGCCCGCGCCATTCACGCATGTCTGGTGCAAGGCCTCAAGGCTGCCGATCTGCCGGAAGCCGCCATCCAGCTCGTGCCCACGACCGATCGAGCTGCGGTTGGCGAGATGCTGCGCGGGCTCGACGGCGCGCTCGACGTTATCGTACCGCGGGGCGGCAAGAGCCTTGTCGCCAGGGTCCAGGATGAAGCTCGCGTGCCGGTATTCGCGCACCTCGAAGGCATCTGCCACGTCTATCTCGACCGCGGCGCCGACCTCGACGATGCCGTGCCGGTGATCATCAATTCGAAGCTCAGGCGTACCGGCATCTGCGGTGCGGCCGAGACCCTACTCGTCGACAGCCAAGCGCCGGCCGGTCATCTCGAAGCCGCCGTCAAAGCGCTGCTCGATGCCGGTTGCGAGGTGCGCGGCGATGCGGCGGCCCAGGCGGTCGACCCGCGCGTCAAGCCGGCAACTGAAGAGGACTGGGGCACCGAGTATCTCGACGCGATCATCTCGGTCAAAACCGTCGACGGCGTCGATGAAGCAATCGAGCACATCGCGGCCTTCGGCTCCAACCACACGGACTGCATTTTGACCGCGTGCTACGGGACGGCAGCGCATTTCCTCGCACGCGTCGATTCGGCCATCGTGCTGCATAATGCCTCGACGCAATTCGCCGACGGCGGCGAATTCGGCATGGGCGCCGAGATCGGCATCGCGACCGGCAAAATGCACGCCCGCGGCCCGGTCGGCGTCGAGCAGCTGACCAGCTTCAAATACATGGTCCACGGCACAGGGCAGACGCGGCCGTAGTTTAGGGTTTCCAAAGGGCCCCGCCCTTTGGCAGGATTGTTAAGGACAGCGTCCTTAACGTATCGGCGCCGAGCGCCGATTGATGAGGGGTTTCACCCCTCAAACTCCCGATCAGGGACATCGAAATCGTGTTCGAAACATCGACACGACATGTCCCTGGACCCGAACAGGATTAGCCGATTGGCCTTCAAGAGTGCACCGGTCCGCTTCGGCTCCATTGCCCCCAAGCCGCCGTTGGTCATGCCGGGCCAGCGTGTCGGTCTGCTCGGCGGCTCGTTCAACCCGCCGCACGAAGCGCACAAGCTGGTCACCGAGATCGCGCTGCGTCGGCTCGGGCTCGATTTTGTTTGGTGGATCGTAACGCCCGGCAATCCGCTCAAATCGCACGATGGCCTGGCACCGCTGGCAGAGCGCCTGGAAAGCTGCCGCAAACTTGTCGGCGGTGATCCGCGCATCAGGATCACGAGTTTCGAGGCCGAACTCCCTTCAGCCTACACGGCTGCAACGCTTGCCTACCTGAAGCTAAGATATCCGGCCGTGCGCTTCGTCTGGCTGATGGGGGCCGACAATCTTGCCGCCTTCCACAACTGGCAGGACTGGCGCTCGATCGCAGCCGCCATGCCGGTCGCCGTGGTCGATCGGCCGGGTTGGCACATGCAGGGCATGGCAAGCCCCATGGCCCGGGCATTCGGGCGGCAGTTCATTCCGGAAAGGCGAGCGGCAATACTTTCGAAACAGCAGCCGCCATGCTGGACCTTCCTGACGGGCCCCCTGTCCCATCTCTCATCGACAGCGATTCGCTTTGGCGGCCATGAACAAGGTTAATGAGACGCAAACAACTGCGGCATTCCGTCATGAGTCGGTCAGACTATCACGCTATTGCTATTGTTGATGGAGCCGAATTGTGCATATGATGACAACGCGTCGCAGCAGATTGCGTGTCGCTTGATCGGACGAGGCCATGAAGGTGCCGGGCGCGTCCGACGGTTCCATATTTGGATTTGAATGGCCCAAGGAACGAACACCACCAATGCCAACTGCCCTGGAGGGTGCCCTGAGCGGCATGCCTCGGCCTGAAATCGTGTCTACGGACATCGATTCAAAAGGCCTCCTGAAGGAAATCGTTTCGCTTCTCGATGATGCGAAAGCAGAAGACATCGTCGAAATCGAACTTGCCGGAAAGTCGACCGTTGCGGACTTCATGGTGATCGCGAGCGGCCGCTCCGATCGCCACGTCGGTGCGATTGCCGATCAGCTGCAGCGCCGGCTAAAAGAGATCAAGTATGGCACTGTGCGCGTCGAGGGCCAGCCGGCCAACGACTGGGTGCTGATTGATGTCGGCGATGTCGTCGTTCATATTTTCCGGCCCGAGGTGCGTGAGTTCTACAACCTCGAGAAAATGTGGCTGACCGAGCATCCCGGCGAGAACACGCATTAGTTTTCGCTCACGGTGCTGTGCCTCACTTCGCTCGGGCACCTCCGCGAGGGTGGCGCAAAGCGCCGGGTCGCGTGCGCTCCCTGACACGGCTTGTCGTTTACGCGGCGGCATTCGGTGCCGGGTCCGCGTTGCTAACGGACATGGCGTTCCGGAAATCTCCGGCTGAGACATGCGCATTACCATCGCTGCGGTCGGCAAGCTGAAGGCCGGTCCCGAAACAGATTTGTGCAAACGTTACTGCGACCGCTTCGATGCAGCCGGACGTGCGCTTGGGCTCGGGCCCCTTACGATCATCGAACTGCCTGAAGCGCGTGATCGCAACGTCGACCTGCGCAAAGCCGATGAGGCGCGGCGCCTGTTGGCGAAGGTCGGGGATGGCGCGCGCATCATCGCTCTCGATGAGCGTGGCCGGGGCCGCACCAGTGCCGAATTCGCCAAGGACCTGTCAAAGCTGCGCGACGATGGCCTGGCGGACGTCGCGTTTATCATCGGCGGGCCGGACGGGCATGGCCCGGAGCTACTTGATGCGGCCCATAGCAAGCTGTCGCTCGGGCCGATGACATTGCCGCACGGCCTCGCCCGCGCCGTGCTACTCGAGCAGCTCTACCGGGCCGTAACGATCATCGCCGGCCACCCCTACCACCGTGAATGAACGGGTGTCCTACGCCTGCCGGCGCGCCTCTTCCTGCTTGAGCTCTTTCTTCGAGAGCTTGCCGATCATCGTCTTGGGCAACTCATCGCGCAGTTCGATGGCAGCCGGCAATTCGATCTTCGAGAGCTTTTGGGCGGCGAACTCGAGCAGGTCGTTGGCGTTTGCAGTGCCGCCCGTGACGAGCTTGACGAATGCCTTCGGCGCTTCGCCGCGATATTCGTCCGCAATGCCGATCACTGTCACTTCCTCGACATCGGGGTGTTCGTAGAAGACCTCTTCGATCCGGCGTGGATAGACGTTATAGCCCGAACAGATGATGAGGTCCTTGATGCGGTCGACGATGTAGAAATAGCCGTCTGGATCCATCACCGCTACGTCACCGGTGCGGAAGTATTCGCCGACGAACGCATTGGCTGTCTCTTCCGGCCGGTTCCAATAACCCTGCATGACCTGGGGTCCGGCCGCACAGATCTCGCCTTCTTCGCCGAGTTCGACCTCGCGGCTCGGATCCGCCAGATCCCTGAGAGACAGTATCGTCTGCGGCAGCGGCAGGCCGATCGAGTTCGGGCGCGCCTCGCCCTCGAGCGGGTTGCTGGTCAGAACCGGCGAGGTTTCCGACAGGCCGTAGCCCTCGACCAGCTTGCAGCCCGTCAGTTTCTCGAACTGCGTCTTGACCTCAAGCGGCAGGGCTGCGCCTCCCGACAGGCAGAATTTCAGCGACGAGACGTCGAACTTGTCGAGCTTTTGATGGTTGATGATGGCGTTAAACAGCGTCGGTACGCCTGGCATCACCGTCGGCCGGGTCTTGCTGATCAGCTTCAGGGCGTCGTCGAGCACGAAGCGTGGCATGATGATCAGCTCGGCCGCCCGCGCGATGCCGAAGTTCATCACCACCGTCATCGCGAACACATGAAAGAAGGGAAGAACCGCCATGACGCGCTCTTCGGCGTCCTTGAGTTCCGGTGCCCAATCCATGACCTGCTGCACGTTGATGGTCACGTTGGCATGTGTGAGCATCGCTCCTTTCGGCAAACCCGTCGTGCCGCCGGTATACTGCAATACGGCGATGTCCGCATATGGATCGATTTCGGGGCGCTCATAGACGCCATCGTTGTCGAGCACCTTGGCATCCAGAACAATGCGCCCGCGAGCCGGGCTGCGCCCAACCGGTGACAAGTCGCCACTCTTTGCAACGCGGAAGAGGACTCCCTTGGTCGGCGGCAACAATTTGGCAAACGAGGCGACAATGGCGCGCTCGAGCTTTTCTGCAACCAGCAGCTCCTCGACCTTGCCGAATAGGATCTTGAGATCGAGCGTGACCATGATGGTCGTGCCGCTGTCGGCGATCTGCTGGGCGAGTTCGTCAGTCGTGTAAAGCGGATTATAGTTAACGACGATGCCGCCGATCTTGAGGATGGCGAAGTAATAGATGATGAAGGTTGGACAGTTGGGCAGCATCAAGCCGACCTTGTCGCCCTTCTTGACGCCGAGTTTCTGCAGGCCGGCCGCCGCTCGTTCGACGCGATCGCCGATTTCGCCATACTTCAGGCGCCGACCGAGGAAATTGGTGCACGGCTGGTCGGGATAGCGGGCGACGGCGCTGTCGAGCAGTTGGCCGGCTGGCGTGGCCTCGTAACGGCGATACCAGTCGACCGCCGCAGGATAGCTCTTGATCCAGGCATATGCCGGTTGTCCGATTGCTTGGCCCGTCACGTCAGCTGCTGGGTTGGGTTCAGACATGTTGAAGCCCGCCTTTTTCGACCGGATTGGCACTGGGATTGCGCGGCGTTAAGGTTAGCGCCCCCGTTCCTGCGACACTTTATTAGCACCTGACACGAGCACAACCTCATAAATCCGCCATCATTTGAACAGCATTGCTGAAGTTGAGCCAAAACCTCTTGGTACGCGTCGCATCCAGCGCATGTCCAATGCTTCAAGATTTCGGGTCATGCAGACAGGAAACTGCAGAGTATCGAGCAGGTCTGCCCACATTTGAAGCAACTGGGTTGGCTTCATTTACGGTTCCGGCACGTTTTTTGCGTTTCGGCCATAGCGTTGCTGGACGCAGAGCCTGATTGCAGTTATGTGACGCGGCTCTTGTTCACTGGCGATCGCTGATTTAAGTGTTAGGGCACGCATGTGTCCACATGGCCCGGACCGGTACGGTGGGAGAATGGTATGGACGAAGTCGCGACGAAAATCATCGAGATCCTGAAAAAGCACATGAAGGAGCCGCGCGACGACATCGACACGTCGACGGAACTCACCGCGCTCCAGATCGAATCGCTCGATCTTGCGATGATCGTCTTCGACATCGAAGACACTTTCGGCATTGAGATCCCTTATAATGCCAACGAGACCGAAGACGCCGGCGACTTTAAGACGGTCGGCTCGGTTGTGGACAGAGTGAAGGCTCTGATCGCCGAAGCAGGCTCTGATGCAGCAAGCGCAAGCGCTTGATCATCAATACGCTTTTTTGGTGCCATCGATAAATCCAAGTGCGCGAGCCGGCAGCCGTTGAGCGGGTGTGCGCGCTTGTGGGCGTAAACTGGGCTGGTCTGCGGGCTCGCCAGTTGATAACGCTTGGCAGAACGAGCGCAGCGAAACAGCCAAGTTTCGAATTCAGACAACAGGACGACTAAATGTCAGAACGAGATAAGAAGCGCCGCGTTGTCGTGACCGGCATGGGTGTGGTCACGCCGATCGGCCTCAATGTCGACGAGTTCTGGCAGGGCATGCGTGAGGCGCGCAGCGGTGTCAGCGAACTGGGCGGCTTCCCGCTCGACGATCTCAAGATCCTGATCGCAGCCCAGATCAAGAATTTCGAGCCCAAGGAACATCTTCGCGGCTTCAAGCGCGACAAGATCATCATGCACGCCGACCGCTACTCCTGGTTCGCAGCGGCTGCCGCCGACCAGGCTGTCAAGCAGTCCGGGCTCGAAGTGCCGTTCACCGATCCCTACCGGGCAGCCTGCATAATCGGTTCCGGCGCCGGTGGTCTCGTCACCTTCGAGACCGCCTACCGCGATCTCTTTATCCGCAACAAGCGCGCGACCCACCCCTTGACACTGCTGCGCATCATCGGCTCGTCGGCGTCGGCTCATGTCGGGATTGAGTACGGTGTTAAAGGCCCGACGTTTGCGACCTGCAGCGCCTGCTCGACAGCAACGCATGCAATCGGCATTGCCAGAGATTACATCGAGCACGGCCTGATCGATGTTGCAATCGCCGGTGCTTCCGAATCAGTCATCAACTACGGCACCATGAAGGCCTGGCAGGCATTGCACGTGCTCTCGCCCGAGGGCTGCTTTCCATTTGCCAAGAAGCGCAACGGCACCGTGCTCGGTGAAGGCGCCGGCATCCTGATCCTCGAGGAACTGGAACATGCCCAAAAGCGCGGCGCGACGATCCTCGCGGAACTCTGCGGTTACGGCATGACGTCGGACTCCAAGGACATGGTCAACCCCGACATCGAAGGCCCGTGCGAAGCCATGAAGCTTGCGCTCGCCGATGCCGAACTCGATCCTACGGAAATCGACTATCTCAACGCGCACGGCACGGCGACGACGATCAACGACAAGAACGAGACCAACGCGATCAAGGAAGTCTACGGCGAGCATGCCTATAAGCTCGCGGTCTCCTCGACCAAATCGATGCACGGCCATCCGCTCGGTGCCGGCGGCGGCATCGAGGCGGTAGCCTGCATCAAGGCGCTCAATGAAAGCTGGGTGCCGCCGACCGCCGGCCTCGATGAAGCGGATCCTGATTGCGATCTCGACTATGTGCCGAACGTCGGCCGCGATATGAACGTCGATTACGCAATGTCGAACTCTTTCGCGTTCGGCGGCCTCAACGCGGTGCTCGTATTCGGCAAGCCGCCGGCCTGAAGCGAGTTGCACAAATGCACCTCGCTTTGGTTGTTTGCGCTCACCGCTATTCCTCCCTGCGGTCGAGCCTCCGCGGGGGCGGCGCTCGGCGCCGGGTCGCGTTTGCGACCTTGTATAGTGAATTCGATTAAGTGCGACACGCTTTGACAGCTGGTGGTCCATGCCGACCAACCTGATACGACCCAACCTCAAGGCACCGGATTCTGCTCCGGCCTCGCCGCGCGTCGCGGGACCTGAACGCATTGCTATTCTGAAGGCCGGCCGCGTCACTCTGCGCCTGAGGCTGTTGGATACTCGTACCGCCGACCTGATCTGGAGCGCGCTGCCGCTGTTCGGCATCGTCGAGACGTGGGGCGATTCGATCCATTTCGATACACCGCTCAGAACCGGCCGCGAACGGACCGCCCGACTGAACGCGCGTGCCGGCGATGTCTGCTTTTGGAGCGAGGACGAGCGCGTCGTTATTCCATGGGGACCGACACCGATCTCGAGACCGGATGAAATTCGTCTGATGCGTCCCTGTAACATCTGGGCCGAGATCATCGACGACCCGGCTGCCTTGAAAATCGTGACGCCCGGTGAGAAAGTTTCCTTGAGCCGCGAAGCGAAGGCCTGATGCAAATCAGATTGAACGGAGACAGGTCTGGGTAGGCCCGAGCCGCTGCAAGGGGGACCAGAGACGTGACCAAATTCGTTTTGGCGATTGACCAGGGAACGACGTCGACTCGTGCCATATTGTTCGATCGTAAGACCAATATCGAGGCGATGGCGCAGCGCGAGTTTGCCCAGCATTACCCGCGGCCCGGCTGGGTCGAACACGATCCCGATGATCTCTGGCACACAACGATCGAAACGTGCCGCGAAGCCATAGCGACCGCCAGTGCCGAGGCGCGTGAGATCGCAGTAATCGGTATCACCAATCAGCGCGAGACGACACTCGTGTGGGACCGCGAGACCGGCCGGCCGATCCACAACGCGATCGTCTGGCAGGATCGGCGTACCGCAGAGCGATGTACCGAGCTAAAGGCGGCGGGCCGTGAAAATCTCGTCAGGCGCAAGACCGGACTGCTGCTCGACCCTTATTTCTCTGCGACCAAGATCGCCTGGCTGCTCGACAACGTCGACGGTGCACGGGCTTTGGCCGCTGCCGGCCGGCTCGCGTTCGGCACCGTCGACACGTTTTTGCTGTGGCGACTGACGGGCGGCAAGGTACACGCCACGGACGCTACGAACGCCTCGCGGACGATGCTCTACGACATTTCGGCCGGCCGCTGGTGTCCCGAGTTACTCGACCTGTTCGGTGTGCCGGCCGACATGCTGCCCGAAGTGCGCGATTGTGCCGCCGACTTCGGCGAAACGGACCCCGGTCTATTCGGTGGCGGCATCCCGATCAGCGGTATCGCCGGCGATCAGCAGGCAGCTGTCGTCGGCCAAGCCTGCTTTGCGCCGGGCATGATGAAGGCGACATACGGCACCGGCTGCTTTGCCCTGCTCAACACCGGTGACGAGCCGGTCTGGTCGAACAACAATCTGCTTACGACCATCGCCTACCAGTTCGATGGCCGGCCGGTCTATGCACTCGAAGGCTCGATATTCATCGCCGGTGCCGCCGTGCAGTGGCTGCGCGATGAATTGCAGATCATCGACCAGGCCGCCCAGTCGGGCGAACTGGCGGCCGTGGCCGATGCCAATCAGCCGGTCTACCTGGTGCCTGCCTTCGTCGGACTTGGAGCACCCTATTGGGATGCCGACTGCCGCGGTGCAATATTCGGCCTGACACGCGATACGGGTCGCGCCGAATTGGCCCGCGCCGCTCTCGAAAGTGTCTGCTATCAGACCCGCGACCTGCTCGATGCCATGCGCATGGACTGGGTATCAAACGAGGAGACCGTGTTGCGTGTCGACGGCGGCATGGTTGCCTCGGACTGGACCATGCAATGTCTCGCCGACATTCTGCAGGCGCCGGTGGATAAGCCGCGCGTGCTCGAGACTACGGCGCTCGGAGCAGCCTATCTCGCCGGCATGCAGGCGGGCTTCTATCCTCGGCCCGCCGAGTTCGCGGCGAACTGGTCGCTGGAGCGGCGTTTTGAACCGGGCATGAGTAGCGAATTGAGCGCGCAAAAATACCGCGGCTGGCGGGACGCCGTGCGCCGGACGCTGACGCGTGCGTGACTCGATAGATCCCAAGCCCTTAGACGGCCCGGGATGGGATGGTCTGGAGTAAGTGCTTGGTATTTGCCAAACCCAGCATTTGTTGCCGGCACCCATCGTCCCACGAGCGTTGTCGTTCGCTGAGAAATGATAGGGGTCGGGATCAGCGTTGACTGACGTCAATCAGCCGATGACCCTAACCCGATGCGCTCGAACACCCTCGCCTCGAACCGTCCCTTCACACCAATGCACACGATGCCCGGCTCGGCACCGACAGGTGCGGGCGCAACGGCCCAGCGCCGACCCACGACCTGGATAGTCTGCAGCTCACCCTTCATCGAGCGCACGAAGCCTTTCGCGCGCACCAAACCCGATCCGGCAAGGATCTCGGCAAGCTTTTCGGCATCGACCGACTGATCGACCGTGAAATGATGCGTTTCAAAAACCGCATCGTCATGCAGCGGCACAGCGCGCTCGCCGCGTTCGCGGCCGAGGTGACCCGCAAGAACAACTTCCGGTGCCAGCTTGCCGTGAATGGCAGGGATCACACGAGCGCCGCCAGTTATCTCACCAAGCCAGGCAGTCGTCCTCTGCAATTCTACCTGAGCAACCAAATCCGCCTTGTTCAAAACAACGATGTCGGCATCGCCAAGCTGCTGGCGCACGGTGTCACCCATGAACTTGTCGCCGGCGCGAGTCTCCACCGTCTCCGCGTCCGCAAGAACGACAATCCCATCGAGCACATAGTCCTTCAGCAGTCCAACAGTCGCCCCGATCGCACCCGGCAAGGCCACACCGCTCGCCTCGAGCAACACATGCTCCGGCCGCGGCTCCATGCCGGACAACTCGATCATCGCCATCACGAGATCATTGCCGTAGCTGCAGCACACGCAGCCGCCGGCGATCGAAATGACGTTGTCGTCTTGCGCCTCGATCAGGTCACGGTCGATCGGTAGGGCGCCGAATTCGTTGACCAGGACGGCCAGGCGCAAGCCGTCGGCGTTGCGTAAGAGATGATTGACCAGCGTCGTCTTGCCGGCGCCGAGATACCCGCCGATCACGGTCACCGGCAGCCGGTCGATTGCGCCTGTGGCCTGATCCGTCAAATGTCCGCCGCCGCAAAGACGCGGCCTCCAAGCACGGTGCCCCAGATGCGCACATCCTTCAGGTTCTCAGCCCCGATCGTCGTCGGATCATCATCGAGAACAGCGAAATCCGCCCGCTTGCCGCATTCGATCGAGCCGACCTCACCGTCCATCTTGAACGTATAAGCTGCACCGAGCGTGATCGTGCGCAGCGCATCGTCGACGCCGATACGTTCGTTCTCGCCGAGCGTGCGCCCGCTCGCGGTCCGGCGGTTGACGGCACACCAGGCCGTGAACAACGGCCCGAGCGGCGTCACCGGTGCATCCGAATGGATTGCCATCGGCACGCCGGTGGCCAGTGCCGTCGCGCAGGCGTTCATACGCTCAGCCCGCTCCGGCCCGACGGTCATCGCATAGTGCTGATCGCCCCAATAGAAATGGTGGTTCGGGAACAAGTTCACGCACATGCCGAGCGCCTTCATCCGCCGGAAATGCGCGGCGTCGGCAAGCTGGCAATGCTGCAGCGTGAAGCGGTGGTCGGGGGCGGGATGCTGGCGCAGGGCCTCCTCGACGCAATCGAGCACCAGTTCGGTCGCTTCATCACCGTTGGTGTGGGTATGAACCTGGATGCCGTGCTTTAAGGCCAGCTGGTACATCTCGCGCAATTGCTCGGGCGGCACATACCAGAGCCCGTTCGGCGCGCCGTTGTAATAACCGGGCCATCTGAGACGCGCCGAAAAGCCCTGGATCGAGCCGTCGGCAACCACCTTTATGATACCGAGCCGGAGCCGCTCGGTGCTGAGTGTGCCGAGATGGCGGGCGCGCTCGATGATCTCAGGCACGGTCAGATTCTGCAGGCGGCGTAACGAGACGATGCGGGCCGGGAAACGTTCTTCACCTGTAACACGCAACATCATCTCGACGGCATCGTCGGGCAGCAGGTTGGCGAGGTCGGCGGCCGTCGTCACCCCACGGCGCACGCAAAGGCGCGCAAACTGCCTGAGTCCCGCTTCATCGCAGGCGAGCAGATCACGATCGAAGCCGACATGGATGCCGACCGGCGTCATCGCATCCGGCCCCTTGAGTTCGCCCGTCGGCAGGCCGTCATCGCCGAGTGGAATGCCTGGATGATTGACGCCGGCACGCAAAAGACCAGCCAGTTCAAGCGCCTTGGTATTGACGTTCAGGATGTGTCCCGAAGCATTGAGCACACCAACTGCGCGCGTTTCTGACACCTTATCGAGATCGTGCCGGTTGACACGGCGGTTGCCGTAATAGATCGCATCAAGTGACCACCCCGCAACCGGCGCCTCGGGGGCGTCCAGCGCCGACTCGGCCTCGCTGAGGCGCTCGATGACGGAATCGATCGAGGTTGCTCCTGGCCAGAGTTTGCCGTCAGGGTCGAGGCGATCGAAATAGCCGCAATAGACATAGCGCCAGAAGGTCCCTTCCATGGTGTGACTGTGACCTTCGACAAGCCCCGGCATCAGGATCTTGTCGGCGAACCGGTCATCGATCGTGTGCTCGCCCCAGCCGGCCAGTTCATCGAGTGTACCGGCACCGACGATACGGCCATCGCGCACGGCAACGTGTGTGACGAACGGCCGATTCGGGTTCATCGTGATGATCCGACGGGCGGGATAGATCGTGTTCATGGCCCCAAACTCCTCGTTTGCCCCGACAACTGCCGGGTCTGTCATTGCGCCGCAACCGGCCGCCCGTCATCGCGCGCCGAGCGGTAGGCCGCCTGGATCACCTTCATGACGGCAACCGCTTCGTCGAGACCACAACACGGCGGTGCACCGCGTGCGAACCGCTCGAGCGTGTCGCGTACGAACAACCCATAGTAATGATCGTTATTGAGCTCAACGGCACCCTCTCGGACGTCTTCAGACGGGTTGGTGCAATCACGAAGTTCGATGCCGTCCGCTGTCGAGCGATAATAATTGTCCCGGCTTCTGATCGTGAAGGAAAACTCACGCGGCGCCTCACACGTGCTGGGAAAGCCGTAGCCTGTTTCGATTACGGCGATCGTTCCCCGCTCGCCCTTGAGTGTCATGACTGAATAGTCTTCGATCGCTTCGCCATGCACACCGTTATGCATGACGGCACGGACAGTTTCGACCTCCTGGCCGGTCAGAAGCCGAAACAGGTCGACGAAATGGCCGGCAAGATTGATCGTCGAGCCGCCGCCCGCAACGACCGGATCGAGCATCCAGGGGCAGGCTGCCGTTACATACCGCTCCGGCGGACCGCCGATGAAGCGAAACGACATGTGTTTGAAATCACCCGGCAGGCAGCCCTCGCTCTCAGCGAACGCTTCGCGCAAGCCGCCGACGCGGTAGACGAAGGGTACGGCGACAAATGCGCCCGCCGCTGCTGCCCGATCGCGCAGACGCACGACCGAGCCGACGTCGATGCCGCAAGGCTTTTCAAGAGCGAACGGAATGCCGGCATCCAGCATCAAGCCGGCAAGCCTCGGCATATCGGCGGGCCGCCCGAATACGAATGCGAAGTCGACTGTCTCTGCCTCGAGCAACACGGCGCACGAGTCGTAAAATCGCGCATCGAGCTGATTGGCAAGATCACGCCCAGGGCCATCTCTCCCGTCGCAGACTGCCGTGACCTGCACGCCGGCTGCCGACAGTCCGTCGAGATACAATGGTGCATGCCAGTGACCCGCCTCGATCAGCGCAACCTTCAGCATTCCGAGCTCCATGCGACCCAGCCGGGCGGGCACCGTGCAAGATGCGCTACCCTGTCAACTTGATAGCGCAAAATTATCTGCGCTTTGCCGGTAGCAGCTCGTTCGAGATGATTCCGGCAAAACGCAGTTTGCGCTAGCCAGCCCCCCAGGCGGTCTTGAGACGGGTGTATTCGAGCGTATAGACGCCGCGCTCCACAGTTTCCCCATCAGGCACAGCGCCGCTGGAAAGACAGCCCCGTGCTGCGCTGACGACGGCTTCGAGGCCGCAGCCTTCGATCAGCACGACGGTATTGGGCGGTTCCTGTATGTCGCTGCGATCGCGTGTCTCGGCCGTGCGTCCGGCGCTTGCCGCCATATCGGTCGTACACAAATGCAGGCCGGTGATCCGAGCGCTGTGCGCGAGCTTCGGCAGCACATCCTGGGCAAGCTTCTGGCCCACGATCTCGCGGTCACTGTCGCCGAGCACCATACGCAACGTTGCAAGCGCGCCGCCCGGCCCCTGACCGAAGCTTGCCCGCACCCGTGTCAAGGCGCGGAAGGTATTGCGAAACTCCCGTGTCGCGCGCTTGGTCCACTCGGTCGGCGCATTGAGACGGCCGAGATAGTCCTGGCCGGTCATCACCTCGGGCGTCACCGTCTCATAGAGCGTGAAGTACTTCGGCGCCGTGTCACCATCTGCCGCGATATAGCGCCTGCCGCGCAGAAAGCCCGGGATACCGACGCGCTCGGGCATATGCTCTTCAATGTGCCAGGCATAGAAATCTGCCTCGCCCTCAGGCGTAATATCGTTCCAGATGCAAACCGCACCTTCACCACTGAGCGCCATGTTCCGATACTTTCCGCTCGCCTGTCACGAGAGTAGACCACCACACGATAACCAGCGTTGCAACATCGATTGGCCTTGCTGTTCCGACGATCATCCTTCAAATCATACGATCAATTCGCGGGCCTCGCTGACGAGGCGGTCGCGGGACATAGGAGGTCGCTGCAGTCATGGCCAAGGCCCAGAACAAAACACAGCCGACCAAGGTGACACCGAAGCGTTTTCTCGAAAGCATCGAACATGAGCAGCGGCGCAAGGACGGCCTCGAACTACTGGCCTTCTTCAACCGGATCACCGGCCTCAAGCCGCGCATGTGGGGGCCAAGCATGATCGGCTACGGGCGTTATCACTACCGTTACGAAACCGGCCGCGAAGGTGACATGTTCATCACCGGCTTCAGCCCGCGCAAGGCGGCGCTGACCGTCTACATCATGCCGGGCTACCGCGACCTCTCAGACAAACTGGCCCGCCTCGGCAAACACAAGACCGGAAAAAGCTGCCTCTACATCAACAAGCTCGCCGATATCGACATGGACGTGCTCGAAGAGATCGTGCACGACGGCATCGCATACATGCACGAGAACTACGAGACCTTCGATAAGTAAGGCAGTGCTGATCAGGCCCTGACGAGGCGGAGAAACAAAGCGGCAGACTGCATTTCCGCCCAGCGTTTGGCGCGCCGCTCGCTCGCCTCGGCATCCTCGCCCCATTGCTCGATCTGCCAGTCTTCGTCGACATGCGTCGCCTGCCAGACGGCTTCGGCCGAGAGGCGGCCCTTGAGATGGGCGATCGTCAGCACCGCTGATCCGGTCAGCGTCGTCATGACGTGCAGCGGGGCAAGCGACAGCGCGTCCTCATCGGCGAGCCCGGAGGCCACCTTGGCAACGGCAACGATGTTCTGCTCGACGGGCATGATGCCCTGCGTCACCTTGAGCGTCGCGCCGAAAGTTTCCTCGATCCAGGCAAGCACGGGGTCCCACGCGGCGGCCTGACGAGTGACGAGTTCCTGCGGTGCCTCTGCCCGGTAGCAGAGAAGATCGTTACCGATGTAGCGCACGATGTCATCGTGCACCTCGCGCTCGCGACCGCAAACTCCGTCGATGGCCGTGTTTGCGATTTTGGTCAGCGGCAGTCTCGCTGGATCGATCACGTCACCGAGCGCATTCCATTCAGCCGCCATTGCCTCGGCGAGTGTGCGCGACGGCATGATCAGTTCTGCGCGCTTTGGCGTCCGGAGCGGGCGACCGTCCAGCACGACCCTCCAGCCATCGTCCGACTGTTCGACATCCGCTGCCTTGAAGAACCGCTTGGGCAGTTGCGGGCGCAGGGCATCGTCGGAAACCCTGACGCGGGCCTTCGAGGGATCATCGGTCCGTTCGCGATCGGGCATCGTTCAGCGCGCTCCCTCATCGAAGTCCAGATGCCGGGCAACGATGCCGCCAAGTTCACCGGCATCGTATGCGATGGCCTGCGCGCCGGCCCGCTCGAGGTCGGCCACCGGATGATAACCCCACGACACCCCGATTGGCGCCACGCCGGCAAACCGCGCCATCTCCATATCGTAGGTCGTATCGCCGATCATGACGGTATCCGTCGCCTCGGCGCCCGCCTCACGCATGGCCGTTTCGATCATCGAGGGATGCGGCTTCGAGGGATGCGTATCGGCGGTCTGGATGGTGACAAAGTGCGCCGTCAGGTCCATGCGCTCGAACAACGCTTCGACCCCGCGAACCGACTTGCCGGTTGCAACGCCGAGCAAGACCTCATCGCGCGCCGACAGCGCCTCGATGATGTCGCGAATGCCGTCGTATAGCGGTTCGTGATTGGTCGGGTCGCGACGCAGCACACCAAACGAATCGCGGTAGCCGTCGGTCACGGCCGCGATTGTCGCCGGGCTTTCGTGCGGTATCAGGCGCTCGATCGCGAGCGGCAACGACAGGCCAACGACCGACAGCACCTTCTCGCGCGACAGCGAGGGGAGGTCGCTGGCCGCGAAGGCACGATTCATCGCCTCGACGATGAGATGCTGGCTGTCGACCAGCGTGCCGTCGCAATCGAAAATCACGAGTTTCATGGAAATGCCGTCCTGAGCCTAGTCATCATAGCGGTCCGGATCGAGACCAAGCGCCTGCCAGGTCTGGCGCATGTGTTGCGGCAGCGGCGCCGTCACATCGATTTTCTCATCACCCGTCGGATGTGGAATGACGAGGCGTCGCGCATGCAAATGCAGCTTGGGCTCAATCTCCTGATCGGCGAACTTCGGCTCGCTCGGATACTTGTTGTCGCCGACTATCGGATGGCCGATCAGATCCATATGGGCGCGCAATTGGTGCTGGCGCCCGGTCACCGGCTTAAGCGAGACCCAGGCGGCCTTGTTGGCGACCCGCTCGATCACGCTGTAATGCGTGGTCGCGTGCATCGCGCGCTCCTGTTCGCCGGGTGCTGCCTTGCGCACGCGATCGCCGTCAGGGCCGGACGCCTTGACGAGTGCAGCCTCGACCTTGCCCTGGGCCGGCCGTGGCACACCGTTGACCAGCGCCCAGTAGGTTTTCGCCGCCGAACGCGTCTGAAACGTGCGCCCGAGGGTCGCTGCCGCCGAGCGCGTCTTGGCGACCAGCAGAACACCCGTGGTGTCACGATCGAGGCGATGCACGAGCCTCGGCCTTGATCCTCCGAAGCGGTCGGCCATGCCGGCAAGCAGGCCGTCGACATGACGCCTGGTGCCTGTACCGCCCTGCACGGCAAGCCCGAACGGTTTGTTGAGCACGAGCACGGCATCATCCTCGTAAAGGATCATGTCTTCAATGAAACGGCGGTCGGCCTTGGAAAGTCCCGGCGGCGGCTTGACGGATGGCGCCGGTCGCTGTTCCTCGCGTACCGCCCGCGGCACGCGCACCAACTGCCCGGCTTCGAGGCGGGCGTTTGATTTGACGCGCTTGGAATCGACCCGGACCTGGCCGGTACGCAACAGCTTTTGCAGATGGGAATGGGTCACTTCCGGAAAGCGCAGGCGAAACCAGCGATCGAGGCGCAGGCCCTGCTCGTCCTTGGAAACCTCCAACGGTTTGGCGACATCGTTCATTCAAAAGTCGTCCGTCCAAGCGCCATACCGGAAAACAGCGCCAAGATCGCCAGGACCACCGAGCCTGTTAGATAAAGGCCCGCCTGAACGTAATCTCCTCGCTGAAACAGCGCTGCAAAGTCCAACGAGAACGCCGAAAATGTCGTGAGCCCGCCCAGAACCCCGGTCGCGAGGAACGTGCGTAACTCCAGCGAACCGCCAAACCGCGCGACCAGCACTTCGATCAGCAGGCCCATCAGAAACGAGCCCGCGACATTGACGATCAAGGTGCCCCACGGAAAGCCGAGACCAAAGGCCCGCACTGCCCACAAATTGACAAGGTGTCTGAGGCCGGCGCCGATTGCACCACCTGCACAGGCGAGCAGCAGCAGTCTCATGGATGTTGTCTTTCGCCGGGCTCAGTCAAGGCGTTCGCGTTTTGCATAAGGCGTGCCGATTGCCCAACCGATCGCCCAGCCGATCGCCATCGCCCCGATCATGACACCGAGGAAGACCAGCTGCTCGGCATCGTTTTGGCCATCCGGCGATGAATAGGTAAAGCTGGTCGAGACCCAGGACGCCAGCGGACCTGAGATGAACGTCGCCGCGATTGCCGCGCACACCACCCCGCAAATCATCGCGAGCACATATCGCATCGAGCTGTTCCCGTATTGATGGCCGGCCGGACGCCTATTTCACTTCCCAGAACCAGATTTCGTTGGCGTCCGCATAGTTCGAGTAATAGCCCAGCCAGGAAAACCACTCCATCAGCCATTTCGCCGAGGACCGGTAGCCGTTCCACACGTCGATGTGGTCACCCGTCGGACGGCCCGGCTTATCGATCGAGCGATGCCAGTAGTCCTTGATAAAGATGATTCCGGTGCGCCCGAAGAGCTGTGGATAGAATTCAGCGGTACTCGTGCCGGTGATCTGCTCGCGGGCGCCAACGCCCTCCAGCCGTGCCCGGCTCAACGCATTTGCCAGTTCGTGGGCGCGAATATAGTGCATGTGGTCGGGATCGTGAGCCGAACACGTCAGGCAACCGCTGATCTGATGGGGCCTGACCCCGGAACGCTTTAGAGCAACGCCCATCCGGATCGCACACTGGTTGGCGAAGGTCGGAAAGCCCTGCAGAGCGTTCTGGCCGTGGTAGTTGCCGTCCTTCGGTGCGATGCAGGGCGTCTGGACGCTTTCGTTGATCGGGTGGCCATACCACAGGTCCTTGAATTCAACCATCTCGCGCAAACTCCTTCACCGGCCCGCACGTCCACTATAATGCCAATATCGCCAATAATGAAGCGGCCCCCAATCGTTGCAGAAGCCTGATGAACCGGCCACCGCCATTGACAGCGCCGGGACCTCGGCATTGGATATCGCCCAATTCGCAGCAAACGATGAGGCAACGCAAGATGTCCTATTCCCTCGAGCAGCTCGCCGACGACATCCGCTCGGCGCTCAACGAAGACCCGGGCCCCGAGGGCAAGCAGAAGGTCTGCCAGCACGTCTCGCGCGCCCTCAAAGACCAGGAATTCATCGCCCGGCATCTGACGGACCGCGCAGCGGGCGAGCATCCTCGTGAAGTGTTATTCGAGGATGAGTCGGGCTTCTGCATCTGCGGCCATGTTTACGGCGATGCCGCGATCGGCGAGCCGCACGATCATGGCTCGAGCTGGGCGATCTACGGCCAGGCGACCGGCCAGACCGAAATGACCGACTGGAAGATCGTCGACCGCGGCGGCGACGGCGGCCCGATCCTGGTCGAAGCGGAACGCAGCTACATCCTCAACCCCGGCGACGCCTACTTCTACGACGTCGGTGCCGTCCATTCGCCACGACGCGAAAAGCCCGTCAAGCTGATCCGCATCGAAGGCGCCAACCTCGATCACGTCCAGCGCTCGAACATCAAGGCGAAGTAGCTTTCGCTTGGCGAACAGTGCTGCCGTCCTGTAACCCGCTTGCCCTGTGTCATCGCGTATCGTGGCCCAAGATTGCAAGCGTTCACGCCGCACGGCCCAATGCCCCTCACCCTAACCCTCTCCCCGTACGCGCCGAAGTGGCTCTACGGGGAGAGGGAATCCGGCCGTCCCACCTTGCGCCGCCGTTGGCAACACGACGGGCCGAGTTCCCTCTCCCCGTACTTCACGGGGAGAGGGCTAGGGTGAGGGGCATCGGGCCGTGCAGACCCATTGCTGGCGTGCGAATGTCAAAAAACCAGGACCACAAATTTGACACTCCCCTTCAAGCCGGAGCAACCTGGAACGAATCCCGTTCCTGCTTGTCGAGTTGATCGACCAGGCCGACCTCCCATTCGAGATAGCGCCGCGCATCGGCCTTGTTGCCGGCGTTACGCTCGTGCGTGAAGAACAGGTAATCGATGCAATCGGCATCAGCCGGTTCATTATCGGTCGCTACGATCGCAAGACCGGCAGCGCGCCAGTCGTCCGGGCCGCCTGATAGCTGGCGCACGTCGGTGGGACCGAGTTCGCCAAGCCGCTGAGCGGCAAGCGCCGCCGTTGCAGCATCGTCCGCGATCAAGGCCACTCCTTGCCCCTGTTCGAGAGCCAGTGCATCCAGTCGTGACCGGGTCGACCACCGTGCTCCATCGATGTGGCCCGCACGGTAGGTCATCGAGGGCCTCAAGTCCACGAGCTGCATGCCTGATCCAGCTACCTCACCTGGCGATATGGCCTGCAGTGCCACCAATGTTGCCGCTTCAGCCGGCGGAACTGACAGCGATCTCGCAACTTCGAGACCACCGTCGAGCACGGCCGCCTCGTGACCAAGCTGATGCAGCCAGTTGGCGACCATCGGCGCCCGGATCTGATCATCATCGACAATAATGAGCCGCGCACCGTGCACACCGACCCACTGATCCGTCGCCTGCACGAGTTGCCCACCGGGCGCATGCGCGATGCCGGCAATACCGTCAGCGGCATGTTCCTCGTGCGTGCGCACATCGAAGACGTAAGTCGTACGCCCGGCATCCGACAGCCAGCGCTGCGCCTCATCTCTTGCGATAAACGGCACGCCGGTCTTCTCGGCACGTGATTTCGCCTTCGCACGCAACGTATCACGCACACCGGAATCGTCCGGTCCGGCCGGATAACTGCGATCAGCACCGTATTCGAGCGTCATATCGTCGAGCAGCCAACCTTGCGTGCCGTTCTCGAGCGCGTAAACCGGGTTTGGCACGCCGAAGTCGATGAGCGTCTGGGCGCCTAGGATCGAACGCGTGCGCCCGGCACAGTTGACGATGATCGTCGTCTCAGGGTCAGGCACGATCTCGCCGATACGCAAGGCAAGTTCGCCGTTCGGACAGCAGATGCCGCCGGGGATATTGAACTTCGAATACTCGGCATAGGGCCGGCCGTCGACGATCACGTGGTTGGCCCCATCCCGCGACATTGCCGCGACCTCGAGCGGCGACTTGCGCGGCGTGTGCCGCTCGATCTCGAGGATCTCACCGAACGTCTTGCTCGGCAAGTTGACGCCTTCGTAGAGCGTGTAACCGGCCGCCCCCCAGGCAGGCGCACCGCCGGCCATCACCGATACGTTGCCGTAGCCCATCGAGGCGGCGCGCGCTGCAGCCCTTTCAGCAATCCCGTCGCCACCATCCATCAGCACCATGCGCACCGAGCGATTAGGCGCAAGCGCACCGAGCCGCGCTTCGAAGCAGCTATAGGCCAGCGGCACGGCAAAAAACGGGTGGCCCTGGCCGAACTGGCCAAGTTCACGCACATCGAAAAACGCGATCTCGACGCCATCGGATAGCCAGGCTTTCACGTCACCTGGTGAAACGGATTTGATTGTCATGTCTCTACTCACGTCTGCTCGTCGCGGCCCGAAGCACGTTTGCGGCGCAGGCCCTCGAAATAGTCGAGCCGTTTGCGCAATTCACGCTCGAAGCCCCGTTCGGGGGGATCATAGTAGGTTTCCCGTGACATCCCATCCGGGAAGTAATTTTGACCCGAAAAACCTTCCCGGGTGCCGTGGTCGTATTCGTAGCCGGCGCCATACCCTTCCTCCTTCATCAGCCGGGTCGGCGCGTTGAGGATATGCTTTGGCGGCGCCAGCGAACCGTTTTCGCGCGCAGCCCGCATGGCGGCATTGTAGGCCATGTAGGCGGCATTCGACTTGGGCGCTGTCGCCAGATAGATCGTCGCCTGCGCGAGTGCCAGTTCGCCTTCCGGCGAGCCCAGAAAATCGTATGTTTCCTTCGCGGCCAGCGCCTGCTTGATCGCCTCGGGGTCAGCAAGCCCGACATCCTCAATCGCCATGCGCACCAGCCGGCGAGCAAGGAACAAGCGATCCTCGCCACCATCCAGCATACGGGAGAGCCAATAGAGCGAGGCATCGGGATCGGAGCCGCGTACCGACTTGTGCAGCGCCGAGATCAGGTTGTAGTGCCCGTCGCGACCCTTGTCGTAGACAGGCGCGCGGCGCTGCACGATGCGCACCAGTTCATCACGGTCGATCGCCTCCTGCCCTGGTGCAACGGCGGCAAAAATCTCCTCGACGAGATTGATCGCGGCCCGGCCATCGCCATCGGCCATCGCGATCATTGCCTGGCAGGCATCGTCATCCAGCGGCAAGGGACGTCCTTCGAGCCCTTCGGCGCGTTCGAGCAGTGTGCCGAGCGCTGCCTCATCGAGACGGTTGAAGACCAGCACGCTCGCCCGCGACAGCACGGCAGGGTTGAGTTCGAACGACGGATTTTCTGTCGTCGCGCCGACCAGCGTGATGGTGCCGTCCTCCATGTGCGGCAGGAAACTGTCCTGCTGCGAACGATTGAAGCGATGGATCTCATCGATGAACAGCAATGTGCCCTGCCCCGTCCGGCGGCGCGCCTTGGCCCGGTCGAAAGCCTTTCTCAGATCCTGAACACCGGAAAAAATCGCCGAGAGCTGTTCGAATTCGAACTCTGTCTGATCGGCCAACAGACGGGCAACCGTCGTCTTTCCGGAGCCCGGTGGTCCCCAGAGGATCATCGACGGCAGCCGGCCGCTGGCAATCAGCCGCGTCAGCGTGCCATCCGGCCCGACGAGATGGTCCTGGCCGATAACATCGCTGAGTGCTGCCGGGCGCAACTTGTCGGCGAGCGGGCGCGGTGCCTGCTCATCCAGTCCTGCCGCCTCGAATAGATCGCTCACGCCTCGTTCCCGCCCGGCTCCGATCCCGGAATTGAGAACCTGCCGGCAATACTGTCAAGTCCACGTACAACAGCACGAAGCGCAGGAAATCCTAACCCGGTACTTCGATGCGCAGGATCTGGCTGCCGCGGCGCACGGCAACGAACCACACGCGATTGCGCCGCCCGAGCGCGCTTTCCAGAATATCGACGTCGGTGATCTCGGTGCCGCCGACCTGCAGGATGATATCGCCGCGCCGAAACCCGAGTTCCGCGGCGATTGCGCCGATTGCAACATCGAGCACCACCACGCCTTCACTGATTTCGAGGTTGAGTTCATCGCTGAGCGAGGGGCGGATGTTGGAAACACGCGCGCCGTGGAGAGGATGGCGGCCTTGCAGCAAACGGATATCGTCAGCACTCGGCCCCGGCGCCGGCTTGAGCTCGAGCGCAACGTCACGCGGCCGGCCATTGCGCAAGATGCCGAGCGTGACACGATTGCCGATGCCGCGCGTCGTCAGCCGATAAAGCGCGGCGCGGGCATCGACGACTGAACGACCATCGACCGATACGATCACATCGCCGGTGCGCAATCCCGCCCGTGCCGCCGGACTGCGCGCATCGACATTGACGACGACGGCCCCGGCAACACGCGGCAACTCTAACTGCTCGGCGATGTCACGCGTCACGCTTTCGAGACTGGCCCCGAGCCACGGTCGCTGAACCTTCTGGCCGGTCAGCGCACTGTTGACGTAAAGGCGCACCAGGTTCGACGGGATCGCAAAGCCGATGCCGAGCGAGCCGCCGGACTTCGAAAAGATCGCCGTATTGATGCCAAGCAGCCGTCCGTCCATGTCGACCAGCGCGCCCCCGGAATTGCCGGGATTGATGGCCGCGTCTGTCTGCAGGAAGACCTGCGCGTCGGAGCGTGACAGGCCGCTGCGTGCAAGCGCTGAAATGATGCCGCTGGTCACAGTCTGGCCGACCCCGAACGGGTTGCCGATGGCGAGCACGACATCGCCTACCTCGACGGCATCGGAATCGGCAAAGCCGATAATCGGGAAGCGGGTCTTGCCGTTGACGATGCGCAGGACGGCAATGTCGCTGCGCTTATCCTCGAGCACGACCTTGGCCTTGAACTCACGCCGGTCGGAAAGCACGACGCGGATATCAGCTTGACCGGAGGAGCGCACCACGTGCGCGTTGGTCACGATCAGGCCGCTCGGATCGACGATCACGCCCGAGCCGAGCGAATTCTGCTCCCGATTGCGCGGCATCCCGAAGCGACCACCGAAAAACTCCCGAAAGAAGGGATCGTCTCGGAACGGCGAGTCCACCACGCGCTTGGTCGAACGCACGTAGACGTTGACGACGGCCGGCGTCGCCCGGCGCACGATCGGTGCAAAGGAGTACTGCAGCGCGGACCGCGACGGCGGCACGGTGCGCTGCGCCATGGCCACATTCGCCAGCCAGCCGAACGATGCCAACGCCACCAGCATGGCAATAGCACACCGACGTTCCCGGCAGCCTCGCCATATCCCGCCAGATGCTCCCACGATCATCCTGCAACCCCATTCGTTGTTCTCTGCAGGGCTAAATAACGCCCAATTCTCGCAAACTGAGGGCAGCGGTCCTGACCGCCTCGCCGGGACTGATGAACGTCACGCCCAACTCGTCGATGGCCTTGGCGTTCGAGCACAGGTTGACCTTGCCGAGATCGGCCAGGATCGAGCGCAAACTGCGGTCGTAGGTCGATGCCAGCCGAACCAGAAACGATGGCAACTCGACGGTCGGCACCTTGCGTTTGATGTCGGGCAGGGCGGAGACCAACTCCTGGCCGATTTCGGCGAGCGTCAGCGTGCCGTTGGCTGCGATGAAGCGCTGGCCTGGGGCCGCCGGATGGCTCAGCGCTGCAACGTGCATGCGCGCCACGTCGCGCACATCGACCACGGGAAAGGCAAGCTTTGGCAGCGCCGGATAGGTACCGCGGCCCAGGAACCGCAGGAGCACGTGCGAGGTCGACAGATCCTTGTCGAGCGCCGGCCCGAAAACGATACCGGGGTTGATCGTGACGAACTCCAACGCCGCGCTTCCGGCGGCGGCATCGCCTAGGCGGGCCATCACATCCCAGGCGGCCCGCTCGGCCAGCGTCTTGGACTTGGCATAAGTCGAAATGCCGGGCGTCTCGATATCGGACCAATCCGCCTCAGTGCGCAGTTCGTGATCGGGCCGCCGGTTGTGCATGATGGCGGCAACCGACGAGGTTTGGACAACGCGTTCGACACCGGCTTCGGCCGCCGCCTCGAGCACGCGTAGGGCACCACCACGGGCCGGGCCGATCAGGTCGTCAGGATTGGCCGGCTCATTTGAGGGAAAGGGCGATGCGACATGGAGGACATAGCGGCAGCCACTGACTGCTTCGGCCCAGCCCGCATCGTCCCCAAGATCGGCTTCGACGAGATCGAATTCAGGAGTTTCGATGCCGGCAGCGACCAACGCCCGCTCGATTTCGGCGCGTCGCGAGAGATTGCGCACGGTACCGCGCACCTCGAAGCCGCACTTGAGCAACTCAGCGATGCAGTGCTTGGCGATAAAGCCGCTGGCGCCGGTAACCAGTACGCGCATCGATGCGCCTCGGAAGGAGATTGGGAGAGTAGGGAGTAGCGAAATTGCGAGTAGTGAGACAATCAATCCACTATTCGCTATTTCGCTACTCCCCATTCGCTACCCCACTATTCAGCTCCCGCCTCTTCCGCCTCGCGCTCGGCAGCCACACGGGCCTTATCCGCAGCACCCTTGGCGGCCTCGTCGCGATCGACCAGTTCGATGACGGCGCGCGGTGCCGAATCGCCATAACGGAAGCCGGCCTTCAGGACGCGGGTATAGCCCCCGTTCCGGTCAGCATAGCGCGGCCCGAGCGTGTCGAAGAGCTTCTTGACCATCTTGTCGTTGCGCAGGCGCGCTGCAGCCAGACGGCGCGAATTGAGATCGCCGCGCTTGGCCAGCGTGATGAACTTGTCCATCACGCGACGCAGATCCTTGGCCTTGGCAAGCGTCGTGACGATCTGCTCGTGCTCGATCAGGCTCGCTGCCATGTTCTGGAACATCGCCTGACGATGGGAGCTATCGCGGCTGAAGCGCCGGCCGGTCTTCTTGTGTCGCATTGTCTGTGTCTCGTTTCGCTTGAGGTTATTTGACGGGGAGGTTCTTCGGCCTCACCTCGTTGTTGAGCGAGATAGTGAGTAGCGAATAGCGAGTAGTAGATTGCTTTGCTCACTACTCGCAATTTCGCTACTTCGCCACTCGCTAGCTCAATATTGATCTTCAAACCGCTTGGCCAACTCCTCGATGTTGTCCGGCGGCCAGTTCGGCACTTCCATGCCGAGATGGAGGCCCATAGTGGCGAGCACTTCCTTGATCTCGTTGAGCGACTTGCGCCCGAAGTTCGGCGTGCGCAGCATTTCCGCTTCGCTCTTCTGGATGAGATCGCCGATGTAGACGATGTTGTCGTTCTTCAGGCAGTTGGCCGAGCGGACCGACAGCTCGAGTTCGTCGACCTTCTTGAGGAGTGCGGCATTGAACGAAAGCTCGGGGTGCTGGCGCTCCTCGACCGGCTTCGACGGCTCCTCAAAGTTGATGAAGATCGCAAGCTGGTCCTGAAGGATGCGGGCGGCAAGCGCCACGGCATCGTCAGCGCGCACCGAACCGTCCGTCTCGACCGTCATTGTCAGCTTGTCGTAGTCGAGGATCTGGCCTTCACGCGTGTTCTCGACCCGGAACGAGACCTTGCGCATCGGGCTATAGATGCTGTCGACAGGAATGAGACCGATCGGTGCGTCTTCCGGACGATTGCGATCGGCCGGCACGTAGCCCTTGCCGATATCGGCGGTGAACTCCATGCGAACTTCCGCGCCTTCGTCGAGATGGCAAATCACGTGGTCCGGATTGAGGATCTCGACTTCCGAACTGCATTCGATGTCGCTCGCCTTGGCCGCACCCGGTCCTTCGAATTTGAGCACCATGCGTTTGGTGCCTTCGGAATGGATCCTGAGCGCAATATCCTTGATGTTGAGGACGATGTTGGTGACGTCCTCGCGCACGCCCGGGATCGAAGAGAACTCGTGCAGAACGCCATCGATCTGGACGGTCTTAATGGCAGCGCCCTGCAATGACGAAAGCAGCACGCGGCGCAGCGCATTGCCGAGCGTCATGCCGAAACCGCGCTCGAGCGGTTCGGCGACGATGGTGGCAACGCGTTCGCCGTCACGGCCCTTTTCAATGCCGAGCTTCTGCGGCTTGATCAGATCCTGCCAGTTCTTCTGGAGTATGTTTGTCAAGTTACGCCTCCTTATCGTGAGCCTGGGATGGGCGGCAGCGCGCAGCTGCCGGCTCGCCATCCAGGGGCAGGGGCCAAAGCGACCCTCGAATTTGTTAAAACGCTGCCGGCGCTCGTCTGCCCGGCACTCTTTGCACCTTTGTTCGCGAGGTGCTCCAGCCTAGACGCGTCGTCGTTTTCGCGGCCGGCAACCATTGTGCGGAATGGGTGTCACGTCGCGGATCGCGGTGATCTGAAAACCGGCAGCCTGCAGCGCGCGCAACGCCGACTCGCGTCCGGAACCCGGACCGCAGACCTGTACCTCGAGGATCTTCATGCCGTGCTCGGCCGCCTTTTTGCCGGCTTCTTCGGCAGCAACCTGGGCAGCATAGGGCGTCGACTTGCGTGAGCCCTTGAACCCGTTGGCACCGGCCGATGACCACGAGATCGTGTTGCCCTGTGCATCGGTGATCGTGATCATGGTGTTGTTGAAACTGGCGTTGACGTGGGCAACGCCTGACGAAATGTTCTTGCGTTCACGGCGGCGGACCTTGCCGCGTTGCTGTTCTCTGGCCATCTATCTCTTCGTTTTCCAGTCGCCGACAAGCATGACGCTTGCACGGCGGTTCACTCCAAATTCAGGCAGGTTGCCGACCCGGGAGCCATACTCGGCTCAGCGCGTCGCCTTCTTCTTGCCGGCGATCGGCTTGGCAGGCCCCTTGCGGGTGCGCGCATTGGTATGCGTGCGCTGACCGCGAACCGGCAGATTGCGCCGATGACGGAGCCCCCGATAGCAACCGAGATCCATCAGGCGCTTGATGTTCATCGCCGTCTCGCGGCGCAAATCACCTTCGACCTGATAATCACGATCGATCGTCTCGCGGATCTGCAGAACCTCGGCGTCGGAAAGCTCATTGACCCGCCGCTCGGCCGGAATGCCGACCTTCTCGCAGATGCTGCCCGCAAACTTGGGGCCGATGCCGTGGATGTACTGCAGCGCGATCACCACGCGCTTGCCGGTTGGAATGTTAACGCCAGCGATACGAGCCAAGGTCGTCTCCTAAGTCAGTCTTTGGCCGGGCGCGCGCTGCCCGGTGTCGCGCTACGGATCAACAGCCGAAAGGCCCGCAGCGCCCGCATCCGCCACGGCCCGATATTCCTGTCAGCACTCCAGCTGCCAGCCGGCACCCGAAGCAATCACACTGCGTCATGAGATCGCAGCTTCTACTCCCATGCGTGCAAGGCGTCAACGCCTTGGGCCGCGTCACGCTGACACTTGTGACGAATCCCACTCAAATCGACGCCATAATGGCATCGATCTGGGCTGACACTTCGCTGATATCCAGCATACCGTCGACAGGCCGTCGGCGCCCATCGGACTCGTAGAATGTCGATAGCGGCTCGGTTTCCTTGTGGTAGGCCTCGAGGCGATGCCTGAAACTCTCGGCATTGTCGTCCTTGCGCACCTGTCCGCCCGCTGCAATCGTCTCCCGAACCCGGTTTTCGATACGCGCCAGCAGCGCGTTTTCATCGACGACCAGCTCGATCACAGCATCAATCTTCGTACCCTTCTCGGCCAGGATCTTATCGAGCGCCACGGCCTGGGCGACGGTTCGCGGGAAGCCGTCGAGGATGAAACCTCTCGCGCAATCAGGCTCTTCGATGCGCTCGGCAACGATGCCGATGACCATGTCGTCTGAGACAAGCTCGCCGGCCTCGATGACCGCTTTGGCCTTGAGGCCGATCGGCGTACCGGCCTTGACGGCAGCTCGTAGCATTTCACCGGTCGACAACTGCGCGATGCCATGCTTTTCGACGAGGCGTTCGGACTGTGTGCCTTTGCCCGCTCCAGGCGGCCCGAGAAATACGATCTTCATCGACGCTTCTTGCTCCTGCCACCGCGCAATTTGGATTTCTGAATGAGGCCCTCGTACTGGTGAGCCACCAAATGGCTCTGGACCTGGGCGACCGTATCCATCGTCACTGACACCGCGATCAGCAGGGACGTCCCGCCAAGCACGGCGCCAAACGAACTCGGCACGCCGGCGTTTGCAATGAGAAGCTCGGGCAGCAGACACACGGCTGCAAGATAGATCGCGCCAACCGTCGTGATACGCGTGAGTACATAATCGATATGCTTGGCCGTCTGCTCGCCTGGACGGTAACCTGGCAGGAAGCCGCCGTATTTGCGCAGATTATCGGCCGTCTCCTGCGGGTTGAAGACAACCGCGGTATAGAAGAAGCAGAAGAAGATGATCAGCACGGCGTAGAACAGCATGTGCAGCGGCTGGCCATAGCCCAGTGCTGCCGTCACCCACTGCAACCACTCCGGCGACTCTGATCCGGGCGCAGCTGAAAACTGCGCAATCGTGATCGGCAGCAATAGCAGGGATGAAGCGAAAATCGGCGGGATAACACCGGCCGAGTTGAGCTTCAGCGGCAGGTGCGAGCTGTCCCCCTGGAACATGCGGTTGCCGACCTGACGCTTGGGATACTGCACCAGCAGTCGCCGCTGCGCGCGCTCCATGAACACGATGACGACGATCGCGACGATCATGGTCACCAACAGGAGCAGCAGCACGAAGGTCGAGAGCGATCCTTGGCTCGCCAGTTCGAAGAGCTGGGCGACGGCCGTTGGCAGGGCAGCGACGATACCGGCGAAAATGATCAGCGAAATGCCGTTGCCGACGCCGCGCGCGGTGATCTGCTCACCAAGCCACATCAGGAACATCGTGCCGCCGACCAGCGTGATGACCGTCGTCAGGCGGAAGAACCAGCCGGGCTCGATCACGATCGGCCCGAGGCTCGAACGCGAACCTTCGAGGCCGATGGCAATGCCGTAGGCTTGGGCAGCGGCCAGCACGACGGTCAAATAGCGGGTGTATTGGTTGATCTGCTTGCGGCCCTGCTCGCCTTCCTTCTTCAAGGCTTCGAGGCGTTTGTCGACCGAACTCATGAGCTGCATGATGATCGAAGCCGAGATGTAGGGCATGATGTTGAGCGCGAAAATCGCCATGCGCTCGACGGCACCGCCCGCAAACATGTTGAACATGCCGAGGATGCCGGAAGACTGGTTCTGGAAGCTTTCAGCGAAGGCCGCAGGGTCGATACCGGGCAAAGGAATGAACGTACCGAAGCGATAGATCAACAGGGCGCCAAGCGTGAACCAAATTCGCTTCTTGAGCTCTTCTGCCTTCGAGAAGGCACCAAAGTTCAAATTGGCGGCCAGTTGTTCGGCGGCGGATGCCATGAATTTCCCTCCGGACGCGGCAATGCGGCCACGAACAGATGCGTCGCTGCCGCAAATTTCATCCCGTCTGATCCTAACGCAATCGGACGCCGGACATACCGGTCATCCCGCCGCGTTGTACTCAAGGCCAACCTAAAAAAGCCCGCCCGGGCAAGATCCGAAACAGCGCTATTTCTTGGCCTTGGCCTTCTTTTCCGCCGACTTCTGCCGCTTGGCTTCGTCGGCTTCGAGAACTTTCTTCTCGACGATGTTGAGTGTGCCGCCGGCTTTTTCAATAGCAGCACGGGCACTTGCCGTCGCGTGGTCGGCCGTAATCGTGATCTTGGACGTCAATTCGCCCTGGCCGAGAATGCGCAGGCCGTCCTTGGCACGGCGCACGACACCGGCCGCCATTAGGCTCGCCAAATCGATCGGCTGGCCGGCATCGACCCGGCCGGCATCAATCGCAGTTTGCAAAATACCCAGATTCAATGTGTTCCACTGTTTGCGCCGCCACTTGGAAAAGCCGCGCTTGGGCAGGCGCCGATAGAGCGGCATCTGACCGCCTTCGAAGCCCTTGATGGCAACGCCGGTGCGCGATTTCTGGCCCTTGACGCCGCGGCCTGCAGTCTTGCCGAGGCCTGAGCCGATACCGCGCCCGACACGCACGCGACGCTTGGCGGCGCCCTGGTTTTCGCTGAGTTGATTCAAGCGCATCGCGCTCATCCCTTCGTCGTGCTCAAGCCTGCTCGTCGACGACGCGCACGAGGTGGCTGACTTTACGGATCATGCCGCGGATCGCAGGGGTGTCTTCCAGCGTCCGCCGGCGGTGCATCTTGTTGAGGCCGAGACCGATCAGCGTCTTGCGCTGAGAAGGTTCGCGACGCAACGGCGAGCCGATCTGCTCGACCGTCACCGTCTTGCCTTTGGGTGCCTGTGCCATGATTCACTAATTCCAAGCTGCGTTGCTTTGAGAGGCCGTCGGACTGCGCTCAGACTGCTGCTTCCGCCGCCGCCTCCGGTGCTTCCGTCACCGGTCCGCCACTCTCGCCTTCCCCGACACCGTCGCGACGTCGCGCATTGATCTCGGCCGGCTTCTTGCCGCGACGCTGGGCAACGGCGCGCGGGGCTTCCTGGCGGACCAGCGCATCGAAGGTCGCACGCACGACGTTGTAGGGGTTCGACGAACCGAGCGATTTGGCCACCACGTCCTGGACGCCGAGCATTTCGAACACGGCGCGCATCGCGCCGCCGGCGATGATGCCGGTGCCCGGCGGTGCTGCACGAATGATGACACGGCCTGCGCCATGCCGGCCTGTTCCGTCATGATCGAGCGTACGCCCTTCACGCAGGTGGACCCGCACCAGGCTGCGTCGTGCCGCCTCATTGGCCTTGCGGATCGCTTCCGGAACTTCACGCGCCTTGCCGTGACCGAAACCGACACGGCCCTTCATGTCGCCAACCACGACCAGGGCTGCGAAACCGAACCGCTTACCGCCCTTCACCGTCTTGGCGACACGGTTGATGTGCACCAGCTTGTCGGTGAATTCGCTGTCGCGATCGTCGCGATCACGGCCGCGCCCGCGACCGCCGTCTCTGTCTGGGGATCTTGCCACCTTTGAACGTCCTTCCTCGTCCCCTCTTGGCTCGGGGACCTCTTAGCCGAAACTCAGAAATTCAACCCGCCTTCGCGCGCACCATCAGCCAGCGCCTTGACGCGGCCGTGGAAGAGATAGCCGCCCCGGTCGAACACCACATCGCTGACGCCTGCCTTGATGGCACGTTCCGCGATCGCCTTGCCGACCGCTTCGGCGGCAGCCTTGTCGGTGCCTTTGGCAAGTGTACCGCGCAGATCCTTGTCGAGCGTCGACGCGGCCGCCAGCGTGCGCCCGGCATCATCGTCGATGATCTGCGCGTAGATGTTCTTCGAGGAGCGATAGACCGACAGCCGCGGCCTGCCGTTCGCTACCTTTTTCAGGGAGCGCCTGACGCGGCGCTGGCGCCGTTGGAACTGGTTGAGCGAAGCCATGATGATCGTCCCTTGAGCCTTCTCGCCTTTATTTCTTCTTGCCTTCCTTACGGAAGATGTATTCGCCCTGATAGCGCACGCCCTTGCCCTGGTAGGGCTCCGGCGGGCGATAGCCGCGGATCTCGGCTGCGACCTGGCCGACCTGCTGCTTATTGATGCCCGACACCGTCACGATTTCCTGCTTGTTGCCGGAGACCGCAACCTCGACGCCTTGCGGCACCTTGTGGACGACATCGTGCGAATAGCCAAGGCTCAGTTGCAGATCCTTGCCCTTGAGCGCCGCGCGATAGCCGACCCCCTGGATCTCGAGCGTCTTGGAAAAGCCTTCCGTAACGCCCTGCACCAGATTAGCGACCATGGTGCGCGACATGCCCCACATCGAGCGAGCCCGCTTCGACTCGTCGATCGGCGCCAGCGTGATGCCGTCATCACCTTGCGAAATCGACACGACATCCGGCACGGTGAACTCAAGCTCGCCCTTCGGCCCCTTCATCTTCACGTGTTGCCCCGTGATCGTCGCCGTAACCTTGTCCGGCACTTCGACGGGCTTCTTGCCGATGCGTGACATTTGACTTCAACCTTTCCTGCAGGGCCGACCGGCCCCAACCGTTCCGTCCCTCGATATTAGAAGACGTTGCAAAGAACCTCGCCGCCGACATTTTCCTCGCGCGCGCGCCAGTCGGACATCACGCCCTTAGGCGTCGACAGGATTGCAACGCCGAGGCCGTTGGCAACGATCGGGATGTCGCGCGAGGCGGAATAAACGCGGCGGCCGGGCTTCGAGACACGCTTGATTTCGCGGATCGCCGGTTGGCCGTTGTTGTATTTGAGCTCGATTTCGATCTCGGGCTGACTGCCCTTGGTCTCGACCTGGACATAGCCGCGGATATAGCCCTCTTCCTTCAGGACATCGAGCACGTTCGCGCGCAGCTTTGAGGCAGGCGACGTCGTCTTCGGGCGCCGGCGCATCTGGGCATTGCGGATCCGGGTCAGCAAATCACCGAGCGGGTCGTTCATCGGCATTGTGTGATGTCCTCCCTTACCAGCTCGACTTGACCATGCCGGGGATCTGGCCCTGCGAGGCCAGTTCACGCAGCTGGTTACGGCACACCTTGAGCTTGCGATAGAAGCCGCGCGGCCGACCGGTGATCTCGCACCGGTTGCGCACCCGCGTCTTCGACGAGTTGCGCGGCAGCTGGGCGAGTTTCAGCTGGGCTGCGAACCGCTCTTCCATCGGTTTCGAGCGATCCCTGATAATCGCCTTGAGCTGTTCGCGACGCTCGGCATACCGGGCCACCAGCTTGCGCCGCCTGGCGTTGTTTTCTTTCGCGCTTTCTTTAGCCATTCATGTCCTCCAGAGGCCGTTCGGCTGTTCGGGCCGCGGTTCCTCAGTTGCGGAAGGGAAAGTTCAAGCCGCGCAGCAGTTCGCGCGCTTCGTCGTCATTGGGGGCACTCGTGCACACCACTATGTCCATGCCCCAGATCTCGTCGACCTGGTCGTAGTCGATCTCCGGAAACACGATGTGCTCCTTGAGGCCCATCGAGAAGTTGCCGCGGCCGTCGAAACTCTTTGGGTTGAGTCCGCGGAAGTCCTTGACGCGCGGCAGAGCGATCGTCACCAGGCGGTCGATGAACTCGTACATGCGGATGCCGCGCAGCGTCACCTTGGCGCCGATCGACATGCCCTCGCGCACCTTGAACGTCGCAATCGAGCGTCTGGCACGCGTGATCACCGGGCGCTGGCCAGCGATGAGCGCTAGGTCATTGGCCGCGTTCTCGACCTTCTTGCGGTCGTTGACGGCCTCGCCGATCCCCATGTTGAGGACCACCTTCTGGACCTTCGGGATCTGCATGACATTCTGGTACTGGAACTTTTCACGCAGCTCCGCGCGCACCTTGTCGTCATAGAGCGTCCTGGCGCGCGGTGCATAATCAGCGGGCCTCGCACCTGCCGGTGCTTCTGCTGTCTGAGCGTCAGCCATCGTCTACATCCTATCGGGAATGAGCTCGCCGGAACGCTTGGCAAAGCGCACCTTGCGGCCATCTTCGAGCTTCTTGAAACCGACCCGCGTCGGCTTGCCGTCCTGGGGATCTTCATGGGCCAGGTTCGACAGGTCGATCGGCGCCTCTTTCGAGATGATGCCGCCGTCCTGCTGGGCTGTCTGGCGCTGATGTCGGCGCACGATATTGACGCCGCGCACAAGCGCCCGGTTTTCCTTCGGCAGCATGGTGACGATCTCACCCTGCTTGCCCTTGTCGCGACCGGTCAGCACGACGACCCGGTCACCCTTCTTGAATTTCAGCGACGCCATGATCTCTACAAAACCTCCGGCGCAAGCGAGACGATCTTCATGTGGTTCTTGGCCCGCAGTTCGCGCGTCACCGGCCCGAAAATGCGGGTTCCGATCGGCTCACCGGCCTGGTTGATGAGCACGGCTGCGTTGCGGTCGAAGCGAATAAGCGAGCCGTCCGGCCGGCGCACGCCCTTGGCGGTGCGCACCACGACGGCCTTCATGATCTGCCCCTTCTTGACGCGACCGCGCGGGATCGCCTCCTTGACCGAGACGACGATGATGTCGCCGATCGAGGCATACCTGCGCTTCGAGCCGCCGATCACCTTGATGCACTGGACACGGCGCGCACCAGAGTTGTCAGCAACGTCGAGATTGCTCTGCATCTGTATCATGCGTCACGTCCTCTCATTCCGTTCCATGCGCTTCGGCAGCCCGCCGCGTTGGCGCAAGATTTCGTCGACCGGCTGATCGCGCCGGACCCGCCTTAGGCGGTGATCACCGTCCAGCGCTTGTTCTTCGAGATCGGCGCCGTCTCCTGGATGCGCACACGCTCGCCGACCTTGATGGCGTTGCTTTCATCATGCGCGTGGTACTTCTTCGAGCGTCGAACCACTTTCTTGTAAAGCGGGTGCGTGTAGCGCCGTTCGACCTCGACGACGACGGTCTTGTCGTTCTTGTCGGAGACGACCGTGCCCTGCAGAATGCGCTTCGGCATACGTAAAAACTCCTCAGGCGTTGGCTGCGGCGCCGGCCTGTTTCTGGCGCGCGATGGTTTTGATCCGGGCGATGTCGCGGCGCACCTGGCGCACGCGGGCGGTGTTCTCGAGTTGGCCGGAAGCGGCCTGAAAGCGCAGGTTGAACTGCTCGCGCTTGAGCTTGACGAGTTCGTCATCGAGCTGGTCGAGGCTCATGTCTCGAATTTCTGCGGGCTTCATGTCTCAGACCTTTGGACCATTGATCCGGGTCGCTCGGGCGACACGGAGAAAACCTCAATTGATGCGCGTCACAACGCGTGTCTTGATCGGCAGCTTTGCAGCACCCAGGCGCAGGGCCTCGCGCGCAATCTCATCGGAAACACCGTCGAGTTCGAACATGATGCGGCCCGGATTGACGCGCACGGCCCAGTAATCCGGCGAGCCCTTGCCCTTGCCCATGCGCACTTCGGCAGGTTTCGACGACACCGGCAGGTCCGGGTAAATGCGGATCCAGACGCGGCCGGCACGCTTCATGTGACGCGTGATCGCCCGCCGTGCCGCCTCGATCTGGCGCGCCGTGATGCGCTCGGGCTCGACGGCTTTGAGGCCGTGCGAACCGAAGTTCAGCATCGTGCCACCCTTGGCAGCGCCCTTGATCCGCCCCTTGTGCGCCTTGCGGAATTTCGTGCGCTTTGGCTGCAACATTGTCGTCTCGGTCCTTCGTGTCGCGACCGCCCACGTTCAAGCGGTCCTGATCCTCGTTCGCCGGATGCCCGGCCACATCGCCCGTTCGTCAGCGACCGCCGCCACCGTCACGACGCCGGCCACCGCCGCCGCCTTCCTGCATCTCGATGGCACGCTTTTCCGATGCCATCGGATCGTGCTCCATGATCTCGCCCTTGAAGATCCAGACCTTGATGCCAATGATGCCATAGGCCGTCTTGGCCCGGCCGTAACCGAAGTCGATGTCGGCTCTGAGCGTGTGCAGCGGCACGCGGCCTTCGCGGTACCATTCCGTGCGCGCGATCTCGGCACCACCTAAGCGGCCGGCACAGTTGATCCGGATACCCTGGGCACCGAGCCTCAGCGCCGATTGAACGGCCCGCTTCATGGCCCGGCGGAAGGCAACCCGGCGCTCGAGCTGCTGGGCAATGCCTTCGGCGATCAGCGTCGCGTCGATCTCGGGCTTGCGCACTTCGACGACGTTGAGATGAACTTCCGAATCCGTGATCTGGGCAAGCTGACCGCGCAGCTTATCGATGTCGGCGCCCTTCTTGCCGATCAGCACGCCCGGCCGCGCGGTATGGATCGTGACCCTGCATTTTCGGTGCGGACGCTCGATGACGACCTTCGAGATACCGGCCTGGCGCTGCATCTTCATGATGTGGGCACGCAATGCACGGTCCTCGTGCAACAGCTTCGAATACTCGCCGCGTCGTGCGAACCAGCGGCTGTCCCAGGTCCGGTTGATGCCGACGCGCAGGCCGACGGGATTGACTTTCTGACCCATATCCTTGGCCTCCTTTAAGCGTCGGCGTCCTGCTCGCGCACCACCACGGTGATCTGCGAGAACGGCTTCATGATGCCGGCCGACCGGCCGCGGCCACGGGCATGGAAACGCTTCATGACCAGGTTCTTGCCGACATAGGCTTCCGCGATGATGAGATCGTCGATGTCGAGGCCGTGGTTGTTTTCCGCGTTCGCCACCGCCGACATCACGCACTTGCGCACGTCGCCCGCGATCCGCCGGCGCGAGAACTCGAGGTCAGCCAGTGCCTGACTAACCTTCTTGCCGCGGATCAGGCCGGCAACCAAGTTGAGCTTTTGCGGCGAAACCCTGAGGTTGCGCAGCACGGCCCTCGCCTCATTGTCGGCAAGGCTGCGCTCTCGTTTCGGCTTACCCATCGTTTCAGCTCCTCAGGCGCCTAGCGCCGCGATTTCTTGTCGGCACCGTGCCCGTAATAGGTGCGGGTCGGTGCGAATTCGCCAAACTTGTGGCCGATCATGTCTTCGGAAACAGACACCGGAATGTGCTTCTGGCCGTTGTAGACGCCGAAGGTCAGACCGACGAACTGCGGCAGGATGGTCGAGCGCCGCGACCAGATCCTGATGATCTCGTTGCGCCCGGACTCACGCACCTTGTCGGCCTTCTTGAGGATGTAACCGTCGACGAACGGTCCTTTCCAAACAGATCGTGCCACTCTCTTCTCCTTGTCACCGCGCAGCTTCGCCAGATCGCCTGACAGCGCGCGTATCGATCAGGGGAGCAAAGCCCCTTCATACCTATTTCTTCTTCGCCTTGTGGCGGCTCCGGACGATGTACTTGTCGGTTGACTTGTTGGAGCGCGTACGCGTGCCCTTGGTCGCCTTGCCCCACGGTGTTGACCAGTGCTTACCGCCGTTCGTGCGGCCACCGTTCGGGTGATCGATCGGGTTCATGGCAATGCCGCGAACCGTCGGGCGCTTGCCCTTCCAGCGAGCGCGCCCGGCCTTGCCGGTCACCGTGTTAGCGTGGTCCTGGTTCGAGACGGCACCGATCGTTGCCATGCATTCGGCCCGCACGCGGCGCGTTTCGCCGGAATTGAGCTTCAGGATTGCGTACCCGCCGTCACGACCGACGAGTTGCACATAGGTGCCGGCCGATCGCGCGATCTGGCCGCCCTTGCCCGCCTTCAGCTCGACGTTGTGGATGATTGTGCCGATCGGAATCGACGACATCGGCATCGCATTGCCGGGCTTGACGTCGACGCTGTCGCCGGCCTCGACGCGGTCGCCAACAGCGATGCGCTGCGGTGCCAGGATGTAGGAGAGTTCACCGTCGTCGTACTTGATCAGCGCGATGAAAGCAGTGCGGTTGGGATCGTATTCGATGCGCTCGATAGTTGCCCCGACGCCCTGCTTGGTGCGACGGAAGTCGACCTTGCGGTAGAGCTGCTTATGGCCGCCGCCAATGTGGCGCGTCGTGATCCGGCCGGTGTTGTTGCGCCCGCCGCTACGCGACTTGCCCTCGGTCAGCACCTTGACGGGCTTGCCCTTCCAGAGCCCCGAGCGGTCGACCACTACCAGGTGGCGCAGGCCGGGCGATGTCGGACGGTAGGTTTTGAGTGCCATTGGTCCTAATTCCTCTTAGAGCCCGGTCGTCACGTCGATCGAATGACCGTCTTCCAGCGTCACGATCGCCTTCTTGACATCGGATTGGCGGCCGCGGATGCCGCGGAACACCTTGCGCTTGCCTTTGCGCACCAGCGTATTGACCGCCTTGACCTTGACCGAGAACAGTTCCTCGATCGCCTTCTTGATGGCCGGCTTGGTCGCTTCCTTGCGCACGTTGAAGATGATCTGGTTGTTTTCCGACGCGTAGGTCGATTTTTCCGAGATCACGGGCGCGATGATGATGTCGTATGCGTCGATCTTGGCCATCAGTTCGCCCCTCCGGCCGGCTTCGGCATGTTGGCATCGGCGAAGCGCTCATCGAGTGCCGCAATGGCCGCCTTGGTCAGCACCAGCTTGTGCCGGCGCAGGATGTCGTACACGTTGATGCCCTGCACCGGCAGCACATCGATGTTCGGAATATTGCGTGCCGCGCGGACGAACGTCGGCTCGAGTTCGCTGCCGTCGATGATTAGTGCGTTGGCGAGTTCCAGGTTGGCGAGTTGGGCCTTGAGACCCTTGGTCTTGCCTTCGGCGGAAGTTGCCGCATCGAGCACGATCAGCTCGCCCGCCTTGGCCTTGGCTGACAAGGCATGGCGCAAAGCGAGCGCCCGGAACTTCTTGGGCAGGTCGATGGCGTGGCTTCTGGGCTTCGGCCCGAACGCCTTACCGCCGCCGCGAAACTGCGGTGCGGCGCGATCACCGTGCCGTGCCGTACCGCCGCCCTTCTGACGGCTCATCTTGCGCCCCGTAACGTTCACTTCCGAACGGTCCTGGGCGTGGTGCGTACCGGCCATGCGCTTCAGTGTCTGATAGCGCACCATCCGCTGCAGGATGTCCTTGCGCGGCTCGAGCCCGTAGATCGCATCCTTGAGCTCGACCGTGCCGGCTGTCGCGGCATCGAGGGTCGTCACATTCGCTTGCATCGACCTTATTCCTCACCCTTCTCAGGCGTCGCCTGATCCGCATCCGCTTCTGCCGGCGTGTCACTGGCCGGTGCCGCTCCACCGTTCGCCGACACTGGCGCCCGGAAACTACCCGGCAGCGGCACGTTGTCGGGACGCGCACGCTTGACGGCATCGCGGATCAGCACCCAGCCACCCTTCGAGCCCGGCACCGCGCCCTTGACCATAACCAGACCACGCTCGACATCGGTCTGGACGACGACCAGATTCTGCGTCGTAACCCGTTCAGCACCCATATGCCCGGCCATCTTCTTGCCCTTGAAGACCTTGCCGGGGTCCTGGTTCTGGCCGGTCGAACCGTGCGCTCGGTGCGAGATCGAAACACCGTGCGAGGCCCTGAGACCGGAAAAGTTCCAGCGCTTCATGGCGCCCTGAAATCCCTTGCCCTGGCTGGTGCCGGTGATATCGACATGCTGGCCCGGCACGAAATGGTCGGCCGTCAGTTCGGCACCGACTTCTATCAGGTTCTCAGGGCTCACCCGGAACTCCGCCAGCCGCGCTTTCGGCTCGATGCTGGCCTTGGCGAACTTTGCCTGCTCGGACTTCGAAACGCGCGAGCGCCGGCGCGTGCCGACACCCAGCTGCAGCGCCGAATAGCCGTTCTTTTCCTCGGTCATCTGGGCGATGACCTGGCAGTTGTCGACCTTGAGCACGGTCACCGGCACATGTTCACCCTCGTCGGTGAATATCCGGGACATGCCGACTTTCTGTGCAATCAATCCGGAACGCATTGTGCGCGATCCTCTTCCTTGATCTCTGGGTCATCCGGCGGCCATCCGGCGCCTGATCAAACCCGCAAATACCTTCCTGCGCGATCAGAGCTTGATCTCGACGTCGACGCCGGCAGCAAGGTCGAGCTTCATCAGAGCATCGACGGTCTGCGGTGTCGGATCGACGATATCGAGCAGGCGCTTGTGGGTGCGCATCTCGAACTGCTCGCGGCTCTTCTTGTCGATGTGCGGCGAGCGGTTGACGCAGAATTTCTCGATGTGCGTCGGCAACGGGATCGGCCCGCGCACTTCAGCGCCCGTGCGCTTCGCCGTATTCACGATCTCGAGCGTCGAGGCATCGAGCACGCGATGGTCGAACGCCTTGAGGCGGATGCGAATGTTCTGGCCGTTCATTGCCCTAGCTTTCCCACTGTTCCCAAATGCGAGGCGCCCGGTAAGTTACCGCGCGCCTATGCACTTTTTCGGTTATTCGCTAATCGAGGCGACGACGCCGGAGCCGACGGTACGGCCGCCTTCGCGAATTGCGAAACGCAGACGCTCTTCCATGGCGATCGGCTGAATGAGCTCGACGTCGATCGTGACGTTGTCGCCCGGCATCACCATTTCCGTGCCTTCCGGCAAGGTCACGACGCCAGTCACGTCGGTCGTGCGGAAATAGAACTGCGGACGATAGTTGGTGAAGAACGGCGTGTGACGGCCACCTTCGTCCTTGGTCAGGATGTAGGCCTCGGCCTTGAACTTCTTGTGCGGCTTGACCGAGCCCGGGTGGCACAGCACCTGGCCTCGCTCGACTTCGTCACGGCCAACACCTCGGATGAGCGCGCCGATGTTGTCGCCGGCTTCACCCTGATCGAGCAATTTGCGGAACATCTCGACGCCGGTCACGGTCGTCTTCTGCGTGTCCTTGATGCCGACGATCTCGACTTCCTCGCCGACTTTGACGATGCCGCGCTCGACACGGCCGGTCACCACGGTGCCACGGCCAGAGATCGAGAACACGTCTTCGATCGGCATCAGGAAGGGCTGGTCCTTCGGCCGTTCCGGCGTCGGGATATAGGCGTCGACCGCATCCATCAGCTTGAGCACGGCTTCCTTGCCGATCGCCTCGTCACGGTCTTCGAGCGCACAGAGCGCCGAGCCCTTGACCACCGGGATATCGTCGCCCGGGAACTCGTAGCTGTCGAGCAATTCGCGCACTTCGAGTTCCACGAGTTCGAGGAGTTCCTCGTCGTCGACCATGTCGACCTTGTTCATGAACACCACGAGCGCCGGCACACCGACCTGGCGGGCAAGCAGGATGTGCTCACGCGTCTGCGGCATCGGACCGTCAGCCGCCGAAACAACCAGGATCGCGCCGTCCATCTGGGCGGCACCGGTGATCATGTTTTTCACGTAGTCGGCGTGGCCCGGGCAGTCGACGTGGGCGTAGTGGCGCGCGTCGGTCTCATATTCGACGTGTGCCGTCGAAATCGTGATACCGCGCTCGCGTTCTTCCGGCGCCTTGTCGATATTGTCGTAAGATGCGTACTGTGCCTGGCCCTTCTCGGCCAAAACCTTGGTGATCGCAGCCGTCAAAGACGTCTTGCCATGGTCGACGTGACCGATGGTGCCGATGTTGCAGTGCGGCTTAGTGCGCTCGAACTTTTCCTTGGCCATAGCCCTGGCTCCTAGCTTTCAGTTGTCGTCCCCGCCGCCGCCTTATTGCTCCAGCGATGGGGTCAGGCTCCAAAACTTCTCTTGCTTCATCTGAGGCTGCCGGACCGAACGAAGCCCACAGCAGCGACCGATCCGGACAAGAACACTTAGGCGTATTTCGCCTTGACCTCGTCAGCGACCTGGCGAGGCACTTCTGCGTAGTGCGCGAACTGCATCGTGTACGAGGCGCGGCCCTGCGAGGACGAACGCAGCGTATTGATGTAGCCGAACATGTTGGCAAGCGGCACGTCCGCCCGGATGACGGTGGCGTTGCCACGCATCTCCTGCTCCCGCACCTGGCCGCGGCGGCTGTTCAGGTCGCCGATGATAGTGCCGACGAAATCGCCGGGGGTCACCACTTCGACGTCCATGATCGGCTCAAGCAGCTTGAGGCCGGCCTTTTCGCAGCCCTCACGCAGGGCGGCACGCGAGGCGATCTCGAAGGCGATCGCGCTCGAATCCACCTCGTGATAGGCGCCGTCAACCAGCGTGACCTTGGTATCGACCATCGGGAAGCCGATCAGCACGCCGCTCGACCACACCGACTGAAGCCCCTTCTCGACGCCCGGGATGTATTCCTTGGGCACCGCGCCGCCGACGATCTCGGATCCAAACGCATTGCCGCCACCAACCTCGTTGGGCTCGATCTTCAGCTTGAGGCGGGCGAACTGGCCGGAACCGCCGGTTTGCTTCTTATGCGTATAGTCGACCTCGGTCGCCTTCGAAATCGTCTCGCGGTAGGCAACCTGCGGCTGGCCGATATTGGCCTCGACCTTGAATTCGCGCTTCATGCGGTCGACGATGATGTCGAGGTGCAATTCGCCCATGCCGGAGATGATCGTCTGACCGCTTTCCTCATCCGACTTGACGCGAAACGAGGGGTCTTCCGACATCAGCCGGTGCAGCGCCGTGCCCATCTTTTCCTGGTCTGCCTTGGTGTTTGGCTCGATGGCAATCTCGATCACCGGCTCCGGGAATTCCATACGCTCCAAAATCACCGTCTTGGCCGGATCACACAACGTGTCACCGGTAGTCGTGTCCTTGAGGCCGACCAGGGCGACGATATCGCCGGCGTAGGCTTCCTTGATCTCCTCACGGTTATTCGAGTGCATCAAGAGCATGCGCCCGATCCGCTCGCGCTTTTCCTTGACCGTGTTCAACAGCGACACGCCGGTCTCGAGCTTGCCCGAATAGATCCGCGCAAAGGTCAGCGAACCAACGAACGGGTCGTTCATGATCTTGAACGCCAGCATCGCCAACGGTTCTTCATCCGACGACTTGCGCACCATTTCGGAGCCGTCCTTCGGATTGATGCCCTTGATCGCCGGCACATCGAGCGGGCTCGGCAGGAAGTCGACGACAGCATCGAGCAACGGCTGCACACCCTTGTTCTTAAAGGCCGAGCCGCACAGAACGGGGAAGAACGAAACCGAGCACACGCCCTTGCGCAGGAGTTCGCGTATCTTGTCGTTCGACGGCATGTTGCCTTCGAGGTAGGCGTCCATCGCCTCATCATCAATCTCGACGACGGCCTCGATCATCTTCTCGCGCCAGGTCTCGGCATCAGCCTGCATGTCTTCCGGGATATCGACGACATCCCACTCGGCACCAAGCCCTTCGTCACGCCAGATCAGCGCGTTCATCTCGATGAGATCAACAACGCCCTTGAGGTTCGTTTCAGCACCGACCGGCAGCTGGATTGCGACCGGTTTCGCACCGAGGCGATCCTCGATCATCTCGATGCAGCGATAGAAATCAGCACCGGTCTTGTCCATCTTGTTGACGAACACCATGCGCGGCACGTTGTACTTGTCGGCCTGGCGCCAGACCGTCTCGGTCTGCGGCTCGACACCGGCGTTGGCGTCCAGCAGCGCGATCGCGCCGTCGAGCACACGCAGCGAACGCTCGACCTCGATCGTGAAGTCGACGTGGCCTGGTGTGTCGATGATGTTGAGCCGACGCTCTTTGCCGTCGCGGCCCTTCCAGAAGGTCGTGGTCGCAGCCGACGTGATCGTAATGCCGCGCTCCTGCTCCTGCTCCATCCAGTCCATGGTCGCGGCGCCGTCGTGGACTTCGCCGATCTTATGGCTCTTGCCGGTGTAGTAGAGAACGCGTTCGGTCGTCGTCGTCTTACCGGCATCGATGTGAGCCATGATGCCGAAGTTACGATAATCGGCGAGGGCGTATTGACGAGCCATGATAGTGCCTATCAGTTGTCGTGTCGTTCGATTATGACTACCAGCGGTAATGCGAGAATGCGCGGTTGGCATCCGCCATGCGGTGCGTGTCTTCGCGCTTTTTGACCGCCGTACCGCGGTTGTTGGCAGCATCCATCAACTCGCCCGAGAGGCGGTCGATCATCGTGTTTTCGTTGCGCGCACGTGCGGCCGTGATGATCCAGCGGATCGCCAGCGCCTGACGGCGTTCGGACCGGACTTCGACCGGCACCTGATACGTTGCACCGCCGACCCGTCGCGAACGGACCTCGACGGCCGGCATGACGTTTTCCAGCGCCTGATGGAACATCTGCACCGGATCCTGCTTGGCGCGCTCCTCGACACGGTCAAGTGCGCCGTAGACGATGCGTTCGGCGGTCGACTTCTTGCCCGCCTTCATGATCGCATTCATGAACTTCGAGAGCACCATATCGTGGTACTTCGGGTCCGGGTTGACTTCCCGTTTTTCCGCTCTGTGCCGACGCGACATGTAACGCCTGCCTCTCAGGTTGGCGTGGCACCTGTTGGTCGCTCGCGTGAGCAATCCGCTGCCACAGATATTGATCTTTAAAGCTCGCGCCCTACTTGGGCCGCTTTGCCCCATACTTCGAACGGCGCTGGCGGCGCGCCTGCACGCCCTGCGTATCGAGCACGCCGCGAATGATGTGATAGCGCACGCCCGGCAAGTCCTTGACGCGGCCGCCGCGGATCAGCACCACCGAGTGCTCCTGCAGGTTGTGGCCTTCGCCCGGAATGTAGCCGATCACCTCGAAGCCGTTGGTCAGCCGGACCTTGGCGACCTTACGAAGCGCCGAGTTGGGCTTCTTCGGGGTCGTCGTATAGACCCGGGTGCAAACACCGCGCTTTTGCGGGCAGGCTTCCATTGCCGGCACCTTATTGCGCTTGGTCTGCTTCTGCCGCGGCTTGCGGATCAGCTGTTGTATCGTCGGCATGCGCTCTTTCCAGACTACCCCGACCTCGATTGGCGCCACGTTGCGATGCCCGTTCCAACGGAAACCCCAACCGCGCCGATCACCAAGACCGGGCCCGAGTGCCGGCCGCCATCGCGCAGGGCACTCAAACGATTTGAACCGGACAGCGCTCATCGCCGGCCGGTTTAAAGACAGAGGATCGTGCCCGAAGGCAAGATCGTCGCCAGTGCATGTTCTCTGTTTCGGACGATAGTGTTTAGGCGCACCGCCGCGATGCAGCCGGCCCAAAAAGCCTACGACCTACCGTGAGAGTGCGCGGAACATATAGGCGCAGTTCGTTATGGTCAACAGGGATACTGGGCAAAATGCCAAAAAAATTGCGCAGTAATTCACCCGATGCCGCGGCAAGGTGGCACGCACCCAAAGGAGGGGAAGCCAAGCCTAATAAAACAGGCTCGAGACGCTCTCCTCGCGGCTGGTGCGCGCGATCGCCTCGGCAATCAGCGGCGCGATCGACAGAATGCGCACGTTGGGCGCGGTCAGGACCGCCTCTGACGGTTCGATGGAATCGGTCAGGACAACGGACTTGATACTCGAGTTCTGAATCCGCGAAACAGCGCCGCTCGACAGCACCCCGTGCGTCAGGTAGGCCATGACCTCCTTCGCGCCCTCCCCGAGTAGCGCGTTGGCCGCATTGATCAAGGTGCCGCCGGAATCGACGATGTCATCGATCAGAATGCAGGTCTTACCGTCGACATCGCCAATCACGTTCATCACTTCGCTTTCACCGGCGCGCTCACGACGCTTGTCACAGATCGCGATCGGCGCGCCGATCCGCTTGGCGAGGCCGCGGGCGCGCACCACGCCACCGACGTCCGGTGAAACAATGCAGAGATTGCCCAGGTCGAACTGCTTCTTGATGTCGCGAACCATCACCGGCGCCGCGAACAGATTGTCCGTCGGAATATCGAAAAAGCCCTGGATCTGGCCGGCATGCAGATCCAGTGTCAACACGCGGTTTGCCCCGGCCCGCTCGATCAGGTTGGCAACCAGCTTGGCGGAGATCGGCGTGCGGGGGCCTGGCTTGCGATCCTGGCGCGCATAGCCGTAGTAAGGCATGACAGCCGTGATCCGCCGGGCCGATGACCGTTTCAGCGCATCGATCAGGATCAACAGTTCCATCAGGTTGTCGTTGGCCGGGAACGACGTCGATTGAACGACGAAAACGTCTTCACCGCGCACGTTTTCCTGGATCTCGACAAACACCTCCATGTCGGCGAAGCGCCGGCACACGGACTTGGTCATCGGAATGTTGAGATGGTTCGCGATCGCTTCCGCGAGCGGGCGGTTGCCATTACCGGAGACGAGCTTGATGCGCAGTGGACGCTTGTCGTCGGTCCGGTCCGGCGCAGTTCCTGCCATGATGGTCGACCTGTGAAACGCGGTTGTTGCGACCCACCATCCGACGCATCACGAGCGCGCTACGCACCGGTTGCTTACGGCACCGGCAATGCATCTACATGACGGACGGATGACACGCGCGGCTTCTAACAACTTGGCCCGACTGTGTAAACACGCAGCCGGGCCATGCTGTTCCAGTTCTTCCGAAAGCGACCTAACGCGTCGCTGTCCGATTCGGCAGCAGTTTCAGGATACCCTGGGCCGCAGCAGTTGCAGCCGCATTCGCCGTCGAACCCCAGGCACCGTCGAGCGAACCGGCCGGGATCTGGTTCTCCTGGGACACCGTACCCAGATCGCGGCCCTGCGGATCCTTCACGACCCAGTCGATCTTGATCGGCTGTTGTCCCCCGGACGCCTTGCCCATCTTCACGCGCCCGACGACGCGATATGAGCTGGCACCGCCGGCCGCTGGGCCAACTCCGTTGCGCATCAGTTCGGCGCGCAGGGCATTGGCCAGTGAACTCGAGCCGTCGCCGGGTGCGCCCGCTACTTGCGGTACGAGAGCGGCGACCAAATTCGATCTCGAAATTGATCCAGTCGTGGTCGAGGTCGAGGTTGCCTGCCTCGCGGTTTGTGTCGCCGATGGCCGCGGCTGCAGCGATGAGCGAGCCGCTGCGTCGTTTACGCTGGCGACTTGAGAATTGCTGGCCGGCGCTTGCTGCGGCTTCGCAGCGGCAACCGGTGTCTGTGCTGCGACCGGCTGCGGCGCAGCTGCCTTTGCAGGCATCCAGGCAATCAACTGCTGGCCGGTTTTGGCCGCGATCACGCTGACCATATCCGCTGAGACCGACGCCCACGGATCGCCGGGCCCCGCCCCATTGACAACTTCCTCGCCCGTAATCCGGTGGGCACGCGCACCGGTCGGGTTGGTCACGTCCCAAATGTAGGAAACCTTGGTGCCGGTCGTCTCGCGCGCCGCAACAATGTAGCCGCGCAACGTATAGTCGACCTGCTCGCCCGACGACTGAGCAACCGCGACACTGCCCTTGCCGAGTTCCTTGGTCAGTTCCCCAACAATCTGCTTGGCAATCGTATCGGGTGCCCCGATGACCGGTGCTATGGCAATTCTGCCGCGCGTTGCCTGCTGAGTCGCCTGGCCACTCTCTGCGAGCTGGCCGGATTCGCCGGATGCCAGCAGGCTTTCACCGTTTCCCGCACAGCCTGCCAAGCCGCCTGCCATGAGCGCTGCCGCCAATGCTACAATGGTGCCTCGCACGCCAGAGAGCTTTGTCGCAGCTGCATTGATGGTCGCCACGATGACGTCCCCCTCTCAATGTCCCGCTGTTGACCGGCGGCCGGCATACAAACTTGGCGGCCTTACGAAATGCACCGGTACTCACCTAAACCTGTTATCGCCCCGATCAGGCAGCGTCCAGCCGGATTTCCGCCTTTTTTCAGAGATCGCGCATAATGTACCGAAACATTGCGCATGTAAAACTGTGGATTACGGCTTAGGTTACGACAATGGCGGAGATTTGGCGACCGTAGTCGGCCTCGTTTCTGTGTGATTTACGGCGATAGCTAAAGAAGAGCGATTCGTTCTTGTAGGTACACAGTTCAAGATCCTCGATCTCGCCGATCGCCAGATCCTCGAGCCGCAGGCGGCAATAACCAGGCAAATCGAAATGCTCACGCTGACCGCCCGGCGGCAGGGCAAAGAAGCGCGCATTACCTGGCGCCGCATCCAGAAACTGGCGCTTGAACTCTGGGCCGACTTCGTAGTTCTGCTGGTGGATGGTCGGCCCGATCGCCGCCCTGATGCGCTGACGGGACGCACCTAACTGCTCCATCGCCTCGACGGCGCTGGCCAGAATGCCACCGACCGCGCCGCGCCATCCTGCATGCGCGGCAGCAACGACCTTCGCGGCCGGATCAGCCAGCAGTACCGGAGTGCAGTCAGCCGTCAGAACTCCGATCGCCATGCCGGGGATAGCTGTCACCAGGGCATCTGCCTCAGGCCGCGCATCGCTGGCGAACGGCTGATCGACGATAACCGCGCGGGCGCTGTGCACCTGATAGGCGGTAACGACATCGGCTGCGGGCTCACCCTGCCACACGGCACCGAGATAGTGCGCGATCCGGTGCCGGTTCTCCAACACGTTGTCGGCTGCATCGCCAGAACCGAGCCCGACGTTTAGGGAGGTATAATCGCCCGACGAGACGCCACCTTCACGCGTAAAGAAGCCGTGCGCGATGCCCTCTGCATCCGCAAGTAACCCGGCGGTCAGAACCGTGGCGGAATTCATGGGGGCGGGCCTCGTCGTTGCTAGAGCATCATCCGATCGGATGGAACCGCATAGCGGTTCTGTTCCGAGCGGATAAAGATGCTCTATCTGTTTCATTTCTAGAGCAATTTCCATCCGACCGGACGGCATCGAAATGTTCGCATCTGACTCCACCCGGTCAGATATTGCTCTAGCCGGCTGTTCTTAGCCGAAACCCGGCAACGGAGCCAGTTCCGGCGATCGGACGCCGAGACACAGAAAGCGTGTCCCCATGCCGCCCGGCGCCGTCAACCGCTTGGCGCCGACCTCGATCTCGTGTGCCCGCTCGGGGCTTTCGGCCATCAGCCGGGCCGCACGTTCGGCAAGCCCGAGCGCTTCGAGAAACACCGCCTGCGGTTGCGGTCCGTCGGTCGCAATCCCGCGGCCAGCAAGCGCCCGGCCGACGGCACCGAAATCAACGGACACCGACAGATCCGCCTCGCCGGGCGAAGCGAGCACATGTTCATAGGCATGATCGCGTACCGCCTGCAGCGTATCGCCATAAGCGGTCTCGGGATGACCGTAGTCGATGAACAGCCCGGCCAGTGGTGATTGCGCCACGCGAACCGCTAGCGCATCGGCCAGAGCGCCAAAGTCGGCCAGCGCCAGAATTTTGTCACCTGGTCCGGCTGCGGCATCTGCCGGCTGCACAGGTGGCGGCCCGGATTGGCGCTCCGTGAACTTCAGGCTGCCGGCCGCATCGCACCCGACCATCACCTCGCGCCAGTCGCCTGCCTCCTCGCGGCGCCACTGGCGCGCGGGGATGGTGTCGAGAAACTCGTTGCCGAGCACGAGGGTTGGCAGCCCATTGGGTTCCGGCCAGTCGGCATGCCACGTAGCCTCGATGCCCGATGCGGCAAGTGCCCGGGCCTGCAGTTCACGCAATTCCGGATTGATCTCGACCAGATGGAGCTCGACGGCCGCCAGAAAATCCGGCACCAGGCGGGCAGCCCGCAACGCATCGCTGATCAGTGTGCCCCGGCCGGGACCAAGCTCGATCAGGCTGACCCGCCCAGGCGCCCCCATTTGCTGCCAGACGACTGCCAGCCAGAGGCCGATCAGTTCGCCAAAGATCTGGCTGATCTCCGGGGCTGTGGTGAAATCGGCCCCGGCTCCGATCGCGGCGCGGTTCGTATAATAGCCATGCTGCGGATCGGTGAGGCAGCGCTGCATGTAGGCCTCGACGGAGATCGGGCCGTGCTCGGCGATTTCGCCCGCCAGCTGCAGCGCCAGCGGCGTTGGCCTGCGTGCCTGCGGGTCTTGGCTCATGCGCGAGCCGGCTGGCGTGACGCAGCGCCGCGCACGAACCAGATGCCGAGCAGCACCATCGGCACCGAATAGGCGATCCCGGGCGTCAGGCCATAGGCGGAAAAGATGTGATCGGCGTCGAACTGGCGAAACAGCTCGCAGAAAGAGCGCGCCAGGCCATAACCGATCAGGAACACGCCCGTGGTCAGGCCCGGTGACTGCAGTGAACTGCGGCTGTGCGTCAGCATCCTGAGGACGACAAACAATATGAGGCCCTCGAAAAACGCTTCATAGAGCTGGCTCGGGTGGCGCGGCGTCGGCTCGATGTCGCGGTGCTCGAGGGCTGCTGCCGGAAACACCATCGCCCAGGGCACGCCTGATGGTCGCCCGAAGAGTTCACCGTTGATGAAGTTCGCGAGCCGGCCGAAGAACAATCCGATCGGAACGGCCGCCGCACAGACATCCATTGCGCTCCACGCGCTGACGCGGTTACGCCAGGCAAAAAGCCAGATCGCGAGCCCACAGCCGAGCAACGCGCCGTGAAAGGCCATACCGCCCTGCCACACAGCCGGAATATCGAGCGGGTTCTGAATGAAATGGCGAGGTTCATAGAGCAGGATGAAGCCGAGGCGTCCGCCGACCACGACCCCGGCTGTCATATACAAGAGCAGATCATCGACCTTTTCCGGCGCGAACGGTGCCCGCCCGTAAGGCCACAAGGCCGGTGACGAGAGCAGCCGCTTTATATAGAGCCAGCCGAGCAACAGGCCGGCCATATAGGCAAGCCCGTACCATTTGACGGTCAAGGGGCCCAGCGAAATGGCGACGGGATCGATGTCCGGATAAGGCAGGGCGAGCACGGGCGGCATCCTCCTCGGTAAATCGATGGCGAGGCTTTCGCCGAGTGATGACGCAAGTCAAGTCCCGAACACAATAAGTAGCATGCACCACGACTATATTAGGTGTTATCAGCCAGGCCGGAACCGGATCCGCCCAGGCCAGGACAAGGAAACCAATCATGACCCAGACTTCCAACCGTCTCCTCGACGAGCTTGCCAAGATGATGACCGATGCCGCCGGCGCAGCACAGGGCATACGCCGCGAAGTCGAATCCTTGGCGCGCGGGCAGGTCGACCGGGTGCTCGCTGAAATGGACGTCGTGCGCCGCGAAGAATTCGAGGCCGTGCGCGACATGGCCCAGAAGGCGCGCGAGGAAAACGAGGCGCTCGCACAGCGGATCGCCGAACTCGAGGGTGGCCGGGGGCGATCCGATACTTCTGAGTATAATGATCCCTGAGACCCGTCTCAAATCGCGAAACCACCCCAACTTGTCGATTCGAGCCTTGCCGGCTGCTTCGAGCACGCCTCGCCCAGGCTAAATCGCCACCGATTGATCCACAGATTGCCCCCAACGCTATCCACATGTTGTGAGGTTTCGCCCGATTATTTGGCCCGCAGACCAATTCAGCCCACTTTCAACGTGGACAATCGGTCCTCTCGGTTGCCGACGGCGCTACCATCTGCTTTCAGTTTCGCCACCTGCCAAGTGATTTGCACATCTGTGAATCCCGGCAGTCGGCGATGTCTGCGGGGGGCGTAAGACGGGCCGGTCGGCCACCGTAAATTCGGTGATCGGGTAAATGGGAAGGGGAACGATGGCAATAGCTGCACGCCGGTTTGAGCAAATGGCCAACCCGATCGATCTCGTCGAACAGATCGCGCAACGCAATGATTGGGGATATGAGCGCGCCACCGACGATGAGATGACGCTGATCGTCGGCGGTACTTGGACCGACTATCATGTCTCGATCAACTGGCGCGATGATCTCGAGGCCCTGCATATCGCCTGCGCCTTCGACTTCAAGATTCCCGACCAGCGCCTAAACGAGGTCTACCGGCTGATCGGGCAAATCAACGAACAATTGTGGATCGGCCATTTCGACCTTTGGACCCAGGAAGGGCTGATCATGTACCGCCACGGCCTGCCGCTCAACGGCACGCTCGCCTCGGTCGCGCAATGTGAAGCGCTGCTCAAATCGGCGCTTGAGGCATGCGAACGCTACTATCAGGCGTTTCAGTTCGTGGTCTGGGCCGGCAAGCCGAGCCGCGAGGCACTGATTTCGACCATGTTCGAAACGGAAGGCCAGGCCTGATCATCGTTTGTAACCGCATCGAGATTGGTTAGATTGTCGGCGGCTGCATCCTTGAGGATGTGGCCGCCGTTCTGTTTGTGGTTGGGAGATGCCGGATGAAGGATCTGTTGGACGGTAAACTGGTACTCGTCGGTGCCGGCAAGATGGGGGGCGCCATGCTCGAAGGCTGGCTTGGCCGAGGCCTCGCTCCCGCCGACGTCGTCGTTCAAGATCCGGCACCACCGCCTGAGATCGCAGGCCTGCTCGAAAAGCACGGCATCCGGCGCACGGAACAGATCACAACCGAGGACTGCGGCGGCGCGCCCGCCGTTATCCTGATGGCCGTCAAGCCGCAGATCATGGATGACGTCTTCCCAGCTGTCGCAGGGCTTGCCGGTCCGGACACCCTGACCTTGTCGATCGCAGCCGGCAAAACCATGGCAAGTTTCGAGCGCCATCTCGCTGCAGAGCGCGCTGTCGTGCGCACCATTCCCAACACACCGGCAGCCGTTGGCCGCGGCATCACCGTCTGCGTTGCCAACCGGCACGCAAGCGAGCGCCACAAGGACGTGTGCACCAACCTGCTGAGCGCCATCGGCGAGGTCGGCTGGGTCGATGATGAAGACCTGATCGACGTTGCAACCGCGGTCTCGGGATCGGGACCGGCCTACGTCTTCTGGCTGACGGAGTGTCTCGCCAAGGCCGGCGTCGGCGCCGGCCTCGCCCCCGATCTTGCCGAGCGCCTGGCGGCGGCAACCGTAGCGGGCTCCGGCGAACTGATGCGACTGTCCAATCAGGCGCCGTCAACGTTGCGCGAGAACGTCACCTCGCCCAACGGTACTACCTATGCCGCGTTACAGGTGCTGATGGCAGACGACGGGCTTGGCCCCCTGATGCAGCGCGCCGTCGATGCAGCCGCCCGCCGCAGCCGGGAACTGGCCGGCTGATGACGACGTACACGTGGTGAATGGAGATTTTCTCCAGCCTACTTTGCCGCAACTGCCTGGGAGGGTTCGTCCGTCGTCAGCACTACGCAAAGGTCATCACAGATTTCGGCCTGGCGGCGGGCATCAGTGACTTTCCGCCCGGTCAGATCCGTGACGTAGAATACGTCGACGGCCTTTTCACCGAACGTCGTAATGTGGGCGGAGTTGATGTCGAGGCGCAGATCGGACAACGCAGAAGTCAACTCGTAAAGCAGCCCCGGGCGGTCGAGGCCGGCCACCTCGATGACAGTGAAATGATCGGACAAGTCGTTGGCGATGATCACTTCCGGCTCGACGGTGAAGGCGTCGATGCGGCGCTCGGCCGGGCGTTTTCTCTCAAGCGTCTCACCCAGGCGCAGTTCACCTTTGAGCACCCGTTCGATGTTCCGGCCAATCTGTTTAACGCGGCGCTCCTCGTCGCTGTCGAGTTCAAAGCCGCGCTGCAGCGAGAACGTGTCGAGAGCAAATCCGTCGCGGGTCGTTGAAATGTGGGCGCCGATGATATTGGCACCCGCGAGTGCACAGCAGCCGGCAAACAGCGACAGCAGACGCGGATGATTGGGCGCCAGGATTTCCAAATCGGTGATCGCCGTAAAGGCATCAGAACGCGAGGAGACCGCCAGTTTTTGTTCGCGGTCAGCGGCTTCGCGAATGAGCTTGGCGTGCTCGATCTGGCGTTCGGTGTCGGTGCGCAGCCAGTAGTTGGTGTATTGGCTGTCGATGAAGTGGGCGACCTCGTCTTCCGGCCAATCGGCAAGAGCGGCACGTAGCGCATCCTGGGCCGCATCGGCGCGGGCAAAGCGGCTGCCGGCATCCGTTGCCTTGGCACCGCCGACGATCAGTTCGGTCTCATAGTAGAGTTCGCGCAAAAGCTGGCCCTTCCAGCCGTTCCAGGTGCCGGGACCGACGGCACGGATGTCGGCAACGGTCAGCAGCAGCAGGAGCTTGAGGCGCTCGCGGGTCTGCACCACGTCGGCGAAATCGCGGATCGTCTTGGGATCACCAAGGTCGCGGCTTTGCGAGACATTCGACATGGTCAGGTGCTCGCGGATCAGCCAGGCAACGGTTTCCGTTTCTCCCTTGCTCATGCCGAAGCGCGGGCAAAGCTCCATCGCAGTACGCGCACCGGCAATCGAATGGTCCTCACGGCGACCCTTGGCGATGTCGTGCAGGAAGGCTGCGACGTAGAGAACCCGCTTGTTCTGGATCGTCGAAATGATCTTGTTGGAGAGCGGCAGGGTATCAGCCAGTTCCCCGTTCTCAATCGCAATCAGCTGGCCGACAGTGCGTACGAGATGCTCATCGACCGTGAAGTGATGGTACATGTTGAACTGCATCATTGCTTCGACACGACCGAAATCGGGAATGAAACGGCCGAGCACGCCCGTCTCACCCATGCGGCGCAGAATGTGCTCTGGGATCTTGTTACCAACCAGCAGGTGCAGGAAGATACGGTTCGCTTCCGGGTTGTTGCGCAGATTGTCGTCGATCAGCGGCAGGCTGTCACGAATGCGGCGCAGCGCATTGGGATGCAGGAAGGTGGATAGTTCGGCCGCCTGCGAAAAGATGCGGATCAGGTTGACCGGATCGCGCTTGAACAAGTCCGCCGATGCGATATTGAGGCGGTTATTGTCGATCCGGAAGTCCGTCGTCTTGCGCACGCGTCGGCGTGTCGTCCAATTGAGCGGGTTGAGGTAGTCTTGAACGCGCGGCGCGCGCGCGAGTTGCTGCATTTCGAGCGAGGAACAGAAAATTCCGGTCAGTTCGCCGACATCACGCGCAACCGTAAAGTAGCGGCGCATAAAGCGCTCGACGGAGAGCAGGCCCTCATCCTCGCGGAAGCCCAGATTGTCGGCGATCACCGGCTGCAGGTCGAAGGTTAGGCGTTCGTCAGCCCGGCCACGCTCGAAGTGCATGTGGCAGCGCACGCGCCAGAGAAACTCTTCCGAGCGATTGAAGGCTTCGATCTCGTCGTCACGAAAGACATCGGCAGGCAGTCCCACTTCGCCCGGACCGGCGCCGTAAACGTACTTCGCCAGCCAGTGCAACGTGTGGAGATCGCGCAAGCCCCCCTTGCCATCCTTGACGTTGGGCTCGACGCGATACCGGCTCTCGCCGGTCTGCTTGTGACGGGCATCGCGTTCGGCAAGCTTGGCCTCGATGAACTCGCGTTCCGTACCGTTGACGACGTCTGCTGCAAACCGCGCCTTGAAGTTGTCGTAGAGTTCTTCATCACCGAGCAGAAAGCGCGCATCGAGCAGCGACGTGCGGATCGTCATGTCGCTCATCGACAGCGACGTGCACTGGCTCACGGTGCGCGTCGCGTGACCGACCTTGAGGCCCAGATCCCAGAGCATATAGAGCATGTACTCGGCAACGCTCTCGCTCCAGGGCGTCTGGCGATAGGGCAAAATGAATTGCAGGTCGATGTCGGAATAGGGCGCCAGCAGGCCGCGACCATATCCTCCGGTCGCTGCAATAACGATCTCTTCGTCACGGCTGCCACTGGTCGTCGGATGGTAGATGTGGGCAACGGTGTAGTCGTAGATCAGACGGATAAGCTCATCGTGAAACAGCGACAGTGCCGCGGCACATTCGCGCCCGTCGCCGGTCTGGCCGAGCAATTCGCGCGCATCACGATGAGCATCGCCAAGCAGTTGCTTGAACCTGGCCAGAACTTGCGGGCGGCAGGCGTCTGGCCCGTCCGATGCCTTGAACAGCGCCGTCAGTTCCTGGCGCAGACCGACGGTATCGAAGAACGGCGGTTGGGGCGGGGCGATTTGGTCCATCGCTTGGTTGAACGCCCAGCCGGCAGGGTTGTCAACTGTTCGCCTGGAACGTTCTCAACTGCTGCGTAGCTCCTTGAGTCGGTAAAGCGCGTCGAGAGCGTCCCGCGGCGTCAGCTCATCGGGATTGATGGCGTCAAGATGCTCTTCGACGGGTGACGGACCGACAGCCCCCCTTTCCGCAGTCATCGATGCAGCAAACAGCGGCAGTTCCTCAAGTCCGGCAGCCGTGCTGCTCGCTTCGCGGCCCTCTTCGAGAATCTGCAGGATCTCTTTGGCCCGCACCGTGACGGCGTCGGGTAGGCCCGCAAGGCGGGCGACGTGGATGCCGTACGAACGGTCGGCTGCTCCGGCCCTGACCTTGTGCAGAAAGACGATCTCGTCACGCCATTCCTTGACGTCGACAGTGACGTTGGCAACCTCCGCGAGGCGTTCGGAAAGAGCGGTAAGTTCATGATAGTGGGTCGCAAACAGCGAGCGGCAGCGGTTGACGTCATGCAAGTGCTCGACCGTCGCCCAGGCGATCGACAAGCCGTCGAAGGTCGAGGTGCCGCGGCCGATTTCATCGAGAATGACGAATGAGCGCTCGGTGGCGGCATTCAGTATGCCGGCGGTCTCGACCATCTCGACCATGAATGTCGACCGGCCGCTGGCGATGTCGTCGGACGCGCCGACCCGCGAGAACAACCTGTCGATGATGCCGATATGGGCAAAAGCCGCCGGCACGAACGAACCGATCTGGGCGAGCAGCGCAATCAGCGCGTTCTGGCGCAGAAAGGTTGATTTGCCGGCCATGTTGGGGCCGGTCACCAGCCAGATGCGGCCCGGCACGAGATCGTCGAAACCGGGCGGACGTGCGAGGCCGCCGTCATTGCCATCATCCTGGCTGTAGGCATCTGCTGGGTGCGGCGGCGGCCGGCCGAGCATACAATCGTTGCGCACGAAGGGACCGGCCAGATCCCGCGCCAATGCCTGTTCGACGACGGGATGGCGGCCCTCGCGGATCACGAAGGCCTGGCTGTCGTCGACGATCGGCCGCGTGTAACCCTCGACATCGGCGAGTTCGCCGAGCGCTGCCAGACAATCGACGTCGCCGAGCGCCGCTGCCAGCTCCGATAACGCCTGTTCTTCCGCGCTGATCGCCTTGGCCAGGCTTGCAAATGCTTCATTCTCGATGGCCAGCGCCCGTTCGGCGGCAGCGGCGATCTGGCCTTCCGTCTCGGCGAGCTTGGCTGTCGTGAACCGCACCGCATTGGCCATAGTCTGGCGATGGCGGAAGGTGTCGCTGAGCGGTACCTCCATTAGTGGCTTGGCCGTGGCACTGCCGACCTCGATATAGAATCCGAGAATGTTGTTGTGGCGCACCTTGAGCGTCTTGACGCCGGCCAGTTCCTGATATTCTGCTTCGAGTGCCGCCATCACCTGGCGGCTGTCGTCGCGCAGCGACCGGGCGTGATCAAGCGCCTCATCGAAGCCCTGCCTGATAAAACCGCCGTCACGGCGTTGCGGCGGCGGCTCGTCGACAAGGGCACGGCCCAGATGATCTCGAAGCTCATCGCTCGGCGCCGCCAGCGCCTGAGCGATACGCGATAGTTCATCCGGCAGGCCGATGGCACCGGCATGCTCAGCGAGCAGCCCGGCACAAGCGCGGCCGGCACCGAGCGCATCGCGCACGGCTGCGATATCACGCGGCGTGCCGCGCTGCAGGGCGAGACGCGAGACGGCCCGGGCAATGTCCGGCGTCCGCTTGAGCGCTTCGCGCACTTCCTCGCGCAATTCGAGATTGCCGACCATATAGTCGACCACTTCGACGCGCCGATTGATGGCCCCGACATCGGTCAGCGGACTTGCAATCCGGGCGGCGAGTTCGCGTGAGCCGGCACCGGTTACCGTGCGGTCGATGGCCGAGAGCAGGCTGCCGCGTCGGTCGCCCGACGAGGCGCGTAGCAATTCGAGGCTCGCGCGACTCGCGGCATCGATCATCATGGCCGCACCGAAGCCGGTGCGCTTTGGCGGCCGGATCGCCGGCCGGCGGCCGATCTGGGTCAACTCGACGTATTTCAGAAGCCCGCCGATCGCCGCCAACTCGCCACGCGTGAAGCTACCGAAAGCCCCGATATCCGCAACGCCCAGAACAGCAGCCAGATTGCGTTCGCCGGCCAGGCTGTCGAAGGTTGCAGAAGGCACCGGCGTCAGTGCGGTGGTGAGCAATTGCGCAGTGCGGGCGACCTCGGCATCGGCCAGAACCTCATCAACGGCAATGATCTCGCCCGGCATCAGGCGCATGATCTCGCCGGCAAGATCGCTCGGCGCGACGGCCCCCACTTCGAATTCGCCTGTCGACAGTTCGAGAGAGGCGAGCACGACGCGAGCCGCCTGGCCGCGCCCTGCAGGCTCGCGAAAAATCGCCGTCAGATAATTGCGCACCTGCGCGTCGAGCAGCGCTTCCTCGGTGATCGTGCCGGGCGTTACGAGGCGGACGACATCACGATGCACGACCGCCTTGGCACCGCGCTTGCGCGCTTCGGCTGGATCCTCGAGTTGCTCGCAGACCGCCACGCGATAGCCCTGGCGAATGAGTTTTTGCAGATACTCATCGGCACGATGGACCGGCACGCCGCACATCGGAATGTCTTCGCCGAGATGCTTGCCCCGCTTGGTCAGAACGATCGAGAGGGCGGCGGCCGCCGTCACCGCATCTTCGAAGAACAGTTCATAGAAATCGCCCATCCGGTACCAGAGCAGGCTGTCCGGATTGGCAGCCTTGATCTCCAGGTACTGCGCCATCGACGGCGTCACGCCGGCCGGCCGACCGGCATCCGATTTCTTCGATTTCCTCGACATCGACCGGCTGTTAGCCGGTTTTCGTGGCCAGAGCAAACCGGGACCGATCAGGGCAGCCGCGAACCCCGATCGGGACGCTTGAGGCGGCCTGCCGCTGACGATAAGCTGCCACCGCCGCGCGTGCGATGGCCTCACTTGGGCATCCCGCGACCATGTCGGCTGACCAATTGAGGCTTGCCAATTGAAGTCCTTCCTCAAAGGGGCCGCTGACGGCCAGCATCTACATGCTTGGGCCTTCGCAATCTTCGGGGCGGCAGTCTACCTCATCGTCATCCATACCCTGCTGCCCGGCTCGACAACCGAGCGCCCCCTCGCATTCATTTACAACTACTATTTTCTTGCCCTGATCGACGGACGATTTGACGTCCCGGTGCGGATCATGACCATCGAGGGCCTGTATGACTCAGAGGGCCGGGCATTCGTTCCATACGGTCTCGCTCCGCTTGCCACCAGGGCCCTGGCATGGCCCTTCCTCGATCTGAAACAGGTTTCGATAGCGCCTTACACGATCTGGCTGTTCGCCGCCGGCGGCACCGCCGTCTATCAGTTCATCTTCGCTGACTTGGTAAGAAAATTCGCCCCGGGGGACGATTGGCTCCAGCATGCCTGGGCATTTCTTCTAGCGGCAGTGGTTTGGTGCTGCTCACCCGGCCTCCTGCTACTCGCCAACGATGCCGTCTACCATGAACCGATTGCAGCTGCCTATTTCTTCAGCGCCTGCTTCTTATGGTTGCTGACGCGGGCCTATGTATTCGACCGGGACTTGAGCAAGTATCTGCCGGCACTTGCCGCCGCATCCGGCCTCACCGTCCACGCCCGGCCTCATTTGGCCGTCGGCATGTATGCGGTTGTTGGCTTGCTCTGCATTTTCTTCTTGATTCGAAACGGTCTGGCTAAAATTCGATCCATCGCATCGGCTCTCTCGATACTGTTCGCTTTCGCCGTTCTATTTCTTGCAGTAAACGAAGCGCGATTCGGCGAAGCCCTCTATACTAACCAGGCATGGGACGGTAACGCTTCGATAGTTTACGGCACTGTTTATTGGAACATAGAAAACTCTGAAACACCCCGGGTCAAAGCCTACTTGGAACACGGGCAATTCAATATCGCACGTATCGCCCCAAACCTCTTGGTATACTTGTTTGACGTGCCCGCCGGTTCTATCTCCGAAGCAATCGACAGCAGTTTCCGCTGGCTGACCCGATCGCTGGGGTACATTCGAAATGGCGGCCCGCGCATCGGAATTGTCTTCTTGTGGTTGCCTTGGATATTCCTGATCGCCAAGTGCGCCACTATTCCGCAATCCGTCGATCGCTGCGCCTGGATCGGCGTGGCAACCATGAGCATCGGCGCACTGTTTGTTTTGAGCTTCGGGACAGTGGATTTTCGGTATCGCGTGGACTTGTGGCCCTTGTTGGCGAGTATCGTAATACTGGTTCTTCCGAGATATCTTACCAATTTGGACGACACGTCGAAAACTAATGGGTTCATGCCGATACTCATCATCGGCTCAACCCTGGTGTCATTCATATCGATATGGATCGTCTTCAAATTTTATCCATACGCGAATTTCATACATTGGTCTTTTGACAAGTGTGCCGAGCTGGTCGCAGCCAAAGTCGGATTGGGGCCCGAGGCGGTTGACCGCCTTTGCGCCCTTTGAGGCGCATTGCAGTCGCTCATCCAAAAGCTCTCACAGCACCTTCGAGCGCCCGCTAGATAACGCCGGCTTCCCGATAGGACGCGACCTGCTGGTCATCGAGGCCCAATACATCGCGCAACACATCGTCCGTGTGCTCACCCACCGCCGGCCCCGTCCAGCGGATTTGCGCATCGCGGTCCTGCCCAGCCACGACAGGCACGACGCCCGGATGAAGAATCCTACCAAAGTGCGGATCCTCGACCTCGGTCACCATCCGGCGAGCGCGATACTGCCCGTCGGCCGCGACATCCGCGATCGTGTAGATCTTGCTCGACGGTATGTTGACCTCGTCCAGGCTGGCCAGGGCCTCATCCGCACTGAGGTCGCCAACCCATTGGCCAATAAGACGGTCGAGTTCGACAACATTTTCACAACGCGACTGGTTGTCGACGAACCGGGGATCATCGGCCAGCTCCGGCATCCCCATAATCCCGGCCAGCTCCTTGAACAGCGGGTCCGAGTTGCCGGCGACCAGCACCCAGGCGCCGTCCTTCGATCTATATGCATTCGAGGGCGCGGCAGACGATATCCACGACCCGCTCGGCTGACGGACAACGCCATACTTGCCATACTCGGGCAACTGCCCCTCCAAGAGGGACATCACCGATTCACCGAGCGCAACATCGATGAGCTTGAGCGCCGAAGCACCACTCGCCCGCTGCTCGATGACGGCCGCCAGCGCACCGATCGCGCCATAGAAGCCTGAAATGCTGTCACCGATCGCAACGCCGGTCCTGACCGGTGGCAGATCGGCAACATCATCGGGATAGCCGCAAAGATGGCGAAGCCCACCCTTCGCCTCACCAATCACACCGAAACCGGAACGTGAGGCCTCCGGCCCCGTCTGCCCGTAGCCCGAGATCCGCACCAGCACCAGGCCCGGCTTTGCCGCTTCGAATGCTTCGGGCCCAAGCCCCCATTTCTCGAGTTGACCCGGCCGGTAGTTCTCGACGATGACATCGACTTTCGAAGCCAATCGCAGAACCAGATCACGGGCGCCCTCGTGACGCATGTTGATCGTCATCGAACGCTTGTTGCGGCCGTGAATGCTCCACCACAGCGACCGGCCATCGACCTGCATGCCCCAGGTCCGCACCGGATCGCCGCGGCCCGGCGGCTCGACCTTGATCACTTCAGCACCGAGGTCAGCCATTAGGCGCGTCGCAAATGGTGCCGCGATGTAATGGCCGAGCTCGAGCACTTTGAGACTGCGAAGCAGCGGCTGCACGTTTGCGAGATCCATGGCTGAGCGCTCCTTATTCGGCCGCCGCCACAGACTGGCAGAAGCCGAAATCGCAACCGTCCGGCGCCTGTAAAACGTTTTCACGGAACATGCGGTCGTAGCCGCGGCTGTCGGCCGGCACCTGATGCGCGCCAAGTGCTGCCCGCCGGGCTGCCAGTTCCGCCTCGTCGACCAGCAGATCGAGCCGGTGCTCCTTGACGCTGAGCCTGATCCGGTCACCGGTTCGAACCAGCCCGATCGGGCCGCCGACGGCTGTTTCCGGGGCGACATGCAGGACGATCGTGCCATAGGCAGTACCACTCATCCGCGCATCGGAAAGCCGCACCATGTCCTTGACGCCCTGCTGCAGGAGCTTCTTCGGGATCGGCAGGAAGCCTGCCTCCGGCATCGCGTGATCGGAACGCGGCCCCGCATTCTGCAGGATCATGAAATCATCCGCCGTGATGTCGAGATCGGAATCGTCGATCCGGGCCGCCAGATCATCAAGCGAGGAAAACACCACCGCGCGGCCTTCCTTTTCGAACAGCTCCGGCGTCGCGGCCGAACGCTTGATGATGCAGCCGTCGGGCGCCAGCGTGCCGAACAGGGCAACCAGACCACCCTCGGGCTCGAGCGGTTCATTGGCCGATTTGATCACGCGGCGATCGACATAACTGCCTTCTTCCGCAGCCAGCCGTTCGCCGAGCGTTTCGCCGGCAACCGTCCTGCAGTCGAGATGCAGCAGCGGTTTCAATTCGCGCAGCACAGCACCGATGCCACCGGCAGCAAAGAAGTCCTCCATGTAGAATTCATCACCGACGGGCTTCACGGCAGTGAGCACCGGCGTCGTATCGGAAAGCTCGTTGAGGCGCTTGAGATCGAGCTTGATGCCGGCCCGCCCGGCGATCGCGGCCAGATGGATCACCCCGTTGGTCGAACCGCCGATCGCAAGCAGCACACGCAGCGCATTCTCGACCGACTTCTCCGTGATGATGTCGGCCGGCGTGTCACCGCGCTTGACGAGACGCACCGCCTCCTGGCCGGTCGCCTCGCCGGCTCTCAGTCGGTCAGCATGAACAGCCGGTATCGCCGCCGTCCCCGGCAGCGTCATGCCGAGCGTCTCGGCGATCGCCGCCATGGTCGAGGCCGTGCCCATCACCGCGCAGGTGCCCGCCGTCGTCACCAGCCGACCTTCGACGTCGGAGATGTCCTGCTCGCCGATCTCGCCGGCGCGAAATTTGGTCCAGAACTTACGGCAGTCGGTGCATGCGCCGACCCGGTCGTCGCGATAGCGCGAGGTCGACTGCGGCCCACCGATCAGCTGGATCGCGGGCTTACCGGCACTGACCGCCCCCATCAATTGTGCCGGCACGGTCTTGTCGCAGCCGCCCATCAGGATCACCGCGTCCATCGGCTGCGCGCGCACCATCTCCTCGGTGTCCATCGCCATCAGGTTGCGATACTTCATGGAGTTCGGTGCGAGTGTTGATTCATGCAGCGATGTCGTCGGAAACTCCATCGCGGTGCCGCCGGCAGACGCGATGCCGCGCTTGACCGCCTCAAGCAACTCCGGGAAATGGCGGTGGCAGGGATTGAAGCGCGAATGTGTAAACGCGATGCCGATGATCGGGCGGCCGAGTTCTTCGAGTGTAAAGCCCTGCGAGCGCGCGAAGGCGCGGCGCATGTAGATCGAAAAATCGCGGTCACCGTAGGTCTGCAGCCCACGCAGGAAGCCTGTTTCGTTGTCGCCCATCGTCTCCGTCCGCTGCATCCAAGCCTTGGTTAATCATTCGTAAACGACTGTCGCCGATACTTCGATTAACCCGATCTTAACGCGAACACCACGTTTCGAGGCCCCAAGTGACATCGCCAACCGGATTATCGCTGGACGCCCGGCGCACGACGTCGACCCTCAACGACGTCAACAACGACACCGGCCGCATCGCGTTCTGCGGGCCGTTCGTGATCTCCGCCGTCACCGGCCACTCGATCTCCAAGATCGAGGACGAGATCCGCCGCCTACGCGAGTTGCCCGACCATCGCAAACCAGTCGTCCGCGGCACCTACTCCGACGAGGTCGAGCAGGCGCTCTTGGCCTTCGGCTACCGCATGCACCTGATCGAAGGTTACATGGACCGCGCCCGCAAGGAGCGCCCGACGCTCTGGTCCTGGATGCAGAAACCGCGCAACGCCTGGGCCAACTACATCCTTGCGATCCACAAGGGCAAGGAAGGTCACTGGATCCTGATCAAGGGCGTCAAGATGTGCGACACCTTCACGGAAGGCCGCTGGCAGTTCGTCTGCGACGGTCCGCACCGGGGGTGCCGGATCATGGAGGTGTTCGAGGTCAAGCGGGTGCGGGCCGGGTGAGATTCGGCCTCGCATTCAACCGGACCATCATTTGCAGAGGTTTGCGCCGCCCCAACTGCCACCACACCAGGAAGTGCCCCAGTTACTATTACCATGCTTTGCAACACACTCAGTAAATGTCATGCAGCTCCGCTTCTGTCTTCCTGATCGAGAGCTTGGTTTGGCTACGTTCGCCGGTTTTTTCGAACTTCGGACTTCAGGCGTTCTCTCGACCACCTTTGCGCACTTTTGGAGCCCAACAGACTTCAGTCGTTCGAGGACATCTTTTGTCGGCGTTTGTTGAGTGCTGCCACCCAGGGCCTCTGCCAATGCGGACCGGCTCTTTCTGCCCCATTTGCCATCAACCCGACCTCGATAGCAGCCCAAACGCTTGAGCTCATCCTGGACTGCCAAAACAAGCTGCCGCTCCTGCAATCGCTCGACATCCGGCGAAGCTGCCTCGTTTAGACTTGCGGTTCGGGTTTGGCGGTCGTCAATTTTGTGTTTGTCGATAAGCGCACGGGCAAGCGGTGCAAAGTGCCCATTGGGATATTTCTCCAAATAAGCGCCAAGAATTGTCACGTCGTTGCTGTCCTTGACTGAATCCCAAAACGCAATCTCGGTTTGGAGATCGTAGTTGGGCACAGGCGCAACACGTTTGGATGGCTCTGGCCTAGACAGTCTGGAAATCGCCGGCTTGGTCTCGGCCGCTGTGGACGACCTCAACGGTGCAAGAGTAACTGGCCGGGTGAACTTGGATACGTGCCAAGGCAGCTGCTTCGGTCGGACCGTTTGTTGATAGACCCTGAATTTTACCGCATCAAATAGCGCTCCGGCCGTGCGGCCAGGTTTATCGAGTTCAGCTACGAGTGCCGCAGCATAGGGCCCGCTGCCGTCTCCGGCATCTGATGCCGTGCTCCCCTGATCGGTAGCGTACGCAATGAGCATTCCTGGTCTCGCAGCTTCCGGCACAAATCCCTTTTCTGCCGTCTTGCGTCCAGCCAGCTGCAGTTCGTTTCGGCATGCGTCGAAGATCACAAAGTGTGCCGCATTGCCTGCATTCTTTTGAAGGCGATTGATGATGTAATGCAGCGGCACGGAGTCGTCCCAGATCTCCTCATCGCGAGATGTGACGTCGACCGGAATGAGATAGTTGGTCCGCGTCTCGAGATCGGCTGCACCATGCCCCGTGTAATAGAAGAACCCGATCGCATTCCGTCCGGCCCGATCGACACGCCGCGCATGTTCCCGCACAGCCCGCCGGATTTGCGCACGACCCTGATCGTACAGAATGCGAATGTCGGACCGCTTAAACCCGTTTCTTTCCAATGCAGCCGCCACAAGCCGCACGTCATTGTGAGGATTTTCAAGCGGGCCAATACTCTTTGAGTACGACTTGTTGCCAATCAACAGCGCAATCCGAACGTCGGCACTCGCCTCTCCGACGCCGAGTGCCGCAAGAACCAGGATGACGGCGGCAAGAACCCTGAACATGTCGATCGATCCGCCAAATGAACCAATGAACCGCTCAAGCTTAACGACCAATCGCCGATCTGTCATTCAATCGTTGTAAGCGACGTCAGACCAACGCTACCGGGTGGTAGAACAATCCGCGAAGGCTGTGCTTGTCACAAACGTCCTTGAAGCGCTCTGACGCAAAGATCTCACGGTGGGCGCCGGCGCCGCTGCCGATCCATTTCTCACCTCGGAAGAAAAGGCAAGGCTGGCAACATTGCCAAGGCCCGTGCAATGTGAATGACGTTGTTTTTGGGACTGACCGCGACGGTATAATGCCCATAACTAATGGTGATCTCACAGCACCCGTGTCGGGAGGACAGGTCGATGGCCAAGGATGTTCGTACTATCGCATCAGCATGGGGCGTAACGTCTTCGGCATATGAGAAATTCAGCGAGGACTTTGGCGATGTCCTCTTCCATTGCATGCAGCGACTGGATCCGCAGAGGGGCCAAGCGGTTCTCGATGTTGCAACGGGAACGGGCTGGACGGCACGCCTCGCTGCACAGCGGGGCGCAAACGTTACCGGCCTGGATTTCAGCGAAGAGCTTATCGCTGCGGCACGCGAAATCACCGATCGCCGAGGCCTGCAGATCACATTCGATGTCGGTAACGCGCTGGACTTGCCCTACGCTGACGGATGCTTCGATGCCGTGATCTCAACCTTTGGCGTCATTTTCGCCAGCCCGCACGAGACTGCGGCCAGCGAACTGGCGCGAGTGTGCCGACAGGGCGGTCGCCTGGCGTTGGCTGTTTGGAAGACCGATAACACGCTTCATGACCTGATGAGGGACGTGTTCTTGAAGTTTTCACCGGCGCCGCCCGATCCGCCACCGCCATCACCGTTTGCATGGGGCAGCGAGACACGTATCGACGAACTTCTCGGATCGGCCTTCGATCTCAAGTTCGAGCAGGCAACTTCCATTTTGCGGGCGCCGGATGGAGAGGCCATCTGGCGGCTCTGGACCGAGGCTCATGGACTGACGGTCACGAGGATGGCAGCGCTGGACGAGCGCGCGCAGAACGATTTCAAAGAAGCCTTTGTTGAATTCCACGAGCGCTATCGAACAGAGTTAGGCATCGCCATGCCGCGAGACTACATCATCGCGGTTGGTACTCGGCGATAGATCGCGATTGCCTTAGACGTAACGATCGATTTACACGCCGTTTGTCACTCTAAGCCCGCCCCCCAGACTTCACCTCGACCCTCCGCGCATGCAGCACCGGCTCCGTATAACCATTCGGCTGGTCGATGCCCTTGAAAACCAAATCACAGGCCGCGGCGAAGGCTATGCTGTTGGCGAAATCGGGCGCCATCGGCTTGTAAGCCGGATCGCCGGCGTTCTGGCGGTCGACGACTTCTGCCATGCGCTGCATGGTCTCCATCACCTGATCGCGCGTGCACACACCGTGATGCAGCCAGTTCGCCATATGCTGCGATGAAATGCGCAGCGTGGCCCGGTCCTCCATCAGGCCGATGTCGTTGATGTCGGGCACCTTCGAGCAGCCGACGCCCTGGTCGACCCAGCGCACGACGTAGCCGAGAATGCCCTGGGCATTATTCTCGAGTTCACGGCGAACCTGCTCTTCCGTCCAGTTAACGCCGGCAGGTGCCAGCGGAATGGTCAGGATATCAGTGAGGCTCGCCATTGGGCGCGCGCACAGTTCGGCCTGGCGGTCGCGGACTTTGACGGCGTGATAGTGCAGCGCGTGCAGAGTCGCAGCCGTTGGTGACGGCACCCAGGCGGTGTCGGCACCGGCAAGGGGATGCGCCTTCTTCTCCTCGATCATCGCCGCCATCAAATCGGGCATGGCCCACATGCCTTTGCCAATCTGGGCATGCCCGGGAAGACCGCATTTGAGGCCGATGTCGACGTTGCGATCCTCGTAGGCCTTGATCCAAGCGGTCGCCTTCATCTCGGCCTTCGGGATCATCGGGCCGGCTTCCATCGAGGTCCGGATCTCATCGCCCGTGCGATCCAGGAAGCCGGTATTGATGAAAAATATGCGGTCCTTGGCTGCCCGGATGCACTCCTTCAGGTTGACGCTCGTGCGCCGTTCCTCGTCCATGATGCCCATCTTGAGCGTATTGCGGTGAAGACCGAGCGCATCTTCGATTGCGTCGAACAGGTAATTGGAGAAGGCAACCTCATCGGGTCCATGCATCTTGGGCTTCACGATGTAGACCGAGCCTGCACGTGAATTGACCAGCCCGCCGGTCCGACGCAAGTCGTGCAGCGCAATCACCGACGTTATGAGACCATCAAGCAGGCCTTCCATGGCCGGCCGACCGTCCTTGTCGAGGACCGCATCACATTCCATGAGATGGCCGACGTTTCTGACCAGCAGAAGCGAACGGCCATGCAGGTTGAGATTTGACCCATCCGGCGCCGTATAACTGCGGTCAGCGCTCAAAGAGCGCCGGATCGTCGCGCCGCCCTTTTCGAATTCCTCGACGATGTCGCCCTTCATGAGGCCGAGCCAGTTGCGGTAGGCCGCCACCTTGTCCCCGGCATCGACGGCGGCGATCGAATCTTCGAGATCGCAAATCGTCGTCAGGGCTGCTTCGAGCAAAATGTCGGCAATGCCGGCGGCATCGGTCGCACCGATCGTATCGGTCCGGTCGATCCTGATTTCAGCATGGAGTCCGTTGTTGGTTAAGAGAATGCCGTCCGGTTGCCCTGTATCCCCTGTGAAACCGGCAAACTGAGCAGGATCAGCCAGCCCGAGCCGGCTGCCATCCTTCAGCGCGACGACAAGCCTCCCATTCTCGCAACCGAACCCGACGGCATCGACGTAACTGCGTCCATCGATGGCAAAGTGCGTGTCGAGAAACCTGCGCCCGGCAGCAATCACCCGTTCGCCGCGCGCCTTGTCGAAGCCGCCGCCGGCCGGGCGATCACCCAGAGCATCGGTGCCGTAATAGGCATCGTAAAGGCTGCCCCAGCGCGCGTTGGCTGCGTTGATCGCGTAACGCGCATTCGAAACCGGCACGACCAATTGTGGCCCTGCGACCGTAGATATCTCGCTGTCGACCCGTTCCGTCGTCACCTGAAAATCCGGGTCTTCGGGCTGCAGGTAACCAATCTCGCGCAGGAACTGCTCGTATGCAGCTGGATCCAGCGGCTGACCACGGCGCTCGCGGTGCCAATCGTCGATCCTAGCCTGCAACCGATCCCGAACTTGCAGCAGTTCCCGGTTCCGCGGCCCGAACTCATGGACGATCCGGTCGAGAGCCTGCCAGAATGCATCGGGTGCAATACCGGTTCCCGGCAGCGCTTCATCGTTCACGAAGGCGTGGAGTTCGGGCGCAACGGTAATGTTACCGATTTTGACACGTTCGGGCATGCAGATCTCCGAAAATTACGGCTGGTGGGGGATATTCAGGAAAGATCGTGTTCGACATCAAATTCATAAATTGGCATATATGATGTCGCAACGCGTCCAATCGTCGAGCCGCTGCACTGGATGTGCCGGCTGGGTTGGTTGTCAGGCAACTACGCCACAACAACATCAGTGGCAATGATTGAGTCCATATATGGGTGAATATGAAAGAGAGCGCCGGTGAATCGAAACCCGATTGAGTACCCAGGCCACTCAGCGAATGCCAGTCAACTTCAGCCAAAGTAGCCGCCATGCCCGACCACCCAAGCCAGCCGATTATCGACGCCCACCACCATTATTGGGACCCGCTCGCCAATGATCATCCATGGCTCCGCGAAGAACCGATGATCCCGTTCCGCTACGGTGACTATTCAGCAATCCGCAAACCCTTCATGCCGCCCGACTATGCCGCGGCTGCCGAAGGCTTCGATGTTGTCGCCACCGTCACCATGGAAGGCGAGTGGAGCGAGGATGACCCGGTCGCCGAGAGCGCCTGGATGAGCACCGTTGCCGCCAACCACGGCAAGCCCGCAGCCCATGTCGCCCGCGCCATCCTCGACCGTGCCGACGCTCCCGACATCCTCGCCCGCCATGCCGAATTTCCGATCGTTCGTGCCATCCGCCATAAGCCGACCGCGGCGCCCGCCCCTGACAAAATCGACCACGCGGCACCGGGCTCAATGTCGGACCCCGCCTGGCAGGCCGGATACGCCGAGTTGGCCCAGCACGGTTTTCATTTCGAATTGCAGGCGCCCTGGTGGCATGTCGGCCAGCTGATGGCCCTGGTCGAGAAGTTCCCCGCGACGCCTGTGGTCATCAACCACTGCTTCATGCCCGTCGACCGTTCACCCGACGGTTTGGCTGCCTGGCGCGCCGCCATCGGTCTCGCCGCCGGCCATCCGGGCATCGCGATAAAGATTTCCGGCATCGGCATTCTCGGCAGGCCCTGGCAGCTCGACGATCAGCGGCCGGTTATTGAGACCTGCATCGAGGCGTTCGGGCCCGAACGCTGCATGTTTGCCTCGAACTTCCCCGTCGACGGCCTTATCGGATCCTTCGGCGACATCTTTGGCGGCTTCCTTGCAGCAACCGGGCAGCTGCCGCAGTCCGCCCGCACCGCCATGTTCCACGACAACGCCATCCGCATCTACCGCCTCGACCTAGTACCCAATGGTGGGTACTAGCCACTGAGACGGCGATAGAGCAGCAAAAAACGATAGGAGCGTTTCGGATCAAATGAAGCGCAATCACGATTACGACAAGTCGATGACACGGCACCGCCTGCGAGTTAGGCTAACCGTCACTCTACAGCTAATGCTGCGGTATGCGTTGCGAAGACAGGCATCGCCGATCAGCGCGCATTTCGCATTTTTGCCTGACACAGCTTACCTCGCGCCGGTGACCGTTCCGGCCAGCGGGCGATTGGTGCTCACTGAAAGTCGCGCTGCATGCCGCAAGCAGTCGAACAGGCGACCGCCGGTGCCGGGTGCCGGTCCGTGTCGAGGTCGAATGGCTGCCGCCGCAACGCGCCAAGAGGCGATCATCATGGAAACCACACTTCCGCCCCGAACCTGCCAAAGCTGGATCGGCATCCTTGCTGCAGCTCTTGTCCTGGCGCCGGCCATGGCCGCCGAAGCAAGCGACAAGCCCTTTGTCTGGGCGCGATCGAACGACGCCCTGACGCTCGACCCGCATGCCGTCAACGAAGGCACAACGCATGCCCTCAATCACCACATCTATGAACCGCTGATCATCCGCGATCACACCGGCAAGCTCGAAGCGGCATTGGCAACAGACTGGCGGCAGACCATCGACCCGCTTGTCTGGCACTTCACGCTGCGTCCCGGTGTCGTCTTTCACGATGGTTCGAAGCTTACCGTCGAGGACGTCGTTTTTTCGGTCAAACGCGCCATGTCGCCGACGTCAGATCTCAGATCCCGCCTGCAGGGCGTTCGTGCCGTCAAGCGGCTCGACAGCGACAAAATCGAAATCCGCACGTTCGCACGCGATCCCCTGCTGCCGATACAGCTCACCGACATCTATATCCTGAGCCGGGCATGGGCTGAAAAGCACGATGTAGCCAAGCCGCAGAACTATAGTGCCGGTGAAAAGACGTATGCCATGTCGAATGCCAACGGCACCGGCCCCTATCGCCTTGTCACACGCGAGATCGGCAAGGCCACCCGACTGACCCGTCACGACGCGTACTGGGGCTGGGCCGGCGATGACGAACGGCGCATTCGGGACATTGTCTATCAGCCGATCCCCGACGGCCGCGAGCGCATCACCGCCCTCCTCGACGGCAGTGTCGATTTTGTTCAGGATGTACCGGTCGGCGAGATCGAAACGCTCGGGCAAGCGCCCAACGTAGACATGAAAGTCGGCCCCGAAAACCGTGTCATCTTCCTCGGCCTTTCGGTCGCCAAGACCTACGACGGCCAACCCAATCCGCTGACAAACCCAGACCTCAGGCGGGCGATTGCGATGGCAATCGACCGGCGCGCCATCCAGCGCGACATCATGCGCGGCCAGTCGATCCCGACCGCGGTGCTCGCGCCGCCCGGAATCAACGGCTTCCCGACCGACCTGGACGTCATTGCGCCACCTGATCCCGACGGCGCACGCAAACTGATTGCGAACACCGACACCCGCTGGAAACTGACACTCGATTGTCCAAACAACCGTTATGTCAACGACGCCGCGATCTGCGGCGCGATCGCTGAACAGCTCAAGAACGCCGGCTTGAAAATCGATGTCCAATTGCGCCCGAAGACCCAGCACTTCAAGAAGGTGCGCGGCGGCGGCTCCCAGTTCTTCCTGCTCGGCTGGGGTGTGCCGACCTTCGACAGCGCCTACATATTCTCTAACCTGGTCCACACCCGCCAGGCCAATCTCGGCACCTGGAACGGCACCGGGTTTTCCGATCCCGCCCTCGACAAGCAGATCGTCGAACTCTCGCAGATGGTCAACAACAGCGGGCGGTCGAAATCGTTGGCTGCAATCTGGCAGCGCCTCGCCGAGACCCGGATCTACATCCCGATCCATGTCCAGACGCTGCTCTATGCCATGAAGGATCGCTATCAGATCAACGTCGACATCTCAAACACACCCAAGCTCAAGCATGCAGTCGTCGGCCCGGCGAGCGAGTAGGTGTGTCGAGAGAATGCCGGCTTTGGAAAGTTTTTGCTTCAAAGGCCCGTTTGTCGAGCGCTGCGCGACCGTGCTGGCTGAATGGGCGCATGCCATCGAAAGCGACAGCAGGGTACCACGACCATCAGGTCAGTGGTCTTTACTGTCCGATTTAAGTTCCGACGTCACTTAGACCTTGACGTCCGGCGACGTTGTTCGGGAACCTGTCGCCAGCCGATCAGCCCAAGGAGACATGTCAATGACAGCCCTCCCACAACCTGACTTTGCCGGCGTCGATTACGGCGATGCCGAAGAGGAAATGGTGCGCTATCGCGAGGAAGGTACCAAGCGCGCGCTGGCCATGGACAACCGTGGCCCGGCCCGGTTCGATGAGAACGGTCGTCTCGTTACTGAAATCCTCGATTCCTACTGGCGCCACGGGTTCTACATTTTCGAAAACGTGCTGAAAGCAGAAGAACTCGGCGATATGGAAGCCGATGTCGCCGAGCTTCTCGAGCGTGCCCCCGTCACGCTCGATGCCAAGCTCGACAGGCACGGCCGACCGGCACTCGGCGCAGACTGCAAGGCGCGCACCGTCAACATGGTCAAACCGTTGTCGGACCCACTGGGCGGCACGGATGCCAACCAGGGCCGGCATCCGGCCAAGATGGTTGAGCCGACAGCACCTGCGGGCGCCCCCGACTATGTCCTGCAATTACTGCTCGGGCCGCTGCAGTTCTCCGACGCGCACCTGCGCCTCTACGGTCACCCCGTGCTGCTCGCGATCGCCGCATCAGTCAACGGTGAGGATTTCGTGCCGTTCAACGAAAGCCTGTGGGTCAAGCATCCGCGACTTGGCGGTTCGGTGGCCTGGCATCAGGACGGCTGGACGCATTGGAACAGTCCCGACCTCGACGAAGGCACGCACGGCTTCAATCTGATGGCGCAGCTTTACGGTTGCGATGCGGCCAACGGTTTGTGGGTCGTGCCGGGCAGCCATCGCCTCGGCAAGGTCGATATCAAGGCCTGGACGGATGCGGCAGGCTCCGACCGGCTGCCCGATGCCGTGCCATTGATCTGCAAGCCCGGCGATGTCGCGATCACCAACCGGCAGGCAGTGCACGGCTCGTTCGCCAACACCAGTCCCAATTACCGCGTGACCTTCAACGTCGGCTTCCACCGGCGCAAGTCAGTGCTCGGAGTCACCAGCGGCGGCGTCCACAATGACGTCGCGGTCTATGATGAGGACTACATCCACAACCGCGCGCGGATGATCATGTACGGCATCGATGCCCGGCGCCAGCGATACCCGAATGAGAAATCGTTCGACTATGCGCCATTGCGCGACGAAGCCGACAAGTATCACTGGAGCGACGCGGTGCGCCCGACCATCAAGGACTACAACCTGCAGGATCTCGGCATCTGAGGAGAGTCGCATGCAGTACGAAACCATTACCGTCAAACCCCTCACAACAACGATCGGTGCCGAAATCGACGGCGTCGACCTGTCAAAGCCGCTCGGCAACCAGACCTTCCACGAAATACACGATGCGCTGCTCAAGCATTGCGTGATCTTCTTTCGTGACCAGGAGCTCGACTACGACAGCCAGAAGGCATTCGGCCGGCTGTTCGGGGAATTGACGGTTCATCCGGCGATCCCGAGCCCCGAAGGGCACCCCGAGATCCTGCCCATCCACACGGACGCGAATTCGACCTACATCGCCGGTGAGCGCTGGCATTCCGATGTCTCGTGCGACGAGGTCCCGCCGATGGGCTCGATCCTGCATCTGCACACGGTGCCGGAGTACGGCGGCGACACGCTGTTTGCCAACATGTGTGCGGCTTACGATGCGCTGTCGGATCGCATGAAGACCTACCTTGAAGGCCTGACGGCACGCCACGACGGCGAGCCGCAGTATCGCGGGCGATATGCTGATAAAGGCGTTGACGATACCGGCAAGGTCTACCCGCACGCCGATCACCCGGTGATCTGTACGCATCCAGAGAGCGGTCGCAAGTATCTGTTCGTCAACCCGGTCTTCACCCAGCGCATCAACGAGGTACCGCGCGGCGAAAGCGATGCCATCCTGAAAATGTGCTTCGAACACACCATGCGGCCGGATTTCCAGGTCCGGTTCCGCTGGCGCAAGAATTCGGTTGCCTTCTGGGACAACCGCTCAGTGCAGCACATCGCAGTGTGGGACTATTATCCAAACGTACGCTCCGGCAATCGCATCACGGTCAGGGGCACCAGACCGAGTTGATCGGGCTTGGGTCATGCCTGACGAAACCGACGTTATCCATAGCGGTGCCTAAAAACAGCCCGCTCGGACGCCTATGTGTTAGGTATCGGCATTGCAACTGCGCCTGACCTTGAATGACGGCGTTCGCGATTGGATGACTTTCGATGGCTGAGGGAAACGGTCCGCTGGTGTTCGTGGTATTCGTTGCCACGGTCATGATTCTGAGCGGCATTGCCGGCGGCATTCTCGCCGGCCTCAAGAACCGCGACTATTCCTACTGGATCGCGTGGACATTCCTGCTGCCGCCGTCCCTGATCGTATTGGCGCTGCTGCCAACACGGCGCGGGCCGCGTCCGCGCCGGCCGACGATCGATGAGGAAGAGCGCCGGATGGAAGATCTCTAATGCCGGTCGAATGCCCGCTTCACTTTAATGGGAGCAGCGTCAAATCGGCTGATTCGGCCTTGTGTGTGTCCTCCAATGTCCCATACCGTCCAGAGCCAGACCGGACCTAGTGCATCATCCGATCGGATGGAACCGCGTAGCGGCTCTGTTCCGCGCGGATAAAGAAGCTCTATCTTTTTCATTTCTAGAGCAATATCCGACCGGACGGCATCGAAATGTTCGCACCCGATTCCGTCCGGTCGGATATTGCTCTTGCCCGACAACGGGCAGCCGTGAGGAGCTGTCGTTATGCCTGGACAGGACACACAGCAAGCCGGCCGGCCGCGCAAACTGACAACGCGGCTTGGTGTGGCGCTGATATTGTCACAATGCCTCGCTGCCAACCCGGCGCTCGCCTGCCGCGAAAATGCGATGATCGCTTTCGATGCCTCGGGATCGATGGCGCGCCAGCGTAACGGGCGTTCGAAAATCGATATCGCCCGCAGAGCGGCAGCCGAAATCCTGCCGAACATCACAAAAAACAGGCCGACGGGTCTCGTCACCTACGGTGGCATCGATGGACCGGCGTGCCGTGATGTGATCGTCAGGGTCGAGCCGCAGACAGGTAGCGGCCGGCAAATCGTTGCCGAACTGCAGCGGATCCCGCCGGTTGGTCCAACGCCATTGACCGAGAGCGTGCGTGTTGCCGCCGACGTCCTGCTGCAGCGCGGCGGGCCGGGGATCGTCGTGTTAATCACCGACGGGCTCGAAAGCTGTGGCGGCAAGGTCTGCGAACTGGCCGGCCAGTTGGCCAAACTCGGCGGCAATCTACGCGTTCACGTAATCGGCTTCTTTCTGGACGACAAACCGATTGACACGCTGAAATGCCTGACGGCCGCAACCAACGGGATGTACGTCGCGGCCAACTCGCTGAAGAGCCTCAGGGAGGCGCTTCACATGCTTTTGGGTTGCATCCGCGTCTCCGGCCTCGGCCGGTAATAAAACCGGTCAACGCAACCCGTCGCAGTGTCGCTTACTCCAATTCCCTGACGACCCGGAAACCGTTTGCCGAATAGGGAACGTAGGCATCGTAGCGAAAGCGGAAGCTCGATTGGACCTGCTTTGCGCCGCTGTCATAGGAGCCGCCGCGCAGAACACGGAGACCGCATTCGCCTTTGATCCAGGCGGAACCGTCAGCCGGTGCGCCGTCATATGATCCGTTCCAGCAGTCCTCGACCCATTCAGCGACATTTCCTGACGTATCGTAGAGGCCGAATGGGTTGGCGGCGAATGAACCGACCTTGCGCGGCCTTGCCTCATTGCCCGACTTGCACCCTGCACAATTCGCCCGCTTGGCACCAATTGCTGCACCCCACCAGTATGGGCCCTCGGTGCCGGCGCGGGCGGCGTATTCCCATTCCGCCTCGCTTGGCAACCGATAGGTCTTGCCAGTCTTGTCACTCAGCCATTTGAGATATTGCTTGGTCTCGAACCAGCTGACGTTGATCACCGGATTGGTGTCACGCCCCCAGGCCAGATCCTGCGGGCGCTTGTCACAGCCCTTGTCCTTGGCACAGGCATCCCATTCGGCGAAGGTGACTTCGTACTGGCCGATCGCAAACGAATTGCGGATGGTGACACTGTGTGGCGGGCCCCGGTAGGGCTGATCCGCGCCCATCTCGAAGGAGCCGGCCGGCACGATCACCATGCGAGGGCATTCGGCGCAGTCCTGGATGAGCTTGGCATCGCCTGTTCGTGCCGGAACTACCGGCTGTCGGGACAGGCCCGCGGTTACGATTGATCCAGGCGTGGTGCCCCCCGCTGGAGGCGCATCGGAAAATTTCAAGGACCTGGCCAACGTCGATGTCACGAGTGGCACCTGGCGGCCGTTTGAGCCGCGCGCCACGTTAATGCGAACGCGATTGAAGGCGTCGGTCGCGTCGAGGTCACCGGCTGCGATCTGGGCGGCAAGTTCGGTGCCGAACAAACTGGGCCCGCCAACCTCATCATCCAGAATCTGGCCCGGCGCGGCAGAGTAGATTGTCAAGGTATTCAACGTGCCGATATCAGGCTCCAATCCGGCGGGCTTGGCGCGTATCAGCTTTTCGGAAGGATGGTTGCGGGCCGCATCGATGGCAACAACGACAGCGCCCGGGGAATTCTTGACAATCCATTTCAGGATCGTCTTCACGCTTAGTCCGTTCTGCCAGATGTCGATGTCACGTTCGATCTGCGCATCGACGGGCATTAGGAAGGTCTGGCCGAGTGAACTCAGACCATAGCCACTGAAATAAAAGAATGCGATATCGCCCGGCTGCAATTGCTCGACGAACTCTGAGACGACTCCCCTCATGGAGAATTTGTTGAGATTGGCCTGCGCCCGAACCTCGAAGCCCACCTCGCTCAGCTTTTCGGCAAGGGCTTGCGCATCCTGTTCCGGAGACAGAAGCTGTTTGACCGGGTAACCGGCGTTAGCAATCAGGAGCGCTTGCTTGCGGGCCGCCTCTGCGGGTGATGGGCCAATGCTGAATTGCAATAAAAGCAATATCGCAGCGATCCTCTTCATTAGTGAGATCATCGCCGAATAACTCCTCCCAGAAAATGTGCGAGCAATGACGTTCTCAATCGTGAAAAAGCACTGCTCAGTCATTGTGCTCGCATGCAAGTAACCAAGGGCAGGATACCGGATCGTGGACGGCTCTCGATTGATTGACGCCAGCAAAGGTGCTGGATAGTCTCGCTCAGGAGACGCCCGGTGTCGAGACGGTACAGGCCAAGAATTCCTGCCTATTACAGCCTTGGTATATGTCGTTGTTGTGATGGGAAATGCGAACACCCGATGTCCGGGGACTGACAGTCGAAATCGGAGATGAGCTTGCGCGCAAGCGTCAACCGGTAGGTTAGTACAAACTGTAGGACTGCGTGATGATTGTGACCCTGATGCCGAAGGCGTTCAGTCGGAATAGTGGCGTTCGTGGCGTGGCCGACATAAGGCAGCGCAGAGGCGCGGCACTGGTGTCGGCGGCGTTGCTGCTCGGAACCACGGCCAGTGCGCTTGCTGAAAGCGGCCTGACACCGTCACGGTCCGGGTCCGGCGTCTATTTCGTTGGCATTGAAGATAACTCAACCGTTCCTCAGAAATTCAGGCTCAACTTCGGCCTCAGAGGCATGGGCGTTGCACCGGCCAACTCCGATCTCGAGAACTCCGGCCATCACCATCTGCTGATCGACACGCCGCTGCCGCCGCTCAACAAGCCGATCCCGAGCGACTTTAATCACCTGCATTTCGGTGGCGGGCAGACGGCAGCCGATGTGCAACTGACGCCCGGCTGGCACACGCTGCAATTGCTGCTCGGCGATAAGGATCACGTACCGCACTCGCCGCCGCTGATGTCGCCCGTGATCCGCGTCAAGGTCGTGCCACCCGGCGGGCCGACGCCATCGCCAAAGGGATCATCGCTTTATTTCACAGTGCTGAAAGATGGTGCCGATGTTCAGACCGAGTTCAAGATCCGGTTCGGCCTGAAGGGCATGGGCGTGGCGCCGGCCAAGTCGAACCGACGCAATTCGGGTCATCATCACCTACTAATCGACACCGATCTGCCGGATCTCACAAAACCGATCCCCAATGACTTCAACCATCTGCACTACGGTTCCGGGCAAACGGAAGCGATGGTCAAGCTGAGCCCGGGCAAGCACACGTTGCAATTGCTGTTCGGCGACAAGGATCACATCCCGCACAATCCGCCGCTGTTCTCGGAAAAGATCACGGTCAACGTAATCAAGCCGCGTGAGCGATCACCATCGGCACCCAATGCAGAAGTGTACTTCGTCGATCTCAAAGACGGCGATCGCGTCGGGCGACGGCTGACGGTACACTTTGGTCTGTCAGGTATGGGCGTGGCGCCGGCTGGCATCGAAAAGCCGAACACGGGCCACCATCACCTTCTGGTCGACACAAAAGTGCCGCCGCTCAACGAGCCAATTCCGCTCGATGACAAGCACCTGCATTTCGGCGCGGGCCAGACGCAGGCGACGATTACGCTGTCGCCGGGTCGCCATACGCTACAACTGCTGCTCGCGGACTTCGAGCACTTCCCCCACAACCCGCCGGTGATGTCGAAGCCGATCACGGTTTTCGCGAGGTAGATGCGGCGCCGGCTCGCCTGTTTGGCATGGCGGCAAATACTCATACGAGGCAAGCATGCGGATCAACTTTCGAGTTCTGGGCATCATGGTGCTGGTCGCCATCATGTCGTCATCGCCTGGCGCTGCACAGACGTCGGACGCCAAGTCAGTTACGAGCTTGGACGTAACGGTTCAGCCCGATCTCAATTCCGATTTGGTCGGTGCCGTTCAGTCAGGCCTGCAAGCCAAGGGGATGAGTCCCGGACGGATCGACGGTAAATATGGTGCCCGGACGACCGCTGCCGTGCGTGCGTTTCAAGAGCGTTACGGCATGAAGCCGCATGGCAAGGTCGACATCCAGTTGCTGCTGGCGCTCGGCCTCGCGGAGCTTGCGGTGGATGCCAGCCGGTAACGCCGGCGCTGCTGTCAAATCGCACGGGAGGGCCGATGTCGTCGAGCACTGCTTGGAACTCGCTTGTTCAACACTCTTGGCAACCGCCGCTTGCCCCTCACCCTAAGCCTCTCCCCGTGAAGTACGGGGAGAGGGAACTTGGCCCGTCGCGTTGCTCGCAGCGGTGCCACGAGGCACGGCAGGATTCCCTCTCCCCGTAGCGCCACTTCGGCGCGTACGGGGAGAGGGCTAGGGTGAGGGGCAAGCGGCGGTTGCAGTGAATTTCGGCTGGGCAATGGCGCCATACACCCAGAGACTGAGCCCAGCTCCAGGTCGAAGGCGATTGCAAACCACAACGCTCAGTTCGCCAGCAGCTTCTTCAACTCGTTGACGGTTTCGCGGAGAGATTCGAGTTCGGCGCGCAGCCTGCGTTCGGTATCGGCCGCTTCGGAGCTTTGTGAGCGTAGGCGCTCGGCCGCGATCTGGGCGAACGACATCGCCTCCTGGGCGCGCTGTTCGGCCGCCTGCAACTGTTCAGCAACTTCGGCAGCAGACTGTTCGGCAGATTTGCGAGCTTGCACTTCCCGGTTCACCGTCTCTTGATAGGTGGCATACTGCTCTGCTTGTTTTTTGAGTTTTCGGAGTTCCGCTTCAGTCGCATTCAGCCGGTGCTGATACGTCTCGCTCAGGGCGGTGAGTTCGCGCTGCTGTGAATCTGCGGCTGCTGTGAGTTCCTCTATCTTCTGTTCGGCGGCCCGTTTTGCGGCCTTCAGCGCATCGAGGCGCTGCTCGGCCTTGATGGCACGTTGTTCGGCATTGCTGGCAAGCCGTTCGGCGGAGGTCGCCCGCTTTTCTGCCTGAAGGGCACGCTGATTCGCTGCCTCGCGTGCGGTCTCCCCGCGTGACTGATCGCCGGCAAGCGCCTTGACTTTCTGCTGAAACTCGGCAGCGCGCGTCCGCTCCTGCTCGGCAGTTTGGCGGGCTTCGGCGGCGGCTGCCTGGAGCTTGGCCAGTTGATCGGCAAGATCGGCTAGTTCCGCCTTTTGCTCGCTTAGCCGCTGTTCGGCTGCGAGGCGCGCCTGCCGGTCCCGCTCGGCTCTGGCGCTAGCGGCTTCGGCTTCCCGGCCGACGGTTGCAGAGTGCTTTTCGGCCTGATCGCGCGCGCGGACATACTTCTTTTGATCGGACTGCAACTTCAACAGTTCGTCGGTCAGCCTGGCGGTCTCGGCCTGATGCTTGGCGGCTGCGCGTTCTGCGACGTGAGCACGCTGATTTGCCGATTGCACTTGCGTGGCTGCACGTCCGGCGCGCCCTTCCGCTTCGCGAAGAGCTGTCTCTGCCTTGGCGACGTCCTGCCTCAGTTTCGCAATCAGGCTCGCCTGGCGACGAGCCAGTGCCTTTGCCGCCTCGTCTGCCTGACGCATGTTCGGGGCGGTTGAGGTCATGGCCGGCGCCGGCGGGCGACGCGGCGGCTGCCCGAAGCGTGCTGCAGCAGCGCCACCGCCGGCACGCGATCCGGGCCGCGCCAGCGCAACGTTCGAAAACGGCAGGCGAGAAGGTTTGCCGATGATAAGCCCCGAGCCGCGGCCGGCGACCGCTGCGGCAAGCTCGCGGCCATCGCTGACATTCGAGGCAATGGTGCGGCGCAGTCTGATGAGTGCGCTTCTCGACGTATCATCGATCTCGGAAACCGGAACGTTGCGCGACACCGAGAAGGCAAGAAGCGCGTTTTTCAAATCCGTCGATACGTTGCTTGGATAAGGCACCAGTTCACCCGGTGCCGAGGAAATGTGCGGGTCAGTCGTCAACATCAACATCAGGACATTGCGGCCACGGGCTGCGGCACCGGCGAATGTCAACATCGGTATGCCGCGGCGGAAGACCTCCGATGCGCTCGGCGATCGGGTCTCTTTGGGCAGATAGAGCATACCGCCGCGGGCCGATATCATATGGCCTGCGAAAATGATGAGCGCGAAATCGTCCTTGGCGATGCGCTTCGCGAAACGTGTGAATTGTGCACGGATCGAGGCGCTGCGCTGGTCGTAGGACTCCAAAACGTCGAAGCCCCTATTGCGCAAGCCATCAGCCACCTCGCGCAGGTCTCGCGGTCTGAGGGCAGGCTTACGCAATTTGTCGTATTCGCTCGTTGCCACGATCAGTGCGCGTGACTTTTGCGCAAAGGCCGGCCCGGCGTGCAGCAAGCTGCAAATCGTGACAACCGACATGACGGCAGGCGCCCATGCCGTACCGACGCGGCATACGCGGTAGACCACAAGTACTGAGTAAGCGACCAGGCGGATCATTCGCAGCGCTCTCGTTCGAACGGCCTTCAACAAAACGCAGATTGCGCAGGCGCGTCAAGTTCAACCATCGCCCTGGGTAATGGTGCAATCGGTGCTCAATACGGCAGGCCGACGTAATTCTGGGCAAGGACGGTTTGGGCTGCCCGATTGTCGCGCAGGAACTCCAAATCGGCACGCTGGATCTTGAGATCGAACTCGGTTTGATCGGGGTAGCGGTGCAGCAGATTGGTCATCCACCAGCTAAAACGCTCGGCCCTCCAGACGCGGGCAAGCGCTCTCTCCGAATAGCGATTGAGGCCGGCAGGGTCACCCTGTTCATAGAATTCTACGAGCGCATGGTAGAGGTAGTGGACGTCGGAGGCTGCCGTGTTCAAACCCTTGGCGCCGGTTGGGGGCACGATATGGGCGGCATCGCCACACAGGAACAATCTGCCCCAGCGCATCGGCTCGGTGACGAACGAGCGCAGCGGCGCGATCGACTTTTCGATCGACGAACCGGTCACCAGGCGCTCGGCCGCATCGGTCGGGATGCGGCGCTTCAATTCATCCCAGAACGATTGGTCCGACCAGTCGTCGGGACTATCGTTCAAGGAACACTGTATGTAGTAGCGGCTCAGGTTGGCGTTACGCATCGAGCATAATGCAAAGCCCCGGTCGGAACTGTTGTAGATGAGTTCGTCGTGGACCGGCGGTGTTTCGGAGAGAATGCCAAGCCAGCCGAACGGATAGACCTTTTCGTATTCGCGGCGCACCGACATTGGGATCGTCTGCCGGCTGACGCCATGAAAACCGTCGCAGCCGGCAATGTAGTCGCAGTCGATCCGCTGCATTGTCTCGCCGGCGCGAAAGGTCAGATGAGGCTTGTCGCCGTCGGCATCGTTGATGACAACGTCCTCGACATTGAAGATGGTCGTGCCGCCGGCAGCTTCGCGAGCATCGTAGAGGTCGCGGGTGACCTCGGTCTGGCCGTAGACGACGACATTGGTGCCTGTGAGTTCCTTGAAGTTTATCGTGATCTGTTCTGTGCCGAACGAGATCATGACCCCGTCGTGAACGAAGCCTTCGCGATCGAGGCGATCAGCAATGCCAGCCTCGCGCATCAGATTGACGAAACCAACTTCGAGAATGCCGGCGCGGATGCGCGAGAGCACGTAATCGCGCGTGTGGCGCTCGAGCACGATCGCTTCGATGCCCTTTCGGTGCAGGAGCTGGGACAGTAGCAGGCCGGACGGCCCGCCGCCGATGATGGCTACCTGGCATCTCACGATTAAGTCCTCTCCGCGATGATCCGCGACCACACGAGCGCGCCGCGTTCGAATTCTGACAGCAACGGGTGGTGTCGTCGAGCCGTCGTATAAATTGTCCGCTCCGAAAATCGATGTAAACTCAGCTGTGTGGTCTTGTGTCGTCCTGTGCCCAGCGCCGCAAATCCGACCGTCTCACCAACACGATCGAACGACGAGGATTTCATTCATGTCCGATCTGCCCGAAAGCGTTGAAATCCATGAAGAAGGCCCGCGCGAAGGCTTTCAGATCGAACCAGGCCCGATCTCGACCGCCGACAAGATCCGGTTGATCGAGGGGCTTGCCGAAACCGGCCTCGGCCATATCCAGGTCTGTTCGTTCGTCAACCCGAAGCTGGTGCCGGGCTGGGCCGATGCCGAAGACGTCGTCGGCGGCTTCGAGCCTGTCGACGGCGTCCACTATTCGGCGCTGTGGTTCAACGCTCGCGGGCTCGAGCGCGCGCTTGCCTTCAAGGACAAGCTTGCCATCACCGGCTCGATCTCGCTCAGCGCTTCCGATGCATTCAGCCGAAAAAACCTCAACCGCGGACATGACGAAAACGTCGCCGCCATGCGCAAACAAACAGAGGTTCACCAGGCACACGGCGTCGACGTCAACCGGATCAGCGTCATGGCGGCGTTCGGCTGTAATTTTCAGGGCGACATCGCGGTTGGCGACGTGCTGCGCGCCGTCGACGACGGTTTCGCGGTAGCGCGCGACTATGAGTGCAACATCACCGTCGTCTCACTGGCCGACACGATGGGCTGGGCGATCCCGCCACGCATCGAGACGGTGGTCGGCGCCGTCCGCGAACGCTGGCCCGACGTTACGATCGCGCTGCACCTGCACAACACGCGCGGCATGGCGATTGCCAATGCACATGCGGCACTGAAGCTCGGCGTGTCCCGGTTCGATGCAACGGTCGGCGGCCTCGGCGGCTGCCCCTTCGCCGCCCACAAAGGGGCAGCGGGCAACATCTGCACGGAAGAACTCGTCCTGCTGTGCGACGAAATGGGCATTACGACCGGCGTCGATCTCGACCGGCTGATCGAAGTCGGGCGCATGGCCGAGGCGATCGTCGGCCACGTGCTGCCGAGCGAGTTGATCCATGCGGGATCGCTTGGTGCGTTCAGGGAGCGGGCGATGTAGGGGGGCTGCTTGGCCGATCCGTTGTCTGCGCTCGCGGGCTATTCCAGCCGACCGGCCAGGCCCTCCGCGGAAACGTTTCCGACTACGCCGGATACACTCTAAAACAGCGCAAAATCGCCAATCATGTCAGTGCGTGCAAGCCAGGGCGTCTGCCGGCCGCGGGTCTGTTGTTTCACCCGTGATTTGACCCCGAGATACATTTCACTGACCTCGATGACACCATTACCGTTGAGGTCATAGCGACCGCGATCTGTAGCGATGACGCTCTCGATCGCACGCGTAAACACGCCGCCGTTGAGACTGGCCCGTTCTTCGGAGAATTGCCTGCCCTTCGAAGCGGCAAGCACGAGCATCGGCACGCTGCTGCCGGAGATGATCTCAGCGACAGCACCATCATTCGTGGCAAACGCTTCGGCGCCGGCAAGGCCTGAATGGCAGGCATCCAGCAAGACGACAACCCGTGCCCTCGAGCGCGAAAGCAGCGATTTGAGCATGGTCCATCTGAGCGCGTTTGGCGCTGGATCATTCGCATCGGTCCGGCTTGTTGCGAGATAATAAGCACCGTCCGAGCCGCGCACGCCGTGACCCGCGAAAAAGAACAACAAGGTATCACCGGCGCGGCTGCGGTCTACCATCCCGGCCACACTATCCAGGATGTTCCGGGCCGACGCCTCATGGTTGGCCAGCCGGCGGAGCTCGACAGCACCGTAGAATTTGCCATGGACACCAGCGAGCGCGCGATCAATGGTGCGCGAATCGGCAACCGCATAGGCAAGATCCGCAAGACCGTGGTCATCGTAGGTATCTATGCCAATGACCGTGGCGTGCAGCGTGGAGGTGAGCTGGCCATCGCGCTCCAGCAGGCCTGCGACCGGCCGGGAGACAAGACCGAGCCGGTCAACAGCCGAAGCCGTAATCCAGCGCGTCCCGCCGACCGGGGTCAACTGCAGTTGCCGACTAAGAAGGCGTGTGCGGGCAGGCACTTGCTGGAGCAGCTGGCCGTCCTGGTAGATGCGAACCGCGCTGAGGCCGACAAATGAGCGCGCATTGATATCGGCGGTTATCAGGCCGGCCCCCGCCTGCTTGATGGACAGGTCGATGACCGGCGGCGCTGTCAAAGTCGGCGCTAATGGCGTACTCCGCCCGGCAAGCCGCGCCTTGATGATGTCGGGCCGGTGGAGCTGTGCTCTGAATTGCTGGAAGCTATAAAGGCCGAAATCGCCTGGAAACTTCAGGTTGACAAAGTGTGCGCCCTCATACGTGGCATCATAGTAGCCGTTGTCATCGTAGAGAATGATTTCATCATCGATATAGCGGCCGCCAAGGATGCGGCCACCGCTTGCAACGTCAAACACCGCCAGGCGCCCGTCGGCATTTATCTGAACGACATGACGACGGTCCCGAGTCAGATAAGCATCGAGGTTGTTGCTGTGCGGGACGAGGCCTTCGATGACCTTCGCGACCTTGTCCTGATTGACGTCGTAGATCACCAGTTGGGCTGCAATCGGCAGCAAGAGCAGGCCGTCCTGTGTCAGGCGAACACGCGCGGGATCGCTGCCGATCGCCTTGGCAATCGCGATTGGAACGGCATCCTTTTCGATTGTGCGTCCCGCAGCCTTGGCCTCTTGCTCGGCGCGCGCGTTGAGCATGCCGGCAACGCGGTAGTGGGTGTAGTCTGCGATAGCGTCCTCATATCCCGGAACGAGAGGCACGTGGCTGCCCGGTTGACCGGTCCGTGCCGTTAGCAGGTTCAGGTCGAGGAACGGTGTAAACGGCGTCGTGCCGACGCTGCAGTAACCTTGGAACAACCAGACAACGCGGTCTCTGAGTCGCCAGCGCCACATGCCAATGAGGCCGTCGAGACCGACCTTGCCACCTTGCGGCGGCATGCACGAACTACCGCCGCCCGGCGACAAGATCTGTTGTGCGATGGGCACGTCTCTGGCGATGCGCGAAACCAGCGGGCGCCAGGCATCGCGCAGGAATTTATCGATAGCTTCGACAGTTGCGTTCGGATCCGGTAAGGCCGGCGATTGAGGCTTGATGAACTGCGGCCGGATGCCTGGATCGAGCACGATGCCGAACGTCTTGAGGCGTTCGACGATCTGGTCGTCTTGTGTCTTTTGGCGCGGCTGCCGTCGGTTGGTTGCAAGCGCGCCACGCCACCCGGCACGCACCGTTTTCGCGCCGCTGGCCTCTGCCAGTTGCATCGCCTGCCGGACCGGCTGGGCCTTTCGCCTGATCAGACGCTCTTTGAGTGCAAGATCCGGCTTATCCCGAAACGACAAATCCCAATCGTGGAGATGGGTAAAGTGCATGGTGCCGGTGACATCGTGCCAGCGCCCGCGACGATCGCAGCACGCGTCGATGGTCCTGAGCGCTTTGGCAAGCTTGGCACTCGTCGCCGTGGGTTGGCTTCGGCAAACGACGTTGGTTTTATCGCCAGCACCAGGGCGGCAGGCGAGTTGGTCTACTTTGGCAATACGGTTCATCGAGATGTCGGCAAGGTAGATGTAACGGCCATCGACGCCGCGGTCGGCGATAAACTGGGCGAACCCGTCGTCAATGTTGATCTGCGCGGCATATGACTGGCGCCATTCGACACAGCCCTTCCACCAGCAAATATCAACACCGAGCGGCCGATCGGTTGCGTTTGGATCGGGCTCGGTACCCGCATCCCAGTTGGCATCGTCTGCCGGAGGATCATCGCGATTGGCGAGCGGGCGACTGCCGCCGCGATCGATCAACGTATGGCGCAGGCCAAACCGCCCCTTCACGCCACCGTCGATGATAAACGAGTCATCGAACGCCCAGCCGACCGGTCCTGTGACGTCATTGAGGACAAGCTCGCCTGTCACGAGATCGATGACATCGTGATAGATCGGCAATGCCAAACCGAGCGGCACCTCGAGTTGCTCTTTGCTGTACCCTTTGGCTGCGATGAAGCGACCGGTGGATGAGAAATTGGGCTCCAGTCCGATGCGGTCGACAATCTTGGCACCGCTTTGCAGTTCGAATACCTGATAGCGGTTCTCGAATACGACGAGACGATAGCGCCCGTCACCGGAGTTGACGGTTTTCTCTGGCTTGTCGTCTGCGAACCGGTCCTGGACGACGATTGCCGGGCGACCGTAGCTGACGGCTATCGAGATCTTGTCCTGGCGCAGGACGTGCTCTCCGCAGGCGCTCTTGGCGATCAGCTTCCAGGTCAAAGCGAGATCGCCCGCCTGATAGGCACGAATGCCGAGTCTGCCTGCAACCGGGCGGTCCGATCCGTGCAACACGACGATGGCCCTGGTCGAGGCACGCTCATCGGCAATCCCGGCAGGGCCCGGTGCGCCGCCTGCCAGTGCGAAAAATCCAACGCCGCTAAAGCGCACAGCACCCGGAGTTGCGAAGATCAGATAGAGGCGCCCCTTGCCGGCGCGCCATCGCCTCGGCATATCCCATTTGACATCGATATCGGCGCCGGTCACGGCGTTGTTCGCACCGATCGCAACGTCCAGGCCATCGGCCGCTTTGCGCAACTGGGCGAGATCAGCACTGCATTGGCCTGCCTGTTTGGTATTGGATTCTCGTCTTTTGGCGTCCGCGGTCTGGGTATTGGCAACGAAAAGGCAGGCTGAGAGGAGGCACGTGAACCAACCAGCCAAAGCGACGACGCGGCTACGACAAAAGAATTCTCTCATAGGACGCCTCGCGGGTTGCCAAGTCTTTAGGAAGACTACTTGACCATATGAGATCGTCCAGAGACTCGGCAATCGCCTAATGCCGGATCCAAGGTACCGCTCTCGGTATGGTGCACCACATCAACGCAACGGCACCAGCCGCATGACACGCCCACGAGAGCTGTCGGTAAGAAAATAGAGCCCGCCGTCGGGGCTCTGGCGGATCGCTCGGATGCGTTCGCCAAGGCTTTTGATCAAGGCCTCCTCGGCAATCACGCGGTCGCCATCGAGAACAAGGCGCGAGATGCGGCGGTAGCGCAGGGCGCCGACGAACAGGTTGCCACGCCAGCGCGGATGTTTGTCGCCGGTGTAGAAGGCCATGCCGCTTGGGGCGATCGAGGGGTCCCAGTAGTAGACCGGCTGTTCCATGCCCGGCTTGGCGGTGCCTACACCGATCTTGCCACCCGAATAATGACGGCCGTAGCTGATCACCGGCCAGCCGTAATTTTTGCCGGCTGCGGGGATGTTGATCTCGTCGCCGCCGCGGGCGCCGTGTTCGACGGTCCAGAGCTTGCCTGTCGCCGGGTTGATGGCGGCTGCCTGCGGATTGCGGTGGCCCAGGCTCCAGATCTCGGGGCGGGCGCCCTTGCGGCCGACAAAGGGGTTGTCCTTCGGGACGGTGCCGTCGCGATTGAGACGGACAACCTTACCGAGGTGTTCATCGAGCGCCTGTGATTTTTCGCGCCGGCCGCGTTCGCCGAGGGTGACGAACAGCTTGCCGTCCGGGGCGAAAACAATGCGCGAACCGAAATGATAACCGCTGTCGTAGGCCGGCTGCTGGCGGAAGATGATTTTCAGGTCCGTAAAGCGGGCGGCATCGCCGCTGCCCTGCAGTTTGAGCCGGGCCAACGATGTGCCGGTGCGGCCGTTGCCGCGGTCCTCGGTGAAGGTAATGTAGATTTCGCGGGTTTGGCCGAAATCCGGGGCGACGGCGATGTCGAGCATGCCGCCCTGGCCGGTGGCGCGGGATTTCGGTGCGCCCTCGAGGGGTTCCGAAACCTTGCCGGCGGCGGTGACGTAGCGCACGCGGCCCGGCTTTTCGGTGACGAGGATGTCGCCCGAGGGCAGGAAGGCCAGGCCCCACGGATTGCGCAGGCCGGTGGCGGCCACTTCGGCGCGGGCGCCGGTCGGTTCGGCCGGCGGCGGGGCGTTGGTCTGGGCAGCCATGGCGGTTGAGGATGCGGCCAGGGCGGCGGCAATTGCGGCGGCTGGCAGAAATTTCAGCAAAGGCATTGGCGCGAACCTCTTGACGTATCCACATCACACACTTGACGAATATGGCGGCGATAATCGGATCAGCAAGGCGTGGATCGTCGAATAGGGGACCACTATCATGAAACTGAGACCGGCTGTTCCGGAGGACCTCGAGCTGCTACGCGACTGGGACGGCCGGCCGCATGTCATTGCCGCGACCGGACCTAATAGCGATTTCGAATGGGAAACCGAGTTGGGGCGCGAAGTGGCGTGGCGCGAATTCCTGATCGGGGAAGTCGCTGGGCGACCGATCGGTGTCCTGCAAATCATCGATCCGGCGTTGGAAGAGTCGCATTACTGGGGCGAGATCGAGAACGATCTCAGAGCCGTCGATATCTGGATCGGCGAGGAAGATTATCTAGGCCGCGGCTTTGGCACCCGGATGATGCAGCTTTGTCTCGAACGCTGCTTTGATGATCCGAACGTCAAGGCGGTATTGGTCGACCCACTGGCGGGTAACCAGAGGGCGCACCGCTTCTATGAGCGGCAGGGTTTCAAGGCAATCGAGAGGCGCTGGTTCGGAGACGATGACTGTATCGTTTACCGGGTCGATCGGGATGACTGGTGTGCTGCCCGGTCAGGCACGGACAAGCAGTAGGGTGCGCTACGCTGCGCTAACGCACCCCACGGTCAATGGTCGGCACCTCCTTACCGCACGCGCCTCGGGTTCATATAGAGGTCGCGTTCCTGCTTCTCGAGCTTGGGCTCGAGATTGCCCCGCATGACCTGCTTGGCGATGCGCTTGACGTGACTGCGGCAGCGGTCGTTGAAGATCAGCATCGAACAGAACAGCTTGAGCACGTTCAGAAGCTGCGTGTCGGCGTAGTCCTCGCGCACGCGACCGCGCCATTTGCCGGAGATCGTGAAGAAGGCGCCGTCGAGTACGGCGATGCGCTCGTTGCGGCCGTTGTAGACGGTGTAATCGTCGCCTAAGCGGAAGAAGTTCTGGCGGATGCGGAAGAACTCCATCTTCTTGTCCTTCATCAGGAAGAACGAGAAGTTTTCCGGCATCAGCGGCCACTTGTTGGCCGAGCGCTCGAGGTAGACGACCTGATCCTCGCCGGCGGTGTTGATCGAATAGGTGGTAACGGGCAGCAGACGGGCGCCGATGGTCTGCTGAACGGAGCGGGCGAGCATCAGGTCCATGGTCCCGCGCCAATGCAATCTGTCGGAGAACATCTTGATGACGAGGCGCTTGCCCGACTCGTCCTTCGCTTTCCAGAGCTCTTCGCGATAGCCGAATAGGCCGGTGCGTTTGCCGTCCTCGATGACCTCGGCGAAAATGTCCATGTCCTTGGTGAACTGGCGCGATTTGGCGCGGTTGCGCGAGTGCTTGAAGATGCCGAACTCGGTCGGGTTGAGGTCCCAGAACCAGACGTCGACGATGAAATGCTTCCAGCCGTCCTTCGACTGCGACTGACGCGCGACGCGGCGGGCGCGGCGCTTGGATTTGTTCGGCGTCGACAACTCGTCCGGATTGACGTCGGCGCGTTCGAGGACGTCGGCGCGGGCATCGCGGGCGGCGTCGCTTGCGGCGTTGTCGGCTTCGCGCAGGAGTTCGTCGGTAATGGTTGCGTCGGCCATGGGTGGCTCCGTTCAAAGAACGCTCGAGCACAGCAACGCAAACAAACGCGCTTTGGCATGCGGGCTCACCGCAGCCGGTCGCGAATCAGTGGGCAATTATTAACAGGTTGCTAAGATCGTCAAAGGCAGAGCGACGCGAGACGCCAAGGAAAGTGTCTTTACGGATTCAGGTGATTGGTAACCCCGCGTCTGCCGGCGCGATGAGACACAGCGCCCTGAGCGATCAAGGCTCGCAATTGCAGTCGGATCGCGTCATATCATGGCGGCTCTCAAATGGCCGGCCGGCCTGCGCCCAGAACAGGTGAGAATATGGAGCCCACATCGGACAAGTTGTCGGCACTCGATGCCCTCGTCGAGCTGCTGGATCTCGAAAAGCTCGAAGAAAACCTGTTTCGCGGGCAAAGCCCGGCCTACGGCTGGCAGCGTGTCTACGGCGGGCAGGTGCTCGGGCAGGCGCTGGTTGCCGCCGGGCGTACCGTCGAAGAGGAGCGCGCCGCCCATTCGCTGCACGCCTATTTCCTGATCGGCGGCGATCCGGGCCATCCGATCGTCTACGAGGTCGAGCGCATCCGTGACGGCGGCTCGTTCACCACCCGCCGGGTGCGGGCGATCCAGCATGGCCGGCCGATCTTCGCGATGAGCGTATCCTTCCACAAGCAGGAAGAGGGTTACGAGCATCAGGCGACCATGCCGAATGTGCCACCGCCCGAGGATCTGCCGAGCGAACAGCAACTGCGCGACCAACTGCTTAGGCTGATCCCGGACAACATGAAGAGCTACTGGCAGCATGAGCGTCCGATCGAAATGCGCCCGACCAGCATCACGCGCTACCTCGATCGCGGCAAGCGCGAGCCGACGCAGAGCATCTGGCTGCGCGCCAACGGCACCCTGCCGGACGATGCCAAGCTGCATCAATGCGTGATGGCCTACGCCTCTGACTTTACGCTGCTCGATACGTCTCTGATCGCGCACGGCAAACTGATGTTCGATATCGACATCCAGCTTGCCAGCCTCGACCATGCCATGTGGATGCATCGCCCGGTGCGCCTCGATGACTGGCTGCTCTACGTCCAGGACAGCCCGTCGGCCGGTGGCAGCCGCGGCTTCTGTCGCGGTTCCCTGTTCACTCGAGACGGTGTGCTGGTGGCCTCGACGACCCAGGAAGGCCTAGTTCGCAGGCGCGACACGAACTATGTGGTGAAATAATAGGCAACGATGATTTATTGCCTAATTATTAGGCTATCGATTACCCAATTCTATTTGACCGTACCAAAGAAAGACGATTTTTATCTATTTAAATCAACGCACTATTGAATTCGATCCAAACTGGCACGCCATTTGAAAGCCTCTTGTTGCAGTGCAGCGCAGATCGACGCCTGATCCGCGCCCACGGAAACGAATGAACGGTTAGCGGGTTCGCTCGCCGGCCGTCTTCAAAGCAAGGGGAACCAGATGAATTTGGTGAGCGCTATCATCAAGCCGTTCAAGCTGGACGAGGTTCGCGAGGCTCTGACCTCACTCGGCCTCGAAGGCATGACGGTGACCGAAGTCAAAGGCTACGGTCGCCAGAAGGGCCACACGGAAATCTATCGTGGTGCCGAATACGCGGTGAACTTCCTGCCCAAGATCAAGATCGACGTTGTGGTCAGCAACGACAACACGCCGAAGGCCGTCGAGGCGATCGGGCACGCGGCGCGGACCGGCCAGATCGGCGACGGAAAAATCTTCGTCTCGCCGATCAGTCAGACGATCCGCATCCGCACCGGCGAGACCGACGACAACGCGATCTGATCCGCCACCCAAATCGAACCATACCATTGGGGGAACCCATGATACGTTTTCTACGTGCCGAGAACCCGGCACGCTCCATCACAACTGCTGCTCTGCTGCTAGGCGCTGCATCCCTGGCAACGCCCGCACTTGCTCAGGACAAGCCAATCGATGCGGCGGCCCTGCAGCAGGAAATGCAGTACGTCTTCAACACTCTGCTGTTCCTGATCGGCGGCTTCCTGGTGATGTGGATGGCGGCCGGTTTTGCCATGCTCGAAGCCGGCATGGTGCGCACCAAGAACGTTTCGATGCAGTGCACCAAAAATATCGCACTTTTCGCCATCGCCGGCATCGTGTTCTGGGCGTTCGGCTACAACATCATGTACGAAGGCGTTGATGGCGGTTTCATCGGCTCGATTTCGCCGAAGATCATCCCGGATCCGGGCGAGGATGCCGGGAGCTATGCGGCGGCATCCGACTGGTTCTTCCAGATGGTATTTTGCGCCACGGCGGCATCGATCGTCTCGGGCACGCTCGCCGAGCGCATAAAGCTCTGGCCGTTCCTGATCTTCGTCATCATCCTGTGCGGCTTTATCTATCCGATCCAGGGTGCTTGGAAGTGGGGCACCGGCTGGCTCGCACCCGGCGCCGACGTGAGCTGGATCAAAACTTTTGCCGGTGCCGAGTTCCAGGATTTCGCAGGCTCGACTCTGGTCCACTCGACCGGCGGTTGGGCAGCGCTGGTCGGCGCCATCATTCTCGGTGCGCGCAAGGGCAAGTACGGTGCGAACGGCGCCATCTATCCGATGCCGGGCTCCAATATGCCCCTTGCAACGCTTGGCACGTTCATCCTGTGGCTCGGCTGGTTCGGCTTCAATGGCGGCTCGCAGCTTGCCATGGGCACGCTCTCGGATGCCTCGTCGGTCTCGAAGATCTTCATGAACACCAACCTGGCGGCCTGCGGCGGCGTGATCGCGGCAATCGTCGTCAACCAGGTGATCTACGGCAAGGTCGACATCACGATGGCGCTCAACGGTGCGCTTGCCGGACTTGTTTCGATCACAGCGGAACCGCTGACGCCGTCGCCGCTGGCGGCCATCCTGATTGGTTCGGTCGGCGGCGTGATCGTGGTGTTCGCGGTGCCTTTCATCGACAGAATGCGGATCGACGATGTCGTCGGCGCCATTCCGGTCCACCTGCTGGCCGGCATCTGGGGCACGCTCGCGGTGCCGCTTACCAACACGGGTGCAAGCTTCCTGGCGCAATTGGTGGGTGTCGTCTCGATCGCTCTCTTCGTGCTGGTTACAAGTTCGATCGTCTGGCTGGTGCTCAAGGCGACAATCGGACTTCGCCCGAGCGAGGAGGACGAGTTCGAAGGCCTCGACAAGGCCGAGATCGGTCTTGAGGCCTATCCCGAGTTCGGCACCGGCTCACAGCGGCTCTGACCGGGCGAACGCTCGATTAGCTGAGGAAATCACGGGGCCCTCATCAGGCCCCGTGATGCGTTGAGCCGGCCCGGCTGGCGGCGACCGTCGAACTCTGTCATGCTCCGGCAATTATTTGCTGCAATCACGATGTAAGGCGCGAGATATGCCGGACATGGTCGTTGAAGGTCACTGCTTCTGCCGTGCCATTCGATTCGCCTATGACGAGGCGCCCAACTGGATCGCCAATTGCCATTGCGAAAGCTGTCGGCGGGCAACGTCGTCACCGATGACGACATGGGTCTCCGTGCCACGGCAAGCCTTTCGCTACACCGCCGGCGAGCCCGCTTACTTCGCCTCGGCACCCGGCGTGCGCCGCGGCTCTTGCCCGACGTGCGGCACGCCACTGACCTACGAGAACGACAAGCTGCCCGACGAAGTCCACGTCTACGCCGTTGCCCATGCGGACCCGGCGCCATTGGCCCCGTCGCGCCACGTATTTGTCGAAGATCAGTTGGACTGGTTCGAAACCACTGACCATCTGCCGCGCTATACGACGACCAGCCAGGGTGGCGCCAAGCCCGCCCGCCACGGACCACGGGAGTAATCGCGCGACCAACGTCACCGTCTGCCGTCAGCCAACAATGACGACGCTGTCACCTGGTTCGACCCAACGCATGACGATCGCGAGGTCATGCCGTTTGAGGGCAACGCAACCGGCGGTCGGCTGAAGGCTGCCGTCCCGGTCGATGCCGGCCAGGTGCATGAAAATGGCGCTGCCGGCGCCCTGGATGCGCGGCACATGGTTGTGATCCAGGACGATGATCACATCGTAAAGGTGGTCGTCTCGCCAAAGCGCCTCGGCGCTGGCCCGGTAGGGCAGCTTGACCTGCCGGTTGTAGTTGCGATCACCCACCGCATCGCACCAGCCATCGTGACGACGCAGCAGCCGTGCATGCCCCTGCAAATGCACGCCTCGGAACCCGGTCAAGCGATCAGGGCGGTAGTGGATCTGGATAACGCGCCAGCGTCCGGCCGGTGTTGCACTGTCGCCCTCGCGCTTGAAGCTTGTTATGCCGTTCCTGCCGAGTGCGCATGGGTATGTCAACGAACCGATGCTTGCCGTGCCCTCCGTGGCATTGCGGCGGAGGCTGCGAATGATCAAATCCATGGCTGAATGCTCGCTTATGACTGCAATGCCGGCAACGGGGTGTACGCCTGATAGGTTTGCCCAATTGTAATGATAAGCAGGCAGGATGGACTGTCGTCCCCCTTTTGGATCGCTCCCGGTTGATGGTAGATTAGGCACAAAGCTGATTTTCGGAGAAGATGCATGAGCACTGCACGCAAGATTCTCATCGTGGACGACGAAGAGGACCTTCGTGAGCCGTTGCGTGAGCAACTCGCACTACATGACGAGTTCGAGATATCCACGGTGGATACTGCTGCGGCCTGCATTGAACGTTGTAAGTCGGATCATTTTGATCTCGTTATGCTCGATGTCGGATTGCCGGACATGGATGGCCGCGAGGCCTGCAAACTGGTTCGCAAGAACGGCTTCAAGTCACCGATAATCATGCTGACGGCCAACGATTCCGATGCCGACATGATCCTGGGGCTCGATGCCGGCGCCAACGACTACGTGACGAAGCCCTTCAAGTTTGCCGTGTTGCTCGCCCGTATTCGCGCCCAATTGCGCCAACATGAACAGAGCGAAGACGCCGTCTTCACGCTTGGGCCGTATACCTTCAAGCCGTCCTCGAAAATCCTGGTCGAAGAGAACGGCTCCAAGATCCGGCTGACGGAAAAGGAAACCTCGATCCTCAAATTCCTCTATCGGGCGGGCGAGAAGGTGGTGACCCGGGACGTGCTTTTGCACGAGGTATGGGGCTACAATGCGGGCGTTACGACGCACACGTTGGAGACGCATATCTATCGTCTGCGCCAGAAGATCGAGCGTGATCCTTCCAACGCCGAAATCCTAGTGACCGAAACGGGTGGCTATAAGCTCGTCCCGTGACGCACCAACAGTTCCCGCCGGTCGGTTGAGGCCGGAGCTGAACCGCTTTCGCGAGCCCAAGTTACAATGGGCGGCCTAGCTAGCCAGAGCGTTTCCGGTTCAGCCGGAATCGCAACGAGGGAGCGCAGGCGAGGGGCGCCGCAATGCGGCGGGTCGGAGGCCGGCTGTTAGGCCGAATAGCCGTGAGAGAAAAGACAGATAGATCCATTTCCACGTAAGTCGGAAATGATCTAGTGTTCCAAACCAAACGGTTAGTACCCACTCGCCACACACCGCTCCGTCATTCCCGCGCAGGCGGGAACCCAAGCATGTCACCAGCGGCACAGAGTTTGCTGAGGTTTGCTTGGGTCCCCGCCTGCGCGGGGATGACGCGGAGTTTGGATACGGGACGGGAATCAACTGTCAGGTCCAGATCACTAGTTGTGCCTGACAAACTCGCGCGAATCTGAGAGATCGAATTCAGCAAGCGTGGCGGTCCAAAAAGATCGGCCGCCGTCCGTCCCCAGCCCGAGCTGTTTTTGATATTCCTCTCGATCATGAACCCGATTGCCGGACTGCTGAAAAACATTCCCCTGCTGTCTGAGCTGCCGTTGGCCGACAGGTCGGCGATTGCCGATGTGACGGAACGCCGGGTGCTCGCTGCGGGCGTAAGGTGCACGGTTGCCGGTGAGATCGCCGACGGGGCATATCTGCTGCTCGATGATGGCGTTGAAAGCGTCCCGTCTGGCGAGGGCGGGGACTTCGCACGCCCGGTGCCGGCCGGCGCGACGATCCTTGAGCTTGCCATGATTGCCGAGGTCACTGCTACCGCTACGTGTATCGTCCGTTCGCCAACCAAGGTAATCGGCGTTCCGAGAGCGGCAATGCTTGCGCTACTGGAGCACGAACCTGCGATCGCCGAAAGGCTGCTCGCCTCCCTCACCAAGCGGCTCGACGAGACTGCTCTGGCGATGCGGCAAGTCATAATCGACCTGCCGGATGTCAACGAGCCAAATGCACCTGTCAGACAGGCGGCCGGTTGAACCAGAGCGACGCGACCTTCCGCCATATATTTCTGTTCTGTAACGATATTTTAAGCTTGTAGCACGATTTTTGGCCACAAACCGCCGTCACGCTGGTGATCAGCGTTTACGGCGGCAAAAGAAAAGCGCCCAGCTCTCGGGGGGGGATGAGAACTGGGCGCCTAGGCGCTATCAGCGCAAAAGCATCGGGAGGGATACCGATGCTGCAGGCGACGCCGTCGGTTAGACGGGGGGCTCAACCGAACGTCGGGTGGCATCGCCTGTCTAGCTTCTAAATAAAGCGCAAAACTTCGGATTTCAACAGGTCCCATCGAACATTGTAACGAAAATGTTACCGAATGTAACAAGTTTATACCCAGCTCAAGGATTGTGATGATGCTTGGATGACACAGCAGCGTAGCTGATTCGCATCCAAATGATCATGCAACCAACAGATTAGCAGTTTAGTGACCCTCCAAGCTGTCAGCCAGGCTCCTCAATCGGCCGTGCACAACCGATCACAACCGCGCAGCCGGCTATTGCCGGAGGGATCGAAGGAATAATTTCTCCCGCTCGAATAATTTGGCATCCAGATTATCTGGTCGCGTCAGATCCGAAACCTCAACCTTGGTGACGCCGCCTTGAACATCTCTCGTCACCCAGCCGGCAAGTTCGACCGCGGGCTGGGCGCGCAGGTAGATGGTGATCTGACCGGGCGCGTCCGGATCCTTGTCCGAGATCGTCACGACGACTTGCTCCCGGCTTTGCTCGACTGCCAGAATTCTGGCATCGCGCAGCAAATCCACCTTGTTTCTCAGTAGGATGCGGAATGGGGTGTTCTCGAGGCCGTAGACATCCTCATTGTTGAGGTCGAGGTCCTGGATGGCCAGATAGCGCCCGTCGGAGACGATGATCTGGCGGCTGGGGCGCGCATAGTCGAAGCGGAAGCGCCCGGGCCGCATCAGGTAGAACTTGCCCTTTTGTACCTTCTTGTCTGGATTGGTCTGGCGGAATACACCGGCCAGATTGGCAATCTGGCTGAAATAGGTGTTGACCATTTCGATCGACCGAAGCTGCTCGGGACTGAGCGTTTGCGCGTGATTGTCGGGGGTAGGGCTGACCTTGCTACCCCAACCGGTTCCGACCGGACTTGAGCGCGGCGGTTCTTTCCTGGTCGACTCGGCATGTACACCGCCGGCCAGTGGGACCATCAGCACAACCGCCAGAGCGGCCTTGACTAGCAGCATGAGCGAACCAAACCTGAAGCTCTGTTTATGCATCTAAAGCCCTACGTCCCCATGTGTTTCGACAGGCATTGGACGATTTCTCGATGTGCCGGGCAACGTCAGTTTGTGCCTTGTCCATTCCGAGTTGCTCGTTCAGCCGTTCTCGCAGGCCAATCTCGCAGGAATGAGACCAAACCGAGGCGTTGCAGTCTACACCGGCAGCAACAGGCACACCGAGCACGAATAGTCGCGCCCATCACCCTGTGAGTGCCGGTTATCCCCGCTTTCAAACGTCCCGAAGGATTTCGCGCCGTCCGGCGTGGTCTGCCGGACCGATGATCGCTTCGGCCTCCATCCGGTCGATCAGGTCGGCGGCGCGGTTGTAGCCGATACCGAGACGGCGCTGCAGGTAGCTGGTCGACGCCTTGCGGTCGCGTGTAACGACCTCAACGGCTGTTTGAAACAGATCGCCCTGCCGATTGGACGGCTCAGCGCCCACCGATGATGCCTCGCCAAGATCGGTGACACCGTCGATGTAGTTCGGCGCGTGAGCGCTCTTCAAGGCGACTGCGATCGCTTCGACCTCTTCGTCGGAAACGAACGGTCCGTGCACGCGCTGTACATTGCCGGCACCGTCCAGGAATAGCATGTCGCCCTGGCCGAGCAACTGCTCGGCACCCTGCTCGTTGAGAATCGTTCGGCTGTCGATACGCGAGGCGACCCGATAACTGATGCGGGTCGGGAAGTTGGCCTTTATGGTGCCGGTCACGACGTCGACGGAAGGTCTCTGGGTCGCCATGATCATGTGAATGCCGGCGGCTCTGGCCATCTGCGCGAGGCGCTGCACGAGTGCCTCGATTTCCTTTCCCGCGACCGCCATCAGATCGGCGAATTCATCGACGACCACGACGATGTAAGGCAGCGGTTCGGCCGACAGGACCACCTTCTCGTAAATCGCCTCGCCCGTGCGCTGATCGAAGCCGGTCTGGACCGTGCGCGAAATGGCCTCGCCCGTGCGCTTTGCATGCCGCACCCGGTTGTTGAAGGCATCGATGCTGCGCACGCCAAGTTCAGCCATGCGCTTATAGCGTTCGTCCATTTCGCCGACCAGCCAGTTGAGGGCGGCAACGGCTTTCTGGGCGTCGGTGATCACCGGCGTGATCAGGTGCGGAATGCCGTTGTAGGCGGACAGCTCCAGCATCTTCGGGTCGATCATCATCAGCCGACAGTGCTCAGGCCCGAAACGGTAGATCAGCGACAGGATCATGGCGTTAATGCCGACCGATTTGCCCGAGCCGGTCGTGCCGGCAACCAGCAGGTGGGGCATCCGGGCAAGGTCCGCCAGCACCGGCTCGCCGCCGATACCGCGGCCGAGCACGATCGGCAGTTTCGCAGCGCTATCGATAAATGGCTGGCTGTCGATCAGTTCGCGCAGGCCGAAGGTCTCGCGTTGAGCATTGGGCAGTTCGATGCCGATTGTGTTGCGACCGCCGAGCACGGCAATACGGGCCGACAGTGCCGACATCGATCGGGCAACGTCATCGGCAAGCGCGATGACGCGCGATGATTTCGTTCCGCGTGCAGGTTCGAATTCGAACAGCGTAATCACAGGCCCCGGCTTCACATCGCGGATCTGGCCCTTGACCCGAAAGTCCTGCAGCACGTCTTCGAGCATGCGCGCGCGGCCCTGCAGGACGCCGGCATTGAAGTCCGCCGACGGCCGGCCTGCACGCCTGACACCAAGCAGATTGAGGCTCGGACGGCGATAGCCGGGGCCCCTGCGCGGTGGTTGGCGACCATCCATCGCCGCGGCAGGCGCGCCCGCCTGACGATCTGCACCTCCAATGCCATCGACCGGCAGGCCGGCAGGCGGCGGTCTTTGGACAGCCCGCGGGGCAGCGTTCAGCGGCAGCAGCATGACGCCGCCCGAGGCGGGCTGGCCGGCTGCGCTCTCTAGCCCCTCGGCATGTTGTTTCAGGACACGGGGCAGCTCGAAATCGTCATCGACGGCCGTGGCGAACTCTTCAGCGACGTTCGGTTCCTGCGGCTCGAACTCAGTCCCGTCAACCGGGTGTGCGTGCTCGAAGAGCAGGTCATCGGGCGACCAGACGGGATCGATTTCTGCGGCAGGCACGTTGCGTGCCGGAACCGGGAGTTCCGGTTCGCTCGACATGCCGTCGCGTCGGCTGGGATAAAGATCGCCGGACGCTTTTGACGCTGGCGCGTCCGATTTCGCGTTTTGAGCCCCAATCAGCCACTGCCAGAGGCTGCGCTTTGATCCCTTGGATCCCGTGCGCCTGCCTCTTCGGACCACCGAGCGGCCACGGCGCTTGAGTGTTTGCCAGTCGGCCAGGCTAAGATGGCGCTGATCGAGGCCGATCACGTGCGAGAACGCCCAGCCGCCAATCGCGAAGAATGCGGCGCCTGTCAAAGCGCGGCCGCCGGTTGGCAGCACCAGGTCGGCTATCCCGCCCAACAGATTGTATGCGAAATGCCCGACAATGCCGCCGTAACCCGGATCAAAAGAGCCGGGCTCGAGCACCGGCAGCGCGGCGCAGCCGCCCGCAAGCGCGACCGTCGCAATGGCATAGAGCACCATGCAGCGCCTGTAGTCGGCCCGTTCGTCGCCAGATGCGAGTTGCAGCGCGAAGATCAGCGGCGGTGTCAAAAAGAAGATCGAGGCAAGGCCGAGGACGTTGAAAAAGAAATCGGCGGCAATCGCGCCGAGCGGCCCAAGCAGGTTCTGCGCCGGCGCCGAGGTGTCGAGCGAAAGGCTCGGGTCGTTGGCCGACCAGCTGATCAATGCGATCCAAACGCCGACCGTCAGCAGCAAGAGCGCCGCACCTGCGGCCCGCCACAGCCAGCCTTTGAGCACATCTTCAATGGTCTGCGGCAACAACCGGGATGGAACTTCGTGGAACTGATCTAGGGACATGGCCGATTTCGGACCGTTACGCGCCCGTTACCCTCTACGATGCAACAACAATGGTACGCCTGAGCGGACTCCGCCCGGCACGAGGTACAGACCCTCATACCTTGGTAATTTATTCAAAGAGCGTTGCCAGAAGGTTAGCGGGTGTCTCTTAAAGTGGAGCGCACGAAATGCGCTTCGCTTTGTTTGCGCTCACGGCGCTGTTCCTCGCTTGCGCTCGGGCGTCTCCACGGGGGCGGCGCCAAGCGCCGGGTCGCGGTGCTCCCGGACACTCTGTTGCGCTCACGGCGCTGTTCCTCGCTTGCGCTCGGGCGTCTCCACGGGGGCGGCGCTAAGCGCCGGGTCGCGGTGCTCCCGGACACTCTGTTGCGCTCACGGCGCTGTTCCTCGCTTGCGCTCGGGCGTCTCCGCAGGGGCGGCGCTAAGCGCCGGGTCGCGGTGCTCCCGGACACTCTGTTGCGCTCACGGCGCTGTTCCTCGCTTGCGCTCGGGCGTCTCCACGGGGGCGGCGCTAAGCGCCGGGTCGCGGTGCTCCCGGGCACTCTTTTGCGCTCACGGCACTGTTCGTCGCTTGCGCTCGGATGCCTCCGCAGGGCGGCCTTTCGGCCGGGTCGCCGCCGCGATCTTGCATGAGGAACCTGCTCAAATGGTTCACTCGAGCGCCTGGTGGACCTCGATGACGTTGCCCTCCGGATCGTAGAAAAAGACCTGGTGCCAGCCATTCATGGCGAAGCCGCCGTAGTCGGCATACGGGATGCCCTTGTCTTCGAGGCGCTTTTTGAAGGTCTCGATATCGTCGGTGCGAAAGGCGATATGGCCGCGCTCGACGGGATTGAGCGACTTGCCGGTTCGGAAGGCGACGCCGAGGTCGGTCTCGGCCAGGTGCATCTGGATGTTGCCGTCGGTGACGAACGCGACGTCGGCGCCGTAACCATCGTTCTTGATGCGCAGAGCCTCCATTTCAGGTTCTGGCTTCAGGTCGAGCACTTCGGTATAGAACTCGTCCATCTCCTTGACGTTCTTCGTGCACAGATTGATGTGATGCAGTGCAAGCTTCATTGGGGTCCTCTCGATGTCAGCCAATGATCCGAAGGCTGGTTGCCAACTGTCGCCGGTAGAGTAGCTTTGCAGGTGAAGAATGCAAAAGCGGTTGTGATGGTCACCACCGCCTGAAAGGATGAACGATGACTTCTGCCGCGATCTCAACGCTCGTCGACGACATCAACGCGGTTCTGGCAAAGACTGCCGATCCCGATCAGATCACGCAGCAAGTGGCCCGACTTGCAAGGCCGCTCGCCGCCAACCTCGACTGGCTCGAGCCGCGCTGCTACGAGGCCGAAGACGATCAGGGCATCGGCGTTGCCATCCTGCACGATCAGGATGATCACGGACTGATCGTCGAGACGGTGTGCTGGCTGCCGGGCCGTGGCGTTGCTCCCCACGACCACCAGACCTGGGGCGTCGTGATCGGCCTCGAAGGCGAGGAAAAGAACGTCAACTGGCGCCGGCTCGACGATGGCGACGAGGCCGGTATCGCCAGGCTCGCGGTGGCCGAGGAGATCGCAGTCACCAACGGCGCCGTAGTCCGCCTGCTGCCGGACGACATTCACAGCGTGCGCAATGACGGTGATGAGCTCTCGATGTCACTACACATCTATGGCCGCGATCTGGCCCACGTGAGCCGTTCGGAATTCGATCCCATCAACAGCATCCAGCGCCCCTGCCCACAGCGCAAGCGCAACCGCTAAAGTATCCCTTTTTGAGACAGCAGCTAACCTGGCAACCAGCCTGAGGACGTGCAAAAGCACTTCAGCGACCGGCCGTTCATTCCAGACTGGCAGCTTAACCAATATGGCACGAAAAATGCTCATCCGTTCTCCGAACCGATTGTCGATCAGAACATCAAAGGTCCGGAAATCTGCGGATGGACGCTCTCTTACATTCATTCCCCCGAACCGAGCCCGCGAAAGTCATCCGGGCTGACGGGAATGAACCGGCTGAGCTGACGTTCCGGCTCCTGGAAAGCCCGGCTGAACTCGCATCGATCCGCGACGACTGGAATGATCTCTCCCGCCAGGCATGCGGCCAGAGCCTGCAATTCCAATCCTGGCAACTGGCCGCTCACTGGGCGAAACACTATCGCAACGCCAAGAACCCGGTCGCAGAACAGCTTTACATCCTTGCAGGCTATAGCAATGACACGCTTGTCATGCTTTGGCCGATGGTCCGCCAAACGCAGCTTGGCATCAGGCTGCTACGCTGGCTCGGCGACCCGGTGCGCCAGTACGGCGACGTCCTCGTCAGGCAGGGTTCTGATACCCGCCGTTGGATCGCAGCCGGTCTCGATCACCTGATCGGCATGGCGGATGTCGACATCATCGAATTTGACGGACTGCGCGCGGACGGAGCCCTGGCGCCGGTTCTCAAGGAACGCGGGTTCACGCCTGCCGAGACGGACGAGGCCCTTGGTCTGCAGCTGGGAACCTTCAGCTCGCTCGATGACTTCCGGTCAAGCCTCAGCCGCAAAGCGCGACGGTCACGCAAGCGTGCCCGCCGCCTGCTCGCCGAACAGGGCCCTGTCTCCTTCGAGGTGCACGGGCCCGGTCCCCAGGCGGCTGCGGCGGTCGAGCGTGCATTCGCGTTCAAAGCCGACTGGCTGGCACGCCGCGGCCGCATCTCGAGGGCATTCTCCGACGATCGCTTTCGCCGATTCTGGACCGGCCTTGCCAGCGACCGGCAGGCCGACAACCCGATCCTGGTCAGCGAGCTGACTACAGCAAATACGACAGCGGCCGTCGAAATCGGTCTCGTCTCCGAGCACCACTACATTGCCCATATCGGCGCCTTCAACCCGGACCTGAAGACGCTGAGCCCCGGCGTGCTGCAAATGGAGGAGACGATCGGCCATCTCATCACCGCCGGAATCCGGACCTACGACCTGCTGCCGCCGCGTGACGACTACAAGAAACGCTGGGCCAAAACCGGGGTCGACGTGCACGACGTCCTGATCGCGACCAGCGCACTGGGGCAGGGGGTTGCGGTACTCGGCCTGACGAACCTCAGGGGCAGGCTCAAATCCGGATTTCAGCTTCTGCCGGCAGGCCTGCGCCGAATGGTGGCTGCAGCGATGCCAAGCCTCGCCGGCCGCAAATAGTCAAAGGCGCCCCGCCGATCGTTCCCTGCCGATCCTTCCCCTTCCGCGTTACCGCAGGCGTCCAGCCCAAGCAGACGCAGCTCACGAGCAATGGGCTCACGGTCTCCTGAAGCCCGTGAGGACGAGGATATCGGGATTGACCATGGCTGCGGCGTTCAGGAGACCCGGACCACAGGGATGGCGGCAGGCGTTTCGCGGGAGTTTGGCCGATGTCCTCGCAAGCAATGCGGTGATGCGATCCGGGTTCCGCTTCAATGATGGATCACCGGCAATGGCCAGTGCAATAGCGCCGCTGACATGCGGGGTGGCCATCGACGTGCCTTCATATGCAGCAACTCCGGACGGCCTGCTCCTGGTCGGAGCAACCAAACTCCAGACGCCGTCCGGCCGGCCGTCATTGTCGTCATCGCGTGTCAGGTCACCGCCGGGCGCCATGATCGTGACATTGCCGTAGTTCGAATAAGGCGTCAGGTGACCACGCTGGTCACTCGCAGCCACCGAAATGACGGAGCCACAGCCGGCCGGCGTTACGTTGCGAATATCGGTGCCGGCATTACCGGCAGCAACAACAATCGTACTGCCGGCATTTCGTGCATCAGTGATTGCGCTGATCAATCGTCCGAAATTCCGGCTGCTGCAGGCGCCGGCAACACCGAGGCTAAGGTTTATCACATCGGCCTTGTTGCTGTTTTGCGGCACGCCTTCGACAGTCAGACCTGCCGACCATCTGATCGCGGCTGCAACATCGTCGATTGTACCGCCGCAGCGCCCGAGGACACGAACAGGCAGCACCGATACCCGCCAATTGATCCCGGCAATCCCGAGGTTGTTGTTAGTGCGGCCGACGCCGATCGTGCCGGCGACATGCGTGCCGTGCCAGCTGTCGCCACCAAGTTCGCTGTTACAGCGGTCGCCTGGATCGGTCGGGTCGGCATCACGGCCCCGCTCACTGTCGGCCTCATGCAGGGCGCTGCTGATGAAATCATATCCGGCCAGCAGGTTTCCGGACCCGCGGATGTCCGGATGGTTCGGCAAGATCCCGGTATCGAGCACGGCAATCACAACCGATTTTGCCCCGGTCGCCTGCAGCTGCCATGCGGCAACCGCATTCATGCCGGTGGGTGGTTTCCGGTAGTGCCAGTGCAGGCCGTCCCGGAAGGCGGTATCGTTCGGATCTGGAAACGCAGCCGTGTTGAAAAGTCGCTGCCGTCGGATCCATGAGCTAACCCGCTTGCCATTGGCGCCGGCAGCAGGCGGCGGATCGAAATAGGCCGGTGCACGGATTCGCTCGCGCTGGATGCGCATGATCCAGTTCGGATGAGCATACTCAACCCGAGGGTCCTTGCGCAGCTCCTCCATGTAATATTGCAGCGATGCAAATGCCTCGTTGTCCTGAAGTTTGCCGCCGGTTTTGCTGCTGAACCGGCAGATGAGCCGCGCGGACTTGTTGTCGATCCGCTTTACGTCCACGGAAATCAGGCGCGTGCCGGTGCCGGCCTCTATGATCCGTACGTGGTCCGAACTCGGCAGTTCCCGGATGCCATTTCTTGCATCGCTATGCGACTTGAACCCGACAATGATCTCGCCCGGCACGAAATCCCTTGCAGGTCCGTCCTGTGCCGACACGATCTGCGATGAGCAAAATAGGCTGATCACCAGGCCCAGTAACAAGCAACACCAGGACTGCATCTCTGAGGCTCCATGCGCGGTGTGATACACTGCTCATAAGCGTCGATTGGGAGGAGAGTTTGACTAATTTGCGCTGCAAGTTCGGCAGTTTGTGCGCAACACCTCAATGTGTTGCGCCCGATCGACCGTTGAGCATATCCGCCATCGCCTCGACCGCGATTGGATAACCGTTGACTCCGAGCCCACATATCAGGGCGGTGGCCGCATACGTGACAAACGAATGATGGCGAAATGTCTCGCGTTTGTGCGGATTGGAAATATGCAACTCGATGATTGGCCCATCGAACATTTTGAGCGCATCGAGAATGGCAACCGATGTATGCGTGAATGCCGCCGGATTGATGATGATGCCTGCTGCATTGTCGATGCCGTCATGGATCCAATCAATGATCTGGGACTCACTGTTCGACTGGTGGAACGAAATCGAATGGCCTCGCGATTCGGCACGTTGGCGGCAGATCTCTTCGACCTCTTGCAAGGTCGTCGACCCGTAGATGTGCGGTTCGCGTTTGCCGAGGCGGTTGAGGTTTGGGCCGTTCAGAATGAGTATGGGCTTGCTCATGAGTATGATGCTCTCTTGTCTTGCGAATCAGATCAGGCCACCGGCTGAATATCAATTGCCCGTTTCGATATCGATTTCGACCATGATGTCTGCGGCCAGCGCTTCGAGACGCTCGCGCAGGGCATCGGTCTTCTCGCCGGCCGGGACGACGATGCGCGCCGTCGCAGAAAACATCTTCTCGCCGGTCATGCCGCCGGCGAACAGTTCGGTGTGAAGTTCATCGATGCTGACGCCGGTGTCGGCAAGCGCTGTCGAAATGTCGCGAACAATGCCCGGGTGGTCCAAGCCCGAAAGCGAGAGCTGCGCCGGCTTGCCCTGAACCGGCGCCGTCTCACTCGCGTCCTGAACCGTGACGGCCATGCCCTGGTCCTGCAAGGCACTGAGGCCGGACTGGAAAGCGGCGCTACTGTCCTTCGGAACGGAGACCTGCACGATCCCGGCAAATTCGCCGCCCAGACGAACCATGGAACTGTTCAGCCAGTTGCCGCCATGGGCCGCGACCACTTCTGCAATGGCTTGAACGATCCCCGGCTTCTCGCGGGCAACGATCGTCAACACATACTGCTGGTCCATTTCATGCTCTCAAAGATCAGGTCTGGTTGGATGTCGTGCAATTGTTGCAGCTATCATGACGCCTGCCAAGCAACCGGGCCGCCACCGAGTCCTTCCGTCACGCCACGGCGGACGAAACTCCGATCGGGCCGGGGCCCGACCGACAGTCTCAAACTAATCGAATGTCACAAAAACACCCTTGCCGGTCTTGGCCTGATCGAACAGCGTGTAGGCTTCGGCTGCCTGGCCGATGTCCCACTGGTGGGTGAAGATCTTGTCCAGGGCGATTTTGCGATCTGCGATAAAGCGCGCGCAGTCCGCCTGAACTGTCTTTGAGAATGTCCAGTGCCCGACGATGTTCAACTGGCGAAAGATCAGGTCCGGCATGACTTCGATATTGAGATCACCGCCGACGCCGACCATGCAGGCGGTGCCCCAGATCCGCGTGGAGCGCACCGCCATTCGCCGCGCATCGACCGAGGAGGTGCAATCGACCGTCTTGTCCGCACCTTCACCGTGCGTCAATTCCTTGATGGCTTCGACGGGATCGACGGCACTCGGGTCAACCACTGCGTCAGCACCCCAGTCGAGCGCCAGTTGGCGTCGTTCGGGCGATATCTCGACGGCTATCACGCGTGCCCCCATCTCGACCGCCAGCAGCGTCACCGAAAGTCCGACAGGGCCCTGGCCGAACACGGCGACCGTTTCGTCGCCTTCAAGGCCGATACGTTTCAACGCGCCGTAGGCGGTACCCGTGCCGCAGGCGATCGCCGCTCCGGCCGGAAAGGAGATCTCGTGCGGCAAGGGCACCAATGAGTGCGCTGCCACACGCATGTATTTGGCGTGGGCGCCGTGACCGCCGTAGCCATAGGCCACGGCACCATCCAGGCACATCTGCGTCCAGCCGGTCTGGCAATGACGGCAGACGCCGCAGCCATCGTAATGATGGTCCATCACCCGGTCGCCGACCTTTGCCTCGTGCTCGCTGATGGCGGACCCGACGGCTACAACGACGCCGCACGGCTCATGGCCGGCGATGACCGGTCCTTCGACCCTCTGCGCCCCAACCGCCACCCGGCCTGTCGGGCTGCGGTAGGCGCCGAGGTCGGTGCCGCACATGCCCGAAGCCTTGATCTCCAGGATCACGTCGCGCGGCCCGGGCGTCGGGTCGTCGAAATTGATGACATCCAGAGAACGGTTGCCGGTAAACGTAATACCCTTCATCTGCGCTCTCCCGGTTTGGAACCCTGCTGCCATGCTACCCGGCAAATGCCGACGGGCCAACGCAATCCGTCCGGTTATGCGTCGCGGTCATGGACATCCGCACCGCGTCTCGACGTCCCGACGCGTCCATCCGGCGCTTGTCATCACGGCCGAAGTTACGGGTAGCTTTTCGAGGCCGCCTATCGCAACCTCGCGCCGATCACCCTGGGCTCGAGGACTACACCATGAATGTCTCCGTGCGCGACTGGCAGGCAAGCGACCTGCCGGCCCTTCACGACATCAACGAGAGAGCCGTACCGGGCGTCGGCACCCTGACACGACCGGCCTTCGATACGCTCGTTCGCGAGGCGAGCGCCGCCACCCTGGTCGCCGAGGCCGACGGTATGATTGCCGGTTTCGTTTTGTGCATGCTGGACGGCCTCGACTATCAGAGCCTCAACTATCGCTGGCTTTCGGAGCGCTTCGAGCAGTTCGCCTATATCGACCGCATCGCGGTTGCAGCCGAAATGCGCGGACGCTCGATCGGTGAGGCGCTCTATCAGGCAGCCTTCACCCGATTTGCCGGCAAACGCGACACCATGCTTGCCGAAGTCAACCTCGCACCGCCCAACCCCGGCTCACTGCGCTTTCACAAGCGGCACGGCTTCGAGGAAGTCGGCGAGCGATGGGAGGCGGACCGCCAGAAAGGTGTCGTCTATCTCAAGCGGCCGCTCTGACGTCTAGCCCGATCTATTCACCAGCACGCGGTTTTCACGGAGTCCAAATGGCCAAAAGGCAAGGAGAGGCGCGCAGATCGATGTGGTTCATCGGACAAGCGGTTCGACGCCGCATTTTGGCCATTTGGACCCGCCCTTCGGGTCGCCTCAGGTGGCCTATCGGCAGCGTCGAGCGTCTCAACCGTATGAACCCATACGCTTTTCGCCACTCTCCTTGCCGAATGGAACCACCTGAGGCGATGAAGATCCACGTGCTGGTGAATAGATCGGGCTAGCATCACTCCCGGGCATCGGCCAGTTCGCGGGATTCGAGGTTGAAGGCTGCCGCCAAAAGCGCCTTGGTGTAGTCGGTCTCGGGCGCCGTGAAGATCTTCTCCGACGGGCCCTCTTCGACGACCTTGCCCTGTCGCATGACGATGACATGGTTCGACAGCGCGCGCACCACGCGCAGGTCGTGGCTGATGAACAGATACGACAGGTTCTTCTCGCGCTGCAGATCGCGCAAGAGATCGACGATCTGCGCCTGTACGCTCATGTCGAGCGCGCTGGTCGGCTCATCGAGCATGATAAACTTCGGCGACAGCACCATAGCACGGGCGACCGCGATGCGCTGGCGCTGGCCGCCGGAGAACTCGTGCGGGTAGCGATCCTGCATCTCGGGTTCGAGCCCCACATCCTGCAATGCACGCGCGACGTGGGCGCGGCGCGCATCGTAGTCGAGCTCGGGATGCTGGATCGTCAGCCCCTCCTCGACGATCTGACCGACCGAGAGGCGCGGGCTCAGCGAGCCGTAGGGGTCCTGGAAGACGATCTGCATTTCTTCGCGCAGAGGGCGCATCTCGCGCGAATTCAACGTCTCGATGTTGCGCCCCATGAAGACGACAGGGCCATCCGAGGAAATCAGCCGCAATAGGGCGAGCCCGAGCGTCGTCTTGCCGGAGCCCGACTCGCCGACGACGCCGAGCGTCTGGCCGGCACGGACCTTGAGCGAGACACCGTCGACCGCCTTGACGTGATCGACCGTTTTACGCAGCAGGCCGCGCTTGATCGGGAACCAGACTTTCAGGTTATCGGTCTCCATCACGACAGGCGCCGACATGTCTTCTCGCGGCGGTTCACCCTTGGGTTCGGCGGCCAGCAGATGCTGCGTATAGGCGTGGCGCGGTGTCGTGAAGATCGCCTCGGTCGGGCCCTCCTCGACGACCGCGCCGTCGTTCATGACGTAGACCCGGCTTGCCATCTTGCGCACGATGCCGAGGTCATGGGTGATCAGCAGCATCGCCATGCCGAGTTCGCGCTGCAGTTCCTGCAGCAATTCGAGGATCTGGGCCTGGATGGTGACGTCGAGCGCCGTCGTCGGCTCGTCGGCGATCAGCAGTTCCGGCTCGTTGGCAAGCGCGAGCGCGATCATCACACGCTGGCGCTGGCCGCCCGACAGCTGATGCGGATAGGCGCCGAGCCGCTTTTCAGGCTCGCGGATGCCGACCCGGTTCAAGAGTTCGAGCACGCGCGCGCGTTCGGCTGCACGATCCATGCCGCGGTGGATGCGCAGCACTTCACCGACCTGCTTCTCGATGGTCTGCAGGGGATTGAGCGAGGTCATCGGCTCCTGGAAGATGATCGAAATGCGGGAGCCGCGAATGGCGCGCATATCGTTTTCATCGACCTTGAGGAGATTGCGGCCGTGGAAATAGATCTCGCCTGAAGGATGCGAGGCTGCCGGATAGGGCAGTAGGCGCAGGATCGAGAGGGCCGAGACTGTCTTGCCGGAACCGGACTCGCCGACGAGTGCCACCGTCTCGCCCTTGCCGATCGAAAACGACACGTGGCGCACGGCATGATTGAGCTCCCCGCCGGCCGAGAAGTCAACGGAGAGATCACGCACGCGCACGAGGTTATTCTGGTGGGATTTGGCCGGGGTTTTCATGGCGACCTCACCGGAACGTCTTGCGCGGGTCGAGCGCATCACGCACCGCCTCGCCGATGAACACGAGCAGGCTCAACAGGAAGGCGATGGCAAAGAAGGCAGCGAGACCGAGCCAGGGTGCCTGCAGGTTGTCCTTGCCCTGGCGCAATAGTTCACCGAGCGACGGTGAGCCCGGCGGCAGACCGAGGCCGAGGAAGTCGAGCGAGGTCAGCGCGGTGATCGCAGCGGTGAGCTGGAACGGCAGAAAGGTCAGCGTCGCGACCATGGCATTGGGCAAAAGATGCTTGAACATGATGGTCGCGTCGCTGACGCCAAGCGCGCGGGCCGCCGTGATGTATTCGAAATTGCGCCCGCGCAGGAACTCGGCTCTGACGACGCCGACCAGCGACGTCCATGAGAAGAGCAGCATGATCAGCAGCAGTGTCCAGAAGCCCGGGATCAGCACCGATGAAATAATGATAAGGATGTAGAGGTAGGGCATCGACGACCAGATCTCGAGGATGCGTTGGGCGACGAGGTCGACGGTGCCGCCGAAATAGCCCTGCATGGCGCCGGCCATGATGCCGATGATCGAAGCGAGCCCCGTCAGGATCAGTCCGAACAGGATCGAGATGCGAAGCCCGTAGAGAATACGGGCGAGCACGTCGCGACCCTGGTCATCCGTGCCGAACCAGTTGCGGTTGCCGAGCGCGCGATAGCCGGCCATCTTTGCCGCATCGTCGCCATCGCAGTAGACGCCGGGGCTCATCCAATAGGGCGGCGAGGGAAAGCCGAGGCATTCACCGGTTTCGGTTTTGCGGTTCGGGTAGAAGTGGTTGATGGTGCGATACGAGTAGCGGACCGGTGGCCAGATCATCCAGCCGTGCTTTTTGAATTCTTCCTGTGCGAAGGCTTCCTTGTAATCGATGGTCGCCAGAAACCCACCGATCTTTTCCTCCGGATAGTCGAACACGATCGGCAGCATGATCTCGCCTTTGTAGCTGGCGATGATCGGCCGGTCGTTGGCGATCACATCGGCGAGCATCGAAGCTGCGAACATGCCGAGGAAGACCCAGAAGCTCCAGTAGCCGCGCCGGTTGGCCTTGAAATTGCGCCAGCGCCGCTTGTTGATCGGGGTAAGCTCGAATGACTTCGCAATGCGCTGCCAAAAGCCCTGATCACCGGCGGCCTTGAAGGCATGCGTTTCGGTTTCAACCGCCATCGCCTCAAACCTCCCGGCTCTCGAAGTCGATGCGCGGATCGACCAGGGTGTAGACGAAATCCGTGACGATGTGCACGACGAGGCCGATCAGCGCGAAGATATAGAGCGTCGCGAACACGACTGGATAATCGCGCTTGATCACGCTCTCGAATCCCAGCAGGCCGAGCCCGTCGAGCGAAAAGATCGCCTCGATCAACAGCGAGCCCGTGAAGAACGCCGAGACGAACGCGCCCGGAAAGCCGGCGATGATCAGCAACATGGCGTTGCGGAAGATGTGCCCGTAGAGCACCTGGTTTTCGGTCAGGCCCTTCGAGCGGGCGGTCAGCACATACTGCTTGCGGATCTCGTCGATGAAGGAGTTCTTGGTGAGGAACGTCAACGTCGTGAAGGCGCTGAGCACCATGGCCGTAATAGGCAGCACAAGATGCCAGAAATAATCGACGATTCTGCCCCAGAGCGAGAGGTTCTCCCAGCCGTCCGAGACGAGCTTGCCGAGTGGAAAGATCTGGAAGAACGAACCACCGGCAAACACGACCAGCAGGAAGACGCCGACCATGAAGCCGGGGAGCGCATAACCGACCACAAGGGCACCGCTGGTCCAGACGTCGAACGGCGCCCCGTCATGCACCGCCTTGCGGATACCGAGCGGGATCGAGATGAGATAGCTGATCAGCAGCATCCAGATGCCGAGCGAGATCGAGACGGGCAGTTTCTCGATGATCAGGTCGAGCACCGGCTTGTCGCGGAAATAGCTCTTGCCGAAATCGAAGGTCAGGTAATTGCGGATCATCAGGAGGAAGCGCTCGTGCGCCGGCTTGTCGAAGCCGAACTGCACTTCGAGTTCTTTGATGAACTCAGGATCGAGGCCCTGGGCGCCGCGGTATTTCGACGAGGTATCGCCGGCCGCCTGATCGACGTTTCCGGGCTGAGCCCCCGAGCCAAGGCCATCGCCGCCGCCGCCGCTGATCTGTGAGTGTCCCCCCGCGGCCGTACCGGTCAATTGCGCGATCACTTGCTCGACGGGACCACCGGGTGCGAACTGGATGATGATGAAATTGATCAGCATGATCCCGAGCAGTGTCGGGATGATCAGGAGCACACGTTTGATGAGATAGGCGGCCATTCGCTTCGAACACTCGATGGTCTTGGGTCACAACAAGGCAGCTGCCGCACTCGGGCTCAGGCGCCAACCCTACTTCTGCTTGGCGATCTTGGCAGCCTTCTCATTGTCGTACCACCAGGTATCGAGAATGGCTCGCGAATATTTTGGCTTGATCTTCGGCCGGGAAAAGCGGTCCCAGTGGGCGATATTGTGGCTGGCCTTGTACCAGTGCGGCACCCAGTAGTTCTCGGCGCGCAGCACTCTGTCGAGCGCCTTGACCGCAGCGGTAAGCTTCTCGCGGGTCGGTGCTTCCATGACCTTTTCGATGAGCGCATCGACAACGGGGTTTTTGATGCCGGGAAGATTGCGACTGCCTTCGACGTCGGCGACGGCAGAACTGAAATAGTCGCGCAGTTCAACGCCCGGCGTCTTGCTCATCACGAAACGGGCAATCGCCACATCGAAGTCGAACGCCTTGACGCGGCGTTCGTATTGCGCGGCATCGACCGGCCGGATACGAGCCGAGATACCGAGCAATTTCAGGTTGTCGATGAACGGTGAAATGATCCGGTCGAAGCCGGCTTCGGTTCGAATGAATTCGATCGTCAATTGTTCGCCCTTGGCGTTGACGCGCTTGCGGTCCTTAAGTGTCCAGCCCGCTTCTCGGAGCAGCTTGTCGGCCACCCGTAGCAGTTTTCGGTCGCGTCCCGAACCGTCTGAGACCGGTGGCGTCTCGACCGGCCCGAACACTTCTTTCGGTAATTTGTCGCGAAATGGCTCGAGCAGTTCGAGTTCGCCGGCAGTTGGCTTGCCGGCCGCCTTCATGTTGGAATTCTCGAAGTAACTCGTCGTGCGCTCGTAGAGCTTGAAGAACAGGTTGCGGTTGGACCATTCGAAATCGAAGGCGTAACCGATGGCGCGGCGCACACGGCGGTCTTTGAACATCGCGCGCCTGGTATTGAGAAACCAACCCTGGGTGCCCGAGGGATTTGCATCCGGCAGCGTCAAAAGCTTGACGCGGCCATCCTTGATGGCGGGGAAGTTGTACTCCGTCGCCCAGCGTTTCGATGTGAATTCCTCACGCAGGTCGTATTCATCGGCGGTCAGTCCGAGAAAACCGGCACCTCGGTCGCGGTAGTAGAGGAAGCGCAGCTCGTCGAAATTGTAGCGGCCGCGATTGACCGGCAGATCTTTGGCCCAGTAATCCTCGCGGCGCTTGTACGAGACGTAGGCGTTGGCGCGGTAGTCATCGAGCTTGTAGGGCCCCGACCCGAGCGGCGGCTGCAACGTGGTCTTGGTGAAATCGGCCTTGTCGTAATAGGCCTTCGAGAGGATCGGCAGGCCCGCGACGAGTAGCGGCAGATCCCGCAACCTGGTTCCCGTGAAGGTGAACTTCACGGTGTTCGCGTCAATCGCTTCCGCCTTGACCACATCTCTCAAACTAAAGCGGTAGAACGGGTGGCCCTTCTCCTTGAGCGTATCGAATGAGAACACAACGTCGGCGGCGGTCAGCGCTGAGCCGTCCGAAAACTTCGCCTCGGGCCGCATGTAGAAGATGATCCACGTCCCATCGTCCCCCCGTTCGACCGTATGTGCGACCAAAACCGTAAGCCACATCGGCCTCGTCGCCCGAGCCTTCGAGCAGCGTGTCGAACATCAAGGACAGGCCGGCCGCCTTGTCGCCCTTCAGTATGAAGGGATTGAAACTGTCGAACGTGATGCCGCCGACCGTCGCCATGCGTCCACCCTTGGGCGCATCCGGATTGACGTAGTCGAAGTGCTTGAAGTCCGCGGGATATTTGAGGTCGCCGAAGATCGACAGACCGTGCGATGATTTGCCTGCCCGTGCCGACGCTGGAGACTGTCCAGCAAGGGCCAGAACGGCGAAAAGGATCGTAATCTTGGCAACGAACCGGATCATTTGACCGCACATCCCTTTATCGTATCGGTGGTTTGCCCGTTCGAGGGGCTTGTTATGGTCTATCCATACACAACGACCCCGCCAACAAGTTGGCAGGGCCGCAATAGAAGATAGACTGTTCGTGATCGGTTTGTGAAGGCGCGCCCGCCGAAACGAGATGCATCCCGACCCTTAAGGCAGCGGCTTCGGACTGGCGCTCTGGCCACGCAGGTAGGCAATCAGGTCGGCGAGTTGCTGGTCCTTCTTGATGCCCTTGAAGGCCATTTTCGTGCCCTTGAGCCATTTTTTTTGGCTCGTGCATGAAGGCGGCAAGGCTGGCATAATCCCAGTTGCCGCCCTTTTCCTTCATCGCCGTCGAATACTTGAAGCCGTCAACGGCACCCCGACCGCGGCCGACAATATCCCACAGGTTGGGGCCAACACCGTTGCGGCCGCCGTCAGTTTCAGTGTGGCAGGCCTTGCACTGCTTGAAGAGCTTCTTGCCCGAATCAGCATTGGCCGAAGCCAGCAGGGCGACCACCTTGGCCGCGTCGAAGCCGGCCTCCTCCGTGGCCTTTTCCGCGTCCTTACCGTGACTTGCCGAAGCGCTCGCCTCCGGCTCGGGCAGCTTGTAGGCAGCCTTGGCATGGCTATCGCCGTGCCCACCGGACATAACCTCGAGCATGGTCGTACTGCCGAAGATCAGCAGCAATGCCGACAGTACCGCACCGGCAATCTTGTTGAGTTCAAAGCTGTCCATCGCTTCCTTGCTCCTTCACGGCACGCGAACAGGCCCAATCGTATGACCGCCAGCCTCCAGGCATACCCACGCTCCCGGCACTTCCGCCAGCCCGGGTAGTTTCGGGCGAACTATAGATTTTCCGCCTCCCGTTGCAACCGTCTGGCGCGATGTTCTAGACCTCTGAAGCCGAGACCTATTGTCACCGAACGCCCGGAAAGTACGCCATGGCCGAAACAATCGTCGTGATTCCTGCCCGCCTGGAGGCGACCCGGCTGCCCGGCAAGCCGCTTGCCGATATCCACGGCAAAGCGATGATCGTCCATGTCTGGGAGCGGGCGATGGCGGCCGACGTCGGCCGGGTTGTCGTTGCCACTGATTCGGAGGAGGTCGCCGAGGTCGTCCGCGAGGCCGGCGGCGAAGCCCAGATGACGCGCACCGACCACCAGTCCGGTTCGGACCGCGCCTTCGAGGCGATCAGCCGGATTGATCCTGAAGGTTCGGCCGATTTCATCATCAACCTGCAGGGGCGACCTGCCGACGCTCGACCCGCATCTGGTGCGCGAATGCCTGACATCGTTCAGCACGCCTGAGATCGACATCACGACGCTAGCAGCTGAAATCACGCTGGACCACGAGCGCACCTCACCGGACGTCGTGAAAGTGGTCGGCTCCGAGGTCGGGGACCGTACGACCCGGCACTCTGAGAGCACTCTATTTCACCAGAGCCACGGCCCCGGCCGGCGATGGTCCGCTCTATCATCACATCGGCATTTACGGCTATCGCCGCCAGGCGCTGGAACGCTTCGTAAGCCTGCCGCCGTCGCCACTCGAGAAGCGCGAAAAACTCGAGCAGCTCAGGGCCCTCGAGCATGGCATGCACATCGACGTTGCGATCGTTGACACGGTCCCGCTCGGTGTCGATACTCCGCCCGATCTTGAGCGGGTGCGCAAACTGCTTGCGTGATCTCGCACGGGTTATCCGTCCCAGGACAAATGAATTCACTTGCCCCCTCGGCGATGCGCAGCGCACATCCGGACGTTGCAGCACCGTCGCGATGGCGCATCGATCAGACTGAGACCTTTATGGCTGACAAACCGACAACGACTGGCAAACCCGAAGCAGGCCGGCAAATAGCCTACCAGGGGGAACTCGGCGCCAATTCGCATGTTGCCTGTCGCGAGCGCTTCCCCCGATCTCGAACCGCTCGCCTGCCCGACCTTCGAAGATGCCATTGCAGCCGTCAAATCGGGCGAAGCTCTTTATGCGATGATCCCGATCGAGAACACGCTTGCCGGCCGCGTCGCCGACGTCCACCACCTGCTGCCCGAAGCAAGCCTCTACATCATCGGCGAACATTTTCTGCCGATCCGTTTCCAGCTGATGGCACCGAAGGGCGCCGACATCGGCGCCATCACCGACATCTACAGCCATATCCACGCACTCGGCCAATGCCGGAAGATCATCCGCAAGCTCGGCGCCAAGGCACACGTTTCAGGCGACACGGCCGGTGCCGCGAGGGTCGTCGCGGAGTGGGGTGATGCGACGCGGGCGGCACTGGCGCCGGCGCTCGCCGCTGAAATCTACGGCCTCGATATCCTTGCCCGCGATGTCGAGGACGCAGCCCACAACACGACGCGGTTCGTCATTCTGGCCGCCGAGCCCGACGATGCCGAGCCTGGCGAAGGTCCATTCGTCACGACCTTCATCTTCCGTGTGCGCAACGTGCCGGCCGCGCTCTACAAGGCGATGGGCGGCTTCGCGACCAACGGCGTCAACATGACCAAGCTCGAGAGCTACCAGATCGAGGGGGCCTTCACGGCGACGATGTTCTACGCCGATATCGACGGCCATCCCGCCGACCGCAACGTTCGCCTCGCACTCGAGGAACTGTCGTTCTTTTCAAGCGAACTGAAGATCCTCGGCACCTATCAGGCGAGCCCGACGCGGGCTGAAATCGCCAAACGCCAGTTGCCGCCGGAATAGGCACGCGCTTCATCTGTTGGCCTTGCCGGCTTCGAGCAATGCCCGGAAGGGTGCGATCGGGCCGGCGCGCAGGCGTTCGGAGGCATCGGTCTGGACGAACAACCCGCGCACCTCGTAGCCTTCGACAATCAGTTCATCGTCCCTGTAGCCCTTGTAGCCCAGGCGAAAGGTCTTTTCGCTCCAGGCCTCGACTTCGAGCACAATCCGCAAGCGATCGCCGGCGCGCACTGCCGATTTGAAGGTCGCACCGACATCAATGGCGCCGGTACCGATCGTGCCGAGCTTCTCGCACATCGTTGTGTGATCGATGCCGCGGCTTTCGAGGAACCAGTGATAGGTGGTGTCGAACCAGTAGAAGAAGTTCGGATAGAACACGATCCGGGCCGGGTCGCAGTCACCGAATGAAATGTCGATCATGTATTCGAAACGATCGTTGCCTGCGCTCATCTGGAACCGGTCCTCGTGGTCTGTTGTGCCTGATGCTGCCACTCGATAGCGTCATTGCCGGATAATGCAAAGAGTAGGGGCTGCGGCGATGGCTAGTCTTCAAAGCGTGGACATTATCGGCGGCGGGCCGGCCGGCTTGGCGCTGGCGATTTTACTCAAGCGCCGAATGCCGGCAGTTCGCATCCGTGTCAGCGAGCAGAACCCGGCCGATGCCACTTTCGGCTTCGGTGTCGTATTCTCCGATGCAGCGCTCGATTTCCTGGCCGCCGACGAACCCGAAACGCATGCCTTGATCACGCCCCATATGGAGCGCTGGCGGAACATGACCCTCGTCCACCGGGGCGAGGTCGTGACGCTCGACGGCATCGGCTTTGCCGCGATTGGCCGTCTGCAGCTGCTTGCCATCCTGCAGTCGCGGGCCCGCGATGTCGGTGTCGAGATGCGCTTCGGCCGGCGCATCGCCGATCTCGAGGCGCTCGATGCCGACCTCGTCGTCGGTGCCGATGGCCTGAACTCGGTCGTGCGCCAGGCCACGCCGGAGGCATTTGGAGAGACACTCGAATACTTCGAAAACCGATTTGCCTGGTTCGGGACGAACAAGCCGTTTGCGACGTTGACCCAGACGTTTGTCGCAACCCCGCAAGGAGCGATCAACGCACACCACTACCGCTACACGCCGGAAATGAGCACTTTCATCGTTGAAGCCACGCATGAAACCTGGAAGGCTTACGGCTTCGATGCCATGGACGAGGCGCAGTCCGCCGCGCAATGTGCCGAAATCTTTCGCGAAACGCTTGGGTCCGCTGCCCTGATCACCAACCAGTCGATGTGGCGGCGCTTTCCCCGGCTGTGGTGCAACCGCTGGGTTCATGGCAATCGCGTGCTGATCGGCGATGCTGCCCACACCGCGCACTTCTCGATCGGCTCCGGCACGCGTCTGGCGATCGAGGACGCGATTGCGCTGGCCGAGGCGCTGGCCAGTCATGCCGATCTCGGCCGGGCACTCGCCACGTTCGAGGCCGAGCGCATTCCGGTTGCGCGCAAGATCGTCGACGCCGCCAATACGTCGGCTGCCTGGTATGACCGGTTCGCGGACAAGATGGAACTCGCGCCGCTCGACTTCGCGTTCGACTACGTGACGCGTTCGGGCCGCGTCAACATGGAGCGACTACGCCAACTCGCACCCGAATTCGCAGCGTCCTATGCCCGTCACCGCGCGAACTTTCCGTAATGAGCGCATCGGCAAACGTCTGGCATGCTCGATGCATCGATCTCACGCACCTATGGCTAACAGTGCGCGAGGTCGCCCGCATGTTCCGTATTGAGACACTTGCCTCCGGCAGGGCACAAATCAGGCCTGCTGCCCGATCGGGCGAGCGAAAGGGCCACGTGCTCTGGTTCGACTATGCCAAGGGCATCTGCATCATGCTGGTTGTCATGATGCACTCGACGCTCGGGGTCGGCGAAGCCTACGGCGCTGCCGGGCTTGGCGAGCACGGCTTCATGCATTGGGTCGTTGCCTATGCCAAGCCGTTCCGGATGCCGGATTTCTTCCTGCTCTCAGGCCTCTTCCTGTCTTATGCGATCGGCCGCGGCTGGCTGCACTATCTCGACAAGAAACTGGTTCATTTCGCCTATTTCTACGTGCTCTGGACAATCGTCCAGGCAGCTATCAAGACCGCTGCAACCTCCGGTCTGTCGGCCGAGGCCTATGCTGGACAGCTGATCGACGCCCTGATCAACCCTTACCCAACACTGTGGTTCATCTACGTGCTGCCGCTGATGTTCATCGTGACCAAGCTGCTCCGACAGGTGCCAGCCTGGATCATGCTTGGCGGCGCAGCCCTCCTGCACACGCTGCCGATCGCTACGGGCTGGAGCGCGATCGATCATTTCGCGGCGCACTATTACGTGTTCTTCCTGGCCGGCTATCTGCTCGCACCGCATGTCTTCAAGCTCGCCGAGTGGGCCGCGCAGCACACCTGGGCATCGATCAGCCTTGTGCTCGCCTGGGCCTTCGCCAACGGTATTCTTGCCTTTACGCCGAGCCCGCTGGCAGGCTGGCAGACCGTGGCCGACTTGCCAGGCCTCTCCCTTGCGCTCGGCGGCATGGGCGCAATCGCCATCATCATGATCGCCAGCCAGCTCTCGAAGTTCAACGTCGCGCGCTTCATCGCCTACTGCGGGCGCAACTCGATCGTGCTCTACATCTCGTTCACGATTCCGATGGCGATCACCCGTCTCATCCTCCTCAAGACGGGGCTGATTACAGATGTCGGCCTCGCCTCCCTCACGGTCTGGCTGGTCGCACTGGTCAGCCCGCTGATCGTGCACCTGGTGCTGCGCTCGACATCACTCGCCTTCCTCTACGAACGCCCGGCCTGGCTGGCACTGCCTTACGAGACGGCCCACAGGTCTGCGCCCGAGGCGAGTGCCGAGCCGCAGGCTGCGTGAGCCAATGCCTTGCTTGCACAGCATTCCGTGATCTGCGACGCTAGCTCCAAGCGAGCATGCGCATCGAGGTCACATCGCCTGACGGCGATATGTCAGGGGCGTTGCCCCTGACAACCCCTCCAAAGGGCCTTGCCCTTTGGACACCCCTTGATGGCGACAAGCACATGCATTGAGGAGTGAGCGACCATGACCCCCGAAGAGATCCTGGCCCACGCGCCGCGCGTCCTGACCCAGGCCCAGCGCGAACACTATTTCGAACACGGATTCGTCGGCGTCGAAAGCCTGGTGCCCAAAGACATCATCGCCGAACTCGTCAACGTCACCAATGAATTCGTCGATGCCAGCCGCAAGGAAACGGTGGCCGGAAATATCTTCGACATCGGACCCGGTCACTCCGCCGAAAAGCCCGTCCTGCGCCGCCTCAAGCGACCCGATGAACGTCACGATACATACTGGCGGTTCGCGTCCGGCCTGATGGCCGATGTCGCCTCCGATCTCGTCGGACCCAACGTGCTGTTCCACCACTCGAAGCTGAATTTCAAGTGGTTCGACGAGAGCGACACCGTCAAGTGGCACCAGGACATCCAGTTCTTCCCCCACACCAACTACAACGTCATCACGATCGGCTGTTATCTCGCAGACACCGACATGAACAACGGTCCGCTCGCGATATTACCCGGCTCCCATAACGGTCCGCTCTATGATCAATACGACGCTGCGGGTAACTGGACCGGCTGCCTCAACGAGCGCGACGCCGGCGAGGTCGACATGTCGAAGGTCGCCTATCTGACCGGGCCGGCCGGCTCGATCACGATCCACAACTGCCGGGCGCTGCATTATTCACCGTCGAGCAAGTCGCCGATGCCCAGGCCCTTGCTGCTCAATTGTTACTCGTCAGCCGACGCCAAGGCCTATACGCCGCATCCCGATCCTTCAGAGCACGCCTACGAAGTCGTGCGCGGCGAAGCGGTCCGCTGGGCGGCGCATGATCCGCGCCCCTGCCAGATCCCGCCGGACTGGTCGGGCGGTTACACCTCGATCTTCGCAGCCCAGTCTGGCGAGGACAAAACAGCGGCCGCCGGCGGCATGATGTAGCCAATCTGTTGCCACTGCCGCCTATCCGCGCATGCTCAAGAATCCGTGAAGTTGCCGGTTGGTCGCCGATTGCGGCTGCAATCGGCCACACTGATGCTACAATGTGAAAATCAGTTTCGCAGCCGCTTTGACAGCTATCATGCGGTGATCTAAAGATTTTTGCAGTTCGCCACGGGATCGCAATGATGAGCTTACAGGGATGAGCTTACAGGCGCGGATACTCGTTCTGCTCGCATCGTTGTTCATTCTGGCGGGAGTCTCCGGCGCCGGGGCGGCCAAGCGCATCGCGCTGGTCATCGGTAATGCCGATTACAAGCACCTTCCGCCACTGCGCACACCACACGGCGACGCCGACAAGGTCGCGGAGTTGTTACGCGCAGCGAATTTCGAGGTGTTCATCGGCAAGGACCTCGGCAAGCTGGCGCTCGAGAAATCGATCCGCCAATTCCTGGGCGCGATGGAAAAAGACGGCGTCAGCCTGCTCTATTATTCAGGCCACGCCGTGCAGGTTGCCGGCCACAATCACATCATACCGGTCAGCGCACGCGTCGAGTCGACTTACGACCTCGACGTCGAGACCATGAACCTGTCGCATATCCTGAAGTACATGCGCGAGAACAGCCGGGTCCGTCTGGTCTTTCTCGACGCCTGCCGGGACAATCCGTTCAAATCCAAGAACCTGTTTCAATCGGCGCCGCTGTCGCGTTCGGCCAACTCTTCCGGTGACGGCCTGGCTGCAATCAGTGGCGGTGCCGGCACGCTGATCGCGTTTTCGACGGAACCGGGCGCAATCGCACTCGACGGCAAGGGAGGTTTGAGCCCCTTTACGCGCGCCTTCGTCTCTCATGCCAGGGCGCCGGCAATCGACATCCGCCGGGTTCTGAGCCGTGTCCGGCGTGATGTCCTGGCGTCGACCGCGGGCCAGCAGATCCCGTGGGAAAACTCGTCGTTGATCGACGACTTCTTCTTGTTCGCCCCCAAACCGGCGCCGATCGTCGAGCCAATCCACAAAGTGACGGTGACCGCAGGCCGGGAGATGGTCGATGTCGGCCTGCCCGAGCCGGTGACGTCCGATGGCGGCAAGCCGCGAGTCGTCTTTGACAAATTACCGGATGCGGGCAGCCTTTATGCCGGAGATGAGCCCGTCAAGGTTGGTGAACAGTATCAACTCGCGGCTGTGCGCGGACTGCGCTACGCGCCTGGCAATGCAGCAGCCGGCGGCGTCCATCTCGCGCCCTACCGGGTTGTCGACGCCTGGGGCAATTCGGCCTCCGGCGCAATCGTGTTCGCCATCTCGCAAACGGGCGATGCGCCACGAGCTGTCACCCCTGCCGCCAAACCAGCACAGCGCAGCATCCTGTCTGATGCGTTGGTGACGGCGCTGCGTGACAAAGCCGACAAACTGCCGCCGATTTTTGCAGGCGTCGGTGCACAGCCGCTGCAGCTCACGGTGCCTGACGACGCGGCGAAAGCCTGCCACCACTGCCTCAAACTCGCCGCGGCCCCGTCGGCCGGCCAGTTACAGCTTAGCGACCGCACGCTCAGCATCGGCGACCGGATCGACATCGGTGCGCTATCACAGCTGGCCTACGGCGTTTCGGTCGCGCCGAAGGAAAAGCAATCGATCGAATTGCACGTGCTCGACAGGCTTGGCGAGGAACTCGGCACGGTCAAGCTGTCGACCGACGTCAAATTGCACCCATGCGATCTGGCAGCCGGCGAACCGCTTGATCTGCAAGGTGTCGGCGACGGCGTGCTGGCCAACGAGATCCAGCCCGGCACGGCCCGGGCGATCTGCCTCGCTGCCAGCGCCGATCACCCGGCAGTGCCGCGCTTCATCTTCCAGTACGCGCGCGCCGAATACGCCGCCGGCAATGCCGACAAGGCGCGCCAGCTCTTCGAATTGGCCGCCAAGCAAGGCCATATCCGCGCCTATCACAAGCTCGGCAAGATGTATGAATATGGCGCCGGCGTCGACGTCGACCTATCGCTTGCAGCGGCTTACTTCGAAAAGGCCGCCGTCAAGGGTGACCCTTACGGTCTGCATTCGCTCGGCAAGCTGATGTTCTATGGCCGCGGCGTCAAGGTCGACCGCGAAGAAGGCCTTGCCAAGATGTTGCAGGCCGCCGAAATGGGCCACACGTTCGCCATGAACGAGCTTGGCGCCATCTTCCGGCGTGGCGACAACGTCAAGAAGAACGCCAACCGGGCGGTCACCTACTTCAGCGCATCCACGCTGCGCAACGACATCTACGGCTTCAACAATCTCGCTCTCGTGTTCCTCAACGGTGACGGCGTGCCGAAAGATTACGAGAAAGCACTGACGCTCTTCGTGCGCGCTCATCGCGGCGGCCACCCACGAGCCGCCAACAACATCGGGCGCATGTATTACAACGGCTGGGGCACTGAAAAGAACATCGGCCTCGCCGCCTCCTGGTACGAGATCGCTGCTTGGCGCGGCAGCGGCCATGCCGCAAACAACCGGGCCTGGATCGCCTACAAGGGCGAGGCCGGCCCGCCGGACAGGGCAGCCGCGGCCCTTTATTATGGCCTGGCCGTCGTGCTCGATCAGCACGGTTCCGCTGAAATCGCGCGCCGTGCCTATTCCGAGATCTCGGGCCCTGAAAAGCTTCGCGCCATCCAGCAGTTCCTGAAAAGCGAAGGCGCCTACAGTGGCGCAATCGACGGACAAATCGGACCAATGACACTCAGCGGACTGGCCAAGATCAACCAGCCCGCGAGCCAGCTCGCCCGAAGCGGCGACATCGATGGCGCACTGATCAGCCTGGCACGACAGAAATGGCTCAAGGGACGGCCGCGATTTGACCTGCTGTGAATATGATGATCGACTGGCAGCAGTTTATTGCCGCATTGCACCGGTATTGCCGGATAACTGGTGGCGCGTTTGCCGAAACGGTGCTCGACTGGAGGACTGGAAAAATGGTGACGTTTGAAAAACGATTATTCTGCACCACGGTCGTGATGGGCCTGGTGACGACAAGTGCGGCGTGGGCCGGAAACGTCGCGAACGTGCCTCCGCAAGTCGCGACAAAGCCATTAATGCAGCTCGCCCAAAGCGGCCCCGTCAATCCCGATGATCGGTTCTGGCGAACAATCAAGGACTCATCGCTGCCCGACCTTTTCGAAATGTTCATCAAGCGTTATCCCGACAGTCCACATCGCGCGAATGCCGAGCAGCGCCTTGCAGCACTGCGCGGTACGTCAAATCAGGCATCGGCCGAAGAGCAGGCCAAGACGATGCTGCAGCCGGCCAAGCCGGCCCCGCCAGCACCGGCACGCTCGACCCAACCGGCAACGAGCCCGACGGTCACGGCCTCGATCCCGAGAGCCCGGCCGCCCGTGGCAGCCTTCCCGACACGCGGCGAGATCATGGTCATTCAGGCCGAACTCATGCGCGTCGGCTGCCTGCCCGGTCAGATCGACGGTGTCTGGGGACCGCAAACGCAGGGCGCTGCCAACCAGTTCGTGCGGTTTGCCGGACTGCAGAGCCAGCTTGCCGTCGCCGGCCCGGCGCTGCTGGGTGCGCTGCGCAAGGCGCCTGGTCAGGTCTGTCGGTCCAACCCTGCGCCAGTGCCGGCTGCCGTGCGCCCGCCTCCGGCACCAGCCGCGACTGCCCAGTCCGCTGCAAAGCCTGAGCCCACGGCCACTCGGCCCGCAAGGCAGACCCGGCGTGCCAATTCGTCCGAAGACGAAAGGGGCAATTGGGCCGAGAGCTTTATTAACAGTCAGTCCGGGCTTGGTGGTGATGGTGGTGGTGGCGGCAGCTGGTAAGCAGCAAGCACGCCATTTATTTCCCGGCCTCTTTGCCCGTAGCCCAACCCAACCGCTTGACCGCGGTTGCAACTGGCCCGTCGCCACGCGAACGTTGTGCGACCTCAAATACCGGCTCGACGATGGTCGACATCGTCGTGCCGTTCGCGTGAATAATGTGGGTCGCATCGATCATTATGCCGACATGGCGCGGCCAATAGACGAGGTCTCCACGGCACAGGCCGGTGAGTTCGCCGTCGAAGTCGATGTCGCCGGGTAATTCGGCAAGCTGCATATCGGTATCGCGCGGACAGACGATACCCGCCCGTGTGAGGGCAAGCTGCACGAGCCCGGAACAATCGATGCCGCGCACCGACTTGCCACCCCATAGGTAGGGCGTGCCCAGAAACAGATGCGCTGTCCCAACGTAGTCGGGTTCGCTGGTACCAACCGGTTCGGCATGGCGAGTGCCGATAAAGCCACCACCTTTCAGCTCGATGAAGTCGCCCCGCTCGGCGACAGCGGCCACCGATGAGCCAAACAGTACGGTGCACGTGGGCCGTGAACGAGCGGTCGGCTCGGCGTAGGCAAACGTGGCAAGGGCCTTGACGCGATGCGTCGGACGCGCCGGCGCTCCTTCGGCGAGCGTATCGGCGGGGAGATAGCCGACGTATCCATCGCCAGCCAATTGGCACCAGGCCCAGCCATCGGCGATGTCGAACACGTCGACCGCTTCGCCGGCCAGCGCTTCGGTATCGAGATCGCACTCTTCCTTCGGCTCCGGGCGAACCGGCGCGATTGTCTCTATCACATGATATGGCACGCCATCGACGTACCGCTTTGCCGTGACACGCCCCTCGAGCCCGCGCGCGGCAAGATCCTTTCGATAGGCATAGCGGCGCCGGTCCAGCGGTGCTTCATCGCTCATGGTTCAGTTCCAAGCAACCGGGTTTCAAAAGGGCCAACGCCCTTTTGCAGGATTGTTAAGGACAGCGTTCTTTACGTATCGCCGCTCAGCGGCGATTCATGAGGGAGCTTCGCCCCCTCAAACTCCCCGACCAGGGACTTATGCCCCTGGACCCTTGGCGGCGAACTTGGTGATCACGTCGAGCATGGTGCGCGCCACATGCGGCTCGCCGCCCTTCGGGCCCAGCGGCCTTGCGGCCTGGCGCCAGCCGTAGATGTCGAAGTGCGCGTAATGGCGCGCCTGCTTCACGAAGCGTTTCAGGAAGAGTGCAGCGGTAACCGCACCAGCGAAAGGCCCGTCCGAGACATTGTTGAAATCCGCGTTGGGGCTGTCGAGCATGGCGTTATAGCCAGCCCAGAACGGCATGCGCCAAACCGGATCACCGACGGCGAGACCGGCCGACAGGATCGCGGCCGCCAGATCATCGTCGTCGACAAAGCAAGGCGGCAGGTCCGGGCCAAGCGCCACGCGGGCAGCTCCCGTCAGCGTCGCAAATGTCATCATCAGGCCCGGCTCGTCCTCGTCGCCAAGGGCCAGCGCATCGGCCAGCACGAGGCGGCCTTCGGCATCCGTGTTGCCGATCTCCACCGTATGACCAGCGCGTGATTTGATGATGTCACCGGGCCTGAAGGCGTTGCCCGCCACACTGTTCTCGACGGCCGGGATCAGCAGGCGCAGGCGGACGTCGACCTCGAGCCCCATGATCATGTCGGCCAGCGACAGCGCAGCTGCAGCTCCGCCCATGTCCTTCTTCATGAGCAGCATGGCGCTCGCCGGCTTCAGATCGAGGCCACCGGTATCGAAGCACACACCCTTGCCGATCACCGTCACCCGCGGTGCATCTGCGCGTCCCCATGTGACATCGATCAGGCGCGGCGCCCGCGCACTCGCACGCCCGACCGCATGGATCAGCGGAAAGTTTTGTTCCAGCAGGGCATCACCCGCCGTCACATCGCAGACTGCACCGTGCGCATCGGCGACCAGACGGGCCGCGCCTTCCAATTCATCGGGCCCCATGGCGTTCGACGGCGTGTTGATCATCTCGCGCCCAAGCCAGACGGAGCGCACGATCTGGCGGACGCGGCGCCTGTCAGCGGCATCGTTGAGGACGAGCCTGGCGCGCTCTGTCTTGCTGCCGGTTTTATGCGCGCTGAAACGATAGGCACCGAGCCCCCAGGCGATGCCGGCGAGTTGGCGATCCGTCCAGCCGCTGGCGAGACGATAGTTGCCGTGAGGCAGGTGTTTCACGAGATCACCAAGCAGCAGATCGGCCGGACCGCAGGGCTCACCGGCTTCTTTCGCGCCGAGACCAAAGAGGATGGCGGCGATGGCGCCATCGTCACCCGGCACCAGTACCCGCGATTTGGCCTTGCCCGCGAAGCCGTTGGCTTCGATCCACTGCCTTTGGGCCGGCGTCAGATCCAGCGCCGCTAACGCATCATCACCGGAGACGGCATGAATCGGAATGGCGGAAGTTGCAGGCGCATCGTCAGGTGCGAAGGCAGCCCCGATATCGGGCAGCGTCAGCTGGCTCATCGTTCTCCATGTCCCGGTTAAAGAGCATGAAAAAGCTCGTGCCCTTAAGACTTTGTTGATGAGTGTATCAGACAGTGACAACCGGCAATAGGTAAGTATGCGTTCGCTCAAAGGGAAATTATCATGACCATCGCTGAACGCAGCGAAGCCTACAACGGCCGTTCCGCAACTCGTCTTCTCGGCATTGCCGTGCTCGGGCTGACGCTCGGCGCCTGTTCGCAAACACCCGAATTGGCCAGCGGTGATCAAAAGCTTGCCCTGGCCGGTGCGACGAAGGAAGATCGCGCCAACATGAGCACCAGCGATCGCAGTGATCTCACCAAAGCGATCAACTACTGGGGCCGGGCTTTTGCAACCAAGCCGACGGACAAGAAGGCAGCCCTCAACTACGCCAAGAACCTGAAGGCAGCCGGCCAGCACAAGCAGGCGCTGCTCGTACTTCAACAGGCTTCCGTGCTGCACGGCAATGATCGTGAACTCGCTTCCGAGTATGGCCGCCTTGCGCTTGGCGCCGGTCAGATCGAGCTTTCCAACAAGCTGCTCGCCATCGCCGATGATGCGTCACAGCCCGATTGGCGGATCGTTTCCGCTCGCGGTGCGGCCCTTGCCAAACTTGGCAAGTATGGCGAGGCGGTGAAGATGTTCGAGCGAGCCAACAAGCTGGCGCCCTCCAACCCTTCCGTGCTCAACAACCTGGCGATGGCGGAGGCCGGCAACGGCAATCTGAAGCGAGCCGAGTCGCTCTTGCGCCGGGCATCATACAGCCCCATGGCCCGCGCAAAGGTGTCCAAGAACCTGGCTCTCGTGCTGCGCCTGCAGGGACGCAAGGCGGAAGCCGAGGTCATCGAAAAGGGTGGCGGCCACGATCTGCGCCCGATGCTGCCGCCAGCCAAGCCGGCAGGCTCGAACAAGGTTGCCCAATCACCAAGGGCCTGACCTGACCAGGGACCGTGCTCACGCTATCCTTCGAGTTCCTCTCTGAGCATCTCGAGTTCGAGCCAGCGGTCTTCGGCAGCGCGCTTTTCCTCCTCGAGTTCGCCAAGGCGGCTGGTCGTCGAAGCAAACAGATCCGGATCCCGATTGTAAAGATCCGGATCGTTAAGTTGTGCCGATAGCTTGCCGATTTCATCTTCAAGTTCGCCAATGCGATCGGGCAGCGTTGCGAGCGCATGCTTGTCTTTGAAGGACATCTTTCGTCCTTGCCGCTCCGCCGCCTTTGGGCGTTCATTCTGTTTGGCCGGCTGGTCCCGGCCAGTGCGCTGCACCTTGCTGACGGGAACAACTGACCGAGACGCGGTATCATCCCGGCGCTGTGCAATCATGTCCGAATATCCCCCGGCATACTCCCGCCAGCGGTCCGAGCTATCGCGCGCGATCACGCTGGTTGCCGTCCGATCGAGAAAGTCGCGGTCGTGACTGACCAGCAGAACAGTGCCCGGATAATCGCTGACCAGTTCCTGCAAAAGATCGAGGGTTTCGAGATCGAGATCGTTGGTCGGCTCATCGAGCACCAGGACATTCGACGGTCGACTGAAGGCGCGGGCCAGCATGAGCCGCGCCCGTTCGCCACCCGAAAGCGCGCCAACCGGCGAGCGCATTTGCTCGGGAGCAAACAGGAAATCCTTCAGGTAGCTTGCTACATGACGCGCGCGGCCGTTGACGGTGACGCTGTCACCGCGGCCACCGGTGAGTGTATCGGCGAGGCTCGTCGCCGGGTCGAGCGATAGGCGCGATTGTTCGAGGGTGGCGATTTCGAGGTTGGTGCCGTGGCGCACGCTGCCGCTGTCCGGCTCCAGTTCTCCCGTCAGGACATTGAGCATCGTCGTCTTGCCCGAGCCGTTCGGCCCGGCAATGGCAACACGATCGCCCCGCGTGATGCGGACCGAGAAGTCATTCAGTAGTTCATGACCGCCAAATGCCTTGCATACGCTTTTGGCTTCGATGACGAGCTTGCCTGTCACGCCGCCGGTACTGACTTCCATGCGCACGTTGCCCGTGACGCCGCGCGTCTCCTGGCGCTGTTTGCGCAATTCGGCCAGCTCGGCAACGCGCCTGACATTGCGCTTGCGTCTCGCCGTCACACCGCCGTGCAGCCACTTTTCCTCGCGCACAATCTTGCGGTCGAGCTTGTGGCGTTCGGCCTCTTCTTTCTCGAAGATCTCGTCGCGCCAGGCCTCGAAGGCGGCAAAGCCCTGGGCGAGTTCGCGCGAGCGGCCGCGATCAAGCCACACGGTTTGGTTTGTGAGCGCGCTGAGAAAAGCGCGGTCGTGGCTGATCATGACGAATGCTGCGCCGAGCTGTTTCAACTCGCGCTCGAGCCATTCGATAGCCGGCAGATCGAGGTGATTGGTAGGCTCATCAAGCAGGATGACATCGGGCTCCGGCGCCAGTGCGGCAGCGATTGCAGCGCGGCGCGCCTGCCCGCCTGATATCTGCGCCGGACTTTCGTCACCGCCAAGGCCGAGTTCATGCAGCAGGAGCCGGGCACGATAGGCACCATGCTCGTCGTCGAGACCAGACTTTGCAAAATCGAGCACGGTTTCGAACGCGCCGAAATCAGGCTCCTGCGCGAGGTAGGTCACGCGCGCGCCCGGCTGGCAAAAGCGGGTGCCGCCATCGGCCTCGATGCGACCGGCGGCGATTTTCAGCAAGGTCGATTTGCCCGAACCGTTGCGCCCGACAAGACCGATCCTGTCACCGGCGGATATAGTGAGATCGACGCCGTCGAACAGCGCCGTGCCGCCGAAGGTCAAACGGATGTCGGTCAGCGTGAGCAGCGGCGGGGCCATCGGCGGTTCCAGGCATTGTTGCATTCGGCCGGGCAACCTATCGCAGCATCGCCTGAGACGAAACGCTCTGGTGCGATATCCGACCGAGCGGAAGCGGGTCTTGCTGCTGTCGGTACTGAGCCTCCTGCATTAAGGCAAACTGTGGCTTGAACGACATTGCAACCGGTAAAAATGTCGTCTGTGAACGCTGACAAGGACCCTCGAAACGATGGCCTTGAACCGTCAATCAACCGGCCCAACGCTGGGGGAATTCAATCCTGTCATCGCCTCAATATGGGGTCGCAATGCATCGTTATGCTCGACTTGCCCATTATGCGACGATTTATCCTTTCGCCAGCGAATCAGTGCATGCTGCGATCTGGACGAAAAAACGCCTGATCCGATCATTACCTTCATTGACCGGATGCCCTGCCGGTATGGCGCAACGCAAGCAGCCATTGGAATTCTATCGATGCGTCATCACGTAAAGGGTATGGTATTATGAGCAACTCGACGTGGCGGTCGGTGGAGAAGCATTAGCGGCCCTGAAGAGGCTGCCCACCTGACAGACCGAACCAGCCAGAGAAGCCAGGCAGTATGCCTCGTCGAGCAGCAGATGATAGCGCGAGCGAGACGAGACCATGACCACTGCAACCGAACTCTTCGACATCTACGCCGAAACTTATGATGCCCAGAAGAAGTCCGAAATGTCTCTCAAGGACTATCTGGAGCAGTGCCGCACGGATGCCTCGCTCTATGCAGGCGCCGCGGAGCGAATGATCACGGCTATCGGCGAGCCGGAAGTCATCGATACGCAAAAAGACCCGCGCCTCGGCCGCATCTTCATGAACCGGACGATCAAGATCTATCCGGCCTTCAAGGATTTCTACGGCCTTGAAGAGACCATCGAGCGGATCGTCAGTTTCTTCCGCCATGCAGCCCAAGGCCTCGAAGAGCGCAAACAGATCCTCTATCTCTTAGGCCCGGTTGGCGGCGGCAAATCCTCGCTGGCCGAACGCCTCAAGGAGTTGATGGAGACCTGCCCGGTTTACGTGCTCAAAGCCGGCGATGAAATCAGCCCGATTTACGAAAGCCCGCTCGGCCTGTTCGATCCGGCCTCGATGGGCAACGTGATCGAAGAGCGCTACGGCATTCCAACGCGCAAGCTGACCGGGCGCATGAGCCCATGGGCGGTCAAGCGTCTCGACGAGTTCGGCGGCGACATCTCGAAGTTCTCGGTCGTCAAGCTCTATCCCTCGCGCCTGCGCCAGGACTGCGTCGCCAAGACAGAGCCGGGCGATGAGAACAACCAGGACATCTCCTCGCTGGTCGGCAAAGTCGACATTCGCAAGCTCGAGTTCTTCGGCCAGAACGATGCCGATGCCTATTCCTACTCGGGCGGCCTCAACCGCACGACACAGGGCCTGCTCGAGTTCGTCGAGATGTTCAAGGCGCCGATCAAGATGCTGCACCCGCTGCTGACGGCAACGCAGGACGGCACATATGTCGGCACCGAGAACGTTGGCGCTCTGCCCTACCAGGGCATCATCATCGCGCACTCGAACGAAAGCGAATGGCAGAGCTTCCGCTCGAACAAGAACAATGAAGCCTTCCTCGATCGCATCTGCGTAATCCAGGTGCCCTACTGCCTGCGCATTTCCGAAGAACAGAAGATCTATGAGAAGCTCTTGCAGGCGAGCGAGGTGATCGACGCGCCGTGCGCACCGGGTACACTCGAGATGCTGGCCCGGTTCTCGGTGCTCACGCGCCTCAAAGAGCACGAGAATTCGAGCCTGTTCTCGAAGCTCAGGATCTATGACGGCGAAAGTCTGAAAGACAGCGATCCCAACGCCAAGACGATCCAGGAATACCGCGATGCCGCGGGCATCAACGAAGGCATGGACGGTACCTCGACCCGGTTTGCGTACAAGGTGCTGTCGGAGACCTTCAACTACGACACAAAGGAGGTTGCCGCCGACCCGGTGCACCTGATGTACGTGCTCGAACAGGCGATCCGGCGCGAGCAATTGCCCGAGGAGACGGAAGACCGCTACGTCGAGTTCATCAAGGAGGAACTGGCACCGCGCTATGCCGAGTTTATCGGCAACGAAATCCAGAAGGCCTATCTCGAGAGCTACCACGACTTCGGCCAGAATCTGTTCGACCGCTATGTCGCTTACGCCGACAGCTGGATCGAGGATCAGGACTTCAAGGATCCGGACACCGGCCAGCTGATGAACCGCCAGCTGCTCGACCAGGAACTCTCGCGCATCGAAAAGCCGGCCGGGATCGCCAACCCGAAGGACTTCCGTTACGAGGTCGTCAAGTTTTCGCTTCGGGCCCGTGCCAAGAACGCCGGCAAGAACCCGAGCTGGACGAGCTACGAAAAGATCCGGGACGTTATCGAAAAACGGATGTTCTCCCAGGTCGAAGACCTACTGCCGGTGATCTCGTTCGGCGCCAAGCAGGACAGCGACACGGAGAAGAAGCACGAGGAATTCGTGCAGCGCATGGTGGCCCGGGGCTACACGCCGCGCCAGGTCCACCGCCTCGTCGAATGGTACATGCGCGTCAAGAAATCGGGATAATGAGGTTTCAGGTTTCAGTGTTCAGGTTTCAGAGCCGGCAGGCTTTCTGAACACTGAACACTGAAAACTGAAAACTTTCCTGAACCCTGAAACCTAAAACCTGAAACCTCAATCTCATGCATATCGTCGACCGTCGTCTCAATCCGAAGGCCAAGAGCCTGGGTAACCGTCAGCGCTTTTTGCGCCGGGCGAAGGCTGAGATACGTGAGGCGGTTCGCGAGTCGCTGCGCAAGCGGCGGATCAGCGACGTCGATGGCGGCGAGAACGTGCGGATCCGCTCGAAAAGCCTGCGCGAGCCGACCTTCGGGCTCGGCCGCGACGCCGGCGAGCGTGACTTTGTGCTGCCCGGCAACCGCGAATTCTCACCGGGCGATGTCATTCGCAAGCCTGAAAGCGGGCGTGGCGGGCGCGGCCAGAAGGGCTCGGCTGACGGCGAGGGTCAGGACGACTTCGTGTTTTCCCTGTCGCGCGAAGAGTTCCTCGACATCTTCTTCGAAGAGCTGCAGTTGCCCAATCTGGTCAAGGCCAAACTCAAGCAGATCAAGGCGGCCGAACCGATGCGCGCCGGGTTCACCACCGACGGGCCGCCGGCAAAGCTCAACCATGTGCGCACGATGCGCAATTCGCTCGCGCGTCGCATTGCGCTGCGCCGTCCGCGCCAGGCGGAGATCGACGAACTCGAAGCGCTGATCGCGCGCGAGGAGGAGAAGCAGCCAGTCGACAGCGTCCGCCTCGAAGCTTTACGCGATCGCCTGCGCCATCTGCTGCACCTGCGCAAGGTGGTTGCCTACATCGATCCGCTCGACCTCAGGTTCAACCGCCACGAACGCCGGCCGAAGCCGCGGACGCAGGCGGTGATGTTCTGCCTGATGGATGTTTCTGCATCGATGACGGAGGAGCTCAAGGAATTGGCCAAGCGCTTCTTCATGCTGCTTCATCTGTTCCTGACCCGCCACTACGCGGAAGTCGACATCGTCTTCATCCGCCACACCACACAGGCCCAGGAGGTCGATGAGGAAACCTTCTTCAGAGCGACCGAGACGGGTGGCACAGTGATCTCATCGGCGTTCGATGAAATGCTGCGCGTTGTGCGCGAGCGCTACCCGGTCGATGACTGGAACATTTATGCCGCCCAGGCCTCGGACGGCCACAACTTCGACGACGACATGGACCGCTGCATGTCGATGCTCGAGACCGACATTCTGCCGATCTGCCAGTACTACGCCTACATCGAGGTCTATTCCGACGACCACTTGTCGCCGTTCCTCAGTGTTGTCTGGTCCGGCTATGAGACGCTAGAAGATGAACATGCCAACTTCGCAATGCGGCGTGTCTCAGGCCCCGGCGAGATCTATCCCGTGTTCCGCGAACTCTTCAGCCCGACTGAGACCTGACGCCGGCGAGGACGTCGCGACGTATGGCAAACATTGGGATCAACGTCCGGAAAGGCCGAAATGGCTAGAACGACCAAGCCCAAAACAAAGACGAAAGCCAAGCCGGCCGCAAAGCGCAGCCGTTCCCGCACGGCCAAGCCGAGCACACGCTCCAAGCTGCTCTACGAGGGCCCCGAGTGGGATTTTGCGCTCGTCAATCGCGCTTACGACGCCATCCACGAGATCGGCGTCGGCGACATGGGCCTCGACATCTATCCCAACCAGCTCGAGGTGATCCGCGCCGAGCAGATGCTCGATGCCTATGCCTCGATCGGCATGCCGAACATGTACCGGCACTGGTCGTTCGGTAAGCATTTCGCGCGCGAAGGAAACGCCTACCGCAAGGGCATGCGCGCGCGCTCGCTTACGAACTCGTGATCAACTCCGACCCCTGCATCAACTACATCATGGAAGAGAACTCCATGACCATGCAGGTCCTCGTCATGGCGCACGCCGCCATGGGCCACAATCACTTCTTCAAGAACAACTACCTGTTCCAGCAGTGGACCGACGCCGAGGCATCGATCCTCGACTATCTGACGTTTGCCAAGGAGTACGTCGCGGAGTGCGAGGAGAAGGTACGGCCTGTCGAGGCGGTCGAGGCGTGCTCGATTCGGCACACGCGCTGATGAACCAGGGGATCAGCCGCCACCCGGTCCGCTAGCGCTCACAAACCGGCGCGCGACAAGTCGAGCCGCCAGGCGCGCGCGGATCGAATACGAGGAAGCGACCTACAACGAGATCTCTGGCGCACGGTGCCGCGTTCGCCAAGCCTGCATCGGAGCTCAACTCCGAAGGTCTGACGCCCGCCTGAATTCGAGTTGGAGGCGGAGAGCCTCAAGCTGCCGCAGGAAAACCTTCTCTACTTCCTCGAAAAGCATGCGCCCAAAACTCGAGGAGTGGCAACGCGAACTGCTCGCGCATCGTGCAGGCATGCTGGCGCAGTATTTCTATCCGCAGCGCCAGACCAAGGTGATGAACGAGGGCTGTGCCACGTTCTGTCACTACGAGATCATGAACATCCTCTACGATCGCGACCAGATCACCGAAGGCGCGATGCTGGAGTTCATGCATTCACACTCCTCCGTCGTCTTCCAGCCGCGCTTCGAGGAACGCTTCTACAGCGGCATCAACCCTTACGCGCTCGGCTTTGCCATGATGCGCGACATCCAGCGCATGTGTCTCGAACCAACGGACGAAGACCGCGACTGGTTCCCGGACATCGCCGGCAATGGCGATCCGCTCGGCACCTTGAAGACGGCCTGGGCTGAATACCGCGACGACAGCTTCATCCTGCAATACCTGTCGCCCAAAGTGATGCGCGATTTCCGCCTGTTCCACATTCACGACCGCGCCGAGTCGCCCTTCATGCAGGTCGAGGCAATTCACGACGAGATCGGCTTCCGCGAGGTACGCCGCAAGCTCTCAGAACAATACAACACCTCGGTCACCGACCCCGACATCCAGGTCGTCAGCGCCGACCTGTCGGGCGGCCGCCGCCTGGTCCTGCACCACTACGTGCGCAACGGCGTATTGCTCGACAAGCAACTTTGCGACCGCACGCTCTTGCATGTCGCGCACTTGTGGGGTTATCGCGTCAAGCTGATGGAGATGGACGTCGAGACCGGCGAAATGCTGCGCGAGCACGAAGCGCTGCCGATGCCGTGATGGCATGGGCGGCGGGCCGGCCAACGGCTTGCCACAACTTCATTCATTACTGAGTAAGCGCGATAGTCGACAACTTGACGGCAATGTCGCGAAACGCGGTCTGCAATTCGCCAGCATCGAGGGTGTTGTAGAAGTGCTCGATGTCGGTACCGCACGACTGCAGCGTGTCGAGGGCGATAGCCTGCTCCGCCGCCGGCAATGAATCGAGGTCGAACCCAACGGTGAAGATCTCGATGCCTGCAGCCTTCATGGCGGTGCACACCGCTTTGGCGTAGTTGGAAACCTCCTGCTGGTCCTGATCCTCCCAGCTGCGGTACGAGTTATAGACCCCGTCCGACATCAGGATCGCGACCTTGCGCAACTTCGGTGCCCCGCTCGGCAGCGTCATCGTCATATTGGCATAGGGGTCGGCGCCGCCGGTCGGCCAAATCGTGTTCCAGTTTGGCGACAGCATGTACCAGGCAAACGCAGTCCCCAGCGCGCCAGCGGTCTGATGTTCCGCCATGAAGGCATCTATCCTGGCATTGATCGCGGTCTTGTCCGACGACAGGGGTACGAGTTCATTTTCCTCGGCAGCGCCGCAGTAGCCGTTCTCGTGGTAGTTATAGTGTTCCGCCGGATCAGTTGACGTCGCACCAAGACCGGACGTCGGCGGATTGCTTGCGCTGTCGTTGCTCAGAGGCCGGCGACGGCCCTCATAGCCGTTGAGCCAGACATTATTGCCCGGCGCATCATCAGTGATGTCGATGCCGTAAGGGTTCTCGAAAAAGCGCTCGGTCACACACGGACGGATCTTCCAATCCGTCGCCTGCTCCAGCACGTAGCTTGTGCAATCCCACTCCTCGTTTCCTTCAGCGCCCGTACCGACAAGCACATAGTTGGTGCATTTTTCCGTCCAACCGCTCCAGGTTGCATCGAGGTCGGTCAATGCCTTCATGATACCGGCGCCCTGACCGTTGGGTGCGACACGGATGTGGCGCGCGAACGGCACCAGTGCCACGCGCGATTTGTATGTCGATTGATCGTCCCTGACGACGATGTTGACCAGGTCCTTGGCCGCTGTCTTGAGCGCGTCGATCTTGACGCCCGTCGTGCATGGGCCCTTACCGTCATTACACATCGAGCCTGTCAGATCGAGCATCACCGAAACTTCGATATTTCCGCCTGTGCCGTTGATCTGGGCACGTGGAAAGTTTGCCGCTGGCTCGGAAATCAACGGCAAGGTCTCAATGCCCACGACCCGCAGGAACGTTGTCGGCAGATCGGCGCTGCCACTGCCCGTCATAACGGTATCGTTCTGTGTTGTCTGAAACGAGACTGTATCGTTCACGGTGCCAAAACGGCTGGTGACGTTCTCATTGTAGTAGGTCGTTGCAGCCGATACAGCTGCCAATGAATCGCCGCCCAACAACAGTGTTCTCGCACCAGCCAGAACCGCCGCGTCGACCGCTGCCACGGTCTGGCTCTTCGCGCTCGAGTATCGGGCAAAGTCGACGGCACCGCCGACACACGCGCAAATCAGCGTCAGAGCGACCGTAAATAATACGGCAATCGAGCCCCTATCGTTGCGAGAAAACGTGGTGAGCAGTTTGACCATGGGTCGACATTCCGATCTAAGACGATGGAACTGGGTTCTACCCGTAACAGATCAAGTTTTTTGTTTTAAAATGCGATTAATGCAGAGCCGCTCGCCGTAGATCAATGAAACGTCTATTACGAAGTGGTTTATGCAATATTTCGAGTTGCCTCGCTGCGAGGCGCAACCCGCGCCCGGCTTGAACAACCCGGCCGGCGGAACATACGATCACGATACAAATTCATTAAATCCAGCAACCATCAAGCCGGCTGCAAGAGCCCGATGCGCCCCGGCCTCTTGTCCCGGATCGCTTCGAGATGATCGAGAACTTCCCGCGGGTGCAAGGGATGGCCGCGCTCGGCAATCGACCGGCGCTCAAGCTGGCTGAGCGCCTTGTAAAGCGGCTCGGCCGTCGCGTGCAGCATGGCAATTGCAGAGATCGTGCTGCGCTGCATGTTCATCGGAACTCTGGGAATGCCGAACAGGCCGACGAGCGCGTTCACCGGCCAGGGAATGTAAGCACTGGCCCGCCCAAGCCGACTTAGAGCGTTGATCCAAAACGTCTCACGGAATGCATAATCCCGCTCGCTCATCCACTCGAACAATTTGTCCATAATGAAATCATGCAGGCGGATTTGCGAAGTCCGCTCGAAATCGCGCCATTCCGCAATGGCAAGCAGGTCCGGTTCAAGTTCGAGATCGCCGGGCGCGATCGTAGTGCGCGCCGTAACGCCGATCTGTTCGAGGAATTCTGCCGGTGCATTATCGAAACGTGTCCTGAATGCCGGCATCACGAAGCGGCCGTTGCTCGCATAGTCGTAAGCCTGACGGACGAGTTTTGAGCAGAACAGCTTGTCGTAGCCCTGAAGCTCCATCGAGAAGTCGTATGGAATACGCCGCGCGAACAGGCTGCGGGACTGGCGCACATGATCGAATATGAACTTGGCCGCCTCCTGCGCCAGCCGGGCGTCAGGATGACGAAAGACGACGGTACGTCCAAGGTTGTGGGCGAGTGCGCTATGCAGGCTCGATATCACCGCGCCTTGCTCGATCAATGACTCTACAGCGTACTGCCGGCCGCCAGGATCAATGTAGACGATGGCTGCATGCGAAAATTGTGAATCGACATCCCCGATCCGCGCGATCGCCGCCGAGTTGTGGATCGTGCCGCGCACCACGATGATGTCGCCGGACCTGAACGGCACGCTCGCCTCACCGCGCAGGCTCGGATGGAACAGCGTGCCGCCGCTCCGGCGCGAAAATGCCACGCGATGCGACTTACTCGATGAGGCGCGGCGAAACCCGATCATGAGTTCACCGATCAGATCGGTCGAGTTGCGCAGGGCCCGAAACGAATCGCGCAGACCCTTTTCGGCGCGAGGCGTCATGAAGCCCTGCCGACGCCACTCACCGATCCGATCGCGCAGACCAAGGCGCAGATCATAGAAGTCATCAAGTAGCTCTGGCGCCGATGTTTTCAGGCGCTCACAGTTGTAGCGTGCGAAATCAACCGCGAAGGCCCGCGCATGGACGGCCTCGAGCATGCTTTTGAGGTCGGCGGAGGAATTGATGGGCGCGCGGCAAAGCTCTGCAATGCTGAAAAGTTCTTCGTCGAACGCGGCACAGCCCGAAGATTTGTTCACAACTCCTCCAAACGTTGGCCTCCTGTCGCAACGCGCAACCTCTCTAGTGGTTGTCGCGCGGTATGCCCTTGCTTTCGGCGATGCGCTGGTATTTGAGGGCTGGCTTGAGCACCATGCCCTCCGAGAGCTCATCGACAATGCCCCGCTGGATCTCCTGCCATGGCGTTTGGTGATCGGGGTACTTGTAGCCGCCGGCTGCCGCGAGCGCTGATTTGCGCTGCTCCAATTCGTCGTCCGAAATCAGGATGTCGGCCGTCCGATTGGCGAGATCGATGCGCACGCGGTCGCCGGTCCGGAGTAATGCCAGGCCGCCACCGGATGCCGCCTCCGGTGATGCATTGAGGATCGACGGCGAGCCGGAGGTTCCCGACTGGCGCCCATCGCCAATGCAGGCCAGTGATGAGATCCCCTGCTTGAGCAGATAGTCGGGTGCGCGCATGTTGACGACTTCGGCAGCGCCCGGATAGCCGATCGGGCCGGCACCGCGCATGAACAGGATCGAGTGGGCATCGATCTCGAGAGCGGGATCATCGATGCGGTGATGATAGTCCTCGGGCCCGTCGAAAACGATCGCCCGGCCTTCGAAGGCATTGGGATCGCCGGGGTCCGACAGATAACGTTCGCGAAACTCGTCGGTTATCACTGATGTCTTCATGATCGCGCTGTCGAACAGGTTGCCCTTGAGATTGAGGAAGCCGGCAGCCGCCTGCATCGGTGCATCGTAAGACTTAATCACATCGCGGTCGTCGGAGAACCGCCCCTCGCAGTTCTCGATCAGTGACTTGCCGTTGACGGTGATCGCGGCGCCATCGATCTTGCCCTTGGCGATCAGTTCGGCGACGACGGCCGGCACTCCGCCGGCGCGATGATATTCTTCGCCGAGATACTCACCCGCCGGCTGCAGGTTGACGAGCAGCGGCACATCATAACCGATGCGTTCCCAGTCATCATTGGAAAGCTCGACGCCGATGTGGCGGGCGATGGCGTTCAAGTGGATCGGAGCGTTGGTCGAGCCGCCGATTGCGGAGTTGACCACGATCGCATTTTCGAATGCCGCGCGTGTCAGAACCTGCGACGGTCGCAGGTCTTCCCAGACCATGTCGACAATCCGTCTGCCCGTTTCGTAGGCCATCTGCTGGCGCTCGCGATAGGGCGCCGGGATCGCCGCGCAGCCGGGCAGGCTCATGCCGAGCGCTTCGGCGAGCGAATTCATCGTCGAGGCCGTACCCATCGTGTTGCAGTGACCCGCTGACGGTGCGGAAGATGCAACGAGTTCGGCAAAACCCTTATAATCGATCTCGCCGCGCGCCATCATCTCGCGCGCCTTCCAGACGATCGTGCCGGAACCAGTGCGCTCGCCCTTGAACCAGCCGTTCAGCATCGGCCCGCCCGAGAGCACGATGGCAGGGATATCGACGGTTGCCGCAGCCATGATCTGTGCCGGTGTCGTCTTATCGCAGCCGGTGGTGAGCACGACGCCGTCGATCGGATAACCGTACAGCGTTTCGACGAGGCCGAGATAACAGAGGTTGCGGTCGAGGCTGGCGGTCGGTCGCTTGCAGGTCTCCTGAATAGGATGGACCGGAAATTCGAAGCACACACCACCTGCTTCGCGGATGCCCTCGCGCACGCGTTCGGCAAGGAAGATGTGATGGCGGTTGCACGGCGACAAATCCGAGCCACTTTGCGCGATGCCGATGATCGGCTTGCCCGACTGCAGTTCCTCGAGCGTCAGACCGAAGTTCATCGTCCGCTCGAGATAGAGTGCCGTCATATCGGCATTGGCCGGGTTGTCGAACCAGGCCTTCGAGCGAAGCTTACGGCGCTGGTCGTCGGTCGGGGTCTTGGTCATCTGGCGTTGCACCCATCGAAGTTATCTTGCTTGGCCTTCATCACGGTGACGCGGAATGCTGCCGGCGCCCGAGTGATTTGGTGGATTTGATCATAGGCACATTGCCGGCATTGTTGAACAGGTGAGCCCGCACAGTCTTCATCGAAGCGCGACAAAGCCGGTGGCATCCTGGTTAACCGCTCGACAACCAACAAGCATAAACTATTTGGATAGATCATTATATATACCCGTTAAAGTGGCATGACTGTTGTAAAGAGTTAGAGCGCCCGGCGCTAAGGGGTAGAACCTCAACCCGGCCTTCGGAAACTCGTGAACGACTATGCACAATTTAACCATGCTCGGCCGTACACTGTCGGCTGCCTGCTTTGCGTTCTGCTCGTTGTCGCCGGTTGCCGAGGCTGGCGATCTCAACGTTGCTGTTGCCGGCGATGTCGCAAGTCTCGACCCTCACGTCCTCAATGAAACCTTCACACTCGGTATCCTGTCCAACGTCATGGAAGGCCTGATCCGGCGTGACCACCGCCTGCGCATTAAGCCTGCGTTGGCGACCCCATGGCAGCAGCTGAACAGCCGACACTGGCGGTTTCACCTGCGCCGCGGAGTCCGCTTTCACGACGGACGGCCGTTCAGTGCCGACGATGTCGTGTTCTCTTTCGAGCGCGCGCGAAAACCAAGGTCGCAGCTCAAAAGCCGGCTGCCGGGCGATGCCCGGATCGTCAAGGTCGATCGCCATACCGTAGATATCCACCTCTCGACACCCAATCCCGTCCTGCATACGAATTGGGAGACGCTTCTGATCATGTCGGCAGGATGGGCGCGCGAGAACGGCCTCGAAGAGCCTAGCCAGCGCCAAACGTTGGCCGGGCCACTCCCGGTCAACGGCACCGGCCCGTTCCGCGTCACGCACCACCGCCCCGGCGAAAAGACGGTTTTTGAGCGCAATCGAAAATGGTGGCAAAAGCCTCCCCATAACCTGACCAGTGTGACAATGCACACGGTGCGAAACGCCACGACACGAACGGCGGCCCTGCTCTCCGGTCAGGTCGACCTCGTCGTCCCGGCACCAATCCGCGATCTCGAACGCATCAGGCGCGCTGCCGGCTTCAAGATTGAAACAGGGCCGGAACTGCGCACGATCTTCCTCAACCTCGACCAGTTCCGCGCGACGCCGCTTTACGGTGCACCCGGCAGTGCCAATCCGCTACGCGATGCTCGTGTGCGCCGTGCGATCTATCACGCCATCGACGTCGACGCGATCGCTCGAACGGTGATGCGGGGATACGCGACGCCGGCCGCCACGCTCGTTTCGCCGATCATCCACCCGGGCGTTGCAGCCATCAAGCGATTGCCGTTCAACCCTGCCCGCGCCCGAAAACTGCTGCGCGAGGCGGGATACGGCGACGGTTTCGAATTGCCGATGGACTGTCCGAACGACCGTTACATCAACGACCGCCAGATCTGCCTGGCCATCGCCGGCATGCTGGCGCGCATCGGCATTCGCGTGCCGCTCGACATCCAGACCAAATCGTTATTCTTCGCCAAGGTCCTCTCCGGCGGCGGCTATCGCAGTTCGTTCAGCCTGATCGGCTGGACGCCCGGATCGCTCGATGCCTACGACGTGCTCGCCAATGTCGCCAATTGCCGGGACGCGGCAGGCAACGGCGCGAGGTTCAATCTCGGCGGCTATTGTAACAGAGAAGTCGACCGGCTGACCGCAATGGCGCTGATCGAGCTGGACCACGGGCGGCGCGCCCGCCTGCTCAATCGCGCATTCGAAATCATCCATGAGGATGCAGGCTTCATCCCCCTCCACCAGCAGAACCTGGCCTGGGCAATGTCATCCACCGTCGATGTCCAGGTCCGCGCCGACAATCAGATCCACTTCCACACGATCCGTAAACGGGCCACGAGCGAATCCAGGTCTGGAGCATCAACGCAACGCCCAAACTGATCCGTCCGGCTGATTGGCTTAAGCGCAGAACTCGTGATCCTTGACGACACGCTCGGTCGAGGCAGGAAACCGGACGAGCTTTTCAGGCGGTCGGATCGGCCGGCGGACGAGTTCACCGTTGCAATTCGGGCAACGTCCGCCGGGCAGACGCTGCTCGGCACAATCGCGGCAAAATGTACATTCGAACGAACAGATCAAGGCATCGACTGCATCGGGTGCCAGATCCTTGTCGCAACATTCACAGTTGGGTTTGAGCTTAAGCATCGCATCATTCCTTGATCACCTCGGCCTCGATCTCGACCAGCCAGCCGGGAAATGCAAGGCCGGAGATTCGCATTCACGACCCCGTGGGCATTGTTCGACGCCGGCTTGGCGACGTCATCCTACTCCGGTGGTTGCATCGCGTTCGAGTGAGCTTAGCATGGCGAGACGACGAGCCTCACCTTATGGATTTCAGCGATCATGCGTCGATGCTGGCCGAACATTCTACTTGCAACGTGGCCCAGACGCTCGCCTGCGTTCTGCCTGCTGCTGAGCACAGCCTCGCTTATGCATACGGACACCGGTCTCGCCGAATGCCGCCTCACGCCAACCGAAAGTCACTCCGCGATTGCCGTCACAGATGCCAGATCGATCATGCTCGGCGACCGCCGCGAACTGCGCCTGGCGGCAATCATTGCACCGAGCCCACTCGACAGCCCGGCCGGCCGCACACCTTGGCCGCCCGAGCAAGCGGCCCGCGGCGCACTCGAAACACTGACCCGGAGCACATCGCTGGCGTTTGCTCTCGCGCCGGCAGGCTCGGACCGCTACCGTCGATTGCTAGGGCATGTCTTTGTTGACGATGGCGCGGATCACAGCCTCGTGCCAAAACATCTGGCCGGATGGCTGCAGGCAAACCTGGTCGGGCGCGGCCATGCCCGGGTCACGGCAACACCCGGCACAGCAACTGATTGCTTGCGCCTGCTGCTCGAACTCGAGGCCGATGCCGAACACAATGGCACCGGTCTCTGGCGGCATGCCCTCTATCAGGTCAAGCCCGCCTTCCAGACGGCGCGCCTGAGGCGTTTGCGCAGTTCATTCCAGATCGTTACCGGCACCGTCAGGAGCGTATCGGTTCAGCGCTCGGCCACCTACCTGAACTTCGGCCGCTCCTGGCAGACCGACTTTACCGCGAAGCTCTCCCGATCGCTTGTTCGACAACTTGCCGGCCAGAGCGACAACCTGAAGGAGCTGGCCGGTGCCGGCTTGCGTGTGCGGGGCTGGTTGGACATGCGCAATGGCCCGCTGATCACGGTGCGACGTCTCGAACAGATCGAAGTCTTGGCGCGGGGCCGCAACGGCCGGTTTCATCGCTTGCGCCCGATCCGGCTTGCGGGCGATCTATTCACGAATGACAAGCGGTACACTCCGGAGTAAGGCCTCGGACGACAAAACCCCGCCATGCGGCGCATGGCGGGGCCTCAATTCTTGCAAGCTGACGATCAGCGCGGAAGGCTTGCGGGCGGTTTATGCCGCCGCTGCGTCGCCATCCTTAGCGGCTGCCTCCTCCTCGGCCTTCTCTTCGGCAAGGCGGCGGCCCTTGGCGCTCTTCGAGAGCACATCGGTGATGCGCTGCGTTGCACCACGCTCATCGAGATCCTCGACGGCTGCAATTTCGCGCGCCATACGATCGAGGGCGGCTTCATACAACTGACGCTCGGAGTAGGACTGCTCAGGCTGGCTCTCGGAGCGATAGAGATCGCGAACCACTTCGGCAATCGCTATCAGATCGCCGGAGTTGATCTTGTTCTCATACTCCTGTGCCCGCCGACTCCACATCGTGCGCTTGATGCGGGCACGGCCCTTGAGCGTGTGCATTGCCTTATCGACGATGTTTTCATTTGACAACTTGCGCAGTGAATCGACTTTCGAGGTCGGCACACGCAGCGTCATCTTGTCCTTTTCGAACGTGATGACAAAAAGCTCGAGCGTAATGCCGGCGATCTCCTGCTCCTCGATGCCGACGATCTGGCCGACACCGTGAGCGGGATAGACCACATGCTCGTTCATCTTGAAGCCATGGCGAACGTTGACTGGCTTTTTCGGTGCTTCGACCTTTTTTGGTGTGACAGGCGCCGAGGAACGCTTCGCCGTGGTTGCAGCAGCAGCCGCGACCGCCTTCAACGGTCGCTCGCCGGCCTTGACCGGCGCTTTCTTGGCGCGCGCCGCAGCAGCCGCGGACTTGACGGCAGCAGCCTTACGCGCAGCCACTTTCTTGGCCGCGGCGGCGATCTTCGATTTGGTCGATGCCTTTGCTGCAGCCTTGGCCTTGGCCGTCACCGTCTTCGGCGCTGCCTTGGCAGTGCTAGGGCTCGTGGCGGGCTTTGCAGCAGTTTTCTTGGCAACGGCTTTCGCAGCCGGCTTGACGGTCGTCTTGGCCTTGGCAGATTTCACGGATTTCGCCGGCTGGGCCGCCGTTTTTTTCGTTGCACTGACCTTTGTCGCTTTCGTTGCCGCGGCGCGCTTCACCACGGGCTTCTTGGAGGCCGCCTTTTTCGCCGCAGCCGGCTTGGTTCGCGTACTCGCAGCGCTCTTGGCCGTCTTCGTTGACTTTGACGCGACCGAACTGACAGAGGCCTTCTTCTTCTGAGCCATATAAATCGTCTCACCTTCTCGTGCTACGCAACGCCGCTACCTGCAACCAACAGTCTCGTTCTACAGTCATCAGCGTTTGCCACTGCAACATCTGAGCGGCCATACTCTGCCGTGCCGGTCCCTTGCATGAACCGGACGACACCTCCTCATCGACATAGCGCCGGGTTTCTTGCACTTGCGCGCGCAATGCGCCTGCGGCCCGTTCACTACACGCTGGCGCCGCAAGCTGCCTCAGCCGTTAATATCCCCCCACGCAAAAGCCCGGATGCCTGTAAACAACCGGGCGCCAAGGGGTTCTTTGTTTGTTCAACTACGCCAACGTTGGAAACGTAACACATTTTTCAGCAAAAATGAAGGGCCAAGCTCCATATGGCGGTCAAGACTTGGTTAACGAGCAAATTAGCATAAATTATGCATAACTGGCACTCATCCTCAGGATGAAGCAAAATGTCTCCTCAATCAGTCCCCCTCACCAGGTTTTGAGGAGAAATATTTCTCGAATTTACCCTTTTCGTCACGGAAGTTGTCGGCATCCGAGGGCTGATCCTTCTTGGCCGTGATGTTGGGCCATTTGTCAGCGTACTCCCGGTTAACCTCGAGCCACTTCTCGATGCCGGGTTCGGTATCAGGTTGTATGGCGTCCACCGGGCACTCCGGCTCGCACACGCCACAGTCAATACACTCGTCCGGGTGTATGACGAGCATGTTCTCGCCTTCGTAGAAGCAGTCGACCGGACACACTTCGACACAGTCCGTGAACTTACATTTGATGCAGTTTTCGTTGACGATGAACGTCATGGTCCGATTCTGAGCTAATGTTGCGCTGAAAGTGACGGCAGAGATGCTTTCTTTGATACGCCGCCGCCCCTGGCGTGTCACCCCGTTTACGCCCAAGCATTTACGGTCATCCCCCGGAGCGTGCACGAGGTCAGGTTGTCGCAAGTCGTGCCTGCCGCTGATTGCGGAAGCACCGCCTGCTATTCCTCATAGCGCTCACGAAAGCGATCGATGGCGCGGCGATCCTTTTTCGTCGGCCGCCCGGCACCGGGATCACTGACGAAGCCGCCTGCCTGGTCCGCGGGATCCATTCGCCCGGGCCCCGGCCGATCAGAACTCGCCGATGACGTCAGCGGCACGATCTCCTCGTAGAGCATTGCTGCCTCACTGGCCGGACCGCGCCGGCTTCCACCAGATACGACCTTCAGGACGCGGACACCACGCGCGACCGAAACGGTAATCACATCATCGACCTTGATCGCCTGCGCCGGCTTGGTCGTGCGCACGCGGTTCACACGCACACGACCGTCGGTAACGAGGCGGGCGGCCAGCGAACGCGTCTTGACCACGCGCGCAAACCACAGCCACTTATCGAGGCGCTGCGTCGCTGCGCCATCGTCTTTCGCATCTTCAGCGCGTTCAGCCACGGCGATCATGCTCGGCTTGCAAGGTTCGCCAACTCCCCGTTCAAGTTTCCGATTTTTCCTTGTCCAAATTCTCCTTGAGCGCACTCAGGGCCGCGAACGGTGAATCGGGATCGATGCCCTTGCCGCGCGCCGGAGCCGACGTGTGGACTGCCAAGCCGCGGCGCCGTTCGCCCGCCTTGTCAGGGCGGGGCCTACGGCCCTTCTTTGCATTACGCCCGCTCCCCGCGGCCCTCTCGTCCTGCCCCTTGTACCTTGCTGGGCCCGGCCGGTCAGTTCGACGGGCAGCCGCGCCGGGGGCCGTCCGGTCATTGTCCTGGCGCCCTTGTCCGTCCCGACTTTGACCGCCATCCGCACGCGCACCGCGCCCGCGGCCGCGCTGTCGGCGCTGTCCGCCGTCGTTGCGCCGCTTCGGACGCCAGATCTCGATCACGGTCAAGCCGTCATCGCCACCGGCGTTGTCCTCGCCGGCCTCGCCAGCAGCCTCTGCAGGCGGTTCCGCGGATGATGATTGAGGCTCGGCCGGTTCAGCGTCATCCTGATCGCCTGTCACGGCCGCCTCCGCGCCGCCAACAACACTCCCAGACTCCGGATCGGGGGACGGCTCAGTCACTGCGTCGTCGCCGGTTTGTGCACCCGGTTCCGCTGCCGGCGTCACTTTAGCACCAGCCGAACCATCTCCATCACCTGTGACATCATCTGCCGACCCGGCCGGTGGCGCCGGCGCAGCACCGGGGTCCTGCTCTGGTGCTGCCTCGGAACCGGGACCAACCTCGGCATCAGCCACCGTCGGCTGCTCTTGGCCTGTCTCCGCACCATCAGCCGAATTCGCCTCGGCAACAGCGGCCGGCAGCTGACTGGCAGGCGCGAGTTCCCGCTTTTCGGACCTGAAGCCGAGGACCGACAGCACCTGGCCGAGCTCTTCCGGAGAGCAGCCGAGGATCGACATCATTTCCGGGATCACGGTAAAGCCGCCGTCGCCGGTCGAGCCCTTGGGTGGCGTATCGCCCCCCGCCTTGGCGCGCCAGCTGAGCAGTGGCCGGATCAGATCGGCGAGGCGCTCGAGCATGTCGATACGCACGGCGCGCGGTCCGCAAACGTGAAACCCGTAGGCCCTGTAGAAGGCCTCGGGGATCTCCGGCTCGACCTTGGTCGAGGTCAGCCCGGCCCGTGGCGCCTCGGGCGGCTCGGCCAGATCGATACCGTTCTCCTTGCCGTACTTGAGGCACCAGAGCGTCAACAGCAGGTCCGCCGCCGCCGGCTTCAAGAGCACGGGAAAGAAGATGTTGAAGGCACCGAATCGGACGCCGTAGCGGCGCAGCTGGCCACGCGCGGTCTGGTCGAGCGCCTTGAGGTCGCCGGCAACGTTTTCGCGCTTCAGGGCACCGAGCCCTTCCGACAGCTGGAAGGCAATGCCGCGCGCCAGCCCGTCGACATCTTCCGCGCCGGCAAGATCCACGAGCGGTTTCAGCCGCTCGGCAATCGTATCGCTGACCCAGGTCTGGACGCGCTGCGCGACGCGCTCGCGGTCGCCGCCCTGCAGGGTATCATCAGCGATCAGCGAGGTCTGCGGCTTCAAGGGATCATCGCCGGCATCGAGCCTGGCGATCGCTTCACCGCGCCAGAGCAGGCGACCGTCACGGGTCAGCGTGAAAGCGTCGTTCTTGGCGGCAGCGACGCGGCGGGCGCGCATTGACATTTCCTTGAGCAGCACATGGTTCGCTGCATTGCGCGTCGCCTTGCCCTCGAGCCCATTGGCCTCGGCATCCGGCAAATAGCGGAAACCTTTGAGATTGCCGACATAATGGCTCTCGACATGGATCGAGCCATCGTCACCGATCTCGGCGTTGAGTTCGTGCTTGTCCTTCATGCCCTTCATCAGGGCGCTGGCGCGGGCATCGACGAACCGCTCCGTCAGGCTGGCATGGAGCGCATCCGAGAGGTTGTCCTCGATCTCTCGTGTTCTGCCCTGCCAATGGGCCGGATCCTTCAGCCAGTCCGGCCGGTTGGCGACGAACGTCCAGGTGCGGATGTGGGCAAGGCGGTTGGAGAGCGTATCGATATCGCCGTCCGTGCGGTCGGAAAAGGCGACCTGCTTGGCAAACCAGTCCTCGTCGATCGTGCCGGCATCACTGCACAGGTACTTGTAGACGCTGGCCACCAGTTCGGCATGGTTCTGCAGGGAAATCTTGCGATAGTCGGGGATCTGGCAGACTTCCCAGAGGAGTTCGACCTGCTTCGGCGTCGCCGCAAGGCGCACGATCTCATCGTCACGTGCGACACTGTCGAGGGCATCGAGGTCATCGCCGCTGCCGGCACGTAGCAGCCGTTGCTGGCCGGGCAGGCGCCTAAGACTATCGCGCAGCGACGCGATGCTCGCAAAGTTGAGCTTGCGCTCCCGCCACTGCAGCTTGTTGATGCTGTCGAAGTTGTGCTCCTCGAGGCGGTCGATCAGATCCTGTTCGAGGGGATCGGCTTCGCCCGTGACACCGAACGTACCATCGTTCATGTGCCGCCCCGCCCGGCCGGCGATCTGGGCGAGTTCGGCCGGTGTCAGGTTGCGGAACTTCTGGCCGTCGAACTTGCGCAGTGACGAGAACGCGACGTGATCGACGTCCAGGTTGAGGCCCATGCCGATCGCATCGGTTGCGACCATGAAGTCGACATCGCCGGACTGATAAAGGGCAACCTGGGCGTTGCGCGTGCGCGGCGAGAGCGCGCCGAGCACGACGGCGGCCCCACCACGCTGGCGGCGGATCAGTTCGGCGATCGCGTAGACGTCACTTGCCGAAAACGCGACAATCGCCGAGCGGGCCGGCAGACGCGTGATCTTTTTCTGGCCCGTGTAGGACAGCTTCGACAGGCGGGGGCGCGAGATGAAGTTGGCACCCGGAATGAGATCGCCAATCGCCTCGCGCATCGTCGCCGCACCAAGCACCAGCGTCTCGAGATGACCGCGCGCGTTGAGCAGCCGATCGGTGAACACGTGGCCGCGCTCGGGATCTGCCGCCAGTTGGATTTCATCGATCGCCAGGAAGTCGACGGCAATGTCCTGCGGCATCGCTTCGACGGTGCACACCCAGTAGCGCGCATCTTCCGGCTTGATCTTCTCCTCGCCCGTGATCAGGGCAACCTTGTCGTCGCCGATCCGCCCAGCAACACGATCATAGATCTCGCGCGCCAGCAGGCGCAGCGGCAGGCCGATCATACCGGTCTCGTGGCCCAGCATGCGCTCGATCGCAAGGTGCGTCTTGCCCGTGTTCGTCGGGCCGAGCACCGCCGTTACGTTGCGAATTCGGGTCATCTGGTCGCCACCCACAAAATGATGTTCAGCAAAGGTCAAAGTCTCCACGAGGTACCGGTGGACGTTGCTCCCAACTGCTGTGCTGGCATTGCAGACCTGGCCACCAAGATCAAGGTGTCGAGGTCGAATGGCCCCGGCACATTCAAGCCGGTCGAACAGGTCATTTCGCGTGTGTTGCGACCGCTGGCATGCGCCGGCCTCAATCTCGGATTGCTGGACCCTGGGTTGCTATGCCCGGCCGGCCGGATCAATAGCGCAGAGCGATACGCTGTGCACGTTCATCGACGATCTCGACCCATTTCGATGCAATAACCACCGTGCCGTAACCGGTCGGAATGACGATGCGGTAGGGAATGAAGGTGTTGGCGGTCGGGACCGGCCGCAAAACGATCTCGATCGTCTCGCTCTCGGACAGCTTGGCAACCGCACTGCCCCGTTTGTAGCCAGCAACCGGCGTTACCTTGACCCGGCAAACAAGGCCATAGGCCGGCAGGCCATTTGGCTTGCGATCACGAATGGCGATCTGGCCCTTCGGGCTGAGTTCGATGCGCAGCCGCATTTTGCCCTCGAAAACGTCGAGGACACGTTGGCACGGATTGCGTGAACCGCCGTCGGTCATCGCCATGATGGCGGTCATCGGATCGACCACGCCGGTGAGATGCCGTTTCTGGAGCGGCACGTGTTTTGGCGTATAGCGTGCCGGCGGCCGGTTCCGCAGCAGGGAGACATCGTTGCCGGCAAACTGCATCGTGGTCTGCACGTGCTTTTTGCGCGTGTTGTACTTGAGATCGAACAGTTTGGGCGTCGGCTTCGATCGCAGCACGCCCTCGGTGCGTGCTTTGCTGTTCCACTTGAAGGCGCCGAACAGCACCTTGATCCTGGCTTCGCTGTCCAGCACATAGCGCCGGCCGGTCACGTTGGATTGAAACCTGAACCCGCCAACCTCGATACCCGCGAACGAAATGGTGTAACCAGCCTTGACCTCGGCCGGCCAGCTCGGCCCCGCGGAAACCGGCGCGGCCGCACTCAAGCCTGATGCAGCAACAGCGACGGCGAACCCTATGCGGCCGTTCCATCCAAACCGGCCCGCCGTTTGCCTGGTCTTACCAGCAAGTAGCATTGCAACCCCCAGCCAACATGCTTTGGTGCAAGCAGTTCGACAATACTTTGGCCGCTTTAAGGTGTCGGGACACAACTTAACGGAATATTGTCGAATCGACCTGCGACAGCCTAACATTGCGCCATCGTCTCTGTCCGTGACAATCTCCGACACAATGCCTGACGGCCGGGCTTGACGGCTGCCGCCAACGCCACTTATAAGCAGCCCTTCGGCCGCGCTCTGCCCGGTTTCGAGCTGATTTCCCTATCCCGAACGCAGTTGCGCGCGATTTTCCGGCGCCGCAGGGAGCTGAACCATGACCAGGAAGTGCGAACTCACCGGCAAGTTGCCGATGTCCGGCCAGTTGCGCAGCCACGCGGAAAACAAGACCAAGCGCGTCTTCCGCCCGAACCTCTGTAACGTCACGCTGCTGAGTGACACCCTCAAGCGCTCGTTCCGCCTCAAGGTCAGCGCTCATGCTCTGAAGACGGTCGAGCATCGCGGCGGCCTCGATGCCTTTCTGATGAAGGCACGCAAGGAGACGCTGTCGCCGCGCTGTCAAAAGATCAAGCGTGATATCGCCAAGGCGCGCGCTGCAGCCGAAGACGGCGCCGCGGCTGCGGCCCCAAGAGAGCCGCAGGCGGCCGGAGACGCGCCCGCCGCGTAAGAGCTGCAGGGCGAAAGATTTCCGAAACCAGATGTTCGCGCCGGGATTTCCCGGCGCGTTCTGTTCGAGGCGGCCGCAGGTGCCGGTTACTCCCTGAAAGTAATAGTGCTTTTCAGCACCGTCGAAGTGGCCCGACTTCAGGCAGCAGCGCTTGAAACCGGCGCTGCGAACCGCACGGGCACAGGTCGTTGCGTCCGAGCTTTTCGACCAGTTCGACGTCGCCGTGAACGTATCGCTCACCGCGCTTCACGTGCGTTTCGGAGGGGTAGGATTTACGACGCTTGCTCGTGATCTCAAAAGGACGGCATTTCGTCGAAATCGCGATGGCGTGGCATGACTGGCCTCCATTGAAAAGATAGTTCGAGGCTGAAGGGGCGACACGTTTATCAGACGAACGGGCCTGTGAACACAACGTTCGACCGACGATCTGAACGCAATGTAAACGGCAAAGGCAGTGCCGCCTCCAGCTACTTCCGGACTTCGAACTGCAAAAGCAGCGTGCGCTGCATGAACCGGTTGAAATTATCGTCGGAAATCAGCGTCAGCACTGTGCGCCCGCGCTTGTCGCGATGGATCGCGAGGCCTTCCATGTTGTCGATGCGATAATTGAGATCGGCCTGGATCAGCGTTGTCCCGCTCAGAACGGCACCGGGTTTGATGGCCTCGGGCTTGATCCAGCGAACCCGCATCTTGACCCCCTCCGACCAGCGAAAGCGCCGTTCCAGGACATAGAGCCCGCCATTCGCATCGCTAGCGGCATCCGTGACGGAAAAACCGCCAATGTCGATGAGCGCCACGGGGTGCGGCTTGTCGCGCCACAGCCAGCCAAGATGATGGCCGTTTTTGTCCCGCTTGCGCTCGGCAAAGGCGATCACGCTGCCCTTCAGGCGACCGCCCCGCAAACCCGCAACGGCCTCCAGGCCGCGGTTGCGGGGCAGGCGGATCGGTGGGCGCAAGTAGCGCTCCGGGGCACTGAGCTTGCCACCGCTGATTGGGAAGTAGCCAATACGATGATTACGCTCGAAGCCGATCAGCGCCACGCCCTTGTCGAACGTGCCCGAAACAACGCGCAACGCCTCGGCATCACGGTCACGACGATGGGTTAGCTTTCGGGCTTTCAAGGCCAGTATGGGACCGATCCTGGCGTCCGTCAGCCCGACCGGACGACCGCCGGCGTACTTGATCTTTGCCGCAAGCCAGCTGCCGGCGTCCGACACTGCCAGCAACCGCTCGCCGTTGGAGGATATCTCGAGGCCCGAATAGCCGCCGAACGCTTCCAGGTCCGACCGCAGTTCCAGTCCGCCACGAAACCTGAGCCTGCCGAAGTCACGCCGCGACGTGTCGGCTTCCGCAAAGCCGTCAAGCGCTCGGGCCTCGATTGTGATCGCCCGCTCGCTCGTAACCTGCGTGTTCGGCTTTGCCGCCACAAACGTACTGAGCGCGATTAGCGCACCCACAGCGCCCATGAAGTGCCATTTGCTCAACCTGCGAAACATTCAACACCGCTCGCTATCCAGCCTGCCTCGTTCGCTAAGTCAGATCGCCATCTGTTCATTTCTACAGCTACACCCGACATGGCGCTTGTGTCTGTTCCGACCCAGGGGACTTTGCAACATGCAAGCGGCAGCGATTGGGCAATTGCCGGCGACCGTCATTTGGAATGTACGCAGGATCAAAGCCGCACAGCGCACCTATCCGACTCTATAAAGACTGCCGCCTCAAAGGCATAACCTACTGATCAAAAGCCTAAATTCTTGTGGCTAGAAGCTTCAAGCGGGCAAATAAACAGGCTGTCAGGCACTCAGGCGCGAACGCGGGGTCCCGACACCGGCCGGATTTTCCTCGAACAAGTCGACAAGCTGCTCGGTCATGGCGCCGGCCAGTTCGCTCGGATCGGTGATCGTTACCGCGCGACGGTAGTATCGCGTCACGTCGTGGCCGATGCCAATGGCGATCAGTTCGACGGGCGAGCGCGTTTCAATCTCCTGGATCACCTGGCGCAGGTGCAGTTCGAGGTAGGAGCCGGAATTCACCGAAAGCGTCGAATCATCGACCGGTGCGCCATCCGAGATCATCATCAGGATGCGGCGCTGTTCCGTTCGCCCGAGCAGGCGATTGTGTGCCCAGGCGAGCGCTTCGCCATCGATGTTTTCCTTGAGCAGGCCTTCGCGCATCATCAGAGCCAGATTGCGCTTGGCGCGCCGCCAGGGGGCATCCGCCGACTTGTAGATGATATGGCGCAAATCATTGAGCCGGCCGGGTGAAGCGGGTTTGCCGGCGGCCAGCCAGGCTTCGCGCGACTGCCCGCCCTTCCAGGCGCGCGTCGTGAAGCCGAGGATCTCGACCTTGACGCCGCAGCGCTCCAGTGTACGGGCGAGAATATCGGCGCAGCAGGCCGCCACCATGATCGGGCGCCCGCGCATCGAACCTGAATTGTCGAGCACCAGCGAGACCACCGTGTCGCGGAAATCGGTATCGCGCTCGCGCTTGTAGGAGAGCGGATACATCGGATCGATCACGATCCGGGGCAGACGCGCAACGTCAAGGATGCCCTCTTCAAGATCGAAGTCCCAGGCGCGGTTCTGCTGGGCCAGCAGGCGGCGCTGCAGCTTGTTGGCAAGACGTGAAACGACACTCGAGAGCGCGCGCAACTCCTTGTCGAGAAAGGTGCGCAGGCGTTCGAGTTCCTCAGGCGTCGAGAGCTCCTCGGCGGCAATTTCCTCGTCAAAAGCGGTGGAGTAGACCTGATAGCCGAACGCTGCCGGGTTATCGAGCACAGACTGGTTGGGGCGCCACGGTTCATCAGTGTCGGCGGCATCCTCACCGTCTGCTTCCATCTCGAAATCATCGGCGTCGGCCGAATCCGTCACGTCCTCGTATTCGCCGTCCTCGCCCTGCGCCATCTGCTCTTCGGAGGCGCGCTCCTGGCCATCGCTCTGGTCGTCGCCCTGCTCCTGGCTCTGGTCGCCCTGGTCTGGCTGCTCCTCGGCATCGCCCTCTTCATCGTCCTGCTCGCCCTCACTCATTTCTTCCGTGAGTTCGAGCATGCGCAGGAGGTCCTGGACGACGCGGCCGAACCGGACCTGGTCCTCAGCGCATTCATGCAGGCGGTCGAACTGTTCGCCGGCGCGCTCCTCGATGATCGGGCGCCAGACATCGACCAACGCCTTGGCGGTCTCAGGCGGCGCAGCACCGGTCAGGCGTTCGCGGACGATCAGGGCGAGCGCATCATCAAGCGGTGCTTCTTCATGCGCAGTCACGTCCATAAAGCGGCCGTGCGAATACTGGTCGTCGATCTTGGCGCTGATGTTGTCAGCCATGCCCGGCATGCGGTTGGCGCCAATCGATTCGACGCGGGCACGCTCGATTGCCTCGAATACCTCGCGCGCCGGCCCGGCGTTCGGGGCGAGACGCTTGTGCACCTTCTCATCGTGACAGGCGGCCGTCAGCGCCAGGCTGTCGGCCCAGCCCCGCGCCACTGCGATTTCGCGGGCGGTCGGCACACGAGACGGCTCGGGCAACTGCACGGCCTTGCCTGAGAGCGCCGGCTTGCCGGCCGAATAAGCCACCTCGATTTCGGCGTCACCGGCAATCGCGCGCACCGTCGAAGCGAGCGCCCGCTTGAACGGCTCGGCCGGTGAATCACGGCGATTACTGGCATTCGATGACATCGTTGCAGCGCCCCCGGCAGCCTCAGGCTCAGCTCAGCGCGACGTTGGCGGCACTCTCCGGCAGTTCTTCGCCGAAGCAGCGCTGATAGAACTCGGCGACCAGGGGACGTTCGAGTTCGTCGCACTTGTTGAGGAAGGTGAGCTGGAAGGCGAAGCCGATGTCGGAAAAGATATCGGCGTTCTCCGCCCAGGTGATCACCGTGCGCGGGCTCATCACGGTCGACAGATCTCCGTTGATGAAGGCGCTGCGCGTCAGATCGGCAACGCGCACCATGTTGGAGATGTTCTGGCGGCCGGCCTCGTCCTTGGCGAACTTCTTGACCTTGGCGAGTACGATGCCGACCTCGTTGTCGTGCGGCAGATAGTTGAGCGTGCAAACAATCGACCAGCGGTCCATCTGGCCCTGGTTGATCTGCTGGGTGCCGTGATAGAGGCCCGACGTATCGCCGAGACCGATGGTGTTGGTCGTCGAAAACAGCCGGAACGCAGGGTGGGGATGGATCACCTGCGACTGGTCGAGCAAGGTGAGCTTGCCCGAGACCTCGAGCACGCGCTGGATGACGAACATCACGTCCGGGCGGCCGGCATCATATTCATCGAACACCAGGGCGATGTTGTTTTGCAGCGCCCACGGCAGGATCCCCTCGCGGAACTCGGTGACCTGCTTGCCGTCCTTGAGGACGATGGCATCCTTGCCGATCAAATCGATCCGGCTGACATGGCTATCGAGATTGATGCGCACGCACGGCCAGTTGAGCCGGGCTGCGACCTGCTCGATGTGGGTCGACTTACCGGTACCGTGATAGCCCTGGATCATGACGCGGCGGTTGAACTTGAAACCGGCCAGGATCGCGAGCGTCACTTCGCGGTTGAACAGGTAGTCCGGGTCGAATTCGGGCACGTGCTCTGTGCGCTCGGCAAAGGCCAGCGCTTCGAAGTCGCTGTCGATCCCGAACGCTTCACGAACGTTGATAGTTGTGTCCGGCAGGCCTGGAACACCGGCCTTGGCTGTAGCTGGCATACTGTAGATTTCCGGGTTGTGCTTATTGGCGTTGGCGAGCCGCCGGCAGCGGCCATTCTGGGTAGCAGCGGATCGAACCGCCGGATTATGACATGACGCAGCCAGCGCGCGCGATCAAACGAGGCCGACTTGTTTCAAATAGTTATACGCCTGGATTATCTCGCGCAACTTCTCCTCGGAACCCCGGTCACCACCATTCGCATCTGGATGATGTCGTTTGACCAGTGCCTTGAACTGCGCCTTTATGTCCTCCTTGGTCGCCGTTTCCTTCAATTCCAGCGCCCGAAAGGATTTTTTCTCCAGCGGCCGCAATCGCCGCTGCGGCTGGCGTTTTTCCGAGGCGGCCTGGCGCTCGCGCCACGCCTGGAAATCAGCGGCACCGAGACCGTTCGCACGGCCATTGGCGCGGGCACTCGAGCTTGCGTTCTCACCGAGCTTCCATGTCGGGCGGTGGCCATAGGCCGCACTGCGCTGAAAATCGGCCACTTCACTGTCAGACATGCCGTCGAAGTAATTGTAGGAGGCATTGTACTGGCGCACGTGATCGGCACAAAAAACGAAAAACGCACCGTCCTGGCCGCGTCCCTTCGGCGCCTTGTGGCGGCCCGGCTTGTCGCAGCCCTTCCATTGGCAGTTGGGCAGACCCGGCTGTTGGCGCTCCTGCTTTCGCGAGGGGCGCTTGATGCGGATCATGTCAAAATATTTCGAGTCCGAGGTCATGGGGCCAAGAGTATGAAGATTTGCAGTCCAAGAAACAAGTCGGCAGCTGCAGTTCACATGACCAAAGTGTTCGCTATGCTATAGCTGCTGCCAGACGCTGCGGTGCGTCGTAGCCCGGCGCGTTTGTCAACTGAATTCTTCATATCTTGGCTAAGGAAATCCTGTGGCACTCGAGACTGAACTTCGCGCCAAACTCATGATCGCTCTCGAACCGACGAGGCTCGATGTCATTAACGAAAGCGAATTGCACGCCGGCCACCGCTCATCGCCGGGTACAGGTGAGAGCCACTGGCGCCTGGTCATCGTCTCGCCGAAGTTCGCCGGCCTCTCGCGCGTCGACCGCCACCGCTTGGTCAATGCCGCCCTCGCCGAAGAACTAAAGGGCCGCATTCACGCCCTCGCTGTCCACGCCTACGCGCCCGATGAGCCGATGAACAATTTGCCAGGAAACCCGTAACGTTTGCACCTGCAAGGGAATGAAGGAGTGTGTCGCAGACGGCCGGAAATCAACTTGGGTCCGGAACACCAGAAAGCCCCTGCAGGCAGAATTGCTGGGCCTTGTCGACTAGGTAATCACCTGGGCAAATTCGGCCGCGTCGGTACTGGCTATCCATGTGACTGTGCGCACAATAGTGCTAACGATTTGGACTTGTTTGAGTGAAGTTTCGTACTGTTCGAAGCGGGCATGGTCGAAAGTGTACAAGGGTTTGCGAAGCCTGCGAGCGGCGAGGAGGGGCCGGATTCGCTGCCTTCCTATTTCAAGGTCAAGCGCGCTATTGACCTGATGGTCGTCATTCCACTCATCGTTCTGGCCTTACCGGTAATGCTGGCCGTGGCAGTTGCCATACTTGTTTCGCTGGGACGGCCGGTTCTGTTCTGGCAGGAGCGACCGGGCCGCGGGGGAGCCCTGCTGGCGATGTGCAAGTTTCGCACGATGCGCATTGCCGCTGATGCGCTAGAGCCCCGGTGGAGCGATGATCGCCGCCAGACTGCACTGACACGCATCTTGCGCCAGTTGCGGCTCGATGAGTTGCCGCAACTTGTCCACATCCTGACGGGCGAGATGTCGCTGATTGGACCGCGCCCGTTGCTGCCAGAAGACCAGCCAGCGCATTGTGACCGACGGCTGCAGATTGCGCCCGGCATCACCGGCTGGGCGCAGGTCAACGGCGGCGATCTGCTGACGCCTGAGGAAAAGCTGGCGCTCGATCTCTGGTATGTGAGGCATGCCAGCCTGTGGTTCGACCTGGGCATCATCTGGCGAACTATGCTGGTTATGCTGTTCGGAGATCGGCGCAATGAAAGGGTGATTGAGCACGCGTGCGATCAAGTTCGAGCCGCGGTGCGCTCGGCCTGATTTGGCTGGCGCGTGCAGGCCCCTGCCGACATAGCCGTGGTGAAATCAACTGCGACCACTCGCATTTCCGGCCGCGCGCTGTAAGATTGGCTGAGACAATGGTGAGCCAACATTCGAGCCCGAGCGGTCTGCCCGGGCCGGCCGGTGAGCGGGACGCAAGCCCTTAAGATGATCGCAGTGCCGAAGCCCGGACAACTCATCGTGTTTGCCTGCCTGCTGGCCGTGCTCAACTTCTTTGCCAGCGAGCCGGTTTGGGCAAAGGTTCTTTCGCGCGATGAAGCCGCCCGCTTTGTCGAGCCGCCCTATCAGCTCGGCAGCCCGATCGGTAATGGCGGCTGGGAGCTGGTCAATCTCGACGGGCGTCTTGCAGGCTATGGCTTCGAGAGCGTGCCGCTGGCACCTTTGCCCGGTTTCTCCGGTGCGCCGATCAACCTGTTCGTGCAGATCACGCTCGAGGGCCGGTTCATCAACGTCGAAATCGTCTCGCACAACGAGCCGATTTTCGTCTCCGGCCTCGGCAACGCCGCCTTCCACAAGTTCGTGCGTCAGTACAAGGGGCATTCGATCAACGATACGCTGGTCGTCGGCATTCCTTACGGTGACAAGGGAACCGGCAGCTCGCTGGTCTATCTCGAAGGCGTCACCAAGGCGACCGCGAGTGTGCGCATTGCCCATGAATCAATCCTGGCCGCTGCATTCGCCATCGCCCGTGAGCGTCTCGCCGGGGTCGGCCCGCGTATTCCCGTGCGCCCGCGTGCCGCGACGGGCCGGAAGCTCACCTGGTCCGATCTCGTCAAGTCGGGCATCGCGCGGCGACGCCTGGTGACCAACGCCGAACTGCAGTCCGCGTTCAAAGGCACGATCTGGCAGGACGATGACCCTATTGCCCTGGCCGAACCGGATGCCGCCTATCTCGATCTCTGGCTGGTCGACGTCGGCCCGGGCGACATCGCCCGCGCCGTGCTGGCACCGGAGACGGTCAAAGCGCTCGAGAATTTCATGTCGATCTCGACCCACGATGAGCCGATCTTGCTGATCGATGCGGGACGTCACGGCCTTGTCTCGGATGAGTTCGTGCGCAACACCAGCCCCGATCTGATCTCGGCCAGTCAGGATGGCCTGCCGATTGCGCTGCGCGATGCCGACCTCGATGTGACGCTTGCCGGAGGTGTGCCCGGCAATACCGCGATGATCCTGCGCACGGATCGACGACTCGGTTTCGATCCGACGCGCGAATGGCGGATTTCGCTGCGGGCAGTGCGTGCGCACGGCTTCTTTCGGCCGGAAATCGGCACTGTCGATTTTTCTGTGACCCACAAGACGCCTGGCGAATTTTTCGACGTCCAGCAACAGGCTGCCCCCGCCGCGCCGTGGCAGCAATCGCTCTGGCAGCGCTGGCCGGATCTTGCTGTTCTAGCTGTTTTGCTCGCCGGCCTGATCGCCGTGCTGGCGTTCGGAATGTCGTGGCTTGCAGGTCTTGCCCGTTACACGCCGGTCAGGCTTGCGATCCTTGCAGCTGTGATCGGATTCGTTGGCTGGTGGGGCCAGGGGCAGTTGTCGATCGTGACACCTGTCGGCGTGTTGCGCGGTGCCTACGAAGGGCGCAGCTTCGAGTTCCTGCTTTACGATCCTTTTTCGCTGTTGATCTGGATCGTCGTGCTGGCCTCCTTCGTCTACTGGGGCCGTGGCTTCTTTTGCGGCTGGCTCTGTCCGTTCGGCGCCATGCAGGAGTTTGCTCATCATTTGGGACGAGTTCTGCGATTGCCCCAGGTCCGGCTGCGGTCTGGCACGGACAGGGCCCTGGTCGGCCTCAAGTACGTCGTCCTGGCGTTGCTGATCGCCACTGCTTTTGTCGCGCCGGCGCTGCACGATGGGCTTGTCGAAATCGAGCCGTTCAAGACGGCGGTGACGACTTATTTCGTGCGCGAATGGTACTACGTCGCCTATGCAGTTGCCCTGCTGGCGATCAGCATGTTCGTCTTCAAGGGTTTCTGCCGCTATCTTTGCCCGCTCGGGGCCTTCATGGCGATTGGCGGCCTGTTGCGCACCAGGGACTGGATCCCGAGGCGCGCTGAATGCGGATCGCCCTGCCAGCTCTGTCGCGTCCGCTGCAGTTATGGCGCGATCGCCGGCGACGGGCGCATCAATTACAGCGAATGTTTTCAGTGTCTCGACTGCGTTACCATCCACGATGATCAGCGCCAGTGCGTGCCGCTGGTACTCGCAGCAAAGAAGCGGGAGACCGCATGATCTCACGCCGACGACTCCTGATCGTTGCAGCAGCTGCCGGTTGCACAGGATTTACGCCGCGCCCCGGCAGGGTCCGGTGGCAGGGCCGTGCTTTCGGCGCCGAGACATCGATATCGCTCTACGCCGAGACTAATCTCGCGCAGGCGGCGATCGCGGCTGCGAAAGACACGATCATGCGCCTCGAAGGCATGTTCTCGCTGTACGATCCGCGATCGGCGCTGTCGGTTCTCAATCGTACAGGCCGCCTCACGATGCCGCCCGAGTTCGCCCGGCTCGTTGTCAGCGCCGGTGAGGCCCATGATCTCACCGGTGGCCTGTTCGACCCGACCGTACAGCCCTTGTTTGCCCTCAACGCCGCAGTAGACAACGGCCCGACGCGTGGCGACCTCGAACGCGTGCAACGCCTGATCGGTTGGCAGAAGGTCAGCATCGACGGCCACACCGTGCACTTGCGCGAAGCGGGCATGTCGTTGACGCTCAACGGCATCGCCCAGGGTTTTGCAACCGATCGCGTCTGTGAGGTGCTCACCGCGCATGGCTTCGAGCGTTTCCTGATCAACATCGGCGAGTATCGCGGCTCGGGCGAACTGGCGCGGCTAACCGCCGAGGATATCAGCGGCAATGGCTTTGCGGAGTTCGAGTTGCGCGATGCGGCGGTGGCGACGTCTGCATCGCACGGCTCTGTCTTCGCGAACGGCGCCGGCCACATCCTGCGCCCCGACCCGCTCGTTGGCGAGCCGGTATCCTGGAAAACTGTAACTGTTCAGGCACCGACAGCGACCACAGCAGATGCTTTTTCAACCGCTCTCATCCTGGCCCCCGATGCATCGCTCGCGCGCTGGCTGAAGGCCAATGGCCACATCCAGTGTGCCCTACTGCAAGATGTTCAGGGCCGCGTCATCGATGTTTGAGTTCGGTGCGTGAAGGAAACCCGCTTGCGTTTGTGGCGCCGGCACGGCTTGAACGACCGGGAACATATCTGACAAAACCGGTGACATGTTTGCTCGAACTTGGGAGATCGTCAAAACTCGCCAGCAATCGTATGCCAGAGGCCACGGAGACCCATTTAGCACTGATACAATGTCATTTGCAGAGATTATCTATGCCGTCACCGGGGCTGCCGGGTGGATCATCATAGCGCTCGCCGTCGTTGCGCTTGGCTTCGTCATTGCCGGTTATCTGCGCCAGGCCCGCGAAATCGTCAGCAGCGATGGCTACGGCGAGCTATGGCGCCAGATCCGCAAACACGTTCTGACCCGCAAGCCACGTCATCGCCGGTGAGATCTTCGCCCGCCCTTGCTTGAATGCCCGCGCTTTTCCATGCACTCTTTGTCGCATGTCCGCGCAAGTGCGGACCGAATGCGAAAATGAGGAAACGCGATGTTGAAAAAACTGTTCGCGGCGACCGCGACAGCAACCCTGCTCATGGCTTCGGGCGCTGCTTCGGCCCAAGATAACTGGTATCCGTCGAAGTTCGGAAAGGACGATGAAGCCGGGCGCTCGAACCTGATGACACCCGATCAGGTTAAAAAGGCGATGGGCTACATCAAGCAAGGCAAGGTCGTCTCGCTGGCGCGTACGTATTCGTCGAAGATGCCGTTGTTCGGCCATCGCGTATTCGCGACGCGCGGCACCAACGGCTTGGCCGGCGGACCGCTCGGCGACAATAACGTGATCTGGATGGACGATACGCTGACGGCCGAAATCGGCCAAGTCGGCACACAGTTCGATGGCCTCGGCCACATCGGCATCGGTGACAAATTCTACAACGGCACGCCGGCTAGTGACATTTTTGGCCCGACCGGCATGAAGAAGCTCGGTATCGAAAAGATCAAGCCGTTCTTCACCAAGGGTATCCTGATCGACATGGTCGCCTACAAGGGCGCACCAATGGACGGCGGCCAGGAAATCACCGTTGCCGACATGGAAGGTGCCTTGAAGAAGCAGGGCATGAGCGCTGATTCGATCAGCGAAGGCGACGTGGTCATGTTCCACACCGGCTGGGTGCGCCACTGGATCAAGGATAACAAGACCTACAACGGTGCGGTGCCGGGCGTCGGCATCGAAGCCGGTCGCTGGTTGGCTAACAAGGGTGTCGTGGTTGTCGGTTCGGATACCTGGCCGGTCGAGGTGGTGCCGAACCCGAACCCGAAGATGGCCTTCCCGGTCCACCAGATCTTCATTGCCCGCAATGGCATGTTCATCCACGAGAACGCTGCAACCGAGCGACTCGCGGCGGCGGGCGTGTATGAGTTCGCCTACATCTTCAATCCGCTCGCGGTTGAGGGTGGAACCGGTTCGCCGGGTAACGCGCTCGCTGCTTACTGAGGCTATTCTCCAGGGATCGGGAACCCGATCCCTGGACATGCCTGGCTGCCTCATTACTTGCTAATTCTTTGATATATAAATAAATTTTCATGCTTTGCGGTGTTTTACACAAGCACCCCCAAGGAAATGCCCCATTCGATCGTCTAATACGCAAGAACGGGTACTGAACCGCGATCCCTTGGGCAACGAATGCTGAGTTCCCTCGATGACGAACAACTCGCCGCTAAGGCGGCGGCGGGTAACCGGCAGGCGGTCATGAGCTTGCTCGACACCTACTACGACCGCATCCATGCCATGGCCTGGCGGTGGTGCGGCCAGGTCGAGATGGCCGAGGACATCGCCCAGGACGTGTGCGTCAAGGTCGCGACCTCGATCGCCAAGTTTCGCGGGGATGCCCGATTTACCACCTGGCTGTGGCGGATCACGTACAATACGGCGATCGACCACCTGCGCCGCGCCCGGCGCCTGAAGGCCGTCGAGCCGCAACGCATGCTGTCGCTGGTCGACGGCGCGGCGGGCGAGACGCCGGAAAGCCTGGCCGCCAACAACGACCTGTGGCGTGCCGTGCGCGATCTGCCGACCCAGCAGCGCGACGCCGTGCTCTGTGTCTATGCCCAGGACATGAGCCATGCCGAGGCGGCCGAGGTGCTCGGCTGCAAGGAAAGCACGGTCTCCTGGCACCTGCACGAGGCGCGCAAGGCGCTCCGAGACATCCTGGAGGCCGCGGAATAGACCATGACCGAACGCGATCTCAAATCCCTGAAAGACCTGCCCGTGCCATCCGCTCGCGCCAGTACGAAGTCAGCCGCGCTTCGAGCTGCCGGCGAGGCATTCGACGCTCAGGCACAAAATTCCGAGATTTCCCCCCAAGGAAATGTCGTGACGCTCAGTCAAACGCATCATCCCTCCAGCAAACCAAGGAGACGCATGATGCAATTGACCCGGACACACTATGGCATCGCCGCATCGCTGGCAGCCCTGATGGTTGCAGCGCCGATCGGCTGGCACCTGGCCGAGCGCAAGCGACCTGAGCCGCAGCCGATTATCGGCCTTCAGAACATGTTCTCGGGCGGATCGGGGCGCGACGAAAAGAAGGTCATCGACCAGGTCGGCGCAAGGCTCACTGACGGCCGCAGCCGCCAGCGCAGGGATGCAGGTGCCGCAGGCTCCCGTGAAAATGAAGCCCGGACAGTCGCTGCGAATCAGCCGGTGCCGGCAAGGCCACCTGCCGTTCTGAAGTCGGCCGACAAAGAGCGGCGCGCCAAAGAAGCGTTCGGCGACATTTCGAAGTCTCAAAGCACCGCTGCCCGCCCGGCACCGGGCACGATTGTCGGCGGCGGCCGCCATATGCGAATGGCGCAAGGCAAGAGCGAACAGAAAACGCGCCAGGCTCCGGCCGGTAGTCTGTTGAGCCAGCAAGGCATGGCCAGCCGGTCTTCTTCGGCGTCAAAAGTGGCGCGATCAGAAAGGTCTCAGTTTGGCCAGCAAATCGTAGGCGGCAAACCTTCCTCGGTCACGGCCGAAGCCCGGCAGCGTTTGGCTTCACGCATCATCGCGAAGCCCGACGCCAATGTCCGCGTCATGCCACAGGAAGCCAATCGTGACCGGTTCGCGAATTTCGAGAATAACCCGACCAAGCAGGTCGCAGTCGAACCGGTCTCGACGTTTTCGATCGACGTTGATACCGCGGCCTATGCCTTCGTGCGCCGCGCGCTCAATTCGGGCCGTTTGCCGCCGCGCGATGCCGTGCGGGTCGAGGAGCTGATCAATTATTTCACCTACGACTACCCGCTGCCGGCCTCCAAGAGCGAGCCCTTCCGCCCGACGATCACGGTGACGCCGACGCCGTGGGATACGGCGACACGCCTGATGCACATCGCGGTCAAAGGCTATGAACTCAAGAGTGCCGAGCGCCCGCCGGTCAACCTCGTGCTGCTTGCCGACATCTCGGGTTCGATGCGCGGCCAGGATCGCCTACCGCTCTTGAAGACCGCCTTTCGCATGCTCATCAACGAACTGCGCGAAGACGACACGATCGGCATCGTGACCTATGCCTCGGGCTCCGGCGTCGCGCTCGAACCGACCAAGGTTGCCGAAAAGCACAAAATCCTGGCGGCCCTCGACAGGCTCGGCGCTGGCGGTTCGACGGCCGGTGCGCAAGGTATCCGCGATGCCTATCGCCTCGCCGAAGCGAACTTCTCAGAAGAAGCCGTCAACCGCGTGATCCTCGGCACCGATGGCGATTTCAACGTCGGCATCACCGATCGCGGCGAACTCAAGCGCTACATCGAGAAGAAGCGCAAGACCGGCATCTTCCTGTCGATCCTCGGCTTCGGCCAGGGCAACTACAACGATGCGCTGATGCAGACGCTGGCTCAGAACGGCAACGGTACGGCTGCCTACATCGACACGCTCAACGAAGCGCGCAAGGTGCTGGTCGAAGAGGCCTCATCGACGCTGTTCCCGATCGCCAAAGACGTCAAGATCCAGGTCGAGTTCAATCCGGCGGTGGTCAGCGAGTATCGACTGATCGGTTACGAGACCCGCGCCCTCAAGCGCGAGGACTTCAACAACGACAAGGTCGATGCCGGCGACGTCGGCTCCGGTCATGCGGTAACAGCGATCTACGAGATCACGCCCAAGGGCGCCAAGCGCCAGAGCGTCGACCCGCTACGCTATGCTGCAGGCGCCCAAGAAGAAACCCGGCCCGTCGCGCCGGCCGGCAATACGAACGAGCTTGGCTTCTTCAAGTTGCGCTACAAGCTGCCGGCCGAAGCGAAGAGCCAGCTGATCACGCAGCCGGTGCCGGCTGCCACCCTCGATGGCGAACTCGACGGCGCACCCCGCGATGTCCGGTTCGCGATCGCGGTCGCAGCCTTCGGCCAGAAGCTGCGCGGTGAAACCGGCCTCGACGACATGAGCTGGGACGTCATCGTCTCGCTCGCAAACGCCGCCAAGGGTGCTGACCCATTCGGTTTGAGAGCCGAGTTCGTCAACCTGGTGCGATTGGCCAAGGTGGCCAAGCAGTAGTTGCTTGCTACTCGACGGTACGCCGCTCGCGGGCAATGATTTCATAGTCCGCGGGCGTTGAATGCCAGAAGCCACGGATACCCAGTGCATCGCGCACATCATTCGGCAGTTCGTCGATGGCCCGCTCGACGGCCTCTGCGATGGTCGTTCGAGAGGCACCACCGCGTGTGATGAACGGCAGGCCAGGCATTGGCGAAGTCAGGTCGAGAACGCGCAGGTCCCGGGAAACCGGCAGGCATTGCCCGGCAAGGCGCCAGCTCACGAAGTCGATCGCAGCGAAGTCCGCTTCGCCGGATACCACCATCTCGATCGAGGCAGCATGCAGTCCCGACGTCACGACATCTCCGAAAAACGGCCACGCTGCTCCTGCTGAATCCAGCGCCTGCAGCATCGCCTGCCAGCCGGATTGGCTGTCGGGGCCGTTCCGGGCCAATGTCGCTCCCTGAAAATCCGGCAAGGTCTCGCGGGGATCATCCCGGCGCACGACAATGGCACTGCGATACCAGCCGGGCGGACAGCCGGGTACGCCATAGTCAGGCGTGCCGACCAAGACGACGTCATCGCGCAAATGCTCCATGAAGGGCAATCCGCAGGTTTGTCCGAGAACCAGCCGGTTGGACTTCCAAGCCGTCATCCGATCGATCGACCGGTCGAGGCTTTGCGGCGCTTCGATGCCCGAGTGCCGGAGATTGTCGCGGATGCGGGTCCAGAATGCATCCGTTTGCCGGCGCACGTGCTCGAAGTCATACATCGGCAGAACGGCAATCGGATTTCCAGCGTTCATCGGCTCACACGATCATCGGCATAGGCGGCAGCGAAACGGCCCGCACTCGAAGCATCCTCGTGCGAGAGCGGGTGGACGACCGGACCCTTGGCTGAGCCGGTAAGACGTAGTCCGCCAAGGCGACAAGCATGGACTGCGCTATGATTATTGCTCTGCGGTTGCCCGAAGTCACCCTGGCATTGGAGGTTGCGACCAACTACAATCTCTTCTGACGGATTCGAAAGCGCTGCAACAGGTGAGGGTCCTCGATCGATGGCTAAGGTCACAGTCCCAACGCTACCTGACCATATCAACGTGCTCAGGGAGTACGACGCCGGCGATCATTACTGCGAAATGCTCGGCGCGGCCCGCCAGGAACATGCGAAATTGCCCGAGCTATGGGGCCGGCTGCTCGAGTACGATTCGCGTGATCTGCGCTCGCGAGCCAGCGAGGCAACCGGTGAGCTGCTCGATCTTGGCATCACATTCACGGTCTACAGCGAGCGGGACGCTATCGACCGGATCTTGCCGTTCGACATCATCCCGCGCGTCCTGACCGCAGAAGAGTGGCGACACATCGAAAAGGGCGTCATCCAGCGCGTAACAGCACTCAACCTCTTTTTGCACGACATCTATCATGACGGCAAAATCCTGAAAGACGGTGTGGTGCCGGAGAAATTGGTCTTTGGCAATGCCAACTACCGCCCGGAGATGCGCGGCTACAATCCGCCCTGCGGAACCTATGTCCACATTGCCGGCGTCGACCTGATCCGCGACCAAAACGGCCGGTTCCTCGTGCTCGAAGACAATGCCCGAACACCTTCCGGCGTATCATACGTGGTCGAGAACCGGCATCTGATCCAGCGTGCCTTCCCCGATCTTCTCGAAGGTTTTCAGGTGCGATCCGTCTCGCAATATGGCCAGCGGCTGCACCAAAAGCTGTGCGAGGTCGCCGTCGGGGACGTATCCGATCCGCAAGTCGTGTTGCTGTCACCCGGCGTTTTCAACTCGGCCTATTTCGAGCACATCTTCCTCGCCCGTGAAATGGGCGTACCGCTGGTCGAGGGTCGCGATCTGACGGTCGACGATGATCGCGTCTACATGAAGACCGTGAACGGTCCGAAGCGTGTCGATGTCATATACCGCCGGATCGATGATGCAGCGCTCGACCCGGAGTGCCTCAATCCCGAAAGCCTGCTCGGCATACCGGGACTGATGCGCGCAGTCATGGCCGGCAATGTTACGCTGGCGAATGCCGTCGGCACGGGCGTCGCCGATGACAAGGCCGTCTATGCTTACATGCCGCGCATCATCGAGTATTATCTCGGCGAGGAAGCGGTTCTGCAGAATGTCGAAACGCACATCTGCCGTGAGGCGGAAGCGCTCGCCTACACGCTCGAGAACCTCGACAAGCTCGTCGTAAAGCCTGTCGGTGAATCGGGTGGCTACGGCATCACCATCGGCCCCAAGGCGAGTGCCGACGAACTGGCAAATTGTGCCGCAAAGCTGAAAGCCGATCCGGAGAACTTCATCAGCCAGCCAATGATCGATTTGTCGGTCTGTCCGACGCTGACGGAAGACGGCGTTGCTGCATGTCACGTCGACCTGAGACCGTTCGCGGTGACCGGAAAGCAAACCTGGGTACTGCCGGGCGGGCTGACCAGGGTCGCACTCAAGCCCGGCTCGATAATCGTCAACTCGTCCCAGGGTGGTGGCACGAAGGATACCTGGGTTCTGGATGACGGGGCCGGCGATGACCGCTCTTCAGAAGAGGGCACGCAATGACGGATCTCCTGTCGCGATACGCTGAAAGCCTGTTTTGGTTCGGCAGATACACCGAACGTGCGACCTGTCTCGCACGTCTGCTAGAGGTTCAAACCTCGTTCGACCGCGGCTCTGCCGGCACGGCAACCAAATGGTCTTGGATCCTCGCTCTTTATGACGATCATGATCGGTTCCGTGAGACTTATCCATTGACCGACAACGACAGTGTGATCCGCTTCTACGTTTCCGATCGTAACAACCTGGGTTCGATCGTTTCGTGTATCGCAGCCGCACGCGAGAATGCGCGCACGCTACGTGCGATCCTGCCCACCGAACTGTGGCACCAGGTTAATTCCTTCTATAACCGATTTCGCAGTCTGCCTCCGGACTCGCTTTCCGGACGCCGGCTGGCCGGCACTTGTCAACTGGTCAAGAAAGAGTGCTACGCACAGCTTGGCGTGGCCGATGCCACGATCTATCGTGATGAAGCCTGGCACTTCTTTCTGCTTGGTGTGTTGGTCGAACGCGCAGACCAGATGAGCAGGCTGCTCGATGTGCGTTTTGCCCAGAGGCGGACGGTTGGCCAGGGCAATCAGGACGCATTGGGTGACTTCGGTTTCTGGTCCGTCCTGCTGCGGTCAGTTGCAGCGCAGCAGGCCTTTCTGAGGGCCTCCGCAGGCAAGCGCGATCCCGAGACGGTTGCGCGGTTCCTGATCTTTGACAACGACCTGCCGAGATCCATCGCGTTTTGCGTCTCCGAACTCGATCGCATCGTTGGCGAGTTGCGCTCGGACTACAATCTGCGCGGGGCCGCCAGATCGCTGGAACGGGTCGACATGTTGCGCCAACTGCTTACCGCTGCATCCGACGACGATCAGCTTGTCGATAACCTGCATGAGTTCAATGACAGTGTGCAGCAGCATGTCATCGGGCTTTCCAACGAATTGAGCTATGCCTTCTTCGGTGCAGAGCGACCGGACGACCAGGAAGTGCCGAGCGTGGATGCGGTGTGGAACGACGTTTCGGGCGGCGGTCAATCACAGTCACAATCGCAAAGCTCGGGCTGATCCAGCATTACGATGTGATCGCTGCAACGCATGCCCGCCCCAAGAGCACAACGGTAAAGGCGCAATTCCATGTCAATCCAGGTCGCCCTCACGCACCGGACTGCATACAGCTACGATCGGCCGATCATGCTCGGGCCGCAGATCGTGCGCCTGCGCCCGGCACCGCACAGCCGCACGCCGATCCTCAGTTATTCGCTTTCGCTGAAGCCCGATCAGCACTTTCTCAACTGGCAGCAGGATGCCTTCGGAAACTTCCTAGCCCGTATCATGGTCCCGGAACGGACCCGGGAATTCTCGGTTACCGTCGACCTTGTCGCCAATCTGTCGGTGATCAACCCGTTCGACTTCTTTCTCGAGGAGGCGGCCAACGAGTGGCCGTTTCGCTATTCCGATCTTGAGCGGGTGGAATTATCCCCCTACCTCAGTTGCGAGCCTGCCGGTCCCCTGCTCGGCCGCTACATGGATGGCATCGACCGGAGCCCGGGCCAGAACACGATCGATTTCATCGTCGAGTTGAACCGGCGGCTGGAAAGCTACGTCGATTACGTGATCCGCATGGAGCCTGGCGTGCAAACGCCGGAAGAGACGCTCGGCAAAAGGCTTGGTTCGTGTCGCGACACATCCTGGTTGCTGGTCAACATCCTGCGTCATCTCAGTCTCGCCGCCCGGTTCGTTTCCGGTTACCTAATCCAGCTGAAGCCGGACGTAAAATCGCTGGACGGCCCCTCCGGTACCGACGTCGATTTCACCGACCTGCACGCCTGGGCCGAGGTCTATCTTCCCGGTGCCGGCTGGGTCGGCCTCGACCCGACATCGGGCCTTCTGACAGGCGAAGGCCATATCCCGCTAGCAGCTGCCCCCCATTTCGGTTCGGCAGCTCCTTTGACCGGCGGCCACGAGAAAGCCGACGTCAGCTTCGACTTCGACATGCGCATCGAGCGTATCCGCGAAACGCCGCGCGTGACCAAGCCCTATTCGGAGGAGCAGTGGCAGGCCATTCTCGCATCAGGCAGCGCCGTTGATCAGCGCCTGAACGCGAGCGACGTTAGGCTGACGATGGGCGGCGAGCCGACATTCGTTTCGATCGACGACATGGATGGCGCGGAGTGGACCAGTGCTGCGGTCGGCCCGACGAAACGCCGATTTGCCGAAGAGTTGATCCGCCGTCTCGCCAAACAGTACGGCAAGGGCGGTCTGCTGCATTTCGGGCAGGGAAAATGGTATCCGGGCGAACAGCTGCCGCGCTGGTCCTTCTCGCTTTATTGGCGCTCAGATGATGAGCCGCTCTGGGCCGATCCCGAACTGATCGGACGCGAGGAACCGCGGAAGCCGGCTGATTTCGCCGACGCCCGGAATTTCGTCGGCGAACTCTGCCGCCAGATTGGAGTGCCGGACGACAGCGCCATCGAAGCCTACGAAGACGCGGCCCACTTCATGCTTGTTGAGCAGAAGCTGCCGCTCGGCGTAGAGCCCGGCGACAACAAGCTCGAGGACGAGCAGGAACGCGCGCGAGTCATCAAGGCGTTCGAGCGCGGACTCGATCAGCCGAGCGGCTTCGTGCTGCCGATCCAGGCCTGGCAGACCAAGGACCGCGGCCGGCGATGGGTTACGGAGCGCTGGCAGATGCGGCGCGAAAAACTGTTCCTGTTGCCTGGAGATTCGCCGATCGGATTTCGCCTGCCGCTTGGCGGTCTGCCCTATCTGGCGCCGGTCGACTATCCCCATCCGCAGCCGCGTGACCCGCTGTCCCAGCATGAGCCCCTGCCGCGTCGGGTGGAGCTGTTGCATCAGCGTCGAGCTACAACCGTGCTGCAACCGGCCTCCGCACCGCCCGGCGGCGATATCATTGCCGCAAGCGTGCGCACGGCGATGGCTATCGAATCGCGGGACGGACAGCTCTGCGTATTCATGCCGCCACTCGATGATGCCGAAGATTATGCAGCTTTGGTCGCTGCAATTGAGGAAAGTGCCCGCCGAATCCAATTGCCGGTCCGGATCGAGGGCTACGAGCCACCGAGCGACTCGCGCCTCAACGTCATCAAGGTGACCCCCGACCCGGGCGTCATCGAGGTCAACGTGCATCCGGCAGGCAGCTGGCAGGAGGCCGTCGAGACGACGACGACGCTCTACGAGCAGGCACGGCTGTCGAGGCTTGGCACGGAGAAGTTCATGCTCGACGGCCGTCACAGCGGCACCGGCGGCGGCAACCATATCGTCCTTGGTGGCGTGACACCGGCGGACAGCCCCTTCCTGCGCCGGCCGGACCTGCTCGCCAGCATCATTACTTATTGGCAGCATCACCCGGCGCTGTCGTTCCTGTTCTCAGGCCTGTTCATAGGCCCGACAAGCCAGGCACCACGCGTCGACGAGGCCCGCCACGAAAACCTTTATGAGCTCGAAATCGCGATGGCGCAGCTGCCCGAGCGCAGTGCTGAACCGTTGCCGCTGTGGCTCGTCGATCGCCTGTTCCGGAATCTGCTGATTGACGTTACCGGCAATACTCATCGCGCCGAGATTTGCATCGACAAACTGTACTCACCGGAAGGCTCGACCGGTCGTCTCGGTCTGGTCGAGTTCCGCTCCTTCGAAATGCCGCCGCATGCCCAGATGAGTCTTGCCCAGCAGCTCTTGCTCAGGGCCTTGATTGTAATGTTCTGGGATGAGCCCTACCGCCACCCGCTGGTGCGCTGGGGCACCGATCTGCACGACCGCTTCATGCTGCCGCATTTCGTTTGGGAGGATTTCAAATCCGTCATCGCCGACGTCAAGGCTGTGGGCATCGATCTGGAAGCGGACTGGTTCCTGCCGCACTTCGAGTTTCGGTTTCCGTGCTTTGGCGAAGTCACCGCAGGCGGTGTCGCGCTCGAAGTTCGCCAGGCACTGGAGCCCTGGCATGTGCTGGGCGAGGAAGGCACGCCCGGCGGGACGGCGCGATATGTCGACAGCTCGCTCGAACGCGTCCAGGTGCGCTGCCGTGGACTCGTTCCCGGTCGCCATGTTGTCCTGTGCGGCGGCAAGCGTGTGCCAATCACGCCGACGGGCACCAACGGCGAAGGTGTCGCAGGTGTCCGATTTCGGGCCTGGCAGCCGCCAAGCGCGCTGCACCCGACGATCGGCATTCACAGTCCGCTTGTTTTCGACGTGGTCGACACCTGGTCCGGGCGTTCGCTCGGCGGCTGCCGCTACCACGTCTTTCACCCGGGCGGCAAAGCGCCCGACACTTTTCCGGTTAATTCCTACGAAGCCGAAGGCCGCCGTCTCGCCCGCTTCGAGAATATCGGCCACACGCCAGGAAAAATCGAGGTTCCCGCCGCCCGGAAAAACCCCGATTACCCGTTCACGCTCGATCTGCGCCTGTGACGTGCCCAAGCGCACAGTGGATCGGGCCGGATTTTCGCGGTTTCGGCCTCCTGTCCCAGGTCACAAACTCATAAATCTTGCCTCATTGGCGCCGAAATGGCCAAGAAATGCCAGGCGCGGGATGCAGAGCGGGATGGTTGCCCGTGCAAATCCCGCAACGTCGCAGTTCGCCGGGCCATTTCGGCGTCCGCAGGATGTGGCCAATTTGCTTCGCTGCGGCGTCGCAAGGCTTTGAAGATGAACCACATCTCCCGCAACCTTGCTCCTGCCAGCGAAGCAAATTGACCGACACCAATGAGGCAAGATTTATGAGTTTGTGACCTGGAGCGCCGGGCGTGCTGATCTGCCTACTCCACGACGGGCAGGGCCTCGATCGTATAGCCGTGGTCGATACGGCGTCCGGTCGTGGGGTCGACGATTTCCATGTCGAAGCGGTCGGCCGGCCGGATGCCACCGATGGCAGCCGGCGTGCCGCTCAGCATGACGGTGCCCGGCGCCAGCCGATCGGCGCCGTACTGCGCGATCAGGTCGGCAGGTGTCAGAATGTCGCCAAGCGCTGTCTCCTGGTAGAGTACCTTTTCGCCGTCGATCGTCGCCCACGAGCGCATCTCGAGGCTGTCCCAGCGGTCAGCGAAATCATCGACCCGCCAGGCGGTGCGGCCGAGCACCTTGCCGGCGAGCTGTTTCGAGAGCGCGATCGAAATCGCTTCCGCCTTGCGGTCGGTCTGGTCGGAGGCAACCGTGAACCAGAGGCCGTCATCGAAGGCGAGCAGTGCGAATTCAACCTCGCCCGATGTATCGGGGCCGAGCACCTGCAGATGGTTGGTCTGGGTTATGATTTCGGCCGACGCGCGGTAATAGACCGGAATGCTCGAGGGCGGCGTGATGCCGAGTTCAACGAGTTCGTCGATGTGATGCTGGACCGCGGCCCGGTCGCGCCCCGACATGCCGCCAACGATCAGCTGGCGCGCTTCGAACGGAACTGTCTTGCTCGTCGTACTCTCGCGTTCGAAGGTCAGGGTCGGCATCGTTTTGCTCCAATAGCTGATGTTTCGGCAGCACCGTTTGCCAATTCAACGGCGCGCGGTAAGTTCGCCTATCATGATTTGGGCCACGATGAGAGCAATGGGCCGGGCGCTCAGTCAAGTTTGGGGAGGATGATGATGCGGATCGGATCAGGTGCCGGGTTTTCCTCCGACCGCCTCGGGCCGGCGATCGATCTTGCCGAGAAGGGCAATCTCGACTGGCTGGTGTTCGAGACGATCGGTGAGCGTACACTCGCCTTCGGACATCGCGACCGAAAGCTCAATCCCGAACGCGGCTACAATCCGCAGTTGGGTGCGCGCATGCGCGGCGTGCTCAGGCAGTGCGGCGCCAACGGCACGCGGATCATGACCAACATGGGCGTCGCCCACGTCGAGGCGGCGGCAAACGTGATCATCGAGGTCGCCCGCGAAATGGGGCTCCGGGGTCTGAAAGTAGCGGCTGTGCTGGGTGACGATGTCACCGACTGGATGTGCGATGACACGGTATTGTTCGACTACGGCGGGCGCAAACTGGCCGAGGTCGGCCGGCCGCTGGTCGGCGCCAACGTCTACCTCGGCATCGATGCCATTCTGCCGGCGGTCGAGAGCGGAGCCGATGTGATCATTACCGGGCGCGTGGCGGATCCCTCGCTGTTCCTGGCCCCGATCGTCGACCGCTTCGGCTGGGCGCGCGATGACTGGCCGCGGCTTGGCCAGGGCACGCTGGTCGGCCACCTGATGGAATGCGGCATGCAGATCACCGGCGGTTATTTCGCCGACCCGGGCCGCAAAGAGGTGCCGCGGCCGGCCGATTGCGGCTACCCGATCGCCGAGGTGGCCGAGACCGGCGAGGCGGTGATCACTAAGCTCGCCGAAGCCGGCGGCATGGTCGACGTCCGAACCGTCAAGGAACAGATGCTCTATGAGGTCCATGATCCGACCCGCTATCTGACGCCGGACGTGACGGCCGATTTCTCGACCGTGCAATTGAGCGAAACCGAGCGTGACCGGGTGCGGGTCAGCCAGGCTGGCGGCACGGAACGGCCCGGCCAGCTCAAGGTCACCGTCGGCTTCGACGGCGGCTGGCTCGGTGAAGCAGGCGTCAGCTACGCAGGAATCAACGCAGCCGCACGAGCGCGATCGGCGCGAGACATACTCATCGAGCGCTTCGACAGGGTCGATGGCATCGCCGGCCAATACCGGATCGATCTCGTCGGCATCAATGCGCTGCACGCAACTGCGGGCGTCGAGGGGCGCGAGGAGAGCGAGGATGTGCGCGTTCGCGTCGCCATGCGCTCGATGGATCGCGATCTGATCGAGATGGTGCTCTGGGAGGTCGAGGCGATGCTGTGCTGCGGGCCGGCCGGCGGCGGCGGATATCGCGGCCAGATTACACCGGGTGTGGTTACGCATTCAGCGATGATCGACCGAGATGCGGTGGCCCCGACGGTCAGGGTCTACGAATCATGACCCGCAAGATCCGCCTTCACGACATTGCCCACGCGCGCGCCGGTGACAAGGGCAACACATCCAACGTATCGGTCTGGGTTTATGATCCAGGTGACTATTTGCTGATCAAGGAACAGCTCACGGCCGAACGTGTTCGTCTGGCGTTTCCGAAACTGATCAAAGGCGATGTCGTGCGCTACGAGCTCGACGATCTGCACGGCCTCAACTTCGTGCTCGGGGAGGCACTGGAAGGCGGGGTCAACACGTCGCTCGGCCTCGATAGCCACGGCAAGTCATGGAGTTTTCTCATTCTCGGCCTAGAGATCGAGGTGCCCGAGAACAGGATCTGATTTTCGGCTATCGACACGACGGGGCCGGGCCCATAGGCTGGAGCAGCGCTAGAGCAATATCCGACCGGACGGAATCGAATGCGAATATTTCGATATCGTCCGGTCGGATGGAAATTTCTCTAGAAATCAAGCCGATAGAGCATCTTGATCCGATCGGGACAGAACCGCTACGCGGTTCCATCCGATCGGATGATGCTCTAACCGTCCGGGAAGTGGCCGGCGCCGACGGAAGCAGGAGTTCGTGCCATGCACTACAGCCGACATTTGCTTTTGGCGGTGGCCTGTTTCGCAGCCACGCTGCTCGTCGCCGTGCCGGGCGGCCGGGCAACGCCGCTCGAGGCGAGCGAATGCTTCAGCAAGGACGTCATCCGCAGCATTGAAAGCTGCACTTCGCTGCTCGCCGTGCCGGGCCTTTCACCGTCGATCCGCACCGATGCGCTGGCCCATCGGGCCCTCGCCTTTTCCCTGATCGGGCGCTATGGCGAAGCGATCGCCGATTACGATGCCGCCTTGTCGATCACGCCCAATCATCCCGTCGCGCTCAACAACCGGGCCTGGGCGCTCTACAAGATGGGGCGTATCGCCGAGGCGCTGCCCGACGTCGAGAAATCGCTGCGGCTCGACAGCTCGAGCCAGCATGCCTACGACACGCGCGCCCACCTGCGCCACGCGCGCGGCGAGGCAGAAGCGGCCTATCAAGACTATCGCCGGGCGATGGAGTTTGGCGGCATGGAAATGGTTCGTCTCTACCAGTGCGGACTGCAGGCGCACGGACTTTATCATGGGCCGGTGACCGGCATTTTTTCGGCGTCACTGGATGACGCGCTGCGCGCCTGCGTCAAGGAACCGAAGTGCGATCCGCTACCGCCCGATGAAGAGTGCAAGGCGGCGCTGTCCTGAGATGTTCGATGGCGGGGGCGGGCCTGTTCGACTGCCTCACGGTCCCGGAATGACGTCCACTGCAACATCGACGGCATGATCACCGCCGCCAAGCAGGACGCCGCTGATCGGCGAGACGTCCTCGTAGTCGCGGCCATAGGCGATCGTGATGTGATCATCGCGCGGGATGGCGTTGTTGGTCGGGTCGAAATCGACCCAGCCCGTTTCGGGTGCCCATACGGAGACCCAGGCGTGCGACGCGTCGGCTCCCTGCAAGCGCGCCTGGCCCTCGGGCGGGATCGTCCGGATGTAGCCGCTGACATAGCGTGCCGGCAGGTTGAGCGAACGCAGCGCCGAGATCATCAGATGCGCGAAGTCCTGGCAGACCCCGCGCTTGTTGGCGAGAACGGTATCGACCGGTGTCGAAACGTCGGTGGCCGACGGATCGAATGCGAAATCCTCGAAAATACGGCGCATCAGGTCGTGCGCACCGAGCAGAACCGGCTGTCCGGTGCCGAATGATGGCGCCGCATAGTCGGCCAACGAGTGGCGGCGAGGGCCGTGGCGCGAGGCCGTGGTATACTGGGTTACGTCCTTGGGCATGGCCGTGTTGATGCCGCGTCCGGCGTCCGCCAACTGCTGCCAATCAAGCGATTGTGCTAGATCGCCGGGTGCTGCACGCGTCACCTCGATCTCACTGCCGGCGTCGACAACAAGCTCTTTGTGATCCTTCTCGACGGCAATGATAGAGTAGGGGTTGCCGAAATAATCGACCAGATCGCGCCACAGGTCGGAGCCGGGGCGGGTTTTTATGCGATGCTGCAATACCCTTTGATGCGGCACGGCGCGCGGGCTGAGATGCAGCAGGTGATAGGACTGGTGCACCGGTGTCGTGTAACGATAGGTTGTCTTGTGATGGATCGTGTATCTCATGGTGCAAGGCGCGTGTGGACCCGCTGCGGCTGTTCTTCGGTCAGGCTGAAGTAGCGTCGCGAGATTATGTCGTTTAGCTCCGGAAGCCCGGTGATCAACCGATCGAGGGCGGTGCCGAGAGCGGTGCGCTCGCCGTTCAAATCGACAACCCGCATCGCTTCGATGTCGGCGAGCCGGACCTGTGTGAGCAGGTCGAGCGTCAAACGCTGCTCCGGCGTGCGCACGGCATCGCGCGATGCCATCGGCAGGTTCGAGATATGTTCGTGAAGTTCGACAAGCTGGAAGGCAATACCGCGCGGGTTAGTTTCGTCAACAAGCAGCAGATCGAGGACAAGCGGGAACGCCGGCGCGAAGCGGTAACGGGCCCGGTAGGTCATGAAGCTGTCGGAGGTCTCGAGCAGGAATGCGAGACGGTCGGTTTCCTCAACCTCGTCTGGTGACGCCCGTACCAACAGGCGAAGGAACTCGGCCATCTGGAAAGCGCGTTCGATGCGCCGCCCGATGTCGGTGAACCGCCAACCGAAGTTGCGGGTCATGTTTTCATGCATCAGCCCGTTGAAGGCGGCGAGTTCCCCGATCCGCTTGTCGAGCCGCTCGACCAGTTCGACGGCCGGGTCTGCTGCCCGCGAGGGGCCGCTGCCTCGCTCGATACGCAGCGAACTGAGCACGCGCCAGGCATCGAGCGACAGCCGATCACGGCTCTGGCGTGCAACCCGGCGAATGTTCTGGAAGGTGGTGAGCAAGCCATAGGGGTTGCCGGCCGCCGAGAACAGGCGTTCGACCTGGTCCTCGAGCGATTGTGCCGCATCCGGCACCGGATCGGCTTTGTCTGGCCGGCGACCCTTCGAGAGCAGCGTGTTGATGGCACTTTCTGCGGCAGCACCGCGGCGGATCGGGCGCAGGTCTTCGTCGCCGCGGCTGAGTGCGTTGCGCATGACGCGCATCGTCCAGTCCGCGCGCTCGACATAGCGCCCGAGCCAGAACAGATTGTCGGCGACGCGGCTGGGCAGGCGACTGCCAAGCCGCTGCACCTGCGATTCTTCCTCGGACATCCGCCAGCGGCTGTAATGCGGCCCCTGCGGTTCCGCCGAACTGATCCAGACGTCGCTCGAATGGGCCTCACTGTCCGACAGACTGACGGCGGCGCCGGAGTTGATCTGCAGGGCAAGTCCGCCCGGCATCACGACGGGCCCCTCGCTCGAGGCGGCAACGAAGACGCGCAACGCATACGGTCTGGCAACCAGTCCGTTCGGCGACCAAGACGGTGTGGTTGCGAATCCGACAGGCTTCTCGGCGACATAGTTGGCGCCGTTCAACTGCACGTCCGCCAACAGCGCGCTTCGGGCATCCGGATCGAGGGTCGCCAGATCATATCCGGGGCTGGCATGGCCTGGCCGGGCGGTTGCTTCGAACGCGGGGCGCAGGATGTAGGCTTCGACGTTCGACAGAAACTCAGCCCGCGCCGCCGCTTCACCGAGCCATAGTCGCGGGGCATCCGGCAGCAACGGCGCCTCGCCGATCAGCCGCTGCGAAACGTCATTCATGAACAGTCCGATACCGCGGTTCTCGATCAGGGCGGTGCCAAGAGCATTGGCAATCATTGCCGGGTTGCCGCGCACGGCCTGGACGAGGCCCGCCGGCCCGTCAAAGCCGTTCGGGTCGAGTTCGAGCGGATCGACTTTCGCAGCTTCGACCGCACGAACCAAAAGATCGATCGGCTGCAGGCCGGCCAGCGTCTTGTGGAACACCTTTTTGTCAACGACCCGCAGGTCCGAACCTTCGAGCAGCAGGTAGCCGAGGTAGCGGGCCATGTAGGCGTGGCTCAGATAGGTTTCCTGATCTGGGTTGGGGCCGAGGATCGCGATCGTCGGCGCATCGAGGCCCGTCCGCCGGGCGAGTTCTTCCGCAACGCTTTGATGGAAGGCGGAAATGCGGCGCGCGTTGCAGGTCCGGAACAATCGCGCGCTGGCTTCCGCCATGACGACACGGTTGGCAAGTGCATAGCCATGTCCGGCAGTCGTTTCCGCATGCGTATCGAGAATGCGCCATTGACCATTGCGATCGCGGGCGAGATCGACCGCCATGAACATCAGGCGCGGCTGGCCACCCGAATCCACACCGCAAAGCGGGCGCAGAAAAGATGGGTCGCTGAAGATCAGCGAAGGCGGCAGAGCACCTTCATTCAAAACATCCTGGGGCCCATAGAGATCGTCGAGCAGCGCTTCGAGCAGGCGCATGCGCTGCGCCATCGCGCGTTCGATGCGCTGCCATTCGGCGCTCTCGAATACCAACGGCACCAGGTCAAGCTGCCAGGGCTGCTCGACCTTGTCGGGATCGGCAAAGCTGTCGAGAGTGAGGCCGTTCTCGACGATCCGGCGTTGGATGCGCTCCGACCTCGAATGGCAGCCGTCCGCACCCTCACCTTCGAGGAAAGCGACCACCGGCTGCCAATGCGGACGCACACTTCCATCCGGCGCGATCATTTCGTCGTAGCCGTTGAGGCCCGAGCGATAGTCGCCCAGGAGGTCCGGCGCCGAAGTGCGCGAGGCATCGGCAGTAGGCTTCAGGTTGGTGTCCAAGTTCAGTCAACCCTTGTTCAAACAGCGCATCGCGGCTTCCCGCCCAGGGCTATGTTGCAGCACGCGGAACGGAGCAATGAGGCCTTAGGGCAGCTATACTAGCTAGACACCACGTACAACAGGAGAATCGATGTCTCGATGCAGTGCTGTCCTAGCCCGATCTATTCACCAGAATGCGGTCATCACGGAGGCAAGATTGACGAAAGGCCAGGAGAAGCGCGCGGTTCGATGTGGTTCATCGCACAAGCGGTTCGTCATGCCGGAGGCTTGCTTCCAGCAAGACGCATTTCGTCAATTTTGCCCCGCCCAAGGGGTCGCCACTGCGCGGCCGTCCGCTACGTTGAGCGCCTCAACCGTAAGCACCAGCTACGCTTTTCGTTACTCTCCTTGCGGGCCGACTCGCGCAGTGGCGATGCTGACCACATTCTGGTGAATAGATCGGGCTAAACCTTTGTTAAATATAAGGTTCACGCATGAAAGTGCTGCGAAGTGCAGCACTTATTTCAGATTATGTCCTAAGCGGGATCTCTGTCATCCCGTGGCATGTCGACGCCCATGATTGCGGCGTAGCGGTCCTCGGCAAGCTTGCGCAGCTTACCGGCCTGATTGCCAAACCGGACCACGAGCGGGAATGCAATCACCACGACGGCGAAGCAAAGCGCAGCGTAGAACGCTTTGTCAGCCCAATAGAGCACTGCCGCTGCAATAGCCGGCCAGACGACGAGATGCGAGAAAAAGCTCGCGCGCCGGTCGAGCACGTCATATGCCGCCTGTTCTTCCGGTGTGAGCCGCTTTCGCAGCACTTCGTCCATCGGCGCGCCCTCGCTTTCGGCAGACAAGCCGTCAGCCAAGTCTGGTGACAGCATGAGACGAACAGGGCCACGACCCCAAGTAAGGGTCGCGACCCTGAGCCATCTGCAAATCTTACACCGAAGATGGCCGCCGGCAATCGAATTGGCCGATCAGGCAGGGACCGCTTCAGCGCCTGGCGCCACGGCCGCGGCGACTTTTCATGGGCTCGACGGAACAATCGACGAATTGCCTCGGCCTGGCCTTAGCCGACATGTGCAATGTTCCGCGGCGCTGATCGCGCTTTGTCATGCACACATGGATTGTCCATCTCTTGCGGGCCCTCGTACAGGCAATTGCCCGTTTGCCAAAATGACCCCTGTTCGAAGTGTAGCGGGTCTCGACAAAATCGGGCACGCGAGACTTGCCTCGCACGTGGCCCAGTCGCATTGGAGCCGATCGCATGGCGCCGGGACAGTCGGCAGCCAGCAGTTCCGCGATAAGGCCTTCCGCTCTGGCTTGATGCCATCCCGTAACCAGGGAAGGCATCGCCACACTCAGAACTGCGAGCGCAGCAAGGTGTTTGAAAAGTTTCATCGAATTACCCCAGATCATTCAGAGCGCAGCATTACTGTTGGAACCAGTGATAGCGGGTCTCACCATTGACGCTGGTCGATGCGCGCACAGCAATCGGACAGCTGCCGTTGAAATCGAACTCTCGTTCCCGGAAGCGGTAGACGCCTTCCTGGGTCCCAGTGGCCAAGTCGATGACGCCTTCAGGTACACAGTCTACGGTGCCAGCCGGTATCGGGTCGGTGCCCGGGGCAGTCTGATAGCTCACCGAGACTTCTATGCTGTCCACGTCCGCAGGCATGATGCAGCCGCCGCGGACCTGGAGCTCGTCCCGGCTGCGTCCCTGCACCCGGCATTGGGCCCGCAGGATCGATGGCCTCGGTTCGAGGAACTTGTAGGCGCCAGCGGCGCCGGTAATTTCAACCGAAAATGCATACAGAGCCGCATCGGTACCGATGTAACCGGCAGCAGCGGCCGGCAGATTGGCTGGAACGGACGATAGCTCAATGCCGAAGCCGGTGTCGCTGGTGATACTCTCCTGAAACTCGCCCAAGGGATGCGTGCCGTCAGCATTGTAGAAACCGGCAGCCGGCTTGAGGGCGGACATTCTCGGATCTGTCAATTCGATAATCGGAATACCATTGACCGAACCATTGCCCGTGGTCAGGCCTATTACGACATTCTCGGCAATCTCGACGAAAAGAGAGTCTGCAACATACAATCCGGGTTCAGTGTCGGTATCGCCGATCGCAATACAGGTCCCACCTCTAAATCCAACCTTTTGCTCGCCGGTCACGGGGTTAACGCCAGAGTTGGGGAAAGATGTCGAATCGATGAGTTCCGAAACAGTAAGGGCTTTGGTTGGCGATGAAATAGCGGTTGTGCCAGAGATTACGACCGGAACGTTCCCGCAGACAACCTGATACCTGCCATCCAACCGCTGATCAATCGAGGAAATCGCCGCTTCAAGTTCGAATGGAGCCGCTTTCAATTCCATTGAGCCGGCCAAAGTGCCGATGCTGACAGCCAATGCGGCTGCAAAGCGATAGTTCATGTGCTTGTTCATCGATTAGTCCCAGTGGTCTGATGCACGCCGTCGGAATCATTCGCTGAGCGACGGGCTTTTAATAAAGGCCAGATAGAGGCGCGGGACTATGTGCTGGGAAGGTCATATGTGGCAATTGAATCAATTTACATACAGTTAATCTCATTCGTTCCTGCATCGTCGGGGAAAGGCTCTTATTCGGGGTCTCAGCATGTTTTCGACAGTAATTATGTGAATTTTTATCTCCCTGCCTCAGTATTGCATGTCATCAGATGCTGTTTGACGGGTCGGCGGCTGTGAGGGGGGAGCAAGCGAAATGACAAGGACGACACGAGATCGGCGCCAGTTCGGCCGCCGGCGCACGGCCATACATGCCATGATCGTCAACGACAAAGGTCATCGATCGGCCTGTATCGTGCGCAACATCTCGATTGGTGGCGCGCTTCTCGAAATCGATAATCCGGCCTTGCTGCCCGCTTATTTCACGCTCCAGGTCGAAGCCGACGGGTTTGCAGCGGACTGCGAAATCCGCCATCGCACGGAGCATGGTGTCGGCGTCTTTTTCACCGAGGTGCGCGTGGCCCGTAATGGCCGCGACACGCGTTACCTGGGGCCGCAGCCGATGCGGGCACCCAACAGTTTGCCGATTAACCAGGTGATTGATCGCTTGAACATCCAGCGGCTCAGTCAACGTTGACCAATAAGCATCGCTGGCCGGCAGCGGCTTGATCAAATTATAGCCGCACCTGTGACTGTCGCTTTCCTCCGTAATTTGCCAAACTGCGGCCAAGGCCAGGGAGGGACATCGCATGGTGAAATCAAGAGAGCAGGTGACGGCCGCCGGTCTACGCGAACGCCTCGAGGGCGGCAGTTTCGTGATGACCGGCGAAATCGTGCCACCGGTTTCCGGCGGCCAGGACGAACTGCTGACACTTGCCGCGCCGTTCAAGGGGCGCCTCGCCGGCCTCAACGTCACGGACGGCCCGGGTGCGCGGGTGCACATGTCGAGCGTTGCAGCATCCGCGATTCTGGCGTGCAACGGTTTCAATCCAATCCTGCAGCTGACCTGCCGCGACCGCAACCGGATCGCGTTGCAATCCGAACTGCTCGGCGCTTCGGCGCTCGGCGTTCGCGATGTGCTGTTTTTGACCGGCGATGATCCCTCGGCCGGTGATCAGCCGGATGCAAAACCGGTGTTCGACGTCAAGTCCCACGATCTCCTGAACTGGGCCCGGCAGATGCGCAGCGAAGGTACGTTGCCCTCCGGCAGGGAGATCGCCAGCGCGCCGGACTTTTTCTGCGGTGCCGCCGACGTGCCGACGGTGCCCGGCAAGGACTGGATGCCGGCCGAACTATTGCGCAAGGCCGACGCCGGTGCCAACTTCATCCAGACGCAGCTCTGCTACGATATCGAGATCGTCAGGGCCTACATCGGCGGCCTGCGCGATCATGGTCTGACGGAACGGCTACATATCCTGATCGGTACCGGGCCGCTGGCATCTGCGAGGTCGGCGCGTTGGATGAACGACAATCTGTTCGGCGTGCGTGTGCCCGATTGGGTGATCGAGCGATTGGAGCGGGCGGACGATCCGAAACGGGAGGGGCGCGAAATCTGCGTCGCGTTCGTCAGCGAGCTGAAGGCAATACCGGACGTGCACGGCGTCCACCTGATGGCGCCCGGAAATATCGCAATGTTGCCGGGTCTGCTGGACGATCTTACAGATGCGTGAGTTTTAGCTGTTCCGGCTTGGCAACCTGACAATTGGACCATGCAGCTTTCCAAAGCCCGATATATCGAGATCGACGGAACACGTGTTGCGCTGCTGGCCGCCGACGATGCGGAAGCGCGGGTCGCGCTCAAGGAATTGCGTCACAAGAAGAAGGAATTGCTGCATCACAAGCGCCGCCTGCGCCGCCGCCGCAAGGCGATCGAGCGATGGGAGGCGCAGGAGCAGCACACCGGAACCACGCCCGGCATGAGCCCGCTTGACTTCGTGGCACGATCACTCGGTGCGGTAGTGGCTGCGGTCAGCGGCTGGGACCCGTTTCCTGCCGCCGGCCTGCCGCTTTCACGTGAAGCCGTCGTGGAAGACCTCTACTGGCTCGACGAAGTGCTGCTCAACGTGAATGAAGCAATTCTGCATGTCGAAGGCAAGTTGATCGACAGTTGAATTAGTTGATTTCGCTCACGGTGCTGTTCCTCGCTGCGCTCGGGCACCTCCGCGGGGGCGCGCCAAGGGCGCGGGTCGCGGTGCTCCCGGACATTGTCGTTAGCTTGCGGTGCTTAAACATGGTTTCGATCCGATTTATGCGGTGTCCGGGAGCGCATGCGACCCGGCCGGGAGGCCGCCCCCGCGGAGGTGCCCGAGCGCAGCGAGGAACAGCACCGTGAGCGAAATCAACTGAACTCCCTAAACGTCGATCAGGCCTTGCACCAGCGCCATCGCAACGGCCTGGGTTCGGTTGCTGGCGCCGAGCTTGCGCAGGTTGTTCTTGAAGTGCACGTCGACCGTGTCGCTCTTGACGCCAAGGATGTCGGCAATTTCGGACGTCGTCTTGCCGCGAGCAGCCCAGCCGAGAACATCGCGCTCACGATCCGTCAGGACCTGGCCTGCGGCCACCGACCCCAGGGCATTCGATTGGCAACTCCGATCCGGCTTTTCCTGGCTCCGCACTGCAATGCATCTTTCGATGAAATAGATCATCAATAAATGCAATTCGCCGCGCTTTTCTGAAAGCAGGAATTGGAAGCGCTGGACGGGATCGCTCCAAAAAAACACGCTGGAGGCCGAATGCATGCGGCCGATGCGGTCGCGGAAATGGCAAGGCACGACCAGACCCTCGGTAAAGCCGAAGTCGGCAGCTGCCTCCATCAGGCGGCGCTGAGCAGGCTTCGGGCCGCGCCGGCTCCGGTAGGCAAATGCATCGGCCCAGACAAAGGGCACGTTGGTGCGCCGCGCCTTGGCCACACACGGATCGACCGTAACGAAATCGTTGTCGATGTAGGTATCGATGAATCTCTCGGGACTGGTGCCCAGATAGAACGGCAGCCGCGAGTGCGTATCGCCGGCATCCACGAAATCATAGGCACAAAATCCGTAGGTCTCGACAATCTTTTGCATCGTCGCTTTGAGCCCTTCGAGCGTGTCGCAGGCTTCAATGTCGGCAATCGCGTTTGAGACCTTCATCAAATACTACCCAGATTCCGGTATTGGGTGCCCTGCAAAGCGAACACATCAATCAACAGTTAGTCGCAGGCTGGAGATTGATATGCTCGATACCACTGAGACGCTTACCGCAACCTTCGGATCATCAGAAGACTTTCCGGATCGAACCGAGGCATTTTTTGAATTTCGCTACAATCTGTTCGTCAAAGCTCTCGGTTGGGATCTACAAACGTCAGATAGCCGCGAAACCGATCAGTTTGATCATATCGCTGCAGAATACTGCGTCGTCAGTGAGGATGACACCGTTATTGCGGGCTTCAGGGCGTGTCGAACGGATGCACCTTATCTTGCCGCCGACGTGTTTCCCCATCTGGCATCGACCAAGCCGTATCCTCGGCGCACTGATGTCTGGGAAATAAGCAGGTTCGGCATAGCTCCGCACCTGGCTGGAACCGACATCGCGAAGATCAATTACAGCCTGATGATGCGGTTTGCCCAAAATCGCGGCGCGACAGTTTTGGTGGCGATTGCCGACCTGATCTACGAGCGCTACCTGCGCACACTCGGCATCAAGACACGCCGATATGGCCCGCCCCAGATCATCGGAACCGATACCAAAGGCCGCGATTTGAAATGCGTGGCCGGCGAAATCCCTCTCCTGGACCAAGACCCGTCCCGACTGAGAAACCTCGTTTCGTACACAGAACACATGGAGCTGGAAGATGCAACACTGGTTCTCGGACGCCGCGCAATTTCAGCGTGACCCGCTCGCCTTCTTCCTCGAGCGCGGCGAAACCACGGCCGGTCCCGTCGAACGGCTGCGCCTTGGTATGGTGCCGGTCTGGATGATCACGGACCCCGAGGTCGCCCGCGAAGTCCTCAAGGCCCCAGAAAAGGATTTCGACAAGGGCCGCTTCATTCATAAACTTAGGCCAATCGTCGGGCCGAGTTCGCTGACGATCAGCGGGTCCGAGCATGCCCGCCGCCGACAAGCACTGCACGCCACGTTTGCCCGCTCCGGTGCGCTGCGCTTCGTGCCGAACATGGTTGGCGCGATCCGCTCGTTCGCCACCGACCTTTTGCGCCAGCGAGGATTCGACACACACCAGGCAACCTCGATGCTGATGCTGCGTACGATCTGCATCGTCATGTTCGGACGAAACGTGCTGACAGCCGGCGACGAGCAGGCATTGTTCCGCGCTGTCGGCATGGTCGAGGAGGATCTCGCCAACGAGATGTTCCGCGTTCTGCCGCAAACGCCCTGGGCAGCACGTGAGACCCAGCGCAAACGCCACGATGCGCAGCTCATTTTCGACCAGATCGTCGAGCGCGTGCTCGAACGCTGCGCCAAGGACTCAGCGGTTGGCGCCCTGGCCGAACTCGGCCTGGATGCACATGAAATGCGTGATGAGATCATCACCATGCTGCTCGCCGGCCATCACACCACCGCTTCGGCGGCGGCCTGGGTGCTCTACTACCTCGCCGAGCGGCCGGCCCTGGCCCAGGAAATCGCTCACGAAGCGCTCGCAATTACGGGCGATGACGGCGAACTCGACGTCAGCCGGCTGGCACGGGCCAACCTGTCGCTGTCGTTCGTGAAGGAAGTGCTGCGACTCTATCCATCGGCGCACTGGTTCTCGCGCGATGCAGTGCGCGATATCGAACTCGGGGGTACCTCCATCCGCAAGGGTGATGCGATGCTGCTGGTGCCCTGGCTCTACCACCGATCGGCCAAGCACTGGGACCGCCCGCACGAGTTCGACCCGGACCGTTCGTTTTCAGGCAAGGCCTATCTACCGTTCGGTGCCGGCCCGCGCGCGTGTCTCGGCATGGGCGTGGCGCTGCTCGAGTTGCAGCTCCTGGCGCTTGAGATTTCGGCCAGTTTCGTCGCGGTTTGCGAGAATGCCCCGATCGGCGCACCGCTGCCATCGGTGACGCTGCAGCCGCCCGAAATCCGGCTCAGCCTGCAGCTGCGCGAACCGGCCAGAATGCTCGAGGCTGCCGAATGATGCCGCCCCGCAGCCAATATGGCCAATCGACCTCGGGAGCAGGTGGTTGTGGAAATCAGCATGAACGTTAGGGCAAACATCCGTTCGCCTTGGGAGAGCCTCGCCTCGAGGATCAGGTCAGCGGCAACGCTTGAAGAACTCAGCCGGCGATTTGCCGAAGCCCTGCAGCCTTTGGACATCGACCATGCCATCCTGATTGGCGTTCGCACCCCCGGAACGCCGGCCAGATTTCCGGCGCATTCGCTCTATCTGCCGTTCAGTCCGGTTTCTGCGGCGTTCGACGATGCAATCCGCAATGCCATCAACCAGGACCGCCATCCCGTCGCCAACCTCACAGGTGAGGAGTCTACACCTGAAAGCCTCGAATGGCTGGTCTGGGATACCCGTCTGGAGCCAATCATCGAGCAACTTATGCGCGTCTATCGCGACGAGGGATTGCGCTATGTCTATGAAATACCACTAACATCGAGCCGCGGCCTCAATTTCGCACTGGAAGTAGCGCGCAGCTACTATCCGGTCAGCCCGGACGAACTGCTCGCCATGCAGGCGCTGGCCGGCCCGATTCCGGAGATGCTGCCGGATTTCGTCGTCGCTCCGTTCCAGACACGAGCCATTGACGACGACATCTACCGCGTCGTCTGAAGCGCCCGCGTCTATCCAGATGGCGGGTTGTGGGCGGTGCGGCGCCTTATGACCTAACGACGGCCCAATACTTGCGATAAACTGTGCAAGGGTCGGTACCGATCAGGGCTGACAGGACGGATGTGTGGTTCCGTTCAGATCACATGGTGCGTTAGGGTGCCAGTGGCGATCGAGTGACGGCGACCTCCGGCCTGCAGCAGGCAGACCACGGCTAATCGCAAGTTTCATGAGGCAGGATGGCAAATCGGCTCCGTCAGATCGAGCAGCAGTTCGCAAACCCGACCCGGTTCATGGCATGGTCGCGCACGGCGATGTCGATTATCGCCGTGGCCGCAGCCCTATTGCTGGCAATTGGCCTCTACCAGGCGTTCTTCGTGGCGCCCGAGGATTATCAGCAAGGCCACACGGTCAAGATCATGTTCATCCATGTGCCGTCGGCCTGGTTGGCCATGATGACCTATGGAATCGTCGCGTTTTCGAGTTTCGGCTATCTCGTGTTTCGCCATCCCCTGGCCGACGTATCGGCCAAGGCAGCCGTACCGATTGGTGCAGCCTTTACGTTCATGGCGCTCGTCACGGGCTCGCTCTGGGGCAAGCCTATGTGGGGCACTTACTGGGTCTGGGATGCCCGGCTCACCTCGGTGCTGATCCTGTTCTTCATGTTCCTCGGCCTAATGGCGCTGCGCTCATCGCTGGACGACGAACTGCTGGCCGGCAAGCTCACCGCCGTGCTTTCGATCGTTGGCGTCATCATCCTGCCCTTCATCAAGATTTCCGTCGAAGGCCTCTCGATACCGTGGCTCGGCATTGAACTGCCAAGCTGGAATACGCTGCATCAGCCATCGAGCGTTATGCGCAGCGACGGCCCGAAGATCCACGCCTCGATCCTCTGGCCGTTGCTGATCTGCGCCTCGGGCTTCACGCTGATGTTCTTTGCCATGCACCTCAAGGCAATGCGCAACGAAATCAAGCGCCGCCGCCTGATGAGTTTGATGCAGGCCGAGGTCGCCCGCAGCCGGCAACGCGAGCAGAACCAGCCTTCACCAGTGGAGACGGCATCCCCGTCCTCGACATCGTAATTCGGGATAAGGACTGAACCGCCATGGATCTCGGCCCCCATGCGACATTCATCTGGTCGGCCTATGGCGTGGTCGCTGTTGTGCTCGCCTTGCTGATCGTGTGGTTGATCGCCCAAGGGCGCTACTACGACAAGCGACTGAGCGATTTGGAGGCTCGTGGTGTCAGGCGTCGTTCGCGTTGATGCGAGACGGTCGACCACAGGTTCCATCAGCGCAACGGGGCCCGGCAGCGACTGGGCAACACCAATCCCATTACCTGATCGTTTGCTTGGGCGACCGTGAACATGGCCGCACGTGACATAGCGATCATCGGTGCGGGTATCACCGGCCTGGCTGCAGCGATTGCGCTGCGCCGCCAAGATTTCCGAGTGGTCGTTTACGAGCGCTTCGCGCAGTCTCTGCCGATTGGCTCCGGCCTCCTGATCCAGCCGACGGGTCTTGCCGCGCTCGGGCGGCTGGGCCTCCGGGGCCGGATCGAATCGCTCGGTGCGCGCATCGACCGCCTGGCTGGCGAGACGATCGGTGGTACCACGATCTTCAATCTCAACTACGCCGATCTGGCGCCCTGCTACTATGCCATCGGCATTCATCGCGCCGCACTGCACGGTACGTTGTGGGCGGAATTCGAGACCTGTGGCGCCGACCTCGAAACGGTGGTTGATGTTTGCGAGGCCGTCACAGGCCCGGCTGGACGAATTCAGACGATCGACCGGCAAGGCCGGACGCTGCCGGCTGCCGACCTGCTGATCGATGCAAGCGGCACCAACTCGGCACTTGCCATGGCGGCCCGCAGCCGCCCCGCGCGCGCTTTCCGGTATGGTGCCGTGTGGGCCACAGTCCCGGACATTGATTACAAGCCCGGTGCATTATCGCAACGCTACGAGGCCGCGCGAAAGATGATGGGCTATCTGCCAATAGGCCGCCTGGAGCCGGAAGGCGGATCGCTTGCCGCACTTTTTTGGAGCCTGAAGACCGCGGACTACGATGCCTGGGTCGAGAATTTCGAAAGCTGGCGCCACGAAGCCTCTGACTATTGGCCGGCACTCGGCGATGTCATCGACCGGCTAGAGGGACCTCGGGATTTTACGCTGGCCAAGTACGCTCATGCGACTTTGCGCCGACCCTATCGAGAGAGCCTTGCGTTCGCGGGCGATGCTGCTCACGCGACCTCACCGCAACTGGGCCAGGGTGCCAACCAGGGGTTGATCGACGCCATTGTGCTGGCCGGTGCGCTTTCGCGAACCGCCGACATACAGACAGCGCTGCAGCTCTATGCCGAAACACGCCGACAGCACGTGCGGTTCTATCAACGGGCCAGTGCGATCATGACGCCGCTGTTCCAGTCCGATCAGGTTGTCCTGCCCTACATGCGCGACCTGACATTCGATCGGCTGCGTCTGGTGCCCTATCTGCACCGCGAGATGCTGCGCACGCTGGGCGGCCTCAAGAACGGATTGTTCAGCTGGCGCGAACCGGAAGATTTACTCGATCCATTGCTGAATGAAAGCGTTTCGGCCGAACCCCTCGATGTTCGATCGAGGTAGATCCAACCCGATATACCCTGTGTTTCCTGTTGCTCAATACCAGGCATCCGGCAGCTCGTGCTTGCGTCGCTCGACATAGTCGCGCAGGGCATCATCGACCGCCACATCGATGGCCGGTGCCTCGTAATCGGCAAGCAGTGCCGTCCAGCGCTCGTAGGCGCGCTGCTGCATGTCCTTGGCGCCACGCTCTTCCCAGCTCTCGACGTTCTCGCTGTCGGACAACGCCGACTCGTAGAACGCGGTCCTGTAGTTGCGCATGGTGTGGGCACTGCCCAGGAAATGGCCGGCCGGCTCGACCTCCTCGTAGGCATCGCGGGCCAGCGCATCACCCTCGGTTGCAATGCCTGAGAGCATCACTTGATAAACGCCCAGGCGATCAGCATCGATGACCAGCTTCTCGAAGCCGGTACACAGGCCGCCTTCGAGCCAGCCGGCCGCGTGCAGCACGAAATTGGCGCCCGCCATCACCGTCGAATGCATCGAGTCAGCGCTTTCATGAGCGGCTTGCGCATCGGCGATCTTGGATGCCGTCAGCGAGCCGCCGCAGCGCAACGGCAGCCGCAAGCGCCGGGCAAGCTGCCCGATGACATAGTTGGAGATCACCGGCTCCGGCATGCCGAAGGTCGGCGCACCGGATTTGAGGCTCATGGAGGACAGGAAGTTGCCGAGCACGAACGGTGCACCGGGCCTGACAAGCTGGCTGTAGGCACAGCACATCATCGCCTCTGCCAGAGCCTGTGCGATGGAGGCCGCCGTCGTCACGGGGCCCATCGCGCCCGATAGGATGAACGGGGCAACGACGATGCCCTGGCCGGCGCCGCAATAGACCTGGATCGCCTCCGTCACGACCTTGTCGATCATCAGCGGCGAGTTGGTATTGACGTTGCCCATGATCACGCAATGGCGATCGAAGGTATCGCTGCCATGGACGATACGGGCCATCGCAACTGAATCTGCCGCCCGGCTCTTCTCCGTGATCGCGCCCAGGTGCGGCTTGTCCGACCAGCGCATGTGGCAATAGAGCATGTCGAGATGGCGCTTCGAGACGGGCACGTCACACGGTTCGCAGGTCACGAACCCGCCGTGATGCAGGGCCGGCAGCAGGTAGGTGAGTTTGACGAGGCTTTCGAAGTCAGCAATCGAACCGTAACGCCGGCCGCCATCCAAATCCCGCACGAACGGGGCACCATAGACCGGCGCGAACACCTGACTGTTGCCGCCGATCTCAACCGTGCGATCCGGATTGCGTGCAATCTGTGTGAACCTGGCCGGTGCCTTGGCGCAGAGTGCCCGGATCATCTGCGCGTCTGCCCGGATGCGTGTGCCGGTGACCTTGGCACCCGCTTCACGCCAGGTGGCGATGGCGGCCTCGTCCTCGCGAAACTCGAGCCCGATGTCCTCGATCAGCCAGTCGGCCTGACTTTCAAGGCGGACGAGCCCTTCTTCATCGAGGTATTCAACGAACGGTATGGCACGCTTGACAAAAGCCGGTGCCGGCGTCGACCCAGTGCTGTCTCGGGTGTTACTACCACGGTTGGTACCGCGCCGCCGTCTGCCAGCTGTTGCCATCGTGGCAACCAACAGCCTTTCGCCGGCCGTTGCTACTCGGTGGACGTCAAAATGTAGCGCGAAACCGTCAGCGGATCAGGGAACGGCGCGCTGAGCCTGCCCGTCGGCAGCTTCGTCATCGACGACGAACCTCGACGCGCTCTCCATGACGTGGACCGGCGGCGGCGCGAAGCTCTCAGCGCTCGCCATAGCCCAGAGGCCGGCCAATTGGGGATTATCGGTACCCTCGAGCAGTTCGCCGGGTTTGAGCTGCGGAAACAGTTCAGCATAGGTCGCGACCCGTTCGCCGGATACGCGGCGTGAAACATGCTGCGGCTGGATCTGGCCCGGATGGGTGAGACCCATGGCGGCGACCAGTTCGGCCAGCGCTTCGACCGTTTGCCGATGGAAATGATGAACGCGGTCGGTTTTCTCCGGGACGACGAGTGCGCGCTGGCGGGACCAGTCCTGCGTTGCAACGCCTGTCGGGCACTTGTCGGTATGACAATGCTGCGACTGGATGCAGCCGATCGCGAACATGAAGCCGCGCGCCGCGTTGCACCAGTCGGCACCAAGCGCCATGACGCGGGCCATGTCGAAGGCGGTTGCGATCTTGCCGCTGGCGCCGATGCGGATGCGGGCACGCAGATTGACGCCGACGAGGGCATTGTGGACGAAGGCCAGGCCTTCTTGCAGCGGCATGCCCAAATGGTCGGTGAACTCGAGCGGCGCTGCCCCCGTGCCGCCCTCGGCGCCGTCGACGACGATGAAATCCGGCGTGATGCCGGTTTCGACCATGGCCTTGCAGATCGACAGGAACTCGACCGGGTTGCCGACACAAAGCTTGAATCCGACAGGCTTGCCACCGGACAGCTCGCGCAGTTTGGAGATGAATTCCATGAGCCCGCGCGGGCTTGAGAATGCGGGATGCGAGGAGGGTGAAACGCAGTCGCGGTCGCGCGGAATGCCACGTGCCTCAGCGATCTCTTGGGAAATCTTTGCCTTCGGCAGCACGCCGCCATGGCCAGGCTTGGCGCCCTGCGAGAGCTTGAGCTCGATCATCTTGACCGCGGGGAGTGCGGCTCCCTCCTGAAAGCGCTCCTCGCTGAACTGGCCGTCCGGCGTGCGGCAGCCGAAATAGCCCGAGCCGATCTGCCAGATCAGGTCGCCGCCGGATTGCTTGTGATATCTGGAGATCCCGCCTTCGCCGGTAGTGTGGGCAAAGCCGCCCTTGCTGGCGCCGCCGTTGAGCGCACGGATGGCATTGGAACTCAAAGCCCCGAAACTCATGCCCGAAATGTTGAAAACGGACGATGAGTAGGGCTGCTTGCAGTCCGGCCCGCCGATAACAATACGAAACGGAGCCTCGACCACCTCGGCAGGCGCAACCGAGTGGTGCAGCCACTCGTAGGGAACTTCATAGACATCGAACTGTGTGCCGAACGGACGCTTGTCGAGCGCCCGTTTGGCGCGCTGATAGATGATCGCCCGCTGGTCCCGGCTGAAGGGCGTGCCGTCCTTCTCGTCCTCGAAAAAGTACTGGCGCATTTCGGGCCGGATCTCTTCGAACAAAAAGCGCAACTGGGCGGCCAGCGGATAGTTGCGCAGAATGGCGTGATGCGACTGGAACAGATCGCGCAAGCCCCACAGCGACAACACCCCGAAGACGGCGGCAAGTATCCAGAACAAGACATCGAGAGCAGGGAATAGATAGGCGCAAACAAGGCTCGCAAACGTCGCGCTGATGACCAGCGTCAGCGTCATGTAACGCGGCTCGAACGGCAGCCGGAGCAGGCTCATGATCGTCCTCCGTAGTCGTGGTCGACTGAATTCAGGGTGCCTCGCGATCCGACAGCAGTTTATAACGATCATGGATCACGCGCCAATAAAGGCGGTGCGAACAACTCACCTACGACCTGCCTGCGGGAGAGTGCCTGTTGAAACTCCAAACCGTGAGAATCACCGCCACGGCGATATTGAGCACCATCAACGTCAAGTACATCGGCCGGTAGCTCGCAAAGGTCTCGATCAAAAACCAGCAGAACGGCGCCGCCGACATCCAGCCGACCGACAGAAAGGCAAAGGCGCGTCCGTTCATTTCGGCGAGGCGTTCGCGCGGTACGATCTCGCTCAGCGCGGCGGTGAACACCGCATTCCAGGCCTGGCCGGAAAATCCACACGCCAAGGCGAGCATGAAAAGCGCCGTCGCGCTCCAGGTTGCATCAGCGCTGAGCAGGGCAAAGGCCGTCGCCGTCGACATCAGAGCAATCGCGATAAGCACATACTCCGTGCGCCCGATACGGTCGCAAACCCAGCCGAAAACGGGTCGACCGAACAGGCCTGCGAGCTGCAGGTTGGAGGCGAAGATGCCGGCCGCGATCGGCGTGAGCTTCACGGCTTCGAGCATGTAGATGTAGGAAAAGAACACCATGCCGATCTGGCTGATCGCGAAGACCATGCCCGAGAGCCAAAGCACGCGCATGCCGGCGGGGATCGTGAAGCGTTGGACAAGGGTGCTCAACAGCCCGCTGCCATCACCCGTAATGACCGGAGCTCTGCGGGCGGCAGCATCGTCACGCAAACGGTAGAGATGCGGCCAGAGCATGATGACGAGAACGCCCATGAAGATCGCCGCCGCCGTACTGGTCACGCCGAGTTGCCAGCCGGCAACCGCGACGAACGGCGGCAGAACACGGCCAAGCACGACACCGGCAAGCGGCTGTGATGACTGGCGGATCGACAGGAAAAGGCCGCGATTGTAGTTCGGCGTGCGTTCGGTGACGACGGCCATGCCGATGGGCCCGAGCGGGCCGTAGCCGAGGCCGAACAGGAAGGCTGCAAATATCGTCGCCCACCACGAACCTTGCAGGATGACGAGCATCGCCAGGCTCATCCAGATGAGGGCCAGGATCTGTACGCCAACGCTGCCGCACCAGCGCATATAAATGCTGGTCATCGGGCTCGACAGCGCCGTGCCGATGAAGATGAAGGTCAGCGCCAGACCGAAATCGCGCTCTTCGAGGCCGGTCGCCTCGGCGAGAGCCGGGGCGAGCAGAACGAACGCCATGAAGCCGGCGGCGGCTAGCGACTGGGAGGTGAAGGTTGCCAGCAGATGCTGGACAGGGCGGCGCCGCGCCGCTGCTTCGCGCCTGTCCTCAACGGCACTCGAAATGGCTACCGCCCCTGGAAGTTCGGAATGCGCCGGTCGGACGTTGCAGCCACACCTTCCTTGAAGTCGTCCGTGCGCCGAAGCCAGGTCTGCTCCTCGAGTTCGTGGTCGGTTGCAGCCCGCACCCTGTCGGCGAGGCCGGCGCGCATGGTCGCCCGCGTCGAGATCAGCGCCAATGGCGCGTTGGTCGCAATCTCACGGGCGAGATCCCATGCCGCCTGGCGTACTTGGTCGAGCGGCACGAGTTGATCGACCAGACCCATGGCGAGCGCTTCCTCGCCCTTGATGCGCCGGCTGGTGTAAAACATCATTGCAGCTTTGGTCGGCCCGATGACCTCCTTGAGCGTCGTCGTCAGGCCGAATCCGGGATGAAATCCGAGACGCGTGAAGTTGGCTGCAAAGCGTGCTTCGGGCGCTGCCACGCGGAAGTCCGGCACGAGTGACAATCCGAAGCCGCCACCGATGGCTGCACCCTGGATGGCGCCGACCACCGGCTTCTTGTTGGCAAACAGGCGAACTGCTTCGGAATAAAGATGGCCCGCAGAGCCGCTGTTCGGTGCGCCGTCGACGCTGCCGTCGGACTGAACGCGGCTGCCATCACCGAAGTTGGCACCGGCGCAGAACGATTTACCTTCGGAGCAGAGCACGAGCGCCCGCACCTCAGAATTCTCATCGAGTTCGTCGAAGGTGTCGGCCAACTGCTGGATCAGCGAATAGTCGAAAAAATTGTGCGGCGGCCGCGTGATCTCGACGGTTGCGACAAGTTCCTTGATCGACACTCTGAGGTCGCTGCTCTCGCTCATTGCGTTTTCTCCAAACAGACTAACTAGTTGCGCGGCTCGATCAGTGCATCGACAACGGATAAGCCCTGACCTTCGGGATGCACGATGACTGGATTGAGGTCGATCGCCTCGATGTCTTCGGCGTACGTAACAGCGAATTTCGACAAGGCGACGATCAAGTCTGCAACCGCCGATACATCCGCCGGCTGCTTGCCGCGGGCACCGAACAGGATGCCGGCTCCCTTGAGGCGACGCAGGATGGCAAGCGCGGTATCGCGATCAGCGGTCGGCGAAGCGAGAACCACGTCGTCCATGATCTCAGCATAGATACCGCCCAGGCCGACCAGGACCATCGGTCCGAACACGCTGTCGTTCTGGATACCGACAATGAGTTCGACACCCGGCTTTGCCATCGGTTCGATGAGAACGCCTGCAATATCGGCGCTGTCGTCGTAACGCCCGGCAGCTGCGATCAGATCGTCGTAAGCCGCGGCGACCAGGTCGTCACCGCTGACCGCCAGACGCACGCCGTCGGCTTCGGTCTTGTGGGCGATGTCGGGTGACTGGATCTTCATCACCACGTCACCGCCAATGGCGCGTGCTGCCGCGACTGCGGCATCCCGGCTATCGACCAGCCTGCCGGTCATGCTACCGATCGCATGGTCGGCCAGCAATTGGCGGGCCGCGTATTCGAACAATGCAAACCGGATGCGCCTGCCGGTTTCGGTGCGCTCACTACCACTCTCGGATGCGGGCACAAGCGGCGCGTTGAAGCGCGCGCGCGCCTCACTATAGGTCACCAGGGCCGCCATGGCGCTCGCCGCATTGAGAGTGTCGGTAAGGAGCGGCACGCCGGCGCTAGCGAAGAAGGCCATCGTTTCCTGCGACGGCATCGTATAGCTCCAGGTGACCAATGGCTTGTCACCGCCGCTACCGATCGCGATGAACTTGTCGCGCTCTTTGGCATAGTGATGTGCCTGGCGTGCCGTCGTCACCAGGATGCCGGCATCGATGTTGCGGGCACCCATCGTGAGCCCCATCAGTTCGGCATATCCGATCCGATGGACGGCCTGGGCCGTACCGTCGACCGGATTGCGCGACGAGCCGTATTCGGGCAGCACGGCATCGATCAGGCGCCGTGCTTCCTGATCGAGCACGGGCACCTCGAGGCCGAAGCCGTCGCACAGATCGGCCATCCAACCGCCGCCACCACCGCTGCCGGCGGCAATGCCGATACGCCGGCCCTTTGGCGGTTTCGAGCGGTTGTGAAAGAAGGCGGCGGCCGTATCGACCAATTGATCGATGTCGTCGGCAAGTGTGATGCCGTATTCGGCGAGCACCGCCCGGTTGACCCGGTCGGATCCCGCCATGGCGCCGGTGTGCGAGGCAGCCGACTCCTGCGAGGCCTCGCTGCGGCCGATCTTGACGGCAATGATCGGCTTGTTCTGCTCGAGCGCCTTGGCTGCGACCCGGCGGAACTGGGCGCCGTCGCGGATGTCCTCGAGGAACATCAGGAAGACTTGCGTCTCGCCTTCATCGAGCATGTAATCGACGATGTCGAACGCCCTGAGGCCTGCCTCGTTGCCGGTCGTGACGACGTAACGGAAGGGCAATTCGCGCAGACGGCCGCGGTCGTACATGCCATAGCCGATGGCACCGCTCTGGGCGATGACGGCGAGGCGGCCGCCGTCTTCATGCCAATCGGGCATCAACGGCAGATTTGCGCGCGAGATCGCCGGACTGAACGTCGGCGCAAGCGACTTGGCGAAGTTGACGAAGCCGAGCGAATTGGGCCCCGTGACCGCCATGTCGTATTCGGCGATGACGCGACTCAGTTCGTGCTGCATGGCGACGCCTTCCGCGCCTGCCTGCTCGGCGAAGCCCGATGCGACGATCGCGGCCGCCCGGATGCCGGCTTCGCCGCAACGCCGCACTTCGTCGATGACCGCACCGGCTGGGATGGCAAGCACGGCGAGATCAACCGGCTCGGGCAGGTCATTGACCGTTGGATAGGCCTTGTGTCCGGCGATCTCGGTCCGGTTCGGATTGATCGGATAAATCCGCCCGGCATAGCCCTGCCGGCAGATCACGTCGAACAGAATGCCGCGCAATATGGTCGTATCCGGCGATGCGCCGACAACGGCAACGCTCTCGGCCCACAGAAGTTTTGAGATATCAGGCACGGTTGTTCCTACTTCTCGCTGTCATCGAAAGACCGAGTTGTCCTAGCTTCTGTTGACATATGATACTCAGAACCCGGATTGCAGCCGCTCTTTGCCCCTCACCCTTGCATGTTTCAGGCTTGTTCGTTTCGGGCCGCGAATCAGGTGACATCTGGTCGACCGCTTGGGGGAGGCCTCCCCCAAGCGGTCGGGCGGGTCGGACCGTCCCCACCCTGGTGCCCGGCACCGCGGGTTAGCGTGGTCGCCCGCCCATTGCGCTGCAACCTGAACAGATGATTGGGAGCGAGGTCCCGTATGCAAGGCAAGGTCAAGCTGAGCGCTGAGTCGCAAGTGTACGTCGGTATCGACGTCAGTAAAGGCCATCTCGACGTTTATCTCCATCCCGTCGGCAAAAGCCTGCGGGTTACCAACGATGCCAGTGGCTTCAGAAAGATCAAACGACAGCTCGATGGCTTCAAAATCGCGCTGATCGTCATGGAGGCGACAGGCAAGTATCACCGTGCCGCACATCGTTCGCTCGGGGCGGCCGGTTACGGCGTGGCGATTGTCAATCCCTATCGCTCGCGCAAGTTCGCCGATGCGCTTGGTGCGCTTGCCAAGACCGACAAGATCGACGCCATGACACTTGCCAGGCTTGGTGAAGCGATGCCGCTTGAGGCCACACCAGTGCCGAGTAAGTCCATGATCGCACTGCAGGAAATGATGGGCGCGCTGAACAAGATGAAGGGCGATAGGACTGCCTATATCTGCCACCTGGAAATGTGCGAGGATGGCACTGTGAGGCGCACGATTGCGGGTCACATCACAGACATTGAGCGCCGGATCGCCGGGCTCGAGGCGCAGATTTTGGCACGCATCGAAGGCGACCCCGGACTGGCGCGGCGTTACGAGATCCTCACCTCGATCCCCGGTATCGGACCGGCAACTGCCATGATGATGATCGTGCATTTGAGCGAGCTGGGCAGCCTCGATGGCAAACAGATCGCGGCCCTTGTCGGGGTTGCGCCGATGAATTGGGATTCGGGCGCGATGCGTGGCAGGCGTGCCATCAAAGGCGGGCGCAGCCAGATTCGCAATCCGCTCTACATGGCAGCCGTCTCCGCGGCACGCTGCGCCAGATCCGATCTCAGCACCTTCTACAAACGCCTTAGAGAGAACGGCAAACCGGCCAAGGTGGCCTTGACCGCGGTCATGCGCAAACTTGTAATCCTGGCCAACACGCTGATCACTGAGGACCGTCATTGGGAGCCCAAATGCTCTTGACTACAAACACAGATGCTAACCCTCTCCCCGTGAAGTACGGGGAGAGGGAATTAGGCCCGTCGCATTGCCAGCAAAGGTGGCTACGAGGCACGGCCGGATTCCCTCTCCCCGTAGCGCCACTTCGGCGCGTACGGGGAGAGGGTTAGGGTGAGGGGCAAGCTGCCGTCCAGAGTTGCTCCGCATATCAAGTTTCAACTCACACTAACGCAGACCCAATCCGCGGGCGATGATACCGCGCAGCACCTCGGTGGTGCCGCCCTGGATTGTGAACTTCGGCGCCTGCAGCATGGCAAAGTCGATGATGTCGTCGAGGTCGGGATCGTTGCTCGGTGGCTGTTCGACGAAGGCTGCGAGTGAGCGTACCCTGGCCGGTAATGACTGCTCCCAGATGGTGCCGCTGTCCTTGACGATCGAAGCTTCAAGGACCGGTTCCTTGCCGGCTTCCAGCATGCCGGCCACCGACACGGACATGCGCCTCAGCGTATGCAGTTGGGCAACCAGGCGGCCAATCCCCTCGCTCGCGCGTACGTCCGCCGGGTCATCGCCAAGCGCCCGGATGAGCGCCATCAACACGTAATAGGTCTCGAGAAAGCGCTCCGGTCCGCTGCGCTCATAGGCGAGTTCGCTGGTCGCCTGCTTCCACGCGCCGTCAATCTCGCCCAACTGATAGTCGTCGGGCACGAACACGTCCTCGAACACGACCTCGTTGAAATCATGCTTGCCCGTCATCTGGATGATCGGGTTGACGGTAATCCCGTCCCAGCTCATGTCGATCACGAACTGGGTGAGACCATGACGCCGGTTCTCCTTGGTCGGCGGCGAGGTGCGGAACAGGCCGATCATGTATTCGGCCTGATGCGCGTTCGAAGTCCAGATCTTGGCACCGTTGAGCTTGAAGCCGCCGTCGACCTTTTCAGCCTTCGATGCGGCCGCGAACAGGTCGGAACCGGAACCGGGCTCGCTCATGCCGATCGCGAAACCAACCTCGCCGCGGACGATGCGTGGCAGCACCTCCTGTTTGACCTTCTCGCTGCCGTATTTGAGGATCACCGGCCCGCTTTGCCGGTCGGCGACGAAATGCGCCCAGGTCGGCGCCGTCACCGCGCGAAATTCCTCCGTCACCACATATCGATCGAGATAGGAGCGCTCGGCGCCGCCATACTGTTTGGGCCAGGTCATGCCGATCCAGCCCTTGGCGCCGACGCGTTTGGAAAACTCGCGATCATATCCCGAGCCCTTGAGGCCGATTGCAGGGTCGAACGAGCCGGCCGCAATTTCCTCGGCAATGAAGGCGCGGACGTCCTGGCGCAATTTCTCCGTTTCCGGCGGCAGGCGCATCGGATCAAAGCGAATGGCGGTTTGCATTGTCTCGTCCCCTAGTTTCCAAAGGGCCGAGCCCTTTGGCAGGATTGTTAAGGACAGCGTCCTTAACGCATCGCCGCTTCGGCAGCGATCCATGGGGGGTTTCACCCCTCAAACTCCCCGACCAGGGATCTCTCCCTGGACCCCTATCGTGTTGTCAGCATCGGCCAGAGCGCGTCCGCCCCGTTAGCGACGACAGAGTCGCCCAGCGCCTTTGCCCAGTGGCTTTCCGTGCCGAAATCATTGCGCCAGCCCCAGGCGCGCCGCGAAAAGCGCTGCAGGATATGTTCTGCCGTGAAGCCGATTGCACCGTGCGCCTGATGGGCGATTGCAGCGCCCTTCTCGACCGCCTCGCCGATCCGGATCTTGGCCGAGGCGACTTCGAGGAAGACAGCCTGGGCGTCATCGGCGCTGTTTTCCAGCGTCTCTGCCGCCGAACCGGAGGCGGTCAGCGCGGCTGCGACCTCGGCGCCGAGCTGGGCGAGGTTATGCTGGACGGCCTGGAACTTCGAGATCGTGCGTCCGAAGGCACTGCGCTCGGTCGAATAACGTACCGATATATCGAGCATCGTCTCGAGCGCGCCGGCCATCTGCGTTGCACGCACGGCAGCGCCGAGTGTGCGCAGGTGCTCAACGCCGAAGTCGGCCGGTGCCGGAGCTGCAAACAACGCCTTGGCATTGTCGAAGATCACATCGGCGCGCTCGCCGCCCATGTCGGTTGGACGATCGCTAATTGCACAATCGGCCGGTCGCACGCCGGCGATCATGGTCTCGCCACCACGGCCTGCCATCACGACGATCAACTCAGCGCTTCGTGCGAAGGCAACCGACTTGGCGCGGCCCGTGAGCATGTCGCCGCCATCGATTTCGATTGCCGGCCCATCACGCATCGGCGCGATTGTCATCGGGCCCGCCTCACAGGTCCGGCCGGCCCTGGCCAGTGCATAGCCTGCAAGCAGCGTTTCGCCGAGAGCGACCGGAACGGCGTACTGACCGGAGATCCTCAGGATATCGAATGCGTCGGTTAGTGTCGCACCGGTACCGCCGTTTTCCTCCGGCACCCAGGCGAGCGTCAGGCCCGATTCTTCGAGCGCTTGCCAGAGGGCCGCCTTCCAGCCGTCGTCCTTGGCTGAATTGACCGTCTGGGGGTCGCACAGATCGGCGAATATGCGGCGCGTCGTCTCTACGACGATGCTATCGGAGGTATCATCCAAGGTCGTATTCCGTGGTCGTTTACCGGCTCAAGCAAAACGGCGCGATCGTAGTCAAAGGCCGAACTCCTGCATAGGCTCGCACGGCATCGATCGCATTGCGAACGCTGGTTATCATCTCTCGGATCACGGCCGCTGCCCATTGCCACGCCGGCTTCGGACCAACGTCCCTCTCGACCTCGGGGGACCGGCCGTGGCAAGGTTGCGCCAACGCCAACTCAGCCACGAACGCAAGCCTCATGGTCGACATTGCCACCCGCGTCTACAATCACAACTGGAAGATCGACCCGATCGTGCGCTCGGTGCTCGACAACGACTTTTACAAGTTGCTGATGGCACAGACGATCTTTCGTCGCAATCCGGATACCAAGGTCACCTTCAGCCTCATCAACCGCACGCGAGATGTGCCGCTTGCCCTGATGATCGACGAGCAGGTGCTGCGCAACCAGCTCGACCACATCCGCACCTTGCGCCTGACCCGCGGTGAATCGACTTGGATGCGCGGCAACACCTTTTACGGCAGGCGCTGGATGTTCGATCCGGAATTCATCGCCTGGCTCGAAGAGTTCCGTTTCCCGCCCTATCAGCTCGAACGCCGCGGCGATCAGTATGAACTGACCTTCGAGGGCCGCTGGATCGAAACCATGATGTGGGAGATCCCGGCGCTGGCGGTGATCATGGAGCTCAGATCCCGCGCCGTTCTCCAGAACATGGACAAGTTCGCCTTGCAGATCCTCTATGCCAGGGCGATGACCCGCGTCTGGGGCAAGATCCAGCGACTGGACAAACTTGCGGACATTTCGATCGCCGACTTCGGCACGCGCAGAAGGCACAGCTTCCTGTGGCAGGACTGGTGTGTGCAGGCCATGATCGAAGGGCTCAGAGGCAAGTTCCTCGGCACGTCGAACTGCCTGATCGCTCTGCGCCGTGAGGTCGAGGCGATCGGCACCAATGCCCACGAATTGCCGATGGTCTATGCCGCCCTTGCCGCGGGCGAAGGAGATGAGGAACTGAGGGCTGCGCCCTACCGCGTACTGGCCGACTGGCAAAACGATTATCAGGGCAACCTTAGGATCATTTTGCCTGATACGTACGGGACTAAGGAGTTCCTCGAACGTGCGCCCAGATGGCTCGCAAGCTGGACAGGTATTCGCATCGATTCGGGTGATCCGATCACCGGCGGCGAGGCAGCAATCGCCTGGTGGCAGGCGCATGGCCAGGATCCGGCCGACAAACTGCTGATCTTTTCCGATGGCCTCGATGTCGACGTCATCGAAGCCCTGCATGCGCATTTTCACGGCCGCATCCGACTCGGTTTCGGCTGGGGTACACTACTGACCAACGACTTCCGCGACCTGCAGACGGACCGGCGCCTGGAGCCGATCTCGCTGGTGTGCAAGGTGATCTCGGCCGATGGCCGGCCAACCGTCAAGTTGTCCGACAATCCCTCGAAGGCCGTCGGCCCGCCGGATGAGATCGAGCGCTACAAGCGGGTGTTCGGTGTCGGTGAGCAGCAGCGTCGCGAGGTGCTGGTTTGACAACGCCAGGTGGCCAGAACGAGAACGTGCCGAACCCCTACCCATTCGAAAATGCATTGCGCAGGCGCCTTGCAGGCAACGTGGAAGATTTCGACCGTCGCCCGATTGCTGCGGCTGATGCCCTGCATGCGGCCGTCGCCCTCGTCGTCGCCCAGTCCGATGAGACGGGTGACGCTTGTCTGTTGCTGACCCGCCGGTCCAAGGCGCTGCGCCGGCATGCCGGCCAATACGCCCTGCCCGGCGGCCGCGTCGATGCGGGTGAGAGCCTCGAACAGGCAGCCTTACGGGAACTCCGCGAAGAGCTGGGCCTCGACTATTCAAGCGACGCCGTTCTGGGACCTTTGGATGATTATCAGACACGATCCGGTTTCGTGATCACACCCTATGTCGTGTGGGGTGGTCCGCTCGAAACCATGCGCCCCGACCCGATCGAAGTCGCGGTCGTGTTTCAAATTCCACTGGATGATCTCGACAGTACCAAGATCCCGCTGTTAACGGACGGTCAATCAGCTTCATCGCCTGTGCTGAGTACACCGATCTCATCGATCGGACACGTCATTCACGCCCCGACGGCCGCCCTCATCTATCAGTTCCGCGAAGTCGCCATGCACGGCCGGCCAACCCGCGTCGCCCATTACGATCAGCCGGCCTTTGCCTGGAAGTAAGCCCGTGGGGCTTTCGGCTCCGGAGCACAAATCATGCTTGCGATAGTTCGTGGCTTGCTGCCGCCGTCGGGATAGTTGCTGCCGACCTGATGGTGGTTTCCCAACCAGGCCCCAAACACAACGTCATCCCCGCGCAGACGGGAACCCAGGCGACAATCCGCCGGCACTGAGAAAACGGAGAATCGCTTGGGTCCCCACCTGCGTGGGGATGACGTCTGTGGTTGCGGCTTCAGCCGTGCAATCTTTTCCCGGACAGCAGTGCGCCTGCGCGGGGATGACGGAGTGGTAGGAGGCGAGGTAGGTATTAACCGAGAGACTAGGGACACTAACGACAATCGATGACCCACCCGTCGCTTCAGCGCGCAGGCCCATGGTTCTTGTTCAGGAGGTCAAAAATGGACGCCGAACGTACGCCAATACTGGTTGGTTGCGGCCAGGTCACCGGCAGGGAGCCGGATCCGAACATGGCGCTGGCGCCGCTGGATCTGATCGCAGCAGCCGCCCGCGAGGCTGCAGATGATACGCAAGCCGACAAGGCCATCATCGAAGCGCTCGACACAATTGTCCTATTGCGTTCATTCTCCGACACCAGTTGGCGCTTTACTTGTCCGTTCGGCTCGTCGAGCAATCCGCCAAAGTCGATCGCCGACCGCATTGGTGCCAACTCGATCCGGCGTCACGTCTACACGCATCCCGGCGGAAACATGCCGCAGTGGTGCGTCAATCGGTTGTTCGAGCAAATCGTCAAGGGCGAGGTTGGCGCAGCCATGATTACAGGCGGCGAAGCGCTGGCCACGCAAAAGGCAGCCCAGCGGGCCGGACTCGAACTCGACTGGAGCGAGGAGCCGGGCGGTGAGTTCGAGACCTGGGGCGTTGCGACCCGCGGCTGGAACGATGTCGAAGACCGCCACCGCATGGCCGGCGCGATCTTCGCCTATCCCCTGTTCGAGAACAGCATCCGCGGCAATCGCGGCAACACGATAGAGGAACACCTCTTGGCGATGGGCGGCCTGTTCGCGCGCTTCGCCGAGGTCGCCGCCAACAACCCGCTGGCCGACAGGCGCAGCGGCTACAGCGCCGAACAGATCGCGAAGCTCAGCGCCGACAACCCCTACATCGGCTTTCCCTATACCAAGCTAATGAACTCGAATGCGTTCATCGACCAGGCCGCAGCCATCATCCTGACGAGCGTCGCGAAGGCACGGGCGATGGGCATTCCGGAGTCGAAATGGGTCTACCTGCACGGCTGCGCCGATGCCAACGACCATTGGTATATCTCCGACCGCATCAATTTCCACTCATCGCCCGCCATGCGCACCGTCGCCGACGAGACCCTGGCGATGGCCGACTGCGGTCTCGACGAGATCGGTGCCTTCGACCTCTATAGTTGTTTCCCCTCGGCGGTGGAGATCTGCTGCAGCGAAATCGGGCTCGCTGAAAATGATCCGCGCGGGCTGACCGTGACCGGCGGCCTGCCTTACTTCGGCGGTCCCGGCAACAACTACGTCACGCATTCGATTGCCGAGATGATGAGGCGTGTGCGCGCCAAGCCCGGCATGCGCGGCATGGTGACGGCCAACGGCAATTACGTCACCAAGCAGTCCGGCGGCATCTATTCGACCGAACCGCCCGAGCGCCCGTTCGCTCCGAAACCGCCCAAGACCTACCAACAGCGCATCGATGCCGACAAAGGCCCGCCGGTGACCGCAACACCATCGGGTGCGGCCACGATCGAAACCTATACCGTGATGCACGACCGCAAGGGTCCGTCCTTCGCCATCCTGTTCGGGCGGGATCAATCGGGCGCCCGCTTCATCGCCAACACGCCCGAAGACGCAGGCCTTTTGAATGACATGACCACGAAGGACTATCTCGGTGCCGCAGGCAGCGTCACGACCAATGACGACGGGCTGGCGGTATTCACACCGGCCTGACGATCTGAAGATCAACCGCAGTTTGATTTCGAATTGGGAGCCAGCAGCGTGACACTCCATGCACGTCCAGAACGCGTTCGCGAGCAGATTTATACCATCCTGACAACCTGGGGCATGCCGGAGGACCTCGCAGACACGACCGCTGAGGTTATGCTCGAGACCGATCTGATCGGCGTCGACTCACACGGCATCTCAATGCTGATGATGTACGAACAAAAGCGCGCGCAAGGCCGCTTCGACCTCACGGCGCGGCCGACGGTGGTCAAGGAGAATGCGGTTGCGGCCCTGCTCGATGCCGGTGCCAATCTCGGTCATCCGGTGTCCGTCGAGGCGATGCAGCGCGCGATCGCCAAGGCGCGCGAACTTGGCGTTGGTGTCGTCTCGGTGCGCAATTCGCATCATTTCGGTGCCGCCGGACACTATGCGCGGCTTGCCGCCGAAGCGGGCCTCATTGGCTGGGTGGCAAGTGCCGCACGCGGCATCACGGTGGTGCCGACCCGGGCTTCCCGAGCAGTTCTCGGCACCAACCCGATCGCGTTCGCTGCACCGGCCGGGCGCAACCTGCCGTTCGTCCTCGACATGGCGACCAGCACGGTCGCGGTCGGCAAGGTCAAGGTCTACGGTTTTCAAAACAAGCCAATCCCTGAAGGCTGGGTGATGGGCAGCGACGGCCGGTCTTTGACGGATGCCAATGATGCCTACGAACGCCTGCTCGCGTCGCGCAAGAGCGGTGAGGCGCCCGATGCCGGCCTGACGCCGGTCGGCGGTAAGCCGGAACTCTCATCGCACAAAGGCTATGGCCTCGGCATGATGGCACACATCCTCGGCGGCGTGCTGTCCGGCGGTTCGTTCTCGCCGATCCATCAACCGAAAGAGGGACCCTCGGACCCGGAAAACATCGGCCATTTCTTCATGGCGCTGGACCCTGACTTCTTCCGCGAGGAAGGCGCCTTCGAGAGCGATCTCGACGATGTCATCGACTACATGCACAACGTCAAACCCGTCGACCCGGCCGCGCCCGTCCTGGTGGCCGGCGATCCCGAAGTTCGCATTCGCGAGGAACGGCTGGCAAACGGGATACCGATCCCCGATTCACTTGCAGCCCAGTTGCGCGACGTCTGCCTGCGCTCGAACGTCGCCTACGTACTCGAAGAGGCCTGATCGGGCCCTGAGGAGACCAGACATGCGAATCGAATCAACCGGCAAGACGCTCGGCGCGAACGTCACCGGTATCGACCTCGGTCAGCCGCTGGATGACCGAACATTTGGCGCCATCATGCGTGCGCTTGGGACGTTCGGCGTGCTCTGTTTCAAGGAGCAGGATCTGACGCCTGTCGCCCAGAAGGCGTTCGCCGAGCGTTTCGGCACACTCGAGATCAATGTTGCAGCGGGGCCCTACACGGTGCCCGGCCTGCCGGAGGTGATGATCCTCTCAAACGTCGTCGAAAACGGCAGGGCGCTCGGCCTTGGCGATGCCGGCCAGGGCTGGCACACCGACATGTCGTATTCGAAGGAGATCGCGTTCGCCAACGTGCTCTACGCAACCAAGGTCCCGCGCCGCGACGGCCGGGTGCTCGGCGCAACGCTGTTTGCCAACATGCATGCCGCTTATGACGACCTGCCTGCGGAGATGAAGGACAAGCTCGCCGACAGGGTGGCGATCCATGATTTCGAAAAGTTCTGGGACATGATGCGCGCCCGGCCGGGCTCGACACGCGGTCCGCTGACGGCGGAGCAGCGCGCCAAGAAGCCGCCCGTTCCCCAGCCCATCTTCATGACCCACCCGATTACCGGCCGCAAGGTGCTCTACTGCAATCCCGGTTACGCTACCCGCATTGTCGGCATGGACGAAGCCGAGAGCCGTGAAACGCTGGAATACTTGTTCGCGCATCAGCTCCAGGAAAAGTACCAGTACGCCCATCAGTGGAGCGAGCACGACGTTTTGATGTGGGAAAACATCGGCACGATGCACAATGCGGTCGCCGACTATACGGCCGACGAGCCGCGTTACATCACGCGCTGTCAGGTGATGGCCGACAAGGTGTTCGATCCCGACTTCATGGCCGGGCTTGCGGCTTGAGGCCGACACTACCCGCGGTCCTGCTGCTCACGAGCGGCATCCTTAGCGGCCTCGTTCGCAAAACTTCGCAGGCGTGCAGCCGTCTGCTGCAGTTCATCGACGCGCTCGTTCAAGATGTCGCGAATGCTTACCATGCCGACGAGCTTTCCATCATCCTCGACGGGCAGGTGGCGAATGCGCCTCGACAGCATGGTCGATGCGACGCGGGCAACCGGATCGTTCGGTGCACACGTGATGACAGTCCGGGTCATGAGTTCGGATACCTGCAGGCTTGGCAAGGCTGCCTCGTGAATGCCGACGCCCAAGGCAATATCACGCTCAGAAATGACGCCTTCGATCGTCTTGCCATCAGAACTGACCACTGCGGCGCCGATCTTGTATTCCTGCAGCAATCTCGAAAGCGCTGCAATCGTATCTGATGGCTCGATGGTCACCACTGCTGAGCCTTTTGCTTCCAGAATGTCGCGTATAATCAATGTTGCCTCCTCTCGAGCAGTGGTGTTTTAAGCAAGTCTGCAACGGACATACTAATACAGATCAGTTGGGTATGGACACGGTCCCGTGTTCAGCCAACCGTTGGCCGGTTAAACATTCCTGCAGGCGATCGATAATATTGATCTACAAGGGAAATCTTGTATTCCGGCGAATACGAGACACGCAGGACGGCCAACCAACACTCCGTCATTTCCGCGCAGGCGGGAACCTAACCCTCGAGGTCGCGGATCGGTTCGATGACGTCGTCACCGAGACCCAGTAGCTCGACGTTGCCGCCGGTTGCGGTGATGTCGCGGGTGACGACGCGCTCGGTCGCAAAACGGGCGAGGTAGTGCGGACCGCCGGCCTTGGGGCCGGTGCCTGAGAGGCCTTCGCCGCCGAACGGCTGGACACCGACGACGGCGCCGATCTGGTCGCGATTGACGTAGACATTGCCAACATGGACGCTTGCGGCAATCCGGTCTGCCACCGCCTCGATGCGACTGTGAATGCCAAGCGTCAAACCGTAACCGCTGTCGTTGATGGCCGCACAGACCTTGTCGAGATGCTGCTGCTCGTAACGCACGACATGCAGGACGGGGCCGAACACCTCGCGCTCGAGCCGGCCGAGCCGGTCTATCTCATAGATCGCCGGTGTCACGTAGGTGCCGTGCCGGCAGTCCTGCGGAATTGGCTTGTCGTGGATGACGCGCACGGCTTCGCGCTGCATCCGGGCCTTGTGTGCTTCGAGGCGTTCCTGCGCTTCGGGATCAATGACCGGGCCGATATCCGTCGCGTAATCGAAGGGATCACCGAGCGATAGCGTATCGGTGGCGCCGGCAATCATCTCGATCATGGTATCTGCGACATCGTCCTGGACGAACAGCACGCGGGCGGCCGAACAGCGCTGGCCAGCCGAATCGAAGGCGGAGCGCACGACGTCGCGCGTGACCTGTTCCGGCAGCGCGCTCGAATCGACGATCATCGCGTTGATGCCGCCGGTCTCGGCAATGAAGGGCACGATGCCGCGCGTGCGCCGGCTGAGCGATTGCTGGATCAGGCTCGCGACTTCGTTCGATCCGGTAAAGCAGACGCCGCGGACCCGCTCATCGGCAACAAGTGCCGCGCCGACCGCGCCCTCGCCCGGAAGAAGTTGCAGGACAGGGGCCGGTACACCCCGCTTCATGGAACAGACGCGTTGCCAGGAACGCCGTCAACGGGGTTTGCTCGGCCGGTTTGGCGAGCACGGTATTGCCGGCGCCGAGAGCGGCGGCAATCTGGCCGGTGAAGATCGCGATCGGGAAATTCCACGGACTGATGCAGGCAAAGGGGCCGCGGCCCGAAAGCCTGAGCACATTGCGCTCGCCGGTAGGTCCGGGCAATGCCACGGGAGCGGCCGTGAGGCGCCGCGCTTCGCCGGCGTAATAGCGCAGAAAATCAACCGCCTCGCGAATGTCACCGTGGGCGTTTTCGAGAGTCTTGCCGGCCTCGCGTACGATGACGGCCATCAACTTGGCATGATCGCGCTCATAGAGGTCTGCGACCCGCTCGAGCAGCTCTGCGCGGGCATCGCCGCCGCGGCGGTCCCACTCAGCGAAGGCAGCAAGGCTGCCGGCCACGGCCTGCTCTGCCAATTCGGGCGAAGCCTCGCTGACCTTGCCCAGCACCTCGCGGCGATCGTGCGGGCAGATCGCAGCACGCGGTTCGCCCTGTTTCGCGTGCGAGGCAACGGCAACGAGCGGATAGGCTTCGAAGTCGCCATCCAGTGCCGCGGTCATGTCGGCGACGAGCTTGTCCCGCACGTGA
>CBDCZF010000030.1:0-92523 GCA_965224225.1 Hyphomicrobiaceae bacterium
CATGCGGGAAGTTGCGCACCAGCCCTCCAAGACCGCCGATGCACAGGCCGTCCTTGTAGTTGACCGTGGAATACTCGACGGCGACGGTGACATTACCGTCGGCCGGTAGCTGTCCCTCCTCAAGATCCTTTACATTGGCCGCAACCTTGCCGTCGTCATCCTTTTCGACCAGCAGCGCTTTGAAGCTCATGGCTCAGTTTCCGTTTCTGGGAGTTGCTTGGAATATTTCGCCGCCAACTTATTCAACATGGGGTTCGAGGGAAAGGCTCCGACCGGAGTGTTTTCGTCACAATCGCGGCCATATCGCCCGTCATGGCTGTCGGTCTCACAATCAAACCAAGGAAGTCGAGGCGGTGGTCTCAAGAGCACTACAGGGCATTTTTCGCTCAGTACGCATCTATCACGGAGATCGCGCGCAGCAGGCTGCTATGGACGCGCTCTACCGCCGCTTTGTTACGCCTGGCGACCTCGTGTTCGACATCGGCGCCCATGTCGGTGACCGCATTTCATCGTTCCGCCGGCTTGGCGCCCGGGTCGCGGCCCTCGAACCGCAGCCGCTCGCCTTTCGCGCCCTGCGCCTGATTCACGGGCGCGATCCGGACGTTACGCTCGTGCAGGCGGCCTGCGGTCGCGAGGCGGGACGCATCACCATGCACATCAATAGCGCCAACCCGACCGTTTCGACCGCATCCCACGAGTTCACCACAGCCGCTGAAGGTGCAGCCGGCTGGCATGACCAGCAATGGGACCAGGAACTCCTCGTCGAGGTGACCACGCTCGATCAGTTGATCGCCCGCTTCGGCAGACCGTGTTTCATCAAGATCGATGTCGAAGGCTTCGAGGCGGACGTGCTCGCCGGCTTGAGCATGCCCGTCGAAGCGCTGTCCTTCGAGTTCACCACCATCCAGCGCGATGTCGCTGCAACCTGTCTCGGGCAACTCTCGCGTCTCGGGTCCTATCGCTACAACGTAGCGCTGGGCGAAAGTCAGACGCTCGAATTCGTCGAACCCCAGAGCCTTGCAGCGGTCGAGCGCTACCTCGCCGATCTGCCTCATGAAGCCAATTCGGGCGACGTCTACGCCATCCTGACCGACCGGGCCGACTGATCACGCCTGAAGTTGCAGAGCGCTATCATCCAAGTGCATTGTCCTTTGAAGTTCGCCCGAGTTGTTCGGGGCGGAGGGAAAGGGATCCATGACGCAATCCGATCCGATTACGATCTCGGTAATCCAGCATCGCCTGACCGGCATCGTCGAGGAGATGGGCGAGGCGATGCTGCGCACCTCGTTCTCCCAGATCCTCAATTCGAGCCGCGATTTCTCGACCGCGATCTGCGGCGCTGGGTCCGAACTTGCGGCCCAGGCCGATCACATCCCCGTCCACGTCGGCGCCCTGCAGCCCGCGGCAAAGTCCATCATCGAGACATTCGGCGAGGATGTTTTCGAAGGCGACATCTTCCTGCTCAACGATCCCTATTTCGGCGGCAGCCACCTGCCCGACGTCACGGTGTTCGCGCCCGTGTTCATCGACGGCGAACTGACCTTCTGGGCGATCAACCGGGCGCATCCACTCCGATATTGGCGGTGCCACTTACGGGGCCTACAACGCGGCTGCCCGTGAGATTTGGCAGGAGGGCCTGCGTCTGCCGCCGATCAGGCTTTATGACAAGGGCCGGATCCGCGACGACATCCTGCGCCTGCTCAAGACCAACGTGCGCCACTCACGCGACTTCGAAGGCGATCTGATGGCCCAGATCGGCTCTGTCTTGCTCGCCGAGCGCCGCCTGCAATGCGCTCGCCGCCGAGTTCAGCGGCCCGACAGTGGTCCAGTCGGTGACACGCATCCTCGACGCGACGGAAGCCCGGACCCGGGCGATTTTCGCCGAATGGCCGGACGGCACGTATCACGGCGAAGCCTGGCTCGACGATGACGGCCGCGGCAACGATGACATCGCGATCCGCGCCACGGTTACGATTGCAGGTTCCGACCTGAAAGTCGACCTGAGCGGATCGGATCCCGAAGTCGCGAGTTTCCTGAACTCAGCCGTTGCCAACACACGGTCCGCCGTGCTGGTCGCTCTTGCCGTGTTGCTCGACCCCCGACATCCCGAAGAACGAGGGCGTGGCGCGGCCGGTCGAGATCGTCACTAAGCCCGGTACGATCGTCCACCCCAATCCCGGCGCGCCGGTGACGATGTGCACCTCGCACTGCGGTAACGAGATCATCGAAGCCGTTGTCACGGCCTTGTCCGGCGCCTGTCCCGAACGGGCGATGGGCGGTTGGGGCCGGCGCCTGCGCATCGCACTTAAGGGCGTCGACCCGCGTAACGGCCGGCCGTTCATCTGGCACATGTTTCACGCGCGGCCTGGGGGCGGTGCTTCGTCTGGAGGTGACGGCTGGCACAACGCCGGCGAATGGCATTCGGCCGGTGGCTTGAAGTTCGGCTCCATCGAGGTCGCCGAGACGCGCTTTCCGCTGTTCTTCCCGCGCCACGAGTTCCGGCCGGACTCAGGCGGTGACGGCAAGTATGTCGGCGGCACCGGCGTCGATCTTGAAATGGTCGTCGAGACCGGGGAGCCGGTCGTTGCCAACGTTGCCGGCGACGGCCTGCGTCACGGCGCACGTGGCATGCTCGGCGGCAAGGACGGCGCGCCGCACCACTATCTGATGGAAGCACCGGGCTCCGAACCGGTCGAACTGGCGAGTAAGATCGAGGGCCATCCGGTTCCGGCCGGCTCTGTGTTTCATGTTCATTCGGGCGGCGGCGGCGGCTGGGGCGATCCGGCCGAACGTGCAAAGGAGGCACGCGCAAGAGATGTTGCCAACGGCTTTGTCAGTAGGACCGTTACATGAGCTATCGCATTGCAGTCGACGTTGGCGGCACCTTCACCGATGTCGTGGCCGTCGATCCGGCGGGCCAGGTGACGTTCGCCAAAGCGCCGAGCACGCCTGAGAATCAGGCAATTGGCACGATGGACGGCATCGGCCGGTTGGCCCGGGTGCTCGGCACCGATGTTGAGGCGCTGCTGGGTCAGACCGAGCGGATCGTGCACGGCATGACGGTTGCGACCAACGCGCTTCTGGAACGCAAGGGCGCGCGTGTCGGTCTGCTGACGACGGCGGGCCATCGCGATGTCCTCGAAATGCGCGAGGGCCTGAAGCCTGAGCGCTACAACATGCGCCTTGCCCGCGTCGAGCCGCTCGTGCCGCGCAGCTTGCGCTTCGGCGTAACTGAACGCCTGCGCGCTGATGGCTCCGTCGAAATCCCGCTCGACCACCAGTCGCTGGATGCGGCAGTAGCGGCCCTAAAGGCTGCCGACGTGCAGTCCGTCGCGGTCTGCTACCTGCACGCCTACAAGGATGATGCTCACGAGCGGGCGACCCGCGAAGCGATCGAGCGGGCGATGCCGGGCGTCTATGTCTCGCTCTCGAGCGACGTGCTGCCGCAGATCAAGGAGTATGAGCGCGTTTCGACGACGGTCGTCAACGCCTATGTCGGGCCGCCGATCGCGCAGTATCTTGGCCGGCTCGAGGATGAACTGAAGCGCGCCGGCTTTGCAGGGCCGTTGCTCGTCATCCTGTCGCATGGCGGTGTCGCACCGGTCGACGAAGCGGTGCGGGTCGCGGCTGCAACCGTGCTGTCGGGTCCTGCCGGCGGACTGGCCGGCGGCAGACGCGCGTCGGCCATGCTCGGTGCGCCGGATCTCATCACCTTCGATGTCGGCGGCACCTCGAGTGACATTTCGCTGATCACACATGGCGAAGCAACGCTGTCCAAGGATCGCGTCATGGCCGGCGAACGCATCGCATTGCCGAGCCTCGACATCGTAACCCTCGGTGCCGGCGGCGGTTCGATCGCCCGGGTCGAGGACGGCGGCTTGTTGCGGGTCGGCCCCGAGAGCGCCGGCTCCGTGCCCGGACCGATTTGCTATGGACGTGGCGGCACGGAACCGACGGTGACGGATGCGAGCCTGGTGCTCGGCTATCTCGACGCAGAGGGCTTTGCCGGCGGCGAAACCGAGCTCGACCATGCGGCGGCCATGCGTGCCTTCGAAGCGCTGGGTACGGCGCTCGGCGTCGGCGCACTCGAGGCGGCAGCAGGTGTTCATCGGGTCGTCAACACCCAGCTGGCCGAGGGCATCCGGATCGCGACCGTGCGCCGGGGTGTCGATCCGAGACGCTTTGCGCTTCTCGGCTTCGGCGGTGCTGCCGGCATACATGTCGCCGAACTCGCCCGCATGCTCGGCATTTCCCGCGTCATCGTTCCGCGCATGGCCTCCGTTCTCTCGGCCTGGGGCATGCTGGCCAGCGAACTGCGCTTCGAAGCCGTCAAAACCTCCGTCGGAGAGACGGACGCGCTCGACCCGGCAGCATTGCGCAAACTCTATGATGACATGGAGACCGAGGGACGGCAGCGCGTGGCCTCCTGGTTCGATGGCGACATCGCGACACGGCGCACGGCGGAGATGCGCTACGGCGAACAGGTCTTCGAAATCGACGTTTCCCTTGATGGTATTGATCTTGGCTCAGTCGATGCCCTCGGCCGGATCAAGCAGGCTTTCGAGACGCGCCATCACGAACTTTATGCTTACGCCTTGCCCGGACAGGCCCCGGTTTTGATTAATGCGTGTGTGGCAACGGTTGGTCTCATGCCGGAACTTCCGCCCGAACAGAACGTCACCGGTCAGCCCGACACCGGCCCTGTTGGCGAGCGCCAGGTATTCCTCGGCGGCTGGCAGGCGATGCCGGTCTACCGCTTCGATGGCCTCGCAGCAGGCCAGCAAATCAGCGGCCCGGCGATCATTGAAGCGGACACCACAACCGTTGTTCTCAATCTCGGTGACAGGCTCAAGTCGACCGCACAGCGCTGGCTCGACATCACCATTGGGACGCGCGATGAACAGGTCACAAACTGAGGAAATGAGCCAGCTTCCCGGCGGGGTTCGGAAAGCTGGCCCGTTCGCCACATCCACGAATCGGGCACTTCCCCCCGGAATAGCCATTCGTCGATCGGCATTTGTGCGTCCCTAAGCACACTTATTAATAATACTAGCATTTCTAGATGCTCTTCATGCCATCGTAGTTGTTGGTTAACGGACAAGTTGGAGTGCTCATGGCGGCAGGCGAACTTTCGGATCGTGGTGGGCAGGCCCGCTTCGAGTTGACAGGCAGCAAGGTCTGGGTCGCGGGGCATGCCGGCATGGTTGGCGCAGCCCTGTTGCGGCGGCTCACGGAAGAACCGGTCAGCGTCATGACCGTCGAGCGTGCTGAACTCGACCTGCGCCGTCAGTCGGATGTCGAGAAATGGATGGCAGCGAACGGGCCGGAAGTCGTGATCATTGCAGCGGCACGGGTCGGCGGAATAGCCGCCAACGCTGCGAACCCCGCCGCCTTCCTCTACGACAACCTGATGATCGAGGCGAACATCATCGAGGCAGCCAGACGCACTGGTGTCGCCAGGCTGATGCTGCTCGGATCGTCATGCATCTATCCCAGGCACGCCCCGCAGCCGATCCCGGAAGATGCCCTTTTGACCGGCCCGCTCGAAGCAACCAACGAAGCCTATGCGATCGCCAAGATAGCCGGCCTCAAGTTATGTGAGACATATCGAGGGCAGCATGGCTGCAATTTCGTTTGCGCCATGCCGTGCAATCTCTACGGTCCGGGTGACAACTACAATCCGGCAACCGCGCATGTCATCCCGGCACTGATGCAGCGAGCCCATACTGCCCGCATGACCGGGCAATCCGAACTGAAGGTCTGGGGTAGCGGTTCGCCAATGCGCGAATTTTTGCACGTCGATGACTGCGCCGACGCGCTCGTCTTTCTGCTCAATTCATATGACGGCGACGGTCCGATCAACGTCGGCTCCGGCAGCGAGATCTCGATTGGCGGTTTGGCTCGTGCAATCTGCGACGTCGTCGGTTTTCGCGGCACGCTTGCTTTCGACACATCGAAGCCTGACGGCACACCGCGCAAGCTGACAGACAGTTCGCGCCTACGTGCGCTCGGCTGGCAGCCTGGGATTTCGCTGCGTGATGGATTGCGCGGTACTTACAAAGCATTCCTTGAGAGTGAGCGACAAGGAACGACGCGTCACAGGTCCGACCAGGGCTGAAAAGTGGATCAAACCACTATCATCCCCGTATCAGCCGGCACCAGCACCATGCCTTCCATCAACCGGCGCTGCGTGCGGATCACTCGGCAGCGCTCGACGGCCCAGCCGTTGGTGTCCTGCCTGACGTCGGCGCCGGCAACGATGACGCCAGAGGGATTGCCCATGCGGACATCGCCCTTGGTCCGGTCGCCAGGCATCTGCCGGGCTGGAATCGTGCCCTCGATCCGGCAGGCGGTGGCGAGGCACATAGAGAGCGTCAGGGGCAGCGCACGGTGCACCCGGCCCATCGACAGAGCCCGCGCGCAGACATCGATGTCACCGGCCGCGACCGTCATGCCCTGGATGTCGTCGAACGTCTTTGGCGGCGACACGACAGCGATCTTCGGCACCGCCTGCGCCACCTCGCCGGTTGTGTTTGCGATGCCCATGGCAATACCAGCAGCCTGCCGGATCGCCTCCATGCGCCCGAGAAAGCCCGGCACGGCCTCGAGCGCTTCCGGCTGCTCGGTCGCTTCGATGCCGACATCGGCAGCGGCGACGAAAACGATCGGATTTGTGGCATCGACCAGCGAGACTGCGAAGCGCTCGCCGGCAGCGGTTTCGATCTCGTCAACAGGGTTGCCGGTCGGCAGTACGCCTGCAGTCATCGAGCCGCCCGGCGAGAGGAATTCCAGGGCGACCCGGGCTCCGGCGCTTGCCACGCCCGGGATGCGCTGGCCACCGTCAACGGCCGCCTCACCGTCGGAGACATTGAAGCGGGCGTGAAAGACCTTCGAGGTATTGGTGTTGAACACCCGGACAACCGTTTCACCCTCGCCGGCCTCGACCAGGCCTTCATCGACCGCAAATGGGCCGACGGCAGACGAAAGGTTGCCGCAGGTGCCGGCATAATCGACGAACGGTTGATCGACGGCGATCTGGGCGAACGTGAAATCGACGTCCGCGTCGGTCCGGTCACTCCTGGCTACGATCACCGCTTTCGAAAGTGAGGAAAGGCCCCCGCCAAGACCATCCAGTTGGCGCTCGTAGGGATCAGGACTACCGAGTGCACGCAACAGGATGGCGTCGCGTTGCTGCGAATCATCGGGCAACTCGCCGCCCTGAAAGAACACGCCCTTGCTCGTGCCGCCACGAATGAACGCTGCCCGAATGCGCCGCTGTTTCATGTGCCGTTCCTCATGGTTTTATCGGTCCGCGATAAACCCTGGATCGAATTTCATCACCTTGCCCCTGTCCACCAAGCCGCAAACCTTAGCGCATTGTAAGCGCGATGGAATCGTGGTTCACCAGAGTGCCCTTCAGAGAGCTGGCAAGTCGGGTCAAATATCATCGTCCATGCGATAGCATCTTCATCAATCGAGCATTTTGCCCCAATAACCACTTGCGCGGCAGCTGTCTTTCCAGCATTGTCCGCGCTCGGGCAACGGAGGCAATCTCGCGCAATTGAAAGACGTGGGCCGCCGTTGTTTTGGGAGGAACGACAACGAGGTAGTGCGGGTAACCGTGCTAGTGCTGCTAGGTGGACAAACTACTCGAAGTCAAGAACCTAAAGACGCACTTCTTCACATCCAGCGGCGTGGTCAAGGCGGTCGACGGCATCTCATATGATGTGGCGCCGGGCGAGACCGTGGCGGTCGTCGGCGAATCGGGCTGTGGCAAATCGGTCGGCGCCATGTCGATCCTGCGGCTCATTCCGGACCCGCCGGGCAAGATCGTAGATGGCCAGATCGTCTTCGATGGCCGCGACCTGCTCAAGCTGTCCGATGCCGAAATGCGCGACGTGCGCGGCCGCGACATCGGCATGATCTTCCAGGAGCCGATGACGTCGCTCAACCCGGTGCTGTCGATCGGCCGGCAGTTGACGGAAACCGTTGAAGAGCATCTCAAGGTCTCACGCAAACAGGCGATGGATCGGGCCCGCGAACTGCTCGGCCTGGTCGGTATTTCGGAGCCTGACCGACGTCTGAAGCAGTATCCGCACCATCTGAGCGGCGGCATGCGCCAGCGCGTCATGATCGCCATGGCGCTGGCCTGCGAACCGAAGCTGATCATTGCCGACGAGCCGACGACGGCGCTCGATGTGACGATCCAGGCGCAGATCCTCGAATTGATGAAGAATCTGACCCGGGAAATGGGTGTGGCGATGATCGTCATCACGCACAACCTCGGCGTCGTGGCGCGCTATGCCGACCGGGTCAACGTCATGTATGCCGGACGCATCGTCGAGAGCGGTACCGCGACGGATATTTATCACCACCCGAAACACCCCTATACGCTGGCGCTGCTGCGATCCGTGCCGCGCATGGACCAGCCGCGTGGCGCCAAGCTCGAGCCGGTCGAGGGTCAGCCGCCCGATCTGACCAAACTTGATGCAGGGTGTGCCTTCCGTCCGCGCTGCCGCTTCGCGGCAGACGGCTGCCAACGATCACAGCCGGTGCTCGAAGAAGTCGCTGAAGGCCACATTGCGGCTTGTTTTGAAAAGGATCGGGTAGCCCTTGAAGGAGTCCAGGCGGCATGAGCATGGACGCAACAGTTGAAGCACGGACGGGCGTCGGGACCGGCAGTGCCAACAATGCCAAGACTCTGGTTCAGGTCCGCGACCTGAAGATGCACTTTCCGGTTACGGAAGGCGCCATCATTCCCCGCGTCATTGCCCACGTTAAAGCGGTCAACGGCATCTCCTTCGACATCAAGAAGGGTGAAACGCTGGGTCTCGTCGGTGAATCGGGCTGCGGCAAGACGACGACGGGGCGCTGCATTCTCCAGCTTGAGAAAGCGACGTCCGGCGAAATCATTTACGACGGCAAGGATCTCACCAAGCTGGACAAGGAAGAGATGCGCCCTCTGCGCCAGCGCATCCAGGTAATCTTCCAGGACCCCTATAGCTCGCTCAATCCGCGCATGAAGATCGGCGACATCATCGCCGAGCCGATGATGGTCCACAAGACCGAGCCGGACAGGGAAGCCCGCGATAAACGCGTTCGCGAACTCTTGAGTGTTTGCGGGCTCAACCCGAAATTCGCGGATCGCTATCCTCACGAGATGAGCGGCGGCCAGCGCCAGCGCGTCGGCATCGCTCGCGCCTTGGCGGTACGCCCAGAATTCATCATCTGTGACGAGGCGGTCTCAGCTCTCGACGTCTCGATCCAGGCCCAGGTCATCAACTTGCTCGAAGACCTGCGTGACGAATACGATCTCACCTATTTGTTCATCTCACACGACCTGAGTGTCGTCCGCCATCTCTGTCAGCGCGTTGCGGTCATGTATCTCGGCAATATGGTCGAGCTGGCAGCGACCGACGAACTGTTCGACAATCCGCTGCATCCCTATACGCAGGCGCTGCTAGAGGCGGTTCCGATTCCGGATCCGGTGATCGAGCAGGCGCGCGCCCATAAGGTCATTCAGGGTGAAATTCCAAGCCCGATCAACCCGCCGCCAGGCTGTGTGTTTCATCCGCGATGTGGCATTGCAGTAGACGAATGCAAGCGGCTCGTGCCAGAATTCAGGGAAGTCAAGCCAGGTCACTGGGTTGCCTGTAGCCAGGTCTGATAACCTGTTTGGATCCCGGGAGAAACGGGGCCAGCGTCAAGGGAACACGCTCAACGTTCTCATCACCAACTGAGATCAATTTGGGAGGATCTTTATGACATTCCCGGTCTTGAAAACTACGATCGGCGTCGCGGCTGCTGCCGCTTTGTCGCTCGGCGCCGTCACCGGCGCTGCCGCCCAGAAGTCGGGCGGCACTTTGAACTTCGTGGTTGGATCGAAAATTCCGTCCTACGATGCCCACGTTGAAACCACATTCGGCATGATCCATCCGATCGCGCCGTTCTACAGCCTGCTGATCCGGGTTAATCCGGATGCGCCTGACACCAACGACTTCGTCTGCGACGTCTGCGAAGGCGCCGTTGACCAGGGCACCGACGGCGGCAAGACGTTCACATTCAAGATCCGCAAGGGCTTGAAGTTCCATAACGGCGCGCCGCTCAATGCCCACGACGTGGTGGCGACCTACAACAAGATTATCACGCCTCCGAAAGGCGTCGCGTCTTCGCGCCGTGCGTTCTACAGCATGGTGGACTCGGTCACTGCGACCGACGATCATACCGTTGTGTTCAAGCTGAAGTTCGCCTCAGGCGCCTTCCTGCCGGCGCTCGCCTCACCGTTCAACTTCATCTACTCGAAGAAGGACTTGGACGAGAAGGGCTACACTTGGCACAAGACCAACATCAACGGCTCCGGCCCGTTCGTGTTCGTCGAGCATCAGCCGGGCGCCTTCGTCAGCGGCAAGAAGTATGCAGCTTATCACCATAAAGGCCGGCCGTTCCTTGACGGCTTCAAGGCGATTGCTGCACCGAAGCTGGCCGCCCGTGTCCAGGCCATCGAAGGCGACCGTGCATCGATCGAATTCCGCGGCTTCCCGCCGAAGCAGCGCGATGCGCTCGTCAAGGTGCTTGGTGACAAGATCACGGTCCAGGAAAGCGACTGGAACTGCGTGCTGCTTGCAACGCCGAACCAGAAGAAGAAGCCGTTCGACGATGCACGCGTTCGCCGCGCCCTGAGCCTTGCCATCGATCGCTGGGGCGGTTCGAAGTATCTGTCGCGGATCGCGATCGTGAAAACGGTCGGTGGTGCGGTGTTCCCGAAACATCCGCTGGCTGCCACGGAAGCGGAACTCCTGAAGCTTGCAGGCTATGGCAAGGATCTCGCGAAGAACCGGGCCGAAGCCAAGCGTCTGCTGAAGGAAGCCGGCCAGGAAGGCTTGAGCTTCGTGCTCAACAACCGTGGGGTCGACCAACCCTACAAGGTGGTCGGTACCTGGCTTGTCGACCAGTGGAAGAAAGTCGGCCTCAAGGTGACCCAGCAGGTCAACCCCTCGCCGGTGTTCTATGACATCCTGCGCAAGAAGCAGGACTTCGACGTCTCGATCGACTTCAACTGTCAGTCCGTGATCAACCCGATCGCCGACGTCACGAAGTTCCTGCCGGGTGGTGGCGCCAACTATTCGGCCAGCGCCAGCCAGAAGATCAAGGACGTCTATGCCAAGCTTGAGCGCGCCGCGACCGAAGCCGAGCAGCGTCCGCTGATGCGTGAATACGAGCGCCTCGTCCTTGATGAGGAAGTCACGCACATGATCACGCTGTGGTGGTACAAGATCAACCCGCACCGCTCCTACGTGAAGGGCTGGAAGATCGCACCGAGCCACTATCTCGGCCAGCAGCTCGACCAGGTCTGGCTCGACAAGTAGGCCGAAACGGTCACAATCTGATCAAGGGGCGCCGCCGGCGCCCCTTCACTGGCATTTGAAGTTCGACGCGGCGGCACTCTAAATCGAGCCGCCCTGGCAAAGCACAACCTGCTGGGAGTTACCAGGTTCATGCTGCAATACGTCGTCAAACGGCTGCTCTTGATGATCCCGACGATCCTCGGCGCGGCATTCATCATCTTTTTCATTCTGCGAGTCGTGCCCGGCGACGTTTGCGAACTAAAGATGGGCGGCGATGGCGGTTACTACGATCCCGAACAGGTCAAGGTCTGCCAGCAGAACCTTGGCATCGACCGGCCGCTTTACGAACAGTTCGGCAAGTTCGTCTACGGCATCTTCACGTTTGACTACGGCACGTCGATGGATACCGGCAAGCCAGTGCTGCACGAGATTGGCCTGCGCTTCCAGCTTTCCCTGCAGGTTGCGATCATGGCGACCCTGGTCTCGATCATAATCGCTATACCGCTTGGTACGATTTCGGCCGTCTATCAGAATAGCTGGGTCGACTACATCGTACGCGCGATCTCGATTGCCGGCATCGCGATCCCCTCGTTCTGGCTCGGCATCTTGATTCTGTTGGGACTTTTGAATTTCAACGACTGGCTATTCGGTGTCAGGTGGTCGCCGCCCCTTGATTACAAGCCCATATGGGAGGATCCGTGGCACAACCTCAGCCAGTTGGTCTGGCCGGCGGTCGCCACCGGTTATCGCTATTCGGCGGTTGCGACCCGCATGACCCGATCTTCGATGCTTGAAGTGTTGCGCGAAGACTATGTCCGCACGGCCCGTGCCAAGGGCCTGATGGAAAACCTGATCATCAATCGCCATGCCCTGAAGAACGCGCTGCTGCCGGTTGTCACCGTGATCGGTATCGAGTTCGCCTTTCTGATGGGTGGCCTGGTCGTCACCGAGCAGGTCTTCAATCTCAACGGTCTTGGCCAGCTGCTGGTCCACTCGGTAACCGGCAAGGACTATTCGATGACCCAGGCGATCGTGATGATCATCGTTCTGGTGTTCGTGTTCACCAATTTCGTCGTTGACATCCTGTACGCGTGGCTCGATCCGCGAATCAGGTACAGTTGAGGAGCAACGCAATGGCAGACATTTCCCAACCGATCGATCAGCTGGAAGACTTGCGCGATCGCCCAAGCCTCTGGAAGCAGCTTGTTACTTTCGCCCGAAAGCAGCCGCTGGGTTTTGCCGGCGGTCTTGTGGTCATTGTCTTCATTATCATGGCGGTCTTCGCGCCCTGGCTTTCGCCGTTCGATCCGGAAGCAAGTTCGTATGAGCACATGCTGGCGCCGCCAGGCACCATGTCTGATGAAGGCGCCTTCATACTCGGCACGGATGATTTCGGCCGTGATGTGCTGACCCGCATTATCTATGGCGCCCGCACCGCGCTGTTCGTCGGCTTCGCCTGCGCCTTCATCGGGTCGACGATTGGCCTTGTGCTCGGTGTCGGCAGCGCTTTTTTCGGCGGCCGCGTCGATCTAATCTTCCAGCGCATCATGGACGTCTTCATGGCGTTCCCGCTGATCATCATGGCCCTGTCGATCGTCGCCATTTTCGGCTCGTCGATACAGAACGTGATCATCGCAATCACCATACCGTTCATACCGCGATGCGCTCGCGTGGTCCGTTCCAGCGCTCTGGCGATTCGTGAGATCCCCTACATCGATGCCGCGCGCGCCAACGGCTTCTCGAATACGCGCATCATCATGCGCCATATGGTGCCCAACGTGATGGCACCGTACCTGATCATGCTGACGGCCTTCGTCGGCCAGGCAATCCTGCTCGAGGCCTCGTTGTCGTTCCTCGGGCTCGGCGTGCAGGAGCCGACGCCGGCATGGGGCCTGATGCTCAAGAACGCGCAGGAATATATCCGCTCGGAGCCCTGGATCGCGATCTGGCCGGGCATTGCCATCACGCTTGGCGTATTCGGCTTCAACCTGTTCGGCGATGCGCTGCGCGATGCGTTGGATCCGCGGTTGCGATCGGCGCAGTAGATCAAGAACCGTCTTGGTATTCAATGAAGGCCGGCGAACAACCTGTCGGCCTTCTTCGTAAGTATTGGCGCAATCAGAATACCTTTGTAAGCAGCACCCAGTTTTCGCCGTCGTTCTTCCAATCTTCCTTGACCATCTTTCGCTGTGACTGCTGACGGTAACCACAACGTTCATAGAGGCCGCGAGCGCCAAGGTTGGCGTCCGACACGATGACGCTCATGCCGCGCTTGCCCAGTGCCCTGCCGATTTCGTCGGCTAGGCCAAGCAGGCGGGTGCCAAAACTGCGGCTGCGGAACTCCGGCTGTACGGCCAACACGTTGACGTACCAAGTGCCCGGCGCCAAGTTCTCAAGTTGCTGCAACGGCTGAAACATCGCCGGCATATCGCCGGGAACCGGCTCGATCGTTTCAGGGATTTCATAGCCGATCAGTGTGCCTGCCGGCTGGCCGACCGATTCGATTATGATGGCGTTGCGATAGGAAAAGCTCCCTTCTTCCCGAGCGGCGCGCTGTCTGCCGATCGCCCAGGCATCTGCCTCGCCGCCACTGAGCCGGCTCCACAAATATAGCGGCAAGCCCTCGCCTGCAAAGTTCACCAACTGCGTCAGCACGAACACGTCATCAAGCGTTGCGTGCCTGAAGGGTGGAACGATAAGGTTTTCGATCTTGCTCACTAGTCAGCTGCTCCTCTTGACCGATTGCTGGGAACAATCAGACTAAAGCAGACACACGTAAATCTGAATGAGGCACGAAAATGATCGCCGTGATCTTCGAAGTCCGTCCCAATGCTGCCCATCGCGACCAGTATCTCGACATGGCGGCCAGCCTGCGCGGCGACCTGGAAAACATCGACGGTTTCATTTCCATCGAACGCTTCCAGAGCCTGACCGACGATGGCAAGCTGCTGTCACTGTCGTTCTGGCGTGACGAGAAAGCTCTTGAGGCCTGGCGCAACCTTGCAAGTCATCGTCGGGCGCAGGCCGCCGGCCGTGGCGGTTTTTTCGATGACTATCGTCTGCGCGTCGCTTCCATCATGCGCGACTACGGCATGCACGAGCGCGACCAGGCGCCTGCCGACAGCCGCACAGCACATGGTGAATGATTGACGGTGGAACTTCCCGATTTGCAGGTTTGATCTTGAACGGCGGCCGGCCCTGACGCAGTCTTGCAGTTGATTTGGCGCGTCGCCCAACCGGTGCGCCCTGATGAATGGTGAGGAGGCCCCCGATGCCCCGATTCAAGGACTTTGTGCCGAGCGGTGTTATTCCGGCGACCCTGCTGGCATTCAACGACGATTTCTCGATCAACTGGGCCGAGACCACCCGCCATCTCCTGGACGTTGCCGCAACGCCGGGCCTCGCAGCAATAACCGTCAATGGACACGCCTCCGAGGTGCACGGCTGTTCGTTCGATGAACAGCGCGAGATCCTCGACAAGACCATGGACGATATCGGCGACCGCTTGCCGGTGATCGCCGGTGTTTTCGCCGACAGCAGCCTCGAAGCAGCACGCATCGCGAAGATGTCGGAAGACAGCGGTGCATCGGCGCTGCTCGTCTTCCCGTCGGGCGTGCTGATGATGGGCGGTGAGCGCCGGCCCGAGATGGCCGAGGCGCATTTCAAGGCCATCGCGGAGGCAACCGACCTGCCACTGATCATTTTCAACTACGCGCGCTGGACCAATCTCGCCTATCCGCTCGAGACGATCGTCAACCTCGCCGAGCAGATTCCGTCGATCCGTGCGATCAAGGACTGGACAGCGGAGCCCATGGAGCACGAGCGCAATGTGCGCACGCTGCAGTCGCTCAGCCGGCCGGTCAACGTGCTCACAACCAACAGCGCCTGGCTGATGCAGTCGCTTGCGACCGGTTGTGCCGGTCTGCTTTCCGGCGCCGGCTCGATCATTGCCGATATGCAGGTCGGCCTATTCCAGGCAATGCAGCGCGGCGACCTAACCACGGCACGCGCCATCAATGACCGCATGCAGCCGATCACCCAGGCCTTTTACGCGCCCCCGTTCCTCGACATGCACAACCGCATGAAGGAAGCGGCCGTCATACTCGGCCGGCAAAAGCGCGCCGTCGTGCGGCCGCCGTTGATGAAACTGTCGCAAGCCGAGATCGATGGCATTCGCGCCGCGTTGAGCAAAGCCCGTGTCGGACGTGACGGAGCCGAAGGTCTCGAGTTGCGCGATACGTCCGACATCGCCGCCTGATCGGCCGGTTCGCCGGGCGCTCCAGTGGGTTCAGAATACGGCGGCACCAACCCGGCGCATCCGACACTCCAACACAAAAGAAAACCCCGCCGGCATTTGATGCAACGACGGGGTCGGGATCATCCTGATCCGGACTGGGAGACCCAGTCTCAATTACGCTCGAAACGCAGAACAATGCACACATTCGAGCGTTTCAATTTCCAGATTGTCTGAATTGGGCACAACGCCCGGATCACCAAGCGGACGCTGTCAACTCGACGGGGCGTTCATGCCCGGGCCTCGAACAGGTGTCGAGGCCCACATATACTGTCCGGTGGACCCATGCAGTCTCTGCCTCCCTGTTTGATGTTGATCTCGTTGCCGATGGCGCCACTTACGGAGTCAAGGCCTTGCGGCGTTGCTGCCAAGTCACCATACAATTAGCATCGGTGAAAGGTGATCGCCATCTGCACGTCACAGTCTGCGCCGCAAGTCTTGAGCCGTCAACCGCAATTCAGCACAAAACATGCACGGTATTCGTGTCGGACCAAATCTCGGTGCCTCAACCCCAGACCTTGTCGGTCAGCGGAAGACCGTCGATATCGCGTGCCGTTATCGGATCGGCCGGGGTGACGCCAACGTCTTCCAGTAGCGCACCGACCTGACGAACGTGTTGGGTCGAATGCCACACGGTGCGCTCGAGCATTTCGTGACGCGTCGTGCCACCGAAATAGGTTGGTACTCGGCCTGAAAAATCCTCGTCGCGAACCTTGTCGAACCAGGCTTTGAAGCGCGCCTTCACCGTTGTGCCGAACTCCGCGATATCGTCACTTGTCTTAAGGCTCTCCGCTGGCGGCGCCACCAATTTTTCATAAGCCAGCGTCTCGCCATTCTCCTCCATATCCAGGAACGCAACCGGGATCTGGAAGAGGTGGTGCATAAGAACCCGCCACGAACGTGGCCGATCGGGAAGCACTCGGTCGAGGTGCTCATCCGGCATCTGTCGTGTCTGGGCGATCGCCTTGTCGAGAATGGCCAGATAGCGCTCGCCGAGCTGAACGGGTGTCAGTTTCGGTCCGGCGTCATCGTCGATGCCGAGAAACTCGACAACATCGCCCAGAACCTGGGCGAAGACGAACTTGTCACCTTTCGAGACGACAGGCACAGAGCGTGCACCTAGCCGCTGCAACTCGGCAAGACCTTCGGCATCGTCCAGTACATTTATCGATTGGAACTCGATCGCACGGACCGAGAGGTATTCCTTGACCCTGAGACAGCTCGTTCAATGGGGCTGCCAGAAGACCTTGATGGGTTCACCTGCATCCTGCATGGGCCAATTCCTCTCACTGTCGACCGAGGTCGAATTCTATTGCTGTGTGTCGCAATGTTGCAAATGATGTTCGTAACCTAGAACATCGGGCCGGCATTCCCAACAGATGATAGGCGATAATTGGATCAAATCAGATTGGTGACTGGATCAATTGGGCAGTAAATCCGCCTGACCAGGGCGGGAGAGAACTTTTCCGGTCAATAACAAGAGCATGGAGGAGCACGTGTCAGATACTTCCGAGGCAGACAAGGCCGACGTCCCACATCCGATAGAGACCGATTTCAAGATCGGTCGCGACAACATCACTCCGTTCGGGTTGGATATCCACAACCCGGTGTTCTTGATTTCCGGGCTCTCGATCTGCGCATTCGTCATTGTCACGCTGATGTTTCAGGCTGACGCCGAGGTGTTCTTCAAATGGCTGCGCACGACCCTGACCACCAACCTCGACTGGTTCTTCCTGCTGTCGGGCAATCTGTTTGTCTTGTTCTGCCTGATCCTGCTTTTGCCGCCCTTTGGCGGGGTTCGACTAGGTGGCCGGGACGCCAAGCCTGAGTACACCTACGTCGGCTGGTTTGCGATGCTGTTTGCCGCCGGCATGGGCATCGGCCTGATGTTCTTCGGCGTTTCGGAACCGATGTCGCATTATGCATCCTCGCTCGGCGGTACGAGCCTCGAGAACGGTGTCAGGACCGACTGGGCGCCGCTCGGTGCCGCCAAGGGCAGTCCGGAGGCGGCGCGTGATCTGGCGATGGCGGCAACCATCTTTCACTGGGCGCTCCATCCCTGGGCGATCTATGCGGTCGTTGCCTTGTCGCTCGCATTCTTTACGTTCAACCGCGGCCTGCCGCTGACGTTGCGCTCGGCATTCTATCCGCTGTTCGGCGATCGTGTGTGGGGTTGGACGGGCCACATCATCGATACGCTCGCCGTCTTTGCCACCCTGTTCGGCCTGGCAACCTCGCTTGGCTACGGTACACAGCAGGCACTTGCGGGCCTCAACTATCTGTTCGGTACGCCGACCGGCGGGGCGGCCCAGGTCGTCCTGATTACGGTGATCACGGCGATGGCTCTGATCTCGGTGCTGCGTGGCCTTGACGGCGGCGTCAAGGTTCTCTCGGAAATCAACATCGCGATGGCCGGCGTGCTGCTGGTCTTCGTCATCTTCGTTGGCCCGACGGCAACGATCTTCGAGACGATCTTCACCGGCGGTGTCGCCTACATCCGCGAACTGGTTCCGCTGTCGATGCCGTTCGGACGTGAGGATGCCAACTTCTCGCAAGGCTGGACGGCGTTTTACTGGGCGTGGTGGATTTCCTGGTCGCCGTTCGTCGGAATGTTCATCGCCCGCGTCTCGCGAGGCCGCACGGTACGTGAGTTCGTGTTCTGCGTGATCATCATTCCGACAATCGCCTGCGTGCTCTGGATGGGCGCTTTCGGCGGCACGGCGATCGATCAGGTGGCAGTTGCAGCCGCCGAGGGCAAGAAGGCGGCCGTGGCAGGAGCTCCGCTCGAGCTGAAGCTGTTCGAAATGCTCAAACCGCTGCCGCTGGCGCAACTGACCTCGTTCCTCGGCATTGTCCTGGTGCTGGTGTTCTTCGTCACGTCATCGGATTCCGGTTCGCTGGTGATCGACACGATCACGGCCGGCGGCAAGACCGATGCACCGGTCTCGCAGCGCGTCTTCTGGTGCACATTCGAAGGGCTGGTTGCAGCGGCGTTGTTGCTGGTCGGCGGCAGTCAGGCGCTGGGTGCGCTGCAGGCGATGGCGGTCTCGACGGGGTTCCCGTTCACGATCGTGTTGTTATTGATGTGCGTCAGTCTGCTGATCGGCCTGCGTCACGCCAGTCGTAATTGATGGTTCGGCCGTCAGGCTACTCGGATGCGCCGGCCGGTGTCGGCGCATCCGGTTCGAGCAACCGCCCGCTTGGTCCTGGCCGTCGCGCTGATTGATTTCGGTCAACGTAGCCGATCGACCGAAACCGCATACTATTAAGCTAGGGTCGTGCGCGTCCGGCAGGAGGAACTCAGATGTACAAGAGCATAGTCATACCCGTTGATCTCGCCCACACGGACAAGCTTGCAAAAGCGATTGCGACCGGGGCGGATCTTGCCAAGCACTACGGTGCGACAGTGACGGCGGTCGGCGTAACCGTTTCGACACCGACGACTATCGCTGCCAACCCCGACGAGTTCGCAGCGAAGCTTGAAAGTTTCGCCGCTGAGCAGAGCAGCGCACACGGCGTGACGATAGCTGCCAAGGCGGTCATCTCTCCGGACCCGACGATCGACCTCGATGACACGCTGCAAAATGCGGCAAGCGAACTTGGCTGTGATCTCGTGGTCATGGCATCCCACGTTCCGGGATTTGCCGAGCACGTCTTTGCGTCACGTGCCGGTTATCTCGCATCGCATGCCGAGATCTCCGTTTTCGTCGTCCGGTAACCCGGTCCGTCGATCGGTCTACAGCTTGTTGCAATCAAGCCGTCGCCCGGCGTGCAGATCGTTGCTGCCGCCTGCCATCATTGACGAGCTTGCCTGAATAGCGTGTCAGGCGGACATAGGCCTCGGCGATGATCAGGTTGGGCACCCAGCAGATCCAGGTGATGATCTGGTACCAGGTCTCGTAATCGAGGCCGGCCGGCGGCCCGAACAGGAACATCGGCCTAACCGAGACAACCGCGAGCGTGATCGCATAGCTGCGGATCATCCAGCGCCGGTGGTCGACGAAGTTCTTGCGCTTGGCCGTGATGTAGGCGCAGAGCGTCGTCGTGAACCAGACGATAGCAAGCAGGCTGAAGCCGGCTTTGGCAGCCAAGCCGTGCTCGTTGGCGACTGCCAGCAGGAAGCCCGTGATCGCGCTTGCCCAGATACCATAGCAGTAGATCTCACCGAGCCACCGATGGACGCGCGGGCTGGCGCGGCGGGCCCTGGTCGAGAATTCGACGAGCCCGATCAGCAAAGGCGGGATCGCAGTCAGAATGTGGCCGATCAGAATGACGTTGTTGAGTCCCTGCCAGCCGGGGATGACCGGCGAACCGTTCATCGAGCCGAGTTTCGGCAACACGATCGCCCCGATGTAGATCATCGTCAGCGCAACGCCGACACCGACGAGCACGAAAAAGCGGCGCTGGAACCAGTCCCAGACGGCCGCCTTGTTCCAGTTCGAGGTGACGTGCTCGGTAGCTTGTCTCGCGGCACGGCTTATCGCGAGAGCGTGCGACATTCAAAGACCTACTTCGTGTACTGGCGCCAGAGCGCGCTCAGGATATCGGCATAGTTGTCGGTCCAAGGCCGCGTGGCGCGCGGATCGGCAGCACGGCCGTGCTTCCAATTGAGGATTTTGTCGATCGCCATCTGGTTCTTCGAAAGGAACACGACGTGGCTTGGATTGCCGTCGAGGCCGGGCAGGCCGTCGGGCTCGTGGACGGCGGCGGTGTGAACACCGTCAAGCGTTTTGGCGATCGCGGCGACAACACTCTCGAGTTCGAGATGGCGGTTGGAGATATGGAATGCGATCAGGCCCTGATCGGTCACCTTAGACAGGTAAAGCTCAATCGCTTCGCGGGTCAGCAGGTGGACCGGTACCGCATCCGATGAGAATGCGTCGACGACGAAGTAGTCGTAGGGCCGGTCGTTGGACTTGGCGAGCGTCAGACGCGCATCACCGATCACCGTCTCCATGTTCGGAGCGCACTGGGAGATGTAGCGGAACAGCGCCGGGTTGCGGGCGATACGGTCGACGACCGGGTCGATCTCGTAGAACTTGATCGTCTCGTTGTTCTTGAGATGGCAGGTCAGCGATCCGGTGCCGAGCCCGATGACGCCGACGCGGAGCGGGCCTGAGCCGGCCGTCTGGGTGGCGCGGGCAACGTCGAAGCCGCCCGCCATCGGTGCTCCGGGGTGATAGTAGAGGATCGGCGGCGGCCGGTCGGCCGGCTTGCCGGCAGCATCGAACCGCATCTCGCCGCCGTGCAGCGTCGAGCCGTGGATCAGCAGGCGGTAGCGCCCGTCGGTCGTGTCCATGACCCGCGAGACACCGAAGAAGCTGCGTTCGATGTAGGGCTCGATCGAGATATTGCCCGAGGCGATGAACAACGTCGCAGCGGCAAGCCCGAAGCGGGCGATCAGTTCGGGCCGGCTGGCGGTCAGTGCCGCGACGATCACTGCGCCGACGCAGAGTACGGCGATCGCGCTCTTGACCTGACCGGCGGTCATCACACCGGCGTTGGCTGTAACGGTCAGCGCAATGACGACGGCCAGTGCGCCAACAGCGAACACGACCATCTGCCGGATCGTGGCTTGCGCACGCACGGCCGCAACGACACCCGGCCTGGCGAACAGGCCGGCCAGCATCAGCAGCGGATATTCGGCAACCGTGTTGAAGAGCTGCGGTGCGATGAGGGCGGCAAACATGCCGCCGAGCACACCGCCAAGCGACATGAACAGGTAGAACTCGGTGAGCCGGGCAGCAGCCGGCCGGGCGTTGTAGAGCACGCGGTGGCAAACCAGCGTCGTGACGACGAACGTAATGAAGCCGATGACGCCATGCAGCATGGCGCCGCCAAGGCTCGGTATTACCAGGAACAGCAGGGACAGGGCGACCAGCGGTGGGTGGATCGCCAGCATCCAGCGATCCGGGATCATGGACGTATTGCGAAACACGACTACGAATGTGCCGAGAAAGGCGGCCAGCGGAATAACCCATAGGAACGGCGCGGATGCGATATCGGTCGTGATGTGGGTCGTGAAGGCAACCAGCAGCGCCGACGGCACGAATGCCAGTGCAATCCAGATCATGCGGTCGAGGGCGGTGATCGGTTTGGCCGCCACGCTCGTCGATGCGGCCGCATCGACTTCCACCTGCTCTGCCTGATCGGGCCGGCCACGCAGTGCCGCCACCAGCAGCACGCCGCACACTGCGATCATCACCATCAGCAGATAGAACCCGAAAGCCCACACCGAGCGTTGCGCATCTAGGCCGAGCAAGGGCTCGATTACGAACGGATAGGCGAGCAGCGAGACAAGCGAGCCGAAATTCGATGCGCCATAGAGGAAATAGGGATCGTTGGCGTGTACGTGACCCGACCGCGCGAACCAGGCCTGCAGCAACGGTGCGTTGGCCGACACGGCAAAGAAGGGCAGGCCGACACCGACCGCGAGCACCGCGATCAGCCAAAGGTAGGTGCTGCCCGAGGGCACGTTGTCGGCCCATTCAGGCAGCCCGAAGGGCAGGGTCAGAGCGGCAACCGAGCAAACCGCGAGGTGCAGCAGTGGTGCGAACTGTGCCGGAACGAAACGGTTGAGAAGGTGCGCGTAACAGTATCCGGCGAGCAGCGCTGCCTGGAAGAAGCACATCGCCACCGCCCAGACCGACGGCGAGCCGCCGAGCTGAGGCAGCACGATCTTGGCGAACAGCGGCTGGACGGAGAACAGCAGCGAGGCTGACAGCAGCAGGGCTGCGGCATAGGCCAGCATGCCGTAGCGGCTGGAGGCGACAAACCCTAAGAATTCCCGGTTGGCGCCACGAGCGATTGTGACTGACACTGACCTACCTCACGCAATACCCGATTGAGAGGCAAAGATAGGTGTGAAGCGTATATAGTTGATGAACGGATAACTCTAAGCGTCGCGGGGGCCGTCTGAATTATGAAACCGTCAACTCTCGAGCGTTCGTCGAGGGGGGCAAGAAAGGCGTTGGCAATGCGTTGCCAATCGTGTCGGCAACATCTATATAACTCGGCCGTACGGGATATTTGCTCGTGCAAGGGTGTATAGCTCAGTTGGTAGAGCAGCTGACTCTTAATCAGCGGGTCCAAGGTTCGAGTCCTTGTACACCCACCAATGATTTCAATGACTTAGTGGGCCTTCAGATATCTAAGGGATTTTTCCAGTAAGCACAGTGGTGCAGATCCGCTTCTTCTCTCTTCGAGCACAGTTCCGTGGGAGAAGCGAAGCACTCAATTGCCGGGCGGGCGGGAGCGCGGCCCTTACGGACATTCACCGGACGGACTGAGTTGGGAAGCTGTCTGCGACGTTCCCGGGCTATTTGGCGCGCGGGGCCAGCCAGGCCTCGGCAAGGCGGATCAGACAGCTTCCCGGCGCCGGAATTCAGGTGATTGGAACGAGGAGCGTGACCGTGGCAGCTCGCGCCTCGAACGTCTTGGCCATTTCGGCGCCAATGATGAAAGATTCATGAGTTTGTGACCTAATGGAATGACCTCTCGTGCGTTACACCATCTACCGATTGGCCACCGCGCTCCGTACCCACATACTCTCGCGCCAATACCACGCAATCCACACGGTCACCGCCAGCCCGACCGCCGCGAAGCCCGCCGCCGACGCGATGTATCCGATGCGCGGGATCAGCGTTCCCATCAGCAGCAGCCCGAGGGGCAACGAGTAGATCGCCAGCATGCGCACGCCCATGACGCGGCCGCGGATATAGGCTTCAGTGGTGCGCAACAGCATCAGCGCCAGCGTGATCATGGAGAGGCTTTGGGCGAAGCCGGCGACGATCAGCAGGGCCATGCCGACGACGTTCGAGGTCGTGAAGGCGAAGGCGATCAGGCAGGCGTGCCAGACAGCCGCGGTGATGAGCATGACCCGGCCCGAGGCTATCCTCGTGCGGATCGCAGCAAGCACGATCGAGCCGATCAGGGCACCGAAGGCGAAACTCGCAACCAGCAGGCCGAGGCCGGTTTGATCGAGGCCATAGATGTTTTTCGCAACGTAGGGCAGCAAGCCGATCGACAGCGGGAAGGCTGTGAAGTTGACGAGGCAGGCGAGCATCATGGCGCCCAGGATGTGGGGTGCACGCCAAACGTAGGCGAGGCCTTCGAGGAGATCGCGAAGCGGTGAGCGGCGCAGAACCGGAGCCGCTCTTACCGGCGGCGTCACCGCAAGTGTCAGGGCGAGGCCGATGACATAGCAGGACGTCACCAGCACGTAGGCCGGACCGATGCCGAAGGCGGCGAACAGGCCGGCGCCGCTCAGTGCGCCGGCGATGCGAGCCGAATCGGATGTCGTGCGCGACAATGCCAGCGCGGCGCTCAGGCGTCGGGCCGGCACGATCTGGGCAACGAGTGCGTTGCGCACGCCGATGTCTGATGGCCTGACCGCGCCGAGGCCGGCGGCAATCAGGAAGACCAGCGGCAGCGTTGCACTGTCGGTCAGGAACAGGACGGTGAGCGTGCCGGCAAGCACGACATAGGCCGCCCGCATGACACAGAGCAGGTTGCGCAAGCCGATGCGGTCGCCGAGCACGCCGACGCCGGGTGCGAGCAGGGTGCCAAGGTAATGCAGCGCACCGAGCACCGTGAGCCACAGGACAGAGTCCGTCGTGACAAGAACGTGCCAGCCGAGGATCAGCATTTCCATCTCGAAAGCCCACGAGGTCGCGAGATCGGCGGGCCACAGGAACCGGTAGTCGCGTGTGCGGAAGGCGGCGAACATCCGCGCACCGGCGGGCGCCCTCAAGGAACACTCCGCGATGTTTTGAAGGGCTGGCCATATGACAGGTTCGCCATGAAGGATCAGCCCTGGAAGTTCGGCTTGCGCTTTTCGACGAACGCCGCCATGGCCTCCTTCGAATCGGGATGGCCGGCAAGCTGCACGGTCATGTTCTGCTCGTAGCGATAACCATCTCGCAGGCTCATGTCCTCGATGGTGTTGAGCGACTGCTTGGCGAGCCGGATGGCGGTCGGGCTCTTGGCTGCGATTTCAGCGGCGATCTTGCGAGCTTCGGCGACGACCTTCTCGCGCGGCACGCAGGCTTCGACGATGCCGAGACGATAGAGTTCGGGACCGGGTACCCGGTAGCCGGTCAGCATCATGCGGCGTAGCGTGGAATGCGAAAAGAGCCGCTGGGCATGCTTGCCGCCGCCGAGCAGGCCGACGTCGATCTCGGGCAGGCCGAGAGAGCTTTCTTCGGCCGCGACCAGGATATCGCACGATGCGGCGACTGCCAGGCCGGCACCGAGCGCCGGGCCGTTGAGTGCTGCGATCACCGGCTTGGTGCACTCGCGGATGGCGTGATAGCTCTCGCGGGCGCGGCGGTTGTGCTGCCACTTCTCACCCGTCTCGTGCATGTTGCCGCGCGCGCGGATATCGGCGCCGGCCGAAAACACTTTGCCGGCACCGGTCAGGATGGCAACGCGACAATCATCGCGGTCGGAGATGGTATCGAAGGCATAGGCCATCTCGATGTTGAACTGCTTGTTCTGGGCGTTGACCGGCGGTGCATCCATGGTCACCAGCGCGATGTGGTCGGCAACTTCGATGCGGATGAGTTCGAGATCCATGGGCCACCTCCACGCGTCCGGTTTGCGAGCGAGCCTGATAGTGGCTGAAGGCCGTTCGGTCCGCCATCAGAGGCGGGATGGATGCTGCCAATCGCCGGACCGAGCGCTGGCTCAGCGTGTGCCGTTGCGAAATCCATATGCTGAATAGTGTCAGGTATGTTGCCGGTCTAAGCTGTCTGCAACGGCGCTGCATACCGACGCTGCGCCAACAATGAAACGGAAACGACATGACCACGACCATTGCTGACCGCCCCAACCTGCCTCTTGCCGGCATCAAGGTGATCGATTTCGGCCAGATCTATCAAGGTCCTTACGCGACGTTGCTGATGGCCAAGGCGGGTGCCGACGTGGTCAAGGTCGAACCGGTCGGCGGCGAGCCGATGCGGGCGAGAGCAGCTGCGGCACGCGGGGCCGGCATCCCGATCGCCATGCTCAACTCCAACAAGCGCGGCATCACGCTCAACCTCAAGGCCGAGCGCGGCAAGGCGCTGCTCAAGGACATGGCCCGGCAGGCCGACGTTCTGCTCGAGAATTTTACGCCCGACGTCATGAACAAGCTCGGCGTCGGTTGGGACGTGCTGCACGAGATCAACCCGCGCCTGATTTATGCGTCGGGATCGGGCTACGGTCTGACCGGTCCGGATCGCGATATGATGGCAATGGACCTCACCGTGCAGGCCAACTCGGGCATGATGAGCTTGACCGGATTCCCGGACGGGCCGCCGATGAAGTGTGGCGCCGCCGTCGTCGACTTCATGTCGGGCATTCACCTTTACGCAGCTGTCGTCACCGCGCTCTATGAACGCTCGGTCACGGGTCGGGGCCGCCTGGTCGAGGTCTCGATGCAGGAGGCGGCTTTTCCGTCCTTCGCCTCCAACCTTGGCATGCTCTACGAACAGGACGGGGCAGCCCCGCCGCGCACCGCCAATCGCCACGGCGGTCTGTCGGTCTGTCCCTATAACGTCTACGAAGCCAAGGACGGCTACATCGCCATCAACTGCGTCAAGGAGGTTCACTGGCAGGGGCTCTGCCGCATCATGGGCCGCGAGGAACTGATCGATGATCCGCGTTACAACTCGAACAAGGCCCGCGTTGCTAACATGGCCGAGACTGACGGCCTGATCGAAGCCTGGTCGAAAACGCTCGATCGCGCCGAAATCATGCAGATGGCGCGCACGCACCGTCTGCCGGTGGCGCCCGTCCGGGATCTCACCGAGGTCGTCAACGACCGCCACATGCACGAACGCGGCATGCTCGAATGGATCGATCATCCCGAATACGGCCGTATCGTCGTGCCGACCAGCCCGCTACGCTACCACGGCGCCGACAAGGTCGAAACCAAACCGAGCCCTCGCGTCGGGCAGCACACGTCTGATGTCTTCGCCGACTGGCTCGGTCTCAGTGAAGCCGAGGTCCACGATTTGGCCGAGCAAGGCGTCGTCTAAGTCATTTGACAGCGGTATCCAAAGATCTCATATTTGAGAAACTAATCTCCAATATCTGGCAAACGATTCCAGGGTTCAAGACCCTGGTCAGGGGAGTTTGAGGGGCAGAATGCCCCTCATAAATCGCCTTGAAAGGCGATACGTCAGGGGCTTTGCCCCTAACAACCCCACCAAAGGGCCAAGCCCTTTGGAAACCTCAAGAAAGGGCGGCATGTCGGACATTGCCGGCAAGACATTTGATTACATCATAGCCGGAGCTGGGTCGGCCGGATGTGTGCTGGCTAACCGGCTGTCGGAAGATCCGCGCAATCGCGTATTGCTGCTGGAAGCGGGCGGTGCCGATAGCAATCCCTGGATCCACATACCGGTCGGCTATTTCAAGACGATGCACAACCCGGAGACCGACTGGCAGTACAAGACCGAGCCGGATCCTGGTCTTGGCGGTCGTGTCCTCGACTGGCCACGCGGCAAGACGCTCGGCGGCTCCTCGTCAATCAACGGGCTCTTGTACATTCGCGGTCACCGCAGCGATTTCGATCACTGGCGCCAGCTCGGCAACAAGGGTTGGAGCTATGAGGACGTGCTGCCGTATTTCCGGAAGGCGGAGGACCAGGAGGAGGGCGGCGACGACTATCACGGCGCCGACGGACCACTGGCCGTCTCCAACATGCGTATCCAGCGCGAGATCTGTGACCGGTTCATCGATGCTGCCGAAGCGATCGGGATTCCGCGGCGGCGCGATTTCAACGGCGCCGAACAGGAAGGCGCCGGCTATTTCCAGCTCACGGCGCGCAACGGCCGGCGCTGTTCGACCGCGGTTGGTTATCTGCACCCGGTTCGTCATCGCAAAAATCTTGCCGTTGCGACCGGCGCTCATGTCCGACGAGTCGTGATCGCAGAAGGCCGGGCCCAGGCCATCGAGATCGAACAGGAGGGCCGCCGCCAGATCGTTTCGGCGGACCGCGAGATCATCCTGGCGTCGGGTGCCATCGGTTCGCCGCAGATCCTGATGCTTTCAGGGATTGGTCCGGCAGAGCATCTGCGCGAGCACGGCATCGATGTCCGGCAGGATCTCGGCGGCGTCGGCCGCAATCTGCAAGACCATCTGCAGGTGCGCATGGTGTTGAAGACGACGCGGCCGATCACGCTCAACGACCAGTTGCGCAATCCGCTGCGTAAGTGGCTGATGGGCGTCGAATACGCGCTCAGGCGAACCGGACCGCTGACCATGGGCGCCAGCCAGGCGTGTGCGTTCGTACGCTCGCGGCCCGAGCTCGAGGCACCGGACATCCAGTTCCACGTCCAGCCGCTTTCAGCCGACAAGCCCGGTGAAGGCACGCACAAGTTTTCCGCATTCACGAGTTCCACCTGCCAGCTCCGCCCGGAAAGCCGCGGCCATATCGAGCTCAAGTCGGCCGATATGCATGTTTATCCGGCAATTCACCCAAACTACCTGGCGACTGAACTGGACCGCTGGACGACGGTCGAAGGAATCAAGATCTCACGCCGCATCATGGCGGCGCCACCGATGGCGCCACTGATCAAGAAAGAGGTTCTGCCCGGCGCCGATGTGCAATCCGATGACGAACTGCTGGCTGCTGCTCGTGAGATCAGCCAGACTATCTATCACCCGGTCGGTACCTGCAAGATGGGCAGCGATGAGGCGGCCGTAGTCGATGACGAACTGCGCGTGCATGGCGTCGCCGGCCTCAGGGTGGTCGATGCCTCGATCATGCCGACGATCACTAGCGGCAATACGAACGCGCCGACCATCATGATCGCCGAAAAGGCAAGCGACATGATCCTGGCCGCGCGCTTCAGCTGAGTTCATTTGCCGGGGGCTAATATAAGTCATGGCAGCTACCATCGGTCACTTTCAATCCGGCGCAGATAACCTTTAGCCTGTTGACAATTGGCTTGCGACAGCTGAATTGGTCGCGGCGTCGTGTGGATTTTCGCCTGTTCGGCGTTTGCTTCACGGCCCTATGCCCCTCACCCTAACCCTCTCCCCGTGAAGTACGGGGAGAGGGAACATGGTCCGTCATGTTGTCAACGGCGGTGCCAAATGGCACGGCCTGATACCCTCTCCCCGTACTTCACGGGGAGAGGGTTAGGGTGAGGGGCATAGGGCCGTGAAGCAGGCTTCTGCCGTGCAATTGTCCACGTCTCCAGGCGATGATCCGCTCTGCGCTATGAGCTGTGCACCGGCGGAATAGCGCTGCAATCGACGCCGGCTAGGCAGGTAACGGAGCAGAATGATCCGATGAATGAACCAGGCAAAATCTCACGCGCCCTGATATCGGTCTCGAATAAGTCGGGTCTCACTGACTTTGCGGCCGATCTGGCTGAGCGCGGTATCGAGATCCTGTCGACTGGCGGAACGGCTGCAGCGCTCAAGGAAGCCGGTATCGAGGTCGTCGATGTCGGGGACTACACTGGTTTTCCCGAAATGATGGGCGGGCGCCTCAAGACGCTGCATCCCAAGGTGCACGGCGGCCTGCTGCAGGTGCGCGGCAACGCCGACCATGAAACTGCAGCGAGCGCCCACGATATCCCGCCGATCGACCTGGTTGTCGTCAATCTCTATCCCTTCGAGCAAACCGTCGCGCGCGATGCCGATTTTGCTGAGTGCATCGAGAACATCGACATCGGCGGGCCGGCCATGATCCGGGCTGCAGCCAAGAACCACGATGCAGTGACCGTGATCGTCGATCCCAAAGACTATGACGCCGTGCTTGCCGACATGGAGCAGTACGGTGGCACGGTTTCCGGTGAACTGCGCCGCTCGCTTGCGGCCAAAGCGTATGCGCGCACCGCGCACTACGATGCTGCGATTTCCGCCTGGTTCGCTGAACAAACGGGTCAGGAAGCACCGGACTATCGGGCCTTTGCCGGCAAGCTCGGGGAGGCACTGCGCTATGGCGAGAACCCGCATCAGACAGCTGCGTTCTATCGCACCGAGGACGTGCGGCCGGGGGTTGCCACCGCCCACCAGCTGCAGGGCAAGGCGCTCTCCTACAACAACCTCAATGATACAGACGCCGCGCTCGAATTGATCGCGGAGTTCGATCCCGCGGGCGGTGCGGCAGTTGCCATCATCAAACATGCCAACCCATGCGGCGTTGCGGTGGCTGCAACATTGCGCGAGGCCTACGAGCTTGCGTTGCGTTCGGATCCCGTGAGCGCATTCGGCGGCATCATTGCGCTCAACGGGCGCATAGATGCGGACGCTGCCGAGGAAATCACCAAGATCTTCACCGAGGTCGTCGTCGCACCGGCTGCCAGTGACGATGCCCGCCTGATCTTCGAGGCCAAGAAGAACCTGCGCCTGCTGATCACAGGGGAGCTTGCAAATCCGAGGGCGCCGGGTCGCGTCGTCAAGTCGGTTGCCGGCGGCCTGCTCGTGCAATCACGTGACAACGCTGTCGTTGACGATCTCGACTTGCAAGTGGTTACCAAGCGCCAGCCGACGCCTGCGGAACTCGCCGACCTGAAATTCGCGTTCCGTGTTGCCAAACACGTCAAGTCGAACGCCATCGTCTACGTCAAGGATGGCGCGACCGTCGGGATCGGTGCGGGGCAGATGAGCCGCCTCGATTCTTCGCGCATCGCGGCGCGCAAGGCAGCCGATGCGGCCGAGACCGCAGGGCTTGCCCAATCACTGGCGGTTGGTTCGGTAGTTGCCTCCGATGCCTTCTTTCCGTTCGCAGACGGACTGCTCGCGGCCGCCGAGGCCGGTGCGACGGCGGTGATCCAGCCCGGCGGCTCGATGCGCGATGAGGAGGTCATTGCAGCCGCTGACGAAAAGGGCCTGGCGATGGTCTTGACCGGCGTGCGGCATTTCAGACATTGATGCGCTTCCGTCACAGAAACGATCGAATCGGCTTGCCGGATAGCGGGCGATCGATCGCTGTACGGGGGTTGTGCCATGGCTGGCAACGGCGATGCTTCGGCAAACATTGAGAACATCAAACTGCGCCCTGCGTCCGATGATGATTGGGCAACCATCCGTGCCTGGCTGCGCAGGCCCGATATCGAGCAGTGGCTTGGCCCTGCATCCGCCAGCGAGGCGGAAGTGATCACCGTGCTCGGCACCGATCACGCACTCGCCTGGATGATCGAATGGCAGGGTGTACCGGTCGGCTATGCCCATGCAATCGACGCCACGATCTGGGGGGAAAACCTGCCCGAAGACCTGGCGGCGGGAACCTGGGACGTTGACATCTTCATCGCCGAACCCAAGGCGCGCGGCCGCGGCATCGGCCCGCTGGCACTCGCCGAAATCCGCAGCGAGGTCTTTTCAACGACGCTAGCCACAGCGATCTGCGTGTTCGTGTCGGTCGCCAACGAACAAGCGGTGCGCGCTTACGAACGGGCCGGCTTCGAATGGAAGCGGATCTGGCAGGATCCGATGCACGGGCCGACCTGGCTACTGGTGTCGGAGCGGCCTGCTCTGTGATGTGGGCGAGTTGGTCGCTCGATCGGACCGGGCTTGTTCTTGGTGCACGAGACAAAAGCACCCGGCTCTCCATCATGAACGGGGCACTTTCGAATCGCAAACTATGGTCGGTCTATCACCTTGCAACCATTCCGGCGGCCCGGGTCATCCCTCGTGGACGTCGTAGGATGCGTTTGGGACTACCGCGCGGACCTTGGCGCGCAGTTTGCCGTCGGAATATAGCTTTTGGTCGTGTCGCATGGTTAGGACGGAAAGGCCGGCGCGGGCCTTGCGTTTGAATTCTTCGAAGGTGCGGACCCTGGCGGCCGCTTTCAGCATGAATGAGGGACGCATATAGAAGGCCTTGTAGCACTTCACCAACATGTGGCGGAGTTCTTCTCGCGTGAAGTTTTCCTCCCAGACGGGGAGTTCGAAACCCGGTTGCGGGTCGGTGGCAAATTCGCGCCAGACGTCCGACTTGATGATGCCCGTCTCAAGGCCACGCTGATAAATCTCTGTTCCAGGATACGGGCAAAAGATCGTGAAGTGGGCGTAGTTCGGTTTCAAACTGCGGGCGAGATCCATAGTGTCATCGATGTCGCTCGCCGTTTCGGTCTGCTGGCCGATCATGAAATAACCGAGGGTTTCCATACCAACCGCACGTGTTGCAGAAAAAGCCGCTTTGACCTTTTCGACGTTGGTGTTCTTGCGGATCTCACGCATCATCCGGTCATTGCCGACCTCGACGCCGTAATGAATGCGGTCGCAGCCCGCTTCCTTCATGTGCTTGAGAAGGTCTTTATTGACAGTGTTGACGTGGGCCCGAACGTCCCAGGTGAACTTCAGGCCGCGGGATATGATTTCGTCGCAGAGCTGGTGGACGCGATCTTTTCTAACCGTGAAGGTATCGTCGTAAATAAATGCCTCATCAACCCCCATTGCCAGGCACTGCTCCATTTCGTCGGCAATGTGGCCGGCTGTTCGCCAACGGAAGCCGGAAATGACAGGAGAAAACGGTCGGTCGCAAAACGTACAGCGAAACGGGCAGCCGCGGCTAGTGAACATTGTCGTGATATTATTGCGCCGCCCGAGCAGGGAGCGATAATGCGTGGTCGGCAGCTTGTGGCGAGCCGGGAACCCCAGAACGTCGAGGTCGTTGGTGCTGGGTGCAATGCCGTTATTGTGGATCTTGCCGGCCGCATCCTTATAAACCAAGCCCGGTATGTCCGGCCAAGAGCTGGGATCATTCAACTTGGCGAGGAATTGCAGGAAAGCGATTTCGCCCTCGCCCTGCATAAGGAAATCAACTTCGGATTTGCTGATTGTCTCTTCAGGAAATAAATGGGTGTGCGGTCCGCCAAGAATGATCTTGGCTTTCGGGTTTGCCCGCCGCACTTCGCGGCAGGCCATCATGACGTCGATCAGCGTAAAGGTCATCGCCGTCAGGCCGCAGACGTCGAACTCTCTACTGGCAAGTTCCTGGCCGAGTTCATCGTAGCTCATCTCCAACGGCTGACAATCGATGATGTCGACCTGATGGTCGCTGTTTTCTTCAATGTAGCCGGCGAGGTAAAGCAGACCCAGAGGCGGATTGTAGCCGCGGTGTTTTTCAACAATGGCCGGGTTCTTGCCAATCAGCTCGTGAAAGCGGGGCGGATTGATCAAAAGGACTTTCATCTACTTCTCCTGAACGTTGATTGCCGGAGCCGAACGCCGGTAAACTCGCAACAACTCACGCTGCGGGGACACAAATACCAGTTCATAGTTGGCCGCCAACCGGGCCCGCAAAACGCTGTTCGGCGGGCTGGCGGCGCCATCGAAGAATTTTCGCTCTCCCCAGACTAGCACATAGTCGATTGTACGGCCCGTGGCCATCGTGAACTGCTCCGGATCGACATGGTGAGGCCTGCGCATATCGGGCAGGACGTTTGCGACGTGCACGAACGGATTGCGTTCGCGCCTGTAGGTGATCGGGAAGAAGCCGGTTGTCGCCTGTAGGTTGGTAAGGTTGACAATGGGTTTTTCGAGGGTGAGGCGGTTGGCGGCGACAAAAAAGATGTTCATGCCGGCCATCGGCTTGCTGTCCAACTCGTTGGCCATCGCGAGGGGCAGGACGCTTGAATTCGGCGCTATTACCGTAGATCCTTCTAGGAATTCCTGTTGCAGGTCGATGATCCGTGCGAATGCTTCGGGGCGCACGGCTACGTGTACCAGCCCAGCTGCGAAAACGGATAGAGCCACGATCAGGCCGGCTATTCGACGTTCGCGCAAGGCGAGTTGGGCCGTCAGCCAACCAAGCCAAAGTATGATGATGACGTAGACGAACGGCAATATCCGCAGGGGCAGCCAGCGGACAACCAGGGCATTGGGCAGAAACAGGAATATCAGGATAAATATCAGCGTTATGGCGGACCATTCCGCTAGGAGTGCGCGTCGTGGTCCGAGGCGGAAGATTACGTAAACAAGCGCGTAATTGAGGCCGAGCACGAGAGGTAATGCGACAAAGGCTTCGCTGCGCTCGAATGGAATATTGAACCAGGGGCCGAGTATCAGTTGCAGGAACCGCAGCAGGTCAGGCCAGGTGATTTCAAACGGAGCGAGTTGAAAGGCTTGAAATTCACGCGGCTGCAGCAAGTGCCAGGCTGCCAGGGCGGCTGCAGGAAGAAAGGCGCAACCCGGTAGTACGGCTCGGCGCAAAAATGTTCGCCACGGCGCGTTACTGCCGGCCAGCCCGATCAGTGTTGCGACCGCCACCGTCAGCGCGAACATTACGAAGCCGGACAGGTGGCAAATATAGAGTGCCGCGGCAGCCAGGAAGTAAATCGCGAAGCTGCTAGGCCCCGTTCGATCCCGAAGGCGCAACCAGAGGCCCAGGGCAAACACAAACCCGACGAGACTTGCGCAAGCATTGTAGAAGCCGAGAAACAGTATGGCATTGAAACCGGCGGGAGGCCCGAGGAGTGCCCAGGTGCGGGCTTTGGGGCCTATGGCCATCAAAGCGTATCGCAGTCCGAAGCCGATCCCGGCAAGATAACACGTTACGAACAGCTTTTCGGCGGTGTAGGGGCCGACGATCGGAATGAAGAGGGAATTGATCAGATAAATTGCAAGGTTTGGAGGGGCGTTCCATGTGATTTCAAAGAACTCGGAAAAAATCGGCGCGGCCGGATCGTTGAAGTTCAGAAAAATGAACGTGTTTGCAAGATGTGACGGACCGTCGAGACTGGGAAAGAACGGCACCAGCCAAACCGGCGCGGCAAATATCATTATGGCGGCAGATAAACAGACGATCTCTCGGCGCTCGACCGCGGCCGCAAGCCGCACGATCCGTTCAGACACGGCGCGCAACCAGCAGCTGATTGGCCATGATGAGGCGCAGGCCAAGTGGTCCGAGCCATTTCTCCAACGAGCGCTCGGCAGGAAAGCCGATGGGTGAAAACATGAATTTGCCTGCTTCCAATACCTGCAGCCCGGCCTCCTCGGCGTAGGAGCGAAGTTTTGCCAAATTCAAGGTTTCGTTGTGCTGATCGTCCTGAAGCAAACCGATCCTGGTGGCGATGCTTTCCATGTGAGGGACGGGGGTCGTGACGACGACGATGCCGTCAGCGTTCAACAGGCGGCGGCACTCGGCAAGAAATCGCCGCGGGCTTTCAACGTGTTCGATAACGGCCGTGGCAACAACTAGGTCGAACTGTTCATCATCGATCGGCACCTGCAAGACGTCTGCGCAAATGTACTCGCAACCGTCCGAAGAATCAGCACAGGCGAGCAGCTCGGCATTGTATTCGACGCCCACTGCGCGTTGCGGCTCGAACAGGCGCTTGAGTTCGGCAAGCATCAAGCCATCGGCGGTCCCGAGATCGAGGATGAAGCGCGGAGCTCGCCCCAGGTGTCTGAGAGCTGCGTCGTGTACTTCGCTCGTGCGTCGGGCAAGCCTGTAGCGATGCGTGCGCCGTGTACGCCTGTGGCGATGATAATCGGGATCCAAAACACCGACAGGCAGAGGCATCAACCTGGATCTCCAAATAGTTGGTCAGCAAAGCAACTGATCAATTGCCACAGCGCTTGCGCGCATCGTAATGTGATGAGACTGCCGGTATCCGTCACCATCGGAGCAGATGTCGGCCGGTACGTGTCGACAATTTTAAGCTAGCGATCGAAAGAGCAAGTGTCCACATTTTCGAATTCCGGTAAGGCTTCAGCTCAGCTCAGTGCGGACGCGGAAATTTAAATGATTGATCCCGATTCGCCTGCCGCGGTCACGGTGCTTGTTCCAGCATACAATGAAGAAAACGCGATCGCACCGACGATCGATGCCATTCGTGCCGCGATGGACCGAAGCCGCTGGCGTTATGAAATCATCGTCATTGACGATGGCTCGACTGATCGAACGGCTGAGCGCGTTGGCGGGGAGAAGGTCAGGCTTGTGCGCCATCCAACGAACCGCGGTTATGGTGCCGCGCTCAAGACGGGCCTGCGTCGAGCGCAATACCCGCTTGTGGCCATTACGGATGCGGATGGGACCTATCCGAACGAGGATCTGCCTCTGCTGCTCGAGGCGCTGGACGATGCCGACATGATTGTCGGCGAGAGAAGCGCCGGAGGGGATGCCAATGATTCGCCTCTGCGGCGCTTTGCCAAGCGGTTGCTCGGTCGCCTGGCTTCTTTCATGGTCGACTACAACATTCCCGACCTCAATTCCGGCTTTCGCATCTTTCGGCGCGACATCGCGCTGGAGTTCATGCGGCTCTACCCGTCCGGCTTCTCGTTCACGAGCACGATCACGCTCGCCATGATCACGAACGACTATATCGTCAGATATCATCCGATCCGGTATTTCAGGCGGGAGGGTACATCCAAGATCCGGCCGGTGCGTGACACCTACAACTTCATCTTGCTGATTATTTTCACGATCATGTATTTCCGGCCGCTCAAAGTGTTCTTGCCGGTAAGTTTTGTGCTCTTGGCGGCCGGCTTGGTGCGGGCCGTTTACAATACCGTCTACTATCAGAACCTCACGACGGCGGACCTGTTGCTGATCGAGACGGGTGTGATTCTCGGGGCTTTGGGCCTGCTGGCCGACCTAATCGACAAGCGGCGGTGAGCGGTCGTGAGTGGCGCTGAACGTCAATGGCCCGGCTTTCGACATTTGACGGTTGCGGTGAAGATCGCAGTTTCGATCGCACTGCTTGTCTGGGTTTTTCGCCAGTCGGATGTTCTTCTGTTGAGCGAGCGCTTCACCGGCGAATTCGCGTTTCGCTTTGCTGTCGTTACAGCGGTCCAATTCGCTCTTGCTTTGCCGCTCTGTTTGAGGTGGTGGCTTGTCCTCAGGGCGGGCAATCGAGAGCTGCCATTCGGGCTCTCAATGCGGCTCACTCTTGTCGGGAAATTCTTCAACCAATGCCTGCCGACATCAATCGGGGGTGATGCCTATCGGGTCTGGCAACTCAAGCGTTTGGGCATGGATGCAAAGAGCGGTTTGGCGAGTGTGATTGTCGATCGCCTGCTGGCGCTGATCAGTATCGCGCCCATACTTCTGGCTGCGCTGGTGCTGTTGCCTGAGCTTGGCGAAGCTCATAATGTCCGCGCGACGACGTTCGGTGTGGTGCTTCTTCTTCTGGTAGTGGGAGCGGTTGTCCCGGCAGTGCCATGGTTAATCGATCGCCTGCCTCTCGGCGCGCCGAAGGGGTTCGCAACGGTCCTGGAGACGCATCTCGACGGCCTGCTTCGACGACCGATGCAGCTGCTGGTGACGATCGTGCTTTCTGCGGTGATCCAGCTTTCGGCAGGATGGTCCGTATGGTTCCTGGCGAGCTACATCGATAACTCGGTATCTTTCGTGACCATCCTGCTGCTGATGCCGCTGGTCATCGTGATCACGTTGCTGCCGGCCTCAATCAACGGTTGGGGACTGCGCGAAAGTGCGATCATCGGGATCTTCGCCTGGGGCCTCGAGATGCCGCAGGCTGCGCTGGTTGCCGGTTCTTTGGGCTACGGCCTGGCCGTGCTGGTGTCCAGTCTGCCCGGCTTGGTCGTCTGGCTGTTCGACGATAGGGAGTGAAGGGGTGGCGGCACTATCCGGCCTTATCCGGCCATGATAATAAGTTTCGCACGAGAGATCGCCTGCTAAATTTCAGGACTTCTAATTCAAGACAAGGACACTGCCGTGGTTCACGCAATTGATGTCAGTCAGGCGGTTGGCAATACGCCGCTGATCAAGCTGAGGCGTGCTTCGGAGGAGACCGGCTGCACGATCCTTGGCAAGGCAGAGTTCATGAACCCTGGTCAGTCGGTCAAGGACCGCGCGGCACTGTTCATCATCCGCGATGCCCTCGCCAGGGGCAAGCTCAAGCCTGGCGGCACGATCGTCGAGGGTACTGCCGGCAACACCGGTATCGGCCTTACTGTGATCGGTACGGCGCTCGGCTTCAAATGCGTCATCGTCATTCCTGAAACGCAGAGCCAGGAAAAGAAGGATGCTTTGCGCCTGCTCGGAGCCGAGTTGGTCGAGGTGCCGGCTCAGCCATACAGGAATCCGAACAACTACGTGAAGTATTCCGCCCGTCTCGCCGACGCACTGGCCCGCGAGCTGCCGGGCGGTGCCGTGTGGGCCAATCAGTTCGACAATGTCGCCAACCGTCAGGCCCATATCGAGACGACGGCGCCGGAGATTTTTGCTGCGACTGACGGCAAGGTTGACGGTTTTGCCTCGGCGGTCGGCTCAGGCGGCACGCTTGCCGGTGTCTCGATGGGGCTCAAGGATAAGCGAAGCGAAATTCAGATTGCGCTCGCTGATCCGCCGGGCGCGGCGCTCTACAACTATTACAAGTATGGTGAGCTAAAAGCCGAGGGCTCCTCGATTACGGAAGGGATCGGCCAGGGACGGATTACCGCGAATCTAGAAGACGCCGTCGTCGATCACGCCTACCATATCCCCGATGAGCGAGCGGTCGCCATCGTCTTCCAACTCCTGCAGGAAGAGGGCTTGTGCGTCGGCGCATCAACCGGTGTCAATGTCGCCGGTGCGATCGACCTGGCAAAGGAAATGGGGCCCGGCCACACGATCGTGACGGTGCTTTGTGACTATGGCTCGCGGTATCAGTCGAAACTGTTCAATCCAGAATTTTTGCGCGAGAAGGATCTGCCGGTGCCTGAATGGCTCGCCGGCCCGCCGGCCCGGATACCGAGCGTTTTCGAAGAGGTCGATGAGTGAGGCCGGTCCGCCGGACCAGAAGCTCATCGCCAGCACCTGAGCGAGATCTTGAGCGATGACAGAACCGCTGTTCCGCGATGATGCCTATCAGCGTACAGCCGAGGCAACCGTCAGGGCCGTCAATGAACGTGGCGGCATCATCCTCGACCGCACGATCTTTTATGCGACCTCGGGTGGCCAACCGGGGGACCGGGGACGGCTGGTATTCGATGGCCAGGACTGCCCGATTGCGACGACCGTTTACGACAGTGACCGGTCAACGATCGTGCATGTGCCCGAGGAAGGCAGCGTGCTGCCCGAAGCAGGTGCCACAGTCATGCTCGAACTCGACTGGGACCAGCGCCACGCTTTTATGCGTATCCATACGGCGCTGCACCTGCTCTGCAGCCTGATCCCGTTTCCGGTGACCGGCGGCCAGATCAGCGCCGGCGAGGGGCGGCTCGACTTCGACATTGCTGATGCCGGCGCCATCGATAAGGAAGATCTCAACTCGAAGCTCAACGCCCTGGTCGAGGCCGATCATCCGGTCACTTCGCTCTGGATCACAGATCAAGAACTGGCCGCTAATCCCGAGATGGTGCGCACCATGGCGGTCAAGCCGCCGATGGGCAGCGGCCGGGTCCGCCTCGTTTCGATCGGCGAGAACGCTGCCGTCGACCTGCAGCCCTGCGGCGGCACACACGTTGCCTCGACCGCCGATATCGGCAAAATCGCGGTGACCAAGATCGAAAAGAAGGGCAGGCAGAACCGCCGCGTGCGGCTGGCCTTTGCCTGATAACGTTTGATTCCAACCATTAGGGGAGGAGTGGCATGCCGGATCTCAGCGGGCGCTACATCGTTGAAACGAACTGGCTGGCAGAGCATCTCGACGCGCCCGATCTGGTGCTGCTCGATGGTTCGCTGCACCTGCCGACGTCGGGGCGAAACGCGCGCGCGGAATACGATGCAGAACACATTCCGGGCGCGATGTTCTTCGATATCGACCTCGTAGCCGATGACAAGAATCCGCTGCCGCACATGCTGCCCCCGCCGGTCAAGTTTTCCTCGATGATGAAGAAGATGGGCATTGGCGACGGCATGCGCGTCGTTGCCTACGACAGTGAGGGGATTTATTCGGCGGCCCGCGTCTGGTGGATGTTCCGCACGATGGGGCACGAGGACGTTGCGGTTCTGAATGGCGGCCTCAAGAAATGGAAGGCAGAAAACCGACCGACGACCGACGAGCCGCCGCGGGCGCGCTCGGAACGCCATTTCACCTCGCGTTTCAATTCGGCCCTGGTCCGCGATATCGATGACATCAAGGCGATTGTCACCAACGGCGGCGAGCAGATCGTCGATGCCCGCTCGGCAGGGCGGTTTCGCGGTGAGGCTGCCGAGCCCGCGCCAAGGATTGCGCTCCGGCCACATGCCCGGCGCCCTCAATGTTCCGTTCACGACGCTGCTCGAGGCCGACGGCAAGTTGAAATCTGCCGGCGATCTGGCCGCCATCTTCGCAGCAGCAGGCGTCGATGTTCACAAGCCGACCACGACGAGTTGCGGTTCCGGCGTCACCGCCGGCGTCCTGTCGCTGGCGCTCGCCGTCCTCGGCAATCCGGATGCGGCCGTCTATGACGGTTCCTGGAGCGAATGGGGCCACGAGGAGAGCGGTGGCCAGGTCGTTAAACCAACCGGGGCGTGATCGGGTTCGTGAAACAAGCAAGAGGCCGGATTTGACGACCATCAGGATCAAGCGGCTGCCCGGTGGTGGCACATTGGACCTGCCGACCTATCAGACCGAAGGCTCGGCCGGCTTTGATCTGGCGGCTGCGGTTGACGGCGAGATCGAACTCGCGCCCGGCGATCGTGCCTTGGTGCCGACCGGGCTGATGCTCGAGATTCCTCCCGGCTTCGAAGTGCAGATCCGGCCGCGCTCGGGCCTGGCGGCGCGCCATGGCGTTACCGTTCTCAATGCGCCGGGAACCATCGACAGCGACTATCGCGGCGAGGTGCAGGTCATCCTGATCAACCTCGGTCGCGAACCGTTTGTGATTCGACGCGGTGAACGCATTGCACAGGCGGTGCTCGCCACCGTCACGCGGGCTGAAATCATCGAGGCCGACGAACTCGATGAGACCGGGCGCGGTGCCGGCGGGTTCGGTTCGACCGGGGCATGACGCCCCACAGGGTCCACATTGCCGGTCATGAGCCGATCCACTACCTATAGGCGATCCCATTACCGTACCGGAGGCTCGGGCGCATGAGCAGGCTGACGCCGGAAGAAATCGAACGCTACAAGCGCCATCTCGTGCTGCGCGAGGTTGGCGGCCAGGGCCAGCAGAAACTGAAGCAGGCGCGTGTGCTGCTGATCGGAGCCGGCGGCCTCGGCTCGCCGTTGCTCGTTTATCTCGCAGCCGCCGGCGTCGGTACGATCGGCATCGTCGATGACGACGTCGTCTCGCTTTCCAACCTGCAGCGCCAGATCGCGCATGACACCGCGGCGATCGGCCGACCCAAGGTCGAGAGCGCCGTCGACACCGTGGCCCGCCTCAACCCGCACGTCGTCGTCGAGCCCCACAACCTGCGCATCGACCACGCCAACGCGATCGATCTCATCTCACAATACGACGTCATTGCCGATGGTTCGGACAACTTCGCGACGCGCTACCTGGTCTCGGACGCCTGCTACCTGGCCAAGCGGCCGCTGGTGTTTGCAGCGCTCGGGCCGTTCGATGGCTATGTGACGACCTTCAAGCCACATGAATCCGATGAGGACGGCACGCCTTATCCAAGCTACCGCTGCCTGTTCCCCGAAGCACCGAGCGGGGAAGCCGTGTTCAACTGTTCGGAGGTCGGCATCTTAGGCGCGGTGGCCGGCGTCATGGGTACGCTGCAGGCGGTCGAGATCCTGAAGGAGATTACCGGCGCCGGTGAGAGCATGGCCGGGCACCTGACCATCTACGACGCTCTCGGCGGTCGCTTCCAGACGATCAAGCTCAAGTGGGATCCGAACAATCCGCTGTCAGGGAAAGCGGCGACGATCAGGGATTTGAGTGGGCATGCGGGGTGATGATTTTCATGGCCAGGCGCGAACTCAGTTCGCACGGCAGCAAGCATAGGGTGCGCTCGCGCCTGTCGCACGTATTGCGGATCATCTCTGCTTTCGCAGGCGCCCAACACCGACCGGCGCCTGCAATCGGCGTTCTGCTGCCGCTCACGCACACTACGGCTCCGTCCGCCGCTCAGTTCGCCGCTCAGTTTGCCATGAACACCGGTAGCTCGGTATGGGCCAGGATCTGGCTGGTGGCGCCGCCGAGGATCATTTGGCGGATGCGGCTTTGCGTATAGGCGCCCTTGAAGAGCAGGTCACAATTGAGTTTCTGCGCCTCCTCGAGGATCGCGACGCCGGGTCGGCGGCCGTGTAGCGGCACGGTCAGTTCCGCCGCATCGACACCGTGCCGCGACAGGTAGCCGGCCAGAGCCGCACCATCGGGCCCCGGCACCGTAACGTCCTCGATCGTGAGGACGGTGACCTTTTCCGCCTTCTTGATCAACTCGATGCCGAAGCCGACGGTGCGCGCCGATTCCGTGCTTTGGTTCCACGAGATCACGACATTCTTGCCGAAGGTCGCCAGCGGCTTGGGCGGTGCGACCATGATCGGCCGGCCGCCGTCGAAAAGGGCGGCCTCGAGCGTCGTCATGCGCGGCCCTTCGCCGGTCGAGGCCGGCCGTCCGACGACGGTTGCATCATAGACGCGCGAAATCGAAGCGATCTGGTTGTCGTCGACCGGCGCGTCGCTCGCCCACTCCATCGTCGCACCGCCTGCATCGGTTGCCTTATCGACGTGATCGCGTTTGAAGGCATCGAAGCTTCCGCGCGCGCCGGCAAAGGCCTCACTGTCTTCCTGGTCCGAGGGCGGGAAGGTCACGGCGACGATCGGTTCGGCGCCGACGACCTGATAGTAAACCGGCCTGAGTGCCAGGGCTGATACCCTGGCACCGAACAGTTTCGCGGTCTGCCAGGCGACCTGTAGGCAGCTTTCCGCGCCGGCCGTGTGTTCAACGGGTAGCAGGATGGATTTCATCGTCGCTCACCTCTCGTTTCATGCATTGCCTTGAACAGCATGATTCGAAAACGCCGGAAATTCAAACCCGGCGTTGCAAAGAGGTTTCATCCCGGCCGGATCGACCGCTGATGCAGCCTACAAGAGCGGTTCTGCGGGCCTTCGCACTCCTTACCTCGTTGCCGCAGGTTTGGCGGGTCCCTCATTTGCCGGCTTGTCAGCTTCGCCGGCCGTTCCTGCGTACTCCCGATAGGTGTTCTCGGCGCGCTGGCCGTCCCAGCTACGGTGCCGGTCAAACGCTGACGGCGGCCAGGGATCGATCGCGTGGATGCCCTTGTTGGCGGCCTGGGCATCGCCCGACGTCATTTCGATCTTGTCGCTACCGCCCCAGGTGTAGCGGTTTGGTGAGCCGGCGCCCGAGCTTTGCAGGCAGCCCGCCAGCGCGACAGAGAGGGCAAGGCAGGCAGCCAGGCTCGCGATTCGTCGCGATCCTTTCGGGGCGGCCTGCGCCGGTGTCGGCTTTGCAAGGTTGGCGGTCATGTCAGCGCTCGCTTCTGGTTAGCTTGATGATGTGGCCGTAGTGGTCCGGTGTCGGTGCCCGGCTCGGCAGGCGAACTGGCGGCAGGGCGCGGGCCCACTCGTCCTTGCCCTTGAGAAAGAATTCCTTCTCGGTGCTGCCGCGCGTGAGATCGTGCGGTGTCACCAGACGCTCGCCGGGCCGCGCCGCCTGCACCAGGCGTGGCGTCACGATGATGACGAGGTCGGTTTCCTGCTTCTTGTATTCGGCACTGCGGAACAGGGCGCCGAGCACCGGCACATCACCGATCCAGGGCAGTTGCAGGCTGAGGCGGGTGTTCGCGTGCTGCAAAAGCCCGGCGATCGCGAAGCTTTGCCCGTTGTGCAGTTCGATTGCGGTTTGCGCACGCCGGACGACGAGGCCCGGGATGCGCACGTCGGCAATCACCACGCCGGCCGTGTCATCGAGTTCGCTGACTTCCGGCTCGATCTGCAGGTTGATCAGGCCATCGGAAAGCACGGTCGGTGTGAACTTCAGGCCGACACCGAATTTCTTAAACTCGATGACGATCTTGTTGTCGTCCGAGGCGACCGGGAAAGGGAATTCGCCGCCCGCCAGGAAGCTTGCCGCAACGCCTGATAGCGTCACCAGGTTGGGCTCTGCCAGGCGCCGGGCGAGGCCGCGTTCTTCAAGCGCGCTGACGATCAGGTCGACGTTGGTGCCGCCGCTCAGCAAGCGCGCGATCATCGAACCGAACGGCGCGGCGCCTGAGGGCAGGATGGTGGCTGCCAGCGCCTCGCCGACAATCCCGGCCTGCTGGCCGGTGTCGGAATTGAACCGGCTTGACCTGACACGCGTGCCAAGGCCGAGTTCGCGCGAGGCATTGCGCGATGCCTCGATGAAGCGCACCTCAAGCATCACCTGTTGGGTAGAGCGAACCTCGAGCGCATTGGTGACTGCGTTCGGCGCGTACTGGTTGGCGATCTTCATCGCCTTGTCTGCGGCCCGCCCGTCGCCGACCGTGCCGCTCAAGAGCAGCATACCGTTGGCATGGCTCACTTGGATGCGGTTGTACGGCAGGTTCTTGCGTAATTTGGCAATCAGGTCATTCATGTCCGGCGTGACGTTGATCTCGACGGTCGCCAGCATGTTTTTTTCTGTGTCGAGCAGGGCAAGGTTGGTCGAGCCGATTTTCTTGCCGACCACATAGAGCAGGTTTTCGGTCAGCGGCACGATGTCGGCGATCTTATCGTCGGCGATCAGCGCCTTCGAAAAGGGCCGCTCGGTCTCGACGACGACCGATTTGTGGGCGACGACATTGATCTCGGATACGCTAGTGTTGATCACTTTGGCGCCGGCACCGGAGATGCGCGCGATTTCGCCGTTGGCTTGCGCGTTCTCGGTCGAACCTGTTGCCAGCAGCGCAATGCCGGCCAAGGCGAGCAAGCGGGTGATGGAAACGAGGTTGGATGGTTTTTCGATTGGTTGGAAAGCAGTCTTGCAAACGTTGTGTTTGCAGAGCGTCACGAAGCTTCGCATTGCACTCACCTGAGCAACTATCGATCACGAACGGTGGCACGCTTTACCGACGCTAACGGACTGACAAACTCCTCGATTGATTGACCAACGCCGAACTTGAAATTGCAGGCTCATGCATTGCTCGCTGCCAGGTCGAAAGGCAACGTGGCAGGCGGGCTTGTTCCCGGTATACACACGGGGTGAATTCGGCACTTGTGCTGTTGCCGGCGAGCGTGCCGAAAACTGATTCGGCAGGCGCGAACGGCTTCCTGTCACGGGCGCAGTTTGCTGCGAGCGATCGGGCCGCAAGAGCGTTTCCGGTCATGTCGGGAACGCTAAAGGCCTCGAACGAGGCCCCCGCACTTAGCGCCGCCCGCGCGGATGCCCGAGCGCGAGCGAGGAATAGCCGTGAGCGAAAAGCAGTGACACAGGCCTCGAACGAGGCCCGGCGCTTAGCGCCGCCCGCGCGGATGCCCGAGCGCAAGCGAGGAATAGCCGTGAGCGAAAACGATCTACGGGCTGACGATCTTGAGCGGGATAGCGTAGCTTGTTGCCTTGGTCGAGCGGAATACCTCGATTTCGGAGGATTTCGGCTTGGGTGCGATCCTGCCCGCTTGCAGATCGCTCAATGAGATTTCGCGATTGCCGGAGCCGGCCACCTGGTTGGGATTGCGCAGCGCCAGCGACAATTCGCCGACGGTGACGGCCAATGCCAGTCTTTGCGCTTCGTGCAGCGACACGGCAACCGTGACGGAATTGGCGACCTTGGCCTTGTTTGTCGAGACATGCACATCCTGGCCGATGGCAAGCACCATGATGTTTTCGAGCAGCACGCGCACGGCACGATTGGTCTCTTCGCCCTTGGCGGCCTTTTCCGTGAGCAGGATGTCAACGTGATCCTTCGGCTGGATAAAGCCGCCGACACCGCGGATCTCGTTGACCTTGATGGTCACGGCACGTTTGTCGGGCGGCAGCAGCATCGACAGTGCCGTGCCCTGGCCGTCAGATACGCGCTTGGCCATCAGCACTTCGCCTTCGCTCAGATCGGCCTTGGCAAAAACCGTATCGCTCTTGGCAAAGACATCCTTGATCTGGCGGTAGGCGCCGGCGGGTGCGGCATGCTTCGGCCATTCGACGTGCTTGAAGTCGTCAGGCGTGAACTTGTGGCCGAACGGAACGGCCTTTGCCAGGGTGACGACCGTGGTCATCGGGATCTTCTCGACGACGGGCGCGGGCGCCGTGACTGCAGCCACGGCCGGCTTTTCCTCGGCCGGCACGTAACCGGATGCAATATAGGCCGCCAGAGCAGCCGCGCCGCTGGCACAACCCACCGCCAGAAAATGGGTCCACTTCATTGTCCAACTCCCTACACCAACCTGAAGATACATGGCTTTGATCAAGCTCGCGTTGGCTCGGGCAGCTGCATTTGATTAAAATCGTTCCGATTCCCGGTAACCAGATTCTTGTTGATAAGGACGCCCGGCACCACTTGGTCCGGTCGATTCGCCGGATGAGGCGCAGTAACGTGAGGACTTGGGGGAGCCGAGTGTCGTGCCTGCAACCCGGTTGTCCGGTGAAACGGCAGGGCGTCGGCGATAACAGCCGCGTATTTGGTATTGCGTCGTCGATCGGCAATGTTTGTCACCAAATGTGCTGCTTAGAGTTGGGATCATCATGTTTGTAAACAGGTGTCTCGCTGCTGTTGTCGGTGTGTGGCAGCGGGTGGCAAATGGCCTTGGGCCGAAGGCCGCCGTGGTTTTGATTGGCTTGGCGCTGGCCGGCTGTGCATCGCAGGACGGTGCCGGACTGACGGCAGATGGCACGCGCACCGATTCGCCGACAAGCTTCAGCCAGCTGCTGCGCACTGGCTCAACGGTCAAGAAATCCGATCTCGTTCTGGCCCAGGAAAGCTTTGACCGCGGCGCCTATGGGCTTGCCGAAAAGCACTACCGCAAGGCGATCGAGGGTGACCGGCAAAACGCCGAAGCATGGCTCGGGCTTGCGGCATCATACGATCAGCTGCGCCGCTATGACTTGGCCGACAAGGCCTACGCCGAGGTGAAATCGATGCTCGGCGACGACCCGGCCGTGCTCAACAATCTCGGCTATTCACAAATCCTGCGTGGCGACTACGCCAAGGCGCGGCGTCTTCTCCTGCGCGCGCGCCGTAAGGCGCCTGACGATCGTAAGATCGCGCAGAACATCGCCTTCCTGAACCGTAAGCAGGCCGAAGCCGGAAGGAAGCACTGAGCGCCCTCGAACCACCGGCGAACCGGTCTGAGCGCAATTAGAGCGTTTCGGGCCCTGTCGGAAACGCTAAAGGCCTCGAACGTGGCCCGGCGCTTAGCGCCGCCCCCGCGGAGGCCCGAGCGCAAGCGAGGAATAGCCGCGAGCGAAATTGCAGTGAGAGCGTTTCGGGCCCTGTCGGAAACGCTAAAGGCCTCGAACAAGGCCCGGCGCTTAGCGCCGCCCCCGCGGAGGCCCGAGCGCAAGCGAGGAATGGCCGCGAGCGAAGTTGCAGTGAGAGCGTTTCGGGCCCTGTCGGAAACGCTAAAGGCCTCGAACGAGGCCCGGCGCTTAGCGCCGCCCCCGCGGAGGCCCGAGCACAAGCGAGGAATAGCCGCGAGCGAAATTGAAGTTTCCGAGACAATCGGAAACGATCTAGTCGAACAGCACGACCCGGCCGGCGCCTTGCGGCATGGCGGGCTGCTGGATGGCGGCGCGCTCGACCTCGGCGGCATCGCCACGCAAGGTCTCGAGGTATTTGATCCACGCCTGGCCGGTCGACGGTGAATAGAGCAGTCTGCGCGGGCGCGTGCCACGCAGGCTCTTGGCTGCGATCGGCAAGCCTTCTTCGGCCAGGTAGCGTTCGACGAAATCAGAATTCCGCGAGCCGATGCCCGAGGCAAACGACAGGACATTGGCGCCGCCGAACACCTTGGTCTCGAGACGCAGGCGGTTGCCGCCGCGGGAAATCAATGCGTTGATCAGACGTTCGATTGAATAGGCGCCATAGCGCAGTGACAGGTTTTCATCGATGCGTTCGCTGGTGCTCGGGCTTGGCAGCACGAAATGATTGATGCCGCCGACGCCGATCCTCGGATCGCGCATGCAAACCGCGATGCACGAGCCGAGCACGGTCGAGAACAGCACGTCGTCACGGTCAGAAACCTCGAACTCAGCAGGCCCGATGTGGACATGCTGGGCCCGGTCTCTTGCTGTCACTCTGTCGTGCTTTGACGTCATTTCTGCCGACCCGCTTACCCGGTCATCGCCGTGCGCTTGGCTCTGTTCGGTTGATCGGGGAGCGGGCTGCGCTGAGGCCGTGCAGCGGTCAGCAACGCAGCCGACATCTCGTCGAGAGGCAATTCGCGGTCGACCGCATCGAGGCTGAGGGCAGCTTTCGGCATGCCATAGATCAAACAGCTTTTTTCGTCCTGCGCGAACGTCTCGGCGCCGGCGTCCCGCATCGCTTTGAGGCCCAGGGCGCCGTCGCTGCCCATGCCGGTCAGGATAGCACCAACGGCCTGGCTGCCGGCCGCGACCGCGACCGAACCAAACATGGTGTTTGCTGATGACTTGTGGCCGTTGACGGGACCCGATTCATCGATGTCGCACACCAGTTGGCCATCGATGCGACGAACCACCAGGTGGCGGTCGCCCGGCGCAATCCAGATGCTGCCGGGGCGTAGGCTCTGGCGCTGCTCGACGATCGCGACGTTGACGCTGGCGCTACCATTGAGACGCTTGGCAAACGCTTGGCAGAAGCCGGCCGGAATATGCTGGGTGATAACGACCGGTGGGCCGTTTTCGGGCCAATCGTGGATGATCTGCGACAGGGCGTAAACGCCGCCGGTCGAAGCTGCGAGTGCGACAAGCTTGCTGCGCCCCCTTGCCCCGGAACGCAACGGCGATGCCGCGCGCCGGCCACGCGCCGGCCTCAGGTTGGCGCCATGGGCGGCCCGGACCTTGGCCACGACCTGGTCGGTGAACACCGGCCAGTCGGCATTGTTCTTGATGATCGGCTTGCCGATAACATCGACGGCTCCAGCCTCGAGCGCTGTCAGGCTGATCTCCGCGCCCTCCTGGGTTCTCGCTGAAATCATGATGGCCGGTGTCGGCTGGGTCGACATGATGGTTCTGAGAAGCTGCAGGCCATCGTACCCGGGCATCGTCACGTCGAGCGTGATGACGTCGGGCCTATTCCGGGCGAGAAAGTCCAGGCCCTGGTGCGCGTCCGCCGCAGCGCCGACGACTTCGATATCATCGGCAGCCGTCAGAACGTCGGTCAGGAGCGTGCGCATGAACGGTGAGTCGTCGACGATTAGTACTTTAATCATGCTTCCAGTCCGAATTTCCCCTGCGACCTTCATTGGCATGTCGCACGGTAACTAAAGCACTTTCTGGTAAACGTTTTGTCCAATCCACTGCAGCCGGTCCGTAATCCGGTATAGGCTTTCCGAATGACCGACATACAAAATCCCGCCCGGTGCCAGGATTTCGGCAAACCGGTCGAGAAGTTTGCGTTGCGACGGTTTGTCGAAGTAAATCATGACGTTGCGGCAGAAGATAACGTCGAAGGGCATCGACATCGGCCAGGCGCCGTGCAGGTTGAGCGCCTTGAAGACGATGAGTTGGCGCAGGTGCGGGGCGGCCGTGTGGCTGTTTTCGTTTGGCGTGGCGGGCAGAAAATGGCGGTTGCGCAATCGTTCGGGGATGTTGGCAACATCTGCGTTGGCATAAACGCCGGTCTTGGCGAACTGAATGACATCGGTATCGATGTCGGTTGCCAGGATCTTCGCATCGATATTGGCAGCCGATTTTGCCAGCGCGTCATGGAGCAGGAGCGCAATCGTGTAGGGTTCTTCACCGGTCGAGCAGCCGGCCGACCAAACACGGAAGCGACGACCCGGCTTGGCGACCGCATTTGCCAGAACTCGCCTTAGAATGACATTGGTAAAGTGCTCGTAGTGATGCCGCTCGCGAAAGAAGGATGTCTTGTTGGTGGTCAGCGCATTGACCAGATGGGTCAGCTCTTGCTCGCCGGCCCGCGATGACAGGTAGATGCGGTACATTTCGACATTTTCAAAGCCGATCGTGCGCATACGTTTCGTGATGCGTCGCTGGACCATCAGGCGTTTGTGGGCGGAGATCGCTATCCCGGCGTGCTCGCGGGCGATCGAGCGGAAGAATTCGAACTGCTCGATCGTGAATTCCGGCAGCGGTATTGACAGCGGTTTCAGTTCCGAGCTGGCGGTCTGCCGGGCCGAGGTTTTGTCAGCCTTCAGGCCTGCACGTTGCGCCAACTGATTGCTTCTCGTCATCTACTCGAACTATCCGCTGCCACAACGCGTTTTACTGGAAGCAAGCCGTAAGGGATCAGAAGGCATCCCATTCATCGCCATCGTCATCGAGCGCCAGGGCAACGTTGCCTGCAACCGGCAGCGTGCCGGCCGCCCGTGTCAGCGAGCGCTGCATGCGATGGACCTGGTTGTCAGGCACGCTCGGTGCTGCACGAGTCGCTTTCTGATCCGTACGAAAGAAGGCGACAAGCTCGCGCAGGTCGGCAATCTGGCTCTGCGCGGCCGTCAGCGCGGCGTTGGTTTCCTCGACCAGCGACGCGTTCTGCTGGGTGACCTCGTCCATGTTGGTGACAGCCGTGGACACCTGATCGATGCCGAGCGACTGCTCTTCACTGGCGCGGGCGATCTCGGAGACATGGTCTGCGACCTGGTTCATCGAAGCGACGATTTCCTCGAGTGAGCCGCCGGCTCGTTTGACCAGGTCGACGCCGTGTTCGACCTGCTTGCCGGAGGTGGCGATCAGGCCTTCGATGTCCTTCGAGGCCTGGCTTGCGCGCTGGGCGAGCGCCCGGACCTCGTTGGCAACGACGGCAAAGCCTTTGCCGGCATCGCCGGCGCGGGCCGCTTCGACGGCGGCATTGAGCGCCAGCAGGTTGGTCTGCGAGGCGATTTCCTGGATCAGGCCGACAATGTGATTGATGCGCTGCGAGGACTGTTCGATCTTCTCCATCGCAATGATCGCCCGTGCGGCGATCTCGCCGCCCTCGATCGCGGCCCGATTGGCGGCTTCCGCGACGTCGCTTGCCTCGCGGGCGTTGCTGGCATTCTGGCGGACGGTGCCGGAAAGCTCTTCCATCGATGCTGTCGTCTCTTCAAGCGACGAGGCTTGATGCTCGGTGCGCACGGAAAGGTCGGAGACGCCGGCGCCGATTTCCTGGGAGGCCCGCTGGACCGCATTGGTGACCTCGACGATGCCGCTGGCGATCGAACCGAGCCGGTCGCCCATCTTGTTGACGTTGTCTTTGAGTTCGAGGAACGAGCCGCGATATTCGCCGCGCATGCGCCGGCTCTGATCACCGCCGGCAATCGCTGAGACGACCGCAACCGTCTCGTTCAGGCCGCGGTCGACCGTCGATGTCATCTCGTTGATGCTGCGCGACAGGTCGAGCAGGAAGCCGTCACCGTGCTCGCTGAGCTTGCGCGAGAAATCGCCGTCGCCGGCTGCCGCAACGATTTCGGCGATTTCGCCCTCGATGCGAACCTGCGCCGTCTTGTCGTTCCATTCGATAACGCTGCCGAGGCGCTCGCCGCCGTCGTTGAACACCGGGCTCGCGATAATGTCGATGGTGCGTCCGCCGGCTCTCATACGCTCGATTCGGCTGGATGTGAGTGCATCGATGCCGGCGGCACCGAACGTCTCGACATTCTGCAGGCCATCGAAGGATTGATCGATCAGGTCTTCGCCATCGAAGCCCGGGAGTTCGGTTGCTAGGTCCGCTCCGGATTGGCGGACCACTTCGCCCATGGCCTTGTTCACGAAGATCACCTTGCGCTCAGTGTCGATCAGGAACATCGGCGAGGATGCATCGTCGAGCGATGCCTGGGCACGGGCTGCGACGACACCGATCGTTCGGATCTTCTCGAGGGCGCGAGCCATGTCGCCGATTTCGTCTTCCCGATTGGCGCCCGGGACCTCGACAGTGAGGTCACCAGCGGCCAGCCGTCCGGTGACGTTGGCCATGTCGTTGATCGAGCGGAAGGCCGCGAAAACGGTCACGATGCCGATAACGCTGACCAGGATCGAGAGCAGCATGGCCAGGCCCATCACGAAGGTGTTCGACCAGGCAATCTTGGCCTTCATCTCCTCGACCAGGCCGGCTGAGTGATGGTCGATCCGCTCGGATTGGGTCTTGAGTGCATCGGCAAGTGCCGATTGGGCGCTTGCGACGGGACCGTTGAAAGCCTCGAGCGCTTCCGGAAGATTGTTGCTTCTGGCCAGCCCGAAGGCCTTGGCCGCCTCGCTCTTGAAGCGGGACAGCGCAGCCATCAGAGTCCCGTTGGGGCTCGGCGCATCGCCTTCGCTCTGGTGCTTGCGGTTCGCATGCGCCTCGAGCCTTGTAGCAAGTTTTCCGGTGAGGCCGGCCAGTTCGTTTTTCAGGCTGGCAAGCTGCGCGCTGTCCTGGGCCCGCCCGGCGATCGCCAGAATGGCTGCCATGCGTGCAACATCGGCTCTGGCGTCGCCTGCGAACCTGACGTTGGGCAGCCCGACGTTGAAGAGCCGTTCACCCGAGCGCGCAATTCCGCGCACGTCATTGACAGTGACCGCGCTGATTGAAATCAACGAAAGCAATGTCGCGCCGATGACAACCATCAGTTTGCCGGCAAGACTAAGCTTTACCATCTCTTCGCTCCTAGCCAGATTCGGCAGGTGGGCCATCGGCCGATCACCCAAATTCAGTGCTCATCGTTCAACGTCGGCGAATTGTTCGTTCGGGGCAGCACCTGACGCCTTCGGCGTCTCTTCGACCGTCTCCGCCGGTTGCGTGGTGATGTTGCCGACGACCTGCTCGAGCGCGACGACGGGATAGAGTTCGCCTTCATGATCGATCAGGCCGGAGAGAAATTCGGCCATTGGCGATGCTTCGAGATCAGGAATGCCCTGGAGCGCATTCAGGTCGACGTCGATAATGTCGATGACGGTATCGACGAGCAGTCCGACGCGCTGACGCGCCACTTCGACGATGATGAAGACGCAGCCTTCACTGGCAGCGCCGCCGTCCAGCCCGAAGCGCTGGCCGAGATCGAGAACCGGCACGATTGCGCCACGCAGGTTGATGACGCCAAGCACATGGTCGGCGGTATTGGGAAGCGGCGTGATATTGGTCCAGGCACGGATTTCAAGAACGCCTGCAATGTCCACTGCAAGCGTGTAATTGGCCACCTTGAAGGCAACGTATTTCTGCGTCGCGTCGGCATGTTCAGGCCGCGGGACGACCGGATCAGGATGCTGGCTCGGGCTGTCGGGAAGCGTTGTCATGCGACCGTTTCCTGTGGCGTTGGGCTTGTCGGCTGGCGCCAGACGGAGGCGCGCCGCGACTGATTGTGGAGATCGTGAATGGCAGTCGGATCGAGGATCAGGGCGACCTTGCCGTCACCCAGGATCGTTGCGCCGGCAATTCCCGGCGTGACGGCGATTTCCTGATCGAGGCGTTTGACGACGATTTGCTGCTGGCCCCAGACCGCGTCGACCAGGAGGGCCAACCGGTCACCGCCTTCAACCTCGGTGACGATCGCCAGTTTCGCTGTCGGCGCGTGGGCCGCGGGGACGGTGAAAAGCTGAGCCATGTCGATGATGGCGATGTTGTCGCCGCGGAAGTTGAGCACTTCGCCGATGCCTGGAATTCGTCCCGTGCGTACGGCGGATGGTGATACCGTCTCGATGATCGAGAGCAGCGGGATCACGTAGTTGTCGCGCCCGATCTGGACGATCATGCCGTCCATCACCGCGAGTGTCAGCGGCAGCGTCAGGCGCATGGTTGTGCCGGCGCCCGGTTCCGATTGAATGGTCAGGCGACCGCCGAGGCGCTTGACGTTGGTGTCGACGACGTCCATGCCGACGCCGCGGCCTGAAATGTCGGAAACCGTTTCAGACGTCGAAAAGCCCGGCAGCAGGATGAGATTGTCGATCTCTTCTTCGCTGAGTTTGTCGGCATCATCGATCAAGCCGCGTTTGATCGCAGCCGTTCGGATAGCATTGCGATCGATGCCGCGGCCGTCGTCGCTGACCAGAATTTCGATGCGGCTGCCACTCTGGGCGGCAGACAGGCGCAATGTGCCGACCGGAGGCTTGCCTGCAGCGGCACGTTCATCTGGGTACTCGATTCCATGATCGACAGCATTTCGGATCATGTGAACCAGGGGGTCGGTCAGCTCTTCGACGACCGTCTTGTCGATCTCGGTCATTTCGCCGTCGATCTCGAGGCGCAGCTCCTTGCCGGTTTTCTTGGCAAGTTCGCGGACCAGCCGCGGCATGCGCGCAAACACGGTGCCGACTGGCTGGGCGCGGATCGACATCACCGAGTCCTGCAGGTTGACCATGTGGCGTTCGAACTGTGCGAGATCCTCGATCAGGTCGACATGCAGTTCACCGAGGGCCGCACGGAACCGCTCGGTCAGCATCGCCTGCGCAATGACGATCTCGCCGACCATGTCGACAAGATGGTCGATACGGCCGATCTCGACGCGCACCGACGAGATCTTGCCGTTCGTGTCACTCGGTCCGGTTTGGGCGTCCCGATTGGCTGCAGGCTCGGGAGCGGATGCCGCAGCGGGCTCCCCGACGGCCTCGACCCTAAGGTCACTATCGGCTGCCACGAAGTCGAACACCTCATCGATTTCTGCACGACCGCATGCCGTCTCGAGTTCGAACTCCCAGCCGAGATAGCAATCGCTGGCAACCATGTCGCCAAGCGCCGGCAGGCCATCGCAATCGACCGTGGTCGTAAGCTGACCGAGGTCCTGGAGTGCGCGAATGATCGATAGGGGTTCGATGCCGCGGGTCATGATCTTGCCCGACGGCCTGAATGCAATATGAAAGCGCCTCAATTTGCCGTCAGGTGCTTGCGGGCCGGATTGCGATGGCGCACCGGCGGGGCTGTCCGGTGCCGTGCTCGTGGGCTCGAACTCGGCGAAGGTGCCTAGCAGATCCAGTGCAGCGCGTTCGTAGTCGGCTTCGATCGTCAATTCGTTTTGTTCGGCGTCGACCAAATAGGTCAGGACGTCGCCGGCATAGATGATCGCCTGGGTCTCGGAGGCCGTGCCCGTCGCGCGGCCGGCGCGCAGAGCATCGAGGGTGGCCTCGAAGACATGCGAGAAGGCTACCAGGCGATCGAAACCGAGGGCAGCGGCACCGCCCTTGATCGAGTGGACGGCTCGAAAGGCCTCGTTGAGATCTTCCTGCGAGAACTCGCCACGCTCGATTGCTGCCAGTGCGACATCAAGATCCGCCAGGCGGTCCTCGCATTCCTGGAAGAATGTCTTTTTGTATTTGTCTAGCGGCTGCATCTGGTCGGTTCTGGCTCGGTCGGTTGCCGTCAGGCGGTTAGTCTGCGGGCAACCTTGACCAGTTCATCCGGGTCAAACGGCTTCGCAATCCAGCCCGTCGCCCCGACTTCGCGGCCTACCTCGCGCATTTCTTCGGTATCTTCCGTGGTCATGACCAGGATCGGCGTGCCCACGTTCGACATGTCCTTTCGGACGTTCTCGATGAAATCGAGCCCGCCCATGACCATCATGTTGATGTCTGTAATGATCAGGTCGACGGAGTGATCCGTCAGCTTGTCGAGCCCTTCGCGGCCGTTTTCGGCTTCGATGACTTCGAAACCGGCCTCCCTCATGGTGTCTGACAACATGCGACGGATCGTTGGCGAATCGTCGACTGCAAGTAGCTTCAAAGTCATTGAATGTCGCTCCCTACTGCAAAAGCCGATCGAAAGCCGATATCGCTGATAGCAGCCAGAAACTGCTCCGACGGGCCTTTTACTGAAATTAAGTCGCTTGCCTGCAATCCGGCTTCGATCACCTGGATTGCAGCGGTTGAAATACGTGTGACCCCGCTGGCGTCGATTGTCGTTGGCAGGGAAGACTCGAGGGCTTCGAGCAACAGCGTGCGCAGTTCTTCGGCGTGCTGCAGCGCAAGCTTCGAAGGCAGCGACACCGTCACTCCGTTCTGTTCGATCGTGACCGTAAGATCGGCCATTCCAGCCTTCCTTGCCCGTCTCAGCGCGCCTTCTTTCGGCCCGGGTCCATCCAGTTATGGTGCCGAACTCGATCCCCCACGGTCAGACGTTATCGGCGAGATTTTCCGAGAACTTACACAAGGGGCGAAAGGCGAGACCGGACCAAGAGATAATCTAGTGCGTTTGCTGTTTGCTATCGGATTTGATTTCTTCGTGATTATCTCTAATATTTAGTAAAGGCATGGTTGAATCTGACAAACTCGAATATCAATGAGGTTGTATTATTGTTTTTGGTTGGCTTTTCTGGGCTGTCGGGTAAACGATTTCTTGCCTCGGAGTTATCGGGACGATGACCGTGCAAGTCTATGCAACCGTCTGGGTGCTGCGCCAACCAGGGTTTTCTGCCTTGGGCGCTGTTGGTGTATTTCGAATGGTTAATCGCACGCCACGACGCGTTCTGATGCCTTGTTGTGCGATCAAATTTCCGCACTGCAACATAGCGGCGGGCCGGACATTCAACATCGTGGCTGGCATTGTCGTGCTCATGTGCTACGATTTTCCGCGGCCAGGTTGCCGATCGAAAAAAACCAAGGGAGTGAAACACATGCCTGTTTGCAAGATTACCGGAGGCAGCGTGCGTTCCGTCGCCAAGAGCTGGACCAGGCGCGCAGCCTTGCTGGCGGGCGCCGGTGCGCTTGCCGCCACGACGATGAGCGGCGCAGCACTAGCCGCCGGCGTCACGATCCGTATCGCCTCGGATACGGTGGGCCCGCCGCACCCGGCCGGCATCGCCATGGAGATCTTCAAGGAGAAGGTCGAGAAGGCGATCCCGGGCAGCAAGGTGCGCATCTACGTCTCCTCATCGCTCTACAAGAACCCGGAAGCCGTCGAAGCGATGACCGAGGGCAACCTCGAAATGGCCTGGGGCCAGTTCGGCAAGACCGCGATTCTCGATCCGTGGACCAACGTCGTGCTCGGGCCGATGCTGCTGACGACGCCGGGCGCGATCAACTCGCTCGACGAGTTCGAAACCTTCAAGATGCTGCAGAAGCGCTTCAATGACGTGCACGACGTGACGATCTTCGGCTCGGCGCACCTGAGCTTCTACATGGGTGCCGGTTCCGGCTCGCGCCTTCTGAAGCCCGACGACTTTCGCGGGCAAGAAGATCCGCTCGATGGGGCCTGCGGAAAATGCAATGCTGCGTGCTTTCGGCGCCAACCCGACGACCATGGCATTCGGCGACGTACCGCCGGCGCTCGAAACCAAGGTGATCGACGGCCTGCTGACCAGCCTCGGCGGCTTCAACAAGGTCAAGGAGCAGGCGCCGTTCTACACCATCGCCGGTATCAACGGCATCGTCGGCGACTACTACTACATCGCTGGCGTCCAACAAGTGGTGGAAGAAGCTGAAGCCCGATACATCAGGCGACGATCCAGAAAATCCTGGTCGAGGAGGTTCTGCCCTGGGCGAAGCGTGCGAACTTACTGCAATGACAAGCGCCTGATCGACATGTACGGCACCAAGGATCCGTCGAAGCCGGGCATCTACATCATGACGTCTGCCGAATCCAAGGCGCTTGCCGACTAAGCTCGGTGATGCGACGACCAACTGGATCAAGAAGAACACCCCAGGTGCTGCCGACGAGTGGGTCGACAAGTTCGCTAGAAGAAGCCAAGGCTGCAGTTGCCAAGAACCCGATGGGTTCGAACTGGCTCGAAAAGACTGACTGCGCCAAGCTCGAGCCGATCTTCGCAAAGTACACCAAGAAGTAGGCTCGATAGACCTTGATGACCGGCCGGCTGGTTGTTCATTGAGACTTGGACCGGCCGGCTGTCGCATACCTGCCTACCGTCACCGTAGCGCCATCTCAGCAATATGATGCGGGACTGCAACACCTGATCGGTGCACAGGGGGAATTTGCATGGATTGGATCGGTCGACAAGCTTTACCGCGATATTCCGGTTCGTGCTCGACTACGTGATCGGCTACAGCGCGATCCTGATTATGCTGCTCGGCACAGGCCTGGCGGTTGCTGAAGTGATCCGACGATACATTCTTCGGGCAGGTGTTCGACTGGGGCCAGGACGCTGTCACCTACGGCATGGTCGGCTCGATCTTCCTTTATTTCGCCGTGACCCAGGCGCGCCGCTCGCATCTGCGTATGGCAGCTCGTCATGGATACGCTGGAGGCGGCCGGCTGGACGCGGTTCGTGATGATCATTCGCACGCTGATGTCGGCTATCGGTGTGGTGGTCTACGGCGCCATCGCCTGGTGGGGCGTGCCGAACCTTCGAGCGCTCGATGATGCTCGGGCGCAAGACCCAGAGCATGGTGATCCTGATCTGGCCGTTCCAGCCATTCTGATCATTGCCTTCGCAATGCTGGCCATCGTCTGCCTGTTCCAGCTTTACCAGGACGTCCGCGCGCTGATGGGCAAAAGGTCTTCGAGTGGGCCCCGGTCGGAAGAAGGGATTGAGATCTAGTCATGGGCATTCTCGGACCTGGACTGTTGGTCAATGTTGGCGCTCGGCGCGCCGATTGCGCTTGCGCTCATCTCGCTCACGGTCGGCTTCATCGTTTACGACCCGCTGCTGTCGGAAAAGGCGATCTTTCCGATCGTTCTTCAGCTTCGTGAATAAATACACGCTGATGGCGATCCCGTTCTTCATTTCGCCGGCTTCCTGATGGAGCGCACGGGCCTGATCGCCAAACTGTTCCGGTTTGCTGACGCGCTGATCGGCTGGCTGCCGGGCGGCTTCGCCTATGCGACCATTCTGGCGGCCGTGATGTTCGGTGCGATCTCAGGCTCGTCGACGGCGATGGCGGCGGCCATGGGCGTCGTCGCCTACCCGGAAATGATCAAGCGCGGTTATCCAAAATGGATGGCGGCCGGCGTGATCGCGACCGGCGGGGGTATCGCGATCCTCATACCGCCGAGTATCACGCTCATTCTCTACGGCGTTCTGACGGATGAATCGATCGTCAAGCTGTTCTTTGCCGGCGTCATACCAGGCCTGATGCTGGCCTTCAGTGATGCGGTGATCGTGCTGACGATGGCGGCGATCATCAAGCTGCCGGCTGCCAAGTTCAGCTGGTCGGAGCTGTGGTCGGCCGGGATCGATGCCCTGCCTGCGCTGCTGATGCCGGTGTTCGTACTGGGTGCGCTTTACGGCGGTGTCCTGACGCCGACAGAATCGGGTGCCGGTGCCTGCGCCTACGCCATGGCCTACGGCTTCCTGTCGATGCGTGGCAGGTTCGTCAAGGAGATGCTGGCGGCGACCGAGCGGGCGGTGAATCTGACGGCGATCCTGTTCTTCCTGCTCGGTGGCGTCGGCATCTTCCAGTTCCTGCTCGCCAACCAGGGCTGGCCGCAGGATATCGCTGAATGGGTCACCGGCATGGGGCTGTCGCCGATCGGCTTCCTCGCCGTGTCTGATGGTCGTGCTGCTGTTCCTGTCGATGTTCCTGACAGGGGTCGCGATCCTGGTTCTCGTCGTGCCGATCATCTACCCGGTGTCGCTGTCGCTCGGCATCGACCCGATCCACCTCGGCGTGCTGTTCGCGCTGTGCATCGAGATGGGCGCAGTGATCCCGCCGGTCGGCCTCAACCTGTTCGCGGTCAGCGGCACGACCGGCGTGCCGGTCACCACCGTGATGCGCGGCTCGTTCCCGTTCCTGTGCACGGACGGCTGCGTTTTGATGCTCTGCATGTTCTTCCCGATCCTGACGCTGTGGCTGCCGAGCATGGCGGTGGTCAGCGTGTTCAACTGATGCAAGGCATCGGCAGGTACACAGGCCGCGTGGTCATTGGCGTCAAGGATGCAAGATTTATGAGTTTGTGACCTAATTTCAGAAGGGCAGCGTTGCACTGCTTCGCCCATTGCCCCTCACCCTAGCCCTCTCCCCGTGAAGTACGGGGAGAGGGGATCAGGCCGTGCCGCATTGCACCGTCGCGGGCAAAACGACGGGCCGGATTCCCTCTCCCCGTAGCACCACTTCGGCGCGTGCGGGGAGAGGGTTAAGGTGAGGGGCAGAATGGGTCGCGCAGCACGGCTCGGCCTTCAGGAGGCAATATGCAGGTCGAGCGGCTGGCGATACCGGACGTGGTGCGGATTACGCCGAAGAAGTTCGGCGACGAGCGCGGTTTCTTTTCCGAGGTTTACAACGCGGCAACCCTTGCGTCAGTGGCGGGCATCCGTGAGAGCTTCGTGCAGGACAACCATTCACTTTCGCGCGCCAAGGGTGTGGTGCGCGGACTTCATTTCCAGACGCCGCCCTTTGCGCAAGGCAAACTGGTGCGCGTGACGCGCGGCGCTATTCTCGACGTCGCGGTCGACCTGCGCCATGGTTCTGCGACGTTCGGCCAGCACGTCGTTGCAGAAATATCCGCCGAAAACTGGGCACAGCTCTGGATCCCGTCAGGTTTCGCACACGGCTTTTGCACGCTCGAAGCCGATACCGAGGTGATCTACAAGGTCACGGCGGCTTTTTCGCCGGAGCACGACAAGGGCGTGCGCTGGAACGATCCGGCCTTTGGTATCGACTGGCCGGTCGATGAGACAAACGTGACGCTTTCCGATAAGGACCAGCAACAGCCCATGTTTGCCGACCTGCCGGAATACTTCGTCATTGGCGCATGACACGGACCGATCTATGCAAATCAGGCCAGAAGCTCCGGACGATCGAGATGCCATATCGGCGGTTTTGGAGGCAGCGTTCAAAGGTTCCGACGAGGCCTGCCTCGTTAATGAGCTGCGCGATGGCGATCAGCTTGCCGCATCGCTGGTTGCTACAATCGACGCCGCCGTCGCCGGCCACATTGCGTTATCGTGGCTGGGCTCACCGCCGCAAGCGCTGGCACTCGCGCCGCTTGCTGTCGAGCCGTCTAAGCAAGGCCGGGGGATCGGGTCGGCGCTGGTCAGGGCGTCCATCGACCGGGCGCGCGAGATGAATGCGCGGATGATCTTCGTCGTCGGCGATCCGGCCTATTACCGTCGATTCGGTTTTTCCGGTCCCACTGCAGCGCCCTTCCCGGCACCCTTTGCCGGACCTCATTTCATGGCCTTGTTGCTTGGTGACGAGATTCCGGCTGTCGCTCCGGTGATTTACCCCGAACCTTTTGGCACAATCGAATAGGGAGCCGTGCCGCGAACCGGCCAAGGGCCGCAGATCAGCGTTCGCCTTCTTCGGTAAAGAACTTCTGGCCTTCCGCAAATCTGTTGGGCTTGAGGAACATGCCAAGGATCACCGCGCCGTTCGGCGCGACCGCCTCGTGCATGTTGCCGGCCGGGCGCCAGCAGAACTGGCCGGGGCCACAAACGCCTTCGTGATCCTCGAGCGTGCCTTCCAGGACGTAGGTTTGCTCGATCGCGGTGTGTTCGTGCATTGGCACGATGGCGCCCGGCTCGAGCTTGAAAAGCGCGGTCGTCATGCCCTCGTCATCGGCATAGAGCACCTTGATCTGGATGCCGGGAAACTTCGTCGCCTCCCACGTCATATTGGGCACGTCGAGATATCTGGTGGCGAGAGCCGGGTCCTGATTGGGCTTGATGTCCGCATGAACGACATTTGCACTCATTGGTCGAATTCCTCCGATTATCTGCTTGGCCGAGGCTGCACGTTTTTGGGTCCGCCGGCAAGTCGCTCGCGTACCGCTGCCGGCAACACGACGATAGAATTGTCTGCAACTACTGACGCTTGCTCATTGTCTTGACAACCAAACGTGATGTTTTCGCCGCAAATCTATGCGTTTTGCGGGCCGGGCCGATGATCGCGGAGCCAAATGGGATCAGGGTGTCGGCTTGAGACATTTATGTGGTGACGCCGATGAAAATGCAGGGGAGACCGATGTTGAAAGTTGCGATACGGCGGCTGCCGGCCGCCATAATTTGTTCAAATCGACCATTTCAATGGACACAACACTGCAGAACGTAACAGAAACCTGTTGAAACCGATCCGCATGGGCCGGGCAAACGTGTCTCAACCCCTGGAATTACTTGATATATTCTGGCATTGAGTGACACGTGCCCAAAGAATGATGATGGCTGCGCGCCCAAACTGGTCGACATACTGAGAAGCGGTCATTGCGCAAGCAGTCGTTGAGCAAGTAACACACCGTGCCGGGCGGGAACGGAACGCATGGCTGGAAGCTCTGGCAAGAACGAGTGGTACCTGGCGCGTGACGGACAGCAGCATGGGCCGCTGTCCGAAGCCGAACTCGACAAATTCATCGAACTCGGCCACTTGCGCCCGAACGACCTTTTGTGGCGGGTCGGCTTCGACGACTGGCGGCTGGCGGCCGATGTGTTTCCGCCGTTGCCGCCGACGCCGGCAGGACCGGCGGAACCGAAGTCCGAAAAGCCGGCGGCTACGGCTGCGCCGGGCGAACCGACGCCTGAAAAGCGCGGGCTTTCCGAGCTGAAACCGGTGCGATCGGGCGCCGAGCGCCAGGCCGCCGACCCCCAATCGGCAGCCCAGAGCGACCGGTCCGGTGAGAAGGCAGCCGAGGGGCCTGCGAAAGATCCCGCTGATGAGCACGGCGGGCGACAGCCTGCTGCACAGCCGGAACAGCGCCAGAGTGCAAACGGCCAGCACCGGCGTGCTGACGACAGCGAAGCTCCGGAACCCGAGGATTGGCCGAAGACCAAAGTGGTACGGCCCGAACAGGGCGTAACGGCTGCCGGCCCGACAAGCCAGGTGCACGAATTCGGCGACGACTTGGCAGAAGAGGATGAGCGCGGTAGTGCCGGCAGCTTTGTCCGGATCGCCTTGATTCTTCTCGTCGTCATTGTCGCTGTTGCCGGTGGCTGGCTGGCCTTCTCCAATCAGCGCGAACTGGCCTCACTCTACAGCGATTTCACGCAGCGTTCCGACGAGAGCAGCGCCACGATCGTGCGCGCGCCGAGCAGTGCAACGCGCGAGGCGGCCGATCCGGCAAACTCCGGGACCAAGACCGAACCAGGGGATGTAGCCAAGCCGAGCCCGACGACGACGGCGGCCATCAACGCTCCGGCTCAGGAGACGGCCTCTCTGCCGCCGGTGCCGCTGCTGACCTCCGAGCCATGGCGTTACGCAGAGGCTTCTTTTGCCAACTGGACCAGCGAGCACACCGAGACGGCCCGCCGGATGGCCGTCGACGGCCACACCAAGGAAGACATCAACGATGCGCTGATCAAAGCCTTCGTGCGCTTCCGCCGCGATAACGCCGAGGCCGCCCTGCTGGCGCCGGCCGACAGCCTGAAGGCGGTGGCCGAAGCGTTCGTGATCAATCTCGAGACGCTGAAGGCCGTCAGCCCGAACATGTGCTATGCGTTCATCTCGAGCGGTGAAAGTGCACCTGAGGTTGCCTCACTGTTTTTCGACGAAGCAGCACGCGGCGGTCTCGAGGCACAAATGCTGACCATTTTCAAGGCCGTCGTCGATGCCCGTTCGAGCCAGACGCGGCGCGATGCGCCGGTCAAGGCCGACTTCGAAACGCTTGCCAAAGACCTCGCCAGGCAGGGTTGGACACAGGCTGACCTCGAATTGTTCTCCGATCCCAAGGCGCTCTCACGAGCCCAGCCCGACGTCGTCTGCCGGCTGGTCACGCAGTGGTTCTCGACCCAGACCCAGCTTGCCGACCCCGTGATCCGTGACCGGCTGATCGCGGCATCGCTCAGGCCGGTGATCGGAGGTTGAGCCGCTAGTCTGGCCGTGGCATGTCGTCTGCCATGCTTCAGATTAGCAACCTTACCTATCGCATCGAAGGCCGCATTCTATTGGATGGTGCTAGCGCGACCGTGCCGGCTGGCCACAAGGTCGGGCTGGTCGGGCGCAACGGTGCCGGCAAGACGACGCTGCTACGCCTGATCACCGGTGAGATACTAGCCGATGACGGCGAGATCGGCTGGCCGAAGACGACGCGGCTCGGCTATGTCCAGCAGGAAGCGCCCGGCGGCGACGACACGCTGATCGACTGGGTTCTGGCGGCCGACACCGAGCGTGCAAGCCTGCTGGCCGAGGCCGAGGTTGCATCCGATCCTGGCCGCATCGCCGACATTCAGACCCGCCTCAATGATATCCGCGCACATGCCGCCCCTGCCCGTGCCGCACAACTGCTCGCCGGCCTCGGTTTCGACGAAGCAGCCCAGCAACTGCCCTGTGCCGCCTATTCCGGCGGCTGGCGGATGCGTGTCGCACTTGCCGCCGTGCTGTTCCTCGAACCCGAACTCCTGCTGCTCGATGAGCCGACCAACTATCTCGATCTTGAGGGCACGCTCTGGCTCGAGAGCTATTTGCGCGATTATCCCCACACCGTGATCATGGTCTCGCACGATCGCGACCTGCTCAACCGCGCCGTCACCGGCATCCTGCATCTCGAGCGCGGCAAGCTGACCCTTTACGCAGGCGGTTATGACACCTTCGAGGAGACCCGGCGCGAAAAGCAGCGCCTGCAGGCAAAGCTCAAGGACCGCCAGGATCAGGAGCGCAAGCGCATCGAGGCCTTCATCACCCGCTTCAGGGCCAAGGCGACCAAGGCGGCACAGGCGCAAAGCCGCATCAAGGCGCTGGCACGCATGCAGCCGATCGCAGCGAGCGTCGACGAGGCCGTCCACCCGATCACCTTTCCACAACCGGTGAAAGAGCTGGCAAGCCCGCTCATCCAGCTCGAACGGGCCGCCGTCGGCTATCAGCCGGACCACAACATCCTCGAACGTCTCGACCTCAGGATCGATAACGACGACCGCATCGCGCTGCTCGGCCAGAACGGTAACGGCAAGTCGACCTTTGCCAAATTGCTCGCCGGCAGATTGGCACCGGCAAGCGGTGATCTGATCGCCCACAAGCAGCTAAGAGTCGGCTATTTCGCGCAACACCAGCTCGATGAACTCGATGCAATAGCAACGCCTTATGATTACATGGCGCGCTTGCTGCCTGACAAAACCGAGGCGCAAAAGCGCGCCCGTCTCGGCGCGTTTGGCTTCGGCATCGAGAAGGCCGATACACGCTGCGGACAGTTGTCAGGCGGTGAAAAGGCGCGCCTCTTGTTGATGCTGACAGCCTTCGACGGACCCAACCTTTTGATCCTTGACGAGCCGACCAACCACCTCGACATCGATAGCCGCGAGATGCTGGTCCAGGCCCTCAACGCTTTCGATGGCGCGGTGATCCTGATCACGCACGACCGCCACCTGATCGACGCCTGTGCCGATCGGCTGTGGCTGGTTGGCGACGGCACGGTCAAACCATACGATGACGACATGGCGGCCTACCGCGCAACCATGCTGGCAGCACGCGGCAAGCGCGCAGCTCGCGACCAGCGCGCCGAGACAGGTTCCGCGGCAACACTGGCTGCCCCGTCTCGCAGCGAACAGCGCCGGCTCGCGGCGGACCGACGTGCAGAGCTAGCCCCGCTCAAGGCGGCGATGCAGAAAGCCGAACGAGCGGTCGAAGCGATGCAGGCCCGCATAGCACGCCTCGATGCCGCGCTCGGCGAGCCACAACTCTATGAGCAAGACGGCGAAAAGGCCAAAGACCTGGCCCGGGAGCGCGGCCTGCTGGCACGGCAGTTGGCCGATCTCGAAGAAGCCTGGCTCGAAGCTGCAGGCATTTACGAAAGCGCTGCCGATGCGTCCTGACCCGGCAGACCGTCAGGTGGACGCTTACCACGTGGTGGGGATAAGGTGAATTTCCATGCCTTCATCGCGTTCCGGTTCGGTGTTGATCAATAGCAACATTTGCTCTGCTAGCGGATTTCTTCTTGCATCGCCTTTGGGCAATCTAGCTGCAATCGGGGAGCATTGTTCAGCTCAACCACTTCAAGAGGTTGAGCGAAGCGCCGACGAATGAGGTCGAAGCATTCGTCCGAATGCATGCCCTCACGCACTGCAGAAGGCGCAAAACAAAATCGCTGCACAACCGAATCAAGACTTCAAAGTTTGCCCCTGAAGTTCTAGCTACGTCGTCCTTAAGGGTCCTGTGCGCATCAGCTCTGAGCAGATGGCGAGAGGCCCTAGGGGTGCGTCTCGCTGCCGGTCGGCTGCATTTGAGCGGGGCGAATGTAGTCCAGCGATGTTACCTTCTGCGGCAACATCGTAGTGGCGGACGTGCCCCGCCAAAAAAGGTATCGCGGCCTCTGGATACCTTTTGACCGTGAGCTGGCGATTGCGTCAAAAAGGGGTGCCGCTGGGGGCGGCGGCACTGCGGGGATACCAAGGCGCAATCGCCGCCCCACGCCATTTTGGCTGGGGCAGACCACTCAATCACACAGATGCTGACACTGCGCTTGATGCGTTTGTCGGGAGGCGGCAGGATGCCCCGTCCGGGATTGCCAGTTGGCGGTTCTCGTCGTGAAAACAAGGGTACACGCAAACATGAAAGTGCAGACTTCGCCAACGTCGCCCTTCGGGCGCAAGGTCAGGATGACGGCCATTTTGAAGGGCCTTGAAAGCGGCATCGAATTCGTCACGATCGAAGCTGCATCACCGGACAACATCAATCCGCTTGCCAAGATCCCATCGCTGATCAGGGACGACGGCACGGTGCTTCAGGATAGCCATGTGATCTGCGAATTCCTCGACGCCCAGGTGGCATCGCCTGTGTTGTTTCCCGGTGAAGGTGACGCGCGCTGGCGTGCACTGGCGCTGGCCTCGCTGGCCGACGGCATCATGGATGCAGCGATCCTGATCATGGCCGAACGGCGACACAGGCCGGAGGATAAGCGGGTGGCGACCTGGGTCGAGCGGCAGCAAAAGAAGATCGACCAGGCGCTCGACGAACTCGAGGCCAAACCGCCGGAATGGTCGGGCCATCCGGACTACGGCCATCTGACGCTTGCCTGCGCGCTCGGCTATCTCGATTTCCGCCTGGAGGGCAAATGGCGTGCCGGACACCCGAAGCTGGTTGCCTGGCTCGACGGGTTCGCCGCCGCCGTACCGGCGTTTACTGAAACCGCGCCGCCGCCTGCGTGATCCAACCGCCAAGCGAGGTCAGGCCGACATGGCACCATTCGATCCCAAAGCTGCCGCCCGTTTCATCGCCGAGGCGCACGAGCAGCGCGCGGACTACCAGAACCTGTCGGGCGACCTGCTGCCGCCGACGATTGGCGATGCCTATCAGGCGCAGTCTGCACTGGCCGAGATCTGGTCGGCGAAATACGGCCCCGTGGCCGGCGCTAAGATCGCGACCACGACCAAGGTCATGCAGGAACTGATGGGGATCGATCATCCCTGCGGCGGCCTGATCCATGAGAAGCGCATTCATAGTGCTCCGGCGACGCTTGACGCGGCGGACTACATCCACGTCATGGTCGAATGCGAACTTGCCGTGCGCCTTGCCCGTGATCTCGACGGACCGGCGGGCACTCACACTCCGGCCAGCGTCCGTGCAGCCGTTGGTGAGGCGCTGGCGGCCTTCGAGCTGATCGAGGATCGCAACGCTGTCTATAAGGAGACCGATGCGAGGACACTCATCGCCGATGCCGCCTGGAACGCCGGCATCGTCATTGGCGCGGCGAGCGCGGTGGAGCCATCGCTTGATCTCAACGGTATCCGCGCCCGGTTGACCGTCAACGGCACCGTGCGCGATGAGGGCCTGACGGATGATCCGATGGGAGCGCTCGCCTGGGTCGCAAATCTCGCTGCCGAGCACGGCGTGCCGCTCAGGGCCGGCATGGTTGTGATCACCGGCAGTGTGGTTGCAACGCTACCGATCGAGCCCGGCGATACGTTCCAGTTCGAACTCGACGGTATCGGGACGACCGAGATGACGCTGCCGGCTTAGGTCGCGAACTCATAAATCTTGCTTCATTGGTGTCGGTCAATTTGCTTCGCTGGCAGGAGCAGGGCTGCAGGAGATGTGGTTCATCTTCAAAGCCTTGCGACGCCGCAGCGAAGCAAATTGACCACATCCTGCGGACGCCGAAATGGCGCGGCGAACTGCGGCGTTGCGGGATTTGAACGGGCTACCAGCCCGCCCTGCATCCCGCGCCTGGCATTTCTTGGCCATTTCGGCGCCAATGATGCAAGATTTATGAGTTCGCGACCTAAGCCGGCGCACATCATTTGGTTTGGGCGCTGTATGCGAGCCAGTCGCCGGAAATGATCGGGCGTGCACCTGCGGGCAAGTGGGTCAGTTCATAGATCCAGCACTCGAAGGCTGCGCCACTGCTGCCCGTGACCGAATGCACAACTCGCCGGTACAGCCCGTTAGCCGGATCCAAATGATTGATCTCCTCGTAATCATCGAGCCACGGCAACGTGGTCCCTGGACTTGCCAGTTCCAATATCTCGCCCGTGACGAACTCGCTGGCATCCACCAAAAGTCCGGGAGAATTACCGAGGTCGAACAGCTGACCGTTTGCCATGCCCGCCGTGACGAAACGGGCTTCGGCGCCAAGGCGGACGCGCTCGTGTGCGCCGAGCCGGCTTTCAGCTCCGGTCAGCAGCGTACCGTAGACAAATAGGTGGCTCGTCATGGATCACCCAGAACCTGAGGGGTGCCCGGCCGGTTCCGCACAGGCGTGATAAGCACGATCGGGCCCTTCAGGCCAATTCTCCCGCGGCTATAGTAGCGCCGGTCGACCGGCAACAGGACAGCAGACATGAACGATACCGTCAAAATCGAACGTGATGATCGCATTGCCGTCTTGATGCTCAACCGTCCGGGCAATCTCAACGCGGTTTCGGGTGATCTCGCGGTCGGTGTCGCCGAGGGTCTGATCGAACTCGATGCCGATGATACGGTCGACGGCATCGTCATCACCGGTGCGGGCGATCGCGCGTTCTGCGCCGGCGTCGACCTCGTCGAGGCTCGAGATGCCAAGCCCGCCGATATCGAGGAATGGTTCGGCCGCGTGTGCAATATCTACCGCCAGATCCTGGTGACGCGAAAGCCGGTTATTTCGGCGATCAACGGGGTTGCGGCCGGTGCCGGCTTTCAGATCACGCTGGTCAGTGACAGCCGCGTCGCCCACGCCGGTGCTCGGCTCGGCCAGCCCGAGATTAATGCCGGCATTCCCTCGATCATGGGCTCATACTGGATGAGCCTGCATCTCGGCTGGTCGAAGAACCAGGAACTGTCGTTCACCGGCCGGCTGATGGAGGCTCCCGAAGCGCATGCGCTGGGCCTCATCAATCATCTGGTCGAGCCAAATCAGCTGCTCGCGACGGCCGGCGCCGTTGCGCGCGATTTCGCCGCCAAGCCCAAGGTCGCATGGGCGCGGACCAAGGCACGCTTTCGCGAAGTCGCGATGCGCGGTTTCGATGACGCGTTTCGCGCAGGTGTGCTTGGCCAGCAGGAAGCTTTCGCCAAGGGCGAGCCGCAGCAGGTCATCGAGGCGTTTCTTGCGAGCCGTGCGAAGAAGTGAAGTTTGACCGGTGTTCCGAGACCTGCGCTTGGTATCCGCCTACATGATTTATCACTCCGTCATTCCCGCGCAGGCGGGAACCCAAGCGACCATCCGCCAGCACTGAGAAAGTGGAGAATTGCTTGGGTCCCCACCTACGTGGGGATGACGACTGTGGTTGTGGTTTCGGCCGTGCTGAAATTGCCCGGATAGCAGTGTGCCTACGCGGGAATGACGGCATGATTGGGGGTTATCGGTGCACAACTTTCCCAGAGCGCGAGTCAGGCAATGTAGTTCTCGAAATACTTGCCGTACCAGGCGATATCGTCATCCGAGGTGACCCGCACGGGGCGGCTTGCAAGATGCCGGAAGGTCACTGGATGGTGCCCACGCGTTACGCATAGATGATGGGCCAGATCGTCGTTGGCCGCACGGTAGGCGCTTTCCATGACGATGCGTTCGTTTTCGAGCCCGCGCCGGGTGGCAAGCTTCAGGCGTGCCCGCTCGAGGTGATGGACGCGGATCTTCTGATAGGACAGCGTCGAGAGATAATTCCCGTAGCGATGGTCGACGCTGTGGGCGGCGAAAGCGCGGGCGCCGATCTTGAACGCGTACCACAGCGCCTTCAGCGCAAGTCCGATCAGGAATTGGCGCCAGGTGCGTTCCGGCGCCCGGTTGGCGAGCCGCTCCGGTTCGGGGGCCGTAACTTTGCGCGCCTTGCGTTTGCGCTTGTCCTCGATACGTTCGACCTTTTCACGGGCCACCGTCTCGGCATCGACGAGCGGCGAGAACAGGATCAGCTGCCAGGTCGGGCGCAGCGGGCGCTTGGCGAACCGCCACTGATGGCCGACGTGCTCATAGCTGGCCCAGCGTCGCGCGAGCAGCGTCACCAGATCCTGTGCCGCCTCGATGCGCAGCGTACGGTCGCGCAAGCCCAGATCGTCGGCCTCGTAGGCCGCCTTGAACGCCTCGCCGCCGACCATCGGAGCACCGAACGTGATCACCGCGCGCACGTCGGCCAGGCGCCGGCTCGCCAGATGATGCGCGCCCAAGATCGCCAGCGCGCCGCCGAGCGAGTGGCCGGATAACACGACGTTGTCGATCCGTCCTTGCTTGCGCAAATCGGCGACCCAGCCTTCGACATCGGGAGCGACGGCCCCCCAGGCAGTCGCAAAGCCGGTGTGGCGGGCCGGTTCCGGATTGCCAATCAATCGGCGCTGGAAGCCGTCGAGCTGCGGGTAGGCTTGATCGGTCGGCAGATCGTGCACGTCGGTTGCAATATCGGCAAAGCTCTCGGTGCCGCGCATCACGATATAGCCGGTGCGCTCGTGCACAAAGGCAAAGCCCTGCGTGTCACCGTACCGAATCGTCGACTTCGCCGATGACGTGTCGAAGAACCGGAATTCGCTGATGGCGTGATGGAATTTCGCCCGCTTGCCGCCGCGCCCGGCCAAGTCATCATCGATCGCTTGCCGCGATCGATAGGCAAGCGACGACTTGTAGGCGAGAAACTCACACAACATGACCGGATGCTCGCGCGCCGCCCAGTCGTCACTGAGATCGGCCAGTGCTACCGGTGCGTGGACGGGTGCGGCGTGGCCGTTGAGGCGGCGGGAATGGCTGGCATCGAAGCGGCCAAGATAATTCGAAATCAGATGGTCGCCGAGATGCTGCCAGTCGATCGGATGATCGGTTCGAAAAGGCGTGCGCTCGATTGCCGCCGGCCAGTCGGCGTCGCTCGCACTTTGGTCTGACAGTGCGTGGCCATTGCTGCTGGCGGGCGTAGTCGCCGGCCGCAACAGTTCGCCTCTGGGAAAGCGAGTTGCTTCGGCCGGGTCGAGTGCGACCAGGAATTTTTCCGTGTCCGTCATCGGCGTCACGTCAGCAGATCATGCAAACAATGCTAACCTCTTAGATTGAAATAGAAAACATGCAGCCGCAATTGGCCTTCGCTTGGTTAACCTGACAGGGGCCTGGTAGGTCGACGCTACGCTCACTTTGCGACGCGTGGTACTCTCAGCCAATGACTGCGAACACCAATAGGACGCGCCGGCGCAAGGGCTATCACCATGGCAACCTGCGCGAGGCGCTGATTGCTACCGCGCTGTCGCTGATCTCGGAGAAAGGTCCGGCCGGCTTCACGATCGCGGAAGCGGCACGTGCTGCAGGTGTCTCGCCGGCTGCCCCCTATCGCCATTTCAAGGACCGTGACGCCTTGCTGGCAGATATCGCCGAGCGCGGTTTCGAGGCCTTTGCGGCGGCCCTCAGCGCTGCCTGGCAGGAGGGCCGCCCGACGCCGCGCGAGGCATTCCAACGCCTTGGTCGCGCCTATCTTGCATTCGCCCGTGAGGAGCCCGCCCTTTTCGCGGCGATGTTCGAATCCGGTCTCTCATTCAAGGATTACCCGGACCTGCAAGGCGCGAGCGACCGCGCATTCGGCGTGTTGCGCGATGCCTGTGAAGCCTTGATCGCAACGCTGCCGGGCGAGCGCCGGCCACCAGCGATGATGGTCGCGCTGCACGTTTGGTCATTGTCGCACGGCATAGCTGCGCTCTTCGCGCGCGGCGATGATGCCCGCCGACCGATCCCGATGGAGCCGGAAGATCTGCTCGAAGCCGCGGTTCTGATCTATATGGAGGGCCTTGGCGGCTAGCGCAAACTGCGTTTTGTCAGAATCAGCTCAAACGAGCTGCTACCGGCAAAACGCAGATAATTTTGCGCTATCAAGTCAAAAAGGTAGCGCATCTTTGTGTCGCCAGTTGGAACCGCTTGAGCGGTTCCAACTTAAGGCACGATGCGCTAAGCAGCCGGCGGTGCTCCCGTTTCAGCCACGATAATGCGAAAACTGCCCGCGCGGCCGGAAGCGTTCGAGATAGCTCGGCACGATTGCCGAGACCGGCTGGGTCTGGTGGATGCCGAGCCCTTCGATCACGCGTCCGTCGTTGATCGCCGCTTCGCTGACGACATTGTCGCTTTGCAGCAACCGTACCTGATCAACGGTCAGCGGGCGCAGCGAGTTTGGCAACGGCCAGCTCAGAGCCGCCATCACTTTAGCGAACCAGAACGGCAAACTGATGTAACCGCGTTTGCGGCCGGACCACTCCTGCGTGCGATCGAGCAACTGGCGGAACGTGAAGATCTCCGGTCCGCCGATCTCGTAGACCGTGCCTGGTTCACCGGCACCATCCGCGGCCCGGTGGATGGCCTCCGCCAGATCGCCGACGAATATTGGCTGCATGCGTGTCCTGCCACCGCCGATCAGCGGCAACAACGGTGACATCATCGCCATGCCGGCAAAGCGGTTGAAGAACTCATCCTCCGGCCCGAACACGATCGACGGGCGCAGGATGACGGCATCGTCGAATGCCTCGAGCACGGCCTTTTCACCGGCGGCCTTCGAGCGGGCATATGCGGCAGCGCCATTGGCATCGGCGCCGATCGCCGAGATTATGGACGAGGCGGCCAACGCCGGCCTCACGCGCGGCCGCAGCAATCGCACCGGCACCTTGAACATGGACCGCATCGAATGTCTGGCGCCCGCTCGGTGACAGGACCGCAACCAGGTTGACGACCGCGTCGGCCCCCTCGACTGCAGCCCTGACCGATTCGGGATATCTGACGTTCGCCTGCACGGCGTGGATCTGGCCGACGGCGCCCATCGGCTGGAGATGGCCGGCGAGATCCGGCCGCCTGACCGCGGCGCGCACCCGCAGGCCCTGGCGTGCCAAGGCCCTAACCGTGTGCCGTCCCACAAACCCCGATCCACCGAATACCGTGACCAGCGCCCCGCGCTCCAATCGAGATGCCATGTTGCTCTCTTCGTCCGCTATCTGCCTGACTATTGGCCCGCCATACGGGCGGCCTCTCCACTGCTCTTTCGAACAGCAGCAATACATGGCCGCGGACAGCCTGTGAAGCCGGACCTAGTGTCCCGTTACCGAAGTTCGCACCCACTTTGCAGCAATCTCCGAGCCATTACTGGACGCCCAGAGCACCACCGTTCAACACACGATCGTAGATGCGCCGGACACGTTCCGTCGACGCATCCCAGGAATAGCCTGCCTGCAGTTTCCTGCCTTCGGCCGCCAGAGCCGCGCGACGGCACGGGTCTTCAATCTGCCGCACAATCGCGGCGGCAAGAGCTTGGGGGTCGCCCACCGGAACGAGATCGATGTTCTTGCCGTCTTCCGTGACGTCGGGAATGGCGCCGACCGGCGTGGCGACGACGGGGCGCCCTGCGGCCATACCCTCGAGCATGGTGAGCACGAAACCTTCCCAGCGTGAGGCAAGTGCGAGGATGTCGATCGCGGCATAGGCCGCCGGCATGTCGGTCACGTGACCGGCAATACGAATGCGATCGGCCGTGCCGGTGGCTTCGATGCGTTCGACGAGCCGCCGGTGGAGCTTGGTGTCTTCGATGTCGCCGAACATGATGAAGCGCACATCGGGATGAGCTTGCAGAACCAGCAGCGCGGCTTCGACAAAGTCGTCCTGCCCTTTCTGACGGCAGATCCGACCGACGAGACCGACCACTATTGCATCTTTCTCGATGCCAAGCTTCTGCCGTGCCGCGACAGGATCGATCCCCTGAAACGGCTCGGCATCGACGCCGTTGGGCACGACATCGACCTTCGATTGTTCAAGACCGAGACAATCGCAGATGTGGCCGCGGACCGAATCGGAGACAGCCATCAGCGCATCCGACGAGCCGGCGAGTTGGCGTTCGAGGACGAGCGAAGACGGTGCCTGCCGCCATTTGTCGTCGTAGTGGTTGTGGTAGTGCGCGATGACGCGCAAGCCTCGTGTGCGACAGATGACACCAGCCATGCGGGCATAGAGGTTCGGACGGTAAGAATGGGTATGCAGGAGATCGATGCGTTCATCTTCGAGCCAGGCGACCAAATCGGAGACTGAGCCCATCTTGCCGCCCTCCCCGCTGCCGAAGCTCACCGGGATGGCAAGGTCCTGGAACTGGGCGAGACGGGCCTGGCGTCCGGGATCAGCGGGATCGGTATCCTTCAGCACATAGAGCCTGAGATCGAGATCGCCGCCGGCGAGGCGTTTCATGAGGTGATAGACGACCTGTGGCACGCCACCGAAGCCGATTGTATTCAAGACCATTGCAACGCGATCGCCGCTCACGCCCAACCTCCAATCCTTGGTCGACCATTACACATTTCCGGCGCAAGAATTCAAACCGTCCGCCGACTGTGTGAGAGGTTATACCGCACGACACCGTCCGGGAAAGATTGGCTCGCGATGCTGCCTAATTTGTAATCAGTATTCGACGAGGGCGTAGAACACCTTGTCCTGCTGCGCGACATCCGACGGCTTCAGGAGCAGACGGGTCATCTCTTCCCAGCCCCAGCGGAATCGGACGAGATCGCCCTCCTGCTCGCCATTGGTCTCGATGATCTTGCGGGCCTTGATTGCAAATTGGATGTGATTGTTGGGGGCCGACATGCGGGCCATTGCCAGGGATGCCTCGACGTAGGCCTTGGTCAATTTGTCGATTGCCGCCATGTCGGGCATCGGCTGGCCGGGCTTCTGGTATTTCATGGCGCCCATCATGACCATGCCCGGCATGAGCCGGCCGAGATCCGGCATGTTGTTGAAATCGAGTTCGATCCGAAGGCGGCCGGGCGATACCTCCCGCACCTTGACCAGATTGCCGGTGTACATCGGTGCAAGCTTGAGATTGTCGACCAATGGGCCGGTGTCGCCTGCCTCGTAGAGAAAGCCGCAGCCGAACCGGGCTTCGGTCGTGTATTCGTGCGCCTTCAGGGAATACTGCTGGCTGTAGGGGCTGAGGCTCGCGAACTTTTCGAACGACTTGCAAATGCCTTCGTCGAAAAAGCGGTTCATGCCCGGCTGCAGCTCGAGCATGGCCTGGTAGAGCTTGGCGACATGCTCGGCATCGCGCGGCAGATCCATGCGGCTGGTGATCTTGGCCGTGCCGTCCTGCTGGAAGGTGAGCGTCGTCTCGACGTCGTAGCAGCCGGCGAGGCCAACCGCGACAAGGGCCAGAACGGCCACCCGGCTCATGTTACGAATTGCGTTGCCAATCATCCAAGTGTTCCTTTTTGTCCGGCAATGAACGGTGATGGCGCAACACGTATGCCGCCAGCCGAAGATAGTGTTCGCACAAGCCGATTAAATGATGGCGAAATCGCTTGGCGATCGGGCGTCATGGTTGATGAAAAGTAAACCGCGCGGTTAGCTGTGTTGCTCGGCGTCCAGAATGGCACGCAGCCCTTCCCTGTAGGTCGGAAAGCGCAGTCGGTAAGCCAGGTCTTGCTTCAGGCGGGCGTTGGAAACGCACTTGCTCTCGCCATAGAAACTCCGCGCCGCCTTGGAGAGATCTGCCTTTTCGAACGACACTTCCGGTGGCGGCGAAATTCCGAGCAGTTCGGCTGCAAAGCCCGTGACGTCCTGTGGCGGTGCCGGCAGATCATCGCAGACGTTGACGAGCGAGACAGCGTCCGGCCTCGCGATGGCGGCCGTGACGGCGCCGGCGATGTCGTCGACGTGAATGCGGTTGAATACCTGGCCCGGCTTGATGATGCGCCGTGCCGTGCCGGCGCGCAGGCGTTCGAAGACGCTGCGGCCCGGCCCCGTAGATGCCCGGCAGTCGGAACACGGTGAAGGCGACCTGCCGCTTGGCGGTAAACTCCCGCCACTCGGACTCGGCCCGTACGCGGCGCTGGCCGCGCTCTGACATCGGGTTCGGCGGTGTCGTCTCGTCGACCCAGCCGCCGGCGTGATCACCGTAGACGCCAACCGTCGAGAAATAGCCGATCCATTCGAGCTGACCGAGGCCTGCGAGCTGATCGCCGAGCCGTGCCAGGGCTGGATCGCCATCCGCTGCAGGCGGCACTGACGAGAGAACATGCGTGATATCGGCTGGCAGTCGCGGCAGTTCGCCGGGTGCTGCGGCACCGTCGAATATCAGCGCGTTAAGCCCCTGTTCGCGCAGGCGCTCACTACCTGCCGGGGTCCGGCTGGTCGCCGTAACTCGCCACGCGCCGGGATCGAGCATCCCGCACCGTCGCCGCAGCGCTGTAGCCCGTGACCGATCGCGAGCAAATGGTTCATGATTTCCTGTCCATCTCGGTCGTAGGCTGATCGTTCCATTCACGACGTACGGCCCTCTGCCGACTCGCGATTAAGACATGTCTGGCGCATGTGTTCGACCTCATCGGGATCGGCGAGACGGCGAAAGGCCCAGACCGCCATCGCGCGTACCAATTCCGAGGGATCATCGAGCAGGGGTGCAATCTTGGCAAGGAGGTCACGATCGCCTGAATTGCCGGCAGCGATAAGCACGTTGCGCACGAAGCGGGTCGCGTCCGGTGCGTTTGACGGGCGTGGCCTGAAAGCGCTTGCGGAAGGCTGCATCATCGAGATCGAGCAGCTCAGCAATCGGCGGGTCGTCGGTCTCATCGCGTGCGGCAAAGCGGATCTCACCGGCCATTTTCGCGAATTTGTTCCAGGGGGCAAACGGCCAGGCAATCGTCGCAGCCGAACACCCGATTGCCGATCGGCCGTCGAAATGCCTGCGCAACGTGGCCTGCATATTCGATTGTCAGATACGAAATGCAACGGCGTGCATCGAGCTGATAGGGCGTCGGAAAGGCATCGGTCGGGCAGGCGTCGAGGCATCGGCGGCAGGAGCCGCAGTGATCGGTTTCGGGTGGATCCGCCTCAAGCACGGCCGTAGTCAGGATCGCGCCGAGGAACAGCCAGGAGCCATGGTCGCGGGGAAACCAGGTTGGTGTGTTTGCCCTGCCAGCCGATGCCTGCTGCCTGCGCGAGCGGTTTTTTCGAGGAGCGGTGCGGTATCGACGAAGACCTTGACCTCCGCCCCCTTCGATTCCGGCAAAGGCGCCTGCAACCTGCTTGAGGCGGCCTTTCAGAACATCGTGATAGTCGCGACCGCGGGCATAGCGGGCAATGATGCCGCGTTCCTTTTCGCTGAGCCGTGCAAGCGGGTCAGCCTCCGGTCCGGTGCCGTAGTTGGCAGCGAGCATGATGACGGAGCGGCAGTCGAGCCAGAGACGTTTTGGATTGGTTCGCCGCTCGAGTGTGTCAGCGAGCCAGTCCATGGTGCCGTGGTATCCGGCGGCAATGAACGCGCGCAGATCATTGCCGGCCGTGGCGAGAGCGCCCGGTGTCGTGATGCGGCAATGGTCGAAGCCGTAGGCTGCGGCCCGCGCCTTGATGCGTTGCTCGAGCGATTTGGCCAAGACGCGTCTTACCTGTCCAATGATCGGGACCTGTTCAAAAATCCGGGTCGGCATAGTAGGGCGGCGGCGCCAGGCCCGGCACCCGGTCGTCGAGAATCGGCTGAAACGCGCGGCGCGACTTGAGGCGCATGTACCAGTCGCGAGCAGATGGATAGCGGCTCCAGTCGATGGCGCCCAGGTAGTCGAGGCTCGAGACGTGGCCGGCGGCTGCAAAATCGGCAAAGCTCATCTCGTCACCTGCCAGCCAGCGCCGATGATCGGTCAGGAAACCGATGTAGCGCAGGTGCTGCCTCAGATCTTCAGCAGCGGCAATCAGGACCGACGAGTCGGGCGTATGATTGCGCGCCGCACCAGCCGACGCGTAATAGCGCTCGTAAAGCAGATCGCGCGTGACTTCGATGTGGCACTTGTTGTGAAACCAGTCGGTCAATCGCCGGGCCTCGGCGCGAAATTCGCTGTCTCCCGGGAACAGCGCAAAGCGGGCATTGCCCGATGTGGCATTGGCGCCGTGAACCTCATCGAGATACTCGGAAATGGGGTAAGTGCCGGCCAGAACGATGTGGTTTTCAAGTTCAAGTACGGGCAGGTTGCCGGCTGGATTGAGGCCGAGGAACTCCTTGCGCCAGGCCCAGGGCAATTCGATGTTGCTTTCGTGCGCGATCTTCAATTCGCCGAGGGCGAGCCGGATCGAGCGCGAATGCGGGCACAGCGGAAAATGTGTCAGCCGGTTCATGGCCGGGCTCTCGGGGTTGCAAACAACATTCGGCTGCGCTGCAGTCGATGGACGCAAACAGAATCAGCCAATATGACCATAGCAGCGCTGATAGTGGGCTGCGTAGCTCTCCGTAAAGTTGTTCGGCGAGGCCCGAGCGCAGCGAGGATAGCCCGTGAGCGCAACCCCATGTCCGAGAGCGCATGCGACCCGGCGCTTAGTACCGCCCCGCGCGGAGAGCCCGACCGCAGGGAGGAACAGCCCGTGAGCGAAAAAATGGTGGGCGGTGAGAGGGTCGAACTCCCGACATCCTCGGTGTAAACGAGGCGCTCTACCACTGAGCTAACCGCCCTTCCCTGCGCCCGTCTAAGGCGCTAGGCAACAGTCCCAGAGCATCATCCGGTCGGATGGAACCGCGTAGCGATTCTGTCCCGAGCGGATAAAGATGCGCTATCTGATTCATTCCTATCTAGAGCAATTTCCATCCGACTGGACAGCATCGAAATGTTCACACCCGATTCCGTCCGGTCGGATATTGCTCTAGGCCGAACAGCCAATGCTGTAAAGATCAAGGCGCCCGTCGAGGACGAGCGCCTTTGGCATTCGATCGACAATCGAAATTGAGATCACTTCTTCCGTTTGGTGTTGAGGCCGTCCTTGAGCTGCTTCGACGGCGTGAACTTCGGCACGTTGGAAGCGGGGATCTTGATCTTCTCGCCCGACATCGGGTTGCGGCCTTCGCGGGCGGCACGCTTGGTGACTTTGAACTTGCCGAGCGGTGCGAAATTCACCTCGTCGCCTTTTTTCAGCGAACCCTCAATATAGCCCGTCAGAGCGTCGAGGGCCATGCCGGCTTTTTCCTTGGTGATCTCAGCGGCATCAGCCATCGAGTCAATAATCTCTTTCTTGCTCATTTGGTCTTTCCTTGTCCGTGAACAAACCGGCGTACCATCGGATGTTTTCTCGATTGCGGGCCGGTGTGAGCTGCATCTCAATCAGCGCCCGAACACAATGCCGGCAAGCCGCCCGCGTCAAGTCCAAACCGACAAAAAGCCCCGAAAACACGGGAAAAATCGCGATTCTCAACACTTTTTGACACAAAAAATGCCCCGCAAACGGATTCGCGGGGCAGATTTCTTGATGCATTCAACCGGTGATTCTCCGGTATTTCTAGGCCATCAGGCCGGACAGCCCGTGAGCGAACAATGATTCATCCCAAGGCCGCGACGGCGGCCCGGCGCGTTGCGCCGCCCCCGCGGAGGGCCCGGCCACCAGGCCGGAATAGCCCGTGAGCGAAAACAACAGATCGTTTCCGACCAAGTCGGAAACGATCTAGTGCGCCGTGACGCTCGGGGGCCCCTTATCGGCCGCCGCAACGCCAGCGGCCGCTGCCTCTTCATCCCATTCGATCGGCTCCGGCTTCCTGACCAAGGCGATGTCGAGAACCTCGTCCATACGCGATACGGGCATGATTTCCAGCGCGTTCTTCACGTCATCGGAGATCTCGGCAAGGTCTTTGACGTTCTCTTCCGGAATGATGACCCTCTTGATCCCGGCTCTCAGCGCCGCCAGCATCTTTTCCTTGAGACCGCCGATCGGCAGGACCCGGCCGCGCAGCGTGATCTCGCCGGTCATCGCGACATCCTTGTGCACGGCAATGCCGGTGAGCACGGAGATGATCGCGGTCACCATCGCGACACCGGCCGACGGCCCGTCTTTGGGCGTCGCCCCTTCGGGTACGTGCACGTGGATGTCGCGCTTTTCGAACAGCGGCGGCTCGATGCCGAAATCGACCGAGCGCGAGCGCACGTATGCGTTTGCCGCCTGGATCGATTCCTTCATCACGTCGCGCAGGTTGCCGGTCACCGTCATCTTGCCTTTGCCGGGCATCATGACGCCTTCGATGGTCAGGATCTCGCCGCCGACCTCGGTCCAGGCAAGCCCAGTGACGACACCGACCTGGTCCTCGAGTTCGGCCTCGCCGAAGCGGTACTTCGGTACGCCGAGATACTCTTCGATGTTGTCGATCGTGATTGCCACAGCCTCGGCATCACCGGCCATGATGTTCTTGACCGATTTGCGAGCCAATTTGGCGATTTCACGCTCGAGAGACCTGACGCCGGCTTCGCGCGTATAGCGGCGGATGACGTCCTGCAACGCTTCATCGTCGATCTGCCACTCTTCATCGCTGAGGCCGTGCGCCTTCTGCTGCGCCGGGATCAGGTGGCGCCGCGCGATCTCGAGCTTTTCAGGCTCCGTGTAGCCGGCGATGCGGATGATCTCCATGCGATCCATCAGCGCCGGCGGGATGTTGAGCGTATTCGCCGTCGTTACGAACATCACGTTCGAAAGGTCGTAGTCGACTTCGAGGTAATGGTCGTTAAACGTCGAATTCTGTTCCGGATCGAGCACCTCGAGCAGCGCTGAAGCCGGATCGCCACGGAAGTCGGAACCCATCTTGTCGATCTCGTCGAGCAGGAACAGCGGGTTGACCTTCTTGGCCTTGCGCATCGACTGGACCACCTTGCCGGGCATCGAGCCGATATAGGTGCGCCGGTGGCCGCGGATCTCCGCTTCATCACGCACACCGCCAAGCGACATGCGCACGAACTCGCGGCCCGTGGCATTGGCGATCGACTTGCCAAGCGACGTCTTGCCGACGCCGGGAGGTCCAACCAGACACAGGATCGGCCCCTTGAGCTTGTTCGTGCGGTTCTGCACGGCAAGGTATTCGACGATGCGCTCCTTGACTTTCTCGAGCCCGTAATGCTCGTCATCGAGGATCTTTTCGGCCTCGCCCAGATCCTTCTTGATCTTGCCGCGCGTGCCCCAGGGGATCGAGAGCAGCCAGTCGAGGTAGTTGCGCACGACCGTTGCTTCCGCCGACATCGGGCTCATCTGGCGCAGCTTCTTGAGTTCCGCCTGGGCCTTGTCGCGGGCTTCCTTGGAGAGCTTGGTGTTCTCGATCTTGTCTTCGAATTCGGAGATATCGTCGCGCTCGTCGCCGTCGCCGAGTTCCTTCTGAATGGCTTTCATCTGCTCATTCAGATAGTACTCGCGCTGCGTCTTCTCCATCTGGCGCTTGACGCGGGAGCGGATCTTCTTTTCGACCTGCAGGACCGAAATCTCACTTTCCATCAGCCCGAACACGCGCTCGAGCCGGTCGGAAACCGACGCGATCTCCAGGATCTCCTGCTTGTCGGCGATCTTGATGGCAAGATGCGAGGCGATCGTGTCGGCGAGCTTCGAGTAGTCGTCGATCTGGCCGATCGTGCCCAGAACCTCAGGCGAGATCTTCTTGTTGAGTTTCACATAGTTTTCGAACTGCGAGACCGTCGAGCGGGCCAGCGCTTCGACCTCGTCCGAACCGCCTGTCTCGTCGTCGACCAGTTCCGCCGTCGCTTCGAAATAATCGTCATTCTCGGTGAAGCCCGTAATCCGCGCCCGCGAGGTGCCTTCGACCAGCACTTTGACCGTGCCGTCCGGCAGTTTCAGCAATTGCAGCACGGAAGCAAGCGTGCCGACATCGTAGATCGCATCGATATCAGGGTCATCGTCAGCGGCGTTCTTTTGCGCGGCCAGCAAGATGTGCTTGTCGGCGCGCATGACTTCTTCGAGCGCGTTGATCGACTTCTCCCGGCCGACGAACAGCGGCACGATCATATACGGGAACACGACGATATCTCGCAGCGGCAGGACCGGATAACGTTCGCTATCAGCAGTCGATTGTGATTTTGATTTCTCGCTCATGACATCTCTCAATCTCGTCGCAGCCGAGCCATGCAGCCGAAGCTTCGAATTGGATCTACCGTTCCGGCCTGACTGGTCGATGGTAAATCCGGTCCGCGCCGCATGACCCGCAGCTATATACCACTCGTCCCATCATGTCGGGATCGAGCGGCTCCGAAACAAGTGGTTGATCGACGAACGCCGACGCTTGGCAGGAAGACGCTGGCACCGGCCCGTGACCACACTAAGACAAAGCAGGCGCAAAGCCAGTCATTTCAAGCTTCACGCAACTGTGCCTCAGGCACCCAATGGCATTCCACGAATACGCCATACACCGCACCGGACAGTGTTAATCGCAGAACCCGCGATCTGATGCGGCTGACATGCACTTGACCCAACATCCAGGCCACCAATAGTAGTGCCCGATCGACCAGCGCCCTTCTAAGCCGAGGTTTCCTTTTCCTCGGCTCGTTCGGTATAAATCTTCAGCGGCTTGGCCCCGCCCTCGACCACTTCAGGCCCGATCACGACCTCTTCAACGCCTTTGAGGCCGGGCAGTTCGAACATCGTATCAAGCAGAATGCCTTCCATGATCGAGCGCAATCCGCGCGCACCGGTCTTGCGTTCGATCGCCTTGCGCGAAATCGACTTTAGGGCGTCCTGTGTGATCGTGAGCTTGATGTCTTCCATCTCGAACAGGCGCTGATACTGCTTGACCAGCGCGTTCTTCGGTGCGGTCAGGATTTCGACCAGGGCCTCTTCATCGAGGTCTTCAAGCGTTGCGAGCACCGGCATGCGGCCGATGAATTCCGGGATCAGGCCGAAGCGCAACAGGTCTTCCGGTTCGACCTTGCGCAGGATTTCGCCGGTCCGCCGGTCATCGGGGTCCATGACCTGGGCGGCAAACCCGATCGAGGTGCCCTTGCCACGCGCCGAGATGATCTTGTCGAGGCCGGCGAAGGCGCCACCGCAGATGAACAGGATGTTGGTCGTATCGACCTGCAGAAACTCTTGCTGGGGATGCTTGCGCCCACCCTGCGGCGGTACGCTCGCGACCGTGCCTTCCATGATCTTGAGCAACGCCTGCTGCACGCCCTCGCCGGACACATCACGCGTGATCGACGGATTGTCCGACTTGCGCGAGATCTTGTCGACCTCATCGATATAGACGATGCCGCGCTGCGCGCGCTCGACGTTGTAGTCGGCCGCCTGCAGCAGCTTCAGGATGATGTTTTCGACATCCTCGCCGACGTAGCCGGCTTCGGTGAGGGTCGTCGCATCGGCCATCGTGAACGGCACGTCGAGGATCCGGGCCAGCGTCTGGGCGAGCAGCGTCTTGCCGCAGCCTGTCGGGCCGACCAGCAGGATGTTAGATTTTGCCAGTTCGACGTCCGAATTCTTGGCGGCGTGGTTGAGGCGCTTGTAGTGATTGTGGACGGCGACAGAGAGCACCCGCTTGGCGTAGTCCTGGCCGATCACGTAGGAATCGAGCACGCCTTTGATTTCTTCTGGTGTCGGCACGCCGTCGCGCGACTTGACCAGTGTGCTCTTGTTCTCCTCCCGGATGATGTCCATGCACAACTCGACGCATTCATCGCAGATGAACACCGTCGGTCCAGCAATCAGCTTGCGCACCTCATGCTGGCTTTTGCCGCAGAACGAACAGTAGAGGGTGTTTTTTTCCTGACTCGCCATCCGGTTCTCTTATTCCTTTTCGACCCGTCCACCGACTATTGCACCAAATCGCCGGCCTGTATGGCCCTTGATGCATTTTCAGTTGACGCAACCACAACCGTCAGCGGTCAACCCCTGCTCCGGCATCCCGGAATTTAGATCCCGGCACGCCTGTCCGTTTTGCGCCGCATCAGCCAATCTCAGCATGCGTCGGCGAGGCGGATCAAGGCCGGATTGCCATTTACCATTCACGCACCGCTGAGTTGGGCACTTCGGCAACAACAAAATCGCTTGCAACCACTGTGACAAGACCGAGCATGAACGGCAAGCGCGGCGAAATCACGATTTGATGCCGACTATGCACGGACCAACTTCAACGTCACGTTACGAATCAACAGCTTGCGCCGGCTGCGACAAATTTTTGGTTAACAGTCCGGCAACATCTCTGCCGCGCCGCCCTTCTCAGGAAGACGAACCCTTGGAATTTTCTGCGTCCTCGGCGGTAGAGATGTCGTCACGACTGGTAAGAACCTGGTCAATCAAGCCGAATTCTTTGGCTTGATCAGATGTCATGAAGTAGTCTCGATCAAGAGTGCTCTCGATAGTTTCGTAAGGCTGACCAGTGTGCTGCACATAAACTTCGTTTAGGCGGCGCTTCATCTTTACGATATCTTCGGCATGCCGCTCGATATCTGATGCCTGTCCCTGGAATCCGCCCGATGGCTGGTGGACCATGATGCGCGCATTATTGAGCGCGTAGCGCATGCCCTTGGCACCGGCGGCGAGCAGTAGGGAGCCCATCGAGGCAGCTTGGCCGATGCACAACGTCGCGATCGGCGGCTTGATGAACTGCATGGTGTCGTAGATCGCCATGCCTGATGTCACTACGCCGCCCGGCGAATTGATGTACATCGAGATCTCTTTCTTCGGGTTCTCGGATTCGAGAAACAGAAGCTGCATGCAGATCGATGTGGCCATGTGATCTTCAATAGCGCCCGTGACAAAGATGATCCGGTCGCGCAGCATGCGCGAGGGCAAATCGTAGGGCCGCTCACCGCGCGCGCTTTGCTCGATAACGGTCGGCCAGAACGTGCTCGTAATGGTGTTGACGGGATCAAACATCGCGGAAGACCTTTCAGGACGGGCGGTGAACTGGGCCGGAACCGCACTTGGATCCCGACTCATTAGGCAGGTGGCATGAACATAAGGATTCGCTCGCGCCGCTCCAACCGGTGATGACGCTGAACCCGGTGAAAACACTGAGTTGCCCACGGACGATTCACGCATCCGGACGCGGGATGTCAATTCATCAGGTTAGCCGTTGCTTCCCTGTTCGCCGCCGCCACTGCTCTCGCCACCGGCCGGGACTTCATCTTCTTCATCTTCGGGCAGCGGCTTGGCAAGCTCCTCGGCGCTCACCTTGCGATCGCTGATCTTTGCGCCCGCAATGATGTGGTCCACGACCTTGTCCTCGAAGATCGGAGCACGCAATTGGGCGATCGCACCGGGCGTCTTTTCGTAGAAATCATAGACGTCCTTGGCTTGGCCCGGATATTGGCGGGCCTCGTTGAACAGTGCCTGGCGCAGTTCGTCCTGAGAAACTTCGATTTCGGCTTTGTCGCCGATTTCACCGAGTACCAGCCCCAGCCGCACGCGGCGTTCGGCGATGTCGCGGTATTCCTTACGCATCTCCTCTTCGGATTTGCCTTCATCCTCGAAGCTGCTGTCGGCCTGTTCCATGCGGCGCGTCACCTGCCCCCAGATGCCGTCGAACTCGGAGTCGACGAGGGTGGGCGGCAATTCGAAATCGTGGCGCTCATTGAGCACGTCCAGTAGGGCACGCTTCAGTTTCATGCGCGAAACCTGCTCGTATTCCCGCGCCATCTGCTCGGAGATCATTTCGCGCAACTTGGCAAGATCGTCGGCACCAAGCGTTTTGGCGAACTCATCGTCGATTTCGGGCTTCTGCGGCTTGCCCACTTCCTTGACGGTGACGGCAAACTCGGCTGCCTTGCTCTTGAGCGTGTCGACCGGATATTCCTCGGGAAACGTGACATTGACGGTGCGTTCCTCGCCCGCCTTGGCACCCTTGAGGCCGTCTTCGAAGCCCGGAATGAAGCCGCCCTGGCCGATCACCAGATCGATCCCCTCGGACGTTCCGCCTTCGAACGGCTCGCCGTCTATCTTGCCTTCGAAATCAATCGTCAGCTTGTAGCCGTCGACAGCCTCTTCATCGCTGACCGCCTCGTAATTGACGTTGCGTTCGGCAAGTTGGTCGACCGCCTTGTCGATCTCATCGCTTTCAACATCGGCAACCAGGCGCTCGAGTTCGATGCTCTCGAAGTCGACGACTGTAAAATTCGGGATGATCTCGTAGCTCATCTGAAAGGACAGGTCGGACTTGCCGGCCATCACCGTTTCGATCGTGTTGTCATCCTCGGGAAAGTCGATCTTCGGCTGTAGGGCCGGTCGCTCACCGCGGTCGTCGAGCGCTTGGCGGCTGCTTTCCTCGATCGCCTCCTGCAGGACCTCGGCCATGAACTGTCGGCCGAACACCTTCTTCAGGTGGGCTGCCGGCACTTTGCCGCGGCGAAAGCCCTTGATCTGGACCTGGTCCTTGATCTCCTCGATGCGCTTGTCGCGGCGACCGGTTAGTTCATCGGCTCCAAGCACGACCTGGATTTCGCGCTTGAGGCCTTCGGCACTTGTTTCCGTTACCTGCATTGATCTCAAACAAACGCCCGACGGCGTCCCTTCAGCTGCATTCCACTCAATTCAACGGGCACCCGGTCAATGGTGCGGGCGGAGGGACTTGAACCCCCACGGCCGAAGCCACCAGAACCTAAATCTGGCGTGTCTACCAATTCCACCACGCCCGCCACTTCCGGGTTGGCCAGTTTTGTGAGGCATTGTCCGCCATGTGGCCCGTAGCGGACCTAGCCGCGCGAGCTGCAGGGCGGCGGGCAGGGCGTCACAAACTGGATATCTGCATATGAATTGCCAAACGACAGGCCCGCTTGCCTGACCGGTCGTATTGGCCCGATCCCCGAGCGACGTCAGGGCAGGCGCCCATATATCTGGCATGGCACGCGAAAATCAATAGCTCGCAAGCCTTGTCGGCCTCAGCGGACGTAAAAAAGCCGGCCTCTTGGGCCGGCTTCGGGTTCGTGTCTGTCCGGCCGCCTGCTGGCGCTGGGGCCGTGTGCCATCAGTTGGGCAGGTGGTAGCGCAAGCCGACCTTGAACTCGTGAGCGTGGATGTCGGAGATCCTGACCCGCGGATTGACGAAGCGCGCGCTGTCGACCCGGCCTGAGCGGGCATCGCCGAGATGGATGAAGCGATAGCCCATATCGAGAACCGCGCGATCCGAGATCTGGTAGGCGGCACCGGCTGAGAGCTGCCAGGCAAGGTCAATGTCTGCGTTGCCCTGGATGCGGTTGACGAGGAACGGGTTGCCGGTGAAGTAGACCTCCTCGACTTCATTATAGGCGACACCGATGCCGGCGCCGACGTAGGGCACGAAATTGTGCCATTTACCGAAGTCATAATAGGCGTTGAACATCACCGTATAGTTGGTCACCGCCGTGTGCAGGGGATCATCGATCGGCGGACCACCCGGACCCGGCACATATTCGTGCGGTTCGCCGTCAACGCCGCGCTTGCCGCGATAGCCGAACGTTACGTCGCCGCGCAGGCCGCGCGAACCGGAGCCGCAGCCGCCGCCGAACTCGCCGACCCAGCCGTTGTCCATGGTCTCATTCGCCACGCCGTGGCCCAAATATACGAACGAGCCCGTGCCCGCATCGTAGCTCGTCACCGGCCAGTTGACGACCGGTTCACCGGAAACCGAATAGCCGACATCGGCACGAACATAGCAGCGGTTGACGCCGCCGCGATGCTGAATGCCCGGCCCATCCTTGAGCGAACCGCGCAGTGCTCCTGCCCCCCGGTCGAGCCAACCGCCGGCCAAAGCCCCCGACATTGTCGATACGGATGTGAGTGTGGCCGCGGCGATTGCCAAGCCGACCTTTGCAAAAGAATTCATCGTGACTGCCCTCGAGCTAACCGTCGGCTGCATGCCCGGATGACATGCAATCTGATTGGACTTGAGGTGATGATGAACTGTTCTGGTTAACCTGACGTTACCGGTCGTATCATTTAGATACGGAGCGCCATGGTGTTCTATCTTGTTGTATGCTTGACACCGCGGGACGGAGGAGTACATTCCGCCAGCCTTCGCCCGCCGAGGGGAAGGCACCGCTCGACGAGACGTTTAGGATTGCGCAATGGCCAAGCCAGTTACTCAGAAGATCAAACTGCTTTCCACCGCCGGAACCGGTTTTTTTTATGTAACTAAGAAGAATCCTCGGAACCAGACCGAGAAGATGAGTTTTCGCAAGTACGACCCGATTGCGCGCAAGCACGTCGAATTCAAGGAAGCAAAAATCAAGTAGTTCGGCTCTATGCGCGTTAGACGTGCGCAAGCAACCTGCTGGAGCGTTTCCGGCCCTGTCGGAAACGCTAAAGGCCTCGAACGAGGCCCGGCGCTTAGCGCCGCCCCAGCGGAGGCCCGAGCGCAAGCGAGGAATAGCCGCGAGCGAAATTGAAGCGAGATTGTTTCCGAGGCAAATCGGAAACGATCTAGCAGCATGACTGCCGAAGTGCAGTTGTTGCCTGATGGGTTGCGCGCGCCTGCGAACGGGCGAGGCTACTTTCAGAGTCCTTCGGGAGGGTATGGCCAGGAGACTCAGGCGGAACTCAGCAGCGGGGTAGATCTGAGCCGTCTGTTCTCCTGGCCTGAGACCAAGCAGACATCAAAGAGGGCGTCGATGTCCACTCGGTTGCCGCCACCTGTTACGGTGGCGCTCGGCCAAGAGCTTCATCAGGATTGATGCGGCGGACCTGAAGTCGATCTTGGCACGACGAAATTTCGGAGCCCCCGCCCATGCGCCAACTGCGGGCAGGCACTTTTCAACTGTAGTATTACGCCGACCACTTGACAACTATGAAAAGCGTGATTCGAATGCAGTCGTAAGTTGTTAGCGTCCCGGCTACAGACGCCGACAATGCATCCCCGGCTAGCGGTGGCAGTTTACGGCAGAAAAATCCGTTCATCTTGAATAATCAATGCGTTAGCGTTTGTCGCTCAGCGAAGGCCGATTTGACTGCACAAATGCTGCCTCTTTTCCGGCCGAGCTCGTCCATATTTGTCTTCTGTCAGAAAAACTATTTCAGAATCAACGGGGTGATGCCGTCATGCAGCCTCGCACTCGACCCGGTTGCGGCCGCCGCGCTTGGCGGCATAGAGAGCGTTGTCAGCACGCTTGAATAGGCTGGTGGTCGAATCATTTGGTTGCGAGAGTGTGGCCAATCCAACACTCGCGGTGACGTTAATACTGGTCTGCGAATTGATCGCGAACGGTGCTTCGGCAATGCATTCACGCAGGCGTTCGCCGACATGGCGGGCAACTTCGATGTCGGTGTCCGGCATGATCACGATGAATTCCTCGCCGCCAAACCGGCAGGCAAGGTCGATACCGCGGGTATGACGCCGCAACCGGGTTGCAAAGTCCTGCAGAACCGTATCGCCGGCATCGTGCCCGTAGGTATCGTTGATGCGCTTGAAGTGGTCGATGTCGGTGATCAGGATCGACAGGTCGCGCCCCTCCGCTTTGGCTTCCTGCAGGAGGCCGTTGAGGTGGGTTTCCATGTAGCGCCGGTTATAAAGGCCGGTCAGCGGGTCCGTGGCTGCCTGTTCGACGCTCTGTTCGAGGCGGTTGCGCAGGAAATCCGAGTGGCGCTTGCGTCGGATCTGGGTGCGCACGCGCGCCAAAAGCTCGTGGCGGTCGACTGGCCGGATGACGTAATCGTTGACGCCCATGTCGAGGCCACGCAGCAGCCGCGACTCATCGCCCGGATCGACCAGGATGATGATCGGCAGATGCCGCGTGCGCTCCGACGAGCGAATCTGGCTGCACAGCCTGAGCCCATCGGCGTTTTGCAGGCCGAGGCTGATGATCACCAGGTCGAAGCTGAACTCCGAAACCAGCTGGAATGCGCTCGCGAGATCGCGCTCGACGAATGCATCGTGAACCTTCGACAGCGTGTCGAGGTTGCGGGCGATCGAGCGCGGATGATCGTCAACAAGGAGCAGCCGGCCGTTCTGGACCTCATGTGATATGGCGGCCGAAGCGGCGCGGTCCCGGCTCATCTGGTCGCCGGTTGTCGCTCTGAGCGCCATCTCATCGTCGAGCATCTTGAGGCGTGCGAGGTTCTTGACGCGCGTGATCAGTGCGATTTCGTCGACCGGCTTGGTCAGAAAGTCGTCTGCGCCCGCTTCAAGTCCCTGCAGCTTGTCGGAGGGCTGGTCGAGTGCCGTGACCATGATGACCGGCACGTCCTGGGTCTCGGGCTGCCCTTTCAGGCGTGCGCAGACCTCGAAACCGTCCATGCCCGGCATCATTACGTCGAGTAGCACGACGTCGACGCGTTCGCGTGCACAAACATCCAGCGCTTCAGCACCGCTGAATGCCGTCAGCACTTCGAAGTATTCCGCCTGCAGACGCGCTTCGAGAAGCTTCACGTTGGCCAGAATATCATCGACAACCAGAACCCGTGCGGTCATTCAACCCGTACTCCACGCACTACTACTAACGTTGCCGGGAGGCGCTAGGCTGCCTCACCGATGAATTCCCGCACTGTATCGATGAAGCCGAATACGGAGATCGGTTTCGATATGTAGGCTTCGCAGCCGCCCTGCCGAATACGTTCCTCGTCGCCCTTCATGGCGTAGGCCGTCACCGCGATCACCGGGATGGCGCTGAGTTCGGCGTCATCCTTGAGCCAGCGGATGACCTCGAGACCGGATACCTCGGGCAACTGGATATCCATCAGGATCAGATGCGGCCGATGGCGCCGTGCCAACTCCATCGCATCCTTGCCGTTGCGTGTCTGGATCGTCTGATAGCCGTGCGCCTCCAGGAGATCGTGGAAGAGCTTCATGTTGAGCTCGTTGTCCTCCACGATCATGACTCGCTTTGTCCGCCGCTTGGCAGCCGGCGACGTGGCAAGCACATCTCTTGTGGACTCCTGATAGGCCATCGCATAACCAAGTAATGTTTCGAACCGCCCCTGCATGCCGCGATTCGATCGATCCGACAGGTCGCCACTGTGCACAACGAGCAGTAACTAACAGCTTAAGTTGCAGTCGGCGGGGTCGGAAAACACCTGGCCGCGTGCCACAATGAGCCATGGCTGAACGAAACCATAACCAGCACCAACGCGAGCTTGCCGAAACGCTCGCATTGCGCGCCCTGACGTTCATTCTGAGTGAACCGAGTTATCTGCAAAGGTTCCTGGCCGAGACCGGCCTCACGCCGGACGATCTGAGGGCCGCTGCGCAGTCGCCGGAATTGCTTGGCGCAGTATTGCAGTATCTGCTTGGCAACGAAGCCATGCTGCTTGCGTTTGCAGCCAACGAAGGCGTACCGCCTGAGGATATCGCCCGCGCTGATCTCAATCTTGCCGCCGAACGTGGTCTGAGGCCACCGATCACGTCGGTCTGATGGGCGGCAGACGTCGCCAACGAGAGACGCATGACGATGCGCATAGGCATTGATCTCGGCGGAACGAAAATCGAGGCCCTGGCCCTCGGGCCTGACGACCGCGTGCTCGCTGGCCCATTGCGCCGTCCGACACCGCGCAACGATTACCAGGCAACGATCGATGCAATCGCCGGGCTCGTCTCGGATCTCGGCGACCTGGTTGGCGGCGGGAACGTCCATAGCCAGACGATCGGCGTCGCCATGCCCGGTTCGATCGCGAAGCGGACCGGCCTCGTGCAAAATGCCAACTCGACCTGGCTCAATGGCCGCCCGTTCGGCCACGACCTCGAAGCCCGGCTTGGACAGCCGGTGCGTCTGGCCAACGACGCCAACTGTTTCGCGCTGTCGGAAGCAGCCGATGGCGCCGCGCACGGCGCGGCCAGCGTGTTCGGCGTTATTCTCGGAACCGGCTGCGGCGGCGGGGTGGTGATCGCCGGCCGGCTGCTCGACGGCCCGCTCGCCATTGCCGGCGAGTGGGGCCACAATCCGCTACCCTGGCCCGAGGCTCATGAGTGGCCGGGTCCCAAGTGCTGGTGCGGCCGCCGCGGCTGCCTGGAAGCCTGGATCTCAGGCCCAGCCCTCGAAGCGCAATTTGGCGCTCTGACCGGTAATCGGGCCTCGGTCAGCGAAATCACCGCCCTCGCCGAAACCGGTAGTGACGATGCCCGGGCACTCCTTGCGATTCACACGAGCAGGCTCGCGCGCGGCCTCGCTCACGTGATCAACATCTTCGATCCGGAAGTCATCGTCCTGGGTGGCGGGCTCTCGAACTGCGCTCATCTCTATCGCGACCTGCCGGATGCCATCCGTCCGCACTTGTTCACCGACCAGCCATCGGTGAACCTGCGCCCGCCGCGTTGGGGCGACTCCAGCGGCGTGCGCGGTGCGGCCCGCCTGTGGCCGTTGGCAAACTAACTCCTGGGCATTGGGACCGCTACGTTGTCGATCAGCCGCGTCGAGCCGAGCCAGGCAGCGGCGAGAACGCGCAGCGGCCGGCCGTCTAACGACGTCACCGGGGCCAGCGTCCCGGCATCACGCACCGCAACGTAGTCCACCGGGTCGAAACCGCCGTCTCTGAGGGCCTGTTCACCCGCCTTGGCGGCCGTATCGATCGCATCACCCTTGGCGACACTCTCACCGACCTGGTTGATGGTCTGATAGATCAGCGTCGCCTTGGCCCGTTCGTCAGCCGACAGGTAGGCATTGCGCGAGCTCATCGCGAGGCCGTCCGCCTCGCGTATGGTTTCACAGCCGATGATTTCGAGCGGCAGATCGAGATCGCGCACCATTTGCGTAACGACCGCGAGCTGCTGGTAGTCCTTTTCACCGAACATCGCATAATCGGGCAGCACCTGCGTGAAGAGCTTGCAGCACACGGTTGCCACCCCGCCGAAAAAGTGTGGCCTGAAATCGGTTTCGAGGCCGAGCGCTGCACCCTCCGGAGCAACCCGCGTGGCGAAGCCTTCGGGATACATTTCGCCCGCCGTCGGCGCCCAGATCAAATGCCCGCCGACATTTGCAAACTTGGCGAGATCATCCTCGAACGTGCGCGGGTAGGTGCTGAAATCCTCCTCCGGTGAAAACTGCGCCGGATTGACAAAGATCGACGCGACGCACCGGTCGGCACGGGCAAGCCCCTCGCGGGCAAGCGACAGATGGCCTTCGTGCAGGGCCCCCATGGTCGGCACCAGCGCCACTTTGAGCCCTTCGCTGCGCCACTGCCGCACGATTTTGCGCAACTCCCCCACCGTGCGCACGACCTCTACCGGCTTTGCCGCCATGCCTACCTCGGTTTTGTTCCGCCA
>CBDCZF010000031.1:0-449727 GCA_965224225.1 Hyphomicrobiaceae bacterium
CCCGCGTAGGCGGGAACCCAAGTGCCGAGCGTTCCATTCGGCCGGCTGGCGAGAATATAAACGCAGGGTTCTTTGTCGTCGTGTCGCATGGGTCCGAGCGCATCCGAAACACCTCGCGTGTCGAGCCGCACTTGGGTTCCCGCCTACGCGGGAATGACGGAGTGTGGGAGGAAGGTTTGGTGGCGCCGGGCAGGCGGTGCGAGACGGGATGTTGGGTGCAAGATCCCAGGAGGGGACGTTGATCTCATCATGATTGATATCGCGTTGCCCGCGTCGAACATATCCGTTTTGCGATGAGCGCGATCTCGACGTGGAGATGATGTCACTTTTGGAAGCCGACAATCGTCGTCGCTGTGAACGATCCCATACGGCGCCTACCCATCAGGCACGCGGTATTGCACATGCCCGGCACCCAACTCTTCGTCATTCCCGCGTAGGCGGGAACCCAAGTGCCGAGCGTTCCATTCGGCCGGCTGGCGAGAATATAGACGCAGGGTTCTTTGTCGTCGTGTCGCATGGGTCCGAGCGTTTCCGAAACACCTCACGTGTCGAGCCGCACTTGGGTTCCCGCCTGCGCGGGAATGACGGAGCGGGTGAGGAAGGTTTGGTGCAAGATCCCAGTTGAGGACATAGAGGACATGAACTCAACTAAGACGAGAAAGCTTTTGGAGATGTCTGTTTTCTGGGAGAGGGCGTGTGAAAACGTAGTCTGCCGAACGTGATAGGGTCGTCCCATTGATTCTCTGCGGGGGCGGATCATGAAGCGGTTCATCGAGGGTTCTGATCGCAACCAGGCGACGCTGTTTCCTGAACGGCTGGATGACTATGTCAGCGATGACAATCCGGCTCGCGCGATTGATGCCTTCGTTGATGCACTGGATTTGAGCGCACTTGGCTTTGATGTCGTGCCAGAAGCCACCGGCCGACCCGGTTATCATCCGGCGACGATGCTCAAGATCTACGTCTATGGCTACCTCAATCAGGTCCAATCTTCGCGTCGGCTGGAACGTGAGTGCGGTCGCAATGTCGAACTTGTCTGGCTGACCGGTTCACTGAAGCCAGACTTCAAAACGATCGCCGATTTCCGCAAAGACAACGGGCCTGCCATCCGCAATGTATGCCGACAGTTTGTTGCGCTGTGCCGCGATATCAATCTGCTGGGCAGCGACAGCGTTGCTATCGACGGCAGTAAGTTCAAGGCTGTGAATGCCAAGGCCAAGAATTTCACACGCGAGAAACTGCGCAAGCGCTTCAAGGAGATCGATGAACGCATTCAGCGCTACTTGTCGGAACTCGATCGCGCCGACGACGTGCACTCTGCTACCGGCATGCCGGTGAGCGATACGCAGATCAAGCGTGTCATCGACAAGATTGCGTGGCTCAAGAAGGAAGCCGACAAGTTGGCTGAGGTTCAAGCCGAGATGGACCGTACGGGCGTCAACCAGATCTCGGAAACAGACCCCGATGCACGTTCTATGGCGATCACCAGCCGGCATCCCCGTGTCATTGGCTATAACGTGCAAAGTGCCGTCGAGACCGAGCATCACCTGATCGTTGCCCACGAGGTGACCAACATCGGATCGGACCGCAATGCACTATCAGATATGGCCAATCAGGCGCGGGATGCGCTCGGCGTTGAGACGCTCGATGCGGTTGCCGACAAAGGCTACTACAAGGGCGAGGAGATCGTTGCCTGCGAAGACGATGACATCACGGTGACGCTGCCTAAACCCAAAACCTCGAACGCCAAGGCAGATGGCCGATTCGACCGCAGTGCGTTCATCTATGATGCCGAAAAGAACATATACATTTGTCCGGCAGGCCAGCATCTCACGTATCGAATGACACGCAAGGAAGGCGGCAAGGTTCTTCATCGCTATTGGACAACCGCCTGCGAAACATGTCCGGTTAAGCACCACTGCACGCCGGGCAAGGAGCGCCGTATCTCACGATGGGAACGCCAAGATGTCCTGGAGCGTGTGCAACAGCGCCTTGAAGAAAACCCGGATAAGATGGCGACGCGCCGCGAGACGGCCGAGCATCCCTTCGGTACGATCAAAGCGTGGATGGGTGCGACCCACTTCAAAATGCGAACGCTCAAACACGTTGCCACCGAAATGTCGCTCCATGTCCTCGCCTACAACATGATGCGCGTGATCTCGATTGTCGGAACGACGGAACTGATCAAGGCCATCGCGGCCCTATTATCGCGGTTTGCGGCGATAACCGTGTCAGAGAATGCAATCTGCGGCCCACAACGCCGTTGCAAAGAGATTTGAGAAGAAAAACACCAAATTGCTGCGCGTCACCGAAGTACTCGAATGGCCGGCCGAATGACGGCACGTTCTCACACACCCTCTGGGACATTGCGTCCACAGTTTGAGTGTTTATCGAACTTTTTTGAGTGTTACGGACCTGTCCAACAGCTCTCGCCTCTTCGGTGATTAGAGGCATCGACAGGGTTCGCAAAAACCGCCACTAGACAAGCTTCGCACGATGGAGCAGCTCTTCCGCAGCCGTACGTAAGTCTGCCTTGAGGTGGTCGATGTCGGACAGACGTGCATTGAACATCCTGCTGTGCGCTGACTTGTCTCCGAGCTCCTTCAGTTCCTTTAAGCCGCGGCGCGAGTTACGGCCCAGATTGAACTTTCCATCTTTCAGTAGCACGCTCAACAGGCCGTTGAGCATGTGAAAATGGCCGTCTGCGCCCTTGATCTCGTTTGCACATCCTTCCGATTCATACACCTCGATGATGAGAGTTTCGATGAGCCTACGACACATCACGGCGCAACAATCGTAAAGCTGGTTGTCGTAACTGCCATTGATCTGCGCCGCTACCTTTTCAATGTAACCGCGAGTGTCAGCCACGAGTTCGCGCGGCACCACACTATCAGACGCTTTGACTTGCGACTTTACAGTAAGATCAACACCGCATTCCTTCAGGACATCATTTCCAGGTTTCAATAGCAGCCAGCCGTCTAGCCGCTTGGTCACTAAGTTGGCTTTGTCAGCTGACGCCAGTACTCTGCTGACATTCCAATCTTTCATTTGCCGGAACCCAATCTCGATTGCCTTCTCGGATATCGCTCTTGTCTGCGCTGGTTGTTGGACATGCGCGAGCAGTAGTAGGACAGGGAAGCCGCTGGCCTTGCTTGGCCAGTTCCCGCGCTTGGATCACCAGTTCGCTGTCGGTGAGCATTCTCTACTTAAGCCGCATCAGTGGGCGGCTCCCCTTTGCAATAAGCTTTCAGCAATTGCCGGCCTGCACTCTTCCTGGCGGGATGCGGAATCAGCCGACCTCCTCTGTTTTGGAGCCAGTCGCAGTTTCCAATTGACCTAGAGGCGTTTGCATCATCGAGGTGAATCGTTTGGAGAGAGGCACGCACCATCTGAAGGGTCACCTCGTCAAATTGCGCATGCGTCCGCCAAAACGTTAGTGCTGTCGCCGCAAGAACAGCAGGTGATACTGCGCCTGGGCCTCGCTTACCCGTATTTTTTTTGAGCGTTTCCCAGCTACGATCATCCAGAGAAATGAATGGCGGCTCCGTACTCGGCCCGAGCCCACCCTCCAACTCCTCGGTCGTGACCCCTAGCTCGGTCGCAAAAGAATCGATCGTCGATCCGGTTCCTTGACGCTTCGAAGGAGTTTCAGGCCCCCCAACAACTGGAGCTGGTGGATTATTCGAAATTACCGGAGGTGCAACACCCCGAATCTCAGCCAGTACTCGCTGCCACAAACCAACATCCATTGATTGGTCAATAAGAGTGTCGCCAGCCATCAGCTTGACGACGAGGTCAGGTTTATCATTCATCAAACATGCTCGTCTAAGAGGTCGCAGGGACCAGTTCTAGATCAAATGAGCGCTTCGTTAACCATAAAATAATTTTAAAATCAAGGGTAAAGAGGAAGGTTGCTCACATCTCTCCACCATCCTGTTTGACGCTCTTTTCCTCTGCGCATTGATCAGCAAATGATGCTGCTGATGTCAGCTCTCAATTATCGAACGGCCATTTGGCGGTTCGCTCTTTCCGCTTGGCAACGTCCGCTGCCCATGACCGCAATCTCTGCCAAACAGACACGCCTCCGGGCCTCGCCCGGCAAGACTACGCCCCCGGCCGTCCCGTCTTCTTCGGTCTTCCCCGGCGAGTCTTTTTCTGGACGCTGCCGTTGTCGCCGACCTCGATGGTTCTGCCGAGTCGCTGCCGTGAGACCGGCGGCGCAGCGCCGAGTGGGACCTCGGTGCGTCCCACGGTCATCTCGTCGAGGGTCGGCTTGCGCGGGCGGTTTTTTGTGCTCTCAGGCCGGTCGGATGTGCGACTGCGTCCTTTGCCTTTGGCAGCCTTGGGCAGATTGGCTGCATCACCATACTTGCGTTCCCCCTCGAAGCTGCCGGCAGTTTCCTCGACGGTTGCCTGGCGGGCGAGTGGGTCGGCGGCGATGGCGAGTTCGGTCTCGCGCAGGCGTTTGACCTCGTCGCGCAGGCGGGCGGCTTCTTCGAAGTCGAGGTCGGCGGCGGCGGCGCGCATGCGTTCTTCGAGGTTTTCGATGACGGCCTGCAGATTGTGGCCGACGAGTGCCTCCTCGCCGTCGCCCTCGGCATGGCCGGCATCGACGGTGACGTGGTCCTGTTCGTAGACGCTCGAGAGAATGTCGGCGATGTCCTTGCGGATCGAGGCAGGCGTGATGCCGTTCGCTTCGTTCCAGGCGATCTGCTTTTCGCGGCGGCGCTCGGTCTCGGCAATGGCGCGCTCGAGTGAGCCGGTCATGTGGTCGGCATAGAGCAGGACGCGGCCGTCGACGTTGCGCGCGGCGCGGCCGATGGTCTGGACCAGCGAGGTCTCGGAACGTAGGAAACCTTCCTTGTCGGCATCGAGGATCGCGACCAGCGCGCACTCGGGAATGTCGAGGCCCTCGCGCAGCAGGTTGATGCCGATCAGCACGTCGAAGGCGCCAAGCCGCAGGTCGCGGATGATTTCGATGCGCTCCAGCGTCTCGATGTCGGAGTGCATGTAGCGCACGCGGATGCCCTGTTCGTGCAGGTACTCGGTCAGGTCCTCGGCCATGCGCTTGGTCAGTGTTGTCACAAGCGTGCGGTAGCCTGCGGCGATCACCTGGCGGACTTCGTCGAGGAGATCGTCGACCTGGGTCGTGGCCGGTCGGACCTCGACGATCGGGTCGGTGAGGCCGGTCGGGCGGATGATCTGTTCGGTGAAGACGCCGCCGGTCTGTTCCAGTTCCCAGCCGCCGGGCGTGGCTGAGACGTAGACGGTTTGCGGGCGCATCGCGTCCCATTCCTCGAAGCGCAAGGGGCGGTTGTCGAGGCAGGAGGGCAGGCGGAAGCCGTACTCGGCGAGCGTCGCCTTGCGCCGGTAGTCGCCGCGGAACATGCCGCCGACCTGGGGCACGGTGACGTGGCTTTCATCGACCATCACCAGGGCATTGTCGGGCAGGTATTCGAACAAGGTCGGCGGCGGGTCGCCGGGGCGGCGGCCGGTGAGATAGCGCGAGTAGTTCTCGATGCCGGCACACGAGCCGGTTGCCTCCATCATCTCCATGTCAAACACGGTGCGCTGCTCGAGGCGCTGGGCTTCGAGTAATTTTCCGGCGTTGTGGAGTTCCTCGAGGCGCTGCTTGAGTTCGACTTTAATCTGCTTGATGGCCTGCTGCAGCGTCGGCTTCGGTGTCACGTAGTGCGAGTTGGCATAGACCTTGACGAGTTTGAGTTCGTCGGTCTTGGCGCCAGTCAGCGGGTCGAATTCGGTAATCGTCTCGATTTCGTCGCCGAACATCGAGACGCGCCAGGCGCGGTCTTCGAGGTGGGCGGGGAAGATTTCGACCGTGTCGCCGCGCACCCGGAATGTGCCGCGGTGGAAGTTGCCGTCGTTGCGCCGGTACTGCAGGGCGACGAGATCGGCGAGCAACTGACGTTGTGAAATCTGCTCGCCGACCTCGATCGCGAAGGTCATCGCGGTGTAGGTCTCGACCGAGCCGATACCGTAGATGCAGGACACCGAGGCGACGATGATGACGTCGTCGCGTTCGAGGAGCGCGCGCGTTGCGGCATGGCGCATGCGGTCGATCTGCTCGTTGATCGAGGCTTCTTTCTCGATGTAGGTGTCGGTGCGCGGTACGTAGGCTTCGGGCTGGTAGTAGTCGTAGTAGGAGACGAAATACTCGACCGCGTTATCCGGGAAGAAGCTTCTGAATTCGCCGTAGAGCTGGGCCGCCAGCGTCTTGTTGGGCGCCAGGATCAGGGCCGGTCGCTGGGTCGCCTCGATGATGTGTGCCATCGTGAAGGTCTTGCCCGAGCCGGTGACGCCGAGCAGGACCTGATCGCGCTCGAAGGCATTGACGCCGGCAACCAGTTCCTTGATCGCCTGCGGCTGGTCGCCTTTCGGCTCGTAGCTGGACTGGATCTTGAGGCGGACGCCGCCCTCGCTCTTTTCGGGCCGCTCCGGGCGATGCGGCATGAACGTCGGCATGTCGCCCGACACCAAGGGATGCGAGGCGATCATCGGCTGGCGCTGGAGCAGGCCCTGGGCTGCTGCCGAGCGCTGTTCGGGCCGGGCCAGGATGGCGTTCAGCGAGGCTGACGGGGAGAAGTCCTCCGGCCGCGGTGCGACACTCCTGAGTGCCGGCAGCATGGCGGTCGCCGCGCCCGCTTCGAAGCCTGCTTGTGGTGCCTCGCCGAAGCCGGGCGTGCCGGCCGCAGTTTCGGCCGGCGGTGCCACGGGCTTGCCGGACTTGGCCCGCGATGGCCGCGCCTTCGGCGTCGTGTCGCGCGCGGCGGCCTTCTTTGCAGCGGGCTTGGTTTTGGATTTCGCGGTACGGGCCATGGCGCGAATATGGCGTGGTGCCTGGAGAGTGGCAAGATCGCCGTCAACCGGTATTCACCTGCAAGCCTCAGTCGAGCCTGCACGGCCAGTTGTCCGGCGCCGTTATGCCGGTTGGCAGTTTCGTCTCCTTGTCACCACACGAGCCGCGCAATTGGATCTCGTTGAGGCCGGTCGTCTTGCTGAGGTCGACGCCTCTGAGGTCGGTGCGGTAGAGGTAGGCGTTTTCGAGATTGGTCTTGTCAAGCGAGGCGAGGCCGAGTTTGGCACGCGACAGGTTCACGTTGCGGGCGTCTGCACCATCGAGATTGGCGCCCGTGAGGTCGGCGCGTGACAATTGCGCGCCATTGAGATTGGCGGCGCTGAGATCAACAGCCGTCATCTTGGCGCGGAACAGTTCCGCCTTGGACAAGTTGGCCGCCTTGAACTTCGCTTCGGCAAGATATGAACGCGTGCCGAACACGCCGGATAGATTGGCTTCGCTGAGATCGGCGCGACGCAGGATGGTGTGTGTGAGATTGGCCTTCGACAGATCGGCCTTGACGAGCTTTGCGCCTTGGAAATTGCTGCGGGTCAGATCAGTGCGAGCGAATTTGGCGCCGGTCAGGTCGTAGCCTTGCAGCACCTTTGCCATCTTGCGGCAGCCGGACCAATCCATTCCCGGACCGGCACCATCGCTGCAGCCGGCGGCGGCTGGCGACGATAGAACCATGCCGCCGGCGCAAAGGCCGGAGATCACAAGCATGCGCAGTGCGGTCTGCATGAACAACCTTTCCAGTTGAATCGGCGCATCTGAAGCCAATATCGCCGAATGGACCGATGTCATACTGCCATGCAGTCGGTGGGGCCGCCACAACGCTTGGCCGTGGATTGCTCCAGGATGCCGTAAATTATTAACAACTCTATGTGTTCGACGGCGATGCATCGCTGCCGGAGGATCGCGCCGATGCCAGCTGGACGATGATGGTTGCCGAAAACATCAAGGCGGCGCCGAGCCAGCCGATCCAGCTCAGGCGTTCACCGAGCAGGATGGCGGCGGCAAGGGCGGCAAAGACCGTTTCCGTGCTGACGATGATCGTCGCCTCGGCCGCCGGTGCATGGCGCATGGCGACGGCCAGCAGCGTGAACGTGAGCGCGCTCGAAAGAACGCCGACATAGGCGATCTCAGGTGCTGCGGCGATCAGGGTAGCCGTCGTCAGTGGTTCTGTCGCCAATGCAATCGATCCGGAAATTGCAGCAACGACGGCGAATTGCACGGCGGTAAAGCCGATTGGCCTAGCATAGCGCCCGGCATGTTCGATCACCAGGATGTGGGTCGACCAGAAGAGCGATGAGATCACCACCAACCAGTCGCCGGTCGAAAACCCCGCGAGCGTTCCGCCGCCGAGCAGCCAGGTTCCGACGAATGCCAGGATTACCGCAAGCCACACGATTAGCGAAGGCGGTCGGCGGAGTGCCAGCCACAGCAACAGTGGCGTGATCACGACATAAAGCCCGGTCAGGAAACCTGTGTTGGTCACCGTGGCCGTGACCAGGCCGATTTGTTGCAGAATGCCGCCGAGGAAAAAGCTCAAGCCGCCGGCTATCGCGATCAACCAGAAGCCGGCCGGTGCAGTGGCGGCAAGGCCGGCATTTTCGCGCAGCGCAATGGGCGTGAGAACGATGGCAGCGATCAGCGCCCTGAGCGCCAGGAACGTATAAGGGCCAATGTCGTCCATCGCCGTCTTCTGAAAGACGAAGGCCAGTCCCCAGATGGCGGCTATCGCAACCAGCATCAGGTTAGCCTGGGTGCGGGTCATCGGCTGTCTCGTGTATGATCTTGGTTGGACCGGAGGGGGTCAGGCGCGGGGCGACATTGGCCGGCGTTTGCTCTCGCAAGTCAACAGACCAGGCGTTGGTAGCTTCGGGGCGGGCACCGCGTCAAACGCGCAGCCAGCCGAAGCAATTTTCAGAGGCCGCGGAAGATGACACCAACCGAAAGGACCAGGTAGGCCGAAATGGCCAGCCAGTATTCCTGGTGCGGGAGATAGCGTGGCACGGGCACGTAGCCGAGTTTCGTGATCATCGCCACCACCGCCAGGATCAGCGAGATCAGGAAGAGCAGGAGGGTCGGAGGGCTGAGACGCATGTACGCGTTTCCTGGACTGTCGAATGTTTGTGCCGGTGTGAGACTAGAACAGGAACGCTTGCGTTGAAAATGATTTTCCAATGGCCAGTCAATCGATCGGCAATCGAGCGTCGCGTTCATGCACCAGAACAATCAACTGGCGGCGGCCCTCAGGCGTTCCGTTTCAGGTCTACCCTCAAAGGCTCCGGTCCGGGGCTGGCAAATCGGCATGCTCGGCAGGTTTCGGGTGTGCGACACCGACGAGCACCTGTGTCAGCTCGCTGGTCGTGCCGAGCCGGCCGGAGACGAGGTAGAGGTCCATGCCAGCCGATGCAGGCGAGGCAACGCGCAGGTGCGAGGCGACTTTGCGAGCTTCGACGACCGTCAGGACCAGATCTTCTGCATCCGAGGTCGCAACGGTCAGCCGGTTGCCGGTTTCGACATGGTCGACGAGACCGATGAAGCCGCCGAATCGGGCCGGTCTTTCGGTGTTCAGGCTGGCCTTGCGGATGTTACGCTGGAAGGCCTGCAGACGCTCGGCGCGCTCGCTGATTGAGACCAGTTCGGCTTGATCTTCTGCCGATCGGCTGTAATGCCGGCTGGGCGAACCGGCCGCGACGGCGATGGCGAGACCCACGGCGAACGCGGCGGCGGGAAGCAGTAAATGGAACCGAATGGTTGGCGTGTGGCGCTTCTTCAAGGCGGTCCTCCGGTCATTCAGTTAACCTTGCAGCTGGCGACAGTTGAACCCTTGAAATGGAAGGAAGGCCGGTCGATCGAGGCAGGTGCCCCGTCTTCAGCCCTCCTTCCACGCACCACGCCGCGAGGAGGCGTTGACGCGGCGTAGGTGTCTCAATAGGGCGAGATTGAAAGCAACTATAGTGGAAAAAACCAAAGCCAGCACGGTTGAGATAAGCGGCATGTTAACGGGTGACAAGAGGGGCGGACGGTTGAAGCCGGTTTGCAAACCGAAATGGCCGCCGGATGAGGCAGCTGGCGAGCCGCTCAGATCGGCAGCGCTCGCCGGTGAACTGCTGAGCAGTGACAGCACCGGGATCGGCGTATCGAATTGACTGGACGGTGCGAGCGCCACGAACAGTGCGGTGAAGGCGACGAAGGCACAGGTGAAATCACGTAACGTCTTGCCAATCGTTCTTCGGTCGAATGAGCGGGTCATGAATGGGTAGCCTCTCGAAGCTGTGCCCGGTTCGTCACCTTTGCCGATGGCAAATTGAACGGACGGTCGATTCAGTGTCGTTTCAGCGATATTGAGCGGACAACTTCGACGTCGGTGCGCCGGCAATGTGGCGTGCTTGGAGGGATTTCGTGGCAATGCATGAGGTTGGCGGAGCTGTGGCATTGCGGGCACTGTCGCGAGCTCGCGGCAGCCGGTCGCACGGCGCGCAGGGCTTGCCTGAAGGCTATGGTTCAGGCGAAACCTGTCTTTTCAACCCGACGGCAGGGTTCCGGCACAGAGGCGGCATTCGATGACCGATCAGTACATTTTGTTTGCGATCCTTGTCGCGCTCTTCACCATGCTGCTGTGGGGGCGGGTCCGCTACGACATCGTCGCCCTCGGTGCCCTGGTCGTTGCCGTCATCTGCGGCGTGATCCCGGGCAAGTCAGCGTTCGAGGGCTTCGGTCACCCGGCAACGATTATCATTGCGCTCGTTCTCGTGGTCTCGAAGGGGCTGGCCAATTCCGGCGCCGTCGATTTGATCGCGCGCTGGCTGGTGCCGGCCGGGCGGTCGCTGCTAGCCCATATCGGCGTCATGGCGAGCCTCGGTGCGGCGATGTCGGCCGTCATGAACAACGTCGGTGCGCTGGCGCTTTTGATGCCGGTCGACATCCAGGCGGCGGAACGCGAGAAGCGCTCGCCGGCGATTACGCTGATGCCGCTCTCGTTTGCGACGATCCTCGGTGGCCTCATCACGCTGATCGGCACGCCGCCCAACATCATCATCTCGAGCATTCGCGAAGAACAGCTCGGCGCGCCGTTCCGCATGTTCGACTTCGCGCCGGTCGGCTTTGCCTGTGCGGTGGCAGGCGTCGCGTTCGTTGCCTTCATCGGCTGGCGGCTGCTGCCGCGCGAAACGCGTGAACGCGAGGCGGGCAAGGAGCTGTTCGACATTGGCAGTTATCTGGTTGAACTCAGCATTCCCGAGGAATCGAAATCGATCGGGCGAACGCGCGGCGAGTTGGAAGGGCTGTTCGATGAACATGACGCGATCCTCGTCGCGCTCATTCGTAACGGCCAGGAACTGCCGAGCTATGCCGGTTGGGTCAAGACGCGGCAGGGCGATGTGCTGCTGGTCGAGACGGTTGCCGAGAACATCGACGGCTTCGTCAAGGAGTTGGGCCTGACGCTTTATGACGGTGCAGGACAGGACGAACCGGCAACCGGAGTGGCGGCCAATGCAGCGTCAGACGGGGAACCGGCGGAGAAGGACGAAAAGGCGCGTTCGCGACCGAACGAGCTTTCGCTCGTCGAGGTGGTTGTACGTCCCGGGGCCTCGGTCGAGGGCCGCACGGCGGCGGCGATGCGCCTGCACGAGATTTACGGCATCGGCCTGATCGGCATTTCACGTGAGGGGCGCAAGGTGACGCGGCGTGTGCGCCAGATGTCGCTCAGGGCCGGCGATGTGCTCTTACTGCTCGGTCCCGAAGAATTGCTGCGCACGGCAACGGAGCGCATGGGAACGCTGCCGCTGGCGCAGCGCGGCCTGCAGGTCTCTGACGGACGCCAGGCCGCTGTCGCTGCGATGTTGTTTGCGGTGGCCATCCTGCTGGCAAGTGCCGGCTGGCTTTATCTGCCGGTGGCGCTCGCCGGGGTTACGATCTGCTACGTGCTCCTCAACATCGTGCCGCTGCGCCAGCTCTATGATGCTATCGAATGGCCTGTCGTCGTCCTGATCGGCTCGCTGATCCCGATCGGTGCGGCGCTCGAGAAGGCCGGCGGTACGGATCTGCTGGCCGGCTGGATCGTATCACTGTCGCAGGGCGCGCCGGCCTGGGTTGTGCTGACCGTGCTGATGGTTGTCACGATGACGCTGTCCGATGTACTCAACAACACGGCGACGGCACTGATCGCAGCGCCGGTCGGGATCGGCGTTGCCAACAATCTCGACGTCAGTCCCGATCCGTTCCTGATGGCGGTGGCGATCGCCGCCTCCTGCGCCTTCCTGACGCCGATCGGACACAAGAACAACACGCTGATCATGGGTCCCGGCGGCTACCGCTTCGGCGATTACTGGCGCATGGGGCTGCCGCTCGAGATCCTAGTTGTCGCAGTTGCCGTGCCGATGATTTTGATCGTGTGGCCGTTGTAGTTCAGGTTCCCGGCGGGCGCATCTGAAACCTGAACCCTTAAACCTTATCTTGCACTCGTTGATGCACGAGAATAGTTTGCGTGCCCGTTGACGCGAAACAAGGAACGGTTCCCCCATGGCTTTCATTTCTGACGCGCTGGGCCGCATGAAGCCCTCAGCCACGATCGCACTCACACAGATGGCGCGGGATCTCAAAGCCAAACGCGACGATGTTATCTCGTTGGCGTTGGGTGAACCTGATTTCGACACGCCGGAGCACATTCAGGCAGCGGCCGTCGAGGCCATTCGCCGCGGCGAGACGCGCTATCCGCCGGTGTCCGGCATCGTGCCTCTGCGGGAGGCGATCGCGGCCAAGTTCAAGCGTGACAACAATCTCGAATACGGCATCGACCAGATCATCGTCGGCACCGGTGGCAAGCAGGTCATTTACAACGCATTGCTTGCGACCGTGAACCCGGGCGATGAAGTGATCTGTGTGGCGCCCTACTGGGTCAGCTATCCAGAGATCGTCGCCTTGTGCGGCGGCACCGTGGTGACCGCGCATGCCCGCGAAAAACATAACTTCAAGCTGCAGCCGGAAGATCTCGAACGGGCGATCACGCCGAACACCAAGTGGCTAATCCTGAATTCCCCGTCGAACCCGACCGGTGCCGCCTACACGGCCGCAGAACTCAAGCAGCTCACCGATGTCCTGATGCGCCATCCCCACGTCTGGGTGATGACCGACGATATGTACGAGCACCTGACCTACGGTGATTTCAAGTTTGCGACACCGGTTGAGGTCGAGCCCGGGCTTTACGATCGCACGCTCACGCTCAACGGCTTGTCAAAGGCCTACGCCATGACCGGTTGGCGGATCGGCTATGGCGCCGGGCCGAAGCATCTGATCAAGGCGATGGACACACTGCAGGGCCAGCAGACATCGGGTACCTGCACGATCGCGCAATGGGCCGGCGTCGAGGCGCTCAACGGGCCGCAGGATCATCTCAAGACGTTCTGTGCGACCTTCGAGGAGCGGCGCAACCTGGTCGTTTCGATGCTCAACCAGGCGCGCGGGCTCAAGTGCGCGATGCCGGAAGGCGCCTTCTATGTCTATCCCTCGATGGACGAGTTGATCGGTAAGTCGCTGCCCTCGGGCAAGAAGATCGAGACGGATGAGGACTTCGTGCTCGAACTTTTGTCGACGGAAGCGGTTGCCGCCGTGCACGGCTCGGCGTTTGGCCTTGGGCCTGCGATGCGCATTTCCTATGCGACATCGACCGACCTGCTCGAGGATGCCTGCCAGCGCATTCAGCGCTTCTGTGCCAGCTTGAACTGAGTGTAGAGCCTTCGCCGTTTGGATCGGGACCACTTGGTGGTCCGGTCCAATTGGTCGGGGCGGCTAGAAGGATGCCGATATGCGGTTCTCAGGCCTGTTGAAGGCGGTCGCCGTGCTCGCAGTTGGTGCCGGCGTTGGTGGGTTCGTACTGACCATGCCGTCACAGCTGCCGGCCGACGTACTCAAGCCCAGGAGTGCCGATCTGGCGAACGGCAAGATCATGTACACCGTCGGCGGCTGCTTCTCGTGCCATGGGACGCCGAAACAGAAGGACCGCACGCTGCTGGGCGGCGGCCACGCGTTGCCGACGCCGTTCGGCACCTTCAAGGCGCCGAACATCTCGTCAGATCCGGAACACGGCATCGGCAAGTGGACCGAACTGGAGTTCGTCAACGCCATGCTGCGGGGCGTCGGGCGCAACAGTGAGCACCTTTATCCGGCCTTCCCCTACACGTCCTATCAGCGCATGCGGCTCGACGACGTGCGCGATCTCTTTGCCTACATGAAGACGCTGCCGGCGGACGCAACGCCATCGGCAGCGCATGAACTGTCATTCCCGTTCAACGTGCGGCGCGGTCTGGGGCTTTGGAAATTGCTCTATGCCGACGGCAAGACCTTCGTGCCAGATGAATCGAAGAGCGATGCCTTCAATCGCGGCGCCTATCTCGTCGAAGGTCCGGGCCACTGCGCCGAATGCCACAGTTCGCGCAATGTATTCGGCGGTATCGATTCCGAGCGCCGCTTCGCCGGTGGCATCGATTCGGAAGGCAAGGACTGGGTGGTCAACATCACACCGCACGCCGACGGCATTTCCGATTACAGCGAGAAGGATATCGCGATCCTGTTGGAGACCGGCATAACGCCTGAAAACGATGTGGTTGGCTCGAGCATGACGGACGTCATCGAGAACACGAGCAAGCTGCCGGCCGCCGACATTGCGGCAATGGCTACCTACATCAAGGCGTTGCCGGCGCGCCCGGGCAAGGCACCGAAGCGAAAGTAGGCCTGCTGGACTTGTGATGAGCCGACGCATTCGCCTGCCTGAAACCCGGCGGTTGCCGGCGCCGGGCGTTTGACTTCCCGTTGCCGGCAATGTTCCGATGGCTTGTATTATTTCGGTGTAAACGAAACATATTCAAAGGCATGAGTTCAAGGGGCGTCCGCATGCGTTGTGGCATAGTTTGTACGGCTGTTAGGGCCAGTCTGCCGGCCAATGCGTTCTTATGGCCGCATCGCCGCGCCAAAGGCAGGCGCCGGTGATGGGCAGGCATTGGCGGAGCCAGACAATCCAGCTGCGCGATGGCCGCAGGCTGGCATATCTCGTCGCCGGGCAGACGGATGGGCGGCCGGTCGTCGCGCTGCACGGCACTCCCGGGTCGAAGCTGAAATTTGCCATCCTAAATGAAACGGCAGCCCGCTTGGGCTTAGCGCTCTATTGTCTCGACCGTTGGGGCTATGGCGGCACGGATTGTCCCGAGGAGCCGACGTTCGAAAAATACGGCTTGGACGTGCGCGAATTCATGACTGCGATCGGCCATGACCGGTTCGATGTCGTCGGCATTTCGGGGGGCGGGCCGTTCGCGGTCGCGGTTGCAGCCTACGCTCCGCAAAACGTGACGCGCCTGGCACTCATTGCACCTGTCGGAAATGTCGCAAGCCTCGGCCCGTCGTGCGACGGCTTCGGGTTGTTCCACCGCTTTTGCTTTCGCTGGCTGAGCCATTTGCCCGGCGCGGCAAACCTGGCGTTCGCAGTGTTCCGGTTCCTGGTGCATCGTGCGCCGTCGCTTGCCTTGTCTGCGGTGTTTGGCCGGGCGGGCCCCAGCGATCGGAAACTTGCAGCCCGGCCCGAGGTGCGCCGGCACCTGATCGACATGTTCCGTGACGGTCTCAGCGGCGGTGTCCGTGGGCCGGTGCTCGATATGACAATGTTTGCACGCCCATGGCCAAAGGCGATGAACTCCATCGTTGCGCCGACAGCGATCTGGAGCGGGGGTGAGGACCAAAATGTGCCACCGGCAGGTATCACGCGGCTGGCTAATAGCATTCCGACGGCAACCACATATCATGCCGACAAGCGCGGCCATTTTTGGATTTCGGCCGGCGCCGAAGATGTACTCACCTGGCTCGCAACGGAAGCATCCTGCCTGCCCGCCGCTGGCGGCAGTCATAGCGACGACGTGGAAACTAAGGGGGAATGCGCGACGCGGCAATCAAGAGACGATAGCCCGATTGCGTCCGCTGCAGGCCGGTGCATTTGAGCGCGGAAAGCCAATCGATTCCCAGCTGAGCCAGGTTTTGGATCGCTCCCGGGGTTCTGTGGCTGTGGGCTCGGCGGCGGCTGCCTGTTCCTGCCGGGGTGGCTCGGCGCGCGTTACAATGACCGCTTCTCCGGCAAAATCATCCGGATTGACCATCGCGTAACCGGCTGCTTCCGCAGCACTTTTCAGCGATTTAGAACTCATGACCAATTTCCTGTACGCACGGCATCCGTCGGGGGTCAAACTCAACCAACCGCCGATGGCGTCAACCATAGTAACAATGCGGTATAGTTGCGGTTAAAAAGTCGCAGGTCAAGGGAAAACCGATCGTTAATGCAGGCACTTTCAGAGCCGGGTTGAGACGGTGTTGATCCAGGTCTGTCGTGTGCGGACTTGTTCCCATCTGAGGACTGTTCAGGCTGCGATGTCAGCGCCGTGAGGCTGCGAAAGCATTTTCCACGCCGATGGGTTGCGTTTCGCAGCACGCAGCGCGAACATGGGCGGGCCGTGTCCTCCTTCCAGGCGCGGGCGCGGCAATTGTCCCCGCCTGGGCAAAAGGAGGAATTGAGTGATGGGAGATGCCCCTGCTGGACCTGGTGGACGGCCGACCATGGCCGGTACTACATCGCGCTGCATTGCTCTGGTCGGTCCATACTTGAGCGGCAAGACGACACTTCTCGAAGCAATCCTCGCGCGCACCGGTGCCATACCTCGTCAAGGCAAGACGAACGAAGGCAACACGCTCGGTGATTCCAGTGCCGAAGCGCGCAAGCACCAGATGAGCGTCGAACTCAATATCGCGAGCGCTGAGTATCTGGACGACGCCTTCACTTTCATCGACATTCCCGGATCCATCGAATTCCAGCACGAAGGCAGTGCGGCGCTTGCGGTTTGCGATGCCGCCGTCGTTGTCTGTGAGCCCGATCCGAAGCGTGTGCCGGCCCTGCAGCTGACGCTCAAACACCTCGAAGAAAAAGGCATTCCCCACCTTCTGTTTCTCAACAAGATCGACACGTTCGATACGCCCGTTCGCGACATCGTGCCCGTCCTGCAGCCGGCGAGCGCTCTGCCGATGGTGCTGCGCCAGATCCCGATCTGGGAGAACGGCGTGGCCTCGGGCTACGTCGATCTCGCTTCCGATCGCGCCTACGTCTACCGCGAGCATGCCCCGTCCGAAATCGTCGAGATGCCCGACGCGCTCGGTGATCGCCATGCCGATGCCCGCTATCACATGCTGGAGCAGCTGGCCGACTATGATGACGAATTGATGGAGCAGTTGCTCTCCGACATGGAGCCGCCGCGCGACAAGATCTTCGAGGATCTGGCAGAGGACCTGCGCGAGGGCCTGATCTGCCCGGTACTCCTAGGGTCGGCCGAGCACGGCAACGGTGTCGGGCGCCTGCTCAAGGCACTGCGCCATGAGGTTGCCGGTGTCGGCGCGGCAGCGCAGCGTCTCGGCCTCGACGGTGATGAGACCTGCGCCCAGATCATCAAGACGATCCACACGCCGCATGCCGGCAAGGTCTCCGTTGCGCGCGTCTTGAGCGGCGAACTGGCAGATGGCAGCGCTGTGTGCAGCGCGACCGGTGAATCGAAGGTATCCGGCATTTTCGACGTAGTCGGCTCCGAGATGCGCAAGCGCGGCACAGCCGGGACCGGCGATGTCGTCGGCCTCGGGCGCATGGATGAAATCAATACCGGCGACCTGATCACGACCAGTAAGCAGCCGATCGAGGCTGCCGGCACCCTGGAGCGGCCCTCGCCGGTCTATTCGACGGCATTGTCGCTCAAGGATCGCAAGGACGAAGTCAAGCTCACGACGTCGATCGCCAAGCTGGCTGAAGAAGATCCGGGTCTCGTGTTCGAACACAGCGAGGCAACGCATCAGATGCTGCTGCATGGTCAGGGCGAGATGCACTTGCGCGTTGCCGCCGAGCGCCTGCAGCGCAAGTTCGGTATCGAGGTCGAGAACGGCCGGCCGCAGACACCCTACAAAGAGACCATCACCAAATCGACGACGGTGCGCGGTCGCCACAAGAAGCAGTCGGGCGGGCACGGCCAGTTTGGTGATGTCGTCCTCGAGATCAAGCCGCGCCAGCGCGGTGAGGGCATCACGTTTTCTGACACGATCGTCGGCGGTGCCGTGCCGAAACAGTTCATTCCGTCCGTCGAGGCCGGTGTGCGCGATTACCTCAAGACCGGGCCGATGGGTTTCGAGGTGGTCGATGTCGATGTCGTCCTGAAGGACGGCAGCTACCATTCCGTCGATTCGTCCGACATGGCCTTCCGGCAAGCCGGCCGCCTGGCGATGAGCGAGGGCATGGGCGAGTGTGCTCCCGTCCTTCTGGAGCCGATCATGGCGGTCGAGATTTCGGTGCCAACAGAGGCAACGCCTCGGATCAATGCGATGATCTCGCAGCGCCGTGGTCATATCCTCGGTTTCGATGGCCGCGAGGGCTGGCCCGGCTGGGATGTCGTGCAGGCACAGATTCCGGAGGCAGAACTCGGGGATTTGATTATCGAGTTGCGCTCGGCGACGGCCGGTGTCGGCACCTACACGGCCGAGTTCGATCATCTGGCCGAGTTGCACGGCCGGCTGGCAGACCAGGTGCTGGCGGCGCAGCGCGAGGCGGCTGAATAGCAGGAGGTTCCGGGTCTGGGCTGCCGCATGTGCTGCTGGCAGCCCGGATGCCGAGTACGCTACGAGCGAACGGCGTCCGGCCTACTTGCGCATGGCCTGCGCAATCATATGGAAGAAGGGTTCCGGCCCCATGTAGCCCGTGAGGCGCGTGCGCTCGCGGCCGTTTTCCATCAGGACGACGGTCGGCACGATGGTCAGCGGTGCGTTCAGGTGGATCTTCGTCATATCGGTGCGATGCACGTTGATGAAGCGCATCGGCACCTGCTGGGCCCGTGGCGAGCGCTGGTAGCGCGGCGCCACGTCACGCCGGAAAATGCGGCAATAGGGACAGTTGGCCGTCTCGAAAACGATGAGTTCGGCAGTGGTCGCGTAAACGCGTTTCGGTTCTGGGCCTTGAGCGCTGTTAGCTATGTGCGGCACAAGTGCGGGTATGGCAAGGACCGCGGCCAGGACTGTACCGGCGGCGACTTTGCGCAGCGTTGCATTGATGATCATGAATCTTGGCGTCTAATCGTTGGATTGTCGCCAACGGTCACGCAAGAGCTGTGCCAAGGCGCAAATCAGGCACTTGCAGATCCGCGATGCGGGCTCAGCCTCCCGACACAGCCTTTGGGCCCGATGCCCCGAGCACCGGCTGCCAGTGATCGCCGTTGGTGAGCCGCAACTCCTCGACGGTCTCGCAACCGAGTTGGGCCATGTTGTTGGCGAAGTCCTCCATCAGCATGCGAGCGACCAGATCGCCGCCGCGTCGGCCGAGGGCTGCGACACCATACATGAAGGCGCGTCCGGCCAAGACGAAGTCGGCACCCAGCGCGATCGCCCGGGCGATATCGAGGCCCGAGCGGATACCGCTGTCGAAAATGATCGGGGCGCGGCCGCCGACCACGTCAGCGATGCGCGGCAGTGCTTCGATCGCTGACAGCGTGCCGTCGCACTGGCGTGCCCCGTGGTTTGAGACGCCGATGCCGTCGATGCCGAGTGTCAGCGCGTCACGCGTGTCGGCCTCGCTCATGATGCCCTTGATCACGATCGGGCCGTCCCATTCCTTGCGGACCTCCTCGATGTAGGCCCAGTCGAGCGTACCGCCGAGGCCTTGGCCAATGAACGCCGTCATGTTGGCAAGATCCTTGCCGTCGACGTATTTCTCGACGCTCTTGAAACGTGGAATGCCGGCCCTTAGCGTTTCGATGCTCCAGAGTGGGCGGATCATGCAGCGCCAGATCATCAGCGGCGTTGTCTTCGGCGGGACGCGCACGCCCGCCCGGCGCTGACGCTCACGCGTACTGCCGGTCGGCACATCGGCGGTGATCAGAAGCGTCGTGAAGCCCGCAGCCTTGGCCCGCGCGAGCAGGTCGCGGCGAATACCGGCATCGCGCGGCGGATAGAGCTGGAACCAGCCCATCCCACCGCAGAGCGGGCCGATCGTTTCGATCGACTGGGTCGCGACCGTTGACAGCGAATAGGGGATGCGGAATTTGGCCGCCGACCGGGCGAGAATGTTTTCAGCTTCAGGCCACATCAAGCCGGTGAGCCCGACCGGTGCAACGCCGAATGGGGCGGCATAGGTTTGTCCGAACAGTTCGGTTCTGGTTCGGACCTCGAATTCGCCGCGCATGAACCGCGGCGTCAGGGCGACTTTGGACATGGCATCGAGGTTGCGCCCGGCGCCATCGTCGCGACCGGTGCCGCTGTCGAGATACTCCCAGGCAAAGAAAGGGATGCGCGTGCGCGCTTTGCGGCGCAGGTCGGCGATGAATGGATAGCGATCGAGCAGGTCTGCACTCACGCGGGTTCTCCTGGCGGGCTTTGTAGACTGGATGGTGTCGACGACGGTGCACGTTAGGCCACAACCCGCCAGCCTGTCATCCACCGATATCGGGGCCGATGTGATGGTCAATTCTCGGGGCGAAACGCCATCCGGGCCAGTCTGGTCTGGGCTGCGCGGCGTGCTGCAATCCGCTGTTTGCGAAGGTTGCGTTGCGCGATGCTTCTCGAGCGGGTCCGGCGAACGTGGCGCCTGCTCCGCTTGCGGCTGAGCCGGCGTTTGCGTCGTTTGCGCGCGACACGGACCGTGCCGCCGAAACAGGCCTCTGCAATCGCCCGCCGCTCGCGGTTGTCGAGCACAGGCGGCGGCCCGACATTGCGGCATAAGGCGGCGACGGCTGGGTGACTGTCGGCGGCATCCGGCGCGCAGTACAGGCCGGAGCCGTCTTCACGATAGGCAAACCGGACGCCGGCACTTTGCGTGGCGGCATCATCGAGGCCGGCGGCATGAAAGTTGATCACCTCGATGCGCCGGCGCCCCTCATGAGCTCCGAGGGGCCGGCTCGCCAGATGCATGTCGGTGAGCGCGAACAGCTCAATTGCAGCGGCCTTCAACCGGCCATCGTCTTCCTCATCCGATACGAGATGCAACTTGGCCAGCAAGCCGAAATCGCGGCAACGGTTGAAGCGCGCCATGTCCTGCATGCCAAGGTGGAGCAGGTTACCAAGACCGTAGAAGATCAGGCGGCCGCCGACCTGCTGGATGCCGGCCGCCGTGTGGGCGTGGTGACCGATTACGAGGTCGATACCGTCACGACGTACTGCCTGGTCACGGTACTTCTTGATGTGTCTCCGCCGCGGGCGAACCTCGCGTTCGATACCGTAATGGGTGGACAGAATTCGGTAGTCGACTGCCGCACCGCCAAGCCTGTCGACCAGGCGCTTGAAATCTGCCGGGGCCCGCGGGCTGAACTGGCCCGGTCGCGAGCCTTTCGGTCTGACGCCGCCGATGCCGAGCGCTGCAAAGGCGAATGTTGCACCCTTCTGCGCGAAGAGCGCCGGCGTTCGAACGTCCGCCTTGCTGATGCCCAGGCCGTGCACAGCCACAAGTTCGCCGCTGGTTCGCAGACGGTTGGCATGCGCGAGCGTATCGCGCATGCCGGCCGTGCCGTAGTCGATCGAATGGTTGTTGGCCGTTGACAGCAGATTGAAGCCGAGACCTGAGAGATGTGCGAGGCCGGCCGGGTGCATGCGGAAGTTGTAGGCCTTTTCGACCGGCGCGCGGGTGTTGTCGTCGGTGACGACCGTCTCGAGATTGGCAAATACGAGGTCACCTTTGAGGAGCGGCCGGATATGGCGGGTCAGGTCATCGAAGGCGTGGCGCCGGTCGTTGCGCATGCCGAACCGGGCGCTGACGGGCTGACCGCTGCCGCCGAAGCCGAGGTCACCGCCGATGATCAGCGTGACGTGGCGCGGCTTCTGTGGTGGCTGTTGCTTCGCTGGCTGCCGGTCTTCTTCGTGGCCGTGTCCGGTGAAAGCACCGGCCGACCCGGCGGCAAACAAGATGGACACCGCAAACACAACTACCGACGCACGCATACCCGCCCCCCGACGAAATACTCAGGTTACGTTTAACGGATCGGTTGGATGGATGTGCAACAATCGAATGAGTTAGCTCGGAAATGCGCCGAGCGGGTCAATTTCGCCACAAAGACGAACTGACGGCGACGGAACGGTTTAGCAATTCGCGTTGACGTATTGTTTTGATGTCAATGCGGCCGATTGGTCGTATTATGTCGCGTTTTTGGAGCTTGCGGAGTTGCTGCACATGCGGCCGACGATGTCGCTTTTTTCGCAGACCGTGATTGCGGTCGTCCTCGTTTCGATGAGCGTCGGGGTCTGGTACGCGCGCGGACCGGTCATCGAGGCGATCGGCCCGGTCTTCGGCAAGACCGCCAAGCCCGAGGGTCGGGACAAACGAAAGCGGGGGCGGGGCGATCGCGCCGTTCCTGTCGTTGTGGCAGCCGTTGGTGAGGCCCGTGATGATGTCAGTTTCGCTGCAATCGGTACGGCGCGCGCGCGTCGTCATGTGACGATCTATCCGGCCGTTGCCGGCGAAGTCGTAACGGTTCACACCCGCGCCGGCGACAAGGTGATCAGTAACGCACCGCTTGTCGAACTCGAAGCTCGCAAGGCCCGCCTTGCCGTCGAGATGGTGCGCTCAAAGCTCGAAGGTGCCAACCGGCTGTTGGAGCGTGCCGATCGGCTTCGAGAGCGCCGCGTGCAGTCGAGCGCCCGGGTCGATGATGCCAAGACCGCTGCGGAACAAGCCGAGGTCGAACTCAAGGCCGCCGAGGCGGCGCTTGCCGACCATGTCATTCGCGCACCGTTTCCCGGCATTGTCGGAATCGCGACGGTGGAGGTCGGCGACCGGGTGACACCGACGAGTGCGCTCGTCACGCTCGATGACCGCTCCGAACTGACCGTCGGCTTCGAGGTGCCGGAGCAATACTTGTCCCGTCTCGCGCGTGACATGGAGGTTGTCGTGCGCACTCCGGGCTTCGGCGGGCGCACGTTTGCCGGCAAGCTCAGCCATATCGACAGCCGCGTGCATCCGACCAGGCGGACGATCGAGGTGCGCGCAACGGTCGCCAACGCCGACGACATTCTGCGCCCCGGCATGTCGTTTGCTGTCAGCCTGAAGCTGCCCGGCAAGGCTTATCCTGAGATCCCGGATCTTGCCCTGCAGTTCGGCAAGGGCGGTAACTTCGTCTGGCGGGCTAACGCTGACAAAGCCGAACGTGTGCCGGTCCAGATCGTGCGCCGCGATGCCAACTCGGTGCTGGTTGCAGGCGCTATCAAGCCGGGCGATCGTATTATTATTGAAGGCGTGCAGCGGTTGCGACCGGGACGCCAGGTGCGGTTCGTCGAGCCGGACGAGCAAAAGCCGGGCGCCAATGCGGCGCGTGCGGTCAACTGAGGTGATGTCATGAACCTCAATGGCAATGACCTGCCCGGAATGAGCGTCAGGCGCCCTTATCTGGCTGCGGTGCTCAATCTCCTGATCATCGTTGCCGGCATCAGCGCGATCCTCGGCGTCGAAGTGCGTGAATTGCCGGATGTCGATCGGCCGATCGTGTCGGTGCGTGCCAATTATCCGGGCGGCACGCCGGAGTCGGTCGATGCCGAAATCACGAGCGTCGTCGAGGGCGCGGTTGCTCGCGTCAACGGCGTCAAGACGGTGCGTTCCTCGAGCGAGGAAGACAACTTCCGCATCCACATCGAGTTTTCGCCCGACACCAACCTGGTCGATGCCGCCAACGATGTGCGCGAAGCGGTGAGTCGGGTCCAGTCCCAGCTTCCCGATGGGGTCGAACGCCTGCGTGTCGTTAAGGCGGATGCCGATGCTTCGCCGATCATGCGCCTTGCTGTCGAAAGTTCGCGCTATTCGATCGACGAGTTGAGCCGCATCGTCGATGACCGCATCATCACGCGCCTCGTTGCGATCGACGGAATCGCCGATATCACGCAGTTCGGCGAGCGCGGCCAGGTGATGCGCGTGGTGCTTGATCCATTGCGTCTTGCGGGCTATCGCCTGACCGTTCCGGATGTCGTGCGCACGCTGCAAAACGCCCATCGTGATGTGCCGGCCGGCAGCCTCAAGTCGGACGAGCAGGCGGTGCTGGTGCGCGCTGATGCCTCCGCGCGTACCCCCGATGCGATCAAGAAGCTCATCATCTCCGGCGACGTGCGTATTGCCGACGTAGCCGATGTGTTCTTTGCGCCCAAGGAGCGCGTCAACATCGTGCGCCTCAACGGCCGCGAGGTGGTCAACCTGGCGATCATCCGGCAGGCGAAGTCGAACACCGTCCAGATCGCCAATCAGGTGCACGACGTTATCGACAAGCTCAATCGCGAGATAGCCGGCGTCAAGATCTCCATCACAGACGATGACTCGCTGTTTGTCGAAGGTGCCATTCGCGAAGTGTTGATTTCACTGGCGCTCGCCGTGCTGATCGTCGTCGGCGTGATCAGCATTTTCATCGGCCAGTTCCGCACCGCTCTGATCCCGGCGGTCGCCATCCCGGTTGCGCTGATCGGCACGGTGGCTGCGATCTGGCTGCTCGGATTCTCGATTAATCTGGTGACCTTGCTGGCGCTGGTTCTGGCGGCGGGACTTGTCGTCGATGATGCGATTGTCGTGCTCGAGAACATCCAGCGCTTGCGCAGTGAGGGTGTGGCTGCACGTGCGGCTGCCGTGCTTGGCACGCGCCAGGTGTTCTTTGCCGTCGTGGCAACCACGGCGACGCTGATCTGCGTCTTTCTGCCGATCTCGTTCCTGCCCTCGATGGCCGGCCGGATGTTCCGCGAGTTCGGCTTCGTGCTGGCCGTCACGGTCGCCATATCATCGTTCGTTGCCCTGACGCTGGTGCCGATGCTCACATCACGGCTGCCCGCAAGCGACGGAGGGATACTGCGCTTTGGCCTGTTGAACTATATCGGTAGCGCCTTGAAGCGTGCGTACGTGGCGATCCTCGATCGTGTTCTCTATGCGCCGATGGTCTTCATCGGCCTGTGCACGTTCGCCATCGCCGGCGCCGCCATCACCTACCCTAACCTTGGCGAAGAACTGCTGCCGCCGGAAGATCGCGGCCGGCTCAATGTCTGGCTGGTCGGCCCGGACGGCGTCGGCCTGCAGTATACCGATCGCCAGGTCGAGCGCGTCGAGGAGATCCTTCGCCCGATCGTCGAAGCGGGCTATGTGCAGGATGTGTTCACGATCTCGGGCCGCTATGACCTCAACCGCGGCTATATCCTGGCGCCATTGATTCCCTGGTCCGAACGCGATGTCACACAGCAGGAACTGACCGACCGCATCCGCGGGAAACTTGCCCAGATCCCGGGTGCCAGGGCGCGCACGTCCGGTGGCAACAGCCTCGGGCTCAGAGGAGCCGGTCGCGGTATCCGTTTTGCACTGACCGGTTCCAATTACGCCCTCCTCGCACAGGACGCACACAAGCTGGTCGCAGCCCTCGAGGCCGATGCACCGGAGGTAACCAACTTCCGCATCGAGTTTCGCGAGACCCAGCCGCAGCTCGCCGTGGTGATTGACCGGCGCAAGGCGTCCGAACTCGGCGTTACCTTCCAGGAACTGTCGGCCACGCTCCGCGCGCTGGTCGACAAGTCGGAAGTCGCGGAGGTGACGATCGACGATCGCACCGTGCCGATCATGCTGCAGGCGACCGCCGGTGCGGTTGCCTCGCCCTCGGACCTGCGAAGCCTTTACGTGCGTGGCAGCGATGACGCGATGGTTTCGCTCGCCCAGCTGATTTCGTTTTCGGAACGCGGCGTGCCGGCCGAACTCGATCGCCACGGCCAGAGCCGCGCCGTCGAGATCTTTGCCGACACCGCTCCCGGCATTTCGATGCGCCAGGGTGTGAGAGCCATCGAGCGCACCTACCGGCAGGCCGTCCGGCCGGAGACCGGGCTCTTATTCCTGGGCGAGGCCGCAAGCCTGAACGAGACGTCCAATGAACTGAAGATCACGTTCATCGTCGCCATCGTCATCGTGTTCATGGTGCTGGTTGCCCAGTTCGAGAGCATCATGAGCGCGACCGTGGTGCTTCTGACGGTGCCGTTCGGTATCTGTGCCGCGATCTTCGCGCTTGGCCTGACGGGCACGACCGTCAACATTTATTCGCAGATCGGCGTGCTGATGCTGATCGGCATCATGGCCAAGAATGCGATCCTGCTAGTCGAATTCGCCGACCAGTTGCGCGAGGAGGGCAGGCAGGTCCACGAGGCGACCCGGGAGGCTGCCATCGTACGCCTGCGCCCGATCGTCATGACCATGGTCTCGACGGTGCTTGCCGGCCTGCCGCTGATTTTCGGCACGGGGCCCGGATCGGAGGCGCGGGCCTCGATCGGCTGGGTGGTGTTTGGGGGGCTCGGGCTCGCCGCCGTCTTCACACTGTTCCTGACACCGGCGGTCTACGTCCTACTCGCCCGCCTGGTCCGGCCGCGCAGCGATGCCGGGGAGCGCCTGGCCAAGGAGCTCGAAGCGGCCGAAACCATGTTCGGGAACGCCCGGCAGGCGGCGGAATAGACCCGATAGCGTCGCGCCCGTGTGCATTTGCCCATTGAGGCTGGCCTAGCGGCGCTCCTGTTGGTAGTAAGCGCGCCTGACCCAACGACTAACCTCATGAGACGCGACATGGCCAAAAAGGGTGACGCAGCTGCGCCGGAAGGGCGCGACTGGAGCGAGACGCTCTTTCTGCCGAAGACCGATTTCCCGATGCGCGCCGGCCTGCCCAAGGCCGAACCGCGCCATCTCGAGCGCTGGGCCGAGATCGATCTTTACCGCAAATTGCGCGAGCAGAGCGCCGGCCGGCCGAAATTCGTGCTGCACGACGGCCCGCCCTACGCCAACGGCAACATCCACATCGGCACCGGCCTCAACAAGATCCTCAAGGATATCGTCGTCAAGTCACAGCAGATGCTCGGCCACGATTCGAACTACGTGCCCGGCTGGGACTGCCACGGCCTGCCGATCGAGTGGAAGATCGAGGAGCAGTATCGCGCCCAGGGCCGCGAGAAACCGGATTTCGCCGACCGCGACGCGATGAAGGCCTTCCGCAAGGAGTGCCGCGAATTCGCCGAGCACTGGCTCGACGTCCAGCGCGAGGAGTTCAAGCGTCTCGGCGTGATCGGCGACTGGGACAATCCTTATACGACCATGGCCTATCATGCCGAGGCGACGATCGCGGATGAACTGATGAAGTTCGCGATGTCGGGGCTACTCTATCGCGGCTCGAAGCCGGTGATGTGGTCGGTGGTCGAGCAGACGGCACTGGCCGAGGCCGAGGTCGAGTATCATGACTACGAGAGTGATACGATCTGGGTGAAGTTTCCGGTGATCGATGGCGATAGCAGCCTGAATGGCGCATCCGTCGTGATCTGGACGACGACGCCGTGGACGATTCCGGGTAACCGCGCGATCTCGTATTCATCTAAGCTCAGCTACGGCCTTTATGAGGTTACCGAGGCGCCGGATGGCAATTGGGCCAAGCCGGGCGACAAGTATGTGCTGTCCGATGCATTGGCCGAGAGCGTGATGCAATCAGCCAAGGTCGAGGCGTTCGAGCGTCGAGCCGACGTGCCGGCCGATATGCTCGACGGCATCACCTGCGCCCATCCCTTCCGCGACGCCGGGCTCGGCGGCTACGGCTTCGACATCCCCCTCCTCGACGGCGACCACGTCACAGACGAGGCCGGCACCGGCTTTGTCCATACCGCGCCGGGTCACGGTCGCGAGGACTTCGAGATCTGGATGGAGAAGGGCCGCGAGATCGCAGCCCGCGGCATACCGACGGAGATCCCCTTTACGGTCGGCGCCGACGGCAAGTTCACGTCCGATGCACCGGGTTTCGAAGGTGCCGACGTGATCACCGACAAGGGCAAGAAGGGGCAAGGCCAACAAAAAGGTCATCGACGCGCTGGTCGCAGCCAATGCGCTGATCGCGCGCGGCCGCCTGAAGCACCAGTATCCGCATTCCTGGCGCTCGAAAAAGCCGGTGATCTTCCGCAATACGCCGCAGTGGTTCGTCTACATGGACAAGACGTTCGATGCTGAAGGTCTGCCGGCCAACAAGACGTTGCGCGACATCGCCTTGAACGCGATCTCGGAAACCCGCTTCGTGCCGGGGGTCGGCCAGAACAGATTGCGCGGTATGATCGAGGCGCGGCCCGACTGGGTGCTCTCGCGCCAGCGCGCCTGGGGTGTGCCGATCACGGTGTTCGTCCACAGCGACAGCGGCCAGGTCATCCCCGGTCCGGGCTTTGTGAAGTCGGCCGAACTCGTCGAACGCATCCGGACCGCGATCGGTGCGGAAGGTGCCGATGCCTGGTTCGCGGAAGGGGCACAGGAACGCTTCCTCGACGGCCTCGTCGATGATCCGGCCGAATGGGAGCAGGTCACAGACATTCTCGATGTCTGGTTCGATTCAGGCTCGACGCACGCCTTCTGTCTGGAAGATGCCGAGCACTTCCCGGGGCTCGCCGGCATCGAGCGCAAGGTCGATGGTGGCGCCGACACCGTGATGTATCTCGAAGGCTCGGACCAGCACCGCGGCTGGTTCCATTCCTCGCTTCTCGAGAGCTGCGGCACCCGTGGTCGCGCGCCCTACGACGTCGTTCTGACACATGGCTTCGTTCTCGACGAGAAGGGCCAGAAGATGTCGAAGTCACTCAACAACGTGACGGCGCCGCAGCAGGTCATCTCCAAGAACGGTGCGGATATCCTGCGTTTGTGGGTGGCGTCGTCCGACTACACGGATGATCTGCGCATCGGTCCGGAGATCCTCAAGACGTTTGTCGAAACCTACCGCAAGCTTCGCAATTCGCTCAGATGGATGCTCGGCGCGTTGCACCACTTCGATGCCGCGATCGACACCGTCGACGTCAAGGACATGCCGGCGATCGATCGTCTGATGCTGCATCGCCTGGCCGAACTCGACGGCGAGATCCGCGAGGCCTACGAGGCCTACGAATATCGCCGCGTCGTGGCAGCCCTGTCGCACTTCATGAACGCGGACCTCTCCGCCTTCTATTTTGACGTGCGCAAGGATGCGCTCTACTGCGAACCGGCCTCGTCCCTGAAGCGCAAGGCGGCGCTGACGGCGATTGCCGAAATCTTCGACCGCGTCACGGTCTGGCTGGCGCCGATCCTGTCGTTCACGGCGGAAGAAGCCTGGCTGACGCGCCATCCTTCGGACGACGGGTCCGTCCACCTCCTGAGCTTCGGCGAAGTGCCGTCCGAGTGGCGCGACAATGCCCTGGCCGAGCGCTTCGATAAGATCCTGAAGGTTCGCCGCGTGGTGACGGGCGCACTCGAGATTGAGCGGCGTGAGAAGCGCATTGGCTCGAGCCTCGAAGCAGCGCCAGAGATCTATGTCGAGGATGCCGATCTGGCCAAAGCTTTTGACGGCCTCGACGTTGCCGAGATCATGATCACTTCAGGCGCGACGATCACGACGGGCAAACCGCCGGCCGGCGCCTTCACGATCCCCGAAGTGCCGGGAGTCGGTGTCGTTCCGGCGCTTGCCGAGGGCACCAAGTGCGCGCGCTCCTGGCGCATCGTCGGCGACGTTGGCGCCGATCCGGACTATCCCGACCTCTCGGCGCGCGACGCTGCAGCCGTGCGCGAGTTCGATGCAGGCCGGGGCCGAGGCGGCGGAATAGCGCGAAGGGCGCCGATCAAGATGGCCGGACGATGCCGTTCAACGCGAGCCGGAGGCCGAGACTGAGCCTGGGGCCGGACTGGCTCTTGGCCTGATCGTGGCGCTCGTCACGCTGGTTGTCGACCAACTGCATAAGCTTTGGATGTTCACGGTCGCTGACATCGATACCCAAAAGTTGATCGTCGTAACGCCCTTTCTGAATCTCGTCTATGTGCTCAATAAAGGCATAAGTTACGGGTTGTTCACACAGGACGATGCAATGGGCCAGTATATGCTGGCAGGCTTTGCCTTCATCGTGTCGGTCTGGCTGGTCGTTTGGCTGTGGCGGGGACCAGCATTCGCGGGTCGGCACGATTGCGATCGGTTTGATCGTGGGCGGTGCCGTGGCCAACGCCATCGATCGGTTGCACCTCGGCGGCGTTGCCGACTTCTTCTCCCTGCATGCCTTCGGTTTCTATTGGTATGTCTTCAACATCGCCGATGTTGCCATAGTTGTCGGCGTTTTGGGGTTGCTCTATGATTTCATGGGTTTGAGTCGCAAAAGCGCCGCAAAGCGGTCATAAACGGCGCTCACCTCTTTATTGATGCGCTGCAGGCCGGGGGCGGCGTGACGAAAGTCGGGCATTACATCGAGTGTGATGCTGGGATTTCGGGGGCAGGGACAAATGAAACGGCTTGGCAATTCCATACGTTCGGGCGCATTGGCACTCGCAGTGGCCATCACGGTTTCCGGATGCGGTGGTTACGATCTTGAACTGAAAGGTGGCGTTTTCGATCTGCTGGGCGTCAATGATGGCCCGCGCGGCGAACCGAAAATGGCGAACAGGGCGGGCCTCGTCATCCCGCCGTCGACTGCGAGCCTGCCGGCACCGGCGCCGGCCCCCAACCTAGCGATTGCCGCCAACGGCGAGCCGTTCCCGATCAACCCGGAAGATGCCAAGCGAACCAAGCTTGCGAACATCGCGGACGAGCATCGCAAGTTCTGTGAGAAGGCCCGCGAGCGGGTGGCCTCCGGCCTGACGGACGACCTCGAAAGCAGCCCTTATGGCGCCTGTCACGAATCCGTGTTGCGTAACCTGACGGGCAAGGACATGTCGGGCAAGAAAGCGCCGGGAACCGAGTAACTCCCAGTAATCACTTAGTTTCTTGCTTGCTCCGACTGTTGTCTCAAGGGCAACAGCTAGTTGCGCTCGGCCAACATGAACGCGTTGTCATTTGACTTGGCCGGCCTGCCCGCCAACATGATCACTGCTGCTGCCCGTAGTTACGGAACGGCAATGTTGCCTGCCTTGAATGGCGAACCAGCCCCGGCCCGAAATGCCAGCAACGGAGTCTGCGCCAACGATGACGACCCCTTTCCCCGAATTGCCAGCGCCGGCCGCAGTCGGTCGATTTGGCGTAAAGGCCGCGGCCACCGCAATCCTAGGACTGATCATGACCCTTGCCGCCCACATGTCAGGCGCCGGTGATTCCCATGCCGCCCGCGCGACGATGTTCAAGCTCGCCAATGGCATGGACGTCGTCGTCATTCCCGATCATCGCGCACCGGTCGTGACCCACATGGTCTGGTATCGCGTCGGCGCCGCCGATGAGCCGCCCGGTATTTCCGGCATTGCCCATTTCCTCGAGCATCTGATGTTCAAGGCAACGGATTCGCTTGCAAGTGGCGAATTCTCGAAAACTGTCGCCCGCCTCGGCGGCCAGGACAATGCCTTTACCAGCCAGGATGTCACCGCCTATTTCCAGCGCATCGCCCGCGATCGCCTGGCCACCGTGATGCGCATGGAAGCCGAGCGCATGACCAAACTCAAGCTCGAAGAGCGCGAAGTGTTGACCGAGCGTGACGTCATCAAGGAAGAGCGCCGTTCGCGGACCGACAACAACCCTTCCTCGATCCTCGGCGAGGAGATGAACGCAGCCCTCTACCAGTCGCACCCCTACGGGATTCCGATCATCGGCTGGATGCACGAGATCGCCGAGCTGTCGCGAGATGATGCCCTAAAGTTCTACCGGCGCCATTATGCGCCGAACAACGCCATCCTGGTCGTTGCCGGCGACGTGACGGCTGAGGAGGTTAAGAACCTCGCTGAAGAACACTATGGCCGCATCCCGACCAACGGCGAGGTCAAACCTTATGGCCGGCCACTGGAGCCGCCGCCTAGGGCTGCCCGCCGCGTCGAACTGATCGATGCCCGGGCCGGCGAACCGGTGTTCCAGCGCTATTACAATGCGCCGAGCTACGTCAGCACCAAGGCACCCGGCGAAGCCGAAGCGCTCGACCTTTTGATGAAGATTGTCGCAAGCGGTACTACCAGCCGGCTTTACCGCACGCTTGTCGTTGACAAGAAGATCGCGTCGTCGGCCGGCGGTTATTATGCCGGTCACGGTAAGGAATACGGCAAGATTGCCATATACGGCGTACCGGCACGCGGTACCACGCTCGAGCAGTTCGAGGAAGCTGTCGACGCTGTGCTCGCCGACGTCGCGGCCAACGGCATCACGGAAGCCGAACTGCAGCGCGCCAAGCGCGTCTACATTGCCGACTATATCTATGAAAGCGACAGCCAGTCGACGCTTGCCAGGCGTTACGGCTTCGGCTTGGTGGTCGGGCGCACGATCGACCAGATCGAGAGCTGGCCGGCCGAGATCCGCAAGGTGAGCCTCGATGACGTGAAAGCCGCAGCCGCCAGATATTTCGACATCAAGGCGTCCGTCACTGGATATCTGCTGCCCAAACCGCGCAAAGAGGCAGCTGTGACCAACGGGAAGGACCGTTCATGAGGAATCAGGGGCGTTTCGTGAAACCGGCATTGGGCCTTGTGGTCTCGGCGGGCCTGGCGTGGATACTCGCTGCGACACTTGCCCTTGCCGGCACTGAAAGCGGGAATGAAACGAGAAAAATGAACATTCAGGAAATTCGCAGCCCGGGCGGGATCGTGGCCTGGCTGGTCGAAGAGCACAGTGTGCCGCTGGTCTCGCTGCGTTTTGCCTTCGCCGGCGGTAGCGCCCAGAACCCGGAAGGCAAGGAAGGCGTTGCCAATTTTCTGACCGCGATGCTCGATGAAGGGGCAGGTGATCTCAAATCCGCCGAGTTCCAGGAGCGCATGGAGGATCTCGCCATGCGGCTGAGCTTCTCGGAGGGTCGCGATTTTCTCTACGGCAGCTTCCAATCACTCTCGGAAAACCTTGACGAGACGACCGAGCTTTTGCGCCTGGCCATCTCGGAGCCGCGTTTCGATGCCGATGCACACGAGCGCATTCGCAAGCAGCTGGCAGCGAGCCTGGCGTTTGCTGCCAAGAACCCCAATCGCGTCGCCGGACGCAAATGGTCGGAGGCAGCCTTTCCGGGCCATCCTTATGGCCGGCCGACGAGCGGCACAGCCGAATCGCTTGCCGCCATCACGCCGGATGATCTCAGAGCCTATCGCGAACGCGTATTTGCCAAATCGAACCTCACCGTCGCCGTTGTCGGCGACATCGATGCGGCGGCGCTTGGCGGCCTGCTCGACCGGATCTTTGGCGGTCTTGGTGAAAAGCCGGACCTGGCGACGGTCAAAAGGACCGATCCGGCCGGTGCCAAACTCATTGTGGCGGATATGCCGGTGCCACAGTCGGTCGCCGTGTTCGGTTTCAAGGGGATCGGGCGCGATGATGCTGATTTCGTGCCGGCCTACGTGATGAACCACATCCTCGGCGGTGGTGGCTTCGCCTCGCGGCTGATGGAGGAGGTGCGCGAAAAGCGCGGGCTTGCCTATTCGGTCTACAGCTACCTGCAGCCTTACGACAATGCCGCCGTCTTCCTCGGCCGGGTCGCCACCCAGAACGAAAAGCTCGCCGAATCGCTCGAGGTCATTCGCGGCGAGATCCGCCGGATGGCCACCGACGGACCGAGTGCAGCCGACCTCGAAAGCGCTAAAAGCTATCTGACCGGCTCATATGCGCTCAGATTCGATACCAACTCCAAGATCGCAAGCCAGCTTTTGGCCATCCAGCGTGACAAGCTTGGTATCGATTACGTCAACAAGCGCAATGACATGATCAAGGCCGTGACACTCGACGACATCAAACGGGTCGCGGGCCGTATCCTGAAACCGGACAATCTGATCGTCTCCGTAGCCGGCCGGCCGAAGGATCTGCATCCGAACAACTAGAGCTACGGCCGGGCAAGCACGTTTGGCACTGTGCACGGTGACCGACGGGCCTGCCGGGGCTGGACTACGCGCGATGAGAACCAAGACACAGCTAGCCCTTGGCACTCGCGTCCTGTTTACGCAGGAGGTCGCCGGCTGTCTCGAAGGAGCGGTCGGCGCGCAGGGACTGGGCGAGGCTGAGTTCGCCGAGCGGCTCGCTGCCGCCGGACCGGCGCTTGAGCGTCTCAAGCGGATGTTGACCGACGGCAGCCTGCCGCTGCTGAACGTCGCCAATAGCGAAGCTGTCGTCGGCGAGGTTGAACAAGCCTACGCGCAGTTGAGCGAGGGTGCCCGCACCATCGTGTTTTTCGGCACCGGTGGATCGGCCCTCGGCGGCCAGGCACTCGCCCAGTTCGGCGGCTGGTCGATCCCGGGGGTCACGGGCTTCAAGGATCGGGGCAGTGCGCGCCCGCCGATGGTTCGCTTTTACGACAATCTCGATCCCCACACCCTGCCGTCGGCACTGGCGCGTCTGCCGCTCGCCGAAACGCGTTTCGTGGTGATCTCGAAATCGGGCAACACGCCCGAGACCCTGGCGCAGGCAATGGTCGCCATCGAGGCCGTGCGCGAGGCCGGTCTCGGGGCGCGCCTGCCGGACCTGTTTCTCGGTATTACCGAGCCGCACCGCGACGGTGCGCATAACGGACTAAGGGACCTGTTCGGTTCGCTTGCGATCCCCTGTCTCGACCATCACCCGGAAATCGGCGGTCGCTTCAGCGTTCTGAGTAACGTCGGCTTGCTGCCGGCGGTGGCGCGCGGTGCGGATGTGCGCCGCATTCTTGCCGGTGCGGCAGCCGTCACGACAGCACTTGCCGCCGCGCGGACGCCCGCAGAATTCGCGCCGGTAGTTGGCGCTGTTCTCGGGCATGGACTTGCCGAGGCACGCGCCAAACGCGTCCTGGTGATGATGCCCTATGCCGATCGCCTCGGCCGCTTGGGCCACTGGTTCGTGCAGCTTTGGGCCGAAAGCCTCGGCAAGCAGGGCAGGGGCTCGACGCCGATCGCCTGCCTCGGGCCGCTCGATCAGCACAGTCAGCTGCAATTGTTCATGGCAGGCCCATCCGAGCATTATTTGACGTTCATTCGCCTGGCGATGGCTGGTCAGGGTCCGCGAATCGATGCCAAACTGGCGGTCGAGGCCGGCATCGAGGGGCTTGGCGGACGCACGGTCGGCGATCTCGTCGAGGCGCAGACACATGCCGTGCCGCAGGCATTGATGCAGGCCGGCAGGCCCGTTCGGATCATCACCATCGAGGCGCTCGATGAGGAAACGATCGGTGCGCTCCTGATGCACCTGATGATCGAGACGATCCTCGCAGGCTTCCTGTGGGGTATCGATCCGTTCGATCAGCCGGCGGTCGAGCTTGCCAAGCAACTGACCCGCGAGCGGCTTGCCGGGGCGGGCTGATCGGGCAGGGCTGTTGGAAGGGACGCACCGTGAACGTGAACGGACCGGTCATTCGACAGCTGCAGCCGGAAACGATCAACCGGATCGCCGCCGGCGAGGTCATCGAACGGCCGGCGAGTGTGGTCAAGGAACTGGTCGAGAACGCTATCGATGCCGGCGCCGACAGCATCGAAATCGTCACGGTTGCCGGCGGCGTCTCGATGATCCGTGTCACCGACAACGGCGTTGGCATGAGCCCGGCCGATCTTGAACTCGCCATCGAGCGCCACGCGACCTCGAAGCTCAGCGATGATGATTTGTTCGACATCCGCTCGCTCGGGTTTCGCGGCGAAGCCCTGCCGTCGATCGGCTCGATCGCGCATCTCGCGATTGCCTCCGCACCGCGCCATGACCTTGGCCGGAGCGGTGCCGAGATCATTGTCGACCGCGGCCGTCGCCAGCCGGCAAGGCCCGCCGCGATCGATCATGGCACCAGGGTCGAAGTTCGCGAACTCTTTTCAGCGACACCGGCGCGCCTGAAGTTCCTCAAATCCGAGCGTGCCGAGAACATGGCGATTGGCGATGTCGTCAAGCGCCTGGCGATGGCCCATCCGGAAACTGCCTTTGCGCTGACAACCGGCGAGCGCACCGGTCTGCGTCTGCCGCGCGTTTCACGCGACTGCGACGGCCTCTTGAAACGCCTGGCACGGATCATGGGGCCGGATTTCCTGGGCGATGCGCTGCCGATCGAGGCCGAACGCGATGGTATCGAGGTCACTGGCTTCATCGGCCTGCCGACCCTCAACCGCGGCGATACGACGATGCAGTTTCTGTTCGTCAACGGCCGGCCGGTGCGAGACAAAGTGCTGATCGGCGCACTCAAGGCCGGCTACGGCGACTTTATCCCGAAGGGGCGCCAGCCTTATGCCGCCCTGTTCGTTGCCATTGATCCGCGCGACGTTGACGTCAACGTGCATCCGACCAAGGCCGAGGTGCGGTTTCGCGATGGCGGCCGAGTGCGCGGCCTGATCATATCAGCCATTCGCCACGCGCTCGAAGATGCCGGCCACCGGGCTGCCGATGCCGGTGGTCGGGCGACGATCGATCTTGCAGCCCGACGTGCCGCAGCAGCGGCTGCCTCGCCCCCTGCCGCAAGCGGTCCTGTTGGGACAGGTGGCTACCATGCGGCTGCGCGCAGGAGTTCTCCCCAGCACATAACGGCCGGCTTTGCGGAACTTGCGCAAGCCCCGTTCGACGCCGTTGCACGGCCGAGCGGCCGTGTCGAACCGGTTTACGACTTGGACGGGCCGTCGCCGTGCGAAGAACCGCTCGGTGCGGTGCGCGCTCAAGTGCATGAAAACTACATCATCGCCCAGACGCCGGATTCACTCGTGATCGTCGACCAGCACGCCGCTCACGAGCGCCTCGTTTACCAGCGCATGAAGGAGATGCTGGCAAACGGCGGTGTCGCGCGCCAGGGTCTGCTTATTCCAGAGATCGTGTCGCTCGGGCCCGATGAGCTGGCGCTGATCCTCGATGCCGGCGATGAACTTGCCGAACTCGGTCTGGTCATCGAGCCGTTTGGCATCGATGCGATTGCCGTGCGCGAAACGCCGGCGTTGCTCGGCAAGGTCGACGCGAAGGGGCTCGTCAGGGATCTCCTTAGCGAATTGCTCGACGGCGGTGACGGCAAGCTGCTCAAGGACCGCCTAGAGGCGGTATGTTCGACGATGGCTTGCCATGGTTCCGTCCGCTCGGGCCGGCGCCTGACGGTCGAAGAGATGGATGCCCTGCTGCGCGACATGGAACGCACACCAGGTTCGGGCCAGTGCAACCATGGTCGGCCGACCTACGTCGAACTGAAACTCGCCGACATCGAACGCCTGTTCGGCCGCCGCTGATGCATCGTCTTGTGATAGTGGCGAAGGCCTGCTCAATTGGATTGAGATCCCGCACATCTGGATCACATCTCATTTCTGCCCCGACCGTTTGTAACCCATTGCAATCCATCGTTTGACACCGGATAGTCGCCCGCAACCCTGCTCCGAGGTATGCCGTCCCGTGACGCCTGATCTGCCCAACGTCGAAATCGCCATCATCGAGATGACGAATTTGTTCAGGCGCGAGCACAAGCTCACCGAACTCAAGCGCGACGCCACGCTCGACCAGGCAGCCCGCGCCTTCGCCCGATATCTCGCGCGCACGGGAAAGTTCTCGCACACCGCCGATGGCCGCCATCCGGCTGAGCGCACCGCCAAGGTCGGCTACAAGCACTGCCGTGTTGCTGAAAACCTGGCTCTCAATGTTGACAGCCGAGGCTTCAAGACCAGAAAACTCGCCAGCGATGCCGTCGAGGGCTGGAAGAAATCACCGCCGCACCGGGCTGCCATGCTCGACCCGTTCGTGACCGAAATCGGCGTCGGTGTCTGGAAGGCAGCGGGTGAACACCGTTATCTCTCCGTGCAGTTGTTCGGCCGGCCGAGGGCTCTGCAATACAGTTTCACGATCCGCAATCTGGCGCCCCGCCTGGTGCGATATAGCCAGTCGGGACGTGACCGCGAACTGCCGCCGCGCACCGAGGTTCAGCACACCGAATGCAGACCGGGCCAGATCCGTTTCGACCGGGTCGAGCGTGCCAATGTGCGTCGCGGTCAGGCAGCGGAGTTTGCCGCCCGCGACGGTGATACGTTCGTCATCCGCCGGCGCGCGGCGGGACGGTTGGTGGTCGAGCATATACCGAGGGTCCGTTGACACCGATGGATCGTTTGTGGCCAGTTGGCCGTCTTCGAATATCCGATCACCAACCGAACTTTCAGTTGAACCATGTCAAAACGATTTTCCTGGGCAGAAGCCCTCTTTGGCAGCGCACTAGCGATCGCATTTGCAGGCTTGCTCATTCACACGGCAATCGATTTGCCCGACACATTGTACAAGTTCTCGCAGAGTTATTTCGTTGCGCAGCTCGAACGCTTTCAGACGCTGGCGGCCGCCCTGTTAGCCTCTCTCGCCGCCGTCCTCACAGCATACTTCGGCTTCATCGCGCCGCGTGTGCACGAACGGCGCCGCGCCGACATCGAGGTCAGCAATCTCGCTCGAACACTGATGATGGACATTGTGCAGCTGCAGGCCCTGTGCGTTGTCCTCCACAAGTCACTCTTGGAGGTGGCCGAGAAGTTCCGCGACGATGCAACAAATAGTCGATGCGAAAAGAGCGTCGAGCGTTTGCGCGAACAGTTGACGGTTGTGCCGGCGTTCGTTGCGACCGTCGCGCCGGAGCGGCTTGCTCATTTTGGTAGTCGCACCAATTTCTCGGTGCTGATGTTGCGCAAGGCGCTGAGAGTTCTCGATCTGAGTATCGAACAGATATTGACGCAGGATGTCCGATTAAAGCGCGATTTCTTGCTGCTGGCCGATCGCTGTGCCGAGATTGTCGTCAAGGGTGAAGACGCACTCGAGATGTTGTCGAGTTACATTGCTCACGGCGCGAGATACACGGACCGCCTGCCGACGCCTGGTACAGACACGGCTGTCATGCGGGATATCTTCACCAGAACCAGATCCATGAATAGGGTCGATTTGGATCGGCTCGGCGCCGCGCCAGGCTGGTCGGGAACCTGATCAGCAATCAGACCGGTAGGTGGGGCCGGCTGTTGCATTCCCGGCAGATCGAGGTGATGTCGTGTGGAAATTCCTCGGAGGCACGCTTTTCGGCCTGGTCTTGTCGGTCGCCTATGTTTGGTACGGCATTGCATTGCCAGACTGGATGGAACTGCCGGGTCTCTTCCAAAGGAGCGTGACGGCTGCGGCGATCGATGATGTGGTGATTGATCTGGACACGCCCGAGGCGACGCGCCGCCGGGCGCTGGAGGTTTATTTCGCCAACCAGGCCAAACGCGCGGCCGAACTCGAAGCTGAACTCGGGTTTCCGCTGACCCGCGCCATGCAGTTCCGGCGGGTCAAGCGGGAGGCACAGATCCTCAGAGCGCAGTGGTCCGCTCTTGACGTGGCGCTGGGCAAACCGGCGCTGTTGCAGGCGCTTCAGGCGAAGCACCAAACAACCGATTCTGACACTTTGAAGCGCCGCATGTTGATGGCAGCGCTGGCCGAAAAGGTTCTGCTGAAAAAATGGCTCGAGCGCCACTCGCGCCAGGCGACGGAACAGAACGTCATCGAAGTGATCACGAACATCAGCCGCCTCGCTGAGCCTCCGTCGAGGTGAACGGCTGAATGAATTCAGTTGCGCTCAAAGGATGGGACTTTCCAGAGTGCGGCGTGTTTTATTAACCAACAAAATTCATCGATTGGTTGTGATTTCAAACTAAAACTAACAACGAACTTTTGAAGATGTTATCCATTGCTTGGGGATGTATATTATGTTCCGCCAGATAGCCAATTCGCTCACAATATTTGGCCACGACACGCGCGGTGCCATCGCATTGTTATACGCGATCCTTTTCATCGTATTGGTTGGCGCAACAGGGTCAGCGATCGATTTTGGCCGGGCGCTGCATGAGAAATCTGCAGCTCAGGCAGCAATTGATGGGGCCGTGCTGGCCGGCGTTCAAAAGAAAGCGGCACAGCGGCGGTTGACGGCATCGGCCGTCCTCAAAGCGAAACTTTCCAGGCAGCTTCGGGAGCGTCAAGTCGTCGAAGTTCACTTCAGTGAAACAAGATACACTGAAGGGTACCGCCTCGATCGAAGTTCCGACGACATTCATGGGCTTGATCGGTGTTGCGGCTGTGGAGTTTGTTGTCAGCGCCCAGGCCAAGGCGCTGAGCGAGCCGCCGCCCTGCTTCAACGTGCTTGATCCGGACAAATGGTATGGCCTGCGTTTGCGCGACAGCATCAATTTCGCCGGTTCAAAATGCGAAACGCACGTTCATTCCACCCGTGAGGACAGTTCCGCCGGGTTCGAGGGCTCCAGCAATATTGTTTTCGATCGTGTCTGCCTCGCAGGTGGCGCCGATACGCCGATCTTGAACAAGGAAGAAAACTGTGACGTGGCGCCCGACTCGTTTGCCGGTCACATGCCGAGTGTGACGGTAGGCTCATGCACCTACACCGATCAGTCGTTCAACCAGTCGGCGGTGACGCTCAGTCCCGGTGTCTATTGCGGTGCGACATCGATTAGCGCCGGCGTCGCCGACCTGACGCTTAACCCGGGCCTCTACATCATCTCAGGCGGCACCTTTTCGATCGCGGCCCAGAACGTGACCGGCAACGGCGTTACCTTCTATTTCGCCGACAGCGGCGCCACCATCGAGATGGACGGCGTGAATTCGGCCACGCTCGAAGCGCCGGCATCGGGAACCTACAAGGACATTTTGATGTTCCAGCAGACCGGCCTCGGCGATGCCACCGTCACGTTCAACGCGACGAGCAATCAGAATTGGCAAGGCATCATCCACACACCGAGCTGGGATTACAGAATCCAGAATGCCTCGAACTGGGAACTCGACATCAACATGGTCGCCTGGTCAATCGAGATCGACGATGCCGCAAATTGGACCATCGCCCCCCATGTCCTGACGGCTCCGGCGTCGGGCGCACAACTGGTCGAAGTGCCGTAGTTCGGAGCGCGTCGTTCTGTGCAATTTGGTTCGAAGCTGTGATTGCCAATGGTCCGCCAGGGCCCTAAGCTCACTGTCCCCCAGGGTTGCCCGGGAAACTTGGATAATCTAGCGCAACTTTTGTCTGTGCCCGCCCTTGGCTTGCCGCAACGTTGCGACTCCAGGAGAGACAGTATGAAACACCTTTCACGCACCGTTTTATTGTGCAGCCTCGTCGTCGGCACATCCGCCAGCGCCGCAACGCTGCCGGGGCCTTTGGTCGAGACCGATTGGCTGGCTCAGAATTCCGACAAGGTTGTCATCCTGGCTGTTCGGGGAGACATCAAGAGCTTTACCCAGGAGCCCGCTTACAAGGTCGACAAGAAGTCGGGCAAGAAGAAGCTTTCCCGCATTGCCGGTCATATCCCCGGCGCGCGCCTCGTCAACTACAAGAAGATCCGCACGACGCGCACGATCGATGGCAGGAAAGTGACGCGAGTGGTTCCCGATAAGGCGAGCTTCCAGGCTTTGGTCCGGGCCGCCGGCGTCAACACGGACAGCGCCGTTGTCATCGTCACCAAGGGCTTGAGCGATTTGGACATGACGATTGCCACCCGCATGTATTGGCAGATGAAGTACTTTGGCCACGACGATGTGGCGATCCTCAACGGCGGCCTGCATCAGTGGCTCGCCGATGGCCGCAAGGTCAGCTCGTCGGCACCATCACCGGCGACAGGTAATTGGGTTGCCAAGGCTGAGCGCGAAGATCTCATCGCGACCAGCGATGAAGTGGCGGCCGCTTCCAGCGATGGCAGCGTTGAACTGCACGACAACCGCCCGATCCATCAGTATCTCGGCGTCTTTCGCAAGAAATCATACGTCTTTGCGGACGGTCACGTGCCAACCGCCAAGTTCGTGCCGACCAAGCTCTTCACCACATCCGGCGGCCCGGCCAAATTCCTGCCCGCCGACCAGCTGCGCAAGGTGATGGGTGCCATGAACGTCAGCACGGACAAACCGGCGATCACCTACTGCAACAGCGGTCACCTCGCCTCTGGTGGCTGGTTCGTCATGCGCGAAATCCTGGGCAACAAGAACGTCCAGCTCTATGACGGCTCGATGCACCAGTGGACCCTGGAAAAGCGCCCCACCGCCTCGATGAAGATGGAATAGCGGGGAGAGCTAACCAAACATCCCCGCGACCGCGTCGGCGATCGCAAGCGCTGCGGTAAGCCCCGGGCTTTCGATGCCGAACAGCATCACGAGGCCGGGACATTCGTGCACGTTCGGCCCGTGGATCGCGAAATCCGGCACCGGCTCGCCTTCGCGGTAGAGCTTGGGGCGGATGCCGGTGTAGTCGGGGTGCAGGCGATCTGCATCGAGATCGGGGTAGTAGGCGCGGATGAAGTCGAGGAACTTGTCGAGTTTTTCGGGCTTGAAGGTGTAGTCGATCTCGTCGATCCACTCGATGTCGGGGCCGAACTTGCAGCGGTTGCCGAGATCGACCGTGGCGTGCAGGCCGAGCCAGGCGCCGTCGGGCATCGGATAGATGTGGCGTGAGAACGGGGAGGGGCCTGACAGCGCGTAGTACTGGCCAACAGCGTAATAAGTCTCGGGCGGCTGATAGCCGGTCGGGTAGGTAATCGTGCGGGCAAGTTTGCTGGCATGCAGTCCGCTTGTGATCACGACGTTCTTGGCCGTCACGATGTCATCACCGGCAATCGTCAGGGCGAAGCTGCCGTCATCCAGGCGGGCCACCTCGGCAATATCGGTATTGAGTGCGACTTGCCCGTGATGCGCTTCGAGGTGTCCCTCGAGGGCGACCATCAGCGCATGCGTGTCGACGATACCGGTCGAGGGCGACAGCAGGGCTGCAACGCAGCGCACCGCCGGTTCGAGCTTGGATGCCTCCTCGCCGGTCAAACGGACTAGGTCATCAACGCCGTTGCCGGCAGCTGTTGCCCGGATCCCGTCAAGTTTGGCTGCCTGACTCTCGTTGACGGCGACGATCAGCTTTTCGCAGCGCGCGTGAGCAACGCCGTTCTCGGCGCAAAACCGGTAGAGCTGCTGCTTGCCTGCGACGCAGTAGCGTGCTCGCAGGCTGTCTTTCGGATAATAGATGCCGGCGTGGATCACCTCGCTGTTGCGGGAACTGGTCTCCGAGCCGATGATGTCGTGGCGCTCGGCGACCATCACCTCGTGACCCGAGCGCGCCAGTGCGGCGGCAATCGCAAGGCCGACCACGCCGGCCCCCACCACCATGGTCTCGACATCCGTTGTCACGTCCCCACCTCCCATTCGCCTGCGCTCGACCACGCCACGAGCGGCCAAATCTTGCGCGATGGACAAAATTGCTCAAGCCGACTCGTGTTAGAGTTCATCGGTTATGGGATTTTCATTCATACATACAGGTGATTGGCATCTCGCCAAGCCGTTTGGCCGGTTCGACGCCGACAAGGCTGTCCTGTTGCGCGAGGCCCGCGCCAGGATCGTCGATCGGGTCGCAACACTTGCCCGGCGTCTCGAGGCCCAGGCCGTACTGGTGGCCGGTGACGTGTTCGACAGCCCAGCCGTGGCCGAACCCGTTCTGCGCCGTCTCGCCGCCCACCTCGAGCAATATCGCGACATCGCCTGGCACTTCCTGCCCGGTAATCACGATCCGGCGGTCGCTAATGGTGTCTGGCAGCGGTTCGCGCGCCACGTCACGGGCGACCATGTCGCTATCCATCTCGAGCGCGGCCGCCACGCCATCGCCGATGGTGTCGAACTCCTGGTAGCACCGCTTGCCGCCAGCCAGACGTCGCACGATCCGACCCAATGGATGGACGACGAAGCGAGCCCGCCGGGTTTCGTCCGCATCGGCCTGGCGCACGGTGCCGTCAGCGGGTTCGGCAGCGCCGGTACGGCCGGCACGATGATCGATCCCGACCGTGCCCGTGCCTCCGGCCTCGACTACCTGGCACTCGGCGACTGGCACGGCTGCAAATCCATCAGGCCCAACACCTGGTATGCCGGCACGCCGGAACCGGACCGATTTCTCGACAATGATCCGGGGTTTGTCCTGTTCGTGCGGGTTGCCGCCGCCGGCGGGAGTGTCGCGGTCGAACCCGTCGATTTGGCCGAGTATCGGTGGCTCGCGCGCACGATCGAGGCCGGCGCATCTGTTGCCTTGGCAGCGGTCGAGCGACAGGTCGAGGCGCTTGGCGCGGGTGCCCGTCAGGCCTTGTTGAAGCTTGCAGTTACCGGCACGGCAACGCTTGGCCGCGAGATCGAACTCAAGCGGCGCTGCGCCCGGCTCGCGGACCTCACCTTTCATACACACGCCGATTTCTCCGGCCTTGCCATCGACACGGATAGCGTCGGCGAGGCGAGTTTCGACGATCCCCTCGTTGGCGCCGTCGCCGGCCGCCTGAGCGCGGCATATGTTTCAAGCGATGATGCCGTCGATCGCGACACCGCGCGACACGCCCTCGGCCTGCTTGCCGGCTTCGTGCGCGATCATGGAGCCGGGCGCTGATGCTCCTGAAGCGTGTCGAGATCGAACAGCTCGGTCCGTTTTTCGAGCCCGTTTGCGTCGACGGTTTGGGCCCCGGCCTGAATGTCCTGGCCGGTGCAAACGAGATCGGTAAATCGACACTGCTTACGGGTTTGCTGACACTCTTCACCGAGCAACACCGCACCGCCAAGAAGCCGGTGCGATGTTTGCGCCCCTACACCGGTGGCGCTCCCAGGATTGCAGCGAATTTCGAACTCGGCGGCCAGGACTGGACGCTCGAAAAACGATACCTCGCCGCCCAGGCAGCCCGTCTCGAACGCGCCGATAGTGGTGAGCTTTGCGTCGGCGCCGATGCCGAGAACCGGCTCACGGTCCTCCTCGAAAGTGCTGGCGGGCTTGGCACGTACTTGCGGCTGCTGTGGGTTGGCCAGAAGGATGGCTTCGACGTGCCGGAGGTCGCCCCTGATCTGACTCGCTCCTTTGCACAGTTGCTTGAAGCCGAAGTGCGCGCGGCGGCTGGTACGGGCACTATTCACGCCGTCAGAAACGCCGTCGACGAGGCATTGGCCGAGCTTGTAACCGACAAGGGCCGGCCGCGCACCAAGGGCCCTTATCGCCGCCTGCTCGATGAACGCGACCGCCTGACGCGCGAGCACGACCGTGTTCAGAGCCGTGCGGCCGAGGCAGCCGAACGCCAGGTCCGGCTCGATACGCTCAGAGGCGAGCAGCGCACCTTGCGCGATCCGGCCGCCCTTGCAGCGCTGGAAGATCGGATTGCTGCCGGTGAGCAGCAAATCACCGAAGCTTCCGAAGCGCGCCGGCATGTCGGCCATTTCGACGAGCGTATCGCCCTTCTTGACGGGCGCCATCGCCAGGCGCGCGACGCGCTGGCGGATTTCGATCGCTTCGCGGACGATGTCGCCAATACCGTCCAGGCGGTCGCCAATGCCGAGCGCATCGTGGCGGAACTCGATGTCCGCAATGGCTCGCTCAACGAGGAACTCGATGCGGCACGATCAGCAGCGGCGGCCGCTGCCGAGCGCGTCGCAGCATTGCGCGATGAACTTGGCGCACATGAACTGGCTCAGAATCAGAATCGCCTTGCGCAACTCGAGGCCCGGCTCGCGCGTTTCGATGAATTGAGCGCTGAAATCGTAGCTTCCGAGCAAGCCCTGGCAGGTATGGATTGGCCGGCCGATGCCTTGCCAGCGTTGCAGGCGGCAAGGCGCCGACTTGACGAACTTGAAGCCCGCCGGCGGGCGGAGACGCCGCGCCTCAAGTTCACATATACCGGCGAGCGGCGCGATGCGATCGCAGTCGACGGCAAGCCGGTTGCGCACGGCGATAAGCTTGCCGCGGACCGCCCGCTGGTCATCGAAATCGAGGGCATTGGTCGGATCGACGTCGTACCGGCCGCCGGTGGTGCCATTGACGACAGGGCTACCCGGCAGAGCGAACTCGAGGCCCAAGCGACGCGCCTTCTGGCGGTGCTCGGAGCCGGTAACCTTGCCGAAGCCGAACAGCGCGACCGCCAGCGCGACGCGCTTAGCCGCCGCCGTGAACTTCTTGCAACGGAGCGCGATACAATCGCATCGGGCGGCCGGGCCCAACTGGTCAGTGATTGCCGGACACTGGCCGATAGCATCGCACGCCAAACGGGATCGCGGGGCCAGCCGGCAACGTCACGTCCGCCGGACGTCATTGCAGCAGATCTGGCAGCCGCCGAGACCGAGCAGGGACTTCGCGCCGAGGCGCTCGATGAACTGGTTGAGCAGCGCTTCGAACTCGACCGCCATCACGAGCGCCAATTGGTCGAGCTGTCGATGCATCGCGCCCGCCTCGCAGATCTGCAGGCCCGGCTCGAGGCACACAGCAATGGCGATGATCGTCGTGCAATTCTTCTGCAGAGCGCCGAGCAGGCAGAGACTGTGCTCAACCATGCCGTCCGCGAGCGCACGGCATGGGCTGAAAAGGCGCTCGGTGATGAGGCGTTCGAGGCGGCCGAGGCCACACTCGTTTCACTCAAGGGCGAACGGGCGGATCGCGCTGGGCGTCTCATTGCCGTCGAACGGGAGATCAGCCGCCTCGAAGGCATGCAGGAGCGTGATTTCGAAGACGGTGCCGCGGTCCTTGCCGACGAACTCGCAGCGCGTCTGGCGGAGGTGACGGAACGTGTTGCCGCCACCGAGCAGCGCATTCGGGCACTCGAATTGCTGGCGGACGAACTGTCGGGGGAGTTGGTGCGTCATCAGCGCGAGGTCGTCGCTCCGCTCAGCTACCGCATTAACGATCTCGCCCGCCGATTGTGGCCCGATGCGTGTTTGCCGATCACCTCCGACATGGCTGTTGGCGGTCTGGAGCGTGATGGCCGCCTCGAGGATCCGGCAGCCGTCAGCGCCGGCACGCGGGAGCAGTTGGCCGTGATCTCCCGATTGGCATACGCACAACTGCTGTCAGAAGCGGGCGAAGCGTTGCCCATCATCCTCGACGATCCGCTGGTCTTCACCGATGATGAACGGCTCGATGCGATGTTTGCGTGTCTGGCGGACGCGAGCCGGCATCATCAGATCATTTTGCTGACCTGTCATGAGCGGTCTTTCGAACCGCTCATTGCGCAGTATGGCGCAAAACGTCTGACACTATCCCAGTGTCGGTAAGCCGGTGCCCGGTTTTCAGCTGCCGAGGTTTTCGTTGGCGGCTGCCGGCTGCGGACGCACGACATCGCCGAGCGGGTCGTCCGAACGGCGCGATTTACCCTCGAAGTAGGCGCCTTGCTCGATCGACAGCGACTTGTGGTGCACGTCGCCTTCGACGTGGCTCGAGGCCTGCAGCATGACCTTGGCCCCGCGGATCGAGCCCATCACGTGGCCGCGCACGACGATTTCCTGCGCCATCACACCGCCGGTAATGCGAGCCCGCTCACCGATCACGACGTTGGTGCCGTGCAGATCACCCTGTATTTCGCCATCGACCTGCACCTCGCCGCTGGAAATGAGATTGCCCATGATCGTGAGGTCGGGCCCGATGACGGACGGTGCGGAGCGCTGTGCTGCTCCGCGTCCCATGGCGGGTTGTGCCGGTTGGCTTTGTGCGCCAGCCGGAGCGAGGGCCTGGGGGCTTGGGTTGGCTCGAGCAGTATTGTTCACCGGCGCAGCTTCCTTTTCCGACTTCTTGGAACCAAAACTCGATAACATTTCGGACTATCCTCCTCGCCGCCGCCGGGCCCGGCAGGTCGGCGCACGGTACGCACAACACCATTTGTAAAGCGTGATCAGCCTTGTTGGAAGCACGTCTGGAACCCAGCAGCCATCCACGAAGCGTCGATCACACACCTCCCATTCGGGATCGTGGCTCACGCCGGTCATTTCGGCGCCGGGAAACGCCAATCGGCCCGTAGCGATCACAATCCAGCATAACTTTGTGTCCAGGGAATTCGATCCGCAGACACCAAACCCGCAAAACTTGTCATTTGTCTGACGATAAGCTCTGCCCGGTAATTCTTAGTGTTGCACGTGGGCTGCCAATGCTGAAAGCACAAGCAAGCGGCAATGTGTCGATCTCAGTCGTTTTTCATCGATCTGTTGATTATCAGCCTCAAGCCGGCGCGCCGAAAGCCGTCAGCGGTTTGTAGAAGCCGGGCGTCAGTCCGGCTGCCGTGCGTGCCGCCTCGTTGAACGGCGGCTTCAGGGATCCGCGGAAGTTGTCCCGCACCAGGCGATGAAAGGTTGCTTCCAGCGGCAGCTTCCCCCGTTCGCACAGGAAGCGAAACCATTTCATGCCGAAGGCAACGTGCCGCTTTTCATCGCGGTAGATGATTTCGATGATCTTTGCGGACGCCTGATCTCCTGCAGCGCCGAGTTCCTCGATCATGCGCGGTGTCACGTCGAGGCCGCGGGCTTCGAGGATCAGGGGCACGACGGTCAGCCTCGCGAGCAGGTCATGGCCTGTCGCCTGGGCGGCCTGCCAAAGCCCGTCGTGGGCCGGCAGGTCGCCGTAAGCGCCGCCGAGTTCTTCGAGCCGTCGCGCCAGCAGATCGAAATGCTTGGCCTCTTCCAGCCCGACCTGCACCCAGTCATCGAAAAACCCCCGAGGCATCGGTTGATGCGCAAAGCGGCCGACCAGATCCCAGGTCATGTCGACGGCGTTGAGTTCTATGTGGGCAAGGGCGTGCAACAAGGCAAAGCGGCCGCGCTCAGTCTTGGTCGAACGCCGTACCATTTCGCGGGGCGGGCCGAGCACCGGCTTTACCGGGCGGCCGGGCCGCAGCGGCATATCGAGCGGCCGTGCCAAGTGGGCGGTTGCGAGCCGCCGGCCGAACCAAGCCTTGGCAACCTGCCGGGCACGTTCGACCTTGGCAGTTGGCATGGCACACGACACGATGGCACGGGATGCGTGCGCCAGCGTTTCCGGCGGATCCGATATGGTGTGATCATCACTTGCGGTGTCAGCCGCGGGATCGTCGCTCACGAACCGACCAGTTCATCGAGTGCTTTGAGGACCGCCTCGGCGTGCCCCGGAACTTTGACCTTGCGCCAGGATTTCGCGACCTTGCCGCCGGCATCGATCAGGAAGGTCGAACGCTCAACCCCCATATACTTGCGCCCATACATCGATTTTTCGACCCAGACGCCGTATTTCTCGAGCACCTTCTTGTCTTCGTCAGCCGCGAGCTGGACGGTAAGATTGTGCTTTGCAATGAATTTGTCGTGGCTCGCGACGCTGTCCGGCGAGATCCCGATCACGGTTGCATTGTGCCCTTTGAATTCGGCCAGCAGCTCGCTGAAGGCGATCGCCTCCTTCGTGCACCCGGATGTATCATCCTTCGGGTAGAAGAACAGGACAACCGGCGCGCCCTTCAGGGCAGATAGTTTGATCTGGCGCCCACCATCGCCCGGCAGTGTAAAAGCCGGTGCTCTTTTGCCCTCTTCAACCATCGTCATTCTGCCCTTCTTTCGACTATATTGGTTGTGGATCGGCGGGCTTGCGCCAACCCGTCGTTGCTGGGCGCAGCCGCCGAATGAACGTGATGCTGCGTTCGATAGCACAGCATGGCGGGGAGGATAGGTCACAAGCCCATAAATCTTGCGCAAGATTTATGAGTTTGTGACCTAACCCGATCCATTCACCACCACGCGGTCTTCACGGAGTCCAAATGGCCAAAAGGCAAGGAGAGACGCGCAGATCGATGTGGTTCATCGGACAAGCGGTTCGACATGCCGGAGGCTTGCTTTCAGCAAGACGCATTTTGGCCATTTGGACTGGCCCATCGTGCTGGAAGCGCGTCTGCGACACGACGGGTCGCCTCAGGTGGCCCATCGGCAGCGTCGAGCGTCTCAACCGTATGAACCCATACGCTTTTTGCCACTCTCCTTGCCGAATGGAACCACCTGAGGCGATGAAGATCCACGTGCTGGTGAATAGATCGGGTTAAGCTGTTGGGGCTCAATTTCGGTGCGCATTGGTCTGCACGGTCGCATAGAACCGCCGAATCGGGATCTGTAATCCCCGGTCCGATAGTTCGGCTTGTGCTTCGGCAGGGGCGCGTCGATGACCAATCCGGCTTGCGAAGAGGCACGTCATCGATTGAAGAACGGTAGCGAGACAAGTCAGGAGAACCCGGCCACGGAGGCAGGCTCGTTTGCGCGCGGCTTCTGGCGCCGGTCCCGGCCGTGGCGCCGCGCGATGCGTGTCGCGGCATTTGTTCTCGTTCCATTCGTCATGTTGGGCGTCATCGCTCTGATCGTTGCCTATGTGCGTCTTGCGAACGGTCCCGTTTCGCTGTCCTTCTTGGCACCTGCAATCGAGCACCAGATTGCCGAAAAGTTCGGCGGTCTACGCGTTGCGATCAGCGATGTCGTACTGAGCTTGACCGATGACGGCGCCAAACTGCAGGTCAGCGACGTGCGGGTGCGTGACGAACACGACGCCCTCGTTGCCCAGGCACCGACCGCCTCGATCGACATCGATCGACGCGCCCTGCTCGCCGGCCGGGTATCGCCGACCGGGATTATTCTGATCCAGCCGCACATGCATCTGGCCTATTCGGATCGCGATGGCCTCGCCCTGTCATTCGATTCAGCCGACGCCGCGTCGCCGGAAGAGGCCGCCCCGCGCGCGGCTGATGCCGGCCAGGCAGCGGTCGCCGGGCGAGATCCGGCTGAGGTGCCTCGGCCGTCGGGCGAGGCGGGTCGGATTGCCGTTCTGCAGACTCTGTCGCAGTTGGTTCGGGAAAGCCCCGGTAGACGTTCGGCGGCGACCCTCGACCGCATCGGCGTGCGTAATGCGATCATCGAGTTGGACCACAACGGGCGCAAGAGCCGCTTCGGTGTTCCGAGCGGTGACCTTGTAATAAAGCATCAGTCCGGCGGTGCCGTCGTCTCGGGGCTCGCGACATTTGCCGAGGCGCAGGGCCAGAACATCGTTGCCGCCTTCCATGCCGGCCGCTCCGAAGGTAGCCATCACGTTCAGCTGCGTGCAACCGTCAGCAATCTGATGCCGGGGATGCTGGCCCGCATCAGTCCCGCCTTCGAATTGCTCCGGACCGTCTCAATTCCTGTAGCAGCCGAGCTCCACTTGAACCTTTCCGATGCCGGTGGCGTCAGCGACGGCCGACTTACGGCCGAACTTGGTGCCGGTTCCCTTGGACCATCCGATAGTCGCTTCACACCGCCACGGCTCGATCACGGCCGCATCGCGCTGCGCTTTTCCGAAGGTTCTTCCGATATCACCGTCGAGCCGTCGACGCTGAGTTGGGGCGGCGGCAACCAGCTCACCGTCGCCGGCCGGCTAAGCCACGTCGGTGCCGGGCGCCTGCTGGCGATCGGCGCCCAGGGCAGTCATGTCGCGTCCGGTGGCCTCTGGCAGTACGAACTTGATTCCGTGGGCGGGCGTTTCGTCGCTGCACCCGGCGGCAAATTGCACAAGCCTGTCGATGAGTGGTCCGCCACCGGCTCGATGCATCTCGACACCGGTGAGTTCGTGCTCGATCGTCTGGTTGTTGGCGTTGCCGGCGGTCGCACAGTGCTCAAGGGGCGCATGATCTGGAGCGATCTGCCGACGTTTGCTCTCGAGGGCCGGGTCGGTCCGGGACCGGTCGGCGCGCTGGCCTATGTCTGGCCGGATGCGATCGCGCCAGATGCACGCCGCTGGCTGCAACAGAATGTGCATGCCGGTCGGTTGACCGGCGGCCAGTTGTCGGCCGGAGGTCAACTCGCAGGTCTCACCGATGCGGCGCTCGGCGGGGGCGCTTCCAGGGCGGCACCCCTGCGCACCTCGCTCGCCCTGCAAGCCACCAACCTGCGCTTTGCGGCCGTGGCCGGCATGCCCGCGACATTTGCCGAGCGGGCGCTCCTGCGCATGACGGATGAGCATCTCGAATTCACGATGCCGACCGCCCAGCTTGCCAGTGGTCGCACGCGTGCACTGGCCTTGAAGCAGGTCCGCTTCGACATCGCCGATGTCTATGCTGACGATGCTGCGGGCGAATTGCGTTTTGTCGTTGATGGTGCACTGCGCGATGCCGGCACGGTGCTGGCCTCTCCGGCACTCGCCGATTCGATCTCGAAGTCGACGCTGAATTTACTGCGCGAGCGAGCCGCGGGCCAGATTGCGGGTGGCATGAGTATCCGCCTGCCGCTCGCCTCGCGCGCCGATTGGTCACCGACCGCTACCGGCAAGTTGAAGCTCGCTGATGTGCGCATCAAGAGCGTCATCGCCGGCCGCGACGTCGAGGGTGGCCGCTTTGAACTCGACATCGCCTCGAAGTCTCTCGATGCACGCGGCGAAATGCTGATCAACGGTGTCGCAGCATCAATGGCCTGGCATCACATTCTCGGGGCACCGGCGGCTCGCCAGCCTCCCATCCGCCTCGAAGCAAGCCTTAGTGAGGCTGACCGTGAGAAGCTTGGCATCAAGATCAATCACATGATGCGTGGTGATCTCGGCGTTGCCGTAAGCTTGACGCCACGCCCGAACGGCAAGCTCGACAGTCATGTTCGGGCCGACGCAACCAAGGCGGAAATCATCGTCGAAAGCCTTGCCTGGGTAAAACCGGTCGGGCGCTATGCACAGATCGAATTCGACATCGAGACCGGCCCGGGCAAGCCGGTCAGCCTCGAAAACCTGCAAATGGTCGGTGATGGCATCGCCATTCAGGGCCGTGCCGAGCTCGACCGCAAGAACCAGCTGCGCTCGTTCGAGCTGCCGCGCTTTTCGATCGACCGTGTCACACGCCTTGATATCAAGGGCGCACTTGGCAAAGGCAATGTTTGGCGAGTGGCGGTCAACGGCCAGACCTTCGAAGGTCGAAATTTCTTCCGTTCCCTGTTTAACGCCGGACAAATCCGCCGCCAGGCAGCGAGCAGTTCGGCCAATCGGCCCGGTGTCGACCTCGAAGCCCGCATCACCACTGTGCTTGGCCATTGGAACGCAAAGCTTTCAAATGTCGCACTGTCGCTTTCCAAGCGCAGCGGCAAGATCATATCGATGCAGGCCAGCGGCATGCTCGCCGGCAACCATAAGCTCGAAGCCGCTGTGCGGACCGAAAACGGCAGACGTCTGTTGCAGGCAACTGCTACGGACGCCGGTCAGGCCTTTCAGTTGGCGGGCTTCTATCCGAACGCGCGCCGGGGCCGGATGGAATTGGCGGTCGCGCTGGACGGCCAGGGCGCAGCGGAGCGCTTTGGCGAGCTTATCGTGCGCAAGTTCCGGATCCTGGGCGACCAGGTGGTCGGTGAGATGGCGCAGGTCACGCAGCGCGGTATCGACCGCCGCACGACCGGTGTCGAACGTGCCAACAACGCGCTCGCGATCGACTTCGACTGGATGCGCCTGCCGTTCGTGGTCGGCAACGGCCAGTTCATCCTGCGCGGAGCAGAGTTGCGCGGTCCTGTGGTCGGCGCGACCATCGAGGGCAAGGCGGACTTCGCGGCACGCCACATCGATCTGACCGGCACCTATGTGCCTTTGCAGGGCCTGAATGGTGCGCTGGGCATCATCCCCGGCATTGGCCAGATCCTGGCCGGGCCGAACGGTGAGGGTGTGCTTGGCATGAAATACGCGGTGCGCGGTGCGATGAACGGCCCGGAAATCCTGGTCAATCCACTATCGCTGATGACACCCGGCATCTTCCGCGAGATCTTCCAGATGTCCAATCCGTCGCTCGAGGTGACGGAGCGCTCGACGACACGGGCAGCGCCGGCAAATCGCGGCGCGCGCAGGAAGACCAACCAGCCCGGCGGCTGGGCGTCGGAAGCATTCGGCGGCCATAACTGATAGCGCCCGACCCGGCCTCCTTTGCCGTTCTGTCTGGCAGCTACCTCGCGAACACAATCTCGGGCAGCCACAGCGCCAGGGCCGGGAAGAAATAGACCAGCGCCAATACCATTAGCTCGAGTCCGATGAACGGGATGACGCCGCGATACATGTCGCCGAGCGTGATCTCCGGTGGTGAGATGCCGCGCAGATAGAAGATCGCAGGCGCCATTGGCGGTGTCAGATAGCTGGTCTGGATCACGATCAGGAACATGATGCAGAACCAGACATCATCGACCCCCATCTTGCGCAGGATCGCGACGGCAACAGGGATGATGATCAGCACGATCGAGATGAGGTCGAGCACGAAGCCCGCTATGAAGGCGAGCGCCAGCAGAATGAAGATCGTTTGTGTGGCCGTGAGGTTGGCGGCCGTGGTCAGGCCTTCGACCGCGCTGATCCCGCCGAGCGCTACGAACACGCCGGCAAACATTGTGCCGCCGAGCAGGATGGTGAGGATCATGGCGGTGACCTGCAGCGTCTTCATGAAGGCTGCATGAAGTGTCGGGAAATCGAAGCGGCCGTAGGCCATCGTCAGGATCACCGTGCCGATCGCGCCCATGGCGGCTGCTTCCGTCGGCGTCGCCCAGCCGAGCACGATTGTGCCGAGCACCGAGAAGATCAGGCACAGCGGCAGCACCATTGCGGTCGCGGTGATGTAGAGCTTCTGGAGTAAAGATGGATCGCTTGGATCAGGCGGCAGGCGCGGGCCGTCCTCCGGCCAGATGATGCAGCGCCCGATGATGTAGATGACGTAAAAGGCCGCCAGCATCAGGCCGGGGATCAGCATGCCAACGAACAGGTCGCCGACCGAGACGTCGGCGACCGGTGCCAGGATCACGACGACGACCGACGGCGGGATGATCGTGCCGAGTGAACCGCCGGCGCAGATCGTCCCGGATATCAGCGCGTTGTTGTAGGCATAGCGCAGCATGATCGGGATCGCGAGCAGGCCGACGACCGATTCGGTTGCGCCGACGACGCCGGATGCGGCTGCGAACACGACGCAGAGCAGCACCGTGCCGACCGCGAGTCCGCCAGGCAGGCGCCGGGTCCAGAGGTGGATTGCCTCGAACAGTTTCTCGGCAATGCCTGAGCGCTCGAGCATCACGCCCATGAATACAAACAACGGCACGGCAGCGAGCACATAGTAGGAGGCAACGTCATCGACCTTTGCGACCAACTGGTGGACCAGCGCGTTGCCGAACCGGTAATAGCCGAAGATCACTGCAATACCGAGCAGCGAGAAGGCGACCGGAAAGCCCAGGAAGATCGCAATCATCAGGGCTGGGAACATCAGGAGCCCGATTTCAATGGTCATATTCGGCTCCGTGGTGTTCGACGAATTCTTCCTCCGCTAGTCCGAGCAATACTCGGGTCGACTTGAGCGTTTCGGCAATCGCCTGCAGTACCAGCGCGATAAACGCGATGACCCAGATCGTACGGAACGGCCAGATGATCGGGTTCCAGGCCGATTCACCGGATACTTCGCCCGATTGGTAGGCTTCGAGTGCATATTCGTAGAGGCCCCAGGTGATCCAGATTGTACCAGGCAGCAATAAGATGAGGTAGCCTATAATGTCGATGATGGCGCGCCATTTGGGGCCGACGCGGTCATAGATGAAGTCGACGCGCACATGGCCCTTCTCCTTCATGCAATAGGCCATGCCGAACAGGTAGCAGGTGCCAGCCAGCATATAGCCGACTTCATAGGCCCAGAATGTCGGGGCACTGAACAGGTGGCGGGCGAGCACTTCGTAAACCATCGACAGCACGAGCGGGGCCATGACCCATGCACCGATCACGCCGACGGTCATCGATAAGGCCTCGATGCCCTTGATCAGACGGACAATCACGAGCGTTCCAATTCTTGGCAGGTTAGTGGCGGGATTGAATGCCGGTCAGCTGGCAGGTAGCAGGCAACTTGCTGGGGCGAGATGGGCGCCGCGCGCGCCCATCTCTAGCGTGACCAAATTGCGGGTCAGTCCGTGTTGCGATAGCGCGCGGACTGCGCCCAGGAAGCGGCATAGTCCTGCTGGTGCTTCCACACCTTGGCGAACCATTCGTTGCCTTCGCCCTGCTTCGAGGCCCAATCGGCGATCGCCTTCTTGGCGGCGGCCTTGAAGCCGGCGTCGAGATCGACGATTTCGTTGCCGGACTTCATGAACTTGTTGAAGGCAGGCGCATCCTTGTGGCCGACTTCCATCCAGAAGTTGAACACCATGCGTTCACCAGCCACGGCGAGCAGCTTCTTCTGTCGATCGGAAAGACCGTCCCACACACCCTTGTTGACAACGCATTCGTGGAAGGCGCTCGGCTGGTGGATGCCGGGCACGACGATGTACTTGGCAATCTTTTCGTAGCCGGCCGATTCGTTCATGAACGGCGTACCCCATTCGATGCCGTCGACGACCTTGCGTTCGAGCGCTGGATAGACTTCCGAACCGGGCAGGATGACGGTCGAGGCACCGAGCGTCTGGGCGATCTCGGCCCAGGCACCGGACGTGCGTACCTTGACGCCCTTGTAGTCCTCAAGCGATGCGATTTTCTTGTGCGTGTGCAGGAAGACCTCGGCCGGCTGTGAGCCGCACGGGAAGGCCGCGACATTGAACTTGGCCAGACGCCACTCCATCAACAACTCGGCGCCACCGCCGCGGAAGAGCCAGTGGACCATCTTTTCGTGTGCCATCGTGCCAGCGAAACCGCCGAACAGCACGCCGGTGCGGTCGATGCCCCAGTCGTAGCCGGCCCAGTTGTGGCCGATCTGGGCGACGCCCTTCTTGACCGTATCAGTGACCTTCAGCGCCTTGCCGAGAGTGCCGCCCGGGAATACTTCGACCTTGATCTTGTTGTCGGACAGAAACTCGATGTCCTTGGCAATGCCCTTGGCGTTGTATTCAAGCAGCGGGCCGCCGCCCCACGGTGTCGCCATGCTCCAGTTCTGCGCTTGAGCGGGAACCGAGGCGCCGGCAACAGCACCAACGACGACCGCGCTCAGGATAGCAGTGGTCTTTGATCGGCTCATTGGACGTTTCCTTCCTCCCGAACGGGATGTTGTTTTATTTGATTGAGCAGTGTTTGCCGGTAAACGATAAAGATCGACATCCTTTCATCGAGGAAGGTGCCGCGCGGCGGCCACCGCTCTCCTGCATGCCAGTGTTGCCTGCCATCGTCCTTGGCGTGATGGCAGTCGTCATCCTCCACTGGTCGCGCAAGTTTGAAAAGTTTCGTCCAGAAACAGGCGCTTGGCAAGCTTGCTTGGTTGGAGTTCGGCTGGCGCACCGTTTAAATGTTGCACGCTCGGCCGGTTTACTTGAAGCATTCAGCGGCGCATATCGTGTCGATGATTGGCCGGGCTATCGTTATTCTGCGGGCGTAACGGGTGGTTCTAGAGCAATATCCGACCGGACGGAATCGGGTGCGAACATTTCGATGCCGTCCGGTCGGATGGAAATTGCTCTGGAAATGAAACAGCATCTTTATCCGCGCGGAACAGAACCGCTACGCGGTTCCATCCGATCGGATGATGCTCTAGCGTTCAATCACTGCGGCCCGTCATCGGTCTCTGCAACTCCAAGGCAAAGTGATCATCGCCGTGTCGGACACATCGAGCATTGCAATTATTGGCGCCGGCCAGGCCGGTGCCCAGGCGGCGCAATCGCTGCGCCATGCCGGTTTCGACGGACGTCTCGAGCTGATTGGTGATGAGCCTTTCGCGCCCTATCAGCGCCCGCCGTTGTCGAAGGCCTATCTTGCCGGTGATCTTGAAGCCGACCGTTTGACGATCCTGCCGGAACGATTCTACGCCGAGAGCGAGATCGAGTGCCGGTTCGGTTCGCCGGTCGAAGAGTTCTTGGTCAGGGAGCACCGCATTGCTCTCGCTGACGGCACGGTAATCGATTTCGACAAGGCTCTGATCACGACGGGCAGTCGCTCGCGGCCATTGCCGCTGCCGGGCGCAGACCTCGACGGCGTCTACGCCTTGCGCAACATTCACGATGTTGATCGCCTGCGGCCACGCCTCGAGGCGGGCCAGCGTGCGATCATCATCGGTGGCGGCTATATCGGCATGGAGGTTGCCGCCGTCGTGCGCAAGGCGGGCCTCGAGGTGTGTGTCATCGAGGCGGCCGAACGCATCATGGCGCGCGCGACCTGCGCCGCGGTCTCGGAGTATTTCGAGGCGCTGCATGCCGATAACGGTGTCAGGATAGAGACCGGCGCAGGCGTCACCGGTATCGCTGCAGGTGATGGCGAACTGGTCGTCGCGACGTCTTCGGGGCCGCGTGCCGGCGAGTGGGTCTTGATCGGCATTGGCGGCCAGCCGAACGTCGAACTCGCCGCTGACGCCGGCCTTGCGATCGACAACGGCATCGCGGTCGATGAGTTTTGCCGCACCTCGGCACCCGACGTTTTCGCCGCGGGCGACTGCACCAGTTTTCCGAGCGCGCGCTATGGCCGCCGCATCCGGCTTGAGTCGGTACAAAATGCGATCGACCAGGCCAAGGCCGCGGCCCTCGCGATGCTGGACAGGGGCGAGGCTTATGATCCCGTGCCGTGGTTCTGGTCGGACCAGTACGACACCAAGTTCCAGATCGCAGGCCTCAACCAGGACGCCGACCAGTTCATCGTGCGCGGCGATCCGGCATCAGGCAGTTTCGCGGTTGGCTACCTGCAGGCCGGCCGCCTGATAGCGCTCGATGCGATAAACCGGCCGCGCGATTACATGCAGGCCCGGCGCATGGTGCCGACTGCCGAGCCTGTCGATGTCGCAAAGCTTGCTGATGCTGAGGTGCCGCTGGCAAAGATCGGCGCTTAGATCATTTCCGACTTACGTGGAAATGGATCTATCTGTCTTTTCTCTCACGGCTATTCGGCCTAACGGCCGGCCTCCGAGGGGCGCCGCAATGCGGCGGGTCGCGTGCGCTCCCTCGTTGCGATTCCGGCTAAACCGGAAACGCTCTAACTAAGACAATCACCGAACCCGGCTGGCTATTACTCGGCCGCCTCCAGGCGAGCGCCCGGCCTCACCCTCGGTGTCGCCGACGTCTTGCGCATGTCGGTCTTCACGTGATCGGTGTTGTAGCCGTTGAACAAATGACCCAAGAGCCCGCGATTGAGATCCGATGTGCCGAGCAGCCAGTCCATGATCGGGAACGTCAGGTTCATGTTGCGCTCCATCATGATGTTCTGGTCGTGGTGCGCGGTGTGGTGCCGGCGGATGGTGTTGATGAACGGCATCGAGCGCACGAACCAGTTCTCATCGATGTGGCAGCAAAAGTGCATGAACTCGTAGATCAGGTACATCGACGTCGTCGTCGTGATAAACAGCCAGCCGACGTTCGCCGTGGAAATCCAGCCGAGCACGAAGGCGGCCGGGATCGACATCAGCGTGAAGACGACGAGGGCATAGGGCGGGAAGAACGTCACGCGCCAGTCGTGATGGCCGGCAAAACGCATTTCGCTGTCGGTGAAGAACTGATGGTGCATCAAGGTGTGGCGAGAATAGACTGCGCGGAACAGCGGCACCTTCGAGGGCCGGTGCATGATGTAGCGGTGGATCCACCACTCGAAGTAGTTGCACATCAGGAAGGTTGCCGGCACGGCGAGCCACTCGAGGGCTGAGATGTTGTGCATGTTCGAGATGTAGATGTAGAGCGCGGTGAGCCCGATCGTGTAGATGATGATCACGTGCAGCCAGCCATTATACCAACCGGCCACGCGCTCGCGGTAGGTCGCCCGATAGCCGCGCTGGCGATCACTCATGTCGGTTCTGCTGAGTTCGAGATCTGCTGTGGTCATGACGAAACCTCGGTCATCTGTGCCAGCCCCATCTCATTGCCGGCCGGCCAAGAAACGTATTGAATTCTTCCCAAATGATACCAGCAGTCCCCGGGGCTAACAAGGCAGCGGACGGATCGTCCAGGGATCGTAGTGATCTGAAAACAGCCCAGATCAGACGTCGAGTTGCGTCACGGCATCGTCGATGTCGTCGCTGTTCAACACCCACTCGTTGGCGAAGTTGGCGGTGATGGCGCGCATGAACGGGTCGTGTAGCTTTAGCGCCCGCACCGGGTCGTCGAGGTGGTCGGCCAGAATGGCTAATGCAAGCTGCGCCGAGGCCGGGCCTTCGAAGCCCCATTCGAAGCCGTCTTCCGAGATTGTTCTTATATCGAGGCGCAGATCGAGCGGCTGATCGTTCACGGTGACCTCGATGCCGTCGATGGTTCGGTCGCCCTTGTATATTTTCATGGGGCTTCTCCGTTGCTGTAGCCATCACCGGGACGATGAGGCGGCGTCTGCACATTGCGTCCCAGATACGAGTGACATACCATCGCTCGTGCGCCATTGCACCACTCCGGGAGCACGCGTGTGAGTGCCATCGAACCGAACTGGCCCGATCTGTTGGTTTTCGCACCGGCTTGGGCGATCGCCTGTGTCGGCTTCTTTTATCTAAGCGGCAGTCTGCCGCCGAGCGCTGCGCCAAGCGGTGTCAGATCCGGCATAGGTCCCGCGCTCGTCTGGCTCAATCTGGGCGTCCTGATTGTTCTCTTGGCGCTGACCGCCGCCCTTGCCTTTACCAGCCTGCGCTGGACGAGCATCATCGTGACCGCCGGTTTCATCTTCCTGTTCGCACCCTTCGTCGTGCAGGATCTGCCGCGTCCGCTCAAGGACACGCAGCTTGGCCTGCTGCTGCTGCTGTGCCTTTCGGTTCTCGGGCTGGCACTCGTTGCCTGGGCAGGCGACCTTGGCAGTGCCGCTCAACTGCTTGCAGTCGACTGTCATCAATCGTGGGAGGCCGTCTGATATGCCGGTTCCGATCAAGATCATCTTTTCGCTCGTCGTGCTCGGCGTTGCCGCTGCCGGCTATTTCTTTTTGAGCTGGCTTGGTCAAGTGCTGACACCCTATCTATCGCTGTTCCTCGGCGTCTTCTCGGTGATCTCGTTCTGGATCTTTCCCGAGGTCACGCACAAGAAAAAGTAGGAGAACCGCATGGCCCCGCAGGATGCAGCCCCGGATGCTGCAACGATCGCCGATAAATACGACCGGGACGGCTTCGTCTTTCCGATCTACGTCTTGCCCGCCGCCGAGGCCGAAGCAATCCGCGCCGACCTCGAAGAGGCGGAAGCGGAACTGGCCGATCAGCCGGAAAGGCTCGCGCTATTGCGCTCCTACCCCGACCGCCTGCTGCCGTCATTCGACAAGCTGATCCGCAATCCCAACCTGGTTGCGGCTGCCTCGGCCGTGCTTGGGCCCGATCTGATGGTCTGGAGTGCGGGCATGTTCATCAAAGAGGCCAATTCGCCGAACATCGTCTCGTGGCACCAGGATCTGACTTACTGGGGCCTTGACGATGCCGAAGAGACGACTTGCTGGATGGCCTTGTCGCCGGCGACCGAGGCAAGTGGCTGTATGAAATTCGTGCCCGGCAGCCACAAGCAGCGGCTCGTCCAGCATGTCGATACCTTCGACGACAACAACCTTCTGTCTCGCGGCCAGGAGATCGCCGTTGACGTCGACGAAGCTGACGGCGTTGCAGCCGTTCTTCAGACCGGCCAGGCCTCGATGCATCATGGCCATCTGTTTCATGCTTCAGGCCCCAACCAGACGGGTGATCGGCGGATCGGCTCGGCGATCCGCTACATCAAGACGTCCATGAAACAGCGCACCGGCGACCGCTCGCTGGTCGCCCTCGTTGCCGGTGAGGATCGCTACGGCCACTTCACGATTGCCGAACCACCGAAGGGACGTTTGCTTGACGAAGACTTCGAGCGCTGCCGGCAGGACACGGAGATCAAACGCCGCATTCTTTATGAAGGCGCCGAGGGGAAAGCTGGCAAACGCTACTGATGCTGTCTCCTGCGATGACGAGGGTGTGATGGTCGCTCGTTCTTGGGTGGTGTAGACTGCTGACATCACGCGTGAGGCGCGAGGTGCATATGGTCGCCCGATTGCAGCTATGGTTGACGATGTCACTGGCCGCATTGGCATTCGGCCTGCCGGTCCGGGCCGACGTCAAGCCCTACGTCGATCTCGAGCTGGTGCTTGCCGTTGATGTTTCACTGTCGATGGATCACGACGAGCAGCGCCTGCAGCGTGACGGCTATGTCGCAGCTTTGCGCGACCCGCAGGTTATCAAGGCAATCCAGAGTGGCCCCAATGGCAGTATTGCACTTGCCTACGTCGAATGGGCCGGACGTATCAGCCAGTCGGTGGTGATACCGTGGCGCGTGATCAAGGATACAGCCGACGCCAACGCATTCGCTGTCACATTGGCGGCCAAGCCGATTTCGCGCGCATTGATGACATCCGTCTCGGAGGCCGTTCATACCTCGCACAATCTGTTTGCATCGAGCCCGGTACAGGGCTTGCGCCGGGTCATCGACATTTCGGGAGACGGGCCGAACAACGATGGTGGACCGGTTGCGGACGCACGCGACCATGCTGTTGCCGACGGCGTGATCATCAATGGCCTCGCCATTCAGCTCGCGGACCGCAGAGGTCCCTATACCTACTTCGATCTTCCCGATCTCGATCGTTATTACAAGGACTGCGTGATCGGCGGTCCGGGTGCCTTCGTGCTGCCGATCACCCATAGCCGCGAATTCGCGACCGCCATCCGCCAGAAGCTGCTGTTGGAGATTGCGGCTGTCGAGCCGGTCTCCCGTCCGAAGGTCCATCGCGTACAGCTTGCCGAGCAGGCGGCGAAGTATGATTGTCTGATCGGCGAAAAGATGTGGCGCCAGTATCAGCGTGACCGCGGCAGCGAGTGGTGACGCGCTGATCGGTCTTGGTGCAAAAGCGCAGTTCGAGGGAGAGATCATGACCGCAGCCATGCTTGGCGACTTACGCCCGCTGTTCCATCGATTTCGGCTCGGGGCGTTCGAGGTGACGACCATCCTCGACGGTGCCATGGTGCGTGACGGTATCAGCCCGCCGTTCGGCCTTGAGCAGCCGGCGGCGGACCTGGCCGAGCTGGCCCGGGCCAGCAATCTGCCGGCGACCGGCTTCGAGCACACCTTCACCCCGACGCTGGTCAATACGGGCCATGAGCTTGTCCTGTTCGATACCGGCAACGGTGCCGGCCGGCGCGACAAAGGAGCCGGTTTTTTGCGCGAACGCCTGCAGGCTGCGGGCTATGCGCCCGAGGACATCGATATCGTTGCTTTCACGCATGTTCACCCGGATCATATCGGCGGCGTTCGCGAGGGCGATGCGCCGGCCTTCCCTAACGCCCGCTACGTGATCGGTGCGCGCGAGTTCAACGAATGGCGGCGCGGTGACAACATTCCGGCACGTCGCAGCGAAAACCGCGAACAGTTTATGCGTCTGTTGCCGCCGCTCGCCGATCAGATGACCTTTCTCGAACCGGGCGATGATGTCGTTTCGGGCATTCGCGCGGTTGCAGCCTTCGGCCACTCGATTGGTCACATGGCCTTTGAGGTCGAGAGTGACGGTGAGGCGGTCTTGATCTGGGGTGACCTGACCAACCACTTCGTCTTCTCGATGCAGCGACCCGACTGGCATGTCGCCCCTGATGATGACCGCGAGCAGGCAGCCCAAACGCGCCGGCGGCTCCTCGATATGGTTGCGACCGACGGTATGCTCGCGATCGGCCATCACATGCCGTTCCCGGCCGTTGGCTACGTCGAGCTTCATGCCGGCTCCTTTCGCTGGGTGCCGGCGGCCTATCAGCTAAGGCTACGATAAATTGATCGGTCAAGTTTCCTCCGCGCCATCATCTTGCAGCCGGAACCATGTAAAGCTGCGGGCAGAACTTTGATCGTAGTGCAGCCACAGGAGGTTTCGATGTCTCGGAATTTGGTCAATGTCACGATACTGGTGGCCCTGCTGGCGGCGATCACGCCGGCAGCGCTGGCGCACCATGGCTGGAGCTGGACGACGGGCGGCAACATCGAGCTCATTGGCTTGATCAAGAGCGCCAAGCTCGGCAATCCGCACGGCATCGTCGAGGTCGATGCGGAAGGCGAGATCTGGACCGTCGAAGTCGGGCAGCCCTGGCGCAACAAGCGTGCCGGGCTGAAGCCTGAAGATTTCGCGGTTGGCCGTGAGATGCGCTTCGTCGGCGAGCCGTCGGCCGATCTTTCCAAGAAGCTCATGAAGGCCGAGCGCATCTACATCGGGGAGCGCGGCTATATCCTCTATCCAAAGCGCAAGTAAGCAGTGGAGGCTCTGCTCGGAGCGCTTGAACAGTCATCGCTTGCGCTCTATTTGCGCAACGCTCGATGGGGCTATGCGCTCGTCAATGCCAGCCATATCCTAGGCATCGCGCTCCTTATCGGCAGCATTGTGCCGCTAAACCTGCGGCTGCTCGGCGTATGGCGGTCGGTCGCGCAGCGCGATCTGGTGCGCGTGTTTGCTCCAATGGCCGCATTTGGACTGGTGCTTGCCGCTTGTACCGGCATCGCTTTGTTCAGCGTCCGGGCGAATGAATATGCGGCACTGCCGGTCTTGTGGATCAAGCTGTTGCTGATTGCGACGGGCGCGATTTCAGCCGTCAGTGCCAGCATCCGTTTTGGCGTCTGGCTCGACAAGGGCGAGGTTCGCAAAGGCGTCGCACTGGTATCGCTCGGCTGTTGGCTCGGTGCACTGCTGGCCGGCCGCCTGATCGCATTCTTTGATTGAGGATTGGTTCCCTGATAGGGACCTGTCAGCCTTGCGCGATGGGCGGGTCCATATCATCGCGCGGCTCCTTTTCGGATGCCGGATATTTGTGCATTTCGGCCAGAACAAGTTCGACATGCTCGCGCTCTTCTTCGGCGAATTCAGCGGCGAAGCGTTCGACGTCGCTGTCGCTGGTCGCCGCTTTGAGGTCCTCGAAGAATGTTTGTGCACGGCGCTCGGCTGCGAGGGCAAGTTCGAGTGCCTGCCGTGAGGTCATCATGTAATCGACATCGCCTAAGTCGATCGTCTCGGGTGCTTCCTGGTCCGGCCATTCCTTCTCGTCACCGGGGGCGGGTTCCGGCAGACCCATATCCTGGATCTGCTCGACGATGTCTTTCGCGTGCAGGCCCTCGACTTCGGCGAGTTTGCGGAACAGGCCGGCGAGATCCGAGTTGTTGTGAAGATCCATTTGTGCGGCAAGGTAGGTGTAGCGCGCCTGGGCTTCGAGCTCCATCTGGTAGGCATGCGTCAATAGCTCGCCGACGTTGCTGATTTGAGGACCGGATTTATCGCTGCTCATAATGCGAACTCCCGCTCCAGGACCGATACATCGCCGGAGGTTTCCGCAACGTGGGGTTCGTATGCCTTGCGGTTGCCGCGATAGAGGATGCCGATGTTGAAACCGTCATCGGTCATGATGCGACGCGCCGCGCGGGCCGGATCATCGGTTGGCTCGACCGGTGGCGGGTGGACCTGCTGCTTCCATTGGCGCTCATCGGGACGGAAGGTGACGCAGGGGCTCAGGATCTCGATGAACGAGAAGCCCGGATGGCGCACGGCCTCGATGATTGTGTCGGTCGTGCCCTTGATGTCGCCGGAAAACTGGCGGGCGACGAAGTTGGCACCTGATGCGAGCGCGATGACCAGTGGATGAAACGGCCTGAGCCCGGTGCCGCCCGGCGACAACGCGCTGTCCCAGTCGGGCTCGGTGGTCGGTGAGGGCTGGCCCTTGGTCATGCCGTAGACGCGGTTGTCCATGACGACATAGGTCATGTCGACGTTGCGCCGGCAGGCATGCAGGAAGTGATTGCCGCCGATCGAGAAGCCGTCACCATCGCCGCTCATTACCATCACGGTCAGATCCGGCCGCGCCACCTTGAGGCCGGCACCGAGTGCTAGCGATCGTCCATGGACGCCGTGAAAACCGTAGCAGTTGGTGTAGGCCGGAATGCGCGACGAACAGCCGATGCCGGAGATCACGGCAACGTTTTCAGGTGCCGTGCCGAGCGCTGCCAGAGCCTTGGTCAGCGACAGCAGCACATGGAAGTCGCCGCAGCCCGGGCACCATACCGGTGTGATCTCGGACTTGTAGTCGCCGGCTTTGAAGGCGGCCTGGTTCTGCACGTTCATGGCGTTTTCCATTTGCGGATTTGATCTGAGATTTCACCGGGACGGATCAGTATCGGGCCGGGCCGGTTGAGCTGGCGCACCTCGCCTGGGAGATCACACTTGGCGCGCAGATAGTCGTGGAATTGGCCGGAGTGGGACTGTTCGACGACCAGTATGCGCTGCGCCCCTTCCAGAGCGGTAAGGAACTGGTGCCTGGCGAACGGCGCGATCAGACGCACGGCAACGAGTTTCGTTGCGATCCCCTCATCAACCAGCGCGTCCATGGCCTCGCGTGCAGCGCTTGTCAGCGAGCCCCAGGTCACGATCGTGAAGTCGGCCGGCCCGTCCCCCCGGCCAGCCGTCTCGATGGCCGCCCAATGGCTGCCGTAGTCGAACGTTTCGATTTTGTCGCGGCGCTTGTCGAGCTGACGCGTGTGGTCGGCGGCGTTGGTCGTCGGCGTGCCGGTGACCGTGTGGGTCAGGCCGTCAGCGGTGTATTGGCCGCCGGCGATGCCGGGCAGCGCCATGGGCGAGACGCCGTCGTCACTCTCTGCATAGCGGCAGTAGGCACCGGCCGGCGTCTCGCGCAGGACTTTGCGCTGAGTGACGAACCCGACATTGGCCGGCGGGTCGATCACCGCTCGGGTCTGGCCCAAGGACTGGTCGGAAAGCACGATCGCGGGGACCTGCATCGCTTCGGCCAAATGCACGGCCCACTGCGTCGTGAAGATGCAATCGGCGATGCCGAGCGGCGCCACGACGATGTGTGGGGCATCGCCATGACAGCCGTAGACGGCGATGTTGAGGTCGGACTGCTCTGACTTGGTCGGGATACCGGTCGATGGCCCCCCGCGCATGACGTTGACGACGACCACCGGGATCTCGGCAGCCGTTGCGAGACCAAGCGCCTCGCTCATTAGCGATAGGCCAGGGCCGGACGTCGCGGTGATCGCGGCCCGCCCGCCGAATGATGCACCGATCGCCATGTTGATCGAGGCCAATTCGTCCTCGGCCTGGAGCAGCGTGCCACCGACTTTGCCGAGCGCAGAGGCGAGCCATTCGAGCACTTCAGTCGCCGGCGTGATCGGGTAAGCTGCCGCAAAGCGCACGCCGCCGCGCACCGCGCCAAGCCCGACGGCCTGGTTGCCCGTGATCAGCCAGCGCCCGCCACTGTCGCTGTCATGTGCCGGTCGGCCAAAATCGGCTCGGTGATCGATCCGGCTGGCGTACCTGATGCCGGTTTCAATACACTCGCGTCCGGCGGCGATAGCCGTCTCGCCCTTATCTCCGAGTTTCGCTGTGACCGCGTTCTCGACTGCTTCGGTCGGCAGCCCGACGAGCCCGGCCGCCAGACCGACGGCGATCATGTTTTCGCGGCCGTTCGAAATCGTGCCGGCAAGCAGTTTCAATTCGACCTGGTGCTGGCTGGCACCAGTCGCCGCGATAATCTCGGGCACGTCGCCGCTATCGGGATCGCAGACCACGATGGCATCGGCTGCGAGCGGCATCTCGGCGGCAAAGCGCTCCGCGTTGCGCCAGTCGATTGCGATCAGACAGTCGTATTGCTCGGCCATGCACTCGACCGGGTCGGGCGACAGGCGCAGAAGCGCAACCGCTTCGCCCCCCCTGATCTGGGGGCCGGCCGATCGACTCATGAGCCCGTACCAGCCGGCCTTGCCGGCGGCCTCGAGCAGGATTTCGCCGGCGGTCATCACGCCTGCACCACCACTGCCGACGATCGCCAGCCCTATTCCCGACGAGGGGGCGGACGACGGCTCTATAGGGTTTTCTGCGTGCGCTTGGGCCATTCCAAGTCTCCTGACTGCCCGGTTCTGTCAGCCGCCGTTTCTGGCTTCCAGTTAGCTTGCACAACGTGCGTTGACATTAAATACGTATTGAAGTACTAATTTACGTTAATAGCCACGCAACGCGCTGTCAATGCATGTACTGGGGGCAATTGTCAGCGGCCAGCCAAGGTGGAGTAAGCGATGAGCCAACCCTCAACTGCCGACATTGTCGATCGTTGTCAGGCCCTGTTCGAGGATCTCAATTTCACGGCGGCGCGCGCGTGGAAGGCAGCCGAGCCGGGGCGCAAGGTGATCGGCTACATGCCGGTCTACGTGCCGCGCGAGATCATCCATGCCGCCGGCATGCTGCCGCTTGGCATCCTCGGCGGCGGCGATCAGCTCGAGGTGATTCACGGTGATGCTTACTACCAGAGCTACATCTGCCGTATCCCGCGTTCGACGATCGAGCTCGGCGTCTCGGGGCGCCTCGATTTCGTCGACGGCATGCTGTTTCCGTCGATCTGCGACGTCATCCGCAATCTTTCCGGCATGTGGATGATGATGTTCCCGGATACCTACGCCAAGTATTTCGATGTGCCGCAGACCTACGAGGACGAGGTCGGGGGAAAGTTTTACGAACACGAGATCGCGGACCTGCTGCACGATCTCGAAGAACTGGGCGGGCGCAAGGTCAGCGACGATGGCCTGCGCCGCTCGATTGATGTCTACAATCAGAACCGGAAGCTGGTGCGCGAGCTTTATGCCTTCCGCGCCCGCAAGCCCTGGCAGGCACCGGCAGCCGAATCTTATCTCGTTCTCCGTGCCGGACTAGTGCTGCCTGTCGAGGAGCATACCGAGCTGCTCAGGCAGTATCTCGCTGCAGCGGAAAATGAAGAGCGGCAGATGCGCGACAACTGTCGTGTCGTGGTGACGGGTCTGTTCTGCGAGCAGCCGCCGCTGAACCTGATCAAGTCGCTCGAATTGGCCGGCTGCTACGTCGTCGATGACGACCTGATGCTCGTCACGCGCTGGCTGATCGACGATGTGCCTCTTGATGGCGCGCCGATGCACAACCTGGCGCAGGCCTTTCTGCATCATTCAGAGTGCACGGCGGCCAAATATGAACCCAATCTCGCTGAAAAGGGCCAGTATCTGGTGCGTGCTGTGCGGCGCACCGGAGCCGAGGGCGTGATTTTCGCCTCGCCGAGCTTCTGTGATCCGGCCCTTCTCGACCGGCCGATGTTGCAGAACGTCCTGAAGCGCGCCGGCATTCCTTTCATCGCCTTCAAATACGCCGAGAACTCCGGCCAGATGCAGCCGATCCGCGAACAGGCCGGAACGTTCGCAGATTCGATCAAACTGTGGAGTGCAGCATGAACGTCAAGGTCACACCAGCCGGTCCCGCGCCCCAGGACGTCGAAAAAGACGCCTCGATGGTCAAGCAAAAAGAGATGATGGCGACGCACTACGACCGTCTGGCCAATGCCGAGGCAACCGGCGCCAAGGTCGCCTCGACGTTCGTGCCGGGCAACCTCAACGAACTGCTGATGTGCTTCGACCTGGTCAACAACCTGCCCGAGGTCAACGCCATACAGAGCGGGTTGCGGCGCAAGAGCGGCATGTACGTCATGGAGGCTGAAAAGGCGGGCCATTCGGAGGACGTCTGCACCTATGTCAAATCCGACATCGGCATGATGGCCAAGGGCAACATTGGGCCCAACGGCAAGAAACTGCCGGCACCCGACGTGCTGCTGCTCTCCTATACCGGCTGCTTCACCTTCATGAAGTGGTTCGAGCTTTTACGCGAGCAATACGACTGCGAGACGATTTTCCTGCAGACACCCTACATGGCCGACGGCAAAGTCACGCCGAACATGATCGAATACATGGTCAAGCAACTCAAGGAAGACGTGATTCCGAAGCTCGAGAAGGTGAGCGGGGTGAAGTTCGATATCGACCGCCTGCGCGAGTACCTGAAGAAGTCGGCCCAGGCCGAAGACGATCTCGTCTACATCCTGCAAAGCGCCAAGAACAAACCTTCGCCAATTGATGCCTACTTCGGCGGCATCTATTACATCGGCCCGATTTTCGGTGCCTTCCGCGGCACCGATGATGCGATCGAGTACTATCGCTTCCTGCGCGAGGAGGTCGACGCGCGTCTCAAAGCTGGCCTCGGTCCGGTGACGCCGGATGGCCCAATGGGCGAGGAGCGCTATCGCCTGGTGGTCGAAGGACCGCCGAACTACACCAACTTCCGCCAGTTCTGGAAGATGTTCTACGATGAAGGCGCCGTCGTGGTTGCTTCGAGCTACACGAAGGTGGGCGGCACCTATGATTTCGGCTTCCGTCACGATCCTGACCGGCCGCTCGAAACGCTCGCTGAATACTGCCTCGGCGTTTACACCAACCGATCGCTGCCGATGCGTGTCGAGATGCTGACCAACTATGTCAACGAGTATCAGGCCGACGGCCTGCTGATCAATTCGATCAAGAGCTGCAACAGTTTCTCCGCCGGCCAGCTCCTGATCATGCGCGAAGTTGAAAAGCGCACCGGAAAGCCTGCTGCGTTCATTGAGACGGACCTGGTCGACCCACGCTATTTCTCGGCGGCCAACGTCAAGAACAGGTTGGAGAGTTATTTCCAGATGGTCGAGCAAAAGCGTGCCGGCGCAAGCGCGGGGGTGGCGGCATGAAGACCTTTGTTGGCATAGACCTCGGCTCGACGACGACCAAGGCGGTGCTGCTCGACGAAGACCAGAAGGTACTCGGTCGCGGCATTACCAACTCACGATCGAACTACGAAACCGCCTGCCGTGTCGCCACCCAGGAAGCCGCAATCGATGCACGTTTCGCGTTGTTCCGGCGTGAATTCGATGGGGAGACGGCCGATCGTGGCCAAGTCGAGGAGTTCCTGGGAGCACTTGAGCGCGCCTTCCGGCTGGAGCAGTTTCTCGAACAGTTGGCCGACCTTGAGCGGACCTGCCTCGACGAAGTCAAAGGTGAGCGGTTCGCCGATGTCGAAGACGGCGTCAAGCAGGCCTTGGGCGAAGTGTTCCGCCGCCTGCGGGAAGAGGCACCGGCAATGTTTGCACCGGGCGCCAGCCGGCGCTCCGACTTCTTCCGGGATATCGCGGGATCGAGATATCTCGCCATTGCGCAAGAGGTTGCGCGCGATGCGGGCCTCGCCTTTGAGCTATTGCTGAATGTCTACGACAAGTCGATCATTGCGGTCGAGAACCGGGCGCCGTCCGTCGGCCTCAAGGTGCAGTTCGAGCGCGCCCTGAAGCGGGTCATCGAGGGCGGCGGCGGACTGGATGGCGATCAACACGAACAGATCGAACGCGCGCTCGACATAGAACTTGCCGAAACCTATCTGGTCGGTACCGGTTACGGCCGCGTGACGCTGCCGTTCTCGAAGGAACATATTCGCTCCGAGATCCTGTGTCACGGGCTCGGCGCCCACATGATGTATCCGGCAACGCGTACCGTGCTCGATATCGGCGGCCAGGACACCAAGGGCATCCAGGTTGACGTCGACGGCATTGTCGAGAATTTCCAGATGAATGATCGTTGCGCGGCAGGTTGCGGCCGGTATCTCGGCTACATCGCCGATGAGATGAACATGGGGCTGCATGAACTGGGACCCATGGCGATGAAATCCGATAAGCCCGCGCGCATCAACTCGACCTGCACGGTGTTTGCCGGTGCCGAATTGCGCGATCGCCTGGCGCTTGGTGAAAATCGCGAAGACATCCTGGCTGGTTTGCACCGCGCCATCATCTTGCGGGCGATGTCGATCATCTCACGCTCAGGCGGGATTTCCGATGAGTTCACGTTCACCGGCGGGGTTGCGAAAAACGACGCCGCGGTGCGCGAACTTAAAAAGCTCGTCCGCGAAAACTACGGCGACGTCACCATCAACATCAATCCCGAGTCGATCTACACAGGTGCGCTGGGTGCAGCCGAATTTGCGCGTCGCGCCGGCGAGGGCCGGGCGACGGAAGGAGTGCAGGCATGACGTTATCTGCGGGCATCGATGTCGGTAGCGGCGCCGTCAAGGCTGCCATCTTCAGGGTCGAGGACGGTCGCGAGGACTGGCTGGCACGATCGATCATGCGCATTCGCCAGCGCGACCCGATGGAGCTTGCGAGAGAGGCTTTCGACGAGACGTTGGCTGCAGCCGGGGTCAGGGAAGAGGAGCTCGACTACGTCGCGACGACCGGTGAAGGCGAGGCCATCCCGTTCCACACCGGCCACTTCTATTCGATGACCTCGCATGCCCGGGGCGCCATGTATCTTAATCCCGATACCGGCGCCGTTCTCGATTGCGGCGCACTCCACGGTCGTGCCATCCTGACCGACGTGCGCGGCAAGGTGCTGGGCTACAAGATGACGAGCCAATGCGCCTCGGGCTCCGGCCAGTTCCTAGAAAACATCGCCCGCTATCTCGGTATCGCCCAGGACGAGATTGGCCCGCTCTCGCTCGAAGCCGATGATCCCGAGACGGTCTCGAGCATCTGTGCGGTGCTGGCTGAGACCGACGTGATCAACATGGTCTCGCGTGGCATTACGGCGCCCAACATCCTGAAGGGCATTCATCTCTCGATGGCAAGCCGCATGGCCCGCCTATTGAAATCGATCGGCGTGACCGACAATAACGTGATGATGACCGGTGGTCTTGCCTGCGATGCGGGCCTGGTCGCAGCCCTCAAGGAGGAACTCGGCAAGATGAAGGGTGTCGAGGCGCCGGTCGCATCGCATCCAGATTCGATTTTCGCCGGTGCGATCGGTGCTGCCCTATGGGGCGCCTTCCGCTACGAAAAGCTCGCCGCATCCGGCCAGTTTCTCAAGGCCTCGTGATAATATTCGACAGCCCAATTCGAGGAGACCTGCCATGGCGCTGATGATCGTTGCCCCTTGCACTGCCTGCGATGCCTGCGAGCCCGTCTGCCCCAACGAGGCAATCACGGCGGGTGATCCGCTCTATGTCATCGACCCGATGAAATGCACTGAATGCGTCGGCGCCGAAGACGAGCCGCAGTGCAAGCTGGTCTGCCCGGAAGAGTGCATCGTGGCCAATCCCGATTGGGAGGAAACGCCCGAGCAGCTCCAGGAAAAGTTCGAGATGCTCAACAGCTAGCCCGATCTATTCACCAGCACGTGGATCTTCATCGCCTCAGGTGGTTCCATTCGGCAAGGAGAGTGGCGAAAAGCGTATGGGTTCATACGGTTGAGTCGCTCGACGCTGCCGATGGGCCACCTGAGGCGACCCGAAGGGCGGGTCCAAATGGCCAAAATGCGTCTTGCTGTAAGCAAGCCTCCGGCATGACGAACCGCTTGTCCGATGAACCACATCGATCTGCGCGTCTCTCCTTGCCTTTTGGCCATTTGGACTCCGTGAAGACCGCGTGGTGGTGAATAGATCGGGCTAGACCGGGTCAGCTCATGAGTCCGGGCAGCCAGGTTTCATGCGCGGTGCGCAGGATGTCGAGTGCGAGAACATCCTCGCCGATCGTAAGGCGGTCGCCGCCGGTCCGCCCGATCTGGCGCGCTGGAATGCCGAGTGAGTTGGCGCGTTCGATGATCTGCGCCACCCTGTCTGGATTGGCCGACACCACGTAGCGGCCCTGGTCTTCGCCGAACCAGACCGCGTGCGCCGGCAACGTCCCCTCGTAGGTGAAGGCCTCAACGCCGATGCCGCCGGCCAGCGCCATTTCCGCGATCGCGACCAGCAGGCCGCCGTCGGATATGTCATGGACGGCTGAAACCGTCTGCGCCGTAATCAAGGACCTGACGAAATCGCCGGTCGCCTTTTCAGCGGCGAGGTCGACGGGTGGTGGCGCGCCGGCAAGCTTGCCGCTGACGATCTGCTGGTAGAGCGACTGGCCAAGGTGGCCTGCCTCGGGCCCGAGCAGGATCAGCACTTCGCCCGAGCCTTCGATGGCCATGTTCGTGCGCAAGGTCAGATCGCGAATGAGCCCGACACCGCCGATTGCCGGCGTTGGCGGGATACCCACACCGTTGGTCTCGTTGTAGAGCGAGACGTTGCCGGCAACGACCGGGTAGGCGAGCGCCGTGCACGCTTCCTTCATGCCCTCGATGCTCTCGACGAACTGGCCCATGATCTCAGGGCGCTCAGGCGAGGCGTAGTTGAGGTTGTCAGTGATCGCCAGGGGATCGGCGCCGACCGCGGTCAGGTTGCGCCAGCTCTCGGCAACCGCCTGCTTGGTGCCCATGGCCGGGTCGGCCAGCACGTAGCGGGGTGTGACGTCACACGTGGCTGCAATTGCCTTGCCTGTGCCATGCACGCGCACGACGGCTGCATCACCACCCGGACGGCCGATCGTGTCGCCCATCACCATGTGGTCGTACTGCTCCCAGACCCAGCGTCTGGAGCAGCCCTGAGGGTGGCTCATGATCCGGGTCAGAGCATCGAACAAGCCGGCGGCGGGCGGGGCGACGTTCTCGGGCGGGATGTATTCAGGCTTCGGTGTCGGCGTCCATGGGCGCTGATAGAGCGGGGCCGAGTCTGCAAGCGTTGCGACCGGGATGTCGGCTTCCACGGCCCCGCGGTGGCGCACGACCATGCGGCCGCTGTCGTTGGTCCTGCCGATCACGGCAAAGTCGAGGCCCCACTTGGCAAAGATCGCTTCCGCCTCGGCTTCGGCACCGGGTTTCAGCACCATCAGCATGCGTTCCTGGCTTTCCGAGAGCAGCATTTCGTAGGCCGTCATGCCGGTTTCGCGCTGGGGCACGTGATCGAGGTCGAGTTCGATGCCGACACCGCCTTTGTCAGCCATCTCGGAGGTCGAGGAGGTGAGGCCGGCCGCGCCCATGTCCTGGATGGCTATGATCGCGTCGCGGCTCATCAGTTCGAGGCAGGCTTCGATCAGCAACTTTTCGGTGAACGGGTCGCCGACCTGGACGGTCGGGCGCTTTTCATCCGAATCGTCATCGAATTCGGCCGAGGCCATCGTGGCGCCGTGGATGCCGTCCCGACCGGTCTTCGAGCCGACATAGACGACCGGCAGGCCAACACCCTTGGCGGCGGAATAGAAGACCTTGTCGGTACGCGCGAGGCCGATGCACATGGCGTTGACGAGGATGTTGCCGTTGTAGGCGGCATCGAAGTTGACCTCGCCGCCAACTGTCGGCACGCCGACGCAGTTGCCGTAGCCGCCGATGCCGGCCACCACGCCACCAGACGAAATGGCGGGTCTTGGGATGATCGGGGGAGCCGAACCGCAGGGCGTTCAGATTGGCGACGGGTCTGGCGCCCATGGTGAAGACGTCACGCATGATGCCGCCGACGCCGGTCGCGGCTCCCTGGTAGGGCTCGATGTAGCTCGGGTGGTTGTGGCTTTCCATTTTGAAAACGGCACAGTCGCCGTCGCCGAGGTCGACGATGCCGGCGTTCTCGCCCGGGCCCTGGATGACCTGGGGTCCTGTGGTGGGCAGTTGTTTGAGCCAGTAACGCGACGACTTATAGGAGCAGTGCTCCGACCACATGACCGAGAAGATGCCGAGTTCGGTGATGGTCGGCTCGCGGCCCATGATCTCGAGCAGGCGCTCGTATTCATCAGGTTTGAGGCCGTGCTCGGCGACGAGTTCGGGTGTGATCATTTCAACAGGCCCTAAAGTGCGCTTGCCGAAAAGGCATCAGCCAGGCTCTCGAAGAAGCCGCGTCCATCACTACCGCCAAGTTCCGTCTCGAACAGGCGTTCGGGATGCGGCATCATGCCGACGATACGGCCGGTCTTATCCGCAATGCCTGCGATATGGCGCTGGGAGCCGTTCGGGTTGTCGGCTGCCGTCTCTTCGCCGGTCGGTGAGCAGTAGCGCACGACAACGCGGCCTTCACCTTCGAGGCGGTCGAGGGTGTCGTTGTCGGCGAAATAGTTGCCATCGTGATGGGCGACGGGGATGCGCAGGATCTGGCCACGCTGATAGGTGCCGGTGAACGGCGTGTCAGTCTGCTCGACACGGATGTGTACGTCGCGGCAGACGTAGAGCAGCGAGGCATTGCGCATCAGCACGCCGGGCAGGAGTTCGGTCTCGCACAGCACCTGGAAGCCGTTGCAGATGCCGAGTACCGGTGTGCCGCGTCTGGCAGCTGCCACGACGCTCTCGACGATTGGAGACTGGGCGGCGATCGCGCCGGGGCGCAGATAATCGCCGTAGGAAAAGCCACCGGGCAGCACGATGACGTCGCTCGGCGGTAGGTCGCGGTTGCCGTGCCAGGCCATCGTGACAGGGCCGCCGGTCACCTTTTCGAGCGCGACCTTGACGTCGCGGTCGCAGTTCGAACCTGGAAAGACGACGACGGTGCTCTTCATGACGATCAGACCAGTTCGAAGTCGTAGTTCTCGATCACGGTGTTGGCGAGCAGTTCCTTGCACATGCGTTCGAGCTGCTCACGTGCCTTTGCCTCGTCCGTCTCAGCCAGTGTGATCTCGATCAGCTTGCCCTGGCGCACGTCCTCAACGCCTTTGAAGCCGAGCCCGCCGAGCGCACCTTCGATGGCCTTGCCCTGCGGGTCGAGCACGCCGTTCTTGAGCGTGATCTGAATGCGCGCCTTCATGGCTTGTCCCCTTTAGGGTTTCCAAAGGACCGTGTCCTTTGGCGGGATTGTTAAGGGCCGCGCCCTTAACCGTTGTCTGCCAAGACAAATGCCCGGCTCGAGGGCCGGGCACAAGGGGTTCGCTCACAAACCTGTTGACGCAGTCACGGGTTCAGTTCGCCGACTTCTCGCCTTTCTCGGGGTTGGAGGCCACGAGCACCGGCGTCATGCCCTGCGGCGGCCGGCTTTCGTGCAACACACCGAGCCGGCGTGCAACCTCCTGATAGGCTTCGAGAACGTTGCCCAAATCGCGGCGGAACCGGTCTTTGTCGAGTTTGTCATCCGTCTCCATGTCCCACAACCGGCATGAGTCGGGGCTGATCTCGTCAGCGAGCACGATGCGAAGGATATCGCCCTCCCACATCCGGCCAAACTCGATCTTGAAGTCGACAAGCCTGATGCCGACCCCGAGGAACAGGCCGACCAGGAAGTCGTTGACGCGCAGCGCCAGTGACATGCATTCGTCGATTTCCTGAGGCGCGGCCCAGCCGAAGGCCGTGATGTGCTCTTCGCTGACCAAGGGATCACCCAGTTCATCGTTCTTGTAATAGAACTCGATGATCGAGCGCGGCAGCTGGGTCCCCTCCTCGAGGCCGAGGCGTTTGGAAAGCGAACCGGCTGCGACATTGCGCACCACGACCTCGAGCGGGATGATCTCGACCTCGCGAATGAGCTGCTCGCGCATATTGAGCCGGCGCACAAAATGGGTCGGCACGCCGATTTCGCCCAGCCTTTCGAAGATGAACTCCGAAATGCGGTTGTTGATCACGCCCTTGCCTTCGATCTGGGCATGCTTTTGATTGTTGAAGGCGGTGGCATCATCCTTGAAGTGCTGGATCAGCGTCCCGGGTTCGGGACCTTCGTAGAGCACTTTAGCCTTGCCTTCATAGATGCGGCGACGCCTGTTCATGATCGTGTTCCTGTAGACCGGCATGCCCGGCACTCGATGCTTGTTTGTAGTTTGGCTGCTCGATATGTCAGTCTATTGCACCCCTCTTTCAACTCATCACCGCTTATCAAAGTGAGCTGAACTGAGAACAGCTGCAAGTCGGCATTCGCAAGTGGCGTAAATATCGTGTACGACGCCAAGCAAGGGACCCTAGCGGATCGGCCTGAGCGACACAATCTAATAGAGAATGGCAATCCGGAGTGGTGGGCGCAACTCGGTTAGCCAAGTTGGGACGAGGTCGGGGATGAGGGCTAACTGATTGATATATCAAGGTGAAAGCCTTGATGTGCGAAATTGGCGGATCGGCGAATGCGCCGTGCTGTCTTATGAATGAAGTGAGCAGAAGGAGCTTGAGCGGATGACCACCTTTGAAGATCGCGAAAAGGGGTTTGAGAAGAAGTTCGCGTTGGATGCCGAATTGAAATTCAAGGCCGAATCCCGGCGCAACAAGATGCTGGCCGAGTGGGCGGCGGCCAAAATGGGGCTCGGCGAAGCAGAAGTCGCCGACTACGTTCGGGATGTGCGGCGAGCCGATCTGGAGGAGGCCGGCGATGACGACGTCTTCCGCAAGGTGCGGGCCGATTTCGATGCCAAGAATGTCAGCGTTTCAGACGACGAGATCCGCTCGGCAATGACCGATTTCCTGGCCAAGGCTGTTGGAGAGGTCGAGAACGGCTGACAGTCGGCCCGAATAGGGCTGCGGCTCAGGCACACCTACCGGACTCAAAATGTCTTAATCCTCGTCCTTCAAGCGGATCCGGTAGGTTGCCGAACCTGAGATCCGAATACCCTTCTGCGACCGTTTCACGTTACGCATCTGCGCATTGACGTTGGCCCGGTCCAGCGCGCAGGTTTCAGCGATCGTCTCGCGTAGGACGACACACTCCTTGGCAAGCAGCTTGTAAAGGTGCTTGCGGCCCTTGTCGGCCAATGCTGCCTGGTCAGCCATGCTCTCGATGTCACCTTCCAGAAAGAACTGGTAGCTGACCGAGATCGTCACCGAGGGATCGTTCTTTGCCGAATTCGGGCCCGTCAACGGAAAGGGCCTGAGCGATGATGACTGGGCAAAGGCCGGGCTGCCGGTAATGGCGAGGACGGCGCCAAACATCGCGGCGAGTGCCATCGTTCTCATCGGACTTTCCTCCACATCGTGATGCACCTGTCCCCCTGGTAACGCACGCAGAAGACGAAATTAGGCCATTGAGCATTGAATGAGCGTTAATTCGGCGGGCGTGGTTAGGGGAACCTGTCTGGAGCGCGCTCAACCGATATCGCCGAGGCGTTTCAGGAACCAGCCGAGCCGCATCAGTCCTTCGGGCCATGGCCCATGGCCGGAATTACTGTCGATCCGATATGTGGCGCCCGCCGGAACGAAATAACCGTCGACTTGGCGCGCGAAGTCTGCCAGTTGCACCGGCGTCGCGTCCGGCTGATTGTCTGCTGCGATGATGACCGAGGCAAACGGCAATCTTGCGGGGGTAGGGGCAGTGCCCGAAAAACGGGGCCAGTCAACGGCTGGCGCCACCATGAAGGCGCCGATCACGGTCGTGGCGCCGAGTGCTTCGGCACAGTCGATGAGAACGGCCGCACCGGCACCATGGGTAATGACCACGACGGGGCGGGCGGTTTCATTCGCCTGATCGATCAATGCCTGGGATGGCGAGACGCCATTTTCCTGAAGCCATCGGGCGGTCGACAGGTTTCGCTGCCAGCGCGAGATCCAGTGATCATGATCATCTGGAGCGGAACACTCCCCCAGTGCCAGCCACTCGGGGATCAGAATCAGGTCGACATCGGCTATGCGCATGGGCAAAACATAGGCCGGCCCTGTTCATGATGCCAGTCCGATCGCACCGCGCCAGGCCACACGCGGACGATTGACCGGGTTGCACTCTAACGAATGACGCCTGATGAAGCTCCATATCACCACCACATCACCCTTTGCGCGCATGGCACGGATTGCCGTGCGTGAGCATGGTCTCGAGGACCGTGTCGAGGAAATACTGGCACGCACGCGCGAGGTCGCTTCGCCCTACTATGCGGTAACGCCATCCGGCCGAGTCCCCTTTCTCGAGCGCAACGATGGACCGGCACTCGAAGAATCGGATGTGATCTGTAGTTACTTCGATGCGATCGGTAATGGTCCGCCACTGATGCGCTCATTCGAGGAGCAGAACTGGCTCTACGGCCGCCTGCATGCGCTTGCCCGCTCGATGGTCGACGGTGTATCGGTCTGGGGGCGCGAGCTCAAACGGCCGGAAGCGGATCAATCGCAAACCATCCTGGCGCATGAACGCGAGCGCACGAGACGTCTGGCCCTGCTCTGGGAGGAAGAAATTGCCGCACCGCTGATGCACGGCCCTCTCAACATGGCACAGATCACGCTGTGTTGTGCCCTGGATGCAGCCAGCTACTATGCCGACGTCGATCCAGCCGAGGGCCACCAGCGGCTTGCCGCCTGGCATCGAGAGATCGCCCAGCGGGCCTCGTTCCAGGCGACCGCGTATCAATCCTGAACCCGTGTAAACACATCGATTGGCTCCGATCCCATGACAGCGCAAAGCGATAACAAGAAACAGATACTCGACTGGCTGGCAGGTTCACGCGACGACATGATTGCGCTCATCGAGCGCCTCGTGAACATCGACAGCTGGAGTTACGACAAGGCCGGCGTCGACAAGGTAGGCGAGGAGATTGCGGCCTTCCTGGCAGACCAGGGGATCGACGTGCAGCGTATTCCAGTCGAAGGGCACGGAGATTCGTTTCGCGCCTCGCTCGGGGCGGCCGGCGCCAACCGGCCGATCATGCTGCTCGGACACCGAGACACCGTCTTTCCGACCGGTGAGGTTGCCCGGAGACCGTTCCGGATCGATGGTGATCGCGCCTACGGTCCGGGCGTCTCCGACATGAAATCGGGTTTGGTGCTCAACACCTTCGTGTTGACGGCGTTTCACAAGTTCGGCGGCGCGCCGGCCCCGTTGATCGCACTCTATACAGGCGATGAGGAAATCGGCTCGCCGACGTCGCGTCCGATCATCGAGAATGCTGCGCGTGAGGCCCGGCTTGTGTTCAACTCCGAGCCCGGGCGGCCGACCGGGAATGTCGTCACCGGCCGTAAGGGCGGCGTTTTCATGCGTTGCGAGGTAACCGGTGTCGCAGCTCACTCGGGCGGCAACTACGAAAAGGGCCGCAGCGCCATCGATGAACTGGCCCGCAAAACGCTGGCCTGGCACGAACTCACCGACCTCGACGCCGGTATCACGGTCAACGTCGGTCTGATCGAGGGCGGCCAATCGGTCAACACCGTCGCCCCCCATGCCAAAGCGCAGATCGACCTGCGCTATGTCAGTCCGCCGCAGCGCGATCAGGCGGTCGGCGCCATCCGCGAGATTGCCGAGACCTGTACGGTGCCCGATACGTCGGGCACGCTCGAAATCCTCGGCGAGTTCAACCCGCTCAATCAGACACCGGAGGCCAAGGCGCTGTTCGATCACTATGTGGCCGCCGCCGGCGAAGCGGGTCTCAAGGTCGAAGGCGAGTTTTCCGGGGGCTGCGCCGATTCAGGTTTTACGGCCGCGGTCGGCACGCCGACGATCTGTTCGACCGGCCCGGTCGGCGGCAATGCTCACAGTCCGGAAGAATATCTCGAACTCGACAGCCTCGTACCACGTGCCCAGGCCATGGCGATTGCCATTCTCGGCGCCGGTCCGCTGCTTGGCTAGGCGGGTTGAAATGGCGATTTCGTTATGATCTGCGCGGCCGCTTGCCCCTCACCCTAACCCTCTCCCCGTACGCGCCGAAGTGGCGCTACGGGGAGAGGGAACTTGGCCCGTCGAGTTGTCAGCGACAGTGCAAGGGGGCACGGCCGGATTCCCTCTCCCCGTACTTCACGGGGAGAGGGTTAGGGTGAGGGGCAAAGGGTCGTGCAGATCATAACGAAACCTTGGAAAATGTCCCTTCGCGACCGGCCTATCGGCGATCTGCATACCGCTGATGACGGGGACTGGAGCATCTATCGGGGTTGACCGGCCAGGTGCCAGCCTTATGCGCGGATCAAGGACGTGGCGAACAAGACCATTCTGCAATCGCTCGCCCTGCCGGTGCCCGATACCGACGATGCGCTGTTCCTGCGCGATGGCACGAACTGCGCCGTCAAAGATGGAACGCTCGAAATCGGGGACGGTGGCGAGGTCGATCTCGATACGCTGTTCAATGCGTTCTTCATAGCACCGTGGGAACGCTGGACGACGCTTGGCAATGTCTCCGTCGACATCGACTATTCCGGGGACCTTGCCGTTGCCGCCCGTCGCATCCTGTCTGACAAGGTCGAGCCGATCGACTTGGCCCAACCCGGCGTGAACGAAACCCGGGGCACGTGGCAGGCTGAAATCTGGAGCCGCGCGGCAGACCCTGGTGCAAGCGGCGGACGCATCGCTCTGTCGTTGTCGAGCCCGACAGGAGCAAGCATCCATGGCTTGCGTTTTGTAACCGCCGATTTGCCCAACCGGCCGGTCCGCCTGAGCCTGGGTGTGTGCAGCTATAATCGGCCCAACGCGATTGCCATGCTGGTTGCCTCACTCGTGCACACACAACCTGCAGCACTTCATTCAGTAATCATCGTCGAGCAAGGCGAGCAGCGATACGTCGACCGACCCGATCGCGTTTGCAGTTTGCCGGACACCGACCTTGTCGTGTTGCGGCAGTCGAATTTCGGAGGCGCCGGCGGTTTCACGCGCACATTGTGTGTCGCGCTCGAGCAGAGCCGTGCTGACGCCGACGGGCCGACCCATCACGTGCTGATGGACGATGATGCTTTTGCCATTCCCGATCAGTGGACCAGGCTTGCAGCGTTCCTCGCATTTACAACGGCCGAATTGGCGGTTGGTGCGCCGATGCTGGAACTGGAAACGCCCTGGCGACTACATGAGGCAGGTATCAGGTTTGCCAGCACGCGACGCCGGCGATCGATTGGCCGCGGACTCGATGCACGTGATCGTGAAACCCTCGATCAGTTTGCTGAGCCCTACGACATCGATGCCCATGCCTGGTGGTGCTGGTGCGTTCCCCTCGCTACCGCTGCGACACAGCGCGCGCCGCTCAATCTGTTCATCAAGTACGACGACATCGAATATACCCACCGTCTGGCCAAGGCAGGTGTGCCGACCGTCGTGCTGCCGGGTGCCAGCGTCTGGCACGAGGCGTTCGCCAACAAGCCGCCCGACTGGCGGAGTTTTTACACCATGCGCAACGAGACGATTTTCCAGGCCCTGCACCAGCCGAGCGAGGCCTGGCGTTCGAGCCCTGTCTGGAATAACATCTTTCCTGCACTTCTGCGTCACGACTATGCACGCGTCGAACTGCTGCTCGATGGCCTGGCACAGTTCATGGCCGGACCCGAGGCAGCGCTCGGTGGCGATCCGGTACTGCTGCACAACCACGTCATGGCCCGACATCGCTCCCTGCGGCCCGGCCATGTGAGCCTCGATGAACTGCCGGACGGAGACAGGCTGCATCCGCTGCGGCCGAAGTCTCCGGTTCTCGCAGTGCTTGCGATGCTGTTCGGCGTCAGCGAAAGTCAGCCTTCGTTCGTTGCCCGCTCGGCGTTCGAGCCGGAACCCCTTTCGGTCGGTGCCCGAAGTTACGTCCGGGCCATGCCTGGTGCGACGGCCGGCGAACTGATGCAGCATGACCGTCTGCGGGCCTGGCAGTTGTTTGCCCGGATGCTCTGGACGCATTTGCGTTTTTCCGTCACGCGTCGGCGCAATTTCAAACGCTGGCAGAGCTGTCTCGGAGAGAATGGCGCAGATGCTGTCGATCGCTCGTATCAAGCATGGCGGCAACTGTTTCAAAAGCACTCAGTGCACGAAACAGCCTTGCACTGAGCGAGACATCCTGGCATTGGTGAACTTGGGACGCTCGGGGCGCGACCTGTATGAGGAGTAGCCGGTATTGCGTTTGTTCGAGGATTTGCGAACGGCAGGTAATCTTCCCGTGCGCTCACCGGTACTGGCGGCCCGCCTGTACCTGAACAACCTCGATCACGATCTCAACTACGTGCATGTCATCGAGCACAAACTCGCCTATGCGCGGGTGCCTAAGGCTGCCAATTCATCGATCAAGATTGCGCTCAATGACTTCCTTTTCGGGCGCAAGGCCTTCGTGCCCGGCATGAACCGTGATGCCTACTGGAAGAAGCACCCGAGCGGCCGTGTCGCTCTGATCAGTGCCGGCAGACTGGCGCGCGTTGATCCCGATTGCTTCGTTTTCAGCTTCACGCGTAATCCGTTCTCGCGTGTCGTCTCCTGCTACTACAACAAGATCGTCTTGAGACCGGAACTCCCGTTTTTCTTCGAGACCTGCGGCTTCACCAAGGACATGAGCTTCGCTGCCTTCGTAGACCACGCCATGTCGTACGGTGATCGCGTGACGGACATGCATTTGCGCAGTCAGGTCGACATCCTGAGTCACCGGGGCAGTTTGCGTCCCGACTTCATCGGCCGCGTCGAAAGCATCGATGCCGACTGGCGCGAACTTCGCGATCGCCTCGCCGATTTGCGGGGCGTGCGGCTCGTGCCACTGCGCAAGGTCGCGATCAATGTCACGCGCGAGCATCGCCCGACGGCCGCGGAATTGTTCGATGATCCAGGTCTTGTGCGTCTGGTGCGCGATCGCTATCAGGCCGATTTCGAGACGTTCTATCCGGATATGGATACCCCGCCGCAAGATTGAACCGGCCAGCCTCAGGCACGTTGCGCGCGTTCCAGGGTCCAGGCCGCGACAAGGCCTGCGACGATACCCCAGAACGGGGCACCGACATTGGCAATCTCGACCCCCGAGACCGTGACCATGAAGGCGATCAGTGCGCTCTTGGGAAAGCGTCCTGAAAAGCTGGCGGTGAAAGCACCCTGCAGGACGTTCAATAGCGCAAGGCCGCCAAGTGTTGCGATGAAACCCGATGGTGCCGAGATCATCAAGTTGGTCACGGTCGGCGCGGCCAGGCCGAACAAGATGAACAGGAGCGCCAGCACGATGGCGGCGATGAAGTGGTTTTGCCTTTGCCCGCTCGAGGCAAGGATGCCGTTGACCGGGCCCGTCAGGCAGGTCGAGACGGTGCCAACAAACGCGGTTGCGATCGAAGCTAGGCCACAGACGGTCGTGATCGCATTGATCGGCGGGCGGTGGCCTGCGGCGCGGAGCAGTACGATGCCCTGGGCGTTCTGCGCGAAGATGACGGTGATTGCGAGCGGCACGACCAGTTCCAGGGCTGCGTTCAGCGTGAAGACCGGCTCAAAGGTTACGGGCACGAATGCTTCAAGGCTTGGCGGCCGCAGCCCTTGGGCCTGGCCTGACAGGTAGATCGCGAAGACGCCGGTCAAGAGTGCGCCGATCATCGGCGGAAAGATGCGCGCCAGGGCCGGCGCGGCGGCGATCAGGAAATAGGCGATCGTCATCGGGACGGCGATCAGCGGCATGGCTGTCAGCGCTCCGATCCAGTCGAGGCCGAACTGCAGCAACACGCCGGCGACCATGCCCATGACGATTTCCATGGGGATGGCGTCCGTGATGCGCGAGAGAAGGCCGCTGAGGCCGATCGCGGCCAGTAGCACACCGGCAATGATGTAGGCGCCGACCACCTCGGGAAAGCTCAGGTGCGCGGTAGCCGTGCCGACCAGAACGCAGCCTGGGATCGTCCAGAGGAAGATCAGCGGCTGACGGAAAATCAGCGAGACGACCAGGCTGATCACGCCGTTGATCGAGAATGCCCCGAAAATCCATGAGGCAAGCTCGGCATTCGAAAGTCCAGTCTTGGCGCCGACACCGAGCATGATTGCGACCGGGCCGGTGACGGCGAACACGAACGCGACGAGTGCATTGACCAGTTGATGGGAAAAGAGGTCGCCGACAAATGAGGTTTTCGGTTGGACGGCGTCGGGTGCAGTGTTTGTCATGGGTGTCATGTTACGCGAAATAAGTTGCAGGCACCCGCTTCAAGTTCTCATTACGCTCCGAACACGCGCTCGAAGATCGTGTCGACGTGCTTGGTGTGATAGGCGAGGTCAAACATTTCTTCGAGAGCCGCTGCCGGCACCGCTGCGGTAACTTCATCATCGGCCTTGAGGCTTGTCAGGAAATCGGCGCCATGCTCCCAGGTGCGCATCGCGTTGCGCTGGACCAGGCGATAGGCATCCTCGCGGCTGATGCCGGCCTGGGTGAGGGCGAGCAGGACGCGCTGTGAATTATGGAGGCCGCCGAGCTTGTCGAGGTTGGCGCGCATGTTGTCGGGATAGACGACCAGCTTCTCGATGACACCGGCCAGACGGCCGAGCGCGAAGTCGAGCGTCACGGTTGCATCCGGCCCGATCATGCGTTCAACGGAGGAATGCGAAATATCGCGCTCGTGCCAGAGCGCGACGTTCTCCATCGCCGGCAGGGCATAGGCACGCACCATCCGGGCGAGGCCGGTGAGGTTTTCGGTCAGCACCGGGTTGCGCTTGTGAGGCATCGCCGACGAACCCTTCTGGCCCGGCGAGAAGTACTCCTCGGCTTCGAGCACCTCTGTGCGCTGCAGGTGGCGGATCTCGGTTGCCAGGCGCTCGATCGACGAGGCGATCACGCCAAGCGTTGCGAAATACATGGCATGGCGGTCGCGCGGGATCACCTGCGTCGAGATGGTCTCTGGCGCGAGCCCCATCTGCTCGGCGACGTAGACTTCGACACGCGGGTCGATGTTGGCGAACGTGCCGACTGCCCCGGAAAGGGCGCAGGTTGCGATGTCCTCCCGCGCCGTTTCCAAACGCTTGCGGTTGCGCGCAAACTCGGCGTAGGCGTAGGCGAGCTTGATGCCGAAGGTCGTCGGTTCGGCATGAATGCCGTGGCTGCGCCCGATGGTCAGTGTCTGCTTGTGCTCGTACGCACGCTCTTTGAGGGCTGAGAGCAGGCGATCGATGTCGGCAAGCAGTATGTCGCTGGCTCGGACGAGTTGCACGTTGAAGCAGGTGTCGAGGATGTCCGACGACGTCATGCCCTGATGCACGAAGCGCGCCTCCGGCCCGACGTGTTCGGCAAGGTGGGTCAGGAAGGCGATGACGTCGTGCTTGGTCTCGGCCTCGATTTCATCGATGCGGGCAGTATCGAATGTTGCCGCACTGCCCTTTTCCCAGATGACGTCGGCAGCCTGCTTCGGGATCGTGCCGAGATCTGCCATGGCGCGGGCGGCATGGGCCTCGATTTCGAACCAGATCCGAAAGCGGGTCTCGGGCGACCAGATCTCAGCCATTTCGGGGCGGGTATAACGCGGTATCATGGGTGTGCTCGCAGTTGGGCCGTGTGCCGGATCGGCTCATCTCGGTTGCCGGCGCCGCCGGGATTTTCCAGAATTGCATGCGGCGGCTTGCATACCGGTCGGCTCCGGGTGAAAGTCCACCTCTCTTCACACCAGCCAGCGCTTGCGGTCAACGCCTGTTGGCGCCGCATTGGAAAACCCATGACGACAACGAAGAAGTTCGATGCACTCGTGCTCGGCGCCGGCATGGTCGGTGTCAGTGCTGCTCTCCAGTTGCAAAAGCGTGGGTTGAGCGTTGCGCTGATCGACCGGCGCCCGGCGGCCGAAGAGACGTCTTACGGCAATGCCGGCATCATCCAGCGCGAAGGCGTGATGCCCTATCCTTTTCCACGCCAGCTGACGACGATCATCAAACATGCCTTCAACCGTGGGACCGAGGCGCATCTGCATTGGAACGCGATCGGCAAACTTGCGCCCTGGCTCTTTCAATATTGGCGCAACGCTGCGCCCGAACGTGTGATGCGGACGGCCAATGCGGCCTTGCCGCTGGTCAGCGCGTGTCTCGATGAGCATTTGGAGTGGATCGAGGCAGCCGGCATGCAGCACCTGGTCCGTAAAACGGGTTATCTGCAATTGTATCGCACGAGTGCTGCGCTGGAGGCGACCAAGCGCGAAAAGCTGGAGAGCAAGGAGCGCTTCGGCATTGAATTCGATTCGCTCGACCCCGCCGGTGTGCGCAACTTGGAACCGCATTTGACCGGTGATTTCGCGGGTGCCGTGCACGTTACCCAACCTGTCAACATTGCCAATCCAAGCGCGCTTGGCAAAGCCTACGCTGAAATGTTCAAGGAAGCCGGTGGCGAGTTGCTGACGGCGGATGCGCGCACGCTCGAGGAGGTTTCCGGCGGCTGGCAGGTACAGAATGTCAATGGTCCGATCACGGCGGCGAACGCCGTCGTCGCGCTCGGCCCGTGGTCGCGTGAAATTCTCAAACCCTTTGGCATTAAGGTGCCGCTTGCCGCCAAGCGCGGCTATCACCAGCACTATAGTGCACACGGCAATGCCGGATTATCGCGACCGGTGCTGGATGCCGAATACGGCTACGTACTGGCGCCGATGGAACAAGGCATCAGATTGACCACCGGCGCCGAATTCGCCCGCCTCAACGCGCCGCCGACACCGGTCCAGCTCGAGCGCACGGAGCCGATCGCGCGACGGCTCTTTCCACTTGGCCAACGCATCGAGGCGAAACCCTGGATGGGCGCCCGCCCCTGCCTGCCGGACATGCTGCCGGCGATCGGTGCCGTTCCCGGCCGCAAGGGCCTATGGGTCGATTTCGGCCACCATCATCTTGGTTTTACGCTTGGTCCTGTGAGCGGGCGCCTGCTCGCCGAAATGATGACCGGCGCCCCGACCTTCACCGATCCGGCGCCTTACCGAATCGATCGGTTTTGATCGGTCACGTATTGTTCGCACCGCCTTTTGCCCCTCACCCTAACCCTCTCCCCGTGAAGTACGGGGAGAGGGAATCCGGCCGTGCGATTTTGCACGGCCGCAGGCCGCACGACGGGCCAAGTTCCCTCTCCCCGTAGCGCCACTTCGGCGCGTGCGGGGAGAGGGTTCGGGTGAGGGGCAAAAGGCGGTGCTGTGAGCGCTAAAGGTTGCGGGCCTGCAGGCCGAGATCGCAATCTGAGACGTGTGCAAGCTCAATCGGCTGTTGCTTTGCGCCGTCTTGGTGTCTTGGCCGTCTTGCCGGCCGGCTCGGCCTTTGCTGATTTCTTCGACGCGCGATCGGTCTTTGCCGCCGCCGCGATTTTTACAGGCGCCTTGCGGGCCTGTTTTTTGGCTGGCGATTTGCGTTTCGGTGGGACCTTGTCCGCCTTGGCGCGGCGCGCCAGCAAGGTTGCCAGGAACTGCCCCGTATAACTGTCCGGATTTGCCGCCACCTCTTCCGGTGTGCCGGCAGCAACGATCTGTCCGCCGCCATCGCCGCCCTCGGGGCCGAGGTCAATAATCCAGTCGGCGGTCTTGATGACCTCGAGGTTGTGCTCGATCACCGCGACCGTATTGCCGGCCTCGACCAGTTCGTGCAGCACGTCGAGCAGTTTGGCGACATCGTGGAAGTGTAGACCCGTGGTCGGTTCATCGAGGATGTAGAGCGTGCGGCCCGTGGCGCGGCGCGAGAGTTCCTTGGCAAGTTTGACGCGCTGGGCTTCGCCGCCCGACAACGTCGTTGCCTGCTGGCCGACCTTGATGTAGCCGAGCCCGACGCGGCGCAGCGTCTCCATCTTGTCGCGGATCGAGGGCACTGCCTGGAAAAACGTGCAAGCCTCCTCGACGGTCATGTCGAGCACGTCGGCGATCGACTTGTCGCGAAATTTGATCTCGAGCGTCTCGCGGTTGTAGCGCTTGCCCTTGCACTGGTCACAGGTGACGTAGACATCGGGCAAGAAGTGCATCTCGATCTTGATGACGCCGTCGCCCTGGCAGGCTTCGCAGCGCCCGCCCTTGACGTTGAACGAAAATCGGCCCGGCTGATAGCCGCGCGCCTTGGCTTCGGGCAGGCCTGAGAACCAATCGCGGATTGGCGTAAAGGCACCGGTATAGGTCGCCGGATTGGAGCGCGGTGTGCGCCCGATCGGCGATTGGTCGATATCGATGACTTTGTCGAGATGATGGAGCCCCTCGATGCGCTCGTGCGGCGCGGGATGCTCTCGGGCACTCGTCAGGCGTCGGGCGGTGGCTTTGTAGAGCGTGTCGATCAGGAATGTCGACTTGCCGCCGCCGGAGACGCCGGTGACGCAGGTCAGCAGGCCAAGCGGTACCGAGGTCGTGACGCCTTGCAGGTTGTTGCCGGTGGCGCCGACGACGGTTAGCTGGCGGTGCTTCGAGCCCTGGCGGCGCTTGTCGGGCACCTTGATCTGGCGGGCGCCGGTCAGGTACTGCCCGGTCAGGCTCTCGGGCGCCGCCTTGATGTCGCCGGGTGTGCCTTGCGCGATGATCTCGCCGCCATGCACACCGGCGCCGGGGCCGATATCGACGACATGGTCGGCGGCCAGCACCGCGTCCTCGTCGTGCTCGACCACGATGACGGTATTGCCGAGATCGCGCAGGTGGCGGAGCGTGCCGAGCAGGCGCTCGTTGTCGCGCTGATGCAGGCCGATCGACGGTTCGTCGAGCACGTAGAGCACGCCGGTCAGGCCGGAGCCAATTTGCGAGGCGAGCCGGATGCGCTGGCTTTCACCGCCGGACAGCGTGCCCGAGGAGCGCGACAGCGACAGATACTCAAGCCCCACATCATTGAGGAACTGTAATCGCTCGCGGATTTCCTTAAGGACGCGGGCTGCGATCTCGTTCTGCTTGCCGCCGAGCTTGTCTGGCAGCGCCTGGAACCAGTCGTTGGCCCGGGCAATTGAGAGTTGGCAGACCTCGCCGATGTGTTGGCCGTCGATCTTGACGCACAGTGCCTGGTCCTTGAGCCGATAGCCGTTGCAGCTCTCGCAGGGCCGGTCGCCCTGGAAGCGGGAAAGCTCGTCGCGCACCCATGAGCTGTCGGTCTCGCGCCAGCGCCGCTCGATGTTGTGGATCACGCCTTCGAACGGCTTGGCGTTCTTGTAGGTGCGCACGCCGTCTTCGTAGGTGAAGTTGACTACTTCGTCGCCGGTACCGAACAGGATGGCATCGCGGACGTGTTCAGGCAGCTCACCCCAGGGCATCGACATCTTGATTTTGAAATGACGCGCCAGCGACTGCAGCGTCTGCTCGTAGTAGGGCGATGTCGCGCCGGTCTTGGCCCATGGCTGGATGGCGCCCTGGCGCAGCGAAAGGTTGGCGTCGGGCACGACCAGTTCGGCCTCGAACTTGAGCTCGGTGCCGAGCCCGTCGCAGGTCGGGCAGGCGCCGGCCGGGCTGTTGAAGGAGAACAGGCGCGGTTCTACCTCATCGATCGTAAAGCCTGAGACCGGACAGGCGAACCGTGACGAGAAAACGATACGCTCGTGCGTGTCGTTCTTCGACTTGTTGGCGCCTTTGCGGGTGCGCTTCGGCAGTTCCTTGTCGGCGAACTCGGCGATCACGATACCGTCGGATAACTCGAGCGCCGTCTCAATGCTGTCGGCAAGCCGGGTTGCCATGTCGGCGCGCACGACGATGCGGTCGATGACGACGTCGATGTCGTGCTTGTACTTCTTGTCGAGCTTCGGCGCGTCCGGGATTTCGGTGAACGCCCCGTTGAGTTTGACGCGCTGGAAGCCTTTCTTCATCAGTTTGGCCAGCTCCTTGCGGAACTCGCCCTTGCGCCCTTTGACGATCGGTGCCAGCAGGTAAAGCCGCGTGCCTTCCGGTTCTTCGAGGATGCGGTCGACCATCTGCGTCACGGTCTGGCTCTCGATCGGCAGACCGGTCGCCGGCGAATGCGGCACGCCGACACGGGCGAACAGCAGGCGCAGATAGTCGTAGATCTCGGTCACCGTGCCGACCGTCGAGCGCGGGTTGCGGCTGGTCGTCTTCTGCTCGATCGAGATCGCAGGTGAGAGCCCGTCGATGTGGTCGACATCGGGCTTCTGCATCATCTCGAGGAACTGGCGGGCATAGGCCGAGAGGCTCTCGACGTAGCGGCGCTGGCCCTCGGCGTAGATCGTGTCGAACGCAAGCGATGACTTGCCGGAACCCGACAGTCCGGTGAACACGATCAGCGCGTCGCGGGGCACGATTAGCTCAACGTTCTTGAGGTTGTGCTCGCGCGCCCCTCGGACGTGAATGACTTTGTTGTCCTGGCTCATGATCAGCTCTGTGTAGCGGAGGGACGGGGCAGCGTAAATGCAACTCGCAACACTCTCACCAAGCAAATCAGGCGCATGTCTAACCCGGGACAAAGGTTGCAAGTTCTCCAAATGTTCCGATTTCCACAAGCAAGCTGCACAGTTGGGCGACAGATGGGCCAATGCTCGATTGCCAACTCCGTGAAAATGGACACTAAACTACCCCTCGCATCATCATTTGCCGGGAGAGTGCCACAGTGCCCAAGCACACACTGGTATTACGCTTTGCACTGATCAACGTCATCGCGATCGGATTGGTCGCTGCCGCCTACGTCCAGGGCTGGCTTGCCGGTTTTGCCGAGCCGCGCACCTGGATCATGTCACTCTTCATCTTTGTGGTGTTCCTCTGGGGCCTGATCGTGTGCGGCTACCGGATCATCAGGCTCAGCAATGCCATCCGCGATCTCAAAGACAAGCACCGGGAACTGGCCGCCCCGTTCGCGAACTGGCTCGAGCGTCTGAAAACCGATCAGCCGGAAGAGCGAACACTACAGGCGAGCATGGCGCGCATGTCGCTTGCCAACCAGATCGGTGCCGTGCGCTACGTCGCCAACTCGCTCGTTTTTCTTGGCCTGATCGGCACGGTGATCGGCTTCATCATCGGCCTCTCCGGCATCGATCCGGCCGCAACCACCGATGTCGACAAGATCGCCCCGATGATCAGCGAATTGATCACGGGGATGTCGATTGCTCTCTACACGACGCTGCTTGGCGCCATTCTCAATATCTGGCTGAACCTCAATCTGCGCATCATGACCGACGGTTCCGTGCGCCTGTTGTCCATCCTCGTCAGTGAGGGCGATGCGCATGGAACCGTTTGACGATCTTGACGACGATACCACCGGCACGACGTTCCGGGACGTGATCCTGCTCGCCCTGATCGGCTTCGTCGCCATGGTCGTCATGCTGCTACCGCACATCCACAAGTCGAAGACCGACGCCGAAGACTACAAGCCGCCCGGCAACGTCATCGTCGAAATGCACTGGCCCAACGACATGCCCTATGACGTCGACCTCTGGGTCAAGGCGCCGGCTTATGAGCCGGTCGGTTTCTGGAACCAGGGCAACGCCGTTCTGAACCTGCTGCGTGACGATCTCGGTGACGACAACGACGCCTCCGAGCGCAACTACGAAATGATCTTCAGCCGCGGAATTCCAGCCGGCGAATATGTCGTCAACGTGCATATGTATGGGCCGCTGCCCGCCGGCGTCGAAGTGCCGGTCAAGGTCGTGGTCGCGGTGCGCGGGCGCTATGGGTCGACCACGCAACTGCTGCAGACGACGATCAAATTGCGCTACCGCAATCAGGAGGAGACGGCCTATCGTTTTCGCCTGACCAGCGAAGGCGAACTTGTCAAAGGCAGCGTGTCGACGCTCAGGCGCAACCTGATCACACGCCCCGGCAAGAACCAGTAATCTTGTAACCCCGAGATTCGAGGCGTTGATGGACACGATCTATTATCTTTTCGCAGCCGCCCTGATCATCATCGCCGTGCAGGCGACCATCACCATCTGGTCGCCGCGCAGACTGTGGCTGAGGGTCGGTGCCGTCGTGGTTACGGCGCTGTTCATGCCGCTCGCCTACCTGGCCCTGACGATCCTTCTGAGCCGCCCGAAACCGGTCGACTTCGCCTGGTTCGAGCGCAATGCGGACAAGGCGACGGTGCTCGGCGTATCACTCGATGAGGGCAAGTCGATCTATCTCTGGCTGCATGTCGACGGCCATGCCATGCCGGGCTATTACGTCCTGCCCTGGCGCCAGTCACAGGCCGAACAACTCGAAGACACGCTGCATGCGGCCGTCCAGAGCCGCGCGCAGATCGTGTTGCGCAAGCCCTTCGCCAAGAAGTCGCTACAGGAAAAGGGCTCGTTGTCGATCGAGATCATCCCGCCGGCCTCACCGCCGATGAAGCCGCCGCAGGTGCCACCGCGAATTTTCAATCCGAGGAGTCAGGATATTTGAAGGTGTTGGCGAGGGCGCGTCCGCTCGGGAGGTTGTGTCGTGATGTGTTTGGGTGGATATTTTCGGCAGTGCACCTCGAACGGGCCTGACAACAACAGCGTTCTGTCTGGTGATTGATGCACGTCAATGCTCGCCTGGCTGCGGCGCAGCATGATTAACGAATGGCAAAACCTCTTACAGGCGAGTTTGACGCCATCGTCATCGGCTCGGGCATGGGCGGCATGGCCGCTGGCGCCGCGCTGTCGAAGGTCGGCCACAAGGTGCTCCTGCTGGAGCAATACCAGACGTTGGGCGGACTAACCCATAGCTTCTCCCGCGAGGGCTTCACCTGGGATGCGGGCATCCATTACCTGAGCGGTATCGCGCCTGGCGATTACGAACGCGACCTCTTGGACTGGCTGTCGGATACGCCGATTGAATTCACGTCGATGGGCGCCGTCTATGACAATCTGCATATCGGCGACGCACCTCCTCTCGCCCTGTCCCGCCCCTACGAGGCGCAGGAGCGCGATCTCAAGGACCGATTCCCGGACCAGGCACAGGCCATCGAAGCCTGGACGGCGGCACTGAGAGATGGGCGGGAAGCGATGTACAAGACCATCTTCCCGACACGCGCGATGCCGGAAATCATCAGCACAGCGTTGCAATGGTGGAATAGCCGCGCCATCGAGCTCTGGTGCAGGCGCACCACCCAGGAGGTGATCGACGAGATCACCGACAACGCCGAACTGGCCGCCGCCTTTGCCGCGCAATGGGGCGACCATGGCGGCAGACCGAGCAAGGCGAGTTTTGCAATGCATGCCCTGATTTCCGCGTCTTATCTGGAAAGCGGGGCCTGGTATCCGGTCGGGGGTGGTGCGGCCTTCGCCGAACATATCCTGCCGACCATCACGGCCGCCGGGGGCGAAGCGAGAGCAGGCACCAGGGTTGAAACGCTTCTATATCAGGATGAACGGGTTGTCGGAGTGCGGACGGCGGACGGCGAGGAAATCCGCGCTACCGCAGTGATCTCGAATATCGGTGCGCGCGAGACGGTGAACCAACTGCTACCCGGCGAGTGCGGACATTCAGATTGGATCGACGAAATACGGTCACTGCCGCCATCGATTGCGCATTTCAGCCTGTTCTTGGGCTTCGAGGGCGACGTCGAGGATGCCGGAGCGACCCGCTCGAACCACTGGATATACCCGACAGGAAAGGTCGACGCCCTTTGGACGGATGCGCCGGACGGCCCGCCTCCCGGCATGTTCGTTTCTTTCGCCTCGATTAAGGACCCCAGCCATGAGCCTGGACCGTCGCAGAAGTATGCCGGCGAAATGCTGGCCTGGACCGACTGGTCGACAGTGGAGAAATGGGCCAACAAGGAATCGGGTGCGCGCGGCGAGGACTACCAGTCCTTCAAGACCCGGGTCGGGGACGCGATGTTCGCGCAGTTCGAGACCTATTTCCCGGAACTAGCGAGGCTCGTTGTGTTTCGCGATGTTTCGACGCCGCTTTCGACCGTCGCGATTACGGGGCATTACCAGGGCGCGTTCTACGGGCTGGACGTCACGCCCGAGCGCGTGATGAGCGAGGCGCTTCAGGCCAAGACGCCGGTCCCAGGCCTGTTCCTTGCCGGCCAGGACGTCGCGAGCCCCGGCATTCCCGGCGCACTCTGGGGTGGGCTGCTCGCCGCCGCCAGCGTCGATCCAAGGGTCTTCCAGCAATTTCGGGGATTGAAGGCGAAATGACGGGCAGTTCGTTTTTCTCTGAAGCGTAGTCAGCGGCGTTGATCCAAGGTTGCAAGTGACGCCGCACCAGTGCTGGCGCTCGTCGTAAAGTGGCGCAGTCGAATTATTCATCGCGATCCTGGCGGATCACAACAATGAGTGCAGCGACGCGCTGCAGGTTCCGCATGGACCAGCACCACTCTACTTCCAGGCGCTCGAATCCGTCGTCGCGACGTGATCGTCGTCTTCCTGGTGGCGCCGCTCGAATTCGAGGAAGTCATAATATCCGCAGCGCTTTTCTGCCGGAAACTCGCGGCAGATTGTTGGCCGCGCTTCGTAGACCGTGCAGCGCCGCTTCTCGGTATCGAAGAACCGGCAGATGCGCCCGAAGTGCTCGTCCTTCTGGCGCTTCATGATCCGCTTATAGCCGTGATCCGAACGCGTGAACTTCGCCTCCGCCTTCTCGAACGATATGCCGTGAAATTCGGCAAGCCGCGCGACATCCTTCTTCTTGAGTGCGATGACCGGATAAGAGCAGCAGTAGCCCGGGCATTTGAGGCAGTCGTAAGCGGCCATTTTCAACCTTGATTGCTGGATGATGTGGTGGTGAACGGATGACATTGCGCTGGCCCGCCTGGTTGCGGGCGCTGGACCATATCAACGGCGCTCAGTGAAAGGAACCGTCGCAATGAACTCGTCCCCATCTGGCCTCGGCTCGCCTAATGGTCACAGCGTGGCAAACTTGCCGATCGTCAGTCAGCCGGTTAGGTCTGTCGCCAGACATCATGGCGATCTTGCCCACAACAAGCGATCATAAGGAGGGCGCCGATGAGCCCGTTCAATCTTGCAGGTCACGTATCACTGATCACCGGCGGCAACGGCGGCATCGGTCTCGGTATGGCGCGCGGCCTCGCCGAAGCCGGCGCCTCGATCGCTATCGCCGCGCGCAATATGGAAAAGTCGGAGGCCGCGGCCGATGAACTGCGCAAGCTCGGCGCCACGGTGGCAACCATCGCGGTCGATGTGTCGAGTGAGCAATCGGTCAAGGACATGGCTCAGGCGACGCTCGATCAGTTCGGGCGCATCGACAGCCTGATTGCCAATGCCGGTGTCAACGACCGCAAGCCCCCGCAAGATTATTCAGCCGAAACCTGGAAGTGGATCGTTGAGACCAACTTGAGCGGCCCCTTTTATTGTGCGCAGGCGGTCTATCCGGCCATGAAGGCGCAGGGCGGCGGCAAGATCATTACGATCGGCTCTATGGCCTCGATCTTCGGGCTTCCGTTTGCAGCCCCCTATGCCGCGACCAAGGGTGGCGTGGTGCAGTTGAGCCGAGTGCTGGCAACCGCCTGGGCGAACGACAACATCCAGGTTAACGCGGTGCTGCCCGGCTGGATCGACACTGAACTCACGCGCAACGCACGTCAGCAGGTGGGCGGCCTGCACGAGCGCGTCGAAGTCAGGACACCGGCCGGGCGTTGGGGTGATCCTGGCGATTTTGCCGGCATTGCCGTGTTCCTTGCCAGCCACGCCTCGGATTTCGTGACTGGCACGGCCATCCCGGTCGATGGCGGTTACTCTGTAATGGGCGGCTGATTGGTGTATTGGCAGACTTGTGCGCATCATGAGCTTTTGCGGCAGCAAATCCGCAACACCCGGAGCCGGCCGGTAAGGGGCTGGCGGCTTGGGGGTTTGCGAATGACGCATTTGCGATATGGTCGCCGCCGGGGAGGCGCTTCGACATCGGATGACGACGGTTAACCGGCTGACATGCGGCGGGTTGACGCCGATACAGCCGTGGCATGGCGATCGGCAGAATGTGGCTGTAGCGTAGGACGTAGCGCATGAGTGATGTGAGTGACATCGGACACGAAAACGAAACGCCGGTAAATCCTTATTCGCTCCTCGAGGCGGTCAATCGGTCCAGTGACACGGCGCATTTTGCCTGGCTGATCTTCCTGGCGATCATGGGCTACCTGCTGATCGCGGTCGCCGGCGTTACGCACCGCGATCTGCTGCTGGCAACACCTGTTCATCTGCCTGTCCTCGACGTCGAGATCCAGCTGGTGCAGTTCTTCCAGTTTGCACCCATTCTGCTGGTCTTGTTCCATCTCGGGCTCGTCTCCCAACTCGTGCTGCTCGCGCGCAAGACGCTCGAGTTCGACGCGGCCGTCCATCAGCTCGAGCCAACCCGCAAGCGCACGCATCCGCTGCGTCTCGAGCTGCACAACTTCTTTTTCGTGCAAGGCATTGCCGGCCCCAACCGCAGCATGATCATGGCCCTGTTCCTGCACGGCATGTCGTGGCTGACACTGGTCGTCGTGCCGGTCATCATGCTGCTCTACATCCAGGTCTCGTTCGTTCCCTATCACTCGATCCCGACCACCTGGGTGCATCGCGTTGCCCTCGTTACCGACATCATCATCCTCGGCCTACTCGGCGTATTCCTGACGCGCGCGGAGACACGCTTTGGCAGTGCTCTTTGGCAGGCCATCAAGACCCATCCGGTGACGACGATTTCGACCATGCTCGTGCTCGGGGGCGTGATGTTCGTCTCGTTCGTGATTGCAACGATACCGGGAGAAGGCCTCGACAGCCGCCTGCGCAAGTATTTCGAAAAGTCGGCGGCCACCGGCGAAGATGCCTCGTCTTGGACGTCCTATATTCCGGACAATCCGCTGCCCTTCCTGTTCGGCAGCAAGGACGGCACCTTGTTCGGACTGTTTCATCGCAATCTGATCGTTACCGACGTCGACCTGGTCGTCGACCGTGACGTGTCGCCGGGCGAGCCGTCGATTTCGTTGCGCGGTCGTGACTTGCGCTTCGCCAATCTCGATCGCTCTGATCTCCACCAGGCCGATATGACGGGGGTCAATCTCGACGGTGCGAGCCTCGTCGGCGCCAATCTGATCGACGCCAAGTTCAGTTGCGGAGATGAGAACCAGCTGATCCTGAGTGACGACCGGGAGGCGGCCAATTGCGCCAGCGCGCGCAAGGCGAAGTTCACCAGTGCACGCCTGCGCGGTGCCTCGCTCAACGGCATCGACCTGCGCGCGGCCGACCTCCAGGAGGCCGATCTCGAACAGGCCGAACTGAAGTTCTCCTGGCTCTCCGGCGCCAACTTTTCGAGTGCAAACCTGCAGATGGTCGACATCACCGGCGGTGCCAGGGCGCAAGGCGCGATCTTCTGGATCGCCCGCCTCGAAGGCGCCGATCTCACCGGCGCGCAGTTCCAGTATGCCGATTTTTCGAGTTCCCTGATGCAGGGCGTCACGTTGGAGCATGCCCAGCTGCAGGGCGCCAACCTGCGCGATGCGGATCTCAACGGCGCCGACATGCGCCGTGCCCATCTCCAGGGTGCCGACATGTCGGCGGCCAACCTGACGGGAGCGGATCTGCGCGAGGCTGCCGTTTGGATGACGCTGCCGCCCAAAACCGAAAACGTCAGGCTTGCCGATATGCGTGATATCAATGTGCGCGCGCTCACAACTGCCGAGCGCGACACGTTGCTGGCCACCGTCTATGCGATCACCGACCCCCGTTTGCGCAAGAACGTCCGCGGCAGTCTCGCAGGACTCCTCGACCTCAAGAAGACCGCGGTCTGGTCGACGACCAACAATTCGAAGATCTGGCAGTCGCTGCGCTCAATCGGCCGACCGGGCATGGTCGAAGATTTCAGCCAGGAACTGACCACCCACCTTGCACGCCTGTCATGCCAGGTCCGCTGGTCGAACGGTTCCGTCGCCGAAGGCATAGCCCGCCGCGCACTCAACCGGCGGTTCGAAGGCGATCTTTCGTCGATCTATCTGCGGCTGACCCAGACCGATGACTGCGTCGGCGGCGGCCAATTGCGCGGCACTTTGAAGAATGCGCTCGAGGCAGCGGTTGAAACGAGTGACCGATCGGCCCGCCCTTGAGGTTGCCGGGTAGCCGGCCCTCGAACTGTACGTCGGACGACTTGCATTCGCCACACAATCGCATTATTAGAACAAATAAGGAACATTATTTAGACCGAATCCCGTGGAGAACATGCCGGGGCACGACAACCAGCCGTGGCCGTACCATGTGCAACTCATTATGGTTTGGCCCTGAAGGGCCGGCACCCGGTTGGATGCCGGTGCGCATTGATATGGGCAGTGCCCGGTGGCGCTTTGCAAAGAGTGACGCTTTGAAAAGAAGGACAAGTCATGGCCGGATCCGTCAACAAAGTCATTCTCATCGGCAACCTGGGAGCGGACCCTGAAATCCGTCGCACCCAGGATGGCCGGCCGATCGCCAATCTGCGCGTTGCAACGACCGAGACGTGGCGTGACCGGACATCAGGCGAGCGCCGCGAGCGCACCGAATGGCACCGTGTCGTGATATTCTCGGAAGGCCTGTGCCGCGTGGCCGAGCAGTATTTGCGCAAGGGCTCGAAGGTCTACCTCGAAGGCCAGTTGCAAACCCGGAAATGGCAGGACCAGTCCGGTCAGGACCGCTATTCGACCGAAGTCGTCCTGCAGGGTTTCGGCTCCACGCTAACAATGCTCGATGGCCGGCCAGGCGGCAGTGGCGGCTCTGCCTACGACAATGGCGGCAGCGGCGACTACGATACCAGCGGTGGCGGCGGTGGTTATGATGATCGCCGCGGCGGCAGTAGCGGCGGTAGTCCCAGTTATGACAAGCCGCTCGACGATGAGATCCCGTTCTGAGCCAATAGTTCGCCGTAACATTTTTAGGCGTCCGTATCGCGCTGATGACCAGCCGATGGGGGCGCCTACGCGCGCGTAACGGTGGGTTTCTGACCACCCCATATTATTTCGACCGGCGGCATTGAACCGATTGGCCGGCAACTGCGACTAAACCAAAAGATCGCGGATAATCTCGTAGCGCATCAGCTCTCTGGGTAAACCAAAATGCTGTCGTTGCCACGCGCCGATCGCTTTTGAACAGTACACTGGCCAATCCGCACGGCTATGTTTGCCGCTAAAGGAGTCATTAATGCTTCGCATCCTAACAGTTCTGACAGTCGGCGTCCTTTACGCCCTGCCGGCGCAGGCCGTCGAGGTCGAAAAGGTCCAACTCGGTATCGCGGTCGCCAAGAGCGGTGCATGTCCGCGCACGGCCCAATTCAAAATGTGGGCGCACACCAAGGGCCCGGGCAAGGTAAAGTTCGTTGTTCACGGCAGGAGCGGCAGCAAGACCGGTCAGTTCATTGCAACGGCGGTTAAGGGCTCCGCTGGCAATTACCTTGCAACGCGCTCGCGTAATGTCACGATCGCAGCCGATACCAAAACTGCTTATCGGCTGGAAGTGATCGGGGCGAAGCCCAAGTTTTCGAAATGGGTCCGGCTCGTCGCCGAATGTGGCCCCAAGCCTCGCACGAATACCAAGACGACGAAGTCAGGTGCCAAGCCGAAAGCGAAAAAGGCCTCAGACGTCGGTAAACCTCAGCCACGCACGAATACCAAGACGACGAAATCTGGCGCCAAGCCGAACGCCAAGAAGGCTTCCAAAAATACTGGTAAGCCGGCAACGAAGCCTGCAAGCGGCGGCAAGAAAACAAAGAACACAAAGTCGACCGGCTGCAAGCCCCGTTTGTCCGTGACCCGCCATGGTGCCTATACGAAGAAGGGTGGTATTGCCACGGCCCGCATCGCCTGGCGTAACCTGGTGCAGGCAAAGTACGGCTTCGAATGGCGTCATCTGATCAATGCCAAAGGCAAGTCCGAGACGTGCAAGCGCAAGAAGCTATTGCTCTACTGCACGGTTTCCGCGAAGCCCTGTAAGGGCTGAAGAAAGCGAAGCTTCGACAATAGAAAAGGCGGCCCGCTTGGGCCGCCTTCGTTTTTGCTGATCGACTATCGCTCCGTCTTACACCGAGTAATAGAGGTCGAACTCGACCGGGTGAGGCGTCATCTCGAAGCGTTCGACTTCCTCCATCTTTAGCTCGATGTAGGCATCGATCATGTCGTCGGTGAAGACGTCGCCTGCCTTGAGGAAGGCGTTGTCCGCTTCGAGGCTCTGCAGGGCTTCGCGAAGGGAACCGCACACCGTTGGGATCTCGGCAAGTTCGGCCGGCGGCAGATCGTAGAGGTTCTTGTCCATCGGTTCGCCCGGATGGATCTTGTTCTGGATCCCGTCGAGCCCTGCCATCAGCATCGCCGTGAACGCCAGGTAGGGGTTGGCGGTCGGATCGGGGAAGCGGATCTCGATGCGCTTGGCCTTCGGCGACGTCGTATAGGGAATGCGGCATGACGCCGAGCGGTTGCGCGCCGAATAGGCCCTGAGCACCGGAGCCTCATAGCCAGGTACGAGGCGCTTATACGAGTTCGTCGACGGATTGGTGAAGGCGTTAAGTGTCTTGGCGTGCTTCAGGATGCCGCCGATGTAGAACAGGCAGGTCTCCGACAGGTCGGCATATTGGTTGCCGGCAAACACCGGTTCGCCGTTCTTCCAGAGCGACTGGTGGACGTGCATGCCCGAACCGTTGTCGCCAAACACCGGCTTCGGCATGAAGGTCGCCGACTTGCCGTAGGCCTGGGCGACGTTGTGGATGGCGTACTTGTAGATCTGCTGATGGTCGGCCATCGTCACGATCTCTTGGAACTTGATGCCAAGTTCGTGCTGGGCGGAAGCGACCTCATGGTGATGCTTTTCAACCGAGACGCCCATTTCGGCCATCACAGAGAGCATTTCAGAGCGAATGTCCTGGCAGCTGTCGACCGGCGGCACCGGGAAATAGCCACCCTTGACGCGCGGCCGGTGGCCGAGGTTGCCCATCTCGAAGTCGGTGTAGGAGTTGGAGGGCAGTTCGGAAGAATCGAGCTTGAAGGCGGTGTGATAGGGGTCGGCGATGAATTTGACGTCGTCAAAGATGAAGAATTCAGCCTCGGGCCCGAAGAAGGCCGTGTCGGCAACGCCGGTGCTCTTCATGTAGGCTTCCGCCTTGCGGGCCATGCCGCGCGGGTCGCGTTCGTAGAGTTCACCGGTCGTCGGCTCGATGATGTCGCAGAACACGGCAAGCGTCGTCTGAGCGAAGAACGGGTCGATGTGGCACGAATCGGGGTCTGCCATCAGCAGCATGTCGGAGGACTCGATGCCCTTCCAGCCGGCAATCGAAGAACCGTCGAAGGCATAACCACCCGAAAGCAGCTCTTCATCGACACAGCCCGCGTCGGCCGTGACGTGCTGCATTTTCCCTCGCGTGTCGGTAAAGCGGAAGTCGACGTATTTGACGTCCTTGTCCTTGATGGTTTTGACAATGTCGGCAGGTGTGCTCATTGGCTGCTTCCCTTCTCGATGTTTGAGTTGATTCGTGTACCAGGCTTTTCTTTCCCGTCAGGGCTCGTCCTACAGCGTCCTGATTGCGGGGGGCGCCGGTGGTTGCTCGTCAGATCGCGTCGGTACCGGTTTCGCCGGTACGAATTCGGATCGCCTCGTCGATCGTCGATATGAAGATCTTCCCGTCACCGATGCGGCCGGTCTTGGCTGCGTTTTCGATCGCTTCGACTGCCTTATCGAGCGACTCGTCGTCGATCACGACCTCGACTTTGACCTTCGGCAAAAAGTCGACGACGTATTCGGCGCCCCGGTAGAGTTCGGTATGGCCCTTTTGCCTGCCGAAGCCCTTGGCCTCGATGACCGTGATGCCCTGCAGGCCGATTTCCTGAAGCGCTTCCTTCACTTCGTCGAGCTTGAATGGCTTGATGATCGCTTCGATTTTCTTCATACCGCCACGGCCTCCGTCACTATGCTGGACCAGCTCAGGGTTCGAAAATGGATTTAAGTCATTGATTAAAAACCATTTTCTAAGTTTCTGACAACAATATAGGCAGAATCCCGAGGGCGTGCATGATTATAATTTGTGCAGATTGCGCGTTTTCTGGGCAGGCACCTACGGGAATGCGACATGGTGCATGTGTTGAATGGTGCCGGCGGGCTATACTGCGCTTCGGTTGCTCGTTGGCCTAGGATTAGCGAAGCGCTGTGCAACGGGGGAACAAGGCCATGCCTATAAGGATCGACCGGCTCGATCACCTTGTGTTGACGGTTGCCTCGATCGAGGCGACCGCGACGTTCTATCGCGATGTTTTGGGTATGGAAGTGATCCGCTTCGGCGCTGCCGGCGAGCGCGTTGCCCTAGGGTTCGGCAACCAGAAGATCAACCTTCACGAAGTGGGGCGCGAATTCGAGCCAAAGGCGGCCCGGCCGACCGCGGGGTCGGGCGATCTGTGCTTTATCGTCGAGGATTTTGCCGCCGTATTGGCCCATCTTGAGCGCTGCAATGTCGAGGTTATCGAGGGGCCGGACCAACGCAGCGGTGCAACGGGTCCGATCTGGTCGGTTTATTTTCGCGACCCGGATGCCAATCTGATCGAAGTCTCCACGTACGATGTGCCAGCGGACGCATGATGACGCTCCTTTCTGATCAGCCCGGAAGGGCTCAGCATCAATTACTGACCTGCGCGCAGATGGGTCGCGCAGATCAGGTAGCCATCGCGCAAGGGGTTGCGGGCACGACCCTGATGGCCAATGCCGGCCGGGCCGTCGGCGAAGCAGCCCTCGAAATGTGCAGACCTGGCGACCGGGTGCTGGTCCTCTGTGGTCCAGGCAACAACGGTGGTGATGGTTTCGTGGCTGCCGGGCACCTGGCGGATCGCGGCCGCGATGTCGTCGTCCGGTTGCTGGGCGACGTCGCGAGCCTTAGCGGAGATGCTGCCTGGGCGGCAGGGCAGTGGTTCGGTGATATCGAGCCATTCTCGCCCGAGCTGCCGCCAGCAACTGCTCTCGTCATTGATGCCGTGTTCGGCGCCGGCCTCAGTCGGCCGATCGAGGCGTCAGGCGAGATTGCCCGGCTGTTCCGGGCGATCCGCGATCGGGGCCTGCAAGTCCTTGCAGTCGATGTGCCATCGGGCCTCAATGGCGATAGCGGCGAGGCTCTCGGCGCAGTGCTGCAGGCGACCCGGACCGTTACCTTCTACCGGCGCAAGCCTGGCCATCTCTTGCTTCCCGGCCGAGGGCTTTGCGGCGAAGTCAAGGTCGCGGATATCGCCATTCCCGATGACGTCGCAGGCCGGGCTGAGGTAATCGGCGAGGCTGGCCGGACCTTCGCCAATGCGCCGGCGCTGTGGCTCGACCAATTCCCGGTGCTGGAGGCAGATGGCCATAAATATACGCGCGGGCACGCCGTCGTGGTCTCCGGCGGTATCGAGATGTCAGGCGCGGCCCGATTGGCAGCAAGGGCAGCCCTTCGGGCAGGCGCCGGCCTGGTCACAATCGCAGCCCCGCCTGATGCAGCATCCGCGCACGCTGCGCAATTCAGTTCGACCTTGCTTTCGATCACGGCGAGTGTCGCTGATCTCCAACAGCTGCTGGGCGACACGCGCAAGAACGCCGTTGTAATCGGGCCGGGGCTCGGTATTGGCGAAACGGCCCGGGGCATGCTGCTCGAGGCCCTGAATACACGCGCCGCTCTCGTTCTGGACGCCGATGCCCTCACGATTGCAGCCTCCTTCGATGACGACTTCTTCTCTGAGATGGCCGGTATCAGTGGCCGACCGGTCGTACTGACCCCGCATGAAGGGGAATTCAAACGCTTGTTTGGTGGGCTGGCCGGCAGCAAGCTAGAGAGAGCCCGTCACGCGGCAAAAATTTGCGGTGCAGTCATTGTCTGCAAGGGCCCCGACACCGTCATCGCTGCGCCGGACGGTGATGCTGCGATCAACGAAAATGCGCCGCCGTGGCTTGCAACGGCCGGTTCCGGCGATGTCCTGGCGGGCATGATTGGCGGGCTATTGGCGCAGCACATGCCACCCTTTGAGGCGGCAGCCGCCGCCGTCTGGCTGCATGGCCGGGCAGCGACGAAGCTTGGCCGCGGATTGATCTCGGAAGATATCCCCGAGGTTCTGCCGGCGCTCTTTCGCGAGATCGGCGTTTGAGCCTAACGCCTTTTGACTGGGAGCCAGCAATCACCCTAAATGTGCCCATGCACCCGCCGTTACCAGACGGCATCAAGAGGGAGAAGCGCCTGATGGCCGAAACAAGCAGCAAACAAAATCACATGCGCATTGCCGTCATTCCCGGTGACGGCATCGGCCACGAGGTCGTGCCGGAAGGCATTCGTGTTCTGGAGGCCGTGGCGCGCAAGTTCGATCTCGCCTTCAAGTTCGACACCTACGACTGGAGCTGCGAGCGCTTTCAAAAGACGGGCGCGATGATGCCGGAAGACGGCCTCGATCAGATCCGCGACAGCGATGCGATCTATCTCGGTGCCGTCGGCTTTCCGGGCGTGCCCGATCACGTCTCGCTTTGGGGGCTGCTCATTCCGATCCGCCGTAATTTCCACCAGTACATTAATCTGCGGCCCGTGCGCCTGTTCGAAGGTCTCGATTCGCCGCTGGCCGGGCGTAAGCCGGGTGACATCGACTATTGGATCGTGCGTGAGAACAACGAGGGCGAATACTCCTCGATCGGCGGCCGCATGTATGAGGGGACCGAACTTGAAGCTGCGATCCAGCAGGCCGTGTTCACGCGCCATGGCTGTAATCGCGTGATGCGCTATGCCTTCGATCTCGCAACATCCGACAAGCGCAAGACCGTGACGTCGGCGACCAAGTCTAACGGCATCTCGATTTCGATGCCCTACTGGGATGAGCGCTTTGCCGAGATTTCGAAAGAGTATCCGGCGATCGAGACCGACCAGTTCCACATCGATATCCTGTGCGCCCATCTCGTGCGCAATCCCGATTGGTTCGACGTCATCGTTGCCTCCAATTTGTTCGGCGACATCCTCTCCGACCTCGGGCCCGCGACGACCGGCACGATCGCCATCGCGCCGGGCGGCAACATCAATCCCGAGCGCGACTACCCGTCGATGTTCGAGCCGGTGCACGGCAGTGCGCCCGACATCGCGGGCAAGGGGATTTCGAACCCGATCGGCCAGATCTGGTCCGGCGCCATGATGCTCGAACACCTCGGCCACGCGGAGGCAGCCGCAGCGATCGTCCGCGCCATCGAGCAGGTCATCAAGGACAAGGACACATTGACGGCGGATATGGGTGGCAAGGCATCGACACAGGAACTCGGCGAGGCAATCGCCGCATTGATCTGAGCGACCGCGAGAGGCTGGCGACGTGGTTTGGGCGACACGCATAGCAAGTGTTGGCTGGGGCGGATTCAGCCTCCTCGCCGTGTTTGCACTGGCTGTGCACTGGCCGGCCGTGGCAGTCGGCAAGCAGGGCGGCAAGACCTCTGCCGCCGAGGTGCAGCGCGCTGCGACGGCGTTCCGTCAGGGCCGGCTCGAGGAGGCACTACGTCGCTACGACAGCGCCCTGCAAGACCGTTCGATCCCCAACGAGCGGCGCGCGGCGATCCTGACCGACCGTGGCGTCGTGCGCGAGCGGGCCGGGCGGATCGGTGATGCCATAGCCGATTTCAACCAGGCGATATCGCTGTTTCCGGAGTATGCCGTCGTCTACAACAATCGCGGCTCACTGCTCGTCAAGGCCGGTGCCTACGACGAGGCCTTGCGCGATTTCGATCGCGCACTGAAACTCGCGCCGGGCTATGCAGCCGCCCACTCTAACCGGGCCGGAGCCCTGATGAAGCTCGACCGCTACAGCGACGCGCTCGGCGCCTATACCAAGGCGATCCGCCTGGCGCCCGCTATCGTCGAACCGCTTGGCGGCCGAGCCGGTGCGCTGATCGCACTCGACCGCCCGCGCGCTGCGATGCGCGATCTTTCGCGTGCCATCGCCAACGACCAGCGCTTTTCGCTCGGCTACCGCCAGCGGGCGGGGGCGCATTTCTCGCTCGGCGAATATAACGAGGCTGCTGAAGATCTGTCCCGCGCGATCGCCTTCGACCCGAGCAATGCCGAGTTTCATCTCATGCGCGGCCGCGCCTTCATGCTGGCCAAGAAGCCGGCGGAAGCGAAAAAGGATTTCACGAAGGTTATCGAACTCAACCCGTCGCTTGCAGACGGTCACCGCGAACGCGGCCATGCCGGCATCCTGCTCGAGGAATTCGAACAGGCCGAGCAGGATCTCGCCCGCGCCGTCGAACTCGCTCCCCGGGTGCCGTTGAGTTACGCCTATCGCGCGCTGATGTACAAGAAGCTCGGCCAGCCGGAACTCGGAGAGGCCGAAGTCGGCAAGGCTCTCGTGCTCGGTGAAAACGATGCGCTCGTGCACTGGGCCAAGGGCGAGATCGATGAGGCTCTGTCGCGAACCGAGCAAGCGATTGCAGCCTACCGACGGGCGCTCACCATCGACCCGACGCTGCAAAACGCGATTTACGGCCTGAAGCGCCTTGGCGAAGAGGTCGACGACGAAACCGAGGAGTTGCCGGACCTGAGCTTCGGCGCCTGGCGCATACAGCGAACGCGCGAACGCTACTTCGCGACCAACGAAGAGGTTCGTAACTTGCGCGTGCCGATCGAAATGGCCGGCGACGGTCAGCCGCGGATCATCGAATGGCATCTGAGGGACGGTGAATTCCGCCACATCGGGCTCTTGACCTTTTCGGCTGGTAGGCTGCAGATCGATGGTGCCGAGGTCGACAGCGAATATGTTGCGATTATCGACACCCGCCGGCGCAAGCTGGTCGGCATTGAACCGTTCCGGCTGGGCGAGAAAAAATCGAAACTGTCGTGGGGCAGCGGACGTCTGGTGGTTGCCGCCCTCGATGGCCTATCCCAGGAGTTCGAATTGCGCCGGCAGGTTGCCGCTCCGGTCGCGCCAAGAACCCAGCCCGCGCGGGCGCGCCAGCGCTATGGCGGCACGCCCCACTGGGCGCCGTGGGCCGACGACAGCGACCGCCGCCGCTATCGCTCCAGCCGCCGGTCACGGCCGCGCCGGCGCAAGCCAAAGACACTGTTCGATTTGCTGCTTGGCAATTGAACCGGTCCGCAAACCCGATTGGCGCCAAAATGCAACGCTCCGTTGCCATCAGGCAACGTGCAGCGTCGCAGCCATTGCGTTCATCTCGTTGATTTCATTAACATTAATGTGTGGCAATTTCCCCTGGCATGACGACCGGTGGTGGAATGGCGCCGGATCTATGTTTGAGCCAGGGAGTTGAGCGGTGCGTATCCTTTTCGGTCTCATGGCGGCAGCATTGCTGATCGTGCCGCAGTCGCAGGCTGTGGCGAGTGTGCGCATCAAGATCGATGTCAGCTCCCAGCGCATGCACGTTTATGTGCGCGGCAGATTGCGCCATGTCTGGCGGGTGTCGACCGGACGACGGCCCTATCGCACTCCGCGCGGCTCGTTCCGACCGACCCGCCTCGAGCGCAGCTGGCGTTCTCGCAAGTACTACAACTCACCGATGCCGCACTCGATCTTCTTTCTCGGCGGCTATGCCATTCACGGCACGAACCACGCCCGCGCTCTCGGCCGGCCGGCCTCGCACGGCTGCGTGCGTCTCAGCCGGCGCAACGCCGCCCGCCTGTTTGGGCTGGTGCGCCGGCATGGCCCACGCCGTACCCGCATTCGGATCCGCAACTAACGGGGTCGTCTGCGGAGAGGGTGTGTTCGTGATTAGAATAGTTCGGTTTTTAGCGGTCATCTTAGCCGAAACAAAGCGCCTCGCCGGTAAGGTGGCGGGACCTTGTGAGGGGCTTGTCGTTTCGAGGGGAGAGTAGTTGTGCGTATTGTTGCAGGTTTTGTTGTCGCGGGTTTGTTTGTCTACCCACAGCAGGTGCTGGCCGAGCCCGGCCCAGCCAGATTGGGGGCGGCACAAGTGGCAGTCGCAAGCACCAAGACCGAGCCGACCGCGAAGCGCCCGGCTGAGCCGGCACCAGCCAAGGTCGCCAGCACGGGCGGGGCGAGCACAGCTCCGCAGGCCCCGGTCACCAAAGCTGCACCTCAGACCTCCAGCAAGCCAAGGAAACCCAGCAAGCCGTTGACAACCCTTGTGGCCAGGATCGATCTTGCCGCCCAGCGCATGCAGGTCACCGAGAACGGCAAGGTCGTGGGTGATTGGCTGATTTCATCCGGGACACGAAGACACGCAACACCACCCGGTTCGTTCCGGCCGAAGTGGGCCTCGCGCATGTGGTACTCACGTCAGTACGACAACGCACCGATGCCCTATGCGGTGTTCTTCAACCGCGGCATCGCAACGCACGGCACCAACGCAACCAGCCGCCTTGGCCGGCCTGCCTCGCATGGCTGTATTCGCCTCAGGACGGCAAATGCGCGTAAATTCTACCGCCTCGTTCACCGTCACGGCTACAAGCGCACGCGCATCATCGTCTCGGGCAGGCCCAACTATGCAAGCTATAAGAAAAAGCGAGTGAAACGGCGCGCGCAACGGCGCACGACAAGGCGTAATCGGCAGGCGAGGACTTACCGTTCCAACCGCCGCGCGCGTCGGCAGAATGTGTGGTCCCAGGGCAATGAGGCCGCAAGATATCGCGCCCGCGTGCGCCGCTATCACCAGACACGGCGCTATTCGGGCCGGATGGTGTATCCAGGCGATCGCTACTGAGGGGCGACAGCAATCGATTGGTGCGGGGCCGGCGGCATGTTTGCCGCGCCGCCCATTTGGTTCGTTCGCTTGGCCGGTCCGGCCTGCACTCAGGCCTTGATCTTGACGTAGGAACCGGGCGCATCCTCGATAGCGCCGAGATTGGCACCAGGCTCCCTGGGCTCGATCTCCTCGCCTGATCTTTCGGTGAGCCAGCCGATCCAGTGCGGCCACCACGAGCCTGGATGCTCGCTCGCCTTTTTGAACCATTTCTCGAGATCGCCGCCCTCGTAGGGGCCGGTCCAGTACTGATACTTGACCCGTTCCGGGTTGTAGGGATTGACGACGCCGGCGATGTGGCCGGATCCGGCCAGCACGAACTCGACCGACCCGCCGAACAGCCGCGATCCGCGGAACACCGAAACGGCCGGCGCGATATGGTCTTCGCGGGCGGCCAGTTCGTATATCGGGATCTTGACCTTGCGCATGTCGAGGGACTGGCCGTCGAGCACCATCTGGCCTTCGGCGAGTGCGTTCTTGTTATAAAACTCGTCCAGATAAAAGGCATGGTTGGCAGCCGGCAGCCGCGTTGAGTCCTGGTTCCAATAGAGCAGGTCGAACGGCATTGGCTTTTTGCCGAGCAGGTAGTTGTTGACGATATAGGGCCAGATCAAATCCTTGGGGCGCAGCATGTTGAAGACGTTGGCCATGCGCGAGCCGTCGAGATAGCCCTTGGCCTCCATCATCGCCTTGATTGCCTGAAGCTGTTCGTTGTCGGTGAACAGCGCTAGATCGCCGGACTTCGAGAAGTCGACCTGGGTGGTGAGGAAGGTTGCTGATTTGAACGGTTCGTCACCGCGCTCGGCAAGGTAGGCGAGCGTTGCCGAGAGCAGCGTGCCGGCAACACAGTAACCAAGCACGTTGCACTGCTCTTCGCCGGTCTCGCGCTTAACGGCGTCGGCGGCAGCCAGTATGCCGTCCTTCATGTAGTCAACGAACGTCTTGTGGGCGAGAGTTTCATCAGGGTTGATCCACGAGACCAAGAAAACCGTAAAGCCTTGCGCGACGACGTAGCGGATGAAGGATTTCTGGGTGGTCAGATCGAGGATGTAGAACTTGTTGATCCACGGCGGTACGATTAGCAGCGGCGTTGCGTGGACCTTCTCGCTCGACGGGGCATACTGGATGAGCTGGATGATATCGTTTTGGAAGACGACCTTGCCGGGCGTTACCGCGAGGTTGCGGCCAACCTCGAAGGCATCGAGATCGGTCTGGGAAATCTTGAGGAGGTCTTTCGACTTCTCCATGTCCTCGACGAGATTGTGAACCCCTTCGACCAGATTGCGGGCGTTGCTCGAGAGCGTTTCGCGCAGGATCTCCGGGTTGGTCAGCGGAAAGTTCGACGGTGAAAAGGCGCTGACGATCTGGTTGAGGTGGAATTCCGCCCGGCGGCGATAGTCGTCATCGAGGCCTTCGGTGCGCTCGAGGAGGGCCTCGGCCCAGTTGGTCGAGAGCAGATAGAATTGCTTCCAATAGTCGAAATATGGGTTTTCGGACCATTCAGGGTCTTTGAAGCGGTTGTCGCCGGGGGCGGGCGTGGCCATCGGCTCGACATCTTCACCGAGCATCCGCCGCGTCGTGTTCGCCCAGAGGTCGACGTAATCCTGCATAAGGTCGGCCTGCGCCTCGGCGAGCTTCGCCGGATCGGCGAGCCATCGCCCGGCAATCTCATTCATCGTCTTCGATGCCTGGGCCAGTTCATGCGCGCCCGACATCGGCCCGGCTTGTTCCGGCGATTGGCGCATCATCATCGTCATCGCCTTGCCCGACTCCTCGACCAGGCGGAACATGTTCTCGGCGAACTCGGTCGGGTTGGTAACCTGATACGGCGAGAGTTCGCTGCCCGATGGTTCGTCGGGCTGCGAGTTTGACTTATCGGTCGTGTTCATGACGCACAATTCCACAAATGCAGGGGGCCGCGGGATCGTCGCAGGATATAGCGGGCCGGGCGAGAAAATCAAAGGAAACCCGTCACGAATTCGCGGTCGGGAGGCCTTTCAGAGCGCAAGCGAGTGAGGTGCGTAATAACGGGCGCAGCGGGCTGACGCGTCACGCAACTCCGTGATAGAAGGCAGCGTTCCCGCTCGGGCCGCCTGGTGCAAAGCAATCATTTTCGGCTGAACTGGTCCGCAGCGACCGGCAACGGGCCCCGACCACGGGCTTATCTGATTGCGAGGTGTAGACGTGATTGAAGATTTCCACCGCATCAAGCGGTTGCCGCCCTACGTGTTCGCTGAAGTCAACGCGCTCAAGGCCGCGGCCCGGGCAGGCGGGGCCGACATCATCGATCTCGGCATGGGCAATCCTGACATGCAGACGCCCGACCATATCGTGGCCAAGCTGGTCGAGACCGTAACGAAGCCGCGTGTGCATCGCTATTCGGCCTCGAAAGGCATTCCGGGGCTAAGGCGCGCACAGGCGGCCTATTACGGACGCCGTTTCGGCGTCAAGCTCGCCCCGGAAACGGAGGTCGTGGCAACGCTTGGCTCGAAGGAAGGCTTCGCCAACATGGCGCAGGCGATCACTGCGCCGGGCGATATCATTCTCACCCCCAACCCGACCTATCCTATCCACGAATTCGGTTTCCTGATCTCGGGCGCTTCCGTGCGCCATCTGCCGGCCAGCAACGGCGATGAATTCCTCGCAGCCGTGTCGCGTGCCTGCAAGCACACCGTGCCCAAGCCGATCGCGATGGTGCTCAACTATCCCTCGAACCCGACGGCCATGACGGCGACACGCGATTTCTATGCTGCCGCCGTTCAGCTCGCGAAGCAGGAAGATCTGATCATCCTTTCCGATCTTGCTTATGCAGAGATCTATTTCGATGATGAACCGCCGCCCTCCGTGCTGGAGATCCCGGGCGCCAAGGACATCACGGTCGAGTTCACGTCGCTTTCCAAGACCTATTCGATGCCTGGCTGGCGGATCGGCTTCGCGGTTGGCAACGAGCGCCTGATTTCAGCCCTGGCCCGGGTCAAGTCGTACCTCGACTATGGAGCCTTTACGCCGGTCCAGGTCGCAGCAGCCGCGGCGCTTAACGGGCCACAGGATTGCGTCGATGAGATCAGGGCGGTCTATCGCAGCCGGCGCGATACGCTGGTCGAGAGTTTCGCGCGGGCCGGCTGGGATGTGCCGCCGCCGCCGGCGACCATGTTCGCCTGGGTGCCGGTGCCGGACCGGTTCCGTGAGATCGGCTCGGTTGGCTTTTCCAAATTGCTGATCGAGAAGGCGGATGTGGCGGTCTCACCGGGCGTCGGCTTCGGGGAGCACGGCGAGGGCTATGTGCGCATTGCGCTGGTCGAGAACGAGCACCGGATCCGCCAGGCGGCGCGCAATATTCGCCGCTTCCTCTCGGAAGCCCCTGAAAAGCTGCACAATATCGTTGATCTCGAACGAAGCGCGGTGCAGTAGGAAGCGATGGGCAGACAAATCAGATTAGGTATCGCGGGACTGGGCACCGTCGGGTGTGGCTTGGTCGAGTTGCTGGATGCCAACCGCGAGCGCATGAGCCTCGCGGCCGGCGCCGACCTGGTCGTATCGGGCGTCAGCGCTCGGGATCGAACCAAGGACCGCGGGATATCGCTTGGCTCGGATGCGACCTGGCACGATGATGCCGTGGCACTTGCGAGAGCCCCTGAAACCGACATCTTTGTCGAATTGATCGGCGGTTCCGAGGGCGCTGCAAAGGCCGCCGTCGAAGCCGCCCTGGATGCCGGCAAACCGGTTGTCACGGCGAACAAGGCGCTGCTTGCCGACCACGGCGTGGCGCTCGCCCGCCTGGCCGAGGAGCACGATGTTGCTCTGGCATTCGAGGCGGCTGTCGCCGGCGGCATTCCGGTGATCAAGACGCTGCGTGAAGCCTTGATCGGCAATCAGGTCAGCCGGGTCTACGGTATTCTCAACGGCACCTGCAACTACATCCTGACGCGGATGCAGGAGGAAGGTCTCGGTTTCGATGAGATCCTGGCCGATGCGCAGGCACTCGGCTATGCCGAAGCCGATCCGACCTTCGATGTCGGCGGCTTCGATACCGCGCATAAGCTATCTTTGCTCACGTCGCTGGCGTTTGGCACCGAGGTCGCCTTCGACCAGATCCACGTCGAAGGCATCGAGACGATCACGCTGGCCGATATCGAGGCCGCCGATGAATTGGGTTTTCGGATCAAACTTCTAGGCGTCGCGCTCAAGACCGATAGCGGTATCGAGCAACGCGTCCATCCGGCCATGGTCGCCAAGGACTCGGCCATTGCCCAGGTCTCCGGCGTCACCAACGGCGTGGCAATCGACGGTGACTTCATCGGCGATGTTCTGCTTGTCGGCCCCGGAGCGGGTGCTCATGCAACTGCCTCGGCGGTGGCTGGCGACATCGCCGATGTGGCTCGTGGCCGGGCGTTCGCGCCGTTCATCACGCCGGCGGCTCGCTTGAAACCCTATGAGCGCGCCCAGTTGCGCCGCCACCAGGGCTCCTACTATCTCAGGCTCTCGGTCTATGATCGGCCGGGTGCGATGGCTGCCATTGCAACGCGCATGGCGGACGAGAACGTCTCGTTGGAAAGCATCGTCCAGCGCCGCCCACACACCAGCCTGCCAGGCTCCATGGCGCCGCCGGAAAATGGTGAACCTGCCAATGTCATTTTGATCACCCACAAAACCAACGAGCAGGCGATCCGAAACGCGCTGGCCGCGATCGACGCTGACGGCAAGACCGCGGACAAGCCGCAGGTCATCCGTATCGAGGAGCTTTAGGTCACAATGTTTGTGACCTAACCTTTTCACGATCTGGATATGGCCTTGGCGACAAAAATAGTGTCACAATCGCCGAACAATCATCAATCGGCTTAAGCCGTTGAGCACCCGCCGCTATGATCTACCGCAACCGGCGCTGGGCGATCAGCTTGGTGCCGGGCGAAACCAACTCATCGAGGACATGCCATGACGGATCGTGACAGCAACCGGGGTCTGGGTAGGATGCTGGTTTTGGAGGTCGGCCGCGTTACGGAGGCAGCGGCAATCGCGTGTGCCAGACTGCGCGGACGCGGTGATGTCAAGGCTGCGGATGGTGCTGCAACTGATGCCATGCGCAAGGAACTCGGCCGTATCAACATCAATGGCAAGGTGGTGATCGGCGAGGGCGAGATGGATGAAGCGCCGATGCTCTATATCGGCGAGGAAGTTGGTACCGGCCAGGGCCCCGAAGTCGATATCGCCGTCGATCCGCTTGAAGGCACGACGATCTGTGCCAAGTCGATGCCGAATGCGCTCGCCGTGCTCGCCATTTCAGAACGCGGCGGCCTGCTTCATGCGCCCGATATGTACATGGACAAAATTGCCGTCGGCCCCGGCCTGCCTGACGGGGTGGTCGACCTCGACCGCCCGGTCAGGGACAACCTCGAAGCCGTGGCGGCAGGGCGCGGTAAGCCGGTCGACGAAATCACGGCCTGCATTCTCGATCGCCCGCGGCATGCCGAGTTGATTCAGGCGGTGCGGGATGCCGGTGCGGCGGTCCAGCTGATCCCTGACGGCGATATTGCTGGCGTGATCTGGACGACGGATCCCGAGCAGACCAACGTCGACATCTATCTTGGCTCCGGCGGTGCCCCTGAAGGCGTGCTCGCAGCCGCGGCATTGCAGTCGATCGGCGGTCAGATGCAGGGCCGGCTACTGCCCGCCAACGACCAGGAGCGCAAGCGCGCGGAGAGTATGGGCGCCGATGTCACCAAGAAATATACACTAGATGACATGGCGCACGGTGACGTGATCTTTTCTGCAACCGGCGTCACTGATGGATCTCTGCTCCAGGGTGTTCATTTCCGCGGTGATTTTGCCGAAACGGAGACGGTCGTCATGCGCTCGGTTACGGGCACGGTACGCCGCGTGAAGACGACCTACCGGAACATCGGCACCAAGCTCGCCCAGCTTTAGGGAACTCGAGGAGCTAGTGATCTGGACCTGACAGTTGATTCCCGTCCCGTATCCAAACTCCGCGTCATCCCCGCGCAGGCGGGGACCCAAGCAAACCTCAGCAAACTCTGTGCCGCTGGTGACATGCTTGGGTTCCCGCCTGCGCGGGAATGACGGAGCGGTGTGTGGCGAGTGGGTACTAACCGTTTGGTTTGGAACACTAGATCATTTCCGACTTGCTTGGAAATGGATCTATCGGTCTTTTCTCTCACGGCGATTCGGCCTAACGGCCCGCCTCCGAGGGGCGCCGCAATGCGGCAGGTCGCGTGCGCTCCCTCGGGGCGATTCCGGCTAAACCGGAAACGCTCTAACTCAGAAATCGAGCGGCAGATAGCGCAGCTCATCGCCTTTCTTGACCGCTGGCGCATTCGACAGGCGCACGATTAGCGCATCTGCGGCAGCCAGCGGCGCGAGCAGGGAACTGTCCTGTGAGCGCACCGGCGTGGCGGTCGTACGTCCGGCTGCGTCGGTGCCAAGTACTGCGCGCATGTAGTGTTCGCGGGGACCGTTTGCTGCCATGTCGGCGCCGGCGACAGCTTGCCTCGGGGCCTGTCCATTGTTCGGCAAGCCGAGCAGTGCATGGATCAGCGGCACGAGAAAAATGCGCGAACAAATCATCGACGAGACCGGGTTGCCCGGCAGACCCAGCACATGGCGGCTGCCCAGCCGGCCGTACATCAGCGGTTTGCCGGGCCGCATCGCGATGCGCCAGAAATCCAGGTCCATGCCGAGGCTTTCGAGCACCGCCCCGACCAGATCATGATCCCCGACCGAGGCCCCGCCGATCGCGACCAGGACGTCGGCGTCGTTGCCGGCTGCGATCTTGCTTCTCAGGTCCTCGCGATCATCGCGGGCGATGCCGAGCAGCACAGGGTCGCCACCGGCACGGGCGACAAGGGCGCCGATGCCGAACGGGTTGGAGCACACGATCTGATCCGGCCCGACCGGATCGCCGGGCCACACCAGTTCATCGCCGGTTGCGAGTAATCCGACGCGCGGGCGCCGACGCACGTTGAGGCGGGCATGGCCCATCGCAGCGGCAAGCGTAATGTCGCGGGCATTGAGCCGCCGGTTGGCTTCGAGCAGCGTCTGGCCTGACTTGAAATCGAAGCCTGCGGCCCGGACATGCGCCGGGTCGGGCCGGCCTTCGAGGATACGTACTTGGTGGCCGTCGAACTCGGCATTCTCCTGAATGACGATGGCATCGGCGCCTGCCGGCAGCGGTGCACCGGTAAAGATGCGCACCGCTTCGCCGGGGCCGACGGTGCCCTTGAAGCCGTGCCCGGCCGCTGCCTCGCCAACCCGTTGGAGCGTAACGGGCAGGTTTGCGACGTCCGCCAGCCGGACGGCAAAGCCGTCCATTGCAGAAACATCAAAGGGTGGCTGCGTGCGCAATGCGAGCAGAGGATCACCGAGTACCCGGCCGTCGCAATGCCACAGATCGATCGCTTCGAGGGATGTGGCCGATGCATCGCCGAGGATCCGCGAACGGGCTTCACTGACGGACAGGAGATCAGTCATCTTTCGATGATCCATCGATAGCGGTGCTCGCGGCGGCATGGCCCGCCGCGATGTAGGTGCCCGACCGTCCACCCGACTTTTCGAGAAGCCGAATGCCTGAAATCTCCATCGACTTGTCGGCGGCCTTCAGCATGTCGTAGAGCGTCAGGCAGGCCACCGACGTGCCCGTCAAGGCCTCCATCTCGACCCCGGTCTGGCCGTTGACGCGCACGTCCGTAACGACCCGGATGCCGCTCTCATCCTCGAGTGGCTCGAAATCGACCGACACCTTGGCGATCGCCAGGGGATGGCAGAGCGGGATCAGTTCATGCGTGCGTTTGACCGCCATGATCGCGGCAATCCGTGCCGTTGCGATTACGTCGCCCTTCTTGGCGTCGCCGGCCTCGATCAGGCGATAGGTGTCCGGCTGCATCGCAATCACGCCTTCGGCCAGCGCCCGCCGCTCGGTTCGCGCCTTGTCGCCGACGTCGACCATATGCGCTTCGCCGCGTTCGTTGATGTGTGAAAGCTTTGTCATGTCAGGGCTCGGGCGTCTGTCACTGATAGTTCATGGTACTGCTGCAGCATCGATCTACGGCTGCTATGAACCCTCGGGGCCTGGCAACTCAACGCATGATGGCCACTCGGTCGCGCGGGTCCGCCAAATTAGCCTTCTTGGCCTCCTTGGTCCAAGCACACCGATTCAGCTGCCAAATCAAACCATTATGCTTTGCAATCGCAATCTGGCGAATCAGGCCTGGCAACCAATTAGAAAAAGCAAGCTATAATCGGTGCTGTAGTCTGAGTGGAACATTTGTGGTCAACCCACAATGAAATCATTCTACATCAATGAGTTGGTACAAATTCGACAATTGAGAACAAATCGTGTACATTCGAGTCGTTGCTGATCGTTAACGCATGACATAGGGTGGCCGAAATGACTGCGCCGAAACTCCGGGTGATCGAGGGACAGGACATGGACAAGCAGAAGGCGCTCGAGGCAGCCCTCGCCCAGATCGAGAAGAATTTCGGCAAGGGCTCGGTGATGCGGCTCGGTGCCGATCATAAGATCGACATCGAGGCGATACCGACTGGTTCTTTGAACCTCGATATTGCCTTAGGGATCGGCGGTCTGCCCAAGGGCCGGATCATTGAGATCTACGGACCGGAATCCTCGGGCAAAACCACGTTGGCATTGCACATCGTTGCCGAAGCGCAGAAACGCGGCGGCATTTGCGGCTTTGTCGATGCCGAGCATGCCATCGATCCGGTCTATGCCCGCAAACTCGGCGTTAACGTCGATGATCTGCTGATCTCGCAGCCCGACACCGGCGAGCAGGCGCTCGAAATCACGGATACGCTGGTGCGCTCGGGTGCCATGGATGTGCTGGTCGTCGACTCGGTTGCAGCCCTGACGCCGCGCGCCGAACTCGAAGGTGAGATGGGCGACAGCCTGCCCGGTCTGCAGGCCCGCCTGATGAGCCAGGCGCTGCGCAAGCTGACCGGTTCGATCTCGAAATCGCATTGTATGGTGATCTTCATCAACCAGATCCGCATGAAGATCGGCGTGATGTTCGGCAGTCCCGAAACCACGACAGGCGGCAATGCGCTCAAATTCTATTCCTCCGTACGCCTCGACATCCGCCGCATCGGCCAGATCAAGGACCGCGACGATGCGGTTGGTAACCAGACCCGCGTCAAGGTCGTCAAGAACAAGGTCGCGCCGCCCTTCAAGCAGGTCGAGTTCGACATCATGTTCGGCCAGGGAATTTCCAAGACCGGGGAGATCGTCGACCTCGGCGTCAAAGCGGGCATCGTCGAGAAGTCGGGCTCGTGGTACTCCTACGAGGGCCAGCGCATCGGTCAGGGCCGCGAGAATGCCAAGGCGTTTTTGGCCGAGAACCCGGCCGTCGCAGACGAGATCGAACAGGCAATTCGCGAAAGCGCCGGATTGATTGAAAAGAAGATGCTGGTCGATCCCTCCGATGAAGACTTGGGCGATGATGCAGGCGTTGCCAACGATGATGACGTCGTGCCGGTGCAGAAGCCGGAGAAGGCACGCAAACGAGGTTGAGGTCTATTCGCCTGGGCGACGGGGCTGCCGCCCCGAACCCCGCTTGAGGGGAGGCCCTCAAACGTCCCCTTGTTTGATCTAAGAGAAGCTGGAGTCTTTGGGAGGCTGTGGCTGCCATGAGGGCGTGCGGCCGACTCCACGTGCGCCGTGGCGCGCGCAACAGTTTACAGCGCCGCGACTAATCCCTATTTGGTCTCAAACTGACCTTTCCTGACGATCGACCGATTTGGGCGCCGTCTGGTTATTCGGGGCCCGGTTGAATGGACCGTTACGCTTCAGCGCGCGCCTATCTCAAGGCGCATCAGCCGGATGTGCCGGTCTTTGCCATGCGTCCGCATGCGGCAGGCCGTGCCGCACGCTGGTTTCTCGACAACTTTCCGGGCGACGTGGCGTATGCGTATAAAGCCAACAGTTCGGTGTTTCTGGTTGGCGCCCTTTATGGTGCCGGAATTCGCAACTTTGACGTTGCCTCTCTTCCCGAACTCGAAGATGCCGCCACGATCCCGTTGGCGACACTGCATTACATGCACCCCGTGAAATCGCGCGTTGCGATCCGCCGCGCCTATTTCGAATTCGGTGTGCGCTGCTTCGCGCTCGATTCTGCCGACGAACTCGCGAAAATCCTGGAGGAGACGGGCGCACCGGATGATCTCGAGCTATTCGTGCGCCTTACCGTGCCGTCCCGCAACAGCTCGATCCCGCTGGAACGCAAGTTCGGCATCGAGGGGGAGGCGGCAACGGAACTGCTGGTCGAAACGCGGCAGCACTCCGACACGCTTGGCATCTGTTTTCATGTCGGCTCGCAAACCGCAACTACCGATGCCTTCGAACTTGCCTTTGAAACGGTGCGTCGCGAAATCATAGCAGCGGGCGTGGTCGTCGATGCCGTTGACGTGGGCGGCGGGTTCCCATCGCGGTACAGCGAATATACGCCGCAACCCTTGAAAAGCTTCGTTACAACGATTGCGCGTGCATTCGAGTCACTGCCGGTTGCCCATGACTGTAAGCTGATCTGCGAGCCGGGCCGGGCGCTTGCTGCCGAGGCGGAAAGCCTGATCGTTCGCGTTGACGGGCGGCGCGGCAACGAGCTGTTCATCAATGACGGCGGCTATGGTGCGCTGTTCGATGCCGCCCAGCTCGACTTCGTCCTGCCCGTCAGGCTGGCGAACCGTGATCCAGAACGTGGCGACCGGCTAGAGAGCTTCCAGTTCTGGGGGCCGACCTGTGACTCGATAGATCACATGAAGGGGCCGTTCCTGCTGCCCGATTCGGTTCGGGAGGGTGACTATATCGAGATCGGCAACATGGGCGCCTACGGTCGGGCCATTGCCGGTGGCTTCAACGGTTACGGTCGCTACATCGACATCATACTCGATGACGAACCAATGTATTCGATGTTCGATGGCGGGCAGGCGACGGGCTGACGCTGGCGGGCCTCGACTTCAGGACTGAGATATGACGGGTTCAGCATCAAGCATCGCGTTCGACTATGCACCGGCAGAACTGGCCTTCCAGGATCCCGAACGGCCGGGCGCCGAGAGCCCCGCAGCGGCGAAGGCCGTCGTCATTCCGTTCGGTCTCGAAGCCTCTGTGAGCTATGGGACGGGAACGGCCAAAGGGCCGGCCGCGATTTTGGCTGCAAGCCAGCAGCTCGAGATCTTCGATGAAGAACTCCGTGTCGATCCGTCTCGTTTCTTTGCGGTTGCAACCTTACATGAGCCGGCAAAGGCACACGGTCTGGAGATGGCGCTCGATCAGTTGGAAAGCGTGGTCGAGGGCATCGTTGCATCCGGGCGATTTCCGCTCGTGCTCGGCGGTGAGCATGCGCTGACGGCGGCGGCAGTGCGCCCGTTTGCCAGGCGCGCAGAGGGAACTGGTCATCTTACAGGTCGATGCACATGCCGATTTGCGCGACGGCTATCAGGGCCATCACTATTCGCACGCCTCAGCGATGCGCCGCGTTCTCGATCACGACAACTGCCGCCTGGTCTCCCTCGGCCTGCGTGCCGTTTCGGAAGGGGAATGGCACTTCATCGAGGCGCACCCAGAGCGTGTCACCGCGTTCTGGGCGCATGAGCAGGAGTGCTGGGATTGGGCAGCGCTGGAGCAGGTGCTGGCTGACCGCGACATCTACGTAACCTTCGACATCGACGGCCCTCGATGCCGCCGTGATGCCTGCGACCGGCACGCCGACGCCCGGCGGCCTGGACTACGATACGGCGCTAAAGATCCTGCGCACGGCTGCCCGCGTGGGCCGGATCATTGGCGGTGATGTCGTGGAGCTGGCACCGATCGCCGGTTTCCATGCCTATGACTATACGGCCGCAGCGATAGCGAACAAGATCCTCAACTATGCGCTCATAGACACCGTCCGCCCGGAATCAGATCGTTGATCGGCCTTCCGCGCGATCCGAGTTGCCGACCTTGTCCCGCGGTGTAGAAGGGGCCTCGCGATGTCCGCCAGGCAGTCGCTGTAATAGTTACTGCGATTGAGCGGATTGATCGGCAAGTCCGAGGCCCGAAAAGAGTGACGATAAGGGGTGCGCTTTCGCTCGCGCCGGAATAACTCGACATGACCCTGACCCGGGTACCGATGCGGGCCAGAGTGGCAAGATGAGTGACGTGCTTGTTCATCATCCGGAAGCAGCCCGACGACGAGGCCCTGCCGATCGAACGGGCATTGTTGGTGCCGTGGATGCGGTAGATCGAGCTGCCGAGATAGAGCGCCTTGGCACCGAGCGGATTGCGCACGCCGCCCGATACGGTGATCGGCAGGCCCGGCTCGCGTTGGCGCATCGACGCGGGCGGCGTCCACGAGGGCCACGATGCAATCCGGCTGATGCGTTCGGTTCCCGTCCACTGGAACCCCTGCCGCCCGACCGAAATCGGATAGACGTAGGCGCGCTGGCCCTCGAGCACGTAATAGAGCTTCTTGCCCTTGGTATCGATGATGACCGTGCCGCGGCCGCTCTTTGCGCGAAAGATAGGCAATCGGCGGTGCTTCGGGCTCGATGTCTGGCCTCGCCCCGCCCTTCATGTAGCGCGGATATTTTGTCGGCCCATACGCCTTGCGCCGCTTTGCACGCTGCGCCTCGAGTTCGCGCTCACGCTGCTCGACATCGCTGCGAAAGACCGGATTGCCGCCGGACCAGCCGCTTTGGGCATGCGACTGCGAAACGGCTGCGTCGGCCAGCAGCACTGTGGCGCCAGCCAGCAGGCAGACAACCGATGTCTTGATCCTATTCATGCTCGCCCCCCAACAAGCAGTTTACGTCGCAAGCAATAGCAAGGTCGTGCAATGTTTGGCAATGCGCTGACGACGAATCGGGCGGATTTTAGCACACGCGTGGCGGCGGGTGGGCCCTGGGTATGCCCTTTCACATTCTTTTCATCTCAGGGAGAAAAGCTCCGCAGCGCGATTGGAACGTTGGCAATATCAAGTCTTACGGCCCAGCATGTCTCGTCGCATGTTTTTCCGGCGCACGGCAGCGACAACCGAAAGTGGCAGCAGCCACGATCCCCAGGCCGCCGCCCCGTAGGTGGTCTCGAAAGGCAAGTCGAACAGGACTGCCGCGATTGTCACAATTCTCAGCCAAATAGCACCCGATGCGACTGCCGCCATGGCAAGCATCAGGGTCGCGTGACGAGCGATCCGGTGCTGGCGAATGCTGATATATCCGGCGATGAGCAGACCGGCCCAAACGACACCCTGAACGACGAACCCGAACCGCGCAATGAACCCTGCTTCGCTGGCAAGTGCTACCGGTATCGATGTCAGCCCGCCGATCAGCACCAAAAGAATGGCAAGCCTTCCGAGCGTTCGATGCAGATCCGGACGACCGCGCAGCCTTATGACAACGGGAATGGCAGCCAAGGCGAGGCCCGAGGCAATCATATGCACCGAGAAGATTGTGGGAAGCCGTTCCGAGAGAAGCCACAATTCGTAAGGTAGTCTGGTAAGGCCAAGGCCCGATAGCAGGGCGAATCCAGCGACCGGCAACACGAGACAGGCGACCACGATGTCAGAAACCCATGATGGCAGCCGTATCTGCAACACTGGCATTGCTCGCGTGCCTTCGGTCACGGGCGCTCGTTTCCTTCAATCTTGGCGAAGCGGGGTTCGCGCGATTGTCGTGCGCATTGCCGGCGTGATGATGGCCGGTCTGGTTGGCGCAACTTTGTCCGTTGCTCAGGACGAGAGCCTAGATATTTCCGGCCGCTGGCAACAGGTTGGCAAGTCGCTCACGCTCGACATCTCCAGATGCGGTGACAATTGGTGCGGTATCGCCGCAGATACGGATGGTGCTTGCGGGCGGCAGGTCCTCAGTCTACCGCCGAGCGCTATATCAGGGGTATCGGGGGATGCGCTCATCGCGGACGGAAACAGTGAAGAGGCAGGACAACTTGAGCTTGCTCCAAATGTGCAGGTCTATCGCGTTCGTGCGAGGCTGATCGTGAGACCTGAGGCCCCACGCAAGCTCGTTGTTTCCGGCGCTCCCATTGCTTCGCTTCGGCCGATGAGACGGCTGATGCCGTTCTTTGCCGAGTTCGTGCACAAAGGGGGGCCGGTCTGCCGGTCGAAACCTGTCTCGTGATTCCCTGCGAGACCAGATCGTACGCAGGCTTTGCGGGACTTTTGAACTCAATGAATTCCAATGCCTTTGTGCCTTGATCAGAAATAGTCCGCATGCCACACTTCGTTACCATTTTCGCTATTGTGAGGGAATTTAATGGCTCAGAATCACATAAGTGCAGAATCGCTTTCACTCTCAGATGTATTTTCGGACTCGCGGTTTCAACCTGCAGAGGTCCAAAGGGAGTTTCAGTGGACATCCGATGAAGCAATGCAGCTGCTTGATGACTTATTCAAAGTCTTTTCTGCCTTGGGACTGGACCCGCAACCAAGTACCGGCAACGCGTCGAGAATTCAGCAAGCAGACGTGAAAGCCGAAGCTGAATGCGAGCAGGCGGAGGAAACGGCGTTCGATGATTTTGCCGATGAAGAGGAACTGGAGCCAGAGCCTGATGACGATTGGATCAATGAACACGATTTTTCGGGAAATTCGAATGCCGACACTGATCAAGTCCCTATAGCCCCCCAAGGGCAAAAGAGTGATAGAACACCTCCAGTATACAACTTGAACACGATTGTTCTTTATGGACGGCCTCGTCAGCAGGGAGGTTACTTTGTTTTTGATGGTATGCAACGATTGACGACCTTGACGCTGCTGATTGTGGCTCTGCGTGATACGGCAGACCACGACGTCCAGGTTTATAAATGGGCCGATGAAATGCTATATTTCAGTGGTAACAAGAACCAACACCGCTTGATGTATAGTACCGGGCAGGCAGGCACATTGCGGCGAACTATCAACAAGACGAGTTTGTTCACAGACGTCAAGTCGAGTGCGGATAGACGCGTGCGCGAAGTCTATCGGGCTTTTTGCGGTGAATTGGAGACGTGGACCGATAATCGCCGACGCGAATTTCTTGGTTTTCTGAGGGACAACGTCTTTCTGACCCGCCAAACACTGACAAACTGGTCGCTGGCCTATCAAACTTTCATCACGGCCAACGACCGGGGACGTATGTTGGCGCTCGGCGACATTTTCAAGGGGTATCTGGTTGAATTGGCCCATGAAGGCGGTGCCCGTCCTGCTGAAATCGCCAAGCTGGATCAAAGCTGGAGGGATATTCGAGACCTGGTTCGCAGCCACGATATGGGTCGGTTCATCAAGGCGGTTGAAACCTTGAAGCTGGGATTCGACCCGGTTGCAGCTCCCGGAGAAAGGCTCCTGAGCCATTGTCGCGTATCCTATTCCGCGGAAGATTTGGTTGCCTTTGTTGAAAAGGAAATGAAAGAGCAGGCGCGCTTGTTTTCATTGCAACAATCGCATTTGGACATGGAACGCACGAATGGCGTTGACTTGCATTTCAGACAGTTGTCATTTCTTGATTGGGATGAGTGGCGGGCAGTGGCGATAGCAATGGCATCTAGCCACGACGGCGACCTGACTGATGCTGCATGGTGTGATAAAATTGCTCGCCTTTATCGCGCCTGTTATACAATGGAGTTGCTTTGGCGATCATCACCTGCTCGAACGAACAGAATGCAGGCAGCTCTTACGGACCTTGACGCGGTGCCCCCTCGGGATCCTTTTGACAAGGATGCAGAAGGTCCCTTAACGATATCAGAATACTTGCAGTACAAGGCCAAAGAAAACCTAAAGCGGCCGTTCGTGCATCCGGCAAAACGGCGCTCAGTCATGCGATGGTTAGAGACCCTCCTTTGGCAGTCCGACGACCCGCCCGGTGTTCCGCGGAATTGCACAACGGGAGTGACTGTCGAACACATCGTGCCTCTATCCCTTACGCCCGATTGGACAAAAGCTTTTACTGAGCAGCAGCATGACAAAGTGTGCAATCTGATTGGGAATTTGTGCATCATTCCCGGAGAGATCAATAAGCAGATCGGTAACGGCTCCTGGCTTTCCAAAAAACATGCCTTTATGAAATTGAAGGAGGAATTCAAACTTGCGGGCCAGGTAACTGTCGAAAAGAAATGGACGCCGAGCGAAGTCCGCAATTGGACCAAGAAATTGGCTAAATTGGGTGCGGACGAGCTGAAATTCGGGCCCACGCCGAAAGGCATCGTGGAACAAAGCAGAAAGGAGCTGATCGAGCGACGCGACCAACGGACCAAAAAAGAGAGACGAAAGCGGCGGTGATGCAGAGGTTAATCTGGTCTCTGGCAAGACCGACCGCCGGTCCCCTCAAGCCCCCGAACTCGCCCTGGCCTTCACCCGATCATAGTGCGCCTGGATGTTGGCGTGTTCCGGGTTGATCTGCTGGTTGACGTTCTGGGCGAAGTCGAGGAAGCAGAACAACAGGATGTCGGCAAGCGTGAAGCGGTCGCCGCAGATCCAGGTTTTGCCGGCGATCTGGCCGTTGAGCCATTCGAGGCCGTCTTGGGCACAGGCCTTCAGGTCATCCGATGCATGCGGGATGCAGCGGATGCGCGGTTCGAACATTGCGAGGCCCTCGCCGAAGCGGAAGCCGTTGGCCATTGGCTCGCAGATGCCAAGGTCGATGCGCCGGGTCCACATCCGCGTCTCGCCGCGCTCTTCCGGCGTCGTGCCGATCAGGGGCGGTGAGGGCTGGACTTCTTCGAGGTATTCGCAGATCACCGTGATCTCTGAAATGAGCTGGCCGCCGTCGGTGACCAGGGCCGGGCTTTGCCCCCGCGGGTTGATCTTGAGGTACTCGGTCTCCCGGTTTTTCCCAGCGCGGATATCGACGGTTTCCATTGGGACGTCCATGCCCTTCTCGGCAATGAACATGCGTACGACATGCGGGTTGGGACCGACGGACTGATAAAGTTTCATAGGGGCGTTTCCTTTTCGCTGGCTGATGCCGGTTCTTTTCATAGCCCGTTCTTGGCACAGTTCCGGGGTTGGCGGGAGCCCTTAGCTGTCGTCTACGCATTTGTGATTGGTCTTGATGCCATCTCACGCCGCCGGGCAGTCTCCCGTTTCGCGCCGCCCGCACTGGATTGCGATCACAACGGCGCTCTGCTAACGACGACCCCGATAACAACGGCAGGAAAGCCACGGCCATGGCGAGCGACAACGCAAACCTCATCGCAGGCGCAACCGGCGACTGGGAACTGGTCATCGGCCTCGAGGTGCACGCCCAGGTGAACTCGAACGCCAAGCTCTTTTCAGGCGCCTCGACCGGCTTCGGCGCGCCGCCCAACTCTCATGTCTCGCTGGTCGATGCGGCGATGCCCGGTATGCTGCCGGTGATCAACAAGGAATGTGTCGCACAGGCGATCCGTACCGGCCTCGGCCTCAATGCCAAGATCAACCTGAAGTCGGTGTTCGACCGCAAGAACTATTTCTACCCAGACCTGCCGCAGGGCTATCAGATCTCGCAATACAAGCAGCCGGTCGTCGGTGAAGGCACTGTCGAGATCGACGTTGACGGCGAGACCAAGGAGGTCGGCATTGAGCGCCTGCATCTCGAGCAGGACGCCGGCAAGTCGATCCACGACATGCATCCCGATTATTCCTATGTCGATCTCAACCGATCGGGCGTCGCCCTGATGGAGATCGTCTCGCGGCCCGACATGCGCTCGGCGAAAGAAGCGCAAGCCTATGTAACCAAACTGCGCACTATTCTGCGCTATCTCGGCACCTGCGACGGCGACATGGAAAAAGGCAACCTGCGCGCCGACGTCAACGTATCCGTGCGGCGGCCTGGCGACGACTACGGTACGCGCTGCGAGATCAAGAACGTCAATTCGATACGTTTCATCGGCCAGGCGATCGAATCCGAAGCGCGCCGCCAGATCGACATCATCGAGGACGGCGGCGAGATCGAGCAGGAAACCCGACTGTTCGATCCGAAAAACGGTGAAACGAGGTCGATGCGCTCGAAAGAGGAAGCGCACGACTATCGCTATTTCCCCGATCCCGACCTGTTGCCGCTCGAGTTCGAGCAGGCCTATGTCGACGAACTGGCGGCCGACCTGCCCGAACTGCCGGATGCCAAGCGCGCCCGGTTTGTCGATGACTACGGCTTGTCTGCCTACGATGCCGGTGTGCTCGCCGCCGATCGCGAGAGTGCCGAGTATTTCGAGTCGGTCGCCGTCGGCCGCGACGGCAAGATTGCCGCCAACTGGGTGATCAACGAACTCTTCGGCCGGCTCAACAAGGAAGGCCTCGACATCGATCACTCGCCGGTGAGTGCCGGCCAACTCGGCGAACTCCTCGATCTGATCGCCGCCGACACGATCTCGGGCAAGATCGCCAAGGACGTGTTCGAGATCGTCTGGTCGGAAGGCGGCTCACCGGCCGGTATCGTCGAAGAGCGCGGCCTGAAGCAGGTCACCGATACCGGTGCCATCGAAACCGCCGTCGACGAGATCATCTCAGCCAACCCGGACCAGGTGGCCAAGGCCGCCGACAATCCCAAGCTCGCCGGCTGGTTCGTCGGCCAGGTGATGAAGGCGACGGGCGGCAAGGCCAACCCGCAGGCGGTCCAGAAGATCGTGCGTGGCAAGTTGGGGCTTGAAAGTTGAGATCGGCTTTGCATCGCTATTGACGAGCAAGCCATTTCGCAACGTCATCCGGGTGCCGTGGCCATGCACGCGAGCCGCATTTTGATCATCGGTCCGCCCGGTGCCGGCAAGTCGACGCTTGCCAGGATTGTCGGTGCGCGACTTGGCATTCCGGTCATTCATCTTGATGCGCTCTTCTGGCTGCCGGGCTGGGTCGAGCGGGATCAACAGGAATTTCGCACCCTGATCGTTGAGGCCGCCGCTGACAATGCCTGGGTGATGGATGGCAACTATTCGAAACATCTGGATCTCAGGGTGCCCAGAGCCGAGGCGATCATCTGGCTCGACCTGCCGCGCCGGGTATACTTCGCGCGTGCCATGTGGCGTTCGATCATGGGCCTCGGCCGTTTGCGTCCCGACGTTGGTGCAGGCAATCGCGAACGGTTCGACGCGGCCTTTTTTCGTGACTGGGTCTGGACCTATCCCGAGCGCGCGCGTCCGAAAACGCTGGCGCTGATGCGCGATCTGCCGGCAGGCGTTCGTGGCATCACACTGCAATCACCCGCCGATGTCGCACGATTTGTGGATGACTTGCCCGGCGCGCTCTTGACGGGCCATGGCGACCGTAGTGGCGATCACGCCGCGTAATCAATTCCAAAGAGTTGGCGCATGGCCCATGAGTATCTGTGTCAAGCTTGCGGCGTCAGCAATTCGACACCGAGCGGCATGCCGTGGCGTGCGCGCAATGTAACCCGGCTGACCGGTTCGGGTTCATACCGGCCGTCCCAGTGAATTTTTGCTTGCTGCAGTATGGTCGCGAGGATCACCTTGGCCTCCATCATCGCAAAGGACATGCCTAGGCAGATGCGGGCGCCGCCGCCGAACGGCAGGAACTGGCAGCGCGGATAGTCCTTTTCCCGCTCTGGCAGAAAGCGGTCGGGGTCGAAGGCGTCGGGGTCGTCCCACAAATATTCGCTGCGATGAATGCAGTAGATCGGAATGGTGAGCTGGTCGCCGGGTTTGAAGTGCTCGCCCATTAGTTCGAGCGGCTCCGACGGTGTGCGCGCAATCACGATGATCGGCGGATAAAGGCGCATTGATTCCTTGAGGACTCTCTCGACGACGTCGAGCTTGTCGAGGTGATCGGCTGTGATTGGCCCGCTGCCGGCAACGCGCTGGACCTCTTCGCGGGCGCGCTCCTGCCAGTCGGGTGCGCGTGCCAGCAGATAGAGCGTCCAGGTGAGTGCCTTGGCCGTTGTTTCGTGGCCGGCCGCCAGCAATGTGACGACGTTATTCACGACCTGCTCTTCATCCATCAGCCGTCCGCTTTCAGGATCGCGAGCCTCTAGCAGGCGGGCGAGCAGGTCGTCGTGGTCGTCCGGCTGCGCTCGGCGGCGGCGGACAATTGCCCAGACGGCGCTGCGAATGCGTTTGGCCGCCCGGTGCATGCGCCATTTCGAAGGATGCGGCAGCCAGCCCGGCAGGTTGAGCAGACAGTAGGCGAGTTCCCACGACGTGTGTTCGAGGTAGGCATCGCCTTCACGCTTGATGAGGTCGGCTTCGGCAGGCTCACCGCCGGCAAGCATCGTGCGCGCGATGATTGCGAAGGTGACATCGACCATGTCGCGATCGATGGCGCGGTAGAAGGGTTGCTGTTGATCACCGCTGGCTGCCACAGCCGTTCGCCAGTTGGCGATCAGTTCGCTGGCTGCTGCCGCCATCATCGGCACGTAAGTGGCCAGTTCCGCTGGTCTCAGCGGAGGTGCCATGGCGTGGCGCTGCCAGCGCCAGGACGCGCCCTCGGCAATCAGAACGCCCTCCTTGAGGACGGGGCCCAGAATGCGTTTCTCTATGACGTTCTTTTTGAACCGGCCGTGCTTGTTGAGCAGGAGGTCTTCAACGACGGCGGGATCGCAGATCCAGGCGATTTTGAGCCGAGGCGTCGGACTGTGGATCAGAAAGGGCTGCTGGTATGCCGCCTTTGGTAGCGTTCTGAGCGGATTGCGCACGAACGTGAAGAGAAACTCGAGCGGTTTTAGTGGTGCCGTCGGGGGCGTGACTGTGGGCGGGACCAGCATGCGTCGGGTCAAGTCAGTTGCGGCCATCGGCTAACTCACTCCGCGATCATCGTCGTATAAGCTCAATTCCCGAGCGCCAATGTCCGGTTCGCGCAGATACGAGTGTGCAATGCGGTGCAGCCGGCTGGTCACGAACTGCATCCTTAGCGAGCTTCGCTCCTGAAATCGCATGCGGCCGGCCGTAACGCGGCAGCCCGGTTCAGCTGCCAGTTGCTGCTGTGCTGGCGGCACGTTTGCCGGCGAGCTTCTTCAAGTGCCGCCGTACGGCGAGCGTATTGCCGGTCGGCCGCGAACGCTTCGGTTGGCTGGCACGGCGACGCGCTTTCTTTTTGCGTGTTTCGATATTACGGGCAGAACGAGCCGTCATCTGGATCTCCAGGAAGTTCGATGTCATTTGGTTCTGCGCGGGCAATCCCGACCGTGGGTGCCCGGGCGCAGGAGATTTGCGAACTCTCGTCTGATTGCCGTCGCCAGGTCAAGGGGGATCCCGGTAAGGCGAATGATCAGATCCCGGATAGGCGTCTGGTGTTATTATTCTTGCCCCGCGAAACAGTCGATTACGATGCGTGCCTCTTTCGACATGTCAGCAGCGGTGGGCCGGTGTGACGCCTTGGCAAGGCGGTTCGGTGTACGCTTTGTTGCCAAATTCGACCAAGATTATGCTAGGGAAGGCGCCTCAAAGATCCTTGTCGGCTTGTCGGAGCAGACCGGCTATACTGGCTCGCCGGAGCCATCGATCGTTGTCCGGCGTGTTCACCGAGACGGCAGGGCATGGCACACTTTGGATCTCAGCCGGGATCGCGCGAGCCGATCGCCTGAAAATGGGGGCCTAAATTCTACGATGACAGGTGTACAAGAGCCGACGAGCGTAGCGGCGACTAAGCATCGTTTTCGCACGCGGCGCACTCAAAAGAACGTGCGGCTGCGCCAGGCAGTGCACCGTCACAAGGCCGTTTCGAAGAGCGGCATCCAGGAACGCCTGTTCACGCTGGTTTTTTCAGGCCTCGTCTACCCGCAGATCTGGGAAGATCCGGTCGTCGACCTCGAGGCGCTCGATCTGAAAGATGGCGAACACCTGATCGCGATTGCCTCGGGCGGCTGCAATGTGATGAGCTACCTATCCGCAGCGCCTGTGACGATTACCGCCGTCGATCTCAATCCGGCGCATGTCGCCTTGAACAAACTCAAGCAGGCCGCCGTCCGCCATTTCCCGGACTATGCAACCTTTCACCGCTTTTTCGCCGAGGCCGACGCCCGCGAAAACGTGCGCGCCTACGAAACATACCTGCGGCCGCATCTCGACGAGATCTCACGGCGCTATTGGGATTCGCGTAATCTGATCGGGCGCCGGCGGATCGGCTATTTTGGTTCGAACCTCTACCGCCACGGGCTGCTTGGTACGTTCATCGGCGCGAGCCATCTGCTTGCCCGCGTGCATGGGCGCAATCCGCGCAAGCTACTTGCGGCCCGCTCGATTGAGGAACAGCGCGAGATTTTCGAGCGCGAGCTGGCGCCCCTCTTCGAGAAACGCCACATCCGCTGGCTGCTCAACAAGCCTTCGGCCCTTTTCGGGCTCGGCATTCCGCCATCGCAATTCGAAGCGCTGAAAGGCGATGAACAGCACATGTCGAAAGTGCTCCGCGAGCGCCTGGAGCGGCTTGCCTGCGATTTCGACCTGGCCGACAACTACTTTGCCTGGCAGGCGTTTGGCCGGCGTTACGCCAGTGGCGGCTCGGGCCCGCTGCCGCCCTATTTGCAGCGCGACAGCTTCGAAAAACTAAAAGAGCGCATAGACGGTCTCGAGATTCAGCACCGTTCGTTCACCGAATATCTGGCCGCAACACCGGATGACTCACTCGATGCCTATGTGCTGCTCGATGCCCAGGACTGGATGACGGATGAAATTCTGATCGGGCTCTGGCGTGAGATTGCACGCACGGCGCGCCCCGGTGGTCGCGTCATCTTCCGCACCGCCGGCGAAGAGAGCATTCTGCCCGGCCGCGTGCCCGATGAAATCCTGAACCAGTTCACCTATGATGCAGAGCAATGCCGGGAGTGGACCAAGCGGGACCGCTCGTCGATCTACGGCGGCTTCCATCTTTACACCTTCACCGGCGACGGGACTGCGGCGTGAGGGCCAGCCACGGCAGCGATGCCGCCGCCCATATGGACGGCATTTACCGCTATCAGCGGTATATCTACGATGCGACGCGCAAGTATTACCTGCTCGGCCGCGATCGCATGCTCGACCGGCTGCGCCCGCCTCCCGGCGGCACGATACTGGAGGTCGGCTGCGGCACCGGCCGCAACCTGATCCTGGCGGCCGGGCGCTATCCTGAGGCGCGCTGTCTCGGCTTCGATATCTCGAAGGAAATGCTCGTGACGGCGCGCGCCTCGATCGAGCGCAAATCGCTTGGCCAGCGCATTACTGTTGCCGAGGGCGATGCGACCGATTTCGACCTCGAAGCGTTATTCGGCGTGCCGCGTGCCGAACGGATCTTCATCTCCTATTCGCTGTCCATGATCCCGCCATGGCAGGCGGCCTTGCGGGCTTCCGCCAAAGCGCTGGCTCCTGGGGGTGAACTGCACGTCGTCGATTTCGGTCAGCAATCAGGCTGGCCGAAATGGTTCCAGGCGATGATGTTCGGCTGGTTGAAGAAATTCTCGGTTTATCCGCGCGCCGACCTCGAAGAAGAAATGCGCGCCACGGCTGATGAGATCGGCGGCGAGCTGACGTTCGAGACGCTCTATCGCGATTACTCCCGCTACGGTGTGATCCGGGCGCCCGAAGGCTGAGGGGCAGCGGTGCCGCGATCAACATCGCACGGTCGGGATCAGATCTCGCGCGTCATGCAGTAGCTGAAGGGGTCGTCGGCATAGGCACCGAACGGTTCTGAGGCGACGAACCCCATGCTTTCGTAGAGACGTTGGGCGGGCAGGAAGCCGTCGCCTTTGCCGGTCTCGAGGCTCAGGCGATGATAGCCACGTGCGCTGGCCACATCAATGATATGCTCGACCAATCTGCGCGCGACGCCGCGGCTGCGGAATTGGGCGGCCGTGTGCATCGATTTGATTTCGCCATGCCGTTGATCGATTTCCTTGAGTGCAATGCAGCCAACCAAGTCGTCGCCGCGCCAGGCTGTCCAGAAAGTCAGATCGGGGTGCCGCATCGCTTCGATGTCGAGCGCATGGCCGCTGCCGGTGGGCGTATGGCGCTTAGCATAGTCGAGATGTGCCTGCAGCAATGCCGCAATCTTCGGCCCCGCAAGATCGTCTTGGCGAATTGTCACTTCCATCGACATGCTCGTGTCAATGATCAGGCCCGTGTCAGGCCCCTGTCAACGATCAGGCGCAGGTCTGACAGCCTTGGCGCGGCACTGCCTCTCGCGAGCGGTGCTCACAGTTCGTTCGGTGCCGGAATCCGGATTTGGTCCTTCGGCAGGTTATCACTACCCGAGCGTGCCGCCTGGCCACTCTTCTGCTTGGACACGGCACCACCGGATCTGAATTCCGTGATCATCATCACCATCTTACGGCCAAGCTCCGCGACCTTGTAGGTGATGTTGAGGACGCGTCCCTTGTTGGTCTCGCAGACGCCGCGCGCCCGAACCATGCGCCGGCCCTTGACCGTCTTGACATCGCCTTTCTCTGTCGCACTACGGCCTTCGCAATACTTGGCCTGCTCGGCAAGCAGGCTCGAGAGCAGTTTCGTGACGTCTGTCGTCGTGTTCTTGAACACCCGCATGCCGCCGATCGTGCCGTTCTGCATCTTCCAGTTGACGGGGAAATGCTTGAGCGGTCCTTTTTCGCGGGGCAGGATCGAATAGGGCTGCCTCGAGCGGGCAAGATAGCGGGTCGCCAGTGCGAGCGTGTCGCCGCGGGAAAGTTCGTTGGCCTTGCGCTTTGGCTGTGCTGGCTGACCGCCAAACGCGCCGCCTGTCGCAGCCCGGCCGTTGGCACTGCCAAACGCTCCGCCGCCTGCCGGCTTGCGATAGTGCGCCTTCCAGCAGCGCGCGACGGCGCGCGTTGCCTTGCTCGTACCGCGCAGGCTAAAGCTGGATGTGCCGGACGGTGTCACCACCGACATCGACCGCCCGCGCATGATCGCCCGGACGCGCTCGACATTGCGCCCGAGATCGACGTAGGCATTGCGTCCTTTGAAATGGCCGGTGTCGTTCAGCACCGTCCGGCCGTCGACGACGACGCGGGCCGGAAAGCGCTGGCGGCCGCGATCGGGCCAGCTGTCGTGGGCAAACCACAAGCGCCAGTTGCCGCTGCGGTAGGCGATGATCGAGACACGCGTGCCACTGACGTATTTGGTGTTGGCCGAACAGTGGTCGAATGGTCCCTTGGCACTGTAAACCGCCCGCACACTCCAGTTGCCAGCCTTCGTGTAGGGGACGACGCGGACCTTTGCGTCTGCCGCATCGATGCCTGATAACGACAAGGCGCCGCAGACAACGCCGATTGCAAGACAGGAAGTGAGCTTCATCCCGAGCCTCATGCAAATTCGCAGCCAACCGGGAAACCCGCGGCCGGGCCGGTGCGTGATTCCAAACTTGGCCCGAAGATCACCGGCAGCCAAGCACAAAGTTGCATTCCGCAGCCTGCCAAACCTTGTTTTTCGTCAGTGCGGTATGGAAATGCATCATGTCGTTAACAGTCGATATGCACTGTAATCCATCGATGCTGTGATCGACGCCACACTTCGAGCCAATGGCCTGGTAAGTGCACTTATCAAAGCGCGCGTGTAGAATAATGAATACGCCATTTCTTGTACGTACCGGAGGGGCGGGAGAAGCCAGATGAGCGATGCCCACGCGTTTCGGCCGACGCATGAAATGCATGCCATCGATGCAGTCGCGCTCGGTGCCTATTTGCGCTCGGTCGGCATGGAGCTCGACGCTTCGCGGCCGATCGCTCAGTTCGCAACCGGTCTTGCCAATATCAACTACCGCCTGTGCATCGATGGCCGCGATGTCGTGCTGCGCCGGCCGCCGGATGGCGATCTGCCGCCTGGCGCCTACGACATGAAGCGCGAACATCGCATTCTCTCAGCGCTTTCCAAAGTGTTCCAGCCGGCGCCCGACAGCTATCACCTTTGCGAAGACCATAACGTCATCGGCGTGCCCTTCCAGATCATGGAATACCGCCCCGGCCGGGTCATCAAAGGTTCTGATCCGGGCTTTCTCGGAGATGATCGCGAAAAGGCGGCTGCCGTCGGTGAAATGCTGGTCGGCGCCATGGCTGATCTGCATGGTGTCGATGCCGAAGCTGCCGGCCTTGGCGATTTCGGGCGGCCCGAAGGGTTCATCGAACGCGCGATCAAGGGCTGGCGAACACGGGCCGACCGCCTGCAGCCTGCTCGCGAAACGAAACACCTGATCGATGAGATCGGACATTGGCTCGCGCAACAAACCGTGCGCCAGCGCGCACCGACGCTGCTGCATTGCGACATCAAACTCGACAACTGCATCGTCGATCCCGAAACGCTCGAATTGCGCGCGATCGTCGATTGGGACATGGGTACACGTGGCGATCCGATGTTCGATCTCGCGACGATGCTGAGCTACTGGACCGAGGCGGGCGATCCCGATTGCATGCACCGGCTTGGCCAGATGCCGACGGCAGCAGCGGGCTTTCAGACCCGCGATGAGATAGCAATGCTCTATGCCCGCCGGACAGGTCGCGATGTCTCAGACCTTGCCGTCTGGCGGGTGCTCGCCATATTCAAACTGGCGACCGTGCTCGCCCAGCTTTATGCCACGTTCGGGCAGGGTCCGGATTCGCGCGAAGATTACCGGGGCCTCGACCAACTTGCCCGCGAGTTGTACGATTTCGCCCACCAGATGATGCAAACTGCGGACTGAGCCGAGCGTTCCATGCACCATGACGTCGCCGAGCTTCGCGACTTTTATGCCCGTCCGTTGGGCATTGCCGTGCGTCGCGTGCTTGCCCATCGGCTGCGCGCCAGATGGCGCAACGTTACCGGTGAGGTCGTCATCGGCCTCGGTTTTGCGCCGCCCTTCCTCGGCCCCTACCGTAACGAGGCGGCGCGCATTGCAGCGATCATGCCGGCTGGTCAGGGTGCGCTGGTCTGGCCGCGCACCGGCGACAAGCTGACCGTGCTTGCAGATGAGGAACATCTGCCGCTGCCGGACAACTCGGTCGACCGGCTGCTGGCCGTGCACTGTCTCGAGACCGCGGAGCGGGTCGGCCCGCTGCTGCGCGAAATCTGGCGGGTGCTGTCGCCGCGGGGACGCGTCATGCTGATCGTTGCCAACCGGCGTTCGGTCTGGGCGCGCAGTGACAAGACGCCGTTCGGGCACGGACGTCCCTATAGCCGCCGCCAGCTCGAAAACCTGCTCAACCAATCGATGTTTTCGACGAAAAGCTTTAGCTACGCGCTGCACGCCCCGCCGATCGAGCACGATCTGGTCCTGCGTTCCGTTACGAATCTCGAACGCATCGGTGCCCGCATGTGGCCCGGCATCGGCGGCGCCATCATGGTCGAGGGCCAAAAGGAACTGCTCGCACCGACCGGCCGGGTCAAGGTCGCGCCGGCGCTTGGCGGTCTCGTCACGGTCAACGGCGGGCGCAACGTGCACCGGTTGCCGAAAGCCGATGTCGCCGGCGCATCCGATCAGTCGTAGCCGGGCGGTGCGATGAAGCCGCCGAACTCGCGCTCGACGAGGCGGGCGAAGGCGAGCGATGTCTTGTCGCGTAAGTGCCCGGTAATGGCCTGATAGCCAACCGGCAGTCCATCCGGTTGCAGACCCGCGGGGCCGACTGTCGAGGGCAGATAGACGACGCCGGAGAACCCGGCCCAGAACAGCTGGTCGGTGGTTGGCACCCTATGACCGTTAACCGGGATGGTGCGCTCATGGCGCTCGCCCTCGTGATCATGCGGCCAGGCCGCCGATGCTGCGGCCGGGCAGAGCAGGATGTCCCAGTCCCTGAAGAACTCCGCAAAGCGCAGGCGCATGTCGTGACGTTCGCCGTTGAGGCGCAGCCAGTCGCGATGCACCATCGTGTTGGCGCGCGCGGTGCGCACCAGATAGGACATATCAGCGGGCTCGGCGTCGGCGGCAATCCGTGCCCAGTCCGCAATTTCGGCATCCGGTATCCGGCCCGAGGTCGCAGCCCTCAGAAGCGCGATGTAGACCTCATGCAGGCGCGTGGTGTCGACATCGGGATGCGCGCTGTCGCTGATCGATGCGCCGGCCTTGGCAAGCTTGTCGACAAGGCCCTGCAATAGGTCGGCACTGGTCTTATCGATCTCCGAGTTAGGATCACTGAGCTTTACGGCGATACGGAAATCCTTGAGCGACTTTTGTGGCGCTGCAGGCAACTCCAGTCGCCAGGCGACGTCGTCGAGCAGGTCGGGCCCGGCCATCACATCGAGCGCCAGATCGAGATCGTCGGCGCAGCGTGCGAGCGGCCCGACAACGGAGATGTCGCCTGGCGCGAACGGGCCCGGCAATGACTGGCCGCGCACCGGAATGATGCCGTATGTCGGCTTGTGGCCGAACACGCCGCAGTAGTGCGCCGGGTTGCGGATCGACGAGCCGATGTCGCTGCCGGCCTCGATGCCGGTCAGGCCGGCGGCCAGCGCCGCTGCCGAACCGCCGGAAGAGCCGCCCGGCGTCAGTGCCACGTTCCAGGGGTTGTTGGTCGTCCTGTAGATCGCATTGAAGCTCTGCCAGTCGGCTAGGTAGATCGGTACGTTGGTCTTGCCGAACAGTACGACGCCGGCATCGAGCATGCGCTGGGTGACGATCGAGTTGATATCGGTAACATTGTCCTTGAGCGAGGGAATGCCCCAGGTCGTCGGTGAGCCCTTGACCTGGAATGATTCCTTGATGGTCATCGGCACACCGTGCAATGGCCCCCACACTTCACCGCGTGCCAGCGCTGCATCGGCCTCTGCAGCCCGCGCCCGGGCGCCTTCGCGATCCTGCCAGATGATCGCGTTGAGCTTCGGGTTATAAGCATCGACCCGGTCGAGAAAGTGATTGAGCACTTCGACGGCGCTGACCTGCTTGTCGCGGATCGACCTGGCGATCTCGATGGCGCTTTGGTAGTGTAGTGGCGTCATGGTCGACATCTCCCGGCTTGAATTGGATTTCTATAGGGCCGACGCCCATTGACAAGATTGCTCGAGGCCCGACGTCCTAATTATCGAGGCCGTGACGCTCGAGATAGTCGGCGTAGTCGTCTCTGAGCGCCCGCTTCATGATCTTGCCCGTTGCTGTATGCGGTAACTCGTCGACGAAGACGATCGCATCTGGCAGCATCCATTTGGTCAGTGTTTTGGCAAGGTGCTCACGCAAGGCTTCCTCGTCGACGCTTGCGCCTTCTTCACGCACGGCAACGATGATCGGGCGCTCGGTCCATTTCTTGTGACGAGCGGGAACGGCGGCGGCTTCCTTGATGCCGGGGTATGTCAGGGCCAGGTTTTCGACCTCGATCGAGGAGATCCATTCACCGCCCGATTTTATCAGGTCCTTCACACGGTCGACGAGTTCGATGTAGCCATCGCCGTCGATCGTCGCGACATCACCGGTCTTGAACCAGCCGTCCGACGTGAATGCAGCCTTGTTCGCTTCCGCATCATGGTAATAGCCGCTCGTCACCCATGGTCCCCTGACGCACAACTCGCCGCTTGTCTGCCCATCGCGGGGCAGTTCGTTCTCGTCTTCATCGATGATCTTGAGTTCTACGCCATAAGGCGCGCGGCCTTGTTTGATGGCGTCGGCGATCAGTTCTTCATCGCTCATTTCGGCGAGCGGCCGGCTTGGCGCGTTATAGGCGCCGACCGGGCTCAGTTCCGTCATGCCCCAGCCGTGATCGATGCGTACGCCCTGTTCCTTCCAGTAGGCCTCGATCAGCGCTCGCGGAATAGCAGAGCCGCCGCCGACACCGCGCAGACCTTCAGGCAATTTCTTGCCGGCCTTGCGCAGATAGTCGAGCAGGCCGAGCCAGACCGTTGGCACGCCGCAGATGTAGTTGACGCCGGCTGCCTCGATCAGTTCGTAGAGCGACTGGCCGTCGAGGCGCGGGCCGGGCATCGCCATCGTTGCCCCGGTCATGGCCGCACCGTAGACCGTGCCCCAGGCGTTGACATGGAACATCGGCACGATCGGCAGGATCACGGTCGACTGGCTGAGCGCGACGGCATCGGGCAGTGCGATGGACCAGGCGTGCAGTACCGTCGAGCGGTGCGAATAGAGAACACCCTTGGGATTGCCCGTCGTTCCCGACGTGTAGCACATCACGGCGGCCGAATTCTCATCGAACGATGGCCAGGTGATCACCTCGGTGTGCGGCGCGATCAGGTTCTCGTAGAGAAGTACCGTTGTGCGCTCTGCGAGCGGCGTCTCGGGCATTGCTCCTGACAGCACAATGATGCCTTCCGGCACGTCAGCGACGTCGTCGAACACGGCCTCCAGGACCGGCAGGAGGGTCGGGTCGACGGCGATCCAGCGGTCGGCGGCATGACGCACGATATAGGTCAGTTGGTCAGGAAAGAGGCGCGGATTGATGGTGTGGCAGACGGCACCGATGCCGGAGATCGCATAGTAGAGTTCGAAGTGGCGCTGGTCATTCCAGGCGAGTGTCGCGATCCGGTCGGACGGTTTGACGCCAAGGTCGATCAGGGCGTTGGCGAGCTTGGCCGTGCGCCGTGCCAGCACGTCATAGGTCACGGTGGTCGTGGAGCCGAGCGAGGCTCCGTCAGCATCGCGATCCAGTGAGACGATGCCTTGTTTGCGGAAATTCAACGAGGCGTGGTTGAGCAGCGAGGAAATGAGCAGCGGATGGTCCTGCATCTGGCCGCGCATCGAAAATCTCCCTCAACAGAGCTTTGTCTACAACGCTTCGAGATAGCTCGCGATTAACTTAAATGCAAACTGGTGGGCTTAGTCTCTACCGGCGGACAGGGGAGCCGCGCAATACGGGTTAGCTTCCAATGTTCAGGACCGGTTTGCTGGCTGCGCATCTCGCGTTGGTCGCAGTTCTTCTGTCGTCTTCACCAACATTGGCACAGGTTTGCGGCACGCCGCCCTGTGGCAACGGGCCGAGAAACCCGGGCGCCGGGGGGGCGCCGCTGCCGTTGCTCGGGGCGTCCCTGCTCGGACAGTTCGGCGTTGCCGGAGGTGCCTACCTGATCTGGCGTCGCCGCCGTCGCACCTTCAAGCAGTAGAGATCCGCAGACGGCAGACGTTCGCTTCGCGAGCGAGACCAGTCTCGCGCTCTGCCGGGAGGAGGACCTCCCCGATCCTCCATTTTTGGGAACAATGAACGGAGAACTCGACGGGTGTCCCCTCGAGCGGGTTTGGGCGGCAGCCCATTTCGCGTGAGCGAAGCCTTCGCTTGTTCAGGTCTCGACCACGACGTACTGGCGATCAGTCGTGACCTCGATTGTCTCGGCCTGATAGGGACCTTCGACGAGAGTTTCGCCGTCGGCAACGGCGACGTCGTAGTGGCGCGTGCGCACGCGGTCCGGTTCACCCCACGATTGACCGGTTCGAAGATCGAAGAACCAGCCGTGCCAGGGACAGCGGATCATCGCTGCCGAACGGTCGTACTCGTACTGCCCAGGATCATCGGACGTCGTCCGCCCGACGATGATGCCGCCGCACATGGCACCGCCCTGGTGCGGACAGCGATTGAGCAGGCCGACGAACTCGCCATCGAGATTGAACACCACGATTTCGCGGCCCTCGACGGTCACGAGTTTGCGCTCGCCCGGCGGGATCTCGTCGATGGTCGCGATGACGTGACGCGTCATGGCACAACGTCCTCACATGCCGTAGACGTCGCGGGCATTCTCGCGGAAGAGGCGCCGGCGTGGTTCGTCGCCGAGCCGGATCGGCAGGGCTTCGGCCGGATCGTCATAGTCCCAGTGCGGATAGTCGGTCGCGAAAATCAGTCGGTCATCGCCGATCCAGTTCCAGACATCACTGAGATGGCGGCGGTGTTCCGGTTCTTCCATCGGCTGGGTCGTCAGCCAGATGTGCTTTCGAATGACTTCTGATGGCGGCCGTTTGAGGTGGGGAACCTCGCCTTTGAGCTTGTGCCAATGTTTGTCGAGCCGCCAGGCAAGCGAGGGCAGCCAGGCAAAGCCTGCTTCGACCAGGATCACTTTCAGCGTCGGGAAATGTTCGAAAACACCTTCGAAGATCATGCTCGCCAGCAGCGCCTGGCAGCACTGCGAATGGCCGCTCATCTCCTCGATGTAATAGGACGGCCAGCCACCGCTGGTGATCGGGTTGCCGCCGTACCCGAAGGCGTGGATCGCAACCGGCAGATTGTGCGCGCAGGCAGCTTCGAAGATCGGCCAGTAGCGGCGCTGGCCGAACGGCGCGACTGTGCGACTCAGAATCAGGATCTGGGCAAAATGCGGGTTGCCGGCCCAGCGATTGATCTCTGTGGCGGCCGCCGGCCCGTCTTCATAGGGCGGCATGATCGAGCCCTTGAGGCGGGCGTCCTTCTCGGTCCACTCCGCGATCTGCCATTCGTGCATCGCGCCGGCGAGTGCGATGGCAAGTTCCGGGTTTTGTGCATTCCCCGGTGTTGGCGCCAGCGGATTGAGGATGCCAAGCTCGACGTTGTTGGGGTCAAGGTGCTGGGCCTGCATGAAGGCGAGGCTGGAGCCCGGACGGCCGCCTTCGGGTGGGTAGGCATCGCGGCGCGAGGCGTCCGGATTGCCTTTCGGATAGGCCGGGCCCGCCTGATACTGATGCCGCGGGATCAGGCCGTAGGTGTCGAGGTGGTCCTGCCAGCGCCGGGCAAGATAGGGGTAGAGCGCCTTGATGCTTCGCGGTGCCGGGTGAATGTCGCCATCGGCAATGGCCAGGCCGATGCGGGTTTCGCGCTTCTTGGCTTCGATATCGCTAATGTGGATGTTCATCAGAGCCTCGCGTATGTCTGACGCGGATTGTCGATCAGGATCTTTTTGATCAGATCATCGGACAAACCGGGGGGCAGGGGATCGTCGCCGTCGAACTGCCAGTGCGGGTAATCCGTCGAGAATAGCACGATTTTATCTGAATCGAGATGTTCGAAGACGCGTGCTGCCTCGTCCGGCGCTTCGGGACCGTCGAACGGGGTCAGCGAAAAGCGTATATGCTCGCGCACGATCTCCGGCGGCGGCCGGTCAACCCAGGGGATCTCCATTGTGAGCCCCCGCCAATATTTCTTGAACCGCCACAGGAACGAGGGCAGCCAGGTCACGCCCGACTCGAGCAACACGACCTTGAGCCCGGGAAACTTCTTGAAGACGCCCTCGGCGATCAGGCTGGCGAGCTGCGACTGAAACGTGATCGACTGCGACGCGTAATCCTCGATGGCGTAGGACGACCAGCCAACTGCGGTCGGCGGGTGGCGGTAGCTCGAGCCGGCATGGACGGCGACCGGCAGGCCGTGGCGCTCGGCGGCCTGATAGATCGGCCAGTGATGCCGGCGCCCGAGCAGGGTTTCGCCGGCCACCAGTGTCATCACCTGAACGAACCTCTTATCGGGCGCCAATCGCTCGATTTCCTCGACCGCCAGTTCAGCTGACTGGATCGGGATCAGGATGGAGGCTCTGAGCCGCGGATCACGGTCGAGCCACTCTTTGGCGATCCAGTCGTTGACGGCGCGTGCGTAGGCCGCGCCCATATCCTCGCTGAACGGTAGTTGTACGCCGTAAAGGCAGTTGAGGATTGCGATATCGAGGCCGAACGGGTCGAGTAACTCGGCCTGCATGGTCTCGACGCTTGTTGCCGCCTTGCCGCTCACAGGCCGCCAGTCGGCCCGTGCCGTGAGGGGCGAATTGTTCGGGTACGAGATCGAGTCGAGCTCGTGCATGCCGCGCTGGACGAGTGTGTCTGCCCAATAGGGCTCCATATAGGGCAGCAGCGTCTTGAGCCCCGGCACGTTCGGGTGCACGTCACAATCGATGGCTTTGAGACCGCGGATCATGGCAGCCATGTTGGCGGCATTTGCCTTGCCAGGCAAGACGGTGGCATGAGGGGGGATTGGCGGTTCGATAGCTCATCACGTCTGTGTTGCGGCAGGGACAGTTTCGTATGGGGCGCAGGGAGCGAACATGAGTGCACTGGAAGATGTGCTTGGTCGGGTGCGGGGGCGGGGCCTGAAGGTCGTACTGCCGGAAGGTGACGACGGTCGTATTCTGGCAGCGGCGCGGCGGCTCAGCGATGAAGGACTGGCCAAGCCGGTGGTCATCGGTGATCAAGCGGAGGTTGCGCAGACTGCGTCCCGCGAGGGCGTCGAACTCGATGGTGTCGAGATCATAACGTCGACCGATGCCGGCAGGCTCGCCCACTATGGCGGCCTGATCGCCGAACGTCGCGAGAAGATGACGCCAGCGATGGGCGCCAAGCTCGCCCGTAAGCCGGCCTACTTTGCCGGCGCCATGCTCGCTGACGGTGACGTGCAGGCCATGGTTGCGGGTGTCGCCATGCCGACGCGGCGCGTGATCGAGGCCGGCATGATGACGGTCGGCTTGGCCGACGGTGTTGCGACCCCGTCGAGCTTCTTCCTGATGGCGATGCCGGACGGCGCCACATTTGTATTCGCCGATTGTGCTTTGAACATCGAACCGACGTCTGCTGAACTGGCCGACATCGCGATTGCCTCGGCCGCCAGCCGCGCCGCCGTGCTCGGCGATGAGCCGCGTGTTGCCATGCTCTCGTTCTCGACCAAGGGTTCAGGCGCCCATGCCCGTGTCGACAAAGTACGCGAGGCCGTTGATATCGCGCGGGCCAAGGGACCTGATATCGCAATCGATGGCGAACTTCAGGCCGATGCCGCGCTCGTTCCCGACGTTGCCGCCAAGAAGGGCGCCGGTGGCCCGGTAGCGGGTCAGGCCAATGTCCTGATCTTTCCCGACCTCGACAGCGCCAATATTGCCTACAAGCTCGTCCAGCGTTTGGCCGGTGCCCAGGCGGTCGGGCCCTTTCTCCAGGGCTTTGCCAAGCCGATCTGCGATTTGTCGCGCGGCGCCAGCGTCGATGACGTCGTCATGGCGTCGGCCATTGCATTGGCGGCGGCGGGCTGACATTCGCTGCGCGAGCGGGACCAGTCTCGCGCTCTGCCGGGAGGAGATCTCCCGGTCCCTCCCTTGTTTGTTGCATGAAACGGGGAGTTCGAGGGGTGTCTCCTCGAGCGGGTTTGGGCGGCAGCCCAATTCGCGCAAGCGAAACTAATCGTCCTGCTTGCTCGCCAGGATATCGACCATGCGCCGATCGACATAGCTTCCCACTGAATCCTGCAACGCCGCCATCTGCGCGTCGCCTTCGAAGAAGTGGTTGGCGTCGGGGATGATGTCGTGCTGCAGCGTGATCCCCCGTTGCACCTTGGTCTTGACGGCGAGTTCGGCGACGGAGGCGGAAGGGACGACGCGGTCGCGTTCGCCGTTGACCAAAAGACCCGAAGCGGGGCACGGTGCCAGGAACGAATAATCATATAGGTTGGCGGGCGGTGCGACGCAGATGAAGCTGTCGATCTCCGGCCGGCGCATCAGGAGCTGCATCGCAATCCAGGTGCCAAACGAGACGCCGACGATCCAGCAGGCCTTGCTGTCCGGCTTGGCGATCTGCAGCCAGTCGAGCGCGGTGGCCGCATCCGAGAGTTCGCCCGGGCCATTGTCGAAATAACCCTGGCTGCGCCCGACGCCGCGGAAATTGAAGCGCAGCACGGAGAAGCCGCGTTCCACGAACGTATAGTACAGGTGATAGACGACCTGGTTGTTCATCGTGCCGCCGAACTGCGGGTGGGGATGCAATATCATCGCGATCGGGCTGTCGGTCGCGGTTTCGTGGTGATAGCGGGCTTCGAGGCGGCCGGCGGGGCCGTTGATGATTAATTCGGGCATGGGCTCTCTTTATCCTTTTTCTTGGCCGGGCCGGTGTTGGCGGCCAGCGCCGCGCCGGCAAGCGCGCAGGGCAGCGCCGGGCGCGTTGTAGCCAACCAAAACCTGGTGTTTGTCGCGCGCCGATCAAGCGCGGTGACGATGCCGCGGAATTTAATCTTGACTTCCTCAGTCGGGATTTACATATAGCGATTGTCTGCCTGCTCGATGCGCGGCGCTGAAGCTGGTCCTTCTAGCACGGACGTGCAGACCGATTGCAAGAACTGAAGCACGATGCGCGCCAATTCTGTGCGCCATTTCCCTCGACGGTAGAGTGTGCACACGTGGAACTCGGTACACGCGGACGATATGCGGTGATGGCAATGGCCGACATTGCAAAGCACGGCAATGCTGTCGAAGGCTTGGGCCGGGCCGTGTCGCTGTCCGAAATCTCGAGCCGTCAGCAGCTCTCAGTCGCTTATCTCGAGCAACTGTTCGCCAAGCTGCGGGATGCCGGATTGGTGGCAAGCGCGCGCGGGCGCCATGGCGGCTATAAGCTTGCCCGGCCGGCCGGTGACATCGCCATTGTCGATATTCTCGAGGCGGTCGATGAGCCGACGCGGATGACGCGCTGCGTCGGACCGGCTGATAATGGCTGCATCGGCGATGAGCGCTGTCTGACGCATGAACTGTGGTCGGCCCTTGGCCGCCATATCCGCGGTTTCCTGGTTGAGGTAACGCTGGCCGACGTTGTCAGCGACGACCGTGCCCTACTGGCCCGTGCCAACTTCCCGGTCGCCGTTGAGGGTGCCGAAAGAGGGGCGCGGCATCATGACTGAGGCACGCCTCTATTTCGACCACAACGCCACCGCGCCTCTGCGGCCAGAGGCGCGGGCCGCCATGCTCGAAGTTCTCGATCGCGTCGGCAACGCTTCCTCCGTGCACGGGGAAGGCCGGGCAGCGCGGCGATTGGTCGAGGATGCCCGCGAGCAAGTCGCGGCCCTCGTCGGCTGCTCCCCGGCCGAAGTGGTATTCACCAGCGGTGCAACGGAGGCCAACAACCAGGTGCTCCGAAGTGGTTGGGATGTGATCTACCGCGCCGGCATCGAACATGATTCCGTGCTGTCACCTGCCGCTGCAAACGGCGCCAAAGTCGTCGAGCTTGGCGTTCATCGCGACGGCATCGTCGATCTAGGGGAACTCGCATACCGGATCCTCACAAGCCATGGCGATAGCCGCGCGCTGCTGTCTCTGCAGATGGCCAACAACGAAACAGGCGTTATTCAGGATGTGGCTGCAGCAGCAGAGTTCTGCCGCAGTCATTCGGTTCACACGCATACCGATGCAGTTCAGGCCGCCGGCCGAAAGGTGATCGACTTTGTTCGACTTGACGTCGATTTCCTGACCCTTTCGAGCCACAAGATCGGCGGTCCGATGGGCGCCGGTGCCCTGATCGTCAGGGATGGCATCGACCTCGCGCCCTTGATCCAGGGCGGCGGCCAGGAGCGCCGCCGCCGGTCCGGTACCGAAAATGTCGCAGCGATCGCCGGCTTCGGTGCCGCCGCAGCGGCGGCGCACGCCGAGCTTCCTCGCCAGGCGGCACTCGGCGAGATGCGCGACCGCCTGCTCGCCGGCATCAGGCAGTCGACGCCGGACGCTTTTCTCATCGCGGAGGGCGCCGATCGCCTGGCCAATACGATCGCACTCGCGCTGCCCGGCCAGCAGGCCGAGACGCTGGTGATCAAGCTGGATCTGGCCGGTGTCGCCGTCAGTGCCGGAGCGGCCTGTTCGTCGGGCAAGGTCGGTGCGAGCCACGTGCTCGATGCGATGGGCCTGGCGCCCGAAATCGGCCGCTCGGCGATCCGCATCAGCCTGGGTTGGAATACCACCGAGAAGTGTTTAGAAGCGTTTTTGACTAGGTGGCAGGCGCTGCACGCAGCCGCTGCAACGAACCATCGTGCCGTTGCCTAGCCAACACCGGCCCCGGACCAGCTGATAGAACTGACGGGCCCAATCGGAGAACATCATGCCAGCCGTTCAAGAGACCATTGATCAAGTCAAGCAGATCGATGTCGACCAGTACAAGTACGGCTTTACGACCGAGATCGAGACGGAGAAGGCGCCGAAGGGCCTGAACGAAGACATCGTCCGCTTCATTTCGGACAAGAAGGGCGAGCCGGCCTGGATGCTCGACTGGCGCCTTCAAGCCTACGAGCGCTGGCAGGCGATGGACGAGCCGACCTGGGCCAAGGTCAATTATCCGAAGATCGACTTCCAGGATCTCTATTATTACGCCGCACCGAAAGGTCTCGATGGGCCGAAGTCGCTCGACGAAGTCGACCCCGAGTTGCTGCGCACTTATGAGAAGCTTGGTATTCCCCTGAAGGAACAGGAGATCCTCGCCGGTGTGCGCCGACAGGGCGAGCCGAGCGCGCTCGATGAGGCGGACGCAGATGAGGCGCCGAGCGGCTATGGCCGGGTAGCCGTCGATGCCGTTTTCGACAGCGTCTCGGTTGTGACCACATTCAAGAAGGAACTCGCCAAAGCCGGCGTGATCTTCTGCTCGATCTCGGAAGCGCTGCGCGAGCACCCCGAACTCGTGCGCAAATACCTGGGCTCCGTCGTGCCCCAATCCGACAACTATTATGCCGCGCTCAATTCGGCGGTGTTCTCGGACGGCTCCTTCGTCTACATCCCCGAGGGCGTGCGCTGCCCGATGGAGCTTTCGACTTATTTCCGTATCAACGAGATGAACACCGGCCAGTTCGAGCGCACGTTGATCATCGCCGACAAGGGATCCTACGTCTCCTACCTCGAAGGCTGTACGGCGCCGATGCGCGATGAAAATCAGCTGCACGCAGCCGTCGTCGAACTGGTCGCGATGGAAGACGCCGAGATCAAATATTCGACGGTCCAGAACTGGTACCCGGGCGACAAGGATGGCAAAGGCGGCGTCTACAACTTTGTTACCAAGCGCGGCGACTGCCGCGGCGATCGTTCGAAGATCGCGTGGACCCAGGTCGAAACCGGTTCGGCGATCACCTGGAAATACCCGAGCTGCATCCTGCGCGGTGATAATTCGAGCGGTGAGTTCTATTCGATCGCGATCTCGAACGGTCATCAGCAGGTCGACAGCGGCACCAAGATGATCCATCTCGGCCGGAACACGACGAGCCGGATTATTTCCAAAGGTATTGCGGCCGGACAATCGGAGAACACCTATCGCGGTCTTGTCTCGGCCCACCAGAAAGCCACGAACGCGCGCAATTTCACCTGCTGTGACTCGCTGCTGATCGGTAACAAGTGTGGTGCTCACACCGTGCCCTATATCGAGGCCAAGAACGCCTCCTCACACTTCGAGCACGAGGCGACGACCTCGAAGATTTCCGAGGACATCCTGTTCTACTGCCGCCAGCGCGGGCTTGATGAGGAAGAGGCTGTCGCGCTGGTCGTCAACGGTTTCGTGCGCGATGTTCTCCAGCAGCTCCCGATGGAGTTCATGGCGGAAACGCAGAAGCTGATCGGCATTTCGCTGGAAGGTAGCGTGGGTTGATACGCCTGCCAGAGGAGGATGTGCCTATTGCGGAATTGTCGGCCGTATCCGGGACTGGGCCGGGATCGGCGATGGCAGAGCAGAAAGAACAATTGGCGAGCGTGAGTAGGTTTCCCGGTGGTGCGTCGAAATTCGAGTTTTGCCGGGATACGCATATCGATCTGGCTGGTTCTGCTGGCGCTCTTGGCCGGTGCGGTTCTGGTCACCTGGCACTTCATGATCGGGCCGGCGCTGTCAGGCCGGACGCCGTCGATATTCCAGGTTATCGGCTGGTCGTTCTGGATGGGAGTGCTGGCAGTAGTGTTTATCTGGCTCTGCTGGGTTCGCACAAAATCGGGTTGGCGCTGGCGTTGGCGCCGATTTTGAGGTCTCATCGGGAGCAAAAGCGGGTTCGTGGCAGGCTAGTATCTTAAGAGCGCTCCAAGGCGCCGGACAGAGTCACGGTGATGAGTTGAGCACAAACGAAACGGCCCAGGTCTCTAAGCAGGGCCGGAGAGAGGAAATGTAGGAGGCTTTTGAAAATGACCCAGGAAACGCGCATTGCGGATCTCGAGCGCGATTGGCTGGCCGCCGAAACGGCAGCTGATGAACTAAAGCATGAAGTCGAGCGCATCGATGCAGAGATCCGCCAGTGCGGCGGGGACGTCACCGGGGGAGAAACAGAGGTCAAGGTGCTGCTGAACCAGGTCAAGGATATCCAGGCCCGGCGTCAGCAGGCTGAACAGGCGGCATTGGAGGCTTTCGACCGGCTTTGGTCGGCGCGTGATAGCAGCGCCGGGCAGCATCAGCAGGCGGCTAACGGCTAGCCTGGCTGGCGACCTCCGTCGAATTGAATGAAGCGTGCTGCTTGGCATGGTCGATTGGGATCGAGTTGTGCCGATCCGGGCGCTGCTCGTGCAGGCAATGCTCGCGTTCTGAGCGCAGCGTCAGCTTGGCAAAGATAACAACGAACGAGATGTCGAAGAGCGGAGATAAGATGCTCGAAATCAAGAACTTACATGTTCGCCTCGAAGATGAGGACAAGGCGATCATCAAGGGCCTGTCGCTGACGGTTCCCAAAGGTGAAGTTCACGCCATCATGGGCCCCAACGGCTCGGGCAAGTCGACGCTTGCCTATGTGCTGGCTGGACGTGACGGCTACGAAGTGACCGACGGCGAGATACTCTGGAACGGCGAAGACATTCTCGAAATGGAGCCTGAGGAGCGGGCGGCTGCCGGCGTCTTCCTCGCCTTCCAGTATCCGATGGAGATCCCGGGGGTTGCCGGCCTGACCTTCCTGCGCACGGCCGTCAACGCGTTGCGCAAGGCGCGCGGTCAGGACGAGCTGACGACGCCTGCCTTTCTGAGGCTCGCCAAGGAAAAGGGTGCTGAACTCAACATCGACATCGAGATGCTCAAGCGGCCGGTCAACGTCGGCTTCTCGGGTGGTGAGAAGAAGCGCTCTGAAATCCTTCAGATGGGGCTGCTCGAGCCGTCGCTGTGTGTGCTCGATGAGACCGATTCTGGGCTTGATATCGACGCACTGCGTGTTGTTTCGGAAGGTGTCAACGCGATGCGGTCGCCGGATCGTGCGATGCTGGTGATCACGCATTATCAGCGCCTGCTCAATCATATCGTACCCGACCAAGTGCACGTCTTGGCGCACGGCCGCATCCGCAAGACGGGCGGCAAGGAACTGGCGCTTGAATTGGAGCAGTCCGGTTACGCTGAATACGGTGAAGAAGCTGCTTGAGACGACCGAGCAGGTCCGCAGATCGTGAGCATGAAAGAACGAATTGCATGACCGCACAGATCATGAAGACCCAGGCCGAAAAGGCTTTCGAGGACCATTTTGCAGAGGTTGCCGAAGCGCTGCCGGGCGATGCGGCAATTCTCGATGTGCGGCGTGCCGCCATGGCACGTTTCGACGAACTGGGCCTGCCGCACCGGCGGATCGAGGCGTGGAAATACACCGATCTGCGTTCGGGCCTGAAGTCTGTTGCGCGGCCTGTTGATCCGCGCCAGTGGTCGACCATTGATAGTGCGAAACTTGAGGCCTCACTCGGACCACTGGCCAAACTAGATTGCTACAGGGTGCACCTGGTAAATGGTCAATGGGACCGGACCCGGTCAGACTTGCCAGACGGCGTATCAATCGAGTTTCGAGTTCCAGATCCCGGTTCTGTCCTCTCGGATGGCGTTCTGAAGGATGAAGCCATTGTGGCCCTCAATGTTGCTTTTTCCTGTGGCGGGTTGTTCGTAAAGGTCGAGCCTGAGGTCAAAATCGATAAACCAATCATGATTGTTTCCGCTGTAACGGGCGGTAGCGGTTCATTGGTAACGCTCAGCCATCAAATTGAACTGGATAGCAACGCTCAATTGACGGTCATCGAAACTACCGTCGTGTTAGATGGCTCTGATAGTCAGGCCAACAGTCTTACGACGATCTCGCTCAAGGACGGCGCGCGCCTTGACCACATCAAGGTTGGAAGCCTGACACCATTGGTCGATCTTGCGACGACGCGGGCCAGGCTCGGGAGTACTGCCGCCTACCATGCCTTCCAACTCATTCCCGGTGCCCCGCTTTCGCGCAACCAGACGTTCGTGACGTTCGAGGGTGCCGGCGGCGATCTCGACGTCTCGGCGGCCTGTCTCGGTAACGGTCGCGATCATATCGATTCAACCGTCGTCGTCGACCATCAGGCGCTTGGCTGCCGAAGCCGCGAACTCTTCAAGTGTGTCCTCGATGATGCCGCCCGGGGTGTTTCGCAGGGCAAGGTGATCGTCGCACCGCATGCCCAGAAGACTGATGGCAAGCAAATGGCGCAGGCGCTGATGCTGTCGGAGACGGCGGAATTCGATTCCAAGCCGGAACTCGAAATCTATGCCGATGACGTTGCCTGCGGGCATGGCTCGACGTCTGCCGAGATCGACCGCGATCTTGTGTTCTACTGCCGCTCGCGCGGCATTCCCGAGGCAGAGGCAAAGGTTCTGCTGACGGAATCGTTCGTTGCCGAGGCGATCGACAAGGTCGCTGACAATGACATCCGGGAGGCGCTGGGTGACATTGCCCGGGCCTGGCTTGGTGCCAATCACAACGCCAAAGGAAGCGCGACGTGACGGGACATGCACCAGACCTCCGTGTGATCGACGGCGGTACCAGTTTCGATGCCGCACGTGCGCGCCTCGATTTTCCAATCCTTGCCCGCGAGGTGAACGGACGTCCGCTCGTCTACCTCGACAGTGCGGCCTCTGCCCAGAAGCCGAGCGCGGTCATTGAGGCGATGGACTACGCATTGCGTGCCGAATACGCCAACGTGCACCGCGGCATCCATTACCTTTCGAATACCGCCACACAGAAATACGAGGACGCGCGTGAGACCTGCGCCCGGTTCCTCAATGCGCGTTTGGCACAGGAGATCGTATTCACCAAGAATGCGACAGAGGCTGTCAACCTGGTCGCTTATGCCTGGGGCCATGAGAATATCTCCGAGGGCGATGAGATCATCCTCTCGGTCATGGAGCATCATGCCAACATCGTGCCCTGGCATTTCCTGCGCGAGCGCAAGGGCGCAGTGATCAAGTGGGCGCCGATTTCGGACACCGGCGAATTCCTGATCGATGAATTCGAGCGCATGATCACGTCGCGCACCAAGATCATCGCGCTGACCCATATGTCGAACGTGCTGGGGACCGTCGTGCCGATCGCGGAGGTCGCCAGGATCGCGCGTTCCAAAGGCGTCCTGCTGTTTGTCGACGGTGCCCAGTCGGCTGTGCACATGCCGGTCGACGTGCAGGCGCTCGGCGCTGATTTCCTGGCGTTCACCGGCCACAAGGTCTACGGGCCGTCCGGCATAGGCGTGCTTTACGGGCGCAAGGAACTTCTCGATGCCATGCCGCCGTTCCTCGGCGGTGGTGCGATGATCGAAAGCGTCGGGCGTGATGAAATCACGTACGGGCCGGCGCCGGAGCGTTTCGAAGCCGGCACGCCGCCGATTGTCGAAGCGGTCGGTCTCGCTGCAGCCCTGGACTACATGATGATGCAGGGCCGTACTGCGATTGAAGCGCACGAAGCTGCGATTGCTGCCTACGCGCATGACGCGCTCGACGATCTCAATTGGCTCACGATTTACGGGCGCGCACCGGGCAAGGGCTCGATCATTTCGTTCACCATGGACGGCCTACATCCTCACGACGTGTCGATGGTCGTTGATCGCTCGGGGGTTGCTATACGCGCCGGCCACCATTGCGCGCAGCCGCTGATGGAGCGTTGCGGCGTGCCGGCGATGTGCCGGGCATCGTTCGGCCTCTACAACACTCGCGAGGATGTGGATGTTCTGGTCGAAGCGCTCAAGAAAGCGCATGAACTGTTTGCCTGAGGCGCCGCTGTAACGAGTGCCGCAAAGGTCGAAGGATGACTGAGAAAGACAACGAGAGAGACGTTATGGATCTGGGAACCGGCGCAGCACCACCGCCGGCCGTCGCCGCGTCTGAGCCGGAGCGTCCGAAGTCGGTCGCCGACGGTGGCACGCCGGTCGAGGGCTCGGCGCTTTCGGCGGAAGAACTCGAACAGATGACGGCCGACATCGTGGCTGCCATCAAGACGGTCTATGACCCCGAGATTCCGGCCGACATCTACGAACTTGGCCTGATCTACAGGATCGACGTAGACGATGAGCGCAACGTCGGCGTGATCATGACGCTGACGGCGCCGGGCTGCCCGGTTGCCGGCGAGATGCCGATCTGGGTCGAGAATGCGGTGGCCTCGGTCGGCGGCGTCGGACGCGTCCACGTCGAACTGACCTTCGATCCGCCCTGGGACATGAGCCGGATGTCCGATGAAGCCCGTCTCGCGCTCAACATGTTCTGAACCGTTGGCTATAGGCATCAACACTCGACAATTGCCTTATTCGACTTATCTTAAACCTATCGGCAGACAATGATTGGCCGACCGGAGAAGCCGCATGAGCGCTCAATTGCAAACCCGACCCCAGATCATGACCGTTACCGATCGGGCAGCCGACCAGGTGCGCCAGATCATGGCGACCAAGCCGGATGCCGTCGGCCTCAAGATCGGCCTCAAGAAGGGCGGTTGCGCCGGCATGGAATATACGCTGGATTGGGCCGAGGAAGTCGGCAAGTACGATGAGGTGGTCGAGACGGGCGGCATCAAACTGCTGATCGACCCGATGGCCGTGATGTACATGTTCGGCACTGAAATGGACTATCAGGTCGACAAGTTTTCGGCCCAGTTCGTGTTCAACAACCCGAACCAGACGTCGGCTTGCGGCTGCGGTGAATCGGTCGAGTTGCAGCCAATCGATAAGGCGCGTCTCGAGACAGCCCAATCTTGAATGCAATGGCCGTTGACACGGCGAGGTATGACGATGTCTCCCTGGGTCGAAGACGTCCTGTCGTTCTGGTTCGAGGAGCTTGAGTCTGCCGACTGGTTCAAGAAATCAGACGCGACGGATAACAAGATCCGGTTCCGTTTCCTGACAATCCACGAGACGGTAGCGGGCATGGCGACCGCCGAGCTTGTCACTGATGAGCGCACCGCCCTTGCCGCGATCATCGTGCTCGACCAGTTCCCCCGCAACATGTTTCGCGGCTCGCCGAAAAGCTTTGCAACTGATGGTAAGGCGCTCGAGATCGCGCGGGCGTTTGCGGGGAGCGGATTTGGTGAGGGACTATCCATTGATGCGCGTGTCTTTGCCTATTTGCCCTTCGAACACAGCGAGAACCTGGCCGACCAGCACCGCGCTGTCGAACTGATCGGAGCACTCGGCAATGACGAGTACACGCGCTATGCCGTCGCCCACCGCGATGTGATCGAGCGCTTCGGCCGCTTTCCCCATCGTAATGCCGTGCTCGGGCGTGTGTCGACGCCTGAGGAAGAGGCATACCTTGCCGAGCCGGGCAGCGGCTTCTAAAAGGCTTGCAAAGCACGACGGCCCGGCGTTCGCGAAATCACTGCTTGCGCTTGATTGAGGCGCGGAGCAACTTCATCATGCCTCGAAGAATTGGTGCGACGGCCGCCGTGATACGGCTGGCCGCGACGCCTGTCGATCTGTTTGCGCCAGGAGAACTGCAGTGAGCGATATACCTACCAAGGCACGCGTGGTCATCATTGGCGGTGGCGTCGCCGGCTGTTCGGTTGCCTATCATATCGCCAAACTGGGCTGGCGCGATGTGGTGCTGCTGGAGGCCAATCAGCTCACCGGCGGCACGACCTGGCACGCCGCCGGCCTGATCGCACAACTGCGCGCATCGAAGAACATGACCAAGCTCGCCAAGTACAGCCAGGAGCTCTACGGTGATCTCGAAGCCGAAACGGGTGTGGCGACGGGCTTTCGCCGTTGCGGGTCGATCACCGTCGCGCTCACTGAAGAGCGCCGCGAAGAGATCTACCGCCAGGCCTCGATGGCGCGTGCGTTCGGCGTCGAAGTCGAGGAGATTTCAGCCTCAGAGGTCAAGGAGCGTTATCCCTACCTCAACGTCGATGATGTTGCTGGTGCGGTCTATTTGCCTAAGGACGGGCAGGGCGACCCGGGCAATATCGCGCTGGCGCTGGCCAAGGGAGCCCGGCTCAAGGGAGCCAAGATCCTGGAAGGCGTGCGGGTCACTGCGGTTGATCAGCGCGAAGGCCGCGTGACGGGCGTGCAGTGGTCGAAAGGCGACGAGCAGGGTTCGATCGCGGCCGACTATGTCGTCAACTGTGCCGGCATGTGGGGGCATGAGGTTGGCCGCATGGCCGGCGTGGTCGTACCGCTGCATGCCTGCGAGCACTTCTACGTCGTCACGGAGGCAATCCCCGGCCTGACGCAGCTTCCCGTCCTCAGGGTGCCGGACGAGTGCGCCTATTACAAGGAGGATGCCGGCAAGATCCTGCTCGGCGCCTTCGAGCCTGTCGCGAAGCCCTGGGGCATGGGAGGGATTCCGCACGACTTCTGCTTTGATCAGTTGCCGGAAGACGTCGACCATTTCGAGCCGATCCTCGAAAAGGCGATCAACCGTTTCCCGACGCTGGCAGAGACCGGCATTCACACCTTCTTCAACGGGCCGGAGAGCTTCACGCCTGACGATGCCTATCATCTGGGCGAAGCGCCGAACCTCGACAATTTCTTCGTTTGTTGCGGTTTCAATTCGGTCGGTATCCAGTCCTCGGGCGGGGCCGGCATGGTGCTTGCCCACTGGCTGGAACACGGCCATCCGCCCTTCGATGTCTCCGACGTCGACATCCGCCGCATGCAGCCCTTCCAAGGCAACAAGACCTATCTGTTCGAGCGTTCGAAGGAGACGCTCGGTCTGCTCTATGCCGACCATTTTCCCTATCGCCAGATGGCAACTGCACGGGGGATCCGCCGTTCGCCGTTCCACGAGCACCTGAAGGCCAATGGTGCCGTGTTCGGTGAAGTGGCCGGCTGGGAGCGTGCCAACTGGTTTGCAAACCCCGGGCAGGAACGCGAATACCGCTACTCATGGAAGCGCCAGAACTGGTTCGAGAATGCCCGTGCCGAGCATCTCGCCGTCAGGACCAACGTCGGCATGTATGATATGACGTCGTTCGGCAAGATCCGTGTCGAAGGCCCCGAGGCGGAAAGCTTTCTCAACTACATTTGCGCCAACAACGTCGCCGTCCCGCCCGGACGGATCGTCTACACGCAGTTCCTGAATGCGCGCGGTGGGATCGAAGCGGACGTCACTGTGACGCGCCTTTCGGAAACGGCCTACGTAGTCGTGACACCGGCTGCAACGGTTGGACGCGAGCTCTCCTGGATGCGGCGCCACAAGGGTGAGCGCAATGTCGTGATTGTCGACGTGACCTCCGGCGAGGGTGTGCTCGCGGTCATGGGCCCCAACGCGCGCAAGCTCCTTCAAAAGGTTTCGCCGCACGACTGGTCGAACGACAACCATCCCTTCGGTACTGCCCGTGACATCGAGCTTAGCATGGGCCTCGCACGGGCACACCGGGTCTCTTATGTCGGCGAACTCGGCTGGGAGATCTACGTGCCGGCGGAAATGGCAGCCCATGCCTTCGAGACCCTCTGGGAAGCCGGTCAGGAGGTCGGCTTGAAGCTCTGCGGCATGCACATGATGGATTCAGCGCGCATCGAAAAGGCATTCCGTCATTTCGGCCATGACATCACCGATGAGGACCATGTCATCGAGGCAGGCCTCGGCTTTGCGGTCAGGACGGACAAGGGCGGATTCATCGGCCGCGATGCGGTGCTGCGCAAACGCGAGGAGGGTCTCGAAAGCCGTCTGGTCCAGTTCCTGCTTAGCGATCCGGAACCGCTGCTCTACCATCACGAACCGATCGTGCGCGACGGCGAAATCGTCTCCTACCTGACGTCGGGCAACTACGGCCATCATCTGGGCGCCGCCGTCGGTCTCGGCTATGTGCCATGCAAGGGGGAGACGGCTGAGCAGCTGCTTGGCTCAAACTACGAGATCGAGATCGCCGGGACCCGTATTGGGGCCACCGCGTCCCTGCGGCCGCTCTACGATCCGAAGTCCGAGCGGGTACGCGCCTGACGTTCACGCGTCGGGCTTCTTCCAGTAGGCATCGCGCAGCTTGCGTTTGTAGAGCTTGCCGTTTTCCTGGCGCGGCAGTTGCGCCATGAAGTCAATCGATCGCGGGCATTTCACGGGGCTGAGCCTGGATCGGCAAAAGGCGATCAATTCGGCTTCGAGAATGCTATCTGCTGTCGTCATGTCGACGGGCTGGATAACCGCTTTCACTTCCTCGCCGTATTCCGAATTGGGCACACCGATGACGGCGGCGTCGTGGACCTTGTCGTGCGTCAGGAGAACGTTTTCGGCCTCCTGCGGATAGATGTTGACGCCGCCTGAAATGATCATGTGTGCGCGCCGGTCGGTCAGATAGAGGAAGCCGTCTTCATCGAGATAACCAACATCGCCGAGTGTGCTCCAGCCGTGCCGGTTGTGGGCGCCGGCCGTCTTTTCGGGGTCGTTGTGATACTCGAACGTTGCGCCGCCCTCGAAAAAGATCGTGCCTTCGCGACCAACCGGTAGCGGTTCGCCAGCCTCATCGCAAATGTGCACCTGACCTGATACCGGTCGGCCGACAGAACCCGGGCGTGTCAGCCAGGTCTCGGCATCGATCGCAACGAAGCCGTTGCCTTCCGATCCAGCATAGTACTCGTTCAGGATCGGTCCCCACCAGTGGATCATGCTGCGCTTGACGTCGACCGGGCAGGGTGCTGCGGCATGGATGGCGCATTTGTGGCTGGAGAGGTCGTGCTTGGTCCGAACCTCGCTTGGCAGGCGCAGCAAGCGCACGAAGTGCGTCGGCACCCACTGGCTGTGTGTGACACCGTGGCGCTCGATCAGGGCAAGCGCTTCTTCTGCGTCGAACTTTTCCATGATCACCGACGTGCCGCCGGCCCGGATGGTGCGCATGTTGAAGCCGAAGGGTGCCGCATGATAGAGCGGTGCCGGCGAGAGATAGACCGTGTCCTCGTCAAGGCCATAGAGTTCGATTGCGCGGCGATAGCCGGGCGAAAGGCCGCCGAACGGGAGGTCGGGCAATGGCTTGCGAATGCCCTTCGGTCGGCCGGTCGTGCCCGACGAATAGAGCATCTCGATGCCTTCGAACTGATCGGCAATCGGCGTCTCGGGCCGGCGGGCAAGCTGGTCCTCGAGGCCATTGAAGCCTGACGCTTCGCCGTCGAGTATCAACCGCGAAGCCGGCGCGATGGCGCTAGCTGCAATCTCACCGGCCCTGGCCAGCATGGCCGATGAGGTCACGAGAACCTTGGCGCCGCTGTCATCGAGAATGTAGTCGATCTCTTCATGTGTCAGGTGGGCTGCAATTGCTGTCACGCGCAGGCCGGCGCGCAACCCGCCCCAGGCAATCGCGAGAAATTCGGGCCGGTTCTCGAGGAGAATAGCGAGCACGTCGCCACGCATTGCACCGAGCGAGCGCAACAGATGCGCGAAGCGGTTCGATTGCGCTTCGAACGCGCCATACGTCACGACCTTGCCGCTGCGCGCCATGATCACCGCTGGCTTCTCGGGTGTCTTGGCCGCGAACATGCCGGGGTGCCTGATGTCGATTGCGTCGCTCATGCGCGGTGATCCTTGACTGCCGAATTGCCGGCAACGCTCTATACTGCCGGCTGATCTGGTAGCATTACGCCACTGTGCCATGCGAGCAGGGCAATGATAATCGCTCGCGCGCCGTACGCCTGGGATGAGTGTGACAGGAACTGGGAAATTGACGGAGGATTCGAAAATGAGACTTGAAGGTAAAGTCGGGATCGTGACGGCTGCGGCATCCGGAATGGGGCGCGCCGGTGCGCTGCGCTTTGCAAAGGAAGGTGCCAAAGTAGCCGTGGCGGATCTCAATGGTGAGGCGCTTGCCGGTCTGGTCGCCGAGATCGAATCTGCCGGCGGTACGGCGCTGGCCATTCCGGCCGATTTACGAGACGTCGCGCAGGCCGCCGAGATCGTAAGTAAGACAGTATCGGCTTTTGGTCAGCTCGATTTCGTCTGGAATCACCTCGGTCATCCGGGCCCGGGAAAGGTCGAGGGCATGGCGCAGGATGATTTCGACACCGCCGTCGACCTGAACCTGCGCAGTGTGGTCGCAACGACGGAAGCTGCAATTCCGGAGATCCGCAAGCGCGGTGGCGGGGCGCTGCTCTATACGGCCTCGACCGCCGGCTTGGTTGGTTCGCGATATAGTCCCGTCTATTCGGCAATGAAGCACGGTGTCGTCGGCTTCATGAAAGCGCTGGCGCTGCGCCTCGCGTCGGAGAACATTCGGGTCAATGCGGTCTGCCCGGGCCCGATCGAGACGCCGATGTTTCACACCTTCGGCAGCCGGCCCGACCAGCCGCAGAAGACGCTCGAAGAAGTAACCCAGGGTGCGATCAACGTAGTGCCGATGCGGCGGATCGGCAGGCCGGACGAGGTTGCCAATGCCGCCTTGTTCCTGGTTTCCGACGAGGCATCCTACATCACCGGTGCAGCATTGCCGGTCGACGGCGGTGCCACCGCCGACTGATGCTGACATTGCTCGTTACTGGTCTCCCGGCACGCCGTAGCTTGGTGCCGCTGACGGATCGAGGGCCCGAGTGACGTAGTCCTGCAATTGCGGGGCATAGACCTGCCAGACCTTGGCTAGCTCACCGATGGGGTCGCCAGCCTCGTGCCAATCGACCCTGAGGCTTGCCACCGGCCAGGAGACCTTGTCGACGAGTAGCAGACCTGCTGAATGAACCGGTCCTTCCTCGCCGCCGGCGTCAACGGCTGCCTGCATGGCAGCGAGCAGGCGGTCGCCGAGGTGCCCGCTGCCTTGCTGAAAGGCCGCAACCATTGCTGCGGGCACCGCTTCCGAGGCGAGCAGGTTGCCGGCGCAGACGACATCCCGGGCTTCGCTTGCCGCATGCAGCCCAAGTGTTTGCGTGCCGCTGAAGCTTGCCGTGCCTCCTTGTGCATCGATCGCCGTCAACTGGCGATACTGGATGTGTTTGGTGGAGGCGACGATCTGGTTGATCGCATCGCGGGCCGATGCGCCCTCTCCCATTAGATCAAGACAGCGCTCGCCGAGTGTGGGATCGGTAATGTTCTGGCTTGCCGCCGCTCCGACACCGGCCCGGGCGTACGCACACCTTGCGGCAACTGCCGGCGACGATGAACTGACGGCCAGGCCGAACATGCCGGTTTGCGCACAACGCGCGGCAATTGAAAACGTCATGGTCGCTGTTCCCCATCACTACGATTGATGATCTTGACTGGCAGGAGAAATTCCTTATTCGGGTGCATGCGAGACACACTGGCTTGCCAACTCACACTCCGTCATTCCCGCGTAGGCGGGAAGCTAAGCGACCATCCACCGGCACTGAGGATACAGAGTATCGCTTGGGTCCCTACCTGCGTGGGGATGACGACTGTGGTTGTGGCTTCGGCCGTGCGAACTTTTCCCGGATAAAACTCATTCCTCATCCGGGATAACGGCGGTGGCATCGATTTCGACGAGCCATTCCGGCCGCGCGAGTGCCTGGACCACCAGGCCGGTACAGACCGGATGCACACCTTTGATGTACTGGCCCATTGTGCGGTAGACGGCCTCGCGGTGACGAATGTCGGTGATGTAGACGACCAGTTTGACGAGATGGTCCATGCGCCCGCCGCATTCCTCGATCAGTTGCTGGATGTTCTGCATGACCTTGTGGGTTTGCTCCGATGCATCGTGGCTGTCGATGTTCCGGGCGCCGTCCAGTTCCTGCGGACACTGGCCGCGCAGATAGACGGTCCTGCCGCCGTGCGTGACCACTGCCTGGCAGAGGTCATTATCGAGGTTCTGTTCGGGGTAGGTATCGGCGGTATTGAACTTGCGGATGCGGGTGTGGGTCATTGGCTCTTGATCTTGCGTTGGGCGGCCTCGTGGTAGTCGGAATATTTGCGCTGCGAGGCGATCTGGTCGGCGAGATATTTGGCATCGTGCCAGACGCCGTAAATGAACGATGAACCGCGCCGTGACAGCCACGGCAATCCAAGGAAATAGATGCCGGGCTCGACTGCAACGCCGCGATGGTGCAGCGGCCGGCCGTCATCGTCAAACGTGTCAACCTTCAGCCAGTCGAAGTCGAGGGCGTAGCCGGTCGCCCAGAGCACCGTCGTCACGCCGGCTTGCGCTAGATCGAGTTCGAGGATCGGGTCGGTAACGCAGGCAGGCTCAGCAGCGAAAACGCGTGCTTCGGGTTCTTCAGGAAGGTCGAGGCCATTGCGCGCGACATAGGCATCGGCTTCGTCGAGCACGGACAGGTAATTGCGATCGCCGTCGGCGATGTTCCGGGCGAGGTCCGATGCGAAATGCATCACGCCGCCCTCGAACGAGCGGGCCATGCCGACCAGAATCATGCCCTGATGGGCGAGTCGGCGAAAGTCGATCGTGTGGCCGCCATTGGCGCCGCTGACCGCGATCGTGACATGCTCCATACCAGGCTCGACGGCAACCGCGTCCCACTTGCCAAGCACACCGAGCCACCAGACATAATCGTAGCCGCGATAGCGCCGTGGCGGGCGGTGATGCGGGCCGACCGAGAGGTAAACGCACCGGCCCGTGGCCAAAAGCTCTTCGGCGATCTGTACGCCTGACGACCCGGCCCCGACCACCAGCACGGCGCCTTCCGGTAACTGACCGGGATTGCGGTAGGCGTTGGAATGTATCTGCGTGACCCCGTAAGTGCCGGGAATAATCGGCGGGATAATCGGGCGCTGGAACGGGCCTGTCGCGACCACAACATTGTTGGCTTCGATGCCGCCCGCCGACGTTTCAACCTTGAAGCCGGGTCGCCCGTCGTTTTTTTTCACCAACATCACTTCGACGCCCGTGCGCACGGGAGCGTTGATTTTCCCGGCATAGGCAACGAGGTAGTCGGCGACCTGCTCCTTGGGGACGAACGCGTCGGGATCGAATTCAGAGAACTCCAGGCCGGGAAACCGGTCGTGCCAGGCGGGACCGTTGGCAACCAGGCTGTCCCAGCGTTCGGAACGCCAGCGTTCTGCTATGCGACTACGCTCGAGAACCAGATGCTCGATGCCGTTGTCGGTCAGGTGCTCGCTCATGGCGAGACCCGACTGGCCGCCGCCGACCACGAGCGTGTCGATTTTTTCCGTTGTCAACTGGCTGCCTTCTCTTCTGATTTCTCGCCTGCTTCACACGCCGGAACCGAGCACGACGCAGAAGATGTGACCTCTCGGATAATTGCTCTTTGCGCCAGGGCTGCAAACGTGCGTGCGCATGTCGGGGCTGGGCAGTGGCAGGATCTTGTGGGGCGGTACCTTGGTCCATTCACCGTCGATGACAACTTCGATGCGCTGATCACGGCGACGGCTGAGTGTCGGGCGGCAGTCCTGATCGTTGCAGCAGGACCGGCCCTGCCAGTCCTTCAGTGTCAGATACCAGTGATGCAGCGCGTCGTGGCCGTCGCCGTGGTTGCCCTGGCCTGCTGCCGGGCCGGCAAGTGCCGTCGCAGTCGACAAAAGGACACACAATAGAATGCGTCGGGCCATCGCGATTTATCCCTTGTGCGCCAAACCGATCGATCGTGTCGCTTGTTCGAAGGCTTCGTCTCATCTCAAAGTCGTCGTCCCGGCCGCCAGCCTAGCCGAGTAGCCGTTCTGGAGCCATACGGAACATGCCTTTGTGCATTGCGTTTATGCTGTGTCCGGACAGTGCAATTGCGAACTGAACGGACCAATCAGGCGGCAAGGTCATGCTGGCAAGCGGCCTCATACCTGGTGTAATTATCGCTGCCCGGCACGGTAGAATGTGCCGCATTGAATTATCTTAGGGGAGGGGAAAGTGCTGCGTTATCTGCTGGCGTTCCGCGTCAACATCGCAATTGTCTTTCTGGGCGCGTTTTCCGTGATGGCACTCATTAAACTGTCATCCTATCTGCCCGCGAAATACTACTTCAGTTTCTCGAAACTGTTTGCCGGCGCCTCCGAGCCCTTCATCGTCGACCCGCCGAGTGTCACCGGCGCCAAGCTCTGCGCCCTGATGAGCAAGCACAACCTGTCACCCGGCGACATCGGTCGCTCGATCGACTGCTCGGCCAAGCTGGAGGTGCAGTCGGCGGTACCCTCAGGTACCGCTTTGTTCGAGCCGGCCGAAATCGACAGGATTTATTCGACCGCGCTGCGAACCGACCCGCAGCTTCGCCAGGCGCTTGTCAATACCGGCAGCGGGTTCAATCCCGAGCCGCTTGCACCTGAAAAGCTCGACGAGATCCTGTCAACATCCGGTTCCGTCAACGAGGCCTATCGCCGAATCTGGGAAACGTATTCCAATGCACTTTATAGCCGGCTTGACGATGCGATCGGCCGGGGTGTGAAAACCGTCTTCGGCGACGTGCGCGTGCGGGAGGCGCCGCAGGCCGCCGCCGGTCAGGGCGGTACCGGCAGCGGTGATGAAGTAAAGCTTAAGGGCCTGAGCGATGACGAGACGCAACGTATCCGCCGCGCGCATCAGGCTTTCCTGGCGGACCTCGCAGCGAGCGGGATCGGTGCCAAGGCGTCGCCGCTGACGAAGACAAAGGTCGATGAGATCATCAAAACGGCCTACAGCGCCGACAGCATACAGTACGGTGTGACCGGCCATTACCGCGATACGATCATCGGTGGCACGGAGGCGTTGCTGCGCAGCAAGTTCTCCGATGCCGGCGTCACGCCTGTTGCAGAGGAGCAGGCCAGGCGCATCCTGTTTCAAGAACTCGTCAAGGATGGCCTCAACAACTACATCATCGCTACGCTGATCCGGTTGGTCCCGGTCCTCATCATCGGCCTGGTGCTCGGCTTCATGTTCGGGCGTGCCGAATTGCTTTCGTCGGCGTTCGCCGGTGCGCTCGCAGCCTTTCTACTGACCTGGCCGATCATGCTGATGTGGGACCGCATGGTGCAGAGCACCTGGCATGATCAGAAGCTGATGTTCATGGGCTTTTATGCCGTCTACATCATCTCGTTTTTCCTGACCGCCAAGGTCGGTGCTCTGATCGGCATCCGCGCACGCGAAGGGGCGCCGGGCCATATCACCGGCACGATCGATCGTGAAACCGCGGCCATTTCGCTGAAGGGCGTCTCCTGGGGCGAGCTTGCAACCAATATCGTGATCGGTTTGCTTGCCAACGGTGCGGTGGCCGCCTGGAATCTAGTCATCCCGCTGAGTGCTGCTTGAACCGCGTGGGCTGGGGCCGGCGAACGGTCGTGATTATCGGCCTTCTGGCTGTCGCCATAATGGCTGCACATTTGGTCGACGTGGCCGAACGCCAGTCCACCTTCCGGCTCGTGGCAGCCGACCCGCCCGCGGCTGCGCGTCGGCTGGTCGCGCTTTATGCGCCGGCCCGTGCGGATTGTCCTGATCATGCTGCCAGCCGCGATCTGGTTCTCCTCGCCCGGGCGCTGATCGCCGTCGAGCGGTTTTCGACCAGCCGTATCGAGCGCTGGTCCGAGGCATTGCTTGTGCGCGGCTTCCGGGTATTGGGCATGTGGCCGCTCGACTTGTCGATCGGGCCGGGACAAATCAGAACCTCGACGGTCCGGAAGGCGGCGGCATGGGAGTCGGGGCCCCAATTACGGGCCGCAATCAGTGTCGACACCATCGCCCGCGAGCTCCTGACCACCTGCGGCGCCGAGCGCTGGGCGGTGAGGGTGCTCGCCTGGCATGCAGCGGACGAGCAGCTGAATAGGCAAGAGCTTTCCCAGGACGCGCTCCACCGACTTGCCGCCCGCTTCAACGGCCAGCAGCCCTCTGCGAGTGGCGAAGCCGCCGTCGCTCACTACCTTTACCGCGAATTGGTCTATCACGTGTTCCAGGAATTGCGGTTCCAAGAGGCAGCGATGTTGACACAGATCAGAATGGCTCGGGGGAGAGGAAGCGATCCAGCACGTTGCGCGTGATGCGTGAGACGTCATTGTCGCCGCCGTTTTCGAGCAATGACCCGCAATAGGTGATCGAACCGACCGAGAACACCGCACCGCCGCCCGATGTCTCGAAGAACACGATGTCCGAGTGGATCAGTTCTTCGTCGCTTTGTCCCGGAATGGTGGTCAAATGCGTCAGGCGTTCCTCGGGCACGAGCACCCAGGGGGCTTCCGGTTCGTGGCCTTCGGAGGTGGCCAGGATGACGGCATGTGAAGGCGTGCCGAGGTCCTTGTCGGCACGGTCGAGTTCGAAGCCGGCCGCACCGTGGCCGCTCAAACCGAAGCCACCGAACGTTTCGCCCTCGATGCCGTCGAGAATCCAGCCAGCCCGGGATGTCCGGGCTTTCTGGTTGACGTTGTAATGTGAGCCCACAAAGTTGCCTTGTGCGGAAAAACCGACACCACACAGGTGCTGCGGCGGCCGGCCGTTGCGCCGCCAGAGGCCGCCGTATTCGCCGTCGAACTGGTTATAGTATTCGCCCGGTTCCGCCGCCCAGGCGCGGATGCCGCCTTCGCCGCGCCGGATCTCGATGACGCCGTCCTTTTCGGCGTCGAGCGCCACCTTCCAGTAAAAGCCATTGCCGCCGAGATACATGAAGCGGCCGCCGCTGTCGCGATAGGTCTCGAGCGCGTCGAGCATCTCGCGCGTGTGATATTCCGGGTGCGAGCCGGTCAGGACAACCTGATAGTGCTTCAACAGGTCGTGGCCCTCGGCGTGCAACTCCTGGTCCGTGATGATGTCGAACTCATAGCCCTGGTCTTCAAGCCAGGTGTGCAAGTGGGTGTCGGCCGGGTAATGGCGCAGGCCCGAGGCGCGTATCTCGGGGAATGGGTACGTGATGAAGCCAACACGGACATTGAGCATCGGGCGGTGCCAGGACGATACCGAAATGCCGGCGCCATCGACGTGATCGTTGTAGGTCGACCAGGCATATTCGGCATGGTCGCCCGGATTGTGCGGATAGGCCTGCCATTGGTCGGCCTGCTCGCGCCAGCCGGTTTGCCAGCGTGAACTTAGTCGCCATTCGGGCCGGGCGTGATTGGCGTAGATCGTGTAGGTGAACGTCGAGACCAGCACTGCGATCTTGGCCGTCGGCTTGCCCTTTGGCGGCACGATGAAGAAGGGAATGTTGTCGGCCTCACTGCCGGCTTCGAGGCGCAAGGCATAGCAGCCCGACGGCAGGTCATCCGGCACCTTCCAGTCGAGGGCCGTCGGCCATTGGCAGTCGGTCATGTCGTCCGAATGAAAGTGGACGGCGCCGTATTCCCGAGGTGCATGGCGCCAGCACATTTCATGGCCCGACCAGCGACTCGCCCGCATGCCGCGGGCTGGATGATTGATAAGCGTTCCGCTAAGTGCATTCGGGCCGACATCGACGAGGCGGTTGGTCGTTGTTTCGCGGGCAAAATCGAAGGCAAACAGGGCGCCAGCCAGCGCGTCCGGCGAGTTCCGTGTTGCATCGATCTCGGCATTTTCGAGAACGCGTCCGTAAAGACAGGGGTTTTCGATGCGGCCGTCGAACGTCGAGCGCTCGGCCGAAATGCCGCCCCGGCCCGCAAACCAGAGCCGGCCGTCGTTCATCGCCGGCACGGCATCGGCTATTGTGGTTCGCTGAACCGCCCACTCGGCTCGGGGCGCGACCGGCCGGATGGCAAGTGCCAGTTCTCCAGAATTGCGTGCATAGCTGATCGCAATGTCGACCCAGCGTTTGATCTCGACCGGTTCGGAGCGCAGCACTCCGCCATCGACCGAAACGGCGATGCGGCGATCAGGGCCGATCGTGACATCGAAGGCGACGTCGTTCGCCGAGGCGCCCCACGAGAGGATGCTGGCCGGTTTGCCTTCAGGGGGCGAGGTCGGCTGGACACTCATGACGAGCGTGAAGTCGTCGAGGCCGGCAAGCGCCGTGCCCAATTCAACGACACCATAGGAGCCGCGCTCAAGACCGTGCTCTGTGACATCGAGATCGGTCAATGCGATGTCGAGCGGCTCCTCGCGGATGCCGGGGCCGGCGGGGTTCGGATCGGCGCAGATCACGCGCACCAGACGGGCTTTGACAGGTGCACCCGTTGCGTTCGACATCTTGAAGGCGATTGTCTCGCCAGGTCGTGCGGAGAGGCGATCAACGTATCCGGCAAGTCTGAGCATGGGCGTTACCTCCGCAAACGGTCACCGCCGACCGGAAATGCCGACGAGTTCGAACAATTCGCTGTGATGTGAAAAACTTGCTGCCGCCTCGAATTCTTCGATGGGGCCGTGGCGATAGCCCTCGGTGAAGAGCAGAAAGGGGATCTCGGCAGCCTTGGCAGTGGCCGCGTCGACCTCGCTGTCGCCAACATAGACGGCATCGCGTGCGCCAGTGCGTTCGAGGGCGGTCAGCAATGGCAATGGGTGAGGCTTGCGCTCGGCAAGTTCGTCGCCACCGATCACGACGTCGAACAGTCCCGTCCAGCCGAGCGCTTCGAGGACGACCCGGGTTGGTGCAACCGGCTTGTTGGTGCACATCGCGAGTGCGAACCGTTCGTCTCCGGCGAGTGCTCGGAGAACGTCATTGGCTCCCGGATACGGCGTGTTCGCAGCACCGGGCGCATTTGCATAGATCTCGTGGAACCGCTCGAACAGCTTTTCGAAGGTGGCGGCATCGAAGGTGACGCCACGAGTCGTCAGCGCCTGCTCGAGAAACCAGCGCGAGCCATGCCCTATGAAGGAACGTGCTTCGGCAAGTCGCAGCGCCTGCCAGCCGTTTTCAGCCATGAATTGGTTGGCGATGTCGCAGAGCGCACCGGCGCTGTCGACCAGCGTTCCGTCGAGATCGAATATGACAGCCTTCAAGACGCCTCCTGCGCCCCGCCCCCAGCGGCTTGCCGGCGCTCCTTGGGCCACCATATACCGTCTCGGCCAGCGAGCGCAAAAGTGCTTGGCGAATTATCCGATCACCGCTCATTTAGCAGTCTGCAGGGTGTGGATGGTGGTATGATCCATCGCGACAACGTCGCCGGAACCACGATGCCGTGAACATTGCTCTGGAAAAATGCTCGAATCGATACGATATGGACGATTTATGCCCCAATTGTAAGACAGATTAACATTGAAATGGTGGGTCCCTGAACGCATTCCTCAAAAGTGACACGTCTCGCTGACGAACTCGTCATTTGCACGTGTTGTGTGCCCGGTTACAGGCTCGATCTCCGACGGATTGGCCGGGTGCCGGACGTTTGTAAATAGTTACGAAGCGAGATTTGGCGTTTACGGCATGTCAATAGAGATCCCAAGCGGGTCTTGGCGCGTATCATGAGCGAAAGGTAAATTGCGCGTCGGCAATGCGGGCGGCGGCCCATAGGGCTTTCGAAAAGAGCGAGGCGAAGACAGAGATGGCAACACGAGCACTTCCGAGTATTGCGGCAGGTTCCGGCGGGCTTGCGCGTTATCTCGAAGAAATACGCCGGTTTCCAATGCTGGAGCCGGACCAGGAATATATGCTGGCCAAGAGCTGGCAGGAGCATGAGGATTCCGATGCAGCCCATCAGCTGGTGACGTCACACCTGCGTCTCGTGGCCCGCATCGCCATGGGCTATCGCGGCTATGGTTTGCCGATCGGCGAGGTTATCTCCGAAGGCAATGTCGGCCTGATGCAGGCGGTCAAGCGCTTCGATCCCGACAAGGGCTTCCGGCTGGCAACCTATGCCATGTGGTGGATCCGGGCTTCGATCCAGGAATATATCCTGCGTTCGTGGAGCCTCGTGAAAATGGGTACCACGGCGTCGCAAAAGAAGCTGTTCTTCAAGCTCCGCCGCACCAAGGGCCAGTTGCAGGCGCTCGAGGAGGGTGACCTGAAGCCCGAGCACGTCGAGACGATTGCCAAAAGGCTTGGTGTATCGGAAGACGACGTGATCTCGATGAACCGCCGGCTCGCCGGTGATGCGTCGCTCAATGCCCCGCTGCGCGCGGACGTCGAGGGCGGTGAATGGCAGGACTGGCTGGTCGATGACACGCCGGATCAGGAAGTGCAACTGGCCGAAAGCGAAGAGCTGGAGCGCCGTCGGCATTATCTGGCCGATGCGATGGCGGACCTCAACGAGCGCGAGAAGCGCATTTTCGAGGCTCGCAGGCTATCTGATGAGCCATTAACGCTGGAGACGCTTTCGGAGGAGTTTGGCGTCAGCCGCGAGCGCATTCGCCAGATTGAAGTGCGCGCCTTCGAAAAGGTCCAAAAGGCCGTGCAGGCGTCGGCCCGCGAGGACGGCATGCTGAGTGCCGGCTGATCGGGTCGGGCTGAATCTGTAGGTGTCAAGAACAAGTGGGCCGGCCAATTTGGTCGGCCCTTTGCTGTGGTGCGGACAAGCTTTGTTAGCGCAAACTGCGTTTTGTCGGAATCAGCTCAAACGAGCTGCTACCGGCAAAACGCAGATAATCTTGCGCTATCAAGTCAACAAGGTAGCGCATCTTTGTGCCGCCAGTTGGAACCGCTTGAGCGGTTCCAACTTAAGGCACGATGCGCTAGGTTTCCGGTTTAGCCGGAATCGCCCCGAGGGAGCGCAGGCGACCCGCCGCATTGCGGCGCCCCTCGGAGGCCGGCCGTTAGGCCGAATAGCCGTGAGAGAAAAGACAGATAGATCCATTTCCACGTAAGCCGGAAATGATCTAGGGATCACGCGAGCTGCAATTCGCGCTGTGCAGCCAGCGGCAGCGTAACGACGGCATGCCAGCGGTGCCGAAGGCCGGATTCGACGCGTAGCGTCGCGCCGCTTGCCTCGAGCCCGAGACGGGCCAGAAACAGGCTCAATTCGATGCCGGCGGTCTGTTCTTCGCTCTCCAGGTGAAGTGCCTGTTCGGGGCAGGACAGCGCGATGCGCAATTCGACGAGGCCACAGGCCAGTGGTCGGGCCGCGATGTGCTTGTGCAGTCGTTTGTGGGCGGTGGCACAGGCCTCGTCGCCAAGCCGGCTGGCGGCAGCGAGGATCTGTACGATAGCATCACGCAGTGCACCCGCATTGCCTTCGACCTCGAGTGTCGGTTCGATGTCGACCGTCCAGTCCGATGCTACCCGATTGCAGTCGCCGCCTTCGACGGCGATGCAGGCGAGCGCGAGGGGGCCAAGCGCGATCGGGGCGTGGCAACGTCGCGGTGGCGCAGCGAGCAATTCGGTTACGGCGAGCGTGTTTTCCGTCGCGTGCAGGAAGCGCTGGGCGCTGTTGCGGATGTGACCTGCATATTCGCGGTAGTGATCGTTGCCGACCGGGCCCAACACCTCGCGGTGCATCATCTCGGAAAAGCCGATGACGGCGTTCAACGGCGTACGCAATTCGTGGCTGACCTGCGCCTTGAGTAGGGCGAACTGTTCGGCATTGGAGAGCGGGCGTTGCCGCGGTTCGCTCTCGAACGCGTGCAGCGACTCAGACCAGGCGGGTTCCGTCGTCAAGGGTATGCCGTGATCGGCCCCAGTACCGTCACTGCCCGACAGAACCGAATAGGCAACGATCGCCGCCGTGGCGAGACTCAGGAGGGCGAGCAGGCTGATGATCTTGTCGCCGCCGGCCTGCAGGGCAAAGGTGATGGCGAGGCTGACGAGCAGAAGCGATTGAAATAGCGTAACGACAATAATCAGCGATGGCTGCCGGCGACGTTGCCACCAGGAGTGCGGACTTGCTGCATCTGATTGCGCATAGTTCGCCTGTGGTTTGGCGGACGTGGTCCTGGCCATACCGATCTCCTGCCCTGAAATGTCGCCCTTGAAGCGATTCAGTGCGCCCCATACACCCCCCGAATCGCTGACATCATTACGCCCCAATTCGATTCGGCTGTCGAGGATAATAATTGGCAGTCAGGCGGGGCGTTTTATTCCAGCATCTTGGAGACAATTTCGTAGACATCGCGGGAGATTCCACTGCGCCGGGAGATCTTTTGCAGCGCTGCGCGGGCGTGATTGCGCCGGCCCGCCTCAAGCGTTCGCCAGCTGCGAAAGGCATTGAGCAGGCGTGCTGCGATCTGCGGGTTGCGTTCATCGAGTGCGAGGACCTGCTGGGCGACAAAGCGGTAGCCGGCGCCGTCTGCCCGGTTGAACTGCGAGGGATTGTTGAGCGCGAAGGCGCCGATCAGCGCGCGTACTTTGTTGGGCGTGCCGAGCGAGAACAGCGGATCCTTGAGCAGGCGCCGGGCGTTGGCAAGCGTGCCGGCCCGAGGGGCTGCGGCCTGTGCCGAAAACCAGGTATCTATGACGATGTGGTCGCCGGCCCACTGTCTACGGAACGCCGCCAGTGCCGGATGGGCAAGCTTCGGCGAACTGGCAGCCAGCAAATAAAGGGCATGGGCCTGATCGGTCATGTTGTCTGCGCCCTCGAAGTGGGCCACCAGACGCTGCTTGTCGGCGGCCTTCGCACGCTGGGTGAGTAGGGAGAGGGCGCCATTGCGAAGCGACCGCCGGCCGGCACTCTCGGCATCCGCCGTGAACGGCGATGGCGCGAGCGAGTTGGCATCGTAGACCGCAGCCAGTTGATCACCGATCTGTCTCGCAACCTGTTTGGTAAAGGTCTGGCGCGCCTTGTGAACGGCGGCAGGATCGACGTCCTTGGCGATCATGCGCGCGATGTCGGCTTCCGAGGGCAGCTTCAGGAGTTCGGCGAGATAGGCCGGGTTCAGTTCGTCGTCGCCAAGCGACCGGCCGAGCGCTGCAGCATAGGCCTCGATCCTGTCGGATTGGGCCGCCGGATCCAGGTTGCGTGCGAGATCGACCATGATGCGCGTGGCAAGATCGACACCGGCCTGCCAGCGTGCGAACAGGTCGGCGTCGCGGGCCATCAGAAAGGCGAGTTCATCATCGCTCTGGTCGCTCGACAAGTTGACGGGGGCGGAGAAGCCGCGCAGCAGCGAGGCGACCGGGCGCTGCTTGATTCCCGTGAAGCGGAACTTTTCCTTGCGTTTCTGGACGTGCAGAACACCATCGCCGATGTGCCCGCCATCAGCCAGTTGGAGCGGAAGATCGCAGCCGTCGGGATCGATCAGGCCGATTTTCAGGGGGATGTGCAGCAGTTTCTTTTTAGCCTCGCCCGGTGTCGGTGACAGTACCTGTTCGACGCTCAGTTCGGCGGTCTCGGTTCGCGCATTGTGGGTGAGCTGGCAGACCAGTTCCGGGGTGCCGGCCTGATGATACCAGAGCTGGAACTGGCCGAGATCAGTCTTGGTGGCATCCTCGAAGCAAGCCAAGAAATCCTCGATCGTGGCGGCTTCTCCGTCGTGGCGCTTGAAGTAGAGGTCCATGCCTTTGCGAAAGCCTTTGCCGCCGACGATGGTCTGGATCATGCGCACCAGTTCGGCGCCCTTTTCGTAGACCGTGGCGGTATAGAAGTTGTTGATTTCGATGTAGCTGTGCGGGCGCACGGGATGCGCCAAGGGACCTGCGTCCTCGGGAAACTGGTGGGCGCGCAGATTGCGCACATCGGCAATACGAGCAACCGTGGCATCGCGCTCATCGGCGGTGAATTCCTGGTCGCGGAAGACGGTCAGGCCCTCCTTGAGGCAGAGCTGGAACCAGTCGCGGCAGGTGATGCGGTTGCCGGTCCAGTTGTGGAAGTACTCATGCGCGACAACCGATTCGATCGCGGCATAAATGGTATCCGTGGCGGTATCGGGTGAGGCGAGGATCAAACGGTCGTTGAAGATGTTGAGACCCTTGTTCTCCATCGCGCCCATGTTGAAGTCCGAAACTGCGACGATGTTGAAGACGTCGAGGTCGTACTCGCGCCCGAACCGTTCCTCGTCCCAGGTCATCGAGCGCTTGAGCGAATCCATCGCCCAGGCACAGCGATCCTCCTTGCCGGGCTCGACATAGATGCGCAGGTCGACCTGCTCACCGGATGCGGTCGTGAAATCAGAAGCGAACGAGGTCAGGTTGCCGCCGACCAGGGCGAACAGGTAGGCAGGCTTCGGGTGGGGGTCTTCCCACACGGCATAGTGGCGGTCGCCCTGGCTGCCGCGTTCGATCGGGTTGCCGTTTGAGAGCAGGACGCCTGCCTCCGATACATCGGCCTCGATGCGTGTCGTGTAGGTGGCCAGCACATCGGGACGATCGAGGAAATAAGTGATGCGCCGAAAGCCTTCCGCTTCGCACTGGGTGCAGTAGATGCCGCGCGACAGGTAGAGGCCCTGCAGCGCGGTGTTGGCCTCGGGGTTGATCTCGGTTTCGATTTCCAGGCGGAATTTCTGCTTTGGTGCGTCGAGGATGGTCAGGTCGGCCGGTGTCACGGTGTAGCGATCATCATCAAGCGGTTTGCCGTCGAGCTTGATGCTCTTGAGATCGAGGTGTTCGCCGTCGAGTTTCAGGCGGTTCGTCTTGGCCGCCGACTTGGGGTTGGGGCGCATCGTGAGGCGCGATCTGACCCGCGTCGCCGTCGGATGCAGCGAGATGTCGAGGTAGACCTTGTCGATCAGAAATTCAGGCACCCGGTAGTCCTTGAGCCGGATCGGGCGCGGCGTGTCGGTCTTGAGCATGGCAATGGCTCCCCGCGGGTCGGATGGGCGTGGCGGCAATTCGTCAGGCATGCTCGTTATGCCACCGGTCCGGGGCCGGTGCCACGGCTATTTCGGATCTCAAGCCGGCCTCACGGTTCGCCCAGCAACTCGAAGACGGCAGCACCGTCCAACTCGCTCTTGCCCTGGGCCACAAGCATGCGGAACAGCGTCAGCGCCTGCGCCGACATCGGCATCGCGACGCCTTTTTCGTGGGCGGCGTCATTCAAGAGTTCAAGGTCTTTCAGGATCTGGCGGGCATAACCGCGCGGTTCCCAATCGCGCGCGATCATGCGCTCGAACATTATCGGCAGCAGGTTCGAGCCGGCATGGCCGCTGGCCAGCGCCTCGGGCACGCGGGCGGCATCGACGCCGTAGCTTTCAGCGATTTTGAGCGCTTCGGCCATCACGCAGAAGTTGGTGAGCACCAGCGTCTGGTTGACGAGTTTGGTGGCCTGGCCGGCGCCGATGGCGCCCATGTGCGTGAACTGGCCAAGTGTTTCCATCACCGGCCGGACGCGTTCGATGGCTTCGCCATCACCGCCCGCCATGATTGCCAGCGTCCCGGCTTCGGCAGCCGTTGGTCCGCCCGAGACCGGTGCGTCGATGAAGGCCATGCCGGTCGCTGATCTGAGCTTTTCGGCAAGCTCGTGCGTCAGTTGGATCGGTGTCGTCGAATGGTCGACGAAGACCTTGCCCGCCAGATCTCCGGCGGAGGTGAGGCCGTTGGTGCCGGTGATGATCTCGGCAACGTTGGCCGGCGTCGTGACCGAGCAGCACACGATGTCGGCGCGCTTTGCCATGTCGGCAGGCGAGGTGGCCGGTTCGACGGCGAGAGCCTGGGCGGCGGCCAGCTTGTCGGCAGCAACGTCATAGCCGACGACGGTGTGGCCCTGTTCGACCAGCCGGCTCACGAAGCCCGTGCCCATCAGGCCGAGGCCGAGAAATCCGATTATAGGTCGGGTCATGAATCTTGCCTCCATTTGTTCAGGGTCCAGGGACACGCGTCCCTGGTCGGGGAGTTTGAGGGGGCGAAGCTCCCCCATGAATCGCCGCGGGGCGGCGATACGTCAGGGACTCTGCCATTCGATGTTCGTGTTCGAAACATCGACACGAAATGACAACCCCGTTAAAGGGCTTACGCCCTTTGCAAACCCGCAGTTCTTGACGTTGATCAAGCTGGCGACCTAGATGCAAGCGCCGTCAATACTCTATTCCCATCCGAAAGGCGATGTGACGGGTGCGTTTCGAACGTCTTGCTCGACAACTCGACCAGGCAAGCTGGCGCTGGGTCGTACGCCTGGCGGAGCGGCGCGTGCTTGCCTCGCTGGTGATCGGCCTTGTCGCGGCCTTGGCCTACCTGCCCGGTCAGACCGTGCTGCCGGCGATTGACCGGACCGAGCCGGTGGTTGCGCTGTCGAGCCGCCACATCGTCGAGACCGGTGATGTGCTGCGCCCGGCCTGGGGCGTAAACGTTCAGCGCAAGCGTCCGGTCGGTACGTTCTGGCTGCAGGCGCTGAGTATCGGCGGGCGGGACGATGCCGCCCAGCGGCGGATTTCTTCGTACAGATTGCCGTCGATGATCGCGACGGTTCTTGGCGTTGTGCTCATCTATATGCTCGGGCGGGGGCTGTTCGGAGCACCTGCAGCATGGATGGCGGCGATCACGATGGCGGTCACGCCACTCGTCGTGCTGCATGCCCAGCTTGCCATCGCTGAACCGCTCATTCTGCCGGCTATCGTCATAGCTCAACTGAGCCTCTTTGCGATCTATCGTTCGAAGGAGGACGCTCGATGGTGGGGTTGGCGTGGCGCGTTCTGGCTGGCGCTCGGGATCAGCACCTGGTTCAACGCGCTCGCCGTGCCGCTTCTGGCGCTGGTGACGGTCGCGGCGCTCGGCGTTCTCGATCGCAGTTTTGGGCTGATCCAGCGGTTACGCCCGCTAGTAGGCCTCGCCATGCTTGGCGTTATGGCGATCCCCTGGCTCGGCGCCGTGGCGGTTATCGACGGCGGCATTCCGTTCCGCGATCTGTCGATCCGGGCGCTGCTCGACCACCTCGAAGGCGGCCAGGACATGAAGTTCAAGACCGTTTACGGGATCTTCGTGCTCACCCTCGTGCTCGGCTTTCTGCCCGTTCAGCATGTCCTCGGGCCGGTCATCACGAGCTTCTGGCGCGATCGCGGTGATCTCACGGTGCGATTCCTGCTTGTCTGGTTGATCGCGCCTATCATTGCGCTCGAGATTTTTTCGAACAAGCCGCCGCTTTACACGGTGCAAGCGGTCATGCCGGCGGGCGCGCTGCTGACGGCCCTCGCAGTTGGCTATGCCGCGCCCTACGCCCGCGAGATCCGGGCATGGCCCGGTATGTTCTGGGGAACCGTGGTGCTGGTCTGCGTGCTAGCGCCAATGCTCACGGGACTGGTCTTGTGGCTCTGGCAGACGCCGCCGACGTTTGCGGTCGTTGCCGGCCTGATCGTGTTTGCAGCGCTGTTCGTCTTTGCTGCCTGGGCCTCGGCGCATGGCCTTGGTATGGCGTGGTATGCAGCCGGCATGATGGCGACGCTGGTGTTCGGGCTGTGGTTCAACGGGGCGCTGATGGCCGGCCTGAGGCACTTCTGGACGGCACCGCAACTCCGCCAGGTCTACGCCGGGCTCCAGCATTGTGCGCCGTCCGCCATCGCCATTATCGGCTTTCGTGAACCGAGTCTGGCACTGGCGCTTGCCGGCAAGGCGCGACTGGGTACGCCCGCCGATGCGGCCGCAGTTCTTGCCGGGCCTGCATCAGGCTTTGCTATCGTCGAGGCCCGCATGGAACAGGCCTTTCGAGGTGCGCTTCAAGCCGGCCCTATGCCGCCGTCGGTCAAGTTGCTTGGCTGCGTTCGTTCTTTCAACATCGCGCGTGGCTGTTCGCTCAAATTCAATGTCTACGCCCGCACCCATCACGATGTGGCGGCGCGTTGCCGGCAACGGCTGCTGGAGGATTGCAACGCCCGGCATAACTTCATTTCCGCGACGTTAAAGATCAAACATTGTCGCTGATGAATTGCTCGGCTCTCATGGCGGGATCGCCGATGTGATGACTTGAGAATCGGGGTTCCAGCGGCCTGCATTCGTGGCATACGGGCCAGCCTTTGTGACTTTGAAACTGGTGGATTAATCAGAGTGGGTTGCGGCATCTTGCCATCCCGGTGTTAGTCTACCAAATTGACTCGGGGGAAAGGCGGCCGCCAAACAGCAGTTGCGCTGTTGTGGGTGTGCTGGGGAAACAGGAAATGGTCCGCCATGGCGTCTGAGGTCGAGGTTGCGCCGCGCACGGCGCAGGGTATGTCGCCGACCAATATCAATGACCCGCAGTACTTCCACAAAGTGGTCGACTGTCAGTGGGCCTGTCCCGCGCACACACCGGTTCCCGAATACATCCGACTGATCGCCCAGGGCCAATATGCCAAGGCCTATATGCTCAATTGGGAAAGCAACGTCTTTCCGGGCATCCTCGGTCGCGTCTGCGACCGGCCGTGTGAGCCTGCGTGCCGGCGTGGTCGGATCGAGGAACAGCCCGTCGCGATCTGCCGCCTGAAGCGGGTTGCCGCCGACTACAAGGGCGATATCAGCGGCATGATGCCGAAGATGCCGGCCAAGAAGAACGGTAAGCGCATTGCGCTGCTCGGGGCCGGCCCCGCCTCGCTGACCGTCGCGCGCGATCTGCTGCCGCTTGGCTACGACATTACGCTATATGAGAAGGATCCGACCGGCGGCGGTCTGATGCGCACCAACATTCCCTCGTTCCGGCTGCCGGCAGCGGTTCTGGATGAGGAAGTTGATCGTGTTCTGGATTTTGGCGTCAACGCCCGGTTCGGCCACGAGATCACCAGCCTCAAGGCGGTGCTCGATGAGGACTATGATGCCGTGTTCGTTGGCACCGGCGCGCCGCGCGGCAAGGATCTCGATATTCCGGGCCGCAAAGAGGCCGATGCCAACATCCATATCGGGATCGACTGGCTGACCTCGGTTGCTTTCAAACACACCGAGGGGATAGGCAAGCGTGTCGTCGTGATCGGTGGCGGCAATACGGCGATGGACTGCTGCCGCACGGCGCTGCGCCTCGGTGGCAAGGACGTCCGCGTGACCGTGCGCTCGCCGCGCAAGGACATGAAGGCGTCGGACTGGGAGATCGAGGAGGCCGAGCATGAAGGCATCCCGATTTTCGACAACCACAATCCGAAGGAATTCCTGCTCAACAAGAAGGGCAAGCTGGTCGGCGTGCGCTTCGAGATCATGCGCGCCGAGTACGATGATACCGGCCGGCGCAAGCTGATCGCGACAGGTGAAGAGGTCACGTTCAAGTGCGATGACGTACTGATGGCGATTGGCCAGGACAACGCCTTTCCCTGGATCGAGCGTGACATCGGCCTCGAATTCAACGAGTGGGATCAGCCCGAGGTCGACAAGACGACGATGATGTCGACCAGGCCCGGCGTGTTCTTCGGCGGCGATGCGGCCTGGGGGCCAGAAAATATCATCTGGGCTGTTGCCCACGGCCATCAGGCGGCGATCTCGATCGACAAGTACTGCAACGGCCAGGATATCACCGAACGGCCGTCGCCCGGCAGCAGGCTTGCCAGTCAAAAGATGGGCATTCACGAATGGTCGTATGACAACGACTATGATCCCCATGAGCGGGTCGCGGTGCCACACGCCGATCTCAAGCAGTCGCTCGCTAATCTGCAAGTTGAGGTCGAACTGGGCTTCGATGACAAGCTGGCGGTGCAGGAAGCCGAGCGCTGTCTCAACTGCGATGTCGAGACGGTGTTCACCGCGGCCCAGTGCATCGAGTGTGATGCCTGCATGGATATCTGCCCGGTCGACTGCATCAACTTCACGGAAAACGATGCCGAAGCCCGTCTGCGTGGCGCGCTCCGAGTGCCGGCGAGCAACACCGAGCAGGCGCTTTACGTGTCGGACAGGCTGAAGACCGGCCGGGTCATGGCCAAGGACGAAGACGTCTGCCTGCATTGCGGGCTCTGTGCCGAGCGCTGTCCGACCGGTGCCTGGGACATGCAGAAGTTCTTCTATGCCGAGGCCAAGTGCACCCCGGCTGTCAATGTCCACCACGCAATGTATCTCAGATAACCAGGATCGACGCCGATGAGCGGGATCAACGACTTTGTCATCAAGTTCGCAACCGTGAACGGGTCGGGTTCGGCATCTGCCAACACGATGTTTGCCAAAACGCTGTTCCGGATGGGCATTCCCGTTTCACCCAAGAACATCTTTCCCTCCAATATCCAGGGCCTGCCGACCTGGTATGAAGTGCGCGTCTCGGAAAAGGGCTATCTCGCGCGCCGCGACGGCATCGACATCATGGTCGCCATGAACCCGCAGTCCTACATGCAGGACGTTTCCGAACTCAGATCCGGTGGCTGGCTGTTCTATGACTCGTCGATGCCGCGGATCTGGCCGCGCGACGACATCAACGTGCTGGCTATGCCGATCGCGAAGCTGTGCGCGGAAAAATGGCAGGACGTTCGCCAGCGCCAATTGTTCAAGAACATGGTCTACGTCGGGGCACTGACGGCGCTGCTCGACATGGATATCGACGTGCTCGAAGGTGTCGTCTCTGATCAACTGCGCGGCAAGGAAAAACTGGTGGGCGCCAACATGGAGGCGATCGCACTTGGCCGTGATTATGCGCTCGAGAATTTCAATTGCCCGCTCGACGTCAAGGTGCGCGAAGCGAACGGCACGGACGGCAAGATCATGGTCTCCGGCAACGATGCCGGCGGGCTGAGTGCCGTTTATGCGGGTGCAACAGTATGCGCCTGGTACCCGATCACACCGTCGACGTCGCTCGCCGAAGCCTACGAGCGGTTTGCCAATCAGACGCGGATCGATTCGTCGGGCAAGAAGCGCTTCGGTATCGTCCAGGCCGAGGATGAACTGGCGGCCATCGGCATCGCCATCGGCGCTGGCTGGAATGGTGCCAGATCGTTCACGGCAACGTCGGGTCCCGGCATTTCGCTGATGAGCGAGTTTCTGGGGCTCGCCTATTTCGCCGAGATCCCGGTGGTGCTGTACAACATCCAGCGCGGCGGGCCTTCTACCGGCATGCCGACGCGCACCCAGCAGTCCGACATCACGAGCTGTGCCTACGCATCACACGGCGATACCAAGCATGTCCTGCTGTTCCCGGCCGATCCAGGCGAATGCTTCACGATGGGCGTGCAGGCTTTCGATCTTGCCGAGCGCCTGCAGACACCCGTCATGGTGATGAGCGATCTCGACATCGGCATGAACGACTGGGTCACCGATGCGTTTGCGTGGGATGACGCTCATACCCATGATCGCGGCAAGGTGCTCGATGCCGATGAGCTCGAGGCGATGGCGGACTGGGGGCGTTATCAGGACCGTGACGGTGACGGCATCCCCTATCGCACGCTGCCCGGCACGCATCCGACCATGGGCGCCTATTTCACACGTGGCACCAGCCACGACGAGAACGCAAGATATACCGAGGACGGGCACATCCATGCCCGCGTCCTCGATCGCCTGACACGCAAGTTCGAAACGGCTGCAAAACTGGTTCCCGCCGCTGAGATTTCGGGAAGCGCCTCGCGTGCGGGAATCATCTATTTCGGCGCGACCAGGCCGGCTGTGCTTGAGGCGCTCGACGCACTTGAAGAGACGGGCCAACGTCCCGATGCCATGCGCATCAAGGCCTTCCCGTTCGGTGACGAGGTGCGCGCCTTTGCCGAGGCCCACGAGGTCGCATTCGTTCTCGAGCAGAACCGCGATGCCCAGATGCGCAGCCTGCTAATCACGGAAGGCGGGCTCGATGCCGACAAACTGGTCTCGATACTCAATTACGACGGCATGCCGCTGACGGCCGAGTTTGTCATCGACAACGTCACGAAACATCTGGGCAGCACCCAGGCTGCCGCGGAGTAAGGTTCGATGAGCTATATCAACAAGCCCGTTGCCAAGCATCCGGCATTGCCCAAGAACAAGCTTGGCCTGACCAGGCGCGACTATGAAGCGTCGATGTCGACGCTCTGTGCCGGTTGCGGGCACGATTCGATTACGGCTGCGATTATCGAGGCGTGCTATCGCATGGACCTGCCGGCCCACCGCATTGCCAAGGTGTCCGGCATCGGCTGTTCGTCCAAGGCGCCGACCTATTTCCTCGGCCGCAGCCACGGCTTCAACAGCGTGCATGGGCGCATGCCCTCGATCTCGACCGGTGCCAATCTCGCCAATCGCGACCTGGTCTACATCGGCGTTTCCGGGGACGGTGACACCGCCTCGATTGGGCTCGGCCAGTTCTGTCACGCGGTGCGCCGCCAGTTGAACATGACCTACATCGTCATGAACAATGGCTGCTATGGCCTAACAAAGGGGCAATTCTCGGCGACCAACGACAAGAGTTCACCTTCCAAGAAGGGCCAGCCCAACCCGTTCGAGGCGATCGACCTTTGTCAGATGGCGATCCAACTTGGTGCCGGGTTCGTCGGCCGGTCGTTTTCCGGCGATAAGGCACAACTCGTGCCGCTGATCGAGGCGGCGCTGAGTTACAACGGCTTTGCCTTCCTCGACGTGCTCTCACCGTGCGTCACGTTCAATAATCACACCACGTCGACCAAGAGCTACGAATACATCCGCGATCATTACCGGATGACCGGCCGGCTCGACTTCGTGCCGGAAATGGATGAGATCACCGTCGAATACGACCAGGGCGCCTCGACTGATGTTTCGCTGCATGACGGTTCGATCCTGCGTCTGCACAAGCTCGACGGCAGTCACGATGTGCGCAGCGCCGATGATGCGCTGGTTGCGATCCGGGCGAGTTCGGCGGCCGGCGAAGTGGCAACCGGTCTGCTCTATATCGATGATGCGCAGGAGGATCTGCACGACGTGCTCGGTACGGACGGCCGGCCACTCAACGCGATCCCGATGTCGGAACTTTGCCCGGGTTCAGGTGCGCTCAAAAAGATCAATGCGCGCTATTCTTGATCGCTGGCAAAACGTGTGTGCCGGTTGATGAAGTTGTGACCTGACGGACTCAAGCGGCAAGCGCCAGTTGGTCCGCCTCGTCGTAGAAATCCAGGATCGCATCCGTCATGGTCGTTACGCTGAAGCGCTTGGCAACAAGATCGCGAAGGTGCGCTGCCAGTTCGCGGGCGCGTTCGGGATTGTCGAGCTGCTCGCGGATCGCCGCTGCGAGACCTGAGACATCGTCGCTTGCAATGAGGCGCGTATCGGAACCTTCGACGATTTCCGAGATGCCGCCGACATCGGTCGCAATCAAGGGCAAGGCAGCCGCTGCCGCCTCGAGGACGACGTAGGGCAGGCTCTCGGCCCGTGACGGGACCACCATGACGCGGCCCTTCGTGAATGCCTGGCGCGCCGGCATGGCGCCGAGAAAGCGAACGGCAGTCTGCAATCCGAGATCTTTGGTCTGTTGTTCGAGGCCGGCACGTAACCGGCCTTCACCGACGACGGTTAGTGTGGCCGAGTGTGTTTTGCGCACTTCGCCAAGAGCATTGATGAGTACATCGATCCCCTTTGCGGCACGCAATTCACCGATGAAGACGAGGTCGGTCGCATCTGCCTCAATTTCAGGATCAAAGAACTCTTGCCGCTGCAGGCCGTTGAAGATCACACGCCGACGGGTGTCGCGGCCGCCGACATGCTCGAGATACTGCCTCTGAGCGTAGGCGCTCTCGAAAACGAGGCCGTCGGTCGCCGGGATCAGCTGGCGCTCGAGAGTCATGAAAAAGCGGCCGGCGAGTGTGCCGGGCTGATAGTTGAGGCTGCCGCCGTGTGGAGTGTAGTAGGTCTGGACCCTGAGGCCGCGGCCCGAAAGAGCGCGCGCTGCGAGGCGAGCGTGCGCACCGCCCTTTGCACCATGGCCATGCGCGACGTCGATCTGCAGGGCGTGGATCAGGTCGCGGGTCCGGCGAAAGGCTGCAACATCGCTGAAGCCGAGGCCGCGTGACATCGACGTGCGGTGCACGCCGAGCGAGATTTTCTCGTCGAGTTTACGCAACCTTTCCTCAGTCAGGCTGTCGGTTGCGAGATCATCGCAGAGCACGGCGACGTCGTGGCCGCGTGCACTCTGCTCGGTTGCAAGATCACGAACATGGCGGAACAAGCCGCCAACCGGTGCCCGGAGGCAGTGAATTATACGCCTTGTCGCCATGTGCGTGCGGTCCATTACTGGCCATCAACGCGACGCATATTAGTCGCCAAGTCTAAAAGAAGCGTTCAAGCACCCGGATCGTGTCGCCGGGTTGGACGACGTGGTCGCGGCCAACTTCCGAGCGCTGGATGACGCCGTCCTCAACCCGTTTCAGCTTGAATTCTGCCTCGCTCGCCCGTGGTGTGTAGCCGCCCGCGATCGCGACTGCGGTTTCAACCGTCATGCCACTGACGAATGGATATTTGCCGGGCGATTTGACTTCGCCGAAGATGAAAAACGGACGGTTTTCGTGGATGTCGACGGTTACTTGCGGGTCGCGAACGTAGCGCGCGCCGAGCCGGTCGCGCACGATGCGGGCGACGGCGTAGGTCGAGTGCCCGCGAACGCTTACAATGCCGATCAACGGCATCATGATCCGGCCCTTCTGGTCGACCTTATAGATGCGCGACAAGTTTTGCTGGCCGTAAACGAAAATGCGTAATTGGTCGCCGGTATCTAGCAGATAGGCATCGTCGACAGGTACGATGGCCGGTGCTTCAGGCGCTGGCTCGGTGCGCGAGATGCGCACGATGCTCGGGCGCGCCCATCTCCGGGCCGGTTTCGAGGCGCTGGCCTTGTGAACCTGTGCCCGTTTGACCCGGCGTTTCGGTTGGTCCTTGGTCGAGCCGGCAGGGGTCGTGATTGCCCGCCAATCGTCTGCTTCGCTGGAGGTAACGCGCGTTACCCAGCCGTCCTCGGCCGGCTCGGCGATATGCACACAGCCGCCGAGCCACGACGCCAACAACATTGCCAAACACGGGCGGGCGAACCGCATAGCTCAGTCCTCGAAGCTCAAACAACGTCGATGTTTTAGACTTCGAGTGGTTAAAAAAATCTGAGGTTGTATTCGATTTTGGGACGATTGACCGCTGGATTAATGGATTGGTTACGTGAAAGCGCTGTAATCGATGCATTGCGTAAACCAATCGCATACCTTGCCGCCCCCAGCCACGTGGACAGCCGAGACGATGTCGAGCCCTACCGGTACACAGGACGTTGATTTGAGGTCGATCTGGCACGGCCTGCGCCGGTCGATGGTGGCGCTGCTCGTCCTGACCGCCACGGCAGGAGGCGTGACGTTTATCGCCCTCAATCTGATTGCTTCGCGTTACGAGGCGGATGCCCAGCTGACGATCACCGCGCAGCCGACCAGCCCCTATCCGAAAGACGATCCACGTGCAGCAGCGACGGTTTCCCCGCGGCTCGACCGCGAGGCGATCAATACCCACGTCAAGGCATTGATGGCGCCTGATCTGCTGCTCGATGTGGCAAAGTCCCTCGGCCTAGCCGAACGTGCCGAATTCAACCGCTTGCTCGGGCCCGTCGATACGTTCGATGCCATCATGCGCTTTGCCGGTGTCGGGGTGCCCTCGTCGCGACTATCGGTGCGCGAGCGCGTGCACGCGGCGATGCGTGAGAACCTCACCGTGTCAGCGGCGCGGGAAAGCCGTTATATCACGATCAGGTTCCGCTCGACCGACCCGCAATTGGCAGCCGATATTGCCAACTCCATCGCAGAAACCTACCGGCGGAACCTGCGCGCCATTCCGGTCAAAGAGACGAATGACGCCGTCGAAGCTCTGCTGCCGAAAATCAAGAAACTCAGCCAGGAAGTTCTCGAGGCTGAGGCTGCAGCAAAGCGCTACCGGGCCGAGACCGATCAGCTGACCGGCGGCAAAGAAGCCCCGACCCTGCAGGAGCAGCGTCTTACCTCACTCAACCGGGAACTGGTCAGCGCCGAAGGCGAATTGACCGAGGCGCGGGCGAGGCTTGCCGCAGCCCGCGACCTGACCGTCAATGGTGATGCCGACACACTGCCCGAAGTTCAGAAATCGCAGGTCATTCAGTCACTGATCGCAGAGCGCGTCCGTGTCGAGCGCCAGGTCAACGAGGCGCGCGCCGTACTCTTGCCGGCCCACCCGCGCATGCGTCAGCTCAATGCCGACCTCGCAGGATTGCGCCGGTCGATCAACCGCCAGATCAGCAAGGTCATCGCCGGCATCGAGAAGGACGTTCACGTTGCCACCGTGCGCACCGACCAGATGCGCCGGCAGGTTGCCGAGATGACCAAGGAGGCGGTGAAGACGTCCGACCAGGCAGCGCAGCTCAAATCCCTCGAGACGATCGCAAATTCGAAGCGCAACGAGTTGGAGCGGCTGCAAAAGCAGCTCGAAGACAACCGCACGATTATCGATACCAACCGTGTGCCGGTCGAATCGACGATTGTTTCCAAGGCGCGCCCGTCCTTGTCGGCGGTCTATCCGAAGCGGGTTTCGTTCACGTTGCTCGTGATGGCGGCGACGTTGATGCTTGGCCTGGCACTGGTGATCGTGCGCGAACTGTTGGCATCGGGCCGGCCGGTTGCACACAACCGGCGCGCAGGCGATCGGGTCGACCGACGGGCGAGGGCCGAGCGCGGCGTGCGCTCTTCACCGCTAGTCGATCCGCCGGTTCAGCCGGGATCTGCAGCAGAGCGAGACCGAATCTCGCGGCCAAACATCGTGCCACTCGATGATGGTGCTGCGAGCGAAGAGTCCGTTGCGGAAGCGGAAAGCAGCGATGAGCGCGAGGCTGAAGGTGGCGCGCTTGCCGAATTCGCTGCCTATCTCGCGTCGATGACGCCGCAAGAAGGCGGATTCCGCACACTCGTTACCGGGGAGACCGCGGACATCGACCCGAGTGACGAGGCCATTGAAATCGCTAGTGAGCTGGGTGATGACGGCCATGGTGTGGCGATCGTCGACTGGTCTGTCAGTGGGGATCGCCTGCTTGGCGAAATCGAGATTGGCAATGCTGCGAGCTTGTCGGACCTGCTGGCCGGTCGTGCGCAGTTCGACGAAGTGATCGTCGCCCTGCCCGATACGAATGTTCAGTATCTTTATGCCGACGGTTCTGCCGACGGTATTCTGGATGATGGCGAACGCCTCAACCTCGTGCTCGATTCACTCGATGAGGCGTATGCACACGTGATCGTGCTCAGTCGGCGTGATGATGCTGAAAAGTTGTTCGAGGCGATCGAAGGGCGCATCGATGCCGGCCTGCTGGTTGGCGAACCGCCTTTCGACGAGGCAACGTCTGCTGACGGTGGCAACGTATTCCTCGGTTTCGAGGTGACCGATATCGAAGTCGTGCGCTTCGATCGAGCCACCGGTGAAGCATTCACGATCATCGAAGCGAGACTGGACAGCGCCACGGAGCCGGCGTAGCGGCCCTGCCAAGGCGACCGCAAGCCTGACGGCTGTGCCGTTGCGAAACATGCTGCAATTTGCTGTTTGCCTTAAGTGCGTGATCGATCCTGCCGTCCGGAAGAGGCCGGCAGCGCCTCACCAAATGTTACCTCTTAGGCGTTAGAACGGCTGTTTGAAGGTTGAACCGACACCGCCTTTCAAAAACCGGCTGCGATAATGAACGACTATTCCATGCACTTCCTCAAGGCAGCGCTCAGGACGCTCTACTACACGCGTCTTGACCACCTTTTCGCACCGATGACGAAGAGCGATGGCGTCATCTTCATGTTGCATCACGTCCTGCCCGGTGAGCCCGATGCCTTTGCGCCGAACAGGATATTGCGGATCACACCCGAGTTTCTGACCGTCGTCGTCGAGCACGTCCTCGATCGTGATTTCGAATGTGTCTCCCTTGACGAAGCCCATGAGCGCATGCGGTCGGGGCGTCGCGGTGCCAAGCGCTTTGCAGCCTTTACGTTCGATGACGGATATCGCGACAACATCACCCATGCATTGCCGATTTTCAGGAAATACAAGGTGCCGATGACGATTTACGTGTCACCGGACTTTTGCGACCACAAGGGGCGTGCCTGGTGGTTGACGTTCGAAAAGGTGCTGGCCTGTTCAACTGCCATCGAGGTGGAACTCCCCGACGGTCCGAAAATCTTCGATCTTTCGAGTGTTCGCCAGAAATTCGCGGCCTTTCGCGAGATCTATGCATTCTTGCGCCGCCTGCCGGATGCAGCCATTCATGACCATGTCGACAGCTGGGCGGAGAGGGCCGGCATCGACGCGCTGGCTGCATGCCGCGATCTCGTAGTTGATTGGGACGAACTGCGGGCACTTCGCAGTGAGCCGCTGATCTCGATCGGTGCCCATACGATGAGCCATACATCGCTTGCAAAGTGCTCCGAGGACGAGGCGCGCTGGCAGATTGCAGCGAGTGTCGAGCATGTCGAGCATGAGCTTCGCCGGCGCTGCGATCACTTTGCCTATCCCTATGGCGACGCCGGCAGTGCGGGGCCACGCGAATTCAGCATGGCCCGGGATCTGGGCCTCAAGACAGCGGTAACGACCCGTAAGGGCTTGATCAGCGCGGATGCATCGGAGCAATTGCTGGCATTGCCGCGGTTTTCGCTCAATGGCGACTTCCAGGATCAGCAGTTTCTCGAAGTGCTGCTCAATGGCGCGCCGTTCAAGATGCTCGACATCGCCAAGTCAGCGTTGCCGCGCCGCGCTGCATAATTGTTGTCAGCCACCTCAGTGTCCCGGACGCAAAAGAGCCGGGGTAGCGGCCCCCGGCTCTTCAGGCCTTGTTCATGCAAGGCAAAACGTTTCGCTTGGTTGCTCAGGCCATTGGAAACGCCGATTTCCATCACCCCCTACCCCGACGTGACAGATCGTCGGCTCCCGCATTAACCCCGGCTCGGATTGAGATCATCGTCTCATGGCGGTGGGCCGCTCATCAGTGATTCGGCCCGTTTTCAGTTTCCGGCTCTCGGCGAATTCGGAAGAAGACCAGCAACACTACCCGTGCGCACCCATCATCACCGCGCAAGCGGGGACGAGTGAATCACACACGTCACTGACATCACCTTACAGACGATCTGCGGAACTTGTCACTGCAAATGTGGTGGTCGAGTTGTGCTGTTGCGCAGCAAATGACCAAAAAGGCTCACTTGGCCGTGCAACCAATTGATGGCGAAGCGCATTTGCAAATGCTGATAGAATGTCGCAGCCTCCCGAAATGTCGATTTGCCAATCGATCGGCCCGTGTCATAAGTCGGCACGATGCCTATTGCGCGTTGCCGATTGGTACTGAACCTACAACTTAGAAGCCGCTCATGAGCCACAACTCGATCGGTCATCTGTTCCGCCTGACGACGTGGGGCGAAAGCCACGGGCCTGCAATCGGCGCCGTCGTCGACGGCTGTCCGCCGGGCATAGCGCTCAGTGCGGAAGACCTGCAGGTCCATCTCGACCGCCGTCGTCCCGGTCAGTCGCGCTATACAACCCAGCGCCGCGAGCCCGACCAGGTTAGGATCCTGTCCGGCGTGTTCGAGGACGAGGCGGGTGTACAGGTGACGACCGGCACGCCGATCGCTCTGCAGATCGACAACGTTGACCAGCGCTCGAAGGACTACGGCGACATCAAGGATAAGTTTCGTCCCGGTCATGCAGACATCACGTACTGGAACAAGTACGGCATCCGCGATTACCGCGGCGGCGGTCGCTCATCGGCGCGCGAGACGGCTATGCGAGTTGCGGCGGGAGGGATCGCGCGCAAGGTGCTTTCAGGCGTCGAGGTTCGCGGCGCCCTCATCCAGCTCGGCTCTCTGAAAATCGATCGCGCCAACTGGGATTGGGCGGCGGTCGAGCAGAACCCGTTCTTTTGTCCGGACCCGGCAGCCGTCGAGAGTTGGCAAAACCATCTCGACACGGTGCGCAAGTCAGGTTCATCGGTTGGCGCGGTCATCGAAGTCGTTGCAACAGGCGTCCCGATAGGGCTCGGTGCGCCGATTTACGGCAAGCTCGACCAGGACCTGGCCGCAGCGATGATGAGCATCAATGCGGTCAAAGGCGTCGAGATAGGCGACGGGTTCGCGGCCGCGGCGCTGTCAGGCGAGGCCAATGCCGATGAGATAAGGAGCGGCGCCAACGGCCAGCCCGTTTTTCAGTCCAATCACGCTGGCGGTATCCTCGGCGGTATCTCGACGGGGCAGGACATCGTTGTGCGCTTTGCCGTGAAACCGACCTCCTCGATCCTCAATCCGCGGGCAACTATCGACCGTCATGGCCATGAGACCGAAATCTCGACCAAGGGCCGACATGACCCTTGTGTCGGCATTCGGGCGGTGCCGGTCGGTGAGGCGATGATGGCGCTGGTGCTTGCAGACCATGTCTTGCGCCATCGCGCGCAAGTGGGCGCGAACTGAACGTCGCCAGTGCCGGGTTTCCGGATAAACCATTGCATTAATATTCACCATATAGCGCATTGATTAACCCGTTGAAATGGGATTGATTGTGGCGTCGTCACGTGTTGGCGGGGTATGGGAAGGAATGGCGGTTATGGTCCAGAACGGCGAGCCCAAGGCACTGTTGTTCGATGTTTTCGGGACGGTTGTCGACTGGCGCTCGAGCTGCATCGCTGAGCTCAATTCCTACGGTCACGCGCGTGGTCTGCATATCGACTGGGCGGACTTCGCCGACGACTGGCGGGGGCTCTATCAGCCGGCGATGGATGAAATCCGGTCGGGCCGGCGCCCCTTTACGGTGCTCGACGAACTCCACCGTGAAAACCTGCTGACGCTGATCCGCAAGTATGACCTGCCGATGCCGCGCGACAGTGAGATCGAGCAACTGGTGACCATGTGGCATCGCTTGAAGCCGTGGCCGGATGTGGTCGAAGGTCTCTACCGTTTGAAGCGCCGCTACATTCTTGGCACGCTGTCGAACGGCAATATCGGCCTGATGGTCCGTCTTGCCAAGCACGCCGGTCTGCCTTGGGATGCGATTGTCGGCGCCGAAATCGCCCGCGATTACAAGCCCAAGAGCGATGTCTACATCCAGTCGGCGCGCGCGCTCAACCTGCGAGAGGACGAGTGCATGCTGGTTGCCGCCCATAACGATGATCTGTCGGCTGCCGCCATGGTCGGCTTTCAGACGGCATTCGTCGCCCGGCCGACCGAACACGGACTGGCGCAGACCACTGACATGCAGGCGACTGCAACCTGGGACATTATCACGGACAACTTCACCAGCCTTGCCGACCTGCTCAACTGCCCGCGTTACTAGTGTGGTTCCGATTGTCTCGGATACAATCTCACTACAATTTCGCTCACTGCTATTTCTCGCTTGCGCTCGGGCATCCGCGGCGGCGATAGGCGCCGGGCCTCGTTCGAGGCCTTTGCCGTTTCCGGCATGGCCGAAAACGCTATTATGCCACCCTGGCACACTACTGCGCGATCTTGCGGAACGACATGACCTTCGACAGGAAGGCAAGTCGTGTTGTCTCGTGTCTGAGGCCTGCCTGTGCGGCGATCGAAATGAGATCATCGCCGAGGTAGTGGCGGTAATAGGGTTCGTGAAAGCGTTCCGGAAAGGCTTCCAATAGGCCGTCCCAGCCGTCGCGATCGCCGTCCTGCAGGCTGTCGACGAGCACGAACAGTCCGCCGGGCTTCAGGACGCGGCCAATCTCGCCCATCACTCTGTGACGCACGGCGCCGGGCAACTCATGGAATAGAAAGATCGACGTAACGATGTCATGGCTCACTGCATCATCGCGCAGCGCCTCGGCGTTGGCGATCTGCCAGGCGATGGGGGTTAGGTCGCTTGTAAAGCGGCGGGCTTCATCGAGGTAGGTATCGGAAAGGTCGATGCCGGCAAGTCGCATGCGCGGATAGGTCAGGCGCACGTCGCGCATGAAGCGGCCGGTGCCGCAGGCGACATCGAGTAGCGAGACGTGGCGCTGATCGCGTCCGGCCATATAGGACGCGATCGGGCGTAGACCCGCGCGCCGCATCAGATCGCCGCTGCCGTAGAACAGCGTGTCGACCTGGACGTCGTAGATTGCAGCCGAGCCTTCGGTCAGGTGGCCGCCACTCTGAAAGTGAAAGTCCTGCGTATAATAGTCCGGCAGGTTGCGGCCGGCGGCGTGGGCATGGACGGTATCAACGATCGTATTGCTGCGGCGTCGGGCAACGTCGTCGAGATCACGGAACATGGCAGCTAAGCGCATGAGATGGCGCGGCAGGGCATCGGGGCGCATGCCGGTTGCACGATGGATGCCGGAGCGCGCATCGTTTGCGTCTTCGATCATGAGATCGCGGAGGGCGGCGAATAGCTCGGCACGGCTCGGCATGGCGCGCTTGGGCGTTGGCGGTCTTGTGCTGCTATCGGCTGGCTTTGGGCGGTCCTCGTCATGGGCGGTGAGGCGGTCGGCGACGATCCGGTTGATGCCGTAGAACCAGCCGATCCTGGCTGCATTCGAGGCCAATTGAACGGCCATATCGAACGGTCCGGCCATCGAAAGTCTCCTTGTTGGCCGACCTGGCGCCGGCTCACGTCGCAAGAGTACTTCACCGCCGCAGAATACCGATCATTTCGACGTGCGGGCTATAGAGAAACTGATCGAACGCCAGCACGGATTCGAGGCGATAGCCGCCATCGAGAAGCGTGCGCAAATCGCGCGCAAACGTTGCAGGATTGCAGGAAACGGCAACGATGGTGGCGACGCTCGAGCGGGCGAGTTGAGCTGCCTGGGCGCCGGCGCCGGCACGGGGCGGGTCGAACACGACAGCATCGTATGACTTCAGTTCGGTGCGAGATAACGGCTCGCGGAACAGATCGCGTTGACGCGCATCAATCGGCTTGAGGCCTCGCGCGTGGCGCACGGCTTTTGCCAGTGCATCGATCGCATGACGGTCGCTGTCGATGGCACTGACGTGAGCGCGCCGGGCGACAGGCAAGGTGAATGTGCCAATCCCACAAAACAAGTCGGCAACCGTTCGTGACCGGCCGATCGCCTTGATGACAACCTCGGCCATCTCGATCTCGGCAACCTTTGCCGCCTGCAAAAAGACGCCTGGCGGGATGGCGACGGTACAGCCCGCGATGTTGAGTACGGGCTCTGCGCGCTGCATGACGATGTCACCGTCGACTGTCAGACGCAGAATGTCGCTGGCAGCAGCTCTGCCTGTCAGATGTTCGCGCTGGCGCGCATCCTTCGGCGGATCGATGCCGGTTATCGCAATATCGCAACCGTTGTCCGCAGCGAGCACATGCACTCTGATATTGGCGCTGTTTGTCTCGCCGGGGTCGAGACTGGCTAGGAGATCTCTCAAGACGTCCAGCCTGGCGATGATCTCGGGCCGGGCGATCAGACAATCCGAGATGGCCGTGACGCTGTGACTCCGCTGTGCCTGGAAGCCGATTTCGTATGTGCCGCCGTTTCGGCCGACGGAAAATGTCACGCGCCGGCGCGAACCGTTTGGCGCCTGCCAAAGCTGATGCAAATCCGCTTCGATGCCGCGACGGCCAAGGGCCCGCTTGATGCGTTCGAGCTTCCATGACCGGTACAGCGGCTCACTCATGTGCTGGGCCATGCAGCCGCCGCAAGAAGCTGCGTGCGGACAGGGTGGCTCGACGCGCTCGCTTGCAGTCGTGAGCTGCGCATATTGACCATCGTCGCCGATTTGCCATTGCTCGCCCGGCAGAGCGCCGGTGATATAGACCGGTCCGCCGGCCGCCTCGGCTATGCCGTCGCCCTGATCGCCGAGTCGGACGACCTCAACGGTTTCAGCAGTCGCGCTCACGCTGCACTCCGATCAAGAACTCCTGATTGCCGGATCGACCGGTAACAGGGGAGGGGATGAGGCCCGCGGTGGCAAAACTGCAATCCTCGAACCAGTCGGAGATCCTTCGGCAGGCGGCTTCATGCAGGGCCGGATCGCGCACGATGCCGTCGGAGCCTATGCCGTCCCGCCCGACCTCGAACTGCGGTTTGATCAATGCAATTGCCCAGCCGCCGGGTCCTACGCGCTCGAGTGCCGGGCCCAGCACCTTGGTCAGTGACACGAAACTGACGTCCGAGACCACAGCGTCGATCCGCGCTGGGATTGCGGCATGGCCGATGTGGCGCGCATCGAGACCTTCGAATGACCGGACGCGAGGGTCATCGCGCAGTTGCCCGTCGAGCTGATCACGGCCGACATCGATCGCGTAGACACAGGCTGCGCCACGCTCGAGCAGCACTTGCGTGAAACCGCCCGTCGATGCACCAATGTCGAGCACACTGGCATCGTGGCAATCGAAACCGAAGGCATCAAGCGCTGCGGCAAGCTTTTCGCCGCCGCGCGAAACATAGTCAGGTGCGCCGTCGCTCAGCGCCAGCGCATGCGCCATGCCGACCTGCCGGCTCGGCTTGCGCTCAATTCGACCATCGACCAGCACGAAACCGCGCCGAATGAGGTCCTGGCCGTGCGATCGGCTGCGTGCAAGGCCGCGGGCAACGAGGGCGTTATCGAGCCGTAGGGCGGACAATTTTCCGTGGCCTCGACCATGGTTCGAACTGCGGCCGGGCGCATCGGCCTTCTCGGACGGCGATCAGGCGCGGTGGATGCCGTCCTCGGTCGCTTCCTTGCCGAGTGCTGCGAGCGCCTTTGCGACAATGCCGTTGCGATCAAGTGCGGCTGCTTCGTACATCTTTTCCGGCTTGTCGTGATCAATGAAGGTGTCGGGCAGCACCAGTGTACGCACCTTGAGGCCGCCGTCGAGCAGGCCGTCGTCGGACAGGAAGCCGAGCACGTGCGAACCGAAACCGCCGATCGAGCCTTCTTCAATGGTCAGCAGGACTTCATGATTGCGTGCCAGTTCGCGGATCAGATTGCGATCGATGGGTTTTGCGAAGCGAGCATCGGCGACCGTCGTCGGCCAGCCCATCGCACCAAGCAGGTCGGCAGCGGCAAGCGCTTCCTCGAGGCGCGTGCCCAGCGAGAGAAGGGCAATCGACGAGCCCTCACGCACGATCCGGCCCTTGCCGATTTCGAGTGGAATGCCCTCGTCGGGCAGATCGATGCCGACACCTTCGCCGCGCGGATAGCGGAAGGCAGAGGGCCTGTCGTCGATCGCAACGGCGGTTGCCACCATATGGCGCAATTCAGCCTCGTCGGCTGCTGCCATTACGACGAAGTTCGGCAGGCAGGAGAGATAAGTCACATCGAAGGAGCCGGCATGCGTCGGCCCGTCGGCGCCGACCAGTCCTGCGCGATCGATCGCGAAACGCACCGGCAATCCCTGGATCGCGACGTCGTGAACGACCTGGTCGTAGGCGCGCTGCAGGAAAGTCGAATAGATCGCGGCAAACGGCTTGAAGCCTTCGGTAGCAAGTCCGGCAGCGAACGTCACGCCGTGCTGTTCGGCGATGCCGACATCGAATGTGCGCTCGGGGAACTCTTGGCCAAACAGATCGAGGCCGGTGCCTGACGGCATCGCCGCCGTGACGGCGACAACCTTGTCGTCCTTGCGTGCCTCCTGGATCAGGCTTTGCGCGAAAACCTTGGTATAGCTCGGCGCGTTCGGCGGGGCCTTGTACTGATTGCCGGTGATGACGTCGAACTTGCTCACGCCATGATACTTGTCGGCGGAGTTTTCGGCTGGCTGGTAGCCTTTGCCTTTCTGGGTGACGATGTGGACTAGGATGGGCCCCTGCTGGGCGTCGCGCACGTTCTTGAGGACCGGCACCAATTGGTCGAGATCATGCCCGTCGATCGGGCCGACATAGTAAAAGCCCAACTCCTCGAACCAAGCTCCGCCCTGCCAGAGGTGGCGGGTATATTCCTCGACACGGGCGGCGCGGCGCTCCCAGGTCTTCGGCAGGCGCTTGGCGAGTTGCTTGGCGATGTCGCGCACGTAGAAATACGTGCCGCTCGAGGTAATCCGTGCGAGATAATGGGAGAGGGCCCCGGTTGGAGGTGCAATCGACATGTCGTTGTCGTTGAGCACGACGATCAGGCGTTCGTTCCGGGCACCTGCGTTGTTGATCGCCTCATAGGCCATGCCGGCGCTCATCGCGCCGTCGCCGATCACGCAGACGACGTTGTTGTCCTTGCCGGCGAGGTCGCGCGCGACCGACATGCCGAGACCGGCCGAGATCGATGTCGATGAATGGGCGGCGCCGAACGGGTCGTATTCACTCTCGGAGCGCTTGGTGAAACCTGAAAGGCCGCTGCCTTGGCGCAGAGTGCGGATTCTGTTGCGGCGCCCGGTCAGGATCTTGTGGGGATAGCATTGGTGCCCGACATCCCAGATCAGCCGATCTTCAGGCGTATCGAACACCCAGTGCAGGGCGGTGGTGAGTTCGACAACACCAAGGCCGGCGCCAAGGTGGCCGCCGGTCACCGATACTGCATCGATCGTCTCCTGGCGCAATTCGTCTGCGACCTGCTTGAGATCGGACTGTGCGATCTTGCGCAGGTCGCTCGGCAGGTTGATCGTATCGAGCAGGGGAGTCTTTGTCATTGTTCGTCGTCAGCCGTTCGTCGCAATGCGTTGATAGGGCATCACAGGGATGCCAATGGCGAAATCAAGCCGGCAGACCCTGCCAACCGCGCCGCTAACGCGTCAGGACTTGTCACATCATGTTTTCGAGTTAAGTGCAAGGTTAGGAAAAATAAAGCCGCGATCACGGCTTGTTGTCAGGGCGCCACGATTTGACGCAAACCACGCTCATTGCTCGGGTCGATCGAGCGGTGTTGCGCCAGTCGGTGCGCCGTCGAGTCCAACGGTCAGTTTCTCGACCTTGGCTTCGGCCTGTTTCAGTAGCCTGTCACAATGGCTGCGCAGCGCCTCGCCGCGTTCGTAGATCGTGATGCTTTCCTCGAGTTCAACATCGCCGCGTTCGAGTCGCCCGACGATCGCCTCGAGTTCCTTGAGCGCACGCTCGAAGCTCATGTCCTTGATGTCAGCGTGCTTGGCTTCGGCCATCTGTTCCACCAATGTTCATTCCCTGGCTGGCGGTAAAGGCACCGGTTAGGCACCCATCATGAGTTCGACATGGCCGGCAGCCGAACGGGCCAGCGCGCCGAGATCGTAACCGCCTTCCAGCATCGAAACAATGCGTCCGCCGCAATGGTGCACGGCTGCGTTCATCAGCTTGTCGGTTGCCCAGACAAAATCATCCTCGACGAGGCGCAAGTTGGCGAGCGGGTCGGCCTCGTGGGCATCGAAGCCGGCGGAAATGATGATCAGATCGGGAGCAAAATCGTTGAGGGCCGGCAGAATGCGCTCGTTGAACGCTTCGCGGAACGGCCCACCGCCGTCGTTTGGCCGCAACGGTGCATTGCAGATGTTGCCGACGCCTTCCTCACTGAGCGCACCGGTGCCGGGATAGAGCGGCATCTGGTGGGTCGAGCCGAGGTGTAGGTTCTTTTCCGACCAGAAGATGTCCTGTGTACCGTTGCCGTGATGTACGTCGAAGTCGATGACGGCAACGCGTTCGGCGCCCTTATTGGCGCGCGCATACATGGCAGCAATCGCCGCGTTCGAGAACAGGCAGAAGCCCATGGCCCGCGCCGTCTCGGCGTGGTGTCCGCAGGGGCGGACCTGGCAGAAGGCATTCGAAATATCGTCATCGGGGTCGAGCACGCGGTCGACGGCTTCGAGACCGGCGCCGACGGCTCTGAGCGCCGCCTCCCAGGTGCCGGCCGAAAGCACGGTGTCAGGATCGAGGCGCACCGAAGGCTCGCCGGGGCCAGGGCGTGCCTGCTTTATGCCTGTCACGTAGTGTTCCGGATGAGCACGCAGGATCGCTTCCTCGCAATCATCGCGCAGGGGCGCTTCATCGCGGACGAGGGAAGCGAACCGATCCTCGGCAAAGACCTTGTCGAGCGCGCGCATGCGATCGGGCCGCTCGGGGTGGCCGGGGCCGGTGTCGTGTTCGACGAAGCAGAGATGCGTCAGAAGCAACGTTGTCATGTCGACGGTTCCTGTAAGGTCTGCATGGAGCCGATGGATCACTCCTAATATCGGGTTTGCGCATCTCCGTCAGCAGATTGGCAATCTTCCATCACCACCTGAGTGTCGTCATGGCGCCGATCGGCTGCGGTGCATCATCGCTGAAGAGTGTATTGAGGTGCAGCTCAGATATTGAGCCGTCTGGCATGATTTCGTCACGGTGGATGCCCTGGGCGATGAAGATACTGTCGATCCCGTAGCTCGCGGCCCCGGCGATGTCGGTGCGTTGTGCGTCGCCGATCGCCAGGATTTCGGATCTGGCGATCGTACCTCCGCCCCGCAGGTTCTCGGCCAGCGCATGCGCATGCTCATAGACAGGCCCGTGCGGCTTGCCGGCCCAGTAGACCTCGCCGCCGATTTCTTCGTAGACGGCTGCAATGGCGCCGGCGCAGGGCAGCATGGTGCCGCCGACGTCGACAACGAGATCCGGGTTGGCGCAGATTAGCGGCAGATCGCGGACGAGCGCGCGCTCGAGCAGCGGCCGGTAAGTGTCACCCGTCTCCTCACGATCACGTATCAGGCCGGTGCAGAAGATCGCCTGTGAGGCCTCGAGTTCGACGCGTTCGAGACCGCTGTCCGCAAAAATATCGAGATCGCGGTCCGGGCCGATGTGATGGATTTTTTGGAACGCGCACGAGGCTGCATGCCGGCGGGCGATGGCGCCTGACGAGACGATCGCATCCCAGCACGCTTCCGGCACGCGCTTTTCGCCGAGCACTCTCTGCACAGCATCCGGCATGCGCGGCGCATTCGAGACCAGGATGACGGTGCCGCCACGGTCGCGAAATTCGATGAGTGCGGCGCAGCTTTCCACGTAGGCCTGCCGGCCGTCGTGCACGACGCCCCAGACATCGCAGAACAAGACCTGATAATGGGCTAGCAGGTCACGGGCACGGTCGAGAACAGGCGGCATTCTGTGCGATCTCTCATAGGTGGCGCGATGGCATATTCAGGAGCGCTGAGCGAACACGCCAAACCGGAAGCCAGTATAGGACACGATCATTGCGACGAGCGAGGAAACAGCAACTGCCCACACAGGCCATAAGTCAGGCTGCCAGGCGAGCATTGCAACGTACGTCCCGTAATTGACGACCTGAGCGGTCCACGAGACGGCGGCAAAGCGGCTGAATTCCCGGAGGCTCGACGGCGCTTGGACCGCGAACGTCAGGCGCCGGTTGATCTGCCAGGAAACCACCATGGCGACCATAATCGAAAACAGGCGCGCCGTGACCGGCCACAAGCCGAGGCCATCGGTCAGCGCTGATAGCACACCGGCATCGGCAACGAAGGCTGCCGTGCCGGCGAGAAGGAAGCCGCCGTAGTGGCGCAGTCGCGATGTCCGGGCCGGGCCTCGCTGGTGGCTGCTGGTCATGGTGCCCGGCACTCCAGCCAGTCGATGACGCCGGCCGGATTGCGCTCTGGGTGCCAGATGCGCTGTAGGAGGTCGGGCATGTTCATCAGTGCGTCGAATTCGTTCACACGGCGTTCAACGGTAACGTTGTCGCGTTCGGCCAATCGATCATCGGCAAGGCCCGGATGGCACATTACGAGATGGCAGCGACCGCCATCGGCCAGGGCGGCGGCGAGTTCTCGCGCGCAATCGGCGGCCGGATCGAAATTCGAAAATCCGGCAAACGTATCGTTGCTCGGCAGTCCCGCTCGTGCAAGTTCGCCGTCGAGGCCGCGGGTCAGGGCGCGCACAGCGCCCGCCTTCAGGCTTGGTCGGGGACGGTTGCCCCGTGTATTGAAAGGAAGGCGCACCAGTGGCGGCGCGATCCAGTCGAAACCGGCAATGGCATCGATCAATGCGGCACGTATGGTCGGCAGGCCGTGGACGTGCTGATGGCCGTCGATGAAATCCGGTAGGCCCGCCATATGAACACGAAACTGCTCGATCTGGGCTGAGATTTCATCGGCAAGAGCTGTCAAACGCAGTCCCTTGAAGAGGGCACTGCGGACCAGGCGGCCAAGCCCAGGGAATTGGCCATCGCGTGCGAGGGCCAGCCCTGCGGGCGGTGTGGTCAGCGGCCGGCCGCCTGTCAGGTTGAGATGCAACCCGAGGGCCATGTTCGACCTGAGTGTCCCGAGCCTTTCGGCCCATTGCGGCCAATCTTCGAACGTTACAATGGCGCTGGCTGCCGACAGTCGACGGGCTTCGCCGAGTTCCAGGATGCCTTGCGATACACCAGGCGACAGGCCGTAATCATCGGCGCACAGGATGATCATTGCGGCGTTGCCGGCTCTCTCGTCGTTGCCACGAACTCGCGCCGTGCGGCCGACGCGGGCGCCACGCTGTCGCGATGCGCCGTGCGCGGCGCGCAGATCGCATCGCCAACTTCATCGGCGATGATGTAGAGCGGCCGGTTCTTGACCTCTTCATAAACGCGGCCAAGGTATTCACCGAGAATACCGAGCGAGATCAGCTGCGCGCCGGCAAAAAACATCACGGAAATTATCAACGTCGGAAAGCCCGGCGTGTCGGCGCCGAAAAGAAGCGTCCTGATCAGGAAACCGGAACTGTATATCAGCGCGACCAATGAAATAGTGAGGCCAAGCAGCGACCAGACGCGCAGCGGCAGTGTCGTGAAAGACGTCATGCCGTCGATCGCAAACGAAATCAGGCGCCGCATGCTCCAGCGGCTGCGCCCGTGCACACGGTCGTGCACGGTATAGGGCACGCCGACCGACTTGAAGCCGATCCAGGAATAAAGCCCCTTGTTGAAGCGCGAGTTCTCGCTGAGCTGGTTCATTGCGTCGACGGCACGGCGCGAGAGCAACCGGAAGTCGCCGGCACCTTCCGGAATATCGCTGTCGACCAGGGCGTTGAACAGCTTGTAGAAGCGGCGCGCGAAAAAGCGGTAGACCGGCCCGTCGGTGCGCCGGTCGAGGCGTTGACCGTAGACGATGTCAAAACCCTCGCGCCAGCGTGCGATGAAGGTTTTGAGGACGTCCGGCGGGTGCTGCAGGTCGGCATCCATGATTATGCAGGCATCGCCCCGGGCGTGACGCAGGCCGGCAGCAATTGCGATCTCCTTACCGAAGTTGCGGCTGAGCGAAATCGCGCTGAAACGTTTGTCCCGTTGATTGAGTGACCGAATCGCCTCGAGTGTGCCGTCGCTCGAACCATCGTCGACGAAGAGTACGCGCCAGGAGAGCGCCAGCGGATCGAGTTCCTGGGGCAATCGATCGGCGAGTGCCCGAACGTTGTGCTCCTCGTTCAGGACGGGGATGAGGACTGTGATCAGTTGATCGCTCATCAGGGGCGCTCAGGTTTCGAAGGCAGGTTTCGGCCGGCCAAGCCGGGGTTTGGCCGGAACCGAATCCTACAGGCCAAGTTGTTGTCCCGGAAGCAAAAACTTTGTGACCGGCCGGGGACTGTCAACATGCTTCCGGTCGTTCCATTGGCGTGCTGGCGAACCAGAACATGTCGTAACAACCCGCGTCCAGAGGTTGCCGGGCGTTTTTCACTGCTCTGATCTACTGTGCCCCAATCCCAGTCAAAACGACTTCGCTTCATTGTGAATGGACAGTGTTCCATCAATCTGTCCCTTTTGAGAGCCATTCAGGTCACCTGCGCTCGAAGCCGTCTCGGCCAGGGCTTGCTGCGGATCCGATATTCAGCGGATGAAATATGCAATCCCGTTCAGCGAGCGTGCCCTAGATGCGGCATGGGATATGAGCGGCAAATGTGGAGTCGTCGAGAGATGCAGATTGGGCGGTCGCATTCAAGCCGGTATTCAGGAACGGTGATTTGGTGGGCCGTCGTGCTCGCGCTGGTGACAACCTTAACTGCCGTCAGTGTGCCACTGTCAGGCGGTATTTCGACCGCCGAGGCCAAATCGCGGATCAACACGATCGGTCTCAAGGGCGTCGCCATCAAGGGCTACGATCCGGTTGGTTATTTCACCGAGGGGCGGCCGGTGCGCGGCTCGAAGGAGCTGTCGCTGATGCATGGCGGTGTCGAATGGCGCTTTGCAAGCGAGGAAAACAAGAACAAGTTCGCTGCCGACCCGCAGAAGTACATGCCGGCCTACGGCGGCTATTGTGCCTACGGCGTGGCGCAGGGTTATCTGGTCAAGATCGAGCCCGATGCCTGGGCGATCCGCGACGGCAAGCTCTATCTCAACTACGACCGCGGCGTACAGCGCTTGTGGAGCAAGGATCCGGCAGGCTACGTCAAAACGGCAGATCGCAAATGGCCGCGGCTGGTCGGCAAGAAATGAGCTTGGGTTCGCGTGTCTCGAGATTAAGAGACCGCCAGCTGTCGATTAGATAGGGCTCGATTAACCGGTAGGTTCCGTCAACTTCCAAGAAGAATCGATGACAACTGCTTCGACAGGTCAGGCCAAGCGCCAGCGCGATGTGCGCCTTGATTTCTTTCGCGGCGTCTGCCTGTTCATCATCTTCGTTGCCCACATCTTCGGCAACCCCTGGGCGCTCTACATTCCGGCGCGTTTCGGGCTTTCCGATGCCGCCGAAATCTTCGTGTTCTGTTCCGGCATGGCATCGGCCGTTGCCTTTGCCTCGGTCTTTTCGCGGGCCGGCTTTTTGATCGGCACGGCACGGATCCTATTCCGGATCTGGCAGGTCTATTGGGCGCACATTTCCGTGTTCCTGGTGTGCACGGCAATCATGGTGCTCATCGACCGTCATCTCGAGACCGGCGAGGATTACGTTCGTGGCCTGATGATGGAGCATCTCTTCAACGAGCATGCCCGCGATGCACTGGTCGGCCTGCTGACGCTCACCTATGTGCCGCCGTTCTTCGACATCCTGCCGATGTATCTTGTCATCCTGGCCTTCATACCGCTGATTATGGCGCTCGAGCGGATCAGCAAATGGCTGGCAATGGGTGCGGTGGTTGCCACCTGGCTGCTTGCGTCGTTCAACGTACTCGATCTGTCGCGTGTGCCGTGGGGTGATGATGAGTGGTTCTTCAACCCGTTCTCCTGGCAGATCATATTCTTTACCGGTTTTGCCTTCATGCGCGGCTGGCTGCCGGCGCCCAAATGGGATTTGCGCCTGGTCATCGCCGCGGCAATCTATCTGGCGATCTGCCTGCCGCTCGAATGGGAGCCGCTGCTCAAGGCGTATCCCTGGCTCAGCGACACGCGTGCCTGGCTGCATCCGGTGATCAACAAGACGCATCAGGGCATCTTCCGCTTCCTGCATTTTCTGGCGCTTGCCTACCTGGCCTTCGTTGCCGTTGGCGAGGGCGGACGTTATCTCAAGGGCCCGCTCGTGCGGGTGATCTGCAAGGTCGGCCAGCAGTCGCTTGCGATCTTCCTGCTGGGCCTCGTGCTCTCCTTTTCGGCCAGTGCCCTGCTCAACGTCATCGGGCGGACTACACTCAGCGTTGCCGCCGTCAACCTCGGTGGCATGGCGACCATGATCGCGGTGGCCTATCTCACCGCCTGGTTCAAGTCCGAGCCCTGGAGACGGCAGGCGCCTAGCCGGCCGGCCGACGTCGTGCGCAGGGTGGATCCTGCCGGCGGCTGGCCGTCAGGGGAATCCAAGAAGGCGATGCCGGCGGAGTGAGTGATAGGCAGGCGGCTGGTGCTTATCCGAGTACGGCAAGCGAATTGGCCACATCTTAGACGTTGATGCCCCGGCAGTGGAGCAGAACTCTCAAACGAAGCCCTCTGACAAGCGCTTGAGTAGCGCTGCGCGAAAGTCGGGGTGCGAGATTGCAATCAGGGCCCGAGAACGTTCTTCAAGAGTTCGCCCCCGTAACTCGGCAATGCCGTACTCTGTTACGACGAAGTCCACCTCAGCGCGCGACGCACTGACGATTCCGCCTGAGAGACTTCCAACAATTCGGGAGACTGTACCCTTACGAGCTGTCGACTCCAGAACGAGAATGTTTCGGCCGCCGGGAGAGCGTTGCGCTCCCCGCATGAAATCTGATTGGCCGCCTATGACGCCGACATGGCGCCCTGCAACGGTTTCGGAGTTGACCTGTCCTGTCAGGTCCACTTCAAGTGTGGAGTTGATTGCCACGAAATTTTCAATTCGCGCATGAACCGCGATGTCGTGTGTGTATCTCGGTGACCGGATTTCCAGCGCGGAATTTAGATGCGCCCATTTATACAGTCCTTTCGATCCGAGCAACGTTGCCGTGACGCACTTGCCGGTGTCGATCGGTTTTCTGGCATTCGTAATGACTCCGGCTTCGGCCAATTCACTTACACGGTCGCCAATAGTGCCCGAATGCACACCGAGATCGCGTTTGTCGCCGAGGCATTCAAGCACCGCGTCCGGCAGTGAGCCAAGCCCGACCTCAAGCGTGTCACCGTCTCGGATCAATCGGGCAACGTGTCGACCGATTTCCCGTTCCAAATCGCGCGACGGTCTCGAGTTAATTTCGAGGGGCGGACGCGAGACATGCAGGACATGATCGATGTGCTCGCGTTCAACCTGCGTGTCGCCAAATGTGACCGGCAGTCGATCGTTGACCTCAGCAACCACGACACGCGCCTTCGGGATCGCTTCGGGCAAATGATCGACCATCAGTGATAGGTTGAACGCCCGCCCATCGGGTGCCACCTGAATGAAGATGCAATTCAGCTCGACAGTGCCTTGGCTCACCAGTTCCGGCAGCATGAAGTAGTTGACGGGCAGTACGTCAAACCCACCGGCATCGCGGAATCGTCGGTTGGTGACAGAGCCGCCAACAGCAGCAACCTTCATGGCCCGGCATAAGGCTTCGGCATCGATTGCGTCTGCAACGGAGATGTTGAGCAGCGCTGCAACGTTGGCCGGCACGCGGTCCAGCTGTGCCTCGAGAATTTCAAGTAGGCGAAGCGGCTCGACGGCCACACCGGACCAGGCAATTCGGTCGCCGGCCATTAACAAACCGGCAAGATCAAGCTCATCCGTCATAATTGGGCCGGCGCTTTTCGCGGAACGCCGCAACGCCCTCTGCAAAATGCGGACTGGTGCGCACGTCGTCGCCTAGCTGTTGATCCATTTCTTCGCGTGCCCTTGCCGTGTCCGCGATGATGTCACTCATCTGACGCTTGACAGCCTGCACTGCTGCCGGGCTGTTGGCTGCGATAGCTCCGGCAGTCTCAATCGCGGCATCGGCAACTGATCCAGCCTCGACCACGCGATTGATGAGATTGATTTGCTGAGCTGCCTCCGCATCAATTAGTCGGCCTGTGAGGATCAGATCCATTGCATGAACATGGCCGATCTGTTGGGCAAGCTTGATCGTTGCACCGCCGAAGGGATAGATCGACCACTTGACCTCCGGCAAACCAAATCGCGCATGCGGGGCAGCAATACGAATGTCGGTCGCAAGCAGCAATTCCATGCCGCCGCCGGCGCAATCTCCGTTGACGGCCGCAATGATCGGCTTGGAGTAAGTTGTTGTTTTAAGGAGTGCGCGATTAATGGTGCAGGCGGTGTCGTGAGAGACTGATAGATCGCCCCCAATGTCGGCACCGGCACAGAATGCTTTGTCACCAGCGCCGGTGAGGACAATGGCCCGGCATGCCGGATCGGAGGCGAGACAGTCCCAGAGGTCTGCCAACTCCTTCATCATTTCGCGTGACATGGCGTTGCGCTTTGCCTGATTGTCGATGACGACTTGAGTCACAAAAGGCGCAGGTTGAGAAATCTCAAGGGGCACGCGTTCTCCGTTCTCAGATATCAGCGTGTGGCGCGACGCCCGGCCGCCACACTGCTAAGCTTCAAGTTGATGTCGCAGCCGAGATGTGACGGCCATGACTTGAGGACTATAGCAGGCTCCCATGAAGGCTCCATACAGCCGTACAATGTTTGAACTGCTCCAAGAGCAGGCCGACGGCGCGCCGAATGCGTTGGCCGCGACAAGTGCCGATTGTCGCGTTTCGTTTGCCGAGCTTCACAGCATATCCAGTCGCCTCGCCGGGCGCCTTGGCGACGATGGCATTCGGCGTGGAGATCGTGTCGGCCTACTTTCGAACAACCGTATCGAATGGCTGGAAATATTTTTTGCGTTAGCGGCACTGGGTGCCGTCGTTGTGCCGTTCAGCACGTGGTCGACAGCGAGCGAGTTGGAATTCCTGATCAATGATTCCGGTATCCGCCACTTGTTTCTCATCGACCGTTTTGGCGATCAGGATTTTGCCGGCAATATTACACGCATGTCAGAGGCGGGCAGAATGCCGTCTTTGGAGACATGCGTCGTGATCAGTGAGACAGCACCGGCGGGCATGAATGACTACAAATTGCTGCGGGGCAGAGGTGATCTGGTTGCCCAACTCCCGCCCGGGGAGCGCGCGAGTGCCGCTGATCCGCTAATCATCGTTTATACCTCAGGTTCCAGCAGTCGCCCAAAAGCGGTTCCGCTCGATCACTATGCGACCATTGAGAACGGCTTCAATATCGGTGAGAGGCAGGGGCTCGTGCCCGGCGATCGCGTACTGGTCTCAATCCCTCTGTTTTGGTCGTATGGGGCTGTCAACGCGCTGCCAGCGGCGTTCACCCATGGTGCGACGCTGGTACTGCAGGGTCATTTCGAGTCAGGCGGCGCACTGGATCTCATTGAGCGTGAGCAATGTACGGCGATCTACACGCTCCCTGCGATCACCAATGCACTGACCGCGCATGCGGACTTTGCTCCAAGTCGAACGGCATCTCTCCGAACCGGCGTAACGATCGGCGCGCCACAGGATATCGTCAAGGCCGCAACTGAGTTGGGCGCGAGCGACATCTGTAACATCTACGGTGGTACGGAAAACTACGGCAACTGTTGCGTGACGCCAAGCGATTGGCCGCTTGAGAAGCGCAGTGCCTCGCAGGGGCCTCCTTTGCCAGGCGTCAACGTACGCATTCGGGATCCTGAATCGGGTAAGTTGCTGCGCTCCGGAAGCGTCGGGGAGATTGAAGTGCACGGCTACCTGACACGCGGCTACGATGGTTTGAGCGCGGCCTTCAACGCCGAGACATTCACAGAAGATGGTTACTTCAAGACCGGAGATCTCGGCTGGCTTGATGAAGAAGGTGCCATGCACTTTGTCGGGCGCCGTTCTGAAATGATCAAGCGGTCAGGGATCAACGTGTCGCCCGCCGAAGTGGAAGAGGCCCTGCAACAGCACGAAGCTATCGGCCTTGCCGGCGTGACCGGTCGCGAAGATGCCGACCGTGGCGAGATCATTGTCGCATTCGTCGTTCTGAAACCGGGCAGGATGGTCGACACCAAGGAGCTGCTGGCACATTGTCGTGAGCGCCTCTCCCGGTACAAGGTTCCCGACCGAATGAACGTCGTCGAGAGCCTGCCTCTGACCGTGACCGGAAAATTGATGCGGCGGGAGTTGCGTGCGCTCGCCAATACTGTTGCATCGGGCGATACGGACGAAGGCTCGTGAGCGCTCTCGGCAGCTTTTTGGAAGGTGTCCGCATCATAGATCGGTCGGACTACAATCCAAGTCTGTTCGAAAGCTTGATGCTGGCCGAAATTGGTAACCTCCATCTGAAACAGCCCGACGATGTGGAACGCTGCCTGGCATTCGTGCGAGACTGCTACGATCAAGAGACGTAAGACATGCGTGCCTTACTCTGCCGCGAACTCGGATCCATCGCTAACCTCGAAGTCGGTGAGCTGCCTGCTCCGGTTCTCGGTGATGGAGATGTGCGCATTGCGGTCAGGGCTTCGGGCATAAACTTTCCCGATATCCTGATGGCGGAAGGCAAATATCAGGTAAAGCCGGAATTGCCGTTCGTTCCCGGCTTGGAGCTGGCAGGCGAAGTGCTCGAGTGCGCTGTGGGCGTCGAACATGTGCGGCCCGGCGACCGCGTTATGGCGTTTGCCCGGTTTGGCGGCGCGCATGCCGATGAGGCCGTTGTTCCAGGAGCAATCGTAACGCCCATTCCGGGCGACATGGATGACGTGACGGCTGCGGCGTTTCCGGTCGCATACGGTACAGCACACTTTGCACTGGAGCATCGTGGACGATTGCAGCCGGGCGAAACATTGCTCGTATTGGGGGCGGCCGGCGGTGTCGGATTGGCCGCGATCGAGATCGGCAAGCACATCGGCGCCCGAGTGATTGCAGCCGCGAGCAGCGCTGAAAAACTCGCTATTGCGAGAGACTGCGGAGCAGATGAGCTTGTGAATTATCGAGACGCCGATCTTCGCGACGCCGTTCGTGAACTGACCGGAGGCGCCGGCGTTAATGTGGTGTTTGACCCAGTCGGCGGCGACGCATTCAGGCAATCGGTTCGTTGCATCGGTTGGGAGGGGCGCATTCTGGTGATCGGTTTCGCATCCGGCGATATCCCGTCGGTGGCTGCCAACATGATCCTGGTCAAGAACTTCTCGGTCACCGGCGTTATCTTCGGTGAGCACAGCCGGCGTTTTCCGGCCGACACACGTGAGCGCCTAACGCACTTGCTGACACATTTCAGTGAGGGGAAGTTCGTGCCCAACATCAGCGGGACTTTTGCACTCGAAGATGCCAAAGCAGCGATTAGACAGATGGCCGAACGACGGGTCACAGGCAAGCTTGTGATCACGCGTTGATTGGAACGAGCCGTGCGGTGCGAAATGCGCCTGAGACGGGTAGGTCTTCATATGCCCGGAGCGCATGAGGCCAGGAAGTCTTCGTTCGATCGAGAAAAATCCGGACGTCTGCAACTCCATACAGTAAGATTAGCAATGAAGAACGGCAGCCACTGGGCAAGGGGCGGCTGCGGTGATGGCGGGAAATCGCCGTTGGCCGCGATCGGGAGGACTGAGTTGGCAGAACCGGACGTCGACGAAAAGCACAAATCCGGCGGGGCGAGCACCGTTCCCTGGATCAAGACCAATCAGGGTGTTGCTACCTGCTTGGCAGTGGTCGGGGTCGGGCTGCTGATCTACCTTGCAAACAGCGAATGGACGTTCCAGACACTGCGTGACGGCTTTCGGCTCGGCTTCTTCACCGCCGTTTCAGTGATCGCGATATTGGTCTGTGCTGTCGCGATGGTTTTCGATGCGCAGCGCAGTGAGAGCGAACCGGAGATGGCCGCGGTGCGGGGCATTGATTGGATCATCGCCGCCGGCACGATGGGACTGTGCTACCTATATTTCACGATCGCCTGGCAAACCGAGTTCCTGCTCGTGACCCCGGCCTTTATGGCGGCAGCCGTTTTCCTGCTCGGCTTCAGGCCCTGGTACGGTGCGATTGCCGCCGGGCTGGTGATTACGGGCGTACTGTTCGTGCTGTTCCGGCTGATTGGCATCGAACTGCCAAGCCATGTACTCGGATTGTGAGGGCTTCTGAATGTTCAATGCGGACGCCTTCTTCGAAGCGGTTCACCTAGTCTTCACGTTCAAGACCCTGATGTGGCTCGCGATTGGCGTGTTCGTTGGTGTCGGCGTCGGCGCCATGCCTGGGCTGACGGCGACCACCGGGGTCGCGCTGATGTTACCGCTTACCTTCACGATGGGCCAGGCTGAGGCGCTTGGCCTCCTCATCGGGCTCTACAAGGGCGCGATATACGGCGGTTCGATTTCAGCGATCAGCTTTGCCACACCGGGAACCTCGGAAGCGGCGGCGACCGTATTCGACGGCTACAAGCTGATGCAGCGCGGGCAGGGGCGCAAGGCACTGCTGATAGCGCTTTACGCATCGGTGACCGCCGACCTTCTGAGCGACATCATCACGATCCTGGTCGCACCGGCTCTGGCGCTGGTCGCTTTGCAATTCGGCCCGCCGGAACGGTTCTGGCTGATGGTGCTCGCCGTCTGCCTGCTCGGAGCGCTGAGCGGTCCCCACCTCGCCAAGGGCATGCTCGCGGCAGCGATCGGACTGTTCCTCGGCACAATCGGGACTGATCCGATCAGTTCGGTCACGCGCAACACGTTCGGCCTCTATTGGCTCTCCGACGGCATCCACCTCATCCCGCTTGTCGTCGGCATCTTCGCGATGGGCGCGATGATCGAGAAGACGGTCGAATTGTTGCGCGAAAGCCGGCGGGCGCGGGAATTTGGCGCGGCAATGACCAATCTGCTGAAAGTCGGCGGCGAGGGGTTGTCATTCCGGGAGTATCTGAGCTGCTGGAAGGAAATGGCGATCGGCCTCGGTGTCGGCTCGTTCGTTGGCATGCTGCCCGGACTCGGCTCAACAGTTGGCGCATTCCTTTCCTACGGGATCGCCAAGCAGGTCTCACCGGAAAAAGGAATCGGCACGGGTCGGATTGAAGGTGTGGCGGCAGCGGAAGCCGGCAACAATGCGACGGTCGGCCCGACGCTCGTGCCGCTGTTAGCGTTCGGCATCCCGGGCAGCGCGGTTGCAGCCCTGATCGGCGCGGCGCTGATGTTGCAGGGCGCCACACCCGGCCCGCGCATGTTCGAACTCTACCCGACGATCATCTACTCGCTGTTCATCATTCTTCTAGTCGGCAACATCTTCAATCTCGGCATTGGACGCATATTCGCCTTCGTCTACGCCAAGCTTGGCGAACTGCCCGCACCGCTGCTTGTTCCGATCGTCATGCTGATGGCGGTGATTGGCTCCTATTCCTATGCGAACAATCCTTACGATGTGATCTTGATGTTGTGTTTCGGCGTGCTTGGCTATTTCATGAGGCTGTTCCGCCTTCCCGAGGCGCCACTGATCATCACGTTCCTGCTCGCACCGGCGGCGGAGGAGAACTTGAGGCGTGGACTGCTGATCAATGACGGTGACTGGCTCGGGGCGTTGTTTTCGAGCCCGCTGGCGATCGGCCTCGCCATTGCGGTCGTGGTGCTGACCTACATTTCCGCGCGCATACGCATCGTCCAGCGTATGAATGAGATCCGGCAAGATGTGCATGATGATTGATGGTCCATGGAGCAACAACCGGGCGAACAAAACGCAATAAAACCAAACGAAACCAAACTGGGAGAAAGCGCATGAAACGAGCTTTGAAAATTGGCGTCACGTCGCTGTTTGCGGCAGCGGCTTTGATGACACTCGGGCCCGACCGGCAGGCATTGGCGCAGGACTATCCTGACAAGACGGTGCTCGCCGTGGTTCCGTTTGGTGCCGGCGGCGGTACCGACCGCTGGGCGCGCGTGATGGCATCGGTCGGGTTCGACTTTTTCAAATCCGGCATGCGCATTCAGAACCGGGGCGGTGCCAGCGGTACGGTCGGCTGGAAATACATGCTGGATAAAGGCGCCGACGGCCACACCGTGTTGCTCGCCAGTCCTACGCCGGTTATTGCGGCCCTACTCGAGAAAAAGCCGCCGTTCGATCCATCGAAAGTCAAGCTCGTCGCCTACTATTCGGTCATGAAGCCGACCGTGATGGCGATGAAGGACAAGCCCTATGCGAATTGGGACGGTCTGATCAAGCAGCTCAAGGCCGGCGGTAAGAAGCTGACGATCGGCGGCACGATCACGCAGACGCTCGGCGCTGCAAGTTTATTGAGCCAACTCAAGCTGATCGACCGGGTGATCCTGGTGCCCTATTCCGGCACCGGTAAGGCCGTGAACGATTTCCTGGGCGGTCATATCGATCTCGTGACCGTGACAACATCGACGGCTGTTTCGCTTGCCAAGAAAGCAAATGCGGTCGTCAACGCCACGGATCTCGAGTATCCGAAGAGTGCAAAAACCGCTCTCGGTGACGTGCCCAACGCCAAGAAACTCGGGCTCAAGCCTTACAACCCCCCGCGCTTCATCGCCATGCATCCTGATACGCCCGACGAGCAGGTGAAGGCGATGTCGGCGAAATTCGACGAGTTGATGAAGAGCAAGCCCGTTACACGACTGATCGGCAAGCTTGGCGAGGTCATTCACTTCGTTCCGCACGAAAAGGGGCAAACGGACTACGGGCAGGTGCTTGAAGATTCGAAGAAGTATCTGCCGCTGTTCAAGTGATCTCGAACGGTCCAGGCGGCTCCAACTGATGGTATGAATGCGCCTTGTCGGTAGCGGCTCGTTCCGGTTGAATCACACGAGCCACAGCTTGGGCCGGATCAATACGAAGAGCGCCTTGATCCGACATGATCTGGGCGCTCTTGGCCATGGGATAGCGGCGGCTCCAGCCCTATCCATTCACCAACGCGTGGAACGCCATGAAGAACGAAATGAAGGAAATGATGGCCCGCGGTGAGCCTGCGTTCGGTGTATCGCTGATGTTTCCGAGTGCGCAATTGGTCGAGATGGTGGCCCATGCCGGCTTCGACTGGGTCCTGATCGATTGCGAGCATGGGTCGATCGGGCCAGCGGATGTCGAGGTCATGGCCATGGCGGCGGATGCCGCGGGCATTACGCCGATAGGGCGGCCGCGCAGCAATTCAACCGAAGACATCCAGTCGATGATGGATCGCGGCGTCAAGGGTGTGCAGGTACCGCGTATCAACACACGCGACGATGCCGAGAGAGCCGTGGGGGCGGTGAAGTTCGGACCCGGCGCGCAACGCGGACTTGCGGCGGGGACGAGACCGGATCGCTGGGGGCTCGGAGCCAAGATGACTGATTTCGTGGCCGAGGCAAACAATGCGTCCCTGGTTTGCGTTCAGATCGAGCACCATGAAGCGATTGCGAATATCGATGAGATCCTTGGCGTCGATGGCATCGATGTTCATTTCATCGGCCCGTCCGATCTCTCTCAGTCGATGGGATATCCCGGCGACCCGAAGGCGCCGCCAGTAGCGCAGGCGATCGACTATGCCTTGGGGCGCATTCGCGAAGCTGGCCGTACGCCCGGCATGCCGGCAACGACGGGCTCGGTTGCCGAGATTTGCGCTGCTGGCTGCAAGTATATTTATAACCATCTACCCAAGCTGCTTGGAGCGGGCGCGAGCGAATTTCTGCGCTCTGCACGCGGTAAGCGGTAACCGGTAGGGCGATTGCTGGGAGCCTTGAAAACACGACATGGCAAGCACAGTCGAAGTCATTGCCGACACGATGAAGGCAATTGGTACGCCGTTCGTCACCGGACATCCGGGTGGTGAATCCGTTGAGCTGATGGATGCCGTACGCCAACGAGACATGCGGTTTATCCTGTTTAAGCAGGAAGTCGCTGCAGCGATGATGGCCGCAACCTGGGGTGAAATAACTGGTGTGCCGGGTCTCTGTCTTTCAACCAGGGGCCCCGGCGCGGCAAATATGGTCAATGGTATTGCCTACGCCAGTCTCGACCGTGCGCCCTTGATTGCCATTACGGATCAGTACGATCCTGCCACCTATGCGGTCGGCCTGCGTCAAAGAATAGATCAGCTGGCCCTTTACGGTCCGCTCGTCAAATGGAGCACGACAATCAACGCCAGGTCGGTGCGCCAGCAGATGCGCCGGGCGATCCGCGAGACGACGGCGGCTCCACCCGGGCCGGTTCATTTCGACATGCCGCAGTCCGAGACCACCCGCGAGGCCGGCGACTATCCGGGCGCTGCGCCGCTGCTGCCTGAGATCGTCGAGGTCAGTCCTGACCGTTCGAGCCTGAAGGTTCCGCTGGAAATAATCGCGTCGGCCCGCAAACCGATTATCCTGGCCGGTCTCGGATCTCTGTGGTCCAGGTCGTCGCGGCAGCTGACAAGACTTGCCGAGCAACTCGGTGCCCCCGTTCTGGTGACGCCGAAATGCAAGGGTGTCGTAAGTGAAGATCACCCGTTGCGTGCCGGTTGTATGATTGGCGGCGTGATCGAACGAAAACTGATTTCTCAGGCTGATCTGATCATCGCTGTCGGTCTTGATGCAATTGAGCTGCAGCCAAAGGCTTGGCCCTATTCAGCGCCGGTGCTCTCCATCACGGCATTCCCTACCGCTGATTCTACGGTGCCGATTGGCGCCGAGATTGCCGGCTCGGTTGCCGAAGTTCTCGCCTGTTTGACCGAGTATACGGCCGGCGGCTCAGATTGGGGCGAGAACGCAGCAGCGCTTTATCGCCAAGCTGTCACCGATGCTCTGAACACGCCGTGCAGCGGTCTGTCGCCGCAACGTGTCATGGAGGTGGCGAGGGGCGTGTTGCCGCGCGAGACCATCGCGACCTGCGATGCCGGAGCCAGTCGTCTGCTCGTCGTGCAAAAGTGGGAATCGTACGGCCCCCGCGAATTCCTCGGATCGAACGGCCTCGGCTCGATGGGCTATGCACTCCCCGGTGCATTGGCCGCCAAGCTGGCCCATCCCGACCGGCCATGCGTCGCGTTTGTCGGCGATGGAGGCTTCATGATGTCCGTTGCGGAACTCCAGACATCCATCAAAGAGAACCTGCCGATCATATGTGTTGTCTTTGACGATGAGGAAATCGGTTTGATCCGGGTCAAACAGCAGCTCAAACAGATCCCGCGGTTCGGAGTCGGGATCGGCAGAGTATATTGGGACAAGCTTGCGCAAGGGTTTGGAGCCGATGGTGCCATTGTCGAGACCGAACAGCAGCTTGATGCGGCGTTGCGCGCTGCCCTGAAGTCGGGCCGCACGACCGTGATCGGTGCCAAGATTGATAAGTCAGGATATGTCGATCAGTTCAATGCGTTACGCGAACTTTGATGTATTCGTGCGACGCCCACAGCCCGTTCCGGCGCGTGCATCCAGACCGAGAAGGGACCGTCCAGGCTTTTGGGCGTGTCGACGATTTGTTCCGCGATATGGCGTTCCTCTCTGCTCAGTTCTTCTAGTGATTTCAGAACTCGAACGCGGGCCATGTAGTCTCCCCAATGTGCTTGGCCCTACCGAGTGCAGAGATTGGTTGCCTACACTGGTATGTTCGCCTTCAAGAAGCTCCGCAAATGGCGAATGGCCATTTCAACACGGTCCTGAGGCTCCTTCCAGGGAAAGAAAGTCATCTGCGCATTCGGTGCCAACAGGGCGGTTTCCTCAGCGACGGCGTAGGGATGGGAGTCGGTGTCATCGGGCATCACCAAAACCGGGGTCGTGCAGCGCTTCACGCTTTCTCGGCTGACACTGAAAACGAAGTCCGGATTGCCGTACATTCTGCCGAGATAGGCCTCGCACATATCCATTGTGATATCGGGCTGTTCTTCGCACAGCGTCGGCGCCCATTGCTTCATATTGTTGTTGAAGAAACGGTTCGGGTCTTCCGGTCGGAAGCCGCTCGGCGTCGCTGGAACGGCAGCGACAACACGCTCGGGCACCCGTTCAAGCAAGTTCCAGATGAACGGCCCGCCAATGCAAAACCCGAGGACCAGGAACTTGTCGATTCCCAAATGATCCATCAGGCGGAGTTGGTCGTCGGTGTGCGAGTCCCAAGGCCGGTCGATCTCTAGTGGTCCCTTGGAGCCGCTGCCATTGGCGTTCCTAATGTCCATGGCGATGCAGCGGTACTCGTTACTGAGGACAGCCATTGGATTAAAAGGGGTCCGGGTCGTTAAATAGGGAATCCTCGCATTAAGGCCGCCGCCTGGGATCACCAGAAGTGGGAAGCCATGACCGGCCTCCTCGTAATAGATCTCTATTCGATCGTTCTTGAGTATTGGCATGCTGGAATCCTTAGATTGACACGCTTGGCAGGCCGCCGACGCGCAGATGATGAGGTATGGTTGGTACCAGATTCCGTCCGGTCGGATATTGCTCTAGCGGCTGTTGGGATGGAGAATGGGCGCAAAGCCCTCCAATGAAAGGATCCGCGTGATGCAAGTTGGAATACTCTATACATCTCATCCGGACCCGACGACCGAGCCGTACCCGCACCAGAAAGTGCACGAGCGCGTCACGCGTGAAATTCTGGAAATCGAGGCACTGGGTTTCGATAGCGTCTGGATAGCGGAGCACCACTTCTCCAACAAGTACGGTATCCTGCCAGACCCGTTCAGTTATTTGTCCTACCTCGCCGCCAAGACGAGCGTGATCAAGTTGGGTGCCGCCGTCATGGTCGTACCGCTGCACCATCCGTTGCGGATTGTCGAGAACGCCGCTTTTGTTGACATTCTGTCGAATGGCCGGTTTCAGCTCGGTTTGGGTTCCGGTTATCGGCCTTACGAGTTCGAGGGGCTCGGTGTTTCCTATGAGGAGCGCCGTCAGATTCAGGCCGAAGCGATTCCGCTGATCCTGGATGGTTTTCACAAAAAGCGCGTGTCGGCCAAGGGCAAGTATTTCAACTTCGATGTGTCCGGTGAATGGGAAATTTTCCCGCAACCGATGCAACAGCCGCACCCGCCGTTTTACATGGGCGCCGGCACCAACGAGTCAATCGCCTCGGCAGCACGAAATGGGTTCGGCCTCATGCAGTCCACGCTGCCAAACGTCCACGTCATTGGCGAGCACATTGCCCACTATCGCAAGCACATGGCTGAGGCACCGGTACCACTCAATCAGAACCCGGCGTTCGGTGACGTCGACGTCTGCCGCATGACGTTCGTTGCGCCGACTGATGCAAAGGCACGGGAGCTAAGCGAAGAAGGCATCACGCACCACATGAAGAGCTTCATGGCCGGCGGTTCGAAGACCGGTGGCTATCTCGGCGATATCTCCGACAAGAGCGGCGATGAGCAGTTCAGTTACGACAATCTGATGGATGGTACGATCCTGCACGGCTCACCAGACACGGTGTTGCGCAAGATTGAAGAATTCAAGGCGGTTGGCGCAACATCGATGATGCTTCATTATCCACCCTACTATGGCCAGGAGCGCACCCTGGAAATGTTACGCCTCTATGCTAAGGAAGTGCTTCCGCATGTGCATGCGATGAACGTTCCCCGCCTGACGGCTGCCGAATAGACTACTCTCGTAGGTGGCTCCATTCGTCAATGACCCGTTCAACCAACTTTCGGAAAAGCAACCATGCGAACGCGAAAACTCGGTCAGTCCGGAATCGACATTTCAACCATTGGGCTTGGTACCAACTATGTCGGCGGCCACAATCTTTACGCCGGTGTCGATGAGGACGAAGGTGTCAGGCTCGTCAAGCAGGCGATGGACCTGGGCGTGACACACATTGACACGGCCGATGTCTACGGCACCGGCCGTTCAGAAGAATTAGTCGGCAAGGCCATTGAAGGGCGGCGAGATGATGTCGTCCTGGCAACGAAAGGGGGCATCCTGTTCGGCGAGCATGGCAGTGGCGCCAACAACGATCCGGCCTACCTCAGAGGCGCCTTGGAGCGTTCGCTGAAACGCCTGAATGTGGATCACATCGACCTCTATTACATTCATCGCCACGATGGAAAGACGCCGACCGAAGATGCATTTGGCGCGTTGATGGATTTCAAGCGTGAAGGTCTCATTCGTTCTGCCGGGGTTTCGAACTTCGAGCTGCCGGCCTTGCAGGCCGCGGCCCGCGCCGGGCAGGTCGATGCGCTACAGTCTTGCTATAATTTATTGCAGCGTGAGGTGGAGGCCGATGTGCTGCCGTGGTGCGGCGAGCACGGTGTGAGCTTCATACCGTGGGGCGGCCTTGCTTACGGATTGCTCGGTGGTCGTTACCGCCGTGATTTTACACTGGACGACAACGACTGGCGTCAACGCACCGGCCTGTTCGATACGAACACATTTGGGCGCAACCTGGATGTCGTCGATGGTCTCAAGACCATTGCCGAAAAGTGCGGGTCAACGCCAGCGCATCTGGCGCTTAAATGGCTGCTGTCCAAGGAGGCGGTAAGCTCTGTCATCGCCGGAGCAAAAAACAGTGGTCAGGTGCGCGACAACGTCGAAGCGGAACAAGATGTGATCAGCGTGGACCAGTTGGCGGCTGTTGATGCACTGACGGCGGCTTGATCAGGGCCGCCACTCCTCGTGCCCGCCACAGCTTCAAGCTTCGCCGTAGTGCACGCGTCGGTAGCTGCGAGATGGGATCAAATCGTCGGCAATGACGTCCCAAACAGTTGCCACGTTCGAACGCTGGTGCTCTTTGAAAAGGCCGTCGAGACTGCCGTTTTCGTTGACCGTTGCTCCTGCCAAGCCAAATCCGCGGGCCATCGCGGCAATATCGCCTCGACCATGGATTGCGCCCGATGGATCGACGCCATTGGCGCGGAATTTGTGGAACTCGGCGCCATAACCGCCATCGTTGATGATTGTCATGAGCAAGCGAATGCCGTGGCGTTTGATCGTATCGAGTTCCTGGGCGTGCATCATCAAACTGCCGTCGCCTTCGATCAGACAGACTTTGCCATCGCCACGCGCCTGGGCGACCCCGATCGCTGCGGCGAGCCCGGAGCCGATCGCGCCGAAGTCGTTGATGACATGATACTTCTCGGCGGGGCGCCCTTTGAGGTGCGTCATCGCGATTGAGAAATAGTGGCCGCCGCCAATCACAATATCCCAGTCCTTCGGGATCGTTCGGTCGAGTTCTTCGATGACGCGGCGCTGATCAAGCATGCCGGGCTGTACAGGATACTCTTTCCGGTCAGGGTGGTCGTCGGCAATCTGTTGGGCGATGTCCGGGGTCCGAAGCCCTATCTTGCGAATGCCGCGTGCCTCCAGCCGGACCGCAATTGCCTCCGCGGCGGTCTTGGCATCCGCGCGTACGTGCAGATCAGCGGTTCTGAGACCTTGCCACAATCCGCGAGGATTGGTGTCAATCTGCACAACCTTGGCCGCGGGATAAAGATATCCGCCTTCTGTCGTGTAGTGACCGAGTCCGGCGCCAATACCGATAACCAGATCTGCATAGGCGAATTGCTCGCGCGCATAGTCACTGGCGAAAGCACCGGCAAGATCGATGTTGTATGGATTGCCGTCGAACAACCCCTTGCCAAGCAGCGTGGTCGCGAGCAGCGCGCCGGATCTGTCGGCAACCGCTTCGATTGCCTCTCGTGCACCTGACCATGTTGCACCGCGCCCGGCCAGCAGGATTGGTCGCTCGGCCTCAGTGATCATTTCGCAGACACGCTCGACGATCGCCGGATCCGGCAGCGGGCGCTGCATCGCCGGCACCAATTCGGCCGACGGTGTGTAGTCCGTCAGATGCGGCCACGGCAGCTTCTGCATGTCCATCGGAACCGACAGGACAACCGGCTTGCGCTGTACTTCGGCAACCTGGAACGCCTCGCGGACGTTGTCGAGGAGCCGGTCGATGTGTTTGATGGCCACGTAGTGTGCACCTGTGGCGAGCGCCAGCGGCGCCATGTCGAGTTGCTGCAGATACCATGAGGCAGCGATCGGCGAGTCTCCGGCAAACACAACCAGCGGGATATTGGCACGGGCAGCCATCGCGAGCGAAGTCATGATCTGGGTGAAGCCCGGACCGCAGGTCGTCGAGGCGACGCCCACCTTACCCGTTGCCCGGTGATAGCCTTCGGCCATGGAGACCGCGCAGGATTCGTGACGCACGTGAATAACCCGCATCCCCGGCCGGTCGGCCATTGCTGTGGACCAGTACATGTTGGCATCACCCATCAGTGTAAACAGGGTGTCGACGCCTTCGGCTTCGAAAGCACGGGCGAGCATGTCGGAGGTGCTCAACTTCGCCATTAGGACTAGTTCCTCTTGCCAATAAGATTGCTGATCCAAGATTTGAAGGCCGCCCAAAGGAGCGCGAAAACATTCAGTTCTCCTGACGGAGATGCCAATGATTTGCGCTCGGCCGCAGATGCTGCCGGTGCCCGGTCCGCATTTGATCCACCCGCCAAGGTCGGCCCGACAACCGGTTTATTGGCCGGCGAAGTTTCTTGGGTGGGAGCTGCCGTCTCGCTGCCTGGAACTTCGGTCAGCTTCGACATATTGGCTGCAAATTCCGCGAGCAGTGCACGTGCGACGTGAATGCCGCCAGCATTTGCGAACGTCTCAAGCGGTCCCGAAACGGAGTATTCACCCTCCACCGCCAGCTCTGTTTCCCTCTCAACTGCAGCAGCCGTTACCACACCATTGGCAAGTGCCCGTGACGCGCCGCGCTGATCGATGCCACGGCCTTCGATCGTACAGGTATGTCTGTCGTGATCATACGTGAGCTCTGCTTCGCCACGAAAAACCGCCACGGTGGGGCCGAACTTGATGCTGATCGAACCCCTCCAGAGATCATCCTCTTGGTTATCCGACAGGGTCGCCCCAGGAATGCAGGAAGCGACGGTTGCCGGATCTGACAGGAGAGGCCAGACGTCGGTTAGCGGCGCTGCGATCATGATCTTCTCGGTCAGAGTAGGCATGCATTTCTCTGGAAAGAGGGCAAAGCCGGAGCTTAGTGCAGGTCGGTTCGCCGCTCAATTCTGTGGCGGATACAGTGTCTGCATCAACGAGTACGACCCATCGGATTTTGCAGTCCTTCTCGCGTTGCATGCATGGCAGTCGGCGTTCGCAGGACAAGCAATGACGGCACACTCCGACCCGGCCCATATCGTCGGGATGTTTGGTGCGGTATCCGAGGCTCAACCTGGCAATGTGAGCGTTGTTGCCAAAGACGGTTATACTGCAACCGCTGTGGTCGGTGGACTTGCAGTCGGTACGATGCGCGATAGACAGGTTGCAGCCCGTTACGGATGGTCTTGTTCGCGATAAGGCAGGCATTCTGGCAACGAAAGCATGATTGGCAACGACTCTCATAAATCGCCTGTTGCCGCAACGCATTGTGGGACGGTTGGCTCGTCTCCCATCAAAGTCGTTCGACGCACATCCCGTGGCTCATGATGCGGGAACGGTCGGGCGCGATGCATCGTCGCCTGATTGTCCCACATCACCAGATCGCCGACTGACCACTCATGGATATAGACGAACTCCTTCTGGGTGGCGTGTTCCGTCAAGTCCATGAGAAACGCTCGCGCCTCGGGGACCGGCCAGCCGATGATCTTTCCGGCATGCGATGAAAGATAAAGCGATTTCCGGCCTGTCGAGGGATGAACGCGAATGAGGCGCTGCAGGACGGGTTTGAACCGCTCGACTTCCTCGTCTGTGAATTCCGTGAAGCCGAGTTTGGAACGCGAATAGAGCTGTGAATGTTCGCAGATCAAATCTTCGGAAAGCTCTTTCGTTTCCTGGTCGAGCGCGTCATAGGCAGCGCGCATGTCGGCAAACTCGGTATTGCCGCCTTTTGAGGGGATGGTATGAGCGTATAGCAATGAGTACTTGGCTGGGATCGCCTTGAACGAGCTGTCCGAATGCCAAAGCCGGTTGCCGATTGAGAACTGACGTCTCCGGTCGTCAGCCGCAAACGGCTTGCCGTCCTTATCCAGGTTCGACACATCTGCGAACGTGGTCGGCAGACGGTGCTCTTCCGGTCGTCTGAGACCTACGCCAATCGCTCGCTCGATCGGTCCGAGGCTCTGCGTGAACGCCATGTGCTGTTCGTTGGTCAGATTCTGACCGGGAAAAATCAGCACCGCATAGGCATCCATCGCATCATGAATCGATTGGATCAATTCTCCCGAGAGCGGTTGGGACAAATCGATCTCGATCACCTCTGCGGCGAATGTCTCTGTCCGTGGTTTGAATTGGATACCCAAGACTCTATCCTCTTGGTCTGAACCGCCCCGGGTTTGTCGGAGGCTCCGACCGTCGTAAGCGAATTCAATACCGAACGGCGCCACGAGGGGCTCGATACGGCCTGTCCCGGCGACGTCTACACAACCTCACCAAGACCTTACAACGGCCTGCCGGAGATCGACCATCCCCTGCATGAACGTGACATTCTCGTAACCAACTGCGGGCGCATCTGCATGCACCGCTAGAATAGCAATATCTCAACCGTATTTGCCGGCCAACGCCTCGGGCAAAAGGAGGTCGACGAGGGCATTTGGCTGGTGAGATTCATGCACTATGATCTGGGATACATAGACTTGGAACAAAGAACACTACAAACTATCGACAACCCGTTCGGCTCGAGGTTGTCACCCATGTCTTAGGTACAATGTGTTACCCATGTCTCCGGGTCGGACATGAAATCATTGGTAGCGGAGGAGGGACTTGAACCCCCGACACGCGGATTATGATTCCGGCATGACGATGTAAGGTCATGTTAAATCAACATGTTAAGCGGCAGCCCGTTGCACCAACTGCCCTACGATGCATTACAGCGCAGAACTGATCCCTGCAAAATTCCGGCAGAGGCCGACTGCCCTGCCCTCCGCTCTCAGATTCGTAGTCAAGTGAGAACCGTTGAATTTCAAGACCTATTCTGACTCTTGACGCCATAGAGCCGCATATGGCCATCAAATACTTGGCCTAAGGGTCAGAATGGTTGCGTTGATGATCAGCCAACCAAGGTTTACTCTGTTTCTTCCACTTCAATCTGGAACCGCATGGGATGGGCAAAGCCGCTTCCGTTCTAAACGAAGGATTGGCTGCGCTGATCCGCAAGAAAATCCGTGCGGGTCTTCATGACACCGTGACGGCCGGGATGGCATCGGGATATCTGCAAGCCAATCTTGTTGTCTTGCCTGTCGATTGGGCTGACGAGTTCGAAGAGTTTTGCGCTGCAAATGCGAAAGCTTGTCCTCTTTTGAGTAGAAGCCTACCAGGAGAGCCCCGGTTTCCTGATCTAGCAGATGATCTGGATGTCCGAACGGATCTTCCTCGTTATCGTGTTTTTCGCGATGGCTCGGAGATCTCAGAGCAAATGGACATCCGCGATGTGTGGCGCGACGATCTTGTGGCCTTTGCCTTAGGTTGCTCGTATTCGTTTGAGGCAGCGCTACTGGACGCTCGTGTTCCGCTACGTCACATCGAGCAAGGCAAGAAAGTCTGCACTTATCTTACAGCAATCGACACAGTTCCCGCCGGTCGGCTGAGCGGCAAGCTCGTCGTTTCGATGCGCAACTTTACGGTGCCGAATGCCATCCGGGCTATCGAAATTACATCGAGATTTCCTCGCGTTCACGGCGGGCCGATTCATTTCGGCAATCCGTCGGAAATCGGAATTGCAGATACCGATCGACCGGAGTTCGGTGGGGAACCCGATATCCGAGCGGGTGAGATCCCATTGTTCTGGGCTTGTGGTGTTACGCCTCAGGCCGTTGTCGAGAAGGCAAGGCCGCCTCTCTGTATCACCCACAAGGCCGGTCACATGTTGATCACGGATCGACTGAATGAGGAATTTCGCGGGAGCTAACGCTCTGCCATGGTAACCCATGGCCAGAAGCTGGCCTGTTTGATCCTCGCGAAGATAGCCAAAGAGAGAAAATCCCCAATGTCCTTCTTCGATCAGCTCAAGCAAAAAGCTGCGGATGAATGGCGTGTGTATACCGAACACCCTTTCACCGAAGGATTGGCTGACGGCACCCTGCCCGAGGCCGCGTTCAGGGACTACCTCGTTCAGGACTACCTTTTCCTGATCGAGTTCGCTCGTGCCTACGCGCTTGCTGTCTACAAGTCACCGAATCTTGCCGACATGCGCGAGGCAGCTGGTGGATTGTCCGCGATCCTCGACGTCGAAATGGACCTGCACGTCAAGCTTTGTGCCGGATGGGGGCTTTCGCCGGCAGATCTGGAGCAATCGCCTGCAGCAGCAGAAACCCTTGCCTATACGCGCTACGTTCTTGATACGGGGATGCGCGGCGATCTACTCACCTTGAAGGTTGCGCTATCACCTTGCGTGATTGGCTACGCGGAGATCGCTTCGCGTCTCGCAACCTATCCAGGATCACTTGCCGACAGGAACCCCTACGCAGTCTGGATCGCAGAGTATTCAGGCAATGCGTACCAGGAGATCGCGACAAGCGCTGAAGGACATCTCGATGCGCTTGCAGATCGCTATCTGACCCCTGCCCGGGAAGCGGAACTTGTTGCTATATTCAGGGAGGCGACCCGCCTGGAGGCCGACTTCTGGGAGATGGGTTGGCGGGTTGGTGCCGGCGACAACGATTGATCGAATTGCGTTTCATCAATGAGGTCAGCTTAGCAACCATACACGGGCGAGTGTAGGTCAAAGATTTTGGTCACGCGGCCGCCCAGACTTGTATGCTCAGAGCCGACCGGTTGCTAAGCCTGATTCCTCGTGGCCAATCCCGGTTAGTGTGACTCTGGCGTAATCAAAGACTCGCGTGCAGGCACCGCTGACCAATTCCGAAGCCTTTCTCACACGATCCTGGCCGCAAGCTTAGAGGCTCATTCTGCGCAGGTGGCCCACCGCTGATTTGCAATGGGCCGCAGCGGTGGTTGCCGAAATTGGCGGCCATGCTCGAAGTTGAGGCCACAGCGGAAGCGATTTGCTTGACTTGAGCCTTTCAGAGTTTGGCCCGCAGCGGCTCTGAGCAGATGCGGCACCAGATACTGGCCGGTGGCCGCCCTTGCAAACAAACGGTCATCGGCCCGCGGCGACAGTGATGCTTGAACTGCGAAATCGACACATCAGGCTGCAAGACGGCCACACGAGCAGTTTTGACCCACAGCCGTCATCGCCAGCATTCGCATTTCGCATCGCATCAACAATTGCCCGCAGCTACAAGCGGACCTGAGCAAGTGCAACATCGTCGAGGGCGTTGACCGACGCGATGATCAATAAGCGGGCATCGGTCATCTGTGGCCTCATCTAAATTGGGCCGGTCCGACCTGATATTCTCGAATGCAACTCCTGATCCGGGACGACTTCCCAGTACGCCGGGCCGCTTTGATCGAACAGATCACAGAAGCCGGTATGACAGGCAGCGGGGACGGGGTCGCGACGCGACCTTATCGCGGGCAAGACGACGCAGACTTGCCTGAATAACTGCGCCGTCGCACCATACGGTATGGACTGCCGCCGGTTGCCTGTTGAACTCGCATAACAGTTCCAAGTAACACTGAATACGACCGATTCCAGCATGCAAAGGAGGTTTGTCTTGTCGGAAAACACCAAACCGGATACCGCCAAACGCATTGAGGAGTCCGTAGCGACCGTCGAGGAAGCCGTGGATGTCGTCGAGAAGGCGGCCAACAAGGTCGAAACGAACGTTGTCGAGGGGATCCAGCCCGACATCACCGAGGTTCGGCTGTATATGAGCGAACTGAGCGAAGCCGTCACCATCCGTCAAAAGCGGATGACCCTAGCGTTTTGGGTATTGGCAGCTCTTAACCTGATTGTGTTGGCGACCGTGTTGATTCGCGGGTAGTCACCGGACCGGCGCCCCCCGCTGCGGGTCAGATCAGTGTCCTCGCAGCTTCTTACGAGACAACCGCAAATCGGACACCACCTGCTCATGCCAACCGAAGACGTTGGCAATCTGCCTGTCAGTCAAGGCGGCCAGCAGGCGGTCTATGTCGCGTGGATCGATGTCGCGACGTTCGGTCATTGTTCGTTGTTCCGCGCAGTTTCCATAAGCTCGTATTGCACCTTATGAAGACGCAAGCGGTGGAGCTTTGCTCTGGCTCAAATACTTCCGGAGTGTGGTTGGCGCGCCGCGTTGCTTGAATTTCGCAACCGCGAAACTCACCAATCTGCGCGATAACAGCTCGGAACAAGAAGCTCAGCGGAAGTAAACGAAAAAGCCTAGGCCAACAACTATCGCCAGAGCCAATGACACCCCGAGCACGATGCGCATATGACCGCTGATTTCGCCTTGTCGAGCTTCCCGCGTCGTCAGAATGGTCGGCTTCGTGGGATCGTTTTCGTTGCGCATAATGGGACTCTCCAGGACTGTTGGCAATATCTAAACAGCTGAGCTGGAAATTGGTTCCCGGTGCCATTTACCTAACGCGGCGTCCCTGATCCATTCAGGCTATGGGCCAGCCATTCCGCGGCGCGGACGGCCCAGGCGACATCCTGCGCCGAGGTGTTGCTCTGGCTGAACGCTGCGGTCAACGCTTCGAGTGCCGCCTTGTCGTCGGCCAAACGCTCGACAAGACACCACCTGTTCCACTCCAGCACGACGGACCAAGCCGGTCGTTCAAGCGCCGCGTTGGGCAGGCGATAGTGAAATGTCGGGCGAGGACTGATTTTCTCATTCGGTAAGGTCTGAGCAATGCGCTCTTCATCAATTATCGCGAACAGCGGCAGGAGATCGAGTTCGCGATCCCGCATCGGGTTGAACCTGAGATAATCTGAAACCAGCTCCTGTTGAGTGGGCAGATAGTCGGATCGCAAGACGAGATCGGCGTAGTCACTTGGAAACGGCGTGGCAAACCCCGTCACGTATCGACTGAGGTCGATTGCCATGACGGAACGCAACCAGGCTGACAACAATATCTGGCTGCGCACGATTGAAGCGAGCCACACCGGATCATCCGTCGCGATCTCCGGATTCAGATGGAGACCAAAAGCATAGAACACGCTTTGGTCAGTGCCCTTTGCGCCGGCCTGCATCAACTCGGCCAGAAATTCATCGATGGCCGGCAATTCGCCAATTGGAATGGGAGGCGTGACGATCTCGCACGGAATAACAAGAGCGCCGGTATCGCCGATCGTGCCGCTTACGAGTTCCGTCAGCCGACGCAACCAATCGGATGTTTCGTCATCAATAGTCGGAAGAAGGCCCTCTGGATGAGCATATCGCGAATCGAGTTCGGCCCTGAAATCACCGTAGATAGTGCCGGTCACCGCATAGCGGTGCCGATTTATTTCCTCAACGGTGCCGCCGAATTTCGTGGCGATTGCACTTGCCGTGTCTTGCGCGCTGATCCCGGCAAACTCGATCTCCAGGCCGACCTTGCGGGCTTCGCCGGCCATGTTCAAGAGGCGCGGCGGGCGAACGACGGAACGGGTTGGATCGAACATCATTCGCCTCTGTATCATTTCTGCAGATTGTTGGAACAATTCGCATGCGCCCGCGTTGGATTAGCACGAATTTGCAACCAAGGTTGGTACACTGCCCGTATGTCTTCACCAAAAATCGCGGTCACTGGTTCGGCACGCCGGGGATATCCCATGTGGTTGGCGAATTGGTTCGCTGTCTGGCTTCAGGGCGGAACAGCTGTCCGTTTGGTGCCTCAGGACGGACACACAACGCATTTCGACGGTTTCGACGGCCTGCTGATCGGCGGTGGAGACGATATCAGCGCCCAACTTTACGGTGGCATCCCGGTGCCCGATGTTCGGGTTGATCCGGCTCGAGACGCATTAGAAGTGAAAGCGATCGAGCGCTTTCTTCCGAGCAGCAAGCCTGTTCTCGGTGTTTGCCGGGGCGCACAAATGCTGAACGTGGCACTGGGCGGCACGTTGCATTCTGACATATACGAGGTCTACGAAGCCGCTCCCAAAATGCGCACTGTGCTGCCGCGCAAGAACGTCAGCCTCTTGCCGGGCACGACGTTGCGCGACATCTGCGAGCGCGCCGAACTCAGGGTCAACAGCCTGCATCACCAGTCCGTCGACGCACTTGGCGATGGTCTCCGCATCGCCGCACGCGATGACCATGACATTGTGCAAGCGATCGAGTTCACAAACCGAACCGGACAATTTCTGCTGGGGGTGCAATGGCATCCCGAGTTCCTGCCGTATCGGCCGTCTCAGCGACGGATCTTCGCGAGTTTCATGGAGGCTGTGTGCGACCAACCGACGGAGCAGAAAATACCGGTTTCAGATGCCGCACGACGAGGTATATCATAGCTGAAGGTGGCACGCCGTGAGCCGGACCTATAAAGAAATTGGCCAATGGAACCTGTGAAACCCGCACCTGACCTTGACCGCAAACTGGTGGCCGTTTTTGCTGCGGACGTCGTTGGCTACTCCCGACTGATGGAGCAGGACGAGTCGGGAACGCTTGCGACGCTTTCGAGCCATCGAAACGTCCTCGATGGCTTGATCGACGAACACGGCGGACGCATCACCAGCACGGCCGGCGATAGTGTCATGGCTGAATTCGGGAGCGTCATTAATGCCGTTGCTTGTGCGGTCGAGGTGCAGGAAGCGCTTCACGTCGCCAACGCATCTCTGGCCACGCGTCTGGAGTTCCGCATCGGCATCAATGTGGGCGATGTCATCGTCAAAGACGAAGACATCTTTGGTGACGGTGTCAATGTTGCGGCCCGGCTTGAGACGCTGAGTGAGCCTGGTGGTGTCTGCGTGTCCAGAGGTGTTCGGGACTACATCGACAAACTGACGCCGTTCACTTTTGATGACTTGGGTGAGCAGGCCGTGAAAAATATCGCGGCTCCGATCCGGGCATTCGCGGTCCGTTTCGAGGACGGCAGGGCCGTGCTCAACCGGCAATCGCCTCCTCTTCGGGATAACGACAAACCCATCGAACTGGTGGATGCGAGCGATGAGGTCGCGATCGAACTGGCATTCTGGGAAACGGTCAAAGATAGCGATAGCATCGCGGAGCTGACCGCCTACGTGGAGAAGTACCCGAATGGCAGTTTCGTCGAGCTGGCGCAGATCCGATTGGCCGAATTGTCAGACGACTAGCGTCGAGATCAGGTTGGTGTTCAACGTACGTCTGTCAAATTTCCTGCTTCACCTGCGCGTACGCTAGCAGTGCAAACAGGCCGGTTCCGCCTAGGATATTGCCGAGGCCGGTCAGGAACAGTTGGGCGACCGCGTCAATCACGCTCATTTTGCCGTGCAACATCACTGTGAAGAGTTCCGTCGAGCCAACGATGACGTGTGACGTGTCGGCAACCGCGATCGCATAGGTCATCGCGATGATCGTCCAGAATTCAAACCCGTTTGAGCTTGGCAGCATCCACACCATGGCTGCCACAAGGAAACCAGCCGGGATGGCCGTAAAGAAGGACTCCAGCGGCGTGCGCTCGGCAAAATGCAGCGAGATGTCCAGCACCGCCTTGCCGATTTCATCGGACGCGATCGGGAAGAGCAGCGGCAGGCTTGCGCTCAGAAACGTGCCAAAAAGATTGGCAACAAAGACAACAGACCAAAGGCGGGCGACGCACTTGACCGCCTCGAGACTGCGCTCATGCATGGCCGGCAAGACGGGTGTGATCGTGTTCTCGGTAAACAGCTGCAACCGGCCAAGTACGACGATAAGAAATCCAAAGCAATAGCCAAACTTTTCGAGAGCTGCGGCGCCTGGCACACCTTCCAAGGCAACGCGCAGCGCAGCCATCATGAACAGCGAGATGCTGATGCAAATGCCGGCGGCCAATCCTGACCACCAGAGCGAGGACAGTGGCCGCTGCATCTCTTCGATACCGGCCCGCGAAACCACGTCGTAGACGGTCAGAGAATCGGGAAACGCGTATTCTTCGGCCTTGTCTCTACGGTCAGTGGCCCGCTGCTCTTTGGTCTCATTGTCGTCCGATGGTTCATTTATCCGACCCGGAAATTCGACACGATCGTTGAGCTTGTCGGCCGCCATAGAAATTCTTTCGGTTGAGACTGTTCGAATATGTTTGGACAATGCGGGAATACACCATTGAGGCTAACTGACAAATGCGGAAATTCTTCAGCCGGTTCTGGCACGGAAAACTTGCGTCCTGAACGGAACCTTTAGGCGCACAGCTTGTTCACCATCATGCACTGAGGTCCAATACAACCATTATCGAGGATCGGAATATGAACAACAAGATCGGTGAATTCAGCAATACGACAGGTCTTGCGGCTGATTGGCGTGAACTCGAAGTCGAACTTGGTCGGTTTGGCACCCAACTCGAGGATATGCGTGGTCAGCCAGAGCTTATTGGGCAGAGTGTCATTGAAGATTTGGAGCAGCGCTATGAAGATATCGCGCGGCAAGTCCTGGAGCTGAAAGCGAAAACCGCGGACGCCATCAGCTCTTCCGACTCGGGTACCGAAGAGGCTGGCAGGTTGGGCTTGCGCGACGGTCTGGAGACAGTGAAGGAAAAGGCCGGCCAACTTGGCCAACAAGTCGCGGGAGCCGCAGGGGCGGCGGGCGAAGCCATCCAATCAAAGGCCTCGGTACTCGACGAACAGACGCGTCCCTACCGCGAAGAAGCGAGCAAGGTTGCCGCTGAGACCGGAGAGCGGGTCAAGCTGGCCGCCAAGGATGTCGGACACGGCTTCGGTATCGCCTGGGAAGCGCTGAAACGAGACTTTGAGAATGCTTATAGCCGCCTGTCTGACGGTGCCGATGAAAGACGGGATGAGAAATTTTGATGCTTGGAGTGTCTGGTTAATGCCTGAAACACCGGGTGAGCTACCGATAAATTTTAAGTGCGGCCTTTGTAGACTGCGCGAACCGTGAGAAACTCACCCTCCTCCTTTTTCAGACAAGCGACCGTGCATGCAGATACCGACACCGCTGCTGAATCAGCTCGAAATGTACAACCGTGCGTTCTGGCAGCATCTGCCGCAAATTCTCATGGCGATCGTTTTTATTGCGCTGACTTGGGCTGCGGTTCGTTTGGTGCGCTTCGTCATCGACAGATTGTTCTCAACGGCGCGGATGCGCCGCTCGCTCATCGAGGTGATGCAGATGCTCGCCTCGGTGGGCTTGTGGTTTGCAGGTGCTCTCGTAGCAATGACAATAGCATTTCCCTCGATCACTCCGGCCAAGGCGTTGACCGCGCTCGGGCTTGGATCGGTCGCCGTTGGCTTTGCCTTCAAGGACATTTTTGAGAACTTTTTTGCCGGCATTCTGCTCTTGGTGCGCGAACCGTTTCGACTCGGTGACTTCATCGAATGCAATGACATCGAGGGGCAGGTTCAGCGTATCTCGGTACGTGACACTCAGATCCGCCAGACAGACGGGCAGATGGTAATCGTCCCCAATGCGATGCTTTTAAAGCAACCTGTCCATGTGCTGACTAACACCGATCTTCGACGCACGACGATCATCTGTGGCGTCGCTTACGGAGAGGATGTCGACAAGGCCCGCGATGTGATCACGGCAGCAGTCCGCAAAGTGGATTCGGTGCGGAATGATATTCGTGACGTGCAGATTTTCGCCCAGGCTTTCAGTAGCTCATCGATAGATTTCGAAGTGACCTGGTGGACGGGCTCCAAACCGATTGATATTCGTACATCGCGAGATCAGGTCGTCGCCGCCGTGAAGCGCGCCCTCGATGATGCGGGCATCGAGATCCCCTTCCCGTATCGGACCTTGACGTTCAAAGGTGATGTCCCCGTCCGCGATTCTTCAATCAAACGAGGTGAGACGGCAGAAAGTACGTAGAAAAGTCGCCCGTCAGTTGCGGTCGATCTTTTCTTTCAACGCCTGCCGGGCGCGGGAGAGACGAGACTTCACTGTACCGACCTGGACGCTCAAGATCCCGGCTGCCGTCTCGTAGTCCATTCCCTCAATGACCACCAGATTGAGCACCTCCCGATGATCGGTGGAAAGTGCGTCAAAGGCATCAGCAACGTCGCCGAACTCCAGATTTGTTTCCTGGTTCGGTGCAGTCGATCTCTCATTCGAGAGCCCGATCTCACACATCGCCTCGTTTTCCCGGCGCGACCGTCGGCACTTGTTATAGAAAAGATTGCGCGCGATGACGATAAGCCAGGGTCGCATCAGTGTCCCTGGCTCCCACTTGTCGATGTTTGCGATCGCGCGGACAACGCAGTCGTGGACAAGGTCGTCCGCGTCGTCCAGGTCGCGCGTTAATGAGCGCGCATAGCGGCGAAGATAAGGTAGCTCCGGCTCAATGAGACGGATCGACTGTTCATTTTCTGACGTGTGTGTCGACGCAGGTGTAGGTGCCAGTCTTGTAGTGACCATTAGACTCAGGACTTTCGCGTCACCAGCCTCGGAAGCGAAGGGTTTTCGCCTGCGTTGGATCATTTCCACACGATTCATCCGGTGAATGGGAAACTTGGCGGACGCATCGCAGATCGATGGTGTGTCGATCCAGTCGAAAGGTTAAAGACCGACTAAGCTATCCGCTATAAACAATGACATACCGGCAGGTCGTGGTCGTTACCGCCACGCTCACTTCGACGAGCCCCAGGCGGCGGCCGGTTGACCGGTTCGTGAATCGGACGCGGCGGCACCTTTGGCTCAGGTAAAGAAGGCTCAGTGACGGGCTCGGCCGGGCGCGGTGGCAGGTCCGGCGAACTTGGCGGCTTCGCAGGAGGGGGCGTAATATCCGGCGCATTGCCAGGGGTCTGCGGTTGGGGCGTGATCATGTGATGCCTCAGGTAAATGTGAACAATCTACCTGAGGAAACGTAGAGCCAAGAGTAAAGTTCCGCGCACACTTCGACACTTCGGCCATGTTAAATGAAAGGGCGCAGGTTCTTGTCGTCGAACTCGTAGCCCGATACTGCGGCCAGGCCACTGTGGTCGCGGATACGCAACTCTCCTGGCTGCCACGCGATCAAGTCTTTCTTTACGAGCTTTCGAAGAGTCTTGTTCGTATGGACCAGAGACAGACCCAGTGCGTCGGCGATATGGTATTGTGTAAGTGGCGAACGCATGATGGTTTTCGTTGCCAGTCCCAGACGGCGTGCCCGCTCAAACAAGAGCAGCAGCAGATAGGCAAGCCGCTCTTCGGCAGTGCGCTGCCCAATACTAAGGAGGTGCTCGTCAAGCGCGCGTTCTTCGCGAGAAGCAAGCCAGGTGATGTCAAACCCCAATCCGGGCTCGGATTTAAATAGTTCCCAAACCCGATCACGCTGAAATACGCACAGAACGAGGTCCGATAACGCCTCAACCGAATGATCCATCTTGCCGATAACGGTTGCCTGCAGGCCGAGCAGGTCGCCGGGGAGTGCAAATGTGAGTATCTGGCGTCGACCATCTTCGAGCAGCTTATAACGCATCGCCCATCCTGACAGGACTGTAAAAAGATGAGCGCTATCGTTGCCCTCATTGAGAATGGTGGCACCCTGGTCGACCAGAAGTTCGCCGGTCTTGAACTGTTTAACGAAATCGAATTCCTTGCCCTTGAACGGCCGGAATGTCTTGTTGGCGCGCAGCGGGCACTTTTCACACAAAACAGGTGGACGGCGCGGCGCAAGATCGGCGGCGGATGCCTTGGGCATGTCGGACTTTCTCAACAGATGCAATGAATATCAGAGGTCAGGCGACATCAAACATCACATCCAGATCCGCATCAACGCAATTGTCAGGCGAGCGTGCTCACTCTGCCTGATCATCGGAAGACTGCGAGCGACGGATCAGTTCTTTTAAGCGATCCGGTACCGGCTCGCCGGCCATTGTCTCGCCAAGCGCCTTCAGCTGTCCGTTCAATTGCCGCATCTGCCTGACCCTTTTTGCAGCCTCGGAGTCGAACAGCAGGTACTCAGCTACGCGTGCATGATCCCGCTCGTTGAGCTGGCCATCAACGAACTCCTGCAGCATATCGTCGGATGGCGCAGGCTTGTCATCCATCACATTTTCCATCAGTTCGGCGGCGACCAGCCAGCCATGGGTCAAGCAGCGTATCGGTCGTTAGAATTGCGCCGTTGTCTTACTACAACGCACCAACCTGAGATTCGTTCCGGTTTGAAGGTTGCTACATCACGCGCCTACCAAACTGCCAATGGTGCCGGACAAATAGTTCATGAGATATGCAGTCAGTCCGACAAATAGATAACCAGCGGCGGCGAACGCACCATCACGGCCAAGCAGGGCGATGCCGAAGACGATAACTCCGAGTGCTGGCGGTAACACGCCCCACGGCACCAGCGCCAGCGGGATCATGACAAGCGCCAGGATGCACATGAATGCCGCAATTAACCGTCGCTGAACCCTGCTGCCCACGAGCCAGTTCAGGCGCGGCTTGATGTAGCGATCGATCCACTCGGCATAGGGCCGGGCTTTCTTAACGCCCTTCTCCAACGTCTGCCGATCAATACTGCGCTTGCGAAGCGTGTCGGGTATCCAAGGCTGCTTACGCCCGAAAACGAACTGACCGGCGGCCAGCATGATCAGTGCCGCTGTGAGGATCGACATGCCGGGGATGGCACCGACCAAGGGGGAAGCTGCAATCAATCCAATGATTGTGCAAAGCGCGCCGATGCTGCGATCTTCGAAGGCATCCACCACGTTACCGACAGACACTGTTTCACCTTCGATTTGATCCAGAAGGCGGTCGACGACATTGGTGAGAACCGCTGACGGATCGTCATCCTCACTGCCTTTCTGGTCGGTCATTAATCTCATTCCTCAGTGATCAGTCATCATTCCGCGGACGACTTCAAGAAGTTCTCCTGAGTTTCCTCACTGGAAGGAGCGCGCGCTTGTCGCTGCGCCGTAGCTTCGTCGGAACCCAAGTCACCTTCGCCAGCCGATACATCGGGCTCCTGCTCATCCGGCGTCGATAATCTATCATGCTCTTCATCGACGCTAATTCTCTCTGGCGGTTGCCCACCGCGCAGCAGAGGAACGCCTTGCGGAAATATCACCTCCCGCGACTCGTCTGGCATCGAGATCCCGGCTTGTAGCAGGGCCATCTTGATCTGTCGCATCAGTGCGGATTTCAGTCTCACCTGCGAGTATTTCGTGTTGTCGAACCAGAAGTATATGCGCAGGTTCACGGTAGACGCAGCAAGTTCATCGACCAACGCCATCGGCTCCGGATCATCGAGTATTGCAGGATGTTCGGCAAGCGACCTGACAATGACCGATTGAGCCTTGTTGACGGGATCATCGTAGCCGATTCCGACCACGAATTCCGATCGCATCGCGTTGTTGCTCGTGTAGTTCTTGATCACGCTTTTGAAAACCGTAGCGTTAGGTATCTGGATGTGATTGCCGTCCAATGTTAGGAGAACGGTACTGCGTGTATTTAGGTTTTGAACGATGCCCTGATGCCCTCCCACTTCGATGAGATCGCCGGCGTTAAACGGATTTCGAATACTGAGTAGCAGGCTCGCCAGAAAATTCTCCGCGATATCGCGGAAGGCGAAGCCAAGCACAACGCCGAGCAATCCGGTCCCGCCAAGAAGTGTGATTGCCAAGCGTGTCAATCCCGAGACCTGCAGCACGAGATAGAGGCCAAGCAAGAAAATCGGGAACGCGATCAAGCGGGTTGCCACTTGCAGCAAGAGTGGCGAGTGGATCCGGTCGCGCAACGCCCACTGTGCTGCCATGCGCACGGCCGTCGAAAGATACCATGACAGAACGAGGACGAAAGCAGCAAGGACGAGAAGCGGCAGCAGTTGCTGCGCCTGCAGGGCAATCTTGCGCATCTCACGCCAGGCCGGTGAAAAATCCCATTCAACCCTCGGCTCAACCTCAATTCGATTGACGACGGCGACGACATCCTGGGTCTTTCGGGCAACTTCGCCGGCCCATTCGCGATGCTGCTTCCGCTCGGTACTGCCATCGAGAAACACGATGCCCTCTCTGGCAGAGGCGGCGGGCGCAACGAACCATCCGCTTGCCTTGAGGATGCCGGTCAATCTTCTGGCAATGTCGCTATCGCGGGACTTTGGATCGACCACGACTTCCTTGGCAGGTGCCGAGGCCGGTGGCTCTTCCGGTACGACCTTTGTCTGTGCCAGCGCACCACTAGCACTTGCTACGACAATCCACCAGAGCATTGCCGACAGCACAACGGTATTCAAACGATAGAAGGCAAATGACAATTTCATGTTGTGGGGTTCTCTGGTTGGTGGCCATCTAGATCGCGACACAGTCAATTGACACCCAGACGCGCACTTCGTTCCAAGCAGTCGATAAAGCGATTGGGTGCCAAAAGCGACCAAATTAAAGAGAAGGGGAACCAAGGCGGTGAATGAGCGTTTCCCCTACATGATCGTTGCCGAAAGTAAGGACCCCGTGAGATGACAGACTTGAAGATGGCGAAAGAGAACCCACGCGCGCAGCTGTTCGAGGTGATCGCAAGCGCCAAGGCCGGAATGCTCGGATTGGAGGGTTCAGCAGAGCCGATGCAGCCGATGGCGCCTTATACAGATGCGGAACAAGGAAGCCTATGGTTTCTCACGAAGAATGACAGTGATCTTTACAACCAACTCGGTACCGGGCGCCGCGCCCAATTCTGTGTGGTCGGCCCGCATCATGATTACCACGCGTCATTGATCGGAGTGCTCACTCAACACCAGGATCCTGATCAGATCGATAAAATGTGGAATGACATCGTTGCAGCCTGGTTCGAGCACGGCAAAGACGACCCGACGCTGGTGCTCTTCGAATTCAAGTTGGAGCACGCCGCCATATGGGCCTCGGTGGGCAACCCACTGGTATTCGGATGGGAAATCGCGAAGGCCCACTGGAAAGGAGACGAGCCGGACCTCGGGATCCGAACCAGTGTATCCTTTTGATTACGCCCGCGTGGCGCGAAGCTCCAACTCCAGGACGACTGTCGGCTGGGATGCGCCACCTGCCGTCGGCGTGAGCGTGCGTAGTTCGATCGGTTCAACAGACTTGCGGCGCAACGTGCCGATTTTGAGGGCAGAAGGACTAGGCGCGCCTGTCAGGCTCGATAGGTAGTTGCCTGCGAGGGCTGAAGCGGGTACTCCCTGGCGGCGGGTCAATACTGTCCAAACTATAACCAGCTGGGCATCTACAAGCGGAGTCCCGGACAACCTGTTGATGCTGCCCGTGTATGATGAAGACGGGCCGGCCAGTGGTTGGTACCTACAGTTCATCGTTCTCTCTGTCGCAGCACTTGCCTGAGACTTCGGGTCCACCGTACAGGTCAATTTACCGACATTTTCCAGCTGTTCGGATGCCGCTGCTGACGTAGTGCTTCCAGCCAGTGCCAAGGCTGCGATCGTTCTTTTAAACATGATCACACACTTCCCCATTTGAAGATCATCTCAAGGAACAGTCTCCGCACAGTTTCGTTCCATGCCGACATTGCATTTTGAGCTGGTTCCATCTTGCCGATTCCAGACAAACGCGTGCGGGCTGCATGGCTGTGCAGCCACGCATCTCAAAGGACACCGGAATTGAATGCGAACGCTGCGGATTCACAAATTCTAGGGAACGAACGCCGTCAATGGGCGTTCCTTACATACGACTCTTGGAATTAGGTGATCAAATACTGTGTAAGGAAGCCAGAATATGCCGATTTCGAACCTCAAAGATCTCTATGTTCACGAACTCAAGGATCTCTACAGCGCGAACGAACAAGCCGTCGCGGTTCATCAATCCATGGCCGATGCGGCCAAGAATGCAGAATTGGCCTCCGCGCTACACGATGCCGTTACTGGTATCAAGAATGGCATGAAAGACGTCGAAGCGATATGTCGGGCGCACGGTCAGCCAGCTGGCGGAATGACTTGCAAGGGTATGAAGGGGCTGGTCGAGGAAGCGAGGGCTCACGTCTTTGAAGAGCAATACGGCGATCAAGACACCCAGGACGCTTCCATCATTTCGCAAACACAGCGCATGAACCATTACGCTTTAGCTGGTTACGGAACCGCTACTGCGTTCGCGAAGAGCCTCGGGCTTTCGGATGACGCTGCGAAGCTCCAGAAAAACCTTGATAACATCTATGGTGGCGATCGCCGGATGACAGCTCTTGCGGAGCGCACTGTGAACAGCGCCGCTAAGTCGTAACTGCGTCTTCCGCTTCAATTAGCGCGTGGCTTCACTGTTCCTCTTGGCAAAGTCAACTGTCTCTCGATCACGCGGTTCCGACCAGGCAACGCGTGATCATTCATTTGCAAAGGATCTGCCGAATGACCGACGAGAAAAAAAATCTACCCATTCATATTCGCGAACCGGACCGGGCTCGACCGCCAGGAAAGGCCGGAGAGCCAATAATTTCAAAGTTCGTGGACATTTCGAGCGAACTGTCGAGCGTCATCGGGAGTAATTGCAGTGCGACAGTTGCCGAGCCAGCCGACTCGTTCCGCGTATGTATTGATCTCAACACAGACGGCGCATCGGCAGAGGTCGAAAACGGCCTAATTCATGTCCATCGTCTGCCGAACGCTGAGGGCGGTGGTGATCTGGTTTCGCGCGCATTTACGGTACCCGATGACCTTGAGCGCAGTTTGATCGATGTAAACGTGGATGGCCGCAGTCTCGTTATTACGTTGCCGCGAACAGCTGAGACAACGCGCATCGTACGCCAGTTGGAACGCGCCGGAGGGACATCGACATAGCGCCTCACCCACTCTCACATCAGCTCAATGGAGCAGGTGGTCGACTGCTAGTAGAAAGACATTGCGCCGTTCCGTTCATTTAGAAATCTTCCTCCTGCCTCTCGAGCTGGAACTTTTCGCTGCCAATCCTGTTTAGCTATGAAGGTTCCCGTCGGCTACTCGAAGGGGCCGGTCAAAGGTACGGGAGCCAAATCATGCGATCACTCATCATCGCGACAATCATTGTTCTTTCCAACAACCCAATTCTTGCAAGCGAAGCAAATGGCAAAAGGCCGGCGTCGGAAATTGTCAAAGACATCGTCGACAAAGCCAGACGCGCGCCGGACGGCACGATGCAGCCATCAACGGGGCGTGCAAAACCTGTCGAAAACTGGTTTGGCTGCAAGCCCGGAAGCAAGGACGCGGACATCTGCAAGACAAAGCGTGCCAAAAAATGATCGCAGCCGATATCTGATACGCCTCACCATTCATGAGGGTGGAGTAGGGACCAATTTCTTGAGGGATGACATGCGGAAAATTTGGACCAACGCGGGAATTGCGGCAGGAACTGCAGCAGCGCTGTTGATGACCGCTAGCGTATCGACTGCAGCAACAACTGGGTGTGTTGTTGGTGTTTCGCCGGGAAAGGAACTGAATCTGCGGGCAGGTCCAGGTAAACGTTTCCAGGTCGTTGGCGGCTTCGATGCCGATACATGTGGTGTCGTGATCGATGCCGACTGCTTCAATGGCTTCTGTCGCGTCGTGAAGGATGACGAGTCGGGCTGGGCCAGTTCCGGTTTCTTGAGACGAGGCGCCGTACCAAAGGACGTCAAAGCGTTGCAGTGGGTTCCGCTCGGCAGCCGTATCGTGAGCTTCGCGGCTGAGCGCGACGCGATAGAATTGTCCGTGAAGGATGGTCGCTTTCGTGCGATCCAGCTACTCGCGCGCGACAACGATATCTACATGTTCGAGGTCCGTGTGATTTACGGCAATGGGCAAGCCGAGACGATCCCGGTTCGCGATGAAATTCAAGCTGGTAGACGTTCCAAAGTGCTTGATCTTGCCGGCCGGGCGCGGGTCATCGATCGTGTCGAGCTGATCTATCGCAGTGACAGGAGTGGTCGCAGGCGGGCGAAGGTGGAACTTTTCGGCATCGCCTATCGGCCGGCGGCCAAGCCGCGGGTTATGCGTCAACAAGTAAGAGTGGTTACACCCCCGGTGCTCGAATGGGAGTTTCTCGGTACCCAGTCCGTCCAGAAGAAAGATGTCGACGTGGACCGGGTCAAGGTCGGACGCCGCGCCGGACAGTACCGGGCGATCCAACTTGCCGTGCGCCGCTCTGACATCGAGTTCAAGGACCTGAAGATCGTTTACGGCAACGGCAGGGTGCAGGATGTGCCGATCCGCGCTATGCTCCGGGCCGGTTCGACCTCAAGGGTCATCGACCTGATCGGCGAGGATCGTTTCCTGAAGGAAATCGTATTTGCCTACTCGCGGCGAGTTGACGGATATCAGCGCGCCGTTGTCGACGTTTACGGACTGAGTGTCGATACCGACTACGACCGCAAGGCATTTTCAAGTGCCAAGGTTTCGCGCACGGGCACGACCTCGGCGCACACGGAGGTTGGCATACTGAACTGCGAAGTGTCGGGTGGCATCGGCTTTGTCATCGGTTCCTCGAAGGCACTGACATGTCGCTTTAATCGACCCGGACGTGATGAACGGTATTTCGGGACGATCGACAAGTTCGGTCTCGATGTTGGTGCGACCACGCAAGGCGTGCTTTCCTGGGCAGTACTGGCACGGACGTCCGACATTCCGCCGGGCGCACTCGTCGGGCAATATGCCGGCTTCTCGGGGCAGGCTACGCTCGGTGTCGGCGTCGGTGCCAATGCCCTGGTCGGCGGCTCCGATCGGTCCGTCGTGCTCCAACCGGTCAGTGTACAGGCGCAAATCGGTGTCAATCTTGCCGTTGGCGTCGCTCAACTGAACCTTCGGCGATAGTCTTGATCGCTCGACCGGGAAACATGCTCGTGGTCTTCAATCTGGCCTAAGATAGGCGTAGGAGCAGTTGATGTCTGAAAAACTTCACCAGGGAGCCTGCATCGTCATCGCCGACGGCACAGGGGCCACAATCTACGAGAATGTCGGACCAGGAGGCACGGTCAAACTTCGCAAGTTGGATGACCTCGTGCCTCGTGATCTCGCCGACGATGGGCCTGCAGGAAAACGACCGCCGGAGTCATCGCAACAGGAAACCGACGAGGCGACTTTCGCGAAGCAGTTAGCCAATCATCTTTATCACCGTTGGACACAGGACCGATACGCACACATAGCCATTGTCGCTGATCCCGAGACGCTCGGCCAACTGCGGCCGAGCCTCCATCAGGAAGTTAGCAGCCGTATTGTCCTTGAGTTGGCGAAAACGCTGACCAATAGTCCGATCGGCGACATCGAGAGATCGATCGAGAACGCTCTGTAGGTATTCCAGCCAGGAGGAGTCGTCGTTTTCTGAAGCCCGCTGGCTTACGGCTCAATCACTCGGCGCATTCTCGAGCATTCAATCAAACAGGCTCGGCGCAATTTTCCCGCGTACGCAGCATATTTCGACTCATCATCGGAACGCTTCGTCCGCCCAAACGTTGACTATCCATCGTCGCGAGTGACGCACGCAGTGTCACTCAATCTGGTGGCATTGCCATCGCATGGATAGTGGAGAAAAAATCATGCTGTCCTGGGCTATTACGTTTCTGGTCGTTGCACTTATCGCGGCTATACTGGGCTTTGGTGGAATCGCAGGAACCGCCGTCGGTCTTGCGAAGATCGTGTTCGTTGTCTTCCTCGTGCTGTTCCTTGTTTCAGCCGGGTATCACCTCATAACCGGTCGGCGGCCGCCGACGGTGTGAGGACCCAAATCACCTCGTCGAAGCATGAACACAAAGGATCAATGACCATGAACTGGGATCAAGTCGAAGGCAACTGGAAGCAGCTGAAGGGCGAAGTCCAAAAGCAATGGGGTAAACTCACGGGCGATGAACTGGATGAGATCCGGGGAAGCCGCGAGAAGCTCGCAGGTCGGATTCAGGCGCAATACGGCAAATCGAAAGAAGAGGCTGAAAAAGAGATCGATGATTGGTGCAATCGGCGCTGATTGAAACTGAAACTTGGTATGCCGGTGGTTGCCGACCACCGGCATTTCACTTTCTAAAGATCGCTTATCTCTTTCGCGATAGCACGCAGCCTGGTTTTCTCTTGCTCGATAGCGAGCGCCTCCTCGGCATACGCCAATGCAAGTTCCGAATGGTGTCGCGCAACATTTGCCGCTCGCCCGTTGTCCAGCTTCGCGAGTATCAATAAAATCTTCTGCAATCTGACTCCGAACTCGACGATACTTGCGCCGTCCCTGGCGACAGGCCCGAACGCGTCGTCGAACAGATCGTCGTTTGTGAGGGGCGTCGCATACAGCCGGGAAAATTTCACCTTCGCAACCTCGCGCTTCGATCTTGACTCGATCCACTCGGACAGGATGCGCACAAATCGGCTGATCACATCGATAGCCGTTCCGGCATCATTGACCGCCGGCGACAACGCTCTCACTGCAATTTCCGACAAAACACACAATCCGAAGCGGGGATCCTGATCATAGGTGCGCGCGCTATCGATCATGAAACAGGCACGGACACGATTGAGCTGATCGTCGGAGCATTTCCCGGTATAGCGCAGCAAGGCGCGTTCCGAGTCGCAGAACGCGCCAGGCATCGCCAATACGTACATTTCGCAGTCGGCCTCGTCTGCGATGCACTGCAATTCGGCCATGTCTACGTATTGCAAATACCCGATCTTGCCAGCTTGGACGGGAACCGCATCAGCCGGCAAGGTTTCGTTGGTGTTATAGAGCGGACTGCAACCGAGATATGGATTGTCGATACGCGCGCGCACGGCCGTCAACGTCGCGTCTTCCACCCTTTTAATCGTATCGGAAACGCGCCCAAGCGTCGTCAGATATTCGATCCAGCGCAACAGCGTCGCCACGATCAGTACGATAACCCCGATCGTGACAATGAACAGGATGACACGCCCTTGCTCGCCGTAGACACCGGTGCGCAATATCACCAGTCCAACCAAGGCAAAGAGAAATGATCCGATAAATGTCGCGAGGACATTGTGGGACGTAGCATCCTCAATCAGCAAGCTGGTCGCTCGTGGGGTCGCGCTATTGGCAGCCGCCGAATACGCCGAGACCATTGTGCCAAGCGAGAATGTGGTCACCGCCAACATACTCGAGGCGATGATGCTGAGGACGGTATCAACCGAGTCCGCGCCCAGCTGTGTCACCAGACTTGGCGGGATATAACGCTTTAGGGCGATAGCCAGTAGCGCCGTCAATATCCCGAGGATACAGAACAATGCCGCTTTGATCCAAAGCTTTCGGCTCAATTTGATGAATAGCCATTGCCAACGAGAAAGTAGCATCCTGGTGCCTCGATTCAGTGAAAGAGACAGGTTACCAGCTCTTCGCAGTTTTGGCCTGCGTTTGATTGAAGACGGTGTGCTTCGGAAACTGTAGCAACCTGAGGCAAGGCGCCGACGCAATACGCGTCAGCGGGCAATCGCAGATAAGCTCAAATGCTAAGCGACGAATCGCGACTCTGGATGCGTCTTCTCCCCACGACACTGATCACTGTCAGTCCCAGCACCATCGCGGCCGCAGCAGCGGCTAACATCGAGATCACTACCTCTGTGTTCGCATTCTTCACCGCTATGGCGATGAAGCCCCAAGCGATGGCAGTTCCGTACGTCCAATGTCCAAGCAGATACTGATTGAGCAGGGCGAAGATGGTGGCCAGCACGAGTGCAAAATTGGCTGCGGCGTACTCCGACAGAAAACCGTAGCCAGCAAGAAGTAATCCAATTGAAACGAACGATGCTGCTGTCAACCATCCCGCATAGAGCGCAACCGGCCAACCTGCTTGCCAGGCCGGCACGGCCCCGCGCATTTGATAGAGCGATAGAAGAGCAAGGATCAGCATGACCCAGATAAGTGCCGTCGCCCAAACGGGAGAGACGACCGCGACAGACAACCAGGACGTACCCACAGCCAGCGACGCGAACAATGAAAGACGTCCGGCTTCCCAGGACTGCTTGTCCTTGTGCCGAAACAGCCCGAACGCCGCGTGAACGATGAGCGCGATATAAATGATGCTCCAGATCGCAAACGCCCAACCCACAGGCTGCACCGCAGGGTCAACTTGCGGGACCGGGTAGAGGTTAGGATCGAAGCCGCTAAAATCCCAGGAGATGAAGGGTGACAGGGCAAAGGCGATCGCAGCTATCAGGACCAAGATTGCTTTCATTGCATATTCCTCGACTGGCTTTCCGATCCGTTGAACGGGGACAGGTAAGCAGCAGCTCACAGCGACTTAATCAAGTTTACTAGACGATGCCTTGCGCCAGCATCGCGCTCGCCACTCTTTTGAACGCGGCGATATTCGCACCTCGCAAATAATCGACGTGATCGTCTTGGCGACCCTCTTCGAGGCATTGAGCGTGAATATTCTTCATTATCTGCCGTAGCTCCTCGCTAACCTCTTCTCGCGATAGTGGTGCAGCCGACCTATTTTGAGATATCTCAAGACCCGAGACGGCGACGCCGCCTGCATTGGCAGCTTTGGCTGGACCAAACAGCAGTTTCCGTTCACGTACCACTTCGATGGCCTTGGCAGTGAGGGGCATATTCGCGCCCTCGGCGATTAGTTGGCAGCCGTTGTCGATTAGTGTCGCGGCCGACTCTTCGTCGATTTCGTTTTGTGTCGCACACGGCAACGCGATATCGCAGTTGACACGCCATGGCGCCTTGCCCTTCTGCCAGTTCGCCCCACAGAATTCTTCTACGTAAGCCTCAAGCGACGTGCCGGGTTTGGACTTATGTCGCCGAACCCAAGATATTTTTTCCAAATTCAGGCCGTCTGGATCGTGAATAAAACCTGAGCTGTCCGAAAGGGTGACGACATGAGCTCCCATTTCGATCGCCTTCTCAGCCGCATGGGTTGCTACGTTACCCGCACCCGAGATTACGACGGTCTTACCCTCGATCGACTTGTCTTGCTCTTCGAGCATGTGACAGACAAATTGAAGGAGGCCGAAGCCGGTGGCTTCGGTGCGAAGTTCACTGCCGCCGTATGGCAGACCTTTTCCGGTGATCGCCCCTTCAAACTCATTTGTGATGCGTCGATAGCTTCCAAAAAGATAGCCGATCTCACGCGCGCCGACATTGATGTCGCCGGCAGGCACATCGATCTCCGGGCCAATGTGTCGGTGAAGTTCGGTCATGAAGGCGGTACAGAACCGGTTGATCTCCCGGTCTGAACAACCGCTTGGATCGAAATCCGAACCACCCTTGCCACCACCCATCGGCAGACCGGTCAGCGCATTCTTGAAGGACTGCTCAAATGCAAGAAACTTCAGGATGGACTGGTTAACGCTCGGATGGAACCTCAGCCCGCCCTTGTACGGGCCGATCGCACTGTTGAATTGCACTCGGTAGCCCCGGTTCACGCGCACATTGCCCGCGTCGTCCTCCCAAGTGACCCGAAAGGAAACCGTGCGATCCGGCTCCATCAGACGCTCAAGCACGCTCTGATCATGTAGATCCGGATAGTCGTTGGCATAGCTGAGGATGTCGCCGAAGAATTCAACGACTGCCTGATGGAACTCTTGCTCCCCAGCAGCGTTATCTTTCAGCCGTTTCTTCAAATTTTCCAATGTGTACTTACTGCTGCTCGCCATTTTCAATCTCCTAGGTTTGTAAGGGTACGGCTGGCTGGAAGCATTGGATTGGAAGAAGCTTCGCCAAGACGTGATCCGATTTCGATAGTTGAACGTTAGACGGAACGTTGCCGCGAGGGGCAGACAACACGCGAAGATGTCGTGTGACTGCGGATGAATCCGGGGGTATGGTTCCTCGAAGGATCGCGCATTCGCTTCTTGCATCGGCCGAACAGGTCGACTGCCTGGAAAGCGACATCGAGCAAATTGAGAAGCAAGGAGTGAACATTGAAAGTTTTGGGTATAGCAGGCAGCCTGCGTAGAGGCTCCCTCAACAGATCCCTACTCGTAGCCTTGTCAGAGGTGGCTCCTGACGGTGTGGACCTGGAAATCGCAAGCATCTCAGAAATTCCCTTCTACAATGAGGACGTGCAAGCGGAAGGCTTTCCGCAATCGGTTGCTGAACTTGCATCCAAGATCCGCGAGAGCGATGTCGTTGTTATTGCAACGCCTGAGTACAACTATTCGTTCCCTGGCGTTTTGAAAAACGCGATTGACTGGCTGAGTCGGGTTGAAGATCAGCCGTTCAATAGCAAGCCGATCGCCATCATGGGCGCGAGCAAGGGTGCGCTTGGCACAGCGCGCTCTCAATATCACTTGCGGCAGGTTTTCATATTCTTGAACGGCTTGGTGATGAACCGGCCGGAAGTCTTTGTCGGTTCGGCACACAACAAGTTTGATGATCAAGGCAAGCTGACCGATAAAGATACCCGCGACTTTCTGAAGACCTATTGCGAGGCCCTTTTGGATTGGCTCAAAAAGGTCGACGGGTAGTTTGGAGGTCTGCGACAGCAAAGGACCGTCCAAGGATTAGTGGAACAGGGTGATACATGGAACTCAATGACGATCTGGTGAAAGCCGCAATTCAGGCAGCGAATGAAGCCAGAAAGACGGCATACGCGCCATACTCTGGTTTCAAGATGGGAGCCGCGGTGATCACTGAGACCGGTTCGATCATCCGCGGCACGCTGATCGAGAATGTATCACTGGGCTTGTCTATGTGCTCAGAACGTGTCGCGCTTTTCTCCGCGCGCGCTCAGGGCGAAGGTAAACCGGAAGTTCTTGTGCTGTCGTCCCCGACAACGGACGGGAATTTGACCTGGCCTTGTGGAGCGTGTCTGCAAGTTGCCCGTGAACTGTCCGGACCGGAACTCTTGGTCGTCGCCACGAATGATACAGATACGGCATCGGCGAGGCTGAGCGAACTCGCACCGCGTCTGCCGTCAAAGTCAAACTAGCAAGCAATCGATCTAACGACGCAGTTGTTTTGATATTCGTCGACGTTTGCACCAGAACGAATTGTGGGAGTCACCTCACTTTGGCGATTTCGAGAGAACTCCACGAACTGCTGACAGGCGACGATGAAGGGCGCTTGTGCAAGGACATCCCCGAATCAGCCTGCCGGCACCAGCCGGCGAACTTTACAACGCATCTTTTCAGTCTTGCGGCGACAAAGACAGGTGACGGACTTGCTGATCCTAAGCTCGTTCTCGCCTGGTTGCTGGGCGCGCTCGGGGCGCCCGCTGTAACAATCGGACTATTGGTTCCTGTCCGAGAGTCGCTGGCGCTTCTTCCCCAACTGGTTACATCCGCAACCATCCGCTCTCTGCCGGTGCGGAAATGGGCCTGGGTAATCGGAAGCGTCGTGCAAGGTGCCTGCGTTCTTGGAATGGCAGCGGTAGGCGCCACATTGGACGGCGCATCAGCGGGTTGGTCAATCGTTGCGCTGCTGGCAATCTTCGCATTGGCGCGAAGCGCTTGTTCAGTCAGCTACAAGGATGTCCTTGGTAAAACCGTCTCGAAGCAGAGCCGTGGTACAGTGACGGGTGCGGCCGGATCGTTTGCTGCGGCGCTCGTACTATTTTTCGGTCTATTAATGAGTTCCGGCTACATCCCGCTCAACGTCACGACCATTGTCACAGTTCTTGTCATCGCGAGCGGGCTTTGGATCTTGGCTGGCCTCAGTTTCCTGCGCATCGAAGAGGAGCCCGGCGCGACCGAGGGGGGCGCCAACGCGTGGAATAGGGTGATCGAGCAATTCTCGCTGTTCAGAGAGGACCCTCAGCTTGTTCGCTTTATCGCTGTGCGGGGTCTGTTGATCGCAACAGCGTTAGCGCCACCTTTCCTGCTTTCGAGGCGGCGCTCTTCTTCGATGTCGTCCGCATTGCCCGTCGACATGTCTGATGGAATGCAGCCGTCGACAGCGTTGAGCACGAAGACGGCATTCCATTCCTGCCCTTTCGCCGAATGAATGGTTGAGAGGATCAGATAATCTTCATCCAGCAACGGAACACCGGCTTCGTCACTCGACGCATCCGGTGGGTCCAGCGTCAGTTCTGTGAGAAAGCGCTCCCGCGACGGGTATTGCCGCGCAATTTGTAGCAATTGATCGAGATCGGCAGAACGAACGATGCTATCTGGGTAGTTCTCTTCAAACAGAGGTTGGTACCACACTCGGGCCCGTTCCAGTTCCGTCGGCCAGCCAGCGCGACTTTCGGCCAGGATCGTTACCAGTTCGACGAATGGCGGCCAAATCTCCCGTGTTGCGGCTGGGGGACGGAAGATTGCCAATGCCGCGAAGGGAAATGCATCCGTCATGACTCGATCGAATGCCTTGGCAGCTGTAGAAGGCCCTACTCCAGGCAGCATTTGAAGAACCCGAAATGCGGCGACCCGATCTTTCGGATTGGTGGCCCAACGCAGTATCGAGATCAGATCTTTGATATGGGCGGCTTCAAGAAACCGAAGCCCGCCGAACTTCACGAATGGTATGTTTTTGCGGGCAAGCTCTACTTCGAGCATGCTGCTATGGTGCGATGTCCTGAACAAGACTGCCTGTGACTTAAGGGGCGCCCCTTGTTCACGGGTTTTCAGGACGGTTTCGGCGACGAAGGCCGCCTGCCGGATATCATCGGATACCGTAACGAGGGATGGTTTTTGTTGAGACAACCGTTCCGAGTGCAGGTTCTTGGTGTAGCGTTCCCTGGCTGCTCCGATGACCGCGTTCGATGCTGACAGGATGGTGTCGGTTGACCGGTAGTTCTGTTCGAGTGTGACGACTTCGGCTGGTGGCGAGAACTGAGCAGGAAAGTCCAGGATATTTCTGATGGTGGCCGCCCTGAAACCATAGATGGCCTGAGCGTCATCGCCGACCACGGTCAATCCTCGACCATCTGGCTTTAGTTTCAAGAGTATATCGGCCTGGATTGGATTTGTGTCCTGATACTCGTCAACTAGGACCTGATCGAAACGATCCCCGATATCCGCGGCAATCGCCGGCTCCTTCATCATCTCTGCCCAGTAGAGCAGCAGGTCATCGTAATCGAGAACATCCTGCTCTTGCTTGGCAGCCACATAGCCGGCAAACAGATCGCGTAATTGCTCCTCGAAACCAGCGCACCAAGGGAAGTGCCGATCCAAAGCGTCCTCCAGGGGAAGACGCGAATTGAGAGCAAGCGAGTAGATCGCAAGGCAGGTTGATTTGAGCGGAAAGCGAATGGACTTTTCTGATAAGCCGAGATCATGCCGTACCAGATTCATGAGATCGGCAGAGTCTTCGCGATCATGGATGCTGAACTCAGAATTAAGACCAGTCTGATTTGCATAAATGCGCAGAAGACGCGCACCGATCGCATGGAAGGTCCCCGACCAACTAATCTTGGTGGCCAGCACCTTCTCACCGGACTGCTCTGTCGATTGTAGAATCCGGCGAACCCGGCTTGTCATCTCATTTGCGGCACGGCGTGAGAACGTGAGAAGAAGGATGCGGTCTGGACCGCATCCATTGACGATGAGGTTTGCAACGCGGCTTGCAAGTGTCGTGGTCTTGCCCGAGCCGGCGCCCGCGATCACCAGCAGCGGACGGGTCGCAACAATTTCTCCGCTGGAGATGTCAAACTCGGCACCGCGGCGCTGTTCAGCATTGAGTCTGTCAAGGAAGTGCACGCGTTAGCCCTAGACCTGCTCATGATTGGATGACCAAGCTGGATCATGATTCGTTCTCACAGGAAAGGGCGCGGTTCCCTGGAGCCGCTCACGGCATTAAGCTACTCCGTAATTTTGGGCTATACTCTGTTGTGACGATCCCAGAAGGCTCGCTTCTGCGTAACAAATGGGTTGAACTTTCGCGAATGTTACGCAAAACGTAACATGCATATCTATTTGTTACGCGAGGGCATGCCATGGGACGTCACATCGGATACGCGCGGGTCAGCACCACCGATCAGAAGTTAACGGTCCAGAAAGCGGCACTCCAGCAGGCTGGTTGCGCCATCATCTTCGAAGAGAAGCGGACAGGCACGAAGCGCAACGACCGCGCGCAGCTCGAGCTTGCGCTCAAAGTTCTGACCAATGGCGACACGCTGGTCGTCACGCGCCTCGACCGCCTCGGGCGCTCGATGCGGGATCTTGCTAACATTGTCCACGAGATCGAGGAGGCCGGTGCCAACCTTCGCGTGATCGAGCAAAGCGTCGACACTGGCACGTCAGCCGGTCGCGCCTTCTTCGGTATGCTGGCGGTCTTCGCGCAGTTCGAGACCGACGTGCGACGGGAGAGACAGGCCGAGGGAATTGCGCGCGCGAAGAAGGCCGGCGTCTACACGGGAGGGAAGCAGCGTATCGACCGACAGAAGGTCCGAATGCTGGCCGAAGCAGGTAACGGCCCGGCGGCCATCGCCCGGGATCTTGGTGTCTCGCGCATGTCCGTCTACCGGATCCTGCGTGAGGAAGAGAGCACGGCTGCCGACTAGGCTCGCCGCTCGGTGCGTCTCAGCCAATCTGAGACTTCGAGCACCCAAAGGTTGCCTAATGCCTCATCACGCTCGATGAGGCGTCGGTAGGTTTTCCAATGCATGCCCTTGGGCTTTGGCGGAAACGGGTCGTCAAGCGATCCTTTCTGCCCCAACCGATTGCGAAGTTTGTGCCGCTGACTGGCGGTCCGGGAGATGACATTTTCATACTGGCTCTCGTACTTCAGTCCGTGACACGTTCGACAGCGGAAGTATGAGCCGCCATAGATTATCCGACACCGCTTGCTGCATGCTGGGCACACGAGCCATTTACGGTGCCCGCCGAACTGCGTGGGTGTTTCAGTGATTGGAACCAGGTCAGTCACGTCCTGCCAGTCGCCGCCGCGCCCACGCGTGCGATAAATCAGCCGGAGCCCAGCTGGCTCGATGACGTAACGGATGGATGCGAACTGCTCGCCGCGCCGGTTCCAAATCAGTTGGCCTCGGTTGCCAGCTTTCAGGATGTTTTCCTTGCGCAAGAAGGCAAGGTCAATGCGTAGGAAGTCTTCGCACTTGTCGATGAGAAAACCGTAGCGTCCTGATCCGCGCCCACCCATAAACGTTTCCTTGCCCGGTTTTTTCCGAAATCAATTGGGAAATTCGGTTGGTAGTTCTACGGAAAGCCTTTTTTGCCGAACGAACCCAATTCAGGTGACAGTGTCTGCATCGGCCGGTGCCTGTGCTTCACCGACATGATCCAGTGTCTTGAGCCGCCACTCTTGTGCCTCGCGATATGCACGCAACGCCTTGTAGAGTTGGTTATCGAGCGTCGTTTGATATCGGGACATCACGTCGAGCTGGGCCGATGGCAAGACAAGGCCACGATCGCGAAGCTGCCTGACGAATTCCAAAAGCTGCGGACGCTTGTCAGCGGCATCGAGTTGGCGTCGGCACCATCCACATAGGTCCGCGAGAAATTCCGACAGTCCGTTTTCGGATCCAGACAAATATTGCTCCGGCGTCTCGTTGTCCTCATCCGCATCGCCTTTGAGCTGCGCCCAGGCGTGGGGAGCAGCTTTCTCAAGCTCGTCGAGGGTGTAATCCTCTAACGCATCGACTTCATCGAGAACGGCCTGACACCATGCTGTGAGTTCGGCATCAAAGGGCTCGAGGCACTTCTCCGTGATATCGTCCCGCTCCCCCCAGTCATGCAGGCTACGCAGTCTATCGAGAATTTCATCGTCACGGCGCTGAAGCGCCAGGGTTGCGGTTTCGGCACGCGCCAGACGCCGCTGGCGCCATATGGCGATGACGACCCGCTCGGCAAGCGACAGTTCGATAGCCCCGACAGGTCCGAGCGCATTTACGAGTTCTGCGTGCAGCTCGGCGAATTCTTCCGGATCCTCGCCATCCAGTAGGAGGCGATTGCTGCGAAGGCCGTGGCGAAGCGCGTTGCAACTTGCCACTGCTCTGCCTCCCGCAGTCTGGGGGCCGGTGCTCTTGGACGCATTGGTACGATTGGCGAGCGTGCGCCGATCGGACATTGCCGGGCTCCGAAGCTAACGTGAAATCGTAGAAGCCAACGTGAAATCGTGGCTCTGTTTTGCCTGAATGTTGTGACACCTAGCTGACAGACGGTTCGTCACCAGCGAGGATACCATGAAGGCTCAGGATTTTCAGGCACTTGTCGGGCAGTTGGGGGATCTCAGCCAAGTCCAGCGCGAGGCGCTGGTCGAGGCGCTGACGGCGACGGGCTCGGACGAGGAGGTCGTCGCTCTGATCGAGACGCGGTTCGCCGCGGCGCCGGCCTGCGGCCATTGCGGTGCGAGTGACTTCAAGCCATGGGGCTCGGCCTCCGGTCTCAAGCGCTACATGTGCAAGGCGTGCGAGCGCACCTTCAACGCGCTGACGGGCACGCCGCTGGCAGGGCTCAGGCTGCGCGAGAAGTGGCTCGACTATGCCCGCGCACTCGTCGACGGTGTCAGCCTACGCAAGGCGGCAGCGCGCACCGACATTCATCTGGAGACATCGTTCCGCTGGCGTCATCGTTTCCTCGCGGCGGCCAAGGACAAGAAGGCTGGCGCCGTAACCGGCATCGTCGAGGCGGACGAGACATTCATTCTCAAGTCGGCCAAGGGCTCGCGCAAATTGGTCGGCCGAGCGCCCAGGAAACGTGGCGGCAAGGCCAAGAAACCGGGACTTTCCACAGACGAGCACGATGCCATTCTGATCGTCCGCGATCGCCATGGCGAGACCACCGATGCGATCCTCACCGACCTCAGCGCTGAGGCGATCGGCGCGCACTTGAAGCCCGTCGTCGCTAAAGACGCCGTGCTCATCACCGACGGCAACAAGTCTTACGAGGCGTTCGCGGCCGAGACCGGCATCACCCAGATGGCGCTTGTTGCTGCGCAAGGTGAGCGGACCATTGGCTGCTATCACACCCAGAACGTCAGCGCCTACCAGAGCCGCTTTAAGGGCTGGATGGCGCGCTTCAAGGGCGTCGCTTCGAAATATCTGCCGAGTTATCTCGGCTGGCGCCGCATGATTGAGCGGGACGGCGATCGACTTACGCCCCGCCACTGCCTGGCTGGAGCCATGAGTTAGCGGGGAAATCTACATTGGAGGAGCTATGACCGAATTTGGGTGACAGAATCTGAGAGAGGCGGCGTATCGTGGCGGTTATCGAGACCAGCCATGAACTCCAAAGGAGCGATACGCCTATGTCGAACACTACAGTCATCCCGCTGCGCCAGCCAGATGCAATCGATGATCCTCTGACTGAGGTGCTGCGTGCCGGGGCCCGCGAGTTGCTGGCCAAGGCCGTCGAGGCCGAGGTCGAAGAGTTTCTAGCCGTCCACGCCGGCCTGCGGACTGCCGACGGCCACCGGCGCGTCGTGCGCCATGGTCACGGCCCTGAGCGTCAGGTGCAAACCGGCATCGGTCCGGTTGCAGTTCGCCGCGCCAAAGTTCGTGACCGCGGTGGCGACGAGACGGCTGGCGAACGCATTCGCTTCTCCTCGGCGATCCTGCCGAAGTGGGCGCGGCGTAGCGCATCTCTGGATGCCTTGTTGCCGGTCCTGTATTTACGCGGCATCTCGACCGGAGATTTTCAAGAGGCATTGTCAGCGCTACTCGGCCAAGAGGCACCGAACCTGTCACCGCCGGTCATCGCCCGGCTCAAGGCCGATTGGAAAGCTGATCTGACGCGCTGGCAGAGCCGCGATCTGTCGGCGCGCCGCTACGTCTACATCTGGGCGGACGGCATCCACATTCAGGCCCGCATGGAAGAGGACGCGCAATGCATTCTCGTGATCATCGGCGCGACACCGGAAGGCAAAAAGGAGCTGGTCGGTTTTCAGATCGGCTATCGCGAGAGCACGCAAAGCTGGCGCGAACTGCTTGTCGATTTGCAGGCGCGCGGGTTGACCATTGCCCCGAAACTGGCAACCGGCGACGGCGCATTGGGGTTCTGGAAAGCACTGGATGAAGTGTTCCCCGGCACCCGTCATCAGCGTTGCTGGGTGCACAAGATCGCAAACGTGCTCAACAAGCTGCCAAAGTCGGTCCAGAAGCACGCGAAGGCTGATCTCGTGGAGATCTGGAACGCTCCGGACCGAGCCAGCGCGGAGACCGCCGTTGGCGTATTTGCCGAGAAATACCGGGCGAAGTATCAGCCGGCGGTCACCTGCTTGACGAAAGACCGCGAAGCCCTGCTCGCTTTCTTCGACTTTCCCGCCGAGCACTGGCAGCACCTGCGCACGACCAACCCGATCGAAAGTGTGTTTGCGACCGTGCGCCACCGAACCGTGCGCACCAAAGGCAGCCTCAGCCACGGCACCGCACTCGTGATGGTTTTCAAACTGGTGATGGCGGCGAGCAGGACGTGGCGCCGATTGAAAGGCAGAAACCACTTGCCCAAGATCATCGAGGGCGTCAAATTCACTGACGGTGTCGAAGCAACCGAGCCGACACGAAATGCCGCCTGATCAGACCATCACCCAAGTTGGGTCATAGCTCACATTGGAGCCGAACAGAGCCGAAATCGTAGGCTGCATGATAATTTATAACACAGCTAGCGTCACCTGCTCGGGGGTGAACATGTTGGGCGAAGCTGTCCATTATCTATGCAATCCGCTATCCACTCGGTCATCGATTGATCCCACAAGTTGCCGTCGACTAATCCCGCGTTGACCGGTCCGACTGGGCACCCGACCATGGCCGCAGCAGAGGGTACTTCGACCGTCACCAACGTGAAGCGATCGGCAACCCGCAGCCCACGTCATCGGATCAGCCAAGCGTGATGGCAGCTCCCCCTTGGAAGCCGACAGTCGCCTATTCTCGGGTGTCGTAGAGGACGAAGGGCCTGAAGCGTTCACAGTGGCTGCGGTCTGGAATCCCCGATACCAGGATGGACCATCGACGCCAGTTTTTTGGCCGAACCCTGGATCGAGCAGCGCTCAACAAGCGACTGCAGCAGCCGAAATCGACGTCCGGGATCGCATGGTGGCGATCGGTATGTTGACGCCAAGAAGGGAGAGCGAAGCCTTGAGATACGACGATGATGAAGACGAGGAAGATCGGCTACACGAGTGTTGGACGCCGAGATTCCGGCGATAGGGCATTTATAAGATCAACTAGGTCGCTGATAATGAGGAAGGATTCTGACGAATACCCCGGTGTTGTAGTGGGCGTTTGAGAAGATCCCTTCCAGCGGCTTCAAGGCGCCAACCTTGTCCAAGAGAGCGTGAGCCTCAGTCCCGCTCGTAGAACCAAGCAGCTGTCCCACGACTATTTTCCGATGTGCCACCTGATTATTCATAAGGAAGAGCTGGGTCGCGAGATTGCCCGCCAGGGTGGCGTGAATATCGCCTGGGAACTGCGTGCCGATGACAATTCCGACGCCGAACGCGCGCCCCTCACGAGCTAGGGACTCTAGGCGCTGAGAATCCTTCACGCGGTGGGCTTCGTCGAACACCATCAGTCGCTTGAGCCGCCTAGGCTGCTCGCCCCTGAGGGCATAGCCATGAACCTGCACAATAATGATTTCGGCAAGAGCGGATTTGACGTCGTCCGATGGCAGATCGCTCAGCTTGAGACAAATGCGCTTGTCAACAAAATCAGCAAATGACGGTCCCTCTGAACTCGTGGCCGAAGGAAATAGACCGAGCTCGCACAAAGGCCGCAGCCGAGTAAGCAAACCTGCAACGCCCTTTTCTTCAGAAATCGCGTCGAGGGCTGCCTCGAAGGGCGGCCAAGTCACCGTCGATGGATCAATCCATTCGCGCGGCTTGATCCCGGCCTGTTCATACGCGGCACAAATCCCGTCCTTCAATTTACCAGTCTGCACGTCTCCCAAACGGAATACGCGCGAGAGGATTCCCGCAAGCTCGTATGCGTGCTCCACCGGCTGGATTCCCGATGCCTCGCGCGGCGGCGGTTGCATGGGGTTGAACGGAAGGCCAGTCTTGCGGACATCAATCACCTCAAGCCCCAGGGGCTCTGCGAACGAGGGGTCACAGTAGTCGGCCTTGAAGTCGAAGATGACGACGGAGAGATCCTGCTTTGCCGCGGCGTCGATGAGGACTCGGATTGTTTGCGTTTTGCCGGTCCCGGCGTCCCCCGTGACGAGCAGCGAGAAGTTGTTGAGATGGTTCGGCACCTCTCTGTACGGCGACCAGTGGACTGGCTCGCCCCCAAATGATGTCCCGATGAAGACAGGGAACGGAGATCCGTTGAGCGTGCCCTCGTGAGCGGCAGGGGCATCATGGGTTTCATCCGTTCCTGACACTCGAGGCTCAGGCGCAGCCTTAGCCCGAGATCGGTCTCCATTCTGCGGCGGCAATCGCTCCTCCTCCGCAGCTGCGCGATCGCTTAGCGCAATGTCAGGAAGGGCAATCAACGGCTGCAGGGGCGACACGAACTGCAAGAGCCACTGGCGATCTCGCCTCCAGTTCAAGAACCCATCAGCCGCTTCCATTTGCTCGCTGAATTCCTTCGCCCGCTGCAGATTGTGCCATTCTGTCGGGCCAAGATCGAGGATGAAACCGGACAACGCCCTAAGGCGCTTCAGGCTCCCTGCAACCTGACTGGTTGGGCCCTTTGGGAAGCCATTCGTCCTCAGAAGAACCGGAATCCCGTTGCTGACCTCCAGAACCCGCTCGATCTGGTTGCGTAGCTTCTGATTTCGGTTCGGAGCGTCACAGAGTGCCAGGTGGCGCAGCGCGACGGGCGTCGAGCCCAACTTGACTGCCACATCGATGACGGGGGTCGAGAACTCGTCGTCGATCGAACGCGAATTGACTTCGGCCACATCTGACCCGACATGCTCTCGACTTGCCTCGGTAGCCCACCAAGCGATTAGAGCCGCCTTCGTGGTATCGAGAAGCTTGCGAGTCACAGTCGGCGCAGTGTCGAGGAAGTCTGCCCATTCCTTGTCGAAGTCGATGGCGAGTTCGGCACTGGCATTAGGCTGACGTTCCTGATCGCCGTCGTATTCGACTTGCGTCGGTAGGCGCCCCAACTCCACAGCACGTTCGCGGAAAAGGGCTACTTCGCGCAATGCAATGCGGACATTCCGTGCCGCCTCGATGCGCGGAATGAACCACAACGGCAGCGGATCGAGGTCGTTTACCCGCTCCGTAATCTTCGCCCTCTGTCGAAGTATGCCAAGGCGCTTAGCAATGACATCTTTTCGAAACTGAGCGGTGCCAGGGTCCAGCGCCACCGCGATCGGTGGCTCACGTTCGATCCGGTCCCTGTCCGATTCTGCGAGGCCCAGTTCGGCGCGCTCGCCCGACGCTACGTTGTCGTACTCTCCGCCCAATACGACGATAATCACGGCACAATTGACCACCGATTCTGCAATTCGAACGGCCTGCATCAAAGCATGTACGAACAAGGCTTCACTACCCAGCCGAATCGTATTCTCAACTTGATCGAAGCCCATGGCGAGACTTGCACCAACCATCTGAGCGGTAAGACCAAGGTACCGGAGGACATCCATCCTTTGATGCGCAGTCTGCACCGGCGGCAACTTCAATACTCTTATCCGCTCGTCGGTTTCACCATAACGCAAATAATTGAGCGCTGAAGGATCTCCGTAACCGGCTAACATCACGATCGCAATGAACGCGGCCACCGGGGGGGCCTCCGCAAGCATGTCCGACGCCATCCTTCGCAGGCGCTCAGCAAAATCGAGGGAAAGAGGGATCTCGCCGTCATTGTCGAGATCGTCGATCAGCCGCAGATATTCATCCTGATCGGGAAGCGGCATCTTCTCCAACAGCTTCCCCGCGAGTCGCCGCAACGGACTATGATTCGCCTCATCAGCGAAATGGCGCGCTGACAGCTGGCGGACCGTCGCGTCGATGAGCCAGGTCTCGTACTGCTCCGGAGTCACCGGCGCGGTGAGCTGTAGTACGATCGGGTAGACTTCGCCCGTCGAGAGGCTTGCTGCTGCGCGAAACGACGTCGTAAGCACGTGACTCTTCCCCGATCCGGCATCGCCCTTGATGAGCGCAAGCCGAGAACTTGGGTCCGCCTTGTGCCGAAGCGCGCTTCCGATCGCCGACTTGATTGCGAGCCGCGCTGCCCGCTGCCCTTCAATGACATCGAAATTAGAAAGCTCACGCGCATCCGCAAAGGCTGCAATTGACGAAAACAGATCGTCGGAAGCGGGGCTCAAAAAGGCATTCAACATCACTCTTGCTTTCACGCGCTCTCTTATTTCCAGTCTGTCACCACGAAATGAAACTGATCACTCATACAGGACGTCTCGCTGCGCTGGCGCAGGTCTCTCGACATCCGCTCAGGCATATCAAGCCGTGCCAACTGGAGAGCACCGTCCTGGGCCGCCTTCACCAACCGCTCTTTGAAAGAAGCGAGTGAGCCGGCGTCAGCGTGCGCTTTGCCGTAGGCATCATAGACAGATGCGATCGCAACACGTCCCACGAAAGGCGGGGTTGCAAGGCCTTTTGCGACGTCAACGACATTCGCAGCGAACCCCGCACCGTTTGCTGCCACATTGTGAGCTCTTTCTACCCGTGGCTCATCCACCTGCAACGCTAAAGCTTTCGCGATAAGAGCAAGCCTCAGGTCGTCGGGCGTTCCTTTCGCTAGGCCGACGGACTTCAAGGCGAGAGCATTCATGGCATCAGGGAAGCTCTTGGGTCGCGTGCCGGCAAGGCCTCCCAATAGAGATCGCTCGACGGGGCCGGGCTTATCTATCATGCCAAAAGGCCCGTTGCCGATGAGATCTCCAGTCCGTGCGCGTAATGTGCGCCAGACGAGTTCGCTCGCTACGACTTTTGGACTACCTAGATCTTCGCGGGCAAGGCCGAACGCGGTCGCGATGATGGCAGACTTCAGAGCATCGGATCGGGCAAAGCGAAGACGCTCAGGCTTCGCGTTTGCGTCGAGTCCGAGCGCTAACAAAGGCAGACGAGTTTTCCAGAGGACCTCCCATTTCGACGTGGCATCAAGTCCAAGCTCTTTTTCCGTTAATATGCGCCCGTTGGCAGTCAGGCTCAGGGTTCTTTCGAGCGTGACAGAGCCGCCTTCCAGCAATTGGGCGACGACCGCATCCGTTTGTCTCTCCGGGATCAGCTTTCTGAGTCGAGACTGGGCCAATCTTAACGAAACCGCAGATTTCGAAGTGTGCAAGTAGGCCCGAATGATTAATTCCGCGGGTATTGGACGAAAGCGTTCGGCTCGGATGCAGGGAATGTCATGGGACATGATTTTTTAGCCTCGGTTGGTCGTAGCCGTTTTGAGACTCAAACTGTGAGAAATACTCTCCCACACGCCAACTGGATCTTCTATGACTTGGGCATTGGTGTAGCGCAACACATGATAGCCTTCTTTTTCGAGATCAGCCTGCTTATTCCGGTCCATGAATCGCCGTTTGGTGGCGTCATGCTCGAGACCGTCAACTTCGACGACGAGCTTGTCGTCGATAGAGCAAATGTCGACCTCGTAACCTGCCGGCCTATCGGAAGTCGACAGACGTACATTTGGCACAAACCGATCTTTGGTCTCCAACCGCGTTTGCAACATGTTGTAGACGAGCCCTTCGCAAGCTCCTCTAAGGAAAGGGTTGGCTTTGCGACCCTCAGCGATCGTCGTGAGAACGCTTTGCTCGGTCCGCTCAACGGGAATCAGCCCTTGCAATGCGGCACTGACCAGCGACATGTCTGTCGCGGGGTCGAGCAGCCTATCGACGATTTCGGCGAGACCGCTGGGAACGACGACGGGGATCGTCGGGTGCGTCCGTGCGATATCAGATGCCACAGCGAGACTGTCCACGAGCGGGCCTACCAGCACGAGAAACGCAGAATCGGCCTCAAGTTGTGTCAGATGATAGGCCGCCAATGCTTGGTCTGCGGCAAGGCGCGGGGCAATCATGATGGCGCGCTGCCGCATCTTAGCCCAGTTCCCCAACCAGATTCGGGCATCGAGCTGCGTCCTAGCAGCGACAAGTGTCGTTATCGAAAAACCACTTCCCCGCAGCCGATCGTGGGTCCGGAGCAGCAGTTCCGGCGCGTCTGTGAAGCTGTCACCCATCGTAGGGCCATTGCGGTTAATTTTGCTCGTTGCACCCTAACACAAACAGTCCCCGCGCGCTCATTCGAAAGCTAGCGCACCTGCCCCGATCAGGGACTTGGGAGGCTGCGTGGTTCCTGCCTCGCCAGCAAAGTCTCGTGTCGGTCGTGGCTCGCAATTCGGTCTGGACCCTCTCCGAGCGCAGCACACAAGCGATTTTCAAGGCGCTGCCGCAGGACCGTTCTCTCTCGACAGGGTCTGCTAGCTAGGAGCCTGTCAGTTTCCTCTGCAAACTACACGGACCGATCACATCGAGCGCTACCGCGTCGAATTCGCAGTACATGCCACCGTTTGGGGCCGCATTGTGATGCACCCAGTTTGCCTCCGGCGGCGCCCAAGTGACCTGGTCGGCAAGGTGTTTTTTCGGGTCCTACTGGTTGGCGTATTCATCCTCGGCCAGCTTTGTACGCTGCGCTTCGAACGCATCCGGCATGTACTTGAGTAAGATCACTCCCAGTGCGATGTGTTTGTATTCCGACGGCTCGACAGCCCCACACATCTAGTCGGCAGTCTTGAACAGCTCCGCAGCAAAAATCGAGATCGCCCGTTCGTTCGCCTGCCGTAGCCACCCCAGCCCCCCAAAAAGCTTGGATAACCGCGAATTGTCGAAATGTGCCCACACTGCGGCCGGAGTCCAGCCACAGTGCGCCTGATCATGAGCGAACATGTGAATAGTGGCGCACGGCCTCATCCGGCCCGAGCCACAGCGACTCGCTGTTGCGCCTGAGGCTGTGTAACGATGTTCGATTTTGATGTCCGCAAGTTCTTCAGGCGTGCGCCCAATGAAGTGCTGCAACGATATTTTACAAAGCATGATTTGCTGTGCGAATTCGATTGGAGCGAGATCAGCCCGCATAAGATTGATCCACTCTACGATGCCTGGTTTGCGCTCGACGGCGATGCCAGGATTCGCACCGGGCAGGACTTCCTGAACCTCGACACGATTGGCAGGGCCGGCGGCAAGACCGTCATCATTGATGAGGCGCAATTCTACGAAGACCCGGAGGCGGTGGTAGAAGCTTTGGCGGAATTGCCGTCACCCCTTGCTTGCGCCTTCTGGGTCTACTTTGAGCGCGAAGACCTTTGGAAAGGCGCGCTCTTCTTTGCTATTGCGGACCTCAAGCCGAGAAAACGCTGGCGTAAGCGTCGAAATCTGCCGAAGCTTGGGCGTAAGCCATTAAGGGAGGACGCGGACGCCTTGGCTCGGGCAGTCTCCGATTTTTTCATGAAGCGCGAAGCTCGGGGCGCCCATTGTAAGGTGTATCCCTATCGACGCGGCGCCCAGGAATACTATTTCGTCTATCCGCAAGACCATCGCTCGGAGTCGAACGAGTTTGATGACGCCGGAATGTGGATCCAGCGCCCCTACAATCCAGCGTTCGAGATCATTTTCGTGCACGATGACGAGGAGCAGACCCTGAGGATATGGCACGACGGTTCGATGGATCGCGTGAAAGATCTGCAGGTTGCCTTCGTAAAAGCTGTGCTCGGCGTCGGTATTCCACGTGACAGTCCGAAAGATGAGCGAATTTACGAATTCGACGTCTTCCGGAATCCAAACTTGGTCTTCAAGCCTCGCGAAGAATTAGGAATTGATCGCGTCGAGATTCGTAAAGTCTCGATGAGGACGTTTGGTGAGGAAGCCCACGTTACACGCATCGAGCTTGATCAAGAAACGGATAGTAATGCACTGCACCGGCGCGTGGAGGCAGCAATGCGTGGCATTCCGAAGGGTGACTCTTGGATCACCTCGGTGGGATTGAGGGTGACCTTCGTGAAGGAGAAGGGGCAGAAGACTTCAAAGACCCGCAGCTTTGACCTGTCGTGGCCGAATTCGTGCTCGTTGGATGATGACGAATACGGGCAGCGGATACTCGAGATGTTGGCAGATCACGGCATCGAGCCGAAGATGCCGAAGGATGACAATCCTAATGCCGATCCGGCAAAATGATGTCCCGCGCATCGTGGTCGAGCGAACCGCCATTGCTCATCCGCGACCTGCGTACTTCGGATATGCTGAAGTCTGTGATTGGCCAGATGGTTCGTTGTGTGAGCTTATGCGCGCTGGTCTGCTGACTGAGGCTGAGCAAGCTCAGTCTATCGTTTGTCCTGGTTGCGAATGGCAGTGTTGCAAACGACCAACAGTCCGTCGTGACACCGCTGGCAGACGTCGGGCCTACATTTCTTGCGATGAGGAACCAAGACACGGACGCATACGCCTATCCCTCCGCAACCTCGGTCAGTATCAAGCCACTGTCAGGAGGCTGAGCGAGTGCTTGGCTGGTCTTCTCGGCTTCGGACCCGTGCGCCCGTCGGCAAGTGGCAACGCCTACGAACTCGGGCGAATCAAAGGTCGCCACGGAAGCCGGACCGTCGGGCTGATCGTTTCTGACGCGGGGATCGACATTACGGTCGGTGACCAGCGCGAACCTGTACTGCATGTTTTGTCGATGGAGAGTTCCGGCCTCATTGCCGACCGAGCTTTCATTAGGCAATTGGCCAACCGGAAAGCCAGAACCAAGCGCGTTGAGGGCGTGCCCGACCGAACCCGGCAGCAAGCACGTAAGCGCAAGACGCAGGCCCGTAACGCTGCAATTTACAGAGAAGCGAAGCGTCTGAAGACAGCCAAGAATGATTGGTCCGCCGTCGCGAGATCGATCGAAGGGACGCCGCTAGCTCAAGGTCTTTCGTCTGGCCGGATCCGAAAGATCGTCAGCGAAAGGCGAAGCGCTGAGCGCAAAAAAAGCCGCGCAAATCACAAAAGCGCAAGCCTCTGAATTCTCAAGGTTTTGAACCCCACGACGCCATTAGCAGTCTGCGGCTTTGCACGCCTGTCGTGACTTAAGTATCGGTTGCGCCAGAACATTCCTGTGCCTGGACGCGCAGTCTTTGCGCTCGCTTCGCTCAAATCGCTCACGCACCCTCAGCGGGCTTGTACTGAGGAGGTAGGCCTATGAGTGACACGATCGATCCCCATGATGACGACGGTAACGAGCCGACCAATCCTTTCGATCCAAAGCGGCTGCGTATCGCCGGTGGAATGTCTCAAGGCCCCACGGCCAAACGCATCCTGACAAACGTCCAGGTTCGAAAGCCCAACCGGCAGGAATACTTCCGGACGAACCCTGACCCGGAAATGCGGTTGGAAACGCTCCTGCTCGAGATGCGTGATGACCGGCTCACGTATCTCGTGGCCCCGGATATCGCGCCGGCCATTCCCGGCGAGGCTGTTGCCAAGACGCTCTACACGACGATCACCCGGCACGGCGTCATTCTGCTTTGGCCGGTGCGTTTGCCGGATGAGCAGGGTCGTCTCGATGAGTGGAACGCGGTTGCACACCAAGCGGCACTGCGGGCGGAAACCAAATGGATCAGGCTGGCCGCCAACATGGGAGCCGGCACCTATGAGGTCTACGAAGCTCTCGATCAGTTCGCCGAGCCCGAGTGGCCTGATCTATCCCTCGAACGCCTTTTGGAAATGGCCTTCAAGGACCGCTACATCGACGACCTCGACCATCCGGTCATCCGCCGCCTTATGGGAGAGTTCTAATGGCTTCCCATCCCAACTTTACCAGCATATCGATCGTCGTGTGCCGTGTCGTCCGTGAGAGCGGCGACCGGCCCTCTCCTCTCTACGTCGCGACGCTGGATGCCGATACCGGAGCCGACTTCCAGGTCGGGGTGCCCAAGCTCCATCGCCACCGGCAGCCACCGTATCCAACCGGACCGCAAGCTCTGCTGGTCACCATCCATGCCGAGGATCTGGCCTGCCTTCATCTTGCGCTGGGATGGCGCATGCCGGAACGGATCATCGACCTCATTGTCGAGTTCCGGAACCTCACGAACGGCAGGTCGGTCCCGTGCGGAGCCACACTTGCTGGCGCCCTCATTTGGTTTGGCCTGCCCGCGGCTGCTAGCATCACTGCCGCGGCTTCTTCGCCTGCCCAGGTACGCCAACGTCTGGCAATACTTGCCTCGTTGTTCCAGGCAATAGAACTCAGCCTCGACTGGGGACGTGCCCTGCTACGCGGACGATACCTGATTGCGGTCGGGCACATCGAGATGACCGGCATCCCTGTCGACGCATCAACCATTCAAGGCTTGATCACGCATTGGTCTGCAGTGCGCTTCAATCTGACCACCGCGATCGATGCTGATCTGGATTGTTTCCTCGGCGGTCGCCTCCAGCCTAATGGCTTCGAAGCTTGGCTTGCCCGGCGCAGCATCGATTGGCCTCGGACTGCGGTTGGCACCTTGGCTCTCAGTGAAACCGTTTTCAAAGAGCGGGCACGCGCGCATCCCGAACTCAGGCCCCTCAAGGAGCTGCGCACGACGCTGGCAGGTTATCATCCCAGGGACCTAATGGTTAGCCGCGACGGACGTAATCGCGCGCCGTTACGGCCGTTTGCATCCCGGACGGGACGCAACCAACCCAGTATCAAGGCCACGGTCTTAGGCGGCCCCAAATGGACGCGGTTTTTCATTCGCCCGGCACCAGGCATGGGCTTGGCATTGATCGACTGGGCGCAGCAGGAGTTCGGAATCGCGGCAGCCCTCTCCGGCGACGCGACCATGCAGGCCGCGTATCTGGCCGGCGACCCCTACATGGCGTTCGCGATCGCGGCGGGCGCCGCACCAGAGGGTGCGACGCGCGAAACTCATCCCGATGTTCGCGAGCAGTTCAAGGCGTGCGCGCTGGGCGTCCAGTATGGGATCGGCGCCGCCTCGCTCGGCCGTATGCTCGATGTATCACCCAGCACAGCCCAACGGCTGCTGCAGCGTCATAAGGCCATCTATCGCAGGTTCTGGCGCTGGTTGGACAACGTCGAAGCTCAGGGTCTTCTCCGAGGGCGGCTGCAATCGGTTTTCGGCTGGCAGGTCGCGGTTGGCGGCGACACCAATCCTAGGTTTGTCCGCAACTTCCCGATGCAGGCCAACGGTGCCGAGATGCTGCGGCTGGCCTGCTGCCTCACCACGGAAGCTGGCATTCGCGTCTGCGCACCGTTGCATGACGCCCTGCTGATCGAAGCTCGCCTTACCGACCTGGAGGCGGTGGTGGCTGAGACCCAGCACCTGATGGCGGAAGCCAGTGCCGTCGTGCTCGACGGTTTCGAGTTACGGTCGGAAGTGCGATGCGTGCGGTATCCGGAGCGCCTTGGTGACAATCGAGATCGCGCTATCTGGCGCGTTGTCGAGCAGGCGATAGAGGAAAGCGGCGCATGATCCGGCCATCCTCCCAATCAGCAAAGGCGACCTGTGCACGAGCGCAACGCAACCTGCTCACTGACGTACCCCCGTACAGTCTTATTATCTGTATCTATATGAGAGGGTAGTGATCATGGCCAAAGATACCTCTCGTTTTCGGCTCGGCAGGACGACACGGCGAACTGGTTCCAAACGGCTTCCGCGACACAAGGCAGGTCAGAAATTCCTCAAAGGCCCGATCCCCCTCGACTGGCTATCCACGGCTGCCAATCTCCCAGGCAAGTCCCTGCACGTTGCCATTGCGATCTGGTTTACGGCCAGTCTCAAGAAATCGCCCACCGTATCGCTCAGTAACTTGGCTAGCCTACCCTTCGGTTTGGATCGCAATGCCAAGTACCGAGCACTCCAGTGGCTGGAAGCGGCCGGTCTGATTGCCGTTGACCGCAAACTCGGACGATCCCCCATGGTGACACTCCTCGAGGTTGGGGAGGCCGATGGCCGGGAAGATTAGCCAAAGCCGATCCGGCAGCCTGCTACCTCGCATCATCCGTTTCCGCGATGCCCCGGGCTACCTTGGCATGGATCGCAACCGGTTCAATGCCGAGGTCAGGCCCTACCTCACCGAGGTGCCCATCGGCGCACAGGGAATCGGCTTCGACCGGCTTGAACTCGATGCCTGGGTCGAGGATTATATCGCCCGCAACGGGCGTCCCGCACGGAAAGGAGTAAGTACATGGGACGCAGAAAGACGCCAGGCCTCCGGTATCGGAACAGGATCTGGCACATCGACAAAATGGTCAGCGGACGGCGAATTCAGCAAAGCACTGGAACAAGTCGGCTTGAAGAAGCGGAGGCTGTCCTCTTCAAAGTCCTAGAGGATCTTCGCCAGGCAAGGCTATTTGGTGTTCGCCCGGACAGGACATTCGAGGAGGCAGCAGCAAAGTTCGTGCTTGAGAACACGCACAAGAAGAGCCTGCAAAACGATGTCCAACGGCTCGAGAACCTCATGCCGTTCATCGCCGATCGGCCATTGCGCACGCTGCATATGGGCGCTCTTCAGAGGTGGCTCATCTCACGGCGACACGATGGCGTTGCGGTCGGCACCATCAATCACGGTTTGCAGGTGGTTCGGCGCATCCTCAACTTGGCGGCGACCGAATGGGTAGACGACGACGGGCTCACCTGGCTCGCACAGGCCCCGAAAATCAAGCTTCTGCCCAACAACAACAAGCGCAAGCCCTACCCGCTGAGCTGGGATGAGCAGGACCGGTTTTTCGCGGAACTGCCAGCCCATCTTGCCGAGATGGCGATCTTCAAGGTCAACACCGGTCTTCGTGACGCAGACGTTTGCGGTCTACGCTGGGAGGATGAGGTCGCCGTTCACGAGCTTGGATTGTCGGTTTTCATCCTGCCGGCGTCCGAGGTGAAGGACACGAATGGCGGCGGCGACGATCGCTTGGTGGTTCTCAACAGCCTAGCCGTCAGCATCGTCGACAAACGGCGCGGCCGTCACCCGACGCACGTGTTTACTTACGAAGGAAACCCTGTCACCCGAATGGGCAACTCCGCATGGTACGGTGCCCGCCGTCGTGCCGGTCTCGCTCAGGTGCGCGTGCACGACCTCAAACACACGTTCGGGCGGCGGCTGCGGGCGGCCGGTGTCGGCTTCGAGGACCGTCAGGACCTATTGGGGCACCGTTCGTCACGGGTCACGACACACTACTCAGCGTCCGAACTCCTTCGCTTGGTTTCGTGTGCCGAGCGGGTTGTCAAACGGTCCGACAAAGAGAGCCCGCCATTGGTCATCCTGAAGAACCGTCGGGGCAATTTCCGGCAAAATTCCGGCAAAATGGACCTCTCAGCGAAAAGGAAGATAACGGAACCTCTTGAAAACATTGGTAGCGGAGGAGGGACTTGAACCCCCGACACGCGGATTATGATTCCGCTGCTCTAACCAGCTGAGCTACTCCGCCAATCCGTCCGGACAACTGTCACGCCGGAGCCCGCGATGCTGCATCGATGCGATGCATGCCGGTGCAGGCCAGTGCATGTAGCCGATCAAGGGCCACTGCGCAAGCATCTCGTGGCCGGTCTCGGTGCTGTTCGGGCTGGGGCCCGGTCCTGGGCGTCTTGCGACAGGCCGAAGGAGATGCCGAACGGTAAGCGGGATTGCCGATGGCGGTGCCGGGCGGACGATCAATCCCGCGAAAGGCGGCGCAGCGTATACGTTCTGCCACAACCAGTTCCGCCCTGCCGCAACAGCTGTTGCCGGTGCGCCATCTCAACCGGCCATGAATGGCTATTCGCCGGTTGCTTCGTTGACCATGCGCAACAGACGGTCGAAGTCCTTGATTAAAATCGCGCGGCCCTGGCGCTCGATGATCCCCATTCGTGACAGCTCATTCAATTGCCGCGTGACGGCTTCGCGATGCGTGCTTATGCGCGCTGCGATCTCGGAGTGGGTTGGGGCATTGTCAATTCGGATGACAGCGGCTTCACTGTCACTCGCGGCCGTTGCCTCTCGTGCCAGCCTCAGCAATTCCGCCTGAATGCGATTGTTCACGGCGAGTGTCGAGAACTCGAAGATCCGCACAGTGAGCGCGCGCAATTGCGTAACCAAATGAACCGCCAGGGCCTGGGCGACATCCGGATCGTTGGCAAAGGCCTGCCGGAAAATCTCGGCGGGCAACACGCCGACAACACAGTCCCTCTCCGCCTCGATGCTAGCGGACCGCGGTCCTCTGTCTATCGCTGCGAACTCACCAAAAATGTCCCCGGGCTCGAGGGCGCGGAAACCAACCACCTTGCCAGCCGAAGAATAAATGTTGATCTTGGCCCGCCCCGACAGCACGAAATAGACCTCGTCGCTGTCATCCAGATAGCCGACGATCTCGGCTCCGGCAGCATAGGTGCGCTGCGCGCAAACGCTCTCGAGTTCACGCAACACGTCTTCACTCGCCCTTCGAAACAGGTGAATGTCCCGAAGCGATTTCTGCACCGATCGCACCTTGCCCCCAACAGCAACTCGATCCATCCAGTATTGATAGTCGAGAATGGAGTGGGATGCTAGGTGCGTCGGGTTGGAGGATGGGCATGGAAGTAACGCCCGCCGCCGTTGAATTGCATTGCTGACTACTGGGTCGGCAAACACAAAGTGTTTCCGGAAAGGGTCGAGTTAAGATCGATACTCGCAGATCCAACCGACTACACAACAGGGCTGCCGGTTGGACCCGCAATGCCAAGTTCAAGCATCAATTAGTTGAGGATGAACCCTCATACACTTGTACAACAATTGATAACTTTAACAGCCGGCCGGAGCCTCTGATGAAGGGGCACTAAGTATTTGCAGATGCGCGCCTTGGGCATTTCCGAAAAAAACATCTACCTTATACATCGGCTCCGAAGAACTTTTCTTGCACCAATCGTAATAGTAGGAACCGAGCGTATATTGGCATGCCGGTTTGTGGACAGGACAGGCTGGGGGTGCGAATTTAGGACCGACCTTCACCTGCTTCGGAATTTGTTCAGGTGACAATTCTACACAGCGTTCGCCATGTCCGGTGTCAGCTCGATCTTCTCCAGTCTTGGGATCGTAGGCTGTCACGCAATATTTGTCCCTATTTTGGCCTTTCCCTGTTGTTATCGTTATCACGATATCAGACAGCACATGGCTATTATATACTCCACCGTCTTTCCCTTTAAGCCATTTTCTATAATTCTCAATTTTGTCTTTACTCAAAGCCGGTGCTACGGCAAGCAACAACGACGCAAATATTAAACCAACACGTAGCAACATTTTGCAATCTCCATTAAAAACGAAACGTCCCACGAGCATAAATCGTTCGCCGCGGTGCGTACCGCGGTCGCGCCGACAGGTCGGGACGGAAAGTACGATTCTGGAAATTAAACCTGGTGTCAAGAAGATTTCGACCCTCAATGGAGAAAATTCCTGAATTTTTCGGGAGTCGAAGACCCAGTGTTGCAGAAGTGATCGTGAAAGCGTCCTTCCGCATACCAAACGAACCGGGGACCTTGTGGTTTACATATTCCGTACGCAAAGCGGCAAAAATTCCGCGGTTGCCAAAATAACTGAGGGTGACTGGTGCCGAAAGCGTACGCCATGCGGGGAATTCGAACGCGGCAGTGGACCTAATTCTTTCTTCCCGAACCTCTGCCGACAAAGCAAAGGAATCTGACAGGGCTACCGCGACATAAGCACGATTTATGTCTTCTTTAGTTCTCGGGTCGGACGCCTCGCTGCTTGTAATATCCCACCAGCGCCGGACCACCTCGCCGCCTAACCAAACCCGGTAGTTGGTTTTGATATCAATGCCGCCGCCCGCCTGCTCAAGGACAGAACCATCGAAGGAATCGTAATATTGGTTGAAGCCGGCGATCGTGGTCGGCTCTATAGTCTGCTCAGTAACAAGATTCGGCTTCATACTGCGCAAATAGCTGCCGCGCAATGTTATATAGTCTGTTAGTTCGATCGATGCGCCGAGCTTGGGGTGAAGTTGCGTGAATTCGAGATCAATGACAGCGTCTTGCCGGTAGTGCACGACAGAGCCGCCCAGAGTCCAATTCACACCTGCCGGCAGATCGAAGTTGAAGTAGGCGTACCCGTTGTAGTACTCAGAACTCAAATCTAAGGCTGGAAATGGGATCCCACCGAAGCTACCAGTGGTGATCGCCTTGGTTGTCAAAAAACTACCACCGACGACGGAACGCAGGCGACCTGCATGGTGAATGTGCTGGAGCTGACCGCTGTGGGCACTCTGGTTATCTTCGGTCAAGATAATGAACGGAGAGCCGAAGAAGCCCAACTCATCACTGGCTGACAGCGCAACATGCCCGCGCGTGTAGACGCCGATCAAATCCGAATTCGCTGTCGGCCTGGCATGGAAGCCAAACCGCGATATGCGGCGCTTTTCCCTGGCGCGGAAGTTGGGGGCAAAGAACTCCAAATCGAAATTCAATCTCCGATCACCGCCCTCGCTCTCGCGGCGGCGGTATTCGCCGAAGAGAACGAACTCCGGGGTCAGTGCGATCTTGCCGACGGCGTTGAAGATGTCGTGGGAAAGATCGTTGTTGGCGCGATAGCCGTCGGTCAGATAGTGGAAGGTGCCGACGCTCAGCGCAGCGTTTTTGTAGAGCCCCGTGACGGCGGCCTCGGCGCTCTTGGTGCCCTGGGTGCCGTAAAGGGCGGAGGCATCGAAGCGCAGGCCGTCCGAATTGAAGAGCGACGAGAATTCGGCGAACGAAACGCGCGAGGGGCCGGTGGTGTCGAGGAGGGCGAGGCGGGCTTCGGCCAGTTGCGGCTGGACGGGCGTCTTGGACGGCGGGCTCAAAAGCTGGGAGCGCAGGAGTTCGCTGGTGCGCGCGATATCGTGGTCCGGCCGCGAGCGGTAGACATCGGCAAGAAAACGGTGTGCTCCCGGATCGGCGGGGTCGGCGTCGGTTGCTTTTGATCCGGTGACGACGGCGAGAGGGGTGAAGCTCAGCGTGTCATACAACCGGCCAAGGGCGGCGCCGCGCGTGGCGGCATCCTCGCCGAGGCCCTTGCCGGAGCGCAGCACCCGGCGGCCGGCGCCGCGTTTTTCAGCTTCCATAACATCATCAAGCGCGCCCAGGATCTGGTTGGCCGAGTACTTGCCGAGGGCCGCGTAGAGATAGGGTTGCGGGTCCTGCGGATCGTCGCCCTGGGCGATGCGGAAGTGATCGGCCGCCTTTTGTGCGAGCCCGTTGTCGTAAAAGACGGTGCCGGCCCATGCGCTCTCGGCATGACGGCGAACACGGGCGGCTTGCCTGCCGGAATTCTGGTCGGCGTAGCGCGGGCCTTTGAGCTGTGCCGGCGTGCTGCGTTCGGCGGACTCGATCACTTGTCCTTCGTCGAAATAAGCCCGCCCGAGCCAGGTCCGGATTGCCGCCCGTCGCGGATCATGCGCCAGCGCACGCTCGATCTCCCAGGCTCCGGCTGCAATCCGGCCCTGGCGGATGAAGGCGAGGCCGAGGCCCAGCCGTGGCAGCGGCGCCTGCGGGTCGAGGTCGGTGGCGCGGCGGAACTGTGCTTCTGCCCGCTCGTAGTCGGCAGCTGCGAGGTCGGCGAGGCCAGCGACAAACAAAGCCAACGGCGTCGGCGCAATCGCCAGGGACCGCCGTGCCGTCGCAAGCGCCGCGATGCGGTCGCCGACCGTCATCTGCAGTTCGGCCAGCCGGGCGAGCGCGTAGGCGTCGTCGGGAGATATTCGAGTGGCCTCAACGGCGAAGTCTATCGCTGCCGTTAGATCGCCGTTGGCCTGGCGCTCGTAGGAAGCAGCGATATGGCTTTGCGACGCATTGCGGCCGGATCGCAGTGCCAGCACTGACCAGCGACGGGCTTCATCGAGGCGGTTTCGGCCGACTGCAATGATCGTGCGCAGTGCCGCGCTGGTTGCCGGCTCCGAAGCGGCTGAGGCGCCAAGAATGCGTTCCGCCTGATCATAGTCGCCGGTGTGCATGAAATAGAGTGCACTACGAACCGCCCGATCGGCATCGGGCGCGAGCAGGATCTGTGGATAGTAGACGGCCCAGTCGACGGACGAGTCCGAGATGATCAGCAGGTCACGAAACGAAGGTGGCAGCGCTGCGATCGGCGCTTTCTGGAAGCGGACGGCGGCCGATGTGAAGGCAGCCTCGCCTTCATGAACGGCAAGCGTGCTGCGCGGCCCTTGCCGTTGGCTGTAGGCATCGACCACGCCCTGACGCACGGCCGCGATGGCGAGGCGACGCGACAATTCGGCCAGCACCAGCGCTTCGGTGCCCTCGATGCCTGCTACGATGTAGGGCGTGTCCACTCTGAAGCGGCGGCGCACGGAACTCAGGAAATAGAGCAGGCCCGAAAAGAGACTGATGTCGGCCCGGGCCTGCTCGCCCGTCAATTCGAACGCCTGCTCTGGAATTTTGGCCCTGCTGTTGCCGTCGAGGCGTATTATGGTGCGTTTGGCATCGAAACGGATGGCGACGCGGCCGATCGGGCCGGTTCGGATTTCGTCTCCAGGGCACAGACGATAATCGCGGGCTGATTGCAGCCGGCGCCCGTTGACGGAAACTTCGCCCGCGTATGAATCAATGACAACCGAAGGGGCGTTAGCGACCTGGATGAGGCAGGGCCGTTGAGCTTGGGCGTGAGCCGTGACGGCTGAAAACCCGGCGATCAAAGAAGTAAGCGCTGCCGCAACAGCCAACCAATTCGATCCCACCACGCGCGGAGAGATGCCCGAATGCATTTCGCAAACCCAACCCAGATGCCCACCCTTGTCTAACGCATGAGTAGAACTCAGCAAACTCTGCCGTTCAACCTTTAGGCGAGCGGTGGCCTTATTGGAGGAGTGCTGCGTGTCATTTGAGCCGCAAATATGGATGAAGAGCGTCGTCGTTCAGCCCGCGGTGCCGGCCTGTATCGCGTCGACGCGCGATGGACTCAAACTTTAAGGACGAGCTTGCCGTTGTTGGCGCCGGTATAGAGCATGTTGACGACATCGGGAAACGCATCGACGCCGCCCTCGCGGACATCTTCGCGCATCTTGAGACGGCCTTCCGCGTGCCATGTGCCCAACTGGTCGATCGCCTCTGGTATCCGGCTGGCCCAGTCGAACACGATCAGGCCGCGCATCCTGAGCCGCTGGGTAAGAACGGCTCGGAAATTCTTCGGCCCGGGTGGCGCTTCTGTCGCCGTGTAGGCCGAGATCAGACCGCAGACAGCAATGCGCCCGAAGACGTTCATCTGCAAAAGCACGGTGTCCAGGATGTCGCCGCCGACGTTCTCGAAATCGACGTCGATACCGTCCGGACAGGCGGCACGGAGGTCATCAGCAAGGTTGCCCGCCTTGTAGTCGACGGCAGCATCGAAGCCCAATTCCTCGGTTATGTAGCGGCATTTCTCTGGCCCGCCGGCAATGCCGACAGCCCGGCAACCTTTGATCTTGGCGATCTGCCCGACAAGCGAGCCGACCGCGCCCGATGCGGCGGATACCACGACCGTTTCGCCGGGCTTCGGCTCACCGACCTCGAGCAGTCCAAAGTAGGCCGTCCAGCCCGGCATGCCGAGGCCGCCAACCCAGCGCTCGATCGGTGCCTTCGCAAGGTCGAGCTTGACGAGGCCCTTGCCGTTGGAGATCGCATGTTGCTGCACACCGAGCAGCCCCTGTACGGCGTCCCCGACTTCGAAATTCGGATGCCTCGAAGCCTGGACAATTCCCGCCGCGTAAGCGCGCATGACGCCGCCGAGCGGCACCGGTTTGACATATGACTTGGCATCGTTGACCCAGCCGCGCATCGCAGGATCGAGTGAAATTGCCTCGATCTTCACCCGGATCTCGCCGTCGCCCGGTTCTTCCAGGGCGGCATCCTCGATTGCGAAGTTGTCGCGACTGAAGAGGCCCGGCTTCGGACGGGCGATCAGTTTGACCTGACGGTTGGTGGCCATGGGTTGCCTCATCGATGAACGCTGTGCGAATGGTTGTTTCGACGATGGGCCGCCATCCGGCCTGATGCAAGGGAGGCGGCCGAAGTGACAAGCGGCTATCATCTGTCGGATTTCGGATCTTATACGGTCGGCGGCCGCAGGGTCGAGGTTGCCGGCCAGCCGAAGCGCGAGATCCGGTTTACGCCGACCGCGCATTTCACCTACGATCCGAACGGCACATTCTGGATCGAAAGCCTTTATGTCCAGTACTTCGTGCCGGTAGAGCGCAACAACCTGCCGCCGCTGATCCTGCTGCATGGCGGCGGACTGAGTGGCGCCACCTGGGAGACGACACCTGATGGCCGGCCCGGCTGGCTGCACGACTTCCTGCAGCGCGGATTCGAGGTGCATGTCGTCGATGGCGTCGAGCGCGGCCGCGCCGGCTGGTGTGCGCTGGACGGAGTGTGGCCCGACGAAGCGATCGCCCGCAGCCTGCAAGAGGCCTGGACGCTGTTTCGTCTTGGCCCGGCGGAACGCTTCCCCGAGCGCCAGCCGTTTGCCGGCCAGCGTTTCCCGGTCGGCTATCTCGATGAATTCGCGCGCACCTTCGTGCCCCGCTGGACGTCAACGACGGCGGCGGCAACAGCTGCCTTCGCCGCCCTGCTCGAACGCTTCGAATGGTCGATCATCATCTGCCACAGTCAGGGTGGGCAGATCGCATTCGATGCGGCGGCAATGACCATGGGCCGGGGCGCCGCGATTTGTGCGATCGAGCCGTCCGGATTTCCAAGTGATGCTCGGCTACTGACGGATACGCCCGTTCTGTTCGTTACCGGCGATTTCATGGATTGTGACGATCGCTGGCGGGCGCTGGCTGCCAAGGTGCGCGTGACTGCCGATGAGATCACGGTCGCCGGCGGCAAGGCCGCTCATCTCGATCTGCCGGCTGAAAGGATCAGCGGCAACAGCCACATGATCATGATGGATGACAACAGCACCGAGATTGCCGGGCGGGTGGCCGACTGGATCGACGGCTTGTGATGCCCGCGCCGGACATTCGGCATACTCCGCCTAAACCACAGAAATATCCGGCGCCTCTTCGTTTTTCATGCCCTGGACGTGATAGCCGGAATCAACGTGGTGGATCTCGCCGGTAACGCCACGTGAGAGATCGGAGAGCAGATAGAGCCCGGCACCGCCGACCTCCTCGATGGTCACCGTTCGGCGCAGCGCGGAGTTGTATTCGTTCCACTTCAGGATATAGCGGAAGTCGGCAATGCCGGAGGCTGCGAGCGTCTTGATCGGGCCGGCCGAGATCGCATTGGCGCGAATATTGTTGCGGCCGAGATCGGCCGCCAGATAGCGCACGCTCGCCTCCAATGCCGCCTTGGCAACGCCCATGACATTGTAGTGGGGCATGACCTTTTCGGCACCATAATAGGTCAGTGTCAGCAGCGAGCCGCCTTCGCTCATCAGCGGCTCGGCACGCTTGGCGAGCGCCGTGAACGAATAACACGAGACCAGCATGGTGTTGGTGAAGTTATCTTCCGACGTGTCGACATAGCGCCCGTCGAGTTCCGCTTTGTCGGAATAGGCGATCGCGTGCACCAGGAAGTCGAGCCGGCCCCAGCTATCTGCCAGATGCTGGAACAAGGCATCCATTGAGGCCCCATCGGTCACATCGCAGGGCAGCACGATCGAACAGCCAAGCTCGTCGGCAAGTGGGCCAACGCGCTTTTTGAGCGCCTCGCCCTGGTAGGTGAGTGCGATTTCCGCACCTTGTGCACAAACCGCCTTGGCAATGCCATAGGCGATCGAACGATTGTTGGCGACACCCATGATCAGGCCGCGCTTGCCGGCCATCAGCGTGCCGGTCGCAACCGTCTGACTGGCTTGATCCTGGCTCATCGATTCCCCCTGCCTCACTTACGACCCGCTCGATGCCTTTTTTGATTCCTTCAGATACAGCATGGCAGGCAAATGCACCCGGCCGCAAGTTACGGCTTGCGACCGGGCGTCATGAGCGCCGTTCACGCATCATTGGGCGTGGAGAAGACAATGGACCGGAAAGGCGGCGCCCGTCCGTACCCCGCATGTCACCATTACGGCTTGAAGATCGTCGAGCCGGTGGTCGCCCGGCTTTCGAGATCGCGATGCGCCTGGGCGGCGTCACTCAGGGCATAGGTCTGATTGACGGCGATCTTGACGGCACCGCTGCCGACGACCTCGAAAAGATCGGCGGCATTGGCCAGCAAATCGGCACGCTTGGCAACATAAGTGAAGAGCGTCGGCCGGGTCACGTAGAGCGAGCCCTTGGGCCCGAGCAGGCCGACTTCGAAGTTCTTGATTGGGCCCGACGCATTGCCGAAGGTAACGAACAGGCCGCGCGGCCTCAGGCATTCCAGCGAGGCCGGATAGGTCGCCTGGCCGATCGAGTCATAGACGACATCAACGCCCTTGCCGTCGGTGAGTTCCTTGACGCGGTCGACGAAGTTCTCGGTGTTGTAGTTGATGCCGTGGGTGCAACCGTGCGCCTTGGCGAGCGCTACTTTTTCATCGGAGCCGGCGGTGCCGATGATCGTGGCACCGAGGTGCTTCGCCCACTGGCAGGCAATCAGGCCGACGCCGCCGGCGGCGGCGTGCAGCAGCATGGTCGTCTCGGGGCCGACCTTGAAGGTCTCGCGCAGGAGATAGCGCACGGTCATGCCCTGCAGCATCATGGCGGCTGCCGTATCGTAGGCGATCCCATCCGGCAATTTGACGGCACGTTCGGCCGGCATCAGGCGTTCCTCGGCATAACTGCCCATCGGGCTCGCGTAGGCGACCCGGTCGCCGGCTGCAATATCGGCGACCCCGGCGCCGACCTCGACGACCTCACCGGCCCCTTCCATGCCCATCACGGCCGGCAAATTCGCCAGCGGATAAAGGCCGCTGCGCTGGTAGGTATCGATGTAATTGAGCCCCACGGCGTGGTGCTTGACGCGGATTTCACCTTCACCAGGCGCGCCAACATCGACATCCTCCCAGACGAGCTTTTCCGGCCCGCCGTGCTCATGTATCCGAATTGCCTTCACCATCGTCGCATTTCCTTCCCTTTGAAATCTGGCTCGTTTGGCCTGGCGGCCAGTCCTGCCTCCTCGTTAAAGCATCCGATCGGGGACCAACAAGTGATAATGGATGTCCTTTGACACCGAATTGCCTTATCAGAGCCATCGCCAGGTCCCCTCCGGCATGGTCTTCAACTCAAAGTGCGCAATAGCGGAAATTCAACGATATGCATGCTGGCTGCCGCCAAACGTTACTCAAGATGGGGTTGGGTGCCCTGGTGGTCATCACGCTTGCCGGCTGCGGTGGCGGCCAGGGCGAACGCGTTCCGCCTCTGCAGGCTGGCCTTGGCTGTGTCGATGACAGCATGGAATGCCGGACCAAGAGGCAAACCGCCCTCGAAACCCTGCTCGCGGACCAACAGCATGCCTGGATCGGGCAGCCGGTCGATGCTGCAGCCTACGCATCCGGTGTGCGCTTGTTCGCTTACAAGAAGCGCAAGCGCCACCTCAACTGCGGCGAACTTGCCATGGGCGAGCGCGAGGCAAAGGCTGCGCGGGCGACGCTGCGGACGGCCGGCGACCAGCTGACCCCGGCCCAAATCTCGCGAGGTGCCATGCTCGGCGACGAGATCGCGCTGGAACTTGCCAAAGAGCGACGGCGGCGGGGGTGCCGGGCATGATCCGGAAATTGAATTCGCTCGGAGCCCAGCAACATGCTTGAAGGTGTGGTTGACGCGATAACGGCTTTTGCCGAAAGCCACCGCGGCTGGGCACCGCTGATCGTGCTGATCCTGGCATTCGGCGAGAGCATCGCCTTCGTTTCACTCATCCTGCCGTTCTGGGCCATGCTGGTCGCAATCGGCGCGGTCGCCACCGGCTCGTTGGCCGAGTTTACCTTCATCTGGGTCGGTGCCAGTATCGGAGCTGCCCTCGGCGACTGGGTGTCATACTGGCTCGGTGCCTATTTTAAGGACGGGATTGCAGGCATCTGGCCGCTGTCGCGCTATCCGGACCTGCTGCCGAAGGGCGAGCGCTTTTTCAACAAATACGGCGCTTGGGCGATCGTGCTTGCCCGCTTCTCAGGCCCGTTTCGGGCGTCTGTTCCGATCGTTGCCGGTGCAGCGCGCATGAACCAGGTCACCTTCCAGATCGCCAACTGGCTGTCGGCGTTTCTGTGGGCCTTCGTTCTATTGGTGTTTGGTGATCTGATTGGTCGCGGTGTCGAGCTGGTGCGCGGCTTGTTTTGATGTCAGGTCAGCCGGATTGAGATTTCACGTGCGCCCAGCAGAGCCTACTCGGCCCAGCAGCCCACCGACTGCGCGCCGATAAATACCAAGTTGGACCTCGGGTTCTTGCCATTCGAGCAGTGCCAACAAGCCAAATCGCTGCAGCAATTCTCTCGGCTGACCCGTGACGTTGCGGATCCCGAACCTATACCCGAGTTCACGCTTGCGCTTCTGAACGAAGACCAGCAAGCCGACCCCGCTGCTATCGAGCTTGACTACGCCAGCCAGATCGAGAACCAGGTCGCCGCTCTCGCGCGCGGCCGATTCCACCTTGCTGCGGATCGCCCGTACGCCCTCCGCGTCGAGATCGCAATCAACTGACAAACGCATTGCTACTGGAACCTTGTTGGAAATAAGCCACACGCTTGAATAGTGAACCGGCCCGACTCAAACAAGGAAAAAACACGTGAAATTACGCCGGTTTCGTAATTTCTGTTAAACCAGAGCACAAGTAATTGCAGCCAATCTCATAGTTGTAGCAATGCGAGCTGCTACCCTGCCTTAGGCGCATGTTTTTGATGAGTGTCGTGTCCGCAAGCAACTCAGACTGCGGACCTCAGATTATTGTCCACGCCCCGTAATCATCACCGCGACTGTGCTGAACAGGATTCCAACGTCCATTTTGAACCAGTTCGCCAAACTGGAAAGATGTGCTGCATAGGCATGGTCATAAAGAAGCTTGTTGCGGACGTCTTCGATACTTTCGTCGTAGCCTTGATTGACTTGTGCCAATCCAGTTATGCCGGGACGCAAGCCATAGGTCCGCTCGGTATAAAACGGGATCTCACGCTCGAGGCCACCGATGAATTTCGGCCGCTCGGGTCGTGGTCCGATCAACGACATATCGCCGGCTAACACATTGATGAACTGAGGAAGTTCATCAAGCCGGGTCTTTCGCAGGAAACGGCCGACCTTGGTAATGCGCGGATCGTTCTTGGTCGCCCACATCGGACCACTGGTCTTTTCGGCATCTTCATACATCGTGCGAAACTTGACGAGATGAAAGAGTTCCGTGCGTTCCGGCCACGCGCGGCCAACGCGCAGCTGGCGATAGAATACCGGCCCGCGGGACTCGAGCCGGATCGCCAACATGATCGGGAGGAACAGCGGCCATAGCAGCAACAACGCGGCAACGGATAGCGTCACGTCAAACACCCGTTTTGCGATCCGCGTCGAGAGGGGCACATAATTTGGGGCCGCAGCCTGCGCCCGGGCCGACCAGCTGATGTTACGGGGGCTGAACAGATAGGCGACAGCTCCGATGAACGATGCGCAATAGCCCTCGATGAGATAACCGAGCCAGGCAATCAGGTTCGGCATGTTCTTGCCGCGACGTATGGCGGCGCCGACGCCGAGGCACGAGACGATGGCGCCGGCCATTGCGATGAACAGGAACAGTTCGTAGCCCTTAGCCGTCAGATAGAGTGTCGCAACCACACCTGCCAATGCGAGGAAGGGCACGGCAACTCTCAGGGCTTTGCCCGAACCGAAGACGAAGGCAAGCCGGGCGCGGCGTGGATCGAGCAGGCCTGAGAGCCAGATCAACTGCTGCATGTTGCCCGCGCCGATCCGGATACGGCGTGAGAACTCCTGTCTTGCGTTGGTTTGCTCGCGCTCCGAAGCGACAATCGACTGGTCGTAGACGGCACGATAGCCCTGAGCGACGATCCGCATCGGCAGAACGAAATCGTCATTGATCGTGTTGGGGGGGAGGGGTTCCGACCAGCAGATCCGGCGGAACATGTAGAAGGCGCCGTGCGCACCCATCGGTGCTGCAACCGCTGCTTCGTAGGCTTTGAGTTCGGTCTGATACGACCAGTACTTCGCCTCTCCTTCGCTGCCCGGTCGTTCGAGCGCATAAGTGGCGCACACCACGCCGACGTCGTCATCACTGAAATGGGCGACACCCAGTCGCAACGCATCCGGTTTCACATTGGCCGAAACGTCCGAAAGGACGACCAAATCGGTATGCGCGCGCTCGATTTCGGTGTTGAGGATGTGCAGCTTGCCCTGGTTGACGGGATAATCATGCAGCTCGATGAAGGCTGGATTGCCGGCGGCGTCGAGTGCGGCCCGGGCGATTTCACCCGTCTGATCGCGGCAGCCGTCGAGCACGATCAAGACGCGCAGGCGATCGCGCGGATAATCAAGCTCCATGAGATTGGCAACCTTGCCGGCGATCATGGCCTCTTCGTTGTAGGCGGGCACGATGACCGTAACGCTCGGCAGGTCTTCTTCCGCGAGGTGGCGTGGTTGGCCGGCGGGCCGCTCTTGGTTGCGCCTTGCCAGCCAGCGCAGGGCCAGCGGGTAGATGAAGTGATGATAGATGACCAGCAGGGTGGTCGCCAAGAATACTGCTTTCGCGAGGTCATCCCAAATCATGTCACATCTCTCACAGCGCCAGAGGTGTCGCCTGGTTCAAGCCGTTTGTGCACCGTCGCCGGTGTCACGCGTGCCCTGGTACCGGGCGAGCGTGGTTTCGAAGTCGTAATGGTCCTGAACAAAGCGGCGCACTTTGTCAGAATCGGGTGGCGCTGCCAGCACGAGCGTCAGGGCACGGGCAAGGGCCGCGGGATCCCCGGCATCGCACAGTTCGCCGGGCGGCCGGCAGACTGCATCCGGTAACGCACCGACCCTCGTCGCGACGACCGGAACGCCACAGGCCTGTGCCTCGAGGACTGCACGCGGCAGGCCTTCGCCGAGCGAGGGCAGGCAAAAGATGTCAAGCGCGCCATAAACGACAGGCGTATCGTCGCGATGCCCGAGGAAGCGGACCCGCGCCTCAAGCCCCTCGCTCCGCGCCAGTGCCGCGAGCACGTCACGCTCTTCGCCATCGCCGACCAAGGCAAGCGAGACGTCCTCCGGCAGCAGGCTGAGCGCCTCGATCAGATACCGGTGGCCCTTGACGACCGCCAGCCGCCCGACACTTCCGATCCAGCGACGGTCGGTTGCAAGGCCGAGTTCATGCCGGCTCGCGCGTCGATCCCGCATCCGGAACCGGGCAGTATCGATACCCGGCGGCACAATCGTTACGTGGGCCCCCGGCAATAGCTGTGCAAGCCGTGCGGCAATCGGCGCCGATACCGCGAAGTGGCCGGGGCGTACCAGCCGCTCGCACCATTTCAAGATTGCAAGATGGTTGGGGTATTCATCGTAGTGCCAGGCGTCGTGTTCGACATGGATCAGTTCGCAACCTCGCAAGCTCGCCGCACGAGCTGCCAATCCGCCGTAAAGGAGGGGGCCGATGTGATGTAAAAAGATGCGATCCGGCGCAAGCTTGCGCAAGGTTCGCCGCAATGCCGGCACGATCGAAAAGCGTCGCCCTGCCGGCGCCGAAAATCCGATCAGGCGCTCCTTGATTTCGGCAAGCACCGGCCATGAACTGATCAGTTCATCGGCGGTTCCTTCGAGACTGAGTACGACAGTACGTGCCCGCTCATCGTTGCCACGCGCGAGATCGAGCACCAACGTTTCAATGCCGCCAGGTGCCATGCGATTTACGATGTGAACCGACGCGCCACACCGTCCAGCGCCCATCACATTCCATCCCCTAGATGACAGAGCCCGGTGACACTTTTGGAGGTATCAGGCCGGCTGAATGAATACCGGCCTGCCGTGCCGGGGCGATGGGCAATTCATACCCACAGCCATTGCAGTCAAAGGTTTAACCGAAAGACCGCAAGGATTGCAAAGTCCCATTGCAGAACAATTGTTTATCGCGTTATGTGGTTAAGGCTTGCAATGCTTGGTGCTTTGTGTCCAAAACCGTTCCTGCACTTGAATTCAACCGCAATTACAGTGGTGGTTTCATCTAGCCGGATCGTTTCCCGTGCTCGTGTTCTGGTGACCGGGACGGACAGATGATCAGGGCAGGCTGACATGCAGCAGGCGGGCCCTGCCGCCGTGCGTTGTCGATATCAGCTCTCGAGCGAGGGGATTGCTGGTTTTGCGTAAGTTTCGACACCTGATTACCGCAGCCATTGCTGTTGGTGTGCTCGGCGGGCTGGTCTATTCGACATCGTCGCCGAGTTTTGTCGGCGATACCTCGAAGGCAGTTACGGATTATCTGAGCCAATTCGCCTTCTGGGCGGACGAGCAGCGCCAGGAGAAAACACCGAACGTCGGCGCTTCGATAAAACAGCAGGAGCTGCTCAATACGGCAACTGTCTCTGGTACGGTGCCACACGAAGGCGAACTTCAGACCTCGTCTACTGCGAAGCCATTGATGCGCGCCAGGCCGCCGGCCGGCGGCCTGCCGGCCTATCTGAGCAGCGAAGAGTCGATCGGACCTGCAGTGAGACAGGTTCGTCCTGCAGCACCACAGCCAGCAGTGGCTGCGGTAGCCAGCAGCGATCAAATCAGGCAGCTTCCGCTGACGGCGATTGCAGAAACCATTCACATCCGCTTCCAAGGTTTCGACAAACTCACGGGCACCTACCGCCTCAACGAGGACGAAACGATTTCCATTGCAGGTGTCGGGCGCATTTCGATTGCTGATACGACGGCTGCTGAACTCGAGGCGACGCTTGGCAAACACATTCTCGAACAGACCGGGCGCCATGCGCCGGTTTCGATCGAAGTTTCGACATATCGCCATGTCTTCGTCTCGGGCGACGTCGACAAGCCGGGTTCGTTTCGCTGGCAGCGCGGCCTGACCGTCGTCAAGGCCATCTCGCTCAGCGGCGGCATTTATCGTCCGAAGACAACGTCCGTGTTCGGGGCCGGACCGACGGCGCGTCGCGGCACTCTGGACATTGCCCGCCTCAAACTCGCCCAGACGCTCATCAGGCACGCCCGCCTCAAGGCCGAGATCAATGGCGAGAAGCTATTGCGCACGCCCGAGCGCCTGATTGGTATCTTTGGGCGCAATCAGGCAAATCAGCTGACCGTCGACGAACAGGAGATCCTCGATACGCGCAATAAGACGAAAGCCTCGCTGCTCGCTTCGCTCAACGGCCAGCTCGAAAGTGCCGGTGTCGAAATCGAACGTCTCGAGGACCTTGAACGCGCGATGGACAAGCGGCGGACAAGTTATGGCCGACTGGTGCGCAACCTGCGCCGGGCCCACCGCGCGAAGCGCGTTTCCAACCAGCGCTTCTACGAGGCCGAGGCGCGCTTTGCCGACATCGAAGAAAAACTGGCAAGCACAAAAGTACAGCTCGTACGCGCACGTTCTGCCAAGCAAAGGCTCGAGGCCCAAACCACGCAACTCACCGAAGGCCGCCGCGATAAACTGATCGAAGAACGTATCAAAACCGAAGCAGACATCGAACGCCTCCAGATCGAATACGAAATGGTGCGCGAAGCAAACGACGATATCGATACGACACCGACCGATCGCGAGTCCGACGGCGGCGAGGAAGCGCAGTCCAAGTCGATAAGTTACACCATTATTCGCGGTCGGCGCGGCGGTGGTGAACAGCGCCTCGATGCCCGCCGGCTGGACGCTCTGCTGCCCGGCGACACGCTCGTTGTCAGACGACTGTCAAGCCTCGACCTTGCGCCAACATCCAATCATCCAGTCCGCAAGGGGGCAATCCAGCCGAATGCTGGTGGAGTTCAAGCAGCCAAAGCCGAGTGACGTCGTCTGCGAGGCTGCAACCCGTTGGTGGCTACCTGGCGTGCGCATGGATGGATCGCTATACGCGATCCGTGTCACACACTTGGCTTAGGGCAAGTGGCATTTCGCCCGGGAAGCCCGCCTGCCAAGGCCATAGTGCAAACTGCGTTTTGTCAGAAACAGCTCGAACGAACTGCAAACGGCAAAACTCAGATGAGTTTGCGCTATTAAGCCAACCGGGTAGCGCTGCAAATGCGGCGGAGCGCCAATGACCATTGCAGAGGCCAAGCTCTACGTTCACAGCCTTCACCGCCGGTTGAGGGGGATGAGGGCTGCCGGCCCGGGGCCGGGCCCTGACGGTTTTGGCCTCGGGCGTCTGCCCGCCCCGGTGATCTACATCATCTCGGTGACGGCGGAGCGCGGTGCCTCGCTGGTCTCGCTGCCGATCATGGCGGCCTATCTAGGGGCCGGAGACTATGGTCAATACGACGTCGCGGTCAGTTTCGTCGAATTCATCGTCCTGATCCTCGGCCTTGCGGCGGGTGCCACCCTGATCCGGTTCGCCAGTGTCGAGACAAGCGAGGCTGCGTCGCGCTTGTGTGCGCGCGAACTTGCCGGCACATCGCTGTGTCTGGCGATTGCGTTCGGGCTGCCGGTCGTCATCTTCGGCCCGTTCGTCACGGATGCGCTGGGCGTTGCAACCAATCACCAAGCCTTCCGTGTGCTACTTGCCGGCGCATGCGTCAGCGGCATCATCGAACTGCCACTCTATTGGCTGCGCCTGCAGGACAGAGCACTGACGTTTTTCACGATCGTCATGACGCGCACGTTCGCCCAGCTCATTTGCATGTGGTTGGCGCTTTATCTCGGTTATGGCGTTCCCGGCATCATGGTCGCCAACGGCGCGGTACTGGTGGTGATGGCCGCTATCCTACTCATGATGCAGACCCGCGATACCGGCCTCGGGGTATCGGCGCGCGCCTTTTATCGCATCGTGACCTACGGTTTTCCGATCATCGGAGCGATGCTTGCGATGTACGCGCTCGGCAACAGCAACAAGCTGTTCCTGCCCGGGCACGTCGCACCGGAGACGATCGCGCATTTCGGCTTGGCAATGCGGCTCGCGATGATCGTCACACTGGCGCTGGCGCCGTTCGAATTGTGGTGGGGCCCGAAGCGTATCGCCGCGCTCAACCAGGCAGGCGGCCTTGAACTCAGCGCCCGGATGTGGGGCATTGCCTTAGCCCTCATGCTCTGTGCCGCGACCGGCGTGACGCTTGGCGGATCGGTTGTCGTGAACATCCTGCTGCCGGCTGAATACGCAGGAACCAGCCAATACATCCTGCCGCTGGTCGCTTTGCAATTGCTGCATGGCACCGCGCTCGTGAGCAACGTTGGCAGCTATGCGCGCCAGAACGGCACATACGTATTCATCATCGAAGCAGTGAGCGGTGGGCTGGCGGTTGCCGGCTACTTCCTGCTCGTGGCGGACTATGGCGTTGCCGGCGTCATGGTTTCGATCGCGTTCGGCCAGATCGTGCGCCTGGCCCTTCATCTATGGCTCGGCCAGGCGCTGGCACCAATCGCCTATCCATGGTTGCCGGCGCTGATCTGTCTGGCGGTCGCCGGCGTGCTCATTGCGGTGGCACCCGACAGCGATTGGCTCGTTGGGCGCACGCTCTACACGATTTTCGGCGTTGCCCTGATGGCTGGCGCGGTCCTTGCGACGGGACTGGCGAAGTGGCCGGTGATGCCGGACGGGATTGACCGGGAACCAGAATGACGATGTTGGCACAACGCTCAATCAACAGCCGGTTCCATTTACAGATGCTGCTGGGCGGTGCCGGCTGCATTGCAGCTGCCGGGCTGTTCGCCGTTGGCGGTGAGCTGCTGGTGATCCGTGCCGTGCTGCTTGTGCTCCTACTTGCAATCTGCCCACCGAGCTTCCTGGTTCTCGCTTTTGTCTGCTTTTCCTATTTCCGCATCCATGAGGCCTATCCGATCCTGATCGACCTCAAGCTGCCGCTGCTGCTCAGCATGGCGTCATTAGCCGTCGTCGGACTCGCTGTTTTCAACGGTGCCAGGGATGCAACAGACCGCCACCGCATCTGGCTCGGTCCGGCACTGGCTGCAACCGGCTTGGCAGCAGCGCTACTGTTCGTCACCGGTGTTGAACCCTCGGGCAACGTCGATCGCCTTTATGCCATCATCGCCCTCGGCAGTGCCGCAGCCGCCATTCTGTGTTGGTTCTTTGTGCTGGAGGGAGGCGCCAAGGCGTCGTGGAACCAAGAGGCCAAACTACTCGTTGCCTTCGTGATCGTTGCGACGCTCGGTGTGCCGCTGGCCAGCAATGCGGCCATTGCGCTTTCCTATTGGAGTTCGATCTACTGGAAGATCATCGCGATGTCGCTGGTGCTGGCCTGGCTTTTGCGCACCAGGGCCGAATTCGCCAATGCCATCGTTCTCGTGGTTGCGAGCGGATCGCTGATCGCGGCCCGGGCATTCTATAACTGGTACTACAGCATCGACCTTGTCGAAGGCACGCGCGTCACGATCGGGCGCACGCTGTTCTCGACGCCGGACGATATCGCCAATGCGGTACCCGGCGGCCTGGTGCCCGGCGGCTCGCTGCTAGGTGATCCCAACGATTTGGCACTCGTGATGCTGTTCCCGGTCGGGTTTGCGCTGGCAGGGGCGATCCGATTAGGCCGATCGAGCCCGCTCGGCTGGCTGTGCTTCCTAGCCCTGCCGTTGCTGGTCGGCGCGATCATCCTGACCCAGAGCCGCGGTGGTGCTCTTGGCGTCCTGGCGGTGTTCGGCACCGTCGGCCTCTATTACATCCGCTCGAAAGCCCTGGTCCTGACCGTGGCAGCGGTCGGCGCCGTCGCACTGGTTGCGGCGATGGACATTGGCGGTCGCCGCTCGGGAGGATTGGATGAATACCGCGACGCCAGCATTGACGTCTCCGCACTCGAGCGCATTTACGCCTGGTCATCCGCTCTCAACATGACGGCCTCGAACCCGTTAACCGGAGTCGGCATCAAGAATTTCGCCCCGCAGTTCCAGAGCTATTCTCCGGTCTGGGTTGCTCGCGAGATGGACGTGCACAACACCTGGCTTGGCGTGATGGCGGAAACCGGCGTGCCGGGTTTCATCATCTTCATGTCACTCATCGTGACGCTGTGGCGGGTCTTACTGCGCTTGATGCGCCGGCAATCGGACGGCGAGGATGACCACATCCTGGCTGCCTTCAGCCTGGCCCTGCTCGCGGCACTCGCCGGATTTTGCGTTTCCGGCACCTTCCTGACGCAAGGCTTCACCTGGCCGATTTACATCCTGGTTGGCTTGACCATCGCGCTGACGCGGGCAGCCCATGCGACCAGAGGGCACAACGACCAATTCGGCTTGCCGGTTGAATCAGCCGGCAGCGGACCGCAGATGCCTGACAGACACAAATCGAAACGACACACCCGGTCGTCACACCAGCGGTCAACGACAACATGAGAATTCCCGGTCCAGCCGCCATTCGCCAGAAGATCAAGGAGCGCAACTCTTTGCCGGCGCGAATTGCCTATGACCTTGGCATGGGGTTGCGCTCGTCGAGCCTGCCGGTCATTCCGGGGGTGCACTCGACCCTGTACCACATCACAAGCGCCCTATCGGCGACGCTTTCGACCATCCTGAGAGTTGCCTGGTATACGCCGCTCTTTCAAAGCCGCCTGACGCGGCCGGTGCGCAAGATCTTCGTCTACAACGGCATGCCGCTGGTCACCGGCCCGACCGAGATCACGCTCGGCGAACGCTGCCGGATCGCCGGCGGCATCATCATCAACGGGCGAACGACATCGCACATCACGCCGCAGTTGACTGTCGGCGATAACGTCGACCTTGGCTGGGGCTGCAATATCGCGGTCGGCCGGCGCATCGACATCGGGCACAACGTGCGTCTGGCAGCCGGTGTCCTGCTGCTCGGCTATCCGGGCCACCCGATCGATGCTGCCGCCAGAGCGCGCGGCGATATGGATAGCGACGATCAGATAGGTGACATCATCCTCGAAGACGATGTCTGGCTGGCCAGCCGGGTGATCGTGATGGCCGGTGTCCGTATCGGCCGCGGCACGATCGTTGCCGCCGGCAGTGTCGTGACCAAGGATCTGCCGTCCAACGTGCTTGCTGCCGGCGTGCCCGCCGTGGTCAAGAAGAAGCTCGACGAAACATGACGACGCCGGCGGATCTGATCGTGTTTGGCGAAGACTGGGGGCGCCATCCCTCGTCGACGCAGCACATCGTCAAATGTTTGGCACGCAACCGGCGGGTCCTGTGGGTCAACTCGATCGGCATGCGCCGGCCACGATTGTCACTCGCAGATGCCGGTCGCATTGCCTCGAAGGTTGGTGCCGCCCTTGGCCGGCGCGGCACACATGCGGCGCGCGACAACCTGATCAACGGCATCCCGGCGAGGCCTGATAATCTCGACGTTCTGTCACCCTTTGCCGTTTCCTGGCCGGCGAGCCGGATCGCCTTTGCGGCCAATCGCCAATTGCTGGCGGGCCAGTTACGCAAAGCGATGGCGGCGCGCGGTATCAACCGGCCGGTCGTGTGGACGTCGTTGCCGAGCGCCCTACCCGTGGTCGGCACGCTCGGCGAGCGCGCCGTGGTCTACTATTGCGGCGATGATTTCGGTTCCCTTGTCGGGGTCGACCATGCGCCGATCCTGGCCATGGAACGCCAACTCGTCGAACAGGCCGACCTGGTGATTGCGGCTAGCGCGAACCTGGCGAACCGCTTCCCGCCGCACAAAACATTATTGCTGCCGCACGGCACCGACCTCGATCATTTTGCCGTGCCTGTGCCTCGAGCTCGGGACCTGCCTGATGCTGAGAAAGTTGCCGGCTTCTACGGCAGTATCGACGATCGTCTCGATCTCGACATGCTCATTCGGACGGCCCGGCAGCTCGGCGACTGGCAGTTCGTCCTGATCGGTCCGGTGCAGACAGATGTTTCGAGCCTGTCGGGAATTGCCAACATTCACGTGCTCGGACCCAGGCCCTACGAGGCGTTGCCGGGCTACGTGCAGCACTGGCAGGTCTCGATGATCCTCTATCGCGTCGACGAGCAGGTCCGCGCCGGCAATCCGCTCAAATTGCGCGAATACCTGGCGGCTGGCACGCCGATTGCCAGCATTGCGGTGCCTGCACTCGAGCCCTATGCCGGCATCGTTGCAATCAGCGCTGGACCGGCGGAGTTTGCCACAGCAGTCATGGCGGCAAGTGCCGATCATGAGCGCAACGACCTGCGCCGGGCAGCCGTAGCCGGCGAGAGCTGGGAGGCCCGTGCCCGTGAGGTCGCGGAACGGCTGGAGGCGCTATGCGATTGATCTGCTCGATCGCCGTCGCCGCTGTCTGGTTCGCGCTCGCGGCCCCGGCAGCAATGGCTGAGACGAACATCGGCAAGGGCCGCCTACCGATCGCCTATGAACCGGCACGGCCATTCAAAATCGGCGGGCGCGATGAAATCGTGATCGAGGGCGTTGTCCGAAACCGGCCGGCGACCGTCGTCCTGCGTATCGATGATCGTGCCGGGCCGTCATATAGGCAGCGCATGAACGACGAGCGCGAACTCGCGCCCGGTCCATTCAAATTGGTGTTCAAGGCCGCCAGGCTACAGACCAGTGGCGGCCGGCGCCTCGATCTCGATCGGATCTGGCGCCTGATCCTGTTTACGACGGAGGGGCGCCCCGATGTTCGGATCTCGACATTCGCCATCAGGCTGGCAGGGCGCCGCGGTGGGGACAAGGAGACGATTTCACTCGGCACCGGCATGGCGCCAATCACCTACGCACCGAACCAGGTGTTCAGCGGCCGCCAGAGTGAATTGATCGTCGAAGGGCGCAATAAGGCCCGGGAAACACGCACGGTGTTGGTGCGCATTGACGACCAGCAATCCAATCACTATTCGAATCGCGTCAACATCGAGCGCAAGCTGCCGCCCGGCGAATTCTCGCTGCGGATTGCGATCGATGGCCTGGCGACGCCAAGAAAGCGCGTGATCGACACGGATGCCCTGCGCCTGATCATCGTGACGCCATGGCCCGAGACCCGGGACATCGAGCTGACCCGTCTCGATCTCGCGCCCGTGCGCAGGTTGCCCAACGGTGCGATCGCGCTCGCCTTCGGTGCGGCGGACGCACCGCTGCCGCCAGGTTTCGAGCGCGTCGCGCCCGGTGATGCGAGGATTGAGGGCCAGTTCATCAAGGTACGGCGCCGGCCTAACCCCGACCCGCTGATCGCGAACGGCATGAGCGGTCTGACCAACGTACGCCTCACAACGATGCCTGGGCGCAAGCGCGTCACCGTGTGGAGCGAGGATCCGGGCGAATGGGAGCATCTGCCGCAATCGCTAAAGCGCTCGATCACGGTCAACGGCCGGCCATTGTTGCGCATTGATCGTCGCCCATCCGACTGGATTAGGGATCGTTATCTCAGCCAGCGCTACGTTGAACATGACCAGGCAAGCGATGTCTGGACGGCCTTTGGACGTCATCGGGGCAACCGCCATTCAATCGAGCTGGAAAGCGACGGCCGCCTGGACATTGAGATTGCAGGTGACAGCGCAGATGAGCGCTACCTATCAGGCCTGCTGATCGAACCGGCCGCCCGGAGCACGGCACTCGAGCAAGTGATTGCGGATCGTGCGCAGTGGTATCGCAGTAACGCGCCGCTCTCGCCCAGGAATAAAGAGGCCTACGTGCCGGCAACGGCAGAAGCACAAGAGGTGTCTACATATCACCTGACAAGGTCACTGCCGGCCGGGTCACCCGATGGTGAACGCCTACAGCGAATGGACAAGCCAGTGCGTGCGCGCCTTGCGGCGGGCAGCGGCGTGCGGATCACACTGGCCCTGACATCAGACGCTGCGATCCAACGCCCGCACATCAGACTGAGCCCGCTCAAACATGCATCGGAGCAGGCCGAACTCGGCCTTCTGGTCTGGGCGGGTCTCTGGCGGCTCGACCGGGTCCAGCCACTTGATACCCAACTTGCTCTGCGTGATGACCGCCTGGTTGCCGATCTCGAACGTTTGCCGCTCGGGCCTGGGCGTCCGCGCCGCTACGAGATCTGGCTCGAAGCACCGTTAGGCACGCCTGTTGGCCGCTATTCCGGTCACATGGATGTCGGTCACGATGCCACCATCTACCGCATCAGCTTCGAGGTCGAGGTGCTCGATGTCGAGCTACCGGCCGCCGCTAAACCCGCGGGCTTCTATCTCGGATACGCACCGCATCTCCTATGGCCGGGCCACAAACGGGGCGATAGCGTACGTCAGGCTGCCTGCGACATGCGCTTTTTGGTCCGCCTCGGCCTGAGCGGCAGTGCTCCTCCCGTCTCAGTTCCCTATCGCGGCGGTACGACGACCTTCGAACAGGAAATGGCCGCCGCCCGAAATGCGGGCCTCGCTCCAGGCTGGCTGCTCTACAATCCGATCCATCATCTGCGCGATGCTCGCGGCATCGAGCGCGCTGCCAAGTTTCCGGCAGGTGCAAATGCCGCCATCGCGCGCCGTGGCATTGCGCCGCCTGTTTGGAGCGCCGCCGATGAACCAAGCAACCCGGACCAGGAGAGTTCCGAACTGAGCAAATGGGTCGAGGCGCTGCGCCGGAATGGCGGCGGCTCGCTGCGCCTTGGCGGCCACCTCAATTCGCCGGCCGATCGCCCGTTTGCCGAATTGTTTGATGTCGCGATAATCAATCCGTCGTTCGGTATCGACCGCGCGGAAATAGCGAAATTGCGCGGGTCGGGCCCAGTAGTGTGGCTCTACAACACTTTCCGGCCGCGCTTGACGGCCGGGTATTGGCTGCACTCTACGCGCGCCATGCGCTATGTTCAGTGGCATGCCAGAATGCCCACTGCCAATCCGTTCGACCCCCTCGATGGCCGCGAAGGCGATGTCCAGGTGCTTTACCCTGACAACAGATTATGCCGGCCGATACCCGACATTCACCGTAATCTCCTGCGACTGGCAGAGGGTATCGTGGATCAGCGCTGGTTGACCTGGCTAGGCGCCAAGCAATCGCGGACGGCGAAGAGGCTTGCCTTGGCCCAGCACAACCGGCTGGCGAAGCGTTGGTCGGAGGTGCATGCTTTGGATGCCCGGCAACTTGGTGCATGGCGTGATGAGATCATGGATTTCGCCGTCAGCGAGCGAGTGCGGCAGTGATAGAATTGCGCTGCAGATGGCGCGGATCCGGCTGCTTCGCTGAACGGGCACACAGTTTCGAGGCGGGAGCTTAACTCATGAACATCCTGCACCTCATCCAGGCTGCGATCCGGGGCGCCTGGCGGCAACGTGTCTCGATGATCGTGCCGCTGGTACTGATCATACCGATGGCCCTTGTCGTGGCCCTGGCGTGGCCCGTCAAATACCAGACCTCGACGCTGCTCTTGCTGCAAGAGTACGCCGGCCTGACGGGCAGCGTACCCGGCTACCTGCGCGCGCAAGAGATGCGCGACAAGATCAAGGGGCTCGAAGCGCTGATACACAGTGACCTAATATTGCGTGAAACCATGCAAAGTTCTGCCGGAGATACGGCAAGTGCACCTCCCACTGAACGTGAAATCCAGGAGTTTCGCGGACGTGTCAGCGTCGTCCAGGTGGGTAGCGACTTCGTTTCGATTTCTATCATCGGCACCGATCGCGACAAGCTTGAAAACCAGCTCAATACCCTTCTCACCGTGCTCTTCGAGCGCCTCCTTAGCGCCGGCAAGACGGCGATCGATGCACCTTCCTTCCTGCTCGAGCAGCGCCGCCAGCTCCTGGATGCGCTGGAGGCCCGCCTCAGTCAGCAGGCGCACGGGGGAGCGCCGGCCAGCGTTGCCCAACGCCAGAGTGAACTCGCAGCGGCGACCGAAAAAGTCGGCCGGATCAAGCGGGAGCTGGAAGTGCGCTACAACGAGCTCAGCAAGCGAATTTATGCCGTCGATGCCGGCCTTGAACCTGAGAAATACGAACTCGCAGCGATCATCGAACGCCTCGAGGCCGAGCATCGCACTCTCTCGCAGCAATCAGGTAGCGATCCGGCGCGGCTGACGGCATTGCGCTCGATGATCAACCGCCTGCAGCCACTGACGGGCGATGCGCAACAAGTCTCAGACCTGGCTGCAGACCTTCGCAGTGCACGCGCAGCCGAGCGTGAGGCCACTACCGGTCTGGCAATGGCGAAGCGCCTCGCAGAGCAGCGCAAGTCCTGGCAGCTTCAGGCCGAGGCCCTAAGGGCGAGCAATCGCCGGTTCGAAAACAGGATAGGTGTGACGGTGGGCAATGCCGACATTCAGCTTTTGCGCGCGCCAGCCCAGATCAAGGTTATCGACCCCCCCAAACGGCCGAAGCGACCGCTGACGTCGCGCCTCAAGATCCTGCTTGCCGGACTGTTTGCGGCATTTGCGATGTCGGGTGCGCTCGGCGTGTTGGGTGAACAACTTGACGGACGATTGCGCGATGTCGAAGCGCTGAGTAATGCCACCGGCGTGCCCAACATTGCCCGCCTGGTACTGCCGCCTGCGACAGCATCCGAAACACTCCCAGCCAATCGACCGGCGCCGGAAGCCGCTGCGTGATCAACACTTTAGGTGATTGAAAGAATAATGAGTGAGTCCATTGCCGCCCCCGCAAGCGAGCAAGCCAAGCGCGTCGAGAGCACGAGCACGAGGATCGCTCGTCTTCAGTCTCAGCGCAACCGTGCTCCGGGCGCGATCGCAACAGATGTTTCGCCGCAAACTGCCACTGCGCTCGACCTCGTACAAAATGCAATTGCGACGGCTGAGGCCCGCATCGTCGCACTTGCCGGCCCAAGGCAGGGCATCGCGACCGAGCACATCGCCAGGTTGCTGGCCGAGAACGTTGCAGCGAGTGGTTTGAAGACGCTGGTCATCGATGTTGCCGGCACGATCGAGGCGTCTCTGCCGGCAACTATCTGGCGACCGGGCCGGCCGCTCGGCGAGGACGCGCTTGTTGTCATGCCAGGCGATTTCGACCTGCTGGTGCCGGCGGTCAGTACAGCGGTGCGGCCCCTGTTCAACAATCGCGAACGCCTGCAGACCGCGCTGGATCAGGACTTTGCGGATTACGATATCATCATCTTCCACCTGCCGCCCGTGCTCGAAGCGCACCGGGGAGCGGCCAATCCGATCTCTGTCGCACGCGCCGCCGACGCTGTCCTGCTGATGTGTGCGACCGGGCGTACCGAACTGGACGATGCTGCCAAAGCTGCCGAAGCGCTGCGCCAGGCCGATGCCAATCTGATCGGCACAATTCTCGATGATAGCGAACGCGTTCATCCCGGCGTCGAGATGGCCGAGTTCATCGAGCGCATCTACATCATCCCAGGCCCTATCCGTCGATGGCTGGCAAAGCTCTGCCGCACGTCACCATTGCTCAACGAGTAACTAATCATGGCCACCGTCTGGCAGATCGTCGACAGCTCGACGATCGGCGGTATCGAGCGGCATATGGCGCTGCTGACCGAGAGCCTGCTCCGCCATGGCATCGAGACACAACTCGTCCTCTACCAGGATCACGGAGCCAACCCTTGGATCGATCAACTTGACCAGGCCGGCATCAAGGCCCGCCATCTCGAGGGTACGTTCGGCGGTCTCGTTCGGGCATTGCGGCAGGATCGGCCGGTGCTGGTCCACAGCCATGGCTACAAGGCCAATATCCTGTCGCGGTTCGCCGCGCGCCTGCTCGGAATTTCCTCCGTCTCGACATTCCACATGGGCGAGCGGCCGGTCTGGCCCGTCAGCCTCTATGCTGCTGTCGATGCCTATTCAGCGGTGCTGTCGGAGCGAATCGCGGTCAGTGCCGAGATACAGAAACGCCTGCCCTATTCCTCGACGCTGATTGCCAACTTTATCGCGCTGCCGGCGGCGCGGCCGGAATTCGCCGCACCGCCGCAAGCTATCGGCTTCGTCGGCCGGCTTTCACACGAAAAAGGCCCGGACTATTTCTGCGAACTTGCCCGCCGAGCGAACCGCGACGATGTCGCCTGGCACGTCTTCGGTGACGGGCCGATGCGGGTTGACCTCGAAGCCCGCTACGGTGATTGCGTAACCTTTCACGGCATGGTGACGGATATGGCTACCGCATGGCCGTCGCTCGGCCTGCTGGTCATGCCGTCACGCGCGGAAGGTCTGCCGCTTGCAGCTCTCGAAGCACTGGCAGCCGGCATCCCGATCGTCGGCGCCGACGTTGGCGACCTTGGCACTGTAATCGTCGAGGGAGAGACTGGCTGGCTGTGCCCGGCGCATGATCTCGAGACTTTTAGCAGAGCGATTGCGGCCTGGCTCGACTTGGACGTCAGCTCCCGGCTGGCGCTGCGTGAGAGTGCCTGGCGGCATGTCGAACGCAATTTTTCAGAACGAAATGCAGTGCCCAAATTGCTCGCGATTTATGCCCGCCTCGGCGTTGAAATGCCGGCCGCGACAACTTGATACTGGCGCTCAATCCTCGCCCTGCGTGCGCCTGCCAAGCGTTCGACGCAGGCCCGGGGCAAAGCCCGAGACCTCGGCCTCGAATTCGATCTCGCTGAGATTATCACCGTCGATAATGCGCGGCAGCAGATAGGGGTGTGAACCGAGCGGTGCGAGCGCCATTTCGGTCGTCGTCGCACTTGCCACCTCAGTTGTTGCAAGCCAATCGGCGATGGCGGGATTGTTGACGCCGCTCGGATAACAGAAATGGCGGAACGCGTCGGTGGGCCTGCCCAAGATATCGCCAAGTGTTGCCCGGTTCGCCTCGATCTCCTCGCCTACCGCTTCAGGGTCAAGCTCGCGCATCGTGTGATTATGGGTGTGAAGCTGTACGTCGAAACCGGCATCAGCGAAGCTGCGTAACTCGTCGGCCGTCATGTATTCGAAGGCGCGTGCCTGCCGATAGGGCTCAATTTCGAAATTATTTGCGCGAATGAATTCTTCAGCAGCGTCCATGCGCCATTCATGAGGTTTCGTTGCGTCATCGGCCCGCTGTAGAGCTTCACGTGCCCGCAGCTCACGGCCTGCCTGCCTGATAAGTTTGGCCACATAACGCGCCATGACTCGCGGCACCACGCCACCGCGCATCAGCTGGGCAGTATCGCAATAGAGGGTTGCCGGCATGCCGTGGTGCAGCAAGGCGGGCAGCATGTAGCGATAGGTCCCGTACCAGCCGTCATCAATAGTGATTGCGATGCTGTTGGACGGCAGTTTGCGCTCGCCTTTGAGTGCGCTGACAACGTCTTCCAGCGTCACCACGTCCAGGCCAAGGTCGAGAATGTGTTCCAGACGCCGCTCGAATGATTGCGCGCGCATGAACATGGCATCGCCCGGGTAGCCGTCATCGACCATCCAGATGCCGTGATAGCAAAGTATCGGGATCGACTGTCCGTTGAGCATGTTGGCAGCACGAAAGCCGCCGCCGCGCTTGATAGCATGCATCAGCCAGATTTTCGCCCGGCGCCGCATCGGCGGCCGGTTAGGCGCCTCGATGAGGTCACCGCGATCAAAAGTACTTCGAAATTCAAAAACCGGTATCATCTAACAATTTTGGCCCAATGCAGGGTCTCCAACACCTTTCACATTCCGTTAGCGCCTCGATCACAACTATACAGGCGAGCATATTGCTGCGATCCGGGCGTCAAGTGCGTCCAAGGCATGCACAATCAATGAATTACGGTGAACTTTAAGAAAATAGTCCATTACATTTTTGGTTTACGATGCCGGATGATTTAGGGCGCGATGATCGGCTGCGCCTTGAGTGTCGGCTCGTTCGGCTCGATGCCCGGAAACAGTGTGCCCTCTTCGAACCAGCTCTTTGGCGCCGGCGCCCCCCAGAGCGTCTGGCGTTGTGGGTCCTTGAGGTCCCATTTGATCGGCTCGAGGTCAGGGTCGACCGTTTGGTAGTCGGAGCAGTAGATTTCGATGCGGTGACCGTCGGGATCACGCACATAGAGGAAGAAGGCATTGGAAATGCCGTGGCGTCCGGGCCCACGCTCGATATTGGAGACGTAACCGGTGGTCGACATCAAATCGAGGAGATCGATGATATTGAGCGGCGTCGGCACCCAGAACGCGACATGATGCAGGCGCGGACCCAACCCATTGGTGAACGCCATATCGTGAACGCCGCCCTTGCGGTGGATCCAGGCCGCCCACAATTTTCCGGTCTGTTCATCCTCGGTATATTCGGTGACCCGAAATCCGATTTCGTTGTAAAAGGCCACGGCCTCGTCCACGTTCGTTGAAAAACAATTGAAGTGGTCGATGCGAAGCGGCTTGGTGCCGTGGTAGAGCGCATATCGCTGGTGGATCGGTGAGAGCCGGTCCATGCGATGGTAGAACTCGACCGGTATGCCTTGCGCATCGCGCGTACGTAGCGTGCGGCCCATGTGCGGGCGTTCGATCCAATCCGCGCCAATGCCCTTCGCCGCGAAATGCGATGCCGCCTTGTCGAGATCGGTTTCGCTGTAGACCTTGTAGCCGAGTACATTGCAGACCGGCGCCGGTCCCTTGACGAGCACCAGGCAGTGATGGCCGCGCTCCTCCATGGCCCGCAAGTAGATGCGCTCACCGTCCTCGTAGGTCACCCTGAGGCCGAGAGTGTCAGCATAAAATGCGCGTGCCGCATCGAGATCCGTCACAACCAGTTCTGCATGACTGAGGCGCACGATATTGAACGGCGGATAGAGATTGGGAGTAGGAACCGGCATCAACGCCTCCTTGGCAATTGGAAGTTGCCCGCGCCAGCTGCGCTGGACAAGACACAAGGCCCGGCCAAGATGCGCGAAATCTGTGTCCCGCTCAAGAATCACTCAGGCGGTCAATGTCTGGGAAGATCGAGAAATTACGGTTACGCACCGCGCGTTCGAGCAGTGTCTTCTGAGCGGCGCTTTTCAAGCTGGTTGCTCTCGGAGCTTTCGGTGCGGAACCTTGCATGCAGTTCGGCGACACACAAGAAGCCGATCAACCAGGCCAGAGCCCATCCGGACCACATGCCTATGAATCCCATGATATGATCGGACCATTGCGCCATTCGCCAGCACCCAACAAGATTGTTTTAGGCAACTACTGGTCGCGGCCGAAGCCAAAACGAGCCGATCTATGTAGCGTGGAGACAGTTAGACCGGCTCGCTACCGCATTGATTACCCCCCGACACGTTCAATGCGATTGGAAGTTCATCGTGTCTGAGAAAAATTGTGGAGTTCCCGGACCTTATTGACCATCCCCGTCCTGGGGGATTGCGGGCTAGTGCTCTGTATCACCTTAAATGACGGCCGTCATTCAAGGTGATACAGAGCATTAGGGCACATAGCCCTGCCGCATCGCCTGGGCGACGGCATGCGACTGGGTGCGAACGCCGAGCTTGGTCTGTGCCTTCTTGAGGTGCGTGCGTATCGTCTCTTGGCTGAGCCCAAGGAGTTCGGCGATCTCGGCAATCGGCTTGCCGGTCGATAGATTGCGCAAGACGGAAATCTCGCGCGGTGTAAGCAGCGACGCCTTCCCATTGCTGGCGCCAGGCCGGGCACGGGCAACCTGCTGCAGACGAATGGCAACAGTGGTCGCGCCCATCATCAACAGCGCCCGCAATCTGGGCGTCAGTCGGCGCGTCAGCACGTCACTCGACCAGAACACCACCACCCAACGCCCGCCGACGGGACACGAGAGCACGTCACGCATGCCGTACTTGTGGTGCAGATCGATACCCCAGCGGTCGACGCCAAGAGGCTCCAGCATCTTCATGGCCTCGGTCATTGAAAACGCAGCCATGGCCAGGTGGATAGCCGCATACCCGGGGCTCAGATGCTGCCGGCTCAGATGCAGATACTCCTCCCACCAGCCCTTGGGCGCACTCTTGTGCAGGAAGACCGTCCTGCCCATTTCGACATCGCCCATGTCACCCCAGCGCGACGGCAATATGAACGCACCGAGCACATTGAGCGCGACATGCTCACTGGTGACGACGTGGAGGCCATTGAGCATCTGCTCGGCACTCTCCAATTCATCGATCGTGCCGCTGAATTCCAATAATGCTTCACAAAGTTGCCACTCGGGGAGCTTGGACTGATCAGACATGCCAACCTACTCCTCGTGTTTGAACCCGTTCGGGTGCCGCCCCTTGATTGCCAATAAACAGCATCGCAAGGGGGCAGCAATCTTCCAATGTGGCGGTTTGCCCAGGACACGGAAATATTGACCGTTTCCCTTGCTCAATGCGGGCTGCGGTTGCTGTTTAAGAACCACCAGCGCGATCCGGCTTTACAGACGTGACAAAGCGCGCCGGCCAAGCGAAGTTCCATGGTCCAATTCATCGAGGACCCGAGCCATGCGCCACCTGAGCCTTCTGCGCCATGCCAAGTCAAGCTGGGATGATCGTAAACTTGACGATCACGAACGCCCGCTGGCGCCGCGCGGCGTCAAGGCAGCGCGTCGCATGGGCAAGTATCTGGCGGATCATGATCTTATCCCGGACCATATCCTGTGCTCGGACGCTGTCCGCGCTCGCGCAACGCTGGCGCTGGTCTTGCCGGCCTTGGCCAGCCCTATCGCGCCGGTCTCGTTTTCGTCAGATCTCTACCTCACGGCTCCCGCCCGGATCCTCGATGTCGTGCGTGAGCATGCAGGCGGCGCTGCCCACGTGCTGGTCGTCGGCCACAACCCCGGCCTGCACGCATTGGCATTGTCGCTGAGCGGCAATGGCGATCGGGACGATCTCGCTCGACTGGCCATGAAGTATCCGACGGCAGCCCTCGCCCACTTCCGCTTCGATGTTGCGGACTGGTCCGATGTGCGCAAAGCCGGCGGGGAGCTGGAGCGCTTCGTGACGCCGAAATTGCTCGACTGACATTCATCAGGCCCGCGATGTTCGCGGTTATCCGCTGGTCCTTCTGCCTTCCCGCGTGGCAATCTCGACTATCGATGACAGCTCTATTGATGGGACAGCACGATGACACAGGCCATCCAGATCGGCGACGTCGAAGTCCACCGCATCGTTGAACAGGAAGGACCGTTCTTCGATGCTCTCGAGTTTTTCCCTGACTTGACCCCCGCGATGCTCGAGGAGAACCGCGATTGGCTGGAGCCGGTGTTCTTCGAAGCCGGAGGCACGCGGTTCAACCTGTGTGTTCAGAGCTATTTGCTCAAGACGCGCCATCATACGATCCTGATCGACACCTGCGTCGGCAATCACAAGCCGCGCAAGGCACGCGCCTTCTGGGACAATCTCGAGTCCAAACAATACGAGCAGAACCTCGCGCGGGCCGGTGTCAGCGTCGACGATATCGACGTCGTCCTGTGCACGCATCTCCACACCGACCATGTCGGCTGGAATACACGTCTCGACAACGGCCGCTGGGTGCCGACGTTCCCGAACGCCCGCTACGTATTCTCGAAAAAGGAGCTCGAGTTCTGGACCGAACGTCACGACGGCAATCCCGAGCAGGTGCCCTGGATCACCGATTCGGTGCTGCCGATTGTGGCCGCCAACAAGGCCGAACTCGTCCAGAACGATCATCAGCTTTCTGATGGCATTGGCTTGATTGCGACGCCGGGCCACACGATCGACCACTGCTCGGTCCACCTCGACCGCTCCGGGCATCAAGCCCTGATCACCGGCGACATGATCCATTCCCCGATCCAGGCGCGCTATCCCGAACTCGGCATGATGTCGGATTATGATTCAGCCGAGGCCGGTCGCACCCGACGGCAGATCTTCGGGCGCTTCGCCGGCACCGACACGTTGATGTGCACGGCGCACTTCCCGCAGCCCTCGACGGGCCGCTTCGAGGCCGATGGCGATGCCTTCAAGTTCGTTGCGGTGGAAACCTGAGCTGCTCAGTCATATCTTTGCGCCCATGACCGAACGTGCAAGCAATCGATGATGGAGTATGCGCGATGACAGCATCCATTGTTCAAGAACATAGCGAAGGCGCAGTCGAGGCAGCGCTGTGCTTTATCGTTCCCCAGGCCGAGAAGCCGGTGTTTGAAAGTGCCGCCCTGACCGGCGGTGATCCGCGCGTGCTGTTTGAGGTCGAAGAACGTGCCGTCACGATCGCCGACATGCGCACGCGCGATAGGCCGGCGGCCATCGAGCGCGAAGGCTTCGAACTGGTTGAACGCCCGACCGCGGTCGATGACCTGTACGACGATGCAGACGTCACCAGTCGCTACTACGCCGAGATCGAAGCGCATTTGAAGGAGCGCTTCGGGGCAGGCCGCGTTGTGATCTTCGATGCGACACGCCGTTCGGACGGTGGTGCCGGGGCTGCCAACCCGGACGGCAAGCGGGGACCGGCAAAACGCGTTCATGTCGATTACACCACGAAAAGCGCTCCGCAGCGCCTCGCGGACGTGATCGGCAAAGACGAAACCGATCGCCTGCTTGAGAGCGGCGCGCGGGTTATCCAGATCAACGTCTGGCGGCCGATCAGGGGCCCTGTGCAGCGCGCACCGCTGGCACTTGCCGATGCCGCCTCCGTGGCGCCCGAGGAACTGGTCGCAACCGCCCAGGTGTTCCCGGACCGGGTCGGTGAAATCTACCATCTCGCCTATGCTCCGACGCAGAAATGGTACTACGCACCGCTTATGTCTCGGGACGAGGTCCTCCTGATCAAGGGTTGGGACAGTCACGACGAAAGCGGTGCGCACTACACACCGCACGGCGCCTTCGAGTTGCCGGAAACCGATCCGCCCGCACCGCCGCGTGAAAGTATTGAGGTGCGCACCTTCGTGATTATCGAGTGAATAGATGGCTCAACTCACCGGCGGCTGCCACTGCCGCAATATCACCGTCTCATATGAGACTGCGATCGCACCTGAAGACGCGGTGCCGCGTGCCTGCCAATGCTCGTTCTGCCGCATGCACCAAACGCGCGCCGTCTCGGATCCAGCAGGGTCATTGGCGATCAGAGTTAAAGACGAAAGTCGTCTTAGTCGCTATGCCTTCGGGCTTGGCGTTACGGAGTTCCTGATCTGCCGTGATTGCGGCGTCTACGTTGCAGCCTTCATGGCGGATCCTGCCGATGCGACGACCGGATTTGCGACGCTGATGGTCAGTGCGCTCGATGATCATCGCCTGTTTCCGCCGCCCGAGCCTGCGCACTATGACGATGAAGACGAAACCGGACGCGGCGCACGGCGCCGCCGCGTGTGGACGCCGGCAACACTTACGATTGGTGGCTAACCTGCCATACCGCCGGCTTGCCCGAACGGAGTGCTGCAAATGAAAGTCATCCAACCGCTACCGCAAGGCGATCTCAACAAGGTCGCCGAGGCGGCACGCCAGGCCGATGAGGCCGGCTTCGACACGCTGATGACCACGGAAAACCAGCACGAGCCGTTCCTGGCGCTGGCCATTGCCGCCGTCAATTCCAAACGCGCCGAGTTGGGGCCCGGCATCGCGATCGCCTTTGCGCGCAGCCCGATGGTGGTTGCCAACACCGGCTGGGATCTGCAGGCGGCCAGTAACGGGCGCTTCGTGCTCGGCCTCGGGCCGCAGATCAAGCCGCATAACGAAAAACGGTTCTCGGTACCCTGGTCGCCGCCGGTGCCCAGAATGCGCGAGTACATCCAGGCGTTGCGCGCGATCTGGCGAACCTGGGAGACCGGCGAGAAGCTCAATTTCAGAGGTGAGCATTATACGTTCACGCTGATGACGCCGAACTTCACGCCGCCGTCGACCGGTCAGCCGGCGATTCCGATCACGATCTCGGCGGTTGGTCCGCATTCGCTGCGTCTGGCAGGCGAGGCCTGCGATGGCGTGCGCCTGCACCCCTTCTGTACGCGTGCCTACGCCGAAGAAGTTGCCATGCCGCTGATCGCCGAGGGCATGGCACGGACCGGGCGCCGGCGCGAAGCCTTCGAGGTCACGGGCGGCGGCTTCGTTGCGACCGGGGCGACCGACGAAGACGTCCACAAGGCTTCCGAATGGGTGCGCTACCGCGTTGCCTTCTACGGTTCGACGCCGGGCTACTGGGGCGTGTTCGAACACCACGGCCTCGGCGATCTCGGGCGCAAGCTCAACACCATGACAAAGGCAGGCCAGTGGGATCAGATCGCCGCCGAGATCGATGACGACGTGCTCGCACTGTTCACCGCGATCGGTCGCCACGACCAAATCGCGTCCGAGATCAAAAAGCGCTTCGGCGGCCTGTCCGACGCGATCCATGCCGGCAAGACATCCCATGTCGGAGACGTAATCCCGAAGGACCTCCTCCAGGACCTCCAGCGCATCCCGACGGTGTTCACCGGCTATGATAACTGTTTCTGAGCCTGATGCCCGCTATGCCGCTTCCGCCCGACGGCAATAGCATGAGGCGCGGATCGGTTCGTCTGCGCGGGCCTGGGCAAGATCAAGACGCTGCTTTATGTAGGCCGCTTCGACCGTTTCTCCCCGCCGGGTCAGGCACTCATAGAGACCGTGCAGGCTCCAGACGTTTTCGAGATGCTGGCAGGCCCGGCTGAGGCTGCCGTCGAGACCGAGATCGGATCGGTAGACGGTCTCGGCTTCTGCGACATGACCTTGTTCGAGGAGCAGGGCACCGAGTGCATGCCGGGTCGGCTGCATCCAGCCCCAGGGCTCGTCGTAGGGGAGCGCATCGTCGAGTTCGACGGATTTGCGCAGATGATCATAGGCAACATCGTAATTGCCGCGGCGGTATTCGAGTTCGCCGTTCATCATCGCCTCGGCGATGTCGAGCAGGTCGGAGACCTTGTTGTTGTGCACGCGGCGGCCCTTGGCAACCTTGCCCCGCGCATCGAGAAATGCCGTGCGTGTTTCTTCAGCCTCGGCAATGTTGCCGATTGCGGAATGCGCGACCGTCTTGGCATAGAGCATCATCGCCGTCGTCGCACAGTAGAGTTCGGGATCGCTCGGCAGCTCCTGATCGATGATCTCCTGCCATTTGCCGAACCGCACCAGCACGTGCTGCTTCATCGCCAGGTAGGCTTCCAGAAAATCGGCCATCGGCGGTGAAGGCACACGCAGCAGGTCTTCCGGCGTCGTCTCGATCAGCTCTTCGGCTGCCGCCATCGCCGCCTTGTACTGGCCAAGGAACATCGCGCCGTAAATCGCAAAGTGGTGATTATGGGTGCGGTACATCGAATAGACGTTCAGCGGGCCTTCTCGTTCGAGGTATTTGCGATCAGCTTTGATTGCTTTCTGATTGTAAAGGACGACGTCGTGATAGTGCCCGCAGAGCACGTCGATGTGGGTCGGCATGTGGATGAGGTGGCCCGCATCCGGCACCAGTTCGCGCAGGCGGTCGCCGGCGCGCAGGGCACGCTGTGGAAACGGCGACATTTCCATCAGGTGGACATAGAGATGCAACAGGCCTGGATGGTCCCAGGCCCCCGCGATCGTGTCGAACGCCTCTTCGAGGACTGCGATCGCCTCGGTCGTACGGGCACCTTCGGCAACATCGCCCGTCTTGAGATCCCACATCTGCCACGGCGTTTCGTTCATGATCGACTCGGCGAACACACAACGCACTTCGAGATCGCCACGGTTGGCCTCGAACACCTGGCGCATCTCATCGGTGTAAGCGACGTTCCAGGGTGATAGGTCGTCGATCGGATCGCGCGCGGGATAGCGGGCCTTGAGCGCGTTGATCAGGGCATTCTCGACATCGGTGATGCCATCGAGGTGCTTGAGCGCTTCGGCGGTGGCGTCGAATGCCTGGGCGAGCGCCTTGGCGCGGCCGGCGGGATCATAGAGGTGCCATGGCAGGTTGTAGTTCGGGCCTACGGCATAGGCGATGCCCCAGTGTGCCATGGCGCAGGCCGGGTCGTGTTCGAGCGCCTTGCGGAAGCACTTGATCGCCTCGCCGTGATTGTAGGCGAAGACCCAGTTGAGGCCGCGATCGAACCAGGTCTGGGCCTGATCGGAGTTGGTCGTAATAGTACGGCGGTATTTGCCAAGATCGTAATAGGACATCGAAACCTCGCTGATCGAACGGGCCGGTCAGGCATCGCCACCGGACGGCGGACCGAGCACCCGCAATCGCAACATCGCAACGATACCCAGGGCCGGCCCAAGAGCAAGTCCGGCGAGCACCACGGGCCAGCCCCACGCATCGACGAGCACAGGCGTCAACTGCACTGTCGCAAACGTCAGCGTGAAGCCCAGCGCGGTTTGGAAGGTGAGCAGGCTGCCGGCTTGTTCGGGCGGGGACGCATCGGCAACCAGGGCTGAGAACTGCGCTGAATCGGGTACGATCGCCATGCCCCAAACGAGAACCACCGCGAATGTCAGCCACACGGGCCCGCCAAATGTCAGCGCCGTCATCACGGCCGCGGACGCACTGACCACCATGGCGATGATCGCGACATCGGCCTTGCCGATCCGGTCTGCCACCAATCCCGCCAACACGCTGGTGATGCCGCCGGCCGCGATCGTTGCAAAGGCGGTGAGTTTTCCCAACTGCCCGGCTTCCGCCGCCGGCAGCGTGGCACCGTACGAGGCGGCACTGGCAACGCCGATCCAGGCCCACATCGCGTAAAGCTCCCACATGTGGCCGAGATAACCGCCATAGGCGAGCCGGACGCGGCGGTTGGTCCAGGCAGTCGTGATCGCGCGTGGATCAAAGCGCTGGGCAATGCCGTGATAGGGCCCGAGCCGGACGGCGAGGCACAACAGGCCGGCTGCAGTTGCGGCAACCGAGGCAACGGCGACTGTCGCGCGCCAGTCGGCGCCGCCAAAGTAGGCCAGCAGATGCGGCGAGGCCGAGCCAAGCGTCAGGGCGCCGACCAGCGCGCCGACCAAAAAACCGCGGTCAGCCTGCCCCCAGCCAACCGCGATCTTCATGCCGACCGGATAGACACCGGCGAGCAGAGCACCCGTCACAACCCGCAAGGCGATCGCAATGTTGCCACCCGGTTCAGCGATGAGGAGAGCGGCATTGGCACAACCGGCGCCGATCGCGGAGGCGGCGAACACGCGTCTTGGATCGAACCGGTCGGCGAGACCGAGGAAAGCGGAGGTCAGGGCGCCGATGACAAAGCCCGCCTGGACCGCACTCGAGAGTGCCGCCTGGCGAACAGGTGAGATAGCCGCCTCGCGCACCATCTCGGGCAGGACGGCGGCCGAGATGAACCACAGGCTCATGGCGGCGACCTGCGCGATCAACAAAAGGAGGATGGCGCGGGTCTTCATGACAGGGCCGGGAAATAGCTGAAAGGGACGCTTGACCTGGTGCTTTGGGCCTAACGGTTGATTCCCTGCCGCCCCTCAAATTCCGCGTCATTCCCGCGAAGGCGGGAACCCAAGCGACCATCCGCGATCACAGCGCAAGTGGCAGCACACTTGGGTTCCCGCCTCCGCGGGAATGACGGAGTGGCAATTGGCGAACTGGGCATGAACCGTCTGGCACGAGACACTAGGTCAATGGCGTGACGATCACAATGATCAGGGCAACCGATCCATGACGGGATGCCGCTTGCCAACCGATTTCAATTTGGCCGCATCGGCTGTAGTGTGCGCCCAATTCTTCAATGCTTTCTGTGCCCGTCCGGCCCGCATTGCAGGCCGGTCGGGCTCCTAACCAGTGAGGAACCCCGATGGCAACCGACGCCTTTATCTACGATGCCGTGCGCACACCCAGAGGCAAGGGGCGGCCGGATGGTGCGCTCAATGAGATCAAGCCGGTGCATCTCGCCTCGACCGTCCTCGAAGCTGTCCGCGACCGCAATGGTGTCGACACCGCGCTGGTCGATGATGTCCTTTTGGGCTGCGTGTCACCGGTTGGCGAGCAGGGCGGCGATATCGCGCTGGCGGCTACCGCCCGTGCCGGCTACGCCGAAACCGTCGGCGGCGCCCAACTCAACCGGTTCTGCGGCTCAGGCCTCGAGGCGGTCAACCTGGCAGCACAGAAAGTGGCCTCGGGCTGGGAGGATCTGGTGGTTGCCGGCGGCGTCGAGAGCATGTCGCGGATCTCGATTTTGGCCGACGGCGGCGCCTGGATCGGCGATCCCGACACCATGCTGCGCAATAATTTCGTGCCGCAGGGCATCGGCGCCGACATGATCGCGACGATTGACGGGTATAGCCGCGAAGACGTTGATGCCTATGCCGTCGAATCGCAGAAGCGGGCGGCCGGTGCCTGGTCGGCCAACAGCTTCTCGCGCTCGATCGTGCCGGTCGAGGACGAGATAGGCCGCACCGTCCTCGATCGCGACGAGCATATGCGACCGGGTGCCACGGTCGACGACCTGGCGAAGCTCAAGCCGGCGTTCACCGGTCTCGGCGACATGGGCTTTGATGCCGTGATGCTCGATAAATACAGCGACTACGATACGATCAATCATGTCCATCATGCCGGTAATTCATCGGGCATCGTCGATGGGGCGGCGGCGGTGCTGATCGGCTCCGAAAAGATGGCCGAACGCATGGATGCAAAGCCCCGTGCCCGGGTCGTCGCCACCGCGGTGACCAGTTCCGAGCCGACCATCATGCTGACCGGGCCGGCGCCCGCGACCCGCAAGGTGCTCGAGAAAGCCGGCCTGACAATCGATGACATCGACCTGTTCGAGGTCAACGAGGCCTTTGCTTCGGTGCCGATGCGGTTCATGAAGGAACTGGGCGTCAGCCACGCCAAGGTCAACGTCAACGGCGGCGCGATTGCCATGGGCCATCCGTTGGGTGCCACGGGGGCGATGTTGCTTGGCACGCTGCTCGACGAACTCGAACGGCGCGATCTCAAGCGCGGGCTCGTGACGCTCTGCATCGGCGGCGGCATGGGCATCGCAACCATCATCGAACGCGCGTGAGGTTGATCATGTCACAAGGTTACACGTACGAACGCGATGCCGACGGCGTTGTCACGGTGACGCTGGATAATCCAGACCGGCCGGTCAATCTAATGGACGCCAAGTTCGCGCCGACGATGGATGCGGTCCTTGATCAGCTGGCCAACGAGAGCGACCTCAAGGGCGCGATCATCACCTCGGCAAAGTCGACCTTCTTTGCCGGCGGGGATATCGCCATGCTGAACGCGCTCGCCGATGCACCGGCTGCCTACCAGATGTGCGAGACGATCAAGCTGCGCCTGCGCCGCATCGAACAACTCGGCAAGCCAGTTGTCGCCGCCCTCAACGGGGCAGCGCTGGGCGGCGGGCTCGAACTGGCGCTCGCCTGTCACGGCCGTATTGCACTCCGGGGCGAGAAGACCAAATTCGGCTTTCCCGAGGTGACGCTCGGCCTGCTGCCAGGAGCCGGCGGCGTCGCCCGCTCGGTGCGCATGCTCGGCCTCAGGGCCGCCCTGCCGCTGCTCATGCAGGGCACGCGCGTCGATGCCGACAGGGCCCGAGAACTTGGTCTCGTCGATGCCGTCGTCGATACGCCGGAAGCGATGTTTGCCGCGGCCCGCGAGTTCATTGCCGCCAATCCGGAACCGGTCAAGCCCTGGGACCAGAAGCGTGAGACCATCCCAGGCGGCAAGCCCTATACGGGGCCGGTGGCCGACCTCGTGCTTGGAACCTTTGCGCAAACTTTCAAAGCGGTCGGACGTGAAGCCGCACCGCACGCCATCCTGGCTGCGGCGACGGAAGGTTCGGTCGCGAGCTTCGATGCGGCCAGCCGGATCGAGAGCCGCTATTTCGCGCAGCTTGCGATGACCGACGCGGCCAAAACGAAAATGCAGGCCTTCCTGGCTGCCTGAGGCTCGGCAGAGGGAACAGGATGTGGTATGCGGTCGGGCCCCGGGCAATTCCGGGCCTGGCGGCCGTCGCAAGTTGCAAACACGTGAAGTGCCATCATGCTCCTGCTGATCGATAACTATGACAGCTTCACCTACAACCTCGTCCACTTCCTGGGCGAGTTGGGGGCTCATTCGGAGGTCGTGCGCAACGACAAGCTGACGGTTGCCGAGGCGCTTGCCAAGAAACCGAAAGCGATCGTGCTGTCGCCCGGGCCCTGCACCCCGACGGAAGCCGGCATCTGCCTCGAACTGATCGCCAAGGCCAAGGGCAAGGTGCCGATCCTCGGCGTCTGCCTCGGCCATCAGTCGATCGGCCAGGCTTATGGCGCCGAAATCGTGCGCGTGACGCCGATGCACGGTAAGTTGTCGAGCATCCGCCACGACGGCAGCGGCCTATTCGAGGGTCTGCCCGACAGTATCGCGGTGACGCGCTATCATTCGCTGACGATCGAGCCCGACAGCTTGCCGGCGTCGCTCGAAGTCACGGCGCGGACGGACGATGGTGTGATCATGGGCATCCGGCACAAGAAGCACCCGGTCTATGGTGTGCAGTTCCACCCTGAGAGCATTGCGTCGGAATGCGGCCACCAGCTGCTCGCCAATTTTCTGCAGCTTGCGGGCTACAAACCCAATCGGCCCGACACACGTCAGACCCGCAGCAAAGCGGCCTAATGCGACGCAGCTCATGAGAGAAAACGAGGGATTGAGAAGTCCAACGTCATGTCCGAAGCCCAACTCAAAGAACTGATCCACAAGGTATCGACCGGGGCCTCGCTCGATCGTAGCGAGATCCAGACGGCGCTTGGCGCGATGATGGCCGGCATTGCCACGCCCGCACAGATGGGTGCCTTCCTGATGGCCATGCGCGTGCGTGGCGAGACGGTCGAGGAAATCACCGGTGCCGCCGAACTGATGCGCTCGCACATGACTATGGTGCGGCCGCCGGAGGGTGCCATCGACATCGTCGGCACCGGCGGCGATGCTCACGGTACCTATAACGTCTCGACCTGTGCCGCCCTGGTCGCAGCAGGAGCCGGTGCCAAAGTTGCCAAGCATGGCAACAGGTCGGTGTCATCGAAATCGGGGGCCTCGGATGTTCTGACAGCGCTTGGGGTCAAGATCGATCTGCCGCCGGCTGTAATCGAGCAGTGCATCGCCGAGGCTGGCGTTGGCTTCATGTGGGCGCCAATGCACCATCCGGCCATGAAGCACTGGGCGCCGGTGCGCGCCGAACTCGGCATCCGCACTATCTTCAACGTGCTTGGCCCGATCTGCAATCCGGCCGGCGTCAAACGCCAGATCGCCGGCGTCTATGCTCTCGAACTGGTCGAGCCGATCGCCAACGTTCTGAAGAATCTTGGCAGCGAGCACGTCTGGGTCGTGCACGGCCATGACGGTCTCGACGAATTGACCACGACAGGCGCGACGACCATTGCCGAACTCAAGGACGGTGAAATCAATATGCATGAGATCACGCCGGCCGATGCCGGTCTAATGCCGGCCAAACTGAGCGACCTGATTGGTGGCGATAGCGTCCACAATGCAGCCGCCATCCGCCGGGTGCTCGACGGCACGCGCGAACCGTTCCGCGACATCGCCGTGCTCAATGCCGGTGCGGCACTGGTCGTGGCCGGGCTTGCTGGCAGCCTGATCGAGGGTGTCACGAGCGCCGCAAATTCGATTGATAGCGGCGCTGCCAGCAAAGTCCTCGACAGGCTGATCAGCGTATCGAACGGGGCCTGAGGGTTTGAGAACGAAAGAACCGAGGTAGGGACATGTCGGGCAGTTTGAGTTCATATGTAAGTGGTGAAAAAAGCCAGATGGAGTCCGGCTCGGTTGGCACCCGGATCGTCGAAGCGCGCGAGGCAGCCGGCCTCAGTACGCCCGAACTGGCCGAACGTCTCGGCGTGAAGGCGAGTACGCTGCGTAACTGGGAGCGTGAGAAAAGCGAGCCGCGGGGCAACCGGTTGACGATGCTGGCAGGTGTCCTGTGCGTCAGCCCGACTTGGCTACTGACCGGCTTCGGCGAGGAACCGAGCGCCCAGAGCGATGAAGAACTGGCCGCCGTGCGCTCGAGCCTGGTCGAACTCAAGGACCAACTCCACGGTATGGCCGAGCGCATCGACCGGCTCGCTAGCCGGCTCGACGCACACGCGCAGTCGGTAGACCAGAAATGAATGGTCTTTGAGGGCGCGAGATGACCAATCAAATCGACATGGCTTGCCCGCCGTTGACGTCGAGTGTGGCGCCGGTGACGAAGCCTGCTTCCTCTGATGCGAGGTAGGCGACAGCGGCGGCAACGTCCTCGACCCGGCCCTGTCTGCGAACGGGAACCGAATCGACGATGCGCTGGCGTTCTTCCGGCGTGTGGCGCTCGTTGAGAAAGCGGTCCACGCGCTCGGTGATGATCGCCCCCGGACAGAGCGAATTGCACGTTATGCCGTCGGGACCGAACTCCTGGGCCAGCTGCAGGGTCAGCGCCTGCATCGCTCCCTTCGATGCCGAGTAGGGCGCGCCTGCAAACAGCGAACCGAAGCGCCCAGCCTTGCTGCCCATGTTGATGATCCGGCCGTATCCGGCCCGGCGCATGTGGGGAATGACGGCCCGCGTCGTCCATACGCAGGCCGTGATGTTCACCTTGATCACGCGCTCCCAGTCATCGTCGGACTGCTCGAGAAATCGGAAGGGCACACGCAGTGAACCGCCGATGTTGTTGACGAGTACATCGATGCGCCTGTCACGTTCGGCCATGCGCTCGACAGCGGCCTCGACTGCGTTACGGTCAAGCATGTCGACGGCGTCCGTGTTCAGAGCCACTCCATCCGTTTCAGCTTTTCGGCGGGCCGCATCAAGCGCCGACTGATCCCGGTCCCAGATCGTGACACGTGCCCCTTCGCTGGCAAGGCGCATGGCGCCGGCCTGGCCCAATCCTGTTGCTGCAGCGGTGACGAGTGCCGTGCGCCCTTCAAAGCGGTTCATTGTCGGATACCTCGATGTAGCTGGCTTCCGGGTCAACCTTGGCGTCGATCACAACGGGACCGCCAAGTTTGTGGGCCTCTTCCAGGGCATCGCGCACCTCGCCTGGATGCGTCACAGTCATGCCGTGACCGCCCATGCCTTCGGCGATCTTGGCAAAGTCACAGTCGGCAAAATCGACAGCAATCTTGTTGGGCCCGAGATTGTCGCGCACCATGCCAAGCCCGGCATTGTTGTCGACCAGATAGACGACGTCGAGGTTCTGCTGCACGGCCGTGGTGATGACCTGCAACGTCATCATGAAACCGCCGTCGCCGGCAAGACACGTCACGCGGCGGTCCGGCATGACAAGCTTTGCCGCGGCCGCTGCGGGTGGCCCCCAACCCATCGCGCCGGTGCCGCCGGCGACGACGAACTGCTGCGGCTTCGGGTTTCTCAATCCGTGCGTCGCCCAGATCCGGTTCGCACCGGCATCGAGGGTGATGAGGTCATTGTCGCCGATGAACGACTGCAGGCCCGCGATCAGATCACCGTGATGCACGCTGCCCTGAGCGGCCCTGGTCGCGGGTAGCTGGTCAAACCCGGTCTGCTCCTTGAGCCGGGCAAGTTCGGAGATCCGCTTGTCGCGCTTTTCAGCGCCGAGGTCGTGACCTGCCAAGCTTGCGAGCGCGTCACGAACATCTCCGGTTATCGCCATGTCGACCGGATAGACCCAGCCGGCGTTGCGGGGGTCGACATCGATCTGGGCGATGAATTGTTCACCCGGCCTGATCAGGTCCGGGTCCCGGAAACGCAGATAGTCCGGCCCGAGGCTGGCCCCGAGCACGAGCACCACGTCCGCCCGCGCCAGCGCTCGGTTGGCGCAGGCATGGCCCCAGGTGCCCAACATGCCGGCTGCGATGGCAGAACTTTCGGCAACCACACCCTTGCCATTGTAACTGGTGACCACGGAACAGCCGGAGGCTTCGGCCAGGTTCTGCAGAGCCTCGCCGCCGTCGGTCATGACCACGCCGTTGCCCGCGACGATGACCGGACGTTCGGCCATTGCCAGCCGCCGGGCAAGTTCGCCGATCGCGGCCTCGTCCGGGCGTGCCGGTGTATGCCTGTGGTAGCCCGCTCCCTGGTAGATCACGGGCTTGGCGGGCTCCGGCACTTCCTCGCGGATGATCGTTGATTTCATGGCGACAGCGGCCGGGCCCATGCGCGGCAGGCTCGCATGCTTGATCGCCATCTGCACCCCGTAGACAGCCTCGCCTGGCGTCGTCGCATACGTGCAGTACTTGGTGATCGGTTTGAGCGAGGCCATCACATCGGCACCGCCATAATCACCTGTCATCGTCTGATAGACACCCATCTGACCGTAGCCGTCGTAATCCGAGGTCTCCGTCAGAACGACCATGGGCGAACCGGAAAAGTGTGCCTCGAGAATACCGATGGCACCGATCGTCGTCATCCACGGGCCCTGGCCCATGGCAACGGCCGGCCGCCGCGTGAGGCGCCCGGCGACCTGGGCCATGATCGATGCGATCCACTCGGACCTGGTCAGCACAACATTGATTTTGTCCTCGTTGGCCTTGAAGCCGGGCAGCGACCAGGTGATGCCGAGACCGGGCAAGGTAAAAGCATGCGTGACACCTCCCGCGACAAGTTCCTCGACCACGCGTTCATGGGTCTTGACCATATTTCCCCCGGATGTTTGTTGCCGCCCATTGTTATTACGCCCCCTCAGCGCGCACAATCGCGCAAATCGGTGAGGCAGGTGCAGGAATGGGAGCAGGCCCGAATGCGTGGAGGCACGATACTCGTAACAGGGGCGTCAGGCTTCCTTGCCGCCTGGATCATTCCAAAGTTGTTGGCCTCGGGCCGCAGGGTCGTCGCGAGCGATCTGAAGCGTGATGAAAGCCGGCTTCGACTTGTCACGCAGGGCGGGGAACTGCCCGGGCTGACCTGGGCTCAACTCGACGTCGGCGACGAGCGGGCTTGCCGGGACGTCGTGAGCAATCACCAACCGCAGGATATCCTGCACCTCGCAGCCCTCATGATCCCGGCCTGCAAGGCGGACCCGACCGCCGGCGCGCGGGTCAATCTGCTCGGTCATATCAATATGCTGGAGGCGGCAAAACGCGTCGGTGCGCGGCTGACATACACGAGTTCGGCCGCGGCCAAGCCTCGAGGTGAAGCAAACGCGCCGGCAAATCTATACGGCGTCTTCAAGCGGGCTGATGAAGATATCTCACGCCTCTACGCCACGGATTACGGTGTGGCGTCGCTCGGATTGCGCCCCAACATCGTCTATGGTGTCGGTCGTACCCTTGGCGAAACCGCCGTGGTGACGGAGGCGGCTCGTGCGGCGGCTCTCGGCCAGAGTTTCACGTTGCCGTGGCACACCCGGGCAGGCTTCCAGTATGTTGACGATATCGCGGAGATCTTCTGCCGCTCCGTCGCAGCGGAGTGGGCCGGTGCAGCGGTCTCCGATATGGGCGTCAAGCTCACGACAACCGCTGAAATCGTAGCGGCCATCCAAGCTGCGGTACCTGAGGCTGAGATCGGTATCGAGGGGCCGGAGCGTGCTGCTCCAAACGCCGGCTTCGATGTTGACGCCCTGGTTCGGATCATCGGCGAATTGCCTGAATCGCCGATCGAACACGGCATCGCTGCGACAGTTCTTCATTTCCGAGAGCTTAAAGAAAAAGGACTCGGATAGGATGTCCCACACTGTCGGCCGCACTTGTCGTATAACTCATGAGAGAAGAAGGAATCCGGGATAGAACAATGAATGATCTGGAATTCGGTTGGTTTCTGCCGACCCGGGGGGACACGCTGGATTACGCGATCCCACAACAGATTCCCCCTTCGCTGGATTTGTTCGAGCGCGTTGTGAAAACGGCGGAAGACAACGGTTTTGAATACATCCTACTGCCGGTTCATGCCCTGTGCTGGGATGCCTGGATGACGGGTGCCCTGATGACTCGGCACACCAATTCGATCCGCATGCTCATTGCTGCGCGGCCCCGTTACATCAATCCCGTGCTGTTGGCCAAGATGATTGCCACCTTCGACCAACTCACACTGGGGCGCATTTGCATCAACCTGATTGCCGGACAGAACGAGGGTGAAAACCTTGCCGAGGGCATCAGGCTCAGCAAGGACGAGCGTTATGAGGCGATGACCGAAGAGGTCGAGATCTGCAAGGCGCTTTGGGCAGCCGGCGGCGGCAAGATCGATTACGACGGCAAGCACTACCAGTTGAAGCAGGCCTACATCGGCACAACGACCTATCAGGATCCGCATCCGAAATTCTATCTCGGCGGCGGTTCGACCGAGGCTTCAGAGCTTTCTGCAAAGCATTCAGACGTGCATCTGTTCTGGGGGGATACCATCGAGCGGATCCAGCTGAACATGGCCGATATCCGAGAGCGCGCTGCGAAACACGGCCGTGCAGACAAGATCGGGTTTGGCATGCGCCTGCAGATTCTTTGTCGGGAAACCGAGGCCGAGGCGCTGGCCGTGGCAGAAGGGCTTGTCCGCCACGTTAGCGATGAACACAAGGAAATGGTGCGCACCACCTACGCATCATCGGTCGCCAACCAGCGTGTCCGACAGCTTGCAGAAAACTACGGCCGATTTATCGCGCCGCATATGTGGACCGGCCTGACCGAAGCCCGGCCCGGCGCAGGGATTGTCATTGTCGGAACGCCCGAACAATGCGCCGAAACACTACAGGGATATATCGACATTGGTTGCACCTCATTCTGCCTCTCGGGCTATCTCCACGATGAAGAAGCAGAGCGTTTTGGCAAACTGGTGCGTCCGTTGCTCGTCGAGCGCAACCCGGGCCGGATCAAGCCCTTGACGACCTGATGGCAAGGCTGGCGGTTCGGAATTGGGCCCTGTCGGTGTGATCGGGTAACCGGTCTGCAGGAGAGGCAGCAGCGTCCAATAAAAATTGAACCGAGCCGCATAGGAGCATACGGCTCGGTCCAAGGTCTCCTACTATGTAGTCCAAGCGCAGCCTTGACTAATGTACCAGTGACTTATGTGCCAGCGGACCTGCTACGCATAACCCAATGCGATCACCAGCAATGAATATTGGCGATTCAAATTCGGGTGTCGGTAAGCTGGCCCACACGGGGGCTATGCGAACCAGCTCAAGTTCCCCCGCAATGATCGTATAGTAACTTTCTGGAAACCTATTGAATGTGTGTTTTCGCACAACTGATGGCAGCGTGTCCCTTTTTGTAGAAAACGTGGCGGACGAGTGGCCGATCCCGCCATTCAATCCCAGGCGGAAGATTGGCTGTTCGTACGTATTTCCAACGCTGTTAGAGCCTGCTATCGGTCTGATTTCACGCACGCTTCTTGCAAGGTTGGGCGTGGGCGCCCTATCAATAACCGGAAGATCACTTCGGTCGTTCATTTCATTGCTTGAGTTAGGCCGTGTCGGAAGCTGCACCCAAGATTAGGCCGGGAACTGGCAGCCGCGATCGTTTGGTGCGGGATCTTTCGGCGGTCCGATGGCGTCTGCGCGCGTCGCTGCCTTTTGCGCTGGGTGTTGCGCTCATCGCTTTTGCATTTCAGCTGACGCATTTCGCCCATGAACTCGAGCGGCGCTATGGTCTGGATCTGATGTTCGCCGTGCGCGGCCCGGCTTTGCCGCCGCAGGGGGCGCTCATCGTTTCGATCGACAGGCAGTCGATCGCCTGGCTGCGGCAATTATCAGGCGATCGGCCGCCATCTGCATCACGCTTGGTAGCGTGCCTTCCTGCAAGTGCCGTCGCGGAACTTGGGCGTGTGAAGGATCCAAGCGCCCTACCTCGGTCGGTTCACGCCTGTCTGCTCGACGAATTGAACCGGATCGGGTTCCCGGTCGTCGTGTTCGACATTCTTTTTTCAGTGGCAGGACATGCCGAAGATGATCTGATGCTCGCTAAAGCCATGCGTGCGCACAGTGCAACGGTCATTCTCTCCGGTGTGGAGCGCTATGCCATCGAGCAGAACGGCGTGAAGCTTTTCGTTGATCAGAACCGGCAACCACTGGCGCTCTTGCGCGAGGCAGCTGCTGGTGCCGGCCCGTTCCTCGTGCCGCGCCAGGGCGGGACCGTTCAGGGGTATTGGCGGCGGAGCCAAGCATTTGGCGATCAAAAATCCCTGATTGACGTCACCTATTCCCTGCTCGGCAACAAACAGAAGTCTGCCGGTGCGAGCCTGAGGCAGGACGATAACTTCACCTACCTTTGGCTCTACGGGCCGCCACGCGCGATCGCGACGATATCGATCCGCGATGTCTTGAGTGGCGATCTGCCGGACGAGGTTCGCAAACGGGCCATCGACACGGTTGCGTTCGTCGGTGCCTCGGACCCCAGCCTGACTTTCTTCACTGATTCCTTTCCTTCCCTCTACCAAAGCGAGACGGAAACAGAGATCACGGCCGTCGAGCTTGCCGCGACCGCATTCCTGAACCTGAAGTCGGGCCACATCCTCGGCTATCCGCCATGGTATCTGGAGCTCATCGTCGTTACGTTGTTCGCACTCCTGCTCGGTCTTGCTGCAAGTATGAGCCGCAGCCATAGCCTGCTGGTGATTTTCGGCCTTGCTCTGGCTTATCTCGCCACGGCGTTCGTCATCTTCTCCCAGTGGCGCCTATTCGTGCCGGTCATCGTGCCGGTCTTCATTGCAGCACCCGCTGCGGGCGTCATGGCTCTGGCGTTGAGATCGAAGACCGCCATGGCGCTTGCAATGCGCCTGGCGCCCGCGCCAATTGCCCGGCAAATGCTGGAAGCCGCTTCCGGCGAACGCGGCGAGGCTTTTCCCACGAAACCAATGGTCGACGCGACGGTCGTATTCTTTGACATTATCGGCTCCACCAAGATCGGCGAGCAAATGCCCAATCACGACTTTGTCGGGCTGATGAATGATTTCCATGATGCCATAACGCGGGAAGTCGAGGCGCACGGTGGCTTCGTCACTGCCTTTGCTGGTGACGGAGTGACCGCCCTGTTCGATGTCACCAACGCCGGACCCGACCACGCCTTGCTCGCATGCCGCGCGGCAATTTCCGGCATGCGTGAGATAAGGTCGCTCAATCGTGCAAACGCCAAACGCGATATGCCGGCGATCGGAATGCGCATCGGCATGAATAGCGGTCTGGTCGCCGAAGCCAGTATCGGAGCGCGCAAACGGTTCAATTTCTCGGTTGTTGGCGATGCGGTCAACATTGCAGCGCATCTCGAAAAACTCGGCAAAGAATTTTTTCCGGATGAAAATGAAGTCATTCTTGTGGCTGCTGCAACTCATCGGCGCGTGCATGGACATGACCTGGTGTTTGCCGACTGCGGGCTTCATTCGATCGCGGGCCGCCAAGAAAGCGAAAACGTTTTCCGTCTCCTGGTGGCATGACAGGCGCCCGACCGTTCCGTTCCTGCCAGTGCGCCCTGTAGGTGACGTGTGGCATTTGCCCTGTGCGCCGGATTCCGAAGCTCGCATACAGCCTTCGCAGCGCAGAATGGAAACAAAAAGGGACACTGGAATCAGATATTTGCTGGCGTTATTCCGAAGCTCGTTCTATGCCCGTCATAATCGGTGGCGAACTTCCGGGTCGTCCACTGTTACCAGAACAAATGCGGGAAACAGCAGAACATGCAGGACGGCGTGACGGTCTATTTCATCCGGCATGGACAGACCGGATGGAACAAGGCGCGGCGGATACAGGGCCAGATCGATTCCGAGCTGAATGAAACGGGGCGGGCACAGGCCGCCCGCAACGGGCGAACGTTGCGCGAACTAGTGCGCGGCCTCCAAACTCTCGACTTTGTGGCGAGCCCGCTCGGGCGGACATCGGAAACCATGCAGATCGTCCGCGAACACGCCGGACTGGCGCGAGCGGGTTACCGGACGGATGCGCGCCTCAAGGAGATTCATTTCGGCAACTGGCAGGGTGAGTACTGGCCTCAGATCGAAGCTGTCGACCCCGATGGGCTTCGTCTGCGCAATACCGATCCGTTCAACTGGCGTCCGATCGGCGGTGAGAGCTATGCAGATCTGATGGCTCGCTCGGTTGCGTGGTTATCGAGCGTCGAGCGTGACACGGTCTGTGTTTCGCACGGCGGCGTCAGCCGTGTCCTGCGCGGCCATCTTCTCGGCATCGAGCCTGCCGAAGTCACCGAGCTCTCGGTGCCGCAGGACAAGATCCTCGTCCTCAATGGCGGCGCCGACGGCCCCAGCGCGGACTGGGTGTAGTGCCGGGCCAAACGGCACGCTAACGTTGCGCTTCGACCTCAATCGCCTAAACTATCTATTGAACGACTGAACGCAGGAACTGCAATGGCTGAAAAGCTTGGCATTGGCAGCCGGATGCCTTCGGTGGCGATCAACCTCGTCAGCGGTGGCACGCTCGATCTGCCGACAGGCCTCGATGCAAGATACAAAGTGATCTTGTTTTATCGGGGCCACTGGTGACCGTACTGCCGCCGGCAGTTGGTCGGCTTCGAGAAACACAAGGCAGAGTTGGACGGGCTCGGCATCAAGGTTGCAGCCGCGAGCGTCGACCCGATCGAACGGGCAAGGGAAGTAGCCCACGAGGTGAGTTTCCCCATCGGTTATGGGGTGACGCGGGATATCGCTGACAGACTGGGATCATGGTGGGAGGATCGCCGCCAGATCATCCAGCCGACAGAGTTGATCGTAAATGGCGAAGGCACGGTTATTGGATCGAGTTACGCCGATGGGCCGTTGGGACGCATTGAGGCGCCCGACGTCATCTCGCTCATCAAGGTGTTCGATGCCCGTGCGGCGAAGACGACGTAGCGCTCGACGGCTGACCTTTTTGTTTGCGCGAATTGGGATGCCGCTCAAACCCGCTCGAGGGGACACCCCTCGAACTCCCTGTTTTTATTGCAAACAAGGCAGGGTCCTGGAGGTTGTCCCGCCGGCAGAGCGCGAGACGGGTCTCGCTCGCGAAGCGAATTTCGGAAGGAAGGGCTAATATGCGCAGGTCCGACTTCCCGGTGGTCAAGGATATCGTGCTGATCGGCGGCGGCCATTCCCATGTCGCCGTGCTGCGTAGTTTCGGCATGTCTCCGATTGACGGTGCGCGGCTGACGCTGATTTCACCCGATGTGCACACACCTTATTCGGGCATGCTGCCGGGCCTGATTGCGGGCCACTATACCTACGATGAAGCACACATCGATCTCGATCCTTTGGCCCGGTTTGCAGGTGCTCGCTATTTGCAGACGTCGGTCGATCGCATCGATCCTGCGGAGCGGCTGATCTATTGCCGCGATGGCCGGCCGCCCGTCAGCTATGATGTACTTTCGATCAATACCGGTTCGACGCCGGTGTTTGCGCCGGGTCTCGCGAAGGAGCGCCGGGTGCTGGCGGTCAAGCCGGTTGCCCCGTTTTTGAAGGGCTGGCACGTGCTCCACCGTCGGTTGCTCGATGAGCCGGAGCGGCGGCTCGGTGTCATCGGCGGTGGTGCCGGCGGTGTCGAATTGCTGCTGTCGATTCAGCACGCACTTGCCGAGGAAGGTGGCTTGGCGGCCAACAGGGCTCCGGGCCGGTTCCAGATCGTCACGCGCGACGAGACGATCCTGGCGACCCACAATGCCAAGGTACGGAAAGCGTTCGAGAAGATTCTGGGCGAGCGCAACGTGCGGGTTCACTCCGGCTTCGAGGTTCAGCGCGTTGACGTTGCCGGCGTATCGAACGGCGAGCAGGTCGTCGAGCTCGACGACGTCATCTGGGTTACGGGCGCCGAGCCGCCGGACTGGTTTGCGCAAAGCGGGCTCGCTGTCGACGATCGGGGTTTCATTGCCGTCGACCACTATTTACGCTCGACCTCGCATCCCGAGATTTTCGGAGCCGGCGATGCCGTGTCGATCGCAGGCGACCCGCGGCCGAAATCGGGTGTCTTCGCGGTGCGCCAGGGTCCGGCCCTTGCCCAGAATTTGCGCGCCATGGTGCTCGGACAACCGCTTGAACGCTACCGGCCGCAGAAAGCCTTCCTGAGCCTCATTTCGACCGGTGACAAGTACGCCGTTGCCTCGCGCGCACGGTGGTTCGCCAAGGGTAAATGGGTGTGGACCTGGAAGGACAGGATCGACCGCGCCTTCATGCAGAAGTTCAACGAACTGCCGCCGATGAGCGAGGTCGGGCCAAAGAGTATCCCAACGGTTGCCGATGTGCCGCCCGAGGTTGCCGCCTTCCAGGCGCCGGATGCCATGCGCTGCGCCGGCTGTGGTGCCAAGGTCGGAGAACTGACGCTGCGTGCGGCATTGGAACAAGCCGGGCTCAGGCCTGATACCGGCGCCGGCGAGGAGGCCGGCTCGATCGTGCTTGGCATCGGCGATGATGCGGCTGCGTTCGCGGTGCCGGAGGGCAAGCTGCTGGTGCAGAGCACCGACGGTTTTCCGGCTATGATCGATGATCCATATGTGTTCGGTCGGATCGCCGCCAACCATGCGCTCGGTGATCTCTTCGCGATGGCGGCAACGCCGCATTCGGCGCTGGTCAACGTTACATTGCCGTTTGCCGCCGCGGCCAAGCGGCAGGCTGATCTCGTGCACCTGATGGCAGGCATCGCGCGTGCACTCGGCGAGGCCGGCTGCCCGATCATCGGAGGGCATACGTCGGGAGGGTGGTGAACTCGCGGTTGCGCTGACTGTCAATGGCCTGGCTGACAGCGGACATGTCATCGAAAAGCGGGGATTGCGGGTTGGTGATGCCCTGATCTTGACCAAGGCGCTCGGCACGGGTGCGTTGTTCGCTGCGCACAATCGCGGCAAGGCCAAGGGGCGTTGGGTGGAAGGCGCGGTGGGGCAGGCCTTGCAGTCGAGCAGTGCTGCAGCTCGCTGTCTCAGCGATCATGATGCCGCCGCAATGACCGATGTGACGGGCTTCGGCCTGATCGGCCACCTGGGTGAGATGCTCGATGCCTCGGGCGTTGGTGCGCGGCTAGCGCTGAGTGCCGTGCCATTTCTGCCGGGCGCTCGGGAGGTCGTCGGAGAGGGCATCGTGTCGTCTCTGCAGGCGGAAAACCTGGAGCGTGCGCGCGAGGTCGAGGTGGTGTCGGGCAACCGCCAGTCTGAGGCTTTCGAGCTGCTGTTCGATCCGCAGACTGCAGGGGGATTGCTGGCCGGTGTGCCGGCTGGCGACGCCGCGGATGCCCTGCGCGCGCTGAAGGCTGCCGGCTATGAGGATGCTGCGATCATAGGTGAGACTTGTGAACGGAATGCTGCTGGACCGAGCATCATGATCGATTGAGCGCGCCCAGCATCATTCGGTCATAGTGAGCGAGATCAGGCCGCCGATCAGGAATGCGATGCCGCCGGCAACGAACAGTAGTTCGTAGGACTGTGAAAGTTCGAGCAGCTTCGGGATCGCGATGCCGCCCAATCCCGAACCGATGCCGTTGGCAAGAATGATGGTGCGCATCATCCGTGGTGCGTCGCGGGCCGAGCCGAGGTCGCGCGCGCGGGCGCCGAGCAGCGTCGAGACGGCAGGTTGCGCTCCGAAGATGACGGTCGAGGCGACGAGCGCGGCGCCGGCCGTCGAGAACCAGGGCAGGGCAATACCAACTGCCATGATGAAATAGCTGACGGTGGTCGCCGAAATCGTGCCGATCGCGGCTGCCAATCTGGCGGCAAGAATGGGGCCCGCGATCGCGAATATCCCAACGCCGATCCAGTGCCAGCCGGCGAACAACTGGCCGTGGCCGAGTTCGCGGGCGAGGAAATCGAACCAGTAGATGGTGTGCGGCACGATTCCGATGGAAAACAGCGTGCTGGCCGCAATGACGCCGAACCAGGCAAGATGGTTGCGTGACGGCCGGCGGCCGGAAGGTGCGTCGTCCGGTGCCTGCGCGAGTTGGCCCACATCCCGCCAGGCACGAGCTGCAACGGCTCCGGCAACGAGCCCGGCGACGGCAACCGCGAGCCAGGCCGCCTCAATGCTGAACTGCAGGCTTGCCGGAACGATGGTCGCGCCGAACAGGATGCCGCTGCCGACACCAATGAAAATGTAGCTCATCGCCAGCGGCCGGTGTTTGGCCGGCGCGCTGATCGCAACCAGCGCCAGCCCTTGAACCATGACGATGCCGGTCGCAGCCCCTATTGCCGCTCGCCAGGCGCCGAGCCAGATGCCGCCCCACGGCAGCGCCGAGGCAAATAGGGCGATGATCGTGACGGCGATCGCACCCATGAGAAAGCGGTCGAGACGGATCCAGCGTACCATCACGGTCGAGAGAGCGGCACCGGCCAGGAAGCCTGCCAGGTTGGCACCACCGACATAACCGGCGCTGATCGTGTCGAGTTCGCCACTCTCGACCAGCGCCGGGATCATTGCCGAATAGGAAAAGCGCCCGAGCGCCATGCACAGAAACATGGCAGCGCCTGCACCGGTTGCGACACGGCGCCAGTGTGGCTCCGTGTCCAGTTGGGCTGCGTCCGGCTCAGATGGCACGCTGATCTTCATGCCGTCATGGCTAGGTCCAGGAGGACGTCGGCGACGACCTGGCTGCCGGCGGCGACATCGGCCGGTTCGGCGCTTTCACTTTCGTTGTGGCTAACGCCGTTCTTGCAGGGAATGAACACCATGCCGGCCGGGCAGAGCCGCAGGACGAAGCGGGCATCATGACCGGCGCACGAGATCATGCGGCGGTGCGCATAGGCATGGCGTTTGGCCGATGCTGCGACAGCATCGATAATCTCGGAAGAAAACATTTGCGGTGCGTCGGCCGAGATCTCGTGCACGCTTGCCTGGCAAAGGCCCTGATGGCGGGCAGCGACAATGCTAATCTGGTCGCCAAGCTCCTTCAACGTCTCCGCCGAGGGATGGCGGAAATCGATCACGAAATTGACCTCGCCCGGAACGACAGACTTGGCGCCGGGTTTGACCTCGAATACGCCGATCGTAAAGCGGGCGATATCGTCTTCGTCTTCGAAGACATCGCGCAGCGCCACCGCGATGTCGGTTGCCGCGATAAAGGCATCCCTGCGCCGCGACCTTGGCGTCGTGCCCGAGTGCGCTGCCTCGCCGACCACCTTGACCTCGAAGCGGCGATTGCCCTGGATATGGGTGACGACCCCGATCGTTTCGCCGGCCGCTTCGAGGACGGTTGCCTGCTCGATGTGGGCTTCGACGAAGCCGGCGTAAGGCCGGCCGAGTTCGCGGCGGTCGGCGCCAGCCAGTGCCGCATGCAGGTCGTCGACGCACGAGCGCATGGTGATGCCGTCGGCGTCGGTGGTCGCCAGCACGTCATCGAGATTACGCGCACCGGTGTAGACCGCCGAGCCGGAGAGGCCGGGCATGAAGCGGGCGCCCTCTTCGTTATTCCAGATCGCAACCTCAACCGGACGCAGCGTCTCAATCCCGTGATCCTCGAATGTTTCCAGCGCTTCGAATGCAGCCAGCACTCCGAACGCACCGTCGAAGCGTCCGCCAAACGGCTGCGTATCCGTGTGTGAGCCGCTGGCAGCAGCCGGCAGGTCTGCGTTCTGGCCGCGCCGGCGGATAAACATGTTGCCGATAGCATCGACTTCGCTTTTGAAACCGCGCCGGTCGGCCCAGGCCATGAGCAGGTTATGCGCCTCGATGTCTTCCGGCGACAGCGCCAGGCGATGGACGCCGCCGCCGGGCGTCGCGCCGATCCGAGCTAGGTCCATGTGGCGTTGCCAGACGCGCTCAGGGTTGATCTTCGGGTAGTCCGCTGCAGGCATCATGGCAAAGCAGTCCTCATCATATGTTAGTCGCCGTCCGGCATCACACGCTGATGCCATGCGGCAAGGCTTTCATCGGGATATTCGTCAAACTGCTTGTCATTGTCACGTAGATCGGCCTGAACCCAGTTGGCCGCCGAGCCAAGCATCATGTGGGTGCGCTCGGGCGGCTCGGGCAGGTCGGTGTCGATCGCTCCGGCATGCGGGTGGACAAGTTCCGGCCAGCTCGGATCGAAATTCCAGAGCGGCGAGCCACAGAGCCCGCAGAATCTGCGCCCGCGCGGACCGGTGGCGCCCGTGCCTGTCTCGCCGGTCGACGGGTCATAGCGCCTGATGTGTTCTGCCCCTTCGATTGCGAGCGTAGCGGCACGCCCACCCAGATTGATCCCGAAGCCGCCGGAACCGGCCGTCTTGCGGCAGATCGAGCAATAGCAGCGCAGGAACGGGGCGGGCTCGTTCGCTTCGACGGTGAATGTTACCGCGCGGCAATGACAGGAGCCTTCGAGCTTCATGGCGTGATCTTTCCTCGGCTGATGGATCGAAAGGGGACGCGGGCTAACGCGATCTTAACCATGCTGTGGCCTTGATGGGGCGAGTTGGTTTGCGCGTTGGAGTGATGTTTCATGCGTCGTCATAATGTTTTGACGCCGGCCTACCGGACCGGCAGGCTTGCGCGTTTTGTCATCATCCTGGTTGCCGGGCTCTCGGTTGGGGCCTGTGCACAGAGCCGATCGGGCTATGGCGATCAGTATCACGTTGGCGCCCGCCCGGCAGACGTTGCCATCGTACAGCCGCCGAAGGTGCTTCTGGAAGACGACGGCCAACCGCTCCAGCCGCCGCCACGCAGCCGCCGCGAGATCGAACCGGATGACCCGAGCGAACCCTACAGCCCGAACTATGGCCCGTCGGGCGGTGAACCGCCAAGGACACCGGTCGGCGCGGAACAGCCGCGCCAGGCCGGCTTGGCACGTCCGCCGTATCACCGACCGGTCATCATAAGTTCGCGCACGTTGACGGACAGCGAAGCTGAGGCCGTGATCGCCCGCGCCATGGTCGCGCACGAGCAGCGCTATCCGTGATCGGGGTCCAGGGACTGGTCCCTGGTTGGGGAGCGTGAGGGGTGAACCCCCTCATGGATCGCCGCCAGGCGATCATATCGGCGTCTCAGAAAAACGCCTGCAATCCGGTCTGGGCCCGCCCCAAGATCAACGCATGCACGTCGTGGGCACCCTCGTAGGTGTTGACCGTCTCGAGGTTCGTCAGGTGGCGCATGACGTGATAGTCGATCTGGATGCCGTTGCCGCCGTGCATGTCACGAGACATGCGGGCGATGTCGAGGGCCTTGCCGCAGTTGTTGCGCTTGACGATCGAGATCGCTTCCGGCGCGAGGCTGCCTTCATCCATCATGCGCCCGACGCGCAATGAGGCCTGCAGGCCAAGCGAGATTTCGGTCTGCATGTCGGCAAGTTTCTTTTGGACGAGCTGTGTCTGGGCGAGCGGCCGGCCGAACTGTTTGCGGTCGAGGGTGTACTGGCGGGCACGGTGCCAGCAGTCTTCGGCAGCGCCCATCGCGCCCCACGAGATACCGAAGCGTGCGCGGTTGAGGCAGCTGAACGGTCCCTTGAGGCCGGAGACGCCCGGCAGCAGGTTTTCTTCCGGCACGACGACGCCGTCCATCACGATCTCGCCGGTGATCGATGTCCTCAGACTCAGCTTGCCGCCGATCTTCGGCGCCGAAAGGCCGGCCATACCCTTCTCCAGGATAAAGCCGCGGATCTGGCCGTCATGCGCGTCGGACTTGGCCCAGACGACGAATACGTCGGCGATCGGCGCATTCGAGATCCACATCTTTGTGCCGTTGAGGCGATAGCCGTCGGCGACCTTTTCGGCCCGTGTCGCCATGCCGCCGGGATCCGAGCCGGCATCGGCCTCGGTCAGCCCGAAGCAGCCGACCCATTCACCGGTGGCGAGCTTGGGCAGATACTTCATGCGCTGCTCTTCGGAGCCGAAGGCATTGATCGGAAACATCACGAGCGACGATTGCACCGAGTTCATCGACCGGTAGCCGCTGTCGACGCGTTCAACCTCACGCGCGACCAGGCCGTAGGAGACATAGTTGGCACCTGCACAGCCGTATTTCTCCGGAACGGTGATGCCGAGCAGGCCAAGCTCGCCCATCTCGTTGAAGATCTCGCGGTCGGTGCGCTCCTCGAGATAGGCCGAATTGACCCGCGGCATGAGTTTCTCCTGGCAATACTCGTATGCGGTATCGCGGATCATGCGCTCTTCTTCCGTCAGCTGCTGTTCGAGCAGGAAGGGGTCGGCCCAGTCGAAGGCGGCGCGCGGGGCGGTGGTCGAGGTCGGCGAAGTATCCTGCATGGCAGATCTCCCGTTGGGGTCGTTCGGTCGGTTGTTTGGCCCAGAGCTAAGCCCTATCGGGGGCGATTAGCAAGACCGGTCGGCCACCGTTACGCACCGGGCGAGAAGGACGCCGGGCGCATGATCTTGTCGTCCTGGAGCAGCACGAGGCCGTCGGTCTTCGCGAGATAGGCATGCCAGCCGGGGTCGGCATCGCGCGCCGCCCGCTTGGCTTCCATGTCGGCCATGCTGGAGTAGCGCCAGAGGTGGACGACCTGGTTCTGCGGGCCGACGACGCTGGTGTAGTAGCCGATCAGCTCCAAGCCGTGGCGCCGGACGACGGGCAGTGCCATGTCTTCGAACAGCTTGATGTAGGTCGGCAGCTTGCGGGCAACGAGAGTGTAGGTGCGCACGTTGACGATCATGATGGGACATGGCCTCCTGTCAGAATTTTTGGTGTTCATTGATCGAGACTTGATTTGACCGCGAGGTCAAGCGGCGGTTGATTTGTCACAGAAGTATGATCGGTTCGATGGTTCGGGTTGGGCTGGATGATGACGGCAAGCGAGCGTGACGAGATCGTTGCCTATGCCTCGCTTGAAGAGCATCTGCGTCCCGGCGTCGACGCACAAATCGATGCGATCTTTTTCGAGGCGAGTTCGGTGAAGTCGTTTCGAGATGACGCGCACCGCCAGGCGTTTCGCTGGCTTTGGCTTGGACGATATCTGGTCGACGAGCCGGAGCATGCGTTTATCGCCATGCGTGAGGGTCGTGTGGTCGGCTACCTGGTCGGCAGTCTCGACGATCCGGCGCCGAGGCCCGAGTTTGCCGAACTCACGTATTTCCACGATTTCGCAGATCAGACGTCCCGGTTTCCGGCCCATCTGCACGTCAACGTGGCCTGCGAGGCACGCGGTCGGGGCGTCGGTGCAAGGCTGGTTCGGCGGTTCGAACAGCACGCCGAGGCTCAAGGTGTTCCGGGTGTCCATGTCGTGACCGGGGACGGCGTGCGTAACGTCGGGTTCTATGAGCGGCTGGGGTATCGGGAGGTGGCGCGGACGGGTTCGGCGGCCAAGGTTGTGGTGATGCTTGCCTTACGTGTAATAGGTTAGTTTAACAGGTCCGCTTTTTGTGGGCGTTCTGCCGCGCTGTGTTCACGGCAGGTTCTTCTCTGGTTGACCCAAACCGGCTGTCGCAGAAATTTCCATTTCGCATCGCACCAACCATGCGTCACGCTCGGAGCGGACCTGAGCAAGTGCGTCATCGCCCAGACTCGTGACCGACACGACGATCATGAGCGAACATTTGTGCTCGCTCGCTACGGTCTCGATCGAGTTATGAGAACATACCCATTTGGCCATCATCTCGATTGCGCGATATTGCGATCAATCATCGATTGCTCAATCCTGGAGCGCGCCGGCGAGCTTGCCGAAAATCGTCTGCAAACAACGGATATCGCTTGAATCTTCGCTTTAGTCACAGGCCGACGTGGTAGAAGGTAGTAATTCTTCGAAATGCCGGCCATGATCGCAGTCAACGGGATTGCATGATCGCAAATGCAGACCCGCTGATGACAGCAACCTGGGAGGAAACAAAGATGCTGAGAATCCTAAGCGCAAGTACACTTGCAAGCACGATGGCACTTGCCACGATGCTGGCGCCGAACATGGCGTCTGCCGAGGAATGCCATCGGGGCACACTAGACAAACGTTATTGCGACCGGAACCACGACCAGGTTGCTGACTTGCCGACGGATTCGTCCAGGTGGAACAATCCAAGCACGATCATCTTTTCCTACACACCGGTTGAGGATCCAGCGGTTTACGCCAAGGTGTGGGACGGTTTCATCCAACATATGTCAAAGGTGACAGGTAAGAAGGTTGTCTTCTTTCCGGTGCAATCCTACGCTGCCCAGTATGAGGCCATGCGCTCCGGCCGCCTGCACATTGCCGGCGTAAATACCGGCGGAAACCCAGTTGCCGTCTCTTGCGCCGGGCTTGTTCCCTTTGCGATGATGGCTGCAAAGGACGGCTCATTCGGCTACGAGATGGAAATCATTGTGCCGACTGACAGTCCGATCAAGTCGGCGGCTGACCTCAAAGGCAAGACGCTGGCGTTTACGTCTCCGACGTCGAACTCCGGCTTCAAGGCGCCATCGGCTATTTTGAAAAGCCAGTTCGGTCTGATCGCGAAGAAGGACTTCAAGACTCAGTTTTCCGGCAAGCATGACAACTCGATCCTCGGCGTAGCCAACAAGGACTACGAAGCCGCCGCTGTTGCCAACTCGGTCCTGAAGCGTATGATCCGACGCAAGGCGGTTGATCCTTCCAAGATCCGCTCGATCTATAAGTCGCAGACCTTCCCAACAACCGGCTATGGCCACGCCCACAACCTGCATCCGGAAGTCACCGCGAAGATCAAACAAGCGTTCTTCACGTTTAACTGGGACGGCTCTGATCTCCAGAAAGAGTTCAAGAAGGAAGGCCGCTTCATCGGCATCCACCACAAGAGCGATTGGGCTGTGATCCGTCAGATTGATGCTGCCAATGGCGTCAAGTACGACTGCAAGTAACGGCCTCAACAACGCTTACCGGAGCTGTCGCAGTGCATCGCTGTGGCGGCTCTTTGCGCTCAATGAAATGCGATTGAGAGGGTTGGATGCTGCGATTGAACGCGCTTTCCAAACGCTATCCCACGGGTGATCAGGCGCTAAAGGGCGTCGATCTTGAAATTCCAGATGGGCAGGTCGTCGCCCTGATCGGCCCATCCGGCGCCGGCAAATCAACTTTGATCCGATGCATCAACCGCTTGGTCGAACCGACGTCCGGTGACGTGACCCTGAACGACGTCAATCTGACGACGCTGTCATCGGGCCGATTGCGACAGGCCCGGCGGCGCATGGGCATGATCTTTCAGGAATACGCTCTTGTGGAGCGTCTCACAGTCATGGAGAACGTCCTCTCGGGTCGGCTCGGGTATGTTGGCTTTTGGCAAAGCTGGTTTCGAAAGTTTCCGGCCAAGGACATTAAGGAAGCATTTCGCCTGCTGGATCGTGTCGGCCTGCTTGACATGGTTGACAAGCGCGCTGACGAACTTTCCGGCGGTCAGCGCCAGCGCGTGGGGATTGCGCGGGCCTTGATGCAGGACCCCGAATTGCTGCTTGTCGATGAGCCAACGGCAAGCCTGGATCCAAAGACGTCGCGACAGATCATGCGGCTCATTAAGGAGTTGTGCGGCGAGCGCGGGCTAGCGGCGATCATCAATATCCACGATGTCATGCTGGCGCAGTTGTTTGCGGAACGCGTGGTCGGCTTGCGGCTTGGCGAGATCGTCTATGACGGTCTGCCGACCGGCCTCACCAACGATGTGTTGACCAACATCTATGGCGAGGAGGATTGGGAGGCGACCATCGAAACCGTCGATGACGATGATGAGGAGGCCAAGGTCCTCGCCGAGAAACTACGTCGATCGTCACAGGCGCAGGCAACCGCATGAGCACCGCCGATCAGCCCCGTGAAGCGCAGTATCCCAGAACGTGGAAGAAACGCCCGTTCATCACCAATCCCTTCGTGCGGTGGTTGATGTGGTTAGCTGTGGCGGTCTACCTCACAATTGCGCTTGGCACACTGGAGATCAACTGGGAACGGGTGGCCGAAGGCATCCCGCGCGGACAGAAGTTCCTTCTATCGTTCTTTCCACCGGATTTCATCAGTCGTTGGGACTCGATTCTCGACGGTATCCTGGAGAGCGTGTGGATGGCGATCATCTCTACCGTTGCCGGCATCGCGCTCTCAATACCGGTCGGCCTTGGCGCTGCGCGAAACCTGTCGCCGAGACCCGTCTACTATTTTTGCCGTGCGATCATTGCACTGTCGCGCACGTTCCCGGAAGTCATTCTGGCCATATTTGCCGTAAAATTGTTCGGCTTTGGCCCTTTCGCCGGCTTTCTTGCTCTGTCGATTGCAACCATCGGCTTCTATGGGAAACTATTGGCCGAGGATATCGAGAATATGAGCCCGGCACCGGCAGAAGCCATCAAGGCGACAGGCGCCGGCTGGTTCCAGTGGGTGAACTATGCGGTCCAGCCGCAGGTGGCACCGCGGATGATCGGTCTCGCGATGTATCGTCTAGACATCAATTTCCGCGAATCTGCCGTGGTTGGCATAGTCGGGGGGGGCGGCATCGGTGCAACACTTCTGACCTCGTTTGACCGGTACGAATTCCAGACCGCCGCGGCCATTCTGTTGATCATCATTGGCATCGTCATGGTGCTCGAATACGGATCAGGCTATTTGCGAAAGTGGGTGCAGTGATGCCGGTCAGCGGAACCATTGAGGAGCCAGTCTGGAAGCGGCGCACAACGCAGACGCAATGGCTGATCTGGGCCAGCTGGTTGATCGGCATCGCAGTCGTCGCCTATGCCTGGAAGCTGGTGTCCGACAAGACCGTCTGGTTCTTCGTGTGGGACGCAGGCACGCAGGCCGCCGACCTCGCCGCCCGCATGATGCCCCCAAAATGGTCGTACATGGACAACTTGTGGCGGCCAGTCTGGGATACGATCAATATCGCAACGCTTGGCACGTTGCTTGCGATCACACTGGCATTTCCGATCGCGTTTCTCGCTGCCCGAATAACAACGCCGCATCCTATCGTCAGGGCCATTGCACTGTTCGTGATCGTGTCGTCGCGTTCCATCAATTCCCTGATCTGGGCCCTCATGTTGGTCGCCATCATCGGTCCGGGCATCCTAGCAGGCGTCATTGCCATCGGGCTGCGCTCGATCGGCTTTTGCTCCAAGCTTCTTTATGAGGCGATCGAAGAGATCGACGTCGCCCAGGTCGAGGCGATCGAGGCAACCGGCGCCAGCGGGGCTCAAAAACTCGCCTATGGCATTATTCCCCAGATCCTGCCGACGTTCGCCGGCATCTCCGTGTTCCGTTGGGATATCAACATCCGTGAGTCGACCGTACTTGGCCTGGTTGGAGCCGGCGGACTGGGTCTGCAGTTGGATGCATCCATATCCACGCTCGCTTGGACTCAGGTGTCGCTGATCCTCCTCGTCATCCTGGCTACCGTCGTCGTCAGCGAATGGGTCTCAGCCCGCGTGCGCCACGCGATCATCTGAGCGGCGTCAACTGATGTATGCATCTCACTTTGGTGAAATGCCAGTTTTGTGGCCGTTACGTCGTTGATGCGCTGCAGAGCTAGCACGTTAGTCTGCTTTCGGCATCGAGCCTTGATGGTGTGCTCGGAGTATGTTGCACCTGCTTGCGGCAGAAAGTGGCCCAACCCCGAAAATCTCAGCGCAAGTATATCGAGGCCGTTATCAGGGCCGTTGCGCCACAAACAGGCTGCCAACGTGCGCGTTCACCGCGCCACAACCAACAAAAAAGGGGCGACCGAGCATCGCTGCCACGCAGTACCCGTCTGCGACGCTCGATCGCTTGCAGGGCGGTGCGGGGTGCCACCCTGCTGCCGATCATCAAGACAGGCGATTGTGGCGGCCCGCGCACCGGGTTGCGTTATGCTATCCGTGATTACTGTATATTGCGGCCTGCTGCCGTCCGCTGCGTGAACCGCCTCGACGGTCTGCGCCCGGGAGGCTGGATGGTTCCAAGCCCGGGGTCGATGCGCTAAGACCATAAGGGAACGTGCAGGTCCGAGTTGAGGGGCGGGAAACATGCAGACGGATACGCTCGCGGAATACGACTACATCGTCGTTGGTGCCGGCACGGCCGGATGTTTGCTCGCCAACCGGCTCTCGGAGGATCCGAATGTCTCCGTGGCGCTGCTCGAGGCGGGCGGGCGTGACAACTACATCTGGGTGCACATTCCGGTCGGCTATCTCTATTGCCACGGCAACCCGAGGGTCGACTGGGGCTTCAAGACTGCTGAAGAACCAGGCCTCAACGGGCGCAGCCTCAATTATCCGCGCGGCAAGGTGATCGGCGGCTGTTCGTCGATCAACGGCATGATCTACATGCGCGGACAGGCGCGCGACTATGATCTGTGGCGCCAATACGGCAATCCAGGCTGGGCCTGGGACGACGTGCTGCCCTATTTTCTGAAGCACGAAGACCAGCTTGCCCTGAGCCCTGAGGACTTTCACGGCGCCCACAGCCGCGGCGGCGAATGGCGCGTCGAGAACGCCCGCGTAAAATGGGAGATCCTCGAAGCCTGGGCGGAGGCGGCCGAGCAGGCCGGCATCCCGCGCATCGCCGATTTCAACATGGGCGACAACGAGGGTTCGAGCTACTTCCAGGTCAACCAGAAGCGCGGCGTGCGCTGGAACACAGGCCGGGCCTTCCTGAAGCCGGCGCTCGATCGCAAGAACCTGTCGATCGTTACGCACGCCATGGTCGAGCGCCTGATGATCGGTGAGGGCCGGGTGAGGGGCGTCGAGATCCGCCGCAACGGCACGATGATGAAGCTCGGCGCAAACCGCGAGGTGGTGCTCGCCGCAGGTGCAATCGGCTCGCCGCAGATCCTGCAGCTTTCCGGTATCGGTCCGGGCGAACTCCTACGCCTGCACGGTATCGAGGTGGTGCACGATGCCGTCGGTGTCGGGGCCAACCTGCAGGACCATCTGCAATTGCGCTGCGCCTACAAGGTCACAGGTGTGCGCACTTTGAACGAGACCTCGCAGACCTTGTGGCACAAGGCGAAGATTGCGCTCGAATACGGGCTCAACCGCAGCGGGCCGATGTCGATGGCCCCCTCCCAGCTCGGCACATTCGCCAAGTCGGACCCCGATCGCGAGACGGCTAACCTCCAGTACCACATCCAGCCGCTGTCGCTGAACAAGTTCGGTGAACCTCTCGATCCGTTTCCGGCTTTCACGGCGAGTGTATGCAACCTACGGCCGGTGAGCCGCGGCTACGTGCACATCGTCTCGCCGGAGCCGAACGCGCAGCCCGAGATCCGCCCCAACTACCTGTCGGAAGAAGAGGATCGCCAGGTCGCCGCCGACGCCATCCGCCTGACACGCAATATCGTTTCGCAGCCGGCGCTGGCCAGGTATCAGCCGCAAGAATTCAGGCCCGGCCCCGAGACCCAGAGTGATGAGGATCTCGCTCGCGCCGCCGGCGACATCGGCACGACGATCTTCCATCCGGTCGGCACCTGCCGCATGGGCAGCGATGATGCCGCCGTCGTCGATCCGGAACTGCGCCTCGCCGGCCTCGACGGACTGCGCATCGCCGATGCCTCGGTGATGCCGACGATCACGTCGGGCAATACCAATTCGCCGACGCTGATGATCGCGGAGAAGGCGGCTGCCATGATGAAGGCTGCCTGGCAGGGCTGAACGTTGGTGCGCCGCGGACTTGCCGTTTGGTGCGAAGTGCGCCTTTTTTGAGCTATAACGTGCCATAATAGCCGGCATCCGTGCGGCTCTGAATTTATGAGTTTTGATAGGGCAGGATCGATTTCATGTTTCGAGTGGTCATCGTGCTGGCTTGTGCATTCGTCGCGGCACAAAGTGTCTGGTGTGAAGCTCTAGCCGCGAAGCGGTTCGCCTTGCTGATTGGCAACAAGGGTTATGACGAGGCGGTCGGCGCTCTGGAAAACCCTCACAATGACGTTGGCTTGCTCGGCGTTGCGCTAACCCGGCTCGGCTTCGAGGTCACAGCGATCAAGGACGCGAGCTATCGCCAGATGGACATCGCCATCAAGCGGCATGTCGAGCGGGTTCGGACCGCAGGCGATGGCTCGATAAGCTTCTTCTATTATTCCGGCCACGGCATCGCCAATCCCGACACCAATATGAACTACCTGGTGCCGATCGATGTCAGGAAGGCGGATGATGCCAACATCTGGTTCGAGTCCTTCCAGCAGAACGAGATCATCAACCGGCTGAGCGAGATTGCCACCAGCGCTATCCATTATGTCGTCTTTGATGCCTGTCGCGACGAACTCAAGCTGACAGGTCCGCAAGCCAAGTCTTTGGGCCGCAAGAAAGGCTTCGTGCCCGTCCCGCAAACGGCCGGCATTCTTATTGCCTATTCGACCGCGCCGGGCGAGACGGCGTCTGATGCAGGTGCCGGTGGCGGCCCCTACGCCCGCGTGCTGGCCGAAGAGATCACGCGGCCGGGCGTCGATGCGGTCGCCATGTTCCGCAATGTGCACCGCAGAGTGAAGCGTTCCATCGGCCAGGACCCCTGGATGTCGCTGCCGACGTTGCCCGATGTCTATTTGGCCGGCTCGGCCGACGAGAAGTCGCCCGAAGCAGTGCAGAGCGGCACACGGTCGAACTTCGATCAGCAGGCCGAACTCGCCTACTGGAAGGCCGTTCAGGACAGCAAGGATCCGACCGCTATCAACTCATACATTCAGCAATTTCCGAACGGCGTGTTCGTGCCGTTAGCGCGCATTTTGGTCGGCAAACTTGAAGCGGCCGAACGCGCTGAGGCCGAAGCTGAAACCAAACGCGAAAAACTGAAAACGGCGGAACAAGAAAGCCAAGCAGCGGAAGCCAAGCGCGATCAGGCAGAGCAACAGCCGAATGTTGCAGCCGATACTGGCGAACTCGAAAGGGCGCGCGAGGACGCTCGAAAGGCACGCGAGGCATTGGCAAAAGCCAATGAGGAGCGCTCGCAGGCAATTGCGAATGCAGAACAGGCAACCGAGGAAGCCGAACAGCTCAAGCGCGAATTGAATGAGGCGGCAAACCGCCGATCACAGGAGCTGGCGAACGCCGATACAAGGCAGCTGGAAGCGAATGCGGAGGACAAAAACAGACAGGCCGATTTTGTTAAAGAGGTCCAGGTTGAGTTGAAACGGCTGCGATGCCTGGCCGATGTTGCGGATGGTCTATGGGGAGCAAAGAGCCGGCGGGCGCTTTCCGACTTCAACAAGCTTGCCGGGCGCCGGGGCGACGTCAGCTACCCGACGGCTGACGATCTGTCCCGCCTGCAAGGATGGCGCAGATCCGACTGTGCAAGCCTCGAGGAACAACCCGAAAGTGCAGGGCTGAAGCTGCCAAGGGGCACGTACACGCTGACCGATGGACGCAAGGTCCATTTGAGCTGCAAACTGTCCGGAAGCTGTTTTGCAACGGTCAGTGCCGGAGGCTTGATTGGGCCGTCCAAGGTCCACGGGAAGATCGACAAGTCGGGTCATTGGACCGGCACGTGGGTTATCGGCCTCAGCTTGAGGCGCTGCAGGACAAAGAAATTCGGTTCTTATTATTGGGGACGGATCACCGCAAAATTCAATGCCTCGCGGACTGCCTGGCGCGGGCGTACGAGCCATTGCGATGGGCCCTGGGACAGCGACAGTATTGCGTCGCGGTGAAGCAGTTGGGACAGAAGCGCAACTGCACCGTCAGTTCTCGAGTATCAGCCGGCCGCGGCTCATTTCGGCGCGCTGCAGTTTGCCGAGGAAGCTCATGCCGAGCAACGTCTGGCCGAGCTTGCCGCGTTCGTGCACCGAGGCTTGTACGTTGCGCACCATGATGTCGCCGATCGAAACACGGTCGATCGTCACGAGCGCGACGCGGGCGATGCCGTTGGCGGTCTGGGTCTGATACTTGAAGTCATGGTCTGAAACGAAGATGCCGCCGCGTTCTGCATCTTCGTAGGTAAGCGCCACGAACGAAGCGCCGGTATCGACCAGCACATCGATCTCGCGCCCGTTGATGCGTGCCAGTGTGTGATAGTGACCGTAGGCGCCGGCCTTGAGTTCGACAACGTCGCCGGAGCCCGAATTGTGCGCCGCCGAAGCTTGTGCTGTTGGCGCGCTCGGAACGGCCGGCGCCTCGGAGACCTGTGGGAAGGGTGAGACGGCCGCCTTCAGTTCGTCGAAATAGACGATGGAAACGACAAGACACACACCGGCAACGGCCCAACTCGCCGCCTCGCTCATCGCCGATCTGGCACCGGAAGAAAGCGCCATAGCCTCACCCACATCCCCGCTTCGCCAGAAGACCTTTGCACTCAGGGGCGGGTTCGCTGACTAGCCGCGCAAGGTCAGAAATTCACCGGAGAACTCATAAGACCTGAGCCTCGTTAAAAAATTCATACCAAGCAGGCTCTGGTCGAGTGTTCCCGGCTTGGCGATGAGGATGCGCACGCCGTACATTGTGATCGTGCCGACTGTAATCGCATTGAGGCTTGAGGCGGCAGCGTAGGCGGTGCCGTTCGCCGTGCGCACCGGGATCGTATAGCCGAGCCGGGCAAGATCAATGCCGGCGGCGCTGGCATCGGAGGATGTGAGCACGATGGTCGAGGCACCGGTGTCGACCAGCATCGAAACCGTGGCTCCATTGACTTCGGCGCGGGCCGTGAACTGGCCGTTGGGCTGACGACGGATGCGAACCGCGTGCTGGCCGGTCTCATCGCTGACAGAAAGCGTATGGCCGGGCGGCATCAGTTCGCCGGCCATGCGCTGATAGATGTACTGGAAGTCGTGGCGAAACGCATAGCCGAGCACAAGTGCCAGCATGATGGCGACCCAGATCAACAGGTCCGAGACCGCCTTCGGCAGTTGTCCCCGATATTGCCTGAGTGCCGGCAGGCCGATGAAGATCAATAGTGCCAGCGACGCGACGATGCCGGCGATCATGGCGCCGTCCACGCCGCCGAGCGAGCCTGAATCGCCGACCACGACGGCCGCGACCACGCCAACGCCCAGCAATAACAGTAAAACCCACAGCATAGTGTGGTTGGTCCTCGTCCAATTGACTGATGCGACGAACGCCGATCGGTTCTATATGGTAAGCGCGGCGAAAACAGGCAAGCGATGGTTCGACTGGTCGGTCGGACCAGTGCAATCAGGCGTGGGCCGGGATTGGGCGCTGCCTGGCGCGTGCCGGACCGACGAGACGGGAGGGACGCGGGCTGCGCAAGGGACGCGAGGCCTCGGCCGACGCGACTTCGGGCCGGCGGTTGCGGAGCTTGCGGTCGGGCCGGCTGGCTTGCGATGCCGGTTTTGTCTGCCTGTTGGCAATCGCCTTGATTTCTTTGGCGTTGCCGTCGACCGCCTCCATCTTGCGCAATACGCGAGCTGCCGGGATTTTGAAGATCGCCTCGGTGCCTTTACGCAATTCGGAGCGCAACTCGAATGTGCCGCCGTGCAATTCAACCAGCTTCTGGACGATCGGCAGGCCGAGACCGGTGCCGCCTTCTGCTGATTTGTGGGCCAGCGAACCTTGCCCGAAAGCAGAGAGTGCCTTGGGCAGTTCCTCCTTCGGGATGCCGGGCCCGGTGTCGATGACGCGCACGACCTGGCTGCCGTCGGCTTCCGTTGTGGCTTTGATGGTGATCATGCCGCCACGCGGCGTGAACTTGATCGCGTTGGTCAGCAGGTTGAGGCAGATTTGGCGGATCGCTCGTTCATCGGCCCAGATCGTGGCCATGCCAGGCGCGTAGTCTTCGATGAGTTCAAGCCCCTTGTTCTCGGCGCGCAGGCGCATCAGGCGGTGGCAGTCATCGAGTGTATCGCGCAAATCCATCGCTTGTTCGTGCAGTTCGAACTTGCCCGCTTCGATCCGTGACAAATCGAGGATTTCGTTGATCAGGTTCAGGAGATGCGTGCCGCTCGAGTGGATATTGGCGGTGTATTCACGATAGGTCGGATTATCGAGCGGCCCCATGATCTGGTTGGTCATCACCTCGGAAAAGCCGAGAATGGCGTTGAGCGGGGTGCGCAGCTCATGGCTCATGGTCGCAAGGAACTGCGATTTGGCCTGATTGGCCTCTTCGGCCTTGCGGCGGGCCTGGTCGGAGATTGACTTTGCTTCTTCGAGTTCGGCAATCAAAAGGTCCTTCTGCTTGCGGAATTCGAGCATGGCGAGCGCCGTCGAGCGCAGACCCTTGGCAAGGAACAGGAAGTAGATGTGGACGCCGACCGCCATACTGGCGAGCGCCAGGTAGAAGAAGTCACCGAGCATCGCGAGCCGTGCGACGACGGCGATGGTCATCGGCACCGTACCGACAAACAGGATCATCGGCACCGTCGAGGCAAACGTCATGCGGATCGCCAGTATGACGATCAGGGATGCAAACAGGAAGACGTGCGAGGAAAACAGGGTGCCGAGCTGGGTGGTGTCGACGTTGCCGATGCCAACGAGCGCAAAGCCGGCCCATGTCATGCCGCCGACTGCCTCGGCAATGAACAGGTTGCGTTTCCAGTGCTTGAGATCGACGCGGTTGGGCGGCATGGCGCTGAAGCGCCGGCAGACGTCGAGCAGCAATACCTTGGCGCCAACGACGATGATCAACCAGCCGACCGCCTGCTGATAGGGCGCCCAGAACATCGAGGCGAGCGAAAAAATCAGGGCGAGGAGCAGGATGGTCCACTGGGCTGCAAGTTCGTTACGCACGAACATGGCCAGCAAATCATAATCGAATTCGTCGGCGAGGCTGTCGTCCTGCTTGATCTGGTTGCGCAGCTTGCGGCTGTCGGTAGATTGGCACGGGCCAGCCTTGCGGCGCGGTCGTCGCGCAGCTTGCGGTGAATTGCCTATCGTGCCGGCAGTCCTCGGCATTCCGTCGATGCATCCCGTTGATGGCTTGCGGAATGTTGCGCGCATTCCTTGTTTGCCGCATTGTCCAGCGCACCCAGATCGGATCGACCAATTTTCCTAGGCGCGCCAATACTTTCCCGGCAAAACTCTAAGAAGCAGTTTAACCATTCTGCAAAATGTCCCGTATTTCGGCGTAAATTGCATTGGCAGGGCGAAAATTAGTTGTGCTGTCTGGTCGTCAGCAAGCCTCCGTTCAGCCGGGCGAATGACCTAAAAACTCCGTGCTTTCAACTAGTAATCCTGTTTACCATCTGCACTCTCGCCGAACTGCGGCAACACCAGCTACTCTCCCAAACCAGGCGCGCTGCGGGCGGTTCATTTTCGGCCGCAGAAGTCCTAGACTCCGGCCACGTCGTTAACCAACTGAAGCAGGGAACAACATGAAGCTTATCGATCAGCCGCAGGCGCCAAATCCACGGCGTGTGCGTATTTTTCTCGCCGAGAAGGGGATCGAAATTCCATCCGAAGCCCTCAATATCCCGGCCAAGGAGCACCTGACCGACGAGATCAAGGCGCTCAATCCGACACAGCGTTTGCCGATCCTGGTGCTGGACGACGGTACCGCGCTTTCGGAGTCGATGGCCATCTGTCGTTACTTCGAGGAACTGCAGCCGGACCCGCCGCTGATGGGCACCACGCCGCTCGAAAAGGCCACCGTTGAGATGTGGCAGCGGCGCATGGAATTCAATCTGCTCGCGTGCGTTGCAGCCTGCTTCCGTCATCGCCACCCGGCCATGGCGGAACTCGAAGTGCCGCAAATTGCCGAATGGGGCGAGGCCAACCGTGGCCGAGCGCTCGAAGCGCTGGAGATGCTCGATGAGCAACTCGCCAAGCACGAATTTGTCGCTGGGGACCGCTATAGCGTTGCTGATATAACGGCGCTTGTCGGGGTCGATTTTACCAAGGTGGCGCGCATCGAAGTGCCCGAACGGTTGCAGTCGCTGGCCCGCTGGCGTGCGCAGGTCTCGAGCCGGCCAAGTGCGCGAGCCGGGCTCGATTGAGCCGGGGGGGCGTGTCGGCACGAAGCGCGGAAGGATGGCAAGATGCGATTGACCGTCATTGGCAGCGGAGACGCGTTCGGCTCGGGCGGCCGGCTGCAAACCTGCTTTCATGTCGACGACGGGGGCTACAAGTTCCTGGTCGATTGCGGTGCGAGCGCGCTGATCGGCATGCACCGCGAAGGCCTCGATGCCAACGAGGTCGACACGATCTTCATCTCGCACTTGCACGGCGATCATTTCGGCGGCCTGGTCTGGTGGCGCATTCACGCCCAGCACACCGTTAGGCGCCAGAACAAGCTGACGATCGTCGGACCGGTCGGCACCGCGCAACGGCTCTACGATGCCTCCGAGGCGCTGTTTCCGGGGTCGGCAAAGGGCAAATTGCGTTATGAACTCGAGGTCGTTGAATTCGAGGCCGAGCAGGCGATCGAGGTCAACGGCACAAGGTTGACTGCCTTTGCGGGCGAACATCCCTCGGGCGCGCTCTCGGCCTCGTTGCGCCTCGAGCGCAGCGGCCGGGTGCTGTCCTATTCGGGCGACACCCAGTGGGTTGATGCGCTCATCGATTGTGCCCGTGGTGCCGACCTTTTCATTACGGAGTGCTATAGCTTTGATGAAACGGCAATTCCTTATCACCTCAATTGGCAGGTCCTCGGGCCCAAGCTCGATCAGCTCGGAGCGAAGCGGGTGATGGTCACTCACATGAATTTGAACATGCTCGCTGCCAAGGACGGCCTACGCGATCGGGACGTGATTTTTGCCGATGACGGCCTGATTGTCGATTTCTAATGGCTGCTCGAGACGAGGCGGGTGATCCGCTTTCTGCTCTCCTCTCAGCCATCAAAGCCTGCCGGATCTGCCGTGATCAGCCGCGTGGCGCACCGCTGCCGCATGAGCCGCGTCCTGTGCTGCGCGTTTCACGTTCGGCACGCATCGCTATTTGCGGCCAGGCGCCCGGCACACGCGTGCATGCCTCCGGCATCCCGTTCACCGATCCCTCCGGTGACCGCCTGCGTGACTGGATGGGGGTTGATCCGGACACCTTCTACGATGTCGGGCGAATTGCAATCGTGCCGATGGGCTTCTGCTTTCCGGGCCTCGATGCCAAGGGTGGCGACCGGCCGCCACGGTCGGAATGCGCACCTGCCTGGCGCGATCGGTTGTTCGAGCAAATGCCGGACCTTCGCCTGTTCCTTCTCGTCGGTTCGTATGCGATCAAATGGCATGGTGCCGGGCGTGCATCTGGCACGCTGACCGAAACAGTTGCCGGCTGGCGCGATTTCATGAATGGTGATGCTGGCGGACCCCGCTATCTCCCGCTGCCGCATCCTTCCTGGCGCAACAATGCCTGGCTGAAACGCAATCCCTGGTTCGAGCGTGACTGCCTGCCAGCGCTGCGGGCCGCCATCGCAGCTGAACTGGCCGAGGGTTGACAGCCCCGGGCGGGGCGGCAGGCTAAGGTCGGGCCAGCAATATAGAGCAACTAACTGCAGGATCATTATCATGACTGTTGAATTGACCTATCTACTGTTTGCTGCTGTCCTTTGCTTCCTCCAGGCCGGCATTGCGACGCTTGGCACGATCGGGAACAGAGGTCTGGAGCGCGCGGCCGGAAACCGTGAAGATTTCGTCGGCGATCTGCCGGGCTGGGCAGGCCGGGCGCATCGCGCCCATCGCAATATGCTCGAAAGCCTGATCCTGTTTGCGATCGTCGTCGTCATCGCGCATCTTGCGGAACGCAACAACGATATGACGGCGCTTGGTGCGCAGCTATTCCTCTGGGCAAGGCTTGCGTATTTGGTCGTCTATATTATCGGAGTGCCGTGGGTGCGCACGGGCGTGTGGGCGGTCTCGATCGTGGGCCTCGTCATGATCGCGCTGCAACTGGTGTGACCGCGACCGTGTCGCCGTTGCCCGATGCTTCCGACATCACACGTGCGGCCCGGGCGATTGCCGGGGCCGTGCACCTGACGCCGTGCGTGCAGAGCCGGACACTCACGGATATTTGCGGCGCCGAAATCTGGCTCAAGTTCGAGAACCACCAGTTCACAGCCTCGTTCAAGGAGCGCGGTGCCCTCAATCATCTGGCAGCTCTCGACGAAACTGCACGCCGGCGTGGCGTCATTGCGATGTCGGCCGGCAATCATGCCCAGGGCGTTGCCTATCACGCCCAGCGCCTCGGGATTGGGGCAACTGTGGTGATGCCGGAGGGCACGCCACAGGTGAAGGTCGACAACACGGCACGGTTCGGCGCCGAGGTGATCGTCACCGGCGCAACGCTCGAGGATGCCTCCGGGGCGGCGCGCGAGATCTGCGAGAAGCGCGGGCTCACCTTCGTCCACCCGTACGACGATCCGCTGGTGATCGCCGGCCAGGGAACGGTCGCGCTGGAAATGCTGGAGGCGGCGCCAGACCTCGATACGCTACTCGTGCCGATCGGCGGTGGCGGCCTGATCTCGGGCATGTCGATCGCCGCGAAATCCGTTCGGCCGGAGATCGAGATCATCGGCGTGCAGGCGGCGCTCTATCCCTCGATGTACAACGTCATCAAGGGCGCCGACCTGCCGGTGCGCGGGGATACGCTGGCCGAAGGCATCGCCGTGAAGGCCCCGGGCCAGTTGACCCGCCAGCTGATTGGCACGTGGGTCGACGATATCGTGCTGGTCGATGAGGCGACGCTCGAACGGGCGGTGGGCCTGCTGATCAATATTGAAAAGACCGTGGCAGAAGGAGCGGGCGCGGCCGGGCTCGCGGCAATCCTTGCGGCGCCTGAGCGCTTTAAAGGCAAGCGCGTCGGTCTCGTGCTGTGCGGCGGTAACATCGACAGTCGCCTGCTTGCCAGCGTGCTGACACGTGTGCTGGCGCGCGAAGGGCGCATCTCCCGGCTGACCATCGATCTTCAGGATCGCCCGGGCCAACTCGCCCGCGTCGCACTCGTACTCGGCAGGAGCGGTGCCAACATCGTCGAAGTCCTCCATCAGCGTCTGTTCTCGGATCTGCCCGCCAAGGCCGCCGAATTACAGGTCGTCATCGAGACACGGGATGGCGATCATCTCAGTGATGTGATCAAGGCCCTGACGGACGACGGCCTCAATGTGACGCTGGATGCGGCGTAGGCATCTTGAGACAAGTCGGTATCGATCGGATCTACGATCGTCCCGAACACTTCATTTTGCCAACGGCCATCGCTGTTGTGACCTCGAGCATCCAGAGGGTGCAGTTCCTTTTCGCTAAGCATGTTGGTGTGTATGCTCGCATGCGTGAGGGGCGGTGCCGGAGCGGCTTAACGGCGAACTGCCAATTTGGTGGTTCGGTCTTTAGCGAGATCGCGGGTTCGAATCCCGTCCGCTCCGCCCGCCAAGTTCCTAAACCGAGACACTACTGGACATTGCGCGTTGCTCGTTCTCCGACCACCATCGACAGCGGTTAAGCCTGCGGTTTTCAATTGAATGGCGATTGCGGTAGTGTTTTGAAGGCTAGCGGCTAGCACACACTAGCCACCTATTACTCCGTCATTCCCGCGTAGGCGGGAACCCAAGCAACCATCCGCCAGCACTGAGAAAGTGGAGAATCGCTTGGGTCCCCACCTACGTGGGGATGACGACTGTGGCTGTGGCTTCGGCCGCCAGAAATTACCCGGACAGCCCTGCTTCTAAGCGGGAATCACGCTGAGAGTGGACGTATGCAGGATAGACACATCGAGGATACCGGCGACCGCCAGGCGACGCTCGCCATGTTGCGTCAGCTCGAGCGCAAGGTGCTGTGGCTGTCGTCCTACATGATCCATCATGCCAACCATGAGATCGATCGCGGTGACGGTCTCAAGGTCGGTGGCCATCAGGCCTCATCGGCTTCGATAGCGACGCTGATGACGGCGCTTTATTTCCACATCCTGCGCCCGGAAGACCGCATTGCCGTCAAGCCGCATGCGAGCCCGGTGTTTCACGCCATCCAGTATCTGCTCGGCAACCAGGAACTCGAAAAGCTCAAGAACTTTCGCGGCTTTGGCGGCGCGCAAAGCTATCCCTCGCGCACCAAGGACAAGGACGATGTCGACTTCTCGACGGGTTCAGTGGGCCTCGGCGTCGCCGTTACGGGATTTGCAAGTCTCGTCCAGGACTACGTTCACGCCAAGGACTGGGCCCGGCAGTGGCCCAAGGGTCGAATGATCGCGCTGATGGGCGATGCCGAGATCGATGAAGGCAACATTCACGAAGCATTGCTCGAATATTGGAAGCACGGGCTGACCAATACCTGGTGGGTCGTGGATTACAACCGCCAGAGCCTCGACTCGGTCGTCTCCGACCGGCTGTTCATGAAGGTGGCGGGCCTCTTCGCCAACCTTGGCTGGGAAGTGGTGCTGATCAAGTACGGCAAATTGCAGGAGCGTACTTTTGCCGAACCCGGCGGCGAGCGTTTGCGCCAGTGGATCGACGATTGCCCGAACCAGCTTTATTCGGCCCTCGTCTTCCAGGGTGGTGCCGCCTGGCGCAAGCAGTTGAACGAGGATCTTGAGGCTCACGCCGATACGCTCGCGATCATCGAGCGTCTCGCCGACGATGAGTTGTCTGACCTGATGACAAACCTCGGCGGGCATGATCTCGAATCGATCGTCGAGGCATTCGAGAAGGCGCCGAGCGACAAGCCGGTTTGCTTTATCGCCTACACCGTCAAAGGCTTCGGTCTGCCGCTTGCCGGCCACAAGGACAACCATGCCGGCTTGATGACCAAAGCGCAGACCCAGGAACTGCGTGCTGCCATGGACATCAATCAGGGCGCAGAATGGGACAAATTCGCGGGCCTCAACGATCCAACTGCCGTTGAACAATTTCTTGCCCGTGTGCCGTTCAACCAGAAGGGCAAGCGCCGCTTCGAGGCTCCGACCATAGCCGTGCCGCCTAGGATCGATGTCGACGTCTCCGGCAAGATGGCGACGCAGACCGGCTTCGGACGCATCCTCGACCGGATCGCCCGCGACGGCGGTCCGCTCGCCGACCGCATTGTGACGACGTCGCCGGACGTCACCGTCTCGACCAACCTCGGGCCCTGGGTCAATCGCCGGGGACTGTTCGCGATGGAGGCGCAAGACGACATCTTCAAGGAACGCGGGCTGATGTCGCCTCAGAAGTGGGAAATGAGCCCGCAGGGCCAGCACATCGAGCTTGGCATTGCCGAGATGAACCTGTTCCTGACGCTGACCGCCGCCGGCCTCTCCCAGACGCTGTTCGGCGAGCGTTTGATCCCGATTGGCACGCTCTACGACCCCTTCATCGCGCGCGGTCTCGATGCCCTCAATTATGCCTGCTATCAGGATGCCCGTTTTATTCTCGCCGGCACGCCGTCGGGCCTGACACTGGCGCCGGAGGGTGGCGCGCACCAGTCGATCGCGACGCCGCTGATCGGCATGTCACAGGACGGCCTCGCATCGTTCGAGCCGGCCTTCGTCGATGAGTTGTCGGCAATCATGGCGTGGGCGTTCAACTACATCCAGCGCAGCGGTGATGAAGAGCGCGAGGAGCGCTGGTATCGCGAGGAGAAAGGCGGCTCGGTCTATCTGCGCTTGTCGACCAGGCCGGTCGATCAGATCCCGCGGCCCATGTCGGAGCGACTGTCAGATGACATCATTCGCGGCGGCTACTGGCTGAGGCGCCCCGATCCCTCGACCAAACTCGCCATTGCCTACATGGGTGCCGTCGCGCCTGAGGCAATTCAGGCGGCAGGCCTACTCGCCGAAGACGGGCGCGGTGTCGGTGTGCTTGCCGTTACGTCGGCCGATCGCCTTTCGGCCGGTTGGCACGGTGCCCAGCGTGCCCGTGACAATGGCATTCATGAAGCGAGGAGCCACACCGAGGAATTGCTTGCGGCACTGCCCGCTGATGCATGCATCATCACGATCTGCGATGCCTATCCCGAAAGCCTGTCCTGGCTCGGCGGTGTCATGGGCCATCGCGTCAGGGCGCTGGGGGTCGAACATTTCGGCCAATCGGGCTCTCTGAGCGAGCTTTACAGCCACTATCACCTGGACGCCAATGCCATCCTGGCGGCGGCCGAAGGTATGCTCGGGCGCAATGTGCGCTATCGCCATTACTGAAGCTTGATGGAATACGACGAGGTCCCGCCGGTGGTCCGCCGCTCCCAAGGGAGCGTCGCGCTCGGTCGGCACCCCAATGGGCCGGCGGTGGCGGGCCTCGTCCTGAGCAGAGTATGCCGGGCACAGCCGCGCGTTCAAGTCATTGTATGACGACAAATGTGGAAAGAACTTATGCCAACGTGGGGGGCTAGCGCATCGTGCCTTAAGTTGGAACCGCTCAAGCGGTTCCAACTTAAGGCACAGAGATGCGCAACCTTGTTGACTTGATGGCGCAATTTATCTGCGTTTTGCCGGTAGCAGCCCGTTCGAGCTGATTCCGACAAAACGCAGTTTGCGCTAAGACGCAAGGATTGCAGATCGGCGACGATTTCGAATAGGCTGGCGACCGGATCAGCAAATACAACCTGTGTCCCGAAAGACGGCACAATTGCGCGGCAGCGCTGCGAAAGGGAATGACGATGATAGATTTCTATACCTGGTCGACCCCGAACGGCCGCAAAGTCTCGATCATGCTCGAAGAGACCGGTCTCGACTACAAAGCACACGCCATCGACATTTCGAAGGACGAACAGTTCGCCCCCGAGTTCCTCAAGATCGCCCCCAATAACCGCATTCCGGCGATTGTCGACAACGACAATGGACTGTCACTGTTCGAGTCTGGCGCCATCCTGCAGTACCTTGCCCAGAAGACGGGCAAGTTCTGGCCGGCCGAGGGCGAGGCGCATTGGCGGGTTACCGAATGGCTGATGTGGCAGATGGGCGGTGTCGGCCCGATGCTCGGCCAGGTCCACCATTTCGTGAAGTTCAACAAGGGCAAGGCACCCTACGCAGAAGAGCGCTATTTCAAGGAGGCCAATCGCCTATACGGTGTGCTCGACCGTCGTCTCGGGGAAGTCGAGTACATGGCCGGCGAGTATTCAATTGCCGATATGGCCACCTGGCCGTGGATCTCGAGGTTCGAATGGCAGGGCATCGACCTTGCCGGCTATTCGAACGTCAAGCGCTGGTACGAAGCCATTGCCGCTCGTCCGGCCGTGCAGCGCGGCTATCACATTCCCGTCGAACAGCCGGGCATCCCGATGCCGTAAAGCGCTGCGTGCAAGCGAGCTTCATCGAATTATCGTCGCCGGCGTGCGTTGCAGCTTGTGCGGGTCGGCTGGCCGGGCTATCTATCACCGCCTCTTATGATGGTAGGTACCTGTCCATGGTTGATGCTCCGAATTTCTCCGGCGTTATTGCACCCGTACTGACGCCGTTCGGCGAGGACGGCGAACCCGATCCGGACCGCTTGATCGACCATGCGGAATGGCTGCTCGGCGAGGGCGGCTGCCACGCACTTGCCCCGTTCGGAACGACCAGCGAGGCCAACTCGCTCGGCATCGATGAGCGCATGGATCTGCTCGAGGAACTTGTCGAGGCAGGTGTCGAGCCATTGAATCTGATGCCCGGCACCGGCACGTGTTCGCTCGCGGACACGGTAACGCTGACCCGGCATGCCGTCGAGCTTGGTTGTGGCGGGGTTTTGATGCTGCCGCCATTCTACTACAAGGCGCCGAGCGATGACGGGCTGTTTCAGTACTTCTCGGAAGTGATCGACGAGATCGACGACGACAGCCTGCGCATCTATCTCTATCACATTCCGCCTGTTTCGCAGGTGGGTTTCTCGCTTGATTTGATCGATCGCCTGCGCAAGGAGTTTCCCGAAACCGTCGTCGGGCTCAAGGACAGCTCAGGCGACTGGTCGAACATGCAGGCGATCCTCGAACGCTTTCCCGATTTCGAGCTGTTTCTTGGCAGCGAGCTTTATCTGCTCGATGGTTTGCGCAAGGGGGCGGCCGGGACGATTGCGGCAACGGCCAATGTCAACGGTGCGATGCTCCGCCAGTTGCACGACAACTGGCAGGACGACGGTGCCGATATCGTACAGCGAGACATTTCAGCTCTGCGCCAGACCTTGCAGAACTATCCGACAATCCCGGCGCTGAAGGCGATCATGGCACATTACCGGGGCGACAAGGCGTGGGCCGTGCTGCGCGCACCCAACGTCACCCTCGATAGCACCACGGCCGACCGCCTGGTCAAGCAACTCGCCGAAGAACACGAATTTCAGCTCGAATTCTCGGTTGCAGCTTGAAGTTGCACGTCGTTGCGCACCTGTCCTGAACGATCAGGCAGTGGGTCGACTGCCAGTGTGCAGGCTGTATGATCCGGCTGTGCGCCCGCTCGCTCCTGCCTCAATCGACCGGGCGCATTCAAGTCCGCTTCAGGCCGCGCTCGATGTAGATGCGGCGGGGCGGCACAAGGCGGCACCTTTCTGCTCGACCGTCCCATACGCCGCCGCGCTCTTCGCAGTTGCGCACCAGCGTGAAACGCTGGTCCTGCCAGATCAGCAATCCGACGACCAGTGCGGTCATCGCGATGGCAAGGACTGTGCGGATCAGCGTCCTTGTGGTCATGCGTCAGGCCGGCCGTGAACGTCGCGGAAGGGCGGCGGTCCGATGTAGCGCGGGGAGGGGACGGTTGCTGCATGGACGCCGCGGGCAATTGCGCGGGCGACGCAATCAGCGGCAACGCTTGCCAATTCGACCAGCTCCGAGGGGTTGGCTGGTGCGGGTCTGCGCCGCGTTGAAACCGCAAACAGCGTATCGCCGTCGAGCAGAGCATGCGCCGGGCGCAGCGCGCGGGCAAAGCCGTCATGGGCATTGATCGCGATCCGCTCGGCTTCAGGCTTGGCAAGCGTCGCATCGGTGGCAACGATGCCGATAGTTGTTGCGGTCGGCGGCGCGGGACCGGTGTCCGATCCTTTCCAGCGCAGTCTATGTGATTCATCGGACGGTTTCGCGGGCAGGCCGTAGCCGCCGAATTCGGCCCCGACCTCGAGCGCACCGGCCCAGAAATGCGGGCCGTCACCGATGGTTGCCGAGCCGAGCGCATTGACCACCATCAAGGCTCCGACCGTTGCGCCGAACGACGTCGTCGCGCTCGCCGAGCCGATGCCGCCCTTGTAGTTGGCCGTCGTGGCTCCCATGCCGGCTCCGATGCTGCCGAGTTCCGTGCTATCTGCCTCTGCTGCCTCGGATGCCGCATAGCCAAGGTCACGGTACGGCGAAAAGCGGCCCCAGTCTTTGTCGCCGCCGTTCATGAGATCGAAGCAGATCGCCTCGGGCACGATCGGCACGCGCATGTTGCCGACCGCGAAGCCCCGGCCCGCTTCACGCAACCAGGCCTGCGCGCCGCCGGCCGCATCGAGACCGAAACCGGACCCACCCGACAGGACGATGGCGTCGACGTGATCGACGTAGCGATCACTTGCCAGACACTCGAGATCGCGGCCGGCCGGTGCGCCACCCATGACGCTGACGGAGGCCGTGGCGGGACCGTCTATCAGGCAGACCGTGACGCCGCTCACCAAGCGGTCGCAGTCGGCGTGGCCGATTCGGATGCCTGGCACGCTGGTGATGTGGTTAGACATGACGGGTTCGGCGGGCGGTGGCTTGGCCAACAGGCCTCATAGCACGTTGTGCGAGCCGTCGCAGTAGGGTTGTTCGTCGGTTGCCTTGCAGCCGCATAGGTTATAGGTGCCGGAACTTTCCGCCTTGAAGCGGATTGGCTCGATGCCGGATCCCTTGTGGGCGCCGTCACAAAACGGCTGGCGCGCCGATTTTCCGCAGGCACACCAAGCATACATGCGGCCTTCTTCGAGTTCGACCTGATAGGGCCCGTTCTGTGCGGCCACGGGTTCGTCTGCCATCGTTCGGTGTCTCCCAAGCTGGTTGTGATATGGTCGCCTGGAGTTTACCGCCCGATCGGGAATTGTGGAAGACGGGTCAACGCGTCCCTCAAGCATTCCGTACGCCATTGCGGATATTCGAAACGACGGCGCTGGTCGATGCGCTCTTGGCGCGCTTGCGGTAGCGGCGCTGCTGGGTTGGTTTGGCGCGGGCCTGGGGCCGCTTGAGGCCGTCGTGGTGGCGTTTGAGACCGAGCACCACCTTCTGCGACAGCCGGATGAGATTGCGCGCGTCGTCCTTGTGGCCGGCACACAAAATGATATCGGCGTCGAGGTCGTGTTCGCGCTGGCGTTCGGTGTTGCGCAGGAACAGGCCAAGGCCGATCCGTTCGCTGGCCTCACTCAGAGGATCATCGCCGAGTGTTCCCGTGGCCGGCATCACCTTGCAGTCCTCGATCGTTGCCCAGGGATAGACGTCTTCGCTCAGGAAGCGCTTTACGACCAAGGCATCGTCGCCGACCTGCATGGCGCCGCCGAGCATGATCTTGAGGGCTTCGTAGCACAGCATGGCACAACAGGCTCCAACGACGAAGAGCAGCACCACGAGCGGGATCTGGAGGGGCTCGACCGCCAGCGCCAGCAAAATGAAGATCACGATCATCATCGGCACGAAGGCGAGCAGGGCGACGATCAGGTTCATTCGGCCCGGCAGTTCGAAATCATTGGGCATGGACCTGGGCTTGGCAGACGTGTTCATGAGCGAATTCCGGTCAAAATGCGGTGAACCCTATAGATTTGACGGCACGATAGGCCGAAATGGCAAACAATCGGTTCAGATCAGTGCCGTTTCGACAAATTTCGCTCTTTGCGCTGAATTCGTCGTTGATATCGTGGCGGAGGCGGCATCATTGGCAGCGCTGGGTGCGGTATATGCCTGTCGATAGGGCGACCATTGGCCGGTCGCGAACAATCCGGGAGCTAAGTCAATGGCAACGTTCCTTTACATTCTGGCCATCCTTGCGGGCACAACCTTGCTTGGCATGAAGCGCGCGCCGCTGTGGCTTTGGGCTGTTGGTGGAGCGATTGCAGCCTATGTCGGCTTTTCGAGCCCGCTGAGCGCCAATCCAGGTGCGCTGCCGGTCTTGCCGCTTTTGATGGCGCTGTTTGCCGTGGTTGCCGGCGCCCTTGCCATCCCGGCACTACGCCAGATGGCCCTCACGCGGCCGGCCTTCGGCATGATCCGCTCGATATTGCCGCCGGTTTCCGAAACCGAGCAGCAGGCGCTCGATGCCGGCACCATAGGCTTCGATGCCGAACTGTTCTCGGGCCGGCCGGATTGGGAGAAATTGCGTGCCGTACCGCCGGTGGTGCTGACCGACGAGGAACAGGCCTTCCTCGACGGGCCGACGGAAGAGTTGTGTGAGATGCTCGATGACTGGCAGATCCGTCACGCCGAACGCGAGATCCCGGCCCACATCTGGGCATTCGTGAAGAAACACGGCTTCCTTGGCATGCTGATCTCGAAGCCGCATGGCGGACTTGGCTTTTCACCCCAGGCACAGTCGCTGATCCTAGGCAAGATCGCGTCGCGCTCGCCGGATGCGGTGACCATCGTCATGGTGCCGAATTCGCTGGGGCCCGGCGAGTTGCTCGAAAAGTACGGCACGGAGGAGCAGAAGGCGCACTATCTGCCGCGGCTCGCTGATGGCCGCGAGATCCCGTGTTTTTCGCTCACCGGGCCGACGTCCGGTTCGGATGCGGCGACCATGCGCGATGTCGGCTATGTCACCAAGGGCGTTCACGAGGGCCAGGAAACGCTCGGTGTCCGGCTGACCTGGGACAAGCGTTATATCACGCTCGGTCCGAAGGCGACGCTGGTCGGTCTCGCCTTTCATCTGTTCGATCCCGACAACCTGCTCGGCAAGGGCACCGAGCCCGGCATTACGGTCGCGATCATTCCGGCTGACCATGAGGGCGTCAACATCGGTCGGCGTCATCTGCCGTCAGGCGCCGCCTTCCCGAACGGACCCAACTGGGGCAACGACGTGTTCATTCCGATCGACTGGATCATCGGCGGCGGCGAGCGTGCCGGCCAGGGCTGGCGCATGCTGATGGAGTGCCTGTCGGCCGGCCGTGCGATTTCGCTGCCGTCTTCAGGTGCTGCCGGCGCCAAGGCGATGCTGCGCTTTACGACTGCCTACGGGCGCGTGCGAAAGCAGTTCGGCCTGCCAGTTGCCAGGATGGAAGGCCTCGAGGAGCCGATCGCGCGCCTGACGGAGACCGCCTACGTCGTCGAAGCGGCCCGGGCAGCGACGGCTGCGATGGTCAGCCGCGGCGAGAAGCCGGCGGTGATCTCTGCGCTTATGAAATATCAGTCGACCGAGCGCATGCGTGATGCCGTCAACGATGCCATGGACCTGCACGGCGGTCGCGGCATTTGCGACGGGCCGGCCAACTACCTGCAGTCGGCCTACCAGATGGTGCCGGTCGGCATCACCGTCGAAGGTGCTAACATCCTGACGCGGTCGCTGATCACCTTCACGCAAGGTGCATTGAGGGCCCATCCTTATCTTTACGATGAAGTGAGGGCGGTTCAGGACACCGATCGCTCTGCGGGCTTCAAGGCCTTCGACAAGGCGTTCATGAACCATCTGGGCTTTGCGACATCCAATGTATTCGGCGCCTTGGTGCACAACGTCACGGCCGGGCTTTTCGCCAGTGTGCCGGCCAATGCGTCGGAGACAGCAACATTCTATCGCCAGCTCGGTCGTGAGGCGCAGAATTTCGCGCTAGTCGCCGACATGACGGTCGGCATGCTCGGCGGCGGCCTCAAGGTCAAGCAGAAGCTGACCGGCCGGCTTGCGGATGCCCTGTCAGAGCTCTACTTCATGAGCTGCGCCCTGAAGCGCTTCGAAGATGACGGGCGACGGCCGGAGGATCTTGCCGTCCTCACACTGGTCATTCAAAACGGGCTCTATCGTTTCGACCAGGCGCTGCGCGGCGCGATCGATAATTTCCCGATTGGCCCGGCACGTGTCGCGATGCGTTGGCTAGTCTATCCGTTCGGCGCCCACCACCGGCCGGCCGCCGACCACCTCGGCCACAAGGTTGTGCGCCAGATGCTCGAGCCCGGTGACTTCCGCGATCGCATGACGCGCTACATCTTCGTCTCGAAAGATCCGAGCGATGCAACCGGCGTGCTGGAGGTGGCCTTCGAGAAGGCGGTCGCGGCGGAAGAGGCGGAGCGCAAGCTCGACCGCGCTGTTCGCGCCGGCACCGTCAAGCGTTACCACGGCCTTGACTGGTTCGCCGAAGCCGAACGCGCCGGCGTCCTCACGGCCGGTGAGGCGCGCGATTTGCGCGAACTCGAACAACTAACCGCCCGTGTCATTGCGGTCGATCATTTCCACCCCGACGAGGTCAAGCCAAGCTACGGCCAGTACGGCCACAATTTGCGGGTGGCGGAATGAAAGACCTCTGCCCCGGCGCGTTTTGATCCGCGCCCAGCGCAGTGCTAGTTGTCGCGCGGCTTTGATGACCGGAGCGCCGACCAAAGAGGAGGTCAACCATGCCGGAACAGCTTACCGATTTGATGGACTGGCGGTTCGAGGTCGACCGCGAGAAGATTGGCTGGGCGATCTTCGATCGCGAAGGTGAGAGCGTCAATTCGCTGGGCGAGAGGCCGCTTGAAGAATTCGGCCGCATTGTCGAGACGACAGAAAAGCTGGCGACATCGAGTGATCTTGCCGGTCTCGTAATCATGTCGGGTAAGCCGAAGGGCTTTATCGTCGGCGCTGATATCCGCGAATTCGAGAAACTCGATAGCGAGGCCAAGGTTATCGAGGGCGTGAGTAGGGTCAACGCCGTGCTCGATCGCCTCGAGGCACTCAAGGTGCCGGTGGTGTGCGCCATCCACGGCAACTGCCTCGGCGGCGGCCTCGAACTGGCGCTCGCCTGTCACTACCGCATCGCAACGCGAGACGACTCGACCCGGGTCGGCTTTCCCGAGGTCAAGCTCGGTATCTTCCCGGGCTTCAACGGCACCGCCCGCTCAATTCGCCAGGCGGGTCCCGTGGCTGCCATGCAGGCGATGCTGACCGGCCGAATGATAAGGGCGGGCGCGGCACGCGGCATGGGCCTGATCGATGAACTGGTCGCAAGCCCGCATCAGTTGCGCTGGTCGGCGCGCAAGGCGGTACTGCGCAAGCGCAAGTCGAAGCCTGCTGGTATGGCCAAAGCGGTGATGGGGCAATGGCCGGCACGCGGCATGGTCGTCAAAAAAATGCGCACCGAAACGGCCAAGAAAGCAAACGAAAAACATTACCCCGCGCCCTTCCGCCTGATCGACCTTTTCGAGAACCACGGCACCAACTATGCGGCGATGAAACGGGCCGAGACCACAGCCTTCGCGCCGCTGATGGTCTCCGACACGTCACGCAACCTGCGCCGCGTGTTCATGCTCTCGGAACAAATGAAGGCGCAGGCGCCGAAGGATCTCGATTTCAAGCCATTGCGCGTGCATGTCATCGGCGCCGGCGTGATGGGTGCCGATATCGCCGGGTTCTGCGTGGCATCCGGCATGCAGGTCTCGCTGCAGGATCTTTCCGCCGAACAGATCGAAAAGGGTATCGCCGCCCAGGGCAAGCTCTTCAAGCGCAAATTCCGCACGCCGGCGACGCGGGCTGCCGCCGAGGCACGCCTGATCGCTGATCCCAACGGTGAACGCATTTCGCGCGCCGACGTCGTCATCGAGGCGATCGTCGAAAAGCTCGAGGTCAAGCAGAACCTCTTCCGCGACCTCGAGACCAAGCTCAAGCCTGGGGCCGTGATGGCAACCAACACGTCCTCGATCATGATCGAAGATATCGCCGAGGGCCTGACCGATCCGGGTCGATTGATCGGCATTCACTTCTTCAACCCGGTCGCCCAGATGCCGCTGGTCGAAGTAATCAAAGGGACAGGTTCGCGCCAGGAAGAGATCGATAAGGGCTGCGCCTTCGTTACCGCGATCTCGAAGTTTCCGCTGATCGTTAAATCCGTGCCGGGCTTCCTCGTCAACCGCGTGCTCGCACCCTACATGTTCGAAGCCTTCCAGCGTCTCGAAAAGGGTGAGGACAAGGACAAGATCGATGCGGCGGCGAAGGCTTTCGGCATGCCGATGGGGCCGATCGAGCTTGCCGATACCGTTGGTCTCGACGTTTGCGCCCATGTTGGCGAGATCCTCAAAGGGCAGTCGGCAGAGGGTAGCAAGCTCGGCGCGCTCGTAGCCAGCGGCCGGCTCGGCAAGAAGTCCGGCGAGGGTTTCTACGTCTGGAAGGACGGCAAGCCGGAACGTGGCGATGCAACTTATGGTGATGACGAACTCGATCGCCTTGGCCGCGAACTCGTCCAGCCGTTGATCGACGAGGCCGCCAAGTGCCGCGATGAAGGCGTCGTTGCATCCGCCGATCTGGTCGATGCCGGTGTTATTTTCGGCACCGGCTTTGCGCCGTTCCGAGGCGGGCCGCTGCACTATCAGGCGAGCCTTGGGCCAGGTGCATCCGAACCGGCCCTGGCTGCGGAATGAGGCGCTATCGCCACCGGGCGGCGATGCGTTAAGGACGCTGTCCTTAGCAATCCTGCCGAAGGGCTGGCCCTTCGGAAACCTTAGCAGGGGGACACACCATGAGCTCTCAAACCCGGCGCGTTGCGGTTGTCGGCGGCGTGCGCATTCCGTTTTGCCGATCGAATACGCTTTATGCCGATCTCACCAATCTCGATATGCTCACCGCCGTTCTCGATGGTCTGGCCGATAAGTTCGACCTTGAAGGTGCCCATATCGATGAGGTCGTCGGCGGCGCCGTGGTCACCCATGCCAAGGACTGGAACATCGCGCGCGAAGCGGTGATCGGCTCGAAGCTCGCACCGACGACGCCGGGCATCACCATGATCCAGGCCTGTGGCACCAGCCTGCAGGCGGCGATGGGCATCGCGGGTAAAATCGCGCTCGGAGAGATCGATTGCGGCATCGGCTTTGGTTCTGATACGACGTCGGACCCACCGATCGTGTTCTCGAAGAAATTCGCCAAGCGCCTGACCGACATGAGCCGGAAGAAGGGTGCCTGGAACCGGGTCAAGGTCTTCAAGGGGCTGTCGCCGCGTGAACTGGCCCCATTGCCGCCGTCGGTCTCCGAACCGCGCACTGGCCTCAGCATGGGCCAGCATTGCGAACTGATGGCACAGGAATGGCAGATCTCGCGCACCGATCAGGATCAGCTTGCCTACGAGAGCCACACCAAGGCGGCTGATGCCTATCGCTCGGGCTTCATGGACGACATCGTCGTGCCGTGCGCGGGCGTGTTCCGTGACAACAACCTGCGCGAGGACATTGAACTCGATAAACTTGCCACGTTGCGCACTGTCTTCGAGAAGTCCGAGCGCGGCACGCTGACGGCCGCCAACTCAACGCCGCTCACCGATGGTGCGGCCGGCGTGCTGCTCGCAAGCGAGGAGTGGGCGCGCGAACACGGTTTGCCGATCCAGGCTTACCTGACGCACTACCAGACGGCGGCCAATAACTTCGTTGCTGGCGAAGGCCTACTGATGGCGCCGACCATTGCTGTCGCGCGACTGCTCGATAAAGCCGGCCTCGCCTTGCAGGATTTCGACCTCTACGAGATCCACGAAGCCTTCGCCGCCCAGGTGCTCGCAACGCTGAAGGCCTGGAACGATCCCGACTACTGCGCCAAGCACCTCGGCAAGGACAAGCCGCTCGGCGAGATCGATCGTGCAAAGATGAACGTCAAAGGTTCGTCGATAGCAGTTGGCCACCCATTCGCTGCGACCGGCGCACGGATAACCGGTCACCTCGCCAAACTCTTGCAGGAACGTGGCAGCGGACGCGGACTGATCTCGATCTGCACCGCCGGCGGCATGGGCGTGGCCGCGATCATGGAGGCGGCGTGAACTCGCACTGCCGGTGCTCTGCGTGCTAAGCAGTCCGAATGACAACTGATAATGACGCGGAGCGCAATGCCGGCGCAGGCCTGCGGCGCCCGGGCCTGTGGCAGCGTCTGTTTGCCGGTGGCAATGACACTCAGGCTCAAGCAGTTGAGCGCGAGGCGGCCGATAATGCCACGCCGGCAGATCATCAACGCCTGCTCCGCGGCCTGCTCCCCTACATCTGGCCGGCCGACCGCCCCGATCTAAGGCGCCGCGTGGTGCTGGCAGCCATCGTCCTGGTGCTTGCCAAGATCATCACCGTCGGTGTGCCTGTCTTCTTCAAGGAAGCGACCGATGCGCTGACGGGGCTCACGAGTGACCGAACCGCCCAGGCCGTGGCAGGGCTCGCGATGTGGGTGGTTGCCATGGTTACCGCCTATGGTATCGGCCGCGTCATGATGATGGTGCTGACCCAGGTCCGCGACGTGCTCTTTACGGCGGTTGGTCAGAATGCCGTGCGTCAGCTCAACAACCGCACATTTCGCCATTTGCATCGCTTATCGCTGCGCTTCCATCTCGAGAGGCGTACCGGGGGGCTTTCACGCGTCATCGAGCGTGCGACGCGAGCCATCGAACTGATCATGCGCACCGGCATCTTGAACCTGGTGCCGACGCTGATCGAATTCGTGCTGATTGGCGCCCTGCTGCTTTATTTCTTCAACTGGATCTACGTCGCCGTGATCGTCGTCACCGTGACGGTCTACATGTGGTTCACGCTCAAGGCGACCGAGTGGCGGATCACGATCCGTCGCGAGATGAACGAAAGCGACAACGAGGCCAACACCAAGGCGATTGATAGTCTTCTGAACTTCGAGACGGTCAAGTACTTCGGCAATGAGGAGATGGAGGCGCGACGCTTCGACCAATCGATGGCGCGGTATGAGCGTGCCGCCATTCAGACGTACTACTCGCTCGGCATCCTCAACTCGGGCCAGGCCCTGATCTTCACCATCGGCATGACGATTTGCATGCTCATGGCAGCGCTGGGCGTGCGCGACGGTGTGCACACTGTCGGTGATTTCGTGATGATCAATGCGCTGATGATCCAGCTCTACATGCCGCTCAATTTCATGGGCTTCGTCTATCGTGAAATTCGCCAAGGCCTGGTCGATCTCGAAAAGATGTTCGCCCTGCTCGACGAGCCGCAGGAGGTGCTTGACCGGCCGGGTGCGAAGCCGTTGGAAGTCGGCAAGGGACAGATCTCATTTCGCAACGTCAACTTCCATTACGATGCCGATCGACCGATCCTGAAGAACCTGTCGTTCGAGGTGCCGCCGGGCGGCATGCTCGCCATCGTCGGGCCATCGGGCGCCGGCAAATCCACGATCAGCCGTATCCTGTTCCGCTTCTATGAAATCAGTGACGGCGCCGTGCTGATCGACGGCCAGGACATTCGCGACGTCACCCAGGCCTCGCTGCGCCAGGCGATCGGCATGGTGCCGCAGGACACCGTACTGTTCAATGATACGATCCGCTATAACATCCGCTACGGCCGGCCGGCGGCAAGCGATGACGAGGTCGAGAAAGCAGCCCGCTTCGCCCAGATCGATGCGTTCATTCAGGGACTGCCGCAAGGCTATGACACGATGGTCGGCGAGCGTGGCCTCAAGCTGTCGGGCGGTGAAAAGCAGCGCATGGCGATTGCCCGCACGATCCTCAAAGGGCCGCCGATCCTGATGCTGGACGAGGCAACCAGCGCGCTCGACAGCCAGACCGAGAAGGATATTCAGGACGCACTCGATACGATCTCAGCCAACCGCACCACGCTGGTGATCGCACACCGCCTGTCGACCATCGTGCATGCCGACCGCATCCTCGTGCTTCAACAGGGTGAGCTGGTCGAACAGGGCAATCATGCCGAGCTGATCGCGCAGGATGGACTTTACGCTTCGCTCTGGAACAAGCAGCAGGAGGCCGAGCGTGCCCGCGCCCAGCTTGCCCGAACGCTCGAGGAGGCCGAACGTAGCGGTGCGTTGCGACCCGCTCAGTCGTGACCGGATCCTGTGGTCAAATCCGTTGGATTGGCTTGAAAGAACAGCCGAAGGCTGTGCCGAATAATCGGCTCAGCGATTGAGTGCCATCACCAGCTTGCCGACCTGGCCGCCGTTCTCGGCGATGTAGTCTTCGAACAGTTTTTGCAGGAACGGGCTGATCCAGAAGCCGAGCACCTGTGCATCGCGGACCTTGAACGACTTGCGGTTCGGCATCAGCATCCAGCGCACATCGTAGCTGCTGCCGTCGACCAGGACGATTTCGCTGTCGACCAGAATGCTGCGGCCGTCGCGAATGGCAGCGGACGCGAATTTCACACGTGAAACGGGGTATTTCGGTGCTTCGTTTGCGGCATAACGGCCGATAAACCGGGCAAGGCCGCGATAATAGTGCTTGCGGGCACCGTAGGGCAGTCCCTCACGGTAATTGCCGAGCGCAAACATGCCGATCGCCGGGACATGGCCGTATTTCATGACGACGCGCTCAAACGCTTCCTGCGACCCCTTCTTTTGTGCGTCAATGAGGGCGGCAGCGGTGCTGCGCATGTATTTGACGGCAGGATCCTCGGCATGGGCGGCGGCAAACGTGATGCTGATCCCGATCGTCACAAGACAGACCAGAACAAAGGCCCGAAGCGGTGCAAACTGGGGACGAGACAGAAAACCGGTCGAAGGGATCATGGATGCCGTTCCGTTACTATGGGCCAACCAACAGCGGCCAAAACTTTAGAACGCCGACTTTGAGACCAAACAATGGCCCGGTGCAATTTGAACTCGGCGCAACTGTTCAAAAAGCTTGTTCATAACTCTCGCACAAAGGGGGCTACCTCAAGTGCTGGCCACCCCGGCATCAGATCTTGGTGATCCGATGAGGCGGGCAAGCCACATGCCTGTTCGGTGCGCCTGCGCGCGCCCGCTGTCATGGGCCGTTGCTGCAAGTACCGGCAGGCCGAGACAGCTGGCTGCTGCCGAAATTGCTTGATCGCTGATCGGGGCGCCACATTTGAGATGCACGGAGCGGGCGGTGTCCTCGTGCTCGAGGATCAGCGCATGCATTGCACCGGAGGAGGTAGTAAAAACCCGGTGGCGCAACCCACGGTAGGCGTTAACTGGTTCCTGCCAGCGCCTCCGGCGTCCGCCGATGAACTCTTCGACATTGGCCGTGTTCGCATCGATGGTGACATTGCGCGATTTCAGGCCAGGGCGGATAAAATCCAGTATCCCGCGAACCGTTGCAAACAAGCCGATGGCAAACAGCAAGCCGAGCTGCGGCAGGGCCATCGGGTTATGCGCTAGGATTTTCGCGGCTTGGTCAAGGGCTCCACCGGTCATGGCCACGGCGCCGAACGGCACCAGTATGGCAACACCGGCGGTACTGAGTACGAGCGCTCGCAAACGGCGGCCGCGCTGCGAAAAGCGCTGGCGAAGGATCAGCCTTTGATCCCATTGCTCAAGCGAACCGTCGCATGTCTCGATACTGCAGATTTTCATCGCTGTAGTAGTCTCCCTCGGGCCCTCCAGTCGGCCATGCTAACGGGGAGTGCTTACAAAGCTCTTAACCGGTGCTCCTTTGTGGGGCGTGGTGCGATAAAAAACGCCGTTAGCGCCAGGGCGGGCGGCTCGAAGCCCGTTCGCGCCTTGAATTCACTTGACCATGTCGTCATTTAAGGTCAAACACGGCCACGCGCGAAGTCGCCGGCTCGTTCAGGCGGCCGGCTACGCGGATTTCCGCGGCAGAACAGCGGCGCTGCATATTCAATTTGGATCGGGGCATAGCTCAGCCTGGTAGAGCACCTGGTTTGGGACCAGGGGGTCGGGTGTTCGAATCACTCTGCCCCGACCATTACACCGAGTATCTTCATCCGATCGGATGGAATTGCATCGCAGTTCGCTTCGAGCAGATAAAGCTGCTCTACCTGTTTCACTTCTCGGGTAATTTCCATCCGACCGGACTGCAACGGAGGGAGTCCATCCGTTGCTGTCCAAATCGGCTGGTCCGTTAGTGCTCGCTGAGGGCGACCTCCGCCTCGGTGTTGCAGCCCGATATTTTGCTCACCATTTCGACAAGCTCTGTGGGATTGCACGGCTTTTGGAAGAAGCCGGAAACGGATTGCTTGCGAAGCTTCTCGACATCGTCGGCGTGGCCGTCCTTTTCAGTCATGACCACAATCGTTGGCACGTTTATGCCGCGTTTCTTCAGTTCCAGGAATACTTCCAGACCCGACAGTATCGGCAGATCGAGGTCGAGCACCAGAAGTGTGGCCTTGCTGTCGATCAGCTTCAGCGCCTCCGTTCCGGTCTTTGCAACGAGTACTTCGTAGCTGTTGGCTTCGAGGGCCGGAACGATCGAGTTGGAAAAGTTTGAATCGGCATCCGCGACGACGATCAGTCCTTCGTTGACACCGTCAAGCTTTGCGATCAGTTCGTCGGCGTCAAACGGCTTGCGCAACACGCCGAGCGCACCATGTTCCAGCGCTTGTTCAAGCAGTTGCTCGACGGAAAAACCGGTCATCATGAAGACTTTGGCGTCGGGCTTGATCTTCTTGATTTCGATGAAGCTCTCTACGCCGTTCATACCCGGCATCCGAACATCGAAGAAGCCGACATCAAAATCATTGTTCGTGAAGGCTTCGATTGCGTTCTTACCATTGTGGACAATGGTCACATTGTGTCCGTGCAGTTCCAAGATATCTGCGAGCGCCTCAGCGACATCGACGTCATCGTCCAGGATCAAAATTTCGAGTGGATTGGTCATGCCGCTTTCTCCTCTTCACGCGTTTCCGTAGGACCTGCCGTCGCCGCGGACGCGTGTGGCATAATGATGCTGAATGTGGTTCCGACACCGACTTCAGTGTCGACCCGCAGTTCGGCGTTGTGTTGCTCGACAAGTTGTTTGACGGTGGGCAAGCCGAGGCCTGCACCAAAGCTTTTCGTTGTGAACAGCGGTTCGAAGATCTTCCCCAGCACATCAGCCGACATGCCTGGACCATTGTCCCGGACGCTGATCACCGAGCCTTTGTCGTGAGGCTTGCAGGACACGACGATTTCGCCGCGTTCCCCTTCATTGTCCCTGATCGCCTGGGCGGCATTGTCGACCAGGTTGATGATCACCCGGCGGAAGCGATCGAGATCCACATTGACCTTCGGACCCGGTACTTGCAGTTCTCGGACGAGTGAAACCGTGTCCGGCAGGACTTGCTCATCCAGGATTTCGTTGAGGTATTCGCAGCCGTCGACCGTTATGGCATCGAGTTCCTTGGTGCGCGTATATTCGAGGAGATCGCCGACGATATTATCGCAACGCGCTACCGAGCGCTCTATGCGATCGAGCGGGCGGTTCAGTTTCAGGTTCAGTGCCGTTGCCGTTTCGCGAATGACGTAGACGGAACTGCGGATCGCTCCCAAGGGGTTGCGGATCTCATGGCTCATCGTTGCCGTGACCTGGCCGAGCGTGGAGAGCCGTTCGTTCTTCACCAACTGCTTCTGCATCTCGTGTAGTTCAGCGGTGCGTTCTTCGACGCGCTGCTCCAGTTCCCCGTTGAGAACCTTGAGTTCCTCGGCCATGTGATTGAAGTTTCGCGAGAGGTCGGCAATTTCGTCTTTGCCAACGACATGGAGCCGTGTCTCGAAATCGCCCTTGGCAATCCTGGCGACGCCGGTGTTGAGCCGTTCCAGAGAACTGACGATGCTGCGCGAGACCATGTTGCCGAAGACGGCGATAAACAGTGCGAGTGCGGCGAACCCGATCCAGCTGCTCGTTGTTACAGTGCTAATGCCGGAAAGAATTTTTCCCTCTTGTTCCGCGGCTTCTTTTTGCTCGCTCGTAATGGCCGCGGATATTGCCTTGAGAAACGACTGTTCCAGGTCTTCGAATTCTTCCTTGCCCTCCATTAGCTCTGCGACAGGCGCCTTGCGCTCTATGGCTTCGCGCAATTTCTTGCTGTTCGCCATCAAAGCTTGGCCCTTCGCCTCGATAAGGTCGACAAACTCAATCTCATCGGGGAAGTGCGCCAGCACATATTTCCGGTAACGCAGCATTAATGCCGAGTAATTTTCGCCGGCCTCTTGAATTTCATCTGCTTCGTTTTCAGTGCGTTCGGATTGTTCTGCGGTGGAGTTTGCTTTTTCAATGGGATTTTCTGGTTCTTTCTCATCCTCGATCTCCCCGCCCATCGTTTCGACCAGCATGTACTCGCTCGTCGAGGAGACGATGCGAAGCCCGGCAAAACGCAACTCTTGCAGTATTTCGGTAACCTCCTTGATCCCGGTGCCGAGGCGAACAAAGTCCTGTCCGACATTGCGCGTGATGACTTGATAAGTGGCCGTTGTGAGCATCAGAGCAATGATGATCGTAATTTGGGCCAGGAAGAGTTTGCGTTTGACTGTCACGATAGAACCCCCACGTTTTGACTAGCGCCAGGAATTCTCGAATCGCACGCAACCGACAACGACAGTGCTGAGACACCAGAACAAAAGACGCAAGTCACTAGAAAATGAAAGGTAGCGTTCGGCAGTTAAAATTCTGCGTATGTCGACGCTGTTATTGTGAGAGCTTTGCGCAAAAGTGGGTGATTGTAGGAGCGAGTAAAGACGTCGTATTAATAGATGGTACTGCCGCGTACGAACAATTCATGGCATGAAAAACGACGTGCTCTGTTGTTCATGGCGCCGATGGTTGTGCTATTCGACTTTAACAACCGCTCAAGACTAATCCTAGGTTGCAAACAGTACAGATCTGCATCTCTCCAACAGCTTCGATGATTCTTTGAGCGCCCTATGCGTCACGTTCTAGCAATCTGTCAAATCGGGCCGAAGTGGCTCAGGGCAGAAGCACTTTGTCAGGGTTACCGGGCGTGTAAGAAGCGGTTCGCTTGTCACCTTATCGCATGGATCATTGTGGCGTAGGATTGTCGCAAGGAACGGCTAGGCATTAAGGAATAATCAGCCATGAGCGCACCCTTCGGCGTCAGCAAGCAAAGTATCGTCATGGATGGCCTGCAAGCGCCCGTCGACATTCTGGTCGACTGCTACGGGGTGCCGCACATCTATGCCGAAACGGACAATGACCTGTTCTTCGCGCAAGGTTTCAACGCCGCGCGCGATCGTTTGTGGCAGCTCGAGATGTGGCGCAGGCGTGGCCTTGGTTTGATGGCGGAGGTCTTCGGGCCGGCCTACGTCGAACGTGATCGTGCCGCCAGACTGCTGCTCTACCGCGGCGACATGGCAGCCGAATGGTCAAGCTATGGTCCCGACGCCGAGCGCTGGACGAAGGCATTTGCGCACGGCATCAACGCGTATGTTGATCTTGTCGCCAAAGAACCCGAACGCCTGCCGGTCGAGTTCGTTCTTTGCGGATTCAAGCCTTCAAAATGGTCACCGGAGGACGTCGTGCGCTGCCGCAGTCATGCCCGCGTGCGCAACCTCGAAACGGAGATCATGCGTGCCAACATTGCAGCGCGCTACGGCATCGAGCAGGCCGCCCTCGTCAAGGAACTGGCGCCACCCTGGCCGCTTGACTATCCCGACGGTGTCACGGCCGAGGCCATACCGGACGAAGTGCTCGAGACCTACCGGCTGGCGACGAGCCCTGTCGATATCGCCAGCGCTACGCCTGGTCGACAGAGCGAAGCTCAAACGGGCGAAGACGGAAGCAACAACTGGGCGGTTCGGCCCGAGCGCAGTACCACGGGGCGGGCGTTGCTTGCAACCGACCCGCACCGTCTGCAGGAGCTCCCGTCGTTGCGCTACGTAGTACATCTCAATGCACCCGGCCTCAATATCATCGGTGCCGGCGAGCCCGCCGTCCCCGGCGTGTCGCTCGGCCACAACGAACATATCGCCTTTGGCCTGACGATCTTTCCGACCGACCAGGAAGACCTCCTGATCTACGAATTGGACGCAGACAATCCTGACCGCTACCGATACGGTGACGATTTCGAGACCATAGAAACCGTCACGGAAGATGTGCCGGTGCGTGGCGGTGAAGCTGAAACGGTCACGCTGCACTTCACGCGACATGGCCCGCTCCTTCACCGTGACGGGGCGGCCGGCCGGGCATATGGGTTGAGATCGGTGTGGAGCGAGCCGGGCACGGCGGCCTATCTCGCGAGCCTGCGATATCAGCGCGCGCGCAACTGGGATGAGTTCGTGACGGCTCTCGATACCTGGGGGGCGCCATCGGTCAATCATGTCTACGCTGATGTCGATGGCAACGTCGGCTGGATCACGGCCGGCAAGCTGCCAGTGCGGCCCAACTGGGATGGCTTGCTGCCGGTCGCAGGAGACGGTCGCTTCGAATGGCAGGGCTTCATGGCGCCGGAGAACCATCCACGCGAATTCAATCCCGATCGGCAGTGGGTTGGCAGCGCCAACCAGATGAACCTGCCGGACGACTTCGACCATGCTCGCCATAAGACCGGCTTCGAGTTCTCGTTTGGCGGGCGCTATCGGCGCATCACCGAGTTCTTGGAGGCGCGTGACAAGCATTCGCTGGACGATTTCGCGCGTCTCCAGGCCGATGCCCACTGTCTGGCGGCAAGGGATTTGATTGCCAGGCTTTCGGGCCTCCCGGCTTTCGACGGTGATGCGGCACGCGCGCGCAATATGCTGGCCGATTGGAACCAGGAGCTTGCAACCGGGTCAGGTGCGGCTGCGTTGTTCGAGATCTGGCTGCAACGCGGCACCATTCCGGCGGCGATGCGGGCCGAATGCAGGCCAGAAGTCGCCGGCATGATCGAGGTGCCGGATGCCGATTATTTCGTGCGCCGTTTCATTAAAGGCGCCGCAGCCGGGACCTGGGCCGAAACGTTGGCCGATGCCTGGCGGCAGGCGGTTGCGTTGCTCGGCAGCGACCCCGCCAATTGGGCCTGGGGCCATCTGCACCAGATCAGCTTTCACCATCCATTGGGCAAGGCGCTTGGGCCCGGGATCGGCCAAAGGCTGGATATCGGACCATTGCCCAAGGCCGGCAGTTCGCTGACCGTCAACAACAATGGTTATAATCTCGGGAGCTTCGCCATCCACCACGGTGTGACGTGGCGCATGCTCGCCGACGTCGGCAACTGGGATGCCTGCCGCATGATCAATCCACCGGGCCAGTCAGGTGATCCGGCGAGCCCGCACTACGCCGACCACTTCGCGCTCTGGGCACGCGAGGAATACGTACCCATGCTGTTTTCGCGCGAAGCAGTCGAAGCCGAACTCGAACGTCACATCGTGCTGATTCCGGCTTGATGCGCCGGCTCAGGCCGCCTCGAGCAGCATCGCGATGCCTTGACCGACACCAATGCACATCGTGCAGATCGCCCGCTTGGCGCCGCGTTCCTGCATCTCGAGCGCAGCGGTCAACGCAAGACGGGCGCCCGACATGCCGAGGGGATGTCCGAGTGCGATGGCGCCGCCGTTCGGATTGACGTGGTCGGCATCATCCGGCAGGCCCAATTGCCGAGTGGTTGCCAGCGCCTGGGCGGCAAAGGCTTCATTGAGCTCGATGATATCGATGTCGCCGATCTTGAGGCCGGTCTTGTCGAGCAGTTTTTGCGTCGCAGGCGCCGGGCCGATCCCCATGATCCGGGGGGCGACACCGGCCGTTGCAACGGCTTCGACGCTGGCGATGGGTGTCAGGCCGTATTTTTCGGCAGCCTTTTCGGACGCAACGATCAACGCTGCCGCGCCGTCGTTGACGCCCGACGCATTGCCGGCGGTGACGGTGCCGCCTTCGCGGAACGGCGCCGGCAGGGCTGCGAGTTTCTCGAGCGTCGTCTGGCGCGGGTGCTCGTCGTGCTTGACGATTATCGGATCGCCCTTGCGCTGGGGAATGACAATGTCGATGCACTCACGCTCGAAGCGGCCGGACTTTTGGGCGGCAGCGGCACGTTCCTGGCTGCGCAGCGCGAACTTGTCCTGATCCTCGCGCGAGACCTGGAAGGCTTCGGCAACGTTCTCGGCGGTCTCGGGCATCGAGTCGACGCCGTATTGCTTCTTCATCTGCTTGTTGACGAAGCGCCAGCCGATTGTCGTGTCGTAGACGGTGTTGTTGCGCGAGAATGCGGTCTCCGCCTTGGGCATCACGAACGGCGCCCGTGACATGCTCTCGACGCCGCCGGCCATCATCAGGTCGGCATCGCCGGACTTGATCGTGCGCGCCGCCGTCCCCAGCGCATCGAGGCCGGAACCGCAGAGCCGGTTGATGGTGGCCCCGGTCACCGTCTCCGGCAGACCGGCGAGCAACACGGCCATGCGCGCCACGTTGCGGTTGTCTTCACCAGCCTGGTTGGCGCAGCCGACGACGACATCTTCGATCGCCGCCGGATCGAGGCCTGCGTTTTCTTCGACGACGTGCTTCATGACGCTGGCGAGCATGTCATCGGGTCTCACTGCCGACAGCGCGCCGCCGAAGCGTCCGATCGGCGTGCGCTTGCCGCCGCAAATGTAGGCTTTGGTCATGGGTCTGCTCCTTGGCTCGCTGAACTGGGAAATTCTCAAGCTCAATTCTGTTGCATGAGCGGCGGAGCCGGTCAAAGATTGCTACGACGGCAACCGGATATATCAGGTCCGTGTCTGCAATGACGGGCAAGCATCGAGGGAAGGCAGCAATGGCCGAAAGCTTCAATCCCGAAGATCACACGCTCTTCGAGGATCACTATTTCGAGGACTTCAAGGTCGGCGATAGCTTCGCCATTCCCTCACGCACCATGACGGAAGCAAACTTTCAGGTCTTCCAGTCGGCTTCTGGCGACAATCACCCGATCCACTATGACCGCGAGTATTGCAGGCGGCACGGTCATCGTGATTTGCTGGCTCACGGCTTCCAGGTCGCCATCCAGACCTGTCCCGGTGCAGGCCAGTTGCCGCATATGCTGGGTGCGGCCCTGGTGGCCTTCATCGAGCAGTCATCACGCTTTCTGCATCCGGTCTATGCCGGCGACACGCTCTACCCGCGTCTCACGATTGCGGAGCTGTTACCGCAGCGCTCAACCGGCGTTATGGTGCTGCGCTCGACGGTGCACAATCAGGCGGGGGACCTGGTCATGGAGGGCGAGCAGAAGCTGCTTGTGCGCAAGCGGGTGGCGAGCGCCTAGGCTGCTGCCTTGGTTGTGGGCAATGGACATTTACCGGATTGGCACGGCGGCTGTGCAGACGTGTTGTTTGCGTGCGAATGTCAAAACTCAGCGCCGCAATTCACATGTGACAGAGCCCCGGCTTCGATCAATCCATCGACTTGACGATCTCTTCGGTCATCTTCTTCGCGTCACCGAGGATCATCATGGTGTTGTCACGATAGAACAGCGGATTGTCGATGCCGGCGTAACCCGATGACAGCGAGCGTTTGTTGAACATCACCGTGCCCGCCTTCCAGACCTGAAGCACCGGCATACCGTAGATCGGTGACGTCGGGTCTTCTTCCGCTGCCGGGTTGGTGACGTCGTTGGCGCCGATGACGTAGGCGATGTCGGCCTGCGGGAACTCGTTGTTGATGTCCTCGAGTTCGAATACCTCATCGTAGGGTACGTTGGCCTCGGCAAGCAGCACGTTCATGTGGCCGGGCATGCGGCCGGCGACCGGGTGGATCGCATATTTCACCTCGACACCGGCTTCCTTGAGATTATCAGCCATGTCGCGCAGCGCGTGCTGGGCCTGGGCAACCGCCATTCCGTAACCCGGCACGATGATCACCTTCTGCGCGTTCTTCATCAGGTAGGCGGCATCGTCCGCACCGCCCTGCTTGATGGTGCGTTGGAGACCATCATCTGCCGGTCCCGCTGTCTCGCCACCAAAGCCGCCGAGGATCACGGAGATGAACGAACGGTTCATGCCCTTGCACATGATGTAGGAAAGGATCGCGCCCGACGAGCCGACCAGTGCACCGGTGATAATCAGGGCGATGTTGCCGAGCGTGAAGCCGATGCCGGCGGCCGCCCAGCCCGAGTATGAGTTCAGCATCGAAACGACGACCGGCATGTCCGCACCGCCGATCGGGATGATGATCAGGACGCCGAGGACGAGGGCCAGGATGGTGATCATCCAGAACAGCATTTGCGAGCTCGAGCCGCAGAACCACCAGACCAGCAGGACCAGTAGAACGGCGAGACCACCGTTGACGAGATGCCTGGCCGGCAGAATGATCGGAGCACCCGACATGCGCCCTGACAGCTTGGCGAAGGCTATGACAGAGCCGGAAAAAGTGACGGCGCCGATGGCGGTGCCGAGCGACATTTCGAGGAGCGAGATGGCGGAGATCGCGCCCGTTGCCCCGACGATGCCGAAGGCTTCCGGCGCATTGAGGGCGCCGGCGGCAACGAACACGGCTGCAAGGCCGACGAGGGAGTGAAAGGCTGCCACCAGCTCCGGCATCGCCGTCATCGGAATGCGCTGGGCGATGTAGGCGCCGATGCTGCCCCCGATGCCGACACCCAGGATGATCAGGAGCCAAGTGACGAACGAGTGTTCGCCAAGGTTGAAAAGCGTGGTCAGCACGGCAATCGTCATGCCGATCATGCCGTACATGTTGCCCTGCCGGGAACTCTCCGGGCTCGAGAGACCGCGCAATGCCAATATGAAGAGTACGCCGGCAGCGAGGTAGAGGAGGGCGACGAGGTTTGCTGACATGGGTGTGAGTTCCAGGATGGGCGTAGTTTTCGAGCTCAAAGCGGATGGGTTGGTGAGTGGTTAGGCGAGCAGGAGGTTTTCACCACGTCACCACGATCTCACCACTCACCTGTTGGAATCTTTCTTCTTGTACATCGCCAGCATGCGCTGGGTGACGAGGAAGCCGCCGAAGATGTTGACCGAGGCCATGATCAGCGCCAGGAAACCGAAGAAGCGGGCAACGCCCGAGCCCGAGCCCACAGCGACGACGCCAACGGCGAGCAGGGCACCAACCACGATCACCGATGAGATCGCGTTGGTCACCGACATCAAGGGCGTGTGCAGCGCCGGCGTCACCGACCAGACGACGTAATAACCAACGAAAATCGCGATCACGAAAACCATCAGGCGGTAGATCGAGGGATCGACATCACCGCCGCCGCCGGCAGCGTGCGCGATGCCGGGTAATGCCACGGCAAGCAGGGCCGTCAGCGCCAGGAAAGCGGTTCTTGGCATGGGCTTATTCCCCTTCCTTCGGGTTCAGGTTCGGGTGCACGACCTTGCCGTCCTTGGTCAGCAGCGTGCCCTGGACGAGTTCGTCTTCCCAATCGACATTGAGGGTACCGGCTTCCTGGTCGATCATCGGGGTCAGGAAGGTCAGCAGGTTGCGCGCATAAAGCGCCGAGGCGTTGACCGGGATAGCGCCGGCCAGATTGACCGGCCCTGCAATACGCACACCGTTGTGGTCGATAATTTCGCCGGCCTTCGTCAGTTCGCAGTTGCCGCCGCGTTCGGCTGCAAGATCGACGATCACCGACCCTGGCTTCATGCTCTCGACCATCTCTTTGGAGATCAGCCGCGGCGCCGGCCGGCCCGGAATGAGGGCGGTCGTGATCACGATGTCCTGGCCGGCGATGTGACTGGCGATCAATTCGGCCTGTTTCTTCTGATATTCTTCCGACATGGCTTTGGCATAGCCGGCAGCGGTTTGCGCTTGTTTGAATTCTTCGTTTTCGACCGCGATGAACTTGGCGCCGAGCGAGGCGACCTGTTCCTTGGTCGCGGGCCTGACATCGGTCGCCGACACGATCGCGCCGAGACGGCGGGCCGTCGCAATCGCCTGCAGGCCGGCCACGCCGACGCCCATGATGAACGCCTTGGCGGCCGGCACCGTGCCGGCGGCCGTCATCATCATTGGCAGCGCCTGCTCGAACATCGAGGCGGCATCGACCACGGCCTTGTAGCCGGCGAGGTTTGCCTGCGAAGAGAGCACGTCCATCGACTGGGCACGCGTGATGCGCGGCATGAATTCCATGGTGAACGTGGTCGCGCCCGTGGCGGCTGCAGCGTCCAGCTCGGTGCGCTCGCCGAACGGATCCATCATTGCGATCGCAATCGCGCCGGGCTTCAGAGCCGACAGCAGATCTGTCGATGGCCGGGCAACCGAGAGCAGGACATCGGCATCCTTGACCGCGTCCGCCGCGCTGGCCGCGATCTCGGCCCCCTGCTTGGTGAGTTCATCGTCGGAAAACCGCGAGCGTTGACCAGCGCCTTGCTCGACGGCGACCTTGCAGCCGAGACCGGTATATTTCTTCACGGTCTCCGGCGAAATCGCGACGCGTGGCTCGTCGCTGCCCTCGGCGGTTACGGCAATCTTGACCATCTATTGTTCCGCTCGGTTGCGCTGGGGTGAAACAGCGAACCGGGTGGCCGCTGCTGGAGATCACAGGCACCGCGATGTTCCGGTGCTGCGTCGGCGGGTCAGCCGGCGAAATGGCCGGCCGGTTGAACCTTAACCCTGTTATGCCATAGCATCCCGCGCTGCAACATGTGTCAGAATCACAGATTAGTCACAGGAATTGTCGGGGAGGCGGCATCGTGACGGATTGCGGACCGGATCGTTCCGTTGCACGCCCCATTGTGAACCTCTAACTTAGAACAATTCTAATCAGCGGAGCCTCAAATGCTGCCAGCCATCCTGTCCCGCCGCCGGTTCGATGATCTGAGTGAGCAGGAAATCATCGCCCTTGCCATTTCATCGGAAGAGGATGCCGGCCGCATCTACCGGTCCTATGCTGAGCGACTGCGTGCCGACTATCCGGACAGCGCCAAGATGTTCGACGGCATGGCGGAAGAAGAAGATGATCATCGCCACCGGCTGATCGAACTGCACAAGCAGCGTTTCGGCGATACCATCCCGCTCATTCGGCGCGAGCATGTCGCGGGCTTTTACGCGCGCCGTCCGGTCTGGCTGATCGAGAACCTCGGCGTCGAGCGCATACGCGAGGAAGCCGCCAACATGGAGCAGGAGGCTCACCGCTTTTACCTGAACGCCGCCAAGCGTTCTCGCGATGCCGACACCCGCAAATTGCTCGGCGATCTCGCGGCCGCCGAAGCAGGCCATGTCCAGGCGGCTTATGATCTGGAACAGGAACACGTCGATTCCGATGCCCGGGAGAGAGAAGGTCAGGAAGCGCGCCGGCAGTTCATTCTGACCTGGGTGCAGCCGGGCCTTGCCGGCCTGATGGATGGCTCGGTCTCGACGCTCGCGCCCATTTTTGCCACGGCCTTTGCGACGCAGGACACCTGGACGACCTTCCTGGTCGGCCTTGCCGCCTCCGTCGGCGCCGGCATTTCGATGGGCTTCACGGAAGCAGCCTCCGACGACGGCGAACTCTCGGGACGCGGCTCGCCGATCAAGCGCGGCTTCGCCTCCGGCATCATGACGACTGTCGGCGGCCTCGGCCACGCCTTGCCCTACCTGATCCCGGATTTCTGGACGGCGACGTCGATTGCCATCCTGCTTGTCTTCGTCGAACTCTGGGCAATCGCCTGGATCCAGAACAAGTTCATGGAAACGCCGTTCTTTCGCGCAGCTTTTCAGGTCGTGCTTGGCGGCGCGCTGGTGTTTGCGGCGGGGATAATTATTGGGAGTGCTTGAGGGGGCGTGTGGCAGCTGAGGCAATGAAAGCAGCCGATATGAAGCGGTTCACTGTTTGGAGCTGGATTTCGATTGGTGGCGATTGCGGATCATAGTTGCCAGGCGATCACGTTGCAGAGGAAAAATGGCATTGAATCCGACACTGGTAAGGATCTGTTAACGAACCTTCTGAAATGTTGTGCTACGTATACGCACAAGAGGGCGATGCGGCAGTGGGTTTGCGTACAACATACAACCTGGTCGGTTTTGCATTGCGCAATGTTTGCAGTGCATTGGCCGTTATGCTGACGGTAGCTTGTCTGCCTGCGGTGGCTGACGAGCAGGGTTCGGAAGATTTGGCCGTGCCCGGTGGTCAAACTACATCGTTGTCAAGTCGCAACCGTCTGAGTTCTTTTAGTCCCACACAGATGGGCGATTCTCGTGACCAAGTGATCCTTCAACAGACCGAAGTAATACTCAATCAAAACGAAACGATTGATACTCAAAGCAAGACCATTGCTCGATTGGTACGCAGCAACAGTCGTCAGCAGCGCAAGTTGGAGCGCCTGCAAAATGACGTCGAGCAACTCAAGCTAAGCGACAGAAAGCAAATCGACGAGGTGAAGCGCCTGCGCCAGAACGTTTTGGAAATGAAGGAGCGCAAGAAGAGCTTACGTTGTTTTGCCGAAGGCGTTTGCGAGATTGTTAGTGCAGATGCGAAACCGCACCACAATGGCAATTTGCCTGCGAACACGGGCGGAATGATTGGTCGCGCAGCCCTTGGTTTGCCATTGCCTGCACCGTTGCGACCACCGCCCATACCTCGAAAACGTCCTTGAAGCGATTACCAGTCACCGCAAAGCGCACCCACGCTCAACCCCGCCCCCGATACGCCGCCACCCCCTGATCCGGCAGCCACACCCCATCCGGCAGTTCCCCATCTTGCCAGAACACGTCGATCGGAATGCCGCCGCGCGGGTACCAATACCCGCCGATCCGGATATAAGCCGGCTCAAGCAGCTCTTTCAGTCGCTTGCCGATCGCAACCGTGCAATCCTCGTGGAACGCGCCGTGATTGCGAAATGAAGTGAGATACAACTTGAGGGACTTGGATTCGATCAGCCAGTCGGCCGGTACGTAGTCGATCACCAGATGGGCAAAGTCGGGCTGGCCGGTGACTGGGCAGATCGAGGTGAATTCCGGGATCGTGAAGCGGGCGACGTAGTTCGTATCCGGGTGAGGGTTGGGGACGCGCTCAAGCGTTGCGGCCTCGGGCGAGGCGGGGATGTCGCTGGCTGCGCCGAGCAGGGTCAGATGGTGCTCGTCCGATGACATGGCCTCAGGTCACTTCGGCCAGGAACGAGAGCTGCTGGATTGCTTCCTCGCCGTTTTCATCGGCGAGATTGGTCGGATAATCGCCCGTGAAGCAATGGTCGGTAAATTGCGGGGCATTTCTGTCGCGCCCGTCATAGCCCATGGCTGCATACAAGCCATCGACACTCAGGAAAGCGAGCGAATCAGCCCCCATGAAATCGCGCATCTCTTCAACGCTCATCTCGGCCGCCAGCAGTTCGCTGCGCTTTGGCGTGTCGATGCCGTAGTAATCGCCGTATTTGATCTCGGGACAGGCGATGCGCATGTGGACTTCGCGGGCGCCGGCATCCTTCATCATCGAGACCAGCTTTTTCGACGTCGTGCCGCGCACCACGCTGTCGTCGATCAGTACGATGCGCTTGCCCTTGATGACGCCGGCGTTGGCCGAGTGCTTGAGCTTGACGCCCAGCGCGCGGATCTGCTGTTCGGGTTCGATGAAGGTGCGGCCGACGTAGTGATTGCGGATGATGCCGTATTCGAAGGGCTGGCCGATCTCGCGCGCATAGCCAAGCGCGGCGGGCACACCTGAATCCGGGATCGGCACGACGACGTCGACATCACATGGCGCCTCGCGGGCAAGCTGCTCGCCCATTTCCTTGCGCACCTGGTAGATGTTGCGTCCGCCGACGACCGAATCGGGACGCGCGAAGTAGATGAACTCGAAAATGCAGGGCCGTGCCGGACGTCTCGGAAATGGGCGGTGGCTTTGAAGGCCGTCGTCATTGATGACGACGATCTCGCCATTGTCGACTTCGCGCACGAATTTGGCGCCGACGATGTCGAGCGCACACGTCTCGGAGGCGAGGATATAGGCACCGTCCAGCCGACCGATCACCAGCGGCCGGATGCCGACCGGATCGCGGGCACCGATCAGGCCGCTCTTGGTCAGGCTGACGAAACCATAGGCGCCTTCGATCTGGCGCAGCGCCTCGATCAGGCGCTCGATCGTGCGCGTACCCTGCGAGCGTGCCATGAGGTGGAGGACAACCTCGGTATCCGAGGTCGACTGGAAGATGGCGCCCGACCGGATGAGTTCGCGCCTGAGCACATAGGCATTTGTGATCTGACCGTTGTGAGCGACGGCAAAGCCACCGCTGCTCAGATCGGCGAACAGTGGCTGGACGTTGCGCAGCATGGTGCCGCCGGCCGTCGAATAACGCACATGGCCGATCGCGCCGGCACCCTTCAGTCGGTCGATAACGCTTTGCTTGTTGAAATGATCGCCAACGAGGCCCATGCGGCGCTCGGAATGGAACTGCTGATCGTCGAACGTAACGATGCCGCAGGCTTCCTGGCCGCGGTGCTGGAGGGCGTGCAGGCCAAGCGCACTGATAGCGGCTGCATCCGGGTGCCCCCAGACGCCGAATACTCCGCATTCCTCGTGCAGACGGTCGTCGTCGATGTCAATCGAGACCGATTGGGCCTGCCAACAGGCATCCGTCAGCTCCCCTGGTTGCCGCGCCCAAACCATGGAAGTCTCCTTCACCGGATTTTCACCGTTCAAAGGAGCGCAGATGCGCCCACCGTCACAAGATACCTGGATTCAGGTCTTTTGACGTGTGTCAGTTATATGAATCTTGGGAGTTATTGCCAGTTTAATTTGAACATGGTTGGGCGAATATGAACGGCTTTGCTGTTCCTGGCCCTCGGGACTCATCAGTTTTTCCGGAATGTAGCGGACCAGCAAAGTCCGTAACGAATGACCGGTGTCCTTGATGTAGGGCAGCGTCACGGCATTGCGCACCCACGGGAACTGCTGCTTGGGATCGGGGAAGAAGTTCTCATACAACATGAACGGGATGACGATCAGGATGAAACCGCGCGCAACGCCGAAAACGAGGCCGAGGATACGGTCGATCATGCCGATGTTGCTGTCGAGGATGGTATCGGAGATTTTCGAGGTTATGAGGTGGACGACGACCAGCACGATCACGAAAATCAAGGCGCCGACGGCAACCTGGGCGACCTGCAGGGGAGCGCCGATCTGCTTGGCGATGTCCTGGGCAACCGGGCGCTGGTAGAACACGAAATAGGCAACGGCTCCTGCCGCCAGGATCCACGACAGTATCGAGAGCACCTCGCGGGTGAGCCCCCGATACATCGCAAGCAGGCCCGAGAGCAGGGCGATCGCAACCAGGGCTGCGTCAAGATAGGTCAGCGGGCCGATCATCCGAGAGTATTCCCCCGTTGGTTGGTGATTGCTTGCTTGAAATTGGTTCAGGCCGGACGTCAGATTTCACTGGCATGGGGCAATCGTGTCTGCAAGGTGTTTCAGGTGCTTCACACGTGAAAGCCTGATCTTGGCGGCCTTCTTCTCGATCTCACCGGCAGCCGGCAGGACGGCTGTTTCGAAGCCGAGTTTGGCCGCCTCGCGCAAGCGGTTGACCGTATGTGCAGTCGCCCGGACAGCGCCGGACAGGCTAACTTCTCCGAAGTAAACATGGTCTTTGGGCAGAGGAGCACCCGAAAACGACGACAGCAGGGCGGCGGCGGCCGCAAGATCGGCGGCCGGCTCGCTGATCCGGAGGCCGCCTGCGACATTGAGGTAAACGTCGTGGGCCGAGAGCGAAACGCCGCAGCGCGCATCGAGCACGGCCAGTATCATTGCGAGCCTGCTTGCCTCCCAGCCGACGACCGCGCGCCGTGGTGTGCCAAGTGCCGATGGTGCGACCAGCGCCTGGATCTCGACAAGCACCGGGCGGGTGCCCTCTATACCGGCGAAAACGGCAGCTCCGGGGGCATCGCCGTCGCGATCGCCGAGGAACAATTCAGAGGGGTTGGCAACCTCGCGCAAACCGCTATCGGCCATCTCGAAGACACCGATTTCGTCGGTTGCGCCAAAACGGTTCTTGATCGCCCTTAGAAGGCGGAACGGGTTGCCGCGATCACCTTCGAAGTAGAGCACGGTATCGACCATGTGCTCGATCACCTTCGGGCCGGCGATCTGGCCCTCCTTGGTGACATGGCCGACGAGCACGAGGGCACTGCCGGCCTGCTTGGCGAAGCGGATCAGGCTCTGCGTTGCAGCCCGCATCTGGCTGACGGTGCCGGGGGCGGCTTCGAGGGCGTCCGACCACAAGGTCTGGATCGAATCGATGATCACGAGATCCGGGCGCGGGCCATCGCCGGCCGTGGCGAGAATGTTAGCAAGATTGGTTTCGGAGGCGAGTGCCACGGGCGCCTTTGCGAGCCCGAGACGTTCCGCGCGCAGTCGGACCTGAGCGGTCGCCTCTTCGCCGGAGAAATAGATCGCGCGGCGTCCGGCGGAGGCCATATTGGCTGCAAGCTGCAGCAGCAGCGTCGATTTGCCGATGCCTGGCTCACCACCGATCAGGATCGCGGAACCCGGCACGATGCCGCCGCCCGTGACCCGGTCGAGTTCGTCGAGCCCGGTGGCGATACGCGGTGCTTCGTCGGTATCTCCGGTGAGCGTCTCCAGCTGGACGACGGCGCCCTTACGCGACTTCGGTGCGATCCCGCTGCCCGGCGGTGGGCCGGCATCGGTCTCCTCGACCAGGGAATTCCATTCACCGCAGCCGGCACATTTCCCGGCCCAGCGGTTGGTGGTGGTGCCGCAGTTCTGGCACACGTACGTTTGTTTGGCTGCATGCGCCATCTGTCAGTGCCTCGCGCTCACGTGGTGCCGCCCTCGATGTAGACGCGGTGCACACGGTGGCCGAGGCGCGAGAGCAATTCATAGCCGATGGTGCCGGCGCGATCGGTCAGGTCGTCGACGCTCACCCGATCGCCCATCATCTCGACCCAGCCGCCGCGCGCGACCAGCTTCTCGGGCACGTCCGAGACATCAAGGGTGATGAGATCCATCGACACGCGGCCGACGATGCGCACCGGGTAGTCGTCGATATAACCGATCGGGCCCGGATGAACGGTGGTTCCGCTCAAGGCGCGCAGAAAGCCGTCGGCATAACCGCAGGCGATTGTCGCAATGCGCGTGGGATGCTCGGCCTTGAATGTTGCGCCGTAACCGACGATGTCGCCGGGGCCAACCGTGCGCACTTGCAGGATACGGGCGGTGAGGCGCACCACCGGGCGCATCGGATTGGCCGCCCCCTCGAAGGCACGGCCACCGTAAAGCGCAATGCCGGGGCGGACGAGATCGTAGTGGTAGTCGGGCCCGAGGAATGTGCCACCGGAATTGGCAAGGCTCGCCTTGGCCTGCGGCAAACGATTGCGGAGGGCTTCAAATGCTTCGCGCTGCTTCGGATTGTCGGGCGCTGCTTGCAGGTCGGCGTTATAGAGATGGCTCATGACCAGGGCGATTTCGAAATCATCGAGCATCGCACCGTCGCTGCAAAGTGCGTCGACTTCGTCGTTTGGCAAGCCCAGCCGGTTCATGCCGGTGTCGACCTGGAGGGCGGCTGGCCGGCGCCTGCCGTGCGTGCGGCAATGTGCGGCCCAGTCGCGGATTTCCGGCAGGCTCGAGAGGACGGGGCGCAGGTCGAAGCCCGCATAGTGATCCTCGGCGCCGGCGAGCAAGCCGTCAAGCACGTAGATGGTTGCACCCGGCACGATGCGGCGCAGGCGCTGGCCTTCATCGACGGAGGCGACAAAGAATGTTTTGCAGCCCTCACGCGCCAGGGCGGCTGCTATCTCTTCGAGTCCCAGACCATAGGCATCGGCCTTGACGACACCGGCGCATTCCGCCGAGCCCGAGACAACATTGAGCTTGGCCCAATTGGCTCGCAGGGCATCGAGGTTGATCTCGAGAACGGCGCGCGCCTTGGCCGGGACCGTGCTGCTGGCGAAGGTTCGGCTCATCGCTGTCCGATCCATGACAGATTAACCCGAAGGGGCATATTCACATCCCTTAAGATCCCTGAACCGACCTACGTTGCCCGCCGCCGTTCCTCATCGAACTGAACCTTGGCTTCGAATATGTTCATGATCGGCAGTTTGTCGGGCGCGACTAGATAGCGCTGTTTCGGCTCGTTGCTGGTCGCGGCATCGACGATGGCATCGGTCACGGGCGACAGGTCTGGGCGGCTGGAGGCAATCTCATGCCATTCATTGTAATGGTCCACTGGTGCGTTTCCGTATGGGGTATCCGCGTTCGGCTTCGCGGTGTTGTCTGCGATGTCGGTGCCGTACTGAACAGGAGCCACTGAACAAACACGGATGTTAAAGGGCTTGAGTTCCAGGTCGAGCCCGATCGTGATCGCGTCCATGGCGTGTTTGGTGGCAGCATATCCCGTCATGAACTGCCGGGCGAGAAATGCACCTGCAGACGTGACATTGACAATGCGTCCCGACCGGCGCTCGCGCATTTGCGGAACCACCAGGTTGGTCAGCGCGAATGTTCCGAAAACGTTGGTTTCAAATTGCCGTCGCAAATTATCTTCACCGAGGACTTCCATAGCCCCCATTGAAAAGATGCCCGCATTGTTGATCAGGATATCGAGCGGGCCGTATTTCTCGTAAGCTTTGGCGATGGCCTGCTGCCTCGAAACTTTGTTTGTGATGTCCAGCTCCACGAGCTCAAACGAGTGATCGCCCATCGCCTGCTTGAGCCGATCCGCCTTGGAAAGATCCCGCATTGTCGCGACGACGGTGTTGCCGCGTTTGGCCAGCGCAACTGCAGCAGCAAGCCCGAAACCTGAGCTGCAGCCCGTAATCAATACTATGGACATTGCTCGTTCCGATCGAATGCAAATCCCAAACAGTACCCAGGTGGGCCAGCAGCCACTATAGCAGCATCAATCGAACGCCGGTGCCATATCGCGGGCCAGATTGCCGAAGCGGGTGAATTCGGCCTCGAAGGCAAGCGGGACGGTGCCGACGGGACCATGGCGCTGCTTGCCGATGATCACCTCGGCGCGGCCGATGACGCTCTCCATCTTGACCTGCCAATCGGTGAATTCGGCAGTGCCTTCGGACGGCTTCATGCGCTCGACATAGTATTCCTCGCGGTAGACGAAGGCGACGACATCGGCATCCTGCTCGATCGAACCCGATTCGCGCAGATCGGAAAGTTGCGGGCGCTTGTCTTCGCGCTGCTCGACCTGGCGCGAGAGCTGGGAGAGGGCGATGATCGGCACGTTGAGTTCCTTGGCGAGTGCCTTGAGGCCGGTCGTGATCTCCGTGATCTCCTGGACGCGGCTGTCGGAGCTACGCTTGCCGCCGGTGAGCAATTGCAGGTAGTCGACAACGAGCAGGTCGAGACCGCGCTGGCGCTTGAGTTTGCGCGCCCGGGCGGAAAGCTGGGCGATCGAGATGCCGCCTGTCTGGTCGATGTAGAGAGGCACCTGCGCCATCTCCTGGCTGGCGGTAACCAGACGGCGGAATTCGTCTTCCGTGATCATGCCGCGGCGGATCTTCTGGCTCGAGATTTGCGCCTGTTCGGAGAGGATGCGCGTTGCGAGCTGTTCGGCCGCCATTTCGAGCGAAAAGAACCCGACGATGCCGCCATCGACGGTTGCTTCCGAGCCGTCGGGCTGGTGCTCGCTGCGGTATTTCTTGGCGACGTTATAGGCGATGTTGGTGGCGAGCGCCGTCTTGCCCATAGAGGGGCGGCCGGCAACGATGATAAGGTCTGAACGCTGCAGGCCACCCATGCGTGAATCGAGATCAACGAGGCCTGTGGCGAGGCCGGAGAGGTGGCCGTCGCGCTGATAGGCGGCACTCGCCATGTCGATGGCATCGGTGAGCGCATTGCCGAACGTGACGAAGCCCTGGCCGTATTTGCCGCTTTCAGCCAGGTCGTAGAGCCGGCTTTCGGCCTCCTGGATTTGGCTCTCAGGTTCGGCATCGACGGGTGAGTCGTATGCCGTATTGACGATGTCGCTGCCGATCGTAATCAGCGCACGGCGTGTTGCGAGATCATAGATCGTGCGGCCGTAGTCGAGGGCGCTGATTATCGTCGTCAGACCCGCTGCCAGGCGGCCGAGGTACTGAGGTACGGTGAGGTCGGCTTCGATCGGCTCCTCGTGCTCGAAGAACGTGCGCATGGTGATCGGCGTGGCCTGCTTGCCGGCCGAAATCAGCTTGGCCGCGACCTCGTAGATCTTCTGGTGGATCGGTTCATAGAAGTGATGGGCTTCGAGGAACCCTGCAACGCGGTCCATCGCTTCGTTGTTGACGAGGATTGCACCGAGCAATGCCTGCTCGGCTTCGATGTTGTGCGGCACCTGACGGATGGCGAGCGGCTCATCGCTGGCGATCTGGGCTGCGAGTTGTTCGGAGAGGGTCGTGGCTGGCTGTGTCATGAGCGAAGCCATAGGCGATTCACGGACCGTCGAGTTGTGCGTTGAATGCCTTCCGCGATGTCATCCCCGGTATGCACATTGGGTTGTAGCGGTGGATTGAAATCGGTGGCGAATCATACCGAGCAGGGAAGTGCCCCATGGTTCGGCCACGAGGCGCTACCTATTTCTGCCACCACCGGCGTCCGTTGATGCTTTGTCAGACGCGTCAGCCCTACGGCTGCTCGTCTTCGCCGGAATCAGGCAGTTCCTCGAGGCCGCCTTCACCCTCTTCGGCGTCAGGGTCGAACGTTTCGAGTTCGATGCCTTCATCCCGCAGCACGGTAACGTCTTCGCCGCGGGCCTGGCGCTCGGCTTCGTCTTCGGTGCGGGCGACGTTGACCGTGACGTTGACGTCGACCTCGGGATGAAGCGAGATTTCGACTTCGTGCAGACCGAGTTCCTTGATCGGCTGCTGCAAGGCGACTTGACGACGGTCGATCGTGAAGCCGCCGGCGGTCACGAGTTCGGCGATGTCACGGGTTGAAACAGAGCCATAAAGCTGGCCGGTATCGCCGGCCTGGCGGATGGCAACGAATGCCTCGCCGTCGAGGCGTTCGCCAACGGCTGCCGCCTCGTTCTTCTGCTCCAGGTTGTGGGCTTCGAGTTGGGCGCGCTGGGTTTCGAAGTGGGCCATGTTGGCATCTGTCGCGCGTAGTGCCTTGCCCTGGGGCAACAGGAAGTTGCGCGCATAGCCGTTCTTAACGGTGACGATGTCGCCCATCTGGCCGAGCGAGCGGATGCGCTCGAGGAGGATGACTTGCATGGGAGCTGTTTCCTTCTTGTGTTGGTCTGGTTCTCTTTACTGCATTTGGTTTGGTGTCACTCGTTCGCCGATTGGTTCGGCGGATCATGCCGGCCGCCGTGAGCGGCGTTGCGGAGCGGAAAGAACGGTTCGAACAGGGCTAGTGAGGCAATTGCCAGGCTCGAGAACGGATTGAAGAAGATCAGGAACGCGTAGACGCCAACCAGAATGATCGGGCGCATGGTCTGGTTCCAGGTGACGTTGTGGACGATCGCGAGGCCGACCAGCAGGAATGCGATGAAGATGCCGGTTGCGAAACCGGTTGCGATCAACCCCGGATAGTCACCGAGCATCGAGGCCGCGACCGTGCCGGCCAGCACCAGGCCCGCCCAGCGCGGCAAGGCGACCATCGATACGTTCGGCCAGGGCCGGATAAGCAAGCCGGAGGCGCGCGCGACCTTGGCTCCGACCCACAGGTTGAACAGCGTCAGCCACATCCAGAAGCCGGCAATGGCAGCCGAAAACGATGCGGTCAGCAGCGTGATCAGGTCCTGCATCTGCTCAGGCGTCGGCTTCTTGTCCGCACCGCCCGGCCAGGGTATGTCGGCGTCCATCATGCGCTCGACGACCTTGGCGACATGCGCCTGCAACTCCTGCATGCTGCTGCCCAGTGACAGGAGGGCGACGGCGGCAATCGTGCCGCTGAAAATCGCGATGGCGAAGGCCACGCGGCCGATTGGATACCACTCGGTTTCCTGGCGCCCGCCTGCATCGGTGTGCGTGCGGCTGAGCAGCAAATAATAGACGGCGACCGCAGAGGGCAGACCGAACAGCAGGAAGTGAAAGAGGCTGGCAGTGAGTGTGCCGACGATTGCCAGGAAACCGGCGGCCGTTGCAGCCGCGATCAGGCCGAACAGCCAGCCCCAGCTGAAGCCGGCAATTGCAATCGGCAGCGGTGTGAGCAGGACGAGCACCATCAGGCTGGTGACCGCGCCGGTGACGGCGGCGATGAACAGCAGGCCGGAGACGAGTCCGGCGCCGACGGCTATGGGCAGACGCTTATCCATTCGAACAGCTGTCCCGCACTGAGGCGGTTAGAGGCGGCAGGTTTCCGCCCCAACCTTTGCTGATCGCTAACATCAGCACCGCCTTTATCGGCCGTGGGTCGCGATCACTTCGATGAGTAATACTCTGATCAGTCGATCACGTAGGGCAGCAGCCCCAGGAAGCGTGCCCGCTTGATTGCCTTGGCAAGCTCGCGCTGTTTCTTGGACGAAACGGCCGTAATGCGGCTCGGTACGATCTTGCCGCGCTCCGAGACATAGCGTCCGAGCAGGCGCACATCCTTGTAGTCGATCTTCGGCGAGTTGTCGCTCGAGAACGGGCATGTCTTGCGGCGACGATGGAAGGGGCGGCGCGGGCCGCCGCCGGCTGCTGGTGCGGCCATGGATCAGCCCTCCGTCTTGGTGCTTGGGTTGTCATCGCGAGGGGGACGGGAGCGGTAGGTCGAACCACCATCTCCACCACGCGGGCCACCGCCGCGACCACCGCGCGGGCCGCGATCGCCACGACGATCGTCGCGGTCGCTGCCCTTTTTCATCTGGACTGACGGTTCGTTCTCATGTGCATCAACCCGGATCGTCAGAAAGCGAAGGACGTCCGTCGAGAGGCCCATACGGCGTTCCATTTCAGCAACCGCCTCATGCGGCGCATCGATATTGAGATGCGTGTAATGAGCCTTGCGGTTCTTCTTGATCTTGTAGGCGAGCGTTTTCAGGCCCCAATACTCGGCGCGTCCGACGGAGCCGCCGCCATCCTGGATGATCTGCTTGTATTCCTGGGTTAACGCGTCCACCTGCTGCTGGGAGGTGTCCTGACGCGTCAAAAACACATGCTCGTAGAGCGGCATGGCTTGAAGCCTTTCCTGATCGTTGCATTCGCAGTTGTCCCGGCGCAAAGCCTCTGCACGAGCCCTCATGAAAACGGTTAGGAAAGGCTCTGTTCGCAGACCTCGTGGAGCGGAGACACCATGAACCGGGCGGCATGCCCTGCCTGATCGCAGATCAGGCTCCATGTTCAGCCCCCAGCCGGAGCGAAGCGCGCATATAGGCAGGATTGGGCGGTATTGGCAAGGGCGAGTTTGCGTGTGTTTGTCAGTCTGATCGGCAAAGCCGCAGCCCCGAAACTTGACACCCGCCGAGACGCCATGGCTAAACGCTGAACATGTGGCGGGTCGGAGCACTAGCCGCGAGACTGATCCTCATCAACGGTCGAGATACAACCTATGGCGAACGCTTTCATCTTTCCAGGCCAGGGCAGCCAGGAGGTTGGTATGGGCCAGGCCCTGGCGGCAGAGTTTCCGGCGGCGCGAGCCGTCTTCGAAGAGATTGACGAGGCCCTCGGCGAGAAGCTTTCGGAAATCATTAGCCAGGGCCCGCAAGAGACCCTGACGCTGACCGCCAATGCCCAGCCGGCCCTGATGGCCGTCTCGATGGCTGTCGTCCGGGTCCTGGATGAAGCCTTCGGCATCAAGGTGGCGGATCACGCCAAGTTTGTCGCCGGCCATTCGCTTGGAGAATATTCGGCACTAGCCGCTGCCGGCACGTTCTCGATCGGCGATGCGGCGCGATTGTTGCGTCGGCGCGGCGAGGCGATGCAGGCGGCCGTCCCGGTTGGCGAGGGGGCGATGGCGGCCCTGCTCGGTGTCGGCATCGATGTCGCGAACCAGGTCGCGGATGCAGCTCGCCAGGGCGGTGAAGTCTGCCAGGTTGCCAATGACAACGAACCGACCCAGGTCGTCCTCTCAGGCTCGAAGGCTGCCATCGACCGGGTTCAGGAGATCGGCAAGGAGTTCGGTGTGCGACGCGCGGTGCCATTGCCGGTCAGTGCACCCCTTTCATTGCGCCCTGATGCAGCCCGCCGCCGATGTCATGGCCGAGGCGCTGGGTGAAGTTGCGATCCATGCACCGGTTGTACCCGTCATCGCCAACGTCAGGGCCGGCCCGCTCAGCAGTCCGGACGAGATCCGCCAATGCCTGGTCGAACAGGTTACCGGAACGGTGCGCTGGCGCGAGTGCACCGAGGCGATGATCGCCGGTGGCGTCACTGACTTTTACGAACTTGGCGCCGGCAAGGTGCTCTCAGGTCTTGCCCGGCGTATCGAGCGTTCGGCCCGGGCAACACCGGTTGGTACGCCCGACGATGTCCGGACCATCGCCGAACAGCTCTCTGCATGAATTGAGATGTGCATCCTGGTTGCGGTCGGTTCCGCACCGGTGGTGAAATGTGCACGAAGTCAAAGGAAAGACGGCATGTTCGAACTCAACGACAAGATGGCACTGGTCACCGGGGCAACCGGCGGCATCGGTGGCGCGATTGCGCGGGCGCTTCATGCCCAGGGAGCAACCGTCGTCGCCTCGGGCCGACAGCAGGACAAGCTCGAGGCTCTGGTCGCAGAGCTTGGTGAGCGCGCCCATGCTGTGCCCTGTGATCTTGCAGACAAGGTAGCGGTCGCCGGCCTCATCGATGCTGCGATCGAGAAGATGGGCCGGCTCGATATTCTCGTGAACAACGCGGGCCTTACCAAGGACAACTTGTTCATGGTTATGAAGGACGAACAGTGGGACGACGTCATCGCCGTCAACCTGACGTCGACGTTCATGCTGATGCGGGCCGCTGCACGCTCGATGATGCGCGCCAAGACGGGCTATGGGCGGATCATCAATATCTCATCCGTAAGCGGCATTATCGGCAATCCGGGCCAGGGCAACTATGCCGCATCCAAGGCGGGCATGATCGGCATGACCAAATCGCTGGCACGCGAGGCGGCTTCGCGCGGCATCACGGCGAACTGCATTGCGCCGGGTTTCATCAAAACCGCGATGACGGATGTGCTCAACGAAAAGCAAACCACGGAGATCATGGGCGCAATCCCGGCCCAGACCTTCGGCACACCGGAAGACGTTGCCGCGGCAGCGGTTTATCTGGCGAGCAATGAAGCGCGCTACATGACGGGACAGACGCTGCACGTTAACGGCGGCATGATCATGATCTAGCGAAGAAGCGGTTGTGCCCGGCACCGGGACGAAGTTCTGCCAGCGCCGTAGCTGAATTGCCGGAACAGTCCGAGTGACGGGCCAGTCCAAAATGGCTTGAAACGTGCCGGTTTCCGGGGGCCTTGAACAAGGCGGTTTGGGTGCTGGTCAAGGCAAATGAAGTGTGTTAACTGGCCGTTCGGTCATATCGCGTGAGTTGCGGTGAGCGGCGTATGCGCCAGCAATCGGGCCCGGTTAAGGGCTCGATGCTTCTAGGTCGTGTCACAATGAATGGTGCCCAGGAACCGTAATCGGGGCGGGTTCAGCACAAAGGTTGGAGAAAAGAATGAGCGATGTCTCGGAGCGCGTGAAAAAGATTGTCGTCGAGCACCTCGGTGTCGAAGAAGAAAAGGTCAGCGAAAACGCTTCCTTTATCGATGATCTGGGCGCCGACAGCCTGGATACGGTCGAACTCGTCATGGCGTTCGAGGAAGAATTCGGCTGCGAGATTCCGGATGATGCGGCCGAGCACATCCTGACCGTCGGCGATGCCGTAAAATTCCTGGAAAGCAACGCCAGCGCCGCCTAAGCCGGCGCAACTGGCCGCCGGGTGCGACCTGCGCACGGTTCGACGAATGCCGATCGTGCCGGATCTCGGATTATTGCCGGCATTTTCAACGTCTGGCGTTGGCGCCGGGACATCGAGAAGCTATTGTTCCTTGTAAGACCGGCAACGTAGGCGTTCAGGTTAGACGACCGGACGGTCGGCACGATGTGGCCGACCATCGCCTCATGAAGAAACACAAGGATCGGGGAACGCATGCGACGCGTCGTTATCACCGGTTTGGGTTTGGTGACGCCGCTTGCCTGCGGCGTTGAGAAGACATGGCAGCGCTTGTTGGCGGGCGAGAGCGGCGCGCGCCGGGTCGAAGAGTTCGAGGTCTCGGATCTTTCCTGCCAGATCGCAAGTTTCATTCCGCGCGGCGACGGTAGCGACGGCACCTTCAACGCCAACGAATGGATGGAGCCGAAGGAACAGCGCAAGGTCGATGACTTCATCGTCTACGCGGTTGCTGCTGCTGATCAGGCCATTGCCGATGCGGGTGACGTGTTCGATGGCGATGACGAGCGCTTGGATGCCGGCGTCCTGATCGGCTCAGGCATTGGTGGTCTGCAAGGCATTGCCGAGACCTCGCTGCTCTTGAACGAAAAGGGCCCGCGCCGCGTCAGCCCGTTCTTCATTCCGGGCCGCCTCATCAACCTCGCCTCAGGCTATGTCTCGATCAAGCACGGTCTAAAGGGACCCAATCATTCCGTCGTGACGGCGTGCTCGACCGGCGCTCATGCGATCGGCGATGCCTCGCGCCTGGTCGCCCTCGGCGATGCCGACGTGATGGTGGCCGGAGGAACGGAAAGCCCGATCTGCCGGATTGCGCTTGCCGGGTTTGCCGCCTGCCGGGCACTGTCGACTGGCTATAATGATCGCCCGACGATTGCTTCGCGGCCCTATGATGCCGGGCGCGACGGCTTTGTGATGGGCGAGGGTGCAGGCGTCGTCGTGCTCGAGGAATACGAGCGCGCGAAGGCACGCGGTGCTCGCATCTACGCCGAAGTGATCGGCTATGGCCTCTCAGGCGATGCCTATCACATCACGGCACCGGCCGAAGATGGTGCCGGAGCCGAGCGCTGCATGCGCGCCGCCATCAAGCGTGCCGGCATTTCTGTTTCCGATATCGATTATGTCAATGCGCACGGCACATCGACACCGATGGGCGATGAGATCGAACTCGGGGCGGTCGAGCGCCTGTTTGGCAATGCTGCCGGCGATCTGATGATGTCTTCGACGAAATCGGCGATCGGCCATTTGCTCGGTGCTGCCGGTGCTGTCGAGGCGATTTTCTCGGTTCTTGCCATACGCGACAATGTTGCACCGCCGACCATAAATCTCACCGATCCATCGGTCGAGACGGCCATCGACCTGGTAGCGAACGAGGCGAAGCAGAAGGAAATCAACACGGTACTCTCCAATTCATTCGGCTTCGGCGGCACCAATGCGTCGCTGGTCATGCGTCAGGTCGCTTGATAATTGTCGCGATGCCTTTAGTTTCCAGCCACCGCTGCCAACCCGCCCAGCCCTGGCGCTTCTTCATTGATCGGCACACTGACTCCGTCTAACGCGCCCTTTTGCCATATTTTTTTGGTCATGTTATCGCCAGTTGTTCGCACAGACAAAGCGGACATTCGCGGTGGGCAGGGCTGGTTTCAACGGCAAGTGAGATTGTTCTGTGAGCCAACGTCACATTGCACCCAATTTGTGGCAGGCGCGCCCCGGGCAGTTGCCGCGCAGTCCGGCCGAAGAGATCGAGCCGACGCGGGCCCCGCGACGGCCAGCCGGGCGCAGGCGAAAGAGAGGGGCAGGACGAATGCGCGGATTGACACGACTATTGAGCGGTATCCTCACACTACTGTTCATGGTCATGATCGCGTTCGCAGGTGTTCTTGCCTGGTTCAGCGAGGCGGTCGACGCGCCGGGACCGCTTGCAGAACGTCGCAACGTCATCATTCCGGTTGGCGACAGCACGCGGATGATTGCCGAGCGCCTCGAGCAACACGGTGCGATCTCGGGTCAGACGATCTTTCTCGCCCAGGTCATGTCGCAGAACGTGGTGGCCCGCATGTCCGGCCAGCCAGAGCGCCACATGAAGGCGGGCGAATATGAAATCGAGCCGAAGAGTTCGGTGCGCCAGATCATCAAGACGCTGACCGAAGGTCGGGCCGTGCTGCACTCGGTGACGGTTCCTGAAGGGTTGACCAGCCACCATATCGTCAAGCGATTGCTCAACGATGCGAGCCTGTCGGGCAACATCACTCAGGTGCCACCGGAGGGCGGGCTGCTGCCGGAGACGTTTCGGGTGCCGCGCAACACGCCGCGCGCGCAGATTCTGGAAATGCTGCGTGAAGAACAGGCGAAATTCCTGAATGCGGCCTGGGAAGCGCGCGACCCTGATCTACCGCTACGCGATGTTGCAGAAGCGCTGGTCCTCGCCTCTATCGTTGAGAAGGAGAGTGGGCCGCGCGATGATCCCAAGCGTGTGGCTGCGGTCTTCATCAACCGCCTCAAGCGCAATATCCGCCTGCAGTCGGATCCGACAATTCTCTATGGCAAGCATGGACCGAAGGTTGAATGGGGCTCCAAAATCTTCCGCTCGGACATTGGCAAGAAGACCGCCTACAACACCTATCAAATCGACGGGCTGCCGCCGACGCCGATCTGCAACCCGGGGCGGCGTGCGATCGAAGCGGTGCTGCATCCGGCTCAGACCAATGAACTTTACTTCGTGGCTGATGGCCGAGGTGGCCACATCTTTTCAGAGACGCTCGAACAGCATGAGCGTGCGGTTGCCAATTGGCGCAAGATCGAGCGTGAAATTCGCGCCAACGAAGCAGAACGCGCCAAGCAGGCGACAGATCAGGGTGCGGTTCAGACACCGGCCGTGGCAACTGTTACGACCCGGCCAAGCGGCGCGGCGGGCGGGCCTGCACCGCGCCTGATCAACAATCCGCATGCCAGCAGGCTCGCGTTGAGCCCCGGTCAGGCCGGTGATGAGCAACTCGTTCCCCTGCCGGTACGCCGTCCCCAGCGCTAGTGTTCCAAACCAAACGGTTAGTACCCACTCGCCACACACCGCTCCGTCATTCCCGCGCAGGCGGGAACCCAAGCATGTCACCAGCGGCACAGAGTTTGCTGAGGTTTGCTTGGGTTCCCCGCCTGCGCGGGGATGACGCGGAGTTTGGATACGGGACGGGAATCAACTGTCAGGTCCAGATCACTAGATCATTTCCGACTTATGCGGAAATCGATCTATCTGTCTTTTCTCTCACGGCTATTCGTCTTAACGGCCGGCCTCCGAGGGCGCCGCAACGCGGCGGGTCGTCTGCATTCCCTAGAGCAATATCCGACCGGACGGAAGCGGGTGTGGACAATTCGATACCGTCCGGTCGGATGGAAATTGCTCTAGATATGAAACAGATAGAGTATCCGCTCGGAACAGAACCGCTATGCGGTTCCATCCGATCGGGCTAGAGCGCCGGGCGATAAATGTGCAACGCTTCACCGAGACGGATTTGACCGCTGGCCAGGAGCGTGTTGTGCCGTGATACGGGTATCACAAGCGGCGCGCGACGCCGCCAGCGGCCAAATGCGTCCGGCCCTTCGGGTGACCTCTGGCGGCCCATCGGGTGCGTTGCGTCGCTTGCCCGAATGAACCGCCAGAGGTCATGAAGCGTTGCACATTTATCGCCCGGCGCTCTAGTCGCGATTCCGGCTAAATCCGGAAACGCCAAGCGACCTCCCGCCGGCACAAAGCGTTTCGGCTCGCTTGTTCCTTGCAGCTGTCGGCGATAGAAAGTCGCTCAATCAGGGCGGCAGCATAAGGAACGGCCATGACAGTCCGGAGCATGACCGGTTTTGCACGGGTCGACGGTGGGGATGATAGTGCGAGCTGGTACTGGGAGGTGCGCTCCGTCAACGGCCGCGGGTTCGACCTGCGGTTCAGGCTGCCGACAGGTGGCGAACGCATCGAGCCCAGGGCGCGGGAATTGGCCGGCAAGCGACTGGCGAGAGGCAGCGTCAATCTACAATTGCTGCAACGCCGATCCGCCAACGCCACGGAGATCGTTGTCAACGAGGCAGCGCTCGAGCAGATCCTGAAACTGGCTGACGGTTTGCGCGAGCGTATCGGTGCCGCGCCGCCATCTGTCGAGGGGCTGCTTTCCTTGCGCGGCGTCCTTGATGCAGCCGAGGTCGTGGAAGACGAAGCCGTGCGCGAGGCCCGCGAGGCAGCGCAACTCGCAGACCTCGAAAGAGCGCTTGATGGGCTCAATGCCGCCCGGCAGGACGAAGGACGGCGACTTGAGCAGATCGTTAACGAACAGTTAGAGCGCATATCGAAGATCGTTATCGCGGTCGAAGCATCGCCGGCGCGGACGGCTGACGCCATAGCCCGGCGCTTGAAGAGTGCTGTTGAGCGTCTGCTGGATGATCGCAGTATCAGTCTTGATGAGGCGCGCCTGCACCAGGAAGCCGTGCTGCTTGCAACCAAGGCAGATGTCGAAGAAGAGCTACAGCGCCTCAGGGCGCATATTGCAGCGGCCAGGGATCTGCTGGTTGCCGGCGCCAGCATCGGTCGGCGGCTCGACTTCCTGACACAGGAATTTAACCGGGAAGCAAATACACTGTGCTCCAAGTCGAATGATACGGAGATCACGAAGCTCGGCCTCGAGCTCAAGTCGGTGATCGACCAAATGCGTGAACAGGTCCAGAACATTGAATGAGGATGGTCACGATAGTCCGGCGACGGTGGCGCGCCGAGGTCTGCTGCTCATCCTGTCGTCACCCTCAGGTGCCGGCAAGACCACGATGGCGCGCCGCCTGCTGGCGAGCGACAGCCAGATCCGCCTGTCGGTCTCGATGACAACCCGGCCAGCGCGCGCCGACGAGGTCGAGGGGCGTGATTACTACTTTGTCGATGAGGCAACCTTCAAAAGGGCCAGCGACGCTGGTGAATTGCTCGAATGGGCGAAGGTCTTCGACAATTTCTACGGCACGCCGCGTGGGCCTGTCGAGGATGCGCTCGCCAATGGTTTGGACCTGCTGTTCGATATCGACTGGCAGGGCGCCCAGCAGATCGCCGAAACCATGGCGCAGGATCTGGTGCGCGTGTTCGTGTTGCCGCCGTCGGCCAAGACGCTTGAAGAGAGATTGCACGACCGGGCTCAGGATAGTGCCAAGGTGATGGCGGCCCGCATGGCCCGGGCCTCCGATGAGGTCAGCCACTGGGCGGAATACGATTATGTGATCGTCAATGACGATCTCGAAAAGAGCTCCGCCGCCCTGCAGGCGATCCTGACCGCCGAACGCCACAAGCGCGAACGCCAGATGGGACTGCCGGGCTTCGTGCGGCGCCTGCAATCATCACTTTGAGACAGCGGACCGATCGCCTGATCGTGCGCTGGCTCAGGTTTCGCCGGTGCCGGTACGCAAGAGTACGACGCCGGCAAGTGTCGTCATCGTCGAGAACACCTTCGCCAGATCGAGCCGCTCCTTCAGCACGAACACGCCGATCAGAAGTGCGAACACGATTGAGGTCTCACGTAAGGCAGTGACGAGGGCGATGGGTGCCTCAGTGAAAGCCCAGATAACGAGTGCGTAGGCAGCGAATGACGCACCGCCACCGAACAGGCACAACTGCCAACCTTCGCGCGGCAACCGTTGCCAGACATCCGGTGTCTGCACCCTGGTTATTACGGCGAAGATGATCGCATTGGCGATCGCAAGCCAGCCGTAGAAACCAAGCGCCGTGCCAGCTTCGCGGGCGCCGAGCCCGTCGACGATCGAGTAGCAGGCAATGAAGCAGCCCGTCACCAAGGCAAGCGCCGTCGCGCGTAGGTTGCGCTGCCCGTCCCCGCGCCGGACAAGACTGAGGCTTATGATGCCGAGCGCGATCAGGCCGACGGCTGCAAGCTCGGTATGGCTGAGCGGCGAACTCAGGACCAGGGCCGAGACGGCGGCGACAATGAGTGGCGCACTGCCGCGTGCCAGCGGATAGACCTGGGTCAGGTCACCCAGGCGATAGGAACCCGACAAGAACAACTGATAACCGACATGCAACACGACGCCGGCTGCGAGCCACGGCAATGAAGCGAGGGTCGGTGTTGGTGACGACACGACTGCCAGTACACCGAACGGAGCATGCCCGATCACGACGGCGGCCATGGCGAGTTGCTTGCTGGCGCCGCTCTTGACCATGGCGTTCCAGGATGCATGCAGCAGGGCTGCCAGCAGCACAGCAAGGAAAACGGTCAGCGTCACGAAACGCTACTCCCTCTGGTTCGCTGCAGGGCCAGTGCGAGAGATGCAATCTGGGCGACGTTCAGCGTTTCGCCGCGTGCCGTCGCATCGATGCCAAGCTCGCCGAGCACGGCCTCCGGTTCCGCAAACAGCGCCCGTAATGAACCCCTGAGCATCTTGCGCCGCTGGCCGAAAATCGCATGCGAGACGCGCGCGAGTTCAGCAACGGCGGCCGGCGGTGAGGGAGCCTCACGCGGTGTGAAGCGCACGACGGCCGATGCAACTTTAGGCGGCGGCGTGAACGCCTCCGGTTTGAGCGTCATGGCAATGTCGCAGTGAGTTCGCCACTGGGCAATGACCGACAGGCGGCCGTAGGGTTTGGTTGATGGCTGGGCGACGATACGTTCGGCGACTTCGCGCTGAAACATCAGTGTCATGGTTTCGAACCAGGGTGGCCAGGGTTCCGTTTCGAGCCAGCCAATGAGCAATTTGGTGGCGATGCCATACGGCAGATTGGCTATCAGCAACGGCTTGCGGTCGGACGTGCCATGAGGTTCGAGCAACACCCGCCAATCGACACCCAGCGCATCATCGTTGCGCACGATTAGGCGGCCCGGCCAATGCTCTGAGATTTCGGCAAGCGCACCGAGACAACGCTCATCGCGCTCGATGGCAATTACCTTGGCCGCCCCGGCATGGAGGAGTGCCCGCGTCAGGCCGCCCGGTCCCGGTCCGACTTCGACAATGACGCGGTCGCGCAGGTCACCGGCGAGTGCGGCAATATTGGCGGTCAGGTTGAGGTCGAGAATGAAGTTCTGGCCGAGGCTCTTTTTGGCATTCAGGCCATGCGCGCGGATCACATCGCGAAGCGGGGCAAGGCCGTCGAATGCCAGTCGTTCGGCCATCAATTGCGGTATTCGATGTGGGCTTCGCGTCTCAGATCGCTCAGGTACTTGCGGGCATAGATCTCGGTGCCCTTTTGCTGCAGATTTCGGCGTGCGGCATCACGGGCTGCCAGGCTCTTGGCGCCCGAGCGGCGCGCACAGACAGCATAGAGCGTGACACCATCCGGCGTCGCTACTGGCGGTGCCATCTCGCCGTCGCGCGAGTTGAGCAGCAGCGACCGGGTCGGTTCGGCAACCGCGGTTGCAACCTTGTAGCCAAGGTCCTGGAAGACAACGTTGCGAGCACCTTTGGCGAGTGTCCTGGTCGTCTGACAGCCGCTGAACTGACCACGCAGCTGTTCAGCTTCGAGCATGCGCTGGGCCATGGTGCGCTGGTCGATCTTGGCGGGCAATTTGAAGACCAGGCGATGCAGGTGCAGGCTCACCTTGTCGGCGCTGCTACCGATCGACACCGATTCATCGATGGCCTTTTGGTTGATGTCGACCAACCGGCCAAACTTGGCGTTGACCAGCCGCATCCAAGACATCGAGGCACGGATGCGCGCGCGCATGGCGTTGATGTCACCGCCCTGGCGGCGCAACTGCGCCTTGAAAGCCGACAGCGACAGGTTGTTGCGCTTGGCTATGCCGCTCAGAACCCTGTCGACCTCGCTATCGCCGATGAGCACTTTCGCCTGCTTGGCGGCCTGCAGTTTCAAGCGTTCATCGATCAGTTCGTCAATCGCCTTGCGTTTGAGGCCGGGCAGCACACTGCTGCGTGCCATCTTGACCGCCTGCTCCTGCAGGGAACGTGCGTAAGCCCGCTTGCGCTTTTCGAAGGCTTTCAGAACCTGTTCGCGGCTCCGACCACGGTTGGCATCGATGGTTTCCTTCAGGATGGCGCGCAGGCGCTCGTTCGTGCTCTTTCTTTTGATCAGGCTCTGGAAATTGGCCTTCGCTTTCTGGCCGACAGCGGCCTGACCCGCGAGCAAACTGGCGCGCTGCGATATATCATATTGGGTTATCGGGTCATCGTTGACGAGGACTGCTATCTTGACCTGGCTGGCTCTTGGTGTTGGGCGCGCGCGAGGCGGTGCCCGTCGGGCGCTACGACTTGCCCGCTTGCGCGGAGCCGGCTTAGCCGCGGGCTTTGGTTTGGATTTCGGTCTCGTGCTCGCCTCGGGCTCAGGATCCGAGGGAACCGTAACGATCACGGCGCCATCGCTGAACTGGGCATGGGCCGGCAGAGCGACTGTGGCTGCGAACACCAGAGTTGCAAGCCCAGGCATGGCCAGCCACCGCGAACCGGCGGTTCGGTCTGGTGTCTCACTCAGGGATTCGGTGAAATGGAGTGTCATGGCTCAACTGTCGTCCCGTGGGGTTGTGAGAGGCGCCTCGGCAATGGGACACCTACATTCAACACTCGAAATGGGTACCCTGGCCTGGCTGGCGCGCGATTGACAACGGTGGTTGCATGTTTGGACATCACCATTATCTGGTCGTACTAAGGCGTTGTCCAGGCAGCAAAATCCGAGCAGACCGAGATTTCATGGCTACTGTTTGTCGGCGCCGTCGAAATCGAGCACGTTGGTCTTGTAGCGGAAATCGCCGAGATGCTTGAACTCGAAGCGGAACATGATCGACTGATCTTTATTGATGCCGTTTGCGATGTCGGCGATGTTCGAGTCGACATAGGTGACCGTCAGCACGTGGCACTCGTCGGCATAGCGCAGTGACAGGGCATCCTGGCGGACGTCGTCCTCGTCGATATCGTAGCGAATCATGCCGCCGAGCGACCAGCGATCGCTGAGCTGCAGCCAGAGGCTCGCCACGATATCCTGCTGGGCTGACGTGTCATCGACCGACGAGTCGGGAGCGGTGTAGGAATAAGAAAGCTGTGCAACCAATGGACCATAGTTGCCGGTCGCATAGAAATCCGTGCGCCGCAGGTTGAAGTTGGTTTCGTCGAAGCGGGCCTGACCAACGAAGCGGACGTTGGAGTTGGGAGCCATGTAGGCGCCGAGCACGTAGTCCGAGCGCCAGGTGTCGAGACCGGCATCGCCGGTGTGGCTTGGGTTGCGCGGGCCGGTGATGTCGTTGGTCGGCTCGTTGCCGATGGCGTCGGCGTAGTTGTTGTGCCCCGCAATATGGAAGCTCTGGCCGGCGAGCAGGCGGGCGTAACCGCCAGTGTTCAGTTGAAAGGTGTACTGCAGGCCGACGTTGGCCCGTGTGCCGGTTTCCAGGCGGTCAAAGCCCGAGTGTTTGTCCAGTTCGAAACAGATTGGTATCGTCGAACACTAGGCTGCGCGCATCCTCATTCGGCAGACCGTTCTGCTGAGCCAACGCTTGCTGGCGCGGGCGATGATCTGGGCAATAGGCTCAATGGTGTGTGAGGCGTATGCCGTGTGCTTGATCCAGGGGTAGGAGATCAAGTACGACCGGCGGCTGGCGGTACCCCGGGTCACCGTGTTTTTCTACGCACGAGTTGGTCGGTTGAGCGGGTTTACCGCGTCCTTGTAGGATGAGACGACATCGCCACGCAAGTTGGCAAACGGTGTGTAGGTTATCCCGATCCGGTCCATGAGTTTGCGCCGCCAGTTGGACGTCAGCTCGAGGCCCGGTTGCGTAACCGAATCGAACCGACCTCAGTTCACGTTGGATCCGTCGCTGGAAGTCCTGCTCACGGGTCAGGCTGACAGCGTTCACGTTCCAACTGAGTTCGCCGCCAAACACAGGGCGCTCCAACGACGTAGTTCCAGTCGAAGACCGTGGATGCACGAGGCTGTTGGAGACATCTTCATCGGAAAATCAGAAGTCCGCCAAAATGATAACCTGTCACCGCCAGATAATTGCGATCACTCAGGCCTTTCAAATAGACGCTTGTTGACGCGGTCGGTGTGCAGAATGTTGTCGAGCTTGTAGAAGCGGCGGAAGGCATCGTCGCTTTCGAGCAGTAACGTCCCAGCCGAAGGTTCCACCAAGACGCCAGCGAGAATTTGAACCGACCGTCTTCAAGCTGCCGCGAAAACCGTCGAGATCGGGATTGGCAATCTGGGCATCTTGGGGCAGGTCTCTGATGTCCTGGTCAATGCCGGCCAGTTTGACATTGTACTGCCCGGCGATCTGAGCCGACTCGCGATGCGATGGCGGAACTCGCCCCGCCATAGAATGCCCTGTTCGGTGGTATAGCGTCGGGCGCAGAGGTCGAAATCGTAGTTCGGACGCCAACGCGAAGATAATACGCCACTTCCGACATATAGCCGAGATCGTTCGAGTGTCCGAGAGGTTTGGCGCGAGGAAAGCCTGATTTGCGCTTCACCGTCGGATCAGCGTGCTCGAAGTAGGGGATATAGAGCACTGGCACGCCGAACAATCTCGAACGCAGCGTCTTCGATACCGTGATTGTCTTGCGCCTTCTGGTCGTGGATCGACACGTTTGGCGGAAATGCACCAGGCAACGGTGGTGTTCCCGGCGCCGACCGGCACGGTGTGAACTTACCGTTTTCAAACTCGGTTACATTGCCTTCGCGGCGCGTTGCGCGGCTCAGCTGTGATGCTTGAGAATTCGTCACTCGTCGTAAAACTCAGAGCCTCGACAAAGCCATCGCGGAAATCATCCGTCAGGACCAGATGCGCTCGGCTGGTGGTCTTTGCGCCGCCTGGCTCTCGCAGGACGACATTGCCGTGCCGCCGTCAGCTGACTAGACCGTCTGATCGTAAACGACCTTGTCGGCGGTCAGGATGTAGTTGTTGTAATAAATTTCGACATTGCCACGAGCGGTGACCCGCTGGCCGGCATTGTCGTAAATCAACTCATCTCCCTGCAAATATAAAGGCTGCGCAGCGGTCTATCTTTGGTGGGTTCTTGGGAAGGGGGAACGAGACCGCTTAAACTGCAGGCTTGCCCGTCGAATCCTGGCTGTTATCGCCGGGGAGACATCCTGCGCGAAAAAGCTGGCGGATAACCTAGGGGCAAAGAGGCTGAGCAGCAGCAGCGCGGCGACGCAACAGACATGGCGGGAGCAGCGCGCAGGCAACAGCGCTTCGCACGCCAACATCTGGCCACCGTGCGCTTTCGCGATTGGCCGCTATCTGCACGGTCAAGCCGCTCATTCCCTGTTTCGGTCCCATCACGCAGCACGTATTAGCCATCCTCCTGATGGAGTAATGGCAATGTCGTTGCAAAGGCATACGCGACCAGAATTGGTACCCAAACCGCAACCCACGGGGCCACCAATCCAGCCACTCCAATTTGTCGGGACACTTCAACCATCAAGAAGAAGCCAATGCCCCCCAGAAATCCCAGCAACAACCATAGTCTGAACGCCCCCGGATCGGAATGACTTCAACGACACAGTACCTGCTAAAAGAACCATTAACGCGAGCAGGAAAGGCCGCGAGACAAGCAGCTGCTGAAATTGGATGTGGTAGGGGGCTGATTTGAGACCAGCACTGCTCGGCCAGATCGATGACAGTTGGCAGCTCCCAGAACGAAAGTGAACGAACCGAGCCCATGGCGTCCTGAACCCTGTCCGGTGACAGATAAGTGGGCACCGCATATCTTGCGAAGGGTCTGCGGCGGCTCGCCCGGGCGAACCACCCAACCATCCTCGACAATCCAATGGCCATCTTGAAGGCGCGCACTTCTTGCCGTTGAATGCGTTCCTGACATAGCTTGTTGTTGCGAGTCGTATTGCAGGATCCGCACACGTGGATGAGTTGTACAGACCATTGTCGACTCGCACTGTCGCCGCCCAAATCACGGAAGGGCCGTCATTGCCGTCCTGGCGCATCCACGGCAACCCGCTTTGTTGGCTCAAGAAAATCCGATGTCTTGCCGAACGTACCTCCGCGTAGCAGACGCTCAGCCTCGGCACGTGCCGTCGCTGCCAGCGGATTATAGAGCGGCAACTGCGAACCATACCGATAACAAAGGCTGACAATGTGGCGCCGGGTGCCAGGAACTGCCATGCGCTCATGCCACCTGCGCGCATTACGGCGAGTTCACTGCGAGCGGCTGAGCCCGACAAATGTTCCATATACTCCCGACCGAGCACTGCAAAGGTCAGCAGGATTTCCGAATAGGCCGGCAATCGCAGCAGTGTGATCCAAGGCAGCATCGGTAGCGAGGCTGGCGCCGCCATATTTGCCCGCCTGACGCAGCATTTCGACATGAAATCGATCATATAGATCAGCCCGGCACATAGCGAAGAACGCTCCGCCGATCGCCACGCGAACAGTAGCCGGAGCGCGATGTATCGGTTGACAGGGTGCCAGGTGGGACGTCATGCTATCAGTAACGGCTGGCTTCAGTTCGGCTGGATTTGCGGTGCGTTCGGGCTCCACCTCAAGCCGCCGGGCGGCTGAGCCCAATGCGATTGCCAAGGGCTGTGACCTGATCTCCGAGCGCATCGAGCCAGGCGTTCGAAGACGTGCTCGAAGCCTGCGCCGGCTGCGGGTTCAGCAGCCACCACAAGCCCAGCCCGATACCGCTCAACGGCACCATATAGATTAGTGGCGTCGCGCTTGCGCTCAGGACGACGATATTATTGGCAGCAAGACCGCCCAATCGAAAGCCGGCAGCGACGAAGAATCCGGACGCCGTTGCCGCAAATCGGTTCTGGCGTGTCGACTGCGCCTGACCGACGAAGGCGACGATGATCAGCACGAACATGAAGGGATAGAGCAGGCTGGCAAAGCGCTCATGCAACTCGGCGCGGAAGTGGCCGCGGTTGCGCTGATAGCTGGGCTCGTTCGGATCGGGGTTCACGAGTTCGGAAAAATAGCGCTCGCGCGGGCGCCAGACGTTGTGGTCGAGTTTGCGTTCGAAGCGCTCGAGATCGATGGCGTAGTGCGCAAATGTGAGCATTTCAGGCGGCTCGTCCAGCCGGCGCGCACGCAGGATATGGCCGTTCGACATGGTCAGGAAACTCGAGCCACTGGCAAGCTTGGTCATGCGGCCGCTTTCGGCCAGGTATGTTATCGACTCATTTTCCTTGCGCGTGTCGTGCATCAGGATGCCCTCGAGCGTGCCGTCGTAGCGCCGATCGCGGATATGCACGACAACGCCCTTTTCGGGCGTCGAGAAGCGGCCCGGCAGCAGCACCTGAGTGAGCAGGTCGGAACGCACCTCGATGATCTTTTCACGCAACATGCGCAGCGACCAGGGCATGACGAAATGGTTCGACAACCCAAGTACGATGGTGACGATGAGGGCAAGGTAGAGCAGGGGACGGGCAAGCCGCCAGGCACTGGCGCCTGATGCCGAAAGGATGATCAATTCACTGTCTGCATTGAGCCGGTTGATGACATGAATGGCTGCGATCATCAGCGCGACGGGCGCGATCAGCGCCATCAGTCCGGGCAGTGCCAATGTCGTGATCTGGATCAGGGTCAGGGTGTCCTGGCCCTTGGTGGTGACCAGCTTGAGCTGGCGCAGGGCGAGAGCGATCCAGACCACTGCGCTCAGCGACAGCAGGATAAGCACCATCGCCGACAGCGTTTGGCGGAACACATATCTGGTGGTGATGTTCATCCGTCCAATTGCTTCAGCCCGCCCCTGATCTTCAGCCCTCACACAGGACGATGGCCGAAATTCGGCTGCTTGTCGTCCCCGACTGTCGCGCGCCATCCGGTTGTTGCCTGCAGGAATCGAAAGATAAGTTGTGTTTGGCTTCAGAACCGATAGGTTTGGTTCGAATTCAGCCAACGAACAGCTTCAATAATCGGAGACCTCCATGGGTGGTACGCCTACAATCGAGTTTGCCGGATTCGATGCGGAATTGCCCGCAACGAACCTGCTGTTTGCGGCATCGTCCATGAAACTCGGTCGCGCAGCCGCCAAGATCAATCAGCAACTCGACGGCCAGCTTACAGCAGCAGGAGGCGTCGTCGATTTCAAGGGCCAGGCCAAGCGCCAGGTTTCGGTGCCGGCACCCACCGGCATGCCGGCCAAGCATTTCATCGTCGCGGGCCTCGGTGATGTCGACAAACTCGAGAGCAACGATTGGGTTCACGTCGGTGGCCGGGCGGCAGGGCTGCTCGCCGGGACGCGCAGTGAGACGGCCGCGATTGTCAGCGATGCCGGCGATGCCGCGCATAGTGCTGAAATTGCCGCCGACCTTGCGATGGGCGTCCTGCTGCGCCTCTACACGTTCGACAAATACAAGACCAAAAAGAAGAAAAACGGCAGTGATGACGCGGGCAATGGCGAGGCCGACGCCAAGCTCAAGACAATCAAGATCCTGACCGCCAAGCCGGATGCCGCGCGTGAGGCTTTCGAGGCGAGCCAGGCCGTGGCCGAGGGCGTGCGCCTCGCGCGCGATCTGGTCAACGAGCCGGCCAACGTACTCGGGCCGATTGAATTTGCAGCTCGTTGCGAACTGCTGCGCGAGAAGGGTGTCGAGGTCGAGGTCCTCGATGTGCCGGCGCTCGAAGACCTCGAGATGGGCGCGCTGCTCGGTGTCGCCCAGGGCAGCGCCCGGCCGGCCCGCGTTGCCGTCATGCAGTGGCACGGCGCAAAGTCGAAGCGCACCAAGCCGTTGTGCTTCATCGGCAAGGGCGTGGTGTTCGATACCGGCGGCATCTCGATGAAACCGGCCGGCGGCATGGAGGACATGAAGGGCGATATGGGCGGGGCCGCCTGTGTCACGGGCCTGATGGCAGCCCTTGCCGGACGCAAGGCGGCGATCAACGCCGTCGGCATCGTCGGACTGGTCGAGAACATGCCCTCCGGCAAGGCCCAGCGCCCGGGTGATATCGTCACCTCGAAATCCGGCCAGACCATCGAGGTGATCAACACCGATGCCGAAGGCCGGCTCGTGCTCTGCGATCTGCTCACCTACGCGCAGGAGCAATTCAATCCGCGCTTTATGATCAATCTGGCAACATTGACGGGCGCGATCATCATCTCGCTCGGCAAGGAGTATGCGGGCCTGTTCTCCAACGACGATAAGCTGGCCGGCGAGCTTTCCGAGGCAGGGGAGGCGACCGGCGAAAAGGTCTGGCGCATGCCATTGGCCAAGGCCTACGATGAAATGATCAACACGCCCAACGCCGACATGAAGAACATCGGCGGCCGCACGGCCGGCTCGATCACCGCCGCACAGTTCCTGCAGCGCTTCGTCGATGACGTGCCGTGGGCACATCTCGATGTCGCGGGCGTCGCCATGGCCTCCGGCAAGAATGACATCAGCCGGACCTGGGCGTCGGGCTGGGGCGTCAGATTGCTCAATCAACTGGTCGCGTCGAAATATGAGCGCTGAATGACCGTGGAACGTTAATCTGTTGGTAATTCCAACTGATAGATCGATTGTTTTCCATAATATACATTACGCGAAGAGCCGATTTTGTGTGATGGCCTGAGAACCGGATCAAAGGTGATCGAAGAATGAGCGAACTCCGGCCATCCGATCTCACGGCGCAAGACATCGTTGCTGCGCCGCGCGCCGAAATCGGCACACTGCTTGCCATCATGGCCGCCCTGCGCCATCCCGAAACGGGTTGCCCGTGGGATATCGAGCAGACGTTCCAGACCATCGCCCCCTACACCATCGAGGAAGCCTACGAGGTCGGCGATGCAATCCTGCGGAGTGACCTGGCCGACCTCAAAGAGGAACTCGGCGACCTGCTCCTGCAAGTTGTTTATCACGCGCGCATAGCTGAGGAACTCGGCTCATTTTCATTTGCTGACATCGTCGACGGCATTTCCTCCAAGATGATCCGCCGCCATCCGCACGTGTTCGGCTCGGAAGAAGAACGGCGCGCAGGTGTCGAACCCGGCTTCTGGGAACGCATCAAGGCCGAGGAGAAGGCCGGGCGCGCTGCCGAGCGTGAGCGCTTTGGCCCTGGCAGCGATAATAACGCGGCGCAGGACGATACGGACGGTTTGCTCGACGAGGTACCGGCCAACCTCCCTCCCCTCGCCCAGGCCGTCAAGTTGCAGCGCAAAGCTGCCCGTGTCGGCTTCGACTGGCCATCGTTGACGCCGGTGCTCGCAAAATTGCGCGAGGAACTCGGTGAACTCGACGAAGCGGTCGCCAGCGCCAACCAGCAGGCGGTCGCTGACGAGTTTGGCGACTTGCTGTTCGTGATGGCCAACGTTGCGCGCCACCTGAAGGTCGACCCGGCCGCCGCCCTACAGACCACCAACGTCAAATTCCGCCGCCGCTTCGCCCGCGTCGAAGCCCTGCTCGCAGCGTCAGGACGCAGTGCTGAAGAGGCGACGCTGGAAGAGATGGATACGCTCTGGGATCAGGCTAAATTGGAGGAGCGCACAACCGACAACGGATGAAGGCCATGACCAAAGACGCAGTTGCCGATGATTTCCACAGCCCCGAATTAGCGGCTGCCCGCCAGAACCGTCTGATGCTTGGCCTCTTCCTGCCTCTACAGTCGGGCGCCTGGAGCCCATCGCTCGCACCGCGCGAGACGTCGTGGACGTTCGACTACAACGCGCAGTGCGCGCGCCTCGCCGAAGACTTCGGGTTCGACCTTGTCTTTGGCCTCGCGCAATGGATGGGCAAAGGCGGTTACGGCGGCGAGATGGCCTTTCGCGAACTCTCGACCGACCCATTGATTGTCACCGCCGGACTTGCTGCCGTTACCCGAAGGCTCATCCTGATATCGACCGTGCACGTGCTCTACGGTTGGCATCCCCTGCACCTCGCCAAGTTCGGCGCGACGATCGACAGCATGAGCAATGGGCGCTGGGGGCTCAATGTCGTCACCGGCTACAAGCAAAGCGAATTCGAGATGTTCGGTCTGGCGCCGATCGAGCATGACCGGCGCTACGAGATGGCCGACGAGTTCACGACCTTGCTCAAGGCGCTCTGGCAATCACCGGACAATCTCGATTTCGAAGGTGCCTACTGGCAGGCCCGCCAGGCCTTCGTGGCACCGAAGCCGGTGAACGGGCGCTGCATCCTGGTCAACGCCGCCTCATCTCCGGCCGGCCTCGAATATGCGACCCGTCATTCGGATCTGATCTTCATTACCTCGCCCGCCGGCGCCGACCTAGAGAGCGCATGCGAAGCGCTGCCGGCCCACAATGCTCGCATCAAAGCGCTGGCGCAGGCCGCCGGCCGCGACATCGCGACGATCATCAACCCGCACGTTATCTGCCGTGAAACCGAAGCCGAGGCCCGCGCCCAGTACCAGGCGATCCTCGATCAGCAGGACCCTGTCGCTGCGGACAATTTCTACGCCACGTTTGCCGGCGGCGATCAAAGTTCCTGGAAGGCAAACACCCGCGAGCAATGGGTGGTCGGCGGCAACGTCCATATTGTCGGCACGCCGGAGCAGGTGGTTAACGCCTTCATGCGCCTGGCCGACGCCGGCTGCGACGGTGTGCAGGTCAACTTCTACGACTTCCTGCCGGATTTGCAGTACTTCGGTGAACGGGTGGTGCCGTTGATGCGGGAGGCGGGCTTGAGGGTTGGAGAGGCGGGCAGGTGATCGAACAGGTGCTTGTGATAGCGATAGTGAAAAACACTTTTGGCGATGCAGGGGTGTGTCGGCGAACCGGCGGCCGCATGGACGATGGTATGTTATTGCCCTTGAAACAAGATGGAACCAGATAGAGTTTGTCCGATGTCATCTACGGATATTGAGCAACACGTTTCGGCATGGTCGAACCACCGCAATTCCAGCCCGCAGCTGAGCGCATTATCTTGGGCGATCCACTTACTTCTTCTGATTCCGGCCGTCGCCGTGCTCGTCATCGCCGTGTTTCAGTCAGCAGTGCCGATAGCCTATTTGATGAAGGATACGCTTCGAATTGCTGCGAGGTATACTACGGTGCGATTTCGAATATCGGCATTCTGCTATGGTGTGTCACGTCAGCTGTCTGCCTGTTCGCAGCGCTCATTCTGTGGCTGGAACGAGACAAATCGAGGTATGCCCGCCGGCTGATGCCGGCTCTCTTTGCGGCCGGCCTGTTCAATGGCTGGATGACGCTGGATGATATGTTTCTGCTCCACGAGCGAATACTGCCCGCACTCGGCATTCCACAAGTCGTCGTGTATGCCACGTACGCATTATTGACCGTATTCTATCTGATCGGTGCCAGACACTTCATCCTTTCCGGACCGTTGTCGACATGCGTCATGGCCATAGGTTTGCTGTCGCTAAGTGTCGTTTTCGATGTCTTCGAGACCGATAGTTACCTGAACGTGTTAATCGAAGATGGCGCAAAGTTCCTCGGCATTGCCGCCTGGACGGTCTTTCACGTTTTGGCAGCTATCGTTGTCGTGCACAGTTTGTCGAAGAACGGTTTCGGCGACGAAGTTCATTCGGAGACAGTAAACCGATAACTTCCGAGGAATTTTATCAGAGTGCATGCTTCGTGGCTCTAATGCTCCGCCGCTAGCCCCGCAGCCTCGAGCTTGTGCAGTAGCTGGCCGTGTTTGGCTTTCGATATGCGTATCTCAAGGCGGGCATCACCCGTTTTATCGCACATTGCACTTTCGAGCACCGTGGCGTGCTCATGGAGCCAGTGACGAAGGCGCCCGGCAGACGGGGGCAACTCAAGCGTCAAGGTGACGTCATCGGCACCAATGAGCGCATCGATACGTTGCACGAGCGTATCGAGGCCTTCACCCGTCAGCGCAGATGTGAGAACGGGCTCGTTGCCGCTCGAAACGGCGCGCCTGCGTTCGGCCTCGATATCGGCTGCGTCCGGCGGTTCGACCAGGTCGATCTTGTTCCAGATTTCGATGATTGGCGGCCTTGATGCGCCTTCGTCGTTCCCGGCGTCCTTGAACAGCTCATCGAGCACCTGCTCGACGTCGCGGCGCTGGGCCTCGCGTTCGGGGTGCGAGATGTCGCGTACGTGCAGGATGACGTTGGCTGCGATCACCTCCTCGAGCGTTGCCCGGAAGGCTGCAACCAGCATCGTCGGCAAGTCGGAGATGAAGCCGACAGTGTCCGACAGGATGACGCGCCGACCGCTCGGCAATTCACGCTCGCGCATGGTCGGATCGAGGGTGGCAAACACCTGGTCCTGTGAGAGGACATCCGAGCCTGTCAGGGCGTTGAACAATGTTGACTTGCCGGCGTTGGTGTAGCCGACGATGGCGCAAACGGGATAGGGCACCTTGGCGCGGCCGGAGCGGTGTAGCGCGCGCGTGCGCTTGACCTTGGCAAGCTCGCCCTGGAGCTTCTCGATACGCTCGCGCAGCAGCCGGCGGTCGGTCTCGATCTGGGTTTCGCCAGGCCCGCCAAGGAAGCCGAAGCCGCCGCGCTGGCGCTCGAGGTGGGTCCAACTGCGGACCAGACGTGAGCGCTGGAAGGTCAGGTGAGCCAGTTCGACTTGTAGCCGCCCTTCCCGGGTGCGTGCCCGTGCCCCGAAAATTTCGAGAATGAGGCCCGTGCGATCGAGCACTTTCGTCTGCCACTCGCGCTCAAGGTTGCGCTGCTGGATCGGCGTCAGGGCATGGTCGACGATGACGAGGCCCGCGCCGCATTCCTTTATCCGCTCGCCCAGTTCTTCGACCTTGCCGCTGCCGAACAAGGTCGCTGGGCGTGGCTTGGCCAGGCGCACGACTTCGTTCGAGCGCACATCGAGTTCGATGGCCTCGGCGAGGCCGACGGCCTCGCTCAGGCGATCGGCGACACTGTGGGTCTGGCGTTGTTGTTCGGCGCTGGCCTGCCCACTGCCGAGATCCGGGACGAGCACCATAGCTGCAACCGGCGAGCGCTCGGGCTCCGGGCCGGCCTCCGGCCACTTCTCCAGGTCAAAGGGATGCTCGTCAGATCGCTCTATGCGGGCTCACTCCTCGGTCTCTTCGGCATCCATCAGATTGACGGGCTGGCTCGGCATGATCGTCGAGATCGCGTGCTTGTAGACCAACTGCGAATGCCCGTCGCGGCGTAGTTGAACGCAGAAATTGTCGAACCAGGTCACTATGCCCTGCAATTTGACGCCGTTCATCAGGAAGATGGTCAACGGGATTTTTTGTTTGCGGACATGGTTCAGGAATTTGTCCTGCAGGCTCTGTTGGCGCTCTGATGGCATCTCGTTTTTCCGATTATTCTTCTTGGTTTTCGGGGCTCTTGTTGTCGGGCTTTGCTCTTGTTGTCTGGGCTTTGCAGCATCTTGACGAAAAGTTGCCAAGGCACCGTTGCAACAGCGATTTTTGGCCCTTTTGTGGATCTACTAGCATAGCGTGCGCGTCAACGTAACATATATGCCGCAGTTTACGTATGTCCGCGTTGTCAGCGAACCAATAGATCTTCAGTAGCAGGCTTTTGCTGATTCGTCGTGCCGGACCAACGGTTTCAAGTTACCTGTTGGCCCACCTGCCGGCTGGCGGCCATCTCATGGAAGGTGGCGCGCAGCTTGCTGCTGATGGAGCCGGGATGACCATTGCCGATCGGCCGGCCGTCAATCGAGACGACAGGCATGACGAGATTTGTCGCCGACGTGATGAACGCTTCCTTTGCGGCCATCGCTTCGTCAACGGAAAAGCCGCGCTCAACGAACGTCAATCCGTCACGCTCGAGCAGGTCGATCAATGTCGTCCGGGTCACGCCGCGCAGGATGTCGGTTGTCGCAGGCGGTGTGATGACCTCGCCATCGTTCGTGATGATCCAGGCATTGCTCGAACCGCCTTCGCGCACCAGGCCGTCCGGGCCGATAAACCAGGCCTCCTGTGCGCCAACCTCGAGCGCCTTCTCCTTGGCGAGACTTGCCGGCAGCAGCATGACCGTCTTGATATCACAGCGCCCCCAGCGCATTTCGGGCATGGTCTGGACGGCAATGCCCTTTTCGGCTGCCGTCGCCTGGGCGTTCGGTGATTGGCTGCGCGCAAGGCAGACCACCGTCGGGGCGGTCTCGACGCCTGAGAACAGGAAGTTGCGCGGCCCTGCCCCGCGCGAGACCTGCAGATAGACGATCCCGTTCCGGACCCGGTTCCGCCGGATCGTCTCGGAGATCACGTTCTGCCAGGCCCTGTCGCTCATGGGCAGCGGGATCGACAATTCACCGAGCGAGCGGGCCAGGCGGGCGAGATGGCGCGGTTCATCGATGATGGCTCCGTTGCGCACTTCGCAGACCTCGTAGACGGCATCGCCGAACTGGAAGCCGCGGTCCTCGGCATGAACCCGCGCACGATCGTAGCGTTGGTATTTGCCGTTGATGTAGATGATACGAGTCACGTGCTGGGTCCCTCTTACTGCGAGCAAGGTTCTCCAGGCCCGCGCTCCAATCAGAAATAGTCCGGACTGACCCGGAACAGCGTCTCGACTTCGCGAATGTTCTTGACGAGCGAGAACAGGATGACGCGATCGCGGGCCTGCAATTCGGTATCACCGGTCGGCTTGATGATTTCTTCCTGCCGGACGATCGCGCCGAAGCGCACGCCGTCCGAAATCTCGAGATCACGGATCCGGCGTCCGATCGCCGGCGTCGTGGCCAGCACTTCGGCCTCGAGCACCTCGCCGGCGCTGTTGTGGACCTCGTGGACAGCACGAATGCCGCCCCGCCGGACATACTGGAGGATACGCGAGACGGTGACGGCGCGCGGGCTCACCTGGGCATCGATTCCGAATGAGCGCACCATGCTGGCATAGCCGGTGCCGTTGACCAGACAGAGACTGCGACCGCAGCCAAGTTGCTTGGCAAGAACCGAAGTCAGGATATTGGCCTGATCGTTGTTGGTGACGGCGACCAGCGTCTCGGCAGAAGCGACGTCTGCCTCGCGCAGCAGGTCTTCCGATAGTGCATCGCCGTGCAGGACGACGGTGCGTTGCAGCGATTCTGCAATCGTAACGGCACGCTCCCGCCGGTTCTCGATGATCTTGACGCGCACATTCTGTTCGCGCTCTTCGATGGCGCGCGCCACGTACAGACCGATGTTGCCGCCGCCGGCGATGATGATGCGCCGCGCCTGGGTCTCTTCGTGGCCGAAGATTTTCAAGGTGCGCGGCACCTGGTCGGCGGGCACCACGACATAGGCATCGTCGCCGGTTTTGAGGCGGGTGTCGGAATGGACGGCAAAAAGCTCACCGTCGCGCACGACACCGACGATGGTGGCGGGTAGATCGGGAAACAACTCGGCAAGCTGGCGCATCGATGCCTCGACGACAGGACAGTCGGGCCCGCAGTGGATGCCGATGGTCAAGACCCGACCTTCGGCGAAACTCGCCGTCTCGAAAGCACCGGGCAGCGCCAGTCGCCTGAGCACGACGTTGCCGACTTCGAGTTCCGGAGAAATGATGTAGTCGATCGGAATGCCTTCGCGCGAGAACAGGTTCGACCAGTGTTTGTCGAGATAGGACTGGGCACGCACGCGGGCAATCTTTGTTGGCACCTCGAACACCGTGTGGGCGATCTGGCAGGCGACCATGTTGACTTCGTCGGCAAGCGTCACGGCGATCAGCATGTCTGCATCGCGGGCGCCGGCGCGTTGCAGAACGTCCGGGTGGGCGCCGTTGCCGAGCAGGGCGCGGACCTCGAGAACATCGTTGGCACGCTGCACGAGTTCGGGCGCTGAATCGACGATCGACACGTCGTTGCCTTCATCAGCCAGGCGTTCAGCAATGCCAAGCCCGACCTGACCGGCGCCGCAAATGATGACTTTCATGGCTTATCCCTGCCTGCCAGTCATAAGGGGCAGCCGCCTGACCTAACCGACCTGTGCGCTCGATCTCTGCTCGGAGCTGACACCCAGCGCACGCAATTTGCGATGTAGCGCGGATCGTTCCATGCCAACGAACTCGGCTGTGCGCGAGATGTTGCCGCCGAAGCGGTTAATTTGGGAGAGCAGGTATTCGCGCTCGAAGATTTCGCGTGCTTCGCGCAGCGGCAGCGACATCAGATGCTCGGCCCCGCCGTTGACCGGCAGCGGCACGTTGGAGCCGATCTCGCTCGGCAGCATGTCGGCCGTGATCGTCGATGCCGCATCCCCGCCGACCAGGATCATGACGCGTTCGATGTTGTTGCGTAGTTCGCGCACGTTACCCGGCCAGTCATGGGCTTGCAGGACGGCGATCGCGTCGTCACCGATCTTGCGCGGAGCAAGGCCCGAGGTCTCGGCAATCTGTTCGGCGAAATGATGAACCAGCGTGGGGATGTCCTCGCGTCGCTCGGCAAGCGAGGGCACGCGCAGCGGCACGACGTTCAGGCGATGATAGAGGTCCTCGCGGAAAGTGCCTTCCGCCATATCGCGCTCGATGTCGCGAGCGGTCGACGAAATGATGCGCACGTCGACCGAGACTTTCTGTGTCCCTTCGAGACGCAGGAACTTCTGCTCGACCAGAACGCGCAGGATCTTGCCTTGTGTCTCGAGCGGCATGTCGGCGACTTCATCGATATAAAGCGTGCCGCCGTGGGCTTCTTCCAAGGCGCCCACCTTGCGGGTGCCGCCGGCGTGGTCCTCAATGCCGAAGAGTTCTTCTTCTACCCGGTCAGGCGCCATGGCTGCGGCATTGAGGACGACGAACGGTCCGTCCTTGCGATGCGATTTTTCATGTAGCAGGCGCGCGACCAGTTCCTTGCCCGTGCCTGACTGGCCGCGGATCAGGATGCGGCTGTTGGTTGGCGCGACACGCTCGATCTGGGTGCGCAGCTGGTTCAAGACGCTGCTCTCGCCGATCATGTCCAGGGCCTGGGTCGAGCGCTCGCGCAACTGCTGGACCTCGCGGCGCAGCTGCGAGGCTTCGAGTGCGCGCATCGTCACCAGAAGCAGGCGGTCTGCCTGAAACGGCTTTTCGATGTAGTCGTACGCGCCGCGCTTGATGGCGGTGACGGCGGTTTCGATGTTGCCGTGGCCCGAGATGATAACGACGGGCAGTTCGGGATGGACCTTGCGGATGATGGAGAGCACTTCGAGACCGTCAAGGCGGCTGCCCTGCAGCCAGATGTCGAGGACGACAAGGTGGGGTTTACGCGCCTCGATCGCGAGCAGCGCTTCATCCGAGTCACGTGCCAAGCGACATTGATGGCCTTCATCCTCGAGGATGCCCGCGACCAGTTCACGAATATCGGCTTCATCGTCAACAACCAGAATGTCCGATGCCATCGTTCACTCCCTTCCGCTTTGGTAGCGCACTAAACCCCGGCAGTCAGCCGGCGGTCAGCGCCACGTTCTTGTTCGCCTCATTCAGCGCTAGTTGGTCGCCGTCTTCAGCTTCAGCTGTTGCTGCCGGCCGCAAGGCCAGCCGGATGCGCACCAGTGCACCGTGGTTTCGGCCGCCTTCCGGCGGTGCATCCGTCAGTTCAAGTTTGCCGCCATGCTGCTCGATGATCTTTTGTACGATCGCGAGCCCGAGGCCGGTGCCCTTGGCTTTGGTCGTCACATAAGGCTCGAGCAGGCGCGGGCGCATTTGCTTGGAAAGTCCGGCACCGTTGTCGATGACTTCGATCACGGCGCTCTCCTCGTCAACCGTCAGGCGCGTTTCGACGAGACCCTGATAGTCTGCTGGCACATCATCGCCTTCACGCACAGCTTGAATGGCTTCGACCGCGTTCTTGACCAGGTTGCTCACTGCTTGCGTGATCAGGCGCCGGTCGATCGAGAGCAGGACCGGCTCGTCCGGCAGGTCGAGCGTGAAGCGGATACCGGTCGAGCCCATCTGGAAGAGCGTCACGGAATCCTTGACGGCGGCCCTCAGATCGTCGCGCATGAGCTGCGGCTTCGGCATGCGGGCAAACGATGAAAACTCATCGACCATGCGCGAGACATCGCCGACCTGACGGATGATGGTCTCGGTACATTTGTCGAAGACCTCGCGATCCTCGCCGATCACGTTGCCATACTTGCGGCGGATGCGTTCAGCGGAAAGTTGTATCGGCGTCAGCGGGTTCTTGATCTCGTGGGCGATGCGGCGTGCCACATCGGCCCAGGCCGAGGCGCGCTGGGCGCTGACCAGTTCGGTGATGTCATCGAACGTGAGAACCGCGTTGCCGCCGGCCTCTGTCTCCTGACGTGTCAGGCGAACGGCGAATGTGCGCTCTTCGCCATCGACCGTCACGGTGACCTGATCCGGCGCCCTCGTCTTGGCATCGTGTGGGCCGGCGTGCTGCACGACTTCGGCGAATTTCGGTGCAGCCTCATGCAACGGCCGGCCGATCAGCCCATCGGTCCCAGCCCCGAGGAGATGTTCGGCTGCGCGATTGGCAAGCGTGATCTGCATCCGATCATCGAGCCCGAGCACGCCTGACGTAACGCCGGCAAGCGTCGCCTCCATGAAGGCGCGGCCCTCGCTCAGCTGCTGGTTGGTCGAGACCAGTTCGTCGCGCTGATTGCTGAGTTCGAGCGTCATCGTATTGAAGATTTGGGAGAGACGGCGCAGATCCCCTTCCCCGCGTCGTTCCGGGAGCGCAACGTTCAGATTTCCGGTCGAGACGATTTGCGCCGCCCCGATCAGGCGCCGGATGGGTGCAACGAAACGGCCTGAAAACCATAAACCCGCCCAGATCGCAGCGAGCAGCGAAGTCAGCGATATCATGAAGTAGATCAGGCCATGCGCGAACTTGAGGCCGCCGCGACGCTCGCGCAGTTCGCGGTATTCGGCAACGCCTGCTTCGGTGCGCTCGAGATGGCGCATGACCTTGGGATTAACGCCACGGGCAACGAACAAGTAGGCGCCGGGAAAGCCGTCGAGCTTCTTGAGGGCGGCGACCCGATAGGCATCGCGCGGCATCAGCAGCGGGATCTGGCCGGCGGCCGCCAGCTGGATGACGTGGCGTGGCGGCGCACGATAGGCAATCGCCTCGTCCTTGAGGAACGAGACGATCGGCTCACCCTTTTCGTTGATTACATAGGCAAACGGCAGATCCCGCAGGCCGGCCTGCACGAATACGAGGCTTTTCAGCTTGTCATGATCGCCGCCGATCGTCTGGGCCGAATCGGCGAGATCCTTGGCCATGTTGACGATGTCGGTGCGGATCACCTGACCATGTTCTTCGAGATAGGCGTTGGCAACGTCGAGGGAGTTTTCGATGATCTGGCGCGTGCGTGTCGAAAACCAGCCGTCGAGAGAGCGTGAAAACGTGGTCGTGGCCGCAACCGCCAGGATGATGGCGGGCAGTGCTGCGATCACCGAGAACAACAGCACGATGCGCACGTGCAGGCGACTGCCGGCAATCTTCTGGCGCCAGGCTCTGAGCAGGCTGCCGAACTGAATCGCGAGGACCGCGACCATCGCGACAATCAGCGCGATGTTGACCAGGAACACGGCGACCACGACCGAATTGCGCGGCACGATGGGCGTTAAGCCCGTCAGGATCAGGTAGGTCGCCATCGCCGAAATGCTGGCGAGCGAGACGATGACCAGACCCACATAAAAGGAGCGGCTGTTTGTGTCGGCGAAGGGCAATCTGGCATCATCGAATGCATCGAGACCGTAGCCTGCCGTTTCACTGGTCGTGGGCACGCTTTCCCGGTCGATCGCGGCCGGATCGTCAGAAGACGTTTGCGGTGCTTCAGCCTTGGCCATCATCTCTCAGAGACTGCTATTTCCGCCGAATTCGTGCAGCACGTACGCAACAATCCAGTCCAGAGCCGGCGTTGCTGGTTGCGCACATCCAACTGCCGGCGCGTAGTTCTGAAGCCACAGTGAGGCGGAAGAGTGACGCGATGCGACTCGCCTAATGCTTCTCAGTGATAATTATGTACCAGCTTTTTCGGAGCTTAGCCGGATTGTGTTGAGCGTCAAGCACACCTGTGTGTCGGCTGAGCGACGTGACCCGGCCGGGCCTTATGGCGGGCCGCTTGCAGCTATGCCTGCGGTCCCTTGAATATCTGGATGTCCAACAACTTAATGCGACTGCGCAAAGTATTGCGATTAACACCCAACAGCTCGGCGGCCCGGATCTGATTGCCGCGCGTGGCGGTCAGCGCGGCCGAAATTAACGGCCGTTCCACTTCACGAATGATGCGGTCGTGCAGGCCCGGCGGCGGCAGTTCGCCGTTGAAGCTCGTGAAGTAGCCGGCGAGATAGCGCTCGACCATTTCCGCCAGCGACTGGTCATCGCCGGCGACTTCGCCGGGCGCGGCCTCAGGGGTAAGGCCGGCAAGCTCCTGGTCGATGCGCTCGGCTGAAATGATCTCCTGCGGGTGGATTGCGACCAGACGCCGGATCATGTTCTCGAGTTCACGCACGTTGCCGGGCCAGGCATGTGTCTTGAGGCGGGCGATCGCCTCGTTGGTAATCGTGTGCTCGCCGAGCCCTTCCCGCGTCATCAGGCGCAGGAAATGACGGGCAAGGTCGCCGATGTCGTCGAGGCGCTGGCGCAGCGGCGGCAGGCCGAGCGGCGCGACGTTCAGGCGATAGTAGAGGTCTTCGCGAAACAGCCCTTGCTGGATCTGGGCACGCAGATCGCGGTGGGTGGCAGCCACGATGCGCACGTCGGTCTTGATCGGCGTTCTCCCACCAACCGTGGTGTATTCGCCTTCCTGCAGGACGCGCAGCAAACGCGTTTGCGCCTCGAACGGCATGTCTCCTATTTCATCGAGAAAGAGCGTGCCGCCGTCTGCCTGCTCGAAGCGGCCCGCAATACGCGCCTGCGCCCCCGTAAAGGCCCCCTTCTCGTGGCCGAAGAGTTCGCTTTCGATGAGATCGCGCGGGATAGCTGCCATGTTGACGGGCACGAACGGACCGTGCCGGCGCTTGCCGTGGTCGTGCAGGACGCGGGCGACGAGTTCCTTGCCGGTGCCTGATTCACCGGTGATCAGCACGGTGAGCTCGGTTTGTGTCAGGCGTGCAAGGACGCGGTAGATTTCCTGCATGGCCAGCGAGCGGCCGATCAACGGCAGTTCTTCGCTGTCGCCGTCACCTGCCTCGCCGCGGCGCACCTGTTGTTTCGGTTCTGCCATCGCACGACCGACAACACCGACCAGTTCATTTAGATCGAAGGGCTTCGGCAGGTATTCAAAGGCGCCGCGCTCGGTCGCTTTGAGCGCGGTCATCAGTGTGTTCTGCGCACTCATTACGATGATCGGCAATTCCGGGCGCAGTCGGCGGATACGTGGGATCAGTTCGAAGGCATTCTCATCGGGCATCACGACGTCGGTGATCACGACGTCGCCCTCGCCCTGCTGCACCCAGCGCCATAGCGAAGCGGCATTGGATGTCGTGCGCGGGACGTAGCCGGCGCGGGCGAGCGCCTGATTGAGAACGGTGCGGATCGCACCGTCGTCATCGGCAACGAGCACAGTGCCTTTGGCCATGTCTGACGGAGCCTTTCGTTACTCTGCGGACGGGCGTGCGCGCTGCAGGGGCAGCAGAATGCGGAACGTCGTCTGGCGCGGGTTCGATTCGCATTCGATCACACCACCGTGGTCGGAAATGATCTTGGCGACCAGCGCCAGACCGAGCCCCGAACCGTTTGCTTTGTCGGTGACGAACGGCTCGAAGATGTGCTTTTGCATGTCGGGCTTGATGCCGGCACCGTTGTCCTGGATCTCGATCAACAACGGCAGGCTGACGCGCGTGCCGCTCCCCGAAACGGACAGCCTGACGCCCGGACGAAACGCCGTGCGCATGACGATCCGTCCGCCCATGTCGCCCTGTTCGTTGATCGCCTCGCTGGCATTCTTGACGAGGTTCAGGGCGGCCTGAATGAGCAGGTCGCGCACACCCGGCACCGGTGGCAGCGAGGGGTCGAAATCCTGGCGGAACTCGATGTTGCGCGCAAAGCCGCTCTGCGCGATCTGGCGCACATGTTCGAGGACGTCGTGGATGTTGACCGGCTCGCGCGCGATCGGCCGTTCGTCACCGAACACTTCGATGCGGTCGATCAGTTTGCGCACACGCTCGGTCTCGGCGCAGATGAGTTGTGTCAGCGCCCGGTCTTCGTCGCGGAGCGATGGCTCTAGCAGTTGTGCGGCACCGCGGATGCCGGATAGCGGGTTCTTGATCTCATGGGCGAGCACCGCTGAAAAGCCGGACGCCGATCTCGCCGCGGCGCGATTCGACAACTGACGCTCGATCATCTGGGCCATCGAGCGGTGCTGGAGGAGGAGAACCACGTCCAAACCGCCGTCCTGCAGCGGGCCGCCATAGGCATCGATCAGATGTGTCGCCTCGGTGCGCGGCAGTACAATTTCGACGCCGTATTCGTTGACCGAGGCCATCGTCCGGCGAACCTGTGCGATCAGGCTGATCAACGGACAGCCGAAGGTCACTAGATCGCCGATCTTCTGGCGCTGCAGGACGGTGGCGCTCAGGCCAAAGAACTGCTCAGCAGCTGGGTTGGCAAACGCGATCCTGTCGGTCTGGTCGAGCAGCACGACGGCGTGCGGCAGGCCGTCGAGCAGCAACTGATGGACGGTCGGCTGGGCCTTGGAGCCAGCTTTCGTTTTCGGCTTGGACTTAGCTTTCGCAGCGGTCATGCAGCTGCCCTTCGTGATGCAGCGTGATCGAACAACTCGCGCAGGCCGGAATTCACGGCGGCGGGTGATTCAAGCGTGCATAGCCGGCGGCGCCAGGCCTTTTCGGTTGCCGTATCGAAGCCGATGCCGGCGATATACCAGGCGATATGTTTGCGCGCGTTGCGCAGGCCCAAAGTCGTGCCGTAGTGGGTCAGCATCTGTTCGAAGTGCTCAAGGACGATGTCGAGTCGGGATGCTGCGGCGGGCGGTGCCGCGTCATGGCTGCCGGCAAGTCGCGCGCCGATGATGCCGGGCTGCCAGGGCGCGCCGTAAGCACCGCGGCCGATCATGACACCGTCCGCCCCCGATTGGGCAAGCGCTTCGCGGGCCTCTTCGAACGTCGTGATATCGCCGTTGACGATCACCGGCACGGTGACGCGCTGCTTGACGGCTCTGACGCCTGACCAGTCCGCCTGTCCCTTGAAGAACTGGCAGCGTGTGCGGCCATGCACGGTGAACATCGCGATGCCTGCCTGCTCAGCCCGCTCGGCCAGGTCCGCGGCATTCAGTGATCGGCCATCCCAGCCCAGCCGCATCTTGAGGGTAACCGGCACATCGACCGCCGCCACGACAGCCTCGATGATGCGCTCGGCAAGGTCCGGTTCACGCATCAGTGCGCTGCCCGACAACTTGCCGGTCACTTCGCGAGCCGGACAGCCCATGTTGATGTCGATGATCTCGGCCCCGCGCTGTCGCGCAATCCGCGCCCCCTCCGCCATCCACTGAGGGTCGAAGCCGATGAGTTGCATGACAAAGGGATCAAGGTCGCCGCCGGTTGCCCGCCGCAAGACGTCATGGCGCTCATTGACCAGTTCGCGGCTCGCCACCATCTCCGAAATCACCAGACCGGCTCCGAAGCGGTGCGCCAGCCGGCGGAATGGCAGATCGGATACGCCCGACATCGGCGCCAGCAATGCCGGACAGCCAAGTGCGTGTCGGCCGATGCGGATGACCGGCAATTCTGGTTTTTGATCAATCTGGTGCATCTGTCTAAAATTCAGCCACTACGAACCTTTGGTGAAATTTTGGGCAAAATAGCGTTGATGCACCACATCCGCAAGCATCTTGCAGGGCCTGTGCGGATCGGGCTAGCTGAGGGAATGAGTTGCAGATCAATGAAAACGGCGGCCATCATCGTTGCAGCCGGTCGTGGCCAACGTGCCGACACCGGCCTCGGCGCCAAGCAGTACACGGCGCTTGACGGGCGGACAATGCTCGCCTGGTCGCTTGCGAAGTTTATCGCGCATGACGAGGTCGGCGATGTCATTGTCGTCATCCATCCGGATGATCGACAGCGTTATGAGCAGGCCTCCTCCGGATTCAACAGCGACAAACTGCAGACACCCGTCGTCGGCGGAGGTACCCGGCAGGCATCGGTGCTGGCGGGATTGAGGACCGCCGAGGCACTCGGACCGGATGTTGTGCTCATTCACGATGCAGCCCGTCCCTTCGTGTCGTCAGAGGACATCTCGAACGTTCTCGGTGCATTGCGCGAGCATGACGGCGCTGTGCCGGGGCTGCCTGTGGTCGACACCGTGAAGAGCGCCTGCGACGTGCCGGCTGGCGGGCCGAAGCTGATCGACAGGACCGTCGATCGCAGCGGGCTCTGGCAGGCCCAGACTCCCCAGGGCTTCCGGTTCGATAAGATCCTGGCAGCCCACGAACATGCAGCCCGGGACAACTCCCATGATTTCACCGACGATGCCTCGATCGCGGAATTCGCCGGTCTCGATGTCGTCCTGGTCGAAGGCAGCGCGTGCAATTTCAAGATCACGACGCCGGCGGATCTCGCGCGGGCCAAACGGGAGGTCGATCGAATGGCGCCGGAATACCGCACGGGCACCGGATTTGATGTGCATGCCTTTACTCGCGGCGATCACGTCTGGCTGTGCGGCGTCAAGGTGGCGCACGATGCGGCACTGGCCGGTCACTCGGATGCCGACGTGGCGATGCACGCACTTACCGATGCGATTTTCGGCGCGCTGGCGGACGGCGACATCGGTGCTCACTTCCCGCCGAGCGATCCGCAATGGCGGGGGGCGCGCTCGGAGATCTTCCTGGCCGCGGCTCGTGAACGCGTTGCAGCGCTGGGTGGGCAGATCGTCCATGTCGACGTGACCATCATCTGCGAGGGACCCAAGATCGGCCCGCATCGCGCGGCCATGCGCGCGCGCCTCGGCGAGATCCTGCGCCTCCCGGTCGATCGCGTCTCGGTCAAGGCAACGACAACCGAGGGGCTTGGGTTTGCCGGACGTCGCGAGGGCATGGCAGCCCAGGCAAATGCTACGATCAGGCTGCAGGCCGGATCAGCCGAGGCATAGTCGCAGAATGCCCTCGCCTCAGTCTTCGCGCAGCGCGCGCCGGAACTGATCGAAAACCGGGCTCAGCAGATAGTCGATCATCGTGCGGCTTTCCGTCTGTATGAAGACCTCGGCCGGCATGCCGGGTACCAGGCGGCGCTCGCCGAGCCGCGCGAGTTCGCCGTCGTTGAAGGCAATGTGCACCAGATAATGGTTGTGGATTTGGCCTTTGTCGTCGGCTAGGTCGGCTGACACATTGATGACGCGGCCTGCTAGTTCAGGCGTCGTGCGTTGATTGAAGCTCGAGAGCCGGATCGCGACGGCATGCCCGAGCGCCACCTGATCGATATCACCGGGCTGGACCGCTCCTTCGATGATCAGTTCGCCGTCGGTTGGCACGATCTTCAGGATTTCCTGGCCGGGTGCGATCACGCCGCCAATGGTGTGGACCTGCAGGGCATGCACGCGGCCGCTGATCGGGGCCAATACGTCAAGCCGTTTTCGACTGGCCTCGGCGCGTGCGAGTTCTGCCTTGATGCGGCCCGCCTCGCCCTCGAGTTGGGCGTATTCGCGCCGCGTCCGAGCGATCCGGCTGCGCGGTACGAGGCGTCGCTCAGCCAATGCCTCGAGATCTTGAAGTTCGTCTTTCAGTAGTTTGAGTTGCGCGCGCTTGGCGGCTGCTTCCGCGCCAAGGCCCCGTGCCGTTTCATCGGCCTGCCGGGCATCGAGGCGGAGCAGCAATTGGCCCTGGGCAACACGCTCGCCATCCCTGACCGCGAGCTCGGCGATCATGCCGCCTTCTAGGTGCTGTACCGATTTCGAGTTGGCCTTCACTGCGATCTTGCCGCCGGCAACGACGGCACCGGACAGTTGCACCATCCCGAGCCAGCCGCCGAGCCCAACGATGAGCAGAACGACGGCGACCAGCGCATGCCTCAGATAGACATCGATCCGGACATCCTCGCGGGCGACTTCGGCAAGCGCGTTGCCGGCGGCCGGCGCCCTGTCACCCCTCTGCAGCATGAGCTCTCTCCTGCCGTTCCCGTACGGCGTGGACGGCGCCACGCAACACGTCTGCCTTGGGGCCAAACGCTGCCTGGCGGCCTTCGTTGATCACGAGGATGTGGTTGACCTGCTCGAGCGCCTTGCGCCGATGCGCCATCACGACGATCGTTCGCCCGGCCCGGCGCATCGTCTTGATCGCGTCGGCAAGGGCTGCTTCGCCCTCGCCGTCGAGATTGGAATTCGGCTCATCGAGCACGATCAGGGCGGGCTCGCCGAACAATGCCCGGGCAAGGGCAATGCGCTGGCGCTGGCCGCCCGAGAGCACCGCGCCGCCTTCTCCGACGCGCGTATTGTAACCGTCGGGCAGGGACAGGATCATCTCGTGGACGTTGGCCGACCGGGCAGCGGCAATGATGGCGGCCGGGTCGGCCCGCTCATCGAACCGTGAGATGTTATCGGCCACCGAGCCATCGAACAGTTCTGCTTCCTGCGGCAGATAGCCGATGTGCTGGCCGAGTTGTTCCGGCGGCCAGTGTTCGAGCGGTGCACCATCGAGGCGCACGTGGCCGCGCAAGGTCGGCCAGACACCGACCAGGACGCGGGCGAGCGTCGACTTGCCCGAACCGCTTGCGCCGATGACGCCGAGAGCGTCGCCCGGAGCAAGCTTGAAGTCGAGCCCTTTCAGGGTCGACTCACGAGTGCCGACCGGGCCGGCGAAGACGTTGTCGACGTGAATGTGGCCCTCGGGCGCCGGCAGGGATAGGCGCTCTTTGGCATCGTGCACGTTCTCAAAGGCATTGGATAGCCGGCCAAGCCCTTGACGCGCTGCAATCAGGCTTCGCCAGTGGGATATCGCCAGATCGATCGGTGCCATCGCCCGTGACATGATGATCGAGGCGGCGATCATGACCCCCGGCGTGATTGCCCCTGCAATCACCAGATAGGCTCCCATCGCAAGCATTGCCGATTGCAGCACGAGGCGCGACGTCTTGCTCGTTACCGACAGCGCGCCAGCGATATCGGCTGCCTTGGTCTGGACGAGCAGGTCGGAGCTGTGAACGCCCAGCCATCTTTGCGCGTAGCGCGGCTGCATGCCCAGGGCCTGAAGAGTTTCGCTGTTGCGCTGGCCAGCTGCGAAGATGCGTTCGGCCTCGGCCGCGTGCTCGGCCGCTTCCGTCACCGGTTTGCGCGACAGCAATTCGTTGAGCAGTGAGAGGACGACCAGGACGCCGGCACCGGCAAGTGCGACCAGGCCGAGGGCCCAGTGAAACATAACGACCACGGCGAAATAGAACGGCGCCCATGGCAAATCGAACAGCGCCGTCATGCCCGCGCCTGAGACGAACTGGCGAACGTTTTGCAGATCCCTATGCAGTTGCTGGCGTTCGGCCTGCTCGCCCGGACCTGCAACCGTGATGACTTGCGAGAATACCTGTGCTGAGAGCAGGCGATCGATGCGCAATCCAATTCTGACCAGCAGGCGCGAACGGATCCAGTCCAGCACACCCATGAAGGCGAAGAGCGCGACACACAGGACGAACAGGGCCGTGAGCGTCGGCAGGCTTTTGCTGGTCAGCACGCGATCGTAGACCTGCAGCATGAACAGCGGGCCGGTGAGCATCAGCATATTGGAAAAAAAGCTGACACCTGCAGCACCCCATAGCGCACGGCGGCAAGAGCGCTGCACGTCCGCGACGGAACTCACATCCGGCGTAGCGGCGGATTGAGTCGGCGGCGGATCCGGGATCCGGCGGCTGACGGCGCGAGCAAGGCGAGACTTGATCCCGTCTGCCAGAGCGCGCACGTACCCGCGGACATCGAACGGAACCTGGTCAAAACCTTCCTGGTCGGCGGCGGGCCCTTCAAATCGCGCGCGATCGAAACCGTGCTGCACGAGCCTGTCGTGGGGATGATGTCTTGGGTTGTCGTTCGATCGAGCGTGCTGCATCAAGGATGCCAGCTGATTCGTAAGTTGCTGGGGTCGTCCAGGATCAAAAGTGCCGGGTACCTCGCGAGTGACTGAGCCGGGCGAGCCCCGCCGCACGGGTTGCGTCGTCGGCATGCTTTGCAGCACGGGTTCAGGCGCCGCACTTGGCCGCTGCCGACCGGCCCGGTTGCCGCCGGCACGGATGCGCGCCCGGATACTCAGCCCCAATGCAGCGCCCATAATGAGGAGCCAGGCCGCCGCGGCGGCCTTGAACATCGTCAGGGCTGCAACCTCGCGCAGCGGCACGAGGAACGTCGTTGCGGCAAGCGACGTCCAGCCGACGACCAACGCCGGGACCAGAGCTGCCGTCATGACGAGTTCCGGCCAGGAAAGGTGTGCGGTCAGCGGCCGGCGCCGGCGGTAGGTGAGTGCGAGCAGGTACTTGGAATGGAGAGCAACTGCGATGCTCAGGATGACCGTCGCCCCGACCTTGAAGGCCATGTCGTCGGGTAAACCCGCCGAGCCGAACGCAGCGATCGCAATCGCAGCCCCGGTTACCCAGACGATGGCGAGGGCGACAATTTCAGAAACACGCAACGCAACGCTAGTTGATCGTCTCGCGCGCGGCCCGGCCGATAGCAATAGGCGCAGGACAATCGAGCCGCCAACGCAAGATGCGACCAGCCCGAGCATCATGCCGACGCCGTGCATGGCTTCCATAAGCGCTAGCCATCCGATCCGGTCAACGGCGCCAGCAATCAGATCGATCATGGGTGTGTTCATCGTGGCATCACAGCAGTACGGAAACGTCCAGCGGCTATGTCATGGGACTGCGCCGAGATAGCCATCTTCACCAGACTATCTCTGCGTTCCCGACCGCCGCCGCAGTGAGCGAGCAAGCCGATGCCAAACAGGGGCAGCGGCGGTCTGGGAGGGCGTCCTAAATGGAGCTGGAATCGTTGTCGCCGCCGAAGTCGAAACCAAAATCGACAAACGGCGGAGGCACGACAGGGGCCGCCTGTTTGATGGGGCCCTGGGCGTTGTCGAAAATGCCATCTTCCGTCAGTTCGGCAAGCTGGTCGTTGACGGCCGTCATCGAGGGTCTGCCGATCGTGATGCCTTCGAGAACGTCCGGCAGCCAGGAGCCCACATCACGAAGCTCATCGCACGGCATGTCTCCTGAAAAGAGATCTTCGAGACGACCGCTCAGGAGCGATCTGTCCTCGAGCGAGAACCATTCGTCGAGGCCGCCGAGAGCCGAGAAGTCGGCGTTGGCACTGCCTGCTTCATCGGCATCGCAATCACAGTCGCCCGGTTGATCAGGCGTTGCGCCGGCGTCGGCCGGCATTTCTTCGATCGGCACGGCGCCGATCGGTGTCGCAATTGGCGCCTCGGCGGCCGGCGGGTTGGCATCGGGCAGGCCTTCGCGCGGACCGGTGAACACATCGTCCGGCAGCGACCCGCCGTCGACCAATTGTTCGGCGCCCGGAGCGTTCGATGGATCATCTGGCGGCGCGCCGCCGGGCAGATTATCTGATGGCATGTCCGGATCGTTGCCGGCCGGCGGTTCATCCACGACCGGCGGCGGATCATCTCCCACAGGCGGATTCTCACCAAACGGGTGATCGACATCGAAGCGCATGACAGTGCCATCCTCGAGTGTCACCCGGAAGTCGTCATAATAAATGAACTCGTCTTTCGCGGCCTGCCAGTCCGACGTGTTCGAGCCGCCGAAGAAAGTCGAGAAATAGAGAGTATCGATCCCGAGATCGGCGCGCGAACGCAATTCCAAATCGGTGAGTTCAAGCGCCAGCTGGCCATCGAGCCAGACCCTCAAGACGCCATCATCCTGGCCCGGCGTGTTCATAATGACTTCTTGCTTGATCGTATACCAGCGCCCGTCTTCAAGCACGATTGCGTCGTCGTGATTTCTTGGGCTCTGCTCGGCGCGTGTCCGACTGGGATCAGCATACGACAGGCGCATGTGATCGCCCGTGCCGGTGTTGTCCATGTCGTACATGTAGGCCGAAATATGCGTATCAGACGACGATGACGACCGCTCGATCCAGTTGAAACGGGTCGTAAAGCCAAGGCCATCCGATGATACGGCGCCGCCTGTTGGCAGCGTTCCACCGCCTAGGCCCGGCAGTTTGCCGCCGCGCTGAAAGTCGAAGCCGTCGCCCTGGTCGACGAACATGAAACGGTACTCAAGCGTCGCACTGTCATGCACCCCGCCGAGGTCGCTCTGCCACTGGACGTGGCCGCGCGTGCCTTCTTCGAATTCGACGCTAAGGACCTTGTTTTCCGGGTCTTCTGGGTCGGTGATGATCTTTGTTCGCCCGCTATTCAGGCCGCTTGTCCAGGTGTCCCTGGCGTTGAAGTAGCGTGTTGCGTCGTCCCTGTCGAAGACTTGTTCCTGCTGCACGTCGATTTGCTGGTTGGTTGTTTCGTCAGCCATGACTCTGTCTCTCTCCTGAAGAGTTTGTTTGTGATCCCCGCGGATTCGTTGGCACACACGCAACCCTTGCCCGGCAGCGTGCGCCGCGCGCCTTGTAATGCTTCAGCGCTGTCGATTGCGTTGCCCCTACGCCGACGATCGCCGGTTTTCTCCGCAGGGCGGACCCCGGCTCACGCCGGTCGGACACGCCCCCAACATCCAAGCGTGGATCCATGCCTGGATTGGACGCGACCAGGTCCGAGCCGCCAAGATGGTCGGATGCTGAAGGTCGAATTCGTAAGGTGATATTTTCTGAGGTGGCATTTTTGTACTGAGATACATCCGGTTTTGATCCCGGATGATCTTTTTGCTGCTACACCTCACCCCAATTCCCGACGCCACTTGTGAGCTGCGAATAAGGACAAAATTTGTCAGCTGAATTCAGTGCTATTAAAACGGCCCGAATAAATTTCAGGATGTTATTGCGTGCCAAGCCACTCAGGCTGCTTCGATTTCGGCCTCTGCCTTCAATAATCTGATCGCCCGGCGCAAGCCGTTTACGGTTGCTTCGAGGTCGTTGTCGGTGTGGGCCGCCGATACCGTGCCGCCCGGCTTGCCCGTGATGTCGACGCCGTTGACCAGAAGGGCCAGCCGCAGCTTTTCGCCAACGACGCTCTTCTCTGACAGTTCCGCGTGGCCGGCCTGGCCTGCATCGAATGTCAGAGGATCGATGTCTCGATTGCTCGGGTTGAGGAAGAAATAGAAACCGGAAAAATCGCCGTAGCACGACCACGCCACGCCTTCCTCGGCGAACGCCTGATTGCACATGTCACGCAGCTTGGCTGCTTGGGCATTCGCGGTCGTGCAGGCATCTTCCCGATCGATGATTTGCAGCGCCGTTAGGCCGGCTGCTGCCGACAGCGGATTGGCGTTGTAGGTCCCTTGATGGGCGATCTTCTCGAAGCCCTTCTCGGCTGCCTTCTCGAAGTCGAGCAGTTCGAGGATATCGGCGCGCCCGCAAACGGCGCCGCCCGGCAAGCCGCCGGCGAGAATCTTTGCAAGGCTCGTCAGATCAGGCTTGATGCCGAACTGCGCTTGTGCGCCACCGCGCGAAACCCGAAATCCGGTCACGACTTCATCGAAGATCAGGATGATCCCGCGCTGCAGCGTTAGTTCACGAAGTTCGGCCACCAGAGCCGGCCCGATCGGCAACTGGCCGAACGTGGCACCCGTCGGCTCGAGAATGACGGCCGCAATATCGTCGTCGCCCTCCAGGATGCTGCGCGTCTTGGCGATGTCATCGATCGGTGCGAGTACGGTGTTGGCGGCAATATCGGCCAACACGCCCGGCGTCGGAGTGCCGTCGAAATGATTGGCGACACCGAAGGCAACGTGATCCTGCCAACCGTGGAAGTGGCGGTGAAAGCGTAGGATCTTGCGCTTGCCGGTAAACGCCCGGGCAAGGCGCAGCGCCATCAGATTGGCCTCGGTGCCCGACGAGGTGAAGCGGATGCGCTCCGCCGAGGGCACCATGGCCTGGACCTGCTTGGCCCACCTGACCTCAAGTTCATGAGAGGCGCCGAAATGCGTGCCGCGCGCGACCTGGCGCTGCACGGCCTCGACGACTTCCGGGCGGCCATGGCCGAGCAGCAGGGCGCCGTGCCCGCCGTAGTAGTCGACGTACTCGTTGCCATCGACATCCCATTTGCGCGCGCCGGCTGCACGATCGATGTAAACCGCATAAGGCGACATGTGGCGCGAGTCATGCGTAATGCCGCTCGGAAAGAGCTGCCCCGCCTCGCGTGCCAGCGCGTCGGATTTCCGTGTGCGCTCGCGATAGGCAGCAGCAATCCGCGAGTTGGTCAATCCGTCTTGGGACATAGCTCGATCTCCTGGGCGAGTTTCGCAACAGCGTGGCACGCCTCTGCATCATCACGATGATCGGCTAGCCATAGACCACTGGCAAAGGTTTTCTGGCTTTCTCATACACCAGAGCACACTGGACGGCCGTATGCCCCTCACCCTAACCCTCTCCCCGTACGCGCCGAGGTGGCGCTACGGGGAGAGGGAATCCGGCCGTGCCATGTGGCATCTTCGTCGACCAAACGACGAGCTGAATTCCCTCTCCCCGTACTTCACGGGGAGAGGGTTAGGGTGAGGGGCATACGGCCGTCCAGTGTGCTCATGCGCATCGAAGCAATGGGTCCTAACCTTTCAGCACTTCCTTGTTGATCACATTCTCGGCGATCGGCGCGCCGTCGAGCACGCTCAGGATGTTGCGCACCGCATTGACGCCCATGCGTGCCATCGCCTCGCGCGTGACGCCTGCCATGTGCGGCGCCGTGATCACATTGTCGAGCCCTAGCAGCGGATTGTTGGTGTCGATTGGTTCCTTGGCAAAAACATCGAGACCGGCACCGGCGATCGTCTTGTTGGTCAGCGCTTCGAAAAGATCGTCCTCATCGATGATGCCGCCGCGGGCGGTGTTGACGAGATAGGCCGTCGGTTTCATCGAACCGATCCGGGCCTTGTTGAACATGCCGACTGTCTCGGGCGTTTTTGGGCAGTGGATCGAAACGAAGTCCGCCCGGCCGAGTGCCGCCTCCAGATCGCTAACCGGTTCGTAACCTGCAGACGTGATGGCCGCATCAGCGACGTAGGGGTCGTAGATCAGCACGTTCATGTCCATCGCCGCACAGCGCTTGGCGGTGCGGGTGCCAATGCGCCCGAAGCCGACGATCAGCGCATTCTTCTCGAACAGATCGAACGGCACCAGATTGAACCGGTCGAGCCATCGGCCATCATGGACAGCCTGGTCGAGTTCCTTCGCCCGCTTTGCAAGCCAGAGCATCATGAACATTGCCTGCTCGGCGACGGACGGGGAATTGGCGGTGCCCGCAATCATCACCGGCACACCGCGCTCGGTGTGTGCGGGCACGTCGATCGCATCATAACCGACCCCGATACGTGCCGTTACCACAAGCCCTTGCGCTGCATCGATCTCGGCGGGCCCGATCCGTGTTGCACCGAGCGTCCAGCCTGCCACAGGGGCCTCGCGCTTGACCAATTCGAGAAATTCGCGGTCCGGCAGCATATGTGGAAAAGGGACCTGCTCGATGTCCTCGCGTTGATCGAGAATGGCGCGGGCCTCCGGCGCCAGCGATTCCGTCACCAGAAGTTTCGTCTTGTTCGTCGCCATTCCGCGCCTCTTTTATGTTGTAGTTGCTGCCAATTGCTGCGCCAGACAGTCTCCCCCGGATTTATAACCGGCCCGCGGTCCGGCAATAGCTATTCGTGTGAACAAATCATGGAGCAAATGATGACGCTTGGCTGTGCGCCGGCCGGTGGCGCTCGTTCGCGAGCGCCAGGAGAACGGTTGCCAGCATGAAGCCGGCAGAGACGATGAACACCCAGCGCGGAGCCGATTGATCCATGATCCAGCCGTAAATCATCGGCCCGATGATGCTGCCGATGTTGAAGCCGGTCGACACGATGCCGAAGGCACGTCCCGTCGCCCCCTTCGGCGCCGCCTTGCGCACCAGCATGTCGCGCGACGGCGCGATCAGACCGGCAAGGAAGCCGGCCAGCGCGAGGAGTGCCATGAGGACGACTGCCGGTGGCGTCAGGAAGGCGATAGCGAGCACGATCACCGCATTTGCCGCAAAACAGATGGCTGCAACGCCGCCGTGATGGCTCGTTCTGTCGGCCAAGAGGCCGCCGGTCAGAACACCGGCCGAGCCGGCACCGAGGAAGAATGTCAGCGCCAGCGAGGCAAGTTCGTAGTCAAACGAATAGGCACTGACGAGGATTGCAACGCCAAAGCCGTTGATGCCGCCGGTCGAAAGGCCGAGCAGCACGAAGAACAAGGTCAGCATCAAGATCGCCGGCGTTGCGACATCGCGGAACCTGGTCGGGCCGCGACCACCTTCGACGCCTGCGCCCGCATCCGCCTCGGCCGCTGTCGGGCTGTCGGGCACGGCGATCAGAACCAGGAACAGTGCAACGAGCGGCCCGAGCGCCCCGGCCGCAAGTAATGCCCAGGCAAGCCCCGCCTTGGTCGCGATCAGCGACATCATGACGGGGGCCATGGCACCGCCGAGGAATCCCGCAAACGTGTGGATCGAGAAGGCCCGCCCCATGCGTGTGTCATCGACGCCGTGGGTCAGAATGGCATAATCGGCCGGATGGTAAACGCTGTTCGCGAGGCCGGCGATGGTGGCACACACCAGCAGCATCGGATAGGTCGGCAACAGCCCGAGCGCCATGAACGAGGCGCCGCCGAGACACAGACCGCCAAGCAGGATACGGCGTGCTCCGAACCGGTCGACGATCGCCCCCATCGGCGCCTGCGTCAGGCCAGAGACGACACCAAAGATGGTGATCGCTAACCCGAGTTCGATGTAGCTGACGCCGAGCTCACCCTTGAGGACGGGAAAGAGTGGCGGCAGCACCATGATATGAACATGGCTCAACCAATGAGCGGCCGCTACACCCATCAAGGTCCTGCCCTGGCGGCCTGGTAGCGTATGGCCGCCGGCTATATCCGTTTCTGTTGTCATATCCGCATGCTACGAACCAGGTTCGAGCCCGGCCAGGAGCCGTGTGCCTGAAAATTGTCGTTGGGCAATGTCAATACCGAGCCGTCCGGCTATTGTCGCACCGGGTTGTGATGGTTATCCGGGCAAGTTCTTGCAGCGCGTCGATATTTACACTGTTATTGGCAGGTGTTTTCCTGTCTATTCGACGCATTCGGGGCCGGGCGTTGTGTTGGCACAACTGCCGGCGAGAGGCAGACGCGAAAGGCGGCGGCGTGAGTAATAGGTTCGACGACGTATTCAACGAAGCAATCAGCGCTCTGCATGACGAGCGGCGTTATCGGGTTTTTGCCGATCTCGAGCGCCAGGCCGGTGCCTTCCCGAGGGCAACATTACGTGAACAGGACGGCAGTGCGCGCGACATCACGATCTGGTGCTCGAACGACTATCTCGGTATGGGCCAGCATCCGGATGTGATTGCCGCCATGCAGGAAACTGCCGCGCGGACCGGGGTCGGTGCCGGCGGCACGCGCAACATCTCTGGAACCAACCACCCGCTGATCGAACTCGAGGCCGAGCTTGCCGATCTACATGGCAAGGAAGCCGCCCTGGTGTTCACGTCCGGCTACGTTTCCAATCTGGCCGGCATTTCGACCATTGCCCGGCTGCTGCCGGACTCAGTCGTGCTCTCCGACCGGCTGAACCACGCCTCGATGATCGACGGCGTCAAGACGTCCGGCATGGCCAAGCAGATCTTCCGCCACAACGATATCGCCCATCTCGAAGAACTGCTGAGCGCGCTGCCGCTCGATCGGCCGAAGCTAATCGTCTTCGAAAGCGTTTATTCGATGGACGGCGACATCGCGCCGATGGCCGAGATCGCCGATCTGGCCGAGCGCTATAACGCGCTGACATACCTTGATGAGGTCCATGCCGTTGGCATGTACGGGGAGCGCGGCGGCGGCATTGCCGAACGGGAAGGCCTGCTCGACAGGATCGACGTTATCGAGGGCACGCTTGCAAAGGCATTCGGCACGCTCGGCGGTTACATAACGGGCTCGTCCGCGCTAATTGATGCGGTCAGATCCTATGCGCCGGGCTTCATCTTCACCACCGCCCTGCCACCGCCGGTCGCAGCCGCCGCGACAACGGCGATCCGCCATCTCAAGCGGTCTGCCGCAGAGCGCGAGGGCCAGCAGCGTGCCGTCCGGCGCACTCGGGAACGCTTGCAGGAATACCAGTTGCCGGTGATGGACACGCCGACGCATATTCTGCCGCTGATGATCGGTGACGCTGAAAAGTGCAAAGCGGCCAGTGATCGCCTGCTGGCGGTGCACAACATCTATATTCAGCCGATCAATTATCCGACAGTGCCGAAGGGTACCGAGCGTCTGCGCATCACGCCGACGCCGTTGCATGACGACGCTGCGATTGATCAGCTATGCGAAGCGCTCGCTGAAACCTGGCGCCATCTCGAATTGCCGTACCGGGGCTTCGGGAGCATCGTGGAGCAGCCCGACACGATTTTCACCGCGTCAGGTGGCTAGATCGTTTCCGATTGTCTCGGAAACAATCTCACAACAAGTTCGCTCACGGCTATTCCTCGCTTGCGCTAGGGCCTCCGCGGGGGCGGCGCAAAGCGCCGGGCCTGGTTCGAGGCCTTTAGCGTTTCCGACATGGCCGGAAACGCTCTAACTAAGGCCAGAATTTCAGGATCCGGTCACGTGATGAAAGGGTCCCGGCCCTTTCGTCACGAGACCGGACCCTGGTGTGTTTGATTGCACGGCATGAGCATCCCTCAGAACTCGAACCGTGCGATGTATTCGCGAAGCGGCTGCACTTCGAGTTGTTGGCCGGAGGCGATGATGCAGCTGCGCATATCGGGCCAGGTCATCAGAACGGTGAATGAGCCGGTTTCATAGCGCCCCCAAACTTCGAGCAATCGGCCATCAGCGGTGACGCCCATGGCGGCCTGCTGTTCCTTGTGCTTCTTGGAAAGCTGGGCGACGATCATGTCGCGCTTGCTGCACTGGGTCTGGGCCAGCGTCGACTGGCTCGAGATCGTGAAAGTAAGAGCTGTCAAAGCAGCGATGATCAAGGTTCTCATAACGTGTTCCTTCGGGTTGCTGTTACCCTATTTGGCCCGAGCTGCCATCTCACGGCTATGAAGCCGGTCACAGTCGCTAATTCTTTGTGTCATGGGCGTCTTAAGGCATGTCGCATCCAATCGGATTCATTATGCAAGGTCGCGACCGCGACCCGGCACGAGTGCCGCCTTCGCGGAGGCCCGACCGCAGGGAGGAATAGCCGTGAGCGCAAACAATGCTGAAGCGAGGTGCATTTTATGCAATACGCTTCAGACGCAGTGACAGCCTGCGCTTACCATCGTAGCGCGCTGGTTCCGGGGCAGGGATAAGTCAGGTTCGACTGGGAAGCCGTTGAGTTGGGTCGGGGCCGTTGCCAAATAATTACGGTGCGATGTGCAATGGCGGACTGATCGCTTCGTGCACCGCCCTGCACAGGGCCTTTTCGCGGATCTTGATCATCCGCCGCGCGGCCGAGCCATTTGGATGGTACGGATCCTTGACCGTGCCGTTCTTGCGCCGCCGGAAATAGCGCCGTGCACCCTCGATGGCCGCGATCGTGCGGGGCGTGAGCATCGGGACCGTGCCACACTTCATGCCGGCGTCATCGAACGCTGCGATGATGTTGCGCTGGGCCCTCAGGCGCTCGGCATTGTCGCGCCGCCGATATGTCGGTGACGTCGTCATGAACACGCAGCCCGTGCCCTCCGGCAACTGCATCAGGAACCGCCTGACATCGGCGACCGCCTTATCTTTCACATTGGCCCAGCGCGGAACGGTGTTGCCCATGAAGTAGAGCATCAAGAGGCGCGGCATCGTCCACTCGAACATCGCCTCGAAGGGACTTTTACCGGGCAAACAGAACGGCAGGCGCGGCTCCTTGCCAAGCTGCACGTATGAGCCGTCACTACGAAACGAGAAACCGTAAAGACGCGCATTGACCGGCCATTTCGGATCCGGCACGCAAACCATCTTCTTCAATCGATAGCGGCGCGCGACCCATGTGTGTATCGACGTCGACTTGACTCCCATCAGGGAAAACCGAAGCCCAGCCACATACTTGGAAAGGCCGGCGAAGCGCTCGTATTTGGCGCAGCGGGATTCAAAGGTGCCGAAGAAATCACGGAACGCCGCCCCGGCGCCGAACGAGAGCTGCGAATCGCCGAGCAGAAGAATATCGGGCGGCTTGGCGTAGCTCGGCGAGGGCTTGGCGGCAGCCTGCCCGGCGATAGCAGGCAATGTCCGGACATTCACAACGATGGCTGCAAACGAGATGACGCAAATGGCCAACAACCGCAGCGTGTGCGAACCGGCTCCCTGAACCATCCAAGCATCAGCACCACGTCGATCAGGCAAGTCTTCCCCGCAATCCAACACGCTGCACCAATACGTCGCAATTCAACTGCGACTTGTCGGTGATCTAGGAAACATTCCTTCTTTTTCGGCAAACCTGCGCGGTTACGACAGTCAAATGACACCACAATCACGTGATAGCGCCGTGGTATATTGATTGCGAACCATGTATGAGCGGCCAGCAGAGGTCGGTCGCGCAGTGCTCATGAACACGCAGGCTGTGATCGAGATCAAATAGTCCGTTGCGAAATTGCTGCAAACCAAGCAAGCAGCCTTCCATCGATCAAACGGCATTCGAAACACGAGAGGCCTCACCGACAATGAAACTTTTCCGCCGTATCGTCATCGTCGCCGTCATCGCCCTGCTCGCGATCTTTGCCTATTCGTACTCGCGCAATCCTAATCTATCGGCAACGACACATGCGTCAGCGGTCGGCTTCGTGCTGGCTCGTCCGTTCTCGGTCGATGCCTGGCAGGGGCTTGCCTGTCCGCACCGCTCGGCTGTGACGGACCTGGTCACGAAGTCGATGGCGCCTCAACTCTGCGGCAAAAAATCGGATGGCGGTGCGATGGCACGCGCCCGGCGCTTCCAAACCGAAGGTCCCGTGAGTTGCTGGGCGCTGTTCGATGGTCTCCGGCAACAAAGCATGGACCGCTTTTCCGGCGTGATCAGCGGCTCGGTCAAGCCCGGCCCCGCTGTTGCCGATATCTGCCGTCGCGCCGAGGAATTGTTGGGCAAAGCGGCCCTTGGCCGAGCGCAGTCCGGCTCAACCTAGCCCAGCCCGCAGCAGATCGTGCACATGCACGATGCCGATCGGCTTCTTGGTCTTGTCGACGACGAACAGAGCTGTGATCCGGAGTGCATTGATCTGCTCGAGGGCTGCCGAGGCGAGCAGGCCAGGTCCGATCGTCTTCGGCTGACGGGTCATGATCTGACTCGTCGTTGCTGCCAGCAGATCATCATTCATATGGCGCCTGAGGTCGCCATCGGTGATGACGCCGACCAGCCTGCCCTTGTCACTGACGACGCCGACACAACCGAACGCCCTTTGCGTCATGGTCACGAGTGCTTCCGACATCGGTGTCTGGCTGGTTACGATGGGCAGCTCATCGGCCGGGTGCATGACATCCTCGACGTATTTGAGCTGCGCGCCAAGCGAGCCGCCGGGGTGGATGCGTTTGAAATCATCGGCCGTAAAGCCCTTGGCTTCAAGTAGCGCGATCGCGAGGCAGTCGCCGAGCGCGAGTTGCATGGTCGTCGACGTCGTTGGCGCCAGACCGTGCGGGCAGGCTTCCGGTGCCTTCGGCAGTTGCAGGACGATATCGGCTGCCTTGCCGAGCGCCGAGTTCGGTCGCGATGTCATCGCGATCAGCGGCACAGCGAAGCGGCGCGAATGATTGAGAATATTGCCGAGTTCGACCGTCTCACCCGACCACGAAATCGCCAGGATCGCATCCTTACCGGTGATCATGCCGAGATCACCGTGCGAGGCTTCGCTCGGATGAACGAAGGACGATGTCGTGCCGGTTGAAGCGAAGGAGGCTGCGATCTTCTGGCCGACGTGACCGGATTTGCCGATGCCGGTGACGATGACACGGCCACGCGCCGAACTGAGCACACCGACGGCATCGGCGAAGGGCCGGGCCATGCGGCCGGTAATCGCTGCAAGCAGGTCCTCGAGGCCCTGCGTTTCGAGACGCAACGTGCGCTCGGCCGAGCGCGTCAACATGGCAGCCGAAGGTTTTTGTACTGTCTTGCGCCGTGATGTGCCCTTCCCGTTGGCGGGCTTCTTCTGGGCCTTTGCGCTCGCCGGCTTGGGCTTGACGACCTTGCTTTTTTTTACGCGGGTCCGGTCCGTCGCATTCAAATTCTGAATATTGGCTTTGAGCCGTGCCATTCGGCACCCCCGCTGATCGATTGGCACACCTGCGCCGACCATAGAGACTTGCCGCCGTGCTGCAATCCTAAGCCGCCTTTTGAACGCAATTCAAGTGAACTTGCCCATAGAATTCTGGGGCAGTTTGGTCCCTCAACCGAACATTAACCATCGTATCGCAAGTTGGATTTGGCCGCCTGTGACGCGTTCCGGCCATGTCCTTAGATCCGGAGCGCCTGTGAGACGGTTTTTCTCACCTATTGTGATGAGCAGCTGTGCTGCAACGTGGCTGATGGCTGCGCTCGCATCCTGGCCGGCGCACGCCCAGTCGAGCCATATGACGTCGGCACACTCCGAAACCGGATGGGCCAGCCGGGACGGCGCCGTTTCGCAAGCCAATTCGTCACGCGCCATCGATGACCTGAATGTCGCCTCGAACAGTGCCGGCAGCGTCCAGGACGGCGTTCGCGAGCCGGATGCCATCGATGCCAAGCCGGCCGATACCATGCATCCGCTCGAACCCGACATCCGCATGCCGCAGGACCGAGACGCATTCGCTCAGCCTCCCGCCGGTTACGACGCCAGGAAATTCCAAATCGAGCTTGAACCGGTACGTGATCGTCGCGTGCGCTATTTCCATCAGATCGACCCTTACGAGCATATCGGCTGGCGCATGGGTTCGTTTGTGTTTCTACAGCAGTTCGACGTTTCGCCGGTCTGGAACTCGAACGTATTCTTCTCGCCTGGCGCCAGTGAAGATTGGTTGGCCGACCTCAAATCGGAATCTCGCCTGATCAGCGACTGGGCTCGCCACGCGGTCGAGCTTCGCATGGTGCATGAGCGCTCCTTCCATCGCACCTATAGCTCTGAGAATGATCGCCAGCAGACTTACGAGTTGGGCGGCCGCCTCGACATTCTGAGCAGTACCAAGCTGCAAGGCTTAGTCGGGCGTGACATCACCCAGGAAAGCCGGTCGCTCGCCGATGCGGTCTCGGGCACCGGCGATCGTCCCGACGTCATCACGGATCGGGCCTCATTCCGCTTGGATCACACGTTCAACCGGCTAACCGTTCAGCTTCGCGGCAGCATCACCGATACCAACTACGATGATGGCCCCGCGACCAGCACGCTTGCCGACCGCAACTTCAAGCGTCGTCGTCTGGCAGTACGCGGCCAGTGGGAGTTTCGGCCGAATTTTGCTGTTTTTGCCGAGGCCGAGGGCGAGCGGCGCGACTACGAGGAGGTTGCGGCGAGCGACGGGTTGCGGCGTGATTCCGATGGGCGGCACTACCGTGTTGGCGTCGCGCTCGGACAATCCGGCGAATACTTGAGGGGCGAGGCAAGCATCGGCTACGGCACCCAGCGTCCCGACGAGGACCGCCTGGCAGATGTCGACACCTTCCTGCTCGATGCACAAGTCGCCTGGCGGATCACGCCGCTGACTTCGATCCTGTTCGATGCTGAAACCGCAATAAACGGCACGACGTTGGCCGGTGCTGCGGGAGTTGTGAGCCGGCGCATCGGCGTCGGCGTGCGCCATGCGATCCGCCGCAACCTGATCGGCGAAGCTGACGTCTCCTACGGCCGCGAGGATTATCAGGGCGCCTCACTCAGGGAACGCGATGTGACCCTCAAGGCAGGCGTCGAATATTCGGTCAACCGGCATCTAGCACTTTACGGGCGCCAACAATACACCTGGGCTCGCTCCAGTGATCAGGACCGAAATTACGATGCCGCCAGCATCCTGGTCGGTGCCCGCATACGTAACTGATCGACCGGCCGGCGCGTTTTACGAAGACAGCATTCTGGCGATTTCCTGGCGCAGTTCCGGGCCGATATCGTCGCGTGACAGGGCATGCGAGATGTTGGCCGTCAGGAAGCCGATCTTGGATCCGCAGTCGTGGATTTCGCCGTCGTATTTGACCGCCCATAGATCCTGGCCAAGCTCGCTTTGGAGCTTGATCATCGGGTCGGTCAATTGGATCTCGCCGCCAACGCCTTTGGCTTCGCGTCCGAGAAAGTCGAAGATTTCCGGTTGCAGAATATAGCGTCCGGAGATGTGCAGGTTCGTCGGAGCGGTGCCCTGGGGCGGCTTTTCGACCATCTGGGTAATTCGCGAGACCGGTGCGTCGGGGTTTTCGAGGCCGACGATGCCGTACTGATGGGTCTGGTCATCGGGCACGGGGGCGACGTTGATATGATTGCCGCCGCGCTCCTGATAAGCCTCCATCATGGCAGCCAGGCACGGCTTGGCGCTCAAGTGCAGCATGTCGGGGAGCAATAGAGCAAACGGTTCGTTGCCGACGATATCGCGTGCACACCAGACCGCATGACCGAGGCCGAGCGGGGCCTGCTGGCGGGTAAAGCTTGTCATGCCGGCCGGCGGCAGATCAGATTGGAGACCCTCGAGTGCTTCCGTCTTGCCGCGCTCTTTCAGCGTGTCCTCGAGTTCATAGGCGATGTCGAAGTGATCCTCGATAACCGCCTTGTTGCGCCCGGTCACGAATATGAAATGCTCGATACCGGCCGCCCGTGCTTCATCGACGACGTGCTGGAGCACCGGCCGGTCAACGATGGTCAGCATCTCCTTCGGCACCGCCTTGGTCGCCGGTAGAAAGCGCGTGCCGAGGCCTGCCACGGGAAACACGGCTTTGCGGATCTTTGGGTGTTTTGCAGACATCTTGGTGCTCGGCTAGGTTGCTGATGGGACATGTTGAATGGGAAACGGGCGGGCACGGACTATCTCGAAGCCCCGGGCGCCGCCTGTCAAGCATGTTCCGTGCCGGTCGGCAATCTGGGCGCGTCAATAATCGCCATCATGACAATCTGTTAAGGGCCTGACGTGGCCCGATACGGTTCCATCATCCATATTGCTGACCGAAAGAAGGCCAATGCTCATAGTTCTAAGTGAGATTTCCCGGAACGGAGCGCCGTGACCAGGTTGCCGATGAAATGGGCCTTGTGCCTTGCCTGCCTGACGATTGCGCCGATCGGAGCCGCGCATGGTGCCGGGGGGCGTGATTTCGAGGCCTGGCGCGCCGCGCTCTGGCCTGAAGCACAGGCGTTCGGCATCCGTCGTGCCGTCTACGAGCGCGAGCTTGCCGGTATCGTACCCGACCGCACGCTTCCCGATCTCGATATCAAACGCGGCCCGCGCAAGCCCCGTGGCCAGGCCGAGTTTACCAAGCCGCCGCAGAATTACGTCAATGAGCGCTACATCGCTGATCTGGCTCGGCGTGGCCGCCGTCTGTTAGCCAGGCACCGCAAGCTGCTGAGCCGCATCGAGAAGCTTTTCGGGGTCCAGGCGGAAGTTGTGCTTGCCATCTGGGGGCGTGAGACGGCGTATGGCGGCCACCGCCTGCGTCACGATGCAATCCGGGTTCTCGCAACCCAGGCCTACCTTGGCCGTCGTGCGGACATGTTCCGCCGCGAACTTCTCTACGCCCTCAGGATGCTTCAAGACGGCGTGATTGAACGCAAACGGTTTCGCTCTTCGTGGGCCGGTGCCTTCGGGCTGACCCAGTTCATGCCTTCCGAATACGATGCGCTGGCCGTCGATATCGATGGCGATGGGCGCAAGGACATCTGGTCGGTCGGCGATGCACTTGCCTCGGCGGCCAACCAGCTCAGCGCCAAAGGGTGGCTCGCCGGTCAAACATGGGGTTATGAGGTCGTGACCGGCCGGCAAGTGACCTGCGCTGAGGACGGCCCAAAACGCATGCATCCGATCCGGAATTGGCAGGCCCGTGGCGTCAAGCGCGTGGCGGGTCGCCGCTTCAGGACCGCCGTACGAGATCTGCCTGCATTCCTGTTCTCACCAAGCGGTGGCAACGGCCCGCAGTTTCTTGCGACAGAGAACTTCCTGGTTTTCAAGCGCTATAACATGTCCGATCTCTATGCCCTGTTCGTCGGTCATCTGGCCGACCGGATTGCCGGCGGCGGCCGGTTCGTTGCCGGCTGGGGCGGTATCAAACAGTTGCCAAGTCGGCAGATCCGCGCAATTCAATCGTTCCTGCAGGAGACCGGATTCGATATCTCGAAGATTGACGGCAGGATCGGGCCCAACACGCGCAGTGCGATCGGTGCCTACCAACTGAAGGAACGGATCACCGTCGACTGCTGGCCGTCTGCTCGGCTGCTTGCCTATATGCGCAAGCGCCACGCACAGGTTGGCCGGAACTAGGAGGATCAGCAAAGCGCCGCATGATCATCGCCAGACCACGATTGCCACGCCTTGAGTTGCGTGCCGATGCCGACCCACACCGTTGGGCCGGCTTTGCTTGCAGCGTGCCTCGCCTTGTGTCAGCCGTCAGCCTGGTGATCGCGATGGTCATTTTCGTTGCCATGGCGACGGACGTTTGCGCGCAAGGCGATCTGCGCGGCCGCGGCCTCAGCCCCTTCCCGAAGGATGACGTTTACCGGCTGCATTTAGTCGGCGATGCCTTCATCGACGGGCTTGGCCCGGCCCTCAAGTCGAGCCTGCAGACGACCCCGGAGGTTCAGGTGCAGACGGGCACGGTGAAAGTGAGTTCACTGCGCCGGGCGAATTGGCGCGACGCGATCTCCGCAGTTGCCGAGCGCAATAGCTCGGCACCACTCGACATGGCGGTCGTGATGTTCGGGGCAAACGAGGCCGGCTCGATCTATGAGGACGGTTACGATCGCCGTCGGTTCGGCAATGAGGAATGGCTCCGGGTCTATGCTGCCCGAGTCGACCGGCTGATGAAGACGCTCAAGCCGCAAGGCAAGGGGGCCGTCTACTGGGTCGGGCTGCCGATCATCCGGCGTCGCGACAGAGCCGAGAATTTTCGCCTGATCAATACCGTGCTCAGAGAGCGCGCCTATGCCAACGGCATCACCTACATCGACTCTTATTCGCGCTTTCAGGATGAGAACGGCGCCTTCAACCGCTATGGCCCGGACCTTGCCGGCACCATCAAGCTGTTGCGCTCCAAGGACGGCGTCTTCTTCACGCGCACCGGTTATGCCAAGCTCGCCCAGCTTGTCGTTCGGCTTGTGCGGCGCGACCTCAACCAGATCAAGGCCGAGCGGGTGGTAACGCTCGCCGGCGATGCAACCGAACAGCGTGCCATTCAGGCACGGTTGCGGGCGGCCGATCGAAATCGCACCAAGCGGCGCAAGGAGCGCAAGGCCGCCGCAAAGCCGACCGCGCCTGGCAGCTTGCCGGGCGATACCCAGTTCGGCGGCCAGAAAGCCGATCATGGCAGTGCCGAGATCACGATCACCGGCGGCGCCAAACCGCTGCGCGTCAAGTTCGAATTACCTCGCCCGGCCTTGTCGGCGGCCATTATGACGTTAGTCACCCGCAATCAGTCGGAAAACAAGCCGGCGCGACTGGGCGATAGTGCCGTCCAGATCCTGCCTGGAGGGGTGCCGCTGCTGAGCACTGTGCTGCCCGCCAATCAGAACGAGTTATCGTTGCGGAACCGGCGATTGTCACCGACGCAGTCGGTATTCTTCAAGGTCTGGGGCAAGGGTGAACGGCTCGAACCGAAGCCGGGGCGCGCCGATGACATCCGCTGGCCGCTGCCGGAACCACAGCCGGTCGTGCGCGTGAGCAAGGTCGAACGCCGAAAGAACAGCGTCAGGCAGGCAAGTGCTGCGACTGGAACCGCCATGCCTTACCGTGATCCCAGCCTGCCGCCATTGCCGCTGCGAAACCCGATCCGCTGATTGGCCACCCCCGCGCCGTGCTCGTTGACCTGTTGCGACTCGGATAGTTTCGGGAAAACAGCGCATACGGCGGCCACGGCATGAGCAAGACGCCCTATCTGACCAAATCGAGTTACGTGCGGGCGATGACCTGCCGGCGCCTGCTTTGGCTCGGCTGGCATGAGCCCAGGCCATATGAGGATCCGCCTTCCGGATCACCGGCCGCGGTCGGCATCGAAATCGGTGAAAAGGCACACCACCTGTTTCCCGGCGGCGTATTGGTTTCCGAAGCGCCGTGGGCGCATGCCGATGCCGTCGAGCGCACCGCCAAGCTGATGCAGGATCCCGCCGTGCCGGCGATCTTCGAGGCGGCCTACGAGGCGGATGGCGTACGCATCCGCGCCGATGTCATGGAACGGCTCGACCATGGCCGATGGGGCTTGCGCGAGGTAAAGTCCGCCAGCCGCGTCAAGGCCGCCTACGTCGACGATGCCGCCATTCAGGCGCACGTTCTGACCCGTCTCGGCATCGACCTTGCCTCCATCGAACTCGTCCATGTCGACACCAGCTATGTTCATGCCGGCGGCGAGATCGACTGGCACGCCTTTTTCGCTCGACGGGATCTGACAGAACAGGTGCGCGGTGAGCGCTTCGAGATCGAGGCGCGCATCGCAGAACACCTTTCAACTCTTGGCCGGGACGACGAGCCCGCAGTGCCGCCCGGCCTGCATTGTCCCCGCGACTGTGCCTACTGGGCCAGATGCACCGCGCCAAAGCCGGACGACTGGGTCTTTCATCTGCCCCGTCTGTCACCGGCAAAGTTTCAGGCGCTTGGCGATGCCGGAATCGAACGCATTCGCGACATCCCAGAGACGTTCGAGCTGACCGAGTTTCAGGACCGCATGCGCGATGTCATCGTTGCCGGGCGCCCCTATGTATCGCCCGGGCTGGCCAGCGCCTTGGCAGAGCTCGACGGTGCGGCAGCCTATCTCGATTTTGAGGCCATGAACCCGGCCCTGCCGGTCTATCCGGGCACACGGCCTTATCAGCGCATCGCGTTCCAGTGGTCGCTGCACCGGCGCAATCACGATGGTGAGCTGACACACGCCGATTTTCTGGGAGACGCCGATCATGATCCGCGCCGGAGCTTTACGCGCGCACTGATCGATGCGCTGGGCCATTCCAACGAGCCGATCGTGGTCTATTCAGCTTATGAGCGCGGTGTTTTGAACGAACTTGCCGGCCTCTTCCCCGAGTATGCAGGCGCGCTCGAAAAGATCATCGGGCGCCTTGTCGACCTCTATGAGATCGTGCGCGGCCATGTCTATCTCGAGGGGTTCAAAGGTTCCTATTCGATCAAGACGGTCGGCAAGGCGCTGGCGCCCGGCTTTTCCTACGACGGCCTTGTCGATGTCGCCAACGGTGAACAGGCGGCCGCCGCATTCCAGCGCCTGGCGCTCGGTGACATGGCTGCCGATGAAGCATTGCAGTTGCGCACGGCGCTGCTCGCCTACTGCCGTCTCGACACCCTGGCAATGGTCGAAGCCCACCGCGGCCTCAACCGGCTCGTGGCAGGCGAAACCGACCTGACGTGATCACTCGACGGCCTCTGCGCGGCCGCGTGACCAATCTATGTTACGTGTTGCAAACATCACGGCAGCGAGCATCGCGAATGCGGCGATCGAGCCGATCAGCAAGGCGTAGTCCTCGACGCGCAACAAAAGGTAGAGCAGCCCGTAGATCACGGCGATCATGACGAAGATCTGCAAGCCCTTGGCCGGTGCCCCGGTGACAGTACCGATGTAAGTGGCAATCAACAGGCTGGTTGCCGCCGCCGCACTCAGATAGCCCCACTCGAAACCGATATGCTCGGCCGTACCGATCAACACGAGATAGAACACGGTGAGGGCCAGGCCGACGAACAGATACTGGATCCAGTGCACGCGCCGCGTCACCTGCATCTCCATCACGAACACGGCAAAGAACACGATCGCGATGAAGCCTTGTGCATATTTCAGCGCGCGCTCGGCGAGACTGTAGAACTTGACGGGCTGGTAGAAATCGACGCCGAAGGTGACGTGGCTCATGAGGTTTGTGAAGTTCGGCAGGTGCAAGGTCTGGCCCTGGCCACGCGCCAATCTCGGGATCTTCCAGACAGCCTCGAAGCCCTTGTCAGAAATGGTGCGCGCATCCGGCAGAAAGGCGCCCGAAAAGCTCGGGTGCGGCCAATCCGATTGTGCGCGGATTTCGGTCTCGCCTCCGGCCGGCACGAAGCGGATCGCGCTCGAACCGTTGAGGTCGAGTTTGAAGGCGAACCGGAAGCCTTCTTTGGCTTGGCTTTCCTCGAGCGGCACATGGATGGCACCTGCCGGACGGTGGCGCGTGTTTTGGTCGACACCGCTGCCCGCCCTGAAGCGCTTCCGGGTGTTTTCGCCAAAGGTGATCTCGGCGGTCTTCTTGATGCCGCGCACGTCCGTGATGAGCAGCGAAAGGACGGCTTCCGGCCAAAGAATTTCGATATCTGCGCCTTCGATCCTGCGCGTTTCCGAGGCGCTGAAGCGCCCCTCGAAGGCGATCTCGCTCCGGTATACCGGCACGGTGAAAATGCCGCGTGCACGCTCCTCGCTCCGCACAACGGGTACGATCTTAAGTTCTTCAGGCAGGAAGATGCCAAATTCGCGAATTGTTTCTGTGCGCGTTTCACCTCGGTTCTGGATCGTGCGCTTGCGCAGGGTCGGCACGACGATAAAGGGCCCTTTGATCGTCTGTTCGCCGCCCCAGCTTCGGCCAACCTCGCGATGCGCCAGGCCCGCGTAGCTCTCGCGCTCCTTGACCATGAAATAGACGAACAACAGCGGCACCGCGAGGGCCAGGATCAAAACGATAATGACGATGAATTTGAAGGCGGGTGAACTGAGCAGACTGCGAAGGGCATCGACCAGACCCATGTGGCAACTCCGTTAGGCACCATGCCGCCAGCCGGCTGAGCAATGAAGGCGAGGGCGTTTCGTCGCCCAACAACCGCACATAATTGTGGCCAACGCGGTTCAATCGCCGGGCTAGATCGGTTCCGATTTAGTCGGAACCGATCTGCTGTTTGCGCTCACGGGCTGTTCCGGCCTGACGGCCGGGCCCTCCACGGGGGCGGCGCAAAGCGCCGGGCCTCGTTCGAGGCCTTCAGCGTTTCCGCCTTCACCGGGAACGCACTAATTCACACTGTCTCCAACGACGACAAACGGTGCCCAGACCTGGGGATGGGCGGCACCGGCAAGCTGCCGGTCACCGATCACGCTCAGCATCGCGCGTTGCAGTGCGCTGGCGCGGCTGAGGCTCTTGTTCTTGGCAAGCTCGCCGATTGCCCGCGTCGTGAGTGCGACCGCTGCATCCGATCGCACCGGCCAATGCGAGACCAGCAGCGAGCGTGCGCCAGCATAAAAGAAAGACCGGGCAAGGCCGGAGAGCGCTTCGGCACCCTGGCCCTCCCCGGCTGCGGTGTTGCAGGCTGACAGGACCACCCAGTCGGCATCGAGGTTCAGTTCGGCAACTTCGGAAGCTGTCAGGATGCCATCATCGTAGCTGCTCGCTGCGTCAGGCGGTGAGAGTACGAGTGCTGGCTCGCTGAGGCCCTTCAATTCGCCGCTGATCAGGCCGTGCGTCGCGAAATGGAGGATTCGATAGCCGGCCAGCCGATTGCCCGCAGCATCGAGTTCACGGATCATGGCCTCGGTGGCTGACTTGCCAAGCAGGATGTGATCGGAGCTGACGCCCAAGTCACGGGCAACCGCACAGACTTCATCTGCCGTATCAGGCAGGGGTTCGAGCGAACGAATGCGCGCGACATTACCGCTCCCGGCTCTGAAATAGTCATCGATGCCGCTGGTATTTGAGGCCACGCGAAGGCGCTGCTTCGACGGCATTCGCGGGCAGCCTGGAACTGCAAACGCACTTCGGTCATCGCCATTGGCGCCAAGCAGCAACGGATTGGCAACAGCAAAATAGGGTTCGCGCCTATCCCTTTCCTGACCGTTCGCGACTGCATTGCGCCTGAGCGTCACGAGGCTCGACGCTGACGGCAGTACCGTTACGGCATGGCGTCGGACGAGCCATGGCGCCTCGCGCAGCGTCTCGATTCGATCGTCGGCAATCGGTGCGGTCAGCAGCACCTGGACCGGCAGTTGTGTCAGCGCGTCGGATGCCACCACCAGCAACTTTCGTTCTGCGATGACCGCTTCGAACGGCTTGAACAAGGCCTGATACAGGTCGTGGGCGGCATCATGGGCAAAGGGCAGTTCATCGCCCTCGGCAAAACGGCCTACACTCTCGAAGCAGCGCACGGGCCTCACCTCACCGAGCCACTCGGCCAGGTCGAGACCGCATCTCAGTGCATGCACCTTGCTGCGTAATGCTTGCCGCGAAAGTCCGATACGCGCCCACTGCACGTTGCGCTGCGTGATCGCCCAGCCGAAGACCGCAGTGCGCGTGACGACGTACTGCAGCAAGACCTCGTCGGTGGCCAACTGCTCCTGAATGTCCTTGATGGCGACGGGACGCGGTCGGCTGAGTTCAGCGAACTCGGGGAAATCTGCCGCCAGCCGCACGTCGAGGACCTGCAAGCGACTGGCATAGCCTTCGATTTTGGCTCGCAGCGCCGCCTCGCGGCCGGTGTCGCGGGTCTTGGGGTCGGCGGTCACGGATGCCAGCAATTCCTTGTCGGCACTCGCCCAGGCCTGGGTAACGTCCTGGTGCTCGCGTACCATTTCGCTGAACCGGGGATTGCCGGCACTTAGTCTTGCGCCGAGCTTGTCGAGGGCGGCACTGGCCAGCGTCAATGTCTTGAGTTGGCTAAATGCGAAGGCGTCGCGCTGGAGTGGTGAACCGCTGTCACCGGCGGACAGCTCGAAGGCCGCTTCAATGAACATGTTGACGGCACCGTTGTCGTCAACATGCCTGCCGTTCTCCGCACCACGTTGGCGCAAAACGGTGTAGATCCCAGCTGCACGGCGCAGATGGCCGAGGGCTGCTTGGAGGTTGCCGTCGCGGCGCACGATTTCAGCGAGCCTGGTCAGCGGATAGATCAGTTTGCGGTGATTGCGCCCGAGGGTGCCGTCAATGAGCGCAACGGCCCGTTCGACATCGGCGCGTGCTTCGTTGAATTTGCCCATCTCGATGCGCACGTCGGCAAGATTGGCGAGGCTGGTGGCGAGAACGATGTTGTCATCGCCGTGTGCCTTGCGCGCAATGGCGAGAGCTTCGAGGAAGCGCGTCTCGGCTTCGTCACGACGGCCCATCGCTGCCAGGACCAAGCCGATATTGTTGAGGGCAACGCCGACCTCGGGATGTTCGGGACCATGCGCTGCCTTGAGCAATTCGTGCGCCTTCAAATACATCTCATGGGCTTGGGCAAACTTGCCCTGCTGGCGCAGCAGACCTGCGAGGTTGTCGATCACGACACCAAGGCGGGGATGGTTAGGCGGCAGCACCTGGGTCATGACGCTCAATGCACGACGGAACAGCTTTTCGGCATCCTTCGCCGGACCGAGATTACGGTATAGTTCGGCCAGGTTGGCGAGCGCGATCCCGGTCGACAAATGGGCGGGGCCGAGCACCTTTTCGAGGATTTTGATGGCGCGCTTGTGATAGGGCTCGGCCTTTTCGGGTTCACCCATGTGCAGGTGCATGACGGCGAAGTTGTCGAGCAGAATGCCGGTGTTGGCATTCATTTCACCCTTGGCCTTTATGTGGACGTCGATCGCCTCTTTGTAGAGGGCTGCTGCTTCCTCGAATTTGCCGCGGGTGCGCAGCAGGCCGGCGAGATCGTTGAGCTGATGGACCAGCTTGGCATCGTCCGGCTTCGAGATCTTGCGGCGTACTGCCAGTGCATGGCGCAGCAGCTTTTCGGAGCCTTCAAAATCGGCAAGCCAACGCATCAGTCGGCCTGCTTTGGCATAGTAGTAGACGTCATCCTCGGTATTCATGCGACCGAGCGTGTTGAGCTTCTTGAGGGCTGCCAGATAGTGGCGCCCGGTATCGCGTGGCCGGCCGAGATGTTGGTTGACGTCGGCGAGTTCGCCAAGCACGCGCTTGTATGCGGCATCGGCGGGCGAACGAAGCTTGTGCTGCCTAACGAAGGCTTCTTCGAACACGCGCCGGGCGTCTTCGAAGCGATTAGTGCGCTTGTAAATCAGGCCGAGGTTGAAAAGGCTGCCGGTATAACGCAGATGGTTCTCGCCGTAGATCTCACGCGCCTGGCCGACGAGTTTTTCGCCGGGCGCAATTGCATCCTGGTAGCGCTTTTCCTGGAACAATGTCCGCAGCTCTCCAAGGGCAAGATTGAATGCCTTGATGCGCGGGTCCGCGGTATCCTGCCCACTTGCGGCAACGGACATACCGAACAACAACCAAATCAACGCAACGATGCGCATAGTCTCGCCCCCGAGATCAAATCAATGCCGGCAACAATGCCAGCATTCCGGCAGAATTGCGATCCTCCAGCAGGTCTGGTCTGCACACTGGTCTGCGGAACCTACCCGCCGGCGCTCCCGTCGACCATCGCCCGGGCGCTGCCTGCTTGGCGCTTGGCAAGGAAGGGCAGCGCGTGCTCGCGCGCCAATCGCGCGCCGGCCCATGTTTCAACGCTCAACGCACCATCGGTGTTGAGGGCCGCCCTCTCGACAAGCGCCAGGGCAATGTTGGCGTCGACGCGCGGCGAATGGGCAAGGCTGGTCAGGCGGCCGACCGGTTTGCCTGCCATGGTGACCGGCCAGACATCCTCGTTGGGCGCAAGCGCCTCGCCGTCGACAAGCAACCCGACCAGTTGCTTCATCGGCGCTGCCTCAGCGAGCCTTTCCAATGCCTGACGGCCGATGAATGCCGCACCACTGTCAAACTCGACGAGCCGCCCGAGCCCGACATCGTAGGGGGTTTCAGCGGCCGTCATATCGACTCCCCACGACAGGATGCCCGATTCGATGCGCCGGATGTGATTGACGGAACCCGGTGCCACATTGAACGGGCGGCCGGCTGCCATCAGCGCATCGAACAGGCGATCGCCAAGCTGAGCATCGGCGAGATAGACCTCGTAACCGAACTCCCCGCTCCAGCCGGTCCGCGACACGATCAGCTCCACGCCCTCAAACGCCACCGGCATCCACCAGTAGTTCTTGAGGTCGAGCAAATCGTCACCGGCAAATCGCGCCATCAGATGCGGCGACTTCGGTCCCTGCACCTGGATCACGGAGACATCTGCATCGCGGATCGCAACGTCCAATCCGGCATGCGTTGCAACGCCCCTGGCCCAAAGTTCCAGATCGCAATCGGCAGTCGAGAGCCAGAACCGGTCGGCAGCCAGGCGCAGGATGATCGGATCGGAGATGATGCCACCGTCCGGCGCCGTGATCAGAGCATACTTGCATTGGCCAACCGGCCAAGGTGGCCTTGACCGCGGTCATGCGCAAACTTGTAATCCTGGCCAACACGCTGATCACTGAGGACCGTCATTGGGAGCCCAAATGCTCTTGACTACAAACACAGATGCTAACCCTCTCCCCGTACGCGCCGAAGTGGCGCTATGGGGAGAGGGAATCTGGCCGTGCCTTGGGGCACCGTCTTTGGCAACGCAACAGGCCGAGTTCCCTCTCCCCGTACTTCACGGGGAGAGGGTTAGGGTGAGGGGCATAGGGCGGTGCAGAATTCTCGGCCGGGCAGTTCTCCGCGCCTATGCCACGATCAATCCAGCTCTCGCAGGCCAACCGTTAATAACATTTGTTCCTGGTCGGATGGCAAGGGAACGACATTCAGCTCAGTTGCGTTCCTTGTCGACCAGGGCGCCTTCGCTGATCCACGGCATCATGGCGCGCAATTTGGCCCCGATCTCCTCGACCGGGTGGGCATCGTTGACGCGGCGGATGGCCTTGAATTTCGGCTGGCCGGCCTTGCACTCGCGGATCCATTCCGAAGTGAACACACCGGTCTGAATGTCCTTGAGGACACGGCGCATTTCAGCGCGGGTCTCATCGGTGATGATGCGCGGGCCCGAAACGTATTCGCCGAACTCGGCCGTGTTGGAGACCGAGTAGTTCATGTTGGCGATGCCGCCTTCATAGATCAGGTCGACGATCAGCTTAACCTCGTGGGCGCACTCGAAGTAGGCCATCTCCGGTGCATAGCCGGCCTCGACAAGCGTCTCGTAGCCGGCTCGAATCAGTTCGACGAGACCGCCGCACAGCACGACCTGTTCGCCGAAAAGGTCCGTCTCGCATTCTTCCTTGAAGGTCGTCTCAATGACACCGGAGCGGCCGCCGCCAATCGCGCAGGCATATGAAAGAGCAAGCTCATGCGCATTGCCCGACGCATCCTTGTCGACAGCGATCAGACAGGGCACGCCGCCACCGCGCTGGTATTCCGAGCGTACCGTGTGACCGGGGCCCTTGGGTGCGACCATGACGACATCGATCGTGCTGCCGGGCTCGATCAGGTTAAAGTGCACGTTAAGGCCGTGTGCGAAGGCGATCGCGGCACCATCCTTGATGTTGGGGGCAATGTGGTCGGCCCAGATGTCGGCCTGCAACTCGTCCGGTGCGCACATCATGATCAGGTCGGCGTCCTTGCTGGCCTCGGCGACGCTCTTGACGGGCAGGTTGTCGGCCTCGGCCTTGCGTGCCGTCGCCGAGCCTTCGCGCAACGCGACCGTGATATTGGCGCAGCCTGAATCCTTGAGGTTCAAGGCGTGTGCGCGGCCCTGGCTGCCGTAGCCGACAATGGCAACGTTCTTGCCCTTGATGAGATTGATATCGGCGTCACGATCGTAATAGACACGCATCAGCGCTTCCTTCCTTTGGCCTCGTATCGTTTCGGTTTGCTGGGATCAGCCGAGGGTTAGCCAATTAGAGGGGGTGCTGCCAAGAAAAAACTTGCCTGTGATCATCCGGTAGGTCCTTCTGCGTCGATAGGTCAGACAGCAATACGGTGCCAGAGCAGAAATCAGACAAATCATGAGCACTCAAATTCAGGCTCGTCCTGCGCACGACGGCAGATGGCCGCTGTGGCTGATCGTTCTGGCAGCCGGCGTCATCATCGGCATCACGTCGGGTCTGAGGCAGGTAACGGGCCTCTATATGCCGCCCGTTACCCGTGATCTCAATATCGGGCTCGAGCCCTTCTCTAAGGCGATGGCGGTTGCCAACCTTTTGTGGGGCGCGAGCGGCATCGCGGCCGGCGCACTGGCTGACAAATACGGTGCCGGCAAGGTGACGGTGCTCGGCATCGTTCTGATGATCGTCGGCTATTACGTCATGGTCATCGCGTCGGATGGCGGCGACTTGATGTGGAGCGGCGTTGCGATCGGCATTGGTGTCGGATGCTGTGGCATGAGCGTGATGGTCGGTGTTGTCGGTCGGGCGGCGACGCCGGACAGGCGCACCGCGGCCATCGCGACCCTCGGTATGGCCAACGGCATCGGCAATTTCATCGCGTTTCCCTATACCCACGTACTGATGGAGGGCCTCGGCTGGAAGGGCAGCATCCTGGCGGTCATGATAACGCTCGCAGCTTTCATCCCGCTTGCCATTTTCGTTGCCGGCAAGCCGCAAACCAAGCCCGGCGGACCGAGGCGCCAGACGCTGCGCGAGTCATTTGCAGAGGCATTCGTGCTGCCGCGCTACTGGCTACTGATCAGCGGCTTTTTCGTCTGCGGTTTCCATGTTGCCTTCTACGCCGTGCACCTTCCGGCCTATGCGGCCACACTTGGTCTGCCGAGCTGGGTCGGCGTGACGGCGCTGACTGCCGTCGGCATCGCCAACATCGCCGGCACGTACCTGTCCGGACAGTCCGCCAAGTTTATCCCCATGCGGTACGGGCTGAGTACTATCTACCTCGCGCGCTGCTTCGTTTTCCTCGGGCTTCTCTACCTGCCGATGAATGCTTTCACCCTAATTGGGCTCAGTACACTGCTCGGCTTCTTCTGGCTGGCGACGGTGCCACTGACCTCAGGCCTTGTCGCGGTGTTCTTCGGCACGACCTGGCTCTCGATGCTGTTCGGCTTCGTGCTCTTCTCGCATCAGGTCGGCTCATTCGTCGGCGTCTGGCTCGCCGGCGTGCTGTTCGATGCGACCCAGTCCTATGACACGATGTGGTGGATCTCGATCGTCGTCGGGCTCTTCGCGGCCCTGGTTCACCTGCCGATCCGCGAAGAAGGTGTGCCACGCGTCCAGCGCGAAGCCGAAGCGGTGTGAGACATCCCTTCAACGCACCACGATGGCCGGGATCTTGCAGTGGGTCAGTAATTTGACTGCCTGGCTGCCGAGCAAGAGCGCGCCAAGGCCGCTACGGCCGTGTGATCCGATGACGATCAGATCGGCGCCAATGCTTTCAGCCGCGGCGATGATGCCTTCGTAGGGCGTGGCGAAGTTCTTGTTGATCTCGTTGCATTCGATGTCGTGGGCCACGGCCGCAGCCGTCACCGCGGCCAGCAGGTCGGATGCCATGGCCTTTTGCAGCTTGTCATATTCGCCCGGCTCGATCGCCTCTTCGAGGCCGCTGGTGATGACCGCCTCGAAGGGCTCCGTCACGGTCACGGCCGAGAGCTTGGCGCCAAGCGTGTGGGCCAGCTGGATGGCGTGCTTGACGGCCCGATTGGCGATCTCAGATCCGTCCGTCGCAACCAGAATGTGGGCGTACACGTGCTGCCTCCTCAGATATCTGCCGCCGTCACGCGGCGCACGGTGACGTCGTCACGCTCTGCCACGCCCGGCTGCAGCGCCGTGCCGAGGCCTGGCCCCGACGGCACGGTGATCTGCCCCTCCCCGATCGGCGGCAGTTCAGTGACGAACTCATGGTACCAGCCGTAATAGAACGCGCGCACGATTTCCTGCACCCAGCAATTGGGCGCATTCAGTGCCAGATGCGTCGATGCGGTCAACACGACCGGGCCTGTGCAATCGTGGAAGGCAACCGGGACGTGATAGGTCTCGGCCATGGTCGCGACCTTGCGTGCTTCGGAAATGCCGCCGCACCAGGAGAGATCCATGATCACCATCGACAGCGCATCGAGTTCCAAGAGCCCGCGGAAATCGGCCCGCCCGCCGCGCGTCTCACCGACCGCGATCGGGCACCTGGTATCGCGCGCGACGTTGCCGATTGAGCCGAGATGATCCATGAAGACCGGATCCTCGACCCACATCGGCCGGATCGGTTCGAGCGCGCGGGCGATCTTGGTCGCCATCGGTCGTGACCAGAGCGAATGGAGTTCGGCTGCGATTTCCATTCTGTCGCCGACCGCCGCCCGGATCTTCTCGAAGGGCTCGAGGCCGCGCTTGAGGTCGTCGGCACCGATCCACATGCCGCGGCTCGCCTCGGCGGCGTAGTCGAACGGCCAGATCTTCATCGCTGTAATGTCCATTTCCATCAGCGAATGAGCCAGTTCATCGGCACGGTTGAGGAAGGCGTCGAGATCTTCGAAATCGCCCGTTTTGGCGTCGAGCCCGAAGTTGTCGGTGCCTTGTGTCACCTTGGTCTGGACGTAGCTGTAGCCCGCACATGTGTTGTAGGCGCGGATTTCATCGCGCACACGGCCGCCGAGCAAATCGCAAATCGGCAGACCGGCGGACTGGCCGAGAATGTCCCAAAGCGCGATATCGATCGCCGAACGCCCGCGCATCTCGGCACTGGCGCCGACGAAGCCGATGTAGCCGATTAGCTCGCTCTGCAGCTTCTCTATGTTGCGCGGATCGGCGCCGATCAGCTTCGGTGCAATCATCTGGTGAATATGCGCCTCGGCCGCCGCGGGCCCATAGAACGTTTCACCGAGCCCGACCAGACCCTCGTCCGTTATCACCTGCACCCAGAGAATGTTGGGAAAGGCTTTGGACCGGATCGTCTCGATTGCCGTGACCTTCATATCGCCTCCTACCCCCTCAGTCGACGTATTCCACCTGCTCGGAACCGAGCAGATCATCCATGAATTCAAACCGCGTGAGGTTGCCTGCCTGGACCTTGGCAATCGTTTCCTGCTCGGCGGCGATGATCGCCGTGACGGTCGCAACGACGTCATCGAGTTCGGCACGCGGGATGATGACGACGCCGTCGCGGTCGGCGATCACGGCGTCGCCCGCTTCGACACGCACGCCGCCGGCAACGATCGGCAGGCCGACCCGGCCCGGCCCGGAGCGCACGCACGAATTCGGCGTGATGCCGCGCGAAAAGACCGGCAGGCCGACACCTTCCAGGCCGATCAGGTCGCGCGTCATGCCGTCGAATACCAGGCCGGCGCAGCCCGCGTTCTTGGCGAGCATCGCAACAATATCACCGCACACCGCCGTACCCTCGAAGGCATCTGAGGCAGCAACGATGACGTCGCCCTCCTGGGCCAGCGCGACGCCGGCCATGATCGCGAGATTGTCGGAGGGGCCGGTTTCGACGGGAAAGGCCGTGCCAAGGATGCGCGAGCGCTTGGGGTCGATCGCCTTGATGGCGCTGTCCATGCCGCCGCGGCCGCGCATTGCATCGACGACGTGGCCGGTCTGCGCACTCTTGAGTTGGGCAAGCTTATCCGCCGGCACCCGGTCGAACTGCTTCTTGATCCTCAGGAGCGGCGGGTCTTTGAGCATTGGGGGCCTCACTTGTTGACGGGGATCTCGTGCAACAAGTGATACTGCGCTGGGCCCAGGCCGTCTATGGAGCGGCTTCACGCCCAGCGTTTGGAGATAGGCAGCAACCCATCAATCCTTGGCCCGCTCCACATACGACCCATCCGCCGTCATGATCACGACCCGCGTGCCGGCCTCGATATGCGGCGGCACCATCACCTTCATCCCGTTGTCGGCGACAGCGGGCTTGTAGGAGGACGAGGCGGTTTGCCCCTTTACGACGGGATCGGCCTCGACGATTTCGACGGTCACGCGCTGTGGTAGTTCGAGGGATACGGGCACGCCCTCGTGCAGCATCAGGACAACCTTCATGCCCGGCTGCAGGTAGACCGCCTGATCACCGACCATATCGGCGGGCACCGGTATCTGGTCGTAGGTCTCGGGGTCCATGAAATGGTAGCCCTGGTCATCGTCGTAGATGAACTCGAAGTCGCGCTCCTCCATGAAGGCGCGTTCGACCTGCTCGGTCGTGCGGTAGCGCTCGGTGATCTTGACGCCGTCGGCAATGCGCCGCATCTCGAGATGCGTGACGGGCGTGCCCTTGCCCGGGTGAATGTTCTCCGCCTTGATGACGGCGCACAATTTGCCGTCGATTTCGAGCACGTTTCCTTTGCGCACCGCACTAGCAATGACCTTGGCCAAATTCCGTCTCCAATCGTCGCATCAGGCAGCCTCGCCACCGAGGGGACGTCAAGCTGCTGCTGGATGAGCTTCTTGCGACCGGTTATTACGCGTTTCGAGCCTCAACGCCAAGTCTGTGACCTAAACCATGCCGGATCACTCCGAATCGTCACCCTGGTGGCACCCGTCGCGTCACGCGGACCGCCGTGCATTCCTGATTGTGCGTTCGCGCATCAAACAGGCGATCCGCGCCTGGTTCCTGGATCAGGGCTTCCTCGAAGTCGACACCGCGGCCCTCCAGATATCGCCCGGCAACGAAACGCACCTGCATGCCTTCAAGACCGCCTTCCAGCCGATCGACGGTGGCCCGGAGCAGGCATTCTATCTCCACACCTCGCCCGAGTTTGCCTGCAAAAAACTGCTCGCTGCCGGCGAAACGAAGATCTTCACGTTCGCCCAGACCTACCGTAATCGCGAGGCTGGCCGCCTGCATCACCCGGAATTCACGATGCTCGAATGGTATCGTGCTGGCGAGGACTACCGGGCGATGATGGCGGACTGCCGCGCGATCCTCAGTATCGCGGCCACGGCTGCGGGCAGCGATCATTTCCGACAGGGCGATATCGAAGTGCCTGCGGGTGAAACGGCTGGCGAAATCACGCTTGCCGAAGCATTTGATCGGTTCGCCGGCATCGACCTCAAGGCGACCTATTCAGCAGCCGATACGGATCACGAAGCGCTTGCTGCCGCAGCCCGCAGCGCCGGCAT
>CBDCZF010000032.1:0-267843 GCA_965224225.1 Hyphomicrobiaceae bacterium
AAGACACTCTCGTTTGACATTCCGAGCGTACATTTCGCGTCGAAGTGCTAGGTGGAATTCCGCGTCGCGGGCATAGCGTTTGAGATCGTCGAAGATCACAATGAAGGATTCGTCCGGGTGCGCATCAAGGAAACCGAGTAAGGCGACCATACCCGTTATTGCTACCCGCCGGATTACACGGTTCTCAAGAACAAGCTGGATTTGAGGAACGCTGAAGAACTCGCATTCTTCGAACGCGAGTTCGTCACGCTGCGTGCCACCCAGGGCATTCCGGGCGGGGATTTTGATCTCGCCCATCTGAAGGCCATTCACTTCCATCTGTTTCAGGATGTTTATGACTGGGCCGGAGACATCCGCATGGTGGAAATCTCAAAGGGCGGCAGTCAGTTTCAATTCCGGCGATACATTCAAACCGGCATGGCCGACATTCACCGCCGCATCAAGGCGCACAGGTTTCTGCGCGGGCTGACCGCGCCGGACTTTGCCGATCTGGCGGGGGAGAGATCATCGGCGACATCAACTATGTCCACCCGTTCCGCGAGGGCAACGGGCGGGTGCAGATGTATTATCTGAAACAGCTTGCCGCGCAGGCCGGGCATGAGCTTGATCTGACATTGATCGGCAAGGACGCCTGGATGGCCGCTTCACGGCAAGCCCATCTTGGCAATTACCAACCGTTCACGGCCTGCATCGCGGATGCGATCACGCCGCCCGACACGTGATGTGGCGGGCGGCACGAAATTACACCAGCAAAGCCAGCCCTTGACTGGCCTTGCGTGCTGCAATTAGGCGGCAAATCGTTGTTTGTCCTGTAGCTGGTGCAGATAGTCGGTGGCTTTTCCGGCCTGTGCTGCGGCCTTGAAGACAAACTTATTGTCGTTCCTGAGCGCCTTTAGCCAGCTCTTGATGTATTGCGCGTGGTCGTCGCGGGGTGTCTGGCTGATTTCCAATTTTGAACACAGGAATGGTCTTCCCCCAATGAATTGGTCCACCCCTTATGATCAAAAGAAGGAGGATCAAACATGGGAATCAAGCGTCATAAGCCCGAGGAAATCGTTGCCAAACTGCGCCAGGTTGAAGTTCTGGTTGGCCAGGGAATGGCCCGCATTGATGCGATCCGAGAAGTCAGGATCACCGAACAGACGTACTATCGTTGGCGTAAGCAATATGGCGGCATGGGTACCGATCAGCTGCGCGAGCTGAAACGGCTGCAGAAGGAAAACGAGCGGCTGCGCAAGGCGGTGTCGGAGCTGACACTGGACAAATTGATCTTGTCGGAGGCTGCCCGGGGAAACTGATCAGCCCCGCACGTCGTCGCATGTGCATTGACCGGGTCCGCGATAAGCTGGGCGTTTCCGAACGCAGGGCCTGCCGTGTGCTTGGTCAGCACCGATCGACACAGCGGCGTATTCCCAAGGGGCGATCAGATGAAGACCTGCTTGTCGCCGACATGATCGAACTGGCGCGACAGTATGGGCGCTATGGCTACCGCCGGATCGCGGCCCTTCTGAAGGATGCCGGCTGGCAGGTCAACGACAAGCGGGTCGAGCGTCTGTGGCGACGTGAGGGGCTGAAGGTTCCCATGAAACAGCCAAAGAAAGGCCGGCTCTGGTTGAATGACGGATCCTGCATCCGCCTACGGCCGGAATACCGCGATCACGTTTGGAGCTATGACTTCGTGCATCATCGCACCGACGATGGCCGTGCCTTCCGCACCTTGAACATCCTCGATGAGTTCGGTCGAGAATGCCTGGCCATCCGGGTGAAGCGAAAGCTCAATTCGACCGACGTCATTGATGTTCTGACCGATCTGTTCATCCTGCGTGGCGTGCCGGCCTACATTCGCTCCGATAACGGTCCGGAGTTCGTGGCCGAAGCTGTCCGCGATTGGATCAAGGCCGTAGGTGCCAAGACCGCATATATCGAACCCGGATCACCGTGGGAGAACGGCTACATCGAAAGCTTCAACGCCCGTTTCCGCGATGAACTACTCAACGGGGAAATCTTCTATTCCCTTAAAGAGGCTCAGATCATCATCGAGCAATGGCGGAAGCACTACAATACCAAGCGTCCGCACTCGGCACTTGGATACCGTCCGCCGGCTCCAGAAACCATCATCCCGATGGATCTGAGGCCGACCATGAACTAACATTCAAACTGGACCCGTCAGTGGGGGCCGATCAGGCGATGCCCAGATTATGTCGATCCTGCAACAGGCCGAGAGCGGTGTTCCTGTTTCCGAGCTTTGCCGAGAACACGGCATGAGCAGCGCGTCGTTTTATAAATGGCGGGCCAAATATGGCGGCATGGACGCGTCTATGATCTCGCAGATGAAGGCGCTCGACGACGAGAACCGGCGCTTAAAGAAGATGTATGCCGAACTGAGCATGCAGAACGATCTGTTGAAGGAGGCGCTTGGAAAAAAGCGTTGAGGCCATCTCAAAGGAAGGAGATGGCCATTCACGCGGTTGAGACGCGCGGCGTCAGCGTCGCGCTTGCCTGCCGGACATTCGGCATCAGCCAGACCTGCTATCGGTATCGGCCAAAGCTGAGCGCCGAGAATGAGCTTATTGCCGACTGGCTGTTGCGCCTGACTGGCGCCAGGCGGAATTGGGGTTTCGGCCTGTGCTTTCTGCATCTGCGGAACGTCAAGGGTTTTGGTTGGAACCACAAGCGCGTCTACCGGATTTACTGCGCATTGGAGCTGAATTTGCGGATCAAGCCGAAGAAGCGCCTGAAGCGCGACACACCCGAGCCGCTGGTGGTTCCCGAAGCCCCGAACCAGGTCTGGTCGATGGATTTCATGGCCGATCAGCTTTGGGACGGCCGCTCGTTCCGCACCCTCAACGTGCTCGATGACTTCAACCGCGAGGGTCTTGGCATCGAGGTGGACTTCTCGCTGCCGGCCGAGCGCGTCGCCCGCACCCTCGACAGGATCATCGAGTGGCGCGGCAGGCCGGACGCCATCCGCGTCGATAACGGCCCGGAATATATCAGCGGCACATTGCAGAACTGGGCGGAAAACCGCGGTATCGACATCGGCTATATCCAGCCGGGAAAGCCACAACAGAACGCCTATGTCGAACGCTATAACCGGACTGTTCGCCAGGAATGGCTCGGGCAATATATCTTTGAAACGATCGAGGAGGTGCAGGATCACGCAACACGATGGCTGTGGACATACAACAATGAACGCCCCAACATGGGCATCGGCGGTATCACGCCGGCAATGAAACTGAAAATGGCCGCGTAAATTCTACAATCCAAACCCCTTAAAAAGGGGAGGATTACCCTTCCGCCATTGCTCGATGATGATCTGAGCCTCTTTAAGGGAATAGAAGATTTCCCCGTTGAGTAGTTCATCGCGGAAACGGGCGTTGAAGCTTTCGATGTAGCCGTTCTCCCACGGTGATCCGGGTTCGATATATGCGGTCTTGGCACCTACGGCCTTGATCCAATCGCGGACAGCTTCGGCCACGAACTCCGGACCGTTATCGGAGCGAATGTAGGCCGGCACGCCACGCAGGATGAACAGATCGGTCAGAACATCAATGACGTCGGTCGAATTGAGCTTTCGCTTCACCCGGATGGCCAGACATTCTCGACCGAACTCATCGAGGATGTTCAAGGTGCGGAAGGCACGGCCATCGTCGGTGCGATGATGCACGAAGTCATAGCTCCAAACGTGATCGCGGTATTCCGGCCGTAGGCGGATGCAGGATCCGTCATTCAACCAGAGCCGGCCTTTCTTTGGCTGTTTCATGGGAACCTTCAGCCCCTCACGTCGCCACAGACGCTCGACCCGCTTGTCGTTGACCTGCCAGCCGGCATCCTTCAGAAGGGCCGCGATCCGGCGGTAGCCATAGCGCCCATACTGTCGCGCCAGTTCGATCATGTCGGCGACAAGCAGGTCTTCATCTGATCGCCCCTTGGGAATACGCCGCTGTGTCGATCGGTGCTGACCAAGCACACGGCAGGCCCTGCGTTCGGAAACGCCCAGCTTATCGCGGACCCCGGTCAATGCACATGCGACGACGTGCGGGGCTGATCAGTTTCCCCGGGCAGCCTCCGACAAGATCAATTTGTCCAGTGTCAGCTCCGACACCGCCTTGCGCAGCCGCTCGTTTTCCTTCTGCAGCCGTTTCAGCTCGCGCAGCTGATCGGTACCCATGCCGCCATATTGCTTACGCCAACGATAGTACGTCTGTTCGGTGATCCTGACTTCTCGGATCGCATCAATGCGGGCCATTCCCTGGCCAACCAGAACTTCAACCTGGCGCAGTTTGGCAACGATTTCCTCGGGCTTATGACGCTTGATTCCCATGTTTGATCCTCCTTCTTTTGATCATAAGGGGTGGACCAATTCATTGGGGGAAGACCAATGATGCGCGAGCAATGGCAGTCCCAATTGGATATGGAGGAAGAGCAGAAGAAAGCGGCGCGGGCGGAACTCCTACGGTTGGAACGCAAGAGCGAGCAATTGGTGGATCGCATTGTTCAAGCCGATAGCCAAACGCTTGTCACGACCTATGAAAACCAGATCAGGAAGCTTGAAGAAGCCCGTATCGGCCTCAATGAGCGCATCCACAACTGCGGGCGTCCGCAAACCAGCTTTGAGGACACTTATCGAACCGCCTTCAATTTCCTCGCAAACCCTTATGAACTCTGGACTTCCGGGGATATTGAGCACAAGAGAATCGTGCTCAGACTGACCTTTGCCGGAAAGCTGCCATATACGAAAAATGAGGGTTATCGAACCGCCGAAACAACCTTACCTTTCAAGGTGTTAGCGGGGATTTCATCGGTGAAGAAAGATTTGGTGGGCCCGGCAGGACTCGAACCTGCAACCAGACCGTTATGAGCGGCCGGCTCTAACCAATTGAGCTACGGGCCCGAATCTTTGTCTCATCGTGGAAAGCTCCGTATATCACGATGGCCTGCTATCGCAACCCCTGACATGTATTTGCACCAACGTCATCGCTGAGCGAATGAACTTTATTACTTCGTTTAAATTTTAGAGAAATTTCAATTTGTTTTTACAGTGGAAATAAGCGTCACCTTAGAGTCTAAACTTTACGATGTTTGCTGAGATTACTATTTTACTGTCAAATAGCGGGTTCGTTATGTTGGTGAAGATAACGTCGAAACTGAACAATATGCTTGTACATTTCGTCGGCTGCAGGCGGGGCAATATGTCGATTATTTTCGGCGTAAGTATTCTGCCAGTCATTTGTCTGATAGGCGCGTCATTGGATTTTTCACAAGGATTGCGTGTGCGAACTCAAATGCAGATTTCCGCCGATTCTGCTGCGCTTGCCGCGGCACAGGCGACATTTGAACATGATAAAACCCGCAAGGAGATTGGCGAGAAACAGTTTCACGCAAATTTTGAAGCGTCGAACTTCGTCAGTGAACCAACCATCTCGGTTTCAGTCGATGAAAATACTGTAACTGTAATTGCCTCAACCGAGGTGAAGAATTCGGTCCTTTCGGTGGTGGGGATGGAATCGATCACCGTTCAGGTCGAGTCGCAGGCAATCGTCGGCGGTCGTCCGATTGAAGTCGCGCTGGTTCTCGACAATACCGGCTCGATGCGCAATCACATGCATGATCTGCGTGAAGCGGCGAAGGAGCTGACCAACGGGCTTTACAAGGCGCGTCCCAATGCGGTCAGCGACGTCGTCAAAATGGCCGTCGTTCCATATGTCGGAACCGTGAATGTCGGCAACCACTTTGCGCAGAAATATCTCGACACAAAGGGAAAGTCCAGGTTTCACGGCGTATTCATGGAAGACACCCGCGTTGCCGTTAAGAACACGCTGGACTGTAAGGACAATTGGAAATACAGCCGGATGAATTGGTTTGTTAAAAATGCGACGCGGGTGGCATATGTGCTGGATCAACTCGTCGGGATCCCGGCGGCCGCGGCCGCTTCGGCTCTGCCGAAAGGCCACAGTGTCGAGGGTTGCGATGTCAAAACGCCGACGGAAGTCAACCATTTCAGTCTTTTGAACGCGATGGGAAAAACGAAATGGAAGGGCTGTGTCGAAGCCCGCCCAGAGCCCTATGACGTCACCGACGAACTGCCGGTTTCGAGCAATCCGGACACTCTGTTCGTGCCGTTTTTCTGGCCCGATGAAACGGATCCGTTCAATTCTGACGTTTACACACGCAACAGCTATATGAACGACGAGCCGTATATCGATGACATTGGATCCGGCGACTATACCGGTCACGCCGAAAGCCTCGAACACCGTTGGCGCAGCGTGTTGAAATACGCGCCCGGTAAGCAGATCGACATCAAGGAATCAAATGAATTCGGAAATGTCTCGTCGGGTCCGAACAAAGGGTGTCCCAATCCGATTCAACCTTTGACGAACAACCATGGCCAGGTGATCAGCGAGATCGACAAGATGACCTACTGGCCATCATCAGGAACGATTATTTCGGAAGGCCTGATGTGGGGATGGCGAGTTCTGTCGCCGGGCGCTCCGTTTACAGAGGGCCGCAATTACGGCGAGAACGACGTTTCGAAGGTTATCGTGTTGATGACCGATGGCAGCAACGGGCTGATCACCAATATGCATAACGGGCCGACCGTGTCCGACTACAGCGCCTATGGCTATGTCAAAGGCGGTCATTTTCCGTCCAGCGTCCAAAGCGTCTCAGATGCACGCGGCTATCTTAACGGACGTCTGGCGAAGGCGTGTGAAGAAATCAAGAAAACAGGTGTGTTGATCTATACGGTTGCCTTTGGCGTCCAGGAATCAAACACACATGCATTGCTGAAAAGCTGTGCGACCAGTCATACACATTTTTTTGTCGCTGAAAGCGCCTCCGCGTTGAGAAAGTCCTTCGGACGTATTGGAACGGAGATATCAGATTTGCGTATTTCAAAATAGACGGCGCGTCGAGCTTGTGTCAGCGGCTGCCGTGCAATCGGGTCGACCTGTCGACTTCATAAAGCGCCTGCAGTCCCGGTATGCCGCGCAGAGGATAGGCGCCGAGATAGCGGCTCGGCTCATCGCCGAGGCGGCCTGAAAAGGCTTCCGACATCAACAGGGTGCGGTCGAGTTCGCCGCACAGATTGGCGATCCGGCTGGCCATATTGACGTCGCGGCCGATCATGGTGAAATCGAGCCGCTCGCCGGAGCCGACATTGCCATAGGCGACCTTGCCGAAATGAAGAGCAATGCCGATCGAGAATGTCGGCGTCGCGATCGGGCCGATTTCGACGACCTTGTTGAGGGCGGCCCGGGCGGCCCTGAAAGCATCTGCGCAGGCACCGCCGGTCTTGCCTTCTTCGGCGCGAAACATGGCCAGAACGCCGTCGCCGATGAATTTCAGGACCTCACCGCCATTGGCTTCAACGGCCGGCACCACACAATCATAATAGCGGTTGAGCAGGTCGGTGACCTGTTCGGCGGTCAAGTCGAGGGACAGCGAAGTAAAATTGCGCATATCGGCGAACAGGATCGCCGAGCGAACCCGGGTGACCTCGCCGCGGTGCACTTCGCCGTCGAGAATGCGCCGGTGCGGCTCGTCGCCGACATAGATGCGCAACAAATCGTCGAGCATGGTGTTGAGGGCGAGGATCTCGGCCGCCGCGGCGAAGGCCGGCGTCACCAGATCGATGATGGTGAGATCTTCGTCGGTGAAACCGGTCTCACGGCGAGTCGCCAGCGTCAGGCCGTTGGACAGACCGGTCTTGAATATGAACGGAATGCAGAGATAGTGGACAAACCCGCCGGCCTTCAGATCGGGTACGATTCCGAAAGCATCGTCCGGCGTTTCCGCCAGGCGCAACTCCACCCACTCGCCGGTGTCATGGGCTCGTCGGTATGGGCTGGCATCGTAAACAGGCGATGGACCCGGCGAATAGGCAAACGGATTTTGAACGGTTTGCGTTCCCGGCGCCCAGCTGCAGCCATAGCCGGCATGTTCGGAGTGCAACAGGCGAATGGCGATGTTGGCCCGGTCGATCGGCAGCCCGGCATCCAGCGCACGTTCGCAAAAGCCGTCAATGAGCTCGATGCCGTCATTGGCCCGGCGCGCATCGCCGAGCAGCCAGCCCATCAGCGCCTTGGTTTTGATCCAGCGGTCATAGGGCAGGGTGGTCGAAGGCCTGGAGGTCCAGTCTTTTTTCGTTGCGGTTGCCAAAATGCCGGTCCCGGATGAACGAACGATATGCTGAGAAGCTTAAACGCTGTCCCGTTCGCCGCCGATGGAACGAACGAAGGCGATTTCTGCATCATATGGGGTGCATGGGGACCAACACCAATTACGAAAAAGAGAGCGGCCGGGATTCGAGGCGTCAACATGCCACGAACCCCGGCCGATATTTGCTCGAGCCAGTGTCTTGGTCAGTTGCCGGCCGACTCAATCTTCAATCCGGACTTGGCCCGTTCTTCAAGCAATTTGTCGAGCCAATCCGGGTCCATCTCCGGCACCGAGGAGAGCAGCAGGTCGGTGTAGGCGTGGTGCGGCGGGCGGAACATTTCCGTTTTCGACCCGGCTTCGACGACCCGGCCCTCTTTCATCACCACGACTTCGTCGGCAATGGAACGCACCGTCGCCAGATCATGGGTGATGAACATATAGGCGAGATCCAGTTCGTCCTGCAGCTTGGCCAGGAGTTTCAGAATGCCTTCGGCGACCAGTTGGTCGAGCGCGCTGGTGACTTCGTCGCAGATAATGAATTCCGGTTCGGCGGCGAGCGCGCGGGCGATGCCGATCCGCTGTTTTTGACCGCCGGAGAGTTCCGATGGGTAGCGGTTGATGAAGTCGTCCGGTTCGAGCTCGATCTCGTCGAGCAGAGCGCGGGATGCGCTCTTCCTTCCGCTTGCCCTTCAAGCCTAAATAGAATTCGACCGGACGGCCAACAATATCGCGTATCCGCTGCTTGGGATTGAGCGCCGTGTCGGCCATTTGATAGATCATCTGCGCCTGACGGAGCTGGTCCTTGGAGCGCTGGCGGTAATCGGCCGGCAGATCTTCGCCGTTGAAGGAAATGGTGCCGGACAGGGGCGGCAGCAGGCCGGTGATGCAGCGCGCTGCGGTCGACTTGCCGGAGCCGGATTCACCGACGACGGCAACGGTCCGGCCTTTGTGAATGTCGAAACTGACATCGAACAAAAACCTGGAGCGTGCCGTAAGCGGCATCGACATTCTTCATGCTGACGACCGGCACCTCATCGGGCGCTGCCAACGGCTTTTCCTCACGCTTGAAGCTGCGCACGGCCCAAAGGGACTTGGTGTAATCCTCCTTCGGGTCCGACAGCATGGTGCGCGTATCGGCGTCTTCGACCGGATCGCCTTTTAAAAGCACGAGGATCTTGTCGGCCATCTGGGCGACGACGGCGAGGTCGTGGGTGATGTAGATGGCCGCGGTGCCGAATTGTTCGACCGCGTCGCGAATGGCGGCGAGCACCTCGATCTGGGTGGTCACGTCGAGCGCTGTGGTCGGTTCGTCGAAGATGATCAGGTCGGGCCGGCAGGACATGGCCATCGCCGTCATGGCCCGTTGCAGCTGGCCGCCGGACACCTGGTGCGGATAGCGGAAGCCGATTTCATCGGGATTTGGGCAACTGCAGGCGGCGATAGAGGTCGACGGCGTCCTTTTCGGCGTCCGCCTTGGACATGACGCCGTGGAAGATCGGCGATTCCGAAAACTGATCGATCAGGCGATGGGCCGGATTGAAGCTGGCGGCGGCCGATTGCGCAACATAAGCAATGCGTTTGCCGCGCAATTGTTGGCGTTCGGCTTTCGTCGCGCCGGTCAGCTCCATGCCGTCGAATTCGACGGTTCCCCCGGAGATGCGGCAGCCGTCGCGGGTAAACCCCATAGCGGCCAGGCCGATGGTCGACTTGCCGGCCCCGGATTCGCCGATCAGGCCGAGCACTTCGCCGCGGTTGAGATCGAAGTCGACGCCGTGGACGATTTCGTTCCAGGTTTCTTCGGAACGGCCTTCGATTTTCAGGTTGCGGACACGCAACAGGAGTTCGTTGTCATTGGCCACGGGATTACTCCTTCAATCCGCTGGAGCGGTGCAGCATCCAGTCGACGACGAAATTGACAGCCACGGTGAGCATGGCGATTGCGGCGGCCGGCAACAGCGGCGTCGGATCACCGAACGTGATCAGGGTGGCGTTGTCACGCACCATCGAGCCCCAGTCGGCGGTCGGCGGCTGGATGCCGAGGCCGAGGAACGAGAGGCGCGGCCATCAGTCAGGAACACGAAGCAGAACTCGCAGGCCGAACTCGGCGATCAACCAGCGTGCGCCGTCGATGTTCGGCAGGATTTCCCTGACGGATCAGATACCACTTGCCCTCGCCCCTGCAGGCTTGGCGGCTTCGATGTAGTCCATCACGACGACATTGCATGGCAACCGCGCGCGTCAAGACGGAAGACGCGTGGTCGAATAGATGACCGCGACAATGACGATCATCGAGGACGATGCATGATTGGTGCCGAAAATGCTGAGCAGCAGCAGCGAGAAGATCAGCGACGGTATCGACATGATCACGTCGGCGACCCGCCCCATACAACTGGTCGAACCAGCCACCGGTGACGTTGCAGCGTAGAAGCCCCGCCAGCGCTGCCCATGACGAACGCCAGCATCGGTGGTCGCGAATGAGCGCAACGCCAACCGAATTGCGGGCGCCGTAGACATCATGCGGCTGAGAGCATGTCACGGCCGAGATTGATCGGAGCCGAGCAGCATCTTCTCATCTGCCGGAGCGAACGCAGGACGTGATCACCTCGGCCTCGCCGAACGGTGCGATGATCGGCGCAAAGATGCCCAGTATCGGAGTACGTGAAAATCACGAACATGACCGAAGCTTGCCGTCAACAGGCGCGATGCGCAGCTCACTTCTCCAGGTCGCCCGATGTCAGTACGACGAGAAATTCACGGAACGAGTAGGTCGACGCCGGCCGACAATGCGATCATGCCGGCAATAGATAGTGACGGTCCAAGGAGTGCCCGCTCGCCGCCGACAATGCCCATCACGAACGAAGCCAGCGTAAGCGTGAACAGCCAGGCCATGAACAGCTGGCGCTTCGAGAAGTAGAGCTGCGAGACACGATGCTCCGATAGAGCAGCGCATAGTAGCCGATAACAAAATAGTTCATCTTATCGGCCTCACTTCGCGATGGCAGCAGGCGCGGGTTCGTGGCTATCGAATGGCTCCGACATCGGCTGATCGAGGTTTAACAGGATGATAGGTCGACGGCAAAGATCAGGCAGCAGGCCTGGACGACGGGGAAGTCGCGCTTCGGCAACGCTGTCGACGAGCAGCTGGCCGATGCCCCGGATAAACGAACACGACCTCGACCAAAACCACACCCGTGATCAGGATAGGCCAGGTTCAAGGCGATGACGTTGATGATCGGCGCCCAGGCGTTCGGCAGGGCGTGGTTGACGATGACTTTCGCAGCGGTGGCGCGCCCTTCAAGCGGGCCATTTCGATATAGGGCGAGGAAAGAAGGTTGATGATCGAGGCCCTGGTCATGCGCATCATATGGGCGACGACGACGAGCACCATGGTCAGCGCAGGCAGGAAGGTGACATACAGGAAATCGAGCAACGACATGTTATCGCTCAACTTCGCGATCGCCGGGAAATATCCCGTCTTGACCGAGAAATAGAGGATCAGGATGTAACCCAGGAAAAACTCCGGCGACGAAATCGAGGTCAGCGTCAGGATGTTGGCGACCCGGTCGAACAGCGTGTTGCGCAGCAGAGCGACGATGACGCCTAGAACGATCGCAACCGGTACGGCAATGGCTGCAGCGTAGAGTGCCAGGTAAAGCGTGTTCAAAAAGCGCGGGCCGATCGCCGCGGTAACCGGTTTCTGGCTGATCAGGGAATTACCGAAATCACCGACGAGCGCGCCTGAGAGCCATTCGAAATAGCGCACCGGTGCCGGCCTGTCGAGGCCGAGTTCCTTGCGCAGTTCGGCAACGGTCTCCTCCGTTGCACTCTGGCCCAGAACCGCCTGCGCGATATCGCCAGGCAGTAGTTCAACAGCACCAAAAATCAGGACTGAAATCACGAGCAACGTGATCAGGCCCAGCCCCAGGCGCTTCAGAATGATCCCGAATATTTTCACGGTTTCTTCCCAGACAGATTGTTATTGCTTGGAGGAAACCGGAAGATAGGCCTACGTGGCCTGCGGCAACCTCGTGTTTTGAACGTCACCTCTGCAGGCACCATTTTGGCGGACGCAAAGGGAGAGGTCAGTGGGCGGGAGCGGCAGTGACGCCTTGATCGGCGTCACTGCTCTTCTTTGGGCCCTGCGAACGGGCGTTAGGCGAACCACCAACGGTGCGTACCGCGTCCACCGTCCGTTTCCCAACTCGCCGACAGGCTCGGCCCATGGGCGACGTTCTTGCGGCGCGCATAGACGAAGTTGACGAACATCGGGATGATGGTGCCGCCGTCGTCGCGGGCAAGCTGGCACATCTCGTGGTACATCTGGGCCCGGCGCCCCTCGTCGAGTTCGGCCTTGGCCTGAAGCAGGAGTTCGTTGAAGCGCGCGTTCTTCCAGTGCCCTTCGTTCCACGCAGCATCTTCCTTGTAGGCCAGCGTGAACATGTTGTCAGGCGTTGGGCGAGCGCCCCACTTGACGAACACGAACGGCTTTTTGAGCCAGACATCCGACCAGTAGCCATCGGAAGGCTCACGCACCGGCTTGATGTTGATGCCGGCCTTCTTGGCCTGCTCGGAATAAAGCACGACCATGTCGACGGCACCCGGCAGCACACTGTCGGTAGCGGACAGACTGACGTCGAGCGAGCTCATGCCCGCCTTCTTCAGGTGGAACTTGGCCTTGTCGGGATCGTATGTGCGCTGCGGGATGTCCTTCGGGAAGTAGGGCATGTTCGGCGAGACGTGGAAGTCGTTGCCGGGGATGCCGGTGCCGAAGACGATCTTCTTGATGATCTCCTCGCGGTCGATCGCATGCTTGAGCGCCAACCTGACGTCGACGTTGTCGAACGGCGCCACGTCGCAGAACATCGGCAGCGTAATGGCCGAGCCGCTTGGTACGTTCTCGACCTCGACCTGCGGATGGCGTGCGAGCAGGGCCATGGTCTTGAGGTCAACGGAAGAAATGGCATCCACCTGCCCGGAGATCAGCGCCGTTTGCCGCGCGTTCGGGTCGTTGAGGATGGTCATTTCGATCTTGTCGAAATACGCCCCTTCCCGATGCCAGCCATCGTGGCGTTCAAGTGTGCAGCTGACGCCGCGATCATAGTTGACGATCTTGTAGGGACCGGCACCAATGCCGCCTTCCCAGTCGAGCTTACCGTCGTCCTTGGCCGGCAGCATGACAAGGTGATAGTCGGTCATGATCCACGGCAGATCGGCGAAACCCTGATTGAGTTCGATCTTGATCGTGTGGTCGCCATCGGCCTTGATGTCGGTGACGCTCGTGAGCAGTGCCTTCGCAGCCGACGTTGATTTTTCGCCACGATGGTAATTGAGCGAGGCGATGGCATCCTTCGCCGTGAAGGGACGGCCGTCGTGGAACGTCGCGTTCTTGTTGAGTTCGAACGTCCAGACCTTGGCGTCCGGTGTCGCGCTCCAGCCCGTTGCCATGTCGGGTCCGAGCTTGTTGTCCGAGGTGATCTCGGTCAAATAGCTGCGGTGCGTATGAGAGATCTGGATGTCCGTCACACTCTGGTATTTGCCGGGATCATGCGTGTCGCTGGTGTTGCCGTCGTGCACGCCGTAGCGGAACGTGCCGCCCTTCTTAGGGGTCGCTGCTGAAACTTCCGAGGTCCACAGCGCGCTTGCCGAATAGCTCGTCACCCCAGCCGCGATGGCGTAGTGCATGAAGTCGCGCCGGGACAATTTCCCGCGGCGGGCAGCTTCGGCCATGCGCTGGATGAGTTCGGTTTCTTTGGACTTGGACATATTCCCTTCCCTTCATTGGTTGTGCGTTAGTTGTGCGTTTCCGATGGCAGGCGAATGACAGACTGAAATTACCGCCACGCTCGGGGCTGGCAGATTTCCGACCGGTTCTCGCCTGTGTCCGGCAAGGCGGATCGATTTCCGCTCAATACCGCCCGAAGAACGGCGGCGCCGTATGAATTGATTTCGTGGGTCGCCCTCCCTGGCTGTTATTGACCTATCGAGGCCGCGAGCGAGTGCTCGCAGGCGATTAATCGGCGGGGCAGGGGCGCGCTTCAGAGCGCCAATGAACCACAGACTGCCCGATGCGCGCATATCCTCGATGCACTGAAAGACAAACATAGCAGCCGGTTCGACTCAAGTGCTGCCGGCCAGATTGCCTCTTCAATGTTCCAGTTTACGGCGATGTATTCATAGTGTACACAAAAATCATCAGATCGGATCTTGGCGCCACCAGGTCGCAAGCAATGAGACCCAATCGCAAAATCGAATGCTACGAAGATCTCAAGCAGAGGATCCTGGCGCTAGAAATAGCGCCGGGAACCCCGCTCGACGAAGTCGCGTTGTCGCGCGCCTACGGCCTGTCGAGAACCCCTTTGCGCGAAGTATTTCAGCGGCTGAGCGGTGACGGCTACATTTCTTTGGAGGCCAACCGGGGCGCAACAGCATCGTCGATGGATTTCGATGTGATGCGAAGTTTTTTCCAGACGGCACCGCTGATCTATTGCGCGGTGGCCAGGCTGGCTGCGGAAAACGCAACGCCTGGGCAGATCACGATGCTGCACAACATTCAGTCGCGTTTCCGTAAAGCTGTTTCGCGGCGGAACGCAGTAGAAATGAGCACGCTCAATCACGCCTTCCACGAGACAATCGGCCAAATGTCGGGCAGCGCCTACCTGCTACCGAGCCTCAACCGCCTGCTGATCGACCACACCCGCATGAGCCACCGCTTCTATCGGCCGCGCCTCGAGACCGGCAAACGCCGCGTGAAACTGGCCTGCGATCAGCATGAAGCGATGATCAATGCACTCGAGGCGGGTGATGGCAATCGTGCCGCCAAGCTGACGCTGGAGCACTGGGAACTCTCGCGCAGCGAAATCGAGAAGTACGTGCAGCCCGATCCGCTGCCGATGGACAAGTCCTTCGATTATCTGGAGGGTCGAAGAAATGCAGTTTGATGGCATTTATACCCCGATTGTTACGCCCTACACCGACGCCTTCGAGATCAACAGGGATGCCTTCGCCGAAACCATCGAGCATCTGATCGACGCCGGCGTGGCGGGCATCGTACTGGCCGGCACGACAGGTGAGTATTACGCACAGTCGCCCGAAGAGCGCATCGAAATGATGCCGTTCTGTAAGGCGCTGATCAAAGACCGCGTGCCCCTGATCATTGGCACCGGCGCGATGCGCACCGACGACAGCGTCATGTATGCCAAGGCTGCCAAGCAAGCCGGGGCCGATGCCCTGCTGGTCGCGACGCCGCCCTATGCCTACCCGACAGGCCGCGAGATCGCGTTGCATGCACTCGCCATCGACCGGGCCGCCAATCTGCCCGTTATGCTTTACAATTATCCCGGCCGCATGAGCGTCAACATGGACGAGGAAACGCTCGACCGTGTTGGCCGCAGCCCCAATTTCTGCGCCATCAAGGAGAGTTCGGGCGATCCCAACCGCCTGCATATGCTGGCCCGCGACTATCCCCACATCCAACTCTCGTGCGGCATGGACGACCAGGCGCTCGAGTTCTTCGCCTGGGGTGCTCGGTCCTGGGTGTGTGCAGGATCGAATTTCGCTCCCGAAGCCCATATCGCGCTTCACAAGGCCTGCGCCATCGAGGGCGATTTCGCCAAGGGACGCAAGATCATGTCGGCCATGCTGCCGCTGATGGCAGTGCTCGAACAGGGCGGCAAGTTCGTCCAGTGCATCAAGTATGGCCTGACCTTGCGCGGCATAGACTCGGGCCCGCCCAGGAGACCGCTACAGCCGCTGAACAAGGATGAAAAGCGTGCGCTCGGCGAGGTCATCCAAACGATGAACCGGGCACTCGAGCAGATCGAACGTGAGGCACCCCATGAGCAACCTGCTGACTCGGCAAGAATACTCAGCTATCGCCGAGGCCATTGACTATCCACGCTCTGCCTTCATCGACGGGCGCTATCGTCCTGGCAGCGGCACAACACTGACCACCGTCAATCCGGCAACCAGTGATGTGATCGCGGAGATTGCCGCCTGCAACGGTGACGATGTGGATTTCGCCGTCGGCAAGGCGCGCGAGGCGTTCGATGAGGGACGCTGGTCGAAGCTGCATCCGTCGGAGCGCAAGGATGTGCTGATCCGGCTTTGCAAACTGATGACGCGCAGCCGGCGCGAGTTGGCCGTGATGGAATCCGTCGAGAGCGGCAAGCCGATCCGTGACTGCGAAACCATCGACGTGCCGGAAGCGATCAACACCATCAAGTGGCATGCCGAGGCGATCGACAAGATCTATGACCAGGTCGCCCCCGGCGGCAACGACGCGCTGGCCATGATCGTGCGCGAGCCGATCGGCGTCGCAGGTCTCGTTTTGCCCTGGAACTTCCCGCTGCTGATGCTCGCCTGGAAGATCGGCCCGGCGCTTGCCGCCGGCAACTCGGTCATCGTCAAGCCGGCCGAACAGACCAGCATGACGGCACTTAGAGTGGCGGAACTCGCCATGGAGGCGGGTCTGCCGCGCGGCGTCCTGCAGGTGCTTCCGGGCGACGGGCCAGCGGTCGGCGAACCGCTTGGGCGTCACCCGGGTGTCGATATGGTCAGTTTCACCGGTTCGACCGAAACCGGGCGGCGCTTTTTGCGCTATTCCGCCGACAGCAACCTGAAAAAGACGGTGCTCGAATGCGGCGGCAAGAACCCCGCCGTCGTACTCCGCGATGCCGAGAACCTGGACCTGGTCGCCGAACATGTCGTCAACGCAGCGTTCTGGAACATGGGCGAGAACTGTTCGGCCAACTCGCGCCTGATCGTCAACAAGGATCTTAAAGCACCGCTGCTCGAACGCATGATCGCGCGGGTACGGGACTGGAAGACCGGCGATCCGCTCGAACCGGGCAATCATCTCGGAGCGCTCGTTGACACTGAGCATTGTCGTAAGGTTGCAGGCTACATTGCCGAAGCAGGCAGCGCCCCGATTACCGGCGGCAATATCGACGGCAACTTCATCGAGCCGACGATCTTCGATAACGTCGAGGCCGGCAGTGCGCTTGCCCGCGAAGAAGTCTTCGGGCCACTCCTCGCGGTGATCACGGCCGGTACTGACGATGAAGCCATCCGCATTGCCAATGACACGCCCTATGGCCTCACCGCCAGCGTCTTTACCGCCAACGCCAAGAAGGCGATCCGGGCGGCCCGCGAACTCAAGGCAGGCACGGTTACCGTTAACTGTTATGGCGAAGGCGACATCACGACACCGTTCGGCGGCTACAAGCAGTCGGGCTTCGGTGGTCGCGACAATGGCCTGCACGCGCACGATCAATATACAGAGATCAAGACGATCTGGCTCGATCTCAGCGATCCGGCATCCGGAGACCTCGTGCAATGACGGGGGTCGCCGCCGAGCCCCAAGGCGGCCGCCGCGGCGGGCGCCAGGCGCGGCATAAAATTCGCACCGACCGGACAGCGTTGATGCTGCCCGCTCTCAAGCGCAATCTGCCGCTCGTCGAACCCATGACCGAGGATCAAGTCAAAAGGATCGACGAAGCCTCGATGCGCATCCTCGAAGAGGTTGGCGTTGTCTTTCGCGATCCGCGAGCCATCGACGATTGGCGACGTGCCGGTGCCGACATCCGCGACGGCGAACGGGTTCATTTCGATCGTGGCCTGATCCGTGAACTCATCAGTTCGGTGCCCTCGACGTTCACGCTGCACGCGCGCGATCCGGCCAAAAACCTGCCATTTGGCAACGACCACGCGATCTTCGTGCCGATGACGGGGGCACCTTATCTGCGTGATCTCGACGACAAGCGACGCAATCCGACCCTGGATGATCTCGCGACCTTCCACAAGCTCGCGCACGTCTGCCCGGCATTGCACTCGACGGCACACCACATCGTCGAGCCGATGGATCACATCGTGGCACACCGGCATCTGCGCATCACATATTCGTCCATGAAACATTCCGACAAGACGTTCATGGGCATGACCACGTCACCGAAGAACGCCGAAGATGTCCTCGACATGTGCGCCATCCTGTTCGGCGCGGACTTCATGGAGAACCATGCCGTCGTCACCGGCAACTGCAACGGCAATTCACCCTTGGTCTGGGATGAAACCATGCTGGGGGCGATGCGTGCCTTCTGCCGCCGCAATCAGCCGGTGCTGTGCTCGCCGTTCGTGCTCGGTGGCGCCAACACGCCAGCCTCGACAGCACCGGCCGTGGCACAGTTGAACGCCGAAGCCTTGTCGGCGCTCGCCTATACGCAGGTCGTGCGCAAGGGTTGCCCGGCGATCTACGGCCATTATCTCTCGACCGTTTCGATGGCCTCCGGTGCGCCGATGGCCGGCACGCCTGAAATCAGTCTGATGAACTTCATGATCGGTCAGATGGCGCGCTACTACGATGTGCCCTGGCGGACATCGAATACGCTCGGTGGCGCCAAGACGTTCGACGCGCAGGCAGGCTATGAAAGTGCTTCGACACTGATGGCGGTGATGCTGGCGGGCGCCAACTACATCTGGCATTCGGCCGGCTGGAACGAAGCCGGCATGCATTGCTCGATCGCCAAGTTCATCGTCGACGCCGAACAGTGCGCGATGGCCTATCGCATGGCCGAAGGCATTCGCTGGGACGACTTTGAAGAAGCACTCGATGCCGTTCGCGACGTCGGTCCGGGCGGTCATTTCCTTGGCCATGCTCACACGCAGAAGAACTTCCAGCGCGCATTCTTCATGCCTAAGTTGTTCGACAACAATTCCATCGAGCAGTGGATCGCTGACGGCAGCCAGGAGATCACCGAGCGTGCGTTGGCGGAGGCGCGCGCCATGCTGGCAGCCTACGAGGAGCCGAAACTCGATGACGGCGTAGATGAAGCCCTGAGCGATTTCATCGCCCGCAGAGAGCGCGAAATACCGGCCGTGGATGCGCTCAACGATGAGTATTGATCTTCAGGACCTGACCATGATGCCAACCTGCCACCAAACTCTTCGTCATTCCCGCGCAGGCGGGAACCCAAGTGACCCTCCATTATTTCGGTGCTGGCGGTTGGTCACTTGGGTTCCCGCCTGCGCGGGAATGACGACTGAGGTTGCGGCTTTGGCCGTGCACACTTTGCCCGTTCAGCAGTGCGCCCGCTCGCGAATGACAAAGTGGTAGGCGGCAGGGTGAGTACTATCTATCAGTCCCGGAACTCTGCGACAGAGGCGAGCCTCGCCAGCGCCAAGGCACTCGTGACGGGCGCGGCCGGCGGTATCGGGCGTGCAATCGTTCGGGCATTGCGCGATGCCGGAGCCTCGGTCGCCGCCGCTGACAAGGATTTGGCGGGCATCGAAGCGGACGCATTACTGCCGGGCGACCTGATCGATCCGGCCTACTGTGATGCGCTTCCCGCAGAAGCGGCGCAAGCGCTCTCAGGGCTCGATATCCTGATCAACAATGCAGGCGTCATGCGCCGTGGCAAAATCACTTCGGCGACCGATGAAGACTTCGCAATCTCCATGGCCGTCAATGTCGAGGCACCGTTCCGATTGTGCCGCGCCGCCATCCCGATCATGACCGACCGCGGCGGCGGTGCCATTGTGAACATGGCATCATGCTGGGGCGTACATCCGGGGCCCGACCATCCGGTCTACGTTATGACTAAGGCAGCGCTTGCCTCGCTCACCCAGTGCCTTGGCCGCGATCACGCGCGTGATGGTATCCGTATCAATGCCGTCTGTCCGAACGAAGTCGACACGGCGATGCTCAGGACGGGCTTTGCCATTCGCGGACTTGACCCCGAGCGCGGCATTGAGGAACTCAATGCTTCGGTCCCGCTCGGGCGCATTGCAACGCCAGAAGACATTGCCGATGTCGTCGTGTTTCTCGCCTCGGACCGGGCACGCTACATGTGCGGCGCGTTGGTCGAAGTCAACGGAGGCAAGCCGGTCGCGTAATGAGGTTTGCGGGCAAAATCGCGCTGATCACCGGCGCTTCGAGTGGTATCGGGCTTGCTTGCGCGAAGCGGCTTGCGGATGAAGGCGCCCGTGTTTTCACCGCCCAGCGCCGCGATGCCGCCGGGTTCGAAACGATCCATACCAATCTCGGCGACACCAATGCACCGGAACGGATCATCGCAGACGTTATCAAGCGAGCCGGCCGCCTTGATGTGCTTGTCAACAACGCCGGTGTGATGACAGAAGCGACGGTCGAGGAAATGACCCTCGACGACTGGGAGCGGATGGTTGCCGTCAATCTCACCGCCCCTTTCCTGCTGATCAAGTACGCCATGCCGCATCTGCGCGAAACGCGCGGCGCGATCGTCAACATCGGCTCGATCGAGGGGCTCGGCTCTAATCCGCGCCATCCCGCCTACTGCACGACCAAAGCCGGCCTGCATGCGCTGACCCGGGCCGTCGCGATCGATCATGGAGCGGACGGCGTTCGCTGCAATGCGGTGGCGCCCGGCTGGATCGATACGCCCCTGAATATCGATTACGTCGCTTCGATGGGTGATCAGCCGCAGTTCGGCGAGCGCCTTGCAGCGCTGCATCCGGTTGGCCGTACCGGCTCGCCAGATGAGGTCGCAAGCCTCGTTGCCTGGCTCGCCTCGGGCGAGGCGAGCTTCATCACCGGCCAGGTCTACGTCGCCGATGGCGGCCGTACAGCAAAGTTGAGCCTGCCTTGAAAGCAGATCGCCTGCCGAAAGTCCCCGGCCCCGCAGCCTGGAATGCCATTCTGCCTGCTGCCGAACGCTATCCTGAGTGCGAGGGGCGCGTGACGGCCGACGTTGCGATCATCGGCGCGGGCTTTGCCGGGCTTGCCGCGGCTCGGCGCCTCTATCAGCTCACGCCGGACATCAAGATTGCCGTTCTCGAAGCACGCCGCATCGCTGAGGGGCCGTCCGGGCGCAATTCCGGTTTCATGATCGACCTGCCGCATCACCTGTCATCGAGCGACTATGCCGGTGCCATCGAGGCAGACCGACGGCAGACCGAAGCCAACCGACACGCTATCCAATTCGCCAGGCAAGCCGCCGAAGACTACGAGATGCCCGCCGAAGCCTATCGGCCGGTCGGCAAGATCAATGCGGCCGCGACCAACAAGGGCGATCGCCACAACCGGGACTATGCCGCGCATCTGGCAAACATGGGCGAGCCTTGCGAATTGCTCGATGCCGATGCGATGCGCGAGATCAGTGGGTCGGGCTACTATCGCTCCGGCCTCTTTACGCCTGGCACCTCAATGCTGCAGCCGGCGCTCTATACGCGCGGTATGGCAAGCGGGCTCGCCCGCAGTGGTGTCGCCATTTTCGAGAACAGTCCCGCACTCGCATTTCAGCGGGATGGTGGCGGCTGGCGCGTTACCATTCCTGAAGGGCGCATCGAGGCGAACAAGCTCATCCTGAGCGTCAACGGCCACATCGAGAGCTTCGGCTATTTCAAGCGCCGGCTGATGCACATCTTTCTGTTCGCCTCGATGACTCGGGCGCTGGCGGGTGACGAAGTCGCGAGATTGGGTGGCGATGCAAACTGGGGCTTTACGCCATCAGACCCACTGGGGACGACCGTGCGCCGGATATCGGGGACCGGCGGCGACCGAATCGTCATCCGCAACGGCTTTGCCTGGTCGCCAAAGCGTGCCGTGCCTGAGATCAAGTCGGAACGCGTCTGCGCCCGCCACCAGCGCACATTCGTGTCACGGTTTCCAAACCTTCGAGGTATCGACATGGAATACCGCTGGGGCGGCCTGTTATGCCTCAGCCGCAATGACGTCCCGGCCTTCGGAGAGATCGAGACGGGCGTCTATTCCGCCTGCTGCCAGAACGGGCTCGGTACCGCTCGCGGCACTTTGCACGGCATACTCGCCGCCGAGCAGTTGGCTGGGGAGACGAGTGATTTGCTAACTCAGACGCTGGCACTGCCGGCGCCCAAACTGCTGCCGCCCGAGCCCTTTGCCTCGATCGGTGCCAACGCCGTCATGCATTGGCAGGAATTTCGCGCGGGCGCCGAGCTTTGACGGGGCCGGGAGCAGCCCTTACTCAGATCGCCGATGCCGTAGCGTGCGCCTCATGAATGGCAGCCAGCATGTTTCTGGGCGACCGGGCGTCACCGACGACCATCACGTCCAGGCCGTGCGACTTGAGCTCACCGGCAAGGGCATCGTTGGCGAGACGAGGTGTCGACCATGCGAAGAACGTGACATTCTCGATCGCACGCTCCCTGCCCGTGAACGCATTGCGAATGATGACGCGCCCCTGCGGTGCCGACACCGGCGTGGCGGCCAGTTCGATCTGAACACCGGCATTGTAAAGCCGGCGATAGATGCCGATCGCGCTCACGTAGGGCACGTTACGGGCCAACTGCACCCTGGGTGTTACGAGGACGAGACGCTCGAAGCGAGCGGCAAGCAGATCGGCTGCCGCGTAGGTTGGCGCCGAGTGGTCCTGGTCGAATAAGACTGCGGTGCCGGATTGACTGTCGTCGGGTAGTCGCGCCAGCGCGCTGCGCAAGTCCGAGCCGTGCGCATGCTCGGTGAGGGCCGGCGGCCGTTGGCTGGCACCGGTCGCGACCAGAACGGTGTCAGGTGCCTCCGCCAGAACAGTCGCAGCATCAGCCGTGGCGCTGCAGCGCATGTCGACGCCGGCAGCCCGGACACGCGCTAATTGATGGTGCACGACGTCTGCCGTTTCCGCTCGCCCGGGCAGACCGGCCTCGAGCAGCGCCGCACCGCCCGGTTCGGCCCGGCTGAACAGGACGACGTCGTGCCCGCGGGCGGCGGCGACCCAGGCCGCCTGCAGTCCCGCCACACCGCCACCGACCACCACCACTTTCTTTCGCCCGCTCGCAAACGGCGGTAGCGGTTCGTCCGCTTCACCAGCATGGCCGAGCCAGGGGTTATGAATGCAGGCGATCGGCTTGCCGGCATGGATTTCGCCCCAGCAGCCGTTGCAGAACGTGCAGGGCCTGACGCGGTCTGCCTGTCCAGCCATGAGCTTCCTTGGCAGCGCCGCGTCGGCAACAAGCGCGCGCCCCAGTGCCACCAGGTCGCCGGCACCTTCGGCAAGCGCCCGTTCGCCTGCCGCCGCATCCTTGATCCGGCCGACGGCCATCACCGGCACGCCGCCGGCCGGCGTTGCCATGCGCTTGTGGATCGCGAGGAAGGGCCCGGGCGGATAGTGCATGTCGGGGACATGGTCTTCAAGGCTCAGCGAAAAATTGCCCTGGCTGTAGGCGAAGTAGTCGGGCCGTGCGCCGGCTGCGAGTTCAGCGGTCAGACGTTCGGCTTCATCGGGATCGATGCCGCCGGCAACGCCTTCGTCGCCGGGCATCTTGAAGCCGATCAGGAAGTCCGGGCGGCAGGCGGCCCGGATGCCGGCGATGATCTCACGGGCAAATCGCGTGCGTCCCTGAACATCGCCGCCCCAATCGTCCGAACGCTGGTTCGACCAGGGCGACAGGAACTGCCCGATCAGATAACCGTGCGCTCCATGCAGTTCGACGCCGGAGAAGCCGGCATCCGAGAGGCGCTTGGCGCTCGCAATGAAACTATCGCGGACATCCTTGATCTCGTCATCGTCCATGACATGCGGCACGGTCCAGCTGAACGCATCGGGTTGATCGGAAACACCCACTGGAGAGGCGACCGGGTTCCAAAGCTGCTGACGGCCGATATGCCAGAGCTGTCCAAGCAAACGGCAATCCTCACCCTCGACCCGGTCGGCCAGTCGCCGCAACCCGTCGTCATTGCGCTCATCGAACACGGTCACCACGCTCGGCTGGGCGATGCTCGTCGGGTGCACGACTAATGCCTCGGTGACGATCATCCCGGCCCCGCCCCGGGCACGCTCGCCGTAATAGTCGAGAAACCGATCGGTCATCAGATTGCCTGACCCGGCATTGGATACGACCGCTGGAAACACGATGCGGTTCTTGACCCGCCGCTGACCGACGGCCAGGGGGGAGAGCAGGCGTTCGAACCGGGATGTCGAATTCTCAGGCACGCAGATTTCCCTTTCGTTGGCTTTGCAACGGTTGGCGCCGCACGCAAGACCTGCTAAGGCGACGCAATAACCCATACATCCCAAGGAAGCTTCGATGAAGGTGCAAGACCTGAAGATCAAGATTTTCGCCGACGGCGCCAATCTCGAAACGATGAAGGCACAATACGCCAACCCGCTGATCCAGGGCTTCACGACCAACCCGTCGCTGATCAAGGCCGCCGGTGTCACCGACTACAAGGCCTATGCAGCCGACGTCGTCAAGGCAATCCCCGACCGGCCGATCTCGTTCGAGGTGTTTGCCGACGACCCCGAGACGATCGAAGCCCAAGCCCGCGAAATCGCGACCTGGGGGGCCAACGTCAACGTAAAGATCCCGGTGATGAACACCAAGGGCGAGAGCCTTGCCGCAACCGTCGAGCGGCTCTCGGGCGCCGGCGTCGCGCTCAACATCACGGCGCTCTACACCGTCGAGCAGGTCGAGACGATCACGAATGCGGTGCACCCCGATTCATTCGCCATCCTGTCGGTGTTTGCCGGACGTTTGGGCGACACCGGCCATGATCCGGTGCCGGTGATGGAAGCCGCCGTCGAGGTCGTCAAGCGCAAGCCCAAGGCCGAGCTCCTCTGGGCCAGCACACGCGAGGTCTTCAACGTGATCCAGGCCGACCGCATGGGCTGCCATATCATCACCGCACCCGACGGCGTTATCTCCAAGCTCGGCGGCCTCGGCAAAGACCCGATGCAGAATTCGCTCGATACCGTCGTCGCGTTTTACAACGACGCGCAGGCGGCCGGGTTTGATATTCCGGTTTGAGGGGGCAAGCTGGGGCCTTGGCGTCTGCTTTCTGAGTATCCGCTGCCGTGATGGCGCCTGCGTGGGGATAAATGCTGATGACCCTAAGCGATCGTTTTGCCGAGGTAACTTTCCGACACGTTCTGCAGTAGGTTTGTTCTTTACCGAGGGATCGTGAGTGTGGTGCAGAACCGAGAAGATGACAATTGAGTTACGAGCAGCAGGTACGTCTGATGCCGGCCAGACGCGGGCCGTTGTCGATGAAGCATTCACGGCAAAAGGTTCGGTTGGCACGGCTGACTTCCTCGATGAGCTACGACGAGACGATTGTTTGATTGGCGAGTGGCTCGCCGCAGAGGACGGGAATGTCTTGGCTTTTGTCGCCTTTTCGCGTGTATGGCTCGAGCAGGAAAATGGTGTTCGGACCGCTGCTGCTATGTTGAGAGGGCGTGTGAAAACGTAGTCTGCCGAACGTACGTGATAGGGTCGTCCCATTGATTCTCTGCGGGGGCGGATCATGAAGCGGTTCATCGAGGGTTCTGATCGCAACCAGGCGACGCTGTTTCCTGAACGGCTGGATGACTATGTCAGCGATGACAATCCGGCTCGCGCGATTGATGCCTTCGTTGATGCACTGGATTTGAGCGCACTTGGCTTTGATGTCGTGCCAGAAGCCACCGGCCGACCCGGTTATCATCCGGCGACGATGCTCAAGATCTACGTCTATGGCTACCTCAATCAGGTCCAATCTTCGCGTCGGCTGGAACGTGAGTGCGGTCGCAATGTCGAACTTGTCTGGCTGACCGGTTCACTGAAGCCAGACTTCAAAACGATCGCCGATTTCCGCAAAGACAACGGGCCTGCCATCCGCAATGTATGCCGACAGTTTGTTGCGCTGTGCCGCGATATCAATCTGCTGGGCAGCGACAGCGTTGCTATCGACGGCAGTAAGTTCAAGGCTGTGAATGCCAAGGCCAAGAATTTCACACGCGAGAAACTGCGCAAGCGCTTCAAGGAGATCGATGAACGCATTCAGCGCTACTTGTCGGAACTCGATCGCGCCGACGACGTGCACTCTGCTACCGGCATGCCGGTGAGCGATACGCAGATCAAGCGTGTCATCGACAAGATTGCGTGGCTCAAGAAGGAAGCCGACAAGTTGGCTGAGGTTCAAGCCGAGATGGACCGTACGGGCGTCAACCAGATCTCGGAAACAGACCCCGATGCACGTTCTATGGCGATCACCAGCCGGCATCCCCGTGTCATTGGCTATAACGTGCAAAGTGCCGTCGAGACCGAGCATCACCTGATCGTTGCCCACGAGGTGACCAACATCGGATCGGACCGCAATGCACTATCAGATATGGCCAATCAGGCGCGGGATGCGCTCGGCGTTGAGACGCTCGATGCGGTTGCCGACAAAGGCTACTACAAGGGCGAGGAGATCGTTGCCTGCGAAGACGATGACATCACGGTGACGCTGCCTAAACCCAAAACCTCGAACGCCAAGGCAGATGGCCGATTCGACCGCAGTGCGTTCATCTATGATGCCGAAAAGAACATATACATTTGTCCGGCAGGCCAGCATCTCACGTATCGAATGACACGCAAGGAAGGCGGCAAGGTTCTTCATCGCTATTGGACAACCGCCTGCGAAACATGTCCGGTTAAGCACCACTGCACGCCGGGCAAGGAGCGCCGTATCTCACGATGGGAACGCCAAGATGTCCTGGAGCGTGTGCAACAGCGCCTTGAAGAAAACCCGGATAAGATGGCGACGCGCCGCGAGACGGCCGAGCATCCCTTCGGTACGATCAAAGCGTGGATGGGTGCGACCCACTTCAAAATGCGAACGCTCAAACACGTTGCCACCGAAATGTCGCTCCATGTCCTCGCCTACAACATGATGCGCGTGATCTCGATTGTCGGAACGACGGAACTGATCAAGGCCATCGCGGCCCTATTATCGCGGTTTGCGGCGATAACCGTGTCAGAGAATGCAATCTGCGGCCCACAACGCCGTTGCAAAGAGATTTGAGAAGAAAAACACCAAATTGCTGCGCGTCACCGAAGTACTCGAATGGCCGGCCGAATGACGGCACGTTCTCACACACCCTCTTGACGCCACTAGCGGTACGACCGCGTCGTCAACGGTGCGGTATCGGCCTTGAGCTGATGAACTACGCGCTTCGCGCTCTTGAAGAGCAAGGCGAAACGATATTCTTTGTTCTCGGAATACCGGACTACTATCCTAAGGCCGGTTTTTGCGCCCGGCTCACGTCCAATGTTGACAGCCCGTGGACGGGCGATCGGGCGTTTATGGTGAGGTCCAAGCACAAACCTCAAGGGCGTCTGGTATTGCCCAAATCGATAGCCATCGCCCACTAGTTGAAGCACGAGAGTTGGCCGATCACGAATGGCCGTTGTGGCTCGACGCAGAAGATCTCATCCTGGAGCTATCACATTGGCAACTGAGCCAGGTTCTGCCGTGATGTGTTTATTTACGATTCAGCGGCAGTTGCCCCATGCCTAACAACTCGATTTGAGCACGATTGGTTTTCGATTTCCCAGTCATGTACATTCAATAGCTCCAGTTCCAACGAGGTCCTAAGCCTTTGAGTATTGGAGCCGCCGGACATGGAGCTGTGGAGAGGACCATGGATGCATCCATTCGAGAGTTTGCTGACAAGGGTTTTCTCGTCGTTCGGGGAGCGGTGGCGAGAGATGTCATTCTTGATTGCGTCGAAGCAATTGAGAGCGAACTTTGCGCTCAAGGCGTCGATCCTCATGATCGAGCGACTTGGACCTCTCCAGTTGTCAGGCTGACATGCCCAGAGGGCCCCGCCTTCGCAACCGCAGGTACATCGCCAGCGCTACAGCAATGCTATGATACGTTGCTCGGTAAAGACCGTTGGATCAGGAGGAATGGCATCGGCGGTAGCATTCCGGTGCGCTTCCCGAGTGACAGAGACCCTGGTGATGCAGGTTGGCATATTGATGGAAGTTACGACGTCGATGGTCAATGGTGGAGCTATGACCCAACTTGGGTGATGGTCTGATCAGGCGGCATTTCGTGTCGGCTCGGTTGCTTCGACACCGTCAGTGAATTTGACGCCCTCGATGATCTTGGGCAAGTGGTTTCTGCCTTTCAATCGGCGCCACGTCCTGCTCGCCGCCATCACCAGTTTGAAAACCATCACGAGTGCGGTGCCGTGGCTGAGGCTGCCTTTGGTGCGCACGGTTCGGTGGCGCACGGTCGCAAACACACTTTCGATCGGGTTGGTCGTGCGCAGGTGCTGCCAGTGCTCGGCGGGAAAGTCGAAGAAAGCGAGCAGGGCTTCGCGGTCTTTCGTCAAGCAGGTGACCGCCGGCTGATACTTCGCCCGGTATTTCTCGGCAAATACGCCAACGGCGGTCTCCGCGCTGGCTCGGTCCGGAGCGTTCCAGATCTCCACGAGATCAGCCTTCGCGTGCTTCTGGACCGACTTTGGCAGCTTGTTGAGCACGTTTGCGATCTTGTGCACCCAGCAACGCTGATGACGGGTGCCGGGGAACACTTCATCCAGTGCTTTCCAGAACCCCAATGCGCCGTCGCCGGTTGCCAGTTTCGGGGCAATGGTCAACCCGCGCGCCTGCAAATCGACAAGCAGTTCGCGCCAGCTTTGCGTGCTCTCGCGATAGCCGATCTGAAAACCGACCAGCTCCTTTTTGCCTTCCGGTGTCGCGCCGATGATCACGAGAATGCATTGCGCGTCCTCTTCCATGCGGGCCTGAATGTGGATGCCGTCCGCCCAGATGTAGACGTAGCGGCGCGCCGACAGATCGCGGCTCTGCCAGCGCGTCAGATCAGCTTTCCAATCGGCCTTGAGCCGGGCGATGACCGGCGGTGACAGGTTCGGTGCCTCTTGGCCGAGTAGCGCTGACAATGCCTCTTGAAAATCTCCGGTCGAGATGCCGCGTAAATACAGGACCGGCAACAAGGCATCCAGAGATGCGCTACGCCGCGCCCACTTCGGCAGGATCGCCGAGGAGAAGCGAATGCGTTCGCCAGCCGTCTCGTCGCCACCGCGGTCACGAACTTTGGCGCGGCGAACTGCAACCGGACCGATGCCGGTTTGCACCTGACGCTCAGGGCCGTGACCATGGCGCACGACGCGCCGGTGGCCGTCGGCAGTCCGCAGGCCGGCGTGGACGGCTAGAAACTCTTCGACCTCGGCCTCGACGGCCTTGGCCAGCAACTCGCGGGCCCCGGCACGCAGCACCTCAGTCAGAGGATCATCGATTGCATCTGGCTGGCGCAGCGGGATGACTGTAGTGTTCGACATAGGCGTATCGCTCCTTTGGAGTTCATGGCTGGTCTCGATAACCGCCACGATACGCCGCCTCTCTCAGATTCTGTCACCCAAATTCGGTCATAGCTCTCAATGGTGGGTGAACCTACACAGTCGAGATCGCGCGCTCCTTGCACTTTTTTTGTTTACTGACGTCGGTGCCGATGACGCGCCGACAGAGTTGATCGTAGGTTCTCACCTTGATGTACCGCCAGTGTTGGCGCGTTTCGGTGAGCGTGGTGTGTTTTTCGGCGACGTTATTGATCAATTACCTGCATCAACTTACGAGCGTCCGCGAGCCAAGGCAATTGGTCGAGCTGGAGACGTTTTTGTATGCCATCCGTTTCTATTGCATCGTGCCACTTGGCCTCACCGAGGTTCAATTCCACGAATGATAGCCCAGCCGGGGATAGGTCATCGCGAGCCATTTGCTCTGCTTGATCCTTCGAATGCCTGCGTGGTTGAGCAAACAATTTTGCAAAGTCTGCTGTAAGCGACCCCAATGAATGACTACTCATGTCCACGACAAGAGCATTTCCCTTGATGGCCCGTACCAGAAAGGCCAGTTCGAGCACTTGGCGTCCGGTCATTGGGGTATCGCGACGGAACCAACAACGTTTGAAAAACATTGAATCGTGCACACGTTGTGGGTCAGTCTTTCACGCGTTGCGACACTGCTTCCGACGCATCTCACAATCGACCGGTTGCGAGACGCACCATCTGCTTAGCATGAAATATCTTCGGTTCTTTGCCGGTTCATGAGTGAGGCTCACGGGGTCCGCCAAATTCCCCCATCGATCCCGTCGACGCCCGCCGGCGCCGCGTTCGTAACGGCGTGGAAACGGGCTTGCCAATTGATCTGGTCCTGGTCCCGAGTGTGGCGAATGCCGTCCTTGGCAATCCTTCGGGCGAACAGAATTGTTGCCTGCCGCCGCGCCTCGTGATGCGCCATCTCCAAGCCTCCCGAGCCGGCGGCGATGTCACCTTCGGCGAATTCCACCCTTGCGCGCTGGCGCAGCAATTCGGGAACGTAAAGCCGGATGCCGTTCCGCTCAGCTTGTCTCAGACCGCGAACGGCGTGCTCGCGGGCAAGCTGCAATTTGCCCTCGCGGCGAGCGGCCTCGCTTTGCAGGGCGGCGATCAGCGGGCCGAGTTGGCCGGCACCAGTTGCAGTGTAGGCGGCAAGCGCGCCATCCAGCATGCGCAAGCCGACCCGCGGCCTGAGGCGCGCTGCGCCGGCAGCCCGGATGACGTCGCACCAGGCCGTCCAGTAGGGGAAGTTGTGCTCGACGGCACTGGCGCGTGCCTCGCCGGCGATGAGCATTGCGCGTTCGAGATCGTCGTCCATCAAGGCCGCCAGAGCCAGCACGGACTTGGTGTGAGCCGTGGTGTGAGGATGGTCGAGCCGGTCGGCATGATGGAGGGCAGAGAGGTGGTCGCGATTGGCTTCGGCGGCCGCACCGACCAGCCGGTTGATCCAGCTGCGATGGGCGAGTGCAAGGGCTGCCTGGTCGGAGCCGAAGGCAAAGCGCAACACGGCGTGGCGGTCGGTCGAGTAGTTTTCATCAACGTAGGTGTAGTGGCCGGCTGCCGCCAGCGGCTCGCCGGACAGCATGACGGCAACGGCGTGCATGCGGTGGACGAGCAGGTCCATGCCGAGAATGGCATGGGCGCCGGCTTGATCTTTCTCGATACGGTTGAGCAGCACGTTGCCGATCGTCAGGGCCGCGCGAATTTCGCCGGCAACCAGGTGATAGGACTGCAGTCCCCACAACGCGCGGAACTCCGCCAGTGTACGCCAATCCCGGCTGATGCGGCCGGCGGGGAGCGACAGGGAGCGCTGGCAGACTTCGAACACATCGTTTGCCGCATTGCCCTTGGCAAGCGCGAGTTGGACGGCCAGCAGCTGCAATAGCATGCGGTCGCGCATGTCGCTTGGCGCGCGCGGCGAGGTCTCGAGTGCCTGGTTGAGATGGCTGATGGCAAGCGGTGCGTCGTTGCAGGCAATCGCCTGCCAGGCCGCCTTGCTGAGCCAGCGTTTGGTCTGACGCGGGTTGTTTGCCGCCTTGTGGTGTTCAGCGATGGTCTCGAATGAGCAGCACGAGCCGCAATCGCTCGTCTGAGGCAGGCTGGCCGCTGCGCGGCGGTGCAGGCGCAGGCGGTCGGTCGGTGGCACCGTCTGATAGGCAACGCGACCGAATGCAGATCGGCGGAACTCGAAGCCGTGGGGCTCAGAACCGGGCATGCATTCCCGCACCGCTATCGACTGAATGACACCGAGCCGCTCAGCGGCGTTCAGTGCCTCTTGAATGCGGCCGGCATCGATCTCGAGCATTTGGGCAAGTACCGGCGCTTCGAACCTCATACCGGCAATGGCCGCAGCCATGATCAAGGGCTTGAGATCGCCGAGCGCATCGAGCGCCGCCAGGTGAGCGAGTTCGGAGCTGAGGCCTCGTCTCTCGGGTTGTCGTGGGTAAATCGCCTGCTGCTGGCAGGGAAACTTGCGATCAGGGGTCCGAACAGCCCGTTCGGCACCTTCGAACGATGGTGGCGATGGAACTGGATTGTCCGGTTCCTCATCCGTCGTCCAGGTGTCGCTGACCGGCATGATCCCGTCTTCGACATCGCACAACCGACGAAATGCCGCCGAGATCTGCAACCGGCAGGACGTCGGGCACGTCGCGGAGCCAAGCGGTGGGCAACGGGCGATTGCATCGAGCAGGGCGTCGGAGCGGACCGGGCCGGCACACTTCGGAATGCCGGCATTGATGGCATCGAGCGCCAATACGGGCCCATTGCCCGCACGCGCCTGGTCTTGGAGGCGAGCGGCACAGGCAATGGCGCGCTTTGGATCGTCGAGCCTCAGCCGCTCGACACCCCATATGCCGACGAGTTCACGACGGCTGAACTCAACGACCTGTGCGCCTGCTGCTGCGAGTTGTTCGCCAATGTGCTCCCGGAGCGACGGCTCCAAGACCGCAGTCGCCGGTTCATCGAATGCGGTCGCGGGCAGGCGAATGCGAAGCAGAATGATGAGCCGCCGTTCACTGTCGCCGAGGCGGGCACTGATCCAGTCGTGCAGGAAGGAATCGCTGAATGCCTGCTCAGCACATGAGCCCGACGCGGCTTTTTCTTGCTGCGCTTGCAGGGCATCGCGGACAGGATTCTCGTCGGACATCACGGCCGGCCAACATCGAAGCGCGAGCCGGGCCATTGAAAATCGGACGGGCCGGCAGTCGCGGCGTTGTCTGATGTTCAAGGCCCTTCAAGATCCGTGCCGATTATCGTCCAAGGTGCCAACCAGGTTAACCGGCCGGCCAAATGGCACCTGCCTGCTGCATCATCCAGCTATGCGGGACCGGCAAGGCCGGTCAGCTCGGCTGCCTCGATGAGGTGCTGGGCGAGATAGCGCCCGAACGAGCGCCAGCACTCGATCCGGTAGTGAGGACCCAAATCAATATTGCCACGCCGCAACAGGACGATCTCCGCCTTGGCATAGAGCGTGCGCGTCGCTGTCCCGACCGGAAAGGCGGCATCGTCCAGATCGAGCGGGCAACCGGTATTGAGCAGGTCGGCGGCACCGGGTCCCGTCAGCTCGATCGCGCAATTGCGGTGCGAGACGTCGACGAGGGCATGCCCGTCGCCGAGGCCTGCTGCAATGAGACCGGCAAGCTCGGCACTGCCGGCACCTGCATCTTCGCGAATGAGCAGCCACTCGTCCGGCCCGAGCCGGGCCGACAGCAGGGCATGGCGGCTTTCACCGGCGGTCTCGCGCAAAGCGTTGATCGGTTGCGACAGATCGAATCCGGCGACATTGGCCTGGTATTGCGCGGCTTGCGGCGCATGGCGCAGCGTGAACCGGGTCGCAGCCGGCATAGCCCGCAAACCAACGCGCGCGCCCGGCGCCATGGTGAATGTATCCGGCAGATTGAGCCCGCTATCATCGAACACGGAGCGCCGGCCGGCCATCGCGATCGCCTCAGACATTGATGCGCACCCCTTCCTCGTCGATGAAGACCGGCTTGGTCACCTGGACTTCGGTAAAGCCGTCGGGCGTCGTGACGTGCAGGCGGGTGCCGATCCTGGCGCGCCCACCGGCGAGCAGCCCCAGCGCAATGGAGCGGTCTAGATTCGAACTCATGTAACTCGACGTCACGTGGCCGAGCATCTTCATCGGGATCGGTTCGCTTGTATCGGCGACCAGTTGAGCGCCCTCGTCGAGGATCAGGCGCGGGTCCTGGGTCAACAACCCGACGAGTTGCTTGCGGTCAGGTGCAAGCAGATCGGGACGCGCCAGTGAGCGCTTGCCGACGAAATCGGGCTTGACCTTAGACACCAAACCCGAGAGGCCGACATCGTCCGGCGTTACCGTGCCATCGGTCTCCTGGCCGACGATGATGAAACCCTTTTCGGCGCGCAGCACGTGCATCGTCTCGGTGCCATAGGGCGTGATGTCGTAAGCCTTGCCGGTTTCGTAAAGCGCCTCCCAGACCGCCTGGCCGTAATCGGCGGGCACGTTGATCTCATAGCCTGCTTCGCCCGTGAACGAGACGCGGAACAATCGCGTCGGCACGCCGCAGATCCGTCCCTCGCGCACGCTCATGTGCGGAAAGGCATCGTTCGACATGTCGATATCTTCGACCAGAGGGGAAACTACCTCACGCGCCTTCGGGCCCTGGATCGCGATCACCGCCCATTGCTCGGTCACCGAAGTTAGATGGACGCTCAGGTCGGTGAATTCGGTCTGCAGATAGTCTTCCATGTGGGCGAGCACCCGCGGCGCGCCACCGGTCGTCGTTGTCACGTGAAAGCGGTCGTCGGCGAGGCGGGCGACGACGCCGTCGTCCATGATGTAGCCGTCTTCCTTGAGCATCAGGCCGTAGCGGCAGCGGCCAGGTTTGAGCTTCAGCCAGCTGTTCGTGTAGATGCGGTTGAGGAATTCGGCGGCGTCTGGCCCGACGACTTCGATCTTGCCGAGTGTGGTCGCATCGAAGATGCCGACGCTATCGCGTACCGCCTTGCATTCGCGCAGGACGGCATCGTGCATCTTTTCGTTGCCTTGCGGGAAATACCAGGCGCGTTTCCAGAGCCCGACGTCTTCGAAAGCAGCACCTTGGGCGACCGCCCAATCATGAGACGGCGTGATGCGTTCGGGATCGAATATCGCGCCGCGGCTCTGGCCGGCGAACGCGCCGAACGTGGTCGGCGTATAGGGCGGCCGAAAGGTCGTGGTGCCAACCTCGGTCGGGGTCAATTCGAGTGCGCCGGCAACCAGGCCGAGCGCGTTAATGTTCGACGTCTTGCCCTGATCGGTCGCCATGCCGGTGGTCGTGTAGCGCTTGACGTGCTCGATCGACTGAAAGCCTTCCTGGACGGCAAGCCTGATGTCCTTGCTCGTAACGTCGTTCTGAAAATCGACAAAGGCGCGCTCGCGCATGCCGTTGCGGTTAGTCGGCATCGTGTGCACCGGCCGGAACCCGGTGAATGTCGCATTCGTCGTATGCGGCGGCGCAGTGGCCTCGTCGCCACCGGCGGCATGACCGTCGGCCAGGCAGGCGTTGAGTTCGTACATGCCGCGGCAGGCGCCGGCGCTGACTTCCGCCTGGTTCGAGGTGTCCGGCACGAACGCATCCAGCCTGCTGCTGAATGCCAGCTTGCCACGTGACTGCGAGAAGAGGTGGACGACAGGCGTCCAACCACCCGACATTCCGACCGCGTTGCAGGCAAGCGTGCGCGGGTCGCCGACGCCGCCACTCGCCGTCATCGGCGCCACGACGAGGCCGGTGACCTGGCTGCGTCCCGTCGAGCCGAGCACGGTGTGGTTGTCGAGGATTTCGATGCCGGCACGGGTCGCCTGCTCGCGCTCGGGGCCGATGTCGTCGCGCTTGCGGTAATCGACAATCGTGACGAACAGACCGGCTGCCTTGGCATCAACTGCGGCCTGATAGGCAGAAGCTCCGGACGTCGCGATCACGAGGTTACGGCCGGGCGTCGCGCCGTAGCGATTGATAAACGTGCGGATCGCTTCGGCCAGCATGATGCCCGGCCGGTCGTTGCTGGCAAAGACCAGCGGCCGCTCGTGGGCACCGGTTGCCAGTATGACTTTGGCGGCGCGGACCTGCCAAAGCCGTTCGCGGGCGAGCGCCGGCGAGGGATGGCGGATATGATCGGTGAGCCGTTCGGCAAGCGCGATGTGGTTGTGATTGAAGTAGGCGAACGCGGTCGTGCGCTGCAGCAGGCGGACGTTGTCGCGCGATGCGAGCGTGGCCGTGGTCCGCGCGACCCACTCGGCGGCGGCGAGACCATCGATCTGAGATGTCAGATCGTGCAGCAGCGAGCCGCCGAATTCGCTCTGCTCGTCGACCAATATGACACGCTTGCCAGTCGCCGACGCCGACAGCGTGGCGGCAAGTCCGGCGGGACCCGCGCCAACGATGAGCACGTCGCAATGAGCATGCTGATGAACGTAGCGATCGGGATCGGGAATGGTTGGCGCCTTGCCGAGGCCGGCGGCGCGGCGGATGATCGGCTCGTAGAGCTTCTTCCAGGCCCGTCGCGGCCACATGAAGGTCTTGTAATAGAAGCCGGCAGCGAACAGCGGCGAGGCAATGTCATTGGCGACGCTGACATCGAACTGCAGCGAAGGCCAGTGGTTCTGGCTGCGCGTTGCAAGCCCGTCGAAGGCTTCGATCATGGTGGCGCGGTTGTTGGGATCACGCCGACCGTTGCCGCGGTCGATATCGAGCAGCGCATTGGGCTCTTCGGCGCCGGCTGCGAGGATGCCGCGCGGGCGGTGGTACTTGAACGAACGCCCGACGTGCACGATGCCGTTGGCAAGCAGTGCGGAGGCGACGGTGTCACCCTCGAAGGCGGGCACTTCGCGGCCGTTGAAACGGATGATGATCGGCTTCGAGCGGTCGATGCGCCCGCGATCGCCTAAGCGGTTGAGGTGACTCATTCCGAGGCCTCCCCTCGACCTTCGTCGCCCGGCAGCGTCGGCCGGGATTCGCCCATCCGGTAGGTCTGAATGAACTTGTCCGTGATGGTATCGCGCAGCGCGTTGAACCAGCGCTGACAGCCGTGCACGTGGTTCCAGCGTTCGGCGTGCACGCCCTTGGTATTAGCGCGGTAGAACAGGAATTCGGCCCATTGCTCATCGTCGAGTTGGGACGGATCGAGAGGCCGCGCGATGTGGGCCTCCCCGCCGCAATGAAACTCGATCTCGGGCCGTTCACCGCAATAGGGACATTTGACTAAGAGCATGAGCGGATACCTTGGGAGCGTCTAAGACCTGCTGCCATTAGAAAAGTGCGTGTGTGCCTGGACCGCCCTATGCCCCTCACCCTAGCCCTCTCCCCGCTGCGCGCGAAGTGCGCTTGCAGGGAGAGGGAATCCAGCCGTGCGAGTTTGCACCGTTGCTGACAACGCGACGGGCCAAGTTCCCTCTCCCCGTAGCGCCACTTCGGCGCGTACGGGGAGAGGGTTGGGGTGAGGGGCAAGCGGCGATTGCAATCTTGCTTTGTCATGTCATTTGTCCGCTACGCCTAGTGAGCAACGGCGGCGGCCGCCGCCTCATCGATCAGGCGGCCGGTGCGATAGCGGTCGAGCGTGAAGGGTGCTGCGATCGGGTGTGGTTCGTCCTTGGCCATGGTCCAGGCGAAGACATGGGCTGATCCAGGCGTTGCCTTGAAGCCGCCGGTACCCCAGCCGCAGTTGACATAGAGCCCCTCGACCGGCGTCTTCGAGAGGATCGGCGAGCGGTCGTAGGTGGTGTCGACGATGCCGCCCCAGTTGCGCAGCATGCGCATGCGCCGAAACTGGGGAAAGAGTTCGCAGATCGCCTCGAGCGTATGCGTTGCGATATGCAGACCACCCTGCTGGCTGTATGAAACGTACTGGTCGGTACCAGCCCCGATCACCAACTCGCCCTTATCCGACTGCGAAATGTAGGCATGGATGGTGTTCGACATCACGACGCAAGGGAACACCGGCTTGATCGGTTCGGAAACCAGCGCCTGTAGCGGAAAGCTCTCGAGCGGCATTCTGAGCCCGGCGCGCTCCATCACGACACTGGTGTGTCCGGCTGCAACCACACCGACCTTGCCCGTCTTGATGTAGCCGCGCGTCGTATCGAGACCTGAAACGCGGCCATTGGCGTCACGGTCGATACGCATCACCTCGCAATTCTGGATGATGTCGACGCCGAGCCGGTCGGCGCCGCGGGCATAGCCCCAGGCAACCGCGTCGTGGCGCGCCGTGCCGCCGCGTCGCTGGAGCGCTCCGCCCATCACCGGGTAACGGATGTCTTTCGAGATGTTGAGCGGCGGGCAGAACGCCTTGCATTCTTCCGGATTGAGCCACTCGTTATCGATACCGTTCAGCCTGTCGGCATAGATATGGCGCTTGAAGCTCTGCACGTCATGGACGTTGTGGGCCAGCATCAGCACGCCGCGCGGCGAGTACATGACGTTGTAATTCAATTCCTGGGCCAGCGTCTCCCAGAGTTTGACGGCATGTTCGTAAATGCCGGCACTCTCGTCATAGAGATAGTTGGAACGAATGATGGTCGTGTTGCGCCCGGTATTGCCGCCGCCGATCCAGCCCTTTTCGACGACAGCGATGTTTGGGAGGCCGTGCTCCTTGGCAAGGTAGTAGGCCGTGCCAAGGCCATGGCCACCGCCGCCGACGATGACGACGTCATACACCGGCTTCGGTTGTGCATCACGCCATTGCCGCGGCCAGTTCTTGTGAGCACTAAGCGCGTTGCGGGCGAGGTTGAGGGCGGAGAATTTGGTCATCGGCCGGCTTGCCTTTGCACTATCGGAAGGTTGTGCCGTGTGGCCCTTGGCCCCTCACCCTAACCCTCTGCCCGTACGCGCCGAAGTGGCGCTACGGGGAGAGGGAATCAGGCCATGCAATGAGGCACCATCTCGGATCAAACGATGGGCCGGATTCCCTCTCCCCGTACTTCACGGGGGGAGGGTTAGGGTGAGGGGCAAGGGACCACAAGGCGTGGCCTATCATGTGCCCGACCCAATGTCAGCCGGGCACAAGCGATTCTTCAGGCTCTGAGCCGCTCATTCTTCGGATCGAACGGCGACTCCTCGACGACGGTTGCCGGATAGCGTTTGCCGAGGATCGAGATTTCGAGTTGCTGGCCGAGGTCGGCGAGTTCGGGGCGCACCATGGCGAGCGCGATCGATTTGCCAAGCCGCCAGCCGTAGCCGCCGGACGTCGCGCGGCCGACCATTTCGTCACCCTGGTAGATCGGCTCGTTGCCGCGCGGGTCGGCATCCTCGATGCCGTCGACCACCATTGTCGCAAACCGCCACTTGAAACCGCGCGCCTGCCAGTCGGCAAGCGCATAGGAGCCCAGGAACTGGCCCTTGTTGAGCTTGACGAAGCGGTCGAGACCGGATTCAAGGGCTGCGTATTCGATCGACAGCTCGCGCGGAATCAGGCGGTAGGATTTCTCGAGCCGCATCGAATCCATGGCGCGGATGCCAAACGGCTTGATGCCGAACTCGGCGCCTGCGTCCATCAGACGGTCGAAGATCGCGTTCTGCATTTCCAGCGGGTGATGCAGTTCCCAGCCAAGCTCGCCGACGAAATTGAGGCGCAGAGCGTGGGCCTGAGCGGGGCCGACGTTGATCATCCGCCCGGAGAGCCATGGAAACGCTTCGTTTGACAAATCCGCATCGGTGAGCTTGGCAAGCACGTCGCGCGACTTCGGTCCGGCCAGTACCAGCACACCCATCTGGGTCGTGATCGCCTCCATCGTGACACTGCCGTCATCGAGAAGCAGCTTGCGCAGGATGTCGTGGTCGTGACGCTCGAAAGCACCGGCGGAGACCAGATAGAAATGGTCCTCGCCGAGCCTGTAGACGGTGTATTCGGAACGCACGCCGCCGTTGGCCGAGAGCAGATGGCAGAGCGCAACACGGCCGTCGCGTTTGGGTAGAGAGTTGGCGAACAGTCCGTCGAGCCACTCAGCCGCATTCGGCCCCGTGATCATGCATTTCGCGAACGCCGACATGTCGAGCACGCCGACGTTCTCGTGCACGTTCTTCACTTCGTTGCCGACGTGCTCGAAGTAGTTCGAGCGGCGGAATGACCATTTTTCGACGATGCGGCCATCTTCGAGCGGCGGCGCGTGATTGTGGCCCAAGAGCACGTCGCCGGAGCCGAGCTCCGCAGGGTCGAGCTGATAACCTTGAGGTGCGAACCAGTTGGCCCGCTCCCAGCCGTAGACCGAGCCGAACACGGCACCGAGGTCCTTGAGGCGCTCGTAGCACGGCGTCGTCTTGAGCGGCCTGCCGGCGGCGCGTTCCTCATCCGGGTAGTGCGTCGTGAAAACGTTGGCGTAGGCCTCTTCGTTCTTTTCGCGCAAATAACCACGGGTCGCGTAGGGCCCGAAGCGGCGCGGGTCGACGCCCATCATGTCGATCGTCGGCTCGCCGCCGAGGATCCATTCGGCAAGCTGCCAGCCGGCCCCGCCGGCCGCCGTCACACCGAACGAGTGGCCTTCGTTCAGCCAGAAGTTCGGCAGATCCCAGGCCGGCCCGATGATCGGCGAACCGTCCGGCGTATAGGCGATGGCGCCGTTGTAGACCTGCTTGATGCCAACCTCGCCGAACACCGGCACACGTGCGATTGCGGTTTCGATGTGCGGGCCCAAACGTTCGAGATCCTCCTGGAAAAGTTCGTATTCGGATTGTTCACTGGGCCCGTCGACGTAGCAACAGGGCGCACCGACTTCGTAGGGCCCGAGGATCAGGCCGCCGTTTTCCTCACGCATGTACCAGGACGAGTCGGATTCGCGCAGCACGCCCATCTCGGGCAAGCCCTGAGCATGGCGGGCCTGGATGTCAGCGTGCGGCTCGGTCACGATATATTGATGCTCGACCGGGATGACCGGAATATCGAGGCCGACCATCTCGCCCGTCTTGCGCGCAAAGTTGCCTGTCGCCGCCACAACATGCTCGCAGGCAATGTCACCCTTGTCGGTCTTGACCAGCCAGGTCTCGCCGCGCCGTTCGATGCCGGTGACCGTCGTGTGACGGTAGATCTCGGCACCGCCATTGCGCGCGCCGATCGCAAAGGCCTGGGTCAGGTCGGCGGGCTGGATATAGCCGTCGTCGGGATGCTGGATAGCGCCCAGCAGCCCGTCGGTCTCGCACAGCGGCCAGACCTCCTTGATTTCTGCGGGGCTCAGCAATTTGACGTTGACGCCGATCGTGTCGGCGACGCCCTTGTAATACATAAACTCATCCCAGCGGTCCGGGGTGCGCGCGAGGCGGATGTTCGAAACGCGACGGAAACCGACGTTCTGGCCCGTTTCGTCTTCGAGGGAGCCGTAGAGGTTAACGGAATACTTATGAATCTGGCCGACCGAATAGGACATGTTGAAGAGCGGCAAGAGCCCGGCGGCGTGCCAGGTCGAACCCGAAGTCAATTCCTTGCGCTCGATGAGAACGCAGTCGCTGCAGCCGCGCTTGACGAGGCTGTAAAGCGTGCCGGCGCCGACCACGCCGCCACCGATCACGACTACACGGGCTTCAGTTTTCATGGTTGTGCCTCCGGATACAGACCTGGCCGATTGACCGACGATCGCGCCAGCGGCGGTGGTCGGCGAACGAGGTATTTTTGCAGGCTCTGGCGATTTGGCCAAACCTCGTTTTCAGCCCTTGCACCGTCTAGCCGGAACGCGACCGGCCGTGGTGTCAGGACGACTGCTGCCGGGCATGCGTCATGGTGCGCCAGCCGAGGCGTGAATTGGCCGCGCCAGTTCACCACATTCTATCCATATCGTGACAGATTGGATCTTGCGCCCGGCCGATGCCGGCTGCATGAGCAACTATCGACGGAACAATGAATCGTAATTTGGACGGTCAGCCCCACGGCGGCAGCCGAAGCACCAGGTGAGCGGACGATGGCTAAGAGACGGACCCACGGTCACGAACTCATAAATCTTGTTTCATTGGTGTGAGTCAATTTGCTTCGCTGGCAGGAGCAGGGCTGCAGGAGATGTGGTTCATCTTCAAAGCCTTGCGACGCCGCAGCGAAGCAAATTGGCCACATCTTGCGGACGCCGAAATGGCGCGGCGAACTGCTACGTTGCGGGATTTGAACGGGCAACCAGCCCGCCCTGCATCCCGCGCCTGGCATTTCTTGGCCATTTCGGCGCCAATGAAGCAAGATTTATGAGTTCGTGACCTAGTGAGACAACGCGCATGACATCGACTGCTAACCCCAAGCCCGCTCTCAAGGTGGCACCGGCACCCGATGCGACCAAGGAACGCGAGGCGCGAGACGCGACGGTCGTGCAAGACGAACCGGGCAAGCCGATGTCGACCACGGCGCGGATTTTGCGCGGCTTCTTCCAGCTGTTGCTGCCGCTTGCCGTGATCGCCGGTGGTGTCGCTGCCTACCAGTACCTGCTCGCGACAAAACCCGACATTCCGAAGCGGCAGGCCCGGCCGAATACGCTGCCGATCGCCACCCAGGTGATACACTTCGCCGACTATCAGCCAATGCTCAAGCTTTTCGGCACCACCGTCGCCGGCCGCCAGGTCGAAATCCGTTCGCTGGTCGCCGGCAAGGTCGTCTCGACCGCCGATGGCCTGGCAGATGGCGGCAAACTCGCGGCCGGCGCTACCATTCTGGCGATCGACCCGTTCGACTATCGCGCTGCACTCGATGAGGCAGACGCCCAGTTGGCAGAGGCCCGGGCGCGCATCAGCGAATTCAAGGCCTCGCTGGAACTGGAGCGGGGCAATCAGACGTTTCTGCGCGAGCAAGTAGAGCTGGCAGAGGTCGATCTGAAGCGCGCACAGCCGCTCTCGCGACGTGGCGCCGTCTCGGAGCGCACCGTCGATGACCGCCGGGTGATCTTCACCCAGCGCAAGCAGGCACTCACACAGTCCGAGAACAACATTGCCGTCTGGCAGGCACGCCTCGAACAGCAGGAGGCAACCGTCAAGCGCCTCGACGCCAACCGCCGTCGCGCGGCAAACCGGCTGGCCGAGACCAAACTGGTGGCGCCGTTCAATGCCTACGTCACGAATGTCGGTGCGCAGGTCGGGCGCATGCTAGGCGTCAACGACCGGGTGGCGACGCTAATTGACCGGGACTGGATCGAGGTCGCATTCACGGTCACCGATCAGCAGTTCGGCCGTCTCGCGCGCGGCGAGGGCGGGCTCGAGGGCCGTTCCGTCGAAGTGCTCTGGCGGGTCGGCTCGGAGCCGCTCAGCTATAAAGGGCGTATCGCAAGGATTGGCGCCAACGTCTCATCCGAGGCCGGCGGCGTCCAGGTCTATGCCCGCGTCGACAATCCGGCGGCCGGCGTCGGTCTGCGCCCCGGCGCCTTTGTCGAGGTGAGCGTACCGGATACCTCATTTTCGAAAGTGGCAAGACTGCCGAGCACCGCGATTTTCGATGGCGATACCGTCTATGTCGTCAACCAAGGTGTGCTCGCATCGCGCAAGGTTTCGATCGTAGCGACATCGGGCCCGGACGTTCTCGTGCGCGGCCCGCTTGAGCAGGGCGACAAGGTCATGATCACGCGGGTCTCGCTGCCCGGCGATGGCGTGCGCGTCAGGGAAGTGACCTCAAATGGCGGCTGATCAGACAAGCTCACAAAATGCCGGGGGCGGCGGCCTGGTTTCGATCTTCGCGCGGCACCCGACCGCGCCGAACCTTTTGATGGTCGTGCTGATCCTGTTCGGCGTGTTTGCGCTCTCACGTCTCAACCGCCAGTTCTTTCCTGATTTCGAAGTGCCGGTGATTTCGGTTTCAGTGGCCTGGCCAGGTGCCAGCGCTGAGGATGTCGAAGCCAACATACTCGACGTGCTCGAACCCGAATTGCGCTTTATCGACAATACCTCTGACGTCAAATCCTACGCCCGCGAAGGCAGCGCTTCGATCTCGCTGGAATTCAACCCCGACGCCGACATGCAGAAGGCCCAGGCTGACGTCGAGCAGGCGGTCAGCCGGGTGACGACGCTGCCCGAGGAGGCAGAGCAGCCGGTCATCACGCGAGCGACGGTTTTCGACCGGATCGCCAACGTCTCGATCTCCGGGCCGTTTTCCGAACGCGTTCTCAAAGGCTATGCGAAGGAATTGCGCGATGGCCTGCTGGCAGCCGGCATCGATAGCGTGACACTGGTCGGCGTGCGCGATGAGGAAATCTGGATCCGGATACGCGAGGCGGACCTGAGGCGCCTCGGCATCAGTCTCGACATGGTCGCGCGCCTGGTACGTGACAACACGCAGGACCTGCCGGCCGGCACGCTCGAAGGCGAGAACGAGTTGCAGTTGCGCGCCAAGAGCGAGCGTAAGACGCCGGAAGAAATCGCCAAGATCGAGATCAAATCTCTCGCTACCGGCCAGAAGGTCTTTCTCGGCGACATTGCCGACATCGATACGCGCTTCGAGCGTGACGGCAAGATTGCCTTGTCGAACGGCAGGCAGGCAATCGAGCTCAGAGTTCAGCGCGCACTCACCGCCGATACGCTGGCCACCATGAAGATCATGGAGGACTACATTGCCAAGGCGCGCAACGAGCTGCCGGCGACGCTCGATATCAACGTTTACGACGTGCGCGGCAAGCTGGTCGAGCAGCGCCTCGGCATTCTGGTCAAGAACGGCTGGCAGGGCTTGATCCTCGTCCTGCTCACCTTGTTCATCTTCCTGAACTTCCGAGTGGCATTCTGGACCGCGGTCGGCATTCCCGTGGCGCTGCTCGCCACCCTCGGCGTGATGTACTTTTCGGGCCAGTCGATCAACATGGTCTCGATGTTCGCGTTGATCATGATGCTCGGCATCATCGTTGATGACGCGATCGTGGTCGGTGAACATTCCTCGACGATCGAAGATCAGGGCATGGGGCGATTGGCGGCGGCTGAACAGGGTGCGCTGCGCATGTTTGCGCCGGTGACGGCTGCCAGCCTGACGACGGCGGCAGCCTTCCTGCCGATGTTCTTCATCGGTGACCGCATCGGCGACATCCTGCGCGGCATCCCGATGGTCGTGCTCGCGGCGTTGCTGGCAAGCCTGATCGAGTGTTTTTTCATTCTGCCCGGACACCTGCGCCACGGCCGGGGCTCGGACAAAGGCCCGAGCTGGTTCCGTCGCACCGTCGACGGCGGCTTCAACTGGTTTCGTGAGCACCTGTTCGGGCCGTTCGTGCGTACCGCCTTCGATTGGCGCTACACGACCGTGGCCGTACTGGTTGCGTGCTTTATTCTGGCTCTCGGCATGATGGCCGGCAGCCGAGTACGGTTCGTCTTCTTCCCGCGGCTCGAACCTGAGAACGTACTGGCCTCTGTTTATTTCGCGCCCGGTATCCCGCGCGCCGAGCAGATTGCTGCGGTCAACGCAATCGAAAAGGCCCTGTTCAATACCGAAAAGCGATTGCTCGGCGAGATCGAGAAAGGCGAGGACGGCAAGCCCAAGGAGACGCAACTCGTCGAAGCATCACTTGCGGTCATCGGCCAGGCAGGCCAGGCGCGCGGCGACAACCTGGCCGAGGTTTCAGGTCAATTGACGCCCTCGGAAGTGCGCTCGGTGCGCACACGAAACATCCTCAATGCGTGGCGACAGGTGATCCCGAAGATTGCCGGCGTTGAACGGATCGCCGTGTTCGGACGCCGCGGCGGCCCGCCCGGGCGCGATGTCGACGTGCGCCTGCAGAACGGCACGAGCGAAGTTCTCAAGGCGGCTGCCGAAGAACTGAAGCAGAAGCTGACCGGCCTCGCCGGCCTCAGTGCCATCGAGGACGATCTGCCCTACGGCAAGCAGGAACTGGTTTTCGCGCTCACGCCGCGCGGCACCGCCCTCGGCTTCACCGGCGCCGCGATCGGGCGCCAGATTCGCAATGCCTTCGAGGGCGCGGTCGCGACCCGCTTTGCGCGCGGCGACGATGAGATCACGATTAGGGTTCTGCGCACCCAGGAGACCGGCGGCATCGCAGCCTTGCACGATGTCTATCTTTCGGCACCCAATGGCACCCGCGTTCCCCTGACCGAGATCGTCTCGATCACCGAGCGTCAGAATTTTTCGATTGTGCAGCGTATCGAGGGCGCGCGCACGGTTGCCGTGACCGCCGACCTCGACACGGAGATTGCGACGACCGAGGAAGTCGTCGCCCGTCTCGAAGCCGGAATTATGCCGGAGCTCGCGGCCAAGCACGGCATCACCTATTACTACAGTGGCCGCGATGAGGAGCGCCGCAAATCGTTCAAGGATCTGCGCTCAGGCGCGCTCCTGGCCCTGGCGCTGATTTACATCATCCTCGGCTGGGTGTTTGCGAGCTACGTCAAGCCGTTCGCGGTGATGGCGATCATCCCGTTCGGCTTCGTTGGTGCCGTCATGGGCCACTATGTCATGGGTTACGACATCACGATCATCTCGATGATCGGCCTGCTCGGTCTGACGGGCATTCTGGTCAACGACTCGATCGTGCTCGTCAGCCGGCTTGCAGAACGCATAAAGCTTGGCGAAAGCCTCCGGACGGCAGCGATCGGGGCTGCCAAGGACCGCCTGCGCGCCGTTATCCTCACGTCATTGACGACGATCGGCGGGCTGACGCCGCTGATCTTCGAGACCAGCCGCCAGGCGCAATTCCTGATCCCGCTTGCTATCACGATCGTGTTCGGCCTGGCAGGTGCTACGATTCTGGTGCTGGTCCTGGTACCAGCCCTGATCGGCATCGGCGGCGACATCGGCTGGCTCGGACGCCAGGTCAAGGGCCTCTACGTCAGCGACCGGCCAAGAGGCACACAAGGTCCGGCACCGGCGGAGTGAACTCAAAACTTGCCGTACTTCAAATAGGCTTCCTGTGGGTCGACGCCCAACTTGATGGCCTTGCGAATTTCGCTTTCCGTGTTGATGTCGAATTCGGATTGCTCGATGACCTCTTCGACGATCGCTTTCGGAATACGGATCAGGCCGTCGCGGTCGCCGACCATGTAATCACCCGGTTCGATATCAACTTCACCGATGCGGATGGGCACGTTGAACGCGGCCGGCAGCCACCAGCCGACGATGTCGCGCGGAGTGTGACCTGAGCACCAGGTCTGGAAGCCGATCTTCAGGAGGAAGTCGACGTCGCGGATCATGCCGTCGGCGACCGCGCCGCGTACACCCTTATCCTGCAGCGTCTCGGCCGAAAGCTCGCCCATGTGGGCCACCGTACTGTCGTTCGGCTGATTGACCCAGACGTGGCCCGGCGGGCATTTCGAGAGCAGGCCGGTCCAGGCGAGCAGCGTTTCGTGCGCATCCGCTGTCGGGTCGACCTTGCCGAGGATCGTGAAGGCCGGACCTGCCATCGCGCGCTCCGGCATGATCGGACGCAGGCGCGGCGGCAGCGTAAAATCCCTGCAGCCCATTTTGCGCATGACGTCATGGACGACGCCCGTGTAGCATTTCTCCAGTCGCGCCGTGATCGCGTCACTCATGGTCATCTCCTCGTTTCAGGCAGCCGGCAGGCAGGCCGGGCCGATCGGCTCGAAGGTCTTGTAGGTCAGGATGAATTCGCGGTGGCCGAGTTGCTCCGACTTGGTGCGGGCGCCGTTCGCGACGTCGAGCGTCAGATCGAAGATCTCATCACCGACCTCTTCAACCGGCGTCCCGCTCAGGATGCGGCCGGCGTTGACATCCATGTCGCCCGCCATGCGCTTAAAGGTCTCAGGATTGGCACAGATCTTGATGACTGGCGCGATCGCCGAGCCGACCACGGAACCGCGCCCGGTGACGAAATAGGTCAGCTGACAACCGCAGGCCATCAATTCGGCGATTTCGGCGTTGTCGTTGATGTTGGGAAAGCCGAAGCGGGGCGGGCCGTCGGGCACGACATCGAGCAGGTAGAGGCCGCCAGCCGGTGGCCGGTCACCCGGCTTCAGGAGACCGCTTATCCGGGACGCGCCGGACTTGGCGTAGGCACCGAGCGATTTTTCCTCGATCGTCGTCAAGCCGCCGTCCGCGTTGCCGGGCGCGAAACTGCCGTAGCCCATCTGGGCATAGTAGGACGCAGCCTTCTCGACGGAGCTGCGCAGTTCGGCGCCGAGAGCAGGCGTCACGGCACGCTCGGCCATGACGTGCTCGCAACCGATCAACTCGCCAGTCTCCTCGAAAATGCAGGCAGCGCCCGCTGCAACGAGCCGGTCGAACGACAGGCCGGCGGCGGGATTGCCGGTGATACCGGAGGTGCCGTCGGAACCGCCGCAGACCGTGCCGACGACCAGTTCGTCGATATCCATCGGGACGCGCTGCGCTGCTTCCAACCGGGGCAGCGTCTCACGCATGAACCTGTTGCCGGCCTCGATCGTCCTGGCGGTACCGCCGACGCCTTGGATGACCAATGTCTCGACCGGCCGGCCGCTGTCCGCGATGACCCTGGCAAGATGGTGCTTGTTGAAGCTTTCGCAGCCGAGCGAAACGAGTAGCGCACCGCCGACGTTCGGGTGCGTGCAAAGGGCTGCCAGCATGCGTTCGGCGTAGTCATTGGGGTAGCATCCTGGAAACCCGATCAGATGCACGTCCCGGTCCTTGAACGACCAGGCGATCTCGCGGGCGACGTGGTGTGCGCACTCGACCAGATAGGCAACGACAAGCACGTTGCGGATGCCCTTGCGGCCATCGGAGCGCAAATAGCCGGTCAGCATTCAGGCCTCCGGAATGATGTAGGTCGGCGTATAATTCGAGCGCATGTTGTGGACATGGACATGCGCACCCTGGGCGATGTCCTCGGTCGCGACGCCGATCGGAAAGTTGTACTTGACGATCGTCTCGCCCTTGGCGATCGGCCTGGCTGCAAGCTTGTGGCCAAGCGACAATCGGCAGCCGAGCGTAACGGTCCGGCCATCGATCTCAACGCGTTCGCCGGCATCAAGCGTCGTTGCGATTACCAGGACGTTGTCCGGCTCGGCGAGGCGGATCAGGCTCCTTTGGTTTTCCGTTCTGGGCATTTGGACTTGCCGCTCCAGAGTTGAAACTGCTCGAGACTGTAGCGGCTTTGGAACTTGGGGACCAGCATCAGCCGGATTGTGTCGGCCGAGAGGTCATCAACGGTTTCAGCAAATCAAGCCTGTGAGCGAACTGCAATGACACCCTCTGTCCGGGCCCTGACGGCCGGCGGTGCCAGGCACATGGCGACCGCCTCATAGCCGGTCGAACCGGCATAGGGCATCACCCGCCGGGGCGGGCTGTGGTTCGGCGGACAAAGCAGGATTGCTTCATCGGCACCGACGCTCTCGAGATCCAGGATCGCCGATGACCTTGTGATCATGACGATCGGTCGGGCATCTGCTCGCCGGCAACGCAGATATGAGATCAATGCCTCCTGCGTCGGCTCGCAAAGCCCGTGCTCGATCAAGTCGACCACCCAGACAGCCGGTGCGTCCGCCTCCAGCGCTGCAAGCAAGACAATCAGCGCGTCCGAGACCTCGCCGCCATCGTTTTCGATCCAGGCCAACGCCCGTTCGACGCGCGTGCTGAGTGTGGGGTTGCGCTTAAGATCCTGCTTCGCATCGGCGCTATTCTCTATCCGGTCCAGGCCGAGGAAACCGGCATCAGGCAGCTCTTCGGCGAGACGCCGCGCCAGGCGGGTCTTGCCGCTGCCCAGTGACCCGATAATGTAGTTCAAGGCGCAGACGTCTGTCAGCTCGAACCGTTCACCGCCCCATGGCCAGGGCAGGTCGAATGATGCGACCGGCACCAATGCGGGTTTGGCCAGCCGCACCAGTTCGCTCGTGACCGACGTATCGCCAGAATCAAGTGCGCTGCGCAGTTGGTCGATCTTGCCGATGGTACTTTCAAGCCGGGAGATTTCTCCATCGAGACGGGTCCGGTGGGCCTCGAGCGCCGCATCGAGGCTCATGGCATCGCCAACCAGGACCTGCGCAACCTCGCCCAGGCTCAAGCCAAGTTCCCTGAGAGCAACGATAACGCCGGCACGCGCCATGTCCTCGCGCGAATATGTACGCCAACCCGCTTCGGTGCGGATCGGCGTAATGAGGCCTCGCTCTTCGTAAAGGCGCAGTGCCTTGACCGAAACACCGAGGCGCCTCGCCGCTTCGGATGGGTTGAGATGTTGTATCGGCGTTGTCATGTGGCACCTCATAGCAAGCTTCCGAACCCCTTTCTTCTCAACCACGCGGAACGATGACGCTCCAATTGGTTTTGATTGGAAAGGTTGCTCTTATGGTGCAGGCTGACCCAGGGGGCAGCGCAAGCTTGTCATGAAGTACCCGCTGCTTGTCCACAGCTGCGTTGCATAACGGTCAGAGCCGCCAGTGCCTACCCGACGCGGGCTTTTGGAATCTGCAGGGCATGCACATCGACGAGGCCGCACTTCCTGTTCATTTCGCCCATTTCTGCAAGGTCTATCGTCCGGCGCAGCAGGAGGGGAAGAATTTCGTCCGCCGGAACCGGAGGCGACAGCAAATAGCCCTGCATCCAGCCGCAACCACAGGCTCGCAATTGCGCAAGGTGCTCGACGGTTTCGATGCCCTCGCCCGTGACTTCGGCGCCGAGGCTTTTAGACAGACGGACGACATCGGCAATCACTCGTTTCATCGAGGTGTTTTCGACGATCATCGTCGTTATCGAGCGATCGAGTTTCAGGTGGTCGAACTTGGAAGTCATCAGCATTTTGAGGCTGCTATGGCCCATGCCGAAGTCATCGAGTGCAATCTTGACGCCCATGGCGCGCAATTCGTCGATCTGGCGCCAGGCATGTTCGCTGTCGTAGGCCAGACCTTCTTCGGTAATTTCGCAAATGAGGCGATTGGCCGGAAATCCTGTCTCCTGCAATACGGTGCCGACGTCTTCGGCCACCGACTGATAGAGCAATTGCGCCGGCGCGATGTTGAAAGAAAGCTTGATATCTGCGGGCAGCGAACCAACGAACGTGGTAGATTTGTGCAGCACGGCCAGTCCCAGCCGGCTGATCAGGCCGAGTTCTTCACAAATCGGCACGAAGACGCTGGGCGGAATTTCGAGCCCGCCGGCGTCCCTGATCCTCGCCAATGCTTCGACGCTGCATACCCGGAGCAAACCGCTCTCGAAACAGAATACGGGCTGGTAATGAACGTTTACATTGTTCGAGTTGATGGCATCGCGAACATCGCGCGCCAGCTGTTTGTGCTGGCGGAGTGCCTCCGAGAATTCATGAGAATATCGTCGGCGGCGACTGCCCGGTTCCGACTTGGCGCGATACATCGCCAAATCCGCCCGCTTGAGAAGTTCATCGCTGTCAACACCGTTCTCACATGTAGTCACGTAGCCAACGCTGGCCCGAACGAAGAGTTCGTGGCCCTCGAAATCGATTGGCGCGGCAACGACCTCCTGGCAGTGTTCGGCGAAGCTGTCGACCTCGTCCGGCGAACCTCCAAGCTCTTTCAGCACCACGAATTCATCGCCTCCGAGGCGCGCAGCATATCCTTCCGTTTCGCCGACCAGACGTGACAGCCGCCGCCCCACTTCGACCAGCACCTGGTCGCCCGCCGCATGCTGAAAGCGATCGTTGATATCCTTGAAACCGTCGAGATCGAAGTAATAGACGACGTAATCTTGATCTCTCTGCCGGCTCGTGCCAACTGCCTCGGCCAGCCGCGACATCAAGGCCGTGCGATTCAGCAGTCCGGTGAGCGCGTCATGGCTTGCAAGGTAACGCGTTCGTTCATCCAACCGGCGGTTTGCCGACTCTCGAACAAACAATGAGAACGGGAACAGCAGCGAAGCAGCGAGCAGCAGCGAGATCGGCAGACCGACCCAATATGCAAAGCTTGTATATGTCGCTTCGAGATCTGAAACGTCGACGTAAACCTCGACGACGCCGATGACCTTGCCGTCGGCGATGACCGGAGCATATGTTTCGGCAAAGATGCTAGGCTGGCCCGAGCCCGCCTCCGCACGGCTCATTTTCGATTCTGGCAAACCTGACGTCGTGATCTTGAAGACCTTCTTCAGGTAACTTTCATCGTCCTGCAACAATCCGCCAAGATGCTCAACGACGGAACCGTCTCCGTTCACCGTCAATGAAAGACGGCCGTCCATGGTAAAGAATTTGTATCTGAAAATGTTGCCGGCTCTTCCGACATTCTGCAATGCCTCGACGCCCTTCTTCGAGATCACGCCGCTATTGATGGTTTCTTCGATATCGGGCAGCGAATGCGCGAGATATTTCGCCCAGTTCGTCGCTGTTTGTTCGGCTTGATAGCGCAACAGCGAGTTCAACGAATACCTTACGATGCCAAAAGCAAGCGCCACGACAATGACGCACGCGACAAGAGCGCGGATGCAATTCCAACAAAGTCCGAAAGGCAGTGCAATTTCATTGCAGGCCGGCTGTTGATCGGAAACGGTCATCTGGCGGATACACATTGGAGATGATAATGGAAAACCTCAGCGCCGAGACTAACTCGCAAGCTTTGTCTTTAGCCTAAAATTCAAGGTGAATTTCCTCTTAACGACCATTCCAGGCGGCATCCATAGCTCCCCCATGATCTAGAGCAATATCCGACCGGACGGAATCGGGTGCGAACATTTCGATGCCGTCCGGAAATTGCACTAGAAATGAAGCAGATAGAGCATCTCTATCCGCGCGGAACAGAACCGCTACTACGCGGTTCCATCCGATCGGATGATGCTCTAGCAGCACGAATTGATCTGGGCTATTGAGGGTCCGGCAGCGAGACAGGGTGAAAGAGCGCATCGTGCAGGCATTGATCAACAAGGGCGTGGTGCGGGCATTGCAGTTCTACTGGCGACGCTCGCGCGGCCTGACGATGGGCGCGCAGGGCCTCGTGATCGATGAGCAAGGCCGCGTATTGCTGGTGCGCCACGCCTACTACAGGCGAGGCTGGCACTTTCCGGGCGGTGGCGTTGAAAAGGGCGAAACTCTGGTCCAGGCCCTTGCCCGCGAGCTTTCCGAAGAAGCCGGCGTCGAGCCAACCGGACCGCCACAGCTGTTCGGCGTCTATGCCAATTTCCGGGCGTTCCCGTCGGACCACGTGGCGCTGTTCATCGTCCAAAACTGGCGCCAGCCGAGCATACCGCGGCCCAACAAGGAAATTGCCGAGCAGCGCTTCGTTTCAGCCGATGACCTGCCCGAAGGCACTGCGCCGGGCGTGCGGCGCCGGCTCGGCGAGGTATTCGGCGGCGCTGAGCGCGGTGAATTCTGGTAGCCAATTGCAGAAGCTCAATCTAATTAGCGCCGGGCGATGAATGCGCGTCGCCCGGCCACACAGCGAGTTCGCGACCGGTGCCTGCCCCATGCCCACTTCCAATGGCTTTTCGATCGGACCGATGGTTGATGACGACCTCGGCGAAATCTCTGCACTGCACAGCGCGGTCTTCGGCCCGGGCCGGTTCGCACGCACCGCTTATCGCATTCGCGAAGGCGGCCGGCCGATGTCGGTGCATTGCCGGGTTGCGCGCGAGCACGGCTCGATCGTCGGCGCCGTATCATTCACAGCAGTCGACATCGGCGATGTCGCAGGACACTGGCTGCTCGGTCCCCTCTCAATCCGACCTGACGCCCAGGACCGCGGGCTTGGCAAACTGCTGATCGAAACCGCAATTGAATCCGTCAGCCAGAACGAGCCGGCCCAGGCAACGGTCATTCTGATCGGTGATCGGGCGTACTACGGACGCTACGGATTCGAACCGGTTCCGCCCCGCCGGATCATGCTGCCCGGCCCGGTCGACGCTGCTCGCCTTTTGATCTGGCGTGGGCCCGAGGGCAAGCGTGCGATACCGGATGGCCTCGTCAAAGGGGCCAGGTACACTGTTTTCGGTTAGGGAGTTTGACGGATGAAACCGCTCATCCGCGTCAGCGCCTCAGTTCAAAGACCAGCCGGTCATCGCGCCATGATTTCACCCGGCAGCGCTTATCGACCAGCGGAGCACGGCCCGTGAGGACGACGCGGCGTTCGTCTGCACTGACATCGCCTTCGACCTCATAGGCCTGCGGGCCACAGCGCGAGGTAAAGACGTATGCTTTGCCGAAATAGCGACCGTTCTGGCGTTCGCCGACGAACAGTTCGGTGCCGCGTTCCACGCCGCGGGCGACAAGAGCTGCACGCGGTTTGACGTAGCGGATCCAGCGCTTGCTGCCCTCAGCGACGATCTCCATTTCGGAACCATTATGATTCCAGCCGGATGATACCGAGCGACGTGACTGCGGTTGCTCCGGCCGGGGCGTGTCGCCGGCATCAGCGCTTCCGCCATGCACCCAGTCGAGCGTGGTCTGCAGACGATCACACGAATAGGCAGCCGGCAGCCCGTCCGATGCCGTATCGCAGAGCAGAAACACGCGGTTGTTCGCGCCATTATCGCGATAAGAGATCTGGAGGACGTAGGTCGACGCTTCGTGGGGGTAGCGTTTGCGCCCCTCGGACGTCCGGTCGACGATGCAGTAGCCGGCACTCTTGGCGATGTCGATACGGCTCAGAACACGGTGCGGCACGGCGCGGCCGACAGGCTCCCCGGTTGCCGGGTTGATCCGGCGCAGTTCATCACCCTGGCGGACGAACTGGCCGTCGGCGGAGCGGCAATCTTCGTAGAAATCACTGGCTGCGGCCGGCATCGCGGCGAGGCCGGACATCAGCGTTGCGAGGACTGCGTACCCTTGCCATCTTGCAGCCGGCCATGGCTTGAACTTTATATACATAACCTTGCACTCTGCTCTGACTGCCCCGATCCCATCACCGTTGCACGGGTGCGATACGATGCGCAATCAGTGCAAAATGGCGGAAGACATTGAAGGTAAATATGCCCCGCCGCCAACCTCGATCTCCAGCAGGCAACCGTAATCAATTCCATGGCCACAGCCGAGACCACGTCTCCTGACAAACCTTCCACAGCCGACGACGCTTTCGTCGTCGCCGCCCTCTACAAGTTCGCACCGCTCGAAAACCTCGAGACCCTGCAGCGCGATCTGACCGGCATTGCAACTGCCGGCAAGGTGACCGGTACGCTGCTGCTCGCGCCCGAGGGCATCAACGGCACGATCGCCGGCCCGCGTGAGGGCATCGACGCCGTGCTCGGCGCCATCCGGCAACTGGCGGGCTTCGGCGATCTCGAACACAAGGAATCGAGAGCAACAGAAGTGCCGTTCGGGCGCTTGCGCGTTCGTCTCAAAAAGGAAATCGTGACAATTCGCGATCCGCACGCCGATCCGACAAAGATCGTCGGCACCTATGTCGATCCGGCTGACTGGAACGCATTGATCAGCGATCCCGATGTCTGCCTGATCGACACGCGCAACGACTACGAGATCGAGATCGGCAGCTTCGAAGGTGCGATCGATCCCGAGACAAAATCGTTCGGCGAGTTCCCCGCCTGGGTGCGGGCCAACCTCGATCCGGCAACGACGCCGAAGGTCGCGATGTTCTGCACCGGCGGCATCCGCTGCGAAAAGGCAACGGCGCTTCTGAAGAATCTCGGCTTCAAGGACGTCTATCATCTCAAGGGCGGCATCCTGAAGTATCTCGAAGAGGTGCCCGCGGCCCAGAGCAAATGGCAGGGCGAATGCTTCGTCTTCGACGGCCGCGTCTCACTCGGCCACGGCCTCGAGCCCGGCAGCCACGCGATGTGCGAATGGTGCAACCATGCCTACCCGGCCGCGGCCGCCGCATGCCCGAGGTGTGGCAGCGAGCGGCGGTTTGGGGGATGATCCTCCTCAACACTCCGGCAAGTTGACCGCCAGGCCGCCGCGGCTGGTTTCCTTGTATTTTTCATCCATGTCGTGGCCGGTCTGGCGCAGGGTTTCGACGCACACATCCAAAGGCACGATGTGAGAGCCGTCACCGCGTAGAGCCAGCGAGGCGGCCGAGACCGCCTTGATGGCGCCGAGGCCGTTGCGCTCGATGCACGGGACCTGGACGAGGCCGCCGACCGGATCGCAGGTCATGCCGAGATGGTGTTCGAGGGCGATCTCGGCGGCGTTCTCGATCTGGGCGTTGCTGCCGCCAAGTGCTGCTGCAAGCCCCGCTGCCGCCATCGCTGCGGCTGAGCCGATCTCGCCCTGACAGCCGACCTCGGCGCCCGAGATCGAGGCATTGTGCTTGATGATGCCGCCGATCGCCGCCGCCGTCAGCATGAAGTCGCGCACACCTTCGGCCGTCGCGCCGATACAGTGCTCGCGGTAATAACGCAGCACCGAGGGCAAGACGCCGGCAGCACCGTTGGTCGGTGACGTCACGATGCGCCCGCCGGCTGCGTTCTCCTCGTTGACGGCCATGGCATAGACGATCAGCCAGTCGTTGATCGTGTGCGGCTGGGCGATGTTGAGGCCGCGTTCGGCGAGCAGGCGCTCATGAATCGCCTTGGCGCGGCGGCGCACCTTGAGTTTTCCCGGCAGCAGACCATCCTGTGCGAGGCCGCGGTCGATGCAGGTATCCATCGCCGCGATCAGGCCGTCGATGCGCGTCAGGACCGTGCTCCGGTCGCCCGCCTCGACGATTTCGTTGGCGAGCTTCATCGCTGCGATCGACTGGCCCGAGGCCTCGCCGAGCGCCAGCATTTCGGCGGCATTAGCGAACGGGTAGGGATAGCCTGCCTCGGCGAGTTGGTCGTGGAGATGATCTGTGCTTGCAAGGGCGCCGACCTGCTCGGCCGCCGTGCGCACGAACCCGCCGCCGACGGAATAGTACGTCTCCTCGTGACGCAAATTGCCGGCGGCATCGAAACAGCGAAAGATCAGACCGTTGGCATGGCCCTGCAGTGGCTCACCGAAGTCGAACGCCAGATCAGTTTCGGGATCGAACGCCAGCGGCGGCAGGCCGTCAGGCGCGATGCGCTTGGTGCGGTGCACCTCGGCATCGATCGCGGCAATGGCGTCCGGATCGATGGTTTCCGGGAGGCAGCCGGCGAGACCAAGCAGCACGGCACGATCCGATGCGTGGCCCTTGCCAGTCCAGGCCAGCGATCCATAAAGCGTGCAGGTGACATGTGCCGGCGCACCGGCTCCCGGTACCGGCGGGTCCGAGCGAACGAGGTCGAGAAACCGGGCCGCAGCCACCATTGGCCCCATGGTGTGGGAGCTGGACGGCCCGATACCGATCTTGAAAATGTCGAACGTTGAAACAAACATGCGCCCTGGGCCTTCCTGGATTCGGGTACGGTGACGATGCTCCTACATCGGCCGCTCTTGCCCGACATGCTCAAATGCGCCCGTTTCATGTCTTGATTTGCAGTGTGACGACGCACTTCCAACTGCAATCTGCCACAGACTGGCGATGGATGGCAGCCGGGTCTTCACAAACGATCCTGCCTGACATTTCATGGCCACGGACTCCAGGCGGGCGCCGGCCAATGGTGCACACCACGGGCGCATTCGAAACGACGAAGGGCGGGTGATGCCAAACGAACAACGCTACGGCATCGGTATCGACATCGGCGGCACGTTCACCGATATCGTGGTTTACGACCGGATGACCGGCCGGCAGTTTTCGCGCAAGGAAATAACTACGCACGGTGATCCCTCAATCGGCGTCATGAGCGGCATCGACAGCCTGCTCGAGGACGGACATTTGCGTGCCGGCGAGGTCGGCCGGGTCGTGCATGCAACGACGCTGTTCACCAATGCGCTGATCGAGCGCAAGGGCGCCGTCACGGGCCTGATCACGACACAGGGCTTTCGCGACACGCTGGAGATCGGCCGCGAGCGCAAGTACGAACTTTACGACATCAACATCGTCAAGCCGGCACCGCTGATCCCGCGCCACTTGCGCCTCGAAGTGGCAGAACGGCTCAATCCCGACGGTTCGGTGCACTTGGCCCTGGATGAGGCGGGCGCTCTCGGAGCAGCCGCGCGCCTTGTCCAACTCGGCGCGACGTCGATCGCGATCACGTTCCTGCATTCCTATGCCAATCCGGCTCATGAACGCCGGGTGCTCGAATTGCTCGGTGCGCGCTATCCGGATCTCGCCCTCTCCGCCTCGGTCGACGTCGCGCCCGAGATCCGCGAATACGAGCGCACCTCGACGACGGCGTGCAACGCCTACATCAAGCCGCTTGCCCAACGCTACCTGTCGACGCTTGCCGATCGGATCAGGGCGCGCGATATCGGGGCACCGCTCCTGCTGATGCTCTCGAACGGCGGGCTCACCAATGTCGAGGAAGCCAAGCGACTGCCGGTCCGGTTGCTCGAATCGGGTCCGGCCGCCGGCGCCCTGGTTGCCGCCCACTTCGGTGTGGCCGATGGCGCCAAGCACCTGCTCGCCTTCGACATGGGCGGCACGACCGCCAAGCTCAGCGTCATCGACGACGGCCGCCCGACGGTCGCCTACGCCTTCGAGGCGGCACGCGAGAAGCGCTTCATCCAGGGCAGCGGCCTGCCGATCCGCATCTCGACCCTCGAACTGATCGAGATCGGCGCCGGCGGCGGCTCAATCGCACATACCGACCAGATCGGCCTTTTGAAGGTCGGCCCGCTGAGCGCGGGCTCGGAACCCGGTCCGGCTGCCTATGGCCGTGGCGGTGAGCAGCCGACGGTGACGGATGCCGATTTCGTGCTTGGCTATCTCGATCCGGATTTCTTCGCCGGCGGCAGCATGGCCATCGACAGCAATGCCATCGATCGCGCTTTGGCGCCATTGTTGGAGGCGACCGGGCTCGGCAAGACCGAGCTTGCCTGGGGCATTCATGATGTCGTCAACGAGAACATGGCCAACGCGGCACGCGTTCATATCGCCGAACACGGCAAGGACCCGCGCAACTACGCACTTCTGGCCACCGGCGGGGCCGGGCCGGTACATGCCTACTATGTGGCGCGGAAACTCGGGCTCAAACGCCTGATCACGCCGCCGGCGGCCGGTGTCGCGTCTGCGCTCGGGCTTCTGATCGCACCAGCCCGTGTCGACCGCGTTGCTACGGTTGCCCGCGAGATGGATGCGATCGACTGGCCGGCCTTCGAAGCGGTCTTCGAGGATCTCGAACGCCAGGCGAAAGCCGTGCTCGATGAGACCGGCCTCGATAGCGCCACCGCCCAAATCGAACGGCTGGCCGATATCCGCTACGTCGGCCAAGCGTCCGAGCTCGTCGTGGCGCTGCCGCCCGGCCCTTACGATGCCGGCTCCGATGCAGCGCTCACCAGCGCGTTCGAGCAAAGCTACATCGCAGCCTTCACGCGCACGCCGCCGTCAACGCCTGTCGAGATCATCAACGTCAGAGTGACGGCAACACTCGAGATACCCGAGCGAGCCGGCACGTCTGATCAGGCACCAGGCGATACGGGCGAGGCAGTCAAGGGCGAACGCCCGGCTTATTTCCCGGAAGCGGGTCGCCACATCACAACCACGGTCTATGACCGCTATCGCCTCGCCCCCGGCCAGTCGTTCGCGGGGCCGGCGATCATCGAAGAACGCGAATCGACACTGATCGTCGGGCCCGGGGGCCACTTCAAGGTTGCCGCCAACGGTAGCATCATCGTCACGATCGCCTGAGGACCACATTCATGCCCGACCAATCGAACAAGGCCTTCGATCCCGTCACGCTCGAGATCCTGTGGACGCGCATGATCTCCGCTGTCGATGAGGCGGCCAAGACGCTCAGGCGCACGTCGTTCTCGACGCTGGTCAACGAGTCCAACGACTTTGCCTGCGTCCTGACCGATACCCGCGGTCAGTCACTCGCGCAGAACACCGAAAGCATCCCCTCGTTCATCGGCACGCTGCCGGTCACCGTCAAACATTTCATCGACGAGGTCGGTCTCGACAACATGGCGCCGGGCGACGTGCTGGTCACCAATACGCCGTGGATCGCGACCGGACATCTGAACGATATCTCGGTCGCGCGACCGATTTTCGTTGCCGGCCGCGTCGTCGGCTTTGCCGCCTCGACCGCGCATGCGCCCGACATCGGCGGCAAGGTCCGTTCCGTCGAAGCGCGCGAGGTGTTCGAGGAAGGCTTCCACATCCCCATCATGAAGCTGATCGATGCCGGAACGCCGGACCGGACGCTGTTCAAACTGCTGCGTGCCGCCGTGCGCACGCCGGACCAGACCGAAGGTGATCTCTGGGCACAGCTCACCGGTCTCGAGTTGATGGAGCGCCGACTGGTCGAGTTGATGGGCGAATACGGCCTCGAAGATCTCGAAGGATTCGGGGAGGAGGTGCTCGGGCGATGCGAACGGGCGATGCGGGCCGCGATCAGCGAATTGCCGGACGGCACCTATGAGTACGGCTTCGAGACCGACGGCATGTACCAACCCTTCACCTTCAAAATCGCGCTCACCGTCGACGGTGACCGGGTCCTGGTCGACTATGCCGGCACTTCCGAGCAGGTCGACCGCGCGATCAACTGCACGATGACCTATTCGTTCGCAATGACCGCCTATGCGCTCAAATGCGCGCTGCTGCCGGAGTTACCCAACAACGAGGGTATCTTCCGCTGCATCGAGGTCTCGGCGCCGGCCGGTACGATCGTCAACCCGACGTTCCCGGTTGCCGTCGGCGGGCGCATGGCGACCGGGCACTATCTACCCGTCGCGGTGTTCGGTGCGCTTGCCCCGGTGCTCGGCGAACGCATGATCGCAGCTTCCGGCTCACCGCTCTGGTCGATCATCCAGACCGGTGTAAGACCGAACGGCAAGACCTACGCGAACGTCTTGTTCTTCAACGGCGGCATGGGGGCGACCAGAGCCGGTGACGGGCAGAGCACGTACTCATGGCCATCGAACATCTCGAACGTGCCGATCGAGTTGATCGAGCGCAACAGCGCGCTCTTCGTGCACCGAAAGCAATTGCGCGAGGCGAGCGGCGGCGACGGCCAGCATCGCGGCGGGCTCGGCCAGGAGGTCCACTTCGAAGTGCGCAGCGAGACACCGATCGGCATGATCTTCATGGCCGAACGGTGCAAGCACCCAGCACCTGGGTTTGCCGGCGGTGGTTCAGGTGGACGTGGTGAAGTGCGCATCGACGGCGAGATCATCGACCATCGCCGCAACGTCGTGCTGCATAACGGCCAAACCGTAACATTGCGCACGCCGGGCGGCGGCGGCTACGGCGCGCCCGGCAAGCGCGATGACCGGGCCCGTGCGGCTGACCGCGAAGCTGGATATGTTACCGCCGACTAATGGCCCCTACGGGCGAAGGAGTACCGCATGCTCATTGCAACATCGACCAGCGAAGCGATGCAGAACCAGCGCCAGGTTCACGTCAACGGTCGCGATTACACGTTGAGCGAATACGTCGGCGCGGCGCCCTTGCGCGGTGAGTACGTTGCCGGCAACGAAGTCAATGACAACGGCCTGCCGCAAGGCTTTCTCGTCGAGCAGCCGCCGGGTTCGGTGACGCTGCCGCATTTCCACGAGACCAACCAGTTCCAGGTGTTCGTCGACGGCATCGGGTCGATGGGCAAGCACGCCGCCCGCCCGCTGACCGTGCAATACGCCAACGGCCACACACCCTACGGCCCGATCAAAGCGAGCGAGACGGGCGTCAAATACTTCACGTTGCGCCAACGCTGGGACCCGGGCGCCAAGTACATGCCAGCTGCGCGCGACAAGCTCACCAAGGGCAACCAGCGCACCAGGATCAAGGCCGGCATTTCGCCATTGAATACGGAGACCCGAAGGCAACTTGCCGCGCCCGTTGCCGAGACCGTCTTCGAAACCGAGCCGGATCTGATGGCAGCCTGGATCTACCGGTTTGGGCCACAACAACAGGCAACCATGCCGCCGGCAGCCGGCAGTGGCGGGCAATACCTGCTCGTCGCCGATGGCGAATTGCACCATGATGGCCGATCGTTCGAGCAATGGTCGATACTGTTCGTCACAGCCGATGAGCCGGCACCGACATTCGTTGCCGGCGATGTGGGCCTCGATCTGCTCGTCCTGCAGTTTCCCGAACTGCCCGGACCATGATGCGGGTCAGCATTGGCGACGACACGGGGAACCAAAATTCGACGTAAAGGAGCCAGCTTGGAACCGCTCAAGGGTATACGCATCCTCGATGCCAGCCACGTTGTCGCCGGACCGTTCGCGTCCTACCAATTGAGCCTGCTCGGCGCCGACGTCATTCGCATCGACCGCACCGAAGGCCTGGACTTCGTGCGCTTTCATGGCGGTAGCGACGCGATGCGTCAGGCCGGACTCGGTGCGTCCTATGTCTGCCAGAACGCGGGCAAGGCGAGCATCCAGCTGAACTTCAAGGACCCACGCGGCGTCGCCGTATTCAAACGCCTGGCGGCAAAATCGGATGCCATGCTCGAAAACTTCCGGCCGGGCGTGATGAATCGGCTCGGGCTCGGCTACGAGGCGATCCGCGAGGTGCGACCCGATATCGTCTACATGAGCCTCACCGGTTATGGGCCTTCGGGTCCGATGCGCGATGCGCCGGCCTACGACCATATCCTACAGGGCGTCTCGGGCCTGATGAGCACGACCGGCACCAAACAGTCCGGCCCGCTGCGCTCCGGCGTGCCGATCACCGACTATCTCGCTGGCTTCAATGCGGCGCTTGCCATGATGGCGGCGCTCTACGAGCGCCAGGCAACGGGCGTCGGCCAGCACGTCCAGGTAACGATGCTGGGGGCTGCGCTGCCGGTACTCGGTGCGGCCATCGCCGACTATCAGACCAGCGGCAAATTGCGCGACCTGATGGGCAACCAGCCGTTCAGCGACAGCCCGTTCGCCGGCCGCTTCGACACCGCCGACGGCCAGATCGTGGTGACCGCTAACACGCCACAACAGGCCCGCGCGATCATCAAAGAGCTCGCCATCACGACGCTCGATGAGGAACTCGAGATCGTCGCCGCCGGCAGCGTCCTCTCGCCGGACCAGAAGACGAAAGCTGCCGCAGCATTGAAAGCCGCCTTCGCCGCCGACACGGGCGATGTCTGGTGTACCAAACTTACCGAGGCCTCGGTTCCCGCGGGCAAGGTCGCAACTCTCGATGAAGTGCTTCGCAATTCGCAGACGCAGGCGATCGGCGCCATGGACAAGGTCGACGTTGAAGGCCTGGACCAGCGGATCAACGTGCCCGGACTGGCGTTTCGTTCAAACAGATCGGTCGACCGCGAACTGCCGGCGCCGGAGCAAGCGGGGGCGAGTACGAAGCGTATCCTCGAGGAGGCGGGCTATTCAGCCGAAGAGCTTGCGATGCTTGCAGAAGCCGGCGTCATCGCCGGTCACGGCCTGCCGGCACGCCGAACGGATCCGTGATTGGCGGCCCATGGGCGATCAAGCCGGCGTGAGCCGACGCGAGCGAACCGCCACAGCAATGTGACCTGCAAAGCCGTGCGGCATGCCTATGTAGTGATGGAGACCGGCACCTCTCGCCTGGCAAGCTGAACGGAGAGAAAGACATGGGCCACAAGTTCGCCGAGATCGCCTTCACCAAATCTGTGAAACAGGTCCAGGCCGAGATGGGCAGCCGCAAGGCGATGGCCCATCGCGAGAGCGGCGAGGACACCAACGACCGCATCGGCCCGGCCGAGTCAGCCTTCATCGCCGAACGCGACAGCTTCTACATGGCAACCGTCAGCGAGACCGGCTGGCCGTACGTACAGCATCGCGGCGGCCCGCCAGGCTTCGTGCGCACGCTCGATGACAAGAGCATCGGCTTTGCCGATTTCACCGGCAACCGCCAATATGTCAGCGTCGGCAATCTCGCGGGCGACAACCGCGTGTCGCTGTTCTTCATGGACTATCTGAACCGGCGTCGGCTTAAGCTGTTCGGGCACGCACGAGTGGTGGGCGGCGTTGAGCGCGACATACTTGATAAATTGATGGTTCCTGATTACCGCGCCCGCGTCGAACGAGGCCTTGTGATTACCGTCGACGCATTCGACTGGAATTGCCCGCAACACATCACCGAGCGTTTCACGTTTGCCGATGTCGACGCCGTGACCAAGAAGATGCAGGAGCGCATCGTTGCACTCGAGGCCGAGATCACAGCCCTCAAGCAGGAAACGATGCCGCCGGCCTGATCAGTCAAAACGACTACCGCTCGCGCGTCACATAGCCCGCCTCAAGGTCAGCGGCCACGGCTTCCGGATCGCGCCTGGCCGGATCACCCCAGCCGCCGCCACCCGATGTTTCGAGGCTGACGACATCGCCGCGCCTGAGATCGACGCCCGAAATCTTCGAGGGCAGTTCGCGCACGTCGCCATCGCGGGTCAGCGTGAAGCGGCCCTTCGAGCCCGGCTCGCCGCTGGCCAAGCCAAAAGGCGCATAGCGAAACCGCTCGAAGCTACTTGAGAGCACGCCCCAATCAGCATCCAGACGCCACGACCGGACGAGACCCAGGCCGCCACGGTACTGCCCGGCGCCGCCACTGTCGGGGATCAGACCATATTCGGTGAAGGTGATCGGAAAGAGACTTTCACACATCTCCACCGGTGAGTTGGCCAGGTTGTGGAAGCCTGCAGAAAAGCCATTCGCACCGTCGGCCTCCGGATGCGCGCCCCAGCCGCCGACCTCGACCTCGAAATAGACGCGACGCTCACCTTCGACGACAGGGTCGGGCGCGGAAAGGGCTGCCACGTAGGACACGCCGTAATAGGCAGCCGGAATGCGCTCTGGTGCTGCCCCGGCGAGTGCACCGAGCACGGTCGTCACGATCCGATGCCCCGTCGCCATACGATTGGCGACAGGGGCCGGAGGCTCGCAATTGGTGATCGAGCCCGGCCGGCAGACCACCTCGATCGGCCGGTAGGCGCCTGAGTTGGCCATCGCCCGGCCTTCCGCGGCACAGAGCAGGGCGCAATAGACACCTGACTTCGCCATGTTGAGCGTGCAGTTGACCGGCCCCGGCGCCTGGTCGGCCGACTTCGAGAGGTCGACCACGCAGTGATCGCCAGTGATCGTGACTTCGGCGGCGATCTTGAGATCGCGGGCCTCCTGGCCGTCATCGTCGACAAAATCCTCGAATGTGTAGGTGCCGTCGGGCAGCTCCAGGATCGCATCGCGCATCGCTGCTTCGGACTGGTCGAGCACGCCCTCCATCGCCGCAACCACGGTGTCGGCGCCGAAGCGTGCGACCATACGATCAATCGCCTTGGCGCCAACTGCCAGGCAGGCAACCTGGGCCTGCACGTCGCCGCCGATCTTGTCCGGCTCGCGGCTGTTCTGGCGGATGATGCGGATGACCGCCTCGTTCATGCGGCCCGCTTCACGCAGTTTGACCGGCGGCAGACGCAAACCTTCCTGATAGACCTCGCGCGCGCCGGCATAATAGCTCCCCGGCGCACCGCCGCCGACATCGACGTGATGGACGATGGAGGCTGCGATCGCGATCCGGCGGCCGTCGGCGAAGATCGGCTCGAAGGCAACGAAATCCGGCAGGTGTTGGCCGCCGCAATATGGGTCGTTGGTCAGGATGATGTCTCCGTCGCGCCAGTCTTCGAGCGGGATATGCGAGCGGCAGATTTCATCGAGGCAGACCGACATGCTGTTGAGGTGGATCGGGATACGGGTCGACTGGGCGACGGCACGACCCTTGCCGTCGAACAACGCGGTCGAATAGTCGAGCGTTTCGCGCACGACCGTCGAGCGCGCGGTGCGCCAGATCGAGAGGTTCATTTCTTCGGCGCCCGCAATCAGCGCGTTGCGGATAACCTCGAGCTGCACGGGATTGAGGCTACTCATTGCCGGTGCTCCTTGCGTATCGCGATCAGATCGCTCGTCCCCGCCCGGCAGAGTTGCCAGCCGGCCGTGACCAGAAGCACGGTGTAGTCCTCTTCGACGATCAGCGGTCCTTCGATCGGCCGAGCTGGGGATGCCTGCAAAAGGACAGCTGCGCGCGAATAGACAGGCACTTCGCGCCAATCTCCGTCGAGAAAAACGGACCGGGAGCGAGGCGGATCTGCAGAGGCCGGTGCCTCCCGACCGCCGCTCTGGGGATGATCGAGCAGGCCGGTTGCAATCGCTCGAACCGTCACCAGTTCCACCGCCTCATCGGGAGCGCTGTGCGAATAGCGAATGCGGTGCAGTTCATGAAATGCCTCGATCAGGCGGGCAACGGCTGCTGCATCGACCGACGTATTGGCGTCCAGGTCCGGCCACGGCGTCGTGATCTCGTAGGCCTGACCGCGATAGCGCAAGTCGCCCGCGAACTCGACGCGCCAGTGTTCCTTGGCAAGCCCGTCCCGCGCGAGAAGTGCTTCGGCCTCGTTCTTCAGGCCGGCAACGATCGTGGTAATTCGCGCCGCGTTTTCGGGCCCGGCAATCATCAATTCCGAATGCGACAGATCACGGCGCAGATCGGCATCGAGAATACCGCGTGCCGACAAGGTCGAGGCATCGGCGGGGAAGACGATACGCGCGATATCGAGTTCCTCGGCGATCGCGCAGGCATGCAGGCCGGCCGCGCCACCGAACGGGGCCAGCGCAAACTCGGCCGGATCAGCGCCTTTCTCGAACAGGCTCAGGCGTATGGCGCCGGCCATGTGGGTGTTGGCGACCTCGACGATGCCGGCGCAGGCCGCATCACGGTCGAGGCTGAGCGGGCCTGCAATGTGGGTCTCGACAGCCGCCGTCGCTCTCTCGACATCGATGGTCATGCGTCCGGCCATAAACGCTTCGGGTGCAATCCGGCCCAGCGCGGCATTGGCATCGGTAACCGTCGCCATGGTGCCGCCCTTGGCATAGCAGGCCGGTCCCGGTACAGCACCGGCGCTTTCCGGCCCGACCCTCAGTGCGCCGTGTTCGACGCGGGCGATGCTGCCGCCGCCGGCCCCGATGGTGCGGATCTCGATCATCGGCAGGCGCAGGGGCAGTCCATCGATTTCCGATTCCGTGGTCTCGCCGACCGCCCCGTCGATAACGACCGAGACATCCGAACTCGTGCCCCCCATGTCGAAGCCGACGAGATTGGCGATAACGTGATGCCTGGCGAGGCCCGCCATTGCCATCGCGCCGCCGGCCGGTCCCGACAGCAGCAACTTGACCGGCATCCGGGCAGCCTCATCAGGCAGCGCAACGCCGCCGTTCGATTGCACCATGTAGATCGGCGCATCGATGCCCGCTCCTTGGAGCCGCTCTTCGAGGCGGCCGAGATAACCAGATATGACCGGCTTTAGGAGAGCATTGAGGACCGTCGTCGAGGTGCGCTCGTATTCGCGGATTTCGGGCGATGCCTCCGATGACATCGAGATACTGATATTCGGGAGCTGTTCCGCGAGCAGGTCGGCGGCACGCTGCTCGTTTGCCGGATTGCGATAGGCATGCAGGAACGCGATCGCGACGGCTTCGACGTTCTGGCTTCGAATTCGCTCTGCAATAGCCATCAAAGCGCTTTTATCGACCGGCGTCTCGACCGTTCCATCTGCGCGCACGCGCTCGATGACGCCATAACGCTGCGGGCGGCGAATCAACAAAGCCCGCGGCTCGGCCTTGAGCGCATAGACGTTCTTGCGGATGTGACGGCCGATTTCGAGCACGTCTTCGAAGCCGGCTGTCGTGATCAGAGCCCCCTTGGGCAGCTTGCGCTCAAGCACGGCATTGGTGGCAATCGTCGAGCCGTGCATGATCAGGCCGACATCTCCGGGTGCAAAACCGAACTTCGCTGCAGCCTCGTTTATGCCATTGAGCAGGCCCTGCGACGGATCATCAGGCGTCGTCGGGGTCTTGATGGAATTTACGAGCCCACTTGCCGCGTCATGGATCTGCAGGTCGGTAAACGTGCCGCCGACATCGACGGCAACGCGCAGGGATCTTCTGTTCGGCATGGTTCTGACCTGGGCACTGGCGGTGTGGCGGAATGCTCTGCTGCGTTGTAGGTGTCGCACACACTTGCTCTCGACTCCCAAGCAGATATCCCCAGGAGGTTGATTTCTCGACGCGGCAATGTCAACGATGGCCGCTGCGAGATGCGCAGATATCGCCAAACACGCATCGGCAAGATCAATGGGGGCGCGGTGTGACAATCGCTACCGGCGGCAAATCGATCTACGGTGCGAGCGTCGGCATCCTGATGCTCGATGCCCGCTTCCCGCGCATCGCCGGCGACATGGGCAATGCGCTGACCTGGCCGTTTCCGGTCCACTACCGTGTTGTGCGCCAGGCGTCACCCGACCGCGTCGTGCGCCAGCAGTCGGCCGGCCTCAAAGATGATTTCATTGCCGCAGCCCGCGATCTGGTCGCCGACGGCGTCGACGGCATTACCACGACCTGCGGCTTCCTGGCCCTCATCCAGGATGATCTCAAAGCCGCCGTACCCGTGCCAGTTGCAAGCTCCTCGCTGATGCAGGTGCCGGCCATCGAGGCCACCCTGCCACCGGGCCGCCATGCCAGTATCCTGACGATCTCGGCCTCCTCCCTGACGCCCGACCATCTCGCGGCCGCCGGCGTCCCATCGACCACGCCCGTCGTCGGCACCGAGGACGGCACCGAATTCACGCGCGTCATCCTTGGCGACGAAGCAACGCTCGACGTCGACAAGGCGCGCTATGACATCATCGCCGCCGGCCGCCGGTTATTGGAGGACCACCCGGCAACCGGCGCCATCGTGCTCGAATGCACCAACATGGTGCCTTATGCCGCAGACCTGCGCCAAGCTCTCGGCATACCGGTATACTCGATCTATAGCTTCGTCGTGTGGTTCCAGGCGGGGTTGGCGCCGCGGCGGTTTTGAGGGGGGCATTGGGTCCAAATTTCTTGCAGAGCCATCGAAATTGACAAAATCGCTGATCGAGCCGCCGACTAGCCGCATGTTGACTCGCACTGCCCTTGTTTACCCCAGTTTACCCATGACCTTCCAGTCGTCTCTTTGGCTTGCAAAACCACCAATGGTTGCTAACGGAAGCGCTCGATGGCCACAATCTGCATAATCTCGATTCCAAGAACAGGAACGAACCACCTTTGCGCCCTGCTGCGCAACCTGCCCGATGTCAACGCCTACTATGAAGTATTCAATCGAAGCGGCTTGCACGGCCTTGGGAAGCCGGAAGTCGAACGTCTCTCTGGGCACTTTCAGGAGAATTATTCTGACCACACCGACCAAAATTTGGTCGAGAAAGCAAAAATTGAACCCGGCGCCATTATCGACGCGCTCAATGCGCACACCGAGTCGCTGGGTCGACAAATCACTGTCTTAAAGATCTTCCCCAAACAACTAGACCACGAAATTCTCCGTGATCAAGTTTTCCTTCGTGCAAACACCTACTTTATTATCGTACTCCGACGAGCCATCGACAGTTTCGTATCATACATGAAAGCACGCGCAATTCAGACATGGCACAACACGGACACCACCAACGTTAAGATCAATGCCAACATTGACGAATACGTTACCTGGCACGACAGTGCGCACAATTGGTACTCAAGAATCGAGGCCGAGCTTCGCAATAACTCGATACCATATAATATTATTACCTACGAAACAGCCATAAACGTTCCGAACCAAAGGGCATTGCACGTCTTTCGATTGTCCCTTCGCCCATTAGGGCTGAACCTCGACCCCGCCCGAGACCTTAAAAACAGAGGGTTAGCTAAGCAGGATCAGTCCCAATCGTTGGATCAAAAAATCGAAAACTGGTCGGAGTTCAAAGATCAATTGGCCGAGAGACGACTTTTAAAAGGCGCAATGGGCTACCTGCTATAGACGTCAGAATGCCTGAATTTGAATCGTAAGTTCTTCCATCTCACAATGAACAGACAGCCTTGTTATAGGTGTTATTGCTGTGCAGTATGCCATTCCTACAGCGGCGGGTAAATGATCGGCACCTTGCACCACCGCTTGCCCCAACTTCTCGCTTGAAAAATCTCCGTCTTCCGCCATGGGGCACCACCACGCCGTCCAGTTGGCACGATTGATTTTCGAGGCTTACGTCGGAAAATATGCGGCGCGCAGATCGTGAACGATTGCTCGGCAAGTACTTGTATGAAGAAGGAATTCCAAAATCTTCAACTTGAAGATCGGAAAGATGGTTGCAGTAATCAATCTTGTAAGCTGAGTTTGACAACGCGACGACTTCATATGGAGGCAGATGTGTTCCTGAATCGTATTCTGTGATATATTTATTGTTTTTTAGGATCGTACCGAACGACGGGCACTCTCGGAATCGGTAAACATCCGCGTAGCCGCCACCCGGACGGATCTTGAAGCGTTTTGTACATGGATTCTTGAACCCCTGACCGCAATACCATTCTTGGTAAGCGGAACGCCCCACCAAATCGAACAAGTTATTCAAGATCTCGTTATCATTGGAGAAATCACGCACTTTTATTGCCTGACCTGATATCATAAAAAATTGGTTGCCGATAATCTTGTTGTTGCTCGCAAAATGATTTAAATACAGCGCATGCACCAACGCCCCCTCGTTGCGCCAGGTGTTTAATTTATCCGCATTTTCAATATTGTTAAAATAGTTGTGTTGCACGGTATTAAATCGAGAGTTCGTAATGTGAACGGCGGCGAAGCCAGGCTTGCTTTCTTTACGCCAAAACTTGCCACCGATATTCGTAAAAATATTGCCTGTTATCCTGTTGTGGCTATTATACTCGTTGTATTTATCCGGATGACCATGAAAGTTAACCGCAGCCCGGTAGTTCATAATGTGCAAGTTGCGGATATGGATATTGCTCCGCCCGACACGCAACCGCGCATAGAACCAGGTGTCAGGCTTCAAGTTCCTGCCACTGCGACCATCAAAAATCGGGCGGTCGTTGGGATCGCGCGGCGCGATGGTTATTGAGTGGTTGGGCATCGACACGTCCCAGTGAACGGACTGATCGAGATAAATGCCGGGTGCAACGATGATGCGGATGTCGCGATGCTGCTTTGCAACCTCCATCCGGGCGATGTCCCGTGCACGCGCGAGGCTTCGGATCGCCGCTTTCGGTCGTCTGCCCCCACGCGCGTCATCGCCGTCCGGCGCCATGTAGATGCGCAATGCCTTGGCGGCGTGGGCACTTCCCAATCCATCAATGGCGAGTGCGGTGCAGAACATCCCGAGCAATGCGATCAATGTTCGACCGAAGCCTGACACTGACAGCCTTTCGAAGGCGAACGCATCGTCTGTGCCGGGTTCCGCAACGCCGGCATGAACCGTCGCGCTGTGCCACAAACTATCCACGCACATCATCGAATTTCACAGCCTACCTTCCGAATTGAAGTGACAGTATTACAAAGAGCCGGGTCCGTTGGGAGATTGTGGGTTGTTCTTTGAATTGCACACTTCAACAGCGTTTGGTTTTGCTTTGTTGGCGCGGGATCAACGTTTGATCGGCAGCGGAGCCAAAACCTTCACACCCGCAACGCCCCCAACACCCGCTCCGGCGTCATTGGCATGTGCATCACCCGCACGCCGATCGCCCGCGCAACCGCATTCGCCACACAGCCGGCGACGGGTACGATCGGCACCTCGCCGACGCCGCGCAGGCCGTAGGGCACGTCCGGCACCGGGGTCTCGATGATCACCGTGTCAATCGGAGGCACGTCGAGGGCGGTCGGCATGCGGTAGTCGAGCAGGCTGGCGTTACGCAGGCGCCCATCGTCGCCGTAATCGAAGGTTTCCGTCAGTGCCCAGCCGAGACCCTGGACGACGCTGCCTTCAATCTGGCCCTCGACGGCGGTTGGGTTGAGCGCGCGGCCGACATCCTGGAAGGCGGTGTAGCGCAGGACCGTGACCAGGCCGGTGTCTGTGTCGACCTCGACGTCGGCGATATGGGCGCCGATCTCGACGCCGAGCGGGAGTTTGGTCGACGTGCCGGTCTCAACGATGGCACCATCGGTCAACGTCGCCTGCATGATCTCGGCAAGGCTGATCTCGGCCTGCCCGGAGGGACTGCGGAACACACCGCGCCGGTAGGTCAGCGTCTCCGATTCGGCCTGCAGCAGACTGGCGGCGCGGGCGCGCAATTTGCCGAGCGCCTTTTCAGACGCTTCGACGACGGCTGCCGCCATGGTGCGCGCCAACCGGCTGCCGGCGGCGCCGTCGCTGTAGCCGACCGATTTCGTATCGCCCATCGCAACGTAGACGTCGTCGGCCTCTAGCCCGAACTGTTCGGCGGCAACCTGGGCCATGGTCGTGCGCGTGCCGGAAAGGTCGACCGAGCCCATCGTCACCATCGGCCGGCCATCGCCGGTGATCGAAACATGACACGCCGACGTCATCGACGTGCCGCGCCAATAGCCGAGCGCCAGGCCGCGTCCGCGCGGCCTATCGCCGGGCTCCAGCGGCTCGCGCCAGCACGCATGACCGGCGACGGCATCGAGGATGGTCGTCAGGCCGATCGGCGGGAACGGCGTGCCGATCGGCATCGTGCTACCGGTGACGGCGGCGTTTTTCCGGCGGAACTCCAAGGGGTCCATGACGAGCGCCTGTGAGAGCGCGTCCATGGCCTGCTCCATCGCGAAGGCGCACTGGATGCCGCCCGGCCCGCGGTAGGCCTCGGTGCGCGGCTTGTTGGTGACGATGTCGTAGCCTTCGAGATGCAAATTGGGCGTCTGATAGAGCGCGGCGGAGGCCTGCATCATCAGTGAGGGGCCAAGTCCCGGCAGGCCGCCGGCATCGACCCGGGTGAGACCATCGATGGCAACGAGCTTGCCGTCTGCCTCGGCGCCGACCGTGATGCGTGAGCGTGCAGCTGCCGGCGGGCCGGAGCCGCCCTGCAGCACCTCTTCGCGCGTCAGCACCAGCTTGACCGGCCGGCCCGTCAGCTCGGAGAGCCGGACGGCGGCCGCTTCGCCGTGGATCGATATTTTGCCGCCGAAGCCGCCGCCGATCTCGACGGGCACGACCTTGAGGCGCGAATGCGGCCTATCTAGCATGCGCGATATCATCAGTTCGGTGGTGTGCTGGCCCTGGGTTGCCGTCCACACCGTCGCAATGCCATTGGCGTCGACGTCGGCGAGCATCGCTTGTGGTTCGATGTAGCCCTGGTGTGCGGTATCCACGGTAGTATCGACGGTAGCCGTCGCAGCCGCCGACTGCAGCGCCTCGCCGGCGTTGCCGCGCTCGATGATGGTGCGTGAGCAAACGTTCGAAGGCGATGACGGCGCATGATCGAGACCCGCGGTGATCACGTGCGGATGGATGACGGGGGCGCCCGGTGCGGTTGCCGCTTCGATGCTCATGACGGCAGGAAGCGGTTCGTAGGCAACCTCGATCAGATCCACTGCCTGCTCGGCAATATGGACATCGGTGGCTGCGACGTAGGCGACCGGCTGGCCGACCCAGAAAACCTTGTCGCGTGCGATATTGATGCGCGCGACCATCCACATGTCATAACCGGTCTCGCCCATCGGAATGCTGGCACCAACCGGGACGTCGTGGAAATCGTCAGATGTGACGATCGCCCGGACACCGTCGAGCGCCATCGCCCGCGAGATATCGATCGAGACGATCCTGGCATGCGGGTGGGGGCTGCGCAACACCTTGGCGTGCAGCATGCCGGGCAGCGACAGGTCGGCGGCAAAGCGGGCCGTACCGGCGACGCGTTCTCCGGCATCTACGCGGGCGAGACGCTTGCCGACCACGGACGTACCGCGGTCAACCTCACCGCCGGCTGCAATCGCATCGGTCATCAGCCTGTCTCCCGTGCAGCGCCGGCCGCCGCTGCGATTGCGCGAACGATCTTTTCATAGCCCGTGCAGCGGCAGATGTTGCCGGCAATGGCATGACGAATGTCGGCATCGCTCGGTGACGGATTATCATTCAGCAAGGCCACCGCCGACATGATGATGCCGGGCGTGCAGAAGCCGCATTGCGTGCCGCCGTGATCGATCAGCGCCTGCTGGAGCGCATGCCGCCCACCGGTCTGCCCGAGCCCTTCGATCGTCGTGATCTCGGCGCCCTCGATTTCGCCAGCGAGCACGAGACAGGCACACACCGCGGCATCGTCCATCAGCACGGTGCAACTGCCGCAATTACCGTTGCTGCATCCTTCCTTGGTGCCGGTCAGCCCGATGCGGTCGCGCAGGACCTCGAGCAGCGTGTCGCGGGGATCGGCCAGGCAGGTATGCATCTCGCCGTTGACCCGGGCTTCGACCATCAACTTCGTCATGCAGGTAACTCCAGGCCGAGGCGCGTTACACACACTGCGAGCGTGCGCCGGACGAGCACCGCGATCAGATGCGTGCGATAGTCGGCGCTGGCGCGGGTGTCCGAGATCGGCGTGGCATCGCCCTGCGCCGTGTCACCGGCGGCAGCGAACAGTGTCGCCGAAATCCGCTGGCCGATTAGTACACGCTCCGCCGAGGGCGCTCGCACCGGTGTCGGCGCGACCGAGGCAAGCGAAACCCGGGCATGTGTGATGGTTTGATCTTTATCAACCGAAATCTGCACTGCAGCACCGACGATTGCGATGTCCATTTCGCGGCGTGGCGTAAAGCGCAGATAGGCCGAGGCAGATCCCGGCTCCGGGGCCGGCAGATCGATGCCGACAAGCATCTCGTCCGAGCCAAGCGTCGTACGGCCCGGACCGTCGAACAGCTTCTCGATGGCAATGGAACGCTCGCCGGACGGGCCCGCGATCACGCCTTCGCCACCGGCAACGATCAGTGCCGGCACGGCATCGGCTGAGGGTGCAGCGTTGCACACGTTACCGCCGAGCGTTGCGCGGTTCTGGATCTGAAGACTGCCGATCAGCTGGACACTGTCGTGGAGTGCACCGCAACCCGCCGCCACTGCGTCGTGCTGCGCGATGGCCGTTGCACTGAGCGCGGCGCCGATTCTCAGTCCACCGCCTTTATGACGGGAAATACTGGTGAGCTCCGGAACGGCTTTTACGTCGACGATGTGCGCGGGCGTTCGCTGCCCGGACTTCATTTGCGCGATCAGGTCGGTGCCGCCGGCAAGCAACGACGCACCTTTGGTGCCAAGACCCGAAAGCGCATCGGCGATACTTGTCGCCCGCTGATAGATATAAGGTGTCATACACTCGTGCCTCTTACTGACCCGGTTATAGGCGCAACCGAGGCCTCGTCAAAGCACACCATATTGCGAACGGTATCGCCATCGGTTCGAAGAGCATTTGCAAGGGCCCAAACCAGGCAGCTTTGCCGAAAGAAATCGCCGCCAACCAGCACAACCCGCATCGAATAATGGCGTTTCGCAACTGCACTCCAGTGAGGCAAGGCGCCGCTGCAACTGCCGATTCACGCCATATTCAGTTGCCGTTTCAAACCCTTCCTGATAGTCGAAATCAGTCTGCCATAGTTACGGGCTTCCGACATCGAGCGCGAAGTCCCGCCCGGCATTATCCCAGGGAGGATGCAGAATGAAACGCAGAGATTTCCTCAAAACCAGTGCTGGCGTCGCAGCCGCCGGCGCTGCCGCCACGACGCTTGCCGCTCCGGCAATCGCCCAGGGCCGTAAAGAGCTGGTCATCGTGTCGACCTGGCCACGGGACTTCCCCGGTCTCGGCATCTCCGCCCAGCGCCTCGCCGCGCGCATTACAGAGCTCTCTGAGGGCCGCCTCGAGACCAAGTATTTCGCTGCCGGTGAGCGGGTTGGCGCATTCGACTCGTTCGACCACGTCGCATCCGGCGATGCCCAAGCCTACATCGCCGCCGACTACTACTGGAAAGGCAAGCACCCGGCCTGGGCATATTTCACGGCCGTACCGTTCGGCATGACGACGATCGAGTGGAACGCCTGGATCAAATACGCCGGCGGTCAGGCGCTGTGGGACGAAGTTGCCGACGGTTTCGGCCTCAAGTGTCTGCCGTGCGGCGCCACCGGCACGCAGATGGGCGGCTGGTTCAACAAGGAAATCGAAACGGCCGACGACCTCAAGGGCCTCAAGATGCGCATTCCTGGCCTCGGCGGCGACGTCATGGCCAAGCTCGGCGCCTCACCGGTCTCGCTGCCAGGTGGTCAGATCTTCGAAAACCTCGTCTCGGGCGCGATCGACGCCACGGAATGGGTCGGCCCCTATAACGACTACTTCATGAAGTTTTACGAAGCCGCCAAGTTCTACTACTGGCCGGGCATGCACGAGCCGGGCGGCGGGTTGTCCTTCGGCATGAACAAGAAGTGGTGGTCGGGCCTCTCGAAGTGGGAACAGGCCATGATCACGGCCTGCTGCATGGAAGAGCATGCCGCGCAGTACGAGGAAACCCAGGCCAACAACGGTAAGTACCTCGACAAGATGATCAAGGAGAACGGCGTCGTACTCAAATCGTTCAGCGACGAGATCTACGACAGCTTCGGCGAGGCTTCCGAAGAGGTTTATGCCCAGACCCGCGATCACAGCGCATTGGCCAAGAAGGTCGACGAAGCTTACAAGGCATCGCTGAGAGAGATCGGCGGCTGGCAGAAGATCGCCGAAGTCGCCTTCTCGAACCAGCGCAACCGCGTGCTCGGCATCTAAGACCATCCGACAGGATGGCCTTGTAGCCATGCTGCACGACAATCGGGCCGGACGAACCTCTATGAAGGCTTCGCCCGGCCCATGCATGCCACCGGCCTCCATTAGCTCATCGTTCGACCGAGATTGTGCTTGACCGGCGACGCATCGGTTGCCGATGGCCTGGCCATCGACGATTTGGGGGATTGAATGACGGAAGCGAGCATTCCCGGCTCTGGATCGCCAAGCCCTGCACCGCTTTTGCGCGCCTTTGCCTGGGCAGTGGTCGCGGTAACCTTCGCTTTCCTCATCAACAGTTATCTGTCGTTCTGGCAGGACTGGCCCGGCACCTTGGGCCTGGTCGGGCTGGGCTCGTTCGACACGCTTGCCGTTCTCCAGGCAGCACTCTATGCGCTCGGGATCGCTGGCGCTCTATTCTATGCCTTTTCCACCGGGCAAACCCGCAGCCTGCGCGATGACAGCGCATCCCTCAACAACATCGCGGTTTACCTGATCTGCGCGATGTTCTGGGCCGTCCTGCTGATCGGCATCGTCGATGCCGTGATCTCGTTCCTGCGGGTCGAGGGTCTTCTCATCGGCGTGGTTGGCGAGGATCTTGCCAAACAGCTCGGCCGTTCGCGTTTTCGCGGACCCTACATCCACATGCCGTTGGTCGTCGTCGGTTTCGTTATCGCAACCTTCCGGCGCACGATCGACTTCGTCTGGCTCGCCCTGCTGGTGGTCATCGCCGAACTGGCGATCGTCATCACGCGCTTCATATTTTCCTACGAGCAGGCGTTCATGGGCGATCTGGTGCGCTTCTGGTATGCCGCGCTGTTCCTGTTTTCCAGCGCGTACACGCTTTATGCCGACTCGCACGTACGCGTCGACGTGTTCTATTCGAGATTTTCGCGGGCAAAGCGGGGCAAGGTCAATGCCGTCGGTGCCATACTGCTGGGCCTGGTATTCTGCTGGACGATCCTGATCATGGGCATGTGGTCGAAGACATCGATCCTGATCACGCCGCTCCTTGGCTTCGAGGTCTCACAGTCCGGCTTCGGCATGTACATCAAGTATCTCATGGCAAGCTTTCTCGCCGTGTTCGCCGTCACCATGATGATCCAGTTCGCGAGTTCCCTGCTCGAAAGCGCCGCCGACTATCGCGGTGATTCGGGTGCGCGTGAACTCGACGCCGAGATCACACACTAAACGGGGCACCCTGAAACCGAGATGGAACTGTTCTTCCTTGCCGTTTTGATCGCCTTGATGGCCGGCGCGCTTGCGTCAGGTTACCCCGTCGCCTTCGCCCTTCCGGGTTCCGCCATCCTGTCCGTGCTACTGGCGGCCGGCTGCGGCTATATTTTCGCTGGCGATGTCGATGCCTATTTCGCCCAGGGCGGGCCAACCGACTGGCTGAGTTCGGGGGTCACGAACTTCCGCGGCATCTACTGGGAGGTCGAACGCGATACGCTGATCGCGATCCCACTGTTTGTCTTCATGGGCATCATGCTGCAGCGTTCGAAGATCGCCGAGGACCTGCTGGTGACCATGGCGCAGCTCTTCGGTCCGGTGCCCGGCGGTCTCGGCATTTCGGTGATTTTCGTTGGCGCGTTGCTTGCTGCGACGACCGGCATTCTCGGCGCCACGGTCGTTGCCATGGGCCTGATTTCGCTGCCGGCGATGTTGCGCAACAACTATTCGCAATCGCTCGCAACCGGAACGATCGCTGCTTCCGGTACGCTCGGCCAGATCATTCCGCCGTCGATCGTGCTGATCATTCTTGCCGACCAGCTGGCCAGCGCCGTCGACCAGGCCGGCACCGCACGCCAGGTGCTCTACAAGGAAACGACAGGCAACCTCGTGATGCCGTCGTCATTCAGCGTTGTCTCGACAAGCGCCGGCGAAATGTTTCTCGGCGCACTGGTGCCGGGGCTCGTACTGGTCGGGCTCTACATGCTTTATGTGCTCATCCTCGGCCTCTTTCGCCCACGCATGGCGCCGTCCGTACCGTTCGAGGGCGCATTCGACATGCGCTTTCTGGTCCGCGTGTGCTTTATTCTCGTGCCGCCGCTGACACTGATCTTCGTCGTTTTGGGCTCGATCATTCTCGGTGTCGCGACCGTCAATCAGGCCGGCGCGATTGGTGCGGTTGGCGCTATGATCATGGCCGGCTACCGCCTCAAGGAGGGCGAACGCGGCGCACTCGTGCCGGCACTTCTGGCACTTGGCTCGCTGATCGCGATCCTGATCATCACCAACACGTTCACGATCAACATCAAGAACATCAAGTCGAGCGCCGACGTCCTCGGCATCTCGCTGGCTCTGGCGGCCGTGGCCGTTTTTCTGTTTGCGCTCATCTGGAGCGGCTGGCGCACCTACCGGATCGAAGACACGCTGCGCGGCGTGATGATCGAGACCGCCAAGACGACGTCACTGGTCTTCATCATCCTGCTCGGCGCCGCGATGCTGACGGCTGCCTTCCGCGCATTCGGCGGCGAAGACCTGGTCCGCGAATTCCTGACCAGCCTGTCGGGTGGCTTCTGGGCGCAGTTCATCATCGTCATGGCCGTCATCTTCGTGCTCGGCTTCTTCCTCGACTTCATCGAGATCGCCGTCGTCGTCGTACCGATCGTCGCGCCCATCCTGCTGATGGATCCGTCCGCCAACATCACCGCCGTCTGGCTCGGCGTCATGATCGGCCTCAACATCCAGACCTCGTTTCTGACGCCGCCGTTTGGCTTCGCGCTGTTCTACCTGCGCGGCGTCGCACCGGCCGCCGTGCGCACGATCGAAATGTACAAGGGCGTCGTCGCCTTCATCTGCCTTCAGCTGCTGGCGCTGGTGATCGTCGGCTATACGCCGCAACTCGTGAATTATCTGCCAACGCGCATGTCGCTGCTTTCGGAAACCTCGCCGCCACCGCTCAATCCGCGCCTGCAGTACTGCATGGAGAAGTATGTCTTCGAAGAATACCGCACCAACGGCGATCGCTTAAAAAGGGCCATTCAGGATGCAGGCACCATTGACCTGTCCGGATTGCCGCGCGGATTGCAGCGCGACCTGACAAAGGCGTTCGACAGCGCCGGCGACGTATTCGGCCATCTCGAGACAATCAAGGGCACGGAACGAGCTCTCGATGCCGCTTCCGCACCCTATCGGCCACTCCACAACGAGGTGCGCGCGATTCAGAGGCGCATGCTTGCGCTGGACAAGGACATCAAGCGGCTCGAAAGTGAAAAGTCACGTCTGCGCGGTGACGATGCGGCCGCCGAGCGAGCGCATGTCGATGAAGAAATCAAAGAGTTGGACACGGAGCGCAAGGCACTTCAAGCCTCGATACCGGCAGAATGGACAGAAAAGCGCGCCCAATTCGTGAAGATACAAAAGGCTGACGTCGATGCCCGCCGCACCTATCGGCGGACGGTCGATGGCAGCTACAAGGCCGTTGCCGAAGCAGTCGAAGTGTTGAGTGCACGCGAGGCTTTTGCCGGTCTCGGAGAAACGATCAAGTCGATCGACGGGATCATTGCTTCGCAGCCGCCGAAGGAGGCAGCCGAGACGCTCAAGGGCGTCCTGGCGGATATCCGAACTGTGCCGGGTGCCGGTGCCCTTCGCTCCGCTGTCAACAATGTGCGGCGTGAACTCAGGCGCCGAACGCCCAACGTTGACAAGGCAAAGGAAAACCTGGTCAAGGCACAAGCCGCCTACGATGAGGAACTCGCCTGGCGAACAAGCGCTGAAAGGCAAGTACTACCAAAGCTCCGCGACTACGAGCAGGCAATCCGCGATACCATCGGCCTGCGCCTGCAGCGGCGCCTGCCACGTGAACAAGCCCTGTTCGTTGCCGGCTGCTCGTCCGGGCACCGTGATATTTCGCTGAGTTTTTGATGCACGGCGGTGCAAGCCGGCACGAATGTGCCGGATGCATTTCGTTTCGCTGTGCGCTGTTGGGCAAGGCGGGCATGATGTTCCCGGGTCTTCGGTGGGAGCGGCTCTGCTCACGATACTATGCAAGCATGTGATGCCCATTCCGCCGGCGTTGACCCTGTTTCCGTGGTCGGCCAAGATTCGTCATAACGTTTCAGCATAGGACAATGCGATGAACCGCATCACCGGCCGTTCGGCTTTTTTGGCGCTGCTCAAGGATGAGGGCGTCACGCATCTATTCGGCAATCCGGGAACAACCGAACTGCCCGTGATGGATGCGCTCAAGGATCATCCCGACATGCAGTACGTGCTCGGCCTGCAGGAATCGCTGGTCGTTGCCATGGCGGATGGGTATTCGCGGGCATCCGGCAAGCTGGTGGCCTGCAACGTGCACGTCGCGCCCGGGCTCGGCAACGCGATGGGCTCGCTCTACAATGCCAAGTTCACCGGCACGCCGATGATCCTGACCGCCGGCCAGCAGGAACTCGGCCACGGCCTGACCGAGCCACTACTTTATGACCCGCTGGTGCCGATCGCCGAACCGATGGTGAAATGGGCCGTCGAAGTGCCGCGCCTCGACGATCTGCCGCTGATCGTGCGCCGCGCCGCCAAGGTCGCAACAACGCCGCCGACCGGTCCGGTGTTCATCTCATTGCCAGGCGACATCCTGAACGACGAAGCCGGTCTCGACCTCGGCGCCTCGAGCCGCATCGATACCCGCTCCAGACCATCCGATGAAAACCTCAAGGCACTCGCCGAACGCATCGTGCGCGCCAAAAAGCCGGTAATCGTGGCCGGTGACGAAATCGTCAAATCCGACGCGCTGGAGATCGCCGCAACGTTCGCCGAGACGATCGGGGCTGCCGCCTACCAACAGAGCGTCGGCTATGGCTCTCATTTCCTTTCCCAGTCGCCCTGTTATGTCGGCTCCCTGTCGCGCGACCAAAAGAACGTGCGCGACGTGCTCTCCGGATTCGACCTGATGATCGCGCTCGGCTCCGATCCAATACGCATGTCGGTCTGGAGTGAGGTCAATCCAAGACCGGATGATCTCGCAATCGTCCACATCGGGCAGCTCGATTGGGATATCGCCAAGAACTATGCCGTCGAGATCGGCATCAAGGCCGATGTCGCAGCTACGCTCGAAGCACTGGTGCCGGTCGTGCGCGAGGTCGGGACCGACAGTTTCGCCGAGGTCGCCAAAGCGCGGGTCGCCGAGCTTGCACCGTGCAACTGGTCGGCCAAGCGCCAAATGCTGATCGATAAATTCTCCGACAACGGCACGATCAAGCCGATCGACGTCGACTGGTTCTCGCTGTCGATCGCCGAGGCACTGCCGGACAACGCCGTCCTGGTCAACGAGGGCCTGACTTCGGCGCGCCACCTGACCGACCTCGTGCCGTACCGCGAGCGTTATGATTTCCACGCACTCGCCTCAGGCGGCATCGGCTGGGCGCTGCCGGCCACTGTCGGCATCGCGCTTGCCCAGTCACCGCGACCAGTGTGCTGTGTATCGGGCGACGGCAGCGCGATGTATTCGATCCAGTCGCTCTGGACGGCGGCCAACATGAAACTGCCGATCACCTACGTCATCGCCAACAACGGTGGTTATCGTATCATCAAGCAGCGCCTGCTCGCTTTTCACGGCAACGCCGGCTTCGTCGGCATGGACTTCAACGATCCCTACATCGACTTCGCCATGCTGGCCCAATCCCTGGGCGTGCCCTCGCGGCGCATCGAGGAGCCGGGCGAACTAAAGGGGGCGCTCGAAGAATCGTTCAAGACGCCCGGCCCGATGCTGCTCGACGTCGTCGTCGACGGCTCGGTTTGATTACACGATCAGCTTTGCGGCAGTTTCGCATGCGCCTCGGCCACGAGCTCGCGCATTGCTGCTGACGCCGGACCGTCTTGCTCGGCCAAGCCGGCGATCACGCCCTCGCGGTCGGCCGGCAGGCGGTTCTGGCTGAGCTTGTGCTTGCCCTCGAGTGTTTCGATGGCAAGCTCGAACCCGACGATGCCGCGCAACTGGGCATCGATGAACTTTTCAGGCGCATCCGACAGCGCCCAGGGTTCAGCCCGTCCGGCCTCGTGCCGGTCGGTCAGACCTTCGACGATGCCGCGCAGCCTATCCGTATCCTCAAAAAAGGTGAGCCACCCGCGCGCGTGGACCACTGCATAGTTCCAGGTCGGCACGACCCGGCCATGCTCCTGCTTGCTTGGATACCATGACGGCGTGACATAGCCGTGAGCCCCTTGAAACACGGCCAGTGCGGTCGTATCGGGATCGTACTGCTGCCAGTGCGGATTGGCCTTGGCGAGATGGCCGATGAGCGTGCCATTGGCGCCTTTAGAGCGATCGAGCAGCACCGGAGCGTGCGAAACGACAGGACCATCGGCGCTGGTCGTCGCCAGCATCGCGAAATTCAACTGTTCGATCTGGTCGAACAGCACATCGCGATCATCGACCTTGAAGGCCGGAGGATTATAGAGCATTGGTCGAGCCTCACGTTGTGGTCAGGCAGCCGCCTGCTCGGTCGTCATCGCCTCACCTGCAACCGTGGTGCGCCGCATGTCCCGTGGCTGCGATTCATCGAACTCGCGGGCACGGTGCATGGTCTGGCGATTGTCCCACATCACGAGATCGCCGACACGCCACTTGTGTGCGTAGACGAACCGGCGGTCGGTCGCAAACTCGGTCAGGTTCAACAGAAAGAGCCGCGCTTCGGCATCCGGCCAGCCGATGATGCGGCCGGCATGCGAAGACAAGTAGAGCGACCTGCGTCCACTCACGGGATGCGTACGCACGAACGCCTGGCGCACAGGCTTCATCAGACCGATTTCATCTTCGTTGAACGTGAAGCCAAGCTTACCGCGCGAATAGATCTGCGAATGCTCGCAGACCAGCCCCTCGATCTTGGCCTTTGTTTTGTCATCGAGCGCATCGTAGGCAGCACGCATATCGGCAAACTCGGTATTGCCGCCCTCACTCGGGATCGCGCGGGCCGAGAGCAGCGAGTATTTTGCCGGGACCGCCCGGAACGAACTGTCCGAATGCCAGAGGTGATTGCCGAGATTGAAATAGCGCCGGCGGTCCTCGCGATCGAACGGCATGTTCTTGTTGTCGAGGTTCGAGACATCGTTGATCAGCGCGTTGGTCCGCTCCTCGGTGCGAATATTGCCGCCCTTCTTGTTCTCGATCTCGCCAAAGTTGCGCGAGAAGGCGATTTGCTGCTCGTCTGTGATACGCTGATCGTGAAAGACGAGCACGGCATACTCGTCCATGCCGGCTTCAATCGCTGCAACGTCGTCAGCCGAGAGCGGCCTGGTCAGATCGATCCCACTGACCTCGCCGGCGAACACGTCATGAATTTGCCTGATGGAAACAGCCATGGCCGTTGGTCTCCTATGACATCGCGATGCCGAATTAGCCCGCGCTGCAGTGCGTATCCAGGCCGGCATGCATGCATTCTACCCAAGTCCGATCGCAACGCCAGCAGTCTCGAACCCAACAATGATGATTGATCCATCGAAATATCCCGTCATGGGGCCAATGGACGCCTTTCAATCGACTTCAATCTCTCGCAGAAAAAGCCCTTCAACAAATATCTTCAATGGGTACACGACAATTCTAAAGGCAGTTAGTTTCACGTTCTCGAGCTCGATCGTTACGATCGCCTGTCACTTTGCGACCATCATGATCCTGATCCGGATGCTCGATCAGGCCGGCATGGGGCTGTATTTCATTGCCTTGCTGGTGGCCGACCTGCTGGTGATGCTGAGCGAATTCGGCATCACTCTGGCCCTCGTCAAAAAATACCCCGAAACATCACTCGAAAACCGCGCTTCCTTGCTCCGCGCGGCGATTGCCTTGCGGCTGTTCGTATCACTGGCTTTTTGCGCCGCGCTGCTGCTGGTCGTCAATTTGGCCGAGATCGAAATCCTGCAGAGTGCCAGATCTTACATCGCACCGATTGCCACACTTTTCCTGCTACATGCCTTCCGCGGCCTCTTGTTAGGGATCCTGCAGGCAAGGCAGCAGTTCGGCGACTATGCGCTGACCCAGGCGCTCGGCGCACTCGTCAAGGTGCTGCTTGTGCTATCTCTCGCAATATCGCCGATCGACCCGCCGACCATCAACCATGTCCCTGATTGCTGAGAACGCAGCCATACTGGTCTCGACCCTCTTCGGCTGCTGGCGGATCGCAGATCCTCTCGGCGCCGCTTTGCGCACACACAGCGCCGGTGGGCGGGGATTGCTCGAATTTGGCTTCCCGCTTTACCTCAACACGATCGTCAATATCGGAAATGAAAGGGTCTCCCAATACATCGTGGCGGCCATGGGCGGCCCGACCGCGGTTGCCAAGTACGCAGTCGCGGGACAACTCGGCAATGCCGGCCGTCGGGTGTTGACATCGTTCACGAACGTCTACATGCCAATCCAAACTGGCCATTTCGCCGAGTCCAAGGTCGAGGAGGCCAAGCTGCTTGCCAGCCGGTCGATGTTGTGGTGCGCCTTTATCGTCTGCTCCGGGACGTTGGCATTTGCGGTGCTGAGGTTCGATCTCGTCGAACTGATATTCACCGACAAATATCTGAGTGTTACGCCGGTGATCATCATATTTCTCATCATCCTCTTATTTCGCGTGCTTGAAAACCTGATGGGGTACTTCAGCGTCGCAGCCGGATATAATTATTTTCCAATAAAAATCAGTTTGATCTCAAGCGTCTTCAATATCGCGCTGACACTGGTTCTGTTCGCCCAGTACGGCTACGTTGGCGCCGCCCTGGCGGTGATGGCAACACAGATCCTGATGGCGTCTCTCTATTACATCTGGCTGCGCCAGGCCGGACTGAAGCTGTTGATTTCGCCCGTCCTCTCAATGCTTGCATTTTTTGCAGCAGCCCTCGCATGGATACTGCTCGTTGAAGCTCCGCTATTGGCTGCTCCCGCGGTTCCGATCTTTCTGGCCACGTCAGTGGTTTTGATCCCATGGTGCGGAGCGATCTCATTTTTGCCGTTCAATGGCTTGTTGCCTGGCGTAGAAGGCGGCTCGCGTCATAAAGCGAGCCTGATTTATGATCGGACTGGATCACAAGACAACACCACTCTTCAACTTTTCTTTATCAGACAACATGAGACATTGCCTTAGAAACCGACATCGACCAACATAGGTCCCTATCATACAAATTCGCTTTTCCATTGGCCTGCCGATGTCACCGTTTGACTGAATGATTTCGAGCAGGACGTAATTATTCTTTTGGTTGTTCAATACGATGTATATTGATGTCCCCGTTAAGGGTTCGATTGACGCATTGCGAATCACGATCAGCGGCGACATCTGTCATTTTGCACGCGCCTGGCCAACGTTTGACAATCTGAACGGCGCCAGCACTTTTCCGTTCCAGTGTCGCGATCACATTGAAGTTTGGTCGAAAACGATAGGCGCGGCGCGGGGTACGGTGCCCGTCTTCGTTAGGGTCGACGACGGCGATGGCCGGCCATTGATGCTCCTGGCGTTCGGTATCGAGCGCGTCAATGGCGTGCGCATGCTCGGCTTTCTGGACGGCGGCGTTTCCGACTACAACGCACCGGTTTTGTTTGCCGGCTCCAGCCTTCTGTATGATGCAGACATCATGCGTCCGCTATGGCGAAGCATCCTCGCCGAGCTACCGGCCGTCGACGTCGTCAGGCTCACCAAGATACCGCCGACGGTCGAGGGCGTGCAGAACCCGCTGATGCACCTCGCCGTGCACGCAGATCACCACGACGGCTACAGTCGTGAGCTTTCGCCCGAGGCGAAAAACCTCAAGGGCCGGACAGCGAAGGGACTGTCGTTGTTTTCGGGAACCGGTCGCCGGCGACGGCGCCTGGCGGAACAAGGTGAACTGGTTTTCAAAGTTGCCCAAACGCAATGCGAGATCGAATTCTTCCTCAAGGCGATGAAGCAGCAGAAACGTAGGCGCTATATTGAAACGCGCGGCGTCGATGGCTTTCTGCGCCCCGGCTATAGCACCTACTATGATGAAATGACCGAGCGTTTTGCAGAGGGCGGCTGCGTCCAGCTCTGCGCCCTGCTGGTTGACGACACACCGGTCGCCTCACACTGGGCGATTGCGGTTAATCGCCGTTACATCAGCCTCATGCCCGCCTTCGAGGCGGGCAGATGGAGCAAATACTCTCCAGGCCTGCTCATCATGGAGAACCTCACCCAATGGTGTCGCGAGGCAGGTTTCAAGCATCTCGATCTCGGCGTCGGTGACGAGACCTACAAGATCGATATCGCCAGCGAGGTCGTTCCACTGTACGCTTCGAGGAAGCCCGAACCTTGCTCGGACAAAGCTACACCCGCATCAAATCAGCACGATCTGCCCTCTCAAAAGGCGCCCTTGGAGATGCCTGGCGGACTCTGAAGTACCGCATCAATCACATGCGCAATAAGGGCTCGATCGAACCATAATTGTGCTGCTGCCGCCCCTACATGACACCGGCAAGCAGGGGCCGGCGAATGCTTAGGCCAGCCCCTCGAGTGGTGCCCGTCAAACCGAAACGTTCGACTTCAGCTCGCGCAGCTTGCCGCCCTTCTGCGCCACATCGCGCAGCAACTCGGACGGCTGCCAGCGTTTGCCGTAGCGCTGATGCCAGGCTGCGATCTGGTTATAGATCTCCAGCGCGCCGATCGTGTCGCCCCAGTACATCGGGCCGCCCCGGTAGCGCGGGAAGCCGAAGCCGTTAAGCCACATCACGTCGAGGTCGCTGGCACGGATCGCCTTGTCCTCCTCGAGAATCTTGCACATCTCGTTGATCGAGGCGAACAGCAGGCGATGCAGGATCTCGGTTTCCGTCATCTCGCGCTGCTCGAATCCCTGCTCTGCGGCAACTTCCTTGATGATCGCGCTGGTCTCGGGATCGACATGAGGCGTACGATCGCCGGGCTCGTAGCGATACCAGCCCTTGCCGGCCTTGAGGCCGATCCTGCCGCGCTCGACCAAGCGGTCGGCAATCGGCAGGCCGCGATAGTTCGGGTCGGCGGCGGCGCGGCGCTTGCGCGTATCGTAGCTGATGTCTAGGCCGGACATGTCGTTGACGGCGAACGGACCGACCGGATATCCGAAATCGACCATCACCTTGTCGACCTGTTCGGGCAGTGCCCCTTCCTCGATCATCAGGCCTTGTTCGATGTTGAACGGCGCCCGGCTGCGATTGGCGGCAAAGCCGTCGCAGTTGCCGGCATAACCGCTGATCTTGCCGATCGAGCGACCAAGCTTCATGGCAGCGGCAAGCGTCTCGCGCGAGGTCTTGGTGGCGTTGACCACTTCGAACAGCTTCATGACGTTGGCCGGCACGAAGTAGTGCGTGCCGGCAACTGCCTCGGGCCGCCTGGTGACCGCGGCGATCTCGTCGATGTCGAGCGCCGAGGTGTTGGTCAACAGCAGCGCGCCGTCCTTCATCACCTCATCGAGCTTGGCGAACACTTCTTTCTTGACCGGCATGCGCTCGAACACGGCTTCGATCACGGCATCGCAATCGCCAATCTCCTCCATCGTCTCGACCGCCTCGATACGCGCAAGGCGCGCCTGCATCTCGGCTTCATCTAGGCTGCCACGCTTGACGCTGGTCTCATAATTCGCCCGGATGCGGGCAAGGCCCCTTTCCAGAACCTCCGGCGAGGCATCGACCAGTTTGACCGGCAGGCCGGCGTCAGCAAAGCTCATGGCGATGCCGCCGCCCATCGTGCCTGCACCGACCACGGCGATCGAGTTGATCTCAGGCGTCTCGATGTCCTTCGGCATGCCAGGAATGCGGGCGATCTCGCGCTCGGAGAAGAACGCATAACGCATGGCAGCGGCTTCAGGTGATGTTTCGAGTTCGTCGAACAACTGGCGCTCGATGGCGATGCCTTCGTCAAACGGCTTCGATACGGCGGCTTCGACGGCCTTGATGGCGTTCTCGACCGCCGGCTGGCCGCGGGTGCGGCGTGCCACCTGTTTGCGTTTGGCGTCGAACATCTCAGGCGTCGCTTCGCCGAGCCGGTCACTGCAGTCGCGCACCCGCGGAAGGGGACGGACGTTTGCGATTTTCTTGGCAAAGTTGATCGCTTCGGCGAGCAGATCATCACCCGGCACGATTTCGTCGATGATGCCCAGTTCATGCGCTTCGGGCGCCTGCACGTGGCGGCCCGAAATGATGAGATCGAGAGCGGCTGCCGGGCCGACGATGCGCGGCAGGCGCTGCGTGCCACCGCCGCCCGGAATGACACCGATCAATACTTCGGGCAAGCCGACCTTGGCGCTTGGCACGGCAATGCGGTAGTGGCAGGCAAGAGCGTTTTCGAGCCCGCCGCCAAGGGCGTAGCCATGGATCGCGGCAACGATCGGCTTGGAACAGGGATCGAGAACATCGTACGTACGTTTTTTGGGCTTCGGCCGGCCTTTGCCGAAGCCGCGGATGTCGGCGCCCGCAATGAACGTGCGGCCGGCACCGATCATCACAAACGCCTTGACGTTCGGATCGGCCTCACCCTTTTCGAGCGCTGCGATGATACCGTCGCCGACACCGGGTCCGAGCGCATTGACGGGCGGATAGTCGATCGTGATGACGCCAATGCCATCGGTGACGTCGAAGCGGACAACCGGTCTATCAGTCATGGGTGAGGCTCCCTGTGAGAAGGTTTGCCTTACCCTATAGCATTTATCGTGATCCAGAGCCCCAATCCGAGTCGCGCCTGGCCCGCTATCTGAACGGCCAGGGCAGTTCGGCGTAGGCTTGCAAGAGGCCTGGCGGGAAATCGCGATTAAGCGTGTAGGCCATGGCAACGATGAAGCCGACTCCTGCAACCGTCAGCACAATCGCCCGCATCAGCGACGCGCGCGCCCGGACTAACAGGAAGGCCAGGAAGAATGCGATAAGAGCGATGACGAAGCCGAAGAACGCGGTGAGGACCAAGAGCGACAGGAACCAGGCGAGCGTCCCCCAGAGCCCGAACGGCGCATCGGCGTCGTCGCCAGCCACTTCGCCGTCAGCGAACACCGCGTGATCCGCGCCGGATCGTGCCATCTGCAGGAGCAGACCCACTGCTGCCAGCAGCGACGCACCTGCAACGATGAGGGGAAACACCCGGTCGTTGAAGACCGGCACGAGCAACGAATCAACGAACGCGTAGACGAGGAACGCCGTCAGCACGAGCGCGAAGATCAACGGCCCGCTCTTGCCGCGCGTCTGCTCGGCGCTCGGCGTTTGCTGATGCAGCGCCTTCATCTGCCGGGCGCCGATCCACACCGAGAAGATGGTGATCGCCAGGATCGTAATCGAGATCGGCGTGAACAGGTATTGCAGCATGGCATCGAGGCCACTGCGCAATTTGATGTTGGCAATCTGGGCGGCCTGATAGGTGTAGGTTTCGGCCTGGCTCGAGAGCACGAAGCCGATCAGGAAGGCAGGCCTCGACCAGTCGAAGCGGCGCATGAACACGCCGAGCAGCCCGAAGGCGACAAGCGCTGCGAGATCACCGAGCGACTGGCGCGACTGGAATGCGGCAAAGGCTATCAACATGAACAGGAAGGGGGCGAGCAGCGCGAAGCGGATCGTCGTCAGACGCGCGATCGGACCGGAGAGCGCAATGCAGAGGCCGGCACCAACCACGTTGGCCAGGGCCAGTGACCAGACAACCGTATAGGTGATGTTTAGATCGTTGGTGATCATCTGCGGGCCGGCTTCGTAGCCGAGCAGGATCATGCCGCCGATGAAGACCGCCATCGAACCCGAGCCCGGAATACCGAACAGCAGGGTCGGCACCAGTCCGCCGCCCTCCTTGGCATTGTTGGAGCTTTCAGGGCCAATCACGCCGCGGATCTCGCCCTTGCCGAAGTTCGACTTGTCCTTGGTCGTCTGGACGGTGTGGCCGTAGGCGATCCAATCGACTACGGATCCTCCGAGCCCCGGAATGACGCCGACGATCACACCGATTACCGAACAGCGGATTGACAGGAACAGGTTGGAAAACCAAGCGCGGATGCCATCAAACCAGCCGGCCCCGAGCGACGCGTCCTTGGAGATGGAACGGTCCTGGCGCAGCAATGCCAAGATCTCAGGCACGGCGAAGATGCCAAGCCCGACGATGACCAGCTTGAAACCATCATAGATGTACGGCCAATCCGGCGAGCTCATACGCGCAGAGCCGAGTGCCGGTGCCTCGCCGATGGTCCCGACCAACAGCCCAAGGCCGGCCGCAACGATACCCTTGAGCGGTATGCGCCCCGACAAGGTGCCAACCATCGATAGCCCAAGAATAGTCACCATCAGCAGTTCAGGCAGACCGAAGGCCAGAACCAACGGTCGGGCAATCAGGATGAAGAAGGTAAGCACGGTGGCACCGAACAAGCCACCGAACAGCGACGAAGCAAACGCCGCCGAGAGTGCCATCGCCGCCTTGCCATTGCGCGCCAGCGGAAACCCGTCGAGCACGGTGGCTTGCGATGCAGACGATCCGGGAATGCCCATGAGCACGGAAGCAAATGTGTCCGAAGTCGGGATTACCGCTACCAGCCCGACCATCAGCGCCAGACCGGCGACCGGGTCCATGCCGTAAAGAAACGGCAGCACCAAGCTCAATCCGGCGATGCCGCCGAGGCCCGGAAAAACGCCGACCGAGAGGCCGAGCACGACGCCTGCAAACAAGAATAGCAGCTGCTGCGGCTGGAAGATCAGAGAAAAGGCCTGCTCAAGGGCCGGCAGGGCCATCGTTAGGAAATCCATCCCAGAAAATCCCTTGGATACAAGAGGGGTCAGCGATAGACGACCGCCGACCCCCACATTCCCAGTTGGCTTAGAGCTTCACACCATAGCGCTCTTTGAGCCAGCCTTTGATCCAGGCTTTGGCAGACTCGTTGACCACCGTGCCCTGCTTCAGCTTGGCGGCCGCTGCTGCCCCCGTCGATTGCGGGTAGACGCCAAGGCGCTTCTTAGAGATCTCGGCGAAATTGGGCCGTTCGGTTACCGCCTTGAACGCGTTGGAGTACGTATCGACAATGTCCTTCGGTGTGCCCTTGGGCAGGAAGACCATCTTCTGAGCTGGGAAGCCTGCAACGAAGAATGCTTTCCAGGCATCCCACGCTTCACCCGAAGGTTCTTTGCCCTTTATCTTGGTGTAGACTTCCTTGAACGTCGGGATGTCCGGGAAAGTTGGATCGCGCACGATGTTGCCGTTGTCATCCAAGGCTCCCCAGGTCATGATCGCCACGGCCTTGCCTTCCTTGACGAGCGGCGTGACCTTGGACAGGAACGCTGACGACGTTTGGTAGTCGATGTTGGCTTCACCGCGTTCGAACATCAGCCGGCCGGCCGACCGGCCCTTGATGCCGAACACCGGCTCGACCTTCATGCCGAGCATCTCCCAGGCGAGCAGCGGGACCAGATCAAGCCGCGTCGCCCCTTGCGAGCCGTAGACGAAGCTGGTGGACTTGATCACCGACATCGGATCGGCCTGCCATTTTTTGGCAAGATCCGCCGGCAGGTAGGCAACGCCGCCCGTCGCCGTGGCCAGCACGACGTTCCAGTCGGCATAATCATACTTGACGCGCTTGTCGCCAAGCAGGAACGGGAACTGGGTCGAGCCCGACGAGCCGAAGATCGTCAGGCCATCCGGTTTGGCGCGGCTCGCAAACCAGTTGGCACCCTTGGTCGAGCCGGCGCCCGGCATGTTCTTGACGACGATTGCAGGCTTGCCCGGCAGGGCTTCGCTGAGCAGCGGCGCATAGAACCGCGCCCACTTGTCGGAGCCGCCACCTTCCCGGAACGGGATCACCCAGTCGATTGTTTTGCCGGAGAAATCAGCGGCAGACAGTGTCGTAGGCGATATGGCAACCGCAGCTGCCGCCAGTGCGGCCAGCGCCGAAGCGTAGCCGAGATTCATGGTGCGAGACATTCCCGCCTCCCTGTTGAGATTGGTCCAAACAAGGGAGGCCGCACAGCGCCAAGCCGCATTTCCGTTCCTCCCTGCCATCCCGATTCTTGATTATTGCCCTAGCCGCGATCAGGTGTCGGCTGCCGGCGCGATCAGGTTGACGCCTCCCCAATATCGGGTGAAGCTTTCATAAACCTCTCATGCTCGAAATTTCGCGATGCAGCAAAATGCGGATCGTTCTGATCGAAGACAACCGGATGCTTGCCGACGGCATCGCTCGTACGCTGCGAGACACCGGGCATGCGGTGGAATGCTTCGCTGATGGCGCTGAAGCGGACACCTTTCTGGCGCAGGAGAGCGCCGATCTCGCGATTATAGACATCAATCTGCCGTCGCTATCCGGGCTCGACGTGCTCCGCCGGATGCGCCAGCGAGGTGATACCGCGCCGGTCCTGCTGCTGACGGCCCGTGATTCGACCGGCGACCGGGTGACAGGACTCGATGCCGGCGCCGACGATTATCTGGTCAAGCCGTTTGCAGTCGAGGAGTTCGAGGCTCGTGTCAGGGCGTTGTTGCGCCGGCGAGCTAGCAACGACGACCATCGCGTGCAGGTCGGCTCGCTCGAGTTCCACATGGGTGCGCGGCGCGTCTTCATCAACGGTGATGAGGTCAAGCTGCCGCGCAAGGAATTGGCGTTGCTCGAGTGTCTGATCGACCGTGCCGGCCGGCTGGTATCAAAGGACGAAATCGCCGACCATATCTATGGCGTCGGCTCCGAGGCCGAGGGCCGGGTTGTCGAAATCTACGTCTCCCGGCTGCGCAAGCATCTTTCCGACACGGACGTCGAAATCCGGACCGCCCGCGGGCTCGGCTACATGCTGGAGGCAGGCAATCCATGATGCTGCCCAGCCGCTCGTTGCGTTTGCGGCTCATCGTCATTCTGCTCGTGCCGCTTTGCCTGGTCGCCATGGCCGGCGTCTACTGGCGCTACCAGGAGGCGCTGAAGACCGGCGAGCAGCTCTACGACAAGACCTTGTTTGCCATTGCCCTTGCCATCTCGCGCCGGGTCACCGCAAGCGGCGGTGATCTGGTTGCCGAGGACGTCCTGGAGGTCGTGACGGAATACTTAGGTGATCAGGTGTTCTACCGGGTCAGTGCATCCGACGGCTCGTTCGTTACCGGATATGCCAGCGGTCCAAAGGTGCCGGACAGCCTCAAAATCAAATCCGGACGGCCGTCGTTTTTCGATGGCGAATTTCAAGGCGACCTGGTGAGGGCGGTGATCTATCGCGAACTCAATACCGAGGTTGAGATACCGGGCTGGATAACGATCAAGACCTGGCAGACGACACGTGAGCGCACCGCTTATGCCCGCCGGCTGGCCCTGCAATCACTCGGCCTGATGCTCGCCATTATTGCTGCGGCGGGCGCTGTCATCTGGTTCGGCGTCAATCGCGGACTTTGGCCGCTGCTCGATCTCGTCAATGCCCTGCAAAAACGATCAGCCGACGACTTGTCGGCCATTCGCCGCCCGGTTCCCCGCGAGGTCAGGGGCCTGGTTGCATCTATGAACCTGCTGTTCGGACAGCTCCGCGAGGCGTTCGCCGCCCGCGATGCGCTGATTGCGGATGCCGCTCATCAATTGCGCAACCCGGTGGCTGCCATCCTCACGCAGGCCGAAGCTGCCGCCAACACGGCCGATCCCGACGAAGCCCGCAAGCGGGTTGCCGACGTTGCCGAAGCCGCCCGCCGCACCAGTCGGCTGACCCAGCAGCTACTGTCCATGGAAAAGGCGCGCGGGCGAGGCGCGCGCTCGACCTTCGATCTGTCGAGCCTGGCAGCCGATGTCGCCCGCCAGCACGCACCGATTGCCATGCGCCGAGGCGGCAGCTTTTCCTTCACGGACGCAAAGTCCCCGATTTACGTCAACGGCGACAAAACCATGATCCGCGAGGCCATCGATAACCTTGTCGACAACGCCGTACGTTACGGATTGCGCGATGGCGGCTCGATCAACGTCAGCGCCAGACGCCTGTCGGATACGCGTGCGGTGGTCCAGGTCGAAGACGACGGCCCGGGCATTCCCCCGCAGCAGCAAGGCCGGATCTTCGAACGCTTCGTGCGCCTCGATGATGACCATGACGGCGGCTGCGGGCTCGGCCTCGCAATTGTCTCGGAAGTTGCCGCCACTCATGCAGGTGAGGTTTCGCTGGCGAACGGGCAAACGACACAGTTCACCCTGGTGCTGCCGACCTGCCAGCCAACGCCGGAAGCCGCCGCACGCCATTCTTGAGACGGCAAGCCGTCAGCGGTTGGCCAGGTCAGATCGAACGGTAGCCGCCATCGGCCATGATGATGTCGCCGGTGACGTAGGCGGCAAGGTCGGAGGCCAGGAATACGGCGGGCCCGACGATATCGGCAGGCTTGCCGGCACGGGCGAGCGGCGTGTGGTCAAGGAAGATCTTCACAAGATCGGGGTTGTTGGCACGTGCTGCGGCATTGAGCGGTGTTTCGATCAGGCCCGGACCGATCGCATTGACGCGGACGCCGTCCTTGCCGAGTTCGGCGGCGAGCGCCTTGGTGAAGCCAAGTACGCCGTGCTTCGAGGTCGTGTAGGCGGCCGAATTCGGCGTGCGGACATGCACGAACGACTGGATCGAACCGATGTTGATGATCCGCCCCTTTGTCGCGCGCAGCTGATCGAGAAAGGCATGCGTGACGTTGAATACGCCCTTGATGTTGATATCGATGATGTCGTCCCAGTCCTTGACGACGGCTGCTTCATCGCCGGTGAAGGGATTGCGCCGGTTGATGCCCGCATTGTTGACGAGGATCGAGACCTGGCCCTGGTCGGCTGCGATTTTGGCGGCAGCAGCGCGGCACGCGCCCCGGTCCGTGACGTCGAGTTCGACGCTTACCGCCTTGCCGCCGGCATCACCAACCGCCTTGGCGGTACCGGCAGCCGCTTGCGCATCGATATCGAGTACGATGACCTCGGCGCCCTGCTCGGCATAGCCGATCGCGATCGCTTCGCCGATCCCCGAGCCGCCGCCCGTTACCGCTGCGAGATGTCCTTCGAGTAACTTGCCCATGTCGTTGTCCTCCGTGCCTACCTGCAAATTCGGTGATTTACGCCGCGGCCGCAATTCGCCTTCCATTCCCTGACCAGACCTATCACAAGGCGGATTCGCCGAGCGAAACGCTAATTGACCCGGTATTTCGCGATCATGTCCTGGTCGAGTTCGAGACCGAACCCGGGGCCATCTGTGACTGCGACCTTGCCGTCCTTCGGTTTCGGGCGGTTGGCCCAAAGCCGCTGCCAGACCGGATCGCGCTCGGGATGGGCGAAACACTCGATGTAGGTGCCGTGCGGGATCGCCGAAAGCAGGTGCTGCGAGATCTGTGCTTCCTCGTGATGCGCCATCTGTACGCCGGCCACCTGGCACATTGCGGCGGCACGGCGCCAGTCAGTGACGCCGCCGGCCTCCGAGACATCAACGTTAATGTAATCGACGGCCCCGGCCTCGATCAGCCGGCGCACGCCATGGCTGGTGATCTCGCACTGGCCGGCGTTGACCGGAAATCGGATTGCCTGGCGTACACGGGCCATCTGGACTGCATCGTCATACCAATGGCAGGGCTCCTCGAACCAAGCGATCTCGAGATCCTCGATCAGGCGGGCGAAACGGATCGCGTCCGCCGCCGTCCAGCCGCGATTGGCATCGACGCACAGCATGAAACCTGGCGCCTTGGCGGCATGAGCCGCGCGGACCCGTTCAGCATCGGCTTCGGGTGTCAGGCCGCCGACCTTGAACTTGCAGCCGGCCATGCCGGCGGCCTGGTACATCTCGATTTCCGCGCCGATGTCTGAGAGGGTCTTGCCGTCCATGTAGTAGCCGCCGATCGAAAGGATCGGCATCTCGCGGCGATAACCGCCGAGCAATTCGTTGACCGACCGTCCGCAGGCCTTACCCATCACGTCCCAAACCGCACAATCGATGCACGAAATGGCCTCCAGCATGGCCTTGCGATCGCCATTCGGGATCGTGAAGGCAAAAAGCGCTTCCCATATGCGCTCGTAGGCGAAGACGTCGTGGCCCCTGATCGCCGGCGCCAGGACGTCCTCGATCAGCCGGCAGATCTCAAGGCCGTGCTCGCGGTTGTCGCCGTTGTAAACCTCGCTCACCAGGCCGTCTTCGGTGCGCAAGCGCGTGATCACCGTCGAGCGCTTGAGTACCGAATAGGTGGCGCCGCCGAAGTTCATAGCCAGCGGAATGTCGATCGCGATGGCTTCGATGGAATTGATGCGCATGTGCCGCTCCCGAGCTCAGATAGAACAATGATAGCCGCAGTGCGGCCGGCAGTTGACAATGCCTGCAACGCGGATGTGATGGTTGCAGATATGTTGTTGGCCAGGAGCGGTCCCGGCTCCAATTGGTATCGAACACAACCACGATGTGTACAAAAGAGAGTATTCGCTCAATGAAAGTTCATCACGCCCCCGGCACACGCTCGGTTCGCATCATCTGGCTGCTCGAAGAGCTCGGCCTGCCCTACGAGGTCGAACTGCACAAGCTCGGCGATGCGGAAATGCGTTCACCCGAATATGCGAAAGTGCACCCGATGGGCCGCGTGCCGGCGCTGATCGACGGCGATGTGACGATCTTCGAATCCGGCGCGATCGTCGAATACGTGCTTGCCAGGTACGGCAACGGCCGCCTGCTGCCGGCGACCGATTCAGCGGATTTCCCCGGCTACCTGCAGTGGTTGCATTACGCGGAGGGCATGATCATGCCGCCGGTCAACACGATCGTCGTCGAGACCATCCTGCTGCCTGAGGAACGGCGCAACCAGACGAATGTCGACCGGGCAACCAAGCTCCTGACCCGGATGCTCGGCGCCGTCGACCGGCATATGGAGGGGCGCGAGTATCTGGCCGGCGCATTCAGCGGCGCCGATATCATGACCGGGCATGCCTGCTCGGTCGCAAAGCGGCTTGGCGCGGATGTCTCCGGCATGCCTAACGCAAGTGCCTATATCGAGCGCATCGAGGCGCGCCCGGCGCTCGTGAAGGCGCGGGAAACCGGTTAAAATTGACCGGCTACCGTAACCAAACACCACAACCGTGATCAAGAGCAGTTGCAGGCGCTCGATTGCGTGCTACCTTGCCCGCATAACCAGCACCGCCCCTCCGGATTGTAGATCTTCCACGGGGCGTAAAGATAATAACGTTCTGAGGAAACCGAAGGACCCTGACGCATGAAATACAAAAGTGTGTTCCTGCTCGCCGCCACGGCGGCTGCAGCCGGCGCGTTCCTGCCGGCCGTGGCCTACGCGCAAAAGGACGGCGGAATCTTGAAGATGTACCACCGCGGAAATCCGCCAAGTGCATCGATCCACGAAGAAGCGACGACATCGACGGTGATGCCGTTCTCCGTCGTCTTCAATAACCTGATCGCGTTCGACGATCGCAAACCGATCAACACGATCGACACAATCATCCCGGAACTCGCCACCAAGTGGTCCTGGGACGACAGCAAGACGAAGCTCACGTTCACCCTGCGCAACGACGTCAAATGGCATGACGGCAAGCCGTTCACGGCCGAAGACGTCAAGTGTACGTGGGATCTCCTGCTCGGCAAGTCGAAGCAGCGCCTGCGCAAGAACCCACGCAAGATCTGGTATCACAACCTGAGCGATGTGACGGTTGACGGCGCGACGTCGGTCACCTTCTCCCTGGCAAGCCCGCAGCCCGCATTCGTGATGCTGCTCGCTTCAGGTTACTCTCCGGTCTATCCGTGCCACGTCTCACCAAAAGACATGCGCACCAATCCGATCGGTACCGGTCCGTTCAAGTTCGTCTCGCTGAAGCGCAACGAGTCGATCACGCTGACCAAGAACGAGAACTACTTCAAGAAGGGCCTGCCCCATCTTGACGGCATCGAGTGGAAGATCATCAAGTCCCGCTCGACGCGGATCCTCGCTTTCTCCGCCGGTGAATTCGACATGACGTTCGTTACCGACGTCTCGCTGCCGCTCCTGAAAGACGTCAAGGAAAAGGCACCGAACGCGGTCTGCGAAGTTGTTGCAACCGGCGTTACGACCAACCTGATCGTCAACTCGACCGCCCCGCCGTTCGACAATGCCGATGTGCGTACCGCAATGGCGCTGACGATCGACCGCAAGGCATTCATCGACATCCTCGGCCAGGGTAAATTCCAGCGCGGCACAGCGATGCTGCCGGTGCCGGAAGGCCGCTGGGGCATGCCGGCAGAGATGATGAACACCATCCCCGGTTATAACCCGGACGTCGATGCCAACCGTGCCAAGGCACGCAAGATCATGGAAGGACTTGGCTACACCAAGGACAATCCGCTCAAGGTCAAGGTTTCGACGCGTAACATCGCGATCTACCGCGACCCGGCGGTGATCCTGATCGACCAGCTCAAGCTGATCAACGTGGAGGCTACCCTGGAAGTCGTCGAGACCTCGCAGTGGCACGCCAAGGTCGCGCGCAAGGACTATGCGGTCGGCCTCAACCTGACCGGCGTCGGCGTCGATGATCCCGATGTGAACCTTTACGAAAACTACTGGTGCACGTCGCAGCGCAACTACACGAAGTACTGCAACAAAGACCTTGAAGTGCTGATCAAGAAGCAGTCGGCGATCGAAGATTACGAAGAGCGCCGCAAGCTGGTCTGGGAAATCGACAAGAAGCTGCAGGAAGACGTTGCCCGGCCGATCATCTATCACAGCCGCAACGCGACCTGCTGGCAGCCGCACGTCAAGGGCGTCGTCCATCCGCAGAACTCGAGCTACAACGCCTGGCGCCAGTACGAGCACATGTGGCTCGACAAGTAGTGCCAACTGGCTCTGCACAAGAAGTCTGTTAGGGGCACCGCCCCTAACAACCCCGCCAAAGGACGAAGTCCTTTGGGAACCTACTCGCGAGGCGCTGCGCCATGACTGGCTACATGATCCGTCGCTTTTTGCTGATGATCCTGACGCTGTTCGGGATGTCGGTTCTGATCTTCGTGATGCTGCGTCTGGTGCCGGGTAACATCTCGGACATCCTGTTCGACTCGGCAGGGTTCGTCGATCCGGCGGAGAAGGCGCGGCTCGAGGCCGAACTCGGGCTCGACCAGCCGATCCTGGTGCAATACTGGCAGTGGATCAGCGGCCTGTTGCAAGGCGATCTGGGCTATGCCTACGTCTCCGAGCAGCCGGCAATCGACGAGATCGCGCCGCGCATCCCGATCACCGCCAAACTGGCGGGGCTCGCCTTGTTCTTCTCGGTCATTTTCGGTGTGCCGCTCGGCGTGATCAGCGCCGTCCGGCAGGACACCTGGCTCGACTACACACTGCGCGTCGTCAGTCTTTCCGGACTATCGCTGCCGTCGTTCTGGCTGGGCCTGCTGGTACTGATGGCCTTCGTGCAGTGGTTTGGCTGGATACCGATCTATACCGACAAGCCGGAGACGTTATGGGATGAACTCTTGCTCTTGAGCATCCCTGCCGCCGCCGTCGGATTCCGGGCGTCCGCACTGATCATGCGGCTCACGAGATCATCGATGCTCGAGGTCATGCGCCAGGACTACATCCGCACGGCGCGTGCCAAAGGGGCCACCGAGAATTCGGTGAACTACGATCATGCACTCAGAAACGCGGTACTGCCGGTGATCACTATCATTGGTATCGAGGCCGCTTTCCTGATCGGCGGATTGATCGTCACCGAGACGGTTTTCAATATTCCGGGCGTCGCCCGCTTCCTGGTCGAGGCGATCCAGTGGCGCGACTATCCGATCGTGCAGAATCTGGTGATGTTCATCGCATTCGTGGTGGTGTTCATCAACTTCCTGATCGACATGGCCTATGCCATTCTCGACCCGCGCATCAAGTACGAGTAGGCGAAACACGGCCCCTTTCGGGCGGCAATAACATGGAGGCCTGAAATGGCTGCCATCGACCATCAAGCCGAACTCAACAAGGCCGGTGCCAACGCTCAAGGTTTCTGGGGCCAGGCGTTTTACTGGGCACGCAGTTACCCGCTTGGCGCAATCGGCGCCTTTATCGTTCTGCTGTTCGTGCTGGCCGCGATCTTCGCCGACTTCATCACGGCCTACGACCCGGTGACGACGAACTCGGCCTCGTCGCTTGCAAAACCGGGCGACGCGCATTTCCTCGGTGCCGACTTCATGGGCCGCGACATGTGGAGTCGCATCGTCTACGGCGCCCGCATCTCACTGATCGTCGGCATCGGCTCGGCGCTCTTAGGCTCGCTGTTCGGCGTCATCATCGGCCTCGCAACTGGCTACATCGGCGGCTGGTTCGACCTCCTAATGCAGCGCCTGATCGACATCATGCAGGCGCTGCCGCTGTTGGTCATGGCTCTGCTGATGGCAGCCTCACTCGGGCCGTCGCTGACCAACACCGTGATTGCCATCGCCATTCCACTGATACCGCAAACCGCGCGTGTGATCCGTGCCAATACATTGGCGCTGCGCGAAATGCCCTTCGTCGAGGCCTCGAAGGCGGTCGGCATGAGTGAATGGCGCATTGCCGTACAGCACATTCTACCGAACACGCTGGCACCGTTGATCGTGCTCGGCACCGCCAAGCTCGGCTCCGCGATCCTCACCGAGGCCTCGCTCTCCTTCCTCGGCCTCGGCATTCCCGAACCGCATCCATCATGGGGGCGCATGCTGTCGGAATCGGCTGCTGAGTATGTGCGCACAGCGCCGTGGCTGGTGATCTTCCCCGGCATCGCGATCTCGCTTGCCGTGTTCGGCACCAACCTGCTGGGCGATGCGATCCGCGACATCCTGGATCCCAGGCAGCGGCGATGAGGCTCGTACCGAAGGCACTTCCTCGCCTATCTCAATTCACCGGAACGCATTCATGACACTTGCCGACGACCAGCCAACCACGCAGGCACGCGCCGGCAGCAACGTGCCGCCGATCCTCGAGGTCGATGGCCTTAAGACCTACTTCTTCACACGTCAGGGCACCGTGAAGGCGGTCGACGGAGTGTCGTTCTCGCTCAAACCCAGTGAAACGCTGGCGATCGTCGGTGAGTCGGGTTGCGGCAAGTCGATTACCGCGCTTTCCCTGCTGCGTCTCATTCCCTATCCGCCCGGCCGCATCATCGACGGCACGATCAAGCTCGACGGCACCGACCTGATGAGCCTCAGCGAAGATGAGATGCGCGACATCCGCGGCAACGACATCTCGATGATCTTCCAGGAGCCGATGACGTCGCTCAATCCGGTCATGACGGTCGGGCGCCAGATCTCGGAAGCATTGATCCTGCACCAGAACATGACCCGCGACGAAGCGCTCAAACGGTCTATCGAGATGCTCGAACTGGTGCGCATTCCCGAGCCCAAACAGCGCGTCAAGGAATACCCGCACCAGTTGTCAGGCGGTATGCGCCAGCGCGTGATGATCGCCATGGCGCTCGCCTGCAACCCGAAGGTTCTGATCGCGGATGAGCCAACCACCGCGCTCGACGTCACCATCCAGGCGCAGATTCTCAATCTCATGGTCGACCTGCAGGAGCGCCTTGGCACCGCAGTCATCCTGATCACGCACGATCTCGGCGTTGTTGCCGAAACCGCCAAGCGGGTGATCGTCATGTATGCCGGCCGCAAGGTCGAAGAGGCCTCCGTCGAAGACCTGTTCGCCAATGCGCTGCATCCCTACACACACGGCCTGATGGCCTCGATCCCGCGCCTCAACCTGATGCGCGGTGCCGACGATGAGCAGGAACGACTGCAGGAGATCACCGGCATCGTGCCGGCGCTAAGTGATCTGCCGCAGGGCTGTGCATTCGCGCCGCGCTGCAAGTTCGCCGATGCGCAGTGCGAGGCGGCCTATCCGCCGTTCGAAGAAAAGAAACCCAATCACTGGGCGGCGTGCTGGCATTCCGATGCGCTCTATGGAGAAGGCCAATGAGCGATACATCGATTGCATCCGCGCCTGACACGAACAGGGCGGCCAACGGCAAGGCACCGGTTCTCGAGGTCATTGACCTCAAGAAGCATTTCCCGGTCAAAAAGGGCCTGTTTCAAACAGTTGTGGGGCAGGTCTACGCCGTCGATGGTGTAAGCTTCGAAATTGGAGAAGGCGAGACGCTGGGGCTGGTTGGCGAGTCGGGTTGCGGCAAGTCCACCGTGGGGCGCACGCTTTTGCGCCTGATCGAGCCGACCGCCGGCTCGATCAAGGTCGACGGCCGTGATGTCACCAACCTGCCGCGCAGTGAACTCAGGCCCTACCGGCGCGAGATGCAGATCATTTTCCAGGATCCGTTCTCCTCGCTTGATCCGCGCATGACGGCCGGAGATATCGTCGCTGAACCAATTTCCGTTCACGGCATTGCGCGCGGCAAAGAGCGTCGCGAGATGGTCGCCGACCTGTTCGAGCGTGTGGGCTTGAGACGCGCGCAGATGGACAACTTCCCGCACCAGTTCTCGGGCGGTCAGCGCCAGCGCATCGGCATTGCCAGGGCGTTGGCGCTCAACCCGAAGCTGATCATCGGCGATGAGCCTGTTTCGGCTCTCGACGTTTCGATCCAGGCGCAGGTCATCAACCTGCTGCTCGACCTGCAGGCCGAGCGCAAGCTTTCCTACCTGTTCATTTCCCATAATCTAGCGGTCGTCGAGCATATCTCGCACCGTATCGCCGTGATGTATCTCGGGCGTATCGTCGAATACGCCGACAAGGCAACGATCTTCACCAACCCGAAGCATCCCTACACGATCGCACTGCTGTCCGCGGTGCCGGTGCCCGATCCCTCGCTGAAACGCGAAAAGCTGGTGATCGAAGGCGACGTGCCAAGTCCGGTCAACCCGCCGTCCGGCTGCCATTTCCACACCCGCTGCCCCTATGCGGAGGAGCGCTGCCGCATGGAAACGCCGGCGCTGCGTGAACTGGGCAGTGGCCATGTCGTGGCGTGTCACCTGGCGAAGGCTTGAGGGCTTGTTTGGCCTTTCAATCACTCATTGAGCCAAAGCACAGCCTGACCGGCGATCGCGTCGACGGGCAGGGCGATATCCAGTTCCACGGCCGGTTCTTCGCCTGACGGCACCTCGAGCGTCGCGATCTGGCTGTCGAGCAGGCCGGGCGGCATGAAGTGGTCCCGGCGGGCCTGCATGCGCGCCTCGATCAGCGCCCGGTCGCCCGCCAAGTGGACGAACCGCACATCGCCGCCTTGTGCGCTCAGGCGATCGCGGTAGGCGCGTTTCAGCGCCGAGCAGGCAACGACCACCGAGCCGCCGTCACGTTCGATCTCGTTTGCGGCAGCAGAAATTCGGTCCAACCATGGCCAGCGGTCATCGTCGTCGAGCGGCGTGCCGGATGCCATCTTCGCCCGGTTCACCTCTGGATGGAGGTCGTCGCCTTCGATGAACGGCCAGTCGAGCGCCGCAGCAATCGCCCGGCCGACGCTCGACTTGCCGCAACCGCTGACCCCCATGACGATGACGATCACGCGCCGGGCTCCTGATCAGGCTGCAGCCACGGCCCGTGGTGGTCGCCCTCGCGATCGGTGCGGCGAAAACCGTGGGCGCCGAAGCGGTCGCGCTGCGCCTGGATCATCTGGGTCGGCAGCGGCCGGGTGGCAAGCTGTTCGACATAGGCAAGCGAGCTGCCGAGCACCGGCACAGGCAGCCCCGCGACGACTGCGGCGCCCACCACCCGGCGCCAGGCCGGCAGGCGGTCAGCAACGATCTGGGCGATGTCCGGTATTGCCAGACAATTTCCAACTGCCGGCGCAGCATCGATTGCAGCGGCCAGGTCATCGAGCATACGCATGCGCAATATGCTGCCTGCCCGCCAGACGCGCAGTGCATCGGAAAGCGAGCCGGTCCAGCTCTTCTCAGTTGCCGCTGCCGCATAGATCTGGAGACCCTGGGAGACGGCGGTGACCATGCTGGCGGCAAGCGCCGATTCGAGGTCGTCGATCACGGCCGCACCGAAACCGAAGGGCAGCCCTCGAACGGCGCGAGCGTTCATCGCAGCGCGCGCCTCGGCCTGGCCTGAGACCTGCCGGGCGGCCAGGGCCTCGATGATCGCGGTGGCCGGCACGCCGTATTCGATCGCAGCTTCCGACGTCCAGGTGCCGGTGCCCTTGGCGCCGGCAACGTCATCGATCAGGCCGAGCAGGAACTCGCCGGTCAGCTCATCGCGCGCATTGGCAATGTCGGCTGAGATTTCGAGCAGAAAGCCGGCGCCCGGGCCTTCACTTGCCCAACGGCCAAGGTGCGCGCTGATTTCATCGGCCGAAAGGCCGAGCCCGTCGCGCAGGATCGCATGGCACTCGGCAATGGCCTGCATGATGGCATACTCGATGCCGTTGTGGACCATCTTGACGAAATGGCCGGCGCCGCCCTGACCGAAATGATGGATCGTCGGATGATCATCGTGAGCTCGGGCGGCGGCAGACGTCAAAAGATCGCGCGCCTTGGCCCAGTTCTCTTGATCGCCACCGGCCATCATCGCCGCGCCGTTCCGGGCTCCCTCGGCACCGCCCGAAATGCCGACGCCGAGATAACCGATGCCTTTGGCATCCAGTTCTGCACTCCGCCGTTCCGTGTCGCGATAGTATGAGTTACCGCCGTCGATGATGACGTCGCCGGGCGCCAGATGCGGGCTGAGATCGCGGATCTCGTTGTCGACCTGCTCACCTGCCTTGACCATCAGCAAGATCACGCGGGGTGCCGGCAGGGCGTGAACCAGTTCGGCGTGGCTGTCGACAATCGCTATGCCGTCGGCCCGCCAGGCACGCGCGCTCTCCCAGGCATCGGTGGCGGTGATGTCGTGGCCCTTGTCACGCAGGTTGAGCGCCAGGTTGCGGCCCATCACGCCCAATCCGACCAAACCTGCTTTCATGACCGCTGATCTCCGGTTGTCTGCACATTGTCTGTCTGCGCCAGCACCTCGACCCATACCGGGCCGATTCCGGTCTCGCGTGTCCCGCTAAGTTCGACGCTACCGGTTGCCTGGTCGATCTTATATGACGACACGCGATCGGACTTTTCGCCGGCAACAATCAGCCAGCGACCGGAAGGATCGACGGCGAAGTTGCGCGGGCATTCCTCGGTTTCGATCGAGGTCCTCAGCTGGGGCCTGCCGCTGTCGGGATCGATGACATGGACGCCGACGGTGCTCGAGGTGCGTTCGCTGGTGAAGAGCATACTTCCATCCGGCGTCACGTGAATATCCGCGCCCCACGGTGTTTCGGAAAAGCCGGCAGGCAGGTAACTCGTGCGGTGCACTTGGGTGAGCAAACCTGTCCGCCCATCACGAACGCACGTTATCAGCGCGCCGTCGAACTCACACAGGATGTAGACGAAGCGGCCATCTGGATGGTGCGCCATATGCCGTGGCCCGCAATCGTCATGCAGCTTCAGTTGAGCCGGTTCGTTGTCGCTCAACACTCCGGTTGCGGCATCGAAGTGCAGTTGCATGACCAGGGCGGCGCCGAGGTTCGGAACATAGGCGTGGGCGTTGGCTGGATCGGTGGCGATCTGGTGGGCCTTGCTCGGAACCTCGCGCACTGTCAGCGGTTCAGGCCGGATGACATTGTCATCGCCAATTACATGCACCGAGATCAAGTCGTTGGCCACCGATGCGCCGAACAGGAAGCGGCCGCTCCGATCGAGGGTAATGTGCGACATCCGGCCAGGTGCCGGCGTAATGGCCATACGTTCGAGGCGCCCGTTTTCAGGATCGATCGCATGAGTTTGGTAGCGCGGTTCCGGCGTACCGGCGTTGTCGCCATAAACGACGGCATAGAGATGACGGCCGTCCGGTGCCAAGGCCAGCGGCATGCCGTTGCCGCCAAGCGTCATCCGGTCGAGCCGCGACAGCGAGCCGTTCTCACGATCGAGCGACAGGACGTCAATGCAATCGCCCTTCGAGCACGAGACATAGACGATGGCATCAGGGCGTTGCGACATCGGACCGGCTCATCTGACCTGCGGCATGACCTCTTCGGCGAATTTCTGGATGGCATCGCACATTTCCGAGATGTCACCTGCCGGGAAGGAAATGTTGAAATGCTTGACGCCGACCTTGGCAAAACCACGAATGTCGTCGGCAATCTCGTCGACCGAGCCGGTCATCAGCCGGCGCGGCGTATCGTGCCCGGGTTCGGCCTGCCACGAGAGCGGGCTCAGGACCACGTAGGCAATCTCGATCGTTGCCGGATCCCGGCCCTCAGCCTCGGCAAGTTTTTTCAGGCGGTCGACTCCGGCGACGAGCCGTTCCGGTGTGTCGAGGCGATGCTTGGGATTGCGCGAACCGGGATACCAGGCATCTCCGAGCCGGGCGGTGCGCCTGAGTGCCGGATTGCTTTCACCGCCGACCCAGACCGGGATCCTGCGCCCGCCGTATGGCTTCGGCTCGAACTGAATATTCGAGAACTTGACGAACTCGCCATCGAACGACGGCGCCTGCTGCTCCCAAAGCTCCTTGAAAACCTTGATGTATTCGTCCGTGACGCGGCCGCGGGCATCGTAAGGATCGGTCTGCAGCGCCTCGAATTCCTCGCGCAACCAGCCGGCGCCGACACCGAGGATCATGCGGCCGTTGGAGAGCACATCAGCGGTCGACAGGATTTTGGCAGTCAACACGGCGGGCCGGTGCGGCACGACCATGACAGACGTGAGCAATTTCAGCTTTTCGGTGCAGCCGGCAAGGAAGCACAATGTTGCAAGCTCTTCGAGGCAGTAGCCGGTGGCTGTCGCCGTCTCCCACTTGCCGCCCTCGCTGTAAGGATAGGTCGAGCCGATTGCCGCCGGCACCAGCACGTGATCCGAAACGCTGAGGAAATCGAAGCCGACGCGGTCTGCCAGTTGGGCAACCTTCATGTAGGCTTCGCGCGTGCCGAGCGCACCACGTGCCGCCGTATTTACTCCAAGTTGCATGGCTCCAAACCTTCTCTTTGCAATAATGCGCCGGGCTCAAGTCCCCGTTCGCATGAACTCCTTTGCCGGCGTGTTGACCACCTGGCTGATCTCCGGCGCACTGAACGATTGATTGACCTGTCGTTCATCAGGCGTCCCGTACAGGCATGTTCGCTGCCGCGGATCCCGCCCGAGGCGCTCGATCAAGGCCCTCATCTCGGCGGGTCCAAACTCCTGGCCATGCTCGGCCCCGGCCGCCCGCGTGATCGTTTCATTCATGAGTGTGCCGCCGAGATCGTTGGCACCGGCCCGCAAACAAACAAGAGCGCCTTCGGGGCCCATCTTGACCCAGGAGGTCTGGATGTTGGCGATCACCGGATGCAGCACGAGGCGGGCAACCGAGTGCATCAGGACGGCTTCGCGATAGGTCGGGCCGGGGCGGGCGCCGCCCTTGAGGTAAATCGGCGCCTCGTGAGCGACGAACGGCAGCGGCACGAATTCGGTGAAGCCGCCGGTGCGCTCCTGCAGATCGCGCACACGCAAGAGATGACGGGCCCAGTGGTACGGCTGGTCAACATGACCGAACATGATCGTCGCGGTCGAGCGCAGACCGACGTCATGCGCTGTTTCCATGACCTCGAGCCACTGCCCGGTCGTGATCTTGTCGGGACAGATGATCCGGCGCACCTCGTCGTCGAGAATTTCGGCAGCAGTGCCGGGCAGGCTGCCGAGACCGGCGTTCTTTAGGGCAATCAAGAACTCGCGTAGCGAACGGCCGGTCGTTGCGGCGCCCTGCCAGACTTCGAGCGGTGAAAAGGCATGGATGTGCATGTCCGGTACCGCCTGCCGGATACGCCGGCAAATCTCCAGGTAGGTCTCGCCGGTATAATCCGGGTGGATGCCACCCTGCAGGCAAACCTCGGTGGCACCACGCTGCCAGGCCTCGCGGGCGCGCCGTTCGATTTCATCGAGGTCTAGAACATAAGGGCGCCCGCGCAGGCTCTCGCTCATCTTGCCCTTCGAGAACGCACAGAACTGGCATTTGAAATAGCAGACGTTCGTGTAATTGATATTGCGGTTGACGACATAGGTGATGGCATCACCGATGACATCGCGGCGGAGGCGATTGGCGGCGGTTACCAGGTAAAAGACTTCAGGCCCGCGCGCGGCGAAGAGGCGAACGATCTGTGCTTCGCTCAGTCTGGTGCCGGCCGATGCGTGCTCGATGATATCGACGAGTTCGCGCGTGCCGGGACCCGGCGTTGCGTGCCGCCTCGACATGATGTCGTCCGGCACCACGCCCGCACGCCCCGTCGACCAGGTCCCATCGCGGGCCAGCCCGAAGGCATCGATGGCATCATGGATCGGAGCCACAAATCGCTCTTCGACCCAGCCTCGTGCATCGCGTGCATAGGCCGGATAGATCGCCAGCCGCTCGACGAGTTCCTTGCCCGCCGCGCGCGTTTGTACCTCCAGCCGGGCAAGTTCGGGCCAGGGTGCTTCCGGGTTGACGTGATCGGGCGTGACCGGCGAGACGCCGCCCCAGTCGTTGATGCCGGCATCGAGCAACGGCGCGAGCTGGCCCGGATTGAGGTTGGGCGGGGCCTGAATGTTCATGGTCGGGCCGAAGATCAGTCGGGCCACGGCAATCGTCCACTGATGGTCCTCGATCGAGGGTTCCGGTGCCGTCGCCATGCGGGTGTCGGGCTTGGCGCGGAAATTCTGGATTATGATTTCCTGGAGGTGGCCATGCGCATCGTGCAGGTCGCGCAAGGCGAGCAGGGCTTCGATGCGTTCCCGGCGCGTCTCGCCGATACCGATCAGGATGCCGCTTGTGAACGGGACGGCGAGTTCGCCAGCAGCCGCGATCGTCGCCAGTCGGACCGACGGCACCTTGTCGGGCGAACCGAAATGCGGTCCACCCCGCTCGGACAGTCGATCCGACGCCGTTTCGAGCATGATGCCTTGCGATACCGAAACTTCGCGCAGCATCGCAAGCTCATCCCGGCTCATGACGCCCGGATTGAGATGCGGCAGCAGCCCGGTCTCCTCGAAGACCAGGCGGGCGACATGGGCGAGATATTCGAGTGTGGTCGCGAAGCCGAGTTCGTCGAGTTCGGCACGCGCGGCGCGATATCGGAGTTCCGGTTTGTCACCCAGCGTGAACAAGGCCTCGCGGCAGCCGGCTTGCACGCCTTCGCGCGCGATGGCGAGGATTTCGTCAGGTGTCAGGAAGCAGCGCTCGCCGGGCTTCGGCGGCCTCGCGAACGTGCAGTAGAGGCAGACGTCGCGGCAAAGCTTGGTCAGCGGAATGAAGACCTTACGCGAGTAGGTGACGACGGAGCCATGACCACGGTCACGCAAGCTCGCTGCGGCGCCGAGCAGTTCTGCAAGGTCGTCGCAGTCGCTGAGCGCAAGCACCATATCGCGTGACAGCCGCTCGCCTGCGACGGCCATCCCGATCGCTTGCCTGGCGCTTGACACCGTCATTGCGCGGACTCCATCCGGATGGTGTCAGCACCGAGACCAAGGCCAAAGAGATAGCGCGCGGCACGGGATGATTTCAGAGTATCAAGCTCCAGCAAGCGGATTATGTCCTCGGGCTCGTCGACATCGGTGGCGATGCCGGGATGTTGGCAGATCACGGGTTCGATGCCGGCACTACGGGCAGCGTCGAGATGTGGGTAGAAACTGTTCTCGCCGAATCGCAGCGGCACGGCAAGCGGCGGTGAGCAAGCGACCGCATTGGAGCCCAGCTGATCGCCAGCCGGCACAATCGTAAAGCCTTGCGATTTGTCGTGAGCATCGAGCACATCTTCGATCTCGGTACTTGCTACCAGGGGAATATCGCCGGGCATGGTCAGAATGCCTTCGGCGCCTTCGCGCTCAAGCACGTGACGCGCCCCATCGACAGCACCGGTGTGCCCGTCATGAGCGCCGGCCGTGATGACGCGCATGCCATACCGCCCCGCCAGCGACATCGCATATGGGTCGACCGTTACCAGGGCACACGGCGCCCGGCCGGAGAGAGGTGCGATCGCTTCCAGCACATCGGCCAGCATGGCATGGGCAAGTTGCTGACGCCGATCGGCATCGAGCAGGCCCGAGAGGCGCTGCTTCGAGTGCCTGGTGTCCTTGACCGGCACGACAATCCAAAAGCCACTCATCGCCCGCCCGCCTTCGCCTGCCCTGCAACGCACTTGGTCACTTCAGCTGCTCCGCTGCTGCCAGCACAGACCTTGCCACCCTCTCTCGGTCATCGAGCGTCGACATCATGATGTCAGCGCCAAACAGCCTGACATCGCCGCAAACCGCTTCAAGAGCGTTCATATCACGAGGATCGGCCAGGAACCCATCAAGCAGATGCTGATAACGTTTGAGGACGGTCTCGGCTGTCGGTTCGAAGCCGAGTTCAGCGAGCATCTTGGCCGTCGGCCCCTTGACCGCCTTGCCGGCAATGATCGGGGAGACCGCAATGACCGGCGCGCGCGCATCTCGAATTGCAGCTTCAATACCCGGCACGGCGAGGATCGGCTCGATGCTGATCAGTGGATTCGATGGACAGATTACGATTGCACGGGTGTCATCCGCTCTGATCGCCTCGACGACACCCTCTGCAGGTTGCGCCTCTCCAGCGCCGGCATAGATCAGCTTCTCGACGACCGGCTCTGATCGCCGGCGAACGAAATAGTCCTGAAAATCGAGAACGTCACCCTCAGCCGTTGTGACCTTGGTGGCAACCGGCCGATCGGACATTGGCAAAATACGCGCGCCGACACCAAGCGCCCGGCAGGCATCTGCGGTTATAGACGTGAGCGTGTCACCCCCGGCCAACCGCTGTGAGCGCGTGACGTGCATCGCAAGATCACGATCGCCGAGCTGGAACCATGTCTCACCGCCGAGTTCCCCGATGGCCGCCATGAACGACCAGGTCTCATCACGCCGGCCCCAGCCGGTCTCCGGATTGTCAAGCCCGGCAAGCGCGTAGACGAGCGTGTCGATGTCCGGCGAAACGTTGAGCCCGATGTGCACGAAATCGTCACCCGTATTGGCGATCACGGTCAGGCTGCCGGGCAGCAGCACGCGCTTGAGGCCAAGCGCCAGTTTGGCGCCGCCGATACCGCCCGATAGTGCGACAACCGTCATCGAAAGAGGTCCTCCGAGGCGGATCGGATCAGTGACTGGGCCGTTGTTGCCCGCGCCGACCATTCGAGGCCTGAAACAATCACCACGGGCAGCCCCTCGGCGCCCTGGCCCATAACGAGCGAGGCGGCAGCGGCGATCTCGTCGGCAAAGGCCGAGATCGAGACGGCGAGCGGACGCGCGAACAGATCCGGCTCGCCTCTCAGATCGAGTAATGCCGGCAGCCCAGCCACTCCGATGGCAACGCCAGCCGTGCCGCTGCGCCACGGCCGCCCGAAGCTGTCGTTGATGATGACTGCAACGTCGACGCCGAATGCCTTGATGAGTTGCTCGCGCAATCTACCGGCACTTTCGTCCGGCACTTCCGGCAACAGGATGGCCATTTCACCATCACCAGCATTCGACTGGTCGATCCCCGCGTTGGCCATGACGAATCCGAGACGATGCTCGACGATCATCACGCCCGGCCGGTGGCGCACGACGCGTTTTGATTCCGACAGGATCAACTCGACGAGGCGCGGGTCCTTGTCGGTCTTGGCCGCCCAATCCCGGGCTGCGGCACCTGGCTTGACGCTGGCCAGATCGACGATCCGTCCCTCAGCCTTCGAGACGATCTTCTGGGCGATGACAAACACATCGCGCAGGCGCGGCTGATAAGCGTCGCGACCGGCGGCCTCCAGTATCAACCGGCCAACGTCATCACCCGGCGCAACGATCGGCAGGCCGGCCAGGGCACGCACTTCGATTTGGATCGGCGGCATCAGCGGTTTCCGCGCTCGCTGGTGGTCATGGCTCGATCAGGCGAACCTGGCGCGCAGTCGCGGCAGGATATGTTCACCGTAGAGTTTCATGAACCGCGACTGATCGGGGCCCGGCGCGTGAAACACGAGATGATTGAAGCCAAGGTCCAGATAATAGGCGATGCACTCGACATGCTCATCCGGGTCAGTCGAGACGATCCAGCGCGAGGCGGCGCGATCGACCGGCAGGGCGTCGGCCAGTTTCTCCATGGCCAGCGGATCCTCGACCGACATCTTTTCCTCAGGTGACAGCGCCAGCGCCGCCCAGTGGCGCGTATCGTTCAAGGCGCGCTCCGGATCAGTGTCGAACGAGACCTTGACCTCAATCATACGGTCGATGTCGGCTGCCTGCCGACCGCTCACTTCAAGGCCCGCCTGCATGCCGGGGATCAGCTTTTCGCGGTAAAGCTCATCCGATTTGCCGCTGGTGCAAATGAACCCGTCACCGAAACGTCCCGCGTACTTCGCCACCATCGGGCCGCCGGCTGCGACATAAATCGGCACCGACTTGTCGGGCTTGTCATAGATGGTTGCATCGGCGGTCTTGTAATAGTCGCCCTCGAACGACACGCGGTCTTCACGCCAGAGTTGGCGAATCAGGCGGACCGACTCGCGCAGGCGGGCGAAGCGTTCCTTCATCTCGGGCCAGGCCATGCCGGTTGCCGGCACCTCATTGAGCGATTCACCCGTGCCGATGCCGAGCACGACGCGGTCTGGGAACAGGCAGCCGAGTGTCGCAAAGGACTGCGCCACGATCGAGGGATGGTAGCGAAACGTCGGGGTGAGCACGCTGGTGCCCATCACGATCCGCGAGGTGCTGGCTCCAAGCGCGCCTAGGAAACTCAGCGAATAGGGGGCATGGCCGCCGGTGTGACGCCACGGCTGGAAATGGTCGCTGACGAAGACGGAATCGAAGCCCGTCGCTTCCGCCTCCACCGAGAATTTAAGCAGGTCGCTCGGCGAGAACTGTTCCGCCGAGGCCTTGTAGCCAAGCTTCAGCAAGTCGGTGCACTCCTGGTCGTGGATAGATTTTCGATTGTTTTATCACAGGGCCGGATGAACAGGCTACGGCCACGATCATTCGCGCCTGGCGGCACGAACGGGGCCAGCCCCGCACCCCGCCGGTAGAAATAGCCTTCCAGACCTACCGGTTTTTGGACTTTCATCCTAAGCAATGGATTGGCATCATAGGCCAGCCTGCTCGAGCCTGGAGGATCGTCATGACCGCGCGCGTCGGATACCTGCTGCCAACCCGCGAAGGGGTCATGGAAGGCCGCCACGAAGCGCGGCCTGTAATCGACCTGGCCGTCAGGGCCGAGAATGCCGGTCTCGACTCCGTGTGGATCGGCGATTCACTCACGGCCAAGCCGCGCCATGATCCGTTGACCATGCTGGCCGCGATCGCGGCGCGTACGAGTAAAGTGCAGATGGGTACGGCCGTACTGCTGCCGCTATTGCGCAATCCTGTCCTGCTCGCCCAACAGCTTGCAACGCTCGATCAACTGAGCGAAGGCCGCTTTATCGCCGGCATCGGTATCGGCACGGATTCAGCCGCCATCCGCGCGGAATTTTTAGCAGCCGGCGTGCCGTTCGAAAAGCGGGTCGGTCGGCTGATCGAGATGTTCAAATTGTGCAAGGCACTATGGTCCGGCGAACCGGTCACATGGGACGGGCGCTGGCAGCTCGATAACGTGACGCTTGGACCAAAGCCCTACACGGCCGGCGGACCGGCGATCTGGGCGGCCGGCAGCGTGCCGAACTCGCTCAAGCGGTGCGGGCGCTATTTCGACGGCTACTACCCCTCCGGGCCGAGTGATGTCGCGGTCTGGTCGGAACGCTGGGGCGCCGTGCTCGAACACGCGCGCGAGGCCAGCCGGCCGGACGGTGCACTGACCGGTGCCGCCTACCTGACGTTGTCGATTAACGATGACCAGACGCGCGCGGATCAGGCGCTCAATTCGTATCTCGAGGCCTACTACGGCATACCAGCGGAAAAGATTAAGCGCTATCAAGGCTATTTCACTGGCCCGGAGAGTGGCGCGGTCGAATGGCTCGCAGACTTCGTGCAAGCGGGATGTGAGCATTTCACATTGCGGATCATCGGTGATCACGCGGCCAATATCGATACCGCTGCTCGGATCAAGCAAGCGCTGACCCGGGCCTAAAGTCCGAAGACACATCGCCCCTTTCGTTGTATAATTGTTGATCGTGCATCCGACGCGCCGCCGACAGGCGACCGTCCGAACCGAGGGAGGTTGGGAGATGCAAACACGAACCTGCTACACAAACCTGCTTTTGGCGCTGCTATGTTTCAGCCTGGCGTTGATTTTGGTGAGCAAGGCGGCTGGCGCCCAGGACGGGAGCGAGGCGGCGCGCCGCCAATGGCCGTCACAAACGCTGCCCGAGCAACCGGTGAATGCACGTATCTGTTCGTGCCTCTATGCCGGCGAAAACGTCCCGATCGGCGAAACGATCTGCATGAAATATCAGGGCCGCCAGGTGCTCGCGACCTGCGACACGGTCGTCAATAATCCGTCGTGGTCTATTTCGAGCAAGGCCTGCCCGCCCTCGTAGACGGCATCATCGCAGAAATGTGAGCGTGGCTGCGTCGTCACGGCGACTGTGCAGGCTTGACCTTACATTGGGCGGAAGCTTTATCCAGTCTCCGTTGGCAACATTCATGCCGTCGATTCGAGAGGACTCATGAGCTTCAAATGCCACCGCTTACCGACCCGATGGATCGCAATTCTAAGTGCCGCGGTATTGCTGGCCGTGGCCGGCCCTGCAGCCGCTGCAGATACGAAGGTCGCTAAGGGCGCAGTCTCGCTGCCTTCGGTTCAGGTCGCCAAAACGGCGACATGCGGCTGCTGCCGCGCCTGGGTGGACCATATGCGGGCTGCCGGCTTCGAGGTCACGGCCCAAAACATGGCGATGGGCGAGCTATCCCGCCTCAAGGCCAAAGAAGGCATCGTGCCGAGACTGGCTTCCTGCCATACGGCAAAGGTCGGTGGCTACGTCATCGAAGGGCACGTTCCGGCAAAGGACGTCGAGCGCTTGCTGCAACTGAAGCCCGATGCCATCGGCCTCAGCGTGCCCGGGATGCCGATGGGATCGCCAGGTATGGAGATGGGCAGCGGCCGGGACGCTTATGATGTCGTGCTAATCAACAAGGACGGTTCGACGTCTGTCTTTTCGACCTACGAGGCACGGAAGTAACGCCTCGATCAGTGGAACGCATGACTTTCAAACTGCGTCGGCCCGCCCAAAACGAACTCGGTGCCGTTTCGCAGCTATGTCTCCGCTCCAAGGCTCATTGGGGTTACGATCGTTCGTTCCTGAACGCCTGTATTGATGAATTGACGCTGACGAAGGAACAGCTTGAACTTGATGCTGTCGTCATTGCGACAAGCGCGGAAACGATAGTCGGCGTCGCACACGTCTCGATGAACGGTCGTGAGTGCCATCTGGAGAAGTTATTCGTTGATCCCGAGCACATGGGCAAAGGTATTGGGCGAACTCTATATGATTGGTCGATCGAAACCGCACACAGCCTGGGAGCGAGTGAACTGATCATTGAGGCCGACCCGGGCGCGGCTCCGTTCTATCGAAGAATGGGCGGCATCGCAGCAGGTCATGCTCGATCAGGGTCTATTCCGGGTCGTTTGTTGCCGCGATTGGTGCACAGGATTTAGAATTGTCCAAAGCCGGCCCGGTCCGATGATTTTGCCGAACGATGGACGTCGCATCCATCTGTCATCATGCTTCGCCGGCAGCAATCCGCTGCCGCACCTCGGGCAACACCTTCGTGCCGACCGTCTCGATGTTGGCGAGGATTTCGTCCTGGCGCATGCTGGGCCAGCTCATGCGCATGGTGAGATGCGTGATGCCGAGCCGGTGCTGCTTCAAGATGGCTTCGGTTACCTGGTCTGGTGAACCGACCCCGAACCTGTCAACAGCGAGCTTCTTGAGCTGCTCCTCAGGAGTCTCCCGTTCATCGAGCGTGAAGCCCGGCATGCCCCAGGCCGCATAGGCTTTGTATTTCTCGACCAGGTAGGGCGCTGCCCGCTTCAATGCGGTTTCTTCATCGTCGGCTGCCGCGACTTCGAACAGGCGCACGAGGTGCCGGCTCGGATCATGACCGGCTGCCGCGCGATGCTCGTTGAACAGCCTGATGTGGTCTTCCATATCCTCAGTGCGCGGTGTCGGCACCATGCACCAGCCATCGCCGATGCGCGCGGCGCGCTCGACGGCGGCATCGACCTGGGCTGCGATCAGCAATGGTGGCTGGCGATGTTCGTGAGGTCTTGGCCTGATCGTCATGTTTTCGAACTGCCAGTGGCGGCCGTTATGCGTAACGTTGTCCTCACTCCAAAGCCGGCGAATGATCTCGACACCTTCCGCCATACGGCTCGCGCGCTGCTTCATGGGCACGCGAAACATGTCGAATTCTTCCTGGCGATAGCCGAGGCCGACACCGAGATTGAAACGGCCGCCGGTGATCACGTCGAGAAAGGCACCGATTTCGGCGATTTCCATCGGGTTGTGCAGCGGCAGCAGCACGATGTTGGTGCCGAACTCGAGCCCTTCCGCCTCGCCGGCCAGGCGCTGCATCAGGGGCAGCAGGGGGAAATAATGATAGCCGTCGGTGATGTGGTGCTCGCCGCCCCACACCGAATCGTAGCCAAGATCACGCACCAGGCGGACCTGCTCGACGATCTCGGCAAAACGGCGCGCCGGATCGTCCGTTGCCGGATGCTGCGAGTTGAGGAAGATGCCGAATTTCATGTGAGCGTCCTTTCAACCAGCTGCTGCGATCTCATCGAGCACCGGCATTAGATAACCTTTGAAGGTCTCCGGATCCTCGCTCATCGGGAAATGGCCGAGGCGTTCCATTACGGTGAGTTTGGCACCCGGTATCTGGGCCGCCGTCTCGCGGCTTGCCTCGGGAGTGCAGGAATAATCGTATTCACCGGTCAGCATGTAGACCGGGCATTTGGTCGTATCGATTTCGGGCAACGAGGCACTGACGTCGCCGTCGATCGAGTAGAAATAGAGATCGCCTTTGAAGACACCCGGTCCGCCCTGCATGTAGTGCCAGAGCGTTTCCCAGCGATGCTTCATCGGCGCCTCGGGGCCGACCAGGCCGTAGCAGTAAGCAGCACACATCTCGCCGCCATGAATGTTCGGCCGGTGCAGCCAGGTGATGTCGAAATAGCGCTGCACGAAGGCGGATGACTGCAGGCCGATGATGCAGCGGAAGAGATCCGGATGCCGTCTGGCGAGTTCGAGCACGACCCGGCCGCCGATCGAACAACCCATCACCACCGGGTTGTCGAGCGCCAGCGCCTTGGTGATCGTTACGACCAGATCCACGTAGCTATCGGTGGTGAGCTTGTATTCCTCGTCCTGCCAGCCTTCGGGCGGCGACGACTTGCCGTGCCAGGGCATGTCAAACACGACCACGCGGAAGCGGTTCGTGATGTCGGCATCATTCAGGAGAGCACGGTACTGGCGCCCGTCCGCCCCGGCTGTGTGCAGGCAAATCAGCGGAATGCCGCTGCCGGCCTCCTCCCAATAGAGCCGATGCGGGCGGCCGTGGATCTCAAGGTTCATGTAGCGCCCGACGATCGGTTCGATTGTCACGGTACTCATGCACGTTCTCCTCGGCCGAGCCGGCGCGGCTTTTCGAGCATCAGCTTGAGGGTCAGGAAGTTGGCCATCATCAGTTCGAGATTGCCGTCGATCTCCATCTTGCCCTCGCGGATAAGGGCCATGACGTCGTGGTGGCGTGGCTTGGGCACCGGCTTCCAGAATTCCTGCCATGCTTCCCTTGAGGCGCGGATCGAAAAGTCATATGGCATGGCGCGCAGCTCGACCGGCTCGACTGCCTCGATGCGGCCCTGTCGGATCTTGACGAGATGGCGCCGGTCGCCGACCTCGATCATCATGTCGGCTGAAAACCATTGCCCCCGGCGCACCAGCGCGGGATCGGCGTTGACAAGTTGCTGCAGCGTTTCAATCACGTCCAAACCCTATCGTCTGATCTCGGCGTCATTCTTGAGCAACGTCTCGAACACGTACTCGTTCGCATCGCCAAGCGGGGGCCCGAGTTTGTCGATCGATCCCGGGGTTTCCGATAGTCGCGGCAACGCGCTCGGTACGACGATCTCGCCCAATTGCTCGTGCACGAAGCGGGTCAGCGTCTCGCGCGCGGCAAAATGCGGATCAGCGAAGATGTCGGCGATCGAGTTGACCGGACCGCAGGGCACATCGCCGGCCGTGCACTTCTCGACGACCTCCTTCATGCTGAGCGAGCGCGTCAGCTTTTCGACCTCACCGTCTATGGTTGCGCGATCGGCCAGGCGGCTATTGGTGGTCGGATGGCTCTCGGCGAGATCGGGCCGGCCGAGCACGTTGCAGGCCATGCGTTCCCACATCTTGTCGCTGGTGCAGGCGATTGCCACCCAGTTGCCATCCGCGCAGGGGAAATGGCCGTGGGGGCAGGCGTTGCGCGTGTTGCGACCCTCGCGCTCGCGCACGATGCCATTCTTGGCATAAAGCGGCGCCATTTCATCGAGTACGCGGAAAATCGATTCAAACAGCGCCACGTCGATGACCTGACCGCGACCTGTGCTCTCGACGACCCGCAATGCCATCATGACGCCGATCGCGCCATAGAAGCCGGAGATGTAGTCGGCAAGCGAGGTCGAGCCCGGCGTCACCGGCGGGCCGCCCGGCTCGCCTGCAAGATAGGTCAGGCCACCGACCGCATGGGCAATTCGCGCAAACCCCGGCCGCTCGCGATAGGGTCCCGTTTGGCCATATCCGGTCACGCGCAGGATCACGAGGCGGGGGTTGATTTCAAGCAGCACGTCGGGCCCAAGCCCCCATTTCTCGAGCGTGCCGGGCCGGAAGTTCTCGGCCAGCACATCGGAACGGCGCACGAGTTCCTTGAGCGTCGCAGCATCCTTTTCGGATTTGAGATCGAGCGTCACGGAGTGCTTATTGCGCGCTTCCGAGAGCCAGGCGAGTGTCTGGCCATCGGCCTCGGTCGAGGTGCCGAAGCGGCGCAGAGGATCGCCGTCGGGATGCTCGACCTTGATCACTTCAGCGCCGAATTCGGCGAGGATCGTCGTTGCGAACGGTGCCGCAATGAACGTCGCCAGATCAAGCACGCGCACGCCGTCCAGAGGTTTCATGGAATTGCCGTCCCTTGCCAAATCATGGCTCCTGATCATCTCACCGTAATCTATCACCCCACATGCGGGCGCGACGATAGCCGTCGGAAGCCGGTCTGCCACCGGGGCGCGGAAAGATATCAACGCAGCGATTGTCGGTTCCGAATGCAACTGCCACGCATATTCCATCTGCGATCTGGCGGGCCGTGACCGGAGCTTGCTATTGGTCTACGCCTGTTTATCCGGCATCCTTCGGAGACGATCCCTTTGACCCTGCTGCAGCAACTAACCGGCGAGCGCCTGCGCGGCCAGACGCCAGCGCTGATGATGGGCCTCGGCCATGGCGCGACGCACTGGGTTATCGCGACGATCTATGTGCTCATGCCGTTTCTCTCGAAGGATCTTGGACTGAGTTACGCCGAAGCGGGCATGCTGATCACGCTGTTCCATGTCGCCTCGTTCGTTGCCAATGCCGGTTCGGGTGCCGTTGCCGACATCTCGGGCCGCTACATGGCAATCGCCTGCGGCTCGCTGGTGCTCGGTGCGCTGGCAATGGCCGTGTTCGGTCTCGGGCAGTCGTTCGCCTGGCTGATCGCGCCGATCATCGTCATCGGCGCAACCAACAACCTGTGGCATCCGGCAGCGATTTCGTTTCTCTCGAAGACGTACCCGACAACACGCGGCTTCGCGCTGTCGATCCACACGCTGGGCGCGACCATGGGCGATATCTTCGCACCGTTGTCGGCCGGCTTCCTGCTGTTGGTGATGAACTGGCAGGCGACCGCGATGGTCAACACGTTGCCGGTGTTCGCGGTCGCGCTGATCCTTGCCATCGTGCTCGGGCGCGACGAGGCGACGGGCGGTGGGGACGGCGGGCAGCGTAAGAGCGGCGTGAGTTACCTGGGCGCGCTGAGGGCGCTGGCGACCGATCGCTCGGTCGTGATGCTATGCATCATGGCAGGCTTCCGCTCGATGACACAGAACGGGTTGCTGGTCTTCCTGCCGCTGTTTCTGGTCAATGAACTCGGTGCCGGTCCGGCGCTGGTCGGCATCGCCATGACCGGCATTCAGGCCGGCGCCATCGTGTCAGGCCCTGTCGCCGGCGCCTGGTCGGACAGCATCGGGCGCCAGCCGGTGATATCATATGGACTGATCGCGACATCGGTTACGATCGCCGCCATGAGCTTCGCACCGGGAGCCTATTCGTTCATTGCGCTCTCGTGCCTGCTCGGCTTCGTGATGTTCGCCGTGCGTCCGGTCATCCATAGCTGGACACTCGACCTTGCCGCAGACGACGTCTCGGGCAGCGCCATTAGCCTGCTATTTGCAACACAGTCGGCGTTCACAATGCTGGTACCGGTTGCCGGCGGCCTGATCGCCGATCAATGGGGCCTCGCGAGTGTGTTCTATATCCTGACCGGGACCGTTTCGATCGCAGCACTGATGAGCTTCCTGATCGAGAGCAAGCCTCAGTGACTTTGTTGCGACCCGATCTGATCGAGCAGGTCTGCCCACTGCCGGTAGGCGTGCTGGAAATCAAATCTCTCCAGAAACACACGACGTGCATTGGCGCCCATGCACTCGCCCCGTTCCGGGTCAGCGGCCAATCCCCGGATCGCACGAGCGAGACCGGCATGATCGCGATCATCGATCACAAAGCCGCAATCGTTCGCCAGGATCAGATCCCCGATTTCGCTTTCACGCCGGCCGACAAAGATCGTCGGGCGGCCGGCAGCAAGGCAGCCGTATAACTTGCTCGGCACGATCAACCGTGACAGACACGGCCGTAACGTCACAAGGTGGACATCGGCGACCGACAGACTCTGGGCGAGCTGCGCGCGGGACTGATGCGGCTTGAATGATACATTGGTAATGCCACGACCCGCCACTTCATGGCGCAACGCTTCGTAGGCAATGCCGCCGCCAATGAACAGCCAGTGTATGCCGGCCGTCGCGCCGCCAGCCCCCTCGTGGTCCAGTGCTTCAATCGCGGCAAGAAATGTCGCGTGGTCATGCGCACGACCGAGATTGCCGGAATGGGCGACAATGAATTGATCATCGAGTTGCCACGCTTTGCGCAGCCGATTGCACGTCCTTGCCACGGGGAATACGCTCTCACCGGTTGACCAGTTGTGAACCACTGCAATGCGCTGACCCGGTACGCCGAGGGCCGAGACATGTCGCGCCATGTCGGAGCCCAGGACAACGTTGGCCGCGGCGCGGCGTAGCGATCGATTGCGCCAGCGGGTCAATCGGGGCAGCAGCGCCCTGGCGAATCTGCCATGAACAAAGCCGAGTGACTCTGCGATTTCCGGGTAGACGTCCTGCAGCCAGTTGACGAGGTGGGCGCGACGTAACCTTACGATCGGCTCGACGACGATTGACAGCAACGGTGGATCGGTCTTGACTACGACGATGTCGCCGCGGCGCACGATCCACAGCAAGCGCCAGAGCGCAGCGACGGAGAACGTCACATAGTCGACGGCGCGACCGGCAAGGCCAAATCCGGCCACTTGGGTCGCCCTGATGCGGTATACCGTAAGCCCATGAGCACTTTCGATCTTCGGTTCCCGGGCGCCGTGGCGACTGAACCCGGTCACCACCGTGACGCGCCAGCCATCGTCGGCAAGGGCCGCGGCAAGCTCGCCCAGCAGCTGGCCGGTAGCAGCATGGTCCGGCACAAAGTAACGGTTGACGAATAGGACGCGGCGACCAGCGCCGGACGCATGCGGGCGGATCAAGCCGGCGTGCCCTTCAATTCTCGGCAACGATTTGGCTTTGTGCACCGGCAACGTCCAAAGCCGGATCCGGCTGACGCCGGATCAGCCAGTCACCGAGCACCAGGGCATCCATGTTCGTACGCCGGAAGCAATCGAGCGCCTCACCCGGTGTGCAGACGATCGGCTCATTTTCGTTGAACGAGGTATTGAGCACCATCGGCACGCCGGTGATCGCGTGAAACGCGCTGATAAGTTGCCAGAACCGCTGGTTGGCCGAGCGCGTGACGGTTTGCAATCTGCTCGAACCGTTGACGTGCGTGACCGCCGGGATCAGCGCCCGCTTGTCCGCGCGCACCGGCCGCGTTTCGCCCATAAACAGTATCTCCGCGACACCAACGTCGAACCACTCGGCGGCATGTTCAGCCAGAACCGAGGGTGCGAACGGCCGGAAGCTTTCACGGCGCTTGATCTTGTGATTCAGGATATCCTTCATGTCGGCGCGGCGCGGGTCGGCGAGCAGCGAGCGATTGCCGAGTGCGCGGGGGCCGAACTCCATGGCGCCCTGAAACCAGCCGACGACCTCACCGCGCACGATGCTTTCCGCTACAATACGGCAGAGTTCTTTCGTGTCGCCGATCCTATGCGCCTCGAAGGGTGCAGAGCCGAGAGCCGCCTCGATGGCCTCGTCGTCGAAGGACGGGCCGAGGTCCGCTGCCATAGGCCTGCCCGAGCGCGGATGGCCGAATTGGTGCCAAACATGCAGGGCCGCACCAACCGCGCCGCCGGCATCTCCAGGTGCCGGCGGCAGATAGAGGTGCCTGATCGACGTTTCCTGCCTGAGCCGGCCATTCGCGGCTGCATTCATTGCACAGCCGCCGGCCAGCGCCAGATTTTCCAGGCGATGGCGTTCATAAAGCGCGCCGACCAACCGGAACAGTGCTTGCTCATAGGCGGCCTGAACCGAGGCCGCTAGGTCCAGATGGTGTTGGTCCAGTTCTCGACCTGACCGGCGCGCCGGGCCTAACAGCGCTTCGAGCGCCGGCGAAAAGAGCGTCGCGAATTTCGGGGCCCCGTCTCTATTGGTTTCGTCGACCGGCTCGCGATGGTGGCGAAAAAAATCGAGATTCAGCGCGAACGTGCCATCCCGCCGCTGCTGCAGGATCGCATCCATCTCCGCCTCGAACCGCGGCCTGCCGTATGGCGCAAGACCCATGATCTTGTATTCGTCACCATAGTTCGGAAACCCCAGAAACTGGGTCATTGCCTGATAGAAGATGCCAAGCGAATGGGGAAAAATGAGCCGGCCCGCGACGTTGATCTCGGCACCACGGCCGATCCCCCAGGCAGCACTTGCAAAATCGCCGAAGCCATCGACGGACAGTACGATCCCCTCATCGAACGGCGAGACCAGGAAGGCCGATGCCAGATGGGCAATATGATGTTCGACGCGGTGAATGCGCCCACGGAAGCTGGTCCCTTTCTCCAAGCGATCAAGTTGATGCCGGATCGACAACCGCCGTCCGGCGTTGACGATGCGGTCGCCGAGCAACGCACGGCCCGGCCTGGTTCGCGCGACGTGCCAGGCTTTGGCCAGGAAGTTCGCGGTCGGATCAGAATTGACCGCGACATGATCGACGTCGGAAATCGTGGCACTAATCCGTGCGAGGCAGGCAGAAATGGCGAGCGATGGAAAGCCCGACCAATGCTTGACGCGCCTCAGCCGCTCCTCCTCGATGGCCGCGACGATCTTGCCGTCGCGCACCAGGCAGGCGGCGGCATCGCCGTGATAGGCGTTGAGGCCGAGGATCAGCATGGCGTTTCAGGCTTGGTGATGAAGAAGCAGATCGTCGTTGCAAGCGGCGGCGGCAGAATGGCGTGGACCGCGAGCATCGCACCATAGATCAAGCGATTGGCGAAACAGTAGGCCGGTTCCGCGCTCTCGTAATAGTGATGGACGTGGCAGCCGGCGAAGGCATTGCGCACCTCGCGTGGCGAGTTGAGCCGGTAGTATTTCGCGAACACGTCATGAGCTAACCGGTCCGGCTGGATGCTGCGCAGCAAATGTGTGTGGCGGCTGGCAGGGATCAGACGCGCGGTCAGCGCAACATAGCCGATGCGGTTCGGCGTCCTGGCGCAAATCACGCCGCCCGGTTTGAGAACCCTCAGGAGTTCCAGCGCGGTCTCTCGTGGGTTTGCAATATGCTCAAACACCATGTCGGCAACGATGACGTTGAAGGATGCGTCGCCAAACGGTAGCGGGCCATCTGGCTGAATGACGAATTTGTGGTCGGAGCAGGGATGTTCCAACACGGCCGGATCGACGTCACAGGCCGTCACGGTCGCGCCTGATGCTCTCAGGTCGCGCAAATCGCGACGATAGAGAGACGTGTCGTCAAACCAGAACGCTCCACGGCCGGCGCCGAAGTCGAGTACCCGGCGTACCTGCCGGCGCAACATTGCCGCCCGGACGAAGGCATAGAAGCGCACCGTGCCATCGAGTTTCGAAAAGCCGTCAACCGCCGTCTCTCGATGCCAGTGACGGATCGGGTCACTCATCGGTCGACGCCATTCGCGGAACCGCCGGTGACCGCCGAATGGTGACACTTAGTGCTCCGATCGTAAACGCGATCATCGCCGCACACCAAACGGCTACGGTTGCGAGCGACTGCCAGCCATCCCGATGCCCGATCACATTGATAAGGCCGGAGCCCAACGCAACGGCGCCTAGCGCAAGTCCAACTGCCAGCGCGGCTCGAAGGTACAGTCCCGCAAAGAACCCGGCCGACAGCCTGTTCCGCATGAAGACCGGCAGCGCGATCATTACTGCTGCGATTTCGCCCGCGGCCAATCCTGCCGCCAGTCCGCCAGCACCGCCATCGCCAACGAGCCAGATTGCGACCCCGGCAGCGGTCACCAACTGGATCAGGTATATCAACGCAATGGCCGCGAGTTCATTTGCATGGAGAAGGGCTGCCTGCAGCGGCAGGAACGGCGATACGACCAGCAACGCACCGAACAGCGGCCCGATGACGGCTTGATCGAACAAACCATGGCGGCCTGCCCAGAAGATCATGAATGCGTCGCCGAACAGCCAGACCGCTGCAGCGAGCACGGCACTGATCAGCGCCATCACGGACGCTGCCTGCCGCAACTCCGGTTCGCTGCCATGCCAACCGATTGCCGCAACTTTGCTTGAGACCTCGACACCAACGGCCAGGGCCAACATTTGGGCAACCGAACGGCCGAGATTGGCAAGCGTGCGCATCAAAACGAAGCCGGCAACTACTGCGCCGCCAAAGCCGAAAGCCGCAAGCAGCAGTACAGGCCCGTGCAGCAGCACAACGGCAGCGGCCTGAACGATGGCAAGCCAGCGCACGGCCCCTGCGATTGCTGAAAGGTCAGCGAGGCCCGGACGATGCCAGGCAATCGATACTTCCGGATACCGGCGACGGAGATCACCGAGCAGAATGAGCGAGCCGGCAAAGCCCTGGACGATCAGCTGTACAACGGCGAGTGACAAGGGCCCGGCACCAGCGAGGACGGCAAACATAATGGCGCAAACACTCAATGCCGCTATTGCGACGTCGACCATGAGACCGCGCGCGAATTCGCCACGTCCCCGATAAATCTGGGAGACCGCGCCGCGCATGATCTGTAGCACCTGGCTTGCCGCCAGAACCAACAACACGATGCGGCTGTCCTCAAAATCAAGGACGGCCAAATGCAGGACAGGCTCGATCGGCGCACAGAAAGCCACGATGCCTGCACCGGCGAGCAGCGCACTACCGAGCACCGCGTAGAGGAACAGGCTGACCCCGATCAGACGTGTGAATTCGCGCTCGTCGCCGAGCACGTGCAGTTGGCGCCATCGATTGCCGAAATAGATGTTGAGGCTTGCCTCGAACATCGTCAGCAGTCCGGCCAGGGCAACCAGGCTCGTCCAGTCGGCAAATTGATGCTCACCCCAGACGCGCAGCATCAGCCCGACCAGCACCAGCCGCTCGGCCATGGCGACCGTCAGCGCCAGCAGCTGAGCGGCGAAGTTGCTAGCGACGGCCCGCAGCATGCCCCTGGCGATGCAATGGTGCCGGCCGTTCAGTCGTGAACAGCGCGCTGATGGCGGAACTCACGACAATCATGGCGATCATGAACAGGCATGGGCCGATCACGTCGATCACGTAGAGTCCGTCGACGCGTGACCCCATACGCACGGCAACGAAGACCGCCGGCATGTACAGCCACGCATCGCTGCGTACGACATCGAGTGCAAAGCGCGAAACAGTCGCGAGCACCACTGCCCAAGGTACAATCAGCACAACCAGGCCCCACCAGCCGAAGTTCCAGTAGGCTTCGGCAAATATGCCGGGGCTGACGGATGTGCCGACCTGGCCGGTAGCAAGCGTGTAGAGATTGGTCGCACTATCGGTCATGACCGGCTTGTCGGGCCACAGCCAGCGGGGAATGAAGGCGAGGGCGGCATTGTCCAGCGTGCCGCCCGGCTGGGCGGCATCGTAGAGATTGACGACCCTGATCCCCCAGGCAATATAGGTAATGCGCAGCCAGGATGATTGCACACTTGCATCAGCTTCCGGCACACCAGCAGGATCGGTGAAGTAGGCAATCAGGATTTCCGTACGTGCCCTCAGATCGAGCGCACCTGTTGCACCGAACCGGTCTTGGAATTGCAGGCGGGCGTAGCCAACGAGCGGCTGCAGAACGGCAAACACCAGCAACAGAGTGAGCCCCGCCGCGATCAACCGTGCAAAACTCGCGCGCTGAGTGAGAACCCCGAGCAGCGGAGCGATCAAAGCCAATAGCACCTCCGTCTTGTTGAACATCAGGATGCCGGTCAGGCATTCGGCGCTGACCAGGGGAACTGCGATGGCAAGCCAGCGCCGATCGAAGCGCAACGCGAACAGCATCAGGAAAAACAGGCCGACATAGATCAAGGCGGCGAGCTGGACGATGACGCCCGGCACGACATCTGCCTGCCAGCCCATCGCATACGGCACGACGAAGCCATATTTCGACAGGGCGCCGATGCCGTAACAGGCGAGCGCGACAACGAAGAGTTCCGGGCGAGATCTCGAATTGTGCCACTTCGATTTGGGCCGGTAGGGCAGCATCACGTCGACGAGCCAAACGACCGCCAGCACGCACCAGACCCCAAGCGAGATCACCAGGTTGAATTTCACCATGTCGTGCTGGTCGAAATAGCCGACGCTTTGCAGGCTGAGCCAGGTCACAACATTCACGAATGCCGGTGTCAGCGAACCGATGCCGTAGTAGAGCGCGGTTGCGATCCGGAAGGCGAACAGCGCCGTCCAGATGGCAAGATGATCACAGAGAATCTGGCGCCAGGCGCCAAGCAGCAGGATCAGTGTCAGTGTCAGCGGACCGAACAGATTGACTGCGACCAGGCCGGCGGCCCCGAACATGTCCTGGGCGAGAAAATAAAGTGCACATAACGCGCCGGCGCCGCCGATCTCCCACATCGCGGGCCGGACCGGCGATCGGTAACGACGCGCAATGATCACCTGACGCGGTCTCAATCGGCCACACCCCGCATGATCTCGGCATGATAGCGCTCGCCATAGCGGGACCACGACAGTGCTTTGCGATCTTCGGCAGGCAGCGGTGCGCGGCCAAGCTCACCGCGCATTCGGCCGAGCATGGTCTCGATGCCGTCACGCAGGGCTTCGGCATCTTCGATCGCAACCTCCATGATCCGATCGGCAAGCATTTGCGACCAGGCCAGATCGCGGGCGCCTGTTCGTTCCGTTGCAACGAGACCGAGACCGGCTGCAAGGGCCTGGACCTGCACCATGGCAAGCCCTTCCGCGCGCGACGCAATCGCGAATACATCTGCATCGGCGTAGAAGCGCGCCAACTCGTGCTGCGGCACGGGTTCGACATGCATGAAGTGCGGCTCATCGGGGAATGCGATGTCGACAATCGGCCCAACGTGAATGAAGCGAATTCCGGAAAGCGGCCGCAGCGCTTCGGTGAGAATATCGGCCCCCTTGAGATAACTCCAGGAGCCAACGAACAGAACCGTCGGCGTCGGGCAGCGGTGGCCGGGTCCGTTCTCCGGAAAACTGTCGAGGTTGACGCCATAGGGATTGACGACGAGCTTGGCTCGGCTTGCCGGGCATCGCGCAAAACTCTCTGCGACATGACCGGCCGGCACGGAGATCCGGTCGGCCAATTGATAGCCTGCGAGTTCGCGTTCGATCGTCTCCTGATCCGATTCATGACTTCCTGCTCGGCCGGCCAGCACCTCTGCCTGACTGAGGATGTGGCGGCTGCCGCGTTCGAGCCAGATGCGCGCACCGTAATGCTGCCTCGCGTATTGCGCCGCCTCGAGAATGATGCCCGACATGGCGATGAACTCATCGCACGGGGCGAGGCGCCGGCGAACGGCGCGGTTGAGCAGGCGCCGCGTCAACCGCTCGCGCTGCTTTGGCCAGCGCGCCGGCGCCAGATGCTGCCAGAGGGCAGCGGGTGCGACCAGCGGCATGAGATCGACATGGCAGGCGTCCGGCAGGCCGAAGGCCCGCGTCCTCGACCGCGGCAGCATCGAATAGAACGCAACTTGGTGGCCGAGCGCGGACAACTCACGCGCCAGATCGAGCACATGAAATCGGCCCGATGTCGCAATCGCAATGCGCCGCCCCGTGCCCCGACCATCACCATCAGCCAACGAGGTTATCCCCGTCGCCGTCGCTCAACTTAGCCTGGAGTGCAGCCGGCACCCGACAGACGAGCGATCGATTATGGACAACACCCCGAATCTCAAACTGCCTTACATCATGGCGGCGCAGGCGCAAAAGCACGTCACGCACAACGAGGCGATCCGCGCGCTCGATGCCGTCGTACAACTGACCGTAATCGATCGCGATCTGACGGCGGCGCCCCTGAGCCCCGCTGACGGCGATCGCTACATCGTCGCCGTCGGTGCCGGCGGCGACTGGGCCGGGCGGGACCAAAACATCGCGGCATTTCAGGACGGCACCTGGATGTTCTATCCGCCTGCGACCGGCTGGCTTGCCTGGGTGGCCGATGAAGACGCGCTGGTCGCCTGGGACGGGACTGCGTGGGTGCAGGCTGGCGGCGGGGGTGTCAATCCGGTCGACCTGGTTGGCGTCAACGCGACGGCCGACGCGACCAACCGCCTGACCGTGTCGTCGCCGGCGACGCTGTTCAATCACGAAGGTGCCGGTCATCAGCTCAAGATCAACAAGGCGACCGCTGCCGATACCGGCACGGTGCTGTTTCAGACAGGCTTTTCCGGCCGTGCCGAGATGGGCCTTGCCGGCGAAGACGATTTCTCGTTCAAGGTGAGCCCCGATGGTGCCGCCTGGTACGTCGCACTCAGGATCGACAGGGCCAGCGGCGAGACGCACTTTCCGGCGCCGGCAACCTTCGAGGGACCGAACGCCGGGCCAATCTGGAAACATTATCCGGGCGGTATCAACGCCGATGCCGCCGACTTCTGGTTCAATTGCGCAAGCTTCAACTCGAACCAACCGGCGGCGACCCGCGAGAACGTCGTTTGGACGATGGGCTACAACGTGCACGCCGGCGGCGGCCGGGTCGATGCCACAGAGCCGACGCTCTCGGTGCACTTCGAGACGTTCTACCATCAGAACGGCACCGACCCGAACCCTGTCATGGAATGGCACGTCCAGTCGGTCGACAAGGCCGGCGGCATCCATCGGCCGATCACAGGTCAGTTCCCGCGCGAGGCGACGGCGCCGGCAAGCGTTGCCAAGCTGTCGATCAACGTCAACCAGTTCGATTTCGGCGACTATGACTTCAACCAGCGCATCCACTACGACTTCACCGACCCGGCCCAGAACCAGGTCGTCCACAACCAGGCAACGACGTATCTGTTCAACGGCAACAACGCGCAGAACCTGAAGCAGCTCAATGCCGCCGGCAACGCCTACAAGGCGCTGCCCTATATCGACAACTTCGACCGCTGCCTGCTGAACGGCGTGCCGTTCTACATCGGCGGTGCGTCGCCCGACGGACAGTACAACAGCATCTTTCCCATTCAGGGTGCCCAGCTTAACGTCGATTCGTTCCTTGCCCGCTGGAGCTGGTCCAACGTCGTCCCCGGCAACATGTGGGCCGGCCATTTCGCCGGCCGTGCCGATGGCAACATGCTGTTCGAGCTTCAGAACTACGGCGCTGGCCACGTGCTGCTCGACCATTACTCGTTCAACGGCGATGCGATCACGCGCTGGCGGCGCAACAGCGGCGGCGGCTGGACGGCGGGTCTCGATGCCTCGGACGCCGATCGCTGGAAGCTATCGAGATCAACAAATCTCGGCACCAACGATGTCATGACGGCCGACGCCGACAAGCTGGCGCTCAGCCTGCCGGCGAAGCTCGCGAGCTACAACGTCGCCGGCGCACCGAGTGCCGCGACGGCAGGTGCAGGCGCGGCGATCTACGTGACCGACGGTGATGCCGGGGCGGCATGTCTGGCGGTGTCCGACGGCAGCACCTGGCGGCGTGTGGCGCTCGGGGCGACGGTTAGTGTGACGTGACGGCGGTCTCAAGTCGCTTCACACCACGCGCCGCGCGCAATTTATCAACCAGCTCGCGCATGACGGCATCAACGTCGCATCCCGACGCCAAACACCGTTGATAACCGTTCCCGGCGATCGCCAACCGCCGGTCATCATCTGCAAGCAACGCATGCGCCCGCGCGATCATTTCATCGTCGCTCGTAAACCCGACATACTCCTCACCATCCACAAATTGCTCGTCGTGCTCGTCCGTCTTCTCGGCCAGCATCGGGCGGGCGCATGCCGGAATTTCGATGCTGCGCTCGGTGATGCGGTCGCGGTTGAGTTTGCGCAGGAAGCAGAGAGCGATCTTTCCATGATGCAGCGCCTGCGTGTAGTCGGGGCCCCAAGCGGGAGGGCGGCGGGTGATGCCGGCCTCGAGTGTCGACCAGTCACCGGCCCAGCGGCCGGCGGCCGGGCCATAGACCACGACGCGAAGTCCGGCCCGTGCCAGCGCATTGATCCGCCGCGCGCGATCGGCCTCGAATGTGCCGATGAAAACGGCATCGAAGGCTTCGTAATCGGCGCCGACTTCTTGCCGAGACATCGGCCGGTGAACACCGGGATCGAAGATGTTGGCAACCAGCACCGGCCGGCGGACGCCTACGGCACGAAGTTCGGCGAGGTTGAAGGTCTTGGTCGTGAAGACGCAGTCCCATTCGGGCAATGAATGGCGCAACTGACCGGTCAGATTGTGGCCGGCCATGATGTCGTCAGGCGAGAAATAGGCGAGTACCGGGTCCGAGATCTGCCGGAGGTTACGAAGCGTTTCGCACGTGATGACCCGCCTGTTATCGACCAGGACGGCATCGGGGCGGGTCGCCTCGGCGGCCTGCAGCAGCCGATCATTCTCGCGGGCGAAGTCATCGGCAAGACCGAGCTTCCAGCGCAATCGCGATGTGATGCCGGGCCGGTATGGCTGGCGCGCGCAACGAAGCGCTTCGTGCCGCAGCAATGCGATTTCGGCCCGCCGATCGAGCGCCTCCGCGCGCTGCAGCGTGTGGCTGCCGTCAGCGAAATGGCCATGCAGCAGGAGCTTCATGGCCGCGGCACGGCCTTCGCTCGGGCCGGCCTGTTCGCATGCCCGGACAACCGGGCACGGCTGTGATCATCGATAACCTTGCGAAACATCCGGCGCGTCTGTGCGACGGCATCCCCCTTGGCAACAATGCTTTGCCCAAGCTGCCGGGCGCGAGTGCGCTGTTCGATGCGCTCGGCTTGTGAGGCCTTATTCAGCCACGCGGTCGCCTCGACAAAACGTTCAGGCTCTCCGAGCGGCAAGTCCCAGCCGGCGTTTTTCGCTCTGAGATCCCGCCACGGCGTCCGGTCACTCGTGATGACGGGCGTGCCCGCATTCAAAGCCTCGACGATGACATGGCAGAAGTTCTCACCCAGGGTTGGCAACAGCAGCGCATCGTAACGCGCAAGCGTCGTGACAGCGGCCTCATTCTCGACAACGCCGCCGTAGTGCACGGATATGTTGTCCGGCATCGCGGCGATCAATCGCTGACAGCGGTGCCAGTAACGAGCATCGGAAACCGGACCATAGATGTCGAATTGCACGGGGAATGGTAGCCGACGCAGGAAATCGAGCGCAAACGCGAGGTTCTTCTTGGCGTCGATGCGGCTGAGGTAGACAAGGCGCAGCCGGCCGGGTTCCGTCAACGGTGTCACATGACACGGCGCATCGCTGCCGGCGACGTTGGCCGCCACGAGCACACGATCATGACCGGGCAAGGCGTTTGCGATGTCGGCCCTTTCCAATTCACTTGCCGCATGCAGCCAGACACCGTTCAACAGGCCGGCTCGCTGCATTAACACGAGATAGGGCCGCTTCTTGTATGATTTCATCGCCAGAGCCCCGGCGGAGAGATCACCCCGCGGCGACAGGATGAGCGGCCGGTCGGGCAGCAATCCAAGGCGGCGGAGCAACAGCGCCTGTAGGGTGAACTCGGGATCGAAGAACCCATTGGCGATCAGCAGATCGTAATTTGTTGCCCTGAGCGTTGCGGCAAGTCTCGAAACGTAGCCGCATCTGACGGGCAGATAGCGAAACCGGGCATAGCCGTGATCGACCCAGCCCGTCCCATCGAGCAATGGATGCTGTCCACCAGTTGGCCGGTCCCTCGCGATGACCTTGAAGGACACGTCGTTGCCCAGCTTCCGGCACCATCCGATCAGGCTGCGCTGCGGCCCACCGGCTTCGTTTCCCGGCCAGAAAGCGCCGAGCAGAACGACGACCGTAATCGGTTGCGGCGATCTCGTCGTGCCTACCGCTCGCGCTTTTGCCGTCATGATCTGAGCAGAGCCTCGCGCACCATGGCAACGATTGGCGGTTGACGGCTTGCTGCCGGCTGCGAGCTGCATGATCGCGAGCGTGCTTCGGCAACGGCTGCCGGCAAACGGCAGTTATCATCGAGAAGCACGATACGACCGGCATCCGCCAGCCATTGCGCTAATTCGATTTGATGATCGTCGATATGTTCGCCAAGCGCCGCACGGCGCGGCACGACTACGGGACATTTGCCTACGGCCAGGGCCTGCATGATCGAGCCGGCACCGCCGTGCAGGATCAAGCATTCGGCGCGCCTGATCTCGCTTTCGAATTGACCAGGCTCGACAAAGTCGTGAGCGATGCAGCCTGGCGCTTGGAATGGCGTATGGCCGCACTGCACGATCACCGGTTGCGGCAGGGCGGGGGCAAGTTCGCCGACGGCAGCAAGCAGGCGCTGAAACGGCAGGCGCAAGTTGCCGACGGCGACGAACGTGCTCACAGCAGCGGACCTCCGAGCCGACCGCGCCGATAGTGTCCGGCAAGTCCTGGCCACTGATAGAAGAACTCATGCGCAAGCCAGTACATCAGGCGCCCGGTGAGCGACGGGCGTTCTGTGCGCGCAATCGTTTCCACGAATACCACGCGCATTGAAAAGAGCAGGCGGCCGACAATGGCAAAGGGCACGGCCGGCCCCGCCCCGGTGCTCAGAATGACGTCGGGCCGTTCGCGTCTCAGGATCCGGAAGGCTTCGGCGAGATTGACGAGGAACCTCCAGTCGCGCTCCGAGTGCGTGATCAAATAGGTTCGTTCGCGGGCTTCAGGTGGCAGCAGGACATGTTCGTTGATGACGAAGAAATGATCGAGATCGCGGTAAGCTGCCTCGAGGGCGCGGGCCTCAACAAGATGGCCGCCGCACGATGAGACGATGCAGACTTTCATGGCACTCTCTGTCCGGCGCTGGTGAGCGTTCGGTCATCGACACCAGCATCGATTGAGCAAGGAGATTCGATGACGCCAGCCAACGCATCGTGCATGCGGTGCACGAAATTCGGGAATGCAAAGTGCGCGAGCCCGGCCGGCGTCCCCTTGCGCCTTGCCAGGGCAGCCAGGATGCCGGATTGCAGATCATCGGGATCACTAGGATCGGCAACAACTCCGAGCGTGCCATCCCGGACGGCTTCATGCGTGCCGTCCCGGGAACTTGCGACCACCGGCACGCCGCATGCCATCGCTTCGAGCAGCACGATGCCGAACCCTTCGCCACGGCTCGCCAGCACGAAGGCATCGGCCAACTGCAAATGGGCTGCTTTCATCTCCTCGGGAACGTGGCCGGTGAACACGACCATATCACGGACCCCGAGCACTTTGGCCTTTGCCTCGAGGCGAGGTCTGTCGTCGCCGTCACCGGCGGCGATATAGACCAGATCGGGCAGGATCGTGCGCAATCGCGGCAGGAGTTCGATGACCTCATCAAACCCTTTCGAGCGCTCGAGCGCTGCCATTCGGCCGAGCGTCATGATCACCGGGCGGCCCTGAAGCGCGTACCGGTCCCGCAATGCCTGGTGAGTGAGCGGCGGCGCCGCCGGCATCAAGCGGCAGGTGTTGGGAACCACTCGCACGCGATCCGGCGATGTTTGCGACCAGGCCAAGTAGCGCTGTTTGGTGAATTCGCTGACCGACAAGACGAGGTCCGGTCGAGCCACAGGTCGCATCAGGCGTAACGCGTTCGGCTGCCGCCAGGCATCAATGCCATGTATGGCCAGCACGACAGGTGTCCGGCGCAAGCGGCCGATGATCGCCGCAAGGCCGAAGAGATTGATATGCGCGCAGAAGATGAAGCCATACCGCTCCGCGATCCCATGATACAGACTGCGCGCAATGAACGAGGCTGGACCAGTCGCGCTTTGAGCATCGTAGCGGCAGCCGTTTGGCACATGAAAGGTCGCCCTCGGCAGGTGCCGGACGAGCACCGCGATCCCGTCGATGTTTTCATGCAGCAACAGAGCATCGATGACGTCGCGATTGTATTGTGCGATGCCGCCTGTTGCACCGTGCGCCTCACTCGCAAGGAACAGCACATTGAGCGGTTTCGCCGTCGATGACGGCGAAGGGGTTGGCTGCGTCGAGCTATCGAACATCGTCAGGCGGCCGACAAGCTCACCGCCCAGCGGCGCGCCCAGGGACATGATGGCGTGGCAAGCGCCGGATAATTGCGCCAGCGGTGGTCCCCTCCGCCTGTCGCCAGCCAGTGCGCGATGGGCGTTGCGAATCCGAGCTTCGGCCCCGTCAGAAACTCGGGCGGCAGGAGATCACGCACGGCGTCGGCGAGTAGGGCCTTGGGCCGCTTGAATGTATCAGGGCTGTGGGACCGTAACGCGGCCAGGATCGGTGCCATGCGGGCGAGCAAATGCGTATCGGCAAACGGCGTGCGTACCTCGACACCGTGCGCCATCCCGGCCCAGTCGGCGTCGCGCAGAAGCTGGTTGCGCATATAGAGCGAACTTTCCAGGCAGGCGACCTGCAGCCAAGGGTCGTGAGGACGCGGATCGAGCACTTGCTCGATATGGCCGATGACATCGAGTTCTTCGAGGCCTGCGCGAACCAACTCCGGTTCGAGGACGTCGGCAAGCTCCGAGGGCATGAACAAGCCGCGCTTGAGGAGATAGGCACCGGCCATGGAGCCACCGAACCGAGCCAGGCCGGCAAACTTCGGATGGGCTGGCCGACCGATCTTCGGCAAAGCGCCCAGCACCCGATCCGCCAAACCGGTAAACTTCGGCCGGTCCGTGAACGGCGACAGCAGACGGACAAGCCGGGGCAGATCGCGGAACGAGGCATATCCGCCGAACAATTCATCACCACCGAGGCCGGTGAGCACCACCTTCAGGCCCGCCTCGCGCGCCGCTTTGGCGGCAAACCAGATGTTGACGCCATCGATCGACGGCTGGTCCATCGCCGCCAGGATATCAGGCAGGTCGCGCGCGAACTCGGCTTCGGTCACGACACGGGAGATGTGGCTCGAGCCGAGCATCTGGCCAAGTCGCGCAGCAGCCGGCGCCTCGTCGCTATCACTGCCCGAGAATGCCTCGAACGAGACCGTGACGGTTTGCAGTGCCGCCGATTGACTGGACGTCAGAGCTGCAACGGCACTGGAATCGAGACCGGCTGACAGCAGAACACCGACCGCGGCATCGCCAGCCAAATGCGCGTCAACCGCATCGGCTACGGCGTCACGTACCGTCGCAGTCGCCGCATCGTAGCGGAGCGGCTTGGCATTGCGCTCAGCCTCGGCAAACGTGCGGGCAATCGAATGATGGGTTTGCGGTGCGCGCTGCGTCCGACCGCGCACGACGGTCAGGCAAGAGCCAGCCGGCAGCGCCCGGATATCGCGCCATTGCGTATAAGGCTCGGGCACGCTGCCGAACAAATAGAACCCTGTCCGGCCGGCCGGGCTTGGCGCGCGACCAAGACCGCCTCCCGCCTGCAACGCCTTGACCTGGGAGGCGAACCGAAACGTGTGGCCGTCATCGGCGTAATAGAGGGGTTTGATGCCGTAAGCATCGCGGACGAGGAAAAGGCGCTCGCGATGCCGGTCATAGATCGCGAGAGCGAACATGCCGCGCAGGTCACGAACCATGTCACTGCCCCTGAGAGCGTAAAGGTTCAGCAGAACCTCGGTGTCCGACCGGGTTGCAAATCTGGCGCCCCGCTCGATGAGCGAACGGCGGATGGCGGGAAAGTTGTAGATCTCGCCGTTGAAAACGATGATGAGGTTGCCATTGTCGCCAACCATCGGCTGGCCTGCCGCCGGTGACGGATCTATGATCGCCAGGCGCTGATGGCCAAGCCCGATACGCCGATCCGGCGACAGCCACAGGCCGTTGCCGTCCGGCCCGCGTGCTGCCATGTGATCGCGCGTGCGCACGAGTTCGCGGCGATCGACCGCCGGTGAGCGGTCACCGTAGGCGAAGATGCCGTTTATGGCACACACGGAAACACGATATGCGTTCGATTGCGCAGACGATGTAGCAATGAATGGCTGCCGCACTCCGGGTCGAAATCGCGGAGTACCTAAGTTGGATCTGGCAGAAGGTTTTGACCACACGAAAGGCGACGATCAGACGTCAAAATATCCGCTCCCGGCAGCATGTCAACGAATTGCTTGGCGCCGTGCCTTTAGCAGGCCAGATTGTTGCCGCCCGGCACTTTATTCGATCGGCCGGTCTGCCCACTGTGCCGCGCGCGTGCCGACAAGGTCCCTGACGGATGCAGCACCACGTGCAGCAACCGCAGCAACGAGATGCGCCTTGATGCGTTCGATCAGGCTCGGGCCTTCGTAAACAAGCGCCGTATAGAGCTGGATCAAGGTGGCGCCGGCCTCGATCTTTTGCAGCGCGGTCTCGCCCGACTCGATGCCGCCGATGCCGATCAGCGGGATGCGGCCGCCGGTCAACTGATGGACCTTGGCAAGCATGATGGTCGATCGCTCGAACAGCGGCCGGCCCGACAAGCCACCGGCCTCGCGGGCAAGCATCTGGTCGATATCAGCCGGCCGGGCGAGCGTCGTGTTCGAGACAGCGATGGCATCGACGCCATGGGCTTCGAAGCGCTCGCAGATCGCCGGCAGATCGTCGACCGCAACATCCGGTGCAATCTTGACGGCAATCGGTGTGGGCGAAGCGCCCGCATCGATATGGCGCCCGCGCGCCGCCATCACGGCACCAAGCAGCTCATCCAGTGCGGCCGGCGCCTGCAGATCACGGAGGCGCGGCGTGTTCGGCGATGATATGTTGATCATGAAATAGTCGGCATCGCCGTAGAACTGATCGATGCCGGCGACGTAATCGCCGACGCGGTCGTCGCTGTCCTTGTTGGCGCCGACGTTGACGCCCATCACGCCATTCTTTTCGCGGGATCTGAGATTGGCCTTGACGCGTATGTGACCGGAGTTGTTGAAGCCAAGCCGGTTGATCAGCGCGCGATCACGGATCAGGCGGAACACACGCGGCTTTTGATTGCCAACCTGTGGTATCGGCGTCACCGTGCCGATCTCGGCAAATCCGAAGCCGACCCGGATCATCACGTCGGGCACGAGTCCGTTTTTGTCGAAGCCGGCTGCAATACCGATCGGATTGGGTAGCCGGCGGCCCCAGATGTCGACACCGAGACGCTTGTCGTCCGGCTGATGCCCGCCCGAGAACATGCCGCTTGCAAGCGCACGCAACGTCATCTCATGCGCGCGTTCGGGCTCCATCAAGAACAGCATCGGCCGCGCCAGACCGGCGAGCTTGGTCATCATCGGCCGAGATCCTCCGGCATTCGCGGTATGCCCTCTGCATCGAGTTCGAGCAGCACTAGCCCCAGTGCATGGCGCGTCTCGAGTGGGCCATAGAGATGCGGAAACAAGTCGCCCCCCCGTGACGGCTCCCATTTCAGCGCATCGCCGAGCGCCAGGGCATCGACAGCGATCAGCAAAAGATCGGTTTGTCCGCGAAAGTGCTTGGCCGCCGTTTCGCCGACCTGGTCCGCGGTCGAGAAATGGATGTAGCCGTCGGCGAGATCAACGGCCGAGCCACGGAACCGACCGGCCTCGACCGCTGCCTGCCATTCGGACCGCGGACAGATCTTGTAAATGCGTTGGGGCTGCTGGCGCAAAGCGAACCTCGTTGGATCAGATCAGGATGCTTAGCACAGGCTGCCGAAGTCACGCACGGTCGGATCGCCGCGTTCGCTTCGCGACAGGGCTGCCGGCCCGATTGTACACAAACTCGTGCACGCAAAGTTCGATGACAACGAATACCGGACCTGCGGGCCAGCCTCGTGTGCTCGCGGTGAATTTGTTCGTCGATACGCTCAATCTGTTAACGCGCAAAATGTCTTTATGATCTGGATGGGGACCATGGCCGCATCTGCTGCAATGCCACGCGCTGAAAGAATGCATCACGGTTTCGGCGCTCCAATAGATGACAGTGCGAACCGCTTTGGTTAATGTCGGAATTGGCAATACACGGTCGAAAACACCTCACCTGCGAGGTGGACAAGTAAACTGTTGCAGCGCCGATTGTTTTTGTCAGCCGTTCTGGCTGCTCATGAAATCTGCTCGATAGCTTGGATAGCAATGATGGCCACGTTGACAATCGACGGCGCTGCTCATCAGCGCCTTTCTGAAATTGCTTGTCGGCTGGTGCGGGAAAATTTGTTGGCTCCTGCGAACGCCTCGTTCAAATGCGCTGAAAAAGCATAAAACTCCTCGACGGTCTCGCCGAGGAAGGAGGGAACTATGTCTAGATTGTCGTCTGAGTTCAAAGTCTTCAATAGCGATTTGAACCATCTTGGCCACGAGCCTGGAATTCATGAAATTCCCGCAGATGCCAATACCGCTGAAGTTACCGTTCTGATGGCGGACGGAGAACAGAAATCTTGGTTGGATCTCAGGGAGAAAGACCAAATCCGCAACGCTGACGGGCGGATCTCCAAACTATCTTCTGGAACGATCATCAAGGATGTGCACGAACTTTATGCCGTCAACGATGATGCCCCGTTCTTGCCGCTCGACCAGGCGGTTCTAACATTGCGAGGCTGGGCAAGTCTGGCGCCGGAGAGCACACGTGACGCCAATCCTGAATTGAAAGTCTGCCGCCTTAAAGTCGGCGATGTGATACGCCGCATTCGGATCGTAGACGGCGAACCGGTCCCAAACTTCGAAGTGGTTTCACGGATAAACGTCCAACATCTCAGTAATGGCAGGACAGTGCAGGTCGCAGTCCCCCATGTCCGCAAAGGCCGTCCGTCCTTCTGGCTGAACGGCTATTGCGCCCTGATCAACTATCCGGAATGGAGTGCGCACCGGCTCGCCTCCAACATTTCCAACACGATGACCGGCGCCGAGGAAGTATTGCTTGGCGAACATCTTCGCGAAGCACGACCGCTGCTCGAACAGACCTTCGGCAAGAATGTGGTTGATGCAGCCATGACGGTACTGGCCGAGCCTGACCTTGCGGCCGGCCGCCTGCCGCGCACTCCCAAGCCTCGCCGTTATGCCGATCTGCATGACCTTACCATTCCGAGGCTTATCGCACTGCCGACCGAGGGCGATCCGGAGCTGCCGCCGGATTTCGACGACATCGCCATTCATCACGGCACCCTGTTCATCAATCACCGGCCGGTCCATACCAAGGTGACGGGAGATGATCTTTACTGGACACGCACGACGGCAAAGGGCGCTGTCGAGAGCGGCCACATCACATTCACGCCACGCCGGGACATCGGCTTTGGCGTCATGGACGTGGACGGACAACGCATAACGTTTACAGCGCTGCCCAAGATCGAATACGCATGCGTCTTCGGACCTGACCACACTCACTGGTTCGACTTCGAAGTGGACTTCGATAAGGGGCCCGGAGACAGTTACGTCGCCGTGGGCCGCTTGCGGCACCCCGATGGGGCTGCGCTCTCCCATGTCGCCGTGACTTTCACATCAACGACGAACAAGGCCGGCGAGAAGTTTCTCACAGCCAACATCGAATGGGATCGACACCGGGTCGCCTGGCAAAAAGGAAAGTGGATCGCCGCCACAATCAATTTCTCTCTGAACTACGCCACGCTGACAGGAACGCTTTACGAATTCGACGCTTCGAAACCTTTGTATCGGGGCCGTCACTTCAGTCTCAACGGCAAGGCCAAGAACTGGGAGGCACTTGCGGCCTATACGCAGCTACTGCCGGAACTGCAATTGGCGAGCGCCGGTGACGGAGCATTCACCGAAGCCGTGCCGGCCTCGCTCCCGGAATCCGATCTCGCCGCAGCAATGGCCCTCAAGGGGCAGACCAAGCTCTCGGTCACGGCACTTTACATGCTGCCACCGCCGGACCTGGTCGAACTGCACAAGGATTCCTTCGCCACAATAAAGAACATGATGCTGTATGCTATTCCCGACAAGCAGCTGAAGTTTTTCGGAGAAACAAAGCCCAAGGTTGGACCGAGGCTACAGTTGACACAGCGGGAAGCCGACCTTGCCTTGAAGAACACCACCATCAACGAATTTCTGGTCAACAAGTTCTCCCTTGGATATCTGACCCTTGCATACTCGAAAAGCACCGATCCCAAGATACAAAAGCTGATCGGAGACAAGGCAACCTCCGAGAAACTAAGTTATTTCTGGCAGGGACCCGGCAAGGGCTGCTTTGCGCAGCTCAAGGGTTACAATTTGTCCACCGCCAAGGTCATGGACGCCACTTATGTGAAGCTGGCGGCGGGGCTTCAGGCCTATCTCGACGACCGGCCTGAGTATTGGGCACGGCAGCTCTATCTCTATTGCATAAACCCGGCAACGCTGAACGGCCTCGCAGCGGAGGACATGGCCAGCGGCGGCAAAGGCGCGATCAACCACCTGGCGACAATGCTGCACGCGCTTTCGCCGACGCAGACGGTCAAGGTCGGAGACCGGACGGTATCGTACGGCGTGGCTCTCTATGAAATGATCCTCAACATGAAGCTCATTCATGTTTCAAAGAATTTCAAGGCCACGAACAAAGAGGACATGGCGGAAGTCCTGACCATGTTCTTCAAACAGTATTTCACCGAATTGCTAGACGGCAGCGGCAATTGGGACACCAGCATCCGCAGCGCCGCTGAGAAAGACCTGAAAGCCTATATGGCGTCGGAAGGCATCGACACCTTGGATGCCAAGATGGTGCACATGACCGCGATAACGAGCGACCTCGCGACGTTGCTCGTCAACATGAAATCCGAGCCTATCACAAAGCGACTCGCGGATTTTGCAAAAGTAAATCCGAGATTTGCCAAATTCAGTAAGGCTATGGGCGGCATAACAACGATGGTCGTGCTCTGCCTCGGTGCGTCAACGTTGATGCAGACCATTCAGAACTGGAAGCATTTGACGCCGGTCCAAAAAGCCCAGGCCATTACCACGATCGCGTATTCGGTCACCAAACTCTTCAACAAGTTCGCTCTCTACAAGGCGGCCAAAAAGCTTACGGATCCGGACAGCACCCCGAGCGAACAGTTCGATGCCGCCGAGGAGATTTCGGATGCGATGGGTAAGCAGGACCTCATTACACCAGGAGATGAGACGACCCGCATCTCGGACCCGGAAACAGGCGATCTCGATGCACCGCTGCTCACCCGCGCCGGGCAAACCACGGCCAACACGGTCTCGGAAGGCGAGGAACTGGAAGCTGCCACGACGCGGTGGACGGAAATTGCAGATGTTTCAGGGGGTTTTGCTGCGGCACTCGGAGCGCTCGCCATGGCCGGTGCCTGCGTTGCGACCGGATTTCAGATTGCCAACGATTTCGCCACAGATCAGCCGGTGGCGATCAAGGCGCTGGACATAGTTTCCGAGGTTTCCAACGGCGTCGCATTTCTGGCCACCGCAGGCCTTGGCATCGCAGCGCTGGCCGGCGCCGAGGTGGCTTCCTGCATTCCGATCGTGGGTGCCGTTGCTGCCGTGATCGGAATCGTGATCGCGTTCGCCCTGATATTCATTCACCGCAAGCCACCGCCCACGCCGGAGGAAACCTTCGTCAAGGATCACTGCATCCCGTTCCTGCGAAGTCTTGCTGCGCCGCCTGAAGAATGGATCAAGCAGCGCGCAAACGCACAAAAACACTTTGAGAAGAAACCTGCTTGAACTGTTGCAAATGCAGCTGGCCGACTACCATTGGCGCCAGCCTGGTTACACAATCAGGAATTGATCAATAAAGGAGTTGCATCGTGGCCACTTTGACATTCGGCGATATCGAAAAACACGTTGAAAGTCTCGTCGCGCCACCGGAAGACTTCCTGCGCAGCGAGTTCGAAGCGGCCGTCAAGGTAGCGAACGCAGGGGTAAACGGTACTTTTTTTGGCGAGGCAGGAAAGCTTGATATACCCGGCATCAGCGCCGCTCAAAAGAAGGAAATGTCCGATTTCTCTATCAGGTATGCTTGTTTCATTCTATCTCTCACCAGCCGTTGGGGCTTCAATAAAACCATAAAAAACATCTCCTATAACGATATAGCACAACAGGTTGATGCGTTTTCAAATCCGATCGGCAATCTTTTGTTCTTGAAATACATGATGCAGAAGGATGAACTGAAACCCGCGTTCGCTGATCCGGAACAAGCTGCGCGGCTCGTGCTGCAAAACCGGGGGAGGACCGATCAGTTCGATCTATTTGTTATACGGCTGCAGCATAATCCCCATTCCCACTCGATTTTCCCCGCAAAGGTTTACCTTCTGCTGCTCAGCCATTGGGATCCGGGGTTCAGAACAACCCACGCGCTGCTTGATAACTGGCGCAAGTCGGCATACTGGCACGCCACAGGCGTCGACAACTGGGACAAGATCCAGTGGTTCCATGAACTCGCACCGGGGATGAACCAGAACGGGCCGTTTTACTCGGCCCTCAACGGCGGCGTGTCGCGGGCGGTAAACAGCAACTACTCCAGAACCGGGCCCGGTCATCGCGAATGCGCACCGGGTTCTAGTTTACAGACCGGCGCAAGCCCCTGCTACAACGTTCCCGGCAAGACGACCACCTACTACGGATCCGGGGTGTACGGTTGGATCAAGAGCCCGACTGGCGCCGCGTCCCTCGGTCTTTATTCGGGGCACGGGCCGGACAATGTGAAGTCATCTGGCGGCGGTGGGGGCTGCGTGTTGGCCGGTGTCAGGGTTTTGACCGAAGCCGGCGAGTGGGTTCCGGTTGAGGAAATCACGCCTGGGACACGCGTCGTCAACGGCTCCGGCGGGATTTCGACGGTGGCAGGGGACATTGTCGTCAATCCGGCGGTGACGGGAGTCTACGGCCTGAACGGTGGCGCGGCCTTTATCTCAAGGGACCATGCGGTCATGACCCAGCGTGGCTGGTGCAGCGTCGACCCGGAGGCGACACGGGCGTTACTGCCGCACCTGCGCGTGGGCATGCTGCAGGTTGGAGACGTGGTCTGGAAATGGCGCAAGAGCGCGCTTGGCTCTCGAGACATCTGCGATTTGGAGGTGGTCCGCGAGATCAGTCATCATGAGGTTGCAGAAGAGGAAGCCCGGCCGGGATATACTCTCCGCCTGGAAGATGGTGAGCGCAGCATCTGGACGGACGGTTATTGCACGCTGTTGGACTACCCAGAGCTGACGACGCGACAGCTGGCTCGCAACATCGACGGCAATTTGCAACTCGCTGAGCAAGTGAAATTGTCGGAAGCCCTGCGCGGCGCCGCACCCATGCTCGAGAAGGCCTTCGGCAAACCCGTCATCGATGCCACACTGAAAATGCTGGCAGATCCGCAAGCGCGGGCCGGCCGGGGGCGAGGGCAGCCGACACCGCTGAAGCCGGATCTCGACGATCTCGTCCATCCGCGCATGGAGGCGGTGGCGGTGGAATCAGACCGGCCCTTGTCCGGTGATCTGGCGCACATGAGCATGATGAACGGCCGCCTGTTCATCGCCGGGAAACCGGTGAACTCCCACCAGGAGGGACAGCACCTGAGCTGGACCCGCATGGACAGCAATGGCCGTCGCGAACATGGAAAGCTGCGCTTTTCCGATGACTTGTCCGAAGCCCATGGCGTGATCCAAAGCAACGGCGCGGCGACACCGGTCTCGGTTTATACGCGGCTCACCTTCGACACCCACTACGTTGACGTGCACCACAAGAAGATCCCCTGGTACACCTTCGTTTGGGGCTACAAAATCGATCCACAAGGAGCCAAGGTCAGATACGGCGAACTGCTTGATGCTCACGGACAGCCGTTGGACCCGAAACACGTCAGCGTCACGTTCGGCGTGACAAAACCGGACAAGAACGGCTGGCGCCGGCTTACCGTAGACATCGAATGGAGCAATAATTTCCTCGCCTGGACCAACGGCAAATGGAAGTCAGCGACGATCGAGTTTGCAGCGAACTTCAGAGATTTCACCGGCCACCTCTACGAATATGATCAAAACAAGCCGCTGCATCGCGGCCTCGGCTACACGTTGCTTGGGACCTACAAAGACGTCGGCGCCATGGCCCCGATGATCGACGGTTTGACGCAAGAGCACTTGAGCGCGCCAATTGATACGGCTTTGCTGGAATTACCCGTCGAGGGTAACGCTCCGGATGCGGAATTAGCCCCAGCCATTGCGATCGACATCGGCGCGACCTCGGTCGAGGCCCTCTACATGTTGCCGACCCCGGATCTCGCCAACCTGCATCGAGACAACTTTGCCACGCTGCAGAACATGATGATTTTCGCGCTCCCTGAAGATCAGCTGAAATGGTTCGGCGAAACGCAGCAGGGTGCGGGAGATCAGCTGACGGTCACGGAAAAGGGTCTGGCCAATCAGGCGATTGTCCGCACCTTTCTGAGGGATCGCTTCGCCATGGCAAGTCTGGGGCAGGCTTTCGCGGGCGCAAAAGATGCCAAGATCAAGCAGATGTATGCCTCCGTCGGCGATTGGAAAAGTCGCCTGGACTACTACTGGCAGGGCGGTGGGCCGGGCTGTCTATCCCAGGACAAGGGATACACGGCGGCCATGGCTGAGATCACACGCGAGAATTACATTCGGATGATGCCGGGGCTGAAGCCTTATCTCACCAACGGCAAGACCTGGGCGCCAAAGCTCTACAAGTACTGCCTCCAGCCGGACAATATCCGAAGCCTGGCCGCACAAACGACGACGGCAGGCTCGGCGAGGCTGACCAATCTCGTCACGATGCTGGACGCTCTCGATCCAGACAAGGTCGTACCACTGAAGGGCGAGGGCAAGGCCTCGTATGCAACCGCCCTTTATCGTGCAATTTTGGACGAGCGCCTAAAGACCGTTCGGACCAACTTCAAGCCCAGTCAGAATAGAAAGACGACGGAGGACCTGCTCAAGCAGTTCCTTCGCCAGTACTTTGCCATGGTAAAGGCGGGGAACCTCAAATGGTCCCCGGCCGCCCAGGCGCAAGCTGAAAAAGACCTCGCGGCGGCCCTGAAGGAGCTTGAGGCAGAAGACGAAAATGCACTGGTCGAACGGTTGGGCGCATCGGTGTCGAGCCTGACCGAAATCATGCATGAGTTGCGCGGCGCGCCGATGACCAGGCAGCTGAAGGCCTGGGCCGAAGCCAACCCACGAATAGCGAAGGTCTGCGGGGTCGCCATGCTTGGCGCTTCGTTCGCGGTCAGCATGGCGGTGGTCGTCGAAGCGGCAATGCACTGGAAGGAGATGCGGACGTCCGAAAAAGTTCAGGCCATCACGGATATCGTCGATGGCGTGTCACAGTTGTTCGCCAACTTCGCCGACTACATGAAGGCAAAGAACGTCACCGACCCTGACAGCGAAACACCCGCAGCACAACGCGACGGGATTGAACTACAGCAACGCAACGACGGCCAGTCGGTGGTTGAAGTAGCCGACAATCGCGCCAATGCCGAACAGGCCGAGCGTAGCGGCCGGGGAGGCGGCGAAGAGACGCCGGCGCCGGACACGTCGCTAGAGAATTTCGGTCGTAGCGGCGCAGAATCCATAACCGGTGAAGGCTCTGTTGCTGAAGCCGGCAAGGTTTGGTCCAATATAGCCGACGTCTCTGAGGCGTTCGCCGATTTCATGGGCATCCTGGCCCTGGGCGTCGCCTGCTGGGCGACGGGCGAGGAGATTGCCAACGACTTCAAAACCGGCCAGCCTGCCGCCATCAAGGCCCTGGATATTCTCCAGGAGGCAGCCAATGCGACCTGCTTGGTGATTGCCGCCGGCAGCACGATCTATGCTCTTGCGGCCGGAGAAGAGGTCGCTTCCTTCATTCCGGTGGTCGGCATTGTCATCGCGATTGTCGGCATCATCTTCGCGTTCGTGCTGGAGTTCATCCATCGCAAACCGGAGCCGACGGCAGCCGAGGTTTTTGTACAGGACAAGATCGTCCCGTTTCTCAGGGGCCTCTCCACACCGCCGCTTGCCTGGAAAGAGCAGTGGCTGAAGGCTCACAGACATTTGGAAGGACCGGAGAAGGTCATTGTTTGAGGCGGTGCGGGATCAGCGCCGCCCTCGCGGCTTCCAGCTGCCGCCCACGACCTGGCCGCTGGAGCGCGCCCGCCGCGCCGGCATTTACAACTACGCTGCGGAGATCACACGGACGGCGCCGGGTCGCATCCGGCTTGGAGGATCCGGCGAGTTGATTTCGCTTGCCTCCTGTTCCTATCTCGGCCTGCTCGGCCATCCACGTATAGAAGCAGCAGCTGTCGCCGCCATTCGGGATCACGGAACCGGGACAGGCGGCGTACGATTGCTGGCCGGCACAACTGAGCTTCACCGCCTCCTCGAGGAACGAATTGCAGCGTTCAAGGGAGCCGAGGCCTGCCTGACTTTCAACAGCGGTTATCTGGCCAACGTTTCGACCATCGCAGCACTCGTTGGCCGCGGCGACTTTGTCATCGGCGACAAGCTGAACCACGCTTCGATTGTAGACGGATGTCGACTATCCGGAGCCAAGTTCATGCGCTTCAAGCACAATGATCCGGATCATCTGGCTGAGCGGTTGAGACGTGTCACGCCTGGCTCGAATGTGCTGGTCGTGTGCGACGCGGTGTTCTCGATGGACGGCGACATCCAGAACCTTCCCGCTGTTGCAGAACTCTGTCGCTCATACGGCGCCTTGCTCATGGTCGATGAAGCGCATGCACTTGGCGTGATCGGTGCAACGGGTCGCGGGATTGAGGAGCACTTCGGCCTAGCGCCCGAAGTGGTCGACATCAAAATGGGGGCACTGTCAAAGGCGATCCCGAGTGTTGGCGGCTATGTCTGCGCAAGCGCCAAGATTGTCGACTATCTTAAGCATCAGGGCAGAGGCTTCATTTATTCAGCAGCCCTGTCACCGGCAAACGCCGCGGCCGCAATTGCTGCTTTGGATGTCATAGAGGCCGAGCCCGAGCGCATTCGCCAACTGCATGAAAACGCAACCCGTCTGCGGCGTCTGCTCAACGAGGCCGGAATTGACACTGCCCGGACACAAACGCCTATCGTTCCGGTCTTTTGTGGCGATGACATGCGCGCGGCTGAACTCGCTCATGCCTGTTACGAGAGAGGCGTATTTGTACAAGGAGTGCCTTATCCCGTCGCGCCACCAGGTAAAGCGCGCTTGCGCTGCTCCGTGACAGCCGAACACACATGCGCCGACATCGAAAAGGCGACCAAAGCAATTGTGGATGCCGTCAGTGCTGTGACCTAGCCTGGGCTCAGCCCACGCAACCGCTCGGTGCGCCGCCGTAACAGCTCGATCGTGGTCAGAAGCGCAATCGAGAGCAGTACCAGCACCGTCGCAACGGCCAGGATCGTCGGGCTGATCTGCTCGCGAATGCCGGAGAACATCTGACGCGGGATCGTACGCTGGTCGACGTCTGCCAGGAAGATCACCGCGACGACCTCGTCCAGCGACGTGATGAAGGCGAAGAGCGCGCCCGAAATCATGCCCGGCAGGATCAGCGGCATGATCACCTTGCGGAAGGTCGTAAAGCCGTTTGCGCCAAGGCCCTGCGAGGCGCGAATCAGCGACTGGTCGAAACCCGTCAACGTCGCCGTCACCGTGATGATCACGAACGGCACGCCAAGCGTGGCGTGGGCGAGGATCAGGCCCGGATAGGTGTTGACCAGGCCGTCCGGATAGAATGGGAAAATATCCTTCTTGGCGTAGAAGAAGAACATGCCCGTCGCGGTGATCACCAGCGGCACGATCATCGGCGAGATCAGCAGGCTGGTGATCGCGGTCCGGAACGGCATTTCCCGGCGCGACAGGCCAAGAGCTGCAAGTGTGCCAAAGGCAGTCGCGAGCAGGGTCGCCATGGTTGCGATGAAAAACGAGTTGCGAAACGCCCCGATCCAGACCGAGTTGCTCCACATGTCCGACCACCAGCCGGATCCGGTGGCATCGGGTTCCGTCATGCCGAACCTGAAAATGTCCTTGTACCAGCGCCATGAATAGGCGTCCTGGTCGAATGCCAGCATGCCATCGGTGAACGTGAAATAGGGCTCAGCGTTCAGCGACAGAGGCATGATCACGAGGATCGGCGTGATCAGGAAGATGAAGATGAACGTGCAGATGGCAAGAAACGCGTATTCCCAAATTCGCTCACCCGTGCTCGCGTAGGGCGGCAGTTCACGCATGCAAAAGTAAGGGATAGAGAAGATGATGAAGAAGCCGATTGTGCCCGGAATCGATTGCGTGTAACCGAAAAACGCAAGCGTCGCGGCGATCAGGATGAGGAATGCGGGTGCTTTGAGGCGCCTGGTGAATGTCATCTTGAACCGGCCCTCATCCGAATTTGAGATTGTCGATGCCAACCAGCCGGTTGTAGAGCCAGTAGAGCACGAGCACGATAACGAGCAGGATCGAGCCGAGCGCGGCACCAAGGCTCCAGTTGAGCGTACTCTTGATGTGGTCGGCGATCAGGTTTGAGATCAGGATACCGTCGTTGCCGCCGACCAGTGCCGGCGTGATGTAATAACCGATGGCCAGGATGAAGACGAGCAGCGTGCCCGCCGCAATGCCAGGCGTCGTCAGCGGGAAATAGATCCGGAAGAAGGCGTAACTGTTACTCGCGCCCATCGATCTCGCAGCACGCATGTAGCTCGGCGGGATGGTCTTCATCACCGAGTAGAGCGGCAAGATCATGAAGGGCAGCAGGATGTGGACCATGGCAATCACGGTGCCGGTCTGATTGTAGATCATCTGGATGCGCCCATCGTCTGGGATGAAACCCAGCGCCACGAACAGGTCGTTCAGCACGCCCTCGGTCTGCAGCATCGCGATCCAGGCCGTGGTGCGCACCAAGAGCGACGTCCAGAACGGCAAGAGGACAAGGATCATCAAGAGGTTCGATGTCCTGAGCGGCAATGTCGAAAGCAGGAACGAGACCGGATAGGCGAGCAGGAAACACATCAACGTAATGAAGGCCGATAGCCACAGCGTCTTCCAGAGGATCGGAATATAGATCCGGTAGAGTTCGTCGGCCTGTACGATCGCGTTGTTGGCATCGTAACGCCGGTCGAGGGCTGCCAGATAGAACGACAGCGTGACATCGCTGGTCGCGCGCTGCAGCACTTTCCAGACTTCCGGGTCGGCCCAGCGCTTGTCGATCGCGAGCAGTGCTTCCTTGTACGGCCCCTGCTTGATCCGGCCTGCTCTGCGCGCCGATTTGGTCACGAGGCTGCGCGAGCCCGGAAGTTCGTAATTCACCCGCGTCGCGAGATTGCCGACCGTCTTGCCGACTTCGCGCACCTTGCGGGCACGTGCCAGGTCCTTGACGAAAACCTCGAAGACCTCTTCCGGCGGCAATCCCTTGCCGTCCCACTTGTCGATCGCCTCGGCGAAGGTCGGCACCACGCTTGAGCCGGTCGGGTTGTAGAACGACTTGACCAGCATCTCCCCGATCGGGAGCACGAAAGATATCAGAACAAAAAGCACCAGCGGAAGCGTGAGCATAAACGCCCGTCGCCTAGCGGCCCGCGTGGTCTGGGCGAGCTTGAGCTTGAGCGGTACGCCATCGGCCGCCAACAATGGCTCACTGGTGGCGGCAGTCTGCGATGCATCTCGAATTTGATCGGCCGTGATATCTGACATCGCAAACCTGGTCGGCAAACTTATTAATTGTCGGCGGGTGCGACACGGGCCGAAGCCCGTGCCGCCTCAATTTGTCGAACCTCTGAACTTAGCCCTTGGCCAGCCAGGCGTTGAAACGCTCTTTCAGCTGGTCAGCGTTGTCGGCCCAGAACTCGAAGTTGTTCTGGACGGCATTTTTGAGATTGTCTGGTGCCGTCGGCATCTGCGGACCCATATCAATGTCCTTGTTGTGGTATTTGCCAACCAGCGGCGCCGAGGATTTGCGCGAAGGACCGTACGAGATCCACGAGGCCTGGGCGGCCAGCGCCTTCGTACTCGTTGAGTACTTCAGGAAGTCCATCGCCAGTTCCTTGTTGGGCGCGCCCTTCGGAATAACCCAGAGGTCGAGATCCCAGACCTGGCCGTCCCAGATGATTTCGAACGGCTTGCCTTCACCTGCCACCGCATTGAAGATGCGTCCGTTGTAGGCCGTGGTCATGGCCACTTCGCCGTCAGCCAGCAACTGCGGCGGCTGTGCACCAGCAGTCCACCACACCACCGACTGCTTGATCGTGTCGAGCTTCGCGAACGCCCGATCGATGCCTTCTTTGGTCGCCAGCACCTTGTAGACGTCCTTCGCAGGCACGCCGTCTGCCATCAGAGCGAATTCGAGATTGACTTTGGCGCCTTTGCGCATGCCACGCTTGCCGGGGAACTTCTTCAGGTCGAAGAAATCGCCAATCGTCTTCGGCGCATCGCCCGTGAATTTGGTCTTGTCGTAGGCATAAATCGTCGACCAGACGATGTTGGCAACGGCACAGTCATAGAGCGTGCCCTCGATAAAGTCTTCCGTAGCTGGAGTGCCGTCATCGCCCTTCGGCAGCGCCGAGTGGTCGATGGTTTCGATCAGGCCTTCATCGCAGGCACGGATCGCGTCGGACAATTCGACATCTACGATGTCCCAGACGACCTTCTTGCCTTCGACCTGAGCTTTGATCTCGGCAATACCGCCGTTGTAGTCCTGCGACTTGATCTTGGCGCCGTCGCAATCCTTCATGAACGGCTTGTGATAGGCCTCGACCTGCGATTTGGTATAGGCGCCGCCCCAAGAGACGACGGTGATTTCGCCGGGCTTCGAACAGGCCGACTGGGCGGCCGCCGGTGCCGACAGCGCAAATCCCGCGCCGATGGCCAGCGAAGCAGCCAACAGGCTTCGTTTGATTGTCATATTTAACTCCCTTCGATGTTGATCCGATATCTTCCGGATCGGTTCATGGTGCGCCGTCGTTATTGGCGACAGCGCTGCCATCTCTCAAATTTCAAGCTGCGTCGATTGGATCAAGCGCCCGGCAGTCTTCCGTCTGCCAGCCGACCTGGACCTTGTCGCCCTCGGCAACGGTCTTGTGGCCGGCGTTGTTCGGCACCTTGACGATGAACTCCTTGGCGTCGGCGACTTTGAGAACAGCGCGAATGTGATCGCCGAGATAAATCAACTCATGTATCTCGCCATTGAGGACATTCGGCACTTCGTTTTCGCCCGGTGCAATCTCGACGCGCTCGGGGCGCAGCGACAGCGTCGTCCGCTCGCCGGCCCTGGCAACGTTGATCGGATCTGCGGTGATGATCTCGCCGGTTGCCAGCTCGACCGAACAGGCCGAACCGTTCAATTCCTTGACCGTTCCTGAGAGCTTGTTGTTCTCGCCGATGAACTGCGCAACGAAGCTATTCTGCGGGCGCTCATAAAGGTCGTCCGGGCTCGAAAGCTGCTGGATGACGCCATCGTTGAACACGGCGATCCGGTCCGACATGGTCAGCGCCTCGGATTGATCGTGCGTCACGTAGACGACAGACACACCAAGGCGCTCGTGAATGTGCTTGATCTCGTATTGCATCTGCTCACGCAGCTGCTTGTCGAGGGCGCCGAGCGGCTCGTCCATCAAAACGAGGTCGGGCTCGAAGACCAGCGCGCGGGCAACCGCCACGCGTTGCTGCTGGCCACCCGACAATTGCGCCGGACGGCGGCCGCCGAAGCCGGCCAACTCAACCATGTCGAGGGCCCGATCGACGCGTTCCTTGATCTCGGCCCGCTTGTGATGGCGAACCTGCAGCGGGAAGGCGAGGTTTTCGGCAACCGACATATGTGGGAACAGCGCATAGTTCTGGAACACCATGCCGATGCCGCGCTTGTTCGGCGGCACGTTGTTGATCGGCTCGCCGTTGAGATAGATCTCACCGTGGGTCGCCGGCTCGAAGCCTGCGAGCATCATCAGACAGGTGGTCTTGCCGGACCCGGATGGGCCCAACATGGTCAGAAACTCACCCTTCTCGACGTCCAGATTTAGGTTTTTAACGACCAGCGTCTCGCCGTCGTAGCTCTTCTGAACGTTTTCAAATCGCACAAACGGCATCTCTGTCGTACTAGCGATCTTTTCCTCCCGAGTGATACGAGCCCCGTTGATTATTGTTGTGGGGGCCTTGTTTAGTTAACGATTGGACAGCCTGCAACCATACCTGCCAAACCGGCCGCATCGTACGGACGGATATTTCTTCGCACAAGCTTTGATTGGCCTGAATCTTACCCAGGCAGCCTCGAATTTCCTCCAATCTTCGAAAATCAGCCGCGTCTCGTGCAGGTCGTATCCGCCAGCGTCGGCTGCTCCGGGCGGTTCGGCTTGTTGGCGAGCGGCCATTTTTGCACTGCAACCGTCCCGATCGGCATCCTTCGACGCCGCACGCCGCCTATGGCTGGTTCGGGAAGTAGTCCTCCAGTGTGCCCTCACGATAGACGTCAGTCGTCGCACAATGCAAGGCACCACCGAAAGCGTAGGCTTCGCGGAACGGCACCGGCACGACCTCGAAACCGAGTTTGTCGAGCTGATCCATCTGGTGGACCTCACTCGCCTCGACACAGACGGTCTTGGGATCGAGCACCAGCACGTTCATGGATAACCAGACCGAGGAATAGCAGAGCGGTGGTGGTGCATTGTGGGCAGGCCTGGCCGACTCGATGATCTGCCAGTCGTTCTTCACAAACAGCGCGCGCTGCTCGTCGGGCAGTCTGCGTTCCGGATTGTTGATGATCAATCCGGGCCTGAGCGGCGTGAACGTTGCGTCGATGTGGATCGGATAGGGATCACCAGGGAAATTGACGGCGTGTACGCGGTGGTCCTTGAAATGGCGCTGCAGCCAGTCGATGCCCTTGAGGTTGGTCGTAAAACCGTGCTGGACGACGAGATCCTTGCCAAATCTCAGCACGTCTGCTGCATCGAACAACGGTTCCTCTTCGGTCGTGACGAAGAATTTTTCCGCCGTCCACTTCAGGCGCTGCTCGACACCGATCTTGTCTGAGAGATAGTCCGGCCGGTAATCGGCATCGGTCAGCCGCGGCTTGGGCGCCGCCTCATGGCGCATGTTCGGATCTTCGTCGTAATAGCGCTGCAGGAGCGGGCGATAGCACAGGTATTCGAACCAGCGGCAGCGATAGGACATCGTCGCCTCGAGGATCTCGCTGCCGACGGTCAGCAGCACATCGCGCGGCGGCATCGTGCCGAACATCGAACCCGTCTGCCAGTCCGGCGTCGCGACCGGCTGGTTGAAATCGATCGGTGTCGGCCGGTCGACCCGGATGCCGCGCTGTTCGAGGATTTTGGCAAACCCGTCAAGCTGCTCGTTGGCGTGATCGACCGATTCGGGCGGGCGCGGCCCCCACTGGCCGCGCATGTCGGAATCCTCCGGCACCTTGGCATCGAGTGCCGGTTCCGGCGGCGGAATGCAGCCACCATTGGCGACACCGACGATGACATGGCGCAGCGGATCCCACTCGTTCCAGGAATTAACAACCGTCGGCTGCGTTTCCGCCATAACCTTCTCCTGCTAACTCGCGACCGGCTTCAGTAGTTGCGCGGCACGGGTCACGTCAATACCTTGAAGCGGCAACACATTCGAGCACAGCGACGGGTGCTCGCGATACCTGCTTCCAGTGCGCGTGTTTCGCGCTTGGCCCCGGCAACGCGATAGGAATGATATGGGCGAACACGATTACGAAGGCGGCCGGCTGAACCTGCCGTTCGTCGGGATCTGCACGTTCGGCAAATGGCCATATGTCGCCGACTGGGGCGCGATCGATGCCGATGTCGCCGTGCTCGGCGCGCCCTTCGATTTCGGCACCCAGTGGCGGGCCGGCGCGCGCCAGGGACCGCGCGGCATCCGCGAGGCCTCGACGCTGTTCGCGTTCGGCCACGCCGGCGCCTACGACCACGAGGACGATGTCACCTATCTGCCTGAAGGCCGGTTCAAGCTCATCGACATCGGCGATGCCGACATCGTCCATACCGACACCATCAACAGCCACGCCAACATCGAGGCCGGCGTGCGAGCGATCCTTGGCGCCGATGCCCTGCCGGTGGTTCTCGGCGGCGACCACTCGATCAACATCCCTTGTATCAACGCGTTTGAAGGCCAGGAACCGATCCATATCGTCCAGATCGACGCGCATCTCGATTTCGTTGACGAGCGTCACGGGGTGCGCTACGGCCACGGCAACCCGATGCGGCGCGCGGCTGAAAAGGACTACGTCACCGGCCTGACCCAGCTTGGCATCCGCAACGTCTCGTCGACCGCGCGCGAGGGCTATGAGGATGCCAGGCGGATGGGCTCCGACATTCTTTCTGTGCGCCAGTTCCGCACGCTGGGCGTCGACGGCGTGCTCGGGCGCATTCCGGAGCGGCGGCGCTATTATCTCACAATCGACATTGATGCCTTCGACCCGTCGATCGCACCCGGCACCGGCACGCCGAGCCATGGCGGCTTTCTCTACTATGAAATCCTCGAACTGCTCGACGGCCTGGCCCGGCGTGGCAATATCGTCGGTATCGATCTCGTCGAGGTCGCACCCGATTACGACCCTACGGGCTCGACCACCATCCTGGCGGCACAACTGCTCATGAACACGATCGGTCGCGTGCTCCATCACCGCGACCATTGAGGACATTCGCGAAAGCCTGCTTGCCGGCACATGCCGCCCTGTCCTACGGTGACGCGGAACCGGCGCGGCCGATCCACCAGTCATCCCGGCCGGCGCTATCCGATCACTGAAATTGATAGAAGTCGCTTGTTGCAGCCCAGGAGTCCCGAGCATGGCGTTTAAATTCCCCTTCGACCCCGCCGAGATGATGAAGATGTTCGACCCCCAGCAGATGTCGAAGATGTTCTCGCCGGATCAGTTTCAATCGGCATTCGCGCCGCTGGCATCGAAGGGCCTCGACGTCCAGTCGCTGATGGAGGCCAACAAGCGCAACATGGAAGCGGTGATGGCAGCCAACAAGGCGGCGATGGAGGCGAACAAAAGCGTCTATGAAAAACAGATGCAGATCTTCGAGGCGATGACTGAAACCGCGCAAAAGCAGGCCCAGTCGCTTTCATCCACCTCACCCCAGGACTTCGCCAAGAAGCAGGCCGAAATCTACGGTGCCGCCTTCGAAAAATCCCTGACGCTGATGACCGAGCTGGCCGAGACGACACGCAAGGCCAACGAACAGGCGTTCGCCAACCTGCAACAGCAGATCGATACCGCGATGAATGATCTCAAAAAGATGTAGTGTTCCCTAACACCTTGAATGGTGGTCTGGAATTGCAGGCCATAGTTTATCTGCACGGCCCAATGCCCCTCACCCTAACCGTCTCCCCGTACGCGCCGAAGGGAGGGGAAATCCGGTCGTGCCGCGACGCACCGGTCTTTGGCAAAACGACGGGCCGAGTTCCCTCTCCCCTACTTCACGGGGAGAGGGTTAGGGTGAGGGGCATTGGGCCGTGCAGACGTTTTGTTGGCGTGCGAACGCCAATGCCCAGGGCCACAGTTTATATGACGCAGTGCTGTAGGCTGCCTGCAACCTACGACGGGCGGTGGAACCAAAACAGGTAGATCGCAAGACCGGTCAGCACCGCCCCGATCGGGTTGAAAAACCCGAACACCGCAAACGCCAATGTAATCGGGATGCGCCAGGGGCGGAGCGCGGCTAGCCACGATCGGCCCGGTTGCGATGCCGGCGTTTGGGCTGTCATGTTTCCTGGCCGGGGGTCTTGTTGCGGCTGCTGATCGCGCGTCCGGCCGACGCTCGGCACGGCGACATGTGGCGTGGCCGGCTGGTCGAGTTCCGGCGGTTGGACCGGCGGCTCGATCGGCCGCGGCGTCCACCATTCGTCGCGCGGTGCCTCGCCGGCTGCCGCGCTCTTGCGAAACGCGCGTCGCCGTGATCCGCCATGTCCTTGCCTGTCGGATCCGGCCGGGTCGGCGAACAGAGCGTAAGCCCGATCGGCAAGGCTACGTGCGCCATCGCGGTCGACCATACTCAGGAACTGTGCGTAGCCGAGCGCACTGGCAGCCGGCGACCCGCGCCGCCACGGTTTCGACGGTTGTTCCTTCCCGGCGTTGTGCAAATAGGCACGGAACTTGCGCCTCTCGCGGCGGCTGACGCTGACACCGTCATTGACGGTCAGACCCGTCACTTCCTGGTGGCGGCCCTTGTGCATCACTCGGGTCTTGGCCTCGTTGACGGCAAAGCCTTCCTCGCCGACCACGAAGCGCACGGTCTTCATCAATCTGTCGAGGGCGGCCTTGTCGAACGCTGCGGCTGAAAACGTCAGGTCATCGGCATAGCGCGTATAGGCAAAGCCGTTCTTGCGCGCGGCGCCGGCGAGGCGGCGGTCGAGGCGGCGGCAGAGCAGGTTGGTGATCGCCGGGCTGGTCGGTGCACCTTGCGGCAGCGCGCGCTCGCCGGTCGCGACGTGCCAGACCTGACCGTCGAGTTCGAGGGCCTGCCGGTCGGCCTCGGTTGCCAGCATCGCGAATACGGCCGCTTGCGCTTCCGGATAGCCGAACGAGGCGAACAGGCCCTTGACGCGATTGAACTTGATCGAAGGAAAGAAGTCCTTGAGGTCGAAATTGATGACCACCGCCTTGCCGGTGTGCGGCGCCGCGTTGGTCAGGATCGAGCGGCCGGGACGAAAACCGTGGGCTGCCTCGTGCGGCTCAATCTTGGCCAGGACGTTTTCGAGCAGCCAGTATTGCGCGCGCTTGAGCCGCGGCATCGGTGCCGACACCGTGCGCAGGCCGCCGGTTTTCTTCGGGATTTGAAATCGCTTGTAGTGGGAGACCGTCGCAACCTTGCGATCGTAGGTGAGAAAACGCAGTTCGCCGACCGGAACGCCCATCTGGTCGGCAATCGCTTTGATGCCGGCAAAGACCGGCAGGCCGTTCGCGCGTAACCGTTCCTCGTTTGCCGGCTTGCCGGAAAGTGCCGGCGATCCGGTATCGCCGAGATGCACGATGTCGTCGCGGCGCTTGTCGTACCATTGCGCGGCCTTGTCGTAGCGGGCCTGCGCCTGACGTTTCTTGGTCTCGACGCGCCGCTCGCGCGCCGCCGCCATGCGCTCCTTCATGATCTCCTTGACGGCGCGCTCGCGGTCCTCGTAAGCACGCGCCCTGGCTGCCAGTTCGGAGATCTCGCGCTGCAATTCGCCGCGCCGCCGGATCATCTCGGCTGGCAGTGAGGGCTTGTCCTGCTCAGCCGGCCAGAAGCCGTGCCGGATCATTTCCTCGAGGATCACTTCGTCCATCGAGGTCTCGCGAATGCGGTCGTAAAGCTGCTGGCGGGTATCGGAGGTCATGAAAGTCCTCCACCGGAAAGGGCGGCAGAGGACAACCGGCAGTGCGGCGGATGTACTTTCGAACAATCCATAGAGCTGGGGCGCTCAACTCGAAGCCGATACGCCCACCTATGCGCATTTGAATTCACGGAATTCAAACCGCAAAGCGCATAGGTGGGCTGTATCGGCCCAGTCAAGAGCGGACCAGCGACGCGTGTGAGGTCAAATGGCATGGACGGCGAAGCACCGCCCGGGATGCAAAGCCATCCGCCGCACTCCGGTATCTCGTTGATATGACCTAACGCCCCTGCGATCAAGGGCCCGCCAACAGGAATGCCCGTGCCTGTCATGCGCCGCCTCCCCATGGTCCGCTGACCACGTTGCCGGCGCCACCAGAGGCGGCACGGCGGCGGAGGGCAAGGATGTGTTGGCACGGCCCCCGCCTCAATCGGTTGCGCTTGAAGAAGAAGCATTCGCACGAGGCATCGACCAGGCGTTCATCGGCATCGGTCGTCACCGAAACGTTATGGCGGCGACCGTCTTCGGTGACGATACCGCTGGCACCGTTCTCGCTCGTGCGGTGGACGTCGACGAGGTTCTGGTTGAAAAGTTCATCGGCCCGGCGTTCCTCGTCGCTTTGGAAGCGCAGTTCCTCGAAGGGCAGTGGCTCGCGCGTCAATTCGCGAAACCGCCAGAGCTGCTTGTCGATATCGAACATCGCGCGGCCGTGCTGGGCGAGGATGGTGAGTGCCGAGGCGGCATCGGCGCGCTCGACGCCGGCAGCGGTCGCGATTTCGGTGACGTTGCCGAGCCAGTTCTGCTTGAGGGCGGCGAAGACACGTTCGCGCATCTCGCTCGAGGTACGCCGGCGCGGGCTCAGCAGATCGAACTGGCCGGCCCGCGACCAGTCGTTCGCCGTCCAGCCGGAGAGGCCGAGCGTGAACTTCATCGGCCCGAGATCGGCGACCACGAAGGACGGCAGGCCGGATCCGAGCAGATGAAACTCGAATGATCTTGCAAGCGGAATCAGCCGTTCGAGGATCAACAGGCGCCGCCGGCCCCACAATCTGATCTCGGCCTCTTCACTGCCGGTGTAAACCGCGCGGGGACAGTGAAGCGTTTCGTTCCAGGGTTCGAACACCATCTCGACCGGCCGGCCGGGCTTCAGGTGAATGCGGATCGAGCGCGGACTTGTCCGTTCCATCTTGCGGCGCAGATGGAAGCACAGATTGTGCACGTCCATCGGATGCAGCGTCACGCGATGGGCCGGCATCGTCATCGCCGCGCTGACCTGCAGGAAGCCCCTTACCCAGGTATCCGGCAGATCGATCTTCTGCTCGAATACCTCCCGGCCGCCGTCGGTCGATGCCGTGAAGCCGGCCGCCTCGATGCGCAACTCGGTCTTGCGGTAGGAGCGGATCTGCTGAAAGGCGTGGTAGAGGTCCCAGGAATAATCGACGTTGGTGACGCCGTTCTGGAAATCACCGACCTCATCGAACATCTCGAGGTCGCAGCTGAGCCGGCCGTAGGTCGACTCGTCCGATGAAAAACATTCGAACGAGACCTCGTCGGGATGGACGGCGATTACCGGGTCGAGCACCAGCCAGGCGTCGCGGTTGACCAGGAACAGCCAGGTGAAATACTTGCGCTGCGCCTTGTAGTAGGGCGACAGGATCGAGCTTTGCTGCTTGTTGAGTTCGGCCAGTTCCTTGCGCAACACCGCGACCTTGTCGGCTGCCTCCTTGCCGGCTGCCGCAGCTTCCGCGAGCATCTGGTCCTTCTGCGTCTCAAGCCAGGCAAAGTACTCCGTGCGATCCTTCGGCTTGAAGCGCAGGTCGGAAACAACGACGTGGTGTAGCGTCGAGATTGCTTCGCGAAAGTCGACGTGGTTCGAGACGCTGCCGGTGAAGTAGGCGGGCTCGCGCAAGAGGTCGGGTGAAAAGCTCACGGCCGAGGCATCGTCGCCGTGGGTAACGCCACTCGGACCGGCGTATCGGTTGGTTACTTCCACGCGCCAGCCTCCCCTGTGCGGCCGTCGCGCACTTCCGGCGCAATCAACGTTGCACGTTCGATCAGATCCGGTGACCTGGTCTTCAAGTTCACGATGTGGGCGAGCACGCGTGCTCTGTCCTGCACCGCGCATGTCGCCGAGACGCGTTCGAGAAGTTCGGCGAGGATGGCGAGCGTCTCGCCGTTGCCCGCCTCGATTTCGGCCTCGATCAGGCTGTGGATCTGGTCCTTCGCCGCCCGGCTCGAAAACACACGCGACAGGATCGTGCGCAGCGCCGGGGCGACCTTGCGCAGCTTTGCTGGATCGCCCGCCGCATACTCGCGGATCAGTCGCGCAATCGTCAGCCGGAAGCCGGCGGCAGGATGCTCGCTGAGGCGCATCAGGAAGAACTCCGAATGCTCCTTCGACAACACCTTGCCGAGTATTTCGCGGCCGAAGCGCTGCGCCGGCAATGTCGTGCAATCGCAGAGGCCGACGACCGCTTCGGGCGTCCAGTCCTCCGCCTCGAGGCGCTGGCGGATCAGGTCGTAGGCGGCTTCGCGGCTGTCATCCCAATCGCCGTCTAGGAGCGAGAAGATTTCCTGCGGTGCCCGGCGCACTTCGTCGATGCGCTGGTCGATCGCCGCAAGCGCCCAGTTGCGTGCGATCGCCTGATCATTGCTGCCAAGGCGCGCGATCTTGCGCATCGAAAATACATCGGCCGGGAAGCTCGTGAGAGCACGGGCACCAACCCGGCGGGCCGGTTCCGAGCGTGCGCGCAGCAGGCTCCAGGTGAGATCCGGCCCGCGCGAGCGCACCGCTTCGAGCAGCGGTCCCTCGAATGTCCGGACGACGTCGTCACGCACACCTTCGTGCTGCTCGGCGCGATAGAGCACTTCGAGCAACCGGTCAGCAAGACGAGCGGCAGCTGCCGGGTCGTGCTCCGCGATCGCGATTGCGGCATCACGCGAGACCTTGCGGGCGCGCTCGACGGGTGAGACGAGGAATGCCGCGACCAGGTTTTCGTGGCGTGCCAGATCCTCGATGTTCGCATTGGCAAGCAGTTCGGCGGCAGCAGCCTGCAGGTCGGGATCGGGATTTTCGGCAAGTGCTGCGGGATCGAAGGCGGTCAGGCCGTCGGGGCGCATAGCCGCTAGCAGTACTGCCAACAGCTGCGCTGGTACCGCCGGCACTTGCGACAAGCCGACCAGGCTCGATAGCGGCTGGGCGTTGACGCCGTCCTTGAAATGCGCCGCCAGCAACTCGGCTGCCAAGCGGACGATGCTTTTGTCCTCGTCTGCCTTTGCTTCTTCCCAGGGAGTGGTGCGGACCTGATCGATGACCTCGGAGACAATACCGGTGCGGTTCGATGCGGCGGCGTGGCGCGTCCAGAACGCACCCAGCCATTCAGCCGTTTCGGCGCGGACCGCGAGGATTAATTCGCCTGATAGTGCAGCGCTTGACGTGACCAGATCGGGCCGCGCGTTGAGGATTGTCTTGCCGAGTTCGACCGACTGGTCGCGATTGGCGCGGAACAGGGCCGGTACAATGTCGCCGCTGATCTGGCCCTCGGCGAACTGTGCCTGCACGGTTTCATAGGCGAACCGAAACCGCGCCTCGCTTGGCGATGCGAGCAGGCGGGCCAGGGCGGCGACCGGCAGCGCCAGGCGGAATGGGCGATTGTCGGCCAGGATGCGACCTGCAAACGCGGCGACCTGTTCGGCGGGTGCGTCGGTCAGCAGGCTGAGGACCCTTTCGGGTGCCTGATCCCAGAGTGCCGCGAACGGCTCCTCGCGCCCAGTCGCACTGATCGGCTCGCCGCCGGCATAGCGCCACCGCAACGCTGCGCCGCCGCTCGAGGTGAAGCGTCCTCCCGCACCGTGCAGGATATGGTGGATTGCGTAGCGCCGCGACAACGCTGGAAATTGCATTTGCACCCGCCGGCCGCCGGTCGCCTGGTCCCAATGCCAGAACGACTTGGCTGACGGCGGATCGGCGGCTTCATCGGCGCGCATCAGGCAGGCGGCGGCAAGTTCGACGTAGCGCGGATCATCGAGTTGGCCGGTGCGGCGCAGATGGCGCCAGATGCGGCGGCGGAAATAGGCGCGGGTGACATCCGACCAGGCTGCACGCGCATCGTCCGATCCGAATGCCTGGGCCCGTTCCATGACGCGACCGAGACCCGGTATGTAGACACGGCCCCCATACTTTTGTGCTGCCGGCGCCTCGACCTCGAACCGTTCGCAAAACACTGCGAATACGGCCGCATCGTCGGTCGCTTCGGCGGCCTTGTAGATCCGCCTGACCGCCCTGAACAGGAACGGCCTGAACGGGACCTGCTCGAGCACACGCAGGACGAGCGTCTTGGTCTCCGGCGCATGACACGAGAGCAGGTAGAGATCGAGCAGCGCCTTTTGCTGCGTCGCGCCGTTCGATCCGGTCGATGGCTCGGCAGCAGCCGCGACCGCGATCGCGAGATATTCGAGGATGCGCGTCGCGGCCGCCTCGAGGTCGTCAACTCCTAGCGCTGCGGCCACAGGCTCGGGCAGTCCGGCTCTCAGGCGATCAGCTTCGGTGTCGCTCGATGAGATCAGCGAAACCGCGATTGCAGCCGACGCAGCAACCGTCGCGTCGCCCGACTTGGCAAGATGTTCGAGTGCCGGCGCGATCGTATCGGATGCGGCATGGCCGCAACGCAAGAACGCGTAGGGCAGTACGCGGGCCGCCGCCGGCTCGGCATCGCGGACATAGTCGGCAAGCAACGGTGCGGCGGCCACCAGCCGCACCTGGCCGATGCGCCAGATGAGCTTTGCCGCTGCCTTGTCGGGGAAGGTTGCGAGCCGTCCGAGCAAATGCATGAGGCGCGCCGAACGCGGATCCTCGATGCCGTCGGCAACCGCTTCCGGCTCGCTCGACGCCGGGGCGGGCGGCGCCCAAGCCTCGCCACCCTCGGCATCGGCGTAACCCTGGTTCCGGCGCGACAACACCAGGCTTTCGAAAATCTGTTCGGCCGCATCAAGCGCGACCGGGTCAGGCGTGCGCGTTCCCTCCTGCAACTCCGCACCGGCCCAGCCGTAACGATAGTTGACGATGAAGCGCGCCTCGCCGTCGCCGTCCAACTCGACGAGATCGATCTCGTAAAGCCGCTCGCGTCCGGTCTGCAGGACCAACCGTTTGGACCTTATGGTTTTCAAGAAGCCCCCCTCGCTCCCGACCAGGTCGGCCAATAGTAGTCAAACCCGCCATCACCGCAAGGGCGTGCAGCATGGCGCTGCACAGGTCGTCAGGCCGACAAGAAGCCTGGACCGGATGACCGGCTTTGGGGGCCGCAACGTGCCGACCCCAATTTCATGACGATTACGTTTCGGCGAGCATTTCAGATCCGGGAACAATGCCGGGCTCGAGGCTCGCGCAGTATCTCGCGATCTCGCGCGGCTGCGCGATCCACAACTGATCGCGCTGCTTCATGATGTGGCTGAGCGCCCGGCGCAGTCCTGCAAGCCGAAACGGCTGGCCGATCACGAACGGATGGCAGCTGATCGCACAGACCAGCGGATACTTTTCAGACAACCGCAGCATTTCATCGAACTGGTCGATGATCATCTCTTCGAAGTCACGGCCGGAGTGCTGGCGCGTGATCATGGCCGGCATGTCGTTAATCTCGAGCGGGTAGGGCACCGACAGGATCGGGCCCGATCGCGTGCGCATCCAGAACGGTTGGTCGTCGGCCGGCCAGTCCATGACATAACTGTAGCCGTGCTCCTTGAGGAGATCGAGCGTGACATTGGTCATCGCCAGCCACGGCCCGAGCCAGCCTTCGACCGGCTCACCCGCGTGGTTCGCAATCGCATCGGTGCATTCCTTGATCAGCCGCGCCTCGTCCTCCTCCCACATGCCGTCCTGGCGCTCTGAATTGGTGCGCCCGTGGCCGATGAACTCGTCGCCGCGCTCACGCATGCGTTTGGCGATCGCCGGATAGTCATCCAGAGCATGCGAATTGACGTTGTGCGATGCCTTGATGTCGAATTCGTCGAGAACATCGAAATAGTACCATATGCCGACCCTGTTGCCGTAGTCGCGCCAGCTGTAGTTGCGGTGGTTCTGGGCCGGCGACCCTGGAATTGCCTGATCGCCGCCAAGGCCGGCCTTGAACGCGAAATGCTCAATGTTGTTGCAGACGGACAATGCAAGCCGCGTCCCGTTTGGCCATTCATAGGTTGGCCGGGCGGTGAGTGGCACGTAGTCGAACCGATCATGTCTCGGCAATTTCATGGCTGGGCTTTCCTTATTTCATCGACACCATCACCGGGCAGTCTATCCTGATCAGACAAATCGACAACGAAACTACTGCATGTAACGGAGGATCGATCACCAATGGCCAGCCGGACAGGTGCCGCTTCACGCGCCACAGCTTATCTCGATCGCGGCGACTTCGAACGTGACCTTGCCCGCCGTGTCGCCATCCCGACTGAGAGCCAGACTCCGGCCGGCCTGCCGCACCTCGCCCGATATCTCGACGAAGAAATGGCGCCGGCTTTCGAGGCGATGGGCTTTGCCTGCCGAAAATTCGAGAACCCGGTCGCCGGTGCCGGTCCCGTTCTGCTTGCATCACGCATCGAAGACGCTTCGCTGCCGACCGTGCTCGGCTACGGCCACGGCGACGTCATTCTCGGTCTCGACGACCGGTGGACCAAGGGCAAGGGGCCCTGGCAAACGGCGCGTGACGGCGATCGGCTCTACGGCCGCGGCACCGCCGACAACAAAGGCCAGCACACGATCAACATGGCGGCGCTAAACGCGGTGATCGAGGAACGCGGCCGGCTCGGGTTCAACGCCAAGGTCATGATCGAGATGGGGGAAGAGAACGGTTCGGCCGGCGTCCACCAGATCATTTCTGAAAATATGGAGGCCTTCGCTGCCGACGTGTTCATCGGTTCCGACGGACCACGCGTGCACCTCGACAGGCCGACGATGTCACTTGGCGCGCGCGGTGGGCAGTCCTTCCAACTCGTGTGCGATCTGCGCGAGGGTGCCCACCACTCGGGCAACTGGGGCGGCGCGCTTGCCGATCCGGCTGCCATCCTGGCCCACGCAATCTCGACCATCGTCACGCGCAGCGGCGAAATCCGCGTTAAGGAATGGCGCCCGCCGCCGTTGTCGGATGCCGTCAAGGCAGCGCTCGCCGACGTCCAACTCGACGGCGGCGCGGATGGTCCCGCCGTCGACGCGGATTGGGGGGAACCGGGCCTGACACCTGCCGAAAACGTCTACGCCTGGAACTCGTTCGCCGTACTCGCGATGATGTCCGGCAATCCGGAAAGCCCGGTCAATGCGATCGCGCCCTGGGCGCGCGCGTTCTGCCAGTTGCGCTACATCGCAGGCACCGACCGGGACGATATCATCCCGGCCTTGCGCCGCCATTTCGAAGCCGAAGGCATCGAGCACGTCACGATCGAACCGCCGCCGCCCGAAAAGACCGCGGGCTTCAATGCGAGCCGCACCGAGCCGGACGATCCCTGGGCCGAGTGGGTCGGAAACTCGATCAGGCGATCGACAAACGCCCCCCTCGCCGTCATCCCGCAAACCGGGGGCTCGATCTGCAACGACCTCTTCACTAATCTGCTTGGCATACCTGCGATATGGATCCCGCATTCCTACGCCGGCTGTTCGCAGCATGCCCCTGATGAGCATATCCTGCTGCCGCTCTCGCGTAGCGCACTGGAAATCATGGCCGGGCTCTATTGGGATCTCGGCGCAGGTGCCACACCTTAGGCAAGGCGGCACGCCGCAGGAATGACATCATCTGGCGGCAATGCTCGACTGATGATCACAGATGTTTGTCGCTGCATCGCATCATCAAGTCGATTTCTTTGTTGCGATGCAGTCACAATGCACTGAGATTATTGGCAATTTGTTGCCAATCTGGTGTCGGCAAGTAGACTGGGACAATAATCGGGGTTGCGGATCTCGACGCCATCAACCGTACTTGTTTCCCGATCGGGTGTTTTGGCACATCACTGTCAATTGAGTTCGTATCAGTTCTCGGAGTATGTCATGGTTCTGCGTAGGTTCCCTTCATGGTTCGCCATGGCCGCAGCGCTGTTCGCAGCGACGGCAATCGGCACTCCCGCCCACGCCCAACAGACCGTTACACCACGTACGACTCCATTGGTCGCAACGGTTACTGCCAAGGCGAACGCCAACACCGTCGGCATCATCTCAGGCAAATCGGACAGCGCCTATCTAGCCGCCGTCGAAGACCTTTCCGCCGTTCTCGACGACGGTGCCAAACTCCGGATCATCGCGATGATCGGAAAGGGCGCGCTGCAGAACGTGCGCGACATTCTCTTCCTGCGCAACACGGACATGGGCGTCACCCACGCCAACGTGCTCAACTATCTGACCCGAACGCGTGAGCTTGGCCCGAACATCACATCGCGCATTCGCTACATCTCGAAGCTGTTCAACGAAGAAGTGCACATCCTGGCCGGCAAGCAGATCACGGATCTGCAATCGCTCGAGGGCCAAACGGTCAACTTCGGCGAGCGCGGCAGCGGCACTCAGCTGACGGCGGAGCTTGTATTCGAAGCTCTCGGCATAACCGTGCGGCCGACCTACATGATCCAGTCGAACGCGCTGGTCGCAATCAAGAAGAACCAGATTGCCGCCACGGTGCTGGTCGCAGGCAAGCCCTCGCCGCTGCTTGCGCGCCTGCAATTGGACGGTCAGTTCAACCTGCTACCGGTGCCTTATGAAGAAGCGCTCGAGAACGACTATCTGCCGACCAAATTTACCGCCAAAGACTATCCCGGCCTGATCAAGGGCGATGACACCGTCGACACGATCGCCGTGCCGGCAGTCCTCGCCGTCTTCAATTGGCCGAAGGGCGGTGACCGCTATCGACGCGTTGCACTGTTCGTGAACGCCTTCTTCTCGAAGTTCGATGAATTCAGACGCGAGCCACGCCACCCGAAATGGCGAGAAGTGAACTTGACCTCGAAGGTTACCGGCTGGAAGCGCTTCCCGGCGGCCCAAGAATGGCTCGAAAAGAACGTGACGCGGGTCTCAGCATCTCCTCGCCGGCGCGTGCCGGCAAAGGTTACGAGTTCGGCTGAGCAGCGCGGCGCTTTCCGGAAATTCATTGCCAAGCAGCAAGGTGCGCCCGCCGGAAACGGCAACCAGGAACAGCTCTTCCAGCAGTTCCTGAGCTGGATGAAGAATTCCGGCACCAGCGCCCCGCCCAGCGCCACCGATCCATCGGCACCGCCCGCAACGACCGGTTCGACAAAGTCACCAACCGGCGGACGGTTGTGGTGACCAACCAGCACTGACCGATCGCGGTCGGGAGATTGAGGGGGTTGTCTACGTCATGCGTTACAAATCGATTCGACAGCTTTTGAGCTGGCAGAAAGGCGGAATTTTGCAAATTGGCCGGTCAGCCCGGTGCGTGACAGCAGGTTTCTTGAGCGCTGCAGGTTTTCTGATCTGCGCCAGCGTAACAACCGCCGCGGCACAGACCAGTCAGGCAGCCTCGAACAAGGCGCCGCTCGAAATCCGGGGCCCCGCCCGAGTTAATGCCGGCAAGGCAGCCCCCTTGCCCGTCATCGTCAAGCCGAATGCATCGTTCGGTGAAAACGTGATGATCATGCAGGCGCCGGATTGGCTCAGTATTTCGCATGGCGACAGAGTGGGTGTCGGCATCTGGCTGATACCGCTTGCCGACCTGCCCTATGCCAAGATCAATGCCCTGCCGACCGCCGAGGGGAGCAACGATCTCACAGTTGCAGCAATCAACTGGGATGGCTCGGTCGGCTGGCGGGGCAGGCTGACGGTCGAAATCACAAAGCCGTCGCAGCTCCAGTCGGCGTCAACACCGCAAGCACCTCCTGTCTCCGCCGGGAGCGAGGCACAGGCAGCGAGGATCGTGCCGCGTGAAGTCGCGGCCCTGCCGAAAACCACCACACCCGCCAACGTCGCGCCGGCCCAGCCGGCCGCCAAGCCTGCTCCACAAGCTGCCGCATCGGTACAGGCAAAATCCGATGGCCCCGTAACCTGGCAGCAGATGCTCAACAACAATCTGACCGGGCCGGTCAAGGTTCCCCAAAAGACGGCACCAGCGCGCGCTGTTCCCAAACAGGAACGCTCGAACGAAGAACTTGCCGGGCTGGCCCGCAACGTCGTTCGCGAGTGCACGACATGTCACAATCTCTACGGCCAGGATGTCGGCATACCGGTGATGGTCGGGCTGACCTACGACCGGTTCATGGAGACGATGTATCTTTACCGGACCAAAAAGCGCGACCATAAGGCGATGACCGTCGTCGCCCAGTCATTGAGCGAGGAAGAGACGCACGCGCTGGCACTCTATCTCGGGCGCATCAAGCCGCTGGCACCGGGCGAAGACGCGCAGGCCGTTGCATCCGCACCGAGCCCAACGGGCCGTTCCGTCGAGATCGCAAGGCGACGGGCTGCCGATCCCTCGCAGCGCAAGCGCATCGAACGCTGGATAAGACGCGGTGAAACAATGCTGGACAGCGGCGACATCGCCCAGGCCAGATTGTTGCTGGAACGGGCGACGGAGTACGGCGACCCGCGCGCAGCGTTCCTGCTCGCAACATCATTCGATCCGAATGCCATGCCCTGGCGAACCGGCATCGGTATGTCGGCCGAACCACTCAAGGCCCGGCGCTGGTATTCGCACGCCAAGACGCTTGGGGCAGGCAACGAGGCCGACCAGCGACTGGCCGCACTGCCGGCCCCGAGACGCCAATGAGCCCGGATCAATCAACCAACTGTGGCACCAGTCGGCGGCGCTGCCGCCGGCAACAAACTCGAACTCGGGGCAGGGATGGCGAAGTTCTCCAGGCGTGAATTCACGAAGCTCTTTGGCGCAGCAGGCCTGGCAACCGCCGTCGGCGGGCGCGAGGCAATGGCGCAGTTGGCGACGCCGAACGTCAACCGTGGCGCCAGGCCGCGGGTCGTCATCATCGGCGGCGGACCGGGCGGCGGCACGCTTGCCCACATTCTGAGGCGCGGCTCGCCGCTGATCGACGTGACACTGATCGAGGCCAAGCACCGCTATACGACCTGCTTTTTCTCCAACCTCTACCTCGGTGGCCTCAGACCGCTGGAATCCCTCATCCACGACTACCACGGGCTGCGCGCGATCGGCGTCAATGTGATCAATGAGTTCGCAGTCAGCATCGACGCGTCGCGCAAGACGGTTGCCTTGAAAAACAACGTCAGCGTCGCTTACGACAAGCTGGTCCTCTCGCCCGGTATCGAGTTCAAGTACGATTCAATCGACGGATATTCAGAAGAGGCATCGAACAGCCTGCCGCACGCCTATCGGGCCGGGCCGCAGACCAAGCTGCTCTACGATCAATTGCGCGCCATGCCGGACGGCGGCGTCGTCGTGCTGGCACCGCCGGCCAACCCATACCGCTGTCCGCCAGGTCCTTACGAACGCGCCTGCCTGATCGCGCACTACCTCAAGACCAACAAACCGCGCTCAAAACTCGTCGTCGTCGAACCAAAACGCCGCTTTGCCAAGCAGGGCTTGTTCATGAACGCCTTCAAGCAGCTCTACGGCGACAACCTGGAGTTCCACCTGACTGACGAAATCGACAACTTTGCGCTGAAATCCGTCGATGTGCGCTCGAAGACCATCGAGACCGAATCCGGCCTGAAGGTGCAAGGCGACGTCATCAATATCATCCCGCCGCAAAAGGCCGGCCGCATGGCGGAAATCGCGGGCTGCACCGACGGCGACTGGTGCCCGATCGACGCTGAAACCTTCTCTTCGCGACTGGTGCCGGACGTCTATGTGATTGGCGATTCCTCGGCGGCCGGCGATATGCCCAAATCAGCATTTTCGGCCAACAGCCAGGCCAAATCGGTATCGAACCATCTCGAAGCCGTGCTCGCCGGCAAGCCGAAGTATCCACCGCGCTACCGCAACACCTGCTGGTCGATGGTGGGTCCGAATAACAGTATCAAGGTTGGCGCATACTACCGCCCCGTCAATGACAAGGTCACGGTGCAGCTGGGATTTGTCTCTGAGGTTGAAGAAGACGGCCGAACCCGCGAAAAATCTTACAAAGAAAGCCTCGGGTGGTATGCTGGGATTGTTGCCGAAGTCTTCAACAAGCGCGTTGCCAAAATCTAGCGTGCATTAGCCTGGCGGCGACCGGCTGGCCGCATCAGCGGCAAATTGACCTGATCTTCATCTCGCAAATCTGTTCATCAAGACCAAATGACAATTGTCGTGGCATCTTCGCAAACGTTACAAGTTGCAGCAGCATTGCAGCAATTCTACACAGACGCTGCGACCGGGAACTGAGACGGGGATGCCGAAGTTGTCAGCGCACATTCTGATTGCAGCAGTGCTGATCATGATGTGGACCGGTCAGGTCCTGGGCCAGGACGCGCAGCGGGGACGCCACGTTTTCCGCAAATGTGCGACCTGTCACGTGACCGATCCAAATTCGACTGCTCTGCTGGGCCCGCCGCTGCACGATGTGCTCGGACGCCCGGCCGCCGCGACACCGGGCTTCGAGTATTCCGACATCATGAAGGAGGCCGGTAGAAAGGGGCTGCGCTGGACCAAGCAGGCGCTGTTTTTCTTCCTCGACCGGCCGGATGTGTTCATGCCCGGCACCTATATGGCCTTTGCCGGCCTCGAAGAACAGGAGCGCCTGGACGTGATCGCCTACCTCGAAGAGCTCGGCCTGGCGTACGAAAAATCCAACCCGAAGCGGACGGACGAACGCCGATTCCAGTTCAAGAAACAATAGCTCTTAAGGTTGGTGCCTGTTGCCATGCGTAGCCTTGCATCCCTGATCGTTCTGGCAGCTGGGGCTCCGGTGCTTGTCACCGCCGCCGGCGCCGATCAAAGCAAAATCGAATACGGCAGGGTTCTCGCTCGCGAATGCACCATCTGCCACAACCAGAACGTTGCAAGCGACATACCGAGGATTTTCGGTTTGAACGCGGGCGCCTTCAAGCGAGCCATGGAGCTTTATAGGACCGGCGAACGGCGTCATCCGATCATGCAGACCGTGGCCGCTTCACTCAGCCCTGAGGAAGTCGACGCGCTCGCCGCCTATTTCGCGTCTCAGCCACGACTGCAATAACGGCCCGCGCTGCGCTCCCGGAACATCCGCGCGGACTTGGAGCGCCGTGTGATAAATGTGCATCATGACCTCTGGCGGCCCATCAGGTGCGTTGCGTCGCTTGCCCGATGCACTCTGCATCGCGCTGTGCGCCGCGCCTGCCCGAATGAACCGCCAGAGGTCATGATGCACATTTATCACACGGCGCTCCAATTTACTTGTACGGCTCAACCTTGATGACCTGCATCGAATATCCCGTCGGAACCTTGGCCTCGCCATCAACAAACGAAAGCGAGCGGTTGGCCGAGCGCGCCGCGATCCGGCCCGTGAGCCAAACCGGCTCATATAGCCCGCTGAGCTTCCAGGCCTCGTCAAGCTTCGCATAAACGATCTGGTTCGGCGGCGGTGGCGGTACATGGATGCAGGCACCGACGTAGGGCACAAGCAGCATCTCACGCGCACCGGCCTCGGAAAAATCGAGCGGCAGCGCATAGCCCGACATCCTGACCATCTGGCCATCCAGGCTGGGATCGACCTTGGCGCTGCGCCGCGCAATCTCGGCATCGCGCTCGGCAACCGCCTCGACCAGTCGGTCGACATCGATGCCGCGTGCTCTCAGCCGCTCCTTGAGCGCCATGGCATTCAGGTATTCAGGCCCGGTCGAAGAGATCCGCCCGCCCTCGGCGTCTGCCACCACCTTGGCAACGAAACCGAGATCAAAGCGCACATCCATCGGCTGCTCGGCAAGCGGATCGGCGAGCTTTGCTACGGATGGCACCAGATCGGACCAGGCGATTTCGCGAACCGGGCCGGCCCACGCGGGTTGTGCAAGGACCAGCATCAGTAACGCAATCACGGGGCGGATCACTTCGAGGCCTCCTGGAGGGAGGCATGGCAACCCCGAAAATAGAGCCGCCATGCGCTGTGGTTAGCACAAACTGTGTTTTGTCGGAATCAGCTCGAACGAGCCGCTGCCGGCAAAACGCAGATAATTTTGCGCTATCAAGTCAACAAGGTAACGCATCTTTGTGCCGCTAGAGAATCATCCGATCGGATGGAACCGCGTAGCGGTTCTGTTCCGCGCGGATAAAGATGCTCTATCTGCGTCATTTCTAGAGCAATTTCCATCCGACCGGACGGCATCGAAATGTTCGCACCCGATTCCATCCGGTGGGATATTGCTCTAGTTGGAACCGCTTGAGCGGTTCCAACTTAAGGCACGATGCGCTAGCCGCCGACGCCGGGCCCCTTGGGCTTGATGGCGATCGCACGTGTCAGGCCGCCGGACATGTCGACGACCTTGGCGCTCAGCGAGATGAAGTAGGCACCGCGGGCCGGCAACTGGCCGATGTTGCGGCAGAACTCGGTCCAGGAACCGCCCTTCTCCAGGAACTTCACGTGCGTCATCTGCGCCATCGGCTTGCCCTGCCACATGTGACCGATCGGACCCATCGACGGGCCGTCGGTGGCAAGATGTGTAACGCCCTTGGAGGCGAGGTACTCGACTGCTTCCGGCGTTGGGGCCGGCCAGCCCGGCACGTTGCCCTTGACCAGCGGATCCCAGGCAAGGCGATTACCTTCCGGGAACGGCTTGTAGTACTTGTCGTCATAGCCCGAGTAGAAGAGCACGACGTTGCCGGCCTTGATCTCGCCGTTCGCCGCTTCGTCGGCCTTGATCATGTCGACGGTGATCAGCGGACTCTTGCCGCCGTCGGCCTTGTCGAGGATCGCACTGACGTCGATGACGACGGCCGGTCCCATCATGTTGCCGACGGGATACTTGTCGCCAGTCATCCAGCCCGCTTCGGACTGAAATTCGATACCGGAGCCTGCCGGCGGCACGAAGTGGGCCGGAAAGTCAGCCTGCGTGCCGGTGTGCTCGTCGATCACCATCTGCTGGCTGTAATAGGGAAATACGGACTGGACGAGGTTTTCCTGGACGGTGTCGCCTGCCCCGCCGGCGCCCTTGCGCGGGTTGGCGGTGTAGGGACCGGCCTGTTTCTGGAACCAGTTCATGGTCCAGCGCCTGAAAGGCGGGTGGAAGGGCCAATGGGCCGGATAGTTTTCCGAGATCGTGACTGTCAGATCGACGACTTCGCCGCCAGCAACCGCGGCGGCAATTTCGCTACCCGGATCGGCCAGCGCACTCGGCGCAGCCATAAAGGCGACAGCGGCCACGGCGGCGGCCGGCCACCCGCGCAACTTGCAAGTCTTCAACATATCGTTTCTCCCTAGAATAGACAGCAGGACTTTCAATTCGAAGTCCCTTCAGGCAGCGTGACATCGGCAAAAACCACGATCAAGCCGAAATACGCCGATGCGTCCGGGTCAGCGCAGATCCGCCAAGGACAATCGACATGACGATTTCCGAAGAACACAAGCTCTTGACGATATACGAAATGATTGCCGCCCGGCTCGCCCAACAGGGCCTGGCGGCGCGCGGCGGTTTTCAGGCCGAACCGGGTGAGACGGTGCCGGGCTCGGCGAGCCGCCTGCCACGCAGCATCGTCATGGTTGGCAATGTCGGCGGCGAGATGTGGTCTCAATTCAGCGCCGACCGCCCGCAAGGGACTGACCCGCTCAATCGCTGGACTGAAACGGTCATATCCGAGATCGCAGCCGAATTTGGTGCACATCCGGTTTATCCCTGGACGAGGCCGTATCTGCCGTTCCAGCAATGGGCGATGCGTGCAGAACCCGCCGCCGTCTCACCGATCCAGCTTTTGATCCATCCCGAGCACGGCCTCTGGCATGCCTACCGCGCAGCCTTGCTGTTCGACGATGAACTGGAACTGCCGCTTCCAGACGAGCGCCCGTCACCATGCGAGATCTGCGAAGATCAGCCCTGCCTTAAGGCCTGTCCGGTCGGAGCCTTTACGTTTGCCGGTTACGACCTGGACGCCTGCACGCGCCACATCGCCAAGCCACAATCGCAGCAGCGCTGTTTGACGACCGGCTGCCTGGCTCGCAACGCCTGCCCTGTCGGCGTCCCCTATTCATCAGAACAGATCCGCTTTCATACGGCGGCGTTCTATGACTCACGCGTTTCGCGCAAATGAGCAAGCGGCACATCGTTGAGGAACGTATTCAGGCATTCCGTCATGTGGTGGACGTGCGGCGGCGGTTCGGTCCATTCGCGGATCCTGAGCTGCACCGGATGGTCGACGTAGCTCGAATGCACGAGCACCGTCGTCATGCCGAGTGCGTGCGCGGGCTCGAGATTGTGCGGCATGTCCTCGAACATCGCAGCCTGCTTCGGGTCGACATCGTGGCGCTTCAGGAAACGGTCATAGGCCTCCGCCTGCTCCTTCGGCACGAACGACGTGTCGACGATGTCCATGATGTCCTCGAACAGGTGCAGGACACCGATCTTGCCCGCGACGTTCTCGGCGTGACGCCTGGAACCGGCCGTAAAGATGAACTTGCGGCCCGGCAGCGCGTCGATCGCCTCGGCAAGCTCAGGATGTTCGGGCACGACGTCGAGGTCGATGTCGTGCACGTAATCGAGAAACGCGTCCGGCTGCATGTTGTGGACCTTCATGAGGCCTGCGAGCGTGGTGCCGTAGCGGCGGTAATAGTTCTTCTGCAGATAGCGGGCGCGCTCGACCGAGACGCCAAGATACTGGGCGACGAACTCGGCCATGCGCACATCGACCTGGGCGAACAGGTTGCATTCGGCCGGGTAGAGCGTGTTGTCGAGGTCGAACACCCAGATTTTGGTATCGTCAAAACGGCTCATGGCTACTGCCCTTGCCCATGCCTTTGGTTGTCCAACGATCGTCAGGCGGGATCACCGCCACGCACCATGGTGCCCGCACCATGCTCGGTGAGCAGTTCGAGCAGCACGCAGTGGGCAACCTTGCCGTTGATGATGACCACGGCTTCGACACCGCCTTCGACGACATCGATGCAGCCCTCGATCTTGGGTATCATGCCACCGCTGATTGTGCCGTTACGAATGAGAGCCCGTGCCTCGTCGACGGTGAGTTCCGCGATCAATTCGCCCGACTTGTCGAGGACGCCGGCAACGTCGGTCAGCAGCAGCAGGCGCTTTGCCTTGGTTGCAACGGCCAGTGCCGAGGCGAAGGTGTCGGCGTTGATGTTGAGGGTCTGGCCGTCGCTCGTGACACCGATCGGGGCGACGACCGGGATCAGATCGGAATCGGATATGACATCGACAATGTGCGGATTGACTTTGACGGGCTCGCCGACATAGCCGATATCGACGGCCTTCATCAGGTTAGACTCAGGATCGGCCATCTCGGTGATCCGGCGCGCCATCATCAGGTTGGCATCCTTGCCGCAAATGCCGACCGCCTTGCCGCCCTGGCGGTTGATGGCCGAGACGATCTCCTTGTTGATGGCGCCCGCAAGGACCATCTCGACGACGTCGACGGTCGGCTTGTCAGTGACCCTGAGACCGTGCACGAACTCGGACTTGATCTCGAGCTTCTTGAGCATGGCTGCGATCTGGGGACCGCCACCATGCACCACGATCGGATTGACGCCCGACTGCTTGAGGTAGACGATATCCTTGGCGAAAGCGTCGGAAAGTGCGGCATCGCCCATCGCATGCCCGCCGAATTTCACGACGACGGTCTGCTCGTCGTACTGCAGCATGTTGGGCAGCGCTTCGGCGAGGATGTGCGCCTTCTGCAGGGCGGAAACCCCATCAGTGCTCATCGCCTGACTGCAATTGTCTGTCGGCTCGGCCATTGTGCCCGGTATCCTCAATTCCAACGTGTTCACCACCTCATTTCCGGCAGTTATCGCGGGATAGCGCTGTTCGCAACGGAAATCGCCCACAATTCGCCCTTTGATGGCAATAGCGTTTGACCCGATCCATTCACCGTCACGTGATGGTGGATAGATCGGGCCAAACTGTCGACCGCTTCGGATCGCCGTTCGGCACAGCCGCAAATTGTGCTATCGAGCACCAGATCATAATACAAAGTCCGACAGCGCTTCCGGCGCGAGGGTGACGGTTCACGAAATGTCCCAGTCCGAGCAAGGCGGTACGCTCAAGCGCATCGAGATGTCGCATAATCTGCGCGGCTCTCTGCAACGCGCCATTGCATCGGCCTTCCGCCAGCGCCACACCCGCGTCACCCTCGAACATCTCCTGCAGGCGTTGATCGAGGACCGCGATGCCGCCGTCATACTCGAAGCAAGCAATGTCAACATGGCGAAGCTTGGCGACCGTGTTTCCGAGCATCTCGGCAACCTCGGGGACCGGGTTCCAGATGGGGAGCAGCGTGAGCCGGCACTTGGCGCCGATGTCGGCCATATCATCCGCTCGGCCGGGGCCGCTGCACAGAAAAGCGGCAGGCCGACGGTCGGCAGCGCGCTGGTCCTGGCTGCCATCGTCGGCGACGGGCGCTCTGCGTCAGCGCAGATTTTGCGCGACTGCGGCATGACGTTCGAAAACGCGATCGATGCCCTGAAGCAGGCGACCGTTGCAGCGGCCGCCCGTCCGGTCGAGACAGGCCCGTCCCAACCCGCCGAAGCGGCTCCCGCGACACTGCAACCGGCCGGTAATGATGATGCCCCGCAGACACCGGCGGCAGCACCACCCGTCAGCCTGCAACCGTCCTCATCCGAGCCATCGGCCCCGGCGCCGATCCAGAGCCCGCCCGCAAACGATCGGCAGGCGCCGAAAACCATCATGGCGGATGCCCGCGAGCGCATCGCGGCAGCCCGCAAGTCGATCGCCGAACAAGCCCATCGCATCGCCGACGAAGCCGTCGCGCACGCGGCGGCCGTGTCCTCCGAGCCGGTACCACAACCGAAGCCGGAGCGACAGCCGGCGGCAAAAGCCCCACCGGCCGCGGACGCGGCCCCTGAGCAAACGAGCAGCGAGGCCGAGAGCACCGCCCAGCCCGCGCCGCCGACGGCCGAGGCAACCGTCAGCGCACGTCGCGAAACAGCTGAAGATACCGGTCCACCGGCGTCCGCGACGGCCGACCTGGCACCACAACCGGTCACCGTGACGGCGCAACCACCTCCGCCACCGGAACGGCCAGCCGGCGAGCAAGCCGACGAAGCACCCGAACCGGCCCACGAACAGCCCGCCTCGCGACCTGGACCAGTTCCCGCGCCGCCGCCACCTGCCAACGCCTCGCTAGCACCCGCCGGCCCAGCTGAAACCGTTGCACCAAATACGACCGGGGCCAAGTCCGTGCCACTTGAGCCGGTCAAGCCGGAAGCGACCCCGTCGCTGGCCGAGCGCATTCGCGAGGATCGCGAGCCCGCTCCGCCGCCACAGCCGGCGGCCCGATCAGAAGCCCCCCAACACCAGCCGGTCGATGACGACCGGCCCGCCGCGAAACCGACGGCACCGCCGGCCGTGCCGCGGCGGCCGCCGCCCGAAGTCGCGACAGGACGTCCAGCTGCCGACGTCGTGCCAGCGCGTCCCTCACCACCGGTCGAACAGCCGGCGGCGCGGCCACCCGCACCACCGCCTCAAACTGCGAGCGGTGTCCCTGCAGCGGTTCCTTCACCTCGGCCACATGTATCGCCACCGCAAGCCGCCAGGGCCGTTGCCGGGACCCATCCCGGGCCACCGCCGCAACGGCAGCAAGCTCCGGGCCCGGCGCCAACCGAGCGCCTGCCGCTGCACCCCTCTGAATTGACGGCGCCGCTTCGCCGTCCGGCACCGCCGCCGCCGCTGCCGCCGCGTCGACCGGCACCACCACCGCCGCAAGGTCTGTCGTCGCCGGCAGCGGGGCCGGGCCAGTTCCGCCCGTCTCCGACCAGTGCTCCTGGACTGCCGACCTACGAGGCAACCCCGATAAATCCTCAGGAGTTGGTTCGTGACGTGCCTCGGCGCATGTGTGTCGGCGTGCCGACGACGGTCGAAGTTCGGGCGCCCCGGTCCGGACTGGAGGCCTGGTCGGGCAGCAACGACCCGCGTACGCATCAGAGCATGATCATTACCAAGGCGATGGCGATGCGCCTCAAAGCGCCCGGCGGCGGTTTCACGATCGAGATCGCATCGCCGGAAACGCAATGGTCGGACGGCGCCCTCGGCCCGCTCGGTGACGACATCGTGAGCTGGCGCTGGATCGTCACGCCACAGGACCGCGGCCGGCACACCTTGCTGCTCGCCGCGTCGACCCGCATCGTCGGCCGCGACGGACTTGCCGCTGAGCGCCCACTGCCCGAGCAGTCTGTCGAGATCCGGGTCGCAGCCAACATGGGCCGGGCCGGACGTCGTCTCGGCACCTGGCTCGTCATTGCAGCCGGCGGCGGGCTGGCGGGCTATTTTGCGGACGATCTGATCACGATGGGCGGCAAGGTCCTTGCCATGGTTGTCTGAGCCAGGACGCTGCAGCCTGCTGCAAGCCTGAATATCAGCCTGATGCTTGCTCACCGATCGCCGCAAACAAGGCACGATATTCCCGCCTCAGCGCAAGTGTCTCTATTTTCGCCGCTTCACTTGGAGTGAACCAGGCCAATTCGGTGTGTTCATCGCCGATCAGGCGCGGCTCGCCATCCGTCCAATCCGTGACGCTGTAGAGCAGATACTCGATCGGCGCTTGCTTACCTGAGTTGGGATCGGCAATCGAGGTCAAAAAGGTGTACGCCGTCGCACTGATGCCGATCTCCTCCTCGAGCTCTCTCACAAGCGCCTGCTCGTTCGTCTCCGCCTCTTCAACATGCCCGCCTGGAAAACTCCACGTCGCGGGATAGGCCGCCCGATGAGGGCTGCGCCGGGTAAGGAGCAGCTTGCCCTGGCGCATGAGTATTCCATTGACAATCAGACGCGTCGGTTGCGCAGACACGTTTGCGCCATCACTGCTCATCAGATCGCCGCTGCCAAGACCGCAGCGCGCAACTCATCAAGACCAATGCTCTTTGCCGATGATGTCGCCAACACTTGCGGAAACGCGGCGGCGTGCGATTTCAGCCCTTCCTCGCAAGCCGCAATCACCTTCGGGACGGCCGGCGGCTTGAGCTTGTCGATCTTGGTCAGGACGGCCTGAAAACTGACGGCTGATTCATCGAGCAGGTTCATGATCTCATGGTCGACCGCCTTGATGCCATGGCGGGCGTCGACCAGCACGAAAACGCGGCGCAGCGGCACCCGCCCGCGCAAATAATCACGCAACACGACGCCCCAGGCATCGACGATATCCTTCGGCGCCTTGGCATAGCCGTAGCCCGGCAGGTCGACGATATAGAAGCCGGCATGCTCCGAGGTGAAGAAATTGAGCTCCTGCGTACGACCAGGGGTGTTGGACGTGCGCGCCAGTCCGTGCTGCTTGACGAGGGCGTTGATCAGGCTCGACTTGCCGACATTGGAGCGTCCGGCAAAGGCGATTTCGGGTCGGTCTGCCTCAGGCAGAAACTCCAGTGTCGGCACGCCGCGCACGAACGTCCAGGGCTGTGAGAAGAGCTTGTCGGCTTCTGCAGACATGATTTCGCTCACGGGCTGTTCCGGCCGATCGCCGGGCCCTGCGCGGGCGCGCGCCAAAGGCGCGGGGTCGCGTTGCTCCCGGACATGGGTTTCGCTCACAGGCTTACCTCCTCGCGCTGGCGAGGCTCAACTCTTCGATCGGCTGGTCAGTTCGTTGAAGAACTTGCCGATCGCACCGATATTGCGGCGCAGGTTTTCCATCAGCGGGATGTCGACGCCCTGACGCTTCATGATCACCCATTGCTGGGCGAGCGAGAGCACGTTGTTCCAGGCCCAGTAGATCACCAGACCGGCCGGGAACGATGCGAGCAGGAAGGTGAACATCACCGGCATCCAGTTGAAAATCTGCTGCTGGACCGGATCAGGCTGCTGTGGGTTTAGCTGCATCTGCAGCCACATCGTGGCGCCCATGATCAGCGGCCAGACGCCGACGATCAGGAATTCAGGTACCGAGTAGGGTAAGAGCCCGAACAGGTTGAACAGCGATGTCGGGTCCTTGGCCGAGAGGTCCTGGATCCAGCCGAAGAACGGTGCATGGCGCATGTCGATCGAAACGAACAGCACCTTGTAAAGCGCGAAGAACACCGGGATCTGGATCAACACCGGCAGGCAGCCGGCCAGCGGATTGATCTTTTCCTTCTTGTAGAGCGCCATCAGCTCCTGCTGCTGGCGCATCTTGTCGTCCTTGTAGCGATCGCGCAGACGCGTCATCTCAGGCTGTAATTTCTTCATCTTCGCCATCGATTCATAGGACTTGTTGGCGAACCAGAAGAACGCTGCCTTGACCAGCACGGTGACGGCGAGGATCGCCAGGCCGAAGTTGCCGATCAGGCCGTTGAGCCAATGCAACAGCTGATAAAGCGGCTTGGTGATGAAGTAGAACCAGCCCCAGTCGATCAGGTAATTGAACTCGAAGACGCCGGCCTCGGTCTCGTAGCTGTTGATCAGGTCGACCTTTTTGGCGCCGACGAACAGGCGCTGCTCGACCTTGGCTGTCGTGCCGGCATTGACGGCCACCGATGGTAACAGATAGTCGGCCTGATAAGCCTCGCGCTGGCTTTCGGTCTTGGCCTGCGCGAGCTTCATGTTGGCGCGAAACGGCTGGGTCTGGTCGGGGATCAGGGCGGCCGCCCAATACTTGTCGGTGAAGCCGAGCCAGCCGCCAACTATGCCTTCGAAGAACTTGTTGCCGCCGGGCTCGATCGCTTCGGAATAGTCAAGCTCTTGTAGTTTCTTCTCACCGAGGAAGCCGATCATTCCCTCATGCTGCACCCAGAAGCCTTCGATTTTCGGCGTGCCGCCCCGGAACACGCGCGCGTAGGGAAACAGCACGATGTTTTTCGAGGACTTGTTTTCGACCTCATCGGCGATCGAGAACATGTAGTTGTCATCGACCTTGATGGTGCGCCTGAAGACCAGCCCTTCGCCGTTGTCCCATGCCAACTCGAGCGGCTGCTCGGGGCTCAGCCGTGCATCGCCTGCAACCTGCCAGATGGTATCCCGTCCCGGCAGTTTTACCGCCTCGCCGGGTCCCGCCACCCAGCCGTGCTCGGCGAAGTAGGGCTTGGGCGCATTGGCGGGCGAAAACAGCACGATGTTCGGGCTCGTCCGGTCGATCGTCTCATGGTACTTGACCAGCGAGATGTCGTCGATCCGGCCCCCTGTCAGGTTCACGGATCCGGTGAGCGACGGTGTCGTGATTGCGGCGCGTTTAGATTTGGCCAGAGCAGCTTCGCGCGAGATGGCAAGCGCGACGGGCGCGCTGCCCGCACTCTGGACGGGGGCACCCGACGTTCCACCACCCGGCGCCGACGGTGCCTCGCCCCCAACGCTAGGTGTCGGGGTCGCGGTTTGTCCGCCGGTCTTCGTCTGCGCCTCGACCCTGGCCCTGCGCTCACGCTCCTGCTGGACCTTCGGCGTCGCATAGAAATATTGCCAGCCAAGCAGAACAGCGACGGACAGCAGGATCGCCAGCAGCATGTTCTTTTGATCGCCAGGATCATTCTGGTTGTTCAGCGGTTGCATGCGCTTTCCTGTTGTGGATTGTTCCGGGCGCCAACTATCCGGGCGAATAGATCGGCCGGTCGTCAGACCGACAAATCGACACTGACTGGTTACCAGTTGGTTACTGGCGGCACTGTTTGCCGAATTTTGCGCACTAGGCCAAGCGTCACCAGGTCACGTCTTCGAATTTATTTTGCTTGTCGGAGATTTGTCGGACATCGCCGACGGTCTTTTTGAACGCGGTTTTTGATCTCCATTGCGTCGCGACCGCGTGGGTTTTCCCGGCTTGTGGACGTGGTCGAACGCGCGTTCGAAGTCGGTGATGATGGCTTTGAACTCCCGGGTTTTGGCTTGATCGCGCGCCACGACGACGTAGTCGAGATGGTCCCTGGAGCATCGGTTTGCAACCTGGCACAGGGCCTCTCTCAGCCGCCTGCGCACGCGGTTGCGTGTCACGGCATTGCCAATTCGTTTGGTCACTGTAAAGCCGAAGCGTGGGCCGGTGAACACGTCAGCGGCGGCCGTGCCGGTCTGCGCAGAACCGCTCACCCGCGGTTTCGCCTCGAGAACGAATGCCGGCCCGGACCAGCGTCTGCCGCCGCGCACGCGCAAAAACTCTCGCCGCTTGCGCAATGTCACGAGCTTCATCGCCGACCTCGCCCGGCCTGACAAATCGCACCATCCAACCGCCGGACACGCAAAAAAGCCCGCGGACCGTGACGGTCCCGGGCCACGCGTCAACCTGCTGACGGAACCTAAGCCGACAGCCGCTTGCGCCCCTTGGCACGGCGCCGCGCCAGGACACGGTTGCCACCCTTGGTGGCTGATCGTTTACGGAACCCGTGGCGTCGCTTGCGAACGAGGCGACTGGGCTGATAGGTGCGTTTCACCGTTCCAACTCCGCTGAAACTATCGATGTGCTCTGGCAGCCAGGTCTGCAGCGAGGCAACCGTCACCCCGCAAACCACAGAGCCGCCGAGAAATCTGGAAGAACCGGCTTATAGGGCGAGGTCCGGCTCAAGTCAATTGACACCGAATTGCTGCCACACTAGTAGCTCTTCGCCGCCGCCGCAGGACCTTTGCCACGAACCGCGTTGACGCCGTTCTGGCAGGCCGCGGCCAGCAGGCGCGTATCGTTGAGCAGCGTTGCGAAGCGGAAACCCGTCTCATAGCGCGCCAGGATCGTATCCGGCCCATCGCAATGAATGCCCGGGATCAGGCCCGCTTCATTAGTGAGGTCCGCGATCTTCTTGATGCCGTCGAGAACTTTTTGCGACGTGGGCGCCAGGGTCGCTTCCTCGCCCATCGAGAGGCCGAGGTCGGAGGGGCCGACATACGTGCCGTCAAGACCCTCGACCTTGAGGATCTCGGGCAGATTGGCGATCGCCGTTTCCGTCTCGATCATCGCGAAGACGAGGACTTCCTCGTTGGCGTGTTTGACATAGTCTCCGCCATAGACGAACGAGGCTCGGAACGGCCCGTTCGAGCGGCCGCCCATTGGCGGATAACGGCAGGCCTGGACCAGCGCTTTCGCCTCCTCGACGGTGTTGATCATCGGGCAGATTACGCCATAGGCACCGGCGTCGAGCACGCGCATGATGATGCCCGGTTCGTTCCACGGCACCCGGATCATCGGCACGGCATCGGTCTGGCCGATTGCCTGGAACATCGGCACGACGCTCTCGAACGGTACGCAGCCGTGCTGCATGTCGATCGTGACGCTCTCGAAGCCGGCCCTGGCGACGACTTCGGCCGACATCGTGTTTGGAATGCCGAGCCAGGCATTGACAGTGTTGGCGCCTGATTTCCAGGTCTCGCGCAATTGGTTCTTTTTCACTGGGGCTGCTCCTCAGGCGTTTGTGGCGTTCGCGGGAATGTTCCGCATCAATGAAACAATGGCGAGTGACGTCAAGGCCTGCTGCCGAACTCATCCCTAACGTGCTGGCAGGCTCAAGGCGCAAACGAAGATCTGAGCTGGGCCGCCCAAATGCCATCGAGCCAGGCGATCACCCATAGCGAGCGATGGCGGGCAAGCACGCTGTCGTCTTCGCGAAAGCGCGTGAAGCGAACATCGAGATGGACCTTCTCAGGACTGGCCGCGAGCACGTCAATGCTGTCCCAGCGGGTGTGATGCCAGTCGCCGCCGGCGCGTGCCCGAAAATCGGAAAAGTAGGTCTCTGGCCCCTGCCACGTTCTCAACACGCCGCCTGATAGCCGGTAGTGCGGGAAATGCATGGTTGCGGCAAGGGCCATCTCATCGCGAGCGTTGAGCGCTTCGAGATGTGCCGCCATTACGGCGCGTGCCTGGCGGATGGCTTCTTCGTTTTCGCTGTCGCTCATTCAACGTCTCCCGCCATCACCGCTGCCAATTCCGAGAAGTCCGCGACAATCAGGTCCGGCTGATGCGGTGTTTCGCCGAACGGGCGTTTGCGCCGGTCGATGAAGGCCGCGCGCATGCCGAAACTCTTGGCCCCGATGCAATCGAACGCGTGATTGGCAACGAACAGAATGCCGGAGCGCTCGACCCCGATGCGTTCTTCGGCGGTCGCATAGGTCTTCCAGTGCGGTTTGAAATAACCTGCCTCCTGGACCGAAATGACGTCGTCGAACGGGAAGCCGATATGTGGCTTGGCAGCTTCCAGCATGTCGCGATCACCGTTCGACAGGATGACAAGCTTGAGTCCCGCTGTCCTGAGCTTGTGCAGCGCCTCGATGACATCGCCAAATGGCTTGAGTGTTTCGATTTGCGCAACCAGCCAGCAAACCTCGTCCTGGGTGTAGGCGAAGCCGCAGCGATCCATCACGTACGACACCGCGCGGTGACCGATCTGGCGATACGGCGTATGGCCCCGGTCGCACAAGGCATCGATCATCGAGTTCTCGTAGTGCGTGCGCCGCCACCAGGTGACGAAGCTGTTGGGCTTGCCCTGCCAGCCCTTGCTCTGGAGAAACGGCGTTACAGCTTCGACGAGGCCCGACTGCATATCGACGATCGTGCCGTACTGGTCGAAGACCAGGCAGCGGATCTCACGTTGCAGGATCTCGGCTCGTTCCATGGCCCGGCTTACCGTCTAACGTGCTGCGGCAACGGCATCTGCCAGGGCAACGATGCGTTCGGCTTTAACGACGATCGGGTAGTCGACGAAATAGCCGTCGATCTGGATCGAAGCCGAACCGGCGGCTTCGGCCTCGGCGAACGCCTTGATGATGTTGCGCGCCCAGGCGACTTCCTCATCGGTCGGCGTAAAAGCCGCATTGGCGGGCCCGACCTGGGCCGGGTGAATGCACATCTTGCCCTGAAAACCCATGTTGCGCACACGCTCTGCCGAGGCTGCGAATGCGGCTTCTTCGCGAATATGGATGAACACCGTGTCGATCGGCGGTTCGAGATCATTGATTCGCGAGGCGAGCACGACTTCCGCCTGATAGGGCGCCAGTTCCGCCTCGCCTAGCGTCCATTCCATGCCCATGTCCCGGGTGAAATCGCCGGCCCCGAACGATAGCCGCTTCATGCGTGCGACGTCCGCCGCCGCGATCTCGCGGACATTGGCTATACCGCGCCCGGTCTCGATGATCGGCATCAGATCGATCGCGCCTGCCCGCAGGCCCCGTTTGCGCTCGAGGTTGGTGATCAGCCAGTCGACCATAAGCAGGTCCGCTGCGCGCTCGACCTTCGGCAACACGATGCCGTCGACGCCGCTAGCAACCACCGCTTCGATGTCCTCGAAGCAGAACTCGGTGTCGAGGGCGTTGATGCGCACGTACCCGCGGCACCTGCGCGGTTGACCTAGCGCCTCGATGATGGTGGCGCGCGTTGCAGGCTTCTCCGAGATCGCAACGGCGTCTTCGAGATCGAGGATCACGGCATCGGCGCCGGCATCAAAGACTTTTGCAACCTTGCGGGGATGATTGCCGGGTGCGAACAGGAAGGTGCGGTTCGGCTGCATGGTTCCCCATCAATCAATGCGCCGCCTTGAACCGGTCGGCAGCTTCTTACCAGATCGCGCCGGGCTTGAGCTTGTCGTACTTCGAGCGCGCACCAGCGGTTTCGTCGACCTCGACCAGCGTTACCATTTGTGTCTCACCGGCCCGATCAGATGGAAAATAGATTGCGCCGTTAGGCAGGAAATGGGTCTTGTTGAGTTCGTAATTTTCTTGGTCAACCGCGGAACGCCCGCGAATGCGGAACGCGTAGTAGGCCAGCACGGCGGGCAGAAACCCGAGGGCCGCCGCCAGCAACGGCCAGCCGCCGCTGACCCGGTCGAGAAATCCACCGGGCTGGGAAAAGAACAGCAGGATGACTAGGCCGATAACAAAGCTGACCACGGCGGCAATGAAGAACGGCTTGAGTTCGGCCTCGATGCCGCGCAAGCGTGCCGAAGTCCGTTCGTTGTCGAGCATCCGGCGGGCAGCCTCGCGCGCCTTCTCGGCCCGTTCCTGCGGCAAACCTGCCAGGAACTCGTCCAGCGCAATGCGTTTCTGCTCGGTCTCAGTCATCGCTCGTATCATAAAGGGTCCAGGGACATATGTCCCTGGCCGGGGAGTTTGAGGGGCTGGAAGCCCCTCATAAATCGGCGCTTCGCGCCGATACGCCAAGGACGCTGTCCTTGACAATCCTGCCAAAGGGGCCGAGTCCCTTGGAAACCCTTCAATGTCCCGGCCCAACACCGATTTTGGCTTTGTGCTCGGCGTCCTTGTGCTGGTTGCGGATGCGTTCGCGGTGCAGCGTGTAGACGGCGGCGCCAACGATGATCGCAGCGCCGATAAAGACGCGCGGCTCGGGCCATTCGTCGAAGATCAGGAAACCGAGAATAATCGCATAGATCAGGCGAAGATAGTCGAGGGACGCGAGCACGCTCGCTTCACCAGCCTTGAAGCCATGGATGTTGCAGAGCTGGCCGAGCGAGGAAAAGATGCCGATCAGGATGACCAGGCCGATATCTGCAAGCGTCGGGGTCTGCCAGAACCAGATCGCGGGTAGCAGCATCAAGGCTCCTACGCCAATCGCCTGGTAAGCCAGAATTGTCACCGGCCGGTCGACCTGTGCGATCTGGCGCATGATGATCATGACGAAGGCGACCAGCATCGCGCTCGCAACCGCCATGCCGCTGTAGATATTGAAACCGGCACCTTCTTCAGGCCAGGCGATGATCACGACACCGACGAAGCCAGCGACAATCGCCGACCAGCGTCTGATACCGACCACTTCGCCGAGAAAAACGATCGCCAGAATACCAACGAAAAAGGTTTTGGCGAAATTGAGCGTCGTCGCCTCGGCGAGCGGCAGATGAATGATCGCCGTGAACCCAAGCAGCATGGCGAAAAACGCACACAGGATACGGATCGCCTGCAGGCCGGGCCTGGCGGAGATCAGCGCCGAAGGAAAATTGCGGATCAGCACCGGCCCGGCAAGGATCAACATCATGAACTGTCGGAGAAAAAGGATCTGGGTCACATGCAGGGTCTGGCCGGCAAGCTTGATCAGCACGGTCATGACGGCGAAGAATGCCGACGCGACAATCATCCAGATTCCGCCGCGCAGATTGCCCGGCAATTTGCGCCAGCGAACCGCCAGTTCCGCACGGTAGCGTGGTGCGGGCAGGCGATTGAGCAGATATGTGACAGCGCGCGCGATGACGTCCCTCGTTTCTGGCCGGCATCTATATCCGCACTTGGCCGCGAATGGCACCCCACCAGGACTGGTGACAGGTTTGCCTAGCCCGATCCATTCACCATCACCCGGTCGTGATCGCCGTTGTGATCAATCAAGCCGGTGGTCGATATTCGGTCAGCAAGGGGCGGGGCAAGTGTGCCCATTGGTGGCATTGTGCCGGCGTCCGGATCGGCGCATTACGACGGACCGATTGACCCCGGATCGCGGGAACCTGCGAACTTGTCCGACACAAAACTGCCATCGACATTCTGGCCTGCAGTCCTCTCGATCGCGCTCGCATTCGTCGGCGGCTTTCTATTCAATTTCCTCCATCTGCCGCTGGCCTTCATGCTGGGTGCCATTGCCATCACCATGACGTTCGGCATTGCAGGTGCGCCGATTGCGCGGCCAAACAATGCGGTCGTCATCCCGATGCGGGCGGCCCTCGGCGTCCTGCTCGGCTCGGCGATTACGCCCGAATTGCTTGAAAGGGTGGCAGCAATCGGCGCGGCAGTCGCATTCGTGCCCCTGTTCGTGATCGTCTCGAGCCTCGTCGGGACGCTCTACTACCACCGGGTCGCAGGCTTTTCGCGCGAGGAGGCGTTTTTCTCGGCTGTACCCGGCGGCCTGCACGTGATGACGACTTATGCCGAGGACAGCGGCGTCGACATTCGCCGGGTGGCATTGGCGCATGCGCTCCGGATCTCATTCGTCGTCCTACTCGCGCCGTTTGCAGTCAGCTTTCTGACGCCGCTGCCCGATATCAACGTCACGAATGCCTCCGGCTCGATCACAGAAATTGCGCCGCGTGATTTCGCACTGCTGTTCGTTGCGGGCGTGGTCGGCTGGTTCATCGGCCGACAGACGCGGATGCCCGGTGCCCAGATGGTCGGCCCGATGCTGGCCAGCGCCTGCCTGCACGCCACCGGAATAACGACGGCCAAGCCGCCCTATGAACTCATCATCATCTCGCAGGTGATCATTGGTGCCTCGATCGGCGCGCGCTATGCCGGCGAAACGCTCGCCATCGTCAAGGACGCCATTGTTTACGCCTTCGGCTATGTTTCGATCACGCTGGCGATTGCCATTGCCTTCGCCTATGTACTGCATCTCCTATTTGATCTGCCGGTCATTACCGGAATGCTATCGTTTGCACCGGGCGGCATGTCGGAAATTGGCCTGATCGCTCTCGGTCTCGGGCTCGAGGTCGGTATCATTGCGACCATTCAGGTGTCGCGATTGTTGACGATCGCGCTCTTTGCACCCTGGGCCTATGACCGTATCCGAAGGTTTCTGGCGGCTTGAGCGACGCATGCCAACGACAGCTCAGAGCATATCGCAGAACGGCCGCAAGCTGCGCGCCGGAGTCATTGCCGGCACCAAAGGTCCAGGCCTGGCGGGGAGCCTGTGAGCCGTGAGTGACGCTGCCGGCACGACCGAACAAGACGTCGACCCGCGCCTGACGCCTCTGCGCCGGATCCTGATCCTGCTGATCATCATTACGGCGACCACGCTTTACGGCACCACGATCCTGGTCGTATCGACTATTCTGCCTCAGATGCGCGGTACGTTTGCCGCTACCGCCGATGAGATCGCCTGGGTGATGACCTTCAACATCCTGGCAACCGCGATCGTCACGCCGATGTCCGGCTGGCTTGCAGCGCGTTTCGGGATGCGCGCGATCATGGTCTGGTGCCTGGCAGGCTTCACGCTTTCGACATTCATGTGCGGCTATGCGGGCACGCTCGAAGGCATCGTTTTCTGGCGCATCATGCAGGGTGCCTTCGGTGCACCGACGACGCCGCTCGCCCAATCGATCCTGATGGCGGCGTTTCCTCGCCACCAGCAGTCGATGGTGCTCGGCATCTTCGGCTTCGGCGTCGTGATCGGGCCGATCATCGGCCCGCCGCTCGGCGGCCACATGGCCGAGATCATGACCTGGCGATGGGCGTTCTATGCCCTGGTACCGGTCGGCATGATCGCAACTGTCGGATTGCACTTCTTCCTGCTCCCCGACGGCCCGCGCAAGAAGCGCACCCACCTCGACTGGACCGGCTTCATCACGCTCTCCATTGCCATCGGCGCGGTGCAGCTCATCCTGTCGCGCGGCCAGCGGCTCGACTGGTACGAATCGACAGAGATCATCGTCGAAACGATCGTCGCCGTGATCGCTTTTTACATCTTCGCAGCCCACAGCCTGACGTCGAGGTCACCTTTCCTGAACCCCAACCACCTGTTGAACAGCAACTATACGTTGGGCCTGCTGATCGTGATGATCTACGGCATGGTGAACTTCACGCCGATGGTGCTTTTGCCGCCGCTGTTGCGTGAATACGCGGGTTTCCCCGACGCCGTGATCGGGTTCATCATCGCCGGGCGCGGGCTCGGCGGCTCGATCGGCTTTCTCGCCGCCGGCTTTTCGAGCAGGCTCGACCCCCGCCTTTCCATGCTGATCGGCTTCGGCATGCTGTTCACCGCCGGCGTCTGGCTGATGAACGTCGACCTCAACGTGACCGTCGCGTCGCTGGTCGCCAATGCATTCCTGCAGGGCCTTGCCATCGGCGCCATATGGGTGCCGCTCACCGTCCTCACCTTTGCCAACGTCAAACAGGAAGACATGGCCGAGACGACGGCCGTCTACCACCTGCTCCGTAACCTCGGCTCGAGCTTCTTCATCTCGCTGTGTGTCGCGGAAATCGTACGCTCGACCTCTGCGAACTACTCACGCATGGTCGAAATGATCAATCCGTTCAACAAGATGCTGACGCTCCCCGAGGTCCTTGGCCAGTGGGACGTCGATACCGTCGCCGGCCTTGCCCGGGTCGGCAACGAGATCAGCCGCCAATCGGCGATGATCGGCTACCTGAACGCCTTCGGGATGTTCACCGCCGCTTGCGCCTCGACCATCCCGCTCATATTGCTGATGCGCAAGCGACGATAACCCCGACAAAATGAACCTGCCCTGAGAGGATGCACCGATGAAAGAAACACTGAAGCCCGGCATCAGCCGCGAAGTCCGCCTCACGGTCGATAATGGCCGTGCCATCGATTTCATGGGCGAGGAGGCCCGGGTCTACGCAACGCCGTCGATCGTGCATGATCTCGAATATGCCTGCCGCAACTTTATTCTCGACCATCTCGAGGAAGGCCAGGACACGGTCGGCGCCCACGTGGAAATCGACCATATGAAGGGCACGCCGATGGGCGAAGAAGTCGTGCACAAGGTCACCGTCGACGAGGTCGATGGGCGCAGCATCACCTGCAGCGTCGAGGTCTCGGACCGCCTGGAAGTCGTGGCCCGGGCGCGTCACAAGCGCTTTGTCGTCGAGATCGACCGGCTCAAGAAGGCTATCGCCCAGAAGAAGGAGGCCCTGGCTGCTAAGGCGTGAACGTGATCAGTCCTGGCCGAGCATGTCAGCAAGAGTCTCGAGCGCCTTCAGTGCGAAGGCGTGCATGTTGGCGACGCGGTCGTCTGATCCGGTCCGGTAGGTCAGTTGCACTTCGCGTGCACCGGCAACGGCGATGCAGGTGTGGCCGGCCGGGTCGCCATAGCGGTTGCCTGAAGGGCCCGCTGCTCCGGTCTCAGCCAGGCCCCAGTCCGCGCCGACCCGACTGCACACGGTTTGGGCGAGCAGCAGTGCATAAGGCTCGCTCGATGACCTGAGCCCGGCCATCTGCGTATCGCCAATGCCAACGGCGGCCCGTGCCTCCTTGGTGTAGACCACCGAACCTGCCAGGAAGTAGGCCGAGGCACCGGGCTGGGCGAGGAGGGCCGCGGCGATCAGGCCGCCGGCGGAAGATTCCGCAACCGCAATCCGATCATCGCGTCGCTTGAGTTCGTCCGCAACCCGTGCGGCTACCGGCAATAGGTCATCCATTTCACGTTCCTAACATTGCACCTGATCGTCTCGATTATCGGCGGCTCAAACGATTGGGCGTCAAATTCAGTCACCAAGTCAATGCGCCTCAATTCTACACTGGGGGCGCAAAGTATTGAACTTGCGAACAAAGGGCCTCATTGGCCGTCACCTGAAAAATCAAGTAAATCCCAAGTATATATAGAAATCTACAAATATAGGCACAATCCAGCCTTAGCTGTTGAATGAGTTGCGCGACAATGCCAAACTGAACCGGCAAACCAAATAGGAACTGCGGCCCATAAAGCTTTGGCTAAACTGGTCCGGAGGAGCAGTCCTATTTGCCTAGCCACATATGCGCTGGTCGTAACGCATCGATCAACGTGTTTGGACAATAACAAGAATGAGGAGGAGCCCAATGGATCCGTTTAAGACTGGGCCGAAGTACAGCGAACTGAGCGGAAACGATAAGGAACTCTTGCAAACGGCCTTGCGTCGCGGTGCGACACGCCGCGAAGTAATGGGCTGGCTGATTGCCTCAGGCGCCACAATTGCCGCCGCCGGCAATATCGTCACCGGAGCGACGGAAGCACTGGCTGCCACGCCAAAGAAGGGCGGCAAGCTGACCTTCGCCTGGGACCTGCATGGCCCGTCCGATACCCTCGATCCGACACTCTTTACGTCGTCGATCGACTACATCCGCGGCCGCACAAACTATAACAACCTGATCCGCCTCAATGATGCGATCGAGCCGACGCCGGAACTCGCCGAGGAATTCTCATCGAACAAGACGGCAACCGAGTGGACCTTCAAACTGCGCAAGGGCGTCAAGTGGCATGACGGCTCGCCGTTCACGGCGGACGATGTGCTCTATTCGATGAACCGGCACCTTGGCAAAGATTCCAAATCCAAGGCCAAGCCGCTCGTCGAAATGATCAAAGAGTGGAAGAAGGTTGACAGTCACACCGTCAAGGCGATCCTGTCGTCGCCGAACGCAGACCTCGCCGTCGTGCTCGGCACCTTCCACTTCAAAATCGTGAAGGACGGCACGACGGAATTTGCTGCCCCCGTCGGCACCGGCCCCTTCAAGCTCAAAGAGTTCAAGCCGGGCGTGCGCTCACTGCATGTTGCAAACGGCGATTACTGGGGCGACGGCGGGCCTTATGTCGAGGAAATGGAAATCTTCGGCATCACCGACACGGAAGCCCGCCTCAATGCGCTGCTTGCCGGCAACGTCGACATGATCGGCAACCTGTCACCGAAGAACATCCCCGAGATCGAAGCCAAATCGGACCTTGAAGTCTGGTCGGTACCGTCGGGTGCCTACATGGACATCATCGCCCGCGTCGACCGCGGCCCCGGCAAGAGCCCCGAGTTCGTCAAGGCTCTCAAGCACCTCCAACGGCGCGAACGGTTCGTCAAGATCCAGTTGCGCGGCCAGGGCACAGTCGGCACTGATAACCCAATCAATCAGGCCTACAGCGACTATTGCGAGTCTGCCACTGCCTATCCCTACGATCCGGATATGGCCAAGTCGCTGCTCAAGAAGTCTGGCGTCACGACGGCTGAGTTGCACGTTGCGGAAGTCGGCCCGGGCCTGACTGACATGTGCAATGCGCTGCAGCGCGAATGCTCGAAGATCGGCTTCGACCTCAAGCTCAAGAAGGTGCCGAACGACGGCTACTGGGGCGCCATCTGGCTCAAGAAGGACATGTTCGTTTCGTCGTGGAACATGCGCCCGACGGCCAACGTGATGATGACGCTGGCCTACAAGTCGGACGCCAAGTGGAACGAGTCATATTGGAAGAACGAGGAGTTCGACAAGCTGCTGGTCGAGGCCCGTGGTGTGACGGACAAGGGCCTGCGCAAAGAGATGTACTGCCGTATGCAGACGCTCATCACCGAGCATTCCGGCACCATCGTCCCGGTCCACCGCAACTACGTCGATGCCAAGAAGAAGAACGTCAAGGGCATCACGAAAGTGCCGATCGCCACGATGGGCGGTCTCGAGTGGCCCGAGTACGTGTGGATCGATTCCTGATCCGCTAGCGAAACCGACGACCCGCCCGGAGCTTTTCGGGCGGGTCGTTTCGGATTTGCGACCTTTGCCGCGCCGCTTCGTTGGAGCCGCGCCAACCCACGGACGACAACGTGCGCACGCTCATTCTCCGTCGCATCGCCATCGGATTCATGACGCTTTGGGTGGTCTCGATGCTGGTCTTTGCCGGCCTCGAAATCCTGCCCGGTGATGCTGCCGACATCCGTATGGGCCAGAATGCCACCGCCGAGACGTTGGCGGCGTACCGGAAGGAACATGGCCTCGATCGGCCGGCGCCGGTCCGCTACCTCTACTGGCTTGGCGAACTCTTCTCAGGTGATCTCGGCATCTCGCAGGCCGGCGGCGCGACGATCGCGAGCCTGATCGAAGGGCGTCTGTGGAACACGCTCAAGCTGGCGGCCATCATCACTGTCATTGCGGTGCCGATTTCGGTGTTCCTCGGCCTCATCGCGGCGATGTTCCCGGGCAGCATCATCGACCGTTTCCTGACATTCGGCGCCATGGGCCTCAACGCCATCCCTGAGTTCCTGGTTGCCACCGTTCTCATATTGATTGTTGCCGTCGAGCTGGGCTGGTTTCCGGCGATCGCCCATCCGCGCGACGGCATGACGACCTGGGAATTGCTGCATGCGCTTGCCATGCCGGTGCTGACGCTGACCATCGTCGTTGCCGCCCAGATGATCCGCATGACGCGCGCCTCGGTGCTCAATGTCATGAGTTCGCCCTACATCGAGATGGCGATACTCAAGGGCGTGCCGCGCAGACGCATCATCTTCCGGCATGCACTGCTCAACTGCATCGGCCCGATCGTCAACGTCGTCGCTTTGAACCTTGCTTACCTGGTCAGCGGCGTGGTCGTCGTCGAGACGATCTTTGCTTATCCCGGTCTCGCCAAGCTGATGATCGACGGCGTCCAGACCCGTGACCTGCCGCTTGTGCAGGCCTGCGCGATGATCTTCTGCAGCACGTACGTGATCTTGATCCTGGTTTCGGACATCGCCTCGATCGTCTCCAACCCGCGGTTGCGGCATCCGAAGTAGGCCCAGACCATGAACGAAGAAGCTCCCATCAAAACCGCTGCCGCAACAAGCGGGCATGCGCTGCAGTCGTCCGGCCCCCGGCCCAAGACCAAATACGACGAGTTGCCGGACGCACCGCCGAAGAAGAAGATCCGCCTGTCCTGGCTCGGCCGCTTTGCGGCGCTGATCGTGATCTTCTGGGTGACAATAGCGATCTTCGGGCCGTGGATCGCGCCCTTCCACGTATCGGATGATCTGGCCGCCGACGACATCTTCCTGTGGCCCAATTCGACCAACTGGCTGGGGTCCGATACCTCGGCCCGGGATGTCCTATCGCGTGTCATGTGGGGGGCGCAGACCACGATCGGCATCTCGTTCGCCGCCACCCTGCTCGCCTATGCCGTCGGCATTACGCTTGGCTTTGCAGCCGCGGTCAGCAAGGACAGCTGGCTCGACACGATCCTGAGCCGGATCAACGATGCGCTGCTCTCACTGCCGCACATCATGCTCGGCCTGATCGTGGTTGCTGCCATCGGCTCGTCAGTGCCGATCATGATCGGTGCTGCCGGCCTGATCTATGCGACCAGCGTATTCCGTATTGCCCGCGCACTCGGCCAGGACATCATGGTCCAGGATTTCGTCGAGGCCGCGCGTGCGCGTGGTGAGGGGCTGTGGTGGATCATCTCGCGCGAGGTACTGCCCAACGCCTTCATGCCGCTATTGACCGACTTCGGCCTGCGCCTCGTATTCGTCATCCTGTTCATTTCGACGCTGAGCTTCTTAGGCCTCGGTATCCAGCCGCCACTCAGCGACTGGGGCAGCATGGTCAACGAGAACCGCGGCGCCATCTTCCCCGGCAAGAACACCTGGGCGGTGCTCGCCCCCTCGCTTGCCATCGCCACGTTGACGATCTCGATCAACATCATCGTCGACGACATCTCGGCCCAGGCCGGCGGCAGCCTCGCAAAGAAGATGGTCTGATGCAAAAGACGATACTCGAAGTCAAAGACCTGAAAATCGAGGCCCGGCCGCACGCCGCCCCGACTATCCCGATCGTCAAAGGCGTGAGCTTCGATGTGAACGAAGGCGAAGTGGTCGCACTGATCGGCGAGTCGGGTTCCGGCAAGACGACGATTTCGCTCTCGGCGCTCGGCTACACGAAACCGGGGCTCTATTTCTCTGGCGGCGAGGTCAAATTGCTCGGCCGGGACATGATCACGCTCAAGCCCGAGGCCAAACGGTTGATGCGCGGCGAGCATGTCGCCTATCTCGCGCAAAGTGCGGCGGCGACCTTCAACCCGGCCCTCAAGATCAACGAGCAGGTCACCGAATCTGCCGTCCTGCACGGTGCCATGTCGCAAGCCGAAGCGGATGCGCGCGCCGTCGAGCTCTATCACGCGCTTGACCTGCCCGAGCCCGACCGCATCGGCTTTCGCTATCCCCATCAGGTCTCGGGCGGCCAGCTGCAGCGCCTGATGGCAGCGATGGCGCTCGTCGAAAAACCGGACCTCCTCGTCCTCGACGAGCCGACCACGGCGCTCGACGTCACCACCCAGATTGAGGTCCTCAAGGCCTTCAAGAAGGTTATCCGCGAGGAAGGCTCAGCCGCGATCTACGTGACCCACGATCTGGCCGTCGTCGCCCAGATCGCCGACCACATCGTCGTCCTTTACGGCGGCGAGGTCATGGAAAAGGGGCCCGTTGACCAGATCGTCGGCAACCCGCAACACGAATACACCCAGCGCCTGATGGAGGCTGTCCGTCCGCCACCAGCCGCCGGTCAGGGCGACAGCGACCCGGATGCCGAACTCCACAAGGTGCCGGCCCTCGAGGTGCGCAACCTCTATGCCGGCTACGGCCGCGGCGCCGACGGCAAGCCCGCGATCACCGTGCTGCGAGACATCAACATGCGCATCGAGCGCGGCCGGGTCGTCGGCGTGATCGGCGAATCCGGTTGCGGCAAGTCCACGCTGGCCCGCGTCATGGCAGGCCTGCTGCCGGCCTCCGAAGGCGAGGTGTTGCTCGACGGCAATCCGTTGCCCGCAGACCTCAAAGACCGCAATCGAGAAGACCTGCGCAAAGTGCAGTTCATCTTCCAGATGGCCGATACCGCACTTAATCCGCGCCAGTACATTGGCGACATCATCGGCCGGCCATTGGAGTTCTATCACGGTCTGACCGGCCAAAAAAAACGCCAACGCGTCGCCGAACTGCTCGATCTGGTCGAACTGCCGGCCGAATACGCCAACCGGTTTCCGCCGGAACTGTCCGGTGGCCAGAAGCAGCGCATCAACCTAGCGCGCGGGCTGGCTGCCGATCCGGAAGTCTTACTCTGTGATGAAGTCACATCGGCACTCGACACCATCGTCGGCGCCAACGTCATCGATCTCCTGAAGCGCCTGCGCGATCGTCTCGGCGTTTCGTTCGTGTTCATCAGCCACGATCTATCGACGGTCGCCTCGTTCGCCGACGACATTGCCGTTCTCTACAACGGCGAGCTTGTCGACTACGGCCCGGTCGATGAGATCCTGACGCCCCCGTTCCACCCCTACACGGAACTCTTGATCTACTCGGTACCGGAGTTGCGCGTTGGCTGGCTTGATGAGACGGCGGAAACGCAGCAGGCTCTTGCCGCAAATTTCAAGGCCGGAGAGTACGCTTAAAGCGTGCCGCGTAAAACGCGTCCCGCTTCAGCAATTGTTTGCGCTCACGGGCTATTCCGGCCTGACGGCCGAGCCCTCCGCGGGGGCGGCGCTTAGCGCCGGGTCGCGGTTGCGACCTTGCATTACGGTTCCGCGTCGGCACGACATGATCTGATTTTGGCTTGCCAGCCCAGGTCCAGAGTCGTCAGCTCTTGCGCCGGCCGGCCACGGGGAGTTTGGGCGGTTTTTCAGGCCGGTCGGGTCCCCACACCTTGCTGTAGTAGCTGTCGGCAAGCTGCAATGCGGCGACGGGGTTATGGCCGAGCACGCGGTCCTTGGCCACCAGCACCGTCGTCAGGCCCTTGGCGTATTTGAAAAACAGGCTGTCGTGGCCGATGCACAGCCCCATGACGACGTTGAATTCGGCACCTGCCTCGTTCAAGAGTTCGGCCTGCGCAACCGGATTGCAGAGTGCTTCGAAACCGCCCGGGCGGACCTTCTCGCCGTCCTCGAGCCCGATCTCTTCTTTCGGGATGCTGCCGTTCTTGCAGGCGACGGAGACGACCTCGAAACCATGACTCTCGAGGATGCCGGACAGCACATAGGCGTGGTCGACGAAACTGATGCAGTTGGCGATGCCGATCTTCCTGTAGCCCATCTTCTTGGCGAACTGGACGACCTCTTCGACCCGCGTCCACTGGCAGTAGCCTTCAGCTTCAACCCTGGCCGATTCGCGCGACACCTTGAGCGTTTCAGGATCATCGTAAAGCGCCCGCGCCTGGTCCTGGGTATCGGGCGCCACCTTGCTCGGACAGAAGCCAGGGCCCGCCCGTCCGGCCTCGCCGCATCGGCAGGCGCGTACGTTGTCCGGACAGTAGGCACATGCTGGCTCTGTATAGGTCATCGCGTCGGTCCCTCCCGGTGCAGCTGGCGACGAGTTTGTTTGCAGCACGCAGCCGCTCGCGGACACCCGCTTTGATCTCGATCAAATTAGAAACCCGGCAAGGCCGGCATCACACTTGCGATGGACATAGGCATCTGCAACGACTTTAGGTCACAAACTCATAAATCCTGCCTCTGAGGCAGGATTTATGAGTTTGTGACCTAGGGCGAGCCAGCATCGTTGTCGTGCCACATCGAATGATTTCATGGGGAGTGTCGCCAATGTACGGCATGAAGGAAGTAGGGCCCAACCGCTATCGCGAGACACTCGGGCGTTATTTCGAGGATTTCCGGGTTGGCGACATCTACGAGCACCGGCCCGGCCGCACGATCACGGAAGCCGACAACATTTGGTTCACGTTGCTCACCATGAACACCCATCCGCTGCACTTCGACAACGAGTACGCAAAGCAAAGCGAATTCGGCAAACCGCTTGTCAACAGCGCCTTCACGCTGGCTGTGGTGACCGGCATGTCGGTGTCGGACACCAGCCAGAAGGCGGTCGCGAACCTCGGCTGGTCGGACATCAAACTGACCGCGCCCGTGTTCGTCGGAGACACGATCTACGCAGAGTCCGAGGTGCTGGAAAAGCGCGAATCGAAGTCGCGGCCAACCGAAGGCATCGTCACGATCAAGACCACTGGCCTCAAGCAGGACGGCACCCGATTCATGACGTTCTCACGCGCGATGCTGATGCCGAAGCGCGGCCATGCGACGGAAGACAAGACGGAAAGCTATTGACCGGCAGAACGACTTCGTACCTGATCGAGCCCAATGCGCTATTCGGTCCGGATTGGTGGAACGTCCACCATCCGGACCCGGCACGCCTAGAAAATATCAGCCTCAAAATGACTGTACGACAGATACAGTTCGGCACTCGCATCATCGATTCCCTGCGTCGGTGCATCACCACTCGGATAGTAGCCGTACAAGCCTGTCGGCACGTGCATGATCGATACCGAGCCTTTGGCTTCCGAACCTTCGAGCGGCGTGACGATATCGACTTCATCGTCGGTGAAAACGATGTCACTTTTCCCGAGCGGACCGGCGGCACCGTCGGTGGGCTGGGCTGATTTGCCTTGTGCAAGATTTCGCATTTGTGCTTCTCCTTTCAATGCGCGGTCGGGCGACCCATTTTCGCCCGACCCCAGTGTAGGCCAGGCCAGGCTTGTGAATTGTGAGCCAGCTCACGAATGCAACTTGGCCGCCGAGGATGAACCCCATGGAATCAGAGACCCCGGCCGAAACCGCCGAGACCGAAGCCCAGATACTCGATGCGATCGACAAATTCCTGCGGCACGAAGTCGACCCGCACGTGATGAAGTTCGAACATGCCGACGCCTACCCCGAGGACATGGTCGAAGGCATGAAGGCGCTCGGGCTGTTCGGAGCGATCATCCCGGAAACCTACGGCGGCCTCGGACTGCCGGTCACGACCTATGCCAAGATCGTCGAGCGCGTCACGGAGAGCTGGATGTCGCTCTCAGGCATCTTCAATTCGCACCTGATCATGGCCAACGCCGTGATGCGGTTCGGCACCGAGGAACAAAAGCGCGAATGGCTGCCGAAGTTCGCAACCGGCGAAAAGCGAGGCGGCCTGGCGTTGACGGAGCCTGGCTGCGGCACCGATTTGCAGGCTGTCAGAACGGCCGCCCGGCGCGACGGCAACGGTTACGTGATCAACGGCACGAAGACCTGGATTTCGAATGGCATCCACGGCACTTGTTTCGCGCTGCTGGTCAAGACCGATCCGGAGGCGGAGCCACGCCACAAGGGCATGAGCCTGTTCATCGCCGAGAAGGACGAGGGTTTCACGGTCGGGCGCAAGCTCGAAAAGCTCGGCTACAAGGGGATCGATTCGGCCGAGCTGGTTTTCGAAGACTATCACGTGCCGCACGACCGGTTGATCGGCGGCGTCGAAGGCAAGGGCTTGCAGCATGCGCTCGGCGGGCTGGAGCTTGGCCGCATCAACGTTGCCGCGCGCGGTGTCGGCATCGCCAAGCGGGCGCTCGATCTCTCGGTCGCCTATGCTCAGCAGCGCGAAACCTTCGGCCAGCCGATCGCGCAGCACCAGGCCATCCAGATCAAACTCGCGGACATGGCAACCAAGTTCGAAGCCGCACGACACCTGACCCGTGCCGCCGCCGAGGCCCTGGAAGCCGGCGAGCGCTGCGACATGGAAGCCGGCATGGCGAAACTGTTTGCCACCGAAGCCGCCCTGTTCAACGCCACGGAAGCGATGCGCATCCACGGCGCCTACGGCTACTCGAAGGAGTTCGAGATCGAGCGCCTCTACCGCGATGCGCCGCTCCTGTGTATCGGCGAGGGCACCAACGAACTGCAACGCATCATCATCGCGCGCCAGCTCGTGCAGCGAAATCCGATATAATGCTCAGGACCTGACAGTTGGCTACCAACCAGTCCCCAAACGCAACGCCATTCCCGCGCAGGCGCACTGCTGTCTGGGCAAAGTTTGCACGGCTGAAGCCACAACCACAGTCGTCATCCCCACGCAGTTGGGGACCCAAGCGATTCTCCACTTTCTCAGTGCCGGCGGATGGTTGCTTGGGTTCCCGCCTGCGCGGGAATGACGGAGTGGTAGGTGGCAAGGGTGCTAACCGTCGAACTCGGAGCATTAGCCCGAATTAGCGCTGACCGGTGAAAGGAATGGATATGGGGTTTCCCCTCGAGGGTGTGCGCATAATATCGGTCGAGCAGTACGGCGCCGGGCCGTTCGGCACGATGCAACTCGCCGACCTCGGCGCCGAGATCATCAAGATCGAAAACGCCTCGGAAGGCGGCGACGTCGGCCGCTACGTGCGCCATGCCGACGATCCGCTGCCCGTCGGCGACAGCATGTTTCATCAGGCTTTCAACCGCAACAAGCGCAGCATCACCCTCGACCTCAAGCAGCCGGAAGGTCAGGACATCCTGCACCGCCTGGTCGCCACGGCCGATGCCGTGTTCAACAATCTGCGCGGCGACCTGCCCGACAAGCTCGGCCTCAACTACGATGCACTAAAGATCCACAATGAGCGCATCGTCTGCGTGCACCTGTCGGCCTACGGGCGCCGGGGTGAGCGTGCCGCCTGGCCAGGCTACGACTATCTGATGCAGGCCGAGTGCGGCTATCTGGCGGTGACCGGCGAGCCGGACGGCCCGCCAGCGCGCATGGGACTGTCGCTGGTCGATCTCTCGACCGGGCTGCAGGCCGCCATCGCGCTCTCGTCGGGCATTATAGGCGCGCGGGCCAGCGGCAAAGGCAGTGACTACGACGTCAGCCTGTTCGATGCGGCGATCGCGAATGTCTGCTACGTCGGCGCCTGGTATCTGACCGCCGGCATCAACACCGGCCGCAGCCCGCGTTCCGCGCATCCGAACCTCACGCCGAGCCAGCTCTACCGCACGAGAGACGGCTGGATCTTCGTGATGTGTAACAAGGAAAAGTTCTGGCCGGCGCTGTGCGATGCGATGGGACGAGCGGATCTTGGCCGCGACCCCGACTATGCGACCTTCGCCGACCGCCTGCGTAATCGCGACCAGCTGACCGAGGTGCTCGACGATGCCTTATCCGCGCGGACGACCGCCGAATGGATGGAGCGTTTTGCCGGCACGGTGCCAGCCGCCCCCGTCAACGACATCGCAGCCGCCCTCGACAATCCGTTCGCGCGCTCGACCGGCCAGGTCATTTCCTATGATGCACCCGACGGCACCACGGTAACCTCCACAGGGCCAGCGATTCGCGTTGCCGGCGAGGCACCGATCAGGCGCGGGGCGCCAGGACTCGCCGCGGATCTCGAGGCGGTGCTCGCGGAGGTTGGCATCGGTGCGAAGGCATTGGCGGCCCTTCGGGACAAAGGCGTCGTGTGAGGCGAGATCTCCCGGCCGTACACTCACAAGGAAGACAAGATGATCGAAATCAATGGTGCCGCCCATGTCATCCTGACCGTCTCGCAATGGGAGAAGGCACGCGCGTTCTACGGCGAACTGTTGCCCTTTCTCGGCATGCAGAAGGTCTATGACGGCAACAACTTCATATACCACGTCGGCGGGCGCACGGCGCTCGGCATCCAGCGCTGCGCGCCGGAATTCGAAGGCGAACGCTTCGTGCAGAACCGGGTCGGCCTGCACCACATGTGCTTTCGCGCGCGGTCGGCCGAGGATGTCGACAAGGCGGCCGCCAAAGTGCGCGAGATCGGCGGCCACATCGACCGCGGTCCGCAGGAAGGCGACTTCGCACCGGGCTACTATTATTTCGTGTTCGAAGACCCCGACGGCATCCGCCTCGAGGTCAACTATGTGCCCGGCAAAGGCCTGCTGGTCAGCGATCCACCACTGAAACCCAGCGACGATCCCGACTGGGACCAGAACGTTTAGAGCGCTACCGGTGCTACGCCGATCAAAAGCTCGTGCAGGAAGAAGACGAAGGCTGCGTAGAGCGCTAGGCCGCCCACGACTGCGATCGCATCCCCGACCAGGCCGCCAGAACTTGATGATCCCGGCGCTATCGCGGCCGTGCGGTACTTGACGGAAATCCTGTCGACCACCGCGTAGGCGAGAAAACTGCCGAACAACACGATCGAGGCCAGATCGCCGTTGGCCAGCAGATGCGCCAGTGCCCAGACCTTGACGGCTGCCAGCATCGGATGCCCGACGATCCGGCGGATGTTGGAGGGCACATAGGCGGCTACCAGCAGGATCATCGAGACGATCATCAGCGGCATGGCGACGTGGCGCGTCCAAACGGGCGGTATCCAGATTTGCGGGTTCTTTCCGACCAATACTTGAAGCTTGCCGTAACCAAGGACGATTAAGGCGAAGCCGATCAGCGACACGATCGCAAAGCCGGCCTTGTAGGAGCTTTCCCCGAAACGCCCGATCAGGCCTGAGCGAAGGTCCTGCTGCATGGGAAGTGCGTGCACGGCGAAGAAGATCAGCAGTCCAGTGATCATTAGTGTCATGATGTTGCTCTTTATCCGAGGTCAAGCCAGCGAATTTTGCTGATCAGGGAACGTCTTGACCGATGCTGCCACAATGTGCGCTACTCTTTGCCACAACTTTGCCTGATACGTCGATGAGTGATGTTATGGGTAAGTGAGGCCGCGTGCTGGGGCGAGTTCGGGGCCGAATGGGGGAGAGTCGTGAGACCGGGCGCTCAGGCCGGTCAACCACGGCGTTAAAACGATTTGTTCCGCTTGGACCGTGTGGCGGTGGTCTTTGCTTTGACTGCGAGTTTGGCGCAGCAGGCGGGGAGTGCTGTGGCTACGTAAACCGGGCCTCGATTCCACGAATGGTGGATGCGAGGCGGTGCACGGACCAAGGGGGCGAAATGAGTAACAAGGGACACCGGCCAACGGGACCAAGTGCACCGGACCATCCGGAGAGCGATGACGCGCTGGTGCCAGACCTGACGGCACGGTTGAAGGAAGCCGGCTTTGGCGGCCGTCGGGCCCATACAGAGCGGACATCGGCCAGAGCCCTGCCGCCACCTGATGAACCTCAGCCATCGCCCGCCGACCACACTAAATTGCAGCTTGCTCCCCGGGTTCCGGCTCTGCTGCTCCCCGGGCGGTTGGCCAAATCACTTGCTCCGCCGCCGGCGGAGCGTCTGTTGCCCGTTGCCGGCGCAGTCGATGTCAATGACGACAGCCGCAGGCTTGGCGATCTTGGGCCGAACGATGAACTCGCACTCAGGTTGCCGGCCAGCTGGCAACAAAAGAGCCTCCCCGCTCCGCCACGCCGCCGCCGGCGCTGGCAGTGGAGCGAGCGATCGACGGCTGCGTTCTTAGGATTTGCCGCCGGCATCGTTATCATCGTGCCGATCATTATAGTGCTCAGCAACAATGCCGATGTGACGGGACCGCAAGGAGTGGCGAGACAGCAGGTTGCAGCCGTCGATGGTATCGAACGAACTTCGCCTTTGACGACCGGCACCGTCATCGAAACCCGCAAGGTGCCGGTACAGATCGTGCGCAGCAGCCAGGTCGCTATGCCGCGCCTTGCCCCAGTAACGGCCGTTGAACAGCCGCGGACGCAAAAACCTTGGCACCGCCGCCTTCGCCGCGCCTGATTGTGGTGCGCAGCCGCACTGTACCGCCGGCGATGGTCAAAGCCGAACCGACCGCCGAGCAGCGCCTTGCCGCCGCTGCCTTGGCCGAGGCGCGTGACGCGCTAGCTAAGGGCCAGGTCGACGAAGCGCGCCGGCTGCTCCGTTCATCGGCTTCCTCCGACAGCCCCGGCCTGTGGTTCCAGCTGGCCGAGACGTACGACCCGAACTTCGCCAACACCTGGGCGCAAAGCCTTGCCAGTGACGCGTCCGGTTCGCTGCTCGCAGCCGACGTCGGCTTTGCCCGGTTCTATTACCAGCGCGCCTATGATGCCGGCGTGGCAGGCGCCAAGGAGCGCCTCGACGCGCTGCCGTAACCTGATCTGTTCACCAGAATGCGGGACCTCATGAGGTTTTGAGGTCGCGCCGAGGGTAGGCGAATCGCGGTATCAATCGGCCTATGGGCCGGAATGCGCAATTCGACGGCATCGATGCCGGCAACGTGACCGCGCTTGTGACCGAGGAGGTTCGCAAGCGCCTGCGTGAGCGCCATGATCCGTCGCACTACGCGGCATCCAGTCCGGCAGCGCCTGTCGATGACGAACTGATCACCAAGGAACAGGACGTACTGATCGCAAATTGCACGATCATGAAGCGCGCCCTGTTCAACGCCGGCAAGCGACTCGAGCGCAAGCATGCCGCCGGCCAGTTCACGTTCGCACTTTCCGGCGTTTACGGCTTCCTGGTGCCCCTCTTCACGCTGCAGTTCGAACCCTTCCTGACAGCACTGGTGACGTACGTGATCTCGTTCACGGCAGCCACCGCCGGCGCCGTTTCGTTCGTCGTCGCCATGCTCTATCAGCAAAAGGATCTGGCTCGGCGCGCACGTCTCTTTTACGAAGCCGGCCGCCAGATCAACAAGCTCGGCAAGGATCTCAAGGTGATACGCTTCACGGAGACCGCAGAGTTGCGCCGCTTCATGCATCACTATGATGAGATCCTGGCGCGGGCCGAGAAACCACGACGAGATCGATTTCGAGTATGCGCGCCTCGGCTTTCGGCCACGTGACAACCGCGACGGCCGTCTCGACAAATGGATCTGGCAACGCCGGCGGCTCGACCTCAAATTCGGGCTGCAGACTTACAGCCTGATCGCCGCGGTCTGGCTGATCCCGCCGATGATCGGCATCGCCATCTGGCTGACGTTGTCGAAATAGCGGAATTGGAAAATAACCTTCTTAAGAACAAGTCCACGGTGGCCATATTGTTCGCGCCTTTAGGGCTATGATCCGCCGCAATCGAGTTTTGCTCGCAGTACATGCGGGCAGTCATGGATAGGCAAGCTATGCTGAGATCAGTACTTTTGCCGGTCATCGCGGCGGTTGCCGCGATGGTCGCAGGCGCCGGCATTGCATTTGGTGCGGTCGTGAGCCCGGCTGCGCTGCAAGCCAGACCGGCGGCAGACGCCGTTGTTCTCGCCCAGTTCCAATCACGACAATTGGCGCGCAGTGAAGCCGGCAGGCGACTACGCGGCGGCGATCGCCGCGGCCGTGGTGCCGGTCGTCGCGGTCGCGGTGGTGAAGGTGCCGGGCGTCGTGGACGGGGCGGCGAAGGTGCGCGCCGTGGCCGACGCGGGCGGATCATTCGCGGCGGACCTGGCGGCGTGCCCCGCGCGCGTGCGCCGAGACACCTCAGGCGCTGGCGCCGACCACCACCACCGCGCTATCGCCGGCGCTGGCGCGGCCCGCGCTACGGTTACTTCTACCCGCCTTACGGCTGGGGACCGCCGTATTATTATGGCAATGATTGCGGGTACTATCGCTATCAGTGGCGGCGCACCGGTTCGCGCTACTGGCGGCGCAGGTACTATCGCTGCATCGACGATTTCGAAGACAACTCGCCTTGAGATCGGTGAGGCTTGGGGTGAGTGGGTCGGACGTCCGGCTCTCGAACGCCGATCGCTTTCCCAACCGTCACTCCCACTCAATCGTACCCGGCGGCTTCGATGTAATGTCGTAGACGACGCGGTTGATGCCGTCGACCTCGTTGATGATGCGGGTGGCAACGCGCCCGAGCACGGCGTGGTCGAAGGCAAAGTAATCGGCCGTCATGCCGTCGGTCGAGGTTACAGCACGCAAGGCGCAAACATGGTCATAGGTGCGCGCATCACCCATCACACCGACCGTGCGCACCGGCAACAAAACCGCAAAGGCCTGCCAGATCTCATCGTAGAGGCCAGCCTTGCGGATCTCGTCCAGATAGATCGCATCGGCCTTGCGCAGGATGGCGCATTTCTCAGGCGTGATCTCGCCGGGGATGCGGATTGCCAGTCCCGGGCCGGGGAAGGGATGGCGGCCAACGAACGTCTCGGGCAGGCCGAGTTCGCGACCCAGCGCGCGTACCTCGTCCTTGAAAAGTTCACGCAGCGGTTCGACCAACTTGAGGTTCATGCGCTCGGGCAGGCCGCCGACGTTGTGGTGCGATTTGATCGTCACCGACGGGCCGCCGTCGAACGACACGCTTTCGATGACGTCGGGATAGAGCGTGCCCTGGGCCAGAAAGTCGGCACCGCCAAGCTTTGCTGCCTCGGCCTCGAACACCTCGATGAACAGGCGCCCGATGGTCTTGCGCTTTTGCTCGGGGTCGGCGATGCCTTCGAGTGCGCCAAGGAATGTGTCGGCGGCATCGACGTGGACCAGCGGGATATTGTAATGGCCGCGGAACAGGGAGACTACCTCTTCCGCCTCGTTCTGGCGCATCAGGCCGTGGTCGACGAAGATGCAGGTCAGTTGATCGCCGATCGCCTCGTGGATCAGGACGGCGGCAACGGCTGAGTCGACACCGCCGGAGAGCCCGCAGATCACCCGGCCGCGGCCGACCTGCTCGCGAATGCGCGCAATTTCGCTCGTGCGGAAATGCGCCATCGTCCAGTCACCGGAAAGCCCACTAATCCCGCGCACGAAGTTGGTGAGCAGCTTGGCGCCATCCGGCGTGTGCACGACTTCGGGGTGGAACTGGACGGCATAGAGCTTGCGCGCTTCATCGGCGATGGCGGCAAACGGCGCGCCTTGAGAAACGCCAATCACTTCGAAGCCGTCGGGCAACCGCGTGACGCGATCGCCGTGGCTCATCCAGATCTGATGGCGTTCGCCCGGCTGCCAGACCCCGTCAAACAATGCCGAGGTCTTAGTGACTTCAAGCTCGGCGCGGCCAAACTCGCGATGATCGCTCGTCTCGACGCCACCGCCGAGTTGGGCGACCATGGTCTGCTCGCCATAGCAGATGCCGAGCACCGGCAGGCCGCTTTCGAAGACCCAGTCGGGCGCCCTGGGCGTGCCCATCTCGGTGACGCTGGCCGGTCCGCCCGAGAGGATGACGGCCCGGGGCTCGAGGCGCCCGCGGGCTTCTTCGGCACGGTTGAAGGGCACGATCTCGCAGTAGACGCCGGCTTCGCGTACGCGGCGCGCGATCAACTGCGTGACCTGGCTGCCGAAATCGATGATCAGGACGGTCTCTGTCATGGCCTCCGGTTACGATACCCGGCGGCCGGGCGCAATCGCCAAGCGCGGGTCTTCAACGATCCAGGCCGGTCGGATCGAGAGCAGGTGAGCCGCGGCGACCAACCGATTGCCTCACTTCACGACCAGATCCATATCCGCTTTAGAGAGAACTTCCGATCCTGCCGCGGTCACCAGGCTGGTCCGGCCGGGTGTCGCGGCGAGGCCGGTGTCGTCGTCGAATATGATCATGTGCAGGAAGAAGACCATGCCGGGCACGATGACGACCGGATTGTCCTTGTAGGCCATGAAGCCGTCCATCCAGGTCGGCGCGAACGTCGTTCCCAGCGAATAGCCGCAAGCGTTGAGGCGATAGGCACCGAGGCCTGCGGCATCGAGCGATTTGGCATGCGCTTCGAAGATGTCACCGATCGTGTTGCCGGGTTTCAGTGCCGCTTCACAGGCATAGAGGGCCTCGCAACCGGCATTCCAGAGTTCACGCTGGCGGTCCGGTGCGGTTCCGGTCGCGATCGTGCGCATCATGGCCGAATGATAGTGATGGTGGGTGCCGGCGAACTCGAGGGTGAGTTGGTCGTTGGCGCCAAGCACCCGCCGGCCCGAATAATAGCGGCACATCAGGGCGCCCGGACCCGAACCGATGATGAATTCATTGGCCGGGTCATCACCGCCGGCGCGAAAGATCGCGGCGTGCATGTCGGCCAGGATGTCGCCTTCGCTGACGCCCGGGCCGGCGCGGTCGACGGCTGCCTGCCAGGCCGCGTCACAGTGTTCGGCGGCACGTCGCACATAGGCGATTTCGGCATCGCTCTTGACGAGGCGCAGTTCGGGAATGAGCGACGATGCATCGACCAGCGTGCAAAAGCCATCGAGGGCAGCATGCAGGCGTTGGCCGTTCTGGGCATTCAGGCCGAAGGTGGCATATTCGACGCCGAGGCGTTTGCTCTCGAGGCCCAGTTCTTCGAGGATCGTCCTAAGGTCGGTCGCCGGGTTCGCATTGGCACCATCGACCCAGATGCGAATGTCTTCGACGATTGAGGTAAAGGCTGCCTGGCGCTGGTCGGCGGATCGTGTGAGCAGGACGTAGCGGCCATCTTGCGTGAGTACGAGACACTGGAAGAAGACGTAACCGAAGGTGTCGTAACCGGTCAGATAGTACATCGACTCCTGGCTGAACATCAGCAGGGCGTCGAGGCCGCTCTCGTTCATCTTGGCAATCGCGCCTTTGCGCCGGCGCGCGAACTCGGCGTCCGTGAAATGCAGGTTCTTCGGCATGGTCGTAAATCTCGTTGCGGTGCGACAGTGGACCATGTCCCGGGATTTCCCGGCGCGTCAAAGCAATTGTTGGATTTGCCGCTGCGGAAATTGCCGCCGCCGCTGCCACGCAGGCGAACATGCGGCTGACGTTGACAATTTGTAAACGGTTTTCAGGCGTTGCTCATGGCCTGAGCGCGTGAACGCCTGCCATCCGTCCTGTCGTCCGATGTCATCAGCCTTTTGCAAGATTCTCAACCGTGAGACGCTGCCGCTCATGACGGCGGCGGCGGCACTCGCTGCGTTCGGGCTCGGCCATCTCGGCTCGCTGGCGCCGGCATTCGACCTCATCGCGCAGTTCTCGGCACACTGGCTGATCATCGCGGCCGCAGCCGCTGCTGCGAGCTTCGTGCCGCAGCGATCCTTGGCCGTGCTGTGCCTGGGGCTGTTTGGCGCCTGCCTGCTGCCCGTGATTATCACGATGACCTATACGGCACGGACCGGGCCGGGGCATGAGAACACGGTGCTCTCGCTGGCGCCGGCCATCATGGGCACGCCGGCTCGCGCCAGTACGCAGCAGCCGAATGACCGGGAACCGGCCAGCCTGCGCCTCCTCTCGTTCAATACCTGGAACTTCAACAACGATACCGGCCGGCTGGCAACGGAAATCCTCGCCCATGCCGCTGACGTTCTGATCCTTATCGAGTTCGGTCCGAACAAGGCGGCACTCAAGCAGGTGCTGGCCAGGCATTACCCCTACGAGAAGACCTGCGAGCGGGACTGGAACTGTGCCATCGGGCTGATGTCGCGTTGGCCGCTCAGGAATGCGGGCCTCGTCGATGCCGATGATGATGCGGGACCGCTCAGGGTCTGGGCCGAGATCGACTTCCACGGCCGGCCGCTGACCATCGTCGGCACGCATGTCCTGAGCCCCAATCACGGCCCGCGCGCCAATTTCGTCGAACTCGACTACCTTGCCCGAGAAATGCGTGCCCGCAAGACGCCGGTGGTGCTTGCCGGCGATCTCAATACGACGGTCTGGGCGCACGCCTTCGACAACTTCCGCACGACATCGAGGCTCGATCACATGGGCCATCTAATTCCGACCTGGCCGGCCGTGCCCGTCAGAGCGCCGCAGCTTGGCATCGATCACGTGTTCGCCAGTCCGGAACTGCGCGTCGACCAGATCGTTGCCACCAACCCCGCCGGCTCCGATCACATCGGGCTGGTTGCCACAATCGCCTGGCGCTGAGCAAAGGCCGATTGGAAGTGGCTCGCTTCAGGCCCTGGCAATGAGTGCGACGCCGAGCAGGCCGAGCACGACCAGGACAACCAACTTGAAGCGGCCGGCCGGGATCAGATCGCGCAATCTCGTACCGACATAAATGCCCGCCATCGCCGGTATGATGGCCAGCACCGAGGCGCCGAGGCCCGGCAGGGTCATCATGCCCGACCCGAGCAGCCCGAGCGCCATGAAGCCCGAGGCCAGTGTCACGGCGATATTGGTGGCCTGCACGAGACGGGCCCGGTCGAGGTCGAGTGACAGCATGAACGGGAGCAAGGGCATGACCTGCGATCCGGTCAGGCCGGTCAGAAAACCGTTGAGCAAACCGGCGGGCAGTTGGACCGGCCGCTCGAAGCCTGCCGGCATGATCAGCGGCGGCTGCAGAAGCGAATAGGCCGAATAGGCGATAATCAGAATGCCGAGCACGATCTCGGCGTGATTGGGATTGAGCCAGGCAAGGCCGAGCAGTCCGATGCCGATGCCCGGCAGGGTCGCCAGATAGAACCGCCAGAAGCGCACGGACATGTCCCGGAAATGCCCGATCGTCCATAGCAGTGCGAGGTTGCTCGTCATGGCCGGTATGACGACCAAGGCGATGGCAGCCTTGAGGCCGACGGCGGCTGCCAAGAACGGCAGTGCGCAGGAAGAATAACCAAGCCCGGTCGCGCCCTTGAGGACGCCGGCAACGAAGAGACCAAATGCAGCGAGGAAGATGTCGAATGGGGCCATGACGCAGCGACTCCGAAATCCAGACGGTTGTGCGAAGGCGCACTTGCGCAACCTATGCACGAGATTTCTGCGTCAATGAATGGTTAAGGTTACCAAATTATGAACGAATAGCTATTTTTCGCAAATTTTCCTCAGTCGTCATGCCAATCAGATTGCCGCAAGGTCTTCAGAACGTGCGCATCATAACGGCACTGGCGCCATCCTGGCTGAGCGTCCGTGTCAACTCGGGCGAGAAGGCTGCAACTGATGCTGTGCCTAGAAAACCAATGATCAGCGCTGTGGCAATGATCAGGGAAGCTGCGAGCCGGCCTGCATAGGTCATCGATCCAATTTCCTTCCAGACTAAGGGCCTCATCACACTCAGTTTGCGCACGGACCATGGCTACATTTTGTAGGATTATAGTAGAAGTCGGTGATGGAATGGTTATCAGGCAGCGCGCAGGGGCTGGATTGATCGGTTCGGCGGCCGGGTCCACGCTGCAATGTTTGCATTCGGCGAGCGGACGCGACATATCAAGCACTTCGCCGCCCAACACGGATCAGAGCCGCGCCGGCCAAGATGACCGAGAACCCTTGCCGTCATGGAAGATGCCGACCGCCTGACACTCGCCCAGCTGACGGATGTTCATCTCGGGCCGTTGCCGCCTTATTGGCCGATCCATTGGAATGTCAAACGCACGCTTGGCTACATCAATTTCTACCGCAAGCGCCGCGCCTACAATTCGCGGCTGGTGACTGATGCGGTGCTCGCCGACCTCGGCCGTCAGCCGCATGACCATATCGCAGTGACCGGAGACCTCGCGAACATCGGCATGCCGTCCGAATTCGCAGCTGCCCGGGAATGGCTGGCCGCGCTCGGCCGCCCCGAAGACGTGACCGTCATTCCCGGCAACCATGATTTCTACACCCGGCTGCTGTTCGATCAGGGCGTCGAGCGTTGGCGGCCCTACATGCGGGTACGGAACGCGGGCGACCTGCCGGCAGGCGTACCCGGACCGCTCACAACCGGTTTTCCGTTCGTGCGCATCCTTGGCCGGTACGCGTTGATCGCCTTGAATTCCGGGGCCTATTTCCTACCCGGCGATCCCGCCGGTCGCCTCGGCCAGGCGCAAATCGACCGGTTCTGTGAAATCTCGCGGGCGCTGGCGGATCTGGACTTCACGCGTATCGTTCTGATCCATCATCCGCCGCTGCCTGAACACGGTTGGAGCCGCGGCCTGCGCGATGCCCGGGCCTTCGAGGAGGCCCTGATCGAGACCGGCAGCGAGCTCCTGATCCACGGCCACAACCATCGCGACATGATCTCCTGGCGCGACACGCGCACGGGCCCATTGGCGATGGTCGGCGCCGGCGCTGCAGCAGAGGGCTGCTACAATCTCTACCGGCTGTCACGCCGCGCCGGCGAGACCTGCCGCATCGAGATGGCAAGCCGTCTGGTCACGGCGGCTGAAGGCACCGACGATGTGCCTGCCTGGCAGTTCCTCGACCCGGCTCCGGATCGACGCTGTCATGTCATATAGGGTCCAGGGACACATGTCCCTGGTCGGGGAGTTTGAGGGGTGAAACCCCTCGAGGATCGCCGCTTGGCGGCGATACGTCAGGGGCGTTGCCCCTAACAACCCCACCAAACCCATTACCGGTGACGGATGTACATTGGCAGGCCGCCTTTCGGCCGGAGCGTCAGGCGGCAGGAGACTTCGACCTCGCGGCTGGGCTCGAGATCGAGTTCGAAGCGTTGTGCGAGGATGGCGAGGCACAGTATCGCCTCGGTCAGGCCGAAACGCTGGCCGAGGCAGACGCGATGGCCGACGCTGAAGGGCACGTAGATGAACCGGTCGGGGCGCCTGGCACCCGGCAGGAAACGTTCGGGCCGGAAAGCGTTCGGCGCCTGCCAGTGCTTATCGTGGCGATGCAGCAGCCAGGGAACGACCAGGATGATGTCGCCGGCGCGCACGTCGGTCTCGACGATGGTATCGCTGCCGCGGGCCTGGCGGCTGAGGACTGGCACCGGCGGGTAGAGCCGCAGCGTTTCCTCGATGATGGCGCGGGTGAAGATCAGGTTGGGCACGTCTGCCGGGGTTGGCGCGCGACCGCCGAGGACACGGTCGAGTTCCTGGCTGAGGCGTGCCCGGTTATGCGGCGATGCCGACAAGATATACCAGGCCCAGGTCAGCGTATTGGCCGTCGTTTCGTGGCCGGCCATGAACATCACGATCGCCTCGTTGCGCGCCGCACGATCGCTGAACGGGCAGGCTCCGGGCCCATCATTCCCCGTGTCCGGGCTCAGGAACTGGGCAAGCAGATTGGCCCGTCCGCCCCGCTGCGCCCCCGACCTGTGGTGACGCTCGATAATGGCATCGATCACCTCATGGATCGCGCGCGCCGCATGATTGCCAGAGAACGCCGACCACGGATTGGTCATGTAGCGCAATGCGGGCAGGCCGAGCGATGAAGCAAGATCCATCTGTTCGATCGAACGGATGTAGTTGGAAAAGCCCGTGACCACCTGGCGGGCTTCTTCGGCCGGCGTGTCGTCCCCGAACACGGTACGCCCGATGATCTGCGCGGTGAGGCGGGCCATCTCGTCCTGGACATCGATACGCTGGCCTTCGAGATCTTCCCAGTACTGCGCCATCTCCAGCGAGGTGTCGACCATCTGGGCGATATAGTCGGGCAACAGGTCGCTGCGCAGCGCCGGCGCACAGGCAGTGCGCCGCTCGCGCCACAACTCACCATCGCTGACGAACAAGCCATCCCCCAGCAGCGGCGCCAGCGCCTGTCGCATCTGCGGGCTTTTGCGATCGTAGTTGTCATGCCGCTCAAGGAAGACGTGGCGTACGGAAGCGGCGTTGTTGCAGACGATATAGCGTTGATTAAAAATCGAAAAATCGAACACCTTGCGCCTGAAGCAGTCCTCGGTCCAGCCGGCGACGAGGTTTTCGCGGGTCTTGAAGAGCTTGGTCCAAACCTGCGTATCCTCGGGCAGGCGCTCCGGCATCGGGGGCACGAAGTCTTCGAGCAATTCGGCCATGAGCAGTCTTTCGGTCTGCAAGGGTGCAGGGGCTGAGTGACCGCGATCTTAGGCTAGTGACGGCTGAATCTGGATAGGTTTGGCCGATATATCCACCACTGGCTCGCGTTCGGGGATGGTTGGGACGCAGACGTTCCGCTGCTGCAGGGCCCAACGAACGGGCTGATGTCTTGGCCTGTTGGATGATCTCGTTCGGCTCGAGGTTGTCACCCATGTCTTAGGTACGTTCTGTTACCTATCTCTACGGGTCGGACACGGATCAAAATGGAGCGGGTGAAGGGAATCGAACCCTCGTCTTAAGCTTGGGAAGCTCCTGCTCTACCATTGAGCTACACCCGCAGTTCGTTGTGCCTTGTCGTTAGGCTGGTCCTGCGGCAGCGTCAATAGGTTGCGGCTCGCAAGGTTCATGCGGCCGGCGGACCGACACGCCCAGCGGCTCGAGACACGGCTGACGTCTTCCTAAAATGAAAGTGAATACCGCTTGATGGGCGGCCATGGTAAGGCGACGGGCCGTTTGCCATGCGGCTGGCCAATCGAGGAACTAGCGAGCGTGAACATCGAATTCAGACGCCCGGGAGATGCAAGTCCGGTCGCAAAATTTCAGGATCCGGACCGGACGGCCGGCGGCGACGTGCGCGCCAAGGTCGCGCTCGAGGCGCTCGAGACGCTTTGGATCAATACCGGCACGCTCTGCAACATCACCTGCATCAACTGCTACATCGAATCGAGCCCGTCGAATGACCGCCTCGAATACATCTCTAGGGACGAAGTATGCGGGCTTCTGGATGAGATCCAAGCCATGGGGCTTGGCACACGCGAGATCGGCTTTACCGGCGGCGAGCCGTTTTTGAACCCGGACATGCCGGCGATGGCCGAAGAGGCGCTGGCCCGCGGCTTCGAAGTGCTGATACTCACCAATGCGATGCAGCCCATGCAGCGGCCGCGGGTACGCAGGGAATTGATCCGCCTCAAAGAGACCTTTGGCACCCAACTCACCTTGCGCGTTAGCCTCGACCATTACACCAAGGCGCTGCATGAAAAGGAGCGCGGCGAGCGGACCTGGCAAAAGGCGGTCGACGGGCTCGATTGGCTGAGCGAAAGCGGCTTTACGATCGCAATTGCCGGGCGGACCTGCTGGGACGAAGCGGAAGCGGCGTCACGGGCCGGCTATGGGGCGCTGATCGAGCAGCACGGCTGGGCGATCGACCCAACCGATGCCGGACAGCTCGTCCTGCTGCCAGAGATGGACGGCTCACACGACGTGCCCGAAATCACCACCGCCTGCTGGGGCATTCTCGGCAAGCAGCCATCCGAGATGATGTGCGCGACAAGCCGTATGGTGGTCAAGCGCAAGGGCGCCGATCGGCCGGCGATAGTGCCCTGCACGCTATTGCCCTATCAGCCCGAGTTCGACATGGGTGCGACGCTCGAAGCGGCCGCGAAAGTGGATGGCGGCATGTTCGATAACGGTGCCGTCAAATTGTGCCATGCTCATTGTGCGAAGTTCTGCGTGCTTGGCGGCGGCAGCTGCTCGTGAGCAGCACGCACGCAGATCCAAGTGATGCTGGAAGCTGTGCGTGACCAACGGCGACAGTCGTGTTAGATTAGCGGTATGATTGTTGACCTCGACAACGAACTGCAGGAATGGCTTGAGCGGGAAGTCAGGGCCGGCAACCTTCCATCCGTGGAAGATGGTGTGCGTCTGGCTTTAACCGACATGAAAAACATTGCTGACGACGACCTAGCTTGGGCCAAGCCCTATGTAGATGCAGCCCGAGCAAGTGTCGCTTGCGGCGACACCCATGACGGCGAGACCATATTGCAGAACTCGAAAAACGAGCTGCTGGCTAAGCGCGAATGGCAACGGTCATCGTTTCCGCTGAGGCTCGCCAAGACCTTTGCGATATCGATGATTATTTGACCGCCGAGGCAGGCGAGGAACTCGCGAAGGCGTATGCCGGCCGATTCGCGGCTACGCTGCGTCGCCTCGAAGAGTGGCCGGGTAGCGGGCCACCACGGCCATCACTGGGCCCGACACCAGGATTGTGATTGTTTGGCCGTTCATCATGATCTACGACCACGACAAGTCTGCCGATCAGGTTGTTCTGTTGCGTGTCATACATGGTCGACGGCGAATCGCCGAGGCACTGCTCCGGCGGTAAACTGCGGCACTGGATACGAAAAACCGAAGGCAACATGACAGACAGCAACACAAACCAGGCAACTCCCGACCAACAGGCAGACAACGACATCACCCGTGTCACGCGCTGGTCATTCGCACCGGGCGCCGAAACCGGTTTTCACGTCCATGAGATGGACTACGTCGTCGTGCCGATGCTCGACGGGCAGCTAAAGATCGTCTCTCCCGAAGGTGAGGAGACGGTCGCCGAACTCAAAGCCGGACAATCATACTTCCGCAAGGCCGGTGTTCATCACAACGTGATCAACGCCAACGACTACCCGTTCTCGTTCGTCGAGATCGAGTTCAAGTGATGCGACGAGCGGGGCATCCGCTTGTCACTCGACCTTGTCGATCAACACCCAGCAGCTCAGGTTTCTTATGGTGCGCACACCCTCTTGCGTGTGAATGGAAACATGCGTCACCAGCAGCCGCGCCTTGCCGTTGCCCGAAGCTATGATCAGAGCCGAGGTCCGGCTCGGATCCTCGATGCCGAGACGGGCGGCGCCGGCCGGATCGTTCTTGGGCTGCCAGGTGTGGGGACTGGCGGCGATCACGTCGGCAACTTCCGCGAACGAAAAGGTGAAGGTCTGCTTTTCGAAGGTGAACTCTACGCTTTCTCCGGCAAGGCTCATTTCGACAACGTTATCCGACTCGACGTTCAAACGCATGTCTCTCGTTGGACTGACCGAGAAGGGCCCGATCAGCGCGGTCGCTCCGTCAACATTATATCGGCCCGTCATGCCGCCGTGATAGTAGCTGTGCCATTCCTTGTTTTCGATCTGGCGTTGTGAATGGCGATAGAGCATGCGCCGTTCGAGGCCGATGTGGTCGACGAGTGCCAGCACGGACGCGCGCGGAGCACGCCGCTCGCCGAGGCGAAAACCGGTGCCGCTGCGGGCGAGAAGCTTTTCTCTGAGTTCGCCGGACGCCATGTCGCCGAGCACGTTGAGCTGACCGCTTTCATAGAGCGTATTGATGACGCTGCCGACGCGGGCCTGCTGCTTGGTCGACAGCCCACCTTGAGGGGCAGCGCGCATGTGGCCGCTGCCGTCGAGCATGCCGGCGCCGGCGAACGTCGCCTTGAGTTCCGCCTCGAGGAAGCCGGCCGGGAATCCGGTAATGTTGAACGGGCCCGCCATGGAAATGACCAGGAAGGCGAGGAGTGATCCGGTGATGATGCGCAGATCGCGCCACTTCTCCGAAAACGAGAAAGCAACGGCGACGATCGCAAGCCACAAACCGATCAGCACCAGCACATAGCGCCCGGGCGTCAGGTTGTAGGTCGAAATTCGCTCGATCAGCCCAACGCACAGCAACACCAGCGGCACCAGGGTCAGCGCGAACCAGAAACGCCAGAAAAAACGCACGAGACTGCCGCCGGTTTCCCGGATCGGCCAGGCCATCAACCCCGTGAGTACGCCGGCGGCGGCAAATCCCGACACCATCCAGCCGATCTTGCCTTTCGGCAACTCGAAGACGAGGCCGATCTTGGCGGCATAGGCGTACAGGATCACCGTGTAGGCCAGGATCAGCGGGATCAGCAGGTTTCTGACGAGAGTGATGACCCCGGCGAAAACGACCTGGTCATGGACAAGCGTCGCGCGCTCCGCACTACTGCCATGGGCAGCAAGCGGCATCACCGGCGCAAGCGAAAGCCAGACGATCGGCGCCACGAAGCATGCGGCAATGATCCAGATCTCTTCGACCAGCGCCCGCATCAACCGCGTCAGAAACAGGTAATCGATCGTCGACAGGATCAGCGACAGCCCGCCGCCAAGGATGAACAGAGCGATGCCGGCATAGGCGCTGGCCACCCAGAGGTCATGATTGAATGCCCAGTAGCCCGCATCATCGCGGCGGGAGCCGAGGAACGGCACGACGGCGACCGCGAAAACGAGCGCCGTAAGATAAATGCCGAGCAAGAGGTCGATCGCCTCGCCGAACCAGAAGATCAACGCGGCCGGGACGCCTGCAATTAGCGAAATCGCAAGCCTTTGCGCAGCCGGCCAGTTGTGCCTTTCACCGAACAGGCTTGCCGAAAATCCCGCTAGGCCGAAGCAGAAAGAAGCGATGATCAGATCGAAAATGAGGTTGGAATTATAGAAGCCGGAGTTCTTGTTCGCGACCAGCAGGGCGAGCACCGTGGCGACGCTTACAGCAGCCGCCGCAACCGGAAAACGCTGGAACGCAACCCCCGGCCTGACCATCGCCAGAATGCGCCACCACCAGTTTTCGAAGAGCAGTCTCATGCCTGCCGCCTTCCGCGTTGCAATTCAGAGATGAATAGTATTGCCGCCTGGTTTGACCGCAACATGTTCGACGACCCGCCGGAGCCGGCAAACCGGTTCGTTCGCTAATGCACCGGAGGCACTCGCAACTCACATTTCCAACGCCGCTTGAGAGCACCTTATCGCCGCCCTTCCGCCTACTGCAAACCGGTGTGCCACACACCGGTTCTACCTGGCCCGAAGAATTGTTTGGAAGGCTTCCAAAAGACTGAGAAATGTATAGAGTGTCGCCAAGATCGCCGTTCAGTTCGCAAGTCTAGGGAGAAGACATATGCTCAAAGCGCTGGTGATTGATCCGGGCAAATGCACAGGCTGCAAACAATGCGAGATGGCCTGTTCATATGAAAACGAGGGGCTGATAAACCCGTCGAAATCTCGCATCCGGGTCTTTGATTTCCACGAAGAAGCGCGCTTTGTTCCCTATACCTGCACCCAGTGCGACGAAGCCTGGTGCCAGCAGGCCTGTCCGGTGAACGCGATCACCACGGACGCAATGGGCGTCAAGATCGTCAGCGACAACCTGTGCGTCGGCTGCAAGGTCTGCACGATCGCCTGCCCGTTCGGCACGGTCAATTACAACGCATCGACCGGCAAGGTCATCAAGTGCGACTTGTGCCAGGGCAATCCGGCCTGCGCCGATGCCTGCCCGACCGATGCGATCACCTATCAGGACGTCGAGCAGACCGGCTACGACAAGATGAAGGTGTGGGCTGGCAGAATGGGCGCCTCGGTTGAAGCCGACGGGCCGAATACACCTGCCTGATCGGCGCACTCAATTTCCGTTCATCCGACCGACATTACTGCGCCCGATGGCGCAACCGACATCAAGGGAGACATCTCATGGGCTGGACCGGCAAGATCCTCCGGATCGACCTCACCAACGGCACCATCAAAACCGAACCGCTCAACATGGAGTGGGCGGACAAGTACCTCGGCCAACGCGGCCTCGCCTCGAAGTACCTCGCAGAAGAGGTCGACCCCAAGACCGATGCGCTCGGCCCTGACAACAAGTTCATTTTCGCAACCGGCCCGCTGACCGGCACCTGTGCTTCGACCGGCGGGCGCTATTCGGTGATTACCAAGGGTCCGCTGACCGGCGCCATCGCCTGCTCGAACTCCGGCGGCTACTGGGGTGCCGAGCTCAAGTTCGCCGGCTGGGATATGGTGATCCTCGAAGGCAAATCACCGAAGCCCGTCTATCTGACGATCTTCGATGACGACGTACAGATCCGTGATGCCGGTGCGATCTGGGGCAAGTCGGTCTGGGATGCCGACAAGTGGATCAAGAGCACCCATCAGGATCCGATGATCCATGTCTCCGGGATTGGCGTCGCCGGCGAGAACGAAGTGCTCTATGCCTGCGTCGTCAACGACCTGCACCGGGCGGCCGGCCGCTCGGGCGTTGGCGCGGTGCTCGGCTCCAAGAACGTCAAAGCCGTGGCCGTACGCGGCACCGGCGGCGTCTCGGTCAAGGACTTCAAGGCCTTCATGAAGGCGACCAACGACGGCAAGAAGGTTCTCAAAGAGAACGCCGTCACCGGCCAGGGCCTGCCGACGTTCGGCACCCAGGTTCTGATGAACGTCATCAACGAATCCGGTGCCCTGCCGACGCGCAACAGCCGCGAGGTTCAGTTCGAAGGTGCCAAGGACATCTCGGCCGAAGCCATGGCCGAACCGCGCCGTACCGATGGCAAGCCGAACCTGCTCACCAACCAGGCCTGCTTCGGGTGCACGATCGCCTGCGGGCGCATTTCGAAAATCGACGAGAGCCACTACACGATCCGCAACAAGCCCGAATACTGGCATGCCTCCGGCGGCCTGGAATACGAAGCGGCCTGGGCGCTTGGCGCTGCAACCGGCGTCAATGATCTCGATGCACTGACCTACACCAACTTCGTGTGTAACGAGCAGGCCGTCGACCCGATCTCGTTCGGCGCGACGGTCGCGGCCGCCATGGAACTCTACGAGGCCGGCATCATTACCTCTGAGACAACCGGTGGACTCGAGCTCAAGTTCGGCTCGGCCGAAGCGCTGACCAAGGCGGTCGAGTTGGTCGGCAAGGCCGAAGGCTTCGGCAAGGAGCTTGGCATGGGCTCGGCCAGGCTGACGGCCAAGTACGGCAAGCCGGAACTCGCCATGACGGTCAAGAGCCAGGAGTTCCCGGCTTACGATCCGCGCGGTATCCAGGGCATGGGGCTGACCTATGCAACGTCGAACCGCGGCGCCTGTCACCTGCGCTCCTACACAGTGTCATCGGAAATCCTCGGGGTGCCCGAGAAGACCGACCCGCTGGTCACCGAAGGCAAGGCAGCGCTGGTCAAGGCCTTCCAGGACGCAACCGCCGCCGTCGATTCCACGGGGCTCTGCGTCTTCACGACGTTTGCCTGGACGCTCGACGACATCGCGCCGCAAGTCGATGCCGCCTGCACCGGCGAGTGGACGACGGAGCGGATGCTCGAGCTTGGTGAGCGGATCTGGAACATGGAGCGCCAGTTCAACAACCAGGCCGGCTTCACAGCTGCCGACGACAGGCTTCCCGACCGGCTCGTCAAGGAAGCCGCCAAGACCGGCCCGGCCCAGGGCCTCGTCAGCGGTATCGAAAAGATGCTGCCGGAATACTACGAGTTGCGCGGCTGGACGCCGGAAGGTGTTCCGACCAACGAGACGCTCGACCGCCTGGCGGTGTAGCAACATGGCGGTCCAGCGCTGGCAGCCGCCGGCGCTGGACTGTGCCTTTGCTACCGAATATAGTCATTTCTAACTGAGTATAACTCAGAGACGATATACTTTGGTATATTTGGCTATATAACCCGTGGATCCCGTCCGAAATCCGTTCGCACCAGGTGCCGGTAGCCAGCCACCGGAACTTGCCGGTCGCGATGACATCATCGAGCGCGCCGAGGTTGCCATCCAGCGCGCCCTGATCGGACGCTACGACAAATCGCAAATCCTGCTCGGCCTGCGCGGCACGGGTAAGACGGTGCTTCTCAACCGGATCGATGCACTCGCCGAGCAGCACGGCCACATCACATCGTTCATCGAAGCGCCGGACGACCGGACATTGATCGAACTGCTCTATCCGCGCGTTCACACCGCACTGCGCCGGCTATCGACAATCGAAAGCGCAAAAACTGCTGCACACGCTGCCTGGCAGGCACTGAAGGCGATCGCAGCAGCATTCAAGATCACGGTAGGTGACGTGACGATAGCCGTCGATCCCGAACCGGGTGTCGCCGACAGCGGCAATCTCGAATTCGACCTCGTCGACCTGTTCGTGAACGTCGGCGAAGCGGCCAAGGCGGCGGGTACCGGCTGGACCTTGCTGATCGACGAGATCCAGTACCTGACCGAACCGGAACTTGCCGCGGTTATCGTTGCCATGCATCGCATCAACCAGAAGGCCTTGCCGGTGCTGTTCTTCGGCGCCGGCCTGCCGCAGGTCGCCGCTCTTTCGGGCGATGCCAAATCCTATGCCGAACGCCTGTTCGACTTTCCCAATATCGGGCCGCTTTCAGGAGAAGCTGCAAGCGCCGCTATCCGCGAGCCGATCGAAGCCGAGGGCGAGGCGATCACGGACGATGCCTTGGCCGCCATTATCGAAAGGACGGACGGCTATCCCTATTTCATCCAGGAATGGGGCTATCAGACCTGGAACGTGGCGGAACGCTCACCGTTCACGCTGACCGATGTCGAGGCGGCCTCGATGGCGGTGCTTGCCCGGCTCGATGCCGGCTTCTTCCGGGTACGTTTCGACCGGCTGACGCCGAAGGAGCGCGAATACGTGCTCGCCATGGCAAGCCTCGGCAAGGGCCCCTACCGGTCCGGCGACGTCGCCGACCGTCTCGGTGAAAGTATGCAGCGTCTTGGCCCGAGACGTGCCAAGATCATCAACAAGGGCATGATCTATGCGCCGGCGCACGGCGATATTGCCTTTACGGTCCCGATGTTCGAAGATTTCCTGACGCGCACATACGGCGACGATGTCCGATCATTCTCTGGAGGTAAATGAGCATGCATCATGTCATCCTTGGTGCAGGGCCGGCAGGTGTCACCGCTGCCGAGACGATCCGCAAGAACGCCCCCGACGCCGAGATAACGCTGGTCGGCGGCGAAGGCGAGCCGCCCTATTCGCGCATGGCGATCCCCTACCTCCTCGAAGGCAAGATCGATGAAGGCGGCACCTATCTGCGCCAAGCTGACGGTCACTACGACGCCCAGCGCATTGCCTACCTGCAGGCGAATGCAACCGGCATCGATACATCCGCCAAGACTGTGACGCTTTCGGACGGCGCTTCGCTCACCTACGACAAGCTGCTGATTGCGACCGGCGCCAGCCCGATCAGACCGCCGGTCGAAGGCCTCGACCAGCCGGGCGTCCATACCTGCTGGACGCTGGCCGATGCCCGCCATATCCAGAGCCTCGCGGAGAAAGGCGAACCGGTCGTCCTGGTCGGCGCCGGCTTCATCGGCTCGATCATCCTCGAAGCGCTGGCCAAGAAGGGCGTCAAGCTGACCGTTGTCGAGATGGGTGATCGCATGGTGCCGCGCATGCTCGATGAGACGGCGGGCAACATGCTCAAGCGCTGGTGCGAGAAACAGGGCGTACGCGTTGCGACCGGCACGACGGTCGAAGCGATCCGCCAACCGGCCCGCGAACAGGCGCCGGCCGAGCCACCACCGGCAGCCGCTCCTCAGGCTCCACAATCAGAGCCGGGGTTCTTTTCAAAACTATTCGGTTTGGGAGGCTCATCCGTCCAGCCGGCCACCACGCCGCAGCCCGCCCCCACCGCTCCGCCACCTGCCGCGGCCGACGGTAACCTGCAGGTCGTATTGGGCAACGGCGAGACCATCGATGCCAAGCTGGTCGTGATTGCAGCAGGTGTCCGCTCGAACACGGCCTTCCTCGACGGCAGCGGCATCGACGTCGGCGACGGCATCAAGGTCGACGAGCATCTGGCAACAAGCGCTGCGGACGTTTATGCCGCCGGCGACGTCGCCGAAGGCATGGACCTTTCAACCAAAAGCCACGACATGCTAGCCATCCAGCCGGTCGCCGTCGAGCACGGCTATATCGCCGGTCTCAACATGGCCGGCCTGGCGACCGTGCACCGCGGCAGCCTCAACATGAACGTGCTCGATACCTTGGGCCTGATCTCATCCTCGTTCGGGCTCTGGCAGGGTGCCGGCAACGGCGACAACGCGACGCTGGTCGACGAGGACGGCTGGCGCTATCTGCGCCTCGAGTTCGACGGTGACAAGCTGGTTGGCGCCCAGGCGGTCGGGCTCACCGATCATGTCGGCATGCTGCGCGGGCTCATCCAGAGCGGCCTGGCGCTCGGGGCCTGGAAGGCACGCCTCAAGGCGGCGCCCGAACGCCTGCCGGAGGCCTATGTTGCCGTCTCCCAGGGCACACCGCTGCACGGCCCGACGCGTTCGAATGTGGCGCTGCCGGTCTAGCGCCTTCGATCACACAAAGATGCACGGGGTTTCGCCGGCATGAACATTACGCTGAAGCTTTACGCATCGCTTGGCCAGCACCTGCCCGCCGATGCCCGCCACAACCAAGCGACCATCGATGTCACCGATGGCACGACGATCTGGGATGTGCTCGATGCCTACAACGTGCCGCGCCAGCACTGCCACCTGGTGCTCTTGAACGGCATCTTCCAGGCACCGGCCGAGCGCGGTGTGGCGGTTCTGAAGGACGGCGACGTGCTCGCGGTCTGGCCGCCGGTTGCGGGCGGATAGGTTGCCATGACCTCTCCCGGGGCCTCGCGCGGCCATGTCGAAAAGCTGATGTCGATCCGGCTCGAGGAGTTTGAGGCCGGCGTCGCCCGGTTGAACGGTGGCACACGGGTTACCGGCTCAAACGGTCGTTATGTCGTGCCGTCAGGAAGCGGTGATGTCACGATCGCCTTTGAAAAGCTCGAGCCGGCAGTGCTCGGCGGACTGATGCGCCTGCCGCGTGCGCGCGTGACCATCGACCTCACCGGCTTTGGCGATGATGACGCCCGCCGCGATTTCCTGGCGTTCTTCGATCGCACGTTCCAGCGCGGCGGCGGCTGACCCCAGTGAACATTGCCGGAAACGGCAAAGGCCTCGAACGAGGCCCGGCGCCCAGCGCCGCCCCGAGCGCTTGCGAGGACTAGCCGTGAGCGGAATCGCAACGAGGGAGCGCAGGCGACCCGCCGCATTGCGGCGCCCCTCGGAGGCCGGCCGTTAGGCCGAACCGCCGTGAGAGAAAAGACAGATAGATCATTTCCACGTAAGTCGGAAACGATCTAACGGCAACGGGCCGGGACCACCGCCCCGGCCCGTGCCGGTCCGGCTCAGGCCGCAGGGATCGACCTGGGCCGGCGCATCAGGTCCAGCAGCTCATCGAGTTCGCAGGCCGGGCGCGGCGGGCTGAACAGAAAGCCCTGAGCCTCATCACAACCCATGGTGCGCAAGGTTTCGAGTTGGGCAAGGGTCTCGACGCCTTCGGCCGTGGTGTTGACGCTCAGGCATTCGGCCAGCGATATGATCGCCCGAACGATCGAGTCCGACTCGGTATCCTTGCCAAGTTCGTTGATGAAGCTGCGATCGATCTTGATCTTATCGAAGGCGAAGTTGCGCAGGTAGTTCAGTGACGAATAGCCTGTACCGAAATCGTCCATCGATATCTTGACGCCGAGCTCATTGATCTCGTTGAGCTTGGCAATCGTCTGCTCGGTATGCTGCATCATCACCGTTTCGGTGATCTCGAGCTCGAGCCGTTCCGGCGCCAATCCGGATTGATCGAGAGCATGCTTGATGTCGTCGATCAGCGACGCCTCGCGGAACTGGACCGGCGACAGGTTGACGGCAATTCTGAGTTCGTTGTTCCATGATGCCGCTTCCCGGCAGGCCTCGTGCAGGACCCAGCGGCCGATCTGCACGATGAGGCCGGTATCCTCCGCAACGGGAATGAAATCGACCGGCGAGACGCGCCCGCGAGTCGGGTGGTTCCAACGCACCAAGGCCTCGAAACCGCAGAACAGGTTGGTCCTGATCGAGACCAGCGGCTGGTAGTGCAATTCCAGCTCGTTGGAGGCAATCGCGCGGGACAATTCCTCCTCGATGCGGCGACGCTCGATCAGTTGTTCCGACATTTCGGGCGCAAACAGACGGCAGGTATTTCGCCCTTCGGCCTTGGCGCTGTAGAGCGCTATGTCGGCGTTGCGCAGAAGATCATCGGCGGTCTGGCCGTTTGCAGGTGCGAGCGCACAGCCGATGCTGGCCGTCACCGTCAACAGCAAGTCATCGACGATGTAAGGCTCGCGCAAGATCTCGACGAGGTTTTTGGCTCGTGCCATCGCCATGGTCGGGTCGCTGAGCCCATGCATGATAATCGCGAACTCATCGCCGCCGAGGCGGGCCACCGTGTCGCCGGCACGAACCGCTGCACGCAGCCGCAAGGCAACCGTGCGCAATAGTCCGTCGCCGATCGGGTGGCCGTGCGCGTCGTTGACGATCTTGAAGTCGTCAAGATCGAGGAACAATACGAAAAAGCCTTCGCCATCATCGGAAAGTTCGAACAGGGCCTGGTCCAGTTCCTCGCGGAACAGCGTGCGATTGGCGAGGTTGGTCAGTGTGTCGTGACGTGCGAGATGGGCGATCTTCTCTGCCGAACGGTGACGCTCGGTTATATCGGTGATCGTGCGCACGAAGCCGCCGCCAGGCATGCGCTGGCTCTGCTCGGCCAGTACCGTGCCATTAGGACGCTTTCGTTCGAAGTAATCGCGCTCGAGATCATTGTCGAGTGAGCGGACCTGGCGCATCGTCGCGTGCGTGTCGGACCGGTTCAGCGCGCCGAATTCGCCGCGTTCCAGCATATGGTCGATGATGTCGTCGAACCTGACCGGCCCGCTCGAAAACTGTTGCGGCAGCTCGAGCAATGTCATGGCCTTGTCATTCGACACGATCACCTGGCCATCGGCATCGACCATGAAGATGCCCTGGCCCATGTGCTCGAGGGTGAGACCAAGTTCTTCCGATTTGCGTTGCGCTCGGGCCTCGCTCTTACGAAGAGCTTCGCGGGCGAGATCCAGGCGATGCTGATGGAGCACGCTCAAATACATTGCCAAAAGGATGATCATGGTCAGCACGACCGCCGTCGCGATGTAGCGATACTGGTTGCGGCGCGGCTCGGCCAGGATGTTGCGTTCCGGCACTGCAACGGCAACGAACAGTGGATGGTTGGCAAGCTTGCGCCTGGCGTAAACGCGCGTCAGCCCGGAACCATCGACATCGCCGACAAAAATGCCTTCCGCAGCATCGCGCTCACGCAGCAGATCGGTCTCGCGCACATCCGTGCCGAGCTTGAGCCTGTCACTGCCCGTCGTGGCGCGCACGATGCCGTCGAAGCCGGCGAGCGCCACGACGCTCTCCGAGCCGAGATCGATCGAGCCGTAGAACTTGGCGAAATGATTGGGGTTCATCGAGGCAACGATGACACCGCCAAACGAGCCGTCGACATCGGCGACACGCCGCGTCAACTGTACAGACCAGCGACCGGAACGCCGGCCGAGCACCGGGATCGAGATAAACGGCGTGTCCGGCCGCGCCTGCTGGTGGATGCGAAAATGGGCACGGTCGGACAAATCGATGGGCTTCGGCGGGTTCTTGCCGATCGTCGTGCGGGTCAGAACGCCGTCGCGGTCGATCATCGCCAGTTGGAAGCTCATGTCGGACAGCAGCTGGGGATCAGGCAGCGGACCGCGGATCGCATCGTGATAGCTTTGCCCGTTTCGTGCGCGAAGGAACTGCTTGCGGGCAATCAGCAGCGCCTTGTCGAGTTCGCGGACGGTCCTGTCGACGTGTTCATCGAAGACGCGGGCAAAGTTCTTGAGATCCTGCTGGCTTGCGCTTCGTGCGGCAGCAAACTCACCTGAAATTTGAAAATAAGTGCCAAACCACAGCATCGCAATCATGGCGATGCCGAAGCCGACAGTTGTGGGAACGGTGTAGGCCTCCCTCGAGGCCTGCCGCGATTTGGAATTCGACATGTGATACCTCCCTTACTTGGACGGCATCACGGTAACGACAATCCTACAAAATATAGTATTTGCGCTGAACGGAAGTTTTCGCAAATTTGCTAAGAGTTTTGCAATCAATGATGATACGCGCCGGCCGCCCAAATCGGCAAATTTACTGCGCACCCCAAGCAGCCTCGGCATGGAAAGCAGGCTGAACTCGCCAGGTCGATCGAGCCAATCAGGCAGCTCTGCAATGCTCCAGAGACATCCGGTCGAGCGGAGTGACGTGTGCTCCGCGCGTCGTCAGTTCGTCGCGCAGGCGGCGCGCAATCGCCACCGCGCCGGGCCCGTCGCCGTGCACGCAGATCGTGTCGACCGCTACCGGCAGGTTCATTCCGCTGTGCGTAATCACCGTGCCCTCGAACACCATGCGGATTGCCTGGTCCACGGCCTGTTTCGGATCTTCGATCAGCGCACCTGCGAGCCCCCGCGGCGCAAGGTTGCCATCGTCCATGTAAAGGCGGTCGGCATAGCCCTCTTTGGCGACATAAACGCCCATTTCATCGGCACTTTTGTGCTGTTCTGAATTGGCGAGCGCGATCAGTATGAGATCATGACCGGCAAGCTTGACGGCGCGTGAAATGGCATCCGCGTAGAGACGTTCCTCAGCCGCCATGTTGGCCAGTGCACCATGCGGCTTGACGTGGCTGACCCGCGTCCCCGCAGCGTTGGCGATCGCCTGCAGGGCGCCGATCTGATAGAGCACCATGTCTTCGATTTCGTCGTCGTCCATAGCGATGCGGCGGCGCCCGAAGCCCTGGATATCGGCAAAGCCTGGATGCGCGCCGATGCTGACCCCACGTGCAGCCGCCTGCCTGACGAACCGGCGCATGATGGTCGGATCGCCGCCATGAAAGCCGCACGCCACATTGGCCGATGCCACGATGTCGAGCAGCGCATCATCCGAGCCGATCTGGTAGGGGCCAAGCCCCTCGGCCATGTCGCAGTTCAGATTGATTTCAACCATATAAACCTACAAAATAGCATATTTCTGGTTTGCATGGTTAACAACGCCTTTACGGCAAAATCAAGAGCAAACTGCCGAATCTGCAGGTTCTAGGGCAATTCGGTCAATTCGCCCGGGCCTCAGAACTACAGCAGGCCGTTGATGGTCTCGTAAAGCGAATTCGGGATCTCGATACCATCGGCTTCGTTTTGTGTGCGGACCTGATAGCGCCGAGTCGCAGGCAGGCGGGCGCCTTCCTGTTCGAGAACTGCTGCAAACAGCTTTTCTGCGTGCTCGAGCACGGCCGGGTTGCCGGACAGGCGCACGGGATCGATTGCCAGCATGAACTCGCCGCCGATCGAGGGGCCGCCGTCGTCGTTATCGTGTTCCTTCTGCTCGACGCTGAACAGTTCACCGAGCATCGGCCCGGCCATAAGTTCGACCATCAGCGCCATCAGCGCCCCTTTCGTGCCGCCGAATGCCAGTTGCGCGCCTTCGAGAATCTCGTTGGGATCGTTGGTTGGCCGGCCATGTTTGTCGAGCCCGGCCCCGTCCGGCACGCTATGGCCTTCACGCGCCGCCAGCATAATTTCGCCGCGCGCCATGGCAGCCGTCGCCATATCATAGACGACCGGCGGCTCCCCGCCGGTTCTCGGCCAGGCAAACGAAATTGGATTGGTTCCAAACAGCATCTTGGTGCCGCCGGCCGGTGCCACCATCGGCTTGGCCGAGGTCATGGCGAGCGCAACCAGCCCCTGCTCCGCGATTGCAGCCGTCTCGATCCAGAGCGCGCTGAAGTGAAAGGTCCGCGTGATCGCGAGGGCTGCGATGCCCTGAGCCCTGGTCCGCTCGACGAGCGGGTCGCGCCCGACTTTGAGCGCCAGCGGCGCAAAAGCCATTGTCGCCGTTGACGCGGATCGCGGCCGGTGCCAGATCCTCGACGGTCGGCCGCGAGCGGCCATTGACTTTGCCCGACTTCAACGAGGCGACATAGCCGGGCAATCTGAACAGGCCGTGCGAATGGCAGCTGTCGCGCTCGGCCGCCCACATGAAGTGGGGTGACGGCTTCGGCATTCTCTTGATCCGCCCCATTCGCCGTCAGCGCGCGCATCGAAAGGTCGTGAACTTGGTCGAGGCTCAGGCGGGTGCGTTCGGTCATATCGGCTCCTTCGGCGCTACTAATGATTTCAGAGCATCAGACGGTGAATTGCAGCCGCGCGCAAGCCTTGGCGGCGGGGACACGTCAAACGACGAGCGAAGTTCTTGCAAATGCGACTATGCGACGGTAAAAAGCGGCCTCGGCTGGTCCCAGGCAAGGACAGCCGACGGCATCGAACAAGCAATTGTCCATGCCGTCTCCCGTGGGTCGGAGCGTGGCGCAGCCTGGTAGCGCACTTGCTTCGGGAGCAAGGGGTCGGTGGTTCGAATCCACTCGCTCCGACCAAATTCGGTTAAAGAAGGTTTAGTCCCGGGCCGCGCAGCCAAACGGCGAGCTTGGAAACCTAGCCCGCCATCCAAATACGCTTAAGCCAGCCAGCGCTTGCGCCGCTTGTAGCTCTTGACCTCGCGGAAGTTCTGGCGGTCACCGCCCGACAGCCCAAGGTAAAATTCCTTGACGTCCTCGTTTTCGCGTAGTTCGGCGGCATCACCGTCCATCACGACGCGGCCGTTTTCGAGGATGTAGCCGTATTGCGCATAGCGCAGCGCAACGGTCGTGTTCTGCTCGGCCAGCAGCACCGAGACGCCCTGTTCCTCGTTGATCTTCTTGGTGATCTCGAAGATCAGCTCGACGAGCTGCGGGCCAGCCCCATCGACGGCTCGTCGAGCAGCATCATTTTCGGGTTCGACATCAGGGCGCGGCCGATCGCGCACATCTGCTGCTCGCCGCCCGATGTATAGCCAGGCAGTGAGCGCCGGCGTTGCGTTCGGCAAGGCGCGGAAAATAGCCGTAGACCATCTCGAGGTCGCGGCTGATCTGCGGCTGAGCCGTCGCGGCGCGTATAGGCGCCGGTCAGCAGGTTTTCCTCGACGGTGAGATGCTCGAAGCAGTGGCGCCCTTCCATCACCTGGATGCAGCCGCGCTTGACCATGTCGTTGGGCGACAACTTGTCGATACGCTGGCCCTCGAACATGATATTTCGCCCTTGGTCACGTCTCCGCGCTCGGCGCGCAACAGGTTCGATATCGCCTTGAGCGTCGTCGTCTTGCCGGCCCCGTTGGCTCCGAGGATGGCGACGATCGCGCCCTTGGGCACCTCCAGCGAAACACCTTTCAGGACCAGGATCACATGGTCGTAGATGACCTCGATGTTGCTGACCGAAAGGATCGACTCGCGGGCAGCAGACGTCGCCGTCGTCGCGGCGGGACGTTCGGCAAGAGCTACGTATCGGCTGGCATGAGCAACCTTCGGAAGTAGTGAGGTAGTGAGGTAGTGAGTAGCGAATAGCGATTGGTAGCGAGGTCGTGAGAAACCCGTGCAGATATTCCACTACTCGACTACTCACTACTCACTATTCGCTACTCACTGCCAGACCGCAGCGCTCCAAGCTGCGGCCTGGACACAAGCAACTAGCCGCACTTCTGCGTCTGCCAGTCCTTCTTGTCAGCAATGTACTTGGCGGCTGCTTCTTCGAGCATCGGGCGGACCTTTTCACGCATCGGCGTAATCCAGTCCGAAGCCTTCTTCCAGGCTTCTTGCCGTCCCAGCGCTGCACGAACATGCGGTGTGCGCCGGCATGGTCCTTGCAGGTGATCTTCATCGAGTCGACGAAGCCCTCGAGACCGGCCGCCTTGATGCGCTCCGGTGTCAGCTCAAGCGTCTCGAGGCCTTTGCGCATGTCTTCGCCATTGATCACCTTCTTGCCGGTGATCTTCTGTGCGTTGCGGATCGCTTCGGCAACGATCGTCGCGTTGAAGACGCCGCGCAGGTAGTAGATCTCCTCGACATCCTTGGCGTCTTCTTGGTCAGCGTCTTGCCCGGACCATTGATGACGTGTTTGATGATATCCTTCAGAAGCACGGGAATGTTCAGGGTCCGCGCCATGGAACGTCATGGCGTGATAGCCAATGGCACCCTTACCGGCCGGCATAACGTCGACCTGGCTGCCCGACCACCAGACACCGATGAAGTTTTCCATATTGAAGCGGATCTTGGCGGCTTCCTTGAGCGCCGTCGGTGTCATTGCACCCCAGCCCCAGATGATCATGTAGTCAGGGCGTTCCTTGCGCACCTGCAGCCAGTGCGAGGCCTGGTTCTGCATTTCCTTGACGCCGACCGGCAGCAGCATCAGTTCGAAGCCCATTTCTTCGGCGAGCGCCTTGAACAGCGGAATCGGCTCGCGGCCGTAACCGACGTCGAGATAGGTGAAGCCGATCTTCTTGCCCTTGAGGCTGCCGTTGTTGCGGCTGGCAAGATACTTGATGACGGCGGATGCCTGGCTCCAGTAGGTTGCCGGCGCGTTGAAGACCCACGGGAACTTCTCGCCGACGGCGGCAGCTGACAGACCATAGCCCATCGAAAGCACCGGAATCTTGTCGATCGGTGCCTTCGGAATCAGCTGCAGCGTGATGCCGGTCGAGTACGGGTTGTAGACCAGCGCGCCTTTGCCCTTGGTGGCTTCGTAGCACTCGACGCCCTTTTGCGCCTTGTAGCCGGTCTCGCACTCCTCGACTTCGATCTTGACGCCACCGATGCCGCCGTCACGCACGTTGAGCATGGTGAAGTAGGTCGTGCATGCCGTTGGCGTTCGGCGTGCCCGAGCCGGCGAATGGTCCAGTGCGATAGGTCAGTCAGCGGAATGTACAGCTTGTCTTCGGCCTGCGCCTGAAAGCGCGAGGCTGGTGGTTAGCATAGCGCCCGTCGGCTACGCCGAGCATTGCTTTAGTTAACTTCATCTAGGGTCTTCCTCCACTTGTGCTTCGACTTCGACCAAGGCGGAAACCATCGGTCTGAGCCATTATTGTCGCGGAACGAAGAGGGTTCGAACTCTCCCATTCTATCGCCCGTTTGAGTTCCCGAAAAAGGGCGATTCGATCTTCTGCCGCACGGATTAGCTCAGTAGGGGAACGGCCAGAGCCTCAGCTTCTCCCGAGCGACCTGCCACAACCGCGCCAGGCCGGCCGGCTCCACGATCAGGAAGAAGATGATCAGCGCGCCGACGATCATGAACCGAATGTGCTCGACCATCGCCGACCCGATGTCGATTTCGAGGGCTCGCGGCACCGATGAAATCACGATCGGCAGGACGACAATGAACAGGGCACCGAGGAACGAGCCGATAATACTGCCAAGTCCGCCGATGATCACCATGAACAGCACCGGGAACGAGGCGTTTAGGATGTCGAACGATTCAACCTCCGCCGAGCCCAGCGACAGGAAGACCAGCATGGCGCCCGCCACCCCGCAGTAGAACGACGATATCGCGAATGCGAGAAGCTTGGCCGGCAGCAGACGGATGCCGATCAGCTCGGCGGCTATATCCATATCCCGGATCGCCATCCACGAGCGCCCGAAACGGCCGCGGATGATGTTGATCGCCACCATCGTCATGACCACGACAATCGTCAGCGTCACGATGTACTGATAGACCGGATCACCGTAGGGCTCGGACAGCGGGATGCCGAACAGCGAACGGTTGACCGCGTCGATGGCACCAGAGTCGTTGTAGTTATAAAGCCAGGCGATACGCCCGAACGCCCATTCCAGGAAGAACTGCGCGGCAAGCGTTGCAACCGCCAGGTAAAAGCCCTTGATGCGTAGGCTCGGCAGGCCGAAGATCACGCCGATGCCGGCCGCGAAAAAGCCCGACAGCAGCATGTGAATGACGATGTTGACGTCCGGGAAATTGCTGGTCAGCTTGTAGCAGGCATAAGCGCCAACACCCATAAAGCCGCCGGTGCCGAGCGAAATCAGCCCCGCATAGCCAACCAGGATGTTGAGACCCAGCGCCGCCAGCGCGAAGATCAGCGTCGGGATGATGATGGTGTTGAGCCAGAAGTCATCGGCGATGAACGGCACGACCACATAAAGAAACGCCAGGAACGCGAAGATCGCATAGCGCTCCTGCGTGATCGTCAGGACCTGCTGATCGGCACGATAGGTCGTCTTTAGATCGCCAACCTCGCGATAGAACATTGCGTATTGGTCTCCCAAGCCCAGTTGGCGTAGCTATATTCGTTCGATGATCTTCTCGCCGAACAGCCCCTGCGGCCGGAACCACAGGAAGATGAGAGCGACGAAGTAGGGCACCCAGCTCTCGATCGAGCCGCCGACCAGCGGGCCCCAGTAGAACTCGGCCAGCTTCTCGGTGATGCCGATGATCAGGCCGCCGATGATGGCACCCGGGATCGAAGTGAAACCGCCGAGGATAAGCACCGGTAATGCTTTCAAGGCAACGATCTCGAGGGCGAAAGACACGTCGGAGCGCGCGCCCCACATGATCCCCGTGACCAGCGCGACGATGCCGGCCGCAAACCACACGATCACCCAGATCTGTTGCAGCGTGATGCCGACCGACATAGCCGCCTGATGATCGTCGGCAACCGCTCTGAGAGCGCGCCCGATCTTGGACTTGTTGAAGAATACGGCCAAGCCGATCACCATCAGGGCGGCAATGACAGCCGCCGCGATATCGATGTGCTGGAAGATCACCAGCCCGCCGAGCATCTCGACCTCGTAGGCGCCGCGCGAGAGACCCAGTTCCTCGGTGATCATGGTCTTCGGCTCGCCGCCGAACACCGTCTCGCCAAAGCCGATCAGAAACGTATTGAGCCCGATCGTTGCCATGAACAGGATGATGTCCGGTTGGTTGACCAGCGGGCGAAGCACGACGCGTTCGACCGTGAAAGCGAGCGCGAACATGATCCCGATACACAGGATCAGCGCCAGCCACGCCGGCACACCCAGCTCATAGAGGCCGACCAGTGACAGCGCGCCGAACACCACCATGATGCCCTGCGCGAAGTTGAAGATGCCCGACGCCTTGAAGATCAGCACGAAGCCGAGCGCGATCAGGGCATAAAGGATCCCCGAGACGAAACCTTCCCAGATCACCTGGACCAGAAGATCGGGTGCACCGCCCATCTGAACGAATGGGTCGATGAAAATGCTGTAGAGAATGTCCATTGAGATCCGTTCGGCCGCCCGGGCCGTCCCTTGGGCCCGTTAACTAGTGTGACACACCGAGATAGGCATCGATCACGTCCTGGTTGGACTGCACTTCGTCCGGCGTGCCATCGGCAATCATCTCGCCGTGGTCGAGCACGACGACGCGGTCAGAAAGATCCATGACGACGCCCATGTCGTGCTCAATGAGCGTGATCGTCGTGCCAAGCTGTTCGTTGGCGTCGATGATAAAGCGGCTCATATCGCGCTTTTCTTCGAGATTCATGCCGGCCATCGGCTCGTCGAGCAGCAGCAGCGTCGGCTCCATGGCAAGCGCGCGGCCTAGTTCGACCCGCTTTTGCAACCCGTAGGGCAGCCGGCCAACCGGCGTACGGCGAATTTCCTGAATCTCAAGAAAATCGATGATCTGCTCGACGAACTCGCGGTGTTCAATTTCTTCCTGCTCGGCCGGCCCGGTACGCAGTATCTGCCAAAACAGGTTCTTCTTCATCTTGAGCGTGCGCCCCGACATGATGTTGTCAAGGGTCGACATGCCGCGAAACAGCGCCACGTTTTGGAAGGTGCGGGCAATGCCCTGGGTCGCGGCGATGTAGGGCCGCATCTGCTTGCGCGGCGTTCCCCGGTAGGTGATCGTGCCTTCCTGGGGGTGATAGAAGCCGTTGATGCAGTTCAGCATCGACGTCTTGCCGGCGCCGTTCGGCCCGATGATCGCGCGCACCTCGCCGCGCTTGACATCGAACGAAACGTTCTGGATGGCCTTCACACCGCCGAACGACAGCGAGATGTTGTCAACCTTGAGGATCACCTCGTCCGTGATACGCCCGTCATCCGTCGCGCCTGGAGCGTCCGTGACCATAACGTTCATTACTCGGCGGCCTCCCGGACCGGTGCATGGGCGACAGGATACGTCTCGACGTCGACGATGTGCACATGGCCCTCGATGGTGCCCTTGCGGCCATCCTCGAACGTCATCTCAGTGACCAGGCTGCACTCGCTCGAACCATCGTAAAGAGCCGTGATCAGCGGTGCGTAGCGCTCGGCAATGAACGATCGGCGCACCTTCTGCGTGCGCGTCAGTTCGCCGTCGTCCGCATCGAGTTCCTTGTGCAGGACTAAAAAGCGCTTGATTTGAGAGCCGGCCATGCGCTCTTCGGAAGCCAGCTGCCGGTTCACTTCGTCAACCCGTCCCCTGATGATGTCATAGACCTGGGGATGGCCCGCGAGTTCCTGATAGCTCCCATAAACGACGTTGTTGCGTTCCGCCCAACTCGCGACCGAAGTCAGATCGATGTTGATCATCACGGTCGCGAAATCGCGGCCATGGCCGAAAGACACCGCTTCTCCGATCTCGGGGAAGAACTTGAGCTTGTTCTCGATGTATTTCGGCGCGAACAGCGAGCCGTCGTTGAGCTTGCCAACGTCCTTGGCCCGGTCGATGATCACCAGGTGGCCGCGCTGATCGAAGAAACCGGCATCGCCTGAATGGACCCAGCCATCCGCCGTCTTGGTCTCGGCCGTGCCCTCGTCGTTCTTGTAGTAACGCTGGAAGACGCCCGGGCTCTTGAACATCACTTCGCCGCTCTCGGCGATCACGATGTCAACCTCGGGTGCCGGCTTGCCGACCGTGTCGGGATAGATTTCACCGTCCGGCTGGATTGTAATGTAGACGCTGGCCTCGGTCTGCCCGTAGAGCTGCTTCAGGTTGATGCCGAGCGAGCGGTAGAACGAAAAGATCTCAGGCCCAATCGCCTCGCCGGCCGTATAGCCGATCCGCAGACGCGAAAACCCGAGCCGGTTGCGCAACGGCGCATAGACCAGCACATTACCGATCGCATAGAGCATGCGATCGACGAAGCTCACCGGGCGGCCTTCGAGAATCCGTTCACCGCAGCGTTTGGCGACGTCCAGGAAGTAATTAAACAACCCGCGCTTGAACGCACCGGCATCCTGCATACGCACCATGATGTCTGTGAGCTGGCCCTCGAACAATCGCGGCGGGGCGAAGAAGAACGTCGGTCCGATCTCGCGGCGGTCCTGCACCGCGGTTGCGGGACTTTCCGGGCAGGCAACGCAGAAACCGGCTGCAATTGACTGAACATAGGAAAAGATGTGGTCGCCGACCCAGGCCATCGGCAAATAGGCGATGATCTCGTCGTGCTCGGTGAGCTTGTCGAAGTCATTGGCGTTCTGTGCGGTGCGGATCAGGTTCTCGCCGCTCAGGATGACGCCCTTGGAGCGCCCTGTCGTACCTGAGGTGTAAAGCATGACGGCCGTGTCGGCGCCTGTGCCCTGGTTGATTTCGGCAAGCCACCAGTCTTCGATCTGCGAATTGGCGCGGACCTGCTCGGCACCGATCCGCTGAATGTCCTCGTAAGCGTGCAAATGCGTGTGGTCGTATTTCTTGAGGCCGCGCGGATCGGAATAGACGACATGTGCAAGGCTTGGCACCTCGTCGGAAATTCCGAGGATCTTGTCGACCTGTTCCTGATCTTCGACAACGGCAACCGACACCTCGGAATGTTGCAGCACGTACGACATCTCGTCGGCAACCGAGTCCTGGTAGACCGGCACCGGCACCGCACCAAGGCTCTGGGCGGCGGCAAAAGTCCAATAAAGGCGCGGCAGGTTATCGCCGATGATCGCGATCGTGTGGCCGCGTTCGATGCCGAGTGAGTGGAGGCCGACGGCGAGATCGCGGACCTGATCGCGCACTTCGCGCCACGTGTGGGTCTGCCAGATCCCGAGATCCTTGTGGCGAAAAGCCGGGCGATCAGCAAAACGTTTGGCGTTGTGAAGCAACAGCTTCGGGACGGTATCGCCGTCCGCGGATAGCGGACGAGACGTTTGCGCCTCGCTCACGAGCAATCCTCCTCCCAATCGGCCGCTTCGCAGGCGGCGCGCTTCTGCTTATCCAGCCTTTTACTATTGGGATCAACTAACTGACAAGGCGACAATAGAGGCCCTTGCAGCATTTTGATCGCCCAGTCGATAAAATGGTTACGCGCCCGGATGCCGCGCATCACGGGTTCAAGAGCTGCATTGATCTCATCCCGACCGCGCGTTACGTCACAGGGAAGCGGCATTTCAAAACCGCACAGCCCCGGAGGACAAAGCGATGGCGAGTGAACTTTACCATTTCATCGGCGGCGAGCGCGTCAAAGGCACCAGCGGCAGGTTAGGCGAAGTCTTCTGGCCGATGACCGGCGAGGTTGCCCACCAGGTGCCGCTGGCAGCGCCCGCAGAGGTCCGTGCCGCCGTCGAGAACGCCATGGCCGCCCAGCCGGCCTGGGCTGCAACCAATCCGCAGCGCCGCGCCCGCGTGTTTATGAAGTTCCTCCAACTCGTCGAGCGTGACAACGACAAGCTCGCCGAGACACTCGCGCGCGAACACGGCAAAACCATTCCCGACGCCAAGGGCGACATTCAGCGCGGCGTCGAAGTTTGCGAGTTCGCGATCGGCATCCCGCATCTCCTGAAGGGCGAATTCACGGAAGGCGCCGGGCCCGGCATCGACATCTTCTCGATGCGCCAGCCGCTCGGCGTCGTGGCCGGCATAACACCGTTCAACTTCCCGGCGATGATCCCGATGTGGAAATTCGCCCCGGCGATTGCCTGCGGCAACGCGTTCGTTCTCAAACCATCCGAGCGCGACCCGTCCGTGCCCTTGATGCTCGCCGAGCTGATGATCGAGGCGGGCCTGCCGCCCGGCATCCTCAACGTCGTCAACGGTGACAAGGAGGCCGTCGATGCGCTCCTCGACGATCCGGACATCCAGGCGATTGGTTTCGTCGGCTCGACGCCGATTGCCGAATACGTCTACACACGCGGCACGGCGACCGGCAAACGCGTGCAGTGCTTCGGCGGCGCCAAGAACCACATGGTCGTGATGCCCGATGCCGACATGGACCAGGCCGTCGATGCCCTGATCGGCGCCGGTTACGGCTCGGCCGGTGAACGCTGCATGGCGGTCTCGGTCGCCGTACCGGTCGGCGCCTCGACCGCCGATGCCCTGATGGAGCGCCTGATCCCGCGCGTCGAAAGCCTCAAGATCGGTCCTTCGACCGACCAATCAGCCGACTTCGGTCCTCTTGTTACGGCCGCCCATGTCGAGAAGGTACGCAACTACGTCGACCTCGGGGTCGAGGAAGGCGCCAGGCTGGCCGTCGACGGACGCGATTTCAAGATGCAGGGCTATGAGAACGGCTTCTATCTCGGCGGCTGCCTGTTCGACGACGTCAAACCGGACATGCGCATTTATAAGGAAGAAATCTTCGGGCCCGTGCTATCGGTGGTCCGCGCCAAAGACTACGAGGAAGCGCTGCGGCTGCCCAACGAGCACGAGTTCGGCAACGGCGTTGCGATCTTCACACGTGACGGCGATGCAGCCCGTGATTTCTGCTCACGCGTCGAAATCGGCATGGTCGGCGTCAATGTGCCGATCCCGGTGCCGCTTTCCTACTACACGTTCGGCGGCTGGAAACGCTCAGGCTTCGGCGACCTCAATCAGCACGGACCGGATTCGATCAAGTTCTACACCCGCACCAAGACGGTCACCTCGCGCTGGCCGAGCGGCATTCGCGAGGGCGCGGAATTCGTCATCCCGACGATGAGCTGAGCTGATTCCGATTAGGCCGACCGACGCCAGTCGCGCTCGACCGGCACCCAGGACTGGCGGGCAACGTCGAAGCGCTGCACGACCCGTGCCGGGCTGCCGACGGCAACCGTATGCGCCGGGATGTCATGCGTAACGACGGCGCCGGCACCGATCACGGCGCCGTCGCCGATGCGCACGCCTTTGAGCACCATCACCCGTTCGCCGAGCCAGACGGAATTGCCGATCTCGACCGGCGCCGCCAGCAGTCCCCGGGCCTTGGTGATCGGCAGCGACGGGTCACGCCAGTCATGGTCGTGATCGGTGATATAGACATGCGAGGCAAACAGGCAATTCGCCCCGATCTTGATGCGCGTTGCAGCACCGAGATGCACGAAGGGATGAATGATCGTCCCGGCCCCAATCTCGATGCGACCCTGGCCAGTCGCGCATTCGATTGCCTCGATCCGGGCCATCGGCCAGATCTCGACCTGATCGCCGAGATCGATGCCGCCCTGGCCGGTGATCAACAGCGGCCGGCGGATCCAGGCATTGCGGCCGAGGCGGGCGTAGCGCCGACGGTTGACCAGCGCCCAGAGCCGCTTGCGAACGAGGCGAACAGCCCGCAGCCAATGGGCGGTTTTTTGCGGGGCCAGTTCGAGCTGTTGAATATCTGCGGTCGGCATCGGCTTAGTCCGGGCGCCGGACGCTGAGACATGATCGGCGCTCGGACCTGATTGTCGGCGAGCAACCTTAATTGCCCGTAAAGGGCCAAGCAGCCGAAAAGCGCTATTGAATGGCCCGTGCGGCCGCCTCGCCGGCAATCGCGCCAAACGCGATCGCGGTCAGCAGGCCGTTACCGGAGAGATAACCGTCGATATTCGGCCCCGAGACCCCGCAGGCAGCCCCGCCGGCGGCAAACAGATTGGGCAGCGGTGCACCGTCTCGGCGTAGCACGCGGGCTTGCTTGTCGATCATCAGGCCGCCCTGGGTGTGGAACAATGCTCCCGTCACACGAACTGCATAGTAGGGCGCCTCGAGGACCGGTTTCGACGTGAAATCCCGCCCGAACCGATCTGAGCTCTGCCCGCTGGCACAAGCCCTGATTTCATCGAACGTTGCAGCAAGGTCGCTCGAGGGAACCGATAGCGCGTCTGCCAGATCCCCTAACGATTGTGCCTGCTTGACGGCTCCCGCCTTCTGGGCCTCCTCGAAGTCCGGGAACGACTGAGCGAACCGGTAGATCCTTTCATCGAAGACCGACCACGCGACAGCTTCTGGTTGCGCCAGCACGGCGACGGATTGCTCCGAATAGCCCTGATGCTCGTTCGAAAACCGGCGGCCCCCGGTATTGATCTGGACGCCGCCTTCGATCATCAGCGCCCAGGTAATCAAAATGCCGTGCGGGTGCGCCAGTGAGCCATGGCCCTGGCACCCCGAAAGGTGCTTCGTCTGGGCCCCGAGGGCTTCGCCCCATAAAAGCGCGTCGCCCTGATTGCCCGCATGTCCGTAATAGGGTGCATTGGCCATCTCGGGAATGTGCTCGGCAACGAGTGCGCGATTGCCACCGTAGCCGTTACAGGCAAGAATGAGGGCATCGCAACCGATCCGCTCCATTACCCCGTCAGGCCGCGTGATCGTCACGCCGCACACTCTGTCCCCAGCCGCCAGCAACTCGGTGACATGAGCCGATGTCAGGACCGGAATGCCGGCATCCACCGCAGCACCGCTCAGTCTGGCGATCAGTCCGACACCGGTTTTCTCCGGCACGGCGTGCATGCGGTGGCGGGTATGGCCGGGATAAAGGAAATCGTCGAGCAAAACCCACTCGAGACCATGATCGGCCTCCAGCCAGTCGAGAGCCGGACCGATTGCGGCCGCTGACCAGCGCACGAGATCGGGATCGGACGTGCCCTTCGATTTCGCGAGAATGTCACCCGAAAAAACCTCGATGTCGTCCGGTTCTGCGAGATTGGCAGCCAATTGGCAGCGCGTACCAGGCGCCGGGATGAAGCCCGATGACATCGCGGTCGAACCGGCCGGAGACTTGTCGCGTTCGAGAACGACGACATCGCCTCCGGCATCGCGAGCCTTGAGCGCCGCGGTCAGCCCGCAGGCGCCGGCCCCGACGATCACGATTGGCACATGCGCATCAAACGTGGTGTCGCCGACCGGCGTGACCTTGCTCACGTTAGCGCCCTGATCGCAGCCTCGGCTTCTTGGCAGTTCATGACCTCGGAGATGGTGGCGAGCGATCCGACCGTTGTTTCGTGGACATCAGTGCGGAACGCCGCACAGCCGTCGGCAAGCAGGACCGTGTGGAAGTCACGCACGTGCGCTGCCCGAAGGGTCGATGCGACCCCGCCGTTGGTGACGATGCCGCAGATGATCAACGTCTCGATGCCGGCCTTGCGCAGCACCCACTCGATGCGGGTCTGATAAAACGCCGAATAGGCCACCTTCTCGACCGTGATGTCGGCCGGTTGCAGTGTGTCGACCAGTTGGTGTCCCCAGGCGCCGGGCTGGAAGTCGCCCTTCCTGAGGAACGGCCGCAGTTTCGCCAGATGCGGCGAGATGAACGGCTCACCGGCCTTGCCCGGCACTAGCGTGAACTGGGTCGAAACGATCCAGCCGCCGGCAGCACGGAGCGCATCGGCAACGGGCCTGACGCGATCGGGCAGCGCGGCGATTTCAGGAGATGCCTGGCCGGCGCGGCCGTAAGCGCCTTGCCCGTGCAGGAAGTCGTTCTGCAAATCGACGATCAGCAGCGCCGTCGTAGCCGGGCTCAGCGTCATAGCGGTTTCTCGATGACTAGGTTCCAGACATCATCGACACGGCCGACGAGACCGGGATCGATGAAAATCGTGGTGTCGGGCTGTTCGAGCAGGCACGGGCCGGCAACCTGCTCGCCTTGGGCGATCGCCAGGCGATCATAGATGGGCGATGGATGCCACATCCCGTCGCAATAGATCTCTCGGTGATCGATGATGCAGTCGGCTGCAGGCTTTGATCTTGCCGGCCCCAGCAGGCTCATATCGAATGGCGGCCGGCGCCCGATCACAGCGACGCGATAGTTCATGATCCGCCTCGGAATGCCCTCCAGCAAACGGCCAAAAGATCTCGCATAGGCTGCATCGAACGCCGTCTCGATCTTGTCGCGATCCAACCCGCCGTCATTGATATCCAATGTCGCCGTGATCGTGTGCGTTTGTCCGACATAGAGCATGTCCAGTTCGAAGATCGCGTCGATGCCGCTGAACGTAACGCCCGATTGATCGAGCAGGCCGCGCAATTCTTGCTCGACTGCCCTCAGTTCCTGGAGCAGGCGTGCCGGATCAACGTTGACAACCAGTTGGTTCACGGTCTTGACGCGGTCGTGGCGCATGTCGGCGACGATGCAGCCGAGCGCCGAAGTCACGCCCGGATAGCGCGGCACGAGCGCGCCCTTCAAACCGCAGTCCTTGATCAGTGCGCCGGCGTGCAGCGCGCCGCCACCGCCGAACGGCATGGCGTAGAAGTTGGCCGGGTCATGTCCACGCTCGATCGAGACCAGACGGATGGCACCGCCCATTTTGGCATTGGCGACCCTGAGGATCGCCTCCGCGGCTTCCTCAGGCGACAGGTCGAGCGGCTCGCCGATCGTTCGCGCGATGGCGCTTCGCGCACCGGCAACGTCGAGTCGGGAAAGTTTGCCCCCAATCGGGCGCTCTGCATTAATGCGGCCGAGCACCAGATTCGCGTCCGTCAAGGTCGGCAGTTGGTTGCCCGCGCCATAGCAGACCGGTCCAGGATCCGCACCCGCGCTTTCCGGGCCGACCTGGAGAAAGCCGCCGGCATCAATGTGGGCAATCGACCCGCCGCCGGCACCGATCGTGACGATCTCGATCATCGGCGCCCGGATCACGATGCCGAAATCGATCTGGCTCTGGGCAGCCAATGCGGCCTGACCATCCGCGATCAACGACACATCGAACGAGGTCCCACCAAGATCGCAGGTGATGATGTTGCGATGACCCGCGGCATCGGCAATCGCCTGCGCCGCCCGGACGCCGGCTGCCGGCCCCGATAGCGCCGTGCGCACCGGATATGCTTTCGCGGTGTCGACCGACATCATGCCGCCGTTCGACTGCACGATCAGCAAGTCGCCGCCGAACGCCGCCTGGCGCAGCCCCGTATCGAGCCGATCGAGATACGATGAGACCACAGGCTGCAGATAGGCGTTGACTGTGCCGGTCGAGACTCGTTCGAACTCACGGATCTCGGGCAGGATTTCAGTCGCGCACGTCACATAGTCGTTCGGCCACAACTCGCGAACAGTTTGGGCGGCAGCTCGCTCGTTGCTATCGTTGGCGTAGCTGTTGATGAAGAATAGACAGAGGCTCTGACAGCCGGCCGCCAGTAGTTCGCGCGCCGCCGCCCGGACCTGATCGAGATCGACGGGCTGCAGAACGCTGCCGTCCGCCAGCGTGCGCTCATCAACTTCGAGGCGCAGGTTGCGTTCGACGATCGGCTCGAACTGGCCCCAGAGTCCCCAGGTTTTCGGCCGGTCCCTCCGGCGCATTTCGAGGACGTCTCGAAAGCCCCGGGTCGTGATGATGCCGGTCTTGGCGCCCTTGCGTTCGAGCAGGGCGTTGGTTCCCGTCGTCGTACCGTGCACGACGTTGATGAGCCCGGAGAAGTCCTGAACCTTCTCGGCAACGCCTGAGACCAGGCCACGGGATTGATCGTCAATCGTCGACGGCGTCTTGACGATCTCGACGCCGCCATTGACCTGATCCAATATAAAGATATCGGTAAACGTACCGCCCACATCGACGCCGACCGTATAGCGCTTGTCGTCGGTCATGCCTCACCTTCAGAAACATAACCGAGCACGACATCCCGCGCCCGTCGTGCCTGACTGCGCTCTGCGGCATCACCGTAGCCGCCACCACCCGGCGTTTCGAGGCGAACGCGTTCGCCGCGCCTGACCTTGGCGCCGTGCAGTTTCGAGATCATCGCCGGCTCGACCATCCGGCCGTCCAGCGGATAGCTGAACCGATTGGTAGCGCCATCGCCGCCGCCGGCGACACCGCGCGGCGGAAACCGGCCGCGTTCGCCGAACAGGAAGACGTCGGCTTCCTCTTCGAGCAGCTCGATCTCGTAGACCGCACCGAGCCCGCCCCGGTGCCGGCCCTGTCCGCCCGAGCCGTCGCGCAGCGCCCACTCGGTAAAGCGCACGGGGTAGGCGGCTTCCAGGATTTCAAGCGGCGGGATGGTGGCCGTCGAAATCGGTGCGTTGCCATGGTTGAGGCCATCGCCCTCGGGATGTCCGCCATGGCCGCCGCCGAAGAACGAAAACATCACCCAGCGCTGGCCGTTCGCCCTTGTGCCGGACAGCGACAAGGCATTGATGGTGCCGTAGGCACAGCCGTTGCTGCGATCGGGGACAAGCTGTGCCATGGCCTGGAAGACCACGTCGATCAATCGCAGGATGGTCTCGGTATATCCGCCGACCGGCTTCGGCGCCTCGACCGAGAGCAGCGACGCCGGGCCGATCACGAAGTCGACGGGCTCCAGGACGCCGGCGTTGGCGGGAACGTCGTGGAAGACGTGCTTCAGAGCGACGTAGCAGGCAGCGACGGTGGTCGAGCGGGCAATGTTGACCGGGCCGGCACAGGCCTTCGATGAGCGCGAGAAGTCGAGCGTCAGTCGATCGCCCCTGATGGTCATGTCGAGGGCGACTTTGAGCGGCTCGTCGCGAATGCCATCGTTGTCGAGCCAGTCTTCGGCGCTGACTGTGCCGTCCGGCAGCTCGCTGATCGCTGCCCGCATGAAGTCGGCCGCGCGTTCCTTGAGGGCCTCCATCGCGGATGTGACAACATCATCGCCATACTCATCGAGCAGAGCCTCCATGCGCCGAACGCCGAGGTCCAGGGCACTGATCTGGCCGTTCAGATCACCGTATAGAGAGCCGGGCAGGCGGGAGTTGGCGGATAGGATATCGACAATGTCGGTCTGGTATTCGCCGGCCTTGAAGAGTTTGACCGGCGGTATCAGCATGCCTTCCTGAAAACTCTCGGTGGCAACCGGGTTGTAGTTGCCCGGCACATTGCCGCCGACATCGTGCCAGTGGCCGACGGAAGCGAGATAGCAAAACACCTTGCCGTCGCGAAACAGTGGCCTGACCAGCCGGAAGTCACTCAGGTGCGTACCGCCTAGGTAAGGATCGTTGAAGATCCAGACATCTCCGTCGCTCGCGCCGCCCTCTCGGCGGATCTTGTCGATCACCGCCTTGACGGCGAAGGCCATTACACCGACGAAGATCGGCAATCCCGATTTGCCTTGCGCCAGCGTATCGCCGGTCGTCGCATCGTAAATGCCGTGCGAAGCATCATGGGCTTCGGCGATGATCGGATTGAACGCCGAACGAAACAGCGTCGCATCCATCTCGTCAGCGATCTGCTCCAGTCGACCGCGAAGAATGGCAAGCGTAACGGCGTCGATGTTCATGGGAGACCGGGTCGGGGACGATCGTTGACGGGCAAGATCAAGTGTCTATCGGGAAATGCCGGCAGACACCATCACTGACTGAATGAGCCGACGATCCGGATCAGTCCGGCGCGCAGGCCCGAATGGCGGCCTCGAAGGTTTCCTTGGCGCCGGGGCCTCGCGCAAACGGAGAGATGATCGGCAAATCGACGCCGGATCGCCGATAGGCTTCCAGTCGCTCACGGCAGTATTCCGGCGGGCCGGCAATGGACGTCGCATCGATCATGTCGTCGCTGACGGCCTGGACAGCGGCCTGCCTGTCGCCCTCCTGCCAGGCGCGTGCAATCGCATCCGCCTCACGCTCGAAACCATGGCTAGCGACCAGCTTGTTGTAGCGTGGAAAGAAGCCGGCATAGAGCGCCAGCCCGGGTCGGATCAGATCGCGCGCCTGCGATAGGGTCTCTGCAACAGCAGTCGGCAGCAATGTGGTGACTTCGATATCGCTCGGCTGGCGGGCGCTGCGCGCCGCCCCTTCTGCGATATGGGCGCGCGCCTTGGTCGCTGTCTCGAGCGTACTGCGCGTCAGAATGATCCCGTCTGCGATCTCGCCGCAAAGCGCCGTCATTTTCGGGAACACTGCAGCGATATAGATCGGGATCTCCTTGCGGAAAGGCTCGAACCAAAGCTCGAACTGCTCGATCCGAAACGTCTCGCCTTCGTAGTGCAGGTTGCCGGTTGCAACGAGCTGACGCACGGCCTCGACCGTTTCGCGCACCCTGGTCAGAGGCTTTGCATAATCGACACCGTGTTCGGGCCCGACCTGGACCTTGTGACTCGAGCCGACACCGAGCATGAAGCGACCGCCGGACAACTCATCGACCGTCATCGCCGCCATCGCGATCGTCGGGACGGTCCTGACGAACACGCTCGTAATGTCGGTGCCGAGCTTGATCGTCGACGTCTGATTGGCGCAGGCCGCCAGAACGGCGAACTGATCCCCGCCATGGCCTTCGGCAACCCAGGCAGATTCATAGCCCAAGTCTTCAGCCAGCTTGACGCAGCTGACGATTTCGCTCGGCCTCGGACCGCCCGAAAAGCCAATTGCAATTCTGCTCATTTCGGCACCTTCACCTGATCTATACACCAGAATGTGGTCTGTTAGTCCCGCCCAGCATCGCCGTCCGCATTGCGACGGGTTTGGATGGGGTCGTGCGTTTCAAACGTGGCAACGAAACGGGAGGCACCGTGAGCCGACTCTATAGAATTCTCAATCACCCGTATTTTTTCTGGGCTGTGCTGTCACTACCGGCACTGCCGATGATCGCTGGGCTGGTGACGAGCGACAGCCCGAAGGCCGTCCACAATCTTCTCCATCCCACAGGCGAATTCGCCGCCCGTTTCATGATCGTCGCCATGATGATCACGCCGTTGACACTGCTCCTGCCGAACTGGCACGGCCCGCGCTGGCTTTTGCGGCGGCGGCGTTATCTGGGCGTCGCAGCATTCGGCTACGCTTTCGCTCACACCATACTTTATCTCGTAGATGAAGGTCTGGTTGCCTTCACGGGGCCGGAGTTGGCGAAGACCGCAATTTGGAGCGGCTGGCTGGCATTCCTCACCTTCGTACCGCTCGCCATCACCTCGACGGACGGCTGGGTTCGTTCCTTGGGCCGCAGCTGGAAGGTGCTGCAACGGTTCGTCTATGCGGCCGCGGTCCTGACGCTTCTGCATTGGGCATCGCTGCACGCCTGGGGCGGCATTGCACCCGCTGCCGCGCATTTCGCCCCACTGCTTCTGCTGCAGGCCTACCGCATCTATTGGAACTTCGGGCGCAGCCGCAATCGCACGGCTGCGGCCCAGCCTACGCCACAAAGCTAACTGACCGTATCCGCAAGACCATCAGCCCTCTGCCGCAATATCGGCAAAAGCGAGGAAAAGACCATGTCACAGATCACCCGACGGAGCCTGGAGCTTCTGGGCACATCGCGGCGGCGCGCACTGACTGCATTAGCCGCACTGCCGCTAATCGGCCTCGCCACCTGGCCGGCCGTCGCAAGACGTACACCGTCCGCCACCGAAGGACCTTTCTACCCGACAAAGTCCATGCGTTTTGCCGATGCCGACAACGACCTCGTGAAGATTGCAGGCGTCGTTGAAGAGGCAGGCGGGGAAGTGATCGTCCTCAAAGGCCACGTCCGCGATCGTGCCGGCCGCCCGCTTCAGGGCGCCCGTATCGAGATCTGGCAATGCGACGTGAACGGGCGCTACCTCCATACCGGTGATCGCTCGAGCAACACGCCCAGAGATCCGGCTTTCCAGGGTTTCGGCCACGTAGTGACAGGAGACGATGGCGCCTATGCCTTCCGGACGATCAAGCCAGTGCCCTATCCCGGACGCACGCCGCATATCCACGTCAAGGTTCTTCACAACCGCCGCGAGCTGACCACGCAATTCTACATTGCCGGCCATGAACAAAACGCCCGCGACTGGCTATTCAGGCGCATGTCGGCTTCACAGCAGCGAGCTGTCAGCATGGCCTTTGAGGACGGTGCGGACGGTTTGGAAGCGACCGTCGAAATCGTGGTCTGAGCATGCCGCCAAGTGTTCGGAGTAGCAACCGTTGCCCGCTATTCTTTCTTTTTGCGGTAGTCGTCATGGCAGCCTGAGCAGGCCTTGCGCAACCGACCGAACAGTTCCTCAGCCGCGTCCTTGCTTGCATCGGCGGCAGCTGCCATTTCGCCCGCAACTTTGACGAGATCGTCGGCGTCACTTTCGAAATCGGCCCAGTTCTTCCAGATCGCAGGCAGAGCCTCACTCGGCCCCTTGATACTGCCTTTGGGGAACAGTTTCGGAATACTGGTCGCGTGTTTCTCGATCTCCATTGCGATCGCCTTCACCTTTGCTGCATCGTAGGGAGCCTTGCCGGTGACCATGGCAGCGATGCCCTTCAGCCCCTCGCCCATGCTCTTCATGGACATCATGCGCTCCTTGACGATGCCCGTTGCACCCTTGTGTGCTTCAAGGCCTGAGATGCCGCCAACGATGAGTGCGACAACTACCGCCAAAACTGCCGATCGCCGTGTCCAAGACTGCATTTGCTCTATTTTCCGTTATTCCCAGGGTTCACTGTCGCCGAATAGCGCTGCTTGCGCCATATTCACTGTGTTGTTGATTATTCTCTGGCCTCGTAACCTTAGCCTGAGTTGAGTTGTACTCAAACATCGTTTGCGCAGTTTATGTTTCATACCGTCGGCGCCCCGCGCGATCTCGCTCTCGGCATCTTCACGATTAATGACACCGGGCCTGCCTATCGCGGCCATACATTGCCGGCTCGCGCGACGGCGAACGTTTGGCTACTATTGCCGGCACACACGCTTGCAATAGGAGGCTGGACAAATGGACGTTCGAGACAAAAAGATCATTCTATTCGGCGGCACGTCGGGCATCGGCGGTGCGGCTGCACGTCAACTCGCCGAGCGCGGCGCCAAGGTCGTCGCGATCAGCCGCGACCCCTCGAAGGTGGCCGATCCGGGCCCGGGCATCACGCTCGAAAAGTGCGACGTGCGCGATGGTGCCGCGGTCGCAGCCCTGCTCAAAGCCCAAGCCCCCTACGACGTGCTGATCAGCGCAGCAACGGGCGGCGAGCGCGCCGTCGGCCCGTTCCTGGAAATGGACATGGAAGGCTTCAAAAACTCGTTCGACAAAATGTGGGGCTATGCCAACGTCGTTCGCTACGGCACCGAGCACCTGCCGAAAGACGGCTCCATCGTGCTTGTCTCGGGCGCGCCGGCACGTCGTGCGCGGCCTGGCCAGATCGCGATCGGTTCGGTCGGCGGTGCCGTCGAGCAATTCGCCCGCATCATAGCCCGCGAGATCGCACCGCGGCGCATAAATGTCGTCTCGCCCGGCCAGATCGACACGCCGATGGTTGCATTGCAAGGCGATGCGCGGCGTGAAATGTATGCCAAGGCGACGGCCAATAATCTGATCCCGCGCGCCGGCACGGCCGATGAAGTGGCACAGGCAATCGTATTCGCAGTCGAAAACGAATTCGTCACCGGCACCACCATCGACGTCGACGGCGGCTGGCTGCAGTCTTGAATTCGGGCCAGCACCTATAGTCAAAAGACGAACCAAACAATGCCGACAGGAGCCGGCACGCGGAGATCAGCCGATGGCATACAATACGATCCTATACGAAGAAGATGGCCCGATCGGCACGATAACGCTCAACCGGCCCGATGACGGCAACATGTTCACCTTCGAGATGTGTCATGAGATTCGTGACTGCCTCAATGACATTCGCCGCGAGACACGGACCCGTGTGATCGTCCTCACCGGGGCCGGCGACCGCTTCTTCTGCATCGGCGGGCGCAAGGACGGCATGGAGGACACCAAACTCTATGCCGGCGTTCTGCCGACGCTCGAAATGTACGATGCGATCGACAAGCTGCAGAAGCCAGTCATTGCCAGCGTCAACGGCTTTGCCGTTGGCGGCGGCAATGTGCTCCAGGTTGTCTGTGATCTGACGATCGCCAAGGAAAGCGCGATCTTCCGTCAGGTCGGCCCGATGATGGGCTCCTTCGATGCCGGTTACGGGACCTGGTACCTCGAAGACCTCATCGGCAAGAAGAAAGCCAAGGAGATGTGGTACTGCAACCAGAAACTCACTGCCGGTGAAGCCCTCGAGATCGGCCTGATCAACCGCGTCGTGCCGGATCATCTGCTTGCCGAAAAGACCCGGGAGTTCGCTCTCGAAGTCGCAGAGCGAGGTGCCTTCGCGCTGGCATCGATCAAGGGAGCGTTTCTGGCCCGACACGGTGGCGTCGGCGGCTTGGCCCGCGTCGCCCATGACCTGCTGTTGCGCCAGTATCTCGAAACGGACGAATCGAAGGAGCTTGGCAAATCATTCCGCGAACGGCGCTCGCCGGACGCGGATAAATTCGGTCAGTGAGGCGGGCATGAAACCGTTCCTCACGCTGCATCATCCGGCTCGCGCACGACGGTACTACGAGGACGGTTTCTGGCGCTCCGAGACGTTCTACGATCTGCTGGTGCAGAACGCTGGCGGACGCCCCGATGCCGAGGCACTGAGGGATGGCCGGACCAGTGTTACGTGGTCCGAACTGCGCGACTGGGTCGACGCGGCTGCGGCCGGCTTCGCTGGCCATGGCCTCACAGCGGGCGACCGCTTGTCGATCTGGATGTCAAATCGCGCCGAGGCAGTGGTTACGTTTCTCGCCTGTTCGCGCCTTGGCATCGCCTGCAATCCGTCGCTGCACCGGACATATACGTGTGTGGAAATCATCACCCTCCTCAAGCGACTCGGCACGAAAATACTCGTCACCGAATCAGGCTGGGGCAGCGATCGCGATACGGCCGAATTCGAAAGCTTGCTCGCTGACGTGGCGTCTCTGAAGGCGGTCTACGAGCCTGCTGACTTTCCACGGTCGTGTAGTACAGAGCCGCTGCCGCCTGCCGTGCAGGACCCTGACATGGTCGCCTATCTGGCCTTCACGTCCGGGACGACCGGCACGCCGAAATGCGTCATGCATTCGACCAATACGCTGCTTGCCAATGCCCGCGACCTCGCGCGCGACTGGCAGCTTGGCGCCGATGCACGACTACTGTCGCTGAGCCCACTATCACATCACATTGCCTGGGTCGCGGTCGGCCAGTGGCTGGTCACAGGCTGCCTGCTGATCACTGACGATGGACCGGCTGAAATGTCGAAACTGGACTGGCTGATCGAAAACAATGCGACCTACGTGATGGGCGTGCCAACGCACGCCATGGACGTCCTCGCCGAACAGAGCCGACGCGGTCTCACCTCGCTCGGTGATATTGAAGTGTTCTACATGGCCGGCAGCCCGATCCCGCCGGTCGTGGCCGAGGCCTTCGTAAATCTCGGCATCAAGCCGCAAAATATCTACGGCATGACCGAGAACTCATCGCATCAGTACACCCACCCCTCCGATGACGTCGGCGTCTGGACGACGACCTGCGGGCGCGGCGGCGGCGCCTATGAAGTGCGGATCTTCGACCTCGAAGACCCGAACAAGCCGGTCGACATTGGCGAGACAGGCCAGATCGGCGGGCATGGTGCAGCCCTCATGCTCGGCTATTACGACAACCAGACGGCGACTGCCCAGAGCTTCAACGACGACGGCTGGTTCCTGTCCGGCGATCTCGGTTCACTGGACGCCGACGGCAACCTCAGAATAGAAGGCCGCCTCAAGGACACCATCATCCGCGGCGGCCACAACATCTATCCTGCCCACATCGAGGCCCTTGCCTTGCGTCACGTTAACATCGACAAGGCAGCCGCGTTTCCCGTCGCCGACGACCGCCTCGGCGAGCGGGTTTGCCTGGCCATTCTGGGCTCACCATCTGCCGACGAAGTCCTCCGCCATCTCACCGATCAAGGTCTGTCGAAATACGACATGCCGGAATACTTCGTGAGCCTGGATGTGTTGCCACTGACCGCCAGCGGCAAGATCCTGAAGCGGGAGTTGGTCGAGATGGTGAAGCGCGGAGAACTCGTGCCGGAATCCGTCCGCGACAGCACGAACGAGGAGAGCCCCGAATGCCGTTCGAACTGACCTATCGCGACGAAGCCGCCATTCTCACACTGAACCGGCCGGAGGCCCTCAACGCCCTGTCGTTTGCGATCATCGGCGAGATCAGCGATGCCCTCGATACGATTACCAACAGCGATGCGCGCGTCTTGCTGATCACTGGCGCGGGCGGCAAAGCGTTCTGTGCCGGTGCCGACATCAAGGAACTCCGCAACCGTGATCTCAGCGACCAGAAGCGAGGAGCGGAAGTCGGTCAGGCGACGTTTGCCAAGCTCGAAACTTTGCCGATGCCGTCGGTCGCGATCATCAACGGCTATGCCTTCGGCGGCGGGCTCGAACTCGCGCTCGCCTGCACCTTCCGGCTGGCCACGGCAAACGCCAAGATGGGCTTGCCGGAAATCAAGCTCGGCCTGATCCCGGGCTACGGCGGCACACAACGCCTGCCGCGGGTCGTCGGCGAGGCGCGTGCGCTGGAGATGATCCTGACCGGCCGCACGGTAGATGCCGACGAGGCACTGCGGATCGGTTTGGTCAGCCAGTTGGTCGAGGGCGATGCGATCGCGGCTGGATTGGCTTTTGCGAAGAGCTTCACTCGGCACAGCCTGCCGGTACTCGGTTTCGCGCGCCGGGCCGTAATGCGCGCCGGCGATACGCCGATCCACGAAGGCCTCAAGATCGAGGCGGACCTGTCGACGCTCGCCTTCCAGACGGACGATGCCGAAGAAGGCATGGCGGCGTTCGAAGAAAAACGTAAGCCGGAGTTTCGCGATGCCTGACGGCCAAGTCATCGTCACGGGTGCCAGCCGCGGCATCGGCGCAGCAATCGCCCGCGATCTCGACCGGCGCGGCTACACGGTCGTCGGATTGTCGCGGACCGGCGACTGCCCGGCCGGCCGCGGCCACAAATGCGACGTGACCGACGAGGCCGCCATCCGCGAAGTGTTTGGCAGGATCGCGGCCGACGGGCCGGTACAGGCGCTCATCTCGAATGCTGGGTTGCACCTCTCCTCGGCTGCGGCGGAACTTTCGACGGATGAGTTCGAAAGGGTCATGGCGATCAACGCCACCTCCGTCATGGTCGGCGCGCGCGAAATCTATCCTCACCTCAGAGCAGCCGGCGGTGGTACGATCATCAATATGGGTTCGTTCTTTGACAAGCTCGGTGTGCCGGCAAACCTCGCCTACTGCGCCTCGAAAGCTGCCGTCGCTGCCATGACCCGTTGCCTCGCCGTGGAGTGGGCATCCGATAGCATCCGGGTGATCAACGTTGCGCCGGGCTACATCGCCACAGACCTCAACAAGGAGTTCCTCGCCAAAGAGAAGGTCCGCAGCTTTCTCGCGGGGCGCATCCCGACCGGAGGGGCCGGTACGGCCGACGACGTTGCCCGTCTGATCGGCGCGCTTCTCGATGAAGGCATTCCGTTCCTGACCGGTGAGACGATCTATCTCGACGGCGGACAGGGCATGAACCACTGATGAAGATATTCGAGCAAATGGCCCGGCAACGCGACTGGGCCGAAGACGAGCGCATCTTACTCGACCAGGTGCAGCGGCTCTCGGACGAAGTGATTGCACCCAATGCGGCCCGTCTCGACAAGACGGCCGCGTTCCCGCAGGAAAACATCGCAGCGCTTAATGAACTGGGTCTCAACGCGATCTTCGTGCCGGAAGCCTACGGCGGCGCACCGGCGAGTTACGCGCTCTACATCGAATGCGTGAAGATGATCTCGGAGGCCTGTGCCTCGACGGGCATTATCTACGCCACCAACTTTCACGGCATGAAGCCGCTGATTGATTTCGGCACCGAGGAGCAAAAACAGCGCCTGCTGCCGCGCATCACAGCAGGCGGGATTGGCGCGCTGGCGATTACCGAGACGACGGCTGGTTCCGATGCCACTGGCATGCAGACGCGCTTCACACCCGACGGGGACGACATCATCATCGACGGTTCGAAGATCTTCATCTCCAACGGCGACGTCGCCGACCTGCTGCTGCTGTTCGGCAAATGGTCCGAAATCGACGACGACCGTGCCGCGATCTCCGTCCTGGTGCTAGAGAAGGATTCGCCCGGTTTCGAGATCGTCGGCAAGGAAGACAAGATGGGCCACCGCTCGGCCTCGACCGCGGGGCTCTCCTTCAACGGTTGCCGCGTGCCGCGTGCCAATTTGCTCGGCGAACCAGGCGACGGGCTCAGGATCCTGCTCGCCTCGCTCAACAAGTCACGCCCGAGCGTTGCCGCCCATGCCTTCGGCATCGCGCGCGCGGCCTTCAAGGACATGATCGCCTACACCAACGAGCGCGTACAGTCCGGCCGCTCGATCATAGATTTCCAGGGTAACCAGTTCATGATCGCCGATCTTGCCAGCGAACTGGCTCTGGTCGAGAACTGGCTCGACTACGTCGCCCGCCTGATCGACGACGGTGCAACCGACTTCGGCCTCGAAGCCTCGATCGCCAAAATGCGCGCCTCCGACCTCGCCATGCGCATGGCGACCGAGAGCGTGCAAATGCACGGCGGTTACGGCTATTGCACCGAGTTCCGAGCGGAACGCCTGATGCGCGATGCCAAGATCACCCAGATCTGGGAAGGCACCAACCAGATCCACCGCCAACTGATCGGCCGGAGCTTCAAGGCACGATAGCGCATTCATCGTCAACCAAACTGATTGGCTGAACCATGCATTACAATGTCGTACGGTTTCCAACCAGAACGTCGCTCGCATTGATTGTCGCATTTGCAGTGCTGCAGGCACTTACCGGCGTCGCCGCTGCCGCCACGCAGACGACCAAGGTCACTTTCGTCGTGCTCTGTGACATCTACAAGCTATCCGAAGTGAACGGCCGCGGCGGCTATGCCCGCCTGGCCGGGGCCGTCAACAGAGTCCGAGCGAAAGACAAGAACGTCGTCGTCGTGCACGCCGGCGATGCCATCTCGCCATCGCTGTTCTCCGGCTTCGACAAGGGCGCACATACGATCGATCTCCTGAACCGGATCGGCCTCGATGTCTTTGTTCCGGGCAACCACGAATTCGACTTCGGCAAGGAGGTCTTTCTGAAACGCATGGCGGAAGCCAACTTCCCGTTGCTGGCAGCCAACCTGCGCGGAGCTGACGACAAGCGGCTCGATGGCTTTGCCGATACGCGCATGCTGGAGTTCGACGGGATCAAGCTCGGCGTGATCGGCGTGACACTGGAGGAGTCAAAGAGCAGATCCAGCCCCGGCGACCTGCAGTTCACCAACAGCCTCGAGACCATCAAAGTGCAAGCAAAGCGATTGAAAGCCGAGGGCGCCGCACTGATCGTCGTTGTCGCACATGCTGACCTGCTGCGTGACCGCAAGATCCTCAATACAGGCGTTGTCGACGTTCTACTGTCGGGACACGATCACGACCTGGTCGTCTACTATGACGGCAAGCGCGTCTGGGCCGAATCCAAGCAGGATGCGCAATACGTAACATCCGTCGAGCTGACGATTTCGAGCAAGGAAAGCAGCGGCCGGAAGAAGATCTCCTGGTGGCCGCGCTTCGAGATTACGGATACCGCCGATGTCACCCCCGATCCGGCAGTGGCGACGGCGGTTGCTGCCTATGAAAAGCAACTGTCGAAAGAACTCGACGTCAACGTCGGGACAACGTCGACGGAACTGAATTCGATCCAGGCAATGGTTCGTAGCCGCGAGGCCGCGATCGGCAACCTGATCACCGACGCGATGCGGGCCGTGACAGGTGCCGACGTTGCGATATTCAACGGCGGCGCTATACGGGGAAATACCACCTACCCTGCCGGCACCGTCCTCACCCGCCGCATGATCCTGTCCGAACTTCCGTTCGGCAACAAGACCGTGCTGCTCGAAATGTCCGGCGACCAAGTTCGCGCCGCCCTGGAAAACGGCTATTGGTTCGCCGGCAAGGCCGATGGCCGCTTCGCCCAGGTCTCCGGTCTGACCGTCGTCGTGGACAGCGCGCAATATCCGGGCAAGCGGATCAAATCCCTGTTGATCGGCGGCAGGCCCGTCGATCCGGCAGCCCGCTACACGGTTGCAACAAACGATTTTCTGGCCCGGGGGTCGGAGGGCTACAAGGCATTCACGACCGGTAAGATTTTGATCGGACCGGAAGAGGGCACGCTTGTCGTCAACAACGTGATGGCTTTCGTGCGCAAAGCGGGCACGGTGTCGCCGAAAACCGAGGGACGGATAACCATCCAGTCGCGTTAGGCCGAACAGTCCCGGACACGCGGTTCCATTCGATCGGATGTTGCTCTAGAACGTCTTGTCCGTTCGCAACAAGGCCGCACCATGCCCGAACTCCTGATCGAACTCGCTTCCGAAGAAATCCCGGCGCGCATGCAGCAGCGCGCGGCCGATGACCTGAAGCGGCTGGTGACCGATGGCCTTAAGGCCGCCGGCCTCGACGTCGGCGCCGGGCAGGCCTATGCAACGCCGAGACGACTGGCACTGGTGATCGACGACGTCCCCGAATTGTCACCGGCCATCTCCGATGAACGCAAAGGCCCGCGCGTCGGCGCACCCGACAAGGCCATCCAGGGCTTTCTGCGCGGTGCCGGGCTCACATCGATCGATCAGGCCGAAGTTGTATCGGATCCCAAGAAAGGCGATTTCTACGTCGCCCGCATCGACAAGCCCGGCCGGACGGCAAGCGAGATCGTTGCCGAGCTCGTCCCGGAGGTCTGCGCGAAATTTCCGTGGCCGAAATCGATGCGTTGGGGTGCCGGCGACTTCAGCTGGGTCAGGCCGCTCAATTCGGTGATCTGCCTGCTCGACGGCAAGGTCGTGCCGTTCGAGATCGCGGGTGTTGCTGCGGGTGATGAAACGCACGGCCACCGCTTTCACGGCACCAAGCCGTTCGCCGTCAAGAACTTCGAGGACTACGGCACCAAGCTCAAGAAATTCAAGGTGCTGCTGCCGACCTCGGAGCGGGCCGCCGCCATTGCCGAGCAAGCCGAAGCTGCCGCCGAAGCAGCCGGCCTCGAACTGGTCGCGGACGATGCACTCGCACTCGAGAACGCCGGCCTCACGGAATGGCCGACGGTGCTGATGGGCAGCTTCGACGAAGCCTTTCTCGACGTGCCGGCGGAATGCCTGATCACTTCAATGCGCACGCATCAGAAGTGCTTTTCATTGCGCGACCCCGAGACCGGCCGCCTTGCCAACAGGTTCCTGTGCGTGACCAACCTGATCGCAGCCGATGACGGCCGCCAGATCATCGCCGGCAACGAGAAGGTGATCCGGGCCCGCCTGTCGGATGCCAAGTTCTTCTGGGACCAGGACCTGGCCCGGCCGCTCGACGAGATGGCATCCGAACTCGAGGCTATCACGTTCCACGCCAAGCTTGGCACGCAGAAGGACAGGGTCGAGCGGATTGCCGAGCTTGCCCACCAGATCGCCGGCGCCGTCGATGCCGATCAGGACGCAGCCCGCCGGGCCGCCCAACTCTGCAAAGCCGATCTCGTTTCCGACATGGTCGGCGAGTTTCCCGAGCTGCAGGGCCTGATGGGCCGCTATTATGCGGAAAGGGGCGGCATCCGGCCCGAAATCGCGCGGGCATTGGAACTACACTACAAGCCCAAAGGCCCGACCGACACCGTGCCGACGGAAGACGACGGCGACAGCGTCGCGATCGCCGTGGCGCTCGCCGACAAGCTCGACACGCTGGTCGGCTTCTGGGCGATCGAAGAAAAACCGACCGGCTCGGGCGATCCCTATCAATTGCGTCGCGCTGCGCTCGGCGTTATTCGGATCGTGTTGGAAAACGATCTCAGGGTACCGATGCTGAAAACGCTGATCGGCCCCATGATAAGCGTCACAATCAAGCAGCGGGCCAAGGAAATCGACAAGGCGGCACCGACATTATTGGAGACCGCTCAGTCGATCACAGTCAACACCCCGACGTTCAGAGAGGTCGTCGACGAATGGATCCGGCAGGCCGGCGCGCTCGATGATCAAGAAGAGGTCGACCTGCTGTTCGATCGGGCCTCACATCAGGTCAACGACCTCCTCTCCTTTTTCGCCGACCGTCTGAAAGTCCACCTACGCGAGGAGGGCGTGCGCCACGACCTGATCGATGCCGTCTTCGCCCTTCCCGGCCAGGACGATTTCGCGCTGATCGTCAAGCGTGTCGAAGCCCTTGGTGACTTCCTCGAAACGGATGACGGTGAAAACCTGCTCGCCGGGGCCAAGCGGGCAGCCAACATCCTAACCATCGAGGAAAAGAAGGACGACCGCTCCTACGAAGGCACGCCCGACGGCAAATTGCTCTCAGAGCCTGCCGAACGCGCCCTCGAAGCAGCCATTGCCAAGGTCAAGTTCGACACCGCCGCCGCCATTGACGTCGAAAACTTCGAAGGCGCGATGCGCGCCCTCGCCGAACTACGCGAACCGGTCGACACCTTCTTCGACAAGGTCAAGGTCAACGACGACGACGCAAAAGTGCGCGAGAACCGGCTGAAGATGCTCTCCGAGATTCGGGCGGCGACGTTCAACGTTGCTGATTTTTCGAAGATTGCGGGGTGAGCGCACGCTGGGAGAGGGCTGGTGATAGATCGCAGCATCGGACAAGCCTGAAAAATGTCAGCATGTCGCCGAAAACCCCGTTTTGCCGCTTTGCGCGATGCCTGAAACGCTTTTATAACTTTGCCCAGCCCCGGTAGGTCACCGGGGCTTCGCTGTGTCTGAGAGGAGCAATCATGGCCAATGTCGTGGTGGTCGGCGCCCAATGGGGCGACGAAGGCAAGGGCAAAATCGTCGACTGGCTCTCCGAACGCGCCGATACCGTCGTGCGCTTCCAGGGCGGGCACAATGCCGGCCACACGCTGGTAATCGGCAACCAGACCTACAAGCTTTCCCTGCTGCCCTCGGGCGTCGTGCGACCGGGCAAGCTCGCCGTGATCGGCAACGGCGTGGTCGTCGATCCATGGGCGCTTGCAGACGAGATCGAGAAGCTCAAGGGCCAGGGCGTGACCGTCGATCCATCCAACTTGCGCGTTGCCGAAAACGCGACGCTGATCCTGCCGCTGCACCGCGAACTCGATCAGCTGCGCGAGGCGGCGGCCGGCACTGGTAAGATCGGCACGACGGGCCGCGGTATCGGGCCTGCCTACGAGGACAAGGTCGGGCGCCGGGCGATCCGCGTGCAGGACCTCAAGAACCTTGCAACACTCGGGCCCAAGGTCGACCGCATTCTGGTGCACCACAATGCGCTGCGCCGCGGCCTCGACAAACCCGAGGTCAAAGCCGATGACCTGATCCGCGATCTGACCGAAATTGCGCCCAAGCTGCTGCCCTACATGGATGTTGCCTGGGATCTGCTGGACGAGCAGCGCCGGGCCGGCAAGCGCATTCTGTTCGAAGGCGCGCAGGGCGCCCTGCTCGACATCGATCACGGCACCTATCCGTTCGTCACTTCCTCCAACACGGTCGCAGCCCAGGCGGCGATCGGCGCCGGCGTCGGGCCAGGTGTGATCGGCTACGTGCTCGGCATCGCCAAGGCCTACACGACACGGGTCGGCTCGGGCCCGTTCCCGACCGAACTCGACAATGAGATCGGCCAAAGGCTCGGCGAGATCGGCAACGAGTTCGGCACCGTCACCAACCGTGCGCGGCGCTGCGGCTGGTTCGATGCCACGCTCGTGCGTCAGACCATCAAAGTCGCAGGCATCAACGGTATCGCGCTGACCAAGCTCGACGTGCTCGACGGCTTCGACGAGATCAAGGTTTGCGTCGGCTACATGCTCGACGGTGAACGCGTCGACCGCCTGCCGGCCGGCCAGAACGCGCAAATGCGTATCGAGCCGATCTATGAAACGTTCGAGGGCTGGAGTGAGTCAACGAAGGGTGCACGAACCTGGGGCGAGTTGCCGGCACAGGCGGTGAAATACGTGCGCCACGTCGAAGAGCTGATCGAGTGTCCGGTGACGCTGCTCTCGACGTCGCCCGAGCGCGACGACACGATACTGATGCGCGACCCGTTCGAGGATTGAGTGTGATGAGCGAGAATGGACCGAACAAAGGTGGCGCCCGGCGCGGAGCCGACCATGTCGTCGACGCGCTACGATCGTTCAATGTCGACACGGTCTTCTCGCTCTCCGGCAACCAGATCATGCCGGTTTATGATGCCCTGATCGGATCGGACATTCGGCTCGTCCACACGCGTCACGAAGGCGCTGCCGTCTACATGGCGGAAGCGTATGCGCAGCTCACGGATAAAGTCGGCGTGGCACTGCTGACGGCGGGGCCTGGTTTCGCGAACGGGCTCTCGGCGATGTGGTCGGCACGCGAATCGGAGACGCCGCTGGTTGTGATGAGCGGTGATGCGCCGATCAAGTTGTCCGGCCAAGGTGCGTTTCAGGAGATGAACCAGCAATCCGGTGCCCTTGCCTTCGCCAAGTCCTCGATGCGTGTCGAATACGTAGGTGACCTTTACGACGCTGTGCGTGATGCCGTCAGCCTCGCTTTGGATGGCACGCTCGGCCCGGTGCACCTGTCGCTACCGGATGACGTGCTGCGTGAGGTTTGCGAGCGGGGCGCGCCGAGCCGCCGCGTGCCAAGCACATTTATCGAAAGCCTGACACTCACGACCAGCCCGTACATTATTGACAAGATCAAGGCGGCCAACCGACCTGTCATAGTAGCCGGCCCGATGTTCGCACGGCCGAAGTGGAAGCGGATCTTTCGGCGCTTCAGCAGACTGACCGGCATTCCCTTGTTCGCTGTCGAAAGCCCGCGTGGTCTGAGAGCACCACGCATCGGGGCGCTCGCCGACGTTCTGCCGAATGCCGATCTCGTCGTCCTTATGTCAATGACGCCGAATTTCATGCTGGGCTTCGGAACAACGGCAATTGCCGGCGATGCCGAGTTCATCTGTTTATCTGACAAGGCTGATGGCCTGGACAACGCCATTAGCCGTCTTGGTGACAAACAGGTCAAGGTCATTCCGTTCGGCGGACTGCGAGCCTTGATGGAACTGATGCCGGACGTGGAAAGCTTCGAGCGCCTGATGCCGAATAAGGCCGATCAAGGCTGGTCCGATCGGGTCATGGATGCCATTGCCTGGCGCCCGCCCGAGTGGGCCGATCTGCCGGCCGACAAGCCCCCGTTCCACGCCGCATCGGTTGCCTATGCGGTAAAGCCCTTCCTCGACGCCAATCCCGATCTCTCGCTGATCATCGACGGCGGCGAGGTCGGACAATGGTGCCAGGCGATTCTCGATACGACATACAGCGTGATCAACGGACCGTCCGGCGCGATCGGCGGCTCGATACCTTATGCCATTGCCGCCAAGGCAGCCCGGCCCGATCATCCTTCGATCGCGATCCTCGGCGACGGCACGGCCGGCTTCTATTTCATGGAGTTCGAAACCGCGATCCGTGAGGAATTGCCGTTTGTCGCGATCGTTGGCAACGATGCGAGATGGAACGCCGAGCATCAGATCCAGCTACGCGATTACGGCGAGAACCGCACCTTTGCCTGCGAAATGCATCCGACCCAGTACGATGAAATCGCAAAGGCGATGGGCGGCTATGGTGAGAACGTCACCGAGATCGGCGAACTGGTTCCCGCGATCGAACGGGCGATCGCTTCGGGCAAACCGGCCTGCCTCAACGTCGAGATCGAGAGCGTACCGGCGCCGGTGATCCGGCAGGGCTAGATCATTTCCGACTAACGCGGAAATGATCTACCTGTCTTTTCTCTCACGGCTATTCGGCCTAACGGCCGGCCTCCGAGGGGGCGCCGCAATGCGGCGGGTCGCCTGCGCTCCCTGGTCGCCATTCCAGCTCAACCGGAAACGCTCAAGAAACTGACGAAGGTGGCAGGACCCAAAGGTCCTGCCACCTTCATTGGACGCGCGACAAAACGGGTCGGGCCAGTGCGCAGCGCACGGATTGCTGTGGATTGTCAGAAGTGTGGAGCGCGTTCGCGCGTCAGCCGGAACCGCCGCAGCGGTTCCGATCAAAGGGCATGGGGCGCTAGTTGATATCCCAGCGCAGGCCGGCACGCAGATAGTGCTCGTGCTGGTCGGCAATCGAAACGTTGGTCGAGAAGCCGTTGATGCCGAGACCGGCGCTGGTGCCGCCGACATAGAGATAGCGGTAGTTGAAATCGAGCGAGGTGATGTCGCTGACCCGGTAGCTGGCGCCGGCGGTCAGGCTGGCAGCCAGCGTCGCCGTGTACTCGCGCTGCTGCTCGGAATAGACCAATCCGGTCATCGATGAACAGCTCGGATCGGAGAGCATGTCGCAAAACGACAAATTGGTGCGATGGCGGCGGCTGATCTCGTTGAGCGAGAAGCCGAGGCCGGCCCCAAGGTAGGGTTTCCAGCTGCCGAAGCGGGAAAAGTCGATGTAGGCGTTGGCCATGAAGATGCCTGAATGCAGGCGGGTTTCATCGTGAACGTCGCCGTTTACGATTTCACCGGTGAAACCCGGCGGAATGGAGATCGGGTTCCAATCGCTGTAAGAGAATTCGCCTTCTCGAACATGGCGCTTGCGCTGACGGATCTCGGCTGTGAAGTCCATGCGGAAATTCGGCGAGAAGTAATAGCCGGCGCCGATGCCGAAGGACGTGCGCAGGTCATCGCCGCTGTCCTGGCTGAAGATGCCGTACGGCGAGCCACCGAGACCAAATGGCTGCTGAGCTTGGCGACCGCCATCGTCGATGCCGTAAAAGCTGCCCGAATGGTTCATGCCGGTCGAACCGTTGAGCGCCAGGCCGATGTCGGCGCGTAAATACCACTGCGCCTTGTATTCGGGTATTGGCACGGGCGCCGGCACGGGAACGTAGGTGCCGCGCATGCCTTCGAGGCCGCCGCCGGCTTCCGCCGAAAGTCCGGTCAGAGCGGCTACCGTAACGCCGAGCGCAAACTTGATAATCGTCTTCTTCATTGCCTTCGATCCCTTCGGTGGCGACGAACTCCGACTTTGCACTTCGAGCCTTGCCCGGTTCTCGAAACGACCAGGCAAAACCACTGAAACGCACGCCCTCGGGCATCACTGATTGTCAGGCAAATATCGTGGTCGGATACGCACAACTCACACGAAGTCCTGGCTCACCGGGGCATTCGGAGCTTGACGCGCTCGACTGACTGAGCTGCCTGCACCCAACCGGCGCGACCGAGGCAGCTCTACACCACTGTTCAAGGGAGATAATCGGCGAGAAGGCTTAAAAGTGGCTTAATGGCCGTGCCATAAATGAGCATGTGCTATTTGGCGGCCGGTAAGACTGGGCATTGAAGAACGGGTCGACCCCAAGCCAGAGAGATTGCCGGCCTTCCGCCCAATCAGTGATTACTGTCGGCTGCAACGCGCACGGCCTCGGCAATGTCGCCGACGACGGTCGAGACGAGATCTTCGTCGTCACCTTCCGCCATCACGCGAATGACGGGCTCGGTGCCCGACGGGCGGATGACCAGACGGCCGGACGCGCCGAGGCGTTCCTCGCCGGCATCGATCGCCTTTTGCACGTTGCTGTCTTCGAGCGGCTTGCCGTTCGAATAGCGCACGTTGGTCAGCAATTGCGGCACAGGTTCGAAGCGCTGGCACACCTCGCTGACCGAGCGATCGGTCGAGGCGACCACGGCGAGAACCTGCAGCGCCGAGACCAGGCCGTCACCGGTCGTCACATAGTCGGACAGCACGATATGGCCGGACTGTTCGCCACCGACGTTAAACCCGTGAGTGCGCATGTGCTCGACAACGTAACGGTCGCCAACCGGCGTGCGAGCCAGCGACAATCCGAGGCCCTTCAGATAGCGCTCGAGACCGAGGTTCGACATTACCGTAGCAACAATGCCGCCGGCGGCAAGGCGGCCCTTGCGATGCCAGCTTTCACCGATCACGGCCATCAGCTGATCGCCATCGACAATGCGGCCGCGCTCATCGACGATCACAACCCGGTCGGCATCGCCGTCAAGTGCAATGCCAATGTCGGCACGCACTTCCTTGACCTTGTCGATCAAGGCTTCCGGCGCCGTTGAGCCACACTTGAGATTGATGTTGCGGCCGTTCGGGTCAACGCCGATTTGGATGACCTCGGCGCCAAGCTCCCACAACACCGCAGGCGCAACGCGATAACCGGCGCCGTTGGCGCAATCGATGACGATGCGCTGACCCTCCAAGCTCAGATTGCGCGGCAAGGTACGTTTGGCAAACTCGATATAGCGCTCGCGGGCGCTCTCGACTCTGGTGGCACGGCCGATCTCGTCAGCCGGCACATGCAGCTTGTCCGAGTCGGTATCGATCAATTCCTCGATCTGCAATTCGGTTTCATCGGAGAGCTTGTAGCCGTCAGCGCCAAAGAGCTTGATACCGTTGTCGTGATAGGGATTGTGGGAGGCCGAAATCATGACGCCGATGTCCGCGCGCATCGAGCGCGTGAGCATTGCCACCGCCGGAGTCGGCAAGGGCCCGAGCAGGAAAACTTCCGCGCCAACCGCCGTGAAGCCCGACATCAGGGCCGATTCGATCATATAGCCCGAGAGCCGCGTGTCCTTGCCGATCACCACGCGGTGGGCCGGACCGTCCTCCAGGCCGCGCAGCACGGTGCCGGCCGCCATGCCGACCTTGAGCGCCAGTTCCGACGTCATCGGATGCTTGTTGGCGAGACCGCGAATACCATCCGTGCCGAAATAGCTACGAGACATGATCTACCCCCACTTCTATCCCCGTGACCGCATCCGGCCCGTTCAAGACTGTGCCTGCCTGCGGCGGACCGCGATGCAGTTGATTATCGAAACATTAAGCACAACGCAGGCGCCGTGGCGAGCGAATGGGTTGCCCGGGCAACACAGCAAGGCAACGAAGCATAGTCGGCTCGCGTTAATGGCGTCCAACCAGGCGACTTAGCATTGTAGGATTCAAGGGAATCTGCAAAGAGCATGAGCCGGCCACAAGGCTGGATCGCTGCCATTTTCGTGCCCGCCGAATCAGGCAGCCAGCAGCCCATCGAACGGCAGGACGGATGCGCTGTCCGCGGTTCGAACTGCAATTGATGCGTAACACCTGAGAGGCATGGATGGCACTCTTTATCGCTGTTTCCAATCGCAAGGGCGGGGTTGGCAAATCGACCATCTCGACCATGCTTGCCTATTCCTTTGCAACCTGGTCCAACAAGAGAGTGCTGCTCATCGATCTCGATGCCCAGTCGAATTCATCGCTGATCCTGCTTGGCGGTGAGCAGTGGATCGAGGCGCAGAAGACTTCCCACAACGTCGCCGCCTACATCGAGGACCGCCTCTATTCGATCGAACAGACCAAGATCCGCGACTACATCCTGAATTCAGTCGGTGACGTGATCAACGATGACGGTGAGGCGCCGCCGATCGCGCTGTTGCCCGGCTCCCTGAACTTCGAGGACATGCAGGACGAGCTGATCACGTTCTATTCGCGCAACCAGACGCCCTACAAGCAGGCGCGCAACAAGTGTGCAGAGCACTTCCGCGCCGCCTTCAGCTTTGCCCGCCGGCTTGCCGACATCGTCATCATGGACTGTGCGCCCGGTATCTCGAATGCGACGCTCGCAGCCCTCAAGCTCGCCGACAAGGTGGTCGTACCGTTCAGGCCCGATGCGGTCTCCGCCTTCGCCGTCAACCGCATCTCGACGATCATCGAAGGTCAATCCTTCGAAGCGTTGCAGGATGTCGCGCACGGTGACCGGCGCTACATCTGCCTTGCAAATTACGTCCGCCCCGGCGGCCGCGACACGATCTACATCGACGAAATTGCCCACGACCACCCGATGCTCGAGACACAGGTACCGGCAATGCCCGACGTCGCCGATGCCTTCGACTTCCTGCTCGAGCCGACCACGCTCGACGACAAGTATGGCGACGCGGCCGCGACACTTCGTGCTCTACACGGTGAGCTGGCGACAAAGCTCGGTGTATAGCGCGGTTATTCACAGGTGGCGTTAGGAGTTGCTGGCCGAGGCGTTTTTAGCGAAGATATTCAAACAGATGACCGGGCCTGAAGGTTCCTCCATGAAGCGCACGACGAGAAAATTGTCCGGTACCGGCCTAGATCGCTTTCTCAAGCGCTTTTTTGCAACGCAGGAGGGTGTCGACGCCGGCCTCGCCCGGGATCTCACCGAGGCGACTGCGCAGGCGTTTGCGAGTGTTCGCGTCAAGCGAGCAGCCTGGAACACGCGGCGGCGCCCCAAGAAGACCGAAGCGACAAGCAAGACGGCCGTCACACCTGCGAAAAAGAAGGGCACCGCTGCTACGAAGAAGGCTGCTGGGGCAGCAAAACCCCCTCAGGCCACACGCGCCTCTACGAAGAGCTCGACAGAGACCTTCGACCCCTATGCCATCGGTCTGGTGCCGGTCTACCAGCGCGAAGGAGCCGACGGCCTGCGGATCCGCCTGAGCGAGATCCTTTCGACGGACAACCTGCGCAAGATGGCGCGGGCCCAGCAGGTCGCCCTGCCCAAGGAACTGCGCGGGCCGGACGCCGAGATCGACGACATCAGAAACGCGATCGTCACGGCGGTGGGCAAACGCATCGCCGACCGGCGTGCCGCGGCCGGCTGACAAGTACTGTCATTGCGACCGAATGGACCGGCTCGGCGGCGCTAGGCGCGACCGCCGGGCAATTCCAACTTGGGCGATGATGCGCTATCGTTGCCGTGACCTTGGCATTCGATCCACTGCTGTCCGGTTAAGTAATCCGCAAGGCGATAGATCACGATGATCGACAATAGAAATTCCACATTCAGGCGAATGCGAGACACGTTGGGCTGCCAATCCACTCCCCGTCATTCCCGCGTAGACCCACTACAGTCTGGGCAAATTCTACACGGCCGAAGCCACAACCACAGTCGTCATCTCCACGCAGGTGCATTGCTGTCCGGTAAAGTATTTCGCAAGGTGATTGATGGCCTTGATCAATTAGGGAGATTTCTCGGTTCGGCGCACGCGGGACACGCAGGAACGCCCACCCACACTCCGTCATTCCCGCGCAGGCGGGAACCCAAGCGACCATCCGCCGGCACCGAGATAATGGAGAATCGCTTGGGTCCCCACCTACGTGGGGATGACGACTGTGGTTGTGGCTTCAGCCGTGCAAACTTTTCCCGGACAGTAGTGCACGCGGGTAGGGACTCGAGCAACCATCCGCCAGCCACTGAGAAAGTGGAGATTCGCTTGGGTCCCCACCTACGTAGGGATGACGACTGTGGTTGTGGCTTCGGCCGTGCAGAATTTGCCCCGACAGTAGTGCATTCGATCGGAGGTCACGATGCCGATAACCATGCATGCCTTCCTGGCGATCTGGGCCGACATCGCGCCGGGACTCGCCCGCGACTGGTACCGCTGGCACACTGAAGAGCACATGCCCGAGCGTGTCGCCATCCCGGGCTTTCTGGCCGGGCGGCGCTATGAACGGGTCGATCGCGGGCCGGGATCGAAGGTGCCGGCGGAACGCCAGCTGCAGCACTGTTTCATGATGTACGAAGGTGACCGTCTGCAGACCTTCAACAGCGACGCCTATCTCGATCGGCTCAACAATCCGACCCCATGGACCCGGGACGTAGCGCCGGGCTTCAAGAATTTTGCGCGCGGTGCGTGTGAGCTGAGCGCCACCTCCGGTGACGGCTACGGCGGCACCGCCCTCCTGATGCGCTTCGATGAAAGTGGCGGCGCCGATGACCTCTCGGCTGCTACCCTTGAGGCACTCAATCATTTCGTCACGACGCTGCCCGGGCTCGAAGGCATTACAGCGGCGCACTTCGGCTTCTGCCGGCCGGAGATCACCAACGTCGAAACGGCGGAACGCAAGACCCGGGCGGCGACCGGCGAAAGCCAGTTCCAAAGCGTGCTGTTCGTCGAAGCCTGCGATGGCGATCTGCTCGCCGGTCACGTAGCGGCGATCGAGGCCAATCTCAAGGTGCTCGGCATGCCGGCCGATGAAGCGCGCTACGGCATCTATGAACTGTCCTACCTGCTCACCGAGCGCACAACGGAAGAACCGAACAGGCACTAACGACGACAGCAAGCCTGAAAAGCAAAACAACGGGAGAAGCGCCAGATGCCGACGGAGGCCAACGCCAACGCTGCCCTTTATTTCATCGACCGCCATATCCCAGAGGGGCGTAGCGCCAAGGTCGCCTTTATACAGGGCGGCCGCTCGGCGACCTATGGTGATCTCAAGCGCGACACCGACGCCATGGTCGGCTTCTACAACGCGCATGGCATCAGCCGTGAATCGCGCGCTGCGATGCTGGTGCTCGACTGCATCGAGTTCCCGGTGATCTTCTGGGGCAGCCTCAAGGCCGGTGTCGTGCCGGTCGCCCTCAACACGCTGCTCTCGACCGAGCAGTACCGCTATATCCTGAACGACTGCCGCGCCAAGGTGCTGTTCGTCTCGGCGGCACTGTTCGATGTCGTTGCGCCGCTGCTCGACGGTCACGACTGGATCGAAAAGGTTTTCATCGTCGGCGGCAAAGCCGGCGATCATGCGACTTTCGAGACGGAGCTTGCCACTGCAGCGCCCGGCCCGATGGTCGAGGCATCAGCCGATGAAGCGGCATTCTGGCTCTACTCTTCGGGTTCGACCGGCATGCCGAAGGGGGTCATTCACGTTCATTCGAGCCTCAAGGACACGCAGGACACGTACGGCGCGCAGGTGCTCGGTATCCGCGAGGACGATACCGTGTTTTCGGCCGCCAAACTGTTCTTTGCCTACGGGCTCGGCAACGGCATGACGTTTCCGATGGCGGTCGGTGCCACGACCGTGCTCTACAGCGGGCGGCCGACACCGGATTCGGTTTTCGAAATACTCGAAACCAACCGGCCGACGATCTTTTTCGGCGTGCCGACGCTCTATGCTGCGATGCTCGGTGCGGTGAGGAGCGGAACGATGCCCGGCACGGATCGCCTGCGCGTCAGCGTGTCGGCCGGCGAAGCGCTGCCGGCCGAGATCGGCGATCGCTGGCGGGGACTGACCGGCACCG
>CBDCZF010000033.1:0-43541 GCA_965224225.1 Hyphomicrobiaceae bacterium
GAGATCCTTGACTTGCGGGACCGTGGCGGGCTTGGCGATTTGTTCTTCGGAATTGCCCTTGCTCCGATGCTCGATTAGCTTGCCAGGAAAGAGCCATTCATTTGCCAGCCCGCGCCAAGCCGGCCGTCGGCAAGCTGACCAACCATACTAACGTAACCGGAACCGCGCCCATGCACGTCAATCCGTTCGAACAGCATCTCGGCAAAAACGACGCTAACTTCCAGGCGCTGACCCCGTTGACGTTCCTGGCGCGGACCGCTGCCATTTATCCCGATCACACAGCCGTTGCCCATGGATCGATCCGGCGCTCCTATCGAGAACTCTACGCTCGATCGCGAAAGCTCGCCTCGGCGCTTGCCGGTCGTTATGTCGGCGTCGGCGATGCGGTCTCGGTAATGCTGCCCAACACGCCGGAGATGGTCGAGGCGCATTTCGGCGTGCCCATGACGGGGGCGGTGCTGCATGCCATCAACACCAGGCTCGATGCGGCGATCATCGCCTTTCAACTCGATCATGCCAACACCAAGGTCCTGATCTGTGATCGCGAGTTCGCACCCGTCATGCGCGAGGCGCTGGCGATTGCCAAGGTCGAACCGTTCGTCATCGACGTCGATGACAAAGAGTTCCCACAGGATAACGAACGTATCTCGTACAACGATTACGAGGCCTTCATCGAAGCAGGCGACCCAAACTTCGAATGGCGCACGCCGTCCGACGAATGGGAGGCGATCTCGCTCAACTATACGAGCGGTACGACGGGCAATCCGAAGGGCGTCGTCTATCACCATCGCGGCGCAACCTTGATGTGTTACGCGAACGTGATGGCCGCCAACATGGCCAAGCATCCCGTCTATCTCTGGACGCTGCCGATGTTTCATTGCAACGGCTGGTGCTTCCCCTGGACGGTCGTGGCGGCGGCAGGAACCCACGTCTGTCTCAGATGGGTGCGGGCCGATACGATCTACGGCCTGATCGAAGAACTTGGTGTGACCCACCTGTGCGGAGCGCCGATCGTGATGTCGACGCTGCTCAATGTGCCGCCCGACCAGCGCCCCGCTTTGCAGCGCAGCATCGAATTCGTGACCGCCGCAGCGCCTCCGCCCGAGGCCGTTCTCGCACAGATGGCGGAGGCCGGCTTCAATGTAACGCACGTCTACGGTCTGACCGAGACCTATGGGCCCGCCGTCGTCAACGAGTGGCATGGTGTCTGGGATGATCTGGAGCCTGGCGAACGGGCCGCCAAGAAGGCACGCCAGGGGGTCAGGTATGCGGCGCTGGAGGATTTGACCGTGATGGATCCGGAAACCATGCAGCGCGTGCCTGCTGATGGCGAGACGCTGGGTGAAGTCATGTTTCGCGGCAACATCGTCATGAAGGGCTATCTCAAGAACCCGAAGGCCAGCGAGGAGGCATTTGCCGGCGGCTGGTTCCACTCGGGCGATCTCGGCGTGATGCACGCGGACGGCTACATCCAGCTTAAGGACCGATCGAAGGACATCATCATTTCAGGCGGCGAAAACATCTCGTCGATCGAGGTCGAGGATGTGCTCTACAAGCATCCGGCGATCGCGCATTGTGCGGTGGTTGCCAGGCCGGATGAGAAGTGGGGCGAGACGCCAATTGCGTTCATCGAGCTGAAAGCTGGTCAGGAATTGAGCGCAGACGAGGTGATCGAGTGGTGCCGCGAGCATCTGGCGCGCTTCAAATGCCCGCGCTTCGTCGAGTTTCGCGAAATCCCGAAGACCTCGACCGGCAAGATCCAGAAATACAAACTTCGCGAAATCGCCCGAGTTGGCGCCTGACGTTTTGGTCGGTCAACGGGCCCGGTCCCACCGGGGGCGGTCACCGGGCAGCCGACGTAACGCGCGTCAGGCGCATTCGGCCGGTGAAATGCGTTTTTGCACCGGCCGCTATCGTCCGATCGGTGTATCGACCGTTCGGTTAAGTCAGTGCTGCGTTTCGTCGTTTCGCAAGCGCTCGATTTCGTCCTTAATCTTGAGTTTTTCCCGCTTTAGTTCGGAGAGTTCCTGATCACTGACTGAGGGGTGGGTGAGGGCCTCTTCAAGCCTCTTTTCCAGTACCCGGTGTTTAGCTGAGAGTTCATCGAGATGACCAGAAAGCGGCATCCAATCCTCCATCTAGAGCGTGTCAGACAGTCGTATGGTGTCAGAAAATGCCAGCCGTGTCTAATCTCGGGGCTCGCATGTTAAACAGCGGATGTGAGCATTTCATACAACTCGTGGCAACTGATCCGGCCTCGCACAAATCCGCTTTGGCATTGATATGCACGCTTGGGCATGTGAGGCGATCCGGTCGAGGCGCGTTCCGGCTCAATCCGTTCTTGCTTTGAGCCGCGAACATGACGATAGTCGGAGGCAGCGATCAGCCGCCGGATGCGTGCCAGTCGTGGCCGGAGCACGAGGTCGAAACGCTATGGACCCACGGCAGGAAAGTGTTTTGCGCGAACAGCTTGCTGACCTGCGCCTGCAGCATCGCGACCTTGACGCCGAGATCGCGGCGATGGAAGAGACCGGCCCCGGCGATCAACTTGCCATCACGCGTCTCAAGAAGCGCAAGCTGGCGCTCAAGGATCAGATCGCCAAGCTCGAAGACCGTCTGTTTCCCGACATCATCGCCTGACCGAATGTTCGTTCGGCGGGAGATTGTCGCAGGTCAGTTTTGCTGTGGGTAATTGTGCATCGTCTTGCAAAACGGCTGCAGGGCGGCTATGGGGCCCGTTTCTGTTGCTCCCTCGCATGTCGAGGCTGGGCAAATCAGGAGTGGATGGATGAACGCGGGGCGGCCCGACATCGGCATCATCATGGGCAGCCAGTCGGACTGGCCGACGATGCGGTGTGCAGCCGAAATTTGCGATACACTCGAGATCGCCTATGAGGCCAGGATCGTATCGGCTCACCGTACGCCCGATCGCATGGTCGCCTATGCCAAGGAGGCAGCCGGCCGTGGCCTCAAGGTGATCATCGCCGGTGCCGGCGGTGCCGCGCATCTGCCGGGCATGGTGGCCTCTCTGACGGCTTTGCCCGTGCTCGGCGTGCCGGTAGAAAGCCGCACCATGAAGGGCCTCGACAGCCTCTATTCCATCGTCCAGATGCCGGCCGGCATTCCCGTCGGCACGCTCGCCATCGGCACGGCGGGTGCGACCAATGCGGCGCTGCTGGCAGCCGGCATCCTGGCGCTTCAGGATGACGAACTGGCCGAGCGCCTGGCTGCCTGGCGGGCGGCACGGACTGCTGCCGTTGGCGACCGGCCGCAAGATGACATTTGATATGGCAGAAACGCGTCCTGACGTGCGCCGTCTCGCCGAGCCATTGCCGCCCGGCGCCAACATCGGCATCCTTGGTGGCGGCCAGCTCGGCCGGATGCTGGCGCTGGCTGCGGCCCGGCTCGGGTTCATGTGTCACATCTACTGCGATGTCGGCGCATCACCTGCAAGCCATGTGTCGGCGTCGGAAACGGTCGGCGCCTACGAGGATCTCGACCGGTTGGCTCAGTTCGCAGGCGGCGTCGACATCGTAACGTACGAATTCGAGAACGTGCCGGTTGCAGCGGCCCGGCATTTGGCAAAGCGGCTGCCAGTCAGTCCGCCGCCGCGGGCACTCGAGGTGGCGCAGGACCGGCTTGTCGAGAAGGAATTCATCGCCAGCCTCGGTATCCCGGTCGCGCCGTTTCTCGGCCTCTCGGACATGGGCGAGCAGGATCTGGCAGGATTTCTGCCCGGTATCGTGAAGACACGGCGCTTCGGTTATGACGGCAAGGGCCAGGTACCGGTCGAAAACCCGGCCCAGTGCCGGGCAGCGATTGCAGAATTCGGCGACACGCCCCTCATTCTGGAAAAGCGGATCGATTTTGCCTTCGAGGTGTCCGTTCTGATCGTGCGGGGCGGCGACGGGGCAACCGTTGCCTACGATATGCCGCGCAATGAGCATCGCGGCGGCATCCTGCGCCGCTCGGCGGTTCGGCAGGGCATCGTGCCGGACACCGTCAGTCGCGAAGCCCGTGCCATTGCCGCCAAGATCGCCGAAGCGCTCGATTATGTCGGCGTGCTCGCCGTCGAATTGTTCTACCTTGGCGGCAATGCGCAGCCGGCGCTTATCGTGAATGAAATCGCACCCCGCGTGCACAACAGCGGCCATTGGACGATGGATGCCTGTGCCGTCGACCAGTTCGAAAACCACATCCGCGCGGTTTGCGGCTGGCCGCTTGGTGACACCACCCGCCATTGTGATATCGAGATGGTCAATCTGATCGGGTCAGACATTGAAGCCTGGCACTCGCTGGCCGCAGAACCAGGCGTTGCCGTTCACCTCTACGGCAAGCACGAAGCGAGGCCCGGCCGTAAGATGGGCCACGTGAACCGCGTTTTAGCTGGTCGAGACGAGAGTTGTGACTGAGCTTGACTGGGGAGCCTATCATATTTGTTCTATTGTCAAAGTGTTTCGATATTGGGATTGAACAATTGGATACTGATACCCGTGTGCGTGCGCCCGAGGAATGCGCGTCCGAGATGTCGCAGGCGATCAAAGATGATGGTCGAGCCATCAATGACATAATGCATGCCCTCATTCGCATGGAGAATGAGGCAGCTAACCGGCACGAATCATTGATTGAGCATATGAACGCCCGATTCGACCAGGTTGACGAACGACTGGCTCCGATCGAAGCCAAGGTCAATCAGTGAGCTATCCGCGACCTACTTCGATGCCCCGGCATGATTTGGTTCGAAGCTGCGCGCTGGACAGTGTGCAGCTGATTTGTTACATATGGTTTCGTTGAATTCGGATGCCGCTCGGAGGGCTTCGGGCGGCTATTTGCTATTGAAACGCCAACGAATCGGGATCAAGACCGCGTGCAAGTCCTCGTCAGAGACAACAATGTCGACCAGGCCCTGAAAGCGCTGAAGAAAAAGATGCAGCGCGAGGGCATCTTCCGCGAAATGAAATTGCGGAACTATTACGAAAAGCCTTCCGAAAAGAAAGCGCGCGAAAAGGCCGAGGCCGTTCGCCGGGCGCGCAAGCTGGCCCGTAAGCGGGCGCAGCGCGAGGGCCTGTTGCCGTCAAAAGGCAAGGGCGGCGGTCGCAGCCGCTGACTTTCTGCACGGAATTCCGTTGCTGGACTATGCATGTTTTGGCGGCATCAGTCGTCAGACGACCTGTTGCGGTGCCGCCGCCAGACTGTTTCGATCCACCGATCGATGACCTCGTATGAGCCCGCCAGGTGATGGTCGTTGTGGCCGGCGCCCGCAATGCGGGCAAATTGCTTCGGCTCGAGGGCTCTTTCGAACAACTCCGCACCCATCTCGATCGGGATCGTCCGGTCGAGTTCGCCGTGCACAATGAGCAGCGGTGCGTCGATGCTGGCAATGCGCGAACGGCTGTCGTAGTGGTCGAGCAGCAGCGTTTGGACCGGGAGAAACGGATAGATCCGGGCGCCGACATCGCCGATCGAGGTATAGGGTGCATCGAGTATGACACCACCGACGACATGGTGGACGGCAAGCTGAACGGCAACGCCGCTGCCGAGTGATTCGCCGTAGAGGATGATGTCGGCCGGCTGAACGTCTGCGTCACGCAGCCAGCGATAGGCAAGTCTCGCGTCGGCCACGTTGTTTGCCTCCGTCGGACGGCCGGTCGAGCCGCTGTAGCTGCGATAGCTGAGCATCAAGAGGCCCATACCGGTGCTCTGGTAGCGGGCGAAGCGGATCGCGCGTCCGGCGAGATTGCCGGCGTTGCCATGAAAGTAGAGAAGTGTCGGCCGCCCTGCCCGGGCGGGCGCGTACCAGGCGATCAGCCGGGCCTGGTCCGGCGTCTCGAGCATGATTTCGCGTACGCCCTCAAGGCCGATGTCACCAGGCGATACCCGCGTTGGATCGGGAATGTAGATGAGGCGACGCTGCTGGCTCCAGGCTGCAAACAGAATTGCCGCCGCGAACGCAAGGCCGATCGCGATCTTCAACTGCATCGAGCCGACATCCTTGACCGTGTTGCCACGATCTTCCTCAGGAGCCGTCGAAATACGGCACGTTCGTGCTGATCTGCATCACTCTCGATCAACTCTCTCCGGTTGAAGGGCCAGCGCATGGCCTATATTACGGCACGCTATAAGAAGTTGGCGGTCATGTCACGGAGAGGGATATTGAGCGTTTATTCCAAGCTATTCGTGCTGCTTGTCTTTTTGGGCTTTGCCGTCACGTTTTGGGCGAACACGGGACTGCTCTATTGGGAATATTCCGACGACTGGCGCGAGCCGGTTTTCGAGGGCGCGCTTTGGTTTGACCTGATGACGCATCACAGCCACTTGTTCCTGTTCTTTCCGCTGTTCGGCACGGTTGCTCTTGCCGCCTTCTTTTTGCCGGCGGCTGTTTTCGTCGACATGTACTGGCGCAGGCCAGAGAGCGAACTCGACCGTATTCCGTTCGCACGACTGCGGTTTGTTGGTTGGTTTGCCGTATTGATCGCAGCCAGCCTGGCGATCGCCTACGGCTTCAACCTTGGTGATGAGCGAGGGCTCTGGCAGTTGAGCCCGAATGCGCTCAGAGGGGCGGACAATGCCGGCGTAACATCGCGATGCGCCGTCACCAATGCCAGCACCGGGCTCTGCGAGCGGGTCAGTTATCCGGTGGCGCTTGCGAACGTGCGCCGGGTCAGCCAGGCCCGCGAGCGGCTGACGGATCTCACGCGCGCCTGTAACCGCGATCCGCTGATCGAGCAGATCAAGGGGCCGGAGCGGCGGCGGTTCTGTTTCGTGACGACGCCTTATTCACGCGATGCAGCTGCGCTCGAACCGGAACTGTTGAACGATCAGGCCTGCTGCCAGGCGATGGAGCGTTTCGAGGCAAGCGTGCGCTATCTCCATCTGGCCTCGCCCGACAACCGGTCAAGGGTCGATCGCTTCCAGGCCTGGGCGCTGCCGATCAACATCTTCTTTCTGCTCGTCATCCTGGTGATTTCGGTGCTGCTCGCGTTTCGCCGTGATCAGATCGCGCGGCGCTATCTTGAACATGCCCACCGCATCGACCGGGGCGTTTTGATCGGTACGGCGGCAATGCTTTTCCTACCCTTCATGAACCACGCCTATCTGTTGTCGATGGAACTGCTCTATGGGCCCAACCAGCCGCTGATCGATCAGGGCGGGGTCAGCTTTTACCGCGTGCCCTATGGTCTGTCGGTGCTGTTCGGGATCTGGGGCTTTTTCATCATGCTGTTTTTCATTCGTCGTGAGGACAAGGAGGCCGAGCGCACGTCGAAGATCATCGGTACGATCGCCAGTGGCGTTTTCGTACTGAAGTACGACACGTTCATCGACTACGCGGTACGTTTTGCGGGGCCGGGCGCCGGCACCCAGTCCGTCATCGGCCTGGCCGTGATCGCAGCTTCGATGTTGATCCTGCTGATGGTGCTCAAGGTGTGCTGGCGAGAGCAGGATGGTGAGGCGTAAAGCTGATCACTGGCGCTCGCGCTACAGTGTCCGGGAGCACCGCGACCCGGCGCATTGGGCCGCCCGCGCGGAGGCCCGACCGTCGGGAGGAATAGCCGTGAGCGCCAGGACCAGTCCGGGAGCACCGCGACCCGGCGCATTGGGCCGCCCGCGCGGAGGCCCGACCGTCGGGAGGAATAGCCGTGAGCGCCAGGACCAGTCCGGGAGCACCGCGACCCGGCGCATTGGGCCGCCCGCGCGGAGGCCCGACCGTCGGAAGGAATAGCCGTGAGCGCAAGCAATGCGGAAGCGAGGAGCGCAAACGCGACACGCTTCAGCGCCCGCGCTCCCGGCGCCAGTTCTCGAATTTCTGGCGAGAGAGGTCGGTTTGGGGGTAGACGCTGAATAGCTCGGCGCCATTGCGCACCTGCTCAGCGGCGAAATCCTCGTAAGCCGTCATTTCGAGCGCTTCGCTGGCAACGTCGCGGGCGATGTCGGCTGGGATGGCGATCACGCCTTCATCATCACCGACCAGGATGTCGCCCGGATAGATCGCGACGCCACCGCATGCGATCGGCACATCAGCATCGACGGCGAGGTGATGCAGCAGCGAAATCGGCGGCGCCGGCTGTGCCTGATAGACGGGGAAGTCCATTTCCGCGATCTCGCCTGAATCGCGCATGCCGCCGTCGGTCACGCAGCCTTCGACACCGCGCACCATCAGCCGCGTCATCAGGATGTCGCCGCCTGATGCCGAACGCGCATCCTGGCGGCTGTCGAACACCAGGACATGGCCCGGCGGACAGGCTTCGATCGCAGCCCGACCCGGGTAGTTTCGGTCGGACAGGACGGCCGGCACGGCCTTGTCCTCACGTGCCGGGACCGTGCGTACGGTGTAGGCGGGACCCGCCATCCGTCGGCCGGCCGGATTGATCGGGCCAAGATCGTGCAAGAACTGATTGCGAAAGCCGCGCTTGAATAGCACCGTGGTCAGCGTCGCAACGCTGACCTGACGCAGATCCACCATCAAATCGCCATCGGGTTCTTGAACAGGCATATGCCCTCCGCTGGGTATGCGTGGCCGGGTTGACCCTGACCTGTCAAAACGGTGTGTCGCCGGCGATCGTAATGCGGTGCATGCGACGGCGCTTGCCCGGATAATCGTTGAGTGCGCGGTGCTGGGTGCAGCGGTTGTCCCAGATCGCAACCGATCCAGGTCGCCAGGCAAACCGGCAAGTCATTTCAGGCTGGACCGAATGGGTCGTCAAGAACTCGACGAGCGGCCGCGATTCCTGGTCAGAGAAGCCATCGATGGCCTGTGTGTGGTTGCCGATGTAGAGCGCCTTGCGGCCGGTTTCAGGATGAGTGCGCACCAGGGGATGGGCACACTCGGTGACCAGATTGCCCGGCTCCTTGACCTTGGACGACATCTTTTCGTTGCCCTCATAGCGGGCATTGAAGCGGCTGCCGTAGTTGTCACCGCGCGTGAGCTTGTTGCGGTCGCCGACGTTCCAGGTCTTGAGGCCGGCGCACATCTGGCGCATGGCCGGCGATAGCGCGTTGTAGGCCAGGTACATGTTGGCAAAAAGGGTGTCGCCGCCGGCATCCGGCGTTTCCTTGGCATAGAGGATGGTTGCCTTGGCCGGTTGCGGATTGAACATCTGGTCGGTGTGCCAGACGGAGCCGAAGGATTTGGTGTCGCCCTCTTCCTTGATGATTTCGAGGATCTCGGGATGGTCGTCCATGCCCTTCATGAAGGGGTGCAGATGGATGTCGCCGAAACGCTGCGACAGTGCGATTTGCTGGTCCGGCGTCATGACTTGGTCGCGAAAAAATATGACAAGATGGTCGAGCCAGGCGGCATGGACCTCGGCGAAGGTCTCATCGTCGATTGCAGCAAGGTCGACGCCCTCGATTTCAGCGCCGAGAGCGCCGGCGATCGGCTTGACGCGAATGCGCTTGAATGCGGCCATGGACAGGTCTCCCGTTATGCTTTCGCGAAGCGTAGCGCTGCGGTTCGGACCGGCAAGGCCACCATCCAGGCACAGACCGCCTTATCGGCTATTTGATCGGTTCACAGCGTGCTTCAACGTCAGGGTGATTGTGCTCAAAACACCGTTCACGCCGCCTGCTGCAAAAACTGCGGCCAATTGCGACACGCGCATCTTGGACTTGGCAAATTGCTGCGAATAGTGCAATAGGTCAGTGGTTCTGTCCTTTGTGCCGGCCAAAATGCCGGCGTTCGCAGGCCGATCGGCAAATGCCGCTTAGGGCGCCGTGCGCGCTGAATGTTCAGACGTTCTATTAGGATGCAACGGGCGAAATGATCGCGGACCGCAAATACTCCCACCGTGCCGCGCCGAACGGCGCGATGCGTGCTGGTGAGCGCGTCGATCGATGTAGGCGTCCGGGTTGCGGCATCAAACAGTGGCTCACCCGAAAACGGGCGAGCGAGCACGCCTGAAGCCGCACACCGTCTCTCATTCCTGGTCGGCTGAACGGCCATGGGTCCAACACTGGCCCGCCGGCAGCCGAACCGGTTCGGACCCACTCAGCCGAACCTCTCAAAACCGACTGCGACACGACCTTGACTGAGCCCGGCCAAGTGTCCCTGAAGAAAGGTTGCAACATGACGAAGAGCATTCGCCCCGAATTGCCCTACAATGCGCCCAAGGCAAGGGGCCTCTTCGATCCCAAGCGCGAATATGACGCCTGTGGTGTCGGGTTCATCGCCAACATGTCGGGCGCCAAGAGCCACAAGATCATCGAGGATGCGCTGTTCATTCTCGAAAACCTCGAGCATCGGGGCGCCGTCGGTGCCGATCCGCTGGCGGGCGACGGTGCGGGCCTCCTCCTGCAGATCCCGCACGGCTTGTTCGAGCCGGCCTGCCGTGATCTCGGCTTCGAATTGCCGGTGCCGGGCGACTATGCCGTCGGCCAGCTGTTCATGCCGCAGGACAGGCGGCTTAGGCGCCATTGCTCGACGGTCTGGGAGCGGATCTGTCGCGAAGAGGGCTTCGACGTGATCGGCTGGCGCGAGGTGCCGGTCGACAATTCGTCCCTGTCCGATTCGGTGCGCGCGACCGAGCCGGCACACTGGCAGGTGTTTCTGCGTAAGCCGGCCGATGTTGCCGATCAGAATGCTTTCGAGCGCCGCCTTTATCTGGTCCGTAAGATCGTCTCCAACGCCATCTACGATGCCTATAAGGGCCGCGACATCGGCCATTACACGGTGAGCCTCTCGTCGCGCACCGTAGTCTACAAGGGCATGTTCCTGTCCTACCAGGTCAAGGCTTATTACAAGGACCTGGTCGACCCGCGCATGGCGAGCGCGCTTGCTCTCGTCCACCAGCGCTTTTCGACCAATACGTTCCCCTCCTGGAAGCTCGCCCACCCCTACCGGATGGTCGCGCACAACGGCGAGATCAACACGCTCAGAGGCAACGTCAACTGGATGGCGGCGCGCCAGGCATCCGTTGCTTCACCGCTGTTCGGTGATGCCATCAAGCGCCTCTGGCCGATCTCCTATGAGGGACAGTCGGATACCGCCTGTTTCGACAACGCCCTTGAGTTCCTGACCATGGGCGGTTATGGCCTCGCCCATGCCGCCATGATGCTGATCCCGGAAGCCTGGGCCGGCAATCCGCTGATGGATGAGCAGCGCCGCGCCTTCTACGAATACCACGCCGCGATGATGGAGCCGTGGGACGGGCCGGCCGCGGTCGCCTTCACCGACGGCCGCCAGATTGCAGCCACGCTTGACCGTAACGGGCTCAGGCCGGCTCGCTACCTGGTGACGAGGGACGACGTCGTTATTATGTCGTCGGAAGCCGGCGTGCTCCCGGTCGAAGAATCCGACATCGTCCAGAAGTGGCGCCTGCAGCCGGGTAAGATGCTGCTCATCGACCTCGAACGGGGCTGCATCGTTTCCGACGACGAATTGAAGGCTGAAATTGCCGGCAGGCATCCCTACAAGCAGTGGCTTTCGAAGTCGCAGATCCAGGTCGGCGACCTGCCGCTGCCCAAGGAGTTCCGCCATGTCGAGAAGACCAACGTGTCGCTGCTCGATCTGCAGCAGGCGTTCGGCTACACGCAGGAAAGTCTCAAGTTTCTGATGGCACCGATGGCCGAGACCGGCCAGGAGGCGATCGGCTCGATGGGCTCCGATACGCCCGTTTCGGTGCTCTCGGGCAAATCGAAACTGCTGCACACCTACTTCAAGCAGAACTTCGCTCAAGTGACCAATCCGCCGATCGACCCGATCCGCGAGGAACTGGTCATGAGCCTGGTAACCTTCATCGGGCCGCGCCCGAACCTGCTGGATCACGCCGACTCGGCCTCCAAGCGCAGACTCGAGATCTATCAGCCGATCCTGACCAACGAGGATCTCGAGCGCGTTCGCCAAATCGGCGAGGTGCCCGACAACAACTTCAACTCGATGACCATCGACATCACCTACGATGCCGATCACGGCGCCGGCGGCCTCGAAGCCGCGCTCGATGTCGTTTGTGCCGAGGCCGAAGAGGCAGTGCGCTCGGGGCTCTGCAACATCATCATCCTTTCCGATCGCCAGGTGTCAGCTGAACGTATTGCGGTGCCCTCACTGCTGGCGACCAGCGCCGTTCACCATCACCTGATCCGCCAAGGCCTGCGCACCTCGGTCGGCCTCGTCGTCGAGACCGGCGAGGCGCACGAAGTGAACCAGTTCGCAACGCTCGCCGGCTATGGCGCTGAAGCGATCAACCCTTATCTGGCGTTCGAGACCATTGCCCAGATGGTCGGCGATCTCGAGGAGAAGATTTCGCCCGAGGAAGCTGCCAAGCGCTACATCAAGGCGATCGACAAGGGTTTGCTCAAGGTCATGTCCAAGATGGGCATCTCGACCTACCAGTCCTACTGCGGTGCCCAGATCTTCGACGCGGTCGGCCTCCATTCCGATCTGATCGAAAAGTATTTCACCGGCACCCATAGCCAGGTCGACGGCATCGGCCTCGAGGAGATTGCAGCCGAGACCTACGAGCGCCACCGCCAGGCGTTCGGCAACGTACCGGTCCTCGAAAACGCCCTCGAAGTCGGCGGCGAATATGCTTATCGGGTGCGCGGCGAAGCGCATGCCTGGCGCCCGGACGTGATCGCCGATTTGCAGCATGCGGTGCGCGGCGGCACGTCGGACAAGGTGCCGGATGGTTATCGTGCGTTCGCCAAGGCGGTCAACGATCAGTCCGAGCAGCTGATGACGTTGCGCGGCCTGTTCCGCATCAAGACGGCGGCCGAGACCGGCCGTCAGCCGACCGCGCTTGAAGACGTCGAACCGGCAAGCGAAATCGTCAAGCGTTTTGCGACCGGTGCCATGAGCTTCGGCTCGATCAGCCGGGAGGCGCACACGACGCTGGCGATTGCCATGAATCGGCTCGGCGGCAAGTCGAACACCGGTGAAGGCGGCGAGGAGCCCGACCGCTTCCAGCCGATGCCGAACGGCGATTCGATGCGTTCGGCAATCAAGCAAGTCGCCTCGGGCCGCTTCGGCGTGACGACGGAATACCTTGTCAACTCCGACATGATGCAGATCAAGATGGCGCAGGGCGCCAAGCCCGGCGAGGGCGGTCAGCTGCCCGGCCACAAGGTCGACCAGGTGATCGCCAAGGTGCGCCATTCGACGCCGGGCGTCGGCCTGATCTCACCACCGCCGCACCACGATATCTATTCGATCGAGGATCTCGCCCAGCTGATCTTCGACCTCAAGAATACCAACCCGGAAGGCGATGTCTCGGTCAAGCTCGTCTCAGAGGTCGGCGTCGGTACGGTTGCAGCCGGTGTTGCCAAGGCTCGTGCCGATCACGTCACGATTTCGGGCTTCGAAGGCGGTACCGGTGCTTCACCGCTGACCTCGATCAAGCATGCCGGCTCGCCGTGGGAAATCGGCCTGGCCGAAACCCACCAGACGCTGGTTGCCAACCGCCTGCGTGGGCGCATCGCCGTGCAAGTCGATGGTGGCTTCAGGACCGGCCGAGATGTCGTGATCGGCGGCCTGCTCGGCGCCGACGAGTTCGGTTTTGCGACCGCACCTTTGATCGCCGCCGGCTGCCTGATGATGCGAAAGTGTCATCTGAACACCTGCCCGGTCGGCATCGCGACCCAGGATCCCAGATTGCGCCAGCGCTTCAAGGGGGCGCCCGAACACGTCATCAACTACTTCTTCTATGTTGCCGAGGAAGTGCGCGAATTGATGGCGGATATCGGTGTTCGCACGTTTGACGAGCTGATCGGCCAGACCGACATCCTCGACCAGGAGGCGGCCGTCGATCACTGGAAGGCGCACGGCCTCGATTTCGCGAAATTGTTCGAGCTGCCTGACGTGCCGGACGATGTGGCCCGCTACAACTCGGAGCGCCAGGATCACGGTCTCGAGAAGGTGCTCGACAACAAGCTCATCAAGCTTGCCAAGCCAGCACTGACGGATGGCACCGCGGTTCGCGAAGAACTCGAGATATGCAACCGGGACCGGACGACGGGGGCCATGCTGTCGGGCCGTGTTGCGCGCAAGTATGGCCATGAAGGCCTGCCCGAGGACACCATCTGGCTGACCTTCACCGGCACCGCCGGCCAGGCCTTCGGCGCCTGGGTCGCGCATGGCGTGACGCTCGATCTGATCGGTGAGGCCAACGACTACGTCGGCAAGGGACTTTCCGGTGGCAAGTTGATCGTGCGCCCGAATCCGGCTTCCGGCATTACGCCCGAGACCAGTATCATAGTGGGCAACACTGTGCTTTACGGCGCAATCGAAGGCGAGTGCTATTTCCGCGGCGTTGCCGGCGAACGATTCGCAGTGCGCAACTCCGGCGCCGTCGCCGTCGTCGAAGGCGCCGGTGATCACTGCTGCGAGTACATGACCGGCGGCGTCGTTGTCGTGCTCGGGCCGACGGGTCGCAATTTCGCAGCCGGCATGTCGGGCGGTATTGCCTACGTGCTCGACGAGGACGGCAGCTTCGAACAGCATTGCAATATGGCGATGATCGACCTCGAGACGATCCCGGCCGAAGATGCCGCCATGGAGCGCATCGCCGGGGCAGGTGCCTCGTCCTCGCACGGCCTTGTCGACGTCATGCAGGACATGACCGGCCATGACGCCGAGCGCCTGCATCGCCTGATCGAACGCCACGGCCACTATACGAACTCGGTCAAGGCACAGACGATCCTGGCCGACTGGGAGACGTGGCTGCCGAAGTTCAAGAAGGTCATGCCGGTCGAATACGCTCGCGCGCTGGCCGAGATGGGCAAGGCGCAGGCCGCCGACCAGACCGGGCTCGACGTCATCGAGATCGGCCTCAGTCATCTCAAAGGATAGGTCGTGTGAGGTGCGAATATATGGTGACATGACCTCCGGCAACTGTCTGAAGGTCCTGTACGTGGCCCGCTATCTCGGGATCACCCATGACTGGGTCGAGGTCAGTTCGCTGGACGGTGCGACCAGGACGGACGCTTTTCGTGCACGCAACCGTTTCGCCCAGGTGCCGGTGATCGAGCGCGACGACGGAGGCTATCTGGCTCAGTCGAACGCGATCATCCGCTATCTGGCCGCCGGCAGCAAACTGCTGCCCGATGATCCCTGGGCAGCGGCCAAGGTCGATGAATGGCTCTTTTGGGAGCAGTACAGCCACGAGCCCTATATCGCCGTGTGCCGTTCCGCGATGGTCTATCGGGGAAAGACGGCCGATGAGCGTGAGGCTTGGCGTGTCGAGCGCGGCGAGGCGGCACTCGATGTGATGAACGCCTACCTTGCCGATAGCGATTGGCTGGCGAATGACCGGTTCTCGGTCGCCGATATCGCGTTGCTGGCCTATACGCGGATGGCGGGCGATGGTGGTTTTGATTTGGTGCCGCGTCGCCATGTTGGTAGATGGATCGGGCGGTGTGAAGCGGCGCTCAGCTTGAATAGGGGTCCCGGATTGTGAGTCCGTCGATCGCAAGACCGTTATGCATGTCTTCGGACCACAGCGTCGTGCATCCTGCCAGTACGGCGGCCGCTACGATATTGGCATCGTATATGTTGAGGCGGTGTCGCTCAGCGTATTCGAGTGCAAGTACGTGCGTCTCTACGGTCAAAGGCACGACATCGCAGACGAGGCGTACCGCATTGAGCGTCGTGTGCACGTCCTGGTACGACAGCGCCATCTTGCCAAGCGTAGCGCGGCAGAATTCGTTGAGGACCTGGACACTGATGGTAGCGCCGGCTTCCAAGAGACCCATCGATCGTCTCGCCTTTGGTTCATCATTGGAGGCGTAGTAGATGACGACATTCGTATCCAGGAAGTCGCTACCCTTCATCGCTCGGGCCTCGGCTGTTTGCCTCGTCACGATCGAACTTGATGTCCGCAGGGAGTTTGCGAGACAGCTGGGCCCTTGCATGCTCGAGCACTTCGCGGGGCGTCGGCTTCACGGCAACCTCAAAGGTCTCATCGTCGGCGCGACGCAACAAGATCCTGTCGCCATCCTTCAAACCCATCTCTGCAACAAATCTGGCAGGCAGCCGCACCGCCAGGCTGTTGCCCCACTTTGAAACCGTAATTTCCTGCATGAGAACCCCATGGATATACATCCATAGTTATGTATATCAATAAGGTTCAACAAGCAAGACGCAACGCACGATAGGACATCGGATCATGGGCAAGATAACAGGCTTCCTCGAACTCGAGCGCGACGACCGCGACTACCGGCCGGTTGCCGAACGGCTTAAGCACTGGAACGAGTTCGTGGTGCCGCTTGGTGATGAGGCAACGCGCGCGCAGGCCTCGCGCTGCATGGATTGCGGCATCCCCTATTGTCACAACGGCTGCCCGGTCAACAACCAGATCCCGGACTGGAACGACCTCGTCTACAACGGCGACTGGGAGCGAGCCGCCCAGAACCTGCATACGACCAACAACTTCCCTGAGATCACCGGCCGCATCTGCCCGGCGCCGTGCGAAGCGTCCTGCACGCTGAACATCGAGGACATTCCCGTCACCATCAAGACTATCGAATGCGCGATTGCTGATAAGGCCTGGGAAATGGGCTGGATCAAGCCGCAGCTGCCTGCTGTGCGGACCGGTAGGAAGATCGCGATCGTCGGCTCGGGGCCGGCCGGTATGGCGGCCGCCCAGCAGCTCGCCCGCGTCGGCCACGACGTCCACGTCTACGAGAAAAACGCTGAGCCCGGCGGTCTGATGCGCTACGGCATCCCCGATTTCAAGATGGAAAAGCAGATCGTTGCCCGTCGGGCCGAACAGATGGAGGCGGAGGGCGTCACGTTCCACTGCAATGTCGAGATCGGCAAGGACAAGATGATCTCGGCGCTGGAAGGTGATCATGATGCCGTGCTGCTCGCAGGTGGCGCCGAGGCGCCGCGCAATCTGCCGGTTCCAGGCCGCGAGCTTGCCGGCATCCACTTCGCGATGGATTTCCTGCCGCAGCAGAACCGGCGTGTGGCCGGCGAGCCGCTCCAGCCGAGCGGCACCGACGAAATCGCCGAAGGCCGCCATGTCGTAGTGATTGGCGGTGGTGACACGGGCTCCGATTGCATCGGCACCTCGCTGCGCCAGGGCGCGCTGAGCGTGACGCAACTCGAGATCATGCCGATGCCGCCTGAGAGGGAGGACAAGGCGCTGGTCTGGCCGCACTGGCCGCTAAAAATGCGTACCTCAAGCTCGCAGGAAGAAGGCGCTAGCCGTGAATTTTCGGTAAGCACCAAGCGCTTCGAAGGTGAGAACGGACGCGTCAAACGCATGATCTGTTGCCGCGTCGACGAGAATTTCAAGGAAGTGCCGGACAGCGAGTTCGAACTGCCGGCCGATCTGGTCTTGCTTGCGATGGGCTTCGTGGCCCCGGTCAACAAGGGGCTGGCCGATGATCTCGACATCGAGACCGATCCCAAGCGCGGCAATGTGATCGCGAACGAGGTCGAATATCAGACCAATCGTCCAAAGGTCTTTGCGGCCGGTGATATGCGCCGCGGCCAGTCGCTGGTTGTCTGGGCAATCCGGGAGGGGCGCCAGGCCGCCCACGCGATCGACAAGTTCCTGATGGGCCGTACCGACCTGCCGAGATAGATGCACGATTTTGAAAAGCGAGGCCTTTACCGTTTCCGACGTGACCGGAAAGGCTCCAGCCATCGGTCCGTGCGGCCGGTGCTGGCCAAACAACATTAACAGACTTTTGATTTATTCAGCTTAGGGTCCAAGGCCGAACAAGTAGTCCGGCTGAGACACCAATGCTGCACAGTGTTTTCAACCAGAACAGATCGAATTCGCTGCTGAGCGAATATTCAAGCCTGCTTGGTGATGCAACGCTGCGCCGTCGCACGCGCACGGCCGAACAAACGGCCAAGATCGAGGCGGAGCTTGCCAGTCAGGTCAAGTCCGAATTCATCTCGAATATGAGCCATGAGCTGCGCACGCCGCTCAACACGATCATCGGTTTTTCGAAGTTGCTGCGCGAGCATGAACGCCAGGCACTGCCGCAGGAAGAGATCGTCCAGTACGCGACTTTGATCAACGATGCGGCCGGAAACCTGCTCGCTGTGATCAATGACATACTCGACATCTCGAAGATGCAGAGCGGGCGCTACACGCTCGACAATCGCGAGGTGACTATCGACGATACGCTGGAATCAGTTGTCGAGCAGCTCAAAAAATCGGCCGCTGACACGGGCGTTGCAATCCAGCTGATCTCCAATCGGGACCTGCCGCGGATCCGTGGTGACGAGATGAAGCTGCGCCAGATCTTCGTCAACATCGTCTCAAACGGCATCAAGTTCACGAATACGGGCGGACGCGTGAATATCGAGGCGAAGAAGAGCAAGAACGGCGGCGTCAATGTCTACGTGCGCGATAACGGTGTCGGAATGACGCCGGAAGAAATTGAAATCGCGCTCAGGCCATTCGGCCAGGTCGACGGTTCGCGCAGCCGATGGCGCGAGGGGACAGGGCTTGGCCTGCCGATCGCGCAGGCACTGATCGAATTGCACGGCGGCAGTCTGGCAATCACCAGCCGTCCCGCTGAGGGGACTGAGGTCAAGATCGAGTTGCCGGCTGCGCATCAGGTCGCAGCCGCCTCCGATACGAATAAATAGGACGAAATAGCGGGGCCATGGGAGACGTGATCGAACATACCGGCGCATCGCAGGTTGCACTCAAATCCGACGAGCGCGTGCAACTTGAGCCGTTTCACGATGTCTCGATCGGACGTATCGTTTCGGTGACGGGATCTAAGGCGATCGTGCTGCTCGACACCGTGAGTGACGACCGGACCGTGAATATCTCGGAACGGCCTGAAATGGGTACGCTGCTCGCCATCGCGCAGGACAAGACGGTGGTGCTTGCGATCGTTTCGGCGCTGAGCGTGCCGGTGCCCTCGCAGGGAGACGGCGATACCGAAATCTGGATCGCGGAACTGGGCCTCGTCGGCGAGCTTAGAGTTTCGAGCGATTCGCGCTCGGCTGCTTTCAACCGTGGCGTCACGACCTATCCGTCGCTTGGCGATCGTGTCCGGGTGGCCTCCGCACAGGAATTGCACTGGGCATTTTGCGGCGATATGTCGGGCTCAGTGCGCGTTGGCGGCATTCGCCAGGATGCCAGCATTCCCGCCATGGTCCGCGTCAACGATTTGCTCGGCAAGCACTTTGCCATACTTGGTACCACGGGTACCGGCAAGTCGTGCACGACTGCGCTCATTCTTCGCTCGATCCTCGAGAAGAACCCGAACGCTCATATCGTCCTGCTCGATCCGCACAACGAGTATGCCACTGCGTTCAAGGAGTGGGGCGAGATCGTCAACCCGCGCAACATGCAGTTGCCCTACTGGTTGCTGACGTTCGAAGAGCTCATCGAGGTGCTGCTCGGCGACATCACGGGGCGCAAGCAGGAAATCGAAATCCTGCAGGAACTCATCCCGCTGTGTAAGGCGCGCTACGGCAGTGGGCGTGCCCAGGAGGCCTCGCTACGCCGAAGCGGTAGCGATGCCAACCGCTATACCGTCGATACGCCGGTGCCGTACCGTATCTCGGACTTGGTTGGCTTCATCGACGAGCGCATGGGCAAGCTCGAGAACAAGAAGGACCTGCATCCGTATCGCCAGATCAAGCAGCGCATCGAGATGATCAGCCAGGATGCGCGCTATGCCTTCATGTTCGGCCAGCTGACCGTCTATGACGGTATGGCGCAGATCCTTGGCCGCATCTTTCGTGTGCCGGTCAAGGGCAAGCCGATTACCATTCTCGAACTCACGGGCTTGCCGACGGAGATTGTCAATGTCGTGGTTTCCGTTCTCTGCCGCATGACCTTCGACTTCGCGCTCTGGGGCGACGGTCAGGTGCCTGTGACGCTGGTTTGCGAAGAGGCCCACCGCTACGTTCCAGCCAACCCGACCGCCGGCTTCGAACCATGCAAGCGCGCGATTGCGAAGATCGCCAAGGAAGGCCGCAAGTATGGTGCCTCACTGTGCATCGTTACGCAGAGACCCGCCGAAATCGACCCGACGATCCTATCACAATGCAACACCGTGTTCGCGCTGCGCATGTCGAATGATCGCGATCAGCAGATCGTGCAGTCGGCAGTGTCAGACACCGGTTCCGGTCTGCTCGAGTTCTTGCCGGCCCTCGGCCAACGCGAGGCAATTGCCTTCGGTGACGGCGTGACGCTGCCGGTTCGCATTCGCTTCGATGAACTGGCGCCGACCTGCCTGCCACGTTCATCTACGGCCAAGTTCAGCGAGAAATGGCAAAGCTCGGTCGGCGATGAGGAATTCCTTGAGAGGCTGGTCGAACGCTGGCGCACGACCGGAATGACGGAGGACGACGGCGGATCGGCCGAGACGCAGATGCTGGCGGAAACGATCAGTGTGGACGGCCAGCCGAGTGCTGGTCAGGTCCGACCTGCCGCCCGGGCAAGCGCGCGTGTCAACGGTGACGGTGAGGCACAGACGACGGCGGTCCGGCGACAGGTTGCCGGGGACCGCGCAACACGTGGCGCGGCGCCAACCGCACGGCCCGCCAGTCCGCAACTGCGCCGGGACGTCGAAGAGAGCTCAGCACCAGCCGTCGAACAGCCGCCGGTGCTGCGTAAGCGCCCGGTCGAGGCGCAAGCTGAGGAAAGCCCACGCCCGTCGCTGCGCAAGCCAGTTACCGAGGAACAAGGCGAGGGCAAGGCTTTGCAGTCGCTGCGCAATCGCCTTTTGAAGCGCAAGTAGCGCCGATCAGCTGCGCCGCGCTTCGCGTTCGGGTTCATCCGATTTCAGGTCTGCCAGCACGGTTTCACCTGCGATCGTGCGCTGGCCGATTGAAACCAGTGGTCCGCGTCCCGACGGCAAATAGACGTCGACGCGCGAGCCGAACCTTATCAGTCCAAAGCGCTGGCCGACACCGACGGTATCGCCTTCACCGGCAAAGGTCACGATGCGTCGAGAGATCAGGCCGGCGATTTGCAGGACGGCGATTTCGATTCCTGTCGGCGTCTCGATGACCAGGGCACGGCGTTCATTCTCTTCGCTCGACTTGTCGCTCGCCGCGCTGAAGAATGCGCCCGGCACATAGACCGACCGGGTAATGCGGCCGGCGATCGGCGCACGGTTGACGTGACAGTCGAGCATCGTCAGGAAGATCGAGATGCGCGTGCGCTCGCCGCCCTCCAAGCCAAGCTCGGTTGGCGGAAGGACCTTCTCGACGCCGACGATCTTGCCATCGGCGGGTGCGATAATGAGACCATCGCGCAGGGGCGTGACGCGGTCCGGATCGCGGAAGAAATAAGCGATCCAGGTTGTAATGACGGCCAAAATCCAGCCGAGCGGCGGCCAGATCAGGAAAAAGATGACGGTTGCCAGCAGGCTCGCGCCCAGGAATTTGTGGCCGTCGCGGTGGATTGGCACGAAGAGTTCTCCGAGCCAGTCGAGATAGCCCTGATTGTTCGACACGATTATTGCTCTCCCGCCTGAGCCAACGCACATCGCCTGTTGCCGGCATTTGAGGCCGTCAACACGATTGAATCAAGCCGCAATGGAAAGGGTCCCGTTTCGGGTCGTTCTTATCCTCAAGGGTCCGCCAGCGGCACGGCGACAAAGCGCAGCTTGCCGGCGTTGTCCTCGACTCGCAGGAGGACGGCACGACGCCCGGCGCTGCGCGATCTGGCAATTGCCTCTGCGATGTCCCGGGCGCTCTTGACCGGCTTTTGGCCGGCCTCGATGATCACCTGGCCGGCGCGGATCTCCTTGGAGGCGGCGGGGCTTGGTTGGGTGACGCTGACGATCAGGACGCCCTCGGTCTTGGGCGCGAGCTTGTGCTTGGCGCGCAGTTCATCGGTGAGCGGGGCGACGGTCAGGCCGAGCAGGCTCTTGGGATCGGTCTTGAGATTGTCGCCCTGCTTTGCTGCGGCCTTGCTGGACTTGTCGGTTTCCTCGAGGCGGCCGACGACGACGTTGAGGGTCTTGCGCTCGCCCTTGCGTGCGATCTCGACGGCAACTGTCGTACCGTGGGCGGTCTGGGCGACGATGCGCGGCAGGGCGCGCACCGAACGCACGACCTTGCCATCGAAGCGTACGATGACGTCGCCGGGCCTGATACCGGCCCCATCTGCTGGTCCGTCCTTGGCAACGCTTGCAACCAGCGCACCGCGGCCCGGCTCGACGCCGAGTGACGGGGCGATATCGTCGGAGACGGACTGGATGTTGACGCCGAGCCAGCCGCGCCGGGTCTCGCCAAAGCGCCGGAGTTGGTCGAGAACGACGACGGCGATGTCCGATGGCACGGCAAAGCCGATTCCGATCGAGCCGCCGGTCGGTGAGATGATCGCCGTGTTCACGCCGATCACTTCCCCTTCCATGTTGAACAGCGGCCCGCCGGAGTTGCCCTTGTTGATGGCGGCATCGGTCTGCAGGTAGTCGTCGTAGGGGCCGGATTGAATATCGCGCTGCTTGGCCGAGATGATGCCGACCGAAACCGAGCCGCCGAGCCCGAACGGGTTGCCGATTGCCAGCACCCAGTCGCCGACCCTGAGCTTTTCCGACGAACCGAACGGAACTGATTTCAGCGGCTTCTTGGGCGTGACCTTAAGGAGCGCGAGGTCGGTCTTGGGGTCCGTGCCAAGCACTTTGTCGACTTTGAGTTTGCGCCCGTCACGGAACACGATCGAGATTTCGTCGGCGCCTTCGATGACGTGATTGTTGGTGACAACGAGCCCTTCCTTGCCATCGATAATGAAGCCGGAGCCGAGAGAAGACACCTTTCGCTGCGGGGATTTCTTGCCATTGCGCTTTTTGAAGAAGTCCTCGAACAGGTCCTCGAAGGGTGAGCCGTCGGGCACTCGCGGAAGCGGTTTGCCACCCGGCCCCTTGACGCTCTGGCTGGTCGAAATGTTCACGACTGCATCGACGAGTTCTTCCGCGATCGGGGCCACGGACACCGGACCGCGCGCCTCAACGAGTCCACTGGCCGTGACAATCGTGAGGAATAAGGCGATTGCAGCACCTGCTCGATAGCTGGCTTGCCGCAGCAAGCTCGAAGCGTTGAGCAGGAGCAATAGAGCGGCGCCAGCCGACTGCGTGCGAGTATGAATTGTCGTCGGGGCGAGAGCGTTGGGCGGCATTGAGCGTCGGTCTCCTCGGACACTTCGCGGTTGTGCGGGCCAGGGCAAAAATCAGGGCACACGTCCTGGCCCATTTCAGGGCACATGGGGCGCGCTGCAAAGTCATAGGTTCGTGAAGGCCGATTGTGCGGCGTTTTTAGGGCCCCGTCTACTGCCGGTTTGCTTGCCCATCTCTGAAGTTAGCCGCGAATCAGCCAAACTATGGCGACGCCGAAGGCAACCGCAATGGCGCCTGCCGTGCGCAACGATTCCTGCGGTGTTTCTGCAGCCGCGATCAATAGCCGGGTGGCAAGATCCGGAAAAGCCGCCCACAGCAGGCCCTCGAATACCAGGACGAGACCAAATCCGACGATCAGGTCATTCATTGGGCTGACGATTTTGTGCCTTGTGGATCTGCGAAATAGCGGAAGAAGTCCGATTGCGGCGAGAGCAGCAGGCGGGTGTCGCCCGAACTCAGGCCCTTCTCATAGGCCTGCATCGAGCGATAGAAGGCAAAGAAGTCGGGGTCCTTGCCATAGGCTTCAGCGAAGACGCGGTTGCGCTCGGCATCACCCTCCCCACGGATCTGCTCGGATTTCTTGTTGGCCTCGGCCAAGGTCACGGTCGCCTTGCGGTCGGCCTCGGCCCGGATGCGGTTGGCAGCCGCATTACCCTCGGCGCGGAATTCGGCCGCTTCCTGTTGACGTTCGGTCTGCATCCGGCTGTAGATCGCGGCCGAGTTTTCCTCCGGCAGGTCGGTACGCTTGACGCGCACATCGACCACTTGAATACCGATGTTCTTTGCTCGCGCGTTAACCTGGTCGGTGATCGCTTTCATCAGCTCTTCGCGCTTGTCGCGTACGATATCGAGAAAGGTGGCCGATGCGAGCTTGTCGCGGATCGCGCCGTCGACGAATGTGCCAAGCCGGTTGCGCGCCGTCTGTTCGTTGCGCACGGCCTTATAGAAATCGAGTGCGTTGACGATCTTGAAGCGCGCGAAGGCGTCGACCACGAGCCGCTTCTTGTCGAGGGCGATCACTTCCTGCGGACTGGTGTCGAGATCGAGGATGCGCTTGTCGAAATAATCGACGGTCTGTACCAGCGGGATCTTGAAGTGGAGACCGGGCATGGTGATCACTTCTTTCGACCGGCCGAATTCAAGCACGATCGCCTGTTGGGTTTCGCGCACGATGAAGGCGGAGAACGCGACAACGGCGGCTGCCGCAAGCAAAACTACAAGTACGATGGCAGTTAAAATGCGCATGATTACTGCCCTCCCTTCGCCTTGTCTTTTGTTAGTTGATCAAGTGGCAGATAGGGCACGACGCCGCTGCCTCCCTTGTTGTCGAGGATGATCTTGTCGGTGCCCTGGTAGACGCGTTCCATGGTCTCGAGATAAAGCCGCCGGCGCGTGACTTCAGGTGCCTTTTTGTATTCCTCGTAGACCTTCTCGAAGCGGGCAGCTTGGCCGACCGCCTCGGCGACGGTCTGCTGGCGATAGCCCTGGGCGGCCTGCAGGATGCGTTCGGCTTGGCCGCGCGCTTCCGGCACGATCCGGTTGGCATAGGCGTTGGCTTCGTTCTGCAGCCGCTCCTGGTCGGCACGAGCAGCCTGTACGTCGCGGAAGGCCCCGATTACCTTGCCCGGCGGGTCGACCTTCTGAAGCTGGACCTGCACGATTTCGATGCCGGCCTTGTAGTCGTCGAGTGTCTTCTGAATCAGCTTGAATACGTCTGCTTTGACCTGTTCGCGGCTTTCGGTCAGAATCGGCTGGATGTCGTTCTTGCCGACGATTTCGCGCATCGCCGATTCGGCGACTTCCTTCACCGTTGTCTCAGGGTTCTGGATGTTGAACAGGTACTGCTTGGCGTCCTTGATCTTCCACTGGACTTCGAAATCCACGTCGACGATGTTTTCATCACCCGTCAGCATCAGGCTTTCTTCCGGCACGTCACGGATTGCCTGCGTCCGGCTCGAGCCGCGCCCGATCGCCGAGCGCATGCCGATCTGAATGCGGTTGTTGCGCGTGACATCGGGCAACAGCACTTCCTGGATCGGGTAGGGCCAGCGAAAGTGCAAGCCCTCGCCTGCTTCGTTGACGTACTTGCCGAACTGCAGCACGACGCCGAGCTGGTTGGGATTGACTTTGAAGGTGAAGGCATAAAATCCGACGACGCCGATGCCGACGGCAAACAGCAGCAAGAGCAGCCAACTTGGCACGCCCGATCCGCCGGGCATGGCGTTCTTCAGGCGGTCCTGGCCGCGTTTCAGAAATTCTTCGAGATCGGGCTGGTTGCCACCACCCTGGCCGCCGCCGCCCCACGGTCCTTGCGGGCCCTGGCCCCACGGCCCGCCGCCTCCGCTGCCGCCGCTTTTCCAGCCACCGCCGCCGTTATTGTTCTGCCAAGGCATGCGTTCAGACCCTTGAAATGTTTATTGAATTTGCGCCGGCTCTGCGTGCCCGAGCCATCCTGGAGGTCAGTTCTCGGGCCATGCGCAGTACTGGCGCCTTGCCGTGATTCTGGCCGCTTATAGGGTACGGCTTCATCGCGTGCAAATCTGACACCGTCAATTGGTAACGGGGCCGGCCGAATTCAAGGCAACTGCGCAACTGTCGGCATTCCATCAACGACTGCTCAATGTGCGAGGCGGCGCCTGTAGATTAGCAGGCTGGCGCGGTATTGATCGCGCGGGTCCGGCTCGAGGGTGGTCTCTTCGAACAGTTCCCACGACTTGGGATCGATATCGGGGAATAATGTGTCGCCCTCGGGCTCGGCCTCGATGCGGGTCAGATAGATGGTGTCGGCAACTTCCAGTGCGGCGTGGTAGATCTCTCCGCCGCCGATAACCATGATTGGCTTTGCCATGTCGGCGGCTGAGCGGGCAATATACAAGGCGTCCTCCAAGGAGCGTGCTGGCAGAGTGTCCGGCGCCGTGAATTCTTCATCGCGCGTCACGACGATATTTATGCGTCCGTCGAGTGCCTTGCCGATCGACTGGAAGGTCTTGCGGCCCATGATGACGGCCGCGCCCATGGTGAGCCGGCGAAATGTTTTGAGGTCGCCCGGCATCCGCCAGGGCATGCGCCCCTCGTGGCCGATCACGCCGTTGCGTGCGACCGCGGCGACCAGGGCGATGCGGCCAGGTTCGACCGTCACGCTCATACCGCGACCCGTGCCTTGATGTGGGCGGCCGGCTGATAGTCGGAAAGGACAAAGTCGTCGAACCGGAAGTCGAAGATGTCGGCGACGTCGCGCACGATCGACATGGTTGGCAACGATCCCGGATCGCGTTGCAACTGTTCGTCGGCCTGGTCGAGGTGGTTGAGATAGAGGTGCGCATCGCCGAGCGTATGGATGAATTCGCCGGGCTCGAGGCGGGTGACGTGGGCCACCATTTGCGTGAGCAGGGCATAGCTTGCGATGTTGAACGGCACGCCGAGGAAGATGTCGGCCGAGCGCTGGTAGAGCTGGCATGATAGGCGCCCGTCGGCGACATAGAACTGGAACAGGCAGTGGCAGGGTGCGAGCGCCATGGCCGGCAGGTCGGCCGGGTTCCAGGCCGATACCACCATACGCCGGCTATCTGGATCTTTGCGGATCGTCTCGACGACGGCTGCGATCTGGTCGATGGCCTGACCGTCCGCTGCCGGCCAGGAGCGCCACTGATGGCCGTAGACGGGGCCGAGATCACCGTTCTCGTCAGCCCATTCATCCCAGATCGAAACACCGTTTTCCTTGAGATAGGCAATGTTGGTGTCGCCCGCGAGAAACCAAAGGAGCTCGTGGATGATCGATTTGGTGTGGAGCTTCTTGGTCGTCAGCAGCGGGAAGCCGGCGCTGAGATCAAACCGCATCTGATGGCCGAAAACGCTGAGCGTGCCGGTGCCGGTGCGGTCGTGCTTGCGTGCGCCATTGGTGCGGACATGGCTGAGAAGGTCGAGATATTGCTGCATCGTGGGCTCCCGGACGGTGGCAATACTTACCAAATGGCCGGTACGGTCTGATTCTGCCATGGATAGAGCAGGATGGCGAACACGATGGCGTTGTAGAGCGCATGGAAGGCGATCGGCACCCAGATACTGCCGGTTCTCCACAAGGCCCATGAGAACAGCAGGCCGGCGATGAACACGTCCGTCAGGCCCAGCCACGAATAGTCTGTATGCATGAGCGTCCAGCCGATATTGGCAACGATCGCGCCGCCCCAGAAGCCGAGCGGCGTGTGCTGCAGGCGATGCAGCAGGTAGCCACGAAACAGCAATTCCTCGGAAAGTGGCGCGCCGATCGCAAGTGCGGGAAACGCCAGCCACAGGGGGCCCGCATCGACCAGTGCCCGGATCGGTGCGAGATCCTGTTCGAGGATGTCGCGGAAGAATGTGAAAGCGATTGTTGCCGTCGCGGCGCTGACCGCGATGGTCAGTAGCAGTGGCGGCAGCCAGCTGAGCCGTGCGACAGGCGCCCGCCAGCCGAGGCCCGGGGCGGCCCGCGCCGGTGCTCCTGCCACGAGCAGCGTCAGCACAACGACCGCAATCTGAAAGGCCAGGACGTGGCGCCAGGCCAGGCCCGCAGGCATGGCTGCGCCATCGGCCGGCAGATCGGGGCCGAGCAGCAATTGCAGGGTAACCGGCGCCGTGACAGCAATCATTACAATGGCGAGGGTTGTGAGCAGGGCGACAATTACCGTTGACCAGCCTTCGTGCTGGGTACCGCCATTCGGTGTCTGGCTAATCGGCACCGCCTCGCCGGGATCACGGGGGGGCAGGTGCGAATCGTTTTGCATGCTTTGGCGCCTTTGCATGAATATTTGCAGACGAATGTTTGTCCTCGCCCGAAGCTGGTCAATTGCGGCGAACCGCCTTAACCAACTCTTGGGCATGGCCTGTGCAGGATCGTGGCCAGGTGAAAAGGACCGGTTATGCGACAGACGCTACGCAATCTCTATTTTGGCAGGGCGCGCAACGCAAAGTTGTTTCGCTATACGCTGCTCGCATTCGATATCGCGTCGATCCTGTTCTTTATCGTTTCCTCGCTGATGGGGGATCACTGGTGGATCTATGTGGTTGATTTTGCAATCGCAGTCGTTCTGATCGCGGATCTGGCCGCGAGGCTGTGGATCTCGGACCGTCCGATGCAATCCGCCGTCGAATTCACCACCCTGCTCGACGTCATCGTCATCCTGTCGCTGCTGCTGCCGACGCTTGTTTCGAGTTTCCTGTTCCTGCGCGTGATGCGCGCGCTCAGGCTGCTGCGCAGCTACCGCGTGCTCCAGGATCTGCGTGAAGAAGTACTATTCTTTAAACGCAATGAAGAACTTATCCTGAGTATCATCAACCTGGGCGTGTTCGTCTTCATCATGACGGCGCTGGTCTACGTCCTGCAGAAGGACTCCAACCCGCAAGTCGCGAACTATATCGATGCGCTCTATTTCACGGTGACCGCGCTTACCACGACCGGCTTCGGCGATATCGTGCTGACCGATACCGTCGGGCGCTTACTGTCCGTTGTTATCATGGTCGTCGGTGTTGCCCTGTTCTTGCGCATGGTGCAGACGATATTCCGTCCGAGCAAGGTTCATGTGGAATGCATCGGCTGCGGCCTGTCGCGCCACGACCCCGATGCGGTGCACTGCAAGCACTGCGGCCGGTTGATGCGTATCGAAACCGAGGGGCAGGATTGAGCGTGCGTTTTGGCACCTCGTTCCCCGTTCGTCGTGACAAGTTGTGCGCAAATCCTGATTAAGTAGCGGTTGGAGCCTGATCCCGGGCTTCTTTTCTTCACTTTCTGTGCTTATATTGATGCTGTCGGATTCGTCCGACTATGGCGATAAATGGCTGTCGTAATAAGCTCATCGGACCCGGGGGCAGTACCCGGCGCCTCCACCAAAGGCCGTCAAACAGACCTGATCACGTGTCGGCAGGCGGCTTTCGGCGGGGGCGAAATAGGATCGACGAGGGTGTAAAGGGCCTGCTTTCGCCCGGCATGATACCGCCGTTATCGGGTCAACCCAATAGTTGCAAACGACAACTATGCTGAGGCACAGGTCGTTGCTGCTTAAGCAACGCCCCAAGGTCTCAATTCAAGCCCTAGTGCTGTAGCAAGCCTAGGCGCGGTTCGGAGGGCACCGGGCAACAGAAAGCCCTCCACTTGTCTTCGGCTCTTCTTTTGCTCGGGGCGAGGCAGGCGGCCGGGATCTCGAGATTAAAGAATGAGGCCTGATGGCGTGCGAATGGGCGGAGAGTTGTTAGCGCATTAAGGTATGGTAAAAGTTGGTGTGGGATCCTGACGCCGGGATTCGATATCCGTCTATCAGCCCAGCAAGATCGAGGCGAGACCGGGCCGTATGACAGCCGAGAGCATGATCGACTATGAGGCTCTGGCACAGGAAGCGATGCGCAGCGTCGTGCGCAACGTCCTGAGCGAAACGGCGGCCAAAGGCCTGCCGGGGGAGCATCATTTCTATATTTCGTTCGACACGCTCGCTCCCGGTGTCATTCTTTCGAAACGACTGCGCGAAAAATACGCTGAGGAAATGACGATCGTCCTGCAGCACCGCTTTTGGGATCTGATCGTCAATGACCATCGCTTCGAAGTGAAGCTGACGTTCGATGGCATTCCGGAACGTCTCGTTGTACCCTTCAAGGCAATCCGCGTGTTCTTCGACCCGAGCGTGCGCTACGGGCTGCAATTCGAGACCGTTGCGATGCAGGCCTCCAACGAGGTGCACGAGGACGGGCAGGGCAGTTTCGACGATCCGTTCGCCGACCGCGATTTCTCATCTCCGGGGCTCGTTCACACACCACGCAGCAGAGGCCGTCATATGCGTGGCCCCGGTCCTGTCGACGGGGACGGCGATCTCGCGGCTCCGCCGAGGCGTCGGCGTCGGAAAACGGATGAGCGCCGCGAAGTTGCCGATCCGGCCGCCAACGCGGAAGCAGGCGATCAGGTTGACGAAGACGTCGCCGAAATCGACGAGGGCGAGGCAAGCGGGGCCGAAATCGTCAGCCTCGATGCCTTCCGCAAGAAGTAGGCGCATCGCACCCTTCGCGGGATTCCACTGCAATATTTGAGGCGCCTGACTGATCGGCTCGGCCGGTAGCCGGGCTTGCCTGCAGTCGTCACACTTGTGCTCATTGCCCGGCGCCGCTTGATGTGGCCCGACGCTTGTGGTTCGCTCCAGCCAGACGATGCGGCCGAGGACGCCTGGACAAGGACCGCGCCGGCACATCCAAGACAATGGACAAGACAACGGGAAACGCCATGCTTTATGAACTGAGAATCTACGATTGCTGCCCTGGTCGCCTGCCGGCACTGCTCGACCGCTTCAACACCATCACGCTCAAGATCTGGGAACGTCACGGTATCAAACAGGCCGGCTTCTGGACGACGGCGATCGGTGAATCGAACCAGCAGCTCATCTATTTTCTGGCCTGGGAGAGCCTGGCCGAGCGCGAGCAGAAGTGGGGTGCGTTCCAATCGGATCCGGAATGGATCACCAAGCGGGCGGAAACCGAGAAGGATGCGCCGATTGTTGCCAACGTTTCGAGCCAGATCCTGACACCAACAGCGTTTTCGAGTGTCACCTGATCGCATCAAACTGAATGGATAGGGGCTTGGTCATGGCTGTACTGGACTTTACAACCCGCCCTGAAATCCAGGGCACGTTCGGCGTCGTTGCAACGACGCATTGGATCGCGAGCAGCGTCGGTATGGCGGTGCTTGAGCGGGGTGGCAACGCCTTCGATGCCGCGGTCGCCGCCGGTTTCACCCTGCAAGTGGTCGAACCGCATCTCAACGGGCCGGGCGGTGACATGCCCGGTATCTTTTATGCGCGCAAGGACGGCCGGCCTCGCGTGATCTGCGCCCAGGGCCCGGCGCCCGGGCTCGCCACGATCGAGCACTTTCGCGGCCTCGGTCTGCCAACCATCCCCGGTGCCGGCATGCTGGCGACCTGCGTACCGGGCGCGTTCGGCGGCTGGCTCAGATTGCTCTCCGATTATGGCACCATGAGCCTGCGCGACTGCCTCGCCTACGCCATCGGCTATGCGCGTACCGGGGTTCCAGTTGTCGCCAAGATGCATGAAACGACGGCAAAGGTTGCCAAGCTTTTTCGCGAGCAGTGGCCGACGTCGGCCGAAGTCTTTCTCGACCAGGGCAACGTGCCGGCCGTGGGAAGCTGGTTTGCCAATCCGAAACTTGCCGCCACCTATGAGCGCATTCTCGAGGAAGCGGAAGCTGTGAGCCGAGACCGAGAGGATCAGATCGAGGCGGCGCGGCGGATCTGGTACGAGGGCTGGGTCGCGGAGGCCATCGATCGGTTCTATTCGACAGAGGAACTGCTCGACCCGAGCGGACGGCGCCACAAGGGTGTCCTGCGCTTTGACGACCTTGCCGGCTGGAAGGCGACCTATGACGAGCCGGCAATGGTCGAGTACGGCGGGCTTACCGTGTGCAAATGCGGTTTCTGGAGCCAGGGCCCGGTGCTCCTGCAGCAGCTTGCGATCATGCGCGATCTCGATGCACGCAATCTGCCGGCCACAGATCCGCGTTTCGTTCACGCATTGGCCGAGGCTGCGAAACTCGCCTTTGCCGATCGCGAGGCCTGGTACGGTGATCCAGATTTCGCGGATGTTCCGTCCGCAACGCTGCTGAGTGAGGACTATGCAGCGGGCCGGCGCAAGCTGATCGGTGACACGGCCTCGATGGAGTTGCGCCCCGGCAATCCGGACGGTCGCGAACCGGACGTCTCGCCGGCCTTCACGCACGGCACCGATGTCTCAGGCATTGGTGATTACTGGGGCATTGGCGAGCCGACCGTGCAGCCGACCGGCGAGGCCAAGGGCGATACGGTCCACATCGACATCATCGACCGCGACGGCAACATGATCTCGCTGACGCCGTCGGGCGGCTGGCTGCAGAGTGCGCCGGTTATTCCGGAACTCGGCTTCCCGATGGGCTCGCGCGCGCAGATGTTCTGGCTGGAGGAGGGCACCAACAACACGCTCGCACCGGGCAAGCGGCCGCGCACGACCTTATCGCCGTCGCTCGCGATGCGAAACGGCGAGCCCTACATGGTCTGGGGAACGCCCGGCGGTGACCAGCAGGACCAATGGTCGACATTGCTGCTCCTCCACCATGTCGACCGCGCCATGAACCTGCAGGAGGCGATCGACACGCCCGCCTTCCATTCCGAACACTGGCCGTCGTCGTTCTGGCCGCGCGCTGCCAACCCCGGCCGGCTGGTCGTCGAAGGTCGCATGCCGGCCGAGACAGTCGATCAGCTGAAAGCGCAGGGTCATCTGGTTGCGGTTGGCGGGCTCTGGTCGGAAGGACGACTGACGGCAGCTGCGCGCGAGGGCAACGTAGTCAAGGCAGGCGCCAATCCGCGCGGCATGCAGGGTTATGCCGTCGGCAGGTAGCAGGATCACTGTTAGAGCGCTGGTTGACGACGGTGCCATGTGAGGCGATGGCCGGTGATGGGCGCGGAAGGCTGCCCGGCAAGCGAGGGATCTATGAAAGGCATCATCCTGGCCGGCGGCAGCGGCACGAGACTGCACCCGATGACGATGGCTGCCTCCAAGCAATTGCTGCCGGTCTACGACAAGCCGATGATCTACTATCCGCTCTCGACGCTGATGCTGGCGGATATTCGCGACATCCTGATCATATCGACGCCGGTCGATTTGCCGGTGTTCGAGCGCCTGCTCGGCGACGGCGGGCAATGGGGGCTGAAGCTCAGCTACGCTGAACAGCCCAGTCCCGACGGGCTGGCACAGGCCTTTATCATCGGCGCTGATCACGTTGCTGGCGGCCCGAGCGCATTGATCCTCGGCGACAACGTCTTCCACGGAAGCGGTCTGATCGCCCACCTGCAGCGGGCGCGTGAGCGTCGGCGCGGGGCAACGGTGTTCGGCTACCGGGTCCGTGATCCCGAACGCTACGGCGTGATTTCATTCGATGAAGAGGGTCGCGCTAACGACATTGAGGAAAAGCCGACCAACCCCAAGTCGCGCTGGGCGGTAACGGGGCTCTATTTCTTTGATGAAGACGTCGTCGAGATTGCAGCCAACGTCAAGCCGTCAGAGCGCGGGGAACTCGAGATTACCGACGTCAACAGGGCCTATCTCGAACGCGGCGAGTTACATGTCGAACGCTTGAGCCGCGGCTTTGCCTGGCTCGATACCGGCACGCCCGACTCCCTCCTCGAGGCGGCCGAATTCATGGCCACCATCGAGCGCCGGCAGAACCAGAAGATCGGCTCGCCGGAAGAGGTCGCTTTCAGGCGCGGCTTCATCGATCGTGCGCAATTGATGGCGCTCGGCGAGGCAATTGGCAAATCGAATTACGGTCAATATCTGATCGATGTCGCCAACGAGTGACCTTTGTGCTTGATTGACGGCTGCGAGTAGCGCCGATCAGAATGCCGCGAGATCGGCATTCCACTTGTCGGTGACCAGCATCGAGCCAGGTTTGTGCGTGATGCAGATCGGCAATTTGGCATCGAGCACGACGGACTGGGGTGTCACGCCGCAAGCCCAGAATACCGGCACGAGATCATCACGCACGATCGCGGGCGGCTCGCCGTAATCCGGCGCCATGATGTCGGTGATGCCGATCTGTTCGGGCAGGCCAAAGTGGACTGGGGCACCGTGCACGTTCGGGAAGCGTGATGTGATCTGTACCGCGCGGATCGCATCGGCCGGCGTCATCATGCGCATCGAGACGACCATCTTGCCCGTGAAGCGGCCGGCCGGCACGCAGTCGATGCTGGTGCGGTACATCGGTACGACCTTGTCGAGCTCGATGTGATGCATCGGGATGCCTGCCTCGAGCAATGGTGCCTCGAAGGAAAACGAGCAGCCGAGCACGAAGGCAACCAGGTCGTCCGTCCAGAGCGACTTGATGTCGGTTGGCTCGTCGACGCAGACACCATCCCGGAAGACGCGGTAGCGTGGCAGGTCGGTGCGGATGTCGATGTCGCCGAGATCGGGCAGGCTCGGATCGCCGACGGCACTCATGCCGATCAGCGGGCAGGGCTTCGGGTTGCGTTGGCAGAATGCGGCAAAGTCCGTGGCGAACTCTTTTTCGACGATGCACAGGTTGCCCTGCACGTAGCCCGGCGCAATGCCGGCGGTATGACCGGTGATCTCGCCCCGCCGGCAGGCAAGCCTGGCGTCGTGGGCCGGCGTCGGCATTGGTTGCACGTCTTGCAGTACGGCTACGGATGACATGGGTCTACTCCCTTCGACGTGACGCGGCCCGGCCCTGATGGCCGGCCGTTACATGCTCGAATAGTTCGGACCGCCGCCGCCTTCGGGGCAGGTCCAGGTGATGTTCTGGCTCGGGTCCTTGATGTCGCAGGTTTTGCAGTGGACGCAGTTTTGCGCGTTGATTTGGAAGCGCGGCTTGCCGTCCTCACCGTCGACCACCTCGTAGACGCCGGCCGGGCAGTAGCGCTGGGCCGGTTCGGCAAACTCGGGCAGGTTGATGGCGATCGGCACGCTCTCGTCCTCTAGGCGCAGGTGAACCGGCTGGTCCTCTTCGTGGTTGGTTGCCGAAAACGAGACGTTGGTCAGCCGGTCGAAGGTCAGCACGCCATCGGGGCGCGGATAGTCGATCGGCTTAGCGGTGTTCGACTTTGCGGTTGCGGCATGGTCCGGTTTGCCGTGCTTCAGCGTGTAGCCGAGGCCGAAGCCCGGAATGATTGTGTTGAGCCACATGTCGATGCCGCCGATGCCGATGCCGATGTAGGTGCCGAACTTCGACCACAACGGTTTGGCGTTGCGCACCTTGCGCAGGTCGCGGCCGATCGGGCCCCGGCGCACGGCCTCGACATAGGCCTCCAAGCGGTCACCGGTGCGGCCCTCGGCGATCGCATCGAAGGCGGCGTCGGCAGCCTCGATGCCGGACAGGATCGCATTGTGGCTGCCCTTGATGCGCGGCACGTTGACCATGCCGGCCGAACAGCCAAGCAGCGCACCACCCGGGAAGACGAGTTCCGGCAATGATTGCCAGCCACCTTCGGTGATTGCCCGTGCGCCATATGAGATCCGCTTGCCGCCCTCGAATGTCGGCGCAATCGCCGGATGTGTCTTGTAGCGCTGGAACTCTTCGTAGGGGGACAGATAGGGGTTGGCGTAGTTGAGATGGACGACGAAGCCGACGGCGACCAGGTTGTCGCCGTAGTGATAGAGGAATGAGCCGCCGCCGGTCGAATTGTCGAGCGGCCAGCCGAAGGTGTGCTGGACGAGGCCCGGCTGGTGCTTGTCCGGCGCGACCTGCCACAGCTCCTTCATGCCGATGCCGAACTTTTGCGGCTCGCAGTTCTTGTCGAGGTCGAATTTCGCAATCAGCTGCTTGGAAAGCGAGCCGCGCGCGCCCTCGGCAAACAGTACGTACTTGCCGTGCAGCTCCATGCCGGGCGTATAGGTGTCCTTCGGTTCGCCATCACGGCCGATGCCCATGTCACCAGTTGCAACGCCGTAGACCGCACCATCATCGTTGTAGAGCACTTCGGAGGCGGCAAAGCCCGGGTAGACTTCGACACCCAATGCCTCGGCCTGTTCGCCGAGCCAGCGTGTGACTTCGCCGAGGCTCGCGATGTAGTTGCCGTGGTTGTTCATCAGCGGAGGCATCATGAAGTTCGGCAGGCGCAATTCTCCAGCCGGCCCGAGCACGTAAAACTTGTCCTGTTTCACCGACGTCGTGAGCGGCGCGCCCTGTTCCTGCCAGTCAGGGATCAGGGCGTTGAGGCCGACGGGATCAATCACGGCGCCTGAGAGGATGTGGGCACCGACTTCGGAGCCTTTTTCAAGAACGACGACGTTGAGTTCGCTGCCCGCCTCGTCGGCGCGCTGTTTGAGGCGGATCGCAGCGGCCAGACCGGCAGGGCCGGCGCCGACGATCACCACGTCAAATTCCATCGATTCGCGCTCAACCGGAGCTGCTCCGTTCGTCGTCATAAGGCCGATGTCCTGCAGGCTGTTGTTCGATCTGGCATATACGCCGGTCGATCGGCGTCGCGTCAAGGGCGATGGGCGCCCGGATCTGATGCACGATGAGCGATTTGGGATTATAGTGATGATCTTCGGTTAAACTGAAGCTTGCTTCGAGCAGCCGCGATCCGAAATGGCCGACAATACGGAAAACCAGTCAACCAAATTGCCGGATGCCGTGACGGGCGATCAGGCGCTGGCCCGCCTGCTCGACTGGTATCGCGCGATGGGCGTCGACGAAGCGATCGTCGGCGTGCCGACCGACTGGCTGGAGCGCGGCCCCGAGCCGCCACGCCGCTACAATCCCGCGCCGAAAGTCAGCCAGGCTGATGCCGGAGGCCCGCGCCCGGTAGCATCAGGCAGAGCACCGCCATTGTCGCCGCGCGACCCATCTCCGCCGCGCCAACCCGACCGCCCGCCTGCATCGCCGGTGGCGATTGCCGATGACGTCGCCGAGGCCAATGCCCGCGAGATCGCGCGAAAGGCTGCATCACTCGATGAGCTGCACCATCTGCTCGCTGATTTCGATGGTTGCGGCCTCAAAGCGACGGCCAAGAACATGTGCTTTTACCGCGGTGCCGGCGATGCCCGCGTCATGATCATCGGCGAAGCGCCGGGCCGCGATGAGGACCGTGCCGGTGTTCCGTTCGTCGGCCGGGCCGGCCAGCTGCTCGATAAGATGCTGGCCTCGATCGGCCTCAGCGAAGCCGACACCCACATCACCAACGTCGTCTACTGGCGCCCGCCCGGCAATCGCGTGCCAACGCCGCAGGAGACACTGGTCTGCCGGCCGTTTCTCGAGCGCCAGATACAACTTGTGCAGCCAGAGGTGATCGTCACCGTCGGCGGTGCCGCGGCGAAGCTGATCCTCAACACGACTCAGGGGATCATGCGCGTGCGCGGCAAATGGCAAAGCTTCGAGGTGGCAGGCGAGAATGGCGAGGCTGCGCTTGCGATCGACGTGATGCCGACGTTGCATCCAGCCTACCTGCTGCGCAGCCCGATCCACAAGCGTCAGGCCTGGCGCGATCTGCTGGCCATTAGCGCGCGGCTCGATGAGGCAGCCGAATAGAGCGGCGCGGGACCGTCTCTGTCTACTCGACCAGACGGGGATAGCCGATCAGTTCCTGGCCGATCCTCTTGAACGTTGCGGTCAGTTCAGCACCGTTCGACGGCTCGTGGAAATAGTTGCTGGCTGATGCGCACGCCACCAGCATATCACGGGTCACCTGGTCACGAATATCGAAGGCGATGGTCATGATGCGGATGTTCTGCGCCTTCATTGCCGTGCACAGCGCAGCGGTGTTCTGGTCGCCATTGGGTGTTGTGAAGCTCATGCCGTCGCCGAACGCGCTTTGCGACTGGCGACCATCGGTCAGCAACACGAGATACTTTTGCGTCTCGGTATCGGAGTAGGGCACGCCTTCCGTCCACGGCTCGTTGGGCGAGAGCACGTGCCAGCCGAATTCGACACCCACCGAAATGTTTGTGCCAGAGTAGGGAACCATGGCGTTCAACTGATCGATGACGCTTTGGTGGTTGTTCGTCAAAGGCAGGATGGTCAGGCTGCGGTTCGCGAAATTGTCGCAGTGCTCGTACTCGGTCGAACTGATCACGTCATCACCGTCGGTGCGTCCCCATTGTGTTGCGATGTCACTTGTCGGCGTTGCGTCTGTCGTGTTGTGGGGCCAGCGGCGGTCGATCGTGCAGTTTGTCCAGGTTGTCAACGGATCGGCGCCGAGTACGAAGGAGCCGGGCAGCGAGGCGTAGACGCCGCGCGCAAACGGAACGAGTGCGAACTTGGCGCGGTTGCTGTCGGCGTACTGATTGATGGTGGAGACCATTTCGACGGCTGCATCGCGCATGGCGTCGTATTTGCCCGGAACATCCATCGAGCTCGAATAGTCGAGGACAAAGGCGACCTCTATATTCGGTACACTCGGGATTGCGGCTTTCGACGAAACGTTGAGCTCCATGCTGGTATAGCCGCCAACCGCCATGAATGTCGTCGGCAAGTAATATTGCGCCGTCACCGTCAGCGTCGAACCTGATACGTCGACCTGTGGTGTAACGGGGAACTGCATTTCCTGGGACTGAGCGACGAACGTTGCCTGGGCTCTGCTGATGCGTACTGCATCATCAAGCCCCAGTGTCGAGGCGCCGGCGAGCGCTGCGGCATCGGCTGCAGATTGCAGCAATGTTTTGGCCTGCACCCCTCGGCCGTAGTCGACGGCCGATCCGACCGCAAGAATGATCGGCACGATTGCGATTGCCGACAGGATCATGACGTTGCCACCAGCGTCACGCAGGAACTTTCCGAATCCGTACACCATCTGGCCGCTCATATTTGCATTTTCGAATGCTCCATTTGCTCAAATCAAACTTAGCGACTGCCTAATTTCCTAGATGGCTTTTGAGGTTTGTTGCTGGTTGGCTTACAACTGACTAACGTCTGGTCAAAAATGGGCCGGTGAACGCATGTAAACTCCGGTGCGTTGCGTCAATGCCCAGAGCCGGACCTTGCCGGGTGCGCGTCTGCATCAGACACGCCTGGCGATCGACTTTTTCATGACAGACTTCAGGAGTCGCCATGCGTGACGCTCTCGAGACCTTGAATCACCGCTTTGATGCCAGCCTCGAAGCGCCGCCAGAAAAGATCGACGATCCGTCGGGATTTGCAACACTGGCCGGCAGGCGCTCGTTTCGCAGCTTCGAGGACAAGGCGCTCAGCATGGAACTGCTGAATGTACTCTGCGCGGCAGCCTTATCATCGCCCTCAAAGAGCGATCTCCAACAGCGCGATATCGTCATCGTGCGCGACCGGGAAAAGAAGGCGCGTCTCGCCGAGGTCGTGACGGGGCAGGACTGGGTCGCCAGTGCGCCCGAGCTGCTGGTCTTTTGCGGCAACAGCCGCCGTCAGCGCCAGATTCACGAATGGCGGGGCCATCCCTTCGTCAACGATCATCTCGACTGCTTCTTCAATGCCGCCGTCGATGCGGCCATTGCCATGCAGGCATTCATTTCAGCGGCGGAGAGTATCGGACTGGGATGCTGCGCGATCAGCGGCATTCGCAACGATTGCGATGCCGTGAGCGAGCTATTGGAACTGCCCGATCATGTCTTTCCGGTGGTCGGCCTCGGTGTTGGCTGGCCGGCGTGGGAGGGGCGTATTGCGTTGCGTATGCCGCTTGACGCAACCGTGCACGTTGACCGCTTCGATGAGACGCAAATTCGCAGTCATATCGATGCTTACGATGCGCGCCGCCGCGAACTGCAGCCAATGCGCAATCAGCGCCAGCCAGATCGCTTCGGCACTGCAGAGGCCTACACCTGGTCGGAGGACAAGGCGCGCCAGTACGCCTCGCCCGAACGCACCGGCTTTGGCGCTTTCGTCAAGGCCAAGGGTTTCATGCTGCGCTGAAACCAGAAGGAGGGGAGTTGCTGATGGCTACGATCGATGAAAGCCGCCCGTTCATCGCCGTCAATATCGCCGTTCTGACGGTATCGGATACGCGGACGCTTGAAACCGACAAATCCGGCGATACACTGGTCAAGCTTATCGAGCAGGCAGGTCACAACATCGCCGAGCGTGTGATCATCACCGATGATATCGCAGCTTTGCGCGCCAAGGTCAGTACCTGGATCGCCGATGCCGGCGTCGACGTTGTGATCTCGACCGGCGGCACCGGTTTTACCGGCCGTGACGTGACGCCGGAAGCACTGCAACCGCTGTTCGAAAAGCACATCGACGGTTTTTCCGCGATCTTCCACCAGCTCTCGTATGAGAAGATCGAAACCTCGACCATACAGTCACGCGCCTGTGGCGGGGTTGCCAACGGCACCTACATCTTTTGCGTGCCGGGTTCGCCGGGCGCCTGCAAGGACGCCTGGAACGGCATCCTGCGCTACCAGCTCGACAACCGCCATCGTCCCTGCAACTTCGTCGAGATCATGCCGCGACTGATGGAGCAATAAGGCTGCCGGTTTTCGATCCGGCCTTGTCTCACTCGTACTCGTCACCCGGATCGCCGGCCTTGAAGCGCTCGATCCGGGCCAGGTCGCGGATTGCATCGGCGCCATCGAAGATTGCGCTGGCAATTTGCGATACGACCAGCATGACGAGGCTGCCGACGAACATCGACAGCGAAAACCAGACCGCCTGCACTGACGAGAGATTGCCGATATGGCGGAACAGCTTGGGATCGCTGAACACGATCGAGAGCAGGATGATACCGGCGAAAATGCCGACGATGCCGAGCACCGCCAGAAGACCGGAGATCACGCGGCCCGCGATGTAATTGCGCTCCGTCGGCGGAAATTCGCTTTCGCTTTTCTCTTCCTCACGCGGTTCAGCGACGGGCGGTTGCTCGCTGGGGCGCGGTGATACCGGCTGGCGCACATCCAGGCCCGGGTCACTGCGCAGTGCCTGCACGGGTCTCAGCTGCGGCCGGCCGGGGCGGGTATCTGCTGGTGCCTGGGTGAAGGGCGAACCGCGCCCGTTGACATCTAGGCGAAGGCTTGGTCGGCCGTTTTCGCCGAGCTCTTGTTGGGCTGCAGGCGGCTTTGGCGGCGAGGACTGTGGTGGGACGGGGCGCGGCCGCGTCAGAGCGGGCGACGTGCCGCCATTGGCAGCACCGTTTTCCGGCGAGCGAGTATGTCCGTTGTGTCCGTTGAGATGCTGCCCGTTGGCCGCGCTCGGCGGTGCTGGCGGGGGTGGGGCGATGGGTTTACCCTTGAGACGCGCCAACGCATCACGGGCGCTCGCCGCCTCCGGCGTCTCCGCGTAATGGTCTATCAGGTGCTGAAAAAACTGCGTCGCGTACTCCGAGCGGCCTTCCGCCATCGCACGCTGTCCTGCCTCTAGAATCTGAACAGGCGTAAATTGAGGATATGCCTGTACCATCGTCCTCTCCACACTCGCCACCAGCGGAAAATACAGGAAGTCAAGCAATATGTCTTGGTTTTTCAACACTTGATTGCATTCAAGCATGCAACTTAGTTATGTCCGCAAGGTTGTCGGCAGGACACGGCGGCCAATAAGACCACCTGCTGCCTGCAGATCTCGCAGATTGTCGACATCGTCGAGCGTCGTGACCACGCCCACGCGATGGCCGGCGAGCCGCTGAATACAGTCACCGAGCGCATGATTTGTCGACCAGCGTATGTCGGTGAACGGACGGACCGGGCGCGGCGAGCGGCTCATGCCGACGAGCCAGAAGCCGCCATCCGTAGCCGGGCCGAAGACCACGTCATTGCGGCCAAGTTCGCGGAAGGCAGCGGCAATATGCTCGCCGCGTATGGCAGGAATGTCACTGCCGATCAGGGCGATCGGACCACGGATCGGCAACTCGAAGACGGCCTGCATACGCTGGCCGAGATCGCCGTCGACCTGCACCATGCGCCGAACACCGCCGGGCAGCATGCGGGTATTCGCGCTCGCAGCCGGCGCGAGCGAGAGAACGGTTTGCCAGCGCCTATCGGGCGAGAGCCGGGCGATGAGTGCTTCGAGCGAGTGCCGATAGAACTCTGTCGCGCGAACTACCCCGACCTCGTTTGCAAGGCGAGTCTTGACCTGTCCGGCGACCGGTTCCTTGACCATGATGACCAGTGTGCGCTCAGCCATTGTAAAAGCGTGCGATCCGATCGGTCGGCACCTGCATGTAGTACATCGCAAGGCAGGCGAGGTTGCGCCAGATACGGCGAGCGTAGCCGTCTCGTTGATAGCGCACGGCGCTGGTCATCGCCTTGGACTCCAGCATTTTGAGGCGACGTCGTCCGGTGCGCCGCACGATGTCGACATCCTCGAACAGTTGCAACGGCCGATAGCCGCCGAGTTCATCGTAGAGTGCGCGCGGTATCAGCAGACCCTGGTCGCCGTAGGGCAGGCGAAACAGCGCGCATCTGAGACGGACGCCACGTTCCATCAGCCGCGGAATGAGCCCGTCGTCATTGAGAGCGTACTGGAATGCTGCCGCCGTTGCCGGTCTGGCACCTGCCCGCACGGCATCAATCAGTGCCGCAACCTCTTCATGCCAGCCTGCTTCGAGGACGGTGTCGGCATGCAGGAACAGCAGCCAGTCGTGCTTCGCTGCTGCACCGCCGGCCGTGAGCTGTTCACCGCGTCCGCGCGACGTTATGAGAACACCGGCACCAGCTGCCTCGGCAATCGCAATCGTCGCATCGTTCGAGCCGCCATCGACGATGATCACCTCGCGGACCACACCGTCGACGGTCGCCGGCACAAGCGCTGCAAGCGTCGCCACCAGTCCGTTCTGCGCATTGAGCGTCGGGATGATCACGGAGATCATTGAATTGCCTGTGGCCTCGCTCATCTGTGGTTACCGTCGCAGTTCACTTGTTTCGAGTGATCAGGCAATGCAAGTAGAGAAATTTTGTTTGTGTTTTGTTCTATTTTTATTCTACGATATCGGTGCAGTCTCCAATTGGCCGAATGCCGAATCTTACAGTCACAGGCGAAGCATGCACGATGATACCATCACAAGCGCTGAGCGCCGCCGGGGACGTGGTGCGCTCTCCAATCGATCCGGCCGGTTCGAGGCTTTGCAGCAGGTTGACTTCGATGATGGCTGGGAGACCGGCGGGCAAGCGGCCCGGTTCCAAACGGCAACCCAGATTGAAATCGCCCGTTCGATTATCTCCACCAACGACAGCCCCGACATTTCGTTCGACCAGTCGATCAATCCCTATCGCGGCTGCGAGCACGGCTGCATCTATTGCTATGCGAGACCGACGCATGCCTTCCTCGGGCATTCGCCGGGCCTCGACTTCGAAACGAAACTCTATGCCAAGACCAACGCGGCCGAGTTGCTCGATGAGACGTTCGCAAAGCCCGGTTATAAGCCGAAGACGATTGCGCTCGGCGCGGTGACGGACCCCTATCAGCCGATCGAGCGGACATTTGAGATCTCTCGCCAAATACTCGAAGTAATGGATCGCACGTCCCATCCGGTCGGCATCGTTACCAAATCCGCATTTGTTGTGCGCGACATTGATGTGCTCGAACGGCTGGCGCGCCGCGATCTGGTGCGTGTTGCCTTGTCGGTCACGACGCTCGATCGCAGCGTCGCGCGTGCGATGGAACCGCGTGCTGCGACACCGGCTCGGCGGCTGGAGGCGATCGAGCGATTGAGCCGGGCCGGGATCCCGACCACGGTCATGACAGCACCGATCATCCCGGGCTTGAACGATCATGAGATAGAAGCTTTGCTCGAAGCGGGTAGTGCGGCGGGCGCTCAAAGTGCCTCTTATGTGCTCCTGCGCCTACCCCTGGAACTCAAGCAATTGTTCCGCGAATGGCTGGTTGAGAATTTTCCTGATCGGGCCAAACGCGTGATCAGCCTGCTGCAAAGCATGCATGCCGGCGCCGATTACCGGTCCGAATTCGGTATTCGCCAGCGCGGTAGCGGACCTTATGCACAGCTGATTGGCCGCCGATTCCGTGCAGCGATCGAGCGCTTGGGGTTAAATGAGCGTGATTTGAACCTGCGCACGGATCTGTTCGAAGCGCC
>CBDCZF010000034.1:0-152582 GCA_965224225.1 Hyphomicrobiaceae bacterium
GGCAGCCACGACGAGCGCAATCGCCGCCATGACCAGCGCCAGCTTCTGGCTGAGGACATAAGGTAGCAAGGCACGCAGCGGTCCGAACCGAACAGTTTCCGAGCTCTTGGACCGGTTACAGGTCGTGAGTGAGTTGTCATTGGGGCATTTGCGCGGGATCAGCCGTCATGAAACGTGCCGCGACAGCATGTCCGCGACTTGTCGAACGCACAACATGCAGCGGCCGGCCGCCGCGCGCAAGCGACAACCGGCCGCGATATACCCAACTTGAGCCGATTAACCCAGCTCAACGTGTCAGGCGCAGCATCTTTTCCTCGATCTGGGTGGCGATGTTGCCGAAGCACCTGCATCAGACCGTTGCTGATGTCGTTTGAATTAAAGTACTTGTTCGGCACCCGCGCAGTCCTTCAGCAGCGACAACGTCCCTGCATCAGTCAGATCGTAGCCAATCGTGAAGACGTCGATCTTGCGATCCTTCATGCCTGTGCAAATGGCACGCAGGTTGGATTCTGCATCTCCGACCGTGCGGGTGTCACCGGGACCCCAACCAGGCGCCGTCTGCATGCCGTCGGTCAGGATGATCACGGCCTTGACGTTTTCAGCATCCGTATAAGCCCGAGCGCCACCGAATACCCCTTCCGGCGAGATCACCTGCCAGCCGAACTCGGCGCCGGCCGCGATATGCGTCCACAAATGCGGCTGGAAGCCTGCAAGCGTCGTCTTGACCAGGTTGAGATCATCAGTAAGCGGCAAAACCTTGAGATTTGATGCTGCAACGTTCGAACAGCTATGGCCACCGACCGAGTGGTCACCCCATTTCGCAGCATCACCGCCGGCAGGCATGCCTTCCTGCGTGTTGTATGGAGAACCGCCGATCCATCGTGCAGCCGTCGTAGACAAGGTCGGACCGGATGTTTGCAGCCGGAATGTCGGCACGCACGACGGCTGAGAATGGCACCAGGCCGAACTTCACATTGGTGTTGGCGCCGTTGTCCGAGATCTGATCGACCATCTTCGCGGCCGCTTCGTACATACGCACGTACTTGTCGCTCGTGATCATTGAGTCCGAGTAATCAAGGACCAGCACAACCTCGGCGTAACCCGGCTTTTGCAGCGGCACCACGGATTCGGCGCGGATGGTCAACTGGTCGACACCGGCAAGCTGCATCAGGTAGGTTGGCAGCTTATGCGAGGCAACGATCAGCAGTTCGCTGTTCTGGTTTGCGTGCTCAACTTTGAATGTAACTTCATTGTGCTCTTTGTAGTTCGCATTGAACACCGTCTCGCCAACCGCCAGTCGCTTGGCCAGGTTGGCGTTGATCAGCTTTGCGGCTGCCAGCGCACCCGCATCGGCTGCAGCTTGTAGGCGGGTCTTGGCTGAATGGGCGCGGCCATAGTCGATGGCGGCCCCGACTGCCGAGGTGATCACCAGAAAGGCAATCGTGAACAGGATAGCGACGACCCCACGCTGGTCGCGGTGAAACTCTGCTACCAGTCGCCGCAACCGGTTAGACGAAAATCCGAACATGCACCTGGCACTCCCGCTGTTACACGGAGTAGTTACGTCAGCAGCAATGAACAATGGGTTGCTTCTGTTCCCAGCGACTAAAAGATCAAAAGTGATGGTTTATCGTCCATTAAAGTCACTTCACGTACCATTGGCTCACAAAGGAAACGCTGCTTGCCAAGGCGGGCCTCTCGGTTTAGATAGCCGCTCTGGGATTTCAGTTGCTGCAAGTCAATCGTTGCCGAAGCGCCGCCGACGACGGCCGGCAGCGATGGCGGTAGGGCACAAACACCGGCGAACGGCTCTGACGAGATGAAAAAAGACGCTGATCTGCATCCAGACTACCACCAGATCACGGTAGTCATGACCGACGGCACCGAATACATGACGTATTCGACCTATGGCAGCGAGGGCGATACGCTGACGTTGGACATCGATCCGACGACACATCCGGCCTGGACAGGCGGCGACCAGCGGCTCATGGACCGCGGCGGACGCTTGTCACGCTTCAAGAAGAAGTTCGAAGGCCTGTTCTGACGTCGCCCTCTCAAGGGGTTTCGCGCAACGCGCAGCGGTCAGCTCCGACCACCTTGGATAACATTGAAGGCCGCTCTCAGCGTCGAATGCTGGGCGCCGACCGGATTGGTCGTGACCGTATTGGTCGCGGCACCGGCGCGCATTGCCTGATCGATACGCAAAACACGATCGCCGATCGTAAAGCTTTCGATGATCAGATCCTGCAGATCAGCCGGCAACTCGTTGAAATGCTTGATGTGCGATGGTCGTCCCGAGGGGCGCAGACGAACTTTCTCGCGCCGGGCATGCGCTTCTTCCAGCGTGATCTCGCCTTGCTTGAGGGCCCGCTGCACCAGCAGCCACGAGGCCACCTCGAGCAGTCGGGTTGTCAGGCGCATGCTTTCAGTTGCATAGGATATCGATACCGGCTGCGGCAGATTGCGCGAGTCGTGGCGGCCCTTGCCGTCCAGGTAGGCCGCGGTGCGCTCGACCAGTTCCATACCTTCGCGAAAGATGTTCTCGAACTGTGGCGAGCGGGTAAATGCCGTGCCAAACGAGGCAGGCGCGGCGGCAGCATTGCCGGAACCTGAGATCTTCTCGAACTTACTCATGACGCAATCTGACACAAACTCGCTACTTCATTCAGCCCAGCATGGACGGCCAGCTTGACCGCCTCAAGTTAATAATTTGCCCCAAATTGGGATAATTTGAGAACCGTGTCGTGGGAGATGCAAAAAAAGAGCCGCCCGAGAGGGGCGGCTCAGTCGTCGACAGGGAGGCGTCTCAACAGAGTGGAATGGTGCCACTCGCTATCCAGGTGTCTGGATATGAGACAATGTAGTGGCTGATACTTAACGAATGGTGAACAGACCAAAGTGCGCCAGGCGCCCTACTGTTAAGCCGGGCCGGCCGAAGCTCCCAATTACACCAAAGCCCGGGTTCACGATTTGAAAACCGACTTTGCCCGCGCCGCGTGATCGCGTTTTGCATCGAGTTCGAAACGCACCCGGCCGATCTCTTCCTCGAGCTGCTTGATACGCTGCTCCAGTTCGTCGACGGAAAACCGGTCGAGCTTTTCACCAATCACCACCCGATTGCGGGGTTCAGGGCGAACATCGTCCCAGTCCATGATCGAAGCTCCGTGCCTCACATCTGATCGATGGATGAGATTATGCGCAAGCCGTTGAGGACTGCAAGTCGCCGCCAAGCCTACCAGGCCAGCGCCGGCATAGCCGCCACCGGTCGTTCGAGCGGTGTCTCGGCAAATAAGGCGCCGATGAATTCGGGCGTCAGTTCCTGGCCCTCTTCGACATGGATGCCGGAGGCGATGAACACCGAGCGCAGGCCGGCGGCAGCAGCACCGGCAATATCGGTCTTCAGCCCGTCGCCGATCGCCAGAATGCGGTTCTTCGGGATCGTCCGCCCGCAGCCATCGGCGATCATGCGTTCTGCCAGTTCGTAGATCGGCAAATGCGGCTTGCCGGCGTAAACGACCTCGCCACCGTAGGATTCGTAGGCCTGAGCCAAACTGCCGGCGCAATAGACGACGCGATTTCCACGCTCAACGACCAGGTCCGGATTGGCGCACACCATGATGATGCCGCGGCGCTGCAGGCTCTTGAGCGTCGTTGCATAATCATCCGGCGTTTCGGTCTCATCGTCGAGCAGGCCGGTGCACAGCACGATGTCGGCCTCGATCGAGGTGGCGAAATCGATGTCCAGACCTTCGAAGATGCCACGATCGCGGTCCGGGCCCAGATGGTGGATGCGCTTGTCGCGCCAGGCAGTCACCAGCCCGCGGGTCACGTCGCCCGACGACAGCACACCGTCATAGGCCTCGCGCGGCACGCCCAGTCGCGAGATCTGGCCGACTACGGCAGCGGCCGGACGCGGCGCGTTGGTCAGCAGAACGACGTAACCACCGGCGGCACGAAACCGGGTGCAGGCATCTGCCGCGGCATGAAAAGCCGCCACCCCGTTGTGCATCACCCCCCAGACATCGACCAGCCAGGCATCCGATGTCGCCGCCAGATCACCGATACCGTCGACAATCTCGATTGCAGAGGACGTCGTCATGATCGCTTATTGTTATCCCAATCATCGTTCCGGCACACACAGGCCGAGCGCGAACGCCGACACCGATCACCGACTATCTAGCATATGGTGAGCATCCCGGATCAAGCAGGTCTCGGCTGATGCGCCTCCGACGGCGTGCCCTCGCGCAACACTTCGGCGCGAACCGGCCGCGGCGCACCGAAAAGTGCTCCCTGGCCATAAAGGGCACCAAAGCCCATAAGCTTGGCGCGCACCGTCTCGTCACGCACTTCGCCAACGATCAGGGTGAGGCCTGCCCTGGCCAGATAGCGGCAGATATCCTCGGATGGCACGACGCTCGTCCCGGCTGCCAATCCTGTCATGAAGACGTCTGCATCGAGCTTGGCAAAGGCAAAACCACGCTCTGCGAGATGCTCGAAATCCATGTCGAGATCCGTGATCGCCTCGATCGAGAACCGGAAACCGAGGCGGGCTATGTCGTCGAGCGTGCGCCACTGAGCATTGCTGAACAGCCGGACGTCGGACTGGGCAAGCGACAGCACCAGGCGCGAGGCGAGCCTGCCCTCACCCGCCGTAATCGTTTCGACATCGTCGCTGAACTGGCCATTGCTCAGCGCTTCACCATCGACCTGGGAGAAGAAGTCGCCAGACCGGCCGCGCCTGATCATCTGGCGGGCAACGCGCTTCGTGTTTGAAACCTTGACGGCTTCGAACAATGCCAGCAGGTCGTTCCCGCGGGCCGCGGCTATGCATTGGCCATTGTCGAGAATGCTGCCGTCATCCAGGCGCAGGCGCAGGGAAATCTCGTAGTGATGCGCGCGAAGATCTTCGAGACCGTTGATCGTCTCGAGGAACACGTCGACTTTGTCGTCGGAAAGCGCATCGGCAATCGCTGCCAGATTGGATGGCGCGCGCCGCTTGCGTTCCGGCTTGGCGGCAGCAACTGCCGGCTGCCCTGCAGCGCGCTGTGGCAAGGGTGGCGGCCGGCTCATCGACTGGCCGGTCGCCATGGGATCTGCGCGTCGCGCATCACCGGCAGGCGGAGCCGATGACCGTGGCTGTGCGGCCACCTCGCCGGCGCGCGATTTGCGTCCCGTCGCAATGTCGTCCGCGAGCCGCTTGATCATATGATCGATCTCGGCGGTATGAGCTTCCAGGGCCGGTGCGGGTGCGGGTGCGGGCTCAGGCGGCGACACCGGTTCGGCCGGCTTGGCCGTACCGGCATCGAGGGCCGGGACGTCCCGCGGCCTAAAGCTTGCGAGGCCTTCCTGGATCACCGGCCTTTCAGTGCGCCGATCAGGCCGTCCGTCGCCGCCCCGACCAGCGTCGTGATCACCGGCTTGCATGCGATTATTGCCGCTTACGCCCGGCCTCTGCGCGGGCTTGACCATCGGCGTCGCCGGTGCCAGCGACGGCACGATGTGCGGATCGTCATCGCCGCCGACGGGATCTGCATCAGCATCCATCTGGGCCCGCCAAGCCCGCCGCCGGGCACTGAATTCGGTCCGGCGCAGCGCGATGTGGCCGGCTGCCATGGCCAGGAACACGCAGCCGGCGGCAATGCCCGCGAGTTGCGGTTCAATCGCGAACTGCACGATCAACCCGCACGCCAGCGCGAGCGCAAAAAGCACCATCGAGGTTAGTACGAACAAATCGCCAACCGTCAAGCGGCGGCCGGCATTTGTCGCCTGCATGTCTTCGAACGTGGCGGCACTACTCATTCGTCCCCCAAGGTCCCTCATTACAGCATCTGACTCGGCTGATTCGGCCCTAATGCAGTTTCACATGGTCTCGTGGGGGAACAACGCATTCACTGAAATCGCTAACAGAAATCAGCGTCAGCCGCACAAAATGGCAGATTGGCGGCTTACAGCCGCTTGGGCGGTTTAGCCCGATCTATTCACCATCACGCGGTCTTCACGGAGTCCAAATGGCCAAAAGGCAAGGAGAGGCGCGCAGATCGATGTGGTTCATCGGACAAGCGGTTCGTCATGCCGGAGGCTTGCTTCCAGCAAGACGCATTTTGGCCATTTGGACCCGCCCATCGTGCTGGAAGCGCGTCTGCGACACGACGGGTCGTCTCAGGTGGCCCATCGGCAGCGTCGAGCGTCTCAACCGTATGAACCCATACGCTTTTCGCCACTATCCTTGCCGAATGGAACCACCTGAGGCGATGAAGATCCACGTGCTGGTGAATAGATCGGGCTAGAGAGGGATCTGGATCGTCGCCAGCAGGCCGCCCAACTTGCTGCTTTTACCTAGTTTGATATCGCCACCGTGACTGCGCGCAATATCACGTGCAATCGCAAGTCCGAGGCCCGAATTGCCCTGGTCCTGATTGCGCGCATGGTCGAGCCGGTAGAACGGCCGGAAGACGTTCTCAAGTTCCTCAGGCGGAATTCCCGGACCGTTGTCCTCAACGGCGATGATCACCGACTTTCGCGACTTCGCAGCCCTGACGGCGATCTTGGTGGCAAACCGGTTGGCGTTGCCGAGAAGGTTGGTGAGCGCGCGCTTGAAGGCATTGCGCTTCAAGGCAACGATAAATTCGCGCCGTCGCTTGCTTGGCTGGAAAGTCACCGGAACGCCCTGACCGCGGGCCTCCACGATGATCTCGTCGAGCCAATCGAGCAACCGTGTCGATTGCGCCTCCTCGCCACCGTCACCGCGGGCAAAGGCCAGGTACTCCTCCAGCATATGCTGCATTTCGTTGACGTCCTGCTGCATCGCCTGGATTTCCGGCGAACCATCGACGAGCTCGAGACCGATCTTGAGCCTGGTGAGCACTGTGCGCAGGTCATGGCTGACACCGGCCAGCATCGCGGTGCGCTGCTCGACGTGCTGGGTGATGCGGTCGCGCATCTCCAGGAACGCCGACGCCGCCTGACGCACTTCGACGGCGCCGCGCGGCGTGATGTCCAAATCGATCGCCCGGCCCTTGCCGAAATTGTCGGCGGCCTCAGCCAGTCTCAGGATCGGACGGATCTGGTTGCGCAAGAACAGGATCGCAACGGTCAGCAGGATGACCGAGGTCACAACCATCCAGACCAGGAAGATGTGAGAGTTCGAAGCATAAGTCTGGCTGCGGGTTGCGACGAAGCGTAGGATGTTGTGCTCGAGCTTGACCTTGATCTCGACGTGACGCGAATTGCCGACGGTGTCGATCCAGAAGGGCACGTCTTTGACGCGTCGTCGAATCTCGTTCGAGAGCGTTCTATCGAGAAGTGCAAAGAACGGCTTCGGCTGTGCCGGCGGCAGGTCGCCCGGCGGCAGAATCTGGAACGACAGGTTGAGCCGGTCACGCGCGAGATTGCGCAGGGAGGCGTAATCGTCGTTGCCCTTATAGCCGCTGTACAGATCGATCACGGCTGCAATATCACGCGCCGTCGCCTCGGAAAGTCGGCGTGTCACGGCCTGCCAGTGGCGTTCCATGAAAGCGAAGGCGACGACGCCTTCGAGCAGCACGATCGGTGCGATGATGATGATCAGCGCGCGTGCATAAAGACCCTTGGGCAACAGCGCGCCGGTACTGTTGAAGGCGCGCGACACCACCCGCCAGGTGCTTGCCGCCCGGCTCGTCCAGCGACTGGCGAGGCCGGTAGGAAATATGTGATCGCTAAGCGCCATATATCACGCAGGTCCGGATTTCCACGTCGCACAACAATAGATAAAAAGGAACGCTTGCCAATGTTAGTGGCGAGGTTTTGGCAAAGACCGCCCGCAGGCCGACATCGTCACGGCCCGCCTGTACCCGGCCGATGCTGCTCAGGCGGTGATCAGGCCGGCCCGAGTGTGCGCTGCCAGAAGGCAATCATGTCGGCGCGAAAGGCGTCAGCCTCGCCCGGCTGACTGCCGATATGGGCGCCCTTGCGCCCGTAGCCGGCCTTGAGCGAATAAACCATCACGTCGCGGTCCATCAGCTCGGGCCGCGCTACGTCCTCGAGCGGATGGATGAAGGCGCCGTCGTTGGCGAGATATGTGGTCGGTGCCGCCGGCGAGACGGACGCTTCCGCGATATGGTCGAGGTCCGTGCCGCGATCGAAGCTGTGGTGGGCGCCCTTGAAGAGCCGCATCGCCGCCGAACCACCGGTAAGCCGGATGGCTTGCAGATGACCTTGCACCTGCATCGGCGAACACCATTCGTCGGCATCGCCCATCAGCACGTGCACCGCAGTCTCACCGACGGATGGATCCCGAAACTGATGCCCGCTCCACGGATAGGCAGCCAGCACAGCCTTGAGCCCTTTGTCCGGGCCGATAATCGCACCTGCAAACCGCCGGGTGGCAGCCATCAGCACGGCCGATCCGCCGCGGCTGTGGCCTTGTGCACCAATTCGGGCCGCATCGATCTCGGGCCGCCCGCTCAGCACCTTCCAGGCCGCCAGCACATCGAAGGCGGAAGCGGCGAACGAAAACTGAGTCTGCTTGGCAACCGTCGAGGTAACGCCGCGCGCTCCGAAAGCGTCGAGCACGAAGGTTGCATATCCGAGTGCGTTCAAGGTTTCGGCATGCCGGACATGGGACGGTGCCACGCCGAGGCTGCCGGGTACGATCATCACAAGGGCTACGGGCTTGTCGTTGCCGCCCGATGGCAGGAACAGCTTGCCGTCGACGGTTATGGCCGGCATCTCGTCAGGCTTGGAGATTGCCTGATAGTAGTTCGTCGGCGAGGCGGACGGGATCGCGATATTCTCGCCGCTGGCACCATTGGCAAAGACGATCTCGCGATCGCGGAAGCGATCCGATTCATTGCTCGATGCGGTCATTTCTACTTTTCCTTTCGCGTGTCGTCACCTGTCATGCTGGCAGGTTTGGGTGCAATTGCAATGCTGGTGCACTCTCGTCGTGATCGTTCTAACGCAATCCATGGGTCCGAAGCGGCTCTTGCTCGATGATGCCTGAGTGTCTAAGCCTTGGCAGCCACATGCCAGACCGACGAGAACCCATAGCCTCATGAAGATCACCGCCATTCGCGATGCCGTCGCCCCCATCCCGTCACCGATGCGCAATGCCGTCATCTCGTTCGACAAAATGACGATCTCGATCGTCGCGATCGAGACCGATGTCGTACGCGATGGCCGCCCCGTCGTCGGCCTCGGCTTTTGCTCGAACGGGCGTTACGCCCAATCAGGCATCCTGCGCGAGCGCCTGATCCCGCGGATCATGGAAGCGGCGCCCAATGACCTGCTCGATGACGGCGGCGCGAATTTCTCGCCCGCACGCATCTGGGCACGCATGATGAGCAACGAAAAGCCCGGCGGCCATGGTGACCGGGCAGTGGCGGTTGGCGCCATCGACATGGCGGTCTGGGACCTCGTTGCCAAGCTCGAGGACAAGCCGCTCTGGCACGTTCTGTCGGAGCGCTTCAACGAGGGCCGGCACGAACGCGAAGTACTGGTCTATTCCGGCGGCGGTTACTATTACCCGGACGATGAACAGGCGGGCCTCATCGCTGAGATGCAGCGCACGCGCGAGCTTGGTTATCGCCTGTGCAAGATGAAGATCGGCGGCGCTGGTCCCGAGACCGATCGCAGGCGCATCGAATGGGCACTTGGCGTGGTCGGTGACGGCGCCAATCTCGCCGTCGATGCCAACGGCCGCTTTGATCTCGACGAGGCCGTCAGCTACGGCCGCATGATCGATGAGTTCGGCCTCACCTGGTATGAGGAACCCGTCGACCCGCTCGACTATCAGGCGCACGCCGTCCTCGCCGAAGCTGTTTCAGTGCCGATCGCCACGGGCGAGAACCTGTTCTCGACCCAGGACTTCCGCAACCTGCTCCGACATGGCGGCCTGCGCCCTGACCGCGACTGGCTGCAGCCCGACCCATCACTATGTTACGGCCTGACCGAATGCCTGCGCATCATCGAACTGGCTCGACGCATGGGCTGGGCCAGGCCCCGCACCGTGCCGCACGGCGGCCATCAGCTCGGACTGCACATGGCGATCGGCCTCGGCCTCGGCGGCACCGAGAGCTATCCGGGTGTATTCCAGCCCTATGGCGGGTTCGCCGACGATGTCGTGATTGAAAACGGTCTCACCCGCCCACCTGAAGCACCCGGCATCGGCATCGAAACGCGGGCCAAGATGATCGCCGACATGCGCGAGCGTCTCGAGCTTGGGTGTTGAAGATTGCCCGATGGAAGTTGATTGCAACAGGGCGGTAAACAAGAGGCACGGAGAGTTGCCAACCAGTGCCGATCAGCCGCGCGTACCGCTCAAGCCAGAATCTCAGCGTCGGTAACCGAAGCTGATCTGCTTGTCGGCCGGCCATTCGATCGTGTAGCCAAAGCTGAGATCGCGCTTGGCGCCGGCATCGAGCTTGAACTGCCAGGCGAGCACGCCACGCTTGTCTTCGAAGTTTCGCTTGTTGGGCAGGGTCGGGCCGAGCAGTTTGACCGTGATGTCCTCGTTCAGCGAGACCGGCATGTGGTCGATGGCAACGATATCGATCGCACGCTTGTGCTGGTTCGTGATCGCGATCTTGAAGTTGCGCTGATCGGTGGAGGACGACGAGATCAGCCCCGTCTCACCGCGCCGCTCAGCAAGGACGTGGTATTTGACCGTCACGGAAGCATCGGCACCGAAGCCCAATTCGTGCTCGGCACCCGGCGCCAGGTCCGGCAGGAAGCCGCGGCCGACGAAGCTGCCGTCGCGGAACAGGGAGACGGAGCCTGAGAGATATGGCGCCGTCTGCGGCAGTTCGAGACCGGCGTAGAGATAGGCGTTGGTATCGCGGCGCGGCACGGTGCGGATGTGCAGTTTGGGCTCGATTGTCTGATCTTCGAGCTTGACACGTTTGGCCTCGCCCGTGTTGAGCACCGTTACGCGGCCCGGTACGACAAAGCTTGCCTGAAATGCGGTCTGCTCGAGACGCCCGGCGGTTTCGCGGACCTGCCGGCGTTCGGCGTCATCGGCCTCGGCCTCCTTGGCAACCTGGTCCCGAACGGCTGCACGAGGCGCCATTGAGAGCTGCCCGACGCTCCTTCGATAGGCCTTGCTCGAGGCCGGAGCGATTGTGCGGAAATCGACCGTGAGCGTCGGCAGCACGGGGGCTGAACTCTTGCCGCTCGGGCGCGAGGTCGAGAGCTTGAGGGCAACGTCGTTCCAGGCTTCACCGGTCGACTGCTGGATCGTCGCGCGCCGCGTCAGAACCAGGCTTGCCGGCTTGTCGGCGGAACCGGTCATCAGACGCGCATCGTAGTGCGGACGCCAGGCAGCGTTGCTGACCTGGTATTTAACCGTCAAATCAGCGTTGAGCTTTGCAGCCGCCTCGACAGCAACGCGAACTTCGGTGCGCCGCTCCTGTTTGGGTGCCAATTCGGCGATCTTCTTTTTGGTGTCCTCGATTTTGCGACCGAGTTCGCGCATCTCGATCTTGGTCTTGAGGATTTCGTTCTGGGCATCGGCCATACCGGTGCCGATCAGGTCGAGAAGCTTCGGCCAGTCATATTCGGCACGGCTATCGGAGCCCGCCGGCTGCGGCTGGTTCGGCAATCCCGACAGATTGGCAATGAATGTCTTTTGCGTTTCCTTGGCATCGACCAGGGCTCTGAGACGGTCCATCTCATCGCTCTGGCGCTCGAGTTCGTCCTCGAGCTCCTTGCGGCGGCTGTCCTGCTCTTCCGAGTCGGCACTCAGCACCGAAACGCGCTTGGAATCGACCGCACCGATACTCAGATCTCCGTCCGCCCTGCCCTCGACACGGATTGAGCCGGGCACCGCCTGGGCGGGCAGATCCTTGATGATGATGGTGTGACTGCCGGCTTCGATTTCCTGGCTCAGGGCTCGCGAGACCTGGGCGCCCGAGCGGTATACCGTCACCTCATCAAGCTTGGTGGTTGCAGCGATCTCGGCCCCGTATGCGGGCAGAGCGAAGGCGAGCAGGACTGCGGTGGTGAGCAGACGCATGAGCGTTATCCTTTAGGCGGGCTAACACGCCGCCGCCGACCCGCGGCGCGCGAAACAATGCGGCGCAATGGCCACAACATAGCTGAACGGAGATCAAATTCCAGCAATTCGGCGGTCTGATGTCTGTCGGCACAATGCATGTTGGTTAGACGCCCGGAGTTCCAATTTCCTTGGTTCATCGACAAGCAATTGCCGGACCACCGGCAATCATCATGATGGTGCTCAATTGTTTGCAATAGTGGGTAAGCCAGCTTTCGATTGCCACCGGCATACTCTAACATCGTGAACTCAGTGCAAGCAGGACCTGTGAACCAAAATCGGCCGGATCACTGCGTCGTGCATGTGCGCTCCAACTTTGAACATGGGATGCTGGAACACCGGGCATGGTCAAGCACGTCGTCAGCCTTGCAGACAAGTTCGATCTCGGCGAACACCATCAGATCCTGACCGGCACCCAGGCCGTCGTGCGCCTGCTGCTGATGCAGAAGGCCCGTGACGCCAAGGCTGGCCTCAATACGGCCGGTTACGTCTCGGGTTACCGCGGATCGCCGATTGCAACCCTCGAAGCAGCACTGCAGCGCATTGAAAAGCTGCTCGGCGAAAACGCCATCAAGTACCAACCGGGCCTCAATGAAGATCTCGCAGCAACCGCGATCTGGGGCGCGCAGCAGGCCGAATTGCGCGGCGAGGGCAAGTTCGATGGCGTTTTCGGCCTCTGGTACGGCAAAGGGCCGGGTGTTGACAGGACCGGCGACGTCTTCCGCCATGCCAACCATGCCGGCACGTCGAGGCACGGTGGTGTGCTTGCCCTGATGGGGGATGATCACACCTGCGAAAGTTCGACCACGGCGCACCAGTCGGAGTTTGCCTTTCGCGATGCAATGATGCCGATCCTCAATCCGGCGGGTGTGCAGGAGATCCTCGACTTCGGCATTTTGGGCTACGCGCTGTCGCGCTATGCCGGCGTCTGGGTCGGGCTCAAATGCGTCAAGGACAACATCGAATCGACCGCCACCGTCGACGGAAATCCCGACCGTGTGACAGTCACGCTGCCGAGCGATGAAGAATTCGCGCTGCCGGAGGGAGGGCTCAACATCCGGCTCGAAGAGCACGCCCTCGAGAAAGAAGCGCGGCTCTACGACTACAAGATCGGGGCAATCCGCGCCTTCACGCGGCTCAACGATATCAACCGCACAATCACGTCCGGCGGACCTGATGCAAAAATCGGTATCATCTCGACCGGCAAGAGTTATCTCGATGTGCGCGAGGCGCTCGAGACACTCGGCATAGACGAAGTGCGCGCCAACCAGCTCGGCATCCGCCTCTACAAGGTCGGCATGCCGTGGCCGCTGGAGCCCGAAGGTATCGTCCGCTTCGCCGATGGGCTCGACCTCGTGATCGTGGTCGAGGAAAAGCGGGCGCTGATCGAGTCGCAGTTCAAGGAAAGACTTTATCATAGCGAACGCCGACCGGTCGTGATCGGCAAGAAGGACGAGAACGGCAATCGTCTGTTCCGGGCCAAAGGATCACTGGAAGCGACCCAGATCGGTGTTGAGATCGGAGAACGGCTGCTTCGGCGCGGGCTCGGCGGCGATGATCTGGCAGGCCGTGTCGCCGAACTGAAACGCCTCAGAGGCAACGCGCCGGTAACGCCCGAAGCGTTCGTGCGGATCCCCTATTTCTGTGCTGGCTGTCCGCATTCGACGTCGACCCGCGTGCCGGAAGGGTCGCGCGCCTATGCCGGCATCGGCTGCCATTACATGGCGCAATGGATGGACCGCGAAACGCTCGGCTTCACGCACATGGGCGGCGAAGGTGCCAACTGGATCGGCGAGGCGCCGTTCTCGAAACGCGGGCATGTCTTCCAGAACATCGGTGACGGCACCTATATCCACTCGGGCTCACTCGCGATCCGGGCCTCGGTCGCCGCCGGCGTAAACGTCACCTACAAGATCCTCTATAACGACGCCGTCGCCATGACCGGCGGCCAGGCGCTCGACGGCGGCATGACGGTCGGCCAGATCGCGGCACAGGTGATCGCCGAAGGCGCCAAGCGCGTCGATATCGTCACCGACGAGCCCGACAAATACGGTATCGACGCCGGCATTCCGGCAAGCGTCCAGATTCACCACCGCCGGGATCTGATGGAAGTGCAGAAGGCGCTTGCCGAGATCCCCGGCGTCACGGCGATGATCTACGATCAGACCTGCGCCTCGGAAAAGCGCCGCCGACGCAAGCGCGGCCTGTTTCCGGATCCCGACAAGCGCGTGTTCATCAACACGGCCGTCTGCGAGGGCTGCGGCGATTGCGGCGTCAAGTCGAATTGCGTTGCCGTGGTGCCGGAGGAAACGCCGCTTGGGCGCAAGCGCAAAATCGACCAGTCCGCCTGCAACAAGGATTTCTCGTGCATCGAGGGCTTCTGCCCGAGTTTCGTGACATTGCACGGCGCCAAGCCGAAGAAGCTTACAAAGGAAGAGCAAGGTGACCGCCACGCCGGCGTCGCCGAGATGCTGACCAACCTGCCCGAGCCGCAGTTGCCGGCACTTGATGATACCTTTGCGATGCTGGTGACCGGTGTCGGCGGCACCGGCGTGGTGACGATCTCGGCAGTACTCGGCCAGGCGGCCCATATCGAGGGCAAGGGGTTTGGTGCCATCGACATGACGGGCCTCGCGCAAAAGGGCGGCGCGGTTGCCTGCCATCTGAAATTCGCCAGTTCATCGGATGATATCCACGCGATCCGCGTCGGTGTCGGCGGCGCCGATGTGGTGCTCGGCGGTGACCTGGTGGTCACCGCATCGAACGGCGTGCTCAAATCAATCGAGCCTGATGAAACAGCCGTGATCGTCTCGACGCATGAAATGATCACGGGCGAATTCACCAAGGCTCCGGACCTCAAGATCCCGGGCAATGCGCTCTTGGACGCGATCCGGGAGCGGGTTCGCAATGGCGACGTCTTTACCTTCGATGCCCACCGATACGCTGTGAAGCTGTTCGGCGATTCGATCGCCTCCAACATGTTCCTGCTCGGTTTTGCCTATCAGAATGGACTGGTGCCGGTCGGCTCCGAGGCGATCGAGGAGGCGGTGAAACTCAACGGTGCTGCGGTTGAGATGAACCAGCGCGCCTTCCGTTTCGGCCGTCTGGCGGCACACGATCAGGCGGCCCTCGACCGCATCGTCGAGCCGGCACCAAAGGCACGTTCAGCCGAAACCCTCGACGACCTGATCGAGGTTCGCGCGAAGATGCTGATCGACTATCAGGACGCCGAATTCGCCGGCCGCTATCGGCGCAAGGTCGAGTGGGCGCGCATGCTCGAAGCCGAACGCACACCGGGCGGCAAAGGCTTTGCCGAGGCGGTTGCCCGCGCCTACCACAAACTGCTCGCCTACAAGGACGAATACGAGGTCGCCCGGCTCATGAGCGGCGCTGCATTCGATGCCTCGATCAAGGCCAATTTCGACGGCGTCAGGCGCATCGAGTACCATCTGGCACCGCCAATACTCAGCCGGTTCTGGCGTGACAAGACGACCGGGCATCCTCGCAAGATCCGGCTGGGGGCGTGGATGACGCCGGTATTCCGGCTGCTCGCCAAGGGCAAAAAGCTGCGCGGCACCGTCTGGGACGTGTTCGGGCACACGGCGGAGCGGCGGCGTGAACGTGCGGTGATTGGCGAATACGAGGCCCTGCTGGATCGGATCGCCGACAAGCTTGGGCCCGAGACGCATGCGACCGCGACCGTGCTCGCCGGCCTGCCGCTCGAGGTGCGCGGCTTTGGCCACGTCAAGGCTGCAAACGACCGGCAGGCCGAGGCGCGGAAGGTGGAACTGCTGGCGGAACTCGACAATCCATCGCCGATATCGATGGCAGCCGAGTAATCGGCCGACTTTTCCATCGATCCTGGGCACGCATTGAGCCAGATCAATGTCCGAGACAGACGACCTCGCCCAAGAGACCATTCGGGGGGATGGCATGAGCGCGCAAACAGGCAAGTTGACGGAAAAGACGGCAGCGGTGTTCGGCGGTGCCGCGCTGCTGGTCATGTTCGCCCAGGGACTTGCCGGCGACGGGTCCGATTGGACCCGCCTTGCAATGTCGTCTGCAGGTCCTTCAGAGACGGCCAGCCACGAAGCAGATCGCAAGTTGGTCGACGTGGCCGCCGGCGGACACGATTCGGTCTACGCCTTTTTCGTCGGCAACCCGATCTACTATCGCAGCACATTCGACATGCAGCGCCCGGATGGTACGGACCTGAGCCTCAGGGGCCTCGGCTGGGACGGTGATGCACTGCACTTCCCGATTGATGGCGGCGTGCGCTGACATGCGCTGGCACGGCCAGACACGGCGGCATGGTCGAGCATCTGCATAACAAAGCGATCGCCAGACTGGGACGCGGCGCACATGGCCGCCGGCTACGCTATCCCGTCGTCGAGGAAGTGGCAGCCTCCGGCACCCTCAAAGGCGAGGCCGGTCTCGGACCGCGTGCGCCTTGCCGACATCTTCAGCCGTCTGGAATTCACACACGGCCACAACATGCTGTTCGGTGTCGGCCTCTTCCAGCTTGCGAGCCCGATGGCGACCGTGCGCCCTTACGTCGGCCTTGGCGGCGGCGTCGCCTTTCCCCACACCGAGGTCTGGTTCAAGGACGAGGCGAGAGCGACACAAACCTACGAATACCAGTAACGCCGGGCCCGCGATGCAGCTCGTCGGCGGCCTCGAACTGAAATACGGCCGGGTTTCTTATTTCATCGAGTACAAGTTCAGCTATGCCTGGATTCACGGCGCGCTGACCGGCGAACGGTCATGGCGCAACTGGGATGTGTTCGGCGACCTGTGGCGCCAGTTCAATCGCTGGTCGAAGGGTGAAAAGCCGAAACACGGCGCCTTCCAGACGACGCTTGGCGCGCACCAGATCCTGCTCGGCATCGGTTATCGCCACGAAGTACGCCCGGCTGCCAGCAGGGCGGATAAATAAGCAAGGCCGGAGATCCCCCGATCTCCGGCCTCGCCAAACGCCCGGTCCCTCGAACAAATACAGCTCAGGCGCTGCGATAAAGCTTGGTCATCACGAACTCTCGGTGGCCAAGCGCCTCCGCCGCGGTCAACCGGCCGTTGGAGGTGCGCACGATCATGTCGATCAGCGCATCGCCGGCCGTGTCGAGCGTCATCTCGCGGCGCAGGATGCCGGAGACGTCGAGATCGATGTGTTCCGACATCGTACGCACGGTGTGCGGGTTGGCCGAGATCTTGATCACCGGCACGATCGGGTTGCCGATGATGTTGCCCTGCCCGGTCGGGAAGGTGTGCACGACATAGCCGCCGGCCGCCATCAGCGTCACACATTCGGCCGCGGCCGAGGACGTGTCCATGTAATAAAGCCCCGCCCCCTTGGCCGGCGTCTCGGCCGGCCCGAGAACGTCGATGTACTTGCACTTGCGCCCGATCTTCTCGAGGTTGCCCATCGCCTTTTCCTCGATGGTCGAGAGACCGCCGGCGATGTTGCCCTTGGTCGGCTGGCTTTCAGAGAGGTCATCGACCTTGTGCGCCTCGATGACGTCGTCCTGATAGGCCTGCCAGACCTTGAACCACTTCTCGCCGATCTCCTTGTTGACGGCCCGCGCCTTGCAGATCATCTCACCGCCGGTGATCTCGCTGGTCTCACCGAACACACCGTGGATGCCTTTCGGGATCAGCTTGTCGTACATGTTGCCGACCGTCGGGCACGAGCCGAGCCCGGTCGTCGTGTCGCTTTCACCGCACTTGGTCGAGACCCAGAGGTCGCTGATGCTGCATTCTTCGCGGGGCAGTTCGGAGGCCCATTGCAGGTAGTCCTTGGCGACCCGCGAGGCCTTGGCAATCGTACCGATATCGCCGGTACCCTCGATGCCGAAGCCGGTCACCGGCTTGCCGGTCTTGGCGATGCCGTCGACAACGCGGCTGGTCCAACCATCCTCGATACCGATCACGATGACGGCGGCAACGTTCGGGTTCGAGCCGGTACCGATCAACGTGCGGAAATGGAGGTCGAGGTCAGCACCGAACTGCAGGCGACCGTAGGCATGCGGCAGGGCGATCGTACCCTTGATGTTGTTGGCAACTGCCTCACAGGCAGCATTCGAGAGGTCGTCGAGAGGCAGCAGGGCGACGTGATTGCGCACGCCGACGCGGCCGTTTTCGCGGCGCCAGCCCCAGAACGAGTGGTTCGATTTCTTTCGTGCAGCTTTGGCCATCGGGCTCACCACTTCTTTGTCTTGAGGTTATGGACGTGGACGTGCCCGCCCTTCTTGGCGTCACCGGTCATGATGCCGATGTCGACGCCGTACTTGATGATCGTGTCACCCTTCTTGAGGTTGGTGAGCGCCACCTTGTGGCCGATCGGAATGTCGTGCAGGGCCTTACACTTGGTCGAACTATCGTCCTCGGTGACGACGCCGAGCATGTTGGTACCTGCTTTGAGTTCCTCGACGACAACGACGCCGACGTTGTCCTTGGGACTGTGAACCAGAAAGTGCGGGATCTTGGGCACGGGATATCCACCTGGGTTTTGCTTGTATTGAAGGGAAATCGGGTGCGGGCAGGCTATCGGCTCGATGGAACACTGCCTCGCCGCTGGTGCAGCGAAAAGTCTTATATAAGACTTGCCATACGACGTAAAGTGGATGTTGGCCGTCGGACAGCGAAACAACCACTGCTGTCGGTACAGGCGGCGTCTGATGCACATTTATCGCCCGGCGCTCTAACGATTGGTCAGCTTCAACTCGATGCGCCGGTTGCGCCGCAGCGCATCCTCGCTGTCGCCCTTATCGAGCGGATTGAATTCGCCATGACCGGCAGCGACCAGGCGCTCCGGCGAGACCCCGCGCGAGATCAGATAACGCACGACCGACAGGGCTCTCGCAGTCGACAGGTGCCAGTTCGACGGAAATTGTACGTTCGAGATCGGACGCCGGTCGGTGTGACCATCGACCTGCAGAGCCCAGTTGATCTCCTTTGGGATACTACGCTCGAGTTCGTTGATTGCCCGCGCCAGCTCATCCATCGCGACCAGCCCGTCGACCGACATATCGGCCTGACCGGAGGGGAACAGAACCTCCGATTGGAACACGAAACGATCCCCGACCACCCGGATATCACGACGGCCCTTCAGAAGTTCGCGCAGGCGCCCGAAGAAATCGGAACGGTAACGCTGCAGTTCCTGGACCTGGCGGGCAAGGGCGGCATTGAGCCGGGAGCCCAGATCCTTTATCCGCACCTGGGCTTCGGCATCGCGCCTTTCGGAGGCTTCGAGCGCTTCGTTGAGGGCTGCCATCTGACGGCGGAGCGCCAGCAGCTGCTGGTTCAGGAGATCGATGCGGGCAAGCGCCTCTCCTGCTGCACCCTTCTGCTTGGCAAGTTCCGCCTCAAGCGTCAGCGCCCTCGCGTTGGCCGTGGCAAGCTTGGCGGCACCACCCGACTGCAGGGCGAGCAACTGGCTGTTTTCCGTTCGCAGCGAGGCCAACGTGGCGGTCAATTCGCTGATCTGGTCACTTGCATCCTTGGCGCGACCCTTTTCGAGCGAGAGCAGATTGGTGAGTTCTGCGATCTGGGCATTGAGGCGACGCAGCGCAGTGTCCTTGCCGCTCGATTCCTGTGACACGAAATACTGGGCAAGCATGAAGATCGAGAGCAGGAACGTAAACACGAGCAGCAGCGTCGAGAGCACATCGACATAGCCGGGCCAGAAGATGCCGTATTCGCCGCTACGCCTGGCCGCTCTGCTCCGGGCCATCGTCTCAGGCCTTTTCCTGTTGGCGGTGCAGGAGATCGCGGACGGCGCCCATTACCTCGGCCTGCTGGCTCGCCTGTTCGTCAGCCCACTGGCGCACGATCTCCTGTTCGCGGCGCATCTGGGCGACGAGTTGGTGGATGCCGTCGGCAACATCGCCGGAGCCGTTGGCACCGCCGTTGGCCTCGAGCCGGTCGGCGATGTCGGCGAGCGAGCGCTGCACTTCGAACAAGGCGGCATAGAGCTGGCGGTTGATCTGCTCGGTCGTCGCACCTTCGACGCTGGCTCCCGGCGACAATTCGGTGATGCCGGAGAGCCATTCCTCGAGTTCGTTGTAAAAACGGCTGTGTGCCTGGCTCGCCTGCAATTCGAGAAAGCCTAAGACCAACGAGCCCGAGAGGCCGAACAATGAGGAGGCAAAGGCCGTACCCATGCCGCGCAGGGGCGCTGCTAGACCGGATTTCAATTCCTCGAAAATCAGAACGCTGTCGGCTGATTTGGTATCGAGCGCATTGATCGTGACGCCGACCGAACGGATCGTATCAAGCAGACCCCAGAAAGTACCGAGCAGGCCGAGGAAGACCAACAGGCCGACCAGATAGCGCCCGGTATCGCGCGCTTCATCCAGCCTCGAGCCGATGCTGTCCATGATCGAGCGCATCGACGTCGTCGAGAGGGACAATGCGCCGGTGCGGTCGCGCAGCATGGTCGCCATCGGCGCCAGCAGCACCGGGCGATGCGAGATCGCAAGGCCCGGGTCGGCAATCCGGAAGGCGTTGACCCAGCGGATCTCCGGGTAAAGGCGCATCACCTGCCAGAAGGCGAACATGATGCCGATGCCAAGCACCGCGATAATCAGGCCGTTGAGGCCCGGATTGGCCTGAAAGGCGCTCAGGAACTGCGGCATCAGGATCGCTGCGATAAAGCCGACGAGTGCCAGGAAGATGAGCATGCGGATCAGAAACACGCCCGGCATCGAAAGCGATCTCGCGCTTGGTCCGGCACCGTAATCCGAGCTTCGTTTCCTGTTACGGGCCATATCGCCAGCACCTTGTTTCGATCAATCCCCGCTCCCATCTGCGCAAACCTGGAGACCGGCTCGCTACGCCGCGCAATCTACGCGCAGATTGTGTCCTCATGAGTATTAACCGAATTTGCGGGTTAACTTCAGGGTGAAAGGTGTCTCAGTAGTGCGCGCTGAATTTGCGGCGTTCCTGTGACGACAGTGCCGGTCGCGAACATTTCGCCCTCGCCGGCGATGTCGGTGGCAAGGCCGCCGGCCTCGCGCACGAGCAGGATGCCGGCCGCCATGTCCCAGGGCTGGATGCCGCGCTCCCAGTAGGCATCGAAGCGGCCGGCCGCAGTCCAGGCGAGATCGATGCAGGCCGACCCCGTGCGGCGAACGCCTGCGACTTCGAGCATGATCGTCTCGAGATCAGTTCGGAAACGGTCATGGCCTGGTTTGCCACGATGCGGGATGCCGGTCGAAACCAAGGCATCAGCGAGATTGCGCCGAGCAGAAACCCGTAGCCGATGGTCGTTCAGGAAGGCGCCCTTGCCGCGTTCGGCTGTAAAAAGCTCGTTACTGACCGGGTTGTAGATCACGCCGGCGACCAACTCTCCATCGCGTTCGAGGCCGATGGAGGTCGCGAACAATGGCACGGCGTGTAGGAAATTCGTCGTGCCGTCGAGCGGATCGACGATCCAGCGATGGGTCTTGTCGCTGCCCTCGACGGCTCCGCGTTCCTCCATCAGAAAACCATAACCCGGTCTCGCCTTCTCGAGCTCGCGGTATATGATGTCCTCGGCGCGGTGATCGGCAGATGTTACGAAGTTGCCCGGCCCCTTTATAGAAACCTGCAATTTCTCGACCTCGCCGAAATCGCGGGCAAGCGCGCGGCCGGCCTTGCGGGCAGCTGCGATCATCACATTCATCAGGGCTGAAGCTGGCATTGTTCGATTCCATGCCAGACAGACCTGGCGAATTGGGTTGGCGGAGACCTTCTAGGCCATGTGCATCTGCTTGGCCACTATCGAGGAAGGTAGTCCGGCCATCACCATGGTGACGGGGTGCCGCATCACGGAACCGATGAAGTAGGATTTTACCGGCCAGGACACATTGCAATGGTTGCCCCTACGTCCGATTTCCTGAACACTGCCCGCCACGTGCTCTATTGGCGCTTGGGCTGCTGACTAAAGGCACATTCGTGCCGAGTTGCTCCGCCCTTTGCCCCTCACCCTAACCCTCTCCCCGTGAAGAACGGGGAGAGGGAATCCGGTTGTGCCATACCGCAGCCGGTAAAGCGACGAGCCGAGTTCCCTCTCCCCGTTCTTCACGGGGAGAGGGTTAGGGTGAGGGGCAAAGGGCGGAGCAACTCACGACAACCGTGCCAAGTCTCAACAGCCCAAGCGCTTCGTTCCAACGTCCGGTGCCGGCCCAGGGCAGCCGGCACCGCAGGGAAGCCGCCGTTGCTGATGAAATTCCTGAAATGGCTGGTCTCGCCGACGGGTGTCGCGGTGTGCACGATCGGCACCGTCCAGATCATCGTCTGGGGCACGTCGTTCTACTCACTCGGCGTGCTCGGCAAGCCGATCGTTGCTGATACCGGCTGGGCGAACGGGCTGGTGTTTGCCGGCCTGACCGTCGGCCTGCTGGTCTCGGCGGTAATCTCGACAGCGGTCGGCAGCGCCATCGACCGGTTCGGTGCACGGGCCGTGATGTCGCTTGGCTGCGTAATGCTGGCCGCCACCCTGGTCGGCGTCGCACATGCCCGCGACGAATACACCTACCTCGCGGCCTGGAGCGCAGTCGGCGTCGCCATGCGCCTGACGCTCTATGATGCCGCGTTCGCCGCCATGGTGCAGGTCTCGCCCAACAACGGACGCCGGGCGATCGCCTTCCTGACGCTGTTCGGCGGCTTTGCCTCGACCGTGTTCTGGATCATCGGCCACGAACTGGTCGTCGCCTACGGCTGGCGCCAGACCTACCTGATATTTGCAGTCCTCAACCTCGTCGTATGCATGCCGCTCTGCTGGTTCGGCCTGGCGCGCCGTGAACCGGAAACGATTGCCGGCGCAGCAGCCGCCGAAAACAGCAAGAACCCGGCCCATCATACAGCGCCGCTGGAAGGCCGGGCGCGGCGTATCGCGATGGTGCTGTTCTGCGTCGTGATGTCGGGCAATGCGCTGATCTTCGGTGTCGGTGCCGTGCATCTGGTCGGCCTGATCGAAGCGGCGGGCGTTGCAACCGGGCTGGCTGTGACGATCGCTTCATTCAAGGGCATTGCCCAGGTCGCCGGTCGCGTCTGGGAGATCGTCTGGGGCAAGAATATCGCGCCCATCGGCATCGGCCGGATCGCCATCGGACTGCTGCCAATATCGCTTCTGGTGCTATTGTTTTCCGGCGCTGACTGGACGACGGCTGCGGTATTCACCATCATCTTCGGGCTTTCCAATGGCATCGTCACAGTGGCGCGCGGTGCCGTGCCGCTGGCGCTGTTCGGCGCGGACGGCTACGGCAAGGTGCTGGGCATCATCGCCACGCCGTTCCTGATCTTCAATGCGTTGTCACCAATGCTGTTCGCCTTCGTCGTCGATGCCTGGGGCTATCGCGTCGGCACCTGGATCCTGTTTGCGCTGGCCATTGCATCGATGGCCTGCATGGAGATCATGGCCCTCTGGTACCGCCGCCACATGGCGCGCTCGGCGCCCATGTCGACGGTTGCCGGGCCCGAACCGGGTTAGTTGAACCACGAAGCGCAATGCTGGCAATAGATCGCTGAATAATGCGATAAGGCACGATTGGTTGTTGGCGCGTTGCGCATCGAATGGGCTGGGAGAGACGATCATGTCGACGGCAAATGACAACTTCGCAGGCGGTGCATCGGGCCAAGGCATTGCAACAGCCATCGCCATCCTGCGCCAGCGGTTCGGCGATCGCGTGCAGACCGGCCAGGCAATCCGCGAGCAGCACGGCCACACGCTGACCTGGATCAGGAACCAGCCACCCGATGCGGTCGTTTGGCCGAACTCGACCGAGGAAGTTCGCGACATCGTCCAGATAGCCGCAGAGCACCGCTGCCCGATCATCCCGTTCGGCGCCGGCACCTCGCTCGAAGGCCACGTCAATGCACCCAACGGCGGTATCTCGCTCGACTTCCAGAACATGACCAATGTAATCCGCGTCAACGAACGCGACCTCGACTGCGTCGTCCAGGCCGGAATCTCGCGCAAGTCGATCAACGATTACCTGCGCGACACGGGATTGTTCTTCCCGATCGATCCGGGCGCCGAGGAGGCAACGCTCGGCGGCATGGCGGCGACACGGGCCTCCGGCACCAACGCCGTGCTCTATGGCACCATGCTCGACAACGTGCTCAACGTGACGGCGGTCATGGCCGATGGCTCGATCGTCAAGACCGGGGGGCGGGCGCGCAAGTCGTCTGCCGGCTATGACCTGACGCGCCTGCTGATCGGCTCCGAAGGCACGCTCGGCATCATCACCGAACTTACCGTGCGTCTTTACGGCATTCCCGAGACCATCCTTGCCGCCGTCTGCCCCTTCAAGTCGATCGAGGGCGCGTGCAATACGGTGATCCAGGCGATCCAGCTCGGCCTCGGCATTGCGCGCATCGAATTGCTCGATGAAGTGCAGATCCGCGCCGTCAACAATCACTCGAAGACCTCGTTCGAGGAGAGCCCGACGCTGTTCCTCGAATTCCACGGCAGCCCGGTGTCGGCCCGTGACCAGGTCGAGACCTTCAAGGCCATCGCCGAGACGGAAGGCGCGTTGCGCTACGACTGGGCCGAGCGCGAGGAGGAGCGCCGCCAGCTCTGGAAGGCGCGCCACGATGTCTATTGGTCCGTGCGCTCGACATGGCCTGGCAAAGACACGCTTGCAACGGACGTCTGTGTGCCGATCTCGCGGCTTGCCGAATGCGTGCTCGAGACCAAGCGCGATATCGATGAGCACGGCATCGTCGCGCCGATCGTCGGTCATGTCGGCGATGGTAACTTCCACACCTCGCCGGTGTTTGACCCGGACGATGAGGCAGAAAAACAAAGGATCGAAGCCTTCCTCGAACGTCTGGCAGCACGTGCAATCGCGATGGAGGGCACTTGCACCGGCGAACACGGCGTCGGCCAGGGCAAGATGAAATACCTCAAAGCCGAGCACGGCGCCGGTCTCGCCGTGATGCGCCAGATCAAGGCCGCTCTCGACCCACAGGACATCCTCAATCCAGGCAAAATCGTACCGGCACCCTGATTGCCGGGGCTAAATCGTTATCGAGAGGTTGCCGTCAACAACAGCATTTAAGTCGAAATTAATTCAGAGTTTGGTGACGATTTGTGGAAACTTGTTCAGGTGTCGCTGTTAGACCTGCAGCATACTGGAGATCGTCGGGCAACCGCCATTCGCTGAGACGATTGAGGAGAGCTGGGCGTCGGCCGCTGGGAGAGGGTCGGCGCCCGATGTGTTTCAGGAATGTGTTGCGCCGGCAGACAGCGGCAATTGGCGGTTCATTCACACTTATCGGCTAATAATTCGGAGGGGACCGTGCCGTGTCGGCCGGACCAGATTTCAATTGCAATCGACGGGCCCACACACATGGTTGTCAAAGCACGTGGCGACTTCAAAATCCCAAACAACGTACTGTTCTCTATCGCCGGCGGCGCCTTCGGCGTCCTGACGATCGGGCTGATGGTCGCCTCCTCGTTCCACAAAGAACAAACACCGGGCTGCGCGACGCGCTACATGCAGGCCGGCATGTTTGCCTACAAGCGTGCATCGGGCAATCTGCTGCGCCCGGCGGAACTCCAGAGCAAGCTTGGCGGCCACGACTGGGGCGTGCTGCACAACGTGTCGATCGATGCCGATCGAAGTGCCCAATCACAGGTCGCAATGACCGTCGATCTGCCGACCGGCGGTGAAATGGGGCGCACTCCACGTCACGAACAAAGCGGCATGGGCTTTACCTGGCAGCCGAGCTTCCTGAAAAACGTCAAGGCGGCCTGCCTTTCCTATTCAGTCTGGCTGCCTGCCGACTTCAAGTTCGGTCACGGCGGCGTGCTGCCGGGCCTCTACGGCGGCCGCCCCTCGGCCGGGACCAACGACCGCGATGCGTTCTCGGCCCGCATGCGTTGGCTTGCCGGCGGCAAGGTCGCCGTTCAGCCCGTAACGCCCGCTGCCCGGGACGGACGTCGCCTGATGCTTGATGAGGATTGGCTGAGGCTCGAACGCGGACGCTGGGTCGAAATCGAGCAGGAGATCGTGCTCAATGATCCGAAGGAGCGCAACGGCGCGCTGCGCGTCTGGATCGACGGCAACCTGTCTTTGGAATTCAGCACCCTTGCGTTCCGAAAATCAAGAGACGTCGGATTCGCCGGCGTCATCGCCGACACGCACTATGCCAACAACAAGATGGCATGGATCCCGGCACCGCAGAAAGCCTCGCTCAAACTGTCGCAACTGATCCTGCGCTGGAACTGAGGGCTTCACATCTAAAGCGGTTCCGGCCATGTCGGAAACGGTAAAGGCCTCGAACGAGGCCCGGCGCTAGATCATTTCCGACTTACGTGGAAATGGATCTATCTGTCTTTTCTCTCACGGCTATTCGGCCTAACGGCCGGCCTCCGAGGGGCGCCGCAATGCGGCGGGTCGCCTGCGCTCCCTCGGGGCGATTCCGGCTAAACCGGAAACGCTCTAAGCGCCGCCCCCGCGGAGGTCCGAGCGCAAGCGAGGAATAGCCGTGAGCGAAATTGTAGTGAGATTGTTTCCGAGACAATCTGAAACGATCTAGTGTTCCAAACCAAACGGTTAGTACCCACTCGCCACACACAGCTCCGTCATTCCCGCGCAGGCGGGAACCCAAGCATGTCACCAGCGGCACAGAGTTTGCTGAGGTTTGCTTGGGTCCCCGCCTGCGCGGGGATGACGCGGAGTTTGGATACGGGACGGGAATCAACTGTCAGGTCCAGATCACTAGCGATGCACCCGATCGGCCAGCTCGCCGATCGAGAACAGATCGAACTCGATAATCGCCAAGATTACGGCGAAGACCACCGCCGAAACGATGGTGTTGATGATCGCGACGCGGGCAAAGGAAAACTTCGCCGGTGCGCTCTCGGGCGTGCCGGTAACTCTATCGCCGGTTTCGCCCTGGGTGCGCACGCCGAACGGTAGGACGGCAAACAGCACGATCCACCAGACGACGAAGAAGATCGCGATCGCGAATACGAGGCTCATGCTTACGCCTATGCCTCTTCGAGTTCGACCAGCGTGCCGCAGAAATCCTTGGGATGCAGGAACAGCACCGGCTTGCCGTGGGCGCCGATGCGGGGCTCCCCGGTCCCCAGCACGCGGGCGCCCTCGCCGATCAGCTTGTCGCGGGCGGCGATGATATCTTCAACCTCGTAGCAGATGTGATGGATGCCGCCATCGGTATTGCGCTCGAGGAACTTGGCGATCGGCGAATTGTCACCAAGCGGCTCCAGCAGCTCAATCTTGGTGTTGGGCAGATTGATGAACACGGTGGTGACGCCATGATCCGGCTGCGGCACGGCCTCGGACACATCCCCACCGAGCGTGTCGCGGTAGACGGCGGTCGCTGCCGCAATGTCCTTGACAGCGATGGCGACGTGATTGAGCCGGCCGATCATTCTAGTCTCCTAATCCAATGAAACGGGAGGGTCCGGGAGGTCTCCTCCCGGCGGAGCGCGAGGCACGCCTCGCTCGCGAAGCGACCCTGCCACAAGTCATCATGCAAGTCTCTCAGCCTTTTAAGCGCAGCTCATTGACCAGTACTTTGACCACCGGCTTCTTGCCCCAGGCATTGTTGACGGCCGAACGCACGGCGCGGCGTACGGCATCGCGAACCATATCGATATCCTTGCGCCTGCGCGGCGGAATGCTGGCGAACGTGCCCTCGACCGCATCGAGGACGATGTCCTCCATCATATCGCCATCGCCATCCTCGCGCGGCACGCCGTCGAGTGCGACATCGGGCTCGCCCAAGAGATTGCCGCGCTGGTCAACGGCAACGGCCACCGCGACCAGGCCCGCAAACGACAGTTTGCGCCGCTCGCGCACGACGCTATCGCCTTCATCGATCAGCAATCCGCCATCGCGGTAGCGCCGGCCGACCGGTACATCGTCGATAACCTCGGGCAGACCCGGCGCCAGGCGCAGCAGTTCGCCGTTGGTGATCATCGGCACATGGTGGATGCCGGCGGCGTGGCCGAGGCGGGCGTTTTCCTTGAGATGGCGCACCTCGCCGTGCATCGGCACCAGCGTATCGGGCTTGAGCCACGCAAACATTTGCGCCAACTCCTGGCGCCTCGGATGCCCCGTGACGTGGACCAGGCCGTCGGCATCCGTGATCACCTTGGCGCCGCGTTCGGCAAGCCGGTTCTGGACCCCGATCACGGCCTTTTCATTGCCGGGGATGGTGCGCGACGAATAGATCACGGTGTCGCCGCTGATCAGATCGATATCGCGGTGGGTGCCTTCGGAAATGCGGGCCATCGCGGCGCGCGGTTCGCCCTGGCTGCCGGTTGCCAGAACCAGCGCCTCGCCGCGCTCCATGTAGGCGAAGTGTTCCTGGTCGAGATACGTAAAGTCAGCCGGCAGGTAGCCGGTGCTCTTGGCGACCTGGATGATGCGGTGCAGGGCGCGGCCCGAGACCAGCAGCCGCCGGCCGGTTGCCGCGGCCGCATCGGCGACCGCCTGGATACGCGCGACGTTGGAGGCAAAGGTCGTGACGGCGACCTGGCCCTTCTGTTCGGCGATGATCTTGGCGAGCGAGCGGGCAACCTCCGCTTCGGACGGCGAGACGCCGTCGCGAAATGCGTTGGTCGAATCGCAGACCAGCACCTGGACACTTTCTTCGCCCAGTTCCTTGAGACGCGCCACGTTGGTCGTCCGGCCGATCAACGGGTCATCGTCGAGCTTCCAATCAGACGAATGGAAAATGGTGCCGTGGGGAGTGCGAATTGCAAGGCCCGAGGTCTCAGGGATCGAATGTGACATCGAGACGAATTCGACGTCAAAAGCACCGATCTGATGGCGGCTGTCGAGCGCGATCTCGCGAATATCCGGATGCACCTCACCACCGTATTCGGCAAGCTTGGCCTTGAGCATGCCGACGGTGAACGGCGTCGCGTAGACCGGCGCCTTGAGCCTGTGCCAGCTATCGATGACGGCACCGATGTGATCTTCGTGGGCGTGCGTGATGACGATGCCGTCAAGCGCCGGCGCCTCGGCCTGGATGAAACGCAGGTCAGGCAGCACGACGTCGACGCCGGGTTCCTCATCGTTCGGGAACGTGAGGCCGAGATCGACCATCAGCCAGCGCCGATCGTCGGCGGGCCCGAGACCGTAGAGGTAGACGTTCATGCCGATTTCGCCGAGACCGCCGAGCGCGGTGAAGACGAGTTCGTCGCCGCCGGCAGGCTCGCGCCGCTGACCGGCACTGGGTTTGGTCCGTTTAGCATTCATCGATGCACTCCTCAGACCGCCGGCCTGGCCTGCTCATCCAGCAATTGGGTATCCCGCAACTGCACATCTCCGTGTGTGACACGCAGCACCTCGCCGCCAATATCGAGGCGCATTGCGCCGTCATCATCGAGGCCTGCGAAACTGCCGTCACGCTTGGTATCGGTGACCGTCACCGACAGTGGCTGGCCCACACGGTGTGCCCGCTCGAGCCACGCCCGGCGGACCTCGCCGAAGCCCTCACCGCCCCCCCAGCGCGCCAGCCAAAGCTGCATGGCATCGGCCAGCCCTGCCAGCAGGTCTGCCGGTGTCAGCGTGCCGCCGTGATCGGCAAGCCGGGCAACCTCTCGCCCCTCGACAACAGGTGCAACCGCGATATTGATGCCGATGCCAATCATTGCAAGGTCTGCACCGTCATAGGACGAGCATTCGACCAGGATGCCGCCGACCTTGGCTGACCCGATCTGCAGATCATTGGGCCACTTGAGTTGCAGCGGCGCCCTCGGTGCGATGTGCGGCCTTACCGCGTCGTAGCCGGCAAGCCCTGCAACAAACGAAAGCTGGTGGCGGCATGCGGGCTGGCATCCGGGCTCGAACAGGTAGGTGGCCGACAGGTTGCCTGATGGTGACGACCAGGCGCGGCCCGAACGACCGCGGCCTGCCTCCTGACGCCCGGCGCGTATCCAGAGCGGACCACGCTCGCCGGCAGCAGCCCGGCGATGGGCTTCAGAATTCGTCGAGTCGAGCGTGTCGAATTCCAAGATTGCTGGTCTATGGGCAGGCAAGCGGTCCGGCCTTGGAGCGAGTGCAGATGATCGCCGGCAACATAGTCGGTTCCAGCCGTTGCACAAGCTGTGGACGGACTATTGAGCGAAGGTGAACGACTTCGCCGCAGCCATCGCATAGTCGACAAAGGGGCCAAGCCAGATCACGCCGAACACCATGATCAAGGCCGAAGCCGTCATCACGGCAGCCGCCTTGAACTTCACCGACTGGAACCTGTCCTTGGCATCATCGAAGAACATGATCTTGACGATGCGCAGGTAATAGTAGGCACCGACCACGCTCGCCAGCACCCCGATCACGGCGAGGGGATAGAGCCCTGCTTTGATCGCCGCCATGAACACGAAGTACTTGCCGAAGAAGCCGACCAGCGGCGGTATGCCGGCCAGCGCGAACATCAGGATCATCAGCGCGAAGGCCATCGGCAGGTTGGTGCGGGCGAGGCCTGCAAGCTCGTCGATCTCTTCTACCGCATCGTCGCCACGCTGCATCGAGAGAATGCAGGCAAACACGCCAAGTGTCATGACCACATAGATTGCCATGTAGATCAGCACCGATTGAGTGCCCTCGACCGAATTGGCGGCCAGGCCGACGAGCGCAAAGCCGATATTGGCGATCGAGGAATAGGCCATAAGGCGCTTGATGTTGGTCTGGCCGATGGCGGCAAAGGCGCCGAGCAGCATCGAGGCGATGGCAACGAAGGTGATGATCTGCTGCCACTGCTCGGCGATCCCCGGGAAGGCACCGACCGTTGCGCGCACGAGAAGCGCCATCGCGGCCACCTTCGGCGCGCTCGCGAAAAACGCCGTGACGGGCGTTGCCGAACCCTCATAGACATCCGGTGTCCACATGTGGAAGGGCACGGCCGAGACCTTGAAGGCAAGGCCGACGAGCAGGAAGACGAGGCCGAAGGTCAGCCACAGGTTGCCGACTACCGCCTCGCCCTTGGCGGCATTGGCGATCACCTGGAAGTCGGTCGAGCCGGCAAAGCCGTAGAGCAGCGACGAGCCGTAGAGCAGCATGCCGGATGAGAGGGCACCGAGCACGAAATACTTGAGACCGGCCTCGCTCGAGCGCACAGAATCGCGCCTGTAGGCTGCGATCACGTAAAGTGCCAGGCTCTGCAATTCGAGGCCGACATAAAGCGCGATCAGGTCATTGGCCGAAACCATGATCATCATGCCTACCGTCGAAAGCAGGACCAGGACTGGATATTCGAACTTCATGATGCGCAGGCGACGGAAATCGTCAAACGACAACATCAGTGCGATCGCACCGCCGGCAAGTGCGAGAAACTTCATGAAGCGGGCGAAGGGATCGTCGATGAAGGAGCCGGAAAAGAGTGAGCGCGTGCCCTCGTTGTAAACGAACATCACGACCACAGCGATGAACATGATGGCAATCGCCAGCCAGCCGACCGTTTCCGCCTCGTCGTCCGTTTCGGGACGGAACACGCCATACATCAATAGCGCCATCGCGCCGATGACGATGATGATCTCGGGCAGCAGCGGTGCGTAGCTCTGGAACACTTCTGGCATTGCGGTCTCGGGCTCCGAGGCTTACTGGGCGGCCATCGCGGCGGCGGTGCGCAGGGCTGCTTCATAGTTGGTGACGAGGTTCTTCACGGACACCGCAGTGACGTCGAAGATCGGGCTCGGGTAAACCCCGAACAGTATGACCAACGCGACAAGAGGCACGAGAATCGCGATCTCGCGCGCGTTCATGTCGGCGATGTTCATCAGCTTCGGCTTATCGAGTTCGCCGAAGATCATGCGCCGGTAGAGATAGAGCGCATAGGCCGCCGACAAGATCACGCCTGTGGTCGCCAGTGCCGCAACCCAGGTATTGACCTTGAAGGCCCCAAGCAGGGTCAGGAATTCGCCGACGAAGCCCGAAGTGCCGGGCAGGCCGACGTTGGCCATGGTGAACACCATGAAGCAGGCCGCATAGATCGGCATGCGGTTGGCCAGGCCACCGTAGGCTGCGATCTCGCGCGTGTGCATGCGGTCGTAGACGACGCCGACACAGAGGAAGAGGGCGCCGGAGACCAGGCCGTGGCTCAGCATCTGGAAAATCGCACCATCGACACCCTGGGTGGTGGCGGTAAAGATACCCATGGTCACGAAGCCCATGTGGGCAACGGAGGAATAGGCGATCAGCTTCTTGACGTCCTCCTGGGCAAGCGCCACCAGCGAGGTGTAGATGATCGCAATCACCGAGAGCGTGAAGACCAAAGACGACAGTTCGGCGCTCGCGAGAGGAAACATCGGCAGCGAAAAGCGCAGGAAACCGTAGCCACCCATCTTCAGGAGAATGCCGGCGAGAATCACTGAGCCCGCCGTCGGCGCTTCGACGTGGGCATCGGGCAGCCAGGTGTGCACCGGCCACATCGGCATCTTGACGGCGAACGAGGCAAAGAACGCGAGCCACAGCCACCACTGCATGTCGGCCGGGAACTTGACCTCCATCAGCTTGACGATGTCTGTCGTTCCGGCATGCCAGTACATCGCCATCATGGCGAGCAGCATGAGCACCGAGCCGAGCAGCGTGTAGAGGAAGAACTTGTAGCTCGCATAGACCCGGCGAACACCGCCCCACACCCCGATGATCAGGAACATCGGGATCAGGCCGGCTTCGAAGAACAGGTAGAACAGAAAGAGGTCGAGCGCGCAGAACACGCCGATCATCAGTGTCTCGAGCACCAGGAAGGCGATCATGTACTCGGTGACACGCTCGGTGACCGACTGCCAGGACGCCAGAATGCAAAGCGGCATCAGGAAGGCGGTGAGCACGATGAACAGCATTGAAATGCCGTCGACACCGAGCTTGTACTGCACCGGCCCGAACCAGGGGACCTCTTCGACCAATTGAAATTTCGATGTCGAGGGATCGAACACCGCCCAGATGTAGGCGGCAACCCCGAAAGTCATCACGGTCACGTAGAACGCGATCCAGCGGGCATTGCGCCGGCCGCTGTCGTCGTCTTTCAGGAACATGATGCAGAAGACGCCGAACAACGGCAGAAAAGTTACGATCGAAAGCAGCGGCACGCCGTAAGCGTTCATTTCAAAAGGCCTCCGCCGGCAAACATGAAGTAGACGGTGATGAGCGCCACGCCGATCATCATGGCGAAAGCGTAGTGGTAGACGTAGCCGGTCTGCAGGCGTACGACGCGGCCGGTGACGTCCATGACACGGGCGGCAATGCCGTCGGGCCCGATGCCGTCGATGATCGTGCCATCACCGGTCTTCCAGAGAAAGCGGCCGATCGCTTTCGCCGGCTTGACGAACAGCCAGTCATAAAGCTCGTCGAAGTACCACTTGTTCAGGAAGAACAGGTAGATCGGCTGGAACGTCTTTGCTGTCGCCGCCGGCAGGTGCGGTGACTGAATGTAGAACAGCCAGGCGAGGCCGAAGCCAGCTGCCATTGCGACGAACGGCGACCAACTCACCCATTCGATCGTCTTCGCCACTTCGTGCATGTGATGCAGGATGTGCTTGTCGGGATGCTCGAAGATCGCGCGCTGCCAGAAGTCCTTGTAGTGGTGGCCGATGAATTCGCCCGTGAACAGTATGCCGGCGAACACCGCCCCGGCAGCCAGCACGAACAGCGGGATCAGCATGGTCAGCGGGCTTTCATGGGCATGCTTGAAGGTATCGGGCTCGGCCCGCGTCTTGCCGTGGAAGGTCAGGAACATCAGCCGCCACGAATAGAACGACGTCATGAAAGCTGCAATGACCAGCGCCCAGAAGGCATAGTTGTAGGGCGTATGGGCAGCATAGGCCGCCTCGATGATGGCGTCCTTGGAATGGAAACCGGCAAAACCCGCGAGATGGGGAATACCGACGCCGGTCAGGGCCAGCGTACCGATCAGCATCATGAGCCAGGTGATGCGGATCTTCGGCGCCAGGCCGCCCATGTTTCGCATGTCCTGTTCGTGATGCATGGCGTGGATCACGGAACCGGCGCCGAGGAACAGCAGCGCCTTGAAGAAGGCATGCGTGAAGAGGTGGAAGATCGCGACTGTGTAGGCGCCGACGCCGCAGGCAACGAACATGTAGCCGAGCTGCGAGCAGGTTGAGTAGGCGACAACACGCTTGATGTCGTTCTGAACCAGGCCGACAGTTGCCGCAAAGAACGCGGTGATGGTGCCGACCAGCGTAACGACCATCAGCGCGGTGGGCGCATATTCGAACAGCGGCGAGAGGCGCGCGACCATGAAGACGCCGGCGGTGACCATGGTGGCAGCGTGGATCAGGGCCGAAACCGGGGTCGGGCCTTCCATGGCATCAGGCAGCCAGGTGTGCAGCAGGAACTGCGCCGACTTGCCCATCGCGCCCATGAACAGCAACAGGCAGATCGTATTCAGCATATCGACTTCGTAGCCGAGGAACGGCATCGTCTTGCCAACCATGTTCGGCACTTCGCGGAAGACCTCGTCGAGGTTGATCGAGTTGGTCATCGCAAACAGCGCGAATATGCCGAGCGCAAAACCGAAGTCGCCGACACGGTTGACGATGAATGCCTTGATGGCGGCCGCATTGGCCTCGGGCTTCTTGTACCAGAAGCCGATCAGCAGATAACTCGCAAGCCCGACGCCCTCCCAACCAAAGAACATCTGCAGCAGGTTGTCGGATGTGACCAGCGCCAGCATGGCGAAGGTGAACAGCGACAGATAGGAGAAGAACCGCGCGCGACCGTCGTCATCAGCCATGTAACCGATCGAATAGAGGTGGACCAGGCTCGAGACAGTCGTCACCACGACCAGCATGACGGCAGTCAGCGTGTCGATCCGGAGCGACCAGGCGATCTCGAGTTCGCCCGATGTGATCCAGGTGGCAACGGGCACCTGGATGGTCTCGTGCTCGAAACCAACGCGCCAAAACACCAACCATGAAAGCGCGGCAGCAATGAACAACAGCGCAGTGGTCACGATCTCCGCGCCACGGTCCGTAATCACGCGGCCGAATAGGCCCGCAATGATCGCGCCGATAAGCGGCAGGAAGACGATCGCCTTGAATTCCATTAGGGACTCCGGTTGAGCGAATTGCGAATGGCGAATAGCGAATAGAAAGGGGCTTTGGAAAACGCGACTAGTTCCCTATTCGCTACTCGCCATTCGCTACTCCCTTCTTCTGCAACGATCTGATCAATCCGCGCAAAATCTTACCAAGTTCGTCGCAACGCTCGAGCAACTGTCGTTCGCCATTGGCGTCGAGGTAGCCTAGGCGGCATGCGAGAATCAAGTGCGTCTCCAGTTCCTTCAATGACCCTTGGGAAACTCGTAGGAACTGTACAAATGCCCCCGTCGTCTCCCGTCCGTGTCCTTCAGCAATGTTCGCGGCGAGCGACGAGCTCGCGCGGCGGATTTGAGCCGTAAGACCGAACTGCTCGTCTCGTGGAAAAACTTTGGTCTTGCTATAGCACTCTATGGCGATATCCATCGCCTTCTGCCATGCCACCAAGTCCCGATACGAATTGAACGACACGCTGCACACTCTACTCGCTATTCGCCACTCGCTACTCCCTCAATTCACCCCTTCATCATGCTCACATCCTCAACCGCGATCGAACCACGGTTGCGGAAATAGACAACAATGATCGCCAGACCGATCGCGGCTTCGGCGGCGGCAACCGTCAGCACCATCATTGCGAAGACCTGGCCGACGAGGTCCTGGTTGTAGGCGGAAAACGCGACCAGGTTGATGTTGACGGCAAGCAGCATCAGCTCGACCGACATCAAAATAATGATCACGTTCTTGCGGTTCAGGAAGATGCCGAACATGCCGATCGTGAACAGCATAGCGGCAACAGTCAGGTAGTGGCCGATCCCGATCTCGGTCATTGATCATCTCCCGATGAAGGCAGGATGGCCTGGCCGGAGGCGACCTTGACGACCTCGATGGCGGTTGCCGGCGAGCGCGCCACCTGGGCTGCGATCGACTGGCGCTTGACGCCTTCCTTGTGGTGCAGGGTCAGCACTATCGCACCGATCATCGCGACCAGCAGAATGAGACCCGCCGCCTGGAAGAAGTAGATGTATTTCGTATAGAGGATGCGGCCGAGAGCTTCGGTATTGGTCAGCGCGTCACCGGCAGCCGGCATCGGCGCTGCCGGCTGGCCGACGATCTGGGCCTGATGGGCCTGGAAGCCCAGCACCATGATCAGTTCGATCAGCACGATACCGCCGATCAGCGCGCCCATCGGGGCGTTCTTGATGAAGCCTGCCCTCAGTTCAGCAAAATCGACGTCCAGCATCATGACGACGAACAGGAAGAGCACGGCCACCGCACCGACGTAGACGATGACAAGCAGCATCGCCAGGAACTCGGCGCCCAGCAGGATGAACAGGCCGGCGGCGCTGAAGAACGTCAGGATGAGAAACAGAACGGCATGCACCGGATTGCGCGCAACGATAACCAGGACGGCCGCCATCACCGCCACAAACGCGAACACATAGAAAAAGAATGCCTCTAGGCCCATCGCCCACCACCATCTGTCATCATTCGTCGCGCCGGTTGCGGCGCATCTCGGTCTCGCGCTCGACCGCCCGGCAATGCTTCGTCCACAAGCGGCGCACGATCGCTTTGCGATACGGCCAGTAGCCAAGCAACGCCGCCAGTCCGAGGCCCGCACCCGCCCGCCAGCTGATCCCCGCCGTCAACAGTTCGCGAACGAACCATACCGTTGCAGCCAGGGCGCCCGCGAGACACACGATCTGTGCCCAGCCATAGCGCCACTCCAGGCGTCGCTGATCGGCTGCGATCTCGCCATAGCGCCGAAGTTCCTCATCCGTCAACGCGGAGAGCAACTTCGGCCAGCCATGCCCATCATCGGTATTTTGAATCGAGCGCAATGTTCTTTGCGATCTGACGCTCCCACCGATCACCGTTCGCCAGCAAACGCTCCTTATCGTAGAAAAGCTCCTCACGTGTTTCAGTTGCGAATTCGAAATTCGGCCCCTCGACGATCGCCTCGACCGGGCAGGCCTCCTGACAAAGTCCACAATAGATGCACTTCGTCATATCGATGTCATAGCGCGTCGTGCGCCGGGTCCCGTCATTGCGCCTCGGGCCGGCTTCGATGGTGATCGCCTGGGCCGGACAGATCGCTTCGCACAATTTGCAGGCAATGCAGCGCTCTTCGCCATTGGGATATCGGCGCAGCGCATGCTCGCCGCGGAAGCGGGGCGAAAGCGGCCCTTTCTCGTGGGGGTAATTGAGCGTCTTCTTCGGTTCGAAGAAATACCGCATGGCAAGGAAGAAGGCCGAGACGAACTCGGTCAGGAACAGCGATTTTATGCCTTGGGCGACATTCATGTTTGCTCCTTTCCAGGTCCCGGCCCGATCAGGCCCCGGACACGATCATCGGTCCGACGAAATAGCCGATCACGACAAAGAAGATCAGGTCGAACAATGCGACCATCCGGAGTATGCCCGCCGTCTTCGAAGGCTCGGGCCCGACGCCTTTCTTCTCGACGTTGGCGGCAGCCAGGCGCAGGAATACGAAGCCGGCGAAACCGACAACCAATCCGACAAATGCACCGACCATGTTCGGGCTCATGGCTCGGCTCCCCCTAAATCAGCTGCGGGCCGTAGTGCAGGACGCCTGCAACAACGACCACCATTATGAGCGACAGCGGCAGAAACACCTTCCAGCCAAGCCGCATGAGCTGATCGTAGCGATAGCGCGGCACCATCGCCTTGACCATCGCGAACATGAAGAACACGAACACGATCTTGGCCAGGAACCAGACGAGGCCCGGCACCTGATTGACCGGCCAGATGTCGATCGGCGGCAGCCAGCCGCCAAGGAACAGGATGGTGGTGAGCGCGCACATGGTCATGATCGCGACGTACTCACCGAGCATGAACAGCAGGTAGGGCGTCGAGGAATACTCGACCATGAAGCCGGCGACGAGTTCGGATTCGGCCTCCGGCAGATCGAACGGCGGCCGGTTGGTCTCGGCCAGCGCCGAGATGAAGAATACCACGAACATCGGCAGCAGGGCGAGCCAGTACCAATCGAGAGCGGAGGACACGAAACCGACGCCGGTGCCGATCCCGCTCTTCTGGGCGTTGACGATGTCGGACATGTTGAGCGAGCCGACGCAGAGCAGGACCGTGACGATCACCAGGCCGATCGAGACTTCGTAGGAGACCATCTGTGCTGCCGAGCGTAGCGAGCCCATGAACGGATACTTCGAGTTCGATGCCCAGCCACCCATGATCACGCCGTAAACGCCGAGCGACGAGATTGCCAGGATATAGAGGATGCCGACGTTGAGGTCGGAGACGACCCATTTGCCGTCCCATATGCCAAAAAAGCTGCCGTCGGCGACCGGGATCACCGCCCAGGCAGCAAGCGCGAAAACCGTCGTTGCGATCGGGGCAAGCAGGAACACACCCTTGTCGGTACCGGCCGGGATTAGCGGTTCCTTGAACACGAACTTCAAGAGATCGGCAAACGACTGCAAGAGACCGAAGGGGCCGACGACATTCGGGCCCTTACGCATCTGCACGGCGGCCCAGACCTTGCGATCCATGAGCAGCAGGAAGGCGATGATCAGCAGCAACGCCACCATCAGCACGACGCTCTGGATGGCGATGATGACGGCAGGCCAGCCGTAGCTCCACCAGATCTCGTTCAAAGTTTCCCACATCGCCTGTTCAATCATCCTATTCGGCAGCCTCGGCACTCGCTTGACCGGCGCGCCGCAAGGCACTCAATTCGGCCATCACGGCTGATGCCCGCGCAATCGGATTGGCCAGATAGAAGTCCTCGAGTGCCGGCACAAAGGCCTCGTCCGATAGCTCGTCGAGGTTCGGCTGCAGCGACATGAGTGTGGCACTGCTAGCCGGTTCGACAGTGCCGATCCGTGCGAGATGCGGCACCTGGGCATACATCTGGGCGCGCAGGCCGGCGAGGTCATCATAGGGCAGCGTCTGGCTGACGCGGTCGGAAAGTGCGCGCAGGATCGTCCAGTCCTCACGGGCATCACCCGGCGGGAACACGGCCTTGGCGGTTACCTGCGGCCGACCCTCGGTATTGACATAGGTAGCGCTCTTTTCCGTGTAGGCAGCCGCCGGCAGGATGACATCGGCGCGATGGGCGCCAGCATCGCCGTGCGTGCCCATGTAGACGACGAATTCAGCCTTGGCATTGGAAACGGCCGGCACATCGCAGTTGGCCAGGAACTGCACATCAACATCGCCGCCGAGCATCCGGGCCGTATCGGCCGCATTGCCAGCCGGCAGGAAACCGAGATCCATGGCGCCGACGCGGCCGGCAGCTCCATGCAATACGTTGAAGACGCGCCAGTTGGCATCGGTGCCGGCCTTTGCATTGGCCGCAATCCGAACCGCTGCGGCATGCACGCCCGGGCCGTCGGCACGTGCGGTCGCTGCGGCACCGAGAATGACTAGCGGCCGCCCGGCGTCGGCCAGAACCTCGGCAAAGGCATGCGAACCATCCGCAATGGCGGCGAGATCCTTCGCCGACCGGCCGATCAGCTCGCTGTCGTAACCAAGATCGGCTGGTTCACCGACCATCGCGACCTTCAGATCGCTGCCGCGCCAGCGCCGCCGGATGCGGGCATTGAGGACGGCGGCCTCCAGACGCGGATTGGTACCGATCAGCAGGATCGCATCGGCGTCATCGATGGCAGCGATGGTCGCGTTGAACAGATAGCCGGCGCGGCCGTGTTCGCCGGTTAGGCGCTCGCCGTCGGCCCGGCAGTCGAGGTTAGCCACACCGAGCCGCACGAACAGGTCCTTGAGGGCAAAGACGTCCTCGCAGGCCGCCAGATCGCCGGCAATCGCGCCGATCCGGTTCGGAGATGCGGCCATCAGGCGCTCGGCAACGGCGTCGAGCGCTTCGTCCCAACTTGCCGGCTGCAACTTTCCGTCGCGGCGCACATACGGCTGGTCGAGCCGCTGGGTCCGGAGGCCGTCCGCGACATGCCGGGTCTTGTCCGAGATCCATTCCTCGTTCACGGCGTCGTTGGGGCGTGGCAGAATGCGCATCACCTCGCGACCGCGCGCATCGACCCGGATGGCGGCGCCGACAGCGTCCATGACGTCAATGGACTCGGTCGCACGCAATTCCCAAGGCCGGGCGTTGTGCGCCCAGGGCCGGTGGGTCAAGGCGCCGACCGGGCAAAGGTCGACGACATTCGCCGACATCTCCGAGAGCATGCCCTGCTCGAGATACGTCGTGATCTCCATATCCTCGCCGCGGCCGATGGCGCCCAGTTCCTCAACGCCGGCGATCTCGGTCATGAAGCGGACGCAGCGCGTACACTGAATGCAGCGCGTCATATGGGTCTTGATCAGCGGTCCGAGGTACTTCTCCTCGACGGCCCGCTTGTTTTCCGCATAGCGCGATCCGCCGACGCCGTAGGCCATCGCCTGATCCTGGAGATCGCATTCGCCGCCCTGATCGCAGATCGGGCAATCGAGCGGATGGTTGATCAGCAGGAATTCCATCACCCCTTCGCGCGCCTTCTTGACGACCGGCGTGCGGGTGTCGATGCGGTTTGGCGAACCGTCCCGATTGGGGCGCAGATCATTGACGCCCATGGCGCAGGAGGCGACCGGTTTCGGCATGCCATCGACCTGCACCAGGCACATGCGGCAGTTGCCGGCGATCGAGAGGCGCTCGTGATAGCAGAACCGCGGAATCTCGCGGCCCGCCATTTCACAGGCCTGGAGCAGCGTGATGCCGTCGGCGACCTCGATTTCCTCGTCGTCAATCAGGAGTTTTCTGGGCATTCGACAGGAGGACCCTCGCTCAAACGCATGACCGCGGGCATTGAACAGATGCGTTCACGTGAACCGCGATATTGCGATGCGCTTTGTTCCCGGTTCTCCTACAATGACTTTGCGCTATTGGCCAGTGCCCTATTGGGTCGCATTGGCGCGATTGCAGAGGTTCCTGGCTTACTTGCTGGTCGCCAGACCGGGAAAGAGCGACAAAATGAGTGATGCGACACGCGACGAATTCATGACGGTCGACGAATTCATCGATTGGGCGGCGCGCCAGGAGCGGGGCCGCTATGAACTCGTCCAGGGCCGGGTCATCGCGATGGCACCGGAGCGGGCCAGGCATAATCGTATCAAAGGTGACGTCTACGTTTCGCTGCGCGCGGCCATACTGGCAACGGGCATCAATTGTACCGCCTACACCGACGGCATGACCGTGGTTATCGATGAGGACACCGCCCGCGAGCCCGATGCGCTGGTCCAGTGTGGCAAACCAATCGATCCGGACAGTTTGATCGCTGACAGGCCGATGGTCGTTGTAGAAGTTACGTCACCGTCCTCGGAACGTGATGATACGACCGCGAAGCTCAGCGAATATTTCTCGGTCGCATCGATCGAGCACTATCTGATCGTCGATGCCGGTCGCCGCGTCGTGATCCATCACGCCCGGCAGGACGACGGTTCGATCAGGACGCTCATTCAAGGCGAAGGCGAATTGTCGCTAGCGGCGCCGGGACTGACGTTGAGCGTCGCGGACCTTCTGCCGCCGGAAGAAGATGCGGAATCACAGACTTAGAGCACCGGCATCAGAGCCCCTCGAAGGCCGTGATGCCGGTCAGCACCAGCGTGGCGGTGAATGAAATCAGGCCGATTAGAACCCGCACGATCATCCCATCACCAAGAAGCAGGAGCGCCTTGCGCCCGAACCACCAGCCAACCCCGAACGCCGGTACTACAAAGGCAAGATTTGTCGCCGACCAGGCCGAAAGCCCCAGTTTGACTGCAATGAACCACGCCGCCGCAGCGGCCAGGAAGGCGCATCCGATCGGGGGAAAGCAGAAGATCTCGAACAGCGGCTGGGCAATCAAATCAGCAAGTGCTTGCAGCATCGATTTCAGCCTCGTCCCCCGCCACCGGGCGCGGTCCCCTTATCGCGGAGTGACTTGCCTGTCCGAGCCGTCGGGCCAAGGTACGAGTGCAAACACCCACAACGCGACAATCGTGACGATGAGATGCAGATTGGCTGCAAGATTGAAGGCGATAGCGTGCAGCAAGCTGGCATTGGGGTTCGCCACATTGAAGACGCCGGCATTTATCAGCATGACAAAGAACTGCGGCCAGACCACCTTCACGACCAACGTCAGGCCAGCGGCGAGAACACTAAGCCCAACCGAGAACCCGGCTTTACGTACAATGGCAGCAACCGCGATTGCCAGCAGCAAATAGACGGCAATCCCGAAGGCCTGCGAAACGACAATGGCCATGAGGCGTGTCTCCGGTCCACTTTGGCAGGCAGGTCGCGGTAAAATTGCGCACGCACCACCGTTCGATGCCCGTCATTCGGCAGCAATCCGCGCCGCCTGCGCCTCATCGATGCGCTCCTCGATGACGTGGCGGAAATTGCGGATCAGGCCCTGGATCGGCCAGGCGGCGGCATCGCCGAGCGCGCAGATCGTGTGGCCCTCGACCTGCTTGGAGACATCAAACAGCATATCGATCTCGGCTTTTTCCGCTTCACCGCGCTCGAGACGTTCCATTACCCGCCACATCCAGCCGGTGCCCTCGCGGCACGGCGTGCACTGGCCGCAGCTTTCGTGCTTGTAGAAATACGAAATCCGGCGGATCGCCTTGATGATGTCGGTCGACTTGTCCATCACGATCACGGCGGCAGTGCCGAGCCCCGATCGCGCTTTCTGCAGGGCATCGAAATCCATGGTGATGTCCTGGCAGACATCGCTGCCGAGGCACGGCACCGAGGAACCACCGGGGATTACGGCAAGCAGGTTCTTCCAACCGCCACGCACTCCGCCGGCGTGCTTTTCGATGAGCTCGCGCAGCGGGATGCCCATCTCTTCCTCGACAACGCAGGGCTGTTCGACGTGGCCTGAGATCTGGAAGAGCTTGGTTCCCGTGTTGTTGGGCTTGCCGAGGCCTGCGAACCACTCCGCACCGCGACGCAGGATGGTCGGCACGACGGCGATCGACTCGACGTTGTTGACGGTGGTCGGTGCGCCATAAAGCCCGCAACCCGCCGGGAACGGCGGCTTCAGGCGGGGCTGGCCCTTCTTGCCTTCGAGGCTTTCGAGGAGTGCCGTCTCCTCGCCGCAGATATAGGCGCCAGCGCCGTGATGAACGTAGAGATCGAAATCCCAGCCATGCTTGTTGTTCTTGCCGATCAGGCCGGCGGCATAGGCCTCATCGATCGCACGCTGGAAGGCTTCACGCTCACGGATGTATTCGCCACGAAAATAGACGTAGCAGGCGTGGGCGCGCATCGCGAACGAGGCGATAAGGCAGCCTTCGACCAGATGGTGGGGATCGTGACGCAGGATTTCACGGTCCTTGCAAGAGCCCGGTTCTGACTCATCGGCATTGACGACGAGATACGAAGGTCTGGGGTCCTCTTTCGGCATAAACGACCATTTGAGGCCGGTCGGAAAGCCGGCACCACCGCGCCCGCGGAGCCCCGATGTCTTGACGCGCTCGATGATCTCGTCGTGGCCGAGATCGATCAGCGCCTTGGTGTCGTCCCACAAACCGCGCGCCATCGCGCCCTTCAGGGAGCTGTCGTGGATGCCGTAGATGTTGGTGAAGATGCGATCCTTGTCGCTCAGCATCGAAAGTATCCGCCTCTATTTGTTGCCCTGGCGCTTCGAGAATTCAGTGTCACCGCCGGCTGCCAGAACCTTGGCCTGGCCGATCCAGTCCTCACGATCGATGCGTCCCGTGAAGCTCAGGTAATTGTCGACCCAGGCAACCGTTTCAGGCGTCCATGCGGCAATCTGATCGAAATGGAAAATGCCAAGCTCGTTCAGCAAACCTTCGAGCTTTGGGCCAACACCGCTAATGCGCTTGAGATCGTCGGCTTTGCCATCGCGCGGTTTGCTTAAGGCGGCCGGTTTGGCAGCTTCGGTGTCGGCCGCGTCTGCCGGTGCGACGGCCTCCAGCGTTGCCGTACCAGCCGATGCCGAGCCTGCATAAAGGGCCGGATCTGTCAGGCTTGTCAGGCCGCCTGCCGGACTCGATGCGCGACGGCCGGCCTGGGAGCCCGGCTCCGGCGGTGTGCCGGCGGCAAAACCATCGAGCAGCTTGTCGAAGCTTTCCGGCGTCAGGTCCTCATAGGTATCCTTCCAGATCTGGACCATCGGCGCGTTAGCGCAGACACCCAGGCATTCGACCTCTTCCCAGGAGAATTTGCCGTCGTCGGAAAGATGGTGCGGCTCGGCGTGAATGCGCCGCTTGCATACGGCAACGAGGTCTTCCGAGCCCCTGAGCATGCATGGCGTCGTACCGCAGACCTGGACATGGGCCGCCCTGCCGACCGGCGCGAGCTGGAACATCGTATAGAAGGTCGCGATCTCGTAGACCCGGATGTAGGGCATATCGAGCATGTCGCCGATGTAGCGGATGGCTGGTTCAGGCAGCCAGCCGTCGTGCTGCTCCTGCGCGCGCCAGAGCAGCGGAATGACGGCAGAAGCCTGCTTGCCATCCGGGTATTTGGCGATCGTTGCCCTGGCAAACTCGAGGTTGTCAGGCGTGAATTCGAAACTCGCGGGCTGTTCGGTGTGCAAGCGGCGCACGGCCATAGGCGTCGGCCTCCGATCGATTGACATGACAGCGCTACAGACGAGCGCGCCAGACCAGCAACAACGCCGGCCAGCACAAATGCCTCGCCGATAATGGTACGGTCTCGATTAAGGGGGTTGGCTACGCGATGCAAGCCATTGATGGCAACCGCGCGCCAATTACGCGGGCCAATTTGTCCGGGCAGACGAACACGGTCGCCGGCATTCACTGGCACCTTTCAGCTGGCACTCAGCCTCGATGCGGGCGGACAAGATGCAATAACCGGGCGAAATGATCGGCTAATCGAACTTCGCCAACCGCCGCGGTGCCTGCGACGGCAGAGGCACTTTCACGTTACGGTCCCAGGTGTTGTCCTGGTAGACGTAACTGTTGGGCTGGTAGGAGGAGTCGAGCACGAAGCTCGGCGGCGTGCGGACATTGATCCAGGCGGTGACCAGCACAAAGGTTGCAATCGGTGCCAGGAACAGTGAGGCTTGCGAACCAACCCGCATGAAACCGGTCCAGAAAAACGCCCACAGCAGCCCGGCCGGCAGAATCCACCAGCCACCCAGTTCGGATGCCGGCGTCGCCGCGCGGAAAGCTGCGAACAAGAACGCGATCGCCAACGAGAAGACGCCGAGCAGGACCGGGACCAGCGGCTTGTTGGCGTGCAACTCACCCATTGGCCAGTCGTTACGGACCGCGAAGATCCGATAGGTGGCCAGCGACAGCCCCCAGCCAAACGCCAGCGCGGCGGCGAAAAAGGGGATATCCAGGTTGGTCATTACTCACTCCGGCACGCGACAATTATCCACAAGCTAACACGAAAACCTGTGGACTGAAACTTTTCGGCAACGCTGCCGGATAATTGGGATTGTATCCAGTGTCTTAACGATAAGCGGTTAAAATATGGCGGGGTAACGCGAAAGTTGGATGCAGTAGCATCCCCTCCTCGTATCAGTCGAACTGGCTCAGCGGCTCGTCGAGGCCGTAGTGAGTGCGTAGCGTCTCTCCTTCATACGCGGTGCGGAACAGACCACGGCGCTGCAGGATCGGCACGACCTCACTGATAAACACATCGAGCTGAGCCGGCAGGATCGGCGGCATCACGTTGAACCCGTCGGCGGCCCCGTTTTCAAACCAGTCCTGCATCAAATCAGCGACCTGCTCCGGGGTGCCGGCAAGCGTGTAGTGACCGCGGGCACCGGCAAGACGTGCCAGCAATTGGCGTAAGGTCAGCCCATCGCGCTCGACCATGTTGATCACGACTTCGGTTCGTGACCGGGCTGCCTCAACGGTGCTCGGATCGGGAAAATCAGCGGCGCTGAGCGGCCGGTCGAGCGGCAGTTGTGAGAAATCATGACCGCCAAACCGGCTCGACAGGCGCTTGCGTCCCGCTTCCGGGTCGGTCAGTTCACCAAGCTCGGCAGCAAGACGCTCGGCTTCGGCCTCACTGCCAGCGATCAAGGGGCTGAGCCCCGGCAGCACGTGAACCTTGGCCGGATCGCGCCCGACGGCCTTCACACGGGCCTTGATGTCCTGATGAAAGGCCTGCGCTGTCGAAAGTTCGAGTTGCGCGGTAAAGATCGCCTCGGCATAACGGGCAGCAAAGCTGCGGCCGGCTTCCGATGATCCGGCCTGAACCAGCACAGGCCGGCCCTGGGGCGTGCGCGGCAGGTTTAGCGGTCCCTTGACGCTGTGGAAGGGCCCCGAATGTGCGACCGGCCGAATACGGTCGGGCCTGGTGTACTGGCCTCTTGCCCGGTCATCGATCAGCGCATCCGCGGCCCAGCTGTCCCAAAGCCCGAGCACGGCCTGCATATAGTCTTCGGCCCGTTCGTAGCGCTCGCCATGGCTCAAAGGTGCAGTCTTGCCGAAGTTGGCCGCAGCCGTTGCCAGCCATGACGTGACGATATTCCAGCCGGCCCGCCCGCCGCTGATCAGATCGACGGAACCGAACTGGCGGGCCAGATTGAAGGGCTCGGTGTAGGTCGTCGAAGCTGTCGCGATCAGCCCGATGCGCTCCGTCGCCATGGCAACAGCGGCCAGCACCGTGACCGGCTCGAGACCGGTGCGCGGACCCTTGTTGATATCATCCGGCAGGGCCAGCTGATCGGCAAGAAAGATCGAATCGAACAATCCCCTTTCAGCGCGCTGCGCAAGGTCGACGAAATGGCCAATGTCGTAGACCGAGCGCTCAGAAGCCAGCGGATGGCGCCAGGCGGCTTCGTGGTGGCCGCGATTATGGATGAACAGGTTGAGGTGCATGCGGCGCGACATTGGGGCTTCTCCTGGCCGGGCAGTACTGAGCTACCTGACGGCGCCTGCAGCCATCGCGCAACAGGCAGTGCCCGTCCATCCGCAGCGCGATGAAGCCTGGCAACCGATCGAACCCTCCTATCAGGCGATGGTAACGGCGCCGATCCGCAGTTCAGCCGATGAACGCGGCGTGCGCTTCCCACAACTCGGCGATTTCGGCCACGACGGCTGCGTCGAGCGGACCCATCTCGATGGCGCCGAGCACCTGCTCGAGGTGATCGGGATCGCCGATGCCGACGACGATCGTCGAAAGCTTGTCGCAGGCAAGTCCGAACCTCAGCGCCGCCTGGGCCGGTGTACCATGTTGCCCGTCCAACACCTCGTCGAGTGCGCGGACGCGCGCCTCCTCGGCGCAATCCTCGGCGTTTTCGGTGATCGCAATCTCGCGGCCATGGCGTTCTTTGGCCGCGAGGTGGCCGGCAGCAAAGATGCGGATACCCATCAGGCCCATGTCCTGGGCCAGGCAGCGATCGACCAGGCCGGCAAAATTAGTCGTATTCCAGCCGGCGCCGACATCGCGAGCCGCGCTTGGATTGAGCGCGTTGTAATAGACCTGTGCGACGTCGATCTGGCCACTGTCGACGACATCGAGGATGGCAGCCGGCTCACCGAGCGCCGTCATCCCGGTCCAGTCGATCAGACCTTCGCGGCGTAAGCCATCGAGAATGTCGGCGATACCACCGTCACCTATAACCTCTGTCACGGTCAGATCGCGTGCACCGCGATCAGTCGCCCCATCGCCGACGACGCGGTTGTGCAGGATTGCAACCTCGACGCTATCAAGTCCGAGCCGCTCGAGACTGGCCTCGAGCGAGCGGCGCACTTGGCCGGGCCAGTCACCTGCGGCCCGATCGATATTGAACTTGGTCGAGATCCGCGGGCCAAAGCGCACATCCAGCGTCTTGAGCCAGGCGCCAATCACCGTTTCAGAAACGCCGTTGCCATAGGCAGCAGCGGTATCGATCCAGTCGATGCCGGCCTTGAACGCTCTGTCCAGGGCGGCGAATGCAACCTCGCGATCGGCCCGGATCAGCAGGCCGCCGACCCAGCCACCGCCGTACGTGACAACGGGGATTTCCAATCCAGTGCGCCCGAAACGTCGCTTGGCGACCATTACCTAAATCCTTTCCTTCAATTTGAGAGGCCGAATGCATCGGCGATCAGCTGATAGCTCTTCTGGCGGACGTCCTCATCGTAGGCCCAGGTAACGATTGCGACCTCCTCGACTTTGAGTGTCTTGGCCAGCGCCTCGATACGCTCGGCAACCTGGTCTGCTTTGCCGACGAAGGCATCCTCTTCGAGCTGGCGCATGCGGGCCTGTTCGAATTCCGTGTAGGCCTGGGCGGCAGCCTGCTCAGGACTGTCGAGCGGCAGGAACTGGCCCCGGTCGCGATAGAGACGGAAGCGGGCGCGCGGCTTGAAGTGATAGCTTGCTTCCTCATCAGTCTCGGCGGCAAGCGCAAACACGCACAGGCCAGAGCGGGGCTCGGGGTGGCGTTCGCTCGGCTGGTAGTATCGCCTGTAAAGTCGGAGGGCGACCTCGCCGGCGTGGCCATCGGCGAAGAACCAGGCAAACGAATAGGGCACGCCGAAGTGAGCTGCGACCTGGGCGCCGTAGTCCGAGCTGCCGAGCAACCAGATCTCGGGCACCGTGTCGCCGGCCGGATAGGCCTTGATCGAGCGGAAGCGGTGGCCGTCGGGCAGGTCCGTGCCGTTCAGCCAGCACGTCAGGTCGCGCACGTCGTTGGGAAACATCGCCGGACGTTCGTTGGCGAGTGGGTTGAGCGCGAAGGCCGTGCGCCCGTCAGAGCCCGGTGCCCGGCCGAGACCCAGATCGATGCGGCCCGGTGCAATGGCATCGAGCACACGGAACTGCTCTGCGACCTTGAACGGTGCATAGTGGGGCAGCATGACACCGGCGCTGCCGACCCGGATCCTTTCGGTCGCCTGGGCGATCGCAGCGATCAGGATTTCAGGTGCGGTACCGACGATGGTTTCGTTGCTGTGATGCTCCGAAACCCAGAACCGCTTATAGCCAAGCTGCTCGCAATGCCTGGCAAGTGCGATCGTATTGCGGATCGCTTCGCCGTGCGTCTTGCCAACGCACGCGATCGATTGGTCCAGTACGGAAAGCTCTACCAACAAAGGGCTCCATCGTTGCCGGGTTCTGATCCGTCCAACAGATTAACCGGCAAGCGGATGAACCGATAGGGTGCGTTGCTGAATCCGGCGATGCGATCCCGGCACCATTGCTGATGCACAGACTGCGCTGGCGCCGGCTTGCGCTTTTGCATTCCCCCGATGAATTCTCGAAAGCGCCTAACGCACCAAGCGTATTCGCTGTTTGTCGCACTCAATCCAAGCCGTTGGCGTCAACTTCCGCGAATACCTCACGCGCGATACGGAAGCATTCGAGCGCTGCCGGGGCGCCGCAATAAAGTGCCACCTGCAGGTAGATCTCGGCGATTTCGTCACGGGTCACGCCGTTCCGCAAGGCGCCCTTCAGATGGACCCGCATCTCATGGTCCTTGCCGAGCGCTGCCAGCATGCCGAGGTTGAGGATCGATCGGGCCCGCCGGTCGAGCCCGGGCCGGGCCCAGACCTCGCCCCAGCCAATTCGGGTCACGTAGTCCTGGATGGTCTTGGCGAAGGGATCGGCATTGGCAATCGAACGATCGACATGCGCGTTGCCAAGCACCTCGCGGCGAATTTGATCGCCCTTCTGATAGAGTTCGTCTGTCATTATTCGCCTGCTGTTCAAATTGCGGGATCTGCGACGCTGCGAGGCTTGCAATTGCGATCCTCGCACCGGCATGCATTGCACCAGATTTGCCGCACAACACAAGCGAGCAGCCATCATGACGAAAATGTCCGCCGGACCGAGTTCCGCATTCTATCGATCGCAACGGCTCAGACTGCACTATCTCGACTGGGGCAATGCCCACCTCAAGCCGCTGATCCTGCTGCACGGCGGCATGGACCACGGCCGCAGCTGGGACCAGGTCGCCATGCGTCTGCGCGACAAGTGGCACGTGATCGTGCCCGAATTGCGCGGCCACGGCGACAGCGAATGGCCAAACGACGGCGACTACACGATGGCGGGCTATGTCTACGATTTCGCCCATCTCATCCACCAGTTGCAGCTTGCGCCGGTGACCATCGTTGCCCATTCGCTCGGCGGTAACATCTCGCTGCGCTATGCAGCCCTCTATCCCGACAACGTGCGCAAACTGGTCGCCATCGAGGGCCTTGGGCCCTCGCCGGAACGCCAGGCGGAAGAGGCTGCCAAGACGCCGGCCGAACGCCTGCGCGAATGGATCGAGCGCAAGCGCGACCTCTCCGGCCGCCAGCCGAAACGCTATGCGACCCTCGAAGATGCCGCCCGCCGCATGAACGAGAAAAACAGCCACCTGACCAGTGAAATGGCCGAACACCTCACGTTACATGGCGTCAACCAGAACGAAGACGGCACATATAGCTGGAAGTTCGACAACTACGTGCGCGCCTGGCCACCGACCGACATGAGCCGCGCCGACCTCGAAACACTCTGGCAGGCGATCACCTGCCCGACGCTCCTTGTCTACGGCAACGAGAGCTGGGCTTCGAACCCGGAAGAAGACGGCCGCATCAAGCACTTCCAGAACGCCAAGGTGGCCGCGTTTGATCGCGCCGGCCACTGGGTTCACCACGACCGCTTTGAGGATTTTACAACGATGGTCGAAGAGTTTGTCGTCTGAGGCGTGCTCGGTCCTCGTGACATCTGCAAGTGATCTGTCGCCACCGCCCTTTGCCCCTCACGCCCTTTGCCCCTCACCCTAACCCTCTCCCCGTACGCGCTGAAATAGCGCTACGGGGGAGGGAATTCGGTCCGCCGCGAAGTGTGCGGCGGAGACAGATCGCTCGACCGGTTCCCTCTCTCCGTACTTCACGGGGAGAGGGTTAGGGTGAGGGGCAAAGGGCGGTGGCGACAGACTTATGGCTAGCAACGCAAGGCCGAAGCATCTGCGGCTTCACGACTTACTCAGCAGCAGCCAATTCGCCGAAGCCAGTGACCTCGCGTAGTAGTGTCTGGCGCAGGTAGTCGGACCGGGCACTGAGCCGGTCGACCGTCGCTCCAAGGCCGATGGCAAGAGGCCCCGACCGTTGGCCACGGCAACAGAGTCGCGATCGTGCCGGCACCACGTCCGACCAGGTTGGCAGTCTGGCAGTAGCCTTTGACGCGCGCCTCGCGGACTAGCGAAAGCACTTCGGATTCCGGCACGATGACCTCGCCTTCCTCGGCCTCCGCATTGTAGCGGCGAACGATCCGCGAAACCTCGTTGTCGGTCTTCTGGGTCAGCAGCATGATGCCGAGCCCGGCGCGATGCAGTGGCCGGCAGAGACCCGGCCGCAATCGCATCTGCGGCGTGCTCTTCGGCGTCACGAGGGAGAGATACTGAACGCAAAGGCCATTTTGCGAACCGACGATCACCGTCTCACCAGTTTCATCATGCAGGCGATGCGCCAGTGCTTGGATCTGGGCCAGACCATCGGTCGAGCCGACCACCCAGTTGCCGAGAAAGGCCAATCTAACAGTTGGTTTGAACGTCCGGTGCTCGGGATCGAACTCGACCAACCCCCGGGCCACCAGGGTTTTCATGAGAGTTGATGTGCTCGACTGGGGTATTTCGAGCCGGCTGACCAGTTCCGATATTCTAAGAGGCCGCCGTTCCCCTTCAAAGACTTCAAAGATTGCAAGCACCCGCTCCGCCGACTTGACGACATCGCCCACCGGGGTTCCTCCTCATTGAATTGACGTTTCCTGGCCCAATATTTGTCGTTTTTGAATGGGCTTAGGCTAAATCATATTGGCGATGGCGAGGGTGTGCAAGGCCAAGCCATGCGCCAAGCGCATGGCTGATGTGCTCAAATCATGCTGCTTTCGGTTGTGACAGCGCTTCCGCTAGCCGAGGGCCTTCATAAGCGGCTCGATAGAGGCGGCTTCGGCCGATGCCATCACCTCCTGGATGATCCGATCGGCGCGTTCTGCGCCAACCGCCGGCGTCATGATCGCCCGCGCCTTGCGCTCCAGTTTCTCACGCTGTGCCTCGAGGTCCGTGGCCGGCGTCGCGACATCGAATTCACCGACCATCGTGCGTCCGTCAGTCGTGTCGAGCGAGACCGCTCCACAATGACGGTGGTTCAATTGCTTTTCGACGATCTGGGTCTTGGCCCGCACCGCGGCGTACTTTTCCGCGTTGGCATTCTCATCGCTATAGACATCCAGGTCCGCCGTATTGGCTCCATCGAGTGCCATGGCCGCGAGATGCCTGATCGAGAATTTGATCTCGAGACCGCTCGCCGGATCAGCGATATCGCAGACCTTCCGGTTGGCGGCCGGCATGTAGATCGTCAGACGTTCCAGATCATCGAGGCCGATGCCGTGCTGGCGGCGAATGACGTTGATCGCCTCGATGGTCGAGTGCGTCAGATAGCAGGCCGCGTGATATTTAAAGAGCGTCTTTTCAACCTCGAAAGGTTGATTGCCGCCGGCAGTGAAGCTCTCTGGCGTAAAGCCCGGGGCTGAGACCGCCATGAATCCTTGCGGGCACTCGATCGCGTTCTCTCCGGCAGTAAACCCACGTGCAGCAAGCTGAGCCGCGAGCATCCCGTTCATGGCGGCCTTGCCGGCGTGCAATGGCTTCGTCATGGTCCCGAACATCGACTTGATGCCGGCTGCCTGAGTCGCCGCGATCCCCAGCGCGTGCATGCATTGCTCGGCATTGAGGCCGAGCAGGTTGGCGCCAGCTGCCGCCGCACCGAATGTACCGATGGTTGCGGTGTTATGAAAACCGTTGTCGTAATGCTCGTCACCCGCCATACCGCCGAGCGCACATTCCACTTCATAGCCGACGATGAAGGCGCGGATGACGTCGGCGCCTGACTTGCCGAGTTCCTCGCCGAGCGCCAGGACGACGGGTGCGACCGGCACCGTCGGATGGCCATGCAGGCGCTTGTTGACATCGTCATAGTCGAGGGCGTGACCGGCAGATCCGTTGATCATGGCGGCATCGTGCGCCCGCGCGCGCTTGCCCTGGGCAATGACCGTGCAGGGACCGGTGTCTTCGCCGTATTGCTCGCCTAGAATTTCCGACAAGGGCTCGCGTGCACCGGCAACCGTGACGCCGGCCCAGTCGAGCAGCGCATGCGTTGTCCAGGTGCGCGCCGAAGGCGTTACATCAGCGTCGGAGAACCCGGCCACCCATTCGGAGATCTCGCGCGTCGTTTCAGGTTCCCCGCCGGTCTGGCCGGCCCATGCTGCATCGCTCGCCATGGCATCCATCCTGTCTCAGGGTCATAATTCGATGCTGAGAGCATAGGCTTGGCATGTACCGATTGGCGAGACGCAGGCTCGCCGAGTTGCGGAGTTATCGCAATCAGGATGCCATCGCAGCGCGGATCGCCTCGAGCGCGGCATCGGCCTTGGCACCGTCGGGCCCGCCGGCCTGGGCCATGTCCGGCCGCCGCCGCCGCCGCCCTTGCCGCCAAGCGCTTCAGAACCTGCCCGCACCAGTTCGACGGCATTCCAGATCTCGGTGAGATCCTTGGTGACGCCGACGGCAAGGCCGGCCTTGCCGTCATCGGTGACACCGACGATCGCGACTACGCCGCTCTCGACCTGCTTCTTGCCGTCATCGACCAGGCCGCGCAGATCCTTCGGGTTGAGGCCCGAGACCGACCGCGTCAGTAGTTTGACGCCGTTGATCTCCTCGAGCGGGCTTTGCTCGCCCGCACTGGCGCCGCCACCACCGAGCGCCAGCTGACGCTTGGCATCGGCAAGCTGACGTTCGAGCTGACGGCGTTCATCGAGCAGGCTTTCGATGCGCCCGACGACATCCTCGGGCCGCGTGCGCAGCAGGCTCGAAAGCTGGCGCATGCGCTCGTCCTGCCCCGCGAGATAGGCGCGCGCGCCCGTCTGCCGTCAGCGCCTCGATGCGGCGTACGCCGGCAGCCGACGCCGTCTCCGTGACGACATGGATGAGTCCGATGTCGCCGGTGCGTGCCGACGTGCGTGCCGCCGCACAATTCAACCGACCAGGACTTGTTCTGCTTCGGCCCCGACATGCCAGTGCCCATGGTCACGACGCGCACTTCATCACCGTACTTCTCACCGAACAGCGCCATCGCGCCTGTCTCGATCGCATCGTCGTAGGCCATCAGGCGGGTCTCGACGGCACCGTTTTGGGCAACGATCTCGTTGGCCAGGCTTTCGATTGCGGCCAGTTCATCCTGCTCGATCGGCTTGGGATGTGAGAAGTCGAAACGCAGGCGATCCGGTGCAACCAGCGAACCCTTCTGGGCAACATGATCACCGAGCACCTGGCGCAATGCTTCATGGATCAGGTGGGTTGCCGAATGGTTGGCGCGAATGGCACTGCGCCGATCGTGGTCGACGACCAGCTCTGCCGCATCGCCAATTTTGAAGGTGCCGCTTTCGACCGTGCCGTAATGGACGAAACACGTCACCGAGCTTCTTCTGCGTATCGGAGACGCGGAATACGGCGCCCTTCTCACCGCGGATCTCGCCGTTATCGCCGACCTGGCCGCCGCTTTCGCCATAGAACGGCGTCTGGTTGAGGACGATCGCACCTTCCGTACCCTTCTTGAGGGTCTTGACCTGTTTGCCGCCCTTGACGATCGCCGTGACGACGCCTCGGCACTTTCGGTATCGTAACCGAGGAATTCGCTCGCCCCCTCGCGCTCGCGTATATCAAACCAAACGGTTTCGGTCGCCGCATCGCCCGAGCCCTTCCAGGCAGCACGCGCCTCGGCCTTCTGGCGCTCCATCGCGGCATTGAACGCATCGGTGTCGACACCAATTTCTCGGCGTCGAAGTGCATCCTGCGTCAGGTCGAGTGGAAATCCGTACGTATCGTAGAGCTGAAATGCGGTTTCACCTGGCAGATCTTCACCCTCTTCGAGACCCTCGATAGCATCATCGAGCAACCGCAATCCCCGCTCCAAAGTTTTCTTAAATCTTGTTTCCTCGAGCAACAGCGTCTCGGCTATTAATGGTTGGGCTCGCACCAGATCCGGATAGGCTTCTCCCATTTCTCTAGCCAAAGCCGGCACCAACAGATGCATCAAAGGATCTTTTGCAGCCAAGCTGATGGGCGTAGCGCATTGCTCGCCGCATTATTCGACGAAGAACGTACCCCCTGCCTCGTTAGAAGGCAAAACACCGTCTGATATCAAGAAACTCGAAGCGCGCAGGTGATCCGCGATCACTTTGAAGGGAGCTTCTCCGGCGGGGCCCGACATCATACACTGTCTTGAGCAAAGCCGTCTCTTCCGCTTCGCTCTGCGGCTCTAACGGGGCTCCCAAACTCAGACAATTCTCCTTAATATTTGAGATCAGTGCACGGAACAAATCCGTCTCGTAGTTATCATGCGTGCCCTGCAGCACGGCTGCGATCCGCTCGAGCCCCATGCCGGTATCGATCGAAGGCTTCGGCAGGTTGACGCGCTTTTCCGCCGTGACCTGCTCGAACTGCATGAAGACCAGGTTCCAGATCTCGATGAATCGGTCGCCGTCTTCTTCCGGGGTACCCGGCAGGCCACCCCAGATATGATCGCCGTGATCGTAGAAGATCTCGGAACACGGCCCGCACGGTCCCGTATCCCCCATCGCCCAGAAATTGTCGATGTCGCAATCCGGATGATCTTGTCGTCGCCGAAACCGGTGACCTTCTTCCAGATATCGTAGGCCTCTTCATCGTCGTGGTAGATCGTGACGTAGAGGCGCTTGGCCGGCAGTCCGAACTCCTTGGTGATCAGCTCCCAGGCGAACGGGATCGCAAGATCCTTGAAATAGTCACCGAACGAGAAGTTGCCGAGCATCTCGAAGAAGGTGTGATGGCGCGCGGTGTAGCCGACGTTGTCGAGGTCGTTGTGTTTACCGCCGGCGCGCACGCACTTCTGCGAGGTCACCGCACGCTTGTAGTCGCGATGCTCCTGACCGGTGAAAACGTTCTTGAACTGCACCATGCCGGCGTTGGTGAACATCAGCGTCGGGTCGTTGCGCGGCACGAGAGGCGACGAGGCGACGATCTCGTGACCGTTCTTGGCAAAGTAGTTCAGGAATGCGCTGCGGATCTCGTTGACACCACTCATTGCAGGCTCGTTGATTTGTCGATCGTGAAAACGGGTTTCGAGGCGATGGCCGGGCACGACAAACGGCACGCGGACCACGCATTCTGTCCCATTCGGCTGGCGGGCGCCATGTTTAGCGGCCCCGAAGCAATGTGTCCATGAAGCATCGACGGGGCGTCCCGCGGCTGCCGCACAGCGGTCCAGGAACGAAATCAGCAGAATTGGCTGCTCAGAGCCTTACTGCCGCCGCCGGTAGGCGATCAGGGCTCGGCGGGTGCTGGCGTTGAAAACGCCGTGAACGGCGCCGGAATAGAGGCCGTCCGATTTGAGCTGGCGCTGCACGGCGCGGCGCGTCGACCGGCTCCAGCGCCGGTGATGCTTGAAGAGGTCGTGTTCGGCATTGCTGTCACCGGCAGCAAACGCCTTGAGCAGATAGAGAGCCGCCGCGTCCGTGTCGCGGCCAAGTCCCCGGCCCTCATCGAACAGGGCTGCAAGCTGCCGCATGGCACCGGCATGGCCCTTTTTAGCGGCTTCCTTCAGCCAGCGGCCGGCCTCTTCCATTTCCACCGGGCCGCCATCGGGCGACATCAGCATGATCGCGAGGTTGAACATCGCACGCTCGGAACCAGCCTTCGCAGCCCTTACATACCATCGCCGAGCTTCGATCGGGTCGCGAAACACGCCCTTGCCGCTGGCATAAAGGAAGGCCAGGCTGGTCATGCCTGCCGCATCGCCGCCCTCACCTGCAAGCTTGTAGAGGCGCAGCGCCTCGGCAAGGTCTTTCGGAACGCCATCGCCGAACTCATGCAGGGCGCCCAGCGCCCGCTGCGCCGGCGCATAGCCCTTCTCGACCGCTTTCGCATACCAGTTTGCTGCAGCCTTGAGCCGGTTCTCGAAGGCAATCTTCGTGCCGCCTTTCTCCCGTCTTGTGCGCGCATCTCGTTCGAGCAGCAGGCCGAGGCGATACATCGCCGGCACCAGTCCCTTTTCTGCTGCCGCCTGAAACAGCGCGCGGGCATATTCGAGATCTGTCTCGCCCTGTTGTTCCGCTTCGAAGCGTAGCGCCCGCTCGAAGAGTTCCTCGGCATCATCGCCTGGTGCCTCGTCGCGGTCGGCCCCGACGATGACGCTCGGCATCCACCAGGTCCACGACTTGTAGCGGTCGGCATGCCCGTTGATCCTGTAGTGAGCGAGTTCGGCGAAGGCACCGCCCGGGAACTTCTTCAGGAACTTCTCGAAATCACCGATCTTGTCCGAGCCCTTGATACGGTCCCAGGCGGCAATTTCAGCGAGCCGCTCATCCGTTCCGATGACGCCGGCATGCTGGCCATCGTCAGGCATTGCGACAGGAGCGACCCGGAAGAGGAAGCGGCCGACGAGCGAGGAATGCTCCCACGGCACCTGGGCATTGCCGGTCGCACGCATCACGCGCTGCCGCGTGCGCTTGAACACTTCCTCGATGGTCAACCCGGGTGTCGGGATCGCGGCTGCGAGGGCTGCCGTATAAGGAGAGTTGTCGCCGTCGCCGTCGAGCGCGACTTCTCCCGGCGCCGTCGAAAAGGCAATCAGCGTGCCGGCCGGTGCGGTGACGGGTGCGAGACCGCGGCTCAGGCCCCGGGCGAGACCGACAAACGGATTATTGCGGCAGGCATCGAGGACCGCGACCGCGAGCCGGTTCTTTTCCGGCCGCAGGGTCAAGAGGATTTCATTGAGATTGATGCCTTGCAGCAGCACTTCGCGTTCGGTGCGGATGTCGACATCGACCGGCAGCAGGTAGTTGTCTCCGTTTACCTGCACGCCGTGGCCGGCATAGTAGAACAGACCGACGCTGCCGGGGGCAGCGAGCCGGCGCCCGAACTCGACCAGCGCGTGCTGTATGGCCGTACGATCGCCGTCGATGATGCGGATCACGTGAAAACCGACGCTGACCAGAGTACGAGCGATCAGGTTCGCATCGCGCGGCGGATTGAGAAGTGGATCGCGCCGGTATTTGCCATTGCCAACAACGAGCGCGATACGCGGTTCCGCGCCACTTTGCCCGGGCTTTGCCGCCTCCGCGACCACCCCGCACTGGACGAGGAAGTACAGCGCCAGCATCGCAGCCACCTGATAATGGCGCCACCGGGTCCACCGCCCGTCTCCCCCACACAACATTCCTTTGCTAGGGTGCTGGCCGGACGATGCAGTTATCGATTGGAAAAAGAAGATCATGAGACACGGCGGCAAAATTCTGGCGGATCAATTGAGCATTCAAGGCGTGCGGGCGGTCTTCACGGTGCCCGGCGAGAGCTTCCTCGCCGCCCTAGATGGGCTATATGATTCGGGCGGGATCGAGACCATCATTTGCCGGCAGGAGGGCGGCGCCTCGATGATGGCGGATGCCTGGGCCAAGGCGACGGGCGAAACGGGCGTGTGTTTCGTCACCCGCGGGCCAGGTGCCGCCAACGCGATGTCCGGCCTGCACATCGCCCAGCAGGATTCTTCCCCGATGATCATGTTCCTCGGCCTGCCCGCCTCCGACACCGAGGATCGAGAAGCCTTCCAGGAAATCGAGACCAAGAGCCTGTTCGGCACGTTCGTCAAATGGGTCGCTGTCATTCGCGACACCAACCGCATTCCTGAATACGTCAGCCGCGCCTTCCACGTCGCCCGTTCAGGCCGCCCCGGCCCTGTCGTGCTCGGCCTGCCCGAGGACATGCTGGCAGCCCATGCCGACGTCGCCGATGCCCTGCCAGTCCAGCCTGTCGATCCCGAGCCGTCGCCAACTGCCGTCACTGCCGTCCAGGACATGCTGTCTGGTGCCGCCAGGCCGATGATGATCGTCGGCGGGCCAGCGTGGTCATCGGAAACCCGCGAACGGGTTCAGGACTTCGCTGCCCGCTTCGACCTGCCGGTGGCCGCCTCGTTCCGCTGCCAGGACTATTTCGACAACCGCCACGACAACTACGTCGGCCATGCCGGCGTCGGCATGGACCCCAAACTCGCCGATGCGGTCAAATCGGCCGACGTCTTACTCGTCATCGGCTCGCGCCTCGGCGAGGCAACGACCAACGGCTATCAGCTTCTCGACATTCCAAACCCGCACCAGAAACTCATTCATGTTCACCCAAGCGGTGATGAGCTTGGCAGCGTCTACCGCGCGGACGTGCCCGTGGTTGCCAGTGCCCAAACGTTTTCGAAGGCGCTCGAACAGCTCCAATCGCCGGCATCGGTCGGTTGGGGCGATTGGCGCCAAACCCAGCGCCAAAACTATCTCGCCTCGCTGGAACCGGCCGACCTGCCCGGCGACGTCCTGATGAGCAAGGTCGTGGCCGGGCTTTCGGATACGCTTCCAGAAAATGCCCTGATCTGTAACGGGGCCGGCAATTACGCAGCCTTCCTGCACCGACATTTCACGTACAAAGGATATCGCACGCAGCTGGCGCCAACGTCGGGCTCGATGGGTTACGGCCTGCCGTCGGCAGTCGCGGCCAAGCTCGCGTTTCGTGATCGACCGGTCGTTGCCTTTGCCGGTGACGGCTGCTTCATGATGACCTGTCAGGAACTGGCGACAGCCAAGCAGTACGACCTGCCCCTCATCGTGATCGTCGCCAACAACAGCATGTACGGCACGATTCGCGCCCATCAGGAGCGCGAGTATCCCGAGCGCGTCGTCGGCACCCGGCTGACCAATCCCGACTTCGCGAAGTTTGCCGAGAGCTTCGATTGTCACGGTGAAGCCGTCACGGCGACATCGGAGTTTCCCGCCGCCTTCGAGCGTGCGACTGCCTCCGGCAAGCCCGCCGTCATCGAACTCAAGCTCGACCCCGAAGCACTGTCGCCGCGCCAGACACTGAGCGCGATCCGCGAAGCCGCCAAGGCGCGCCAGCGATAGGCGGCATCGCGCTGCTAGATTGCATCGGGAACAGCACCGGCTCGGCCGGCAGCCTCGCCCAGATGGTGGCCGATGGCGCTGTTAACCGGTGTTAAAAATTCGTAAAATTTACGTTTCGCCGATTAAACCTGTTAGAGGGTTAAAATAGACGTACGCCAAATGGTGAGCTATTTATTGACCACACGCTGAGAGACAAGCTCATCGATGAGCTGCACATCGAAATCGCCAACCCGGCAATCGCTCTCCCAACTCCGGCCGGGTCACGCGACAACAGGTTTGCAGCAATTCGGCGACATCGATCAGCGGGACATCAGATTACGATCACTGCTGCTTCTTCTCCCCTACCTCGACACAACTGCCCCTCCCCTCAGCTGAGTGGAGGGGCGTTTTTTTGTGCGACATAGCTGAGCCTAGCCCGATCTCGGGCTACCCCACCATCAGCGCGGTCCCGGGCTGTGCCGATGCGCATAATTCCGCCCACGAGCAAATCACTCTATTATACGGTCTCAATCTATCCACGTTTGGCGGATAGAGCGAACCTGCGCCCATGATGTATTCCGAATTTGAGAATGTTTCATGAGTGCTTTGAGGGGGATATCGGGACGGGATAATGCAAAGCTCGAGGGATGCGACGGCCGGGCGGGGGCTCAGCGGTTCAGCCGCGGGCATTGCTGCGGCCTGCCTCGGTTTGCTGTTCGCCGGCTCACTGAATGTTTTGCCGGTCCAGGCGGCCGAGAGAGCGCGGACCCTGTCGCTCTACAACATCCACACCAAGGAAACGCTGACCGTCACATTCAAGCGCAACGGCCAATTCGAGGACAAAGCCCTCGAGCAGATCAACTGGCACTTGCGCGACTGGCGCCAGGACGAGTCGATCACGATCGACCCGGCGCTGATCGATCTCGTCTGGGCCATTCACCGGGAACTTGGCAGCCGCAAACCGGTGCATGTCATCTCAGGCTATCGCTCGCCGGCGACCAACAAGATGCTGCGCAAAAAGCGCGGCGGCCAGGCCCGGCGCAGCCTGCACCTCAAAGGCCGTGCGATGGATGTGCGCTTTCCGGATGTTCCGGTGCGCCGGCTGCGCTATTCGGCATTGCTGCGCGAACAGGGCGGCGTCGGCTACTACCCGACCTCGGCGACGCCGTTCGTCCATATCGACACCGGCCGCATACGTCACTGGCCGCGCATGGCCCGGACCGAACTTGCGCTGCTGTTTCCCGATGCCCGCACGCGTCACCGGCCGGCCCGCGGCGGCCCCTTGACGCCAGCCGATGTCAGAGCTGCACGCCGCAGCCATCCAGCCCTCGCCCGCCAGATCGCCTTGTTCCGCACCGATCGCCAGAAGGGCGTGCCGGCGGACATCGCCAACCGGCGGTTTGCTGCCGCCTCGCCAAAACCGAAAACGGCACCGAAGCTGATCGCTCCGCCACGTCTCGCCCGCCCGCGGCTTGCCTCGATTGGATCCGGCGGCTGGCAGTATACGTTCAAGCCAACACCGCCCAAGCCGCAGCCGGCACTGACCAGCGCACCCAGTCTCGCATACCAGCCCGAAGCTGCCCCGCGGCCGCAGATTTCGAACCGCGATCGCGGTCGGCTTGCCCAACTTGCCGCCACCTTGTTGTCGCCGGTCACGGAGCCGGCACACATGGTCGACCGGATCAAACGGCCGCTCGCCATTCCTGCATCCCCGCCTGAAACGGCTGGAACCTGGATCCAGGCGCCGGCCTACGACGACGAGCATCCCGAGGAACTCTTCTACCGGCCCTTCCCGATCGCGCCGTTCATCACGTTGACGGCATCGGCCGACGATCGGGCATTGCGCCGGCTGGTTGCCCCCGACACCAACGAGACCCTGGCCTTGCTGGTCGACGATCAGGAAAGTCCCGATCCGCCGCTGCAACTGCGGCCCGGATTGAGACAAACAGGCCTGCTCTGGGCACAAGCCTTCCGCAGCGCGCGCCACGCCGCAATTCTCATCGAAAAACGCTCGCCAGAGGCGTTTCGCCCGACGCTTGCCAACCGCCGCGTGCGCCTGGCCGGACGACCGGCGTTGCCCGGTAAATAGTGTCAAGATCGGCGTAGGAATACTGCCGGTTCAGAGCCCAGCCGTCAGGCTGAATGAATAGCCTGTGAGCGATAACAACAGATACTTTTCGATAATGCCGCAGCCGGTCCAAGCAGCTTACTCGGCGGCCATCGGGTGACCGCCAACCTCGGCCTCGCCCGCTCCGTCCATCGGATCTGCCGGTGCCATGCCGAGCGCATGCATATAGGTCGCGAGGATAGCTTCTTCCTCCTGGCGATCGTCAGTGCTCTTTTTGCGCAATCGCAATATCTGCCGCAGCACCTTGACATCGAAGCCGACGGCCTTGGCCTCGGCATACTTGTCGCGAATATCGTCGGCGATCGCCTTCTTTTCTTCTTCCAGGCGCTCGAGTTGTTCGACGAACTGACGCAATTGGTTCTGCGCGGCTGCCTGTAGTGCGGTCATGCGATGCCCCCCGGCTTCAACGAACTCAATGCTGATCGCAAAGTGAAAGGCCATGCCGCAGTGGGGCCCGCTGTGACACCCCCGCGGCATGGCTTGATAAGACACGGAACTGCTGCAGGCCCGCCGGACCACTGGCAGCGTAACGCAACGCAGCACTTACCCTCTGACCGTGCCATGGACCTGACGCTAGCGGCCGATGACCCTCCACTCAAGCGCAGTCCGCCGATACCGAAAAGTTATCCCCGTAACCCACCGAATCGCGACATGGGACGAATTTTCCGCTTGCAATCCTCAATGATCCTTCGGGCGGTTCTCCTCGTAGGCCTCGAGTTGCTGAGCCGTCGCCTCACTCTGGTGCTTTGCCTTCCACTCCGCGTAGGGCATGCCGTAGACGATCTCGCGTGCTTCATCCTTGGTCATGTCGAGACCGCCTTCATGCGCAGCATCCGCATACCAGTTCGAGAGGCAATTACGGCAAAAGCCGGCAAGGTTCATGAGGTCGATGTTCTGCACGTCGGTGCGTTCGCGCAAGTGTGCGACGAGCCGGCGGAAGGCGGCGGCTTCAAGCTCGGTCTGCGATGGCTGATCACTCATGACAAGGCTCCTGTCCGATAACTGACACTTGGCGCTTATCACGAGACATAACCGTCCCCGGCCGGCAGATCCAGTCTCTGCCACGAAACTGCCGCGGCTGCATGATGGATATGTAGCCTGCGCTTGACCTTCGCCGGGCCTTGGCGCAGATGGGTCCGCGGGCATGAGGGTAAATGGGGGGGATCTGTGGGGATCACACGTCGTTTGTCGCTGGCTGTTGCCGCATCGTCAGCCTCAGTGCTGATCGTCGGCGAAGCCAACGCCGATCTCAAGCTATGCAACGCAACCGCCGGCCGCGTCGGCGTTGCGCTCGGCTATCAGGACAAGAAGGGCTGGGCGACGGAAGGCTGGTGGAACATCCCCTCGCAAACCTGCGAAAGCCTTCTGAAGGGCACGCTGCCGAGCCGCTATCTCTATGTCTATGCCATTGATTACGAACGCGGCGGCGAATGGTCGGGCAGTCATTACATGTGCACCAAGGACCGTTCGTTCACGATCCGCAACACCAAGAACTGCGAGGAACGCGGCTTTGCGCGCCGCGGCTTTTACGAGATCGACACCGGCACATCGCAGAGCTGGACCATCCGTCTGTCCGACCCCGAAGGAGGCGACGACAAGTCTGCCAACTGAACTGTGAGCGGTGCCGTGGGTGGAGCTTCTTGGATGCTGAACGTTTGCGCGTGAGCACCGCCATCGGCTGACCTGGCGACGGGAAGGTGTTGATCAGGGGGGCGGTTGCAATAGCGATCGACTGCTTCGGGCGTAGAGGCCGCGACGGCACCTGAAACGCAAGATAGTGCCACGCGACCCGCTCATGATTGCTGCCAGCCGGGCCCAGCGTCGCTAACACGAGCGTCATTCGACGGGCGAGGCCCAGACCGGCTCGACGATCATGACGGTTCCATCGACACTTTTCACCTTGGCTGTTGCACCGGCCGCCATATCGGGACCCTGGGCGAGCCAGAGGCTGTCGCCGACGCGCACGCGCCCTCGTCCATTCTCGATCGCTTCTTCGACGACAACCGTACGTCCGACATAGTATGAACCGCGCACATTGAGCCCGGGCTCGTCACTGGGTGCTGCGTGCGGCGTCGCATACCGCCGCACAATGATCGCGGTGACGAACGATAGAATGCCGAAGATCAAGAGTTGCGCTTGCCAGTCGATGCCGGTCGCCAGGGCAATGAAGCCGACGATGGTTGCGGCCATGCCGAACCAGACGAAATGAATCCCCGGCACGACGCCTTCCAGCACGATCAGAACGATTGCAAGAATGAACCAGTTCCAGGCACCAAGGCCGAGCAAGAACTCCATTTATGCCTCTTCGACTTTTCCTCCGCGCGCCTGCATACGGCAGCCCGCGCCGGATCTAGGGCCAACTGGCGCCGCCCGGCCGATTGAGCCAGACAGCGCCATAACTCAGATCGTCCGTCCAGCCTGTTCAAGTGGCCATGATAGACGATTTACAGCTTACATCTTATGAATTCCCCCAGGGCGGAACCGACGGCGGGTTGCGCGGTGCGCCGCCATTCATTGCGCCCTTTGTGCCGAACGCCTCGCTGGTGATTTCGGCAAGACCGGCCAGCGAACCGATCACGCTCGAGGCTTCGAGCGGCATCATCAACACCTTCTGGTTCGGCGACTTGGCGAGTTCTTCGAGTGCCTTCATGTAATTGTTGGCAACGAAGTAGTTGATCGCCTGGACGTTACCTTCCGAGATCGCATTCGAGACCATTGTGGTTGCCTTGGCTTCGGCCTCTGCCTGGCGTTCGCGGGCCTCGGCGTCCTTGAAGGCGGCTTCACGGCGGCCCTCGGCTTCGAGAACGGCGGCCTGTTTTTCACCTTCTGCCTTGAGGATGGCGGACTCGCGCGAGCCTTGCGCCTCGAGGATCTGGGCACGCTTGTCGCGCTCGGCCTTCATCTGGCGGGCCATCGAATCGACGATATCGCGCGGCGGCTCGATGTCCTTGATCTCGATACGGGTGACCTTCACGCCCCAGGTCTCGGTCGCGGCATCGACAACCTCGAGCAGTTTGGCGTTGATCACATCACGATTGGAGAGCAGTTCGTCGAGGTCCATCGAACCCATGACGGTACGGATGTTGGTCATCGTCAGGTTGATGATCGAACCTTCGAGATAGTCGACCTCGTAGGCGGCCTTGGCGGCGTTCAGGATCTGGTAGAAGTTGACGCCATCGACACGCACCATCGCGTTGTCCCGGGTAATCACGTCCTGGCCCGGAATGTCGATGACCTGCTCCTTCATGTTCATCTTGTAGCCGACGCGCTCCATGACCGGCACCAGAAAATGCAGGCCGGGCTGCAAAGTGCGCGTGTAACGGCCGAAGTTTTCGACCGTATAATTATAGCCTTGGGGCACGATCTTTACGATCGACCACAAAATCGCGATTGCGAACGCAATCAATATGAGGCCGGCAATCCCTGTACTTCCAAGCATGTCAATTACCTCGCTGGTGCGACATTCAAAGTTCGACCCAATCCCGGCATACTAATGGCGCCCGGTAGTTAATATAGATCTAATTCCCATGTTATATTGGCGCAAAACGTTCAAGTTTCAATATTTCCAGTTCATTTTCACGCAAAACAGCCGTCATCGCCTCGTCGATTCGAGGCGTTCCGCTCAATTTGTTTATAATGTGCAAAGGGGGCCGAAATGCGCCGAAAATACGGCGCACAATAAGATGCTGACTGAGCAATAAATCGTTTCGATATATCAATACCATCCACCCAGTTCACGGCGTACGGCGGCCTCGATGACGTCCATCCCGAGATCGCCGTCATTGAGGCATGGGATATGGCTGAATTTTTCTCCGCCGTTGGCAATAAACTCCTCTTTTGCTTCGCCTGCAATTTCTTCGAGGGTTTCGAGGCAGTCAGATACAAAACCCGGATTGAAGACCGCGATCCTTTTAGTACCCGCCTTTGCCAAAGCCGCGATCGTTTCATCGGTATATGGCTGCAGCCATTCTTCGGGGCCGAAGCGGGATTGAAACGTTGTCATCAATCGATCGCCGAGATCGCCTAGGCGTGCCTGCAATAGGCGCGTTGTTTTCATGCAATGGCAGTAATAAGGGTCGCCGTTGTCGAAATAGCTTTTCGGGATACCGTGATACGAAGCGATGATCTTTTCCGGCTCCCAGTCGAGGCCGGCTAGATGCGTCTCGATCGAGCGGGCGAGCGCATCGATATAGACCGGATCGTCATGGTAGGCCGGCACGGTGCGCACGGCTGGCTGCCAGCGCATCGCCATCAGCGCTTCGAACGCCTTGTCGTTGACCGTCGCCGTCGTCGCAGCACTGTACTGGGGATAGAGCGGGAACCAGAGGATGCGGTCACAGCCCATGTCCTTGAGGCGGGTCAGGCGGTCCTTGATCGAGGGCTGGCCGTAGCGCATAGCCCAGTCGACCAGGATGCGCCCGTCAGGTTCTTCCAGTCGATCGGCAAGTCGTTCGCTCTGGCGGCGCGTATAGGTGCGCAGAAAGCTTTCATCGAGCTCTTCATTCCAGATCGACTGGTAGGCCCGGCCGACCTTTTGCGGGCGCCGGTTGAGCACGATGCCGTACAGGATCGGATACCAGTAGAGCGGCGACCATTCGATGACGCGCCGGTCGGTCAGGAACTCGGCGAGATAACGGCGCATCGACCAATAGTCCGTGCCATCGGGCGTGCCGAGATTGACCAGCAGAACGCCGATGCGGCCGTAGGGCCGGTCGGGATGATCGGCCGGCCAGTGCTGACGGTCGGGCTCGAAAGCATCGGTCTTTGGCGCAATGTTCACGGCTGGTTCCCCGCTTCCTGTTCAGTTTTCCACGTCCTCTTGCGCCATGACACGCGCAAATTACGTGGGCTTGATGCCACTCCCCCATGTGGGGTGCTTGATCCCCCGGGCGCAAGTCGCCAAATTGCGCGCAATCTCTTTCATCATGCCAGGAGCCCGAAATGCTGCCCACCATAGCGATCCGACAACCAGCCGATAGTCGCGGTGGCGCGGCACGAGATCTGGGCGACATGCCCGAATGGAACCTCGCCGACCTCTACGCAGGGCCCGATGCTCCAGAAGTTGCCCGCGACATCGAGAAAGCCCGCAGCGACGCGTCGGCGCTCAAAGCAGCCCATCAGGGCAACCTCGCCGGTCTTGCCGCCGATGGGGCGAAACTCGCCGGCGCCATCAAGGACTACGAGGCGGTCGGCGAACTGATGAGCCGGCTTGGCTCCTACGCCGGTCTTTACTATGCCGGCGATCAGTCGGATGCAGCCCGTGCCAAGTTCTACGGAGACACAATTTCCGCACTGACCGAGATTTCCCGTGAGCTGATATTCGTCGAATTGGAATTGAATCAGATCGATGAGGCGGTGCTTGCCGAAGCGGTCAAATCCCCCGAACTCGCCCACTACAAGCCGTGGCTCGATGATCTGCGCAAGGAAAAGCCCTACCAGCTCGATGAACGCCTCGAACAGCTTTTCACCGACAAGTCGCAAACCTCGGCCGGCGCCTGGAACCGGCTGTTCTCCGATACGATGGCGGAACTACGCTTTGATGTTACAGGCGAGGACGAGCCGCTAACCCTGGAGCCGACGCTCAACCTGCTCATGGACACCGATGAGGCAAGGCGCCAAGCTGCTGCCGAAGCACTCGCCAATACTTTCCAGGCCAACGTGCGCACCTTCACGCTGATCACCAACGTGCTCGCCAAGGACAAGGAAATCTCGGACAACTGGCGCGGCTTTGCCGACATCGCTGATGCCCGCCATCTCGCCAACCGGGTCGAGGGGCCCGTTGTCGAAGCATTGGTCGATGCGGTCACCGACTGCTACCCGACGATTTCGCACCGCTATTACGCAATGAAGGCCAAATGGCTCGGCAAGGACAAGATCGCCCACTGGGACCGCAATGCGCCGTTACCGGAGAGGCCCGAGCGCACGATTGCCTGGCCTGAAGCCCGCGACATGGTGCTCTCGGCCTACGCTGGCTTTTCGCTGAAGATGGCTGACATTGCGCGCGATTTCTTCGACAAGCGCTGGATCGACGCCCCGACCCGGCCCGGCAAGTCGCCCGGCGCCTTTGCCCACCCCGTGGTGCCTTCGGTTCACCCTTATGTGCTGCTCAACTACCTCGGCAAGTCGCGCGATGTGATGACACTCGCTCACGAACTTGGCCACGGCGTCCATCAGGTGCTGGCCGCCAAACAGGGCATGCTGCTCAGCCAGACGCCGCTGACACTGGCCGAGACCGCCTCGGTGTTCGGTGAAATGCTGACCTTCAAGGCACTGCTCAAGGAGACGACCGATCCGGCCGAACGCAAGGCGCTGATCGCCGGCAAGGTCGAGGACATGATCAACACCGTCGTACGCCAGATCGCGTTCTACAAATTCGAGCGCAAGATCCATCTCGCGCGGCGCGAGGGCGAATTGACGACCGAGCAGATCAACGATCTATGGATGAGCGTGCAGGGCGAGAGCCTGGGGCCTGCGATCGAGTGCAAGGCGGGCTATGAAGTGTTCTGGGTCTACATCGGCCACTTCATCCGCTCGCCGTTCTACGTCTATGCCTACGCGTTCGGCGATTGCCTGGTGAATTCTCTGTTCGCGCTCTACGAAGACGCACATCCCGATTTTGTCGACAAGTACTTCGAACTCCTCGCAGCCGGCGGCTCGAAGCACCACTCCGAACTGCTCGCCCCCTTCGGCCTCGATGCCTCGAGACCTGAGTTCTGGCGCAAGGGATTGTCGGTCATCGAGGGGATGATCGATGAACTCGAGGCGATGGAGAGTTAGATCGGGCCTATTGGAGTCTGACAGGCCGTGCAGGCAAACCACGCCGTACCGGCCCAGATGCCATAAACCATTTGCAGGGCGCGGATCACCGCGCCCTGCATGAGCCGATCAAGACGCCGCGTCGATCATGCCTTCGACGTAGTCCCAGTTGACCAAGTTGTCGATGAAGGCCTCGAGATACTTAGGGCGCGCGTTGCGGTAATCGATGTAATAGGAGTGCTCCCACACGTCACAGCCGAGGATCGGCTGGGCACCGTGCATCAGCGGGTTTTCGCCATTGGGTGTCTTGGCAACTTCGAGCTTGCCATCCTTGACGGTAAGCCAGGCCCAGCCGGAGCCGAACTGCGTCGTGCCGGCCTGGATAAAGTCGGCACGCATCTTGTCATAACCGCCATAGCCATCAACCAGCGCCTGCACCTTGCCTGGCAGGCTAGTACCGCCACCACCGGCTTTCATCCAGTTCCAGAAGTGGACGTGGTTGTAATGCTGGCCGGCCTGGTTGACGAGTGCCTGGTTGCCGTCGGCATAGGCCTTCTTGCAGATTTCTTCCAGCGACATGCTGGCAAAAGGCGTGTTCTCGATCAGGCTGTTTCCGGTATTCACATAGGCTAGATGATGCTTGTCGTGGTGGAACTCGAGGGTTTCCTTGGACATGTGCGGGGCGAGAGCGTCGTATGCATAAGGCAGGTCTGGAAGCTTGAAGGTCACGGGTCGGGCCTTTCCTCATTCGGGTTAACGAAAAGAGCACTGAACGCGCAAACTAGCGATCTTGCACCGCGATGCAAGAGGCTTGGCACCCCGGGCCTGCGGCTGGCGCCAATAGCACGACCGGTGTAAGAAATGCCCACAACCTTTGAGCAACGGAAATTGGAGCAGGAAATGGCGAACGCCGATCAGGCCAAGGGGACGGCAGTCGTAACGGGCGGCGGCAGCGGTATTGGTGAAGCATGCGCGGAGCGTTTCGCGCGCGACGGCTATGCGGTTGCCGTCATCGACCAGAACGCTGAAGGCGCCGAGCGAGTCACTTCGGCGTTGAGCGATGCCGGTGCGAAGGCCAAAGCCTATGTCGGCGATGTCGCCGATGTCGCCACGATGAACGACTTCGCCGCCGCGGTCGAGCGCGACCTTGGCCCGTCGACGGCACTTGTCACATCGGCTGGTATTCTCAACAACGCCAACACGATCATGGCCATGGACCTTGCGGAACATCAGCGGGTATGGGACGTCAATTATAACGGCACCGTCTACACCGTCCGGGCTTTCGCGCCTTACATGGAGGAGCGTCGGCGCGGGGCGATCGTGACAGTTGGTTCCGTCAACAGCTTCATCCAGCTGCCGCTGCCCGCCTACAATCCGAGCAAAGCTGCCATCAAACGCCTGACCGAATTGCTGTGCATGGAACTCGGCCGCAACAATGTCCGCTGTAACGGTGTTGCACCGAACTACACGATGACCCCGGCGATCAAACAGCGCATCGAATCCGGCCTTCGTGACCCTGAGAACATCAAGCGGTCCGGCGCCATTCACATGCTGATCGAGCCCTATCACGTTGCAAACGCCGCAGCCTTCCTATGTTCCGATGAATCCGAAGCGATTACCGGCGTCATGCTGCCGGTCGATGCCGGCTACTTGTGCGCCGCCTACTATCAAACCTATGCCGGCGGCCTGCCATGGGCTGAGTAGCATCCGGCATGCCCATCACGAGGACCGCACGATCCGTACCGGCTGAGCACTTACAAGGATCACAAGATTGCCAAGACCCAAGCTCGTTGTCTTGTTGGAGGCTGGAGCAAAGACGCGCTCGCTCATCGAGGACGTCATCCAAGGTGATGCCGACGTCATCTTTCTGTCGGACCGGCCCGGGCAGGAACGACAAGCCGTGCTGTCGGAGGCCTCGGTGCTGCTGTCGCGGAACACCGCCCACGAGCTTCGCGACGACGAAATCCCGCTTCTGGGAAACGCCCGGCTGATCCAGTATGTTTCAGCCGGAGTCGATTTCATCCCGCTGCGCCAGTTTCCCGAGACGATTGCCATTGCGGCCAACGGCGGCGGCTACGCCGAGCCGATGGCAGAGCACGCCTTGATGATGGCGCTGGCGGCCTACAAGCGACTACTCACCGAGCACAACAAGCTCGCTGCCGGTGAATTCGATCAGTTCCGCCCCAACCGGATGCTTGCCGGGGCTACCTGCGGCATCCTCGGATTTGGCGGCATCGGCCAGGCGACGGCACGGCTCATGCGGGCAGCGGGCACGAAGATCCACGCCATCAATCGCAGCGGCCGATCGAACGAAACCGTCGATTGGATCGGCACCGACCGCGATCTCGAGATCTTGCTCGAACATGCCGATATTCTGGTCTTGAGCCTGCCACTGACGCCGGCGACCAACGGCCTGATCGGGCGGGTCGAGTTGCAGGCCATGAAGCGCGATGCCGTCCTCATCAACCTGGCCCGGGGCGAGATCGTCGATGAGGCGGCGTTGTTCAACCACCTCCAAGACACCCCGGAATTTACGGCCTGCATCGATGCCTGGTGGATCGAGCCCGTGCGCCACGGCGAGTTCCGCATGGACCATGACTTCATGAGCATGCCGAACGTCATCGCCTCGCCGCACAATTCGGCGTCGGTTGCCGGTTGGCACAAGACGGCGATGCGCCGTGCGGTCGAAAACGCCCGTCTTGCGCTTAGAGGCGAAATACCGCGTTTTCTGGTTCCGCCTAACGACCGGCTGAAGTGAAACCGTGCCGATGGACTTGACGGAACATGGAACCCAAAGCTGACACCACATTGCAGATCGGCATTGCCCGCAACGACCGCATGCTGCCGCTGCTGCTGGGTGACGTCACCGTTGATGGCTACCGGCTCGCGTTCTCGCAAGCCCAACCGAGCGAGATCTTCTGGCGCGCATTGCAGGAAGGCGCGTTCGACGTCACCGAGATGTCGCTTGCCGCCCATTGCATTTTGATGTCGCGCGGCGAGAACCCGTTCGTCGGCATACCGGTCTTCACCTCCCGCATGTTTCGCCATGGTTCGGTTTTCATCTCGGACCGCTCCGGCATCTCATCGCCCGCAGAACTTGCAGGACGACGGATCGGCGTGCCCGAATACCAGATGACGGCCGCCGTATGGATGCGCGGCATCCTTCAGGACGACTACGGTGTCACTGCCGATAGCGTCGATTGGCTGACCGGCGGCGTGAACCGGCCCGGACGACTGGAGCGGCTGGAACTCAGGACGCCGCCCCAATACCGCATCGAAAACATCGGACCCGAGCGAACGCTGGATGCCGTGCTGCGCTCAGGAGAGATCGATGCCATCATGTCACCGGAGATCCCCGATGGTTTCAAGTGCAAGGAAGCCGGCGTCCGCCGCTTGTTCGTCGACCCGCGCGCTGCCGAGATGGACTACTATGCGCGAACCGGCATCTTCCCGATCATGCATCTCCTCGTCGTACGCCGCGACTGTTACGAGCGCCATCCGGACATCGCGCAGAAGCTTCTCGCAGCATTCCGCGAGGCACAGGCACAATCAATCGACCGCCTTTACGATGGCGATGCATTATACGTGATACTGCCCTGGCTGATCGCCGAGATCGAAGCGACCAGAGCGCTCATGGGGGCCGAGTTCTGGCCCTACGGTGTCGCCGAAAACCGTCACGTCCTCGAAGCCTTTTTGCGGCATTTGCAGGATCAGGGACTGATCGACCGCCCGCTCGACATCGCCTCGTTGTTCGCGCCTGACCTGGCTTCATCCTGAGCACGACGACTGTTTGAACTTGATCCGGGCGGCGGCATGGGATTGATGGGCAGTGAAGTCGCATAACCGAACCTTGGGAGGCAGACATGGATCTCGGGCTGGCAGGCAAACGGGCGATCGTGACAGGCGGCACACGCGGGATCGGGCGGCGGATCGTCGATTTGCTCGCTGCCGAAGGCTGCCACGTCGGCTTGTGTGCGAGGAGCCCTGCCGAAGTTGAGCAGGCCGTCAATGAGATCAAGACCGACGGTCTGACCATCATTGGCGGCGCTGTCGACGTCGGCAACGACGGGGAACTGCGCCAATGGATCACGGAAACGGCAACCGCACTCGGCGGCCTGGACATCCTCATCCCGAATGCCAGCGCCCTCGTTGGCGGTGCAGATGTCGACGCCTGGCGCCGAGGGCTCGAGGTCGACATCCTGGGAACGGTCCGCGCTGTTGAAGCCTCACTGCCGTTTCTCGAAGCATCGGATGCCGCGTCGATCGTCGGCATTTCCAGCACGGCGGCGATCAACACGGCTGCCGGCGTGCGCGCCTACAGCGGCGTCAAGGCCGCACTGATCAGCTACCTCTCCGGCCTCAGCACCAATCTCGCGGCCAAGGGCATCAGGGCCAACACCGTCTCTCCCGGCGCGATCTTCTTCGAAGGCGGCGTCTGGGACGTGCGCAAGCGCGAGGCACCGGACGCCTATGCTGCCGCCGTCGCACGGTGTCCGCTGGGCCGGCTTGGTACGCCCGAGGAAGTGGCGAATGCAGCCGTCTTCCTGGCGAGCCCAGCTGCAAGCTACATCAGCGGTGCCAACCTGGTCGTCGACGGCGCTGCAACCACGCGTATTCAGTACTGATCTGGCAATCGTCGGCGGACAAGGAGTCCTGGCCATGAAACTCGGCATCTTACTTGGCTACAAGGGCGCCCCCGGTGGTCCCGACATGGGCCTTGTCCTGGAGGCCGAACGTCTCGGCTACGATTCGGCTTGGACCAGCGAGGCCTGGGGCGCGGATGCCGTCTCACCGGCTGCCTGGGTGCTGGCCCGCACATCGAAAATCAACGTCGGCACCGGCATTATGCAGATGTCGGCCAGAACGCCATCGTGTGCCGCCATGACGGCGATGTCGCTACAGGCGATGTCCGGCAACCGGTTCCGTCTCGGCATCGGGCCTTCCGGCCCGCAGGTGATCGAGGGCTGGCATGGCGAGGTATTCGGCAAACCTCTGAAGCGGACGCGCGAATACATCGCCGTCATCCGCCAGATCTTCGCCCGCGAAAAGCCGCTCGAATTCGACGGTGAGTTCTATCAGATCCCGAACACCGGACCGGGTACGACCGGCCTCGGCAAGGCGCTCAAGTCGATCATGCATCCCGATCCGTCGCTCAGGATCTACACCGGATCGTTCACGCCGGCCGGACTGCGCACGGCCGGTGCCGTTGCCGACGGCGTGCAGCCGATCTTCATGATCCCAGAGCGCGCCGACCTCGTGCGCAAGAGCGTCGAAGAAGGCCGCGTCAAGGCCGGCAGGAGCACGGATCTCGCCGACTTCGACATCGCCCCGTTCGTGCGCATTCAAATGGGCGACGACCTCGAAGCCTGCCGCGACGTCATCCGGAACGAATTGGCGTTCTACATCGGCGGCATGGGTGCTCGGAATAAGAACTTCTACAACGACTACACCAAGCAGCTCGGCTACGAAGAGGCGGCAGTCAAGATCCAGGATGCCTTCCTCGCCGGCCGTCGCACCGAGGCTGCCGCCGCCGTACCCAATGAGCTGATCGATGCCACATCACTGGTCGGTCCGCCGGACCGCATCAGCGACCGGCTGCAGGTCTGGAAGGCGGCATCTCGAGACCGCAGTGTCGGTTCGATCCTGATGGGCATCAGGGATGTCGAAACGCTGCGCGTCGTTGCCGAGGCTGCCGCATAGCTGCAACCAGACCTTTGACCGTGATCCGAGCCGAGGCACCCGGCTATTCGCCGGCCGACGCCCGCACGGCCGGCGTATTGCACTGCATAAAGTTCCGGATGTGGCGCAAGGCGAGCGCGATCTTGCGGTCGTTTTCCTTCCACGGGTAGAGACTGACCTGCGCGTTGGGCGCCAGCATCGCAGTCTCCATGGCGGCTGCATAAGGATGGGCCGGGATATCGTCCGGCAGGATCAGCACCGGCGTCTCGCAGTTGCGCACGAAATCGCGGTTGACAGTGAACACGAAATCAGCCCGCTTGGTGTACATGTTGTTGAGATACTCGGCGGCCATGTCCATCGTGACCTCGGGTCTCCGCTCGCAAAACTGCGGCGCCCAGCCGTTGATGTTGTTGCGATAGAAGATATCCGGTGCGCTCGAATTGTAGCCGCTCGGGTGCACGAGCACGGCGGAGACGACGCGCGCGCTGGCACGCTTCAATAGGTTCCAGATCAGCGGCCCGCCGATGCAGAAACCGAGCACCATGAATTGGTCGATACCGAGATGGTCTATCAGTGCCAGCTGGTCATCCGTGAAGCCGTCCCAGGTCCGCTCGATTTCGAGCGGACCTTCCGAACGGCCGCCGTTGGCGTTTCGCAGATCGATTGCGATCACGCGATGGGTATCGCTGAATTCCTCGAGCGGATTGAAGGCATGGTTGGCGAGCCCGGCGATGGTCGCATTGAGCCCGCCACCCGGAATGACCAGCAACGGAAAACCGGAGCCTGCCTCCTCGTAGTGAATCTTCACGGCACCGTTTTCATAGATTGGCATCACCGAATTCCTTGCCTCTTGCAAACCCAGATCAGATCTAATCAATGATATCCTTGACCCAGAAGTTGATTCCCAAACGGCCCGTCATTCACGCGCGGGCGCACCGCAGTCCGGGCAAAGTTTGCACCGCAGAAGACACAACCTCAGTCGTCATCCCCACGCAGGTGGGGACCCAATTGCCTCTCCGCTTGCTCAGTGCCGGCGGATGGTCGCTTAGGTTCCGGCCTACGCGGGAATGACGGAGTGTGCGGTGGCAGTCCAGCCCGTCTCGCATGCGCCCAACTGTGAAAATTCCTCCTCGGATCAAGGTCATCAATCGCGCACACATCACACGTCATGCTCCCAGGCAGCCGGGATCAGCCGATAGCCCGAACCCTCTTTGACGAGATGCGAGAAGCCCGGAAAATGAAGATGCATGCCGGTTACCAGAACCCCGTCCGTTGCAGCCATATCGAACACCGCCCGGCGCGATGCTTCCGCGCCAGCGATATCGACGTCGAAGGCCATGCAGGCCTCGGGCCGCGCCGTCTGCACTTCGGGGACGTGGACGATGTCACCCCAGATCAGCAGCTGATCGTCACCTGAAGCAATGAGGTATGTGGTATGGCCAGGGGTGTGGCCAGGGCGGGGGATGGCGGTGATGCTGGGGAAAACCTCACCTTCGCCTGCAAACGTCGTCATGCGATCGGCGTAGGGTGCGATCTGATCCCGGGTCAGCTGAAAGAACAGCGTCTTTTCGCGCTCATTGCCGCGCGCCATGGCGGCATCATCATTCCAGTGTCGGGGTTCGTTTTCATGCACGATCAGTTCGGCATTCTCGAAAATGCGCTGCCCCGTCTCCTCGTCTGTCAGGCCGGCGGAGTGATCGGGGTGCATATGGGTCAGCAGGATTGCCTCGATGTCGCCGGGCGCAACACCGGCTGCGGCCAGGTTCCGGAGCTGGCGGCCGGCCGTTGCCTGCATGAACGGCCCGCAACCGGTTTCCATCAGCGCCGTGCGTCCGCCCGTTTGGATGAGAAAGGTGTTGACCGCAGTACGCCTGGCCGGCCGGAAGTTCGCCGTCAGGATATCGCGCGCTTCGCCCGTATCGATGTTGCGCAGCACCTCGAGATCACCGTCGAGGAAACCGTCGGCAATCGCGGTGATCACGATATCGCCAACCCTGCGCCGGTAGACGCCCGGCACCTGGGAGTGGGGCAAATCGGACATGTCTGTATTCCTTGATTTCGCCTCGAAATGATTAGCTCGGCTTGCCGCCTACAACGTCAGCCCACCGTCGACAATGACCGTCTGTCCGGTCACCATCGCGCCGCCCGCACACAGGAACAGCACGACCTCGGCGATGTCCTCCGGTTCGCAGCGCCGCTTGAGTACTGCCCTCTCGATTGACGCCTGCTTACGTTCTTCCGGCCAGTCCTTCTGCCAGGGCGAGTTGACCGCACCGGGCGCCACGGCATTGACGCGCACGTCGGGACCGAGGCCACGGGCCAGCGAACGTGTCAGGCTGACAAGACCCGACTTGCTCGCCGAATAGGCCGAACTCGATCCTTGCTGGCCGGTGCCGGCGATCGAGGCGGTGTTGACGATTGCACCTTTCGACGCCTTGAGTGCCGACGCGGCAGCGCGTGCGCAGCGGTAAGGGCCGATCAGGTTTGTATTGAGGATCGCCTGCCAGAAGTCTTCATCAAGGCGGTCGAGATCAGCGGGCGGCACCGGCTGAGAGGCAACCGGCGTGCCGGCATTGTTGAAGAGATAGTCGAGGCCGCCCAGATCCTGGATCGCAGTCTCGACCATACGCTCAGCCTCACCTGGCACTGCGACGTTGCCGGGCGCCGCGATCACGTCGAGGCCGTCGGCCTTGAGGCGGGCGACCTGCTCGGGCCCGCGCGCATCGTCTGCAAGATGATTGAGCGCCACCCTGGCGCCGGAACGCGCGAAGAGTTCCGCCGTTGCGAGACCGATGCCTGACGATGCGCCGGTCACCAGCGCGCGCCTACCGTTGAGATCTGCCGTGATCATGCCTTGCGCTTCCTTTCGATGGCTTCGAGCGCGCGCTTCAGTTCGATCAACTCGACATCGCGCTCGCGGAACAGTTCTTCGGCAGGACGACCGCCGTAGTCGAAGAAGCCGGCACCGGCCATGACGCCGCCGCGGCCATCGGCGATCAGCTTTTCGAGCGTTGGTGAGGAACCGGTCACCTCGGGCGGATGATAGGTCTTGTTGGCAACCGCCCGGCGCATCATGTCGAGGCCCGTGAAATCAGCCTTGCGCAGCACGCCGAGCGTCGCAAACCTGAGCGCCAGGCCGTGACGGATCGAACGGTCGATATCGTCCGCTGTCACCAAACCCTCATCGAGCAGATGGAACACCTCGAGGTGCAAGGCGGCCTGCAAACGGTTGGCTACATAGCCTTCGATCATGGTCTTGAAGACGATCGGCTCCTTGCCCATGCCGGCATAGAGCGCGCGCATCTGCTCGATAACCTCGGGCTTTGTCTGGGGCCCTGGCGCCAGATCGACGAGATCACAGATATATGGTGGCGTGTACCAATGCGCGATCAAAGTCATCGGCTGACGCCGGTCGGGCACGAGCGGAAAGATATCGAGATGCGAGGTGTTGGAGGCGATGATCGCATCCGCGTCGGCCGCATCATCGACCTCGGCATATACAGCGCGCTTCACATCCACGTTTTCAACGACAGCCTCGACGATCAGATCGGCGCCCGTCACCGTACCAGCGAGACTCGCCACCGTCGTGATCCGGTCGAGCACGCCCTGGCGGTCGGCCTCCGTGAAGGCACCGGCTGCAACCAGCGTATCGAGGGCGCTGGCGATCAGCGCCGGGGCGCGGTCGAGCGAAGCCGGGTTGTTGTCGGTGATCCTGACATCGAGACCGCCAGCGGCATGGACGAGGGCGAGCGCATGACCCATGGTTCCGGCACCGAGGATGCCGACGGATTTCAGTTCACGCATCGGGAGGACTCCAGGCATCGGGGCCGCGCGATTCCATCGATGTCGCGACATCGACGACGACCGGTGCAGCCATGTTGAGGGCGCGGTCGAGCGCCGGGGCGATTTCGTCTGGTTGCTCGACACGAAGACCTTCGCAGCCGAAGGCACGCGCGACGTCGGCGAAGTTGGTCGGACCGTGGCGGAGCAACTCGTCCGGATTGCCTGGCCGCTCACCCTGCATGGCACGGACACGATAAAGGCCCTGGCCGAAGCAGGCGTTGTTGTTGACGACCACGACGACGGGAACATCCATCCGGCGCGCCGTCTCGAGTTCGGCGAGGTGATAGTAGAACGCACCATCGCCGCAGAACACAACGACGGGCCGGTCGGGAGCCGCACACTTCGCCCCCATCGCCGCCGGGAACGCCCAGCCAAGCGAGCCGGCAGCCCTGAGGTACGTCTGGGTCTGGTGGCGCAATTCAACCAGCGTTCCGGTCCAGATGCCCGAATAACCAGTGTCGGCGACCAGGATGCCGTCCTCGGGCAATGCATCGCTCAATGCTGCGCACAATCGGTCGACGTGCAGCGGCGTCTCGTTCGATGTCCGGAATTGAGCCCGCGTCTCGAACCAGGCCTCGTAGCGCGCCCGGGCATCCTTCGCCCACTCCGTCCAGCCGGAGGCCGGCGAAGACACCGCCGCGTCAAGGTCTTCAAGCGCCAGCCTCGGGTCGCCGCAGACACCCGTCACGTCCGGATAGTTACGGCCAATCTCGCGGGCGTCGAGATCGATCTGGATGATCGGGATAGCCGACCCCGGCACCGTCCAGTTGTTGGTCACCTGATCGCCTGTGTGCGAGCCGACATAGACGACGAGATCCGCTTCATGCACGAGCTGGTTGGTGATTGCCGCCGAATACGTGCCGACCACGCCGATATGCAGCGGATGGGTGGTTGTCACGATACCGCGGCCACCGAGCGAGGTTGCAACCGGAATCGACAGGCGCTCGGCCAATGCCTTGAGCGCGGCATGTGCGCCGGACTGCTGCGCACCGGTGCCGATCACGAACACCGGCTTTGAAGCACCCGCGAGGCGCTTCGCGGCAGCCTCGATCTCATCTGCCGCAGCGCGCGGGCGATGGCGGTTGAGCTTCGAGAGCTCCGGTGAAGGCTTCGATGGGTTCGGCACGAATGCCGTCTCGATCAACTCGGCCTGTAGCCCCGCAAAATCGAGATGCGCCGGCCGCGGTGAGCCTTCGGTCGCTTCACGCATCGCCTGCGCGAGCAGCAGCGGCAACTGGCCCGCCTCGTCGACGTTGGCCTGGAACTTGGTCACGGGCTGGAACAGCGGCGCGTGAATCAGTTCCTGATAGGCGTTGCGATGCTGGAACATCGGCTGCTTGCGCCCCGTCAGTGCCAGCACCGGGGCGCGATGCAGATAGGCATCCTGCAGGCCCGAAGCGAGATTGGCGGCGCCGACGGATTGCGCCATGCATACACCGAGACCATTGCGCACGCGCGCATAACCATCTGCCATGTAGGCGGCAGCCTTCTCCGAATGCGTCAGCATGCGCTTGACGCCGAGATCCTCGAACTCGATCAGCGCCCGGCGCAGGATCGCATCGATAAAGAACACATGATCGATACCGCATTCGGCAATCGATTCTGCGAGATAGCGCGCGCCCGTGATCTGGTTGCTGGTTGTCATGCCCTCTCCTCCGTATCGCGGACGGGGCTGATCATGCCCTCCTCCACCGCCTTGATCTGCAGGCCTAAGAACTTCGAATAGATCCGGCACTGCGCCAGCGACCCGGCCATGAACCAGAGCCCCGGCTGCGTCGTGCGCTTCCACATGTTGTTCATCTCGCCGTCATCACCCCAGCCCCAGACCGGGCCGATACGATCGGCAACGTCCTCGCTCAGCACGCGGCGCACGAGTTCGCTCTGCGAATGATAGCCGGTCGCCAGCACGATCAGGTCGGCTGGTGCGACCGTCCCATCCTTCAACAAGGCGCCGTCGGCACAGAACCGCTCGATTGCTTCGAACTGCATCAGTCCGATCTCACCGTCGATGATCAGGCCCGAGCAGCCGGCATCGAGATAATAGCCGCCGCCTCGGCGCTGGTATTTCATCTGATGACCGGTGTTGTCGTGACCAAGATCGTACTTGAAGCCTTTCGCCTTGAGGCCCTCGATCAACCCCTTGTCAAGTTCGACCATGCGGGCCGCCGCCATCTGGTAGGCGCGGATGATCAGCGGATAGGTGCCGGCCTGGCCGATCAAATCGCAATCCTCGAGCGAGGGACCTTCGCTATAGAGGGCATAGTTGAGCTTGGCGCTCGGGTCGACCGAGACGACGGTTGTCGAACCGCGCTGAATGATCGTCGTCCGCGCGCCGTGGCTGTAAAGCTCCTGGGCGATGTCGTGGCCGCTGTTGCCTGTGCCGAGCACAAGCGCGCGCTTGCCCTTCCACGAAGCGCCGTCACCAAACCCTTCGGCATGCGTAACCGTTCCCTTGAAGTCGGCAAGACCGGGCAGGTCGGGAACCTTGGGAATACCGCTGACGCCGTTGGCAAAGACGATATGGCGTGGCCTCAGAACACGCTCGCGACCATCGGCCTTTCGCACCCTGGCCTGCCAACAGCCCGCTTTCTCATCGTAATTGCCCGCAACAAATTCCGTGCCGGTCCAGACGTTGAGTTCCATGGCAAAGGCATAGAACTCGAACCATCCAGCCAGCATGTCCTTTGGGATGTACGTCGGCCAGGTCGGCGGAAACCGCAGGTAGGGCAGATGGTTGACGTGCAATTCGTTGTGCAGCGCCAGCGAGTGATAGCGGTTACGCCAGTTGTCACCGATGCGCGGATTCTTGTCGACGACGAGCGTATCGACATCGAGACGTTTGAGGCGCGCGGCAATCGCCAGACCGGCTTGCCCGCCTCCGATCACCAGGACTGCCGGTTCGCGATCCTCGAATGCCTGCTCGCGATTGCGCTGATCGAGCCAGTTCTCGCCCCCGAAGTTACGCGAATAGGCCTCGCCCGAGGGCCGGCGATCGTCGATCGGCTCTTCGTGGCCTTTGAGTTCCTGCAGCGTCGTCGAGAGCACCCAGGCGCGGAATACCCGCGAGCCACCCTCGGGATCAGGACGCAGGCGCAAGACACCTGCACCGCGGCCAAGCTCGGTCTCGAATTCATAGATGGCCTCGATGACATCGACGCCGAGCCGGCGGGCGATGGCCGGTGGCGCACGGCCGCCTGCAACCCTGAACCCATGCGCGCCGGCCGCTGCCGGATGGCAGATCAGCGCCGGTACGATCGCTTCGCGGCCGTCAAACGAAGTGTTGTGCCAGGTGAACGCCAGCGTATCACGCCAGTGGCTGTCGGCCAGAAAGAGACTTGTCAGTTCGGCCTCGTCCCGGGCCGCAAGCGCCCGCCCAAACCTTTCGAGCCACGCCTCGACGATCCGGGCACAGTCGTCCGCCGATATGTTCGTGAGGTCGAAACGCTCGATAATGCTCATGTCCCTCTACCGCCTGGTTCATCAGACCCAATTGGAGCCCCGAGCCCATCAGAGGAGTGAACCGGCAAGGCGTCAAGCAAGCAGGGCCAACCATCAGAGCAGTGTCATCAACCTCGGTTCCGACACCAAAAGTTGCTGGCGCACCGCCCGTGTCGCGTTGTGCCGCGTCGTTCGCGGAGCTAAGACTGGATAAGATCCCTGCCGTCACTCGCACCAAGGAGCCAATCGCCATGACCGACCGTTATGCAACCTATGACAAGTTCCTGATCGAGCGTCCCGCCGACGGCATCCTGAAGCTCACCTTCAACCGGCCGGAGGCCTATAACGCGGTTGATGCCGAAACCCATTCGCAACTCACCTACATCTGGCGCGATATCGACGCCGACCCGACGGTGCGTTCGGTGATCGTCACAGGCACCGGCAAGGCGTTTTCGGCCGGCGGCGACTTCGGCCTCATCGAACGGATGCTCGACGACCCCAATTTCCGCATGCAGACCTGGAAGGAAGCCCGCGACCTGGTCTACAACATCATCAACTGCAACAAGGTGATCATCTCGGCGATCAACGGTCCTGCAGTTGGGGCCGGCCTCGTCGTCGGGCTCTTGGCAGACGTCTCGATCGCCGGCAAATCGGCCCGCATCATCGACGGCCACACCCGCCTCGGCGTCGCCGCCGGCGATGCGGCATGCATCATCTGGCCGCTGCTCTGCGGCATGGCCAAATCGAAGTACTATCTGATGACCTGCCGCCCGCTCAAAGGCGAGGAAGCCGAGCGCATCGGGCTCGTTTCAATGTGCGTCGATGACGACAAGCTGCAGGAAACGGCGATGGAGATCGCCACCGAACTCGGTGACGGCGCGCAAAGTGCCATTCGCTGGACCAAGTATGCCCTCAACAACTGGCTCCGAATGGCCGGCCCGACATTCGACACCTCGACGGCGCTCGAGATGCTGGGCTTCACCGGTCACGAGGTGCGCGAAGGCCTGGCCTCGCACAAGGAAAAGCGCAAGCCGGAGTTTCCGAAGGATTGTCCGGTGTGATCCGAATAATCGGCCAGCATCCGGGTTGAAGAACGTCGGAGCTATGACCCAACTTGGGTGATGGTCTGATCAGGCGGCATTTCGTGTCGGCTCGGTTGCTTCGACACCGTCAGTGAATTTGACGCCCTCGATGATCTTGGGCAAGTGGTTTCTGCCTTTCAATCGGCGCCACGTCCTGCTCGCCGCCATCACCAGTTTGAAAACCATCACGAGTGCGGTGCCGTGGCTGAGGCTGCCTTTGGTGCGCACGGTTCGGTGGCGCACGGTCGCAAACACACTTTCGATCGGGTTGGTCGTGCGCAGGTGCTGCCAGTGCTCGGCGGGAAAGTCGAAGAAAGCGAGCAGGGCTTCGCGGTCTTTCGTCAAGCAGGTGACCGCCGGCTGATACTTCGCCCGGTATTTCTCGGCAAATACGCCAACGGCGGTCTCCGCGCTGGCTCGGTCCGGAGCGTTCCAGATCTCCACGAGATCAGCCTTCGCGTGCTTCTGGACCGACTTTGGCAGCTTGTTGAGCACGTTTGCGATCTTGTGCACCCAGCAACGCTGATGACGGGTGCCGGGGAACACTTCATCCAGTGCTTTCCAGAACCCCAATGCGCCGTCGCCGGTTGCCAGTTTCGGGGCAATGGTCAACCCGCGCGCCTGCAAATCGACAAGCAGTTCGCGCCAGCTTTGCGTGCTCTCGCGATAGCCGATCTGAAAACCGACCAGCTCCTTTTTGCCTTCCGGTGTCGCGCCGATGATCACGAGAATGCATTGCGCGTCCTCTTCCATGCGGGCCTGAATGTGGATGCCGTCCGCCCAGATGTAGACGTAGCGGCGCGCCGACAGATCGCGGCTCTGCCAGCGCGTCAGATCAGCTTTCCAATCGGCCTTGAGCCGGGCGATGACCGGCGGTGACAGGTTCGGTGCCTCTTGGCCGAGTAGCGCTGACAATGCCTCTTGAAAATCTCCGGTCGAGACGCCGCGCAAATACAGGACCGGCAACAAGGCATCCAGAGATGCGCTACGCCGCGCCCACTTCGGCAGGATCGCCGAACTGAAGCGAATGCGTTCGCCAGCCGTCTCGTCGCCACCGCGGTCACGAACTTTGGCGCGGCGAACTGCAACCGGACCGATGCCGGTTTGCACCTGACGCTCAGGGCCGTGACCATGGCGCACGACGCGCCGGTGGCCGTCGGCAGTCCGCAGGCCGGCGTGGACGGCTAGAAACTCTTCGACCTCGGCCTCGACGGCCTTGGCCAGCAACTCGCGGGCCCCGGCACGCAGCACCTCAGTCAGAGGATCATCGATTGCATCTGGCTGGCGCAGCGGGATGACTGTAGTGTTCGACATAGGCGTATCGCTCCTTTGGAGTTCATGGCTGGTCTCGATAACCGCCACGATACGCCGCCTCTCTCAGATTCTGTCACCCAAATTCGGTCATAGCTCAGAACGTCGCTTATAGGGAGCGAAGTAAGTGGGGCAGGTTCTACGACTGATCCCAGCGGCGTTCTGGCTACCCCTTCGGCATTGGCGTGTAACGACTAGGATCTTTTGGCCTGCAATCCTGGTACTTTTGATCGCCGTTACTGTCCCTGCGGAAATCGCTATGGCCGCAGGACAACCGTCAGTATTGCTTGGTTTCATTGTCATTATGCTCTGCGGCATGGTGTGGCAAGCATTGGTCTTGGCATCGGGACTAATTCGCTGGCACAGACATCTGATCTTGGGCTCAGAACCAGCTCCCGCCCGTTTGTTCCTATGGGGAGCAGAGTGGCGTTACTTCGGTCGCTGGTTATGGCTTGGACTAGTGACCTATGGACTTGGGCTTTTTATCATCTTCTTATTCAGCTCATACCTCGAACTGACCGGAGAGGTAGAGGCAGCAGATGCTGCAACCACTTGGGCTGCAAGTCCCACAGGATTATCGTGGAGCGCGGTTCTTGGCGCGGTAGTGGTCAGCGGTTTGATGCCAATGACTTGCATCTCTCTTGCGGCTATTGCCGTTAGAACACACCGTTCATTAAGCGACAGCCCGGCTTGCAGCCGATCAAAGCGATTTGGCACCAGAGCTATGTTGTCCGTTGGCCTATTCTCCACCATAGCGCCCTTTCTCATTGCAGAGCCGCTGCTTGTCGCCACAATCGACCTAGGCTCAAATGCTGATGCCGGCACGTCATTCTCAAATGCGTTGCTTGTTTGGTGTTTGCATTGGCTGTGGCCCCAGCTGGCTGTTGTTGTCTTTGCCACGTTCCTTTCACTGTGCTATCGCAGCCTTTGGCCGTCACCAGGTCAATTCTAGATGGAGTTTTCGCTCCCGTGGGACGCCCTCAACCATCCTAAAGAGAACGCTACATGACCGATACCCCCCGCATCAAAGGCGTGCTCTCACCCGTCGTCACGCCGTTCGACACCGACCTTAAGCCCGATGCCGGCCGGCTCACCAAACATTGTCGCTGGCTGCTCGACAACGATGTCGGGCTCGCCGTGTTCGGCACCAACTCGGAAGCAAACTCGCTCTCGATGTCGGAAAAACTCGGGCTCCTCGAAGCGTTGGTCGAAGCAGGCCTGCCACCTGAGCGCATGATGCCGGGAACAGGATGCTGCGCGCTTTCCGATTCCGTCGAACTCACCAAGCGCGCCGTCGAACTTGGCTGCGGCGGCGTCCTGATGCTGCCGCCGTTCTATTACAAGGGCGTCAGCGATGAAGGGCTCTACCGGAACTTCGCCGAGATCATCAACCGGGTCGGCGACGCCCGCCTGCGCATCTACCTCTACCACATCCCACCGGTGGCCCAGGTGCCGATCACGCTCGGTCTGATCGAACGCCTGCTCAAGGATTTCCCCGGCACGATCGCCGGCGCCAAGGACAGCTCCGGCGACTGGGCCAACACAAATGCGATGCTCGAGGAATTCCAGCCGGCAGGCTTCGATGTATTCCCGGGCTCTGAATCGTTCCTGCTTGCAGCCTTGCGCGGCGGCGGGGCGGGCTGTATCTCGGCGACCGCAAACGTCAATCCCGGCCCGATCGCGGCGCTTGCCAAGACTTGGCAGCAGGACGATGGCGACGCCCAGCAGGAAGCGCTCAACAAGACGCGCAACATTTTCCAGACCTACGTCATGATCCCAGCCCTCAAGGCCGCGATAGCGCACTACGGCCAGGACAGCGAGTGGAACCGTCTGCGTCCGCCTCTGGTTGAACTTACTGCCGAGGAACGTTCGAATCTGGTCGAGATGCTCGATGCGTCGGGGTTTGCGATGCCGGGGTTGGCGGCCTGATCACGACAAAATGGAAACCGGCGAGGCGCAACCTATTAATCGAGAAACAGCAGTCGTCCGGTGTGAGCCGGGCTGTCGATGCGATTGACGCGCTTGTCCTTGCTCCGCCGATCGACGCCTACGGCGCCCTTCTTAATCACCGTCGGCGTGACCCGCTCGAACTTGACGCCGAGCGAGTGCGTCTGGCGGTGACGCACGAGGCAGCGGATCTGCGTTGCGCCGTCATCGAGAAACAGAACGAACTCGTCGGCCGGCGGCGGCACGCCATCGAATTCGAGCAGGGCTCCGTCAGGACCGGTGTTGATCACTCGGCAGGTCACCGAACGGTCCAGATCGAGCGCAACCCAGGCAATGCGGCGGTGCGAACTGCGCTCGAACCCGCGCTTTTCTGAAAAAGCCGCGCCGGTGCCGACAAACGGGTCCTGGCTCTTGGTTGCATACATGGCGTCGCTCAGTGTCGCATTTCTATGCCGCTATACCGATCGGGAAGTGCTTGGTCCATTTTCGCTGTTCGCCGAGCATAACAGCATTGTTGGCAGGAAATATGTAGTGAAGCCCTTTCCCAGGTCCCTCGCATTTGAATAAATCGATGGAATAATTCACAGACATTGCAGTCATCACCAAGAGCCTCTTAGGAGGATTGGTCGCATTGTAATAGTCTGCAATTTAGCGAACCGGACGCATTGCAGGCTGGCCGGCAACCAATGATTGTGGCAGCATCGCAAATCGAGGCTGGCCGTTCAGGCAATCTCCTGGCCGAGGATTTTCCGATAGCGCTCGGCGAAATGGTCCCAAACGTCGGGGTTTACGATACGCGGCGGCTTGCGCCCGGCAAGCAACCCGACGATCTGTTCGCTGGCATGTTCGGCTATCCGCCGCCGGGCTTCCTTGGTCACACCGGCGGTATGATATGTCGAAACAACATTGTCACGGTGCAGGAGGGGATGACCGAGCGGCGGCGGTTCGATGTCCCAGACGTCAAGACCTGCGCCGGCAACATGTCCGGCATCCATCGCCTCGGCCAGTGCCGCCTCATCATGTATGCCGCCACGCGCCGTCGTGATGAACACGACGCCGGGCTTCATGCACCCAAACGCCTCGCGATTGATCATGCCGGCGGATTCCGGCGTGCGCGGGCAGTGGATCGAGACAAAGTCGGCCTCGGCCAGAAGCTTGTCGAGTTCGACCTTGCGCGCACCGCGGGCCGCCATCGTCTCCTGGTCGAGATAGGGATCGGTGGCGATGACGGGCATGTCGAAGGCTTTGGCGAGGCGGGCGACGGCGGTGCCAACGTTACCAAGGCCGATCAAACCGATGGTACGGCCTGAAATCTCACGGCCCATAAAGAACTCTCTTGGCTGACCGCGTTCACTGCGCAACAATCGGTCAGTCTCGCTGATCCGTTTCGAGAGATCGAGCATCAGGCCGAGCGTATGTTCGGCAACCGACTGGGCATTGCCGCCGGCCTGGTTGACGAGCAAAACGCCGGCGGCCGTCAAGGCTGCAACATCGCTGGTATCGTAGCCGGCCCCGCCTGAGGACGCTGCAAGCAGGTTTGGCGCGCGCGAAAGAAGATCGGCGTTCGCCCACCAGCGCGTCTGCAGTTCATCCTTGGCAGCCGAAATGTGATAGACGTGCGCCCGGCCCAGCGCATCCCAACTCGCATCATCGTCCTGCTTGAGTTCGATGTAGTCGATGTTCGGTTCGCGCTTCAGGCGCTCGGTAAATTCCGGCGCGATGAAGTGGTTGAAACGAACGACGGTCTTGGTCGGCGTGGCCATGGTCGGCATGTCTCCGGTCAGATCAATTCACCATCACCATGACCGCGCGCACTCACATCGACAAGCCCATCGCGCATGCCGAGCCGAGATGATCAAGCTATCGATCTTCGCCCCTGCCTTACAGCGTGTTCACGAAGTTCGGCAGCCACAGCACGATGCCCGGGAACGCAAGGAACAGCGCGACGGTTGCTGCATCCGCGAGGAAGAACGGGAAGATGCCACGGAACACATCGCCCAGTGGTATATCCGGCCTGACCGCCGAGACGACGTAGCAGTTGAGACCGACCGGCGGGGTTATAAGGCAAACCTCACACATCTTGACGACGATGATACCGAACCAGATCGGATCGTATCCGAGCGCGATGACGGCCGGGTAGACCACCGGCAGGGTCAAGAGCAGCATGCCGATCGCGTCCATGAACATGCCGAGCACAGCATAGCCGAGCAGGATCATGATCATGATCACCACAGGCGGATAGGGCAGCGAGATGATCCACTGCGCAAAGGCTTCCGGCAGGCCGGCAAAGCCCAGAAACCGCACAAAGATCAGAACGCCCCAAATCAGCGCGAAGATCATCACGGTGAGCTTTGCAGTTTCCATCAGGGCATCCTGCAGCGAATGCCATCTCATGCCGCGGAAGAGCGCTATCATCAGCACGACGAACGCGCCGAGCGCGCCGGCTTCCGTGGGCGTTGCCCAGCCGGCTGCCATGGCCGAGAAGATGATGGCGACCACCGCGAAAATCGGGATCGTGCCCGGCAGCGTCTTGAAGCGATCCATCAGCGGCGGCGAAGCAATCGCGGGGCCAAGTTTCGGATTGATCGAGCACTGGCCGATGATCAGCGCTGCGTAAATCAGGGCCGAAACGATGCCGGGCAGGAAGCCTGCCAGGATCAGCGTGCCGACCGATTCTTCGACGATGATCGCATAGATCACCAGGATGGCGCTCGGCGGGATCAGCGATGCCAGCGTGCCGCCGGCTGCAACCACACCGGCAGCAAGCCGTCGATCGTACTTACTGTCGAGCATGTGCGGGATCGCAACCCGGCTGAACACCGCCGCCGTCGCCGTACTGGCACCAGAGACCGCGGCAAATCCTGCGGTGGCAAAGACGCTTGCCACTGCCAGCCCGCCCGGCACCCATCCAAACCAGGCCTTCGCAGCGTTGAAGAGATCGTGCGTCAGGCCTGCGTGATAGGCGATGAAGCCGATCAGAATGAACATCGGCAACACGCTCAAAACATAGTTGACCGATTTGCCGTGCGGGATCGTGCCGACTATACCGCCGCCGATACGCCAGGCGTCTTCGAAGGACTCACCACCGACCAGCCGCAACGCGACGAGCCCCAAAAGGCCCGCGATCGAGGCTGCGACATAGACCCTGACACCGAGGAAGACGGAAACGAGCAGGGCGCCCGTGACCAGAAGGCCGACCGTAAATTCGTCCATCACGCGCTTCCTTCTTTCTTGGCCAGAAGGTCGACTTTCTCCTGCTCGCCGGCAAGGCCTGCATCGATTTCGTGCTGTGCCTGTTCATCGACCGTTTCGATATGCGGCACACCGATCGGCTCCGCATCGGGGTGAATGAAGAGCCGAATGAACCCGATCAGCTGAATGATGAGCCGGACCATCAAGATCCCGAAGGCGAACGGCACCAGCAATTTGGAGGGCCAGACGGGAAGCTCGATGTCGATCGTGCTGTCGCCGATCTCGAAGGCGCGCAGGAAGTGCTCGTAGCCGTAGTAGCCGAGCACGGCGATGATGAAGATGGCGCACAGGGTTCCGAAGATCTCGAAGAAGTAGAGCAGGCGGCCCTGCATACGCCCCAAGATGATCTCCATGCGTACGTGGCCGCCGAGCCGTTGCGTATAGGAGATCGCAGCAAAGGCAAAGACCGTCATGATCATCTCGATCCAGTCGACGTAACCGGGTACCGGCGCGTTCAGGAACTTGCGCCCGAAAATTTGGTAGGTCCCGATCAGCATGATGCCGAGGATGACCAGTGCCGCGATCAAATTGAGCAGCTTCTCGACCTTGAAGAAGGCTTCGTCGACGCCTTTGAGCATGCGTGCTCCAGGCGACAGTTCAGACGTACTGTCCATGGCACCTTTAGCCGGGCTTTAATTGGAGTAGATAAAGAATCAGGCCGCACGGATGGCGGCCTGATCTGGTCGAAGCAATCGCAGACCTACATGCCTGCCGTCTTCAGCACGAGATCGAGTAGCTCCTGGGCAGCGAACTTGCCCTTGTTGTCTGCGACCCATTTTTCCCAGACGGGCGTGCCGGCAATCTTGCGGAACTCAGCCATCTGGTCATCAGGGATCTTGACCATCTTGATGCGGCTGCCTGCGGCACTCCACTTGGCCTCGTTCGCCTTGTCCTTCTCAATGTAGGCGCTTTCAATGGCCTTGTAGGCGCCATCCTTAAGGTCATCGAGCAGCTTCTTGTATTGATCCGGCAACTTCCCGTAGGCGTCGACGTTGAACACCGTCGGGCAGTTGACCGTACCGAGCTTCATGTTGGTCGTCACCCAGTCAGCAACCTCATCGAGCTTGTAGGCGGCGAACGTGTAGCTGTAGGGGAAGCCGATGGCATCGACCGTACCGCGCTGCAGCGCCGTGTAGGTCTCAGACGCCGGCATGGTCGACGGTGTGGCGCCGATCAGACGGGCAGCAGCACCCATGCCACCCAGCGCACGGAGGCGCTTGCCCTTGAAATCAGCAACGGCCTGCGGCGGCTTGCCTTTGCCCATGTATTCATACTGGGGCAAAGGGTTCGACATGTAGAGGCGCGCCTTCCACTTGCCCAGCGCCTTCGCGGACGCCGGATGGGCGTATATGGCATCGTGGACGCGGCGCACGGTGCTGAAATCGCCGATCGGCAGGAACGGCAGATCGAGTACGTTCAAGGGCGCATTCTTGCCCGGATGATACGCGGCACAGAAGGTCGCCGCCTCGAAAGCGCCGATCGACAGGTTGTCGAGGTTCTGCTTACTCTTCGAGAGCTGCTCGCCGTAGAACAGCTTGATATTGAAGTTGCCGCCGGTACGCTTGGCAACCTCAGCCGAGACGTGTTCCATGCCTTCGGTAAAGGCGCGGCGCTTACCCCAGAGCGACAGTTTCCAGTTGACCTTCGGGCCCTTGACTTCCTGGGCAGCAGCGCCCGTTGCAAGTACGGCCGCACCGGTCATGGCCAGAGCACCCGCCAGGCCAACACAGATAAGTCGTTTCATGATATCGTTTTCCTCCCATTTCAAACGTTGATTACGTCTTTTGTTGTAAGCCTTTACATTGGAGGATAATCGGCGCGCCCGCAAGCCGGGCATCCCGCATTGCAGCAAAACAGTGAACGGGACGACGTCTGAAAATCAAACGCGGTGGGTTCGTGCCAATCACGCTTTGTAGTCCCGAGCGACACCATCCGTGGTTACGTAGCCCTCAGCCAGGTCGGCCTCGATTGCGGCCTCGTCACGATCTGCCGGATCGCCAAAGCCGCCGGAACCCGGTGTCAGCATGTCGATGACGGAACCGGCCGGCGCCTTGAAGGCGCCCTTACTCGGCAGATTGCGCATTGCACCATCGGGCGTCGTGATCGTCACGACGGCTGCCGCACCCGCCCTGCCCCCGGCAAGACCGAACGGTGCCGACGTCATGCGTTCCATGCACAGCGTTCCGGTCGCATCGGCGCCCTCGAGCAACAGCCAGCGCCGGCGCGCCGCACAGCCGCCGCGATACTTGCCGGCCCCTCCCGTGTCAGGCGCAATTCCGTAATCGATCACCCGGACCGGGAACGCCATTTCCAGCACTTCGATGGGCGTGTTCATGGTGTTCGAGATACCGCTGGCGATGACGTTGATGCCATCCTTGTTGGGCCTGGCACCAAAGCCGCCCTTGATGGTCTCGTATGAGACGTAGCGATTGCCTGTGCGCGGGTCGACGCCGCCGAAGGTCATGATCGCCGAGGTACCCTGACTGCAGGCCATCACCTGTCCGGGCCAGAAGTGGACCAGCGCGCCCATCACCATGTCGGCAAGCCGGTGCGAGATCTCGTGATTGGCGTAGACGACGGGGCAGGGAAACTCGGCGTTGAGTAGCGAGCCCTTCGGTGCCGTCACACGAATAGCCCGCCAGCAGCCGGAATTCGGCGGGATCAGGCTGTTCGGATCGATCGCCGTCTTGAGACCGCAGTAGACACCCGACGCGGTCACCGAGAGCGGTGCGTTGATCGGACCCGCGGTCTGCGGATCGGTGCCGTCGAAGTCGACGACGATGCAGTCACCCTTTTTGACAACCTTCATGCGGATGTGGATCGGCGCATCGTTGCCGTCAGCATCATCCGGGATGCCGTCACCGTCGAGATGATCGGCAAACGCGCCCTCGCCGTCGGGCAGATCGGCGAGCATGACGCGCATCAGGCGCTCGGAATAATCCATCACCTCGCCCATGGTCGCAATCAGCGTCTCGGCGCCATAGCGTTCGGCGAGACTTTCGAGGCGTTGGCAGGCGCGCAGCGTCGCCGCGAGTTGCGCGCCGAGATCGCCCTTGCGCTCATCAGGCGTGCGCACGTTGGCGAGGATAATGTTTTCGATGTCGGTGTTCATGCGCCCCTTGTCGACAAGACGCACCGGCGGCAGGCGCAGACCTTCGCCGTAAATCTCGGTCACCGCGCCGTAGCTGCCAGGCGTTGCCGAGCCGACATCCGGCCAGTGCGCCCGAAGACAAGAGAAGCCGAGCAGTTTGCCGTCGAAGAACGCCGGACGGATGACGTTGACGTCGGGCAGATGACTGCCGCCGAAATAAGGATCGTTGTGAATGAAGACATCACCGTCGTGGATGTCGGCCCCGAAGGCCGTCACGATTGCCCTGACGGCATCGGGCATCGAGCCCAGATGGATCGGCAGGTCCGGCCCCTGCGCGACCATCTCGCCCTTGGCATCGAACACACCGCACGAATAATCGCCGGCGGATTTGAGGATCGGCGAATAGGCCGTCTTGGCAAGCACCACGCGCATTTCCTCGGCGATCTTGTAGAGCGCGTTCTTCATGATCTCGAAGGCGGCGGGATCGCGGGCGGTAGTGTTCGTCATGCGATCGTTCATGGTCATTCGCCTCCGATGTTTTCCGACGTTTAGGAGTTCGTCGACAACTGGTTGTCAATGCCAGCCTGCCGGCGCTGCTTGCCCCTCACCCTACCCCTCTCCCCGTACGCGCCGGAGTGGCGCTACGGGGAGAGGGAACTTGGCCCGTCGTGTTGTCAGCCGCGACGCAAAATGGCACGGCCGGTTCCCTCTCCCCGTACTTCACGGGGAGAGGGATAGGGTGAGGGGCAAGCAGCGGTTCAGATCCGTTTCATCGTCGCAAATGTTAACAGTCCTCAGTGAAAGGTCTCATGATCACGAAACCATCGTCGTCCATCGCGGCCTGCCAGCCGGGCGGCACGAGGATGGTCGATTCGAGCGACTCGATAACGACCGGTCCCTCGGCTGTCGCTCCTGCCGTCATTCGTGCCCGCTCGAGGATGTCGGCTTCGACTTCGCCAGCATCTCGGAACCAGAGTTTGCGGCGCGACTTTATCGCCGACGCGACCTTGGTCGGCGGCGTATCCGAGATATGCAGCGGCGGGATCTTACCGACCGCCGCGACACGTACGTTGACCAGTTGCACGGGCTCGCTGCGGTTGTCGTGACCGTAGGTCTGGCGATGACGATCATGGAATGCTTCGGCGATCGCGGCAATCGTGCCGGCATCGAATGGCGGCGGGCCGACCGGCACGGTCAGTTCATAGGACTGGCGCGCATAACGGGCATCGACCGCGCGCTCGAAACGGCGGCGCTCGTTTGCAACACCGGCACGCTCGAGCATCTCCGAACCCAGTGCTCCGAGTTCGTCGAACGCGCGGCCCAGATCGCCCGGGTCCGCCTTATCGGTGGTTGTGAAAAACGTGCGGACATAATCGCGCTTCAGGTCGGTGCCGACCAGTCCGAGGGCCGAGAATGCCCCCGGAATTGGCGGGCAGAGTATCTCGCGCATGCCAAGTTCCGTCGCAAGTGCAGCCGCATGCAACGGCCCAGCGCCTCCGAACGCTGCCAACACGAACTCACGTGGATCATAGCCGCGCTGCACCGACACGATCTTCAGCGCTTCCGCCATCTCGTGGTTGACCACATCGATCACGGCTGCCGCCGCCGAGCGTGCGTCGAGCCCCAACGGTCGGGCCAGCTTTTCCTCAACCGCCGCCTCGGCAGCAGCAACCGAGATCTCCAGTTCACCGCCGATCAGCGAGTGCTGATCGAGGAAGCCGAGCAGCAGGTTGCAGTCGGTCACGGTGGGTTCGGTACCGCCACGCTGGTAGCAGACCGGACCCGGGTTCGCGCCCGCGCTTTGCGGTCCAACGCGCAACGACCCTGCACGATCAACCCAGGCAATCGAGCCGCCGCCGGCCGAAACTTCAGCGAGATCGATCACCGGCACGCGGATCGGATGACCGGTGCCGTTCATCCAGCGGTTGCCGCTGGCACCGCCGCCGACCTCGTATTCGGGCGTCGTTTCATAGCGGCCATCTCGTATCAGGCTGGCCTTGGCCGTCGTGCCGCCCATGTCGAACGACAGGATATCGCGCTTGCCCGTCTGGTTGGCGATCAGGCTCGCGGCAACGACTCCTGCGGCAGGTCCCGATTCGACCGCCATCGCCGGCATTGACACCCCTTCGGCCGCTTCGAACACGCCGCCGTTCGAGCCCATCACATAAAGCGGCGGCAAACCAAGGCCCGTTGCGGTCTCTTCCAGTCGCGCCAGATAGGAGGCGAGGATCGGGCCGACATAGGCGCAAACCGCCGTCGTGCTGGTTCGCTCGAATTCGCGGATTTCCGGCAACACTTCCGAGGAAAGATAGACCGGCATACCGGGAAATGCTTCACGCAATGCCCTACCGAGCGCCTGCTCATGGGCGGGATTGAGGAACGAGAACAACAGCGAGACGGCAACGGCCTGTACGTCACGCGCACGGATATCCTCGATCAGACCGGCAATCTCGTCTTCGGCAAGGGCTGTGACGACATTGCCGTCCGCACCGATGCGTTCGGTGATCTCGAGGCGGTTGCGGCGCGGGATCAGGGTGTGCGGCGGGTCCTGGAACAGGTCGTAGAGATCGGACCGCGCCGAGCGCCTGAGTTCGAGGATGTCGCGAAAGCCGCGCGTCATGATCAGCGCTGCCGGCGCACCCTTGTCCTCGAGGATCGCGTTGGTCACCACCGTCGTTGCGTGCGAAAGCAACCCGACGTCGGCGGCGGCGACCGAATACTTGTCCATGACGGCATTCAGCCCGTCGAACACGCCCCTGCCGAAGTCGTCGGGCGTCGTCGGCACCTTGGCGACGCCGATGCGGCCGCTCGCTTCATCGACCAGCGCGACGTCCGTGAACGTGCCGCCAATATCGACCCCGATCCGCCACGCCATGCTCCAAGTCTCCATTGGTTCAGTTGGCACCTGCCGACATCATGGCCCAGGCGATGAAACAATGGCAAAGCGAAAAGCGATGAGCAGAGTTGCCGCTCCCCGTCGTTCTCGGGGTTAGGATGAGGACATGCAGGGTTGCCGCATGACGAATTCGCTGGACATCGCTTCCGGGTTAATCCTTCAACGAGCCTCACTCACCCTGCTCGGCCATGCCGGCCTTGAAGCGGCGCCAGTTGCGTTTGTATACGGCGACGCTGTGGCGGATGCGCTCGACGTCCTCATCGGTGATGTCGCGCACAACTTTTCCCGGTGTTCCCATCACCAACGAGCGTGGCGGGATGACTTTGCCCTCGGGGATCAGGGCGCCGGCACCGATCAGGCTCTCCTCGCCGATCACCGCACCATTGAGCACAATCGCACCGATACCCACCAGGCTGCCCGTCTTGATCGTACAGCCGTGCAGCATCACCATATGACCGATCGTGCTTTCCGGTTCGATGTGCATGGGAAACCCTGGATCCGTGTGCAGCACGCAGCTTTCCTGGACATTCGATCCAGCACCGATGCGTATCGTTTCGTTATCGCCGCGTATCACGGTGTTGAACCAGACGCTCGCATCTTCCTCCAGAATGACGTTGCCGATCACCGTCGCATTCGGTGCAACCCAGTAGTTGCCGGATGCAGGTGTTTGAACACGGGTGTCATCAAGTGAGGCAAGTGTCATCGCAAATCTCTTTTTGGTCTGGATAGCAGGGTGAAATCGCCGGCCAAGGCTCAAGCCTCATCGAGATCGATATCGAGGATCGCGATCTGCAGCTGATAGCTCACCTCGCCGTCTTCCTCCTCGCGGTAGACCGGTCCGAGGAACTCCTCGCCGATCGAGATCTCGGCCATGTCGTTCTTTTTCGGATGCATCACGACTTTCAGGTTCTGATTGCCGAACACTTTGCGCAGATAGCGTTCCAGCCGCGGCACATCCTCTTTCATGCTCAATTGATCTCTCCTCGGGCCATTGGATTGGTGCAGTCGCCCCCTGATAGCGCATTGCGTGCGCCCGGCCAATGTCCGCTTGTCCGGGCAAGCACCATTGTCGCTGGTGCTCGCTCGTCGAAATCTGCCAGACAGATTGCAGAGACGATTCTCAGAACCGGTGTTCCATCGTGCGTGCCGGTTCCGGACAACCGGCCGATCCGATGATTTCGGCTGGGATGCCGGCAACGGTCGTGCGCGGCGGCACATCCTTGAGGACAACGCTGCCGGCTGCAATCCGCGCGCACTCGCCGATCTGGATGTTGCCGAGCACCTTGGCACCGGCGCCGATCAGCACATTGGAGCCGATTTTCGGATGGCGGTCGCCGCCCTCCTTGCCGTTACCGCCAAGCGTCACGCCATGCAGGATGGAGACGTTATCGCCGATCACGCAGGTCTCGCCGAACACCAGGCCATGGCCGTGATCGAGCATAATGCCGATCCCGATACGGGCAGCCGGGTGGATATCGATTGAATAGATCCTCGACGCCTGACTCTGCAGATAGAAGGCCAGATCGCGCCGGCCGCTATTCCAAAGCTCATGGGCAAAACGGTGCGTGACCAGCGCATGAAAGCCCTTGAAGTACAGCAGTGGTTCAATATAGCGCTCGCAAGCCGGATCACGATCGAAAACAGCGGCGAGATCCGCGCGAAAAGCCCGGCCAAGCTCCGGTGTCACTCCGAGTACCTCGCGGAACGTCTCCGCCACGATTCCGGCCTCGACCTCGGAGTTCGCGAAGCGCTGCGTCACCCGTCTGATGATCGCGTCATCGAGGCTCTTGGCGCCGATTACGTTGGCGTAGAAGAAGCTGCCAAGTACGTCTTCCAGTTCAATCGCAGCCTGCGCCTCCGCCCTGACCGAGTCCCAGATCGGATCAAGTGCTGCAAGGTCGCCTTCCGCGGGTCTCGCGTGCGGCTGTGTGGACGCCATGAATGTCTCCAGTGCCGATGATCGTCGAGCGTCGCTCGTGTCCATCCGTTCAATTTAGGGCTCCTGACGTCCGGCGCAAGCCGCGATTTCACAGGCAGTCACTCGCCGGCACAGCCGCTCAGCGCCGATGGCACCTGAAATATTTATGCACAATTTGTGTTGGCGGCCTTGTTGCACTGCAAAATCGCTACTCAGCCATGCCCCAGGCAGAGCGGTTGGTGCTTTGGCACCGCAGAAGATCAGGCGGAAGGTTTGCTGCAGGTTTATATTGGCTCAACACATGCGAATATATGCATTTATCGTGCATGCAAATGCTCGTTGAGACATTTTGCACTGCATTACATGTTTTACTTGCACTGCAGCCAAAAGGCTTCATAAAATTTGGTTAACCGGTGGGAACAGTCATTGTGTGCGTTCAGTCGTTCCCATCGTTGTGTGGCGGAGTTGACTGTCACTAGGAGGACGCCATGGAACTGAGAACAAGACTAAACGTAGCCCTTGCAATGGCTTCATTCATTTTCCTTGCAGCCCTGGTACTCGGGCTAATCTAGCCGCTGGCCGCAAAGAGCGGCCAGGGAACACAATAACCGATTGGCGCGACCGCGGGGGATCGCGCCATTTTTGTGTGGATTTGGGAGACGACGTCAAACTGAGCACCGCGGCGTCGTTGCGGACGTCAGATCCGCTCACCGGCTTCGGCTCGCATCATCAGTTCGGCCAGATTGCCCTCGTTAACGAGCCGGCGAACCAGGCTTTTCAGGCCGTCGCGGCCAATCCGTCGCTCGATCTGGCGGACACGTGTCGCGGCAGCGCCGTAGGCTTCGCGCCAGCCGACCTGTTCGGTGTATTTGGCCCAGGCACCCAGGTAGGATTCGATCTGCATGACGCCTTCGACGGCCCGGCGGCCGACCGCTTGGCGCAGGCGCGGATCGTTCGAGACGACGACGGCCAGGCCCTCATCGAACCAGGCCGGCACCCGACCCAGCGCCCAGCCGATAAGACCCATGCGCCAATGCAGCTCGATATGCACCAGTTCGTGGGTTGCGATAACCTCGAAGACGCGCGATGGCGCAAGCAGCACGGCGTGCCAGCCATAGGCAATACCTTTGGCACCGCTCGCGCCGAACCGGCCGGCACAGGCATACGTCCGGCACACGACGATACGCGGATTGGAGCGCATTTCGCCGAAAAACTCCGCCACCTCACGGCGTGCCAACTTCACTGCTGTCGCAATCCGGCGCCGCTCGGAGTTGGTCGTGCCCGCTTCGACATAGATGCCAGGGTCATCGGGCGCCAGTCGGCTGAGCTTATAACAGGCAGGGCAGACCATGTGCTGCGGCCCAGGCAGGATAACTGCAGCCGCGGCTGCGGCGGCCAGCATAAGCAATGATACGAAAAGCGCGATGCGCGCGGCGAGTTTCATGATCAAGGCTGCGTCGTGGTTGTCTTGGTCCGGCTCAGTGCAGCCCAGGGCGTGCAACATTCATGCCGGGCCTGCTGGCTCAGTGTGGCACCGCGACCGTCTGCGTGCCGCCGCCGTCACCATGCCTGCTGTCGCGAGCGCGCACGGTAACTGACTGAATCTCAGGTGCAATACGCACCCCCTGCAGTGATCGCGTGAAGGGCTGCTCGTTTTCGTGGGGATGGAACAGAGTGCGCGTGCCAAGCACCTTGCCGTCCGGTGCTATGACCTGCCATTGGTCGGCATAGTGCTTCCAACCGGTATCGTCATGACGCACCGTAACATCGAAGGCGAACGTGCCGTTTGCCGTCTTGCGCACCTTGACGTCGACGACATCGGCCTTGCCGGCGAGTACCGATCCCGCAAACATTGCAGTCAGGCCAATTGCCAAACCGATCCGAGAAAGCATGATCACCCAACTCCTGTTGAACGCATCCATCCGGTGGCGTCTGCACCCTGGACAATTCTGCGAATGTGTCCGAACACACCCGACTTGATATAAGCCCGGAACCTAATCGCACCCGAAAGACCGAGAGGCCGTTTTCGTGGCAGCACACAGTTCGACACCGATCGTGATCCTCGCACTCGGCGCCAACTTCGCCATTGCGTGCGCCAAGTTTTTGGCATTCTTGTGGACCGGATCTTCGGCCATGCTATCGGAGGCAATCCACTCCGTCGCCGACACTTCGAACCAGGGCCTCCTGCTTTACGGCACCTATCGTGCGGGCCGCCCGGCCGATGAGCGCCATCCGTTCGGCTACGCACGCGAGCTTTATTTCTGGAGCTTTGTCGTCGCCATCCTGCTCTTTTCGCTGGGTGCCGGCTTTTCGATCTACGAGGGCATCGAAAAGCTCCGCCATCCCCATCCGATCAAGGATCCGTTCGTCAACTACATCGTGCTTGGCATCGCGATTGCCCTTGAAGGGGTGGCGCTGCGTGCTGCCCTGCGCGAATTCAACCGCCGGCGCGGCGGCATTCCTGCGGTGCGCGCACTCCGCCGCTCTAAGGACCCCGCCCTCTTTACGATCGTACTCGAAGACCTGGCAGCCATCATCGGCTTGCTCGTCGCGCTGACCGGCATTCTTGCCGCCCACCTGATGGATTGGCCCTCAGCCGACGGTCTCGCCTCGATCGTGATCGGGCTCGTGCTGGCGTTCGTTGCGGCATTCATCGCCGCCGAAGTCAAGGCGCTGCTGATCGGTGAAGCAGCACACCCCGAACTCCAGGACGGCGTGCATACCATCATCAACCACGAGCGTATAAACAACGGCCACATTGTCGAGATCAACGAGATCCGCACCCTCCAGCTCGGCGCCAATGCGGTGCTCGTGACTGTCAGTGTCGACTTTGACGACACCACGCGCGCGACAGATATCAAGGCCGCCACCAACCGGCTCGAAACCGCCATCCGCGAGCGCTTCCCTGAGGTTTCCAACTTCTACATCGAGGTCGAAGCAGCCTCGGATCACGCCGCCATTTCGTCAAGGTGAGGGTCCTGCTTGGCGCTGCACCAACAAACTTCGGGCATCCTCTATTTCCTTCTGGCGATCGGCCTGATTGCCCTGGTTGATACCGTCTGCAAATTCTACACGGACGAACTGCACGCAGTCATGCTGGTGTGGGGCTATTTCGTGGCCATCGCGTGTTTCGTTAGCGCTCATTTCGGATTGAGCGGAAAGTTCGACTTGCTTCGCTGCAACCGTCCAGGCCTGCAAGTCGCGCGTTCCGGTTTCCTGGTGGCGTCGATCGCGAGCCTGTTTGTCAGCCTGACCTATCTGCCGATCGCCGAGGCCACCGCCATCGGCTTTACCGGGCCATTGTTCATCACCGCCTTATCGGTGCCGCTGCTCGGCGAGCGGGTCGGCTGGCACCGTTGGCTCGCCGTTGCCGTCGGCCTCGCAGGCGTGCTCGTAATCGTCCGGCCCGGCGGTGCGGTCTGGCACTGGTCCGCCATCATGGCGCTGCTCGGAGCAGTCTCATTCGCCTTGTTCCAAATCGTCACCCGCCGGCTGGCAAACCAGGATCGCCACGAAACCACGCTACTCTATACAGCCGTTGGCGGCACCATCTGGGCCAGTCTAATTGTGCCCTTTTTCTGGACGACACCCACGATCGAGCACGTGGCCATGTTCCTTGCGACCGGAGCGATGGGGGCGGGCGCACACTATGCGATGCTGCAGGCCTTCGCGCGGGCGGAAGCCTCGCTGCTCGCACCCTTCAACTACAGCAAGCTCATCTGGGTCACGATTACGGGCTACTTGGTGTTCGGCGACTGGCCCGGGCTCGACACCTTGATTGGCAGCACCATCATCACGGGCGCAGGTCTCTACGTGATCTACCGGGAAGGCCGGCAGCGGCAGCAGGCAATCGGCAAATGGTAGGCGCGCACGATCACCGGCCTCTCAGCCAACGAGCCTCAAGGCAGCCAGCCGAACGCCAGGTGGAAAAGTGAATCGAGCCCCCGACGGGTCAGACCGCCACGCGCCACGTCCTCGGCCGCAAACAGCGGCACCTGGCTTTGCGCACCGGTCGAACTCGTCACCCGCAGCATCGCGATCTGATCACCGCGCCGGATCGGCGGCTTCAATGGGCCATTGTAAATGATCGCACCCCTGAGACGCTGGGTGACGGGATAGCGTGGCAGAAACACGCTGACCTGGCCCTTGCCGACGAGCGGCACGAAAATCTGCGAACCGCCCCAGACCCGCGCCTGGCCGATAACCTCACCCTCGTCGAATACCTTGAAGGGTGCAAATCCGTCGAACCCCCACTTCAGGATGCGTACCGCCTCGTCCCAGCGCTCCTTCTTGCTCTTCATGCCGCCAAGAACCGCAATCAGGCGCCGTCCGTCCTTAATCGCCGATGCGACGATGCCGTAGCCGGCCTGCTTGGTGTATCCCGTTTTCAGACCGTCGACGCCGAGGTTCATGAACAGCAGGCGGTTGCGATTGATGAATTTGAACTTGCGGTACTTGAACTCGCGTTCGGCGAAATAGGGATAGTACTCGGCATAGGAATAGATCAGATGGCGCGCCAGGATCGCGAGGTCGCGGGCGCTCATCAGCTGGCGTGGATGCGGCAGGCCGCTGGCGTTGCCGAATGTGGATTTGGTGAGCCCGATGCGCTTGGCCTCCTTTTCCATCTCGCGCGCGAACGCTTCCTCGGATCCTGCCATGCCTTCGGCAATGGCGATCGCTGCATCGTTTCCGGACTGCACGACCAGACCGCGGATCATCTGCTCGAGCGTTGCCGACGTGTTGATCGGCACGAACATCGACGATGTGCGCGACGGCCCGCCGCCCCTGCGCCAGGCATTTTCGCTGACGACAAACTCGTCCGTGAGGCGCAGCTTCTTGGCTTCGAGCGCTTTGAAGATCATGGCAAGCGTCATCAGCTTGCTCATGCTGGCCGGCGGCTGCGGCTGATCGGCGTCAAGGGCATAGAGGATCGAGCCCGTCTGCCCGTCGATGAGAATGGCGTTTCGCGCCTTCGTCTGAAAACCTTCGTCATTGGCCGTAGAAGCTGCGAGCGGCACCCCCGCAAGGCCCCACGCCAAGACGATCAGTCCGCAAAGCCGCACAACGACTGCAGCGCGCATCATTTCCGCTTCCCGCTTCCAATCACATCAGCACGATTTTGGATCTATGGAATTCGCAACCCAATAGCAACCGTAAGCAACGCTTGTCCAATCCTGCAACCGGCCGGACCGATCGCGCTGGCTGGGAACAAAGAAACCTGGCAGCGGCCTAATAGCGCCGCGTGCCATCCCAGCGCGGGTAGCTCGGCCGATAATAGCTCTGCGATTGCCCGCCCGGCCGCACCGGCGCCCGGCCTTGCGCTTTCTGCCGCGGGCGCTGCCCGAACCAAGGTTGGCGCAGCAAAAAGGCTTCTTCGTGATGCGTGCCGGCAGCCTTTCCGGCCGGGCCTGCATACTGCAGATCGACCTCGGCCCGGGCCTCGTTGGCAACGCCGAGCAGGCGGGCTACACGTTCCGAGACAATGACGATGCGATCTCGATCGGGCGGCGCACGATCATTGAGGCGAATGAGAACGGTGCGTCCGTTCACACGGTTGGTGACGTAGGCGAACGACGGTAGCGGTAAAGTTGGATGGGCACCGGTCAGCAGTTTCGGATCGAAGATTTCGCCGGTCGATGTCTTATGGCCGTGCCAGGCACTGCCCATCCAGCGCACGCTGCCCCGACCGGGCATAGGATGGATCCCGCCGCTCGACGTTTCGTCGTGGGGGTGTGACGGGCTCGACGTAGTCCCGGTGGCGTCCCCGCTGCACTCCGCGCTGTACCGGGACCGGCCAGGTCCGGTCTTTGGTCGCAGGCGGTGCATAGTGCGGTCGACTGCTCCGCGGCGGCGGCCGGTCGGTCCGCGCGACATCGCGATCGGCGGGCGGCCGGTAATAGCGGATCTTTGCCTGCCGGTCGAATTGCCGTGAGGCCGTGTCCTGCCAGGGTGGCGGCGCATCGTATCTGGCTGTTCGGGAGGCCCGGTTGCTTGGTGCCGGCGCAGCTCGCTTGGGCTGCTCGACCATGTTCAGCCGCCCGACGCTCTGCGTCCGGCCCCGTTCACCGACTGAACTGCAAGCCCCGAGCACGGCCATTGCAACGACCGCGGCCAGGCATCGAAACACGACACCGAAAATACGCAACACAACCCAACTCCGCTGCGGCGGCCGCACCCTCGAAGGTGTCAGCCTGGAACACGTTGCAAGAGGTTGGCCGAGATTGGTTAACGAGACGTAAACGGCATCGCATTTCTGCCGCGCGCATCGCCTAGGCGCACCAGCCCTTGAGGTAGCGCACAAACCCGTCTAAAGGTCTTGTGTCTTGGGGCCTCGGGCACGATTTGCACCGACCGGAGGGGTGGCCGAGTGGTTGAAGGCAGCGGTCTTGAAAACCGCCAGGCGGGAAACCGTCTCGTGGGTTCGAATCCCACCCCCTCCGCCAAGAAAATATGTTAAGACATTGATATCATTTCTTCAATTTATGGATCGCGCAAAATCGATATCGATAGCCTCTTCACGCATCAATGGACGCTGGAGCTGGCCTATCGACGAAGATCTGTTTGGGCTTGTCTGACGGCATTTGCAATCCGCTGCTCGGCTACTTGCGTTCACCTTGCACGATACGGTCGAGCATCATGGCACAGAACAGAATGGCAAAGCCCGCCAGAATGCCTTGGCCCACGTTGGCGTATTGCAGTGCTTCGAGGACATCCTCGCCGAGGCCCTTGGCGCCGATCAGCGATGCCACCACGACCATTGCTAGCGATAGCATGATGGTCTGGTTGATGCCGGCCCGGATCGAGGGGCTCGCAAGGGGCAAGTCGACGCGGGTGAGCAGATACCAGTTGCTGGCGCCGAACGAGATCGCGGCTTCACGCACATTTTCAGGCACGCCGCGCAGGCCCAGAACGGTCAGGCGAACGACCGGTGTGCCGCCGAAGATCATGGTCGTGACGACGGCTGCGGGTTTACCCGTTCCGAAGAAGGCGATGACCGGGATCATGAATACAAAGGCCGGCATGGTCTGCATGAAATCCATGATCGGCTGGATGAAGGAGTAAAACCTCGGCCGCCGGGCGCAGTACATTCCGAGCGGAATGCCGATCACGATCGAAAGGCAGGCAGCGGTTCCAAGCAGGGCCAGTGTCGTCATCGCCTTTTCCCAGAAGCCGAGCAGGCCCATGTAGGCGAGGAATGCACCGGAATAAATGGCGGTGCGGTGGCCAGCGGACAGCCACGTCAACAGCACGACGAAGCTTGCAATCACCATCCAGGGTGTTTTGACGAACACCAGCTCCAACGCGTCGAGCATCAATCGGATGGCAAGCGTGATCAGGTCGAACAGGGCGTCGCCGTTGGTCACGGCAAATGTGAAAAAGGCTTCGACCCAGGCGATGCTGGTCAAACGGATGTCGGGATGGGTCGGGAAGTTTGCGAGGAACGGGAAAGCTCCGGGAAAGCTGTAATGCATCACCGTCGCGACCGTGATGATCAGCACGAAAATGACACTCAGGACAATATGGCGGACCGGCATGCCGGAAGGTATGGATGGTTCGGACAACCAATCAGAGAAGCGCTTTTCGAGGAATGTGTTGGCGAGAACCGCCTGGGCTGCCTTGGCGATCAGTAGGATCGCGAGACCGCCGATCGCGATCCAGACGCCCTGCTCGGCCAGTTGCTCGGCCTCCAGGCGAATGCCGCCGATCGCACCCTCGAGTGACTGGACCGTGCGCTTATAGACCTCTACCTTCTCCGATCCGCTCTCGATGGCGGCTGCGAGCTGTTTCTGCCTGAGCGCCAGCGTCGCCTCGATCGAGGTGATGCGGTCACGAGCGTCGGCGGCAAGGTCGCCGAAAAGACCTCTCGCCAGCTGGACATAAGCGAGCGTCTCGATGATCAGGAACGCAAGGCACCAGTTCCATAGGCCGCGTGCGCCGTACCAGATCGGACCAAGCAGGCCGGCCCAGAAATTGAATGTCCAAGAGAAGCGTGACTCGCTGCCGATATTGTCGAATTGCCGGGCGTAATAATCGGGGTTGGTGCGCACGAATTGCGCAACTTGCTGGCGCCGTTCCTCGTTGCGGGCGGCGCGTTCCTGTTTCCGGCAACCTTGGAAACAAAACGGGTTGATGCCGTCGTTCATGAGACTTCCGTCCCCTCGATCACCGTTCGCAAGAATGTCGCTTCGTGTTATCACACCGACATCGACACCACCGTCCTCCACCAGAATTGGAGCTTGTCATCGTCGATTGCGAGTCTGAATGAGCTTGCTGAGAGCTTCGCTTTCCTTGACGCGCGGCGTCTGTCGCTGGCAGTTCTCCGCCGTTCGACTTGAACTCCGCGACCGGACGCATGACCGCATGTGCTCTGACGACTTTTAGGCGCGATATGCCGGCAACGAAAGTCTGCGACATAGTCATCTGCCGGATGCATAACAATCTCTTCTGCCGTGCCGATCTGTACCACTCGGCCATCACGCATGATTGCAATACGGTCGCCAACACGGACCGCCTCATCAAGATCATGCGTGATGAATATCGTCGTCTTCTTCAATACATCTGAGAGCTTGATGAACTCATCCTGTAAGTTGTCGCCTTATCAGACGGATCGAGAGCACTAAAGGGCTCATCCATCAACAGTACGTCCGGGATCCGCAGCCAGAGCCCTTGCAAGTCCGACACGCTGTTGCATACCGCCAGACAACTCATGGGCGAACTTGTTGCCCCAGGCACCCAAGCTCGACAATGTCGAGGATGCTGGCTCGCTTGCCTGCAGACGGTCATTCTTGTTGATCGAGGCGAATCTCAAGCGGCATCGCGACATTGTCCAGTACGGAGCGATGCGGCAGCAGCGCAAAATTCTGGAAGACCATTCCGATCTTGCGGTTGCGGAACTCCTGCAGGTCGCGCGGGCTGAGCGCCATTACGTCGGTGCCTTCGATGGTGATCTTGCCGGCGGTCGGCTCGAGTAGGCGGTTGAAGTGGCGCACCAGCGTCGACTTTCCGCTCCCCGAAAGGCCCATCACGCAAAAGATTTCGCCCCGATTCACCTTGAAGCTGACGTCGGCAACGCCGACGACGGCATTGTACCGCGCAAGCACTTCGGCCTTGGACAGGCCTTCGGTCCTGATGGCCTCGAGCGCGGCGGCGGCCTGATCACCGAAGATCTTCCACACATTGGCGATGTCGATGACGACGTCGTCGCTCTGTCCCGTCGGTCCGGCCAATGGTTTCCCCCTCGAAGACCTACCATCGGTTGCGCGACAACGCCTGCCGGCGTTGTCGCTGATTGCAGAGGGTCAGAGCCCGAGCCAGGCGTCGACCCGCTTCGGGTTCTTTGCAACCCACTCTCGGGCGACGTCTGCCGGATCGCGGCCCTTACCGGAGATCTGGAAAGCGAAATAGCTAACGTCTTCGGCCTTTAGCGAGAAGCGCTCGAAGAATTCGGAAATGGCAGGCGAACGCTTCTTGAGGGAATTCGACCAGGCGATTTGTACGCGCTTCAACGCATCCTTGGTTGCCACGGACGACTTCTTATACCAGTCTGGCGAATCTGATGGCTGCACCATCTTGTACTTTGCAGTATTGAATTTTGGTTCTGATAGCATGTAAACGTCGAACATGTACCAGATCGCGTGTGGTTTGTAACAGTAGAAGGCATAGCCCTCATTCTTGGCAATAGAATCTTTCACACGAGCCGTCTTGACGCTTTCTTCGGCGCGGACTCGGTTCAATGAAATCCAGTAGCTTATAATCGCGAACCTTGACTTCATTGACATTGGCTGATGCCCAGCCTGGTGCACCAATCCACATTTCGCCCTTGCCGTTGCCATTGCTGTCCATCTTCTTAGCCACGTCCGGGCGGCCGAGGTCTGCGATATCTGTGATGTTGTTCGCCTTTCCGAATTTCTTCGATACCGCAGAAACCCTGGTTACCCTCGTAAGGGTTTTTGCTCAAGCGTGACCGTCTTTTCCTTGTCCACGTACTTCTTGGTGAAACTCTCCTGGTTCGGCAACCAAACATCGGGATGCACGTCGATATCACCCTTTTCCTTGATGCATCGCCTGGAAGATGGTCGCATTGTTGCCCGGCACGAGCTTTGCCTGGCCACCAATCTTTTCTTCGACGACGACCTTCAACAGGTTGGCTATCGCTTGGGCGCCAGTCCATGACGGAACCCCCGATGCTGACATTCTCTGCGGCAATTGCTGGGCCTGATATCAAGCCCACAGCCATTAGCTGCTGAAAGGGACTAAGGTTGTTCTTTTCATCGTTTCCTCCTCATGTGGAATGCTTCAAGGTCATCGGGTTTGTTCCCGAGCACCTCAGTTGACGGAATCTGCTGACCACATTCCAAACCGTCGGCAGATTATGCAAAAACCGTATTTCCGCGTTCGGTATTGCCTCCTCGGCAGCCTGGGTGTTCACGAGAACCGAGCAATTGCCCGTTGCAGCCGCACGAGGCAGCCTGTTTCGGTCATCGGTTTGCTGAGGTGCTAGGCCCGATCGCAGAAAGAATGGCTTCCTCGTAAGCAAACAGTGCCGCCGAGCCCCCGGTATGTAGGAACAGGACGTTGTCGGTCGGCTTGAAAAATCCTTGTCGCACAAGCCCGATCAGGCCGGCCATCCCTTTGCCCGAATAGACGGGGTCGAGCAGCACGCCTTCGGATCGTGCTGCCAGGGCAATAGCCTCGTGCGTAGAGTTCGCCGGCACACCGTAGCCTTCCCCGACATAACCATCGTCAACGATGACCTTCTCGGGTGTTGTGTTGCGGGCTGCCAATTTGACGAGCGTTCTCTGCGTCAGGGCTCGGACCGCTTCGATTTGGCGGTCCCGTGGTTGGCGAACACTTACCCCCATAACAGGCAGATCATGGCCCATCGCCTGGAAACCCGCGACCAGCCCGGCTTGTGTGCCGGTACTACCAGTCGCCATCACCAGCCAGTCGAATTTGATGTCCGTGGCAGCGCCTTGCTCCACGATCTCCTGCGCACACACGGCATATCCGAGTGCGCCAATTTCGTTAGAACCGCCGCCCGGAATGAAGTAGGGGCGCATACCTTCTGACTTGAACCGATCGGCCACGTTCGAAGCCTCGGCGTTCATGTCGAGGCCTGCCGGACGGAACTCGAGTGAGGCCCCGAAGACGCGGTCGAGAAATACGTTGCCGGTCTCTTCGTAGGCCGGCTTCGTGTTGCCGACGCGTCGCTCGAGCAACCCATGACATTTCAATCCGACCCTGCATGCTGCCGCAGCCGTCTGGCGAACGTGATTGGATTGCACGGCGCCTTGTGTGACGAGGATGTCAGCGTTCTGCTGCAAAGCCTCGCCGACCAGGAATTCGAGCTTGCGGGTCTTGTTGCCGCCGGTTGCCAGGCCGGTACAATCATCCCGCTTTATATAGAGATTGGGGCCGCCGAGCAGTTCACCGAGCCGCGGCATCGGCTCGATCGGCGTGGGACTATGGCAGAACCGTACTCTCGGAAACCGATCGAAGTTGATCCGGCCGAGATCCTCGGCAACCTGCGTCTCGCGGTTCATGATCTGCACCTGTCGATTGATGAGATAGCGCAGTCCGAGGCTAGCGAACGCGATGGCTTGCATCCAATGTTATGTTTGCCTAGCATGATGCAAATTTTGCATATGGTGGCGATTTATGGATCTGGCGTGGTTCAAAGATCTCGATAATCTTAGTCGGACCCGAAACTTCTCGCAGGCCGCCCAGTTGGGCAATATCAGCCAGCCTGCGTTCAGCCGTCGCATCAAGGCTCTCGAAGCGTGGGTTGGGGCGTCGTTGGTTGACCGTTCACACCAACCCGTGAGCTTGACAACCGCCGGCCGCCAGATGCTCGAGGCAGGTCAACAGGCGATAGCCCGCTTGGAGGCAGAGCGTGCGCAAGTTCGCGAGGCGTTGGAATTGCCCGACAAGTACGTCGTCTCGTTCGGCGCACAACATTCCATCGGCTGGCGCTTCTATCCGGCCTGGCTGCAAGCATTCGAGGGCGCCTACGGTCCGATAATGTCGCGATTGAGAGCAGATGATCTGCCCAACTGCGTCGAAGACCTGAAACAAGGCAACGTGGATTTCGTGATCGCATACGTCAGCAGATTTGCCGACGTGTCCGATCGATTGCCCTCGATGGAGTCTCTCATCATCGGTTATGACGCGCTGGTTCCCGTCTGCAGGTGCGATAGCAACGGCGCGCCGCTCTATGATCTGGATGACATGTCCGTACCCTCGCTACCGTATTTGCGATATGGCGATACCGCACCAATCGGCCAGCATATCGAGCCGCTGCTGACGTCGAGCGGCATTCGCAATAGGCTTCATGTCGTCTATGAGAATTCGATGGCGGGCGCGCTTCGCATCAGGACTCGCGACGGCACTGGCATTGCGTGGCTGCCGCGCAGCCTGGTCAAGCCGGATCTGGAGGCTGGCCTTATCGTGGAGGCCGGCAACAAGGCGTGGTCCATCGAATTGGAAATCCGCCTGCATCGCATCAAAGGCAATACCAATGAGCTGACACGAAAGATCTGGTCATACCTTGCCATCCGCGAAACCATCCCGCTCCTGGGCCTCAAGGATGGTTCGACGAATCATACTCTTGCTGAATGATGGAACGTTGCCGACTGACGCAAAGTCATTCGGCAACATAACACTAGCGCATCTTTGTTGACTTGATAGCGCCAAGTTATCTGCGTTTTGCCGGTAGCAACTCGTTCGAGCTGATTCCGACAAAACGCAGTTTGCACACTAGGGCCGGCAATGCCTGTAGACTTCCGTCACTGCCGCATGACCTTGCCCGCCGGATCATGAGGTGACGGCTGAATGACTTTGGCTGCACTCTCCTGGCCCACGACATGCACGGCAAGCGCGGTGCCGACGGCGGCATGCTCTCGATCGACAAGTGCCATCGCCAGCGACTTGCCCGTGACATGGCCGTAGCCACCCGACGTAACGAAGCCGACGCGGTGCTTGCCCGACCAGACCGGTTCGAAGCCGCTGGCATCGGCGTTTTCGGCATCGACCTCCAGCGTGACGAGCAGCTTGGCCGGACCGTCGCCGTCGCGCTCTTTGAGCGCTGCCTCGCGGCCGATGAAGTCGCCCTTGTCCCAGGCGATCCAGCGATCCAGCCCGGTCATGCCGGGCGTGTAGCCCTGCGTGAACTCGGCCGACCAGATGCCGAAACTCTTCTCCAGCCGCAGGCTGTTGAGCGCATTGTAGCCGTATTCGCGCATGCCGAACTCGGCACCTGCTTCGAGCAGCGTCTCGCGTAGCGAAATGTGTCCGCCGGTCGGGCAGTGGATTTCGTAGCCGAGTTCACCTGTCACCGACAAACGACCAACATTTGCCCGGACCAAGCCGACATCCATTGGCCGACAGGCCATGAACGGCAGCGCCTGGTTGTCGATTTCGGCCTCGGTGACCTTGGCCAGAACCTCACGCGACTGCGGCCCGGAAAGTGAAAAGCCGACCGTCTCCTCGGAGATATCGCGCAAGATCACGCCGTCGGAGAGGTGATCGTTGAACCACCGCATGTGCCAGGCGCGCAGATAGTAACTGCCGGTGATCCACCAGGTGCCGTCACCCCAGTTGAAGATCGTGAGGTCCCCCTTGAGCTTACTGCTCGGTGACAGCATCGGGGCCAGCCTGATACGGCCGGCAGCCGGCAATTTCGACGCCATGATCCAATCGAGCCAGGCCTCGGCACCGGGCCCGGAAACCTCGAACCTCGAAAAGCCCGAGATATCGAGTAGGCCGACGGCCTCACGCACTGCCCGGCACTCCCCTCCGACGATGTCGAAGGCGTTCGAGCGGCGCAAGGTCGGCGTTTCCTGGAAGCCTTCAGGTGCAAAGTAAAGCGGTACTTCCAATCCGTAACTTACGCCCCACTGACAGCCTGCCTGAGACATGGCATCGTGGGCCGGCGCCTTGTTGAGGGGACGACCCGCCGGCAGCTGCTCATTGGGATAGGTCATGACGAAGCGGCGTGAATAGAACTGGCCCGTCGTCTCCTTGATGTAACGCTTGTTGGCAGCGAAAGGCCCGTAGCGCGCGACATCCATGCCGTAAACGTCTGCCTCCGGCTCGCCGTGGATCATCCATTCGGCGAGCGACTTGCCGACACCGCCACCTTGCAGAAACCCGCCATCACCGCACAGGCGCACCAATAGCCGGGCTTGCCGGGCACCGGACCGACCAGCGGGTTGCCGTCCGGTGAAAACGTAAATGCACCATTCACCCAGTTCTTGACACCCGGCGGTCTGCAGCACCGGGAAGCGCTCGAAGCCCATCGTGAGTTCATCGGCGATCCGGTCGGTGTTCTCCTGCAAAAGCTCGATGCCGTAGTCCCACGGCGCGCCGTCCATCATCCAGTGCTGATGATTGATCTCGTAGATGCCGAGCAGCATGCCCTGCTGGTCCTGGCGCATGTAAGTAAAGCCTTCGAGGTCGACGACCAGCGGCAGTTCTTTATCGAGCGCTGCGATTTCGGGAATGGTTTCAGTCAAAAGATAGTGGTGTTCGAGCGGTGAGACCGGCAGCTCGATGCCGGCCATACGTCCGACCTGCTTGGCCCAAAGGCCGGCGGCGTTGATGACATGCTCACACGTGATCGTGCCCTTCTCGGTAACCACCTGCCAGCCGTCGGGTTTTTGGACGAGTTCGAGCACGCGGTTGTGCTCGATGACATCAGCACCGTACTTCTGCGCCGCCTTCGCATAGGACTGTACGGTGCCGGTGGTGTCGACATAACCTTCAAGGTCACTCCACAGGCCGCCCAGGATACCGTCGGTCGAGAGGACCGGGCAAAGTTCGCCGGCCTCTTCCGGCGTGACCAGGCGGATGTCCTCGAGACCGATTGTCTGGTAGATCCGATAGGCCGACTGCAGCCATTCCCACCGGTCCTGCGATCCCGCCAGCGTCAGACCGCCGGTCATGTGCATGCCAACTGAGTGGCCGGACTCCTCTTCGATCTTGCTCAAAAGATCGATGGTGTAGGCCTGCAGCGCCGCGATGTTCGGGTCGGCATTGAGGGCATGCACGCCGCCTGCCGCATGCCAGGAGGAGCCGGCAGTCAGAACGGAACGCTCGACCAGCGCAACGTCGGTCCAGCCGTATTTGGCAAGGTGATAGAGAACCGAGGCGCCAACGACACCACCGCCGATCACCACCACACGATACTGCGTTTTCATCTTAGCCCTGCCTCCCGAACTGCTCGCGAATTGCATGTCTCAACCAAACACTAACTTGTTCGGACATGTCGAGCCTTCTGGAAATCCGACAGGCTCTAATGTTGAGGCGGCAAGCCTCAGGCCGCGGCACCGGCGAGCACCGGTCGGCGCGCGCGCCAGAGCAGCATCAGCATCAGCGCGACGTTGAGCAGGTTCCAGGCGATGCCATGAATGAAGGCTGCCCGGTAGGAGCCCGTCAGGTCGAAGATCAGACCTGACAGCCAACCGCCGAGCGCCATGCCGATGATAGTCGCCATCATCACGACCCCGACACGCGTGCCAGCTTCACGGGCCGGGAAATATTCGCGCACCACAACTGCATAGCTCGGCACGATGCCGCCCTGCGAGAGCCCGAAGATGGCGGAGACGATGTAAAGCGACATCAGGCCGTCGAACGGGATGTAGAGAATGAGGGCCAGCGTCTGCAGGCACGAGCCCAAGAGCACGGTCACGACGCCGCCGAAGCGGTCCGCGATGAAGCCCGAGGCAAGCCGGCTGATGACGCCGGTCGCGAGCATCAGCGAGAGCATTTCGGCACCGCGGGCAACGCCGAAGTCGAGATCGACACAGTAGGCCACGATGTGGACCTGCGGCATCGACATCGCGACACAGCACGAAAGCCCTGCGAGCATGATGACGGCCTGCACGAAGCGCGGCGACAGCGATGGATCCGCCACCACCTTGCGGTGCGTCTGAGCAACCTGGCTGTGTGCCGCCTGCTCCGCCTCGCTCGGTGCCTCGCGAATGAGCACGCAGGCAAGCGCCGGCATCACGGCCGAGCAAACGACGCCGACCACGACAAAGGCCTGGCGCCAATCGCCCATCTCCAGGAGTTGCTGCATGATCAGCGGCCAGATCGCGCCCGCCAGGTAGTTGCCGCTTGCGCAAACGGCAATCGCGATACCGCGGCGCTTGACGAACCACTGTGAAATGTCCGCCATCAAGGGCGCAAAAGTTGCAGATGCGCCAACGCCAATCAGAAAACCGTTGATGACCGCGAACTGCCAGACATTGCCGGTCAGCGCCGCCAGATAAAAGCCGCAGCCAAGGCAGAACGCAGCAAACACGACCGGGATAAAGGCACCAAACCGGTCGACCATGCGCCCGGCCGGAATGCCGCCAAAGGCGAAACCCAGCATCAAGGCGGTATAGGCAAACGAGACATCGGCGCGATCGACACCGAAATCGGCCTGTACCTTGGGCATGACGACCACGCCGACCCAGAGGCCGGCGCTGCCGATCGTGCTCAGCGCCAGACAAACGGCCAGCCGCCACCAGGCATACCTGCTGTCGATCAAATTGTGCCGGCCACGCACAGGGGATCTTGCACCGGGCAGACCCCGGCCGTAATGGCTGGCTGTCATGGCAACGGCATCCTGCCTTGCGAATTGGAAAAACGCGGAGCCGGCAAACTCCGACCAGTCAAATGAGCGCCGGCGCACCGCATCCGGCGCAAGCTATCATCTGGCCGGCTCCTCGGATAGAGTGAACCAATGAGCGACATACTGAACAAGATCACGGCCTATAAGCTGCGCGAGATCGAAGCAGCCAAGGAGCGATTGCCGGCCGGCGAGTTGGCGCGTCGGCTCGGTGACGTGGCGCCGGTGCGCGGTTTTGCCGAGGCAATCACCACGCGCATCGACGACGGCGGCTTTGCACTGATTGCCGAGATCAAGAAGGCAAGCCCGTCGAAAGGCTTGATCAGACCCGATTTCGACCCGCCCGCACTTGCTGTCGCCTATGAGCAAGGCGGCGCGACGTGTCTGTCGGTCTTGACCGATACCCCCTCGTTTCAGGGCGCCCCCGACTATCTGACGGCCGCGCGCACGGCGACCAGCCTGCCTGCTCTGCGCAAGGACTTCATGCTCGATGTCTACCAGGTTGCAGAGGCACGGTTATGGGGTGCCGACTGCATCCTGATCATAATGGCCCAAATCGACGATACGACCGCCCGAAACCTTGCGAGCGCAGCACGCGAACACGGCATGGATGCCATCGTCGAAGTGCACAACGAGGCCGAACTGGACCGCGCGCTCACCCTCGACTGCCGGCTGATCGGCATCAACAATCGCGATTTGCGCACCTTTGCAATGACCCTTGAGACGACGGAGCGCCTCGCCCCGCACGTACCCTCTGACCGCATCGTGATCGGCGAAAGCGGCATCGAGAGCCATGCCGATGTCGAACGGCTGGCTGACGCCGGCGTTCATGCCTTCCTGGTCGGCGAGAGCCTCATGCGCCACCAGGATGTTGCGGCCGCGACACGCCGGCTGCTGACCGGCCGGAACTAGCCTGCCGGTTATGATTGCAGTTCAAGCCCGCGGTGCAGGAACACGCCCGCCCATTGACCATGTCTGACAGCGCCCCTTTCCGGCCGCGCGTGAATCCGGCTACAACGATAACGGCAATGCCACAGTCAATACATGATTGAGAATTAAGAGTGGAAATTCGCTGATTTCTGGGTCATGTTCGCTGTTGGTTCCAAAGCTATGACGGTCCTCAGGGTCGCTGGCCTGGAGATCAATTCGGACTGATGTCGGCTGGCCGCCGGGCTGGCACGACAAGTGGTTTAGTCGGCTCCGAAAGGGTTTTGCTGGTCCCTGCTGTCGGGAAAAGTTGGACCATGGTGTACAAGGGCGAAGATCTGGATCTGCGGATCCCGCACGGCGGTGGGCGTGGTGCTGCGGCATCGCCGTCGAACGCGTGGCTGTCGCGAGCGCTCGAGCAGGCTGATGAAAGCCAGCCGATCTGGGTCGATGATACGGTCCTCGCGCTCTGCAACCAGGCATTCGATCTGGCCGTCATCCTGGGCGCGGCCGAAGTCGGGCTCGAACACCTCGTGCACGCCATGACCCAGATCGAGGACACGTCGGATGTTCTCTATGCACATAACATCCATGTTTCTACATTAAGACGTGAAAGTACTGCCATTATTCTAGAGGAAGTTCCTGCGGGTAAAGCAGATGGCAAGAGTTCGCCGCTGAAATCTGCCGAGTTCGAGGAAGTTCTCCAACATGCCGCCGATCAGGCCTATGCGCGCCGATCGCCTGTCACAACCGAAGACATCCTGGAAGCGTTATTCGATATGAGCCGAGAAAACGCCAGCCGTAAGCTGCTTTCGCGCCACCGTACGGATTTCAATATCCGTGATATGGGGAGCGCTGCACCGCGCCCTGATGAGGGCCGCCAAAAGGTCCGGGTCAGCGCCGGCAGCCACCATGTCGGCGAGACGCCGCGTTCCTCGACGGTGCCGCCAAGCGTCACCGACACGCTGCAGAACACCCGCATCGATGCGCTCGAACGCGCGATCCGCGAGTTGACCGACGACATTGCGCTCAACCGCAAGACCTTCGGCACTCTGCTCGATGAAATCCGCGGCACCAACGGCAGCCAGCCGATCAGCTATCCGCAGCCGCTGCCACCCAATGGCGTCGACGATCCCAACGTCGAAGACACCCACGAGATCCTCTATCTCATGGGCCGCCTCGAACGCTCGATGGACACCAAGTTCACCGAACTGGCGCGCACCTGGACGGTGCTGGGCGATCGCCTGACGAGCCTCGAAAACCTGGTCGACGACCTCGACGGTCGCCCCCTCGGGGATGGCGGCACGGTCAGCGACGAACGCCTCGACCGTCTCGAAAACCTGCTCACATCCCTGCCGCAGCGCCTCTCCGAAATGGAACGGCGTATCCAGCACCATGCTTCCAGCCAGGCCAGGCCGATCGACACCGATCGCATGGTTGCAAAGCTCGATGCGATCGAAAAACTAATTGCTGACAGCCCGGCCGGGCATTTCGAACTAGGCCCCGTCATGTCGGGACTGCGCGACATTGAGAACAGCTTGCAGCATTTGGGCGGCCAGGTCCGTGAGATCGACACGCGTACCGGCGACTTGAATTTGGTTGCAGAGGGCATTGGCGATCGCCAGCAGCGTCTCGAAAACCAGTTCGAACGCCAGGAAGAGCGGTTCCACGAACTCACCACCGGAGTACGCGAAGAAATCGCCCAGATCGGTAATGCACTGCTTGGCCAGACAGATGGCGGGGAGCGCATTCAGGCACTCGTCGAGAACAGCCTGCGAGGGGTGTCAGATACGTTCGAGCGCCAGAAGGACGCGATCTCGGCTTCCGTGACGTCAGCCGTCGCCGAACGCTTCGCGGGCCTTGCGAGCCTGATGCAAAACCGCCAGTCGGAGACCAGCGACAAGCTAGCCGGCATCCAGGAACGCATGGGCGATCTCGAAATGCAGATCCGGACGCTCGCCGATCGTCCCGTGACCGTCAACGGCGCGGCCGTCGCCGACGACGGCTTTATCGGCGAGGCCGTCTCGAAGATCATCTCGAACCAGCACACGCTGGCAACCTCGATCGACGACTGGCGGGGTGAGGCGCGCACCGACATCGCGGCGATCCGCTCGCGGCTCGATACCCTCGAACAGCAGCCGACCATTACGCCGCCGTCACTGCCGACGGACAAGATCGACGAAATCTCGCAGCGGATGGAGCGCATCCAGTCGACGCTGACCGAGCGCCAGGACGGCTGGAGCCGGTTCAAGATCTGGCTTTACGGAACCAACGACTGGTACGGCGCGAGCTGGGGTGGCGCGGACGAGGAAGATCGCGGCTGGGGTATACCGCAGCGGCGTGTCGAGATGCCGGAACGCGAGGAACGGGTCGAAGAGACCTACGAGAACCGTGGGCAGCCCCAGCGCGACTACGAGACCTACCGCGCCTGACCAATTTCTAATCCCAGTCACATCGAAACCGGGTTCGTTTTGCAAGGTCGCAAACGCGACCCGGCACGAGTGCCGCCCCTGCGGAGGCTTAAGCGCAGGGAGGAATAGCCGTGAGCAAGAAAATGCTGAGGCGAAGAGCACTTTATGCGGCACGCTTTTAGAGCGTTTCCGGTTTAGCCGGAATCGCCCCGAGGGAGCGCAGGCGACCCGCCGCATTGCGGCGCCCCTCGGAGGCCGGCCGTTAGGCCGAATAGCCGTGAGAGAAAAGACAGATAGATCCATTTCCACATAAGTCGGAAATGATCTAGCGCGGTGCGGCGGCCCGCTTCAAACGGTCGTTGATGGCCCGGCCGAGGCCGCGGTCGGGGATCGGCATCACCGCGATCGCGCCGGCCTCCGACCGATCCAGCTCCCGCAACGCTGCGAACAGATTGGCGGCCGCCTCGATCAAATCGCCTGACGGGCTGATGTTGATCAGAGGTCCGGCATGGTTCGGCACGTTGGCGCCGAATGCCAGCAGCGCCTGATCGGCTGCCGGCTGGCTGACGTTCACGATAACCGTTTTGCGGGGCGCATAGTGGCTTTCAAGCTGGCCCGGCGACGAGCGCGCATCACCGCCTGAGCCCACCTCCGGCAAAACCATTTCAAGCGCCACTCCCGTGACATCCTCGATCGCCTCGCTCGGCACAGCGCCCGGCCTGAGCAGGCGGACGGCACCACTGCGAACATCGACAATCGTCGACTCGATCCCAAATGCGGTCGGCCCGTCATCGAGAATGATCGACGGCTTGGGGCCGGTGACAGGCTCGAAGTCCGCAACGACATGCTCGGCGGTGGTCGCACTGACGTGGCCGGACCGGTTGGCAGACGGGGCGGCCAGCGGACGGTCCGTGGCCTTGATCAGCCTGACCGCCACCGGGTGTGAGGGCACGCGGATCGCCACACTTGTCAGACCGGCAGAAACCAGATCCGACAAACCGCTGCCCACCCTTTGCTCGAGCACCATGGTCAGGCTGCCCGGCCAGAACGCCCGGGCCAGCATTTCGCCAAGCGGCGGCAAGTCGGCAAGCCGTCTTGCAGCAGCCTGATCGGCGACATGGACGATCAGCGGATTGAACCTCGGCCGGCCCTTCGCGGCAAAGATCCGCGCGACCGCCTCTCCGTTCAGCGCATCGGCACCGAGGCCGTAGACGGTCTCGGTCGGAAACGCGACCAACTCGCCCGCTCTGAGCGCCTCGGCGGCGCTTTCGATGTGCTGGTCAGTGGCTCTCAGAACGCGCATCTGCAGTGTCGAAATGGCCGTTGAGCGGGCAATCGTGTTGCATGACATACGCGCACCAAATCAGTATGGTCGCGGACGAACGACGCAAACCGACCGAGGCCGCGCATGACTTACCAAGCTCCAGTAGAAGACATTTTGTTTGCGCTCAAGTCCGCCGCCGATCTGCCCGACCTGATGCAGCGCGGCATTTATGACGGGCTCGATGAAGGTACACTGCGCGCGATCGTCGAAGAGGCCGGCAAATTCGGCACCGATATCCTCGATCCGCTCAACCAGAAGGGCGATCAGACCGGCTCACGCCTCGAGGATGGCCGGGTGATCACGCCCGAAGGCTGGCGCGACGCCTACCGCCAATATTGCGAGGCCGGCTGGAACGCGCTGACCGGCCCCGAAGCGCATGGCGGCCAGGATCTGCCTGAAATCGTCGCTTCGGCAACGTCTGAAATTTGGAATGCATCCAACCTGTCGTTCGGGCTTTGTCCGCTGCTGACCATGGGCGCCATCGCCGCCCTCAAGGCGCACGGCTCGAAAGACCTGATCGAAACCTATTTGCCGAAAATGGTCTCCGGCGAATGGTCGGGCACCATGAACCTGACGGAGCCGCATGCCGGCTCCGACCTCGGCTTTCTGCGCACGCGTGCCGAACGCCAGGATGACGGCACCTACCGCCTTTTCGGCACCAAGATCTTCATCACCTATGGCGATCACGATCTGACCGAGAACATCGTGCATATGGTGCTCGCCCGCCTGCCCGATGCGCCCGAAGGCACGCGCGGCATTTCGCTGTTCCTGGTGCCGAAATTCCTTGTCAATGACGACGGCTCACTCGGTGAGCGCAACGATGTCGTCACAGCCGGCGTCGAACACAAGCTCGGCATTCATGCGAGCCCGACCTGCACCCTCAAGTACGGCGAGAACGGTGGCGCCATCGGTTATCTGGTCGGAGAAGAAAACCGCGGCCTCAACGTCATGTTCATCATGATGAACGCAGCACGTCTCGGCGTCGGTCTGCAAGGCGTGGCGCTCGCCGAACGCGCGACCCAGCGCGCAATCGCCTATGCCAGCGAGCGCACCCAGGGCCGGGGTCCGAGTGCCAAGCGCGGCGAGATGAGCCCGATCATCGAGCACGCCGACATCCGACGAACGATCATGACCATGAAGTCGATGACCCAGGCAGCCCGCACCATCTGCCTGGTCACCGCCCGCGAACTCGATATCGCAGAACGCGCCGACGACAAGGCAGTGCGCCAGATGGGTGCCATGCGCGCCGCCCTGCTGACCCCGGTCGCCAAGGCATTCTCGACCGACGTCGGTGTCGAGGTTGCTTCGATGGGCATTCAGGTGCACGGCGGCATGGGCTTCATGGAAGAGACGGGTGCCGCCCAGTACTATCGCGATGCCCGCATCCTGCCGATCTATGAAGGCACCAACGGCATCCAGGCGATCGACCTCGTGACCCGTAAATTGCCGCTCGGCGACGGCGAATTGGTCCGGGCCTATATAGCGGAACTGCGCCAGACAGTTGACGATGTCCAAGCCTCCAACCAGCCAGCGTTCGGCAAGATGCCCGACCGGCTCGGCGAGGGCCTCGACGCCCTCGCGGAGGCCTCGGCCTGGATGCTCACCCAGATCCAGGACAACCCCGAGGCGGCGCTTGCCGGCGCAACGCCCTATCTGCGCCTCTTCGGCCTCGCAGCCGGCGGCGTCTATCTTGCCAAGGGCGCATTGGCAGCGACACGCGAAAACGGCAGCGTTGCCAACGGTTACGCCGAGCTTGCCCGCTTCTTCGCCGAAACCCAGGTCCCATTGGCTGGCGGTCTCGCGCTCTCGGTCACGGCCGGCGCCGACAGTCTGCTCGCCGTACCCGTCGACCGCCTGTCAGCCTAAACCTGCCTGCTAACAGAGGAACGATACCAGCAATGGGTCCCACCAACGAGTTTATCGAGGTAACTTCAGGCGCAGGCGTTCAGACCATTCGCATCAAGCGGCCGGAAAAGAAAAACGCGCTGCTCCTCGACATGTACGCGGCAATGCTCGACGCCCTGGTCACCGGCGATGCTGCCGATGATGTCAGCGCCCATGTCATCACGGGCTCGGACGGTGTCCTTCACCGCCGGCAACGACATCACGGACTTCATGGCGAGCAGCGAACAGGGCGGCGACTTTCACGCAAGGCCCGTGCACCAGTTCATCGCCTATCTGCCGGTCGTCAAGAAGCCGTTGATTGCAGCGGTCGACGGCCTTGCAGTTGGCGTCGGCACGACGCTGCTTCTGCATTGCGATCTCGTTTACGCAACGCCGGCTGCCAGACTGATGACACCCTTCGTCGATCTCGGCCTGTTGCCGGAAGCCGGCTCCAGCCTGCTGGCCCCTCGCCGCATGGGACACGTGCGCGCCTTCGAGATGCTGGTACTCGGCGAGGCATTCGATGCCAAGCGCGCGCTCGATGCGGGCCTGATCAACGCGATCGTCGAGCCTGCTGCCCTGGAAGAAACGGCCAACAACGCAGCCCTGCGCCTAGCCGCCAAGCCACCGGCCGCCCTCAAGCTCGCGCGCGATCTGCTGCGCGGCGATCCGGCCGCCGTTGTCGGGCGGCTCGATCACGAATCCGGGCTGTTTGCCGAACGCCTGCATTCGCCGGAGGCACGGGAGGCGTTTCAGGCGTTCGTTGAAAAGCGGCCCGCCAATTTCAAGCGTTAACGCTCAGGCAGCGATCGACCGCTGCGCCCTGCATTCGGCCAACTTGGCTCCTATATCAGGGGTATGTGGCACCGAACTGTCCGGATTTTTGTCCGCCATGCGCTGGCGGCCATGCTCGTCGCCATCTGCGCCGCGCAAGTGCCGGCGCGCGCATCTGATGAATTCGACAATGCCATCGGCCAGATCTCAGCACAGAAGGTAATCCGTCCGCCGTCGTGCTGGCCGCGACCGTGACGGCGAAGGCCACTGGTCGTTTGCCAACCAGGCCGGCCAGCGCTTTACGGCGGCAAAGCCTGACGAGATGGCCCGCGTCTATAAAATGCTGGCGCCCGACATCAAGGGCCCGCCATCTCCGGCAGTCATCCACGTGACGCTTTCGAGCGTGACCCAGCATCCGCAGCACCTCACGACTCTGCCACCCAATGCCCGCCTGCATGTTGCTGTTGGCAATCGAAGCTTTCCATTGCGCCAGGTCGGTCAGGCCAAGCAAAGCGCGTGGTTTCGCAGAAGTGCGGCCAATGTCTTCGTGCGCGTCGACGAACGTGACGCATTCGCCGAAGCACTCTGGGCAACTCGGCCGACCACTCGACAGAGCGCCTCTCAGGGTGCTGGCGCTTGATCCCGGCGGGCCATCGGCCCTCGCACCAAGACCGGCCCCAGACCGTGAAAGCGGCCAGATCCAGGTCGACCGCATCGATCCGGCCCACCTCAACACCGCCATTCGTACCTTGCACGGCCAATGGGCCGTCCTGACAAGCCGCACCGATCGACAGGGCGGACTTGTCTACCGGCGCTCCTCTGGCGGCGAAGAACGCCTCAACCTGAAAGCACTGCGCCGGAGCGCGGCTGACGCCGACGTCAACCTGATCGTGCTCAGCGCCACCGCACCGCGCCAGCCGGGAGCGCGCAACTGGCTGTGGCTCGCCGTCGAGGTCGATGGTCTTGCCGCTGCCCGCAAAGCCGAGACATTCGGCGAGTTCCTGCAGGGTCTCGCCGCAGCCCAGGGCCGCTGTTCATCGATGTGGCGAGCCGCGAGGCCAGCCGCACGTCGGCTCACCATCAAGGCCTTGCCGGCTTCCGAACCTGACCTCTTCAACGCCATGCTGGCGGAGCTTGCTTCCGAAGTTACCGGCACCGTCGTCCCGCACGCGCTGGAAGCCGATCTCATCGCCCGTCCGCGCGCCCTCGAGCTTGGCCAGCGCCTATTGCCAGGTGTGCCCTCAAGCGTGCAATTTGGATTTGCCGGCCTCCTGGCTCTCGGCCTCATCTGCCTGCCGATCGCCCTTTCATGGTGGCGCGAAATCTGGCCGCCGGAAGAGCGCGCTGTCTACCCCTCGGCGTTCGGCTATCGTACGGCCCAGTTCGTAACGCTGGTCTTCTTCTTTGCCGTATTCGTGCCGATTGCCGCCATCCCTGCCCTACTATGGGGCCTCATGCGCGCGGCGATGACAGGTGTCGGCAGGGTCACACGGGCTGACACGAAGCCTACGTAACCGTTTCAGACCAGCTCTTTGCGCGCCACCGGCCTACCGTCTTCGATAGTCGCTGCTACGGCAAAATCGAACCGGTCGATATCCAAGCGCGACGTCGGGATCTTTGGGATTAAGATGAGGCTTGTCGGGGTCGGCGAAGTCAGCCATCCGAGCACTGGCGATGATGAGATCGCGAACAGCTTCAGCGTTGCCGTCCCGGCCTTCGAGCAGATTTCGCAGATGAATGGCGCAAAGTTCGTCTTCGGCAGTCCGCACCTCGCCCTCGCCCGTCGCAACCAGCGTAACGTCATCGATCGAATGGCGCGCAACCGCCTGAGCAGTCGCCCGGGCAATGACAAGCGAGCCGCAATAAAGCCGTTGCGCGCCAGTGGCGGCAACAATGCCCTGGGTACCGGCACCAGTGCGCTGGATGATTGTGCGTCCCGCGACGTCTGCCTGCAACAGCTCGAATGGTGAATTGCCATAGTCGAACCCGTCAGGCCGCCGCCCGCGCATTTCACCCATGCAGAGCTGCCCGACACCTGCCTCTCTGAGCTCGAGTGCTTCGTCGACCCCTGAGACCATCACGATAGCTTCGGCCACCACGCGAAAAAGCCACAGCGGCACACGTAAAAGCACGGAACACGTCGATGATCACGACGACACCGGGACGCCCGCCGCGCGCCTTCCAGCAAGCTCTCGATGCGCAGGTTCATTCGTTCGATCCAATAGTCATCGAAACCATTTGAAGACCATGTCGGGCGAACTGGTGTTATGGCGCGAAGGCGTCGTGCGGCCGGCCCACAGCTCGAGGGCTTCACCACCGCCAAACGACATGATCGGATCCTCCTGCCAGCCCTTTGCACCCTTGCTGCGCCGCGCGACAGAGGACACATCGTTGTTCGTCGACGCCACATACATCGAGCGCAGCGCTGCGAACGGGTAGGCTGAAAGTGGCCCACTGTTGAAAGTCACGTCGAGAGCCAGGCGATCCGTGCTGGCCTCACGGATCCGAACCTGGGCACTGCCGCCAAGCTTGAAGGAGATGTCAAAGCCTTCGAGATCCGGCAGATAAGTAACTTTTGTCAGTTGGACCAGCGGTCGGCCGGCCTTCTCGACGGGACCGATCAGGAACGAACTGCCGAATGCGGTCAGATCCCGGCCTCGTGGTGCGATCGGCCGCGCGCGCCAGTAGCCGTCCTGGGGATAGAGCACAACGATCTCTTCGCCGCCGTTCGGGCGCACGCGCCAGAGCTGGAGCAAATGCAAACCTGTTGCAACCTTGTCGCCGACGTGCACGGTTGCCGTCGCCTCGCGCCAGAAATTTGGGAAACGTAAACCGACCAGCCAGCGGTCGACGGTTTCATACAAGGTGACGCGCTCGGGGGGAGGAGGCGATGTCTTGGCCTTGGTGGGCACCTCAGAATTGGCAGTCACAGGGCCGAAGTCACACGCCGTCCAGTCAGCCTGCCAGTTGTCGTCTCGAAGCGAACCGAGATAGGCCGGGTGCCGGGCCTCGATGCGGAACCGGCGCACGGCTTTGCTCGAGAATATCAGCGTGACGTTGTCTTCCTCGGCACACAGCACCGGCCGGGAGAGATTGTCGACGCGCACCGATAGTTCGTTTGCCGGCGCGCTATCGGCCCCCGTTGCCGGGCCGGCAATCACCAACGAAATGGCGGCCAAGCCGACAATCCTTTTCAGCCGCATGCCAGAAACCTCCGAATGAGCAACGCCGAAGCAAGCTTAAGCGATTCGCATACACAGTCCTGCCGGATGCGTACAAGGTGAATTTACGGTGTCTCTAAGCTGCAACCGCATCACCGGCAGGCACTGCCTGCACCCTCATTCGGTCGATCTCCACGGGCGGTGCAAAGTCTTCCGGGATAGCGCACAAGCCATTGCGCTGCAGCCACCGGCCAATCGCAGGTTCCGCCGTCAACACCGCAATCGGTAGGGCGAGTACATAACCCGCTGTCAGCGGTAGGCTCCAAAGCAACAATGTGGGACTGATAGCTGCAAGCGATCCACAAACCGCAATCCCGAACAACGTCTGCGGCCAGAGTTCGCGAAACGCGTCTGCGATCGTGATCCGCCGGGCATCGCGTGCCTGGCCGCCCCATTGGACGGTCGCACCAAACATCAGGCCGATCATGAAGATCGTCGTACGAACCGTTGTGACGGCACCCTGCAGAAACGAAAAGACCAGTTCGATGACAGCGCTTAGCGCAAAGCGTGTCGTGCCGCCGTAACGGCGTGTGCCGCCCGGCGTCAGCAGCACATCGACGAAGCCGGCAAGCTTGGGCGCCAGATACATCGTGAAGAACGCAACATAAAGGCCGATCGCTGCCATTACCGGGAACGGATCGGCGGCACGGATTGCCTCGAGGCCGGCCAATGGCGCCAGCGCGATCATCAGCGTAAAGGCCGGGATGCCGAGAAACATCAGGATCGCCCAGACCAGCTGAAAGCGACTCAGCGCCCTGAGGCCGGGTGTGCCAAGCAACTTGAGGTATTGCATGTTGCCCTGGCACCAGCGCACGTCACGGCGCATGAACTCCAGGATGTCGGGCGGATTATCCTCGTAGCTCGCCATCTCCTCCGGCAGCACGCGCACCTCGTAGCCGGCGCGGCGCATCAAGGTTGCCTCGACCTGGTCGTGCGAGAGCACGTGCCCGCCAAGCGGCGGCTTGCCGGGCAGCACCGGCAGATCGCAATGCTCGCGGAACGGGCGGATACGCACCAGCGCATTGTGTCCCCAGAAGGGCCCGCAGTCGCCGACCCACCAGGCCTGGCCCATCGTGTAGGTGCGCATGCCGTGGCGCATGCCGAACTGGAAAATGCGCGCGAATGCACTCGAGGACGGCGCCCCGACGACGAGGCTCTGCAGAATGCCGATGCGAGGATTGGCCTGCATGATCGCAACTAGGCGCAAAACCGCCTCGGCGCCCATCAGGCTGTCGGCATCGAGCGGCAGCATCAAGTCATAACCGTCGGCCATGTTGTGGCAAAAGTCGCGCACATTGCCCGCCTTGAAGCCGGCATTGTCTTCGCGACGGCGATAGACGACCCGCGCTGCATCGAGGCCGAGCGAACGCTGCCAATCCCCAACGAGGCGCTCTTCTTGCCGTGCTATTTCCAAATCGTCGGTGTCGCTCAGCACGAAGTATCCGAAGGCATCCCCATTGCCGCTCGCATCCAGGCTGCGCTGGATGACCTCGAGCCGGGCAATGGCACGGGCCGGATCCTCGTTACGCAAGGTCATCAGGATGGCCGTGCGCTCGCGGGCAAAGTCACCTGCGCCGGCATCGGGCACATCGGCAAACGGGGCAACGGCCTTCAGGCCATCAGCCGTGCCATGCAGCAGCCAGAGCCCGATGACCGCATTCCAGAACCCGAGCACCGTCCACGGCAGACCGATCGCAAAGGCAGTCAGCAAGACGCTGTCGAGCACGCTCCAACCGCCATGGCCGAGGATCATCGCCATCCAGATCAGCAGGCCGACATAGGTCGCGATATTGAGCGAGGCAACGACAACGCGCCGACGCCACAACTCCTCGACCGACTGCAGGCCGGCTGGCGTCATTGGAACACCTCGTCCGCTAATAGGCGCCAGCCCCGGCTCCAAAGACCGAGCGGCTGGCTCCGAGCGCGAAGGCGAAAACGAAACCCACTTCAGCATTCGATCATCCTTCGAGGCATGCTAAGTGTCGCAAGTCTCAAACTGCACCGCGAACCAGCCTTGGCCGCATCATCGTGAATCAAGCCACCGTCAAACAAACACCACGCCGCTCAACCGGCTCCATGCGGATCGCCGAGGCACTCTGGTACACGGCCTCCGGCATCGCCGAGATCCGGCCTGAACGACTTGGCAGCGCGCCCGCCGGCTGGGTCACGATCGAGACGCACTACTCCGCCATCAGCCGCGGCACCGAGCGCCTCGTCTGGCAAGGCGCGATCGGCCCGAGCGAATGGCAGCGCATGCGCGCGCCCTTCCAGGCAGGCGACTTTCCGTTCCCAGTGAAATACGGCTATTCGGCGGCAGGGCGCGTGATCGATGGCCCGGAAGCGCTTATTGGACAAAACACATTTGCGTTATTCCCGCACCAGACGGTGTTTCAGCTACCTGCCGACAAAGTGACGCTGCTGCCGACGGCATTGCCTCTCGCGCGGGCCACGCTTGCAGCCAACATGGAAACCGCGCTCAATGCGGTCTGGGACAGCGGTGTGACGGCTGCCGATGAAATCATCGTGATCGGCGGCGGCATCGTCGGCCTGCTGACCGGCTACCTCTGCGCCCGCCTGCCCGGCGCGCGCATGACACTTGTCGACGTTAACCACAATGTCGGTGCCATTGCCGACAACCTCGGCGTGGCATTCGTCCAGGCATCACCCGATGATCCCGACGCGCTGGCTCAAAGCATCACCAGCAACGCCGACGTCGTCTTTCACACCAGCGCCACCGGTCCCGGGCTGGCGACCGCAATCAACGCCTGCGGCTTCGAAGCGACGCTGGTCGAGATGAGCTGGTATGGTGACAAACAGATCGAAGCCGGCCTCGGTGGTGCCTTCCACGCCAAGCGTTTGCGGCTGATCTCATCGCAGGTCGGTCACGTGGCAAGCAGACGGCGCGCGCGCTGGTCACACGCCCGGCGCCTTGAAAGCGCCGTCAGGCTGCTCGAAGATCCAGCACTCGATTGCCTGGTCTGCGATCGCATTGACTTTGCCGCCCTGCCGGAGCGCCTTGCCGGCATATTCGAGGCAACCAACCCGGCCCTGCCGCCGGTGATCACCTACCCAGCCGCTCATAACTCCTGAGGCTCCCACATGTACGCCGTCGAAGTTCGCGAAGCGATCATGATCGCCCACAGCCTGCCCGATCCGTTCTTCGGCCCGGCCCAGAACAAGCACGGAGCGACCTTCGTCGTCGACGTCGCCTTCTTCGCCGAAGCGCTCTCGGAGCAGAACGTCGTCGTCGACATCGGCCGCGCCGGCGAAGCCCTGAAGGCCGTCCTGAAACCGCTGGCCTACAAAGACCTCGACGATATCGCAGCCTTCGAGGGCAAACTGACCACGACCGAATTCCTCTGCCGCCACATATTCGATGGCATGGCCGCAGCCATCGCGCGCGGCGACCTCGGCCCCGGCTCGGAACGCCTCATCAAACTGCGCGTCACGCTTGGTGAAACGCATCTGGCGCGCGCCTGGTTCGAGGGGCCGATCGGTGCTTGACGTGGCGTTCGCCATCCCGGGCGATCTCGATGCACCGACCGGCGGCTATGCCTATGCCCGCAAGGTGCTGCAATTGTTGCCTGCCTTCGACGTCACGCCGCATCATATCGCCCTGCCGGCAGGGTTTCCCGATCCAGGCGAAGACGACCTCGGCCAGACTAGGCGGTTGCTCGACCAGCTGCATCCCGAAACCCCGATCCTGTTCGACGGCCTGGCTTACGGCGCTCTACCGGCTGCCTTATCCGGATCAATCGCCTCGCCGGTCATTGCCCTGGTGCACCATCCTTTGGCGCGCGAGACCGGCCTTGATGATTTGCGCCGTCGGCAACTCGAAGTTTCCGAGCGCACAGCACTTGGCCATGCCGCCGCCGTGATCGCAACCAGTGCCCATACCCGGCGTCTGCTGGTCAGCGACTACGGCGTTGAAGAGGACAAACTCACGATTGCCGAGCCTGGTACCGAACCCGCCCGGCGCGCCAGCGGTACGGGCAGGCCGTTCCGATTGCTCACAGTCGGCGCCCTGATCCCGCGCAAGGGCTATACGGTGCTGATCGAAGCACTCGGCCAGCTCGGCGACGACAGTTGGCATCTGACGATCGTCGGCTCGCCCGATCACGACCCGGCCGAAGCCAACCGCATTCGCGAACATGTCATGGCAAGCGGCTTGCGCCGGCAGATCGATCTCCGAGGGGTCGTCCCGGCAATCGAATTGGAGCGCCTTTATGACTGTGCCGACCTGTTCGTCATGCCTTCGCTCTATGAGGGCTACGGCATGGTGCTGGCCGAGGCCATGGCACATGGGCTGGCGATTGTTTGCACGACGGGCGGAGCGGCGGCCGAGACCGTACCCGATGATGCCGCAATCAAGGTCGCGCCGGACAACGCGCCGCAACTGGCAGATGCGATCGGCAAACTGCTGACGGATGCCGCTGAACGCGAACGCCTCGCAGAGTGCGCCTGGCAGGCCGGCTGCCGATTGCCGCGCTGGCCGGATACGGCCGAACGTATCGCCAATGTCATCAAGACCATCGCCGGAGAAAAGGGCCAATGAGCGGGTTCGCACCAGAATGGCTGGCCTTGCGCGAAGCTGCCGACCACGACGCCGTCAACCATCGCCTGCGCGCAGCCTTGATCAATGCTGTGCGTCGACATGAGCGGCTGCGCATCACCGACCTCGGCTGCGGTACCGGCTCCAACTTTCGTTCGCTGGCACCCGATATTGACAAGCCGCAAACCTGGCGCCTGGTCGACCATGATGCAGGCCTGTTGCAGATCGCGGCCGCCATGACTGCGCCGATCGCCACCGATCGCGGCTCCGAGATCCAGTTACATCAGGCCGATCTGGTGGGCGGCAATATCGCTGAGATCTGCGCCGACAGTGATCTCGTGACGGCGGCAGCACTCTTCGATCTCGTCTCGGCCGATGCAATCCGCCGCCTTGCCGACGGCATCGCGAGTTCGGCAGCAATCTTCTATACAGTCCTGACTTACGACGGCATTGTCGCCTGGCTGCCCGAAGCAGATCTCGATCGTGCAATGCGGAACGCGTTCAACGTGCATCAGCGAAGCGACAAAGGCTTCGGGCCAGCCGCCGGGCCTGATGCGACCGACTGCCTGGCAGAAGCCTTCGCCGCCAACGGCTACCGCGTCCTGAGAGGTTCCAGCCCCTGGGTGCTCGGCGCAAGCCTGGCAACACTGCGCAAGGAGGTCGACCGGGGCTGGGCTGAAGCGGTGATGGAAACCGATACCATTGACCGCGATGCGATTGCTGACTGGCTCGACCGGCGCCTTGCCGATGAGAGCGCCGTCACGATCGTCGGTCACCAGGATCTGCTGGCGCTACCGCCCGCCTGATCCGCGCCGCTCGAGTCGCGGCAGCATCCGGCGCAACACGTTATCGCGACGCACGAAATGGTGATAGAGGGCCGCCACGATATGCACCGTCACAAGCCCGATAAGGGCAAACGCCAGCAATGCATGGATAGCGAAGACGTCCTTGCTCTGCGCCTGGTCGGGCGCAGCCAGTGCCGGCAGCTTGATGAGGCCGAAGACATCGAGTGCCGGAAACATCGACACACCAAGCCAACCAAGCACCGGCACGACAATCAACAGGGCATAGAGCAGCCAGTGAGCCGTATGGCTGGCGATCTTGTGGAATGCGGCAAGACTCGGTTCGTCAGACGGAACGCCGCCGAGAAACCGTCTGCCAAGTCGCACGACAATGACCGCCAACACAGTAATGCCGATCAGTTTATGGGTCGAATAGAGCGTGTTGGTGGTCGCGTCCCAGAGTTTGAGGGTCTGCCCGCGGTAGACCATGGTCAGACCGGTCGCCACCTGTGCCGCGACGAGCAGTACGGTCAGCCAATGCAGAAAGCGCGCAAACCACGAATAGGTTTCGGCATCATTCGGCGGCCGCACCTCTGACATCACAACCTCCCCTGAGATCACAGTCGAACAGCACTTCGCCGTCGTCCAGCGGATAGGCCTGGACAGGCGGCCGGATGGCATCATCCAGACTGTGGATCGGGCTGAGGTCAAGTCCCGGCTTGCCTGAACCCAGTATGACGGGCGCGACCAGGAGATGCAGGCGATCGACGGCAGCTGCCTCGATGAACCGCGACACGGTGCACGCACCACCTTCGACCAGGATGCGCTTGTAACCTTGCGCGAACAGGCAGTGAGCAATGGCGTTGGGGCAAAATCTGCGGCCGGCGGGTGCAAGGCTCAGAGAGGCAACGCCAGCCGGCAGGTCGCCACGCTTGGGGCCGATCACGACACGCTCGCAGCCGTCATCGGCCAGGCACCGCGCCGTTTTCGAAAGGCGCCCATGCGGATCGATCACAACACGGGCGGGATTGCGCCCCGGCACGCGGCGTACCGTCAAGGAAGGATCGTCGGCCTCCGCCGTACCGATGCCGACCACCACCGCATCGACAAGAGCACGAAGGCGATGGAGATGATTGAGGGCCGGCGTCTGGTTGATCCACTGGCTCTCACCGGTGATGGTCGCAATCCGCCCGTCGAGCGACTGGCCAAGTTGGGCAACGACGAACGGCCGGTCCTCCCTGGCGCGCGCAAAGGGTAAAAAGACATCCTCGTAGGCGGGCCCGCGCGGGCCGAATGTGCGTGGTACGGTAACGACATTGCCAGTTGCCAGAGCTTCGCTCACATTCCAATCCCCGAATCCCATTCCCTGAACAAGACGGTTTGCACGGCAGATCAGCCGGCCTAGGCGGTCAAACTCGCGTGTCACTAAACATGTAGTTGTGGCCAAACCTCGGCCATCGCACTTCACTGTTGCCGCATGTCGCTCGCGCCAATAAGGCTGTCTGCGAACGATGACAAGTCCGTTGCGTAACAGTCACTTAAACTTTCCGAGAGGCTGGCGCGAGCAGGCACGATTGGTGAATGTAAATGCGGCACAACAAGCCCATAATGGTGGGCCACTCGACGCAGACCGGAGCACAACGCTCGTCGCCGTCGGGCGGATTCGCCCTCCTGCCGACCGCCGCTGCCTTCATGGCCATTTGGCTGGTGTTTTCCTGGCCGTGGCTCTCGGGCACCTACACGATCCCCTGGGACGGCAAGGCGCACTTCGCTCCCCAGGTGCAGTTCATGGCCGCCAGCTTTGCGCGCGGTGACTGGCCGTTCTGGACGCCCAACGTTTTCGCCGGCCATCCTCAGATCGCCGATCCGCAGTCGATGCTGTTTTCACCGCCCATGGTAGCCCTTGCGGTGCTCGACGGCCGGCCCGGCCCCTGGGCGATCGATCTGGTCGTCCTCTTGATGCTGGCCTTTGCCGGCCTGTCGACACTGGCCTTTGCGAGGCAACAGGGCTGGCATTGGGCCGCTGGCCTAATTGCAGCGATTGCATTTGCCTTCGGGGCCGCGATGGCCTGGCGGCTCCAGCATTTCGGCCAGGTCATGAGCCTTGCCTACCTGCCGGCAACACTCTTCTGCCTCCACCGGGCCATCCGGCAAAGCTCCGTCATGTGCGGTATCCTGGCCGGCCTGCTCGGTGCCTTCATCGTGCTCGGACGTGACCAGGTCGGCCTCATCGCAGTCTACATTGCCGCCGGCTACGCGATTTGGCTGATCTTCGACGGCAATGGCCCGTGGCAACGATTGCGCAGCGCCATTGTGCCGCTGCTGGCTGGCGGCGCGATCAGCCTGCTGGTCGTAATCGTACCGCTGTTGCTAACACTTGCCCTGGCAGAACAATCCAACCGGCCGCAGATAGATTTTACCGGAGCGGGCGCCGGCTCTCTGCATCCGACTCTGTTGGTCACCGCCCTCGTCCCCCACCTTTTCGGTGCCGCCGGTGACATGGCCGACTACTGGGGACCACCAAGTTTCACCTGGCAGAACACAGGCCTCTACATCGCCCAGAACATGGGCATCGTTTATCTCGGCATCATGCCCCTGGGGATGATCGCCTACGGCCTGGCGCGTGGTTACTTGCTCGAACGACCGATCCGGTTTTTCTCGATTGCATGGCTTCTGGTCATCTTTTACGCGCTCGGCTGGTACACGCCGGTCTTTCGCGTCTTCTACGAGTTCCTGCCCGGCGTCGCCTTCTACCGCCGGCCGGCCGACGCCGTCTTCCTGATCGGCGGCCTCGGCGCACTGCTGGCCGGCTATGCCGGGCATCGCATCATCGGCGACTTCACCAAGACTGCGAATGTCAACCGGCCCGCCGAGTTTGTCTTGATTGCAACCGTCTCGGTGCCAATGAGCCTCGCGATCGCTTTCGCCTGGCAGTTCGATCGCCTGCAGCAAGCCGCACCGCCCCTGCTCTTCGCAGCCGGCTGGCTGGCAGCGACCGCCCTATGCCTGGCATTGGCGATCCATATCCTGCCGATCCGCCCCATTGCCGCCGGCAGTCTGCTGGTCGCTGTCACCGCTGCCGACCTCATTGCCAACAACGGCCCGAACGGCGCCTCGGCGCTGCCCAGCGCCAGCCTCGCCATGCTCGAGCCGGATACCCGCGATGCCACGATCACCAGGCTCAAACGCCTCATTCGGCAATCCGCCAGCACGACCAGGCGCGATCGCATCGAAATGGTTGGCCTCGGCTACCATTGGCCAAATACAGCCCTTACGCACGGCCTTCATTCAACACTCGGCGCCAACCCCGTCCGGCTCCGCCATTACGTTGCCGCGACCGGGGCCGGCGATACAGCAGCACTCGGCGGCCAGCGTCATTTCCCGCCCCTCTTTCCCTCCTATCGCTCACCGCTTGCCGATCTGCTTGGCCTGCGCTTCATCGCAACCGGCGAGCCGATCGAGCAGATCGACCGCACGCTCAAACCCGGCGACCTACCAATCGTCGCCCAAATCGGCCGGACACGCATTTATGAGAACCGCAATGCCCTGCCCCGCGTCCAGTTCGCAACCAAGGTCCGCCAAGTCCGCTTCGACAAGATCGTGCGCACCGGCAACTGGCCGACGACAGATTTCGCCACCACCCTCCTGCTCGAAACGCCGTCACCGACAAACGGACAACGCCGGCCGGGCAACGTGGCGATTACAAGCTATCGCAACACCGGAGTCGTCGTCGATGTCGAAAGCCCCGACGGCGGCTGGGTGGTGCTCAACGACGTCTGGCATCCCTGGTGGGTCGGCCGCATCGACGGCAAACCTGCCGACGTCCTCAAGGCAAACGTGTTGTTCCGTGCCATCGCCGTGCCATCTGGCCGGCACAAGGTGAGTTTCGAATTCCACCCCGTGCGCGGCGCACTGGCTTCGCTACTCTCCCGGTCCAAACCGCGACCAACCCCGTAACTTGAACTCACCAGGCATGAACCTGTTCCGCATCTACCGACGCGCAATCGCAATGCTGTTCCAGGACGGGACCAGTGTCGCCTGGCTGGCGCTTGCCAATGCCGGCATCGGTCTCGTGCAGCTTGCCGAGCCTGTTCTGTTCGGGGCGATCGTCGATGCGCTCGCCGGCGGCCGCGACACGTTGCCCCTGATCGCCACCTGGAGCGTGATCGGCCTGGCCGGCATTGCAGCAAGCGTGATCGTCGCGGTGGCAGCCGACCGCATGGCGCACCGCCAGCGCCTCGGCGCCATGGCGACAGCCTTCGACACAGCAATCACTCTGCCGATCAGCTATCACGCCAAAGCCGGCACAGGTGCGACGGTACGCAACATCCTGGCGGGTGCCGACGCTCTGTTCGGCACCTGGCTGACCTTCCTGCGCGAGCAGCTTGCCGCACTCGTTGCCGTGCTTTTCCTGGCTCCCCTGGCCTTCTGGATGGAATGGCGCCTGGCGCTGCTGCTGGCGGTACTCGCCGTCATCTACGTCTGGCTCAACATGCTGGTCGTCCGGCGCACGAGCGAAGACCAGCGCCGGGTCGAACGCCACCACATCAACGTCTCGGGCCGCGTCGGCGACGTCATTTCGAATGTTGCCATCGTCCAGAGCTATGCGCGCCTCGCCGCCGAGTCATCGGCCCTGCGCGATGAGATGCGCGATCTGCTCGCAGCCCAGTATCCCGTGCTCACCTGGTGGGGATTGCTGACCGTACTCAGCCGGTCTGCCGCGACCATCACAATGATCCTGGTCTTTGCAGTCGGCTCTTATCTCACCGCAACTGGTGCCTTGACGGTCGGTGAAGTGGTTAGCTTCGTCGCCTTCGCGGGCTTGTTGATCGCCAAACTCGACCAGCTGTCGGGCTTCGTGACGCGATTATTTATGCAGGCACCGACACTCGCGACGTTCTTCGATCTTCTCGACACCGACCCGGGTCTGGCCCAAAGGCAGGTCGGCGCTATCGAGCCGCTCCGCGCACCGGATGGCACCGTGTGCTTCGACGCCGTCACGTTCGCCTACGACGATCGCGGCAACGGCATATTCGATGTGTCATTCGAGGCCCCGGCCGGTGCTACAATCGCCCTGGTCGGCCCGACGGGCGCCGGCAAGACGACGGCACTTGCCCTCCTGCAGCGCATTCGCAATCCCGACCAGGGCCGCATCACGATCGGCGGTCAGGACATTCGCGAGGCAAGCCTTGATAGCCTGCGCCGGTCGATCGCCGTCGTCTTTCAGGATGCGGGCCTGTTCAATCGCTCGATCGCCGACAACATCCGCATGGGCAGGCCCGATGCCGGCATCGACGAGATCCGTGCGGCCGCAAGGCTCGCCGAGGCCGATGAATTCGTCAGCCAGAAGCCCGACGGCTACGAGTTCGTTGCCGGTGAGCGTGGCGGCGCGCTATCCGGCGGCGAACGCCAGCGGCTCGCCATCGCGCGCGCCATTCTGAAGGATGCACCGATCCTGATCCTCGACGAAGCAACGAGCGCGCTCGACACGGAAACCGAGGCCCGCATCAAGCGCGCCCTTGACGCGTTGCGCCGCAATCGCACGACGTTCGTGATCGCCCATCGCCTGTCGACCGTCGCCGACGCCGATCTTATCCTGGTGCTCGACAAGGGCCGCATTATCGAGCGCGGCACCTATGCATCGTTGATCGGCAACGACGGGTTGTTTGCCCGTTTGGTGCGTGAAGGTGGATTTACTGAGCCCGTGAGTGAGTAGTGAGATAGTGAATAGTGAGTAGAGATTGTGAGGCGCCCCTCTTTCTACTCACTATTCACTACTCACTATCTCACAACTTATGATCCATACGCTCGCGCTTGGTCGCCAGATAGCGTTCATTGTGCTGCGAGGGTTTGGTCACGGTACCGACCTGCTCGACCACTTCGATGCCATGTTCGCGCAGGGCGGCGATCTTGAGCGGGTTGTTGCTCATCAGCCGGATTTTGGTGAAACCAAGATCCTTCAGGATCTTGGCCGGCAATTCATAGTCGCGCGCATCGATCGGTGCGCCGATCGACAGGTTGGCATCGACGGTGTCGAGACCCCGGTCCTGTTCGGCATAGGCCTTGATCTTGTTGACCAGACCGATGCCCCGGCCTTCATGGTGAGGCAGATAGATGATCAGCCCGAGATCGGAATTGATGATCTTTTCGAGTGACAGCTGCAATTGCGCATAGCAGTCGCAACGCAGCGAATGGAAGATATCGCCGGTCACGCAGCCGCTGTGAACGCGCACCAGCGGGATCTTCTCGTCACCGTTCGGCGCAGCCGAGGGGCGCCGGTGGACCACGGCCATCGCCTGATACGATGCCGTTTCATCCTCGTAAGCGTGTGCTTCGAGTTCAACCTCGCGGCCTTGGAATTCGATCGGCAGCGTTGTGCGCGCGATATCGAGGAACATTTGAGATTGGTTGTCTGCTTGGTCTGATGGCTTCGGCGCCTTTGATCGCGGAAACGCAAATATAGCACGACCGGCCAGCCGTTCGGGAATAGGACATTCCACCTTGCGGACGTCCAAATCCTCAGTCGCACTATCCAGTGACGTCATGTCAGTCATTCCAAGTCCCATTTTGCTCATGACTATTGTTTACGGCCCGCGCCGGTGATCTTCATGCCAAGCACAAATCCCGATCGCTGTCGCCGGATGTGACGGGTGCGTTTGTTCAGCCCTGCGCTTCGTCCGTCACCTGCTTTGCTACCGTGACTATACGTCGGAAGCGTGGCGCCAAATGGTAAGTCCCTTCCAGCGTTTCCTTCAAGACCTGCTGAAACTCAGTTAAATCATATATTTGTCAGCTGGTTACGCAATTTTCCGCAGCACCTTGCCGGGATAAAATCTGCGTGAAGTCGCCAGTAGGACCGACCACCGAGTCCTGTCAATCCGCGATCCGACCACCGAGTTCGTCTTCGATGTGCACCTGGATGATGTCGTCGAATGTGCGGTCACAGACAAAGCCCAGTTCGACGGCCCGGCGGGCATCGAAATTGCGCGGCCAGCCGGCGACAACCGACATGATCATGTCGTCCGGCTCGCGCCTGATGCGTGCCACCGCCTTATCGCCGGCCACTCGGCCAAGCGCTGCGATCTGCTCACCGACGGTGACCGAAATGCCGGGCATCGTCAGATTGCGGCGGGGGCCGACTAGATCGCCGGCGATCGTCGCGCCATGAATCAGGAAGCCAACCGCCGAACGCGGCGAGGCATGCCAATGGCGCACGTCATCGGGCACCGGGAGGATGGCTTGTTCGCCGACCAGCGGCTCGCGAATGATGTTGGAGAAGAAGCCCGAGGCCGCCTTGTTGGGTTTCCCCGGCCTGACGCAGATCGTCGGCAGGCGAATGCCGATACCATCGAAGATGCCCTTGCGGGTGTAGTCGGCCAGCAGCAGTTCACCAACCGCCTTCTGCGTGCCGTAGGAGGTGAGCGGTGTCAGGTGGAAATCATCGCCGATCGCATCGGGGAACGGTGCTCCGAACACGGCGATCGAACTGGTGAAAACGACGCGCGGCGCATAGCCGGCGGCCCGGATCGCCTCGTAAAGGTTGCGCGTACCATCGAAATTGATCCGGTAACCTTTTTCGAAATCGAGTTCTGCCTCGCCGGAGACAATCGCGGCGAGATGAAAGACGACGTCGGGCTTACCCGCGATCAGGCGCTCGGCCTCACCGGCTGCCGGCAGGTCACCGGTCTCGAGTGCGACAGGGAACGCGGCACCGGCAGGCGCCTCGGGCGGCACCACGTCATAGAGAGTCATCGACGCAATCGGCCTGCCGCCAAGTGCACCGTCGGCTGCCAAGCGCGCTGCAAGCTTGCGCCCGACCATGCCGGCACCACCGACTATCAGAATTTTCATCGGCCCAACCCTTCCCAAAGTTGCTTCCGGTCTCTTCTCAAGTACCCGATCAGGCAGAATAGGCCATCCATTCGCAGCTCAGCCCACTTGCAACAGCTTCAGATAAAACAATGATCATCAATCGTCCACAAGTGACCTCAGGGCAGATTGAACCATTTGGCGCCTCACTGCGACCAACCAAGTAGCAAGCAGGCAAGGAGCCCAATCATGTCACGCATCGCCCTAATCGCACTCACAATCACGCTCGTAGCCGCAACGGTCGCGATGCCTGCCGCCGCCCACTACGACGGGACCTGCCACAGTCATGCAGACAACGCATGCCACGACTACGACCCGCCACCGTCCAGTCCAAGAGACGAAGTCCCGACCGAAATAATGAGCATGGACCTGAGCGGCAGGTTCATGAACCAGAAAACGAACAGACTGCGAGCCGGCAAGCCAGCAAAGTTTCGCCGGATGAAGTCCCGGCGGGTGAAATCCCGCTAAGCGTCACGATGCCCCCTAACCGTTTGGCCATCGAATTGTTTCAGGATTGCAGCGCCTCGATCCAACCTAGCCCCGCCTTTGTCCCACCGCGCGGCTTGTATTCACACCCGAGCCAGCCATCGAAGCCCGTCTCATCGATACGCTTGAAGAGATAGCGGTAGTTCATCTCACCATCATCCGGCTCGCCGCGGTCGGGCGGGCTTGCGATCTGGTAGTGGCGCGTGAGACCGGCATACTCGGTGATTGCCCGTGCCACGTCGCCTTCCTGAATCTGGCGGTGATAGAGGTCGAACTGCAGGCCGATATTGTCGGCGCCAACCTCGTAGATCGCAGCCCGCGCCGTCGCAGTCGTGGTCAGGAAGAACCCCGGGATATCGATTTCGTTGATCGGTTCAAGAATGATGGTGATGCCGGCAGGCGCTGCGATTTGCGTCGCAACCTTGAGGTTCGAGATATACGTCTGCCAGTTGGCACCGTGATGCTTGAGACCGGGCATCGCATGCAGCAGCTTGCAGTCGAGCGCCCGGGCAAAGTCGACCGCCTTTTCAGCAGCCGCCTTGAATTCAGCCTCGCGCCCCGGAATCGCAGCCAGGCCACGCTCGCCTGCCTCCCAATTGCCGGGCGGCAGATTGAACAGCGCCTGCGTCAAGCCGTTAGCCTTGAGGCGGCCGGCCAGTTCGTCAGCCGGATAATCATAGGGAAACAGATACTCGACCCCCTTGAAGCCGGCCTCGGCAGCCGCCTCGAAACGATCGAGAAAATCCACTTCAGTGAACATGAACGACAGGTTGGCGGCAAACTTCGGCATGGTGGGCCGTCTCCTTTTGGTAGTGAGTAGTGATTAGTGAGTAGTGAGATAGCGAATAGCGAATGGAGAATTGCTTATCTAACAACTCACTAGACGCTATGCGCTACCCTCTTAATCATATGCACTAGCACCCGGTCCTCAAGCTGTTCGCGTCGCTCGACCTTGTAGCCGTTGCGCGTATACCAGTCGATCAAGTGAGTGAGGGTTGCCCCCGTATAGAGCCGGATGACGTTTCGGCCAAGCGCTCGGGCGCGATGTTCGGCACAGTCAAGGAGTTGGTGCCCGATGCCGTTGTGCTGGCTTGCGGGATCCGTGGCGACCGACCAAATCACGATGTCGTCTGCACGGTCCGTATCGAGAATCAGTGCTGCCTCGATTTCCGCATTGGCACCGTCGATCGGTTTGATCCAGACCTCGCATTTGCCGAAAATCTCACCATAGTTGGCCAGCAGCGGCACCGGCTCCAGACCAAGCAATTCGCGATTGCGGGCATAGGCTGCCTGCTGCAGGCGCTCCACTGCGGCACGCTGATCCAAAGACGCACGCACGAGCCTGAGGTCGTCCGTAACGAGTTCGCCAGCCATCAAAGCGCGAAGCCGCCGTCGATCAGAACCAGCGTGCCCGTCGTAAACGCGCTTTCATCCGACGCCAGGTAGACCGCGGCGGCGGCGACTTCTTCCGCTGTCCCGAGCCGGCCCATTGGCTGGCGCTCGATGAATGCCTGACGGACGGCGTCTTCCGATTGGCCGGATGCCCGGGCCTGCGCCGCTATGCGCTCATCGAGCGACGGCGACTGAACGGTGCCCGGACAGATCGCATTGCAGCGAATGCCCTGCTTGATAAAGTCCGCCGCCACCGCCTTGCTGAGCCCGATCACGGCTGCCTTGGTGGCACCGTAGACGTAGCGATTGGGAATGCCGCGCACCGAACCGGCACCCGATGCGATGTTGACGATCGAACCACCCCCCTTCTCCAGCATGGCGGGCAGGAACGCCTGGATCGTGCGGTGCATGGACTTGACGTTGAGGTCGAAGGAAAAGTCCCAGTCTTCCTCCGAACACTCGAGCACCGTGCCGTGATGCACGAAGCCGGCTGCATTGAACAGAATGTCGACCGGCCCGATGGCTTCGGCCGTCCGCTTTATCGAGGCCGTATTGCGCGCATCGACGATGTGGGTCTCGGCTATGCCCTCGTCGGCAAGACCCTTGAGGCTAGCCATGTCGATGTCCGATGCGATGACACGCGCTCCTTCACGCGCGAATGCAATCGCCGTTGCACGCCCGATACCGGCACCTGATGCCGTGCAAAACGCGGTCTTGCCTTGAAGCCGCCCTGTCATGATCGCCCCTCTCACCGTTTGCTGTTGTCCTGACCTTCCCTCATAGCGCGGGCAGGCAATCTGCGAAACGGCTAAGGGCATGTTCCGGTAAAACGGCGAGGGCTGCACCCGGCACTGTGAACTTCTGAAGCGCCAGCAAATCCTTCTCGGGCAGTGCCAGACAGCCGAGCGTGCCACGGCCCGACTTGGGCAACAGATGGATGAAGATACACGAGCCCGCCCGCGCCCTGGCATTCGAGGGATAGTCGACGAACAGGCCGTGCCGGTAGAGCTTGATGGCGCCCATATTTTCAGCCGAGACCTTGGCACCGATCACCGAGCGCTTCTGGATCGTATTATAAGCAGGCGAGCGCACGTCATCGACACACACCGTCTCCCCGCGGCGCAGCACGAGATGGCCGGGACGTGACGAGGGCTTGAAGCCGAAACTTTTTCCGACCGCGAAGATGCCGGCCGGCGTGCGCTTGTCACCTTCACGCTTGAGCGGCTCACCGCGCTTCGCGACACGCCGAAAAGTATATCCCCAGCCCATCCCGGCCCGCCCGATCACCATCGACCGGCCACCGCCAACCGTCTGCCAGGCTGACGCAACGCTCGCACGCTGATAGGTGCGCATCGTCACACGCTCGCGGTTCATGCCGGGAGCCGTCACGAGCACGAGCCGGTTGGCCGACGCCAGGACAGGCGGACACTGCTCGGCAGCCGCCTGGCCGGCTGCAAACATCGACAGCACGCTCAACAGTCCGAGACATCGTCGAACCATGCAATCAGCTCCGTGAACAAGCGGTACTCGCCTTGGCGCGGCCGGAAAAAAACCTTCAACCTGCAACCGGCAATGCCCAGGGCATTTCCTGGTAGCCGGGCGCATAGGAGCGGTTGGTGATCGCCGGGTCGCGGTTGATCAGGGGGCGGGCATACATCGGATGGCGCAGACTGCGCACCTCGTGCTCAAGGCGGAATTGGGCGCTGCCGGTCGCGGGGTCGATGATATCGACGAAGCGGTATTGATGCTGGTCGCTCTCCTCGCTGATCAGGCCTCTTTCGAGCAGTTTCCTGTAGGGTCCTGAGAAGTCGGCAATGTAGATCGCGATATGATGGCCGTCGAAATCCGGCAACGGGGCGTCCGTCTCGCGAAAGACGAGCGTCTGGCCGTCACCGACCAGAGCCCGGGCGACGCCTTGTCCGTTTTCCTCGACGGCGATCGCGGAAGTGGCCAGGATGTCGGTGTAAAAGCCGGCAATCGCCGCTGCGCTGCCAACCGGCACATCGAGTTCGACGTAGGGCATTGCAAGTCGGGACTGGCCGAAGGTTTCAGCCGGCTCGTAACAGCGAATGCGGTTGCCCCAAGGACATGTTACCTCGACGTAATGTTCATGCTCGGCAAATGAGAACCTGCTATCAGCCAGCGCCGGCTTGACGCTGGCCAGTCGATCGAGCAGCGCCGCTCTGCCGGGGATGACGAGGCCGGTATGACCACGCAGCACCTGTGCGTTGCCTGTCGGCAGGTGGAACTGGCTGCGCCCGACATTGATCCACATGTTGTTGGTCCCCGTCATAATGAACGGATCGCGGGTCAACCCGAGGCCGGTGACGTAGAATGTTGTCGCCAGCTGCTGGTCGGGCACGCGGGTGTTGACATGTTCGAGGGCGACGATGTTGGCGATATCTTCCTGGCTGCGGTCGAATGCCGTCATGGCGCAACTCCGTGCTGGCAAAGATCTATGAGGCGAAGTCGGTGGCGGATGTTGTCATGGATGCAAGGTCATAGGAACATCGTGGTGTCGGGTTCGAGATCAAGCAGGGTTCGTCCCGCGGTCGTGTAATTCTGCACGCGGGCCTGAACCTGCTGCGAAGCCGTCAGTGTATCACGCAGACGACGCTCGAATTGGTTTTCGGGAAAGATTGCCGTATTGCCGGCCGCCCGATAGGCGGCGACGATGACGTCGACACAGTCCTGGATGACATGCACGGTGGCAAGCTTCAGGTTGACGCGATCTTCGAGCGCCAATTGACCGCGAGCGGCGACACGATCCGTTTCACCCGCAGCACTCAGAAGATAGGCGCGCGCGGAGCGATACCTCGCGGTCAACTGGGCGAGTTGGGAGTGAAACACCGGGCTCTCGCGCAGTGACGATGCTGCGCCGCGCGGTGTCTTGGTCATCGCCAGTGCGCGCAATTCCGAAAGCATGGCGCGTGCCAGGCCGACCTGCAGGGCGGCAAAGCCGACGCCGTAGGCAAGTGACGTCGAACAGCGGTAGAGCGCGCCAGTCTCCCGGTTCTCGGCCTGATCATCACGATCGATGGTCTCGTCCGCCGGCACGAACAGGTCGACGACCTCATAGGTATCGCTGCCGGTGCCGCGCAGGCCCATCACATCCCAGACGTCGTAGATCGTGGCCTTGTCGCGGGCAAACAGCGCCGTGCGGTCACGCTTACGCCCGTCCTCCTTGATTGCGGGCGAGCCGTCTGCGTTGAACACGTAGCTGTGGCCGCCGAGCAAGGTCGCGTGCCGGCTGCCGCTGGCAAACGCCCATTTGCCGGTAACGCGATAACCACCCTCGACAATGACGGCCTTGCCCTGAATGCCGGCACCCCAGGCGAGCACGGCATCGGGCGGACCAAACAGGCGTTGGGCGGGTTCGGGATCGAGGAAGGCCGCCGACATGGCACAGCCCGCGCCCTGGCTCATGCACCAGGCCGTGCTGGCATCGAAGCCGGCGACGATCTCCATGACTTCGGCAAAGGTCCGCAGATCGAGTTCGTCGCCACCGACCGACTTCGGCAACAACAGGCGGAACAAGCGCGATTCGTGCAGTGCTTGCACGACGTCGTCCGGCAGTCCTTTCTCCACCTCGATGCGCGGGGCGGCGGCCAACAGCAGGTCGCCGACGCTCTTTGCGCGCTGGATGACGTCACGTTCGTCGGCAACGGTCATAGCCTAAGGTGCCCTCGTTCGGTTTCCGCGGCTCGCGGCCATGTCGCCAAGTATCGCATGGACACCCGGCCGGAGGCCATCGAGCAAGCGATACCTCCTCATTCAATGCTCAACACCCTGGTCCGGCAATCGGCGAGGTTCCTACAGCTTGAGCCTTTCGCAAATCCAGGCCGCCCGTTTGAGAACGGCATTGCGCACATGATGGACCCGGTCAGAGCGCTGGCGCCGTAAGGCCTCGATGAGTTCGTGGATAGTGCATTCAGCACGCGTGTAGGGGTGCATGTGCCGGGTGTATTGATTGAAGGCAATGTATACCATTTCATCGAGATTGCGCCGGCGCGTGCGTCGCGGGCAGGTCGTCAGATCCTCGGTCAATCCCCAGCCTGCGTAGAATGGCATACCGTAGCAGGTGACCTGCTTTCCGCGCAGCAAGGCCTCGAAGCCTGCGAGCGAGGAGATCGTGACCAGCCGGTCGGCCCGCTCGATCACCTCGATGATGTTCGCATCTGCAACGACCGCATCGGCGAAACGTACTGCAACGGTGTCGGGCACGTGGCCGGCTCTGAGATTGCTGACGACGTCCGGGTGGGGCTTGTAAATGATGAAGGCGTCCGGATGGCGCGCGCGGGTCTGTGCCAGGAGCTGCTCGTTGACGTTTTGCTCGGCAGCGGGATCGATGTCGGGTGACAGGGTTTTGAGGATCGAGGCATCGTCGGCGACTTGTCCGACGACCAGCACGACCGGTCGGTCGTTGGGCATATCCATCGGCTGCCCGGTGCCGGCAAGATTGTACTTGGTCAGTCGAGCGGCGAGGATTTCGGCTCGGATGCCGGCGCCCTCGTTGGTCTGGGCGTCGTCGAGTTCCGCCGTCTCCATCAGATGTTCAAGGTCGCTCGGCCGCGTCGCGTCGTAATAGATGCCGCGGCCATCGACGGCGAGCGAGGCGGCCGTGACAAAGCCCGCACCGAGCCCGACCGAGCGCACGAAGCCGTCTTCGATGCGGTACAGAGGCACACCGGCGGCGGCGCACTGGGTTTCGTGATGTGCTTCGAGCCTGGATGACCAGGCAACCACGACACCATCGGCCGCCTCCGCCCGGGCCAGCGCATCTTCGAGGTGCCAGCAGAATTCCGGCGGTCCGTCAGGTGAGGGAAACAGCGCCCGAACCGTCGGCCGGTTCCACCAGTACGTACCGGCAACGAACGCCCGGCGGCCGGCCGCCGTCATGCAGCCGATCGCGAGGTCTGCGCAGCGCCTTGCGCGTTCGGCGGCGCAGCGTTGTCTCTGAGTTCGCTGTTCGCCACAAGGTGCCAGGACGCACGGGCGCCTCGGCGCTCTGCATGCCTGTCGGCAGCCGCCAGGGCCCGTTTGGTGAAATGCTGTTCGATGCGGCTGCGCACTTTGGGCAGTATGCCGGGGAACGGATTGAACGGGTTCGAGCGGCTGTAGGCATAGATCGCAAGCCGGCTCGAGCCGGGTGCCGCATCGCCGCGGCGATGGAAACCGAACGTGTCGGCCATCACCAGCGTATTGGCCGGCACCTTGAATGCAACCGCTTCACCGAAGCCGCGTCGTTCAAGTTCTGCAGGCGAGATCCGCAACGAGCCGCGCCTCGCGTAGCTGTCGTCAAGCCCGCCGCCTGCCACCGCGTTCTCCTGCTCCCATTGAACACGCTCGCGCGTCAGGCGGTTCGAGCCCGGCACGTAGTTGAACGGGCCAATCTCTTCATCGACGTCATCGAGGAACAGCCAAGCCTTCATGGTCGGGTGAAAGGTGTCGGAGTGGAAATCCTTCTGCGGGTCGTGCCCATCCGCCTCAAAGCCGTTGCGGATCAGGTGGGCGAAGAACATCGGGTATTTGAAGGCGGCGCCGCCGTACATCATGATGTTGAGAAAGCGCTGGTTGGTGAGCAGGTGGCGGCAGGCCGGCATGCGTTCGACCGTCGCCTCATCGAGCAGGCCCTGGAAGGTAAAGGTATCGCCCTGCACCATGCGCCTGAGTTCCCCATCGAAGCCGAGCACTTCTTCACGCAGGAGCCGGAACTCCCCGGGCGCCAGAAAGTTCTCGATCTTGACGTAACCATTCTCGCGGAATTCCCGGCGCAGGTTAGCCGGCACCAGCCAGCCCATGAACAGCCAGCGCCAGCGCGTCATCGCCTGGGCAGCGCGCACCCGCGCGACATGCAGCCCCCAGCGGTTGAGCGTGACAGAGCCGATGATCGGATTGGCCTGAAACGACTTCGCCGTCGTAAACAACTCGATAAACCAGACCGGCCATTTGAGGATCCGCATGGGTTGCTCCCACATCTGGGGTTTCCAAAGGGCAAGTGCCCTTTGGTGGGGTCGTTAGGGGCAGAGCCCCTGACATATCGCCGCTTTGGCGGCGATCAATGAGGGGATTCACCCCTCAAACTCCCCGACCAGGGACCAGTCCCTGGACCCATTCTCAACGCGTGACGTAGTTGATGGCCGCTGCGGCGGTGGCAAGACCGAATTTGTCGCGGCCGAGAATTTCGAGCTCTTCGCTCAACACTTTGGCGGCATTTTCAATCTGGTCCCTGGAGTGCTCGCTGGTCAGGAAAAAGCGCAGGCGGGCGGCACGCATGGCAACGGCCGGATAGGTCACCGGGATCGTCGAGATGCCCCGTTCGAACAGGCGCTCGGCGAGTTTCGCTGCTCGTATCGAGTCTCCGATCATCGCGACGCCGATCGCATGGCCCGCGCTGTTGCCGATGTCGAGACCTTGGCCGGTGAATGCTTCAACGAAGATACGGCCGTTTTCGCGGAGTTTCTCGACTCGCTCCGGCTCGTCATGCAACTTCTCGAGGGCTGCCAATGCCGCGGCGGCAACCGGTGGCGATATGCCAACCGAGAACATGAAGGCCGACGCATTGAACTTGAGGTTGTCGATCAGCGCCTGGCAGCCGGCGATATAGCCGCCGCAAGCGCTCAGCGTTTTCGACAGCGTCCCCATCCAGATGTCGACGCCGTCAGGCGCCACATCGAAATGCTCGAAGATGCCCCGCCCGGTCTTGCCGAGCACGCCGATCGAATGGGCCTCATCGACCATCAGCCAGGCAGCATGGCGCTCCTTGATCTCGATCAATTCGGGTAACGGTGCAACATCGCCATCCATCGAATAGAGACCTTCGGCGACGATCAGAACACGATTGAACTGATGGCGCGATTCGCGCAGCATGGCATCGAGGGCCGCCATGTCGTTGTGCGGGAAGCTCTTTCGGGCCGCCGCCGTAAGCTTGGTGCCGAGCACGATCGAATTGTGGCAGAGCGAGTCGAAGACGATCAGGTCGCCCTTGTCGAGCAGTTCACCGATCACAGATACGTTGGTGCCGTGGCCCGAGACGAAGCACAATGCATCGTCGGTCTCGTAGTGGTCAGCCAGCGCCCGCTCCAGCTTGCGGTGCAGGGGCCGGTCACCAGCGGTCGGGCGGCTCGCAGAGACCGAGGTGCCGAAGTGATCGATGGCAGCCTTTGCAGCAGCGTTGATTTCCGGCGCACCGTTGAGGCCCAGATAGTCGTAGGAAATGAAGTTATCGTAGGTGCGCCCATCGATCACACAGGTCGCGCCCGATTTGGTCTCGTGCAGTTTGAAGTACGGATTGGCGACTTCCATGACGTCGGCGACGGCACGCTGGCGCTTGATTTCCTTGTAGGCGGGAAGCGTTGCAAAATCGGTCTTGTCCGAGGCATTGGCAACGGTGACCATCGGCAGGGATGCAGGCGATGACTTCGACGTCAGGCCACGTGCCATGTCGAGCATCGACTGGCGCGCGCGCTTTCGCGGCGCCTGGCCGTTTGCACCGTTGGCGTGATCGTCCATCGTCAAACAACCCTTTGTAGGCCGGCCTCTCGCTCCTCGACGCGCTTTTCGAGCTGCGCCAGATCGGCATCATCGACATCTTCCGAGACGTGCTTTTTCATCAGCGCGTCACGGTCGGCCCCGGTCGCTTCGTCATCGTCTCCGTCACCGCGCAGGCGTGTCAGGACACGGGCTGCTATGTCGTTGATCGTGGTGCCATCGGAAATCGAGACGATCGGGATGTCAATGCCAAGCCCACGCTGGGCTGCCATGCGCAGTTCGAGACCCATCAGCGAATCCATGCCGATATCGGCCAGCGACCGCTTGAGCGAGATATCCTCGACCGGCATGCGGAAAATGCTAGCCACCTCGCGGGCCAGGAAGTCCGCCAGAACGCCGCGGGCGGCATCGTCATCGAGGCCCTGAATGGCGGCGCGGATATCGACCTGGTCGCCGAAGTCGCCGCCACTCGACTTGGCCTCGCGGCGAATGAGGGCATAGGCCGGTGTCTTCACGATCGCCAACATATCGCCGGCCATCGACCAGTTCATGGTGGCGAGCGCAATATTCGCCGTGGCCGCAGGCTCGCTATCGGCCACCAGGATGCGGGCGAGAAGATTGAGGCCGTCGCGGGCGCGGAACTCGATGCCGCCGGTATGACGGGCAAGCGACTGCGCCGTCTCGGTGTCGCGTGTCAGTACGCCGACATCCGAAATCGCGCCCCAGGCAACCGACGTGGCCTTCAGGCCTTCGGCGACACGCGCGCGGGCAAGCCCGTCGAGGTAACCGTTTGCCGCCGTATAACTCGCCTGGCCCGGATTGCCGAACATGGCGGCTGCAGATGAGAACAGGATGAAGTAGTCGAGTTCATCCTCGCGTGTCAGCCGGTCGAGATTGTGTGCGCCTGTCACCTTTGGCGCCAGCACCTTTTGGATGCGTTCCGGCGTCAGGTTGGAGATCAGGCCATCGTCAAGCACCATCGCGGTATGTGCGATACCGGCGATTCGGCGCTTGGCGCGTTGCGCCGCGAGCAGGGTCTCGAGCGCGGCACCATCGGTTACATCACACTGCGCGACGGCAAGCGAAATGTCGCGACGGCCAAGTTCTTGGATCAGCTTGTCAAGAGCCTCGCCGGCACCACCTGAGCGGCTGGTCAGCAGAATATGGCGCGCGCCGCGATCGGCGAGCCAGCGCGCCATCTCGAGGCCGAAGCCGCCGGTGCCGCCAACCAGGATGTGGACGCCGTCTGGGTCGGCCTTGAACTCGCGGGTCTCGACCGTCTGGCCGGCCTCGATATCCGGAGCGCTGACCAGGATCTTGCCGATATGACCCGATTTCTGCATCAGGCGGAAGGCGTCGACCACGTCTGCGGCCTGGAACAGGCGGTAGGGCAGCGGCGTGAACGTGCCGTCGGCAAAGCCGTCGATGATTTCCCTGAAAACGCGCCGGACAACATCGGGGCGATAGGTCAGCAACTGGTCGGCATCGATGCCGAAATAGGAGACGTTGCGCCGGAACGGGCGCAGGCCGACCTTGGTGTTGGCATAGAAATCGCGCTTGCCAAGCTCGAGGAAACGGCCGAAGGGGCGCATCAGGTCGATGCTGCGCTCCATTGCCTCGCCGGCCAGCGAATTGAGCAGCACGTCGACTCCGCCATCAGTAATGCGACGTACGTCATCCACGAATTCAAGCGAGCGAGAATCGAGCACCTGGTCGGCGCCAAGCGCGGTCAGCACCGCACGTTTCTCTTCCGTGCCAGCCGTTGCGATGATTCTTGCGCCGGCACGCTTGGCGACCTGTACGGCGGCCAGACCAACACCGCCGGCCGCGCCGTGGATCAGAACCCACTCATCACGGCGCAGATTGGCCAGATGGTCAAGCGCGTAGTAGGCGGTCAGGAAAGCGACCGGGATCGAGGCTGCATCGAGCAATTCGACGTCGTCGGGCAGCCGCGCGACCGCATCGGATGTTACCGTGACATGCGATGCAAAACAGGCCGGCGCCATGGCAATCACCGGGTCACCCGGCTGCAGGCCCTCGACATCGGGCCCGACGCGTACAATCCGGCCCGAACACTCGAAGCCGACCGTCGGGCCGGCGAAACCATCCTCGAGCGCCTCCTCTGGCAGCAGGCCAAGCGACCACATCACGTCACGGAAATTGAGGCCGGCTGCGACCGCCTCGATCTCGACTTCATTGCCTACAGGCGTCCGGCGTTCGCGTGCCGCCCAGGTCAGGGCATCGAGATCGCCACTCTGTCCGAGTTCGAGCACGGTCGCCGGTGCCTCGGATGCATCATCAGGTTCAGCCGCCGCCACGTGTCGATTGGCCGGCGGCGGGCCACGACGCACCTGCAGACCATGTAGGGCCGCGGGACCGATCACGAATTCGGCAAGATCACCCGGCTCATCGATTAGAGCAACGAGTGTACCGGCGACATCGTCGGTGCTCATGCCCGCTGCAAAGTCAACCAGACGCAGGTCGATGTTGGCAAACTCGTTGAGAGCCGTGCGCCCGTAGCCCCAGACGCCGCTCTGCACCGGTGAGGCCGGTCCAAGTCCCGCCACCGCCCGCGCGCCGCCTTCGGCGACAATCCACAGGCGGCAGTCGCGATCACCGATCCCGTTGAGCAGCTCAGTCAGTCGGCCGGTCACATCGAGCAGGTCGGATTCAGGAGTACCCGCCACGTCGCTTGCAGCGGAGACGACAACAACATCGAGTTGAGCGTCGCCAGCTGCCTCGAGGTCATCGACAATGATCGTGCCGCGCATTTCGAGCATCGATCGGAGTGCGCGGTTCAACGGATGGTCCGCCGAGGCATGACCGTTGACCAGCAGTACGGCGCGTTGCTGCTCGTCGGTATGACCGGCATCGCCCTCATCGTGCATGACGCCGTTGGCCGAACTCGCATGGCCGTTGAGCTCGTGTGCGCTCACCGCAGCCTGACCGAAAATCAGGCTGGTGCCGGGCACGTAAAGATCCTGACCGGTAGCGCCGATGTCGGCAAAATTCTCGAAGCCGGCCGCCTCGAAGGCCGAACGCCAATTCGCACCATCGCGCAAACGGCCATAGGCGATGCCGTCGACAACGGCCGTGTCGAACCAGCCGCGCGTGCCGGCGAACACGATGTCATGGAATGCGGTCGGCTCGAACTCAGTTGCGATCGCGAGCGCACCGTCGCTCAAGTGCCCACGCAGTCTTGCGAGCAGCACGCCGGCGTTCTGGATCTGATGCAAACCGTTGGCTGCCACGACGACGTCGAACGGCCCATGCCCTTCGAGTTCGCCGAGCTCGGCGCTTACATGCACCGCTTCGAAGCCCGGGACACGCGCATAGAGATTGGCCATCCGCGCCACCCAGCTCTCGTCCGTGTCCGCAACCACGAGGTCGGCGCGCAGTCGACCGAGCGGCCCAAGTAGCGCCCGCGTCAGGCCGCCGGCCGCTACGCCAAGCTGTAGCACGCGCAACGGCCGCGTTTTCGGCCAGATGTCGCCCAGCGCAGTAATGGCGCCGACAACCCTCGCGATCTGGGACTGGGCAAGCGGTGACGCACAATAGAAATGCTCCAGCGCGGACGCAGAGAAAACATCACCGGGAGTTGGCGGTCCGTCTTCGTCGGACACGTCTTCGGAGCGTTCACCGCCCTCCTCGGCCTCAGGCTCCTGGTTTGCTCCGAGCCACAACGTGAGATGCTGCACGGCACGCAGCAGCAGCGTGCATTCAGCCGACCAGGCAGGGTCGTCCTGCAGAATAGTCGCCACGATTTCATCGAGGACCGGCAGGGGACATTCGGAGGCAGCAACCAACTGCCAATGAACAGTATCGTCGAGGCTGGTTGCCAGGCCCGAGCGCGCCAGTAGTGCCACCAGGCTGGTCATGACCGTGACGCAGGCCGGATCGCGGAACCGCCAGCCGGTCAGCGCCAGGACATCGACACCGATGTTGTCATTGTCGCTGCCGCAATCGGAGAGTTCGTCCCCGCTTGGTGCCAGATTGACCCGACCCTCGCTGTCGGCAAAGAATTGCGCGACATCGTAGGCGGCACGGCGGGCCGCCATATCGAGCAGCAGCCGGTTTTCCTCGAAATGCTCGGGATCCGCGATGGCCTCGCCGTGCGGTCTTAGATTGTCGATCAGCGTCTGCATGGCCGGCACAGCGGCGGAGTGCGAACGGCCCGGCAGCGGGCGCAGTATGTGATCGAAATGATAGGCAGCCTGGCCAAGCCCGAGGCGATGGACCAGGCTTGCTGCCCGGAAGCGGACGTTGTCGGCGGTTGCAACCAGCGTCCCATCGGCGGCGAACATCTCGAAACTCGCGCGCACCGCCCGCGTGTTGTAGCTCACCAGATGGATGCGCGCTGTCGAGATGCGTCGACCCGGTGCGAAGACTCTTAGCCGGCCGAGATGGACCGGCACATAGGCCAGTTTGTTCTCTCCGAACACGAGGCGCTCGTAGACGACGTTGAGGCCGTGGAAACAGGCATCGAAATCGACCGGGTGCAAGATGAACTGGGATGCCAGCCCGTCGTCTTCGCCTGCGCTCAGTTCGACCTCGATGATCTCGTCACCGATTTCGCGACACGCTGTGACGCGCTGGAAGGCGGGGCCATAGTCGAGACCGAATTTTTCGGCGAGCCGATAGATGTGGCCGATGATCGGGGCATCGTGGGCCGTGGCGCGATCCGGTGCAACAACGTCGGGCGTCTCTTCCGTCGGAATTCGGCCGAACCGCGTGCGGATATGGGTCTGGCGCTCGTCGTCGGTAAGCCTGGCGCGGCTGGCGACCTCGATGGTGCTGCTTTCGAGATCGATGCGCGTGCGCACCGACTGGCAGGCATCGCTGTGTAGCTCGAGAGCCTGTGTGAAATCGAGATCCCTGAGTTCGATCGCCTCGGTCTTGAGATCCTGGCTCGCCGCTTTGAGCGCCATTTCGACGAAACCGGTCCCGGGCATGATCGGCTTGGCACCCACCTGGTGGTCGGCCAGAAAAGGCACCATGCCCGTATCGAGATGGCTGTCCCAGACGTAGTCTTCCGGGCGTAGCTGCAGACCGAGCAGCGGATGCGGCTGCGATTTGGTGTTGAAGGTGTCGAGTGCCTCGGTGCTGAGCGCGAACATGTACTCCTTGTTCTGCCAGGCATAGTGCGGCAGGGCGATGGCGCTGCCGTGATCGTGGCCGAAGACCGCCTCGCTGTCGTAGCTGGCGCCCGCCACAATCGCCTTGGCGAGCGAGCGGCGCACGGGGTCCGATCCTGTCTGGTCGGCCTGATCAAGCGTCGTGATGACCTGCGTTTCGAGGTCGGTGTTCGCAAGGCTATCTGCGATGTACTTGCGCAGGATCGAGCGCGGGCCGATTTCGACAAAGACCTGGTAGCCGGCCTCACCGAGAGCCGCGATCGCCGCATCGAAACGGACCGGTTCGCGCACGTTGTGCCACCAGTAATCGGCTCCAAGCTCGAGGCCATCTGCGCGCGTACCGGTCACGGTCGAATACATCTCGAGATGGCAGGTCCCGGGCTCAAGGTCGGCGAGCGTCTCGAGCAGCGGCTCACGTACAACATCGAGGCGAGACGAATGGAACGGGTAATTGATATCAAGGATCCGGGCCGGGATCTTGTGGTGATCGGCAAG
>CBDCZF010000035.1:0-1151868 GCA_965224225.1 Hyphomicrobiaceae bacterium
ACGCCGTGCTCACGCGCATCACGGACCAGTTGGGCCGGCGCATAAAACCCCATCGGCTGCGCGTTGAGGATCGCGGCACAGAACGCCGCCGGGTAACGGCACTTGAGCCAGGACGACACGTAGACAAGGTGCGCGAAGCTTGCCGCGTGGCTCTCGGGAAAGCCGTATTCGCCAAACCCCTTGATCTGGTTGAAGCAGCGCTGGGCGAACTCGGGATCATAACCCCGCCCGACCATGCGCGAGACCATCTTTTCCTTGAGCAGATGGATCGTGCCGCGCCGCCGGAACGTCGCCAGCGCCCGGCGCAGTTCGTTGACCTCGGCATCGCTGAACTTCGCCGCCACCATGGCGATGCGCATCGCCTGCTCCTGAAACAGCGGCACGCCCTTGGTCTTGCCGAGGATCTGGCGCAGTTCATCCGGCGGCCCGTGCTCCGGCGCGGGCGAGGGATAAACCTCGGGCTCGATGCCGTCGCGGCGGCGCAGATAGGGGTGGACCATATCGCCCTGGATCGGGCCGGGGCGCACGATCGCAACCTCGATCACGAGATCATAGTATTCGCGCGGCCTGAGGCGCGGCAGCATGTTCATCTGGGCGCGGCTCTCGACCTGGAAGACGCCGATCGAGTCGGCCCGGCACAGCATGTCGTAGACCTCCCCGTCCTCGCGCGGCACGCTGGCGAGCGACAGGCGCCGGTCGTGATGGAGAGTGAGGAACTCGAAGCAGCGCCTGATGCAGCTCAGCATGCCGAGCGCCAGCACGTCGACCTTCAAAAGGCCGAGCGCCTCGAGGTCATCCTTGTCCCACTCGATGAAGGTGCGTTCGTCCATCGCCGCATTGCCGACCGGCACAACCTCGATAAGCGGCCCGCGCGTCAAAACGAAGCCGCCGACGTGCTGCGAGAGATGGCGCGGAAAGCCGATCAGTTCGAGGGTCAGTTCGAGCACGGCTGAGAGCAGCGGGTCGGCCGGGTCGAGACCTGCTTCGCGGACATGCTTTTCGGGCAGCGCATCGCCCGAACGCGTGCCCCAGACCATGCCGGCAAGCGCCGTGAGCGTATCTTCCGAAAGCCCCATCGCCTTGCCGACATCACGCACCGCCGAGCGCGCACGATAGGAAATCACGGTCGCCGCCAGGCCCGCCCGGTCACGGCCGTAACGCGCATAGATGTACTGGATAACCTCCTCGCGCCGCTCGTGCTCGAAATCGACATCGATATCGGGCGGCTCCTTGCGCTCGGGCGAGATGAAACGCTCGAACAGGAGGTCGACTTCATCCGGATCGACGGACGTGATCGCCAGACAGTAGCACACCGCCGAGTTGGCCGCCGAACCGCGTCCCTGACACAGGATGCTGCGGGCCCGCGCGAACTGGACGATGTCGTGCACGGTCAGGAAATAGGGCGCATAATTGAGTTCGCCGATCATCGCAAGCTCACGCGCGACCATCGTCTCGATCTTCTCTGGCACACCGTCCGGATAGCGCCAGTGCATGCCCTTGAGGGTAAGCTTTTCAAGCTGTGACTGCGGCGTCTCGCCGGGCGGCACCGGCTCGTCGGGGTACTCATAACCAATCTCATCGAGCGAAAAGCGGCAGGCCGCGCGCGATCTCGAGCGTGTTGGCGACTGCCTGTTCATGGCCCTCGAACAGGCGCAGCATCTCCGTTGCAGACTTCAGATGACGTTCGCCATTGGCCGCCAGCCTGAGGCCGGCGTCGGCGATCGTCGTCTTTTCGCGCACGCAAGTGAGAACGTCCTGCAGCGGCCGGCGCTCGGGCACATGATAGAGCACGTCGTTGGTCGCCACGGTCTCGATGCCAACATGTGCAGCAAGCCCCGCCAGCGCCGCCATGCGCACCTGATCATCACCGCGGTAGAGATGCGACAGCGCCAGATAGATCCCGGAAGCCGCCGTTAGCTGATCGCAAATGCGCTGCAAATCCGCTTCGAACGCCGGGCGGGCCGGCGGCACCTGATCATCGCGGGCACCGCCATCATCGGGCAGCCTCTCGGGCATGCCTGTCCCCGGGAACGTGATGATATTGTCAGCCTGCGCGACCGCACACGGCGGTCCAGCAAGCGACGCATGCACCTCCTGCCACGACCAATCATCGGGCGGCAAGGCAACGAAAATCTGGCCTTCGGCATGGACTGCAACATCGTCCAGATACAGCGTGCACTCGCCCTTCTCGGCCCGTCCCTGACCAAGCGACAGCAGTCGGCTGAGGCGGCCATAGGCGGTACGGTCGGTCGGCAGGCAGAGCAGGCTCGGTGCATCCTTGAGATCGAGGCGCGCACCAACGATGAGCCTGAGGCCTGCCTCCTTCGCTGCCAGATGCGCGCGCACCACGCCGGCAAGCGTATTGCGATCGACGACCGCGATCGCCGCAAGCCCAAGCGCCTCGGCCCGGGCTGCCAGTTCATGAGCATGCGAGCCGCCCCGCAGGAACGAGAAGTTACTCGTGATCTGAAGCTCGGCATAGTTTGCGCTCACGGGCATGATTTCTCGCTCACGGGCTATCCCTCGCTACGCTCGGGCCCTCCGCGGGGGCGGCGCTAAGCGCCAGGTCGCGGTGCTCCCGGACATGGTTTTCGCTCACGGGCTATCCCTCGCTCACGCTCGGGCCCTCCGCGGGGGCGGCGCTAAGCGCCAGGTCGCGGTGCTCCCGGACATGGTTTTCGCTCACGGGCTGTTCCTCGCTCACGCTCGGGCCCTCCGCGGGGGCGGCGCTAAGCGCCAGGTCGCGTTGCTCCCGGACATGGTTTTCGCTCACGGGCTATCCCTCGCTCACGCTCGGGCCCTCCGCGGGGGCGGCGCCAAGCGCCGGGTCGCGTTGCTCCCGGACATGGTTTTTGCTCACGGGCTATCCCCTCGCTACGCTCGGGCCCTCCGCAGGGGCGGCGCTAAGCGCCGGGTCGCGGTGCTCCCGGACATGGTTTTCGCTCACGGGCTATCCCTCGCTACGCTCGGGCCCTCCGCAGGGGCGGCGCTAAGCGCCGGGTCGCGGTGCTCCCGGACATGGCATGTCGTTCAAGGCTCATGCATTGTTCCACGCTCCGATCAAAACAGCCCGTGCATGTACCAGGCGGGCATGGCACCAGGGGTATGGCGTTCGCTTGGATAAAGGCCAGCACGGTAGATCCAGTAGGCGGCACCGTGCTCGTCCTCGATGCGGTAATAATCGCGAATGCGCCATTCAGGCTTGAGCGTCAGGCCCGCACCGGCACTGCCGGCGCGCCCGATCAGGCGCCACCATTCAGGCGCAATGCGCTCCGGCCCTTGTGCGCGATGAACCCGGCGGGCGACGCGGCGCCAGGTGAAGCGGGCCGGGGGACCATCGGGCACCATCGCAATCACCTCGATGCGCTCGGCCGGCTCGAGCAGAAACGCGGGACGTTGCGGGCTCGTCGTCCCTCCTGACGAACCGGACCAATCATCACCATCTGCCAGCGCCGGCAACGAACGCTGCGCGCGCTCCGGGATGTGACTTGCCACCGGGGCCAGATAATAGACGGCGCCTGCACCCAGACGGTTGGTGAGCCGGTCGATCAAGAGTTCCGGTGCCGCCCCGTGATGCGTCGGATCGCCGAGGGTTGTTTGCTCGACATCGTATTTTTCGACACGCAGGGCTTCGAGCACCACCACATCGATGCCGTCGCCCGCATCAATCCGCTCGAGGCGTTCCCTGAACAGGGCGGCAATATGCGCTGCGAGACGTTGCGGGCTGCTGGTACGCACCTCGAGGTTGGCAACAGTGCCGTCCGCCCGGTAGACCGAAAACCTGAGCCAACGTGCGCCCTCACCCTTATCATCGAGCTGCCGACACAAGCGCACTGCCGCCTCGTCCAACGCCGCGACAATACCTTCGTGCGAAATCAGCGGTTCGCCATAACTCTTGGCTATGCGATAGCATGGCGGCTCGGCAATCGCGTGCGCCGGCTCGCTGAGATCTCCCAAGGCCTGGTCGAGACGCATGACCAGCGCTTCAGCCCACCCGTCATAGCGCACCGTAACCCCACTCATCGCCCGGGCAAGACCACGCATGCGCCGGCGTCGCCTGACCAGACCGTGGCCTGCGTCACGGAACCGGCGCGCGAGTGCTGCCCGCGGTAGGCCGTAAAGCTGGCCGATCCGCTTGAGCCCGAGACGCCGGAGCAACAGCACCGCATCTGCCGTCAGCTGCAGGCCTTCGACCGGCAGCTCTGCGAGTGCGGCACGCATCTCGCCGGGCGGTGCAATCGCAACGCCGTCCCGCATCTCTCCATAGCGGGCCAGCGCCCAGGCGGCGGCACGCGTATCGGCAATCGCAACGAAAGCCCGGAAACCTGCGCGCTCGAGGCTACGAACACAATCGCGCGCCAGCGCCCGTTCACCGCCGAAAAGATGCGCCACGCCAGTAATGTCGACCCAAAGCCCGCCACGACCCTCGCAATTGCGCTCAGGACCGTAGCGCCCGAGCCAGAGTGCCAGCCAGTCCAAGACCATACCGTCTCGTGCCGGATCGTGCGGCTCGGTGATCAGCCCCGGCAATACGGCGCGGGCATCGGCCAGGGCCTGTCCGCGATGCACGCCACGACGGATCGCACATGCATTGGCCGCCACGATCTCGATGCCGTGCACACCACTCGTCACCAGCGCGAAAGGCTGATCCGGCAACACCGCACGCGAACGATCACCCGCACGAACAGATGGCCTGATGCGCGAACGGTTGCGCCGCCAACGGTCGATCTCGAACGTCGCCAGCCACACGCAAGCAAACCGCCTCATCGGACCACTCCACAACAACGTTACGTCCCGTCACCAAGGCCGGCGCCTGACGGCAGCGCTCGAGCATCACGGCAACACGCCCGGCGCCGGGTGCCTGCTCAACGCCCTTGCAAGAGAGCACATGGTTTGGCTGGCCGGCATGACACACAGCTGACGACAAAGGATGGGGCGCGCCCGGCCGCGTACCGACCCGCCATCGGCTGGCGACGCCAGCCGCCGGCGGATGCCTCGGGTCGCTGAGCATCACACATGGCGTTTGATGTCTGGCGGCAGCCAGTGCCAGCCGGCGTGCCGGGGTCAGCCCGACACCCTCGATGAAACCGGCGACAAGCGCCAGGCTCCCTGCCCTCATGCCTTCTTCCAGCACCCAGAGCGTCTCGGCCGCACTACCTGTCTCGACGATCAAAATATCACGGGAGTTCAACCCGAAACGCCTCAGGCCATGGACGTAAAGCATGCCATGTTCGCCCCTGGCGCGGGACGGCAGGCACCACAAGGCCGGCCGGCGCCGTCGACCAAGGCCGCGCAAGCGGCAGGCAATCAATCCCAGGGCAAAACTTTGCGCCGCATGCCAGCCGGCCGCCCAGTCACGATCATGGTCGTCAGGATCATGACTATGGTCGTGGCGGCTATGGTCATCACGTGCGCCACTGCCACGTCCCGTCACGCTTGCGAAGGCCGGCCGGATCTCATGCACACCACCAACCTCGAGCGCCATGTTGATAATCATGTCGACAATCGTCAGGGGATCGGGCGCCCGTCCGGCAGTGTCAGTTGCGCGGCCAAGCGTCCAGATGGGGTCACCATCCGGTGCACATGCGCGATGAGAGGAGGACGACGGCGCAGGGGGCAGGGGCATGCGGGGGGATGCGCCGTCGTCCTCATCAGTAAGCCGGCATGCGGGGGCGCCGGCTTCCAGGGGCACACGTGGGCGTGCGCCAAACGCGTATCTGCCGTGACAAACCAGGCGGTGCGGCGGCGTACCGTCACCGGCGATAGCTTCGTCATCATGGCAATCCCGCCACGGGGCAGAGGCAGGCACCAATTGCGGCATACGCGCTTCGATACATCGGATCTGTTCACGCAAGCCCTCGATCGTCTCGGCGCGAGGCCGGGACGGGCGATACCAGGCCGACCCGGCCGTATCACCCGCGGCAGTGCCGCCATACGCAACACCATCCACAATACCATCATGACCGGCAGCAGGCCTCAGTACACAAACAGGACGCAAGGCTTTCTGCTGCACGGGACGACCCTTCCAAACATGACCAAAGCTTGCAGCGATCTCTGATGTTCGATTTTTGTTCTATACTGTGTTGGCAATTATCGTCAACCAAAAAGAACATACCGGGATCAAAAAAGAACAAGCTGCTCAAGAAGCGAACGGTTTTCCACAGGCCGGGCCCACTAGGTGTTAATCAACTGTTTACCATAACCGGCCAGGATGACAGGCCGACGCCCGAATCACCATCGCGCGTTTTGAACTCCAACGACCATTGTCCAGTCGAGTCCTGTGTCCATGCGTACCAATCGATCGCGGCCAACCAGCGCCGCCACCCTCGCCATTGTTATCGGCCTTTCAATCAGTCCCGGCCCGGCTCAAGCCCAAGGCCTGTTTCCATGGGAATGGAACTGGGGCGGTCAGGGGCCCTTCGGCTCTCAGGCCAAGGCTGCACAATCGAACATCCCGGATCGCGCCATCACGCATTTCCCGAGGCGTTACGAGCCCGGCCATATCGTCGTCAGCTTTACGGATCGGCGTCTCTATTACGTCCACAGACGCGGTACGGCGCTTGCCTATCCGATCGCCATTCCACGCCGCCAGAGCCGCTGGCAGGGCACGCTCAACGTCTCACAAAAACGTACCAATCCGCCCTGGACACCGACCGAGGAGATGCGCCGCGAAAACCCGTCGCTGCCAGCCCACGTGCCGGGCGGCCACCCGCAGAACCCGCTCGGCTCGCACGCCCTTTATCTCGGCTCGAGCCTTTACCGGATACACGGCACCGATGCGCCCTGGACGATCGGCAAGGCGGTCTCAAAAGGCTGCGTGCGCATGCTCAATGAGGACGTCCAGGATCTCTACCAACGCGTTCCCGTCGGCACCACGGTGACGGTGACCTGGCAAAGCTTCCATATGGGCTGAACCGGCACCGACCAAGCGGCGCACACGCGATGTTGAGCGAGGTTTACTCGACATCGGCCACCCAATTGCAGTCTTATGCCACCAATGCGGGGCGAGATAAACGCTACGTAAGCCCCGTTGGACGCGCCCCGTTGCACAAGCCATGACACGCGCCTGACAGGGCGATAGACTGCAGGAATTGGGAGGCCATTCTCACATGATCAGCCGTCGCAACATGCTGCTTGCCAGCGCCGTCCTCGCGGTAGGCACCTGGCAACTCTGGCGCCGTCCGGCCGAAGCGGGCTCGAAGAAGACCAAGTTCGAGATCGAGAAGACCGATGCGGAATGGCAGAAGGTCCTGACGCCGCAGCAGTACTACGTCATGCGCAAGCACGGTACCGAACGCGCCTTCACTCACCCCTATGACAAGAACTATGCCGCCGGCATCTACAATTGCGCCGCCTGCGATCTGCCGCTTTATGATGCGGCGACCAAGTTCGACAGCGGCACCGGTTGGCCCAGCTTCTATGCCGCCATCGATGATGCGGTCGGCACCTCGGTCGACTATTTCATCGGCTATCCACGCACCGAAGTTCATTGCCGACGCTGCGGCGGCCATCTCGGGCATATTTTCAACGACGGCCCGCCGCCGACCGGCAAACGCCACTGCATCAATGGCGTCTCGCTAAAGTTCGTGGCCAAGACAACCGGCTGAAGCGGCCCTGCAATTACCCATCCGATTACATGAAAGAGGTCGACTGTCATGGCGATTGCCACCCCCCTGCGCCGCCTCCCGGCTCCACTGGGCGCCGTTATCGCACTGCTTGCGATCTGTTCTGCAGCGCTCGGTGCCGATGTTCAAAAGTTAAAGCCGGCAATCGCGACGTTCGGCTCCGGCTGCTTCTGGTGCACCGAATCCGACTTCGACAAGGTGCCGGGCGTACTCGAGACAATTTCAGGTTTCATGGGCGGCCACGTCAAGAACCCGACCTATAAGCAGGTCTCGCGTGGCGGCACCGGTCACACCGAAGTGGTCCAAATCAAATTTGATCCCGCCAAGGTCAGCTACGAACAGCTCCTCGAGCATTACTGGCGCCACGTCGATCCGTTCGACAAGACAGGTCAGTTCTGCGACCGCGGCGATCAATACCGCCCGGCGATCTTCACCCACTCGGACGAGCAGGCCCGTATCGCCAAGGCCAGCCGCGAGGCGATCGACAAGAGCGGTAACTTCAAGACCAAGATCGTCGTCGAAATCACACCCGCCAGCACCTTTACGGCGGCAGAAGAATATCATCAGGACTTCTACAAAAAGAACCCGAACCACTACTGGCGCTACCGGCTTGGCTGCCGCCGTGACCTGCGTATCCAACAGATCTGGAAGAAGCCGGCGAAAAGCTGATCCGGGGTTCAAACCCTTTCCCAGGGAACCTTGACCGTGTCGCGGCTCCAGCGACCGTAGCGCCATGGCGCCAGGCGATGGCGTTCGCCGCGGATCTCGGGCACCGGATCATAGCCTGCAGAACCGCCGGGACGACATCTGACAAGCCGCGCCACCGTCAGCCAAAAGCCGCGCCAGGCGCCGTTGCGATCGATCGCCTCGAGGGCGTATTCAGAACAGGTCGGATGATGGCGGCAGGGCCAGCCGAGCCATGGGCGTAGCGTCCAGCGGTAAAGCCAGATCGGCAGTTTCACGACTAGCGCACAAAAGCGGGCGAAACCGGAAACGGGCCGGGGTCTGCGCACCTCAGGCACCGGCTGCCATGGCCGATGCCGGCGCGATCTCCCCGCGGGCAGCCGCGATCGCCTTGTCGATCGCTTCGAACACCAACAAGGTCGAGGCATGTCGGGATTTATGCGGCCGGACGGGTTCGAGCAGGGCCAGGTCCGCCCAGCGCCCGGTTGGCGGCGGCCCGCCCTGCTTGAGCATATCGCGCATGATGCGACCAACTTCGCGGATCTCGTCGACGCTGACACCGATGATCTCGCGCCCGACGATCGAGGCCGAGGCCTGCCCGAGCAGGCAGGCTTTCACCGTCTGGCCGTAATTTGTGATCACGTCGCCATCGAGTTCGATGTCGACGCTGACGGTCGAGCCACAAAGCTTCGAATGGGCGGTCGCCGTTGCATCAGGCGCATCCAGCCGATCCGAATGCGGCATGTCTGCTGCCAGATCGAGCAAACGCGCACTGTAAATGTCGTTGAGATCACTCATCAAGCTTAGCCAAGGTCGCGATATCCAGATTTTGGCCTTATATATAGGCGAGCGCTGCCCGTGGGTACAGGCACAAAACTTCGAGCCCATTGACGTCTTAGCGCACCGGCAGCAAGCGAAAACTCCCTCAACCGGAACCGACATGGCGCCATTAACCAACACGAAACCGCGGCAGGATGCCCGACAGTCAGCCGCGTCGCCGCCCAGTGCCCCGAATTCGGCGGAGCAAGATGCGAGCGGCCATGTCACGCAGCACGACGTCGAGACAGCCGTGCGCACGCTCATCCGTTGGGCCGGCGATGATCCGGACCGCGAGGGTCTGGCCGGCACCCCTGCCCGTGTCGCCGAAGCATTCCGGGAGTACTTCAAGGGCTACCGCGAGGACCCACTCGCCTGGCTCGATGCCGATGACGTCGATATGGCGCGCGGTTACGATGACATCGTCATGCTGCGCAACATCCAGGTGCATAGCTTTTGCGAGCATCATATGACACCGTTCGAAGGCCGTGCTCACGTTGCCTACCTGCCTGCCGGCAAGGCCGTCGGGCTGTCACGCCTCGCCCGCGTCGTCGAGACGCTGGCGCGTCGACTCCAGACCCAGGAGGCGCTGACCGACGAGATCGCATCGAGCCTGGCAAGCGGGCTCGAGCCGCGCGGTGTCGCCGTGCTGATCGAGGCAGAGCACCAGTGCATGTCCTTACGCGGCATCCGGCAATCGGGCGTCGGGGTCATCACGACACGCTTCTCGGGCGTCTTCGAGCATGATCCCGATATGCGACAACGCTTCATGCAACTCGTCGACAGGTGACAAGCAGGCATGACCAGCGGACATGATATCGAGGAAGGCGAGGTATTCCGGCCGCGCTTCGATGGCAGCGGCCTCATTCCGGCGATTGCGAGCGACCAGGCGACGGGCGAAATCCTGATGGTCGCCTGGATGAACCAGCAGGCGCTCGATGCAACGCTCGACAGCGGCATTGCCCATTTCTGGTCGCGCTCACGCGCCAAACTTTGGCGCAAGGGCGAGGAGAGCGGCAACACGCTACGCCTGATCGAAATGCGCACTGACTGCGACCAGGATGTCCTTTGGCTGAAGGTTGCCATTGAAGGTGACGGCGTTGCCTGCCACACTGGGCGGCGGACCTGCTTCTACCGCCGTGTCGAGCGTGATGGCGGTGCAAATGCCGCCCGATTGCGCTTTGTCGTATAGTTACAAGACCATGAATTTTCTAACCTTTGACGACCCCAGCAGGGGCTTGGCAGAGATTTTTAAGCCCTTTTCTGCATAATTCGATGGTATCGTTCATCCGTGTAGCTGAATGATTCGCATGACCTTTCCCGGTTATTGGAACGGTCGCTCCCTGCGCGAGGCACGTGTCTTGCAACATCAACCTGCGAAACCAATCACCGTGATTTGAAACCTTGTTTCACACGAATGACGCGGTCGCGGGCGAATGTATGAACGATTTCAAAGGTTGCGTTCTGCCATAACCTCAACCAAGGCTGGTCACCAACGCATGAAGGATCAACCGGCGCTCAATACGTCAGCTTCGATCGGGGTCGCATTCGGCGGCGGCGCGGCGCGTGGCTGGGCGCATATCGGCGTTCTGCAGGCGCTGCTCGAAGCAGGCATCCGGCCAACCGTGATCGCCGGCACATCGATTGGAGCGGTGGTTGGCGGCTGCTACGCGGCCGGACGCGTCGACCACCTCAAGGATTTCGCACTCAGCCTCACGCGCCGCAAGGTGTTTGGTTATTTCGATCTCAATCTGTCGGGGTCCGGCCTGATCAACGGCCAAAAGCTTAATGAAATCCTGCTGAAGGCGTTGGGCGGCATCTCGATCGAGGAGCTCGAATTCCCGTTTACGGCCGTTGCGACCGAAATCGGCACAGGCCACGAGGTCTGGCTCTCGCGGGGGGCGCTGGTCGATGCACTGCGGGCTTCCTATGCCATACCGGGGGTCTTCCGACCGGTGCACCTGGACGGGCGGTGGCTGTTCGACGGGGCGCTGGTCAATCCGATTCCGGTGACTGTCTGCCGGGCGCTTGGCGCGCAGTATGTCATTGCCGTCAACCTCAATGCCGACCTGTTTGGGCTCGGCACCGTGCTTGCGGACGTGACTGCGACAGGCTGCGAAGTGCCGCAGCACATGTCGGACGACGACCTGCCGCCCGATCCGCTGGCCTCCAGCGACGATGCCTTGAGCTTTGCCAACGGCTGGGGGGCGACCAAGCTCTTACAGCGCCAGGTGTTCGGGCGCAGGCGGGCGACCCCAGACGCGGCGCCAAGCATTTCGACGGTCATGGTGGATGCCTTCAACATCGTGCATGACCGCATCGCACGCTCGCGCCTGGCCGGCGATCCGCCGGATATCATGATCAGCCCACGCCTCTCAGGCGTCGGCCTGTTCGACTTTCATCGCGCCGAAGAATTGATCGAGCGCGGCTATCTCGCAGGTCAACGTGTGCTGCGCGAGGTCCGCGAAGACCTCGAAAACACGCCGCCGGCCCAGCGTCCGACCGTCGTTCACGTCAATTGACCGTTAGAGCATCATCCGCTTGGAACAGAACCGCTACGCGATTCCATCCGGTCGGATATTGCTCTAGATGTCGGCCTCCGGATAGATATCGCGAAATGCCCGGTAGCCGGGCCCCCCGTCGAACCAGCGAAACATCAGGAAGCCGAACAGGAAGCCGCCGACATGGGCTTCCCAGGCAATCTCGCCCGACTGGAACATATCCGACAAGCCAAGCCCGAAGACGAGATTGACGCCGAGCCAGATGGCAACGGCACTCATCGTGCGCCGGTCGACCAAGGCAACTTGCAGCGGCATGCGCGGCACCAGGTTCGGATATTCCTGCAGAACCCTGATGCCGCCCACATCGAACGCGGCAAAGAGCACGCGGAAGGCAGCCCCCATCAGCCCCGATATGCCGCCAGATGCGCCAACCAGCGGCGCCAATTCGTTGGAATTAACCAGAAAGAAGAGCGCGGCACCGGCCACCGCTGACGCGAGGAACAGGGCGAAGAAGCGCAACGCCCCACTGCGCCTGGCGATCAGCGAGCCGAAAGCCAGCAGCCATGCCCCGTTGACGGTCAGATGGATCCAGTCCGCGTGCAGGAAGGCGTGGCTGACCATCGACGTCAAGCCGATCAACTGGCCACCCGGCAGACCGGCGCCGATTTCGGTCAAACGCGCCGGAATGAAGGCGAGATAAATCAGACCGAGACGGGCTTCGTCGAACGGCAGATAATCGCGAACGGCGTGAACGACGACCAGTGTCGCGATCAGCACCAGCACGCTGGTTGGCGCGTTTATGACCGGCTGGCGCTGGTCAGGCGGCTCGGCTGCCAACGTTACCCCTCCCCTCACTCGCTTAACGTTTCCGATCGACGGCGCGACCCCGTCGTCGACCGAACGCGGCACATGGCACGGAACCTGCTCCCAGGCAACTGTCAGCACTCCGGGCAGGCAGCGCCAGACCAAATCGGCCGAACAGTACCAGCCCGGCACAGACGTTGCATTTCTAGGGAAATACGGGCTTCCAGGCCACGACAGGTATGCTCATGAGACAGTCAGCCACCCGCGGCATCTATGAATATTGGAACAGCGTTCGCGGCTCGCGCATCGCTCCCAGGCGTTATGAAATCGAACCCTCCGAGATTTCATCACTGCTCTCGGCAACCATGATCGTCGAGCATCCGGGCCACGAAAGCGGAAGGATCCGCATTGCCGGCACCAAGGCTGCAGGCTATCTCGGTGAGGCCGCTCGCGGGCGCTCGTTCCTGGAATTGTGGACTCCGGAAGATGCCGGCGTCCTGCAGGGCGTCATGAAGACCATCGCTGAGCACGGCGGAGTTGGCGTTTTTACGTTCGAAGGCAGGCTCGGCGACGCGCAGACTGTTTCCGAATTTGAAATGATCTTATTGCCACTCACTCACTTGGAGCGGAGCATCGACCGGATGCTGGGCGCCGTTGCCCTTGTCAAAGCAGCGCCCTGGCTGGAAACCCGCTCGCCGACCGCCATCAAACTCACCTCGAGTGAAGTCATCTGGCCGGACGGGCGTCCCTACCTGATCGCCAAAAGTTTTGCCGCCCAAGCGAACATCGTTGCCGACAGCCGTAAGGCGCGTCTGGTACGTTCCGATCGGCGCCAGTTCCTGGTCTATGACGGCGGCCTCCAAGACTGACACACTCTTAAGTCCCTCCCTCAGCGGTCGCACCACAGGTCGGTGCGGCACGGCTACCACGGCGTTCCTCTGCCATAGGCAACCCTGAGACTGGCCCCGCGCTTCGGCCCGCTTGAGCCGACTTATGGTTACCGGTTTCGTTTCAAAAACACTGCCCACTAAGCACTTTATTAACTGCTGACGGACGATAGTGCAGACGATTGGTCGCTTCCCCTTCTGCACCCGCGGCGCGCCAGCCTGTGCGCCGGCATTGGATTTAAGTGAACAAAATGAATTCGATGACACAGCTCAAAGTGCGTCCCGAGCATCTCAACGGCCTTTCTTTCAAGACCGAACGGCGCAGCTACAAGCGCAACGTGCTTTCACTACTCGGCCGCTTCATGCGTGCAGACAAGCAGGAGTTCACCTGCCAGCTGGTCGACATCTCGCTCGGCGGCGCGCGCCTGCTGACCAACGGGATCGTCCCTGTCGGCGAAAAGATTATTGTCCACTTCAACGAGCTCGGTGGCACCGAAGGCACCGTAACGCGCGTCTTCGAAGGCGGCTTTGCGGTGCAGTTCAACATCACGCACCGCCGCCGCCAGAAACTTGCCGCCCAGCTCACCTGGCTGCTCAATCGTCACGAACTGGATGCCGCCGACCAGCGCCGGGCCGGCCACGACCGCATCAAGCTGCCACCGAAACCCGTCCGCATCGAGTTTCCCGACGGACTGGTTCTTGAGCGCAACATCCTGGACGTCTCGATATCGGGCGCCTCGATCGACACTGAACACCGTCCGGCCATCGGCAGCCCTATCAAGGTCGGTCCGCACAACGCCAAAGTCGTGCGCCACCACAGCCGGGGGATTGGCATCGAGTTCGAATATATCCAACAAATTGAAGCACTTCGCGAGGATTTCGGCTGATTTCCGAATCAATAACGAGCGAGTTGAGCAATGCGTCAAGCTGGTCGTTCCATGTCAAAGTCTGAGACAATCCACAGGAAAGTTGCTGAGAGAACGCAAAATCGCAGTTACTCCTCAATTTGGTGTACTATACCAGGGTCGCGTAGACGCTGGTGCGCAGGTGAGGGTGAGGCGCTTGAGTTTGCCTCGGTTGCCTGGAGTAGGTGCATGTTTGCAGTACGAGTGAGCGTTGTCTTTGCAGCGTTGCTTGCAACTTGTGGTTTGGGCTCCATAGCCCAGGCAGCCGAACAGAGCCGTACGGTGTTCATGCGGGTCCACGGCCAGGCCCTGCCGCCGTTTGGGTTCGTGCAATTCTGCCAGCGCTTCAAGACAGAGTGCGGCCGTGTCGAGAACCTGAGCTTCAAGCGCTTCAATGCCAGCCCGACACATCTGAGTGAGCTCGATTACGTCAATCGCGCGATCAATGCCCGCATCAAGCCGGCAACCGATATCGATCTATACGGGCGCGACGAGTACTGGACGTTTCCGAACGGCAAGGGCGACTGCGAAGACTATGTCGTATTGAAGCGCCGGATCCTCATGAGACGGGGCTGGCCGGCCAGTGCGCTGCTGATCACCGTCGTGCGCGATGAAATAGGAGACGGCCACGCCGTGCTGACGGTACGCACGCGCCAGGGCGATTTCGTGCTCGACAACAAGGTCAACGACGTCCTGCTCTGGAACCAGACGCCGTACAAATATCTCATGCGCCAATCCTACCTTAATCCGAAGTTGTGGATGGCGCTCGATCCGCAGGCAGCCAATGCCGCCGGTACGGTTGCCGGCCTCAACGCGACCGATCCAGCCTCCAGCGGGTCGCAGTGATGATCCGGCCAGCATTCGCGAACCGTGCGCCCTGAACAGCTGAAGGTTTCGATCGAGTCCTGGCCGCTGGCAGAGCCGTTCCGCATCTCGCGCGGCGCGAAGACAACCGCTGAAGTCATCGTCGTCGAGATCAGCCATGGCGCATATTCGGGCCGCGGCGAAGGCTGCCCCTATGCACGCTACGGAGAAACCGCCGAGGGCGCGGTTCAGGCGTTACAACAGATCGATCTGGCCGCAATCGACCTTGACGAGCCGGCCGCCGTACGCCGCCAACTCCTGCAAATCCTGCCTGCCGGCAGCGTGCGCAATGCGTTCGACTGCGCATTGTGGGACCTCGAAGCCAAGATGAGCCAAATCCCGGCCTGGCAAATCGCCGGCCTCAACAAGCCCGAACCACTTGTCACCTGCTACACGCTGAGTATCGATGCACCGGTCACCATGGCGGCAGCGGCGCTAAAACGTGCCGATTGCCCCCTCCTCAAGCTCAAGCTTGCCGATCCCTCCCTCGATTGCGAGCGACTGTCGGCCGTGCGCCGGGTGCGGCCTGACGCGCGACTGGTCGCCGATGCCAACGAAGCCTGGTCGGCAGACGACCTGCCCTGCCTGTTCGAAACTGCCAACGACATCGACCTCGAACTCATCGAACAACCGCTGCCTGCGGCGCAAGATGCTGCACTCGAGGCGTTTGTGAGCCCGATACCGCTCTGTGCGGACGAGTCTGCGCCACCGGGCAGCGATATCACGGCATTGATCGGACGCTATCAGGCCGTCAACATCAAACTCGACAAGACCGGCGGCCTGACGGCGGGGCTGGCAGCGGCTCGGATGGCCAGACGGCTCGGGCTGCGCATTATGATCGGTTCGATGGTGTCGACATCGCTTGCCATGGCGCCGGCGGCACTGCTCGGCTCCCTCGCCGATTGGGTCGATCTCGACAGCCCGCTGTTACTCGCACAGGACCGCGAGCATGCCATGGTGATCGAGAACGGACGCCTCCTGCCCGCCACGTCTGAGCTGTGGGGGTGACAGCGGTGGCACGAGGAGCGGCGCGCGCTCATTGATCAGTCCGTTTCACCGGCCGATTGACAAGGCAGCCGCGTTGGATCGCTGGACCGCAGCGCATCGCTCAGCAGGCCGTCGAGGTACGTCCCATATCGTCGCCGGCAAGCGCCATCGAGATCTTGAACGGCGTCGTGCGTCGGGCCAGTTCGCCCCGCTCGTCCGCGAAGCTCAAGAGGCGGACGTGATCCTTCTCCGTCGTCACGAGATCGGCAGAGCGGCTCTCTGCCAGCTTCAGCAAGCGTTCGGCATCGCCGGCATCGAAGAAATTGGTGATCCTTGAAGGGCAACCGTTTCGACTGTTTCGATGCCGGCCTGATGCAGCGTGTCGAAAAAGCGCTCTGGAAACCCGATCCCCGCAAAGGCGACAACGGGACGGCCGCGCAGCACCTCGACCTCGCTGCGCGGCACGATGCCGCCAGTCAGGATCGGACCCGCGAAGCCTGCACTGCGAAACAGCGCGATAAGATTGTTCGAGGCCGCCGGAACGACATCAGCCGGTGTCGGGCCGGCATTGAGGATGATCGCGTCGACGATGGCAACTTGCGCTGCAAGCGGCGCCCGCAGGGGACCGGCCGGGATCACGCGGCCATTGCCAATGCCGCGCCTGGCATCGACGACGCCAATTCGCAGCATCTTGGCCAGACCGGGATTTTGCAGACCGTCGTCCATGATGATGGCGCTCGGCGAGTCGGCCCGCGCTTCGAGCCAGCGCGCCCCGGCCGCCCGGTCTCGGGCAATCAATGTCGGTGCGACGCGGGCCAGCAGCAGCGCTTCATCACCGGTCCGCTCGGCGCGATCGAGCTGCGGGTCAACGAGATGCGGTCCGGCAAGCCTGCCGCCGTAGCCGCGTGTCAACAGCGCCGGACGTTCGCCGCGCCCACGCAAGTGCTCGGCCAGCATGATGGCAAGCGGCGTCTTGCCGGTGCCGCCGGCTGTAAAATTGCCAATACAAACGACCGGAATCCGCGACGTGTAGGGCCGGGCGTAGCGCAACCGATTGGCTGCGACCCGGCCGTAGACATGGGCCAGCGGTTGCAGAAGCCGGGCGGTCCCCCGGCGATCATGACCGTACCACCAATGGGGCTCCCTAAGAGGCACGTCCAAGTCCCTCGTCCCGCTTGGCCAGAAGCGCATCCAGTGCGTCGGCCGTCGCCTTGAGCGCGCCGTCCATGCGCGCCAGCGCGGTTCTGGCGCCAGCCTGCAACCGTTGATGAGCGGCCGGATCGCGCAGCACGTCGCCGACGGCGGCGGCAATATCCGCGCCCGAGCTGACGCTCACCATGCCGCCGGCGGCACTCAGTTCGCGATAGGCATCGGCGAAATTATGCCGTGAAGGGCCGGCCAGCACGCAAGTATCGAGGCGTATCGCCTCGATCGGGTTCTGGCCGCCGCGCTCTACCAGCGAACCGCCGATGAAGGCAATTTCCGCGAGGGTATAAAACATGCCGAGTTCGCCGATCGTATCGGCAATGTAAATATCGGTGTCTGCCAGCAAGGCCTCGCCGGCCTGACGTCTGGCAATCCGGAACCCACCCGCGCCAAGCATCTGGCCAAGTTCAGGCCCGCGTTCGGGATGGCGCGGCACGATGATCAGCAACGCATCGGGGAATTCCGTGCGCAGTCGGGTGAAGGCGTCGACGACGATCTCATCTTCGCCCGCATGCGTACTGGCAGCCAGCAGCACCTTGCGGCCCCGAATGGCGCGTTCCAGCTCTTGGTGCTCACCCCCGTCGACGGGTAGAGGCGGCGCGTCCACCTTGAGATTTCCGACCGCCGTCACGTCGCGTCCGCCAAGCGTGCGAAGGCGGCGTGCCAGCCGCTCGTTCTGCGCCAGGATCAGGCGCACACGGCTGAACAGGGCCCGGGACATCCTTATCTGGCTTCGCCAGCGCTTGAACGAGCGTTCCGAAATGCGCGCATTGATCAAGGCAATCGGGATGCCGCGGTCATGGCAGGTCAGGATCGTGTTCGGCCAGATTTCCGATTCGTTCAGCACGACGAGATCCGGCCGCCAGTTATCGAGAAAACTCTCGATCAACCGCGGTGCATCGAGCGGCGCATATTGATGGATGTCGCTTTCGTCGAGGCGTTCGTTTGCAAGTGCGGCTGACGTTACGGTACCTGTGGTCAGCAGAATCCGGCGGCTCGGCAGACGGTGGCGCAGTTCGCCGATCAGCGGCAGAATGGCGTTGGTCTCACCGACGCTTGCAGCATGAAACCAGACCAGTTCACCCGGCGGCCGCGGAACCGACGGCCGGCCGAGCCGCTCATCGCGCCGTGCCGGATCTTCCTTGCCCTGGCGCTCACGGTAGGCAAGCACGAGAGGTAGCAGCGGCGTGAGCGCGCGCGTCAGGGCACGGTAGATTCTGAGACGTCTCGGTATCGGCGCCGGCGGGTCATACGGCGTGAGCGCAGCATACGGCAGGGTCCGCGATGCGTCGCTGCCAGCCAGACGGTAGGCGCGCTCGGTCGCGGCGTCGAGTTCGCGTTCGACGAGCCTGCGTGCCGCCTCGAGTGCGTCCTCATCGGCGTCGGCCGCAACCCGAATCGCCGGACCATGCGTGACACCAATCCGCGAAAACGGCAGATTGATCGTCATCCGGCTCCAGGTGTCGACCGTGAAGAACCGCGAAGAGGCAACGGCGACCGGAATGATCGGGCGGCCTGAATGAGCCGCGAGCTTGACGATACCGAGGCCCGCGCGTCGTGCCGGCCCCGGCGGAATGTCCGCCGTCATGGCGAGTGATGTGGCGCTGCCGAGCAGCCGCAGGGCCTCACGGAAGGCGCGCACACCGCCGCGATCCTTGCGGCGGCCCGCCGCGCCGCTGCCGCGCACGAGTTCCATGTTCTCAAAGCCGCGCAAAACCTCGCCGATGATCTCGCCATCGCCGTGTGTCGCGACCATATTGGCAAAGGGAATGTCGCGCGGTGCGTACGTTGCAAGCAACATGAACTGGCCGTGCCACATTGCTAGTATAAATGGATGTTCTTTGTGCAGCAGTTCGTAGGCGTCACGCGGTTCAAAGGTCGCAGTCGACGACTTTTCGACAAAACGGATGTATCTTCCAACCAAGCGCCCGGCGATTCGGCGAAGCATCAATTTGTCGAATGAAAATCGGGCCATAAGCGGGCGGTTCTCGCAAGGGCTGCGCCGGGGGCCTGAACCGGCCCTGGTGAACGGGTCCTTGGCCGGCATCAATTACCCGTCGCAACGTGATCAGGGTCTCTATAGCGGATGACCATTGTTTGCAAATGGCGAAGTCGGAGGCGATTTCCAAGCCGAATCTTCGATCGAGTTCGGCAAGTTGCATTCGAGATGGCGCGCTGAATGGCGAAAATCGCTAAACCATTGAAGAGCTGGATCAAGCGGCGCACGACTGCCGGGCGTCTGGCGCTGGCCGAGCATGCGCCCGACTGGGCGCGACAGGCTTTTGGTCCGCTTGCGAACCATCTCGACCTGCTGTTCGTCGACCACGGTATTTTGCGCCTGCTCTATCTGAACCGCCACCGGCTCGGCGCGAATGCATGGCGTTCGGCGCAACCTGCCCCGCACGACATTGCGAACTTCAAGCGGCTCGGCATCAAGACCGTCGTCAACCTGCGCGGGCCGAGACTTTCGGGCAGCTACTGGCTGGAGGAGGATGCCTGTGAGCGCCACGGCATCAAGCTCGAAAATTTCCAGGTCCGCTCACGGGCCGCACCGAGCCTCGAGGAACTCTATGGCGCGCGGGATTTGTTCGGGCGGGTTGAATACCCGATGCTGATGCACTGCAAGTCAGGCGCCGACCGGGCCGGACTGATGAGCGTTCTCTACATGCATCTCGTCGAAGGCCTGCGCATCGAGACTGCATTGGACCAGCTGTCCCTGCGTTTCGGCCACATTCGCCAGGCCGAAACCGGCGTCCTCGACCACTTCTTCGAGACCTACCTCGCTGAAAACCGCAGCAACCCGATCGCGTTCTTCGATTGGGTCGCAACCAAATACGATCCCGATGCGGTCAAGAATTCCTTCACCGCCAACGGCTTCGCCTCACGTATCGTCAACGACGTCTTGCGCCGCGAGTGATCCTGAGCCGGCTTCAAACGGACATGTCGACTAGCATGGCGGCCACGAATATCAGGCCGAGATCACGGTTCGACTTGAAGCGGCGAAGGCAGTTTTCCGCATCTTCCGTGTCGAGTGTCGCAATCTGCCACACACAATGGCCGGCGGCGAGGACGAGACCCGCATAGCTGATCCAGCTGGCCTCCACGGCCGTCAAAGCGGCGCCCCACAGCAGGATGGCTGCGGTATAGAACCCGGCAAGCCAGCGCTGCGTGTCGTCACCGAAGCGCAACGCCGTCGACTTGAGCCCGAGCAGAGCATCGTCTTCCTTGTCCTGATGAGCATAGATCGTGTCGTAACCGATCGTCCAGGCGACCGAACCCGCATAGAGCAGTACTGCCGCCGGCGCCAGCGTACCCGTGACCGCCGCAAAACCAACGAGAGCGCCCCATTTGAATGTCAGTCCGAGCACGACCTGCGGCCAGTATGTGTAGCGCTTGGCAAAGGGATAGACGGCAATCAACCCGAGCGAGGCGATCGCCAGCCAGATCGTGAACCAGTTGAACTGAATCAGCACGACAAGTCCGACGAGGCACTGCAGGACACCGAACAATACCGCCTGGCGAACACTGACCTGACCGGACGGGATCGGCCTGAGCGCCGTACGTGCGACGCGGCCGTCATAGTTGCGGTCGACGATGTCGTTCCAGGTGCACCCCGCCCCACGCATTGCGATCGCGCCAATTGCAAACAGCGTCCCGTACCAGAGATTGGGCCAGGTATCACCCACGTCGAGATGGGCAAGCGCCTGGGCAAACCAGCATGGCAACAGCAACAGCCAGGTGCCGATCGGCCGGTCGTAGCGAGCCAGCTTGAAATAGGGGCGCAGCACGTGCGGCGCCCGGCTGTCGACCCAGTTGGTCGGACGGGCATCTGCAATCGTGCCGGGATCTGGTCGCGATGCATTCATGAGTGGACGACCGCGCGTATGCAGGTGGCAGAAGATGCCGCCCAATCTATCGCTTTGCTATGATATGGCGATCGGGCGAATTGCCGTGCCGCGAATGCCCGCAGGATGGCGGTTGACTTCACGGTTCGGGCGCCTGCGCCAGCCAAGCAAAACGAGGCATCATGGCGGTTCACGATTTTCGCTCCCAGCGCCTGTTCCTGGATACACCCTTGAGTGCCGGCCACGTCTACACCTGCACGCGCGAGCAGGCCAACTACCTTTGCAACGTCCTGCGGCTGGGCGACGGCGACGAGATCCTCGTTTTCAATGGCCGTGACGGCGAGTGGCGCGCCATTCTCCGGCCTACGGGCAGGCGCGCTTGCGATCTGGTCGCGGCAGAACAGGTTCGGGCCCAGCAGGATGGCCCCGACATCGATTACCTGTTCGCGCCCCTAAAACGCGCCCGTCTCGATTATATGGTGCAGAAGGCGGTCGAACTGGGGGTCGGGCGTCTGCGGCCGGTTCTCACGCGCCACACGATCGCAGACCGCGTCAACCTCGCGCGCATGCATGCCAACGTGATCGAAGCAGCTGAGCAGTGCGGCATCTTGCGCCTGCCGCATGTCTGCGAGCCGGTCAAACTCGACAAACTATTGGCCGACTGGCCCGACGATCGCATTTTGCTGTTCGCCGATGAGGCCGCCGATCAGTCAGCCCCCCTTGAGATGCTGGCAAAGATCGGGCGCGGCACGCCGGTTAGTGTCCTGATTGGCCCGGAAGGTGGATTTTCTGACCAGGAGCGGCAATTGATCCGGTCTCTGCCGTCCTGCCACATAGTGTCGCTCGGCCCCCGTATCATGCGGGCCGATACCGCTGCGGTGGCGCTCCTCGCCCTCGTCAATGCAACAATCGGTGATTGGACCGATTAGGTTTCGTGTTGCGGAATTCGCAGCCGTGTCAACGTGATCTCAAGGACAGGTGATCAATCCGGTGCTTGCAGGCAGTCAGTGCTGCCGCCATAACTGTCGGCCGGAAGCCAGCCGGCCGTCACAACCTGAACAGCATTGCATACCTGGCGGGAGCCTCGAATGTCGACCAAAGAGCCCGGAGCGATAAGCCCGCCAATCGATTCGCGTGACGATCTCGTCAATTGGTTTGCCGCCGGTGAAAAGCCGGAACGCGACTGGCGGATCGGCACCGAGCACGAGAAGTTCGTGTTCCACGTCGAGGATCAGTCACCGGTTGCCTACGAAGGTGGGAGTGGCATTCAGGCGCTGATGCAGGCGCTGATCGACGATTTCGGCTGGCAGGCGATCCGCGAGGGCGACACGATCATCGCTCTCAAGCGCGCCAACGGGGCGGCTGTCGAGACGATCTCGCTGGAGCCGGGCGGCCAGTTCGAGCTCTCGGGTGCGCCGCTGGCCACACTGCACGAGACTTGCGCCGAGGCCGGCAAGCATCTCCATGAATGCCTGGCGATCGGTGAACGGCTCGGTATTGGCTTCCTCGGTGTCGGCTTCACACCGACCTGGACACTGGCCGAAATGCCGCTGATGCCCAAGAAGCGCTATGCCGTGATGAAACGCTACATGCCCGAGGTCGGCACGCGCGGCCACGACATGATGTTTCGGACCTGCACCATCCAGGTCAATCTCGACTTTTCGAGTGAAGCCGACATGGTCAAGAAATTGCGCGTATCGCTGGCGCTGCAGCCGCTTGCGACCGCGCTTTTCGCCTGCTCACCGTTCACCGAGGGCCGGCCGAACGGTTTCAAATCGCTGCGCAGCGGTGTTTGGCGCGATACCGACCCCAATCGTACAGGCATGCTGCCGTTCGCGTTCGAAGACGGCATGGGCTACGAGCGCTATACCGACTATGCCCTCGATGTGCCGATGTATTTTGTCTATCGCGATGGTGAATACATCGATGTTGCCGGTGCCTCGTTCCGCGACTTTCTGGACGGCAGGCTTGCCCAGATGCCCGGCGAGAAGCCGACGATCGACGACTGGTCCGATCACCTCACCACGCTGTTTCCCGAGGTGCGTCTCAAGCGCTTCCTCGAAATGCGAGGTGCCGATGGCGGGCCGTGGCGGCGGATCTGCGCATTACCGGCGTTCTGGGTCGGCCTGCTCTACGATGATGCGGCCCTCGATGCGGCCTGGCAGCTGGTCAAGGATTGGACGGCCGAGGAACGCAACGGGCTGCGCAATGCCGTGCCGGAACTCGGCCTCGATGCCCCTTTCCGCACAGGGACGCTGCGCGACATTGCGCGCGATGCTGCCTTGATTGCCGCCGACGGCCTCAAATCGCGGCGGCGGCTAAATTCCAAAGGTGACGACGAGACAATTTTCCTCGATTTCATCGAAGAGACCGTGGCGACGGGCCGGGTGCCGGCCGATGAACTGCTGATGCGCTATGAGCGCAGCTGGGGCCGTGACATTCGGCGCATCTACGCCGACTACGCTTTTTGAAGCGCGTCAGCGGCGTTCACCAGCGAGGTTCAGCTTGCGTTCATGAACGCACCGCTAGATTGGGCGGCGTGTGAGGGGAAGGATGTTTCGAGGGATTGGCGTTCCTGACAGCGCCGGCCTTCGAAGCACGAACGGTGGGCCGTTGGCCAATGTCAGTTCCCCGATATTGGCAGGCTTAATGGCGGAGAAATCTGGTGCTTCGAAGAACTCTCATGACGATGTTTGTGGCCGCAGCGCTCACCACCTCTGTCGGCGGAGCGGTCCTGACGCTTTCGAGCGCGGCCGTGAAAGCTGAAGATGTCTGCAAGAAATGCCGCGAAGAACACAACCGTTGCCGCATCAAGCGCAAGGGCCACGCATCATGTGACCGCACGCTCGAACAGTGCCTCAAGCAATGCTTGGGGCGCCATCGCGGAAAAAAGTAATGCTGCCGGGCGGTCATGTAGTGGTGCCATTGCCTGACACCGTTACTGGTCTCTACGTCGAGTGCCGCGCCGGCAGGTGCATTTCAGCACGCATTATTCCGTGATGTCCGGCTGACTTGAAACGAGCGAGGCGCGCGCGATGCGCCTCGCTCTAAGCGCTTTTCTTGACCGGCTGGGTCTTAACGCGGTCGGCAATCGCGTCAAGCTGGACGACCTTGTTCCAATAGGGCTCGAGGCCATAGAGGTCGGTCAGAAAGTCGATGAAGACGTCGACTTTGGACGGCATGAAATCCCGGCTCGGATAGACCGCCCAAATCGCATCCGTCGTAACGCCCCGGTACTCGGGGAGCACGACCTGTAAATCGCCCTTCATCAGTGCTTCGCCGACATCCCATGTCGACAACAGGCCGATGCCGACACCGGCGAAGACGGCTTCGCGGACGAACTCGCCGGAGTTCGAACGGATATTGCCCTTGGCGCGGAACTGGCGCGGACCTTCAGGGCCCTCGAGGCGCCAATGATCATAAGCGCCGGCCGTCAGGCAGTTGAACATCTCGAGATCGTCGATCTCCTTCGGTGCCCCGAACGTTGCGAGATATTCCGGCGATGCGCAGAGCACGCGGGTTTCCGACGCGAGCTTCTTTGCCACCAGCGAGGAATCCTCCAGCTCACCGATCCTGATGGCAATGTCGAAGTTCTCGCGAATGATGTCGACGATGTTGTCAGTGATGCGGAAATCGATGTCAATCTCCGGATACCGGTTGAGGAAGGTCGGCAAATGCGGCGCGAGATGCAGACGGCTGAAGGCGGTCGGTGCCGTAATCTTCAAATGGCCGCGCGGCTTGGTGTTGCGCCGGCTGACGAAATCCTCCGCCTCCTCGACCAGGCTCAGGATGTCGACCACGCGCTTGAAATAGCCTTCGCCCGTCTCCGTCAGCGTCAGATGCCGCGTTGTGCGCTGAAACAACCTCGCACCGAGCCGATCCTCGAGCAAACTGATCCGCTTCGAGACGACTGCCGGCGACAAGCCCATTTCGCGTCCGGCGGCCGACATGTTGCCGGTGCGTGCAACGCGGGCGAAAATATCGAGGTCACTAATCGCGGTCACATTGAGTTCCTTTGGGTGGCTTTTCTTACGATCCGACAAGGACTTTCTCCGATACTTCGATTATGGTGACCATAGACAAAAGTGTGTCGTACGTTCCTCGAAATAGAATATATGTTTGTCAGTTTAGTTGAATAGCAGGGTTGCAACGACGTCCGCTACTGAAATTCACTGCCCGACGGGCTTGCTTTGCCATCGGATTGACCTAAGCCAATCTTAACGTTACCCGCTGAGGGCCGGCCTTGATCTGAAACAATGGTCCGTAATGGACCGCAGGCTGATCAGCGGTGGCTGCCTGAAAATTTTGGAGATGGCCATCAATGGCGCTGACCCAGCCCGTTCCCTCGCGAGATATTCTGGCGCGACGCGATAGCATCCTGCGATCGCTTGTCGGCTTGCTCGGCCGGACCCGCGTCATTGACGAGGAAGCAGGCCGACGCGTCTATGCCCGTGACAGCTTCGCCTGGCACGCCGCGCTGCCACTCGCCGTCGTTTTCCCGAATTCGCCCCGCCAGGTCTCACAGCTCTTGCGCTATTGCTATGAAACCGGCCTCAAGGTCCACCCGCGCGGCGGCGGCTCATCATTGGTTGCCGGCGCGGTTGGCAGTGAAGACGGCATTGTCGTGTGCCTTTCGCAAATGGCCGAGATACTCGACATCAACCCCTTCGACCGGCTGGTACGCGTCGAGGCCGGCGCGACGATCGGCGACGTTTGTGCAGCCGTAGCCGGCGAAGGCCTGACGTTTGCGCCAGATCCGACAAGCCGGCAGCTGGCCAGCGTCGGCGGCATGATTGCAACCAACGCGCTTGGTGCCGGCGACCGCCATCGCGCCAACACCGCCGAGCACATTGCGGGCCTCAAGCTCGTGCTGATCGATGGCGACATTATCGAAATCGGCGGCAAAGGACTCGATCGGGACGGCCTGGACCTGGCGGGCCTGGTCTGCGGCTCGGAAGGCCTGCTCGGCATCGTCGCCGAGGCGACACTCAGGCTTGTGCCGATCGATCAGGCGGCCGGCATCGTCTGGGCTGGCTTCGGCACCATCGCATCTGCGATGGCTGCGGCCGAGAGCGTACTTACCGGCAATCTGCCCCCGTTTGCCGCTGAAATTGTCGACCGCACCGTTGCCGATGCCGGCGCGGGCGATCAACTCGATGAGCTGCCCGCCGGTGCCGAATATTTCATCGTGTTCGATTTTCGCGGCACCGAAAACCTCTGCCGGCTGGCGATCGAGCGCTCGGTGGAAATCATCGCACGGCATGAGCCGATTGCCGTGGCGCATACGCTCGAACCCGATGAAATCGGCCGAATCTGGAACGGTTTGCAGGGTGGTCCGATGACGCTCGGCCGGTTCGGGCCGATTGCCTGCCTGTCGGTTTCGCTGGCCCCACAGCGCTTCAGCGACGCCATCTCCCGTGCGCGGTCGATCGCTGCGGCACATGATCTTGGCGTCGCCGCGAGCGGCCATCTCGCAACCGGCGTACTGGACTTCACATTCAACGACGACCGCCGTCGCACCGAACACCTGACCGTGTTCGAGGCCGTCATCGGACAAACCCTGGAGGCTGTCATCGACATCGGCGGCCGGCTGGCCGGCAGCCACGGCATCGGGGCGGCCAAACGGGCACAAATCGGATATCAGCTGTCACAATCCGATCTCGACGTGCAAATGCGGCTCAAGGCTGCCTTCGATGCAGAATGGCTGTTGAACAAGGGCAAGGTCCTGCCGGTCGATACCCTGTAGTGTTGCCGGCGCCCGCTGTAGCCGGCAGCACTACAGGTCCCGAACGAGAGCTGAGGGAGGTCCATTGCAAAACCTGCTGCGCCCGGCGACGGACTGGGAACTGGCAAGGCTATTGGCCGATGCGACTGCGGCCGGCACGCCGGTCGAGGTTTTTGGCGGCCGATCGAAAACGGGCTACGGCCGGCCGACGAGCCAAAACCTGGCGGTGTCAACCGATGTCCTGCGCCGCATGCACTCCTACAACCCCCGCGAACCTATTTTGACGGCCGAAGCGGGCTGCCTGGTGAGCGAAGTCGAACGCGAACTGGCCAACCACGGAGCGATGCTCGGGTTCGAGCCGCTCGATGTTGCAGGCCTGTTCGGCGGCGAGGCCGGACGTTCGACCATTGGCGGGCTTGTCGCCACCAATCTCGCCGGCTGCCGGCGTCTCGCGGCCGGTGACGTTCGCGACAACCTGCTCGGCATCCGCCTGGTCAACGGCAAAGGCGAAATCGTGCAGGCGGGCGGACCGCTGGAACGGGCCTCGACCGGAATCGACCTCAGACGCATTCTTGCGGGAAGTTGGGGTACGCTCGGCGTCATTGTCGAGGTTTCGCTGCGCGTTGCTCGGCAGCCGGAGGAAACGACAACCGCAATCGTTCTCGACCTTGCCGAGGAGATTGCCATCGAGGCCCTGAGCGACGTATCGCGCGCGCCTCTCGATCTCTCGGCAGCCATCCACCTGGAGGCAGCCCTGGCAAGACGCCTCTGGCTCGAACCGCTTGCGCGCACGAACCAAGCCGTGACCGCCATAAGGCTCGAAGGCACGGCGGCCAGCAACAGCGAACGCCTCGAGAGTCTGAGAGAGCTGCTCAAGCCCTATGGCAAGATCGAGTTGCTCGATCACGAAGCGTCGCTGGCATTTTGGCATGAGATGCGCCAGCTCTCGGTATTGCAGGCGAGCGACCGACCGCTGTGGCGCGTACTGACACGGCCGTCTGCCGCCTTCGACATCGTTTCGGGCATTCGCCGCTACATGCCGGCTGACGCTTACTACGATTGGTCGGGCGGCCTGATCTGGCTCGAAGTGCCGCACGCCGCCGATGCGGGTGCGACCGAGATCCGCCGCGTCCTTGCAACGGCCGGCGGCGAGGCGACCCTGGTCCGCGCCAGCGACGAGCAACGCCGCGACATCGACGTATTCCAACCGATGGAGCACGGCATCGAATTGATGACGCGACGCGTCAAACAGGTCTTCGACCCAGGTGGCATACTCAATCCGGGACGCATGTATGCAACGCTGTAACGCCAAGGCACGAGGCGCTCCGATGATTCGATTATTCCAAGGCCGCTGCCGGACGGCACTCGCATGAACATTCACGCAACGGTACAGAAGTCGCCCGGCGATCCCCGCACCGAGGTTGCCGAACTCGCCGCGCGCTGCATGCACTGCGGCCTGTGCAATGCTGTCTGCCCGACCTATCTCGTTGCACGCGACGAGCGCGACGGCCCGCGCGGGCGGATCGCGCTGATCGCCGAAATGTTTGCGCGAGGGCGAGGTGCCAACCCGGCGGTGCGCCGGCACATCGATCGCTGCCTGTCGTGCCGGGCCTGCGAAAGCGCCTGTCCGGCAGACGTTGCCTATCGGCGCATCGTCGACCACGCCCGCAGCCACATCCAAAGGACGACCCGCGCGACGCTGGCCGACCGGCTGCACCACTGGGTCCTCGCCCGTGTCCTGCCCGAACCGCGCAAACTGCGCTGGCTGGTGCGTCTCCTGCCCGCTGCCGTCTCGATCGCACGTCACCTGCGCCGGGTCGGTTTGCGCGACTGGGCGGCCCTTGCCGAAACCGCACCACCACTGAGCGTTGCCCGCGGCGCTTTCGCCGGGCCGGGCCGGGCTGCGACGACCCGCCAGAGACGGGCGAGGGTCATTTTGCACACCGGCTGCGCCCAGATGGTGCTGAGACCGCAGATCAACGATGCAACCATCCGTCTGCTGGCCAGGCGCGGCTGCGACGTCATCGTCGCAGCAGGCGCGGGATGCTGCGGGGCAGCCCTCGTCGACATCGGAGATGCCGAAAGAGCAAGAGCACTCGCGCGTGCCAACATCGACGCCTGGTCGAAGGAGATCGCGCGAGAACCGGTTGACGCGATCATCTCGAATGCCGCCGGCTGCGGGGCTGCCGTCAAGGACTACGGTTATCTGCTGGCTGATGATCCAAATTACGCGGAAAGTGCCGGCCGGATCGCCAGTTTGGGGCGGGATGTGTGCGAATTTGTCGATCAGCTCGGCATCGGTCCGCCGTGGCGCTGGTCGTCGCTCAAGGTTGCCTATCAATCTTCCTGTGGGCTCAGACATGGCCAGGGAGTGCACGATCTGCCGCTCGGCCAGTTGCATGCCGCCGGCTTCACGGCCGTAGAAGTGGCGGAAGCGGATATCTGCTGCGGCGCTGCCCGCTCCTTCCGCAATCCTGCAACCGCCGATGCTCTGCGCCTGCGCAAGGCCCGCCAGATCCGTCTCGTCAAACCCGACATTGTCGCGACCGGCTCGCTGACATGCCTGAAACACCTCGAGGCGGCCACGCTGGTGCCCGTCGTGCACACGGTCGAACTGCTCGACTGGGCTTACGGCGGACCGACACCAGCAGGCCTCGAGCATCTCGGCCAATACATCAATGACGTGCCGGGCCTATCCAAACTCGATGTCGAGGATTACATTCGCGCCGACTAAGGACGGCATTCAAATCGACGGGAGGCATTGATGATCACGGTTCTGGTGCAGTTCCAGCTCGGCGAGGATGCCACGCTCGAAAAAGCAACGGAGACATTCCAGTCGACAGCGCCCAAATACGTCGATCTCCATGGCTTGGTGCGCAAATACTACATCTTCGATCCGGCTACACGGCGTGCCGGCGGCTGCTATCTGTTTCCCGACCGGGCGGCCGCCGATGCCGTCCTCAACGAGGAATGGCGCCAGCGGGTCACGGAGAAATATGGCGGCGACCCGGAAATCACGTATTTCGAGACGCCGGTCATCGTGGACAACAAAAGCCACGAGGTAATCGGCGCCTGAGCAGCTCTCCTCAGGGGCGTCGGCCGGGCTGTGGCACTGTCCGCAGCCCTTTGCGCCTGGCCGCGGTTCATTTATAAGGCCCGCCATCGCCCCGCCGCACGTTCGGCGAGTTTCTGTTGACACGTTCGCCCCGGAATTGATCCGAAGCCTCGACCAATGGCCAAGAAGAAAAAGCAATTTAGACCCAAGGCGCGCCTGCCCAAGGGCTTCCGGGACATTGGCGCCGATGAGGTGCGCGCCGTCCAGGACATGATCACCCGGATCAGTACGGTGTACGAGTCCTACGGCTTCGAGCCGATCGAGACGCCGGCGTTCGAATATACCGACGCGCTCGGCAAGTTCCTGCCCGACACCGACCGGCCCAACGAGGGCGTCTTCTCGCTGCAGGACGAGGACGACCAGTGGATGAGCCTGCGCTACGACATGACGGCGCCGCTCGCCCGCCATGTCGCCGAGAACTATCAGGACATCGCCAAGCCCTACCGCCGCTATACCTGGGGCCCTGTCTGGCGCAACGAGAAGCCGGGGCCCGGGCGCTATCGCCAGTTCATGCAATTCGATGCCGACACCGTCGGTACGGACAATATCGCCGCCGATGCCGAGATCTGCATGCTGGCGGCCGACACCATGGAAGCACTCGGTATGGCGCGAGGCGAATACGTGATCCGGGTGAATAACCGCAAGGTCCTGGACGGCGTGTTGCAGCAGATCGGTATCGACCCCGAGGGGGAGGCCGATGCCGCCAAACGTCTGACAATCATGCGGGCCTTGGACAAGTTCGACAAGTTCGGCAATAACGGCGTGCGCGCATTGCTCGGCAAGGGCCGCAAGGATGAATCCGGTGATTTTACTGCCGGCGCCGAACTTGATGAGGCGGCGAGCGATACACTGATCACGTTCCTCAATGTTGCACAGGCGACGAACGGTGGTAATCGGCCCGCCAACGGCACGGTCCTCACCCTGATGCGCGAACGCTTCGGCGTCACCGAACGTGCCTGCGACGGCATCGACGAACTGGATGCTATCGCAAAGCTGCTCGAGGCGGCTGATTTCGGCCCGGATCGGATCGTCATCGACCCCTCCGTCGTGCGCGGCCTTGACTATTACACCGGTCCTGTCTTCGAGGCCGAGCTGACCTTCGAGGCGCGCAACGACGACGGCCAACTCGTGCGTTTCGGTTCGGTTGGCGGCGGCGGGCGTTATGATGATCTGGTCGCCCGCTTCACCGGCCAGCGCGTGCCGGCAACGGGCTTTTCGCTCGGCGTCTCGCGGTTGCAGGCAGCGCTTGCCCATCTCGGGCGGGCCGACGCGCGCACTGTCATGTCACCTGTCGTCGTGCTCGTCATGGATCGCGAAGAGCAGCCCCGCTATCAGCGCATGGTCCAGGAGCTCAGGGCCGCCGGCATTCGCGCGGAAATGTATCTTGGCACGTCGGGTATGAAGGCGCAGATGAAGTATGCCGACAAGCGCGGCGCGCCGTGCGTCGTCATCCAGGGCGAGGATGAACGCGCGGCCGGCGAAGTCCAGATCAAGGATTTGATCGAAGGCCTGAAGCTTTCCGAGACGATCGAGGATTCAGCTGAATGGCGCGAGGCGCGTCCGGCCCAGTTCTCGGTGCCGGAGGGCGACCTGGTCAAGGCGGTCCAGCAAGTCCTCGACCGGCATCGGGATTGATCGCGGTATGCTGTGGCACCAACGACGGGCCCCGCCGCGGAGCGCAGGAAGCGGTGGGCGATGAGCGCAGAAACGGCACGAAAGTTCGCGGCGCTCGAACAGCAGGCCCAGGCGATCATGGCCGTGTTCACGAACGCGGGCTATGAAGCCGTGGCACCGGCCATTATCCAGCCGGCCAACATCTTTCTCGATGTGATCGGCGAGGAGTTGCGCGGGCGCACGTATGTCTTCACTGATCTCGAAGGCTCCGAATTGTGCCTCCGACCCGATCTCACGGTACCGACTTGCAGATTGCACTGGGAACGCCACGACCGCGGCGATGCCCAGGCGCGCTACTGCTACAACGGACCAGCCTTCCGCTTCCAGCCGCACGGCGGCGATGCCGCCCACCCGCGAGAGTTTCGCCAGGCCGGCATCGAGCACTTCGGCATGACGGCACGCGACAAGGCCGAAGCAGAGGTGCTGAAGACGATTGTCGACGCCGTCGAGGCGACCGGCATCGACGACTACGAGATCCGCTGCGGAGACCTCGGCTTGTTCAACGCGCTGCTCGATGCCCTCGAGATGCCGGCCCGCTGGCGCGGCCGTCTGAAAAGTCAGTTCTGGCGCCCATCAGCGTTCCGCGAAGAACTGACGCGACTGGTGTCGAGCCCGGGTTCGGCAACCGAGGGCCTACCGCCGGAACTGCTGGCCAACATCGCTATCAACGACCAGGCCAAGAGCGAGCAGGCCGTGCTCGACTATCTGTCGGCTCACCAAATCGAGCTGATCGGCGCGCGCACCATCGCAGAGATCGCACAAAACATTATGGACTTGGCGGAAGACAGCCGCGCCACGGCCCTGCCCGGCGAGCACGCCGACCTGATTGCGGGCTATCTCGACGTGACGGCGCCGGCGCGGGCCGCCGGTGCCCGATTGCGCGATCTGATGCACGAGACCGACGTCGACATTTCCGCCGCCCTCGATGTCTATCAGCGCCGCCTGCAACGCCTCACGGATGCCGGCATCGACATTGCCAAACTGACCTTCTCGGCCGAGTTCGGGCGTAACCTCGAATACTACACCGGCTTCGTCTTCGAGATCACCGTACCGCAACTGGGCCCTGCCAGTCCGATCGCAGGCGGCGGGCGTTATGACAAACTGATGCGTGCGGTCGGCGCGACGGTTGATGTGCCGGCAATGGGTGCCATGATCCACACCGAGCGCGTGCTCTCAGTCGTCGGCGAGGCGGGCTGATGGCGGCAAACCTGATACTCGCGGTGCCCTCCAAGGGCCGCCTGATGGAATCAACCCGTGACGCCCTTGCGATCGCCGGTCTCGAATTGCGCAAGAGCGGCAGCGAACGCGGCTATCGCGGCGAACTGGCCGGCATCGATAACGTCGAAATCGCCTACATATCCGCGTCCGAAATCGCCAACGCCTTGCGCACGGGCCGCGTCCATCTCGGCGTCACCGGCGAGGACCTGGTGCGCGAAGAGATCTCCGATGCCGAAGGCCGCGTCAAGTTTCTCAAGAAGCTCGGCTTCGGCTTCGCCGATGTCGTCGTCGCGGTGCCGGACTGCTGGATCGACGTACGGCGCATGCAGGATCTCAACGAGGTTGCGATGGCCTTCCGCCGCCGCCATCAGCGGCGCATGCGCGTTGCAACCAAGTACATGAACCTGACGCGGCGCCATTTCGCAGCGCACGGCATTGCCGATTATCGCATCGTCGAGAGCCTCGGTGCGACGGAGGGAACGCCGGCGGCCGGCACGGCCGAGCTGATCGTCGACATCACGTCGAGCGGGTCGACCATCAAGGCGAATGGGCTCAAGGTCATCGAAGGCGGTGTCATTCTCCGCTCCGAGGCCAATCTGATCCAATCGAAGACCGCCTCCTGGTCACCCGAAATCCGCGCCATCCAAAACGACATCCTTGCCCGCCTCGGAGTGTGAGTTGTTTCGCTCACGGTGCAATTCGGCCCGGTGACCTCGTCGCTGCGCAAAATGCCCTACAGCCGCAAGACCCCAGAAAGCAGACGAAGGGGCGACAGCGGCTTAGGGCCAGATCCGGACATTCGACCAGGTTCCATCGAGCTGCTTGCTGTCAGGCTCTGTAGAAACATCTTTGCCAGAGGTGTCGCGGCGCGTCGGCCCCAATGCTGGGCCTGGGGCAGTGCTCCTCCAGTCCACTATTGCAGGGTAGAATCACGCTCTATAAGTGTAGAGGGCAAGAGGTAAATGACCTCAACGCAATTCCGCAGGCGACATGGGAATTTTCCATGAGATTGATTATCGCAGTGACGTCGTTCATCACAACGATTATATTCGTCGCCCTCGCGCAAGCAGAGCAAAATCAGACACCAGAAATAATGCCGCCAGAGCGTCTTTCCGCCTATGCCGACGTCGAGCGAGCGCTCACTGCTGCAAGCGAAACCATTTCTCTTCTGGCAACCGCAAAATTCGAGGACGATTCAACCGACTATTTCAAATCAACTTGCGACAATCCGCACAACCACAGGGTCGTTCGTGGGTACGAATTGGCAAAGACAGCGTTTTTCCTCTTTAGCTCAAAAATGGAAAAGAATTGGTTTGATCCTGCCTATGACGAGCCTGCGTTGTCCGAACCATACCGGGGCGTCTTAGCTGCCACATGGACGTCGAAGAACTTGGCGAGGGCGTTTGGGTTGCTTTCGGAGCTCAGCAAGCTGCCCTTGGAAGTCAAAGCCGATCTCCACAGTTTCTTCGACGCGTTGTTGAGACATAAGCGGTACCACGAGTTTTTGATGCGGCGGCCCGCCGCGCTTTCAGATGTTAAACAACGGATCGCGGAAACGTGCTCACTCGAGGAGTCTCGGCTTCTAGAGGCTGCACTCAAGGGCAGCGCTTACGATTGGCGGCGCGAGCGAAAGATAGACAAGTTTGTGGCGCAGAATGACCTGGACGCATGCAAGAAGAAGAGAATATCAGGCGTTTTGGCAGAGGCTAAGGCATACAGAGAACTAATCAATGCTAATCGGGACCCAGATGCGCCACCAATCGATGCATGCCTGGATGGCCAATTCAATTACTACAAAACACTGGTCCTGGGCTCCAAGGGAGGAATAAAGAAGAAGAGCACAATGTCTCCAAATTACTACTTGATTCGTTTTTGGCTGCGCCGACAAAATGAGGGCACCCTAACATTGGCAAGCCATGCCCTTGACCAAATATTGAGGGCGCTCAAGTAGCGTTTGCTCCGACCGATCATCGTCCGCTCCGGGTCTTGGCCGTTACGAAACTCACTTCAGCTAAGCATCGCAGGCTGTGGCCGAGGCTCGTTGGCTAAAACGTCCCAACTTGGCCGAGCAAGTCCCTTGTAGGGCTTTTGAAGCTGCAACCAGCATTTTGGCAGCGATCGCAAAAATAGCTGCAGCAAACTCCTTGATCGCCGCCAACAATGGCCCGATCCCGACGATGTTCATAACGCGGGTGAGATTGTAGGCCAGCACAGCAAGCGAGATCTCCGTCTTCACATTGTGCAGTCGCTTCATCAGAAAATGAGTGGCGCCCATGCGCGCCTTGATCGTTCCGAAAGGGTGCTCGACAGTCTCGCGGCGTGTACGCATCGCATTCGGGTTTTCGTCCAGCCGGCGCTGCACGTCCTCGAGCACATGCTCATGTTCCCAACGGTCGACAACCCGCTGCGGCGCGTTCGTGCAGCGTTTTCTGAGTTTGCAATTCCGGCACGCCTTGGTTGAATAGCGCCGCAGATGCAGTCCATCGGTTTGACGTTTGTGCGACAGGAACAACAAGGCTTCGTCTGCCGGGCAAATGTACATGTCGTGCCCGGGCACGTATCGGAAGTCGGCCTTGACGAAGAAGCCTTTGAGCTTGTTGTTCGAGGTTTGCGGTTTGGGTAGCGTTACGTTGACATTGGCTTTGGCGCACTCAAGGATCTGCTCGCTGGAAAAGTAGCCGCGATCGGCAACAGCATCGAGTTCATCGACCCCGAGAACCTCTTTTGCCTACTTCGACATCGACGCAAGTTGCCCCGTGTCATTACCGGTCGTCACGACATCATGGGTGACGATCAAATGATGCTCGGTATCAACGGCAGCCTGTACATTGTAGCCAACCACACCGGAACCGCGCCCACTGGTTGCCATGGAGCGGGCGTCCGGGTCCGTGAATGAGACCTGTTTATCTGGCTCAGCCTCGCGTTGCTTTTCGATCGCTTCGAGACGGACCATCTCTTCCTGTAACTTGGCGATCTTGTCGTTGAGGCGATTGATCTTCATCGCCCGCGCCTTCGAGTGTTCTTGCCGGTCGGCACTTTCCAGCTGGTGCAAATAGCGCGCGACGCTGTCCTCAATCTGCGCCATGCGTCGCTTCATCTTGTTGGCTGTAAAATTGCGGTCGCGGTTGTTGACCGCCTTAAACTTCGAGCCGTCGATGGCGACGCTCGCCCCTGTCAGGAGACCGATGCGGCGGCACAACTCGACGAACTGGGCACAGATTTTGCGAATGGCGGGACCGTTGTTCTTGCGAAACTCGGCAATCGTCTTGTGGTCTGGAACCAGGCGGCCGAGCAGCCACATCACCTCGACATTGCGGCCTGCCTCACGCTCCAGACGACGGCTCGATTGCACCGCATTGAGGTAGCCGTAAATGTAGAGCTTCAAGAGAACGGCGGGATGATACGCCGGCCGGCCCGTCTCTTTCGGCTCAACACCGGCAAAGCCCAGACCGCCAAGATCGACGCTCTCGACATATGCATCCACGACACGCACCGCATTGTCGTCGTCGATCCAATCCTCAAGGCATTCCGGAAACAGCGTCGCCTGATCGCGCGCCTGACCCTCGATAAACCGCTTCATCAAAGCCCCCGCTAAGCAGCGGGAGAATCATATCAGTATTCGCGCGTTTCGTAACAGGCAGGGTCATCAAGAGCCATCACTAACCGCCAGAACGCATCCGCACTACCCTTGGCAGCGGAAATCGATTGTCCGAACAAAATGCGCTTTTTGTAAAGAGTGACAGCTAGTGGCGGTCTGAGTTCCAAGGGCTATTGGGGGCTGTTGCTTCCACGCCCGACCGGCGAATTGTAAAATGTGGAGTTGGTGGCGGACGCTCTATGGCCATATTGCACAGCGACGAGGTCACGGTGCAATTCCTCGTTCACGCTCGGGCACCTCCGCGGGGGGCGGCGCTAGCGCAAACTGCGTTTTGTCTGAATCAGCTCGAACGAGCTGCTACCGGCAAATCGCAGATAATTTTACGCTATCAAGTCAACACGGTAGCGCATCTTTGTGCCGCCAGTTGGAACGGCTTTAGCGGTTCCAACTGAAGGCACCATGCGCTAAGCGCCGGGTCTGACGGATAGTTCCCGTCCCGTTCCGCTGCCCTACGCTCCGTCATTCCCGTGTAGGCGCACTGCTGTCTGGGCAATTTCCGCACGGCCGAAGCCTCAACCACAGTCGTCATCCCCACGTAGGTGGGGACCCAAGCGATCCTCCACTTTCTCAGTGCCGGCGGATGGTCGCTTGGGTTCCCGCCTTCGCGGGAATGACGCTGAGTTTGGTGGACAGGTGGGAATCAACTGTTAGGTCCAGAACACTAAGCGCCGGGTCGCATGCGCTCCCGGATTTCGGGTCAACTCTCCGCGTTAGTCATCCTCACCAATACGCTCTTCGCCCAGACACTCGAGATGGCGCTTGAGGGAGGCGGCGGCATCGACATAGGCTTCCTGACGCTCAACGCTCCAATAGCGCAGGTCGTTGAGCGGGATCGGCTTGCCGGTCACCGCGCAGCGCACGAAATCGCCAGGTGCCAAGACCTGGAAATCAGCGTCGCCGTAGCGGACACGCGCCTCGCTCTTGAGGCCGAAAAGGTTGGTCATGTGGTTCTTCTCTCAGCGACCGATACCGAAGGCCGGCAATCCCTTCGCATATCATCGATACCGCTGGCGATCAAAACAGCGAACCCTGTTTGTCGCGATCGGCCGCCCTGCTCCTTGCCGTCGGCCGGGAGCGGGGTGCTGCCGGTTTCGCGCGCGCCTTAGCCGGACCCGGCGCATCGGCCTGATCGCCATCGATGTGGGCGGCTAGGCGGCCGTCATGAAGCTCGACAGACACCTGCATCCCGGCCGATGCTTCCGATACCGAACGCATGGCCCGGCCGTCATCGCCGCGGACAATGGCAAACCCGCGTTTCAGAACACTCTGATAACCAAGCGATGCAAGCAATTGATTGAGCGCTGCAAAGCGGGATCTGCGCTCACGTACGATCTGCTGGAAGCTGCGCGAAAGCCTGCCCGTGGCAACGCCGAGCCGCTCGCGACCGCGCGCGGCAAGCTGGCCAACGCTGCGAGGTCTAAGTCCCGCTTCGATACGTGTCAGCGTCCGGCGCCTGAGCGCTGCTGCCTGGCGCAGCGCATCGCGCTTGCGCATCGTGCGCCGCTCGAGCGCTTCACGCGCACGGTCGAGGCGGTTCGTCAGCAAGTTGGGGACTAGTCGCGCACCGGTCCGCGTCAGGCGCATGGCGTGCGCGCGTGCATTGGCGAGCAGTGCCGGTCCCAGGCGGCGATCGAGGCCATCGAGCCGTTGGCGCGGCAGCGCGACCAGATCGTCAAGACGCGGTAAACCGCGCGAGGCTGCGAGCCAGGCACTGCGCGCTGCTTCGAGCCGGCGCCGTGCACCATGCTTGAGTCTCAGGCCCAGTTGATCGTTCTGATCGGCAAGTTCGGCATACTTCGGTACGGCCCACTCGGCAGCCTTCGTCGGTGTCGGCGCGCGGGCGTCGGCGACAAGATCAACGAGCGTCCAATCGGTCTCATGGCCGATCGCAGCGATCAGCGGGATCTCGCTCGCCGCCGCGGCACGCACCACGATTTCCTCGTTGAAGCTCCAGAGATCCTCAAGACTGCCGCCGCCGCGCGCAACGATCAGTACGTCAGGCCGGCGCACCGGGCCGCCTTCGGCCGGCAGCGCGTTGAAGCCGCGGATGGCGGCAGCGACTTCGGCTGCCGACGTCTCGCCCTGCACGCGGACCGGCCAGACGAGAACGTGCGTCGGAAATCGCTCGGTGAAGCCTGCCAGCATGTCGCGGATCACGGCGCCGGTCGGCGACGTCACGATGCCGATCGTACGCGGCAGAAACGGCAGCGGCCGCTTGCGCACTTCATCGAACAGGCCTTCGGCGGCAAGCTTCTTCTTGCGCTCTTCGAGCAGAGCCATCAGTGCGCCGACGCCGGCCGGCTCCAGGGTCTCGATAACGATCTGATACTTGGATGAATTCGGATAGGTGGTGACCTTGCCCTGGGCAATCACCTCCATACCCTCTTCAGGCTTCACCTTGAGCTTGGAATAGACACCGCGCCAGACCACGGCGTCGATCCTGGCGCGCTCGTCCTTGAGGCTGAAATAGCAGTGGCCCGACGAGTGCGGCCCGCGAAAGCCCGAGATCTCGCCGCGCAGGCGTACGAATCCGAAGCCGTCCTCGATAGCACGCTTGATAGCGCCGGCGAGTTCGGAGACGGAGAACTCTTGGACATTACTGGCTGCAACGGCCAATTCGCCCTGATTTTCAGCCATTCATCCACCCTGGCGGCCCATTCGGGACGCATTTCAATAATGCTGAGCCAGTCATCTTATACCAACTCGGCCATACTCGGGCAGCACCGGCACGTTGATCTCGGCCAGAGAACTGAATTCAGGCCACTTTTCCCCAGTGGAAACGTTCACCTTGCAAATTGGCGTCAGGCTCGTCATGTCACGGGCATTGCCTGTTCAACGATAGACCGGCAGCTAACCAGAATCGGACCGGCGACATGAACGTACTTTTGATTGGCGGCGGTGGCCGCGAGCATGCGCTCGCCTGGGCGATCTCGGCAAGCCCGAAACTTGGCACGCTCTATTGCGCTCCTGGCAACCCCGGCATCGAGACCCTGGCAACCTGCGTTGACCTGGCGATCACAGATCACGACGCCGTCGTATCGTTCTGCCGCGAGCATGACATTGGTCTCTGCATCGTCGGACCGGAAGCGCCACTGGTCGCCGGCCTCGGCGATGATCTGGTGGCCGCCGGCATCAAGTGCTTCGGGCCGACGGCTGCGGCCGCCCAACTCGAAGGCTCCAAGGCCTTTACCAAGGAACTGTGCGATGCGGCGGGCATCCCGACCGCCGCCTACGGCCGCTTCAGCAATGCAACCGCCGCCAAGAACTACGCCGTCGAGCACGGCTTTCCGATCGTCGTCAAGGCCGACGGTCTCGCCGCCGGCAAGGGCGTCGTAATTGCAGACGACCGGGAGACGGCGGAAGCTGCCATCGACGCCTGTTTCGAGGGCGCCTTCGGGGCGGCTGGCCGCGAAGTCGTCATCGAAGAGTTCCTGGTCGGCGAAGAGGCGAGTTTCTTCGCGCTGGTCGATGGCCTCACCGCCCTGCCGCTTGCCACTGCCCAGGACCACAAACGCGTCGGCGATGGCGATGTCGGTGCCAATACCGGCGGCATGGGTGCCTACTCCCCCGCCCCGGTCATGACGCCGGAACTCTCAGGGCGCGTCATGACGGAAATCATCGAGCCAACGGTGGCCGAAATGGCAAAGCGCGGCACACCGTTCAAAGGCGTGCTCTACGCCGGCCTGATGATCACGGAAAGCGGCCCGAAGCTGATTGAATACAACGTGCGCTTCGGCGATCCGGAATGCCAGGTGCTGATGGTCAGGCTCAAATCGGACCTGCTCGCAGCGCTGCTCGCAACATGCGACGGCACCCTCAACGCCATTGATCTCAAGTGGCACGACGAGCCGGCGCTGACCGTCGTGATGGCGGCAGACGGCTATCCCGGCGAGCCGAAGAAAGGTACGTTGATCGGCAGCCTCGACGAGGCGGCGGCACTCGAAGGCGTCGAAGTGTTTCATGCCGGCACCAAGGTGGTCGATGGCCGGCTCGTTGCCAACGGCGGCCGCGTCCTCAATGTCACCGCGCGCGGCCGGACGGTTCTCGATGCCCAGACGCGGGCCTACGAAGCGATCGGGCTGATCGACTGGCCGGGCGGCTTTTGCCGGCGTGACATCGGCTGGCGCGCAGTCGAGCGGGAGGACAGCCAATGAGCGCGGACCAAGCCGGACCCGGCGATCTCTTCCCAGGCTTCGAGAGCCGCATGATCGAAGCTGGCGGGCTTGTCTTTCACGCCCGGATCGGCGGCAACGGATCTCCCCTGCTCTGTCTGCACGGCTATCCGCAAACACATGCCTGCTGGCACCGGATCGCACCGGCCCTCGCCAAACGTCATACCGTCGTTGCCATGGACCTGCGCGGCTACGGCAAAAGTGCCGTACCTCCAGGCGACCCGGCACATGAGAACTACTCGAAACGCACGATGGCCTGCGACGGCGTCGCGGTCATGCGCGCATTAGGATTCGAGCGGTTCGCGGTGATCGGCCACGACCGCGGCGCGCGTGTTGCCTATCGCCTCGCCCTCGACAGCCCCGAGACCGTCGAACGGCTGATTGCGCTCGACATCCTACCCACCATCGACAACTGGGAACGCATGCGGGCAAGCTCGGCGATCAGTTCCTATCACTGGCCATTCCTGGCACAGCCCGAACCTTTGCCCGAAACGCTGATCGCCGCCGACCCCGTCTACTATCTCGAGCACACGCTCAAGAGCTGGACCCGCAACGGGTCGCTCGATGCCTTCGATGTCCGCGCCCTCGATGATTATCGCCAGGCCATTCGCTCGCCCGAACGCGTGCACGCAATGTGCGAAGATTATCGCGCCGGCGCGACGGTGGACTGGCGGCTCGACCAAGAAAGCCGGACGCGCGGCGACCGAATTACGACGCCGGCGCTGGTGCTGTGGTCGAGCGATTACCTCAATGCATCGAAAGGTGACTTCGACCCGATCGGCATCTGGCGGAACTGGGCCGATGATGTCACGGGTGCCAAAATCACCTCCGGCCATTTTCTGGCCGAAGAAAACCCGGAGGAAACTCTGGCCGCGATCGAGGCGTTTCTGACAGCCAAGTAACGCGGCACGAGCGAACCACGAACCTGGGCGGTGATCGCAATGGCATTGCCGGTCGACACCAAATCAGCAAGCAACGAGAGCCCGCGCATCGGACTGGCGCTCGGCGGCGGCGGTGCACGCGGGCTCGGGCATGTCGCGATCCTCGAAGTGCTCGATGACATGGGGCTGAAACCTGCCGTCATGGCCGGTACATCGATCGGCGCTTTGCTCGGCGCGGCGTATGCGGCGGGATGGAGCGGCAAAGAGATCCGTGCCCACTTGCTCGAAGCGCTCGGCGACCGCTTCGGGCTGATCCGCCAGTTACTCGGCGCCCGCTCGCAGCCCCGCCAGCATATCCTCAACGTCCTGCCGCTGCGCTCGGCCCTGCTCGACCCGAAGGCGCTGCTCGATCTCGTCCTGCCGTCGCGCCTGCCGGAAGACACCGGCGATCTCGCGATACCGATGGCGATTGTCGCAACCGACATGCTGGCACGCGAGGCCGTCGCCTTCTGGCATGGCGACCTCAAAACCCAGATCGCCGCCAGCATCGCCATTCCCGTGCTCTTCTCGCCTGTCACCATCGACGGGCGCGTGCATGCCGACGGTGGTCTTTCCAATCCGCTGCCGCTCGATGTGCTCGATGGCCGGGCCGATATCCTGATCGGCATCGACGTCAGCGGCGGCGGTGACCCTCAGGAAATGACCGCCCACCCATCGGTGACGACGATGCTCGTGCACTCCGTCGCCGTCCTGCAGCGAACGATCATCGCCGAGCGGCTGCAGCGTGCACGGCCGGACATTTACCTTGACCTCGACGTCGGCAGCTTCGGGGCCTTGCAATTCCACAAGGTCCGCGAGATCCTGGCCGCCGCAGACGATGCCAAGCCGGCCTTCCGGCGCTCGCTCGAACGCATCCTGAGTGCGACGCCTGCCTGAGTGGGGCAGGCAGTGCCGGATCGACAACGGAGCCTTGATGAACCAGCGCACGAGGGAGATGCATTCCAGGCGCCGCACCGATGGCGCATGGTCGACGTTCGGCACGTGTCTGGCAATTTCTCTCGCAACGCTGACAAGCTCGATCCAACCGGCAGCAGCAACCAAATCACAAGCCGCATTCGCCGATGACCTGATGCTGTCGCGCAATTGCGCCCGTGAGGAGAAATGCTTCACCACCTGGACGCTGACATCCAGATTGGGCGACATCCTCGAGACCTATGAGGCACGGTTCGGTGCTCGGGCGCGAACCTTCGATCTGCTTGGCATAGAATTCACCACCGCCGGCCGGCCGAGGGTCTGGTATCCCGACTTCGGCAGCGGCACGAAGAGCATCATCATCCAGCTCACGCAATCGGCCCGTTCGAACCGCAAATACGCGCTCTTTCAACTCGCCCATGAGGCCTTTCACCTGATCGAGCCGATTAAACCCGGAAGCCGCGCCTCGATGCTCGAGGAAGGCCTCGCATCCTTCTTTGCGATCGACTATGTGAAATCGGCCGGCCTCGAAATCGACGCCGGTTTCGTCAGCGAATCCGGCTATCGCGAAGCGCTCGGCCATGTCCGCTTGCTCGCCAAGTTGCATGGCGACCTCGCCCCGCCCGTGCGCCGCCTGCGCGAGATTCACCGCTCCTTTTCGCGCCTGACCGGCGATGACATCCGCGCCGTCTTTCCAAACACGCCGGCACGCATTGCAACCGAACTCGCCAAGCCGTTTCCCGGCAAGTAGGCAAGCGAACTCGTGTCACTCGACGGGAAATTCGCGCGCCTTCTTGTAGGCCCGGAGCGGCATTGAGAAGTGCCACCATTCGCGGGCGTAATTGCGGAAGCCTTGGGCCTGCATTGCGTTGAGCAGGAGCCGTCGATTGACCCGAGCGGCGCTCGGAATATCGCGGGCATTGGTATGGCTCAGGACATCGAAGCAGTCCCAACTCGTGCCCATATCGATCGTGTTGTCCGGGCGCCGGCTGGATTTTGGTGCCGTGCATCCTTGTGATGTCTTCGCCTGGCCAATGGCCCCTTCTGCAGCCTCGCTTTTCGAGCCGGCCCGGTCTCCGTTACGCCTGACAAGCGTGAGATCGACTGCGGTGCCGAGGGAGTGCGACGACCGTCTCGCAACGTAGCCAAGCGGAATGATCCGGTGACGCTGGATGCGGGGGTAGTAATAGGGATCGCCACTTTTGCCCCCTCCGCGTGCCCACGCGACAAATGCCGCGACGGCCCGCTTCGGACGATAACAATCGTAAACCTTCAGACCATATCCCTTGGCGGCAATCGAACGCTGTACTCTCTGCAAAGCCGTCGCAACAGGGCGGGCCAATATGCAGCGGGCGGCCCGGTATCCGGGCACGGCGCTGCCTGTAAAATTGCGTGGTCCCGCATAACGCATGTCTTCGATGATGCCGGGCGCGACATCGCTGAGATAGACAAAGCCACGCGGCAGCCCATTGGTCTGTTCGGCGCTGGTTGCCGACGATGCCATGGCTGCCAGCAGCAAGGCGCTCGCGGAAGCGATGCGGCCTTTCGCTGCGCGAGCGAGACCAGTCTCGCGCACTGCCGGGAGGAGACCTCCCGGACCCTCCCTCGTTTGAAACATAGAACGGGGAGTTCGAGGGGTGTCCCCTCGAGCGGGTTTGGGCGGCAGCCCAATTCGCATTAGCGAAATCAGTGTCAGACGTAATCCCCTAATCATCGAAGCGAACGCTAAGTTCATTGATCGCCGTGTCGGAATACTTGGCACCGCGACGCGCCTTCAAAATCTCGAGCTGAACCCAGGTCGCCGTCTCGGGACCATCGAGCGTGATGTCCTGCACGCGTGAGCTGTCGTGAATATCCACTTCGACGGAACGACCGGTCGAAAACCGCAATCTCATGCGGCTGACCCGGCCATTGGCAGCAAACAGGCGTTTTGATTTCCAATAGCCGTTCTTCAACGTAAACCCGCGCACGCGCCGCTCACGCTCCCAGTCGAGCAGGATCCATTCGCCGATCCCATCATCGCGGCTCGCGGTGCGCCCTTCGACCCAAGCGGTACGGTCGGATTTGTCGAACAGGCTGGCAGGACCATAGTCGGACCGGTTGATGCCCTTGGTCGGCAGGTAGGTGCTGACACAGTAGAGCATGCCGAGGTTATCGGCGCAGGCATCGGCACTGTCGCGTGGTGAGGCCTGATGCGAGAACCCGCGCACCGTCGACGTTGCCGCAGGCGCCGGGCTGCGCTCGACCGAGGCGACCGCGGTATCAGGGGCCGCACTGACGCCGGACTTACCATTCTTCCAACCGGCAGCGACCGCCTGCATGCGTTCCTTGCGCGCGGGATGCGTCTTGGTCGGCTCGTCGGCGGCAAGCTCCAGGATCGCCGAGAGCGCATCGTCCTTTGAAGCCCCCATCTTGGCCAGGATATAGCCTGAGAAATAGTCGGCCTCGAGTTCGGCTTCGTGATCGGCAATGTGCTTTTGCAGGTGGAACGCCAAATGGTGGCCAATCTCGTGTGCCATGATCGAAATCAGCGACCAGTAGCGCCCGGTGCGTGCCCTAATCTCGTCGATAAACAGCGTGTTGTAGAGGATCATCCGGGTGCCGTCAGGCTGCAGGATGGCGGCTGCATTGCCAACCGCTGCCGCGCGCACCTCGAAGCGCAGCGGCAGGCCCATGGAAGCGAGAATGCGTTTGACGACGCCGCGCGCCTCGCTGTCGGAAGCGAACGAGCGCAGCCGACCGTTGGTGATGCCGTGAAACGAAAAGGCACTGCCGGAGCCCTTGCCAAGCTCAATGGTCTTGACCTGTTGCGCCATGGCCGATGGTCCGGCACCGAACAGCAGTTGCACGACCGATACGCACGCAATGCCCATGACCAAGCCCCGAAACCGGTCCATTCAACCCTCCATTTCATGACTGCGTTTCGGAACCGGTCCGAACGAGAACGCATCAGAGCGGCAGCGAGCCGCAGCGGTCAAGTGTCAAGCCGTACGCCTTGCCGTGGCCCAACGCGCAACGTGACAGTCATGCCGCACTCCGAGCGCTGTCAGGCAACTGCTCAATCCGAGCACGCCCCATCAGCGCGGCGGGCCGCGAAGAACTGCTTCAAGAGTTCGCTCGCCTTCTGTTCGGCGATGCCGCCATAGACCTCGGGCGCGTGATGGCACGTCTCGCGCGAGAAGAACGCGGCACCATGCTCGACGCCGCCGGACTTCGGATCAGGCGCTGCGAAATAGAGCCGCCGGATCCGCGCAAACGAAATAGCCGCCGCACACATCGCACAGGGCTCAAGCGTAACGTAGAGATCGAAGCCGGGCAGGCGCTGCGATCCGGTCGCTTTACAGGCGTGGCGGATCACCAGGATTTCGGCATGCGCCGTCGGGTCGTTCAGCTCCAGCGTGCGGTTGCCGTCGGAGGCGAACGGGCGCCGATCGGGCGCCACCAACACGGCCCCGACCGGCACCTCACGGCGCACGGCTGCCGCCCGCGCCTCTTCGAGGGCAAGTGACATGTGGCGGGACGTGACGCTTGCTGTCATAACCGATACACCGATATTCTGACCTTCTTCCGGCTGCGGCCTGCCGCAAGGCTCGGCTGCCAAGGAAACTCAGGGAGCTAACCCGGCATGGCAACAGGCACAACCTTAACAATCTATCACAACCCGAAGTGTGGCACCTCGCGCAACGTCCTCGCGGCCCTGCGCGAAGCCGGTCACGAGCCAGAAGTGATCGAATACCTCAAGGATCCACCCTCGAGAGAGCGCCTGATCGAATTGCTGGCCGCCATGGGGATGCGCCCGCGCGAACTGCTCCGCCGGAAAGGCACGCCATATGACGAACTGGGCCTCGATGATCCCTCGCTCAGCGATGACCAGTTGATCGATCAGATGATCGCACACCCGATCCTGATCGAGCGGCCGATCGTCGTGAAGGGCGAAAGGGCAAAACTCTGCAGGCCGAAGGAAACGTTGAGCGAACTGCTCGATTGAACCCGACAATCCGCAGGCCGAGGCGGTGGAAAAGAAAGCGACGGCGGACATGGCGCCTTGCATCAATTAGAGGCGCGCGGCAGGTTTCGAATCATGACCCTACACATCGTCAAACTCTGCGTCGGCGTCGACAGTATCGAGGACCTTGCCCAATGGCAGGCAGAACGGCGTGCGCAAACCAAACGCGAGTCCGGCACGCCCAAGATCTTTCACCGCACACGCATGGTGCCGAAACGCCAGGCAAGTGTGCTCGACGGCGGCTCGATATACTGGGTGATCCGGGGCGCAATCCAGGCCCGCCAGCGCATCGTGGGCTTCGAGGACGGCCAGAAGCTGGATGGCACGAAGTGCTGCCTGATTTTGCTCGACGACGAATTATTTGCTGTCCGGCCGACACCGCGTCGTGCCTTTCAGGGCTGGCGCTATCTCAAGCCGTCAGACGCACCGCCTGATCTCGACCTCAGAGCACACGATCAACTTGCCGCCATGCCGCCTCAGATGCGGCGCGAGCTTGCCGAGTTGTGTTTGATCTAGCCAAACAGATGACCGGCAGGCCGCTCCTTGTCGCTCGGCGTTGACGGACACCGTCCTACCAATTCCGGTTGCCAGCCGCACGATAGTTGGCCACTCTGGCCCATCCACGCGAACCTGATCAGACCGGATTACGGCCGAAGATGTCCATACCTCCCTACACCAAGATCATCGAAGCACTGCCGGCGACCGTGCCGTTCGTCGGGCCGGAAGCGCAGGAGCGCCAGCGCGGTAGGCCGTTCCGGGCCCGCATCGGTGCCAACGAAAGTGTGTTCGGACCATCACCGCAAGTGGTCGCGGCAATGGCGGCGGCGGCCCGGGAAGTCTGGAAGTATTCCGACCCCGACAATTATGATCTCAAGCAGGCGATCGCCGAATTTCACGATGTTTCACCAGAAAACGTCGTGATCATCGAGGGCATCGACGGCGGTCTTGGTCTCGCCAATCGGTTGTTCGTGTCGCCGGGCGATCATGTTGTGACGTCGGATGGCGCCTATCCAACGTTCAACTTTCATGTCGCAGCCTGCGGCGGCCAACTGACCAAGGTTGCGTTTTGCGACGACAAGGAAGACATCGGCGCCCTGCGCGATACCGCGGCACGGCTCGGCGCACACCTTCTCTACCTCAGCAATCCTGACAATCCGATGGGTACCTGGTGGGACGGCGATGCCATCAACAAGTTAATTGCCGACCTGCCGGACGGCACCGTGCTTGCTCTCGACGAAGCCTATATCGATACCGCGCCCGCCGGTACGGCACCTGCCATCGATGTTGACAACCCGATGGTGCTGCGCTTTCGCACATTCTCCAAGGCCTACGGCATGGCCGGCGCCCGGATCGGCTATTGCGTTGGCGAGAAAGGCGTCATCCAGCAGTTCGAGAAGGTGCGCAATCACTACGGCATCAACCGCATTGCCCAAACCGGCGCGCTGGCTGCGATTAAGGACCAGCCCTATCTCGCCGACGCGGTTGCCCAGATCGCAGCCGCGCGCTCTCAGATCGTCCGCATCGCTCGCGAAAACGGCCTCGACCCCCTGCCATCGGCGACCAACTTCGTCACGGTCGATTGCGGCCGCGATGGTGACTATGCCCGCGCCCTGCTGACGGAACTCCTGAAACGGGATATTTTCGTGCGCATGCCGGGGGTTGCACCGCTCGACCGCTGCATCCGGATTGGTGCCGGTCTGCCGGCGGACATGGCGCTGGTGGCCGAGACCCTTCCCGAAGCGATCCGCGCGATTAGCTGAGTTTCAAAACGGCGCGGCCTTTAACGCATTCTTTTCCAAATGCCACTACTATCAGTTGCATGGCAGGCGGTTGGCGTGCGGGGGCTACTGGATCCGCGTTTTGCCCTGACCGATTAGTATTGCAACGGACTATTCGTGCGCCGGTCGCCTGCCCGGCACGCATTCTGACTTTTCGACCGGCACAAAGTGATGTCGCTGTTCATGAAATTCATCGTTCTGGCCGCACTCGGCATGGCGCTCGGGGTTGCCTATGACGTTGTCACGGCGACGCCTCATGACTATTCGACCGGTCTGGACGCTGAAAGCGCTGCGCTGGAATTCTGGTCGTATGCGGCCGGACTGGTGATCGGCATGGCGCTCTGGCAACTCGCCAGCCTGCACTGGCATGAACTGCCCGACCAAATTCGCAAATTCATCATGGCCCAAATGCATATCTACCAATTCGTGGTGATCGCGGGCGCCAGCTTGTTCGTGCTGTTTTATGTTTGAAGCCCTGTCGGAGGCTACCTGCAACGGGCTTGGCTAACGGTGCGAACTGTGCGAGGGCAGACGAACAGTCTCGCCGCTTGGCCTGCCAACGCACAACCTTGCCCAGGTGACGCACCATGACACTCCTGGAAATCATTGCCCTGTTGATCGGCTTTTCGGCGATCGGCGGTCTCATCAATCATCGCCTGCTGAAATTGCCTCACACCATCGGCCTGCTGGTCGTGGCCCTCGGCGCCTCGCTTGCCGTGCTCGCGGTCGAACAGATCAATCCGGCCCTCGACATCCAGGAGACGCTCGCAAACGCCATTGGCGAGATCGACTTCAAGAAGGTGCTGATGGACGGCATGCTGTGCGCGCTGCTGTTCGCGGGCGCCGCCCATGTCGACCTCACCGAACTTGCCGAACGCAAATGGGCAATCGGGCTGATGGCGACGTTCGGCGTCATGCTTTCGACGTTCATCGTCGGGGCGTCTATCTGGGCAATCGCCAAGGGGCTCGGTTTCGATCTGCCGTTTATCTGGGCGCTGGTCTTCGGTGCGCTGATTTCACCGACAGACCCGGTCGCCGTGCTCGGCATTCTGAAGACGGTGCGCGTACCGCGCCTGCTGCAGGCAAAGATTGCCGGTGAGTCACTTCTCAACGACGGCGTCGGTGTCGTCGTTTTCTCGATCTTGGTGGTGATAGCAACCGGCAGCATGGGCCATGGCGCAACAGGCGGTGAGATCGGCGCGGGCGACGTCGCTCAACTGTTTGCCAAGGAGGCGCTCGGCGGCGCGGCACTCGGTCTGATCGCCGGACTGATTGCCTACTGGATGATGAGGGCGCTCGATGAGCACAACATCGAGGTGATGATCACGATTGCGCTCGTAACCGGTGTCTACGCCGTTGCGCTTCGCCTGCATGTATCGGGACCAATTGCCGTCGTCGTTGCCGGCCTCTTCATCGGCAATCACGGCGCGCGTTTCGCGATGAGCGAAAAGACCCGCCAGCACGTCTTCCAGTTCTGGGAACTCACGGATGAAATCCTGAATTCCGTCCTCTTCCTGCTGATCGGCCTGGAAGTCCTCGTTGTCACGTTCTCTCCCGAGCACGCCGGTCTCGCCTTCCTTGCCATTCCGATCGTCCTGATCGCCCGGCTGGTCGCTGTTGCGATCCCGATCGGCTTACTGCGGCTCAGGTCCTCGTTCGAGGAAGGTGCCGTGCGCATACTGACGTGGGCCGGCCTTAGAGGCGGCATCTCCGTGGCCCTGGCGCTGTCGCTGCCGGCCAACGAATACAAGCCCGCGATCCTGACCATGACCTATGCCGTGGTCGTGTTCTCGATCCTGGTGCAAGGGCTCACCGTGCAAAACCTGGTCAGCTCAATCGTCAAGGAGGCGCGCGAAGATCCCGACCGCCCGCTGGCAGCCACCGCAGACGAGATCGAAGCAGCTTCTCGGGCGACCGTGGCGGTCACGCCGGAGACCGGCACCGGCTTGCGTGATACAGGCGGCAAGCGCGCGAAACGGCGCCAGCGCGGCAAAAAGCGCTGAGCAGCTTTTCTCGAAAGGCTACTTGGAGAGAACTCAAGCCTTCGCGCGCAAATATCTGCGAAAGGCCTTGAGCGTTGCCTGCGAGACGTGATGCTCGATGCCCTCGGCATCGGCCTCGGCCGTATTCGCATCGACACCGAGCGCGATCAGGAAATCACGAACCAACACATGGCGTTTGCGTGCCGCGTCGGCCAACTCGGCGCCTTCCTCGGTCAGGAAGATCGAGCGATAGGGCTCGCTGTAGACCAGGCCGTCACGCACCAGACGCTGGATCGTATTGTTGACGGTGGCATTGGTAACGCCGAGCCGAATCGCCAGGTCGACGACACGCGCCTCCCCGGTTTCCTCGATCAGATCAGCGATTAGCTCGACATAGTCTTCGGCAACCTCTGTCTGATGTGCCTCGCGCACACGCTGGAAATTGGCCGCCCGTCTCGAGGCCTCCCGGTCTGGCGTGCGACTGCTCAAATGATGCGTCCTCGGGCACTTGAATTGACCATACCACACTTGACGAAGAATTTAGCACATACTAACTTAATTTGTCGAGACATATAATTCCCCTCTTCAATGACATTTGCGGTGTCTGCAAGATGCGTAAGCGACTGATATCCATCCCGCCGGACGTCCGCGGCCGGTTCATCGCCGTACTGCTGGGCGTGACAGTCTTCTTCTCGGCACTTGGCATCAAAAGTCTTGCCGCCGAGCCGTTCCGAGTCGTCACGACCTTCACGGTGATCGCCGATATCGCAGCAAACGTTGCCGGTGATGCTGCCGAAGTTGCCTCGATCACCAAACCCGGCGCCGAGATCCATGACTATCAGCCGACACCGAAGGACATTGTGCGCGCGCAGCGGGCCGATCTCGTGATCTGGAACGGGCTCAATCTCGAGCGCTGGTTCGAGAAGTTTTTCCAGAACGTCCGTGATGTACCAAGCATTGTCGCGAGTGACGGCATAGTGCCGATCGGCATCGGCGAGGGCGCCTATCGGGGCAAGCCAAATCCGCATGCCTGGATGTCGCCGACCAACGCGCTGATATACGTCGAGAATATCCGCAAGGCGCTGGTCAAACATGATCCGGCAAATGCCGAATCCTACAACGCCAATGCCCAGGCATACACCGAACGGATCAAGGCCATCGACGCGCCGCTACGCGAACGGCTCAAAGCGATCGAGCCATCAAACCGTTGGCTCGTGACGTCGGAAGGCGCATTCAGCTACCTCGCGCGTGACTATGACCTCAAGGAACTCTATCTGTGGCCGATAAACGCCGATGCAATCGGCACGCCTCGCCAGATCCGCCGTGTCATCGACACCGTGCGGCGCGAAAAGATCCCGGTCGTGTTCAGTGAGAGCACCGTGTCCGACCGACCCGCCCGCCAGGTCGCCAAGGAAACCGGCGCACGGTATGGTGGCGTACTCTACGTGGACTCGTTGAGTGGTTCGGACGGTGCGGTGCCAACCTACCTGAAGCTGCTCGAGACTACCGTCGCGACGATCGCAAGTGGGTTTGGCAAGTGAGTTCGACAACCGTCAGCACCGAACGCAAACCGGTGAACATGTCGCCGAACACTTCGCACGCAGGTGCTGACTTTGCTCAGATCGGCCTCGACGTGCGCGATGTCACGGTGACCTATCCCAATGGCCATGTCGGCCTCAGTCAGGCGACCTTTTCGCTTGGCCCGTCGACGATCTGTGCGCTCGTTGGCATAAACGGCAGCGGCAAGTCGACCCTGTTCAAGGCGATCATGGGATTGGTGACACCCAGTAGCGGAGAGGTACGCCTTGCAGGCCTCACGCCTGATCGAGCCATGAAGCGCAATATCGTCGCCTACGTGCCGCAAAGCGAAGAGGTCGATTGGAACTTTCCGGTCTCCGTGGAAGACGTCGTAATGATGGGCCGCTACGGCTATATGGGCTTCCTGCGACGTCCCTCGCGCCGCGACCATGAAAAAGTTGCAGAGGCCCTTGAACGGGTCGGCATGGCCGCCTATCGCGACCGTCAGATCGGTGAGCTGTCGGGCGGCCAGAAAAAGCGCGTTTTCCTTGCCCGGGCGCTTGCCCAGGAAAGCCGCATCATTTTGCTCGACGAACCCTTCACCGGCGTCGACGTCAAGACCGAGGGTGCGATCGTCGAGTTGATGCGTGAGCTCAGAGACGATGGCGCCATGCTGCTCGTTTCGACGCACAACCTCGGCACTGTCGCCGACTTCTGCGACCACGTCGTGCTGATCCGCCGTACGGTGATCGCCGCCGGCCCGACGGCTGAGACCTATACGCAGGCCAATCTCGAAAGAGCCTTCGGCGGCGTGCTCCGACATTTCCACCTCGGCGGCTCGCACCTTCACGACGACGATGATGCCCGCGGCGTCACCGTGTTGACCGACGACGAACGCCCCCTCGTCTTCTACGGACTGGAAGATCGCGACCGCGAACCGTTGAGCCGCGGCACTTCCGACCGGCAGGACCCAGGCGACGGCCAACCAGCAGACGCAGCACACGACACGCGAACGGCGGGGCCTGGCCGTGAGTGAGCTCCTCGTACCGTTTAGCTACGACTATATGTTCAAGGCGATGTGGGTCAGCGCGCTGGTCGGCAGTGTCTGCGCCTTTCTCTCCGCCTACCTGATGCTCAAGGGCTGGTCTCTGATGGGCGATGCGCTCGCCCATTCCGTGGTGCCCGGCGTCGCCGTCGCCTACGCGCTCAAACTGCCTTACGCCCTTGGTGCATTCTTTGCCGGCCTGCTGGCGGCCCTTGGCATGGCCTTCGTGCGCCAGCAGACCCGGCTGCGCGAAGACGCCATTATCGGGCTTGTCTTCACCACCTTCTTTGCCGCCGGCCTGCTGCTCATATCGCTCAATCCTACATCGGTGAACGTGCAGACCATCATTCTCGGTAACATCCTCGGCATCTCGGACGAAGACGCCTATCAGGTCGTGACCATCGCCGTCGTGAGCCTCGCGATCCTCACGCTCAAGTGGAAGGATCTGATGGTCGTATTCTTCGATGAGGATTATGCCCGCTCGATCGGCTTGCGGCCGGGCCTGCTCAAGATCGTGTTCTTCACGCTACTCTCGGCCTCAACGGTTGCCGCCCTGCAGACAGTTGGTGCCTGCCTGGTGATCGCCATGGTCGTGACACCTGGCGCCACCGCCTACCTGCTCTGTGACCGCTTCCATCATCTCCTGATCACCAGCGTCCTGATCGGGGCTGCCACCAGCTTTTTCGGTGCCTATCTGAGTTACTTTATCGACGGCGCAACCGGCGGCGTGATCGTCACATTGCAGACTCTGCTGTTTATCGCCGCCTTCTACCTCGCGCCCAAGCATGGTGTCCTTGCTGGCCGCCGTCGCGCGGCCGGCGGTGATGGCAGCCGCTCGGATCTTAGCGCCGATCCGGCCCCAACCAATCACCGGGAAACGGGACGCGCCGTGTGATGGACCTTGTTGCACTCATCAGCGAACCCTTAAGCTTCGGCTTCATGCAGCGTGCGTTGGCCGTTGCCGTGCTGGTCGGCGCCGTCTGCGCGGCCCTATCCTGCTATCTCGTCCTCAAGGGCTGGTCGCTGATGGGTGATGCCGTCTCGCACGCCGTGCTGCCGGGCATCGTCATCGCCCACGTTATCGGCCTACCACTTGCAGCTGGTGCGTTCATTGCCGGCCTCGCCTGCGCCCTGGTCACGGGCTATGTGAAGGCCAACAGCCGCGTTAAGGAAGACACCGTCATGGGTGTCGTGTTCTCCGGCATGTTCGGCTTCGGCCTGGTGCTCTTCACCAAGGTCGAGACCGACCAGCATCTCGACCACATCCTGTTCGGCAACCTGCTCGGCGTCTCGGGACGTGACCTGATCGAGACGGCGATCGTTGCCGGCGGCACGCTGGCGATCGTGCTCGCCAAGCGCCGCGATCTCCTGCTCTACTGTTTCGACCCCCAGCATGCCCGCGCCGTCGGTCTGCCGGTGACGCTCGTGCACTATGGCCTGTTGATCCTGCTCGCGCTGACGATCGTCGCCTCCCTCAAGGCCGTCGGCATTATTCTGGTGGTCGCCATGCTGATCGCGCCCGGTGCGATTGCCTACCTGCTGACCGACCGCTTCGATCGCATGCTGGCGATCGCCATGGGCGTTGCGATCGGCTCATCGGTGATCGGCACGCTTGCGAGCTATCACATCGACGGCGCAACGGGGCCGACAATCGTCGTGACGCAGGCCATCGTGTTCATTGCCGCATTCCTGCTTGGCCCCCGGCGGCGGACGGCAGCCGCCCGGCTACTCGACTGATCGCAAACGCGCCACAGTCAGTCACCATCCAACCAACATCCCGCGGCACGGGGCTCGATTTCCGGACCATTCGCGTGCGAAAAACTGAGCTGAAGAACTTGCGTGCCGGGCCGAAGCCTGGTCCGGACGCGATTGGCGGGGGAGTTCATGGGCACCATCATCACCGTGCACGGCACCTATGCGCATCTTGATACGGGCAGCGAGGGCACCGACGGTCAGGCCGCCCAATGGTGGCAGCCTGAAAGCCGGTTTGCTGGCGAACTCGGCAGGCTGGTCGAAAGCGAGGACGGTCCCGTCAAAATCGCTCCCTTCGTCTGGTCCGGCGAGAACAGCGAATGCGACCGTCGCTATGCCGGCAAAGCGCTCCTCGAGGAACTGCGCCGTCTCGAAGCTGAAGGCGAAGCTTACTGCCTGATCGCCCACTCGCACGGCGGCTCGGTCGTCTCGGCCGCCCTGCTCGAAGCGGCAGCGAAACGAGAACAATTGCCAGGCCTCAGGCGCTGGATCACGGTCGGCACGCCGTTCGTCGAGTTGCGCCGCGAGCGCCTGCTCTTTTTGCGCCTGCCGCTGATCCTCAAGGCGATGTATGTCGCCTCGCTCATGCTGCTCGTCATGTTCCTGGCCGCAACGCTTGGTCGCTTCATGATGGGCGATTTCGACGTGACCAACTCACGCCAGCTCTGGCGGTTTGCAGCGAGCGCCGGGCTTTCCGCCCTGCCGTTCCTGTTCTTCCTGGTCATCGCGCTGGCGCGGGAATATCACCTCCACTATTTCTATCGCCGCGGCGTCAAGCGCCGGGCCCGCGAATACTTTGCCGAGCGCTGGCTGCCGCTGACGCATGAAGACGACGAGGCCGTGCGCGGCCTTGGCACGCTCAACGCGATGCACCTCTCGATCTTCCATCGTGAATTCGCGGTGCCGTGGCTGAGCCTTATCTCCGTGTTCATCCTGCCGGTGCTCTATCTCCTGGCCAGCACCTCGCCGACGACGATGGTGAGTCTGGCCGAATTCCTGCGCACCGAAGTCTATGAGCTCGACAAACTTGGCCCGCGCGTCGACACCTACGCCCAGACCCGCCGCGCTGTCCGCCGCATGCAACGGCGCTTGAACCGCACCCGCCAGCAGTCACAACCGCTGACCCGCAACCTCGACCGGAATGCGCTCAGCCAGGACATCAAACAGCAGCGTGAGGCACTCAAGGTGCAGCGCGACCAGATGCACGCCGAGTTTCCGGACCTGCCCGACCTCCAGCGCGCCCTGCGCTTCCAGCGCCGCTATCTCGAGCGCAAAGGCCAGTTGTGCAACAATGGTCGTCTGTGTGGTGACGGTTATAACTGGCCGCTCAACGCCCGCCTGCTGTTTCACTTGATCACCGATGAAGCCGCCAGCCTGTTCGTCGACGAGGAGGTGCGTCGCGGCGCTTACGGGCGGATCCTGGGTTCCGTCGTACCGGTGATCCTCGTGCCGGTCGTCTTCGGCCTGACCGCAATTGCCCTGGTGCTGCTCGTCCAGTTCGCGGCCCACGGCTTCAGCCGTTTTGCCAGCCGCTGGCTCGACTACATGACCTGGAGCGAAATCCAGCGCTCGGCGATGGGCAACGACACTGAGGATGAAGTTGCGATCGCCACGACGCCTTATCCGCGCTGGGCAGGCGCCGGCCGCCAGTTCCTGCCGGCGGACCTCGGCGCCGAAATCACCGAATGCTCGAACGAGGCAACGTTCCGATCACTGGGCAAGTTTCGCAACGCCATCAGCGAACTGGCACTGCTCGACAGTTCCACCGGCAACCAGACTGACAAAGTGCTCGCCTATCTCACCTGGAACGAATTGATCCACATGGCGTATTTCCACGTACCGGCGTTTGCCCAGCTGGTTGCCCATGCGATTAGCCGCTCACCGGGCTTTGCGCCGGCGCCGGACCTTAAGAACATCGCGACCATGCCGCACCTGATGGCCTGGCTCGACGCCCTCGACAATCACGGCCACAGGACCGCACGCCCGAGCAGCCCCTCAGTTGCCCTCAAAGGCGACTTGAACAATGCGCCAAACATCGCTAATTAGCCGGTTCCCGACATCTCTTGGGGTGTAGCCAAGCGGTAAGGCAGCGGTTTTTGGTACCGCCATGCGGAGGTTCGAATCCTCCCACCCCAGCCAACCGTTCCACTGACGCAGTAAACGGTGATCCGACGGGCAGATTCATCATCGCGTCGCAGTGCCGGCTTTCGTCAGACACGCCAACTTGTGCCTTACGGCTGATGTGCGATGTCACCTGAGGCAGTTGATGGCGGGATTTTCTTGGCTAACCTGCATCCCCCATGCATTGGTCATGACCTACGCCAAGCAAAACCGTTAAGATATTTAATAATCAAACCAAATCAAAATTGACGGCCGTTAAGGCTTGCATGAAAAATGGACCATTGTCCGCTTCGACTCGGACCTTGGTCCAGTTTCCATACCAGCTACGAGTGGTTAGAAAACATCGTGCAGAAAGTTGCCGACAAATCGCCCCTAAGCGCAACCCGGCGGGAAAGATCCGCTCTGACGCTTTCTGCACGCTATGCGTTCACGAGTTTTTTTGTTCTGGTCGCTGGTGCACTCGCGGTAGGTTTCTGGGTGACGAACAAGATCGAAGAGAGTGTTTTGAGCAACACGGCCGCCGCGACCGCAATTTACATGGACAGCTTCATTGCCCCGCTTTCCCAGGAACTGGCGGCACAGGACCACCTGAACGAAAAGAATGTGCGCGCACTCGACGATTTTTTGAAGAACTCGGAACTTGGCAAGCGCGTCGTCTCGATGAAAATTTGGAAGCAAGGTGGCCTGATCGCTTACAGCAGCCGTCCTGGGATCATTGGAAAAGAATTTCCTGAAACGGATAACCTGAAGGCAGCCTGGAGCGGTGTCGTCACGTCTGAGTTCGACACCCTTGATGACGAGGAAGACGCCCTGGAACGGGCCTCGGGCATTCCGCTCCTCGAAATGTATGCGCCCATTCGGGGAACGACTTCGGGCAAGATCATCGCTGTTGCCGAGTTTTATGAAGTCGGCACCGCACTTCGGAACGATCTTTTTGACGGGCAACTGAAGAGCTGGCTGGTCGTGGCGGCATTTGCGCTCACGATCTATGGCCTGCTGTTCGGCATCGTGCATGGCGGCAGCAGAACCATCCAAGCCCAGCAGGTGATGCTGCGTGATCGCATCGATGAGCTCTCTACATTGCGCGACCGCTTGAAGAAGGCATCACGCAGATCGGCAGAGATCAACGAGACACTACTGCGCCGGGTCGGCTCGGAACTGCACGACGGACCGGCCCAGCTGATCAGTCTCGCCCTGCTCCGATTGGATATGATCAAATCCGTTCTTCTGCGGCAGACTGATGTGAGGCCCGAGGAAAAGGAAACGCTCGACGTTGTCGAGAACATGCTGAGCGGGTCTTTGACGGAGATCAGGCAGCTTTCCTCGGGGCTTGCCTTGCCGGAACTGGACGGCCTTACCGTCGAGAAGCAGATCCAGAAGGCAGTTGAAAGTCATCGATACCGCACCGGCATGGACGTGGATGTTCATCTCGGCAGCAACATTCCGACGACCGCGTCCAAATCCTTGAGGATCTGTCTCTACCGGCTCATTCAGGAGAGCTTGAACAACGCCTATTTGCACTCGGGCGTCACAACGGCGACGGTGCGCGCTCGTATGCAGGACGGTGCCTTGCTCGTTGAAATTGCAGATCAGGGTTCCGGCTTCGAGCAGGTCGAAAGTGATGGCTTCGATTCCGGCCTCGGCCTGCCGGGCCTCCGGGAACGGATCGAAAGCATCGGAGGCAGCTTTTCGATTGAGAGCGCCAAGGGTCGCGGTACGCGCATCCACGCCTCTCTGCCAATCCGTGATGATGAGAGCACGCTATGAACGATCTTCTCAGGGTCGTCGTAGTAGACGATCACGAACTGTTTCGCGAAGGTATAAGCAGCACGCCTCAATGCGGTGGATGCGCTTGAGGTCGTTGGCATGGGCGGCAGCGCCGACGAGGCCGTTGAACTTGCCAAGAAACTTCAACCCGACCTCATTCTTCTCGATATCAGCATGCCGGGCGGCGGCATTGCAGCTGCAGCGGCAATCGCTTCGGCCTGCCCCGTCGTGAAAATCGCAATGCTGACCGTTTCCGAGCGCGAAGACGACGTTAAGAATGCGCTTCAGGCCGGGGCAAGCGGCTACATTCTCAAGGGCATCGGCGGCTTGCGCCTCGCGGAAGTGGTCAAGAGCTTGTGCGGCGGCGATACCTTCGTTTCACCGGAACTGGCCGCACGCCTGCAGTAAATCTCAAGCTAGCCCGATCTATTCACCAACACGCGGTCTTCACGGAAGACTGGCATTGCGCGCTGCCATGGGACATCATGCCGAGCGTCATTGCCGCTCCCTGTGATCGGGGAGGGCACCAGCATCGTCCCAAATGCGGAGGTTTGCCAGTTGCGCTGCGAAGTCATTGCCATCGGCACGGAACTGCTGCTTGGCATCATCAATGATACGAACTCGACCTGGATCGGCGAACAGCTCGCTCTGGCCGGTATCGACAGCTATTTCCAGGTCAAGGTCGGCGACAACTTCGAGCGCATCGAGGGCTCGCTCAGAACCGCACTTGATAGGGCGGACGCCGTGATCTGTTGCGGCGGCCTCGGTCCAACGCAGGACGACATCACACGCAACGTCATCGCCCATATCATGGGCACGCCGCTGGTACGCGACGACCGGATTGCAACCGAGATCCGGCACCGCTTCGAAGCGCGCGGGCGCACGATGTCGCCCAACAACCTGTTGCAGGCCGACGTTCCGGCCGGCGCGAGCCCGATCGCGCAAATGCCGGGTACGGCGCCCGGCCTCGTCTGTCCGGTCGGCGACAAGGTGATCTATGCGCTGCCCGGCGTGCCGAGCGAAATGCGCATCATGATGGCAGGCACCGTCCTGCCGGACCTCCGGCAACGCTCGGGTCAAACCGGCATCATTCGATCGCGCGTCCTGAAATGCTGGGGGATCTCGGAATCAGGCCTTGCCGAGGTGCTAGGCGACCGCGTTGCGGCACTCGACGAAAGCAAGACGGCAACGATCGCCTTCCAGGCAAGCGGCATCGAAGGCATCAAGGTCCGCATAACCGCCAAGAGCGCCGATGAAGCAGGCGCGACGGCGGTCCTCGATGCGGAGGAAGCGCTGATCCGCCCGATCCTTGGCGATGCCATCTTCGGCATCGATGACGAAACCATGGAGAGCGCAGTGCTGCAGGTCTTGCGTGCCCGTTCCCTGACGCTTGCGACCAGCGAAACGCTGACCGGCGGCCTCATGGCATCCCGCCTGACGACAGCGGACCCCGAGTTTCAGACCTACTGCGGCGGCACCGTCGAACCGCAAGCCGAGTTGGCCTCGGGCCAATCCGCTCAGGAACGTGCCGCAGCACTTGCCCAGGCGGCCTGCCAACGTCACGGAGCCGATGTCGGTCTCAGCGCCATTGAACCCGACCCGGACGAAGATATGGCGCCCGGCAGCGTCGTGATTGCAGCCTCGGTCCAGGGGCGCCAGGTTGTCGAAACGGTGCTCCTGCACCGCGATCGCACCCGCATGCGCAATTTCGCTGTAATCACCGCGCTCGACGTCCTGCGCAAGAAGGCGTTTTAGATCATTTCCGACTTACGTGGAAATGGATCTATCTGTCTTTTCTCTCACGGCGATTCGGCCTAACGGCCGGCCTCCGAGGGGCGCCGCAATGCGGCGGGTCGCCTGCGCTCCCTCGTTGCGATTCCGGCTAAACCGGAAACGCTCTAAGTCACAGGGAGCCGAGGCGCTTCAGGAACGGATGTCCGGCAATAACCAGGTCAGCAGGCCGAGCGCCGGCAGCCAGGCACAGAGTTCGAAAACCGTCCCGATGCTGGTCTGATCGGCAAATTCGCCAAACATCGCAGCACTGAGTGCGCCAAGGCCGAACACCAGCCCGTAAAACAAGCCGCCGATAAGCCCGACACGCCCGGGTAGCAGTTCCATGGCAAATACCAGGATGGCGGCAAAGGCGCTGGCCATGATGAATGCAACGGTCACCGTCAGAACACCCGTCCAGAACAGGCCGACATGGGGCAGGACCAGCGAGAACGGCAGCGCACCCAGGATCGAGAACCAGATGATCCGGCGCCGCCCGATCCTGTCCCCAAGCGGCCCGCCGACGAGCACGCCGGCAGCACCGGCGGCGAGATACAAGAACAGCATCAATTGCGCGTCCTTGATCGCCAGGCCGAACTTATCGATCAGGAAGAACGTGTAATACGACGTGAAGGCCGCCGAATACGCCGACTTCGAAAACATCAAGATGATTAGGATCGAAACCGCAAACAGCACACTACTACGCGAGCCGGCATGAGGCCGTTCGCCAGTTGACGCTCGTCCCCTAGGCGACGATAGAGCACTAAGTTGAGCACGATACCATCGCCCGACGTAGGCCAGTACGAGCATGGCCGCCAGTGCCGCCAGAGCGAACCAGGCAACGCTTGCCTGCCCGTGCGGCACGACAATGAAGGCTGCCAGCACCGGACCGAGTGCGCCGCCGCCCTGCCCGCCGAGTTGAAAGATCGCCTGCGCAAAGCCCTGCCGGCCGCCCGATGCCATTCGCGCCACGCGTGTCGCTTCAGGATGGAAGATCGATGAGCCAGTGCCGACCAGGGCGGCGCCAATGAGCAGCATCTGGTAGCTCGCCGCCATCCCGAGGATCACCAGGCCAACGAGTGTGAAGGCCATGCCGGCAACCAGCGAAAACGGCTGCGGACGCTTGTCGGTGAGATAACCGACGGCTGGCTGGAACAGCGATGCCGTCAGCTGAAACGTAAATGTAATCAGCCCGATCTGGCTGAAGCTCAAGCCGTGCACGTCCTTGATGATCGGGTAAATCGCCGGCACCAGGCTTTGCATCATGTCGTTGAGCAGATGCGCGAGGCTCAACGCTACGAGTACCGGCAGCGCCGTTTGCGATGCCTCTCTGCCGGCAATACCGGCATCCCTACTTGGCACGCTACGTGCGGTATCCTGCATCGTCTTGGGACCTTGACCTGACCGGCGGCAACCGGAACCTCAGAAGTGTCTTCAAGGAGCCGCCCGCCGTGCGCGGGCCCGCAATTCTCTTATCGCGTCGACGTAGACGACGCCATGCGAACGATTGCCGATCCATTCCCCCACGATCTCGCCGGCGCCGCTCCGGCTGATCTCCTCGAAGCGCAGGAATATGCCCGACTTGATCACGCGCCGCAGCCGGTAAGTTGCCGGGTTCCAGACGTCGCTGAGCAAGAGATGGAGTGCCTGCTCCAACTCGCCCAGATCACCGGTCTGTTCGATGATGAACCGGTCCGCATCCTGCCCGATGCATTGCTGATAGGCGAGCAGAACGGCCCTTTCGCGAGCATCCGTGATCTTCCATCCGAAATCAGCAGCCATGGTTGTTCAACTGTCGGTTACGGTGCATCTCGCGCCATTTTCCTTCGCCCTCGGCAAATTGCCAAGTCCATTGCTTGGCAGTCCATTACTGGCCGTTTCGACCGAATCAATTTAGTTTGGTCGGAGTGATTCGCGTAAATTGGAATGACTGAACCAATTTCTTCACCAAGTACGTTCGTGTCCTGCACGGACTTGGTTCCACAGCCTGTTCTGCGTCGAGGCCTTCAACACCGACGAGGGAGCAACCCCGTGGAAGCATTCGATGTGCTCGTGCCGTCAAACATCGTGGCCGGCGCGACGATCACCGGCATCGTGATCGTTGGCTTTCTTGGTCTATTCTTCACGCTGATTTCGCGCGGCTAGATCGGTTCCGATTGTCTCGGCATCAATCTCACTACGATTTTGCTCGCGGCTATTCCTGGTCTGCGCTCGGGCCTCCCCGTGGGTGCCAAGGGCCGGGCCATCGCTTGAGGCTGTTACCGTTTCCGACACAGCTAACGTGTAACGCTGTGGCGCTTCAGATGGCCGTTTATGGGTCCGACGAAGACCCGCGAAAGATGGCCTGCAATGGGCCCACATTCCTCACTCATATGTCACCCCGGTGCTCGTCATCGTGGTCGATTTCTCAGCGAATGACGCCGATTATGGAGCGATGGCTGCCGGGGCAAAATCTGCACGGTCGACGCCCTCAATCGCCTTGAGGACTGTTTGACCGGACAGCAGTGAGCCGCAGCGGGAAGCCACCGGCGGTGCTTCACCGGCACCGCCGCTCAACCCGGCCCGTGCCAATCAGAACACGACTACCGAGCGAATCGACTTGCCTTCATGCATCAGGTCGAAGGCCTGGTTGATATCTTCGAGCTTGAGCGTGTGCGTGATCATCGGGTCGATCTGGATCTTGCCGTCCATGTACCAGTCGACGATACGCGGCACTTCCGTGCGGCCACGTGCGCCACCGAATGCAGTACCGCGCCACGACCGTCCGGTGACCAGTTGGAAGGGCCGTGTTGAGATCTCCTGGCCGGCACCGGCGACGCCGATGATGATGCTCTCACCCCAGCCCTTGTGAGCGGCTTCGAGGGCAACGCGCATGACATCGACATTTCCAATGCACTCGAATGTGTAATCGCCGCCGCCGCCGGTCAGCTCGACGAGGTGTGCGGTCAGATCACCAGCGACATCCTTCGGATTGACGAAATGCGTCATGCCGAACTTTTCGCCCCAGGCCTTTTTGTCCGCGTTCATGTCGACGCCGACGATCATGTTGGCACCAACCAGCTTGAGGCCCTGGATGACGTTGAGGCCGATACCGCCGAGACCGAACACGATGCAGTTCGAGCCGGGCTCGACCTTGGCGGTGTTCATTACAGCACCGAGCCCGGTGGTGACACCGCAGCCGATGTAGCAGACCTTGTCGAACGGTGCGTCTTCGCGGATCTTGGCCAGCGCGATTTCCGGCACGACGGTGTGGTTCGAGAACGTCGAGGTGCCCATGTAATGGTAGACCGGCTTGCCGTCGAGCGAGAAGCGGCTGGTGCCGTCGGGCATCAGGCCCTGGCCCTGGGTCGTGCGGATCGCCTGGCAGAGGTTCGTCTTTGGGTGCAGGCAGTATTCGCACTCGCGGCATTCGGGCGTATAGAGCGGAATGACGTGGTCGCCCTTCTTGAGGCCCTTGACGTCAGGGCCGACATCGACGACGACGCCGGCGCCTTCGTGGCCGAGGATCGCCGGGAAGATGCCTTCGGGATCGGCGCCTGACAGCGTGAACTCGTCCGTATGACAAATGCCGGTCGCCTTGACCTCCACGAGGACTTCACCCGACTTCGGGCCTTCGAGATCAACCTCCAGAATTTCCAGTGGCTTGCCCTTCTCGAGAGCGACGGCGGCGCGTGTTTTCATGAATGCGTTTCCTCGGGTGGTCTTGGCTTGTCGATTGAACCCGGCTGGGTTGTTGGTTGTTTCTTGATCGCTTGTTCTCGTCTCAGGATCAAGGGGGGTCGCCGCGCCGACCGGCATCAGCCCGCTAGCTTGTGGCCGAGTTCCTTTTCGACCCAGTGCGCCGTGCGGTCGAGCGCCCGCGTCATGGCATCGAACATTTCGTTGATCTCGGACTCATCGATGATCAGCGGCGGGCAGAGCCCGAGATTGTCGCCGCCCACGGCGCGCGAGAGCAAGCCTTCTTCCTGGGCGAACGCCACGGCCTTGGGCCCGACGCCTTCGGCCGGTGCAAAACTCTCCTTGGTCGCCTTGTCGCGCACAAGCTCAACCGCGCCAAGCAGACCGGGAACTTCGCGTGTTTACCGACCAGCGGATGATCTGAAAGTCCCTGCAGGCGCTCGGAGAATGCCGGCGAGACCTTGCGCACATGCCCGACGATATCGATGCGCTTGTAGATCTCGAGCGCCTTGGCCGCCACAGCACAGGCGACGGGGTGGCCCGAATACGTGAAGCCGTGGGCAAAGAGGCCGAGCTTCTTGCTTTCCGAGACCAGTGCCTCGTAGACCGGATCGGTCACAGTGATCGCACCGAGCGGCATGTAGGCCGACGTGATCGCCTTGGCCATCGAGATCGAATCCGGCTGCATATTGAAGGTTTGGGAACCAAACCAGTTGCCGGTGCGCCCGAAGCCGCAAATCACTTCATCGGCAATCAGCGCAATGTCATGCTTCGCACAGATCGCGCCAATCTTCTCGAAGTACGTCTTCGGCGGCACGATCACGCCGCCGGCACCCTGCACCGGTTCGGCGATGAACGCTGCGATGGTCCCCGGGTCTTCGCGTTCGATCAGCGCTTCGAGGTTGGCTGCCATGCGCGAGGCAAATTCCTCTTCCGTCTCACCCGGTTCTGCATCGCGCCAGTAGTAAGGGCAGTCGGCATGCAGGAAGCCTGGCAGCGGCACATCGAAATTGGCATGGAATACCGGTAGCCCGGTGAGGCTTGCAGCCCCGATCGTGATACCGTGATAGCCGCGCTGGCGGCCGATGATCTTCTTCTTTTTCGGCTTACCGCGGGCGTTGTTGTAATACCAGGCAAGCTTGATCTGGGTGTCGTTGGCCTCGCTGCCCGAACAGGTGAAAAAGATCTTCGAGGCCGGCGCCCGGCACCAGTGCTTTGAGTTCTTCGGCAAGTTCGATCGCCGGTTCATGGCTCTTCGAGCCGAATAAGTGCGTGAATGAGAGCTTCGCCATCTGCTCGGAGGCGGCCTCGATCAGTTCGCGATTGCCGTAGCCGAGCGCCGTGCACCATAAACCCGCCAAGCCTTCGATATAACGTTTGCCCTCGTTGTCATAGACGTAGATACCCTCGCCACGGTCCAGCACGAGCGGCCCGTGTTCGCGGTGGGCTGCGAGATTGGTTGCCGGATGCAGAATCACTTCGACATCGCGGGTTTGAGAATTGGTGAGCTTTTGCTGCATGGGGATGAACCAGTCTTTTCAGATCGCGAAGGGGCCAGCCAATGTTGAGGGGCGGCGGGCAGCACCATCATGCGTGCGCCCACGATCAAGCTCAAGCCCAAATCGAGGCTTGCCCAGTTCATCCTGAAGCGGACCGCACAATGTTTGACGCCGCCCACCCGGCAATGCAAGAGACACAAAGCCGTCATCGGGCGGACTGGCACCAGACAGGTGCATGGGGAGACCTCATTGACACTCAGGCTTCGTGAACAACGGACGAGAGCAAGCAGTTGGGCACTGCAGCTTGCCCTCGTTGCGGTCGCGCTGATCGGTTCGGGCGCCGTCCTGCACCGCTTGTTCGGCCTTGCAACCCCCCGTTGCCCTCAACCTGTTTGCGCTCGCTTTCGCCGGCGCGGTAGCTGGCGATATTGCTCGCGATTTTCGCGCTGGCCTTGATCTGGCGCAAGGGCTATCGCGGAGCCGGCAGTGCCTCTATTGCGATCGTGCTGAGCATTGCCATCCTGCTCTGGCCGATCAGCCTGCTGCCGACCATCAACGCCCTGCCCAACATCAACGATGTATCGACGGATACTGCCGATCCACCGCCATTTATCGAGTTGGCGGGCCTGCGACCGCCCGGCGCCAATCCCGTCGACTATCCAGGCGCCCGCTTTGCCGAGCGACAAGCCAAGGCCTATCCCGATTTGCGCACGTTCAAAGTCGACCGCAATGCCCGCCGAGGTGACGAAACTGGTTGGCCAAACACTGCGCAAGTTGCGCATGCAGATCGTGCGCGAGTCGACGCCTGAACCCGCGCAATGGCCAGAGCGGCATCGTCGAAGCCTATGATCGCACCCTCGTGTTCGGCTTCTATGACGACGTCGTCGTCCGGGTTGCGAGCGACGGCCGCGGTGCTCTTGTCGATGTCCGCTCGGCATCGCGTTTCGGGCGCCACGATCTCGGCCGCAATGCCGACCCGCGTCCGCCAGGTGCTCAGCGCATTGATCGAACGTCTCGAGGCAACCGTTCCCGAAAGGCGCCGCCGCCGCGGCCTGCGCCGGTCGTCAAACCGCAGTTAGCTCGGATGTGAAATGGACCGGGCCCGCCGAGCGCACCAGTCCCTTCAGGATCAGGTATTCGACGTGTGCCTGCACCGACAGTGATGCCGCTTTGATGAGACGCTCATCGAGCCCCTTGTAGACCACGGCGACGACATCGCTGATCGTGCGGTTGCCATCGCGGATAGCGCCGAGGATCGCCTGTTCGCGCCAGTGGCGGTGGACCATGTAGCCACGAGTCATGCGCCTTGGTTCGCCAATGCGGCCGCCATGCCCTGGCAGAAACAAAATCATCATTGCGCCCGACCAGCTTTTTCCAGCGAGGCCATGTAGTCGGCCATATTGCCTTCAGGCGGCGCCACGACCGTCGTATTCCAGCCCATCACATGGTCGCCCGGAAAACATGATGCTTTGTTCCGGCAGCGCAAAGCATAGATGATCAGGAGCATGGCCCGGTGTGAAATGCGCTTCCAGCGTCCAGTTGGAGCCGGCGATTGAATCGCCGCGCACGACGGAGGCGGGCAACGCCACATTCCAGCCCGACATCGTGCTGCGCAGTTGGAGCCGGCGATTGAATCGCCGTTGAATCGCCGTCGCGCAGCACGATGTCGGGCTGGAATGTGGCGTTGCCCGCCTCCGTCGTGCGCGGCGCGTCGAGCGCGCTCCGGAGATCGGCTGAGCGCCCGTAGCCTGCAACTTTGGCCTTGGTTGCCTCGGCCAGCCTATCGAGCCCGTCAATGTGATCGCGGTGGGTGTGCGTTATCGCGATGTGACTCACTGGCCGACCGGCGACATAGTCGATGATGGCATCGAAGTGCGCCTCATCCTCGGGGCCGGGATCGATGATTACGAGGTCGTCGCTGCCGATGATGTAGGTATTGGTGCCTTTGAAGGTGAAGACGCTCGGGTTATTGGCGACGATTCGCGTCACGCCAGGCAGCAATTCGCGCGCCTCGCCGTAGTTGAATTCCATATCGGTTCTGAATTCGAGATCGGTCATCGCATGCGTTCTCTTTGCTGCATCATCACATGGCCTGACGCCATCATTGGTCACGATCGAATGCGTCATCGACCGGGATCTGCAAACCATTAAGGAGATGGTTGGTGCGCCCGGCAAGTGCGACAATGCGTAGGAACTCCGCGTATTGCGCATCGCTGAGCCCCTTGGCGCGGGCCGCGGCCGTATGCGAGTGCACACAATACGGGCAGGCGTTGGCAATCGACACGGCGGCGTAGATCAGTTCCTTGGTCATCGGGTCAAGCGTCGATGGCGTCGCCATCACCTCCTTGACCTCACCCCACACGCTTTCGAGCAGCGCCGGATCGAAGGCGAGATAGTGCCACAGGTTGTTGATGAAATCAGAACCCCGGGTGGCGCGGATGTCATCGAACACGGCTTTGACGCGCGGATCAGATTCAGGATCGGCGGGGCGGGTTATCGTCGACATTTGGCGTCCTGTTGGTTGGATCAGACACACTGGGTACGGAAACGGATGCATCTCGATTAGTGGCGAGAGCACGAATTTGCAATCGCGACCGTTTGCCGAAGGGGGTTGTGCGTTAGTCTCTGCGAACTTTGAACATCCTGGCAAACTCAGCGACCGCTTGGGCCGCAGCATCAAGATGCACTCGCTGCGTGTAACCGGACCGCTTGCGCGGTTTGAGGTCGTGGTCGCCGTCCTCGGCCCAATGCATGCGAATGGCATCTGATAGTTCATAGCCCCCGACTTCAGCGCGGTTGCCGAGCGGATCGCGCGTTCCCTGCACGATGAGTGTCGGGCATGCGAGCCTCTCGAGATGGGCCGTGCGCAGGTTTTGCGGCTTGCCAGACGGATGGAAAGGGTAACTCAGACATACCAGCCCCTTGATCTTACCCGCCTCAAGTAGCCGATCGGCCACCAGGCTCGCGACGCGGCCGCCGAGCGATTTGCCACCGATATAGAGCTGCAGCCCGTCTGATTGTTGCGCAATCAATTGGTCGACAGCGGCGATGTATTCATCGATCAGCTTCTCCGCTCTTGGCGATGGCGGGCGCCCGCCCCTACTTCGCCGGGCCGCCATGAAGGCAAACTCGAAGCGGAGCTACGGAAACGCCGTGAGCGTTGAGGCTCGCCGTCACATCACTCATGAACGCGTGGTCCATCGGTGCACCGGCACCGTGCGCGAGAAGCAGTCGGGCGACCGGATCTGCTGCATCGTCGACAAGAAACATCCCGGAACTCTCAAGCCTCTTCAATTCGTTGGCCAAGCCATCCGCGGATTGCTACACGCGGATGAGATCAAACTCCAATTCCCGAAAAGGTATGGCACAATGGCTTGGCTCTTGCTCGCGCTCTCGATCGTGTTCGAGGTTATTGGTACGACGATGATGAAACTGGCAAACGGTTTTACCGAGCTCTGGCCATCGCTGGCGGTGTTCGTGTGTTATGGGCTGGCGCTTGCCGGCCTGACGGTCGTCCTGAAAACGATCGATCTATCGGTTGCCTATGCCATCTGGTCGGGCGCGGGCACGGCGCTGATCGCAGTGATCGGGTTTGTGTATTTCAAGGAACCGGTGACGGCGATGCGTCTGATCAGTCTGGTGCTGGTGATCGTCGGGGTGGTCGGGCTGCAGTTGTCGGCCAATCCCAAATCCGTGTAACGCTCGGTAGACGAAGAGATGATCGGCACCAACACAGAACTTGCCTGGCGGATCGGCGCCTTTGTCGCGATTTTCGCCGTGATGGCAGCGCTGGAGACGATGCGGCCGAAGCGGCAGCGGCGGTTCGCGCGACTTGTGCGCTGGCCGACCAACCTGGGCATCGTGATCATCGACAGCCTGCTGGTGCGTCTGCTCGCCTATTTGCCGGGCCTCACCGGCTTCCTGGGCGTACCGCTGGTCGCGGTTGCGGGCTGCCTACCAGGCCGGTGTCTGGCAGGTCGGCATTTTGCACAGCCTCAACCTGCCCCTTTGGCTGGAGGTCATGATCGCCATCATCGTGCTCGACTTTGCGGTCTGGCTGCAGCACGTCCCTGTCGCACAAGATTGCGCTGCTCTGGCGCCTGCACCGTGTCCACCATGCCGACCCCGATTTCGACGTGACGACGGCACTCCGGTTTCATCCCATCGAGATCGCCCTGTCGATGATCTACAAGGTTGTCTGGGTACTCGCGCTCGGGCCGGCGGTGGTGGCGGTGATCCTGTTCGAAATCATCCTGAGCGGCTGCGCGATGTTCAATCACGCCAACGTCGACCTACCGCGCCCGCTGGACCGCGTCCTGCGCTCGATCATCGTGACGCCCGACATGCACCGGGTCCATCATTCGGTCGAGCACGCCGAGCACGACATGAACTACGGGTTCAATCTTTCCGTCTGGGATCGCCTGTTCGGCACGTACAAGGCCGAGCCCGATGCCGGCCAGCAGGGCATGACGATCGGCCTCAGGCCGTGGCGCGGCGATGAGCCGACGCGGCTGTCATGGAGCCTGCTGTTGCCGTTCAAGGCGAAGCGAAGCAGGGATTAAGGCGCCGAGCATATGCTTTGAAGTACCGGCAGAGCTGGACGGATCAGCGTCATACTGCTTCGAGCCCGTTGACGGCAGGGGCATTGGCAGTGTCATTTGAGTTTTGATCCAGTTGGAACAGTAGTGAGCTTTCAAGATCAGAGTCATTGGCCATGCGCGGATTGATGCAGAACCACAACCTGACCATCCCGAGCGTGATCGACTACGCCGAGACGGTCTATCCAGACGCCGAAGTCGTCTCGCGCACCATCGAAGGGCCGATCCATCGCTACGGCTATCGTGATTGTGCACGCCGGTCCCACCGGTTCGCCCATGCCCTCAGCCGTCTCGGCGTCCGGCCCGGCGACCGCATCGGCGGGGCGTCGTGGAACCACTATCGCTATCTCGAAACGTTTTATGGCGTGGCCGGGATCGGGGCCATTCTGCACACCATCAATCCGCGCCTGTTTGCCGAGCAGCTGGCCTATACGGTCAATCACGCAGAAGACCGTTTCATCATTGCAGACGCCGCCTGCCTGCCGATTTTCGAGAGCTGCCGCGACCTCCTGAGAGATGTCGAAGCCTACATCGTGCTCGCCGACCGTGCCGGCATGCCGTCGACCAGCTCTGCAGAATGTCTATTGCTACGAAGAGCTGCTCGACGATGCGGATGACCAGTTCGCGTGGGCCGACATCGATGAGTGGAGCGGGTCGGCGCTTTGCTACACATCCGGCACGACCGGCAATCCAAAAGGCGTGCTCTACTCCCACCGGAGTTCTGTCCTGAACGCCTATGCCTTCAACGCGCCGAATGCCGTCGGTGTCGGACATCGCGACGCGCTGATGCCGGTCGTACCGTTCTTTCACGGCAATGGCTGGAACGTTCCGTTCGCAGCTCCGATGGCCGGTGCGAAGCTGGTGCTGCCCGGGCGCGACATGGACATGGCCAAGCTCCATGAGTTGATCGTGGACGAGAATGTAACCGTCTCGCTGGCCGTGCCGACGATTTGGCTGTCGATGCTCGAGCATTTGCGCCAGACAGGCCGAGATCTCGGCCGCCTCGCCAAGATCGTAACCGGCGGTGCGGCACCGCCCAGAGCCATGATCGCAGACTATGAAGCCGACTACGGCGTCACGATCTCGCACGCCTGGGGCATGACAGAAACGTCGGCGGCGACCACGTTCTCGCATCCCCCCGACGGTGTCGATGCGGAGGCGGCGCTGGATGTCCGCGTAACGCAAGGGCGACCTGTTTATGGTTCGGATATCAGGATTGTCGACGAGAACGGTGAGCCAGTGCCGCGGGAACAGGGCACACCCGGCGAACTCAGAGCCCGCGGGTACTGGATCGCCAGCGAGTATTACAAGGCCCCCGACCAACCCGCCGTAGATGACAACGGCTGGCTGATCACTGGCGATATCGGCACGATCGGGCCGGATGGCAACTTGCGTCTCACCGACCGGGCGAAGGACGTCATCAAGTCGGGTGGCGAATGGATCAGCTCGATCGATCTGGAAAACGCAGCAGCGGGCCATCCCGACATCATCGAAGCAGCCGTCATCGCCGTGCCGCATGAGCGCTGGCAGGAGCGCCCCTTCCTGATCGCGGTCCGCCGGCAGGGCAGCGAAGTTTCCAAGGATGAAGTGTTGACCTGGTTGTCCGAACGTGTGGCGAAGTGGTGGCTGCCCGAGGACGTCGCCTTTACGGCCGAGATCCCGCACACGGGCACCGGCAAGATCGACAAGGTTGCATTGCGCAAACAGTTTGCAGAGCACAAGCCGGGACTGGCGACCGGTGAAACATGATGGGAGCTGAACCTATGGACCAATTGCCATTGCTGCCGACTATGGGCGTTGGAAGCTACGCTTCGCCCGGCTGGTTCGTGCTGTTCCGCTCGCAGATGCGTGACGGGCGCATCGGCCCGGACGATATTCGCGAAGCGCTCGATGACGCGACCCGGATCGCGGTCCAGGACCAGATCGAGGCCGGCATCGACATTCTGACCGACGGCGAATTGCGCCGGCAACGCTTCGTCTACGAAATGTTCGACTGCGTCGAAGGGCTCGAACGTATCAAACCCGGCCGGAAACTCGGTGTGCCGGGCTATGACATGGCGCCGCATTTCAATGTCGTGGACGCCATCCGGTCCCCGCAAGGCTTCGGTATCGTCGAAGACTTCGAGGCGCTCAAAGCGGTAGCACCGGATCGCGCCTTGAAGGTTGCAATCCCGGGGCCCTTGACCTTCGCCCTGCCCTTGAAATCGCCCGGGCGTGATGTCGGCGATGTCATGGCTGAGATCACCTCGATGGTGGGCGGCGAGTTGAAAGCGCTGGCTGCGGCAGGAGCGACGTATGTCCAGATCGACGAACCGGCCTTACCGCACCCTCCACTGGGTCTCAGCCTGCTGGAAGCAGCCGAAATGATCAACCAGGCAATCGATGCGTTCCCGGGCCGGGTCGGCGTTCACGTCTGTTTCGGCAACAATGCCGGCCGGCCGATGGCAGATCGCGGGTTCGGTCGTCTGATGGAGGCGATGCAGGCGCTGAAATGCGATCAACTGGTGCTCGAGTTCGCGAACCGGGAGATGGCCGATGTTGAGCTGCTGGGGTCCATTGTCGGAGAAACTCGACATTGCCGCCGGCGTCATCGATGTGAAGAATTTCCATCTCGAGACGACCGACGAGGTCGCCAGCCGGATACGCCGCTGTCTGGAGTTCGTGCCGGCCGAAAAGCTGAGCGTTACGGGCGATTGCGGCTTCTCTGCCTTGCCGCGCTATTTAGCCCGCCAGAAGATGCAGGCCATGGTCGCCGGTGCTCGCGCGGTGCGGGCAACTCTTTAAGCGGATCGGTTGGGAAATCATGCTGCTTAGCGAAGAACAGATCCTGATACGTGATATGGCGCGCGATTTCGCACAACGCGAATTGGCGCCCAAGGCCCATGAATGGGATGCAAAGGGTGGGTTCGCGCCCGGCGTGCTGGAAGAGATGGGCCGGCTCGGTCTGATGGGCATGTGCGTGCCGGAGGCCTGGGGCGGGGCCGGTGCTGATTTCACGTCCTACAGTCTGGCCATGGAAGAGATTGCGGCCGGCTGGGCTGCGGCCTCGTCCGTGATGAGCGTCAACAACTCGCCGATGTGTAGCGCGCTAATGGAGTGGGGCTCGGACGAGCAGAAAGAGCGCTTCCTGCGCCCCATGGCGCAAGGGGCGATCGGCTGCTTCTGCCTGACCGAACCGCATGCCGGTTCGGACGCCGGTGCCATCAAGACGCGGGCAGAATTGCGCGGCAATCGATATGTGCTCAATGGCGCCAAGCAGTTCATTACGTCGGGCTCAATAGCCGAATATGCCCTGGTGTTTGCCGTCACGGATCCGGCCGCCGGCAAACGCGGGATCAGCGCGTTCATCATGCCGACCGCGACGCCCGGTTTCAATGTCGTGGCCAAGGAGAAAAAGCTCGGCCAGCGTGCCTCCGATACGTGTCAGATTTCGTTCGAGGATGTCGAACTGACACCCGACATGCTGCTCGGCGAAGAGGGGCGCGGCTATGCAATCGCGCTTGCCAATCTCGAAGCCGGCCGCGTTGCCATTGCCGCCCAGGCGGTCGGCATCGCGCGGGCAGCCCTCGAAGCAGCAACCGACTATGCGCATCAGCGTGAAACGTTCGGCACCGAGATCATCAATCATCAGGCCGTCGCCTTTCGCCTCGCCGACATGGCAACGAAACTCGAAGCCGCCCGCCAACTGACGCTGCATGCCGCCCGGTTGCGGGATGCCGGCGCGCCATGCATCACCGAAGCGAGCATGGCCAAGTTGTTTGCGAGCGAAACTGCCGAGGCCATCTGTTCCGACGCCATCCAAATTCACGGCGGTTATGGCTACGTTGAAGGCTTCCCGGTCGAGCGCCTCTATCGCGATGTGCGCATCTGCCAAATCTACGAAGGCACGTCCGATATCCAGCGCATGGTGATCAGCCGAAGTTTCGCAAGCTGAACCGCAAACAACGATTTCGGCTCATCCGCTGGCGGCTCCAGTCTCAGAACCGGAAGCTCTGTGCGCCTCGTTTGACTTGTATTGATCAACATCAAACTGCCGTTCGCCAAGGATGTTAAATTTCCCTGAGTTCCTCAGTCAGGGAGTTTGCAATGCAAACTATGAGAATGGCCGTGATCGCGGTGTGCGGGTTCGCCATCATCGGCGCAATCCGTCCCGCATTGGCCGTGCCGATGCCCAATCGATCGGGTGGATTGGCAGTCGATCCTCGGGCCGCGGCTACGGCCGACGGTTTTATCCATCGCGCGCATGGCACACATCGCAGTTGCCGCTGGACCGACCGTCGTGGATGGCACCGCCACTCGAGGCGACGCCTTTATAGCCGGTACTGGCGCTGCTGGCCGCACAGCATGTACGGCTATGGCTACTACTATGGCCCCTATTTCCGGTGGGGACCGCCGCTGAGATTCTATCGCGGCTATCGCCGACGCGGGCCACGCGTCAGACAGCCACCACGCCAGAGACCGCCCCGACGCGGCGAACCGCGGCGACGACGGTAATCTGCGACACACTCATTCGGCGGCCAACTGGCCGCCGAGGCCCTTGGCGATCAGGTCGCGTGTTTCCCGGACCCCGTAGAGTGCAATGAAGGAGCCGAAGCGCGGACCCTGGCTCTGGCCGAGCAACACCTCGTAAATCGCGCGGAACCAATCGCGCAGGTTGTCGGCAAAGCCGTTCTGCTTGCCAACCTCGTAGACGATGGTCTGCAGGTCCTCGGCAGATGCATCGGGAGCCGCGCCGGCGAGCGCCGCATCGAGCGCCAGCAAGGCCTGATGCTCCTGCTCTGTGGCGGCCCGGAACGATTTGGTCGGCTTCACGAAACTCTCGAAATAGCGGATCGCATAGCCGACGAGTTGATCGAGCAGCGGATGCGTCTCGGCATTGGCCTCGGGCGCCAGGCGCTGAATGAAGCCCCAGAGCACGTCCTTGTCATGCGCGTTCGAGGCCGAGACGAGGTTCAGGAGCAACGCGAAGCTCACCGGCACCTCAGCTTCAGGCGGCTGGCCGGCATGAATGTGCCAGGTCGGATTGTCGAGCTGCTTTTCGGGCGCTTCTCCCGGATACTTCGCGAGGAACGTCAAATACTCATCGACCGCCTTCGGAATGACGTCGAAGTATAGCTTCTTGGCCGACTTCGGCTTTTGGAACATGAAGAGCGATAGGCTCTCGGGGCTGGCATATTCGAGCCATTCATCGATCGTCAGGCCGTTGCCCTTCGATTTCGAGATCTTCTCGCCCTTATCATCGAGGAACAGTTCGTAATTGAAACCGTCGGGCGGCGTGCCGCCGAGCGCGCGGCAAATCTTCGATGACAGCGTGACGGAATCAATCAGATCCTTACCCGCCATCTCGTAGTCGACACCGAGCGCCGTCCAGCGCATCGCCCAGTCGGCCTTCCACTGGCACTTGACGCGACCGCCGGTCACCGGGGTTTCGACTTGTTCATTGGTTTCGGGATCGACGTAGGTGACGGTGCCGGCCTCGACATCACGCGCGATCATCGGCACCTGCAGCACCTTGCCGGTGCGCTGACAGACTGGCAGGAACGGCGAATAGGTCTGCTGGCGCTCCGGCCCGATGGTCGGCAGGATGATGTCCATGACCTTGTCGTAGACCGCGAGCATCTTCAAGAGCGTCGCGTCCATCATTCCCGAAGCATAGCACTCGGTTGCCGAATAGAACTCATAGTCGAAACCGAACTGATCGAGAAAACGGCGCAGACGGGCGTTGTTGTGGTGGGCAAAGCTTGCGTATTCGCTGTCCTCGCCGGCGAAGGGGTCCGGCACGCGGGTCAGCGGCATGTCGAGATATTCGGCCAACATCTCCTGGTTGGGCACGTTGCCCGGCACCTTGCGGAAGCCGTCCATATCATCGGAAAAGCAAATCAGCCGCGTCTTGTGGCGGCCGCCGGTCAGCACTTCGAAGGCATGGCGGACCATGCTGGTGCGCGCAACCTCGCCGAACGTGCCGATGTGCGGCAGGCCGGACGGACCGTAGCCGGTTTCGAAAATCACGGTCTTATCCGCGCCGCCTGCGAGCTTGTCGAGCCGCTTGATCAGCTTGCGCGCTTCTTCGAAGGGCCAGGTGCGGGCGTTGGCGGCAAGCTCGGTCTGATCGGTCATGGCGGGCATCCTGCGTTACTCAAGGGGGATGCCATAGACCATTTTGGCCGCCGATCAAACCGTCATGCCCGCCCAAGACGCCACATCTCCTCGCGCACGTGAATGTCGGCGAGAATACGGTTGATCAGCAGGCAGGTGCGCTTGAAGAGGTTGGAGCCCGGACGATAATCCGCCTCGGCATAGAAATCGCAACGCCCGGCTTCGAACAGCTTCACGCATTTCGCCCGCGCCTTGCCGCGCGGATGGACGGCGATGGCATAGCCGCCGTTCTTGCGCGTCACCGCCATCGACGGCACATCGGTGTCACCGTCGCCAAAATAGATCATGTTGGAGAACGGTACGGGCCGGTCGCCCTCCGGCATGTGTTCGTTGATCGAATGGGCCTCGTCCTCGATGCCCTTGTTGATCCGGAACAGGTACTGGGTCTTGCCCGTGTCGGTAATGACGCGTTTCGGGTAGGGCAGGTCATAGGCATCGAACCAGTATTCGCTCGCAAATACGTTGTGGAAGTTCGGGTAGATCGGTGTGCCTTCGATGATTTCGGTCAGACCGGAAGAGACGAGATAGTGGCGCAGTTCAATGCCGGTCTGCGCCGCTCGCTCGCCGACGTACTGGTTGATTGATCCGAACCAATCGGCGACACCTGGGAAAAGTTCGACCTCGGCGCCCTGGGCGACCAGGTCGTCGCGATCGATACGCACGCCGCGTTCCTTGGCCTTCTTGTAGAGGAGATGCATGTATGTAATCAGCGGATCGGCGCGCTCGTCGCGAGCGATGCGGTTCGACTCTTTCCAGAAGGCGCCCGGATCTTCGCCGATCTTCGGCAGGAAGGCATACTCCTGCATCGGGCGCGGCGAGAGCGTGCCGTCGAAATCGTAGACCAGCGCGATCGTCTTCTTGGTGTAGGCGCTCTTCGCCTTTGCCGTGGCCGGGCGCTTGCCGCGTTTTGCGCCAGACGCACCATTGCCATCCGGGCTCCCGGTGCCTGTCGTCGGCCGCTCCGCCATGACGCTATCTCCTTGCAAATCTAAGTTGTGCCTGCAGGCTGAACTGATTCGGTGCCGCAAAGAAGGCGCCGGCGGCGAACCGTCAGCATCCTTTGCACTTGATGCAGCGGATCGCTGTCATAGGATGGGATCGAGAGAGCCTGCGAGGGCATGGACGAGCCATGGACATCGACGTCGACAAGTTCCGCAACATGCTGATCGCCCGTCAGCACGAACTCGAGCGGCTGAGCGAAATAAGTGCCGACCAGCGCGGCACCGTCGAACTCGACCAGGCGAGTGTCGGGCGCCTGTCGCGTATCGATGCAATCCAGCAGCAGGCGATGGCGCTCGCCAACGAGCGTAACCGCACCCTCGAGCTCGAGCGCATCAAGGCGGCACTCGCGAGGATCGAGGACGGCGAATACGGCTATTGCATCACATGCGGTGAAGAGATTGCGGCAAAGCGCCTGGCTTTCGACCCGTCAATCGCAACCTGTGTCGATTGTGCAAAGTAATCAGCCAGCCAACCCACCTGCCGCTCAGGAATCGAGGATCTGCTGATGTCGGGCCATGGCAGCGCGCTCGAGGGCTGCGACTGTCAGACGGTCGAGTTTGAGGCGGCCTGCCAGAAGCTGCAGGAAGCGGCGTTCCTCAGGGCGCGACTGAAGGTCGGAGGCGGCGACTTCGGCGGCAAGAATATAGGCTGTCTCGCGCAAGTTTTCGGGCAGCGTATCGGCAATCAGGTCGAGGACGGTTTGCAGGCCGTCCGGACCTGAGGCGATCTTGCCCCACTGCTTGGCCTCGTCGACCAAGGCATTTTCGTCATAGTTGCGAAACGCCGGCAGGTTGCGCACGACCGAGCCGATGCGGCGCAGTTCGGCATCGTTCATCGAATTGTCAGCCGCCGAAGTCGTGAACATGGCATAGATGAGCGCCTGTGGTGCGGTGATCTTGTCGGACATGGCATGTCGGCCTTGGATAATTTTGCGTTGCTCTTTTCTAACCGGTAGCAGCCGCGGGTGCGACTGCCAACGCCTTCGCGACCGATCGGGACCGTCGGTTACGCGCGCTGGCGGTTGAAGTAAGAAGAGGCAGCCAGGCCGGCGCCGGCCGCGATGATCACGGCTGCGATGCCATAAAGCAGCGGATAGCCGAACGCGAACGCGTGCAGATAGCGCTCGATACCTTCGCGCTGCATGCGGACCTCCGAACTGAATTGGCTCAGCATCTGGCCCTGGCGGAAGAGAATCACACGGGCCTTGAGTGTGCCGACCGGCACGTTGGCCGGCAGGTCGATGGTCGTGCGGAACAGGCTGGCACCGCCGATGAACACCACGCCGTAGTCCTCCTGGACGTAGAGTCCGTCGGCGCGTTTGAGGCGGATCACGGCTTCACTGAATTTTCGCAGATCGGCGGTGGTAATGCCGGTCTCCCAGCCGCGGATTGGCGTCATGCGCACGTGCTCAAAGCCGATACTGCTGTTGCGCAAGACGATCGGATCGGCAATTTCGGGAAGCGCACGGGTCGATGAGATCGCGTAATAGCTCGGGACGCTTTCGAACGTCAGGGCATCGGTGTTGATCCAGATACCGCCGACCCGGCTCTTGCGGCGAGCAACGAGTTGCTGCGACGAGCCCTCGAGAATTACAACTACATCGTAGATGTCATTGTTTTCGGGGTGTTCCATGCGGCCGTTTTCGATGGCACCGAAAACGATGATCTCGGTACCGGTGAAACTCGATGTAACCCGCACGCGTCGCGTCGAGACATCGGCGTGGACCTTTTCTCTCCGCACCGGCGCTGCCCGACCGCTGGCTGCCTGCTGCGCGAACGCGCGATGCGAAGGCTCGAGGTCGCCAATCATGGCCGACAATTGAAATCCGATTGCCAAAAGAACGACGAAGATCAGGCGGGCGATTAAGTTGATCGAGGCTCGTCGCATTAGTGACCTCCGCCAAACGCCGGTGACAGCGAATAGAGTTCGCTCGGCGTGCCGATCAGGCCCCAGGCCATCTTGATGCACACGGCGATGACGAGGCCGGCGAGCAGGAAGCGCAATTGCTCGCCTTTGAGCTTCTCCCCTGCGACGGCACCGAACTGGGCGCCGATCACGCCGCCGATCATCAGCAGGAGGGCGAGAACGATATCGACGGTCTGGTTCTGGTAGGAATGCAGGATGGTCGTTGCCGCCGTCACGAACACGATCTGGAAGAGCGACGTGCCGACCACGACGTTGGTTGGCACGCGCAATAGATAGATCATCGCCGGCACCATGATGAAGCCGCCGCCAACCCCCATGATCGCGGCAAGCACACCGACCAGACCGCCGATCATGAGCGGCGGGATCGCTGAAATGTAGAGCTTCGAGCGGTGGAAGCGCATCTTGAGGGGCAGCCCGTGGATCCAGTTGTGCTGGCCCGAGCGCCGGCCGCTCGATGGCTTGCCGGCCTGCGATTTGCGGATGGCATTGACGCTTTCGATCAACATCAGCGTGCCGATGACGCCGAGGAAGGTGACGTAACTCAAGGCCACGACCAGTTCGAACTGGCCGGCCTCACGCAACACGCGCACGAGTTGGACACCGAACACAGACCCGACGAGGCCACCGGCCAGCAGGATCGTGCCCATCTTGAAGTCGACGTTGTTGCGCCGCCACTGTGCGATCGCACCCGATACGGAGGAGGCGACGATCTGGGCGGCCTCGGTGCCGACGGCTACGGCCGGCGGGATGCCGGAAAAGATCAGAAGCGGCGTCATCAGGAAGCCGCCGCCGACGCCGAACATGCCCGACAGGAAGCCAACCGCACCGCCCATGCCGAGGAAGATGAAGATGTTCGCCGACATCTCAGCAATGGGAAGATAAAAGTGCATCGCGCGTCCAACGGGTCTGACCGGACAGACGTTGTAATGGGGAGATGCCGAGCCGGGAGGCGTGCGAGTCGGTTCGGTGGAACGCTCGCACGCATCGTCCTGGCAGGCAGCACGGATGCCAACGTGATAAGCCCCCGCTTGCCCGCGGGGTCAATCTTTTTGGCAGCCGAAGTCACACATTTAGCTGCGGCATGTGGCTCTCAGCCATCCACGTTTCCGCAACATATGCCGACCCCGTCGCGTGGCGCATGACTGCTATGCAATTATGGAAGGCCATCGCCTCGCCGGCAAAAGTCGCCTCACTTGCTCGCGAGTTGCATGCTTCGGATCCAGTTGCGGAACTGGCCCTGGCAACGCTGGTGATGGAGGACCTGGAGGACGTCTTCCGGCGGCGGCAGCGGCGAGATCAGTCGCAGCCGGATCTGGCGCGCACGGCGGCCGGCGGTCAGCAACGCGTAAGTCGTGCCGGCCTGCATGGCGATCTCAGGCGGCCACGCAGCCGTGCCCTGGCCGGCTGCAAAAACCGCCTTGGCGCGCTGTTTGGTCTTCATGTCGACGACCGTGATGGTCTGCGCCTTTGCGGTTCGCGAACGGACCAGCTCGACACTTACGCCACGTTCGAGACAGACATCGCCATTGGAACTCAGCGGCACGGTTCGCCAGGAAAATGGCAGCGGCTTGCCGAGCGCCAACGGTGCTGCAGCGCTGCGCACTGCGCCCACCGACTTTTGCGAGGAGCCGCCGGTTTGGACGTAGCGCTTTACGGCTTCGAACACGCCCGGATTGGCTTTAACGCCCTTGGTCAGGTCGCCGGCACGGCCGTCGAATGGCCCCGATACTGTCCGTGTTGCACCCGACGGCAACACAAATACCGCCTTGGCGCCGGCCGGGATCAAAACCTTGGCATCATTGGAGAGGGCCGAGCCGGCCCGCACACTCTTCGCCGTCGACTGGACGACGATGACCTGGGCTGCCGCCTGCAGGGAACCAAGCCCGATTGCGAGTACGACCAACAGCAATGACGCGACACGCCGGATCAGCGCAGCGTAATCGGATCGTTGCGGCTCGACGGCCGAGACAGAGTTCATCACGTTCATTGCTTATGCTCCCAGTCAAAGCGCAAACATTACCTGCACGCGGCGCAGAATGACACCGCCAATCACCCCGATCGCAAGTGCACCGAGGCAGGCACCGAACGGCACGATGCGGTCGAGAAAATAGAAGGCGATCATGTCTGCGCCGACGACAAAGATGGAGGCGGCGGACGAATAGATCGTGATGGCGACCAAACCGTGGCGCAACCCGAACCAGACACCGAGTAGTGCAAGAGCGCCGAACAGTCCAAGGAGCCAGGGCCGGTTGACATGCTCGATCAGGCGCCCATCGAGCAGTTGGGCTGCAACCTGGGCATGAATGACCATGCCGGCGATCTCGTCGTCCTCACCAAGCCAGGTCTTCATCGGCACCTGATGCCGGTCGGCGTCGGGAAAGTCACCGCCAATGATCACGATCTTGTCCTTGAAGCTTTGCAGCAAGGCTGGGGCCACCGGCGTCGAATTGCCTTGCGGTGTGATCAGGAGGTGGGCGGGGATCGAGAAAAAGCGCTCATTGCCATCGTGCGGACTCAGCAGCCAGGCGATCCGGCGCGGGCCGTTCTCAGGCGGCTTCGCATCCGGCTTGGCAAGTGCCACGGCAAAACTCTTGGGGTAGGCCGGATCATCAGGCAGTGCGACGTAGCGCACGATGCGGTCACCGCCGGTCAGCAGGTTGGCATAGCCGCCGGTAGCGCCCGAGCGTTCCAGAAACTCTGCCTGATATTTGGTCTGGGCTTCCGACAGGTCGACGCGCCGATCACCGGCAGCGATGACAATACGTATGCGTTTGGCGGCCTCGGTGATCGCCGCGATCAGTTCCTCATCCTTTTCGGGCTCGGTTGATTTCAGGAACAGGAAGTCGAGGCCGATCGCCTTGGCACCGGCCTGTTCGAGTGTCGTGATCAGGCGCGCAAGCAACCGGCGGTCGACCGGTGAGCGATAGGGATAGGGCTGCATCGTATCATCGTTGATCGCGACGATGGCGATGCCGCCGTGCTGGCGCTTGGGGCGATGCGACAGCAGGGCTGTTCGAAAGTCCCCGGTCCAATGCTCGAGCCAGAGCGCCCAGGAAGACTTTGCCGCCTGCTCGACCAGCCAGCTTGCGCCTGCGGCCCACAGCAGCGCGAGCGCCAACAGCAGCATGATCCGCAGCCAATGCCTAACCTGTTGCATGCGAACCTGTACAATCGAACGCCCGGGCGGAGACCTCGCCATGCGGGCGCAACACGGAGATGTTTGATCTCAGCCACGATCTTTCGCACAGCGGCGGCCGAGGCTCGGCAGCCCGCGATGGACGAACCCGACCTCGGAGGAGAGTGAACTCAGATCACTCCATCTTTGCGCAATTTCTCGAGCTTGGCGCTATCCATCTCCAGTATTTCACCCAGAACTTCGTCCGTGTGTTGCCCGAGCATCGGTGGTGCCATGCGCTCAGTCGTCGGCGTTTTTGACAAGCGCATCGGGCTCTTCATCAAGGGCACCTTGGCGCTGCCGGTAGCCGCATGGTCCATCTCGATGCGCATGCCGCGCGCGATGACATGTTCATCCGCGAAGACCTGGGCGAGATCATTGATCGGCCCGCAACTGACGTTGTTGGCTTCCAGCTGTTCAAGCCAGAACGCGGATGTATGCCGCTGCACCGCCTCGTCCAGGATGGGGATCAGTTCATCCCGGTTTCTGAGCCGGTTACCGTTGGTTGCAAACCGTTCGTCCTCGGCGATATGGGAAATTTCGGCAATTGCGCAAAAGCGCTTGAACTGATCATCATTGCCAACGGCCAGGAGGATACTGCCATCAGACGTGCGAAAGACCTGGTAGGGCACGATGTTTGGATGGGCGTTGCCAAGGCGCGGCGGCACGTTGCCGGTTGCCAGATAGTTCATGCCCTGGATCGTCGAGAAGGCGACCATGACATCGAGCATGCCGATGTCGATGTGCTGGCCCTCACCGGTCAGTGCCTGGTGGCGCAATGCGGCATTGATCGCAACACCGGCATACATGCCGGCCATTAAATCGGCCACCGGCACAGCCGACTTCATCGGCAGACCGTCGGGCTCACCTGTCATACTCATGAAGCCGCTCATGCCCTGAATGAGAAGGTCGTAGCCGGGCCGTTTGGCATAAGGTCCGGTCTGGCCGAACCCGGTGACAGAGCAATAGATCAGGCCGGGAAATTCAGGGGCCAACTGATCGTAGCCCAGGCCATATTTCGACAAGCCGCCGGTCTTGAAATTCTCGACCAGGACATGCGACTTGGCGATCATGCGGCGCGCGATTTTCTGGCCCTCGGGCTTGGCAATATCGAGGGTCACGGAGCGCTTGTTGCGGTTGGCGGCACAAAAATATGCGCTCTCTCCCGTATCCTTGCCTTGATCGTCCTTGAGGAAGGGCGGTGCGAACTTGCGCGTGTCGTCACCAGAACCGGGCCGCTCGATCTTGATCACGTCAGCGCCCAGATCGGCCAGCATCTGGGTGCAGGAGGGACCGGCAAGGATGCGGGTCAGATCGAATACGCGGATGCCATTCAGGGGGCCGGGCATGAATGTCTCCTTATTGGCCATCTTGTAAGGTAGGCGGGGTAAATACGTGGGGCGGCGCAACAAATGCCAGCCTTGTTCGTTATGCGTTACCTCGGCGCCCGCAGGCAATCCCATTGTGGATGGCGGACCGACGATCGATAGTTGCAGACAAGTGTGACTGCAATTGCCGGAGCCCACAACTAACTGCCGATGCGACAAGAGAAATGTTCGCATTCAGCCAATAATTCGCTATCTTGTCGCGGACGAAATAGTCCGCGTGGATACGAAACAGACGACGCGACTTGGACAAAGGTGACGCCGTGAACACTACTGCTTCCGATCTGACCGGTGCAAGGGCCGTACCGCGTGCGATGTCCGATGAAAAAATGGATCAAGTACGCGAACTGCTGTTCGGCGAATTCGAGAAGCAGACCGAAATGCGCGTCAGTGCCCTCGAAGCACGCCTGCGCGAACTCGAGCACTCCATCCAGCGCCGGTTCGATGCGCTCGAGGCTCGTCTCGACGCGTTGTCCGGTGAGACCGAGGCGAATCAGCGTACTGCTGTTCAGGAGATTTCTGCCGGCCTTGCAGAATTGTCAGAACGCATCGGCCGGTTGTCCGGTGGCTGACAATCGGGCGTCCCATGTCCAGGCCGGCACTACTTGTCCAACGCTGCGTTGTGCCGAGTACGAGCCGAGCTGAAGGAGTGGCGAAAACTTGAGCAGCGACACGACATCGAGAAGCGTGGTCGAAGGGGTCGACCGGCTCAAGGAGTTGCTGTTTGACAGCGAAGCCGAGACCCTCCACGAGGTCCAGCGACGCCTGGGCGCGCTCGAAGGACTGAGCGAAAGCGAAAAACGCGCCCGCCTCGACATGCTGCGCCGCCTCGACCAGCTCTTCAACCGGGCAGGAACGGAGGAGCGCTTTTCAACGAGCATCGCCGTTGTGCTCGACCAGGCCTTGCGCGAAGCCGAACTGCGCAACCACACAGCCCTGGCCCAGGCGATGGCGCCACTGGTTATCAATACGATCAAGACCGAGATCCGGAACTCCCAGGACGAGATGGTCGAGATCCTCCACCCGCTGACCGGCCGCATGGTCCAGGCCTACGTGACCAGCGCGATGAAGGATCTCATCAGCCAGATCAACCAGCGGATCGACCAGAACCCGATGATGCTGCGCATGCGCAGTTGGACGACGGGTAAATCGGTGGCCGAACTGGCGATCGCCGACAGGCAGCGCCTCCAGGTCCAGGAAGTCTTCCTGATCCGGCGCGGCAGCGGAGAGTTGCTCGCACACTGGCCTTACTCCAATACGCCCTCGAATGCCGACATCCACATGTCGGGCGTGCTGGCTGCCATCAACGAGTTTGCGGCAACCGCCTTTGCTGAAGAGGGCGGTAATTTCCGATCGTTCGAATTCGATGACCTGCAGGTCTTTCTGCGCGCTTCGCCGGCCTACCTGCTGGCGGCGCGCTGCGACGGCATTGCGCCGGGCGGCGTCGAGCGGATCTTCGATGAAGAGTTCATTGCGACGCTTGAACGGCTGGGCGATCTCGAACGGGCAACCGACAGCCGGCTGGAAGATGTCGCACCTCGCGAGCGTGCGCAAGAATTGCAGCCGTTTGCCACGTCGGTCGAGGAACGCACTGGCGCCATTTATGACGAGAACCAGTCGTCAGGCATCGGCAGTGCCGTACTCAAGGCAGCACTCTTCCTCATTGCCGTGCCGCTGCTCGCCTGGTTCTTCTGGGGGCTATATACCGATGCTGAAGAAACGAGTGTCGAACGCTCGGCCCTGCAGGTGCTCGCCGGCATCCCCGAAATGAACGGTTATCCGGCTGACCTCGACGTCGGCTACCGCGGCCTGACGCTGACGCTCAGCGGACTTGCACCCGATGAAGCAACACTTGCTGAATTGACCGGTGCATTGCGCAAGGAACTCCCCAATACGTCGGTCACCGCTCGCCTTGCCGTGCTGCCGACAACCAGGTTCGATAGCGGGCCGTTCGAAGCCCGGGTCAACCGACGCCTGTCTGCGATCAAGACGGATCTGGCACGCGAAGGCGCCCGGCGGTCCTTGCAGAGGTCCCAGGATCGCATGCAGCAGGCCGCCCAGGCCCTTGCCGGTCTCGAGTCATCGAACGCCAGCGAAGACCAGCGCGCCGACTTACGCGAGGTCGGCGCCGTGCTTCGCGAACTTGCCGGCCAACTCGGCGAACTGCGTGGCAAGTTGAACTCCGGCGATGATGGCCGGGCAGCACCCGCAAGGCATTGTCGATGCCATCAAACCAAGCCGTGCGTACCGTCGACAGTACGGTCCAAACCGTCGGCACGATTGCCGGTGCGAGGGCACCCGAGGCAGGCGAGGTTGCGGCGGATGCCGACACGCTGCTTGGCGCGGTCGAAAATCTTGCTGCCCAATCGGAGCGCCTTGCGACCCTGATTGTCGCGTTGAACCAAGCCAAGGCACTTATCCCGCCGCCGGTTCCTGCTGTGAAGGTTATCCAGCCGCCGCCGGAGCCTGCCGACCCTGAACGGGACTTGCGCGCATTTGCCCAGAGCCATGCGATCTTTTTTGGCAACGGCACGGTCTATGCGTCACCAGCACGTGTCAGCAAAGTGCTCGATGAACTCGCCCAGCTGATCAATCGGTCAGCGAGCCTTGTGCGTGTTGTCGGCTATACGGACGAGCAAGGCCTCGTTGACCGGCAACAACCAGCTTGCCCAGGACCGGTCCAACAAAGTGGTCTCGGAACTGATCCGGCGCGGGCGTATCGCCGACCCGCCTCGTTGGCATCGGCCGGCCTGAAAAGATCGACCTGTCGCCGATTGCCGGACCAACGAGCCCCAACCGGCGTGTCGAATTCGAGATCGGGTTTCAAGGAGAGGGTTACGTAGCTCCTGTAAACGGCAATCAATGACCAGTGATGCTCCGATCGTCAAAAAGATCATGCTGCTCGGTGAGATGGCAGTCGGCAAGACTTCGATTGCCAACCGTCTGGCCTTCGACCGGTTCGGCGAGACCTACAAGTCGACGATCGGCACCGACATCTACCGCTACGATGTCGACCCTCCGCCCGGTGGGCGGCCCTTTCAATTCCTGATCTGGGATACCGACGGCAGCGCCGAAGATGCCATGTTTCGCAGCCACTATCTGCGCGGCGCCCAGGCAGCGATCATCGTCGGCGATCTGACACGGCACATGACCTTGCAGACACAAGTGCGTCTCGCGAGGAAATTCGCCGATGAATTGCCCGGGCGCTATTATGCTGCTGTGCTCAACAAGAAGGACCTGGCAGATCAGATCCCCGATGACCCGGGGCGCATGCCCGAGGAACTTCGCAGCGCACATTTCCCCGTTCTCGAGACCAGCGCCAAATCCGGCCTGAACGTCAAACGCACATTCCACGAAGCAGCCGTTGCAATCATCCGTCGCGGACTTTGAGGAGTTGCGATGATGGTCGAACCGTTGTCCCGAATCCCGTGAAGCGACACTCGCACTGCTCATTCAAGCGGGCCTCGTTTCGATAGTGCGCGCCAACAAGGCATTACGTATCGTCTCGATTGCCGGCGAGGCGTGTCGCGGCATTGCGAGCGGTGATGCGCTGTGCGAGAAGCTCCCGGTCCTGACCGGCCTCGAGGATGACATCCTCGATCTTCACCGACAGCCGGACCGGCGCATCACGTTGGCCAACATGGCAATCGTCACCGGCACCGATGAAGCCGCACGCTACGACTTCGTCATCCTTTACGACCAACCGAGGGATGAGTTCGTCGTCGTGGTGTCGCCGTCGCATGCCAACGATGACTTGAGCATCGAACTCGAGCGCAAGGTGCGCCGCAACCTGCAACTCGAAGCGGCAGCTGCCGCCCAGGCGCGTGAAATTGCCGAAACCAATCAGCTCCTGACCCGCACCAATAATGATCTCGTAAATTTCACCCGGATCATTTCACATGACCTCAAAGCGCCAATGCGGGCCCTTCGCTATTCGGCGGATGACATCGAAGCTGCGATATCGGGGCAAGGCGAGTTAGAAGCGAACGATGCGCTGAATGAACTCCGCGGGCACGCCCAGCGCCTGTCGCAGATGGTTACCGATCTGCTTGCTTATTCCCGTCTGGAGCTAAAATCGTCTGCCATCGCCCCGACCGACACTCGCGCCCTGATCCGCAATATTATCAATTCGCTGCCGCGGCCGGCGAGTTTTGCGATCAACATTCGAGGGGACTGGCCGACCATCACGACGGCACAGGCCCTATTGGATGTCGCGCTGCGCAACCTGATCGACAATGCCATCAAGCATCACGATCGCGATGACGGCCTGATCGTCGCGCGCTGCGTGCAAGCCGGCAACAACCTCGAGTTCACCGTCGAAGACGACGGACCCGGCATCCCGGAAGCCTATCGCGATGCCGCACGCCACCCGTTCACGTCGCTGCAGCCCGGCAGTGGCGATACGGGCGGAATGGGCCTCGCCCTCGTCGACAAGGTGGTCAGCGAAGCTGGCGGAACGCTCGTGATCTCCGACCGGGCCGACGGCGCGCGCGGCACCTGCATTGCGATCTCATGGCCGTTGACATTGCCCTTAACATAACGGCAGACTTTTCCGGCCAAACTTGTGTGCATGAGCTATGCTTCCGGGCTATGTATTTGCATACAAAGACAATTTGAGCTTGGCACCCCTCAATGGGGGACGGGCAAAGGGCGGAAATCGAAATGGCGACGAGCGGACGGACCAGTGGCGGAGATTTCCTGGCCAGACGCAACCTGGCAACCCTCGGCAAAGGCGAACTGCCAGAATTGCGCGATGTATTGCTGGTCGAGGACGAAAGCTTCGATGCCAGGCGCTTAAGTGCAACGCTGCATATCGTGCTTGGCCGGAACGTCGAATTGCGCATCGCTAATACCTTGGACCAGGCGATTGATGCGGTTTTGCAGGCAACGCCCGACATGGTGTTCCTCGATGACTATCTGAAGCCCAACGATTCCGCGCTTGAGACCATCCCGCTATTGCGTCGTGCGGGCTATGAGGGACCGATCGTGATCGTATCCGGCGAAGTGGACCGGCCACGGCTTCTCGAATTGAGAAAGGTCGGCGCCAATTGCGCGATCCACAAGGACGATGTCAACAGCGTCAAGGTTTCCGAAGCACTGCAGCAGGCCTTTGCCGTCGAAAGCAGTTGAGGGCGTCATTCAAGAAGCCTGATCCAGCTCCCGTCAATTGTTGCCAAGATTGACACGCCTGCTGTCCGCAGCCTTGTGCTGGTGGCCGATAGAATTTACGGTCGAGCAAGCACAACCCAGCATATTGCAATTCTAAAAGTCAGCATCGCGTGAACCGGCCACTCAGCGGCGCTCGCGCCTCATTCATCCAGAAAGTTACGTCCAGTCAGGACCAGCCGCCGCTTGCAGCCAGCCTGATGGTGTTCGCGCTGGCCTTGCTCGGCCTGCAGGACGCGATCATCAAGCTCACGAGTTCGAGTGTCTCGATCTGGCAGTTTCAGCTGCTGCGCTCCGCCTTCAATCTGTCGCTGGTCGCGATCGTTGCGATCGTCATGCAAACCGACCTGCGCCGACTGCCGCCGAAGCGCTTCTTGCCGGTGGCGGCGCGCAGCCTGTTTCTGGTCGGCGCCATGCTGTGCTTCTTTTCCGGCGTGCCGTTCCTGTCGCTGGCCGAGATTGCAGCAGGCCTGTACCTCTTCCCGCTGGTCGTCACGCTGCTGTCGCGCTTCGTGCTCGGCGAACCGGTCGGCATGCAGCGCCTGAGCGCCGTCGCCGTCGGCTTCTGCGGTTCCATGCTGATCCTGAAGCCGGGTGCCGCCGACTTCAAAGCCGTTTCGCTGCTGCCGATTTGCGCGGGCTTCTTCTATGCCTGCATGGTGCTGATCACCCGCAAATTGTGCCGGGAGGAGTCCCCGCTAACGCTGGCAACCGGTGTCGCGCTGGCCTTCATGAGTGTCGGTCTGGTCGGCCTGTCGATCTTTCCAGCGCCGGCCGCAGCGGGCCCGATGGGGGCCGCCTGGCCCTACCTGTTGACCGGCTGGCACGATCTGGCACCCATTACCTGGGCAGCGATCATCACCTGTTCGTGCCTGAACCTGGCCGCCAACGTTTCACTCGCCCGTGCCTATCAGCGCGCCGAATCGAGCTGGCTCGCACCCTACGACTATTCCTACCTGGTCTTTGCGACCTTCTGGGGCTACGCGATCTGGGGCACGATACCCGATGCACTGACCATTGCCGGCATGGTTCTGATCGCGGCAACGGGCATTTTCATCGCCTGGCGCACGGCCCGAAAGATGCGTCAGCCGGGGTGATGGGGCAGCCTGAGGCCGGTTTGCCACAATTCTACCGATGCTGCGCCAGCCAGGGCATCATAATCCGGTTGAACACGTCCGGGTGCTCGACATTCGGGAAATGGCGGGCGTTAGCGATTTCTTCGTAGCGCGCGCCCGGGATCTTTTCCGCAATCAACTGGTTCGCCGTCGCCGGCGTGCCCTCATCCTGGTCACCGCAGACCACCAGCGTCGGCGTCTTGATGCCCGGCAGGTCAGCCATGAAGTCGAAGTTCAGGATCGCCGCACCACAGCCCAGATAACCGGCCGCCGAGGTGCCGGCGATGGTCGCGTGAATCTCCTGCCAGCGGCCCGGATTGGCGGGCTGGAAGGCCGGCGTGAACCAGCGCTCCATGGTCGCATCGGCAAGCGGGGCGACAGAATTTGCATCACGCACGGCGGCCAATCGCGGGCCCCAGGAACTCTCGGCACCTTCCGGCGATTTCGGCAAGGTGTCGCAGAGCATCGTCGAAATCAGCCGGTCGGGATACTTGATGGCGAATGCCTGGCCGATCATGCCGCCGATCGAGAGGCCGATGTATTGCACCTTGGAGATGCCGAGCGCATCGAGGGCGGCCGCCACGTCATCGGCCAATGCTTCCATGGTGTAGTCGCCCGCAACGGGATCGCTGCCGCCGTGCCCACGCATGTCGAGGCGCACAACCCGATAGCCTTCGTTGACCAGTCCCGGCATCTGCTCGGCCCACATGCCGCCATCCGACGACAGCGAATGCGTGAAGCAGACGACGGGACCGTCGTTCGGGCCGATCTGGTCATAATAGATCTTGCGGCCATCGAGATTGATCAGCATCGGCGTCCTCCGGCGTTTCGGGCTGGTTGGTTGTGTGACGAGCATAGCGATCGAGGGGCGCAACCGGTAGAGCACCAATACCCTCGTTGTCCTCTGAGACGTTTTGTCCAATAGTCCACTCTTCATTAATATTCGAATGTATGAATATTCAAATGAAGATGCACTGCTGGATGATGTCTTAGCGACAGGAGAGTGAGATGCAAGTCAGGTTCAACCAACTCGTAGCGGCGGCGATCGCCGTTGCCATGTCAGCAACGACAGCCTTTGGTGCCGATCAGTCGACGAGCACGGAGCACAAGTTCGAAAAGGCCAAAGCCTATCATGCCGAGTGTGAGGGCGTGCAAGCCGGCGAGTTCGAGCAGATCAGAGAAAAGATCAAGGCATTTACGGATGCCGAACTCATGGCCGAAACCATGAACGATCCGGAAAAGCTTGCCGAGCTTTCGACCGTCGTCAACGATCCGCATACGATCCACGTCATGGCATCGTGTGCGAGCGAACCGGTGATGTGGAACACCTGGATGCGCAACGGCACCGATTTCAACAAGATGACGGCTGCCGCGACCAAGATGATGAACCCAGCCGGCATGATGAAGTGGATGATGGCGCCGATGAACCCGAAAATCTGGCAGTCGATGACCGCCCACATGAACCCGGAAAAATATACCAAGTGGGCAACCGCTGCCGGCAATCCGACGTTCTACAAGCCGGTGACCAATATGGCGGATCCGAAATGGTATGAGTCACGTGTTCAGTGGGCAAGTGATCCGAACACCTTCACGCCTTTCACGAATATGTTCGCGATGTTCATGCCGACTGCGACGGCTCCGGCCAAGCCGGCTGAGAAACCGACTGCCGAATAAGTCTGACACTGGCGGACCTGAGAATTTCGGGCCGGATCGATTGCGATCCGGCCCGTTCTATTATTTTGTCGACTTGTTCGTGCAGTTTCGAGAGTTACCGGGGAGGTGCTCCACTCACCCCTCAACTCGCATCCGGCGCCGTCGCACGCTGGTCCTGCAAATAAAGCTGATAGAGAACCGGCTCGAAGATCGTATTGACCGGCAGCGCCTCGCCCGGCCGCGCGATGTCCTTGCCGAAGACCTGCGCGGCGCCGAACACGGCTTCCGTCAGATAGCGCGTCTCAACGCCGAATGCGCCCGGATCACTGTCGGGAGCGACGGTCGCGATGTGAAAGCCCCAGAGCCCGAAGGCCGGGACCGGCAGGTGGAAACTCAGGGTCCCCGCGAACACCTTGTCGAGCGTGCGCTCGACCGACCAGTAGGTCCGCCGCGCGAAATAGGGCGATGAGCTCTGCGTGATGACGACGCCGGCAGGGCTCATGCGCCGGCGCAGCATGGTGTAGAATTCTTGCGAATAGAGTTTCGCAATCGCCTCGTTGTGAGGGTCGGGGAAATCGAGAATAACGCGGTCGTAGAGCGGGCCCGGCTTGTTGATGAAGATGAAGGCGTCCGTGTTATAGACCTTGACGCGGGGGTCATGCAGGGCGCGCTTGTTGAGCTTGGCCAGCGGTGCGAAGTCGCGCCCGAGATCGGTCATCGCCGGATCGATATCGACGAGATCGACCTCGCGCACCTGGTCATGCTTGAGGATTTCACGCACTGCGAGACCATCGCCGCCGCCCATCACGAGGATGCGCCGGGCGGGGCCCGGATAGCTCATCACCGGATGGACGAGGGCTTCGTGATAGCGGTGCTCGTCTGCTTCGGAAAACTGGATGTGACCATCGATGAACAGACGCAGGTCACCGCGCTGCCAGTTGTTGGTCATGACCAATGACTGATAGGGCGTCTGCTTCTTCCAGATGACCTGATCATAATAGAGATTGTGCTGGGCCAGGCTGGTCAGGCGCGTGCCGGCGACCAGCAGCACACACATCAGTATCAACACACCGCCAACCAGCATACCGAGCCGCTTGGCATCCGGCAGATAACGACGCAGGTAAACGACATTCAGCAGCGCCACGAGGATGTTGATCAGGCCGATCGCGAACGATGCGCGCACCAGTCCGAGGCTCGGCAGCAGCATCAGCGGAAAGGCGACCGAGCCGACCAGTGCCCCGACATAGTCGAGCGACATGACGTTGGCGATCGAGCGGCGGGTGCCGCTTGCCTGGGCAAGCACGCGCGTGAGCAGCGGGATCTCGAGGCCGACCAGGGCGCCTATCGAGAAGATGAAAAAGAACATCACCAGTTGGTAGAGGACCGGTGCGAACGGAAAGGCAAAGAACAGCGCCAGGCTGCAGATGCCGCCGACAAGTGCGAGCACCGTCTCGACATAGATGAAGCGCTGAATGAGATTGCCGCCGATGAACTGGCTCAGATACGAGCCGATGCCCATCGCGAACATGAAGAAGCCGATCGTGATCGAGAACTGATAGACGCTGTTGCCGAGCAGATAGCTCGAGACCGTACCGATGATCAGTTCGTAGACGATGCCGCACAGGGCGACGATCGCGATCGAGGCGAGCAGTACCATCGCGTGTGCCGGCGACATGTCGGCATAATCACGCGCATCACCGTCCAGCCGGTCCGCCGGCCGGGCAGCACCCAGAACATCCCCCACGGCCATCAGGCCCTCCCTCGTCTTCCCCGCCCGAACGATCAACGGGCCGCGATTGCAGCCCGTCGCACCAATCTCACTTGCCGGCGCGCAACCCGCCTGACCGCGCGCGGCTGCGTGCCCGCCGGTAAGTGGTTGGCGAGGTTACCTTGCGGCTGGCAAAGTGGGCCGGCGTGATGCCGGCGGAACGCTGGCGGCTCAGCATCGAACCGATGAGCATGCCGGTCAGGAAGCCTGATCCGGAAAAGCTGCGGCTGGTCGCCGTGCCGGAACTGTCGGTTGCGATGAACCGCTTGCGTTCGGCATCGAGTTCGATCGTGAAGAGCTTTTCTTCGTTTTCTGAAATGTTGCCGTTCTTGTCGGCATCGGCATAACCGGTGAATTTGGCGTCCTTGCCCAGCTGCATGGCGATCTGTTCGTCGTGAAATTTCGGCGGCGCATTCATCACGCGTTCGAGATATTCATTCAGCTGGTCGAGATGGGCATCGGTGACGCTTGCTACCTGCTCTTTGGCAAGATACGCATTGAAGCGTTCCATGGCCACCGCCGAGCGGCTTAACACCTGTGCCAGGTCGACTTTTGGTTTTTCCGTCAGGGCCATGTAGGCGCCGATACCGATGAGGCCAATGACTGCCCAAGCAATGTAGCGCATACGTTAGTTACTCCGGATGGTTACGAGGTGCGCCGGCCGACAGGCCGCTGCCAAGACGATCTTTAGGTGAATTGAACAGCTAGTCAACGCAGCCCGCTGGCAAGGTCACTTGCCGGCGCGGACGCCGCCTGAGCGAGCACGTGATCGAGCGCGTGCCGGAGGCTTGCCGGCGCGGCTGGCAACCTGCTTCTTGATCGGCGCGTCCGCCACGTTGCGCTTGTTGAAGTGACCTGGCTTGATGCCGGCACTGCGCTGCCGGTTGACCATGGAGCCGATGAACACACCTGCAAAGAAGCCGCGTGGCCCGGTGACCCGACCGGTGCTGTTGCCCGACGTCGACGTCAGGATGATGCGATCGTTTTCGGGATCGAACTCGATCGTGAACAGCTTCGGTTCTTGCGCATCGATCTTGCCGTTGCCGTTAATATCTCCGTGCGCAACGATCGAGACGTCCTTGCGCATCTTGGTTGCAATCAGCGTCGGGTGAATGCGTGGCTTGCGGTTGAGGTCTTCTTCGATGGTGTTGTTGAGCTGCTTGAACATCGCATCGTCGAGCTCGGTATAGTCATAGCGTTTCAAGTATGCATGGAACTTTTCGAGCGTCTCGGCGGTGCGATCGAGAACGGCGGAGAGGTTGACGGAAACGCCGCCGGCCTGCGATCCGCAGCCGGCAAGCAAAAGGGGCAGCAACACAACACTCAACGCAACAATCGGCTTACGCATCTCGATACCAAGTCCAACAGACAATGACGAACGACACGAACCGGGCAGCAGGATGTGCCTTGGTCCTCGTGCCGAATGATCTGATTAAACCCAATCGAAGTGAAAAATTGCTTACGCCGGCGCACACCGGACAAACTGTCAATAAAGTTTTAACGACCCGAGTTCCTGGTGAACGCCGGGCCCGAAATAATCGAGCAGGCGGCCATGATGGGCGAAACCATGCTCACCGAACGGCCCGTTGAGATTTTGACAGAGATCCGACGGCACCGCGGCAAACAGAACACGCGCGCGCCGGCTGCGGGCTGCTGACACCCACTTGTCGAGGCCTGGATCGACTGCTGCCGGATCGGATGTGCCCTGCACTTCCTCCCAGACCAGCCCCCAGCCGTCTTCGCTTTCCTCGACCGTCTCGATATCGACGAAGCGCAATGCACCGCTGCCGGCTTCGATCGCCTCTGCCCCTTCCGGCGCAATCTCGAGGCCATAGACGAGGCGTGCTTCGCCGGGCGCGTGATAGTCCGGTATCGTAACTTCGAGGCGCGCGCCCATCCGCCCGTAAAAGGCGCGGGCTGCGGCGTAGGTGTCGACACCTGCCTCGCGGTAATCGCTGGTGTTGATGAACATCTTGCGCACGCCATCGCCGGCGAGCATGCCCGATAGCGCATCGAACATCATGCGCCCGAGACCGTTGCCCTGACGCGTAGCGTCGACGTAGGTCCACGACAACCAGACCACATCCTCGCTGTGAGGATCCTGCGTGGCACCGGTCAGGCCGACGATCTTGCCGCGCTCGCGAATGACGAACATGCCGTCGAGGCTGTCCTTGAGTTCCTCGCGCGCCTCTTCGAAGTCGTCCTCGTCATGTTGCGCGATGATGCGTAGCGCGGCGCCGAGATCACCGCGCTCCATCGGACGAAAATCGGGCTCGGCACTGCCGCGCATCGACGAAAAGATCATTTGGCAAACCCATTGTTCGCGACCAGGAACACTCCTGTTTGCGCGAAAAGCGTTGCCAAACCCTATACGGGCGCTTCGTCGGTGAACGGCGACACATCGCGGGGGTCGAGCTTGAGGTGCACGAGGGCCGGGCCGTCGTGAGCAAGCGCTTCTGCGAAGGCTGCAGCGAAATCGGCCGTGCTCCCGACGGTGAAGGCCGGCACACCATAGCCGCGTGCGACCAGGGCAAAGTCGGGGCTTTGCAAGCGTGTGCCGTAAATGCCCTCCGGCCCGAAGCGGCGCTCCTGCGAGACCATGATCGAACCCCAGGCACCGTTATCGCAGAGGAGGATTTTGACCGGAAGCTTGTGCTGGACCGCGGTCACGATCTCCTGGCCGGACATCAGGAAGCCTCCATCGCCGACAAATACGACGGTCTGTGCCTCGGGTCGAGCCAGCGCGGCACCAAGCGCCGCCGGCATTGCATAGCCCATCGCCCCGGACATGGGGCCGGCCTGTGTGTGCGGTCTGGTGAAACGATAGAAGCGGTGCACCCAACGGGCAAACGTGCCGCTGTCACACAAAACCACCGCGTCATCACGAAGCTGGCGCTGGACCTCGACGACGACGGATGAAAGGTCGACTTCACCATGGATCGTAAGCGCACCCGGTGTTGCAAAGCGCTCGTACTCGCCATGAAAGCGATCGCGCCAGGCGAGGCGGTCGGGCGCTGGGGGCGTGACAGAACCGGCGAGGGCTGCAAGCGTCGCACCGACATGCGCGTGGATCACGAGATCGCCGGTCATATTGGCGAGTGAACGATCGTCGGGGAAGATATGGATGACTTTCTGCCCCGGGCGTACGAAGCCGAATTCCTGGCTCGAGATGCCGTCAAGGCGGCTGCCGGCAGCGATGATCAGATCGGCTTCATCGAACAATCTGGTCTGAAAGGCGACACGGTTGATTTCGAGATGGCCGGCATAGGCGCTGTGATCATTGGGAAAGGTGTCCTGGCGGCGATAAGCGGTGGTCACCGTCGCGCCACTCGCCACGGCAAATTGAATGAGTTCGCCGTGGCATTCTTCGATCGAGATCATTTCGCCCGAGATTACCAGGGGACGCTCGGCCGCATCGATCATTTCAGTTGCAAGCCCAAGGCCGGCAGGATCAGGCGCCGTGCGGGCGCGCTGCGTGCGCTTGGGGATCGCGGGGGCACCTGCATCCCCATCGGTGATGTCCTTCGGCATGACGACGATGACCGGTCCCGGACGGCCGCTGGTCGCAAGCTGGATGGCGCGGGCAGTGACGCCGGCCACATCGCGCGATGACTCCGGTTCGAGCACAGCTTTGGCAAGACCGCCGAACATCTGATGATAGTTTGCTTCCTGGAACGCCTCGCGGCCTTTGGTCGTAGTCGGGACATGACCGATGAACAGCACCAGCGGCGACGAGTCCTGTGCCGCGGTATGAATGCCGATCGACGCATTGGTCGCCCCCGGGCCACGGCTGACGAACCCGGCCGCCGGCCGGCCGGTCAGCTTGCCGTAGGCTTCGGCGGCAAACGTCACGCCCTGCTCATGGCGCGGTGTAACGAGCCGGATCCGGTTCGATGACCTGCGAATGGCATCGAGGATCGGCAGATAACTCTCGCCCGGTACCGAAAACGCCGTATCGATGCCCCACTCAATCAACGTCTCGACCAGCGCCGTTCCGCCGTTCATTACATCGTCCTTTCGCGTGCTCATGCTTGGCCGAGATCACTCATTCGAGTGAGATGATGTCAAGCAGATAGGCGATGGCTGAACACCCGGCCACAAGCCTCCGACGTTCTCTTCCAGTTGTGATCGTGCTCACCCGAAAAGAAACACTTGCAGAACCAAAGCGGAACATTTACAAGTCAGTGAGATGCCGTACGTGGCATTTCGGACAACCGGGCCGGTCACTGGCCATCAAGAACCGCGGAGGGCGGGCATGCTGACTCAAAAGCAAAAGGATCTCCTGGTGTTCATTTCAGAGCGTCTGGAGCAAACCGGCGTGCCGCCGTCGTTCGATGAAATGAAGGATGCGCTTTCACTGAAGTCGAAGTCGGGTATCCATCGCCTGATCACGGCGCTCGAAGAACGCGGATTTATCCGCCGCCTGCCCCATCGTGCCCGTGCCCTCGAAGTGCTTAAACTGCCGGGCAGCGAAACGGCAGCCAAGGCGCAGCCAAGTGGTCGGGAAAATCTCCGACTGATCGAGGGCGGCGCCAAAGGCAGACGTGCCTCCGATAACGAACCGACCAGTACGATCATCGACAGCCGCACGGTTTCAGTGCCCGTCATGGGCCGGATCGCGGCCGGCGTCCCGATTTCAGCGATTCAGAACCATACCCACGACATCGCATGCCCGCCCGATCTGCTGACCAGCGGCGAGCATTACGCCCTCGAAGTCCGAGGCGACTCGATGATCGAGGCCGGCATTCACGACGGCGATACGGTGATCATCCGACGCTGCGACACGGCCGAGAACGGCGACATCGTGGTGGCACTCGTCGAAGACGAAGAGGCGACGCTAAAGCGCTTGCGCAGGCGTTCAGGTGCGATCGCTCTGGAAGCCGCCAACCCGGAATTCGAAACCCGCATTTTCGGGCCCGATCAGGTCCAGGTACAAGGCCGCCTGGTGGGCCTTATCCGGCGCTATTAAGCGGGCGGATACCCGGTTCGGGCAGATTCGGTAACTCGCCTCAGGCACTCGCCGGTTCATCGATGACGACGCAGGCCTGGTGAAGTCGTTGAAGGACCTGCGGAAGGCTGAGCTGTGGGCTTTGTACTCAGTGCCGTCTTACCCCTGCGGCGCCATCGCCGCCGTTGCCCGCGAAATCGTGCTGCCATGCTCCATGGCCGGTCACCGCGCAGTTGGTCAACGGTTTCGATCCGCAAATCACCGGCCTCTGACAGGTAGAGGGCATGCGTGCCCTGGCGGCGCAGTGCGCGGAAATCAATGACGGTTGCCGCCGTACGGCAGCCGGCCGGCTTTGGAAACGACATGATGAGCACCGTTGCCCGCTGGCAATCATCAACCAATGCCGCCGGACTGCGAGCAACGGCAATCACGTGGCCGTCGAGCCTGGCGATGCAGCCGTCGGCATCGCAACGCCAGGCTCTGCCGCGTCTCAGAGCTGCCGGTGCGCGCCGGTCACCATCGTGCTCCAGCCAGTGCCTCAGTTCGAAGCCGGCCCGCCCTGAACGGACCACGCCATAGCGTCCATCGCGACCACGTAGTGCGACCAGGGAACCGTCGCGTCCGATAAGTGCCGCCGGCCGCTGCACGTCGATTGCAATGATCAGGCCGGCAAGCGCCATCACCAGGCCAAACCACCGCCAGGGCCTGAGCCAGATCACCAGCCAGAGACCGCCGATCACCATCAACAGCAAGGCCCCCGGCGCGAACGCCGGAACCGCGATCACGGCACCGGACAGTCCCGTTACCTGGCGGGCGGTCCAAGTCATGGCATCGAGCCCGAGCCCCATGGCGGCCAGAGGCCAGCCTTCGAGGCCGAAGGGCATAACCAGGAAGGCTGCCAGTGCGGCCGGCATGACGATGAAGTTGGCAAGCGGCACCGCGATCAGGTTGGTCAGCACGGCGTATTGCTGTGAGGTGTGGAAATGGTAGGCGGCAAGCGGCGCGGTGGCGAGGCCGGCAACCACTGTCGTCAGAATGATGCCGGCGATGAACCAGGCGACGTTGCTGAGCACGCGCTCGCCAGCGCTCATCTGCCATCGCAAGTGGCCGGCCCGGCGCAAGCGGTGCCGGCGGGCGCGGTGCGCTTCATAGACGGCGATCAGGGCGGTGACGGCGGCGAACGACAGCTGAAAACCAGCATTGAACAAACTCTCGGGCATGACCAGCAGGATCGTCAGTGCGGCAATTGCAACATTACGCAGCGCAAGCGCCGGGCGGTCGAACAGGATCGCCAGAAAAACGATGAGGATCATGATGAACGAGCGCACCGCCGGATGGGCGGCACCTGAAATCAGCAAATAGCCGAACGCAGCGAACAGGGCGCCGACGGCTGCCCATTTCTTGATCGGCCGGGTGAGGGCAATGAACGGCAGGGCCGCGAGCAGAAATCGCAAGGTGATGAACACCGAGCCACCCATGATCGCCATGTGCAGACCGGAGATCGACAGAATGTGGACGATGCCGGCGTCGCGAAATAGTTTACTGGTCGCCTCGCTGATGGCGCTGCGGTCACCTGTCATCAAGGCCATCGCCATCGCTCCGCTCTGGCCATCGAGTGCCGCAAGGACGCGCTCACCGATCCGCTGACGCAAGCTTTCGATGGCGAATTGCGCAGCCGCGTGCCAGCCAACCTCGCCAACCTGCGCAATCACCTCGGGCGCTCCGGTGGCAAAGCCGGTTGCGCCAATGCCTTTGAAATAGGCTGCACGGGCAAAGTCCCAGCCGCCCGGGATAACCGGCGCGGTTGGCGGTGACAGGCGCGCCGACAGGCGGATCAGGCTGCCGATCGACGCGTTGGTGCCCGTTGCTTTTGAGGACGTCGCGTCGGCGGCGGGTGTTCGCGAGCGACGCGCCGGGCGCAATAAGACGCGCACGCGCTTCGGCGTTGCAGCCGGCTCGAGCCCTTCGATCTCGCGCACGCTGAGTGTCAGGCGTAAACTTGCATCGGCGCGCTGCTCGCGCCGCTCGATGACACCTGTCACAATGGCCGGGCGGATGGTGTGGGACAGGATCGGTGCCCGAACCGCTTCCGTGCGCACCTTGGCCGCCGTAAAACCTGCCGTAACGATGATCACAACCGATGCAGCGAGTGCTGCCGGGCCATCGCGAATAACACCAAGGCGCAGAACAACCGGCACTGCAAAGCCCAGAAGCGTGCCCGCCAGTTGCGGCTCGAACGGCAGTGCAAAATAGATCGCGATGCCGGTGGCAAACAGCGGCGCCAGCCACAAGAACCAGCGCGGGCGTTCTTCGAGCAGCGGCAATGCCCACGCCCAACCGATCGCCGGTGCACGCTGCGGCGGCCAGGCAGGAACCAATCGCGACCACAAGCTGCCTCGCTGCACGCACCCTCCCGCATCTGTCGAAACGTGTAGAGTGCTCCTTTCCCCCGCAGCCCTGCCCCTCGGTACCTACCCAGCTTGTGCAATGCCCTTAACCGGGGCAGCGCCCTGTGATAGGTGGTGCGCGTAACCCGGCGTTCGCCGCCGGCAGACTTAACCCGATCTATTCACCAGAATGTGGTCAGCATCGCCGCTGCGCGAGTCGGCCCGCAAGGAGAGTGACGAAAAGCGTAGCTGGTGCTTACGGTTGAGGCGCTCGACGTAGCGGACGGCCGCGCAGTGGCGACCCTTCGGGCGGGGCGAAATTGACGAATCGCGGCGTCAAACCGCTTGTGCGATGAACCACATCGAACTGCGCGTTTCTCCTGGCCTTTCGTCAATTTTGCCTCCGTGATGACCGCATTCTGGTGAATAGATCGGGTTAAATTCATGAAACCAACGATCGAGCGAGGGACTGCCGGCCCAGACCGGCTGAACGGATGCATGACGGATCTGAATTCGAGTGGCGCGGTGACGCGTTTCGCCCCCTCGCCGACCGGCTTCCTGCACATTGGCGGCGCGCGTACGGCACTCTTCAACTGGCTGCTGGCGCGGCATCTGGGTGGGCGCTATCTGCTGCGTATCGAGGATACCGATCGTCAGCGCTCGAGCCAGGAAGCGATCGCAGCGATCATCGACGGTCTCGACTGGCTCGGGCTCGGGCCCGACGACGAACCGCTCTTTCAGTTCGCCCGCGCCGAGCGCCACCAGGCCGTCGTCAACGACCTTCTCGAACGCGGCCATGCCTACCGCTGTTATTGCACGCCGGAGGATCTTCAGGCGATGCGTGAGCAGGCCGAGGCGGAAGGCCGACCGCCCGTATATGACGGGCGCTGGCGCGATCGCGATCCTGCCGAGGCGCCAGAAGGCGTGGCGCCCGCGATACGCCTCAAGACGGCGTCGGAGGGCGAAACCATCATCGATGACCAGGTGCAGGGCTCCGTCACGTTCCAGAACGCCAACCTCGACGACCTCATCATTCTGCGAAGCGATGGCACGCCGACCTACAATCTAGCCGTCGTCGTCGACGACCACGACATGGGCGTGACCCACGTGCTGCGCGGTGTAGACCACCTGACCAACGCGGCGCGCCAGACACAGATCTACAGGGCGATGGACTGGCCGGTGCCGGTCTTCGCGCACGTGCCGCTGATTCACGGCCCCGACGGTGCCAAGCTCTCGAAACGCCATGGTGCGCTCGGCGTCGAGGCTTATCGCGCGATGGGCTATCTGCCCGATGCCCTGAAGAACTATCTCATCCGACTGGGCTGGAGCCATGGTGACCAGGAAGTCTTCACGCAAGACGAGATGATCGAGCTGTTCGGCTTCGATGGCCTTGGCAAGTCGCCTGCGCGTTTCGATTTCGCCAAGCTCGAAGATCTCAATGCCCAATACATCCGCAAAGCGGACGATGCCGAGTTGATCCGGCACATCAAGGTTCTTTTCGGAGACCTCGACGATGGCGCCGCTCTCGCAGAAAGGTTCGCCGCGGTCGGCTTCGATCGCCTGGAAACGTTACTGCCGGCCATCAAGGAACGCGCCAAGACCCTGATCGACCTGATCGACGAAGCCCGCTTCCTGATCGCCGAACGCCCGCTCGCCTATGATGCCAAATCGGCCAAGGCCCTGAACGACGACGCCAAGGCCCGGCTCGCCGGCCTGCTGGCGGAACTACAAACTGCCGAAGACTGGTCGAAGGACGCGCTTGAAACCCTGGTTCGCGGCTACATCGAGGCCAACGGCCTGAAGCTTGGCCAGATTGCACAGCCGCTACGCGCCGCCCTGATCGGACAAGGTGGATCGGTACCGATTTTCGATGCGCTCGCCACCCTCGATCGCGACGAGGCGATCGGGCGCATCCAAGATGCCTGTGAGCCGAGCTGAACGTCCCCTGCGACCAATCGGGAGCGCCTGTGACACCAACCTATCTCGCAACTGCGCTGTTGGCGGCCGGCCAGCACCAAACAAGGCGGAACATTTCGCGCACAAACCGCTAATGTGATTACAGATAGCTAGCCTATCGCGCTGCACAATATATAATGAGGATACTCAAGATCTTGCTCCAGCGCCGTATTTTTCAGGGCCGCAGGAGCTGGTGTTCACTTTAACCTGGAAGGGACCTAGCGATGAGCGTGCATGACACGTCGAACAAAGCTGCCAAGCTGTCACTCAATGGCTCGGAGCCTGATCTGCCGGTCCGTTCCGGCACGCTCGGCCCCGACGTTATCGATGTCGCCAGGCTCTATCGTGAAACGGGCTGCTTTACGTACGATCCGGGCTTCACGTCGACTGCCAACTGCAGCTCGCGCATCACCTATATCGACGGTGATGAAGGCGTGCTGCTCTATCGCGGTTACCCGATCGATGATCTCGCAAGCAAGTCCAACTTTCTCGAAGTCTGCTACCTGCTTTTGAATGGCGAGTTGCCGAGCCAGGCGGAGTTCAAAGACTTCGAAACGACCATCACGCGCCATACGATGGTGCACGAACAGATGACGCGGTTCTTCACCGGGTTCCGCCGGGATGCCCATCCGATGGCGATCATGGTCGGCACCGTCGGCGCAATGTCGGCCTTCTATCACGACTCGACCGACATCAACGATTTGCAGCAGCGCATAATCGCCTCGCACCGCATGATCGCGAAGACGCCGACGATCGCGGCCATGGCGTTCAAGTATTCGATCGGCCAGCCGTTTATCTATCCGCGCAACGATCTCGATTACACGTCGAACTTCCTGCAGATGTGCTTTGCCGTGCCCTGCGAGCCCTATCGGATCGACCCGATTCTCTCGCGCGCACTCGACCGCATCTTCATCCTGCACGCCGACCACGAGCAGAATGCGTCGACGTCGACGGTCCGCCTGGCCGGCTCGTCCGGCGCCAACCCGTTCGCATGCATCGCAGCCGGCATTGCAAGCCTCTGGGGTCCGGCCCATGGCGGCGCCAATGAAGCCGCCCTCGACATGCTCGAAGAGATCGGCTCGGTCGAGCGCATTCCCGAATTTGTCGAACGTGCCAAGGACAAAGACGACCCGTTCCGACTGATGGGCTTCGGCCACCGCGTCTACAAGAACTACGACCCGCGCGCCAAGGTCATGCAGCAAACCTGTCATGAGGTGCTCGACAACCTCGGCGTCCGGGAAGAGCCATTGCTCAAGGTTGCGATGGAACTCGAACGCATCGCGCTCGAGGACGAGTATTTCGTCGAGAAGAAGCTCTATCCCAACATCGACTTCTATTCGGGCATCACGCTCCGGGCGATGGGCTTCCCGACGTCGATGTTTACCGTGCTGTTCGCGGTCGCCCGCACTGTCGGCTGGATCGCGCAGTGGAAGGAAATGATCGAGGATCCCGAGCAGCGCATCGGCCGCCCGCGCCAGCTCTACATCGGCCCCACCGAACGCCCGTTCGTCGAGATCGGCAATCGCTGATTTGTCGTAGAGAACGGCCCGTTCGGGCGCCTGTTGCGACTGCTGTTTGCCCCTCACCCCAACCCTCTCCCCGTGAAGTACGGGGAGAGGGAGCTTGGCCCGTCGTTTGGTTGCGGCGGTGCCACAAGGCTCGGCCGGACTCCTTCCCCCCGTAGCGCCACTTCGGCGCGTACGGGGAGAGGGTTGGGGTGAGGGGCAAACAGCAGTCGCAACAGGCGCCCGAACGGGCGATCATCAGCTCGACGCCACGCGACCCGGTAGGCTCAACGTCGGGGGCCGTGCCCGCGGTTCTCAGCGTTTCGCGGGAGACAGGATCACGCTATTGGTTTGCCGGCTGGTAGAGCATGAGCGAGAACGACGTCGGCAGCCCGCTCACTCGGCAGGCCGTCGACCAGTTCCATCCGGGCTGAGATGCGCGACAAGGCTTCGAGTTGCGCCGCTCGCTCGGGCGTATCGTCGAGCAGCTTTTCGAGCGCCGGAGCAAGCCGGTCGACCGTACAGTCGTCCTGCACGAACTCGGGAAAGGCGTTGTCGCCGAGCACCAGGTTGGCAAGCACGATCGAGGGCACCTTGATCATGAAGCCGATGTGGGCCGCCAGCCCGTCGACGCGGTAGGCGACCACCATAGGCGTGCCGGCAAGCGCCAGTTCGAGCGTCACTGTGCCGGATGCCGCCAGCGCGGCACGGGCGAGGCGGAAGCTCGTGAACTTGTCGTCATCACCCTCGACAAGATGCCAGGGCACCTGCAGCTGCCCCGCCAGATCCTCGACCATGGCACGCAAATGCGGCACGCAGGGAATGATCACCTCGAGCGGTCGGCCGCCGAGCGCCATCTGATTGACGGTCTCGCAGAAGACAGGCAGCAGCCGCGAAACCTCGGTGCGCCGGCTGCCGGGCAGCACGACCAGGGGTAGGCGATCGGGATCGAGGTCGAGACGATCGGCAAGGGCGGCGGGATTGCGCGCCTTGATCCATTGCTGGCGCTCGGCCAGCGGATGGCCGACATAGGTCGCCGGCGGGCCGGCAAGGCGCTCGAGGGCTTCGGGCTCGAAGGGCAGCAACGCCAAGACGTGGTCGATCGACCGTGCCATCGTGCGCGCGCGACCTGATCGCCAGGCCCAGACGCTCGGGCAGACGTAATCGATAACGGGCGTCAGCGGCAGCTTGCGTTTGAGGCGGGCGGCCACGCGATGCGTGAACTCCGGGGCATCGATGATCACGATGACGTCGGGCCTGCAGGCAACGCCGGCGCCGACCGTGCGATAGACGCGGTCGGTGAGACGCGGCAGGCTCTTTAAAATGGCGACCGGTCCCATCACCGCAATGTCGCCAAGCGGGAACAGCGATGTCATGCCGACCGCCTCCATCGCTTCGCCGCCAACACCGATGAAACGGACCCGGCCACGCCGCCGGCGCAACAGTTCGCTCATCAGGCCGGCGCCGAGCGCATCGCCCGAGTGCTCGCCGGCGACGATGAAGACCGTCAACTCATCGTCACCGGACGTGCCGGGCAGCGAGGCCCCGACGACGTCAACGCTCGAACGCTGCCGGGGCCCGGCATTGGCCGCGCGTCCCAAGCGGTCGAGCAGACTGGTGGGTTTCCAATTCATGCCGTTTCCAGAACAAACAGCCGATGACGGCGGGCCGTGGCCAGCAGTGTTGTCGCGATACCTGGATCATCCTGCATCGACAGCAGGGCGATACCCGCAATCCGGGACGATGCCAGCGCCGCGTGCAATCCCGCATCGTCCGCCAAACCTGGATCGAGCACAAGCACGCGATTGCGCTTGGCTCGGCTGCGGCGGTCGCCCCATTGATCGATCTGGTCGATACGCGCGATGAAGGCATCGATTGGCTCGTCGAGATTGACGCCCAGCACATGTTCACGCGCGACAATGACGGCCTGCGCACCTATGAGCCGGCGCAATTCGCCGAACAGTGCAACGCCAAGTCCTGCGTCACGCAGTTGGGCCCTGCTTGGCCGGTTCGCTGTGTCCGTGACGAGTTCAGGTTCCGCGTGGGCCGGCTGATTGCCCAACCGCATTCGAGACGGCTTCACCTCAGACGAAGTCGCGCCGGCTTCGAAACCGCCAAGCGCGATGCCATTGGCTTGTGCACGAGCAATCGTTTCAGCGCGCGACAGGATCTGGCTCCGGCCGGCCTCGAGTGCAATTGCGCCAATTCCGGCCAGCTGGCAACGGTCGACCGTTTCGGGCCCGACCGTCGGCAGATCGAGACGTAGATCCTGTTCCGGCTTGGCCCCCTTCACCAAGAGAAACTCCGAATTCGGCTGCCGGGCGGAATGCATGCCTGTGGCAAAGCGGTCAAGCATGGCGTTGGTGCCGGCGGCATCTTCGATCGCCACGACCGCATCGCCTGCCATGACCACGGCCTGCCCGACGTCAAACCTACCCAGCGCATGTATCAGACCCAGGCCCTTGAGCGCACTTCCCTGCAATTCAGCCGGCCAGTCGCCCGCAATCGGGCCGGCAGGCGTCAACAGTTCAGGGGCGACATCGCCAATGCCGACAACCTCGAAACCCTTGCCCTCGAAAAAGGCTGCAACACGGCGCAACACCCGGTCATCGCCGCCGCGCATCAAAGCAGGGATCGCCGGCAGGTTGCGCACGAAACCCCAATCGAACGACAGTTTCCTGATGTCCGGGCGACGGGCGTGGCCGACGATCAGCATCTGGCGGGCGCCATTGCAACGCAAGGCATTAACCAGTGCGCCGAGGCGACCGAGATTGACGGTGGTGACGTCGAAGCCCGAAAAGTCCGCGTCCGCGATGCCCTCGATCGCGACGATGTTAGCCGGCCGTCCGGCCACCGCCAGTATTCGCGCAACTTCGAGCGGCAGCGAACCACCGCAGGCAAGGATCGAAATCGGGGCTGAAGCTGAAGCTATACCAGCGGCCTGATCGGCCGGCCCGGCGGACTCATTCTGGCGCTTGCCATCAACCATCGCTGCCGGTACGCGGCGTGCACAGCGAGCGCTTACCGCCGACGCGAATGAACTCGAGGATCTCGGTCACGATCGGATGCTCGGAGAATTCCTCGGCGACATCATCGACCCGTTCGACAAGCGTACCCTCTTCCGCAAACAGCAGCCGGTACGCACGGCGTAGATCGTGAATGGCGTCACGCGAGAAGCCGCGCCGTTGCAGGCCGATGATATTGAGTCCCGACAAGTGGGCGCGATTGCCAAGAGCCATACCGTAGGGAATGAGATCGTTTTCCAGACCCGACATGCCGCCGAGGAAGGCGTGCGGGCCGACACGGGCGAATTGAATGACGGCAGCGCCACCGCCGATGATCGCGAAATTGCCGACGTCGCAATGGCCGGCGAGCATGACGTTGTTCGAAAAGATGACATTGTCGCCAACGTGACAATCATGTCCGACGTGCGAGTTGGCGAGAAAGGCACAGTTCGAACCGACAGTGGTCGTCATACCGCCGCCCTCGGTACCCGGGTTGATGGTGACGCCCTCGCGCACGATGCAGTTGTCACCGATCGTCAGCGTCGAGGGTTCACCGTGGTACTTGAGATCCTGCGGCTGATGGCCGACGGAGGCAAAGGGAAAGATCCGAGCCTGGTCGCCAACTGTCGTGCGGCCGTGCACAATGGCGTGAGAGATCAGTTCACATTCATTGCCGAGCGTGACGTTGGGCCCGATGATGCAGAACGGGCCGATCCGACACCCGTCGCCAATCGCTGCTCCGTCCTCAACGATCGCCGTCGGGTGAATGTTGGGCTTATCCGGCATGAAGATGCGTGGTCTCGTCGGTGTCGACTATCATAGCGCTGATCTCGGCCTCGGCGACCGTCTGATCGTTGACGCGGGCATCACCGGCAAACCGCCAAGCGCGACCGCGGCTGCGGATCTTCTTCACGTGGTAGAACAGTTGATCGCCCGGCAATACAGGCTTGCGGAACTTGGCCCGATCTATCCCCATAAAATAGACGAGTTGCGGGCGGTAACTCTCACCCAAACTGTGCACGCAGAGGGCGCCGGCGGTCTGAGCCAGCCCCTCGATGATCAGAACACCCGGCATCACGGGGAAACCCGGGAAGTGTCCCTGGAAGTGCGGTTCGTTGATCGTCACGTTCTTGAGACCGACCGCGGATTCATCGCGGTCCATGTCGAACATGCGGTCAACCAGAAGAAAGGGATAGCGATGAGGAAGAAGCTTGAGGAGACGGGCGATGTCCGCCGTCGAAAGGGTTTCACCTGAAGCCTGCTGATCGTTCATTCGTCTCTCATCCATCATTCGCGATTGTCAGGCAACGACCTCCGGGTGTCGGCCGAACCGATGCCTCAACCCCGTTCGGTCAGCCGTCGCAGCAAGGCCAACTCCCGCAGCCACTGCCGGTGCTGGCGGGCCGGCGTTCCGCCCATACGTGCGCCTGGCGGTACATCCTTGATGGGATGTGAAGCGCCCGCAACCATCGCACCATCACCAATCGTGATGTGGCCGGCGGTGCCTGACTTGCCACCCATGACCACGAAATTGCCAAGCTCGCAGGATCCGGCAATGCCTGTTCCCGCGACGATGACACAATGGCGGCCCATCACGACGTTGTGCCCGATCTGTACGAGATTATCAATTTTTGTGCCCTCGCCAATGATCGTATCCTTAAGCGCGCCGCGGTCGATGGTTGTATTGGCGCCGATTTCGACGTCGTCCTGGATCACGACGCGGCCGATCTGGGGCACCTTGGCATGGCCCTTGGGACTCATGGCGAAGCCGAAACCGTCCTGGCCGATCGACGCACCGGCGTGAATATTGACCCGATTGCCGACCAGCGTATGCGTCAAGCATACGCGCGGTCCGATATAGCACTCCCGCCCGATCGTGCAGCGGTAACCGATGACGGCACCGGCGGAAATGCGCGTGCCGGCTCCGATCTCGGCTTCCGGCCCGATGATGGCGCCCGGCTCGACGACGACGCCGGCCTCGAGGCGGGCCGTCCGTGCGATCGCCTCGGATTGATCTTCACAAACGCGCGGGTGGAAGCTTGCGGGATAGAACATCGCCAGCATTTGCGCGAAGGCATGATAAGGCTCGGCCACGATGACCGCGGCTGTGGCAGACGGCACACGTTCCGCAGAAGTCCGATCGACCAGGCAGAGGCCGGCCTTGGTCTCGATCAGATCCTTCATGTAGCGCCGATTGCTGAGAAACGAGGCGTCGTCAGGACCCGCCGACTGCAATGTCGTGACGTCCGAAATCAAGCGGTCATCGGGGCCAACTAGTTCGCCCTGTACTTCGCCTGCTATCTCGCCTGAGGTAAGGGGACCGGATCGCTCGAAAAAACCGGGATGGTTCATGATGAAGAAGCCTTCGAACGATATCCTGGTTTGGTAGAATCGTACCCGTCGCCGGCGACACGCGGGCAATTGCTCGCTGGGAAGCAGTGAATGCCGGCGCTTTCCCGATGGTAACGAGTGCATTACAAGGTCTACACAAACAACCCGTTGCGCGCCAGGGGGTAACCGGGCACTTGTCAACCGAGCAGTGCGCTAAGACCCGCAATGTCTTGATTGGCTAGCCAAGGGGCACCGGTTGCCAATCCGATCAGAACTTCGTCGATGCGCCGAAGCGGAAGCGCTGCTCTTTGTCGTAGTTCTCTTTGGTGAGCGGGAAGGCATAGTCGAAGCGCAGCGGGCCAAGCGGTGAGTTCCACAGGATACTGGCGCCCACGGACGTGCGGATGGTCGTGTCGTCGGCTAGCGCTGCCACCACATTCTTGGCATGATCAGTAGCACCGAATAGCGACCCGGCGTCCGCGAAGACAGCACCGCCCATGCCCAACTCTTCCGGCACGAACGGTAGCGGGAAGCGCACCTCGGCGTTGGCGGCCCAGTACGTGCGTCCGCCGATCGAGTCATCGGTCGTCAAGTCGCGCGGGCCGTAGCCTGCCTTGTCAAAGCCGCGGATCGTTTCGCCGCCGCGATAGAAGACATCGAGCAGGCGGACGTCCTCTCCACCCCAGCCAGCGATATGACCGGCAACCACACGTCCAACCAGTGTGACCTTCTCAAACAACGGATAGTAGGCACGCCCCTCGCCCTGGACGCGGACATACTGCACATCGCCGCCAAGACCGGCAAAGTCTGTCGAGGCGAGCAAATAGATGCCCTTGTTCGGGTTATTGGGATGATTGCGGGTATCATAGCGGATCGCGAGGCCGACCGCCGACGTCGTATCGGCACCCTCAGACTGGAGGACGGCCAAAGATGCACCCGGCTCCACATCGAAGATCTCGTCGTGGCTGATGGTGTAGGAGACCGACACCCAGATGTTTTCCGAGAGCGGGAAGCCGAGGCGTGGCGAGAAACCGGTTCGCCGGGTCTTGTAGGATGAGGAATCGGAAAGATCGAGTTCCTTGTGGAACAGATCAAAGCCTGCGGAGACGTTCTTGTCGAGGAAACGCGGTTCCGTGAAACTCAGGTCAACCTGGAAACGTTCGGCCGAGCCGCCGAGCTTCAGGCGCAGGAACTGACCGCGACCCATGAAGTTGCGTTCGGTAACCGCGATATCGCCAATCGCGCCTTCCGAGGTCGAGTAGCCGGCACCGAATGACAATTCACCCGTTGGCTGCTCGGTAATGCGCACCTCGATGATGACACGGTCTTGGGCCGAACCCGGCCGGCGCAATACTTTGACGTCTTTGAAGAAGCCAAGCTCCTTGATGCGCTTGTGAGCCCGGTCGACCAGCAGCGGGTTATAGGCGTCACCTTCAACCAGGCGGAACTCGCGACGGATCACATAGTCCTTCGTGCGCTCATTGCCCGTGATGTCGATGCGTTCGATATAAATTCGCGGACCCTGGTCGATCACGTAGGTCAGGTGAACAACCTGGCTGACCGGATCGCGCTCGGCTCGCGGGCGCACTCGGACAAAGGCAAAACCTTGCTCGGACGCACCCAGCGTGACGGCCTCGACCGATTTCTCGATATGGGCGGCATTGAAGATCGACCCTTCGCGGGTCAGCAATTCGCCGGCCAGCGTCTGAGGATCGAGCTCAGGCAGCGAGTTTTCGATCTGAACGGAACCGAACCGATAGAGCGGTCCCTCATCGACCACGAAGGTGATGATGAACCCGGAACCGCCGCGATCAAGTTCGGCGTTGGCCGAAGTGACCTGGACGTCTGCATAGCCGTTCTTCAGGTAGTACTGGCGCACCAGTTCCTGGTCGAGGCGCAGGCGATCGGGATCGTAGACACTTGCACCCTTGATCCAGTCGAGCCAGGAGGCCTGCCCGGTCGTGATGATATCGCGCAGCTGAGAATCGGAGAACGCCGTGTTGCCGATGAAATTGATGCTCGAGACCGAGGTCGCACTGCCCTCACTGACCTCGAAGACGAGATTGACCCGGTTTTGGTCGAGTTCGATGATTTTTGGCTCGACGGTCGCTGCATAGCGCCCCTGGCGCTGGTAGACGTCGAGGATGCGTTGTGCATCGGAGAGAGCGCGGGCACGTGTGTAGATCGATCGCGATTTGAGGCGCACTTCGCCCATCAGCGTGGCATCGTCGATCTCGCTGTTACCCTCGATGGCAACCTTGTTGATGACAGGGTTTTCAATGACGCTGACGACAACCAGTCCGCCCTGCCGGTTGATCTGCACGTCGGCGAACAGCCCGGTCGCAAATAGCGCGCGCAAGGAGGTGTTGACCCGGGCCGGATCATATGGATCTCCGACCGTGAAATCGAGGTACGAGCGAACCGTCTCCGGCTCGACGCGGCGGTTTCCGCTGACGTCGATCCGACGAACTATACCTTGCGCTTCGGCAACAGTCGTTGTGACGGCAACCGTTGCCGACTGCGTGACAATGCCCAGTGCCAGCACCAGGAAAAGATATCGCAGCATTCCGCTCGCGCTTCGGATTGCGTGAAGCATCCCTGCGTGTGCCCTTCTGCGCCGACCCCCAAATTACGCACATCTTTTCGGCTGAAGATGCCCGTGCAGTGCGAAAGCCGGTCACCAACCGCCCCCTCTGCTTTAAGCAGCTTCGGTCAGTGTGCCAGCCTTAACAAAGTGTAAATTGTTTAGCGATTCCAGGCCATGTTTGGAAGTGGCAAGAATGCTTCACCACCCCTGATTCTGCCGCCAGCAGCAGCTCGTCTGAGCTGCCGCTGGCAAAACACAATTTGGGTTAGAGATCCAGCCAGCGAGCCAGGATGCCCCTGTCGTTCCAGGTTGCAAATATCATCAAACCGAGCACAAGGGCGAACCCGATGCGGAAGCCCATCTCCTGGGTGGCTTCGCTGAGCGGACGGCCGCGAATGCCCTCGATCGCATAGAACAAAAGGTGACCGCCATCCAATAATGGCACTGGGAACAAATTGATCAGGCCGACACTGATCGAGAGCACGGCGATCAAATGGATGAACGCTTCCGGGCCCACTTTGGCGACTTTGCCTGAGACATCCGCGATCCGGATGATGCCGCCAAGCTGGTCCGGCTCCTGGCGCATGGTGACCACGTCGGCGATGTAGCTGAGCGTCGCGCTCATGATGAACTCGGTTTCCTTGACCCCGAGCCACAGCGCCTCGAGCGGTCCAGCCTTGTGCAGGACGAAGCCGTCGGCACCGGGGCTGCGCTTGATACCGATGATGCCGCGCGTGATCTCACCGCCGATCTTGTCGTCGAACTTGGTCGCCTTGGGCGTCACCTGCAGTGTCAGCTGCTCGCCCGCACGCTCTACGATCACGTCGAGATCCCGGCCCGGGCTCGAACTGATCAGGCGCAGGACGTCGTTGAAACTGGTCACGTCGCGTCCGGCGATCGATACGATCACATCGCCCTTCTTGAAGCCGGCGGCCTCGGCCGGCATTCCGGGCATCACCTCGTCGACCCGCGGAATGGTCGTGCGCTGACCGATAAAGGCGAACATCATAGCGAAAATGATGATGGCGAGCAGGAAGTTGAAAATCGGACCTGCGGCGACGACGGCCGCACGTCTCCATAACGGCTTGTGATGGAACGAGCCTGCGCGCTCTTCCGGCGTCATTTCCTCCAGTGCGCCATCGGAGGGCACACTTGCCGGATTGGCGTCGTCCATGAACTTGACGTAGCCGCCAAGCGGGATCCAGGCAAAACGCCACCTGGTGCCTTGGCGATCGTAAAAGCCGAATATCTCCTTGCCGAAACCAATCGAGAAGGTCGTTACCTTGACGCCGCACCAGCGCGCGACGAGGAAGTGACCAAGCTCGTGGATAAAGACAACTATCGTCAGTACGACCAGGAACGACAACAAAAAGAACATCGCATCGCCGATCGAATACGTCAGGCTTGCAAGGGTCGTCATCAAGTACTCCAAATCTGATCGGCGCTGGGACGCCGTTACTTAACTTTGCGCTGCAGTCAACTTGCTGGATGCCAAATCTTTAAGATCTGTCTCGATTAGGTGCACCACAGCCAAGCATCAACGCGAACCCATCACATCCCGTGCCAACCGCCGCGCGGCTGCATCGATTTCGAGTGCCGTCTCGATATCGGCGGCCGGCGCGGTCAGTCCCGCCTGCTCGGCGCGCTCCAGAGTCTCCGCGACGGTTTTGGCGATATCGAGGAAACGGATCTCCTCGTTGAGGAAAGCTTGAACGGCAGCCTCATTCGCCCCATTGAGCACGGTCGGCGCAGCGCCGCCCTGGCGGAGTGCCGCCTTTGCCAGGAAGAAGGCTGGATACCGCTCCTCCTCGATTTCCCGAAAGGTTAATGAACCAAGCTCAGAAACCTTGAGGCGACGCTCGGGAGCAGCCTCGCGATCCGGCCAGTAGAGGCTCTGGGCGATCGGTGTACGCATGTCCGGCAGCGCCATCTGGGTGACCAGCGACCCGTCGGCATATTCGACCAGGCAGTGCATTATCGATTGCGGATGGATGACGGCGTCAAGCTGATCAGCTGCCACCGGGAACAAATGATAGGCCTCGATCAGTTCGAGCCCCTTGTTCATCATGGTTGCGGAGTCGATCGTGATTTTGTCGCCCATCGACCAGTTGGGGTGCTTGAGGGCATCGGCCCGGCGGACGGTTTCGAGCCGCTCAAGATCGCAATCGAGGAACGGGCCGCCCGAGGCGGTCAGATATATGGTGCGCAATGCGTCGGTGCCAGCCGAACTGAGCACCTGGAACACGGCGGCGTGCTCTGAATCGACCGGAATGATCTCGGCACCTGCCGTACGGGCCGCATCCAGAAACAAGTCACCGGCAATAACAAGGCATTCCTTGTTGGCCAGTGCCAGACGACGGGCGTTGCGGGCCGCGTTGAGGCAGGGCTGCAGGCCGGCCGCCCCGACTATCGCGGCCATCACGCAGTCAACCGAGCGTTCGCCGGCCTCGAGCAGCCCCGAAGCCCCGGCGGCTACTTCGATGCCGCTGCCTGACAAAGCGTCAGCCAGATCCGAATAGCAGTCCTGATCGGCAATCACGGCCAGCTCGGCCCGGTGCCGGCGCGCTGCCGCGGCAAGTTCTGCGACGTTATTGTTGGCGGTCAGCGCCACGATCTCGAAGGCATGGTCCGGGGCTCGGGCGACAACGTCGAGGGTGCTCGTGCCGACCGAGCCGGTGGCGCCCAGGATGCTGAGGCGAAGAGGCCCGTCGGATGGCCGGCTACGTGTGCACGGCCCAGGTTGCATGTCGCCCGCCAAGGGCCACTGCATGGTGCCTCCACTCTCCGCCAAGTCTTCACCTCGCATGTCAGCCTCTCTGGATCCGGCGGACGGATCGCTCAGAACCCCTGCAGCAATCCAAGCGCCGGAGCGTCGGTATTGATAAGGGCGGCAAGTACTGCGGCCACCATGAAGCTCGCCAGAGCGCCATCGAGCCGGTCGAGAAAGCCTCCGTGGCCCGGGATCAGGCCGCTGGCGTTCTTGACGTTGCGTCGCCGCTTCAAACCAGACTCGGCCAGATCCCCGGCGAATGCTGCAAGTCCGAGCACAAAGCCCAGCGCCATCAGCCAGATGATACCCGACTGCGGCAGGAAGGACTGGGCCAGCAGACCGGCAATCGTACTGGCACTCAGTCCGGCGATCGCACCGGCCCAGGTTTTGTGCGGAGAAATCGACGGCCACAGGCGCGGGCCGCCGACCGCCTTGCCGATCAGCATGGCAAAGGTGTCATGCGCCCAGACGCAGGCGAATACGACGAGAACGGCTGCCATGCCGGCCTCACCGCTGCGCAGCCAGACGACGGCCATGGCGGCCAGGCCGATGAATATCACACCGAGCGCCGAAAGCGTCGGTGCCCGATTGGCGCTCAGGGCCACGACGAACGAAGTGCCGACGATCAAGACGCCCATAGCGAGCAGCCCTGCTTCGGCTACCACCAGAAAGACGGCCAATGCAATGCAGGCGGCGTGCACCATCATGGCAGTATCGAACGCTTGATGGCGGACCATACGGCCCCATTCCCAGGCCAATATCAGGGCAACCAGGCTGACGACGATGGCAAGTGACCACGGACCGGCGAACGTCGCGCCGATCACAAAAACTGCAAGTGCCGAGGCCGACAGCGCCCGCTTCCACAGTTCATGCTGCGAACTGGCGGCTATCGCCTTTCCGGGTCGGTTGTCGGTTACCTGATCCGTCATCCAGCGCCCTTCATCTGCCAGCGCTCAGAACGCCGGCGGCGGACCGGCAGGAAAGGCCGCCAAATCGTCGATCGCGCCGGCGATACTGTTCGATCGCCTTGATCAGATGCGCCTTGTCGAAGTCCGGCCACAGCACGTCGAGAAACACGAACTCGGCGTAGGCCAGCTGCCAGAGCAGGAAGTTGGAGATGCGCTGTTCACCGCTCGTGCGGATCAGGAGATCGGGTTCGGGCTGGCCAGCCGTATCGAGTTTGCGGGCAAATGCTTCCGTGGTGATCTCGTCCGGGTCGAGCGTGCCGTCGCGCACCTGGCGGGCCAGTTCGCGAGCCGCCCCGACGATCTCCTGGCGTGCGCCGTAATTGAAGGCAATGACCAGATCGAGCGTGCAATTGTGTGCCGTCAAAGCCTCCGTTTCCTCGATCAGGCGCAGCAGATCCGGTGCCGTCGTCGCGCGATCGCCGATCACGCTGATCCTGACGCCGGCCTCATGCAGTTCGGCACGATCACGCTTGATGAAGCGCTTCATCACACGCATCAGGTCATCGACCTCGCGGGAGGGGCGCGACCAGTTCTCCGTCGAAAAGCTGAACAACGTCAGCTGGCCGACACCAAGTTCGATCGCCGCCCTGATCGTTCGGCGCACCGCTTCGACACCAAGGCGATGGCCCAGCGCACGGGGCAAATGTCGCTTGGTCGCCCAGCGGCCGTTGCCATCCATGATGATCGCAATATGGCGGGGCACGGGCGAAGCCGCGGCCTGGTGGGTGTCGCCGAGATTATCTTCCACGTCCAGTGCGGCCTCTCCAGTCGTCTCAACCCGCAGACCGGCAATAACGAGCGGCTATGCTGGCGGTCGCACTGCGACCGCCAGGACACTCAATACCGCAACACTCATACCGTATTAATCTCGGTTTCCTTGTTTGCAAGAAGCTCGTCAAGCTCTGAAATAAATCGATCGGTAAGCGTTTGGACCTCGGCCGCGGACTTTTTGTGCTCGTCCTGGCTGATATCGCTGTCCTTCTCGAGTTTCTTAAGATGATCATTGCCATCGCGGCGCACGTTGCGGACCGCCACCCGGGCGGATTCGGTGTATTTGCCGGCGATTTTGACGAGTTCCTGGCGCCGCTCGGTGGTCAGGGGCGGGATCGGCAAGCGCAGGACGGTGCCGTCAGTGACCGGATTGAGGCCGAGGCTCGAGTCACGGATCGCCTTTTCGACGGCCGGCACGGTCGATTTGTCCCAGATCGAGACCTGGATCATGCGCGCTTCCGGCACCGAGACGCTCGCTACCTGGTTGATCGGCATCTTCTGGCCGTAGACGTCGACCACGATCGGCTCGAGCAGGCTGGCACTGGCCCGGCCGGTTCGAAGCCCGCCGAATTCCTTCTTCAGGTTATCGACGACGCCCTTCATGCGGCTTTCGTAATCCTTGAGTTTGAACTCCTTGCTCGCCATCGGACCATTCCTTCGCTCTTGCATCCAACAGAGCCGGTCTTGCCGCTCGCATCGCTGGTCTGGAAGCGCGCGGCCAAGAGACGGCGGCCGGCCCTCGCCGTCAAAATCTCGTCGCTGGTTGCAAGCTACCAGATCAATCAGCAGTTTGCGACCTGGACGTGAAACATCGCTCAGCCTAGCCCGATCTATTCACCAGCACCGAACTGTTGAAAAGATCGGGCTAGCTCCAACGGTCAGGATATCACAGTGCGGCGCGCCTCGCCGCGCAGCAGTTTGAGCAGGTTGCCCGGCTCGTCGATCGAAAAGACGATGACCGGCAACTGGTTGTCGCGGGCCAGCGCAATCGCAGCTCCGTCCATCACCTTGAGATCCTTGGCCAGAACCTCACCATAGGACAGCTCATCGTAGCGCACCGCCTCGGGATCGACCTTGGGGTCCGCCGAATAGACGCCGTCGACCGCGGTCGCTTTGACGACTGCGTCACAGCCCAATTCAACGGCGCGGAGCGCGGCGGTGGTGTCGGTTGTGAAGAAGGGATTGCCGGTCCCTGCGGCAAAGACCACGACGCGGCCAAGTCCGACGTGGTGCAGGGCTTTCGGGCGCACGTAAGATTCACAGACCGTCGGCATCGGGATGGCGGAGAGGACGCGCGAGGGGACGCCTGCCTTTTCCAGCGCGTTCTGGAAGGCGAGCGCATTCATCACGGTTGCCAGCATGCCCATGTAATCGGCCGTCGCGCGATCCATGCCGGAAGCAGCGCCGGCAAGCCCCCGGAAGATATTGCCACCGCCAACCACGACCGCGATCTCGCAGCCGGCCGTCACCGCCTCGGCGACGTCGCGTGCCAGCCGTTCGGTAACCGCTGTGTCGATGCCGTAACCACGCTCCCCCATCAGCGCCTCGCCTGACAATTTGAGCAGCAGACGCTTGTATTTGATTTTGTTTAGCGGGTTCATGGGAGAGGCCTCGACGATCATCAATCAGCGACACCAGCAAAGCACTGGATTACGTGCCTCATAAGAAAAGCCGGCTGACGAGGTCAACCGGCTTTTCGAAGTTTGGGGGCAAAACTACAAAGTTCAGGTCAGGCTTGCCACTTCGGCTGCGAAATCATCGTCCGGCCGATCGATGCCTTCGCCGAGTTCGAAGCGCACGAAGGCAGAGATCTTGACCGGCGCACCGATATCCTTTTCGGCAGCCTTAACGGCCTGATCGACGGAGGCCTTGCCGTCGATCACGAAGGTCTGCTGGCCGAGCACGACCTGCTGGAAGTATTCCTTGCGCAGGCGGCCCTCGACCATCTTTTCGATGATCTCCTTGGGCTTGCCGGAGGCCTGGGCCTGCTCCAGGTAGATCGCGCGCTCCTTCTCGACGACGGCAGGATCGAGTTCATCGGGGCTGAGCGCGAGCGGTGAAGAGGCTGCGATATGCATCGCAATCTGGCGCCCGAAGGCCATCAGCTTGTCCTTGTCGCCGCCCGATTCGAGCGCGACCATGACACCGATCTTGCCGAGCCCGTCGCTGACCTTGTTGTGGACGTAGTCGGCAACGACACCCTCGCCCGCCTCGATGACTGCGGTTCGGCGCACGGTCATGTTCTCGCCGATCGTCGCAATCGCATCCTTGAGCTGATCCTCGACGCTGCCCGATTTGCCAGGATAAGCAGCCGCCAACAGCTTGGTGACGTCGCCTTTGGCATCAGGGGCGAGCGACGTGATGTTGCGCACCATGTCCTGGAACTGGTCGTTGCGCGCCACGAAATCGGTCTCGGCGTTGACCTCGACAATCGCACCCCTGGCCCCGTCGGCGGTGACGCCGATCAGGCCTTCAGCGGCGATCCGGTCCGATTTCTTGGCGGCCTTCGAGAGGCCCTTGGCGCGCAGCCAGTCGATCGCCTCGTCTGCGTTACCACCGTTTTCGGTCAGCGCCTGTTTGCAGTCCATCATGCCCGCGCCGGTTCTCTCGCGCAGGTCCTTGACCATCGCGGCCGTAATCGTTGTCATGGTTCTTGCTCCCATTCATGAGGGTTTGGCGCGCGCTCGAAACCGCGCGCCGCTAAGAATTTGCTGGAAATATCGAACCGGCACTTAGCCGGTTCAAGGGGGCCGGTTCAAGGGGTCCGCTCAAGCCGCGTTGGCTTCGACCTGCTTCTTGGCATCGCCAATCCACCCGGCTTCCTGGATGGCCGAAGGCTCCATCTTGAGTTCGGCAGCGAGCAGCGCCACGTTCGCCTCATCAAGATCGGCAATCTGCCAGAAATGGAAGACGCCGATGCCGTTGAGCTGCTGTTCGATACGCGCATCGATGCCCGAGATCAGCTTCAGGTCATCGGCTTCACCGCGCGGTGTTTCGATGCCCTCGAAGCGGGCTGCCGGTGCGGCATCCGGCAGTTCTTCCATCACCGGTGCCTCAGCCGCGCCAACGTCGATGCCGGCATCGGCCTGGCCGCGCTCGATGCCGTCGATCGCCGCGCGCGCCATCAGGTCGCAATAGAGCGTGATCGCACGTCCGGCATCGTCGTTGCCGGGGATCGGGTAATCGATGCCATCGGGATCGCAATTGGTATCGATGATCGCGATGATCGGAATGCCGAGCTTGCGCGCTTCGGCGACCGCGATCGCCTCCTTGTTGGTGTCGATCACGAATAGCAGATCGGGGGTGCCGCCCATGTCCTTGATGCCGCCGAGCGACTGGTTGAGCTTGTCGCGCTCGCGGGTCAGGTTGAGCAGCTCCTTCTTCGTGCGGCCGTGCCCTTCGCCCTGCAGGATGTCATCGAGCTGACGCAGGCGGCGGATCGAAAGCGAGATCGTCTTCCAGTTGGTCAGCGTGCCGCCGAGCCAACGGTGGTTAATAAAGTATTGCGCCGAACGGCTGGCTGATTCGGCGATTGCTTCCGAGGCCTGGCGCTTGGTGCCGACGAACAGCACGCGACCGCCCTTGGCGACGGTGTCGGAGACCTTGACCAGCGCCTGATGCAATAGCGGCGTCGTCTGGGTCAGGTCGACGATGTGGATGTTGTTGCGGGTCCCGAAGATGTAGCTCGACATCTTGGGGTTCCAGCGATGGCTCTGATGGCCAAAGTGCACGCCAGCTTCGAGGAGCTGACGCATTGTGAATGCGGGCAGCATAAGCGTTCCTTTTCCGGTTAGTCCGCCGCGAGCCGGAGAAGGCTTGAGCCTGAGCCCGAACCCACCGGAGCGCCGTTGCGGGGCTTTTCATCCGCACAGCGCATGGCTCACGTGAGAGTTGAAGGGGGCTTTATACCGTTCGGCCGCCGAGATTCAAGCGGGAAATGAATTGCCGGACCGGAAGAAGAACTGCTCGACCATCTCGAACATTGTGGAGGCCCGCTACATTGATCACGCGATATTCTCCTTCACCGTCTCCGCGATTTGCGCCAGCGTGTAGGGCTTCGGCAGGAAGACGTAGTCGGCATTCGGCTCGAGGGCGTGGTTGAAGGCATCGTCGGCATAGCCCGAGACGAAGATGAATTTCAGGTCCGGGCAGGTCTGGCGCAGTTCCCGGTAGAGCGTCGGGCCATCCATCTCCGGCATCTTGACGTCACTGACCACCAGATCGACGGCATAGTCGTTGTGTTCCATGACATCGAGTGCTTCGAGGCCGTCGCTGGCCTGCAGAACCTCGTAGCCCTGGCGCTTCAGAGCTTCCGTGGCAAAGATGCGCACCGCGTCTTCATCCTCGACGACGAGAATACGGCCGTTGCCGGTCAGATCGCGGGGCGGCGGCGGGGGAGCTGGTTCGACGGCCTGACCGGCAGCGATCTCCTCTTCATACTGGCGCTTGAGGAACACGCGGAACGTCGTGCCCTTGCCCTGCGTACTGTCGACGAACACGAAGCCGCCGGTCTGCTTGACGATACCGTAGACGGTGGCAAGCCCGAGGCCGGTGCCCTTGCCGACGTCCTTGGTGGTGAAGAACGGCTCGAAGATCTTCGCACGGACCTCCTCGCTCATGCCGGTGCCGTTGTCCTCGACCTCGATCATGACGTATTCGCCAATGCCCATGCCCTGGCTTTCGTAGCGGTGGCTTTCGCGCTCCGTGATATTGCGCGTGCGAATTGCCAGCCGGCCGCCCTCCGGCATCGCATCGCGGGCATTTACGGCAAGATTGATGATCACTTGGTCGATCTGGCTGCGGTCGGCCTTTACCGGCCAGAGATCGCGGCCTGATGAGATCTTGAGCTCGACCTGCTCGCCGAGCAACCGGTTGAGCAGAACCGAGAGATCGGTCATGAGCTCGTTGAGTTGCAGGGTCACCGGTTCCAGCGTCTGGCGCCGCGAGAACGCGAGCAGCTTCTTGACCAGTTCGGAAGCGCGGTTGGCGCTCGAACGGATGTTTTGAATGTTCTTGTAGGCGTGATCGCCCGGGCGGTGCGACAGCATCAAGAGATCCGAAAATCCGATGATCGCGGTCAGCACGTTGTTGAAGTCGTGCGCGATGCCGCCGGCGAGCTTGCCGACTGCTTCCATTTTCTGGGCCTGGGCGAACTTGCGCTCGAGTGCCTTTTCATCGCTCGCATCGACGACGTAGAGCACGACGGCGCGCTCAGCAGCGGCATCCGTGGTCAGCGATGACAGGAACAATCGGCGCGTGAATTCACCGTTGCGCCCGACCGCCAGTTCGACAGGTGCGATATTTGCCCGGCCGGCAAAGGCGTTGTCGAAGGCCGATCGCAGCGCGGCGCTGGTTTCCTCGTCGGCCTGGCGCGCCAGCATCTCGAAAGCATCGCGGTTGGTGGCCTGCTTGCCATCGAGCACCATGCGCGCGAAGGCGCCGTTGGCCCCCGTAATCAGGCCTTCGCTGTCGAGCGTTGCAATGCCGAACGGGGCAGATTGGAAGAAGCTCTCGAACCGTACATGGCTCATGCCGTCCCGCGAAATGCCGGTCGAGATCTGAACCCGTTCCATGACGACGGCGGCAAAGCCGCTGCGCTCACCACGCGCGCCCTGCGGTGCGACGATCAAGACCGCCGGCAGCCGGGTGCCGTCACGACGCACGAGATCAAGCTCGATACGCGGTGCCGACAGGCCCTCTTCGAGTTCGAGTGCATGCAACAGTTCGGCACCGTCACCGGCGACGATGTCGGTCAGCATCAGGCCGCTATCCTGCTCGCTTTCATAGTAGCCGAGCAAATCGGCGAGTTTGTCGTTGATGAAATCGATGCGCCCATCGTCGGCCGCCACCAGAATGCCCGAAGGCACCTGCTCGAGATAGGTCAGGCGGCGCTCGAGATCCCGACGTTCGGCCGCCTCCCGGGCACGATGGCCGGAAACATCCGACAGCGTCCAGAGGATAGCGGGCCCGCTGGCACCGCTGGTGTCGACGTGGCCGAACGGTTTCACGGTGATCCGCAGCCAGCGCACGCTTGGCCCGCGCAGCGATTCGCTGTCGCGGCGGATCTCGATATCCTCGCTGCGCGACTGGCCGCGCGCTGCCGCCCGGCACAGGCGGAAGAGTGCCTCGCCACCGGCCGGACTGGTAGCCACCGCGGCCTCGAGACTGTTGAGATCGCCAAGCCCGTCACGGCCGAGCAGGCGGCCGGCCGCCTGGTTGGCAAAAATGACGCGGGCCTGCGGCGTTGTCAGGAACACGCCTTCGTCGAGGCGCTCGGCAACAGAGCGGATAATGTCGGTATCTTCGAGGCGCTCGGCGATCCGGATGTGGCCGGCAGCCATGCCGAAGACGAAGAATATGCCGAGCATCGCCAGCACACCCATCACGGTCAGCACCAGCGGTTCTGCGGTGTGGGTCGAAAGAAACGCCAGTGCGGCCGCACCGAGCGCAAGAACGATGGCAAATCCGGTCAGCAGCCCGGTCGTTCCGGAAATCGAGGCCAGCGGATCATCGGACGTCACTGTGCGTTCCTGCACGGATATTGTCACTAATCGGCCGGAGGATATACGATTCGCCAGCGCGGAGCCTGCTCCGAGAATATGTTCAATACGACGCGAACGCGGCATCTGGACTTCCTGCATACTAAACAATCGAACCCATACCTACTGCGTGCCATCATCCGCTGGCCGCAACTTGAACCCCACCCCGTTCCGGACAGATCAGACGCTTGCCCGCTCGTCCGACACCCGGCCTCAGGTGGGCATTGCAACAGAGCTGTAGAAAACGCCCCCTGCCAGGTCATGAGATCGGCCATCAGGGTTAAAATGGAATGAAATTCCGTCTATAAGTGCAGCGCTACGATTTTTTCTCCGCTTTCGGGGCCCGGATCGCAGCCCGCTCATTGCGTCAGACAACGGATTTGTTTGCCACAGTGTGCAGCAAGGGCGTCTGTGATAGGCACCCAATCGCCAAATGTGCGGCGACTGAGGACTTGAACCACGGATTGGCGGTTGGCCGCCGTAGACGAGGGACGCGGGCAGCACCCGCATCAAAGGCGCATGTGGGATATTCTCTCCTGGCTGTTCTTCATCGTGTTCATCGCCGGCCTGATTGTCGCCGGTGGCCTGCTGCTTAAAGGCTATGCCGCTCAAAACCCCAATAGCGGAGCGTTCGGCGGTTCCTTCGGCAAGGGCCTGTTCGGAAACAAGACCGAAAAGCGCCTCGATGTCGTCGATCAGGCCAACGTCGATGGCCGCCGCCGGCTGGTGCTCGTGCGCCGCGATGATGTCGAGCATCTGATCATGACCGGCGGACCCGTCGACGTCGTCATCGAAACGGGTATCGAGGGTGCCAAGGTCGATACCTCGCGCGCGACGCAGCGCCTCGTGAAGCCGATCAGCACCGATCCCGACGGAGCGGACGCCGACCGCGGCCCGACTCTCGTAGCGCGCACTCCGCGCTCCTTCTCAAAGACGGCTGCTGGCGACGGATAATCCACCTGGTGCCGTTTAACGGGGCCCGGTGCCGTTTAACGGGCCAAGTCAACATTGATGATATCCGCACCTGCCGCCTGGGCGTAAATCCCGCCCGGTTGGCTGCCCGGCGCGATGCCGTACCGGATTATCTCCCGCAGGAACCGCGCAATATGGCTGTTACTCGTCATCTCCGTTCAGCTCTGGCTGCAACCCTCATGTGCAGCCTACTAGCGTTGGCGCTCGCCATCAGTGCGCCATCGTCGGCAATTGCCCAGACGGCAACCGATGACGCTCCGCCTGTCGAGCTTGAAGGCACGCTGTCAGTTGAAACGCGCCTCAAGAACGAACTCGTCCTACCCAAGGAGCGCTCGGCTGAGCTGGAACGCATCGATGCCGAACTCGACCGCCTGACCAAGGGTGTCGAACGGGCCCAATCGAGCGACGACGAACTCGAGGCCATGCGCCCCGAAATCCAGAAAGCTGCGAACGCGGCCGCAAAACTTGGCGAAGACATGAAGCCGCGGCTAGCCACGGTCGAAGGCATGATCGAGAAACTCGGCTCGCCGCCGAAAGCGGGTGACGCGCCCGAGACACCCGTTGTCACAGCCGAACGCGATCGCCTCAACGGACTGCTGAGCGAGATCCAGAGCGCAATCAAGCGCGCCGATCTAGCGAAACTGCGCGCCGACCAACTCATCTCACGGATCAACGAGCACCGCTTCGATAACCTGAGGCGCAACTTGCGCACACGTCATCCAAGCATCTTGTCACGGGACCACTGGCACCGGTTGGCCAGCGACCTGCCACGCTTTTCAAGCCAGATGGTCACGATCGCGGACAACTGGTGGGCAAGTGCCCGGGAAAGCCTCCACTGGCTGTTCGTCATTCTGATCGGCTGCGGCGCCCTTTGGTGGGCGGTGCGCCGATATGCCCTTGGCCAGTTCGAGCACTTTCTGGCAGCGCCGCTGGAGGACGGCGGGCGGCCGGCCTACTTGGCCCGCGTCAGCATGGCAGTGCGCTCGCTGCCGGTTTTCCTGCTGCCCGGCCTGCTAACGGCCGGCGCTCTTTATCTGGCCCTGGATGCGGCCGGATTGCTCAACGAACAGATCGGCGCGTTGGCCCTGTCGGCCCTACAGGCATTCGCCTTGTTCGTTGCCGTTCACGCGCTGGCCCGCTCCATTCTGTTGCCGCGTTATCCTGCCTGGCGCCTGATCGGGCTCAAGAGCCAGGATGCCGGCAAATACCTGTGGCTGACGACCTGCCTCGCCGCCGTCTACTGCTTCGACATGTGGCTCGACGAGGCGCTTCGCGCCCTGCACACACCGCTTTCCGTCGGCATCACGAGCAGCGCTATCGCCAACCTTTTGTTTGCCGGCCTGCTGTTCGCTTTCGCCTGGATGCCAACCGAGCCCGGTGAACAGCGCATCAGCCTCAGGCTGTTGCGCCAGGCGATCTATTGGCTGCGTATTCCCGCAACACTCGCCGTGGCGGCGATCGTGCTTGCAACGTTATCCGGCTTCCTGGCCTTCGGCCGTTTCCTTGCCGGACAGGTTGTGTTGATCGGTGCCAGTACGGCGGCCCTGCTGCTCGGTCATCTGGCAGCCCGCGCGCTTGCCAACGAATCAGCCAGCATCGAACCGATAGTTGGCGATGGTCTCGAAGACCGTTTGGCAATCGCACGGCGCCGGCGCAAATGGCTGTTCGCCATTGGTGCGTTCCTGCTCAACGTCGCCCTCGTCATGGCGGTGATCGTTGTGGTGCTGCTCTCATGGGGCAGTTCGAGCGGCGAACTGATCGGCTGGGCGAAATCGCTGTTATTCGGTTTCGAGATCGGCAAGTTCAAATTCTCGCTGGTCCAGATCCTGATGGCGATCGCGCTGTTTATTGCGGTGATCGGCTTAACCAGGATGCTGCAACGCTGGCTGTCGGCCGGCGTCCTGTCACGTGAGAATATCGACCGCGGCATCGCCAATTCGATCCATTCGGGCATCGGCTATGTCGGCATCGCGCTCGCAGCCCTGGTCGGCATTTCCTATGCCGGTGTCGATCTCTCGAGCATCGCGCTCATCGCCAGCGCGCTGTCGATCGGTATCGGCTTCGGCCTCAATGCCATTGCCAGCAATTTCGTCTCCGGCCTGATCATGCTGATCGAACGGCCGATCAAGGTCGGTGACTGGGTCGTCGTCGGCGAGCACCAGGGATTCGTGCGCCACATTTCCGTGCGTGCCACCGAGATCGAGACGTTCGACCGGGCAAGCGTCCTGGTTCCCAACTCGGACTTCATGACCAGCGCCGTCTACAACTGGACGCATCGCAACGCCATGGGGCGCATCATCGTGACGATTGGCGCTTCCTACCGCGCCGACCCCGAACAAGTGCTGGCTGTCTTGCATGAGGTTGCCGACAACTGCACGGCCTTACTCAAGTATCCGGCCCCGTCCGTGAGCTTCGATGAATTCGGAGCCAGTTCACTCGATTTCACCGTCCGCGGCTTTATTCCCGACGTCACCAAAATGCTGGTCGCCAAGACCCAGTTGCGCGTCGAAATCTTCAAGGCCTTCGAGGCCGCCGGCATCGAGATACCCTTCCCGCAACAGGATGTGCACTTGCGGGATCTCGATGGCGTGCGCGAACTGATCCAGCGTGTAGCGCTGGCCCGCCAGGCCGCCAAAGAGGCCGAGCAGGCAACCACGGTTGAACCGGACAAGCCTGAACAATCGTGAAGGTGGCGTTCGCAGATCTGAACCGGGATTTATTCCCAGTCCGAGAAAGCGCTGGCTGACAGTGCAGAGGCGTCGAATACAGTGGTCGTGGTGGCGACACTGCCGGCAGAGCGTTCGGTCGCAGATGCTGAGGCAGGTACTTCATTGGCTGAAGCGCGAAGCGCGGTCGGCAAGACGACAAGCGCGCCAACTGTCAGCAGGACTGCGACGAAAATCTGCGACTTGAGCCCTGGTGGCATGGGCATATGGAACGGTTTCTCGCGCAAAACGGCACCCGATGTTGACCGACACTCGTCTTTCTGCAGTTTGTGCACGCAAACCTTTCGAAAGTGTTAATTCTTGTCGCATAGCGGAACATTCTGCGGTTTTGGCCGATTGAGCCCCCGGCGAATTCAATGCTGTCCGCCGGCCGAACCTGTTGCTGCCACGAGGCTCGCTGTACGCCGAACCCGTCACATCTCCACCGTCTTCAGCCAATTGAGCCGACGCCGACAATCGAGTACAAGCAGCCCGAATTCACACCCCTACACCGACCTGCCAAGGAGTGCCGCAGCGATGGCGACGCCGCAATACGTCTATCACATGCACAAACTGTCCAAGACCTATCCGGGTGGCAAGCAGGTCTTGAAGAACATCTCTCTATCCTTCCTGCCCGGCGCCAAGATCGGCGTCGTCGGCATGAATGGGGCCGGTAAATCGACGCTTCTGAAGATCATGGCCGGCCAGGTCGACGATTTCGTCGGCGAGGCGTGGGCTGCCGATGGCATCAATGTCGGCTATCTGCCGCAGGAGCCGGAACTCGATTCATCGAAGGACGTGATGGGCAATGCCATGGAGGGCGTCGCTGAAAAGAAAGCGATGCTCGACCGGTTCAACGAGCTTGCCATGAACTATTCCGATGAAACGGCCGAAGAGATGGCCTCGCTACAGGACCAGATCGACGCGCAGGACCTCTGGGATCTCGATACCCGTGTCGAGCAGGCGCTCGATGCCTTGCGCTGTCCACCGTCCGATGCGCCGGTCGGCAACCTCTCGGGCGGTGAGAAGCGTCGCGTGGCGCTGACCCGCCTGCTGCTCTCCAAGCCCGACATCCTGCTGCTCGACGAGCCGACCAACCACCTCGATGCCGAAAGCGTCGCCTGGCTGCAGCGGTTTTTGAGCGAATACGCCGGCTGCGTGATCCTGGTCACGCACGACCGCTATTTCCTCGACAGCATTACCGAGTGGACCCTCGAACTCGATCGCGGCCAGGGCGTGCCCTACAAGGGCAACTATTCGTCCTGGCTCGAACAGAAGTCCAAGCGTCTCGATGTCGAAAAGGGCCAGGAAGAAGCACGCTCGCGCGCCCTCAAGCGCGAACTCGAATGGATCCGCTCGAGCCCCCGCGCGCGCCAGGCGAAATCCAAGGCGCGCATCGAGGCTTACGAAAAGATGGCAGAGGAAGCCGGCCGCGAGCAGGTCTCCCACGCCCAGATCCAGATCGCACCGGGCCCCAAACTCGGCAACGTCGTAATCGAGGCCAAGAACCTCTCGAAGGGCTTCGGCGACCGCCTGCTGATCGACGAATTGACCTTCAGTCTGCCGCCCGGCGGCATCGTCGGCGTGATCGGCCCGAACGGGGCCGGCAAATCGACATTGTTCAAGATGCTGGTCGGCGATGAAGAACCCGATGCCGGCTCGATCCGGGTGGGCGAGAGCGTCAAGATCTCCTACGTCGACCAGTCGCGCGGCCATCTGGACGACAAGAAATCGGTCTGGGAGGAAATCTCCGGTGGCAACGACCAGATTCAGCTTGGCAAGCGCGAAGTGAATTCGCGCGCCTATTGTGGCTGGTTCAACTTCAAGGGCGCCGACCAGCAAAAGAAGGTTGGCATGCTCTCGGGCGGCGAGCGTAACCGCGTCCACCTCGCCAAGCTCCTGAAGGAGGGCGGCAACCTCCTGCTGCTCGACGAACCGACCAACGATCTCGACGTCGAGACACTGTCAGCACTCGAAAGCGCGCTCGAGGACTTCGCCGGCTGTGCGGTCGTCATCAGCCACGACCGCTTCTTCCTCGACCGCCTGGCAACCCACATCCTGGCCTTCGAAGGCGACAGCCACGTCGAGTGGTTCGAGGGCAATTTCGACGACTACGAAGCCGACAAGAAACGCCGCCTGGGTGACGCCGCGGTCGAACCACACCGCATCAAGTTCAAACGCTTCGAGCGATGAGGCTCTTGAACAGTGCGCTATCGGCGATGCGCAAGGCGATCATGATGAGATCGAACGCGATCGCCGTCCACATCCAGACCGGCAGGCCGCGGGCAATGGGCGAGTGGGAAAACCAAAGATATGTCAGCACGATTGCCGTCACTTGGCCCCTCGCTGATCAGCGTGTCGGTCTTGCCGTGGTGGACTGCCCCGACGGGCCAGGCCGCTGCCTGAATTCGACCGGCGTTGATCTGCAGTTTGGTAGGCCCGGAGGGACTTGAACCCCCAACCAGACGGTTATGAGCCGTCGGCTCTAACCAATTGAGCTACGGGCCCTGACCAAGGCAAATCAAATCGAAGCGGTCTTATATCATCAATGAGCGGGCCCGCATCAACTGTGTCGTCGCGCGCGCCGACACGTCAGGTCAAGAGAACCTCAGAACGAGACCAAGGCCGCTTGCAGAGCCTCTAGATCCGGGGGCAGCGGGCTCTCGAAGATCATCCGGTCGCCGGATATTGGATGTTCAAAGCCAAGCAGCGCTGCGTGCAGTGCCTGGCGCCCAAGTCGCTCTAAGGCTATGCGCGCCGGATCACTCAGCAGCTTTTCGCTCGCCCGGAAGCCCGTGCCGTAAACGCGGTCACCGAGCAGCGGATGGCCGAGTGAGGCGAGGTGGACGCGGATCTGGTGGGTGCGCCCGGTCTCGAGCCTCAATCGCAATCGGCTGACTTCGCCACCTGCCGGAGACCGATAGCTCGCTTCGACGCAATAATGGGTGACGGCACGGCGGCCGGTGCCGGGGCGGGCAATCGCCATCTTGCGCCGGTTGGCCGGACTGCGCGCGAGCGGCGCATCAATGCTGCCCGCCGGCCGCTCGAACGTGCCCCAGACGAAGGCCAGATACTCGCGCCTCAGCCGCCCGTCGGCCCCGTGCGCCTGGAACTGGGCGCTGAGTCCGTGATGCGCCGCGTCCGTCTTAGCGACGACCAGCAGACCAGAGGTATCCTTATCGAGCCGATGGACGATGCCCGGGCGCCTGACGCCGCCAATGCCCGACAGATGTTCACCGCAATGGGCAATCAGGGCGTGAACCAGGGTGCCGGTCTCGTTGCCGGGGCCCGGATGGACGACGAGACCGGCCGGCTTGTCGATCACGATGACTTCGTCGTCCTCGTGAACGATGGCAAGCGCCATCGCTTCGCCGACGAGCGCCATATCGCTCGGTGCCGGCACCGTGACGTCGATGACATTGTCGACGCGCACTTTGTGACTTGGATCGGAAACCGGGGTGCCATCGACGGTGACGTGGCCCTGCCGCACGATCGCCTTCAGGCGCTCGCGGCTCATGTTGTCAATGTTACCGCTTAAGTAACGGTCAAGCCTCGTTCCGGCATCCGGGGCCGCAACCACTAGCCGTTTGCGCTCGAGTGCGCTATCCGACATGTTCGACCTGCCAATCCCTTGCCGGTGCGACGAGGCCCCATCCGGGATCTAAACCGACGGACGCCATGCAGACGAGAATTCCACCACAGTCGGCAAATGACAACGGTCCACTGACGCCGGGCCAGGTCAAGGTGCTCAAGATCGCGATCGGCGTCATGAGCGTGATGATCATTGCCGGCCTGATCGCCGTTGTCGGCCGGGTCATTTACCTCGCATCGAATTCGGGCCCGGCACCGGCGGCGAGCACCATCGGCGAGCCGCTGCTGCCGCAACACCGTCTTGCATTGCCAGCCGGAGCGGTTGTCGAAACCGTTGCGCTCGAAGGCAACCGGTTGCTGGTGCACTATACTCAGACCGGTGTACCGAGCATCGTCGTCCTCGATCTCGAGACGGGCAAGGTCGTCAGCCAGGTTGCGATCGTGCCGAAACCGCCGCAATAGGCCGTTGCTGATTATCACTCAAGTTGCGGCTCTCGGTTTTCGCATTTCGCGCATCTTCGGGGCAGCTGCACGGCCCAATGCCCCTCACCCTAACCCTCTCCCCGTACGCGCCGAAGTGGCGCTACGGGGAGAGGGAATCCGGCCGTGCTATGGTGCACGGTTTTCAGCCAAACGACGGGCCGAGTTCCCTCTCCCCGTACTTCACGGGGAGAGGGTTAGGGTGAGGGGCATTGGGCCGTGCAGCTGAACTAACCAACTATGGCATTTAAATCCAATCCATCCCCCAAGATGATACATAGCCCCACTTCAGCGCTTGGCGAGTCCCGCGATGCGCTCCATCAATTTGCGGCGCGGGATGCTGCCGTGATCGTCATCGCCTTCGGCCTGGCCGGATAGCGATACTTTGGGCGTTTCAGCCTTCTGCCCAGCCTCCGAAGCGCCATTGGACCGTCCGTTGCCCGACGGCGCGGCCGATTTGCCGTTGCCGGGCAAGCTCGCGGCCTCGCCGGCATCTGCCGGGCGCGGCCAACCGCTCGTACCTTCGGCCTCTACTCCAGCGGGTTCATCCCTGGGTTTTTCCATGTCATCGAGCAAAGCGCCAAGTCCGCCCTTGGCACTTTTGAGCGCGATCCGTTCACCGGAGGCCGCCGGTGCGGAGGAAGGCGCCGTGTGCGGCGGACCGGAGAGTTCGGCCGGGGGCGGGCTCGCGCCGAGCCGGCGCAGCTCATCGGTGTAGTATGAGGCCTGCTTGGCAATTCGCTCGTTGGCCTCGGCCAACTCCTTGCGCAACTTGGCGATCGTCAGTGAGCGCGCTTCCAGTTCCCTTTCGTGCGCTGCAATGCGTGCCTCGAGAGCCGTGCGGCTGTCGTGCGCGGCCGGCCCCTTGCCGGCTGCCTCACGCTCGAAAACGGCAAGCTCTGCCTGCAAGCCGGCTATGGCTGCCGCCTGCTCATCCAGCGTCGCCTTGAGGCGGGCCGATTCGGCACCAGAATCTGGCTCATCCGCCGGTGACGGGGCGACACGGCCACCGCCCTCGAGGCGCTTGATCAGGGCGGCCTGCTCGCGGGTCCGGACCTGCAACCGGTCGAGTTCGGCACGAAGTGCTTCTTCCGATTCACCTGTCGTACGCGCCGACTGGGCATTTGACCGCCGCCCGGCAGCCGCCGACTGCAGGAGTTCGACCTCGGCCCGTTGCTGAACGTTGATCTGCATCGCCTCCTCGAGCGCGCGCAGCGATGTCGCGCTATCGTTGCGCAGGGCATTGATCTCGGCATCGCGTTCGGCCAGCAGCTTGCCGGCCTCGATCAGACGTTGCTCGATCTCCGGCACGCGCTCATGCAGGTTATCTTCGAGAACCCGGCAGGCGTTCTGGCTGGCCTCGAGTTCGGCTTCGGCGGCATTGACACGGCGTTCGAGCGAACTGATCGAGGCATCGCGGCGCTCGATCTCGACCCGTTGGCGGGCATCGGAAAGACGGGCGCGCTCGATCCTGGATGTCAGTTGATGGACCCGGATGGCGTTTTCAGCGCGCAGGCGGTCCCGCTCGGCGCGGATCTCCGCCTCCGTGAGCGGCAGCGTGGCGCGCAACCGTTCCGTCGTCAGCCGGACGGCGCGCGCCCAAAATGCGGGCGCAACGATGAAGCCGAGCAGCACCGCGCACAGGAAGCCGAGCAGTACAAACATGATGGACTGAAACGTCAGCACCCGTTAGCTCCTGCGCCGCGCGATCGGCGTGACCTCGCCGACCTCCATGGCGCACTGACACCAAAACCGGCGTCAGAAGGGATTCCAGGTCGGACGCCGCGTGTATTTCAGATAGCCTATATTCGCGCCCAAGCGAAGCCCCACGCCGGTACGAATCGGTGCGAGCGTGACATGGCTGGCCTTGAGCAGCTGCACGCTGGCACCGCCGACCAGGTAGGCCGAGCCCTGAACGCCCGCGAACCGGCGGTAAATGTCGCGCGATGATCTGAGGTTGTAGACCAGCGTCATGGTCCGCGTGCCGTCACCACCGAAATCATAGCCGATGCTCGGTCCCTGCCAGAACACGCGATGGGTACCCGCGTGCTTGGTGTAGAGACGTCCCTCACCGTAGCGCAGACCGGCAACGAAGGCGCCACCTGCATCCTCGCCGAGGATGTAGCCGTTGGGCCGGCCGGACTGCTTGAAGACGTACTCGATGGCCTTGGCCAGGCCGCTGCTCAGTGAACCAAAAAACCGATGACCGGCGTTGACGATTTCATTGCGTGAATAGGTCGTCCGGCCGGGATCGGGGACGCCTGGGCGCGGCTCCAATCTGCGGTCATCGTAGCCGGCTGTACGTCCCTGATCGTAGCCCGGCGGTTCAGAACCGTATTGGCGCCTTTGGATGCTTGGATAGTCATCACGATATCCGGTCGCCGGTGCGGTTCGCGGATAGGGCTGGATCGAACGGGGCTGCGCTCCATAGGCCGGATCGTAGGGCTCGCGGGCCGCCGGCGCCTGATAGGCCTGGCGTGATTCGTTATAGACCCGCGGCGGCTGAGCTGCGCCGTTCGAGCCGTACGGGTTCGGCGCCCGGTCGTCTCGCCCGAGGGACGGGCTCGCGTATCGCCCGACACCTTGTTCCGGATAGCCGTTGACAACGTCGGCCTGCGATTCCGGGCGATAGCTTTCCACGTAAGGCTTTTGCCAGGGCAATTGCTCTTGCGCCGAGACGAACGGTGCCGCAACGGTCGCCGCGCCTATCAGAAACAAGAGACGGGCAGTTGTTCGAAGGATTGCCATTGGCATGCTCCGGAATGACGGATCTGCGAGAGCTTCGGGCCCGCTCCGACCGGTTGGCGGGTCCAACCTTGATTGTGCCGGATTCGCGAACCCGGCGTCATACGCGCTGGATGATCGATCATCAACTATAGGTAAAGTATGGCTGAAGCGCGTCGGGCAGACGACTGTTTGGCGGCGCAAAACCCCATGATTCCTCGCTTGAACAAAGATCACGTTCGATATCGCACCTTCGAGAGGGGCGCCAACTCATTCCCGCGTGAAATGCAGCACGTTCTTGAGGTGCTCGCGGCCCCAGGCAACGAAGGGCAGCGTGCGAAAGCCGCCGTCGCGATTACCGTAACGCAGGGGGACACCATCCAGTCCTGTGACCTCACCGCCGGCTGCCCGCACGATGGCATGACCGGCAGCGATATCCCACTCGCTAATCGATCCGAGCCGCGGATAGAAATCGGCGCGACCTTCGGCAACCCGGCAGAATTTCAGCGATGAGCCGGCCTCGACCCGGCCGCTGACCGGCTTGCCATCGAGCTCACGTTCGAGTTTGGCCGAGGGATGCGAACTCGACAATGCAACCACCAGAGCCGCGGGATCGGGCTCGCGGGTGCGCAGGGGTTTCAAATCGAGTTCGGCAAGATCCGTGTCGTGCGACAGGTCGAGTACCGTGCAAACAGCGATGTCGGGCGCCGTCGTCAGATAAAGTTCGCCGTTGACCGGCAGCAGGATCAACCCGAACGTCGGGATATGATCCTTGATCAGCGCCACATTGATCGTAAAATCCGTACCACCCTTGACGAATTCACGCGTGCCATCGAGTGCATCGACGAGAAAGTACGTGCCGTCAATCTCCGGAGAATGGCCCGCGCTATAAAGTTCTTCCGCAATCACCGGCACATCGCCTGCAACCTGGCCTAGCGCCTCGACGATGATGGCTTCGGCCTCCTGGTCGGCAATGGTCACCGGCGAGGCATCGGCCTTGCGCTCGACCGTCGGCTTGTTGCGCAAGTATTCGAGTTCGAGGCGAGCAGCCCGCGCCGCGGCCGGCAGCAGGGCTGCTGCCAATTCGTCATGCGTCGGTAGGTTCATTGCGAAATCTCCCATGTCAGGGCCCGACTGGCATCGATCGGTTCCGGCTGCAACCGACCAGATTGACGCTCCGGGATACTTGGCGAAGCACAGGCAACCGCAGCTTCATGGCAACGCTCTCCCCAAAACCCGTCGTCGGGAACCGGTATCAGCTGCCATCTTCCTGGTATCGCATCGCGGATCACTGTATGTAGATGCCAATCGTCTGCCTCTCCCGTCATCGGTTGGTTCGCTCGCGTCGGTTCCTTCGTTTCCTGGGCACCGGATGGCGTGGCTATTGATCAAATCCGTACCGGAGCCGACATGAACCAATCAGCCGAACCTTCAGACCTCGAACTTGCCGCCCTGATTTCCAGCAAGATCTGCCACGACGTGATCAGCCCCGTCGGTGCAATCTACAACGGCCTTGAAATCCTGGGCGAGGACAGCGATCCGAATTCGCGCGACTATGCGATGGACGTCATCCGTAACGTCACCGTCCAGGCCTCCGCCCGCCTGCAGTTTGCCCGATTCGCGTTCGGAGCTGCCGGTTCGGCCGGTGCCGAGATCGATCTCGAGACGGCGCGCGAGATCTCGATCGGATTTATCGGCGAAGGCAAGCATTCGATCTCGTGGCAGTCACCGAGCGGCTATCTGCCCAAGAACCAGGTCAAGTTGCTGCTCAACCTGATTGCCATCTCGGTCAATGCCCTACCGCGCGGCGGCACCATAGACGTGCGCATCGACGATGATCTGACCAAGCCTGTCTTCCAGGTCATCTGCACCGGCCGCAAGGCACGACCGCCGCAATATTTGGCAAACATCCTGACCGGCGAGATGCCCGAAATCGATGCGATGTCGGTGCAGGCCTACTACACTTGGCGGCTCGCCGAAAACGTCGGCTCGACGATCGCAATCGACGAGAACGATGAGGGTGTCGTCCTGACGGCACGGTCGGGCTGAGCCTTCTCGACACGACGACATGGTTTCCGGTGGGCTGCAAGCAACCAACTGTTAACGCTCGGCGATGATAATCCGTGCGGAGACTTGCATCTGTTGACACGTGGCCTGCCGAAGCCGGTTTGCCTACGTGTCTGAAATGACAGCGGATCACAGGTCATTTCCGGTTTAGCCACCCCTCCGGTCCAGCATGAGGCCCACGCCATGAAGTTATGCCTTGTCATCGATGATTCCAGCGTCATTCGCAAAGTGGCCCGCACCATTCTCAGCGACCTTGGCTATCTTGTCGTCGAAGCCGAGAACGGTGAGCAGGCGCTTGAACAATGCCGAAACGAAATGCCCGATGCGATTTTCCTCGACTGGGATCTGCCCGACATGAGCGGGTTCGACTTCCTCGTTGCATTCAGGAACAAGTTTCCCGGCCAGCAGCCCCATATCGTCTACGCGACCACCGAAAACGACCCGCTCGACATTTCCCGATCGATCACGACAGGGGCTTCGGATTATGTGACAGTGCCGTTCGACCGGGCAGCACTCTCGGCCAAGTTTCCGCACGCTACAGCGGCTGCCTGAAGGCATCTACAGCCGGCTCGCGCCGGCCGGATTTCATCGGTTGCGTCCTTTTTGCAAAATCCGGGCAAGCATAGTTTTAACAATACGCCAGTTGCGATAACCTCGGCTGCCATTGCGAACCTGATCGCAAAGGCAGTGCGAGGAGCAGGCCATGGCCGAGGATCATCCCTTCAATCCGCGCGATTGGGCATCGCATCCGCCCAACGCTTACCCGGACTACAAGTCGACCGCATTACGTGCGCCGAGCCAGCCGCTGGTTGCGCTGCCGGCCAGTCTTTCAGAACTGACCGGCCCGGTCTACGGCCACCAAAGCGTTGGCGAGCTTGACGCCGATCTGACCCGTAACGGCGTCAAGGACGGCGAACCGCTCGGCGAACGCATCATCGTCGAAGGCCGCGTGCTCGATGAAGACGGCCGGCCACAGGCCGACACGTTGATCGAGGTCTGGCAGGCCAATGCGGCCGGGCGCTACATCCACATCAACGACGATCACGACGCGCCGCTTGACCCGAACTTTTTCGGCGGTGGACGCTGCGTCACCGATGGTGACGGGCGCTACCGGTTCGTCACGATCAAGCCCGGCGCCTACCCCTGGGGCAATCACACGAACGCCTGGCGGCCGAACCATATCCATTTCTCGCTATTCGGCCCCGCCTTTGCGACACGCCTGGTAACGCAGATGTACTTTCCGGGTGACCCGCTGCTCGACCTCGATCCGATCTTCCTCGGCACGCCCGCCGGAGCTCGCGATCGGCTGATTTCCGAATTCGCCCTCGACGTCACGCAGGAAGGCTTCGCGCTTGGCTACAACTTCGACATCATCTTGCGCGGGCGCAACCAAACGCCGATGGAGACCTGACCGTGTCACGCAAGCAAACGCCATCACAGACGGTCGGCCCCTATTTTGCCTACGGCCTGACCGCCGAACAGTACGATTATCCCTTCGACCAGATCGCAGCTGGCAACCTGTTGGCCGATTGTCCCGACATCGACGGCACCCGCATCATCGTCGAGGGACGGATATTCGACGGCGAAGGCGAACCCGTGCCCGATGCCATGATCGAAATCTGGCAGGCCGACCCGCAGGGCCGTTATGCACATCCGGGCGATCCGCGCGCCTCGAACATCGGCTTCATGGGCTTCGGACGTTATGGCACTGGCACCGAGGCAGGCAGCAATTACCGTTTCGAATCCGTCAAGCCCGGTTCGGTCGATGGCCGCCAGGCACCACACATCAACATGATTGTGTTTGCCCGCGGCCTGCTTTCGCATCTCTACACCCGCATCTACTTTTCCGATGACGCGGCAGCCCAGCAAGCCGACGCGGTCCTGAGCCTGGTTCCCGAAGCGCGACGCGCGACATTAGTGGCGGCACTCGACGAGCGTGACGGCCAGCGCATCTATCGCTTTGACGTTCACCTGCAGGGCGAACGAGAGACCGTCTTTTTCGATGTCTGATTCCGTCGAATAGACAGCCTGGCAGCTTGCGATGCCGCCGCCCCGGTTGGCGGCGGCCCACGGCGAGGACGAAAACCAGTTGCCATGAACACCCTTTCGAGGCAGCGCAAGTCTCGGTTAAACTGGCGCCGTGAGCCCCCGACCAGTTAGTCAGCGAGCGGAGCCAAGACCGTGAACAGGATAGTCCAAACGTTTCTTGCCGGAGTGATGGCAGCCCTGCCGCTGCTCTTGACGATCTTCGCGATCTCCTGGCTTGCCAACTTCCTGAACCTCTACATCGGCCCGAGCAGTGCGTTTGGTGAATTCCTGGTCTCGCTCGGCCTCGGTAGCGAGGTGCATCGGATCGCGCCTTATGTGGTCGGCATCCTGGTTATCCTCGGGGCGATCTTCGTTCTCGGTACGATTGTTCAATCCGGTATCGGTGCCTGGCTGGCCAGCATCGTTGACGGCCTCGTCCGGCGCATTCCGATCGTTTCCTATCTCTACGACATATCGAACCGGATCGTTTCGATGCTCGATAACAAGAACGGGCAGAGCCTGCAGGACATGAAACCTGCCTGGTGTTTTTTCGGCGGTAAGCCGGGCGCCGCCGTGCTGGCGCTCTTGCCGTCATCGACACCGGTCGATCTCGGCGGTGAGAAATACCTGGCCGTTCTCATTCCCTCTGCGCCGGTGCCGTTCGGCGGAGCACTCATTTACGTGCCGGAATCCTGGATCGAGCCGGCCCAGGAACGTGTCGACGATCTGGTCAGCGTCTACGTTTCGATGGGCCTCCAGGTCCCGGCCGATCTCGATGATCGCGGGTAGGTGCTGGTGAATTGCGGAGCACTTGCTGCAGTTGTCACCACGCTTCCGCTTCGCTCACATAGGATCCCCGATGTACGACTTTTACTCCGACACCAAGTCCAGGCCTTCAGCTGCCATGTTGCGTGCCGTGCTCGACGCTCCAGTTGGTGACGAACAAAAGGGCGAGGACCCGACAACAAACGCCTTGTGCCAACGCGTCGCCGACCTGCTCGGTAAGGAAGCGGCCATATTCCTGCCCTCCGGCACGATGTGCAACCAGATCGCCGTCAACGTCCATATTCGGCCGGGTGAGGAAATCATTTGCGATCGCACCAGCCACATCATCAATGCCGAAGCGGGTGCCGCCGCGGCCTTCAGTGGCGCACTCGTGCATCCGATCGACGGTGCCAATGGCGCGTTGAGGGCAGAACAGGTCCAGGCTGCGATCCGATCGCCGTCGCGTCATGCCCCGGTCAGCCGGCTGCTATGCGTCGAGCAGACCGCTAATCTCGCCGGTGGCGCGATCTGGCCGCTCGAACAGGTCAATGCCGTGACCGAGATTGCCCGCAATGCCGGTCTAGCCACCCACATGGACGGCGCGCGCCTGATGAATGCCGTCGTCGAGACCGGCATTCCGGCTGCAACCTGGGCAGCCGGCTTCGATTCGTGCTGGATCGACTTCTCCAAGGGCCTCGGCGCTCCGGTCGGTGCAGCGCTTGCCGGTTCGCACGACTTCATCGACAAGGCCTGGCGAGTCAAACAGCAACTCGGCGGCGCCATGCGCCAATCAGGCGTGTTGGCTGCGATGTGCCTTTATGCGCTCGATCACAACGTCGAGCGGCTCAGGGAGGATCATGCGCTCGCGGCCTCCATCGCCGAACGTCTCGGTGCCATGCCGAAAGTCGCCAGCGTCCTGCCGGTCGCAACCAACATCGTGATCTTTGATGTGACACCGGACGCACCAACCGCGGCACAGCTCGTCCAGTCATGCGCCGAACGTAACGTCATTATCGGCGCGTTCGGTGAACGGCGCATCAGGGTCGTCACCCACCTCGACGTCGACGGTGAAGCCGCCGATGCGCTGATCGCGGCCCTCGCCGGGCACCTTGCCTGAGGCGGCTGCTTGCCTCTGCCGCCGCCGCGGCCGATAATCCCGCCTTGCGGCGCGAGCGGGGCCGGCCCCACACCCCGCAGGGAGGAAGATCCTCCCCGACCCTCCTTTTTTTCTGACCGGGTGAGAGACCGATGGCAGACAGCGATGCCGATAAACTGAAAGAGATGATCGATCGGGCCGGGCGCATCGTCGCCTTTACGGGTGCCGGCATTTCGACCGAATCCGGCATTCCCGATTTCCGCTCACCCGGCGGCATCTGGACCAAGTACCAGCCGATCGACTTTCGCGATTTCATCGCTTCTGCCGAAGCACGACGCGAAACCTGGCGGCGCAAATTCGCGACCGATGAAGTAACCAGCAAGGCGACCCCGAATGCCGGTCACCGCGCACTTGCCAAGCTCAGCGACAACGGCAAGTTGACGGCACTGATCACGCAGAACATCGACGGCCTTCACCAGAAATCAGGCGTGCCGGCGGACAAGATCATCGAGTTGCACGGCAACACCACCTACGCCAAATGCCTCGATTGCCAGAAGCGCTACGAACTCGACTGGGTCCGCGAAATTTTTGCGAACGAAGAGGACCTGCCGTTCTGTACGGTCTGCGGCGGTCACGTCAAAACCGCCACGATCTCGTTCGGCCAATCGATGCCCGAAGACGAGATGGAACGCGCGACGGAAGCAACTTTGGATGCCGACCTGTTCATCGTGCTTGGCAGTTCGCTCGTCGTCTACCCTGCGGCCGGCTTCCCGATTATGGCCAAGCACAACGGTTCCAGGCTCGCCATCGTCAATCGTGAACCGACCGACCAGGACAGCCTTGCCGATCTGGTCATCAACGCAGAGATCGGCGCCACCATGGGCCGCATCATGGCCGTCAACTGAGCTCAACGGAGAAGCGCTGATGAGTGCCGCGGAGATCACCGACACGCTGCGTGCGCAAGTGTGCGAGGAACTGCCCGAGATCGACCAGATCACCGATCCAGGCCTTCGCGCGAAGGCGATCGATGCCTGGGCGCTGGCGCTCAGCCAATCGAGCTTTGCGTCCATTCGCGAAATCCCGCCGGCCGGCAACCCGGAGGTCAACGAAGCGAAGCGCGGCGATCAGACCGACCATTTGCGCGGCGTCACGCGACTGGCCATTGCGATTGCCCGGGAGATGCAGCAGGCCTATCCGGAACTCGCCATCGACATGGACACCATCATCGCCGGCGGCCTGCTGCATGACGTCGGCAAGGCCTGGGAGTTCGATCCCGAACGCCGGGCCCGCTGGAAGGCCTCGCAAAAGCAGACGGGCCGGCCGTCGATCCGCCACCCAGCCTACGGCGCCCACATCTGCCTGACGGTCGGCCTGCCCGAAGAGATCGCCCATGTCGCCATGGCGCACTCGGGCGAGGGCGAGTTGCTCGTGCGCAGCCTCGAATGCATGATCGTGCATCAGGCCGATTACACCTTCTGGAACACGCTGATCGCCGGCGGCCAGATCAAGCCGGAAACCGTGCCGCCAGACAAACGCAAGTACGTGACCGACAGCCCGTTCTGATCTGAGCGGCTGCAATTGAAAGGGCGAAAACCATGCTCCAGAACCTGTCACTCGACGGCGCGCTGGCCGATGCCCGCGAAACCTACGCCGACGCTCGCCCGAAAACGGCGGCTATCCATGCCAAGGCATCGCAACACCTGCCCGGCGGCAACACGCGCACCATCCTCTATCACGGCCCCTTCCCACTGCGCATCGGAAAGGGCAGCGGCGCCTTTATCGAGGACATCGACGGCCATCGTTACCTGAACCTGCTCGGTGAATACACCGCCGGCGTATTCGGTCATTCGCATCCCGTGATCCGGACCGCGATTGCAGACGCTATCGAGAATGGCATCAATTTCGGCGCCCACAACCTGTTGGAGGCGCGCCTTGCCGAATTGGTGACGGAGCGCTTCGCAGCGATCGAGCGCGTGCGCTTCACGAACTCCGGCACCGAAGCCAACCTGATGGCCGTCTCGCTCGCCCGCCATGCCACCGGCCGCGATAAGGTGATGGTCTTCCAGGGCGGCTACCACGGCGGGCTTTTCTATTTCGCCGGCAAGGGCAGCCCGATCAACGCGCCCTACCCTTATGTCAAAGCAGTCTACAATGACATCGAAGCGACGCGGGCACTGATCCGGGAACACGGCTCCGATCTGGCCTGCGTCATGGTCGAACCGATGCAGGGGTCGGCCGGCTGCATCCCCGCTGACCCGGCCTTCATGGCGATGCTCAGCGAAGAGACGGCAAAGGCCGGCACGCTATTGCTGCTCGACGAGGTGATGACGTCCCGGTTCGGACGCGGCGGCGCTCACGCCATGCTCGGATTGACGCCCGATCTGATGACGCTCGGCAAATGGATCGGCGGCGGCATGAGCTTTGGAGCCTTCGGCGGACGCGCCGACCTCATGGCAGCCTTCGATCCCTCGTCACCCGATGCGCTGCCGCATGCCGGCACCTTCAACAACAACGTCCTCTCCATGGGCGCCGGCATCGCAGCCGTGACCGAAGCCTTCACGCCTGACGTTGCCGAGGCCTTGCATCAGCGTGGCGACGGGCTGCGCGCACGGCTCAATGAGTTGTTCAGCGCACGCAACGTCGGCCTCAGCGCCACCGGCCAGGGCTCGCTGATGAACATTCATCCGGTGATCGGGCCTGTGCGAAACGCCGATGATCTGAGCGACGCCGACGACCGGATCCGCGAGTTGATATTCCTCGATCTCATCGAGCGCGGTTACTACATCGCCAGGCGCGGCTTTATCGCCCTGACGATCGTGGTGAGCGACTCTGACCTTGACGGCTTTGTCGATGCCCTCGGCGACATTATCGACACCCGTGCGGCGATCCTGCCAAAGCGCGAGTGATCAACCCTTGACGTTGACCACTTGACGCAGCGTGTGGACGACCTCGATCAGATCCTCCTGGGCGGCGATTACCGATGAGATGTCCTTGTAGGCCGCCGGGCTCTCATCGATCACCGCCTTGTCCTTGCGGCACTCGATGCCCTCGGTCGCCGCACGGTGATCCTTCAGGGTGATGCGCGAGCGAGCTTCCGCGCGCGACATCGCGCGGCCCGCACCGTGTGAGCACGAGCAGAAGCTATCCGCATTACCCCGCCCGCGCACAATGAACGAACCGGTGCCCATCGAGCCTGGGATGATGCCGAGATCGCCCTTCTGCGCACGCACCGCACCCTTGCGCGTCACCCAGACATCAGCGCCGAAATGGTTCTCGACCGTCGCATAGTTGTGGTGACAGTTGACCGCCATGTCGCCAATTCTGAACTTCGGCAGATGATCGCGCAGCACGCGCAATACCGCATCCATCATCGCCTGCCGGTTTTCCCAGGCATAGTCCTGCGCCCAACCCAACGCCTCGACATAATCGTCGAAATGCTCGGTCCCTTGCGTCAGGTAGGCGAGATCCTTGTCGGGCAGGTTGGCGAAATGGCGGGCCATGTCCTTCTTGGCCAGTTCGATGAAATAGCGCCCGATGACATTGCCAGGCCCGCGCGAGCCTGAGTGCAGCATCACCCACACGGCATCGCTTTCATCGAGGCAGACCTCGATGAAATGATTGCCGGTGCCGAGCGAGCCCAACTGGTGGGCCGGGCCCTTGTGCGAAATCTTCGGGTGCTTGTCGATGATCAGGCGATAGCGGTCTTCGAGATCGCGCCAACGGCTGCCAACGGAATTGGGCACGACCTCCCAGCCGCCCTTGCGCGCGCGGCCCTTGGTCGAGACGAAACCGTGCGGCACGGCGCGTTCGATATCGGAACGGATCGGCGCCAGATTGTCGGGCAGATCTTTCGCAGAAAGCGTCAGCTTCCAGGCCATCATGCCACAGCCGATGTCGACGCCGACGGCTGCCGGGATGATGGCGCCCTTGGTCGGGATCACCGAGCCGACGGTCGCTCCAAGTCCCCAGTGGCAATCCGGCATGGCGGCGACATGTTTATGGATGATCGGCAGACGCGCGACGTTGGTCATCTGGGCGATCGCTGCGTCCTCGATCTGGACGTCTTTGGTCCACATCTTGAGCGGCGCACCGCCCGGCACGTCGATGTGCTCGTAGCCACTCATCGGTCTCTTCCTCAGGCTTGCATGTATCGCCGTGCTTGCCGGCATAGTTCGAGCCGCACGTCGGGCGCACGCAGCATTGAATGATCACTTGTAACGGGAACCGGTGCACCTGGCACGCGAGCGTGGCGATTGTTTGTTCCAAGTGCCGACCGGAGCCACATCGATGCAGGAAACTTCGCCTCCGGCTGCAAGCGATCATTGACAGGGCCGTTCGCATGGCCTTTGATCCTGCCCGTCCAGGTGCCGGGCCTCGGGCGTTTCCGGGAACCGGCTAATAGGGAACATGGTGCGCAGCGGTACGTATTTCCGCCTGCAAATCCATGGCTGCCCCCGCAACTGTGAGCGGCGAGCGTCATCTGCCTGAAACCACTGGGATGCCTGAAAAATCCCGGGAAGGTGCAGAGAGCGCGCTGGAGCCGCAAGCCAGGAGACCTGCCCGGACATGGTCGCTCTTTCACCACGCGGCGGGCGTGGCGAATGCGAAAACGTAGCAGCGACCGGCATGCATCAAACGTCGAAGCATTGACGCTGCACGTTGGAGACGACCGAGCCGGACCAGATTTTCGGGACATTCGAGACACTTGGGACCCCGAGGGCATTTTCGGGACGAGCCCGGGCCGCTAGGTCAAGCCAACACGCATCAGACAATGCTTTCGGCATCAGTCGGGAGCCCTTTCATGTCCAATCCATCCAAATTCGGCCCGTCGCGGGAAATCGCATTAGGCCCTCTGTTGCGCTGCTGCCCCTCACCCTCTCCCCGCACTTCACGACATCTATCCGGGCAAAATCTGCACGGCCGAAGCCACAACCACAGTCGTCATCCCCACGCAGGTGGGGACCCAAGCGATTCTCGATTTTCTCTGTGCTGGAGGATGGTCGCTTGGTTTCCCGCCTTCGCGGGAATGACGGAGTGTGTGTTGTCCGTCCAGCGTGTTTCGAATTCGCCCGGATGTCGAAATGCTCTTATCGACCAAGGTCATCTATCGTCTTGCGGAATACTTAACCGGATAGCACCCTGTACCGCACGGGAAGAGGGTTGGGGTGAGGGGCAGCAGCGCAAGAGGACACGCGGAGGTCTTGCGGCATTGACCGCGGCAATCCTGCTAGCCACACCCGCATTGGCCCAGCAGGCGCTCGAAGAGATCGTGATCTCGGCGACCCGTACTCCGGCCGAAATCAACAAGGTCGGCTCGACCGTCGAAGTCATCGAGCGCGACGAACTCGAAAAGCAGCAGCAAACCTTCCTCAAGGATTATCTCGAGCGCCTGCCCGGCGTCACCTTCGGGCAGAACGGCCCGCCAGGCTCGGTGCCGGCGATCCAGATGCGCGGCGCCCTCGGCCAGTACGTCAAGGTGCTGATCGACGGCATGGACGTTTCCGATGTCGCGGCTCCACAGGCCGCCGCCAGCTTTGAACACCTGACAGTTGGCGATATCGAACGCATTGAAGTTCTCAAGGGTCCGCAAAGCACTCTATACGGCAGCGAAGCGGTTGGCGGCGTCATCGCGATCACGACGCGCGGGCCCGAACGCGGCCTTTCGGTTTCGGCGAACGCTGAAGGCGGCAGCTACGAGACTAAACGCGGCAGCGCTACCGTTGCCTATGGCGGCGAACGGGGTGACATCTCGGTCACCGCCCAGGGCATCGATACGGCAGGCTTTTCGGCGGCCGACGAAGATGCCGGCAATCCGGAACGCGATGGTTATGAAAACGTGACCTTCTCCGGGCGCGCTCAGTACAAGGTCAGCGACAACCTGCGCCTGTTCTTCGCAGCGCGTTCGACCGAGGCCAATGTCGACCTCGACGCCTTCTCCTTCATCACCGGCCTGCCGATCGATGCGATTGGCGAGCGCAGCACGTTCGACCTCAAAGCCGTGCGCGGCGGCGCAGAATTGACTCTCTTCGACGGCCGCTTCGTCAATACGGTCTCAGCCCAGCGCACGATCATCGACCGCGAGAATTTCGGCCTATTCCCGGCAACGTTCCAAAGTGAACGCACCAAATATGAATATCAGGGCGTTGCCAGGTTCAGTTCCGCCATCTCGCTGGTCGTCGGCGCCGACCGCGATGAGACATCGGCTGTAACAAGTTCGAGCGGCGGTGCGGCCGACACCAACGGCATCTTCGCCCAAGCGCTCGTCGAACCGGTCGAGAACCTCAACCTGACTGCCGGTGTGCGCCGGGATGACCATTCGGCGTTCGGCACGTTCGACACCTGGCGTGTTACCGGCGCCTATTTCATCCCGGAAACCGGCACCAAGTTCCGTGCGAGCTACGGCACCGCTTTCCGGGCACCGAGCCTGTTCGAACTATTCGATCCGACGTTCGGCAATACCGGCCTCGATCCGGAAGAAAGCGCCGGCTGGGATGCCGGCATCGACCAGACCTTTGCCAACGGCGACTACCGGTTCTCTGCCACCTACTTCGCGCTCGACATCGACAACCTGATTGTCTTCACGTTCCCGGCAGGTTACGCCAACGTAACCGACCGGACAGAACGGCGCGGCGTCGAGTTGTCGGCGCGCGCGCAGTTCACGCCGTGGCTCGCCGCCTCGGCGGCCTATACTTACACCAATGCCGAGGACGCCACAGGGGCGCGCATCATTCGCGTGCCGCGCCATGTCGTATCGCTCGGCCTCGACATCGAGCCGATCGAGAAGCTCAGCGTTTCAACAACGATGCACATCGTGCGTGACACGGTCGACGTGCAGTTTCCCAATGTCGTCGCGCTCGATGATTACGTGCTCTGGAACGCCAAGGTGTCCTATGACATCACCGACCGCCTGCAGGCATATGTCCGCGGCGTGAACCTGCTCAATCAGGAATACCAGACGATCAACGGCTTCGGCACATCCGATCTCGCCGTCTATGCCGGACTGACAATGAAGCTCAGCGGGCCGGTGTCCGATGACGTAACGCTCAGGTAGGCCGGCTCACGTGACGCAAGGTGGGAAGGGAGCATGACCGAGGCTAGGTCGAGGAAGTTTTGTGCGGTAGCACTTGCTGCGGTGGTGGCGTTCTCGTGCGTCGGCATGGCAGTTAGCGCCGCCGCCGATCCGCCAGCGCGTGTCGTCTCGACCAACCTGTGCACCGACCTGCTCGCCCTGCTGATCGCAGCGCCCGGACAGCTGCACTCCGTATCCTACGTCGCCCAGGACCCGCGCTCCTCGATCATGGCGGACGAAGCAAAGGACTATCCCGCCAATCATGGCCTTGCCGAGGAGGTGTTCGTCATGAAGCCCGACCTGGTTCTGGCCGGCGCCTTCACGCGGCGTGCGACCTCGACCATGCTCCGACGCCTCGGCTTTCGCGTTGAAACGTTCCATCCGGCGCGATCCTTAGCCGACATTCGCGCCAACATCCGCCGGCTCGGCGGTTTGCTCGGGCGCGAGCAGCGAGCCTCTGAATTGATCGAAGAGGTCGACAGCGATCTCGCCCGCAGCAGCCGGCTCGGCGCCACGGGCAAACGTGCGGCCTTGTATTATGCCAACAATTACACCTCCGGCATCGGTACGCTGGCCTCCCAGATCGTACGCCATGCCGGCCTCGAAAACCTCGGCCATGAACTTGGCTTGCAGGGCATGGTCAAACTGCCGCTTGAGTTGCTGGTCATCGGCAAGCCAGACCTGCTCATCACGGAGAGTCGGCAGCGCACCGGCGAGGCACTGGCCTACGACGTGTTCATGCATCCGGCCCTCAAAGCATTGGCCGGGCAGACGAGGGGACACCATCTGACCGACCGAACCTGGACCTGCGGCACGCCGTTTACCGTTAAGGCAATCGAGCGTCTGGCCGCTGCCGCCCGCGCGATCAAGGAGGCGCCGCGGCCATGACCACCGAGCGTACGGGCCCCATCCTGATCGCCGGTCTGTTCGGGCTCGCTGCCATTGCCTTTGTCGTCTCCCTGCTGATCGGGCCGGCCGAACTGGCGCTGGCCACCTCGCTTGAAGCACTGTGGGGAGGCCCGAACGAAGCGGCCAACCTGGTGATGCGCGAAATCCGGCTGCCGCGCGCCGTTCTTTCCGTCCTCGTCGGGGCGACGCTCGGGCTCGCTGGTGCCGTTCTGCAGGGCTACCTGCGCAATCCGCTTGCCGACCCGAGCCTGCTCGGCATCAGTTCGACGGCAGCTCTCGGTGCCGTGCTCGCAATCTATTCGGGCCTCGCGGCGAGTTATCCGCTGGCGCTGCCGACTGCGGCAATGGCCGGCGCGATGCTCGCCGTCTGGCTGATCCACGCGCTCGCCGGCCGCCATGCCGGCACCATCACGCTCATTCTCGCGGGCCTCGCGATCTCGACGCTGGCCGGCGCGCTGACCACGCTCGCCCTCAACCTCTCGCCCAATCCTTACGCGGCGCTCGAGATCGTGTTCTGGATGCTCGGCTCGCTGACCGACCGCTCGTGGCTGCACGTCCTGATCGGCGCACCGTTCATGATCGCGGGCTGGTTCTTGTTGCTTGCAGCCGGCCGCGCCCTCGATGCCCTGACGCTCGGCGCCGACGTCGCCGCCTCCCTCGGGATATCGCTTGCACGCACGCGCACATTGATCGTGCTGGGTGCCGCCATATCGGTCGGTGCGGCAACGGCGGTGGCCGGTGCGATCGGCTTCGTCGGCCTCGTCGTGCCGCACGTCTTACGCCCGCTGGTCGGGCGCCAGCCGAGCCGCCTGCTGATGGCCAGCGCGCTTGGCGGCGCGATCCTGGTCACAAGTGCCGACATCGCCGTCAGGCTCATCGCGCCGGCCCGTGACATCAAGCTCGGCGTGCTGACCGCGCTGATCGGTGCGCCGTTCTTCGTCTGGCTGGTCCTCAAGGCCCGTCAGGAGGTCGTGTGATGGCGCTCGACATCGAAGATCTCGTGGTCCACCGCGGCCGTCGCAGAGTGCTCGACGGCGTCAGCACGTCAGTCCGGGCCGGTGAGGTGGTCGGCATTCTCGGGCCGAACGGCGCCGGCAAATCGACCCTCCTGAAGGCAGCCCTCGGCTTGCTGCCCGCCACCGGCACAGTTCGCCTGCTCGGCGACGCACTCGACCAATTGAGCGCCGGCGAACGGGCCCGCCGCGTGGCCTACGTGCCACAGGAACGCGATGTTGCGTGGTCACTCGACGTCACGGCAATTGTCGCACTGGGCCGCCTGCCGCACCGTCCCGCATTTGCAGCCCTGACGAGCGAAGATCATTTGGCAATCGACAACGCTCTCGCCGCAACCGACCTCACAACCCTGCGCGATCAGCCGATCACCGCCCTTTCCGGCGGCGAACGGGCTCGCGCGTTGATTGCACGGGCGCTCGCCCAGCAGGCACCGATTTTGCTTGCCGACGAACCAACCAGCGGCCTCGATCCAGCGCACCAATTGATGTTGCTCGCCCTTTTTCGCAAGCTTGCCGGCGAGGGTGCGGCAATCGCGCTCTCCATCCATGAGTTGCATCTTGCCGCGAGATGGTGTGACCGTGTCGTCCTGCTCGATGCGGGGCGCATTGCTGCGAGCGGATCGCCCGACGACGTCATAACACGGCATAACATCCGTGAGGTCTACGGCTGTGATGTGCACATTGCTGCAACGCCTGCCGGACCCGTCGTTGTCCCGATTGCTCTAACATCAACGGAGACCTCGTCCTATGTCTAACGCTGCCCGATACCGGCTGAAGGTTCTGATTACCGGTTGTCTCTTGGCCACGTTCGCCGTGCTCGCGCTGACACCGGCGCACGCGGACACCGAGAAAAAGGCATCGCAGCCGAGCCTGGTCGTCGAACTCAACAACCTCGAGGCGAAAGAGGCGGCCTGCCGGCTGTCGATGCTGATCGAGAACCAGCTCGGCGCGGCGCTCGATGAACTGACGTTCGAACTCGTGCTGTTCGACAAGGACCAGCGCATCACATCGCAGTTGGCCGTCAAAGCCGGCGCCCTGCCGAAGGACAAATCGCGTGTCATGCAGTTCGATCTGCAAGCGGTCTCGTGTACCGATATCGGCCGCATTTTGTTTAACTCGATCTCGAAATGCTCGGGGCCCGCACTGACGCCCGAGCAGTGCCTGGCGGCAACGACGACACGGTCACGGACCGAGGTCAAACTGACTTATTAGAGCCCATTGGAGGAACAACGCGTGGAGTTCCTGGCGCTGGCGCAAATATGGAACGATTTCTGGCATCGGACCAGCGAGTTTGCCGGCACCGGTGGCCCGATTGTTGCCGTGCTCCTCCTCATGTCGGTCGCAGCGCTGATGGTTGCGCTTGCCAAGGCAGCCCAGTTCCTGTGGCACGGTATCGGCCGGCGGCACTCTGCGCTCGAACGCGCGGTTACCAACTGGCGTTCGGCAAGGTCCGGTGACGCGCTCGAAACCGCGAACGCTTCGCGCCATCCGAGAGCCCGTCTAATCGCTCAAGCAATGAGCGCCGGCCAATTCGGTCATGACCGTGACCTTGCCCGTGAGGAGTTCGAAAGCGCCGCGCTCGCCTACCTCGGAGATCTCAGAGCTTACTTGCGCGTGCTTGAAGCGACCGCCCAGGTGGCGCCGCTGATCGGCCTGTTTGGCACCGTGATCGGCATGATGTCGGCCTTTCAAGCGCTGCAGTCAGCTGGTGCCGAGGCCGACCCCGCCGCCTTAGCCGGCGGCATCTGGCTGGCGCTGATCACGACGGCAGTCGGCCTCGCTGTGGCGATTCCGGCGAACCTCGCGCTCTACTGGTTCGAGGGACGCCTTGCCCGCGAGCAGACGCTGGTCGAAACCGCGCTGACCCGCATTCTGACGGCCCCCGACAGCAGCCCCATCGCCGCCCTGCCGCGATCTACCGAAACGCCGAGACTGACTGATGCGGCTGAATAGAACAGCCCATCAGCGCCGCCCGATCGCACTGACACCGCTGATCGACGTGGTCTTTCTGCTGCTTGTCTTCTTCATGCTGGCCTCGACCTTTCTGAAACATACCTCGTTGCCGATCACGGCGGCCGCACCTGCGGCGCAAAGCGAGGCCTTGCACAAAACGGCCCTCGTTAATGTCAGCGCCGGTGGGGCTATTCTGGTCAATGGCGAACCGGTCACATTCGCCGATTTCGCGATCCGGCTTGCGGACCTGCAGGCGCGAAAGGTGTCGCAGGTTGCGATTGCCCTACGACCGGGCGCGACGCTCGGCGATCTGGCACCGGTCCTCGCCGAAGTGCGGCGCCATGAATTCGACGCCGTCCGCGTCCTGCCATAGGCGGCAACCATGCGTCTCGAACCACCACCCCGGAAAACGCGCGAGGCCGATCTCACCGGCCTCATCAACATCATCTTCCTGATCCTGATCTTTTTCCTGATTGCCGGCACGCTGCGCACATCCAACACGCGCGACCTGAAACTCGTGCGGATCGAAGCACCCGGACAATCAGCAGGTGCCGAGCGCGGCCAACTGATCATTCACGATGACGGGCATCTGACCTACCGCGGACGGGCGCTCCACCTGGCTGACCTGTCGGCAGTGCTGGCAGCGGACATGCAATTGGACCGCGGGAGACCGTTCGTCGTCATCGGCGATGCACGGGCCAACGCAAGCCATGCCGTCCATGTCATCGCTGCAATTCAGGCCGCCGGGATCAGCGAGGTCTCGCTGCTCGCCGAGCGCGGCGGCCGGCGCCTTCCGCCCGACGGCAATCAGATGAACATGCCGATGCGGCCTCCACGATAATCAAGGCCCCGGTGGACGTAGGCACACATCGCAAGGCCCATCGCAATCATCGTCGTCATCATCGACGTGCCGCCATAGGAGACCAGCGGCAAGGGAACGCCAACCACCGGCACGATGCCGCTGACCATGGCGATGTTGATGAAAGCGTGGATGAAAATCAGCACGCCGGCGCCAACGATCACCAATCGCGCAAATGGGCTCGCGCAGCGCAACGCCATGACCAGCAGCATCAGGGCCAGCAAACCGAACAGGGCAATCAGCACGACGCTGCCGACAAACCCCCATTCCTCACCGAACATCGTGAAAATGAAGTCCGTGCGTTTTTCAGGCAGGAAATCGAGTTGGCTCTGGGTACCCTGCATGAAGCCGCGCCCGGTCATGCCACCGGCACCGAGCGCAATCTTCGATTGGGCGATATGATAGCCGGCGCCCAGCGGATCGCGGCTGGGGTCGAGGAACACCTCGAGGCGCTTGAGCTGATAGGGATGCAGGCGTGACAACAGATAGGGCGCAATGGCCAGCGCAGCTGCAGCACTCGCGATAAAGTAGAGGATGTGTACGCCGGCGAGGAACATCATGGCGATACCGAGAACGGCCAGCAGAACGGCGGTGCCAAGATCCGGCTGCAACAACGTCAACGCCACCGGCGCGGCGATCATGGCAAGTGGCGCGAGCAGCATGAGCGGCGCTGAAACACGATTGGGCCTGATCCACTGGTAATAGCGTGCGAGGGCCGCGATCAGCGCCACCTTCATGAATTCGGACGGCTGGAACGTGATGCCGAAAATCGTCAGCCAGCGCCTCGCACCGCCGGCCTCGATGCCAAAGACAAGCACGGCACCCAGCAGCGCCAGCGCGACCAGGTAGGCTGGATAGGCCAGCGCAACCCAAACCTCGCGCGGCATCACCGCCATCGCCAGGATCAGCCCCATGCCGATCAGAAAGCGCACCACATGGCGCTCCGCCCAGGGCGAAAACGAACCGTCGGCAATCGAATAGAGCGAGGTGAGGCCGATCGAGACGATCAACGCCATGATGACCATCGACGGCCAATGCAGCCGCATCAGCTTCTGGCCGATCGTCAGATCGAAGGTGCGGTTGAAACCGGCGGTGCTCATGAATTTTCCACTATGATCATCGCTTGGTCGGGAGACATGCCTCGCTAACCTTTCACCGTTCCACCAACCGCAAAGACCGGCTTGGCGGCCGGGTCGACGGTGACGGCATCCTCGATCAAATCGCGCACCAGTGGCGCCGCGATCTTGCCGCCGCTGCCGCCATGTTCGACGATTGCAGCCACCGCATAACGCGGCTTGGTATCGGCGACGTAGCCGACGAACAGGGCGTGATCGCGCAGGTGCCAGGGCAGGTTCCACTTGCCGACACGCGAGGAAATCCGCGCAACCTGCGAGGTGCCGGTCTTGCCGTAAATCCGCAGCGCCTTATCGTCGAAGCGCGCCTTCTTGCCCGTACCGTCACGCTCATTGACCACCGCCCACATGCCGCGGCGCACGGCTGCCAGATGTCGCCGGCTGATGCCGAGCGCTTTCGGCTTGTCACCGACCGGATCGAGCCGCGGCCGGACCACGGTCGGCTCAATCAATCGGCCGGATGCAAGCCGCGCCGTCATCACCGCAAGCTGCAAAGGCGTGGCTAATACGTAGCCCTGGCCAATACCGGCATGTAGTGTCTCACCGTCATACCAGGGGCGCCCAAAACGCCCGCGCTTCCAGGCAGGATCCGGTATGAGACCTTCTTTGATTGGCTCGATGCCTGTCTCGAAGGGCACGCCGAGGCCGAGTTTGCGGGCCATTTCTGCAATGCGGGTGATGCCGACCCGGCGTGAGAGTTCGTAAAAATAAACGTCACAACTTTCACGCAGGCCGCGATGCAGGTTACAGGGGCCGTGCCCCGACCGGTTCCAGCAGCGAAACCGGCGTCCGCCGAGCCGGTAACTTCCGCCGCAGTTGACGGTATCGAAGCGGCCGATCACGCCAGCCTCCAAAGCTGCGAGCGCGGTGATCATCTTGAAAGTCGAACCCGGTGGATAAAGGCCTTGAACGGAGCGGTCGACCAGCGGGTTATCCCGCTTGCGCTGGACCTTTTGCCATTCCTTCTTGCTGATCGGATCGGCCAGCCGGCTGAGGTCGAAGACCGGGGACGAGCCCATCGCGACGATGTCACCGGTGGCGATGTCGAGGATCACGGCCGCAGCCCGGCGGTGGCGCGACAGGCGGCGCAGCAAGCGCTGCTGCAGGGCGACGTCGACCGTGACGGCAACATCCGCGCCGCGCTTCGGGTCGACCTGCTCGAGGTTGCGCACAATCCGCCCGCGCGCGTCGACCTCGCGCACGACATGACCACCCTTGCCACGCAGGCGCTTCTCGAGGCCGCGCTCGACGCCGGCCTTGCCGACCCGGGTATCGGGCAGGCGCAGAACCGGATCATCATCGAGGGCATAGCGCGCCACGGCGCCGACATAGCCGATGATGCGGCCGACGTGATGGCCGTTGTAATAGGTGCGCCGGCCGCCGATCTCGGTATGAATGCCGGGCAGAACTGGCGCATGCAAGTTGATCGCGCTCAGTTCCTTCCAACTTAGATCCTTCGCCAACAGCAATGGCGAATTGGCCGGCTGCGTCTTGAGTGCCAGAGCGATGCGCTCGCGTTCTGCGCCACCGAGCGGCTTGATCCGATCGAGACGGTCGAGCACCAGGTCGACGTTCTCAGCAAGCGACGGCGTCAGCATCACCTGGAAGAACTCATCCGTGTCGGCCAGCAGATTGCCGTCGCGATCGAAGATCCGGCCGCGCAATGGTGCAAGCGTCTGACGTGTCGTGCGGTTGGACTTCGCAAGCTCGCCGTACTGGCGCTGGTCGAGCACCTGAAGCTGGTAGAGGCGGCCGGCCAGCACGCCGAGACCCGCCATTTGGGCCAGGCCGATCAGTACGACCCGGCGCGAGAACCGCACCGTATTGCGCCCGCCATCATCGTAGCTCTCGAACATCACCGCCCCGTTGCACTGCGCGCGCCACGTGTTGTGACGTTGATATGGCGATCACTGCGCCGTTCGTACCAGACGAGATCGAGGGCGGCCGCGAACAGGCCGGCAATCAGCGTACCTGCGAGCACTTCATGCCAGTTGATCCAGCGGAGTTGATAGAGCGAGGCAAGCCCCACTTGGGCAGCAGCAAGTACGAAAACCATCAGCAGCAGGCCCGACAGGCGCGACAGGCGACTGCTCATCAGGCCATCGGGAAGCTGTCGCGCGATCAGCATGGCAAAGAGATAGATCAGCGCCCAAAAACCGAGCGGTCCGTGGGTCGCGAGATCCATCACGATGCCGGCAGAAAACATCACGGGCGATGGCACAAGCCCCTTGCCACGGGCAAGAAAGACGTGAGCTGCCATATAGGGCAGCAGCGGCAGGACGAGCCTTGCCTGCTGGGCGTCACCCCAGGGCGCCACAGCAAGCATCAGCACGGACAGGATGATGAGGCTCGGCAGAACTGCGTAGAGCGCGTTCATTGTGCCCTCCTCCGGCCCGGCCCGGCAACGGCATGGCGGTGAACCCCGAGCCGGTCCGCGGTCTGCTCGTGCATGGAGGGCAACTCATAGCGCAGGACGCTCAAGTAAGTGCCCGGCAGAAGACCCGACAGCGGTGCGACGCGTGGCGGTTCGGCGGCATCGATGACATGGCCAACGGTAATCCCGCGTGGAAACTCCCCCGAAACACCCGACGTTACGACCGCATCTCCGACGGAGACACGGCCGGCCTTGTCGAGATAGACCAGCATCGGCTGATCCGAGTTATCTCCGACCAGCAGTGCCTGATACCGGCGCTTACCGACCTCGACCGGAATGCGGCTGTTGATGTCGTTCAGGATCAAAACCCGTGAAGTCTTCTCGGCGACGGCGACAATGCGCCCGAACAATCCCTTGACGCTGAACACCGGCTGACCGTAACGGATACCATGCAGGCGGCCGGCGGCAAGCGTTGCCGACTTCGCAAACAGCCCGCGCGGTCCACCAATCACCTCTGCTGTCACCGCTTCGACGGGCGCCCCTTTGACGAGATTGACGAGACCCGCAAGCTCCCGATTGCGGCGAGCAAGTTCCGTGCTGCGGCGAACCAGCTGCTGGCGTTCGGCAAGCTGCTGCTTGAGCCGTTCGACCTCATTGCCGTGGGTGATGTACTCAGAAGCGTAGACGACACGCTTGCGCAAAGGCACGACAACAGAAGAGACGCCGCCCAGCACCGGCTGAACGAGCGACTGACCGGTCTCCGTCAGAGAGTCCACGAGCGGATGCTCGACCCGGTTCAATACGAGCAGGCCGGCAGCAATGAACATCAGAAAGAAATGAACGGCACTGACACCATCGCGCCGGCGCTGTGCAGCGCCGCGTCGATAGCTGTCGTGCCTAACGGTATTCATCGCTTGCCCAGCTCAAAGACGATGATTGGTGGCGATTGTCGGATCACGCGCCTCCGGCATACATTGTACCACCCATGCGCAACTCGAAACGTCAACGCTTGTGCAACAGGGTGAACCGGTCCTCAGGGCTTGATCAGCAGATGATCACGTTCGCCCAGATGTTCGAGCACCAAGGCCGTCCCCTTGATCACGCAATGGGTCGGATTATCGGGTACGTAGAATTTGACGCCGACCTGTCGTTCCAATTCCTGATCCAGCCGGTCGAGCATGGCGCCACCGCCTGTCAGATAGATACCGCGCTCGCAGATGTCGGTCGCCACTTCCGGCGGCAGGTCTTCGAGCGAACGCTGGATGAACTCGGCCATGCGCTCGATGGGATCGGAAAGCGCCGTCGCGATGTCATGGGGCCCGAGCACAATGCTTTTCGGCCTGCCCTGGCGCAAATCGCGGCCGCGAATATGAATCTCGGTCGCATGACCGTTGGCCGTCGCCATTGCCGTGCCGGCCTCGATCTTGATGCGCTCGGCGTTGATGTCGCCGATCAGAAGCTGATGCTGGCGGCGGATAAACCGGATGATGGCTTCGTCCATCGAGTTACCGGCACATCGGAGCGAGCGTGCCTGCACGACGCCGCCGAGCGAGAGCACGGCAATGTCTGTCGTACCGCCGCCGATATCGACGACCATGAAGGCGGAGGGATCATCGATCGGCAGGCCGGCACCCAGGGAGGCTGCAACCGGCTCCTCGATCATGTAGGCGCGCCGGGCTCCTGCAGTCATCGCTGTCTCGTAAACCGCGCGCCGCTCGACCGGAGTCGCGCCGGCCGGCACGCAGATCAGGATGCGCGGACGGCGAAAGCCGAGCATCGACTTGGTGCGCCGGATGAACTGGCGCAGCATTTCCTCCGTCGCGATGAAGTCGGCTATTACGCCATCCCTCAGCGGCCGGATGGTCTCAATCGCCTCAGGCGTGCGCCCGACCATCTTCTTGGCCGTCATGCCCACCGCCATCATCTCGCGCACGCCGTTGCGATTCGATATCGCAACGACGGAGGGCTCGTTAATGATCACACCACGCCCGGCAACATGCACGAGCGTATTAGCCGTTCCGAGATCGATCGAGATGTCATCGGAGAAAGCACCACCGACACTGTCTAGCACTGCCACAGCTCGCCCCTGATGCCCAATGATTGCGACTGCCTGTCTGCCAACACCAGAACCCTTGAGCCTGCGGCGCACTGCCCGGACTGAAACCGGCGCATGCCCCGCAAATTCACGTCACTTCCCGCAAAGCCTGATCGGCATGATGCTCGTCATTTCGAACCACGCCAAGACGGTATGTTCGGACCGATTCATCGGCACTACGCACAACCCGTCACAAGCACGCAGGCTTACATGCCGAATCAATCCGCATTGTGTCAATTCTTAGATAACATCCTGAACTCACGGCAAGATTGCTGATCCCAAGACACCACGAGCGATTGGCCGGCAGGCTCTATAACCTTGCCTGCCGACCATCTTACGCCTGCAAATGCAGAATCAGTTACCGGAGTTTAGCGCAAATGCTCACGGACCGCGGCGCAATTCCGGATCTTCTGCCATGTGCTGGGCCGGAGCGCCACGCTCGTGCTTGAGCTTGAGCTTGTTCAGCGCCCCGATATAGGCCTTCGCGGAGGCAACCAGCGTATCGGGATCGGCCGCCTTCGAGGTCGAGGTGCGGCCCATTTCCTGCAACCTGACCGAGACTTCGGCCTGGGCATCGGTGCCTTCGGTGACGGCATGGACCTGGTAGAGCTCCAACGACGCCTCGTGTGGCACCAGCGTGCCGATCGCATTGAAAGTGGCATCGACCGGGCCGTTGCCGGTGCACTGCACTGTTTTGTGCTCGCCGTCGATATCGAGCGTCAGAGTTGCCGACTGCGGACCCGAGGTACCGGCGATCACGGTCAGCGAAACGACCTTGATGCGGTCACTCGCGGTTGCGATTTCCTCGTCGACCAGCGCCTCGATGTCCTCGTCGTAAATGATCTTCTTGCGGTCGGCGAGCGACTTGAAGCGTTCGAAGGCGTCTTGCAGCTGGTTTTCGCCAACATCATAGCCAAGCTCACGCAACTTGGTGCGGAAGGCATTGCGCCCCGAATGCTTGCCCATGACCAGCGACGACTTCTGCACACCGACCGATTCCGGCAGCATGATCTCGTACGTCTGGTCGTTCTTGAGCATGCCGTCCTGGTGAATGCCGCTCTCGTGGGCGAAGGCATTACGGCCAACGATCGCCTTGTTGTACTGCACCGGGAACGAGGTTGCCGCTGCGACCAGCTTGGAGGCACGCATCAGCATCGTGGTATCGATGTCGGTCTCGAACGGCAGCACATCACCGCGGGTCTTGATCGCCATCACGACCTCTTCGAGTGCCGCATTGCCGGCGCGTTCGCCGATGCCGTTTATCGTGCACTCGATCTGGCGACAGCCTGCCTTGACGCCGGCGATCGAATTGGCGACGGCCATGCCGAGATCGTTGTGGCAATGCACCGACCAGACCACCTTGTCCGAGTTGGCGACGTTCTCGCGCAGGCGCGTGAACATCTCGAAATACTCTTCCGGCGTCGTATAGCCGACGGTGTCGGGGATGTTGATGGTGCTCGCGCCTGCCTTGATCGCGGCATCGGCACAACGGCAGAGGAAATCAAACTCGGTGCGCGTGCCGTCTTCAGCTGACCACTCGACATCGTCACACAGATTGCGAGCGCGCTCGACGGAGGCCACGACCATTTCGAGGACCTCGTCGGGCTCCTTCTGCAGTTTCCACTTCATGTGGATCGGCGAAGTTGACAGGAAGGTGTGAATGCGCGGCCGGCGGGCGAAGCGCACCGCTTCGCCGCAGCGGTCGATATCCTTCATGCCGGCCCGCGACAGGCCGGCGACGACCGCGTTCTGGGTGCGCCTGGCGATCTCGGCAACTGCCTCGAAATCACCGTCGGAAGCAATCGGAAAACCCGCCTCGATGATGTCGACGCCCATTTCGTCGAGCAGCTCAGCAACCTCGAGCTTTTCCTCGAATGTCATGGTCGCTCCGGGACACTGCTCGCCGTCACGCAAGGTGGTATCGAAGATCAACACCTTGTCGCGGTTGGTGTTGGCGGCTTCGGGAATGGATGGTTCACTCACGGATTTGATCCTTTTGTCTTCGGGCCGGCGCGCTCGTATGCACAATGACGAGGCAGCCAGGCACTGATTGGTTGCCAGGAATGCGTTTGTCCCCCTAAGTACCCGCCTCAGCCATCACCGAGGCTGCCGGAACTCAGGGGCTGATAAGGAGCAGTGATAGGAGGGCGCGCGCACCATTGCCGCAGGCACTGCAGCGGCCGGGGCTATTCCCAATCGGGATCAGACGTGTGGTGTCGTGTGACACGGGTGTCCTCGATCGTGGCGCGTTGATCAAGCGTGACCACCAAAGCTAGTGCACGCTCGTTATCAGTCTCTTAACGCATAAATCCTGGCCACGGAAGCCCCATTCACTGCCCCGGCCACCTTCAGCGTTGATGCCACGCCGATCAGAGCTTCAGCGCACCCGAGGTCGTACGCAGCGCATATCCGCCGATGCGCAATCCCGTCAGCGCCCCACGTTCCACCTCGATCGACAGATCAATCTGGCTCGGCCGACCCATTTCGTAGCCCTGCTCGATCAGGCGCTTGTGGGCACCATCGCGCAGCCCGTCGAACTGATGGATGACGCCGGCAAAGGCGGCCGCCGCTGATCCGGTTGCGGGATCCTCCATGATGCCGTGGGCAGGGGCAAACAGGCGGGCGCGGAAATGGGCCGCCGCATGGCCCGGCTGATTGCAGTAGAGGTAGGCCCCGACGCCGCCGGCTTCACGTAGCGCGCCGCGCCACAATCCGAGATTGACGGCCGACCCGGCCAATACCTCGGCCGAAGCAACGGGAACAAACAGAAACCGTGAGCCGCCATCGAAGATCACCGGCCGATGGTTGGCATAGCCGATTTCGCTCGGGATCAGTCCGAGAGCCGAGGCAATATCGTCCCGCGACGGTGCTGTGCCTGCTTCGAAGGGGATGACCGGACCGTCGAATTCGCCGAACGACACCGCACCTGGCGCTGCAACGCGCACGCCGACACGAACGAGGCCGACGTTTTCCTCGAGTGTGATCAGCGCACTGCCACCGGTACCGACTTGCGAGGCGCGCAGCTCTGCAAGCAGGACAGCCGTGCCGACGGTTGGGTGGCCGGCAAACTCGAGCTCCGCTTTCGGCGTGAAGATGCGCAGCTTGGCCGAATGGGCCCCATTGTCCGGCTTGGTCACGAAGACCGTTTCAGACAGATTGAACTCGGCCGCGATCTTCTGCATGGTTGGCGTATCGAGCGCATCGGCGCCGAGGACGACGGCAAGCGGATTGCCGCCGAACCGTTCGCGCGTGAACACATTTAGTGTGTGGAACTGAAGCTCCATCGCCGGCCTTTCGCTTCGCAACCGCGCTTTGGTCCAGCGCGCTATGATCTGAGGGCTGCTTGGTCCGACGCAAGGATCGCTTCGGTCAGCAAGCGCGTATAACGCGGCACGTCGAGCGCCTCAAGGTCACCAATCGTCCGCACCAGGCAAGGTGCTTCAAGCTCAGGACGCGGCTCGTTCGCAAGAAACTCGCTAACCCTGGCAACGAGCGCATCGCCGGCAAGATCACTGTCGAAGACACTTGCAATCGCGTGATAACGCTCGTCGCTCGCCAGCAGAAAGCCCGGTCGGCGGGGCATCTCGGCGGCATCGAGCCCGGTCTCTTCGAGCAGTTCGCGCGCGGCAGCCCTTTCAGGGTCAAGATGGCCACTTGAGACATCACGCTCGTCGATCAGACCGCCCGGCGAAACAAAACGACCGCCATTCAGCGTTCCAGCCCTGGCCCGCGCTAACAGCACCGCACCATCCCTCGAACGCACGGCCGATGAGGCAAATGCCTCCGAAAACCCGTGTGCCGGTTGACTGCGCCAATAGAGATAATCGGCAAATCGCGCCCGGATCGCGCTGCCGGCAAAGACGCCGCCGTCGACGGACCAGTTCTCGAGTACGAAGACCGGGCCGTTGTACAGTTCCGGATTAGCCGCTCGCGCGCTTGACCAGTTCGTGGCGATCACGTCATGATTGTCCAAGGCGAACGACCAGGGCCCGTCCGTCACGGTCAAACGGCAATCTTGGAGCGCACGTGCAGACATCAGATCACCTGATCCATGAAGGGCACATGGGCGAAACATAAAGGCACAACAATTGTTCCGAAAGAGCGAAGAAATGCCTGATTTTCGGTCGATTCTGCACCCGTTGTGCTCGTCATTAGCCCTCGGAATTTCGCTAACAGACTGGGATTATTAGCGAATGTTACGGAACAAGTGATCGTCCCAAGCACCCCATTAGACAATTTTCGCCACATTTCCACAGCCAAATGCAACGTGTCGAGCGGTTCAACCACTCTTGGGACGGGTGGTAGGCAACAGGGATACGGGGGACAGAGTTTTCATAAAATTTGGACATCGCAGACCACATCAAGATGGCATTGCCACGGCTGTGATCTGCATGCGCCATCTCGGTTGGGCTCGGGTCTACCGCCGGAGTCCTGGCCGGTCGGTGAGGGTTCCCCGCTTCCTCATCGGCCGGCCTTAAGACCCGAACCGTTTCAGGCCAAAAGCCACGAAACCGGTTCACGGTCTTGAATGAGGTATTCGAGCGTGATGCAGGCGTTCATTGCGTAAGATGGTCCATGGGTTACACCGGGTCATACCCGACCAAGGATCTCTGCGCATTGAACAGGTCGCGCCCTGGTTACCTGCAATCAATTGCCTCGCATGCATCCGCCACAGATGCATTCGCTGCGATTGCAGGTATCGTTCTACCGGAGGTTTGCTCTATCGCACCGCCACACACCTCCCTCCCCATCGTGATGGTGTGAACCTCCGGTAGGCAGCTCTGCAAACCTCCCCAGGCGGGCTGATGAATTAATCCATAAAGCCCTTCAAGCAAAGCTGCCGAATGCCAGCACGGCGCAGATTACGGCCACAACGCTGGAGAAGAACATCATCGATATGAGACGTCGCATCGTGGCCGGCGGTGGCGCCGTGCCATTCGCAGCTGCCCGCGCGACGATCACGCGCACTGCAACTGCAAGGCCACTTAACAATACCACAAAGGCGAGTTTGATCATCAACCAAGAACCGATTGTGGCCCCATAACCCTTCAGAATGTAGAGAGCGATGCCGGTAAGCCACAGCAGGACCAGCGCCATCATGCCAATGGCACCGAAACGCCGCTGCAGCGGCGCAAGCGTTCCCCGTTGAGCCGGTTCGAGGGATGCTGCATGGCGCATGGTCAGGAAGTTGGCTCCCACCAGGCCGACGCCGGCAGCTACCGAGAGCAAATGAATTATCCGCAAAGCATCGTGCATCGTCGTGCCTCAGGCCTCCAGTTTCGCAAGCAGCCGCGCGAGACTCGCGCGGGCATCCGGCATCCGTAACTCGCGTGGTGCGAGAACGCGAGCCTCGAGGAAATGGCCGGTTAGAGCTAGGCCAGCGTGCACATCACCAGCAGCCACGGCGCCCCGCCGGCCCGGCAGCATGAATGCCGGCAGGGCGAGCAGGCGGTCTTCATACGGCGCGGCAGCTGCTCGCGATACCGCCCGGCCCGATTTGGGAGAGACGTAAACAAGGTCTTCGGTCTCACCGGTGACGGCACAGGCGCTCAGATCCAGGCCGAAGCCCAGTTCCTCGAGCAGCACTTGTTCCCAGCGCACGTAGAGTGCCGGCCAAACGGTTGGATCATCGAGGAAGCCCAAAACGAACATCGCCACTTCGAACAGGTTCGAATGGGGATCACGCTCGGCGAGCAGGCGCGAGAGGGCTGCGACCGCGCCAAGACCGGTCAACGCCAGGCGGTCGTCCATCGCCTCGCTGGCAAAGGCGCGACGCATGCCGAGTTCCGCATGCCCCAGTTGGTCGGCAAGCCGAGCCTTCCACGTGACGTCAACATGATTGCCGATTTGCAGGACGGGTCGGTTGCGCCGACTGCGGCCGCCGTAGACCAGGCTGACATAACGGCCGTGCTCACGCGTCAGCAGTTCGACGATCGCCGCCGTCTCACCGTGCGGACGCACGGACAGGATCAAAGCTTCATCGACCCATTCCATGTGAGACCCGCCCCTTCGGGTCGGCTGCTTCAGTTCTTCGGGAACTCGAGGCCCATCTCGCGATAGCGCGCCGGATCATCGGCCCAGTTTTCGCGCACTTTCACGAACAGGAACAGGTGTACCGTTTGACCTAGAATTTGGCCAAGCTCGGCCCGGGTCTCGGCCGATAGTTGCTTGATCGCGCTGCCACCCTTGCCGAGCACGATCTTCTTCTGGCTGTCTCGTTCCACGAAGATGGTCTGCTCGATTCGTACCGAACCGTTGCGCAATTCCTTCCAGTCGGTGGTCTCGACCGTGATGGCATACGGCAGTTCCTGATGCAGGCGATCATAGATCTTCTCGCGCGTCAGTTCGGCCGCCAGCAAGCGCATCGGCAGGTCCGAGACGTCGTCTGCCGGGAAATGCCAGGGTCCGACGGGCATGCGGGCTGCGAGGTCCGCCTTCAAGGCATCGACGCCATCGCCGTTGAGTGCGGAAATGAAATAGACCCCCTTCGGATTGAGATCCGCAGACAACGTCTCGGCAAGCGGCAGCAGGGCTGCCTTATCCGTCATTCTGTCGACCTTGTTGAGCACCAGAAAGATGTCGGCAGTCACCTTTGTCAGACCCGCCAGTATGCGGCGCACATCATCATCGATGCCTTTCGCAGCATCGACCATGACCAGCACTGCATCGCCATCGCCAGCGCCGCTCCAGGCGGCGCCGACCATGGCGCGGTCGAGGCGCCGGCGCGGCTCGAAAATGCCGGGGGTATCGATCAGGACGATCTGCGTATTGCCGTCTATCACGATGCCGCGTACCGGCATGCGCGTGGTCTGGACCTTGCGCGAGACGATTGTGACCTTGGTGCCGACCAGGCGATTGACCAGCGTCGACTTGCCGGCGTTCGGCGCGCCGATGACGGCAACGAAACCGCAACGCGTCTCGGCCGCTTCGTCACTTTGAGCCGCTGCATCGTCAGACTGCGTGTCGCCGGCGCTCACCGTTTCCTCGCCTCGTTCTTCGCGGAACTCCGTTCGCCCTGCGAGACGCCTTCACGGGCCATCAGCGCGGCGGCGGCGGCCTGCTCGGCCTGGCGTTTCGACTGGCCGGTACCTTGCACCGGCAGCAGGCCCTTGATGCGCACCTCCGACACGAAATTCGGTGCGTGATCAGGGCCCTCCCGTGACACCTCCGCATAGCGCGGCAACGGCAATCCCTTGCCCTGGGCCCATTCCTGCAGAGCCGATTTGGGATCGGTGACGGTGAGGCCCGAAAGCTCGAAACGCTTGCCCCAAAGCCGGTGCACCGCCTCACGCCCCGCTTCGAAGCCGCCTTCGAGAAACACCGCGCCGAGCACCGCCTCGACGGCATCCGCCAGGATCGTGTTCTTATCGCGCCCGCCGCTGTCTGCCTCAGCCTCGGAGAGTATCAAATAGGCGCCGATGCCGGCTTCGCGCGCAACAGCGGCACAGGTCTGACCGCGCACGAGGCGGTTGAAATAGCGCGCCAACTCGCCTTCCTGTTGGTCGGGCAACGAGGTGTGCAGCATCTCGGCCACGACCAGCCCGAGCACGCGGTCGCCGAGGAACTCGAGACGCTCGTTGTCTTCACGCTGGGCCGAGATCGACCGCACACTGGCATGGGTCAGCGCGCGTTCGAGCAGCTTGCGGTTCTTGAAGGCGTAACCAAGCGCGGACTCGAGTTCCGCAAACTTGCGGGGCCGCGCCACCGGTCACCTGACCAGATTGAAGAATCGCTGCCAACGCACATCGAGCGGCCATTGCCACGGCGTCAGCAGGCGAAAGGCCTTCGGGTCATCGAAGGCGCCTGAGAAAAAGATGACCTCGGCGCGACCGACGAAGTTCTCATAGGGCACGTAGCCAACACCCCACTGCGCGCGACTGTCGGTCGAGTTGTCGCGGTTGTCGCCCATCATGAAATAATGGCCGGGCGGCACCCTGAAGACGCGCGTGTTGTCGAACGGCGAATTCGGCTCTGCATCGAGCACGTGGTATTTGACGCCGTTGGGCAGCGTTTCTTCGTATTTCGGGATACGATAAGAAAGCCCGGACTCGCTGCGCGCGGTAAAATCGCCGACCCGGCGCTTCGGCACCGCCTTGCCGTTGATGTGCAAAACACCACCGACCATCTGGATCTCATCGCCCGGCAAACCAATGACCCGCTTGATGTAGTCAGTCGAGTTGTCGCGCGGCAGCTTGAAGACGGCAACATCACCCCGCTTCGGCATGCCGGCGAAAATGCGGCCCTCGAACAGGTTCGGGCCCCAGGGGAATGAATAGCGGCTGTAGCCGTAGGAAAGCTTCGAGACAAACAAATAGTCGCCGACCAGCAGCGTGTCCTTCATCGAGCCGGACGGGATATTGAAGGGCTGATAGAAGAACACGCGCACGATCATTGCCAGGATCAGTGCCTGGATGATGATCTTGGCGGTTTCCCAAAGCCCGTTCACACTCTCGTGCTTGGCTCCACTGTCGCTGCTCATGCCCTACTCCAGCCAACCAGCGGCTGATCTTGCCGGACAGGCGATCGTGCGCTGTCCACTCTGCAACTATGTTCGTCCTCCGGAACCCTCGTCAAAACTCCTTTCAATGAGCCAAGGCCAAAGTTCCATCGCATGCGGCAAGCCGTCAATCGGCAGGTCATGGAATACCCGACGACAGAACCCGACCGCAAACTCACTCCGCCCCGCGCTATGGAGGCCCCGCACCGTGCAAACGCACCTCTTTCGCGCACCAAACGGCGCGTGAATAAGGCAATGGCACAACTCAACAAAACCGCTCGCTCGAGGATTAACTCCAAGCGGCGGCCTGACCGCTATAACGGCAAAGCGCTCACGTGGCAAACAATGGCGACATGCAACTGCACTAATGAGCATTTCGCGTACATCATTGCCACATCATCCAATCGGCCCCGCCCGGCGGTCGTGATCGCCGGGCATGCCCGAAATGATCACTATTGCCTGCGCCCAGGGAAAATCATCTGTCAGTGTCAGGTCGATCTGCGCCGTGAAGCCTTCCGGGGTAATGCGGTGCAGCTGGGCCGCGGCGCCACCGGTGAGCTGCATGGTCGGGCGGCCCGAGCGTAAATTGACAACACCCATGTCACGCCAAAAGACGCCTCGGCGAAAGCCGGTGCCGAGTGCCTTCGAGCAGGCCTCCTTGGCGGCGAACCGCTTGGCGTAGGAGGCGGCACGCTGCGCCTTGCGCTCGGAGCGCGTGCGCTCGACTTCCGTGAACACACGGTCGAGAAAGCGGTCGCCGAACCGGCCAAGGGTGGCATCGATACGGCGAATGTCGATCATGTCGTTGCCGATACCGATGATCATGATGCTGCTTGTACCGCCGGGTGTGCGACGAGGGCACCGCGTGCCTCGTTCATCATCTTGCGCATCTCGATAACCGCACGATCAAGCCCGACGAAGATGCCTTCGCCAACCAGGAAATGGCCGATATTGAGCTCGACCACCTCCGGAATCGCCGCGATCGGCTTGACCGTGTTGAAGGTCAGGCCATGCCCGGCATGGACCTCGAGGCCGAGCTGAGCGGCATGTGCGGCGCCATTGCGCAGCCGCTCCAATTCAGCCTCGGCAGCCGATGTTTCACCCGCCAGACACAACTCGCAGTAGCGCCCCGTGTGAAGCTCGACGATATCGGCACCAACTTCAGCGGCAATATCGAGTTGGCCCGGATCGGCTTCCACGAAGAGCGAAACGCGCGAACCAACCCCCTTGAGCGCGCTTACCGCCCCGTCGAGATCGATCTGGCGACGCTGTCCTGCAACGTCGAGCCCACCCTCCGTCGTGCGCTCCTCGCGCTTCTCCGGCACCAGACAGCAGGCATGTGGGGCATGGCGTAGCGCGATCTCGATCATCTCATCGGTCGCCGCCATCTCGAAATTGAGCGGCCGGGTGAGATCCTGGCGCAGGCGCGCGATGTCATCGTCCGAAATATGGCGGCGGTCTTCGCGCAAATGCGCGGTAATGCCGTCGGCGCCGGCATTGATCGCGATCTGGGCGGCGCGCACGGGATCGGGATGGCGCCCGCCACGGGCGTTCCGGATGGTTGCGACGTGGTCGATATTGACGCCCAGACGCTGATACTTGAGCACTTGTGAGTTGGTCATTGTCTCCATCCTGGCGGTAACCGTCACTCGAAAACGCGCTCAACCTTGCTGACGACGTCGCAGGCGCGCAAACCGCCGATGATGCCATTCAAATGCTCGAGATCCCAGACTTCGATCTCGACGGCCATCTCGGTGAAATCATGCGCCCGCTCGAGCATGCGCAAGTTGTCGATGTTGCCGTCGTTCTGGCCGATCACCTGCGCAATCTGGGCAAGCGAGCCCGGTTCGTTGGTCGCCGTCACGTTTATCGAGGCAGGGAAGCGCTCCGGTCGTTCTGGATTGATGTCCCAGGTGACATCGATCCATTCGGCGTCTTCCAGATCGCGCAGCTTGGGCGAATGGATCTGGAAGATGCGAATGCCCTCGCCCGGCTCCATGACGCCGACGATGCGATCGCCCGGCACGGCACCGCTCGATGCAAAGCGCACCGGCAGGTCGTGGCGCAAGCCGCGGATCGGAACGCTGTCGCCCCGCTCGATGCGTTCGGCATTGGCCCGCGGCACATAGAATTTGAGGCCCATGACACGGGCCAGGTTGAACCAGCCGTCCTGACCGCGGCCGTGGTCGAACTTGTTGCGTGGCCGGCGGACCTGGCGCGTGACTTCAACGGCGGCACCAGGCGCCACGGCCTGCAGGACGTCGCTGACCGGAAGCTCTCCGCGCCCGACGCCGATCAATGCCTCTTCCACCGTCTTGACCGAAAGGCGCGGCAGTGCACTCTCGAGGCGCTCATCGGAATATTCCTGCTCGACCCGGCGGAAATGCGCGTCGATCAGCCGGCGGCCGAGTTCGACATATTGCCGGCGCAGCGCATCACGGGCAGCACGGCGAATGGCTGCGCGCGCCCGCCCGGTGACCGCGATGCGCTCCCAGGCAGCGGGCGGTGTGCGATGTTCCGCCGTCAGGATCTCGACCTCGTCACCGTTTCGGAGCCGCGTCGACATCGGCAACTGACGTCCGTTGACGATCGCGCCGCTTGCCATGTTGCCGACGTCAGTGTGGACGGCATAGGCGAAATCAATCGGCGTTGCGCCCGTCGGCAGCGCGATCAGCCGGCCCTTCGGCGTAAAACAGAACACCTGGTCGAGAAACAACTCGAGCTTGGTGTGCTCGAGAAACTCTTCCGGGTTCTGGCCATCGAGCAGCGTTTCGACGAGACGCCGCAACCACATGTAGGGGTCGATATCCTTGGCATTGACGGCATGGCCGTTGCGCGCTGCCTCCGGCACGGCACTGACGCTGTCGCCATCTGCAGCACTACGCTCCTTGTAGAGGAGATGCGAGGCGACGCCATATTCCGCGATCGAATGCATCTCGCGCGTGCGCACCTGCAGTTCGACGCGCTGGTGGCGGGGCCCGACGATCGTCGTGTGCAGCGACTGATAGCCGTTCTGTTTCGGCGTCGAGACGTAGTCCTTGAAACGGCCCGGCACCGCCCGCCAGGCGGTATGGGCGACGCCAAGCACGCGATAGCAATCGCTCGGCTTGTCGACGACGGCGCGAAATCCGTAGATATCGGAGAGCTGTTCGAGCGAGATCTGCTTGTTTTCCATCTTGCGCCAGATCGCATAGGGGCGCTTTTCGCGCGCCTCGATCTCGCATTCGATCCCTTCTTCGTCCAATCGCCCGCGCAAAGCAGCCCCGATTTCGTCGATCAGCCCCTTGTTGCGCTTGTGCAGCACCTCGAGCTTGGCTGTCACCGCCTTATAGGCATCCGGATAGAGCCAGCGGAAGGCATGGTCCTGCAATTCCTCGACGATCCAGCGAATGCCCATGCGGCTGGCAAGCGGCGCGTAGATTTCGAGCGTCTCTTCCGAGATCCGCGCACGGCTGCCCGGTTTCATGTGTTCGAGCGTGCGCATGTTGTGCAGCCGGTCGGCAAGCTTTACCAACAGCACGCGGATGTCGCTCGAAATGGCGATCAGCAGCTTGCGGAAATTCTCGGCCTGTTCGGCTTTCTTGGTGACAAGATCGAGCTTCTTGATCTTGGTCAGACCGTCAACCAGGTGGCCGATCTTGGCACCGAACAGCTCATCGATCTCGGTCCGGGTGACATCGGTGTCCTCGATTACGTCATGCAACAGGGCGGTTGCGATGGTCGAGCTGTCGAGTTTCAGGTCGGCGAGGATGGCGGCAACTTCGAGGGGATGGGAAAAGTAAGGATCGCCCGACGCACGACGCTGATTGGCATGCGCCTTCATGGCATAGACATAGGCGCGGTTGAGCAGCGCCTCATCGGCGTCTGCGTCATATGAAAGGACGCGTTCCACCAGTTCGTACTGGCGCATCATCTCATCACCTGCTTACGGTCTTGCTCTGGCCGCTCTCGCCGCCAACAGTCCGTTACGCATGCGATGCTGTCAATTCCGGTGCATGCCGCAGCAGCGATGCCGCGCCCGGTGGCGGCCAGAGGCGAGTTGCTTGCTGAGTAGATGATGTCATCGGAACAGGCTGACAAGCGTCGACAGCCGGGCCCCAATAAAAAACGAGCGGAACCTCGGCAGAGGCCCGCCCGCTTGAATATCCGGCACAATCGGTACGCCGTGCCGCTCAGCGACTGCCGCGCCCGCCGGAACCACCGCCAATCGCAGCAGAGGGCTCGGTCGGTGTCAGGCTCTCCATGCCGCGCAGCAATTGCTCTTCGGTGAGGACATCGACAACGGTATCGGTCGACTGGTCGTCGCGGCCGAGCATCGGGCCGCGGCGTTCGGAGATCAGTACGGGTGCTGCACCTTCTTCCGGCTCGTCGACCTCGACGTTCTTCTGGATCGAGTGAATGAGGCTTTCCTTCATATCCTCGGCCGGGACCGTCTGCTCGGCGATCTCACGCAGCGAGACGACGGGGTTCTTGTCGTTTTCGCGCTCGACGGTGATCGGGCTGCCGCTCGAGATCGCCCGGGCGCGATGGGCTGCCAGCAGCACGAGTTCAAAACGGTTGGGCACCTTATCGACACAGTCTTCAACGGTCACACGGGCCATGGATTATCGCTCCAGATCGCGGTTTATCGGCAAGGCTCTTCCAGCCTGAGGAGAAGCGCACGGCACAATTCCGGCTGTCGGGCAGCAGCGCTCAGGCCTCACAATTCCTGCTGTTCGGGGTCAACTTTCAGAATCGCACAAGAACGCCGGTGAATCAAGCTTGTAAATGGTCTGTTGGCAAAAAGCCCATGCCTGTCCGGAGTTCGAGAACTCACGAACCGGATTATGCATAACCATGCATCGCGGCCACATGCTGCGGCACGACACATCAGGGCCCAACAGCAGCTCAGGCCGCCGGCGTCAGCACGTGGATGACACGGCTAGCCAGCATGTCCTTCACCTTGGCGGCGTAGGCGGCCATATGCGGGGCTGCTGCGTGTGCTTTGAGGTCTTCCACCGTCTCCCACTTCTCAATCACGACGAACGTATCATCGCCAAAGGCCGTCTGAATCGGCCCCATGTCGGCAGCATCGGTGGTTGGCGTGTATTCGACACAGCCCTTTTCGGCATGAACCGCCGGCATGTTGGCCCGGAACGCATCGAGAACGGTCTCCCGCATACCTGGCTTGGTCGTGATTATGGCGACAACGTGGATCATATCGATACCTTCTCAATTGCAGCGGCCGACCTGACCGCCCGGGATGTCACCGGAACTTGCCAAACCCGGCGGTATCCTTCAATCCACAAACGGATTTTCCGTCACCCTGGGGGTGCACTGGACAATTCGGCGTATCTGCTTGGACAACCGGGCTGAGATCAGCGATAGTCGCGCGCTATCGCGTCCCATTGGAGGCTTGGAGCAAGCATGGCCCGGAACCAAACGCGACGCCCTCGTCTGTTGAGCGCCTTTCTGATCGGGATCTTTGTGCTGCAGGCCGAGGCGACGGCCGAGACGAACACGGTCTGCGTGCACTGTGAGGCGCCGGCTGCCACCTATTCATGCTCGTATGCGCCGGGCGCCCTTGCCCCCCCCTCCAGCGGCCAGTCGCTCAGGTTTGCCTGTATCCGCGATATTGCAGAGCGCTTTGCCCATCGCCAATGCAGCGTGCGGCGCAACCAATCGGACCCGTGCCAGGGGCTGGTCCACATGATCGCCCCGACCGGCCAGTTACCGCCGCAGGAAACGGCCGGCACTGATGCTGCGCGTGCCGCCGACAGACAGCGGCCGCCACAGCAACCGGCAGCCGAACCTCGCACCGTCGTCGAGCTTGCCCGCCAGACCGCCGATTCCACCCAACGGCAATTCGATCGCTCGCGCGAGACCGTGAACAATGCCATGCGCTCGACCTGGCAGTGTCTCGCATCGCTGTTCAACGACTGCTGATCACTGCCCGCCGGCAAAGTTAGTGATGCTTCAGCCACTGGCGCGCCAGGCGCTGTGCCGTGGCGATTTCCTCACGCGACATCTCGGCTGCGATCTCGAGCCGGCGCTGGCGTGCTTCTTCGTTGCCGCGCAGCGCCGCCAGGTTGAACCATTTGTGGGCGGCGATGAGGTCCAGCTCCACATCGCGACCGGCGCAGTACATCAGACCAAGCTCGAACAGTGCATCCGGCCGGCCGCTTTCCGCCGACTGCTCGATCAATTCACGCGAACCAAACTCAAGGCGTGCCACGACTTCCTCCCGATCGACACCATACCTGTCAACGTGAACGAGGCGTTAATCGCCCCATCCACGCGTTAAGCATGCACGGGTAAAGAATGACGCTTGGTTAAATCGAATGCGGCACGAATTTGATTCTTTGCCAAATCCAGCGGCTATTCCGATCATGGCTAACGAAAGGATAATCGGCTTTCGAGAACCGGACAGTCCGCCGGCTGCGACGGGCCGAACCCGCCGTCCCGGCAAGACTCGACGACACGAACGCTGCCGCTCAGCCGGATAGCGTCCAGGCTCCGTCAGCATCGCGGCAGGCGATACCCTCGAGTTGGCGTGTGTAGCGGTTCGACGTCAGCATGATGATGACATGCCGGCAAACCTGACCCTGCGCGCTCTTGAACGAGGTCGTCGGACGAATGAGCCCGTTGAGCAGTCCGTGCCCGCGCTGCCAGACGTAGGTCGCGCCATCGCCGACCTCGCTCAGCGCCGTATCGATGGCATGCAGGGTCGCAAGCTCATCGGCACGGTCGAGCAGAACGCTCGGCCTCGGGCCCCGCGGCTGATAGCCGGGCTGCGGGGCATTGGCAGCGGGAGCTGATACGTTTGGAAATCGTTCCTCGCCAATTGCGGCGGGCGGGCCGGCGATCAGGGCCAGAACAAGCAATGCGGCAATGATCGAACTTGCCGAAAAATCGGAATGAGGGCGTAGTAGCCGACGCATGACATGATACTCTGTTACCAACTGAACCAAGCACCCGGCAGCCGACTGGCCCTCAAGTGCATGCGCACGATCGCAAGTCGTGGTTAATATCGGCTGAAGAAACCGCTTCAATCGCCTCACAGTGAAACAATCCGCGCCAAGAGCCGCCCCATGACCCAGCCAGAATCGCAAGCCCCGAGCCCCGCCGGCGACTTTGCCGAAGCACCCGAACCGTTTGCCTTGTTCGAGGCCTGGTTTGCCGACGCCAACGCGCATGAGGCGAGCGATGCCAATGCCATGACCGTTGCAACGGTCGACAGTGCCGGATTGCCCAATGTGCGCATCATCCTGCTCAAAGGTCTCGATGGGCCCGAGGCCGGACCCGATCGCGGATTTACGTTTTATACCAACTACGAGAGCGCCAAGGGGCGCGAGCTTGAAGCCAACCCGCGCGCAGCCCTGCTGTTTCACTGGAAATCGCTGCGCCGACAGATACGCATCCGGGGCACGATCGCCAAGGTGAGCTCGGAGGAAGGCGACGAGTATTTCGCCTCGCGGCCGCGCGGCAGCCAGGTTGGCGCCTGGGCCTCGGCACAGTCGCGCCCGCTTGCCGACATGGGTGAACTCAACGACGCCGTTGCCCGCATGAGCGAACGCTTCGGCGAGACGGAACCGGTACCCCGTCCGCCGCACTGGTCAGGCTACCGGCTGGTGCCGACCGAGATGGAATTCTGGCACGATCGGCCCTACCGCCTGCATGAGCGCGTCGTGTTTCAGCGTACCGGTCCCACCGAACCCTGGCAAAAGTCGCGGCTTTTCCCCTGACATGAGGTGCACTGGGCACTCAATCCGCTCGAGGTAGAACGCCATGGCCGAAAGACCGACAAACGCAGAGCGCAAGACCCTCATCCTGACCGGTGCCTCGCGCGGCATCGGCCACGCCACGGTCAAGCGGTTTTCATCCGCCGGCTGGCGGGTAATCACCTGCTCGCGCCATGCTTTCCCGGAAGACTGTCCCTGGGAAATGGGCCCTGAAGACCACATCCAGGTCGACCTGGCGGATTTCGACAACACGCGTGCCGCCATCGCCGAAATGAAGCTGCGCCTGCAGGAACAGGGCGGCCGCCTCAATGCGCTGGTCAACAACGCTGCGATCAGCCCGAAAGGAGCGGACGGCGAGCGGCTGGCGGCCATCGACACCGCGGTCGCCGATTGGCAGCATGTCTTCAACGTCAACTTCTTTGCGCCGATCTTGCTGGCCCGCGGCCTGATCGAGGAACTCGAGCGCGCAAGCGGTGCCGTCGTCAACGTCTCGTCGATCGCAGGCAGCCGGGTCCATCCCTTCGCGGGTGCCGCCTACGCCACCTCCAAAGCGGCACTCGCCGCGCTAACCCGCGAGATGGCTTTTGATTTCGGGCCAAAGAACGTGCGCATCAACGCCATTTCACCAGGCGAGATCGAAACATCGATCCTGTCACCGGGCACCGACCGCATCGTCCAGGAACAGGTCCCGATGAAACGCCTCGGCGAGCCGGAGGAAGTGGCCAAGGCGATCTATTTCCTGTGCACCGATCAATCGAGTTATGTCACGGGTGCCGAGTTGCACATCAACGGCGGCCAGCATGTCTGATCCGAGAAAGCAGCAGAGATGAGTTCACAGAATTCGCGCGACCCGGTCGCCTACATGGAGCGAACGCGCCTCTATTATCGCGCGCTCGGCTATGACCGCGACTACGTTTGGGCGCACTTCGACGACATCCCCTTCGCGCGGTTGTCCAAACCACTCACCGACGCCTCCATTGCCCTCGTCACAACCGCGATGCCAACCGATCTGGCTGATCCGAAAGCCATGGGCGGACGCCAGATCTGGTCACGCGAAACGGCCGATCCGCCGAGTGAACTGGCAACCGAGCACGTCGCCTGGGACAAGGAATCGACCCACACGCGCGACCTCGAAAGCTTCCTGCCCATCGCGAGCATCAACGAACTTGCCCGTGACGGCGTCGTCACAGGTCTGTCCGCCCGGTTCCACGGCGCACCAACCGTCTACAGCCAGCGCCAGACGATCGAGCGAGATGCACCCGAAATTGCGCGACGCATCCAGGAGGATGGCGCTGACGCCGTTATCCTCTGCCCCTTGTGACCGGTCTGCCACCAAACCGTGAGTTTGGTTGCCCGACATCTCGAACAAGACGGTCTGCCGACCGTTATCGTCGGATCGGCCAAGGATATCGTCGAGCACTGCGGGGTTGCCCGCTTCGTGTTCACCGATTTCCCGCTCGGCAATCCCTGCGGCCCGCCGTGGCAGCGTGAAACGCAGAAAGCGATCGTTGCGTTGGCGCTATCACTGCTCGAAACAGCAACGCGGCCGGCGACGACGATCGAGGCACCGTTCGAGTGGTGGGATAAGGACGACTGGCGCACACGCTATGCCCGCGTCACGCCGGAAATGGAGGAAAAGCTGCGCGCCCTTGGTGAACAACGGCGCCAACGTCAGGCGCTTACCAAGAAGGAGTCTGCTGATCTCTGAGGCGTTAGCGGCCATGTCGGGAACGGTAAGAGCCTCGATTGAGGCCCGGCAGCTCTCGCTGACTCGTAATGCACCGACCTGGCAGTTTCGGGCGGACCCGCAATGGTGCGTTACACTATTGCTAACGCACCCTACGAATAATCGGCTCGTCGTCCACAATGAGGGGCGCATCCTGCGCCCCTCATGCAACATCATCTCACGAACTACTTCTTCCAGCGCGCGAACTGCAGGCGCGGCACCTCGTCGACGCCGGCGACGAGGTCGAGGTCCTTGTGCTTGCCGTAGAAGCGGCGGACGCCGAAGGTCGGCATCCAGTAGACCTGATCGTGAATGCGCTGCTGCGCCTTCTTGTAGAGATCTGCGCGCCTGGCGGTGTCCGTCGAACGTCGCGCCTCGTTGACCCAGCCCGACAATTCCTTGTCACCGGCGTAGTTGTTCGAAGCCGCGATGTCGAAGAACGGATGCAGGATCATGTCGGAGTCGAAGACGTTGTAGCTGCCCCAGTTGAAGTTGCCGATACCGGTGATCTTGCCGGCGCGGCGCAGTTTGCCCATTTGCTGGGTGTTGCCGATGTAGTCCTTCAGGTTGACCTTGATGCCGACCTTGCTCAGCATCTGCATCGCAGCCTGATTGAACAGTTTTTGGTGCGAGGCGTACTGCCAGAGGTCGATCTCGATGCCGTCCTTGTGGCCGGCTTCGGCGAGCAGCGCCTTGGCCTTAGCCGGATCGTACGGATAGCCGGCGATCGTATCGTCATGGCCGAAATGGAACGGACTGGTCGAGCCGTTGACCTCATAGCCTTCCTTCTGGATCACGCGTTGCAGGATCTTCTTGCGGTCGATCGCATGGGCAACCGCACGGCGCACCCGCACATCCTGCAAGGGCGATTCCGAGGCACGCCCCATCGCATCGAACATCCAGAAGTCGATGCGCAGGATCGAGAAGTTCAAGACCTCGTAGTTGGGCTGAGCGTCAAAGCTCGGCACCTGGTCGTTGAGCAGGTTCAGCGAGACGTCGACGCCGCCGGAGAACAACTCGGCCAGCCTGGTCGAAGCTTCCGGCACGATCTTGATCTCGACTTTCTCGATCGCCGGCACGCCCTTCATCCAGTAGTTCTCGTTGCGCACCATGGTGACGCGGCTGCCCTTGTCCCACGACACGAACTTGTATGGGCCGCTGCCCATGGCGTTGCCCTGGACGTGCTCGAAGGTGTTTTCCTTCGTCCACTTGGGGTCCATCAGGAACAGCGTGTTGAGCTGTTCGAGGACCAGTGGATACGGGTCGACACTGTGGATGCGGAACGTCGTGTCGTCGATCACCTCGACCTTCTTGACCCACTTGAAGTTGCTCACGCGCGGCGACTTCGGCTTGGCGTTGAGGACGCGTTCCTCGATGGTGTAGCGCACGGATTCCGAAGTCAGCTTGTTACCGTTGTGGAACGTAACGTCGTCACGGATCTTGAATTCCCAGGTCTTCGGGTCGATCACCTTCCAGGACGTTGCGACGTGCGGGATGATTTTACCCGTATCCGGCTCGCGCAGCACCAGCGGGTCGAACATCAGATACGCCATTTGGATCATCTGGCGCGCCGACGTTTGATAGGGCTCCATGGTGTGGAACTTGGTGTAGGCGGCCACCTTCATGGTGTCCTTGGCAGCAAGCGTCGGGGTTGCGACGAGACCGCCTACGGCAAGCGCAACTGCAAGCCCCGTAATGGTACGTTTGAAGTGCATATGGTTTCCTCCTTGGTCCTGCAGGCCGAAGTCTGCAATCGCGCGGTGTACCGACCGTTCTGGGCGGCTGACGCCGGTCAATAGCCTTGTCGGTCGGTGAGGTCGCTGGAGTTGGCTCGTCGACCTTCGTGCAATTCTCGCGATTGAAAATAGTCTAGCCGAAACTTCTCGCTCGTGTCACGCGCGCGCCTCAGATGCCTAACACCCGCTTATAACGCCTGACCGGCGCCTTCCGACAACCAGCATCTGACACCGTGATCCTCACTCAGGCGGAACAGCGGCGGGTGTTCCTCGAGACAGCGCCCGATCGCCTGGTTGCAGCGCGCTGCAAACGGACAGCCCTTCGGCAGGTTGATCAGGCTCGGCACGCTGCCCGGGATCTCCTTGAGCGGCTGCTTGCCAACACGAAACTTTTCGCCCAACCGCGGGACCGACTGCAGCAGCCCCTGCGTATAGGGGTGGCGCGGATTATCGAACAGATCGTCGATCTCGAGATACTCGACGACCTGGCCGGCATACATCACGACCACCGCATCTGACGTCTCGGCAATGACGCCAAGATCGTGCGTGATCAGCATGATCGCCATGCCGCGCTCGTCCTGCAGCTTGAGCATCAGGTCGAGGATCTGGGCCTGGATGGTGACGTCGAGCGCCGTCGTCGGCTCGTCGGCGATCATCAGCTTGGCCTCACAGGCGATCGCCATCGCTATCATCGCGCGTTGGCGCATGCCACCGGAAAAATGGTGCGGATAGTCGTTGACGCGTGACTCAGGACTTGGAATGCCGACCTGATCGAGCATATCGACCGCCGCCTCCATCGCTTCACGCCGGCCGTAGCCGCGATGGATCATGAATACCTCGGCAATCTGATCGCCGAGCGTGAACACCGGGTTGAGCGAGGTCATCGGCTCCTGGAAGATCATCGCGATATCGCGGCCGCGAATCTCGCACATCTCGCGTTCGGAGGCGGCCAGCAGATCGACGCCGTCGAGCGTGATGGCACCCGCCACGATCTCGCCCGGCGGCTGAATGAGGCGCATCACGGATAGCGCGGTGACCGATTTGCCGCTACCCGATTCTCCGAGCACGCCGAGCGTGCGGCCAGCCGCCAGCGATAAGTCGACACCATCGACGGCCCGGATTCGCCCCTCCGGCGTCAGGAAATGGGTCTTGAGCCCCTCGACGACCAGCAGCTGGTTTGCGCCATCAAGTGCCATCGCGCGTTATTCCTTCGCTGCCTCGACCGCGCCCGTATCGTGCAGATGGCAGGCGACCAGGTGTCCGGGCGAGACCTCGCCGATCTTGGGCTCGACCTGGCGGCAGATGTCCATCGCCCGCGGGCAGCGCGTATGGAAGCGGCAGCCTGACGGCGGATTGATCGGGCTCGGGATGTCGCCCCTTAGAATGATGCGCTCGCGCCGCCGGGCACCGGCCTCGGGCTTCGGCACCGCCGAGATCAGCGCTTCCGTGTAGGGGTGCTTCGGGTTCAGGTAGAGATCGCGGTCGCTCGCCAGTTCGACGATCTTGCCGAGATACATGACGGCGACGCGGTCGGCGATGTGTTCGACGACGGAAAGGTCGTGGGCGATGAACAGAAACGAAAAGCCGAACTCGTCCTTGAGGCTGTCGAGCAGGTTGATGACCTGCGCCTGTATCGACACGTCGAGGGCGGAGACCGGCTCATCTGCAACGATCAGGCGGGGCGACAATGCCAGAGCTCTGGCAATTCCGATACGCTGGCGCTGGCCGCCGGAAAACTCATGCGGATATCGCTGCAGCTGTTCGCGCTGCAGACCAACCTTCTCGAGCAGCCCTGCCACATGCTCTCGCCAGTTCGCATCGCCGCTGTGCACGCGATAGGCTTCGCCGATCAGTTCGCCGACGCGAAAGCGCGGGTTGAGAGAAGCAAACGGATCCTGAAAGATCATCTGCATCTGCTGGCGCACCTTGGTCAGCGCCGGCCCGGACAGCCCGGTAATGTCGGTGCCGTCGAACACGATTTTGCCGTCGCTCGGCTCGTAGAGGCCGAGGATCGTGCGACCGATCGTTGACTTGCCGCACCCGGATTCGCCAACCAGGCCGAGCGTCTCGCCGCGCTCGATGCGGAACGTGACACCGTCGACGGCCTGCACATGTCCGACGATCCGCTTCAGAAGCCCCTTCCTGATCGGAAAGTGCATCTTGAGATCTTCAATCTCGAGTATCGGTGCGGCGGTGGACACGTCTGCTTCAGCCTTTCCTCATGCGCGGGTCGAGCAGATCACGCAGCGCGTCGCCGACGAGATTGATGCTAAGCGCCGCCAGGAAGATCGCAAGCCCCGGCAGCGTCGAGAGCCACCACACCGTCAGCATGTAGTCACGCCCTTCGGCCAGCATCAGCCCCCACGACGGCGTTGGCGGCTGGATGCCGAGGCCCAGGAAACTCAGGAACGTCTCGCGAATGATGGCGCGCGCAATCTCGACGGTCGCGATCACCAGGATCGGCGGAATGAGATTGGCCAGGATGTGCTTGAGGACGATGCGGACCTGCGAGAGGCCCTGCGAAATCGCCGCCAGCACGAACTCCTGTTCCTTGAGCTTCATGGTCTCTATGCGCGTCACGCGCGCAAAAATCGGCCAGTTCGACAGGCCCAGCGCCAAAATGATGTTCTCCATCGAGGCACCGAGCACGATGACCAGCGTCATCGCCAGCAGGATGAACGGGAAGGCCAGCATGGCGTTGACCATGAAGTCGATGGTCGCATCGACCACGCCACCGAAATAACCGGCAACCAGGCCGAGCAGCACGCCGATCACCATCGAGACCAGAACGGCCGACAGGCCGATCATCAGCGATATCCGCGCGCCGTAAACAATGCGGCTGAAGAGATCGCGGCCGAGTTGGTCGGTGCCGAGCAGATAGGTGCTCTCGCCGCCTTCGAGGAAGCTTGGCGGTGTCAGGCGGGACAGGATGTCCTGTTCGAGCGGATCGTGCGTTGCAACGAACGGCGCGAACACCGCGCAAAATATCAATAACAGCACCAGCACCAGGCCGAAGACGCCCATCCGGAGCTGCCAGGCCCTGCGGAGCACAATGGAAAGCATCGAGCGCTTTTGATCCTGTTCGCGGCCGCGCGGTTCCGCGATTGTTGTCGGCGTGTCGTTCATTCGAACCTGATCCTCGGGTCGATCCAGGCGGAACTGATGTCGGCTGCGAGGTTCGCAAGGATCGTGAAGGCCGACAGGATCAGCACGACCCCCTGCACGACGGGAAAGTCCCCGACCTGGATGGATTCGACCGCGAGCCGCCCGAGGCCCGGCCACGAAAACACCGTTTCGGTCACCACCGCGCCGCCGAGCAGGGCGCCGAACTGCACGCCCGTCACCGTTACCAGCGGGATGGCGGCATTGCGCAGCGCATGCTTGAGCAGCACCTTGCGCTGCGCCACGCCCTTGGCGCGTGCGGTGCGGATATAGTCCTGCGACAGGACTTCGAGCATGCCCGAACGGACCAGGCGCATGTTTAGCGGCAAGGTGAAGGAGGCCAGCGTCACCGCCGGCAGGATCAGATGGGCGAGGCTGTCGCTGCCCGACGTCGGCAGCCATTTGAGCCAGACGCCAAACACGATCATGAGCATGATGCCGAGCCAGAACAGCGGCATCGCCTGTCCGACCAGCACGATGAACGTGGTGATGTTATCGATGATCGAGTAGCGCCGGACGGCCGAAATGATGCCGAGCGGAATGGCAAACAGCGTGGCGATGATCTGGGCTGCGATCGCGAGCTTGAGCGTCGGCCAAAGTGCCACCCAGATCAATTCGCTGGCCGGCACCTTGGCGACCCAGGAAATGCCGAAGTCACCCTGGAACAGAATCCGGCCGAGCCAGTTCGCGTATTGCACGACCAACGGCTGATCGAGACCCAGTTCCTTTTCGAATGCCGCGATATCGGCATCGTCTGCCGTCTCCGGCAGCAACATTGCGGCCGGGTCGGCCGTATAGAAAAGCAGGATGAAGGAGACCACCGATATGACGAATGCGACACCGAGCGCGTGCAGCAACTTGTAGATGATATATTTCTGCATTCGACAGGGGCTCCGGCATCAAACGCACTGAGCGTAGGTGAATTGTGCGCCCGAGACCAGCTTCGTTGCAAGTCTTCGTCGACCAGATTGGTAACGGCTGGCGCAATCGTTGCTAAACCCCAGGTTTGCACGCCTCTGCCGAGTGCGTGCAAACCTTCTACCTCAGGCGTGCAAGGCCGGTCCCTACACCGGATCCCAGTTGAACACGTCCTGCGAACGGTCGAGCGCATACATAGACGGCTTCATCGCCGGGAAGGCGTGCTCGAGCACCGTCGTCGGCGTCCAGCCGCTGTCCTTTTGCATGGCGCGGATCGGGCGTGACTGGCTCATCAGCACGATCTCGTTGCGCCGCACGCAAATGATCTGGCCGGTAATATCCTGCGCCTGATCGGACGCCAGTGCCACGACGACGGGCGCGATCTTTTCCGCCCCCATCGACTTGATCCGGTCGACGCGCTCCTTGTCCTCGTCGCTCTTGACGGGGATCGAACTCGTCATCCGGCTCCAGGCGAAGGGTCCGATGCAGTTCGACGTCACGCCGAACCGGGCCATGTCGAGGGCAATCGATTTCGAGAGACCGACAATGCCGAGCTTGGCGGCGGAATAGTTCGCCTGCCCGAAGTTACCGATCAGGCCCGATGTCGAGGTGAAATGGACGTAGCGGCCCGACTGCTGGTTGCGGAAATGAGGCGCTGCGGCATGGCTGACGTTGAAGGCGCCCTTGAGATGGACGTTGACGACGCTGTCCCAATCATCCTCGGTCATCTTGTGGAAGATGACGTCGCGCAGAATGCCGGCGTTGTTGACGATGATGTCGATGCGCCCGAAGGTGTCGACCGCCTGGGCGATCATACCCTGGGCCGCCTGATAGTCAGCCACACTGTCGAAGTTCGCGGCCGCCTCGCCACCGGCTTCCTTGATGGCATCGACGACTTCCTGGGCAGGCGCCTTGTCAGCGCCCTCGCCCGTACCAGAGCCGCCGAGATCGTTGACGATCACCTTGGCACCGCACGCCGCCATCATAATCGCCATCTCACGTCCGATGCCGCGGCCGGCGCCCGTGATCAGTGCCACCTTCCCCATCAACAGCGTGTTGTCCGACATCTGCGGTCCCTTCCTTAATTTGCGTGTTTCGGCCAGCCTCCCATCGACTTCCGGTAGGGGAGGCAGCAAGGCTCACTGATTTGAAGCTAGCAAGACGCGACAGGCGCTCAAAGCGGCGCTGAGACGGCCGGCGGATCGATTACATGTCTGATCCGCGCTGAACCATGCAAATTCGAGAAGGTCAGAATTCAGCCCGCCCGGGGCTCATCAGCCAGGCGAACGTCAGCACCAGCAGCGCAAGTGCGATGCACACCACGGCAACCGGATGGCCGGCCACGAGTAATGCCGTCGCCGCCGCCCACGACAGCGACGAAAAGGCCTCGGTCAGTGTCGCAACGCGCGAGGCGACCTGACGATAGCGAAAATGCGAGCGCTTGGCTTCGCCGCGGAACCACAATTGAATAGCGATTGCACTGGCCGAGGCGGCGATCACACCAAAGGCAGTCCACATCGCCTCGGCAGGCGCAAACGTCGCCATCGCGGCAAGCATCGGAAAACCGATCACGCCGATCACGACCAGCACGGATTCGATCTTGGCGAACAGGATCTGTCGCGGCGATACGGGCGCCGTCGCAACCAGGGCGGGTGCGTCCTCGCCGGAAATCGTGAGCCAGGCAAGCCCGCCGGCGAGTTGGCCAAGTGCCATCACCAGCACCGGCGAGAGGACGACGAACAGGCCCGCCGCATCCCCATAGTTCTTCCACAGCAGCAAGGCCGGCGGCAGCAGGTAAAGCACCTGCATCAGCGATTGCGAGACCAGCCAGGGATCACGCTTCAGGAGTTGGAATTCCTTGGCCTTGAGCGACTGACGGGGCGTCATCTGGCGGAATGGCCGGCGCGTTGTTTCGCGCCCCGCAGTAACACCGATACCGGTCGCCCGCACGACCCAGTCGCCGAAGTCCTTCGATGTTTGCCAGATCGTCAACCCTAAGAAGGCAGCAGCAAAAAGCAGGACGGCTGCAAGCTGCCAGCCGCCGCCCATCGCGGCCTGCACCGGCAGCCAGATGATGCTGTCGGGTGATGGCGCGGCATCGACAATGGAACTGTCGCGCAGCAGTGAGATCCGCGACAGGGTGTTGTACGACATGATTGCCACGACCTGCATGCCGATCAGGATGCTGGCGCCGATGATTGCGGCGACGATCTGGGCAATCAGGCGGGTGCGTTTGGCCCCGAACAGTTCGAACATCGCAACCATCAGCCACACGGCCACCGCCGTTGCGAACATCGCCAACGCGGCCATGACGACATAACTCGCAAGCCAGCCGGGATGGTCGAGGGCGGCTGCGAGATTGATGAACGGTGCCATCAACAGGGTCGACATCGCAGCAGTCGGCAACGTCAGGGCGACAATGCGCACTGCATAGATGTTGCGTGCCGAGGTCGGCGAGGACAGGATCAATTCGAGATCGGAGCGCGTGTAAAAGGCGCGGGTGACCGATTCCAGCGCTTGCGACAGCATCACGAAAAAGGCGAGCAAAGCGCAGCCCGTCATGGTGACCAGAACAATAGGATTGCCGGCCGCATTACCGTCACTCAGGAGCGGTTTGAGCACGGCATAGGCAAGCAGATGCAAGCCGACCGCGAACAGCCCGATCACCGCCATAATGATGCGCTCGCGCGTGCGCCGACCGGCCGTCATCATCGAGAGCCAGTCGCGCCAGGCGAGCAGCAACTCATGGCGGGCAAACCAAGCAAGCGACTGTGGCGCGGCGACAATCATGCTGCGGCCTGCTCGGCGTTGACGAGTTCGAGGAATATGTCCTCGAGGCTCGAGCCTGTCTTGCCTGCTTCATCCTGCAACTCGGCAAGCGTGCCTTCGCTCAGCAGACGGCCCTGATCGATCACCCCGATGCGGTCGGCCATGCGCTCGGCAACGTCGAGAATGTGGGTGGTCATGATGATCGTCACGCCGCGGGCGACGTGCTCACGCAGCACCGCCTTGACCTGGCGTGCGGAACCGGCATCGAGACCGGTCAGAGGCTCATCGAGAATGATCAGGCGCGGCTCGTGGATCAGGGCGCCAGCCAGCGCCACCTTCTGGCGCATGCCCTTTGAGAGCCCCTGACACCAAGTATTGGCCTGTGCACTAAGGCCCAGCAGTTCGAGGAGCTCGAGCGTCCGGGCCTCGGCGACATCAGCCGCGATTCCCCACAATCCCGCGACGAATTCGAGGTATTCAAGCGGCGTCAGCTTATCGTAGATCAGCGGCTCGTCCGGCAGCCAGGCCGTAATCCGCTTGGCGCTGATCGGATCGGCCAGTGCATCGATACCGCAAATCGAGATATTGCCCGCATCGGGTTGCAAGAGGCCCGTGACCATCTTGAGCGTCGTCGTCTTGCCGGCCCCGTTCGGCCCGAGCAGCGCGTAAAGCTCGCCCTGCCTAATCCTCAGCGACAGTCGATCGACGGCCGGCTGATCGTACGTTTTGCACAAGCCTTCGATTTCGAGCGCCCAAGCATCGCGCGGCATTTGCATCAACCCCGATCCCGTATCCAAACGGTAATCAACTACTCAATATGTGTTGCGCCGGAGTGAAGACAGTTGCAACGATTGCTGTCAACGCACGCTTCCGTGCGATCGCCGTTTCAGAGTGGGGCATGCGTTAAGGGGGCGGCCAGGCTTGCCGCCATGAAATTAGCGGTGGCCGAGGAGAGCCTCGCGGAAGCGGGTCTTGGTTTCGGCTGCCTGCAGATTGCGCAATCCGCGCGGCGACGGCGTCTCGTCGACGCGCAGCAGGATGAAGGTCGGTCCGTTCGACTGGCGCAGCAGGCCCGAGGCTTCCTCGATCTCGGACATATCCGAGATGTCCCGCGTCACCGTAAAGCCGCAGCCGGCTGCAACTTCGCTCAAGTTGACACCGAGGCCGGTGTGCGATGTCTGACCACCGGTTTCCTGATAGAGAGCGTTGTCGACACAAACGAGCGAGAAATTCGCCGGCTTCATGACCCCGACAGTTGCCAGCGAACCGAGCGACATCAAGAGGTCGCCATCACCGGTAACGCACAAAACCCGTTTGTCCGGCTGCGCCAGTGCAAGACCTAAGGCTGCTGCCACGGCACCACCCATCGCACCGCCGAACAGAAACGTATTGCCGGCTTCACCCGCAAGGTTACCGACATCCTTGGCGGGACCGGCTAGCCCGGCGATAATCAGAAAGTCGCTCGGATCGCCGATCAGGGCGGGCACTGCCTTGTTACGGTCGAGGCGTTTTCCATCCGACATCGTCTATTCCTTCACGTCAAAGCGTTTGGCGCCCAGCAGGCGCTGTGAAAAGAGAACCGCAACGGACTGTTCAGCGCCGAAAGCCATGGTCATGGCAGCACGGACGGCCGGCTCGACGTCGTCCGGCGTCGACGCCTTGAGGCACTGCACGCCCATCGCCGTCATGGTCGGCTCGACGGCCTTGCCCATCGCGAACTGCCAGGGATTGCCCTCACCGTATTCACCACGCATCGAAATCAGGGTCAGGAACGGGAAACGGCCATGATTGATCAACGACAGCATGTTGATGCAGTTGCCGACGCCGGAACTCTGCATCAGCAGCACGGCACGCTTGCCGCCAAGATGAGCACCGGCGGCAAGCGCCACACCCTCTTCCTCGCTCGTCAGCGGCACCGAAGCCACGTCATGATCGGCAATCGAGCGGTCGATCAGGTGCTGGTGGCCGGCGTCCGGCACATACGAGAAGATCGATATATCCTGGTCGCGCAATTGATCGTAGAGCGCTTCGCGCCAGTTGCTCTCTGCATCCGTCCCCATCGCGGTCTCCCCGACGGCACGCAAATGGGGCGCCCGTCATTGGTTGCATTTCGTGATCTGGTTATGGCTCGAACCTGCCATAACTGGCGGCTGGTGCAACCGGTCCATCATCTCGTCTGAGATTTCCTTGGATGGAACCACCCGTTCAGCATGGCTGAACCCACAACCACAGACGTCATCCCCATGTAGGTGGGGACCCAAGCGATCCTCCACTTTCTCAGTGCCGGCGGATAGTCGCTTGGGTTCCCGCCTACGCGGGAATGACGAAGTGGGGGTGAACCGCCATGCATGTCTCGCATGCGCCTTAATGTGGCATTTCTGTTGTCGATCATCGTCATCAATCGCCTTGGGTACTATTCAGCCGAACAGCAGTGGCACGGCCGGGCCCGACACAATATTGCCCAACAATCGGCACTCGGCCGTCATGCCATCGTACGATCCGGTAGGACAATTGTGCCGGAACCGAAGGAATGCCGCCCAATGGTTCATCTCCGGTTCAGCTTCAAGGCGCCACTATGGTCGCCGGTAAGACGAGCCGAACCTGAAACCGTTCGGCGGGGCTGCCTCCAAGTTTCGTGAGCTGGAGATCGACATCATGAAAAAGTCCGTACTTGGCGCGATCGGCGCTGCAAGCGTCATGACCTTCGTTGCATTCGCACCGGCAGAGGCTGGCATGGCCGGCCTCAAGAACACCAACACTTTGGCCCAGAAATCGGAAAGCCTGGTCGAGAATGTCGGCCGGCGTCATCGTCGGCGCGCACGACGAGGCTTGGCCATTGGTGCCGGCCTGCTGGCACTCGGCCTGCTGGCTGCCACCTCGCGGAGATCTTATGGCGATGACCACTACCACTACAGGGACCGCCACTACAGTGACCGCCATGACTGGCGCCGCACCTGCCGACGTTGGCGGCGCTGGTGCCGCCGCGGCGACGACAGGGCCTGCTGGCGCTTCGACACGCGCTGCTGATTGAACGAAAACGCTTGCTCCCCCCGGCGCAAGGCCGTGGCGGCATAATCTGCTGCTGCGGTCTTCGCGCCTACAAGACTAACCGCCAAGAAACTCGAGCAATAAACGGCAGGTTTCTTCAGGCTGTTCCTGCTGCACCCAGTGACCGGCGCCCTTGATCAGGTGACAGCCGCGTAAGTCGGTCAACACGCTCGACTGCATCTTCTCGTATTCACCGGCCTTCTGGTGCACACCCCAATCACTGGCGCCTGATATGAAACACGATGGGACATCGATCGTGCGCCTGTCGAAAACCTCCAACTCGCCGTTGTACCTGGCAGACGTCCGGCAGCGGTACCAGTTGAGGCTCGGCTGAAAGCCGGTACGTGTAAATTCGCCCACATAAACAGCAAGCTCATCGTCAGGCAGCCAGTTGCACGACGCGATCTCCTGCGGCGTGGGCATTTCCCTGGCAACCGTTTCCGGCATGGTCTCGGCCAGATCCATGACGTAGTAGGTCGGCAACTTGGCAAGTTCAGCCGCGCTCCAAGCCTCGAGCGGATAAGGCTTGTTATCGGCCCAATCGGCACTCTTGTGGTGGTAGTAGGCGCGCAGAAAATCGTGCAGGCCTTGCGGCGGATTGAGCATTTCATCCGCTGCGGGGCGGGTTGAGTAATACCATTGGTAGTGCTTGCGTGGCCTGCCAAGCCGGGCGAGATCATCGTGGACGGGATCGGGCAGCGGTGCGGGCGCATCACCGTTAGCGGTTGCAAACGGAATTTTCGGCGCGCCGCCAAACGGTGCACTCATCAGGGCAACGGAGCGAAAAACGTCGGGCCGGGTGACGGCACACCAGGCCGCAACGAACGATCCGAAATCGTGTCCGACGAGACCGTGCACACTCTCCAGCCCGAATGCCCTGACCAGCCCGATCACGTCACGCACCAGGTTGAGCATCCGGAAGGGAGCAAGGTCGTCATCGTATTCGGCTTCAGCGCCGGTCGTGCGCCCATATCCGCGCTGATCGGGCGCCAACACGTGATAACCGGCCTCGGCAAGGACGGGCATCACCTTGCGCCAGCTGAAGCTGAGTTCCGGAAAGCCGTGCAGCAGTACCACGGTCGGACGACCGGCGGTCTCGTAGCCCGCCTCCAGAACATGCATCCTGAGCCCGTTGTTATGATCGATAAATCGCGAGCGAACGCCATCTGGCAGCGGCAGCAATGTCTCGGTCATGGCAGACCCCATTTCGGTTTCCAAAGGGCCCGGCCCTTTGGCAGGATCGTTAAGGACAGCGTCCTTGACATATCGCCGCTCAGCGGCGATCCGCCTCCGGACCCGGCAGTCGGGCTGACACGAACAGATCGGCGGCCGTCGGACTGCAGGCGATCGGCGTGTCGTGCAGTATGGCAAGGCGGGTCAGCGCCTTAAGGTCGACATCGTGGGCATGATCGGCCTGCGGGTCGGCGAAAAAGATGATTGCGTCGAGATCGCCGGTCGCAATCAGTGCGCCGAGTTGCTGATCACCCCCTCGGGCACCGCGCTGCAGACGCTGGATCGTGAATTCGGGAAACTCGTCAAGCAGCATCGCACCGGTGCCGCCGGTGCAGAACAAGCGCTGGCCGGCGAGTGCTTTGCGGTGGCGCGCCACCCAGGCCCTCAAGTGCGCCTTGCGGGCGTTATGGGCAACGAGCGCAATGCGCCGCGGCACGGTGGAGCGCCGGGCGGCACGCTCCGTCATGGCGAGGATCGACTGCACCTGGGCAGTAAGGCCCGCGCCATCAGCCGGGAACTCACCGCTCAGCGCCGCCGTACCGACCGTAAAGCCCGAGGCACCTGCTTCGGCGCATTCGACGACGCGCGCTTCCCGGTCGATGCTGCCGGCCATCACGACCGGCTTTTCGGACGCCTGGCAGACCGCCCGCATCAGCGCCGGCACGTCGCCTGCGAACCGGTAGGCGAGCAGATCGAGCCCGTGCACGCCTTCGAGATCGGTCAGTGCCCGCGCACTTGCCGCAATCTCGTCGATGCTTCCCTCGAGCACACTCGGATAGCCGACCACGCGGCCCGGGAACGGCAGATAGCGGATGGGATGTGACTTGACGATCGGCACGATGTCGGCGGCCCGTGTACCGCCGAGCAGGCAGTCGACATCGAGTTCGACCGCGGCACGCGCCGAGGCCATCTCACTTGCCGCGTCGAGACTCACCACTTCGAGGTAGGAGCGGCCGCCGGCAGCCCGGATGTCGTCGGCCAATCCCTTGAGATCGGCCAGCGGCAGACCGACGTCCTTGAAACCGATATGCCGCGCACCGCCGGCCAGTACGTCTTCGAGGCGTTCACGCGCATCGGGCACCGTGCGGTCATTCGAGGTGAGCATAAAAATGAAATCGAAGGACATGGTTCAGCCTTCCGCCCTGGCGTCGGCCAGACGAACGGCCTGGATGAGCGCGTTTCGCATGCTGGCCGGATCGGCAATGCATTTTCCGGCAATGTCGAACGCCGTGCCGTGGTCGGGACTGGTGCGCACGAACGGCAGGCCCAGTGTGATGTTGACGCCGTCTTCGAGCCCCAGATACTTGACCGGGATCAGCCCCTGATCGTGGTACTGGGCAACGACCACGTCGAAATGCCCCTGCCGCGCCTGCATGAAGACCGTGTCGCCAGGCCAGGGCCCGCTCGCATCGATGCCCTCGGCGCGTGCCTGATCGATCGCCGGCTTGATGATCTCGATTTCCTCGATACCGAACAAACCGCCTTCACCGGCATGCGGATTGAGGCCGGCCACCGCGACGCGCGGGCGAGCGATACCGAAACTGCGCGCACCGTGATCTGCAAGCCGGATCGCCTGCAACTCGCTCTCAATCGTGATCTGATCAATGGCCTCGCGCAGCGCCAGATGGATGGTAACCAGCACGACGCGCAAATGCTCGTTGGCAAGCATCATCGCCGTTCGCTCTGCATTGGCGAATCGGGCGAGCATTTCTGTGTGCCCCGGGAAGGGCACATTGGCAGCGGCCAACGCTTCCTTGTGGATCGGCGCCGTAACGATCGCATCGATGTCGCCCGCGTTGGCCAATTCGATCGCCTTGCGGATATAGGCGTAGGCTGCAGCGCCGCAGCGAGCGTCGACGGTACCGGAACGCACCTCACCGAGCGGTTCGCCGGCTTCGATGACGTCGACGGCGCCGGGGCGCAGACACGCAAAGCGGGGATGGTCGATCTTGTCGACTTCGAGTTCGATCCCGAGCATGGCCGCCGTCCGCCGCAGGAGGGCGCCATCGCCGATCACGATCGGACGGACCGGCAACGAGGCATCAGCCAGCAGCTTGAGCGTGATCTCCGGGCCGATGCCTGCGGCATCGCCCATCGTCACCGCGATTACGGGTTCGCGTCTATTCATTGCCGGTTCTTGGTTGGCCAACTTGTCCCGGCTGTTTATCACACCTCACGCACAAACAAGCAAAAGGGGCGCCCTCCAGGAGGACGCCCCGTGCTCACGACCAGTTCAGTTACGCCTGATCAAAAACCGTTGTACCGGCTCAACCGACGGCGCTGGCGGAACGACTGCCTGCGCTCATTGCGATACGAACGCACGCGTTCCCCGCGATAGGAGCGCCAGCGGCCGCTGCCGTAGGACCGCCTGCTGTTGTTCATGTAGCGACTGATGCGACGGCTGTTCCGGTTGAGCAGACGCCTCAAGTGCCGGCGCTCACCGAAGCTCAGGCGGCCATTGCGCATGTAGCGGGCGCGGAAGCCGCGAATGTGCGACAGCTCAAAGCGCACTCGGTATGCTTCCGTCCTGGTCAGGCGGCCCGAGAAACGGCCGAAGCGAATGCGCCGGCGCTGGTTGTTGATACGATAGTTGATCTGGCCGACGCCATAACCGTGATGGACGTGTGGACGGGCGTTGTAATGGGCTTCGGCACTGGCAATTCCGGACGCGGCAAAAGCGGTCAGAGCGGCTGCGAAGATGGCTGATTTGGTATTGAACATTGACTTGCTCCTGGTTGGGGTTGGTCTCTTTCCGTCCCCGCGATGAAGCCACTTTCGCAAACCGAGCCTGAAGCGATGCTGAGCCTTGCAATCATCTTGTGTTCATATTTCCAGACCCGTTCGGAAAAGGTGTTTGCGCCGAAAAGATCAGGCCGATAGGCTCGCGCCATAATTTTTGCCGACACCCAATAATCTGCGAACCATAGGGTGATGCCGTGCGAGATCCGGACCTGCAGCAGCTGTTTGATGCCGTGCACTTGGGCATCACCGCCAAATCGGCACCCGACTCACCGGCAAGGGCCCTCAGCGAGCGCATTTTTACCGCGTTGCGCGATCAACCCGGCGATCCGGGAGATCCTGAGAAGGGCAACGATCCGGCGATCTGCCACCACCTCTCGCCAGCGCTCGTCAAGACCGCTACCGCATCCAGCGAAATGGCGGCCGTCGCACATACCTTTTCCCGACTCGCCCCGAAACTCAGGTGGGCTCCGCGCCCGGCCGGTGACAGTGACGAAGCGGACTTTCAGGACAATCACGCCAACACCACGATCGTTGGCATCGACGGCCTCGAGGAGCGACGCGACGTGCGCATAGGTGCGAGCCTTGTCGCACCGAACATTCGCTATCCCGACCACTCCCATCCGCCGGAAGAGGTCTACCTGGTTCTTTCCGGTGGCCAATGGTGGAACAGCGAAACGCCGTGGCATGAGCCGGGTCCGGGTGGCATCGTCCACAATCCACCCGGCATCATGCACGCCATGCGTGCTGGGGAAGCGCCGTTGCTGGCAATCTGGTGCCTGTGGAACTCTGCGTGAGGTGTGACGATCGCGAGCGCGCACGACCGCTGTTAACGAATGATTAACCGAGTTCTGCTTTTCGGATCCGGACAGTTATTGGTTAGTTAGATCTACCGATCCCTTTGCGATGCTTGTCGATCGCTGGGAGTCGGGGGAATGCGTATTCATGTCGATCAAGCACTTCGTTGCGTTCGGTGCCATTGCCGCAGTGACCTACGGCTACAATCAGTACGATACCGGCAGCCGGTTCGCAGCCCTTGCCGGCGAATTCAATCTCGATCACCGCCAGATCCAGGTGATGGGCAACTGTAATTCAGCGCTCACCCGTCATGCGCGCCAGTTCAAGGACGGCATTGACAACGACCGCGCCTGCGCCTGCATCGCCAGGCGACTGGCCACCGATCTCGACGATAGCAGCCTTGCATTGGCCTCGTCCATGCTCGACGTAATCGTTGCAGAAAGTGCCAAGTCATCCCGAAACGTCGCCCGTGCGATCAGCTCCAACACCAAGCTTGCCCGGCTCGATGAGAGCGCAAGCCGGCACCTCTTGCAGCTAACCTCTCGGTCAATCGGCTACTGCGGCAGGGCTCGGAACCATGCCAGCAAAACAATCGCAAAAGCAGCGATAGAGAATGCCGGGACCCGATAGCTCATCGCTTTTCCCGACCATCGCATCCATGGTTTTTGGCTTGCAGGCCCCGCCTGCCGCGTTGATCCCTCATGAGAATGGCCACAAAGTTGCGCCGACGCCATGACTGACCATGAGGCAATCCATGAACTGGCAACCGGAACTCGACGAACTGCGCCGACGCGAAGCGCTTGCCGCCAAAGGCGGTGGTGAGGACAAGATCGCGCGCCAGCATGCCGGCGGCCGCCTCACTGTGCGCGAGCGCATTGCGAAATTGGTCGATGACGGCTCCTTCCACGAGGTCGGCGCCATCGCCGGCAGCGCGACATATGACCACGAGGGTAATCTCACCGACCTCACGCCCTCCAACAACGTCATGGGCCGGGCGATGATCGACGGTCGTAAGGTCATCGTATCCGGCGACGACTTTACCGTGCGCGGTGGTTCGGCCGATGCCACCATCCCGGAAAAGAACATCCTCGCCGAACGCATGGCCGCCGAACTGCGCCTGCCGATCGTGCGGATCATCGAGGGCTCCGGCGGCGGCGGCTCGGTCAAGACCATCGAAACCACCGGCCGTGCCAACCTGCCGGGCGGACGCACACCCTCAGCGATCAGCTACAAGATGCTGACCGACGCGCTCGGCATCGTTCCCGTTGTGGCACTCGGTCTCGGATCGGTGGCGGGCCTCGGCGCCGCCCGACTTGCCGCCTCCCACTTTTCGGTGATGACCAAGGATACCTCAGCGATGTTCGTGGCAGGCCCCCCGGTCGTCAACCGCCTTGGCGGGCCGGAGGTCTCCAAGCAAGAACTCGGCGGCTGGGAGATCCAGTGCAAGGCCGGCGCCGTCGACCTTGCGGTTGATAGCGAAGACGAGGCATTCGAAGCGGCCCGGCGCTATCTCTCCTACCTGCCAAGCTCGGTCCATTCGGTTGCCGAACGTATCGCGAGCGACGATGTCTCCGACCGACGCGATGAAATGCTGATGAGCGCCATCCCGCGCAACCGCCGGCAAGTCTATCGCATGCGCCCGATCATCGAGACGATCGTCGATCAGGGCTCGTTCTTCGAATTCGGCCAGATGTTCGGGCGCTCGATCATCACCGGCTTTGCCCGCCTCGGCGGCCTGCCGGTCGCGGTCATGGCAGCCGACCCGTTCCACTACGGTGGCTCGTGGACGGCGGACGCCTGCGCCAAGATCACGCGCTTCGTCGATACGGCTGAGACATTCCATATGCCGATTGTCCATTTCAACGATTGCCCTGGCTTCTTCGTCGGCGTTGAAGCCGAGCGCACGCGCGACGATCCGCGCCGGCGTTCGCGCCATGGCGGCGATCAATCAATCGACGGTGCCCTGGTGCACGATCATCATGCGCAACTGCTTCGGCGTTGCGGGCGCCGCCCACGTGCCGTCGGGCCGCCTCGCCCTCCCGCTACGCCTGGCCGAGCGCCTGGTGGGGCTCGCTGCCTCTCGAAGGCGGCATAGAGGCCGCCTACCGGGCCGATATCGATGCCGCAGAAGATCCGGCCGCCCAAGCTCGCCGAGATCGAAGAGCGTCTCAACCGCCTGCGCTCACCGTTCCGGACGGCGGAGACCTTCTGGGTCGAAGAAATCATCGACCCGCGCGACACGCGCCGCCTGCTCTCAGAGTTCGCCGACCTCGCCGAACCGATCCGCACGCCTGGTCCGCGCGCATTTTCAATGCGGCCATAGTTTGCGCTCACGGTGCTATTCCTCGCTTACGCTCGGGCACCTCCGCAGGGGCGCGCCCAAGGCGCGGGTCGCGGTGCTCCCGGACATGGGATTGCGCTCGAGGCGCTAATCCTCGCTTGGCCCGCGCTTGCGCTGGAGAATGTCCGGGGTGGCGGCCGCCGTCCTGCCGGGGTTGGCCAGCAAGTCGTCGATGCGGGCGGGCAGGCTTGCCCAGTCGATCGGCTTGATCAGATAGTCATTGGCACCGACCCGGAAGCCCTCTTCGATCGATTCGGTATCGTCGCATGTCGTGATGACGATGATCGGCAGGTCCTCAATGGGCGGCGTCGCGCGAATGAGGGCGATCAGGCGGAAGCCGTCAATGCGCGGCATCGACAGGTCGATCAAAGCCAGATCGAACGCCCCGCCAAGCAGCGTGTGCATGGCCGCCGCTCCATCAAGCGCACTGATCACTTCACAGGTCTCGCTCTCCAGGCTGCAGCGTGCAATGTCCTGGAGGATCGGATCATCGTCGGCGATCAGGATACGTTTCCTGTGTCCTGTCCCTTGAGCATCGGACATTGTCGTGAAAGCCTTCGCGGTTCGGAATAGGCAATCAATGACCAATGAACATGGAGGGATTGGAAACAAAATCCGAATAAAATTGTATCTAATCAAGGGGGATGGTGGGCACTTTCGTTGATAAAGTGATCGGCACCTTAACCCGATCTATTCACCAGCGCGTTGTGGCGGGTGATCCGCTTGAACGACAACGTGCCAATCCGCTAGATTCCAGGCGAACGAGAGTAGCATCTGACGCCGCTTAACAGCCCATTACGAAGGAACACTCATGAACGAGCAGATCAGGTCGGCCGATGTCGGCAGCCGCCCGACGAGCGAGACGATTGAAACGCTACTCAACCGGGTCAGCGTGCGCCACTACCGCGACGAACCGGTCGACGATGCGACCGTTGATGCCGTTCTGAAAGCCGCCTTCCGTGCGCCGACGTCATCCAACATCCAGTCATATTCCGTGATCGTCGTGCGCGACCAGGACACCAAGGACCGCCTGTCAGTCGTCACCGGGAACCAGAAGCATGTCAAGAACACGCCCGTGTTCCTGGCCTTTTGCGCCGACCTCACTCGCATGGAAATGGCCAAGCAGCGCAACGGCGGCAACCTCGACGACAACAACCTCGAAATGGGGCTGGTCTCAAGCGTCGATGCCGCGCTGGTCGGCATGTCGGCCTACCTCGCAGCCGAATCGATCGGCCTCAAGGGCGTGATGATCGGCGCGGTCCGCAACGACGCGCTCGAGACGGCACGAATCCTCGGCCTGCCAAAGCGCGTCTATTGCGTATTCGGCATGTGCCTCGGCTGGCCCGAGCGTGTACCGCCGCAAAAGCCGCGTATGGACTACGACGTGATGGTCCATCGCGAACGTTATGGTGCCGGACCGGCCGGCGATCAGGACGCAGCTTTGACGCGCTATGACGGCGATTTGCGCGCCCACTATGAAAGCCGCGGCATGAAGACCACCGAGAACTCGTGGACGAATGAGATCGACGCCAAGTTCAATAACGACCTGCGCAAGCACTTGCGCGACCATTTGCGCGAGCAGGGTTTCGATTTTCTGTAAGCCACCGCCCGCGCGGACAGCTCCCTATCCCCTGTCGTCTATATGCCGATGGCATTGTAGGAATCGGCAATGCGCCTGAGGCAACGGCATAAGCCGCGGTCCTCAGGTCCGAAATGGCAGGCGTGTCGTGCCAGGCCCTACTGGCCTCGCTATAGGCTTCGGCCATCATGTCCTCGAGGCCGGAGCGCACCAGGTCGAGTTCCCGTGGTCCCTCAGGAATTCCTGTAATTCCTCTTTGGGCACCGTCCTATCCGTCATGGTTTCGATGAGCTGCACAAGGCGCCGGTTGTTGCGTTCCTGGCGGCGGCGCTCCATCAGACCGAAGCTGATGTGGGTCAGGTTCTTGACCCACTCGAAATAGCTGACGGTCACGCCGCCGGCGTTGACGAACAGGTCCGGCAGGATGATCGTGCCGCGCTCGCTGAGGATCTGGTCGGCTTCGTGGGTGACCGGGCCATTGGCTGCTTCAACGATCAACGGTGCCTTGATCGCGGCCGCATTGTCGCGCGTGATTGCATTTTCCTTGGCCGCCGGAATGAGGATGTCGCAATCACCCTCGAGCAATTTCGCACCGTTGGGCTCGTACTGGGCACCGGCAAAGCCTGCAACGCCGCCGGTTGCGGCGATATGCTCGCGAACACCTTCAACGTTCAGACCGTCTTCATTGGAAATCGCACCGTCCCGTTCGATAATCGCGATGATGCGGCAGCCATCCTCCTCTTCGAGGAACTTGGCGGCATGATAGCCGACGTTGCCGAGCCCCTGGATGATAACGCGCTTGCCAGCCAGGTTATCGTCCCAGCCGAGCTTCGTGCGTGCACGATCGTCGGCGAAGAAACTACGTATCGCGTACTGGACACCACGCCCTGTCGCTCGACCCGGCCCTCGATACCGCCGATCGCCACAGGCTTGCCGGTAACGCAGGCAAATGCATTGAGTTCGGCCGGATTGAGCCGCTGATATTCCTCGGCCATCCAGGCCATGATCTGCGCGTCCGTACCCATGTCCGGGGCCGGCACATTCTGGGCTGGACTGATCATGCTGCGCCGGATCAACTCCTGGGTGAACCGGCGCGTGATGCGCTCGATCTCGAAAGCATTCCAGTCGCCGATGTCGATGCGCAATCCGCCTTTCGATCCGCCGAACGGCAGGTTCATGAGCGCACACTTGTAGGTCATCAAGGCGGCCAGCGCCTCGACCTCGTCCTGGTCGACGTCGGGAGCATAACGAATGCCGCCCTTGGCGGGATAGCGGTGGTCGCTGTGGACACTGCGCCAGCCGTGGGAAGGTGAACATCCGGCCGCGCAGGCGAACACCGAAGCGCACGGTATAGGTTGCATTGCAGACCTGGATTTTCTCCGCCAGGCCATCGGGCATTCGCGACATGGATCGCGGCAGCGCCATACATCTTGTCGACGCTTTCGAGAAAGGTGCTTCCGACATACTGGCCTCATCCGTGTTTCCTGCCGGGCGATGTTACACCACCATACGATAACCCTGCCAGCCGGTAGTGGGGCGATGTTGCTTGATTTGCCTGTTCTCAAAGAACATGAGAGCCTTCAGGCTGCACGTTTGGCTTGTGGCAAAGAAAGTGGGTCGGCATGCACGTCGTCATCGCAGGTGGTGGGGTCATTGGCGCAGCAACGGCCTACGAATTCAGCCGACGCGGCGCCACCGTCACTCTCGTCGAGCGCTGGCGCGTGGCCGGTGCCGCCTCCGGCAAATCAGGTGGTTTTTCTCGCCCGGGACTGGTGCGACGGCACGCCGGTCGCAGAACTTGCCCGGCGCAGCTTCGACCCTGCACGCAGACTGGGCCGAGGCTCTCGGCAATCCCTATGGCTATCGCCGGGTCGACACCTTCTCGGCCGTCATGAGTGCCCGGCACAAGACGCCGGCCACGGTAACTCATCGCTTCGCGGACTGGTTGTCGCCTGCCGCCCTCCACCGCAGTCAACTTGGCAATGAAAGCACGACCGCGCAGTTTGACCCGCAGGCGTTCACCTCGTCCCTGGCCGATGCGGCAGTTGCCGCAGGTACCAAACTGGAGATCGCCACGGTCAGCGGGCTTGCGAAAGCGGGGCGCGGCGATCGCGTCAGCGGTGTCACGCTCGAGGATGGCCGCACGATTGCAGCCGACGCCGTGATACTGGCGCTCGGGCCCTGGTCATTGCTTGCCTGCCGGTGGGTCGGGCTCGCACCGGTCTACGGCCTCAAAGGCCACAGCCTGATCTTCAGGCCGAAGGATGCCCTGCCGGCGGAAGCGATATTCGCCGAGATCGAAGACGCGGACGGCGACATCCTGACACCGGAGGTCGTGCCGCGATCCGACGGTACGGTCTACGTTTGCGGCTTATCGGGTTCGGATGCGTTGCCGGTTGACCCGGCCCAGGTGCTGCCGGAAGCGGGCGGGCCGAAGCGCCTGCGCGAGATCAGCTGCCGGTTGATCCCGTCGCTTGTCGATGCCGAGGTGATTGCCGAGCAGGCCTGCTACCGGCCGGTAACCAGTGACGGCATGCCGCTGATCGGGCTGCTCTGCGATATCGCGGGCCTTTATGTTGCGACCGGTCATTCCGTCTGGGGCATGCTCAATGCGCCAGGTACGGCTGAGGCGCTGGCAGAACTGATCATCGACGGCGAGCCCCGCCACGTCGACCTTGCGCCGTTCACGCCGGATCGCCTACCGCCGCTTGATCCCGGGATGCTGGAGTTGCGGGCGCGACCCTGAGGATGCGGTTCTGTCAGCCGGCAAACGTAAACCGCGATCCGACATTGCTGGTCACCAGCTTATCCGGCATGCGCCGGCGTACGGCCTCGATGAAATTGGTGCCGGAGCAATGCATCGGCAGGATGACGTCTGGGCCCAGCTGGCCGAGTTCATCGATCGTGTGCTCGATGTAGTCGAGCGGTGCGGGCCCGAGATGGAAACCGCCGATCACTGCGTGAACCCGGCTGACGCCAGAGACCGCCATGGCAGCCCTGACCGTATTGATCAGGCCGACATGGCCGCACGACGTGATCACGATCAGCCCCTTGCCCTGGAGGATGTAGCAGGTTGCATGCTCATCAGGGTGCAGGTCCTTGATCAGCCGACCTGCGAGTTCTGCGTCGGTGAAATGGCTGTAGGCCTGTGCTTCATCGAGCACCATGGAGCCGCCTGAGACGGTCTCGAAGGACTGGCGCGCAATGAACCCGGTCGTAAACGCCTGGCCGAGATCGTGCGGCTCGGGACAACAGGCCTCGCTGACACGATGCGCCCGCAGCATGACCCGGTCGACCGTGCCCCACGAGATTGGCGCTTCGGACTTGCCGACCCATTTTTCGCGAAACGCTTCCTCGCCGCCGACATAGAGAGAGAGCTCCGCGGGCATGTGTTCGCGATGCTGCATGATGAAGCCCGTCAGCCCGCCGTAGTGATCACGATGGGCATGGCTCAGGATCAGGCCGTCGATCTTTGCAGGTTCGATACCGAGCAGATGGAAGTTGCGGTTGATGATCTCCGGCGTGTAGCCGAAATCGAGCATATGCTGGGCCTTCACCCCAGCCCTCTCCGACGTCAGATGCAGCGACAGGCCCCACTCGCAAGCAAGCGTCGACATTTGCCGGCCGGGTACCCGGCCGTAGTGTTCGACATCGACGTGGTGGTGTTCGTGCTTGGCGGCGAACAGATCATAGGCGGAATCGACGACCACCCGGATGCTCAGGCGGTCGATTGTCGGGGCAGCGAATGGAGCTTTGGGGGCGAGATCGTCAGTCATGGCGCAGAGCCTTTCCCAAAGTTGGCGAGACCTGAGCTTGCCAGCACAACCAGCCGCCTGTCCCGTCTCTGAACACCACTCTACCCAATGAAACGCCACCGCACCGGTGCGCACACTGGCCGCCGAGCCGCCGTCAAGTCAGACGCCGGCTCGCGAAACACGCTGCCCTCAGGTCCCAACGACCTATTTCATCGCTGAAGCAACTGCACGTCGTGGTCGCGCAATGCCGCCTGCAGCGCTGCCCGCTCCCAGCACATCACTGGTTGCCGCGTCCAAAATATCGAGACCTTCCGACAGCTCGTCGGCGCTGATGACTATCGGCATCATGCATTTGACGACCTCGTCGGAGGGCCCGCAGCGCTCGCAGATGAGACCGCGTTCAAACGCCCGGGTCGCAACGGCACCTGCCTTGTCCGGATCGGCAAAACGCACACCGGCCATCAGGCCCCGGCCCTTGACTTCGACAAGGTCACCGATGTGACGGTCGGCCAAAGCCTGCAACCGGACACCAAGTTCTTCCGCGCGAGCGCGGACCATCCGGGCAAAGTCATCCGTGCGCCAATAATGGCGGATCATAGCCGCCGAGGTCACGAAGGCATGGTTGTTGCCGCGGAAAGTGCCGTTGTGTTCGCCTGGCTTCCACTGGTCGAGCTCACGCTTGACGAGCACCAGAGAGAACGGCAATCCGAACCCTGACAGCGATTTCGACACCGTCACGATGTCCGGCTTGATGCCCGATGGCTCGAAGCTGAAGAACGTGCCGGTTCGTCCGCAACCTGCCTGGATGTCGTCGACGATCAACAGGATGTCGAGGGATCTGCACAAGGCCTCGATGCGCTGTAGCCATTCCGAGCGCGCGGCATTCAGCCCGCCCTCGCCTTGTACGACCTCCAAGATCATCGCAGCCGGCAACTCGATGCCGTTTGCCTTGTCCACCAGCAGTTTTTCGATCTGAACCGTGGTATCGAGGTTGTCGCCGAAATAGCGGTCGTACGGCATGCAGGTGGCGCCGCTCAAGGGCACGCCGGCGGCACCGCGAAGCGTTTCGTTGCTGGTCACGGCGAGTGAGCCAAGCGACACACCGTGGAAGCTGTTGGTGAAGTGGACGATATTCGTGCGGCCGGTCAGCTTGCGGGCAAGCTTCAACGCGGCTTCGACAGCATTCGTTCCGGTCGGGCCCGTGAACTGCGCGACATAATCGAGGCCCCGCGGCGCCAGAAGCGTTTCGTTCAGCTCGACGAGGAAATTCTCCTTGGCCTCGGTGTGAAGGTCCAGGCTATGGGTGATACCGTCGGCGGCGATGTAATCGAGCAGGGCACTTTTCAGCACGGGATTGTTGTGGCCGTAGTTCAAGGATCCGGCACCTGCCAGAAAGTCCAAGTAACGGCGGCCGTCCTTATCCCAAATCTCCGACCCGACCGCTTTTGTAAACAGCGCGGGCATCGCCCTCGCATAACTTTGAACCTGAGATTCATACCGGTAGAACAACGACTTTTCCGGCGTCACCTGATCTGAATGCCCAGCTGCAGTGCCGTTTTCCATGATCTACTCCTTTACTCTTTACCGACATCGACCAGCAGACGAGAAAAATGGCTAGAGGCCGATGCTACACGTTACCGACAGACCACATTCACGAGACTTGGCGAACGAAAGAATGATCAAACGTGCAATGACTTTCCAAAGCGGGAAGAGCACCGCGCACTCTTGTATTTCTCAAACCACCGGGCAGCAAAAAAATCGGTCTGATCCGCCAGTGCCCTGAGCTGATCTTCAGCAATCTCTTCGTCTCGGGCAAGCATTGCATAGCGATTGGTGACGGAATGCAAATGCCATGTCATCGAAGCATCACAACGCCGCTTAATTTTAATAGTGAATCTCTGGCCAAGCCGTTGCAGCATGAGACCGTCGGACCGCGGCCCATTTGTGCGGTGCAGCATAGTGCAGCCAGCCGTCAATCAACCCGTAAGTCGCCAGCCGTTCGACAGATCAAATCATCGGCACGTCACGCAACACCGTCCTCGGAGCTTGTGTGTTAAATCTCCGGAACATAGGCTGATTACTCATTCGAACGAAAACCATTCAACAGCAGCGATCTGAAAATGACCCACCTCGATCCGGCGTTCACACGCAGCGAGTACGACAGGCGCCTGGCGCTGACCCGCGCGGCCATGGCCAAGCAGGATCTCGACATTCTGTTCGTCGAGGATCCCTCGAACATGGCCTGGCTAACAGGCTACGATGGCTGGTCGTTTTACGTCCACCAAGGCGTTATCGTGTTCCATGACGCTGATCCGATCTGGTGGGGCCGCACGCAGGACGGCAACGGTGCTGTGCGGACCGTCTGGATGACTGATGAGCGGGTCGTCCGATATGCAGACGAGTTCGTGCAATCGACGACGCTTCATCCGATGAGCCATCTAGCCGACACGCTGAGTTCGCTGGGCCACGGCAAAGCAAGGATCGGGCTCGAACTCGACAACTACTATTTCTCGGCAAAGGCATACCTCGAGTTGCAGCAGACCTTGCCGGAGGCGCGCCTGATCGACGCGACCGGGCTGGTGAACTGGCAGCGCGCCGTCAAGTCGGATGAAGAGCTGGCCTTCATGCGAAAGGCCGCACGGATCTCCGAGAAGATCGTCGACGGCATCGTCGAGCGGGTCGAACCGGGCATGAAGAAGAACGAACTGGTCGCTGAAATCTATGCCGATGCGATCAGGGGCACAGATGGTTCCTGGGGCGATTATCCGGCGATCGTGCCGCTGCTGCCGAGCGGCTCGGACGCAGCAGCACCGCATTTGACCTGGGACGGACGGCCGTTTGAAAGGGACACCGGCACCTTCTTCGAAATCTCCGGCTGCTATCGCCGATATCACGCCCCGCTATGCCGCTCCGTCTTTCTCGGCCGCCCGCCACAGCACATGCTCGATGCCGAAGCAGCCCTCGTCGAAGGGCTCGAAGCCGGCCTTGATGCGGCTCGCGCCGGCAATACCGCAAGCGATGTCGCGCGCGCCCTGTATGGCGCATTGGAACGCGCCGGTGTCGAGCGCGACGGACGCTGCGGCTATCCGATCGGTCTCTCCTATCCGCCGGACTGGGGCGAACGAACCATGTCGCTGCGCAAAACGGACGATACGGTTCTGAGACCCGGCATGACGTTTCATTTCATGCCGGGACTATGGATGGACGACTGGGGCTTGGAGATCACCGAGAGCATCCTGATCAAGGAACAGGGCCCGGCGGAGTGTCTGTGCAATCGGCCACGCAAGCTATTTGTCAAGGACTGAAAATGCCGGCAATCGATGTGACAAAGGAGATCTTGCGCGACCTTATCGCGTTTCCGACTGTCTCAGGCGACAGCAATCTCGCGCTGATCGACTATGCCGTCGACCGCCTCAGCGCGCACGGTGCCTCAATTGCAATCTCGAAGCATGAGAATGGCCAGCAGGCAAATCTGTTCGCCACGCTCGGACCTGATCGCGATGGCGGGATCGTACTGTCCGGTCATAGCGATGTCGTCCCGGCCGACCCTTCGGAATGGGCCAGCGATCCATTCGAAATGGCCGAAAGAGACGGCCGCCTCTACGGCCGCGGCGCCTGTGACATGAAGGGCTTCGTTGCCGCCATACTCGCAAGCATCGAAACCCTGGCGCCCGAAAGGCTGCGGCGGCCTTTGCACGTCGCGCTGACATACGACGAAGAGACCGGCTGCCTCGGCGCGCGCCAACTCGTTCAGGAATTGAAAAAGCTCGATGTGCGGCCGGCGGCCTGCATCGTCGGCGAGCCGACCAGCATGCGCATCATCGAGGGCCATAAGGGCTGCTATGAGTACACGACCGAGTTCATCGGCCGGGAAGGCCATGGCTCGGACCCGGAAAAGGGCATCAACGCAATCGAGTATGCGGTTCGCTACATCGGCCGGCTTATGGAACTGGGTGCGGAACTGCGCGCTGCAGCACCACACCAAAGTCCGTTCAATCCGCCTTACACGAGCCTCCAGGTCGGCCGCATTTCGGGTGGCAGCGCGCGCAACGTTATCGCCGGTCATTGTGCCGTTGAATGGGAAATGCGCCCGGTCCGCGAGAGCGATGCCGACTACGTCAAGGCGAGCTTGTCCGAATTCAGTGCAACAGAGCTTTTGCCAAAGATGCAGGCGATCGCACCTGACGCTGCAATAAACGTGTCCGTGATTGGAGAAGTCGAGGGATTGGATCCGGCAACGGAAAACGAGGCCCGTGAAATCGTCGCAGAACTCACCGGCAGCCGAGAGTGTGACTTCGTTTCGTTCGGCACCGAGGCCGGGCTTTTTCAATCCCTGGGCGTTTCCACGGTGGTTTGCGGTCCGGGATCGATAGACCAGGCCCACAAGCCTGATGAGTTCGTGGAAGTGTCTCAACTCGAGCGGTGCCTGGCAATGCTCTCCGGCCTGGCAATGAAACTCGAGGCATGATCGGCTGAAACGATCGTGGACGCCGAAGCCACGAGCAATTGCAGTCGGTTGCAGGCTCCGCGTAGGATTGTTACGTGTGTTGAACTGCTGTTCAAAGTTCCATTTGGCCCGGTCTCCAGGGGGTACCATGCGCCGTCAGATCGCCATTGCGCTGACCATGATCGGCTTGACCATATTTGCCGCACCCGTCCACGCGCAGCAGCCGCCGGCACCGGGACAAACGTTCCGTGATTGTCCGGAATGTCCGGAGATGGTTGCGCTGCCAACCGGCGAGTTCATGATGGGCTCGCCGAAAGACGAGAAATTTCGTTTCAAGGGCGAGGGCCCGCAGCGCAAGGTGACGATCGCCAAACTAATTGCAGTCGGCAAGTTCGAGGTCACGTTCGCCGAGTGGGCGGCCTGCGTCGGCGGCGGCGGCTGCAGGGCGAACAGGCGTCCGGACGACCGCGGCTGGGGCAAGGCCAAGCGACCCGTCATCAACGTATCCTGGAATGATGCACGTCAATACGTCACTTGGCTCTCTGCCAAAACGGGCAAGCAGTACCGCCTGCTGAGCGAAGCCGAATGGGAGTACGCCGCGCGAGGCGGAACAACCACGGTCTACTGGTGGAGCGACGACGTTGGTGAGAACAACGCCAACTGCAACGGCTGCAAGAGCAAGTGGGATGGCAAGCAGACAGCACCAGTGGGTTCGTTCAAACCAAACGGGTTCGGGCTTCACGACATGCTCGGCAACGTCTCGGAATGGGTCGAGGATTGCTACGGGGAATACGCGAAAGCACCAAGCGACGGCTCTTCTGCTCCGGTGACACAAGGATGCACGCGCGTTGTTCGCGGCGGCTCCTGGAGCATTCATGGAATGCTCGTACGCGCTGCAATCCGCTTCCGGGAGGTGCCGGGCCACCGCAACATCCGCACCGGCTTTCGCGTGGGGCGCACGCTTGCAGCTGCCCAGTGACGAGCACCGTGCTCCGCCGAACTCGTCTCGACGCAGCGCTTCGAGTTGGGGCAGTCATGGCCGGTGCCCTCCTGTTTGCTGCGCCAGCAGCCGAAACCTGCCTCGCCCAGACATCCCCGACAACCCCACCAGCCGCCGCCGGTCAAACTCACCACGACAGACGGGCGCCAACTGCAGACACCCTCCCGCTCGGTGAATTACCAATTGGCGCCGAAGCCTTCGCACCTGAACCCGAGGCGGACGAGGCAAGCCATAACACACGGCCTCCCATACCCGAATCACTCTCGTTCAAGGTCGCCTCCTGGAACTGGGCCGCGGCACGGCCCGGCGAAAAGCCGGCCAACGTGGCGGCATTCGACAACACGCCGAAGAAAGAATGGCGCCACACGTTCGGTGCCGAACGGCGCACGGCGCGCTGGCGTCAGATCCCGGGCCTCGGCTTCGAGGCCGATATCATCGCGCTGCAAGGCATCGAGCGGCTGACCGACGTGCGCCGTTTGTTCAAGGCGCGTGCCTTCCATGTCGTCACCTCGCGGCAACTACTCGCGCGTTCGAGCACCAACAGCGGCGGCCTTGCGACATTCAGGACTGATGCGCCACCGACAACGGCGATCGTATTTCGTCGCCGGCGCGGTGTCCGGATCGCGGGCTTTCGCCATTTTCTGCCGCCCGCAGGCCGCCAGGAGGCACCGGCCATCACCGTCATGCGCCTGCGCATCTACGGCCGGCCGCTCTACGTCGCCTCGGTCGACCTGCCGCAGGATTGTGAACCCGATCAACCCTCAGAACGCTGCTCTGGCGCGGCCGAGGTCGCAAGCGCCTTCGCCAACTGGGCGGCAAACCTCAGGCCCAGCGAAGCCGGCATATTGATCTTCGGTCAGTGGCACGAGGCATTTGCCGGAACGATCCGAAACAAGGACTTCGCCTTGGTACAGACAGCGCCGGCCACGCAGGTCTGCACGCCCGAGCCAGCGGGCCTGGCGGCGGCACTACGTGGAGCGAAACTCAGGTATGCGATTAAGTTCGATGATGCCCGCACGGCGGCGAAGAATGCCTGTATCAATGTTGCGGAAATGACTGTGCGGCTGCTCGAAGCCAATTAGTATAGAATGTTCGTCGGACCTAATCCGGCGATGATCCATCCCAGCAAAACGTTGCGGAAGCTTTGCAGGTATATTCATCGAACAGAACGACGTCGAGATAGAGTTCGCAGGTGACGGTCTTCTCACCCGTCTTGTAATTGGTGATGCCGCGTTCGGCTGTCCAGTCCTTGATGTAGACATCGAGCAATCGCTTGGCGTCGTTGGCAGGCCCGACCTTGCCGTAGTCGTTGACGGAAAAGGCGAGGCGCTGACAGCCTGCCGATGCCTGACCGGCGATCAAGCAGAGTATCAGAACCGCAATCAAGATACGCACAACAACATCCCTCATCGTCTACGCACAGGGCCTCTCGTGCTTCAGGCCGCAGCCAACGTTGCAGCCGGATTGGGCATCAACAAAGATCACTGCATATAAGGTGAGTCACCGCCGCGAGGTGCAACGGCAGAGTCGAAAAACCAGCCATGATCGAACGGACCGGCATTCGTCTGGCGGTCGCTGAACGGGTCGCGATAGGCGTTGACGCTGCCGTAACGCGTGCGGGAATCGCCAGCCGTGTTGGCGACATCGCTTGCACTGTAGGAATATCCGCCGCGCCGTTTGGTGTAACCTTTGACCCTGGCGCCGCGATAGGCGGACTTGGCCTTGCCTTTGCGCCAGCCTGCTTCGGCCGGTGTTTGCGCGGCAAGTGGCACGAGGAGCGCCAAAGCGGCAGCCATTGCAATCATCTGTTTCATGATCAGCCTATCGTTGTTGCCTGGTTCGGTTGCAGGCGCAGAGACCTGCGAGCAACAGATCATACCGCAATTCGGCCGGATTGTCTGGAGTTGCTGACCGGATCCTTGACAGGACAGCCCAATTGATGCTGGCGCACAACACCAGCGGCACGCGCAAGCTCATGATTACCATGGGTAATCTGCATGCCATGCACAACACGGTGGCGCTGACATTGCTCGGCGTCGGCAGCGCGCAACAAGCATGCCACATCAGATACTATGCGCCGGCAACGAAACTCGAGGCGGTACACGGTCGGCCATGAGTGCCGGCTGCCCCGGCGATCGATTATGAAACGATCTGCAGATCGATGGCCTTGGGGCCTTTGCCTCGCTTGTCAGGTTCAGTTTCAAATGAAACGCGCATACCCTCATCGAGCGAACCAATATTGGAACGTTCCACCGCAGTGACATGAACGAACACGTCCTTGTCGCCTTCATCCGGCGTGATGAAGCCAAAGCCTTTGGATTGGTTGAAAAACTTGACAGTACCCGTCTGTCGCATTGCAGCCTCCAGCACTCGTCTTCAGCCCGGCCGGGCCGGACCCTTGCGCACGCGCGCAAGCCTCAGGCAGTTTTCCCAGGTTGAAGCAATCGAGAGGCGCAGCAAGGAGGGGGCACGAATGAAGTGACAACCGTCTCGGGCAATCTCACAATCTCTCAGCCGCAGGCACAGTTCCGCCTGAACGTGAAAAATATGCGTGATCGGGCCGGCACACGCAAGCGCAATCGTCGTCCGTCGAAGCCTGCGGAGGTTCACGAGTTCGCCAGCAAAAGAACGGCGCAACGCGACAGCTGCCGATCATTCTCAACACGCGCTGCAATGTCATTCGCCGGCTTCAAGAAACCTTTCGGCGGCTTCGAGGTCGACAGAGACGAGCTGGCTGACGCCGCGTTCGGCCATCGTCACGCCGTATAGCCGGTCCATCCGCGCCATGGTCTCGGGATGGTGTGTGATACACAGGAAGCGGGTCGCGGTGTCGGCTGACATCTTTTCCATCATCCGGCAGAAGCGGTCGACGTTGGAGTCATCGAGCGGTGCGTCAACCTCATCGAGAACGCAAATCGGCGAGGGGTTGGTGAGGAACACGGCGAAGATCAGCGAGAGCGCGGTCAGCGTTTGTTCGCCCCCTGAGAGCAGCGAGAGTGTCGTCGGCTTCTTGCCGGGCGGCTTGGCGATGATCTCGAGACCGCCGGCGAGCGGATCGTCGTCGCTCTCGATCATTTCGAGACGCGCCTCGCCGCCATCGAACAAGGTCGCAAACAGCATTTGGAAGTGACCGTTGACGGTTTCAAAGGCCTCGGCCAGGCGCTTGCGCCCTTCACGGTTGAGGCTCGCGATGCCGGAGCGCAGCTTTGCAACCGCGGCTTCGACGTCGCCACGCTCACGGTCTAGGGTTTCGTATTGCGCTTCGAGGTCTCCGAGTTCCTGCTCGGCCTGCAGGTTGACACCGCCGAGGCGTTCGCGATCGGCGCGGATGCGAGCGAGACGCTGCTCGCCCTGGTCGAGTGATGGCAGGTCGTCGGCTTCCACTTCGGCAAGCGTGAGACAGCCTTCCGGGGCAACCTCTAGCGTGTCACTGATCGACTGCACGATACCGGCGCGCTTCAGCCGCGCCCCTTCGAGGCGCGCCTCACCGCGTGCCCGGTTTTCGCGGGCACCGGCGACGTCGTTGGTTCGCTGGCGCAGCGTTGTCGTTGCTTCCCGGAGTGCCGTCTCGGCTTCAGCGATGGCATCGGCTGCCGCGCTACGCTCGCGCTCAGCCTGCGCAACGGCGTCTGCGACCTTGCCGCGCCGCTCTTCGAGGCTCGCCGGTTGATCGGCAAGCTCACCAAGTTCGCGGCCAACCTCGCCAAGCCGCGATATGATCTGCTCGACGCGCTCGGCAGACTGCTCCCGCCGCTTGCCCCATCCGGAAATATCTTCACTGATCTGCGCGCGACGCTGTTCGGCGCGCTGGCGTTCGCGCTGATGGCTTGCAAGCGTGGCGGTGAGTTCGGCTGCCGCATCGCGTTCGGCGCGCAATTGCTCGGTCGCCTCGCGCTGCCTGACCTCAAGCGCACCGAACTCCGGCAGGTTCGCGAGCGCTTGCTCGTTCTGCGTGATCTGCTCTGTGAGTTCGTCCAGGCGCCGGCCGGCCGCCGCCCGGCTGGACAGCACGGTCTCTTGGCGAGACTTGGTTTCGCTCAGCCGTCGCTCGAATGACTGCAACGCGGTCTGGGCTTGTTCGCGCCGGGGCCGCGCCGTGGCGAGATCGCTACGCAGGCGGGCCTCTGCTTTGCGAAGCCGGGCGATCCTCGCTTCGGTCTGTTCGACCGCCGATGCCGCACGTGCGGCAGCGTTACGGACGCCCGCGAGGCGTGACTTGAGCTCAGCGAGACGGTTGCGGCCGGCGAGCCGTTTCGCGGCCGGTGACGGGGCATCGGCCCGGGCGATGAAGCCGTCCCAGCGCCACAGGTCCCCATCCCTGCTGACCAGTCTCTGGCCGGGCGCCAGCTTCGCCTGCAGACGGCGGCCCTTGCCCTTCGCGACAATGCCGACCTGGCTCAAACGCCGATGCAGTGCTGCCGGCGCCTCGACATGCCCGATCAACGGCTTGCAGCCCTTGGGCAGGCGTGGATCTGCCATTATCTCACGATCACCATCGTCAGCGGCATCACCGTCCACATCGGCATCTGGTGAGGCCCAGTAGATCGGCGCCTCATCGTCGAGCGCAGCCTCGATATCATCGCCAAGCGCCGCCGCCAGCGCGATTTCGTAACCTCTCGCCACGGTGATTTCGTCGAGCACCGCCTTGAAGGCACCAACCGGGGCGTGGACCAATTCGGCGAGCGTGTCATGCTCGGTCTCGAGACTGCGCAGCTCGATCTGGGCTGCTTCACGTGCACCGTTCAAGGTCTGCAATTGCGCTGTCGCGTTTTCGAGCTTGCCGGCGTAACGGCCAAGCGCTGCCTCCAGCCGCTGGATCTCCATATCATGGCCGACGAGTGCCTGCCGCAGCCTGACGTGATCACCTGCCGCGACGGACTGGCTACCCAGTTTTTCTAGTTCGCCGTCGAGGCCCGCAATCTCGCGAACAACCCGATCGCGGTTGGCCGTGCGATCCCCGATCACCGCGCGTAAACCGCGTTCCTCGCTGTTGCGATCGCTCAGCTGCTGTGTGATCTCGCCGTGCGCCGTTTCGGTCTTGGCGAGGCATTCGAGCGCGGCGCCGCGGCGGGCCTCGAGTTCCGCCTCACGGTCAGGTGCACCGGCACCCTCTCGGTCGAGCACGGCCAGTTCGGCTTCGAGGCGTTCGAGTTGCCGGCCGGCTTCGGCGATCAGGTCTGTCTCTCGTGTCCGGTCTTCCTCGAGACGCTGGCGCTGGCCCTCGAGTTCGCGCTGGCGCGCTTCCAGTCGCGAGGCTTCACCGGCAAGACCCTGCTGCTCGTGGCGCAGGCGGGTGACGATGGCCGCATGCTTTGCCTCTTCATCACGAAGCGGCTGAATCCTTTCGGCCAATTCTGCTTCGAGGCGAACCATCTCGGCTTCGAGCGCGGTGGCCATCGCTAGCTGCTGCAAGGCGTTCTGCAATGCCGCTTCTTCGGCCATCACCTCGTCATTGGCGTGCTGCCAGGTCAGATAGAGGACGATCGCTTCGGCCTTGCGCAATTCAGCTGAAAGATCGGCATAGCGCCGTGCCTGGCGCGCCTGGCGCTTCAAGCTGTCGACTTGGGATTTGAGCTGGCCGAGCGTATCGCCGATCCGGGCCAGGTTGTTGTCGGCCGCCTTGAGGCGCAGTTCGGCTTCATGGCGGCGGCTGTGCAATCCTGCAATGCCGGCGGCGTCTTCGAGCACGCGGCGGCGCTGTTCGGGCTTGGCGTTGACGATCTCGCCGATCTGCCCCTGGCGCACGAGGGCCGGCGAGCGGGCCCCGGTTGCCGCATCCTCGAACAGGATCTTGACGTCGCGGGCGCGTGCTTCGCGGCCGTTGATGCGATAGGCCGAACCCGCCTCTCGCTCGATGCGCCGGGTGATTACGATTTCCTCGTCATCATTGAATGCGGCAGGCGCTGTGCGCTCGGCGTTGTCGATGAACACCACGACTTCGGCACTATTGCGTGCCGGCCGGCTCGTGGTGCCTGAGAAGATGACGTCATCCATGGCCGATGCGCGCATCGACTTGTAGGACGTTTCACCCATCACCCAGCGCAGTGCTTCGAGCAGATTGGATTTACCGCAGCCGTTCGGTCCGACGACCCCGGTCAGGCCGTGCTCGATCGCAAGGTCCGTCGGCTCGACGAACGATTTGAAGCCGATCAGGCGCAGCTTGGTGATCTGCATGGTTAAGTAACCGATCGGTAGGGCCGGAGGTCGAGAGCAACCGTCTCAACAGGGTGGCTGCAACCAAAGGAAACTAGCCCGAGTCGGCAACCATAACCGAGCGATTATAGGACGTTGTCCGCGGGTTATCAGTGGTAAAGTCAACGTGTCGCTGGACGACGTCTGGTCGAGGGCGCTGGTCCCGAACTTACGGGCTCGCAACCGCAAAGCGTCCGCCCTGCTCGGCGACGACCCTGTCGAAGTCGGTCATGGTCAGGACGCGCTTATAGAGCTTGCCGTTGACGAAGAAGTTGGGCGTGCCGATCACGCCGAGCGTGCGGCCGCGTTCCTTGACCCAGTTGAGGTCGGCAATCAACTTCTTATCCTGATAGCATGCATCGAAACGAGCCCGTTCGAGCCCAAGCTTTCGCACGATCTGCCAGATCGGCTCGCGCCGGACCTGCTGGCTGACCCATCGGGACTGGCCGCGCATCAGGGCATCGTAGGCCTTGAAATACTTTTCGGGCGCAACACAGCGCAGCGCAATCGTTGCAGCACCCGACTGAAAGCCGATCGGGAATTCACGCAAGATGAACCGGACCAAGCCGGTGTCGATATAGCGCTTCTTCAGAACGGGAAACGTTTCGAGCTGGAACTTGCGGCAATAGGGGCACGTCATCGAGGCATACTTGATCACGGTTACTGGCGCATCCGGCCGGCCGAGCGACCGTTCCTCGAGCGCACCAGTGAGCATGACCTGATCAATCGTCGGCCGTTCGATCACATCCCGGCCATAGGTCGGGGCCTCATCCTCCGAGCGGAATGGATTGAAGCGCTTCTTCGGCTGCTCGCCGGTTGCAGCAGCATTGGCAAGCGTACCCGACTGCGACGGCAGCACAGTTTGCGGTACGCCGGCACAAGCCGCCATCAGCATCATTATGGCGCTCCCAGCCAGCAGACCAACAAGCCGTCTGACGGTCGCACGTCCAAGATCGTTCAAATCCCTTGCCCCCCGGGATCAGCATGCCCGCCCGGAAATTTGCGATCCGACCGGGCCGACCGGAACCGGCCAATCCTAAAAACACGGTACGGCATGGCTCTGCCGTCCAAATCAGCATCCAGTCCGGGCCCCTTTCAAGCACCGGACCGTTGGTCAGCTGTTTTCCTTTAGCAGAGGCTCGATCGCCTCGGCAAATGTATCGACGCTCATGATGTTGCCGTCGAGCGCCTTGCCATTGATGAAGAACGATGGCGTCTGGCTAACGCCAAAAGCTTTGCTGGCGTGATCACGCTGCTTGACCAGCTTGGTGTAGAGCGCCTCGTCACTCAGGCACTTGTCGAAGCTCTCTCGCGTGAAGCCGGCCTGGCGGGCCAGTTCGAACAGCTTCGGCTCGGCATTGCCGCGAATGAGCCATTTCTCCTGATGTTCGAAATAGACGCCGATCAGGGCTGCTGTCTTGTCATTGTCGCCGGCGCATCGTGTCAGCATCGAGACCGCAACTGCAATATCATTGAGCGGAAACTCGCGGAGCACGAGCAGTACTTTGCCGGTATCGATGTAGCGCTTCTTTAGATCAGGCAGCACGGTGTTGTGGAACCTGGCGCAATGCGGGCACGACATCGAAGCATATTCGACGATCGTGACCTTGGCGTCCTTGTTGCCGACGGTGATGTCGTCGAGTTCGCCCTTGGCCATCAGTTCGCTGACCGCCACGTCCTTTTTCTTCTGGGCACTCGCCGGGATCGCGAGACCGCCTGCCGCGACCGCCAGTGAGCCGGCAGCCAGCAAGCCGCGAACGAACGTCCGGCGATCCGATTCTAGAAATGTTGCAGTCAGCTTCACGTCCGTGTCCTTTCTGACAAACCAGGAGCGGCGCCTCGCGACCAAGACCGCCCGGACCGCACAATTTCAGTCAGTTGTTACTGGTATTCACTTCCATCGGATTAAGGCAACACGGTGCTCATGGACAATTGCCGATCTTCATGAAGGCGCACACTCACCCTGAAATCAGCCGTATTTGATCCGACTGCCCCTTGCACACCGCCGACAGTGGCAAAAACGCCACTATCGGCTCACAGTCTATTTCTGCTTCGCCGAACCACACACATTCCGCTCCAGGCGAGTAAGCGCTGCAAGCAGCGCCTCGTTTGCATCATCGGGCGCATCGGCGCGTTTCGTTCTGACGACGGCAGCCGGCGGCGGTTGCCGCGGCTTGGCTGTGGCCGGCGATGATGCGATGCCACGAACGCTTCCCGCCGGCTCAGGCAGCGGTGCCTGGATAAAACGGATTTCACTCACCGCGCGATAACCGAAGTAGGCATTGATACGTTCGGCGATCTGAGCGGACTGATACTGCACCTCGATGGCACGGGGACCGTCAACGCGCAGTATCAAGGTGGCGCCCGGACGCCCTTTGCCAGCATCCGACGTCTCGCTATAGGCATCCACGTTGCGCGGCCACTTGAGCCGTTCGGGCAGCGTAAAGCTCGCCAGTTCGCGACCGGCGATCGCCGGCCAGTCAGTCAGCAGCGCTGCCGTCGAGAACCCGTATTTCTCGAATGACTTCTGTGTCAGCCGCGCAACGAACGAGCCAAGCGCTCGCGACGGCGGCGGGCGCCGCGCAAAAACCGGCTGGTTTGCTCCTACAGTTGCCACCTCGGCACTCCACCGTTTCGTGTTTCGGGTTCGCAGCGTATCCTTATGCTAAAGCGATTCGCGTCGGCGGATGAGAGGGCTCCAGAATGGCAACTGTGGCGGCGCTGCAACGTGACGTGATGCCGGAAGAACGGATCGGCGATGCGTTGCTCGACTGGTACGACCGCGAGCGGCGTGATTTACCCTGGCGCTATGAACCCGGTGAGGCCGCGGATGCCTACCGCGTTTGGCTAAGCGAAATCATGCTGCAGCAGACCACCGTGCGTACGGTGATCCCCTACTTCGAAAAGTTCATCGCGCTCTGGCCCAGCATATTCGATCTTGCAAACGCCGATGAAGAGGCTGTGCTGCAGGCCTGGGCCGGGCTTGGCTATTACACCCGGGCGCGCAACCTGCATGCCTGCGCCCGCCAGGTCGTCGACGAGCATGGCGGCATCTTTCCGCGCGAGGAAAAGGTGCTGCGCGGACTGCCCGGCATCGGCCCCTATACGGCAGCGGCCATCGCCTCGATTGCCTATGGCGAGCGGGCGACGCCGGTCGACGGCAACGTCGAACGCGTGACCGCCAGACTGCACGCCGTGCGCGAGGCGCTGCCGGATGCCAAACCGGTCCTGCGCCGGCTGGCCGCCGAGCTGACACCTGCGGAGCGGGCCGGTGATTTCGCGCAGGCGATGATGGACCTCGGCGCGACCGTGTGCACGCCGAAGCGGCCATCGTGCCTCGTGTGCCCGCTGCAGGAAGCCTGCGAAGCGCACGCACTCGGCGTCGAATCCGAACTGCCTTATCGCGATGCCAGGCCCGACCGGCCGGTGCGCCGCGGCATCGCCTTCCTTGCCGTCTCCGAGGATGGCGCCGTCTTGCTACGCCGCAGACCCGATACTGGCCTCCTGGCACGCATGATGGAGATACCATCGACCGAGTGGATCGAAAACAAGCCGATGTCGAGCGAAGCTCTCAGAAGCGCGCCACTACGCGCCGAATGGTGGCCTGTGCCGGGCCGGGTGGTCCACACATTCACCCATTTCCGCCTTGAACTCGAGGTCTACCGCGCCGTCGTGCCGGCCAATGCCGAACTGACCTTTTGGGCCGATTCCCAGCGCTGCCGTTGGGTGGCACGCGCCAAGCTTTCAGGCGAAGCCCTGCCGACACTGATGCGCAAGATAATTTCGCACGGGTTCAGTACGCACTGACGTGCGAAGGGCCGCAAGCCGAAATGTAAACAGGTTCTGGACACATCTTTTCCTGGCACCCGCGGAAGGACTTGAACCTCCAACCCTCGGCTTCGAAGGCCGATGCTCTATCCAGTTGAGCTACGCGGGCAATGGCACCTCTTTAGCATGGACGAGGGCGCCCGTCCCAATTGAACTTCGAAGCCCGGCTGACTGGCTCCGGCGGTCGACGCGAACCATCAAACATCAGATTTTGCAGTGCCTTTCACGGTCCTGTGCCGCGATCACGGGCCGGCCTACTTGACACGTACGATTGCTGCGGCTCTGACTTCGGCCAACCGGCACCCGACGAGGACTGCAAGAAATGGCACTCGAACCCGCAAGCACCATACTTTCCGACATCAAGGTTCTCGATCTCACGCGCGTGCGCGCAGGACCGACCTGCGTGCGTCAGTTGGCCGACTGGGGCGCCGACGTCATCAAGATCGAAATGCCGACGACCTCGGATGAAGGCCAGCTCGGCGGGCCGCGGTCGGGCTCCGATTTCCAGAACCTGCACCGCAACAAGCGCGCAATATCGCTCAACCTCAAAGATCCACGCGGCCTCGAGATATTCAAGGAACTCGTCAAATCGGCCGACGTCGTCGTCGAGAACTATCGCGCCGACGTCAAATTCCGCCTCGGCATCGACTACGAGAGCCTGAAGCCGCTCAACCCACGACTGATCTACGGGTCGATCTCGGGTTTTGGCCAGGACGGGCCCTATGCCGACCGGCCGGGCTTCGACCAGATCGCCCAGGGCATGGGCGGACTGATGTCGATCACCGGTGAGCCCGGCCGCGGGCCGATGCGGGTCGGCATCCCGATCGCCGACCTGACCGCCGGCCTGTTCTGCGCCCAGGGCATTCTGCTCGCCCTGATCGAGCGCCAGAAATCGGGCGAAGGCCAATGGGTGCAAAGCTCGCTGCTGCAGGCGCAGGTCTTCATGCTCGACTTCCAGGCCTCGCGCTGGCTGATGGATGGTGAGGTGGCGCCGCAAGCCGGCAACAATCACCCGACCAGTATCCCGACCGGCGTGTTCGAGACTAGCGACGGCCATATCAACATCGCCAGTGCTGGCCAGGCAATCTATCAACGCTTCGTCGACGTGCTCGGCGATCAGACGATGCTGGATGAGGAGTTTGCGACTGCTGCCGCACGATCCAAGAACCGCGACAAGCTCAACGCACTGATCAATTCACACACGCGCAAGAAATCATCGGCCGAATGGATCGAAACGCTTAACAAGGCCGGCATTCCGTGCGGTGAAATCAACTCCATCGATCAGGTGTTCCAATCGCCGCAGATCAAACATCTCGGCATGGCCAAGGATATCGTCAGCCATGAGCGTGGCCCGACGCAGCTTGTCGGCCAGCCGGTCGTTCTCTCGCGCACAGACAGCTCGATCAAGCATCCTCCGCCGATGTATTCCCAGCACACGGATGAGGTCCTGGCCGAGCTTGGCTATTCGGCGGCCGATATCGAACGACTGCGAGGCGACGGCATCGTCTGACCGCATCGGCCACGACCCAAATCAAACTTGAAGAGGTATTCAATCACGATGAGCGAAGAAAAACTCTACGGACGCCGCGATGGCGCGGTCGCCCATATCGTCTTCAACAACCCCGCAAAGCACAACGCCGTCTCTCTCGAAATGTGGGACCGGTATGGCGAACTGCTCAAGGAGTACGCGAGCGATGACGGCGTGCGGGTGCTCGTCATCAGCGGGGCCGGCGGCAAGGCCTTCGTTTCGGGCGCCGACATCTCGAAGTTCGAGAGCGAGCGCGCCAGCAAGGAAGCGGTCGAGAAATACGGCGCCGTCTCGAAGATCGCCTACGACTCGCTTACCCAGTTCCCCAAACCGACGATCGCGAAGATCAACGGCTATTGCATTGGCGGCGGCATGAACGTCGCGGTGGGCTGTGATCTGAGGTTCTGCGAAGAGGGCTCGAGCTTCGGCATTCCGGCCGCCAAACTGGGCCTCGGCTACGGCTATCCGGGCGTCAACCGCCTGGCACGACTGATCGGGCCGGCACGCGCCATGGAGATGTTCTATACCGCGCGCCGCTTCCCGGCCGCCGAGGCCTACGACATGGGCCTCGTCAACCGTGTTCTTGCCGCCGATGAACTCGATGCCTACGTCAACGAAACAGCCGAGCGGATCTGCGAAAACGCGCCGATGACGATCGCCACGATCAAGGCGGTCGCCATCGAGATGGCCAAGGCCCCCGATCAGCCCGACCACGCCCGGCTCGATGCCATGGTGCAGGCCTGTTTCGAGAGCGAGGACTACATCGAAGGCCGCCGCGCATTCATGGAAAAACGCAAGCCTCAGTTCAAAGGGCGCTGAGCTGGATCGGATTGGGATTGCTTAGCGGTTCAATAGGAAAGGGAAGTGCTGCAGGGTTCGTTGACATTTGGTGGGCGAGTGGAAGCCTGAAAAGCAGCTTGCCCCTCACCCTAACCCTCTCCCCGTGAAGTACGGGGAGAGGGAACTTGGCCGGTCGTTTTGCTCAGCCCGATGCCTCGAGGCACGGCCGGATTCCCTCTCCCTGTAGCGCCACTTCGGCGCGTACGGGGAGAGGGTTAGGGTGAGGGGCAGGGAGCGGCTGCAATCTGATTTCTGAGTATCCAATATCAACCGACCCCAGCCGGCGAGCGCCAACGCGCCAAACTGGTCTGCTACGAACGAGGATGCACCTTGAACGCAAACATGCCCAACGACAGCGGCCTGTCGGAAAAATATGAAACGCTGCACGAATTCATCAAGGCAGCGAAGATGCGCACCCATCCCGACCACTGGGACTATCTGATCGGCGCCACCGAAACCGAGACGACCCTCAAGCGTAACCGCGCCGCCCTCGACCGCATCGCTCTGCGCCCGCGCATCCTGCGTGACGTCTCGAACATCGACACCACGGCAACGTTTCTCGGCAAGCCCGTTCGCCTGCCGGTGATGCTGGCCCCGGTCGGGGGGTTGCGTTCATTCCATGCCGGTGCCGGCATGACGGTCGCGGAAGGCGCCGGCCGCTTCGGTGCGCCGATGATGCTGAGTTCGGTTTCGGATCAACCCTTGCATGAAGTCGCAGCCCAGACCGACTGGCCATTCATCTTTCAGCTTTACGTGCGCGGGGATGATGCGTTCATCGATGCCCATGTCGAAACGGCGATGGCGGCCGGCTGCGATGCCTTCTGCCTGACGGTCGACACCGCCGTCTACTCGCGCCGTGAACGCGACATCGCCCGGCGCTTCGTCAAGCCTTGGCGCAAGAACGCGACGGGGACCGAATTCCAGGCGGCGCTTTCCTGGAAGAACATCGAACACTTCAAGCGCAAGCACGAGCTGCCGCTCATCCTCAAAGGCATCGCCACGGCGGAAGATGCCCGCATCGCTGTCGAGCACGGGGTCGACGTGATCTATGTCTCAAACCATGGTGGCCGTCAGCTCGACCATGGCCGTGGCGTCATGGAGATCCTGCCCGAAATCCAGGATGCCGTCGGCACGAAAGCAAAACTCATTGTCGACGGTTCGTTCTGCCGTGGCACGGATGTGGTGAAGGCCATGGCGATGGGTGTCGAAGCCGTGGCAATCGGCCGTCTCTATTGTTACGGACTTGCCGCCGAAGGAGCTGCCGGCATCGCCAGAGTCCTCGAGATTCTCGAAGACGAGATCAAGAGCGCACTCGGGCTCACCGGCGTTACAAGTTTCGGCGAACTCAACCGCTCGCACCTGCACTTTGGCGAAGTAGCGGTCACTGAACCCGGCGTGTTCTCGGCATTCCCGCTGCTCAATCTGGACGATCCAGGCTACGGCGGTCGATAGCAGCGAGATCCAGTTCGGCGATCGTCGTCCTACATGCCGACTTTCGCCTCTTTGCGCTTTGCCTGACGGTACATGGCAACCAATGCCGCGATGCACAGGCCTCCCGGCAAGACCACGACTGCAACGAATAGCAGTATCGACTTCATGACGTCCTCCCCCGACTGGGTCGCTCCCTTTGGCACCGCCCCACAGTGACGTCCGGAGACTCGTGGCCCCTCTCGTTGCGTCACAGGCGGGCTAGATTGTCATGAAGCCTAACCGAAAAAGACGACCCAACGCTTCAATCGGCCGCGGAACTGCAATCTTTCCGATAAAGAAGTTGGTAATGTTTTTCTGGATGCATCAGCCCATGTAGAGGCCGCCGTTGGCGTGGACCATCTCGCCGGTCATAAAACGCGATGCATCGGAAGCGAGGAAGACGATGATGTCGGCGATATCGCCCGGCTGGGCCATGGAACCAAGCGGCACGAGATCGGACTGCTCGGCCATTTCCGTTTCGGAAAACTGATAACGCGGCTGCGCCGTATCGGTGAGGCCGGGGGCAATGGCGTTGACGCGAATGCCATGCGGGGCAAGCGCGAGTGCCATCGAACGCGTGAGCCCGATGATGCCGTTCTTGCTGGCTGAGTAGTGCACGCCCAGAATGTGGCCTCGCACCGACGATGATGCAATGTTGACGATTGCCCCCCGCACCTTGTCCCTGACCATAAGGCGGGCGGCATGCTGGGCAACGAGGAAGCTGCCTTTGAGATTCACACCGAGCACCTGATCCCACTCGGCCTCGTCAAGTTCGAGGAATTCCGAGCGCGGAAAGACACCGGCATTGTTGACCAGAATGTCGAGCCCGCCGAGGGCAGCATGGCTCTCCTCAACAATACGGCGGGCATCGCTCGCTTCCGAGACGCTGCCCTGAACGGCAATGCCCGTCCCGCCAAGCGCCGTGATCTCGCCGACGATGGCCTCGGCTGCCGCCTGATCATCGAGCCAGTTGACGGCGACGCCGGCACCGGCCCCAGCAAGTGCCAATGCCGTTGCCCGACCAATGCCCTGCTGGGCGCCGGTGACCAGCGCCCTTCTGCCGGAAAGCGAGGTTGCAGCAAGCGCCATCGCTCATCTCCCTCCTGGATCAATTGGTTTGGAACGATTACTCGAAATGGCCGCAGCCGGCGGTCAATCGCGCACCGCCGTCGATAACCAGCAGATGCCCGGTGACAAAGCTCGCCTCGTCGGACGCCAGAAAGACGGCGGCGTTGGCGACGTCCCAGGCTGTGCCCTGATGTGATTTCAAAGGCACGCGCAGCCGGCGCATTGCGCGCACCTCATCGCGCGGAATGCCCATTTCGCGCGCGCGCCGCTCGATCGCCATCGGCGTGTCCATGAGACCCGGCAGGATGGCATTGACGCGCACGCCACGGCCGGCGTTTTCGATCGCCATGTGCTCGGTAAGGGCGTTGATGGCGCCCTTGGCTGTCTTATAGGTGGCGGTCGGACTGACGTTGATCGACGAGGTCGACGAGACGTTGATGATCGAGCCGGCGCCTTGTTCGCGCATCACCGGCAGGGCATGCTTGCAGGTCATGAACGTGCCCTTGAGATTCAGGTCCATCAACTCGTCCCACATCGCCACGTCGAGGTCATAGGTCGGTTTGTCACCGCGCGAACGCCCGACGTTGTTGTGCAGAATATCAAGGCGCCCGTAACGCTCGATGCAGGTATCGATGATCCGCTTGCAATCGGCCTCGCGCGTGATATCGGCCGCGACAGTTGAATACGTACCGCCCTTTTCAGCGATCATATCGCCGGTCTGCTTGGCCGAGGCTTCATCGACGTCGGCAAGCAGGACGGTCGCGCCTTCTTCGGCAAAGCGGATCGCGGTTGCCCGTCCGTTGCCAATCGTTTCTCCTGCCTGCTGGCCACCGCCAACGACGACGGCAATCTTGTCTGCGAGGCGCATGCGCACTCCTTTATCGGTTGAACAAACTTGAAAAGAGGCCCGAGCGGCCGGATCGTCATTCAGCCTCAGCCCTTGGCCAAAACCGTCGCCGCACCACCGGTTGCCACCCGGCCGCCGTCGATGACGAACTGGATACCGTTGATGTTCCGCGATTGGTCGGATGTCAGGAACAGGACGGCATCGGCGATTTCCTCAGGCTCCGTATAGCGCCCTGACGGCAGGCCCGATTTGTAGCGCTGCTTGGCGGCCGACGGGTCGTCCGGGCTGATCTGGGACTCGACGGAATCGATCATGCGGGTTTGCACGGGGCCCGGGCACACGCAGTTGACCCGCACGCCCTGGCGCGCGACTTCGCCGGAAGCCACCTTCGTAATCCCGATCACGGCATGCTTCGATGCGCAATAAGCCGACATTAATGGCGTGCCCGTAATACCGGCAACAGATGCCGTGTTGACGACCGCACCGCTGCCCTGCTTGAGCATAACCGGCAGGACGTGCTTGAGACCGAGGAAGACGCCTTTGACGTTGACGCTCATGATCGCATCGAAGGTTGCGTCGTCATAATCGATGATCGACTTCAGTTCGCCCTCGATGCCCGCGTTGTTGAAAAAGCAATCGATCGCACCATAGGCATCAAGCGTCGATTTCACATAAGCCGCGACATCATTTGCCTTGGTAACGTCGGCTGCAATCGCAATCGCATCGCCGTTCGCCATCCGGACCGCCTCGGCCACGGCCTTGGCACCTGCTTCGTCGCGGTCGACGACGGCGACCTTGGCGCCGGCTTTCGCGAATGCACTGACGGTTGCGCGGCCGATGCCATTGGCGCCGCCGGTTACGAGCGCGACTTTGCCGGTAAAGTCCATTCGCGTTTCCTCCAGGTCTTCTTTGTTGCCAGTCGCGAGTGACTGAGTGATTGTCAAACGTTACACCCGTTGACATTCGACGCGCTGATGAGGACTGAACCGCCCTGCCAAGTGTCGACAGACCCTAGCGTGTCGCAGATGTGTGACAAGATCGCGGGCATAAACCTCTTGCTAAGCGCGTCTGCGACCGAGACACTGGTAGGCATCCAAAGATCCTGACGGGAAGTTTGCTCATGACGTCAAAAGCCTTTCTTCACGGGGCTTTTTCACTCACCCGCGGCTTACCCAGACAAGATAGATGAGACCCGAAATGACCGACGATCGCTTCATCAGAACCGGGATTTTTCTCGCGCCCTTCCATGACCTCGACGAGAACCCGACGCTTGCCATCGAACGCGACATGGACCTGGTCGTCCATCTCGACAAGCTCGGCTATCACGAAGCCTGGATCGGCGAGCATCATTCGGGCGGCTTCGAGATCATCGCCTCGCCGGAGATCTTCATCGCCGGCGTTGCAGAGCGCACGCGCCATATCCGTCTTGGCACCGGCGTCGTCTCGCTGCCCTACCACAACCCGCTGATGGTCGCTGATCGCATGGTGCAGCTCGACCACCAGACGCGCGGACGCGCGATGTTCGGCGTCGGCCCCGGCTCCCTCGTCTACGACGCCGATATGCTGGCCCTCGATCCTGCCGAACAGCGCGACAAGCTCGAACAGTCGCTCGATGTCCTCGTGCGTCTCTTCAAAGGCGAAGTCGTTTCCGAAAAGACCTCCTGGTACGAACTCAGGGAAGCCAAACTGCAGATGCCCTGCTACACGCGGCCGATGATCGAAATGGTCGTTGCCTCATCGCGATCGCCGGTCGGCTCCTACAATGCCGGCAAGCACGGCATCGGCATGATCGCACTTGGCGGTACGTCGCCCGACGCCATGGCAGCCCACCGCACCAACTGGGAGCGCTGCGAAACGCTGTCCCGCGAAAACGGCCACACGCCCGACCGCAAGAACTGGCGCATCGTCACCTTCGCCCATGTCGCCGAGACGCGCGAGCAGGCGGAAAAAGACATGGCATACGGCCTCGACGCCTTCGCACGCTATTTCTCGGAAGTCGCCACCTTCCCGATCATCCCGCCCGACATTTCCGATCCGATCAACTATCTGCGCGAACAGCAGATCGCCTGCATCGGCACGCCCGATGACTGCATCGAGCACTTCGAGCGCATCTGGGCCGGCACGGGCGGCGGCTGCGGCGCGATCATGACGCTTGCCCACAACTGGGCCGATTGGGATGCGACGCGCAAGAGCTATGAACTGATGGCGCGCTACGTCCACCCCCACTTCCAGGCCGGATCCCTCTCCTGGCGCAAACGCGCCTACGACGATGCCGCCCAGAAGTACGCCACGGCCGGTGCCGCCTCGAAGGCTGCCGTCGAGGCAGCGATCGAGAAGCACGGAGCGAACAAAACGGGGCTTTGAGGTTGAGGCCCTACTGCCGCCGACCGAACGTGTGCCAGGTCCCGTCGGCGCCGATCGCCATGGCCCAGCCGTCGTACTTGCCAGCAGCCTTCATGCGTAAGCCTTCGGAGCCCGGCACCAGGCGGTAAAACGCAACGTCTTGAGCGGGCGAAAGCTTCATGAGGTCAAGCTCGGCGACGGCCGGCCAGATGTAGATCTTGGCGTTCTCGACGTCACGGCCCTGGCGCAGGACGGCGTATGGCTGTTCGAGCAGGTCGAACAGCACGGCCAGCATGTGGCGACCGCTGCCGTCCGGTGTTTCCTTGCGCCACTTCTCAAGCGTTTGCTTGACCGACAGTTCGCCGAAATCCGGCGGCAATTCGTTCCACTGGATCGGGATTAGCAATTCGGCAAGGTTGCCGGATCGTGCCGCCGCCATGATGGCATCGCGCATTTCTGCGACCGGGATCGGCAGTGCGTCGCTCCCCACTCCGGTCTCGATCACCTTCGAGGCAGCCTTTGTCTTGGTTTGCTTTTGTGCCCCGGCCGGCGTCACGCCGAGGGCCAGCGCTGCGCCGACAGTTGCGGCAATGAGCAATCCGGGCACGAACCGTCGGCTGCGGCAATAACGCATTTTACTGATCCACTCTGGCCAAGCCGTTTGCGGCGTTACGCTTTTGACAACCCAATAGTCTATTTCAGAGGCGAAAGACAGGCTTGCCACTGGACATCTCCAGGCGAATGGGCCTCATTGCCTGCATGTCACTGGTTGCCAGCCTGTCATATCTGCCCAATCCGCTGATCATCCCAGCCGGCGTGTTCATCGGCATCGCCGTTTCCGCCCCGGTCGGTCCGGTCAACGTGATGTGCATTCAGCGTGCCGCACAGCGCGGCATCGCAGGCGGTGTCGCCGCCGGCCTCGGCGCCGTGATCGGCGACGGGCTGATCGCGCTTGGCGCGGCCATGGGCATTGGCGCGATCACGACGGTGGTCAGCTATTATCGCACGGCGATCCAGACCATCGGCGGATTGGTGCTGGTCGTCTTCGGCGTCATGCTGTTCCACCAGAAGGTGCAGAAGGCCGAGGCGAACTTTGACGATGGCACGGCGCGTGTCGCCGACTATCTCGTCGATATCCCGAAGGCATTCCTCATGACGGTCACCAATCCGGGTGCCGTACTGGGTCTGCTGGCGATATTCGGCGGCATCGGCACGTTCGTTGAGGTGCGCGGCTCGATCGACGCACTCGTCCTGGTCGCCGCCATCATGTGCGGCAGCCTTACCTGGTGGCTTATGCTCTCAGCGATCATCGCCAAGATCACGGGCAGCTTCGATGAGCTCAATATCACGCGCCTCAACCGGATCGCCGGCTTGGCGCTGGTCGGCTTCGGCCTGGTGCTGCTCGGCGAGGTCGCCTGGAACGTGGGCTTGCGTGATATGATTCTCGGCCAGGTCGGCCCATTCAGCTGGCGCTGATGCCCGCCTGCCGGGCCGCGTCGACTATTGCCTGGTCGTGTGAAACGAGAACTCGCCGACGCGAATCCGGTCTGCAAGCCGCTCGAGCATTGCGGCGGCCTTGTCCTCGCCGTGCGCTCCGATCAGGTCGCTCATGCCGGTATAGAGCGCTGCAAACGCCATTTTTTCAGCCGAGATGCCGGCATCCGTACCTTCGACCCAGGCCCCAATCATCAGACGGAGCGCAGCGTGGCTGTCACCCCCCGTTTGTCTCGTATCGCACACTGGCATTTCCGTGATCTCCATACCCGACCGCTCTTTTGGCGGTTCCCGCCCCAATTCAGAACACGAGTATCACGGCGGCACGAAATTACGTGGCACGCACTTACATCATTGTAAATTTTTCAGCTACCAGGGTTACCAAGCTTGGCAAGCTCTTCCGAAATCTCGACGCCTTCCTTGAAGAACCGCTTGATCGTATTTCGCGCTGACGGCGTGCAATTGCGGTAGGTGCGCCGGTAGCTGCGGTAGCCGAGATTGAAGCTGCGCGCGATGGTCGCCCGGCGCAGCGCGCTCGTCCCCTCGCTCTTGATCAGTTCGCCGATCGCCTCGCGCCAGCGCTGGCCGTCCTGGGCACCGCACAGTTCCCTCAGATAGTGCACCGCACCGAGGATCTCAGATAGACGCAGCAGTCGCTTGTCGTAGGGCCGCTTGTCCTCGTTCGAGGCGGCACACACCTGGCCCTGAGCCGCGACAATCACGGCCATCAAGAGGCCGACAGCACGGACGAGGCCGGCCTTAAAGCGAAAACGGACCATCGCTCGTGCCTTCCCATTTTCCTGTTGATGCCCGCCACTGCTTAGCGCACCCAGTGGCTGGCCGAAAGTCCAGCCTGCGCACCAGACAAACCGATCACCAAATTATTCCGTGTGAATGGCGATCTTGGGATGAAAGGCATGAAAGACGAACGCAAAGGTCACATCGTAGGGAACCGCCTGATCGCGCCCGGCATCATCCTTGATCGTTGCCGATACAGTGCCGACATCACGCCCCTCGGCGATTTCGCGCCGATCGATGGCAGAGGCCTGGCCTGCCTGCCAGCGTAACGTGACGCCCTGTTCGGTGATCGTACGCTTGGCCCGCAAATGCGCCAGTGCGACGGCGAACGTCATCCCCTTGCGCCTGACCGCGACGACCCTGGCCATCGGATTGATGCCGGCCGGCATCTCGCCCTGGTAGAGAAACGGTCTCGCGGACGAGTCGTAGCCGACATAGGGGTTGGTGCCGTAGCGGCGCATGTTCGGGTTGCTGGGCACCAGCACCTTGCCGTCCGGATGGCGGGCGCGGAATTCGGCAAAGCTCTCGAGCCTGGCCGGCAGCATCCGGAGGCTCCGGCCGAGCATTTCACCGACGATCGCATCGCCCGTGAACTGCTGCCACCAGCTCTCTGTCTGGCGGTCGTACATCACGAGATCGGAATTGCGCAATTTGCCGGTCGTCCCGAAATCGAGGACGTGTCCGGCAATGCGTCGGTCGAAGGCGATTGCCGAATTGCAGAGCGGACAATAAGTCACCGTCACCGGCAGGCCGCCGATCCGGTCATTGACGATTTCGTGCCAGATCAGGATGCGCAACGGATAGGCACGCGCATCGCCTTCGATGTCGAGCGAGACGACCGGGTCCTTATCGACCAGTTCCTTGTTGTCAGCGACAGTGCCGAAGCGAGGCTTGTCGATCGATGGAATGCCGTCTTTCGGCGGGCCGCCGGAAAGGATCTCACCGAAATCGATGGTCTTGCGTGAGAAGTCGGTCGACCAGCCCTCCCGCTTCCAGCGCGAGGGATCAGCCGCGGCCGAGTCGGTCAGGCTCAGCTGGACAGCGAGCACGACGGCCAGGCAATACGCCAAGCCACCAACGAGCACGACATTGTTCCGGGATCGCTGCAGCATTCTCAGTCCTCCAGGTCGATGCGCCCCGGGCACGAGTGTGCTGTCTCGCGGACGACCGGACCAGTCACATGTCGTGACAAGGCCGTGAGCCAGGCGGCCTGGCCGCTGCTATCGGCCCGATATCATCCATCGCTCATGTGCCAATCGAATGAAGTGTTCGAGACGGTCGGTCGTCTCAAACGCGCCGACGCGGTCGACATCGACGAAGCGCGCCTCGAGACAGTCGTCCCCAGCCGTCGGTTCGCCGGCGAGCCATTGGCCGACGAATATCGTCAGCAGGTAGTGTGCACGCAAAATACCCGCATTGTTGCGGATGATAACGTCGTTGACATCGACCAGCCCGAGGATCTCCGCCCGGATCGCGGTCTCTTCACGCACTTCACGCAAAGCTGCCTCGCGGGCCGTTTCACCCGGTTCGATGTGACCACCCGGCAGGCTCCAGACACCAGGTCTCGCGCCCTTGCCACGCCGGCCGATCAACACCTGACCGTCCCGGAAGATTGCCGCACTTGCCGCCGCACGCGGCCAATCTGGTCGTTGACTTGAGCTGTTCGATTGTTGCGTCACGCGAGCATGTGGCCTGTGCCGGATTTCATTTCCGATATGGGTTATGGCGCGTTGGCTTCGGTTTGAATAGATCGGCGTGAATGAATTCGATAGTATCGGTTCATGTCCGCGCGCACTTAAACCAAGGCCCACACGATGTGTTCGCGTTATTCATTGACCTCACCCCACGAAGCCGTCCGGGCCTACTTCCGCTACGGCAACGAACACCCCTTCCCGCCGCGCTACAACATCGCACCGACCGACCCGGTCGCCATCGTGCGCTCAGGTGCCAAATACGCGCGCGAACTGGTGCTGGTGCGCTGGGGCCTGATCCCTTCCTGGGTCAAGGATCCCTCACAGTTCTCGACGCTGATCAATGCCCGTGCCGAGACACTGGCGCAAAAGCCCTCGTTCCGATCCGCCGTGCGCCATAAACGCTGCCTGATACCTGCTGACGGCTTCTATGAATGGACCGGCCCGCGCGGCGGCAAGCGGGCCCATTACATCCATCGCGCCGGCTGGCGTTACGGCGACGCGGACGATGCTCTGCCACCGCTCGCCTTCGCCGGTCTATATGAAGACTGGCTCGGCGCCGACGGCAGTGAAGTCGACAGCATGGCGATTATCACAGTGCCGGCAAACACAGTCGTTTCAGCCGTACACAACCGCATGCCGGCCATCCTGGAGCCTGACGACTTCGAAGCCTGGCTCGACTGCAAGACGGTCGATGTCGACGAGGCGGTTCAACTGCTGCGTCCAATCGGCAATGACACGCTCGGCGTGACCGAGGTTACGAGCCGCGTCAACAATCCGCGATCCGAGGGGCCAGAGCTGCTCGAACCGGAGGTTCGGACCTTGCTGTGAATTTTGGGGTATGCGGCAAACCTTCCGATCAACGACCGATATGCGCCACCGCTTCCGGACTTGGCTCCAATTCGCCGCGCTCGATGCGGCGCACGACATCGGCGATGCCGCTGTTGTACGGTGCCGCGATACCGAGGCCCGCACCCTTCTCGACGACCAGGCCGTTGATGAAATCGATCTCGGTGCGTCGGCCCTTTTGCATGTCCTGGCCCATGGACGGACGCTGTTCGCCGCTGCGCGTTTTGGTGCCTTCGAGCAATTTGGCCTCGCACTGGGCCATGGCATCTGAATCGCCATCGTGAGCGGCGACGAGCTGTTCGGGCGTCATCGCATACATCGTCTCGAGTTCATAACCCTGCGCGTGACCGATCTTGACCGCTTCACCCGCGATCATCACCGCCAGCCGGCGCGTTATGGGATCGTGGTCGTTGGCGTTGCCGCCACGCCCTGTCGCGGCCGAAACCGGATTGCGCATGCAGTTGACGCAGAGTTTCGACCAGCGCTCACCCCACAGGTTGCTCGTCACCTTGGCGCTGTCGATCGCAGCCATCATGTTGCACACGCGGCCGGCACGATCCGTCGAGCGTCCGTGCGCCTCACCAATGCGGAACACGGTATGCGCTTCGCCGCCCAACGGCACCAAACGCCGGATCTCGCCCGGCGCAGTTAGTTCAACGGCGATGCGGCTTGCAATGCAGCCGACCGTCTTGCCCCAGCCGACGACGCCGGCAACGCGCTCCTCGTTGATGCCGTTCTGCAGCGAGACGACGAAGCCGCCCGGGCTCAAATACTGGGCGATCAGCTGCGTTGCCCATTCGGTGTCGTAGGACTTCACCGAAACGAAGGCGATGTCGAAGGGCTTGGTCTTCGAGACCGCCTGCAACTCGGTCAGATGCATGGCCTTGAGCTTGACGGTGAAGTTTTCAGGCTCCGAAAGCCCGGATAAGGTCAGCCCCTCGCCGCGCATGCGCTCGACATGCGCCGGCCACATATCGATGACCGTGACGTCGTGGCCGTCCCGCGTCAGATAACCGCCGACGTAGCCGCCCAATGCGCCGCCGCCGACAATGGCAATCTTCGGCGCGTTGCCCAATCCGTGTTCTGCAGTCACGTCCTACTCTCCCAGCCCGTCAAAGATATTCCTGCATCCACTTATCATAGTCGTCCTCGGCAAGCGCAACACGCATGAGATCTTTCGACGGCATACCCTCGAGTTCGGACGGGTGCGTGCCGGCATGCATGGCCGACATGGTTGCATAGATCGCTTGGACGGCAGCACGGATCGGGTGATGACCCTGCAGCGCAATGCGCACGCCCTGGCCCGAGAGATAATCAAGGTCGTTGAGTTCGCCCGGCGCACCGCCGAGGATGATCGGTAGTGAGACCTTGGGTGCGATCGCATCCAGTTCGGCGCGCGTTTTGACGCCGACCAGGAAGATCGCATCGACGCCGCAGTCCTGATAGGCGGCAACGCGCTCGATAGCGTCCTCGACACCGGAAATGGCGACCGCACTGGTCCGGCCTGCGATGACGAGATCCGGATCGGTCTTGGCAGCGACCGCAGCCTTCATTTTGCCAATCCCCTCTTCGATCGACAGCAGACGCTGTTTGCCGCCCATGCCGAACGGAGGCGGCAGGTCGGTATCCTCGATCGAAAGGCCCGAGACGCCGGCCATTTCGAGTTCCTCGATGGTGCGCATGACATTAAGTGCATTGCCGTAGCCATGATCGGCATCGACCATCAGCGGGATCGTGCAGGCACGGCAGATTCGGTTGCACTGATCGGCGAATTCGGAAAGCGTGAGCACGATATGATCCGGCGCGCCGAGCACCGTCATCGAGGCGGTCGAGCCGGCGAACATGCCGAATTCGTAGCCGACATACTCGGCAATGCGCGCCGACATTGGGTCAAAGATCGATCCGGGATGCAGGCATCTGTCGCCTGCCAGTAATGCTCGAAAGCGCGCGCGTCTCGTCGACCATTTTGCCATGAGATTCGTCCCTCTCCTCGTCTTCAAGATGAATTTCTTCGTGCCGACAATGGCACATGCGAACGCGCTAGGCGAGCCAGCGCCAGCATTCGAGATCTGCTGACATCTAGAGCGCCGGGCGATAAATGTGCAACGCTTCACCGAGACGGATTTGACCGCTGGCCAGGAGCGTGTTGTGCCGTGATACGGGTATCACAAGCGGCGCGCGACGCCGCCAGCGGCCAAATGCGTCCGGCCCTTCGGGTGACCTCTGGCGGCCCATCGGGTGCGTTGCGTCGCTTGCCCGATGCACCGCATCGCGCTGCGCGCCGCGCCTGCCCGAATGAACCGCCAGAGGTCATGAAGTGATGCACATTTATCGCCCGGCGCTCTAGCGTTCCGATCCTGACAGTTCGTGCCCACGTCGCCACTCACCGCTCCGTCATTCCCGCGAAGGCGGGAACCTAAGCGATCATCCGCCGGCACCGAGAAACCGGAGAGGCGCTTGGGTCCCCACCTGCGTTGGGATGACGACCGTGGTTGTGGTTTCAGCCGAGCAACCTTTGCCCGGACACCACTGCGCCTGCGGGGGGATGACGCTGTGTTGGGAGGCCGGTTGAGAACCAACCTCTAGGTTCTTAACACTGGATTCGCATGCGAGCCGGCCCCGATCAGCCCCAGGAGGTGCGATCTCCCGAAGCGGTCACGGGGCCGGCTCTGTACCGGGCATCAGCGACGCCCGGCATTTCCGTGCAGCCGTTCGATGTCGACCAGCAATCGTGCAAGCGCACGCTGGTCGGGCCGGTCGAGCGGCAGCAGTTTGGTGCCCTTCGCGTTGACGTAGGGCAGCCAGAGCGCCTTCCAGCGCGTGGCGTCGATCGACATGCGGTCGACCATGGCCGGTGACGCCAGGACGAAGTTGTCCTGGGTTGCGAGCCAGTCCTTGGTCGCCTCGAGGACAACCGGATCAGCCGGCGTGTTACCAGGCCCCTCGAGTTGCGCGATATAGGGCACGGGACGCGCACCGCCATACCAGCGCACTTCGAGCGTTGCCACGCGATGCGAGCCTCGGCGAACCGAGTAGATCAGGCATTCGCGTGCGGCCACTGCGCCGACGTAGGTGCCGACACAGTTCGCCATGGCCTCGCCTTCACCGCGCAGGTCGCTGGCCGTGCGCAGCGGGACGAACTCATAACCACGGCCCTTCTTGCGCCGGCTGTAGCGACCCGGACCACGCTTGACGTCGGCGCGGCAAAGGTCGGCCACGACCCGGTCGAACCACAGGCTCATCTGTTCGACGGCAACACCGTAACGCATCTTCGGATGCCACGGCTTTTCCATCAAACGCCGCCCGCGCACATCGCCCTGCCGCGAGAACCAGGCGAAGATCGCAAGCGGACGGACCGGCGACTCACCGAAGTGAGGCACATCGAAGATCCGCTGACCGGCAAGCCAGAGCGCGAAGTCCTCATCACCCGCCTCAAGGGCGGCCTCGATCGCCTGCAGCCAGTTGGCTGCCAGTCGCTCGTCCTTCGGCACGCGGTTGGCGATCTGCTTGCCGAAACGCGGCGAGTTCGGGAGTTCACCGAGCGGACGCGCGAAGGCTTCCGGCGGCAGGCGGCGCATCCAGTTCGCCAGATCCAGGACCTCGCCAACCTTCTGCAGCGACTGTCCGTCACGAACCATGCGCACCGCCTCGCCACGGCGATCAGCCGTCACGCGGCCCGAGACCATCGCAAAGGCGGCTGCCGGGAACGTGTAGAGCAGATCACCCAATCTGCTCGACGCACGCACCAGCTTGCGCAGCCGGCGCCGATAGGAGCGCTCGAAACGCTTGATCTGCGTTTCGAGCGCGACATCGCGCGCGCCGGCGTTCGCAGAATAGACTGCGTTGCCCATTGGACTGCTCCCGATAGTGCAGATGACAATTGACCCGATCACGCGCGCGCCCGCGATCCCCATACGCGGAGCGTTGGGGGCGACGACGCACGAACGCCTGCATGGCGCACGACGGATGTCGCGCGATCAGACCGTTCGATTAGGTTTGGTTTTGGGGGAGCGCGGCTGCCCGGGGTGGCAGAGGTTGACCGTCCGACCGGACGTCTCGAACCTAGACCTGATCCCGTGGCAAACTCACAACCGGGGGCCTCGCATCTGGCGAACTGCTCTCAAACAGCTCACCATTGCATTGAGGACCCGGTGTTAGGTAGCGCGGTCGCCTTGTCTGAAGTACGACCAGACGCCACGTGCCGGTTCTCCCGACATATGTCGACTGTTCGTTTTCATCGGCGTCCTTTCGCTGAAATTCGTTGTGCGCGGGTAGATGCGGGCAAACGATGGCAATCTCAAGGCAAATCGCCAATAAAGGTATAGATTGCACAAACGCACGGCACAGGGAGGACGAACGACGATGAGCGCAGCAGATGGTCAACCGAAAAGCCTTGGTACACACAGCGTTCCTGACGAACGCGAGAAACTGATCAAGGAACACATCGCCAACCTGAGCGAAACGGCGCGGAGGGTTTCCGACCAACTGGCCTTCGGCGCCGACGTCGGCGATGTAACGGCTGTGCTCGAAGCCAATGGCGATGACGATCAGACGAGGAGGTCGTAATGGAACTTCACGAACTTGCCGCCGTCGACATCGCAGCCAAGATCAGGGCGCGCGAGGTATCGAGTGTCGAGGTAACCAGCGCGGCGATCGAGCGCCTCAAGGCAGCACACGAAAAATGCAACGCGGTCGTTGCCTTCGAGGACGATGAGGCGCTCGCAGCCGCCAAAGCGGCAGATGATGCGATCGCCAACGGTTCTGCGACAGGTCCGTTACACGGCGTGCCGCTGGCGCATAAGGACATGTTCGAGCGCCAGGGCAAAGTTGCAAGCTGGGGCGGCAACATCCACGCCGATGCACCGGCCAAGGAAGATGGCACTTTAATCGCGCGCTTCAAGGCGGCCGGCGCCCTCCAGATCGCAGCTTTGCATCTGACCGAATTCGCCTACGGCCCGATCGGCCACAACTACGTGCTCGGCCATGCCCGCAACCCCTGGAACCCGGACCATGTCAGCGGCGGCTCGTCGTCCGGGACCGCGATGTCGATTGCAACCGGCGCGATCCCTGGCGGCATGGGCTCGGATACCGCCGGTTCGCTGCGCCTGCCGGCATCGGCCTGCGGTATCATGTCGTTGAAGCCGACCTGGTCACGCGTTTCGCGGGCCGGCGCCATGCCGCTCTCGGCTTCTCTCGATGCGGTCGGGCCGATGGCGCGCGACGCGCGTGATCTGGCCGTCATGCTGCAAGTCATGGCAGGTCACGATCCGAAGGACGCTGCAACATCACAGCGCCCCGTTCCCGATTACCCGGCATTGCTCGACCGGCCAATCACCGGCCTCAAGATCGGCATCGACGAAGCCTTGATCGGTGAAGCCGACGAGAGCGTTCAGAACCGGCTTTGGGATGCCTTGAAATTGCTCGAAGACGCGGGTGCCAAGCGTGTCGACGTGCGCATCGACAACTGGGCGACGCTCGATCATCTGGCGCAACTCGTCCAGCTCTCGGAAGCCGCTACCGCGCATTCACCGTTCCTGCGCAATCGCGCCGACGATTACGGGCCGCAGGTGCGCGCGCGCGTCGAATACGGCCACTACGTGCCGGCTCACGATTACCTCGTCGCCATGCGCGCCCGGGGCATGCTGCTGCAGAAGATCCTCGATGAGGTCTATGCGAAATGCGACGTGGTGATGCTGCCGAACTTCGCAGGCCCCATCCCGACCATTGCCGAACTCGACGTTGGCGGCGGTCCGCAATTACTCGCGGCGCTGACCAAAGTCATGAAGTATTCGCGCCCACTCAACTATTTGCAGCTGCCGGCGCTGACCCTGCCCTACCCGGCCGTCTCAGGCGAGTTGCCGAACGGTTTCCAGCTGATGGGCCGGCCGTTTTCGGAGGCCCGCTTGCTGGGCATTGCCAACGCTTATCAGCAGCGGCGGCCGGTAGTGCTGGCACCCTTGGGGTGAAGATTCGCCGGTTCCTCGAACGGGCAACGAGGAGAGCAACTGCATGCGAAAAGAAGTCAAGCGTAAGCTCGATGCTGTCGTTCGGCGGGAGCGGCGTCGCTACATCTTCTTCGGCATGCTCGGCATACTTACCCTGATTGCCGCCGTCTATTGGTTTCGGCCGCCAGTTGCGCGCGTCGTTCACGACAATGCGAAACTCACCTGGTCGGCGCGCCGGATCGATAGTGAAACCGGGCGGAGCTATCTACAAATGACGGCGAGGCTCCGAGACGGGCGGCTCGTCAACGTCCAGAGCCGTGTCAGTACGTTTCCGCCAGCTGCTGGCAGCGAGGTTCGTATTGTCGAGGAAAGGCACTGGCAGGGGCAGTCCAAGTTTGTTTGGGAAGGAACACGCTGATGAACGAGGTCTGGGTCTTCAATGGAAACACAAACCATTTTCCATCAGGCGTCTTCAGCAGCGAGAATGCAGCCAAGGCATGGATCGCAAGGCATAATCTTGAAGGCACTCTGACAGCTTATCCCATCGATACGGGCGTTTACGAATGGGCTATTGAGAAGGGCTATTTCCGGCCGAAGAAGGAATATCACTACAGTTCGGAATTCATCGGCAATTTTTCTACAGCCTCGCAGTACCACGAACACTTCGCCAACGACGAAGATTGAATTACCGAACTGCGGCGTTCCGGTTCGGTCAAAGCAGCCCGATCGAAGTGCCTGCCGAACCGCCGGCAAGCACTAAACTAACACTACGAAGACAGTATCCCGGCAAGCGCCGCATTGAAGCGATCAGCCGCCTCGTACATCGCCCAGTGGCCGGCTCCATCTATTATGACGGCAGGCAGGTCAGGCTGGCGTTCGCGCAGGATGGCAATGCGCGCTTCCGGTGACGGCAGCGCGGTTGCGTCCCGGCTGCCCCAGATCGCAGCAAGAGGCGCCTTTATCCGCGGCAGGTTTTCCCGGATCTCGGCCGTCGACGCGAGCCGCCTGCTGCGAAAGCGCGCCTGGCGCACGTTGTCCTTTTGCAGATGGACGGCAAGGTCATCGATATTTGCAGGGTCGGCGAACATCAGCCGTTCGAGATTGGTGCGATAAACCTGGTCGATCTCGCCCGCGCTCATGTCAGCTTCTTCTTTGAGAAACTTGAGCCCATGATAGGGAAGCCCCAATGCCGCGCAGCCGACGATGACAAACCGCTTCGCGAAATCACCAAGCTCGATGAGGGCGAACGACGTAACGTGTGCGCCGAACGAGAAGGACGTGAATTGCGGCCGCTCTCCCGAACCCATCAGCTCTCGAACGCCTGCCGCAAGGATCGCGCCGCAATGCTCGGCCGTATAGGGCTTGTCAGGCATCGCAGAGGCACCGAGCCCCGGCAGGTCGACGGCGAAGACGCTGTGCGTTCGTGATAATTCCGGGATCGTGCGGAACCAGTGCGTCCACGAGCCCGAACCGCCGTGCACGAGCACAAGCGGCGGTCCCTCACCCCAGCGCCGCCAAACGAGGTCGCCGTCGCCACAGGGCGTGGTCAGCACCTCGCTTCTGTCGCCGAGAGCGGCGACGGTTGCCGCGACGTCGGCAGTCGAACCGACAGCTTCCGTTTCAGTCATATGGTATTCTCGATTATTGCACCGGCCGTTGTGGACCGGATTGATTTCATCGTCCCCGGAATTCGGCTTTGCGCTTTTCTTTGAACGCGGCCCGACCTTCCTTGTAGTCCTGGCTGTTGTAGCAGACAGCGACCGCCTCGTTGATCGCATCAACGTTGCGCAGCTCTGCCGTTTTGAGCAACTCGGTGATCGTGAAACGCGATGCCGCTACCGACAACGGTGCGTTCGAAGCGATGGTTTCTGCTAGCTCGAAGACGGTGTCTTCGAGTTCATCTTCACCGACACACTGGTTGATCAGGCCGATGCTGCAGGCCTGCTCGGCATCGATGCGCTGGGCCGTGTAAAGCAGCATGCGCGCATTCGCCGGCCCGACGAGCGCGACAAGGTTTTCAAGCGAGTCGGGACTATAGGCGATGCCGAGGCGGGCCGCCGGAATGCCGAACGAACTGCGCCGGCTCGCAATGCGAAGATCAGCCTGCATCGCAATCGCAAGACCGCCGCCAAGGCAAAACCCGTCGATCTGCGCAATCATCGGCTTGGTGAAATTCCGGAGCGCATCGCGCCCGAGGCCGGAGAGGCGGGCATACTCCTCGCGCGCTTCGGCGTTGCTGCGCTGCTTGTCGAACTGGCTGATGTCGGCGCCCGAAACGAACGCCTTGCCGCCAGCACCGGTCACGACGACGATGCGCACGCTTTCGTCAGCGGCGAACCCGCCAAGGATCTCGGCAACGCCGTTCCACATCTCGAGCGAAACTGCGTTGCGTTTTTCCGGTTGGTTGAACGTCATGTAGGCAATCGGCCCACGGCGGTGAGCCAGCATCTTGCCGTCAGCATATTCTTGCACGGTTGCAGCCATTGGATCCCTCGTCTGTTCCGGTATAGCCCCGACCGGCCTTGATCCGGATTAAGATTAGTGCCGGCCTCGTGTAGGTGCCAGATGCTTTTTTCTTTCAAGTTTCGCAACAGCGTGGCACGCTGGTGACCGTCAAGGTGGTTCGACTAATAACGGAAGCCTCCGGGAGGAAACAAAATGAAATTCAAACGACACGCAAAAACAGCACTGGTGGCCGCGGCATCGGTTGCGATCGGAGGTGCGTTCATCGCACAGTCGGCACAGGCCGCAGACAAGTATCCATGCGATATCCAGGTCGTGATCCACGCCAAGTACGGTGGCGGCACGGATACGACGGCGCGCATGATGATGATCCGCTCGAGGCGGATACTCGGCATCGACATGAACGTGGTCGCCAAACGCGGCGGTTCAGGTTCGGCCGCTCAGAATTACGTGCTCTCTCAACCGGCCGACGGCTGCACGCTGATCGCGCTCACGCAAACGCACCTTTACACGTTGGCGCGTGGCAAATCGAACATGAAGATCGAGGATCTGGTCGGCGTCGCTCGGGCGATGGACGATCCAACCTTCATCACGGTGCGCAAGGACAGCCCCTTCAAGTCACTCAAAGACCTGATCGATGCGTCAAAGCAGAAGGCGCTGAACTGGGGCGTCGCCGAAATCGGCAACACCGAGCACATCGGCATCGCGCAGCTTGCCAAGGCATCGGGCGGCTTCAAGTACAAGCCGGTCGCGCTCGGCTCGGGCCTGCAGATGGTGCAAAACCTGATGTCCGGTGCCATCGACGTGACGACGCCGAACGTTTCGGAAGGCAAGGACCAGGTCAACGAAGGCACCTTCCGCGCACTCGCCGTGATGTCGAAGAAGCGGCTCAAGGACTTCCCCGACGTGCCGACCACCTACGAGCTCGGCTATGAGGTGGCAACGACGACGACACGCGGCTATGCCGTTCGTGCCGGCACGCCGCAGGACCGGGTCGACATGCTCTCGAAGGCACTAACCAAGGCGATGAAGCACTCCACGTTCGCCCAGTACCTGAAGGGCTCCGGCCTCAACCCGGACGATAGCGTTGCCGGCTCCAAGGAGTGGACCGAGCAGCTCCGCGAAGAATTCGCGAAAGCGAAATCCGCGCTAACCGATCTCGGGATCGTCAAGAAGTAGCCGGGCCACCCGATGGCTGCTGACTTCTGCGGGCAGGCCGGCGGGCCTGCTCGTTCAGCGCTGGCCGATGGCTGGAACCAATTGCAATGACTGATCCAAACACCAACAGACAAGATGGCAACGAGGGCGGCGGCATTCGAGGACTGCTCGACCCCGGCGACTTGATGGTCGCGGCGATCCTGATCGTGCTCTCGGGCTACTTTTACTACCTGACGACGACGTTTGAAGAAGCATCTGCATTGCTTGGCGACAACGTCGGGCCGGCCGATTTCCCGCGCCTGGTACTGACGGCGATTGTCATCCTTGCTTTGCTGATGCTGCTCGAACGGCGCCTGCAGCCGGCCCGCTGGCAGAAGATCAAGGACGGGCAGAATGATCCGGTCAAGCTGCTGACCTGGATCACAATGGCCTTTGCGCTGATTGTCGTTTCGATCGCGCCCTACCTCGGCACCATTCTCACGATGTTCATCGTCTGCCTATGTCTGCCGCTGCTCTGGGGCGAACGGCGGCTCTGGCTGGTGATTCCGTTTGCCGTGATCTTCACCGGTTCGGTGACCTGGGTGTTCAACGTCCTGCTCCGGGTGTTCTTCGAACCCGGCGCCTTCAGCATAACGGCCAAGGCAATTGCTGCGGCTTTTGGTGGATAGAGTGTGTTGATATTCGATACACAGGAGAAACTCTCGACGGCCTTTGCCCCTCACCCTAACCCTCTCCCCGTACGCGCCGAAGTGGCGCTACGGGGAGAGGGAATCCGGCCGTGCCTTGAGGCACTGTTCGTGGCCGAATGACGGGCCAAGTTCCCTCTCCCCGTACTTCACGGGGAGAGGGTTAGGGTGAGGGGCAAGCGGAACCTGCGAAATAGACTCTCAATTCCAACTGTCACTAGGCCTGGGATAACAAGAGGCAAAAGATGGATCCGGTCCTCCAAGGGCTTATGATGATGATGGACCCGTTCAATATCGGGTTGATCATCATTGCCGTCATGATCGGTGTCGTAGTCGGCGCATTGCCCGGCCTGTCATCGCCGATGGCGATATCGCTGCTTATGCCGTTTTCCATCACGCTGGAGCCGGTGCCCGCGATCGCCATGATGGCAGCCCTCTACTGCGCCGGAACATTCGGCGGTTCGATCACGGCCATCCTGATCAATGCGCCCGGAGCGCCACCGGCCGCCGCTACCGCGCTCGACGGTTATCCGATGGCGAAACGCGGCGAAGCCGGCCGCGCCCTTGGCCTTGCCGCCTTCAGCAGCGTCGTCGGCGGCATATTCGGCCTGATCATCTTCCTGTTCGCGGCTCCCTCCCTGGCGCAGATCGCGCTCAGCTTCACGCCACCGGAATATTTCGCGCTCTCGATATTTGCCCTCTCGATGCTGGCCTCGATCAGCGGCAAGTCTTCGCTGCGCAATTTGATTGCGGGCTGCATCGGCGTGCTGATCAGCACGGTTGGTACCCATCTTACGACGGGAATCGAACGCTTCACCTTCGATATCCCGGAACTCACCGAAGGCTTCCATTTCGTGCCGGTGCTGATCGGCCTGTTTGCCGTTGCAGAGATGCTCAACCAGTCGCAGAGCGTGCAAATGGCCACCGAACGCATTCGCTCCGGCGTGATGAAATTGCCAAGCCGGGCCGACATCAAACGGGTCTGGGGCACGATCCTGCGTTCATCAGGTCTCGGCACGTTCATCGGCATCCTGCCGGCTGAAGGCTCCACGGTTGCCGCCATCATGGGCTACAACGAAGCCAAGCGCTGGTCGAAGAACAAGGAACAGTTCGGCACCGGCTGTCCCGAAGGCATCGCCGGGCCGGAAGCGGCCAACAATGCAGCGACAGGCGGTGCCATGGTACCGACCCTGGCGCTCGGCATTCCGGGCAGTGCCTCGACGGCATTGATCATGGCAGCCCTCGTGATGCACGGCCTGAAGCCCGGCCCGCATCTTTTGTCGAAGCAGCCCGAGTTCATTTATGCGATCTTTGCTGCGATGCTGATCGCCAATCTGGCCTTCCTGGTCATCGGTTTCGCCGGCGCAAAAGTGTTTGCCCAGATCACGCTCGTTCCAAGAACGATCCTGTGGCCGGCGGTTTTCGTCTTCGCGATCATCGGCTCCTATGCGGCCAGTTCATCGTTCTTCGATGTCTGGGTGATGCTGATCGCCGGCATCGTCGGCTTCTTCATGCTGCGCTACGGCTTCGGGCCCGCGCCTCTGATCATGGGCGTCATCCTCGGCAAGATCGTCGAAGAAACCTTCTCGCAGTCGATGATCATCTACGACAACAGCTTCCTGGCGATGGCCGAGCGCCCGATCGTGCTCTTGTTCTTCGCCCTGACAATACTGAGCCTGATCGGACCGTTCATGGGCAGCTGGTGGCGCAAGATCAAAGGCATGTCACTCGGCACGGCGCCGCAGGGCGAGTAAGCCCGTTGCAATAGCCGACGGCGGCTTTGCGTGCCGCCGTTATCGCAGATCGTGGTTCAGACCGTGCCGGCCTTACGCAGCGCTTCAATGTCGCCGGCGGCATACCCGAGCGTTTCCAGGATTTCAGCCGTATGCTGGCCGGGATTGGGGGCCGGCGCCAGTTCGGTTGCGCGTTGCGAACTCGTCATGTTGATAGGTTGGCCGACGATATCGAACTCGCCAATGTCGGGATGGGTAACCTTGGTGGCAATGCCGAGATGTTTGACCTGCGGCTCGGCAAACGTCTTGTCGATGGTGTTGATCGGGCCCGACGGCACGCCTGCCTTGGTCAGAGCCGCAATCAACTCCGCACTGCCTTTGGTCGACGTGACGGCCGCCAGTTTGGCGTTGAGTTCTTCCCGGTTCTCGGAGCGCACTGCAGGAGAGGCATAGCGCGGATCGCCGACCAACTCGGCAAGACCTAAGGTCTCGCATAAGCGCTGGTAGAGATTGTCACCGGCAGCAGCAATATTGATGTGGCCATCCGAGGTCGGGAACACGCCGGTCGGCACCGACGTTGGATGGTTATTGCCGGCCTGACCGGGTACATCGCCCTTCATTGTCCAGCGGGCGGCCTGGAAATCGAGCATGAAGATCATCGCTTCGAGCAGGGAGGTGTGAACCCATTGACCCTTGCCGGTCGCCTCTCGCTGGAGCAGCGCCATCATGATCGCCTGTGCCAGGAACATCCCGGACGTGAGATCGGCAATCGCGATGCCGACGCGCACCGGCCCCTGCCCCGGCAGGCCGGTAATCGACATCAGGCCGCCCATGCCCTGCGCGATCTGGTCGACACCCGGCCGGGTGGCATCCGGCCCGTCCTGCCCGAAGCCTGAGATGCTGCCGTAGACGATGCGCGGATTGACGGCGGCAACCGCGTCGTAGTCGATGCCGAGACGGGTTTTGACGTCGGAGCGGAAGTTTTCGACGATCACGTCGGCCGTTTCGGCCAGCTTGAAGAAGATCGCCTTGCCCTCTTTCGACTTCAGGTCGAGTGTCAGGCTGCGCTTGTTGCGGTGCAGGTTCTGATAGTCCGGGCCATGCAGCTTGCCGCCCATCGAATCGTTACCACCCTTGGTCGGTCGCTCGATCTTGATGACGTCGGCACCCCAGTCTGCAAGCTGGCGCACCGCCGTAGGCCCGGCGCGATGCGCCGTCAGATCGAGTACCTTGAACCGGGACAGCGGGAGTTCCGACATTTTCCACCTCGCGATAAATCTGGCGCATGATGCATTGACTTTTGCAGCAAACCTATCAGGCACGGCGCGTCACCGCCATTCAAACCCTTTGAGGCTTGCGATCATCGGAAGGGAGATTGACTGAACAATTCCTAATTCATTCATCCGCAGTTGCGCTATGGTGGTGTCACGAAACGCAGGGGAGAGACAGTCATGGCAAACGCGCAGCGCACGGCATTGATTACCGGTTCAGGACGCAACATCGGCAGGGGGTGTGCCCTCGAGCTGGCTCGCGCCGGTTTCAATATCGTCGTCAACGGATCGAGCAACCGCGACGCCTGCGAACGCGTCGCCGAGGAAGTTCGGGGCATCGGGCCGAAGGCCGCTGTTGCCATGGGCAATGTTGGTGACCGGGCTGCGGTCAACGAGATCATCGATCAGGCGCTCGGCGCGTTCGGGACCGTCGACGTGGTTATCAACAATGCCGCTATCCGGCCGGCCATCCCCTTCCTCGAATCGACAGATGAGGATCTTGATCGCGTCATGAACGTCAACGCCTCAGCCGCCGTCTGGCTTGCGCGTGCCTTCCTGCCGGGCATGATCGACAAGGGCTGGGGACGCATCATCAACTTCTCCGGTATGAACGCGCAGCGCGGCACCGGCGGGCGGCCGCACGTTACCATGTCGAAACATGCCGCCTGGGGTTTGACCAAGGCACTGGCGCGCGAGTTCGGACCGAACGGCGTGACCGCCAACATCATCTCGCCCGGCACCTTCCCGGATGAAGATGCCGACGTGGCAAGCTCGGAGCGCTTCCAGAACCTGCTGAAGCAGACCCCTGTCGGCAGACTCGGCACGGCGGAAGATATCGCGGCACTGGTCGGGCTGCTCTGCTCGGATCGCGGCGGCTTCATCAACGGTCAGCTCTTGCAGGTCAACGGCGGCGTCGAGTGTTGAGGGGCACTTTCCGCCGTTCACATTCCAACTCAGCTCGCAGCCTTGGTCTTGTAGCTTGCAACCGAATTGGCCCAGCCGTAGGCGAACATGGTCATGAGTACGGATGCAGCAAAGAAATAGACGCCGGGCTGCACGTCGGCTTCCGAATAGCCGGATGAATTGACGTAGAAGATGATCAGCGCAAGCACCATCACGTCGGTCATCGAATAGCGCCCGAGCCATTCCATCGCCGAGAACGTGCGCTCGCGAAATTCGTGCGGCAGATCGGGCGAGGTGACCAGGGTTAGGAGGTAGAACAGTTTAAGGAACGGAAAGAACAGCGAAAACGCGAAGACGACACCACACAGGAAGAATTCTTGGTTCTTGTATAAGGCGTAGATGATGGTCGCGATCGAGTGCTCGTTGGTCCACACATAGACGGTCGTGAAGCGGATCACCGGCATCGTCACGCCAAGCGCGAAGAACACGGTTGCAAGGATGATGAGCAGGCTCAGGACCACGTTGCGCAATGGCGAATAGCCTGACTTGGGCTGCTTGCCGGAGGCCTCGGGTTCGCCGGCGACCTCGGGCGGCGGGGCCCGGTTGAGCAGTCTTTCAGGGCGCTGCGTGGTCTCGCGCACGGTATCGGTTCTGAGCCAGGCATAGGCGAGAATCATCAGCACGACGGACGCTGTGAAGAAATAGACGCCGGTCAGGCTGGCTGCATCGTAGACGCCCTGGCTCTTGATGAAAAAGATCATCAGCGCCATCACAAGCACATCGTGCATCGACCATTTGCCGAGCCACTCGAGCGCGCGCAAGCGAAAGCCGAGCCGTTTGATCTCGGCCGACGGCAGGGTCGAGACAATCACGAGATAGAAGAGCTTCAGGACCGGAAACACTATCGAGAACAGCAATACGGTGAACCCGAGAAACAACTGGTTTTCCCGGATCAGCACCCACACGGTGGTGACCAGCGAATGCTCGGAACTCCAGAACACGAAGCGGGTGAGCTTGATGATCGGCAGTGTGATGCCAAGCGCAAGGCACACGGCCGCAACGACGATCGCCATGCTCAGCAAGAACCGCCGTCCGCCGAGCCGCGCCGGGCGGCCGGATTTCTCGCCGTCAATGCTCACCATAAGTCCAAAATAGTACGCCGCCCGCGCCAGTTTATGGCCGGACGGCGAATTATGTCGGTAAAATTAACCGGAGCTGAACGTGCTGACGCACGGTCTTGCCTCAGGCAAGCGCAGTTTTGGCCCCGCCCAGGCCCTTTTGGGCTAACAGGTCCTGCAATTCACCCTGTTCATACATTTCGCGCACGATGTCGCAACCACCGACGAATTCACCCTTGATGTAGAGCTGGGGGATGGTCGGCCAGTTCGAGAACTCCTTAACGCCCTCACGGACGCTCATGTCTTCGAGGACATTGACCTGATGCGGTTCGACGCCGACCAGTTGCATGATCTGGGCAACCTGGGCTGAAAACCCGCACTGCGGGAACTGCATGGTGCCTTTCATGAACAGCACGACGTCGTTGTTGGCCACGAGTTGGCGCAGATGGTCCTGCACGGCCTGATGATCGTTCATTGGTTAAGCCTCTGATTTATGGGCGAATTGGTGGGACGCGCCTATTCCCAGGCGATGGCTTTCGGGTTGAACTTGTGGTCTGAGGCAGCTCCTGTCAACGCTTCTTGCCCGTTTAGCTTCCCTCGGGCACGGCGGTCGTTAGTGCCAGGGCGTGCAGCACGTCGCCCATGCGCCCGCCCAGCGCATTATAGACCAGCTGGTGCTGCTGGACGCGGTTCTTGCCGGCAAAGGCGCTCGATACAACGTGGGCTGCGTAATGATCGCCATCACCGGCCAGATCCTTGATCTCAACCACCGCATCGGGCAGGGCTTGCTTGATCAGGCGCTCGATTTCGCTCGCCTCCATAGGCATGGGCTTGTTCCTTTGCGGATTACCTGGTCGTCAGCTGTCAATCTGTGGGAGTTTGCCAGCGACTTCAATAGATTGTTCTCACGCGCCGTCTGATGGCGCCGATTTCGCAGGCCTTGGTGTTGCCGTGATCGGGCTTCAACTTGATGATATGTTCGGGCAATTGAATTGGCTTTAGGCCGCAAGACCAGGGACGCATGCTGCTCAGGAAACATCACCGCCAGACAAGTGGCGAGGCTACGAGCAGGCAACGCTGGTTGCCAGCGGCGTTCGCGGCGGCAGCGCTGTTGATTATGACAACACCGAGCAATGCCCAATCGCTGGCCGGCAGCGAATGGCGGTTGATCGAGTTGACCGGTACCATTCTCGACGGCGGCAACCCGCTGTCCGTGCGGTTCGGCGCCAACGGCAAGCTTGCCGGCAATGGCGGTTGCAACCGGTTCTTCGGCAACTACAAGATCGAGGGAACGAACCTATCGATCGGTCCGTTGGCAAGTACGCGGCGTGCCTGTGCACCAGAAGTCATGGAGCTTGAGCACAAGTTCCTGAAGGCGCTCGAGGCGACGCGGTCATTTCATCGCGTGGCGATCGCCGACATGCATCTGTTCGGTGGCAATGGCCATTTGACTATGCGTCTGGCGCGCACTGACTGGGACTGAATTTTCAGCGGTTCGGATCATCGTTTTCGACTATCCCGACCTTGGCCGCGTAGGCGCGGGCTCTGGCAATTACGCCGTCAGGATCCTTGTCGAACCGGCGTCCGCCCGCTTCGGCAAAAAACATATAGAGCTTGCCCTGATAAAGACGCCATACCTTTGGATTGCCGTTGACGACATGGCCGGACGACAGCCCGCCCGTGCAATAGGCGCCGAACTGAGGCGCAAAAGCTGCGGGATTGGCGCGAAACCGGTTGGCCTCGCCTGCCGTTGCAAAGCGCCAGGTGCCACTGTTCCAATCCACGATATGGCCGGATTCGCCCTTGATTGGCTTGCCGTGACTGAAATAGGCGGTGGTGTCGTAGCCGCTGAGTAGGAGACCATCGCCTGCCCAGCGGGTATACTTGCTATCGCCAGCAGCAGCGGCTCCGATCGCGCAGAACAGTGCCACGAGCGCAGTCAGGGCTCTTTTCATCCGAATTCTCCACTCCAGGGCCCGGCCCGGACCTTGGCTTAGGCAATCGTGTGCTCGCGTGCACCACACGTTTCGTTGAGATCAGCGTGTGCGGCCTGGCGCATAACGGCGCGCTCGCGTTTCCGCCCCTTTGCTGGCTGAGAAAAATTCTCTATTGATCTGGCCGATGAATATTGCGGGCGCCCCCGTCGGCTCGGCGATGCCGGGCTGTAACGTCAAAACGGATAGGGAAAGCCATGACTGATAATCCAGATATCATCTACACCAAGGTTGACGAGGCGCCGGAGCTGGCAAGTGGCTCGTTTCTGCCGATCATCCAGGCGTTTGCCCGCCCGGCCGGTATTACGGTCGGCACCAAGGACATTTCACTGGCCGGCCGCATCCTGTCGCAGTTTCCCGGCCGCCTGACGGACCTGCAGCGCCAGTCGGATGACCTTGCAGAACTTGGCGAACTGGTCACGACGCCCGATGCCAACGTCATCAAGCTTCCCAACATCTCGGCTTCGATCCCACAGCTCAATGCCGCCATCGCCGAACTGCAATCGCAGGGATTTGACGTGCCGGACTACCCGGAAGACCCGCAATCGGATGAAGAGCGTGACATCCAGGCAGCCTACGATCGGGTCAAGGGTAGTGCCGTGAACCCCGTCCTGCGTGAGGGCAATTCGGACCGGCGCGCACCGAAGGCCGTCAAGGAGTATGCCAAGAAGAACCCGCATCGCATGGGTACCTGGGCAAAGGACTCCAAGACCCATGTCTCCTCGATGCCCGGCAACGACTTCTTCGCCAACGAGAAATCGACGACCATCACCGAAGCCCAGGCGGGAGATGCCCGCATCGAGTTCGTTGCCGGCGACGGCACCGCAACCGTGCTCAAGGAAAAGACTCCCCTGCAGCCGGGCGAGATCGTCGACGCAACCTTCATGAGTGCCAAGGCGCTCAGCACCTTCCTCGAAGAACAGGTCGCCGAGGCCAAACAGCAGGGCGTGCTGTTTTCTCTGCACCTCAAAGCGACGATGATGAAGGTATCGGACCCGATCCTGTTCGGACACGCCGTCAGGGCCTACCTGAAACCAGTGTTCGACAAGCACGGCGCTGCCCTCGATGCCGTTGGCGTCGATCCCGACAACGGCATTGGCGATCTCGAAGCCAAGCTCGCTGATCTGCCGGCCGACAAGAAGGCCGAGATCGAAGCCGACATCAAAGCGGCAATGGCCGCGCAGCCGCCGATGTACATGGTCAACTCTGACCGCGGCATCACCAACCTGCACGTGCCGAGCGACGTCATCATCGATGCCTCGATGCCGGCACTGATCCGGGCCGGCGGTAAAGGCTGGGGGCCGGACGGCAAGGAACATGACACCAAGTGTGTCATCCCCGACAACAGCTATGCGCCGGTCTATGCCGAAACCATCGCGTTCTGTAAGGAGCATGGCGCTTTCAATCCGTCCGAGATGGGCACTATCCCGAACGTCGGCCTGATGGCGCAGAAGGCCGAGGAATACGGTTCCCATCCGCAGACCTTCATGGCGCCCGCCGACGGTACGATGCGCATCGTCGATGCGGCCGGCAACACGATCCACGAGCACCAGGTTGAAAAGGGCGATGTCTGGCGCATGTGCATGGTCAAGGACGCGCCGGTGCGCGACTGGGTCAAGCTCGCCGTAACGCGCTCGCGCATTTCCGGCATGCCGGCCGTGTTCTGGCTCAACAAGGCACGCGCGCACGACGCCGAGTTAATCAAGAAGGTCGAGACCTACCTGAAAGACCACGATACGTCGGGCCTCGAGATCCACATCATGTCGCCGAAGGATGCGACCCGCTTCTCGCTCGAGCGCATGAAGAAAGGCCAGGATACGATCTCGGTCACCGGCAACGTGCTGCGCGACTACCTGACCGACCTGTTCCCGATCCTTGAAGTTGGCACCAGCGCCAAAATGCTCTCGATCGTACCGCTGATGAACGGTGGCGGCCTGTTCGAGACGGGGGCGGGCGGTTCGGCGCCGAAGCACGTCCAGCAGTTCGTCGAGGAAGGCCATTTGCGCTGGGATTCGCTTGGCGAATTCTGCGCGCTTGCAGCTTCGCTGGAGCACCTGGCCCAAGCCAAGGGTAACAAGAAGGCGCAAGTGCTGGCCGATGCCCTCGATGCGGCGACCGAAAAGCTGCTCGATGAAAACAAGTCGCCCGGGCGCAAGGTCGGGCAACTCGACAATCGCGGCAGTCATTTCTATCTGGCGATGTATTGGGCCGAGGCGCTGGCCGCTCAGGATGATGACGCCGACCTCAAGGCCCACTTCGCACCCATTGCCGAAGCGATGACGGCGGCAGAGGCCAAGATCATCGGCGAGATCGCAGCCGCCGAAGGTAACGCCGTTGATCTCGGCGGTTACTATCGACCGGATGCCGCCAAGGTTGCCGCCGCAATGCGCCCGAGCGCAACGCTGAACGGCATCATCAACGGCTAGGTTTTCAAAGGGCTCATGCCCTTTGGCGGGGTTCCTAGGAGGCAGCGCCCTTGAGACTTGAGGGATTTCATCCCTCAAACTCCCTGACCAGGGACATGTGTCCCTGGACCCTTTGATTTGGAAACGCACCACGTGCTCATTGACGATCAGTCGGCCGGTCAACCCATGGTGGTGAACCTCGGCAAGTCGGTTGGCGAACTTGTGCACGAGGCGCACGAAGATGGGCTTGAGCCACTCAAAGAACGGCTCGAGCCCGACGATATCGGGCAGATCCTCTCCTACTGCGCCAAGCAGCACTGCGTTGCAGCGGGAGTTGCATGCCCGGGCTGTGCCCGCCACACCGCTGCGCGCGGCCTTGATGATCTCGACCAATTCGTAGCGGCACACGAACGCATCGATCTGACCGAAAGCGCCAACCAGCTTCGCGGCAGCGGCGAGGGCACGGCACGCTTCCGCAATCTTGATGACCTGGCGCGCAACTGGGCCGGCGAGGCCTATTGGTTCTGGGCGAGACGCGTCTTGCGCAAATTGCGCTACGGCATTCGGAAAGCGGACGCGCTTGCAGGTGCTGGTGAACGCGAGGCGCCGTCCGTGCTTTTGATGGCGCCGCAGATCCCGGACAACATCGGCATGGTCGCCCGCGCAATGGGCAACTTCGGACTGCACGACCTGCGCGTGATCGAGCCGCGGGACGGCTGGCCAAGCGAAAAGGCAAGGGCGGTGGCCTCCGGTGCAGCAGCGATCATCGACGACGCGGCACTGCATGAGAGCCTTGGCCATGCGATCGGCGATCTCAACTGGGTTTGCGCGACGACCGCACGCCAGCGCGACATGCGCAAGCCCGTCCTCACCCCCGCCCAGGCAGCAGCCGAGATGCGCCGGCGCACAGCAGCCGGAGAGCGCTGCGGCATGCTGTTCGGGCGCGAACGCAACGGCCTCGAATCGCATGAGATCGCGGATGCCGATGCCATCGTCATGATCCCGGTGAGCCCCGACTTTGCCTCGTTGAACCTGGCTCAGGCCGTCCTGCTGCTGGGCTATGAATGGCTCAAGACCGGCACGGACGCGAGCCTTGGCCGGGTGGCGCCGCATGAAGCACCGGTCGGAACGGGATTTCATCTCGGCTCTGACAAACCAGCTCGCAAACAGGATCTTTTGAATTTTTTCGAGCATCTCGAAGGCGAACTCGAGCGGCTCGGCTTCTTTTCCGAGCCATCAGGACGCCACGTTGTTGTTCGCAACTTGCGCAACATGTTTCAGCGCATGGCGGCGACCGATCAGGAGGTTCGTACGCTTCGTGGCATTGTCGCCACTCTTGCACAGGGCAAGGGTTCACGCCGCAAGCGCGCAGAATGAGTGCCATGATTATGCCGTCTTTCGGGCCGAACCACCTCGGCGGCGGGCGCCGGGGGCAGGCAATCCGATAAGCTTGGATGGCCCGACCTTCGGTAATTTGGTAGTGTTGCCAACGCCGGGTGTATGTGAGACCTGACGGAATACGTGCCATAACAGCCTAATCAAAATCGGCCACGCTGTTGTGCTGGACACCGGTGTGTACCGGTCGTGACAGGCGAGATTGCACTTGATATGTGGATGCTGGTCGAAGGCCGTAGTGAGGGACTTTGCGAAATGCGCATGATTAGAAACGCGGGGGTTCTGGGGGGGCTGGCGGCCGGTTTACTGGCGCTGCTGCTGACGCCGGCGCTAGCACAGAAGATCAGCGAGAAATCCGTGCGCACGCTGATGGGCTATGCGCTATCCTATACGCCGGACCGGTTTACAGGAGCCGATGGCAACACGATCCACATCAATCGCAAGGATCCTGAAGCAGTCAAGAAGCTGATGGTGCCGCTCGACAAGGCGGGTGAAGCTATTCTTGCCGGACGGCTCGCGGCCCACGCCCGTGTTTGTGGATTATTCGACGAAGAAAAGAACACCTTCATTTCCTTCGTGCTGCGTGAGAAGCAGTCGAAGAAATGGACGCCGCAGCAGATCATCTACATGCGCTCGCTGTTTTATACGACGGAAATGCTGATGGTGGGCAAGGTGCAGGTCATCCAGCGCGATGACGGCGGCAAGAAGGTCGTCATCAAGGAAGGCAAGCCGGCCATCAAATCGTGCACCGACCAGCAGCGCCAGAAGGTGAAGGACCTCGTCACCGCCTACCTCAAGGAAGGGCCCGACATTTCCAAGAGCGGAGGCCTGGAACCGGCGCCTGGCTCCGGCGAGAACAAGACCCAATAGGCGATTGCCTCCGTGCACGGTGGTCATTGGTCGACAGTCTGGCGGACAAGGCCTTGACCCGTTGCCGGCCGCAGAGTATCTACAGCGCGTTGCGGGCCCGATCGGGCCCGCATTTCATTTCGCGCACCCGCGGCCGCACCCGGACGGTTCGGCCTGTCGGCCATGGTTCATGGCAGAGGAGGGTCGCTCCACCTGACCACGAACGCCGCGGCCTGCCGCGGCAAATGGAGTGCCACAATGACCAAGCGCATCCGCGCCAAGCACAAGATTGATCGTCGCCTCGGTGAAAACATCTGGGGCCGCCCCAAAAGCCCGCTCAACCGTAGAGAAAGCAGGCCCGGCCAGCACGGTGAACGCCGTGGTGGCAAGCTCTCGGATTTCGGCCAGCAGCTCCGCGCCAAGCAAAAGCTCAAGGGCTATTACGGCAACATCTCCGAACGCCAATTCCGCCGCCTCTACGCGGAGGCAGACCGCCTCAAAGGCTCGACGTCTGAAAACCTGATCGGCCTGCTCGAACGCCGACTGGATGCTGTCGTCTATCGCTCCAAATTCGTGCCGACGGTGTTTGCAGCCCGCCAGTTCATCAGCCACGGCCATGTCAAGGTCAACGGTCGCCGGGTCAACATTTCGAGCTATCGCTGCCGGCCGGGTGACGAGATCGAAGTGCGCGACAAGTCCCGCGAGTTGCCGATGGTGATCGAGGCGACCAAGTCGGGCGAGCGTGAAGTTCCCGACTACATCGACGCCGATCACTCGAAGATGAACGCCAAGTTCGTGCGCGTGCCGGCATTGGGCGACGTGCCTTATGCCGTGATCATGGAACCGAACCTGGTGGTCGAGTTCTATTCGCGCTGATTTCTACTGGCTAGTTCCAACGCATGGAGGGCGTTGCCGGTTGGTACCGGTTGCGCCCTTCACGTTTAGGGCGCCGAACTTTCCGAACGATGCCTTTCGGCATTGCCGTTTATCAATCCAATTGAGGCAACAGAAGCAGGCTCTGCTTGATTGGATCAAGCGAGCGATGGCGTGTGCATAATGAGAATAATAGCTGCTGGAGGCCTTGAAGGATCCCATCGCGCGCAAGAGATCCCTCAGGCTTCCTCCATGTGCAAATCACGCTGCTGTCAACCGAGACCGCCCTGTAGCTGTGGGCCGCTCTTAGTAGCCCCGAAGCCAATCCTGGCTGATAGTGGGTGTCGTCGCTTGCAGGCCGAATTGCAGTTTGCTTGGTAGGTACCGCCGCTTTTGGCCGGCGGCAATGGCGCTTGAACCAAGCCGTGTTAACCGAAGACGAAGGCTGCGCCCGGCCATCCGGCCGCCGGCGAACTAACCCTCAAAATCTCCTTTTTGCGATACATGCCGTTGGTTACTCCGTTACTTGTTTCCAACGCATTTATGATTCGCAAAGAATGGTTAATAAAAAGTTAAAGTTTCAACTTTATGAAGAATTCTTTTCAAATTCTATATTTTGCGGCTCCGGGCAAATCTCCTCTATGCCAATGACAGCCCCGGTCCTGCGGTCGGCCGAGATGCACGAGACCGAGCCGTTTGCAGGCTTGTAGTCGCGCTGTGCCGCCGCCGCCTCCAATGGCAGACCGCGCAGCAATCCGAGAAGCATGCGGTTCGACCAGTAGTGGCCGACCACGACGCAGCTGTAACCGCCGGCCGCCAGTTCGCCGAGTTCTTCGTGAAACGGGAGAATCCGGCGGCGCACGTCATCGAGGCATTCGCCGCCCGGCATCGGGTCGCGAAGGTGAAGCTTCCTGAGCTTGAACGGAGCGACGCCTTTGGCCTGACCTTCCAATTCGCCGAAGTCGATTTCAAGCAGTTCGTGGCGCACCTCGACGGCAAGCCCTGTCACCTTCGACAGCGGCGCGGCGGTCGACATGGTGCGAGACAGCGGGCTTGCAAAGATGCGATCGATCTTTCGCCCCGTCAGACAGCGGGCGACGACCTGCGCCTGACATTCTCCGCGCGTGTTGAGGGCGAGATCGCGACGCCCGATGAATCGCGCCTTGTTGCCATCGGTCTCGCCATGGCGAACGAGGTATAGCGATGCAGGTTCATCAGCCATGGCGATAGACTTGAGAATAGAGTTTGCGGACGCGCTGTACGCATTTCCAGAACACAGCCGCGCCAAACAGTCGTGCGGCAAGCCATTCCGCCGGCCGGCAGGCAACCTCAGGCACACCGCGAAGGCCGAGCGTTTTACAAGACTACGGCAACACGTGACGAAATCAATCGACCATGACCCGATTCTGACGATGATCCATCGAACACATCACAAGCCAATCCACAATAACGGCCAAGTAGTCGAAACAATAGCTAACAGGTCTTCAAGATGACTGCGAATAGATCATGCAGTCTTGGATCGGCCGCCAAGGTCGTAATCAAAGCTCCACCTTTGGTTCGTCACATCGTTGGACCTTGGTCCGATGTCAAAAGGGTTCATGTCAGAAATATTACATAAGCCACAATGACCGCATTGCCAATGGAGCGTCGGTGAAGGTGGCAATGCAGCAATCCGAAGGGTTGCCCACGCTGAGTTCAAATCGAAGAGACGATGCCCGAGTTTCGACATATCGTGTTTTGCGCAACCGCCAGAAGCGGGCTCGGGCATGTACGCCGCGTCGCAAACATCGCCTCGGCACTGAAGGGTTGCGACCCGTCTCTCAAATTGACGCTCATCACCAACGCGCCGATTGCCGGCTTGCAGGAAGATGAAATCGGCAACTTTGGCGAGATCGTCATTGCGGGCCGCAAAGAGATGGCGCGCCGCATTGCGCTGCTGGATGCCGATCTGGTTGTCGTCGATACGGCCATCGTTCCCGACATCGCCCTGCTGCCTGTACCCTTGTGCCTGATCCTGCGCGAAACGGTGCCGGACAAGCTGGCGCGCTTCCGGTTGCCGGCCGGCCGGCTCTGGGATGCAGTGATCGTGCCGGCTCCGGAACGCGAATGGCGTCCCGATGAGGACCAGATCGGCGCGCGCAATGTGATCAACGTCGGCTGGATCTTCAGGCTGCCGAGTGTAGACGCTTCCGACCTGGTGCTCGGAGAGCGTTCATCACGGCCGCGCGTCCTGGTTGCAGCCGGCGGCGGCGGCAATGACGCCACGATCGAGGCCTTCACGGAAAACGTCAGCCCGGTCCTGAGCGAACTCAGGCGCTCGCTCGGTGAACCGATCGATATCGTACAAGCGCTCGGACCGCGCACGCCGCCGGCCATGCGCCTTGCGGTTGCCGATCGTTATGTCGATCCCGGACCGCGTCTGAACGATGCCTTTCGCGAGGCGGACCTCGTGGTCACCACCGCGGGATACAACTCCATCCTGGAACTGGCCGTGACCGATACGCCGGCGGTGCTGGTCGCCATCACGCGTACATACGACGATCAGTCGGCCAGGGCGAAGCGCTGGCAGGCCGAGCTCGGCGTAGCGCATAACGAAACCGAGGCTGGCCGAACCGTTGACTTCATGGCGCGGACATTGCGTTCGGGCACGCGGCGCACCCCGCTGGAACTCGAGCCATCCGGAATGGCCAATTGCGCGCGCGCGGTGATCAAGCTTGCGCGCGCGCAGCCAGTTGTTGGACCCGGCGGCATCTTTCGCAAAGCAACCAAGCCGGATGCCCCGGTCGCGGAACGCATAGCAGCACGATCCCAGGCGCTTTTCGCAGCCGGCGTCAAAACCTTGCCCGCGCGCCGAACCTCACAATCGGAGCTATCGTTTGCTCGCATCTCGGGGCAGACGGCCCGCGAGCAGTTTCGCAGCCTGGGCCGTATCGCAAGTGCCGATGCGCTCTGCGATCGGCTCGATTGGTTCGACGGCGTTGCCCGTGCCCTCGTCAATCTGCACGCCAAGGGCAGTCGGAAACTCAGAGACTTGCGCCCGTTCGATGCCTGGCACAAGGTGCGACCTCGCCTGGGCAAACCGTACATCAGTGATGACCATGGTCAGCGCCTGTCGGTCGCGGTTCGTGATCTGATCGGGCTTGGTGAGCATTCCTGCGCTGCGCAGGGTCGCAACCTCCTCCTGCACGGCGACTTCCACTGCGGCCAGATCATACTGCCCAACGGATACGAGGGCGTGTGTCTCATCGATCTCGATGATCTGGCACTTGGCCCGCCCGAAGCCGACATCGCCAACTTTGCCGCCCACCTGGCAACCAGCAGCGACCTCTACGCTGGTTCGCCGGCTGACGGGTTTGCAGCTGCCGCAGCCGTTCTCGCCAGCCAATACGCGGCACTTTCCGGAAAACCAGTCGATCGGACGCTGATCAACTGGCACGGCGCCGCCGCCCTTACACGGCGATTCCTTAAGCTCTGTGAGCAAGGCAGGGATCGCGCCATGGCGGAAGCACACCTTGCCGCCATCGAACTGATCGTCCAGGACGTCGAACGTTTGATCGGTTCACCGGTGCAGGCGATATCGCCTCACGAACCAGTTCAACGGGTAATGCTTTCATGACTGAACGCCCACTCGTGATGATGTATTCGCCGGACAGCATCGGCCTCGGCCACGTCCGACGCAATTCAGCCATCGCAACCGCATTCATAAGGCACAACCCGGAAGCCGCCGTTGTGCTGCTGGTCGGCAGTGGCGCCGGTGCATTCTTTGCGCTGCCCAAGGGGGTCGACAGCATCAAATTGCCGTCGGTGCAGAAGGTCGCTGCCGAGGATTGGGTGCCCCGCAGCCTCAACCTGCCGGTGCCCGAAACCTATGAGTTGCGCTCCAACCTGATCCGTGAGGCGGTGGAAACACTCAGGCCGAATATTCTACTGGTCGATCATCTGCCGCTTGGCGTTTGGAATGAATTGCTGCCGACGTTTCGTGCGATCCGCGACTTTGGTCTGCAAACCCGGGTCGTTCTAGGGCTGCGCGATATTCTCGACGAGCCGGCCATCATCCGCCGCCGGTGGGCCCAGCACGGTACGTATGATGCAATCTCCGCATACTACGATGCCATTCTTATTTATGGTGACGAAACCGTCGTCCCGACTGCCGACATTTACGGGCTCAGCGAACGCTTTCCCGAAAAAATCCGATATTGCGGTTATGTCTCGTCAGCCGTTGACAAAACCGCACGAGAGCCGAGGGAAGAGGACCTACCGGGGGTTGGTCCTCGGCGCGAGGATCAGTCACTGATCCTCGCGTGCGCCGGGGGTGGTCACGACGGTATGCCGATGATCAGCGCCGCGCTCGACGCGCTCGCGTTGCTCAAGGACGATGACCGCTTCAAGGCCGTCGTGGTGCCAGGCCCGCTGATGGCCGATCACATGCGGAGCGAACTGGCCGATCAGGCCCGCCGCAACCCCAACGTCAGCTTCCTGCCGTTCACGACCGATGGGCGCAGCTACTTCAAGGCGGCTGACGTCTCGATAATCATGGGCGGCTACAATTCATCTTTGGAAGCCGTCACGGATTGTTCGAAAGTCATCATGATCCCGCGTGACGGGCCCAGCGCAGAACAATCCATGCGTTCCGAGCTCTTTTCCAAGCGCGGGTTGCTGACCGAGGTTCGGCTCAGTGAGGCAACGCCTGAGCATCTCGCCGAGGTCATCAAGACCGTTGCAACGTCAGGTAACGATATCCGCCCTGAAATCAAACTCGACGGTGCCGATCGCGCCGTCAAGGAACTGTCCGACCTGATTGCTGCCAAGGACGTACCCACGATCGGGCGCAGGCCACAGGCTTCGAAGGAGGCAAAACAGTATGTCATCTTTTAAAGTCGGATACGTTCTGAAGCGCTTTCCCCGCCTGACCGAAACGTTCATCCTGAACGAAGTCCTGGAGCTGGAGCGCCAAGGTGTCCCCGTCGAGATCTTTTCGCTGAAGCCTCCGACCGATGAGCCGCGCCACGCGCTGCTCGACGATCTCAAGGCACCGGTCACCTACCTTCCTGACCGCAAGATGCTGCTTGGCCTGGGTGCCGGCGGCCTCAGCCGGGACCAGCACGGCAAATTGCGGCCAGAGACTCCGATCGTCGATTTGCTTGAACCGGAGGAACCGGTCTATCCCGAATTGATGCCGGGTAAGTCGGCGGCCGATGCGGCCCTGCTGACGGCCAAGGCGATGACGATCGCGCTCCTTGCACAAACCCGCGGCGTCAGCCACCTGCATGCGCATTTCGGCTCCGATGCGACGACGGCAGCCCTGTTGGCCGGGCGGCTCGCCTGCCTGCCCTACTCGTACACGGCGCACGCGCGCGACATCTACCATGCCTATGTCGACCCCGAGGCAGACGCATTGATGCGTCGCGCCAAGATCGCCGAGGCGGAATTCGTCGTCACCGTTTCGGACTACAATGCCGAGTACCTGCGCAACCTTGCTGGGCCTGCCAGCGCGCGCAAAATCCACCGACTTTACAACGGCATCGACCTTAACCGGTTTCACCCCGCCAATGCCGGCCAACAGAATGGCCGCACGGTATTGGCGGTCGGGCGACTGGTCGAAAAGAAGGGATTTGGTGACCTGATCGAAGCCTGCCGCCGGCTTCACGACAGGGGCCAATTCGACTTCGACGTCCAGATCGTCGGTGAGGGTCCGCTGCATGCAGCCCTGGCAGACCAGATTGCCAGTGCTGGTTTTGGCGATCGCGTGCAATTGCTGGGGGCCCTGCCCCAGCAACGTGTGATCAGCCTCATGCAGCGGGCCGCTACTTTAATTCTGCCCTGCGTTGTTGCCAAGTCTGGCGACCGGGACGGACTGCCAACAGTGTTACTCGAAGCGATGGCACTCGGCGTACCGCCGATCTCGACGCGCACGGCGGGCGTGCCCGAAATCATCGATCATCAACGCAACGGCCTTCTGGTCGAGCCCAACAACCCCGCAGGGCTTGCCGAGGCACTAGCCGCGATGATCGATGACCCCGCCATGCGCACCAAGATGGCCACGGCAGCACGCAGCAAGGCCGAGACCACCTTCGACCTCGCAACCAACGTGGGACAGCTTAGGCGTTACTTCGAGCAGAGCGTGCAACGCGCCATCAACTTCGAGCAAGGAGCCGGCAATGCGCATCGCATATCTGTTGCCTGATTACGGCATACCGGTCGCCGGCGGCAAAGGTGCCTCCGTGCATGTGCAGGAACTCATTCGCGCCCTGTCCGGTCTTGGCCACGAGGTGCATCTGTTCTTCACGCGACGAGGCGACGGCGTGATCGACCTGCCGGCCCGCCTGCACGAGGTGCTCGACGAACCCGAAGCCCAACCCTCTTTCGCCCGACCGACGACACTCGAGCGGAGCGCGGATTCCGCGCGGATGGCAAAAGAAGCCCGCCTGATAGCCCTGGCGCAGAGCTTGGGCGACCGCGTCATCCAGCAGCATGACCGACGCCCATTCGACGTCATCTACGAACGCTATTCCCTGTGGAGCAACGCTGGTGTGCGCGTTGCCCGCTGCCTCGGACTTCCTTCGGTTATCGAAGTCAACTCGCCACTACGCCTGGAGGCCGAACGCTATCGCCGGCTTGCCAGCCACGAAGCAGCCGACCGGATCGAGGCCGAAGTGTTCACTGGTGCCAAAGTGCTGCTGCCGGTTTCCGATGAAATGGCCGATTACGTCATTGCCAAGGGCGCCAAACGCGATGCCGTTTTCGTGCAGCCGAACGGCGTCAATCTCGGCACGTTTCATCCCGAGGTGCCCCCTGCGGAAATCAGCGAATTCGATGGCAAGACGGTGATCGGGTTTGCCGGCGGGCTCAAGCCTTGGCACGGCGTGCACGATCTGCTCGAGGCATTCAGACGGCTCCACGAACAACGCCCCGACACACGCCTGCTGATCGTCGGAGACGGGCCGCTGCGTGACTGGATCGAAGGTTATCTCAAAGGTGCTCGGCTCGACGACAAAGCCCTGATCACCGGCTGGGTCGCGCATGAGGAATTACCGGGACTGATCGCGCGCATGGATGTTGCCGTCGCGCCTTATCCGGCCCTCGAGGACTTCTATTTCTCGCCATTGAAGCTGTTTGAGTACCTCGCGGCCGGCAAGGCGATCGTTGCGAGTTCAATCGGCCAGATCCCGAAGGTCGTGACGGACGGCTACAATGGTCTGCTGATCGAACCGGGTGCAGTCGACGGCCTTGCTGCAACGCTGCAGCGCGTTGTCGATGACCACGATTTACGCCGCGCACTCTCGCATGAGGCACGGCGTTCAGCGCTGCCGTTCGACTGGCGCAACATTGCCGCCCGAGTGACCGGCTTTGCCGAGCATATCCAATCGGCCCATCACAATGATTCGGTCAGGGAGGCCCATCTGTGAGCCGATCGTCCAAAAGACCCCCCATGCAGATCGAGCCTTCTGCGATCCTGCGCCTGTATCGACGCTTCTCGGGCTACATAAAGATGTACCGGGGCACGCTCGCCATTGCAGTACTGTGCATGATCGGAGCAGCACTGGCGGAGATCGTGAGGCCCTGGCCACTGAAGATCATCTTCGATGCAATCCTGATCCCGCAAGACAATCCGGGAGTGATCACTGAAGCCTTACGTGGTTGGTTCGGCAGCGGCGACCTGCTGCTGGCAGTTTCAGCAAGCACAATTCTGCTAGTTGCCGTGATTGGCGGCCTGCTGACCTTCGGGCAGACTTACCTGTTGGCCATGGTCGGCCAAAAGGTCGTGGCAGCCGTGCGCTTCGATCTCTATCGTCACATCCAGCGCCTTTCACACTCATTCCATGATGCGGCAAGCTCCGGCGATCTGCTCGCGCGCCTGACCGGTGACGTGCGCCTGTTGCGTGATCTTCTGGTCACCGCGACGATTTATTTCAGCGCCCGCATTCTGGTCGTGATCGGCACCATGGTGGTCATGTTGTTGATGGACTGGCGGCTGACGCTCGTCGCCATGGCCGTGCTGCCGCTGCTGACGTTCGCCAGCTTTACGTTTGCCGCCAAAATCAAGGGTGCCGCGCGCCGCCAGCGCCGCAAGGAAAGCAAGGTCGCGCACGTACTGTCGGAAAACCTTTCCGCGATCAAAGTCATCCAGGCGCATGCTCGGGAATCGCACGAGAATGAAAAATTCCAACGCCAGAATGCCTCGAGCGCGAAAGCGGAGCTTAGGGCAACCAAACTCGAGGCACATCTGGATCGAGTGGTGCAGATCATCCTGGCGGCCGGGACATGCGCGGTTGTCTGGTATGGCGTCACGCGCGTGCGCGCAGGCGTGCTCACACCTGGTGATCTGTTGGTATTCACCGCGTATCTCTCCGGGCTCTACAAGCCGATCCGCAAGCTGGCATCGCTGACCGGCAGGCTCTCGAAAGCCACCGCCTGCGGTGAACGCATTCTGGCGATCCTCGAACTCGAACCGGAAATCGCAGATCGCCCCAACGCCGTCGAAGCGCCACGCCTTGCCGGCAACATTGCATTCGACAACGTCACATTCGGATACCAGAGCGAACACCCCGTGCTTAACAAGGCGAATTTCACGATCACGGCAGGTGAAAAAATTGCCTTCGCAAGTCCGAGTGGCTCGGGCAAGACGACGATCGCAAACCTGCTGCTACGCTTCTACGATCCGCAGGAGGGCACCGTTCGGATCGATGGCATGGACGTTCGCGACATGACGCTTGCCTCTCTGCGTGAGCAGGTCGCTGTCCTGCTCCAGGAAGCCACACTGTTCAACGCCTCGATCCGGGACAACATCGCCTACGGGAAACTTGATGCAAGTGATGAGGAGATCATCACTGCGGCGAAGGCCGCCAACGCTCATGAATTCATCGGAGCACTTCCCGATGGCTACGAAACGGTCGTCGGCGAACGCGGCGCAACCCTTTCGGGTGGCCAACGCCAGCGTATTGCGATTGCCCGCCTTATGGTGCGAGATGCCGCAATCCTCATTCTCGATGAGCCGATGACCGGTTTGGATGCCGCCAACGAAGCAGCCGTCCGCCAGGCCCTCGAGCGTCTTGTAGCTGACCGCACGTGCCTGATCATCGCTCATGATCAGGAGACGGTACGCCTTGCCGAACGGACCATGACGATCATCGACGGCACTGTGACTGAGTCTTCGCCTGGCGCCGCAGGCCCCGAACAGGCACGTGATGCGGCCCGTTTGCAGGAGGCAATCGATGGTTAGCCTGTCGACATTCGAGCGCGAGCAACCGTCGCCAGCCTCCCATGTCGAACGATTGCGCGCAGCTCTAAATCCTGAACAGGTGCTGGCTGCATTTCACCGCAACTGGAGCCTCGATAAGTTCGGTGGCCGGTTACTCGAGGGTTGCACAGTCGATCGCCTGCATTCGGTCGGAAATCGCGGACACATCATCGAATACACATTACGCTTCGACGCCTCAGGTGAACGTGCAACGCAGCGCATGTTCGGCCATCTGCCGACAATCGATGCCGGCGATGAACTCGCAGTCAACCTCACAAAACTGCGCCGACGCCTGCCTTGGAAGCCAAGAAAATGGCATCCAGGCGCCGACATCGGGATTCTGAAATGCCTCAACTTGGTCGTCCGACCAATCGGGTTTGACGAGCGTGTCGACGGCCTCTGGCTGCAGGGTGGTGCCTATAGGCAGTCAATCGAGGCACTGCGTGCCGAAGGTCATCTCAATGCGGCGCTCGACGGCTTTGATACGGCTCAACTGCTCGCCCACAGGCTCGGCAAGCGGGCCGTGTTGCGCTTGACGTCGACCGGCACGCGCGAAGACGGCCAACACTCTGCAATTCTAAAGCTCTACAAGGGCTCCTCAAAGCACTGGCGTGTTTCGCATCGCGTGACTGAGGCTGCCCGCAATGCCGGCCTCGACACCCCGGCCATTCATCACGTGATCGCCGATATGCCGGCCCTGCTCATGGACGACGTCGGATCACCCTCCCTCGACACGCTGGCTGCGTACGCCCGCGCCAAGGCCTTCGCCGAAGCGGGGGCGGCGCTTGCCCGTCTGCACGCCCTCGATGTCGGCGACCTGCCGCGGCATGGGCCCTCGAACGAGGTCGACATACTTGCCCGCAACGTCTCGCAGGTTTGCGAGGTCTACCCGAGTTTGACGCCGAAGCTCACTGCGGCGTTCAACAACTCCGTGTCGCAACTCGATCACTCGACGGACTTCGAGACGACCGTCATTCATCGCGACTTCCACGAAAAGCAAATACTGGTTGGCTCCGAGCGAACCTATCTGATCGATTTCGACACAGCTTGCCTTGGTGATCCCGCTCAGGACATCGCTAACTTCGAGGCGCATTTGCGGTTGCGCGAATTGCAGACCGGCGAAAAAATGGATGTCGAGGTTGCAGCGTTTCGAGCAGGCTACAAGGATCTCAGGCCGTTGCCATCTGCAGCGCGGTGTTCGGCACATTTCCATGCAACACTGCTGCGGCTCGCCTGCATTTATGCGTTCCATAGTCAGTGGAAGAAGCTAACACCGACGCTACTCGAGGAGGCATGCGCCTAGCGATGTGGCCAACCGACAGTGCACTTCCCGGCTTGAGCGCGGCGCTCGACGCCGATGCCATGCTGCGCGCGCTGTCGGACGCCTGGAGCAAGGCACGGATTGACGCTGAACTGCAGGGCCTGCGCGTTTCGCGCTACCGACATCGCCCGGGTTCACGCGCCATCGTGCTCTACGAGGCCGATTATACGCTTGCGGGATCGACAGCGCCCCAAACCAATTTCTGTGCCGGCTACATTTATCCCGGTAAAAAGGCCAAGCGCATCTGTCACGAAGAGAAGGACAAGACTGGCTTTGCCAGACCCGTCCATCTGCCCGAGTTGGGTATGGCCCTGCGCACCTTCCCGCACGATACCCGGCTGCCGGAACTTGCCGAACTCGTCGCGCGCCCGCCCGAGGAGGTGTGTCAGGCTCTCGCTGCCGGAGAGCGGCTGGTCGATGCGGAACCGGTCAAGATCGACGTGCTGAGGTATCGCCCGGGGCTCAGAGCAGCGATCCGCTACAAATCCGACGATCAGGAGTCAGTACGTTCCGTTTACCTTAAGGCCTTCGGCGAAGGTGATGCGGCGGCAACGTATGAAAGGCAGCTCAACCTCGAGAGACAATGCGGGTCGGCCCGAGGCGGCCTTGGCGTGGTCCGGCCGGTGGCAAAGATCGGCGGCGCAGCCATTGCCTACGCCCCGGCCAGCGGCCAACCGCTGGTCGAGCTCCTCAAGCATAGGGCCGAAGTCGATCTTGCCGCATTTGGCGACCTGCTCGCGCGTTTCCACGCGATGCCGCCACCGAGCACCCAACAACCCTTCGGGGAACGTATCTCGGAAAAGGCCGAAAGCGCGGTCAAAACCGTTTCCCACCTGGTACCCGAGGCTGCTCCGGCGGCAAAAAAGATCGCGGAACATGTTGCGCGCGCCTCCGATCCTGCACAATGGCGGCTTGTGCACAACGACTTGAAACCTGAGCACGTGTTCTGGGATGGCACGAGATTTGAACTGATCGATACCGATTCGGTTGGTGCCGGCGATCCCCTGATCGAGATTGGCGGCTTTCTCGCGCGCCTGGATGCGCTTATTGAACTGGAGGAATTCGAACCACGCAGCGTGATGTACGAAGGACTGGCGTTTCTCGACGGATATTTCGATGGCCTCAGGGCAACGAATACGAGGCGCCTTTCGGTCGGCTTCGCGTTGGGATCGCTGTTGATTGCCAAACACCTTCTCCAACGGCTTTGGCCAAATGCCGACCGCATCGTCAAGCGTAGGCTGATGCAGGCAGCCGGCGCACTCGACACCGGTGCGCTCGCCTTCACCGAAAGCATGGTGGTTGGGCTATGAGAGACGGATCAGGTGAATTGAGGGCGACGCGCGGTCCGACGGCTCGAATCGATCCTGCAGTCCCCGGCAAAAGGAGGTCCGACGGTAACGCTTCAGGCACTGAAGAGACCATGACAACCGACGACGTCTATTTTCCAGTCCGGCACGTCAGAACAGCCTGGCGGGGGCTCAGCCTCGCACGACAGTATGCATTGGCCGCTTCGATCGTGGTGTTGCTCGGCACGCTCACGATCGGCTTTTGGGTCGCCGACCGCATCGAGCGTGGCGTCGTTGAAAACACCGGCATCGCTGTCGCATTCTACATGGACGGCCTCATTGAGCCCTTGGTGCAGGATCTCGCTTCCGGCGACGAACTATCGGCCGAAAAAGTGAAAGAGCTCGACAAGCTGTTGCAGCACAAATCGGTCGGTGCGCGCGTTGTCGCCATCAAGATTTGGAAGAAGGGCGCCGTCATTGCCTATTCCAATCAGAAGGATGTCATCGGCAAGAAGTTCATTCCAACGGAGAACCTGAAACAGGCCTGGCAAGGCATTATCTCGGCGGAGTTCGGGCATGTTCACCACGGCGAATCCATCCATGAGATTTCCCGCGGCAAACATGTGCTCGAGGTTTACGCACCAATCCGCGAATTCAATTCGGAGCGGGTTATCGCGGTTGCCGAATTCTATCATACCGGGGACGCGCTGACCCGCGACCTCAACGACGCGACACGCTACAGCTGGATGGTGGTCGGTGGCACGGGACTGGTGATTATGGCCAGCCTGTTCTGGATCGTTCTGAGCGGCAGCAACACGATCGCGCACCAGCGCAAGTCGCTGGAAAGCCAGGTCGGCCGTCTCGAGGCACTTCTCGCGCAAAACGAAATTTTGCGCCGCAGGCTCGGTCGGGGCTACCAGGAGGCGGCCGAGTTGAACGAGCGCTATCTGCGGCGCCTGGGGGCGGAATTGCACGACGGTCCGGCGCAGTTGCTGGGGCTGGCGCTACTGAGGTTCGACTCGATCTCTCTGCCGCAAGCAGGCCCTGAAAGCGACCACAAGTCGATCGACATCGTGCGCAAGGCGATGTCGGATGCCTTGCACGAGATCCGCCATCTGTGCGCCGGGCTGGCATTGCCGGAACTGGAGGGGCGCACGCTCGACGACGCGATCCGCCAACTCGTGCGCAATCACGAGTCACGTACGAGCACACAAGTCGAGACGCAAATCGACACTTTTTCGGAGGATTTATCGGGGGCCGTCCGGATCTGCCTGTTCCGCATGACGCAGGAAGCATTGAACAATGCCTACCGTCATGCAGAGGGCCGCAGCCAATCGGTCACGCTTCATGCTGCGGGCCGCAAGATCGTGCTCACCGTCGCGGATGACGGGCCGGGTTTCGATGTCGATGCTACGAACCAGGCGGGCAACCGCATCGGTCTCAAGGGACTGCGCGAGCGCGTCGAGACTCTCGGCGGCGTATTCGAGATCAAATCTCAACCCAATGAAGGTACGAAACTGACGGCAACTTTCGACCTGGATCATCTTAAGGGATCGGGGCTTCATGATGCATGACAATATCCGTGTCGCGGTGATCGATGACCACCCGCTGCTGCGTGAGGGGGTCATACATATCTTGCAGGGCCAGGCTGATATCGAGGTCGTTGGCGAGGGTGCGTCCGCAGATGATGCTCTTTGCGTCGCACAGAACGAACTGCCGGACATCATCCTGCTGGACGTGAGCATGCCGGGCGGCGGCGTCACGGCCGCCCGGCGTATCAATGCCGCCTGCCCGATCGTGAAGATCGTGATGCTCACCATTGCCGAAGACGAGACCATCGTTGGCGAAGCGCTGGCGGCCGGCGCGCGCGGCTACATCCTCAAGGGCGTGAGCGGCCCGGATCTCGTGCGCACGCTGCGCACGATCAACGAAGGGGCCAATTTCGTCACACCCAGCCTTGCCGCCCGGCTGCTCGCCGAAGGCCAGGCTAAGAAGGATGAACCGGACCCCTTGTCGCTGCTGACCGCACGCGAGGAGCAGATCCTCAGGCAGGTGGCCGAAGGGATGAGCAACCGGGAAATAGGTGATGCGCTCAACATCGCTGAAAAGACCGTCAAGCACTACATGACGAACATTCTGCAAAAGCTGCAGGTGCGCAACCGAGTGACGGCGGCACTGTTGGCGAGGGAACTGATAGAACGCAAGGAAATCGATGACGGCGCCTTTTAAACCTCGGCGCCCAACGTAGGAAACTGAACGATGATAGGCCGAATTTCGCTGCTCTTGATTGGTGGCCTGGGGATCGGCGTTGCAGCGGCGACCGCCTGGGGTGCACTCGATCAGACTACTCCAAAGGAAGGCACGTTCTACAAGACCGTGTCAGATATCGCTGCGGCAGCGCGCCGTACACTACAGCCGGACGCCAAATCAAAGGTACGCTACGTCTACCAGACCGCCGAGATCACGCGCGGTCCGATCCTGCGTCTGGTGCGCACGACAGGTACCGTGAAACCGGTGCGGACCATTCAGATCGGGTCGCAGCTTTCAGGTCGCGTGAAATCCGTCGATGCCGATTTCAACGACCAGGTCAAGGCCGGCGACGTGCTTGCGATCATCGAACCTGAAACCTTTGAAGCACGCACACGCCAGGCATCCGCCGACTTACGTGCAGCCGAGGCCTCGCTGCTGAATGAGATGGCGACCCTGACCAAGGCGGAGGCGGTACTCAGGATCTCGAAGCGGATCCATGAACGCCAGCAGTCGCTCGGCGAACGCAAGCTCTCGCCGACGACGACCGTCGATTCAGCGCAGCGCGACTTCGAGGTCGCCAAGGCTGAAATCGAAGTTGCCCTCGCTAATGTCAAGATCGCTGAAGCCCGTGTCGCGCAAAAGCAGGCCGAGCTTGCCCAGGCCGAAATCGACCTCAACCGGACCCGTATCATCGCGCCCGCCGACGGCATCGTACTAGCGCGCCTGGTCGACGTCGGGCAAACCGTTGCCGCCAGCTTCAAGGCGCCCGAACTGTTCACGATCGCCGTCAACCTCGACCGCATGAACATCGAGGCACAGGTCAATGAAGCAGATATCGGCATCGTGCGTGAAGGCAATCCGGTGATCTTCGATGTCGAAGCCTACCCCGATCACCCGTTTAAGGGCAGGGTTGCCCAGGTCCGACTGACGCCGGACATCGACAAAGACGTCGTCACCTACACAGTCGTCATCGAAGCCGAGAACGCGGACCGGCGCCTGTTCCCCGGCATGACCGCCAACGTTTCGATCGAGACGGCACGGCGCGATGATGCCTTGCGCCTGCCCTCCGATGCGATCAGCTTCAAGCCTCCGAAAGGCGTATCGGTGAAGCAGGCGCGCAAGAGCGCAGGCAGGGAACTTGATCTTGCTAATGCGATTGCCCAGCGCATCCAGCACGCCAAGCACGATCTGTCGCTCACGGATGACCAGATTGAAACCCTCGCCAACCGCATTGCGATTTCAGGCCCCAGCCAATTCGAAGTTGCGCTCGACAAGGTGCTCACACCCGAACAGCGCCGGGTTGCCATCCGTCTGAGGACGGAACGGTCAGGCGCGCGCAATGCCGATGTCTGGCTGCTCGGCACCAAGGACAAACTAGTCCAACGCACGATCCGGATCGGACTATTCGATATGGAGTTCAGCGAAATTATCGATGGTCCGCTCGATGTCGGCGACAAGGTTGTCGTGCGACGAAAGCGGGTAAAGGCGAAATAGCCATGGCTGCGTCCGACACATCCGAAAACACGATTGTCCTTCGGGCCAGCGATGTCTCGAAGACATACCGGATGTCCGGCCAGCCGGTACACGCCGTCAACAACGTGACGTTCGAGGTGGCTGCCGGCGAATTCGTTGCGATCATGGGACCCTCGGGCTCCGGCAAGTCGACCATGATGAACCTGCTCGGCGCACTCGATCGGCCGACTGCGGGCTCAGTGATCATCGACGGTCTCGATACGGCACGCATGAATTCGACGCAGTTGGCACGCGTGCGCAATCGCAAAATCGGGTTCGTGTTCCAGCAGTTCAATCTCTTGCCCAGGGCGAGCGCCCTGCAGCAGGTCATGCTGCCGATGCGCTATGCCGGCATCAGCTCCGGCAAGCTCGAGCGCCGGGCACGAAAACTCCTCAATGTCGTCGGCCTCGGCGAGCGGGAGGATCATCTGCCGACCCAGCTATCAGGCGGCCAGCAGCAGCGCGTCGCAGTCGCTCGCGCGCTTGCAAATTCGCCGGAGATGATCCTTGCCGACGAACCGACGGGCGCACTGGACAGCAAAACGTCGGCGGAGTTGATGAGCCTGCTCAAATCACTCAATCAGCGCGGCATGACCCTGATCATCGTCACCCACGATGATGAGGTCGCAGCGCACGCAGACCGCCAAATCCAATTCAAAGACGGTGAAATCATTTCTGATGACGGAGCGCGGGTCCACGAGGCGCCGGCTGACGCCGAGATCGAGATCGAAGCTGCACAATGAAACTAACGGATGTCATAGCAACAGCCTGGAGTTCGCTCACAGCCAACATGCTGCGCAGCGTCCTGACCACGCTCGGCATCATCATCGGGGTGGCTTCGGTCATCTTGATGATTGCGATCGGTGAAGGCGCACGCAGCGAAGTCGAGCGCCGCATCGCCAGCCTCGGCACCAACCTCCTGCAACTGCGCACCGGCTCGACCCGCGTCAAAGGTCGTTCAGTGGGTGCCGATACCCGGTTGCCGTTCTCCGAGCGTGACGTCAAAGAAATTAGAGCCAAGGTCCCGGAGGTGATCGCGATTTCAGGTCACTTCCGCCGCAGCGGCCTGATCATCAATCGCGGCCGAAACTGGCTGACGAACATCGACGGTGTCCATGCCGACTATCCCGTGGTGCGTGATTGGGAAATCGAAGACGGGCGGTTCCTGACACCGGCAGAGTACGAGTCCGGTGCAAAAGTCGTGGTGCTTGGTTCGACCGTCGTTGAGAAGCTTTTTGATGCGGCTGATCCGATCGGTGAACGCGTACGCATTGCCGACACACCTTTCACTGTCATCGGCACGCTCGAGCATAAGGGCGCGACGCCGTCGGGACGCGACCAGGACGATGTCGTCCTGCTGCCGCTGTCGACCTTGCGTTCGCGTCTGGTCAAACGCCATAAGGTCGTTCCCGATCAGGTCGGCTACGTGTCGGTAAAGATTGAGGAACCCGAGTTCATTCCCGAAGCTAAGGACCATATAGAGTTCATTCTGCGCAGGCAGCGCGGCATGAAGGGGACGGAATCCGACAACTTCCACGTTCGCGACGTCACCGCCTATCAGTTCGCTCGCCGCGAGACACAACAGACGCTCGGTACCCTGCTTGCGGCAACCGCAACGATATCACTGATTGTCGGCGGCATCGGCATCATGAACATCATGCTTGTTTCGGTGACTGAGCGTACGCGCGAGATCGGATTACGTCTGGCCGTTGGTGCGCGCCAACGGGACATATTGGTCCAGTTTCTGGTCGAGGCCGTGCTGCTCTGCCTGATCGGTGGCTTCGTTGGCACGACGCTCGGCATCGTCGGCACGATCGCAGTCGCTCATAGTGCCAGCTGGCCGGTCCTGATCGAACCTGAGATCGTTCTCCTGGCGCTCGGCGCCGCGGCAATGACAGGTTTGATTTTCGGCTTCTTCCCGGCACGGCGAGCGGCCAAGCTGAGCCCGATCGAAGCGTTGCGCAACGAATAGTTTGGCCGCTCAGTGGCGGGCCATCACGCAGCCTCCATCCCGATAAGTTGATCGTATAGCGCTTGTCGCACGTCATCTGACGCCGGATAGTGTTCACTGCTTTTGAGAATAGAGCGAGGTTATCATGCGCACAGCAATTTCACGCATCGTTCTGGCCGCCGCAGCCCTCCTGCTCGCGGCAACCGCGGTGAGCGCACAAGGAGCAAAGCGCAGCATCACCAAGGTCAAGGGCGATGTGTATCGGTTCCAGAACAACTTCCATTTCTCCCTCGTAACGGTGACCAGCCAAGGTGTTGTAGTTGTCGACCCGATCAACGCCTCGGCGGCCAACTGGCTGCGACGCAACCTCGGCCAGATCACCGACAAGCCGGTCACGCATTTGATCTACAGCCACAGCCACGGCGATCACGCATCGGGGGGTGCGGAACTGAAGGCGGCAACCGTCATCGCACAGGCCAACGCGCCGGAGACGATCGACGGAGTGAGTCCAACCAAGCGGTTTACGGACAAGGAAACACTCAAGGTCGGCAATAAGACGTTCGAACTGAACTGGCTCGGTGAAGGTCACGCAAAGGATCTGATTGCCGTCGTCGTCAGGCCGGAAAACGTCGCCTTCATCGTCGATGCGGCGGCGCCGAAGCGCCTCCCCTACCGCGACTTTCCGCGCTCCGACATCGACGGCTGGATCAACCAGATCAAGGCCATCGAAGCGCTCGACTTCGAAGTGTTTGCACCGGGCCACGGCAACGTCGGTGTCAAGGCTGATGCCGCGGATGCACGCAAGTACATCGAAGAATTGCGCGCCGAGGTCCTGGCCGGCCTTAAGGCAGGCAAGTCGGAAGATGATCTCGCGCAATCGGTGACGATGGATGCTTACCGGGACTGGGCCCAGTATGGTGCCTGGCGAGAATTGAATGTACGCGGCATGGCGCGTTTTCTGAAGCAAACCGGTCAGGTCAAATAGGGACCAAGGCAGGTATGAGCCAGGAGGGCGGTGCAGTATGTATTGGATTGCATTGGCAGCTGTGGCATGCGCAATTCTTGGCACCGGTCTCTACGTGTTTCGCAGAAGCAAGATCAGAATCGTGCGCTGGTACATGGCCATCACCGCGATCCTGTTCGTCATCTATTTCATGAATTTTGCAGCGGTGCTCGGAGCGGAATATCTCGCCTGGCCGAAGTTCCTGCTGCTCGCCTTCCTGCCCGGCACAGCGGTCCTGATGGTGCTGGCCATCAAGCGTGACCGCGATGAGGTACTTGGCCCATCAAGTCAGCGCGAGGCTGCCACGACCGCGGCAATTGTCTATGGCGCGGGCAGCTACGCCGAGCCCGGCGCCGACATCGGCGGCGGTATGGACTCGCAATAGGCAGCCTCACCCCGTTCCGTGTGCTAAAGTCCTGGCAGCAATACCACAGGCAATCAAACAAGGGGAACACGAGGCATGGGCAAGGTCACATACAGGCAACTTGGCAGAAATGGTCCTGAGGTCGCAGCAGTGGGCCTTGGCTGCATGTCGTTGTCGGGCATCTACGGGGCGGCCGACGATGCCCAGTCAGAAGCCCTGATCCACCACGCCCTCGACCACGGCATCAATCATCTCGATAGCTCGGACATGTATGGCTGGGGCCACAACGAAGAAGTTGTCGGCCGCGCCATCAAGGGCCGCCGCGACAAGGTTTTTCTCGCCACCAAATTCGGCCAGATCCAAAGGGAAGGACCGGGCAACGGTGTCAACGGCCGGCCGGAATATGTTGCAGAGGCCTGCGAAGCGAGCCTCAAGCGGCTCGGCGTCGATGTCATCGATCTTTACTATCAGCATCGCGTCGACCCGGATGTTCCCGTCGAGGAGACGGTGGGCGCCATGGCGCGACTGATCGAACAGGGCAAGGTGCGCCACCTCGGGCTTTCCGAAGCCAATCCCGAACGCATCAAGCGGGCACACGCAACGCATCCACTCGCGGCCGTACAGACCGAGTACTCGATCCTTTATCGGGCAGAGGCCGACGAGACCCGGGCGGTGACGCGCGACCTCGGCATCTCGTACGTTGCCTACTCGCCTCTCGGGCGTGGTTTCCTGACCGGTGCGATCCGCGAATTCGCCGACGTCGACGGACGCCGCGCCCAGCATCCACGCTTCCAGGAAGAGAATTTCGGACACAACCGCGCCCTCGTGCAGCAAATCGAGGAAATCGCTGCCGAGAGAAACTGCACGCCGAGTCAATTGGCACTCGCTTGGCTGCTGGCGCAGGGCGATGACGTCATCACGATCCCGGGCACCCGGCGCATCGAGCGACTCGAGGAAAACGTAGCCGCTTGTGCCGTAGCCCTGACGCCTGATGACCTTGCCCGGATGGAAGCCGCCGTGCCGAAAGGCTCGACCGCCGGCACACGCTATCCCGCCGGCGGCATGAAGGGCGTCTATATCTGACGGCGTCGGGCGTCAGGCAGTGACCTCGACGATGTCGAGTCCCCTGTTACGATCGAGCAAGTAGACGAGGCCTCGATCATCGACATCGACGTCGTTGGTCTGGGGCGCCTCGAACCCGCTTGGCGGCTCCGGAATATAGTGCGCGATTTCCGTCGGCAGGGTCGGATCGGCAATGTCGACGACGCGCAGGCCGCCTGAGAACCAGGCGCAATAGAGGCGCGTGTCGGTGAGTTTCTCCTGGAATTGATGAAGTCCGAAGCGGCCTTCCTTGCGCGCATAGGGCGAGTCCAGTTCCGAGAGATGGTACATGCCGATGGCCTTCATGGCGGCTCGGTCGGCGATATCGAAGACCCAGAGGCCGGCATGCAGCTGGCCGGGCGTGTGTTTGTGTTCTTCGTCCGCGGCAACCGCGATCTGGCGGCCGGCAATCTCGAACGGCACCTTCATGACGGTGTGCGTCGGCTCGGGGAACGGTGGGTGGTAGTCATAAGCACCGACCGTCTTCGGATTCGCGATGTCCGATACGTCGAGCACGCGAATGCCGGCGTGCCAGACGGCAGCCCAAAGCTCGTTGCCTTCGCGCATCGCGTGATGCAGCCGGTTGTTGTAGCCCCGCCAGTGAGGTTGTTCGCCGCCAGCCAGGTGCTGGCCCGGCATCCACCAGCGCGAGACCTCCTGCGGGTCGGCCGGTTTGGCGAGATCGTAGATCACCAGGATGTTGCCGTGAAAGCCAGCCATCTCGGTCGAGATGTAGGCATAGTTCGCATCCATGTCGAAGCGGTGAACGCCGATGCCGCCGGTGAGGACATGCTTGAGTAGTTCGGGCCGGGATTTGTCGGAGACGTCCCAGATTTTGAAGCCCGCTTCATTGAACGGATTGCGTTCGAACTCGCGCATCAGGACGAGTTGTTCACGCGTCATGTCGAGTTCGGCCAGAATTTCATCTTCCGACGGCTCGCGACCAAGGCCCGACTGCAGCGCCGCCCGGGCCTTGTCCCAACCGGAGCCGCGCCGCACCGCATGGCGATCGTTCATTTCGACGTTGGTGATCATCAGATCGCCGATGACGCGAACTTTGTGCGTGTGTGCGCGATCGTCCGATAACGAGATCTCGGCACAGACCGTCGGATTGGCCGGGTCCGAGATGTCGATGATGCTCGTGCCGTGCGGCGGGCGCATGTGACCGATGTAGGCGTGGTTGCCGGAGACATAGATCTGACCACCGCCGGCAATGTCGAGGTGGCCGACATGCTTTACGTTCTTTGCGAGTTTGGCTGCATTCGTCACGGTGTTCTCCCGATCGTTGGCGCTGGACAGGCCGGTAGGCCATGATAAGCTCACCAGACGTTGACCGCCTGGGCACGTTAAACAGGTCGAATCCTGATGTATAGGCGCAGGCACGGACGTTCGGGAAGCAATGGAAATCTTGGACGCCTCAGTTCATCCCGGGAGGAATCAATGAACAAATTCATGCTCGACCGTAGAACTCTGGTGCGTGGCGGCCTCGCGACGGCGGCCGCAGCAGCGCTGCCAGCGACACCGCTCTTTGCCCAGTCCTATCCGTCGCAAAACCTGAAAGTGATGGTGGCAACCCGCGAAGGCGGCGGCGCTGACCGCAACTTGAGGCTGTTCTGGGGCGTTTGGAAGAAATATCTCAGCACCGAACTCGAAGCATCGTTCTACCCGGGTGCTGCCGGCCGCGTCGGTTATGAGAAATACATGGGGCTCGCCGAACCGGATTGTTACACGCTGCTGTTCGGCAACATGGGGCCCGAGGTTCTCAACTGGGTGGTCGCCCCGCCGAGAGGCTTCAAGTTCCCCGACGACTACAAGTATTGGCTGCGCGTCGACAGCGATCCAAGCAACATTTTCGTCAGCACCGACAGCGACATCAAGACCATCGACGACCTCGTGGCGCTCGGCAAGAAGCGCGAGTTGAAAGTCGCAGCAAGCCGCATTGCCCACCCCGCCGTGGTCGGCATCCTGGCGCTTGCCAAACAGACCGGCATGAAGGTCAACATCATTCCGCTGTCGGGCGGCAAGAATACCCGGGCCGGCGTCAAATCGCGGGAAATGGATTGCGGCGTGCTGCCGACCGGCGGCATTGCGCGACGCTCGAAAGCGTTCCGCGTGCTCTGCATATTCGACGACAAGAACCGTGCTCCCGAAGCGACGCTGAACGCGCCAACGGTCAATCAGCACTTCGGCATGAGCCTGCCACCACTGGTCTCGGCCCGTGCCTTCGCCATCAAGACCGAGGCGATCAACAAGCATCCGGACCGGATGAAGATCCTGCAGGATTCTGCGCGCAAAGTGTTCGATGACCCCGATTTCAAAGCCGCTGTCATCAAGGCGAAGTCGCCCTGGGAATACATCGACTACGGCGGCCTCGAAGAATGCGAGAAATACGTCAACGGTATCGTCGAGGTCGGCACCGAGTTCAAGGATCTGCTCAAGGGCAAGGCCTGAGCGATCGCCACAGACGTCACGTTGCGGGGCGCCCTCGACGGCGCCCCGTCTTTGAACACCATCAAAATCCGAAAGATCCACTGCGCATGGCGGCCAACGGCGAACAGCCCGGCAGGCAACGGCCCGTTGTGGGAGCCGACCTGATCATACCGATCGCGGCGATCGCACTTGCTCTCTACTACTTCACGACCATTATCGACTCGCCCTGGACGGCCCAGGTCACGGCGTTCTTTGTCGGTGCGATATTGATCCTGCTGTCACTGCTGCTGATCGGGCGTTCACTCTGGCGCTTCAGGCAGGGCGATGTCGATTTCTCGTTGGACGAGTTGATCCAGCCCGTGGCCATGCTGCCCGTGCGCGCGGCGCTGCTCGCGCTCGTCATCGCCAGCTTGTATTTCATATCCATTCTCGGCTTTACGCTGACCGCTATTCTGTTTCTGTCATCGGCCATGCTGCTGCTCAACCGCGGCAAGAACCCCGTCCGGATCATCGTGCTTGCAGTCACACTTTCGATTGTCTGGTTCATCCTATTCGTGCTGATCTTTCAAAGACGGTTTCCGCTTGGCTGGCTGGATCATCAGATTACCGGCTTCGTAAAGCCGATGCTGCAATCCCTGGGGCTTGGCTGAGATGACGCCGGACGTTGCACAATACCTCGGCTTCTTTGCCCATTCGCTCGGCTACTGGTGGGTGATCCTGCCGTCGATCGTGCTCGGCCTGGTGGTCGGCGCCATCCCGGGCTTCAGTGCCGCCAATACGATCATCGTGCTGTTGCCGCTGACGCTGGCGATGGGGCCCGAGATCGGCATGATCTTCATGATCTCGCTCTATACCTCTTCGCGCATGGGGGCGGGCCTGCCGGCCATTCTGGTCAACATTCCCGGCACCGCCGGGGCCGCGGCGACCCCGCTCGACGGTTATCCGATGACCAAGCAGGGCCGCGCACCGCAGGCGCTTGCGATCTCGTTCGTCTCGTCCTGCCTCGGCGGCTTTCTGACCACCATCCTGGTGCTGTTCATCATGCCCTACCTGGCGCAGGTAATTTACTATCTGCACTCGGTCGAGATGATTGTCATCATGCTATTCGGTTTGTCGCTGATCGCAACGATTGCGGCGCGCGACACGCTAAAGGGCCTGATCGCCGGCTTTTTCGGATTGATGATCGGTTCGATCGGCTCGGACCACATCTATGCGACGCCGCGCGGCACGATGGGCTTCCTCGAACTTTACGACGGTATCCCACTGATCCCGGCACTTGTCGGCCTGTTCGCCATTTCGGAAGCGTTCCTCGTCATCGAAAAGCGCTCTATCCTGAGCGACAGCGGCCAGATGCGTATGAAGGCTGCAAGCTGGCCCGAGGTTTTCGAGGGCGTTCGCGACACGCTCAAACGCTGGTGGCATGTGGTGTGGACCAGCCTGATCGGACTGGTGATCGGCGTAGTACCGGGAGCGGGTGCCGCGATCGCCTCGTTCGTTGCCTATCAGCAGTCGCGAACCTTTTCCAAGACACCGGAACTCTACGGCACCGGCCACATCGAGGGCTTGATCGCACCGGAAGCAGCCAACAACGGCGTCACGTCAGGCACACTCGTGCCGTTGCTGATCATCGGTATCCCGGGCGGTGCGACGGCTGCGATCATGCTGGTCGTCATGCAGTATCACGGCATGACTGTCGGGCCCGACCTCTTCATCCAGGCGCCCGAACTTGCCTATGGTGCCTTCACCGCAATGGCGGTGAGTTACGTCTTTCTGGCCGTCGCGGCCCTGCCAATGGCGCGTTATGCCTCGCAGATCACGACGGTGCCGACGACCTACATCGCACCCCTCATCCTGCTCTTCACGCTGGTCGGTTCGTTCGTGCCGCGCGCCTACATTTTTCGACATGTACCTGGCGCTGGTCTTCGGCCTGATCGGCTACGTCGCGCGCAAGACCGGCTATCATGTTGCCGCCATTCTGATCGGCGTCATTCTCGGGCCGGTGTTCGAGCAAAAGCTGCTCATTGCGCTCAAGATTTCCAACGGTGACCTGTCGGTTCTATTCTCTTCTACCCTGGGCAATGTGCTGTGGCTGTTGCTCTTGGCGAGCCTCGTTCTGCCGACGTTCATGGACTGGCGCCGGCAACGCGCTGCCATGATGGCAGCCCGTCAGGCAGAGGCCGGCGGCACGACCGAATGAGGGGTGGCTGCCGCCTTTCTACATAGTGGAGACGCGCATGGAGACCTGGTCCTTCAGCAGACGTAGTCTGACGGTCTCCCAAATCGGATTGGGCGGTGCGGCACTGTCGGGCGCCTACGGCGATCGCGACGATGACAATGCCGGGCGTGTCCTGGCCGCAGCCGTCGATCTCGGCATCACCTATTTCGATACCTCCGATGCCTACGGCAACGGGCACAACGAGGAACTGTTCGGCCGGCACCTTTCCGCACTTGGCGACCGCGTGGTGATCGGCACCAAGTTCGGCAACATTCGCGGACCCAATGGCGAGCGCGGTGGCACCAATGCCAAGCCCGATTACGTGCCCGTTGCCGTAGAGCGCAGCCTTGAGCGCCTCAAGCGGGAGGTCATCGACCTCTACATGCTGCACCGCGTCGACCCGGAAGTTGCCATCGAGGAAACAGTTGGCGCCATGGCAGGGCTGGTCGAAGCGGGCAAGGTGCGCCATCTCGGGCTCTGCGAAGCAAGTGCTGCCACCATCCGCCGCGCGCACGCGGTGCACCCGCTGACCTTCGTGCAGACCGAATACTCGCTTTGGACCCGTGACGTCGAAGGCGACATCCTGCCGACCTGCCGCGAACTCGGTGTTGCGCTGATGGCCTATGCCCCGCTTGGCCGTGGCTTCCTGAGCGCCAAGATCCATTCACAGGCCGACCTCACACCGAAGGACCGCCGCAAGGACCACCCGCGCTTCTTTCCCGAAAACCTCGAACAAAACGTCGGTCTGCTTGGCACCCTCGAAGCTGTCGCGACAAGGCACCAGTGCAAGCCGGCACAAGTCGCGCTTGCCTGGCTCGACGCCAGCGGCAGCGACATTCTGCCGATCCCGGCGACGACCCGGATCGAGCACCTCGAGGAGAACGTCGCCGCCTGCCGGGTGAAATTGAGCGACGATGATGTCGCCGAGCTGAACACAGCATTCAAGCCGGGCATCGCCGCCGGCACGCGGTACCCGGAAAAACAAATGCACCTGATGAGCGCCGATTCTAGGCCGCTTGGACTGTAGCCATCAGCCCCGATAGACCGGCTCCGGCTGCGTGAAGAATGAATGCAGGATGTGATAGACCATCAGGTAGTTCTTCTGCTGGAAACTCGCGTGCGAGATACCGGCCATCACGGTGAACTGCTTGTCCGGATTGGGCAGGCGTTTGAAGAATTCGACTAGGTCATCGAACGAGGCGATGCCGTCCCACTGGCCGCGCATGATGATCGTCGGCATCACGATCTTTTCGGGATCAACGACCGGCAGCTTCGAGCACATGTCGATGTACGTGCCGTTGGGGATCGAGTCATCGAGTGCGCAGATTGCCTTGGCGAAGGCATCGATGGTTGCCTGATCGGCGCATCCCGGATGATCACGCTCGAATATCGTCTGCACGAAGCCCGGATCGATTGGCCGGCGCTTGGCATCGATGAACTGCGGCAATTTCTTGCGCCGTTCGGCGAGCGTCGGGCTGCCCTCACCGGTCCAGACATGCGCATCGAGAGCGAGGCGGCTGACGCGATCGGGGTTACGCTGGGCAAACAGCGCGGCACGCAAGGCACCCGACGAGATGCCGTAGACCATCAGCGGACCGGAGCCGCGCTGATCCATGATGTAGCGGCTGGCGGCCTCGAGATCATCGGCGCCATTTGAAATATCGCAGGTGATATCGCGGGTCTTGGTCGAACGCCCGTAGCCTTCCATGTCAACACACCAGGTATTGAAGCCCCGCTTGGCGAACCAGTCCATCACCGACGAATCGGGCCGGCCGGGCACATCAAGATCGAAGGTCGGGGTCGAGGCCATCGAGGAGCCGTGCACGAAGAGGATCGTGCCCTGTTTCTCGGCACCTTCGCGCGCCGCCTTCTCCCAGAGGAACAGGCGGACATCGTCGCCCTTGTTGGTCCAGTGCTCTTGACCTGAAATCTTCTCGCTTGCGCTCATCGCGTGTTTCCTGCCCTTGGTTCATTCGAAGTTTTTTGTGGGTCCAACCGGTATTCCTGCAGGCTTTGCGGTTACCATCGCCTGGCGGATCGGACAACCGGCAGATCTGCCGTAATATGTCTGGCCTAACACGAAGATCCTGTCACGGCCATCGCATACACCAACAATGTCCGAGGGCCGCTGGACCCGATGACACGATATTGGACGGTAAGAGCCATGGAAGACCGCAGACATTTCCTGTTTCTCAACATCGGCCACTTCCTCGATCATCTGTTCCTGCTGATCTTCGCGACCGTCGCGGCGCTGGTGCTGGCCAAGGAATGGGGCCTTGCCTACGCGGAGCTGATCCCCTACGCGACCCCGGGTTTGATTGCGTTCGGACTGTTCTCGCTGCCGGCCGGCTGGCTGGCCGACCGCTGGAGCCGGGAAGGCATGATGGTCGTGTTCTTCATCGGTATCGGGCTCGCCTCGATTGCGACATCGCTGGCCCGTTCTCCGACGGAAATCGCGATGGGCCTGTTCGTGGTTGGTATGTTTGCTGCGATCTATCACCCGGTCGGCCTAGCGATGATTGCGCGTGGCGGCAAATCGATGGGTCTCGATATCGCGGTCAACGGCGTCTGGGGCAACATGGGCGTTGGCTGTGCGGCGCTGCTCACTGGGTTCCTGATCGACCAGACTGGCTGGCGGACGGCGTTCTGGCTGCCGGGCGTGTTCTCGATCGTCCTGGGCTTTGCCTATTTCTATTCCTACCGCGACCGGGTGCCGTTGAGAAACGCTGCAAGCGCGTCGGTGGCACAACCCTCGGGGGCTACGGCTGATACGACCAGCGCCGAGTGGCGTGCCCTCCTTATCCGCGTCACGATGATCATATTGTTCACCACGGCTGTTTCGAGCATCATTTTCCAGGGAACGACCTTCTCGCTCCCGAAGGTGTTCGATGAGCGCCTGGGCGGTATCGCGTCGTCCGCAACAATGGTCGGCTGGCTGGCGTTCGTCGTGTTTGCCGTCGCATCCTTTGCCCAGGTCGTCGTCGGCCGGATGCTCGATATTTATGGCCCGCGAAACGTATTCACCGTCGTTGCGATCATTCAGGTTCTCTTCTTTTCGTTGATGCCCGGCCTCGAGAATTGGAGCGCACTTGCGGTGGCTTTAGGATTCATGCTCGGCGCCTTCGGGCAGATCCCGATCAATGATTACATGATCGGCAAAATGGCCAAGTCCGAGTTGCGGGCATCGGTTTATGGTGCGCGCTATATCGTCAGTTTCGGGGTCTGGGCAGTTGTCGTCCCGCTGATCGCGTGGGTGCACCACAACTGGGGCTTCGACGTCCTGTTCTACATCCTGGCCGTGTCGGCGGCTGCCATCCTGGCCGCCGTCCTGATGCTGCCGCATCGCCTGCCCGAGGCGCAGCCTGCGCTCAAGCAAGCGCCGGCAGAATAGCTCTTCAAGTCGTCATCAGGATGCGGGACGGGCCGTCAGTCTTCGCGGAACACGCGCTCGCGGCGTTCATGCCGCTCCTGAGCCTCCAGCGACAGCGTCGCGATTGGCCTAGCCTCGAGACGGCGCAGGCCGATCGGCTCGCCGGTCTCTTCGCAATAGCCGTATGAGCCATCCTCGATGCGTGCCAGCGCGGCGTTGATCTTGGAGACGAGTTTGCGTTGGCGGTCGCGGGCACGCAGTTCGAGCGCACGATAGGTCTCCGAGGTCGCCCGATCGGCGAGATCGGCATGCTGCTCGGATGCGGAAGTCAGCCCGACCAAGGTTTCGCGCGTTTGGCGAACGATCTCCTCTTTCCAAGCCATCAGCTTGTCGCGGAAATAGAGCCGCTGGTGTTCGTTCATGAACGGCTCTTTGTCGCTCGGCTGATAGCCTTCAGGCAGCATGATCTTCTTCTGGCCCCTGCCCCGTTTCCCTGCGGATTGGGCTGCAGTCCCACTGCGGGTCGGAGCCCGACGCGAAGCGGTTGGACGCGTCGTCGTCTTTTTGGTAGCTGCTTTTGTCATTTTGACTTCTTTCACAACAACCTTCGATGCAACTTTCGTCTTGGCCGCCGCCTTCGCCGCAGCTTTGGCAGACTTGGCCGGCGTCGCGGAATTCGGTTTGCCGGCCGTCTTCTTCGCTGTCGCTTTCCGGCTTGCCGATGATTTAGCAGTCGCCGTTTTCTTCGCAGAAGCAGATTTTCGAGGCTTCGCTTTGGCTGCGGTTTTTGCAGCCCGCTTACGACCGGTAGCACGGCTTGTCGACGCTTTTTTGACGGTCTTCTTGGGCTGAGACTTTTTCGAAGCCGGCCCCTTGGCGGCCTTGCTCGACGACTTCGCCTTCACCACGACAACCTCCGCACGTTTCCGACCGGAATGGCCCTAGCCCTTCCTTCTCACAACCACGTGGAAGGGCTAATCACATGACGCGATTGCCGCCCGCTTGTACTTAACAAAAGGTTCAAGTCAAGGACTTGCACGCGAACTCGTGAACGAGATTACCTAATTTGACAGCCAATTAACGATCGTTCGTCGCGAGCGTTTTGGCGCCGAGTTGTATGGCCGAATATGCTTTGTTTGACCAATTGCCAGGCGAAATGACCTTTCATGGCGCCCTGCTGGATCAGGCAATATCGCACTGATGCTTGTTCGAGGGACGCCGAACGCTTAGGGTCGCCGGGTTTTTCGGCCGGTCAAGGCCGGGACTGGCTGACAGGCTGCAAGAGGCGCATACTGGATCATGAAATTCGAAGGCACCAAATCCTACGTCGCGACCCAGGACCTGACGGTGGCGGTAAACGCCTCGATCACGCTGGAACGCCCGCTCCTGGTCAAGGGCGAGCCCGGCACCGGCAAGACGGTGCTCGCTATCGAGGTTGCAAAAGCACTCGGTGCGCCCTTGCTCGAATGGCACATCAAATCGACGACCAAAGCGCACCAGGGCCTTTATGAATACGATGCAGTCAGCCGCCTGCGCGACAGCCAGCTCGGCGATGAACGCGTCAGGGACATCGCGAATTACATCAAGCGTGGCCCGCTCTGGGAAGCGTTTACCATGGACCAGCGGCCGGTCCTGCTGATCGACGAGATCGACAAGGCCGATATCGAGTTCCCGAACGACCTGCTGCAGGAACTCGATCGCATGGAGTTCTTCGTCTACGAGACCGGCGAGACAATCAAGGCGCATCACCGGCCGATCGTGCTGATCACCTCGAACAACGAAAAAGAGCTGCCGGACGCCTTCCTTCGCCGCTGCTTTTTTCACTATATCAAGTTTCCCGAACCCGACACGATGCGCGAGATCATCGAGGTTCACTTCCCAGGCCTCAAAGGCATGCTGGTGCGCGAGGCGCTCAACGTCTTCTACGACATGCGCGAGGTGCCCGGCCTCAAGAAGAAGCCGTCGACATCGGAACTGCTCGACTGGCTCAAGCTGCTGCTCAGCGAGGACATCACGCCCGACATGCTGCGTGAGAAGGACCCGCGCAAGCTCATTCCGCCATTGCACGGTGCGCTTCTGAAGAACGAGCAGGATGTCCACCTGTTCGAACGCCTGGCATTCCTCGCCCGCCAGAAGGCCAATCAGCAGCCTAAGCAGTAAGGCCGGGCTCAAAGCCACTTGCGCTGGCGTTCTTCAGTCCACATCTGTAGCCCACCAGCGTGGGTGGGGAACCGGTGCGCCTCTCAGATCTGACAGACCAGACCAGCGATGCACTGCGTCAGGCAGGCTCCTATCTCGATGAACTGACGACGCCGACGTTGCGGCTCGGCGTCACCGGCCTGTCGCGGGCCGGCAAAACGGTTTTCATTACCGCCCTCGTGCGACTTTTAACCGAGAGCGGCGCACGGCCTGCCATCGGCACGCTGCGGCTGCCAGCCTATCGGGCGTTCCTCGAACCTCAGCCCGATGACGACGTACCGCGCTTCGGCTATGAGGCACATCTCGCAGCACTGACCGCAAAGCCTGCGACCTGGCCCGAGAGCACGCGCCACATCAGCCAGTTACGCATCACGCTCGAATGGCAGGCAGCCGACTGGCTGCGCCAAACAGCCGGTATTACGCGCCGGCTGCACGTTGACATTATCGATTATCCCGGTGAATGGCTGGCCGACATCGGCCTGCTGGAGCAGGACTTCGCCGAGTGGTCCGACCACACGGCCCGGCTCGCCGAAGCGGCAACCGTCGGCCCGGCACGCGATCAATGGCTGTCGTTTGCAGGCAGCGAAGTTTCGCCGGCCGACGACATCGAACAGATCGCGCTCAAGGGCAGCCGATTGTTTCGGGCGTATCTCGCAGAACAGAAGGCCGCCGGCCGGCTGGCGCCCAGTGCCGGACCCGGCCGCTTCCTGATGCCGGGTGATTTCGAGGATACGCCGCTCCTCACCTTCTTTCCGGCAACCGGCCCGATCGCCGGCAGCACGCCGCTCAATGCCCTCCTCGAGCGGCGTTTCGAGAGCTACAAGGCGACCATCGTCAGGCCGTTCTTCGAGAAACATTTCAGCCGCATCGACCGCCAGATCGTGCTCGTCGATGTTCTCGGCGCTCTGAATCAGGGCCCGGCCGCCGTCCTCGAAATGGAAAACGCGCTCGAACGGGCACTCAACGCCTTCAAGCCGGGTCGTGACAGCTGGCTTGGCCGCCTGCTCTCCAATCGCGTCACCACGATCGCGTTTGCCGCGACCAAGGCGGATCATCTCAATGGTCACAATCACGACCGCCTGCGCGCGATCCTCGGCAAAGTGGTCGATCGCGCACACGGCCGGGCCGCTAAAGCCGGCGCCCGCAACTCGACACTTGCGGTCGCGGCACTGCGCACGACCCGGGACGTCGAGCGGACTGGCCAGGATGGCGGCGCCACCCTGCCCTGCGTCAGCGGCGTTCCATTCGACGGCCAGAAATTAGGCGACCTTGAGCTCGACCCTGCGAAACCACTGGTCATCTTTCCGGGAGACCTGCCGGCCGATCCGCTCGATGCCTTCGACCCGGGCGTGATCGCACCCGGCTCGCTCAACTTCGTGCGCTTTCGCCCGCAACTGGACTCGATCGAAGGTCGCATCACCTGGCCGCACGTCGGTATGGACCAGGCCATAGCCTTTCTGCTTGGGGACCGACTGAAATGAACGACAAACCAACCGGGCAGCGCCCGCCGCAGGTGTTCGATGTCGATGATCCCAACGTGCGTGAAGCGCCGGAGCCGGCCAGCGATACCGGCCGCCACCACGAGGACGTACCGCCAAATGCTGACGACGACAGCGCCGAGGCCATAGCGACAGAAGCCGCAACTCCGCCGGAGCGCCCCGGCTTCGGCTGGTTCAGTGCCTTCATCAGCGCGGTATTCATCGTCTCCAGCCTGGCTATCGGGCTGTGGTTCACGCGATTCATCTCGATTGCACTGGCCCGCGACGACTGGATCGGCTGGACGGCCAATGCACTGGCACTGTTTATCGCCGGCATTATCGTCGTCGTCATTGTCCGCGAGATCATCGGCTTCCTGCACCTCGCCCGCCTCGGGCATCTCAGGCGGGAGGCGGAAGCCGCGCTGGAAAACGGCGAGCCTGGCGATGAACGGCGCGTGGTTGCAGCATTGCGGCGCCTTGTTTCCGGCCGCCCCGCCTACCGCTGGGCGCTCGCCTCGTTCCGCGATCAGGAACGCCACAAGACGAGGCCCGGCGATTTACTCGGGCTTGCCGATCGCGTCCTGCTGGCCGATGCCGACAAGGAAGCGCGCCGCGTGATCTATGAATCGGCACGCCGCGTCGCTGTTGTCACTGCCGTCGTGCCAATCGCCTTCATTGCCGTGCTCTTCGTCCTGTTCGAGAACATCCGCATGACCAGGCGCCTTGCCGGCACGTACGGCGGCCGGCCGGGCCTGCTCGGCGGCTCACGCCTCCTGATGCGGGTCATTTTCCACATCGCGGCGACCGGCGCGATTGCGCTCACCGACGACCTCTTCGGCCAGTTCCTCGGCCAGGACATCATGCAGCGCCTGTCACGTCGGCTTGGCGAGGGCGCCTTCAACGGCGCGTTGACCGCACGCCTTGGCATCGTCGCGATCGAACTGGTCAGGCCCTGTCCGCACATCGAGACCAAGCCGTTGCGCGCACGCCATGTGATCAGCGAGATCTTCCCCGAGTTCAAGGCGACGGAACTGATGAACCGGGCGGTCGGCCGCAAGCCGCGTGGTGATCGCGATGCGCCGTAGTTGTCTTGATCAACGCAAATGTGTGGCATCATTGTTCGACGATCAACGACCCTGTTCCTATCAGCGCCGCCGTTTGCCCCTCACCCTAACCCTCTCCCCGTACGCGCCGAAGTGGCGCTACGGGGAGAGGGAATCCGGCCGTGCCTCGTGGCATTTTCGGTGGCAAAGCGACGGGCCGAGTTCCCTCTCCCCGTACTTCACGGGGAGAGGGTTAGGGTGAGGGGCAAACGGCGGCGCTGACAGGCAAGGCCTATCGAAACTGAGCCCTGCATCACTTGAAGGCCGGGATAACCTCGTCACCGAACAGGCGCATCGAGCGCATGATGTTGTCGTGGCTCATGTAGGCAAAGCTCATCTGGCAGAGCACGTGATTGACGCCGCCGACCTCGCGCATTTCCGCGACCTGCTCGCGCACCCCGGCTGGGCTGCCGTATAGCGCGCCGGTGGCAAGCACCGTCGACAGCGCTTCGCTGTCGGCGACTTGCGGATCTGCCCAGGGATTGAGCAGCGCTTCATCGACCTTGAAATCCGGCGGATTGAGCGTCTTGCGGACATGATGCATGTGGTGGCGGCCCTCGACCAGGGCGGCCGACAATTCATCCTCGGCTTGCGCATCGCTTTCGGCAACGTAGACATAACGCCAGATCGCGGCACCATCTCTCAATTCACGCCGGCGCGCTGCTGAAAGGCCGCTCGCGCCGAGCCCGCTTTCATAAAGCGCGAGCCGGTCCTTGAGCACCGGCAGCGGCAGACGCACGGTCATGATCGGCACGCCCTGCCGGCCGCAGGCCTCGAACGAGGCCGGCGACACCGCGCTATGCCAGATCGGCGGATGCGGCCGCTGGTAAGTCCGCGGGCGTAGTTCGGGAAAACTCGCCTCGAAATGCTTGCCCTTGAAGTCGACCGGCTCACCCGACCAAGCGCCGAGCAGGATTTCCAGGCCTTCCTGCATACGCTCACGGCTGTCGTCACTGCGCAGGCCGTAACCGACGAACTCGTACTCGTTGAAGATCGTGCCGCGGCCGACGCCGACATCGAGGCGCCCGTTGCAGAGATTGTCGAGCAGTGCCAACTGCGTTGCCAGCCTGACCGGCTGGCGCAGCGCCATCTGGATGACGGCAAACCCGATCCGGACCTTCGAGGTGCGCATGGCCAGCGCACTCGCGAACGGGATCGGATCGCAGTAGACGCTTTCGCCGGTGAAATTGTGCTCGGTCAGCCAGACTGTGTCGAACCCGGCCGCTTCGGCAAGGCAGGCCTGCTCGAGTTGCTGGCCGATCGCTGCGTGATCGTCGGCCGGTGACGGAGAATGGCCGAGAGTGAGCCAGCCAAAGCGCATGGTCCAGGTGCTCCTGTTGGGATTTGGTCCAGCCTAGCACAGTGCGCGGGGCTGATATATCGCCTCACGGCGTTAAGGACGCTGTCCTTTACAATTCTGCCCTCTGGCAACCCTTTATACCGCGAGCCAGGGCAGCATCAGAACCGGCTGGTTAAGCCATGACCACCAAGCGTAGTTCAGGAACTGCGCAAAGTAGACCAGGAAAATGAGACCGAGCCAGATCGCAGCGCACATTGCAAGCACGATGGCGGTTTTGATCAGTCCGCCACGCTCGCCGCTCGACAGCCGGCCGGCGGCATGGGCGTAGATCCGAGCCACGACATGGCGCACGACTATCAGACCGATAACCAGTAGTGCTGTCGCCGTCACCGCGAAACGCCGGGCGAACTGCCCAATCGCCTCAGCGGAGCCACTCGCGACCTCCGGCGCAATATGCTCGGCGAACACCGTTATGCCGCGCACGCCCAGTACGCCGACCGATCCAATGGCGATCAGGGCCGTGAGGAGCAGGTAGCTGAACCCGGCAGCGCGCACCAGTCGAATGATCCTGCCAACATCCAGGATCGCAGTAACCGTACCGATACGCGCCTGATGAGCGATCGCCATCGGCAGGAGGACGTGGATCGGCACCGACAACAACACCGACAGCAGCGACACGCCCGGCCAAATCCCCGCGTTCTCGTACCCCTTGTTGAACGAGTTTTCCCAACCGGCGAACCAGCCTGTCAGCCAGACCAACGCGAACGGCACCGTCATCAACAGCACGGCGAGCCATGCCTTGAGGCCGGCCATCAGGTTGGCGGCAAGTGCGCCGAACCAACGCTGGAGCCACGTCGATGCAGCAGCGTTTTCGCCAATGACAAGGTTCGGCCAGCCGGTTCGGCCGGCACCGGACAGCCGCCAGCCGATGTCCGCCGCCGTCTTGCGCGTCAGCCAGCCCAGAGCCACCACCGCGGTTGCCGGCGTCAGGCACAAGACGACCAGCAAACCATACCTGACCAAGACGCCAACGCTCGACCGCAACCAACCACGAGGGCGAACCGAGATCTGCGACGCATCGGCCATAGTCACGATGCAAACACCTCTTCTATCGCACCCGCCTCGGCATGACGTGCGCGAAATCCCATGATCGCGCCAACCGTTGCCGCGATCTGGCTTTGGTCCTTTTGCTTGTCCAAGACCCGCCCGCTCGCAATGCCGGGTCCAAATAGGAGCGCCCAGATCTCTCGCGCCGACTGTGTATTGAAATGATGCTGGAAAGGTATGCCCATCAGTTGATTGGAATCGCGCCCGCAATCCGGCACAACTACGAACACCGTGCGGCCTGCATAGAAATCGAGTTGGTCCGCGACCTCAACCAGTTGCCTCAAACCCTGATCGATGATCGCAATCGCCCGCGTGTAGTGCGAGGCATTACCCCAATGGACATAATCAGGGTCCTGGTAGTTGATCATCAGCAGGCGGGGGCGTAGCTGTTGCATGGCTCTGAGCGCCAATTCGGTCAGCAGCCGATCGCCGCGCGGATTGACCAGACCGTGATCGCGATAGTCCTCGCGCCATCTGGCCCAGAATGCATCAAGGCGGACGTTCTCCTGCGGCTCACGGCCGGGCAGTTCGTGCGCTTCGATCTTCTTCAGGGTCTTGGCGAGTTCGCTGAGCAGTTCTTCATCGCGCACGCTTTCGGTGATCAACTGTCGGTAGAGCCAGCGCTTGTAGCGATAAAGGCTCAGTACCTCTGCGCGGAAATCGCCGCCGAAACCCTTGTGTCGCGCGAACGAAAAGAACTCCTCCTGCGGCCGGTCTTCCCCGTTCACCAACAAGGTCTGATGCGCGGGAATATCAAAGGCCTTGCGCAGGTATTCAAAAAGCGTCGGTGAGGTCGGCTCGATGCGCTGCAGGAAGGTTTTCGAACCTGCATCGCGCCAGGCCGCGTAGCGCCCGGTCAGGATGTTGATCGTGCCTTCGGCATGGCTCGTATCCATGCCCTTGATGTCGGCGATCCGCAGGTCCGGGATCAGTACGCCGCGGCGGGCGAGCGTGTTGCGCAGGAAGGGGGCATAGGTGTGCTGCGCATCGATCGTCTCTCTGCGGCGGACGCCGCCGCCGAAGCGCACGATGACGACGTTAGGTCCGCGGTAGGCAGCAGCCAACGCCGTTGCCGGTCCGGCAAGCATCGCTGCCGCGCCAAGCGTGCCGGCCAGACCGGCATTGAATTGCCTGCGATCGATCGTCATGGGCGATTATGGTACTGTCATTTTGCACATCAAAGCGCGAATATTGGTCGGAAAGATGAAGATGCGACAAGGCAGTCGCGCACACCGCTTGATGCCAGGGCCTTAGCGACGATACAGCGTCAGCCGCCCGGAACCGGCATCACTATGCATCGTGACCGACTGGCGATTGCCCTGCAAAATGATGCGGATACGACCGCGAATGTTGAAATCGCTGTTGTAAAAGTCGCCGACGTAGCTGTTGGAGCCCGTTCGACTTACCCGGCCGGTCTGATCGATATTCGTCGCCGGGCTCGCGCACCTTGCCTTCACGCCAAAAGTTTGACCCAGACCGCGCGATATCCAGACGCGACATCTAACGCGCTCTCGCTGACCCTTGGCTGCCGAGACATAGCCGCTGCCGCGCCAGTAACCTTGCAGACCTTCCGACTGCGCCTCAGCTACCGGCTGCAGGGCGACCATCGCGATCATCAGGCAGATCATCAAAAAGGCGCGGGATCCGGCCCATTGAATTCGCAAAACGTGAAACAGCGCGGGTCGGTTCATGCAATCGAACTCCGACTGACGGTCCTGACAAGTCGTGTACGATTGTGACGCAGGATGGGGCTTGCGGCAAGCGGGTTCACGGGGTCGAGTTATGTTGGATTCGTATATATCCCGGCGAGGCTTACCAAGGTGTTTGTGTCTCGGCTCGCGGTTCGGCAGCAGCAAACGCGCTTAAGATTTCAGAACCGCAATCACTGTTGCCAGCGACAGTTTCGAATTCGACGCATCAGGAAATCCGCGATCCACCACCCAGCTTCCAAAGCAAGCCGGACAGCGGATCGCGGTTCCCGCACTATTCCCCGCCACCCTCCGGCTTCTCGGCCAGACGATAGAGGTTCTTCAGAAGCGCCTCGAGGCCGGCAGCGCCGCCGCCGGTGTGCAGGTCGATCCGCCCGACTTTTTCGACGAGCTTTTCGAGTGCCTCGAGTTCCTTCAGACGCAGCAGCAGCGGATTGTCCTCCATCAGCCGCGATGTGTTGAGCAGCGAGCGCGTCGCTGCCGTTTCTTCCTGACGCTTGATCAGGTTGGCCTTGGCCACCCGTTCCGCCTCGACGACGCGATTGAGCAACTCGCGCACGTCGCCGGGCAGGATCACGTCCTTGACGCCGATCTCGACGATCTCGACACCGAGTTCGCCGACCCGCGAGGTCACGTAGTCGCGCACTTGCCCGTCGATCGTATCGCGGGCTGCCAGGATGTCATCGAGCGACCGGGTCGCCACCGCCTCACGGATGGCGAACTGCACCAGCCGATAAAGCGTATTGGCAAGATCGCCCGAGCCGGTCTTTGCCTTCACGGCATCGACGACCTTGTAGAAGGCCGTCAGCGTCACGCGGATGCCGACACGGTCCTTGGTCAGGATTTCCTGGGCCGTCACCTCGAGCGGAGTCGGGCGCAGGTCCACCTTGGCGATCTCGACCTTGCGGCCGATCGCCCAGAACGCATGGCGGCCGGGCTCGAGCTTTTCGACGAACTTACCGTCGACGAACAGCAGACCCGCCTCGTGAGAGGCCACGACATCGCTGACGACGACGCGCGTGTGCTCGACGTCGAGCTTGGCGAGGTGCTCCTTCTTGACGCGCAAGTCGGCTGCCGTGTCGATCATCTCGACCTCGACCAGCGTCAGAGTCTTCCAGAACGCCCGCGTCGCGTGCGGCACGACGAGGTGCTTCGGTGCGCCGTCGAACGAGACGATCGCGGCCTCGTGCGCGAGCGGCTGCACGATCACGAAATTGGCGTCCGCGATCGCCGGCTGCGTCTTCTCGAACAGCAATGCCTTTTCCGGCGCGATCTCGGCCTGCACGACCTTGACGACCTCGGCCTTGAGGCGCCCGCGCGGATCGAACTCGCGGTAGCGGCCCGGCTCGAGCAGGCGTACGAAACGGCCGTCGCGCGTCAGGAACGCGCGCTCATCGTCGCGAACAACAACATCAAAAATACCAAGTGCCCGCATGACACTCACTCCTCAATAATATGCCGCGCAGCGCGCCGCGCGGCCGGTTCTTCTACGTAGACCTATCACGCCAGCTCAAGGTTCACCGGTTGCCGCCCAGCACCCGATCCGCGGGCCCGAGCTTGAGCCGACCGCCGCCGCCGTCGAAACCGGGTTGCGTCCGCCTTAGTGCTTCGGGCGAGGCCGTCTGCACCTTGGCGCCGGTGCCCGACCCTCGGGCCTTGGCGATCAGCGGTATCCGCTCGGGCACAAAGCGCCCGGATGCCTGGCGCGCGCGCCGCCGCCTTTGGCCGAAGCCGCCGGCGGCCTTGTTTGCGCCCGGGAAGCAACCGGCTCCCCTACGTTTCAATAGCTGTGTGCTTTTCAGGCACATGGCTTACGACACGGGAGTCGAACCCGTGACCGCGAGATTAACAGTCTCGTGCTCTACCCACTGAGCTAGTCGTAAAGGAGAAGCTAAAGGGAATCGAACCCCCGACCTCCCGGCCACACGCCGGGTGCTCTACCACTGAGCTATAGCCTCAGGTCCCAAAGGAGCGCGGAACACGACAATCTGCACCGCAGCACGCGCCAGCCGGGTCTCGGCGAGCCCGGACACATGGCCACTCGATCGGGAGGCGGGCTGATGACCGACAAATAGGGCACCAAAATGGCGGAGCGGCATCGAGCCACGACTTTCCACGACGGATGTCCTGATTGAACAACAGCGTGAGAACCAGAATGATCGGCCAAACCATGACGGGTCCGGGGCAGTGCCAGGTGCCGTCCGGTCGGATATTGCTCTAGACATGACGGCCGATCACGGCCGATTGCGTTGCGCGCTGCCGGCGTTCTCTATTGAATGGGGCTTTGACCATTAGCGGCGAGGTGTGATCGTGTTCGTGGTTCACTTGGCGAGTGCCCTGCTTACCCTCGTTCTGTCCCACACCTGGGGATCAACGAAAGAGGCTCGCGCCGAGCCTTGCGGACTGGCGCTCGTGCTGGCCATCGATGTCTCGGGCAGCGTCGATGCACGCGAGTATGCGCTGCAGACCGAAGGTCTTGCCAATGCGCTGCGCTCGAACGAGGTTGCCAGTGCATTAGCGAGCGCCGGACCCGGCACGGTCTACATCACCGCCATGCACTGGAGCGGGCGGAACCAGCAGGTCCAGATCGTGCCGTGGACACAACTCACGGATCGCGAAAGCGTCCTGGCGTTTGCCGGGCAAATCGCGCGCTTTCCGCGCCAGTTCGACAAATTCTCGACTGCCATCGGTGAAGCGCTGATGTTCGCCAACGCGCAATTCCTGACCTTGCCGGCCATCTGTCGGCGACTGGTGATCGACGTCTCGGGCGATGGTCGCAACAACGAGGGCTGGTCGCCCTACCTGATACGCGATCGGTTGATCGCCCGCGGCATTACCATCAATGCGCTCGCCATCCTGGCAAGAGATCCGGAGCTCATGACCTACTTCCAGGAAAAGATCATTGGCGGCGCCGGCTCGTTCGTGATCCAGGCCGACCGTTTCGCTGATTATTACGAGGCCATCAAGAAAAAGCTGGTTCGCGAAATCCTGCCACCGGTTGCCATAAATCCGGCGCCCCTGCCGGCCAATGGGATGCGGCTCAACTGAGCGGGCGCCGATCACTCAGACTCCGGCGGCGCCGGCATCGTAAACGGCCACGGCGATGCTTCGCTGCCGGTCTCGAGCGGCACCTCGATGATCACGGGACCGTTTTCACCGAGCGCTCTTTCGAGCGCACCTTTGAGTTCAGCCGGTGAATTGACGCGCAGGCCCATAGCGCCAAAGCTTTCGGCAAGGCGAACGAAATCGGGGTTGACCAGTTCCGAGCCGATTAGGCGGCCTGCATAGCGCTGCATCTGGTCGCGCCGGACGTTGCCGTATGAGCCGTTGTTGAAGAGAACCGTCACGACGGAAATGCCGTACTGTACCGCTGTTGCAAGCTCCTGCACGCCGAACATGAAGCCGCCGTCACCGGCGATTGAGACGACGGCCTTGTCGGGATGGGCGACCTTGACGCCGAGGGCGGTATGAAAGCCGAAGCCCAGGTTGTCCTGATAGCCGCAGGTCACGTACCTACGCGGTGCATAGACTGGAAAGGCAAAGCGCGCAGTGAAACCTGCTTGCGACACCTCTTCGACGAAGAAGCCATCGTCAGGCAACACCTCACGAATGACCTTGAGATAATCGACCTGTGGTTGCACCGTATTGATCGCTGCATCGGCTTCCGACTGCAACTTCTGACAGGTCTCGGCAAGCGGCGGGCGGGTCGCGATCTCGCGGGCGAGCGCATCAATCAGCGCCCGGGTGCCAAGCCTTGCATCACTGACCACGCCGACGTCGGGCTTGAGGCGCACGAACTCGGTCGGGTCGATGTCGATGCGCACCGTGCTAAGGCCGGCCGGCTGCCACTGCCAGCGCATGTGAACCAGTTCGAGCCGGCTGCCGATACCGATCACAAGGTCGCATTTTGGCCAGTAGCGCCATGCCGCAACCGATCGCAGGCTCAGGGGATGAGCGTCGCTGACCGCGCCTTTGCCGGAGCGGTGGGCGGTGACCGGTGCCTGCAGCATTTCGGCAAGGGCTGCGATTTCTTCGCCGGCATCCTGGGCTCCGGCACCAACGATTATTAGCGGCTGCTTTGCCTTGGCAATCAGCCGCGCGGCCGCCGCAATCTGCTCGGGGTCCGGCGTCGGCGGTTTCGGCGGAGAGATGTCGACGTCGAGATCGACCTCGGCGGCCTCGCCGAAGACATCCCACGGCGCCTCGATGGCCGCCGGTCGAATGCGACCCGAGTAAATCTGGCGAAAGGCCTCCGCGACAAGACCCGGCGCTTCGGTCGGGTGATCGATGCGCTCGGCCCAGCCAGTGAACCCCCGGATCGTGGCCAGTTGGTCGGGCAGTTCGTGCAATTGGCCGCGGCCCTTGCCGATCAGTTCCGACATGATGTTGCCGGTGATGCAGAGCACCGGCGCATTGGCGCCATAGGCGGTGGAGAGCGCTGCCGAAGCATTGAGGATGCCGGGACCCGGCACGACCGTCATGACACCTGTGCGCCCCGTCGACTTGGCATAGCCGAATGCCATGTAGCCGGCACCCTGTTCGTGGCGGGTCGTGAAAAAGCGAATGTCTTCGCCGGCTCGTGCCAATGCATCGTTGAATTCATACATGTGGGCGCCCGGGATGCCGAAAATCGTATCGACGCCGTGGCGGCCGAGCGATTTGACGATCGCCTCGCCGGTCGTAAGCCTGGGCATGGACTGTCCCGAGTGTCTGTTGCAGTTTGCCGATCGAGCGGCGCGCACCAACTTGAAAGCACCGTCGGTGGACCTGCGCAAGGCTCTATTTGCGACAACGGGGTGACCCGCGGCGGAACGCCGGCTGGGTTAGGTCACAAACTCATAATTCTTGCAAGGATTATGAGTTTGTGACCTTGGGCCCAGGCATGCAGATTATCGGGCCGGCGCACCGCTACTTTGTATGGGACGTGAAGCAGGACCGCCGACTACGCCCTCGCGAACCAGCAAGGCAGCCTCTACGCGGTTCCGCACCTGGAGTTTTTGCAGCACATTCGTCACGTAGTGCTTGATTGTCTTTTCCTGGAGTTCGAGTTCGTTTGCGATTTCCTTGTTGCTGAGCCCGCGGCTGATGCCATCCAGGATTTGCTGTTCGCGCAAGGTCAGCGGCGTCAACTGCGGTTTATCCTCGATCAGCTTGCTCGCCAGCGATGTTGAAACATGACTCATGCCGGCGTGGACCCCGCGCAGTATCGACAGCAACTCTCCGGAGCCTACGCCCTTGAGCACATAGGCCCGGACGCCGAGGGCCAACGCTTGGCGAATGGCGTTCGTCTCGGAGCGGACGGTGAGTGCAATGATGCGAATATTGGGGCAGAATTCCGCAATTCTGGCAATTGCCGAGAGGCCGTCGCCAGGCATGTTCATGTCCAGCAGCATAAGGTCGGGCAGTTCGCGCTGTGCCAGTTCGATTGCTTCGGCCGCCGACCCACCAGTGCCGACTACCAGCATGTCCGGCTCGCCCGACAAGATATGGACGATGCCATCCAGCATGAGTGGATGATCATCGACAACCGCTATCCGAATGAGTTCTGATGTCATTGCTATTGCGTGTTCGCCGGCAGGCCTGTGAATTCTGCACCCGACCAAGAGCGCATGAAACCGATTGGGCTCTGCCGCCGCGATCACTTCTCCATGATCACTTGAAACCCGATTGCAGTGCAGGTCCGACCGCTCCGGGCGACATGCCCCGACCCATGATCAACGCCCGACTTCGGACCAGAACGGCCTTGAATTCGCAAGCTCGCTACCAGATCAAGCAGCTTGTCAGACCATCGACGCCATCTTGCATGGCTTGCGTTGGATTTAGGGTCCCCGATTTGGGGGATACCATCACCCCACAAGCTCCATGGCAGGCAACAGTGTATTCACACCGCGGCGCGTGATTAGGGCCGCTGGAGACATTATCTTGATGAACAAGACCAGCAATTTATCTATATAAAACAGTAGTACGTATTGTATAATTGATATTCTACATGATCTTTGTGGCAAAGGAGGTTGCTATTGTCTCAGACCTTGGTCCAAGACTACAGTTGATTGCCGCCACGACCATTCGCCTACAATTTCCCCGCCGCTGCCAACCACGGCAGCCCTGGTACTCCAAAGAAGGGGAAACTGATCGATGACAGGCAAGAGTTTGGCTGCTAGCGTATGCGTCGCATTGGCACTTGGGATGGGTCCTGGACTAGCACTTGCCGACGGAAAAAAGGACTGCACGACAGCCAGCAAATCGGACTGGAAGCCGAGAACCGACGCCGAGGCTGCGGCCCAGGCTGCCGGCCACACGGTGCGCGGTTCCAAGATCGAAGGCAATTGCTATGAAGTCTATGCAATGACCAAAGATGGCAAGAAAGTCGAGCTGTTCTACAACCCTGTCGACATGAAACTTCTGAAGACAGTACAAAAGTGAGTCATGAACGACACTTCAATTCGGCGCCCCGATAGGGAGAGACTAGCCGATCAGATCAAAGCAGATCCCGCCTATGTTTGGGATCTGCCCACCCGCCTGTTTCATTGGGGACTGGTCGCCGGCGTTGCCATCGCCTGGTGGACGGGCGGCTCCAGTGACCGTACCCACGAGATTGCCGGCTACGTCGTTGTCGGTCTCATAGCCTTTCGGTTGTTCTGGGGGTTTGCGGGGACCAAGTACGCACGCTTTTCAAGTTTCGTTTATTCCCCCCTGACGATCCTGCGGTATCTGGGACGTACTTTCACGATGTCGTCGACGCGCCACCTCGGGCACAACCCGACCGGCAGCGTCATGATCTTTGCGTTCATTATCGTGCTGATCACACTGTCGGTCACCGGTGTGATGATGCAGAGCGATGCTTTCTTCGGCGTGCAGTGGGTGGAGAACGTCCACGAACAGGCATCCAACGCCCTGCTGATCATGATCCCGTTGCACCTGCTCGGCGTCCTGATCTCGTCTATGTCGCATCGCGAAAACCTGCTTGGCGCCATGATCACCGGCAGCAAGCGGGAGGCTGACGATAGTGCTGGTGACGCAGCCTCGCTTCGCGATGTCTACATCCTGCGGCGCATCCACGGTTCGGAAGGCCTTGTCGTCCTGGTGCTGGCTGTCATCATCGGTGGCGCTTACGGCTGGCAGTCAACCTCGGGCCGGACCGTCCTCCAGGAAGAAGCGCCACCCGAAGAAATAGGCCAGACGAAGCTTGAGGCCGGGCTGTCCCAACAGATCCAGGACGATGCGCGCAAGGGCGCAAGCCAGGACTATGTCGCCGGCGGACCGGCCATCGCCTCCCGGGCCTGGCTGGTCGCAAGCGGCGGGCGGCTCTATGACAACTGGTACAGAGCGCTTGGCAAAGACCCGCCAGCCACGACACACCCCTCCTGGCCGGCCTGGAATAAAAGTGAAACGGGGGGCGCGACCTGGCGCTGCAAGAACTGCCACGGCTGGGACTATCAGGGCAAACGGCCCGGAGGCAGCAAGGGCGGTGCGGCCGTCGCAGGCGCGATCCCCGGCATCCGCAAGGCGCGGCGGCGCGAGGTCGAGGACATCGTTGCGCTACTCAGCGACAGCACACATCGTTATACAAACGATATGCTGCCGGCCCATGCCAAGTATCGCATCGCATTGTTCGTCACGACCGGTTTGCACACGATCTCGCGCTACATTCGCTCCGACGGCAGCGCGCGAGCAGCTGCGGACGAAGGGCGGCCGTTCTTCCAGAACATGTGTGCTGCCTGTCACGGCTTCGACGGCCGGGCTCGCAAGCTTGGCAAGTCTGCGGATGAAGCCTACATCGGCCCGCCACTCTATGTGGGCACCAAGGCCAACAACAACGCCGTCGAGGTATTTCACAAGATTCGAAACGGTCATCCAGGTGCGGCCATGATATCGATGCGGCCGTTCCCGATCACTTATTCGACCAAGCTGCTGGCCTACGTACAGACATTGCCACGCGAATAGAGCGTTTCCAACCATGTCGGAATCGGTAAAGGCCTCGAACGAGGCCCGGCGCTTAGCGCCGCCCCCGTTGAGGGCTCGGCCGTCAGGCCGGAACAGCCCGTGAGCGCAAACAGCAGAACGGTTCCGACTAAATCGGAACCGTTCTAGCGCAGCATGCTCGACTATTGCTGAACGTGTCACAGGCCCGGTGGCTTTTGCTGCCACCGGTAGCCGGCTCTGGCCAGCGCATAACCCGTTTCGAACAGCGCTTTCATGTATTTCCGGTCGAACGGTTCACGACTTTCAGCCGCGAATGCAACGGGGATACTGGCCAGGCTGTAAGCGATCTTGTTCTTGCCGGCACGCAGATAGAGTTTGATCAGATCGCCTTCTGTCTGCTGGCGGATCAGCGCCTCGATACTGCGGCCCGCGATCGCATACGTCGTCGGCTTGACGACTTTCGGCGTAGGCCGGGTCTTGGCGTTGGTGATGACATAGAGGCGACGCTTCCAGCGCACACCGTTCTGCTTGTCGAGCCGCGCGAGATCGAGATGGAGTGGCAGCAGGAAGGCGTTCTCCGTAGTGCCGCCGTCGACATGCATTTCCTGGTAGGTGGCGCCATCAGCTTCGACCTGGATGTAGACCGGCGGAAAAAGACCCGGCAGCGCACTTGATGCGAGCAGCACGGCGCGGAACAGCTCGAGCGAGTGCCGGGTCCCCTTGGCGGCGATGCGGCCCATGTCCCAGATCACGGGACGCTCCTGGTCAAGATTGGTGGTGCCGACGAGCAGCCGGCGCCCGCGCCGGTGTTCGCGGGCAATGGCCTGAAGGACCCGGATGTCGACATACCTGGCGATCAGATCGGCAAGAGGCTTGGTGTCGGACACCGAACTTGCGCCTGCCAGTCCGGCCAGCACCTGCTTCTGGATCAGATCCTTGGTTGAGTACCTGGTATAGATCTCGCGCAGCTGCTGATCATAAGCGGGCCCAAGAAACGCAAAGGGCGCGATCAGGGCGCCGGCGCTCACGCCGCTGACGACCTCGAATTCGGGCCGCGTGCCGGCAGCACTCCAACCGTTGAGGAAGCCTGCACCGAACGCACCGTCGGCGCCGCCACCGGAGATCGCCAGATAGTTCATGACATGCCGACGGTTGGTCATCAGGTGCGGTCGATGCTGGCTGATCTGGGCTGCACGCTCGGCGGCAATTCTGTCGATATCGGCAATTTCGACGTCGCCCCAACCGCGAACCTGCCCGACGCCTGCGACCTCGACCTTGTCGACCAGGGCAAGAGGTACGGGCTCGCGCAGGTCAACCGCGCAGCCGCCGGCCAGCACGCCAGCGCAGATGCCAATCACGATCGCGCGCATCTTCATGCCAACCCCATTCCGCGAGATGCTGAAATGCTTGTTTGTCGGCTTGAACGCCGGTGCGTCAAGCCGTTGGCGTACCGAGAGCCAAGCTGTTCGGCACCGGGCTGCGCCTGACCCTCTCGGCCCGATGATCAACCGCTGCACGGGCCGTGACCAGTACGCACAGCAGGAATATCAACCACAACGGTTTGGCTTTCGGCGTGAAAATCGAGCTTTCCATGGTGTTATGAAGCAAGACGAACAATATCATCGTCCAACAAGCCCACCAAAGGCCGGGCTCGGTCATGCGGACGATGTCGGACATGATCGAATAGTGAAAAAGCACAAGCACGAACATCGCAAGCCCGACATAACCCAGCGCAACTACGAGATCCAAATAGCCGCTGTGCGCCGAATCCAGAAAATGCATGTAGGGATCCTTGGCACCGAGAATGGGAGACGCCTCGCCGATTCCCCAGTAGGCGCCAAAACCGTAACCAAACCAAATTCGGTCACCCAGCGTTGAATAGATGAACTGCCAAATTCCAACACGTCCCGTAAACGTCAGGTCCGGCACGAATGTGCGCGCGAAGGCCAACGGACCCAGGCCGCTCGCGGCATAAATCAGGGCGAAGATCAGCACGATAACAAGACATGTCAGCAGCAGGGCGGGCCCGATCGACACACTCAGAGACCGCGCAATGGTCCAAAGCAGGAATACGATAACGGGCACGAGTGCGATCAATCCCATCGAGGTTTTCGAGAAACTCAGGACCAGCATAAGCAGCCAGCCCAAAAAGTAGGCGAGCATGGCAAGCCGCCCGGTCAACGGATTATCCTTGATGCCAACCACGCCAATGCCAATCAGGATTGCCGCCGAGGCCCACTGGCCCAGGACGTTCTTGCCGCCGGCAGAGCCGGTGAAATTTCCCCCAAGATCGAACGTGCCCGGGATCACGAGCCCCATCGCGTTCTGCAAAAGCAACGCCCAAAAGGCGAGAAACGTCGCAAAGATGGCATCGCGCGGATTGCGCACGTAGGCGATTGCGACCAAGAGCACATAGACGGGAAGCAATGCACGAAATGCACGGCGGAAGGTTACGCCTGGCTCGCCGGACCACAAAACGCTGGCGATGGCCAAGAGGCAAAGCGCGAGCAACGGCCAGGAAAAGCCCGCCAACCGAAAGAACGGTTTCGGATCGCTCAAAATCAGGAGAGTTGCGACACCGCCCATGCCGAGCCAGAAGATCTGGTTCGCGAGGTTCGTCCCGCTGCGACCGGAAACAAAAGCGGCAAAATCCAGTTCCGTCAGCGGCCCGAGGAAAACCTCGTAGGTCGGGGAAAAGAAGCTGAGAATATAGAGGAATGCGATAGCCACGAGAAGCAAGGCGATCAGGGCCCGATTGTCTCGCGCGTACTCTGTCACGGCCTGAGCTACCCCATTCGATCGTCAATGTAATGTGGTTTCAGCGGCCCCGTTGTCTCAGAAGTTCGCTGCGAAAGTGGCACATTCGTGACGAAACGATCGACGGCAAGATCCTTTCATACCGCCGGTGAACTCAATTTACCACCACAGCCGGCCTGCCACCACCGATTTTCAGTCCATGGCTACTCATTTGGCGCGAACAGTTAACCCACTCGCACGATGGCTGCCGGCAACACGTGCCGGCGACGCACACAATTCAAAGTCCGCGATGGCGGATCCGAAAATGCCTCTGCCTTTAGGAGGCATGGGATCGGACGTCAGCCTGGGGCTCGGTCTTGGTCGACCAGATCCTCAGGGGCGCTTCGGAGTCTTGTATTCGACTTCCTTTTGGAACGGCTCCCAAATAGTTTCATAGCCAACGAAACCCTTTTCGTTCGGCTCCATCTGCCGCGTCTTGAAGAAGCGCGCCTGACCTTCCGGAACTTTGGGCTTTGGTTTGTCCTGGCTCATCATTCACCTACCTATTTCACCGGTCATCGTGACACTATAATTCTAATTCACACGCCGAACAAAGATGCAATCCGAGCCGGCGTGAACCGCTCAAATCGGTACTTTGGCGCCGGCCCCAGTGTCGGCGCCGGTTTCGATCGCGCCACCCGCCTCGATCTCTTCATCGGTTGCATCGCGAACCGTCAGAACCTTCAACGCGAACACGACGTCTCTGCCGCAAAGCGGATTATTGCCGTCGATCGTCAGTGTCTTGTCGTCCATCCGGGTCACGATGAAGCGGCGCGTATCACCCTTTTCGTTCTCCATCGTGATCGTCATGCCGAGTTCGCGGTACTGCTCGGGCACATGCTCGATGAGGTCGGTAAAGACAAGCGCTTCGTCGCGTGGCCCATAGAGCTCGTTGCCCGCGATCGGCACTTCGATGACGTCACCGACGGTCTTGCCTTTGAGTTCGGCCAGCACCTGAGGGGCCAGGATCTGATTGCGGCCATGTACATAGCCCAGCGGAAACTCGACGGACGAGAGCACGTGCCCGGACTTGGTGTCGGTCACCGTGTAGGTCAGTTCGACGAACTTGTCGTCCTGGATGATCTCACTCATCTCCAACCCGTGCGCGACCCCATGGACGCTTTCATGCGCCCTGCTCAGAATATCGATGCGCCGAAGATCTTGACCTCACCGTGCTCATCGCCAAGCACCAGCCGGCCGAGCCACTCACCCTTGCGCCTGGTGCTGCGCTGGCGATAGAGGACCGTGACGTGCTCGCCGCGGCGGATCGTGCCGAGGCAGTCGAAATCTTCGGAGAGGTTCTTGGCCAATTCGCTGCTCGCAAACTGGCGGCCGACCTCGACCTCGTTCAAGGCACGCGCAAGAGCATCGGAGAAGTTCCTGGAAAACGCGTCATAACGGCCCTCATTGGAGGATTTGATAAGTTCGCTCCACAAGGGGTTTGCAATTGCCAGGATCTCGTCGTCCGGTTTGTCGATAATGTTCATGGCAGGTTCCGGCCCGAACTCAATGTTGACGCGCGGACTTCAAGATGATGCATATCGATGCCCGCCGCGTCTGATCGTGCCTTGTCAGGCTGATCGTTCCGCGGCCGGGCCTTGGCTGCTGACTTACGGCTATTCCGCCGCTTGCTTCGATCGGTCGTCACCACCTTCGTCGCTCTCGTCGACGAGGTGATAGCAGGGGGCGCGCTCCATGGTGTATTCGCCGGTCTTCGGGTCGCGCCTGGAGACCGTCAAGACGTGCCAGTTGTCGTCGTCCAGCTTCATCGCATCGCCGCGATAGTAGTAGCCCGGCCAGCGCGTCTCCTTGCGGAACAGCGTATGCTGGGTCACGCACTCGGCCGTGCGATGGCGGTGTTTCAGCTCCCAGGCGCGGAGCAGCTCGTGAAGATCCTTGGCGGCCAGACTCTCGAGGTCCTCTTCCATGATCTTGAGCTTCTTGAGGCCGATATTGAGGAGCTTTTCGTTGGTCATGTAGTTGACCGTCACGCCGCCACAGTATTCATCCATCAGCTTCTGGAGCCGGTCGAGGCCCTGCTTCGGATTGATGTAGTGCGGGTTGACGGTGCCGGCCACGATCTCGTTGCGATAGACCTTGTAGTGGTCCATCGGCTTGTAGATTTCCTCGCGACGCTCGGCGATCTGCCGGTCGGAGACGACGATGCCCTCGGCCTTGCCGTCATCGATGTATTTGCAGGCCGCCTTAGCCGCAAGACGGCCCTCGGTGAATGAACCGGACGAGAAGGCGTGCGGTGTGCCGCCGACGGCATCACCGGCACCGAACAGACCGTCGATGGTCATCATCCGGTTATAGCCCCAGAAATACTCGGGCGGTGAGACATCTTCCGGTCCGCTCGCCCAGCCGCCGGCACCGGTCGCATGCGAGCCCATGACGTAAGGTTCGGAGGTCGTCAGTTCCGGGTTCTCGTTCTTGGGATCGACGTCGGTGGCTGCCCACAACACGGCCTGACCAATTGTCATACCGAGGAAGTTCTCCCAGCCCACTTCCTCGAGGTGCGGGTCCTGGAAGGCCTGCATGGTCACCATGTGGATCGGACCGCGGCCGGCATTCACCTCGTTGATCAAGGCGTGATTGCGCAGGCAGGTCGGGATCGGGCGATGGGTCCTGTGCGAGGCTTCCGGATCAAGATATTCCTTGCCGACCAGCTTCTGCAGTTCGGGGAACCACTTCGATTCGTACTCTTCGCCGATACCGTTCTGGGTGTAGGTGTGCAGATGCAGGAAGTAGGCGCCGACCGGGCCGTAGCCGTCCTTGAAACGCGCAAGAACGATGCGGTTTTCCATCTGCGTCATCTTCGCGCCGGCGTTGATCATCAACCCGTAGGCGGAACCCGAAGACCAGGGCGCATACCAGACGCGGCCGGCACCTTCGCCGACCGAGCGCGGCTTGAAGATGTTCGAGGCGCCGCCGGCAGCAACGATCACGGTCTTGGATTTGAAGACGTGGTAGTTGCCGGTGCGCACGTTGAAGCCAACGGCGCCGGCAATGCGGTTCTCCTTGGCATCATCCATCAGCAGGTGAGTGACGCAGATCCGGTTGTAGACCTTGTCAGCTGATTTCTTGGCGGCCTCGGCCACGATCGGCTTGTAGGATTCGCCGTGGATCATGATCTGCCAGCGACCCTCGCGCAGATACTGCCCCGTCTTGGGGTCCTTCATGATCGGCAGACCCCACTCCTCGAACTGGTGCACGGTCGAGTCGACGTGGCGCGCCATGTCGAAGAGCAAGTCCTCACGCACCAGGCCCATCAGGTCGATGCGGGCGTAACGGACGTGATCTTCCGGATTGTTCTCGCCCCAACGCGTGCCCATGTAGCAGTTGATGGCATAGAGGCCCTGTGCCACGGCACCGGAGCGGTCGATGTTGGCCTTCTCGGCAATGATGATTTTCTTATTTTGCCCCCAGTAGCGCGCCTCCCAGGCCGCACCGGAGCCGCCGAGGCCGGAGCCAACGACTAGGACGTCGATGTTGTCTTCGACGATGGTCGCGTACGCCATCAGTAATATACCCCCTGCTTCATCTTGAGGCCGGCCTCTTGCAGCGTGCGGATGTCGCCGTCGTCCATGCGGATGTATTTCGGCTCACTGTAGAGGAGTTCGCTGTCGCGCAGTTCCTGGTTCGGTCCCGGAACGTCGGCAAGCTTTGGAATGTGCTTGCCCCAGGGCTTGGTCGTGATCGGCGACAGGAAGTTCTTTTCCGTGCCGTCGCGGAACTTGATCCGCCAGGCAATGGTGCCCTTCTCCTCCTCGCGCAGCACGCGAACGCTGTGGCCGAGGGGCGCGAAGTCGGCATAACCGCGAACGTCAATTGCGTTCTGCGGGCAGGCCTTGACGCACGAGTAACATTCCCAGCACATGTCGGGTTCGATATTGTAGGCACGACGATACGTCGGGTCGATGTGCATGATATCCGACGGGCAGATATCGACGCAGTGTCCGCAGCCATCACATCTCGTCATGTAGACGAATGTCGGCATTGTTCGCTCCTTATGTGATCAGCAGAGTTGTGACGGAAAGTTTCAGTAGTGGCGCGGCTCTTCGCGCTTGATGCCAAGTCCCATGTTGAGCGGTGCGTCTTTCAGCAGCTCCATGGAATGACGGTCGCGGTCGGCCGGATTGGTCCGATCAGCGGGCTTCGGCAGATTGCTCCTCGAGCCGTCGGAAACAGCCGAGCGCTTTTGCAGCGCGGCAGCCGGCTTGAAGAACATGTGGGAGAACTTCGACCAGGGCACCGAACCGAACAGCACCGTCGTTGCAATCAAATACAACGCGAGGAAGATGGTGGCCCACGAACTGCCCGCACTTTGCATCAGTGACCAGATCAGCGCCAGCGTCGTGCTCGCCAAGAGCGAGACTATGAATAGATCCGCTCGCACGAGACGGAACGGCGAATGGCCCTCTGCGGCGACATCGACACGGATGAAAAACCAGAACCAGTAGCCGCCGATACACACTGCCAGTGCGCCCAGGTGCCAGAGCAGTGGCCAGATAACAGGCGTCGCGTCGGCTGAGGTCGGATAGCTGAACACCATGATGATGGTCGTGATCACGTAGGCCAGGAAGCCGTACATGGTCAGAAGGTGTGCGATCCGGCGGTTCGGATTGCAGAACTCAGAAGACGTCAGAACCTCAGACGAGAGGGTTTTGATCGCCAGCGAGCCAACGCTCTCGCCAGGCTGTGTCGCATTACGCTGACCCTCGCGCCAACTCTCGAAGAAATATCGGGCACTACCCTTGTGCCAGACATCGTAGAGAGTTCCTCCGACAACGCAGAGCAGCATCAGGAAGACGTACCATTGCATCACCGCCGGTGGGATGGACGTCGCGAGTTCGGCGAAAGGATTGGTTGCAATCATTCAGCTCCCCCACTTCAACGCGGAATTCGTTCAACCTCAAATCGCCAAAGCGATCCGTTTCTCAAGTCGTGTGTACTGGCTTGAACTCTGTCATATCACAATATTGGAATGCAACAGCTGAGACGGTTTTTCTCAACTTTTGTACTGCTCCAACAGCTACGCAGCTGCATATATCAGATGACGGCTCGGCGCCACGGTTGCCTGAGAACAGGCGATGAACCTACGCCGGATTGGCCCGAGTGACGTCTTGCGGTGCGACACCATTGCGCATGAGTGTGGTGAGCGACCGGTCGTAGATGCAGTTCGTGACATCATCCCAGCGCAGATCGGTCGCGATCGATGTCGCGACACAGGCCGGTATCGGCCCGAGGATGGTCTCGAACTGGCGATGAACGTGGCCGCAATAGAGGGCGCGGATCCGCTTATGCCTGCCGATCAGGGCCTGCAGGGCTTCGGCCTCAGCCCAGTCCTCGAACTGAAAGGGATGCGGCCCGACGCCGACCTCGAACGGCGGGTGATGCAGCAGCAAGACGACGTCTCTTTGGTCATCCTGCGCCATTAAGAGCGCTTCGAGGTGGGCCAACCGTGCCGCGCAGAACTGCCCCTTGTTGCTGCTCTCACAAACCGTGTCGAGGCAGATCAGACGGGTCTCGAAATCCTCGATCGCGTAGTGGATAAAGTCCATGCCCCGCTGAATATGGCAGCCGTCGGCAAAGACTTCGGCCAAGGCCCTTCGTTTGTCCCGATTGCCGGCAAGCACGAAATATCGTGCTTTCAGGGTGTCCAGCACGCTGCGCGCGGCTCCGTATTCTTCGATCAGCCCGTTATGGGCGACGTCGCCGGTATGCACGACCACGTCGGGTAGCGGATCGAACGCGTTGATCCGGCGAACGCAGGCTTCCAGCTCCGCCGTACGCGTTGGCTGGTCGCCCGAAAGATGACTGTCGGAGATTTGAACGAGCCGCATGGCACTGCTCTATCCGCCTTGGCGTTGTGCAACAACCATCGATCCGATACACAAATCGCCACACCAGTTCGCCGCACCATCGACACCAACGGGCGCGCTGATCCAGACGATCCCCGAAGGAACGACCCACGCCATGCGCGATGACCGGCCATCGCTTGACGACCTGACGAGCCGCCTGCTCGAATTCCGCGATGCGCGCGACTGGCGCCAGTTCCATTCGCTGAAAGACCTGGTCCTGTCCCTGAATCTCGAAGCGAGCGAACTTCTCGAGTTGGCACAATGGAAATCGGAAGCCGACTTCGAGGATACGGCACGAACGGAAGCCGGGCGCGGGAGACTCGAAGAGGAATGCGCCGACGTTCTGCTCTATCTTCTCTTGATTGCAGAACGCGCCGGCATCGACTTACAGCGCGCCGCCGCCCGGAAGATCGATGCCAACGAGATCAAGTATCCGGCGGACAAGGCGCACGGCCGGTCGACGAAATATACCCACCTATGAGCGGCCCATCATGACTGCTCGCGATAATAGTCCATCAGGATCTGCGCGACCTCTGGACGGGCGAATTCCGTAGGCAATGCGATGCCTTTGCCCAGCATCTCGCGAACCGCTGTGCCAGAGAGCAGCACGAAGTCTTCCGCTGTGTGATCGGGCGCTTCGCGCATCATGACCACTTTCTCGAGCTTCTTCGAATAGGCCGTGTGATCGGCCTTGAAGATCTCGATCTTCAGCGCGCCGTCAGGCACTTGGTCGAAGATATCCTGCGCCTCGAACGGTTCGTAGTAGTCGCCGACCCCGGCGTGGTCGCGGCCGACGATGAAGTGGGTTGCGCCCATGTTCTGGCGGAATATCGCGTGCAGCAGTGCCTCGCGTGGCCCGGCATAGAGCATGTCGAAGCCGTAGCCCGTAATCAGGGTCGAGTTGGCCGGGAAATAGAGCTCGACCATCTTGCGGATGGCCGCATCCCGAACCCGCGCCGGGATATCACCGGGTTTCAGTTTGCCGAGCAGCATGTGGATGACGAGACCGTCGGCATCGAGCCGCTCCATCGCCATGCGGCAGAGTTCCTCATGGGCGCGGTGCATCGGATTGCGGGTCTGAAACGCGACCACGCGATTCCAGCCGTGCTCGGCGATCTGGCCCCGGATGTCGACGGCGGTGCGAAACGTGTCGGGAAAGTCCGTCTCGAAATAGCTGTAGTTCAGCACCTGGATGGGGCCGGAAATCGCGACACGCCCTTGCGACATGAACTGCTCGACGCCGGGGTGGGCGCGATCGGTCGTGCCGTAGACCTGTCCGGCCAGTTCTTCGATCTCGCCTGCTGAAAACTCTTCGAGCGCCTCGACCTGCTGGATCGCCAGGACGGGCTCACCCTCGACGTTTGGATCTTTCAGTGCAATCCGGTCGCCGGGGCTGATCGCGCCCGCGTCATGCAGCAGATTGAGCACCGGCGTCGGCCAGAACAGGCCGCTCGAAGTTTGCATCGATCGCCCGACGGCCAGCGCATCCGCCTTGCTCATGAACCCGTCGAGCGGCGTGAAATAACCGCCTGCCAGCATGACGGCGTTTCCTGCAGCCGCCGAACTGATGACGACCGAGATCAATTGCTCGGCTTCTTGCGCGAGGCGCGCGCGCTCATCCGGGTTTTCAACGAAGCAGGGTTTGAGCGAAGCGGCACCGTGCGGTGCGATCAGGGACGCCATGTAAAAATTCTCCAAACGGCGGTTGCGAATTCCAGTTGCCCCCATGCGTCGACTGCGGCGGCCGCCAGATGCTAGTCCAACGCCCGCCTGACCTGCAACGGATTGAGGCTGCGACAGTCTTGCAAATTTGGATTTATCAGAAGTGATACGTCGGGACGGTCGCGCCGCTTTCGTTGACCTGATACTGGAATTCGCGCTTGGCCATCTTGTGGTAGGGCAGGTTGCTGGTGCGCATGAAGGCGCGCACGTCGTCCCTGGTCCAGCGGGCCAGAGGATTGACACGGATCAGGCGCCCGTCAACTTCGACACGGTCCTTGCCGAGATAGTCACGCGGCACATGGTAGACGGCGTTGATCCAGCACTTGTAGGGCCTGAGGCTTTCGTTCAGATGAAGCAACTGGGCGGAGCGGCCGGGCATGTCCTTGTACTGGACCCACAGCCGCTCAGTGTGATCCTTGTCGCCGGGCGCGACCTCGGTCTCGCGACCGTCAGTCACGGAAACATTCTGGAGACCGAGATGGCTCACGATTTGAGCTCGGTACTCGGTGCTTGCCTCGAAGACCGGCGGCCGGCGGCAAAAGACGACCGGCGTCGATGTATCGATGTCCGAGACCATCTTCAAGACGACGATGCTGGGCGCTCGGAGAGAGGCGGTCACGACGGTCACGCCGGCAAACCGCTCCTCGATCAGGAAGCGCAGCAGAGCCGGCGTATCCATGTCGGCGCTGATCTTTCTGATGTCCTCGCGAAGTGTCATGCCCGTCGCCTCACTGAATGCAGTCGAATTGTCCGCAGCCTATCGCGGATTGCCCGGTTTGCCACGCCGCGACCATTCCTCATGATCACCCGCTCACAGGCTCGACATTGGCGCTGATCCAGCGGGCCAGGCCGGTGATCCGCGCGTCCTCGTGCATTTGACCGATGACCTGCAGTCCGACAGGCAGGCCGGACACAGCAAGCATCGGAATGCTGACGACCGGGGCGAACAGCATCGATGACGGGTAGTTGAACACGGCATCGCCGGTCGGACGCGGGGCGAGTTCCTTGCCTGGTTCATCGCCGCTCCAGAGCGGCGCAGGTCCGGGGCACGAGAGCGTAATCATCGCATCGGCCAGTGGCTTGACCGCGGCATACGAGAGTTGGGCGTGGGCACGCTCGACGAGCAGGGCTTCGTAGTCTCCGGGCGTCATCGCCTCCGCGCGTTCCAGCACGGCCATGGCACGGGCGCTGAGACCGCCGCCCTTCTCGTTGACGATGTTGCGCTGCGCCCAGCGGTTCTCCCAGCCCGTGATCGAACTTGCAACCCGGGTCGCCGCGCCGATCGAGCGTTCGAGGGCTTCAACTAACTGATGCTCCGATCGGTACAATAGCTCGATGCCGCTGCGGATGAGGTTTTGCAGAAGCGTGCGGAACGCAGCCTTCGTTTCATCATCAAGACGCGCCCAACCTTCCGTCTCGAGCACGATCAGACGTTCCGGCTTGATCGGCTTGGGTGGCGATGACGGGCCCGCAAGTGCCCTACAACCCCGGTCGCCACCCGCACGACGGGCAATTTCTATGGCCACCTGCCACATGTCCTCGATCGAGCCTGCGTGCGGGCCGTGCGTGCTCATACTGGTTGCCTGGCGTTCACCACGATTGATCGCACCCTGAGTCGGCTTCAGGGCAAAGTTGCCGCAAAACCCGGCCGGCCGGATGATCGAGCCGCCGACTTGGGAACCAAGCGCCGCCGGCATCATGTGGGCTGCGACAGCTGCCGCCGAGCCCGACGACGAACCGCCTGGTGTTCGTGCAGCATCGAACGGGTTGGTCGTCGGCCCGGGATGGGAGCCGCCGAGTTCCGCCGTCACGGTCTTGCCGAAGGGTACGGCGCCGGCCTGACGCAAGGCCCAGACGGCGGCGTTGTCGCGCTTTGGGAAATTGCCCTCGAGTGCTGCGCAGTTCATCTCGGTCGGCATATCGCGGGTCTCGAACAGATCCTTGATACCAACCGGCATGCCGTCGATCGGTGACAGCTGACGACCTTCCTTCCAGCGTGCGGTGCTCGCGTCGGCAGCCTGGCGCGCACCATCGACATTCAGGTGCGCGAAAGCCTGAACCACCGGCTCTCGCTCCTCGACGGCAGCAATGCAGCGTTCGAGATAGGCCCGTGGCGTATCCGTGCCCGCTTCGAAACGGCCAAGTTCGGTGTGATAAGTCAGTGCCTGGAATGTGCGCGGATCGTAGTTGGCGACCTCTGGCATGGCGTTGCTCGCTTCGTTGCCGACATGACGGACCAGGGTAGGGTTTCGATCGCGAAGGGTCCAGCGTCGAAACTCAGCGGCCAGCAACGGGTCCTTCGACCTCTGCGAGACGGCCCTCGGAGAGCCGCAGGATGCGGTGCATGCGGCCGGCGAGTTCCATGTTGTGAGTCGCGATCAGGGCTGCAACGCCGGTGTGCTCGATCAGGCCCATCAGATCGCCGAACACGCGCTCCGAGGTGGCGGGGTCGAGATTGCCGGTCGGCTCATCTGCTAGCAGAAGTCGCGGTTCGTTGGCGAGCGCCCGGGCGATCGCGGTGCGCTGTTGTTCGCCGCCTGAGAGCTCGGCCGGGCGGTGGTCGAGCCGTTCGCCAAGGCCGAGCAGCGAAAGCAGTTCCCGCGCGCGGCGGCGCGCATCACGCCTCGACGTCGCGCGGATCATCTGCGGAATGACAACGTTTTCTTCCGCCGAGAACTCGGGCAGCAGCTGGTGGAACTGGTAGACGAAACCCATCTGGTTGCGGCGCACCGCCGTACGCTCGCGATCGCTCATGCGCGCGCAATCCTGGCCGGCGACGATCACCTGGCCATAGTCAGGCGTCTCGAGCAGGCCCGCAATGTGCAGCAGCGTCGACTTGCCGGCGCCCGAGGGACCGACGAGTGCGACCGCTTCGCCCGGCCGTAGCACCGCACTGGCGCCGTCGAGCACACGGATCTCGCGTGGACCTTGATGATAGGTGCGCTTGAGGTCGACGAGTTCAAGGATCGTGTCTGGTGCCGGGCCGCGCTGCATGACTGGCTCTCCCTACTCGTAGCGCAGCGCTTCAACGGGATCGAGCGTCGAAGCGCGCCAGGAGGGGTAGAGCGTGGCAAGCACCGACAGGATGAGCGCGAACACCACGATCCAGGCGGTCTCGGTGGCATCGATGTCGGCGGGCAGTTTGGTCAGATAGTAGACCTTCGGGTCCATCAGCGTCGTGCCGGAGATCCACTGCACGAACTGGCGGATATCCTCGATGTTCCAGCAGAACACGACACCCAGGACAAAGCCCGCGATCGTGCCGACGACTCCGATCGAGGCACCGGTTATCAGGAAAACGCGCATGATCGCTCCCCGGGTCGCGCCCATCGTGCGCAGGATGGCGATGTCGCGGCTCTTGTCTTTGACGAGCATCATGATCCCCGAGATGATGTTCAGGGCCGCGACCAGCACGATCAGCGATAAGATGATGAACATCACCGTGCGCTCGACCTCGAGGACGGTGAAAAACGTCTGATTGCGCTGCCGCCAGCTCGTGAACAATAGCGGGCCGGGGGCTGCCTTTTTCATGTCCATGATGCGTTCGGTGATGCGCTCGGGATCATCCGTGACAACCTCGATGACATCGACCTGGTCGGGCTTCGAGAAATAGCGCTGCGCCTCGGCGAGCGGCATGAAGACCATCGTGCGGTCGTATTCCGACATGCCAAGCTCGAAGATCGCCGAAATGCGATAAGGTCGAGTACGCGGCGCCGTACCGAACGGCGTGCGCGCACCGCGCGGCGAGACGAGTGTCACGAAGTCACCGATCGAAGCCCCGAGCGACTGCGCCAGCCGGTTGCCGACAGCAATGCCGCGCTGCGTGTCGAAACCCTCGATGGTGCCGAAGACGACGTTATCCGCGACCAGCGGCAGTCCTTTGAGGCCTTCCTCGGTCATGCCGCGCACCAGGCCGCCCAGCGCCTGCACCGGCGATGACACCATCACCTGGCCTTCGATCAGCGGGATTGCATGATGCACGCCGTCGACCTTGGCGAGTTTTGCTGCCACATCGGCGAAATCATCGAACGGACCACTGCCCGAAACGCGCTGCACGACGGCGTGGCCGTTGAGGCCGAGAATCTTTGCATAGAGCTGATTGCGAAAGCCGTTCATCACCGCCATGACGATGATCAGGGTCGCAACACCGAGCATGATGCCGATGAACGAGAAACCGGCGATCACGGAGATGAAGCCCTCCTTGCGCCGCGCGCGCAGATAGCGCGTTGCGAGCAGCCATTCGAAGGCCGCGAAGGGGCCGGTGGCACCGGATTTGCTCATGCGATCATGACTTCCAGAGGGCGTGCCGAGCGTTCAGCAAAGCACACGCGCGGCCTTGATGCGGTCGGCGATCTCGTCGGCGACACGGTCAATCGACATCTCCTCCTTCGAGCCCGTCTTGCGGTCCTTGACCTCGGCCTGACCGGATGCTGCCCCTTTGGGCCCGATCACGACCTGAACAGGAATGCCGATCAGGTCCATAGTCGCGAATTTTGCCCCCGCGCGCTCACCCGTGTCGTCGTAGAGCACTTCAATCCCGGCATTGGTAAGGCGTTCGTAGACTTTGCCACAGGCATCGTCGGTCGCACGATCGCCGGCCTTCAGGTTGAGCAGGCCGACCTCGAAGGGGGCAACCGGTACCGGCCAGATGATGCCCTTGTCATCATGGCTCGCCTCGATAATACCGCCGGCAAGCCGTGAGACGCCGACGCCGTAGGAGCCCATCTGCAATGGAATGAGTTCGCCGTCCGGACCTTGCACCTTGCAGTCGAGTGGTTCTGAGTATTTCGTGCCGAAAAAGAAGATATGGCCGATCTCGATGCCGCGGGCCGAGACCTGTTTGGCGGCGGGGACTTCCTTGGCGAAGCGCTCGGGATCGTGCATCTCGTCGGTGGCGGCATAAAGCGACGTCCACTTGTCGACGATCGGTGATAGATCGCCGTCGAAATCGAGATCAGCGGGCGGGATTTCACCTTCGAACAGGTCCTGATGGCCAAAGACCTGGCTCTCGCCGGTCTCGGCCAGAATGATAAATTCGTGGCTGAGATCCCCGCCGATCGGGCCGGTCTCGGCCGCCATCGGGATCGATTTGAGGCCCATGCGCGCGAAAATCCGCAAGTATGACGCGAACATACGGTGGTATGCGCGCCGGCCGTCTTCCTCTGTCAGGTCAAAGGAATAGGCATCCTTCATGTAGAACTCGCGTCCGCGCATGACGCCGAAGCGCGGGCGGATCTCGTCGCGGAATTTCCACTGGATGTGATAGAGGTTCTTGGGCAGATCGCGGTAGCTCCTGACACCGTCGCGGAAGATCTGGGTGATCAGTTCCTCATTCGTCGGCCCGTAGAGCATATCGCGATCGTGGCGGTCGACGATGCGAAGCATTTCCTTGCCGTAATCATCATAACGGCCCGACTGGCGCCAGAGATCGGCCGACTGGATGGTCGGCATCAGCATTTCGATGGCGCCGGCGCGGTTCTGCTCCTCGCGCACGATGTCGGCGATCTTGTCGAGCACCCGCAGGCCGAGCGGCAGCCACGAGTAAATGCCGGCACTGGCCTGGCGCACCATGCCGGCGCGCAACATCAGCTGGTGCGAGATGATCTCGGCCTCTTTCGGCGTATCGCGCAGTACGGGCAGGAAATATCGGCTAAGGCGCATGGCGGGCTCGCACGAGGGTTCGTAGGATGGAAACTGGCGTCTGGCGGCGGTTCGGCCGCTCCAGGGGCTCATACCGGCTCACGCGGCCAAGTGCAATCGGGCCGAGATCAACTTGGATCGACTTCGCCCTCTCGAAGGGGCAAAATGCAAAACAGCCCGGCTTGGATTGTGCCGGGCTGCCTGGTTGATCTTCGTTTGTTCGATCGATTCAATTCACTTGCGGCTATAGCGACGCCCGCGACCGACCAGGCACGGTTTGGCCTGGACTTCGCAAATCCACGATTTACCGGCCTCGCATTCGATCTTCTTGTCCCAGGCATATCGCCAATGGCCCCAGTCGCTGCCGTACTCAAAGGCGGTGAAGGCCGACCAGTCGCGGGCAGCTGCCTCGATCGCAGCTTTCTTGGTGGTGGCATGCGTGCCGGTGCCGACGTGCGCGTGATCGGTAAAGCACTGCTTGCCCTTGACGACGTGCTGGGCGTGCATACCGGCCATGCCGCTTTGCTGGGCCTGGGCGAGGGTCGGAACGACGGCGAAGAGGCCTGCCGCAAGGAGGCCGAGGGGAATTGAACTACGCATGATTACTTACTCCGCAAACCAACGATGACGGAAGCGTAGTCCAGGGGACCTTAACAAAAAGTTTAAGGTAACAATTGTGTAAACATTTGCCGGTTGCGTGCGCGATCACACGGAATGGCGGGGCCGGCGGCCCCGCCTGACAACCAACCGTCAGTCGAATTAACTGCGATGCCCGGTGTCGAGCTTGTGCTCGAGGTGGCGGCTGTAGGAGGCCATGGCGTAGCACAGGATGAAGTAGATGATCGCTGCAAAAACCAGGCCCTCGACATAGAACGAACGCCAGATCGGATCGTTCGATGCGAGACGGACGGCGCCGAGGAAGTCGAACATCGAGATAATGATGATCAGCGTGGTGTCCTTAAAGAGGCCGATGAAGGTGTTCATCGTCGGCGGGATGACCAGCTTGAGCGCCTGCGGCAGGATGATCAGTCCGGTCTTTTGCCAGTAGGACATGCCCATCGCATCAGCGGCTTCAAACTGGCCCTTGGGCAGCGCCTGCAGGCCACCGCGGATAACCTCGGCAACGTAGGCGGCCGAGAACAGCGTGAAACCGACAAGCGCCCGCAGCAGCTTGTTGAAGTTCACGCCCTCCGGCATGAACAGCGGGATCATCAGGCTTGCCATGAACAGGATCGTGATCAGCGGCACGCCGCGGATCACCTCGATGAAGACGATGCAGATCGTCTTGATGATCGGCAGGTCCGAGCGCCGGCCGAGCGCCAGCAGGATGGCGAGCGGGAAGGAGAAGACGATACCGACGGTGGCGATGATCAGCGTCACCGGCAGACCGCCCCACTTATCCGTCTCGATGAAGCTCAGGCCGAACAGGCCACCCTGCATCAGGATGAACATCGCCGGTACCGCAAGCAGCCAGCCGATGATCAAGCCGCGGCCCCAGAACCGCGTGTTGACGGAAAGCCCGACCATCACGAACAGCATCAGCATCATGACGACCGGGCGCCAGTGCTCGGACTGCGGGTAAAGGCCAAATACGAAGACGCGGAACTTCTCGATGATGAAGTCCCAGCATGCTCCTTCGGCCGTCCGGCAGACATCGGCATTGGGCGCGAACGCATAGCCCCACCAACTCGTCTCGGAGGGTCGCACCGTGAGTACCGCATCGCTCACGGCCCAGGCGTAGATGGCGGGCAGCAAGTAGGCGAGAAACGCCAGGATCACCAAGGTGACGATGGTATTGCCGGCGCTGCTGAACAGGTTAGTCCGCATCCAGGCGACGGGACCGACGGCGGTGGAGGGAGGTGCTGCCATCTTATCGCTCCACCAACTGGATCTGGGCGTTGTACCAGTTCATGAACAGCGACGTGGCGATGCTGGTCGTCAGGTAGACGATCATCATGATCAATATCGCCTCCGGCGCCTGACCGGTCTGGTTGAGCGTCGTGTTTGAGACGCTGACGAGATCCGGGTAGCCAACCGCGACGGCCAGTGAACTGTTCTTGGTGATATTGAGATATTGCGAGGTGAGCGGCGGGATGATGACGCGCAACGCCTGCGGCAGGATCACCTTGCGCATGATCACGCTTTCGCGGAGCCCTAGCGCACGGCCGGCCTCGATCTGCCCCTTGGGCACGGCCAGGATGCCGGAGCGCACAATCTCGGCGACAAACGCAGAGGTGTAGATCGTCAGGCCGAACAGCACCGCCATGAACTCCGGTGTGATCGTGGCACCTCCTGCAACGCGGAAGCGGCCGATCTCGGGATAGCTGACGCCGGTCGGCGCGCCCATCACCAGCCAACCGACGAAGGCACAAGCGGCCAGGACGCCGAGCCCTGCCCAGAACGCCGGGAATTGCTGGCCGGTCGCCTCCATGCGCCGATGCGCCCACTTGGCGACCATCCAAGCGCCAATCACGCCGACGATCAAACCGGCAAGCAAGCCGAACCAGCCGATATGGGCCTCAAACGCGGGAAAGAAGATGCCGCGACGCGTGACGTAGAGGTGATTGAGGATAGGCGTCGGCCCGTTTTCGGCCAGGAAGTCGCGCGGGATCGGCAGGAAGCGCTCGTTGGTGATCAGCGTATGCCATAGGATGATCTGCAGCAGCACCGGAATGTTGCGCAGGAAATTGATGTAGACGCCGGTCAGCTGTCGCACGAGCCAATTGCGCGACAGAGCCGCAACCCCGACCGAGATGCCGATCAAAGTTGCCAGCACGACACCAACTATGGCGACAGCGATCGTATTGAGGAAGCCAACAAGTACGGCACGACCATAGGACGAAGCAGGACTGAACTCGATCCAACTCTCGCCGATGCCGAAGCCGGATTCTCGTGCGAGGTACTCGAAGCCGGTCTTGATGTTCTGGCGCTCGAGGTTCGCCTGCATGTTGGAGAACAGGTAGTAGCCGATGCCGACCACAAAGACCAGGAACACCGCCTGCCAGATGATGGCCTGGATTTCCTTGTCGTAGATACTGCGCCTTGGCGGGCCGGCGCTCACTGCTACGTCTGCCATCCGCTCTCCATCTCCTCACCCTGCGCCCCAAGGCACCGCCATTGTCCTTTGCTGAACCGTCAATCAAGTTCGCTCGAACCGGACGGCCCGAAATAAGTTCCAAACGAATTAAGAAAAAACCGCGCCAGCCTCAGGCCGGCGCGGTTGATCAGGTCAGCTCTTAGCGGACCGGCGGGGCATACATGATGCCGCCCTTGGACCACAGACTATTGACGCCACGTGGCAGGCCGAGCGGTGGGATGTTGCGTTCCCAGATCTCGCCGTAGTTGCCGACCGCCTTGATGGCGTTCATCGCCCAAGCTTCATCGAGGCCGAGCGCCTTGCCCATACCTGGCGTGGAACCCAGGAGACGCTTGACGCCGGGGTTGGTCGATTCAGCAGCCATCTTGCCAGCGTTGGCGGCCGTGACGCCGTACTCTTCGGCCTCGACAAGTGCGAACACAACCCACTTGACGATATCCAAGAATTGGTCATCGCCATGCCGTACGGCTGGGCCGAGCGGCTCTTTCGAGATGATTTCGGGCAGGATGACATAGTCATCGCTCTTGCCCTTCGGTGCATCGTTCTTGCGCACGGACGCGAGGCCCGAAGCATCCGTCGTGTAAACGTCGCAACGACCCGAGAAGAACGCCGCGTTGACTTCCTGCAAGCTCTCGATCACGACCGGCGTGAACTTCATGTTGTTGGCGCGGAAGAAGTCGGCGAGGTTCAGTTCCGTCGTCGTACCCGGCTGCACGCAGACCGTTGCACCGTCGAGTTCCTTGGCGCTCTTTACGCCAAGCTTCTTGGGCACCATGAAGCCCTGACCGTCATAATAGGTCACGGCCGTGAAGTTGAGGCCGAGCGCCGTGTCACGGGTCAGCGTCCAGGTCGTGTTACGCGAGAGCAGGTCGACCTCGCCCGACTGAAGGGCGGTGAAACGCTGCTGGGCCGTCAGCGCCTGGAACTTGACCTTGCTCGCATCACCCAAGATGGCTGCGGCAAGCGCCTTGCAGACGTCGACGTCGAGGCCGGTCCACTTGCCCGCGCTGTCAGGCACCGAGAAGCCACCGAGGCCGGTGCTGACGCCACAGACCAGTTCGCCGCGCGCCTTGATCGCTTCCACGGTCTTTTGCGCGAATGCAGCACCAGCGCTGACCGCGACCACGGCAGCTGCCGTGACTACCGTCCTAAACGTACCTTTCATTTCGCAATTCTCCCTTCGATTTGCGTTTCCTCCGACGTGCGCCAAGCCTACCTTGTCAAATCGAAAGGGACGACAAGCACCCAGCGCCGCATCAAAGCTCCTAATGATTGAGGATCTGGCTCAGGAACAATTTTGTCCGGTCCGACTTCGGATTGTTGAAAAACTCCTCCGGCGGGCCTTGTTCGACAATTTCGCCCTGATCCATGAAGATCACGCGGTCGGCAACCGAGCGCGCAAATCCCATTTCGTGCGTGACACACAACATCGTCATGCCCGACTGGGCAAGCTCGATCATGACGTCAAGCACTTCCTTGATCATCTCCGGGTCGAGCGCCGAGGTCGGTTCGTCGAACAGCATAATGCGCGGGCTCATGCACAGCGCGCGGGCAATCGCGACACGCTGCTGCTGGCCGCCCGAAAGCTGGCCCGGATATTTGTTGGCCTGATCAGGAATCTTGACCCGGTCGAGATACTCCATCGCCACACGCTCGGCTTCAGCGCGCGGCACCTTGCGCACCCACTGTGGTGAAATGCACAGATTGTCGAGGACGGTCAGATGCGGAAACAGATTGAAGCTCTGGAAGACCATGCCCACTTCGGAGCGGATCTTGTCGATATTGCGCACATCGTTGGTCAGCTCGACGCCGTCGACCGAGATGGTGCCCTGCTGATGCTCTTCGAGGCGGTTAATGCAGCGAATAAGCGTCGACTTGCCGGAACCCGAGGGCCCGCAAATCACGATGCGCTCGCCAGTTGCAACACTGAGATCAATGTCACGCAGGACGTGGAACTCGCCGTACCACTTGTTGACCTTGTTCATATAAACGGCAGCGTTATCCGTGCCGGTGCCTTGAGCGGCAGCTTGAGCCATTCTTCCTCCCATCGTCGCGCAACACGCCGCAGCAGGCGTCATTGAACGTCGGCAAATTCGGGAGCTTGATACTCCGCGTTGTGCTTTTGCCGGGCCAAACTATGCCCCAGTCGGCAGTGGTGCACAATAGCAATGCGCAAAGAAGATATTTGCACAAACGGCCCGGGATCGAGGATCTGCGACATGACGGCATCGCAAAGCATCCAAACAATGGAATTTGCTCGCGCGGAACCGGTAGGCTTGGCGGCAGCGGAAATCGTCGCGCAAGTGGCTCCAATCGATTAAATTGTTGTTAAGTCGAATCAGTCGAGTGTGAATGCGATGCTGGGGTGAGTTCTGCACCCCAAGCGTATTACGGCATATCGAACAAGGTTCAAGCCGCGTTGGTTCATCGGGCCCTGCCCCGAGCATCTCTCGCCGGTCGGAAAAGCGTCATTCGGCCGCCCAAATTCTGCTCAGCGACCGTGGCCTGGTGCCATGCAAGCCGGACCAACAATCGATGCACCAACGAATTTCCGAGATGTCGTCCCTCCAGCATTCGGCACGATCGCTGAACCGAACTTGGGTAGAGCCAGCTGGCCGCTGTCTTGCTGCCGTTGCGTCTGGCTGGCGGACGGCTATCGCTGCTCTGGCGCTGAGTGTTATTTCGGCAACGGCAATCGCCCAGGAGGCGCTGCGCGAAGTCGATCTGCCGAGCCTGCCGCCGGACAAGCGCATGAATTACACCGGCGATTATCGCTTCCAGCCACCGATACCGCCAAGCCCGGCGCGCTCGCCAATCCAGGTGCTGACCGAAAAGGCCGCCGTCAAAATCATCGCACCCGGTGCCGGATTGGATGCAACCGGCGATGTGGTCGACACCGAGGCGTGGATCGTCGACAGCCCGCCAGCACCGGACCGGCACGTCAAGCTGCCGCAACCTTCAAAGAGTGTGAAATTGCCGGCACCGAATTCGCAGCGTGCGGCCTCTGTAGCGACGGCGCCGAGCGGTGCGATTGAATTTCCCGCCCCGAAACTAGCGCCTGAGGCGGCGCCGTTGGAACCGGCTGTTGCGGATCTTACAAAAGCCGAGCCGACCGCCGCGCTCACGGCTCAGCCGTCCGCCCTCGGTGCCGGAGCGATCACTGATGATGCAAGCAAAGCGACGGCACCAGGCCCAGAAGTAGAAGACGAGGCACAAACCCCGTTTCAGACCGTGCGCCTGCCGTCGCCCTATCAACGCCCTGCCGAAGAAAAAGCGCAAGACGAGGGCGGCAACGGGCAGAAAGCTTCGCGCACGCGTGGCCGGCAGCGCCGCAGCGTCCGGCTGCGCAACGATCCGCGCCCGAACAGCCGGCCGCCGCAGCCGATCCAACCGTTTCAAAATCCGCTGCTGCAGCCCAGACCCGAATGGGCGCAGGAGGCCTTCCGATCTCCATTCTGAGGATCGGAATAACTCTCCGACAGTGCTGCAATCTCCTTTGTGCCGGTGCATTCGGCTCGGGCCGGTTACGAAGCAATGCGACGCCGTTTGCACCGGCGTTCATTTTTATCTAAGCGGTTGACCGCACAGCGGCGCAGATGCCGCCTGAGAGGGATACCGTCCATGCTGCCGACGCCGCGCGCCGACCTGAAGCCCAATACGCCGGACTTCGAAAACCTGCCCCTGGTCAAGCCGACCGGGTTTCGCGAGTACGACGCGCGCTGGCGCTACCCTGAGGAAATCAATCTTCTGGGGCTGCAATGCATCGGCCTCGGCATGGCCGGCGTCTTCGACAAGCGCGGCGTGGCGAAACGGATCGTCGTCGGCCACGACTTCCGGGGCTATTCGGCCGCCGTCAAGCAGGCGCTGATCAACGGCCTCCTGGCCGGCGGCTTCGAGGTCCACGACATCGGTCTCGCCTTGTCGCCGATGGCCTACTTCGCCCAGTTCGCCCTCGACGTTGAAGGCGTCGCGATGGTTACTGCCAGCCACAACGACAACGGCTGGACCGGTATCAAGATGGGGCTCAACAGGCCTCTGACCTTCGGGCCGGAAGAAATGTCGGAACTGAGGGATATCGTTTTATCCGGCCAATTCGCGGCGCCGGGCGGCGGGCGCTATGTGTTCGTTGCCGACATGGCGGAGCGCTATATCGCAGCCCTCACCGATCGGCCGAAACTCTCGCGCCCGATCAAGGTCGTGGCTGCCTGCGGCAACGGCACGGCCGGCGCCTTTGCACCGCGCGTCCTTGAAGCCATCGGCTGCGATGTGATCCCGCTCGATGCCGAACTCGACCACACCTTCCCGCGCTACAACCCGAACCCTGAAGACCTCGCCATGCTGCATGCGATGGCGGATGCCGTGCGTGAACACAAGGCCGACGTCGCACTCGGCTTCGACGGCGATGGTGACCGCTGCGGCGTGGTCGATAACGAGGGCAATGAAATCTTCGCGGACAAGGTCGGCGTCATGCTCGCCCGCGACATCTCGAGCCAACACAGCGACGCGAAATTCGTCGCCGACGTCAAATCGACCGGCCTGTTCATGACCGATCCGGTGCTCAGGCAAAACGGTGCTTCGACGGTCTACTGGAAGACTGGCCATTCCTACATGAAGCGCCACACACATGAGATCGGCGCCCTCGTCGGCTTCGAGAAGTCGGGCCACTTCTTCTTTCAGCCGCCGCTCGGCCGCGGTTACGATGACGGTCTGGTGGCAGCAATGGCGGTCTGCGACATGCTCGATCGCAACCCGACGAAGTCGATGGCCGATCTGCTGCGCGACCTGCCGCAAACTTGGCAGTCGCCAACCATGTCGCCGCACTGCGCTGATGAGATCAAATACCAGGTCGTCGGTCGCGTCATCGACCACTACAAGGGGCTGGCAGATGCCGGCGGTGAGATCGCCGGCCAGAAGATTGCCGACGTCATCACCGTCAACGGCATCCGCGTCGTTCTCGAAGACGGCACCTGGGGGCTGGTGCGCGCCTCGAGCAACAAGCCCGAACTCGTCGTGGTCGTCGAAAGCCCGACGGCTGAGGCAAACATGCGCGCGATCTTCGCCGACATCGACCGCGAGCTTGCCAAACATCACGAGGTCGGCGAGTACAATCAGAAGATCTGATGGTCCCTTGTCTTTTGCTACTCATCTGCCCTCATTGCGACCGCCCTATGCCCCTCACCCTAACCCTCTCCCCGTGAAGTACGGGGAGAGGGAACAAGCCCGTCACTTTGTATTGCCTGAGCCAGATGGCACAGCCAGATTCCCTCTCCCCGTAACGCCACTTCGGCGCGTGCGGGGAGAGGGTTAGCAAGGGTGAGGGGCAAAGGACGGCAGCAATCTGGCTGCCGAGTAGCATTATGTCGAAGAATTTGCGCAGCATGGCATCCGAGCGAATGAGCGCACGTGCGGGCCGCACCGTCCGGCCCGTGCAGCAAACCGTCCCGATTGCGGGGCTGTTGCTGCTCGCCGGGCTGACGATCGTCTGGGGCTGTAACTGGCCGGTGTTGAAGATCGCGCTCAGCCAGGCGCCTGTCTGGTGGTTTCGCTCGGCCTGCGTAATCATCGGCGGCTTCGGGCTGCTCGCGATTTCGGCTGCCGGCGGCGCCCGCCTCACGCCTAAGGCCCGCGATGTGCCGGCGCTATTGATGTGCTCGGTGTTTGCGATCGTCGGCTGGCACCTGTTCACCGGCTACGGCATCGCCAACATGCCGGCCGGCCGCGCCTCGATCATCGCCTATACGATGCCGCTCTGGGCTGCGATGTACTCGGTCATCATTCTCGAAGAGCGGCTCACAAGAGATCGCATGGCCGGCCTGGCACTCGGCCTGGTGGGACTTGGCGTGCTGATCGGTCCGGACCTCGTGGTTTTCCAGACGGCACCGATCGGATCTTTTTTCATGCTCGGTGCGGCCTTGAGCTGGGCGCTCGGCACCGTGCTGTTCAAGCACTTTCGATGGTCGACCAGCGTCGGCGTCACGACCGGCTGGATGCTGCTGATCGGCGCGGTGCCGATCACGCTCGGCGCAATGGCGCTGCAGCCATTTCCCGATCTATCCGCCTTCCGCAGCGAGGTCTGGCTGGCACTTGCCTATGTGTTCCTCCTGCCGATGATCTTCGGGCAGTGGGCGTTCTACCGGATCGTGCACCTGTTTACACCAACCGTCGCTGCGATCGGCACGATGGCCGTACCGGTGATCGGCGTCATTTCAAGCGCGCTGATCGTCGGCGAGCCGATCGGCGGACGCGATCTCGTGTCCCTTGTTCTGATCTGCGCCGCCCTGTTCAGCGTGCTGGTGCTGCCGAACCTGACGAGTAAGCGATAGTGCGCTGACAAACCGGCCGTCACGTTCCCATCAGGATTGCGAGCAGAAAGCGGAACGAGACCGTCGCGATGAACAAGCCCATGGCGATCTCGAGCGTTCGTTTTGAAATGCCGTGCGCGACGCGGGCACCGACCGGCGCCATCAGCACGCCGGTGGGCACCAGGGCTGCGAAGCCGAGCAGATTGACATATCCCAGCGAGCCCAGCGGCAGCCCCTCGGCCGTCCAGCCGGCCCACATGAAGCCCAGCATGCCCGGCAGCGCAATCAGCGGCCCGAAACCGGTTGCCGTGCCAACAGCTTTCTGGATCGGCCGGCCGTAAAGCGTCAACAGCGCCGTGATGTAGGCGCCGCCGCCGATACTCATGATCGTCGCGATGGTGCCGACGACGACGCCGTATGCCTCGACCAGGCGGCTCTGCGGCACCTCGTCACCAAGCCGCCAGCTCTCGCGCCCGAATAGCATCTTGGCCGCCATCAACGAACCGAATACCACCCAAACCCACTTGAGCGTCAGGCCCGAGCTCCATTTCGCGATCAGGCTGCCGAGCAGAACGCCGATCAGGATCGGCAAAGCGAGGCGGCGCACGATCGAGAGATCGACGCCGCCGCGTGCCCGGTGCGACGCAAACGAGCGCAACGAGGTCGGGATGATCACGGCAAGCGAGGTGCCGATCGCCAGATGCATACGATGTTCGTCGCTAACGCCGATCACGCCGAACACTTCGTAGAGCACAGGCACCAGCAGGCCGCCGCCGCCAATGCCTAGCAGGCCCGAAACAAAGCCGGTGGCAAGCCCCGTAGCAAGCAGGGCGGCAAGGATCGTCAGCACATCGCCGACGGCGAGACCGTGCTCCATTCGTCAATCTTTCCCCGTAACTGTTCGAAGACCTCAGGCGGGTTCGCCGACTCGTCGATCGAGCGCCTCGGCAGCAGCCTCGACCACGCGACAGGCTTCACGGAGCACGTCGCCGCCGCGGCCGCTGCCAGCCACGTTCTCGGCAATGTGGCGGCGAAACAGGCGGCCGCCCGGCTCTCCGTGATAGAGCCCCAGGATGTGACGCGCAACGTTGTTGAGACGGCCGCCGCGCGCAACATGGCCATCGGCATAGTCGGCGATTTCGGCAAGCACGTCACGTCTTACCGGCAGCGGCCGGTTGTCGCCGAACAGGTCCCGGTCGACATCGGCGAGCAGCCACGGCCGCTGGTAGACGGCACGCCCGAGCATGACGCCGTCGACATGCGCCAGATGCGCCTGCGCCTCCTCCAGCGAGGCGATACCGCCGTTGATGACGATGGTCAGATCCGGCCGCCGCGCTTTAAGCCGATAGACGCGCTGATAATCGAGCGGCGGCACTTCGCGGTTCTGCTTGGGGCTCAATCCCTGCAGCCACGCCTTGCGTGCATGTACGATGAATATCGAGCACCCTGCACCTGCAACGGTTTCGATGAAATGGTCGAAATCGGCCTCGCTATCCTGTTCGTCGATGCCGATCCGGCATTTGACGGTGACGGGCATGTCGAGCATGTCGTTCATCTGAGCGACGCAACGCGCAACCAGTTCCGGCTCCGCCATCAGGCAGGCGCCGAAGTGGCCGCTACGCACCCGGTCGGACGGGCAGCCGACATTGAGATTGATCTCATCGTAGCCGTAACACGCACCGATGGCTGCCGCGCCAGCCAACTTGGCCGGGTCAGAGCCGCCGAGCTGCAGAACGACCGGGTGTTCGGCCTCGTTGAACGCCAGCAGCCGATCGCGATCACCATGCAGTATCGCCTCGGCCGTGATCATCTCCGTGTAAAGCCGGGTGCGGCGCGAAATCAGCCGATGGAAGTAGCGGCAATGCCGGTCCGTCCAATCCATCATAGGCGCGACGCAGAATGTGTGTGATTGAGGTCGCATGGTTTCAATGTGAAAGTGATGACGCGGCAGTGCCCGTGAACTGCCTGCACGAGGCCCGAAGACGTTGTGCAGGCAGCCACAGCGGGGACGAATGCATCGCCGTCTTTGTCCTACGACATAAGTGCCGCGACGTCATCGACTGCGCGCAACGCGTCGTCTCGCGAGCCGTCCGGCACTTCATAGAGCACTCGGTCAATGCCAGCCTCGCGACAGGCGTCCAGGGCCTCTTTCGAAGTCGGGCCGCGGAACAGCGTGGCAGACAGCTCCTTTGGATCACGGCCATGCTTGTCGGCCATGTCGTGCAGGCGCTTCATGCTGGCCTTGGGCTCGAAGTTCATGTTGCCGCGAGGGATCCAGCCGTCGCAATATTCGACGATCCGCTTCAGTGTGTAGTCCGTTTCGCCGCCGAGCAGGATCGGCGGATGCGGTTTGCGCGCCGGCTTGGGATAGGACCAGATCGGATCGAAGTTGACGAACTCGCCGTGATAGCTCGCCTCGTCCTTGGTCCAGATCTCCTTCATCGCCTCGGTATGCTCTCGCATCTGCTTGAAGCGCGTCTTGTATTCGACGCCGTGGTTGTTCATTTCCTCAACATTCCAGCCGCCGCCGATGCCGAACTCGACGCGCCCGCCGGACAGCATATCGAGGCTTGCGACGGCCTTTGCCGTCACGATCGGATCATGCTGCGGCAGCAGGCAGATGCCGGTGCCAAGCACGAGCTTTTTGGTTGCCGCCGCTGCAAACGACAGCGCGACGAACGGGTCGAGGGTGTGCACGTACTTCTTCGGCAGGTCGCCACCGCCGGGGAACGGTGACTTGCGGCTGGTCGGGATGTGGGTGTGTTCGCACACGAACAGGGATTCGATGCCGCGTGCTTCGAGTGCAACGGCAAGCTCGGTGATATTGATGCCGTAGTCGGTCGGAAAATTGAACACGCCGAATTTCATTTGGGCCTCCACGCAAATTGTCTCGCACCGGTGCCTGCTTCTGCACCTGCCATGCCCGTGACTATGCGCACAATCAGCAGGTTATTCCAGGACTATCGACCCCCAGACGGCAATTCATCGACGTCGAGATTGCCCCAGCTTGTGACGCGGGAAATGCGCAGCGCAATGACGGGAAGATGTTCGAGTTGCATGTCACGATAAGGCGGATAGCGTTCGCGCAGCGCGGCTTGCGCACGCTCATGCTCCTCGCCCGATCCGATCACCTCGGCCCGCCCGCGCAGCATCACCCAGCCGAGCAGGTTCCAGTCGTCTGAATAGCGATCGATGATCACCGCGGTCTGCTGGTTCTCCGTTATGTTTCGCAAGCGCTTGAGCGGCCGGGCAGTCGCCTGCTTCGGCTTTTCATCGACGGTGACGTAGAGCGTATCGCCTTTGACGACAAAGCAGATCGGTACGACATGCGGTGCGCCATCGCGATCAGCGGTCGCCATGCGCGCCACCTTCAGAGCATCGACAAAGGCTCGTTCGGTGTCGCTCAGGACCTGAAGTCGTTCGGGATCGGCCACCGGCTAAGGTCCGCCTGCCTTCTTCGCCATGACATGGTCCGGCAGATCGAGCCCAACGCCGCTCAGATGACCGAACATCTCGTGCACTTTCGCGACGACCTCAGGTGCCAGCGGCGGTCGCAGGATCGACTCGACGTTGGCCCTGACATGAGCCTTGTTGCCGGTGCCGAACAGGATGACATCGGCACCCGGCTGATGGCGGGCAAAACGGTAGGCGGCGTCGGTCAGGTTCTCGGCGCCGCCTTCCTTCATGAGGAAGGCAAACGGATCACCTTCAGCTGCGAATTCGGCCGGCAGCTTCCCCGTTTCGACGAGTTGCGCCAATGCCTGGCGCCGGTTCTCCGGCCGGCTGAAGAAATTGCGCACGACGAACATCAACAGCGTGCCGATGCCGCGCTCTTGAGTGATCGGGAAGACATGGCGCCGTGCATTCTGATGCATCAGGCTGTAGGCGAGCATGATGACCTCCCAGGGAGGCTCGCAGATCGCCTCGCGCAGCATGCGCTGGTCGGGATCGTTGGGGCTGGTCTCCGTAATGCCGATAAAGCGGATCTTGCCGGCGTCACGAGCCTCGACCAAAGCGGGCGCGAGCACATCTCGGGCTTGGGCATAATCGGCAGGTGCCACCGCATGGAGATGAAAGACGTCGATCGTTTCGAGGCCGAGGCGCCTGAGCGAGGCATCAATCCTTTCGCCAATGGCTGTCGGTGTCGCATCGCCGCCCTTGAGGATCGCCTTGGTCGAAATCACCAGCTTGTCGCGGTCATAGTGCCTGGCGGCGGCGCCGACGATCTCCTCGGTGCCGTAGTTTTCCGCCGTGTCGAGGAAGTTGACACCGAGATCGATCGCGGTGCGCACGATGTCAACGCATTCATCGAAGCTGGCACCGCGGCCGAGACCGACGCGGCTGTTGCCGCCGCAGCCGAGGCCTGCGACGCTGACCTTGAGGCCGGTCGCGCCGAGTGTCGTGTAGTCCATTGTGGTAAGCTCAGGCTTTGCTTGTCATTTGGATCGCCGCAAGAGATGATCGCACGTTTGTGATCGGGTTCAAACCGGCATCTGCAGGCCGACCTGGCGCCTTGGCTGGCCCGAGCAGGATTTGGCTGCATCACGATCGAATTTCGGGGAGGCGACGTTTGGATTCTTCGCGTGCGGATCGCGCGACCTTTAATGCGTCGACAATGCTGTCTCTGGCGTTGCCCGGAGATACGGTCCTCTACCTGCTCCTGCCTATTCATGCAGCCGCTTTCGGCGTGGCATTGCCGGAGGTCGGACTGCTGCTTGCCGCCAACCGGATTGTCCGGATCATCGGCTACAGCTGGGTTGCCGGGTTCTACGCCCGGCGCGGCCCCCGGGCAGCCTGCACGATCGCGGCAACCGGTGCCTTCCTCGCTGCCGCCGGCTATGCGGTGCTCAGTGGCGTCTGGCTGCTGGTCATTGCGCGGCTCATTTGGGGGTTGTCGTTTGCGGCCATGAACATCGCCGTGCATGCCCTGCCGACGGCTGAGCCGGCGGGCGCCGCCCGCCGCAGCGGCTGGTCGCGTTCGATCATTGCGTGCGGGCCAACGTTCGGGCTGATCGCAGGCGCCTTCCTGTCCGAATTCTATGGCCCGAGGTTTGTCTTTGCCGTGCTTGCCGGTATCGCACTGCTGGCCCTGCCATTCGCCATGCGCCTCCCTAGTGAACCGGAACATCTGCTGTCCTCGGGCCCGAGATTTGCGAGACCCGGGGCGATCAGCGTGTGGTCGTTCTGCATGGGCTTTGCCTTGGACGGGCTTTTCATCTTCGGTCTGGCACTGCTCGCCAAAGCAAGCATGCCGGAAGGGGCTGCGATTGCGGCGGGTCTTGCGATGTCGCTGCGCTATCTTTTTGAGATTCTGCTCTCACCCGTCGGCGGCCGCTGGGCGCAATCATTTGGCGCGCGTCGCGTCTTGGTGATCGTGTCACTGCTCGCCTGCCTCGGCCTGCTGATGCAGGGCTTCGGCAGTCCGCTGCTTTGGGTGGGTGCGATCAGTGTCATAACGCTGCGCGCCTTGCTGCAACCTCTGTCAGCACCGGTCGTTGCCGAGGCGTTTCCGGGACCGGCCCGTGTCTCTGCGCTCGCACGGCAGGCGACATGGCGGGACATCGGCGCAGGTGCCGGACCGCTGGCAGCAGGCCTGTTGTTCCCGGTGCTGCCGGCATTTGCGATATATGCCGGCGCGGCAGCGTTGCTCGGCACCTCGAGCGTTTGGGTCATGAGGGGGCGTTGAACCGGTTTGCTGAACCAAATTGGCGATCAGCGGCCGGGCCTCCCCGTCAGCTCAGATAGGCGATCCAACAAAGCCAGGCACCGAGAACGGACATCAGTGCACCAACCGCGCGCATCACGACCTGATTGTCGATCATCGATGCACCAAAGCTCCTGAGCTGCCCGCCAAGCGTCAGGCGCAAGATGCCGGCAAAGACGCCAAGCCAGCCGAACAGTGTGATCGCGAGGCGCCAGTCCCAGGTCCAGACGTTGTGCGTGTTCACGATCGCGAGACCAAGCGGCAGCGTGATCAGACCTGACAGGAAAATGAACGCTTCGCCCTGCAGGAACTCGCGCGCGATCGTCTTAAAACGGCCCGCATCGAACAGGACTACGAGCCCCATGACCAGAAACACCGGGCCAAGCAGCTTGGCGATGAACAGTGAGGTTTGCATCTGCCCGTCCTTTCGTTTGAGAACCAACCTTTTGTTGCTCCGGCGGTCGCCGAAGCAATCTCATCAACTTGGAATATGGTGAGCGTGGATCTGCCTTGAAAGAAACGCGCAGCGCGAGTTCCCGCACCAGCGAACCCTGGCAGCACTCGCCGAGATATGCTGCCAACTTATTGATTTCGCAATTGAAAATTATGATCTTCGTGCCATCCTATTACTTTAGGAATCGTCAAGGTGAAAGGAGCTTTCATGGTCGATCGCGGATTTTCCGATCAAGCCCTGCGTGGCTTTTCGCTGACGACGGCCGAAATTCTCTATCGGCTGCCCGATTATCCATCGCTTCTGCAAAGCTACATCTGGCAGGACTACGACCAGCACCCGACCTTTCCCCGGCTGCACAAGTTTCTCACGTTCTGGTCACAAAACCTTGATGGGCAGCTCTTCAAGATCCACGTGGCCCACAAGCGGCTGATTTCGCCCGCCGAGCTGCAATTGGTCGATGGTGAATTCGTGGTTAACTAGAGCAATATCCGACCGGACGGAATCGGGTGCGAACATTTCGATGCCGTCCGGTCGGATGGAAATTGCTCTAGAAATGAAACAGATAGAGCATCTTTATCCGCGCGGAACAGAACCGCTACGCGGTTCCATCCGATCGGATGATCTCTAGCCGGCGGCAAGCTCGAAGAATTCACCGCCGCTCCAGAGCCCTAGTTGATCAGCAGATATGCCGTGCGGCCGCTCGCTGGTCGATAAGGCAAGCTCGACAAGATCATAATATAGGGCACGCGTGACCAGGGCTTCGAGGCGGCCGCGCACGAGCAGATAGGGCTTGAGGCCGCCGCTTGCCGCCTCGGTTTCAAAGCGCAACGGATTGTCCGCGCCGCAGTGCACAATATCGTCGACGTTCGTGCGGAAAATCAGCTGCTGGTCGGGGCCGGCGCCTTCGACCTGCATTTCAACCGCCAGGAAGGGCGCATCCTCGACCGCGATATCGATCTTCTCGACCGGGGTCACGAGATATGTGCGGCCGTCTTCGTCACGGCGCAGGACCCGGGAGAACAACTTGACCAACGGCATGCGGCCGATCGGTGAGCCCTGATAGAACCAGGTGCCGTCGGACTTGATGGCCATGCCGATATCGCCGCAGTAGGGCGGGTCCCAGCGCTCGACCGGCGGCAGGCTGGTCATGTCCTGGGCGGCAATAAAATCGCTCAAACCTTGAATGCGGTTAACGTCTGCGCCAGCGGCATCGACCATCGATCAACCTTCTTTTCGATCCCCGAATTCAGCCTTAGGCTCTTTTGTGCGGTATCCTGGTGGATTTGCTATAAGTTCGCCTGACCACCTTGGTTGTCTGCGTATCCGACGACGCCCAACACAATGTGACCACTTTCACTCTGCCAAGGTTCCACCCGATTACAAGCGACCCTATAGTAGCGCCATGAACACCACCACCCAAGTCAACGAAACTGAGCAGGGCGAGGAGATCATCGCCCGGATCGAGGCCGCAGGCAAACGGATGGCTGAAGTCCGTGAAAGTGCGGCGACCGTCATCTTCGGCCAGGATCGCGTCATCGAGCGCGCCCTTATCACGATCCTCGCCGGCGGCCATGGCCTGCTGATCGGCGTGCCGGGCCTTGCCAAGACGCTGCTCGTCGACACGCTCGGCACCATCCTCGGGCTCGATTCGAAACGCATTCAGTTCACGCCGGACCTGATGCCATCCGACATTATCGGCTCGGAAGTGCTCGAAGAGTCGGCGGGCGGGCGCGAACGGGCCTTCCGCTTCATCAAGGGCCCGATCTTCACGCAGCTCTTGATGGCCGACGAAATCAACCGTGCGAGCCCGCGCACCCAGTCAGCGCTGCTGCAGGCGATGCAGGAACATCACGTTACGGTGGCGGGTGCCCGCCACGACGTGCCGACACCCTTTCATGTGCTCGCGACGCAAAACCCGCTTGAGCAGGAAGGCACCTATCCGCTGCCCGAAGCGCAACTCGACCGTTTTTTACTGCAGATCGATGTCGACTATCCTGGCATCGATGCCGAACGGCGCATGCTCATCGAGACGACAGGCACGGGTTCGCGTCAGCCGATGGCGATCCTGTCCGGGCCGGAGCTGATCGAAATTCAGCAGCTGGTGCGCCAGATGCCGGTCTCAGACAAAGTCGTCGAGGCGATCCTCGAGCTGGTGCGCTCGGCCCGTCCCGGCGAAAGCTCGAACGAAGTGACCAACAACTACATCGCCTGGGGTCCCGGCCCGCGCGCGAGCCAGGCGCTGATGCTGGCCGTACGCGCCAAGGCACTGCTCGACCGCCGCCTGGCGCCATCGGTCGATGATGTCATCGAGCTTGCCGAACCGGTGCTCAAGCATCGCATGGCGCTGACCTTTGCCGCGCGCACCGAAGACCGCGACATCGCCTCGATCATTGCCGATCTCGCCGGCGCATTGGAGTAGGCCAGGTGGCATTGATCGGCCGGATGAGCGCGGCTGCGAAAAGCGGCTTGCAGGGCAGCGACAGTGGGCCGTCACCGGCGATCGCCGCTGAAGGCGAGGCACTCGAACTGGCCGAACGCCTGCCCGATCTCCTGGTCGAGGCGATGCGCGTTGCCAACACGATCATGCACGGTATTCACGGCCGCCGCCGATCGGGACCGGGCGAGACGTTCTGGCAGTTCCGACAGTACGAGCAGACCGATGATGCAGCCCTCATCGATTGGCGCCGCTCGGCAAGCTCGGACCACTATTATGTGCGCGAGCGCGAATGGGAGGCAGCCCATACGTTCTGGCTCTGGGCCAACCTTTCACCGTCGATGGTGTTTCGCAGTCATCTCTCCGAAACACTGAAACGCGACCGGGCGCTGGTCCTGCTGCTCGCGACGGCGGAAATGCTGGTGCGGGCCGGGGAACGGGTCGCCTACCTCGGCCTCTCGCGGCCAACGGCGAGCCGCCGGGCGACGACACGGATGGTGGAAACACTAGTCGAAAATCAGAGTTCGGCGATCCTGGTCGACAGCCAGCCGCCGGCGGCAACGGTCGCCCGCCACGCCGGCATCGTGCTGGTCTCCGATTTTCTCGATCCGCCGGAGATCACGATCGAGCGCATGAAGGTGCTCGCTGACAACGGCGCCAAGGGCCATCTGATCATGATTGCTGATCCCGCCGAAGAAACCCTGCCCTGGGAAGGCCGGGCGGAATTCCTGGCGCTCGGCAGCAACGAAAGCTGGCTCGCCGACCGGGTCGAGACGATCCGCGAGGACTACCAGACGAAACTCAAGGCCCACCGCGATCAATTGCGCCAGGAGGCAACGCGCATGGATTGGTCGTTCCTGATACATCACACCGACCGGCCGGCGGCCGAACCGCTGCTCAGCCTGTCGATGCGATTGCAGGACGGAGGGCGCGGCCAGTTCGCGGGACTGACCCGCGGCGTCGCATGACGGGGTGGGGCAGATGAGCATTGGCGCACTTGCATTCCTGAACCCCTGGCTGCTGGCCGGTCTCGCAGCCCTGCCGATCATCTACTGGCTGCTGCGCACCGTGCCGCCGAGGCCGCGCCAGATCGAGTTTCCGCCGACCCGCATCCTGGTCGGCATCGAGAATCGCGAGAAGACGCCGCACAAGACGCCGTGGTGGCTGATGCTGATCCGCCTGCTGGCGGCAGCCCTGATCATCCTGGCGCTGGCCGAGCCGGTGCTCAATCCCGATCGCGGCAGCGTCCTCAAAGGCGGCGGCCCGGTCGCCCTGGTAATTGACAACGGCTGGAGCGCTGCGGCGCAATGGTCGGAGCGTGCGCGCATGGTCGACCGGCTGATCGACGAAGCGGAAAGCCGCGGGCGTGCGCTGGTGATCGTTGCGACCGCCGATGCCGCCAACACGCTGGCCCGGATCGAGGCGCCGCCAGCCGCGCGAACCCGTGCGGCGGCCGTGATCCCGCAGGCCCATGGGCCCGAGCGCATGCCGGCCCTCAACCGCCTCAAGGCGGCGCTCGGCAATCAGGGAGACGCCAGTATCGTCTGGCTGAGCGATGGTATCGATCACGGCGATGCTGCAACATTTGCGACCGAGCTCGCGGGTCTTGCCAGTGGTGGTCTCACCATTGTCGAGACCGGCAATGGCAATGAGGCTCTTGGCGTCTTCGCTAGCATCGGCCAAGGAGGGCGGCTCGAAGCCTCCGTAGTCCGTGCCGACGGTGCTTCCAACGAAGGCCTCGTGCTGGCGCTTTCCAATCGCGGCGAGCGGCTCGGAGAAGCCCGCTTCAAGCTGGCGCCGGGCGAAAAACGCGCTGCGGTATCTTTCGAGTTACCGCTTGAATTGCGCAATCAGGTATCGCGTATCACGATTGCGACGGAACGCTCGGCCGGTGCCGTCAGCCTGATGGATGCGCGCACGAAGTGGAACCGCGTCGGAATCATCGCCGGCAGTGCCCGGGAAGAAGCCCAGCCGCTGCTCGATCCGCTCTATTACATTCGAAAGGCGGTCGGACCGTTCGCCGAACTGGTCGAGACGGACGATGCCAACCTCGCATCCGGTCTCGACCGCATTCTTGCGCAAAAGCCGTCCATTCTGATCCTGGCCGACATTGGTACGCTGGCCGACGATGAAGCCGACAAGGTGCGCGAGTGGGCGAAAGGCGGCGGCCTGCTGGTGCGCTTCGCAGGACCGCGTCTCGAGAAGGGTGGTGATGATCTGCTGCCGATCGCGCTCAGGCTCGGCGGCCGCGAACTTGGCGGTGCGCTGTCGTGGTCGACGCCGCAACCGCTTGCCGACTTCGATGACGAAAGCCTGTTTGCCGGCCTCGATGCACCGAAAGAGGTGCTGGTGCGCCGGCAGGTGCTCGCCGATCCGACCCGGCTCGGGCCGGATGTCGACGTCTGGGCCCGCCTCAAGGACGGCACGCCGCTGGTCACATCGAATGATTATGGCGAAGGGCGCATTGTGCTGTTTCACATCACCGCCAATACCAAGTGGTCGAACCTGCCGCTGTCGGGACTGTTCGTGAACATGCTCCGGCGTATTGCAACTCTCGGCAAACTTGGCGGTGGTGCTGCGGCAGCGGATGGTGTGGTGACGAATACGGCGGGCGACACGGCCCGGCGCCTGGCGCAAAACGTGCTGCCGCCAATCCAGGTGCTCGACGGCTTCGGCGATCTGCGCCCGCCGCCGCCGACGGCGGAGACGATCGGGCGGGCCGCGTTTGACAAAACCGCCGTCTCGATCAAGCATCCGCCGGGCTACTATGGAGCAGCAGGCCGTCCGAGGGCGCTCAACGTGATTACCGAGACGACCGAACTCAAAGCACTTCCCGAGATGCCGAGCGGCGTCCGCCGGCGCGGCTATGACGGGCAGACATCGACATCGCTCAAGCCGTGGTTCCTCGGTGCGGCGCTGGCGCTGTTATTGATCGACGTCATCGCTATCCTACTGTTGCAGGGCGGCAGTTTGTTCGGGCAGAGACGTGCGCCACGGACGAGTGCTGCAAGCGTGCTAGTCTTGGTCGGGGCGGCGATGCTGGCGGTTGCCGGCGCGGTGCTCGTGGGCGGCGGTTCGTCGGCTGCGATTGCCCAGCCGGCGGGCGCAACCAGTACTGCACCCAAGCCATCGACACGCGAAGAACAGGAGGCCGATGCACTGGCGCTGCGCGTTACCGGACGCGTGACCTTCGGATATGTGCTGACCGGCGAGCCGACCACCGACGGGACGAGCGAGGCGGGCCTTTCGGGTCTCGTCAAAGTGCTCACAGCACGCACGGCTGTCGAACCGGGCGAGCCGGTCGGCGTCGACATCGAGCGTGACGAGATCGCCTTTTTCCCGCTGCTTTATTGGCCGGTCACCAGCCAGGCCAAGGAACTCGACACCAAGACGCTCGCCAAGATCGATGCCTTCATGAAACAGGGCGGCATGATCATCTTCGATACCCAGGACTTCGGCCAGGGCATCCCGATCGAGCTCAGCCAGCGGACGGACCCGACCCAGCCGACGCCCTTGCAACGGTTGATCGGCAAGCTCGACATCCCGCGTCTCGAGCCGGTGCCGGAAGGTCATGTGCTGACCAAGTCGTTCTACCTGTTACGCCGTTTCCCCGGCCGCTGGGATGGCGGTGAATTATGGGTCGAATCGGGCGGCGGTTCGGCGGCGATCAACGAGGAACGCAAGAGCCGGGTCGACGGCGTCAGCTCGATCCTGGTGACGTCGAACGACTTCGCCTCGGCCTGGGCTCTTGATGAGCGCAATCTGGCGATGTTCCCGGTCGTGCCGGGCGGCGAGCGTCAGCGCGAGATGGCCTACCGCACCGGCGTGAATATCGTGATGTATGCGCTGACCGGCAACTACAAGGCCGATCAGGTGCACATTCCCGCCCTGCTCGAGCGGCTCGGGCAATAATGGGCGAACAGGCAAACGCTTAAGAGCGAAATGATGTCGAACTGGTCACTAGATTTTGCACCGATGCTGCCGCCGCCCCTGTTCTGGGCCGGTGCGATTGCAGCCGCTGTGCTGGTTGTGATCCTGCTGATCCGGCGCAGTCGAGGTGCGCTGTTGCGAGCACTGGCACTCGCGGCCCTGATCTTTGCACTCGCCAACCCGACGCTGCGCCAGGAAGAGCGCGAGAACCTCGGCAACATCGCAATCGTCATGATCGACGAGAGCACCAGCCAGACGTTGGCCGAACGGCCGGAACAAGCAGCCGCCATCCGCAAGGAACTCGAGGCGAAGCTCGGGCGCGTCGAGAACCTCGAAATCAAGTGGATCACCTCGTCCCGCCCGAGCGACAACGCACGTTCCGGCACCAACGTGTTCGGCGATCTCAACCAGGCGCTGGCCGATACGCCGCCCGACCGGCTGGCAGGCGTCATCATGATAACGGACGGGCAGGTCCACGACGTACCGGGCCAGGTCAAGGAGCTTGGCTTCAACGCGCCGGTGCATGCCCTTCTGACGGGCCGGCCCAATGAATTCGACCGGCGCATCGAACTGATCAAGGCGCCGCGCTACGGCATCGTCGGCCAGTCGCGCGACATCGAACTCAGAATCAAGGAAGCCGGCAAGCCACCATCGTCACGTAATGGACTGCTGTCGCTCAAGATCCGGCGCGAAGGCGAGGTCGACGAGGAGCGCCAGGTACGCGTCGGTGATCGACTCGCGATCCCGATGGAGTTCCCGCATGCCGGCCAGAATATCGTCGAACTCGAGCTTGCAACGACCGAAGGTGAATTGACGGCAGCCAACAACCGCGTTGTCGTGGTGGCAGAGGGCGTGCGCGAAAACCTGCGCGTGCTGCTCGTCTCGGGCCAGCCGCATGCCGGTGAGAGAACCTGGCGGAACCTCTTGAAGTCGGACGCGGCCGTCGATCTCGTGCACTTCACGATTCTGCGGCCGCCGCGCAAGCAGGACGGCACGCCGATCAACCAGCTCTCGCTGATCGCATTTCCGACCCGGGAACTCTTCAGCCAGAAGATCCACGAGTTCGATCTCATTGTGTTCGATCGTTACGAGCACCGCGGCATCCTGCAGTTGCTCTACTACGACAACATCTCGCGCTACGTCGAACGCCATGGCGGGGCACTGCTGGTTGCCGCCGGCGAGGCTTATGCGGGCCAACGCTCGATCGTGCGCACGCCGCTCTTCCCCGTACTGCCGGCGATGCCGACCGGCAATATTATCGAACAGCCGTTCCGCGCGCGCCTGACCAAGGACGGTGAGCGCCATCCCGTGACCCATGATCTGCCGGGCGCCGACATCACGGATCCGACGTGGGGCCGCTGGTACCGCCAGATCGACGTCACGCGCGAACGCGGCCGCACGATCATGCAGGGCGTCGAGGACAAACCTCTCCTGCTGCTCGACCGCAAGGGCAAGGGACGGGTGGCGCTACTGACCTCCGATCATGCCTGGCTCTGGGCACGCCGGTTCGACGGCGGCGGCCCGCACACGCTGCTGCTCAGGCGACTGTCGCACTGGCTGATGAAGGAACCGGGACCTCGAAGAAGAACGCCTGCGGGCAAGCGCCAAGGGCCTGACGATCACGATCGAGCGGCGCTCGATGAACGACGAAGTGCCCGCCGTCACGGTCTCGGAACCGGGCGGCAAGTCTGCGACGCTGACTCTCGATGCAGCAGGTGCCGGGCGCTGGCAGGCGACGATGAAGGCAACTCAGGCGGGCCTCTATAAGTTCGAGACCAAGTCCGATACCGGCACGCTGACAGCAGTAGCCCATGCCGGCATCGCTGATCCGCGCGAGATGTCTGATGTTACCGCGACGGATGAGAAGTTGCGGCCGCTGATCGAAGCGACCGGCGGCAACGTCTTCTGGACCAAGGGCGGCGGCCTCTTTGCCTCATCGGACCCGGCGAGCGTGTCGGTGCCGCGCGTGACGATGCTGCGGGCCGCGCGTGTGCTCTCGGGATCGAACTGGATGGGCCTCCGGGACCGCGAGGCCTACGTGACGCGTGGCGTTCGCCTGACCCCGATGTTCACCGGCTTTGCTGCCCTTGCCGCCCTGCTGTTCCTGATCACGATCGCCTGGTGGCGTGAGGGGCGCTGACGGGGAGGAGCGACGGTTGCGTTGCTTCAGACCGTCTGACCCCAACTCAGCCAGCCGTCCCCGCCCGAAGTTCGCCGACCAAGCCCTTGACCAGCCGCCGGGCGATGGCGGCAGCGGCGAGCCGGCGGTAATGGGCGGCTGCGATGGTCGTGCGCTGTGGCGAGACCTGTTTTTGCACCAGCTTCTCGAGGGTGGTGAGTTCTGCCTCGAGATCCTGGTCCAGCGTTATCGAGCCGGTGCCTTCGACTAGGATCGGCCGGGAGTTGGTGCCCGTAACGGCGACGGTTAGCGCTATGGCACCATCCGGATGGCGATCGCAGGCAACCGCGACACCGGCCAGCGGGAAGTCGATCGCACCGCGGACCCGCACCTTTTCGTAGGCCGACACCGTCATCACGCCGGCTTGGGGTGGATTGACGCGAACCGTGGTGATGAGCTCACCTGGGTCAAGTTGCAGATGGTCGGCACCGTCTTCCTGGTAGAGATCGGCTAATGCGAGATGCCGGCGACCATCCGGGCCAGCCACCTCGACGGCGGCGCCGAGGACGAGGAGTGCCGGTGCGAGATCGCCGCAAAAGGCAGCCCGACATCGCTTGCCCTGCGGCGCGACATGGCAGATCTCGCCGCGGTATTTCAGGCAGTAGTCGTTCGCCTTGCGCCACCAATGGCTCTGGTTGTAGTAGAGGCAGCGCGTGTCGAGGCAGACGTTACCCCCGACCGTGGCGGCAACGCGATGGCTGGGGCCCGCGATCGTTTCGCAGGCTTCGGCGACGGCACGGTATTGGCCACGTACGCCCTGATGCCCGCAAATTTCGGCTAACGTCACGCCGGCACCGATCAGTAGGCCCTGGTCATCGCATCGGAGCTGGCGTAGTTCCTCGATGCCGCTCAGGTCGATGATGCTAGGCGCATCCACCAGGCCCCGGCGCATGTTGACGATCAGGTCGGTGCCGCCGGCAAGGTACCGGCTGCCAGGGTCTGCGGCGGCAGCCGCGACTGCTTCGTCGATCGTCGTTGGCCGCAGAATTGCAAATTCAGGGAGCGCTTCGATCATGATGCCTCCCGTTTCGCGTTGGCACGCCGCTCTTTGCGTCGCGCCTCGACCAGGGCCTCCATCACGCGGTCCGGCGTCAGGGGCAGGCGATCGATGTCCAAGCCGACCGCATCGGCAACCGCGTTGGCGAGTGCCGGCGGAAATCCGGACAGCGCCCCTTCGCCCGCCTCCTTCGCGCCGAACGGCCCGAGTGGGTCGATGCTCTCGACAATGTGCACCTCGATATCGGGGGATTCGACCATCGTCGGCATCCGGTATTCGAGCAGGCTTGCATGCACCGGCAGGCCGTCGATGTAGCGCGTCTCTTCGGAGAGCGCCTGGCCCATGCCCATCCAGACCGAGCCCTCGATCTGGCCTTCGACGGCGAGCGGATTGATGGCAAAGCCGCAGTCGAGTGCCGCCCAGACCTTCTCGACCGTGATCTGGCCGGTGGCCTCGTCAACCGAGGCCTCGACGACCTGGGCTGCATAGCTGAAGCCCATGGTCGAGCCAACTGCGCCGCCGCGATGCTTGCCGCCCTGCGCTTCCGGCGGACAGGTGAACGTTCCCTTGACGGTAATCGTGCCGCTGTCGGCCAGGGCGACTGTCGTTACCTCGGCAAACGACATCATCGACTGCTCGCTGCCGCGCACCGAAAAAGTTTCGGCATCGCACTCGATATCGTCCGGGCTGGCATCGAGCTTTTTGGCGGCCGCCTTGACAAGGACCTCGCGCAGTCGGCGGGCGGCCTCGATCGTGGCGTTGCCGACCATGAAGGTCACGCGCGAAGAGTACGAGCCGTTGTCCTTCGGCGTGATCACGCTGTCGTTGGTCACCACGCGAATGCGCGAGGGATCGACGCTGAGCGTTTCGGCTGCTGCCAGTGCAACGATGGTCGTCGATCCCTGGCCGATGTCCGACGCTCCCGTCAGCGCCGTAACGCTGCCGTCGAAGTCGAGCTTCAGGTTGACAACGGCATGCGGCTCGCCGGTCCAATGCACGGGCTTTGCAGCCCCACTGACGTAGTGCGAGCAGGCCATGCCGAGCCCGCGGCCCGGTGGCAGATTGGCTTTGCGCTCGTGCCAGCCGCTCGCCGCTTCGACTTTGTCGAGGCAGTCAGCGAGCCCGTAGCTGTTGACCATTAGTCCGTTGGCTGTGCGTGTCGGCGCGTCGAGCATGTTGGCGCGACGTACCTCGAAAGGATCGAGGCCGAGTTCGCGGGCCATACGGTCGAGCAGGCATTCGAAGGCGTGGCGGACATCTACCGTGCCGTGGCCACGCATCGCGCCGCACGGCGGCAGGTTGGCGTAGACCCGATAGCCGTCGTACTTGACCGCCGGAATGGCGTAGAGGCCCTGCAGCAGGGCGCCTGCATAAAGGATCGTGACCAGGCCATAGCCGGCATAGGCGCCGCCCCGCTGCATCACCTCGCATTCGACGGCGGTGATACGGCCCTCGCTGGTCAGCCCGATCTTCAGGTCGATCGCTGTTTCGGGCCGGCCGCGATGGGTGATGAAGGTCTCTTCGCGCGTCAGCTGCATCATCACTTGGGCATTCGCCTTGCGGGCCAGCAGACCTGCGATCAGCTCGAAGTTAAGCGTCTCGGTGCGTGCGCCAAAGCCGCCGCCGACGAACGGTTTGACGACGCGGATGCGCGAGGTGTCTATGTCCAGGCAGCGGGCCAGCATCAGGTGAACGTAGTAGGGCACCTGCGATACCGAGTGCAGTGTGAGACGGCCGCGCTCGGCATCGTAGTCGGCCAACGCCGCATGTGGCTCCATCTGCGCATGATTGACTTCGGCGCAATCGAAGTGGGCCGATGAGACCAGATCGGCGGCGGCGAAGCCGGCAGCAACGTCGCCGAACTCGTGGTGGACCTCGCGTTCAAGATTGCCCGGCTTGTCGTCGTGCAGGAGGACTGCATCGGCCGCGCGTGCATCTTGCGCCGAGTAGAAAGCAGGGAGTTCTTCGATCTCGAGTTTGATCAACGCCAGCGCGCGCTCGGCTGTGGGTGCATCACAGGCGGCAACGGCTGCAACCGGCTCACCGCGATAGCGCACGCGATCACGCGCCAGCGGGAACTCGTTCATGGCGATCGGGATGACACCGAATGTGTGCGGGCAGTCGGCGCCCGTGACGATCGCCCGAACGCCGTCGAGCTTTTCGGCCTCGGTCGTATCAATGTGCATGATCCGGCCGTGGCTGACCGGACTGCGCAGGATGCGGCCGACCAGCGCATCGCTGCCCGCCGCCAGATCGGCCGTGTAGAGCGCCTTGCCCGTGACTTTTTCAATGCCGTCGATCAGCGGCATCGGACGGCCGGCGATTTTCGGGCCTGCGGTCATGGCGATCTCCGAGCTTCTGCTGCGGCGTGCACCGCTCGGATAATCTTGACGTAGCCGGTACAGCGGCAGAGGTTGCCGCTGAGGGCAGAACGAATGTCGCCCTCACCCGGCTCGGGCGTGCGGCGCAATAGCGCTTCCGTTGCCATGATCATGCCCGGCGTACAAAACCCGCATTGCGTGCCGAGGTGTTCGTGGAAGGCGCGCTGCACGGCCGACAGCCGACCGTCCTCGAGCTGGCCTTCGACGGTTTCGACCGTCGAGCCATCGCAACTTGCCGCCAGCGTGATGCATGCCGCTCGGGGCCTGCCATCGACCAGTACGGTGCAGGCGCCACACTCGCCGCCATCACATCCCTTCTTCGCACCCGTCAGACGCCTGATGTCACGCAGATAGTCGATCAGCAGGAGGTTGTCGGCCACGGCATCGTCGTGCTGGACACCGTTGATATGGACGCTGACCAGTCGTTTCATCAGGTTGCCGCCCCTGGCTACGAGAAAAACATTATTTACGTACCATTATACCTATTTTGTGACTCAACGAAAGCATCATTTTTTGGAAGCTTCGGTTCGGCTGTGCTGCCCAACTCCGTGTGAAGTCCGGAATTTCCCACGCCCCGGATATCCATGTCGTGATCCATCCGGCTTGAAACGACATTTAATCAGTAATATCGTACTGAAATACTGATATATGACTGCTGTGTACTTCAACGCGTGCAAAGGCAGATCGCCTACGCCATCCACGGGCTTTCATGATGACCTGTCCCCGTGATTACAACGCCGTCGACGACTTCATCGACCGCAACCTGCGGCGCGGGCTTGCCGACAAGATTGCCTTCGTCGATCCCGAGCGCAGCCTGACGTATGGGGCGCTGCAGCTCGCGTCCAACAAGGTTGCCAACCTGCTTGGCGAACTGGGCATCAGACGCGAGGCACGCGTTGCCATGGTGATGCTCGACACCGTCGATTATCCGGTCGTGTTCTGGGGTGCGCTCAGGGCCGGCGTTGTGCCGGTCTGCCTCAATACGCTGCTGACGACAGAGCAGTATGCCTATCTGCTGTCGGACAGCCGCGCGCAGGCGTTGTTCATATCGGCCGACTTATTGGCGATGGTCGAACCGGTCCTGGACGGATTGCCGTCTCTCGAACACGTCATCGTGGTCGGCGCCGACCCGGGCCGTCATACACGCTTTGGCGATCTGCTGGCCGCCGCCGACGACACCTTCACAACGGTTGCGACCTGCGCCGATGAAGTTGCCTTCTGGCTCTATTCATCCGGTTCGACGGGCGATCCCAAAGGCGTCAGGCACATCCATTCAAGCCCGGCCTATGTCGCCCACCACTACGGCAACGGTGTCTTGGGGATCAGGCAGGACGACGTCTGCTTCGCGGCGGCCAAACTGTTCTTCGCCTACGGCTTCGGCGCCGCCATGGCCATACCGATGTCAGTCGGCGCAACGACGGTGCTGCTGCCGGAACGGCCGACGCCGCAAACGATCCTCGAGGTTCTGCGCAACCGACAGCCGACCCTGTTCTTCGGTGTCCCCACCCTCTATGCAGCCCTGCTCGCCGAGCCTGACTGCACACTGCAAAACAGCTCGGCCAGGCTTCGGCTCTGCGTTTCGGCCGGTGAGGCGCTACCGGCCGACATCGGCAGGACGTGGCGGCAACGCATGGATACCGACATTCTCGACGGCGTCGGCTCGACGGAGATGCTGCACGCCTTCGTGACCAACCGGCCGGGGGACGTGCGCTACGGAACGGCCGGCAAACCATTTGACGGCTATGAACTGCGCCTCGTCGACGAGGATGGGCATGACGTCGCTACCGATGAGATCGGTGAAATGCTGGTATGCGGGGGGTCGGCTGCAGAGGGCTACTGGAACCAGCGGGAAAAATCACTGTCGACGTTTGAGGGGCGGTGGACACGGACCGGCGACAAGTACTTCCGAGACCGCGACGGCTACTATCACTACTGCGGTCGAGCGGACGACATGCTCAAGGTCGGTGGACGCTGGGTGTCGCCTTTCGAGGTCGAACAGGCGCTGATCTCGCATCCAGCCGTTCTCGAAGCTGCCGTAGTCGCCAAGGAGGACGAGGCCGGTCTCGTCAAGCCGAAAGCCTTCGTGGTCCTAAAAGTCGGCGCGACGTCACGGTGCCTGGACGAGGCACTGAAGGCGCACGTCAAGGAGGCGGTCGGCGTCTGGAAGTACCCGAGATGGATCGAGTACATTGGTGAACTGCCCAAGACCGCGACCGGCAAGATCCAGCGCTACAAGTTGCGCCACCAGTGAAGTCGGCCGGGTTGCCGGAGGGTTTGCAGGTGTCTGGATGTCTGGCAAGATCAACGCCCGAAACATAGATAAGGCGAGATTGGCGATGTCATCGACCGAGGGATCCGGAGACGTCAAGAAGGTTCCGTTTTACTGCTATCAGTGCGTCGCCGGCCCGGACCTTGGCAAAGTGCATGTGCGTGACGGCGTTGCCGAACGCGTCGAAGCAAACTTCGACATCGCTGATCAGCATCCGGGCGGCGGGCGGATCTGCGTCAAGGCCTTCGGCCTGATCCAGAAAACCTATAATCCGAACCGTATCAAGCAACCGATGAAGCGCACCAACCCGAAAAAGGGCCGGGGCGAAGATCCGGGCTTCGTGCCGATTTCGTGGGACGAGGCATTCGAATTGATCGGTGCGAAGTTCCGCGACGTGCGCGCCAGGGGATTGCTCAACGACAACGGCCATCCGCGCCTGGCAACGACCACGGGCGGCGGCGGCACGCCCGTACAGTACATGGGCACGTTTCCAGCCTTTATGGCGGCCTGGGGTCCGATTGATCAGGGTTTTGGTGCCGGCCAGGGCGTCAAGTGCTATCACTCCGAACATCTTTACGGCGAACTCTGGCACCGCGCCTTCACCGTCGCACCGGACACGCCTTATGTGAACTTCATCCTCAACTGCGGCGCCAACACGGAAGCGCAATCCGGCGTCGTCGGCATCTGGCGGGAGGCGAATGCGCGGTCGCGCGGTGCCAAGCGCGTGCACGTCGAGCCGCACATGTCGATTACGGCCGCCGCCTCGGCCGAATGGGTGCCGATCAAGCCGAAGACCGATGCAGCCTTTCTGTTCGCGCTGCTGAACCGCATCGCCCACGAACGCGGCTGGGCCGAAGTCTGCGATGTGCCGTTTCTCAAATTCCGCTCGAACTCGCCCTATCTGGTCGGGCCGAAGGGATATTTCCTGCGCGATGGCGACGGCAAGCCGTTGATCTTCGACCTTGCCGACAATACCGCCAAGCCATTCGATGCCGAGATCGGCGATCCGGCAATGGAGGGCAGTTTTACGGTCGGCGGTTACGAGGCCGGGCCCGACGACGTACGCTGGGAATATGAGAGCGTCGAAGCCAAGCCGTCGTTCCAGCTCTTCCTCGATCACATCGCATCCTACACGCCGGAGTGGGCGGCAGCAGAATGCGAGATCCCGGCCGAGACCATCCGGCGAGTGGCCGATGAATACCTCGCCCATGCGTGCGTCGGTGAGACCATTGAAATCGAGGGCAAGACGCTGCCTTACCGCCCGGTCGCGGTGATGCTTGGCAAGAGCGTCAACAACGGCTGGGGCGGCTATCACACCTGTTGGGCGCGCACGATGCTCGCGGTGCTCGTCGGGGCGCTGGAGGTGCCGGGCGGCACGCTTGGCACGACGGTGAAACTGGTGCGCCCGTCGGCATCCCGCGTCGGCTCTGCGCTGCCCGGCGAAGACGGCTTCATGCGCTATGCCTTCAATCCGACATCGGCCAACACCTGGAACCGCAATCCCGATATCCGCAGTGCCTACAAGACGCTCATTCCGCTGGTCTCCGATAGTCCCTGGTCGCCGGCGCTCGGGCCCGCGCATCTGCCATGGCTGTTCCAGAAGCATCAGCCGCCGCGATGGCCCCGTCAGGATCCGCCCGACATCTGGATCTGCTACCGCACCAACCCTGCGATCAGTTCGTGGAACGCGCCGGCTGTCGCAGAGCAGCTTGCAAATTTCCCCTTCACGATTGCGTTCGCCTACACGCTGGACGAGACCAATCACTTCGCCGACGTGCTATTGCCGGAATCGACCGACTTCGAAAGCACGCAGCTGATCCGCATCGGCGGTACCAAGTTTCAGGAGAATTTCTGGCACCACGAGGGCTGGGCAATTCGCGCCAAGGCGATCGAACCCGTCGGTGACACGATGGACATCACCGACATCGTGACGCGCTTCGCTCAGGAGGCCGGGCTGCTCGACGATTATGTCAAGGCGATCAACAACGGTGCCGCCGGTACCCGCCTCGCGCGCGACGGCAAGTACGATTTCAATCTGCAGGAAGGCCAGCCACCGGAAAGCAATGAGGTCTGGGACAGCATGTGCAAGGCTGCAAGCTTCGACATGTCGGATGGCCAAGACGTGCACGACCTCGCCTGGTTCCGCGAGCACGGCTACATGCTCAAGGACTTCAAGCAACTCGACTGGTATCTCTATCCGGCGATCGAAGCACAGGGCCTGCGTTTCGAGCTGCCCTATCAGGAGCGGCTGACCCGGCGCGGCCGTGAACTGGCCAGCCGACTCGGCGAAATCGGCGTCGACTGGTGGGAGACGCAATTGCGCGAGTACGAGTTTATGCCGACGTACGAATCGTTCCCCGATATCTGGACCAGCTATGTCCGCGATTTCGGTCGTGATCCCGAGGAATACCCGTTCTGGGCGCTGACGGCGCGCTCCTTCCAGTATGCCTGGGGTGCCAACGTCGGGTTGCCGCTGATCAAGGAGGTCGCCGACAACATCGCCGGCCACAAGGGCGTGATCCTCAACCGGACACGGGCCCGGGCGATGAACATCGCAGAGGGCGAGCAGGTCGTCGTCGAATCGGTGACGGGACGTACCGAAGGGCCTGCCGTGCTGCGCGAGGGCATCCGGCCCGACACCGTCCTGATGATCGGCCAGTTCGACCACTGGAAGACGCCGGTTGCGAAAGACTTCAACATGCCGAGCCTGAACTCGGTCACCGACATCTCCTTGAAACTCACCGACTCGACGGGCTCAGGCTCCGACATCGTCTGCGTCAAAGTCTACAAGGCATCGGAACGGGATCGGCAGAAGCCGCTGGCGGTCGAGGAAATGAACCCCTACGACGGCGATATCGCAGGCGCCAGCCTCGCCCAGCGCGAGGCCGCCGAGTGAGCGCCCCATCCGAACAGAACAGTGAGAGTGCGCAAGGCCCGGCGCGCGCACTGTGCCATGAACCCAGCCACACGCCGCGTTGGGGCATGGTGGTTGACGTCAACCGCTGCGTCGGCTGTCAGACCTGCACCATCGCCTGCAAGCACTGGAACAATACGCTGCCCGACGTTCAGTGGCGCCGGGTGATCGACATCGAGGAAGGGGAGTTCCCCGACGTCCAGCGCCACTTTCTTGTCGTCGGCTGCCAGCATTGCGCCAATCCGCCGTGTGTGCCGGTCTGCCCGACGGGGGCAACGCGGCAGCGCGCGGACGGCCTCGTCACGATGGACTACGACGTCTGTATCGGCTGCGGCTATTGCGCGGTCGCCTGTCCATATCAGGCGCGCACCATCGCACATGAGATCGAGGGCTATTTCGCGGACGAGATCACCCGGCAAGAGGAGCGCGTGTTCGATACCGGCCGCATCGGCGTCGCTCAGAAATGCACGTTCTGCATGGACCGCGTCGACGGCGGCCTGGCGCGCGGCGAGACGCCCGGTGTCGAACCGGATGCGACGCCAGCGTGTGCGGCGGCCTGCATCGCCCAGGCGATCCGGTTCGGCGACTACAACGATCCGGCAAGCGAGGTCTCCACCCTCGTCCGTGACAATCCGAGCTTCCAGATGCACGCGCAGCTTGAGACGAACCCGCAGATCAAGTATCTCTATACGACGCCGGCCGTACCTGGACGCGATGGTGAACCCACTGCGGAAGATGAGCCGGTTGCTGACCCTGCCTCACCGCTAGCTGGCAACGTCCAGGCGTTCTGGGACTGGCGGGCGGCGATGAACTGGATCTTCGGCGGCATCAGTTCGGGCTTCCTGGTCTGGCTCTGGCTTTTCTCCCTCGGCGGCTGGATCGAACCGTCGTTGCATGGCCGACTGAACTTCCTGGGCGGTGTCGTGATGGCCGTCGGGCTGTTCTTCGTGTTCTTGAAGATCGGCCGCAAGGAGCGTTTCTGGCGGGCGGTTGCCCGGCCGCAAACATCCTGGATGACGCGGGAACTCTATGTCGTCGTGATATTCGGCGCGGCAGTGCTCGCCGGATTGGTTTGGCCGGGCCCTGCCGTCTTTGCAGTCGCGGGCCTCGGCGCGTTTGCATTCCTCATCTGCCAGGCGATGATCCTCTGGCGTGCCCGGGGTATTCCGGCGTGGCGCCACCCGGTGATGCCGGCGATGATTGTAGCATCCGGGTTGCTCGAAGGCGCCGGTTTCTGCGCTCTCGTCCTGTTCGGCGCCAATTGGATCGGCATTGCCTCCAGCCACGCGCTCGGGCCGATCGCCATCGCTGGCGCAACCACCGCGGCAACGATGTTCGTGCTGTGGCGCGTCTATTTGGCGACCGCAGTGCGCGAGGGCGTTGGGCCTCGGTCGCGACATGTCTTAAACGAGATTGATCGATTTCTGGTGCCAATTGGTCAGGTCGGACCGTTCCTCTTGTTTGAGGTGGGCTACTTGCTGGGTGATAGCAATGCTGCCCAGTTTGCAGTTGTTGGCGGAGGCATGCTGGCCATTGCTGGTGGCGCCTTTTGGAAATTCGGGGTGATCACCGCCGCCAGCCACCAGCAGGGCTTCGCAATGGCAAAGCAGCCACGGCGTGGCTCCGGCTCGCGCGCCGCACCGGCACGGCTTCAAGGCACGCCCATCCGACCGCCGAATGCTCGAGTCCCGGCCGAGGGCTGACGCACTTGGTGGCTATGCCGGCACAACATCCGACCGCCGAGTACGTTGTCAACAAATACACTCGCAAGCAGGCGCAAGAAGAACCGGCCGGTTGCAATCGTTTGCCGCAATGCTAGGGTCTGTTGGCATTTGACACGCGGGGACAGACATGAGCCGCTGCTGCCCCTCACCCTAACCCTCTCCCCGTACGCGCCGAAGTGGCGCTACGGGGAGAGGGAATCCGGCCGTGCCATTTTGCACCGCCGATGGCAACGCGACAGGCCGAGTTCCCTCTCCCCGTACTTCACGGGGAGAGGGGTAGGGTGAGGGGCATAGGGCGTCTGCAAACTGGCGTCAGCATGCCAAATGCCAACAGACCCTAGCTAGGCTGCCGCCGCAGTCAGAAATCTTGTGCCAGGAGCCCGAACGACATCATGGCCGAACTCGAGATCCATCAGTTTTCCTGCCTATCCGACAATTACGGCGTGCTCATTCGCGACGCGGAAGCAGGCGTGGTGGCCAGCATCGATGCGCCGAGCGCCGATGAGGTCAAGGCAGCTCTCGCCGAAAAAGGCTGGTCGCTCACTCACATCCTGACGACGCATCACCACTGGGATCACACAGACGGCAACCTGGCGCTCAAGGAGGCAACAGGCTGCACGATCATTGGGCCGAAGGGCGAGGCCGACAAAGTGCCGGGCATTGACGAAAAGGTCGGTGAGGGTGATACGTTCAAATTCGGTAGTTTCGACGTCGAGGTCCAGGAAACGCCGGGCCATACCGCCGGTCATGTCATCTACCACATCCCGGCTGCCAAGGCCGCGTTCGTCGGCGATACGCTGTTTGCCATGGGCTGCGGCCGTGTCATCGAAGGCGAGATGGAAGAGATGTGGCGAAGCGTCGAGAAGGTTGCCAAATTGCCGGCCGACACGGTGCTTTATTGCGGCCATGAATATACGGTCGCCAATGCAACGTTCGCGATGTCGGTCGAGCCCGGCAACAAGGCGCTGCAGGACCGCTTCGAAGCAGTCAAGGCGTTGCGTGCTGCAGGCAAGCCGACGCTGCCGACGACCGTTGCCGAGGAACTCGAGACAAACCCCTTCATTCGCGTCGACAGCCCCGAGATCCGGGCCAATGTCGGGCGCGAAAATGCTGCTGACTGGGAAGTGTTCGCCGAAGTGCGCGAACGCAAGAACCGGTCGTGAATTGGCGGCAAGTCGTCGAGACGCTCGAACTGGCACCCCACCCGGAAGGTGGCTACTTTCGCGAGACATTCCGCGATACGGCCCTGGATGGCGACGGTCGCTCACGCTCGACGGCGATCTATTTCCTATTGCCCGACGGCGTCATATCGAGATGGCACCGCGTCGATGCGGTCGAGGTCTGGCACTGGTACGCCGGATCCACCCTGAGCCTCAGTGAGACCATCGGCGACAGCGAGCCGGACCTGGCGCAGGCCCGCGAAATCATCCTCGGGCCCGACCTCTTGATTGGCGAGCGCCCGCAGCACGTCATCGCTGCTCATGCCTGGCAGCAGGCCCGCTCACTCGGAAACTGGACGCTGGTTGGCTGCACCGTGGCGCCTGCCTTCGAGTTCTCAGGCTTTGAATTGGCGCCCGACTGAGCGCTTCCCCACGTTTTCCAAGATCATCGATCTGATCTGGGCTGAAGCCGCGTGACTCGCGCGGCGCCCGGTTTATCATTGCTCTCATCTGGACGAGTCGAAACCTCGAGGAGAGCGTTATGGCCAAGACCGTTTATGAATTCATCCCGAAGTTCGGTGAACTGCGTGACAACGTTCTGTTCGGCGACATTTGGGAGCGTGAGGATCTGTCGAAGCGCGACCGCAGCCTGGTGACGGTCGCCGTGCTGGCATCGCACTATCGTACGGCCGAGCTCAAAGGCCACATGCAGCGTGCGCTAGACAACGGCGTGACCAAGGAAGAACTCAAGGGCCTGATCACCCACATTGCGTTTTATTCCGGCTGGCCGACGGCAGTGAATGCCGGACGTGTCGCCATGGAAGTGTTCGGCGACGATGACGATTCTTGATCGGGTCAGGTCTCTTGTGTTTGTTTGACGGGGAGTGACGGCCATGAAGGTCGGGTTCATCGGATTGGGCACCATGGGCGGAAAGATCGCGATGAACGCGATCAAGGGCGGCCACGAGCTTGTGGTCCACGACGTGGCGCGGCAGATTGCAAAACCGCATCTCGATGCCGGCGCGGAGTGGGCCGACAGCCCGGCCGCGATCGCTTCGGCAGGTGTCGACGTCGTCCTGATGTCACTGCCGGGACCGGCTGAATTCGAGGCGGTCACGCTGGGCGAGAACGGCCTGATCAACGGTGTCCTGCCCGGCCAGGCGGTCCTCGACCTCACGACCAACTCACCTCAGGTCGTCCGCCGCGTCGCAGCGGTGCTGGCTGAAAAGCGCGTGCACCTGCTCGATGCGCCGGTCAGCGGCGGACCGGGCGGCGCTGCGAGCGGCAAGATGGCGATCTGGGCCGGCGGTGACAAGAATGCCTACGAGCGTGCCCTGCCGGTCCTCGAAAGCATCAGCGATGAACCGCGCTACATCGGCGATATCGGCTCGGGCTCGATCGCCAAGCTCGTGCATAACCTCAGCGGCTATATCGTGCACGCGGCGCTGGCCGAGACGTTCACGATGGGCGTCAAGGCAGGCATCGATGCCGAATCGCTCTGGGAAGCCGTCAGGCAAGGTGCGATCGGCCGCCGTCGGGTGTTCGATGTTATGTCACTGCAATATCTGCCAGGCCGTTTTGATCCGCCCGACTTTGCCTTGAAGCTTGCGCGCAAGGATGTGGCGCTGGCCTGCGAGGTCGGCCGCGAGTTCGATGTGCCGATGCGTCTTTCGCATCTCGTGCTGCAGGAGATGACGGAAGCGATCAACCGCGGCTGGGAGGGCCGCGATTCACGCTCGATGCTGCTCTTGCAGGAAGAACGCGCCGGCGTCGACGTGCGCGTCCCCCAAGAGCGGATCGACGAGATCAAAGGCGCCAAGTAGCGCCCTATCTTGGCCCGAGCTTGACCCCCGTCATCTGTTCGTAAAGCTTGATGATCGATGCCCCGTCCTGCTTCGAATAACCGGCCGCACGGGCCATCTGGTAGACCTGCTGGCTGACGTTGGCGAGCAGCAGTGGCACGCCGAGTTCCTTGGCAAAAGCGGTTTCGAGTTCCTGATCCTTGAAGGATATATCGATCGTACCGCCGGGTTCGAAGTCACCCGACAGGAATCGCGGCACGCGGTGCTCGAGCGCGAAACTCGCGCCGGTGCTCACCCGGATGACGTCATACATTGTCTGCGGATCGAGGCCGGCCTTGGCGCCCATCGCGAAGGCTTCGGCGATGGCGACGGTGTTGACCTGGATCAGCATGTTGTTGACGAGTTTCATGGCCAGACCCTGACCGATGTCGCCGACGTGGAAGATGTTGGACGACATCGCCTCGAAATAGGGCCGCCAGTCCTCGATATCAGCCGCACTACCGCCGGCGATAATCGACAACTCGCCCGATAGGGCACGCGGCGTGCCGCCACTGACCGGCGCATCGACCATGGTCACGCCGAGGTCGAGCAAGCGGGCTTGAAACTGTTTGGCAGCGGTCGGGTCGATGGTGCTCATCATCGCGACGGCATGACCGGAACCTGCCGCTCCGGCAACGCCATTCTCGCCGAACAGCACGTCTTCGGTCTGCGCGGTTGTCTCGACCATTGTGATCGTGCGGTTGCCGGCGCGGGCTGCCTCTGCCGCCGAACCCACCTGCTTTGCGCCTGCCGCTACAAGGGCATCTACTTTTGCCGGATCGATATCGTGAACGTGAAGCGTGTGGCCGGCCTTGATCAGATTGCGGGCCATGCCGCCGCCCATTGCACCTAGTCCGATAAAACCGATTGCATCGGCCATGGCCGTTTCTCCCGTGCCAACTATTTTTCGACTTGGCCCGGCACCATCACACTAGGGAAACATGGGCTTGGCCGGAGCGGTATTGCTGGTTGATGATGCTAACATCGCCTGGACATCCCTGCACCGGTTGATCAAATCTGTTCGAGGCAAGCCATGTGGTCCAATCCGCGCGTTCCCTTTCAGCTTTCCAGTCAACGCAAGCCGCTGGAGCCGCCCGGCGGCAAACCGATCATCGTCCATATCGCGATGAATATCGAGTATTGGCCCTACGAACGGCCGATGCCGCGCGGCGTCATGCCGGCACCGCATGGCGCCCCGAGCCAGCCCCCGGATGTGCCGAACTTCGCCTGGGTCGAATACGGACTGCGCTGCGGCATGCCTCGGCTCATGGACATGCTGGCGGCGCGCGATCTCAAGGCCTCGGCGTTCATCAACGCACAGGTGGCCGAGGTCTATCCGGCGCTGATGGATCAGGTCGTGGCAGCCGGTTGGGAACTGGTCGGCCACGGCTGGTTCCAGCAGTCATTGAAGCAGGTCGACGACGAGACCGCCGTGATCAAGCAGAGCCTCGCCAAGCTCGCCGAAGTTTCGGGCAAGAAAACGCGTGCCTGGCTCGGCCCGGGTATTGGCCAGACCGTCGATACCGTCGATATCCTGAAGGAAAACGGCATCGAGTTCCTGCATGATTTTGTGCTCGACGACCTGCCGTTCTGGATCCGGACCAAGCACGGGCCGATGGTCGGCCTGCCCTATACGTTCGAACTCAACGACGTACCGATCTACGCGATCCAGCACGGCTCGAGCGACGAGATCCTCAAACGCCTCGATGCGACGCTCGCGGTCTTCGAGCGCGAAACGGAGACCATGCCACGGGTCCTCACCTTCGGCCTGCATCCCCACCTGATCGGCGTGCCCCACGTTGCCTACTATTTCGAGAAGGCGCTCGACAGGTTGATCGCGCGTTCCGATACGACGTTCGTGACGTCGAGTGAGATGGGTGACTGGTTCGTTGCAGCAGATGGCACGGGCGGCGCCGACGTCGCCTGATATTTGGGGCTGGCGGCGCAGTTATCGAGGCAGCGAAGGAAAGGGTGATGAAGCTCAGCACGCAAGAGCAGTCGATGCTGGCCGGCGAGCAAGGCGCGGCGCGGCAGTGGGCGATCGGGCATCAGATGCAGGTCGGACAGATGTTCGATGCACCCGACATGGTCGAGGTCGGCCAGGCCCATATGATGGCGGATCCGGAATCGCTGGGCGATGCCGGGGTACAGTTCCTCGAGCGCTTTGCCGAATTGCCGGAAGCGGAACGGCGCGTGGCGATCCCGATGATCACCGACCCGCGCGGCGTCGATCTTTCCTACTATGATCCGCTCGGCCAGACCGAGGAGATGGCTAATCTCGAGCGCCGTTTCATCGCCGCTTGCAAAAAACTCGGCATCATCCTGACGGATACCTGTATCAACTACCAAACCATCATGCCGCCGGTGCTCGGAGAGCATGTTGCCTATGGTGATACCGGCGTCGTGATCTATTCGAACAGCGTGTGCGGTGCCAGATCGAACTTCGAGGGTGGACCGTCGGCGCTGGCGGCCGGCCTGACCGGGCGCACGCCGCGCTATGGATTGCATCTCGACGAGCATCGCCGGGCAACACGACGCTATGCCGTGAGGATCGAACCCAAAGACCTCACCGACTGGGGCGTGCTCGGTGCCGTGATTGGCCGCAAGGCGGGCTCTTACTGGGAAGTGCCGGTTATCGAAGGCATCGAACATGTGCCGTCGTCGGACGAGCTGAAGCACTTCGGCGCCGCCATGGCGAGCTTCGGCTCGACGCCGTTGTTTCACATCGCCGGTATCACGCCCGAGTGCCGCACGCTCGGCGATGTCGGCGGTGAGGCGCTTGGCGCCGAAGACATCACCGCTGATGATATCTCAGCCTTGCGCCGGCCGTTCGGCGCGAAGGGTGAAAAGGTCGACGTCGTCGTGTTCGCCGCTCCGCAGCTGTCGATCGTCGAGATGCAGCAGGTCGCGGACCTGTGTCGTGGGCGCACCATCAATAATGGCACGGCGATGATCGTGTGCACGGCGACCACCGTTTATGCCGACGCGCGACGCCTCGGCTATGTCGAGGCGATCGAGGCGTTCGGCGGGCGCGTTTTACAGGGCACCTGCTTCTACCAGCAATACGCGCGTGAGATCGGCGAAGCGAACGGCTGGAAGCGGTTGCTCTCGAATTCGACCAAGATTGTCAATATCCTCGGCGGCTACGGCTATTCGCCGGCGCTTGCCTCGATGGAAGAGTGCGTTGCATCGGCTGCAGCCGGGGAGATCGTTTGATGGCCCGTGAACTCAAATGTCACATCGGGATCGGCGAACCGGTGACCGGCGAAGCACTGGTCGCAAGCGATAACTTTTCGGCGCGCTACGATCTCGACCGCATCAAGGGCGTCTTCTCGCGTCCCGAACATGCGCTTGCCGGCCAGTCGTACAAGGACAAGATCTTGGTCCTGAATACGGCAAAGGGTGGAGTCGCCTCAGCCTGGATGCTGCATGAGATGGTGGCGCGCGGCATCGCGCCGAAGGCGATCCTGTTCAACAGCGCCAACACCATCCTGGCACAGGGTGCCGCGTTGGCCGGCATGGCGATGTGTGATCGCTTCATTGACGGTGATGTCACGAAGCTGATCGAAACAGGCGAGATGGTCGCCGTCTATCCGGCCGAAGGCCGTGTCGTGGTGGAGTGAGCATAATGGCGACGATCGTATTGATACATGGTGCCTATCAGGGCGGCTGGATCTGGAAACCGGTCCACGAACGCCTGGCGGCAGCCGGCCACGTGGTGCATGCCCCGACGCTCGATGGCTGCGGCGAGCGCGCCCACCAATTGCGTGCCGGCATTACGACCGAGACACATGCCGACGAAATCGTCGAGTTCCTGCGTTATCACGACCTTGCCGAGATTGTCCTGGTTGGTACATCCAGCGGCGGCATGGTGATGGCACGGGTTGCAGAGCTGGCGCCGGAGCGGATCGGGCGGCTGGTGTTCGCCGATGCCCTGATGCTGATGAACGGCGAAAAGATCCGCGATATCGTCACGCGGCCGGCCGCGATCAATACCGACCTTGCCCTTGGCCCATCGCGCGAGGATGCCGAAGGCCGATTGCTCGCAGAACTCGAGCCCGGCCTCAGGCGCTGGACGGCGGAGCGCTTCACGCTGCATCCGGAAGCAGTGTTCAACCAGCCGGTCGTGCTCGACCGCTTCTGGGACATGAATTGGCGGGCGGATGTCCTTTACTGCAGTGGTGCCGTCAATCCGGGCGAGGCGCATTTGCGCCGTGGTGCCGACCGGATGGGTGCGGGTTGGCACGTGATCGAGACGGGCCACTATCCGATGCTGTCGACACCGGATGAGCTGACGTCGATCATTCTTGGCCGCTAAACCGCGAGGTGAGCGATGGACGCCATTCACGATTTCGCTGAACATGTCGCGGACATAAAGGGCGCCGACATCCCGGCGAGCGCGATCGAGCGGGCGAAGACGCTGGTGCTCGATACAATTGGCGTCGGCATCGGCGGCAGCGCCGGGCCGCTGGTCCGCGAGCTTGTCAGCGCCCACAAGAGCTTCGGAGCCGGTGGCGAGGCGGCGGTCTTTTCGATCGGCGAGCGACTGCCGGCAGCTGCAGCGGCGCTCTGCAATGCCTATCAGATCCATAACAGCGAATACGATTGCGTGCATGAAGAGGCGGTAGCCCACGTGCTGTCCGCAGTCGTGCCGGCAGCGCTCGCCTGTGCCGAACGCGAAGGCGACATCAGTGGCCGACGCTTTCTCGAGGCGGTCGTGCTCGGCGTCGACGTGGCCAGCAATCTCGGCGTTGCGGCGAACTCGGGGCTCAGGTTCTTCCGGCCGGCAACAGTTGGCGCTTTTGGTGCTACAGCTGCCGTCGGCCGGCTGATGGGCTTTGACACTGAGCGACAAGTTCACGCCTTCGCGCTTGCCTATGGCCAGCTCTGCGGCACGATGCAGGCGCATGAGGAAGGCTCGATGATGCTGGCTCTGCAAATGGGCTTCAATGCGCGCAACGCGATGGTTGCCTGCGATCTGGCGGCTGCGGGACTGACCGGACCGCAGAGCATTTTGGAGGGGCGCTTCGGGTATTTCGGCCTGTTCGAGAGCGACGGTGACGTCCAGAGCCTCCTGCCGACGCTCGGCAAGATCTGGCGCATCGAGGAAGTTGCCCACAAACCGTTCCCATCCGGCCGGGCCACCCACGGCATCATAGACGGCTGTCTGGAGTTCCGCCGGGATGACGAGATCACTGCGGGCGACATCAAGGGCATTGTCGTATCGGTGCCGCCGCTGGTCCACCAACTCGTCGGCCGACCGGCAGTGCCCGAGATGGATATCAACTATGCCCGCCTCTGCGCGCGTTACGTTGCAGCACGGGCCTTGCTGCACGGTACCGTCGATGGTCGAGACTTCCAACCCGCGGCATACCGCGATCCGGCAACGCTCGACCTCGCGTCACGGATTGAACTCGAGGTGCGCGATGACTGCTCCGAGAATGCTTTGAGCCCGGTGGATCTGAGTGCGACGCTTGGTGACGGTCGCGTGCTGACCCATCAAGTCGTGCACGTCTACGGCAGTCCCAAAAATCCCTTCGAGCATGACGCCCAGCTGACAAAGTTCCGGGTCAACTGTCGCAACGCGCTGCGCCCGCTCGATGACGATCAGACCGAGGAATTGATCGAGCGCCTGCTGTCGCTCGTCGCCGTCGATGATGTTTCCGAGATCGCGCGGCTGACCGTTGCCAAACCAAAGTAGCCGTTTGCCTTCAATCCAGCATGTCAGCCAGGATCACGGCTTCGGGCGGTGTGCGGCCGCGCACGAGGTCGGCACCCTTTTCACCGATCATCATGGTCGCCGCGTTGAGGTTGGCCGACAGCATGGTCGGCATGATCGAGGCATCGATGATGCGTAGGCCCTCGAGGCCGTGCACACGCAGTTGATCGTCGACGACGGCAAGCGGATCCGTCGAAGGCCCCATCTTCGATGTGCCGGCGGGATGGAACGTCGTCGTGCCGCGCTCTTTGGCAGCGCCGAGCAGTTCATCATCGCTTTGCACGTCGGGACCCGGAAAGGCTTCGTAGTCGAGATACGGCTTTAAGGGTTCGGAGTGGAGCAATTTGCGCGCCAGTTTCATGGCGCCGAGCAGCACACGGCGGTCACGTTCCTCGGTGAGATAATTGGGCTGAATGATCGGCTTGTCGAATGGGTCGCTCGAACGTGCGCGCACGTAACCGCGACTTTCCGGACGCTGCTGCCACGAGGCGACGGTCATGCCGGGCTCTTTCTCGAGTTCACCCTGCACACCCTCGTTGTAGCTAGCCGGCGTGAACGTCATCTGGATGTCGGAAGTTTCCGCCGTCTCGCCCGAGTGCCAGAACACGTAGACCAGCGTCGGGCTCAGTGACAGCACGCCCTTGCGCGTGAACATGTAACGCAGCACCTCGCGGGCAAGACGGGTGCCCTGCGTCATCTCGTTGACTGTCACAGCATTCTTGACGCGGGCGGCGAAGCGCGGTGCGTAGTGATCGGAGAGGTTTTCACCGACGCCCTTCAGTTCGTGGCGCAAGCGGATACCGAGGTTCTGTAAGAGATCAGATGGCCCGATACCGGAGTGTTGGAGCAGCATCGGCGTATTGTAGGTGCCGCCCGAGATGATCACTTCGCGCCCGGCCATGACGTCGTAGGCCGGTCCGTCCGGTCCGCCCTTCTTGTAGCGCACGCCCGTAGCGCGCTTGCCGTCGAGTATGATTTCCGTCGTATGCGCGCGCGTGATGACCTTGAGGTTTTGCCGTTTTCTTGCCGGATTGAGATAGGCGGTTGCCGTCGACACGCGCCGGCCGTTGTTGACCGTGCGCTGAACGTAGGAGACGCCTTCCTGACGTTCACCGTTGTAATCCGGGTTGCGCGGGATGCCATGCTGAACGGCGCCCTCGATGAAGGCATCACAGAGCGGGTGGCGCCAGCCGAGGTCGGTCACCGAAACACTGCCGCCGCGTCCGCGAAAGGTTGTATCACCGTCGCCGATGCGCTGTTCGTTGCGTTGGAAATAGGGCAACACGTCCGAATAGCCCCAGCCGCGGTTGCCGAACTGGGCCCAGGTGTCGAAGTCGTATCGCTGGCCGCGGTTGTAGATATGACCGTTGATCGAGGACGAACCGCCGAGCGTCTTGCCGCGCGGCGCATGAATGGCGCGACCGCCGGTCCATTCGCTCGGCTCCATGGCGTAGTTCCAGTTGACGGCGGGATCGTAGAACGTCTTGATGAATCCTGCCGGCACGTGGATGTATGGATTGAGGTCGCGGCCGCCGGCTTCGAGCAGGCATACCGTCGTACCGGGATCTTCGCTGAGCCGGTTGGCCAGGATACAGCCGGCTGAGCCGGCGCCAACAATTATGTAGTCGAACGTCTGCAAGGTATCCTCGGCGGGTGCTATGAAGGTGGCGTCGAAACTACGTCAACTGGCCGGGAAGTCCATCAAAACGCGAATAAGTTGATTGGCGCCAATCCTGGGGCAAATTGGGCAGGGCAGAAGCCACAATCACAGTCGTCATCCCCACGCAGGTGGGGACCCAAGCGGTTCTCCATTTTCTCAGTGCTGGCGGGTGGTCACTTGGGTTCCCGCCTACGCGGGAATGACGGAGTGTCAGTTGGTAATGCTGCGTGTCCAGCACTCGCTCAATTGTAGAATTCCCTGGTGGTGGGCCGCCTGATGTATAAGTCCCGGCGGGCAGACAGAGAAATGTATGGAGGCAAGAGATGCGTGTCGCAGTAATGGGTACCGGTGGTATGGGTGGTTTTTACGGCGGTCGTCTGGCGCTCTCCGGCCAGGATGTGACGTTCGTTGCGCGGGGGCCGCATCTGGCAGCCATGCGTGAGAAGGGCCTGTTGCTGAAAGGCCCGGATGGCGATCAGCCGATCGAGCCGACCAAGGCAACCGATGATCCGGCTTCGATCGGCCCTGTCGACGTTATCTTGTTCTGTGTCAAGCTGTACGACGCTGAGGAGGCCGCCGGGCTGATCCGGCCGATCGTGCGAGATGATACGCTGATCGTCTCACTGATGAACGGCGTTGACGGGCCAGAGCGGGTTGCCAAGGTGCTCGGCAAGGGTGAGGTGATTGGTGGTGCAGCCTACGCATCGGCGACGATTTGCGGGCCGGGCGAGGTAGAATACCGCCAGGGACCGAACAGACTGGTGTTGGGCGCGCTCGGTGCCCAGCAGCCCGCTGCCCTCGCAAGTTTCGCGGATGCTTGCCGAGCCGCCGGCTTCCCGGTCGAGGTCAGTGACAACATCGCACGCACGCTTTGGGAAAAGTTCGTGCTGCTGTCGACCAACGCCGGTCTCACCGCGCTGACGCGGCAGCCGGTAGGTGTAGTCTACGCCGATGCTGATTTGAGACGGCTGGCTCGTGAGATGATGGCCGAGGTGGTAGCCGTTGCACACGCACGGAACGTTGAACTGGCACCTGACATTATCGATCGTTCGTTTGCCGTTCTCGATGCTTTTGCGCCCGGCATGTTTGCGTCTGCCTATTTCGACCTGGCCAACGGCAAACGTATGGAGGTCGGCAGTTTTTCAGGCCTCATCGCGCGCCTTGGCGATGAGCTTGGCGTCGCAACGCCGCATCACCGCACGGTCTATGCCTGCCTCAAACCCTACGAGCATGGCGCGCCGGCGAAGTAAATCTCGTCGATCCGGTTGGCCTTGCAAAGTCGCGCACAGGGGGTTACCTAGCGCCCTTCATCTTACCTGCGTGGTAGGCAGCGACTGAGAGGTGATCCCATGCCCGCACGGCCCAAGAAAAGTGCGTCCGAAATCTCCCTTGAATTTCCTGATGGTTCGAAGCGGTCCTACAAGGCCGGTATCACCGGCGCTGAACTGGCCGCCGGCATATCGAAATCGCTCGCCAAGAAGGCCGTCGCGATGGTCGTCGACGGCGCGCTCGCCGATCTCGCCGACGCGATCGAGCACGATGCCACCGTCAAAATCGTGACGCGGACCGATGACGAGGCGCTCGAACTCATTCGCCACGATTGCGCGCACGTGATGGCCGAAGCCGTCCAGGAACTGTTTCCGGTACGCAAGTGACCATCGGTCCGGTGATCGAGAACGGCTTCTACTATGACTTCGCGCGCGATGAACCATTCCATCTCGACGATCTCGAGAAGATCGAAGCGAAGATGCGCGAGATCATCAAGCGCAATCAGCCTTTCACCAAGGAAGTGTGGTCGCGGGCGGATGCCAAGGCGCATTTCGCAGCTGCCGGCGAGGCCTACAAGGTCGAACTGATCGATGCGATCCCCGAAGGCGAAGATCTGCGCATCTACAAGCAGGGCGATTGGCTCGATTTGTGCCGCGGCCCGCACATGACCTCGACCGGTCAGATCGGCTCGGGCTTCAAGCTCATGAAGCTCGCCGGTGCCTATTGGCGTGGTGACAGCAACAACCCGATGCTGCAGCGCATTTACGGCACCGCCTGGGCGAGCGACAAGGATCTCAAAGTCCATCTCCACAACATCGAAGAGGCCGAAAAGCGCGACCACCGCAAGCTCGGGCGCGAGATGGACCTCTTCCATTTCCAGGAGGAAGGGCCGGGCGTCGTGTTCTGGCATCCGAAGGGCTGGGATCTGTTCCAGGCGCTGACCGACTACATGCGCCGGCGCCAGAACAGGGCCGGCTACCGCGAGGTCAACGCTCCGCTTGTTCTCGACCGGGCACTCTGGGAAGCATCGGGCCACTGGGAGTGGTACCGCGAAAACATGTTCACCACCGTCACCGAGGACGAGCGCCAGTTCGCGATCAAGCCGATGAACTGTCCCGGCCACGTGCAGATCTTCAAGCACGGGCTCAGATCTTATCGCGAGTTGCCCTATCGCGTTTCGGAGTTCGGCTGCGTGCACCGCTACGAGCCGTCCGGCGCCCTGCATGGCCTGATGCGCGTACGCGGTTTCACGCAGGACGATGCGCACGTATTCTGCACGGAGGAGCAGCTCGAGGACGAGTGCATCGCGATCAACGATCTGATCCTGTCGATCTATCGCGACTTCGGCTTCGAGGATTTCACGATCAAGCTCTCGACCCGGCCGGAAAAGCGCGTTGGCACCGATGCCCAATGGGACCGGGCCGAAGACGTGATGATGAAGGTGCTCGAGCGCATCAAGGCCGAATCGGGCGGCAAGATAGTCACCGGCATCAACCCGGGCGAAGGTGCGTTCTACGGGCCAAAGTATGAATACGTGCTCAAGGACGCGATCGGGCGCGAGTGGCAGTGCGGCACCAACCAGGTCGACTTCAATCTGCCCGAGCGCTTCGATGCCTTCTACATCGATGCCGACAGTGAAAAGCGCCGGCCGGTCATGCTGCACCGGGCGATCCTCGGCTCGATGGAGCGCTTCATCGGCATCCTGATCGAGAGTTACGGCGGACATTTCCCGCTCTGGCTGGCACCGGTGCAGGCAACCGTGTGCACCATCGTCAGTGAGGCGGATGAATATGGCCGCAAGGTCCAGGCCGAATTGCAGGCAGCCGGCATGCGCGTTGACACCGACTTCCGCAACGAGAAGATCAATTACAAGGTGCGCGAGCACTCGGTCGCCAAAGTGCCGGTAATCCTGGTCGCCGGCAAGCGTGAGGCCGACGAGGGCACGATTTCGATTCGCCGGTTAGGAACGCAGAAGCAGGCCGTGGTGTCTCTCGAAGAGGCCAAGGCGATGCTCGTCGAAGAGGCGACGCCGCCTGATTTGCGGGGTGAACGCTGGTCTGGCGGTGCGCCAATGTGGTTATCAGATGGACACAAGACGGCTGGACATCCTTGACGTCCAATGCAAAATCACTATGTCGTGAGCGGCCTTACTCGAGGAAGTGGATACGGGCTTGCGATGAAGTTTCCGGGAACTGACATACGCGACGGAAGATGATCCGCGCTGGAAGCAGTGGGCGATCCGCACGATCGAGCACCTGTCGGGCCGCAACTACTTCGTGCCCTATTACGAGATCTGGCAGCGCGATGTCATCCCGACGGGCGGCCCGATCATCGGCCCGGCGCTCGATCTGATCGACATCTCTGTCGATATCGGATCCGGCCAGTGGCCACCGCGTCTCGACAACAAGGCGCCCTTGATAGTCGTTGCCAATCATCCCTATGGGATCCTCGACGGGCTCGGTACACTGTCGCTGGTCGAGAGGCTGGGGCGGCCATACCGCGTGTTGATCAACAAGGATCTGATGAAGGTCCCCGAGATCCGGCCTTATTCGCTGCCGATCGATTTCGCCCCGACCCGCCAGGCGCAGGCAACCAACATCGCAACGCGCAACGAGGCGCTCCAGCTGCTTCGCGAAGGCACGACTATCGTGGTGTTCCCGAGCGGCGGTGTGTCGACTTCGCCGACGACCTTCGGCAAAGCGGTCGATCTGCCATGGAAGACCTTTACGGCGCGCATGATCCAGTCATCGGGCGCCCAGGTGCTGCCGCTCTATTTCGAGGGCCAGTGCTCGCCGGTCTTCCATTTCGTCTCGAAGTTTTCATCGACCCTGCGTTTGTCGCTTATCATCCGGGAATTCAGGACGCGGGTTGGCCAGTCGTTGCGGGTGCACGCTGGCGATGTCATTCCGTTCGAGGAGTGTTCCCGGTACCGCGACCGCAAGGCGTTGATCGACATGCTGTACGAACGCGTACACGCGCTGGGCGGACTCGAGGCCGACGAGGTCCGCGCCCAGATGAAACAGCTGCCGGCCTGGCTGCAGGTTTAACAACGAGATTAACCGTGAATTGGCCTGTGCCGGCCCCTGCGGCGCGGCGAAGTCCCGTGTGACGCAATTGTTCTCCATCATCGGCAGATTCCGGCAATCGTGCCTCATCTTTGAACCAACCGGGGCTTCGCTGCGTCCTAACCGGTAAGGGCGCTGAAGTGGCGCCCAGCAGCGCACTCCACGAAAGGTTCATACGATGTCTGACAGCATGATCAACAAATCACTGGTCGTCCTCTCCCTTACGATTGCTGCCTTTGCAACCGTAACAGCAGCCGATGCCAAGAGTTCCGGGCGTCTCGATTGCATGGCCGGCGCCGACGACGGATCCCAGCAGATCCGCTCGTGTTCAGATCTCAATCAGCGGCGCAAGGTGTTCATTCCGCCGCCGCGCAGGCCTCAACCGCCGACGCATTATGGCTGGCGCGATCAGATCTTCGACAATACGCACAGCGGTGGCGAGGGCAGTGAAGGTGGCGGTGGCGGTGGTGCCGGCGGCAATCGATAGCTGGTAGTGACGGTCGTTCAGACCGACAAGGTTCGACAGCGGCCGGCATCGACAACATGCCGGTCGCAACTGTGTCATCCTGTGCCTTCGATAGCGTCGCCATATTGACGTGGCATCGTGTTCGCGCTTCGATCAGCTGGCCGAGCGCGAGCGCGCGGTAGTGCGGTCGGTCCATAGCGCGAGGCCGGCGTATACGACTGCAAGTGTGTTGAACAAGGGGCGTTGCCATCGATGCTGACACGGCGACAGTTTCAATTCGGCGCGGCAGGCATAGGCGCTGCCGCCGCTTCGGGCATGACCTGGCCGTTTCCCCTGAGCCCGGCAAACGCAGCCGATGTCCGCCGCTTGCAGGCGCAGCCCGGCAAGGTGCGACTGGTCGATGATCAGGATGAGATGACCGCGATCTGGGGTTACGGCGGCAGCGTGCCGGGTCCCCTCATCGAGATTGGCCAGGGCGAGCGCCTTGCGGTCGATCTGGTCAACGGGCTGTCGCAGCCGACCACCGTTCACTGGCACGGTGTGCGCATCGACAATGCCATGGACGGTGTCGCCAACCTCACGCAGGATGCTGTTGCAGCCGGCGCCTCGTTTGCCTATCGGTTCAGCGTGCCCGATGCCGGCACCTATTGGTACCATCCCCACAATCGCACCTGGGAGGCAGATGGCGCGCGGTCTCTACGGCATGCTGATCGTGCGTGAGCCGAAGCCCATCGCCGTCGATCGCGACCTGCCGATGATCTTCGATGACTGGCGTCTCGATGATAAAGCGCAGATCGACGAAGCATCATTCGGTGCCATTCACGACAAGGCGCATGCCGGCCGTCTCGGCAACGTCCTGTCGCTCAACGGCAAGCCCGGTGAAGAGATTGCTGTCGAGGCCGGTGACCGCATCCGCCTGCGCCTCCTCAATGCCGCCAACTCGCGCATTCTCGGCATCGAGTTTGAAGGTCACACGCCGTCCGTGATCGCGCTTGACGGCCAGCCCGTCGAGCCGTTCCGGCCGGACGGCAAGCGTCGTGCTTGCTGGCGCCGGCGCAGCGCGCCGACCTGATCGTCGACTTCGATGCCGAGCCGGGCACCAAAACCAAGATCAACGCGCTCGCCGATCGCCAGCGCGTCCACATCGGCGATATCGTCTATCATCCAACCAGGCGCCGGCGCGCAAAGCCGCTCGGCGATCCGATCACGCTGCCCGACAACCCGATGCCGCGCGATCTGCAGGAGAAGGGCGCGATCGAGACGGACCTGGGTGATGACCGGCGGTGCCATGTCGCCATTCCGCGAGGCGCGCCACCAGGGCGAGACCTATCAGATCCGTGAACTCGTGCAGCGCTACGGCAAGGTTTGGGCCTTCAACGGCGAGGCCGGCATGACGATGGAGCCGCTCGGTCAGTACGCGCGCGGGAAAACGGTCCGGATCCGCATGGACAACCAGACCGCCTGGCCACACGCCATGCACTTTCACGGCCATCACGTGCGCGAAGTCGCTCATTCTCGGCGCAAGCCCGAGCCCTACTGGCGTGATACGGTACTCGTGATGCCGCGCGAGGAAGTAACGGTCGCTTTTGTCGCCCACAATCCAGGCCGCTGGATGTGCCACTGCCATATGCTCGAACATCAGGCAGGCGGCATGGCGACCTGGTACGAGGTGGCTTGAAGCTGTGCGTAACCGGGCTGGTTGGAATAACGAAGGGCGGAACTGATGTGGAAACGGATTGCTATCGCGGTGACGTTGGCCGTGTCCGTCATTGCGAGCGGAGCGGCCGAGGCGCAGTGCCTGAACAAGGCCGCCGAAGCGACGGCGGCAAGCGAGAAGTCAGCCAAATGGTATGCGCTGGAGACCATGGTCCAGTCTGTCAGCTGGGGGCTTTGGCCAAGCTTCCTGGCTGACGGCAGTACGCCCGGCTACCGGATCACGAACGAGCGCTACCGGTGCTCGAAGGGGACGTTCGGCGTCACCTGCAGGGGCCAGGCGACGTTCTGTCCGGTCGCGAAATGATCGGTTTCCGAAACAGGATGCATGCCACTCTGTGATAAGGTGTCGGCTATGTCGATCGATCGATGTTACAACCTGGATGACTTTCGACGGCTGGCACGTCGCCGGCTGCCGTCTCCGCTGTTCCATTTCATGGACGGCGGCGCCGATGACGAAGTGACGCTGCGGCGAAGCTCGAGCGCGTTCGATGACTGCCAGCTGGTCCCGAGTATGCTCGCCGATGTCGGAACGCTTGATCTTTCGACCAGGGTGCTCGGCGAGACCATCGACTGGCCGGTGATCATCGCGCCGACCGGCGTCAACCGGCTGTTTCATCACGACGGTGAGCGCGCCGTTGCGAGGGCCGCGGCACAGGCCGGCACGATCTATTCACTCTCGACCATGTCGAACGTGTCGATCGAGGAGATCGGCGGCCTGACCGAGGGGCCGAAATGTTTTCAAGTCTACGTGCACCGCGACCGCGGTCTCAGCCACGAATTCATCGAGCGCTGTCGCGCGGCAAAATTCTCATCGCTGTGCCTGACGGTCGACACGCTAGTTGCCGGCAACCGTGAGCGCGACCATCGCACCGGCATGGTGATGCCGCCGAAACTGACGCTCGCCTCGCTGATCAGTTTCGCTCTGCATTGGCGTTGGGCCTGGAATTATCTGACGCACGATGCACCGGAGCTTGCCAATCTTGCAAACAACAAGCGAGCCGGCAACGACAAGCTGATTTCGGTGATCGACTACGTCAACTCGCAATTCGACCCGTCGATCACCTGGGCCGATGCCGAAGACCTGATCAGGCTCTGGGATGGCCCGTTCGCCATCAAGGGGATCCTGTCGGCTGACGATGCGCGCCGAGCGGTCGACATCGGCGCAACCGCGATCCTGGTCTCCAACCATGGCGGGCGCCAGCTCGATGGGGCGCCATCGCCGTTCGAGTGCCTGGCCGATATCGTCGACGCGGTCGGCGATCGCGCCGATGTCATATTGGACGGTGGCATCAGGCGCGGATCGCATGTTCTGAAGGCGCTCGCGATGGGCGCCAGGGCCTGTTCGATCGGCCGCGGCTATCTTTACCCGCTCGCAGCCGGCGGCGAAGCCGGTGTCAGCCGGGCACTCGGCCGCCTGCGCAGCGAGATCGAGCGCGACATGGTGCTGATGGGGGTTGACCGGCTCGCCAAGCTCGACCGTTCGCGTCTGCGCCTTACAGGGCTGGCGCGCGAACCGCTGGCCGAAACTCCTGCTGAGACATCCAGACGCCGGGAAATCGGCCGGGCGGTTGCCTGAATACCGATGCATTGAAATCTCAGCGGCAGGGAGGAATGATATGCGTCTCAGCGGCAAAGTTGCCATCGTCACAGGTGGCTCGCAGGGCATCGGTCGCGCGTGTGCCGAGCGGTTCGCCGCCGAGGGCGCCAAGGTGGTGATCGCCGACATTGCCGATAGTGCCGGCAAAGAGGTTGTCGATGCGATGACGGCGGCCGGGCGTTCCGCGCGTTATGTCCACACCAACGCTTCAGAGCGGCTGGACGTGCACAATCTGATTGCGGTCGCCACCGAAGCCTACGGGCGCCTCGATATCATGATGACCGCAGCGGGCGTGATGGAATTCATGCCCTTCCTGGAGCTCGATGAAACGGAGTTCGATCGGGTGCTGCGTATCAATATGAAGGGCACGTTCCTATGTGCGCAGGCGGCCGCACGCCAAATGGTGCGCCAGCTCGAGAACAGCGACGGTCCACCCGGCACGATCATCACGGTGAGTTCGGTCAATGCCTGGTTCGGGTTGCCGAACAGCGTCGCCTACTCGGCCTCGAAAGGCGCCGTCATGCAGCTCACGAAATCGATCGCAATCGCCCTTGCACCGCACGGTATCAGGGTCAACGCGATCGGGCCGGGTACCATCGAAACGGCGATGAGTGCCGTTCTGACCGAGAACAAGGAAGCACGTGAAAAGGTGCTGCAGCGCACACCGCTGGGCCGGCTCGGCAAGGCGGAAGAGATGGCCGCGATCGCCGCCTGGCTCGCCTCGGATGAGGCAAGCTACATCACCGGCCAGACGATCTATGCCGACGGCGGGCGCATGCCGCTCAATCTGACGGTGCCGCTGGCCAAGGCGTAGGGTTGGTTACAGATTGGACCGTGCAGGGTTTCTCTTGCCTATGAAATCCCGACAGGTCCTGGCCTGGACCCAGGATACCAAGCGCTACGACTAAACCGGCTTGTCATCCTCGTCGGGCTGGTCCTCAGCCCCAGCATCCTCGTCGGGCTGGTCGTCGGCGGCGGCAGCCAGATTGTCGCCTTCAGCACCGGCACCGGCAACCGCTTCGGCATCTGCTTCAGCTTCAGCTTCCGCTTCGTCCCCGGCAGCCGTCAGCCCCTGCAATTTGGCAAAAACGCGGGCGGCTTCATCGGCTTCCTCAGCCTTTTCGGCATCAGGCGCGGGTGCCGAAATATTGCCGAAGACGTTAGCGGCGCTTGGAGCCTCGTCGGGAATGTCAGGCTGCTCGCCGGTTCCCGGGATCTCATAGCCGGTCGTCTCGGCCGTCGGCAGCAGCGTGGCGCCGGCTTCGACCGGCAGGCCCATAGCGCGGCGTTCCTTCTCGACACGCTTGGCCGCCTTCTCGACCTCGGTGTCGAGATCAATCTGCGAGCATAGCCCCAAGGTGACGGGGTCCTGCGGGGCGAGATTGGCCGAATTCCAGTGCGTGCGATCGCGGATCTGCTGGATGGTCGGCTTGGTGGTGCCGACCAGGCGCATGATCTGGCTGTCTTTCAGTTCGCCGTGATTGCGCAGCAGCCACAAGACGGCGTTCGGCCGGTCCTGGCGCCGCGAGAGCGGCGTATAGCGTGGGCGCTTCTTGGTCTTGATCTCCGGGATCTTGACCTTCGAGACCGCCATCTTCAGGCGATAGTCGGGATCTTCCTCGCCCTTCGAGATTTCATCGCGGGTCAATTCACCCGCCGTCACCGGGTTCTTGCCCCTGATGCCCTGGCGACATCGCCGTCGGCAATACCCTTCACCTCGAGCAGGTGCATGCCGCAGTATTCAGCGATCTGCTCAAACGACAGCGAGGTATTGTCGACCAGCCAAACGGCTGTTGCTTTGGGCATCAAGGGCTGGCTGGCGTTGCTCATGAGGGATCTCCGTCGGGCGCTGCGCAATCGGGTGCACGGGCTGCCTGGAAGTTGGCCGAACAAAAAGGGATCACCGGCATATAACGATGCGTCCGGCGTAACGCAAGCATTTCGCGATTTTGGACCCGGAATTTGAGGGCACGAAACCGGTTTGCCTGGCCTTTGGCGAGCCGCTCGGATGCGATCTTTGGGCCGACTGTTGCAGGCCGGCGGTCACGTGGTATGTATGCAGCGCCCGGCGAATTTGTGCGCTGCGACAAGAGGTTCGCGCGAGGCACAGCGGGCGGTACGAACCGAGAGGGAAAGCGGTGCTCATGTCGTCAGATCCAGCGCGAGAAGGCAGGAAAAGCCTGGGTTTCGAAGACATCGAGCTTGGAATGAGCGCGACGGTCGAGAACACCGTGACGGAAGGCGACATCCAGTCGTTCGCCGATATTTCGGGCGACTATAATCCCGTTCATCTCGATGCAGAGTATGCCGCCCAAACGCCGTTCAAAGCGCGCATCAGCCACGGCATGCTGACCGCAAGTTACATCTCGGCAGTGTTCGGCATGCGCCTGCCCGGGCCCGGTGCGATCTATGTTACCCAGACACTGAATTTCCGGCGGCCCGTCTGGATCGACGATCGGATCACGACGACGGTGCGCGTGGCCGAACTGTTTCCGGCCAAGAACCGGGTGCGTTTTGAGTGCGAGTGCGTCAACGGTGACGGTAAGTGCGTGCTCGAAGGCGAGGCCATGCTGATGGTGCCCGGCCGTGCCGATGGCTGAGGTGGGGAACGCTCGGCCTCAATCGTCCCAACACCCTTTTTTGCAAGGCAAGGTTTGGCAGCCCAGATGAAGGTTTTCGAAAGCCCTGCAGTGGTCCCAGCTTGCGTGCACAATAGCGTGCTGGCGCTTGGCAATTTCGATGGCGTGCATCGCGGCCATCAGACGGTGATCGGCGAGGCCATACGGCTCGCCCGCCGTGAGGGCCGGCCGGCCGGCGTGATGACGTTCGACCCTCATCCACGACGCTATTTCCAGCCGAACGCGACACTCTTCACGCTGACACCACCGGCATTCAAGCTCCAGCTTTTCGATGCACTCGGCTGCGATTATGCAGCCGTCCTGAAATTCGATGCGGGGCTCGCGGGCCTGAGCGGTGAAGCCTTCGTTCGCGATATCATCCATGCGACCTGGCGGGCCGGACACGTTGTCGTCGGCTACAACTTCTTTTTCGGCAAGGGTCGTAGCGGCAGTCCGCAGTTGCTCGAGGCACTCGGTCAGGAACTGGGCTTCGATGTGACGATCATGTCGCCGGCATCGGACGAGGATGAGGGGGAAGTGTTCTCGTCGAGCGCGGTGCGCGCCAATTTGCGGACCGGCGATGTGCGTGGCGCAGCCCACATACTCGGTTACTGGTGGGTGGTGAACGGCGTCGTCGAAAGCGGTGCCGGCGCGGTACGGGACTTGGCTATCCGACCGCAAACGTCATGCTGGATGCCGGCCAGGACCTGCACCATGGCATCTATGCCGTCCGCGTCCGGGTCGACAACCGCCGGTTCGATGCGGCTGCCTATCTTGGCCGCCGCCCGACGTTCGACAACGGCATCGCCAAGCTCGAGGTTTTCATCTTCGATTTCGACCAGAACCTTTACGGACGCGAGATCAAGGTCGAACTCATCGATTTCATACGTCCGGACGAGGCCTTCGAAAGCGCCGAGGCACTGGTTCGCCAAATGGATGATGACTGTGCCAAGGCGCGGGAGATCCTAGCCGGGATCCACGAACACGATCCGATGACCCGCTATCCCATGGGCAAAGCCACGGCAGCGTTGTTCGATTAGGCCGCAAACTCATAAACTCGTTCGGCGATAACAATTGCTTAGAACGAGAGGCAATCAGGCACTTCTGGATTTTGACATGCCGCAGCTGAGTGCATCACGGTTGATGCCCAGATTCTCGGCGATATCGCCGCTGCGCCTCATGATTCCAAGGCGCAGAATTTTAAAGTTGCCCTATAGGCACAGCGGCAATTCAACGGAAATTTGCTGATCTACATCAGTCTTTGACCGGGTGCTCCCATAGGCCAAATCAGGCTCTATGTGGGATGCAGATGAGTACGGTCGAAATGCTGTCGTGCACGGCTCTCGCTAGCAGCGAGATGGTGGGCACGATATGGGATGGAGCAAGTTGAGATGACAAGACTTTTTGCAGCACTTGCATTGGCGGCCAGTTTGGCAATTGGCAGCCACGCGACCACGGCAACAGCCGGCGACTATGGTGGTGACTTCATGATCCGGGTCGGTGGCAGCGTCGTCAATCCGGATTCAAGCGCAGACGTCTTTGCAGGCGGTGTGACAATTGCCGGAGCCGATGCAGAAGTGAGCACCGAAGTGATCCCATCGGCCACGCTCACCTACTTCTTCAATAAGAACTTCGCCGTCGAACTGTTCTGCTGCTTTGCCAAGCATGAGGTCGACGGCAGGGGAGCACTGGCAGGCTTCGATCTCGGTGATACCTGGATCTTTCCGCCTGCATTGACCCTTCAATACCACTTCGACAGCATGAACGGCTTCAAGCCGTATGTTGGTGCCGGTGTTCAGTACATTGCCTTCTTCAGCGAAGGCAACAGCAGCTCACTTGGCGGCGCCGGCCTCGATATTGACGATGCTTTCGGGTTGACGCTGCAGGCCGGTGTCGATGTCGAGATCGGTTCCGGCTGGTATCTCAACGCCGACGTCAAGAAGACCTGGATCCAGGCCGACGCGAGTTGGAGCGGGACGAATATAACGGCCGATGTCGATATCGACCCATGGATCTTCAGCGCAGGCATCGGCTATCGCTTCAACCTGTTCGGGGGATCGTCAAGATCCTTCAAGTAGCGAGTTACGCGCAGAGCACTCGAGTGTCATTCGGCCGATCTCTGAGCGGGATCGGCCGCTTCTTCTGCCGGAACTGCATCTCGCAATGCGCCAGTCTTAGAGCGTTGGGAGATTGCCAGCGGGTGTTCCACCGCATTGTCCAACGATCGATCGACGTCCGGCTATTCAGCCGCTTCGGCCGGCGCGTATCCCAACTGGGCGTTGAGCTTGGCGATCAGATCGGCTGCGGCTTCCGGAATGTTGGTGCCCGGTCCGAACACGGCCTTGGCGCCGGCGGCAAAGAGTGCATCGTAATCCTCCGGCGGGATGACGCCGCCGACGACGATCATGATATCCTCGCGACCCTGCTGGCCAAGTGCTGCCTTGAGTTCCGGTACCAGCGTCAGGTGGCCGGCAGCGAGTGACGAGACGCCGACGATGTGCACGTCGTTCTCGACGGCCTGGCGGGCGACTTCCTCGGGCGTCGAGAAGAGCGGGCCGATGTCGACGTCGAAGCCGATGATCGGCGAAGGCGGTGGCGATCACCTTCTGGCCCCGGTCATGGCCGTCCTGGCCGATCTTGGCAACGAGCAGGCGCGGGCGCCGGCCGTCGTTTTCGGCGAAGGTGTCGACCATCGCCTGGACTTTCTCGCAGAGCCTTCCATGGCACTTGCCCTCCTGCCGTTTGTAGACGCCCGAGATGGCGCGGATTTCCGCCTGGTGGCGGCCGAACACTTCCTCCATGGCATCGGAAATCTCGCCGACGGTGGCCATGTTGCGCGGGCCGCGTCGATCAGAAAGCGCGAGCAGGTTGCCGCCGCCGCGCGCGCCCTCGGTGAGCGCGGTAAGAGGCTGGCCTGGACCTTCGCCTCGTCGCGTTCACCTTTCGGAGCCTCGCCGAGCTTGTCGAGCTGCTGGCGGCGCACGCTGTCGTTGTCGACGCGGAGAATCTCGATCGGTCGCTTCATCGGCCGCGCGGTACTTGTTGACGCCGACGATGGTCTGCGCGCCGGAATCGATGCGCGCCTGGGTGCGCGCGGCCGCCTCCTCGATGCGCATCTTCGGGATGCCGGCGTCGATCGCCTTGGCCATGCCGCCGAGCTTCCTCGACTTCCTGGATGTGCGCCCACGCCTTGTTGGCGAGGTCCTGCGTCAGGCGCTCGACGTAGAACGCTGCCGCCCCACGGGATCGGCGATGCGCGTGGTGCCGGATTCCTGGGCGAGGAAGAGCTGGGTGTTGCGCGCGATGCGGGCGGAGAAGTCGGTCGGCAGCGCGATGGCTTCGTCGAGCGCGTTGGTGTGGAGCGACTGGGTGTGGCCCTGGGTGGCGGCCATCGCCTCGATCGCAGGTGCGCGTGACGTTGTTGAAGACGTCCTGGGCGGTGAGCGACCAGCCGGACGTCTGGCAGTGGGTGCGAAGCGCGAGGGACTTCGGCGTTCTGTCGGCTTGAACTCTTCGCTGGATGAGCTTGGCCCAGATGGCGCGGGCAGCGCGCATCTTGGCGACTTCCATGAAGAAGTTCATGCCGATCGCCCAGAAGAAGGAGAGGCGGGGGGCGAAGGCTTGTCGATGTCGAGGCCGGCGGCGACGCCCGCGCGGGCGTATTCGAAGCCGTCGGCGAGCGTGTAGGCGAGTTCGAGGTCGGCCGTCGCGCCGGCTTCCTGCATGTGATAGCCGGAGATCGAGATCGAGTTGAACTTCGGCATGTTCGCCGACGTGTAGGCGAAGATGTCCGAGATGATGCGCATCGACGGGCTTGACGGCGGATAGATGTAGGTGTTGCGCACCATGAATTCTTTGAGGATGTCGTTCTGAATGGTGCCGGACAGTTTCTCCGGCGGCACGCCCTGTTCCTCGCCCGCGACGATGAACAGCGCGAGGACTGGCAGAACGGCGCCGTTCATGGTCATCGATACCGACATCTGGCTGAAAGGTCAATGCCGCCGAACAGCGTGCGCATGTCGTAGATCGAATCGATCGCGACACCGGCCATGCCGACATCACCCTTGACGCGGGGATGGTCGGAATCGTAGCCGCGGTGCGTCGCGAGATCGAAGGCGACGGACAGGCCCTTCTGGCCGGCAGCGATGTTGCGCCGGTAAAAGGCATTCGACTCTTCGGCGGTCGAAAAGCCGGCGTATTGGCGGATGGTCCACGGCTGGGTGACGTACATCGCCGGGTAAGGGCCACGAATAAAGGGTGCCAAGCCCGGGTAAGTGTCGAGGAAATCGAGGCCCGCCGTATCGTCGGCGGTGTAGACCGGTTTGACGTCGATCCCCTCGGGCGTCGTCCAGGCAGCGCCACCGGTTGTAGCGGGGCCGGCGTCCGCCAAACCATCATTGAACGAAATGCCTGTGAAGTCAGGTAGCTGGCTCGTCATGGTGCTTGATCGTGCTTGTGCTGAGAGATGATGGATGCTGTGCGCTGCATCATACAGCAATGGTTCTTCCGACACCATGACCGGCAAAACAGCACCCGGGTGACCTGCGGGATCGATCCCGGCTGCGGCAGAGCCTCTAGGTTAACCGAATGCGACGGAGGGCGGCAGGGCATCGCGGATCAGCCGACCTGCGACCACCATCTCCGGACTGGTGCGCCGATAGGTGGTCATGACGGATGCAAAGAAGTCCTGATCGGTTTGCTCAGGCAACGCCCGGGGACCCGCTGGGGCCGGGAGGGCGGCAATGACGTTGCCGGACGTCTTGTCGATGGCGGTGCGCAGATCATCGAATGCCCGAAGGACCGGCGGCTCTCCGAGGCGCGGTGCAAGTACGGCAGCAAAATGCGCCAGAAGCGCCGGCCAGTTCGCGAGCATGCAATAGAGACCCGGCACGAATGGCCTGCCGTCCATGTCGGTTGCAAAAACCTTGAGCAACTCGTGCTCGCTCTGGTCGGGTCGCCCGAATGGGATCATGGCCGGCAACTCGGGTAGCGAGGTCGGCGGCGACCATGCACTGGTGTATTCGTCTGGCGCGACACCTGGTTGCTCGCCGGCAAGCAAGCGGGCGACGAGAGCGCCGACCATCATGTTGACGGGGGCTACGCGAATGAAATTCTCGGCCACCGCGCGAATCTGCACGAGATCACGGTCGTCGAGGCCCCAGGCTGCGATTGCTGCAGGCGGTATCGGATCAAGTGGCGGAAACACCAAGTCCGCGCTGCATTGCCAGCCAGCCTGCTGTACATAGCCTGCGCGCAAACCGGGGCCAACCGCGTGCCAGGCCCAGCGCAGGAAATCAGGACGGGTCGCCAGCACCCGGTAAATCGCTGAGACGTAGGGGACGCCGTAAAGGCCGCGGATTTCTGCGTAAATCTCGACCAACTCGCCGCTGACGTTGTCTTCGCCGACTTCCTGCACCATGTCATTCCCACTCCCCCGCATTCCAAATTCAACAGTGCAATCAATCTGTTACCTCTGCAATCCTGGTGTTTTGGCATGATGCGGAATTAACACAATAATTCAATTTTGGACCGCTGATCAGCGGTCGCCGCTTGCGGCAATTCTTTCAAAGTTTTTAAGTGGGGATCTAGCGCCAATTCCGATTGACGCAAATTGATTTATTTACCAGTGCCTTGCGCAGATCAAAGCCACGATGATCCCGCAAGTCAAAGAATGTGTGGACGGTTTTCCACCGTTCACCCGTACGGATAAGCACCTGTGTGCTTTGCGTTCCACGTGTGGCCACGACACCCGAACGCAACCGTGCGTAGCCGGCCAAGTGCCCATGCCGGCGCAAACTCTCATCCCTTCGTCGGGTGGGAGGTTTGAAAGTTTTGCGTGTGGGGCTTCGTGGCATTTGCCTCGACGCGCAAGGGTTCGGGTGGTGCGGATGCTTGCGTAACGAGGCCGCCCCCCGAACCCCCTCCAACTTTGAGAAATGCCACGGGGCGCTGTGCCGGCAGTACCGGGACAGCGGTTTGGGAGTGACGTTTAGCGCATGGGGCGCAAGCGTCTGTGTGGCGGTGCGCGGGCAATTCTGACATGCCTTGCGGGCCCGAACAGGCGACTGCGCTCTAGTTCGCGTGAAAGCGAGTGTGGTCATGTTTGCGTGGTTGGTTTCGCGTCGTTCGCAGCAGACGAGCAACGGTGGTCTTAATTCGAGCTATCGAAATTGGCTGACTCTGGCTGCCGTTGCCTTGTTCACAGGCATGGCATTCAGTACGGCGCCGGCTCGTGCCAATACGGTCGAGCTTGCGTGTCCTGGGGCGATCGCAGATTTACCGCTTTGCGAGAACCCGGGATGTACCAGCGCAGGTTTCAGTTCGAACCCGACCGACAATGTAACGGTCACCGGCGTGTTGCCTGGTTCCGAGCTGACGTTGACGTTCGCGAATACCAATGATGTCGATGTCAGCATCGAGTTTCAAACCAATGCCGGCGACAATGGTCTGCCGGCTCCGAATCCGCTGACGGTTCCAAGCGCCGGGGCGGGTGGCACGGCAGTGGCAACTCACTCGGTTTCGGTGCCAGATGCAACGAACGACGGCAACTTCCATTTCAAGGTCAATCTGGCAAGCCCCTCAGGCGCGCCGGTCTCATACGAACTGGTCTGTTCCGATCCGCCTACCAATCCGTCGATGACGTTGGCCAAGACGGCAAGTCCCGACGTTCTGACGGGACCGGGCACGATCAACTATTCATTCCTGGTCACCAACACCGGCGACATCCCGCTGACGGCCGTTACGGTTAGCGACCTGATGCCGGGTCTTTCTCCGATCGCATGTCCGTCGGCAACTCTAGCAGTCGGCGCCAATATGAATTGTACGGCGACGCTCGAAGTCGATCAGGCCGCTATCGATGCCGGGACTCCGATCGTCAACACGGCGACAGCTGACTCGGCTGAGACCAATCCCGTGGTTGACGTGGAGACGGTGACGATCACCCGCACGCCGGGCATGACGCTTGCCAAGACCGCAAACCCGACGTCACTCAGCGCTCCCGGCACTGTTAACTACAGCTTCCTGGTGACCAATACCGGCAACACGACGCTCACCAGCGTTTCCGTGGCTGACCCGCTCTCGGGCCTGAGCGCTGTCAATTGTCCCTCCGACACGATCCCGGTCGGTGGTGATATGACGTGCACAGCGTCGCTCTCCGTTGATCAGTCCGCGATTGATAGCGGCAACTCGATCATCAACACGGCAACGGCCAGTTCGGCTGAAACGGCACCGGCCCAGGGTGGTGCGACGGTGACCATCGAGCAGACGTCGGGCATGACGCTTGCCAAGACCGCCGATCCGACGACGCTCAGTGGGCCCGATACGGTGACCTACAGCTTCCTGTTGACCAACACCGGCAACACGACACTGACTGGTGTGGGCGTGACCGACCCGCTGCCCGGCCTGTCGGCTATATCATGTCCGGCAACGAGCATCGACGTCGGCGCCAACATGACCTGCACGGCAACGCTCGACGTGACGCAGCAGATGATCGATGCCGGCACGGCGATCGTCAACACGGCGACCGCTAACTCGGATCAGACCGAACCGGTTGACGATGGCGCGACGACGACGATCAACCAGACGCCGGCCATGACGTTCGCCAAGTCAGCCGAGCCGACGTCGCTCAGTGCACCCGGAACGGTAACCTACAGCTTCCTGCTCACCAACACCGGCAACACGACGCTGATCGATGTTGCCGTCACGGACCCGCTGCCGGGGCTATCGGCCATCGCGTGTCCGGGAACGACCATCGATGTCGGCGCTGACATGACCTGCACGGCGACGCTCGATGTGACGCAGCAGATGATCGATGCCGGCACTGCGATCGTCAACACTGCATCGGCTGCTTCTGCCGTGACTGCGCCAGTCGAGGATGGCGCGACGGTGACCATCGATCAGACGCCGGGCATGACACTGGCCAAGACGGCGGAACCGACGTCGCTCAGCGCACCTGGAACGGTGACCTACAGCTTCCTGCTGACCAATACCGGCAACACGACGCTGATCGATGTCGCCGTCACGGACCCACTGCCGGGGTTATCGGCGGTCTCGTGTCCGGATACGAACATCGATGTCGGCGCAAACAAGACCTGCACCGCGACACTCAATGTCACACAGGAGATGATCGATGCCGGCACGCCGATCGTCAACACGGCGACAGCAAGTTCGGCGGTGACCGAGCCGGTCAATGATGATGCGACGGTGACCATCAATCAGACGCCGTCGATGACGCTCGCCAAGACCGCTGATCCGACGGAACTCAATGCGCCTGCGACCGTCAATTACACCTTCGTTATCACGAATACCGGCAACACCACACTGAATAGCGTCGCCATCACGGACCCGCTGCCCGGCCTTAGTGCCGTGAGCTGCCCGGGCGATACGATCGCCGTTGGCGGCGACATGACATGCACCGCCTCGCTGGCGGTCGACCAGGCGGCAATCGATGCCGGCACGCCGATCATCAACACGGCGACGGCAACGGCATCCGGCGCGGCGCCGGCGGAGGATGAAGCAACCGTCGTGATCGGCCAGACGCCGCTGTTGTCCCTTGCCAAGACCGCTGATCCGACCCAGATGAGCGCGCCCGGCACGGTGACCTATTCGTTCCTGATCACCAACACCGGCAATGTTTCGCTGACCGGTGTCGGTGTCACCGACCCGCTCCCCGGTCTGTCGGCGATCTCGTGCCCAGGCACGACCATCGATGTCGGCGCGGAAATGACCTGTACGGCGACACTCGATGTCACGCAGGAGATGATCGATGCCGGTACGCCGATCGTGAATAATGCGACGGCCGATTCCGATCAATCGGAGCCGGACGGCGACGACGCGACCGTCACGATATCCACGCAGCCGGGTATGTCGCTGGCCAAGACGGCCGACCCGACATCACTGAGTGCGCCTGGCACCGTCAATTACAGTTTCCTGGTGACCAACACCGGCAACACGACACTGACCGGCGTTTCCGTCAGCGACCCGCTGCCCGGACTTTCAGCGGTCAGCTGTCCCTCGAACACGCTGGCGGTTGGCGCCGATATGACATGTACGGCCTCGCTGGCCGTCGATCAGGCGGCGATTGATGCCGGTACGGCGATCGTCAACACCGCATCGGCGATTGCGACCGGGTTCGAGCCAGTTGTCGACGATGCGACAGTGACGATCACGCGGTCGTCGTCGCTGACCTTCGCGAAGACGGCTGATCCGACGTCGCTCAGTGCGCCGGGCACGGTGAACTACAGCTTCCTGATCACCAACACCGGCAACACGACGCTCACCAATGTGGCGGTGACGGATCCGCTGGCCGGTCTCTCGGCAGTGAACTGCCCGGCGTCGGAGGTCGCAGTTGGTGGCTCGATGACGTGTACCGCGAGCCTGGATGTCGACCAGGCGCGGATCGATGCCGGCAGCTCGATCGTGAATACGGCGACCGTCTCGACCAACGAGACCGAGCCCGAACAAGACGATGCCACGGTGACGCTCAGCCGGAGCGCTGCCCTGACAGCTGTCAAGAGTTCAACGAATTCGAGCTTCAGCGTCGTCGGCGAGGTCCTCAATTACGAGATCCTGGTGACCAACACCGGTAACGTCACGCTTGCCGGCCTCACGATCAGCGATCCATTGACTCCGGATGAGAGCTGTCCGGCCTCGACCCTGGCGCCCGGCGAAAGCATGACTTGTACGGCGACGCACGCCGTCACGCAGGCCGACATCGATGCCGGCGTGGTCAAGAACATCGCGACGGTCGGCAGCGAGCAGACCGAAGAGCAGGCGACGAACGAGGTGATCATCGAGGTCGTGCGCGGCACGCTGACGATCACCAAGCGGGCACTGGGCGGCGATGGCACGTTCAGCTTCACGGCCAGCGGTATTACCGACTTCGTCCACGACATCAAAACGTCAGGCGGTACGGGTTCGGTCGGACCGATCGAAGTCAACGTCGGTAGCGTGACGATCCGCGAGAGTGCTGCGGCGGGCTATAACCTCACGGCCATCAGCTGCGACGGCGGAAGCGCCAGCGTCAACCTTGCTAATCGCGAAGTGACGGTCGACGTCGGCGCCAGCGCCAACGTGCAATGCACCTTCACCAACAGTCGTGAGGGCTCTATCACAGTCCGCAAGCAGGCTGTCGGTGCGGACGGCACGTTCGGGTTTACGTCAACGCACCCGAGCCTGCCTAGTTTCGAGCTGAGCACCAAGGGCGGCTGGGGCGAAATGGTTGCAACAGACCTGCCGGCCGGCACGTACGAGATCTCTGAAAAACAGATTGATGGCTGGAGCCTGACCTCTCTGTCGTGCTCCGGTGGTACGGCGGAAGCGCAGCTCGCAACCCGCATGGCGGTCATCAATCTGCAGCCCGGCGAGAACATCGTGTGCACGTTCACGAACTCGGAGACGGACGACCGCACGCGGGTGATCATCGGCAACTTCATGGCCCGGCGCGGCGATCTGCTGACCAGCAACAATGGCCGACCGCGACTGATCGAACGGACAGCACGCACCGATGGTGCCGGCGTGTCAGGCGGACCGATGCGTCTTGGTGGCAGCGGTACGGATCGGGCCGGTCGCTTCCAGTTTGCAACCAGTCTGTCGCAGTTGCGGGCCGATGCCGAAGCGCGGCGCAACGCCAAAGCTGCCAAGCTCGGTGGTCCAGGCGTTGCTGATGCGGTCGCGAACCTCAAGAACCGCGAGGCCCGTCCAGGCTTCGACGTCTGGGTGGAAGGCACGTGGAGCTATTTCAGCCACGAGGATGACGCAAACAGAGAGAGTTCGGGCCACTTCGGCATGTTCCGGGTGGGCGCCGACTATCTGGTGCGTCCGTGGCTGCTGTTCGGCGCGCTCGTGCAATACGATCGCATGGATGAGGCTTCAGATGCGCTCGGCTACGAGATCGACGGGCACGGCTGGATGATCGGCCCTTATGCGGAGTTCCGTCTCAACAAGAACCTGATCTTCGATGTCAAGGGCTTGTGGGGGCGCTCTTATAACAATGTCAGTCCCTACCTGACCTATACCGACAACTTTGACACCACCCGCTGGCTTGCGGCGGCGCGCTTGACCGGATCATGGGTCAGCGGCAACTGGCACTTCTCGCCTCGCGCTCAGCTGATCTGGTACGAAGACAAGGCGGAAAGCTATGTCGACAGCACCGGCACCTTCATTGCCGGCCAGACGCTCAAATTCGGCCGATTCATCTTCGGCCCGGAAGTGTCGTATCGCCTGGCAACCGCTTATGGCGGCATGTGGGAACCGCGCGTTGGCGTCAAGGGGATGTGGACGTTCTCGCAGTCAGCTGCAGCTGGCCTCTCGAGCGGTTCGCTGAGCTACCAGGGGATCGACGACTTCCGCCTGCGCGTTGAGGGTGGCCTCAAGTGGCAGAATGCACGTGGTGCCCGCTTCGAGGTCGAGGGCTCGCACGAGGGCTTCGGCACCGGTGATCTTGAAGCAACGACAGGCAAGCTGCGCTTCACGATGCCGCTGTCGTCCGAGTAAGAATCTGTCTGCGGCGCTGCCGCTGCCACGACAGAGGGGCGGACCGGAACCGATTGTTCCGGTCCGCCCTTTTTGCTTCAGCTCTCATGGTGCCGGCACACAGTTTGGCGTTCGGGCAGTCGGACGGCGAGCAGCTCAGTCCGAAGCGGCCGTGCGCATCACGAACGGGTTGCCGCCGCTGGGTGCATTCGAGATCCACACGCTCTTGGTCTGCAGGTACTCGTTGATCGCGTCCTGACCGTTTTCGCGTCCGAGGCCCGAGCTCTTGTAGCCGCCGAACGGCATCGTGAAGCTCACCGCGCGATAGGTGTTGACCCACACGGTGCCGGCCTTGATGCGCGCCGCCGTCTGCGTCGCCCGTTTGATCGACTGCGTCCAGACGCCGGAGCCGAGCCCGTACATCACATCGTTGGCGATGCGCACGGCTTCTTCCTCGTCCTTGAACTTGATGACGGAGAGGACCGGGCCGAAGACTTCCTCCTGGGCAATGCGCATGTCGTTGCGCACGCCGGCAAAGATCGTCGGCTGTACGAAGTATTTACCGCCACCCATGTCGGGGCCGGCGGGTCCGCCGCCAAGAACGCAATCGGCGCCTTCACCCTTGGCGATATCGATGTAGGAAAGCACCTTGTCGTACTGCGGCGGTGTCGTGACCGGGCCGACCTGGGTTTCGAAGCTCATCGGGTTGCCGAGCTTCGCCGTCTTGGCCATGGCCACCAGTTTGTCGATGAATTCATCGTGGATGGTCTCCTGCAGCAACAGGCGGGAGCCGGCGATGCAGGTCTGGCCGCTGGCCGCGAAGATGCCGGAGATGGCGCCGCTCACGGCATCATCGATATTGCAGTCATCGAACACGATGTTGGGCGACTTGCCGCCAAGTTCGAGCGAAATCTTCTTGAACTGTTCAGAGGCAAGCGCTGCAACCCGGGCGCCGGTCACCGAGCCACCGGTGAACGCGATCTTCGAGACCTTGCGGTGGGTGACCAGCGGTTCGCCGGCATCCTTGCCGTAGCCCGTCACGACGTTGATGACGCCCGGGGGCAGGTCGGCCTTCTCGATCACGAGGCGCACGAACTCGAGCAGCGAGGCAGAGGTGTATTCCGACGGCTTGATCACCGCGGTGCAACCGGCAGCGAGCGCCGGCGCCAGTTTCCAGGCGGTCAGCAGCAGAGGTGAGTTCCACGGCACGATCATGCCGCAGACACCGATCGGCTCGCGCAGGATGTAGGTGAAGTGATCGGGCTTGTCGACCGGCACCACCGCGCCCTGGATCTTGTCGGCAAGTCCGCCATAATAATAGTACCACTCCGGCAGGTACTTGCATTGCGCGCTCATCTCGGAAATCAGCTTGCCGTTGTCGCGCGTCTCGATCTCGGCCAGGTAATCGGCGTGCTCACCGATCAGATCGCCGATCCGGCGCAGCCTGCGGCCGCGTTCGGTCTGGGTCATGCGCGCCCATGGTCCCTCTTCGAACGCGGCGTGGGCGGCATCGACGGCGCGGTCGACGTCCCGGGCGCCACATTCAGGAATCTCGGCCCATGGCTCTGCCGTAAAGGGGTCCTGCGACTGGAAGAATTTGCCTGATAGAGCGTCGACCCATTGGCCGTTGATATATGTCTGGAAGCGCTTGAGCCCGACGGGTGCATCCTGCATTGATTGATCCTCCGTTCTGATGGCGAGCGGGGTGGCACTGCCAGGCCCGCTGTCCGTCATCAAAGATCGCATGCGAAAGTACGTCAAGCACCGGCGTGAGGGCCGGCAGTGCTGCCTGCGCGGCTCTTGGTGTGCACGTCCTATCAGTGCTATCGTGGTCGCCTCCAATGATACTTTGAGGGAGACGCGTCGGGCCATGGCTGGCAATGTCATTCGCGCGTACGAACGGCGGATCGCCGATCTGTTTTGCGAAAAGTTTTGTTTCTCAATTCCACCGTTTCAGCGCCCTTATGCCTGGACGCGGGAGCAGGCCGGCGAACTGCTCGATGATCTGCATCACGCCATGCAGGAGGACAGCGGGCCTTATTTTCTCGGCACCATCGTCGTGATCAAGGAGGACGGGCAACCGGCGGCCGATGTCGTCGATGGCCAGCAGCGCCTTGCCACACTGATGATCTTGCTCGCGGTCCTGCGTGATCTCGCCGATGACGATGACGCCGCGCAGATCGAGCAGTACATTCGCCAGGAGGGGCGCAAGTTCGAGGGCATCGAGGGACGCTACCGGCTACGCCTGCGCGATCAGGACCAGGCCTGTTTCAAAAAGTACGTGCTGGCAGCCGGGGCAACGCGACGGCTTCCGGATCCCGATCAGTTCGAATCCGACAGCCAGAGCCGGATGATCGACAACGCCTACTTTCTGCGTGCCATTCTCAAGCACTGGAAAACGGAAGCGCGGGTGGCACTGCTCACCTATCTGGTGATGCGCGTCTATATCGTCGTCGTCCAGGCCAGCGACCACGAGGCAGCCTACCGTGTTTTCGCGGTCATGAACGACCGCGGCCTCGATCTGTCACCGACCGATGTCCTGAAGGCCGAGATCATCGGTGCGCTGCCCGAAGACGAACGCGAGACCCATAACGCGACCTGGGAACTCTATGAGGAAGGCCTCGGTCGCGAGCGCTTTCGCGAGCTATTCGGCCATATCGATCTGATCTTTCATCGCCAGAAACGGCGCACGTCCCTGGAGCAGGCGATCCGCGAACACGTGCTTCGCTACATCCAGCCCAGCGAGTTCATGGGGGAAGTGCTCGAGCCGCTTGGCGAATGCTATCTGAACATGGTCGATTGCCGTTATCGGGCAAGCGAACATGCCGAGGCGATCAACGAGAAATTGCGCCAGCTTTGGCAGCTTGACTATTCCGACTGGCAGCCTGTCGCGCTATTTGCCATGCGCAAGTTCCAGAGCCGGCCGGCAGCCTTGAGGAGCGCGCTTGAGCGCCTCGAGCGATTGGCCTTCGGGTTCTTCCTGATGCGCACTCACGTCAACATCCGGATCAGCCGCTTCTGTGCGGTGCTCGACGAACTCGTGACGCACAACGAACTGCTGGCGGCGAATTCCCAGATCGACTTGACGGACGATGAGCGCCGGGAAGTCCTGCGTATTCTTGACGGTCCGGTCTATGCCAGCAGCCGGGTCTGCAAACTGCTGTTGCTGCGCCTTGATCAGGCCCTGTCCGATGGCAGCGCCAGGTATGATCACCGCGTCATCAGCGTCGAGCATGTTCTGCCGCAGAAGCCGGCGCCCGACAGTCAGTGGCTGGTGAAATTTCCGGATGCCGGCAAGCGCGAGTACTGGACGCACCGGCTTGCCAATCTTGTGCTGCTGTCGCGGCGCAAGAACTCGGCCGCCGGCAACTACGAATTCGACAGGAAGAAGTCGGCCTACTTCAAGACCGATGAGGCGGGCGCTTCGCCATTCGTGTTGACGAACCAGGTCATCGATGAAAGCGATTGGTCTCCTGACACGTTAGAGCGGCGCCAGGTACATCTCATCGCGACGCTCGCGAAGTTGTGGGACCTTTGTACCCCGAGCGATCGAGGAGCCGGCATCTGCAAGCCGGCCGCGAGCAGGCAACGGTGTAACACCGCCGCTAAACGCACCACGACATTGACCGTCCCGAAAAACTGCCCGCGAGCAAAGAGGGCGGTTGCAGAAGGCACGCGAATATCTGAGAACGGCTGCCATCTGTTCGCAGATTGGCGAGAGACCTTTGTGATTTGACAAGGATCGGGAGCGGCATGATCCAGCTACGCGATGCGCACCGGCGTTGGGCGTATGAAAACCTCGAACCAGCAGCCTGGCCCGGCACCGGCCTATCGCCGCTCAACCAGGCCGTTGCGGTCTTCATTGTCATCGCCGCCGCCGTCGCCATTCTGGAAACGGAAAAGACGGTTCAGGCCGGCAATGAGTTCGTCTTTCAGGCCGCCGAAGTGGTGTTTACGCTGGTATTCGCTGTCGAATATGGCGCCCGCCTATGGGCCGCCGGCGAAGAGGAGCGCTTTCAGGGCCCGCTCGGGCGCTTGAAATATGCCCTGACACCGTCGGCACTCATCGACTTGCTCGTCCTGGTGTTGCCGCTAGTGGTCTTGCTCAATAGCGAGGCCTTTATCCTGCGTCTCGTCCGGCTGATGCGCATTCTGCGATTGGCGCGCCTCGGCCGGTTCTCGAGGGCGATCCAGGCCATCGGCGAGGCCGTGCGCGCCCGGCGTTATGAGCTCATGATGAGCCTAGTGATCGCCGGTATTCTCCTGCTGGTGTCCTCGACACTGCTTTATCTGGTCGAGGGCGATGCGCAGCCGGAGGCATTCGGGAGCATCCCGCGCGCGATGTGGTGGTCGGTTGCCACCCTGACTACGGTCGGCTACGGCGATGTCTTTCCGACGACCACACCCGGCCGCTTCCTTGCCGCCATCACGGCCATCACCGGTATTGGCCTGATTGCCATGCCGACCGGCATTCTCGCCTCTGCCTTCAGTGACGCGATCCAGAACCAGCGCACTGGAAAAACCAGTGACGACAGCGGCGATCCGGAGTAGCACCGTTCGCGCAACTTATACGAATTGAATAGCACCATACCTTTCAACGGCTGATGCAGGAGCCACAAAGCAATGTTGAAGTTCTTTACTTTCTGGCGCAGCAGTGCCGCTTATCGCGTACGCATTGCGCTCAACCTGAAGGGCATCGAGGCCGATCACATTCCGGTCCACCTGACGCGGTCGGGCGGCGAACAAATGGACGATAGCTTTCGCGCGATCAATCCCAACCAGACAGTGCCGGTGCTGGTGCTCGATGACAGCACCGCGATCACGCAATCGCTGGCGATCATTACTTATCTCGACGCCGTGCACCCTCAACCTGCGCTATTGCCCGGACCGCCGGTGAAACGTGCGCGCATCGAGGCCGCCGCCCAAGTCATCGCCTGCGATGTACATCCGATCAATAACTCGCGGGTCGGGCAGTATCTGAAATGCGTGCTCGGACATGGCCAGGATGAAGTTGTCGACTGGATGCGCCACTGGATGCAGCATGGCCTCACGGCCTTTCAGGATCTTGTCGAAGCCGACACCACCTACTGTTTCGGTGACCAACCCACGCTGGCCGACATCTGCCTGGTGCCGCAAATGTACAACGCGCGGCGCTGGGGACTTGACCTTGGCGGTCTCGCCCGCTTGGTTGAGATCGAGAGCCACTGTCTGTCGCTCGAGGCCTTCGCCCGCGCCCGGCCTGAAGTCCAGGCAGATGCTGAAACCTGATCGGGTGAATTCCCGCGATCTGCCTTGCAAAGAGCCCTTCTGAATGGCCAAAGCGAAAAACATCCTGTTCGTCATGTTCGATCAACTCAGGTGGGATTACCTGAGCTGTTATGGCCACCCGCATCTTGCGACACCGAACATCGACCGCCTGGCCGAGCGCGGTGTGCGCTTCACGCGCGCCTATATTCAGTCACCGATCTGCGGCTCGTCCCGGATGTCGTTTTATACCGGGCGCTACGTTCACTCGCACGGTGCGTCCTGGAACGGCATACCGCTCAAGGTCGGCGAGATGACGCTTGGCGATCATTTACGCAAGGCCGGCATGTCGTGCTGGCTGGTCGGCAAGACGCATATGCGCGCCGATGCCGAGGGTATGGCGCGATTGGGGCTGGAGCCCGATTCGCTGATCGGTGCACGCGTGGCCGAATGCGGCTTCGACGTCTTCGAACGCGACGACGGCATGCTGCCCGAAGGTCCCGATGGTACCTATGATGATGTACCTGCGAAGACCTATACCGAGTACCTCCGCCAGCGCGGCTATCAAGGAGATAGCCCCTGGCATGATTACGCCAACTCAGGCATCGATGAAGACGGCAACGTGCTTTCGGGCTGGTTTCTCAAGAATTCATCCGCGGCTGCCAACATCGAGGAACCGGACAGCGAAACGCCGTACCTGACGCGCCGCGGCATGGAGTTCATCTCCCAGGCCGAAAGCCCCTGGTGCTGTCATCTCTCCTACATCAAGCCGCACTGGCCCTACATCGCGCCCGAGCCCTATCGCAGCATGTTCGGTCCCGAACTCGTCCCGGCTCCGGTTCGTTCTGCGGCCGAATACGAGAACGCGCATCCGGTCCTCAGAGCCTTCATGGACAATCCGATCGGCAAGGCCTTCAGCCGCGACGACGTGCGCGAAGCCGTGATCCCGGCCTACATGGGCCTGATCAAGCAGATCGATGACCAGATGGGTATGCTGATCGGCTGGCTCGAGAGCTCCGGGCGCATCGGCGATACAATGATCGTTCTGACCTCCGATCATGGCGACTTTCTCGGCGACCATTGGATGGGCGAGAAGACGTTCTTCCATGATGCCTCGACCCGCGTGCCGATGATCGTCTACGATCCAAGCCCCGAGGCGGACGCAACGCGCGGCACGGTTTCGGATGCCCTTGTCGAAAGCATCGATCTCGTGCCGACTTTCATCGAGACTGCAGGTGGTGCCGTGCCGGGCCATATCGTCGAGGGACGATCGCTCTTGCCGATTCTGCACGGCCAGGCAACGGATCTGGCACGCGATTACGTGATCAGCGAGTACGACTACTCCTGCTCTCCGATGGCCAACGTCCTCAATGTCGGCGTGCGCGAGGGCGTGATGTTCATGATTGCCACTGCCGGATGGAAGCTCATTCACTTCGAAGGCGGCTTCCGGCCGATGCTGTTCGATCTCAAAAATGATCCGCAGGAACTCGTCGACCTCGGCGACAGCGACGAGCACGGCGCGGTGATCGAGGCACTCTATGACCACCTGTTTGATTGGGCGCGCAGGCCCGCACAGCGCACGACCCGGTCCGAGCAACAGCTCATCGAGATGCGCACCAAGTCGCGCCGCCGCGGCATCATCCTCGGCGCCTACGACGAGAACGACGTACCGCTCGAACTGACGGTCAAATACCGCAACAGGAAAGCGGAAAGGCGCGGTTAGACGTTGCCGAGGGCGCTGCCGCTTTACTCACATTTTGGTACGATATTGCTTTTTTCGCCGAGCGATAGCATCTACAGGTTGCTTCGAACCTACACGGAAACGTGGCGCTTGATGCCCGCGGGATGAGTGGTCCTCGGAAACAGTCTGCACGAAGTATGAACCAGGAGGTCGCAATGCCGGCCAGGGAAGGCGTCCGCGATCACGTCCAGATCCGCTCCGCGGAAGCAGCCGACCTCGATCGGGTTGCAGCCCTGGACGCACTCGTGACCGGCGTCGATAAGCGTGCCTATTGGCACGACATCTACGTGCGCTACACGACGCGCCTCACCGACCAGCGGTTCTTTTTGCTGGCCGAACAGCAGTCTTCGAATGCCGAACCGGCGCTTCTGGGTTTCATCGTCGGCGAGGTTCGCGCCTGGGAGTTCGGGTCGGAGCCCTGCGGCTGGGTGTTTGCCTTCTCGGTAGACCCTGACACGCGCCTGCAACGCGTCGGCGAACAGCTGTTCGAGGCCGTATCCGAGCGCTTCAAGTCAGTCGGCATCAACACGATGCGCACGATGGTGGCGCGCGACAACCAGCTTCACATGGCGTTCTTTCGCAGCGAAGGCATGACGGCCGGGCCATTCATTCAACTCGAAAAGGAGCTTGACTGACATGCGGCTGCAGGTTTCCAGCCGGCTTGCGGTCTTCGCGCTGATCGAGCTTGCCAGCGAGCCGGACCGTCAGGTGGCGGTGGCCGAGATCGGTGAAAAGTACGGCGTTTCGACCCACCATCTGGCAAAGGTGATGCACACTCTCGGGCGCGCCGGCCTGGTGCGCTCGAGCCGGGGAGTCGGCGGCGGTTACAGCTTTTGCGGTAATGCCCGGCGCACGACATTGCTCGATGTCATCGAGCTCTTCGAGGACGTCTCGCCCGGCAATGACGGCCTCGACGCGCAGACGGCCGGCACGCCTGCCGGCCAGGCCTTGCGCCAGGTGCTCGATGAAGTCGATGACATCGCACGAGCGACTCTGGGGGCCATCACCATTGCGACGATGATCAAGCAGATCAACCGCCAGCAACCTCGTGACGCACAAGCAAGTGTGGGCTGACATCGTCCCAGGCCTGCGCAATGCTCAGTAAAGCCGCCAGCGGCCGACCTCGGCGCCGTCGAACTTGCGCCGGACGAGGCCGGGCAGGCACAAGCCAAGCGTTACGGCTCGCGCGATAAAGAATACGATCAACGTTGCCCAAAGACCGTGATTGCCATAGGCCGGCATCAGCACCGACCAGGCGGCGAGGTATATCGCAACGCTGACGATCGCCATGTTGCGCATTTCGGCCGTGCCGGTGGCGCCGATGAAAATGCCGTCGAGCTGATAGCACCAGACGCCGGCGATCGGCGTCAGTGCGGCCCAGGCCAGATAGAGGCGCGCGGTCTCCCGAACGCTTTGATCCTCCGTCGTGAAATCGATCATCAGGCTGCCTGCCGTCAGCATCAACAGCGAAAAGGCAAGGGCCAGCAGGGCGGCCCAGATCGTGGAATAGGTAATCGCGTCGCGAAAGCGGTCGAGGCGGCGGGCACCGATCGCCTGGCCGACCAGTGTCTCGGCGGCAAAGGCGAAGCCATCAAGCATGTAGGTGAAGATCATCGCGATCGAAATCAGGACCGCGTTGGCGGCAAGCGCCAGGTCGCCGGCGCGGGCGCCTTGGGCTGCGAAAAACGTGAACGCGGAGATCAGGCAGGCCGTGCGGATGATCACGTCGCGGTTGACGGCTATCATCGTCCTGAGGGCTGCGGCATTGGTGATGTCAGCGTCGGATAATCGCGCGCCGCGCCTGTCGAGTTCGCCCCGGGCAAACCAGAGGCCGAAGGATGCTGCTGAAAGTTCTGCGAGCAGCACCGCCCAGCCGACGCCTGCCACGCCCCATTCGAAGTAGTGGACGAACAGGACGGCGAGCGCGATGTTGACGCCGTTCAGGATCAGCTGCAGGTAGAATGCCTTATGCGCCCGGCCAAGTCCGATGAACCAGCCGACCATGACGAAGTTGGCAAGCGCTGCAGGTGCCCCCCAGATGCGGATGTTGAAATAGGTTTCGACCGCATCGTTGACTTTGTCGGAACCGCCCATCAGCCACAGGAAGACCGTGAGCACAATGGATTGGGCCACGATCAAAAGCGTACCGGCCACGGCTGCGACGGCGAAGGCGCGGAGCAGGTTGGCGGTGATCTCGGGCAGGTCGCGGGCGCCGGCTGCCTGGGCCGTGAGCCCGGTCGTGCCCATGCGCAGGAAGCCAAAGATCCAGTAGACGTTATTGAAGATTACGGCGGCCAGCGCGACGCCGCCGATCAAATGCGCCGCGCCCTGGTGCTGGCCGATGACGACGGTATCGACATAGCCGACCAGCGGCACGGTCGCGTTCGAGACGATGATCGGCAGCGCGATAACCGCAACATCGCGATGACGCAGCGGCCGATCGCTCGGCCCGAGCCTCGGCGGTACGGCCGGCTGGCTGCGCGTCGCTTTACTCGGCGATGCCGTCATGAGCCCGGCTAGCGACGCTTGTCGTCACGCTGTCGCGAGGCGCCGAACAGGCGCGCAATCAGCCAGATTGGTACGACGATGACGGCGCCGATCAGGAAATACCCGAACGCCCATTCGACCGCACCCCAGCCCATGTTGTAGACGCGTTCGATCAGCAGGCGCAGGTGATAGAACAAGTTGTCGGGCGTGATACCGAGTGCAGACAGAACAATGCCGACGACGATCGACAGGATAACGAGGCGTACGATGACGCCGAGCGGATTGCCGCCGAAAATCTTCTCCCAGCCCATGCTTTCGCACTCTCCCGTTTGGCGCGCAGGTGATGCGCGGTGCCGACCCCCGCGGCGTTTAGCATATGTCGGCCAGGTTTGGGAGGGCGGCTGGTGCAGATGCGTGTGTGTTGAGGTGTGCTTGGGATGATGAGGGGCAACGGGTTGTCACGGCCGGCTCGTTGCGCGGAACCGGGCTTGCGGGATCGTTGGCTCCGTCAACGGACTTGATACGCTCATCATTGAGGCATTGTGGACGGGGCCACGGGGCAGGCCAAGGTCGTTGATGCCATGCTGCAATGCACGACAAACGAGAAATCCCAGAAGCTGACGTTGGGTGATTAAGGATCGATCGACCCAAAATGTCCGGTCTGAATGAAGTCCGGCCACCGCAATTGCGCAATTGGCAGAGTTTCACAGCCAGCGCAAAGGTAGTAGGATGACGCCTGAGGAGATTTACGTTCTAACAAGGTCAACTTGATAACGTCCCCGAGCAATGCAGAGATCCACACGTGTACAAACCGCTTGCTAGCCCCGCCTATCCGAAGGCACCCATCACTGAGGCTGTCATCGAAATCCGTGTGGCGAACGCTGTGAAAACGACAACCCTAAACAAGATCGCCAAGCGCCTAAAAACAGACTACCCAAAATCCGAACAAATCAAGGAGCTTGAAGTCCAAGTTGGCAACTCCGCGAGCAATGTAACTGCGCGCGAACTCCCGATCAGTCTCAAACTCACTAGTAGTGATGCCGCGAACATAATTATACTTCGTCCATCGGGGATCACCACGGCTCGTCAACCTTTATATCCTGGCTGGGATGAGTTGAGCGCCAGAGCGCGAGAGAATTGGTCGGCATGGCGAGCAGAATCGACGCCTAGTGAAATTCGGCGCGTTGGTGTTCGTTTCATCAATCGCATAGACATTCCTCAGAGCGAAGATATCAAGCTTGAGGACTACTTCAATTTCCTACCCAACACCGAGGCTGTATTCGAATGTGACCTATTGGATTATGTCGCACAGGCTGTATTGAAAACACATATTGAACATTGGACTGCGCGGATAACGACTACGCCAGTGAGAACGCAGGAAGTTCCAAACGCAGCTTCTATAATTCTCGACATCGATGTTTGGCGAGAGGTCAACATTCCGCTGCGTCCTGACGATATGTGGAAGACTATTGATGAGGCACGCGGAATCAAGAATGACTTGTTCGAACGCTCTTTGACGGCGCAAACTAAGGAACTATTCGCATGACGACATTTGTTGTTTCCCGTCGTCCAATGCACACGAGTGAGCCCTCATACTGGTCATCACCGCATGCCGACAACATCAAGCGCGCAGTTGAGGCACGAAATGCCGCCTACCGAACCAGCAACACTTTGTCTCAAGTGGGCGAAGAAGAAATAGAAGCGGCTACACCAGTTGCCCTCACCAAAACCCTCGAAGAGCAGCTTTTCGATGCCCTAGCATATTGCAAGATCGATACTAGACGCTTTGCAATGTTGTTTGACAAAGAGTGGCATACAAAACTGTTTCGACAACTTGACCTGTTGATGGACATAGAAGAGTGGGATGCGCGCGACGAACCAGTTAGCCGGGCAAGTTTCCGCACGCTACTTCGACTGCTTATGACATTTCGAGATAAGCGGCGGCCGGGCCTCGGCATTGCAAACAACGGAAATATCGTTGCCACTTGGTCGGCTGGGCGGGGCGATAGGGTCAGCATAGAGTGCATGCCGAACGACCGAGTGCGTTGGGTATTGACACGCCCGCTCGAAGAGAACACCGAAACCGTAGTCGGCCTCACTAATCTCTCGGAGATTCGCCGGTCACTCGCTCCATACGATCCAGAACACTGGCTAGCAAATGACGAAATCCAACCTTCCGGAAAGTGATCATGTAATTCGCATTGTCCCTGCCGGCAAACAAGAAAAGGATGATGATGGCGAACCTACGGGCATACCGATCTACACGGCGTTCATGAGAAGACCTGACGAAGACGGACTATCAGTTACCTGGGTTGAATATTTTGCCGGAGAGCGTGCAGAGCAAATTGTTAGCGCAATTCGCGCTATGCGCGCTAGCAACTTCAAGCCGACCAAGAAAGCCGTATTTGCTATTGGAAAGGTTGATCAGATCAAGTCTGATTGTGCTCAACACAGTCACAAGGTTCGTATCATTCACTCTCCAGAAGAAGACAACAAAGCCCATGCAGAGATCAGACGAATCCCTCGCGAGGAGATAGCGCTTCTCGAAATGCTAGCCTCCTCCACGTTTGCGGAAGTCGTTCGCAACCTCGACGTTCCTGACGGTGCAGCGCCTGCACCGGACCGCCGGGCGGAGAGAAACCTCTAATGTTTTAGAATCAATACGTTTATCGACAAATTCTTTGCAGGTTGAACGCGGAAGAAACTAACGGATATCGAGCCTAGGGCTCACGAAATGATCAAGGGCCTAAGCGCTATGGGTTCTGAGCAATGGATGTCCATTTGGGTAGGAAGCAGACATTGCTCGACTCCAGTCAAACGAAACTCGCAAGTCAGCAATCTCCGCATCACGTCGGCCGGCGCCCGCCCCGACGCTGCACCTGCTCAGAACCGCCGCTGGATCAGGCTGGGAAAAACCCAACATAAACTCGTCACGGCAGTGCACCCGCAACAAGCGGACCTGTTCGGTCACGAGAATTTACTACGCAACACTCAAACCCGTGCCACACATACCCGCACATGCCAAACCGCAACCACAAAAACGATCGCCGCAAACGTCTGGTGGGCGACGCCGAGGCCAATCGGGATGCTGCCCTCGGCGGCGACCAGCGTCCAAATCCCGAGGCCTGCCTGGACGACCAGGCCCAGCGCCAGCAGCCAGGCGCTGGTCATCGCCCGCCGGCTGTCCGTGCCCGCGCCGATCGTGACGGCCTGCAGCAGGGCGAGCAAGACTAGGCCGTAAGCCAGCATGCGGTGGTTGAACTGGACGGACAGCACGTCTTCGGTCAGGTTGAAATACCACGGCGTCTCCTGCCAGAGGCCATCCGGCAGAAAGGCGCCGTCGATCAGCGGCCAGGTATTGTAAATCAGGCCCGCCTTGGTGCCGGCAACGAAGGCGCCGAGCACGACTTGGCCCAAGAGGCCGAGGGCGAGCACAATCGCAACGCCACGGCTGAGCCAGGCGACAGGCTGCAATTTGTCGAGCGGATCGGTGGGCCAGAGCGCAATCGCCAGCCAGATGAGCGCACCCAGGATGACGAAGGCCAGCGTCAGGTGCATGGCGAGCCGGTACTGGCTCACATCGACCCGCTCAGCAAGGCCTGACTGGACCATGTACCAGCCAACAAAACCCTGCAGTCCGCCGAGCAGTAGAACGACAACCAGCGGCAGCTTGAAGCCCGGCGGAATCCGGCCGGCCAGCCAGAATAGGAGAAGCGGCAGCGCATAGGCCAGACCGATAAAGCGGCCGAGGAAGCGGTGGCCCCATTCCCACCAGAAGATGAACTTGAACTCCTCGAGGCTCATGCCCTGGTTGACGATTTTGTATTCGGGGATCTGCTTGTACTTGGCGAAGGCATCGGCCCAGTCTGCCGTGCTCAGCGGCGGCAGGGCACCGATGATCGGCTTCCATTCGGTGATCGACAAACCTGAGTCAGTGAGCCGTGTGGCACCGCCGACCGCGACCATGGCGATCACCAGCAGCGCCATCAGGGCCAGCCACAGGGACATGCCGCGATGTCCTTCGGCCTGGACCGGATCGGGCCTCACCGTTGTGGCGCTCTGGAATGTCGCATTTTGCAGACTTTGAACCATGCCGTAGAGATGGTCGAAAGTTGATCATCAGGCAATGCGCTCGATCGGCGCGCGGCAAAGGGAACTGGCAAGGGCACATGACGATCAGGACGCGCAAACTCCTCGGCACCATTGCATTGATGGTCTTCCTCACGGCTTACGCGTTCGTTGCCATGCTGGTCGCAGCCGCCTTGCAGGTCAATTCATCGAAATGGGTCGAAATCGCCTATTACGTGATCGCCGGGCTCGCCTGGGTGATACCGGCCGGCGCCATCATCTGGTGGATGCAGAAGCCCGACTGATGGCTGCCGGCGCTACGCATTCAACTGTGAACGAGCTTCCGCGTGATAAAGGACGAACGGCATGCATTGAAGCCAATGGCCATCGCGTATTTCTCGTGCACGACGTCGAAATCTGCGAGAGTATCGACGGCATTCCCGACACCCGCTGGACTTCGCCACGAACAAGCCGGACCAGTGACATCGTCGAGACCAGGCCAGGCCGTCTGCAAGCGTTGGTCGGCCGGCAAGCTCGAACTCCAAACCCCAAGGACATCCCAAGTTGCCATACTCGACCTACCGCCCCGAACTGATGGGGAGCGCAACGCTCGAACCGGCAGGGCCCGTCGAGGCCGGCTCATATCAGAGCTTCACGCTGACCTACACCGCCGGACGGTTCGGCATCGATGATACCGGGTCGATCAAGATCGGCTTTCGCTTCGCAACCGATTTCGGGCCCGTGCAGTTCGACGATCCCGAGGCGCCAGGATACACGACGGTCGAAGCCTCGAACGGTGCCACGCTCGAATGCCGCTGGGAGTTCAAGCGCAACATCCGGCCCTGGAGCCGCTCGCTCTACATCGGCATCATGAAGCACTTCCTCAAACCTGGCGACACCATCACTATCCGCTTCGGTGACCGCCGCCAGGGCTCGCCGGGCATCCGCATGCAGACCTACTGTGAAAGCGAGTTCGAGTTCCGCGTGCTGACCGATGCCATCGCGACCTACGACTATGTCGCCCTGCCGGAGAGCCCGAAGGTCGCGATCGTGCCCGGGCCGGGCGTGACGTGGACGGCGGCACTGCCGACGCTGGTGCGCACGGGCGAGCCGTTCAAACTCAAGATCCGCTCGACCGACCAATGGGGCAATCCGTCCGACCGCATGGACGATGTGCTCAAACTCACGGTCGACGGCGCTCCGATTGCCGGGCTGCCGGAAACGATGCACTGCACCGTTGGCGCGTTCGCGGCCATTGCTGGCAATCTGACGATCTCCGAGCCGGGCGAGGCGGTCATCACGGTGAGCAGGCCCGATGGAACAGTACTCACCCGCACGAACCCGATCCGCGCCATCGCCGATCCGTCCGGCAAAGCCCTCATTCACTACTGGGGCGACACACACGGACAGTCCAACGAAACGCTCGGCACCAACTCCGCGCATGACTATTTCGTCTACGGCCGCGACAAGGCCTTCGTCGATGTCATGGGCCATCAGGGCAACGACTTTCAGATCACCGGCACGTTCTGGAAGGAACTGAACCGCCTGACGGCCGAGTTCGACAAGCCCGGCGAGTTCGTCTGCATCCCGGGTTACGAGTGGTCGGCAAACACCGCCGTCGGCGGCGACCGCAACGTGCACTACCGCCACGAGGGCGAAACCATCCACCGCTCGAGCCACGCCCAGATCGCCGATCCGGACGACATGGTCGACGAGGAAAGCGACGCCCACACGGCGGATGCGCTGTTCAAAAAGCTCGAAGGCAAGGACTGCGTGATGGCAGCCCACGTCGGCGGGCGCTACGCCGACATCACGCTCGCCCATGACGAAGCACTCGAATGCTCCGTCGAGGTCCATTCCTGCTGGGGCACGTTCGAATGGATCGTCTGGGATGCCTTCGACAAAGGCTACCGGGTCGGCATCGTCGGCAACTCCGACGGCCACAAGGGCCGGCCCGGCGCCGATTTCCCCGGGGCAAGCTTCTTCGGCAGCCAGGGCGGATTGACCTGCTTCCTGGCGCCACGTCTCGATCGTGACGGCATATTCCAGTCGATGCGACGGCGCCATCATTATGCGACAACGGGCAACCGGATGTTCCTTGCGACGACCGTGACAACCGAGAACGATGCGACACTGTTCCTGACCAACCCGCCGGGGCGAGGATCTGAAACCGAAATAACACGCCAACTGATCATGGGCGATGTGGCGCGCGTTACCGACACCGAAGTGCGCTTCGACATAGACATGCGCGGTTCGGCACCGATCGAACGCCTCGACGTCTTCAATGGCCGTGAGCTAGTCGAAACCGTCCGTCCGTTCGATGCCGCAGCGCTTGGCCGGCGCATCCGGCTGACGATGGAAGGCGCCGAGTATCGCGGCCGGGCACGCACGACGACGTGGGACGGTCAGCTCTCGGTGTCCGGCAACGCCATCGAGCGTGCGGAGATGTTCAACAACTGGAACCTCGACCGCGGCATTCGCTCATCCGACAAAGGCCGCGTCACCTGGAAGGCCGTGACCACCGGCAACACCTGCGGCATCGACCTCTGGCTCGACGACCCGTCGGCCGGTGAAATCGCGATCGAGACACCACACGTGAAATCGCGGATCGCGGTTGGCGACATCGGCCTTGAGGATACGGTGTTCGACGCCGGCGGCCTCGGACGCATGGTCAAGCTCTACCGCCTGCCAGACGCACCGAGCGAGCATGTCGTCAAGCACAGCCTTACGGTGCCCGTGGCCGCGACCGGCGACACGCCGCTCTTCGTACGCGTCACCCAGGTCGACGGCCACAAGGCCTGGTCGAGCCCGATCTATCTGTTCCGGTAAGACTGCACGGCCGGCTGCAAAGTGGCCGGCACAATTCACATGTGCAGCACGAACCGCTCCCGCAATGCCTGGCGGACCGGGTCGTCGATCAGGGACACCGGTGCATCTTTGAGGATCTGGTGTTTGCGCTTGGTTGCCCGCTGGATGAGGTCGGGCCGTTGCGCCTCCTCCCACTCCTTCGGGCTCATTCGATTAGCGACGGCTGGATAGACGTACTCCGTCTGCATCACGGACAAGGTCTGGTCATGGCCGAGATAGTGGCCCGCGCCACCGAGGCAGACTTCGGCCATGGTCTCGATCGACACGCTATCCTCGGTCACCTCGATGCCGCGCACGCAGCGCTGGACCTGGCCGAGCATGTCGTCACCCAGGATGAGCGACTCGAGCGAAAAGCCGAGCAGCGAGGCGTGCATGCCGACCGACTCGTAGACCATGTTGAGACCGGCGAGGCCCACCATGACGTTCGAAATCGCCTGCTCCCAACCGGCCTGCATATCTGGCAACTTGGCATCGGCAATGCCGGCCGCCGCACCGCCCGGGATACCGTAGAAATGATGCATCTGCGCGCAGGCGGCACTGAGCAGCGCCTGCTCGCCCGAACCGCCGCTCATCGCCCCCGTCCTCAGATCCGATACGAACGGCCAGGTACCGAATATCGCCGGATGACCAGGTGATATCGCATTGACGTAGACGACGCCTGCGAGACACTCGGCAACGGCCTGCACCACTGCCGCTGCGAGCGGCGCCGGCGCCGTGGCGCCTGCCTGGCCGGCCGAGAGCAGCAGCACCGGCATGCCGGCACGGATGCAGTGCTCCATCATCATGCAGCTCTCGCTGGCAAACGTCAGCGGCGGGACGACGAAACAGTTGGAGTTCGACACGAACGGCCTGGCCCGCCAATTCTCTTCGCCACCGGCGATGACGTGGAGCAGATCGATGCAGCCGGCAACATGGGCAGGATCGGAAAAACTGGTCCCAATATGCTTGGTCGTACCCGAACAACTCGCATAGATCGTGTTGATGTCCAGTTCGAAATTATCCGTGACATCGCGGGCAACAAGCGGGCGCTGGAAGAAGTGGACGTTATCGAGCGCCTGCGTCAGACAGGCCGCCTCGAAGAGATCGCGCAGCGTCGATTCGCGATAGCGGCGCCCGTCGGCATCAACCATGTGGACGGCGGCACCCGCCGTGCCATAGTAGACGCGCCGCCCCGTCAGTTCGAGATCGAAGCGCTGGTCACGAGCGTGAAGCATTATGTTACGCGCGGCAATTGCCAGCATGTCTTCGACAAGCGATCGGGGAAAGCGGATCCGGCCATCATCGCCGAGTTCGGCACCGGCGGACGTCAAGTGATCAACGCCTGAAGGCGGTGCGTTGGCGAGACCGATGCGTTCGAGAGCATCGAGGGCGGCACTGTGTATCCGATGCACGCCGGCGTCATTCAGGGGACGATACCAACCGCCCTCGTGGCCGGGACGGATGGGTCGCAAATGTTCCGCAAGAGGAGCGGCTCGAAGCACCCGGCGCGCCTCGCGACCACCGCTGCGCCGCCTTTTCTTCAGCGCCTGATCCAAGTCAGCACCTCGTCGGTCTCGCGCAAGCACAATGGCAGCAAAGTCCGCCATATAAGCGTAATGCACGAATCGAAGAGATGCTTCTAACGACAAGGCGCCACGGGATGTTCCCGTAGCGCCCTCATGTCACTTTCCGGCTCGCTTCGTCAGCCGATCGTCAAATAGTCGGCCCAAGCGGTCGAACTCGGTCAGGTGTTGTCGCCCAGAATGCGCTCGACAAAGTTCGAGTCGGATCCTGACGAATAACCGGAAGACGACGGCACCGTCTGCGCACCGAAACGTTTCCAGGTCGCTACCACCTTGGTGCCGACACCGACGCGGCTGTAGAGCTCGATGACGTGTTCGTTGTGCATGCGGATGCAGCCCTTGGAGACGTTCTGGCCGATCGTCCAGGGCGCATCAGTGCCATGGATGCGGTACATGGTGCTGCCGAGATACAGCGCGCGAACACCGAGCGGATTCTTGGGATGACCGCCGGCAACCGTGATCGGCAGTTCCGGATTTTCACGGCGCATCTTGGCCGTCGGTGTCCAGGGCGGATCGACCCGCTTTTGCGAAACGCGCAGCGTGCCCGACCAGCGGCTTTGTGGGCGCGGCACAGCAATCGGATAGCTCACGGCCTGGCCGCGGGCGACGACATGATAGAGCTTGCGGTCACCGAAACTGACGATGATCTGGCCCGGCGAATAGTTCTTCGGGAACTTCACCGAATGACGGTCATAGACCGAACTGCCCGACTGCGTGGCCGGTCCCCAGAATTGTGCTGCCGACTCCTGCGGCATAGCCCCGCCCAGCATGACCATGCCCAGTCCCGCGACGCCCAACAACGATCCCAAACGCTTCATCGTGTTCTCCGATTAAATCCGATTAACACGCGCATTATGCCAATGCGCTAAAAATGGCATCGACCCAAAGCCGATCAGTTCCTAAGCGCCTGCCCGGTTCGTCTGCCGAACCCGAGCCAGCCAACAGAAAGCTGCACGCTCGCACGTGCGCCATTTTGTCCCCGCCGAAGCTTTGCCATTCTTCTCACAACAAAAGCCTAACGTCGCCCGCAAATCAGGACATTTTCGCCTCATTTAAAGGCCCTGTTGCGTTGTCGCGACAGTTTTGCCGGCAATTCACAGGCTCTTTGCACAGTCCACGCTCGGATCTCACGAGATCGTGAGGTTATTGCGCAAATTCGGACGTGCGAGAGGTGAATCAATCCACCGCCAGCAAAACTTTCTCGCCCAACTTTGCAGCAGTTGCCCTTGCCCTGGCAGCCTGCTCGCAGGCCATCTCGGCACACAAGCCCGTGTAAGCCGACACGTCGAGAAGCCGGGCTATCGCCTCAGGCGCCAGCGCCTCGCCGATCTTGGCATCGTGCTGCAAGGCGTCAGCAAGCCCCGCCTTGCGGGCAAGCACATCTTCGATCGCCTCGTAAACGACGTCATGCGCAACCTGGCGGCCAAGCGTCTTGCCAAGCTCCATCATGATCGCCTCCGATATGATCATGCCGTTGGTCAGAGCAAGGTTGCGTTCCATGTTTTCAGGCGAGATCTCGATGCCCTCTGCGATTGCGATCAGGCGGCCAAGGCAATCGCCGATGTGAATGCAGGCGGGGCCGATCGCCGATCGCATCATCACGGTCGTTGCCCGGTTGGCCTCATGCTCGGTCATCATGGCATCGAGCGCCAAAGGCACCAGCGCCCGCACCTGGGCGGCACCGGCTATGACGTCCTGGGCGAGAATCGGGTTGCGCTTTTGCGGCATGGTCGAGGAGCCGACGGTGCCGGCCGGCACCGGTTCTCGTGCTTCGCCGAACTCCTGCTTCATGAGGGTATAGACTTCATTGGCGATCTTGCCCGCCGTGCCGGCGAGCAGGCCGAGCATAGCCACGTACTCAGCTTCCCGGTCGCGATGCGTGCGCGAGGGCACCGGTGTCGGCTGCAGACAGAGGATGTGCGCAAGACGTTCCTGGACGGCGGGTCCATCTTTTCCGAGCGAAGCAAACGTACCCGCAGCACCGCCGAGCATAGCGACGAAAACCCGATCCTCGAGGCCGCGCAAACGCTCGACATGCCGTATGAGTTCATCGATCCAGACGGCGACTTTGTAGCCGAACGTGATCGGCACGGCATGCTGGCCATGTGTGCGCCCGGCCATCGCCAGATCGGCGGTGCGCTCGGCGAGCCCGGCCAGGTGATCGAGCAACCGGCCAAGTTGGCCAAGGATCGTGCGATGTGCCCGAACCAAAAGCAGATTGTCGCCGGTCTCGAGGATGTTCTGGGTGGTCGCACCCCAATGCACGTAACCGCCGGCCTCGTCGCCGGCAACGCGTGCCAGTTCCCAGACCAGCGGCACCAGAGGGTGGCCGGTGCGAGCGAGGCCGTCGCGGATCTTGGCATCATCGAGCAATCCGAGATGCGCACACTCGGCGATGCGCTCGGCGGCCGGCGCCGGAATGATCGCGAGTTCCGCCTGCGCCCGGGCAAGGGCTGCCTCGACATCGAGCCAGGACTGCCAGCGCGCGCCTTCGGTAAAGAGATCGCGCAGGCCCGGGTCCTTAAATCGCGTCGATGAAGGTTGCAGGCTCATGCCGCCGCCGACCGGTCCAGCAGGGCAATGCTGTCATTCAGCAGGCGCGCACGATCAGCACTCGAAACGTCCTTCGGGCTGGCCATGCGCGCGGCGACCCGCATCGCCTCGCGTGTCGCGCCGAGATTGGCAATGCCCTTACCGGCGATGTCGTAGGCCGTGCCGTGTGCCGGCGTGCACACTGGCATCGCATAGCCGCCGATCAGCGTGACGCCGAGTTCGAAGCCCATCAGCTTCATCGCGATCTGGCCCTGGTCGTGATACATGGTCTGGACGACATCATAGTCGCCGCGCTTGGCACGCAGGAACACCGTGTCCGATGGAAACGGGCCGTCACAATGAATGCCCTCGGCACGTGCCGCTTCGACGGCAGGGGCTATCTCGTTGTCATCTTCGTGACCGAAGTTGCCGCCGTCGCCGGCATGAGGGTTGAGGGCTGCGACCGCAATGCGCGGCGTGGCAAAGCCAACCTTCTTCATGCTTTCATTGGTCAACCGGATGCCGTTCAGGACGCGCTCCTTGGTGATGAGCGCGGCAACCGCGCTGAGCGGCACGTGCGAGGTGACACGCGCGTTCCACAGATCGCCCAGGATGTTGAACTCGCGCCCGTCCGATCCGGCACCGGTCTCGGCCGTGATGATCTCGATCTCGTCGACATAGGGCGGGTAGGCGAGCCGCATGGCGTTCTTGTTGAAGGGCGTGAATGTCGCCGCATCGGCGCCGCCCCTGGCGCCAAGCCGCAGCACCGTGCGGAAGTTGGCAAGCGCAAAGGCGCCGCCCGCCGCCGTGCTTTCACCCTGCGTGACACCGGCCTGATCGAGATGGCCGAGATTGGCGATGACGGCACCTTGGCTCAGATCGATATCGTCATCGCCCGGCTGCCACACGGGCAGATCGAGTTCGACATCGGCAATTCCGGCACCCTCGGCCAGTGCCCGCGTATCACCGACGACAATATAGTCGGCAAGTCCGCGTGCTTCTTCATCGGCGAGCAGCTTGGCGGTCAGCTCGAGACTGATACCGGCAGGGTCGCCCATGGCGAGCGCGAGAACGGGGCGTTGACCTGTCATGGGTGATCCTTATCGGTGAGACGGTGTCTGGGACTGGTACTGCGAGTGTAGCTCAATCGTAATCGACCTGCATCAGGTAGAGGCCGCAGGCCGGCGCGACGGCAGCACACGCAGCCCGGTCACGGGCGGCCAGCGCCTCGGCCACTTGCTCGGCGCGCCACCTGCCGGCACCGACGGCCTTGAGGCTGCCGACCATCGAGCGGACCTGGTTGTGCAGGAACGACCGCGCCCGGGCTTCGATCCAGATCTCTTCGCCGTGCACAGAGACATCGAGACGGTCGAGCGTCCTGACCGGCGATTTGGCCTGACAGCCGGCAGCACGGAAGGTCGTGAAGTCGTGTCGGCCGACGAGGCTTTGGGCGGCCTTCTGCATAGCCTCGGCATCGAGTTGCTGGACCACCCACCACACGCGGTTTGCCTCGAGCACGGCCGGCGCCCGGCGGGTCAGAATGCGATAGCGATAATGGCGTGCTGTCGCTGAAAAGCGTGCATCGAATTCGCCATCGACTGCCTGGCACTCGAGTACCGCGACCGGGTTAGGGCGCAAGTGTTGGTTGAGTGCATCGCGCACAGTATCGGGAGGCCAGTCGCGATCCAAATCAAAGTGTGCGACCTGGCCCCGAGCATGTACCCCGGAATCGGTGCGCCCCGCCCCACGTACGGTCACGGCCTCACCACAAAACCGCTCGATGGCAGCCACCAGTTCGCCCTGCGCCGAGCGTCCGTTGGCCTGGATCTGCCAGCCAACGAACGGCGTGCCATCATACTCGATCGTCACTTTGAAGCGGGGCATGGCGCCGTCTATAGACGAGCGAGCCAACCAGATTCAAGCGATCGTCTGAGCGGTAGTCTTCTTAAAAGTCAAGACGCGGTCGTCTTGAGGGATTGCGGCGGCCCTTTCTGTGGTGGCGGAAGCGGCGCCTGAATTTGCCGTGAGCCGGGACGAAGCCGCGGTCGACTGACGCGTGATGGTCAGGCTGTGCGGCGGCACGCTCATGGGCATGGCGATGGTTCGCGTTCACGTTCTTGGTAACGTCCTCGATCGATATCGACACCGGCGCGTTGCTCGGATTGACGACGACGTGGCTGGTGCGCGGCAACGGGCGAAAGACGCGAACGCCGGCTTCAAGCGTAATCGTCGCGCCGTAGTAACCGCGCGGCTCGATGCGAATGGTCTTGGCATCGCCTGCAAGGGCCGATGCGACGGGCAGGCTGACCGCAACAAGGGCGGCTGAAAGCGAAAAGGTCAGACGGTTCATGGCAACTAGCTCCGTTGGCGCAAAATCGGCCGGATCTTAAAGGAGCTGCGGCTTGCGCATTAATGTTTTGCTGACATTCATGAATCGTTAGGGTTAGCAAGCCGCAATCCGGGCGCAATGTCGAGGCCGCGCAGAAAATCGTCGACCGCCAACGCCTTCTTGCCGGCCCGCTGCAGATGCGTGAAGCGTACGGCCCCCTGCCCGCAGGCAACCAGCAGCCGGTCGTCCAACACCTCTCCCGGCACAGCAGCACCGCTGTCGGATGCTGTATGGAGTTCCGAGCGCAGCACCTTGACACGCTCCGTCCGCCCGCCGGCATCGAGTTCGAACCAGGCACCGGGAAACGGGGACAAACCACGCACGTGGTTGTGGACCTCGGCGGCGGTTCGCGAAAAATCGATCCGCGTCTCATCCTTCAGGATCTTGCCGGCATACGTCACGCCTATCTCAGATTGCGGTGTCGAGGCCAGGCTGCCGCGCTCCAGGGCGGCCAATGCTCGGACCATGATGTCGGCACCACGTCGCGCCAGTTCATCGTGCAGTTCGCCGGCTGTCATATCGGGACCAATGGCGACGTTCTCGGCAAGTGAGATCGGACCGGTATCGAGGCCCTCCTCCATCTGCATGACCATCACCGCCGTCTCGCGATCACCCGCCATGATGGCCCGCTGGATCGGTGCCGCGCCGCGCCAGCGGGGCAGTTTGGAGGCGTGCATATTGAGGCAGCCGTAGCGCGGTGCCGCTAGGATGCGCTTTGGCAACAGCAATCCGTAAGCGATGACGACGGCCACATCGGCGCCGAGCGCCTCGAGGTCCTGGGCCACGTCATCCGCGCGCAATGTTGTCGGCGTGCGTACCTCGATGCCGGCTGCCTCGGCATAGGCATGGACGGGCGATTTGCGCTCCGCCATGCCGCGGCCGGCTTTGCGCGGAGGTTGGGCATAGACGGCGATAATGTCATGACCGGCGCCGAGGATCTCGGCGAGCGTCGGCACCGAAAACTCCGGCGTGCCCATGAAAACGATGCGCAGCACGTGCTGTCTCCGCGGCAGTTGGATCAGGCGTTGCGCGCCATCTTCTTGAAGCGGCGCACGATCACGTCACGACGCAGGCTAGAGAGGAAGTCGATGATCAGTTTGCCGTCGAGATGGTCGACCTCGTGCTGAATGACGGTAGCGAGCAGGCCGTCCGCTTCGAGTTCCCGGCGATTCCCATCGCGATCGGTGTAGGTGACGGTTATGGCGTCGGGCCGCTCGATATCGACGCGAACGTCCGGCAACGAGAGGCAGCCTTCCTCATAGCCGCGCAGCGTGCCGCTGCGCCGGACGATCTCGGGATTGATCAGGCAGATCGGATTGCGCGGCGCCGGCTTGTCCCTGCCGATGCTGTCGCCACCGTCAACGGCAGGGTCATCGTCATCGAACTGGTCGTTATCACCGACATCGACGACGATGAATCGCTTCGGAATACTGACCTGCACGGCCGCGAGACCGACACCCGGCGCGTCATACATCGTCTCCAGCATGTCATCGAGCGTGCGGCGCAACGCATCATCGATGTCCTCGACAGGTGTCGAGACCTGGCGCAGAATCGGATCGGGCAACGTGATGATGGGGAGCACGGACATAAGGTATCTCTAAGCATCGCGACCGGTTTGGGGCGTCTCCAGTGCTTATTAAGTTCATTGGCCGCTAAATTAAAGTGGCAGCCTGAAGCGATGCACGGTGATTACCGGGCCAGACCGCGCGAGTCGCGCAGCGCATGGCGGGCTATGACGTAGAGGATCTTGGTACCGGCGAGGACCGTGCCGCGCACCGTTCCCGATACCTTCGAGATGCCGATCCGGCGGCGGTAGCTGACCGGAACTTCCCGGATTCGCAGGCCGGCCTCGATCGCGCGGACCTGCATCTCGACCGTCCAACCGAAGTTTCGGTCCTGCATGCCAAGCCGGGCGAGTTGATCGCGGCCAATGGCACGGAATGGGCCGAGATCGGTGTAGCGCATGCCCCAGATCAGGCGAATGAGAGCAGTGGCCAGCGCATTGCCCCAGCGCTGCTGCACTGTCAGTGATCCGGCCTCCCTGGTCCCGAGCACGCGCGAACCGACGACGAAATCGCAATCGTTCGCGATGATCGGGTCGACGAGCGAGGCCATATCGCGGGGATCATCGCTCAGGTCGCCGTCGAGAAAGACGACAACGTCGTAGGGCACGAGTGCCGCAATGCCGGCGAGGCAGGCGGCGCCGTAGCCAGGCTCAGGTTCGAATACAACTTCGGCCCCGGCTGCGCGGGCGATTTCAGCGGTCGCATCGGTCGATCCGTTGTCAGCGACAACGACTTGGTCGACCCAGCCGGGGAGTTCCTCGATCACCCGGCCGATCGCTGCGGCCTCGTTGAGCGCCGGAATGACGACCGCTATTCGTTTGCCCCCGCGCACAGCCGTCTACCTCAGGTCGGCGCTGGTGGCGATCTCAAGATCGGCCCGCAAAGGCGCCCGCCAAGCACGAACCAGATCAAGAACCAACAAAACCAGAACCGGCAACCACTGCACCCACAACAACACATCGATCCAGGTATCGTAACGGCCGTTCGCCGCCAGATGAAACGAGATGTAATAGAGCGGCAGGAAGATTGTCAGTGCGAGCAGGGAGAAAAGCGGGAGGACGGGAGCAAAAACCAGAACCCAAGCCGCATACCAGGGGAACTGGGCCGGGCTCAGCAAAAACAGCGCAACAACCGTCCAACCCGCACGTGTGACCGTGTCCCCAGGTGTCATTGCCCGCTGCTTCCAGGCAAGGCTCATGGCCAGGCCGGCCACGATTGCAGCGAAACCGGCCCGCACCAGCAGGCCCGGGGCATCTGCCGGCAATTCGAGACCGGCAAGCGCCCAGGTCGCGACGTGCTGCACGGATTGAAAGACGGCGCTGTTGTTCTGCCAGTACCTCGCGTAGGCCACGAAGCCGGACTGGGTATCGAGCCCGCCCAGTAGCGGCGGCACCAGCCAGGCGATCAGCATGATCGCAAGGACCAGCAAGGCAGCAGCGAAATGCGCAGGCCTCGACCACAGCGGCCGTAATACAAGTGGCGCCAATACCGCCGGCCAGAGCTTGGCCCCGATCGCAAGACCGAGCATGCCCACCGCCAGCAGCGGCCGGCGCGCGACCAGCAACACCAGCGTTGCCATGACCAGCGGTAGTACGACCGCTTCCATATGCGCCGAATTCATCAATTCCTTGATGATCAACGGGTTGAGCCAATAGAGCGCCGCCCACAACGGCGACCGGCCCAATTGGCCAAGCAAGACAAGCAATAGTGCGAGCGTCGTACACTCGCCGATCAGGCAGACGATGCGCCAGGCGTGCAAGCTCCACGGCTCGATCCAATGGCTGACAGCGAAGGCCATCTGTGCAACCGGCGGATAAATCGTCTTGAGATCGGGGTAATTGATCCGGTCGAGCAACGGGCCTGCTTGCGATCCGAGTGCCTGGATCGCCTCTGGCGCCGATGGTTCGCGCGAGCTGGCCGGCGCCATAACGTAGGGGTTGAGGCCGTTGGCGGTTACGCCGCCGTCCCAGAGATAGCGGTAGAAATCGTCCTCGAGCGCCGGCGTTGAGGGGATCATCGTCAGCCTCAGGCCGAGCCCGGCGAACAGCACGATGATCAGGATGGTACACTGGTAGAATGGCGTCGCCTGCTCGCTTCGCCGGATCAGCGGCAGGACCAATAGGTAGACAAGCCCGGCGCCGGCCATGCCGGCCGCGAGTTCGAGCGCCGGCCGATCGGTCGGTTGGCGCAGCCAGTCAAATTGCGGGCCGGCGTCGACAAGCAGCAGGGCAAACCCTGTCAACGCCAAAAGAACACCAAGCCAGGCTGCGATGAGGCGCCGGCTGGCTTGGCCCGCCTCGCTCAAAGCTTGGCGAGATGGGGCAGCGGATCAACCGGTGTAGCGCCCTTGCGCAGTTCGAAATGGAGCTGCGGTTGCGTGACTTCTCCGCTCCGCCCGGCTCGGGCGATCACGTGGCCTCGTTCGATGCGGTCACCGCGCTTAACCAGGATCTCGCTGGCATGGGCGTAAGCGGAAACCCAGCCGTTGTCGTGGCGCACCAGCACCAGATTACCATAGCCCTTGAGTTCGTCGCCGGCATAGGCAACGACGCCGTCTTCTGCTGCATGCACGGCGGTGCCGACAGGCAGCGCAATGTTGATGCCGTCGTTCTTCTTGCCGCGATCGGTATGATTGAACGAGGCAATGATGCGCCCGCGAGCCGGCCAGCGGAACTTGCGCTCAGGCTGGTCGACGGTTGCAGCAGCAGTACGGGTCGGCTTGGTCGCAATCGGCGTCTTGGGCCGGCTGTTCAAGATGCGCGGCTGACTGGCGCTGCCGGATGGCCCGCTCGAGGCGCGCGGTGCATAGGCGTTCGGCTGCGTGATTGGTACGGTCCGGATGGACTTTGGTGTAATCCGCGGGCGCGGTGCCGGTGAGGTGCGAGAGGCAACGCGTGTTTCGGTTCGATGCGCACCCGCGCGAGACGACCCGCGCAGGATGAGCCGGGCGCCCGGCCTGATGCGACGTGCATCCGCTATGTCGTTTAGGCGCTTTAGTTCGCTGACACTGACGCCGGTGCGCCGCGAAATCGCATAGAGGCTGTCGCCAGGGCGGATCGTATAAACATCGCCTGCATATGCCGGTTCCCTACTAGCAGGTGCCCGGCGGTCCGGAGCACGTTCCGGGCGCAGCGACGCATAGCGATCGTACGTGCGCGGCCGCGGTGCGGTACTGCCCGGCAGAACCAGGCGTTGTCCCGGTTGAATGATGTCCGATGCGAGCCCGTTTGCATCGCGTAGAGCAGCTACACTGATGCCGTGGCGGCGCGAGAGATGGTAGAGTGTGTCGCCCGGCTCGACGGTGATCGTGCCTGATGCCGGGCGGTCGCCCGAAAGAGCGCCGGTTGTGATCGGCGACCGGTCGGCGTACGAGCGGTCCATCCGGGAAGTGCGGCTCGGCGTCTCGGGCTCCGATCGGTATCGCCCGACACCGCGATCGACACGGGCGACCGGTGCCGGCGCGTAGTTGCCGGCGCTGTCGGCTGCGGCTGTACGCTGCTCGTAGAGCGTACTGCCGGTCGGTGCGACATCGGCCTCGGCAGCTGTCGTGGTGTCACCGTTGAGATTGAAAGCAGGAGAATCGAAGCGCAGCAAATCGGCGCTGCAGCCTGCAAGAGTGATACTTGCCGCCAGCGCCAACACGATTGCCGGCTGGCCGGCCCGCTTCTCCCTGAATGGCGATTGTTGCGGGGAAACGGCTTGGCCGCTCACGACGCCAGTCGATGCCGGGCGGCGCATAAACTTCGAACTCAACATGGTACACCTCGTAACGCTAGGTTATCTCTAGCGCCAGTTTGCTTAACGGGACCTTAATGCGAACCGTTTGTGCCTCGCCTGCCGCTGACCCCCGCGGTGTTCCGCGACGACGCGTCGTTGGCAACGTGACCTGCACTTGCAGCGCAAACCTTCCCGCCAGGCGCCACCTGCTCCACCTCGATGTTAACTAAGCAGCTATTGTGCACTGAGCGCGTCTAAGTTGCGTCCAGATCGTGACAATTGCGCAAGCCGGCCTATCTGTTGTTTATGGGCTCCGGTCAAAGGCTTGAAATGTGCTCTGTATTCGGTAGGGATTGGCTGCTGCGTGAAACAATGGCTGGAAAACATCAGGCTCGGCAACCTGCCGGCCAGGGTCGCGCCTCGCAGTCCGGATGGCGCGGCGCCGGCCGGTGTGCGGGCTGCCGCCGCATTTGCCGCCAGCCTGCGCTTCGAAAACGTCGCCAAGTCCTACGGCAATTTCACAGCGCTCGAAGACATTTCACTCACTATCGATGCCGGCGAAGTGGTCTGCCTGCTCGGACCGTCGGGCTGCGGTAAGACCACGCTTTTGCGGCTTGCCTCCGGCATCGAGAGGCCGTCTGCCGGCCGTGTACTGCTCAACGAGCGCGTCGTTGCAAGCGACAATGCCTTCGTGCCACCTGAAAAGCGTCATGTCGGGCTGATGTTTCAGGATTTCGCCCTCTTCCCACACCTGACGATCGCACAAAACGTCGCCTTCGGCCTCAAGGACCTCGATCGCGCAACGGCAGCCCGCGAAGCCCATGCCGCCCTGGTCCGCGTCGGGCTCGAACGCTATAGCGGCGATTACCCCCACATCCTTTCCGGCGGTCAGCAGCAACGCGTCGCCCTCGCCCGGGCGCTGGTGCCGAGACCCTCCGTCATCCTGATGGACGAACCGTTCTCCGGCCTCGACGTGCAATTGCGCGAGACGATCAGGGCCGAAACCCTGTCGCTGCTGCGCGAGACGCGCTCGACCTGCCTGTTGGTGACGCATGACCCGGACGAAGCGATCCAACTCGGCGACCGTATCGCGATCATGCGCAACGGCCACATCATCCAGGCCGGCAGTGCCCAGGACTTGTATCATCACCCCGTCGATCTGTTCGTTGCGCGTCTCTTTTCCCAGATCAACGAATTCAAAAGCGAGGTCGGCGACGGCGCCGTCGAAACGCCGTTCGGGCGATACCCGGCGGCCGGTTATCCAGAAGGCGCACATGTCGTGCTCTGCGTGCGCCAGCGGGCCGTCTGGGTCTATCCGACAAGCCGTTCGATCGACAACGTGGTGGCCGGCCGGGTGGTTGCGAGCCGCTTCCTCGGCGACCTCGCGAAGCTCACAATCGCCGTTGCAGGCCTCGACCAGACGATCACCTCGCTGGTCAGAGGCGATCGCGCGCCAAAAGTCGGCGAAGACGTCAAAGTCTCCGTCGACCCTGCCGGCACCATAATCTTCCCGGCCGAAAAGGAATTTTGACGCGATACCAGCAAGCGCCCCATAAATTCGGCACAGAATCGGCCGCAAACGCCCAAATCGGCACGTTAACCAGGCAATGCACCGTTCGCTTGGCCGCCCAACCCCACTGGAACAAAACTGCACTGCGGCCTATATCTCGTGTTATACGCGTGGCATAGCCGAAACCTGCCTCGACCATCTGTGGAATTGCGACACTCGCGGCCCGGACGGAATCGCAAGTCGGCAAACGAAAAATTCGGGCCTATTGGCCCCCGCAAGGAGTGTGTGAAATATGGGTGCAACCAGCATCTGGCATTGGATCATCGTACTGCTGATCGTCGTCCTGCTGTTCGGACGCGGCAAGATCTCGGAAGTTATGGGCGACGTGGCAAAGGGTATCAAGAGCTTCAAGAAGGGCATGTCCGACGACGACGCGGCAGCCGAAAAGAAGGAAGAGCCCAAGGTCATCGATAACGATGCCCAGCAGCCGACCGGCGCAACCCAGAGCGAGAGCGGCAAGGTCAGCTAGCATGTGGCGCCATTGGCGAACGGGCTCGGCCCCGTGTCGCAGCGCTTGCCCGCTACCGGCAGGCGGTGGTGTGACGGGTTTGTCAACTGTAGTACGCGAGCGGAGCAAGCGCCGTTCCATGCAGGATGGTTAGATGCTGGATATCGGCTGGTGGGAACTCATGGTCGTCGGGATGGTGGCGTTGATCGTCGTCGGCCCGAAGGAGTTGCCCGGCATGCTGCGCGTGATCGGCCGCTACGTGGGCATGGCCAAACGCCATGCCAACGAATTTCGCGCCCAGTTCGACGAGGTGATCCGCGACAGCGAGTTCGAAGACCTGCGCAAGGACCTCAATGAAATCAAATCGGGCACCATGGAAAGCCTCGACGAGGCGGAACGCTCGATGCGCAACGAACTCGACGGGACGAAGAAATACGACTGGAACGCCGAGGCCCAAGCGGCGCTCAACAAGACCGAAGGCGATGCCATTGCCTTCGAAAACGACGCTGAACAGGGCGGCGAACAAAAGGCCGATCAGGCACTGGCGGATGAAAGCACAGCCAACGGTGCCGCTGAGGTCGATGACGATGGTGAAGACGACCCCGGCCAGGTCAGTGACGACGGCGACGTCCAGCCCGTCAGCAATGACGATCCGCAACCCAAAGCCGAGGCTGCAAGGTGACCGATACCGGCAACGCCGACACCAAAACGCTGGCGGATGAGGTCGAGGACTCCAAGGCGCCTCTGATGGAGCATCTCGTCGAGTTGCGCCAGCGCCTGATCTATTCGGTTGCCGCCTTCTTCGTGATGTTCATCGTATGCTTTGCGTTTGCCGGCGAGATCTTCAACATCCTGCTGCAACCCTTCAGTTCCGTGGTCGGGCCCGATAAGGCCGAAACGATCTATACCCACTTACTCGAAAAATTCTTCACCGAACTCAAGCTCGGCATGTTCGGTGCCGCTTTCCTGTCGTTTCCGATCGTCGCAATCCAGATCTACAAGTTCGTCGCTCCCGGCCTCTATCGCAACGAGCGCGAAGCGTTCCGGCCCTATCTGGTTGCAACGCCGGTGTTGTTTCTGGCGGGGGCGTGCCTTGTCTATTTCGTCGCCATGCCGCTGCTCGTAAATTTCTCCGTCAGCTTCCAGCAAACCGGCATCGACGGGCAGCCCGCCATCAAACTGCTGCCGAAGGTCAGCGAATATCTCTCCCTGATCATGACGCTGATCCTGGGCTTCGGCATCATATTCCAATTGCCGGTGGTGCTGACGCTGCTCGCCAGGGCCGGTCTCGTCAACGCGCAAATGCTGCGAGACAAGCGCCGCTGGGCGATCCTCGGTGTATTCGTCGCCGCAGCCATCCTGACACCGCCCGACCCGATCAGCCAGATCGCTATGGCGGTGCCGACGCTCGGCCTCTACGAACTGTCGATATTTGCCGTCGCATTCGCCGAAAGGCAGCGCGAACGCAGCGACGCCGCCGAGAGCTGATAACCCACACGACGCCTGATCAGGACGAACCGTCGGCCACATCCTCGCTGCAGGCATCGCGCGCCAGGCGGCTGAGCGTCAGGCCCTCGAAGTTCAGCCGATCAGTCTGCAGGTCGCCGTGGCCGTAAACTTCCTCGCACTTGATCTTGAAGTGCGCCTGAAGGGCCTCGATGACGGCGAGGCCGGCCTTCAGTTGCGCCTTGGTGACGAACTCGTCCGAGCAATTGCGCAGCGCAGACCATCGCGGCCGCATCAGCGCGTCACAGGCACCGACCAGCGAGACGCCGATGGTATTGCCGGACCACAGATGGCGGGCGACACCTGTGCGCCGGGGATTGGTCTTGTATTTGATGTGGTTGGTGCGCCGTGACAGCGGCGCACCCTGGACGATCGAGCCCTTGCGGCCGATGTAGAAGTGATAGCCGAACGACGCCCCGCCGCGCCCCGGATCGGTCACATGACCGTAATCGACCAGCGCCCTGACCGGCCGCGCCGTCGTGTGATGGACGACGATCGCGATCGGCGAGCGCTTCTTGCGCGTTGCATACCTCGAGTAACGTGCCTCCGGATCACCCCAGTAGGCAACCTCGCGGCCCTGCACCTCGAGACGCTCGCTTTGCTTGAGATCAGCCGTCCAAGAATCCGGTGCACTGTCACCGGACCATGTCGCTCGCGCGGCAAAGAACGGGATGGCAAGTGTCGTAACCAACAAGCCGACAACGACCAGGCGCGAGCATGCAGCGCTCAGATGTTCGAGGATCTGTTTCATGGCCATCCGATTAAGACGCCGCGGCAGTGCCTGGAATGGCGGTAACGGCAAATCATTTGCCGGTGCAGCATGCCGCGCAAATTGCGAAGAATTCAGTCAGCAGCGTGGCAATAATAGGCCGAGGCGGTCCTGCTGCGGCGGGCGCAACAGGAGCGCTTCCGGTCGGAATGCCGGCAAGAACGACAGGACAGGGTCAATGCTGCAATCAGACCGCGTCTTCCAACAAGCTCTGCGGTTTACGCTCGTTAGCGTGGTCGTCGGCGCGTGCCTGGACAGTCTTCGAGATTGACTTCGGTGGCACCCAATGTTCCTCGGCTTCCGCCAACAGGAACTCGCGCATCGAGCCCTTGCCGCTCAGTTGGATGAGTTGGTCGCGTACTTCGAGCACGCGCAAGCGTTGCAATCGCGTCAGGTTGAGAGAAACCAGCAGGGCGCCGGCCTGGATGGCATACTCGTTCACCACACCATACATCTGCATCTGGCGCAGCGCATCGAGCACGTGCTTCGGGTCCAGGCCACACGAGCGTTCGATGTTGCCGAGCGACACGATCTCGTCCTTGGGATGGTTCAAGTACCGCGAGAACAGCGTTGCAAGCTTGACGACCTCACGGGATGTCCAGATCTGCTGGCTGAGTTCGCTATGCCAGACTTCCGCGGCAAGGGCCAGGTCGTCGCGATCGAGGCCGACGATCGTTGCGAACCGGATGCGCCGCTTTTCGGAATTGTCCATTGGTTTGACCCGCAAATCATGACTGGTTCCCGAGACAAGCTGCACCGTCCGAGATCCGTGGAATTCTGCGGCTCATTTTTCCCGACAATTCTTTGAGTTTGATTAATTTGCATGGAGCGTCGAAAGCGACGCACTGCTCAGTCGGGCACCAGACCGCCGTCGATGTTGTAGGACTGGCCGGTGATATTGCGCGCCTGATCGGAAGCAAGGAACCTGACCAGGTTTGCAACATCCTCGGGCTCGTTGGCGCGGCGGAGCGGGATGGTTTGCAGAGCACGATCGAGAACTTTCTCGACCGGCACACCTTCGCGCTCGGCATCACGCTCGATGATGCCCTGATAGATAGCCGTCCGTGTGATGCCCGGACAGACGGCGTTGACCGTAATATTGTTGCCCCCGAGTTGCAGGGCCGCCAGTCTGGTCATGGCGATCACTGCGCCCTTGCTGCCGGCATAGATGACATTCGAAGCGCCGCCATATCCCTTGCCCGCGATCGAGGCGATATTGACGATCCGGCCACCGCCCTGGCCGATCATCTCACGGGCAGCCCGCTGCATGCAGAAAAACACGCCCTTGCCGTTGACGCGGAAGATGCGGTCCCAATCGGCCTCTTCGAGGTCCATGATGTGGGCCCGGCGCGTCACGCCGGCGTTGTTGACCAGCACATCGATGCGCCCCAGCGTCTCGACACAGGTGGCCACAGCTTTGTCGATGGCGGCCACATCGCCCATATCGGCCTCGATCGTGACCGCGCGGCGACCCAGCGCCTCGATCTCTCCCTTAAGGGCTGCAAGGCCGGCCGCGTCGATGTCCGTCACGGCAAGGTCGGCGCCAGCCCGTGCCAGGCCCATCGCGATTGCCTGGCCAATACCGTTTGCCGCACCGGTTACCAGTGCGATCTTGCCTGCAAGTTGCATAGTCTCCATCCCTGTTCTTGTCGCCGTTCGATCCTGTACATATCAGCTACGGCATCGCTTCGTGCTTGGCCAGCATGCCAGTGCTCTGTATCACTACAGAGCACTACCTTCACTGACCACTAACACAACCGCAGGAGCAGGTGTCCCTTGTTGGATGGCGTACGCCGAAGCGCCGCTTCGCTGAGCGAAGGGCGCTTCTTTTACGGATGGGTCATGGTTGCGGTTGCCGGCCTCGGGATCTTTGCTTCCGGTCCCGGCCAGTCGCACACCTTTTCCGTGTTCATCGACCCGATCAGCCGAGATCTCGGCATCTCCAGGGCGACGATCGCGACATCCTACGGCCTTGCGACACTGATTGCCGCCCTGGTTCTGCCGCAGACCGGCCGCCTGGTCGACCGCTTCGGGCCGCGCCTCGGCCTGATCGCCATTTCGCTGGCGCTCGGTGCGAGTTGCATGTTCTTCGGTGCGGCCGCCAACCTGCTCTGGCTCGCCGTCGCCTTCGCGTTACTGCGCTTTGTCGGCCAGGGCTCGATGATGCTTGGCTGCGCCAACCTAGTCTCGCAGTGGTTCTCACGCCGGCGCGGCACGGCGCTTGGTTTGATGGCCGTCGGGTTCGGCATTTCAATGGCGGTCCATCCGCCGCTCGGCCAGCTCTTGATCGACTGGCTCGGCTGGCGGCAGGCCTGGGTCGTGCTTGGTCTGCTCACCTGGCTGGTGATGCTGCCTGCACTGGCGCTGCTCGCCATCGACAAACCGGAAGACGTCGGCCTCGGCCCCGACGGCGAAAAAACAGCCGCTGCGGCGGGCGACGGTGGCACCGACAAGCCAGTGGTCACCGGCCTCACACTCGGCGAAGCGCTGCGCACGACTACCTTCTACATCGTTGCCGTCGGCTGGTTTCTGGTCGCGATGCTGGTCACGACGCTGCACTTCTGGCAGGTCGAAGTGCTCACCCGACAGGGCCTGTCTTCGGAGTTTGCGGCCCGTGCTTTCACCATCTCGGCAATTACCATGGTACTGGCGATGCCGATCGTCGGCCGCCTGTTCGATCGCATCCGCACGCGATACATGTTCGCCGCCGGCCTTGCCGTCACGGCAACGTCGCTCACCTTGCTGACATTCGCCGACAGTGCTGCAGCAACGCTCGTCTACGCCGTTACGTTCGGCATCAACAATGCCTTCTCGATGACCATGTTCGGCTATCTCTGGGCACGCTATTTTGGCCGCCGCCATCTCGGCTCGATCCAGGGCACCGGCCAGATGATCGGCATCATCGGCGCTTCGGTCGGGCCTTTCCCGGTTGGCTGGGCGATTGACATGTTCGGTGATGCAACCGGCATGCTGCACGTACTGGCCATCTTCCCGGCAGCGATGGCCGTCATTGCCGTCACCTTCCTGCGCGCGCCGAAAGACATCACCGAAACCGCCCATCTCGAATAGACAGCGGGCGGCAGGCGTTGCTGATGAACGTCGGGCAACGTGTCTTCGTGCGCCTCCGGCACAACCCTTTTCGTGCGCCTCCGGCACAACCCCTTTTCGTGCGTCTCCGGCACAACTATTCCTCTGCAATCATCAGACGAATCACTATCATGCTGCAATCGAGGGCATCACGAGGGGGAACGGCGATGCTGCACTTGAAGATTGCCGGTGCGCTGGCAGCTTTCGGACTTTTCGGACTGACCTTACCGCAAATGGCAGCAATACCAGGACCAGCCACCGGTGAAGCGCGCGGTGTTGCCATGGCCATCACCTCTGGTGATCAGCTTCAACTCAAATCTCGGCCTGCCGACGCCGCCGCACATGCTGGCCTAAACAGCATGGTGTGCCGGTCCATCTATCGGCTGCGTGTTGCCGACATTGGCTTTGATTGCAGCAAGTCCGATCAAGCAACGGCACGTGCCGCCGACCTGCCATCGGCGATCAAAATCGTGGCCCGATAAGGCTGCCGGCAGCGTTCTCGAATTGCCACAGCAGATCGCGTAAGCAAACGTTCATAAGATCGTCTTGTGCAACCTTACGGTGTGCACTGTTATGCATTGATATCAAGAACGACAAATCCTAGGTCCATTGGCATGAAAACCTGGCAAGCATTCCCTGCCTATCTGATCGCCGCCCTGTTGGTCATGGCCGCACCGACAGAAACCAGCGCCCGGCCGTCCGGTGTTTTCTCCAAGCTCAAGGGCAACTGGCGTGGCAGTGGCCGCATCCTGCTCACCGGCGGCAACTCACAACGTATCGCCTGCCGCGCTTATTACACCGTCAAGGAGGCGGGCGCCGGCCTCGGTCTCGCCATCCGATGCGCATCGCAGGACAATAAGATCGAGCTGCGCGCACGTCTCAGCGACAACGACGGCAAACTGTCAGGCAACTGGGAGGAGCGAACCTACAATGCAACCGGCAATGTCTCGGGACGTGCTTCACCAGGGCGCGTAACCCTCGCCATCAACGGCTCAATCTCGGGTTCGATGCGTATTTCGTATACCGGCCGGCGCCAGACCGTCTCGATTTCGACCGAAGCCGAGGGACTGACCGGCATTTCGATCGACCTGCGCCGGTAGATCGGTTCCGACGTGGTCGGAACCGATCTGTTGATCGCGCTCACAGGCTATTCCGGCCTGACGGCCGGGCCCCCGCGGGAGCGCCGAGCGCCGGGCCTCGTTCGAGGCCTTTACTGTTTCCGACATGGCCGGAAACGCTCCCGTCAGCCGCGGCCGACAAACGGCATCTTGGTTGCCATGATGGTCATGAACTGCACGTTGGCATCTAGCGGCAGCTCGGACATGAACACCACCGCATCGGCAACGTGTTTCACATCCATCACGGCTTCGGCCCTGATCTCGCCATTAGCCTGCGGCACGCCGTGCTTCATGCGCCCGCCCATTTCGGTATCGGCATTGCCGACGTCCAACTGCGAGCATGCGATGTCGTACTTGCGGCAGTCGAGCGAGATCGTCCTGGTCAGGCCTGATATAGCGTGCTTGGTCGAGGTGTAGGCAACGGAGTTGGGACGCGGCGCATAGGCCGAGATCGAACCGTTGTTGATGATGCGCCCGCCCATCGGCTGCTGCGCCTTCATGATCTTGATCGCTTCCTGGGCACAGATGAACGAACCTGTCAGGTTGACGTCGACGACCTGCTTCCAGGCCTCGACGGGCAGGTCTTCGAGATCGACCGGCGGCGCGCCCATCCCGGCGTTATTGAACAAGACATCGAGGCGGCCGAACCGCTCCTTGGTCTTGGCAAACAGTGCCCGTATCGATTCGACATCGGCGACATCCGTGCCGACACTCAGCATTTCGCCGCCGCCTGCGGTCGCCATAGATGCCGTCTTTTCAAGTTCCTCGACACGCCGGCCGGCCAGTGCAACGTGATAGCCCTTGGCCTGCAATGCCAATGCGGACGCCCGCCCGATACCGCTGCCGGCCCCCGTTATCAAAGCAACCCTGTCTGCCATCGCACATTCCTCCAATCAATCGATTTCCCGGGTTCTGATGCCCGCCACTCTACACACGCAGCGCCATGCATGCAGCCGTCAATAACAGGCTGAAAATGCAACAGGCCCGGCCCTGACCTCGGTTTCGCCTTGAATTCAGAGCCAATTGGAGCCGCGCTATGATATACTGGCGGCAAATCGCGAAACGAGCCGGCAATCATCGCCGGCCGGAGAATGGACATGACTGGCCGCACCGGACACCTGATCATCGCAACCATGACATCGGCCTTGCTGCTTGGCGCCTCGGGCGCCGAGGCCGGACGCGGCAAGGGAGGCGGCGATTATGTCGTCGCCGAAAGCCACTTCGGCAACGGCGTCGTCGCCGGACCGGTCCGCCGTACACGGCTCGGCCCACAAGTGCGCCTGCCCGGCGGCAGTTGGATCTACTGTGAGCGCTCCTGTTCCGAAACACTGCGCGTCAACACGGTCGACTTCTGGCAAAACGAAAAGGGCGCTGGCGGCCCGAACGCGGTCGACCAGGAAAGCGGGTTGTTGAACCGCTGGCTACGTTTCGAGGGCCGGTTCTGAGGCTCAATTGGCTCAATCCCTGGAATGACCTTGTAAGCACCCGCGCCCGACGCCCGGCTGCCATCCACCCGGAGGTTGGTAAATGTCCGATGATGCGTTGATTTTCTATACCAACCCGATGTCGCGCGGCCGCATCGTGCGCTGGATGCTGGAGGAGGTCGGCGCTCCCTACACAACGGAAATTGTGTTTTATGGCGACGCCATGAAATCAGCCGGATACCGCGCCATCAACCCGATGGGAAAGGTGCCGGCACTACGCCACGGCAACCAGACCATCACAGAATGCGCCGCGATCTGCGCCCACCTTGCCGATGCCTTTCCGGAAGCCGGGCTGGCTCCGCCGCCAGGCAAGCGCGGTGCCTACTATCGCTGGCTGTTCTTCGGCGCCGGACCGCTCGAGGCAGCCGTGACGAACAAGGCAATCGGCGTCGAGGTCTCGGAGGAGCAGAGCCGCATGGTCGGCTACGGCAGCTATGATCTGATGGTTAGCACGCTCGAGCGGGCCGTCAGCGGCGACGGCTACATAGCAGGCGACAGCTTTACCGCCGCTGACGTCTACGTAGGCTCGCAGGTCGGCTGGGGCCTACAGTTCGGTACCCTCCCGAAAAGCGCCACGTTCGAAGCCTATTTCAAGCGTGTCAGCGACCGTGAAGCCTACCGGCGGGCCAACGACATCGACAACGCCCTGATGCCGCCGCAGGATTGATGACGGCGCAGGTTCGCAATTCACTAGCGCAAACTGCGTTTTGTCGGAATCAGATCGAATGAGCTGCTCCCGGGCGAAACGCAGCTGATTTTGCGCTATCAAGTCAACAAGGCGCTAGAGCAATATCCGACCGGACGGAATCGGGTGTGAACATTTCGATGCCGTCCGGTCGGAAATTGCTCTTGAAATGAAACAGATAGCTTTATCCACGCGGAACAGAACCGCTACGCGGTTCCATCCGATCGGACGATGCTCTAGCAAGCTGCCATGGCAAGCGTAACGCAACTTGGTTCTTGGAAGGGCCTCCTCGATCGGCTCGGGCTTGCTCAGGACGATGCAACGTTTGACGCCCTGGTTGCCGCCTACAGTGGTCCGGACCGGGCCTATCACTCGCTCGACCACATTACCCACTGCCTTGAAGAACTCGAATCCACCCATCTGCCCGCCGGTCGCTCGGACCCGATCGCATTGGCAATCTGGTTTCATGATGCCGTTTATGACTGGCGGTCGTCGACAAACGAAGCGGACAGCGCTGGCTGGGCTGACACGTTTCTCGGCACTGTCGGAGCGAAATCCGAGCTTGCCGCCTCCGTCCGTGAACTCATCATGGCGACTTGCCATCACTTCGATGCAGAGCTGCTCGGCGATCAATCGCTGATCGCGGATATCGACTTGTCCATTCTGGGCGACGCGCCGGACCGCTTCGAAAAATACGAGGTCGGCATCCGCTTTGAGTATCGGGCAGTACCAGAACCGATTTACAGAACAAAGCGGGCTGAAGTTCTGCGCAGCTTTCTGCAGCGACCGCGGATCTTTGCAACCGACGCCTTCCATTCCGCATATGAATCTCGGGCCCGGGAAAACCTGGCAAAGGCAATCGACCGGCTGACGACCGACGAAACTACACGATAAACGGATTGCCGCGACGTTCGTCGCCGATCGTGCTGGGTGGGCCGTGCCCGCAGATGAAGGCGAGGTCATCGCCAAGCGGCAGCAGCTTTGTCTTGATCGCCGCGATCAGGGCGTTGTGATCACCATAGGGAAAATCCGTGCGCCCGATCGAGCCGCGAAACAGCACGTCTCCGACAAAGGCGAACCTGTGCTCCTCGTTGACATAGACCAGCGAGCCAGGTGAGTGGCCGGGGCAATGCAGAACGCTGAAGGTGAGACCGGCGAATTCGAGCGTTTCACCTTCCTCGATCCAGCGATCCGGCGTCACGTTGCGCCCGCCCGGGATTTGGAATTTTTCGGCTGTCCCAACGAGATCGTCGAGCAGGAACTTGTCGGCGATGTGCGGACCCTCAATCTTCACGCCGGTGCGCTCGCGCAGTTCATCGGCACCGCCGGCGTGATCGAAATGACCATGCGTCAGCACGATCTTCTCAATCTCCATGCCAATCTCGCCAACCGCTCCCAGGATCACGTCGACATCGCCGCCCGGGTCAACAACAGCACCCTTCATCGTCTCGTCATGCCACATCAGCGAGCAGTTCTGCTGCAACGGCGTCACCGGTACCACCGAGACGCGGAATTTCGGCTCTTCGTGAAATCGATTGGACATGGTCGTATTCCCGTTCAGTTTTGCCGGTGATGGCCGATTTGACGTCCGGCCTACCATGCCCTTCTTCGCCCGGACACAAAAAAGGCAGGCAACCCGATGGCTCCTGCCTCGATGCAAAGTGGTGCAGCCTGCAGCGACGTGGCCCGCCGATTGGCTCAGGCAGCCGCCGTGCCCTCGTCGACCGGATCGCGCAGCACGTAGCCGCGGCCCCATACGGTCTCGATATAATGCTGGCCGCCGGTCGCTGCCTGCAATTTCTTGCGCAGCTTGCAGATGAAGACGTCAATAATCTTCAGTTCCGGCTCGTCCATGCCACCGTAGAGGTGGTTGAGGAACATTTCCTTGGTGAGCGTCGTGCCCTTGCGCAGCGAGAGCAGCTCGAGCATCTGGTATTCCTTGCCGGTCAGATGTACGCGCTGGCCATGGACCTCGACCGTTTTGGTATCGAGATTTACCTTGAGCTCACCGGTTTCGATGACGGACTGTGCGTGGCCCTTCGAACGGCGGATGATTGCGTGAATGCGGGCAACGAGTTCGTCCTTGTGGAACGGTTTCGTCATGTAGTCGTCGGCTCCGAATCCCAGCCCACGAACCTTGTCCTCAATCCCCGCAAGACCGGACAGGATCAAAATGGGCGTCGACACTTTACTTACACGAAGCGTCTTCAAGACCTCATAGCCGCTCATGTCGGGCAAGTTCAGGTCAAGAAGAATTATGTCGTAATCATAGAGCTTGCCAAGGTCAACGCCTTCTTCACCCAGATCGGTCGTGTACGCGTTGAAACCTTCTGACTGCAGCATGAGCTCAATGCTTTGAGCTGTTGCGCTGTCATCTTCGATCAAGAGGACCCTCATGCTATTCCTCGTTCTTCGGCCGATTGCCGGCCCGCTTGCCTCGGTGCTCGCACCAGCTTGGGCGCCTGGTGATTAGCGATCTTTTAGCAATCTAAGGACCAAAGATTAACAAACCCTAATTTTGGCTTACGCCCGAGACCAAAACCGGGCAGACGTTTTGAATGAGGAAAGCATGTGTGGTTGGCAACCTTCCTCCGACAGAGACAACACATCACCAAACGCAGCGGCTTGCGCCGTGCGCTGATCAACGCTTCGAATGTTACGATTGACTCGCATCCGGTGTTCGCCACGCCGAACAAGCGCAGCCACCGGCACCCCGAGCCCAAGACCCCATCCCGAATCGAAACTAACAGAATTCGCAAACCGGCCAAAGCACAACTGCAGCCGGAATGCCGTCCACACAATTGCCCGACTAGTTACAAATACTACTTGTGACTTTACGGCAACTTTACGCCGCTGTGAGAGGCTAAGGTTAATCCGGAAAACCGGCGGTTGAGCCAGATATGAGCCAAATGTGCCAATGGCTTGCCAGTAAAGCATGTTTTGTACAAAATGGTGCGTACAAAACGAGTTCGATTGTCTGGCATGAAACTTGAACCCTGCCAGGCATACGTTCGAAGTTGTCAGGGGTATCGAACATGAAGGCTCGGGAGTCGGTGCTTCGGTTGAAGCGCTTCGAGGTGGACGAAAAGTGCCGCAAGGTTGATGAGCTCGAACAAATGATTCAGGAGTTCGAGCAGATGGCCTACGATCTGGAGCGTCAGGTCCAGGCCGAGGAAGAGCGCACCGGCGTCAAGGACACCAATCACTTTGCCTATTCGACATTTGCGCGAAGCGCTGAACAGCGTCGCCAAAACCTGCTCGCCTCGGTGACCGAGTTGCAGGGAAAATTAGACTTGGCCGTTGCCGAACGCGACGATGCCGTGGCGGAACTGGATGAGGCCACAGCCGTTCACGATCGCGATGAAGGCCGCGGCCAGCACGGCGGACGGTCCGCCCAGGCGCCCGTCAATTAAGTCACCTCCCTCCGGCAGGGCTGCGAACCGGGCCTGATTTGGTCAGGTCCGGCTGCGCTTGCGGCCTGTGCTGCAATTCGCGGCCCTGGCCGTATTATCCCTCAAGACGCTTCAATCACGCGCTCGAGCGAACGCTCGCCGCTTGCCAAGCGCGTCAATTGTGGTCAGTTAACAGCCTGCGCCATGCCTGCGCCCCATTTCGCGCGGCCCGGTGTCCCGGATGTAGGCAGTAAGTTGACTGACGACCGAGTGACTCAACACGTTACAGCGATGACCCTCCTGCGCGCCGCGTTCACTCGTGGCGCTTTGCGATGGGTATGGCTGTCAGGAATAGCGCTTGTCGCCGCCGGCTGCGGCCAGAGTTTGCCCGCGATACCAAGCCCCTCACTGCTCTCGTCGGCCAACCAAACGACCATGGCCGAGCCGCCGAGGGTAATCTACGAGCGCGTGGCAAGGCGCGCGGCGCGCTGCTGGTTTGGACCGTTCGGCAGCCTGCACAGGCGCTACATGATGCATGCAGACGTGCCACCGCCCTCATCCAAAGCACCGGTAACGATGACCGTGCACCGCCGACTGGCGAGCCGCAAGCGACCCTGGGGGCCGGCACTCCTGCGCGTCGAGTTCATCGGAAAATCAAGCACGACGCTCGTCTACAAAAACGTCGGAATGACACTCGATCACTACAACCGCATGACGGAGGGCCTGGCACGCTGGGCCAACGGCCGCACCGACTGTCCATCGCTCGACAAACCGGTAAAGGATCTGCCGCTGCCGGTTCGGCGGCCAAAGAGAAAAGCGCGACGCTGAACGTTTCATAGCGTTCAGCTCTATTCGGCAAGAGCTATGACCGAATTTGGGTGACAGAATCTGAGAGAGGCGGCGTATCGTGGCGGTTATCGAGACCAGCCATGAACTCCAAAGGAGCGATACGCCTATGTCGAACACTACAGTCATCCCGCTGCGCCAGCCAGATGCAATCGATGATCCTCTGACTGAGGTGCTGCGTGCCGGGGCCCGCGAGCTGCTGGCCAAGGCCGTCGAGGCCGAGGTCGAGGAGTTTCTCGCCGCCCACGCCGGCCTGCGGACTGCCGACGGCCACCGGCGCGTCGTGCGCCATGGTCACGGCCCTGAGCGTCAGGTGCAAACCGGCATCGGTCCGGTTGCAGTTCGCCGCGCCAAAGTTCGTGACCGCGGTGGCGACGAGACGGCTGGTGAACGCATTCGCTTCAGTTCGGCGATCCTGCCGAAGTGGGCGCGGCGTAGCGCATCTCTGGATGCCTTGTTGCCGGTCCTGTATTTGCGCGGCGTCTCGACCGGAGATTTTCAAGAGGCGTTGTCAGCACTACTCGGTCAAGAGGCACCGAACCTGTCACCGCCTGTCATCGCCCGGCTCAAGGCCGATTGGAAAGCTGATCTGACGCGCTGGCAGAGCCGCGATCTGTCGGCGCGCCGCTACGTCTACATTTGGGCGGACGGCATCCACATTCAGGCCCGCATGGAAGAGGACGCGCAATGCATTCTCGTGATCATAGGCGCGACACCGGAAGGCAAAAAGGAGCTGGTCGGTTTTCAGATCGGCTATCGCGAGAGCACGCAAAGCTGGCGCGAACTGCTTGTCGATTTGCAGGCGCGCGGGCTGACCATTACCCCGAAACTGGCAACCGGCGACGGCGCATTGGGGTTCTGGAGAGCACTGGATGAAGTGTTCCCCGGCACCCGGCATCAGCGTTGCTGGGTGCACAAGATCGCAAACGTGCTCAACAAGTTGCCAAAGTCGGTCCAGAAGCACGCGAAGGCTGATCTCGTGGAGATCTGGAACGCTCCGGACCGAGCCAGCGCGGAGACGGCCGTTGGCGTATTTGCCGAGAAATACCAGGCGAAGTATCAGCCGGCGGTGACCTGCCTGACGAAAGACCGTGATGCCCTGCTCGCTTTCTTCGACTTTCCCGCCGAGCACTGGCAGCACCTGCGCACGACCAACCCGATCGAAAGCGTGTTTGCGACCGTGCGGCACCGAACCGTGCGCACCAAAGGCAGCCTCAGCCACGGCACCGCACTCGTGATGGTTTTCAAACTGGTGATGGCGGCGAGCAGGACGTGGCGCCGATTGAAAGGCAGAAACCACTTGCCCAAGATCATCGAGGGCGTCAAATTCACTGACGGTGTCGAAGCAACCGAGCCGACACGAAATGCCGCCTGATCAGACCATCACCCAAGTTGGGTCATAGCTCATTCGGCAACTTACTAAAATTGAACGCTTTTCGAGGCAATTTGTGCCAATCCAGGATTGCGACCCTGGACGCGGCGCCTAGTTGTTGCGGTAGTCTTGAATGCGCGTTGCCCTGAGCCCAGGCAAACCGTGCCGGTCGATCGAACGCTGCCAGCTCAAGAACTCGTCAACGGTCAGCTTGTATCGCTCGCAGGCTTCATCGAGGCTGAGCAAACCACCACGAACGGCAGCAACGACCTCGGCCTTGCGGCGGATCACCCAGCGTTTGGTATCCTTCGGCGGCAGGTCGGCAATGGTTAAAGGACTGCCATCCGGTCCGATAACGTAACGCACCCGATTTCTGTACTGTTGTTCGGCCATCGTACTCACAACTCTTCCCAGTCCACTGTCGTAACATAAGCTAGACGCACTAAAATTCGTCTAAACAGGAGGGTAAACACAATCCGTGCCAACGGCTCGATCCGTGACGTCCGACAGCCCTGAATTCATCTCCCATTAGTTAACACGCCCACGCAATTGATGCTGAGCGGACGCCCATTAACCAAAGCGTCACCGTGTGACCCAAGACGCTACACAGCCTCAGCGCGCATTTGCAACTGGTTCAGCAATCATTATTTTTTGGGGTGGCAATGAGGTAACTGCGCTTCGGTTGGATTCTTTACATTGAGCTTTTCGATCGGTCCGAACGGCCATTGATTCTGCTTGGAGCGTTGAATTACCTGCCTGCCGGCCCTATTTAGGGCGCTTCTCATTTGCAGCAAATACCGATCTGATCTGATGTCCCAGGCCCGACCAGAGAGTGTCCCAGACACGGCCGTGGACCCGCGAGAACCGCTCGCCGGGCAACGGCGGCGGATTGTGGTCGCCATGTCTGGCGGCGTCGACTCGTCCGTCGTGGCCGGCCTCCTCAAGCGCCAGGGCCACGACGTCATCGGCATCACGCTGCAGCTTTATGATCACGGCGCGGCGACGGGGCGGAGCAAAACCTGCTGTGCCGGACAGGACATTCACGATGCGCGCCGGGTCGCCGAAACGCTCGACATCCCGCACTACGTACTCGACTACGAGGCACGCTTCAGGGAACGCGTGATCGATGCCTTTGCCGACGGCTATGCCATCGGCGAAACACCTATCCCGTGCGTCGCCTGCAACCAGAGCATTAAGTTCCTCGATCTGCTTGACACCGTCGATGAACTGGGCGCCGACGGCCTGGCGACGGGACACTACGTCGAGCGGCGCGATGGCCCTGCCGGCGCCATGCTCTACCGTGGTGCCGATCCAGCCCGCGATCAGAGTTATTTCCTGTTTGCCACAACCAAAGCGCAACTTGCCAAGCTCTGGTTTCCGCTGGGGGCCGAGTTCAAACCCGATGTTCGCGGGCTCGCAGAGGAGATGGGCCTGCCGGTTGCCCAAAAATCGGACAGCCAGGACATCTGTTTCGTGCCAACCGGCGGCTATGCCCGGATTGTCGAGAAACTGCGGCCCGAGGCTGCCCGGCCGGGCGTCATCGAGCATGTCGACGGGCGCGTCCTCGGCGAACACCAAGGCATCATCCATTATACCGTCGGCCAGCGCCGCGGCCTCGGCATCGCTGAGCGCGAGCCGCTGTTCGTCGTATCACTTGATGCCGGGCAAGCCCGCGTCATCGTCGGCCCGCGCGAAGCCCTGCTGACCACCCGGCTCGATCTGCGCGACGTCAACTGGTTGGGCGATGAATTGGCGGAAGACCTGGCGGACAGCTCACGGGAGTTGTACGTGCGTGTGCGTTCCTCGCAGCCACCGCAGGCAGCCCGGCTCGACTGGAACGAAGCCGGCAACGTGTCGGTGCATCTCCTTGCCGGCGAACACGGCGTCGCCAAAGGTCAGGCCTGCGTGTTCTACGAACACGGTGAGGCAAGCGCGCGTGTGCTCGGCGGCGGCTGGATCAGGGATACGGAGCGGCGGCAAGACTAGCTGTCAATTGTTGCCGATGGGCTTTTGCCGATTGATCCTGCTGAGACATCAGGCACTATCTAACCAGTCAGCTCCAGCTGACGCTGTTCGTCGACCAGGGCGGCGACCACTTCATTTGAGAACTCGCTACTTGAGAGCGATTGCACGGTAAGGATCGAGGCATGCCCGTCTCGGTCGCGACAGCAAATTGTTATGTCATACGCGTCTTGCTCAGGGTCGAATTCAACAAGGAACTCGTGCTCCAGCAGCGGGATGTATGTTTCGAGTGTGCTTACCAACCCGGGATGTTTTTCCTGATCTCGCAATAACCGCAGCGCCGTTAGTGATCGACTCCAACCATACACAAAATGCAACTCGACGCCTGCCTCTCGCACCTTGACGCTGCGGTCGCCGAGAGCTCTTGCGGCAACTTCTTGCACGAATGAGTTTGGAAAATCGTGGTCTTCTTCGTTCGCTAGAAAACCGATGGCACGAGACCGCACATGCGCGGACTTGTGGCCGCACAACGTCAGCCAGGCAGTTTGGACTTTTCCGTTTTGTCCTTGAGCGCCAAGCGCAAAAAAAGACCAGATTGCAACGGATATTTCTCTTTCTTCGGCTGACTTCAGAAATTGAGCCAACTCTTGATCAGAAATCTCCCCAACATCAATTACCGGCATTGCACTCCCCGAGAATGAACAAGAGCAGCAGCGCTTACCACAAGGCGGCCAATGTCTGCCAATGGCCCGGGCCCGGAAACCTTCAGATTGACCACTACCAGTCCGCCACCGACGCCACAGCACCCGTACCCGAGAGCTATCTTCCGGTGAACTCGATCTCACCATTTGGAAGAAGATAGAGGATCAGGACTTCGCCATTACGCGCCGTTGGACGGTGGGCGGAGCCCGGTTCGTTGACGCACCATCCAGCCCCCCGGCCGTCAAATGTCGCGCCTTCGGTTTCAGGCATGACCATACAGATTTCGCCCGTCGGATGGCGATGGTGCGGACCAACGATATCCTTGAGCTGGACGACATCAACGCTCAAATTCTCGGTCTCAGGCGTAGCTTCGATGACCCTGCCAAATCGACGGCCTTCGTCGCCCTGGGCACACATCCAGCCATCCGCAATTGCCTCATGGCAGGCTGACTGGAGCGACCGGAAATCTGTTCCTCCAACGGGAAACTTCTCGTTCAGCCTCTTTTCCAGGTCCGCGTCCACCGGCCCTTTGGCAATCTCTTTTGCGACCGGGGTGATCAATTGCCTGAATTCTTCCGGTTTCATCAGGTACCCCTCATCTGTGCTTCGCACGTGAGCGTGCCAGCCGATGAAGGATACGTTGCTGTTCCCAGGTTGCCAACAGCGTCGAGCACCCTCGAAGTATTACCGCTGCCTGCGAGAACCCAAACCCTACCGCCGGGCAGCCACGCGCCCGGATGGCGCGTCACTGAGCCCCCAGATCAGCCCGAGAACGATGAAGAAATGCCGCCAGTGATCGGAATCGATCACCAGTCCCTCGACGAGCAGACCGATGAACGCAGCCGTCGCGACGGCGAACAGGCCCTGCCTGGCATCGATCCGCAGCGCACCGGCGACACCAAGCCAAAGCGTGGCAAACATGCTGATGATGTAGAGCAGGCCGCCGATCCAGCCGGCGTTGTGGAACGTCGTCAGGTAGACGTTGTGGACTTCCTCGTGGTGGTGGACTTCGCGGAAAGTGTGCGTGCCGATCCCGAGCGGGTTTTCGAGCATCAGGCGAACACCCTTTTGCTGGCCGCCGAAACGGCCCTCCGGGCCGACATCGTAGCCGTGCGTCAGGCTGGCGCGCTCGCGCAACAGATCGCTGACCGCCGGCACCTGCAGCGCCGCCATGAGGGTCATCAGAAGAGCGGCACAACCGGCAACGGTCAGAAACACGAACCTCGTCCGGTCGGACTGGCGCCGGGTACGTGTGAACGCGATCAGGCCCAGAACCGCGATCGATATGGCAACCGATATCCAGGCGCCGCGCGAAAAGCTAATGAGCAGGGCCGGCGCCAGAAACAGACAGAGGAGCGCCGGCAGACGGGCTTCGGATGCCGGCCGGCGCAAGACCAGCCAGGCGAGATAGGTGATCGCCGGGCCGAGGGCAGCACCATAGACGTTGGGGTCCTTGTAGCTGCCGCGTGCGCGTCCATAGTTCGTGAAGAGATCGTAGGCGCCGGGCAGCAATTTGAAATAGCCGATGTAGGCGAGCACGGTCGCAATGACGATGCCGGCAACGTACCAGTTGAGCACCAATGATCCGCGCCGTTCGGGGTCGCCGGCAACGAAGGCTGCGATCGCAAGCGCGCCGACAGCCAGGAACAGCGTCACGGCCTGATGCTTGAGGGCGGAGCCGAATTCAGGCGAAAACATCGTCGCAAAGAAGCCCAATGCGACGATGCCGAGCCAGCAAAACGCATTGAGCGCGATCGCCGGCCCGATGCTGGCCAGGCCCAGAATGGCGAGGGCTGCGACAAAGGCCATCATCAATGCATCGACCGGCGCCGGCTCGGAAAAGACCACCGAACTCGACAGCATCGCCAGGGCGAGCATCGCCGACAAAACCGCCGAGCGCGAGTAGACCAGGGGAATTGTTGCCGGCAGATGCATTGGGCGGGGCCGATCAGTAGGCGTTCTTGCCGGCGATCAGCGAAAACGGCGTGATCACGATAATGTAGAGGTCCATCAGCACGGACCAGTTGTTGATGTAGTACATGTCGTGTTCGACGCGCTGCTCGATCTTCTCGAGCGTATCGGTCTCACCGCGCCAGCCGTTGACCTGGGCCCAACCCGTAATCCCCGGTTTGACCTTGTGGCGCGCGAAATAGCTGCGCACGGCATCGTGGTAGAGATCATCGCCGGCCTTGGCCTGCAGCGCGTGCGGGCGCGGCCCGACGATCGACATTTCACCGCGCAGAACATTGAAGAGCTGCGGCAGCTCATCGAGGCTGGTGCGGCGGATGAAGCGGCCGACGCGGGTCACCCGAGGGTCGTCCTTGGTGACCAGCTTGGCGGCTGCTGCATCCGACATGTCGGTGTACATCGAGCGAAACTTGCACACGTCGATCAGTTCGTTGTTAAAGCCGAGCCGCTTCTGGCGGAACAGGATCGGGCCTTTGCTTTCAAGGCGCACGGCAAGCGCAACGATCGCCATAACGGGCAGCGCCAGCAGCAGGATCAGGAAGCCTAGGAAGCGGTCTTCGAGGTTCTTGATCAGGCGGTCACGGTCATTCAGCGGCCGGTCGAGGATCGGCAGCATCGGCACCTTGCCAATGTAGGAATAAGCGCTGCGGTTGAGCGGCAGCTTCGAATTGTGCGCTGAGATGCGGATGTCGACAGGCAGGGCGAACAGGCGTTTGACGATCTGCAGCAGGCGGTCTTCGGCGGCGGCCGGCACGGAGACGATCAGCAATTCGACACCGGCTTCACGACAGAAGGCTGCAAGCTCGTCGAAGCTGCCGAGACGGCGCAGGCCCGGGACGCTGTTGTCACCTTCGCGATGCGCAGTGCGGTCGTCGAACAGACCGAGCAGTTCGAGATGCGTGCTCTCATCGCTGAGTAGATCGATCAGCTGAGAGGCATCATCACCGCCGCCGACGATCACGGCGCGCCGGCGCAGACGGCCGGCGACGGCAAGGTGGTTGATCGTGCGCGATGTTGCAATCCGTGCCAGCGCAAGCGTGACGGCTGCTCCGGCAACCCACGACAGTGCCGTCGCCGGCTGCATTGCGTCATTCGACACCAGAAAAAGCACACCACAGGCCGAAAGCGAGACGACGGCAATCGCCGTCAGGATCTTCACGATCTGGCTTGCCGGCTGGCGCAGGGCTGCGATCGAATAGGACCAGTGCGAGCTGAGCACGGCCATCACGAACCACGGCACGATGAGGGCGGCAATGGTCCCTATGTTGATTTCAGCCGGCGTCCCGGCGGTGCCGAACACCGCTGCAAGCCCGGTCATTGCGATGATGACAAGGTCGGTTGCAATGATGCCAAGCAGGAACATCGGCCGCGAAATCTGTCCATGGCGATCACACAGAAAGCGTTGGGCGAGACGGGCAAGGGCGGCTGAAACCCCGGTCCGGCTTGTCGCGAAGCTCTCCGGCGCATCTTTCTGGGCTTGCTTGGACCAGGCAAGGTCATTGCCGATACCAAAGCGGAATTGGGAGGTCGAAGTCGTCATGCTGCAATCCATAGCTGGCGGGCCGATGCAACATCCGCATGCATCTTCTAAGCCAGTTATTAAGCATTGCCCGGGTGGAGCCCCGGTAAATCCGACCTGCTACCTCACACTATAGTTAGACCCGGGTTAACGGGCGTATCGATGTGATCGAAATTGAGCGGCAAATTATGCTGAATGCATGCTTGCTTCGAGTTTTGCACGCAATCTGGCCGGCGGCACCACCGAGGCTCGCTTCTCGATATCGAAGAATACGAGAACCGCTTCCGCCGTCGCCGTGCACTCGTTCGTGCCACCGTTGAACACGGCGTTGGCAAATGTCATCGACTTTGTGCCAAGTCGGAGCACCCGCGTGCCGATATCCGCCGTGCCCGGATAGCGCATCTCCCTCAGGTAATCGATAGTGATGCGCGCCAGAACGAAATCGAGATGCGGCGCTTCATCGGCTACCTCGTCGAGCCAATGCAGCATGAATGCTGTGCGGCCAGCCTCGAAGAAGGTCGAATAGACCGCATTATTGACGTGACCAAGCTGATCCTGGTCGTTGTAACGGATCGTGTGCGACGTCCAGATGCCGTAACTCGCACGGTCCCGCAGATCGAAAGCGTGGGGCGGCTTCACTCCCGTCGCATTCATGAAATCACCTCATCGGTCTTGTCATCGGTTTCGCCGTAACGGCGCAGCGTGGCCGGTCGCGTACCCTCGTATAGCTTTTCGATGTTGCCGGCGATCTTTTCATTCTCGCGTTCGAACAGCGAATTGCCCTGAAGGTCGCTCTCGACAAGAAAGGGGCCGAAATTCTTGACATCGAGGACCCAGATCGCCTGGGCGAGGCCCAATTCATCGGCCCAGTGGGCGGCAACGACCTTCTCGATACCGCGTCCGAGCAAGGCACCAGTGCCATAGCCGACAGTGGTCAGATAGATCGCGTTGTTGGGCACGAACTGCGATTTGTAGATCTCGCTCGACATACCGCCTTTGCCGATGATCACGTTGCAGCCGGATATCCTGAACCAGCCGTCGAGCCATTTCGCAAAGCGGAACGATGCCGTCGCCGTTACGGCGCCGACGTTGAGCGTGCCATCATCCTCAATGGCGGCAGCAGGCGAACAGTGGAAGTTTGCCGTGCCCATCTCCGCAGGCGGCGCAGGCAACGCCTCGCCGTCTTCGACGGCACGTTTATAGACGCCCTCGCGCGCCGTAAACACACGGCCGGTCAGGTAGACCACAGTGCCGATTTCGAGCCTGGCGAGATCTTCGGTTGACGCAGGTAACGAAAGGTTAACCGTCTTGAGAGTGCTTTCAGCCATGATCGATTATCCCTATCTCGCTCAGCCTCGGCCGGCACGCGCGCCTGGCCGCCGGAACAGGGCAAGCTGGCACAGGATCGAGACCACCATCAACAGGGCAACGAACACGAGCGGCGCGCGCGGACCGAATACATCGTGAAACATTCCGGCGAATGCCGGCATCAGTCCCATATTCGCATAATAGACCGTGTAGAAGATACCCATGCCGGCGGCCCGGTTTTCATCGAGCAGAAGTCGTGAGGGCTCGGCCATGATCGGGCCGGCGGCGGCAAATCCGATGACACCGAAGATGGCATAGAGCAGGCTTGAGCCTGGAAACTGTCCGAGCAGGGTATAGACGATAATGCCTCCCGACGTGCACACGAAGATGATGGTCCGCGACCGGCCCGTGCGGGCAGCCAGCATACCGCCGGCCGGGATCGCCAGAATACCGATCCAAGTGCCGAGTGAGACCAGCCGGCCGGCGTCTGCAAGGTCATACCCGAGGCTCGTCAAGAGGGCCGGAGAGAAGCCGAAGACAACCGCGAGGCCGACATTGAGTATCGACCAGACCGTACCGATCAGGAACATCGCGATCCATTCTTCGCGCGACAATCCCTTGAGTGCTGCCAACCCTGAAACCGGTATCACCGTCCGATCCGGAGCTTCCCGATAGAGCACGATCATCAAACCGGCCGTGAGCACTGCGAACCCGGTCGAGACCAGCATTGCCCCCTGCCAGCCCCAGGCAAGCGTCATCGGTCCCTGGGTCATGAGGCCGAGGGCGATGCCGAGCGGCCAGCTGTTGACCAGGAAGGCGGTCGCCAACGGCAGATTCTTCGAACCGGCAAACCAGTCGAGCGTTGCCTTGGTGAAGTAGAGGTTGGTGAGCGTCGCACCAATGCCTGTGATGAAGCGGCCCGTTGCCGCTATCTCATAGCTGTTTGCGCCCGCCGTCACGGCGCAACCGGCAGCCGTAACCACGAGCCCGATGCTGATCAGCATGCGATCGCTGGTCATGCGGCCAAGCATGCTGCTAGGCAACGAAAGAAATATGCCCGGCACCTTGAACAGGCCGATCAACGAACCGATCAGCGCGAAATCAATGGCCAGTGCGGCGGCAATGGCAGGCCCCGATGAGCCAATCGATTGGAAGGCATAACCAGTCGATGTCCTAGCAACGAAAAGTATGGCCAGCATGAACCAGGGATTGTTGAACATGCATGATCCCGTTCAGCCTGTGGGCCCAAGGTTGACTGGCAATCGCACCGGCCCGCGCAAGGTCAAACCATCCGCCCATTCAGGTTCGCCGGCAAGCTGCATGGTCGGAAACCGATTGTGCAAAGCCGGCAGCGCCAGGCTTGCTTCAAGGCGGGCGAGTGGTGCGCCGAGGCAGAAATGCGTTCCGTAGCCGAATGCATAATGACGCTTCGGCACGCGCAGAACGTCGAGTTCTTCGGGCCGCTCAAAGGCTGCCGGATCCCGATTGGCGCCGGCGATCATCGCATAGATCCGCTCACCCGCCATCACGGTCTGGCCTGCCAGCGCATGCTCGCGCAAGGCGATGCGCACCATCGACGGCGTCGGACCGTCGAAGCGCAGGAACTCTTCGATCGCCCGAGCAATCTCATCATCCGACCTGAGCTTGAGAAATACTTCACGCTGCTCGGGATGGCGCATGAGATGCAGTGAGGCCGTCGAGATCAGGTTGGTCGTCGTCTCGTGACCGGCGAACAGGAACAGGATCGAGCTTGCAACCAGTTCATCGTCGGTCAGGCGGCCGTCATCTTCATCGCGTACCGCAATCAGCCGCGAGAGCAGGTCATCACCGGGATCGCGGCGCCGGTCGGCGATGACCTCGCGGAAGGCGTCCGCCATAGCCTCGACGCCGGCGCGTGCACGATCGTACTTGTCGGGCACCGCCTGTGCCGCCCCGATGAACAGTTTGATCTCGTCCGACCAATGCTTCATGTCGGGAAGCATGGCGCGCGGCACACCAAGCATGTCCATGATCACGTAGGCGGGCAGCGGATTGGAGAATGCGGCGACCAGATCAACCTGCTCCTTGCTCTCCAGGTCGCACAGCAGATCCTTTATGATCGCGACAACGTTCGGTTCGACCCGTTCAAGGGCGCGACTTGTGAACACGCGTGAGACCAGATTGCGGATACGGGTGTGGTCGGGCGGGTCCTTGAACACCATCCAGTTGCCGAGATAACGCATCAGCGACTGGATCTTGGCCTGTGTCTCGCTCGGCTGCGCCTTATAAAACGGCGTCACCGTATCGGCCGACAATTGCCGGTCGAGCAGTACGGTATGGACATCATCGTAACGAGTCACCACCCAGGCCTTGAGGGCCGGACTCCAGTGAATGGGTGCCCGCGCGCGCAACTGCGCGAGTTGTGGATAGGGATCGGCCACGAAGGCCGGCTCGCGCGGATCGAGTGTGTCGCGGAGTGCGGCGGACGTCATCTGGCTCTACTCTGCCGCTTCCGTCCGGGCTGCCGCTCTGCCCGGCCAGTCAACCGTCGAACGGCGTGAGTAATCTGTGAACCAATCGGGATCCGTGCGGTATTCGACGCGCCCATCGCCATGTACGCGGGCAACGGCACGGCGCGACGAGAGGCAGAACATGTGCACGCTCATCGGCATGCCGCCGGTGTGGCAGTAGCCCACCTCGATGTTGCAATCGACGACCATCGACGAGCCCATGAAACCCATCGCGCCCATGCCGATCGAGTTGCCAAGCTCGTGCAGTTCATCTTCGAGGGCTGCAACCTTGGGGTCAGCATGGCGCGAGCCGACGGTACGCAGGCAGGCCGCCTGCTTGCCGAGCACCATGGCTGCGTCCTTGGAGCCGCCAAGTCCGACGCCGACGATCGCCGGCTGGCAGGCGAGCCCTCGTTTGCCAAAGGCAACCAGCGTATCGAGGAAGAAGCGCTTGATGCCGTCGATGCCGTCACCCGGGAAAAGCATACGGTAGTCGGTGCCGAACAAGCCGCCCTTGTGCACGGTGATGAGGTCGACCCAGTCACCCTCCGGGTGAAACGCGTATTCGATTTCCGGCGCGTTGATGCCGACGTTGTTGTCATGATCGGTGCGCCAAAGCGGATGCACGCGGTTCGGCCTCAGCGGCACATTGTGTGTGGCGCTGGCGGTTGCGCGACGCAGTGCGCCTTCGAGCGCTGCCGGACCGCCTTCGACGCGCGCCTCGTTACCGTACTTGACGTACCAGCGCGGCGTACCGGTATCGCCGCACATCGCGCGGCGGTCCTGTTCGGCGGCCTTGTAGTTGTCGAGCATCGCCCGGATCACGAAGGCCGACAGCTCGCCGCTCTCGGTGTCAGCAAGTTTTTCGAGACCGTTGAGATAGTCCGCCGGGATCTCGATGGCGGCCTTTGCCATCAGCTCTTCGGCGGTCGACTGGATTGTGGCGAGCGGAATCATGGCGCTATCCGGTTGCTTCGTCGCCTCCGACCAGGTCTTCCGGCCAGAGTACGTCGAGTTTGAAAGTATGTGCCTCGAACGGTGGAGCGGTAACGGCGTCTTTGTCCTGGAAGGTCGCCGCAATCAGCCACTTGCCATCATCGTTCAAGGCGAAGACTTCGAGCGTCTTGGCGATCGGATCGACATACCAGGCATGCGCGACGCCGAATGTTGCATAGATCGCCAGCTTGTCGGTGCGGTCGGCCCGTTGCGTCGACGGCGACAGGATCTCGGCCAGCCAGTCGGGCGGCGTTTCGATGTAGGCGGTATCCGGCAGGCGCGGCAGCCGATCACGCCGCCAGCCGGCTATGTCCGGCACGACGACGTGATCGCCGAAGTGCAGTTCCGGTTCGGGCAGGAACAGCCAGCCGCCTGGCCCACCACGGCCTCGATTAAACGGGCCGCCTAGTTCGTAACCGAGTTCTCCCGCCGCGACACCATGCCTCGGCGCCGGCCGCGGATGCGCATGCAGCACGCCATAGAGGATCTCGCCGACCATGTTCTCCGGCAAGGCCTCGATATCGGCATAGGTTGCCGGACGTTGCTTAGTTTGTGCCATGGGAAGCTATTCAGCCGCTTCGGGCTGATCCTTGAGCAGCGTTTCGCCGGGCTTGACCATGTCGAAGACCACCGGCTCATCGCCGACCGTTATACCACCCCCTGCCTGCCGCACGACCGTAAACGTCGACGTCTCGAGTGCCCCTGCCTCCGGGAAATCCGAGCGGAAATGAGCACCGCGGCTGTCTTCACGCTTCAGAGCGGCGGCGGCGATCACTTTCGAGATCTCAATCTGGGAACGTAAATTGAGCCAGTCGTGCCAGGTCAGATTGAAGGCGCGGTCGCCGTCAGGCAGGCCGGATGCGTCAAGCTCGTCGCGGATGCCGTCTAGTGCCGAGATCGCCCGCTCGAGCCCGGCCGCATCGCGAATGACGCCGACATCGTCCCACATCAGATCGAGCAGCTTTTCTCTGAGGTCGTTTATCGCCACTGCCGGCTTGCCGAATGGAACGCTGGCGCGCGTGATCGCATCATCGATCACCGCTTCATCAGGCGTGCGCCAATGCGGGTTCTGCGCGATGAACCCAGGCATGACATCGCCGGCGATGCCGCCGAACACGGTCGAGTTCGCCACACCGTTACCGCCGAGCCGGTTGGCACCGTGCACGCCGCCGGCATCTTCGCCCGCAACGAACAGGCCTGGCATCTCGGTCGATGTATCGACCTCGCAGACAACGCCGCCCATGTGGTAGTGCGCCGTCGGCACCACCTCGACCAAACCGCCAGCCAGATCGAAACCGCAATCTGCACAGCGCTCGACCATGCCTTTGAACTTGACCGCCACCGTCTCAGGCCCGAGATGGCCCATCTTGATGTAGACACCGCCGTTGGCCGTCGTATTGCCGGCCCGCATCTCGGCGTAGATCGCACGCGAGACGATATCGCGGGTCGCGCGCTCGGCCAGCGGGTCGTAGTCCTCCATGAAACGGCGCTCGTTACCATCGAGCAGATGACCGCCGGCCCCGCGCAGGCCTTCTTCTAGGACCGTGCCGGTCATGCGCGTCTCAGGACCGGCCAATAGTCCTGTCGGGTGGAATTGAACCATCTCCATGTCGCGCAGTGGCAGGCCACGCTCAATGGCCATGGCGAGGCCGTCCATCGACTTGTCGCCGGACGGTGTGTGGTAGCGATACATCGTCGGCCCACCGCCGGTCGCGAGCAGCACGGCCTTGGCTGCAACGAAACGGAACGCGCCGGTGCGTATGTCGATCATCAGCACGCCGGCGATGCCCTCGCCGTTCTTGTCAGGCACGAGCGCGATGGCGCGATGTTCTTCGAGCCGATTGATCGGCCGCGCCCAGATCTGCTCCATGACGCGGTTGATGATTTCGATGCCCGTGAGATCGCCCTTGTGCACCGTGCGATCGAAGGTCTGGCCGGCGAACGCCTTGCCGTGCAGCGTGCCGTCGTCATTGCGGTCGAAGAAGCAGCCGATCTCGTTCTCGAGTTCGCGAATACGCACGATGGCCGTCTCGACCAGCGTCCAGGCGAGTTTCTGGTGCGGCAGCCATTTGCCGCCCTCGATGGTGTCCATGAAATGGCGTTCGACCGAATCGGCGGGATGGACGGCGACGTTGTAGCCGCCCTGCACCATCCGCGTGCAGCCGCATTTGCCGAGCAGGCCCTTGGTCGCGACCGTGATGTCGAGGTCGGGTGCTGCTTGATGGGCATGCAAAGCTGCCAACAGACCGGCACCGCCGGAGCCCAGTATGAGAATATCGGTCTGCGAACGTTCGATCATGGCATGTCCTTTGACAGCTACCCTATCTGAGGGTCACGATGAACATGATGGCGACAATCAAGGCCATGGCAACACCGACCGCGGCCTTCGATTTCTGACCGGGCTGCCAGGCAAGGTTTTCGATCAGGAGGACGCGCAAACCGCCCAGCAGATGGACCGTGAGCAGAAAGACCAATCCAGCCTCGGCCACCTTGACCAATGGGTTCTCCGTCCATCGCAGGAAGCCATCGAGGCTTGCCTCACCCTCGATGGCGAGACCAAGAACCAGGAAATGCAAGGGCAGGAAAATCGCAAGCCCGACGCCTGACAGGCGATGGACGAGAGCGGCGAGCCAGAGAATGTCGCGGCGGTAGGCGGTCGTACGGCGCCGATTGAGAGATCCGGTGGTCATGCGAGCGTCACCCCGATCACGGCCCGCGTGCCAAGCGCGATCAGCAGCACAGCGAAAACCACCATCACGGCCTCGAGCGCAACGCCGCGCAACGACGTCCATTCACGCAGCACACCGCGCACGCCGATCGCACCATGCAGGGCGGCAGCAATCACGAACACAGCGTAGAATATGGCCCAGCCGATGCTGCCCTGGGTGCGCGACAGGATGTCGGCGGCCGACAGCCCGATGCCGGTCGCGTAAAAGATGATCCACAGGTGGACCAGGATCAGCGGCGCCATGATCAGCGCCGTTACCCGCTGCACCACGTAGAGACGCAGATCCCACATCAGGCCTTATTCCCTTTGAGTTCACCTTTTAGATAGGCGTGCATCGAGAGGCGCTTCAGGCCGGCGATCGATGCTGTCGGATTGAGATCCTTGGGGCAATGCTGTTCGCAGCTCTGGTGCGAATGGCAGGCATGGCAGCCGCCGTTCGCGGCGACCGCGGCCAGACGAGAGGTGCCGGCCCCATCACGTTCGTCATTGACCAGTGTCCAGGCCCGGTTGAGGGCTGCGGGACCGAGATAATCATCATGCCAGCGCACCGTATCGCAAGCGGCAAAGCAGATCGCGCAGTTGATGCATTCGATCGCGGTATCGGCCTCGATGCGCGCCGGTGACTTTGGTGAAATCGGCTCGATCGGATCATGGCGGGTGCGGCTCGGCGAGAAGGTCCCTTGCGCTGCCTGCCACTTCTCGAAAAAGCGCGTCATGTCAGCTGCCAGATCCTTGATCACCGGCAGGTTGGCGAGCGGCGCAAGTTCGAGACGTCCGCCCTCGACGACCTTCGAGACATGCGTCCGGCAGGTCCAGCGCGGGCGCCCGTTGACCGTCATGGCGCACGAACCGCACATGCCGACACGACAGGCAAAGCGATAGGTCAGCGTCGGGTCGGCATGACGCTGGATCCAGGTGACGACATCGAGGATCGTCTGGTTCTGGCGCAGCGGGACTTTGAAGGTCTCATAGCGGCCATTTTCATCGCCGCGCCAGACGGCAACGGTGATTTCTGCTGCTGCCGTTCCGTCGTTGCGGGTATTCGTGCTACGATCGATCATATGTTGTTCAGGTGTTGGCAGAACGGAAGTTCACTCTATCGCTGCAATGCGAGGTCTTTGAAATGGATGATGGCACCGACCGACTCCAGCAGCGTGTCGACACGATAACCGATCAGGCTACTCGTGACTATCTGGCTGATGAACTGAATAAATTCCTCGAACTGCGAGAGATGATAAAGCAGGGCGAAGCCGATATTGCCGCCGGAAGGACACAAAGCCTCGAGGCCCTGGGCAGTCCGCGGAGTTGAAGCATCTGGCCTCCGGACGTCGCAATTCGATGGCGCACCATTTGTCTGCACCTCCCTATGCCCTCGCCCTAACCCTCTAACCGCACGCGCCGAAGTGACGCTACGGGGAGAGGGAATCCGGCCGGCCACGTGGTATCTCTCCTGGCAAAACGACGGGCTGAGTCTCACTGTCCGTTTAAGCATTCCTCAAGTCGAGAAGGGAAATTCTACATTCGGGCGTATGCGAGACGCGCTGGACCGCCAGCCCACACTCCGTCATTCCCGCGCAGGCGGGAACCTAAGCGACCATCCGCCGACACGGAGAAAGCGGAGAATCGCTTGGGTCCCCACCTGCGTGGGGATGACGACTGTGATTGTGGCTCCAGCCATGCAAGCTCTTCCCGGACAGTAGTGCGTACTTCACGGGGAGCGGGTTGAGGTGAGGGGCATAGGGCGGTGCCGATGGACATCGAATTTCCGTCAAGCAAGCAATCACACCGGCACGCCCTCGGGCCGCTCCGAGCCCCGCGCGTAGCGAAAGCTGCCCTGCCCCACGACACACACCTTGCCGTTGGCATCGATGACCTCACCTTGGCAGGTCGCCATTCGGCCCTCGACAGCAACCAACCAGGCACGGGCCCTGAGAAACAGCCCCTCGCCCGGTGCCAGGAAATTAGTCTGCAGGGAGGTCGTCAGGCAGCGCCGCACGTGCCCCGGAACGTCGCAATAGGTTGCCGCGTGCCCCATGGTCGAATCGATCAGCACCATATAGAGGCCGCCATGCGGGATATCGCGCGAGTTCAGGTGCTTGGGCGCGAGCTTGAGCAGGATCTCGCTGTAGCCCTCACGCCATGCGACGGTCTTGTATCCGATCAGTGATCGAAAGCCGGACGGGCGACCGATTTCTGCAAGCTCGCGTTCGAAATCGAGCCGCTCCCCCATTGGCTTGGCCTCACCGCTGGTATACCTGTGATCCGTCATGACGCGCGGCCATACCACACGATGCGCGCCGTGCAAATCGTCAGAGGAATGCCAGCATGTCCCGCCCGCTTCGTGATATCAGCCCCATCGAGCCCGATATTCTCGACCGCCTCAAAGCAGTGGTCGGCGACACCGGCTATATCGATGACCCGAAGGATCTCGAATCGTACTCGTCCAGCTGGCGCGACGACTGGCGGGGCGCGGTGCCGTTGCTGCTGCGCCCGAAGACCACCGAGGAAGTTTCAGCCCTGGTCAAGATCTGCTCCGAGACACGTACCGCGATCGTACCCCAGGGCGGCAACACCGGCCTCACGGGCGCGAGCCAGCCTCATGCCGACATGAGCGAAGTGATCATCTCGACATCGCGCATGAACAAAGTGCGTGACATCGATACCTCGAACGACACGATGACCGTCGAGCCCGGTGTCATCCTGCAGGACATCCAGCGCGTCGCCAAGGAACATGACCGCCTGTTTCCCTTAAGCCTCGGCGCGGAAGGCTCCTGCCAGATCGGCGGCAACATCTCGACCAACGCAGGCGGCACCCAGGTGCTGCGCTACGGCAACACGCGGGCACTCGTTCTCGGCCTCGAAGTCGTCCTGCCGAGTGGCGAGATCTGGCACGGGCTGCGCGGGCTGCGCAAAGACAACACCGGCTACGATCTCAAGCACCTGTTCATCGGCGCTGAAGGGACACTCGGCATCATCACGGCGGCGGTATTGCGGCTCTTCCCACTGCCGAGCGCCAGCGAAACCGCGTGGATTGCGCTCGAGAGCCCGGAAGCCGCCGTCGAATTGCTCGGCTTCCTCAAGTCCAGGCTCGGCGATCAGGTTTCGGGCTTCGAATTGCTGCAGCGCTCGATCATCGATCTCGTGCTGACGCACATTGATGGCGCAGAAGACCCGGTCAGCGGCACCTATCCCTGGTACGTACTGACCGAGGTTTCGGGACAAGGAGCGCCCGGCTCACTTGCCGAACCATTCACTGATGCTCTCGGCGAGGCTGCCGAAAAGGGGCTCATCGTCGATGCGGCCGTTGCCTCGTCGGTCGCCCAGGCCAAGCGCTTCTGGCAAATGCGCGAAGACATGGCCGAAGCACAGCGGCGCGCCGGGCCCAGCATCAAGCATGACGTCTCCGTCCCCGTCTCGAAGATCCCGGCCTTCCTGGCCGAGACCGGAGCCGCCCTGGAAGCGGCCTATCCGGGCATCAACATCGTCGCGTTCGGCCATGTAGGCGATGGCAACATGCACTACAATCCGGTCGCGCCCGAAGGCTGGACACGTCAGGCATTTGCCGGCGAGCGCGAAAAAGTCAACCGCATCGTGCACGACATCGTCATCTCGCACGCCGGCTCGATCAGTGCCGAGCACGGCGTCGGCCGCCTCCGCCTCGATGAGAACATGCACTATAAATCGCCCGTTGAAATCGACCTGATGCGTGCCATCAAGAAGACGCTCGACCCGCTCAACATCATGAACCCGGGCAAGGTTGTCCGGTTGTGAGCAACGCACTGGTATCGGTCGACTGGGGCACGACCAGCCTCCGGTGCGCGCTGGTTGACGAGAGCGGCGAGGTGCGGGCCCGCACCCACTCGAGCAAAGGCATCCTCAACACCGATGGCGCAACGTTTGACGAGGTGCTGTTCGCCGAGATCGAACCGTGGCTCCGCGAAGCGGACACCGGCGGGGCCAAACTGCCCATCATGATGTCCGGCATGATCGGCAGCCGCCAGGGCTGGAAGGAAGCAGCCTATCTGAGATGCCCGGCATCGCCTGCCGATCTCGCCCAAAACCTGCGAAAGGTCGCAACCGACAACTCTGCCCTGGCAGACTGTGATATCCGGATCGTGCCGGGTATGGACACCGTCGCCAACGATGGCCGCGCCGACGTCATGCGCGGCGAGGAAACTCAGGTGTTCGGGGCACTTATCGATGCCGGCCTGACGGAGGCAAGCTTCGTCCTGCCCGGCACGCACTCGAAGTGGGTCGAGGTCCGGGATGGCCGCTTGGCTGCCTTCGCCACCTACATGACCGGGGAGATCTTCGCCGCCCTGCTCGATGCCACCATCCTCGGCCGGCTCGCAACCGGCAACGAACACGACCCGGCAGGATTTGCCGAAGGCGTCGCCTGCGCACAGTCGGCCGCCGACGACGGAGCCGGACCGGGCGACCTGCTCAACCTCGTCTTTTCCGCACGTTCCTCGGTGCTGGCTGGCAACCTCGGTGAACCAGCCGTCAGAAGCTATCTCTCCGGCCTGCTGATCGGCTCGGAACTCTTGAGCGGGCGAACACGGTTTGCCAGCCGGACAACTTCTGTCCACGTCATAGCCGACCGGCCGCTTCAAGACCGCTACATCGAGGCCGGCGCCGAAATCGGCCTGGACATGATCGTCGTGGGCGATGATATGGTCGCCACGGCACACCATTTGATTGCCGGCAAAGCCGGCCTGATCTGAGCACGCGATCGGTCTCTTTCTTCATCGGAACCTTTCATGTCGAAGCTTGATACCGCACTCAACGCCGCCCCGCTGATCGCGATCCTGCGCGGCGTGAAGCCCGACGAGGTGATTGCGATCGGCGAAGCCCTGGTCGAGGCCGGCATTGCAATCATCGAAGTTCCCCTCAATTCGCCCGAACCGCTGCGATCGATCGAAAGGCTCGCCGGCCGTTTCGGCGAAGAGGTACTGATCGGCGCCGGCACCGTGATGACAACCGATGACGTCATTGACGTGCGTGATTCCGGCGGCGAACTGATCGTCATGCCGCACGCCGATACCGACGTCATCGAGGAGGCCAAGGCACATGGCTTGATCTGCACACCGGGTGCCGCGACACCGACGGAAGGCTTCGCAGCACTTGCTGCAGGTGCCGATGCCCTCAAGATGTTCCCGGCCGAGGTCATGCCCCCCAAGGTCGTCAAGGCCTGGCGCGCGGTCTTTCCAGCGACAATGAAGCTGTTGCCCGTTGGCGGCATATCACCTGAAAACATCCCCGATTACCTGGCAGCCGGCGCCGACGGCTTCGGCATCGGCAGTGCTCTCTATGCACCGGGGCGAGCCGCTGACGACGTCAGAAATCGCGCCACGGCACTACTCGCAGCCTGCCGCACCTGAACCAACCCGGGCGACCCTGCCCGAAAACGATCAAGCCAACAACCACCGGGAAGAAGAACAACATGAGCGAACCCTGTGATCTCTCCGCCGTCGAAGCGCGCCGCCTGATTGCCGCCAAGGCGCTATCGCCCGTCGAGCTCACCAAGAGCTGCCTCGAGCGGATTGCTGGAACCAACGCTGCCCTCAACGCCATGGTGGCGATCGATGAAGACGCGGCACTCGATGCCGCCAAAAACGCCGAACAGGCCGTCATGCACGGCGAACCGCTCGGCGAATTGCACGGCCTGCCGCTCGGTGTCAAAGATCTCCAGGCAACCGCCGGCCTGCGCACCACCTACGGCTCTTTGATCTACGAGCACAACGTGCCGGAAGAGGACGAGACCACAGTTGCCAACCTGCGCGATGAGGGTGCCATCATCCTCGGCAAGACCAACACGCCGGAATTCGGCGCCGGCGCCAATACCCGCAACCGGGTCTATGGGGCAACCGGCAACCCGTTCGACCCGGCAAAGACCTGCGCCGGCTCGTCCGGCGGCTCAGCAGTGGTCCTCGCTGTCGGCCAGGTGCCGATCGCGACCGGCTCCGACTACGGCGGCAGCCTGCGCACGCCGGCGGCTTACTGCGGCATCGTCGGCTTCCGGCCATCGCCCGGTGTCGTACCGGGGCCCGATCGTGCAGCCCTGCTGAGCCCATTCGCTGTCAACGGGCCGATGGGCCGGACCGTCGCAGACATGCACCTGTTGCTCAAATCGCAAATCGACATCGACAAGCACGACCCGTTCTCAGGCGACGATGTCATGCGCATTCCCGATCAGCTCTCCGGCATCGACCTTTCAGGCCTAAACATCGCCTATAGCGAAGATCTCGGCATCGCGCCGGTCGACAACGACATCCGCAAAGTGTTCCAGAGCAGGGTGAATTCCTTCTCGCATGTCTTCGCGACTGCGACGGAATCCCATCCCGATCTCGCCCATGCCCACGACATCTTCGAGATTCAGCGCGGCATCAATTTCGCCTCCGCCCACATGGACCGCCTCGCCAATCACCGCGAACTGCTCGACCGCAATGTCATCGACAACACCGAGCGCGGTCTGGCACTGACTGCCAAGGAAGTTGCCTGGGCACAGGTCGAACAGGCCAAGCTCTACCACCGCTACGTCGAATTCTTCGACGACTTCGACATCCTGATCTGCCCGACCGCTTCCGTCTCTCCCTTCCCGCACGATCAGTTGTTCGTCGAGGAGATCAACGGCGAAAAAATGCCGACCTACATGCGCTGGCTGGCGCTCGCCTATGGCCTCACAGTCGGCCTGCCATCGGTCGTCTCGCTGCCCTGCGGCGTCGATCATCGGGGCATGCCGTTCGGCATCCAGGTTGCCGGACCCAACGGTTCTGATGCCCTCGTCCTCGAAGTGGCCTATGCGCTTGAACAGGTCTTAGCGGCCAACGCCGAGACCCGCCGGCCGATCCCCGATCTTGCCAAATTGGCGGCGTAATCGTGGTTGCCAGCATTGCCGATTGCTGTGATGGGCCGAAACAGTCTATGTAGACTTGGTTCTGCACTGTTGGCCCCGCTGACGGGCAACCAGCCAGCCGGCCCCGTAGCTCAGTTGGATAGAGCACCCGCCTTCTAAGCGGATGGTCGCACGTTCGAGTCGTGCCGGGGCCGCCAGCAAACTACGCCCCGTGACAGAGAGCCAGGAAGGGCTAGAAATCTCGTTTGTGCAGGGTTCTGACCCTACCCTTGAGCCAGCGCATGTGTCATAAATTAGTCGTCTGAAATCGCTAGCGCAAACTGAGTTTTGTCGGAATCAGCTCGAACGAGCTGCTACTGGCCAAACGTGGATAATTTGCGCTATCAAATCAACAAGGTAGCGCATCTTTGTGCCACCAGTCGGAACCGCTTGAGCGGCTCCAACTTAAGGCACGATGCGCTAGTTTCCGCCTGAGGGGCACACGCGCGCCCCGTGAGAATTCGGAGGAGCGGTCGCGTTATGGATCGCCGGACCTTCCTGAAGACCACCACAGCCGCTGCCGCGACAACTGCTGCGGTGAGCGCTGTCAGAGCCGATGCGAATGGGGCGGCTGACATTCAGCTCCAGACCGGGCAGGTCCTTGCCGCACCGGGCCTCATCCAACAGCGCCATGAATGGCGCATCGCCATGCCATCGGATGTTGTCCTCGCCGATGCCGCGCGCCAGCTCGTGCGTGACATCGAGATCGCCTCGGCCGGCCGCATCGTCGTCCAGTTTGCCGAAACCGATGGCGACAGCGCCGCATCAATTGCGGCCGGCCGTTGTGACGGCACTTATGGATCCCTGGCCGATATCTGCGATGCACCCGAACTTGCCCTGTTCTCGGGCCTGCCCGGCTCACGGGCCGAGACGCCGCAACATTTGTTCACGTGGTATTCGGCCGCCGGCGGCACGATGTTCCTGGATGAAGTCGCCGCAGACCGCGGCCTGGCGGTGCTGATTGCAGGACACAGCGGCCCGGCAACCGGCCTCTGGGCGGACCGCGAGATCGATAGTCTGAGATCGTTTGCGGAGGCCGGTCTCACCAGCCCGGGGCTTGGCCGGCACGTGCACGAACGGCTGCGCAAAGCTTTTCAGCCTGATAGCCCTGCAGGGCGGGCAAAGTTGCAGGAATATCCCCACAGCCCGCTCCTGGCGATGGCCGCAATAGCTGGAACCGGTAATTCGATCTTCTATCGTGACGGCATCCATGCCCAGGGCCATGCGCGCATGCTTGTGCTTGCGGCCAAGGCCTGGAATGCGCTTGGGCCGGCTGACCAGATGATGGTGCGTGCGTTAACCACGTCGGCAACGCACCAGGAACTTGCCCAGGCACTCGTTCATCGTCGCATGGTAACGCGCTCGGTCATGGCGGCAGCCGGACTGTCTACCCGAGCCCTGCCTGCGGACGTCTCGAGCGCTCTCGATTACGCGGCGCGAGAAGTGATCCAGGAGCTACCGGACCGTCATCGATATCTGGCACCGACCGTCGTCGCCTACGATGCCTTTTCGCGAGAATTCAGCGGAACGGGCATTCTCGACCGGCCAAACGGGGCCGGATCGCGCATTGGCTGAGCATGCCTCTCCGGTTAGCGCGGCTTCGGATTTACTCAATCGTGCGCTAAAGTGTTAATCGGAATGCGATTCTTTCGCCTTCACGCTTAGAGTGCTACGGTAACTGTCTACGACTCAATCGTTTTCCCGGCCGATCCGGGTCACGCACGACGGATCACCGAGGTCCAACCTAAGCCTGCGGAGACACAGACATGTCCGAATATGTGGATAAGGTGAAGAAGTACTGCCCGACCTGCAACGAAGCTGCCGTCGGCGGCATCGTCAAGCATCTTGGCATCGCCCTGCGCAGCAAGGATGCATCGTTGGTTTCCTGCTCGTCCAAGGACGAACTGGCCCGCGTGCGCGACAGCTGGTGCAAGAAGAAGCTCGGCCTCACACAATCCGATGCCGCCCTTGACAAGGTTATCAAGGAAGTCTGCGAGGCGATGAAGGCCGATCAGCGCAAGGATCGCGTTACGTTCTATTACCTGCTGGCCGAAAAGTTCGACAAGGTCGGCGACCTGGCCTAAGGCTCGTCACTGCATTCTATCAAGATCAACGAAAAGCCCCGCACGGTCGCGCGGGGCTTTTCTTGTGAGCCGGTGGCGCGCAGGCCTGCTACTTGATCTCGCGAGCCAGACGAATGCCGACTGTATTAAGGGCCTGCGTGCGCGGCAGCGGCTGACGGAAGGCAATGCGCAGCTGTTCGATTGGCGATTCCCAGCCGCCTCCACGGATCGCGCTCATCGTGCAGTTGCCTTCGGCAAGGTTGGCAACTCCACTCGACGGCATCTTTTCGAGATCCTCCATCCAGCAATCTTCGACCATCTCCCAGACGTTGCCGGATACGTCGAATAGCTTGAACTCGTTGTCCCTGAACGTGCCGCCTTCGAGTGTACGCTTGAACTTGATGGCAAAGTTCGCCTGATCCTCGGTGATTTCGCGACCGGTCCAATAGGGCGTGATGGTGCCAGCGCGTGCGACGTAGGCCCATTCAGACTCAGACAGCAGCTTGTATGTGCGCTTGGTCTTCTTGGTCAGCCATTCCGCGTATTTGCCGGCATCCTGATATGAGATGCAGACCACCGGATGGTCGGCCGTGCGCTGCTCATACCCGGGCTTCTGCCAGTTGTGTTCCGTGCTGTAGCTGCCATTGACATAGCAACCGTCGGCGGGTCGGTGGCGCGAGTCCCGCACGAATTCTGCAAACTCTCCGAATTTGATCTCGTATCGGCTGACTGTGAACGGTGTATTGAAGCGGACGACCTTTTGCGGGCCTTCGTTGCTGCGCCTACCCCGTTCATCGGCCGGAGAGCCGACCACGACCTCGCCCTCGAGGATCAGCGTCATCAGCGGGCATTTCGGACAGTCTCGAAAACCGCCGGGCAAAAGCAGCTTTTCCATGTCCTTGTAACGTTTCAGACGATCCCTGAGCGTGCGCGCCGGATCGCTTTGTTCCACTTCGAGATCACTTTCACCATCCCCGGTGTCGATGCCGCTCATGCCCTTCAGTTTTTTCTTGCCACCCTCCTGTTCGACCGGATCGGGCGTGGCGAACTCTGAGTCATCTTCGACCAGGAACATCATGTAGATCGCAGCAACCGTCGCAGAAAGGATCGATGACAGGATCACGGTGCGGTGGCGTGCTGAAAGTCCCGATTCGATGCTGTAGGCGAGAACAGCGACCAGAATGATCAGCAGCCAGAAAATGGCGTCGAGAAGAGACATAACAAGGCACCATCCGGAAGAGTGTTTTAATCCGAGCGCATACCATTCGGTGCCTTATATGACTCGATTTGCGTGCAAAAGCCCTGGTTGTGAACTTGGCGTCCATAACGCTCGAGTGTGGCCGATTTCCCTTTGCAATTTGCGCAGGCAACATGGTTCAAGGCCGTAGCGGCCGGATCGTGGCCAAGAGTGTGATCTGGCCGCCGCAGGTGTGCGGTTTCGCCATAGGGCCCGGATACGGCTTGTCATGCGCTCCAGCTTGACACTCAGAAGGCGTCTATCTAGGTTCCCGGCGGTTGACGGAACGGCTGTTTTGCTACCCACCCTTGTCGCTCTTTGAGGCGCTCTCCATGTCGGACGGCGATCGCAGCGCAGGCCCCCGGCGGGGCGTGATCAGTGCCGAAGATCGCCGCTCGATCAAGGCGCGCGCCAGTGAGATCGATCGTCGGCTCGATCAGGCCCGTGCCCGTACGGCATCGCCCCAGGGGCCGGATGCCGCGCAACGGGGCAAGGCACTGAGCCAGGGCTTCAAGATCGCCATCGACCTGATCGCGGGTGTGGCATTCGGCGCCTTTGTCGGCTGGTGGCTGGACGGCTATCTCGGCACCAAACCGTGGCTGATGATTCTCTTCATCATACTCGGCTTTAGTGCCGGCATGATGAATGTTATTCGAACCGCCCGGCGCCTGCAGGCAGGCGTCGAGGCCCAGCAGCGAGCCGCACCGTCCGTTCGTGGCGATGCAGATGAAGACGATTAGAAGGTTGAGCGAACGTGGGACCTAAGGGCGCTGCCGGGGCACATGGCCCCATGGAGCAATTCGAAATCAACCGATTCCTCAAGCTCGACCTGTTCGGGCTCGATGCCTCGTTCACCAATTCATCGCTGTTCATGGTGGTGGGCGCGGCCCTGATCATCGGCTTTCTGCATTACGCGATGAGCGGTCGTGCGCTGGTGCCGACGCGCATTCAGTCCGTCGCCGAGTTGGGCTACGAATTCATCGCCAACATGGTCCATGAAAACACCGGAAAAGAGGGGATGAAATACTTTCCCTTCGTATTCACGCTGTTTGTTTTCGTACTCGTCATGAACCTCTTGGGCATGCTGCCTTATTCGTTCACGGTTACAAGCCACATCGTCGTCACGTTCGCGCTTGCAGCGCTGGTCTTCGTCGTCGTCACGGCAATCGGCTTTGCCCGTCACGGCCTCGGCTACCTGAAACTGTTCCTGCCGGACGGCATGCCGTTCTGGCTGGTGCCGATTATCGTGCCGATCGAGGTCATCTCCTATCTAATCCGCCCGATCAGCCTGTCGGTACGTCTGTTCGCCAACATGATGGCCGGCCACACGATGCTCAAAGTGTTTGCCGGTTTCATCGTCAGCCTCGGCGTGCTCGGCGGCATCGCACCGCTGATTGCTACCGTGGCATTCACCGGCCTCGAATTCGTCGTCGCCTTCCTGCAGGCGCTGATCTTCTCGGTGCTGACCTGCATCTATCTCAGCGATGCAATCAATATGCACGATCACCACTAGAAACATTCACGACCGAATGGGCGGTCGTCCGACCGCTTTGACTTCTCAATCGACCTTTGACGCAACCACACAACTGAGCCAACTCACGCGAGGGAGATCTCACATGACACCTGAAGCAGCAAAATTCATCGGTGCAGGCCTGGCCTGTTCGGCCCTGATTGGCGCCGGCGTCGGCATCGGCAACATTTTCGGCAACTACCTGTCTGGCGCGATGCGTAATCCGTCGGCAGCGCCCGGCCAGTTCACCAACCTGCTGATCGGCTTCGCGCTCGCAGAAGCGACGGGTTTGTTCGGCCTGCTGATCGCACTGATCATCCTGTTCGGCTAAGTCTCCTGAGCCTTTGGAACTCCCTCAGCGTCACCCGGCCCGGCCGGGTGACGTCGGATGAACCCGATTGCCGGAGAGTGGCATGCTTGCCTGGCTGACCATCCCGCTGGCCGCAGCAGCAGGTGCGGCTGAAGAAAAGGGCGGATTGCCCCAGCTCAATCCGCATGACATGGCGCCGCAGCTCATCTGGCTGGCGCTGACGTTCGTCGTTTTGTATTTCGTGCTCTCACGCATGACGCTGCCGCGCATTGCAGCCGTGCTGGACGAGCGCAAGAACCGCATCGAGCGGGATATCGCCGAAGCAGAACGTCTCAACAACGAAACCCAGCGCGAAATCGCCGAGTACGAGCAGAAACTGGCCGATGCCCACACCAAAGCCGGTGCCATTGCCAGAGAGGATCGTGACGCGGTGAACGCCGACATCGAAGCCAAGCGCCGCGAGGCCGAGGCTGAAGATCAGGCGCGCATGGCCGAGGCTGAACAACGCATCTCAGCAATGAAGTCTCAGGCCATGGCCGAGGTTTCAACGATTGCCGTAGAGACGAGCCAGGAATTGGTCAAATCGCTGATCGGCAGTGACGTTACGGCGGATGAAGTTCGCTCGGCCCTGACCGCACGTGGCGTTGGAGGACAAACCGCATGATGCTTTTCCTGCCGGCAGCCGGTGCCGCCCACGGTAGCGTTTTCGAGACACCGGAATTCTGGGTCGCGGTCGCGTTCTTCATTTTCCTTGGCCTGCTCGCCTATTACGGCGTGCCGAAACTGGTCGGCCAGGCGCTCGATGATCGAGCCGAGGGGATCCGCAAGAACCTCGATGATGCCCGCAAGATGCGCGACGATGCGCAGGGCCTGCTGGCCGAATATCAGCGCAAGTCGGCCGCGGCCGAAGACGAAGCGCGCTCCATCGTTGAACAGGCCCGGCGCGAAGGCGAAGCATTGAAGGTGGAAGCCGAACGAAAGGCGGCCGAAGCCGTGGCCCGCCGCATCAAGCTGGCTGAAGAAAAGATCGCCAGAGCCGAGCGCCAGGCGATCGACGAAGTGCGCGCTGCTGCCGTTGATGCCGCGATCGTTGCTTCCGAAGAGCTGCTCAAATCGAAATCCAGCGGCGATGTCGGCCAACGCCTGATCGCAGATAGTATAAGCGACCTCAAAGCCAAGCTGAACTGAGCCTGAATCTATTTTGGGCTGGTTAGCCGGACAATGACCCCGTTGTCCGGCCCGAGGCAGCTGCGCGAGATCTCAGATTGTGGAATTCAAGAGCGGCACAAGAACCGCTTCGGTTGGCCCGTGAAGACATGGGCCCGGGGGGCACTTGGCCGGCGTTAGCGCCGGCCTTTCTTTTTTGAATAGACTGGACCATTGTATGGCATGGGCCATGCACCGCAATATCATCCAGCAGTTCGTTGTTTGAGACGGCTTATCGGGCTGTGAGTTGCGAGTGCCCGCAGATCATTCGGCAGTATGTTTGTTTTAGATTTCAATCGCGACTGGAGAACGGTCAAGAACGTCCGCTCCAGAAAGTATTACACGATAATAGTCGAGCATTCGCCTTGGGAAATCCGAAGGAACCGAATGCTCACGTGTGCCTGGTTCGACTATCAGCCGACGATAGCCAATCGAATTCGCGGGCTCGAACGACATGTACTCCTTCGCGTCGAAGCTGGCTCCAACGTGACAGAACTCACCTTCAACAACGGTTTGTCGCTAGAATTGTCCACCTGCCCAGATATGGACCTGCGAGGGCGTCTGGACTGGATGGTCTATGAGCGTGGCAGTGCCGTTTTGAAAGCCTCACAAGGCATCTTTGCAAGCGGCAGCATCCCAAAACTTGGGTAACCCCGCTTCTACCGATGCCCAGACCTTGGCAATTTCTACGAAGCTGCCATCGCATCAAGCTTGTCGAGCATTGCCTGATCGACCAAGACACCTTTTGTGCGAGCTGCTTCGCGTAGCGCGAGCCGGCGCGAGCCCGGCAACCGGGTGCCCGGATCATCATCGATCAGGCCGCAGATCAGCGCCATACGGTCGAGGAACGTTTCGCGGCCCGCGAAGGCTGCCGGGTCGAGCGCGATCAGGAACTGGCCGACGCCTGGCGGATCGCCCTTGTCGTCGAAGAACGAAGTCGCCTCGAAGGCGAAGTTGGCGCCGGTCAGGGCCACGGACAAAACCTCGACCATGAAAGCCAACGCCGCCCCCTTGGCACCGCCGATCGGCAGTAGTGTTCCGGCAAGCGCCTCATTGGCATCCGTGGTCGGCCGGCCCTGCTTGTCGGTCGCCCAGCCTTCCGGGATCGGCTCGCCTTTTTGGGATGCAGTCAGGATTTTGCCTCGGGCGACCTGGGAGAGTGCCAGATCGATGACGACCGGTGCCGCATCGCGCTGTGGTGCTGCGAACGCAATCGGGTTGGTGCCATAGAGCCGTTTCGTGCCGCCCCACGGTGCCATTGCATCCGGCGTGTTGGTGAAAGCGAACGCGACGAGACCCTGCTCGGCCAGCCGTTCGACGTGACGGCCGATGGCACCACAGTGATGTGAGCGGCGGATACCGGCCGCGGCAACGCCGTTTTTCTTCGCTGCGCTCGGCAGATGCGCGATGGCGAGATTGATTGCCGGATAGGCAAAGCCGTGGGCGGCATCTATCATAAACCCGGAGGGATGCTCTGAATGCAGCGCCGGTGTCGCGAAACCATCGACCTTGCCTGCCCGTGCTTGCGCCGCATAGCTTTCGACACGCGACAGGCCGTGCCCTTTCTGGCCGTCGATCTCGGCTTGAACGAGCGCTTCGGCAACCGCCTGTGCATTCTCCGCAGATGTCTTCGCCATCTCGAACACCCGGGTCACCCGAGCCTCGAGTTCATCTGCTGTGAGTGCCGGCATCAATCATCTCCCGTCTATCTCGCCCAATGCTTTTTCATTCACCCTTTTAACGCCAAAAGTTGTCGTTCGGATATACTCCGGGTTGCATGAGCAGGACGCCCTTTTGCATGCTATCGAAAGGCATCGACTGGCGAGACGAAACGATGAGAGGTGCACATGACTGAAGCGACCAACCAGATCGGTGATGCGCGCATCGTGCAGGCCGACGAAAGCCCGAGCTACTGGCAGCCGGTGCCAGCCAACGGCTTCGTGCGCTGCATCCTTGATGCCGGCAACATCAAGAGCGGTATGCCGTTCTCGATGGGCACGCAGACGGTTGCGCCTGGCTGCTACGTGCGCGAACACACGCACGATCGTCATGACGAAGTCATTCACTTCATCGCCGGCGAAGGCATCGTCAAGCTGGATGGCGACGAGACCAAGGTCTCTGCCGGCGCCACCGTGTTCGTCGGCCCCAACCGCAAGCACAGTTTTATCAATACCGGCACGGAACCGATGACGTTCGTCTGGTTTCTGATGCCCGGCGGGCTCGAGGATTTTTTTGCCGCCATCGGCCGCGAGCGCACGCCAGGCACACCGGCGCCCGAACCGTTTCCGCGTCCCGACAACGTCGCTGAAATCGAACAGCGCACGGTGTTCGGCTGGGCGCAACAGGGGCAAGGGTCTGGGGATTAGAGCGCCGATCGAGAGCGGTTATTTCCGCTCGAACAAGCGCTGGAGCTTGTCGACCGGGCTGCTCGCTTCGGGTGGCTCGAAGCTGTGAATAAGGTCCGGGCGTACGACCTGCTGCATGGCTTCGACAAGACGGGCATGGTCGATGTTCCTGCTGGCAAAGACCGTCTCGAGTTGAGCAAACAAGTAGCCCGGATCGGACGTAAAGCGCGGGAAGTGCAGGAAGTGGACCGGGATCTCGTGCTCGATCAGCGGGTAGAGCAATTGGTAGAACTGCAGCGCGAGCTGGCGTTCCTGGTCTTTCGGGTTCGAAGTTTGCCAAAGGCCACCGGCATGCTTTTTGGGCTTTCGCAATCCGGCACGCTGAGCCTCGCTGGTGACGCGCCGGCGGCTCTCGGCAGCCGAAAATATATCGCGCATGGGGATGATCACAGCTTCGACCTGAAAATCGTCACGCGCGAGCCACTCGGCCATGTGCTCCGAAATACGCGGAGACTTGACAACCTGCGGCAGGCGATCGCGCTTGAGGTCCGGCTCGAGCCCAGCATTGGAGATGGTGTCGATCTTTTCGCTGATGTCACTTAGTGAATAGCCCGTATCGAAACCGAGCACGGTGAACAATTGAACGAGCAAGGTCGTGCCTGCGCGCCCGGTGCCGCTGATAATGATGTGTCCTCGATCAGGCGATGTCATTAGTCGGCTCGTTTGTCGATGCGGGCTGATGGACCGATCGCGCGATCACAATTGACCAAGCTTGATCTCGGCCGAATAGTCCTGACCCGGCACATCCTTGGTGACGGCCTGGGCGCACATCGTCTCACCGGTCGTCGTGTTAAAGGTGATCGACGGTGACCCGTGGAGCGTCCAGCCGGCATTGAGGGCAGCAGTGACCTTGTGGCAGAAGGCTGCATCATCCCTGCCGGTCAGCAGTCGATAGGCCTTCATGGCACCCGGACCTTCCAGCTATTCGGCGGCGGCGCGGCGCTGGTCGCCAAGCTCGCCGCGGATCGTGTAGCGCAGGATGTCGATGATCTGGTCGACGGTTTCGACAACCGCGAGGGCCGCGGCATCGACCTCTTTCAGAGCGTGAGCATGGTCGGGCCCGTGCATGATGATCAGCGACTTGCCGAGCGCCGCGGCATAGCCGGCATCGAAGGCGGCGTTCCACTGCCTGTATTTGTCGCCGAAGCGCACGATCACGATATCGGCCTTCTCGATCAGCGTGCGGGTGCGGATGGCATTGATCTGGGCACCCTTGTGGTCGTGCCAGAACTTGTTCGGCTCAGCGCCCAGGATCTCGACGCCGCAGTCGTCGCTGAAACCGTGATTGGTGACCGGCGCTGAAAACGTCACGGGCAGGGCTGCTTCGAAGGCCTTGACTTCGATCTGGTCGCGCCAGTCGGTGTGGATCTCGCCCGAGAGGTAAATGCGCCAGGTATCGAGTGCGGTGCCTTTGGCTGTCATGGTCGTGGTCCTTGAATTCTAGATCGGCCTAGCGGCCGCCGGTTACATCGACGGTGCAGCCGGTGACGTAGCTGGCCTGGTCCGAGAGCAGCCAGACGACGGCCTCGGCGATTTCGTCGGGCGTTCCGGAACGCCCCATGGGGACCGCGGGCGTCAGCCGTTTGACGCGTTCGAGGTCGCCGGTACCGTCATGGATTTCAGTCTCGATGATACCCGGCCGGATGCCGTTGACGCGAATACCCTGCTGGGCAACCTCCATCGCCAGGCCTTGCGTGAAGGTATCGAGCGCGCCGTTGGCTGCCGCATAGGCAAGCAGCGTGCCGCCGCCGCCGAGCCTGGCCGCAGCCGACGAGTTGATCACGATGACGCCGCCCTCACCGCCTTTGGCTGTCGACATTCGGTTCACAGCTTCGCGTGCACAGAGGAACTGGCTCGTGATGTTGATGCGCCACTGCTCGTCGAGCATTTCGGCGGTTACATCACCAATGGTCATGTTGTGATGAATGATGCCGGCATTATTGAAAAGTGCGGTTAGTGTGCCCAGTTTTCGATCGGTTTCCTCGAACAGGTGGCGGGCACCCTGTTCCGTCGACACATCGCCCTGGATGGCTTCAGCCGTACCGCCGGCGCTGCGGATGGCAGCGACCACCTCCTCGGCGCGGGCCGGACTGGCGTTGTAGTTGACGGCAACCGCATAGCCCCGGCTGGCGGCAAGCTTGGCGGTCGCAGCGCCTATGCCACGGCTGGCGCCGGTGACGACGAGTACGTTGCTCATGAGGATATTCCGTTTGCTGGCTCGGTTGGCGCCAGCATAGACGGCAGCAGACCTGGATGGCCAGTCCTCACAGGAGATTTGCCCGCCGAAATCATCGCGAGCGTGGCACGGGCCTACGAAATCCGCGGGCAGGCCAGGGCCTTCTTGAGCGCCTTCTTCAGGTCGTCGTAGCCGGTGACGGATGTGTAGGTCCCGCCGGTATGTTGGGCAAGGCAGGCGACGCTAGCTTCCGAGCGCGCGTGCAGGTAGAAGCCGATGACATGCACCTTGATCCCCTTGGCGCCGAGCGCCATTTGCTGGCCGAACGTACAGGCGTTGAGACCGCAGTTTTCCTCGCCATCGGTCACCAGAACGATCGTGCCCGGTTTGCCGGTGCTCTTGAGAGCGAGTGCAGCGGTCCAGACCGCCTCGGTCAGGGGTGTCGAACCTGATGGCTGGATCGACTGAAGCTCTCCTATGATCAGATCGCCGCTGTGGGCCATCGGTGGCAGCTTAAGGGCAACGCCCTGACAACCGGCGCCTCGCTCGCCGCCATAGGTGACGAGACCGGTCGGGCGGCTTCGCGTGAGTTCGGGCAGCACGTCCGCGGCTGCATCTCGGGCCATCTGGATCTTGGTAAACCCGTCCCGCATGCTCGACATCGAGCCCGACGCATCGAAGACCAGCATCGCATCTTCCTGGCAGGCCCAGGCCGGCACGACCGTCGCGAGGGCCAAAGCGGCGGCTGTGAGGCAGGAAAGTAGTGCGTTGAACATGATCGGCCTTACGCGTTTTAAACTAGGAGCCCGTCCAGGTAGCGCTGGAGCGGGCCAGTTTTCCGGGAGCATAGCCATGTCATGCAGCCCTGGCGAGTGCCGGGGCGAGCTTTTTGAGGTTGTGGCCGGTGCAGACCATTGCCCATTCGGCGGTGACTTTTTCCAATCCTCGTAACAGGAACTGTGTGAACCCTCTTGCTTCTTTGATTTGTCCGAATACCGGTTCGGGGAGCTGCTTTCTGAGCCGGTAGCGACTGCGCCGCCCAGCCTTGCGCAGCTTGCGCCGCATGGCCTGGGTAAGCGGGCCGCCGCCGCGACCCGTGCCCGGATGTTTTGCCCGGCCGGTGGCGATGTAGGCCTTGATGCCTCGTTCATCGAGGCTCGCGAGATTGGCCTCGCTGCAATAGCCGGCATCGGCCGAGACCTCCTTCGGCTTTCTTGCAACGTTGGCTGCGATCGCGTCGACGAGGGGCACGAGTTGGCCATGATCGCTCATCGATGGTGTGAGCCCGTGGGCGACGATGATCTGGGCGTGCGCGTCGACGGCGGCCTGCGCGTTGTAGCCCTGGATATAGCCGTCCTTGGTCTTGAGGATGCGACTGTCGGGATCGGTGAAGTTGCGCTGCGCCTTGGCCTCCGGCTCATCGCTTGGCGGCTTCGGTGTCTTGCCGTTCTTCTTGCGGCCTTCGGCAAGCCGCTTGGCCTCTTTGGCGGCGCGCGCCTGGCGTTCCGCCTCTGCCGCAGCCTGAGCTTCGGCCTCGAGCGCCGCCTTGGCCTCACGGATCTTGGCAAGACGCTTTTGCTTGTCGGCGACCCAGTCCGGCATCTCGTCGCCGCGCTTGTCGCCATAAAGCGCATCCTCTTCGCGGTCCGCCGCCTCGGCCGCAGCCAGCCAGCGGTCGACCTCGGCTTCGAGTTCAGCTTCACTTTTTTTCATGCGCTCGTAACTCATCGCTTTGTGCTTCGATGCGTTCGCCTTGATCTTTGTGCCATCGAGTGCAACGTGGCCGAGCTTGACCAAGCCTGCCGCCTGGCACAGCTGCAAAACCTGCACGAGCTATGACCGAATTTGGGTGACAGAATCTGAGAGAGGCGGCGTATCGTGGCGGTTATCGAGACCAGCCATGAACTCCAAAGGAGCGATACGCCTATGTCGAACACTACAGTCATCCCGCTGCGCCAGCCAGATGCAATCGATGATCCTCTGACTGAGGTGCTGCGTGCCGGGGCCCGCGAGCTGCTGGCCAAGGCCGTCGAGGCCGAGGTCGAGGAGTTTCTCGCCGCCCACGCCGGCCTGCGGACTGCCGACGGCCACCGGCGCGTCGTGCGCCATGGTCACGGCCCTGAGCGTCAGGTGCAAACCGGCATCGGTCCGGTTGCAGTTCGCCGCGCCAAAGTTCGTGACCGCGGTGGCGACGAGACGGCTGGTGAACGCATTCGCTTCAGTTCGGCGATCCTGCCGAAGTGGGCGCGGCGTAGCGCATCTCTGGATGCCTTGTTGCCGGTCCTGTATTTGCGCGGCGTCTCGACCGGAGATTTTCAAGAGGCGTTGTCAGCACTACTCGGTCAAGAGGCACCGAACCTGTCACCGCCTGTCATCGCCCGGCTCAAGGCCGATTGGAAAGCTGATCTGACGCGCTGGCAGAGCCGCGATCTGTCGGCGCGCCGCTACGTCTACATTTGGGCGGACGGCATCCACATTCAGGCCCGCATGGAAGAGGACGCGCAATGCATTCTCGTGATCATAGGCGCGACACCGGAAGGCAAAAAGGAGCTGGTCGGTTTTCAGATCGGCTATCGCGAGAGCACGCAAAGCTGGCGCGAACTGCTTGTCGATTTGCAGGCGCGCGGGCTGACCATTACCCCGAAACTGGCAACCGGCGACGGCGCATTGGGGTTCTGGAGAGCACTGGATGAAGTGTTCCCCGGCACCCGGCATCAGCGTTGCTGGGTGCACAAGATCGCAAACGTGCTCAACAAGTTGCCAAAGTCGGTCCAGAAGCACGCGAAGGCTGATCTCGTGGAGATCTGGAACGCTCCGGACCGAGCCAGCGCGGAGACGGCCGTTGGCGTATTTGCCGAGAAATACCAGGCGAAGTATCAGCCGGCGGTGACCTGCCTGACGAAAGACCGTGATGCCCTGCTCGCCTTCTTCGACTTTCCCGCCGAGCACTGGCAGCACCTGCGCACGACCAACCCGATCGAAAGCGTGTTTGCGACCGTGCGGCACCGAACCGTGCGCACCAAAGGCAGCCTCAGCCACGGCACCGCACTCGTGATGGTTTTCAAACTGGTGATGGCGGCGAGCAGGACGTGGCGCCGATTGAAAGGCAGAAACCACTTGCCCAAGATCATCGAGGGCGTCAAATTCACTGACGGTGTCGAAGCAACCGAGCCGACACGAAATGCCGCCTGATCAGACCATCACCCAAGTTGGGTCATAGCTCAACCTGCACGAACAGTCCGGCCAGCGCCTTGAGGTGACGCTTGCGAAACTCCGAGATCGTGCGGAAGTCGGGCGCATCGCCGGCCACGATCATCATGAAGTCGGCACGCTCTTGGCATGCTCGCGCGATCCGCCGCGAGGAATAGATCCCGCTTGCATAACCGTTGAGCAACAGCGCCGTCATCATGCATGGGTCGAACGGCGGCTGGCCGAGGCCACTTCGATAACTCGCCATGATCTCGCTGAGATCCAGGCTCTCGCGAACCAGCGAAACAATCAGCCGCGAAACGTGATCGGCGGGCACATAATCTTCGACGGCAGCCGGCAGCAGCTGCGTCTGGTCGATCTTCCAAGGGCGAAAATGCTTGCTCATGACCCGCAAAAGAATCAGACTCGTAAGCAATTGGAAAGTGACTACTCGGACAGGCTCCTAGTTGACCGCAAGCGGGTTTGGCGGCCAAGCATTGTTGTGCGACATCGATAACGATCGCTGACTGGGATAATTGCCGGAGAAGGCGCCACGGCGGCAGATTTGTGCGAGAATATGGCACGATCATGCCGATTGTCGGTGTCGCCAGGGAGACCATCATGCAGGTGGGCAAGCTTGATCATGTCAATATCCGTACGGCCAATCTCACGCGCATGGTCGAATGGTATGAAACCATGCTCGGCATGAAGAGCGGCAAACGGCCGTCTTTTCCGTTCCCGGGCGCGTGGCTTTATGCCGGTGATCAGGCGGCTATCCACCTGGTCGGCATCGCCACTTCGGCACCTGAGCACGACGACCTTCGTCTCGAGCACTTCGCGTTCCAGGCCGAAGGATTCTCAGAATGCAAGGCGCGTCTCGAAGCAGCCGGTGAACGCTTCGATGTGCGAGCGGTGCCGGGCTCCGATGTCACCCAGATCAATGTCTGGGATCCGGACGGCAATCATATCCATCTCGATTTCAAGGACGCCTGAGCAGCGCCCGGCAGAGGGACCGGCATGAATTACGTCGACAATAAGATTTCGGGTAAGCAACCGCGCAGCCGGTCGCGGCTGATCGTCAGGCGTGCCAAGCGCTCCGACGTCGATCAGCTGGCCGAACTCTCGAACCGCGTCTACGACCCGGTGCCGGGACATTCCAAACGCTCACTGCGCGCACAGCTCAACAACTTCCCCGAAGGCCAGTTCGTTGCCGAATACGATGGCCGCATCGTCGGCCACTGCGCAACATTCGTCATCGACGAAAAGGTGGCCCTCAAGCCCCATAGCTGGGACGAGATCACCGGCCAGGGCTATGCGGCGCGTCACAATGAGGATGGTGATGTGCTTTACGGCATGGAGGTTAGCGTCGACCCGCGCTACCGCCGCCTGCGCATCGGCCAGCGCCTCTACGACGCCAGAAAGCAGCTCTGCCAGGCCTGGGGGCTCAAGGGCATCGTGTTCGGTGGCCGGATGCCGGGCCTTGCCCGCAGAATCAAAAGTGTCGGCACGCCGGAAGCCTATGTCGAGGCCGTGGCTGAGAAGAAGATCAAGGATGTCGCGATCGGCTTCCACCTCGCCAACGACTTCGAGATTATCGGTATCTTGAAAGACTACGATACGACGGACCGCCAATCCCTCGGGCACGCCACCTTGATGTACTGGCGCAATCCGCTCTACGTCGAAGAAAGCGACAAGGCTCGCGACACGACGGCGCTCGACAAAAAGGATTCCGTTCGCGTCGCCACCGTCCAGTTCCAGATGCGCGGCCTCAAGACCAAAGAGGAGTTCGAAAAGCAGATCGAATATTTCGTCGATGTCGCCTCCGACTACCGTTCGGATTTCGTTGTATTCCCGGAACTGTTCACGCTGCAGCTCCTGTCACTCGAAGAAAAACCATTGGCGCCCGACAAGGGCATCGAACGCATTTCGGAATACACGGACTGGTTCACGAAAACGCTCGAACGCCTTGCGGTCAGCTACAACGTCAACATCATCGGCGGTTCGCATCCGACGCGCGAAGCCGACGGCGATATCCAGAACATCTGTTACGTCTTTCTGCGCGACGGTTCGGTCCACATGCAGAAGAAGATCCATCCAACACCGGATGAGCGCTACTGGTGGAACATCAAGGGCGGCAGCCGGGTCGATGCCATCGATACCGACTGCGGGCCGATCGGCGTCCTGATCTGCTACGATGCCGAGTTCCCGGAACTGGCCCGCCATCTCGCCGACCAGGGTGTGATGCTGTTGTTCGTCCCATTTTGCACGGATGAACGCCGCGGCTATCTGAGGGTGCGTTACTGCGCCCACGCCCGGGCCATCGAAAACCAGTTCTATGTTGTCCTGTCAGGCGTTGTCGGCAACCTGCCCAATGTCGAGAATATGGACATCCATTATGCGGAGAGCTGCATCCTGACGCCGTGCGATTTTGCGTTCGCCCGCGACGGCGTTGCTGCTGATACAGCGGCCAACACCGAGACCATCGCATTTGCTGATTTAAGACTGTCTGACCTGCGCGTCGCGCGTCAGTCGGGGACGACGCAGAATTTTCGCGACCGCCGCTTCGATCTCTACCGGGTGGTGTGGAACGATGGCCGCAAGCGCCAGGGCAAATGGTAGACCCGCCCGGCAGCAATTCCGGGCAACAGTGCGCGGCAAGGCGCATTCCAGACACATTAAGTCCAATTGGCCATGGTCATGGGCTGTGATGTTGTTAGAGTGGAACGGAGGGCGGAAAGATAATCCGTCTAGAACTGGCAAGAAAAGGAGAGGAAGCGATGAGATTTAGAACGGCGGCGGTGGTCGGCACGGCATGTGTCAGCCTCGTGGCGATTGCCGGCAGTGCTTTGGCCGAAGCCAAGCGCGGCGGCACTCTGACATTCATCAACCGCCTGATCGGCGGTCACTTCAACACCAACATCGCCTCCGGCACGCCGACCGGCATTCCGGGCGTTCAGCTGCATTGCGCCTTGCTGCGCTTCGACAATGAGTGGACACCGCAACCCTATCTTGCCGAGAGCTGGGGCATATCCGAGGACGGCCTCTCGGTGACGGTCAAACTGCGCCAGAACGCCGTGTTCCATGACGGCAAGCCGGTCACCTCGGAAGATGTCGCCTTCTCGATCATGACGACCAAGGCAAACCACCCCTTCAAGACCATGTACGGCGTCGTCGACAAGATCGAAACGCCCGACAAGCATACTGCCGTATTGCGGCTGACCAAACCGCATCCGGCAATCCTGCTCGCAATGTCATCGCAGCTTGGCACCGTCATCCCCAAGCACATCTACGGCAAGGAAGGCGTCAACATCCGCAAGCATCCCCAGAACAGCCAGAACGTGGTCGGCTGCGGACCCTTCAAGCTCACGGAATTCAAGCCGGGCGAGCACATCATCTTCGAGCGCAACGACAAGTACTTCATCGAAGGCCGGCCATACCTCGACCGGATCGTCTATAAGAAGATCTCCGAATCGACGAGCCGCGTCATCGCGATGGAGAAGAAACAGGCCGACCTATACGCCTGGGTTTCCGATCCAATCGAACTCAACCGCCTGAAGCGTTCGAAACACCTCGAAATGACGGACACCGGCTATGAAGCCGTCGGTGCATTACAGTGGCTCGCCTTCAATCTCACGCGCAAACCGTTCGATGACAAGCGCGTGCGCCAGGCACTCGCCTATGCCGTGAACAAGGACTTCATCATGAAGGCCATCATGGGCGGCTTCTCAAAACGATCGTTGGGGCCCATCCATCCGGGCAGCGTGTTCGCACCCCAGGGCGTCAATCCCTACAAGTTCGATCTCGAGAAGGCGAAATCTCTGCTCGATGAAGCCGGCTACAAGCCCGACGCCAGCGGCATCCGCTTCAAGACGACACTCAACGTGATTATCTTCTCGGGCACGTATAAGCGCATCGCCGAATACATCCGGTCGCAATTCAAGAAGATAGGCGTCGATGTCACGATCAAGGCCTCGGCCGATATCAGGGCCTGGATCAAGACGGTCTCGAACCACAACTTCGATATGACGGTGGATTCGGTCTTCAACTGGGGCGACCCGGTAATCGGCGTGCACCGCACCTATCAGTCGACCAACATCCGCAAGGGCGTGCCGTGGCATAACACCCAGCAATACAAGAACACAGATCTCGACGCGCTGATGGTGAAGGCCGGCTCCGAGCTCAACATCGAAAAGCGCAAGGCGCTTTATACCGAGATTCAGAAGATCGTCGTCGATGATGCGCCGATCGCCTATCTCGTCACATCACCGTTCCACACCATCTGGAACAAGGATCGCGTCGGCAATCCGCCCGTCGATTCGATCTGGGGCACCCAGGTGCCGTGGGACAACGTCTACATCAAGCAGTAACCCGATGGTTGGTGCTTAAGAACGCGCAAGCTTTCGCGATCGGGCGGGTGTCGAGCGGCACTTGATCTCGATCGCGAAAGCTCTCGCATTCAACACCGGATGCCCGCCCATTTCGGGCATTCTCCAATCGCTCGGGGACTGTGATGAAAATCCTTTCCATGCTGGCCCAGCGCGTCGGCAATGCTGCGATTTTGCTGATCGCGGTAATCATCTTCAACTATATCCTGCTCGCCATGGTGCCCGGCGACATCGCCGAGACGATCGCCGGCGAAAGCGGTGGCGCGAGCAAGGAAGTGATGGATGAGATCCGGCGCAGCTACGGCTTGGACCAGCCCTTTCACGTCCAGCTCTTTTCCTATGTGTTCCGTGTCCTGCAGGGCGATCTCGGCACGTCTTATTATTTCAACATTCCGGTCACCGAACTGATCCTCGGCCGGCTCGGCCCGACAATTCTGCTGGTCACCACGGCATTGCTGCTGGCGATCTTCATCGGCACGCTGCTCGGCGTCATCGCGGCCCAGAACCCGAACGGCTGGTTCAGCCATTTCGTCACCGTTCTGTCACTGGTCGGCTTTTCGGCGCCGGTCTTCTGGACGGCCTTCATGCTGATCGTGCTGTTCGTGTCTATCCTCGAGCTATTGCCGCTAACAGGCATGGTCGAGCCGACAACCCCAAAGGGGACGATCGCCTGGTATCTCGATGTCGCCTATCATCTCATTCTACCGGCAGTCTCGCTCGCCTCGATCTATATCGCCCAGTACAGCCGCCTTGCGCGGGCCAGCATGATGGACATTCTGGGCTCCGACTACATTCGCACGGCCAAGGCCAAGGGCCTTGCCCAACGCACCGTCATCTACAAGCACGGCCTGCGCAATGCCGTGATCCCCGTGATCACGATCGCGGGCCTTCAGTTCTCCCACATCTTCTCCGGCGCCGTGGTCATCGAGACCGTATTCAACTGGCCGGGCCTCGGCACGCTGGCACTCGAATCGATCCTGCGCGCCGACACCCCGACGATCATGGGGATCCTGTTCTTTTCCGCCTTCGTCGTGATCGTCTTCAACCTGCTGACCGATCTGGCCTATCGACTGATCGATCCACGCATCCGCACCTCGCAGAACACCTGACGGGCACGAACCCATGAGTACGACCACGCCGGAAAAGCTAGCACCATTGCCAGCCGACGACGCTTTTGACGATGCGCCATTGCGCGTCGAAAATCCGTTCGTTGAATTCCTGCGCATGTATGTGCGCAACATCGCGGCCGTCGCAGGGTTCATCATCTTTCTGGCGATTGCCCTGTTGGCGGTCTTTGCGCCGATGATCCTCAACGTCGATCCCTTCGAGATCGTATGGGCACCGTCGACGCCGCCGGGTGCAGAGGGCTATCTGCTCGGCACCGATAACCTTGGCCGCTCGATGCTGATGGGCATTATCTATGGGGCTCGGGCCAGTCTCGCAGTCGGCGCGGCGGCGGCCGGCATCACCGTCGTCATCGGCCTACTGGTCGGCTGCCTTGCCGGCTACTATCGGGGCTGGGTCGATGAAGTACTGATGCGTATCACCGAGTTCTTCCAGGTCTTGCCACCGCTGCTCCTGTCGATGGTGTTGGTCGCACTGTTCTCGCCGACGCTGACCACCGTCATCCTGGCGATCGGCGTCGTGAGCTGGCCCGGCATCGCTCGCCTGGCACGTGCCGAATTCCTGAAGATCAGGGAACTCGAGTACGTCAAGGCCGCGCGCTCGATCGGTGCTGCCGACAGCCGCATCATCTGGCGTGTCATCCTGCCCAATGCATTGCCGCCGCTGATCGTGACGGCGGCATTGACCGTCGGTTCGGCAATCCTGTTCGAAGCGGCCCTGAGCTTCCTCGGTCTCAGCGATCCCAACGTCATGAGCTGGGGCAAGATCATCGGCGACAACCGCGATTATCTGCTCGAGGCGCCGTGGACGGTGATCTTTCCAGGCCTTGCGATCTTTCTCACGGTGCTGGCCGTCAACCTGATCGGCGACGGCCTCAACGATGCCTTCAATCCGAAGCTCAGGGAACGCTGATCATGACTGCGCATTCGGGGGAGGCGCTGCTCTCCGTCAACAACCTGCAGGTCGAGTTCAAGACCCGGCACGGCATCGCGCAGGTGCTTGACGGCATCGAGTTTTCGTTGGCTGCCGGTGAAACACTCGGCATCGTCGGCGAATCCGGCTGCGGCAAGTCGATGACGGCGTTGTCGATCATGGGGCTGGTGCCGCAGCCGCCCGGCCGCATTGCCGGCGGCAGCATCGTGCTGGCCGGCGAGGACCTCCTCGAGGCCGGCGACAAGCGTATGCGCGAGATCCGCGGCAACGAGATCTCGATGGTCTTTCAGGAGCCGATGACCTCCCTCAATCCGGTCTATTCGATTGGCGACCAGATCGCCGAGACCGTGATCCTGCACCAGGGCCTCTCGAAAAAAGATGCCTGGGGCCGGGCGGTTGAGATGCTGCGCTCGGTTCACATTCCGGCGCCCGAACGCCGCGTCAAGGAGTATCCCCACCAGCTATCGGGCGGCATGCGCCAGCGTGCCATGATCGCCATGGCGCTCGCCTGCCAGCCGAAGGTGCTTATCGCCGATGAGCCGACAACCGCACTCGATGTCACCGTGCAGGCGCAGGTCTTCGATCTGCTCGTCGAACTACGCGAGGTTTACGGCACTGCGATCATTCTGATCACCCATGACATGGGCGCCATTGCCGAACTCGCAGACCGTGTCGCCGTAATGTATGCGGGACGCATCATCGAGCATGGCACCGTCGGCCAGATCCTCGACACGCCGCAACATCCTTATACCAAGCGGCTGATCGACTGCGTGCCACACGTCGAAGAAGACCCGCCGGCCGAACGCGAGGCACTGGCCGAAATTCCGGGCGTGGTGCCGGCCCTGACCGACCTCGGCAAAGGCTGCGCGTTCGCGCCGAGATGCGCCGAGCGCGTGACACGCTGCGCGACCGAGCGGCCCGCCAGCTTCCCCATTGCCGAGGGTCATGCGACGCGCTGCTGGCTGATGGCTGAAGGGAGTGCGGCGTGACAAGTGCAGCAAACTCAGATCTCGTCAGGATCGAGGATCTCAAGGTCCACTTTCGCACCGGCCGCAAGGGATGGATGGCGCCGGCACAGGTCGTCCATGCCGTCGACGGCATCAGCATCAACGTCAAGCGCGGTACGACCTTCGGCATCGTCGGCGAATCGGGATCTGGCAAGTCGACCGCGGCGCTTGCTCTGTTGCGACTGGTGCCGATAACCGAAGGGCGGATCTACCTCGATAACGATCTCTTGTCGGAGGCCAGTGGTGAAGAACTGCGGGCACTGCGCCGCAAGGTCCAGATCATCTTTCAGGACCCGTACTCATCGCTCAATCCGCGAGACAGGGCGGGTGCGATCGTGCGCGAACCGCTCGATCTGATGGATGTCGGTGATCCCAAAGACCGCGACACGCGGGTTGCCGAACTCTTTGCCAAGGTCGGTCTCAGGCCCGAACAGCAGGCTTTGTTTCCGCATCAGTTTTCCGGCGGCCAGCGCCAGCGGATCAGCGTCGCGCGCGCGATCGCAAGCCGGCCGGAACTGGTAGTTTGTGATGAGCCGGTCTCGGCCCTAGACGTTGCCATTCAGGCACAGATCATCAACATGCTGCGCGGCCTGCAGGATGAATTCGGGCTGACCTATTTGTTCATCTCGCACGACCTCGGCGTGATGCAGTACATCTGCGATGAGATCGCGGTGATGTATCTTGGCCAGATCGTCGAGCAGGGCGATCGCATTTCATTGTTCAAGCAGCCCCTGCACCCGTACACCTGGGCGCTGATCAAGGCCGTGCCGTCCGCCCGTTCCAGAGGTGCGCGTTCACGCATCCGCCTCGAGGGCGATCCACCCTCACCGATCGATCTGCCGAAAGGCTGCCGCTTTGCCGGGCGCTGCCCGTTTGCAGAGCCCCGCTGTCACACAGAGGCTCCGGTCATGCGCAGCTTCGGCGATGCCCACAAAGCGGCTTGTCATCGGATCGATGACAACGGTCTCCCACCGCATACGCGATAACGCTCATTCTGCCTTCTGTGTGTTTCGGTTTAATTTCGATGATTTTGCTCGGTTTGCACCAAAGAAATCGGCTGCAATTAGCAATCCTGAAACTTTACCGTCGGCAAATGAACCACCTTGTTCGGGCCGCGGTTGAGAGGTAATCGTCCGGACGAATGTCAGCGCAAGGTAGCCGCTGTGGCAGGCTGGGGCGCATGAGGCGCCGCCGGGGAGGACCATCGCGCACGAGCGATGCAGCGATGAGTGCCGAAACCCGACAACCTGAACCCGGTTTTGCAAAGACTGGCAATGCTGACCTGACTGATGAGCTACAGACCTCCGGGATATCCTCAATGACCACGCGAAAGAACCTCTACTACTATCCCAATGCCAACAGGAGGCAGTCGCCGAATCCCTACAGCCGGCGTCTCGTGCAGGGGCTGTCGAAAGGCTTCGGCATACTCAATGACGCAACAGGTACGAATATCGGGATTTTCGATATCTATCGAAACCTACCTCGCAGCAACATCCTGGTCTGCAGTTGGCTGGAAAATGTTCCGGATCGCAAAGGCGGGTTCATTCAGGGTCTTCTCGTGCTCCTTTTGCTCAGACTGAAGAACCTGCTAGGCGTCAAGCTCGTCTGGATCATGCACAACAAGCTGTCGCACCAGAAAACAAACCAAGAGCAAAAGATGCGCCTATTTCGGGCCCTCCTGAAACACGCGGATCTCATTTTGACGCATGCGCGTGTGGGGATCGGATACGCCCATGAACTTGAGCCCTCCACAAACGGCAAGGTTTGTTTCATCCACCATCCCGTGGCCTCCGGCGAACCGCACTATGTCGAGCCTGAAGCGATCCAGAGCGACGTCCTGGTCTGGGGTGCGATGCAGCCTTACAAGGGGATACTCGAGTTTCTGAAATGTCTTGACGCGAGGCCTCGGCCGGTGCGGTTCAAGACATTGTTCTGGGGCCGGTTCTCATCCGATGATTACTATGAAGAGTGCCGCCGGTTCGCAGGCGGCAACGTCGAACTCAGGAACGAGTTCATCAGCAATGACGACTTTGCGGCGGCCCAATGCGCAACGCGCGTCATCCTGTTCCCGTATCGCGCGGCATCCATCTTGAGCTCCGGCGCCCTGATGGACTCGTTGCTGGCGAGCCCCGCACTCATTCTCGGTCCGAATACAGGTGCCTTCCGCGATCTCGCCGAGGAAGGCTGCATCGCAGTTTACCACGACTGGGACGACGCCATCGACATCATTGAACGCCACATTGCGCAGCCGATCGATATGAAGCTGATGCTCGAAAAACGGGCTGAGTTCTGCCGGGAGAACACTTGGGAGCGGGCCGGCGAAAAGATCAATCGTTTGCTGAGCGAGCTTTGACGATAGTCGCTTGTGCGACCAAAGGGATTGGCGCGGCGTAAATGGCCCGGCTCAGTCTTCGAGCATCGTCTCGACGAACACTGATGGACTCAAGCAGAACTCACGCAGCAAGCGGAAGTGATCGGTATCTTCCAGCTCGACCGGCTCCAGACCGTACTTGGCCATGCGCAACAACCGCGCTTCCGGCAGCGCCATCAGAATTGGCGAATGGGTCGCCATGATCACCTGGCAGTTGGCCGAGGCATGCATTGTGCGCAAGAGCTTCAGGAATTCGATCTGACGGGCTGGTGAGAGAGCCGATTCAGGCTCGTCGAACAGGAAGATGCCGGGCCGGGTACATCTCTCCTCGAAGAACCGCATGAAGCCTTCACCGTGAGAGTAAGACAGGAAGTCGGGCGCCTCTTGCCGGACGGAAGTTGCCGCCTCGTCGAGATAGCGCGCAACAGCAAAGAAGCTTTCGGCACGAAAAAACCAGCCATAGGAAATCTTGGGGCGCCAGGCGGCACGTAGCGCGCCTGCCAGTTCACTGCCGTCGACCTCGATCGCCTGGCTGTGGTCGACCGGGCGATAGCCCGCAGCCCCGCCGGCCGGATCGAAGCCGATCATGGCGGCGATACCCTCGATCAAGGTCGATTTGCCGACCCCGTTCTCGCCGGCAATGATCGTGATGGGTGTCTCGAACTCAAGCTCGAAGTCGTGTTGCAGGAACGGCAGAACAAACGGATAGGCCTGCCTGTTTTCAACCCGTTCAGGCTCGAGCCAGACCCTGAGCAGGTAGGGGGCAGGGAGCGAACTGGCGGGATTTCGGCGGCGCCGGGCCATTGTGAATGCCTTGCAATCATCGGTGTGCCATCAATCTATCGTTTGCGTATCGATGCTGAAAGATCGATCCCATGGGTTGGTTGATCCCAGGCTTGCTTCGATCTGTTGCGTTTTGCTTGCAACTTCCGGCCATTTGCCGCACAGTCCAGGCAATTCCGAGGGGCGCCGGGGCACCGGCTGAGATCGTGTTGAAGCCTGACACGAGCACCCTTTGAACCTGATCCGGGTCATGCCGGCGAAGGGACTGGAGCCCAATCCCCTGCATCTGCATGACAGTGACGACCGTATTGTGGGACGACCGTATTTGGAACGGCGCATGACGCTCGATGAATACAACTCGTTTTGTGGCGAATTGGCCCACACCAGTCACGTCGTTCAATGGGGCGGTGCGCATGTCTGGAAAGTCGCCGGCAAGGTGTTCGCCGTCGGCGGCTGGAACGATGAGGATGAAGACCTGTTCGTCACCTTCAAGACATCCGAGATGAGCTACGACCTGTTGAAGGACATGCCCGGCTGCCGGCCGGCACCGTATCTCGCCTCGCGCGGCATGAAGTGGATCCAGCGCACGGGGCCCGAGAGCATGGATGATGCAGCGCTGTGCGATTATATGCGCGAGAGCTACCGGCTCGTCGCGCTTGGGTTTTCGAAGAAGAAGCAGAAAGAACTGGGACTGGCTTGAGATCCCGCCGAATGAACTCTCCAGGGAGAAAATAGAATGAACAAGATCACACGACCCGCCAACATGCAGACGCCGGAAGTGACGACCGGCCCGATCGTCGGCAGCCACAAGATCTATTCGAGCCCGCCAGGCCATGACGATCTCCAGGTTCCGTTCCGTGAGATCCCGTTGCACGAGACGTCGGGCGAACCGCCGTTCCGCGTCTATGATCCCTCGGGGCCTTATACCGAGACAGATGCCAAGATTGATGTCGAAAAGGGTTTGCCGCGCATCCGCGAGCCCTGGATCCGCGAGCGCGGCAACGTCGAGAGTTATGCCGGCCGCGATATCAAGCCGGAAGACAACGGCAACGTCACGGGCAAGCACCTGGCGCGCGATTTCCCCAACAAGCCCGAGCCCAAGCGTGCGCTCTCGACAGACAAACCGCTCACGCAGCTCGAATATGCCCGCGCCGGCATCATCACCAAGGAGATGGTGTACATTGCGCATCGCGAGAACGTCGGGCGCACCGAGATGCTGGCCCGTGCCAAGGCGGCGATCGGTGACGGCGAGAGCTTCGGGGCTGCAATCCCCGAGTTCATCACACCCGAATTCGTGCGCGACGAGGTTGCCCGCGGTCGCGCCGTAATCCCGGCCAACATCAACCACGCCGAACTCGAACCGCAGATCATCGGCCGCAACTTCCTGGTCAAGATCAACGCCAATATCGGCAACTCGGCGGTCTCCTCGTCCGTCGAGGAAGAAGTCGACAAGATGGTCTGGGCGATCCGCTGGGGCGCCGACACCGTCATGGATCTCTCGACCGGGCGAAACATTCACAACACGCGCGAATGGATTCTGCGCAATTCACCGGTGCCGATCGGAACCGTGCCGATCTACCAGGCGCTCGAGAAGGTCGACGGTGATCCCGACAAGCTCGACTGGGAGGTCTACAAGGACACGCTGATCGAGCAGTGCGAGCAGGGCGTCGACTATTTCACGATCCACGCCGGCGTGCGTCTGGCCTATGTGCCGCTCACCGCCCATCGCGTGACAGGCATCGTCTCACGCGGCGGCTCGATCATGGCCAAGTGGTGCCTCTCCCGACACAAGGAGAGTTTTCTTTACGAGCGCTTCGACGAGATTTGCGACATCATGCGCCAGTACGACGTGACGTTCTCGCTCGGCGACGGCCTGCGCCCCGGTTCGATCGCGGACGCCAACGACCGCGCCCAGTTCGCCGAACTCGAGACCATGGGCGAGTTGACCAAGATCGCCTGGGACAAGGGCTGCCAGGTGATGATCGAGGGGCCCGGCCACGTTCCGATGCACAAGATCAAGGCCAACATGGACAAGCAGCTGAGAGAGTGCGGCGAAGCGCCGTTCTACACGCTCGGCCCGCTCACCACCGACATCGCGCCGGGTTATGACCACATCACTTCCGGCATCGGCGCTGCCATGATTGGCTGGTATGGCACTGCGATGCTCTGCTATGTGACACCGAAAGAGCACCTTGGCCTTCCCAACCGCGATGACGTCAAATACGGCGTCATTACGTATAAGATCGCAGCCCATGCCGCCGATCTCGCCAAGGGCCATCCGGCCGCCCAGCTGCGCGACGATGCACTTTCCCGTGCACGCTTCGAATTCCGCTGGGAAGACCAGTTCAACCTCGGCCTCGACCCCGATACCGCACGCTCGATGCATGATGAAACGTTGCCGAAAGAAGCCCACAAGGTCGCCCACTTCTGCTCGATGTGCGGGCCCAAGTTCTGCGCCATGAAGATCACGCAGGACGTGCGCGACTATGCGGCGACGCTGAATGATCCGGAATACAAGCAAGTCGCCGACGGCATGGCGGAGATGAGCCGTAAATTCAATGAGATGGGCGGCGAGGTTTATGTCGAGGCGGAGAAGGTGACAGACGCGGACGGCGCATAATCCGGCTTGCGAACGGAACCGCCACGCTGAAATCAGCTCGGGAGCAACCCTCCCGGGCCGGCCTCGTTCGCAATGCGGAAATCATTTTCCCTCTTGACGACCAGCCGCAATCCAAACTATCGGGGCATTGCTCGCAGCGATGGCGTCGCTGCCGTTTGCCGTCCTTCGGCACAATGATCAAGCGATGGTCGGTGCCGCCATCGTCCTGAACGCCGGGACGTTGTGCCGGGCGCGATCATTCTCCCCGCCCGGCGGAGGAGAAGAACCATGCTCGATGCATCCGATCGACCAGCCACCTTCACGTGCCGCAACGGCGAGAAAGCAAAGCTTCCTTTCTCGCAAGGCGAATATGATCGTCGCCTCGCGCAACTGCGGGCGATCATGGTTGAACGGCGCTTATCAGCCGTGCTGCTGACCTCAATGCACAACATCGCCTACTATTCCGGCTTTCTCTATTGCAGCTTTGGCCGGCCCTATGGCTGTGTCGTGACCCATGATGACTGCACAACGGTCTCGGCAAACATCGATGGCGGCCAACCGTGGCGCCGTTCGCACTGTGACAACCTGATTTATACGGACTGGAGCCGCGACAACTTCTGGCGGGCCGTAGCCGACCTCATGGGCGTCGCCGGTCGGGTTGGCTACGAGGCGGATCATCTGACGGTCACTGGACAGAGGACGATGGCGCTCGCCCTGGGTGAGCCCGAACTCTTCGACGTTGCACCGGATACGATGGCTGCCCGCATGATCAAGTCGGACGAAGAGCAGAAACTGATCCGCTCGGGAGCAGCGATCGCGGATATCGGCGGTGCAGCCGTACGTGAGGCCGTCAAGGTCGGTGCGCGGGAGACAGACGTCGCGATGGCCGGACGCGATGCCATGGAACTGGCAATTGCCGAGCGCCACCCCGATAGCGAACTGCGCGATACGTGGGTCTGGTTCCAGTCGGGGCCGAATACCGATGGTGCCCACAATCCCGTGACGACGCGCAGGCTCGAGGCACGCGACTTACTGAGCCTCAACACATTCCCCATGGTTTCGGGCTATTACACCGCGTTGGAGCGCACCTTGTTCCTCGGAGAGCCCGACGCGGAAAGCCTTCGCATCTGGCAGGCGAACGTCGCAGCTCACGAGCTTGGCTTGTCCTTGATAAAACCGGGAGCGAAGTGTTCCGGGATATGTGATGAGATCAATCGGTTCTTGGCACACGAAGATTTGCTGCAATACCGATCCTTCGGATACGGGCATTCATTCGGCCTGCTCTCGCACTACTACGGTCGCGAAGCCGGTCTTGAACTTCGTGAAGACATCGACACGGTGCTAGCGCCCGGAATGGTCGTTTCGATGGAGCCGATGCTGTGGATTCCGGAAGGACGGCCCGGCGCCGGCGGATATCGCGAACACGACATCCTTATCGTGGGCGAAGGCGGCGCTGAAAACATCACCCGTTATCCTTATGGCCCAGCCCACAACATCATCGCTGCCTAGCGCATCGTGCCTTAAGTTGGAACCGCTCAAGCGGTTCCAACTGGCGGCACAAAGATGCGCTACCTTGTTGACTTGATAGCGCAAAATTATCTGCGTTTTGCCGGAAGCAGCTCGTTCGAGCTGATTCCGACAAAACGCAGTTTGCGCTAGCCATTGCTGAGGAGAGGTTTCACACCAACCGGCAAACTGCGTCCCGCTTAGCCCGATCTATTCACCAGCCGCGAACACAAAGCTCGTCCCCTTGCGTTCGACGCGCCCTAAGCCGCCGCCCGGCAAGTGATAGCCGATGATCGCCTGTTTGTCGGTGGCGAGCTTGTCGAGCAGGCGCTTGCGGGTCGCGACGGCTTTGTCGGGCTCCTGGTCGACGGCTGGCTGCCAATCGGGATGCTGGAATGAGATCACCGGGTGGGTCAGGGCGTCGCCGAGGATGACGGCGGTTTCCTTGCCCGAGCCGATCTCGATCGAGACATGGCCGGGAGTGTGGCCGGCGGTATCGAGGACGTGGATGCCGGCGCCGAGTTCCTCGCCGGGCTTCATGGTCTTGAGCTGGCTCTTTGCCGCCTTGAGATTGCGCTGCGCGCCGGCGACAAAGCCGTGACGCTCTTCGGGCACCTTGCTCAGCACGTCCTTGGCCATCCAGAAGTTCCACTCGGCTTCCGAGATGTAATGGGTGGCGCTTGGAAAGCTCAATTCGTCGAAATCGTTGACGGTGCCCCAGACATGGTCGGGGTGGGCGTGGGTGTAGATCACCTTGGCAATCGAATCAGGGTCGACACCGGCAGCCTCGAGGTTCTCCGCGAGCCGGCCGGCGGTGTCCATGAAATGGCTTCCCGAGCCAACGTCGATCAGGATCTTTTCATCACCCTTTTCAATCAGGGTGACGTTGAGCGGTGATTTTATGCTTGAACCTTGCTGGCCCGCGGCAGCGAGCGCCTTGGCACGAGTTGCATCATCGACCTTGGGGGCCAGCATGTTCGCCGGCAGGGTCAGATGCCCGTCGCTGAAGGTTCTGACCTTGAACCCTGCAACCTCGAGCGTCGAGGGTTCTGCCGCTAACGACGGTACGCCTGGTGCGAGGGTGCCAAACGCGACGGTCGCGGTTGCGGCAAGAAACTCGCGCCGATCGATGGTCGCCTTCAAGAGGTCCTTACGGCTCGCGGTATGCGGCATCGCTGGTTCTCGCAGTTACTGGAATCGAAACGGGCGGCTCCGCAGAAGCCGCCCGGTCTTCACTATGCCTAGCCGAAGATGTCCTTGGCGATACCTTCATACCAGCCGACCGACTCTTCGTAGGTCTGCTTGCGCAGAGCGGCATCCTCACCGGTTTTCGAGATGAACTTGTTGGTCACCTCGATCTTTTCGGCACCCGCCTTGTAGGCAGCACCGACCTTGATGCCATCATCGGTTGCGACCAGGCTCCAGCAGGTATTGGCAAAGCGTGGATCGAATACTTTCGATCCGGTCAGCGCACCGCGTACGGCCATGGCCACGACCTTGGCCTGGCTGTTGGCCGAGAAGCCCGACTTCGGCATCGCTGCGGCAACCGAGGCATCGCCCAGCACATGGATGTTTTCATCCATGGACGACTGCATCGTCTTCGGTACGATCGGGCACCAGCCCTTGTCGTTGGTCAGGCCGGCCTTCTCGGCGATCGCGCCAGCCTTCTGAGCCGGCACGACCGACGCCGCATCCGCCTTGATCACTTCGTCGTCTATCTTGATGGTCATGGCGCCGGCATCGACCATCTTGACACCGCCGGTAATCGAAGCGGGCAGCCATTCGATCATGTCGGGATAGTGCCTTGCCCAGCCTTCCTGGAACAGGGCCTGCTTGGAGAACTTTTCCTTGGGATCGAGGACCAGGATCTTGGCCTTCGGGTTCTTCTGCTTCAAGAGATGCGCGATCATCGAGATGCGCTCATAGGGGCCCGGCGGGCAGCGGAACGGGTTGGGCGGCGGCACCATGACGAACGTGCCGCCTTCCTTCATGCCCTCGATCATGGCCTTGAGGACCTGCACCTGGGTGCCGGACTTCCAGGCATGGGGCATCTTGGCGGACGCCTCTGGCGAATAGCCCGGCACGCTGTCGTATTTGATGTCGATGCCCGGCGACAGCACGAGGCGGTCGTAAGGAACTTTTGCGCCGGACGCCAGGTGAACCATCTTCTTGTCACGGTCGACACCTTCGGCCCAGTCATGGACCACGCCGACGCCTTGCGCCGACATGCGCTCGTAGGTGTGGCCGATCGAGGCATAGTCGCGGAAGCCGCCGAGATAGAGGTTCGAGAAGAAGCACGTGTAATAAGTCTTCGAAGGCTCGATCAGCGTGACGTCGACGGCGCCTTTCGAATCCTTGGCAATGTAGCGTGCTGCCGTGCCGCCGCCGGCACCGCCGCCGACAACCACGACCTTTGGATTGGCCGCTCGTGCAACGAACGGCGCGCCGATAGCGCCGGCTGCGACGCTGGCGCCAGCAAGTTGCGAAAACCTGCGTCGAGTGAGTTTGGTCATGCTCTTTCCTCCTTGAGACAAAAAAGGCGTCAATTGGCGCTTGGCTTGATCGTTGCGAAATAGGCAGCAAGAGCGGCCATGTCTTCGTCGCTCAAGGTGCCGGCGATGTTCTGCATGGCCGGGTTGGCAAGCTCTTTCGAGCGGTAGGCCTGCATCACGGCAATGAAAGTCTCTTCATCCCAGCCAACAATCGCTGGAATGCCATCCGTCTTGCCCGAAAGCTGGTGGCAGGTCGTGCACTGGCTGGACAGGTACTGACCGAATTCGGCATCGCCTGCTGCTACTGCGGGCCTTACCGTGACTATGCCGGCTACTGCAAACATACCGGCCAGAAGGAACAAGTGATACTGGCGACGCAAAAGCAAGATCCCCCTCTTCAGTATCGGGGCCGTGGGCTGGCGACCATGCGATGTACCCGTTCACCAAGGATACAAACATTTGAATGTTTGCACATCAAGTCCTAATCTGTTGTCGCCTCAAATTGTCTTGCGCTAACCTCCTCGAAATCATGCTGCAAGCACGATCGAGGAGAGTGATATGGTGTCGCTAAATCGGCGAACCGATGCCGCCGTTCGGAGCAATCTTGCCTTAATCGCCGCCCTTCTTGCCAGTGTGATTGTTGTCGCGGTGCTTTTGCCGGCCGGCGCCAGGGCTGCGGGACCCACGACTGGTGACGATGGCCTCTTCAAGCAGGACTGGTTTCACGAATCCTTTCTCGACCTGAAAGAAGACCTCAGCGAGGCAGCGGGCGACGGCAAGGGATTGTTGATCGCCTTCGAACAGGCCGGATGCCCCTACTGCCGAGAGATGCACAAGGTCAACCTGGCCGACCGGGAGATCGTCGGCTACTTGCGCAAGCATTTCACGTTCGTGCAACTCGACCTGCGAGGTTCGCGCGAGGTGACCGACTTCGACGGCAAGGTGATGGAAGAGCGCGAACTCGCACGACGCTGGGGCATCGTCTTCACGCCGACACTGCTCTTGTTCGAGCGCTCGGCGAAGCCGTCAGCAGGCAAGCCCGGCAAGGCAATCGCGTCGGCCGTGATGCCCGGCTACTTCAAGCCGTTCCACTTTCGGACCATGCTCGAGTTCGTCGCCGAAGGTCATTTCAAGACGAAGCATTTCCAGGCCTACATCACCGAGCGCGCAACCAGACTTCGCGCCGAGGGCAAGAAGGTCAAGATCTGGTAGCGAACCGCGAGCGTGCCACTCGTAAATGCGAACGATAAAGTTCGCCATTTCGCCAAAACGGCAACGAAACCTTGATCGCTTAGTATTGCTGTAACGGCTTGGATCAAGGGGAGGTGCGTCATGGTTGCTGCACGGGCAAGCTTTGGCAGGCGAGAGAACAACTTGGGCGGGTCGCCGCGCAGCCGCAGGACGAGCCGGCCGGCAACTGCCTCGCGGGCCCGCAATGCAGTATCGCAAGGCCCTCAACAGCCGATACTGCGCGTTGAAGCAGGGCTGCGCGAGATCGTTTATGGGATCATTGGACTGGCCATCGCCTATGCCATCTTTCAGGCAGCCGAGGAGGGCTCGCTTTTCATGATGGCGATGGCAGGCCTTATTTTGGCTGGCGGCGCTTTGATGTTGCTCAACACGGCCCTTGGCAAGGCAAGCCTGGTCGTCGACGATCGCGGATTTCGCTCCGAGAGCCTGCTCGGCACGCGCAACATGAACTGGGAGGATCTGGAGTCCTTCCAGATCACGACCATCAACTTTGTCACGACGATCAACGCGAAGGCCCGCAAGAAATCCGAACGCGGCAACTCGAGCACCTACGTCCATATCCCGAACCATGTCTTCAAACGCAAGGACCTCGTCTTTGTCGAAGAGCTCTTGTCGCGCCGTCCGGACATGGCGGATGCCACCGTCAGCGTCATGCAGCGTCTCCGAGCCAAGAAGCTGCTGAAGCAGCTCATGGGTGGATAGCCCGCGACTGTGCGCAATGCGCCGGTCAGCAGTTTTCTGGGTCAGCGCCCGCCAAACACGCCCGAAGCGCGTAGCTCGGCAACCTCATCGGCTGAATAGCCAGCCTCCTCGAGGATGGCGTCGATGTGCTCTCCGACCATCGGCGGGGCGCCGAAAACCTCGGGGCCGTCATCATCGGCCGTAAAGGACATACCGACGATCGGAACCTCAGCATCGGCGCACGCCGCACGCCCGCTTGGTGCCGGCGCGGTTCTGATGATATCGCGATGCGCAAGCTGGGGATCGCGAGTTGCGGCGGCAAAATCCCGGATCGGTGCATGCGGAATGCGTGCCTCGCGGAGCCGCTCGACCCAATGGGCCAGCGGCTTGGTGCGGATGATATCGCTGAAATAGTCGCGTAGTTCGTCGTGATGGCGGGTCATTGCCTCGAGATCGGCAAGGCGCGGGTCGCTTTCCGCCTCCTCAATTTCGAGGACTTCGCACAGGCCTTTGGCGTGCTCCCTGGTCAGGCCCGAAATCTGCAGATATCCGTCGCTGGTCGGGAAAACGTTCGCCGTCGGCAATTTCGCAGGCGAGTCGTTGCCGATCAGTCCGAATGTTTCACCGGCAAGCAGATGAGCGGAATACAAGGGCGACATCATCCAGATCGAGGTGTCGAGCATGGCGACGTCGAGGCGCTGGCCGGCCCCGGTTTCGCGGCGCCTATAGAGCGCTTGTGAAATCGCGAACGCGGCCGTCAATGCCGTCGACATGTCGACCACCGTGTAGCCGGCCCTGGTCGGACCTGTCTCGGGATGGCCGGTCACCGACATCATTCCGGAGGCTGCCTGGATCGCACCGTCATAGGCTGGCCGCCCACGCATCGGGCCGGTCTGGCCATAGCCCGAGATCGAACAATAGATGATGTCCGGCCGGCGCGCGCGCACCGCGTCGTAGCCGAAGCCCAAGTCCTCGATGGCGCCGGCGCGGAAATTCTCGACGACAACGTCGGCCGTTTCGATAAGCCGCCAGATGACGTCCTTGGCCCGTTCATGCTTCAGGTCGATGGCAAGTGAGCGCTTGGCTGTATTGAGCGACATGAAGCCCGGCGACATACGATAGTCTTCGAACTTGTCGGTCTTCATCAGAATGCGGAACTGATCGCCATCGGTCGGGTTCTCGACCTTGATGACGTCGGCTCCGAGCATCGCAAAAAAGCTCGTTGCGGCCGGACCGGCAAGGACCTGGCTGAAGTCGAGAATCCGGATGCCTGTAAACGCATGCGCCATGGCTCGTTCCTGATTGCTTGGTTCAGGGCGATCGTAGTTGCCTGGGTGGCTCGCGGGAATCCGGATGATGATTTGGCTGGGCGTCGGCTCAAAGGTTTCAGCGTGCGCTGAACCCTAAAGTCGCATCTCTATAAGCCCAACACTCAGCATCATTCCCGCGCAGGTGCGCTACTGTCCAGGCAAATTGTGCACGGCCGGCGCCACAGCCACTGTCGTCATCCCCACGCAGGTGGGGACCCAAGCGATTCTCCACTTTCTCAGTGCCGGCGGATGGTCGCTTGGGTTCCCGCCTGCGCGGGAATGACGGAGTGTCGGTTGGTCGTCCAGCGTGTCTCGCATGCGCCTGAATGTGGAATTTCTCTTGTCGATGATCGTCATCAATTGCCTTGGGGACTAATCAACCGGACAGCAGTGCGCCTGCGTAGGGACGACGAGGTGTCAGTGGCAAGATGAGTGATCGAAACACTTTTGGACCCGGCTACTGGATCTCCTTGGTCTTCAGGAACGTGATTGCCTCGTTGTTTTGTTCCTTGAAGCTCAGGTCCCAGTTGCCAGCGGCAAGGTAGACGGGATCACCGTCGCGGTCGGTCAGCACCTGGTTCAGGTTCGAGCGGATGAATTTCCTGAGTGCGGCCTCATCGTCCGCTTTAAGCCAGCGCGCCGCGGTATAATTGGTCGCTTCGAACTCAATTTCGACGTTGTATTCATTGCGGGCCCGGTCCTGGACGACGTCGAGTTGCAGAGGCCCGATGGCGCCGACGATCCACTGCGTGCCGACATCCGGCTTGAAGATCTGCACCAGGCCTTCTTCGGAAAGGTCCTGCAATGCCTGGCGCAACTGCTTGACGCGCGTGGTATCGACCAGACGGATGCGGCGCAGGATTTCAGGGGCAAAGACAGGCAGGCCCGTGAAGCGTAGCTCTTCGCCTTCACTAAAGGTATCGCCGACCCGGATCGTGCCGTGGTTGGGAATGCCGATTACGTCGCCGGCACCGGCCTCTTCGGCAATCTCGCGATCCTGCGCCAGGAAGATGATCGGGCTGTGCACCATGACATCCTTGCCCGTGCGCACCTGACGCAACTTCATGCCGCGCTTGAAGTCGCCCGAACACAATCTCAGGAATGCAATACGGTCGCGGTGCTTCTTGTCCATGTTGGCCTGGACCTTGAAGACGAAGCCGGTGACGGGATTCTCACCGGGCTCGACCATGCGCGTTTGGGCCGGGCTCGGGCGCGGCTCAGGTGCATGGGCGGCAACGAGATCAAGCAGCGGCTCGATGGCGTAATCCCTGAGTGCACTGCCGAACACGACCGGCGTCAAATGGCCTTCGCGATAAAGATTTCGATCGAATTCGGCATATCCGCCAAGAGCCAGCTCGAGGCTGTCGCGGGCCGCTCCAAGAACCTCGGTGCTGGCGACTACGTCGTCGAGCTGCGTGTCATCGATGCCCGAGCATGCGATCGAATGGTTGAAGGCACCGGACTGGCTGTTCTTTGTCGTCAAAAACGTACTGGTCGTCGTGTCAAAACAGCCCTCGAAGCGCCCGCCCATGCCGATCGGCCAGACAAGCGGCGCGATCTCGAGCTGCAACTCGTCGTGGATCTGGTCGAGCAGTTCGAAGGGATCGCGCCCTTCGCGGTCGACCTTGTTGATGAAGGTGATGATCGGGATGTCGCGCAGCCGGCAGACCTCGAACAACTTGCGCGTCTGGCTCTCGATGCCACGCGCCGCATCGATCACCATGATCGCGCTGTCGACCGCGGTCAGCGTGCGGTAGGTGTCTTCTGAAAAATCCTCGTGGCCCGGTGTGTCGAGCAGGTTGAACTGCAGGCCCTTGTGCGTGAACGACATCACCGATGAGGTCACCGAGATGCCGCGTTCCTGCTCGATCTTCATCCAGTCCGAGCGAGCACGCCTCGCTTCACCACGCGCCTTGACGTTGCCTGCCAGGTGGATGGCACCGCCGCTGACCAGAAGCTTTTCGGTCAGCGTCGTCTTGCCCGCATCGGGATGGGAAATGATCGCAAACGTTCTGCGATCGCTGAATGGGATCGGCATGAGACTACTGTTTCTGCTGAAGATTGATCGCTCGCGCGAGCGGGGCCGGCCCCGCACCCCGGCCGGGAGAAGTTCTCCCGGACCCTCTCTTGTTCGTTGATTGGCTAGCTGACGCCCGTCGGGCAGCTGAGGCCCATGCCGCCGAGCCCGCAATAGCCGTGCGGGACCTTCGAAAGATACTGCTGGTGATAGTCCTCGGCGAAATAGAAGGCGCCGGCCTCTACGATTTCGGTCGTGATTCGCCCGTAGCCGTTGGCGGCCAGCACCGCCTGGAAGGCATCACGCGAGGCCTCGGCGGCCTGGCGTTGGGCCTCATCGGCAACATAGATGCCTGAACGATACTGCGTGCCAACATCATTGCCCTGGCGCATGCCCTGGGTCGGGTCGTGTCCTTCCCAGAACACTTTGAGCAGCGACTGATATGGCGTGACATTCGGATCGAACACGATCTTGACGACTTCGTTGTGACCGGTCGCCCCGCTGCAGACCTCTTCGTAGGTCGGATTCAGCGTATAGCCTGCCGCATAGCCGACCGCGGTGATCCAGACCTTGTCGTCGCCAAGCCGCCAGAACAGGCGCTCTGCCCCCCAGAAGCAGCCCATGCCGAAGATTGCAACCTGCATGCCGTCCGGATAGGGCGGTGCCAGGGGCCGATTGAAGACATCGTGGCTCTCAGCTGTGGCGAGCGGTGTCTCACGGCCGGGCAGCGCCTTGTCGGGCTGTGGCATCTCGACCTTCTTTCGCAGCAAAAACATTAGCTTGTGACCTTCAAGTAGACATTGTCCTGCCGGTTTTCTGGCATTCTGATATAGTGCGGGAAAGGTGCAAGCTCAATTGGTTCGATGCGTTGCACCGTACGGCTGGGTATCGTCTCGGTCTCCGAGGCGCGCGTTTGAGGATCGTGAATGGACCGGATAGCCGATAAGATGCTCTCCCTCGAGCCGAAGCCTGCCGCCGACCAGGCCGCCGAGAGGCCGCGAGAAGCACCGCTCGAAGCGTCACCAGATGTTGACGAGCAAACCTATTACGAATGTGGTGGCGGGCGCAAAACGTTCTTCGCCCTGGTGTTTATCATCCTCCTGCCGTTCTTCATCAGCCTGCCGGTGATGCTCACCCAGCGCGTCCTTGCCGGCGTCTGGCTCGACACCTGGGGACTGGCGGTGATCGCAGCCGGCTTCACCCTGATCATGGTCCTGGTTCTATTCGAATTGATTTTCTCGTTGCGCGCCAAGGTGGATATCGGAACGAACGCCGTAGCCTTCACCTTGCCAGTTCGCGGCGGCGGCCTGACACCGACACTGTTCTATCAGTCGCGCACGATCCCCTATGACAAGATCAAGACGATCCAGACCTACTGCGATTGCTACGGCGGCATCGTCGCCCCGGTGGTGATGCGCGGTGTCCGCCTGGTGCTCGACACCGGCGAGCGTATTCCGTTCGGTTTCGTCAACGAGGTCGACGATGATCCCCGCTTCCCGTTCCCCGTGATTGCCCGCCAGATCGCCAGGAAGGCCAACATTCCGATCACCAACCTCGGCCACGTCCGCCATGCCTTCCACCGACGCATGTTCGGACTTGCCATGGTCGACAAGGACGAATTGCCAAGGGATGAAGCCGCCGATATCAACCGCCGCCACAACATCTTCCTGACGACCATCAGCGTGACTCTCGCACTGCTGCTCGCACTCGGCATCGTCGCCGACTACTGGGTGATGAACGAGGATACCGGCGAACGCGCCGCAACGCGCACCGAGCGCGTGCGCTGATCGCAGTCCTTGTTCCGACTCAGTTAATGAAGATGTCGGGCTGGCGCCGTTCGCGGGCACCATAGTTGAGGGCGAGCGCCAGGATCAGCAGCGCAAGCCAGGCCGGCAGCGCCAGGAAGGTGAGGAGCAGCGGGTCCCAGGCGAGCGGATGAAAGTTGGCAGCGATCGTCTTGCCGATACCTTCCAGTGTTGCAGGTGCCGCCTTGCTGATCTGTGCTTCGAGGCTTGCAAACACCGGTCCTTTGCCGGCCGTCTGCCAGCGCGTTACGTCCGATGTCAGCGCGATGACGGCGGCAACGAGCATCAGGCTGCCAAGAAACCTGATGCCTGGCCGCAGCATACTCCACACGGCCTTGAGCACGCTGGTCACGGCCGACCACAGGGCAAACGCCAGGTTTGATGACCAACGCCGGATCATGTCATCCAAATAGAGCCGGTTGCGATTGGCAGATACTGTCCAATCAATACTCCAGTGGGTCCGAGAAACGAGGCCGCTTCGGCCGAACGCAATCGATCGTACCCGACAGACGCTCTAATCCCGCCATTGGTTCAAATCAAGGACTACCGGATCTGCGGCAGCAACACGGGCAGCATGGGACAACAATGATATTGCGCATCGACCCATCGTCGTTATAGTCCTGACCCTCATTCAAGGAGAGGTGGCCGAGTGGTTGAAGGCGCACGCCTGGAACGCGTGTAGGCGGGAAACTGTCTCGAGGGTTCGAATCCCTCTCTCTCCGCCATATCACACTTTCCCACGCAAATACCTCTTACCGCCGTGGAAGGTAAGGCGGTTTTTGGGACAGGTATGTCTGAGTTCGCCAGCGTCCATGCGGCACTTTATCGTTGTGCCGGGTTCCGCGTCGACACCACCCTCTGATCGGCGCTAGGGGGAGAATTATGGCCGAAATCGAATGGAACAGACTGACGGCGACGGAACTGCGAAAACTGGCAGATGCCGATGCTATCGTATTGCTACCCGTGGCGTCGACGGAACAGCACGGGCCTCACCTTGCCACCGGGGTCGATACCTATCTTTGCGGCGAGGCGTGCCGGCGCACAGCTGAACTCGTGACGCCTCATCACCCGGTCGTCGTCGCGCCGACCGTATGGATGGGGCTTGCAGAGCACCACGTTGCTTTCGGTGGCACGTTTTCCCTGTCGCTCGGGACCTGGCACGCGCTGCTCGGTGATTTGTGCCGCTCGATCCTGAATGCCGGCTTCAAGCGCATCTGCATCGTCAACGGCCATGGCGGCAACATGGCAGCACTGGCCGCGCTGACGACCGATCTGACGCGCGAACTCGATGCCCAGATCGCCACGACGAGTTACTGGAATTTGCCACACGCAAGTGGCGCATTCGAGGAGATCCTCGAGACCCAGAGCGGTGTGCAGCACGCCTGCGAAGCGGAAACCTCGATGATGATGGCGGTCAAAGCGGATTGCGTGCGAAGCGAACAGCTGCCTCATGCAAAGGGACCGAGCCGGCCGATGGGCTCAGCGGCCGGCGGATCGGTGATGGTCTGGCGCTCATTTGCCGACATCACGCCGACCGGAGTGCTGGGCGACGCCACCAGCGCCACCCCTGAGAAAGGCGATCGGCTGCTCGACACCGCCGCACGCCTGCTGGCCGATGAATTGATCGCCGGTCGGCCCTGGGCCTGAACACCCCGACATCGGATCCTGATAGATTGTTTGTAGGTCTCTCGCCGGCGGTCGGTATTATGCGTCGAGGTGACAGGCAAACGTATGTTCGTCGCTTGCCTGTCGCAGCAGTGGTGTTTCGCTACGACAGCGGTCGAACGCGAAGGGGCAGCGCGTGTGGAAGTGGCAGCCTGCCGGCGGACTGGCCGGCGACGGAACATCGCCCTGCAACACGATGCGCTCCTGTTTGGCGCGCGGGTTTGGCACTGGTGCCGCCGATAGCAGTGCTCGCGTGTAGGGATGGCGCGGCGCTTCGAAGAGGTCGACGCGCGGCCCGATCTCGACGATCCGGCCGAGGTACATGACAGCGACGCGGTCGGCCATGTGCTCGACGACGCCGAGATCATGGCTGATAAACAGGTAGGCAAGGCCGAGGTCGGCCTTGAGATCCATCATCAGGTTCAAGACCTGCGCCTGCACGGAAACGTCGAGCGCCGAGACCGGCTCGTCGGCGACAATGACGCGGGGATTGAGCGCCAGTGCGCGGGCAATGCCGAGGCGCTGTCGCTGACCGCCGGAGAACTCGAAGGGATACTTACGCATGGCATCGCGCGGCAGGCCGACACGGGCGAAGATCTCGGCAATGCGCTCGGTCCGTTCGGTGCGGTTCACGGCCTCGAAATTCTCGAGCGGTTCAGAGACGATGGCACCGGCCCGCATACGCGGGTTGAGCGAGGCGTAAGGGTCCTGAAAGACAATCTGCATGCGCTGGCGGAAACGGCGCACCTCGTTGCGAGCGAGGTTCGTAATGTCTTCGCCTTCAAGGCGGATGGTGCCGCTGGTCGGATCGAGCAAGCGCAGGATCAATCGGCCGACAGTTGATTTGCCGCAACCCGATTCGCCCACAACGCACAACGTTTCGCCGGGCGCCACGGTGAAGGAAACACCATCAACCGCTTTGACGGCGCCAACCTGGCGGGCGAGCAGCCCCCGCGTGATCGGGAAATGCTTCTTGAGGTCCTGGACGGCGATGACAGGTGTTGCACTCATGAAGCCATCACCTCGTTAGTCCTGAAGCAGGCGGCAAAATGCGTTGCGCTTGCGCCATCACCGACGGGACTGAGCTTTGGCGCCTCGCTGCGGCAGCGCGCATCGGCAAACCCGCAACGGTCGGCAAAGGCACAGCCGGGAATGGGCTCTCTCAGCGACGGGACCATCCCCGGAATTTCATCGAGGCGACCGCCGACTTTGCCGCGCGCGACGGAAGCAAGCAGACCGCGCGTATAAGGATGTGCCGGCCGGTCGAAGAGGTCGAGGACACTCGCCTCCTCGACTTTCCGGCCGGCATACATGACGAGCACGCGCTGGCAGGTTTCAGCCACGACGCCGAGATCGTGGGTAATGAGGATGACGGCGGCAGACGTTTGCTGTTTCAGCTCCAGCATCAACTGCAGTACCTGCGCCTGGATCGTCACGTCCAGCGCTGTCGTCGGCTCATCGGCGATCAGCAGCTTGGGACCGCAGGCCAGCGCCATGGCGATCATCACACGCTGGCGCATGCCGCCGGAGAACTGGTGGGGATAGTCCTGCAATCGGCGCTCGGCATCAGGGATGCCGACGAGTTCCAGCACCTCGCGTGCCCGGAAACGCGCCTCGCTTCTACTCGCGTTGCGATGGATCATGACCGCTTCGCTGATCTGATTGCCGATCGTGAGCACCGGATTGAGGCTCGTCATCGGTTCCTGAAAGATCATCGCGATGCGGTTGCCGCGGATGTCGCGCATTTCCGCTTCCGAGAGTGCGCCGAGATCCTGTCCGTCAAAGCGGATCGTGCCGCCGACCATGCGACCGATGCGCGGCGGAATGAGGCGCAGGATCGAAAGCGCCGTCACGCTCTTGCCGCAACCTGACTCTCCGACGATGCCAAGTGTCTCGCCAGGCGCGACTTGGAAGCTGACACCATCAACGGCGCGCGTCACACCATCCTCATTGAAGAAGTAGGTCTGCAAATCGTCGACCTCGAGGAGGGGCTGAGCGGCTGAAACGGTCTTGGACGGCATGACTCGGCCCTCTACATACGGCGTGCGATGCGCGGGTCGAGGCGATCGCGCAGGCCGTCGCCGACCAAGTTGACGGCGAGGACGACCAGCGCCAGCGCGATGCCGGGCCAGAAAATGCACCAGGGCGCACGGCCAAGATAAATGCGATCAGCAGCGATCATGTTACCCCATGTCGGGATTTCCGGCGGTGTGCCGGCGCCGAGAAACGACAGGCCTGCTTCGACCAGGATCGCGGAAGCGCAGATGTAAGTCGCCTGAACGATCAACGGCGGAATCGTCGGCGGCAGGATATGGCGGATCAGGATCTTCCAGGTCGGCGCGCCGCCGGCAATCGCGGCCTCGACGAAAGGCTGTTCGCGTGTTGCCAGCACGACCGAGCGAACCAAGCGGACAACGCGCGGGATCTCCGGGATGACGATCGCAACGATAACAATGCCGACGCTGGCTCCGAACAGCGAGACGAGCGCAATCGCGAGTAGGATCGCGGGGATCGCCATCAACCCGTCGAGCAGGCGCATGACGATCGCCTCGACCCAGCGCAGGACGCCTGCCAAGAGCCCGATGACGAGCCCGACAACGATCGAGAGAACGGCGACCGAGATACCGACGATCAGCGAGATGCGCGCGCCGTATATCGTGCGTGCAAATACGTCCCGGCCGAGCTGATCCGTGCCGAACCAGAAGGCTTCGGACGGTGGCTTCAGCCGCTGGATCGGCTTCATTGTATACGGGTCACCAGCAAATATGGGCGCAATCAGCGCCAGGATAACCATGACCGCGAGAATGATAAGCCCGATGACCAGGGTCGTGTTGCGCCTAACGAACCGCCACAGGCCGGCCTTGGAGGCGACCGCACGCGTCTCTGGCTGGACGATCGATGCCTCACTCATCAGGTTCGGATCCTCGGGTCGAGCAGCGTGTAGGACAGGTCGACGAATAGATTGACGATGACGTAGACGCCTGAGAACAACAGCATGACGCCCTGAATGATCGGGTAGTCGCGATACTGGATGGCATCGACGACCAGCCGGCCGATGCCGGGGATGTTGAACACCGTCTCCGTGATGACCACGCCGCCGATCAGCAGCGCAACACCAATCCCGATGACTGTAATGATCGGCACGCCGGCGTTCTTCAAGGCATGCTTCATGAGAACCGGGCTCGTCGCCACACCCTTGGCGTGAGCGGTGCGAATGTAGTCCTCGGCCAGTACTTCGAGCATGGCTGCACGCGTGATGCGGGCAATCAGCGCCACGTAGGCCAGGCCGAGCGCGATTGAGGGCAAGACCAGGTGGCGGAACCAGGTTACGACACCTTCGCTAATGGGTTCGTAGCCCTGCACGGGCAGCCAGCGAAGCTGAATGGAAAAGACGTAGATCAACACGTAACCGACGACGAACACGGGAACTGAAAAACTCGCTACCGACAGCGCCATCACCGTTCGATCGATCCAGGTGCCAACCTTCCAAGCTGCCAGTACGCCGAATGAGACGGCGATCACGACGGCGAGCAGGATCGTCGTTGCCGCCAGCGACAGCGTCGGCTCAAGGCGCTGCAGAATGAGCTTCGAGACCGGTTCGTTGGAGAATATCGAAATGCCGAGATCGCCGACCAGCACCCGCGAGGCCCAGCGCCAGAACTGAACCACGAGCGGATCATCGAGACCCATCGTTTTACGGATGGCCGTGATCTGCTCGGGTGATGCATTGTCGCCGACGAGAATGGCAACGGGATCACCTGGCGCCAGGCGCAGCAGCAGAAAGATGATCACCGCCACGATCGCCATGACGAACACCGTCGAGACCAGGCGGCGAACAATGTATGCAAACATGTGGAACCCGGTCTGCTGGTGCCAGCGCATCGTGCCTTAAGTTGGAACCGCTCAGGCGGATCCGACTGGTGGCACAAAGATGCGCTACCTTGTTGATTTGATAGCGCAAATTATCCGCGTTTGGCCAGTAGCAGCTCGTTCGAGCTGATTCCGACAAAACGCAGTTTGCGCTAGGAGTGCCGCCGCCGGTGAGGCGGCGGCGGCATCGAAGGCTCAGGCCTTCTTCACGTTCCAGAACGGCACGTGACTTGGCACCGGCACGAAACCGGTGACGTTTGCACGATGCGCGACCGGTGGTGCCCACTGGCCGAGCACCGCCATCGGCACGAAGTTCCAGGCGTTGTCCTGGATCTTTCTGGCAATCGCCTGGCGGTCCTCGATGGTCGCACCTGATGCCCACTGGTCTTTTAGCTGCTCGTGCAGGTCATCCTTGGGCCAGCCGAACCAACCGTTGTCGCCAACCGCCGAGTGTGCAACGGAACTGATCGGGTTGTTGAAGCCTTCACCGGAGCCCCAGGTGATGAAGATGTTCCAGCCCCCTTCATTCGGCGGCTTCTTGACGGCGCGGCGTGTCACGACGCCACCCCAGTCCGAGGCCTCGAGCTTGGCCTTGACACCGGCCTGCTGCAGCCACTGGGCGATCAGCAAGGCAGCATTGTTCATAAAGCCGATGTTGGTTGCCTGCAGCACCGTTACCGGCCGTCCATCGTAGCCGGCCTTCTGGAAAAGCTCCTTGGCCTTGGCGATGTTCTGGCCGCCCTTCAGCCAATCGGTGTTGACATCCGACTGCATGTTGCCGGTGCAGCCGAACAGCGAGCCGCATTGCCTGAAATACGTCGGGTTGCCGAAGGCCGCCTGCAGAATGTCCGTCTGGTTGATGAGATAAAGCATCGCCTGACGGGCATGGACGTTGTCGAATGGCGGGTGCAGCCAGTTCAGGCGGCACATGCCGACATTGCCGCCCTTGTTGAGTACTTCCAGCGAAATGTTCTTGTCGCCTTCGAGCTGGTCCAGCAGATCCAGCGGAGGTGTCTCATAAAAGTCGATCTCACCGGCCCTCAGGGCTGCAAGAGCCGTTTGCTGGTCTGAAAGGTTCTCGATGATGACACGCTCGAGGTGGGCAACCTTGCCGCCCGACAAGCCGGTAGCGGCACCGGAGCGCGGATTGTAGTCGGGATTACGGTCATAGACATAGCGTTGGCCGGCTCGCGTCTCGCCATCGTTGAACTTGAACGGCCCGGAACCGATCTTGTCGGTGACCTGCTGGTTGGCATCCGTCTCGGCGTCTTTCTTGCGCATCACGGACGGGCAGGTTGGTGGTCAGCTTGCCGAGTGCATCGACGACGAGGCCGTAGGGCTCCGACAAGACGATCTCGAAGGTCGTGTCATCCTTCTTGCGCGTATCCTTGACGCGGCGGAAGAGGGTGCTGACCGGCGGCATCGCGCACCGCCCAGCGGCGGATCGAAGCGATACAGTCATCGGCGGTGACCGCCTGGCCATCGTGAAACTTCAGGCCGTCACGCAACTGGAACGTATGGGTTTTGCCGTCCTCGGAAACCCCATACTTGCCGACCATCTGGGGATGCGACCTGCCCTTTTCGTCCTGGCCGAACAGCGTGTCGTAGATCAGCAGCGCATGATTGCCGGTCATATTCGCCGTCGTCCAGATCGGATCGAAAACCCTTGAGGTCGCCGTGCAGCACCGCTTTGATGGTATTGGCCTTGGAGGCCTGCGCACGTGCCGTCAGGATGCCAGGCGCGGTCATCAGGGCAGCCGTTGCGGCGGTCCCTTCCATAAATTTCCGTCGCGTTGTTTTCATTGGTCGTTTCCTCGTTCTTTCGCAATTGATGCCTGCCTTGGCATTTGCTGGCGGATGTTCGCATCCGCTCGGTGGTTGGCGCCGAGGCGCGGTCAGATCAAAAGCCGCCCCTCGACGCTATCATCGAGTGGCCAGAGCGGCCGTGCGACCTTGGTGTAATGATGATTGTTTGCGTCCGTCGGACAGCACCCGCCGGTCTCGGCCCTGATGATCGTGCCAGCGAGCGGACCGTATGCACCTGCGAAATGCTGCGCCGACTTCAATACGAGCAGCCGGTAGTCGGTGGGCGTCAGCCCCAGATGAGTAAAGAGTTCGAGGCCGAACGCCTGCGTGCGGTTCGAGATCAGGATAACGTCAATGCCATCGTCGATACGCACGACAGCGGCATCGCCGACCGGTACGACCGCGGCGCCGAAGTGCTGCCAGGTATCCTCGGCGATGGCGATGACTTCGACGTCGGCATCGACCGGCGGTGCCGCGCCAGGATCAACCTTGCCGCCGAGGCGCAATGGAAGGCGCGCACCCGGCCCAACCTTGTGACAGAACGATACGGCGGTTGGATCCCAGACCGGGGCGACAGCGACGTTGCGCACCTTGCGCTCGCGCAGCGCGTGAATGGCAAGAGTATTCTCGGACGTCGCACCACCGCCTGCATTGTCGGCCGGCTCGGCAATGATGGCCAGGCCATCATCCAGAGTCAGGACCTTATCCAAGGCGGCATCGAGCCCCACTGTCTTAGGCGCCCACTTGCCGCGTCTCGCCCAAAGCTCGTCGCCGATCTCATTGGCGAGGATATCTCCTGCCGCTTTGCGGTTATCAGTGAGAACAAGCACGCGCGCGCCCATGTCCGGGACGTCGCCATGCATGAAGCCATGCGCGATCGAGATCGACAGAATGCCATCACGTCCCTCGCGCGCCTTCAGTCCGTCGACGAATGAGCGCATCGGCTCCACCGTCGTCGGGAAAAAGTCGACGAGCCTTGGATCATACAGCGACGCGACCGGCTGAATCTCTCCTTTGATGGCGCGCAACACCAGCGTCAACAATTCTTCGCCGCGATCCATGAAATCAATGTGCGGGTATTCCTTGAACAGAATGGAGATCTCGGCCAGAGAAACCCGTTTCTCGGTCAGATGGCAATGCGGATCGTATTCGCAACCGACGACACAGTCAGGTCCGACGATCGCGCGGATACGCTCAAGCATATCGCCTTCGGCATCATCGTAGCCATCGGCAACGAAGGCGCCGTGAAAACCCATCAGGACACCGTCAAGCGGCATCGCCTTTTCGAGCTGATCGAGGATCTCGTCGCGCATCGATTCGAAGCTGGCACGATCAACCAAGCCGGAGGGTTCCGCCCAGAACGAAGAGCCTTCAATCAGCGTGAAACCTTCCTGGGCCGCGCGACGCCGGGCAACAAGCAATGGCGCCGAGCACAATTTGGGAACCTCGGGATGCTCGCCAGCGGGCGCATAGAAGAAGTCTTCGAAACTCGAACGCGCTGTCGGAATCGGTGAAAAGGTATTCGTTTCTGTTGCCAGCGAAGCTGCGAAAAGACGCATCGTCGTACCCTTGGTTGGCACGGCATGAGCTTACGCGCGCCGTGATAGGGGCGCAATCAATATAAGGATCGCGACCGAAGACCATCCGGTTCATCGATGCCGTTTCGGAACGGCCATAGCGCGCCCGGTAAGCCGCCGTGAATGCGGCTCCGAGTTGCTCGGCTCCGTCGGCTGCCAGGTGATCCGGGTTAAAACCAACCCCGATCTCGTAGCCTTGACCGACACAGCGCATCATTGCCCGTACCTGGCAATGAACGTCTTGCCGTTCGACACCGGTCGCAGCAACGAGTGATTCGGCTTCCGCACGCTGTTCGGCCAGCGCTGATCGCCGATCCCGACTGGCCACGAAAGGCGCTCTCCGGCCAGGCACACGCCAATCGCGCCTGCGTCTCGTGCAATACCTGCTGGGGCGCGATTGCAAAGTCGCAAGCGCCCGTCTGCGATACCAATTCTGATGTCGGCCAACCCTACGAGGCCTTGCGTGCACCCACAGTCCTATCCGCGGAGGCTCGCCGGCGCGTCGTGCTTATCGGCAGCGTGAATGACGCCCTGTGATCTGCAACTATTGCGTGAAGCGAATTAAGAACAAATTGCGCCTTTGGTTTTTGGCGAAAGTAAATCGGATCCCGATACGATTGGTACGTTCGGGAGGCGCGTGAATGGCTAGGCACATTGATGACGTAGACCGGCGGCAAAGCCGCCGACGCACGGTTCGTTTGGGCTCGATCATCGTCGCGCCGCCAGCGAGCGCGATACCTTGTGTTGTCGTCGATCGCTCGGCTGAAGGCTTTCGCCTGTATCTTCATTTGCCTGAAGAAGTGCCGGAACTGTTTCGCCTCCGGCTCCTTTCAGAGGAATCCGATTTCCCCTGCCGCACGATCTGGCGCGGAATCAACGAGATGGGTGTCGAGATTATTGGAGCATCATCCAATTGAACCGGACAATGGCGGTTCTGTTTCGAGCGGATAAAGATTCTCTGGCTATTTGGCTGCCTTGCTGCCCCGCAACCGGCGCATGATCGGACCGACCAGCGGCAAAAACAGCAGGATGATCGCGCAGACCATGATCGGGCCCGAGTAGACCCGCGTGAAGAAGATCGAGAAATCACCACCACTGATCAGCAGCGATTGGCGCAGCGCCGGCTCCGTCATCGGCCCGAGCACGATCGCCAGGACGGCCGGGGCGACCGGGTAATCCAACTTGCGCAGCAGGTAGCCCATGAAGCCGAAGACCAGCATCAGCCAGACATCGAACATCCGGCTCGTCGGAGCAAAGCCGCCAACCAGGCAGAGTACGAAGATGATCGGTGCCAAGATCGTGAATGGCAGGCGCAGGACCGCGATGAAGGCCGGGATGAACGCGATGTTCATGATCAGGGCGAAAAAGTTCGCGGCATAGAGCGAGGCGATCAGGCCCCACACGAAATCCTTTTGGTCGGTGAACAAGCGCGGTCCGGGCTCGAGCCCCCAGATCACCATACCGCCGAGCAGGATTGCCGTCGTCGGCGAGCCTGGAATACCAAGCGTCAACATCGGCAGCATCGATCCGGTCGATGCCGCGTTGTTGGCGGCTTCCGGCGCGATGATCCCTTCCGGATTGCCATTGCCGAACGTTTCCGGCTCCTTCGCCATCTGCTTGGCAATGCCATACGACATCAGCGAGCCAGGCGTCGCACCGGCGGCCGGCAGGATGCCGACGAAATAGCCGAGAACCGAACCCATTAAAGCGACCTTCCAGCCGCGCAACAGATCGCGCAAATGGCGCATGGTGCGCTCGAAGCTGACAGTTGCTTCCGACAGCATCGACTTGCCGCCCGCACGCGCGTTCTCATCGATGGTCCAGAGCATCTCGCCAATGCCGTAGATGCCGATCGCGAGCACCAGGAAGTGAACGCTGGAGTAGAAGCCGGGCAATTCGAACAATTGCAGGCGCGGCTCGCCGGTCATGATGTCGGTACCGATTGCGGCCAGCACCAGGCCGATGCAGATCGAGAACAACGTCTTCCAGATGTCATCGCCGCCAAGCCCGACGAATGTTGCGAACGCCAGCATCATCAGCGCGAAGGTTTCCGGTGCGCCGAACACCAGCGCGATGTGCGCCAGCGGCGGGGCTGCCAGCGTGAACAGGATGACCGAGATCGTGCCGCCAATGAACGAGGCGACGGCGGCCGCGATCAACGCCTTGTCGGCCAGCCCCTGCTTGGCCATCGGCCGGCCATCGAACGTCGTCGCAACCGCGGTCGAAGCGCCGGGAATACCAAGCATGATCGAAGAGATCGCCCCGCCGTACATAGCGCCATAATAGATCGCAGCAAGAAAGATGATCGCGCCTGTCGGCGGCACGATGAAGGTCAGCGGCAGCAGGATTGCCACTCCGTTGACCGAGCCGAGACCGGGCATTGCGCCGATGAACAGGCCGATCGTACAGCCCATGACGATCAGGAACAGATTGAGCGGTTGGAAGGCAATACCGAAGCCATCAACCAGTAGGCCTAGGATTTCGATCATGGTCATTCACACCCATGTATCACTGCAATGCGGAGCGAAGCGCAACTAGCCAGATCTATTCACCAGCACGTGGATCGTCATCGCCCAAAACGGTTCACTCGGCAAGGAGAGGGGCGAAAAGCGTATGGGTTCATACGGTTGAGACGCTCGACGCTGCCGATGGGCCGTTTTGGGCGACCCTGCGGGCGGGTCCAAATGTCCCAAACGCGGCGTCGAACCACTTGAACGATGAACCGAATCGCCCTGCGCGTTTCTCCTGGCCTTTTGGACATTTGGACTCCGTGACGACCGCGTGGTGGTGAATAGATCTGGCTAGATGCCGCCCATGCCGAAGAACCTGAAGATCGGCAGAAACAGCGGCTCGGTGAAACCTTTGGGCAGGATCACCTTGATCAGGATTTCGAAGAACAGGAAGGTCAGAACGGGCGTGATGATGCCGTAGAAGAGACCGGTCAGCCAGCCGTGGCGACCGATGATCCCGACATAGATGAACATGAAGAGAAACAGCGAAATGTAAGCGCCGGCGTACTCGAACAGCGCGACGGTTACGGTCAGCAGGGCCGCGACCGGCACGACGCTGGCGAACGTAACCTTGTCCATGAACGGTTCGAGTGATTGCGAGGGCGGGCTTGACCGGCGTATCCAGTTGTAGACGATGCCGATGCACGAGATCAGCATCACGGCAGCGAGCCAGAACGGCCAGGCGCCGCCTCCCGGCCCCTCGTCGGGGATCCAGCCAATCGGCAATTCGGTGCTCTTCCACATCAGGTAGATGGAGAACGCTGCCATCAGCAGGGCCATCAATAGCTCGGCAAGTCGCACAGACATGGTCCGGCCTCCTTGTTGCGCGGTCGCAGTCAGTTCCGTGAGGCGGACCAACAAACGAGCGCTCACCGGTGACGATTGCCGATCTCGAAGTTCGGCAATCGTCGTGCGTGTTTCGTCGGGAGGAAGACTACTTGATGGCGCCCATTTTCTTCAGCATCGTCTTGTGGACCGCACGCTGCTCTTTCCAATAGGCCATCAGAGCGTCACCACTCAGCGCATCGCCGACCAGTGCCTTCTTGGAGCGGTATTCCTGCCAGGCTTTCGACTCGAACACCTTCTTGAAAAGACCCTGATAGTAGGCGGCTGCTTCCTTGCTCATGCCAGGTGCGCCAACGACGGTGCGCTGCATGAAGTAGACGAAGTCATTGCCAAGTTCCTTCATGGTCGGTGCGTCCTTGAAGAGGCCGATGCGTTCCGGCGTGAAGCAGGTCAGCGGGCGAACCGTGCCGGCTTCATAGAAGCCAAGCGCTTCGGAGGGATTGTTGACCGTTGAATCCGCGTTGTTACCGGCCAGCGCTTTGGCAACCGCCCCGCCGCCCTTGTAAGGGATATACTTGATCTTGAGGCCGTAAGTCGAATTCAGGAAGTCAGTGATCAGGTTGTCTTCCGAGTTCTTACCGGTGCCGGCCATCAGCCACTTGTTGCCGGCTGCCTTCGCCGCCTTGACGAAATCGTCGACGGTCTTGAGGTCGGCGCCGTCCTTGCGCTTGGTGTTGACCCACAGACAGAAGGTGTCTTCGGCCATGCGCATCACGGGCGTAAAGTTTTCGATATTGACGTTGAGCTTCGCCTGACGCAGAGGCGTCGTGTAGAAGCTGTTCAGCGTGAACATCAGCGTGTGGTTATCGCCCTTCTTGCCCTTCATGTAGAGCAATGCCTCGGCACCCGATCCGCCCGGCTTGTTGACCGGCAGCACGGTTGGTCCGAGGTTTTCCTTGGCGATGATCGACTGCATGAAACGCACAGCCTTGTCAGCGCCGCCGCCCTTGCCGGCCATAACAACGAACTCAACCGGCTTGGCTGGCTTCCATTCGGCCAAGGCCGGTCCAGCGACCAGCGCAGTCGAAATTACCAGAGCAGATGCAATCTGAAGTTTCATTGAGAAAGTTCTCCATTTCCCTTGAGCGTCGCTGCTCAAAGTTGGCGTTTCGGTTGGCGCTTCGTGCTCGAGAAGCGCCAGCTCCCTGATCATCCGCGGCACCAGCAGTATGGCGCCTCGGCCATTTTGTTATTGCAATGCCACTGCACGTTTGGCATGTGTTATTCTCAATTTGGTATACAAAACATCTCGGTGACGCAATCACAGAATCGTAATTCTACTGACTGAGATTTCGCGAACAGCGCGGCGGGCCGCAGTCATGCCGCCACAATGTCGCGGCCTGACTGGTCGCGGCCTGACTGCGATGCTCCGACGGTTATGGTGCTAAATCCGCTTGGCTTTGCCAAGACGGCTTTAGTGATCCAACTGCTACGGTGACAGCAACCCGGCAGAACAAGACGGAGGGATCGAGATGGCAATAAAGCAGTTACTCGTTGGCTTTGACGGCAACGAAGCATCGCAGAGCGCCACTCGCCAGGCTGTGTTGATGGCCAAGAAATACGATGCGTCCGTAACTGGCATGCACGTGTTTCGCCACGAGACCTTCGAAAGCCACATCCGGCGCTGGATCCCGGATAGTGTGGCCCGGCAGATCGATAGTGCCGAGCAAGACGCCGAGCGCGAGATCGAGCAGGCGTTTCGACGGCTGGTTCAAGAGGCCGGTCACAAGGGCACGACCGATTGGATCACGGCCGAAGGCTCGCCGATTGTCATGATTCCGCGCTATGCGCGCTACTTCGACATCCTGCTGCTCGGCCAGTTCACGCGGGTCGCGCGGACCGAACGCCAGTCGTTGCCGCCGGAAGACCTTCTGTTGCGTTCGGGAACGCCGGTCATTCTCGTTCCGACGAAATATGCAGTGAGGCCGTTCAAGGAAGAGGCAGCCGTTGCCTGGGATGGCAGCCGCTCGGCAGCGCGCGCGCTGTCGGATGCCATGCAGATCCTCGAAACGAAGAACAAGCTCGATGTGCTACGCGTCAGCGCAGGGGCTGATGCGAGCGATAAGATCCCGCCGGAACTGGACATCATCAAACACATGGCGGCACACGGGATTGCAGCGAACACCGTCAATCTTACGGGTTCAGGCAGCGGCGTCGGGGCAGCAATCGTCGAGTACTGCCGCAATGCCGACCCGGACGTCCTGGTGATGGGGGCTTTCGGCCGGGGCAAGTTCGTCGACATGCTGTTCGGCGGCACGACGCGGTACGTTCTCGAGAACATGCCAGTGCCGGTACTGATGTCGCACTGAGTTCGCTCAAGACTGCAGCTAGAGCAATATCCGACCGGACGGAATCCAGGTCACAAGCTCATGCATCTTGCATCCTAGCGGCAGGAAGGTGGCGTTTGTCACCTATAGCGCCGGACGGCGCCCGCCAATCGACGCTGTCATTTGTGCACTTGCACGTTTCACTGCGGACCCGACACGCCGAGCTATGACCCAACTTGGGTGATGGTCTGATCAGGCGGCATTTCGTGTCGGCTCGGTTGCTTCGACACCGTCAGTGAATTTGACGCCCTCGATGATCTTGGGCAAGTGGTTTCTGCCTTTCAATCGGCGCCACGTCCTGCTCGCCGCCATCACCAGTTTGAAAACCATCACGAGTGCGGTGCCGTGGCTGAGGCTGCCTTTGGTGCGCACGGTTCGGTGGCGCACGGTTGCGAACACACTTTCGATCGGGTTGGTCGTGCGCAGGTGCTGCCAGTGCTCGGCGGGAAAGTCGAAGAAAGCGAGCAGGGCCTCGCGGTCTTTCGTCAAGCAGGTGACCGCCGGCTGATACTTCGCCTGGTACTTCTCGGCAAATACGCCAACGGCGGTCTCCGCGCTGGCTCGGTCCGGAGCGTTCCAGATCTCCACGAGATCAGCCTTCGCGTGCTTCTGAACCGACTTTGGCAGTTTGTTGAGCACGTTTGCGATCTTGTGCACCCAGCAACGCTGATGCCGCGTGCCGGGGAATACTTCATCCAGTGCTTTCCAGAACCCCAATGCGCCGTCGCCGGTTGCCAGTTTCGGGGCAATGGTCAACCCGCGCGCCTGCAAATCGACAAGCAGTTCGCGCCAGCTTTGCGTGCTCTCGCGATAGCCGATCTGAAAACCGACCAGCTCCTTTTTGCCTTCCGGTTGTCGCGCCGATGATCACGAGAATGCATTGCGCGTCCTCTTCCATGCGGGCCTGAATGTGGATGCCGTCCGCCCAGATGTAGACGTAGCGGCGCGCCGACAGATCGCGGCTCTGCCAGCGCGTCAGATCAGCTTTCCAATCGGCCTTGAGCCGGGCGATGACCGGCGGTGACAGGTTCGGTGCCTCTTGGCCGAGTAGCGCTGACAATGCCTCTTGAAAATCTCCGGTCGAGATGCCGCGTAAATACAGGACCGGCAACAAGGCATCCAGAGATGCGCTACGCCGCGCCCACTTCGGCAGGATCGCCGAGGAGAAGCGAATGCGTTCGCCAGCCGTCTCGTCGCCACCGCGGTCACGAACTTTGGCGCGGCGAACTGCAACCGGACCGATGCCGGTTTGCACCTGACGCTCAGGGCCGTGACCATGGCGCACGACGCGCCGGTGGCCGTCGGCAGTCCGCAGGCCGGCGTGGACGGCTAGAAACTCTTCGACCTCGGCCTCGACGGCCTTGGCCAGCAACTCGCGGGCCCCGGCACGCAGCACCTCAGTCAGAGGATCATCGATTGCATCTGGCTGGCGCAGCGGGATGACTGTAGTGTTCGACATAGGCGTATCGCTCCTTTGGAGTTCATGGCTGGGTCTCGATAACCGCCACGATACGCCGCCTCTCTCAGATTCTGTCACCCAAATTCGGTCATAGCTCCGACACGCCTATTCGCTCGTACGTTATTCGGCTCGTCGGACCCGCGACCGACAATAGGACGGCTGCACGCTGCCATTCGGTTTAGCGCTGTCTCTCGTCTGTCAAATCTGCCACGCGCTCGATGACCAAATCGGCTCCGGCGGGCGTCAGATGTCCGGTGTCCCAGAAAAGCAAAGTATCGTTCTTGCGAAAACGGCATGAGCCGCGACCGTCGCAAAACGTTTCGAAGGTCGGCAGGTAACGGATCTCACCGTCGGACTGCAGTTTTCGGAACAGGCCATCGAAGACCTTCGAATAGCGGGCGTGATAATAATCCGTTCGGTCGGCAGCGCTCTTTGCATGCGCTATCAGCGGTACGTCGCTCGGGAAAACCGGTGATGGACCAACAACGACAACGACAGCACCCAGCCCGCGAAGCAGCGCAATCGTGTGCCTTATGCGTTCGACGGATATCGTTACCGAAGGCAGAACGCCGCTTTTCGTAGTTCAGCCAGTGCGCCGACAGGATAACGTATTCGGGCTGCAAGTCGCGAAGTCGGTCGAGCACCATCGCATTGAACGGACGACAGCCTGGCCATTCCTTCATCGCAAAGTCGACGGCAGGCGGGCAGCTGCCCTGCCCAAACAGCGCGAGCCCACGGCCGGCACCAACTGCAAGCCGGCGCAACGAGGAAAAGTAGTGACCGGCGAATGAATCGCCCCACACAGCGATGCGCGAGCCCTTGGCTGGCGAGACGCATTTGTCGGCAGGCCAAGCGCCGGGTGGGCTTATGCTGATGGAGCAGGCAGGGTTCTGCCGCAGCAATCTGGCGGCGGCGCTCGGCAGCGGCGAGAAGCTCGGGCCGGGAAAGGTGCAGGAATTGCTTTGCAACAAGACTTCCAATCCCGAGCACGCCGATGAGAACGATACCCACTGCAAGGACACGTGCCGAATTCGTGTGACTCCTACTTCGTCGAAACGGCGTTTCGATCCAGCGCCAGGAACAATAGCCGGCTGCCACGGCGGTCACCGCCAGGGCCGCTTTGTGGGACAGCGTCAACTCGGTGAGCAGGATGCGCTTGGCAAACACGATCAGCGGCCAGTGCAATAAATAGACCGAATACGAAATCAAGCCGATGCCGACCAGTCCACGCCAGGCAAGCAGCCGGTTGACGATCGTCCATCGACCGGCCTCACCACCCCAAATGATCATCGCCGTACCGAGACACACTGGCAGTGCTGCAAGGCCTGGAAACGCCGGCGGTGCGGTGTGAGTACGAAAATGCTGGCAACCATCGCCGGCGCAGCCGATCACCGTCACGCATGAGCGCAGCCAGTGCCTCTCGGTTCCCGGCACGACGCCAATTGCCAGCCCGGCGCCGATCATCAACTCGAAGATCCGCACTTCGGTCGCAAAGAACGCCTTTTGCGGATCGAACTCGACGCGCACGAAGGCAATCGCCAACGACATGAGCGCCGCAGCGACGATGACAAGACGCAACCGCGCCCACGCATAGCGATGGGCGAGCAGCAAGACCAGCGGAAGGCCGAGGTAAAACTGCTCTTCGACCGAGAGTGACCAGGTTTGCAGGACCGGGTTAGCCTCCAGCGGCGCATCGAAATAGCCGCCGGATTTCATGAAATAAATGTTCGAAACAAAGACGGCGAGATGCGCGACGGCGAGCATCAGTGACCGCAACTCGAACGGGTTCATAAATCGCAAAGGCGCCAACCAGAGTGAGGGCAACCGTCAAGTAGAGTGCAGGGAAATATGCGCCGGATCCGCCGGGTGTAAAAGTTTGCGACACTGAATGAACCCTCACTCATTTCTCGGTATAAAATGCCGGTGATCAGGTAGCCGGAAATGACGAAGAAGATATCCACGCCGACGAAGCCTCCTGTAAAGGGCTCGACGCCGAGATGAAACAGAAGCAACGGACAGGACGGCGATGGCCCGCAGCCCGTCGATGTCTGGACGGTAGCGGAGCTTGCCGACGGTTTCGGCCGCCAAGCGGCTCGTCTGCATTTTGCGGAACATAGATCCCCTTGGGCGCAGACATCTGACGACTGAAAGATGCTCCCCCTTGAGCAATCTTTGCGTAATACGGCACTAGCGCAGCGCGAGCACGAGCCAAGTGTCCGCCCCGGTGACCGGCAGTAGCATCGAATGAACCGATTCAGGTCATTGGATCTTAATGCATTGACTTGCAGACGTCCGGATATTTTGCCGCTTGGATGATTCCTCGGCTTCGAGCACCAGCCGGATAGCTGATCGCCAGGCGTTGCCTATCAGAGCCATCAGAGGCACCATCCTGAAACCGCGCCGCTGCTCCATCGAGGAGGACGCCCCTTTGTCCCGACCGCTCTTGTTTCAGCCACTCACCGTTCGTGATGTCACGCTCAAGAACAGGGTCTGCGTCGCGCCGATGCATCAGTATGCGGCCGACCACGGCTTTGCCACGGATTGGCATCTCATGAACATCGGCCGGTTTGCTGCCGGCGGTGCAGGATTGACGTTTGTCGAGAGCACCAAGGTGGACCCGAGAGGATGCGGCACGGTCGGTGATCTTGCGCTTTGGGACGACAAATACATTCCGGGCGTCAAACGACTGGCTAATTTCATCAAGGCGCATGATTCCGTCGCAGCAATCCAACTCGGGCACTCGGCCCGCAAGGCAAAGCGGTTCAGGCCCTGGGAAGGCGGCAAACCGCTCACGCAAAACCCAGGCGTCTACGATGATTATTGGAACGCCTGGGAACTTGTCGCACCAAGCGCGGTGCCGGCCAACGAAACCGATCCAACACCGCGCGCCCTCACCAACGGAGAAGTGAAAGACCTGGTCGGGATGTGGGGAGAGGCCGCGCGGCGGGCCGAGGCCTGCGGTTTCGATGTACTCGAGATCCATGGCGCGCACGGCTATTGCATTCACCAGTTTCTGAGCCCGCAGGCGAACGTGCGCAATGATGAATATGGCGGCTCGGAGGAGAACCGGATGCGGTTCTGCTGCGAGGTCGTTGAGGCCGTCCGGGCACATTGGCCGGACAACAAGCCGCTGTTCCTGCGGCTATCGGTCGAGGATCGTGCGGGCTGGGGGATTCCTGAGAGCATCCGTTTGTCTGAAAAGGTCAAGCCGCTCGGCGTCGACGTCATCGACTGCTCCGGCGGGGGCATGCAGGGCAGCCCGACCGAATTCAGTCCGCACTATGGATATCAGGTCCCCTATGCCGACCAGATCAAGCGTAGCGCGGATATCCTGACCATGGCCGTCGGCCTTATCGTGCATGCCGATCAAGCCGAAGACATCCTGCAGAACGGTCAAGCCGACATCATCGCGCTCGCCCGCGAAATTCTCTACAATCCAAACTGGCCGATGGATGCGGCACGTAAGCTCGGCTACGAAGCCAACCTCAGCCTCGTGCCGGATCAGCAGGCCTACTGGCTTGGCCGCCGGGATGCGACGGCGCCCGAAGTCGTGCCAAGCACGTTCGGGCGGAGTTGATTTCACCGCACCTTGGGTGACCAACCGTAGGTTCTGGCGCAGGCACCGCCCATCAGCATGGCGCGTTCATCGGTCGTGATGCGGTCAGTTTCGATGAACGGCCGGACGCCCTGCTCATAAGAGACGACCGCGTGCGCGCGCGTCCAATCAGTTCCCCACAGGCACCGCTCGAAGCCCCAGGCATCGAACACGCGGGCGAGAGGGTCCCAGATGTCATCGAACGGATAGGGCTCACGCGACAACGTGCAGGCACCGCTGACCTTGATCACTGCATTCTCGCGCTTGGCGAGATCCAGCACTTTCGGCAGGTCGGCCCACGGTTGTGCAGGTGCAGGCGGCGTATGGGGCTGCAGGATTGCCAGGTGGTCGATGACGAAGCGTGTCTCGGGGTGGCGATCGATGATCGCCGTCCCGGCATCGATGTTGTCCCAAAACAGCATGTTGACCGGAAAATCATGCTTCACGGCCGCGCGACAGATACGGTCGATCCCGGGGTGATCAGGCGCCCGCTGCTCGGCCTTGCGCATGAAAATGCGGATGGCGACCGCCCCGGGCGTCGCCTTCCAATCGGCAATGACGTCGGCGACATCGGGATTGTCAGGGTCGACGGGCTTTACGATTGCGAGCCGGTCCGGGTGCGCGCGCTGCACGTCGACTGCGTAGCTTGCATCGTAGCGGTACATCGAAAACGAAGAAACGAAGATCGCGCCATCGACACCAACGGCATCCATCGCCTCAATCATTTCGTCGCCCGTCACGTGATCCGGCCAGTTAGGCACGGTATCCCACGGCCGCTCCGGCGTGTTTGCCTCGTAGGCATGGACCTGGGAATCGATAATCGCCATCGGCATTCCCCCGCAACCCCTTGAAATAATTGGTGAGCCCGCCAGGGTTCGAACCTGGGACCTACTGATTAAAAGTCAGTTGCTCTACCAGCTGAGCTACGGGCCCTCGACGCGTCGGTCGCGAGTGGCGGAACTTAGGGAGTGGACCTGCGCCGGTCAACCGGTTTGATCGCAATTTGCCCGGTCACCCCCAGGTAAGCGAATTCATGACGACCCGATGTTCACCGCTTCCGCACAGTTCAGCTTGTCGCGCCACTTGGCGCGGAAGGCGCCGAACGCACCGGCCGCGATCGCCTCGCGCATCGCCGCCATCAGTTCCTGATAGAACCAGGTGTTGGCCCAGGAAAGCAGCATGGCGCCCAGATACTCGTTCGAACGGATGAGATGGTGCAAATAGGCGCGCGAATAATCGCGGGCTGCCGGGCATGCGCTCGAGGCATCGAGGGGTGCTGGATCTTCGGCATGGCGGGCGTTGCGCAGGTTGACACGGCCGGACCAGGTGAAGGCCTGGCCGTGGCGGCCTGAGCGGGTCGGCATGACGCAGTCGAACATGTCGATGCCGCGCGCCACCGCCTCGATCAGATCCGCCGGCGTGCCAACCCCCATCAGATAACGCGGCTTTGCTGCCGGCAGATGCGGCACCGTCGCATCGAGCGTTGCCAGCATCGCATCATGGCCCTCGCCGACCGCCAGTCCGCCGATCGCATAGCCCGGCAAATCGAGAGCAACGAGGGCACGCGCCGATTGCTCGCGCAAATCGCCGTAGGTTCCGCCCTGGACAATGCCAAACAGAACCCGCCCCTGCGCGGCACGTTCGACGAAAGCCTGCTTGCTGCGCTCGGCCCATCGCAGCGAGAGTTCCATGGCCCGCGCCACGTCATCGTGTGTGGCCGGCAGGGCGATGCACTCATCGAGTTGCATCTGAATGTCGGAGCCGAGCAGGCACTGGATCTCGATCGCACGCTCCGGTGTCAGCGTGTGGCGCGTGCCGTCGATGTGGCTCTGGAAGGTGACACCTTCCTCGGTCAACTTGCGCAAGTTGGCAAGCGACATGACCTGGAAGCCGCCGCTGTCGGTCAGGATCGGGCGCGGCCAGCGCATGAATGCGTGCAGGCCGCCGAGGCGCGCAATGCGCTCGGCACCCGGGCGCAGCATCAGGTGATAGGTGTTTGCCAGGAGAATGTCGGCGCCGGCCATGCGGACCTGGTCGGGATAGACCGCCTTCACGGTTGCCGCCGTGCCGACCGGCATGAACGCAGGCGTGCGGATCACACCGCGCGGTGTCGTAATCTCACCACGCCGCGCCGCGCCGTCACCTGCCAGCAGGTGATAGCCAAACCGGACACCATCCGCCTCTTGGCTGCCATCAGTCATGGCCCGGCCATAGCAGAGTGGCATCGCCATAGGAATAGAAGCGATAGCCTTCGCGAACGGCGTGCGCATAGGCCGCTTGCATGCGTTCGAGGCCGGCGAAGGCTGCGACCAGCATGAATAATGTCGAGCGCGGCAGGTGGAAGTTGGTCATCATGACGTCGATGGCACGGAAGGTGTGTCCCGGGCGGATGAAGATGTCGGTCTCGCCGCAAAAGGGCGTGATGCGGCCCCGGGCGTCGACCGCGGTTTCGAGCAGGCGGGTTACCGTCGTGCCGACCGCGACCAGCCGTCCCCCGGCTTCGCGCGCGTGGTTCAGGCTCTCAGCAGCTTCGGGCGTCACCTCGCCCCACTCGGCATGCATTTGATGCCGGTCGATGTCGTCGCTCTTGACCGGCAGGAACGTGCCGGCACCGACATGCAGGGTGAGGAAACATTGGCCAATGCCACGGGCGGCCAGCCGCTCGAGCAGGGCGTCGGTGAAATGCAGGCCGGCGGTCGGCGCTGCGACAGCCCCATCTTTGCGGGCATAAACGGTTTGATAGGTTCGATTGTCGGTTGCATCGGCGCTGCGCCGGCCGGCGATGTAGGGCGGTAATGGCATCGCACCGACGGCCGCGATCGCCATGTCGAGAACGGGGCCTGAGAGATCGAACGTCAATTCGACCTCGCCATCGCCGTACTTCGCCGAAACGAGCGCGTTGAGTTCTCCTGAAAAGCACGCGTTCCCAGGTTCGCCGAACAGTATACGCTCGCCGACCTGGATTTTGCGCGCCGGCCTGACGAACGCGCGCCAGCGGCTGTCGTCGAGACGTTTGTGGAGGTTTGCCTGGATGCGGGCCGTCGCATCGCCACGCCGCCGGATGCCGGAGAGGGCTGCCGGGATCACGCGCGTGTCGTTGAAGACCAGCACGTCGCCCGCACGGAGCATTTGCGGCAGATCAGCGACCAGCCGGTCGGCAAACCCGGCCGGACCGACTTCAAGGAGCCGCGCCCGATCGCGTGGCTCGGCTGGCCGCAATGCGATTCGCTCCTGCGGCAGGACGAAGTCAAACTGGTCGAGAGCTGCCACGGCCGAACTCGCGTTTGAGGCGATTGCGCTTGAGCTTTGTATCAGATTGATGGTGCCTGGAATCGCAAATTCTAGTCTGGCCGCACCTCTGCTTGCCCCTCACCCTAACCCTCCCCGTGAAGTACGGGGAGAGGGAACTCGGCCCGTCGCTTTGCCGAGATGAGTGCTAAAGGGCACCGCCAGATTCCCTATCCCCGTAGCGCCACTTCGGCGCGTACGGGGAGAGGGTTAGGGTGAGGGGCAAGCAGAGGTGCGGCCAGACAATGTGGCTTGCTATTCCAGGCCATCGGCGAAGAGCCTCAGGCCACGTCGGCAGCAACACGCATCGAGATGATGCGGTCCGGATCTTGGACCGGTTCGCCGCGCTTGATCTTATCGACGTTCTCCATGGCCTTCGGTGACCTTGCCCCAGGCGGTATACTGGCGGTCGAGAAAGGTTGCATCACCAAAACAAGATGAAGAATTGAGAGTTGGCGCTGTTCGGTGCCGCAGCGCGAGCCATCGAGCACACGCCGCGGACATGCGGTTCGCTGTTGAACTCGGCGGCAAGGTTCGGATGGCTCGAGCCGCCGGTGCCGGTGCCGTGCGGACAGCCGGTCTGCGCCATGAAGCCGTCGATCACGCGGTGGAATACGATGCCGTCATAGAAATTCTCACGTGCGAGCTGCTTGATGCGCGCAACATGATTGGGCGCCAGATCGGGGCGCAGCTCGATGACGACAGGGCCCTGCGTGGTTTCAAGCAGGAGCGTGTTTTCAGAATCAGCCATGGTCCTCTCGGGGGTTGGGATTGATGGTCGGGTCGATCGTGCGAAAACCGGCTACCAAGCACGGGCGTCTCGCGCACCATGCCATGAGTTGGCGCCGCCAAACCGGTTCTGCAAGTGTCGGCTCAAATCAGCGTGGACTGGATTTCAAATATACCTTGAGCATGCGGTCCTGGGGTCCACGGATGCCATCGACCAGTTCCATGCCGGAAATCACCTGCCCCCACACGGAATATTGCTTGGTCAGGTGTTTGCAGCCGTGATCGTTGAAGCAGATGAAGAATTGCGAGTTGGCGGTGTGTGGATTTGAGGTGCGTGCCGCCCCCACTGTACCGCGCTTGTAGACGTAATCCGAAAACTCGCTCTTGAGATCGGGATACTTCGAACCGCCGGTGCCGTTGCCTTGAGGGTCGCCGGTTTGGGCCATGAAGCCCGGGATCACGCGATGGAACACGATGCCATCGTAAAACTTCTCTCCGGCCAGTTGCTTGATGCGCTTCACGTGCCCGGGGGCAAGTGCCGGCAGCAATTCGATCTCGACCTTGCCGCGGGCAAGCTCGATGACCAGCGTATTGTCCGGCGTTGCAGCCCCCGCCGAACCGAACGGCAGTATCAGCAGCGCTGAAAGCAATCCCAAGATCAGCCGACGCATGAAACTTCGTCTCCTTCTGTGAGCCAATTCGGCCCGCTTAGGCGGGCCCGATGCAACGTAGCTGGCGTTCCAAGGCAGGCGATTTGATGGCCTGCTGGTCCGTCGCGGTTGATTGTCGCCAAAAGATCCCGGCGCTTTTGGCATCATTCGCGGCGTGAAGCAATCGCCATGCTGGCTGGCACCGGCCGTCAGTGAATGACAGCCGAACTGGCACACTGCAGTTGCCGGCTCGACATGGAGAGATACCAGCGAGAGATACCAACTCGTCAAAACTGGGTTCATCCGGATGCCTTTGCAGCAAGCCTGCGGGCAACTCCTTCGGAGACGAACTGCGAAACGTCACCGCCCATCCTGGCGATCTGGCGCACGAGATTGGCGGCGATGTGGCGCACCTGCGGTGAGGCTGCGAGGAAGACGGTCTGGATCTGTGGCGCCATCTGACCGTTCATGCCGGCCATCTGCATTTCATAGTCGAAGTCGGTGCCATCGCGCAGGCCACGAATGATGATGGTCGCTCCGTTCTCGCGGGCCGCATCGACGGCGAGATTGTCGAACGTCACAACCCGGATCTCAACACCGTGCTTGGTGGCGAGATCGCGAACTTCGCTTTCAATCATCTCGATGCGTTCCTCGGCCGTGAACATCGGCACCTTGCCGTGGTGCACGCCGATGCCGATCACCAGTTCATCGACAATGCCGAGCGCCCGGGCAATGACGTCCGTGTGGCCATGTGTGACTGGATCGAACGAGCCGGAATAGAAACCGATGTGGGTCATTGTCGTCTTGGTCTCCCGGGGTTCGACGGTGCCTGCCCACTGTGGGCGTTGGGCAAGACTGATTGCGAAAATGCGGTCGGACATGCCTTCTCACGTCCGCACAGCCGTTGCAAGATCCGGGCACCGGCTTGTTTCTTAGGCATTCATGTGAGTAAAAATCGACCAACTTGCCCTTTTGGTGAGCAATTTGCTCGAATGCGCTTATTTTGGGCAGTTTCCGCTTGATTGTGCCTCATTCCAGATCATACCCCATCGCAGACGGCGATCTGCCGCCCGTTTGATCGTTCCGCCGATGCGGGCGTGCACATAGCTATTCAACCTGCCAGGCGGCAGCGATGGGGAGGACCAAAATGAATGCAGCAGACACAAGCTGGATCCTGACGTCGACGGCACTCGTCCTGCTGATGACGTTGCCGGGGCTGGCGTTGTTCTATGCCGGCCTGGTGCAGGCCAAGAACATCCTGTCCGTTCTTATGCAGTGCATCTCGATCGCCTGCCTGGCCTCAGTGTTCTGGATGATCTGCGGCTACAGCCTGGCCTTCAGCGACGGCTCGCCGATCATTGGCGGGCTATCCAAGGCACTGCTGTTGGGCATCGACAAGACGTCGCTTGTCGGCACGCTGCCCGAAACGCTGTTCGTCATGTTCCAGATGACGTTCGCCATCATCACACCCGCGCTGATGGTCGGCGCCTTCGTCGAACGGATCAAGTTCTCCGCTGTCGTCCTGATTACGCTGCTCTGGCTGCTGCTCGTCTACGTTCCGGTCACACACTGGGTGTGGGGTGGCGGCTGGCTGCAGTCGATGGGCGTCATGGACTTTGCCGGCGGGATCGTGGTGCACGTCACGGCCGGTGTTTCCGCTGCAGTCATCGCGTTTTTCCTCGGTGGTCGCCACGGTTTCCCGAGAAGCGTTCGGCCGCCGCATGCGCCGTGGATGGTGATGATCGGCGCATCGCTGTTGTGGGTCGGCTGGTTCGGCTTCAACGCCGGCAGTGCTGTCAGCGCCGGCCAGGATGCGGCCATGGCCATGCTGGTCACACACCTTTCGGCGGCAATCGCCTCGCTGGTCTGGATGGTGATCGAGTGGGTCCGGTTCGGCAAGCCTAGTTTGGTTGGCATCGTCACCGGTACGATCGCGGGCCTGGCCACCATTACGCCCGCCTCGGGCTTCGTCGGCCCTCCCGGTGCGATCGTGCTTGGTCTTGCAGGCGGTGTGATCTGCTACGTCGCCGTCGACATCGTCAAGAACATGATGCGTGTCGACGACAGTCTCGACGTGCTCGCCGTGCACGGCGTTGGCGGCGCAACGGGAACGCTGCTGACAGCGTTCCTGGCAGCCGAGAGCTTCGGCGGCGCCGGCTTTGCAGAAGGCGTCACGCCAGCGGGCCAGTTCTACGTCCAGACCGTCGGCGTGGTTGCGACGCTGGTCTGGTCCCTGGTCGCGACCACGATCATCGTTTTCATCGCCAAGGCCATTTGCGGCTTGCGCGTTACGCTCGATGAAGAAACCGAAGGCCTCGACTTCATCTCGCACGGCGAAACGGGCTACCGGCTCTGAGCCGCTCAAAGTTAGGTCACCGCCGGCTTACCTGGTGGTGACTTGACTGGTGGTGACCTGGTTCATTCGGGCACCACCCCGGCGCAGGCCGCCCGGCCGATTCGTTTGCCACCACCCGACAGCTACTCGGCCGCCTCGGCATACTTGCGGGCAAATTCCAGCAGCGCATCGTCCTCGCACGCTTCGATAGGCGTGAAATCCTGATGCGCGATCCACTCAGGCCGAGTTGGCTTGCGAATGTGGTTCGAGACGGCATTGAGTGTCAGATAGACGATCTTGCGCGGGAAGGGCGTGATGTTGCCGGCCGAGCCGTGCACCAGATTGCCGTGGAACATCAGGACGCCGCCTGGCTTGCCGGTCGGCACGACCAGGCCGCCAGCCTCGACCATCTTTTCGACCGTTTCCTCATCGAGCGTCCAGAGCGGATAGCTGGTCGTCGACGTGTCGTGGCCGGCATCGAGCACACCGTGCTTGTGGCTCTTCGGGATCAGCATCAACGGTCCGTTGAATGAATAGACCTCGTCGAGGAAGACCGAGATGTTCATGGCGCGCGGTTCGGGCATGCCGTCGTCGCGATGCCAGGTGCCGAAATCCTGATGCCACTGCCAAACGTCACCGGTGAACTTGGCCTTCGCGTTGACCTTGAACTGGTGCATGTAGACTTTTTCGCCGAACACCTGCTCGAGCGGTTCAATCAGTCGAGGGTGGCGGCCGAGGATTGCGAAGGCTTCGTTGTATGTGTGTGCCGCAAATGCGGTGCGCGGTGCGCCTGAGGTTTCGCGCCAAACCTCCTCGCGCTCCTCGGCGTAAATCTTTTCACCTTCATCGCGCAGGACGGCGACTTCCTCCGGTGAAAAGCACTCGGGCAGGAAGACCCAACCCTCCTGGTTGAACTGATCGATCTGCTGCTGGGAAAGTTTCATGGCCGTCTCCCGGGTTTCTGCTCTTTTTGGCTTATACCTCAATGAACCTCAATCGCCCGCCGATCAAGTCAGCATCGATTTGCACATACCGCATGCCAAATTTCGAACTGGGCGCCTACTGCGGCACGTCGGGATCCATCGGCGGCAGCTTGACGCCTTCCTCGGTCTCGACCGCCTCGACGCCGTCGAGTTTGCGCAATTCATCGAGCCGCGCCGGGTCGATATCGCCTGTGACAATGCCAAGCGGTGCCAACTGCTGCCTGACACGCAGGCCGTGACGCTCGAGTTCGCCCGACATCCGGCCGACCTCACCGGGATCGAGAGACCTCAATCGCACTTTCACGGATGTATTGGCCATCTTGCCTCCTCCAGATCGAGCCATACCGATCGGCATTGCGAGGATCAGTATGACCAGCACGAGGGCTACTATTCCGACATACATTATCATCTCACACCATTGGTGGACTGCCGGTCGGTGCGCGTGCCAGGCCGGCGCCGCCGTCGCGGGCCGGCAGGCCGACATCGCGGGCAGTGCGCGCAAGCGCATCCCACAAAGCCTGCCCGCGCACACCGTCCGATTGGGCAATCAAGGCTGCAATGCCGGCAACATGCGGTGTTGCCATGCTGGTCCCCGATAGCGCCCGCCGCTGCTCATCACCAGGCACCGATGAGAGGACGCGGACACCAGGCGCGCACAAATTGATCTCGCCGCCGTCCGGGTTGAGGCCGCCGTTCGAAAAATCGGCAACGGCAAATTCCTCATCAATGGCGCCGACCGCCAGTATCGATCGCGCGTTGGCCGGCGCACTGACCGGCGCGATCGAGCCTGACCGGCGCGCGCTGTCGTTGCCCGCAGCGGCGATGATCAGCGAGCCCTGGTCCAGGGCCATCCGCCCGATGCGGTCATAATCACCGGTGCTGTCGCCCGGCAGTGCGCGCCGACCGAGCGACATCGAGATAACCTGGCACTCGTTCTGGATCGCCCACAGGATGCCGGCCAGAATATCGCCCTCTCGGCCGGAGCCGTTATCGGAGAGCACTTTGCCGACGTACAGCGAGGCCTCAGGTGCCACGCCATAACGCGGTGCGCCCACCGGCTGCCTGGGTCCGAGCGCCGTGCCGGCGACATGGGTGCCGTGACCCTGTACATCCTGGGCACTTTCACCATCGACGAACGATTCCGACACGATTTCCCGCCCGGCGAAATCCGGGTGACCGAAGTCGAAGCCGGTGTCGAGGATAGCGATCCGGATACCGGCGCCCGAATAGGGGCTGTCGGTAGCGCCGGTCGCATCGAGCCCCCAGGTGGCATCTTGTTGCTGGGCATCACCGCCGCCCGCACCATCATCCGGATCTCCCGGTGTCTCGTCGGCCGGCCGCCTGCCCCAGCAGAAGAGCCAGCTCCACCAGTCGATCGCCTCGAGGCGATACTCAGGCCGCACGAAATCGACCTCGTCGATGCCGAACATTCCTTCGACATCAGCTCCAGATATACCGCAGACGCCGGGATCGATGACCGCCAGGCCGAATTCATCGAACAGGGCGACACCCTCGCGGCGAACGCTGCTGGCAAAGTCCCGCATCCGCGCGCCGTAATCATGGGAGCGCAACGGCTGTCGACCGACCGACTGGGCCAGAAGGCGCACCGCCGTCGAAGCATCGCAGCTCTCGCGGAAAAGAACGATGTATGACCCCGTCGTTTCTGGCTGTTCGCGGGCAACCCTCATGTCGACAATATCAGCCATGCAGCAATCTCCTTGGAATGCGAGGAATGAAAGCCCGATACCGGAGCTGGTCGCGTAATGGCCAAACGACTTACAGCAACGGTCGGCCGAGATTGTGTCGTCTCCGAGCTTGGCAAGACGGTCTCATGATGGCGAGTAACAGGTGCGTGACGAGCCCATCTTGAACTTGATGGCCAGCCATTGCTCGCGCGTGGTGCAACCACCTCTTGCCCTCGCATCAGACCCACACCAAGATGCACACCCGAACCCGACCCATCCCAAAGGACCCGCCATGCAAGACCAAGCCGCCACGCCCCGCAACCTGCGCCTCAACGACAAGGACAACATCATCGTCGCCGTCGACGGCCTGATGCCGGATGCTGAGGCACTGGGCATCACCTGCCGGGCCCGCATCCCGCGCGGCCACAAGATGGCGGCGGCAAAGATCGAGAAGGGCCAGCCGATCCTCAAATTCGGGCAGATCATCGGCTTTGCCGGCGAGGACATCGAGCCCGGCCAGCACGTGCACACCCACAACTGCGATTATGCCGAATTCGATCGCGATTACGCGTTCGCCGAGGGCGCCCGGAAAGAAGAGACCCTGCCCGTCGAACTGCGCGCGACGTTCGAGGGCTACAGGCGCGCCAACGGTAAGGTCGGCACGCGCAACTACGTCGCGATCCTGACCTCCGTCAACTGCTCGGCCTCCGTCGCGCGCTTCATGGCCGACGAGGTCAACAAGTCCGGTATTCTAGCTGAGTTCCCGAACGTCGACGGCGTCGTCTCGTTCGTGCACGGCACCGGCTGCGGCATGGCGGCCGACGGCGAAGGCATGGCATTCCTCGAGCGCACGCAATGGGGCTTTACCGGGCATCCCAATATCGCTGCGGCTCTTGTTGTCGGGCTCGGCTGCGAGGTCTTCCAGATCGCGCGCATGCGCCAGAAGTACGGCCTTGTCGACGGCGACAACCTGCACACGATGACCATCCAGGACTCGGGTGGCACGCGCAAGACGATCGAGGCCGGCGCAGAGCGCATCAAGGAAATGCTGCCGCTCGCCAACCAGGTAAAGCGCGAGACGGTACCGGCGTCCGAACTGATGGTGGCCCTGCAGTGCGGCGGCTCAGATGGCTATTCGGGCATTACCGCCAACCCTGCACTCGGTCTTGCCGTCGACAAACTGGTTCGCCACGGCGGCACCGGCGTACTCGGCGAAACGCCCGAGATCTATGGTGCGGAACATTTGCTGACAAGGCGCGCACGTACTCGCGAGGTCGGTGAAAAGCTGGTCGGGATCATCGAATGGTGGCGCGAGTATACCGCCAAGAACAACGGCTCGATGGACAACAACCCCTCACCCGGCAACAAGGCCGGCGGGCTTACAACCATCCTCGAAAAATCGCTCGGCGCCACCGCCAAAGGCGGCTCGACGACGCTCAACGGCGTCTACCGATATGCTGAACAGGTTGACGCCAAGGGCTTCTGCTTCATGGACACGCCCGGTTACGATCCGGTCTCGGTCACGGGTCAGGTTGCCGGCGGCTGCAATGTGGTCACGTTCACGACCGGGCGCGGCTCGGCTTATGGCTGCAAACCGTCGCCCTCGATCAAGCTTGCGACCAATTCCGACATGTATCGGCGCATGAGCGAGGATATGGATATCAATTGCGGCGATGTGCTCGATGGTACGAGCCTCGAGGACAAGGCCGAAGAGATCTTCGACTATATCCTGGCAACGGCGTCGGGCCGGCAGACAAAATCGGAAGCGCTCGGCTACGGCGACAACGAGTTCGTGCCCTGGCAGGTCGGCGCAGTGATGTAGAACGCACTGGTCAGTCAACTTACGTTGACCAAGGGAGCAGAACAATGGGCGCCTGGGGGCTGAAAAGCTTCGAAAACGATGACGCGCTGGACTGGGTCGCAGCCTTCGACGAGGGTGGTGCGCCGGCCGTCATCGAAGCACTGCAGGCCGCCATCGAGGCGAGCCGTGACGAAGACTTCGGTCTCGAAGCACCTGAGGCATCGCAGGGGCTGGCTGCAGCCGAGATCGTTGCTGCGGCACGTCACGGTGATCGCTCGCGCCTGCCGGAGGCAGCGTCACGAACGCTCGACAAATGCGTCGACGAGCTTGCCACGGGTGAACATATCGAGCTTGCCAAAGAGGCAGTGCAATTGGTGATGTCGAAGTCCGAGTTGCGCGAGCTTTGGGAAGAAACCGAGGAATTCGACAACTGGCTTGCCGATGTCGAGCGGCTTGCCAAGCAGCTTGCTCAGGACAAGACGTGACGCGAAAAATCACCTTGTTAGATGGCGGCATGGGCCAGGAATTACTGGCCCGGTCTTCGATCAAGAAACCGAAGTTTTGGTCCGCCCAATACCTGATTTCGGAACCTGACCTCGTACGCGAGATCCATTGCGACTACATCCGAGCCGGCGCCCGGGTGATCACGCTCAATACCTATTCGGCAACATATACGCGGTTGGCGATTGCCGATGCGGCGAAGCGCGTCGGCGAATTGCAGCGTCTCGCCTGTGACCTCGCCCATCGTGCACGAGACGATGCCGGTGCGGCCGGTGCCGATGTCGCGATCGCCGGCTGCCTGCCGCCGCTCAACGGCAGCTACCGGGCTGATCGGGTGCGCCCCTACGATGTCAACCTCGATGAATACCGCCGCCTGGTCGCGCATCAAGCGCCGCACGTCGATCTCTTCATTTGCGAGACGATGTCGACCATCGAGGAGGCACGGGCGGCAGCGACCGCCGTCACCGAAAGTGGCAAACCGGTCTGGGTCGGCCTGGCGATTGTTGATGGCGGCGGCTCGGCAATGCGATCCGGCGAGGCAGTCAGCGATGCCGCCACCGCTCTTTCCGGACATGCGCTCGATGCCCTGCTGATCAATTGCTCGGAACCTGAAAGCATAGTCGCGGCAATGCCGGAACTGGCAGCGACGGGATACAGGGTAGGCGCCTATGCCAACGGCTTCACCGGCATTCCGGACGACTTTGTGCCCGGCGTCACGATCGAGCGGCTCAGTGCCCGGCGCGACCTCGGGCCTGAAGCCTATGAACGGTTCGTGATGCAGTGGATCGACGATGGCGCCTCAATCGTCGGCGGCTGCTGCGAGGTCGGTCCAGCCCACATTAAACGCCTGCATGACACGCTGGCAGGCCAAGTCTTCGAGATCACCAATAGCCTGGCAGCATAGTCGCCGCTCGCTTGAACTTCGCTGGAGCCAATTCCTCGGTCCGTCACATCGATCTACTGCATGAACACCCACCTCAAGGGCTTGCTGCTGACGATTAGCGGCGTGCTCATCGTTTCACCGGACACGCTGCTCATCCGCCTGATCGCGATGGATGTGTTCAGCACGGCTGCCTGGCGCGGCCTGCTGCAGGCAGTCGGCCTCGCCCTGGTCCTCGTTGCGTTCTATCGCTCGCGGACCCGAGAGGCCTTTCTGGCGATCGGCTGGGTCGGCGTCATGCTGGCCGTGGTCTTTTCCCTGACGAGTTTCGCGTTCATCACGGCTGTCAAATACACGTCTGTCGCCAACGTGCTTGTCATCCTGGCGAGCACGCCGTTTCATGCCGCGATCCTGAGCCGCATCTTTCTTGGCGAGAACGTTGCACTCCACACCTGGATTGCGATCCTGATCGGCCTACTCGGCATCGCGATCATCGTCTCGGACGGCATTCGCAGCGGCTCGATGTTCGGAGATCTGATGGCACTCGTCTCAGCCCTGATGCTGGCCGCCAAGCTGACGATTGTCAGGAGCCGGCGCCACATCAACATGATCCCGGCGATGGTGATCAGCGGCTTGATGTTTTCGGCAATCGCCGTCGCGATCGGCGGACCGCCGACGGTGCCGGACCAGACGCAGCTGATCTGGGTGTTGCTGATGGGTTTTGCCGTGATCACGCCGGCCACGGCACTGCTGACGCTCGGGCCGCGCTATCTGCCCGCGCCCGAAGTCGGCCTCATCGTGCTGCTCGAGACCGTGCTCGGGCCATTATGGGTCTGGCTGGTGATCGGCGAAACACCGACCAAGTGGGCCTTGGTCGGCGGCGCGATCGTGGTTGCGACGCTTGTCACGCATGCGCTGGTCAGCATGCACGCCTACCGGCGGCAGTCCCAACGGTTGTGAAACACGCCGGCCTGCCAGCCTGCCGGTGTCAATTCACCATATAGGTGAACGCCACAACGCTGAGGCCGAGCGCCATGTACCAGAATGCCATGTAGGCAGTCCACATCGACGCCAGGATGGGCGCGTTCTTGCGCGTCATCGCCGGATGCTCGACCTGCTCCTGCTTGATCCGATCATCGCTGCGCTTTTCAGGGCCCCAGACGACGCGAATGAAGAACCATTTGAACGACAGGCGCACGTCGCGCAGCTTCGAGTTGTCCGACGACTGGTTCAGCACCCGATCGATTTCCGAGCGCTGTCCGTCCGAAAGCGTTCCGGCAACGTCGGGACTGAAATCGTTCCAAAATCGCTTCGATGCAACGCAAACTTCACTCATACCAGACCCCAAATCCTGTACTGTGGCCGAACGTCAATCGTCACGCCGCGCCGCGAAGATGCCCGACTATGACACCAAACATTTACGATCGTGTTAGCGAGCGGGGCCTTGTATGGATCCTCGCGTTGACAGCTCGTAACGAGGGGAGGCAACACATAATTAACCATCGTGGCCTCATTCAGACTGGCGATGAAGTGGTCCGGTCACAACGTCGGATCGATTTCCATACCAAATCCAAGCAACGTTATTGACGGCGGGCGTCGCACGATCTGGAATCGATGCCATGGATAAGTCGACAAACTGGCTTTCGAGAGTTGAGGCATTCCAGGATTTGGACTGGGAGGCAAAGTCTGCCCTCTCACGCCTGCAGCCAAGCCGATTGCCTGCCGGCGAGATCCTGTTTCGGCCGGGTGATGAAACGAAGGGCTTTCCCGTGGTCCTGGAGGGCTACGTCGGCGTCTATCTGACCGGACCGAACGGGCGTGAAATTCTGCTTTACGGCGTCAATGCCGGCCAGTCGTGTGTGCAAAGCACACTCGGCCTGCTTGGCGGCGCCCACTATACGGGCGAGGCCATCACCCAGTCTGCCGTCGAGGTCGTGCTCATACCGAAGAGTACATTCGATCATTTGCTTGCCAATTCGGATGGCTTTCGCCGCTATCTGTTCGGCGCCTTCGCCTTTCGCATGCAGACCGTGATGCAGCTTCTCGAGCGTGTCGCGTTCATCAAGGTCGAAGAGCGGCTCGCAGAGTTGCTGCTCGAGCGAGCCGATACCGGCGGCCTGGTCGGCGCCACGCACCAGGAGCTTGCAACCGCCATCGGGTCGGCCCGCGAAGTCGTGTCGCGACGGCTCGAAGCGTTCGCCAAGAAGGATCTCGTGGCGCTTGAGCGCGGTCACGTAAAGATCACGAACGAGACGGGGCTGCGCAGGCTCGCCGGACTTTCGAGCCGCGTGAGTGACTAGATCACAGACACGGGCCAAGCCCGCTCATACAGTATCTCCAACGGATTGAGCCGCGAACCGGCTAACCAGGAATGGAGAAGTCTGATGTTCAAGAACAATGTCGGTACGATCGACCGGGCCCTGCGGATCATTGTTGGCATTGCAGCGATCGCCGCCTTCTTCCTCTACCCGGAAGCAGAGTGGCGCTACTGGACACTGATCGGACTGGTTCCTTTGCTCACCGGCCTGATCGGCAGTTGCCCCGCCTACACGCTGTTCGGCCTGTCGACCTGCCCGATGAAGCGAGCCTGAGCTGACGAAAGTTCATCGCGAGCACCGCACACGCGGCTTCTCGCAATGGGGACGGGCATTCGCCTTGCTTCCCGACGGCCATCCGACCGTAACGCGTGCATGGGTTTCGGGGGGCGGCGAGCGCGTTGCCGGCAATCCCGCATTTTCTTGCCGGCAGCGCTCTTGCTGGGGGGCCATAGGGATAGATTACTCGAACTGGCCGATAGACTTGCCGGTTTTTGCCGCGGGGCGTTGTGCTGTTCAAACCGGCTCGAAAGCCCACAGTCCAGCCCCGCGATGGCCTGGCCGGTCGTCAGGGCCTGGAACACCAGGCCCTGATTCTCGAAATTTCAGGCCGCTATTGAACCAGATGGCGCCTCGCCGCGACTCCTGATTGTACAGTCAAACAGGAGCCAGCAAGATGAACGCCAAGAACCTCTTCAAACCCACATTTCTGATCCTTGCCGCCGGGTCTGTCGCAGCGTCCCTGACGTTCGGCGCCACTTCGGCGATGGCCGGCAAGGAAGTGTTCGTGCGCACCAAGCCGCACGTCAACGTTGCCAAACCGGCCGCCACCGGCAAGTTCGCGGCCGAAACCCCGACAGTGGCCCGCAAATGGTGCGGTCCCGGCGGCCGCCTGTGCATCGAGAACGGGCGCTGGACCTGGAAGAAGAAAAAGAAGAAATAGCAAACGACCGGCATCACGGAACTGGCCGTTGATGCCGGCCTTCCGATTTGACAAGTCACCGCTATCGGAAATCGGCATGATTGCGTAGAATAAGAGTTGGCAAATGTGGAAGATCTGCACGTCACTGGCAAGCATGAGGATTGATCACATCAGTGCATTCGAATAACGTCACATGCGCCTAAGGAGAACTTTCCGATGGAAGCAAACTATGGAGTGGCGTTGATCCTCTTTGCAATTTATAATATTGTGCATACATTCTGGTTTGAACGACACTTTTCTTCGCTTCGTCGATCGGGAGTATCATTATCTGATCTAAGACCTGCTTATTGGTTTCTGTTCAACAGATTATTTTTGAAAGGCGCCGTTTGGCTGACGTGTTTCTACTATTTCGGGCTGGAAGCTGCGTTATTGTTTGTGCTGGTTGCTGGACCTGCCGCATCGATAATCAAGATCTGCTTTGATGAGAGAAGCCGACTGGGTCAAGTCATCCAATCGGTATATGCTTATGCCATGATATTTCTTGCTTATTGGCATGTGAATCCAGCTTATCTTCGACTGATAATAGTTCTCTCTGCCATCTGGGTCGTTGCCTCGACTTTCTTTCCGAACAGATTGGGCGTAAAATCGCCGCTCGCGCATATCGATAGCGACAAGCTTCCAAACGCCAAATTGACGTTCCTACTTGTAGCCACTATTATGTTGGTCGTCAGCGAAACAGTTTGGCATTTTCTTGGGTTGGGCACATGGGTCTGGGTCTACGCTTTTCAAGAAATGCTATTCTCGATCTATTTTCTAACAGCGCTGGGCGTGATGCGCTTCTTCGGTAGATCATGGCTGCCCGGATCGCCCTGACAATGCGAGGCCTCCCAATTACATCCCACCCATCAACTTCTCATCAAACGGGCACCGGGTCAGGTTCTCGTACCCCGTCTCGGTGATCAGCACCTGGTCTTCGAGCTTGATGCCGTCCTTGCCACCCACCGCCCCGATGTAGGCCTCGACGCAGAGCATCATGCCGGGCTGCAGGACGCCGTCGTAGCCAGAATCTTCGAAATCGACCGGATACTTGATCGCCGGCCATTCATCACAGAGCCCGACACCATGTAGTTTCACACTGTAGCGCCGGGGAATGAACTCCTCTGGCAAGGGCGTACCGCCATAAGTGAGTTCGCGGAAAGTAACGCCGGGTTTCAGCAACTCCATGTTCGATCTGATCTGCTCATAGGCGACCGCGTGGAGGCGGCGCTGCTCATTGGTCGGCCGGCCGTCGCCGATGAACCAGGAGCGCGAGATGTCGGCGCACATGCCGTAACAACCAACAAGGTCGGTATCAAAACTCAAAATCTCGTTATTCTGGATGACACGGGGGCCGCACTCCTGGAACCAGGGGTTGGTACGCGGACCCGATGAAAGGATGCGCGTTTCGATCCATTCGCCGCCGCGTTTGATGTTTTCCTTGTGCAGTTCGGCCCAGACATCGTTCTCCGTCACGCCGGGCCGGGCTGCCTCGTGCATGACGGCGACCGATTGTTCGCAGGCCCACATCGCACAGCGCATCGCCTTGATCTCGTCAGGGCCCTTGATGCTGCGGCTGTGTTCGGTGACCTCCTCACCCTCGTGCACTTCGATGCCACGTCGCTCGAGCGCCTTGAGGCCCGCAATCTGGATCTTGTCGACCGCCAGACGGCGGTTGGAGCCGGCATGCTCTTTCAGGACATCTTCAATCTGGCCGGCGAATAGTTCTGCCTTTTCCTCCGAGCGGTCGCCGGTCACAAAATAGAAGAACGAGGCGCCGCCGCGCACCTCGCGGACCAGCGGGTTGAAGGCACTGAGATGTTCGAGGCCGACATAGTCCCAGAGGATCATGTAGCCGGAAGCCAGCACCAGGCAGGCACGGAACGGATTGTGGGCGGCCCAGAGCTGCATGTTGGTGGTGTCGGTCGCGTACCGGATGCTCAATGGGTCGTACATCAGGACGCCTGCCAGATCGCGCTTGACCACCTCATTGGTAAGCCGTTCGAGGCGGAAGCGGCGCATGGCCTGCAGGTCGGGACATTCGAGGCCGGCTGCGGCCCACTCATCGTAAGCGAGCTTGGTCGGGCCGATCTCCACGCGGTCGTTTTCATCGGGCGTGTTGTCGGGCCGGCGCCGGATTGGGTCGATCTTCGGTGAGGGGACCGAAAAGGGCGAATGTGTCATGGCGTTTGATTGTCGGCGGGGTTAACGAACGGCAGCACTGGTTATTGTTGGCTGAATTTCAAGCCTTGCGAGCGCCAAAAGACGACACCACATGACGGGCGTTCGCCAAGTTTCAGCCTCTTGAGGACCCGCCCGATGACACCAGACGACCGCAAGCTGATCGGAGACTTGTTTGCGCGCATGCGCGACGTACGCGATCTCGACAAGGACCGCGATGCCGAGACATTCATTCACGATCAAATGCGCGGCAATGCCGATTCACCCTATCTGCTGGTGCAATCGGTTCTCGCGCAGGAACACGCCCTGCAACAGGCCGATCAGCGGATAAGCGAGCTGGAAGGACAGCTGGCGGACCGCGAGCAATCCGGCAGCACAGCGCCAAACAGAAGCGCCGGTTTCGGTGCCACCGCGAGCGTGCCGCCGGCCGGCCCGGCACCGTGGCAGGCTGTTTCCGATGCGGGCCGGGAGACCGACAAAGGCGCAGCGCAAAATGGCCGGAGCCAGGCACAGCGTGGCGGCGGCAGCTTCATGCAGCAGGCAATGACCACTGCTGCCGGCGTTGCCGGCGGTATGCTGCTGGCGAGCGGGATTTCGAGCCTGCTCGGCTCAGGCACAGCCCAGGCGACTGAGGCCGGCGCGCCGTCGAGCGATACGTCCGTCACTGAGGCTGCCGGCACGGACGGCGATGTCCAGACGGTTGCCGATGACGCCTCAACAACAGGCCACGAAGCGATGGTCGAGGAAGACGATGAATGGGGAGGCGATGATGGCTGGAGCGCTGGTGACGGCGGCGATTGGGGCTTCGACCTCGATATCTAGATCATCACGCGACCGGCCCATTCACGAGGCCTCGATATCGGCTGCAAGCAGATCATAGAGTTCACGGGTAACTTCCGGGCGCCTGCCGAACCATAGTTCGAAGCCGCGCACGGCCTGATGCAATAGCATGTCGAGGCCATTCGACGTGGCAAGGCCACGCGCCTCGGCATCCGCCAGCAACGGCGTTTTCAACGGCACGTAAACGATGTCGGCAACCACCGAGTCGGCCGACATTGGCGCGATGTCTATATCGAGCGGTTCGCCGCCATGAAGGCCGAGCGACGTCGCGTTGACGAGCAGGTCGGCATCATCGAGCAATGCCGGCAGATCATCCCAGGTCGCGGGGCGGATCATGCGCCCGAACTTTTCGCGCAACGATTCTGCCTTGGCAATCGTGCGGTTGACCACATGGATTTCGTCAATACCGCGCTCAACCAGTCCATAAGTGACCGCACGCCCGGCACCGCCGGCCCCGAGCACGATCGCCGTCTCCGTGCGCTGGTCCCAGCCGGGTGCCGTGGCATCGAGTGCCCCGAGGAAGCCTTCAACGTCCGTGTTGGTCGAGCGCAGCACGCCACCTTCATCGAACCATAACGTGTTGGCGGCATTGACCGCGGTGGCACGCTGATCAGGCTCGGACAGCTGAAACGCAAGATCCTTGTAGGGCATCGTCACGTTGGCACCGACATAGCCGTGTGATTTGAGATTGGTGATGAACTCGGCCGCGTCGTCCGGCGCGACCTCTTCGGCACGGTAATTCGCTTCGAGACCGTACTTGACGATCCAGTAACCATGCAGCTTCGGTGAGCGCGAGTGGCGGGCCGGATAGCCGATCACACAGGCAGCGCGCGGTTTCGTCGTCATGGGCCGGTCTCTTTCGTTCGCAACGTCAACGGGCCGGCGTCGCGGGCGCTGCCAACCACCCGAAAATAATCGCATCTTGGCGCGCACCGTGCCAGTACGCCGCTAATTCTGGTGGTGGAGAATGCGGTAGACGCCGAACCTCGAGGTGAGCATGCAAAGCGCTGCAATCACGACGACGACCACCACCAATAACAGATGACCGATCAGGTCGAGCGACCCGACACCGACCAGGCGATTGAGCTCGGAAACGCTGACAGCACCGCCGCCCAGAAACTGCATCCCCACCGGCATCAGCCAGAATACCGCCACCGCGCAGACCGCACCTAGCAGTCCGGCGCGAATACCGAGGGTTAAAAAATGCTTTTCGAATTCGTGCGCGATGAAGCGGTCGGTGGCTCCGACGAAATTCAGCACTTCGACGATATCCCGATTGGCCGCCATTGCGCTGGCGGTTGCCGAGACGATGATGGCGACCGTCGCAGCGCCGACCAGAATGAGGATGGCAAATCCGCCAAGTGCGAAGGAGCGCGTCACGGTCTTGATCTGGCGGCGCCACTGGCGGTGATCATCGAGACGGGCTGCCGGAAACCTTTCCTGCAGCGTCTGGCCGAGGCGATCGAGATCGGGCGGACCGGCGGTATCGATTTCGATCGCAATCAGGCGCGGCACCGGTAGATCGGCCAGCGAATCGGTCTTGCCAAGCCAGGGCTCCAGCAATTTTGCGGTCTCGGCCGTGTCGAGCGGGTTGACGGTCGAGATGCCGCGCTGCAGATGCAGAAAGGCGACGACCTCACGGATCGTCTGCTCGACGTCGGCGTTATCCGTGACCTCGATCTGGACGGTGATCTCGTTCGACATGTTGTTGAGCCATGCCGTCGCCGACTGGTTCATCATGTAGACGGCACCCGCCGTGAGGCAGGCAAGGAAACACATGATCGAGATCACGAGCGTCAGCGAGCGCCCGGTGACCGAGCCCGCCTCGACGATCGGCGCGGAGCCCAGATCGCCTGAATGATCGGGCTGGCGCGACGGGGCGAAGAGCTCGCGCGGCGGAAGGGTGGTGCCCACTTCGTCGTGCTGCAATTGCGGTCCGCCGGATGGTGCGCCCAACCCCGTGCGCGGCCCTGTCGGGCCGGTGATGGGCTCGTCGATACCGGCAAATGCGGCACCCCGCGGCGCAGCGGCGCCGCCGGCGGCAGCGGGCCGGTGGCGATGCGATGGCCCGCTATCATCAAACGATCCGGACATGGCCCTCATGCAATTCCAGGCGCTTGGCGTTGGTCTGGCGCATCAATTGATGATCGTGCGTTGCGATGACGACAGACGTACCAAGCCGGTTGAGTTCGATAAAGAGGCGCAGCAGGCGGCGCGCCATCTGCGGGTCGACGTTGCCGGTCGGCTCGTCGGCAAGCAGCAACTCGGGCTTGCCGATCACGGCCCGCGCGATCGCGGCACGCTGCTGCTCACCGCCCGAGAGCACCGACGGGTAGTGGTGCATGCGATCGCCGAGGCCGACCCATTGCAGCAGGTCAGTGACATCCTCACGGTAGTCCTGCTCGCTCTTGCCCAGAACCCGGAGCGGCAACGCGACATTCTGCCAAGTGGTCAGGTGGTCGAGCAGGCGAAAATCCTGAAAGACGATGCCGATGCGACGGCGCAAGCCGGCGCGCTTGCGGCCCGGCAGTTCAGTGACATCGTCGCCGAACAGTTCGATCTTGCCGGCCGATGGGCGCAGCGACAGGAACAACATGCGCAAAAGCGACGTCTTGCCGGCGCCCGACGGGCCCGTCAGGAAGTGAAAAGAGCCGCGCTGCAGGTGAAACGTCACCTGGCGCAGCACTTCCACCGATTGGGAGCCCTGGCCGTATCGAAGTGCGACATCGTCGAGTTTGATCACGTCTCGCCCGTTGACTGCCGAGCCCTGCCGATCAATAGCCTCCAGTGGCCTCGAACGGGGGCTGGTGTTGATAGCTCTTGCCGGCGCCGCATTTATGAGACAGCCTCTCGTTCTAATCAATCGGCGAAGATTATGGCACCGCCAAGGGCTCGTCACTTTTTCAGTTGGTGTGGCGCCTCGCCTGTCGACAGTCTTGGATGAACCGCATTAGTCGGCTTGCGGTCACAGGGCAACCGGGCCAAAACCACAGGATCTGTGTCGCCTCCGAAGCGGATGCCCAGGGAGTCGGCCGAAAGCGACCAATCAGCATCAAGGACAACGAACTAGATGAGCAGTTCTGACAGCGGGCAGATCGAAGTGATCTTTTCGCCCGAAGTTATCAACAAGCGAATTCACGAACTAGCCGATCAGATCGCCAAGGCCGACCTCGACAATCTGCTCGTAGTCGCCATCCTCAAGGGCAGCTTCATCTTTGCAGCCGACCTCATACGTGCCCTGCATACCGCAGGCCTGTCGCCGGAAGTCGACTTCATGTCGATCTCGAGTTACCGCACAGGCACCAAATCAACCGGAAAGGTCGAGATCCTGCGCGATGTCGACGTCGACGTGACGGGGCGCAACATCCTTCTGGTCGACGATATTCTCGAATCCGGTCGCACGCTCGCCTTTTCCAAGGACCTGCTCGCAGCACGCGGTGCAGGGCGCATTGCAACTTGCGTTTTGCTCAATAAGCCCGTCGACCGTGCGGTTGCGATCGAAGCGGATTTCATTGCTTTTGAATGCCCCGAGGTCTTCGTGGTCGGCTACGGCATGGACGTCGCCTACCGGTATCGCCAGCTGCCCTTCGTCGGTTACATTACACATGACTGACTTTCAACATTCGCCGCATGCAGCACGGCGAAGGGATGTGGAGTTGAGGGTATGGCCCGCATTCTGGTGGCAGACGATGATTCTGTGACGCTCGACCTCATCAAGCGGGCGCTGGAGGGCGACGGCCACGAAGTGATTACGGTTGGAGACGGCAGCGAAGCCTGCCAACGCCTCGAGGATGGGGAAGTATTCGACCTGATTGTCACCGACGTCGACATGCCCGAACTCGATGGCATAGCGCTTGCCGAACGCGCCATCGCTTTGCGGCCCGATCAGCGTATAATCATCATGTCGGTCATCGCCGATGAGTTGACTCGGGGACGACAACTCGAGGGCGGCCGGGTGAGAATCGTCACCAAGCCGGTCACTCTGGAAAAGATCCGCGGGGAAGCAGCGGAGTTGCTTGCTTGAGGGTGCCGCAGCTGAGCGGTTGGGTTGCAGTTGCCAGGCGCCGCTCGAGACTCAGCCTTTCGGCAACAGGCTAGACAGCTGTGCCAGTTTCCGCCCGATGCTCCGTTTGGCACCGCGAGCAGCCGACAGCACCTTCATCGGCAGGCGACCCTCTGGCTCGGGGCCAATGAGCATGCGCATGGAACCCTTGTGCAACAGCTCGAGACGGCGAATATCGTCCCTCAATTTGCGCGTTTCGGTGCGCAGCCGGCCGAGATCGGCGAGATATTCCTTGGCCTGATTTTCGCGCAAGATGATGTCGAGGAAGGCATCCCGGTCACCGCGACGTGCTGCAGAAAGAAGCAGGAAGATGCGCAGGTTCGACATTAGTTCGAGGAGTTGCTGCTCGACGATTTCGTCGTCGTATCCGGCCAGCACTCCGGCAATCTCTTCAAAAAGTGCCACCGCGAAGTCGGGGCGAATGCGCCGCGAGGTCCAGGAGAACTGGGCGATCATCCAATCAAGCAGATCACTCTGGTAGGTTTCGAAGAGATCATGCTCCTTGAGCCATGTCGCGATGGTTTCGTGATGACGATAGAAATATAGAAGCTCTGCCCCATTCGAGCCCATGGTCTGACCGGGACGATCGACGCGGTGAAAACAGATAGATTTCGGCAGGAACGCCATGCGCGAGGCACTGAGCGTACAGAACCAATGGAACGGGTTGTCCTCGAAAAAGAAATCGCCTTCAGGAAACCGCAGATTGTGGGTCATCAGAAAATCGCGGCGGTAAAGCTTGCGCCAGGGCACCGCGATAAATTTCAAAACATGCTGTCGGAGTTCATCGACTTCAAGGCCAGACGCAATCTGACCCATCAAAGGCCCCCAACGGTGCTGGTCGGCCGGTTCTGACGTTTTATTGTTCGCCTCGCTGTATACCTTGTACTTGGCCATCACGAAGTCTGCTTCTTCGCGTTCGCCAAGTTCCACCATGCTCTCGAGCATGTCCGGTTCGTACCAGTCGTCACCGTCGGCAAACGCGATGTATGTTCCGGTTGCAGCCTCGATGCCGATATTGGCGGGCGTACCCACGCCGCCCGGTGTATTTTCGGCAAGCGCGATGACCCGGCAATCGTCGCGACCGGCCACAAGGCGATCGATTTGGTCCAGGGTCGCGTCCTTGGAGGCATCGTCGATAATGATCAGTTCGAAATTGGTATACGTCTGCGTGAACAGGGTCTCAAGGCACCTATCGATATAGTCTTGAATGTTGTAAGTCGTGACAATCACCGAAACCTTCGGCTGTGATGCATCATCGCGCTGCCCGTCCGATTCAGAAATCTGGCCGTCACTCATTTCAAAATGCTCTCGGGCGAATTTTTCAAATAGGCCGACTGAGTCGCAACCTGGGGATTGATTTCAAACATATCCAGATAGGCCTTCATGTCGTATCGATGATAAGAAGCTGCCACGTGTTGGCGCATCAGGGGCCTTAAATCAGCCTCCAGACGATCGTATACCCAGCGGATCAGATCAAGTTTGAAATCAAGAAAGAAACGGTAATACTGTCTTACCAGCTCCGGCTGGCGATCGAACAGCCGCTCCACATCCTCGAAGGCGCGGAACACATCGAACCGCCGTTTATCGAAGACGTTGGTTATTTGATTACGGTCTGCAAAGACCCGATGATGAACCAGCGCCTGATTGAACAGTCGAATGCTGCCTGCGTGCAGATAGGCATGCCAGTGGGCATAGACGTCGTTGTTGACGGCGGTATCGGAAAAGAACAAGTTGGTTTGGCGGCAGAAGTCCAATCGCAGGAATTTGTTCCAGGGATAGTTTACGGTAAGCAGAATTTCGCCAATGTCCCGTAATTTCGCGTCTCGAAAAGGGCGCGAGCCGACGTAGTTCCTCCAGATTTTTTCATCGCGCCCGACCATGCCCCCGAGGGCTTCACCCTCCATGAACAGATACTTGTACTTGAAGGCAAGAACGTCGCAGTCCGAAGCCTCCATTTCACCGACCAGGCAATCAATGGCCCCGGGCATGACGATGTCATCGGCATCAAGGAAGCAGACATACTTGCCCTTTGCCTGTCTAAGTCCGGTGTTGCGCGCAGCACCGGCCCCCATTGAGCGCGTATGCGCGAGCGCAGTTAGATTTGGGTGACGGCGAGCAAAATCCGTCAAAACCTCAAATGTCGCGTCATCGGAGCCATCATCGACGACGATGATTTCGAGCGGAGTTGAATTGGCAAGGATGGATGATAGCGTCTCAGCGAGGAATTCCTCGGCATTATGTGCCGGAATCACGACACTCGTTGAGTTCATTGATCGCAATCTTTCGTGGGTATCGGCGATCTCATCGGTCGCGACAACAGGGCCGCGCAAAGCCATAACAAGCCTGCCGGGCCCCTTTCAAGTTCCGACTAACACATGGTGCCGGCGATCTCCATCGTCACCATGGCCTATCCAACAACTTTCAAGCTTATTGTTACCTACGGAAGGAATGGGCCGGCGGACTGCATCACCTCGCCACCTCAAGCAGCCACCGTCCGCCCACCGGACGTACCCGCTGCCAGCTTGAGATCGTGATCGACCATTTCGGCGACGATTTGGTCGAAGGTAATGGTAGGCGCCCAACCCAGGACGCGGCGTGCCTTGCTTGCATCGCCGCACAGTGTATCGACATCGGTCGGACGCAGGTAGGCCGGGTCGACGCGGACCAGGACCTCGCCCGTCCGGCGATCCATGCCCTCCTCGTCCACGCCCTCGCCCTGCCACACGAGTTGGCGGCCGATCCGGGCGAATGCATGCTCGACGAAGTCGCGCACGGAACGCGTTTCACCGGTCGCCAGCACGTAGTCGCCGGGGGTTGGCTGCTGCAGTGTGCGCCAGATGCCGTCGACGTAATCGCGAGCATGGCCCCAATCGCGCCGGGCATCGAGATTACCGAGATATAGGCAGCTTTGCAGGCCGCATGCGATGGCCGCCACGCCACGCGTAATCTTGCGGCTGACGAAGGTTTCTCCCCTGAGCGGGCTTTCGTGATTGAACAGGATGCCGTTGGAACAGTGCATCGCGTAGGCCTGCCGGTAGTTGACGGTTATCCAGTAGGCGTAGAGTTTTGCTGCAGCATAGGGCGAGCGCGGCGCGAACGGTGTGCGTTCCGATTGGCGGCCGTCACCGCTGTGGCCGAACAGTTCGGAGGTCGATGCCTGATAGTACCGCGTGTGGCTGCAAAGCCCCGCGATCCGGATTGCTTCGAGAAGACGCAGCGGGCCAAGCGCATCCGCGTTCGCCGTGTACTCCGGTGTCTCGAATGAAACGGCAACGTGGCTCTGGGCGGCAAGGTTGTAGACCTCGTCGGGCGCGCAGGCCTCGATCAGCCTGATCAGACTGCTGGTATCCGTCATGTCGCCAAAGTGGAGCACCACGCGCGGGTCGTCGGCCGGCTCGATCTGCACGAGGTCGTCGATGCGCTGTGTGTTGGCGAGTGACGAGGGACGAACAATGCCGTGCACGACATACCCTTTGGCGAGCAAAAGCCGGGCGAGGTAGGAACCGTCCTGGCCGGTGATGCCGGAAATGATCGCAACCTTTTCGGTCAACTTCGGCTCCTGGAATTGACTTGAATGCAGGCTTTGGAATCGACGTTCGCGCGGCCGGCTGAACTTTTCTCCTACAGCGGGCGCACTTTATGGACCGGTACACTTGCCGTGATGCGTCCATTCAGCAGGTCCATCAAAACGCTCAGGCGATCCTTCTGCTCCATGTCGACGATGGTTGCGAGCAAGCCGTCGAACGGGCCGCTGGTGATCCGAACGCTCTGGCCGATCTCGAGCGGCCTGCCCGGGTGCGAGACGACGCCGTCGCGCTCGCGCGATCTCAGGTCGTCGATGAAGTTCTCGTCGAGCAGGCTCGGCCGGCCGGCAACACACATCAGTTGCTTGACGCCGATTGTCGACTGGATCGGCCTCCAGCGCAGGTGCGCAAGGTCGATATGCACGAAAACGTATCCGGGGAACATTGGCGAACAGACATCGACCCACTTGCTCGCGCGCCGGGCGCGCCTGTGAATGAGCGGACAGTAGACCCTGAACGACTGGCGCTTCAGATGCTGTGAGGCAAGGCATTCCTGCTTCGCCTTGACGCGCACCACGCCCCAGCCCCCGCTCACGGACGCTCATGTATTGTAGTCGCACTGCGCAACATCCCGCCCCCCTACTTGCAACATTAAATCCTTTTATTGAGATAACTGTTTTCGTAACATCATAATAATACGTTGCATGCATGCTCGACTTGGATCAGCGTTGTCCACCCTGTAAAAGGGGTCTAACCGCTATGGCTTGTCAACAATTTATCCGCATAAATGAATATTCTTCATTTGTTACAACTTTACCGGGCAACAATATTATGAACCAAATGTAGATAATCTGCCAATGTTGCCAATTGTTGCAAACTTGCTGATGCTGACGACCTTGGAATTGGCCAGCGTATCGTTGGGCCGCGTGATTTTGGGAGCCGTTGATGAATGATCGTCCACCGGTGAGGGATTGGCTGACAGACTGGGATCATATGGATCCGCGTTGGACCGAGGATCCGTTTGCGATCTGGGATGAGATCCGCACCTCCGCTTGCCCGGTTGCCGAGACGGCGCGCTATCGCGGCGCCTACCTGCCGACGCGTTTCGCCGACATTCGCGACATCGCCTTCGATACCGACACGTTCTCATCACGCCAGGTCGTGATCCGCGAGCAGGTGCCGGATGCCTTCGGCGGTGCACCGCCGATCACATCAGATCCGCCGAAACATGCCTGGGCGCGCCGCGCCCTGATGCCGCCGTTCAGCCCGCACGAGGTCAAGAAGCAGATGACCCGGATGCGCGCCATTTGTGACGAGTTGATCGACCGATTCGAATACGGTGAGACGTTCGACGGGGCAGCAGACTATGCCCAGCACATTCCGGTTCGCGTGATTGCCGCAATGCTCGGACTGCCGGAGAGCGATGCCGACATGTTTCGCGACTGGATCCACAAGATCCTGGTTGCCGGCATCACCGATGTCGAGGCCAACGTTCAGGGGCTGATCGAGATCACGGAGTATTTCGAAGAACAGGTTGCCGCCCGCCGTGCCGAGCCGCGCGACGACCTGATCACGAGAGTCATGGGGCTCACCTATGAAGACGGTGAACCGTTCAAGGAAACCCACATCCTCGGCACCTTGCGTCTGATCCTGATTGCCGGCATCGACACGACCTGGAGCGCGATCGGTGCATCGATCTGGCATCTTGCCCAGCATCCGCAAGATCGCGCCCGCTTGGCCGGCGATCCAAGCCTGATCCCGAACGCAGTCGAAGAGTTTCTGCGTGCCTTCGCGCCGGTATCGATGGGCCGGCTGATCGTCAAGGACTGCGAAGTAGGTGGCCGCCGGATGCCGGCCGGCTCCACATTGCTGCTCGCATTTCCCGCCGCCAACCGCGACCCGGACCGCTTCGAGCGACCCGATGTCGTCGATATCGATCGCGCCGACGCGCATCGCCACGCAGCCTTCGGTATCGGCATCCACCGCTGCATCGGCATGCACCTGGCACGCGCCGAAATCCGAGTAGCACTCGAAGCACTGCTCACCCGCATCCCGAACTTCTCGCTCGCAGGTGAAACGACCTGGTCACAAGGCCCGATCCGCGGGCCGCGCGTGATGCCGCTCAGGATTGATCGGCCGAGGCCCTAAGCCCCGCCATGCTTGGCAATCAGTTCTGCGTAGCGATCGAGAGTCGGCAGCACCTGCTCGGCGCTTTCTGATGGCAGGGTCGTGACAATCCGCTCGATGCCGGCGTCACGGTTGCGCGCAATCAGGTCATCATCCAACGGCGGACCGAAATTGGTCACTGGAATATCGTCCGGGTTGCGCCCGGCCGCCGTTGCCATTTCGCGAAAGTCAGAGAGCACCTTGATGAGATCCATACGCCCGCCGAGCGGTATCCAGCCGTCGCCGTAGGCTATCGCCCGCCTGGCTGCATGCGGGAAGCCGCCACCGACAATGATTGGCGGATGCGGTTCTTGAACCGGCTTCGGCCACGTCATCATCGAGGTAAAGCCGACCATCTCGCCTTGATACTGCGGCTGTTTCTCGGTCCAGATCACCTTCATCGCCTCGATGCGCTCACGCATCAGCTTGAAGCGGCTCTTGAACTCGGTGCCGTGATTGGCCATTTCCTCGGCGTTCCAGCCGCCGCCGACGCCGAACAAGAACCGCCCGCCCGAAATCTGGTCGAGGCTCGCGACCTCTTTGGCGACCTGGATCGGATCGCGCTGGATTACGAGACAGACGCCCGTTGCAAGCTTGATCGTCTTGGTGACGGAAGCGGCGGCTGCCAGGCACACGAACGGGTCCATGACATCGTAGTACTGCTTGGGCAGTTCGGGCCCGCCGCCCCAGGGGGAGACACGAGGGATCGGAATGTGCGAGTGCTCCGGCATCCAGAGCGATTCAAAGCCCCGCTCCTCGGCCGCAACAGCCAGTTCATGTGCCGAAATCGAATAGTCCGTGATGAACATCGCTACGCCAAATTTCATCGTCTCTCTCCCTTTGGCCGGCCAAGCCGCGACTTCCTGGTCAACTCGCCATTGGCACTGCACTTGTGATTTTGCCAATGATCCGACAGCTGACAGGTCGAAGCACGGTCAAGCGGCAGTCATTGGACTCGCAATTTTCGAGTGTATGTCCTACTTCCGTGAAGAGTGAAGCCAAACTCCAAAATCCACCATACCTTTCAAGATATTTTGGGATGACTGGATGGAACGATTAGATTTGGCATAGACAGGCTTTTTCGACTGCACTGCGGCGGAGTGGCGGGCAACCGCTAGAGCGCAGCGGTATAAGGGGTATTTCCTCCTTCGAACTCCTTGACCGGCGGATGATCCCGCGGACTTCGTTCAACAGGTATTGCAATGAACATTAGAGTGCGCGTCAGACAGGAATCCAATACGCAGAGGGAGCAAGAAACTGACGAAACGACCCTGCCGGTCGGCGGCGCCTTGACACAGGTTGCCCTCGCGACCGGTCAGTCTGAACTTCCGGCGCACACATCCAAGCCATCGATACAACCTCCGTCTCCAGTGGGGCGGGACACGAGCCAGGCTGCAGACCAAGCCCGACTGGAGCTGCCAAGCGACGGCACCCACATCCAGCCGACCGGCCGCTACGAGGTGATTTGGTCGACCGTAGAGATCGGCAAGGGCCTCGATCGGGCCGGCGATCTCGCGGTTGCCACGGCCATCGTGCTCCATCGCTATACTGGCGCAGAGCAGATCCCACTCACCATCGTTGACGCCAGCGGCCGACGGACGATCGAACTCACGATCACGGCTGACACCGCACTAACCGGCATCGTTGATGCGCTCGGCACGTCCATTTCGGAACCTGCCGCAAAACCGCAGGTCATGGTCGCTGGCGACGACAGCAATCCGGATGAGATTCAATCGTGCGGGGCGGAGGTGGTGACGGGTATCGCCGATGACAGGGCGTGGCTTGCCTACGACCCCGGTGTGATCGGCGCGGCGCACGCACGTCGAATGCTCGGTCACATTGAAACGGTCATGGCCCAATTGCCCGGAACGGATGTCCCCGTCGCCGGGATCGCGATCCTCACCGAACCCGAGATCGCCCAATTCGAAGCCTGGAACGACACCGGCCGCGACTACCCCTATGACACCCCGTTCGCGACGGCATTCGAGGCCCAGTCCGTCCGGACACCTGATTTGATCGCCATCGAGGACGCCGAGCAAACACTCACCTACCGGCAGCTGGATCGTCAGGCGAACGGCGCTGCCCATCATCTCGCGGCACACGGCGTCGGGCCGGGCAGGACGGTGGGTCTGCTCGTCGATCGAGCAGCAGCCGCCGACATCGCCATCGTCGCCGTGTTCAAGGCCGGCGGCGCCTACCTGCCGCTGGATCAGGGCCATCCGACGCCGCGCATGGCCGCAGCCCTGACCCAGGGCGGGCCGGATATCCTGGTCGTGCAGCGTTCACTAGTCGCCCAGGCGCGCGCGGCTCGCGAGCAAGCCGGCCTCGACCTCGAACTGATCGTGCTCGAAGACCTGCTCGCTATGGCGCCCCACGATGCGGCGCCGGCCGTCGAGCGCTCCGCCGACGACCTTGCCTATCTGCTCCCGACCTCGGGCTCGACGGGCCTGCCCAAGGTCACCATGATCCCGCAGCGCGGTCTCATGAACCATGCCTATGCCATGATCGACGCGCTGGACCTCACCGAGCAGGACGTGATCGCCCAGAACGCGCCGCTGTGCTTCGACATCTCCGTCTGGCAGCTGACCACGCTCCTACTCGTCGGCGGCCGCGTCAGCTTCGCGCCGGAGGAAGCCCGTTCGGCGCCGGACCATCTCCTCGACTGGGCGGCGGGCCGGGGCGTGACCGTGCTGCAGGTCGTACCCTCCTTGATGTCGTCCATCCTCCAGGTCGCCGCGCACGAGGCGGACCTTCGCCTTCACGACACACTGCGCTGGATTATCCCGACCGGTGAAGCACTGCCTCCGGACACGGCGCGGCGCTGGCTGGAGCGGTTTCCGGTGCCGCCGCTGGTCAACGCCTACGGGCCGGCCGAATGCTCGGACGACGTCACGCTCGACTTTATTTATGATCCCCCAGCAGCCGACGTGCTTTCGCTGCCGATCGGCCGGCCGGTCGGCAACGTTACGGTTCACGTGCTCGATGCCCGGCGTGCCCGCCTGCCTGTCGGCGCGGTCGGCGAGATCTGTGTCGGCGGCGTCGGCGTCGGGCTCGGCTACCGCAACGACCCCGATCGCACGGCCGCAGCCTTTATCGATGATCCGTTCAATTCGGGTGGTCGGATGTACCGCACGGGTGATCTCGGCCGCTTTCTCGAAGACGGGTCGGTGCAGTACGTCGGCAGGGTTGACCATCAGGTGAAGGTAAACGGCCTGCGGATCGAGCTTGGTGAGATCGAGACAGCCCTTCTGTCCTACCCGACCGTGCGCGAGACGGTAGCAGCGGCTGTCGACGGGCGGCTGGTCGCCTACGTGACGACGAGCGACGGCACAGCGCCTGATCGGACGGCGATCCGCACCTATGTTGCCAAGCGGATCCCCGCCTATATGACGCCCGACGTGATCGTGCATCTGGACGCCCTGCCGCTCAACGCCAACGGCAAGGTCGACCGCAAGGCCCTACCGGCCCCGACGGCCGCGGATCGTTCCACGACCTCGCACCGCGAGCCCGCAACGCCGACCGAAATCGCGCTCAGCCGTATCTGGCGCGAATTGCTCAACGGCGAGGTCGGCGCCGATGACGACTTTTTCGAACTTGGCGGCACGTCGCTCACGGCTGCCATGATGCTCTGGCACGTACGCAAGGAATTCGGCGCCGACCTGCCGCTCAGCGCTCCCGTCCAGGCCCGGCGGCTTGGCGAACTGGCAGCCCTCATCGACGAGAGCGGTTCACTCGATGGCAAACGGGCAGACCGTGGCCCAACAGTCGTTCCGCTAAACCCGACGGGGCAGCGCATCCCGATATTCCTGGCCCCAGGACAGGGCGGTTCGGCGCTCGGCTTCCTGCCGCTGGCCGGCCACCTCGGTGCCGAGCAGCCGGTCTACGGTCTAGATCTGCAGCGGCGGCGCGAAGAACCGGCCCCGCCCCAGACATTTGCCTCGCTGGTCGACTACCACATCCGCGCCATCCGCGCCGTCGCTCCGGACGGCCCCTACATCGTCGGCGGTTGGTGCATGGGCGGCGAAGTCGGCCTGGAGGTTGCCCGGCGGTTGCGGGCGGAAGGCGCCGACGTGCCGCTTGTCGTCATGCTGCAGACCGAGCACAGCTCCTATCCCGAATACCTCCAGAACTCGCGGATCAGCCGGATCGGGCGTGCCCTCTGGGACCGAATGGTATTCGAACTCGAGACGTTGCAGGCAATGCCCCACAGCCGGCGCATGGCCTACTTCACCCAGGAAATTCTCGGCAAGGTCACCGGCAAATTCACCGTGCCGATCGAGCAATTGCTGGCCGGGCTGCTGGACCGGTTCGGCAAGACCTGGGCAGGCTCCGAGCGCTACCATCGCAAACGCTGGTCGGTCGCCGACGGGGCGGCGTACGAGGGCTTCGAGATCGCTCCTTACGACGGTGATGTTCTGGTCGTCCGGGCCAAGAGCCAGCCGAGCGGGATCGTGCGCGACGACAGCCTCGGCTGGGCACAAGTCGTCACCGGCCACCTCGACCTGGCGGAAGTCGCAGGCTTCCACTGGAACTTCCTGCACGAGCCCCAGGTCAAGGGCGTCGCAGCTGCAGTTGCCGCCCGTCTCGACCGGATCAATGATCAATCGGCCAGCTGAGCCTGCGGCCACTCCCCGACGATCAGGCAGCGTACCCACTCCTTGCCGGCAGGGGTTTCCGTCTCATCTTGTTTTTAATGTATCGCCGGGGCTCCTGGCAGCGAAGCAAATGGCTCTGTTCTGCCTGAATGTTGTGACACCTAGCTGACAGACGGTTCGTCACCAGCGAGGATACCATGAAGGCTCAGGATTTTCAGGCACTTGTCGGGCAGTTGGGGGATCTCAGCCAAGTCCAGCGCGAGGCGCTGGTCGAGGCGCTGACGGCGACGGGCTCGGACGAGGAGGTCGTCGCTCTGATCGAGACGCGGTTCGCCGCGGCGCCGGCCTGCGGCCATTGCGGTGCGAGTGACTTCAAGCCATGGGGCTCGGCCTCCGGTCTCAAGCGCTACATGTGCAAGGCGTGCGAGCGCACCTTCAACGCGCTGACGGGCACGCCGCTGGCAGGGCTCAGGCTGCGCGAGAAGTGGCTCGACTATGCCCGCGCACTCGTCGACGGTGTCAGCCTACGCAAGGCGGCAGCGCGCACCGACATTCATCTGGAGACATCGTTCCGCTGGCGTCATCGTTTCCTCGCGGCGGCCAAGGACAAGAAGGCTGGCGCCGTAACCGGCATCGTCGAGGCGGACGAGACATTCATTCTCAAGTCGGCCAAGGGCTCGCGCAAATTGGTCGGCCGAGCGCCCAGGAAACGTGGCGGCAAGGCCAAGAAACCGGGACTTTCCACAGACGAGCACGATGCCATTCTGATCGTCCGCGATCGCCATGGCGAGACCACCGATGCGATCCTCACCGACCTCAGCGCTGAGGCGATCGGCGCGCACTTGAAGCCCGTCGTCGCTAAAGACGCCGTGCTCATCACCGACGGCAACAAGTCTTACGAGGCGTTCGCGGCCGAGACCGGCATCACCCAGATGGCGCTTGTTGCTGCGCAAGGTGAGCGGACCATTGGCTGCTATCACACCCAGAACGTCAGCGCCTACCAGAGCCGCTTTAAGGGCTGGATGGCGCGCTTCAAGGGCGTCGCTTCGAAATATCTGCCGAGTTATCTCGGCTGGCGCCGCATGATTGAGCGGGACGGCGATCGACTTACGCCCCGCCACTGCCTGGCTGGAGCCATGAGTTAGCGGGGAAATCTACATTGGAGCCGAACAGAGCCAAGCAAATAGACCGACGCCAATGATGCAGGAATTATGCGATTGCGCTAAAGCATCGGACTGAAATTCAGAATCGGGGATTCCCAGCTTCTCGATCAAACTCAAGGCACGTTACGATCGCACAGGTTCGCTTGAACCTGCGCCGATGAGGCGGCCCAAGGGATCAGGCAAGCATGCCGCATTTTCTGACTTTCTGATCGGTGAAGTCGAGGCGCGACCTGATATCACCATATTGGAGCTGGCGGCTCGACTTGAAAAGGTGCACGGTGTCACGGCAGCTCCGGCGATGCTGTTATCCTCGATAATCTGAAAGTTCATGACTCCGCAAGGTCACGAGCCGTCCTGGCCGAGCGCGGTGCCTGGTTTCTGTTCCTGCCGATCGAGATGGCGTTCTCCAAGCTCAATGCCCACCTCCGCGCCGCCGGTGCCAGGACCTACGAAGCGCTCTGGCGCGCAGTCGGTAACATCTGCGATCTATTCGAGCCGCAAGAATGCTGGAACTACCTCAGACACGCCGGATATGCGTGCGACTAAAAGTCCGATGCTCTAAGTTTGCCCGTCGGCAGCCTCAGATCCCCAGCGTCTCAGCGCCATTGCACGTTTTACGCGACCTATTGCAAGTGCTTTGGCAACATCTCGGGGTGGCATTTTGTTCTGCTGGGCTGTCCCTAATACTTCTCGCGTGTTGAACGCAATCTTCTCTTCTATGACAGCCATCGCTGTCGTCAGGGTTCCGCCGTGATACTCGACCGACGCGCAGATCACTCCGCCGGCGTTGGCAATGAAGTCAGGGATTGAAAGGATGCCCCGCGCATTGAGAATCTCCTCTGCCTCGACCGTGGCAGGGATGTTTGCGCCTTGCAGGAACAGCTTGCAGTCGAGCTCTGTTGCATTGTGCTTCGTCAACACATCGGGGCGGGCGGCCGGGATCCAGATGTCACAGGCGGTTCCAATGAGTTCGCTTTCTGTGATCTGCTTGCCGCGCCCAAAGGTCGAGACTGCCTCGCCTGCTGACTTGTGCTTGATGAGTTCGTCCACATCCAACCCGTCGCGATTGCAGATTGCCCCGCGTGAATCGGAGGCGCCGACGAGAACGCAACCACGTTCCTTGAAAAAGCGGGCAGCATGACTGCCCACCGCACCAAAGCCCTGCACGACGATGCGAGCACCATCGAGCTTCAAGTCCGTGAATTCCTGGGCGGCGTCGGCGGCGGCCAACAGACCCCAACCGGTTGCACCAATTTCATCCAACGGGATACCGCCGATCTCTCGCGGCAGGCCGACTGCGCGATCGATCTCATCCTTGACCCACGCCATTGCGGTTTCGTTTGTTCCCATGTCCGGTCCGGGAATGTAGCCGGTGAGGTCTCGGATTGCTGCCGCAAAGGCACGGATTAATCGTTGCTTGTCTCCTGAGGGCATCGACGGGTCGCCGGTGATGACCGACTTGGCTCCACCATGCGGAAGGCCGGCAGCAGCGTTTTTCAACGTCATGGCACGCGCGAGGCGAAAGCATTCCCCCAGGCTCACGTCATCAGCCATGCGCGTGCCGCCGATCGCCGGACCGGCAGCGACGTTGTCGATCACGACGATCGCCTTCAGTCCCAGCTCCGGTCGGTAGATGTGCACCGTTTGCGATGGGCCTAGCTTATCACAAAGGCGAAACGGATTATCCGACATCTAAGCCTCCAGGGATTTCACGACCGCCATCAGGAAGCGGGTTGCTTCGACACCGGTCACCGCCCGGTGGTCGAAGGTGAGTGAGAGAGGCAGGACGCGTGCCGCCTTGATCTCGCCCTCAACGCATCGGGGCTCGAGCGTGATCCGACCGGCGCCAAGGATTGCGACCTGCGGAGGCATCACAACCAGGACGGCATTGCGGCCGCCGGCCATGCCGAAATTAGAAAGTGTGATGGTCTGGCCCTTGAGTTCAACAGGCGGAACGGTCCGCGCAATGACGTCAGCCTTGAGTGTCTCCAGGCCATGAGCCAGGTCGACGGCGGAACGGTTGGCGATATCGCGCATGACGGGTACGAACAAACCCTCGTCGGTGTTGACCGCAATTCCGAGGTCGACCTGATCATGAATGAGGCGTGCTTCTCGCTCGCCGTCATACCATGCGTTTAGCGCTGGTTCGCGAGCACATGCCGCCGCGATGGCGCGCATGAGTTCGACGGTAACACTACGGTCCGCCGGCCAATGCGAGATGTTGGCCTCATCCGTGACCGTCGTCGTTGCGACAATGGCGTGTGCCCGTTCCATGTTGCGAGCCATGGACCGGCGCACGCCGCGCAATGGCTGCCAGTGTTGCTTTGAGTGCCGGGAGGCCTGGCCCGGGCCTGCAGCCATTTCCACATCTCGAAGCGTGATCGCTCCGTCTGGACCACTTCCCTTGAGGTCGCTGATATCGACGCCGAGCGTTTTCGCGCGCTCGCGAACTGCAGGAGCGGCCTTCACTCGCACTCCAACTGCTTCCTCTCGTACCGGGCCTTGCTCGTGTTCAGGCACCACCAACGGCAGCGTGCCGACAATCGCACCGGCGTCAGCATGTCCCTCACCGAGATCGAATTCGGCCAGTGGTGCACCAACTTTGATGACGTTGCCGGGTTCTGCGAAGAACTTGACGACGGTTCCCGACCATGGGGCGGGGATCTCGACGACAGCCTTGTCGGTCTCGACGGAAACCAGTGGCTGGTCGGCGATAACGCGGTCACCGACGGAGACATGCCAGGCAACGATTTCTGCTTCGGCAAGACCTTCTCCGAGGTCCGGCATGGCAAAGGTTTTCATCCGTACCTCATGACCTCAAGGCTTGCAGCCACGATCCTCTCGACCGTCGGCATGTAGTGGTGCTCCAACTTCGGCAGAGGCATCACGGTATCGTAGCCTGCAACTCGCTTGATTGGCGCGAGCAGGTCCGTGATGTTGGTATCGGCCAGGCGAGCTGAAATCTCGGCGCCGAATCCTCCCGTGAGTGGGGCCTCGTGGACAATCACGCAACGGCCGGTCTTTTCGACCGACGCAGAGATCGACGGCATGTCGAGCGGCTTCAGTGTTGCAACATCGATGACCTCTGCCTCAATTCCCTGGCCGGCCAGTTGTTCTGCCGCCGCGACCGCCTCGACCATCATCGCGCCCCATGCGATCATGGTCATGTCACGGCCCACACGCACGACGGAACATTTATCAAGCGCTATAGAAGCATCATCCTCGGAGACGGACTGCTTTTGTGCGCGATAGATCCTCTTGGGCTCCAGAAAAATGACCGGGTCGGGGTTGTGGATCGAGGTGAGCAGCAGTCCAAAGGCGTTCGCCGGAGAAGACGGGATGACGACCCGCACTCCAGGTATATGGGCGAACATAGCTTCAGCTGATTCCGAGTGGTGTTCGGGCGCATGGATGCCGCCGCCATAAGGCGCGCGGAGCACCAGCGGGCAGCTCAATCGTCCGCGCGTTCGCGTTCTGAGGCGCGATGCGTGATTCACGATCTGATCGATTGCGGGATAAATGAATCCTGTGAATTGGATCTCCCCCACCGGGCGAAAGCCTTGCGCCGCGAGACCGACACAAACGCCGGCGATTGCTGCTTCCGCAAGGGGCGTGTCACGTACGCGTTCTGCTCCGAAGCGGTCCAGCAAGCCGTCGGTCGCGCGAAACACGCCCCCATCGACGCCGACATCCTCACCCAGGATCAGTACGCGTTCATCGTCCGCCATCGCTTGAGCAAGAGCAAGGTTGATCGCCTCGACCATGGTGATCTCAGGCATCGCGCCCTCCCGCCAATGACGCCGCTTCCTCGCGCTGGATTTTCAAGTCCGTGGGCAATTCTCCGAACAGGTGGTCGAATATGCCCGTGACATCGGTCGGCGGCATCGCCTCCACTGCCTGGACAGCCGCATCCACCCGCCCATGGCAATTGAGAAGGAGTTGCTCTTCGTCGGTCTTCGACCAATCGTTGCGCTCGACGAGATAGGTTCGCAAGCGAGCGACCGGCTCCTGGCGCCAATGCGCTGAGACTTCCTCGTCCGAGCGATAGCGATGAGCATCGTCGGCCGTCGTGTGATCCGACAACCGGTAGGTGAGCGCTTCGATGAGCGTCGGCCCATCGCCTTGCCGCGCCCGCTCCAGGGCATCTGAAACGGCCGCTTTCACTGCAATGACATCGTTGCCGTCGACCTGTTCGCTCGGAATGCCCACAGCTACTGCTTTTTGCGCCAAAGTCTGTGCGGCAGTTTGCGCGGTGCGCGGCACCGAGATGGCCCATTGATTGTTGTTGACGACGAAGACGGCAGGCACGCGCCATACGCCCGCCATGTTCAAAGCCTCGTAAAAATCGCCTTTCGACGTGCCACCATCACCGCAAATTGCGACTGCAACGCGCGGCTCTTTGCGCAACTGAAAGGCCAAGGCCGCGCCAACAGCATGCGGCAAGTGACTCGATACGGGAATTGAAACGGGGAAATCCTCTAGCGGCCTCGCAAAATTGCTGCCCCGCTCGTCGCCACCCCAGTAGAGAAGGAGTTCTTCCAGCGTCACGCCGCGCCAGAGCTGTCCGCCCTGTTCGCGGAATGACGGCAGGAAGACGTCCTCGGGACGCATCGCGCTGGCCGCACCGATACTGACCGCCTCTTGCCCCAACGAGGAGGCAAAGGTGCCAAGGCGACCCGTACGCTGAAGCGCAACGGCCTTTTCGTCGAACACGCGGGTCAGAACCATGGCACGGTAGAGCGCCTTGAGTTCCGATGGATCATTCGCAAACTCCGGCACCTCACCGGCCAGCTTGCCTTCAGCCGAAAGGTATTGCCGGTAGGTGACTTCCATTGCAGAGAACCTCCCTGACAATTGCTTTTGCTGGCATCCGACAAGCGCCACTCATTCGGCTCAATCGCCGGCTCCGGCCGATCCCAATTCTTCCGCCATGCGCTGCCGCATTACGTACTTCTGGACCTTGCCGGTCACGGTCATCGGAAACTCGTCCACGAAGCGGATGTAGCGGGGGATCTTAAAATGAGCGATATGGCCTTTGCAGAAGTCTCGGATCTCCTGCGCACTGGCCGTCTCGCCGGGTCTCAGCTTGATCCAGGCACATACTTCCTCGCCGTATCTCTCGTCGGGAACGCCAATAACCTCCACCTCTTCGATCTTTGGGTGCGTGTAGAGGAAGTCCTCGATTTCACGCGGGAAAATGTTCTCTCCGCCGCGGATCAGCATGTCCTTTAGCCGCCCAACGATTTGGCAATAGCCTTGCTCATCGATGAGGGCGATATCGCCGCTGGCAATCCAATGCGCCTCATCGATCGCCCCAGCGGTCTTTTCAGGATCATCCCAGTAGCCCGGCATGACACAATAACCGCGTGTTAGGAGCTCGCCCGATTGACCGCGGGGAACGATACGCTTGTCTTCGTCCACGATCTTCACTTCGGTGTGAGGTAGCACCCGACCGACTGTCGTGACGCGACGGTCCAGCGGATCGTCGACGCTCGTCTGGAAGCTAACGGGCCCAGTCTCCGTCATGCCGTAGGCGATCGTAATCTCGGTGAGATTCATCTCGCTCATCACCCGCTTCATCAGTTCTTCCGGGCAAGGAGCGCCTGCCATGATGCCGGTGCGCAGGCACGTCAGGTCGAACGATGCGAAATCCGGATCCTCGAGTTCGGCGATGAACATCGTCGGCACACCATGCAGGGCCGTGCAGCGTTCCTGCTCGATGATTTTCAGTGCCTCGTGGGCGTTGAAACCGGCGGACGGCAAAACCATCGTAGAGCCGTGCGCGACACAGCACAGCGTTCCCAGCACCATGCCAAAACAATGATACATGGGCACCGGTATGCACATCCGGTCCGCGACTGTGAGCTTCATTTGCTCGCCGGAAAAGAACGCGTTGTTGACAATGTTGTGGTGCGTCAGCGTTGCAGCTTTTGGTGCGCCGGTGGTGCCGCTCGTGAACTGGATGTTTATCGGGTCATCGAACTGAAGCCGGCCTTCTATCGCCTGCAGTTGCTCGGCATGCTCGGGGCCCGAATGGCTCGGAATATCGCTGAAATTCAAGAACCCTTCATTGCGCTCAGCACCAAGGCATATCAACCACTCAAGGTCTGGAAGAAGTTCTGATTGAAGCTCGCCGGGCGCCCGGTTTCTGCTCTCCGGGAACACGGACCGCAGCATCTCGATGTAGTTGGACGTCTTGAATTCAGGCGCGGTGATCAGCGCTCGGCATGAGACCTTCTTGAGCGCATATTCGAGTTCGGCCAATCGATAGGCCGGGTTGATGTTGACGAGAATGAGCCCCGATTTGGCGGTGGCAAACTGCGTAACGACCCACTCCCAGACATTCGGTGCCCAGATGCCGACCCGATCGCCAGGCTTAAGCCCCAGAGCGATGAGGCCCTGCGCCCAGCCGTCCACTTTCTCTTTGAACTCGGCATAACTCCACCGGACGTCTTGATGCGGAACTATTAGAGCGTCTTCGTCCGGATGGCGATGGGCAGTTTGGTTCAAACAATCCCCGACCGTACTCGCCTGCAAGGGTGTCAGGCTAACGCCGTGCACGTAGCTACCGACCGCTGCAACCGACATCGCTTCACTCCGCTCAAAAGAGCATTGACCAACCTGTTCTATTCTGCAGGTTGCCGGTGCGCGCACCTTGATACGGATCAATGGCTGATTGTCTTGGAAAGCTTCGATGCTCATTCGGCCTTGGCGCACGGCAATCAAGCCTGACTCCATCCACCATAATGGATCGCCGGCTATTTCCTTCGAGCAGACTCGCACGATGAGCGATCCAGCAGGATCGCTCCGCGATGGCTCGGCATGTCGACGCCGAAAGTCGTTGCTTCATCGAGCCTGGAGCATCATCCGAGCGGACGGTGTTGGGATGTTCGCGTCCGATTCCGTCCAATCGGATATCGCTTTAGGCTACCCCTCTTCGGCAAGAGTTCGCAGCATATCGAGGTTCGTGATTTCAATCGTATCCGGCCCAAAGATGCGGATCGCACCTGACATGCGTAATTTGCTGAATTGGCGGCTGGCAGTCTCCGTGGTCATTCCAAGAAATTCGCCGATCTCATGTCTCTTGAATGGGATACTGACTGTTAGCGCGTCATTGCTCCTACGAGATTGGTCAAAGCTCTCATGTTGCTGTTTATCCAGGAGCCAGAGCAGGAATATCGCAATTTTTTCTTCAGCATTTCTTTGACCCAGGCTCAGCATCCAGGATCGTGCGTCGTTTAGATCCCGGGTTGTTCGCAGCAGCAACTGGTGCTCGATCTCGGGGTAATTCTGCAGGATGGTAGCAAATTGCTTCCTCGGGAAACAGCAGAGCACCACGTCGGTGACGCATTCGACGCTATCATGGCTTATCGGGTCGAAAGGATCACCCAGGCAATCGGACACAGTCAGAAGACCGACAATTTGCTGGCGACCATCCGGAAGCATTCGGGTTAACTTGACCACGCCGTCAATTATGAAGGCAAACAATTCATTGGGCGCTTCTTGATGAACGATTTCCGCCCCCGCATCGAAATGCCGGTGAATCATCAAGCCTGAAAGCGCCTCAAGGCTCTCGTCTGCCAACGCGCAACAAGCACCCTCCTGCCTCAGCGGACAAATTCCACACCTGAGTATTGTCGCAACTTGAGGGGCTAAGCTCGGCATGCGGATCCACTCCCGATGGCTGTCGGGGCACACTACTGTAACTCCCTCGAACTGCAACCGGTTATGGGGGCAACAGAGGGGGGACAAACCTAAATCGCCGATCAATGCCTCGTCGGTTGCGGGCGATTCCTGCGTGGAACTGAGCAACCTCTGCAGCACTGAAAGATCGCGACAGGCAGCCAAGCAAGGTGATATCTTCCCACGCCTGATGTTGTCTGATGCCTTCGAACAGGCACCGCAAAGCGTACCCTGTAGCTTCCCGATTAGCCAAATTGCCGGTTGAACAGATGCCCTCCAGTTGCTCGGCGATTTCCGGTATGCTGTCCTCGAAACGGCGGTGGTCGTTTTCCATCTGCTTCAAAGCGGCGGCCACGAAGGCGTCCGTGCTTCCATTACCCAGAATTCTGTAGAAGACTTCCTCGACGAAGTGAAGGCTAGGGAGTTCGCGTGAGAGACCCTCCATCAACGAGAGGTACGCCGACATATTGATGGTACGGCCGAGGTTGTCAGCCATGCTTTCGAGATCGTCGCATACCGCTTGCTGACGACGGCGCGCATCTAACACGATCGTTATCGGATCATCTCTGCGAAAGGCATCTGGCATGTTCGCAACTTGCAGAGAAACGACTTCCCAACGATACTCCAATTGCTACCAATGCCATGACCTAAAGGGCGCGACCTTGATCTCCATCAAGTGCAAGGTGCCCCATGGCGCCGCCGACCCGCGCGTCATTGTCATCTCACTTGGCACCGATGAGATTGGTGGTTGGCCTGACGGCTTCGGTCGTTCTGCACAAATATCGTTTGGCGGACATCCCTTTCGTCGCCGGCGCAGAACCCTGGTGAGCTGCGCATTGCATGCCGATCGCGCATTTCTCCTTACACATCACCATCGAGCGAATAGCCGGTGCCGCGCACGGTTCGGATGATGTCGTGGCCGCCGGCGCTGTTCAGGGTCTTGCGCAGTCGCCCAATATGCACGTCGACGGTTCGCTGGTCGATGTCGCTGTCGCGGCTCCAAACTTTGTCGAGCAACTGGTTGCGGCTCCAAACCCGGCCGGGGCGCTCTATGAGCGCCTTCAGCAACCGGAACTCGATCGGGCCGAGTTCCAGGCTTTGCCCGTTCCGCGTAACCTTGTGCTGGGCGGCATCCAGAACTATGCCGGCGTAGGATATTGTCGCGCCGCGACTGGCCGGGTGCGAACGGCGCAGGAGCGCCCGCACCCGGGCAACAAGTTCGTTCACCGAATAAGGTTTCGTTACGTAATCGTCGGCGCCGGTTTCCAATCCGCGGATACGGTCGGCTTCCTCGCCACGTGCGGTCAGCATGATTATCGGGACAGCGCATGTATCTTCGTTGCGGCGAAGCTGACGGCATATTTCCAGACCGGAAAGGTTTGGCAGCATCCAGTCCAGAATGATGAGATCCGGCGCTTCTTCTATGGCAAGCGTAAGTGCCTCATCACCATCGGAGGTATGGATCAGGCGAAATCCTTCGGCCTCGAGATTGTAGGTCAGCAGGGCGACCTGGGCCGGCTCGTCCTCGACGATCAAAATGGAGGTCGCATCACGTTCGCTCATCACTCGGTTTCATCGTTCGGTCGACTACCCGGCACGTCAATTGACGTCAGGCTCGTAACATCGCCCTTAGGTCGGTCTTCATCTGGCAATTTGCCGTTCACCAAGTAGTGAACCTGTTCGGCAATGGCGGTGACGTGATCACCCATCCGCTCGATATTCTTGGCGATGAACAAGAGGTGCATGCACGGCGAGATATTGCGTGCATCTTCCATCATGTGCGTAAGAAGACCACGAAACAGTGTGTTGTGCATTTGATCAACATCTTCATCACGCGCCCGCACGTCGTCTGCAAGCAGGGCATCACGGTTTGCATGGGCGTCCAGCACATCTCGCAACATGGTTTCTACGAGCGCACTCATACTTTTTATGATCTTGGTCGACGCGTCAAAGTGGCGGAATTCACCCAGAACGCTGGAGCGCTTGGCAATGTTCTTGGCGTAGTCGCCAAGGCGTTCCAGATTGGCCGAGATCTTGAGTACGGTCAGGACGGCTCGGAGATCTTGCGCTATGGGTTGGCGCAGGGCCAGGAGACGAACAACCGCCTCGTCGATTTCCAACTCCAGATTGTCGACATCCCGATCAGCAGCGCGAACCTTCTTGCCGAGTTCGTCATCCCTGTTGACCAGCGAATCCACGGCATTCGAAATTTGTGCTTCAACCATTCCGCCCATTCGAACAACCGCACTTTCGATCTTGTCAATGTCTTGATCAAATGCCTTGACGATATGTTCTCTTGCCATCGCGTTCACCCAATCCGTCCGGTAATGTAGCTTTCGGTTCTTTCATCGCGCGGTGTTGTAAAAATCTGTGCTGTTTCACCATGCTCAACCAATTCGCCCATATGAAAGAACGCTGTTCGTTGAGAGATGCGCGCGGCTTGCTGCATGGAGTGCGTCACGATGATGATCGTGAAATTCTCTCGCAATTCATCGATCAGTTCTTCAATGCGTGCGGTTGCGATCGGGTCGAGCGCCGAACAAGGCTCGTCCATGAGAATGACCTTTGGCTGGATAGCAATGGCCCGCGCGATGCAAAGGCGTTGCTGTTGACCGCCGGAAAGGCCGGTTCCCGGTTGATCCAGCCGATCGGATACCTCGTTCCACAGACCAGCCCTCTTGAGGCTTTGTTCCACCCGATCTTGAAGTTCTGATTTGGAGGCGGCTAAGCCATGAATTCTGACGCCATATGCCACGTTCTCGAAAATCGACTTCGGAAATGGGTTCGGCTTCTGGAAGACCATGCCGACAAGTGCGCGCAGCGCCACGACATCAACTTCGGGATCGTAGATATCCTGACCACTGATCTCAATCCGGCCCTCGACACGACAGATATCAATCAGGTCGTTCATCCGATTGAGGCATCGCAGGTAGGTGGTCTTGCCGCAACCGGATGGACCAATCAGTGACGTAACCATGTTGGCCGGCACATCAAGCGAAATGCCCTTTAGCGCTTGCTGATCGCCGTAGAAGACGTTGACATCGCGCGTGGTGATGAGCGCGTCGGGCTCTGGAGCAGGGGTCGCCGGCGTGACTGACTCGCTAAGGGCGAAGTCTTCCATTGTGTAACCCATCTAGAATCGTTGTTCGAACTTCTTGCGCAGCAAGATGGCGGCGAGGTTCATGAGAACCAGGAACACGAGCAATACGATGATGGCCGCCGACGTCTTGGCCAGAAAAGCTCGTTCAGGGCTGTCAGCCCACAGGAAAATCTGCACCGGCAGCGCCGTAGCCGGCTCCAGGACACTGGTGGGAATGTCGACAACAAAAGCCACCATGCCGATCATGAGAAGCGGGGCGGTTTCACCCAGCGCGCGGGCCATTCCGAGTATAGCGCCTGTCAGCATGCCAGGAAGCGCCAGCGGTGCGACGTGATGAAACGTCGCCTGGACAGGACTTGCCCCGACGCCCAGCGCAGCTTCGCGAATTGAAGGAGGAACGGCGCGCAATGACGCGCGTGCGGCGATGATGATTGTCGGCAGCGTCATCAAGGATAGGACCATGCCGCCCACCAAGGGCGAGGATCGCGGCAGACCGAACGTGTTTAGAAACACAGCAAGTCCGAGCAGGCCGTAAATGATTGATGGCACCGCTGCAAGGTTATTGATATTGACCTCGACCAGTTCACTCCAACGGTTCTTTGGAGCAAATTCCTCAAGATAGATTGCTGCCATGGCACCAACCGGAAATGACAGCAAAAAGCACACGGCAAGACTCAAGGCGGAACCTGCCAAGGCGCCGAAAATACCCGCCAATTCCGGTTCCCGCGAATCCCCGCTTGTGAAGAAGCGCCAATTGAAGCGCTGCTGAACCGCCCCCTCCGCAGTCAGCTTCTTGATCCAGTCCAGGACGATATCGGCGCTCTGTCGAGCCTCTAAGCGGGCAGAGCTGCCAAGACGTTCTTTCACAATCAGGTCGACATCGTCGGAGGCAGAAAACCAGATCCGCCGTGTGCCGCCGATCAGTTGGAGGTCGTTGCGAATCATGCGTCGCAGTTCGAACGGCGCCTCTGAGCTTATCAAGCCATAAAGCTTGCGCCTTTGCGCTCGTTTGCGCACCTGCGGAAACACCGCTCTCAGAGCTTTCTTGATCGGCTTGGATGACGCCCGCTTCGAAAATGCCTCGGGATCGAAATCTGTCGGACCAAGGTCAACGTCCAGCGCGATGTATGTTTGGGTTAGGACACTAGCGCCCTTCTGCGCAATTGATCCGATCATCAATGCCAGAAAGGCAAGCGCAATCATGATTGCAACTTTTCCACTCCAGCGAAATCTCGCTTCGGCGGCATGCCGTTTCCTTAGTGTCGCGCTTCTGTAGGTTAGATCTTCAATCATACTGCTCTCGATATCTCTTGACGATCTTGATCGCGGCTAGGTTGAGCAGCAGAGTTGTGATGAACAGCAGTAGGCCTAAGGCGAAAGCTGCAAGCGTCTTGGCGCTGTCAAATTCCTGGTCTCCGGTCAGCAACGCAACGATTTGCACAGTGACGGTCGTAACTGCTTCCAGCGGGTTGAGTGACAGATTGGCTGCAAGTCCTGCCGCCATCACGACGATCATCGTCTCACCGATAGCCCGAGAGGTTGCCAGTAGCAGGCCGCCTGCAATGCCGGGCAGGGCAGCCGGCAAAACCACTTTGCGGATGGTTTCAGACGGGGTAGCGCCAAGCCCCAGCGAGGCATCCCTTAGTGCCTGCGGCACGGCGTTGATGGCGTCATCGGCCAAAGAGGAAATCAACGGTACGATCATCAGACCCATGGCAATCCCGGCGGCAAGTGCGCTTTCCGATGAGACTTCCACGCCAGCGTTTGAGCCTACCATGCGGATGAAGGGCGCGATGGTGAGTGCTGCGAAAAAGCCGTAAACGACGGTCGGGATGCCAGCCAGGATTTCCAATAGCGGCTTGACGATATCGCGGACGCGCTTGCTAGCGTATTCGGCCAGGTAGATGGCGGACGCCAGACCCAGCGGGGTGGCAATGGCCATTGCGATCGCGCTGATCAGCAATGTTCCAGTGATCAGGGGCACCGCTCCAAATTGACCTTGCGCGCCAACCTGATCCGCCCGGATCGCCGTCTGCGGACTCCAGTTCAGGCCAAAAACGAACTCGCCAATCGGCACTTTTTGAAAGAATCGTATCGCCTCGAAAATCAGCGAAAACACGATGCCAACCGTGACGAGTATGGCAGCCGAGGCACAAGCGATCATGACGGCCCGGATCAGCACCGATGGCCATCGCCGACGCCCTGTGTGCGTGAGCTGGATTCTGGCGGGACTGGTCGTATCCATTGAGGCCGTCCTCTTGTCGACAACCATCGTTCGAGTGACCGCCTTCGACGGGAAGGAGCCACAAGGCTGCCTTCCCGTACATCAGGCAAGGTTACATAGCCACGTTGCTCAGGTTCTTGGCTCTCTCAGCCCATTCGCCCCGCTCTTTGTCCGACAACGGGATCAGCCCCTTGTCGGCCATATAACCCTCCTCGCCCCAGGCATCGTCGCTGCTGAACTCTGTGACGAACTCCTTGATCCCCTCGACCATGCCGACATGCGCCTTCTTGACGTAGAAGTAGAGCGACCGAGAAACCGGATAATTGCCGGACGCGATCTCTTCGAACTCGGGCTCAACGCCGCCAATCTTGCTTCCCTGAACCGTGTCTGAGTTCTGCTCGAGAAAGGAAAAGCCGAAGATCCCGAGTGCGTTCGGGTTGGCCCGCAGTTTTTGCACAATCAGGTTGTCGTTTTCACCCGCCTCAATGAACGCCCCGTCCTCGCGCATGGTGTGGCAAAGCGCCTTGAAGGCATTCTTGTCAGTCTTCTTAAGAGCCTTGATCCAACTGAACGACGTGCAGCCACCTTCCATGGCCAGTTCGACGAAGGCGTCGCGCGTTCCCGACGTCGGCGGCGGTCCCATCACCTCGATCTTTGCATCGGGCAGGGCAGCATTGACGTCCTTCCAGGTCTTGTAGGGATTTGGCTTTGTCTTGCCCTCACCGTCTGGCACGTCCTTGGCGAGCGCCAGGAAGATGTCCTTCAGGCTCAGGTCGAAATGCTTGGCCTTGCGGGAGTTGGCCAGGACGATGCCATCAAAGCCAATCTTGACTTCGGCGATGTCTTTGACGCCGTTGTCGGCACACCTTTTGATTTCTGAAGCCTTGATGCGCCGGGATGCGTTGGCGATATCCGGTGTGTTTTGGCCAATGCCGGCGCAAAACAGTTTGAGACCGCCACCCGAACCAGTGCTCTCGACGACAGGCGTACGATAGTTCGTCGTCTTACCGAACCGCTCTGCAACAGCGGTGGCAAACGGAAAGACGGTCGACGAACCGACAATTCTGATTTGGTCTCTGGCGGCGGCCGGGGAGGCAGAAATAATGAGGGCGCTCACAACCAAGGCAGGAACAGGCATTCTTCTTTGCAGCATGTTCATCTCCTAACTGCGGTCGGCGATACCCGGGATGGCCATCGCCACAGCTTGGCTACAGATGATGTGCAAAGGCTATGTGACGGTTGTGTTACAGTTTCATGACAGTGGACGACGAACGCACAGCATTGTCGCGAGAAACCGGATCATGCGGTGCCGTCAACGATCGGGAGATAGACAGAGACCTTGGTTCCGACCCCGATTTCGCTGGTAATATTCAGCCGTCCGCGGTGACGGTTGACGATGTGTTTGACAATAGCCAGACCCAGGCCTGTGCCGCCTTTTTCGCGCGAACGGCCGGTATCGACCCGGTAAAAGCGCTCCGTCAGACGAGGGATATGTTCACGCGGGATACCCGGCCCCTGGTCACGAACTTCAACGAGGAGCGCAGGTCCGCTTATTCCGGCAACGCTTTCGACCTTCTGCATCGCCACGACGATTGTGGTACCTGGCGCGGCGTAGTTGACGGCATTTTCGATCAGGTTCTGAAAAACCTGAGTAAGTTGATCGTCATCCCCTGGCACAGTCGGCAAATCGCCGGAACTCTTCATTTCGATGTTCTTGTCGTTCGTTCTGTTCACGTCAAAGGTGGAGATCACGCGTTCTACCATAGCCGATACATCTGTTCGGCTGGTTGGCCGAACACGCTCATTGCTTTCGACCTTGGACAGCGACAACAGATCGTCAATCAGGCGCTGCATGCGCTGAGCTTGCTCCTCCATGACACCGAGAAACCGGGCTCGGGCCGCCGGGTCATTGCGCGCTGCCCCTTCAAGCGTTTCAATGAACCCCCGGAGTGATGTTAACGGTGAGCGCAATTCATGACTTACGTTGGCAACGAAGTCGCTGCGCATGCGCTCGGCCTCCTGCACGTGCGACACATTTTGGATGCATACTACCGCTCGGTAACTTCCTGCCTGCGACGCCGGTAATCCGGTGACGGTCAATCGGTAGGTTGTCGGCGCGGGGCGCCCAATCGTTGTGAGGCAAGTCGAGTTATCCCGACCGTTCAGTACTTCGTCGATGCAAGCAAGGCCGTCCGGATGGCGCAGGACTCGAGCTATGTTTTGGCCGACCCTGCTCTCGCCGAACAACTCGCAGGCGGCCCGATTTGCGAGCAGAATTTGCCGGTCGACATTAATGAGAAGCACGGCCTCTGAAACAGCATCCAGAATAGCGCTGAGGTCAGCATTCGTCACTTGCGTAGGCTCCTGCAAATTTGCAGAAGACCACTACCATCACGAAGCGATCGAGCCAACGCAGCGCCCTGGCGGACCGTTGGCCTATATTGATGCGAATGGCGAATTTATCGCCGACCCGCCGCAGCATCGAGAGCAAAGCTCGCAGTAGGGGATTTGAACATGCGAGCCGACCGGAGCTGAACGAGCCGCGGCCGCGCAATGAGCGCGACAGGCCTGGCGAGATCATCCACATCGACATCAAGAAACTCGGGCGCTTTTCGCGGCCTGGCTATCGCATCACAGGTGATCGTCATGGCCAATCAAACACACGCGGCGTCGGCTGGGAATATGTGCACGTCGGCATCGATGATCGTTCGCGCGTGGCCTATTCCGACATCTTCGCGAACGAGAAAAAGGAAAGCGCAGTCGTCCATCTCGAAGCGGCGGTCGCCTTCTACAAACGCCTTGGCGTCAAAGCCGATCGGGTCATGACCGACAATGGTTCGTGCTATCGGCTCAAAGTGTACGCTGGCGATCTTCGTGGGCATTCTGCTTCCTGCAACTATTGAGGATGTCGTGCCAGAGGGCGGCGAAACGGCACGCTCAGCGCAGGAAGTGCAGGAGAATGAGACCTGCAAGGAGCACAACTGCAACTTTCAGAAGGAGGTAGTACCTCCTGTGAGCCGAAAAAGGTGGATCCTCGGGGCGATCAGGCATTGGTTCTCCTCATCTCGCGCAGCTGGGTAGGGCATTTCTCCATGTCAAGTTCCACAGTCCGTTTCCAAGCAGGATTCGATGCAAGGCACGAGGCGACAAAACGACGAGATAAACTTCTTTGTGTCGTGTCGTCAGACTGAACTTACACTACAACTGCCCCCATTGCGCGAGATCGACATCCTCCCCGCCCAGATCGGTTTCGCCGCAATGCTCAAGTATCCAGGCCCGTGCAGCATCACGCAACGCGATCGCGGCTTCGAAGTCTCGGCCTCCGGGCTGGATCGGTTCACCGATTTCGACGACAACATTGCCATGGCGGGGGAACCACTGCTCCCCGCGTAGCACGGTTTGCGTACCTCGTATGGCAACCGGAAGCACGCCAACATCCGCTTCCACCGCTGCGGCAAACGCGCCCAATCTGAAACTCAGAAGCCCCGGCCGGCGCAGCAGCGTGCCTTCCGGAAAGACGGCGAGGCGTTGCCCGGCTTTGGCCGCAGCCACGATGGCTTCGGCTCCCTTGATACCTTCCGGCGCCTGCACGCGATAGACGAACATCGTCCCGAGACGCCGCAGAAAAGTGCCTTCAAAGAAGCGGTCGGCAAATTCCTGCTTGGCAATGAAGGTAAGTTCACCGGGTATCGCGGCAGAGAGCACTGCACCATCCAGGTAGCTGACATGGTTGGCAACGACGACCACGCGGTCGGTGGGGGCGGGCGGATTGCCAATGACGTTGAGACCGATGCCTGTCAATCGGAACCAGAGACGCGTTGCCTTGCCGACGATGGCATGGCGCCACTCGCGCCGCGGGATGAGGATTACCGCCGGCCAGACGAAACATGCAATGACGGAGAGCACAGCCCACCAGTAGGCAGCGTACAGCAGCGCAGACGCGGATTGCCCGAAGGATCGGGCCCTGCTGGCTAAGCCAGCTAGTTCCAGTCGTGCGATCTGCCACCAAAGGCTCTGCGGTTCCTGGAACAGAGCATCTGATTCGAACAACGCTTTGGCGGCTGAACGGCGGATCTTCCCGCTCGACGTTTTTGGAACCGTATGTGGCGGCGCCAGGATGACGGCGTCCGGCGGCAAATCGAGAATATCGAGGCTGGCGTCGCGGATCCGCTTCTCGAGGGCTGCCAACTCCTTTTGTTCCTGTAAGCGGGTCTCGGCTAGCACAATGAGCCGTTCGCTGCCCGATTTCGGATCGGCGCTGCCGAACACGGCAACGCAGCCCTTTCTGACACCATCCAGCGAACCGACGAACTCTTCGACCTCATGCGGGTAGATGTTGCGGCCTGCCCGGATGATCATGTCTTTCACGCGGCCCGTGAGAAAGACGTCGCCGGACGCGATATATGCGAGATCGCCGCTCTCGAGCCAGTCGCCGCTGAACAGGTCACGCGTCTTATCTTCGTTCCTGAAGTAGCCCGCGGTCGTCGACGGACCCTTGAATTGCAGTCGCCCCTGCTGTCTTTCCGGGAGTTCCAATCCCATGTTGTCGACGATGCGCACCTGGTGATTGATGAGCGGCCTGCCGCAGGCAACGAACTCGATGGCCGTGGCGTCACCGGATTGGGCAGGTTTGGCGATACCCGAATTCGCAAGTGCCGATCGGTCCACCCGGTCGATGACCGGCTTGCGTCCAAGTGGCGGAAAGACAAGCCCAACGGATGACTCCGCCAGCCCATAAACCGGCTCCAACGCCTCCGGGCGGAAGCCGACGTCGGCAAAGGTTTCGATAAACCGACGAATAGTGCTCGGACTGACTGGCTCGGCGCCATTGACGACGGCGCGCAGGCTGGAAAGATCGAGCCCCTCGCAGGACTCTGCACTCAGGCTCTTCATGCACAATTCAAAGGCGAAGTTGGGCGCGGCTGACAATGTCCCACGCTGCTGGGAAATGGCGCGCAGCCAACGAAACGGATCTGCCAGGAAGGTGAGTGGCGACATCACGACGGCACGGGCGCCGAAATAGAGACTGCCGAGCCAGGCACCGATCAGACCCATGTCATGATAGAGCGGCAACCAGCTGACAAACACGTCCTTGGACGTTGCATCGAGCGCCGTGCCCATCGCCCGGATGTTGGCTAGCAGGTTGGCATGCGTCAGTACGACCCCCTTCGGGTCGCCTGTACTGCCCGACGTGTATTGGATCAGTGCAATCGCGTTTTCGGCGGTAGGATGCGGCCGTCCAAGACGTTTCCTATCGCGGCAGAGTTCACTGGTCGTTGTGACATGTCGAATGGAGGTTACCAGTCCTTTGAGCAGACTGCCGACGTTGCGGATTTCTGCTTCGGTGACCAGGACGTCGACTTCAGCATTGTTCAAGATGCCTGCCTGCCGGCGAATATGGTCTTCAACCTGTGCCCGCCGGAATGGCGGGTATATGGGCACGGGAATGCCGCCAGCGTAAAGGATACCGAAGAACGTGCGGAAAAAATCCAACCCGGTCGGGAGCATGATAGCTACTCTCGCACCGGCGGCTAATCCTAGCTGTTGCAGGCCATGAGCCACACTCAGTGCTTCACCGTGCAATTCGCCGTAATCAAACCCCTCCGAAATTCGATCACCTTGCCAAATGCCAATATGCGGGCGCTCGGGATGGGCCTCCGCATGGTACTGCAGAACCTGTACCAGGGTTGTTGCGGTCGCCGGCGCCATCACCGTGGCCAGCGCCTCCGGCGGCTTGACCTCAGCCTGACCAAGTGCCAGCGAGGCCGGCTCCCCCGCCAATATTGCATTGATCAAATCCGAAGGTGTTCTTGCATCAGCTATCAGGCGATCAGGGAGGCGCACCTTGAAGGCTCTGTCCAATCGTAATATCAGCTCGGCCCGGCCGAGACTGTCAAAGCCGAGGTCACGATCCAGATCGCTATTTGTGCTGGCGATGTTTCTCGCGCTCCGGCCGGGATGCAATTCCTCTGCAAGTTCGATGATGATGGACAACGTTCGATCAGCGATTGTCGCCTGATCAAGTGTCGGCGACACCGGCTTTCGAGCAGCAGCCTCAGCCATGCAGCACCTCCGGCAAACACGACTTCGAACGCTTGGCGTAAGCAGCAGCAATCTCGACGCTGTTGCACTTTTCAATTGCCCGTCGTTTGATTTTCAGCGTCGGAGTGAGACGACCATTCCGGACGGTCCAGGGTTCGGCTGCCACAATGACGTCACGGATTTGGGCGGAGCGGGATAGATGCGCAGTTCTTTTCGCAATGCGTTCGAGTAATTTGGAAATCGCCGGTGCCGCATTCGGCTGGCTCGGATCCAAACCAGTCCGTGCGGCGAGATCGAGCCAAGCCTCGCGGCCAATCACAACGATAGCAACGAGACAGGGTCTACCGTCGCCAACAACACAAACCTGATCGAAAAGCGGATCCTGGGCGACAACCGCCTCGACGTTGCCCGCGGCTACGTTTTCGCCGGTTGAAAGGGTGATCAACTCCTTCAGGCGTCCGGTGATGAAGACCCTGCCATCCTTGATCATGGCAGTATCGCCGGTCTTCAACCAACCCAATCGATCGACAGCCTCACTTGTCGCCTGCACATTGTTCCAGTAACCGAGCATCCGCGACGGAGTTTGCACGAACAGCTCATCTTTCGGACCAATCTTCAGTTTAACGCCACGCAATGCCCGGCCTACGGAACCTGGGAAACTGTCCTCAAACGTTGTTGCCGTGACCACCGGAGCGGCTTCGGTCAGGCCATAGCCTTCGACCAATGGGAGCCCAATGCCACACAGCAATCGCGCGACGCCGCCGTCGAGTGGTGCACCGCCGCTGACGGCAATCCGCAACCGGCCACCGAATGCCTTCTTGATCCGAGCGGCGACAAGCCAATCCAGAACCGGCCACAGCCAACGTCGGAGAATGTTTGGCGCTGGCGCTGGCGCTCGCCCGCGGCTCGACTGGAAGCGCTGCCAGCCGATTGCCTCCGTCAAGTTGAGAAGCCAAAGCTTCACCAAGTTGGAACGGGCCTGGGATCTTATCCTCGCAACGACCCTCTCATAGAGCCGCGGTACGCCGAGAAATACGGTCGGGCGCACCGACGCAAAATCCTCGCCCAACGTATCAGGCGATCTGGCATAGCAAACTCGAGCCCCAACCATCATTGGTAGATAGTAGCCAAGTGTACGCTCAAAGGCGTGAGCGAGTGGCAGAAGCGAAAGAAAGACGTCGCTTGGCAGCGGTGAAATGAAGTGCGTTACCGCTTCCGCATTCCACAAGATCGCTTTGTGTGAAAGCATCACTCCCTTTGGTTCGCCAGTCGTACCGGACGTATAAATCAGTGTCGCGAGTTCGTTGGCCTCGCAGCTGCAACTGATCGGGGCGATTGCGGGACCGGTCGTATCCGGCCCAATGGAGATAACTCTTGGCCCGCTGTTCGCTCTTTCCAGAACCTCATCGGGAACGTCTTCGTTGATCAATACCGCCTCCAGACCCGAGCCGGGATCGATTTCGGCGGCCAGCGATTGCCAGTGCTCCAAGCGGTCAACTACGAGAAGACGGCATTGGGCATCTTTGAGAATACTCGCGGTGCTTGCTCCGCTGTCATGAAGGTAGAGAGGCACGGTTACAAGACCGCTTGCCAAAGACGCAATGTCGAAGGCCACCCAGTCGACGCCATTGCGCAAGAACAGCCCGATACGATCGCGCGGCTTCAAACCCTCTCTCGCGAGCAATGCCCTAGAATGGTCAACCCGTCGGGCCATCTCTGCCCACGTGAATTCACGCCAGAGTTTCCGTTCCTCATCGAACTCGCAATAGGCAACCGCTTCTGGACTTTTCGCCGCCCGCCGGGCGAACAAGCCCGGTATCGTGCCGGCTTCGGAGTGCGTGATTAAACCCGCTGTCTTTTCAGGATTGCAGTCCATTGGATCAGCCAAGCACCCAAGTCGCGGTGCTTCATTGACACCAATCAACTCCGCCCGGGCCCGAACGACGCTCCGACCGGCCTTTGCCAGAGTTTCATGTCGGTTCCGAGCCACATACGACAAGTTCCCGCGCCGCTTTAACTTCATCAAGTCGGCCAACCGGTGTCGAACTCGGCGCATCGAGCAGCAGTCGAGGGTCTTGACGAGCCTCTTGGGCGATATGTTTCAACGCGGCGACGAAGTCATCAAGTGTCGCTTTGTCCTCGGTCTCGGTCGGCTCGATCATCAGCGCTTCGCGGACAGTTAGAGGAAAATAATTTGTTGGTGGATGAAAACCGAAATCCATCAAACGCTTACTCACATCAAACGCGCGGACGTCACTGCCTTCCGGACAACCCTCACAAACGAATTCGTGCATGCAGATGCGGTCGAACGGGATGGGGTAGTCGGCGCCAAGATGCCGGCGGAGATAGTTGGCGTTGAGAACGGCGTGTAAAGCATTGTTGCGAAGCCCGCTTGCGCCAAGTCCCCGAATGTACGTGTAGGCACGCACGAACATCGCGAAGTTGCCAAGGAATGCAGTGGTCCTGCCGACCGAGTGTTCCGGTATCTTGAGGTCATAGACATTGCCGCTGCTCTCTAATCCGGCCCGCCTCTCAACGGTCGGACCGGGCAGGAAGGGAGCCAGTGTCTCGCTCGCACCGATCGGCCCCGACCCGGGGCCGCCGCCACCATGCGGCGTCGCGAAGGTTTTGTGCAGGTTGTAGTGCATGAGGTCGAGCCCGAGTTCACCGGGCCGAACGATCCCAGTAAGCGCGTTCATGTTGGCCCCGTCGCCATAGACGAGGCCACCGCAACCGTGCACGAGATCCGCTAGTTCACGAATCCGGCGTTCAAACAATCCGAGGGTGTTGGGGTTCGTGAGCATGATGCCGGCAAGCCTGTCATTACAGGCGGTGCGCACGGCATCGAGGTCGACATTGCCGTCGCGATCGGAGGGCACCTCAACGGCGATATAGCCCGCCATGGTCACGGATGCCGGATTGGTCCCGTGCGACGTATCGGGAATTAGGACGACATCCCGTTGGCCTTCTCCGCGCGCCGTATGGTAGGCGCGCATCATCAGCAGACCTGTCAGCTCTCCCTGTGCGCCGGCCGCCGGCTGTAGCGACACCGCGGCAAAGCCACCGATCTCCATCAAGAAATCCTGCAATTCATACATCAGTTGTAATGCGCCCTGCACGGTCTCGGTGTCTTGAAGCGGATGCAGATGTGTGAAACCGGCCAGCCGGGCAATCTGCTCATTGACCTTGGGATTGTGCTTCATCGTGCACGAACCCAGCGGATAGAAGCCGGAATCGACACCATAGTTGCGCTGGGAGAGGCGCAGGAAGTGGCGCACCACCTGTTGCTCGGACACCTCCGGAAGCCTGACCGATGGACGCAAGAGATCCGCCGGCAATATAGACTCTTGGACGTCGCAGTCGGGCAGGGTAGTGCCGGTGCGGCCGGGAACGCTCTTTTCGAACAGCGTCGGTTCGGCGCCGGTATTCGGTTGGTTCACCTGTTTCATCCCGCCGTCACCTTGCTCAATGCCGCAACGAGACCATCAATTTGCGCACGTGTGTTCATTTCAGTTACGGCAAGGAGCAGGCGGTTCTCCTGGCCGGGGAAGAACCGGCCGAGATCGACGCCGCCGATGATGCCATGATCCTCGCGCAGGCAACTGTTGACGTCGTCCGCCGGACGGGGCAACTCGATGACGAACTCCTTGAAGAATTCCACGCCCGGTTCATCCGGATTGACCTGAACGCCCCGTAATTCGGCGATCCGTGCGGCGGCATAGTGGCTCTTGTGGTAGCAGAGTTCTGCAACCCGCCGCAGTCCCCGGTCTCCGAGTGTTGCGAGATATACTGCAGCGGCCAGCGCGCCGAGGGCCGAGTTCGTGCAGATGTTGCTCGTCGCCTTGGCGCGGCGGATGTGCTGCTCGCGCGTGGCAAGCGTCAGGACATAGCCGCGCTGACCATTGACATCCGTGGTCTCCCCGACAATCCGTCCGGCAAGACGGCGAACATACTTGCGCCGGGTTGCGAAGATGCCGAGTGAGGGCCCTCCGAATGCAGGCGGGATGCCCAGAGGCTGGCCGTCGGCAACGACGATGTCGGCACCATATGCGCCGGGCGGTTGAAACAAGCCAAGGGATATCGGATCGGCCATGACGATCAGCATCGCACCAGCTTCGCGGGCCCGCTCCGCGACGCCACGCAAGTCCACCAGTCGACCCAAAAAATCCGGGGTCTGGATGACCAGGGCCGCCGTCTGCGCATCGACTTGCGCCACCAGCTCCATGGTGCGCGGGCCCGACGTATCAGGCACAACCAAGTTGGCCTCCGTGCCTGTTAAATAGGTGCTTACGACATCGCGATAGTGCGGGTGGACAGAGGCCGACATGATGACCTTGCTGCGTTCGTCATCTGCTTCGTTGAGCGCGAGCAACACGGCTTCAGCAAGAGAGGTCGCACCGTCGTAGTGGCTGGCGTTGCTCACCTCCATGCCCGTCAAGCGACAGATCATGGTTTGGTATTCGAACATGGCCTGCAGGAAGCCCTGACTCATTTCCGGCTGGTAGGGCGTATAGGCGGTATAGAACTCGCCACGCTGGAGCACGTAATCGACGGTTGCCGGTATGAAATGATTGTAGCTGCCAGCCCCGAGGAACGATGGCGCACTGGAAACCACCACATTGCGTTCGGCGAGCTCATGAAGTTCGCCTTGAAGTTCAAGCTCGGAGAGGGGGCATGGCAGGTCCAATTCCGGAAACCGGACATCGGCCGGGACATCATCGAAAAGGTCCTCCATCTGCGCGACACCAGTCGCATCAAGCATCTGGCGTCGTTCGGCATTCGTATGCGGCGTAAAGACCATGCGCGACCCTCATTGATGCGCTGAAGATCCTACACCTGCCCATTTGCAGGTCTTTGCTGCAGATCAATATTCCGCGCCGGCATGTCCCGGTTCGAACGACATCAGACTTCAACGGGAACCAGTCTGCGGCGGCGGTAGCCGATAGTAACTGGAAGATACCGCCGTCGTGCGAACGTCCGATCCAACGCCGCATCGCCGGTGTCGAACCGCAAGGCCTGCAATCGTTCCAGCTTGGCCGGAGTGGCAAGCACTGTGACGTGATCCATCCCGATGCATCGCATCACGTCGGGGCTGATCTGGAGGTTGCCGCGGCCGAGGACGAACCCTTGTGCCCCGATCGGGCTCAGGATCAGTTCGATATCGGCATGGTGCCCGGTCAGCTCCAGCAGCCCGGCCTCGTTGAGGTTGCGCGCAATGATCCTGTTGCCGAGTAGCGCATCGATGCTCAGAAGCGTCTTTTCGAGCCCGAGATAATTGGCCACGAACTGCACTGTGCTGCCCGGGCCGAGAATATAGACGGTTTCGGGGTTGGCGTTGATCCGCTCCTGAACGTCCCTGGCAATCCCGGTTTTGATCTCGATATCGCTCTCTGCGACGAGAAGGGCCTTCGCTGCCTGCGTGTAGGTCGGTTCGAACGGCGTGGTTGCAGAGGTCACAAGGCGGACAGCCCACTCGTCCCGGCGATATTTCTCCTCGTCAAGATCGAGAATGTCGACGCGCGCGCAGCTGAGAACACCGCGCATGAAGGCCGCGATAATCTCAGCAGTACGGCGGGGCGAGACACCGAAAACGCCCGAGTACATTTTCACGCCGGATGGAATGCCGATAATTGGAATGCGATCATTGGCCGTCAGCGCGACATCCCTGGCCGTGCCGTCACCACCGCAGAACACGATCAATTCGACGTTCGCATCGAGAAAGGCCCTGACGGCCTGCTCCGTATCGGACTGTGATGGCACCTCAGACGTTTGATGGACGACCGCGATGTTATCGAAGCCGCTGCCGATGAGCGCCGCTTCACCCATCTCGCCCGAACAGGTGATCCACTCAATCGGTCCGGGAAGGTCTATCCTCTGGCGCAACGTTCGCAGCGTCTCCATCGCCCGCGCCTCGGCGATCGGCCGGGCACCAAGCCGATACGCTTCACTGACGACGCCATCGGTACCCTTGAGCCCGACACGTCCACCCATACCTGCAATCGGATTGATGAGGAAGCCAATGCGCATGCGGTCATTTAAACCGAATTCGTGGACAGGCGCTTAGACCTAAGTCAAACGCCTGCTCGGCCGCCGCCGGCTAAAATTCCCGCTCTCAATCGTCTTGAGCGCACAGGCGACACAACCGGCATACTTCACAGCAACATCAATGCGTTGGATGCGCCCCGTTGCTCCGGCAACGCCTGCCGGCACGCCGCCGCTCACGCGGGCCGACAGGGAGGCCAAATAGAGAACCGGAAACGGATGGCCGTGGTGAGCTTCCACGTCGCAAGATGCAATTCCGATATGGAAGGCGTGAAATTCATGAGTGCTGCCCATCAGACCGTTTGCGCAAGTCCGAACCGAGTCTGCGCCGGTCGCGTTGCGCTGGATCAATTATCTGGGTCAATTCGATGGGTTAGGACAAGCACGCGGAGCAAGCTGGCCGTTTCGACGAACCGGCGATTGATTGCGGTGTGGGTCGGCAGCTCGAATATTTATTCGTGCCAATCGATTGCTGCACGACCGGCTGGCTGATGGACTTCCCAGGACACTCGGTGCACGGCGACAAAGATAATCCTTGCAGGCAGAAGGTGACGTATGACCGATCGGCCGGTTCAGCAGATCTTCCCTGTGGACGCTGAAGCGCCGGGGTCGAACAGCCCGCCGTGGCACTGCCTCGAGCGGGACGAAGTGATCCGTCTTCTCGAAAGCAACGATCAAGGCCTGTCGTGCCGAATGGCGGCAGAACGCCTGAGCAGGCATGGTGCGAACGTGCTGCCAGAGCAGGGCCAACGCAGCGTCTGGCACATGCTGCTCGCACAATTCTCCGATGCGCTGATCGTAGTGCTCATCGGTGCTGCCATCATCGCCGGTATCATCGGCGACCCGCAGGACTCGATCCTGATTCTCCTCATCGTCGTAGTCAACGCGGTCTTCGGTGTTGTGCAGGAGTACCGTGCCGAACAAGCGATTGCGGCGCTGCGCCAACTCGCGGCTCCCAGTGCCCGGGTTTTGCGCGAAGGGGCCGTCGCAACTATTCCCGCGGACGAACTGGTTCCCGGTGACATGGTGTTATTGGAGGCCGGTGATGCAGTTCCGGCCGACCTGCGCCTGCTTGAGGGCGCCGACCTTCAAATTGACGAGTCGATGTTGACCGGCGAGTCGACGCCTGTTGACAAAACAGCCGAAGTGCTAGACGCAACTGATCTGCCGATCGGCGACCGATCGAACATGGTGTTCAAGGGCACGCTCGTGACACGCGGCCACTGTCGCGGCGTCGTCATCGGAACCGGCATGCAAACCGAGCTGGGCAGGATTGCGAGCCTGCTGAGCACGACGACCCCGGCTGCCACTCCGCTGCAGCGCCGTCTCGCAACCTTCAGCAGCAGACTGGCCATTGCCATAATCGGCATCTGTGCGCTGTTCTTCATTTTCGGCGTGTCGCGTGGCGAACCCGTGCTGTTGATGTTTCTAACAGCTGTTTCGCTTGCCGTTGCTGCAGTGCCCGAAGCTCTGCCCGCAGTCGTAACAATTTCGCTCGCCTTTGGCGCCAGCAAACTTGGAACCAAGAACGCCCTCATTCGCCGGCTCCCGGCAGTCGAAACACTGGGGTCGGTTAGCTACATATGCGCCGACAAGACCGGTACGCTTACTGAAAACAAGATGCGGCTCGAGCGCATCGTGAGTGACGGCAACGAAGTCGCCACTCTCGCCGAACTCGACGAAGAAATTGCCGCGGAAGCCGGCCGGGCCCTTGCACTGTCAAACGATGTGCGCAGCGATGGCGAAGGTCACCTGTCCGGCGAACCCACGGAACTTGCATTGGTCGAAGCAGCCGACGCATCCGGCTTCCAAAAATCTCGTCTGGAAGCCGAGTTCCCGCGCATTGCTGAACTGGCCTTTGATGCCGAGCGCGCGCGCATGAGCACGCTGCATGATGCGAATGGTGCCGCCGTGCTCTACTGCAAGGGCGCACCTGAAGCCGTGCTTCCGCGCTGCATCAGCCATATCGGAGGCGGTTCATTCGATTGTGTACGTGAACTCGAAAGGGCCGAGCGCCTCGCAGGTCAGGGGTATCGTGTCCTTGCCGTAGCGTACAAAGAATTCGAGAACGCCCCGCAGCGACTGACCTCGGAAAGCGAAAGCGAACTGACCTTGATCTGCTTTGCAGCACTGATCGACCCGCCGAGGAAAGGAGCAGAGGCGGCGGTCAGGGAGTGCATCGCGGCAGGTATCGTTCCCGTCATGATCACAGGCGATCACCCAGGTACGGCGCGTGCCATAGCGGCAAGGCTGGGTATCGCCACGGACAGTGATGATGTGCTCACGGGCCGTCAAATTGATGAAATGAGCGAAGCGGATTTTGCCCGGTGCGTTGAGCACATTCATGTTTATGCGCGGGCTAGTCCCCAGCAGAAGATCCGCATAGTGGCAGCTCTTCAGGAACATGGCGGCTTCGTTGCGATGACCGGTGACGGCGTGAATGATGCCCCGGCACTGAAGCTCGCCAACATCGGCGTGGCTATGGGCCAAAAGGGTACGGATGTCGCCCGACAAGCCGCAGATATGGTGCTGCTCGATGATGATTTCGTGACGATTGTATCGGCAGTGCGTGAAGGGCGTCGCGTCTACGACAACATCCGCAAGTTTGTAAAAGATACGATGAGTTCCAACTCCGGGGAGATCTGGACCCTCGTACTAGCACCGCTGTTCGGTCTGCCCATTCCGCTGCTGCCCATCCACATTCTCTGGATCAATCTCGTGACAGACGGTCTGCCGGGACTGGCGTTCACTGCTGAGCCTGCCGATCGTCACATCATGCATCGCCCGCCACGAGCACCGGGAGAGAGCCTATTTGCCGGGGGCATGTGGCAGCACATTCTGTGGTTCGGCCTGTTTGTTGGCGGCGTATCCGTCGCCTCGCAGGCCTGGGCCCTGTCGCGTGGCGTGGAGTATTGGCAGACGATCGTGTTTACCGTTCTGACACTGTCGCAGTTGTTCCATTCACTCGCGGTGCGCAGCGAGCGCGACTCGCTTTTTACAATTGGCCTCCTGAGCAACATACCGATGGTAGGTGCAGTCCTGCTGGCGGCAGCACTTCAGCTCATGATCATCTATTTTCCTCCGTTCAATGCGATTTTCCATACCCAGCCGCTTCCGGCACTCGACCTGGCAATCTGTGTTGGGCTTTCAGCGCTCAGTCTGGTCGCGGTGGAAGCAGAGAAATGGTTCATGCGGATGTTTGCCGACACGGCCAGGAGAAGATTCAGTTAGCCATCGTGAGCGCATCTACCTAACTGCTCGCCAGCATAGATTTGAACGCCTCCGATGCCGCGGCATCGTGTGATGGAATGAGAACAAGTTTCGGCAGCATCTGCTTCAGATGACGCACCTTGGCATAGGACTGACGAAGCAACATCGCATCGCCCGTGCCTGGGACCTTGTCCTCCATCAGCATAGCGGCGCTGTAGGCCAGGTCTCCAATCAGAAGTATCGGTGGCAGCTGCGGTGTACGTATGAGTAGCGAAATTGAGCCCGGTGTATGGCCTGGCGTCGGCAGTAGAATAAGCGAGCCGTCGCTCATAACGTCAAAAAATCCTTCGAACGGAACGAACAAGGGGTCGTCTGTTGGCACAAATTCGACAGGGCGCCATTTCGCATTTGGCAATTCGATGTGTTCGCGGAGGACCCACTCATATTCGGGATGGGGCTCGGATAGCACGTCCCATTCCCGCCTGCTCACGATGAGTTCGGCCTGAGGAATGTGCGCGATGCCGCCAACGTGGTCGAAATGGAGATGCGAGATCACGGCCTTCTTCACGTCTTCAGCTCGGAAACCTGCGTCACGCAGCTTTCTGTCCAGCCGATCTTGTTCGCCGATACGAAACCGGAAAATCCTCTTCAGCAGGAACCGACCGACCGGATGCGTTATATAATTCGGGTCAGAGGCAATTACCGGATCGAGACCAGTGTCAAACAGGACCAGACCGTGGCGGTGCTCGATGACAAAGAAATTGACGGGCACGTCCATCCAGCGACGCGAAGTGAGCAGCCACAACCACTGGGGCTTCCATGTTCCGCGCTGGTGTTCCGGATGCGCTTCGGCTGATCCTGTTGACAGCAGTGCGATAGACTTGATGATCTGATCGTGCCGGTCACCTAGAGTAGCATCAGCTAGTCTGGTCGAAGCCTGCGCAATATTGTCTGACGTCGCGCCATTCGAAGACATGTCGCGCTCCTAAAGTTCAAAGAGCTCCGTGTGGCCGAAGCCCTTTCGGTAGTCGAGCAGGCAAATGAACTGCGGCTCAATGCGGAAAAGCACCAGGGCCTCCGGTGGCAAATCGGGCGGCGTGTAATTTTCGATCTGAGGGAACTTCTTGAATAACAGGGCGCCGACCTTTTCCTTCTCCGCCTCGTCGGCAATCAATACGGCTGTGCCGGAGAGGGAGACACCTTCAATGTCGTCCCACGTCGCGTAGGGCCGATTGATCGTCAGTGACACCTTGTTGTTGGACGCAATGTTCCGGGCCTTCTGTGAAACGGAAATCGTTCCGAAGAAGATCGTCAAGCCGTCATTGGCGTAGCTGACTGTGGTTGCCTGCGGGTAGCCGTCGTCGCGAACTGTCGCGATCGTCATGTCATCGATGTCGTCAATGATCGTGATGATTTGTTTGCGGGTTGCAGCATCCATGTTTCTGCCTCCGAACTGCTGAAATGGGCGCAATAGCATGCAGGTCGAGGCTGGAAACCTCTTGTTATTAGGCAACACTGGTTGCGGCTCACAGCGATGCCGTAAACCTACCCTTTCGGCGGTGCAGGTTCTGAATGAACAGATGGGATATCCCAGACCTCCACAACATGGCCGTCGACGATGCGCCGCGCCTTGATTTGCGTCAACACGCCCATGGTTAATGGCTACTACGCTTAACTCCAATGTAGCTTTCGACGACACGTTATGCTCCGCCACCAGTGCGGTTGAAATTAATTCTTGGCGACTTCGTGTCGGTTCTCTTTTGAAGGAGTACGTGTGATGAAAAGCGTGTTGCTGGCGTTAGCAAATTGCTGTTGTACTCTGCTGTGCATTGGATTTGTCAGCATCTCTTGGGTTAGTACGGCTTCGGCACAGTATCCGACGTCTGAAAGGAAAGGAAACGTCCAAACGTTGGATGAATATGCGAGCGAGCGGGAGCGACGACCGGGAACCAGGCTCGAACTTCCACTTGCGATCATCGAGAGAGCCATACGGTCGGAGCAGACGAGAAGGCAAGCTGACGCTGCTTGTCGGCGGCGCTACGGGGCCGGAGCGGTCAGCCGCCCCGATAATCCGAGAAGATGTGCCTGTCGTGGCGGTTACCGGTGGTCCAGAAGTGGCCGGCGGCGTCGCTGCGTGCGCATTGTCGAGGCACCTAGATGTGGCAGCAATGCGCATTACTCGAGACGCTTGAAGCGTTGCGTATGCGACAGCGGGTTTACCTGGCGCAACGGCCGCTGCCGAACAATAGTCACCGAACGAGCCCCGGAGCGCGGAGAAGAACTGGCCGATGTCGCCCTTATCCAGGAATGCCTCAGCAAGCTGGGTTACGATCCTGGTTCCATTGACGGTGTTGCCGGGCCTCAGACCCGTCGTGCGTTTCGCGAGTTCCAGATTGCAAATGCCCTTGGGCGCCAGCCCAGCGCGCTGACCGATCGGCCGAGCCAACGCAAACTGTTCGCTGAGTGCGAAAAGACGGAGGTTGCCAAAACGGAGCGCGAAACAGAGGTTGCGGCAGTGGCAGCCCGACAGGTTCGGCCGGCGGCACAGCGTTGCGTGCCACAAGATATCTACAATCTCCTGGTGGACACCTATGGCCCCCGCCCGGGCCTCAAGGTCTGCGGCAAACAGATGTGTATGCCCGCTCCTGCGTTCCTGACAACGGCGAGGCGCAAGGAACTGAAGGCCCGGGGAATTACGTGGTGCGACACCCAGTGCCTCCAACTCGGCTCTTATTTGCCATTGGCTGATATCGAAAGGATCGAGGCCGCGGCCAGTATCGCACTTTGCGGCACGGTCCCGCTTCTGCAATGTGCTCCGGTTTCGAGCAGCCAGACGATCACCAAGGTGCGTACGATCTTCCGCCGTCTCCCCGTCACGCAGCCCAAAGAAGGCGACATCGCAGTGCTGATTGGCAATAAAGCACTACGATGAAGCCGGACTCATGCCAAATGAGAACGGTCACCGTGACGCCGATGCGCTGAAGGCTCTGCTCATCGAACACATGGGTTATCGTGAAGAGAACATCATCAGCCTCAAGGACGCGACCCTGGCCGATCTCCAAAAGATGTTCGGCTCGATTGACAACCCGACCGGCGATTTGGCCGAAATGCTGCGACGTAATCCGCGTTCGGAAGTATTGATCTACGTGTCGAGCCATGGTTCGAGCGCAGCTGACAGCGATGAGAGTTATTTGTTGCCCGTCGATGCCAACCTCGGCGAGCTTGGCACGCGAGCTTTTCCGCTGTCGCTACTCTATGCGAACCTCAGCAAGTTGAATGCACGATCCATTATGCTTCTGATCGAGGCGGACTTTGGCGGTCGACCCGGTGTGGTCGGCGCAACACCGCCCAATCTGCCAGAGCGCGACATCAAGGTGTTCCCGGACATCGCGGTGCCAGGCTTGGTCGTTCTCTCTGCGGCAGACCGAGATCAACATACGCTTGAAGATCCGGAATTCGGCATCGGACTGTTCACGCGTTTCCTCATCGAAGGTCTTGGCGGCAAGGCGGATGAACAACCGATTGGCAATGCCGACCAGAGAGTCGATATCGTTGAGCTTTACGCCTACACGAATGAAAGGGTGCGCCGGGCAGCGCTCAAAAGCTTCAGCCTGCAGCAAAAGCCGAGACTGAAGAAGGCTGAAAACGTGGTCGTGGGACGCCTGCAGCGCCGCCAGCAGTAGGTTTTGAAGGGGGTGGGTCTCCCTCTGTCACGATCGTTTGGGACAGGGCAATTTTCGTAGTTGAGTTTGGAAAATCTCAGGGGTCGAGTTCTCGTAGAATTCGGAAACCGACTACAGGCTGGCGTGCGCTGGCGGAATACCGCTGGCGCACAGGCGGGCGCGATCTGCTTGCGATCGTCATACCACGAGCCACCCTTTGCCCAGCCCTCTTGCACCCACTCCGCCACGTTGCCGGCCATATCGTGCAGGCCAAAGCGGTTGGCAGGATATGAACCGACCTGAGCCGTCTTGCCCAGATACGTGCCACCCGGCCGTACGCTATCATCGAAATTGGCACTCTTGGATGACAGAGGGCCCATTAATTGGGCCTCGCCCGCCTGTGCGGCGTACATCCACTCGCGATCCGTTGGCAACCGGTATGTTGCTTTCGCTGTGCGGCTGAGCCAATTCGCATACAGCTCAGCATCGATCTTCGAAACATAGATGACGGGCCGTCTACCACGCCCCCATCCGTGATCCTTTGGACGGTGGTAGCCGCAGTCGTCGTCGCGCGTGCAAGCGATCCAGTTCTCGAACGTGATCTCGAATTTGCTCACTGCAATTCGCCGAATCCGCCCAGTGTCCGGCAGGACAACCATCTCGGGACAAGCTGGGCAGTCACGAAACGTATCACCCGCGCGATATTCTCGCTTGGCAGCCGGGCCCGGTGCCCTTTTCTTTTCAAGTTCCTTCTGCAATGCAGCCAGACGGTCTTTCATGCGTTCCATGTCTGCCTCGGGGACCTTCTGCCCCGGTGCCAATTTTCCGGCGAGGTAAATCCGGCCGAGATAGCCGAAATCAAGCCATGGTTCCTGTCCCGTCTTCTGAAAGACGGTGATTTGAACATTGCGGAACATAGTAACGGCTTCGACGCCCGGCCTAACGAGTTCGGCAGCGAGCGCCTGCGCATAGGGCCCTGAACCGGCGCCGACATCCGACGCCGTCTCACCGCTCGCGGTCGCATACGCAATAAGCATTCCCGTGACCTTGGGAACCGCGATGAATCCTTTCGACTGGACCAAAGCCTTGGCACCGGCCTTGCGGACTTTGAGAACGTTGCGGCAGGCATCAAACACGACGAAGTGCGAGGCATTGCCGGCCTGTTCGCGCAACTGCCGCGTTACATCCGTCAGACGGAGCGATTGATCCCACAATCGCGCATCATCGATCGAGGACACGTCTGTGGGAATGAGATAGTTTGTGCGCGTCGTCGCATCCTGCGCACCGTGCCCTGAGTAGTAGAGGAAGCTGATGGCGCCGGGACCCGCACGTCGCACGCGACGGCTATGCGCACTGAGTGCTGCATACATTTCCCCGAGCGCGGCGTTCTCAACGCGTGCAATTCGGAAATCCAGCCGACGCAATGCTGTTTCGATGAGGTTGATGTCGTTTATCGGATTGGCCAGCCGGCCAACCGCTTTTGGGTAGTCCTGATTGCCGATCAGCAAGGCATGGCGATTCTTGGCCTCCACCGGCCATGTCGCGAACGCAATGATAGCAAGCGCGCAAGTGAACTGCTTTCTTGGCATTAGTCGGTAGCCCCAGCAACTGATCGCCAGGATACGGCTACAGTCGCGATTGTTGGTGTCAGCGAATTTGCCCGATCGAGCGCGATGCAGAACGGGCCATCGACGAAACTCCCCAGTGTCGAGTTTGCGCTATTTCCGGTGCATTTTCTGGCGGCACGCGTTGACGCAGATCAAGCAAAAGACGACGCGACCCGCTTCAAGACTTGCTGGCCACAGCGCGGAGCCCAGCCATCGGGCATGAAACATGCTCGCGCGATGAGTGCAGCAGCCCGCCAACGCTCATCGACCGGACATTGATGACGATCAATGTCACCATCTGACGCTCGATTTTGAATAGTAGTGACTGCCTGCGATTGGAGCGCCGAGATGAGGACCGGGACACCCTCGCCCTCCAGCGATCGGACAAAGCCATGACAACATCGGAAAACGCTGAACTTGCCAACAGACTTCGCCAGATGGCCGAACTGCTTAGCGTCCAGCAGGCCGACGGGTTTCGTGTCTCCGCGTACCGGCGGGCAGCGGATACGCTCGAATCCCTTTCAACACCGGTCAGCGAACTCCTCGCCACCAAAGGCACTTCCGGTCTCGTTGAATTGCCCGCTATTGGCCGCGGCATCGCCGCCGCAATCGTCGAAATTCTGGAAACCGGTAGCTGGGCGGCGCTCGACCGGCTCACGGGCGAACTCGATCCGGAACAACTCTTCCAGACACTACCTGGTGTCGGTCCGGACCTGGCCCGGCGCATTCATGATGAACTGCACGTCGATACGCTCGAAGCGCTTGAGTTGGCCGCGCTCGACGGCCGGCTAGAGGCTTTGCACGGCGTTGGTGCAAAACGAACTGCAGCCATCCGTGCCGTTGTCCGCGAACATCTCGACCGCCGGCGCTTTCGTGGCACGACTCGCGGGGCAATGCCGCCCGTGTCACTGCTGCTCGACGTAGATCGCGAATACCGTGAGAAAGCCGCAGCCGGTAAATTGCAGAAGATTGCTCCAAAACGTTTCAACCCCGAGGGACGGGCCTGGCTTCCGGTGCTTCACACGACCCGCAAGAACTGGTCATTCACGGCTCTCTTCTCCAACACGCAACGGGCCCATGATCTTGCTAAAACCGGTGACTGGGTCGTCATCTACGGGCACGAGCCGGACGGTCAGGAAACGCAATGCACCGTGGTCACCGAATATCGCGGCCCTCTCGCCGGCCGCCGTGTTGTGCGCGGTCAAACCGGTGAATGCCTTACCTACTATGCCGAGACAACGAAAAACGGCGCTTCCGGAAGACCTTGAAGACCAGATGCAAATTGCGCCAGATCAATGTTGGGGTTTCGCATCTATAAGAAGCTGTCAGCCGATTTACGGTATGACGTGACCCCACGGCGGCGTGGCGTGAGCCTCGCCCGCAAACCAGTAAATGGCGGAGGTCCAACTTCCCGAACTCTTGCGCGGGCTCGACAAGGCGCCTTCATACCCTGTTAGGCTTGGCGCCGCGCTTAAGGAACTTATTTGCCAAGTTGACCAGAGACTGGCTCGCTACGACAGGACGCAATGACAATGTCGAACTTCGAATTCGGCTCCAACGATGCTCTGTTGGTCATTGATGTGCAGCGGGATTTCTGCGCCGGTGGCAGCCTCGCCGTACCGGATGGAGATGGTGTCGCGCCAATTATCAGCAAACTTGAGGGTCGCTTTGCTCATGTCGTGATGACGCAGGACTGGCATCCTGCTCACCATCAATCGTTTGCCTCGTCGCACGACGGAAAGAAGCTGTTCGAGACGATCGAGCGGCTGGGAGATTGCTAGCGGCCGGACAAATGAGATTGATTGCACTCAATCAGAGCCCCTATTTTGGCGCCCGCACGAGGATCACGGAACAATCGAGGTGAATGATGGTACGATTTCTTTTGATGGCACTCATGTTGGCAGCGATGATTTCCACAGCCTCGGCCTATGAATATTGCGATCGCTACAAGTTCGGCTCGCCCGAATGGTGGACCTGCAAACAGCATGAAACGAGTTGGCCATGACGTACCGTTTGCTGAAGTCAGTCGCCGCGTGAGTCGGAAAACACCTGCGGCAGCGAGCACGCCCGAGCCGTTCGGTTGGAATTTCTTGAAGATGACCGCGCATTCCAGTGCTGAAATCAGTTAAAACAACATTGAATCTGGTCACCCAGGCATCTCCGACATTATGCCATAACGCTCTGTTATTGCAGGCAAAGCGATCGATGATGGGAGATTGGCATGTCACGCAATCAGGGGCCTGATTACCCCACTTCCGCTACATTGTAGACTGGGCCTTCGCAAGGTGCTGAGAGCATTGACCGTATCGGGCCACAGCACAGAACCGCCACCTCACGTCCGCCATGCCAGGAACCGCCGCTCGATCAACGTAATCACCGAACTCACGATCACACCGAAACACGACAGCATGACCACTCCGGCAAACAGCGCCTCCAGGTCATAAACGGAACCGGCCTGCAGAATATAGGCACCAATGCCGTACTCCGCGCCGATCATCTCGGCGGCAACCAGCAGGATGATCGCGATCGAAAGGCTGATCCGCAGGCCGGACAGTATCCCCGGCATGGCGCCCGGCAGGACGATCTTGCGCACGATCGATAGCCACGGCAGCCCGAAGCTCTGGCCCATCCGGATCAACGTGCGCTCGACGTTGTCGACGGCACCATAGGTGGCGACCACCGTCGGCGTGAACGTGCCGAACGCGATCAGGGCGTATTTCGACCCTTCATCGATCCCGAACCAGATCACGAACAGCGGCAACAAGGCGATCTTCGGTATCGGAAACAGCGCCGCAACCAGCGGCACGAGGCCGGAGCGCACATAGCTGAACAGGCCGATCAACACACCGACCGTAATGCCGGCACTCGCACCAATCAACGCGCCGACGGCGAGCCGCGACAACGATGGCAGCAGATGTTTCCAAAGCAATCCGGACTGGTAAAGGTCGCCGAACGTCGCCAGCACATTGGACGGGCGCGGCAGTGTCAGGGCCGAGATTACACCGCTGCGCGTGCCGGCTTCCGCGACCGCGATGAGCACGACGAAAACCGCGAGCCCGATACCGCGCACCGGGCGCGGCGCGAACCCGCCGCCGCGAAACGCTACCGTCAGCCGCTCGCCGTTGCTCGTCGCAGGCTCAGGCATGCAGCAACTCGGCGTCGGCGGCTCTTGCTTCGTCGCGCATCAGGTCCCACAACCGGCGCTGGATGGCTTCCAGTCCGGCATCGCCGGATGTGCGCTCGGACAGCGGCTGGTCGACCGCGACGATCTCCCGGATACGCCCCGGCCGGCGCGACAGGACGACGATCGAATGGCCGATCCGCACGGCTTCTGCAAGATTGTGCGTGACGTACACCGCGGTGAATGGTGCGCGCTGCCACAGCCCGATCAGATCATCCAAAAGGAGTTCCCGCGTCTGACTGTCGAGCGCCGAGAGCGGTTCGTCCATCAGCATGACGGCCGGGTTGACAGCCAGAGCGCGGGCAATGGCAACGCGCTGGCGCATGCCGCCGGAGAGCTGCTTCGGCAGGGCCCGGGCGAAATCCGTGAGCCCCGTACGCGCAAGCACATCGGATACGATCCGGGCAACCTCGCCATGCGCGAGCGCATGATCCTCAAGGACGAGGCTGACATTGCGCTCGACCGTTCGCCAGGGCAGCAGTGCAAAATCCTGGAACACGAACGTCAGCGGATTGAGACAACCCGCCGGCACGGCCCCGGCCTGCAGGACGCGCCCGGCCACCGGACGTTCGAGGCCGCCAATCAGGCGCAACATCGTCGACTTGCCGCAGCCCGACGGCCCGACGATGCACACGATCGTCCCTTTGGCGATATCGAGCGAGATGTCGTCTAGGACATCGACGTCGCCGTAGGCGTGCGAAACGGCGTCGAGTTGAAGCTCCATCGGTCCCACCGAACATGCAGCGAGGAAGGGCGCGAAGGCGTTCGCTCAGAACGTCTTGACGTAGGACGGATCAACGAGGGTCTCCATCGTCACCGTATCCTTGACCAGCTTTTCCGCCTTGAACCAGTCGAGTTGATCCTGCACCGAGGCGACATTCAGTGCTGCGCCCTGATTGATGCGCATGGCGCCGTTCATGATGCTGCCGCGGGCCTTTTCATAAGGACGGCTGGCGTAGACATACTTGTGAATGAGCTTGACCATGTCTTCGGCCGCATCGGCGCCTGCGGTCTTGTCGACCAGCGCCGCGTTGAAGTCGGCGGCCCCCTTCGAGAAGGCGGCCAGGAAAGCCTTGGTTTTGTCGCGTTCGGAGGCGGCGTTCTTGGCCGAGGTGAACACGGTCGTGACCTGATAGTTCGGAATGTAGTCGGCGACGTCGCCGATGATCTTGACCGCACCGCCCTTGGCGAGCGCTTTGGCGATGTGGGGGACGATCGACCAGGCATCGACCTGGCCCGACTTCATGGCGCCGATGATTGCGCCGACCTTCTGCAGCGGCTTGTAGCGCAGCGTCGCGCCTTCCATCCGGGAGATCTTGGAGCCCATGTAGTGGAACGACGAGCCTGTTTGTGTGATGGCGAACGTACGCCCGTCGAGCTTGGCCGGCGCCGTCAGGCCGGCATCGAAGGCCTTGTTGGAGGCGAGGATCTTCTGGCCGTCGATACCCTTTTCTTCCGAGAGAGCGCCGCCGATGACCTTCGTTGCCCCTTTCTCGGCGAGCGAGACGAGCCCGCCGGAAATCGCCGTCACGGCGTAGTCCGCGTCACCGGATGCAATCGCGACCGCCATTGGCTGCGCGGCCTGGAAGAACTTGAATTCGACATCGAGGCCGGCTTCAGCGAAGTAGCCGCGTTCCAGCGCGACGAAGCTCGCGGCATGGCTGGTGAACCTGAGGGCGCCGACCCTGATTTTGGTTTTAGCGATCGCCGGGCTGGCGACCAGCGGCAGCGCCACGGCGCCCCCGATCAGTCCGAGTGTCTGGCGGCGGCTCAAGTGCGACATGGCAGCGATCCTCTTTCGAAAACGGGAAATCCTGGTGAATTGCTATTGCATTTGGCGGGTTCGGTCCATTGTAGTTCGAATAAAGATCGAGGATCCAGCGACACCGCGAAAGCGCCTCTCGCCATCCGCCGTCTTACGGCAATGTCAGCGTGGTGGCATGAATGTGCGGTCGAGCCCGCGGCAAGTCACCCAAATAATTGAATTTAATAGAATATCCGCGCTGGCGTGGCGGAGAGGGGGGGATTCGAACCCCCGATACGGTTGCCCGTATGCCGCATTTCGAGTGCGGTGCCTTCAACCTGACTCAGCCACCTCTCCCAGCCGAACTTCCACTAATCGGCAGGCCCGACGTCCGCGCGCGGCGCAGTAGGTGGAAGACCGGAACATTTAGCGAAGGCTCTCGCACTATGCAACGCCCAATTCCATGTTCTTTCGCTTCGGCGTCGAAGCCTGGCCCGCAAGCCTCGCGCCCGGAATCGCAGCTGCTCGCGCCTTCAGCGCCGGCTTGCTCAGGCGGGAAAGCAGACAGCCGATACCCCAGAACGCCAGACCGGCGGTGAGGATGCCGGGGGCAACGATCATCATGCCCTCGTAGGAATGATCGATCTGGATGAGCACCTTGAGTGCCAGACTGAGGCAGACGAGACCGGCGGCCAGACAGGCAAGCGACAAAACGTGTGTAATACTGCTAACAGGCATTCTTCTTCCTCAAGCGATGATCTGCTGGGCACGGATCGTCGGCTGCCAGACTCCGAGTTTGCGCCTCAGAATCCCGGTCGGAAATCCCACCAGGAAACTCGAGAGCAATACCATCCAGAAATAGACCGGATAGAGCGGCAGTAGCGGTACCAGATGCAGGTGACGATTAAGTGGCCGTCCATCGATCCGGGTCGCGGCGACGAACTGAAGCGCAAACAGCAGGAGCCCGGCCAAAAGCATCGACGGCACTTCTACATGCAGCAAGGGATGTTCCAAGACCGGGCCCAACAACGATGGGTTGACGAGCGCCATCACAGCCAGCGCAAGCATCGTGAGAACCCAAAGAATGTTCGCCATCGTGACGAGCAGGATCGGGAAATTGCGTGAGCCGCTGAACAGCGCGGTCAAGGCATAATCGCGCAGTGCCTGACCGAGCCCGGAACTCCAGCGCCGCCGCTGCCTCCAGAGCGCAGTGAAGTTCGGCGCCATCTCGACGGCGCCCGTCCACGACTTGCAGTAGGTCAGGCGCCAGCCGCCGAGCTGGAGGCGCCAGCTGATGTCGATATCCTCGGCCGCCTTGTGTTCATCAAAGCCGCCGACGCTCTGCAGGGCGCTGGTGCGGTAGGCGACGATGGCACCGGAGACGGTCATCAGGCCGCCCCAGGTCGATTCTGCTGCCTTGATCAAGGAAATGACGGCAAGATAGTCGAGTTCCTGGAAGCAGCCGATCAAGGAGCCGTTCGAGACCGGCCAGATCTTACCGGTCACGGCGCCGACTTCTGCGCTCTCAAACTCGCGCAGCAACCCGTTCCAGTCAGACGTCTTGATTTCGGTATCGGCATCCAGGCAAACGACGAGGTCGCTTGTGACGCTCTCGAACGCCGCGTTCAGTGCCCCGGCCTTGCCACGCCGCTTTTCCAGCCGCAACAGTCGCGCATTCGCCGGCAATTCGACGTTGTCGGGCATCGCTTCCGGCGAGCCGTCATCGATGAGAATGATTTCAACCGGACGAGGCGTGATACCGTCGAGACTGCGCGCCGTCTTCATCGCGCCAAGCGGCTCACCGTGGAATGGTATCATGATCGTATAAGTGAGCTGCTCCTGCCCGGATGCCGGCTTGCGGCCGGTTCGCCTGAGGAAGAGGTATACGAGGCTCGAGAGCGTCCACAACAGGCTGACGGCATAGGCATAGACGAGCCAGGCCTCCATAAGCTCGTTGAAGTTGCCTTCGAATGCCAGGCGGATGGCAGTCAACTCATGATCGAGCAGGCGCGTGAGTTGTGTGACGAACGAATCTTCCATCAGAACAGCACCCCGAATTGTGTGATTACCGTCCCGATTGCTGCATGGACCTCCGCATCGTGGGGATAGCTCTTGCGCAATGACCGGATTCGGAAAGCAGCCTCCGGATTGAACCCTTTGAGAGCTTCGATGAGGGCTCGGGTGAGTTCCGCTTCGGGATGATCGGCGTTCGCGCTTGCTAACTGCCCAAGCACCGCCTCCATCAAGGCTGCAGATCCGCTCATCCGTGCCCGAGACAGAAACGCCAGCCACCAGCGCTGCTGCATGATCTCGTCAGCAGGGAAATGCAACGGCACGGCTTCGTCGGCCCGCGTGACGGAAACTCTCGTGATGCGTGAATTGTCGAACCTCGGGGCAGCGAAAGCCGGATCGCCAAACAGCAGAAAGCTCGTGAAGCCGGTGTTGCGTGCCGCGTTCTCGGCCCGACCGTCGTAGGCACCGTAGGGCCAGGTGAGGGCGCGGGGCACATTGTTCGTGAGGCTCGCGATGGCTGTCCGTGATGTCGCCAGGTCGCGAGAAATGCGGGATATCCAGTCGGCATGCCTCTCCTTGCGGTCGCGGCCCTCGAGCCAGAGCCGATTGATCAGCGCGGGACCTGTTCTTTCACCCTGCCTATCGAGCCGCCCCCAGTAATGCAGCGCATGGGTATGCGAGGGGAAACTCACAAGCCCGCTGTCGCGGAGGTGGGCAACCTGGGTGGTCGAAAGGATCGGGTCGGCCGCCGCGTAGTCGTCAAGCCGGGCCTCTTCGGCCTCGGGTTTCACGAGGCCGGTGATCAGCGATACGGCGTAAGGCATCCTTCGGTCTGCGGCGCGGGCATGGAAGTGATCGAAAATGGTCGCGGAGCCATCATCGATGGTAAGAGCAATCGGCCGGGCCGGGAGGATGGATGGATCCTCCGAGATCATAAAGGCTTCGAGCGTGGCAAGCTGGAGCGGCGAAAACTCGTAGGCTTCCAGGAATTCAAACAGGCGATCGAGATAGGCCGTGGAGTTGTACCAAAGCGTTGGTCCACTGCCGAGGCTGCCGTCGTTGAACCGGTGCAAGGCGAGCACGGGGACGACCTTGTCATGGTCCGACAGTTCACCTCGATTGTAGAGTTCGCCGAGACAGACGAGCGACCAGAGATTTGCATCGGGTGCGAACTGGGCGAGAGGTAATCTGCGTTCCATATGCACCGGCCGGGGCGCGGGCGGGATGAGGTCTTTGCCGTTGCTCGTGGGATCCGGAGCAACCTCGTGCCATCGCACAGCAAGCTCGTGCAGTCGCTGGAAATGGCCTTCCAGCCAGCTGTCGTGCAGATACCAGGTCATGCCCGCCAGGCGGTAACCGTTGAGGCTTGCAATACCCTCGAGGAGCGTGTCCACGTCGCGATTGATGTCGAAGGTTGGCCAGGCCCGAGTGTTTCCCTTCAACCAATAAGGATTGCCGCGCATCACTTGGGCAGCAAAGTCCGGAGACTTCTTCCAATCGGCCCAGTAGATCATCGGCTGCAGAAAATCGAGACCGATGTTGCCGAGCCGGCGGTAGCTTTGCGCGACCTCCTTGAACTGCCAGGGAAGCACGAAGGCACCCCATTTGACGGATGGCCGGCGACGGCGGTTTTCGGAGATCAAACCTGCAATCCAGTTCGCAACGGCTGCAGCGCGCATATCGTCCCAGATCGCACGCGGCAGCGGTTCGGCCATCAGCTGTTGCGACCACGCCCTGCCGGTCTCGGTTTTGAAGCGCCGGGCCAAGGGACCGCGCGAGCCATCTTCGCGCCGGTTGTAACGGATCCAGTCGAGCGCGACGCCGTCGAAGGCGTAGGTTGCAAGCAGCTTCTCGATCAGCTGCTGCTGACGGCCGGCGACACCGTCGACTGCAGGGTCAACGAAGACTTCCCCGGAGCTGCCATTATAGATCGCGTCCGGGAAATTGGCTGCCATGACGGCGTCCTGAAACACTGGCCACCAGGCATAGATCTCGATCCCGAAAGACTTCGCCCGATCGAGCATTTCACGGAGCCAGTCTGAATTTTCCCAACCGGTGGCAGTCGTTTCGCCGGGCAGTTCAACGAGCAGTTCGCCTGAGCGCAATGTCCGGTCGGTACGCTTGCTGGCGAATTCGTTTTCGTCCTGCTTGACGAGGAGATAGATCCGGCCGATGCGGGCGGCCTTGGCGCTGTTGAGCAGCCAGACCCAGTTGCCCTGGGTAACGTTTTCCGTCGTGCGAACGACGATCGCCTGTGGCAGCCCGCCCCAAAGGTTCACGTTACTTGATTGGGCCGCAGAGGATGGCATCGCCATTGTGCATGGAGCAAGCGTGACCAGTAGCCAAAAAATGATGCGCACTGCATGCCGGCGAAGAAACAATAACCGGTAGGCAGAAATGATCTGTCGACTTGACCCAGCATGCTTCGCACTGTTGCGGAATGTTGTTCGTGTCAGAGACAAGACAGCGCCCTCTATCGATCCCTCGATAGGCGGGACGTTAGCAAGGACGACCTGACAGGAAGCTTACAGTGCCGACGACCGACTCACGCAATGACGATACTGACCGAAATCTGCTGAATTGATCAGGCTAAGCGACACCCAGTTCGTTCTCATCAGTTTCGGCGTGACCTGACCGCAGACCGGGGAGTGCAAGGATCTCGGTCACGGCCCGCTCGCCGGCATAGCCTCGTGCCAGGACGCGGCCGGATGCAGGCCTGAAGATGGCTGCAAGGCGGGTCAACGGATTCAGAACCGGGGACCCGAGCCAATTAAAATCCTCGATCGGTTCAACGGAGAGTTGCGAAACCAGGCGGACACGGCCGGCACTGTCCTCGCCACGTTCGCGCCCGCGCCAGCCAGGTGTTAGCCAGGCGTTGGCTGCCGCACGCCGGCCGTCATGCACGGCCGTTGCCCGCTCGGTGCGCTCGATGATGCACAACTCGCCGCTCTCAGGTCCGGCAAGCGAGAAGATCACCGGTGATGCAATAGGCGTTTCGATCAACCGCCGGCGGGCATCCTCGTAAGTCGCAGCCCCCTCGAAAACATCACGGAGCAAGTGGGCGGGTGTCTGCTCTTGAGACCGCCAGACCTCAATCTTGTTTGCGAACCAATCAAGGGGATAGAAGCCGCCGCCGCGGCGCGGCATCGGTGCCTGGTTGATGGCGGCGGCGAAGCGGCCGGGCGCCACTGCCTGAAGAACGCCCGTGTAGCCGGGCCATGTGAGCGTGACAAAGCGCCCAGCGTTTGCCCTGACGTCGGCTGCGATCACATAGCGGCCGAGGCCCGGTGTGCGCCAGTCGAGCACGCGCACCAATTCGTTGCCAGAAGGCGTCTCGCGCACGGCGACCGTGCAGCCCCATTCGTAATTGACGGACAGGAAGTAGGCGCCCGGGCGGCCGAGCAGCGCTGCAATCGCATCGATTTCGGCGAGATGACTGCTCGCCGATTTCACCAGCCAGCGCCGTGAAATCCGATCGGCGGCCGCCAGCGCGGCGGCGGGCAGCCCGGCCGTCGCGCCGTCGATCAGGGCATTGGCATAGGCGCCGAACGCAGCGAGCGTTGCAACTGGAAAATCAGGTCCCGTTTGCAGGACCGGTATCTCGGGCAGTTCGCTGGTCATGCACACACCTGTTCTTGTGATCCAAAGCGCCGGTCATGCGGCGGAATGATCGTTTCGTGATCCTGTCCTTAGCATAGCGCCACATTGCGGCGATCCACGGGGTGAAATGCTTCCACCTGCCACTGCCGGACCACCCGGGCCAAGTGCGTCTCACCACGATCTGGATTGGCCTGCGATCAGTTGCGGGAACAGGCGAAAATGCGTAAGCTTATCGCGGGCTTTGGGCGCAGCGTCGGTCGCGTCGGTTTCGTTGGTTCCAGCTACATGCCTTGGATCACTCTGCAACGCTTTGCCAGGGGGAGCGCACGGGCCTCATGTGATGGACGCGCTTCAGTGCCGGATGCCGGACAACGGCCCCGGCGGGAAGATCAGGATTTCGGGAGAAGACAATGTTTCAGGGCTCGTTCCCCGCATTGATTACGCCGTTCAAGGACGGCGCGGTCGATGAAACGACATTCGAGCGCTTTGTCGAATGGCAGATAGCGCAGGGCTCGCACGGGCTGGTGCCGGTCGGCACGACGGGCGAGTCACCAACGCTCAGCCACGACGAACACAAACGCGTCGTCGAAATCTGCATCGAGACGGCCAACAAGCGCGTACCCGTGATTGCTGGTGCCGGCTCGAACTCGACCGCCGAAGCGATCGACTTTTCACGCCACGCCAAGAGTGCCGGTGCCGACGCCGTCCTGATCGTGATGCCCTACTACAATAAGCCGACCCAGGAAGGCCTTTACCTGCACGTCAAGGCGATCAATGACGCCGTCGAGATTCCGATCGTGCTGTACAATGTGCCGCCGCGCACGGTCTGCGACATGCAGGTCGATACCATGGCGCGGTGCGCACAGTTGAAGAACGTCGTGGGCGTCAAGGATGCCACCGCCAACATGGCCCGGACCTCGCTGCAGCGTGCGGCGTGCGGCGAAGATTTCGTAATGCTGTCGGGTGAAGATGCAACAGCGCTCGGCTTCAACGCGCATGGCGGCCAGGGCTGCATCTCGGTTACGGCGAACGTCGCTCCGGCGCTCTGTGCCGAGTTCCAGAACGCAACGCTGGCCGGTGATTACAAAAAGGCGCTGGCCATTCAGGACCAGCTCATGCCCCTGCATGATGCCTTGTTTGTCGAAACCAGCCCGGGTCCGGTCAAGTACGCCGCCTCGAGGCTCGGCTTTGGCGACGGCTTCGCGCGTCTGCCGATGGCGCCGATAACGGAGGCAACGCGCAAAATCGTCGACGCGGCGATGGCCCATGCCGGACTGCTGCAAGCCAAGGCGGCGGAATAGTCAATGCATTGAATTGGCCGCGGCAGCGGCCCATATGACGAGAACATCCAACAGGGCGCGTACCGGCAGGTACGCGCCCTATTCTATCGATGCGCAGAAGGATTACGAACGAGAGGTCGGTGCCGGTCAGGCGGCAACGAGAGGCAGGACGCGATGGCGGCCAAAAAGAAGAAGAACAAAGAAGACAATGGCCTGATCGCGGAAAACCGGCGGGCACGCTTCGAGTATGCGCTCGAGGAGACGATCGAAGCCGGCATCCAGCTGACCGGTACCGAGGTCAAGTCGCTGCGCTCGGGCCAGGCTAATATTGCCGAGAGCTATGCCTCGCTCGAGAACGGCGGCGTCATGCTGATCAACGCCAACATTCCTGAGTACCAGCAGGCCGGCCCCTTCTACAATCACGAGCCTCGGCGGCCGCGCCGGCTGCTTTTGCACAAGAAGGAAATCGCAAAGCTCGCCCAGGCCGTCGAGCGCCAGGGCATGACGATGGTGCCCTTGCGTCTCTACTTTAACCAGCGCGGTATTGTGAAACTTTTGCTTGCCGTCGCGCAGGGCAAGAAGTTGCACGACAAGCGCGAAACCGAGCGCAAGCGTGACTGGCAACGCCAGAAGGCGCGGCTGATGCGCGAGCGCGGCTGATCGCAGCCGCGCCGTCAGGCTTCATCCAAAATCCGGCGCACCGACCTGAAGACGTCCTGGAACATGGCCGTCGTCAGGCGCCCGGTATTGGTATTATAGCGCGAGCAATGAAAGCTATCGACGAGTGCCGGGCACGCCTCGATCCAGTGGTGCCGGTTATGGCCGAACGGGTAGGCCGCCTTGCGCTGTTCGAGGGCGTTGAGCGTTGCATCATGGGCAACCCGGCCAAGTGCAACGATCACCTTCAGGTTCTCGAGGCTCGCAATCCGGGCCTTGAGGAACGCGTTGCAGTTTTTGATTTCAGCACCGATCGGCTTGTTGGCCGGCGGCACACAACGCACGGCGTTGGTGATCATGCAGCCGACGAGTTCGAGGCCGTCATCGGGACGCGCCTCATAGCGGCCTCGCGCGAAGCCGAATTCGAGCAGCGTCGCATAGAGCAGGTCACCGGCATAATCACCGGTAAACGGCCGGCCGGTCTTATTGGCCCCTTGCAGGCCGGGTGCAAGCCCGACGATAAGCAGCCGGGCAGATGCCTCGCCGAATGATGGCACGGCGCCGTTGAACCACTCGGGCGATCTGGTGTGGTTATCCGCGCGAAACGCCACCAGGCGCGGACAAAGTGTGCAATCAGTAGATGGTTCCGGCGTCATCGCTCGCGCGCCCCGATGCAATCAGGTGCCATCCTGGCGGCATGCACGTGGGGCTCGCCAGCCGGCTGCAATCGGTTGATCAGTCGAGTTCTTCGTCGACCTCGAAGCGGGCCGGTTCCGGCCGAGACGGGCGCTCACGACGCGGGCCACCGGCCGGTTTGGCCGGTGCCGCGTTCTGGTCGCGGCAGACGACCTGTTCGAGGTCTGCAAGATCAATGAACTGGTCTGCCTGGCGGCGCAATTCATCGGCGACCATCGGCGGCTGGGTCTGCAAGGTCGACACCACGCTGACGCGCTTGCCCAGTTCCTGTAGAGATTCAACCAGCGCCCGGAAGTCGCCATCACCGGTAAAGATCACGACATGGTCGACGCTCGGCGCGAGCTTCATGGCATCGACGGTCAATTCGATGTCCATGTTGCCTTTGATCTTGCGGCGCCCGAGCGAGTCGGTGAATTCCTTGGTGGGCTTGGTGACCATCGAATAGCCGTTGTAGTCCAGCCAGTCGATCAACGGTCGGATCGAGGAGTATTCCTGGTCTTCGGCGAGCGCGGTATAGTACAGGGCCCGGATCAACTGCCCCTTTTGCCGAAACAGGTTGAGCAGACGCTTGTAATCGATGTCGAAGCCAAGCGTCTTGGCGGTCGCATAGAGGTTGGCTCCGTCTATGAACAGTGCAACCCGTTCATTGGTATAAAAATGCATCGTGGCTCCTCGGCAAAAGCGAAATTCGCAAACCGAGCAGAAGTGAGGTTTTGAGCATTTGCCCCGCGTCAAAAACCTACAAAAATACTGCTCGCAACCAATCGGTTCTCTCGTTCCATCTAGCATCAGCTAAGTGGCATCGGCGAAACTACCTTTGCGGTCAGGCAGTTACCATGCGATACCCCGCTTGCGCTCGGAGATGCCCGTGCGATACTGAAAACCAGATGCGTCACATAAGCAATTCCTAAGCTAGAAAAAGTCTCTAGCGGAGAAAACATTTGTCACAGATTGTACACAAAGAGACCATTTTGGCCCTTGGAGCCAACATTGCAGGTAACTGGGGCGGTCCTGCGGCAACGATTCGACGAACGCTGAAAGAGCTGGAAATTATGGGGTTTCAGCGAATTGTAGCATCATCTTTTTACCATACTCGAGCCTGGGGAACGATTTATCAGCCATCTTACAAAAATCTGGTCGTCGCCGCCAGATGTGATTATCCGCCGCACGAAATCTTGAAGCGCCTCAAGCGCCTCGAACGAGCGGCCGGGCGCCGCCTGGGCGCGCGCAACGGTCCCCGCCCGCTCGACCTGGATCTGATCGACTGGCGCGGTCGCCTGATAAACTGGCCGCAGAGCGGCCGCCGTCCGAGCCTCGTATTGCCACACCCACTTATGGCGACGCGGGCCTTCGTTCTCGTTCCGCTGATGGAGTTGCGTCCCGATTGGCGCCATCCGGCCACTCGATTGACGGCGCGCCAGCTTTTGCTCCGCTGCTATGGCCGGCTGCGCGACCCTCTATTGCGGCGCGACATCCGCATGCTTTGAGGGCGGCTGTTGCAGGAGCGCTGCTGACATTGGCACTTGCCAGCGCCCTCAAACCCACTTATATCGGCTGCTCTGCGCTCCCTTCGTCTATCGGTTAGGACGCCAGATTTTCAATCTGGAAAGAGGGGTTCGATTCCCCTAGGGAGCGCCATTGCAGGTTGGCTCAATCCTCAACACACATCGTGCCCTCTCGATCCGTCGGCGGCTGCCAAGGCGCGCTCCCTCGGGACGCCTCTTTGCGCGAGAACAGTAAATCCAAAAGTTTAATAGTCCGACGGAAAGGCTGACAAAGAACAGGAGTGGGCACGCCTTCTCGAGACAGCCGGCTGGTTGGCCCATTTGACAGCCGATGAACTTGCCAGCTCGTACGTCGAAGCAACAGCGTACTGCCTGAACTAGAGCGCCGGGCGATAAATGTGCATCACTTCATGACCTCTGGCGGTTCATTCGGGCAGGCGCGGCGCGCAGCGCGATGCGGTGCATCGGGCAAGCGACGCAACGCACCCGATGGGCCGCCAGAGGTCACCCGAAGGGCCGGACGCATTTGGCCGCTGGCGGCGTCGCGCGCCGCTTGTGATACCCGTATCACGGCACAACACGCTCCTGGCCAGCGGTCAAATCCGTCTCGGTGAAGCGTTGCACATTTGTCGCCCGGCGCTCTAAAACCTGAACAAGGGCATTCTTGATAACGTGCAGACTGCCGAAAGCAACGCCACATCGGACATGCACAGCCGATCGTGGCTTGTTCAACCTATACTGGTTGCAGCATTTCCATACACGGCCGATCAATCATCCAACAAGCAGGTTTCTTACTGAATTTCCCCTGCGTTTAAACTTTCAGCAACCAGACATTTTGACAAAAGATTAGTCCTTCATCTGCCATATTGGGCCGTGCACTGGCAGTTGATTCCAATTGCTGTGTTCACTGCAAGCGTCATAAACCTGGATGGTGACCATGTTCAAGTTCGCAGCGTCCGCTCAATCACTCCGCGCTGAAATCTCCAATTTTCAGAAATTTCTACACGACGACCGCGGCGTGGTGGCCATGCTGTTCACGTTCTCGCTCCTGCCGTTGCTGCTCGTGATTGGCGTCGCAATCGACTACGGCTATGCCCATCGCGTGCAGGTCAGCCTGCAACAGGCAACCGACGCTGCGGCCCTCGCCGGCGCGAGCAATAACGGCGGTACATCGGTGAAGATGCAGATCGCCGAGGCGACATTTCGCGCGAATATCAATCAAGTCAGCGCGTCTCTCTCGAGCATCAACCCGATCGTAAACGTAAACGGAAACCACGTCTCGATCCGCGCCACGACGGACGTGCCAACGAGCTTCCTCAGCATCGTGCAGAGTTCGATCCCGCTTTCTGCAAAATCGACGGCCAAGTCCTATCCGTTGTCGGGTGCACCATTGTGCATCTTGGCACTCAACGAAACCATGCAGGGCGGCATTCGGCTTCAAGGCACGGCCGATCTGCTTGCGCCGACCTGTGCCGTGCATGGTAATTCGAACCATCTGACCGACGGTCTCGAAGCGGTCGGCAGCCCGACCGGCCATGCGAAGAACTGGTGCGTTGTCGGCGGCGCGACGGCCGGCGGCCACTTCACGCCCAATCCGATCACAGGCTGCCCCGTCGTTCCCGATCCCTTCGCCGGTGAATTCACGCCCTCGGAACTTGACGGCGAAGAAAGCGGCATCAACATCAACAAGTCCTGCAACTACACCAGTGCGTGGACGCCGCCGTCTTCAAGCCATTCGTTCGGTTCCGGCACCTGGAAGTTCTGCAACACTGTCGATATCCGCAACGGCGAAACCGTTACGCTAAACCCCGGTACCTATATCTTTACAAGCACTCTTACCGTACAGGCCGGCGGTAGACTGCGCAGCGCCGGCCCCGGCGTGACGCTCTACTTCCTCAATGGCGGCAATTTGGACGTGCGCGCCGGTGCGGAACTCGAGATCACCGCGCCACAGTCAGGAAAACTGGCCGGTATGGCTCTCGTACATCAAGAAGACGGCGCTCTGCCGGGCAGTAGCCAGGGTGTCACGCACACCATCATCGGCGGCGGCAAGGTTGATATCATCGGCATCCTCTATGCGCCGAATTCAAACCTCTACATTACCGGAAACGGCGACATCAATCAGAACAGCAAGTACTTCGCGATGGTCGCCGACAGCATCAACCTCGAAGGTAACGGCGTCCTGAACGTGAACATGGACTCTGATAACGCGAGCGAAGGCATGCCCGATGCTGCCGTGCCATGGCGCCTGTGCGACGAGCACGGGTTCGGCGGTCGCCGCCTACCTCGTCGACTGAGCGTCTGGCAGGCGGCCGCTGACGGCTGCCTGCCACACCGTCAGTGCCTGGCGTGTTTCGGCAACGTCGTGGACGCGGGACAATCTGAACTCCCTGTCCTGCTGCTGCCCAGCGCCGCGCCGATTGAACCGGCAAGGCGCTGGTCTGCTTGTTCGACACCGCTGAGCCTGCCGACAAACGCTTTGCGTGAGGCGCCGATGAGCAACGGCACGCCGAGCCCGTGAAACAGGCTCGCGCCCGCCAGCAAGGCAAGATTGTGCTCGAGCGTCTTGCCAAACCCGATACCCGGATCGGCAATGATCTTGTCGCGCGAAATCCCGGCCCGGCAGCAGGCCTCGATGCGCGCTTCGAGATAATCGAAGACATCCAGCAACACGTCGTCGTAGACGGGATCGTCCTGCATGGTCTTGGGATCGCCCAGCGCATGCATCAGGATCACCGGCACGCCAAATCCGGCCGCCGTCTCGAGCGCTGCCGCATCGAAAACTCAATGCTGATACGTCGTTGATGATATCGGCGCCGGCCTCGACAGCCTCGCACATGATGCGGGCCTTGCGCGTATCGATCGAGATCGGCGCTTCGAGCCTGCCGGCCAGGCCCCTCGATCACCGGCATGACTCGCGCCAGTTCATCATCGAGGCCGACGGGATCCGAGCCCGGCCTGGTCGACTCCCCACCTATGTCGATGATGTCCGCCCCTTCATCCTCCAGGCGCAGAGCATGGTCGATTGCCGCCTGCGTGGCCGCCAGGTGACCGCCATCGGAAAAGCTATCCGGCGTGACGTTGACGATGCCCATGATGCGCGGGCGGGCAAGGTCTATGCCCACCATGCGCGGCCGCGGCGCGCGGATCAATTCGAACATGTCGGCAGCGTTGATCGTGCGCCTGCCCCAGTCGCGCTCGAGAAACTCACCGATGCTGGCAATCCGTCGCTCGACCTTGGCGCCGTTGCGCTCGATGACCTCGACGGCGGAAAAGTCGAACGGCCCGCCGGCAAGGTTCAAGCCGCCCCAGACCTCTTCCGCTGTCTCACCGGAAGTTGCGGAATAGAGCCCGGTCGGGCGAATGTAGATTTCGCGGAGCATGGCGGGCCATGAGCATTACATGCCGGGGGGAGTTGAGGGCTGGCGCCCTCAAGCGTTAAGGGCGCCGCCCTTAACAATCCCGCCAAAGGACATCGTCCTTTGGAAACCTTCAAGTCGGCTGCGGCTCCATTCCGCCGGTATCAGGCTCGTCACGCGGCGGGCGGGCGGTACCGGCTGTCGGCACTGCCGAGCCGAGCGGGCCTTTGGTGTCCTCGTCGTCTTCCTTGCGCACGATCTTGCCGCCGTCCATGACGATCTTGCACTCCTCGCCGCTGATCGTCTCATATTCCATCAGCGCATCGGCAACGGCATGCAGCTTGTCGACGTTGGCGCCAAGTACCTCCCACGCCTTCTTCTCGCCCTGGGTCACGATGCGGCGCACTTCCTCGTCGATCAGGCGGGCGGTCTCTTCCGACATGTTCTGGCGCTGGGTAATCGCGTGGCCGAGGAACACTTCCTGCTGGTTTTCGCTGTAGAGCAGCGGCCCGAGCTTGTCGCTCATGCCCCATTCGGTGACCATCGAGCGCGCGATGCCGGTCGCCTGCGTGATGTCGCTGGCGGCACCCGTGTTGAGATGGTCCTTGCCGTAGATGATTTGCTCGGCAACCCGGCCGCCGAAGGTCATGGCAAGGCGCGCCTCGCACCACTTCTTCGAATAGCTGAGCTTGTCGCGCTCCGGCAGGCTCATGGTCACGCCAAGCGCTCGCCCGCGCGGGATGATCGTCACCTTGTGCAAGGGATCGTTGTCCTCGACCAGCACGTTGACGATGGCGTGGCCGGCCTCGTGGTAGGGCGGTGGCGCGCTTTTCCTCCTCTGTCATGGCCATCGATTTGCGCTCGGCGCCCATCATGACCTTGTCCTTGGAATCCTCGAACTCGAGCTGCGTGACCAGCCGCTTGTTGCGCCGGGCAGCCAGCAGGGCCGCCTCGTTCACCAGGTTGGCGAGGTCGGCGCCTGAGAAACCAGGCGTACCGCGCGCGATCACCTTGGGGTCGACGTCCGCGCCAGCGGCACCTTGCGCATGTGCACGCGCAGGATCTTTTCACGGCCCATCACGTCCGGGTTCGGCACTACGATCTGGCGGTCGAAGCGGCCGGGTCTCAGCAGTGCCGGGTCGAGTACGTCCGGCCGGTTGGTCGCGGCGATCAGGATGATGCCTTCGTTGGCCTCGAACCCGTCCATTTCCACAAGCAAGCTGGTTCAGCGTCTGTTCGCGCTCATCGTTTCCGCCGCCCAGACCCGCACCGCGGTGGCGTCCGACAGCATCGATTTCGTCAATGAAGATAATGCATGGCGCATTTTTCTTGGCCTGCTCGAACATGTCGCGGACACGGCTTGCGCCGACACCGACAAACATTTCCACAAAGTCGGATCCGGAAATCGTGAAAAACGGAACGTTTGCTTCACCGGCAATCGCACGCGCCAGCAGCGTCTTACCGGTGCCCGGTGGGCCGACGAGCAGGGCGCCACGCGGGATCCGCCCGCCGAGGCGCTGGAATTTCTGCGGATCGCGCAGGAACTCGACGATCTCCTGCAGGTCGTGCTTGGCTTCATCGACACCGGCCACATCCTCGAACGTGACGCGACCATGGCGCTCGGTCAGTAGTTTCGCCTTCGATTTGCCGAAGCCCATTGCCCGGCCCGAACCGGACTGCATCTGGCGCATGAAGAAAATCCAAACCGCAATCAGCAGCAGCATCGGGAACCAGGAGACCAGCATCGACAGGATCGATGGCACCTCTTCCTCGGTCGGGCGCACTTCGATCTTGACGCCGGCCTTGCGCAATTCGGCAACCAGATTGGGATCATCCGGCGCATAGGTCGTAAACGAAGAGCCGTTTTCGAGCGTGCCGGTGATGCGGCTGCCCTTCATGCGCACATCGCGCACGGTCTTGGCTTCGACCGAGTCGACGAACTGGGAGTAGGGAATTTCGCTACCCGCGCGGCCTTCGCCCGTCGGATTCTTGAACAGGTTGAACAGCGCCACCAACAAGAGGATGATGATGACCCAGATGGCAAAGTTGCGGAAATTCGAGTTCATAGATTCCCCTTTGGGCCCTGCCCTGTCGCAACCAATCCGGTTGCGCGTCGTCCATCACCGAAAATGCACTGCCCGTCGCTGGATTTCGCCCGCTTGGCGCATGGTTACCGTGCCGCCTCGCGAGGTGTGCTTAAAATAGGCATCCACCAGTTGTTTGCCAAGTTCATGCCGGTTTGCCCGCGCACATCCCACAACCCAGGGAAACGCCCATCACAAATGGCGGTGCCAAAAACCGCATCAACCGACACCTCTCTCCCATCATCGCCATTCAACCACATCAAATCACTAAAACTGTAAATCTTCCGATCGCCAAGTATTGCAGATATTTTCCGTCGTAAATTCAGTCGCTTAAGATCCAGCGGCCACTTTGGCCTGCTTGGTACAGCAACCGTTCGTGCAGAAACCTGCATTTGGCGGCCCTACCAGGGCCTTTCTCTGCATCATCACGTCGCCAGCCGATTGCTGGCAATGCGGCGAGGCCTGCTTGATCCTCGATTGCAGGAGTCGTCTCGACGGCCTCAAAGGGAATTGATCGGATCAAATCGCGAACAACGTCCACAGAGGTGACTTCCAAATCGCCCCGGATGACAGGGCGAATGCGCACAGCCCCGTTTCGGGGCTCGGTCAGTTCGATTTCGAAACGATTGTCCCAGATCAGTGTGCCGGGCGTGTCCTGTTCAATCTCCGGCAGGGCAGTACGCCTCGCCTCGCGATAGATCAGCCGGTCACCATTTCCTGTCGGCACGATCCGGCAGTTGCCAAGCGTCGCGCCCGGAAAATCGGACAGCGCCATTTCACGCGCCATGCGCTCGACGCGGAGCAGACGGGGCGGTCGCTCCAAGCCGCCGATGGCACGCGCGATCCGAGCGAGGGCACGCACGGCAATCTCCTCGGGCAGATCTTTGCCAAGCCACCGCCAGCAATAGACCCCACAGCGCCTGAGTAACGGCTGATCGAGCCACGCCTGCAACGTCCGATCCGTCATCACCTCGAGCGCACCACGCGCGCGTGCCATGCGCCGGGCCGTACGTGAGAGCGCAGCATCGCTCAATCGCAGTTCGGCCCGCGCCTTACCTGCGCGGCGCAGACGAACGCGCTCGAAATCGACCATGTTGTTGGAGGGATCTTCCCACCAAGTGACCTTGCGATCGAAAAGCGTCGCGCGCAATCGGTCTTTCGGCGTGGTGATGAGCGGGCGCAAAATGGTCACGCCCGAGCGTTCGCTCACCATCTCGATCGCGGCCAGCCCATCGACGCCGCTGCCGCGGGCGAGCCGCATCAGCACCGTTTCGGCGACATCCTCCAGGTTGTGGGCAAGCACCAGAGCTGCGCTGGAACCCTCGCGCGAAACGCGCTCGAACAGCAGCTGATAACGGATCTTGCGGGCCTCTTCCTGGATGGCGCGGGTCGGTGTAGCCCCCTGCCAGGTGAGCACTTCGCCGGCCAGATCCAAGTCGCGAGCGGCTGCCGCCACGCCTGCCGCCTCCTCGCGTGCGGCACTGCGCAAACCGTGGTCAACGCTCAGGACGGTGACGGCAGTGCCGGGCGCTGCAACCGGTTGCCACTCGGCAACCATGTGCATCAACGCCATGCTGTCGATACCGCCTGAGACGGCAAGAAACAGATGCTCGTAACCGGCAAGCGGGGCAAACAGACCTGCAAGCTCGTTTTGCGCGATCGGACCAGAAGCTCGAGCGTTCATCGCCCAACGTGTCCCTGGGAATGTAAATATCTCGGGATTAGCGCATCGTGCCTTAAGTTGGAACCGCTCAAGCGGTTCCAACTGGCGGCACAAAGATGCGCTACCTTGTTGACTTGATAGCGCAAAATTATCTGCGTTTTGCCGGTAGCAGCTCGTTTGAGCTGATTCCGACAAAACGCAGTTTGCGCTAGCGCATCGTGCCTTAAGTTGGAACCGCTCAAGCGGTTCCAGCTGGCGGCACAAAGATGCGCTACCTTGTTGACTTGATAGCGCAAAATTATCTGCGTTTTGCCGGTAGCAGCTCGTTTGAGCTGATTCCGACAAAACGCAGTTTGCGCTAGCGACGACAGCGCAGTCGGCCACGCTCCTGCTCGGCCCGCCCCAGGAGCTCCCGAGGCGCCCCTGGATAGCGCCCGCTCAGTTCGCCGAGCGATGAACATGCAGCTCCGGTTTTGCCGAGATGGGCAAGTGAAATGGCAAGCTTCAAAAGGCTGTCAGCCCCCTTGTTGCCATCGCCGTAACGCTCATAGCCTTCGAGAAATGCAACCGCCGCCTGCTTGTAGTTGCCGCGCACGTAATAGGTTTCTCCCAGCCAGTATTGCGCATTGGCAGCCAGCGGATTGCGCGGATAACGGCCGACGAACTGCTCGAACGCCGTTTGCGCAGCGCCGTAGTCCTGCTGCAGGAGCAGATTGTAGGCAAACTGGTATTCCGCCTCGGGGTTGCCGCCGGTCGCGGCAGACGGACCGGCCGGCGGTCGCGGCAGGCCGGCCAGATTGCCGCCGGAAGACCATCCGCCGAAGCCGTTGCCGCCTCCCGGTGCATGGCGCGGCAGGCGCGTACCGGCCTCCGGATACGGCCGGCCGAGAGCCGTACCGCCATACCGGTCGTCCTGGTTCTGCCAGGCATTCCCCGGCAAAAGCTCGGTCGTGGGCGCGCGCCCGCTCGGCGACACAGTTGTTGCTCCGGACCACCCACCGGCGGCCGGCGGCCTGTCCGGCATCGCGCGAGCGGCCATATTGGGATCGACACCGGCGATCCTGAGTGCCGTCGTACCGTTCGGCAGCATCGGCGAAGAGGCGCCTGTTAGCCTACGATAGCGGTCCCTGAGCGAGCCCAGTTCGCGCTCCAGTTCGGCGATGCGCTGATCGCCGGCCGCTGCAAAATGCACCGGTTCATAGGCGCGCTCCGGCACGGTGCCGGTACCTACCGGTTCGCCCGTCGCCTGCAACGACTTGAGTGTTCCGATCAGCACCTGAACATCGACGAGACGTCGCTCGATCGACCGGATTTCCTGCTCGCGCGCATCGACAGCCTTCGTCTGGGCATCGACCGATGCGACTTGGATCAGCAGCAAGCCCAGGACGTAAAACAGCATGCCCAAAGGGTGCTGCAGATTCGCGACAGGCCCGCCGCGCAGGAAAGCGTTCAGCTCATTCATGGGTTTCGAAAATCGTCCCGCTGCCTTGGACTACCTCGATCAGCGGGTGCGCTCGGCAGACTTGACCGACTTCGCCTGGCTGATCTTGGTCACCACACGCCGATTCTGTTCACCGCAGGTATTGACCGCACAGATCGCGATTGGCTCGCTGCGCCCGCGTCCCAAGGTCCGCAGGCGACGTGCCGGCACGCCCTCGGCAATCAGCCGATTGCGCACGGCCACGGCGCGATCATGCGACAAACGCATATTGCGCTGGTCACTGCCGCGATCATCCGCGTGGCCGATGATGCGGACCTTGACCTCGGGATGGCGTTTGAGCCAGCGCGCCTGCTGGCGCAGGATCGACCTTGCCTGCTTGGTGAGCTTCGCAGAACCGTCGCCAAAAAACACCCGGTCGCCGGCTGCCTCACTGAGCGCTTCGTTGAGATCGCTGTAACTCGGTTTGACGACCGTGTGCCAACCGGCAATCGGTGCCAAATCGAACAGTTGTCCGACAGCCGATGCGTCCTGATCCAGCGGCATGCCAAGGCCACGGCGCGATGGCGCGCCGAGGCGACGTTCGCGCAACCGGTAGAGTTCTGCTCGCCCTTCATCAGCAGCGTGTGTGTTGGGAAATTGCCGGATCAGGGCCTGCAACTGGCGCTCTGCTGCGATGCCGTCATCGCCTGCGAGCGAGCGCCGTGCATCGTAAAGCAGACTATCGGCCTCACGCTCGATGTCGCGACGCCAGGGTAGAACCTCTCGCGGCAACTCGATGCGCCGCCGCTGTTCGTGCTGACTTCCGCCCGCCAGCACGCGATCGCCGAACACCATCAGGCCGGCGCATGCCAACAACATAGCAGCTAGCAAAGCTCCCGTCTGCGATCCCTCCCGCAGGCACATGGGTGAGCCCCCTTCGCATTAAGTATCCGGGTGACTATTGGACCACACTAAGGCAGAACTTTGTTCGGTCTGCCACAGGAAAATTGGGGATAAATCAATCGTGATCAGGCGGGCGCCCCTGCCAATTACGATGAGCCGCCGCGGTTGTTCAGGATCGTCTGTGCGCGGCGGTTCTGCGACCAGCATGATATGTCGTTACACACTGCGACCGGGCGCTCCTTGCCGAACGAAATCGTCCGGACGCGGCGGCTGTCGACACCGCTGCGTGACAGAAAATTGCGCACCGCCGTCGCCCGGCGGGCACCGAGCGCAATGTTGTATTCACGCGTACCGCGCTCGTCCGCGTGGCCCTCGATGGTGATCGTATACTGCGGATATTGTCCGAGCCATTGCGCCTGGCGACCGAGCGTCTGCTGAGCTTCGGGCGTGAGGTCCGAGCTGTCTGTCGTGAAATAGACCATGTCGCCGACGTTCTGCGCGAAATCACGACGGGTGCCGGGCTTTGCGGGAGCGCCGCGGGCGTTGAGCTTGGCGCTGTCCTCGCTAAGTTTCTGGTTGTTCGCGCAGGCGCCGACGGCAGTTGCCAGCACACAGGCAGCCAGCACATGCAAAACGGCTCTGAAACGTCGGTTGCTGGACATGTCTCTAATCCCGTTGACGGCTCGCCATCCTCGGCGAGCACACGTTGCCCAATTTACGGGCAACATAACCGATAACGCGCGTATCGGCCCCCTGCCGGACTTCTTGTCCGCTTCAAATATGGCGTCGGCTTGTCGCTTGCAGGGGAATTTACCGACGTATGACGGAAATAACCAGCAACGTCATTCGCTTAGGCAGGCGTAATCCACGAAAACATGCGCGTTGGCCGGCCTCGGAGCGCACCAGCACCGCTCAACAAGCCAAAGCACTGCCCTAAACGCATGAAGACCGCCCGACAGCATCTGCCGTGGCGGCCTCCGAGAGACAAACGTGACCCCGACGAGCGGGACCACCAAACCGTTCAGCGGACCTGCTGAACCTTCGGCACGTCGGCGCCGAGCTTCATCGGGTCGTGACGAACTTCTTTGCGGCAGGCCCCCAAAGCAACCGCTGCGATAACCGTAGCAAGAACGATAGCGCTCTTCATGGTCTTCTCTCCTATTGTGTCCAAGGTAAACCGAACCAACCTACACGCATCCCTCAGCCATCTCAGTGACTGCGAGTCTCGTCCGGCAATTACCTCCAATGGCCTACTTGCGATGCCGAACTGTTGCAATCATCGAGCCTCGGAGAGATCCCGAATCCGCTGCCTTTGATGCGAAAATATCACTGCTGCGTCATGGCCTTCGGGGCCCGCGTTTTCGGCTGGCTTTGTCATCACAGCGAGCACTGCTGACCATGCCTGACGGCATGGGAATAGGTTTCTTACTTATATTTCAATCTGTTGATTTCCGAATCCAACTCGGTTCAGTCAGGCTCTGGCCTGGAACTCAGCTCAGCAGCGGCGACCAGGCCGGATCGGAGGCAAACCCGGGGGTCGGCACACGGCGCTCGTTATATCCAGTCAAATCAATAGAATAGATGTTCGGGCCGCCGTTGGCGCCGGGCTGCTCGCGAAAGAACATCAAAACCCGGCCGTTGGGTGCCCAAGTCGGACCTTCATTATGGAAACCTTCTGTTAAGATTCGTTCTCCGGAGCCGTCGGGTTTCATCACGCCGATCAGGAAGCGGCCGGCGTACTGCTTTGTAAAGGCGATGTAATCGCCGCGCGGCGACCAGACCGGGGTTGAATAACGCCCGGGCCCGTTGCTGATCCGGTTCTGTCCGGAGCCGTTGGCGCTCATGACATAGAGCTGCTGGCTGCCCTCGCGATCCGATTCGAACACGATCTGGCGCCCGTTCGGCGCGTAACAGGGGCCCGTGTCGATTGAATAGGCCTGGGTCAGCTGCCGCGTCCGACGCGATCTGAGATCCAGTTCCACCAGACTCGAGGCGCCGCCCTGCTGGAAGCTCATCACGATACGGCTGCCGTCGGGCGCGAATCTGGGTGCGAACGTCATGCCGGGAAAGTCGCCGACGATCTGGCGCTGGCCGGTGGCAAGGTTCATGAGTTGTACACGCGGCCTGCCATCGACATACGACATGTACGTTATTTCCTGGCTGCGCGGGCTGAACCGCGGCGTCAGCACGAGTTCGCGGCCATTGCTCAGGAGGCGCACGTTGTGGCCGTCCTGATCCATGATTGCCAGCCGCTTCACGCGACGGTCCTTCGGGCCCGTCTCATCGACGAACACAATGCGAGTGTCGAAATAGCCCTTCTCGAGGGTGAGTTTTTCGTAGACCTGATCGGCGATGATATGGCCGAGGCGGCGCCAGGCCTGCGGGTCGGTGGCAACATGCTGCGCCGTCAGCGATTTGCCGAGTACCACATCCCACAACCGGAAATCGGCCCGAAAGCGCCCATCGGAAAGCCGCCGGGTACTGCCAACCACCAGGGCTTCGGCACCGACGGCGCGCCAGTCGGCAAAGCGCGGCGCGCGTTTCGGATCCCGGATCTGCTCAATGAAGGCTGCCCGGTCGATCGGCCGAAACAAGCCGGAACGCTCAAGATCGCTTTGCACGACGTCGGCAATTGCCGTCGACAGCCTGGCATCATCGCCGAGGAATGCCGGCACGGCGATCGGGCGCGGGCGCAGATTGGCTTCATCCACCGTCACGCGCGTCTGGGCGAGAGCTGCCTGTGGATGGCCCAACAAATCGAGCGGAGCGAGCGCCGCAAGCCCGAGGCCCGCACCGGTAAGTGCCAGCGCCTCGCGGCGGTTCATCTGCCCTGAGTTTGCTTCAACACGGGTTGGCGGGCTTTTGCTCATTTTGCCGTCCGTCTCGCATTCACCGTAGTCTCAATCGAGAGCCTGCGATCTCTTCTGTGATCCCAAGTATCGCTGGTCTGCGTCCCGCGCAACGCTGTCAGAACATCTTCTGGGGATCAAACGTGACCACCATGTGATCCCAGCCGCCCTCATAGAACTGTTTTGGCAAATCGTAGGGTTCACACTGAATGAGGGCACGGACGGCACTGTTGGCGGCATCCTGGAACAGCGGGCCGTGGCCTGAGTTTGCAACGCGCGGCGTACCGCGGATCCGGCCGTCGCGGCCAAGGCGCACCTCGATGTCGACGATCTCACGGTCGATGCCGTCGAGGCCGCTGTTGATGTTCCAGCACCGGCTCACGGCCCGCTTCATCATCACGGCGAGCAGCGAGCGCTGGCTGGCGGTCAAGCGCGTGTCCTGTCCCTCAGGTGCACCAGCTGCCGGGCCACGCGCCAGGTTGGGATCGTCGAGTGAGTTGAAGGAGCCGGCATCGGGCGCGCGCGCGTCGGGTATCTTGTTGAGCAAGGCTGCAATTCTGCCGCTGTCGAAATTCTTTGCCTGACGCTCACGATCGCGCCGGCGCTTTTCGGCAAGCCGTCGCGCGCGCTCACGGGCACGCTTTTTCGCGCGTTCCTTGGCGCGCTTCTTGGCAAGCTCTGCCTGACGCTTCTTCTTTGCCGCTGCCTTCTTGCGCTGTTCGGCTTCGGCCTTCTTCTTGGCTTCAGCTGCCTTTTTCTCGGCTGCAATTTTTTCGGCCGCCTTCTTCAGGGCCAGCTCTTCGAGCTTCTTCTGTGCTGCAATCTTAGCCGGTGTCGGTCCTTTGGGCTTGGCCGGCTTGTCAGGTGGCAGCGCTGCCAGTTTTTTGGAGATCTCGTCTTCCGCCGGCGGCTCGGCGGCCGCGGCAGCAGCCGGCACGGTCTTGATGACCGGCTTCTTCGCCTTCTTCCTGACAGGCTGCTCAACCGGCTCGGCTTTGCGCGTCTTGAGACGCTTGGCGTCGCGCCGCCCCTTTGTCAGACGGACGACATCGTCCTCAGAGATGATCGCAACTTCGACGGCTTCGGGTTCCTTGAGCTTAAATGCCGGCGTCGCCTGGAAGCTCACCAGCGCCCAGCCGAGCAGCAGCAGATGTGCTGCAAGCGACAATGTCAGCCCGAAATACACGCCTCGACCATCATCCTCCGGTTTCGATTTGCGTGATGAGTGAAAGCTTGCGGAACCCCGCCTCGCGAATCTCGGCCATCACGCGTGCTACCGTACCATAGGGCACGGCCTTGTCACCGCGCACGAAAACGGGCTGTTCCGCGCCGCCGCGCGCCTTGGCGATTTCCTTGAGCTTGGGCGTCAGGGCCTGAAGCGACATGGTACGCTGGTTTTCATCGCCAAGGTAGATCTTGCCCTCTTCGGTCACCGACACGACGATCGGCTCGGATTTCTGTGCCTGCAGCTGACTGCCCTTGGCGGCCGGCAGTTCGAGCGGCACGCCGGCTGTCAGCAGCGGGGCTGCGACCATGAAGATAATCAAAAGTACCAGCATGACATCAACGAACGGCGTCACGTTGATCTCACTCATCGGTTGATGCGCGCCGTGGCGATGACGTCGGCTCTTGCCCGCACTTGCCGTTCGCGTGCTCATGCCCATGCGTGTGGTTTCCCCAATCGGCTATGCGCGCTCGTTGCGATCGAACGCGTCAAGCGCTTCTCGCACTGTGGTCGATCTGGCGCGACACGATCGCGGCGAATTCGTCGGCGAAGGCCTCGAGCCGTTGCCCGAGTCGGGCGGCATCGGCGGAGTACTTGTTGTAGAAAATAACCGCCGGAATGGCTGCAACAAGGCCGATCGCGGTGGCAAGCAGCGCTTCCGCGATACCGGGCGCAACGACAGCAAGCGAGGTGTTCTTCGACACAGCGATCGCCTGAAAGCTATTCATGATGCCCCACACCGTGCCGAACAGGCCGACAAAGGGCGCCGTCGAACCGACGGTCGCGAGAAACAAGAGCCGCCGCTCGAGGCGCTCCATCTCTCGGCTGATCGTGACATCCATCACTTTCTCAACGCGCAATTGTATGCCGCCGAACGCCCGCGTACTGCCCTCGACGGACCGCTTCCACTCACGCATCGCGGCAACGAACAGTGCCGCCATCGAGATCGTGTGCTCGCGCGCCAGGCCCGTGTAGAGTTCTTCCAACGACTGGCCGGACCAGAACAGCGCCTCGAAATCATCGGCCTCGCGCCGCGCCCGCCGGAAAGCAAAGTACTTTTCGATTACGATCGCCCAGCACAGCACGGAGGCAATGAGCAGGCCGACCATCACCGCCTGTACGACGATATGAGCCTGCAGGAACAGATCCAGGAACGACATCCCGCCGGCCTTCGGTGCCAGCAAGCCGCGTACCACGTCTTCCATTTATCCATCCTTGCTCTCGCCGCCCCGTTTTCGCGGCCGTCCAAGGCCAACTGACCCACACCGGATGGGCGGCTTGCCGTTCTTGCGGTTCAATTTGTTCAAACTGCGACCCATATACTCCGAATCGCCTGAACGGCACGCGCAGAAACAGGCCCTTTGGATGCCTGTTAGCAACCACTCGATCTGAATCGGCCGCCAAGTGCGGCGCGCAAGCGCTTGCCGAGCCGTTGCGGCTTGCCGGCAAGCGAGATCAACACGACCTCGACCCGCGCCTCGAAGACCGGCCTGTCATCACGCTTGATCACCTGATCGAGCGTCAGGACCGCCGCCGACATGGCATGAACACGTGTCGAAACTTCGAGGACTTCGTCAATTTTTGCAGGCTTCAGGAATTCAAGCGACATGCGGCGCACGACAAAAGCAGCCGGCTGGCCGTCGGCACCGTCCAGCAAGGCCTGATGATCGTTGCCAACAAGGCGTAGGAAATCCGACCTGCCGCGTTCACACCAGCGAACGTAGCTCGCATGATAAGCAAAGCCTGAAAAGTCCGTGTCCTCGAAATAAACGCGGACCGCCAGCCGGTGTTCCAGTTCACCATCAGCCGTCTCGATCAATCGGCCGGCAAGATCGGGCCATTCAGCTACCATCACTTCATCCTTGCGCGTGCGTGGGCCAACCATATCAGCCGATCTCAACCAGCGTGACTTCGGGCGGGCGGCCGAAGCGGATGGGCATGCCGCTGCAGCCGATGCCGCCCGAGACGATCATCTGGCGGCCGCTTTCCCGGATGTGGCCGTAGACATAGCGCCGCCCATAGCGCGAAGGCACGACCGGTGCATAACCCATAAGCTGCACCTGGCCGCCATGCGTGTGACCGCTGAGCGTCAGCGCCACGCGCTCAGGCATGCGCGCAAACACATCGGGCTCGTGCGCCATCAGGATCACGGGCCCATCATCGGTGACCTTTCCGAGCGTGGCCGCCAGATCATCGGTGCCCTCATAGCCGAACGTGCGTCGACGCCGTTCGAGGTCACGGTGGAAGAAAAAGGCCCATTGGTCGCCGAGCCCTGCCAGCCAGAACGCCTGGCCGTCGACCTCGATGCGCCGTGCCGTGTTCTCGTAGAGTGGAATGCCGGCCTCAACCAATGCCTCTCCGACCGGCGTCGGCCCCGACCGGCGGCGCTGAACCTGGATGTCTTCCCACCAGTCGTGATTGCCGAGGACAGCATGCACGCCGAGCGGGGCGCTGAGCCGGGCAAGTGCTGCCGCCCATGCCTGTTTGTCTTCGGCCTCGGCAACGAAGCGGTGCGTTGCAACGAAATCGCCCAGCAGCACGACCATGTCGGCACCGAGCGCATTGGTCTGCTCGACGATCGAGGCGACCCGCTCAACCGTCATCCACGGCCGGCAGATATGAAGATCGGCAATCATCGCGATCGTCAGACGCAAACCTTCGGGCCAGCCCGGCAGGCTGATCCGGTATCGCGGGAATATCAGCCGATAAGGTTCGACGGCGAAGGCATAGCCGGCGGTGGCAGCACCACTCAAAAGTGCAGCCGCGGCAAATCGTACGAACTGACGTCGAGTGATCAGGCCCGCCACGATCCCGCCTTCCGATCACGCCTGACCGGTATTGTCATCTGCGTCGCTTTCGCGATCGCCTTCGGCAAACAGCCCCATCTGAGCTTCGCGCGCGGCCCGCGACGGTCCCGACAGTCCGAGGTGGCGATAGGCTTTGAGTGTCATGACGCGCCCGCGCGGCGTCCGGCTGACGAAGCCTTTTTGAAGCAAGTAAGGCTCGACCAGTTCCTCGATCGCATCGCGCGGTTCGGAAAGTGCCGCCGAGATCGTCTCGATGCCGACCGGGCCGCCGTCGTAATTGAGGGCGATGCAGTTGAGATAGCGGTGGTCGAGCGCATCGAGGCCGGCGTTGTCAACCTCGAGCATCTTGAGCGCGCGATCGGCAACTTCGGCAGTGATCATCGCGGCGCCTTCGACAGCCGCGAAATCGCGGACCCGGCGCAACAGGCGGCCGGCAACGCGCGGCGTGCCGCGTGCGCGCCGGGCGATCTCGTGAGCGCCATCGGCCTGCATCGGCGCACCGAGAACGCGTGCGCCGCGCTCGACGACCTGTTGGAGTTCGGCATCGGTATAGAAGTTGAGGCGCACGGGGATACCGAACCGGTCGCGTAACGGCGTCGTCAGCAACCCGACCCTGGTCGTTGCCGCAACGAGCGTGAACTTTGCGAGATCGATGCGAACTGATCGTGCCGCCGGCCCCTCGCCGATGATCAAGTCGAGCTGGAAATCCTCCATGGCCGGATAAAGGATCTCTTCAACTGCAGGATTGAGACGATGGATCTCGTCGATGAACAGCACGTCGCGGTCTTCGAGGTTGGTGAGCAGGGCTGCCAGATCGCCGGCCTTCGAGATCACCGGGCCTGAGGTTGCGCGAAAGCCGACGCCCAGTTCCCTGGCCATGATTTGCGCAAGCGTCGTCTTGCCGAGACCCGGGGGGCCTGCAAACAGCACGTGGTCGAGCGCATCACCTCGGCCCCGTGCAGCCTGGATGAAAACGCGCAAGTTGGCGCGCGCCTGCTCCTGCCCGATGAAATCGTCGAGCGATTGCGGCCTGATCGATGCATCTGCGCCGTCGTTGGCACGTTCACCGACGGCAACAAGGCGGTCATCAGTCATGGGTTGTTGGTGCATGTGTTCGCGGACGTGGTCAAGGCGGAAGATGTCGGCCGGACCGTCCAGTGTCTCTCAACCAGCCACTGGCATCGCCCGCGCGATAATCGCATCGAAGTCGAGATCCGCCGGCAACACACCGTAGTTGCCCGTCCAGCGCTGTCCGAGGCGAGACCGGCAAAACGCCTGCGCCAGTGCCGACTGCCCATCGCGCAGCAGCAAGGCTGCCTGCCAGGCAACGGCCATACGTTCGGTCAGAGCCCGCGCGCGCAGTTCGAGATTGTCGGGATCGGCCAGCTCATCTTTAAGATCCGAGATCTGGCGGTCGAATTCGGCGGCCAGTCCCCGCGCTGTTTCCAGTTCATCGATAAGGGCCGTCAAAGCGGCGGGTTCGCGCTGCATCGCGCGCAGCACATCGAGGCACATGACATTGCCGGAACCTTCCCAGATGCTGTTCACCGGCGCTTCGCGGTACAGCCACGGCATCACCGATTCCTCAACGTAGCCGGGTCCGCCATGGCATTCGAGTGCCTCGAAAATGTGGTTGGGTGCGCGCTTGCAGATCCAGTACTTGGCAATCGCCGTGCCGATCCGGGCAAGTGCGGCTTCGGTTTCGCTCGTTTCGGATTGATCGTAGGCACGCGACACGCGCATCACCAAGGCAAGCGCTGCCTCGGATTCGACTGCGAGATCGGCGAGCACGTTGCGCATCAGCGGTTGCTGCAAAAGCCGCTTCTGAAAGGCCGAGCGATGGGACGTGTGATGCAGTGCCTGCACGAGGCCCTGGCGCATCATGCCGGCCGAACTTGCCGCGCAATAAAGCCGGTTGCCCTGAACCATGTCGATGATCGTGCGCACGCCGCGGCCTTCCTCGCCGATCATCACGCCCCAGGTATCATGAAACTCCATCTCGGAAGAAGCGTTCGAACGATTACCGAGCTTGTCCTTGAGGCGCTGGATCAGAAGGTTGTTGCGTTCACCATCAGGCTTCCATCGCGGAACCAGGAAGCAGGATAGGCCGCCATCCGTGTAGGCGAGCGTCAAGAACGCATCCGACATCGGTGCCGAGCAGAAGAACTTGTGGCCTGTGAGCAGATATTCGCCGTCCCGGTTGAGAATCGGGAGGGCGCGTGTCGAGTTCGACCGGACATCCGATCCGCCCTGTTTTTCCGTCATGAACATGCCCATCGTCGCACCGGCCTTCTCGGTGACCGGAATATCGCGGCGGTCGTATCGGGCAGACCGCAGTTTCGGGATCCAGTCATCGCCGGCGCCCGGATTGGCGCGCAACACCGGCATGACGGCGTAGGTCATCGCCATCGGACACATGACACCGCCTTCGACCTGGCTGAACATATAGGTCAGCGCCATGTGCGCCACCTGACTGCCGGCGCGCTTATGGTTCCAGGCGAAGTTCGGCACCTCGTGTGAAATCGCAAGGTTCATGAGGTCGTGGTAGGCTGGGTGGAAGACCACCTGGTTGATGCGCATGCCGTAGCGATCGAAGGCCTTGAGTTCAGGCGGATAGCGGTTGGCCTGATCGGCAAGCTCGAAGGTCTCTGCGCGGCCGACTTTCCGGCCGAGTTTGCCAAGCTGCCCTTCGGCCCAGCCGGCACCCTCCTTCGAGACCCACTCGCGCAGCGCCAGATCCTCTTGCCAGAGGTTCTGATCGCCAATGTGCGGCGGCATGTTGGTGACGCTGTGCGTGACAAGTTCGGCAATCGGTGATCTCGGCGTCATGGCTTGCTCTCACAAGGTTTCAGCGCGGTGATTGCGTTATGACACTATCATCGCTCCACCGCATCGCCATCTGCCTATTCCTGCGCCAGCAACGAGCCGATCGCCCGGATCACTACGCGCCGGTTGCGCGGGTCGGGACCGAGGGTGTTGACCCGCAGATACTGCTCACCGTAGCCGACGGCTTCCAGCCGGTCCCCCGGCACGCCGAACAACTCGACCAGCGCTTGCTGAACAGCGAGCGCGCGACGCTCGGAAAGGTCCAGGTTCGTTTCGGCCGGCCCCGTCGCGTCGGTGTGGCCGGCAATCAGGAAGCGCTCGTTCGGCCGTTGCTCGAGCGTCGCCAGCATGGCGTCGGCGATGTCTTCAAGACGATCGATGTTTGCTGGTGAAATCTCATCCGACCCAGGCGCGAAGTTGATCGTATCAATGTTCACACTGCGCATGTAGGCGCGGACTTCGGGGTCGTAGATCACCTCATCGAGCGTGTAGCGGCGCCTGAGCGGCCTGACCGGCGGCGCCAGGAAGGTGTCGAGATAGGTGTCGTAGCTCGCCTCCGAACTCAGCACGTAGTAGGTGCCGAGCGCCAAGGCGACGCCGAGCGGCGGCAGCACGTAGATGCTGAAACCATCGCGGAAGCGGTTGCGATAGCGCCGGTCGCGGATCCAGTAGCGGCGGCTGCGCACATAGTACCAGTCACCTCTCAGATCCCGGACCCGGCTGCGATGGATCAGCATGGCGTTGGTGCGGCGCTGGATTTCAAGCTCCCGCCGCAGCCGCTCATTGCGCCGGCGCAAACGACGCAGGCGCTCACGTTCGCGCCGCCTCGCCTCGCGCCGGCGGCGATCCCGCTCCCGCCAGCGTGGTGATCTGAGATCCTTGGCAGGCGGCAGACGCTGGAGACCGGTCGAGACGCCGCCCCCGTCACGCGGCGGACGTTTGCCGATCTTGTTTCCGGGATCTTTCGGCGGACGCGGCTTGCGCGGACCACCGCGACGGCCGCGCCGCTCCTCTTCGAGCGCCTGCCCGCCGCCTCGAAGATCACGGCTCGCGGGGGGCTTTGCCGGTTGCGTCAGGCGGCGGCCCTGATTCTCGCCACGGCGGCGCTCAGCTTCACGTCGCCGCCGGGCTTCGTCACGCAGTCGCCTCCTGCGTGCTTCGTCACGCTGGCGCCGCTGACGCTCCTGCAACTGCTGGGCCTCCCGGCGCCTGCGATTAAGCTGTTCGGCATTGCGCCGGCGCTCAAGCAGTTGGCGCTGGTCGACCGGACGGCGACTTTGCAGCGGAGGCCGCACTCTCGGTTGCGGGGCCCTTGCTCTCGGCACTTGCGGGCGCGCACGCGGTGCTGCGTTTTGCCTGCGGCGTTGTTCGCCCTTGCGCCGTTGCGCGCGCTCTTCCTTGCGCTTTGCCCGCTTGCGGAGCGTTCGGCGCTCGTCCTCGTCCTGCCGGCGGGCCTGCGCCAACTGAACGGCCTTGAGCGACGGCTCAGCCTGGGCCGAGCTTCGATCGCTGCCAACGGCGCCGAAAAGCATGGCAAAGACCGCCGCTCCGAGGCCAACACGAATGAAAGCACGCATAGCGTTCCCCAAAATCTGCACCCGGCGATATCCAAGTGCGGTTCCAATAGCCGTCTCTAAGGATCAGCTGCAGGCACAACCTTCCAGTTGACGAGCAATATGGCAATTGTGGCCGCGATCAGGCCGGAGCAGAACGCATACACAGCGAGAAGGTTACCCGCGTCGAAAGGAAACAGCAGGTAGGCGGCAAAGAAGCCGGCGACGCCGGCCATTCCAGCAACGGCGGGACCGAACGTGCGGCGCTGCCGGAGAACAATGATCAGCACAATCGCGGTGAAGGCAGCGGCAAACGGTGACCAGACGAACGCCTCGAGCGCCAGCATGGTCATTATCTCGCCCGGCGCACGACCCGCACCAATGCCACCGACAACGGACTGCCAATCCATGGCAAGCGCCAGCCCGCCCCAAAGCACCGCCAGCACAGCCGCCAGGAACGGCCCAACCAGCGTGTAGAAGAGGAAGATCCAAAGCGCTGGTTGCAGGGCCATGCACGGCCTCCACGTTACCGGGCGAGTTCCTTGAGGCCGCGGCGGATGAGTCCGGCGGTCTCGGCATCCTCGCCGAGTTCCTGCATGGCTGCCGCCACCGCCTGCGAGGCTTGTGCCGGCGCATAGCCGAGGTTGGAGAGCGCCGAGACGGCTTCGGCGGCCGCATTGGACTGCGGCACGCCGGCCTCGGCAGCCGCCCCGTTCCCTGCGGCCGGCACATTCATACCGGCAACCGTCAATGCCGGTGCCTTGTCTTTGAGTTCTGCAACAATTCGCTGCGCAATCTTCTTGCCGACCCCCGGGGTCTGCTCGACGGCCGCCCAATTGCCAAGCGCAATGGCGTTGGCAAGATCCTGGGGGCCGAGTACGCCCAGTACAGCAAGTGCCACCTTGGCACCGACGCCCTGCACATTCTGCAGCGTGCGAAACCAGGTCCGCTCCACTTCGCTCGCAAATCCGTAAAGCCGGATGGCGTCCTCGCGCACGTGCGTGTCGATCGTGAGTGATACTTCGGCGCCGATCGTCATATTGCGCAGGGCGCGAGCCGAGGCCTGAACCTCGTAGCCGACGCCGCCGACATCGATGATGCAGATCTGCTCGCCGATCGCATCGACCTTGCCCCTGAGCTTTCCGATCATGACGACGCCTCCTTGACCCGGCGGGCGAACTTCGCCTGCGGAGAGGCGCGATGATTGGCATGACAAATCGCAATCGCCAAGGCATCGGCTTCATCGGGGCTCGTGAAATTGGCCTTCGGCAACAGCATGCGCACCATCATCTGGATCTGGCGCTTTTCGGCATGCCCGGCGCCAACGACCGATTTCTTGATCAGGTTCGGCGGGTATTCGGCGACCGTCAGTCCCTTCATTGCCGGCGCCAGCAGCGCCATGCCGCGTGCCTGGCCAAGCTTGAGGGTGGCGCGCGCGTTGTCATTGACAAAGGTTTCCTCGACGGCTGCCTCACGCGGCTTGAAGCTCGCCAGAACACCGCTCACACCTTCGAAGATTTCGCGCAGGCGATAGGCCAGCGCCTCATCGCTGGTCGAGGAGACGTGACCGGAGGCGACGTAGGAGAGCCTGACACCGTCACTTTCGATCACGCCCCAGCCGGTGCGGCGCAGGCCGGGGTCGATGCCAATGATACGGACGGGTGTGTTGGTCATAGTGACCATCTAGCAGATTCGCCGCACAGGCCCCCGAGAATCAAGCCGCCGTAAGCTTGGCCATCACTTCATCGTCGATGTCGAAGTTGGTGAACACGTTCTGGACGTCGTCGTCATCTTCGAGGGCCGCAATAAGCTTCATGATGCTCTGGGCAGCGTCCTCGTCGACCGGTGTCGAAATCGATGCCTGCCAGACCGCGTTGACGCTCTCAGCCTCGCCGAGCGATGCCTCGAGGGCACCGGCGACCGTGCCAAGCGAATCGAAGCCCGTGATGATCAGATGGCCGTCATCGTCGGAGCGGACATCGTCGGCGCCTGCCTCGATCGCAGCCTCGAGGACATCATCGGCCGAGCCAGCTTCAGCCGGATAGCTGATCTCACCGACGCGCTCGAACATGTGGGCAACCGAGCCTGTCGCACCCAGGTTGCCGCCGTTCTTGGAAAACGCCGCCCGAACAGCACCACCGGTACGATTGCGATTGTCGGAAAGCGCCTCGACGATCACGGCGACGCCGCCCGGCCCGTAGCCCTCGTAGCGGATTTCCTCGTAGTTCTCGTCGTCTCCGCCGGCAGCCTTTTTGATCGCGCGTTCGATGTTGTCCTTGGGCATCGACTGCGATCTGGCGTTTTGCACGGCCAGGCGCAGACGCGGGTTCATGTCCGGATCGGGCATGCCCATCTTGGCTGCAACGGTAATCTCGCGGGCAAGCTTGGAAAACAGTTTCGCGCGGACCTTATCCTGGCGGCCCTTGCGGTGCATGATGTTCTTGAATTGTGAATGTCCGGCCATGTCGCGTCTTTATTCGTGTGGGATTCCGGCTTGTTATACAGGCCGGGTCTGCAAAGGGCCAATCCCTTTGCTGGGATTGTGATCAGCGTCACTGACCCTCGACCCAGAAGTCAGGCATCGCCTCGCTCAAAACGCCGCCTAGGCGCAAGGGCGCGACTTTCAGGGCCAGACCCGTCTGATCATCGATCTCGACACAGAGGCCGCTGATCGTCGCCGGCCCCATTGAAACTTCGAAGCGCTCTTTCGGAATGCGCGTCAGAAACCGGTTTAAGGGCTCACCCGACTTCATGCCGAGCACCGAGTTGTAGTCACCGCACATGCCGACGTCCGAGACATAGGCTGTGCCGCCGGGCAGGATGCGGTGGTCCGACGTCGGGCTGTGGGTGTGGGTGCCAGCGACACAGCTCACCCGGCCGTCGAGAAACACGCCCATCGCCTGCTTCTCGCTGGTCGCCTCGCCGTGAAAGTCGACGAACACCACATCAGCGCCTTCACCCATCCGGCAGGCGGTGAGTTCCCGGTCGATGGCGCGGAAGGGGCAGTCGATGTCGGCCATGAAGACCCGGGCCAGAGCATTTATGACGAGTACATCTGCGCCGTTCCGGGCGCGAAAGATGCCGGCACCGCGCCCCGGCGTTTCAGCTGGTAGGTTCAGCGGCCGGATCAGACGATCTTGCCTGTTGATGAAAACGAGCGCATCGCGCTGGTCGAAGGCGTGATTACCCAGCGTCACCGCATCGGCGCCGGCATCGACCAAATCATGCATGATCTGCTCGGTGATACCGAAACCGCCGGCAGAGTTCTCGGCATTGATCACGACGAAATCGAATTGCAGGCGCTCCCTGAGGCCCGGCAACCGCTCCAGCACGGCCGTGCGGCCGCTACGCCCGACAATGTCGCCAAGAAACAGAAAACGCATCTAAGATCATTCCGAGTTCGGGCACCGGATCAGCCCGGTGGGTGTCAGCACATAGTCGAGCGGCTCGTCATAGGGGCCATGCGGCACCGCGTCGAGCCTTTGAGCCTCGTAAGCGAGCCCGACAGCGGCAATTGTCTTGCGCGAACGCAGGCCGGCCAGGGTCCGGTCGTAGAACCCGCCGCCGTAGCCCAGCCGGTTGCCCTGATCATCCACACCGAGCAGCGGCACCAGGAGCAGATCAGGAATCACCACCGGACAATCGGGGCCGGGCTCCCGGATGCCCCACATGCGCTCGACCAGCGCCTCACCCGGCCGCCACCCGCGAAACTCGAGCGGTTGTTCGGGTTCGACCATCACAGGCAGCGCAACGGTAGTGCCGCTCTCAGTCAAAGCCGCCATCAGATCAGCCGGGTCGATCTCATCGCCAATCGCGAGATAGCCTGAAACGACCGGATCACTGACTGGAGCAAGCTCCAAAAGCCGCGGCAGGTATTCAACCAGCGCCGGGCCAGCAGCCGGCTCCTCGCGCGCTGCTCTTGCGCGCGCCTCTTTCAAGGTTCGACGGAGCCTCGCTTTGAGCGGGTCTGACGTCATGCACTCGATCCAGCCGCAGCCCGCTTGGTTGCATTGCTTGGCCAAAATTGCCGCGAAGGCCGTCGGAACGTTCAGATCCCGCCAGGTCCCTACAGATGTAGGTGGGCGCCGTGTGACCGAAACCACGATCCCGGCCAGGGACAGCTCCCAAGCGGTGCTTATCGGCCCAGGGGAATATTGTCCCTGACGCACCCCGCAGCACGACCAAGATAATCATGCCGGCCGCGAAAACCAACCCGGAACGAAGGCTCGCGGATCATCTGGTTCATAATCCGTTAGGCTACGTTCTCTTCCGGGGAGCGCCGGCCGGCAGTCTTGCCGCGGGCATCCCACAACTCGTCGGCGATCAGTAGTGCACTCATCAGGAAAAGCTGGGCATCGCCCATGCGGCCAAGCTCGCCTTCAAGCTGGCGCGCCTTTTCGAGCACATGCTCTTTGAGCTCGACAAGGCGCGCTTCTTCCTCATCGGCACAGGTCAACCGATAGGTGCGATCGCGAAATTTGATGGAAAGTTGCTTCAAGGTGCTTCCATGCCCGGAGCGACAGCCAAGATGCTGTCGGTGCTCCATAGACGCGCGCACTTAAGACTTAACGTCCAGAACACCTTGCAGGGAGTCGATCACCCAATCAATACGGTTGATAACCGTTTCATTGATCGCCTCGAGTTCGGCGATCCGGGCATTCGCACGCTCCAGTTCCTCGCGCAGGGCCGTGTTCTGTTCCTCCAGCCATTCGATGGTGACCGGCGGCTTGGCGCTTTTCGCAGCGGATTTGGCAGCCGCACCTGAAGACTTGGCCGCTGGCTTGCGTGCCGGCCGGCGGGGTTTTGCCGCTGCCGACTTGGCGCCGGGCTTCGCCGCCGCCTTCGTTTTTTTCACAGGACGAGTTGCCAAGTCCGCAATCGCTCCCCGGCGCCAGATTTGCGGAAGACCGGACCAACATGCCGGTATCTGATTGTGCATCCCATTGCGGCACCAACCGGGCGCCGCCGCGTTACAAACTATGCTTAACGAACGCTCCGGCAACGTTATGAGGCCAAATGGAACGCGGTCAACCGCCAAATCCCGTGAAGCACAAATGCCGTTTCCGGCAGGTTCGCGTCGACGGCGATGTGCAGTGCGGCAATATCCCAATATCGTTAGACATTCCGCCGTGTGTCCCATTGACATCACCGCGGCGCAATCCCATTGATGGCGCGCTTAACTCGACCGCATGAAGGTGAATAGATCGGGTTAAATCGCGGGTGTGAGCGCGCGACAATCAAGTTGACACTATTCAAGACGACCGCTGCTCGGGTGCCCTGCTGCCTGTTCCGAGGCCCAAGACGAGCACCCAGCGGCTCTGTCGTTCTCGCCAGAGGAGAGATAACGAATGGCCGTGAAACTCGCGATTTCGGGATTTGGTCGCATTGGCCGCAACATCTTGCGGGCCGTCGCGGAAGCGGGACGAAACGACGTTCAGGTGGTTGCCATCAACGATCTCGGTTCCGCCAAGGACAATGCGCACCTGTTTAAGTACGATTCGGTGCATGGCACGTACCAGGGCAACGTCGCCGTCGACGGCGACCAAATGGACGTGGGCACCGGCCAGCCGATCCGGGTGCTTGCCGAGCGCGATCCTTCGAAACTGCCCTGGGGTGAGATGGGCATCGACATCGTCATGGAATGCACCGGCATTTTCGCCGACAAGGACAAAGCATCCGCCCACCTCGAAGCAGGCGCCAAGCGCGTTCTTGTCTCAGCGCCTGCAAAGGGTGCCGATCTGACCGTTGTCTACGGCGTCAACCACGACAAGCTCACCGGCGACCACAAAGTCGTCTCCAACGCCTCGTGCACGACCAACTGCCTGGCTCCGGTCGCCAAGGTGCTGAACGATCTCTGCGGCATCGAGTCGGGCTTCATGACGACCATTCATGCCTACACGAACGACCAGCGCATTCTCGATCAGGCCCACAGCGACATGCGCCGGGCCCGGGCCGCGGCCATGAGCATGATCCCGACCTCGACCGGGGCTGCCAAGGCGGTCGGCCTGGTGCTGCCCGAACTCAACGGCAAGCTCGACGGTACCGCGATCCGCGTGCCGACACCGAACGTTTCGGTGGTCGACCTGAAATTCCTGCCCGGCCGCGAAACCTCGGTCGAAGAAGTCAACGCGGCGATGGAGACCGCTGCCGCTCAGTCGCTGAAGGGCGTGCTGTCGGCAACCAACGAACCGCTGGTTTCGATCGACTTCAACCACTCGCCCTATTCATCGAACTTCGACCTGACCCAGACACAGATCGTCGACGGCAAGCTGGTGCGTGTCCTGTCCTGGTACGACAACGAATGGGGCTTCTCGAACCGCATGAGCGACACGGCTGTCGCCATGGCCAAGCTGCTGTAAGGCCCAAGGTCGAGCGAGCTGATCCATCCCAACGGGCCGGCGCACCTCGCGGCGGCCCGTTTCGCTTCAATCGCTCGAGCGCCGCATCCAGAGCTTGATCTGATAGAACAGCGACAGGATGCCGCCGAGCGATGAAATCGCCGTCAGGATCGGCTGCCAGGCCTGTACGAAGGCCAGCAGACCATGCGGCGGCTGGCGCAGGCCGGGCGACAGGTGGCGCGCACGGCCGATCTGTTCGTCGGGCGTGCCGATCGTGATCCAGTAGATGTAGAAGGCCAGGCCGAATAAAATCACGGCCAGTATGAGGTAACCGATGTTCTTCATGAGCCAGGACCAAGCATGACGTGGTTAACTACAATGTCTGGTCGAGGTTATAGGCCGATTGCTGGCCAAATTGAAGCAATCGCAATGACGGCTGCCGTCGCAGGGGCACCGGTTCGACGCGCAGATTAGCGATAGATGCAGGTAAATCGGGGTCCGGGCCCGCGAAAGTCTGGCCCGGTTGGTGCAAGTGCGCTATGTGACGGCCAGATTTCAGGGCCTTGAACAACGAGGCCTAAACCGACAGTACGGAGGATGTCCAACCCATGTCCGAAAAGCTCGAAGACATTGCCCAAGCCATGGTGGTTCCCGGCCAGGGAATCCTGGCTGCCGATGAAAGTTCCGGCACGATCAAGAAGCGCTTCGATTCAATCAACGTCGAATCGACCGAGCAGAACCGGCGCGATTACCGCGAGATGCTGTTTCGCTCCGAAGAGGCGATGAAGAACCACATCTCCGGCGTCATTCTGTTTGATGAAACGCTGCGCCAGAAGGCTGCCGACGGCACGCCGCTGGTCGACATCATCAAGGCAGCAGGCGCAGTGCCCGGCATCAAGGTCGACACGGGCGCCAAGGATCTGGCTGGCAATCCGAATGAAAAGGTCACCGAAGGCCTCGACGGCCTGCGCGAACGCCTGGTCGAATACCACGGTCTCGGCGCCCGTTTCGCGAAATGGCGTTCGGTGATCACGATTGGCGACAACATGCCGAGCCACAACTGCATCCACGCCAATGCCCACGGCCTCGCGCGCTATGCGGCACTGTGCCAGGAAAACGGCATCGTACCGATCGTCGAACCTGAAGTGCTGATGGACGGCGAGCATTCCGCCCACGACATCGACACCTGCTACAAGGTCACCAAATGGACGCTCAACGAAGTGTTTCGTGAATTGTTCTATGCCGGCGTCAAGCTCGAGGGCATGGTGTTGAAACCCAACATGGTGATCGCCGGCCAAAAGAGTCCAACCCAGGCGAGCGCTGCCGAAGTCGCTGAAAAGACCGTTCGCTGCCTCAAGGAAACAGTGCCGGCGTCGGTCCCGGGTATCGCGTTCCTGTCCGGCGGCCAGAGCGACGAGGTTGCGACCGAGCACCTTTCGCTGATGAATGCGATTGGCGGCATGCCCTGGAAGCTGACGTTCTCCTACGGCCGCGCGCTGCAGGCTGCAGCCCTCAAGGCCTGGGGGGGCAAGTCCGAAAACGTCGCCGCCGCCCAGCGTGCCTTCTCCCACCGCGCCAAGATGAACGGTATGGCAGCGCTCGGCACATGGGAGGCAGGCCTCGAGAAAGCAGCTTGAGGCAGCTTCTCTACGGTTGAAATCATCGGCCGAAGCGAATGACGACTGACCTGGAGGGCGTACGGCGGATCGCTGTGCGCCCTTCGACTTTTCCACAACCCAGTGGACTGTTCACCTGCCGCCCGATTGGCGCATAGTGCGGACATGAAGAATCCCACTCAGATCCTGCTGATTGCCGAGGCTACGTCCGACGCCAAGGAGCTGCTTGCAGCAGCCCTTGAGCACGCACCCATCGCCTCAGTCTTGATCGTGCCACCGGGCTGGCGCGCCGTGCGCGACGGCGACGAGCCGATCGAGAACGCAGCCTACGACAACGAAATCTGCCGCCATTTGATCGAGCTGACCCAGCGCCATGGCGCCGCCGCACTGCTCGCCAACGATTTCACATTGGCCGATCAAGCCGGTGCCGATGGCATCCAACTCGATGCCTCGCCAATGATCGAGGACCTCTATCGCGCGACCCGCCAGTTCTTCGGCCGCGATGCAAACGTCGGCGTCAATCCGGGCCGGTCGCGCCATCTGGCGATGACGCTGGCGGAAGCAGGCGCGGACTACGTCGCCTTCGCCGTGACGGGCGCCGATGACCAGGCGGGCCTGGAACTCGTTGCCTGGTGGGCCGAGGTTTTCGAGGTACCGGTGGTCGCCTTGGGCGACGGCAGCCTCGAGACCTGCCGAAAAGTGATCGATGCCGGTGCTGAGTTCGTTGGACTGCCGGTTGCTGCGCATGAGAATGTGGCTGGTATGCATGAGCATATGGGCCGGGTTCGAGATCTGATCGAAGCGGCATCCGGGATGTCCGGAGGGAACGCAAAATAGCCATATTGGCCCGCCGAATAGACACGGACCGGCAGATACGGGATCCTTGCGGTCATGCAATTTCCGACTCAAAGGATAAGACAATTTCAGCGCCGACTACCGCTGTCGGCCGGGCTGCTGGCTGTCGTCCTCGCAAGCACTCATGCTGACGCGCAAAGCAACACCAGTTCCTGGCAGCGCACAGCCAAGCCCAATTCGGCCGCCACAGGTGCCCGCACTATGGCGCCCAAGAAGCAGCTTGGCCCCATCATGGCCGAGCCGAGCGGGGACAATGCCGCCTACATCGCCTTCGACCAGGGCCAGTACCTGACCGCACTGCGCCTGGCCAAGCCCGATGCCGAACGCGGCGACGTCACAGCCCTGACCTTGATGGCGCGCATTTACGAAAACGGCCTCGGCGTGGCGCGTGATGAACTGAGCGCTGCCAAGCTCTATCGCCGTGCCGCCGAATATGGCGACGTCGAAGCGATGTTCGCATTCGGTGTCATGCTGGCGGCCGGCAAGGGCATTCAGAAAAACGTTGCCGGTGCCGCAGATCTCTTCGAGCGCGCCGCGCGCAAGGGCCATGTCGAAGCGAACTACAACCTCGGCCTGATGTTCGTCTCGGGCAAAGGCAAGCCCGAAAACCCACGCCGGGCCCTGATGCATCTCGAATATGCCGCCCGCAAGGGGCTCGCCGTTGCCCAATACGATCTTGCAGCCCTCTACCGCAAAGGCCGCGGCGTTGCGCCCGATGCCTACAAGGCAGCGCGCTGGCTCGGGGCGGCTGCCAATGCCGGCCTCGCCGCCGCCCAGTACGAATACGCCGTCGCCCTGATCAACGGTCACGGCTTCAACGCCGACCGCCCGAAGATCGTCGACTATCTCGTGGCTGCCGCCCGCCATGGCATCCCCGGCGCCCAGAACCGGCTGGGCCACATTTACTACGAAGGCAAGCTGGTACCCCGAAATATGAGCGAAGCGGCGCGCTGGCGCCTGATCGCCAAGGCCCGGGGCCTGCCCGACCAGCCGTATGATGCCCCCCTCGATGCCGCTATCGCCAGCATGCCGACAAGCGCGCGCGCTGCCGCACAGACTGCGGCAGATGGCTTCATCGAGGGCGCCCGCGTCGGCCTGGCCCTTGCCGAGGCCAAGAGCGCAGAGGCCAAGAACAAGAAGAAGTAGGCGCCTTCATTCGTGATCTGCAAGCCCGTTGAACTGGCGTAGCGCTTCGCCGGTAACCATGGCGGCTGCAACGGCGACGTTCAGCGAGCGCATGCCGGGCTGCATCGGGATTTTCAAGCGCACGTCTGCCGCGCCGTGGACCTCGGCCGGCACTCCGGCGCTTTCGCGGCCGAACAGCACGACATCGTCCGGTGCAAAGGCAAAATCTGTATAGCGCTTTGCCCCGGTCGTCGTGATCAGCACCAAACGGGCCCCTGTAGACCCGCGCAATGCGCCGATGAAGGCGTCCCAACTGTCGTGATCACGCAGATCGAGGCCGGCTGCATAGTCCATCAGCGAGCGGCGCAATGCGCGGTCGGAGATGTCAAAACCGGCCGGCCGGATCAGATCGACACCGACGCCGAGGCAAGCCGCCATGCGCAGGATCGTTCCGGTATTTTGAGGAATATCAGGTTGGTAGAGGGCAAGCCGCATGCCGCACGCCCCGATGCGCCAAAATGCCTAAGCGAGAAATAGCCTCGCAAGGCTTGAGAGAGGTCGCGAAGAATGTCAAATGTGTGGCAAAGATCCGACGTTTGCAGTGAGGCGATCGGGACTGAGGCAGGTGCTCATCCCATGCACGGTTCGACTTGTGCGTGAAGCGATGGCGCCGTTGCCGCTTTGAGATCTAAACCAGCCTGGAACCGGCCGAGGTCATCCAGGTCTCTCGGTATGGAGGGGTCATTGGCTGCAGAAGCTGACGAACCGACACGGCGCGATTTTCTCACTCTTGCCGGCCCGGCCTTTTTCGCCGTCGGTGGCGCGATAACGCTTTGGCCGTTTATTCATCAGATGAACCCAGATGCCGGCGCCTTGGCGCTGGCCAGTGTCGAGGTCGACCTGGAGCCGGTCGCCGAAGGCCAGGCGATCACTATCATGTGGCGCGGCAAGCCGGTCTTCATCCGCAACCGGACGAAAACCGAAGTCGACGATGCAACCGGCGTCAAGCTCGACCAGTTGCCGGACCCCGAATCGGACAAGGCGCGCACCAAGGAAGGCCACGAACAGTGGCTGGTCATGCTCGGCATCTGCACGCACCTCGGCTGCATCCCCAAGGGCCAGGCGGTCGGCGACATCAAGGGCGAGTATGGCGGCTGGTTCTGCCCCTGCCACGGTTCGCACTACGACACCTCGGGGCGCATCCGAAAAGGCCCGGCGCCTCGCAACCTCGAAGTGCCGCCTTACGAATTCCTGTCAGACACCAAGATCAAGATCGGCTGAGCCCGAGGGAGCCCGACGAACGATGAGTTCGCACGAAGATACCTACGAGCCGAAAGGCCGAGTTTCGAAATGGATGGACGAGCGCCTGCCGGTGATGCGCCTGATGCACGGCCAGTTCGTCGACTTTCCAACGCCGCGTAACCTCAACTATCTCTGGACTTTCGGCGGCATTCTGACCTTCTGCCTCGTCGCCCAGATCGTGACCGGGATCGTGCTCGCCATGCACTACATCCCGTCCGAAACGCTGGCCTTCGATTCAGTTCAGCACATCAAGCGCGACGTGAATTACGGCTGGCTGATCCAGCCGATCCACGCGGTCGGCGCTTCGATGTTCTTCGTCGCCGTCTACATCCACATCTTCCGCGGTCTCTACTATGGTTCCTACAAGGAGCCGCGCGAGGTGCTGTGGATCCTGGGCGTGTTCATCTTCCTGGCGATGATGGCAACCGCCTTCCTCGGCTATTCGCTGCCCTGGGGACAGATGAGTTTCTGGGCCGTCACCGTGATCACCAACCTGTTCTCGTCCGTCGATGAAGTGATCCCGGGGCTGGGCACGGCGATCGTGACCTGGCTGTGGGGCGGCTATGCCGTTGGTGGTGCGACGCTCACGCGGTTCTATTCGCTCCACTATCTCCTGCCGTTCGTGATCTTCGGCCTCGTCGTGCTGCACATCTGGGCCTTGCATGTATCGGGTCAGAACAACCCGACCGGCCTCGAGATCAAAACGAAGTCCGACTCGGTACCGATGAGCCCCTATGCGGTCTCTAAGGATCTCTTCGGGCTCGGCGTCTTCCTGATCCTGTTCGCCTGGTTCGTGTTCTTCGCGCCGGACTACCTTGGCCACGCCGACAACTACATCCCGGCCAACCCACTGGTCACCCCGGCCCACATCGTGCCTGAATGGTACTTCCTGCCATTCTACGCAATCCTGCGCGCCATCCCTTCGAAGCTTGGCGGCGTGATCGCGATGTTTGCTGCTGTCGGCATCCTCGCCTTCGTACCGTGGCTCGATACCTCGCGCGTGCGTTCGGCCAAGTACCGGCCCTATTTCAAGTGGTTCTTCTGGCTGTTCGTCATCACCTGTCTGGCACTCGGCTACCTTGGCGCTATGCCGGCCGAAGGCGTCTACGTGATGTGGGCGCGGATCTTCACGTTCCTCTACTTCGCCTTCTTCCTGCTCGTGATGCCGTTCCTGTCGCTCTGGGAGACCCCGACACGAATGCCAGGTTCGATCAGTGAGTCAGTCCTTGGCAAGGATGCCCACTAACCCTGCGGCAAGCTCGGCCCATCGGCCGGCGCCAGCGTCGAGACCAAGACACGCAAGCCCAACGCCTGCGACGGAGATTACAACAAGATGATCAGTTCAAGATCGATGACTAAGGCGCTCGTGGCGCTTGGCATGCTGGCTATGGCTGCTGCGCCGGCTTTCGCTGCCGGCGGTGAAGGCGTCGAAATCAAGCGTCAGAAATGGTCGTTTTCCGGCATCACCGGTTTGTACGACAAGGCGCAATTGCAGCGCGGCTTCGGCGTCTACAAGGAAATCTGCTCCGGCTGCCACAGCCTGTCGAGGATCGCCTTCCGCAATTTAGCCGAACCCGGAGGGCCGGAATTTGATGTCGAGGCCGTCAAAGCTCTGGCAGCTACGTATGAAGTGCCCGGCGAGCCAAACGATGACGGCGAGGTAAAGCCGCGTCCCGCGACACTTGCGGATCGTTTCCCGCCGCTGTTCGCCAACGAGAAGGCGGCTCGTGCAGCCAACAACGGCGCCCTGCCACCGGATCTGTCGGTGATGGCGAAGGCCCGCGGCGTGCCCTATCACGGCAGCTGGTACGCACACCCCCTCTACATGGCAAACGACATGGTGACCGGTTATCAAGAAGGTGGCACCGACTATATCTACGCGCTGATGGTCGGCTACGGGGAAGCACCGCATGGTGTCGAGGTTGCCGAGGGCATGAATTACAACAAGGCGTTTCCCGGCCATCAGATCGCGATGGCACCGCCACTGTCGCCGGATTTCGGCATCTATACCGACGGCACGCCAGAAACGGTCGATAATTATGCCCGCGATGTGGCCGCCTTCCTGTCCTGGGCCTCGGATCCGACACTGAACCAGCGCAAGAGTTCGGGCTGGATCGTCATGCTGTTCCTGGTCGTGATGTCCGTGCTGCTCTATATCTCCAAGCGGCGGATCTGGTCGGACCTGCATTGAACCGGCACATGCCGATTGAACGAATAAAGGCCTCGGCAACGAGGCCTTTATTCGTTATGGCTCGGGCATAGGCAATTTCGAGAGACGACGACGATGGCAAAAGCGGTGCTTGGACTGGTCGGCGGCAGCGGTCTTTACGATCTGCCAGGACTGCGAAACCCGGAATGGCGTCATGTCGATAGCCCCTGGGGAAAGCCCTCCGATCAGGTCCTGTTTGCCGAATTCGACGGTCTGGAGATCCGTTTTTTGCCACGCCATGGACGTGGCCACCGCCTGTCGCCGAGTGATATCAATTACCGCGCCAACATCGACTGCCTGAAGCGCGCCGGCGTTACCGATCTGGTGTCGATCTCAGCCTGCGGTTCGTTCAAGGAACACCTTGCACCGGGCACATTCGTTCTGGTCGACCAGTTCATCGACCGCACTTTCGCGCGCCCGAAAAGCTTTTTCGGCGAGGGCTGCGTCGCCCATGTCTCTCTCGCCGAACCGGTGAGCCCCGGCCTTGCCGGCGAAATCGAAAAGGCCCTCAAGGCAGCCGACATCGAGCATGCCCGCGGCGGCACTTATCTCGCGATGGAGGGCCCGCAGTTTTCGACCCGCGCCGAGAGCTTCCTCTACAAGAGCTGGGGCTGCGACGTGATCGGCATGACCAACATGCCCGAGGCCAAGCTCGCGCGCGAAGCCGAGATCTGCTACGCGACGGTGGCCATGGTTACCGATTACGACTGTTGGCACGACGATCATGCCCACGTCGATGTCGCCTCGGTGCTGGCGGTCATGCACTCCAACGCCGAGAAGGCCGGCCGGCTCGCGCTCGAACTCGTCAAATCGTTTCCACGCGAGCACCAGCCCTGCCCAATCGGTTCGGACCGCGCCCTCGACGTTGCCGTGATCACGCCGGCCGATCACCGTGATCCGGCCCTGGTCGCCAAACTCGATGCCGTTGCCGGGCGCGTGCTGGGTAACGCGTGATCGGACGATAGAAGGAACTCACCTCATGGCTGCGCCCTTTGTGACGCAAGGCGTTCATCACATCACGCTGGTCGGCGCTGACCGCCAGACGTCGATCGACTTCTGGGAAGGCGTGCTCGGTATGCCGTTCGTGTTCGAGCAGCCCAACCTCGACGATCACAGCCAGAACCACCTGTACTTCGATCCGGGCGATGGGCGCCTGATCACGATTTTCACCCGCGAGGACTGGCAGGTCGACAGATCACCCAACCCGACCGGCATCGGAAACGTGCACCACATCGCCTTCAACGTCTCGCGCGCGACTTATACCCAGGCAGCCAAACGCCTGCGCGAGGCGGGCTTTGCCAACTCCGGCGACGTCGACCGCGGCTTCATGTATTCGCTCTATTTCCGCGATCCGCTCGGCCAGTTGCTCGAGCTTGCCTGCTACAAGTTCGAGCCGCCACCCGGTCGCACGCACGCCGATGTCCTCGCCGAGGCGCACAAGATCCGCATCGCACGCGACGCCCTCAACATCGAGGATCGGGATCTCGCCGATGCACTGATCGCGCTAACCAGCAAACCCGGTCTGGCTTGATCCCAACGCGTATCTCGCCACCTTCAAAACGACCCTACCCTTCCAGAACCGACCCATATTGAGAGGCCTTCATGTCCCAGCAGTTGTCCGAAGTCGATCCCGACGGCCTGCTCGAATATTCCGTCGTTTTCACAGACCGCGCCCTCAACCACATGTCGGACCGCTTCCAGGGCGTGATGCGCGACATCTCGACGACGCTGTGCGACGTCTATAACGCCTCGTCGGTCGCGATCGTGCCGGGCGGTGGTACCTACGGCATGGAGGCGGTTGCCCGCCAGCTCGGTACGGGCAAGACCTGCCTCGTGTTGCGCAACGGCTGGTTCAGCTATCGCTGGTCGCAGATTTTCGAGGCCGGCTCGATCCCCGCCAAGGAGATCGTGCTCAAAGCACGGCGCATTTCAGGTGACAACCAAGCAGCCTTTCAGCCGGCGCCAATCGATGAGGTCGTCGCCGCGATCCAGGCTGAAAAGCCTGACGTCGTCTTTGCTCCGCACGTCGAGACGGCGGCCGGTCTGATGCTGCCGGACGACTATCTGGCAGCGGTCGGCGCCGCCGTCAAAGAAACGGGCGGCCTGTTCGTACTCGATTGCATAGCCTCCGGCACGGTGTGGGTCGACATGGCGGCAACCAACGTCGACATCGTGATCAGCGCACCGCAAAAGGGCTGGAGCGCGACGCCGTGCGGTGCCTTCGTGATGATGAACGAGCGGGCCCGCGAGGCCATCGCCAATTCGGCCAGCACGAGCTTTGCCGCCGACCTCAAGAAGTGGGCCGAGATCATGGATGCCTACACCGGCGGCGGCCACGCCTACCACGCGACGATGCCGACGGACGCGCTGACCTCGTTCCACCGCACCATGCTCGAGACCAAGGAACTGGGCTTCGATGATCTCAAAGCCCGCCAGCTCGAGCTTGGTACAAAGGTTCGGCAACTTCTGGCTGACAAGGGCTTTCAGAGTGTTGCAGCGGAAGGCTACGAGGCGCCGGGCGTTGTGGTCAGCTATACCAACGACCCGGAGATCAAATCGGGTGCCAAATTCAGCGCCGCCGGCCTGCAGACGGCGGCCGGCGTACCGCTGATGTGCGATGAGCCGGCCGACTTCTCGACCTTCCGCATCGGCCTGTTCGGGCTCGACAAGCTGCAGAACATCGACCGGACTGTGTCGCGGCTCGAACGCGTGCTGACGGCGATTTCCTAACCGATCGCGCACACCTGGGGGCAGCAATCACGCACCTATTTCGACCGCAACGTCGCCGAAACCGTCGATGCTGCCGGTCACCTCCGAGGCACGGTCGATCCAGAACAGGCCTGAAAGCGCCCCTGTCGTCACATAGCTGCCCTGTCGCAGGCCGCCGCAATGGCTGCCGACGATCCCGAGCAGCCCCTTGAGCATGTCGAAGGCGCTCCCTCCTCCCGGCACCTTGCCGCGGGTCGGGCCGGTCTGCACACCGTTGACCGTGAGTGTGATCGGCCCCGCCGTAAGCTCGAGGTCCTGCCAGTTCGCGATCGGCGCGCCGACCACGAGGCCGTAGCCGGACTGATTGTCGGCAAGCTTGAGGTAGTCGCTGGAACCGGCCAGATCGGCAAGGCGCGAATCGACGATCTCGATCGCCGGCACCACCGAAACCGCACGGCACAAGCGTGCATCGAAGTCGGCGGCATCGGGTCGCGGCAGCTCGCCCGTCACGAGAAATGCAATCTCGAGTTCAATGCCGACAACGCGCAACTCGTCGCCGTCAAAACGGGCTGGAGATTTTCGGATATTGGCAGACGGTATCGGTGCCATCATGAAGCGTCCATCCGCCCAGCGCCCGATCTTGAAGCCACCAACCGGGCCCAATTGGTCGGCCACCCGTTGCTGGACGGCATAGATATCCGTGAGATCGGCGGGCTCTGCGGCAATCTCACTGGCTTTAAGCGCAACATGCGAACGGTGAGCGCCAACCAGGTGGTCGGCGAGGTTCTGCGCATCAAAAGTTGGCGATCCGGTCATTGGGGTCTGTCAATTTCCTTTGTACGTAAGCGATGATACAACCTGCATACGGTCAAACTGGGCACAAGATTAAGGGTTCTGCAATCCTAACTTGCAATTGTGGCACCCCGGATGAATTGAAACCTGCCGATTGCGAACCGCGCGATGTCCCCATCCAGCCTGTTGACGATTGGTTTACCCGGCCGATTGCTTGGCCAGCTGCATGCACGCATGGGCCTTTCAATCCTGCTTGGTCTCGCAGCCAACGGCTTGATGGTGCTGGTTGTCCAGGCGTGGTTTTCAGCAGAAGGGCCGTCGCTGCTGTTCGGCATCAGCCCCTACCAGATCGCCGCGATCCTGATCGCCACCTACCTCGTCAATCGCGCAGAGGATGATGCACTGGCCCGGTTCGGCGGCGCCGAATGGCTGGCCCTTGCGGCCCTGCTTGTGCCGAGCAGCACAGTCTCCTGGGCGGCGCTTGTGCTCTATTCGGGGCTGATCGCCTGGCGCGGCACCGGCCAGGCGCGGCTTGGAGCGCTCATCTTCAGCGGGCTCGGTGCCTGCGCGCTCTGGTCATCGCTCGTCATGAACTGGCTGGCGATGCCGATCACGACCGCTGAGGCGCTCATCGTCTCCAACCTGCTCTCGTTCTACAGCCTCGATGTCGCCTGGAACGGCAACGTCGTCGGTCTGGCCGGCGGCTTCAAGCTGATCCTGCTTCCGGCCTGTGCCTCGGCCGACCTGGTGCCTAAAGCCATGCTCTCGCTCGCAGCCATTGCCGCGATCTGCGATGCGCCCTTCGACCGCCGCTTTGCGCTGACTGCCGTCAGTGTCGGCATCCTGCTCTCGATTGGCAACTGGATCAGGCTGGCGATCATGGCAATTTCGGCCGAGCACTACGATTTCATGCATGGCGTGATCGGGGCCAACTTCTTCGACCTCTACCAGACTGCACTCATCCTCGGGGCCGGCTACCTGCTGGTCGAACCTCGGGAGGGTTACCATGAAACGCCCTAAGCGCGCGCTGTTTTCGAGCACTATCGTGCTGGTCGCGCTGGCACTGGGGCTAGTTGCCAAATTCGAGCGCTATCGGCCGACCGAGAGGTTCAATGCCGCGCAGTTCGAACAACGGCTGACACAGAGCATGGCAGCCAGTGGCTGGCAGCGAGAGGACAGAGCTACGGCCAAAAACCGCGAAGCATACGAAACGTTTGCCTTTCGCCATCCTGGCTGTGGCGTCACCTTTTCGGTGATCGTTCTCGGTCACACGACCGGACTGGTCCCGCTGATCCGGCTCGAGCACGGCGAAGACATGGTGCTCCTCCAGGGCGGGCGGATTGTCGACCGCCCGAGCGCCCGCCACCTGCAATTTGAAAAATTGATTAATGCCGTGCTTGCGCGCTTCAACCCGGCTGCCAAGGACGTGGCACCGATTATTGCACTGATCCCGTCTCCTCGGACAGTTGGCAAGCTTTGCAACAACGTCGCCCTGCCGAACTTCAGCGTAGAAATCTACTGAATTTGAACTAAATTTCGGATCCAACTTTACCGGCGGGCAATTTCTCTTTGCTACAACGTGGACTCTAGAAGCCCACGAAGACACACCACAGAGTTGCAGACATAAATGCTGCACAGGTTCGCCGGGGTGCCGACAATGTCGACATCAATGACCAAGGTTATCGCACTCGCATTCTTATTGCTGGCACTGTCGCCGGCAGGTGCGGCAGCGATTGGCCTATTCCCGGGTGGGCCCGGTGGTGGCGGCGGCGGTCCCGGTGGCGGTGGCGGTGGTGGCGCCGGCGGCGCCCCCTTACCGATTCTTGGCGCCACTTTGCTTGGTCAGGCCGGTCTTGCGGGCGGTGCATTCATGCTCTGGCGTCGGCGCGCAAAGCGCAAACAGGCAAGCTGACGGGATCTTGCACCTTGATGCGAGATTCTTAACCCGGCGTTAACCATTCAATTTACAACACCAACTCAGCTGCCGGAGAGAATATCCGGCAGCGACCAAAGATTTGCAACGCCTCCCCTCCCTCAGCAGCGTTGTCTTGGCACGAGATATTTGCCAAGCTGTCGCCAGCGAAGCGGGCAATACCCGTTCGCCCAAACCCTTGGGAGGAAACAGCACCAATGATGCATGCTATTGGCAGTAAAGTTCGTCGCAATCGTGCGATCGGCGTTGCGGCGAGTCTGGCCGCAGTGCTTGCTCTGTCCGGGCCCAGCCACGCAGTCGACAAGAAGGAATTCAAGGTCGTCGGCACCTGGGGCAACCTGTTTGCCTGGAAAGAGTTTGAAAAACGCTTCTGGTCGGAGGACCTGGCCAAGCTGTCCGGCGGCAGTCTCACCTCCAATGCCAAGCCCTACACCGAACTCGGCCTGTCGGGCTTCGAGGTCGTCCGGCTGCTCAAACTCGGCGCCTATGACGCCGCCCACGCGGTCACGACCTATGCCGCCCAGGATGCGCCGGAACTCGAAGGCGTCGACCTCGCCGGCGTGTTCCAGGATTTCACCACCTACCGCAAGGCCATCGATGCCTATCGCCCGGTCATCGAAAACGCGCTGGCAACAAAGTACAACGCCAAGCTGCTGATGATGTACGCGTTCCCGAGCCAGCAGCTCTGGTGCAACCTGAAGGACGGCTCCGGCACGTCTCTCAAGGATCTCAAGGGCAAGAAGATCCGCACCTACTCGACGACACTCGGTGACTTTATCGAGGGTCTCGGAGCGAGCGCGGTGACAATTGCATTTGCCGAAGTGGTCCCTGCCCTGCAGAAGGGCGTTGCCGACTGCGGGATCACCGGCACGACCCCTGCCTATAACGCCAAATGGTGGCAGGTTGCCAATACCAACATTCGCGTTCGTCTCGGCTATGCCGCCACATTCGGAGCGATGAACATGAAGGTCTGGGAATCGCTTTCCAAGGAAACCCAGGACCTCATCCTCAAGGCCTCGAAAAGCCTCGAAGATGAAATGTGGGCGCGGATCGCGAAGCTCGACCAGCTTGGCATGGACTGCAACGCCGCCGGCCCCTGCCCGTTCGGTGATCCGGGCGGCATGAAGCCAGTCGAACCAAGCGATGCGGACAAAGCTCAGCTCAAGAGCATCGTAACGGACTTCGTCCTCAAGCGTTTCGCCAAGCGCTGTGGCAAGGCCTGCGCCGAAAAGTGGAACGCCACGGTCGGCAAGGTCGCCGGCATCGCTGCGCCGATCGAATAGCACGACCCGCCTGACGATCAGAACCGCCGCGCCCCTCGGCGCGGCGGCTCGCCGCGTGCGAATCACGCATAATGATGCTTTCCGTCCCGGCGCTCATCCACACCCAGCCATACGGGGTACGCAGTTGCACGTCCTGGAAACAATTCACGGCGGGCTGGAGAAAATCTCCCGCTATGCCGTCTGGGTCGGCGGCGCCGCGCTGCTGGTTGCGGCCATCATGGTCACGGGCGATGTCCTGGCGCGCAAGTTTCTCGGTGTGACCATGAGCGGTTCGGATGAGATCTCAGGCTATGTCTTCGCCGGCGGCACGACCTGGGCCTATTCGTACTGCGCCATCCATCGCTCTAACATCCGCATCGACGCCCTCTATAATTTCCTGCCGAGGCTGGCACGTAGCATTCTAGACGTCATCGGTCTCGTTTTGCTGTTCTTCTACATGTGGCTTTTGACGGTCGCCGGCTGGCAAGTGTTCGCGACCTCCTGGGAGAAGAACTCGGTCGCCATCTCGACGCTCGCCACGCCGCTCTGGATCCCGCAAATGTTCTGGATCTCCGGGCTGATCATGTTCCTTTTCACACTTGGCTTCCTGATCATCTATGCCGCGACTGCGCTCATCACCGGCCGGCTCGATACCGTTCAGAAGGTGGCCGGCACGCTCAGCGTTCAGGAAGAGATCGAGGAGGAGACGCACGGCATCGAAGAACTGAAACATAAGAACGACGGCGGGGGCGCCTGACATGGCTGGATGGATTGTTGTCGCACTTCTCATCCTCGTGGTGGCCGCCGTGCCGGTGGCCGCGGTCCTGGGTATCCTCACGATCGGCCTCGACTATGTCTACATGGGCGGCCGGCTGTCGGTCGCGATAGGTGAGTTCACCTGGGACAAGAGCAAGGAGTTCATCCTCGTTGCCATCCCGATGTTCATCCTGCTCGGTGAAATCATGCTGCGCGCCGGGGTCGCCCGGCGAATGTATAACGCGGTTGCCCAGTGGCTTTCGTGGCTGCCAGGCGGACTGATGCACGCCAACATCGGCTCCTGCGCGATTTTCGCCGCCTCCTCAGGCTCGAGTGTCGCGACGGCGGCAACAGTTGGCACCGTGGCCTACCCCGAGATCACCAAGCACAACTACAACGAATCCCTGTTCCTAGGCTCGCTGGCGGCCGGCGGCACACTCGGCATCCTTATCCCGCCTTCGATCAACCTGATCATCTATGGCCTGATCACCGATACGTCGGTGCCGGAACTCTATCTTGCAGGCATCATTCCGGGTCTCATCCTGTCCGGGCTGTTCATTTTCATCATTTTCCTGTCCTGCGTCTTTCGCCCCGACTGGGGCGGCAGCCGGGTCGAGACGACCTGGGCCGACCGCATCGCCGTGTTGCCCGACCTGGTGCCGCCGATCCTGCTGTTCGCCGTCGTCGTCGGCTCGATCTATGCCGGCATAGCAACCCCGACGGAGGCGGCCTCGGTCGGTGTCTGTTTCGCGCTTGTGCTGGCCGCGTGGAACCGGGCGCTGACGTTCAAAATGCTGCGCGAGGCGTTCGAAGGCACGATGCGCACCACTGCGATGATTATGCTGATCATCCTGGCGGCCGTATTCCTGAACTTCATCCTGGGCTTCATGGGCGTCACCCAGGCCCTGATTCAGTTCATCGACGATCTCGGCCTTACGCCGCTGCAGACCATGATCCTGATCGTGATCTTCTATTTGATCCTCGGCATGTTCATGGAAACGCTCTCGATGCTGCTCACGACCGTGCCGATCATCTTCCCACTGGTCACCAAGATGGGCTACGATGGTGTTTGGTTCGGCATCCTGATCACGGTGCTCATGGAGGCAGCGTTGATCACGCCGCCAATCGGCGTCAATCTCTACGTCGTGCACGGGATTCGTGCCCGCGGCGGCCAGTTCAACGACGTCGCCTACGGCGCGGCACCGTTCGTGATCATGATGATTGCGATGGTCGCGCTGCTGATCGCGTTTCCGGAACTGGCCCTCTACCTGCCGACGCTGGTCTACCGGTAGGTAGCTTGCCTCCTGACAGAACCCACATCGGCGCTGTTGTTGGAGGTTTCTCGGGCATGCGGATGGGCCGTATCAGGCGGCCACCGCCGGCTCGCGTACCGCCGGCTCAGGATGCCAGCTTTCCGGTGCCACCGCGATATAGCCAATGCCGTGTTCGAGATCGGAACGCAGACCAAGCCGGCTCGGGTCGAGGCTCCAGCGGCCAGCGAGATGCAGCACATCGGATTCGCAGAGACTGCGCTCTGCTGCACCGGTCACGTGGCGGCCATCGACCGTGACCTCACGGATATCGAATTGAGAGTGGCCGAGGCGCCGCTCTTCGGGCGTGATGACACCGCGGTTCCACACCGTGCCCTTCCGACCCGCCGCATAAGCGCGCTGAAAACGCCCACCACGCAGCAGAGCCCAACCGTAGAATTCGGTCTCGGGATAGCTGATGAAATACTGGACGTTGTCGAACTCGGAGCTGAGCTCGCTCAGCAGCGGTGCGCATTTGTCGACATAGCCATCGCCCAGCGGATGCGGCAGCGACAGGCCGACGACAAAGCTCCAGCCCTCGATTGGTGGCGTAACGAATACACGGTTCATTGCGACGCGCTCGTGATAGACGGTGGCGATGCCAAGCGACCAGCTCGCGGCCTGCGGCGCTTCGATGTGCAGGGTTTCCATCAGGCGGGCGGTATCGCGTGTCTTGATGGCGATCCACGACATCTTATGGCCGAAGGCGCAGGGCAAATCCGCATCGACACCCGGCCGGTGCGCCACATAGCGCGCGATACGCGGTGCCGACCAGACCCCAACCACTCCGATTGCCAGCGGCAACCCAATCAGCGCCAACCAGTCCATGTCCGCAAACTCCCCGCCTTGCATATCCCTGTTTCGCGCAACGAAGTGACACCTTCGACGCACGAGCCGGCAAGTGGATGAACGTAAGGATATGTGGAAAACTGGAAGAATAGAGCGCTCTGGCGCGAAGGCGCGCTGCATGGGGTGCACGGAGTGATGTCGATCCGCCATGGCGGATCTCTAGATCGTTTCCGATTGTCTCGGAAACAATCTCACTACAATTTCGCTCGCGGCTATTCCTCGCTTGCGCTCGGGCCTCCGCGGGGGCGGCGCAAAACGCCGGGCCTCGTTCGAGGCCTTTACCGTTTCCGACATGGCCGGAAACGCTCTAAACCGAATTGTTACGCTGTCCCGCCATGATCTTACCGGCAATGTAAGCCAGTACATCGCGAACATGACTTTGAGGAGACCCTAATGGCACGCACAAGTTCCGTACCGGCCAGCGGATCACGCAACAGGCGGCGTGCCGCCAGCGCCCGGGCCGACGAGATCGACTATCAGATCCATGGCCAGGAAATGCAGTTCGTCGAGATCGAGTTGGATCCCGGCGAAAGTGCCATTGCTGAAGCCGGCAGCATGATGTTCAAGCATCCCGACGTGCGCATGGACACCATCTTCGGTGACGGCACGCAGCAAAGCAGCGGCTTTTTCGGCAAGCTGGCGACGGCCGGCAAGCGCCTGCTGACGGGCGAAAGCCTGTTCATGACAGTCTTCACCCACGACGGGTCGGGCAAGGCGCGCGTCTCGTTTGCCGCCCCTTATCCGGGCACGATCCTAGCGTTCGACCTTGCCGAAATGGGTGGCTCGCTGGTTGCACAGAAGGATGCCTTTTTGTGTGCCGCCAAGGGCGTGTCGATCGGCATCTACTTCCAGCGTCGCATCATGACCGGCCTGTTCGGGGGCGAAGGCTTCATCATGCAGCGCATCGACGGCGACGGCTTCGCTTTCGTCCACGTCGGCGGCTGCGTTGTGGAGCGTGAACTCAAGGCCGGCGAAGAGTTGCATGTCGACACCGGCTGTGTGGCGGCGATGACACCGGACATCGACTTCGACCTGGTCAAGGCGGGCTCGGTTAAATCGATGATCTTCGGTGGTGAAGGCGTGTTCTTTGCAAGGCTTAGAGGCCCCGGCCGCGTCTGGATCCAGAGCCTGCCGTTTTCGCGTCTCGCCGGCCGCGTGCTCGCCAATATCGGGCCGTCGGGCCGCGGCGAGGGTTCGGTGCTCGGACCGATCGGCGACATGCTCGATGGCGACAACTGACAGGCCGGTTGTGCCGACAGGCCCAGCGCAGGAAATCGAGTGAATGACCACCGCCGACCAGCCGCCCGCAAAACGCGTACTGATAACCGGAGCTGCGAAGCGCATCGGCCGGGCACTGGCGCTCGACTTTGCCCACCATGGCTGGGATGTCGCTGTGCACTACAACCGGTCGGCGGACGATGCCGAGCGGCTGGTGGGTGAGATAGAATCTCTTGATCAGTGCGCAGTGGCCCTTGCCGGTGATCTCGGCGACATCGACGCCGTCATGGATCTCGTACCGCGCATGGCAGCTGCCATCGGCGCACCGGACTGTCTCATCAACAATGCCTCGGAATTCCGTTTCGACAGCATCACGGATCTGACCTCGTCGAGCTGGCACCAGCACCTCGACACCAACCTCAAGGCGCCGGTGTTCCTGGCCCAGGCACTGGCCCGGCATTTGCCGGCGGGTGCTGCGGGTAACGTCATCAACATCATCGACCAGCGGGTCTGGAACCTGACTCCGGAGTTCTTTTCCTACACGGTTTCGAAAGCGGGCCTCTGGAGTGCGACACGGATGCTCGCCCAGGCGCTCGCCCCCCGCGTACGCGTCAACGCGATCGGGCCGGGCCCGGTGCTGCAAAGCGTGCATCAGTCGACCGCCGACTTCGATCGCGAGGTCGAATCGACGATCCTCAAGCGCGGCTCGAGCCCCGAGGAAATCGCCGATGCCGTTCGCTACATTCTTGGCGCACCGGCGATGACCGGCCAGATGCTGGCTCTCGACGGCGGCCAGCACCTCGCCTGGTCCAATGCGCCCTCCGCAGATGCAACTGCGCCCAAAGCTGCCAGCAATAAACCGGATCCGGATCAGTGAACCCGAACCAGCAGACGACATCGTCCGGACGCCGACGCCGCGTCTTCATCGAACAATTGGAACTGATGGGCTCGATCGGTGTCTACGAACACGAGCACCGCGACCGTCAACCGGTCATCGTCTCGGTAAGCCTCCAGGTTCTCGACAATTATGACGGGGTCTCGGACAAACTCGCAGATGTCTACGATTACGACAGCGCCGTGCGCGCTATCCGCCAGACGGTGAGGGCCGGCCACTTCAATCTCATCGAAACGCTCGCCGAACACATCGCAAATGAGATCCTTTCCGACAGCAACGTGATCTGCGTACGTGTACGCATCGAAAAACCGGCCGTTTTGACGGCCTGCCGCTCGCTCGGCATCGAAATCGAACGCGAAAAAGCGCGCTGATACGAAGGGCTCTCGGCACCTGCCACAATTCCACCGCCAGCCATTCAAATTTGCGCCATGATGCACGCCGAGAGTGGCGCCAAGAGGCTGATGAACAACCGGTTTGCAGGGATCGCCGGCTGGCCGTTAAGACCTCATTAAGGTTAAAGCGGGTAAGTTGCAGAAGCGGGTTTTCGCGCGGCAGTCGTGCCGCTTCTGAGCATATCAAGACGGGTATTCAAAATGCGTATGAGGGTCGGTGCAGCACTCCTGGTGCTTGGTGCAGGATTGACAGGCGGGCAGGCGGCGGCCAAGACGCTGCCGGGCGTTGCCCTGACGCCGGCAAACCAGCCCCGACAATGCACAACCCCAGGCCGCCTGATGGCCTTTATCGAAAAACGTAACCCGCGCCTGCAATCGAAATTCGCCAAGATCGCCGTCGACTACATGCGCAATGGCCGCGACCTTGGCGTGCGTTGGGATTATGCCTTCTTCCAGATGGTCGTCGAAACCAATTCGCTCCAGTTCACCGGCGACGTCAGATCCGCACAGAACAACTTCGCCGGTCTCGGCGCGACTGGCGGCGGCGTCAAGGGCGAGTACTTCCGATCGGTTTCGGACGGTGTGCGCGCCCACCTGCAGCACCTGATGCTCTATGCCGGCCTGCCGGTCGACGACCCGGTTGCCGATCGCACCCGCAAGGTCCAGTCGTGGGGCATTCTCGACAAATGGCGCGCGCGTTATCGCCGGCCGATCACTTTCGGCGACGTCGGCTCCAAATGGGCGCCCGTCGACCGGCGCTATGGCGATGACATTGAAGCAATCGCAAAAGCGTTCTACGCCGGCCAGTGCAACCGCAGCGACCCGGCGCCGGAGTTGCTTGCCGAGGCGCTCGGCAGGACCAAGGTGGCCCTGACCGATCAGACAAGGCGCACTTCGGATGCCTCCACGCGCCAGTATGATTTCAACCGCCGTGCCGGCCTCGGTGCCGGCAGCCTCGCCGGTGGCCAAGCAGCCGGCTACAATCTGCTGAACGCCGCGGCAACTGGCGACGACCCATCACTGCCGCCGTTGCCCGGGCGCTACAAGATCAGCTCGGCTGCCAAATTCGCAGCGCCTGCCATTCGCCCCGGATCGGATCGTGAAGTGTGCAAGGTGTGGACGGCAAGCTACGGCGGCCAGAAGGCAGTCATCATTCGCGCCAAGGCCCGTGACGTGACGAACTATACCGTGCTCGACGTGCATCGCGGCAACGAAGCGGCGGAGGCCCATGCCTACATCCAGGCCTATGCCAAAGGCGGCACGCAAATCGCGAGTTTTGCCAACAAGACACGCGCGATGGAACGGGCCTTCAAGCTCTGTCCTGCAGGCTGAGTAACCGTTTTTAGAAACTGGGACCAAAGCGGGCAGATGTTGACCAACAATGGCCTTAGCGCAACCCGCCTCGACCGCGGCAGCGACCAGCCCGGCGCATAACGGCGCCCTCGCTCGATTTCGTTCGTTCACGATCGGACTGTTCGCCGTTTCGGGCCTGGCCCACTCTGTGACGGCAGCAACCGCCTTGCCGGCGGCGCCACCGGCGATCCGCACGGGCGAGGAAAATACGGTTCCGGCCTGCATTACACCGAAGCGGCTCGATGCCTTTCTTGCGCGCCAGAACGCAGCTCGCGGCAGACGCCTCGAGCAGCGCTTTCAGGGCATTGCCGCCTGGTACCAGCGGCATGGCAAGGCGTTCCACGTGCGCTGGGACTATGCGTTTTTCCAGATGGCATTGGAGACCAATTTCCTGAGCTTTCGGCGCGGTGACGGCCGGCCGGGTGACGTGCGCGCCACCCAGAACAACTTTGCCGGCCTCGGCACCACCGGTGGCGGTGTCCCAGGTGACAGCTACCCGGATGTTTCGACCGGCGTACTCGCCCACATCCAGCATCTCGTCGTCTATTCGGGTGAGCGGATTGAAGAGCCTGTCGGCCATCGCACGCGCCTCAAGCAGGACGTCATCCTGCGCTCGACGGAGAAACTCGCACAGCGCCGGCCCGTCACCTTCCTGGATCTCGCCGGCCGCTGGGCGGCCGACCGACGTTACGGCCGCTCGATCCAGCGTATCGCAAAGCTGTTCTACGTTGAGTTCTGCAATCCGAAATTGCAGGCACCGAAGCCTGTTCCGGCACGCAGACCTGTGCCGCGCAAATCTTAGAGTGTTTCCGGCCATGTCGGAAACGCTAAAGGCCTCAAACGAGGCCCGGCGCTTGGTGCCGCCCACGCAGGATGCCCGACCGCAGGGAGGAATAGCCGTGAGCGAAACCTTTGTCCGGGAGCACCGCGACCCGCGCCATTGGCGCGCCCCCGCGGAGGCCCGACCGCAGGGAGGAATAGCCGGGAGCGAAACCTTTGTCCGGGAGCACCGCGACCCGCGCCCTTGGCGCGCCCGCGCGGAGGCCCGACCACAGGGAGGAATAGCCGTGAGCGAAACCCGCGTCCGGGAGCACCGCGACCCGCGCCCTTGGCGCGCCCGCGCGGAGGCCCGACCGCAGGGAGGAATAGCCGTGAGCGAAACCCGCGTCCGGGAGCACCGCGACCCGCGCCCTTGGCGCGCCCGCGCGGAGGCCCGACCACAGGGAGGAATAGCCGTGAGCGAAACCCGTGTCCGGGAGCACCGCGACCCGCGCCATTGGCGCGCCCCCGCGGAGGCCCGACCGCAGGGCGGAATAGCCGGGAGCGAAACCTTTGTCCGGGAGCACCGCGACCCGCGCCATTGGCGCGCCCCCGCGGAGGCCCGACCGCAGGGAGGGATAGCCGTGAGCGAAACCTTTGTCCGGGAGCACCGCGACCCGTGCCATTGGCGCGCCCCCGCGGAGGCCCGACCGCAGGGAGGAATAGCCGGGAGCGAAATTTTAGTGAGATTGTTTCCGAGACAATCGGAAACGATCTGAAACGAATACGAGAGCTGCACTGCCCGTCGTGCAACTCTCGCAAAAAGCCCCGCGCCAGAAGCGCGGGGCACACCTCAGAAACAGGCGTTACGGGTGCATCATTGCGGAGCCTTGACACACTTGCCCGTGGCATCCAGCACGTAGCCCGGCTTCGGCGGATCGCATGGCTTCGCATCGGCAGCGAACGCAGAGCCGGCAGCACCCAGCAGAAGGGAGACGAAAGTCGTCGCGATAATGGTCTTTTTCATGAGTCTTCTCCTTGTCTCATCACCTCGTTGCGAGGCCCCCTTTATAGGCCAGAAGAATGCGGCTGAGAGAAGGCATAATCCAACTTTTATTTATGTCTTTCAATAGGTTAAGTGATAAGTCGGATGATCAGCGTTGTTGAAAGAAGTCATAGATCTTCTGGGCCATTTCGGCTGAGATTCCGGGTACCGCCTTCAAGTCCTCGGGGCCGGCGCGCGAGACGGCCTTGGCCGAGCCGAAGTGCTGGAGAAGCGCGCGCTTGCGGGTCGGGCCGATGCCGGCGATCTCATCGAGGGGATTGGCGGCAATCGCCTTCGAGCGCCGCGCCCGGTGCGTGCCGATGGCAAAGCGATGAGCTTCATCGCGCAGGCGCTGCACGAAATAGAGGACCGGATCGCGCGGCTCGAGCATGATCGGCTGCGCACGGTCGGTGAAATGGAAGTGCTCGCGCCCGGCATCGCGGTCGGGTCCCTTGGCGACACCGACAAGGGCGACGTTCGTCACGCCGAGTTCGGCAAAGACCTCTGCTGCTACGGACAACTGCCCAGCGCCGCCGTCGACCAGCACCAGGTCCGGCCAATGCGGCGTTTCAGCAAACAGGTCGTCTTCGTTTGTTTCGTCAGTGTCGGGTGGCGCCGGCGCGGGTTCGTCATCGGCCGGTACGGTGCCGAACGGAATGGCATCGGCACCGCGCTCGGCAATCGGGGGCGGGGCCGGTTCCGTGATGCGCGAGGCTTCAGCTGGTGAGACGTCGGCCGCCTCGGTTAGGTCAGCGCCAAGGGGAGTTTCGGCCGTGCTCGTGCCGTGCTCGCTGAGCAGCCGTTTGAAGCGCCGGGTCAGAACCTCGCGCATCATCGCGTAATCATCGCCCGGGGTGAGCGTTTCGGACTTGATGTTGAACTTGCGGTACTGGTTTTTCACCAGGCCTTCGGGGCCCGCAACGATCATGGCGCCAACGGCGTTGGTGCCGGCGATGTGGCTGTTGTCGTAGACCTCGATGCGCCGCGGCGATGCTGCAAGGCCGAACCGGTCGGCGACGCCTTCGAGCAGTGCGCGCTGTGACGAACTTTCGGCAAGCCGCCGGCCGAGCGCTTCGCGGGCGTTCTGGTGGGCATGCTCGACGAGGGCGCGCTTGTCGCCGCGTTGCGGCACGTGAATGGCAACCTTGTGATCGGCCTTGGTGGTCAGCGCTTCGGCCAGCAGTTCACGCGAGGGGAAGTCGTGTGATGCCAGGATCACGCGAGGCACCGGTTTGTCGTCGTAGAACTGGGCGATGAAGCTTTCAAGCACGTCTTCGACGGCGAGGCTGCGGTCCGCCTTGGGGAAATAGGCACGGTTGCCCCAGTTCTGGCCGGAGCGGAAGAAGAACACCTGGATGCATGTCTGGCCGCCGTCCTGGAAGGCGGCGAACACGTCTGCTTCCTCGACGCTTTGAGCGTTGATCGCCTGTTCGGAGGTGACATGGGCGAGGGCCCAAAGCCGGTTGCGGTATTTGGCGGCCTCCTCGTACTCGAGCTTTTCGGCGGCCTGTTCCATCAATTCCTGATACATGCGGCGCACGTTCTGGCTTTCACCGCGCAAAAACCGCGTTGCTTCATCGACGAGTGCCTTGTAGTCCGCCGTGCTGATCTCGCCGGTGCAGGGACCGGCGCAGCGCTTGATCTGGAAGAGCAGGCAGGGCCGGGTGCGCGATTCAAAAACGCTGTCGGAACAGGTCCGGAGCAGGAACGCGCGCTGCAGCATCGAGATCGTGCGGTCGACGGCGCCGGCCGAGGCGAACGGTCCGAAGTAGGCACCCTTACGGTTGCGGGCGCCGCGATGCTTGAGAATTTGTGGTGCATCGAGCGTGTCTGCCAGCAGGATGTATGGGAACGACTTGTCGTCGCGCATCAGCACGTTGAAACGCGGGCGGAAGCGCTTGATCAGGTTGGCTTCGAGGAGGAGCGCCTCGGCCTCGGTGCCGACGCGCACGAACTCCATCGCCGCCGTGCGCTGGATCATGCGGGCGATGCGGTTGGAATGCCCGCCAAGGCGCGCGTAATTCGATACCCGGGCCTTGAGCGAGCGTGCCTTGCCGACGTAGATAACATCGCCCTGGGCGTCGATCATGCGGTAGACGCCCGGTGCACTCGGCAACGTCTTGAGATAATCGGCAATGACCTCGGGCCCGGTACGCGGGGCGGTTGGTGCATCGGCGCCCTGTTCCGGCGATGCTGTCGCTGGCGCATCCTGCGAGGCAATGAGTTCGTTGGACATGGCCCGAACATTGGCTGTCAAAAGAGGATCGTCAAGACAGACGATCGGGCGGCGGCAATTAGGTGTGAATGCCGCATGCATCGCGCCCGCCTGCCCTGCCATCCGGTTTGGAAACCATGTTGATGCGCCAAACGGACGATAAGCACAACGCCTGTGTAAAAAGGTGCAAGCTTCAGGAGTAGGGCAACGATGGATCCCGCCGCTGAACAGTTCCAAGCGTTCTGGCTCGCCGCCGGTGACTATTCCGTCAAGGCGGTGATGGCGCTGATCATCTGGTTTGTCGGCACCACCATCGCCAAAGTCGCAAGCGACGGCGTGCGGCGCATCATCGCGATGCAGGACGGCATCGACATCTCGGTTGCCAACTTCGCCGCCCGGGCGGTTCGATGGCTCGGGCTCGCGATCATCGCGATCTTCTGCCTCAACCTGTTCGGCATCAATACGACCAGCGTGGCTGCGATGCTGGGTGCGATGACGCTCGCCATCGGGCTTGCCTTGCGCGACACGCTGGCCAATGTCGCAGCCGGCCTGATGATCCTGATCGTGCGCCCATTCGCGACAGGACACTTCATCGAGATCGGCGACCACACAGGCTCGGTCCGCTCGATCAACCTGTTCCACACCGAGCTTGCTTCCGTCGACAACATCCAGATCATCGTGCCGAACAGTGAAATCTGGAAAGCCTCGATCCGCAATTTCTCAGCCTATGACCGGCGCCGGCTCGATATGGTGATCGGTATCGATTATGGCAGCGATGTCGACCGTGCAATCCGCCTCATTCAGCACCTGATCGACCTCGATCCGCGCGCTTTGCGCGATCCCCAGCCGTTCGTGCGCGTTACCGAACTCGCCCAGAGCTCGGTCAACATCACTTTGCGCGTGTGGTGCCGGACCACGGACCACTTCGATCTGAAATTCGACCTCACCAAACAGATCAAGGAACGCTTCGACCAGGCCGGCATTTCAATCCCCTATCCGCACCTGGAGATCATCCAGAAACAGCCTGCCGACAAACGCGAGGCAGCGGCAAAGATCGCCGGGTCGACACAGACGCGCCACCACCTTTGAGCGAGCCCCGTCCCCTGCCCGTCGTTATACCGGCACCTCGCCGGCGGCCGTCGTGCGGTGCATCAGGCGGCGATCCTCGGGAGCATAGTCGCGAACCGCATAGTGCATAGTCACGCGGTTGTCCCACATGACGACGTCACCCTCCTGCCAGGCATGCCGGTAAATGTTTTCAGGACGTGTTGCCTGCGCATAGAGGTAGTCGAGGATCGGTTTGCTTTCCGCTTCGCTCAGGCCTTCGAAATGCGTCACGAAATGCGGGTTGACGAACAATGCCTGCCGTCCGGTATCCGGGTGCGTGCGCGCCACCGGATGCAATCTCGGGTCCGGGACGGACCTGATCTCGTGGCCGTCGTTGTGCTCGAGATTATTGCGCCGTTGTGTTGCGGCAGCACTGTGCCAGGCGCGTTTGCCAGCCAGCATTGCGCGCAGGCCATCGGAGAGTTCCTCCCAGGCACGGTACATGTTGCAGAACATCGTGTCGCCCTTGCCGGCCGGAACGGTTTTGGCGTGCAAAACGGTCGCCAGCGGTGGACGCTCGGAATGTGAAATGTCGGAATGCCAATAGTCGTTCCGTGCACCGGGCTTGTCCGGCTGGTTTTCGAGGATCAGGACACCCGGAAAGCCGTCTACCGTGCGCCGCGTTCGCAACGGATGCGGCTCGACGCGGCCGAAGTGTTCGGTGAAAGCGACATGCTCCGCCGCTCCAAGGTTCTGCTTGTTGAATACCAACACAAGATGCTGGTTGAAGAGTTGCCTGAGGGCGCTCGCAACATCGTCGCCAAGCGGTTTGGCGAGATCCAAGCCATGCACCCTGGCTCCCATCGAACCATTGATCGGCGTGATGTCCAGCATGTCATCGTCCTCATCGGTGGCACGGCGCCCGCAAACGACGCACATTCGCAGATCGATCATCGATCGTGAATTCGATGGCCCGGATAGGCAACACTCTCGGCTCAGCTATCCGGCTGATGCTCGTGTGTTTCAGATTTCCGTGATCGGGACGCTATAAGGCTTTATGGTCCACCTGTTCGATCGATCGAGTAGGGAAAACGGTATGCTACAAGTATCTCTGGCTGAGATAGAAGCGAAGACGAAGAGTGCGTTGGAGCGGCACGGCGCCCAGTCGTGGATTGCAGCCGAGGTGGCCAAGGCCGTGCGCAAGGCCGAGGCCATCGGCAACCGGATCTGCGGTCTCTACTATCTCGAAAGCTATTGTCAGCAGTTGCGGAGCGGCCGCGTAAAGGGCGACGTCGAGCCCGTCGTAACACGTCCTCGGCCAGGTTCCGTGGTCGTCGACGCACGGTTTGGCTTCGCGCAACCTGCTTTTGCACGTGCGCTGCCTGATGCGGTTGCCGCAGCACGAGAGTGCGGCGTCGCCACGCTGGCGGTCTGTCATGCACATACCTGCACGTCGGTCGGATATTTCACGGAACAGATTGCACGGTCCGGCTTGATCGGTCTGGGGATGACCAATGCATCACCGATCGTGGCACCACCGGGCGGCAGCACACGCGTCATCGGCACCAACCCGATCGCGTTTTCCGTGCCCGACGGCAATGGCGGCATTGCCATGCAATTCGACCAGTCCACGACGACCGTGGCTTTGGGCAAGATCACAATGGCGAAGGCCGCCGGCGAGCGCATTCCCGAAGGCTGGGCCATCGATGCCGACGGCCGCCCGACGACAGATCCCGAGGTCGCACTTGCCGGATCCCTGGTCAGCATGGGCGGTTACAAGGGTTGGGGCTTTGGGCTGATGGCCGAACTGCTCGCAGCCGGCATGACGGGTAGCGTCACAAGCCAGGACGTCAAACCGCTGAAGGCACCGGAAGGCGCCCCGCATGATCTCGGACAATATTACCTGCTGGTCGACCCCGCGGTATCGCCGGCCTTTTACGACCGGCTCCGACAGGTCGAGGCCGGCGTCGCACAGGACCAGGACGCCCGAATGCCAGGCCAGGGCAAGCGCGAACAGGACCCCGTCGAACTCGGCCAATCGATCTGGTCTGAGACCTGCGCACTCGCGGGAGATGCGTGATCAACAGATGGCCATACGCCAGGCGACCCCAATGGGCCGCCAACGTCATTTGAAGGGATGACGCAAATTAATCGCGCGGCGCTCTCACAACCGCAGGCAGCGCAATGCCGAGTGGCGCGCCAGTGGCCGGGTCGACGCCTGGGTCGAAGCCTTTGGCAACGACATTGCTGAGGCGATTGACCTCGCCTTCGAGCATTCTGAGTTCAGCCTGCAAGGTCTGAACCGCGGTGGCGAAGTCGCCGACCTTCACGGCTCCAGGTTTGGTCGCGGCAGTCTCGAGCGTTCCAATGAGTTCTGCCAGATCCGCTGATTTCTTGGTCATTTCTGGTCCCGTCCGGTTGGAGAAGGGTTCATGGAACCATACCGGGACGGGCGTTAATGCCGCGTTAACGCTTGTTGGATCAGCGAACGCAGACGTCCGGAAAGTCTCGCAGAACGGATCAGTTTCGATCGCGCAGCACCTTATAGATGCAGCTGGCGTTCATGAGCACATCGCCCTCGGACGTCACCTGGCCGCGCATGAAGCACAGGCTGCGCGTGCGCCGCGTGATCTCCGCTGTCGCCTCGATAATCGTGCCGATACGACCGCCGGCGACGAACTCCGAGGTCAGCGAGATCGTCACCAGGCGCTGCTCGGGATGCTCCTTTGCGGTCGCTGCAAAGGTCAGATCGATCATGGTCAGCATCAGGCCGCCGTGGACAATGCCCTGGCGGTTGCAGTGACGCTCGCCGGCACGCACGACGAAGTGCTGAGTGCCGTCTTCGAGTTTGCGCCAATGAAACGGGCCGGCGCGGTTTTCGAAGGGGTCGACAGGATCATAGATCGTGTAGCCCTCGATCGGCGCCTCGATGTCATCCGTCATGGACCGCCCCTGCGTTTCGCTATCAATCACTTTGCCGATCGCTGCCGACCGCCTACGGTGTCACGAAACCGCACGAACAGGAAGCCGGAGAGAAAACATGAAGGTCGGGATCTTTCTTACCAACCAGCAAAAACTCGAGGCCGACATGGTGAGCCGCTTCAATGATCAGATCACCATGCTGCACACCGCGCGTGACCGCGGCTGGGACAGCGTCATGTTCGGCCAGCATTATCTGAACGAAGGCGACAACCAGCAATTGCAGATCGTCCCCTTTCTGGCGCGCATGGCGGCAGAAGCCGGCGACATGCAGCTCGGCCTCGGCATCCTGCTGCTCAATCTGCACAACCCGGTCTACACGGCCGAGACCGTCGCAACGCTCGACATCATCTGCCGCGGCAATTTCATTTTCGGTATCGGGCTTGGCTACCGCGATGTCGAATTCGATGCCTTCGGCGTGCCAAAGGGCCAGCGCGTCAACAGGTTCGTCGACTATCTCGATCTCGTGCAACGCCTTTGGGCCGAGGAAAGCGTCAGCTACGACAGTCCCGAGTGCAAGCTCGATAATGTGCGTATGAACATCCGGCCGGTGCAAAAACCGCGTCCGCCGATCTGGATCGCAGCCAACAACGATCCCGCTATCAGACGTGCCGCCAAGTTGGGCGATTCCTGGTTCATCAACCCGCATGCCGCGATCGACACCATCCGCCGCCAGATGCAGATCTATCGCGACGAACTCGACCAACTCGGTAAGCCGTTTCCGGCCGAACTGCCGGTCGTCAAGGAAGTGTTCTGCGCCAGGGATCGTGCCACCGCGCTGGAGCTGGCCGGCCCCTATCTCGAAGGCAAATACCGAGACTATGCGACCTGGGGCCAGGACAAAGTCCTGCCCGGCAGCGAAGACTTCACGCAGTCGTTCGACAAGCTCTCAGAGGGCCGATTCGTGCTCGGCTCGCCGGAGGAGTGTTACGAGCAGCTGCGCCCCTACTGGGAGGAATTCGGCGTCAACCACCTTCTCATTCGCACCAACTGGGCCGGCATGCCGCTTTACAACAGCCTGTCGTCGATGCGGCTCATTTCGGACGAGTTGCTGCCGGCACTGCGAAAGGTCGGACGCAAGATCAACTGATCTTGTCGAAAAGGCAGTCGAACAAATAACGGGGAGTTCGAGGGGTGTTCCCCTCGAACGGGATTGGGCGGCAGCGCAGTTCGCGCGAGGGAACCGAGATCGAACCTCGTCAATCACGCACGATAAAAACCGACTGCCCGGCATGACGCATCACGCGCGCGGCATTGGGGCCGATCAGGAAGTCCTTCAGTTCCGGACGGTGAGAGGTCATCACGATCAGATCGCAGCCGAGCTTGTCGGCGGCTCGAATGATCTCCTCATAGATCGTGCCATGCGCCACATGCCCCGTGACACCGTCCCCGCCGATGATCTCATCGAGCTTGGCACGGGCCGCGGCCAGCGCCTTTTGTTCGAAACCCTCGGGAAAGAAACTGCCGACCAGCGACATGCCCATGGTTGGCACGACGGTGATCGCGTGGACCTCTGCGCCATAGTCGGCGGCGAGTTGGCGTGCGACCGGCAGGGCGCGCGACCAGGATGTTTCCTGTTCGACATCGATCGGGATCAAAATGCGTTTGAACATGGGGTCTCCCCGATTGCCGCTTTGCTGTTTCAGAATGCCGGCTGCGTTTGGCGACGGCGCTGCAGCGCGATCACAAGGCCGAGCAATAGCAGTGCCGGAATGTAGAGGACCTCCTTCGGCCAGCGCTCGTTGGGCACCTGTACGTAGGAGATGACGACCGGATTGTCTCCGTAGAAATCGAAGGTCTTGAGCTGCTTTTCGAATTTCGAAGCTGGCAGCGGCTCTTCGAGCTTGGCCTTGCCGTCCTCCATCACGACGGTGAGGCCGGCCGTCCCGAGACGTTTGTCACCTGCCCCTGACTTTCCGAGCGGCACGATCAAGGTCGTCTTGTCGATTTTCTCGGCGTTGTCGAAATTCGGTCCCGAGACGTTGATGCGCAGTTCGCTTCCCGCCGGCGCTTTGCCGGCAAGCTCGGTTATTTCGGTGCCCGGCCGTTCGACATACTCGGGCGCAATCTGGTCGAGCCAGAAGCCCGGCCTGAACAATGTGAAGGCGACCAGTAGCAGCGCTACGGTTTCCCAGATGTAGCTCTTGGCGAAGAAGTAGCCCTGCGTTGCCGCCGCAAATAGCATCATGGCCAAGGTCGCAACGATGAACACGAGGATCGCCTTGGTGAACGTCACGTCGATCAACAACAGGTCGGTATTGAAGATGAACAGGAAGGGCAGAAGCGCAGTACGAATATCGTACATGAAGCCCTGCACGCCGGTCTTGATCGGGTCGCCTCCCGAGATGGCCGCGGCCGCAAATGCCGCAAGTCCGACAGGCGGTGTGTCATCGGCGAGGATGCCGAAGTAGAACACGAAGAGGTGGGCTGCGACGATCGGAATGATCAGGCCGCTCTTGGCTCCGAGCGTGACGATCACGGGTGCCATCAGGGCGGACACGACGATGTAGTTGGCCGTCGTCGGCAGGCCCATGCCGAGCACCAGGCTCATGACGGCAACGAGCAGCAACAACGCGATCAGATTGCCGCCCGAGAGCACCTCGATGAACTCGAGGATGACGTTGTGGGCGCCAGACAACGACAGCGACCCGACGATGACGCCGGCTGCAGCCGTTGCGATCGCGATCGAGATCATCGAGCGCGCGCCGGCCACCATGCCCTCGAAGCATTCATTGAGGCCACGGCCGATCGCGGTGCCGAGTTCACTGCCACGGCCACGGAACAGCGCCTTCAGGGGATGCTGGGTCAGCGTCACCGCGATCATCGCGAAACACGCCCAGGAGGCAGCCAGCGCCGGCGAGAGTTTTTCAGGCGTCGGCAGGATGCACCAGATCAGGATGATAATCGGCAGTACGTAGTAGAGACCGGTGATCGCGACATCGGCGGCGCGCGGCAGGGCGGTCAGAGGTGCGTTGGGATCATCGATCTCGAGGTCGGGCCGGCCGGCAGCGATTGCAACCAGGACGAGATAGGCGATCGCACAGATCACGACAACGCCGGTCACCGTCAGATCGGGATAGAGATAGGCGACCCAGTCGAGCACGTAGTACACGGCGGCAAACAGCGCGATCGTCAGCAGGATACCGGTGAATACGCGCAGCAGGCGGACACTGACGCTCAATGTCGCCGAAGGCTTCTCGAGCCCCTTTAGGCCGAGCTTCAGGGCTTCGAGGTGGACGATGTAGACCAGCGCGATATAGGAAACCAGCGCCGGCAGCAGCGCGTGCTTCAGGAGTTCGGTATAGGGCGTGCCGGTGAACTCAGCCATCAGGAAGGCTGCAGCGCCCATCACCGGCGGGGTCAACTGGCCGTTGGTCGACGAGGCCACCTCGACGGCGCCGGCCTTTTCCGGTGACAGGCCGGTCTTCTTCATCAGCGGGATGGTGAACGTGCCGGTCGTCACTGTGTTGGCGATCGAGGAGCCCGAGTAGATACCGCTCAGGGCGGAGGCGACCACGGCCGCCTTGGCGGGGCCACCGCGTAGGTGGCCGAGCAGCGAGAAGGCAAGCTTGATGAAGTAGTTGCCGGCCCCTGCCTTCTCGAGGATCGAGCCGAACAGCACGAACAGAAAGATCATCGTTGCCGAGACATCGAGCGGCTTGCCAAACACGCCTTCGTCCTGGATCCAGTAGTGCCAGAGCGACTTGCCAACCGAGGCGCCCTTCCAGCGGATGGTCTCTGGCACCCAGTCGCCGGAGCCGAAGAACACATAGGCCACGAATACCGAGGCAACGATCAGCAGCGGCAGGCCGAGTGAGCGGTAAACGGCGATCGCCAGGACCACCAGGCCGATCGCGCCGATCGCGATATCGACGTTATTGAAGCTGCCCGATCGGTTGGCGATGTCTTCGAAATTGGCCACTGCATAGAGGCACACGATTGCGCCAAGTGCGGCCAGTACCCAGTCATAAATCGGGATGGTGTTGCGCGGGCTCGTCTTCAGCAGCGGATAGGCCATCGCTGCCAGGATCAGCGCGAAGACCAGGTGGATGCGGCGGGCATGCTGCAGCAGGCCGAGGAAAAAACTCGAGCCGGTCAGCTCGGTCAGCAGGTAGGGCAGCTGGGTCGCGATGAACAGCTGATAAAGCGACCACGTAAACGCGATGGCGAGAAACAGGGAGGCCTGCCAGCCGACCGGATTGCGTGCGCCCGTTTCAACCTGGGCGACCATGTCGTCGGCGGATGTCGCAACGGAAGTCTGTTCGTTCATGCCATGCCCGTCCATTCACAGAATGCGCGGGCAACCGGATCCGAATTCCGGCCAATGAGGCTTCGACCGCGCCGGCAACAAAGGGATGACGGGCCCGAGGGCCCGCCACAAAAGGCCAACTACATCCAGCCCTTTTCCTTGTAGTACTTGACGGCGCCCGGGTGCAGCGGGGCCGACAGGCTGTCCTTGATCATCTGCTTGGGATCGAGATGATTGAAGGCAGGATGCAATTTCTTGAACTGGTCGAAGTTCTCGAAGACCGCACTGACGACCGTGTAGACCACGTCCTCCGGCACGTCAGAAGACGTCACGAACGTTGCGCCAACGCCGAACGTGGTGATGTCTTCCTTGTTGTTGTACATGCCGGCCGGAATCTTTGCGACGCGGTAATAAGAGTTACCGGCAACAAGCTTGTCGATCTGCGGGGCCGTTGCGTTGACGAGGTGCGTCGCGCAGCTCGCAATCGACTCCTGCGTCAGCGCGGAAGGATGGCCGACCAGCCAGAAGTAGGCATCGATCTTGCCGTCACATACCGCCTGCGCGGTTTCCGACGACTTCATCTGGGCGGCCAGTTTGAGATCGCCGCGCGACCAGCCCATCGCCTTTTCGATGACTTCCCAGGTACCTAGCGTGCCCGAACCCGGGTTGCCGATATTGACGCGCTTGCCCTTGAAGTCGGTGATGTTGTTGATGCCTGAATCATCGCGCGCAATGATGGTGACCGGTTCGGCATGCACGGAGAACACGGCGCGCAGCTTCTTGAATGGCCCATTGTCCTTGAATTTCGAAGTACCGTTGAAGGCATGGTATTGCCAGTCGGACTGGGCAACGCCGAACTCAAGCTCACCGTTGCGGATGGTGTTTATGTTGTAGATCGAGCCGCCGGTCGATTCAGCCGAGCAGCGAATGCCGTGCTGCTTGCGCCCCTTGTTGACGAGACGGCAAATCGCACCGCCTGTCGGATAATAGACGCCGGTCACGCCACCGGTGCCGATCGACACGAACTTGGTGTCGGCTGCCAGTGCCGGTCCGGCAGCACCAATGGCAAGTGCCGCTGCGGCAATCAGGTGTTTTTTCATGGGGGCTCTCCTGCGAGGATTGACTTGCAAGCACAGTCGCCGGGGGTCGACACCCGGTCAGCGACGATCCTCAACCTGCCACAGGCATCGCAGCCATTGCAAACCGGACAGCCTCTCCAACGTCAAAATTGAGCTCTCGGACCCATTCACGACGTCGCGTCCCGGTCATAAACCTGCCGCCCGATCCGACCGCTGGCGGGTGTCGCTACATCACTGTGGCGGCGTTCGGGACTGCGATCCGACCAGCCGATCGTCATGGAAAGACAGTACCTGCCCTGTCACTCGATACCGATCAGCCGGTCAGCGGGGGCATAGTCGTCGCTCAGCATGATCGGCTCGAGGCGCGCCCTGAGGTGTTCGAGGCGCTGCCTGCCCAGCCGCTCGAACACCAAGCCGGCTGCAACTTGTGAGGGCAGAGCCGGTTGGGGCGTCGCCTTCGACAATCCTGCCAATACGAACGTCGCCCGCTCGCCCGGCGCACTGACCTGCCAGATTTCCGTGACCTCGAAATGCGGCGCCATTGCTGCGAGGATCGAGAGCGCCAGGCGCGGAGCCGTGCCGCTGTCGACGACATTCATGACATAGATACCGTCGCTTCGCAGTCGCGAGGCCACCAACTCGAAGAATTCGGACGTCACGAGATGCGGCGGCACGACGATGTCGTGGAAGGCATCACCGACGATCACGTCGAGCCGTGCCGGAGACTCGCGGACCAATGCGACCCGCGCATCGAGATGGACGGACTTGAGCCGCTCTGACGGTGCAAGCCACATCTCGTTGTGGGCAATGCGCGTCACGGCCGGGTCGATTTCGGCAACGGTGATTTGCGCATCCGGCCTGACGCCGAGCCAGGCGCGCGGCAGCGTGTAGGCACCTCCGCCAACGAAGAACGCGCGCAATGGCGACCGGCGGCCAGTATGGAGACGCGCCAGCATATCGGTCAGTTCGACATACGGCGAGACCAGACGCTCAGGAGCATCGCGCAAATTGATGCCGTGGCCGAGGTGATCCAGGATCATTACCTTTGCGGGCTCACCCGCCTCCGCCGAGATGTCGACGACGCGGATACAATAATAGCTGCTCTCGACCTGGCAGGCCGAGCGGAATGCTCCGATCGTCTGTCCGACGCCGCCAATCAGGATGGCAGCAGCGAGCACAAAAACAAGCGGCAGGCCCAAACTGCGCAGCCCGTCACCGCCGGATCGCAAGAACAGTGCAAGCGCCATGACGAGGTACAGCACCGCTACAACGATCAGTGTCGCCGACGTGCCGAGCCAGGCTATAAAAACAAACCCGGCGGCAAGCGTGCCGGCAATGCTGCCGATGGCGCCTACCGCATAGAACGCTCCAATCGTGCGGCCGGTACGTGTCGGCACGTCGGCTTCGATGGCAAGCTTGGTCAGCACGGGTGACGGCACGCCGACGAACAGGCTCGGCAGAAAGAACAGCACCATCGTCGCCATCAGCACGGTTGCCACAGCGCCCGCGTCAATGGCGATGATTGCCGGCAGCGCCAAGCGGATGACGACCAGAGTCGCAGCCGTCGAGACGGCGGCCAGTAACAGGCTCCAGGCGACGCCGCGCAATGCCTGGCGCCGTGGCCGTTCAGCGAGCAGCCCGCCGAGCCAGTGGCCCAGGGAAAAGCCGGCAAGCACGACGGCAATGATCGCCGTCCAGGTATAGAGCGACATGCCGAGATAGGGCGCGATCATGCGTCCGGCAACGATCTCGACGATCAGACCGCAAGCGGCCGAAAGGCCGACGATAATCAGGCTCAACCCATGCGTCGAGATCATATGGCCTTGGCACTCCTTTGCCCGCGATCGACAATCAGCAGTCATCGACCGGCTGAGCCCGGAGCATAGATCCAATTCGCCTCCATTCAACAGGCCAAGCGGTATTCAGCGGCGCGCCAATGGAAGAGGCGGGACCGCCATGATCGCCATGCTTGAGCGAGGCTGCAACAAAGGTTAAGATGTCAAAATGACCCGATGACTTTCGTTAGGTCCTTGAGATTGGGGAATAGGTTAACGGTAGACCCACGGACTCTGACTCCGTTAGTGTTGGTTCGAATCCAGCTTCCCCAGCCACTTTTTTCCAAATTAAATCAATGTTTTATAGAATTTCCGCCGACGCGTAGCGGGGTGAGAAGAGCGCAGCGCACAGCTATCGTGCACGGGTTCCAAAGGCGTTTCCTGCTAACATGCACGATAGCGCGACAGCTATTAGCACGGCGACCGAGACGATGCAGCCGGCCTCGGGCACCTTGACGTAGTTCGCATCGATCCAAAGTTGTTCGCCAACCATCTCAAGTCTCCTCGCCATCATCGCGTTCGGCAGCCGCTTCCCGGATGTAGTCGTCGGTGGTCCGGATGCGCGGGCGCTCGCCGAGGCGTAGCGGATCCTCGCCCTGTTCCGAGAGCGCAATGACGCGGCAATCGTCACACATTCGGATCAGGTCGATCTGGGCTGAGCCCTGAAACATCGAATGGCCGTCGAGCTTGGCGACGATCCGCTCGACCGTACTCTTGGTGCCGAACGGTTTGGCGCAGCGGATGCATTCGAACGGCTCTTCCTCTTTGACAGTTTCGGGTGACAGCCCACCGGTGAAATTGTAGCGCGGCTCGAGCCGGATGACGCCTTCCGGGCAGGTCGCGACGCAGAGCCCGCACTGGACGCAGGCCTGTTCGGTGAAGCTCAGGCGCGGGTGATCCGGATCATCGTTCAGCGCTGCCGCCGGACAAGCGCCAACGCATGCCAGGCACAGCGTGCAACCGGCCTGGTCGATGGCCAGGCGGCCGTAGGGCGACCCGTCGGGAAGCGAGATAACGTCCTGCGGCGATGGTGCCATGTCGTTGAGGGCCGAGAGCGCCAGGCGTGCGACATCGCGCTTGCCGCCTTCCGGCGCGAAGGCCCGGCCTGCTATGTCGCCCAGTTGCCGGTCGCCGTGGAGGATCTGCTCGATGGCGTCCGGGTCCTGCTCGATGACGAGGGCTATGCGCTCGCCGGCGTAACCGAGGCCGTCGAGAAACACCATCGTAATCGCAATCTGATGCTGCAGGGCGGACAGTTCGGCCTGTTTGGCGGGTGAGGCAAGCAAGGTGATGTGCTGGTAGCCGTATGCGAATGCGGCCGCCAGCAGGTCGTGGCCGATTTCAGTGACGGCATGCAGGCTGAGGGGGATGACGTTGGCCGGCAGGCCGCGGCCGTAGCGCGCCAGCGCTGCGATCAGCGGCTCGCCATGAGCATCGTCATGCAGCAATAGTTCCGGCTTGTGCCCGCCCGCCCCACGGTAGGCAGCGATCATGATCTGCAGGCGGCGCAGGAGATCGTTGCCGGTCGGGTAGTCGTAGCGCACGGCACCGGTCGGACAACTTGCCGAGCAGTTGCCGCAACCGCCGCAAATGCCGTGATCGATCTCGACCTGATCGCCGGCTGACGTAATCGCGCTCTTGGGACAGCTGTCGATACAGTTCGAGCAGCCGATCTTGCCGCTGCGCCCATGCGCACAGATGTCGCCGTCATAGGAGACATAGATCGGCTTTTCGAATTCGCCGACGAAATCCGCGATCTCGAACATCCGTTCGGCGAGAGATGCCGGATGGTTCGGATCAGCGCGGAAATAGCCGTCGCGGCCATCGCCGTCGGCAAACAGCGCCGGGCCGCCGGTCATATCGAAGATCAGGTCGCAGGTCGTCGAGGCGCCATCGCGCGGCGCTTCGAAGCGAAGCTCACGGCGCGATGCCGGATCGGCGGCACCATATCCATCTATGACGAGTTCGAAACTGCCGAGGCTGCCGCGCGCGCCCTTGATGCGCCCGGTGTGGACCGGAACCTTGGCAACGCTCACCGGCATCGCGTCGCCGGCATCGACCAGCAGCACGGAAACGCTGAGCCGGTCGGCAAGGCGGGCAGCCACATCGAGGGTTGCCTGACCGGCGCCATAGACCAGGCATTGCCCGCCGGAGGTGATCGACATCAACCGCGTCGGCTCTGCCTTGAATTCAGCGTCCCTGATCAGGGCGGCCATCTTGGGAAGCACTCCGGCATCGGCAGCGCTCCAGCCGGCACGTTCGCGGATATTGACATAGTCGGCACCATCGACATCTGCCTCCGCCGCGATTTCCTCGAACAGCGGTGCTTCCTGGGTGCAGGCAACCAGCGGGCGGTCGCCCGACTTCAGGGCCGCTTCGAACACGCCGAGTTGGTTACGGCAGAGCGAGGTGCAGACACCGAGCGGTGCCGGTCGTCCGAGCGCATTTGCCAGTTCGGCACCGTCGATCGCCATGGTGCCCGCGCAATTGCAGACCAGCAGCGGCCGGTGGCTCGCATCGTCATCGCTTGTTGATTCGGACATATCCCAATTGTTTCCCGAAGTTTATGCGCGTGGCAGCAGCGTCGCGTTATCCATGCATCCTCCAATATTGCCTCCCGGCAAGATTGCCAATGGCAACGGCGCCGGAGTTGTGTCTATTCTTCGCGTTCAGTGAACCGGCGGCGATGCCAACCGCCGCCCGAGGCCCCCTGCAACCGGCGGAGCACTTCATTGTCGGCCACCGAACGATCGACATCGCTGACTGTCGGAATCGTGATCGCGCGTGAGAAGACAGATCACGCCTGGCAGGAATTCCGCTGGCGCCCGAGCGAATTGTTGATCGGCGTGCCCGAGCTTTCCGTCGGCGATGTCATCTCCGAAGCCGACGGCATCGCACGGTTCTTCGCCGGCACCTTCGAGATAGAATTGCACCGCAAGGAAACACCGGCCTATATCGTCAACCTCGAAAACGACCCGCCGTCGGTCTACGTCGTCCTCGGCGAGGCGGACCACGATGATGTCGACCGTGCGTTGCCCTTGACGGTCGAGGCCGTCACCGTCTCCCCGTTCGAGGCCCAGGACTATCTCGACAGCGGCGAAGACATCGTCGAGCCGATCGCCATGTCCGAGCCGCTGATTGCCTGGCTCGAGCGTTTCGTTGCCGACCATCACGTGGAGGAAACCTTCATCAAGCGCAAACGTGACAAGGTCGACATCCATCAGGAGAAGTTCGGCCAGGAACCGGTCCATATTGTCCGCCAGCGACAAAGGCGCCACTGACATGCCACGAGATCCCGACAACAACGGCGAAAGCGAAACCGGCTTTCTGCAGCGCTGGTCTGACCGCAAGACGCAGGCAGCGCGCGGCAAAGACCCTGACCAAGTCACGCCAACGGACGAGCCACCAACAGATGCCTCCGAGGCTACGGCAACAACCGAGCCGGCCAACGACGATCCATCGGTCACGGAAGCCGATCTCGAAGGCCTGACCTACGAGTCCGACTACACCAAGTTCATGGGCGAAGGCGTGCCCGAGGCATTGCGCCGGCGGGCGCTGCGCCAGCTCTGGCGATCCGACCCGATCCTCGCCAACGTCGACGGGCTCTGCGACTACGACGATGATTTCACCGACGCAGCCCTGGTCGTGACCAACCTGCAGTCGGCATATCGGGTGGGCAAGGGATATCTGACGGATGAGGAGGTTGGTGAAGGGGAGGAAGAAGACGTAAAGGGTGCGCCTGAGCCGGTGGAGGGCGAGGTGGGTGTGGCGGACGCGGATGCGGAGGGTGAGGCTGATCGGGTGGCTGCGATGGACGGCCCGGCGGATCTCGACGAGGCGGAGGATGTTTGATTAGTGGCCTCGGGGAGGTGCGCTGTTGGCCCATCGCACTAAATCGCTGGCGCGATAGTTGTTGCCCGGCGCGGGCTTCGCGCCCGGTATTTACCGACAGAACGAGCTGCACGTCACGATAAGCGTTCCAACCTGAACACTGAGGGTTCCATCAACCCGTTCAGGAAGGAACCTCCGATGACGTCTTCGAAGTCCGCCATTACGCCGCTGCGCCAGCGCATGATTGAGGACATGCAGGCACGCAACCTCGGGCGCGATAGCCAGCGTAATCATATAGGCAGTTGCAAGCGGTTTGCCCGATGGCTTGGCCGATGCCCGAGTTCGGCCACCGCCGATGATGTGAAGGCTTTCCAGCTTCACCTGACCGAAAGCGGCGCCAGCATCTGCAATCGCAACCGGATCATGACCGGCGTCAAGTTTCTTCTGCGGGTGACGCTCAGGCGGCATGACCTTGCAGCCGAGATCTATCATCTGCGTGAGCCGCAGAAAGTGCCGCTTACGATGAGCCGGCAAGAGGTTGAACGGCTTTTGGTTATGGCGCGTGCAACCAAGACCAAGGCGATGCTGTCGATCAGTTATGGCTGCGGGCTCAGAGCCGGCGAAGTGGTGCGCCTCAGGGTCGGCGATATCGACAGCGACCAGAACATCATCCGTGTCGTGCAAGCCAAAGGCCGCAAGGATCGCCACTACGTCTATCTTTGGGCCGACGGCATTTATTTCCAGGCGCGCGCCGAGCCTGACAACCAATGTATGCTGGTCATCATCGGCGCCACGCCGGAAGGCAGGAAGGAGCTTGTCGGCTGACCACACCTGACTGGATCCCTCTTCTACGGAGTAATGCAGAATGCCTTTCTTCAAATCCCTGAGGGATAATGCCGGCCCGCCCAACGTCTTCAAGAAGTACCCGGAACTCTATGGTCCCTGGTCGGAGATGAGCCAGGTGATGATGAACGGACAGTCGCCGCTCACGGAGGCCGAGCGCGAGTTGATCCTTGCATTCTCGGCCGGCGTTGCTGGCTGTCGGTTCGTCTACATAGCCCATAAAGAAGTGGCTCACGAATGGGGCATTGAAGAAGGTCTCATCGATCGCCTTGTCGACAATCTTGATGACACAGAAGTCGAACCGAAGCTCAAGGCATTGCTAGCATTTGTGCGCAAACTCACCCTGACGCCCTCTGAAATGAGCCAGGACGACGCCGACGCCGTTTTCGCGGCCGGATGGGACGAACGTGCGCTGCACGATGCCATCGCCGTAACCGCTCGCACAGCCTTCATGCAGAAGCTGGTGGAAGGCCACGGCTTCATCCCGTTATCGAAAGAGGTCGCGCGTGAGCATGCCAAGAAGCGCGTTAAGCTCGGGTACGTAAACCTCTATCCGCAATTCGCCAAGAAAGAGTGATGCGCCGTCGAGGGGCGCGGTTGCCTCTCATCATTTGTATGATCTCAGAATGCGCCGGGCGATCACCATCCGATGTACCTCGGACGGGCCTTCGTAAATGCGCATGACGCGTGCTCTTTGCGCCAACAACTGAAGCGGTAGTTCTTTCGTCATGCCCATGGCGCCAAAGGCCTGCATCGCCTGGTCGACAACCTCACCAGCCATCTCCGTGGTGAACACCTTGACCATCGAGGCCATCTGGCGAACGTCTTCGCCGCGGTCGAGACGTGCGGCTGCATCATGCACCATCAGTCGGGCGGCATGGATCTTCGTCGCGGCGTCTGCGATCCACCACTGGACGGCCTGGCGATCCGCGAGCAATGCGCCGAACGTCTTTCTCTGAACAGCATGTCCACACAGCATATCGAGCGCGCGTCGCGATACGCCGATGGCGCGGGCACCGATTTCAAGACGCCGGACGTTGAGGCGCAATTGCATAGGCGCAAAACCTTGCCCAATCTCGCCGAGAATGGCGTCAGCTGGGACGCGCACATCTTCGAAGACCAACTCGTAGGTTTTGTGCCCTCCGATCATCGGGATCTCGCGCTGAAGTTCGAAGCCCTTGGTGCCCTTCTCTACAATGAAGCCGGTGATGCCCTCGTGTCGCTCGCCGTTACCAACCCGTGCCATGACGATCAGGAAATCGGCTTCTGGGACGCGGGATACCCAGATTTTCCGACCGTTGATAACCCATTCGTTGCCGATCATTTCCGCCTTTGTCGTCATGCCGGAAGGATCGCCACCGGCACCGGGCTCTGAGATCGCAATGGAGCTCTTGGCCTCTCCGCGTGCGTAAGGCTCAAGATACACCTTGCGCTGCTCCGGTGTTGCAACCGCCATGAGCATGTGAAGATTGGGGCTGTCGGGCGGAAGGGTGAAGGGGACGATGGTACGCCACAACTCTTCGAATACGGGCATTAGAGCCACTGCCGGCAGGTTGGTACCGCCGAATTCTTCCGGTGCATCGAGCGCCCACAGGCCAAGTTCCTTGCATTTGGCGAGCAAGGGAGCCTCTTCTTCGGCCGATAGGACCGGATGTTCGCCGCGCACTTCACGTTCGATTATGCGCTGTTCGAGCGGCATCAACTCATCGTCGACAAAACGTGCGACGAGATCCTGCAACATGCGCTGTTCTTCGTTGAGCTCAAGGGACATGGAATCTCCGCAGACAATGGGTTGTCTTCTTGTTGGCTTCGACGCGGCTTGAGCGGAACTACCAAGCCGCTTCTAAAAGCGACATGAGTTCTCTCGGCTCGGATATCGGTCTTGGGTTGCCTCGGATAAACCAGTCAGACATCGCCTTCTCGGCAATCTCTTTGAACTGGTCTCTCTGAACACCGGCGTCACGGAGCTGGATAGATAGTCTAAGCAATCGGTCCGCCTTGGTAATAAAGTCACTCACACATGCCCCAACTTGATCATCGCTAGCTTGTACGCCGAGAGCCGCTCCGATTTTCGCCAGCCCGGACTTTGCCGCCTCGGCATTGAATTTGATGGCTTGCGGTAGAATGATCGTCTTGATCACGCCCGCTTCAACGCCGCAATGGGCGGCAACGGCATGGCCCAGAGCTGTTGTGATGCCGCCTGCCGTATGATCCGTGCCGCGCCCGCTCATGATTGAAGCGTAGGCAAGCGCGATGCGTGGCTCGGGTTGGTCAAGATCACACGCTCCAAACAGATTTTCGCCAAACAACCTGACCGCGTGCATGAGGTGGGCATCCGAAAGCGGGTCGCCGCTCCTGGACATCAGGCCTTCGGCGGCGCTGCAGAACGAATTGAGGCTGGCATCGATCAAGAGCTTTTCCGGCGCTGAGCAAAGCAGCTCGGGATGAAAAAAGATTGTGCCGGCTCGCGTCTTGGGATCGAACAGCGCCAGTCGTGAGTTTGTTTCCGGATCCAGGACGGCACTTCCTGCCTTGGCCATTGCCGTCGTGGGGGTGGTGGGCACGATCATTTGAGGCAATTTGGGCGCCATTAGTTTCGGACTGTGAAGTTTTCCATGTGCATCGCGAGAGGTGCACAGATCGTGTATGTCGCGTCCCTCGGCAACGAGGATGCTCGAAGCGCGCGCGGTCACGATGGCCGAACCGCCACCGACAGCGATGACCGCGTCGGCTTTAAGCCGGCGCAATGCTTCCGTGCCAGCCTCGACGGCTGGCAAAGGGCTGTGCGCCTGAACACCGCTGAAAACGCCGGCAATTTTGTCACCTGCCGCATCCCTGATGAGAGACAATGCTGAACCTTCGCTCGCGAGAGTTCGGCCGCAGAAGACCACGGCACGCTGGCAGTTGAGCCGCTCAAGTTCACTGCGAAGTCTTGCAAGACCCTCTGCTCCCTCGATAATGCGCAGTGGGGAAATCACGTGCTGGCGATCGGTCATTGTTTCGATTTCCAAAGATACATGTTGCTCGGCGGGCAGCACTTGCCACTCCCGTCGGGATATGGAACTCGTAGAGCGTTGGTATGATAGCGTAGAGAGTAATGCGCTTATGGTGAAGGAGCCCAAGACATGGAAATCAGGTGTGCTGGATCACAACCTTCGGCCAAAGGACCGACCGAGTATTTCACGGGCACCGTCCGCATTGATCCTTTGAACCAACCGAGCGCATCATGAAAGGTATTGTATTTCTCGGCGATCGACGTCTTGAGCTTAGGGATTTTCCCGATCCGACGCCCGGACCGCGTGACGTAATCCTTGAAATCAAAGCCTCGGGAATGTGCGGTACGGATCTTGGCCTGTATCGCCGTCCAGCTGATGCCGTCGCGGAGGCTGACCTCATTATCGGTGGGCATGAACCATGCGGTGTGGTCGCCGAGGTTGGTTCTGCCGTCACAGAGCGCGAAGCCCGGATCGGCGATCGCGTTATGGATCATCACTACGAGGGCTGCGGCGTCTGCCGACACTGCAAGTCAGGCTGGACGCAACAATGCGATGATGGGCCCATTGTCTACGGCAACCGGGGCGGACATGGCGCTCACGCCAAGTACATGAAGGTACCTGCTCACACGCTTGTGCCGTTGCCCGAAGAGCTGTCGTTTCAGACCGGGGCAGCAATCGCCTGCGGCACGGGGACGGCCTACGGCGCGCTCAAGCGCATCGTTCTCGAAGGTGACGAGACGATCGCAATTTTCGGACAAGGCCCAGTCGGTCTTTCGGGCACACAGTTGGCAGCAGCCATGGGCGCCCGGGTCATCGCAGTCGACCTGTCTGCCGACCGCAGGAAGATGGCCCTTGCCAAGGGCGCCGATGCCGCAATTGACCCTGCAGCCGATGATCCGGTCCAGGCGATAAGGGATTTGACGCACGGTGAGGGTACGGACAAGGCAATGGATGCTACATCGTCATCTGAGGCAAGACGTCAGGCCGTTCTGAGCACGCGCACCTTCGGAACGGTAGCACTGGTTGGAATAGGCGGCGGCGTTACCTTCGAAGTTCTGCCGGAATTGATCCGGCGCCAGATGACCTTGATAGGCCATCAAACCTTTTCCAAGGTTGGTCAGGCCGATTGCGCTCGCTTCGTCGCGGACCGCAAGATCGATATCGACAGCCTATTTACGCATCAATGGGATCTGGAACAGGCGGAGGAGGCTTATCATTTGTTCGATGCACAAAAGACGGGGAAGGGGTTCTTCCAGCCGTCCTAGAGCCAATACCGCCCTAAGTCCAAAAGTGACGATCAGCCCGTAGTGTCTTCTACTGGCCACATGGACGCCTGGGTGAACGCTCAACTATCACTGCTGCGCAACTTGTTGATAAGCGCGACTGAGCGACCGTGTCTGTTGGGTGGAAGGTAGCTAAGCAGCGTGACCGCATTGGCGAAGACGTTGAGGGCCATCTGGTGAAATAGTTCGGCCTGCTGCAAGCTGATTTTGGATCGGACAGGGCACCCCACAGCGCCCTGATGCCAGTGTTATTCGTCCCCAGAGCCTAAGGCTCAAGGAACTACGCAGCCGTTTCTATTCGCTCGATCTCATCTTCGATGGGTATCTCGGTTCCAGCGTCGACCTGCTCCGCTTTCGCCGGGTTCCCGCGCCACAGGCTGTCATTTGCTGGTCGCTCACCCTTCATGACGAAGGCGTCGGCAGAGATGGCAACGTTGCTGCCAAGTTCGACATCGTAGTGCACGAACGCGCTTGTTCCGATCGTGCACCGGTCGCCAATCGTAATTGGTCCGGACTTGAAGATGGCGTCCTCGAGTGAATGGCCCTGCAGATAGGAATTCGGATTGAGCGTACAGTAATCGCCGATTTGGGTGAGCGTACGCTCGGCGATACCGCAGCCGCCATCGTAAACTTTCTTGCCGACGCACACGCCGAGGAGGCGCCAGAGAACGGCCTTTACCGGCGTGCCGTCGAAAGGCTTGATCAGATCGTCGACTGAAATCTTCCAGTAGCGCTCGTGCTGCCAGAAGTAAGGCTCGTAGATCGAGCAGGTTCTGGGTGTCATAGGCTTGAAGCCCATCACGGCGCGTTCGGCCAGGATCTCCCAGCCGAGCACGGCGGCATAGATCAAGGCAATCCCAGCTGTGAACCAAAACGGGCCCGTGAGGCCGGCATGAACGAACAGCGCGTGGGCGAACAGGAGGCCGATCGAAATCATCGCCCAATGGTTCAAGAGGAAGAGCCCGATCGTATGCAGATTGGTCCTGTTCTTGTCGAGGAGGCAGTCTGCAACGACCGCGTCATCGTCGTAGATCTGAAAGCGGTCGTCGACTTTCGAGGCTCGCGGGATCTCGAACGACGGTGAACCGAGCAGTCCGACATTCTCCCGGATGGGTCCATCAACCGGCACGAGCACCTTGATCGCATAAAGGCAGTTGTCCCCGGTTGCGGCCGATGCAGGATAAGTGATGACGTTACCCATGAAGCTGTTTGCGCCGATCGCAGCTTTCGACAGGCGGAAATAGGCGTTCGATTGCTGTTCGTTCACGATCGTCAGCTCATCTGACACCATCGTCCCCCGGCCGATCTCGCACAAGAATGGTATGTCGTGGTGTTGGGCGTTGCCGAAGTTCGAGCCGGTCTGCTTGATGCCGCCCTTGAAGCGGTATCCAAGCTTTGCGAGATAGCCCGTCACATAGGAGCTGTCGCCAAACAATCTGTTCAGATAAGCCGAATTGCCAGAGAACTGGATGAGGCGGGCCATCAAATATTGCAGGCCGTAGAGCTTGTAATTGCGTCCTGGTTCAAGAAACAGATAAGCTAGGCGCGGCAGGACAAAGGCCAGCATTGTCTCAAGTGCCAGCCTGATGAGAAGTAGGGCAGCAGCCACGCCACCGACGACTGCAATGTCTGCCCACCAATCGTGCGACGGCCGATGAAGGCCCGAACTGACGAACCAGTTAAAAGCGAAACTGATCAGCAGTAAGATCGCCGGAGCCAGCGCGAAAATGCCGGCAAACAGTGACAGCATCGGCAACGTCAGCTTTCGCCGCCAGCTCAGCCGTCCGCGCTCGATGCGGTTATAGCTGGTGGCTGTCTCTTCTGCCGGTGAGCCATGGTACAGCTGTCCGGCATGCAGACGCTGGCCTTCATGCGTTGACGAGGAGGGTCCAAGCTCGGCGCCATCCTCGATCACGGTGCCAGGCTCAAGCGTCGAGGACTCGCCGACGAAGGTATTGCGGCCAAGCGAAACCCCGCCGATCCGGATGCGTCCGTCCTGTGCCCGAAAGCCAAGCATCGTCGCCTTCTTGCGGACGATGGCACCGTCGCCAACCTCAATAAGATCGGTGCACACTGGTAATGGCGAATAGATGGCCGCATTCCAATCGACCCTGGCGCCGAGCAGCCGCAAATAGGCGGTATAGATCGGGGTGCCAAGGAAGGCCGCCAGAGGACTTGCGCCTATCACGCGGCCGACAAGCCAGAAGCGGAAGTATTGCCAGCTCCAGATCGGGAACTCTTCCTGCCGCCAGCGACCGATTACGAGCCACTTCACAGCGATCGGAACGAAAACGCCCAGTGCAAACAGCAGCACCGAATAGGCGGCAGCCCGCCCGTAGGCGTCAACTGAGGTGGGCGCCTGGGCAATCCAGCCCACACCCTCCACCAACAGGAAAACGGCGAACCATGCCATCCCGAATAGGGCCAGGAGTTGCAGAGTGCCGCAGCCGTAGTAGGCAAGATCGCTGGCAATATGAACCCGGTCGTCACGCTGCACCGGGCGGCAAGAGGGCGAAGCGTTTCGCACATGCTCGGCCACCTGGGCAATCGTCGGCAACCGATAAACATCGCGCATCGAAAGGTCGCATCGGCCTTCCTTGCGCAAACTGGCGCAGAACCTCGCCATAAGAAGTGAATTGGCGCCAAGATCCTCGAAAAAATGATCGTGCATCGATATCTGCTCGACGCCAAGCAGTGCGGCAAGTTCTGCCGCAATCCCTGCTTCCGTCGCGTCACTGGGCGCAACGAAGGCGCTACGTGACGTCACCAGCCGAGGAGCGGCAGGCAGAGGCAGCTGCTTACGATCGGCCTTTCCGCTTGGCAGCGTCGGAATTTCATCGAGCCGCTCCAGATAGGCCGGTATCATGTAGCGTGGCAGACTTGCACGCAGCGCTTCGGCAAGCCTGGTCCGTGGTGGATCAGCGGCACCTTGCTTCAACGTAAAATAAGCTGCGAGTTCCTTTTCTCCAGGGACCAGCTCGCACACGTCGACAACGGCGGCTGCGATTTCGGGAACGCGCAGCAATGCCGATTCAATCTCTGAAAGTTCGATGCGGTAGCCGCGCAGTTTGATCTGCGTGTCGATGCGGCCAAGGAACTCAACCTCTCCGTCCGACGTAATTCTTCCAAGGTCGCCAGTGCGATAGATCCGGCCTGATGGATTGTCAGGGAGGTTGAGAAAATCGGGGATGAACTTCAGAGCCGTCAGTTCGGGCCGGTTAAGATAGCCGCGCGCAAGTCCGATGCCGGCGACGCCGATTTCGCCGACCTGGCCGTCCTCGATCTCTTCGTCCCGCTCCGTGTCCAGGATGACGATCGTATAGGTTGGCAGCGGTGCACCAATGGTGACGGGTCGATCGGCCAAAAGGTCCGCGACGGTACATGTGACAGTCGCCTCGGTTGGACCGTAAGCATTTAGAATGCGGCGCCCTGGCCGACGCCAGCGCTCGACAAGATCGCCAGGACACGACTCGCCCGAAAGGAGAAGTAGACGCAGTTCGGGCACATCCGCAGTCATCGAGGCAAGCAGCGTCGGCACGCAGGCAAGCGCCGTCACACGTCGCTCGTCCAGGAAGGCGGCAAGATCGTCGCCGACTAAACTGCCGCCTGGCGGTGGCGGCACCAGTGTAGCGCCGACGAGCAACGGAACCCACAATTCTTCGACGGAAAAGTCAAAAGCAATCGTCATGCCCTGGTAGACGCGATCGCTTTCGGCATAACCATAAGTCTCGGCGGCGACCTGTACGAAGTTGACGATGCTGGCATGGTCGACCGCAACGCCCTTCGGCTTGCCGGTCGTGCCCGAAGTATAGATTACATAGGCGAGTTCGTCGGCTGCTGGTGGCTTTTCATTTTCGCCAAGCCGCTCGCCGGACAACGCGGCAATAGCAGCGGCATTTTCATCGAGCGCGAGCGTCGGTATTCCGATGCCTGCGAGCAGTTCGGACAGGTGGCCAAGTGTGACAATCGCCTTGAGTTCGGCGTCTTTGGCGATGAAGCCGATCCGGTCCGCCGGAAAGCTCACATCAAGGGGCACGAAAGCGGCATTGATCTTTAAGATCGCAAGCAACGCCACATAGCTGTCATTCGGCTGGTCAATGAGCAGACCGATGCGGTCACCGGAACCCAGATCAAATCGCCTGAGCCAGCGCGCCAATCGATTGGCGCGTTGATCGAGCTCTCGAAAGCTCACACGTTCCTGGCCGCCGTCAGCTGCGGGTTTCGCATCGCGGCCCTGAACTGCAAGCGCATCAACACGCGCCTCGAACAATTGGTCTAGTCGTTCTTGCGCGTGCCAGCGCAAACGCCCCGTCCCGCCTCTGAGCACAGCTCACCCCCGATTTACGCCACCATAACCGACATGCGACTTTCAGCGCGTCCCGGCCAGCGCATGGCAGGCCCGACGTCGCGCCAACGAATCCGAAGAGTTGCTAGACCCAAACTGCCGTTTCTGGCGCTGCATCAGTGTCACGAGAGAGCGCAATACCGTTTGTCGCGCCGCTCGAACCCAGCACATCACCCGTGTCGGCGTCCTCGGCGCTTGACCTCGACATGATCGCCACTGTCACGCCCGAGCACTACAAACTCTTCTTCTCGAAGGGAGCATTGCGAACTGGTTGACGGAGAATTGCAAATGCTATGTCATCCAAGTTTCATAAGTCATTGATTATGAATTGATAACGTTTTCGTGATGCGGCGACCCATGGTTGGGGTGTTGCGCGCCATCACAGGCCAGCAACCAATCAGCGCCGGCCGTCTGTTCTGGTCGGACAAAGATATCTCGAAGATGCCACAACACCAGCGGGCACGCAGCGGCATTGCGTATGTGCCCCAAGGCCGGGAAATCTTTCCGCTGCTCACAGTCAAGGAAAATCTTGAAACCGGATTTGCGGCTGTGGGGCGTGGCCAGAGTTTCGCGCCGGACCTGGGAGCTTGTTATCCTAAGCAATTGACTACTGACAAAGACAAACGGCGTGGACATCAATTGTATCTCGACACCTAACTGATCGTAATGTTCGAAGGCGGAAAGTTTGCCAAGCCGATCAATGCGGGGTCGCTAACGGATAAGAGACATGCTGGCGTGCTTTCCAGTAGCATTTGCATCTTCGAGTGCGCAGCGAACCGCCGTCGGAACGCCTTCAAATCTGCCTGCTGCCACCAGGCTTTCGCAACGCTGCCGCAGAGATAGAGGCCATCCCAGGCGGCACTCGCGAGCGTCAAGTTCCGGCAGGCACGTGCCATCAGCACTGTCATGCGCTCGATCGTTTGTTTGGCTGCTGGCCCGTCATCGGCGAGATTGAAATCAAGCGCGCGTTGAGCGGGATCACTGCTACCCGCGAAAACAGATGCGATTAGGCGAACGCCTGGGCCAGACAGAAAATCCTCGTACGTTGGCGCTTTTGTCGATGCCGCTCCAAAGAAGTCGAGTTCATCCTGGCTGATTGCACCGAGAAACATATGTCCCGATTCAGACGGGCAACTAATCCAGCCGGAAGGGGACCGGATCAAACAGGCGGAGCCAAATCCGGTACCGACATTGACAACCAGCATACGATTTCGTGCTTCCAAAGGTGCCGGGCGTTGGTCGATGAATACGAGGTCATCTTCGGTCAGATGCGGCAGCGCGTGAGCGACTGCCTCAAGGTCGTTCAACAGATGGACGTTGACGTCCGGGCCAAGCCTCGCTCGGAGGGCTTCTGCACTGATCGTCCAAGAACGATTGGTGAGAACAATTTTGCAGTTCAATACGGGCCCCGCCGCCGCGATGACTGCTGTCACAATCGTAACTTCTCTGCCCAATGTATCCAGATAAGCCGCAAGCGCCTCGTCAAAAGACGAGAATTCAGTGCCCGACCGGATCCAGAGATGGTCAATCCGGCCAGCCCGATCTACGACTGCAAACCGTAGATTCGAGCCACCAATATCGGCAATCAGTCTGACCGGATGGTTCATGGAGCTAACCGCATGTTTGTCAACGCATTGAGATACGATGACTGCCAGTGTTTCGCATCGTTGCGGCGGATGCGATCGAGCAGCGCGCGCTGCCGATCAATGCGTTCTGACAACGGCAGGTCCAACGCTCTGTGCAGCGTTGCCGCCATTTCGTCTGTATCATAGGGGTTTACGAGCAGCGCCTCTTGCATCTCTTCGGCAGCGCCTGCGAATTTTGACAAAACGAGGACACCCGGGTCGTCGTCGTTCTGCGCAGCAACATACTCCTTGGCGACAAGATTCATGCCGTCGCGTAGCGGCGTGACAAACCCGACCACGCTGCCACGAAATAAGGCCGCCAGGATGTGACGAGGAATGGCGCGATGAATGTAGCGCAGTGGTGTCCAGTCGAAATCGGCGAACTCGCCGTTGATCGCACCGGAAAGCATTTCGAGTTCTTCGCGGATGTCACTGTAAGCTTCCACGTTTTCGCGGGTCGGTGGCGCAATCTGCATGAGCGTCACTCGCTTCAGCCTTTCAGGATACTTCTGCAAGAGCCGGCGAAAGGCGCGCATGCGGTCGGGTAGGCCCTTGGAATAGTCCAGCCGATCGACGCCGATGATGTGGTCGCGCGCCATTGTGCGGCGCTGCAGGAAAGCAATGCGTTCATCCGATTCCTTGCTGTGCGCCATCTCGCGGAACGCTTCAACGTCGATCCCGATCGGATAACTACCACTGCGGCACACCCGGTCAGACTTGCGATAGCCATCGTCGCCGATGCGGGCGAGGTCCGGAAACTCGGTTTCGATGAATTGCTGAAAGTTGCCGTGGTCGGTCGACGTCTGAAAACCACACAGGTCATAGTCCAGCAACGCTTCGCCGATCCACTCGAAGGCAGGCGTTGCCGAGAAAAGATCGTAGGGCGGGAACGGTATGTGCAGGAAAAAGCCGATCGGTTGGCGGTGGCCACGTTTGCGCAGCTCAGATGCCAGCGGGATGAGATGATAATCGTGCACCCAGATGACGTCGTCGGGTTTGAGAAGGACAGAGAGTGCGTCGGCAAACTTGGAGTTGACGCGCTTGTAGCCCGCCAGGAACTGGGCCTGATGCTGAGCGAGATCGAGCCGGTAATGAAAAATCGGCCACAAGACGCTGTTGGCAAAGCCGACGTAGAACTCGTTGTAGTCCTTGCGAGTGAGAGGCAGCGTGATGGTCTGGACGTTGCCGAACTGCTTGACCGTTGGGGGCACACGTGTGCCGCGCCGGACAACGTTGCCGTCCCAACCGAACCAGATGCCGCCGCGCTTTTTCAGGGCATCGGCAAGCGCGACGGCAAGTCCCCCTGACTGAGATGCATTGTCGAAATCCGCAACGCGATTGGATACGACAACCAGCCGGCTCATACGCTTGTCTCCCATGGGCGAGACAACCGCATCGCGCCATTGATGATACCAACCATCGAATATGTCTGGGGAAAATTGCCCCACATCTCGCCGGTCTTGTAGTCCGTATCCTCGGACATTAGCCCAAGATGATTACGCGACGTGAGGAGCGCTTCGAAAATCTCGATGGCTTGCTCGCGCCGTCCGATCCGGCTCAGTGCGTCGAGCCGCCAGAACGCACAAATGTTGAAGGCCGTTTCGGGCAGGCCAAAATCGTCCGCCGACTCATAGCGCATCATGTGAGGACCGCGCGCGAGTTTTTCTTCCAGCCGTTCGACGGTGCTGACGAAACGTGGGTCCTTCGGGTCGATCATGCCAACTTCGACCATGAGCAGAACACCGGCATCGAGATGCGTTCCGCCGAACGCGTCGGTGAACGCCTGACGCTTCTCTGACCAGGCCTCGGTTAGGATCGCGTCGCGTATGGTCTCGGCGCGTTCCTGCCAGTAGCCAGCTCGGTCCGGCAGGGCGAGATGTGCGGCAATCTTCGCCAGACGATCGCATGCTGCCCAACACATAAGGCTCGATGAGGTGTGGACGTGGGCCCTAGAGCGCAATTCCCACATCCCGGCGTCCGGCTGATCGTACAGGCGAAATGCCTGCTCACCGGCAATCTCAAGGCGCTTGAAATCCTCCGCCCCGGCCCTGCGCATCAAGCGATGATCGAAAAAGGTTTGCACGGCACCAAGGATGAGATTGCCGTAGGCATCGTGCTGGAAGTGCTCGTGCGCCTGATTGCCGACGCGCACGGGGCCCATGCCTCTGTAGCCTGGGAGGTTGCATTCGATGCGCTCGGTCAACGCCGCCTCTAGGCCGACACCGTAGACCGGCTGCAAATGATTGTTGTCGGCTCGGTCAACAATGTTCGAGAGCCAGTCAAAATAGTTTTCCATTGTATGGACGGCGCCTAGTGAATTTAGCGCCCGGACGACGAAGAAGGCATCGCGCAGCCAGCAATAGCGATAGTCCCAGTTGCGCCCACTATTGGCGGCCTCGGGAATCGACGTGGTCAGCGCCGCAACGATGGCGCCGGTCGGCTCGTAGGTGCACAACTTCAGCGTGACGGCGGCGCGGATGACGGCTTCCTGCCAGTCGAGCGGCAGCGCCAATCGGCGGCTCCAGTTGCGCCAATAGTCGATTGTCTGCTCTTCGAAGTGGCGTGCCGTATCGCTTACTCCGTCGGCGAGCGTCTCGTCCGGGCCGAGCAGAAAGCTTATCGGTTCATTGAGATTGAATTCAGTTTCCGCCAGAACGTAGTCAATCGGGGCATTCGTCGTGAGCCGGATGGTGAATTCCGGGCCCGCATAACGCACATGATTGGAGCCATGTGTGATTGTGGGCAGTTTTGCGCCATAGGCAAATGTCGGGCGTAGTTGGATACGTATCCGCGGCCGACCTGCGAGCGGCGTGACGCGGCGTACAATCGTCTGGGGCCGGAACATGCGCCCCCGCCACGGAAAACGCGGTACACAGTCGGTGATCTCGATGCTGCCTGAAGGGCCATGTAGGATGGTCTTCAGGACGGCTGTGTTTGATTCGTATCGCTGTTCGCTTTCGCGCATGTCGGCGAGAGATATGGCAAAAGCTCCGTCGTTCGGCTGTTTGTCGCTCGGGCGCAGGAGAGCATTGAACACTGGATCTCCATCAAACCTCGGCAGACAACACCAGACGAGCCGCGCCTCGCGATCAATAAGCGCGCCGATGGCACAATTGCCGATGATGCCGAGATCCAATCCAGTCACAAGACTTGTCCTCCTGCTATACTACTCGTCACGGAAGTGCCGGACGAGCATCTTGAGCCAGACGGCAACCGCGGCACTGTCTCGCAGACGGTAATGCGCCAGAGTGTCTTCTGCGCCGACTTTGATCGAGATACCGCCGATTTCATTGACAGCCATAAAACCCTTCTCGTCCGTCACATCGTCACCGACGAAAACGGCGGTTCGATTGGCGAATGGCGGTACTTTGAGGAAAGTTCGAATGGCGCGGCCCTTGTCCCCAGTGTGCGCTTTGATCTCGACCACCATTTTGCCCTCGACGACAACGAGACCTTGATGTTCAATTGCCAACGCCTTGGCGAGCGAGTGGCACGCTTCTGACAGTTCGGGACATGCACGATAATGGACCGCCACAGAGCCCTTCTTGCGCTCCATCAACAATTGGTCATGTTTCGCGGTGAATGCCTCAAGTGTGTGTATTGCGTCGGCAAGCTCGTCGTCTTCGTGGCTGAGCCGATTAATCGGCTCGTTGGCGGTTCGCAGTTCGAAACCGTGAGCTCCGGAAGCTGGAAAAACCGCGGGGCGAAAGAAATCATCGAGCTTACTAATCTCGCGGCCACTCACGATGGCAAGCGCACCATCCAGAAGACCGCTAAGTTCCGTGAGTAAAGACAACACATCAGCGTCGACGCGGACATTATCCGGGTGCGTCACGATGGGCACCACCGTCCCATCAAAGTCCAGGAAAAGAGCTGTGGTTTGGCGCGAAAGATCTCCAATCGCTTCAAACGCCGATGGCATGATTGTCGCCCAGTTCGTCGATCTTATCGGACCGGATGGTCGCGGTTCTCATTGCTGCCGAGTCAGTCGCATCTTTAGAAATGAATTCGCGAATATATGCAATGATGCGCTCGAATTACCTTCTACAATACTCAGCTAGCTGACTTGGAGATCATGGCACAACGCCGATGGCATGCCGAGTAACCACGCGCAATGAATATTTCGGTGTTTCTCGATGATGCACTGCCGATAAATGGGCCGTTGATGTTCATTCCTGGGTACCACGTCAACGGCGCCATCAAGGCTGATCGTGACGAAGCAACGACATCCTATCCGATCTGGGCTTTGGACAACGACATGGTGACCGCACTGGCCCAAGCCGGCGGCGGCATTTCAGCCCCGACCGGCCAGGCCGGTGGTCTTCTGATTCATCATGGCAATCTCATTCATGGCTCTGCCGAGGAATATTACTCCGTCAATAATGGGCTTCAATCTCGATAGAGACCTTCCATCCAGCGCCGCAATTTATAGGCTGTCGTCGTCTCGTCGATCTCGACGTCATCCCAGGTGATCGCCGTGCCGTCGGCGATGGCGTTCTTCAGCTTGACATGATGGGCGAGGCCGAGCGGCAGATTACCGGCAGCGACGGAGGCCTTGCCGGGTCTGAGCCCGCCGGTCACCGTGTAGCCACCTTCGCCATCGAGCATTTCGCCGGCAGCAAGATCGCGCTTCGCAATCGCAGCGACATCGCCGCGGAACTCGCGGGCAAAGCCCGTCGGTTCACTACGCAGCCCGACCGACGCCACCGAAATCGGAAGCTCAAGCCCAATGAGATGCCAGCGCTTGTAGAGCGACGTGTAGCGACCGGTATCATCGGTCTTGACCGTGTATTCCTGGAAACAGTTGCGCAGATACTCCGTGTCGCCCTCGAACACAACCCAGATACCTTGGCGAATATCATAAGGCACCGGCTCGCCATTGCGCGTCAGCGATGACGCAACTTCGACCATACCCTTGTGGTCGAGGGTGCCGCCTTCCGATTTGGGCCGCATGATACTGGCCAAATCCTCGGCACCGCCGACAGGAAACTGCAAACCGTTTTCCGGCACGTCGAGACCGGCAGCGTTGGCAATCGCAGACGACTCGATGGCTGGCTTCGAACCGTCGAGAAACGAGTTGAACATCTTGGGGTTCAACCGGCCGCGCTCGGCCTGCTCCTTGTTGACGCCCCAGTGATCCCAGACCGTTTCCGGCGTTGATTTGCGGAACTGTGGCAGCCATTTGTGGCCACGGCCGGCGGCGATCACGTTGAACCCGCAGGCACGCGCCCAGTCGACGAGATCGCACGTCAGGGCCGGCTGATCGCCGTATGCCATCGAGTATATGACACCTGCTTCCTTGGCTTTCGCCGCGAGCGCGGGGCCGGCAAATGCATCGGCCTCCACCGTGACATTGATGACATGCTTGCCGTTTCGGAAGGCCTCAAGGACGTGGTCGATGGCGGCGGTTGGCGCACCGGTGCATTCGATGACGATATCAATAGCCGGGTGGGAGACGAGCGCGCGCCAGTCATCGCTGACATGCGTTGTGCCATCCTTCGCCGCATCATCGAACGAAGTGGCAGCGAACCGCTCGGGCGACCAACCGACGAATTCCATATTCGATCGTGCATTGTCCGGCGACAGATCGGCGACCCCGATCAAATGGATGCCTTTGAGACGGTTGACTTGCGACAGGAACATCGAGCCGAACTTGCCCGCGCCAATCATACCCACCCGAACCGGCGACCCTTGTTCGGCTCGTTCCAAAAGTTTTGCATAGAGGTTCATCTTGGTCGTCTCTCCGAGTACAAAGCCGTACTATAACTGGCTTGCTTTTGATGGGTGTAAATGGCCTAGCGAATGTACTGATAGGCTGCAATCGACTTGTCGTCACGCCACGCCCGGTTCGACCTTCGGCGATCGATACAGGAACGTGCCGATCATCCATCAAATGGCATTGGCACTCTCGTGCATGTAGGTTGTGTAACGATAGTTTCGAAATTGGAAGAGCCAGGATCCTCATGAGCAGCAAACTGCAAGGTGTTATTCCCGCACTCACAACTCCGTTCGACGCGGCAGGCGATGTCGATGAAGGCGCATTTCGCGAGCAGATCAAATTCATGCTTGGCAAGGGTGTGCACGGCATCTGCGTCGGCGGCTCAACCGGTGAAGGCTTTGCCCTCGAAGTCGACGAGCTTCGGCGCTTGACAACGATCGCAGTAGAGGAAGCCGCCGGCCGAATTCCTGTCGTTACCGGCATCATCGCCAACTCGACCCGCGAGGTTCTGAGGCGCGTCGCGGCGGTACAGGACTTGGGTGTCGCCGCGCTGCAGGTCACTCCGACGTTCTATGTTTTCACCACCGACAAGGAATCGACCTATCAGCACTTCAAGACCGTGTCCGAAGCATTCGACATCCCGGTTTTGATCTACAATGTTGTGCCGTGGAACCCGATCGATACAGACCTCGCACTCCGCATCCTCAATGAGATCCCCGGCGTCGTCGGCATCAAACAAAGCCAGGGCAATATTTCGCGCATGGCCGAACTTGTCGTCAACGCGCCGGGCGGCAAAGTGATCCTCGCGGCAATCGACAATCTCCTCTACGCCTGTTTCACGATGGGAGCACACGGCACCCTTGCAGCATCTCCGACGGCCGCTCCGGGCCCGATTGTTCGGCTCTGGAATGCTGTCCAGCAAGATGATCACGAGACTGGAATGGAGATCCACAAGCGCCTCGTCAATTTCTGGCGTGCGATGCCGCATGAGAACCTGCCGGCCTGTGTGAAATACGCGCTCAACCTGCAAGGCGTGGATGTCGGAGTTTGTCGAAAACCGATGCCAATGCCGAGTAGCCAAGACCAGATCGCGATCGAACGTGCGCTCAGGCCGCTGTTGGAGTTCGACACCAACTGATCGTTGGGTCGGACCTTCTGGCTGAAAGGCCAGATTTCGAGACTTCAAAGCTTCTGCTCGGCTGCAGATGTTGCGCGCATTCGACGACGTTCAGCCTGGACCTCGGGATCGGGGTGAAGACTGGCGGCCAACAGTTCCTGGGTGTAACGTTCACGCGGATTGTTGAATATCCCGGCAACGGGCCCCTGCTCGACAATGCGGCCGCCCTGCATAACCAGCACGCGGTGGGCGAAATCTCTGACCAAAGGCAGATCGTGTGCGATGAAGATGTAGGAAAGACCTAGATCGTCCTGAAGTTCGCGCAGCAGGTTGATGACCTGGGCCTGGATCGAGACATCCAGTGCCGAGACGGCCTCGTCGCAGACGATCAGCTTCGGCTCCAGCGCCAGTGCCCGGGCAATTGCAATACGCTGACGCTGACCGCCTGAGAATTGGTGCGGATAGCGGCGCACCATCCCCGGGTCGAGCCCGACCTGGCTCAGTAGTTGTCGAACGCGGCCCGGCCATTCGGACTTCGGCAGGATTTCGGGATGAATCTGAAACGCTTCGGAAATCAGGTCGCCGGCCGACATGCGCGGGTTGAGTGACTGGGTCGGATCCTGAAAAACCATCTGGATGTCACGACGAATCTCAAACAACTCGCGCGGCGACATCGTGATGAGATCGCGACCGTCATAGAGCGCCTCTCCGGCACTGGCGTCTTCGAGGCGAAGAAGTGTCTTGGCAAGCGTCGATTTGCCAGAGCCCGATTCGCCGACGATAGCAACCGTCTCGCGCGGCAGGACAGTGAAGCTGGCGTCTAGCAGCGCTTTGGCATCGCCGTACGACTTGCTAAGGCCGTTGACTTCGAGGATCGGCTTGATGCCGGTGTCCAAAGGTTCGGCAATCTCTCCTGCGCCCGGTACGGCACCGATTAGTTGCTTTGTGTAGGGGTGAGTTGGCGCGTGGTAGATGTTGCGCACGGTGTCAGTTTCGACGATTTCGCCGCTGTTCATGACGACGACTCGGTCCGCGATGTCGGCAACGACACCAAGATCATGCGTAATGAGCAACAGGCCCATACCGGTCTCGTACTGCAATTCTTCAATCAGCGAGAGGATCTGCGCTTGAACGGTGACGTCGAGTGCCGTGGTCGGTTCGTCGGCGATGAGAATGTCGGGCTTCAGTGCCAGCGCCATAGCGATCATTATTCGCTGGCGCTGGCCGCCGGAAAACTGGTGCGGATAGTCGTTGATCCGCGAAGCGGGACTGGTAATACCGACTCGCTCAAGCAATTCGAGCGCATAAGTACGGGCCTCAGACGCTGCAACACCATGTGCCGTCATTGTCTCAGCGATCTGAAAGCCGACGGTATAGACCGGGTTGAGATGGCTGAGCGGGTCTTGGAAAATCATCGCAATGCGCTTGCCATTAATTGCTTTGCGCTTTGTATCGCTCAAGCCGAGAAGGTCGATGCTATTGAACAGGATGCTTCCGCTTGCAATCTCGCCCGGCGGGCAGTCGATGAGGTTCATGATCGCGGCTGCCGAGACTGATTTGCCCGAGCCCGACTCTCCGAGAATGGCCAGCGTCTCACCGCGATCGAGATGCCAGCTGACGTTGCGCACCGCATTCACGGTTCCTTGAGCCGTGTGGAACCGCACCGACAGATTGCGGACTTCCAACAGATGCTTACTCATCCTTGCGCCTCGCGATTTCGAGACGCCAACGCTGCGCCGGATCAAGTGCGGTGCGCATCCAGTTGGAGAGGAGATTGAGGCTCAGGGTCGTGAGCACGATCGCGAGGCCGGGCCAGAACGACAGCCACCACGCCGAAGTCAGGTAGGGACGTCCCTGGCTGACCATCAGCCCCCAAGTGATTTCGGGCGGCTGGATGCCGATCCCGAGGAATGAAAGTGACGACTCCGCCAACATTACGAAGGCAAAATCCAGCGTCGCAATGGTGATGAGCGTCGGAAACACGATCGGCAGGATATGGCGCGTGACGATCCGGCCGGATGACGCGCCCATGACACGGGCAGCCTGAACGAACATGCGCTCGCGAATTTCGAGAACCTCGGCACGCGAGGTTCGGAGATAGATCGGGATGCGTGTGATGGCGAGCACGATGACGAGGTTCAAAACAGACGGCGGCAGCATGAAGAGCACGATCACAGCAAGTAGCAGCGAGGGGAACGACATGATGACGTCCGACAGGCGCATGATCACCTGGCTTGCCAGCTTCGACGTATAACCGGCGATCAGTCCGAGCGTCGTTCCAATGACCAGGGAGCAAATAACGGCGCCGGCTGCCACCATCATCGTGTTCTGCGCCGCGACAATGATCCGGGCCAGCAACGGCCGACCAAGAGCATCGCCACCCAGCCAGTAAAGCCAGGGCTTGTCAAAGTCGAACGGTACGGCGTTACGTGCCCTGAGGTTGGGCCGCGTCGCGACATCGTCGATCAGCCATGAGCCAAAGATCGCACAAAAGGCAACGAGCAATAGGAAGATTGCGGCGACGAACGCGAACTTATCCCGCCAGAGCATTCGCAGGATTTGAACCGATGGGCTCGGCTCATCGGAAACAACCTCAGCTTTGGTATCGGTTTCAGCCATCGAATCAGTAACGGATACGCGGATCGAGCACCGCGTAAAGGATATCGATCAGCAGGTTCATCAGGAAGATGGCAAAGGCTGTGACCATAATGGCCGCCAGAATGACCGTGAAATCGCGTTGCAGAATCGAGTCGATCATCAGCTTGCCGACACCTGGGAAGCCGAAGATGGTCTCAACGATCACAGCCCCGTTGAGCAGTCCGGCGGCCTGATCACCGATCACCGTGATGACCGGTAGCATGGCGTTCCTGAGTGCATGAACGAAAATTATCGGCCGATTGCCGACGCCTTTCGCGCGCGCCGTTTTGACATACGGCGAGGAGAGGGCGGTGATCATCGAGCCGCGTACGACCTGCAGAATCAACCCGAACGGGCGGATGAAGAGCACCGCAATTGGCAGCACCCAGTGCCAGATGGTGCCCGTGCCCGATGTTGGCAACCAACCAAGCTGGACCGCAAAGACGACGATGGCGACGATCGCGATCCAGAAATCGGGCGCACTTGCCCCGACCAGCGAAAAGAACGTAGCGAGGCGGTCGAACACGCCGCCAACGCGGAATGCAGCCAACGAGCCGACAACAATCGCAGCGAGCGTAACCAGCGACATCGTGATCAGCGCAAGCTGCAAGGTCCACTGGAATCCGCGGAGCACAGCATCGATCGCCGGCTCACCACGTCGGATCGACATGCCGAAGTCCAGCCGAACAAGATCTCCAACATAGCGGCCGAATTGAATCAGCAGCGGATCGTTGAGGCCGTGAATGCGCCGGAAATTCTCACGCGCCTCCTGTGATGCATCGACAGGAAGGTAAAGGTCCGTGGGATCACCGGTCAGGCGCGAGAGAAAAAAGACCAAGACAACGAGGCCAACCAGCGAAATGGCGCTGGCCACAGCACGCTTGCCGAGAAAGGAACCCATGGCGGCCGCCTCGCGTCAGACGACCGGAAGCAGGCATTGCCCGCTTCCGGTGCGATCGCCTTACTTGAAGCGGATCTGCGCGAGTTGCAGCTCGCTGTTTGTACGGATCGTCGGCTTGAAGTCCAACCGGGAGTTGACGCGGCTGAAGCCAACCATGTGCCACAGCATGACATCGACCACCTTGTCCGAGTGGATGTACTTGAAGAGTTCGCTCCACTTGGCGGCGCGTGCATCGCCTGTCGCACCTGTTGCATCTGCGATCATGCCATCCAGCTTCTCGTCACAGAGTCCTGCTTGCAAGCCCTTGCAGGCATACTTGAAGAACATCGAGAACACGGGGTCGCCGTTGGCGTTGTCGTGCATCGCTTCGACGATCTCAGGCCCGCGGCCATCGGCGAACGGCTTTGAATAGTGCTTCAGCCATTCGGCGACTTCCAGCATCTGCAGTTTCATGTTGAAACCGGCATCTTTCCACATCGCGAGCAGCGCTTCCATCGTCTCTTGAACGTTGGCGAAGTTGTTCGTGCGCCCGATCAGCGTGATCTCGGTATCGACCTTGACGCCATCCTTCTTGGCCGCCGCCAGCAATGCCTTGGCCTTAGCGAGATCGAACGCGTATGGTTTGAGGTCGTGATTGTAACCGATGGTCGACGGCGGTGCGATACCGGTTGCGAGCAGCGTACCGTTGGCGAGGATCGAGCCGACAAACGCCTTGCGGTCAACGGCATAGTTAAGCGCCTGGCGAACGCGCACATCGTTGAGCGGCGCCGTGTCGTGGTCGAGCCGCATGTAGACCGTTTCCGAGTTCGGATAAGAGAAATCCATCACTTTGTCGGTTGCATCCTGCAACGCGATGTTCGGTGCGATGTCGGCCTCACCCGCTTTGACCATGGCGGCGCGAACGGCACTGTCGGAGCGGAACACGTATGTCGCCGACTTGACTGCAGGCTTCTCGCCCCAATAGTCGGCACGTGCCGACAGCTTGATGTGCTGGCCGCGCTTGTATTCATCGAACGTGTAAGGCCCGGTACCGACAGGCGTCGTAACATGCTTGTCCATCGGCTCACTGTCGCGGGTAACGGTTACGGTCGACATCAGGAGCGGCAGGATCGGTTGTGCGGGATTCGCCGTGACATCAATGGTGTTGTCATCGACAATACTGCTGTTCAGCTCCATGCCGCCGAAGAACTTGGCGCCGATCTCGCACGTGATCGCCTTGCTCTTCATGCGCTTCAGTGAGTGTGCAACATCCTTGGCATCAAGGGCTGATCCATCGGAAAACGTCACGCCTTTGCGCAGATGAAAGCGCCAGGTGCCGTTCCCTTTGTCCTCCCATTTGGTTGCAAGGCGCGGCTGCAGGCCTTTGCCCGGTACCAACTCGGTCACCGTTTCGGCGATGTTCTGCAGCACGACGCGGCCGACGTTTGACCGGGAAGCCTCACAGGGGTCCACAATGTCGAGTTCTTCCGACAGGACGACAGTCACTGCATCGTTTGCAGCAATCGCCGGGCCAGCAAGCGTAATCGCAAAAAGCGCTGCAGCGAGGCAGCCTAGTCGTTGGGCCATTTCATTCCTCCTCAGGGACGGCACTTGGTGGTTGATCCACTCTCATTCCGTAATGAGGATACGATATGTCGGGACCAAGTGATATTCCAATATTGCATTGAAACAATACAAGGATTGGATCAATGATGCCGTTGGCAGTCCACCCGACGGGCTTGGGAAGGCATCATCTGTGACGAGCGGACGATTCGAACTCTATCAGTTGCGTTGTTTCGTGGCGGTTGCAGAAGAACTGAGCTTCCGCCGCGGCGCGGAGCGTCTCAGCATGACGCAGCCACCTTTGTCGCGGCAAATCAAGCTGCTCGAAGAGAGCATCGGCCTGACGCTGCTTGAACGCAACAATCGCTCGGTGCGTCTGACGTCAGCCGGTAATAGTTTCCTCATTAGCGCGACAGATCTCCTACAACGTGCCGAACATGCCGTTCTTGCGGCGCGTCAGGCCGAGCGAGGGGAGATGGGGGCGATCGCAATGGGCTTCGTTCCGTCAGCCGGAGTCGAATTTGTTCCGCGTATCGTCAAGGCGGTGAACACTCATCTTCCTGATGTTGATTTCAATCCAACCGAGATGATGAGTTACGAGATCGTCGAGGCGCTCAATTCCGGCAGGCTCGATATCGGCATCACACGTATGGTGGCGAGCGGCAGCGAGATCGCGTTGCAGCCCCTGGTCAGTGAGCCATTCGTTCTGGCCGTCCCCAAGCAGCATAGGCTCGCCACCAAACGCCCGAAAGTCAGCCTTGGCCAACTGGATGGCGAACCGTTTATTGGCTTCTCAGCAGATCGCGGCGGCGTGCTGCGCGAAACATTGCGAGGCTTGTTTGTCGTTTCCGGTGTGATGCCCCGCATCGTCCAGGAGGTGAGCCAGAGTCATACGATGCTGGCCCTCGTCAACAGTGGTATCGGTCTGGCGATCGTCCCCGCGTCGACCAAGATGCTGCGTATGGCGAACGTCATTTTTCGAGACCTTGATGCGCCGGATCATTTCCGATCAGATCTCTATGTTGCCATCGGTCCCAAACGGCAGTCGCCCTTGTTGGCTCGGGTAAGCGAGACCATACTCGGTTCGTGTGCCGAATTCAGAGATGTTGCTTGAAGGGTATCGCGGTCATCTGGGTTTACGACCGAGCCTGTTCAACGCTTACGAGTACTTCGTGCCATTAGCAGTGTTGCAGCAAAGATCACGCCGCCGCCTATCCATGTCGATATCGGGACGGCCTGTCCGAAGAGCATGAACGCCAGTCCGGCAACGATCGGCAGACGCAGAAATTCGAATGGAGCGATAAGCGAGGCCTCGCCGAGCGAGAGCGCTTTGGTGACGAGGCTCATGTTCAGGGCCCCGAGTGCTCCCTGCAAGGCCAGCAATGCCCATTGCTCCGGGTTCGGCGTGCTCCACACGAGCGCGGCCGGTAATGCGGCCAGCGGCACGGTCAGGATCAGGTTCCACGCGACCAGTGTCTCGGTTGGGTCCCTCGCTGACATCGGTTTCAGGATAAGCTGACTGGCCGCAGTGAGAAATGCACCAAGCAGCGCCAACAGCATCCCGCTTGTGCTGGCTGTGGGGCTATCCGGGCGCAAGACTATCAAGACGCCGGCAAATCCGACGATGACCGCCAAGGCGCGAGCCATCCTCAAGGGTTCGCCGAGCAGAAGCCAGGCGCCGATGATCAAAAAGACCGGCGCCGTGAACGCGATCGCGGTGGCGTCGGCCAGGGGGGCGCGGGCGAAGGCTGCAAAAAAGGCGATCAGCGATGCAAGCTTCAGTGCGGCACGCAGGAGATGGTTTAGTCGGTAATTCGACCGGAGGATCTGAGGGCGCCGCAAGATCCAAGGCAGCAGTACCAGCAGCCCGAAAAGGGCGCGTGTAAAACCAATGACGAACGGATGTACGCCGGGCGACAAGAGTCGCACAATTACCGCATCCACGGCATTGAATGCTGCGACCAGCGCCATGAGCGCGACCGCCAGAAGCGCCGAGTGCTCGTTTTCTGCCGTGCCTTGGGACGCAGCCATTGATTCTTCGCCTGCTGGTGAGTTCAATCGGGCGGGATGTATAACATGTCCGTCACACTGAACGGGAGGATGCGGTGTTATCGCAATCGCCAGAACAAATAGCTGCGGGCATGGATGGCGTCCTGCGGGAGTTGGAACCAGGGCGATGCGAGGCGTTGCTGCCATCCCACTGCATCCAGAACCACGCAGCGTTTCTTAACCTGCATAAGGGAAAACTCGCGTGCCTTTGGTTCGGTGGCACGCTTGAGGGCAAATCGGACATCTCGATCTATCGCTCGACACTGGATGGCGATCGATGGCGAGAAGCAACACGCATCAGCGACGATCCCGAACGATCGGAGCAAAATCCCGTAGCCTTCGATGCACCAGATGGCCGTCGCCTGATCCTTCATACCGCACAACCAGGTGGCAATCAGGATAACTGCGTTGTGCGCATCCACGAACTGGGCGGCACGCCCCATGATCTGTTGCTGCCCGCGGGCACATTCATCCGCGCGCCGATCCATGTTCGCAGCGATGGGGCCTGGCTCCTACCCTTGTTTCGCTGTGTATCGCGCCCCGGGCAACGCTGGACTGGTAGTCACGATAAGGCAGCGCTTGCGATCAGCCGGGATGCCGGCAAATCCTGGAGGCTGGTCGAAGTGCCAGGCTCGACCGGGTGCGTGCACATGTCATTGGTGGATCTGGGCGGCAGTCATCTCGCCGCATTCTTTCGCCGTCGACAGGCCGACTACGTTTTCCGCAGCGTGAGCAACGATGGCGGGGAGAGCTGGGCAGCCCCCCTTCTGACGGATGTGCCCAACAACAATTCATCTATCTCGGTAATTCGGATGCAGGACGGCCGAATTGCACTTGCCTGTAATCCGACCAATGCCGCGATGTATCCAGACGCTCGCCGCACGTCGCTCTATGACGAATTGGGTGATGGCGATGAGCGACCCAACGCAACCGGCGGCTGCAACCCGATCTGGGGCGTACCACGGGCGCCAATGGCATTATGTCTTTCAGGCGACGAAGGACGCAATTTTCCAACGCGTATCATCATCGAAGACGGCCCCGGCAGCTGCCTCAGCAACAATAGCATCGATGGCACCAATCAAGAGATGTCCTACCCTTCGCTCATCCAAGACGAGGACGAAACGCTTCATCTTGCCTACACCTATCATCGAAGAGCGATCAAATATGTGCGCCTAACCCGCGCGTGGCTGGAAACGCGAGTGTGACCATGGCGCCGTCAATAAGAAGCGTCCTCGTGACCGGAGCAAGCTCCGGCATCGGATTTGCCGTTGCGCGTCGCTGCCTTGATGATGGCTTCCACGTTATCGGAGTCTCTCGGCGCAAGGCGCCAATAGAATCGGCATGCTATTCCCATATCTGCTGCGACCTGATGGACGCCGAAGACACGGCAAGGTGTGCTTCCAAAATCTCGGCCATCGATGCCTTCGTCCACGCCGCGGGCTTCATGACCACTGCGCCGTTGGATGACGTAGATTTGAGCGCCGGGGACGCCATGTGGCGAGTTCATGTTGGCGCGGCTGCACAACTCGCGTCGCTCATAGCGGCCCCGCTCAACGATGGCGGCAGGATCGTGCTGATCGGCAGTCGCGTGGCGAGCGGAGCTGCGGGACGCAGCCAGTACGCTGCCGCGAAGGCTGCGCAGATCGGGTTGGCGCGTTCATGGGCTGCGGAACTGATTGGGCGTGGCATCACCGTAAACATAGTTGCCCCCGGCGCGACCGATACCCCGATGTTAAGTGACCACAGTCGCCGGTCGTCGCCACCGAACGTCCCACCTATTGGCCGGCTTATCGAGCCTGACGAGGTCGCAGCCGCTGTTGCGTTTCTGCTGTCACCGTCAGCAGCTGCCATCACAGGTCAGACGCTCGCGATCTGCGGCGGTGCCTCACTGTAAGCTTCAAGCTACCGTCCGAACATTCTTGAAGCCATGCGGAACGCAGATTGAATGAGTGATGCACTTGCATTGACATCTAATGCATTAGTTGGAGCGTTTCCGGTTTAGCCGGAATCGCCCCGAGGGAGCGCAGGCGACCCGCCGCATTGCGGCGCCCCTCGGAGGCCGGCCGATAGGCCGAATAGCCGTGAGAGAAAAGACAGATAGATCCATTTCCACGTAAGTCGGAAATGATCTAGTGTTCCAAACCAAACGGTTAGTACCCACTCGCCACACACCGCTCCGTCATTCCCGCGCAGGCGGGAACCCAAGCATGTCACCAGCGGCACAGAGTTTGCTGAGGTTTGCTTGGGTCCCCGCCTGCGCGGGGATGACGCGGAGTTTGGATACGGGACGGGAATCAACTGTCAGGTCCAGATCACTAGTGCGTTAGCAGCCGCCAAGCGTTCCGGCCGATGTTGCCAATTGACAATTGTTCCAGAACCTCAAGGTCGGTGACTATTCTATTCTCGATATCATTTGATCAAGTTTCGATTGCGATCGGTCTGCGTTGGACTTCGGCGATGCGTGCTCAAATCAAACGCACCGTTGTCGTCGGCCTTCCGATACGGCTACAGAATGGGCCCTGGCCATAGCCCGGTCTGAGGACCGGTAGCTATCCGGCGCCATTTTTGGCGCCGGTTTAAGCAGTCAACGGGCGTGTCCGGCAAGCCTTGGTTGCCTAAATCGGATCGTTGGTATCAGCATCGGAACGCGCGCCTGGTACGCACGATACTCGTCACCAAATATCCGCACCAATGAACGCTCTTCGAAGTAGAGGCCTATGAAGATATAGCCGATCATCGAACCAGCAAACAGAAGATGGCCCACGGTCATATGCGGCGTCGCCAGAAACATGATCATGACGCCGAGCTGCATCGGGTGGCGGACCACACGATAGAGAGCAGGCGTGCGGAACTCAGGCTCCGGCATTGCCAGTCCTCGAACATAATACCACGCCTGACGCAAGCCGAAGAGTTCGAAATGATCGATCAGGAAGGTCGACCACAGCAGCAAGATGGCACCGATGCCAAAGGCGGCGTAGAAAACCAAAGCGGCATTGCCTTCAACGTGCCAAATCGCTTGCGGCATTGGTTGCCATTGCCAGATTGTCAATGCAAGAAAGAGAGATGCCTGCAGAACGTACGTGCTGCGCTCGGCGACATCGGGCACGTATCGGGTCAGCCAGCGCTTGAACCAGTCGCGCGCCATGATGCTGTGCGTCGCGCCAAACAACGCGATCAACCCGAGATCGATGATCACGGCCGAAACCCAATGCCAGACGGTGCCGGAGTTGATCGTTTTCGGCACGCCGATCTCCAATAGAAATGCGGCGAGGTACAGGAAGACTGCGTTGAATAGCGCGTAGCTGATCAGGCTATAGGTCATAGTTGCGATGCGGGACATAAGCGTTCTCCTTTGGTTGTCGACTGTGAAGGGGGCTCATTTGGCGGGACGCTTAAGCTGCCTCACGATGCGAGGTCTCGTTGCGTCCGGAGCCGGCCGCATCAAGCGCTTTGGCAATGAGCGGGTTAACTAGTTTCGGGTGGGTCACAGGCACCATGTGACCGGCATCGGCGATCGTCGCCAGCCGGGCGCACGGAATGGCATCAGCAACGATTTCGGCAACCCGTTGTGCTGGGCCGCGACTGTTCGCAGCCGTGATGACCAGCGTCGGAGATTGAATGCGCCGGCACATCGAACCATCCCATGTTTCGCCGAATGCCGCTGCAAAGTTTCGAGCGACCTGCTTGGTCTGATCGGTTAGAGCCGTCTGCAACGACGGTTTCATCTCGGCCCAGGTGCCGGGTCCGTTCCAATAATCGACGAAACACGCCATGCCCTGCGCAGGCTGGCCGCATTGAACTGCCAGGCGGACGGCATTGGCGATCGCGGCGATCTCGGTGTAGTGCACCATGTCGTCCGGGCGGCCGGTGCGCAGCAGGTGAAACAGAGCTGGCTCAATGAGCGTGAGGCTGGCAACACGAGTTGGATGATCGAGCGCGACCTTGAGAGCAACGGCACCACCGTACGAATGAGCAACGATGTGAACGGGTGCGGTGGCTTCGCGCACAAGGCGCGAAACTTCGGCGCCGTCGCAATTCAGTGATGGTGTGCCGACTGTCGCAATTTCATGCTGCTTGCCGTAACCGGGCAGGTCCGGTGCAATCATCTCATAATGCGACCCAAGCGCTTCTGCCAGTCGGCGCCACTGCCCTCCAGTGCTGGCAGATCCATGCACGCCAATAACCAGCTGACGGGTCAAAGAGGTTGTAGGCTCTCGTTGGAATTCTGTGATCGCGCTCATTTTCCGGTCCTCAGATGATGTTGCGCCGGCTTTCAGCGCACGAGCCATGTCACTTTCGATAGGGTCAATCTGAGAGCCGCATGTTTCAGTTGGATTTCGGCAACGCAGGCAAAATGTTTCGATTGTATCGATGGCGTCGCGCACGCCGAAATGTGATCGCCCGACTCGCTAGCCAGGTAACTTCGGCGGCACGGCAGTTAGCACGCCGTGAGGTTGACCGGTTGTGATATGAACGAGGACGGAGGGACTGCTGCATGAAATGGCGAAAGGGGCCACGCGGCAACCAGAGCCGGGTCGCAACCGCGCGTGAGGGACGGCACGACCCAGACTCAAACTTCATTCATAATCGGTGAAGCGTCAGGCGAGACTTGCGGCTTGACTAACCGTCGTTGGCAGCAAGTTTTGTGTTCCGGCTGTCGTGCAGGCGCCAGACAGGCTGGCGTGAAAAGCCGCGAATATCCTTCTCGCCTAGATTCTCAATCTCGAACTGATCGCGCAGGTTCATTGCAACAGAGTTCTCAACGCTGATCTGCATTGGCTCGGCAAACTCCTGGAGCCGGGTTGCCAGGTTCACCGCCGGTCCAAAAATGTCATAGACGTACTTCTGGATGCCGACGACGGAACCGACGACGGCGCCGCTTGCCAAGCCGATCCGGCAGCGCCACTGATTGGGATGGCTGGCATTGCGCCGTTCGAGATAACGCACGAAGCGGATCGCAGTGTCCGCCACAGCCTTGGCGTGGTCGGGCGTCGGATCGGGCAGGCCGGCGACCGTGATGTAGGCGTCGCCGATCGTCTTGATGCGTTCGCACCCGAACTGTTCGCCGATTCGGTCAAACGCGCTGTAGATATCATTCAACTCCGACACCGTGACACTCGGGTCCGATGAAGCCACCATATCAGTGAAGCCGACGAAATCGAGCATCAGGACCGACACGGGATCGTAGAGTTGCGGTGTGACGACGCCGAAGGTCTTGAACTCCTCGTAAACCGAGCGTGGCATGATATTGAGTAAGAGCTTCTCAACCTGCTCTTTTTCACGTTTGATCTCGCGGGTGTTGCGCTCGACCATCATCGAATAGGAATCGATCATCGACTCGAGTTCGCGGATCCGCGTGATGTTCTGGCAGACAAGGACTACCAGTTCCCGCTCATCGCCTTGTGTCGCCGTGAAGTCGGCGGCGATCACCATCGTGCGTCGTTTTTTCTTGTACCTGATCTCAGCTGTATAGCGGCCAGAAGTCGAGAGGGCCTCCTGAAGTGCCTCGATATCGAGTTCGTCGAATACTTCAGATAGCTGATTGCCCGTGAGCCGGTCAGCAAACCACTCCTCGAATGTGTCGTTCGTGAACTGGAAACTGAGGTTCGCGCGATTCAGGAGCCCGACACCGACGCCGATGGCACGCAGCAATTGCTCATTGATGGCTTCAATTGACATCGCCATTTCCTACGATGAGGATCCGCCGTTTTTCAAATTCTTGCAAGACGGCTTCAATGTCGTCGCTCTCAAAACCATGTTTGGCCAATGTTTCGCTCAAGACCTCCTTCAGCTCATCGAAGTGTGAGTTCTGGATCGGTAGATGGGCATGCAGATGACGAAGCTGTGCATTTGTGTAGGAGGCGGGGCCGCCGAGCAGGGACGCAACGAACTTGGTCTGATGGTCGACCATCTTGGCCATGTCGGTATTGTCGAAGAATGGCCCGATCTCGTCGCTATCGAGCAAGGTGTCGTAGAACGCCAGAACAACGCGGCTAACCTTTGAAAAGCCACCATACTTCTCGAACAACGTCTGCTGTGCCATCGACACCAAGCCTTTTCGTCAACGGGGTCGTTTGATCCCTTCAGAAGGTAAAGCATTCGCTCGGTCTGTAAAGGGTTGGTCCCAATGAAGATTGTAGGTCAGGCAGCCATCCTTTCAGGCCAGATCACGCGAGCTGCAGCGCGCTCAACCCGTGCGATGTGCTGTACGATCCTCGGATTGACCCACTCTGGCGTCTCGATGGGCCCCATGTGCCCCAGACCGGGCAAGATGGCCAATTCTGCACACGGCATAGCCGCATGGATGGCGGACGACTCATGTTGCACGTCATTTGGCGACTCCATTCCCATCAAAATCAGGATGGACAAGCCCGCCAGCTTCCGATCGCTGATTGCATGACGGTCGCAGCCGATCGGATCATAGAGGGTCAGGCTGCGCACGAGATCAGGACGCGACAACGCTACACGGATCGCGACTGCCGCTTCGTCTGCATGCGCCACCAGATGAACAGGTCCGCCCAATCTCTCGATCTGCCTGCTTGTCTGACTTGCAGCAGCTCCAATCGCAAATGCGTTGGTGCAAACCGGAACATCGAGCATGAGAACATCGTGACGGTGCTCCAGATCTGAGGGCAGCGCAGACCAGAGATCCACTTCGTTGCTTCGTGAACGCAGCGTAATCACCTGGGAGGTCGCGGACGGGTGTGTCGGTTCTCTGGTCATGGGTCTGCTCATCGGTTTGTCGATGATGTCATTGAAGAGCGATAATGTTTCAGCTCGTTGTCAACTTGAGCCGGAACATGTTTCAATTGTTGCAGGGTCCGATATCCCCGCCCCTCGGGACATTGGCCATCGCTGAAACAATTGAAACATTAAGCCGGTCGTCTGAAAACCGACTGAAACACGCAGGCAATAGACTGACGGGCATGACCCATGACGAGACCATGAATGACGAATCCGGCAAGGCGCTCGATCTGCTGCGCGATGCCATTGAATCGCTGACGGAAGGGTTTGCGCTCTACGACAACGATCACCGCCTCGTCATGTTCAATTCCCGCTACAAGGAAATGAACGGGCTGGTCGCAGACCTACTCGTGCCGGGTCTCGAATACGAAGTAATGCTGCGTGAAATGGCCCGCCGCGGCGGCTACACCGATGCGATCGGACGCGAAGACGCGTGGGTTGCCGAACGCGTTGAAAATGCGATCGAGTACGCCCAAGACGACGAAATCACCCACACTAACGGCAAGACCTTTATCGTCTCGATCCACCCGACGAAGCTTGGAGGCTTCGTTGTAACACGCACGGACGTAACGGACCGCCGGCAGGCCGAGGCGCGCGAACGCGATGGCGACCTGCTCGTCCGCCGAGTGCTCGAGGCGAACCCGGCAGCTGTCGTCATGGCACAGGTCGGCAGCGGTGAAATCATCTACCGGTCGCCGGCCGCAATGGAGTTGTTCGGCAAGGTAAAGAACGTCAAAGAGTACTTCCAAAGCCCGGCGGATCGCGCGGACTACATTACAGCGCTACTCGCCGACGGCCGGGTCGATGAGTTCAAGCTCAATCTGATAAATGCCCGCGGCGAAAAGTTCCCCGCGGCAACGTACGGCCGGATCGCCGACTACAAGGGTGAGGAAGTTGCTGTATCGACCGTCATCGATTTGACCGAGCAACTAACGCTGCAGGAGCAGGTCAAGACCCAGCGCGAGATGCTTTTTCAGAACGAAAAGATGTCTGCGCTTGGCGAATTGCTTGCCGGTGTCGCGCACGAACTCAACAACCCGCTGTCGATTGTTGTTGGCCATTCACTCATGATGCGTGAAGAAACGCAGGATCAGGAAATACTGCGGCGCGTCGAGAAAATCGGCAGTGCCGCGGAGCGATGCGCCAAAATCGTGAAAACGTTCCTGGCCATGGCTCGCCAGAAACCTGCGAAGATGGAGCCAACCGATATACGTGCAGTCATCACCACAGCAGTCGATGTCGCAGGATATGGCAAACAGCGCGAGGGGACCATTGTTACTGCGCACTTCGGCGACGAAATCCCGGAGATTCTGGCTGACGCCGACCAGATCACGCAAGTCATCATCAACCTTATCCTCAATGCGGATCATGCCATCAACCACTCGGGCGTTGGCGACAAGATCGAGGTCGTAACAGCGTTGTCGACGTCCGGGCGCTTCATCAACATTTCTGTATCGGACAACGGTCCCGGTGTTCCTGAAAAAATGCGCGCCCGAGTTTTCGAGCCCTTCTTTACGACAAAGGATGTCGGCGATGGAACCGGAATCGGCCTGGCGCTTTGTCACCGCATCGTCCACTCGCACGAAGGACAGATCTGGCTCGACGCTGATCATCGACCTGGTGCACGATTTTGCATACGGCTGCCGCTCGGTGAAGTAACTCAGGACGTGACGGAGTTGGATGAGAATAGCGCACAGTCTGGCGGGCGGAAAAAGGCCCTGGTCGTTGACGACGAACAAGAGGTGGCGGAACTTGTTGCCGAAATTCTCAGTAAAGACGGGTTTGTGGTCGAGGTCGCACATTCCGGCACTGACGCTCTCGGGCATCTCCGAAAAGCGCGTTACGACATGATTCTGAGTGACCTCAATATGCCGGAGATGGACGGCGCTGCGTTGTTCAAGACAATATCGGCTGAGTTTCCTGATCTAGTTGAGCACATCGGTTTCATAACCGGGGATACGATGGGATTGGAATCACAACGGGTGTTGAGGGAATCACAACGCCCATTCATGGAAAAGCCTGTAACGCCTTCCGAATTGCGCCGCCTTGTCAGTGAATTGCTTGACCAAGCCGAGGTGCGGACACATGGAAAATGAAAACACCCGCATTCTGGTTTGCGACGATGAAGTCGGTTTGCGCGAGATGGTGCAAGAGTATTTGGCCAAGCGCGGCTTCAAAGTCTTGACAGCTGCGAACGCCGAGGAACTGCGGGCCGTCTTGGGCTCGGGCGGTATCGACTTGATTGTCCTCGACATCAATATGCCCGGAGAGGATGGCCTATCAGCTTTGCGCTCACTGCGCTCTGACAATCTTGTCCCGGTCATTATGTTGACTGCGGCCGGCGAAGTCGTCGACCGGATTCTCGGGCTCGAGATGGGGGCCGACGATTACCTTGGCAAGCCCGTCGACTTGCGAGAATTGGAGGCGCGTATCAAGGCCGTGCTGCGACGCAGGGGCGGACAGACTGGAACCAACGACAACTCCGAAGCCGCTGGCACCGCCCGGTTCGGCGAGTATGTTCTACATATTGAAACGGCCAAGTTGGAGGCAGCCGACGGCAGCGAAGTGCCGTTGACCGCGATGGAATTCAATCTCCTAAAAGTGTTTGCTGAGAACAAGGGCCGAGTGCTGAACCGCGATCAGATCCTGGAGCAGGCGCACGACCGGTCCTGGGATCCATTTGACCGCAGCATCGATATCCGCATTTCGCGTCTTCGTCGCAAGATCGAAAGGAACCCAAGTAAGCCGACGATTGTCAAAACTGTCCGGGGACTTGGGTATATCTACGATCCCGAAGGCTGATTGTCTCATTGCGGTCACTTGGTGCCAACGACGCTCGCAGGGCAGCCGGCATCGGGAATGTCTGAAATATGGACGAAGCTCCATAGGTAGCGGTCTGATCGTCAGTCGTGAGGTGTTTCGAAGATCACGCAGCAGCAGGGGGCGGCGACGGATACTTTCTGAGACAAACGGACATTGCAGGCATCCGCTCTCAGCATCAGTGCATCTCAGAGCTGAGTTTGTTGCTACGGGGCAGTTCGTGACAACTTTCCCCAGATCGATTCTCTTGCTTCATGCCGAGCGACTGAAACTCAAAGTACTGCCGATAGAGATTGATGCGCCGAACTGGCCGATTTTCGCCGTCACGCTGAAGAACCGCACGCTCAGCCCAGTCGTCGAGAGGTTTCTCGATTGTGCTCGCTCGGTTGGTCAAAGTCTATCGGAGCAGAGCGGGCTGGGCACAACGTAGCGAGGAGCGCGGACACACTACAGGCTCGTCACATACCAACACGATTGCTAAACTTTGTCACTGGTTTGTTGCACCCTTCGAGGTAATCCGATGAAGCTCTTCTATGCGACAGGTTCTTCGTCATTGTTCCCGCACATCGTCCTACACGAGGCCGGGCTGAATTTTGAGGCCGTCAAGATTGACGAGCATACGAAAGAGATTACCGGTGGCGGCGACTACAGAAGCGTGAACCCACTGGGCACCGTGCCTGCGCTCGTTCTCGATGATGACACGCTGATCGTGGAGGGTCCGGTTATTGCTCAGTACATTGCCGACCTTGTTCCCGAAAGAAAGCTTACTCCGCCAAATGGAACGATGGACCGGGTGCGCCTGCAAGCGTGGCTGAATTTCCTTTCAAGCGACATGCACAAGGGGGGCTTTTCACCGCTGTTCTACAAGGCTCTACCTGAGGAATGTGAAGGCATATTCAGAGACAAGCTCAAGGCCCGCTTCACGCACCTTGATCAACATCTGGCGTCGAACCCGTATTTGATGGGCGAAACGTACACCATCGCCGATGCACATTTGTTCGTTGTATCGAACTGGGCAAGCTGGACGAACTTCGACCTTTACCCCTATCCCGCGGTCCTTGCGTTCCGTGAGCGTGTCAACGCTCGTCCTGCGGTTGTTGGGGCTCTCAGTAAAGAGGGGTTGGTGCCGTGGCCGGCAACCCAACCGCACTAACTTAGGTCATCGTCAATCCGCCATCCACGACCAAGGTTGCTCCGTTGACGTAGGAAGCCTCGTCAGAAAGGAGCCAGACGATCGCCTCTCCGATCTCACTCGGTTGAGCAAAACGACCAATTGCAATGCTTTCCTCCAAGCGCGTTCTAATCGAGGGATCTGCCTCCATAGCCTCGTTGATCGGCGTTTCCGTAGGACCTGGGGCGACACAATTGACGACGATGCCCTTTGGCGCCAAGGAGCGCGCTGCATTTTTCGTAAGGGCAATGACAGCGGCCTTGCTTGCTGCGTAAGCGCCGGTTCCAAATATTCCACCACCTCGAATGCCGGCGATGCTTGACACCGTCACCATCCTTCCGCCTTCCTTCATCCGCGCCGCGGCAGACTTCATGCAGTTAAATGTCCCAATAACGTTTACTTCGTGCATCCGGCGAAACATGACGGCTCTGTTCTGCCTGAATGTTGTGACACCTAGCTGACAGACGGTTCGTCACCAGCGAGGATACCATGAAGGCTCAGGATTTTCAGGCACTTGTCGGGCAGTTGGGGGATCTCAGCCAAGTCCAGCGCGAGGCGCTGGTCGAGGCGCTGACGGCGACGGGCTCGGACGAGGAGGTCGTCGCTCTGATCGAGACGCGGTTCGCCGCGGCGCCGGCCTGCGGCCATTGCGGTGCGAGTGACTTCAAGCCATGGGGCTCGGCCTCCGGTCTCAAGCGCTACATGTGCAAGGCGTGCGAGCGCACCTTCAACGCGCTGACGGGCACGCCGCTGGCAGGGCTCAGGCTGCGCGAGAAGTGGCTCGACTATGCCCGCGCACTCGTCGACGGTGTCAGCCTACGCAAGGCGGCAGCGCGCACCGACATTCATCTGGAGACATCGTTCCGCTGGCGTCATCGTTTCCTCGCGGCGGCCAAGGACAAGAAGGCTGGCGCCGTAACCGGCATCGTCGAGGCGGACGAGACATTCATTCTCAAGTCGGCCAAGGGCTCGCGCAAATTGGTCGGCCGAGCGCCCAGGAAACGTGGCGGCAAGGCCAAGAAACCGGGACTTTCCACAGACGAGCACGATGCCATTCTGATCGTCCGCGATCGCCATGGCGAGACCACCGATGCGATCCTCACCGACCTCAGCGCTGAGGCGATCGGCGCGCACTTGAAGCCCGTCGTCGCTAAAGACGCCGTGCTCATCACCGACGGCAACAAGTCTTACGAGGCGTTCGCGGCCGAGACCGGCATCACCCAGATGGCGCTTGTTGCTGCGCAAGGTGAGCGGACCATTGGCTGCTATCACACCCAGAACGTCAGCGCCTACCAGAGCCGCTTTAAGGGCTGGATGGCGCGCTTCAAGGGCGTCGCTTCGAAATATCTGCCGAGTTATCTCGGCTGGCGCCGCATGATTGAGCGGGACGGCGATCGACTTACGCCCCGCCACTGCCTGGCTGGAGCCATGAGTTAGCGGGGAAATCTACATTGGAGCCGAACAGAGCCAACATGACGGGCAATCGTTACTAGCCACGGCGCCGTTACGCTCGAAAATCTTAGAAGACCGTTCTATAAGGCATTGCTACAGTCGCCATTGATTACCTTTGCTTCTCCTGAGATCTCGCGGCGCTACGCGACCGCCGGGCCGTGCGAGGTTGTTGTTAGAGCTTCGGCGCCGCTCGCCCCAAGCAGGACTGTATTGGAGACGAAGTAGTTGCCGCGGCCCGTTTCGGTGAACCAAGACATGGCATGAAATGTCATGCCGATTTCCAGCCGAAGATCAGAATCGTGACGCAGTCCGATGACACGATTGCCGCCTGTCCAGGACGGGGGAAAGCCTATTCCAACGAGGTAACCGCAATGGTGGCGGCGGTAGTCGGTCATGCCGGCCGCATCGACGACGGCCTGCCAGCTATTGTAGATGTCGCGGGCCGTCTTACCCGGCGCGAGGGCCGCGAGGATGGCATCGAAACCCGCCTTGGAGATCTCCGCCATCTCGCCGTCTTCATCGGAAATCGAGCCGATGTTGACCAGTCGTCCCTGGGGCGCATTGTAGCGCGCGACACAGCCGGCGACTTCGAGGAACACTCTTTCGCCGTTCCGGTAGACGCCGCTCCCCCAGGACGTGTGCTCCTCGGCCATGCGCGCTTCGGGGCGAATGAACGGCCCGAAGCCTGGCGGCGTGCCACCGGCGCGTGTCATCGCCGCGAGGCATTCCGCTGCAACGGCCGCCTCACTAGCGCCATCAGAAATCGCTGCAATCGCGGCCTCGGTACCAGCATCGGACGCAATCGCTGCTTGTCGCATGAATTGCTGCTCTTCTAGCGATTTGACCAATCTCAGATCATCGACGATGCCGGAAGCATCCTGCCACTGTGCGTCGACGGTGTCGTGCAGTGCCCGGCCGAGCGCAAACGGCAACCCGGCCGATGTCAACTCCAGGCCTATTCTTCGCCGCTGATGGTTGGCTAGAACCTTGGCGGCAACGTCGATGATGGTTTCGCTATCGCTGTGCCCGATGAACTGCGCATTTCTAATTTGATTGGCGATCGTGACGCGCTCCATCGCCCGTGTGGCCAGAACCATGTCGCCATCGGCAGGGACGATAAGCATGTGCGGCGCGAAATAGCCCCAGTGATCGAGGCCGACGAGGTAGAAGATATTTTCAGGCGATGAAAGCACGAGAACGTCGAGGTCCCTTGCGGCCATCTGCTGGCGAACCTTGCGCAGACGTGCAGCGAGTTCCTGATCGGAGAACGGATTGGCATGCATAGGTTCAACTCTTCATGTCGAAAGACTGCGTTTGGGACTGCTCAGAGGTATATCGCTCAGCTAGTCGCTCGACATCGCGCAAATACGGCAATCGCTCGCGCGCGCGATTAACTTCGGACAGATTGATTTCAGCGACGATGAACTCTTCTTGCGCGCCGGCAACGGCGACTTCGCTTCCGTCGGGCGCAACGACACGGCTGCCACCGAGATAGTCCAATCCATTCTCGTGGCCAGCATGGTTCGCATAGGCCAGCCAGGCGCCGTTCTCGAATGCGCGCGTCGGGACCATTCGCGTTGCAACGAAATCCCAGCGCTTGGCAAGCGCTGTCAGCACGAGCAGGACCTGCGCGCCCTCGTGGCAGGTCCGGCGGACAATCTCGGGCACTTCGACCTCGTAGCAAATCAGCAAGCCGAAGTTGATTTCTTGAAATGAGAATGTCGAACAACCATTGCCTTCCGCAAAATAGTCAAGCTCGAAACTGTTCGGTGAATTGAGCTGTTTGCGATGATGTGCCAGGCACTGTCCGCTAGCTCCGATACAGATGGCAGCGTTGTAGAGTTCAGCTCCGCTATGTTCCGGGAAACCGTAGACGATCGCGGTGTTGGTTTGCGAGGCGATACTTGAGAGCCTGGCGAACGATGGTCCGTTGACCGGCTCTGCCAACTCTCGAAGCTGTTCACCGACGTGATAGCCGGACAGGAACAGTTCGGGGCATAGAACGAGTTCAGGCTGCGCCTCGGCGATATGGCCAACCAGGCGATCGATGCGTTCATCGCTTGAAGTTGCACCCGGAGCACATTGAAAAATAGCCAGTTTCATCTCGGACCCAATTCTCGCTAGCTTACCCAGGGCTAGGTTTGAATACGCGAGCCAATCCCTGCAGCAAGGCAGGACGCATGGGCACTTGTGGCAATCGCGGTGTCTTGCGCACCGGTCCCGGTAAGATCGCAAATCGTGACATCATCGTCCGCCTTGCGCCCAACGGTTTCGCCAGCTACTACGCTGCCAAGTTCGGGCGGTTGAATGTTGACCAAGTGCCCAGCTGCGCGAGCACTGCGAAGCTCCCCGAGCAATTCGCACTGACTGACGCGGTCGCAGACATAGAGATCCGCTGCGCCAATTGCCTTCGGCGCAATCTCGTTCTTGTCGGCCTGATCCGAGCCCATCGCCGTGATGTGCAGGCCAGGGTGCAGCCATTCTGCCTGCAATATTGGCTCCTGTGCCGGCGTCGCGGTGACGACCAACTGAGACTGCTCGACGACGCGAGCCGGATCATTTTCCGGGTGAACCTCGATTCCCAGTGCGGCCTCAAGGTCATGGGCGCATTGTTCCGCCTTCTCTGAGCTGCGTCCCCAAACGAGCGCCGAATTGAACGGCTTCACCATGTGCGCAGCCTGAAGCTGGAGCCGGGCCTGCACGCCGGTGCCGATGACTCCGGCAGTGTCGACATGATCTGGCGCCAAGTGCCGTGTAGCCACAGCCCCTGCCGCTGCTGTTCGAACGTCTGTGAGATAGCCGTTGTCGAGGAACAGGGCTTCGACCAGACCCGTCTTACTTGAAAACAGGATCATCAGCCCATTGAGGCTCGGAATGCCGATCTGCGGATTGTCGAAGAACCCGGGACTGACCTTGATGGCGAAACCATTAAAGCCTGAGATGAATGCCGTTTTGACATCGACTTCGCCGTTTGCCTCCGGAATGGCCATCGACAGAATAGGAGGCATCGTCACTGAGCCGGCATGAAGCGCAGCAAAGGCGCGCTCAACCACATCTATGGCAGCTAGGTCCAACCTGACGACGGCTCGAAGCTCGGCTTCGGTTGCGACCAATACTTCATGAACCATAGGCCTCACCCCGCAAAATCATGTCACCAAGCACAACGTCGTCTCCACGAACAATTCTGCCATATGTCTCCATGTCGACGTTGCGCCCGGATAGGATCGTTGCAACCGCCCCCGAAGTTCGTGGAACCTTTGCCGATTGCAGGGCGGCGATACCCACGACACCGGCGCCCTCCGCAATAAGGCGGTCCTCGAAATAAAGCGTCTGCATGGCCCGGTAGATTTCTTCTTCTGTCACGAGCACGACGTCATCGAGCAGATCCCGGCACAGCGCAAAAGAGAGCCGGTTGTCGAGGCCGACGCCGCCGCCCAGGGAATCTGCAAGACTTGGAACTTCCTCGATTTCGACAGGCCTGCCGGCCTCCAGCGAGGCATGCATGGCGGCGCCACGGTCCATCGAAATGCCGATCACTTTGACTTTGGGTTTGATGGCCTTTGCGGCAACCGCAATGCCGCCTGCCAACCCGCCACCGGACAGCGGGACCAATATCATCTCGAGATCAGGCCTATCCTCCAACAACTCGAGCCCGATCGTTCCCTGCCCGGATATGACTTGGATGTCATCGAACGGAGAGACCTCCGTCAGCCCAACCGTTGCGCACAACCGCTGACTTTCCGCCAGTGCCTCGTCCTGGCTGTTGCCGATAATCCTAACCTCACCGCCCAGTGCCTTTATGCCGTCGATCTTTGTCGTCGGTACCAGCGACGACATGCAGATCACGGCGGGAATTCCCTTGGCCCGTGCCGCATAGGCAACGCCACGACCATGATTTCCGGTCGAGCAGCACGTGACGCCTACTGTGTCGAAAGGTAAACTTGCAACTGCATTCGCCGCTCCGCGCAGCTTGAAGGCACCGATCGGTTGCGTAGTTTCAAGCTTGAGCAGAACCTCTTGGCCAACCAGGCGAGAGAGAAATGGTGAAGGAACCAGCGGGGTCCGGACAACCGTACGTGAGATCTTGCTGCGTGCGGTCATGATGTCGGCCAAGGCCAGCATCAGTTTGCCTCCAGAACGGCGCTCAGGAACTGTTGCGTGCGCTCGCGCCGCGGATTGCCGAACAACTCCTCCGGTGAGCCCTGCTCTTCGATGCGCCCGCCGAAAAAGAAGCACACCCGATCCGAGATTTCTTTGGCGAAACCCATTTGGTGGGTCACCATGAGCATTGTGAGATTGTGCTCGGCCACCAGTTGGCGAATGACATTCGTGACTTCGCCGATCACTTCAGGATCAAGCGCGGAGGTAACCTCATCGAACAGCATGACCTTGGGGCGCATGGCGAGGGCGCGGGCAATGGCCACTCGCTGTTGCTGACCACCGGACAGGCGCGAGGGGTGCTGATCAACTTTGTCTGCCAGGCCAACCATTCCAAGAAGTTCCAGAGACCTTCCCCGCGCTTCTTCCTTTGACAGCCCCAGAACGTGAACAGGGGCTTCCATGCAGTTTTCCAGAGCGGTCATGTGTGGAAACAGATTGAAGTGCTGAAAGCACATACCGATGTTCGCGCGCATCCGGCGCAAATGCTGGTTGTTGGCCGGCACGAGCTTGCCGGAACGCTCCATGTGAGTGAGCGGGCTCCCATCGACATAGATGACGCCGCCATCGATTGTCTCGAGCGTCATGAGCATGCGCAGGACGGTTGTCTTACCTGAGCCGGACGGCCCGATGATGCTGACCATTTCACCTTCGGCAACGTCCAGGTCAAGCGAGTCCAGAACCGTGAGATCACCGTAGCGTTTGGTCACGTTCGAGAAACGCACCATTGGAACAGTGTCGCCGCCAAGGGCCAGTGGATACCTGCTATCGGCCGTCTCTTGCATCAGCTCATTCCAAGTTTTCTGCGTACCCAGGCTTCGAAGGCGCGGATCAGACCCGCCGACGGGAGTGAGATCATCAAAAAGATGATGCCGACCATCGTGTAGGGCTCGAGAAAGCGATAGGACTGCGAGCCGATGGCATTGGCCGTGTGCATCAACTCGGCGACGCCAATGACCGACAGCATCGGGGTGTCCTTGAAGATGCCGACGAGATAGTTGCCCATTCCGGCAACAGAGGGTGGCAAAGCTTGCGGAATTATCACTCGGAAGTAGGTGCGGGCCGGCGACAGATTGAGGGACGTGGCTGCCTCCCACTGTCCCTTTGGCACGCTATCGAGACCGCCGCGGAAAACTTCGGACAAATAGGACGCGTAATGCAGGCCGATCGCAATCATGCCGGCCATCCAGGGCGACAGGCGAAGACCGAATTGCGGGCCGACGTAAAAGACGAAGAAGATCTGTAGGACGAGAGGCGTTGAGCGAATGAATTCGACCGCTTCGCGTACAGCGAATGTCAGTGCGCGATACTGCGTGCGCTGTGCCAGAGCGAAGGCCAGTCCGAGAATAATGGCGATCAGGTAGCCGGCACCTGCCGCCAATAGCGTATTTCCGGTCGCCTGAATGAGTTGGGGCAGAATCTCCCAGGTAAAATCCCAGCGCCAGTCGAACATCGCCTAGGCCCTCCCGAGCTTGCGCGCCATGACGGTTTCCAGCCAGCGCATGGTGGGAGTGACGACGAACCGGGCCATTACGTAATAGATGATGAGTGCGGTACCGAACGATTCGGCCGACAGGAACGTCGAACCATTGATCTGCTTGGCCTCGAACATCAGGTCGGCAACCGAAATAAGCGAAACGAGGGCCGTGCCCTTAAGCAATTCGATCAACAGATTTCCCCAGGGCGGCAACATGATTTGCACCGCTTGTGGCAGAATGATCCGGCGCATGCGTTGCGCAGGCGACATGTTGAGCGCAAGTGCTGCTTCCCACTGCCCTTTCGGCACGGACAGGATCGCGCCGCGGACCAGTTCGGCACCATACGCGCCAAGGTTCATGCCGACCGCCAGAAAGCCGGCCGTAAACTTGTCGAGTGAAAGTCCGAACAGCGGTAGTACGAAAAAGATCCAGTAGAGCTGCACCAGCAGCGAGGTGCCGCGAAAAATCTCGATGTAGACAGTTGCGATGCCGCGCAGCACTGCGTTGCCGGCCAGCCGCAGCAGCCCGGCGACAAGCGCGATGGCAACCGCCACGAGCGTTGCCAGCACCGCCTGCACCGCCGTGATACCCGCGCCCTCAAGAAGGCGCGGGCCGTACTCTGCAAGGAATTCGAAATACGACATGAAGGGCTTCGGAGACTTGCGGAAGTCGACGCGATCCATGCCAAGGAATGCAAGCGATCACTGCCAACCGCTCGCACTCGGTTGGATCAGGGCATGAAGACGCCAGTTATCACCGGTTGGCGCAGACCCACTCCGTCTTCTGGTCGCCCGGCAGCTGTGACTTGGAATAGCCGTATTCCTTGACGGCCGCCATCATTTCATCGGTGCCAACGTAACCCTTGAGCGCCTTGTTGAACTCGCCGAGGAAATCCTTGTCTGCCCCTCGGAAGCCTATGCCGACCCAATTGAGCGTCCATTGGGGCAGCGCCGTCGGGTCCGTGACATCGATGTCCCCGCCGGATTTCTCGGCTAGGTTCAGGGCCGTGAAGTAGGTCACGCCGCCGGCATCCGCGCGGCCAGCTTTGACGGCGGCTAGAATTTCGGTCGGTCCGGGTACCGTCATGACCTGGGACGCAGGAACGCCTTCCTTCTTGGCCGCTTCCACGGTGTTATAGCCGGCTCCGGTGACGAATATACCCTTCTTGTTCTTCAGATCCTGGTAATTGCTCAGGCCTTTGGGGTTGCCTTTAGCAACGATGAAGGCATCTCCGAAAATCCCGATCGGTTCCGAAAACGAGATGTTTTCGCACCGGCTTTTCAGGATATACATGCCACCAGTGATGATATCGAAGCGGTTGGCTTTGAGGCCGGGAATCAAGCCGCCCCAGTCGGTCGTGACCGGCTCGATGTTGTCATATCCCATCTTCTTGAGAATACCGAGAGAGATGGCGTTGACGAACCCGAGTGGTTTCTTGTCATTGCCCGGGTAGGCCCAGGGCACCTCGTTGGCAAAGCCTATCCTGATCGACTTGCCGGACTTGATGCGATCCATGAGCGGACCGGCCTGAGCGGCCATCGAGCCGGCAACCATTGCCGAGGCGGCGCATATCGCTAGCAGTCTAGGGAACACGTGCTTCATCTGCATCCTCCCGTTATCGCGTTCTGATGAGGACGATCGTCCACTTGTGTACAACAGCACGCGTGAGAGGTCGCCGTCAATTGAGGCTGCCTGACAATTTCCAGTCAATTGGCTAGACAACCAGCCTGCACGCAATCAATGATCCCTAGTTGTGTACATTTGTCGGGTTCCATGCGACCAGCAGAATGACCCGACCCGACGCCGCAATTGGAGTCGTGATCAGTCTATGACGATAGCTCTTCCAGACAAAAGCGGTTCAACGTCTTCACGAACGAGTTCGCGCACGCGATTTGAACACCTCTACGAAACCTTGCGGAACAGGATCTGCCTGCTTGACTACCCACCGGGCATGCGGCTCAGCGAAGACATGCTCGCGCAGGAGTTCGGCATCAGCCGGACACCACTACGGCGCGCGCTTGGCTGGCTCGAAGCAAACGGGTTGCTCAAGTCGGTGCAGGGTGTCGGCACAATCGTTACCGATATCGACATCGATGCGCTTGCACAGGTTTATGAGTTGCGGATGGAGCTTGCCGAACTCATCGGCAATCTGCGACCGGTGCCGCCCAGCCAAGCGACGCTGGCCTTGTTCGAAGACCTCCATCTGCGCAGCGAAACGCTTGTGCTCGAACCGTCACCACGTGCATTTGCAGAACTTAACATGGACTTCTTTCAGGCGCTTTCTCGCCTGTCGGACAATGAACCGTTCCGAGAGATCACGGAACGTCTCTACTATCAAACTACGCGAATTTGGCTGACATCGATATCGCCCGACAATCTCAAGAGCGAGGTTGAGATATTCTCGCGTGAGATCGCCGACATCCGCGCCGCCGTCGAAATTGGCGACCTGTCGTCTGTCGGACATATTCGCCGATCTCATATCTCCATGAGTTTCGCACGCCTCAAGCGCATCAACAATCAAAAAACCAGTAAAAACTTTTCTGTAGCATGAGACCGCAAGGCGAATTGCGTGACATTATTCGTGCAGCGGGTTGCGGACGTCCGGCCGGTTGCGGCATTGCAGCAGTAGCATTTCGCGAATGACGCCCGGTATCGGATTACTATGAGAGACGCGTTGAAGACACTCGTGCCGTCATTTGCAAATTCATACACGGGGTCTCTCAATTGTCTTTACGACGGTCACGGCTCGCGGCGGTTTTGCACTTGCTCAGTTCTGCTTCGGGACGGGCGTATCGTTGGTGCGATGCAAAATGAAGAGTTTTGCGACAGCCGGTTCGGGTCAACCGCTGAAAGATTTGCTCCGAGGCATTGGCGTCTGCCCATACTTCAGCACCGGACGACTTGGCAGTGTAGTGCGTCGATCGTTGACGTTTCCGTGAATTTTGCCACCTGCCGCCCACACCGTTTGTGCACGCGGGTGGGGATTCTGCATTGGGCAGCGGAGTGGCGGCATAACGCTATGGCCCGACAGTTGCTCCGCAGTCGGGTTCGAAGTTGTTCGCGGAGAGCCACCAAAAGCAAGAAGGGCCACGGTGAGCTTGTGTCCAAACCGCCCAGACATAACGGTGTTGGAGAAAGTGACGGGGCGGCGTATCGTGGTCGTTCCAGCATTCGACGCTGTCTGTTGCATACAGCCGGGCAGGCGGCGTCTTTTTCCATTTCGGCGTGCGGTCCTGGTGCGCCAGACTTGCCAGATTTAGAAGCATGGCGATTTTGCCGCCGGTTTTCGCGTCAGGATCAACGCATGACGGGCAAATGCGTCGGCCAAGCCGGAACCGTAGGGTGGATTCGTGACGATGTGCTTTGCTTTGGGCTCGGTTTGAGCCAGGAAATCAACGCCACATGTTCCGTAGTTCCAGTCGTAAAGATCGATGCTGACAACGTCATGACCGTTTTCCTCAAGAACCTTGGATATGTAACCTTCGCCACAGGCCGGTTCTCAGATGGACCCGTCGAAGTCCTCCACGGATAGCAGGGCTTTGGTGGCGGTTGGCGGCGTCGAGTAGTTCCTCAGGCTTTCGTCAGGCCAAGCCGCATTAGCAGAGCATCCCCTTCGGAGTAATTCAAACAAGGGTGAGGCATGAGCGGCCTTCGGTCGATCTCGACATAACCGCGACTGCGATAGAGGCGAAGCGCATCTTGGTTCGCCTCAAAGCAAATCAGCGAGAGGCGATCGCAACCCCGCTCTGACGCAGTGTCTTCTGCGACATCTAGAAGTGCGTTACCAATTCCTTGACCGCGCCGATCAGCATCGACTGCGATGCCCGAAATATAAAGTGAGCCCGGATCCTCCAGCTCGGAGTATGGGCGAAGAATGGGATCCTCCTCAACGCCGTCTGACTCTGGCATCTCGAACGCATGGATCATTGCGACAACACGGTCACAGGCTGCTGCGACGGTGCAGTTCTCGTATGAAAATGCGACGCCTTGCCGAGCATAGCGAGCAGCTCCGTGGGACAAAGGGTCGATCCCGGGAGCGCGATCATGTTCCCAGATGTAAGCGGCGAGCCCGTCCGATGAAACAAGAAACAAACGGGCAATATCTGCGGCATCTCGCGCGGTTGCCGGACGAACGTGATAGGCAGCGTCCAAAGATTTCAATTGCAAGTTCATTTTTGATCTCCGAATTCTTGCGGAGCAGCATCTCTGATCCCGCGCCGCACGATGTCAGGCAGCCGATTTGATGTGCAAGTGATGTGAGACGCAGCCAACGTGACGATGATCCGTGCCGCAGCAGCCGCCAACCACCCGGAGGTTAGGCAGAATTTCCATCAGATCGGCATGCAAGTCTCCGAACTCCTGTGGGTCGCCCTCATCCAGGCTCTCGGCTACGTCAAGTTCGGCGTGGCTTAAGCGAGAGGCGTTTGCCCTCACACCGCCGATTCGAGATACCCAGTCCCTGCCCGTTGCGACGGTTTCAGTGAAGTGATCTGGGTGAGCGCAGTTGATCATGTAATAGAGCGGCGCATTACCGGTCGCCTGATCGACAGCCCGAACCGCGTCGCCTAGCGGTTCGCCTGTTGGAAGTCGACCGTCGGTCTCCACCGTAAACGAAATGACTACTGGCAGGTCCACTTCTATTGCGGCCCTTGCAATACCGGTAGCCTCACCGGTATTGGTCATCGTTATGGCTGAAATCATGTCCACACCGGAACGAGCGAAGGTCTCAGCTTGTGGTTGATGCATGCGATATGCTTCTTCCACGTCCGGCACTCGACCTGGCGCATATCCGTCACCAGCTGGTCCGACCACGCCGTTTACGAGAATTGGCGATACCCGCGTTTGCCAGTCTTCTCGAACTTGCTTGGCAAACGTCACAGCATCCGAGCTGAGACGTAGCATCTCATCCGCGGACTTGCTCAGATTTGGCCCCCAATGCGTGCATCCACGCCAGGTGTTCGTGTCGAGCACGAAACCCGTTTGAGCTGCTGCCGCCATGCTCAGAAAACCATCGAAATATTGGCGCATGGCTTGCCGCGCTTCATCATCGTCCATCAGGACGATCGCTGCAAACTCCGGTGCTTCGAAGCCTTGCTGGAAGAACAACCATGTTTCGAAACCACCATCAGTCAGAAACGGTCGATTAGTCCTCAACAGTCTATCAACGTCTGTCATTTGTCATCTCCAGTTCTTGCGTGGGCTGTTGAGCGAGGTGTGCCCTCGAACGCTCTGGTGATGAAAGCCGACTTGCGGTACAGTGCGGCCGGATAATTTCCTGCTGTAATATCAAAGCGCTAATTGGTTCGCATCTGGCGAAAACGACGAAGCGAACGAGAGAACCGTACCGTCAGTACTGTACCTGCAGTACAGTTTTTGGAGGTGAATGACATGGCGCGCGGCAAAGAAACACGCAAGAAGATCATGGATGTTGCGCAAGAGGGCGTATTAGCAAAAGGCTTTGACGCTACCTCAATTGACGAGATCGTCGCCAATGCCGAAATCACGAAGAGCGGATTCTTCTATCACTTCCGGGACAAGAACGCGCTCGCACGAGCACTCATCGAACGCCACATCGAGGTGGAAGACCAGCTCTTCGATGACTTGCTTGGACGTGCACGAGACCTGAGCGACGACCCTTTGCAGGCAGCGCTCATCGGATTGAAGCTATTGGCTGAATTGATCGAGGACTTGCCAGGTGGTCACCCGGGATGTGTCGTGGCGACTGCTGTTTATCAGGATCGCCTTTTCGACCGCGACGTGCGTGAGGCCAACCGCCGCGCGGTGTTGGGATGGCGTCATCGCTTTCGGGCGATGTTCGATGAAATTGCTGAGATCTACCCAATGAATGACCCGGTGGATCTCGATCATCTCTCCGACATGGTCAGCTCTGTTATCGAAGGCGGCATCATTATGTCCCGGGCAGTGGGGGAGCCGCTGATAACTGCACAACAAGTTCTACTTTTGCGCTCGTATTTGAAGCTACTGTTTTCACCAAGGATACAGTAGTGCGCAATCCGGGCAATTGCGGGCACCTCGTCCGGGCGCATCGCAGGCAGGTACGTGTCCCACGACGTGGTGTACGAGACGGTAGGGGCTGTGGTCGGGTGAAGCGCTCATCACGCGCAAGCCGTCCACAACCCCGGACCACGAACTCATGCGGCTCATGGAACAAGTTGGGTTTGCCACAACAGCAACCTGACCCGTGAGGCACGACTCACATGACGATCGACAGGATAGCGTTGAAGGAGCTTTTGGAGAAGGGTTCGGACACCGACCTTGTGCGCGAGATGACGGCGTTTGTCGCCCAACGACTGATGGACCTGGAAGTCGAGGGCCTGACCGGGGCCGGCCATGGCGAGCGGACGCCCGAGCGCACCAACCAGCGCAACGGTTATCGCTCGCGCCAATGGGATACGCGCGCCGGCAGCATCGACCTCAACATCCCGAAGCTCAAAAAGGGAGCTACTTCCCGACATTCCTCGAGCCGCACCGGGCCGCCGAGAAGGCGCTGGCAGCAGTCATTCAGGAAGCCTACCTGCAAGGTGTTTCGTCCCGCTCGGTCGACGACCTCGTCAAGGCGATGGGCATGACCGGCATCTCGAAGAGCCAGGTCTGGAGGCTCGCAGCCGAGATCGATGAGCGCGTCAACGCCTTCCTCGATCGTCCCATCGAAGGTAGCTGGCCGCAACCCGCGTCCGAACAATGAACAACGCGTTGTTCAAGGACGTCAACATTTGCACCCGCGCCCTACAAATCAATCTCCCCGGTAGCTCCTCTGCGGAGATGGCTGGGTGATCACGGATCGCATCAAGCTCCACGGATCGGAACACGCCACGCAATGTCCATCGTTACTTTTGCACTGACAGCCATTTGCTTGATCTTTGCCCTAATCAGCATGATGGTGCCATTGGCTGCGGCCCTGAGGTTGCCTTTCTCCGTGGTCGTTGCCGTCACGGGATTGTGTCTGGGAACATTTGCGTCGCTTTCTGATGTTCAGCTGGCGGGTACGGGACTCGATAGCTACGATCTTTGGTTCGTCGAATCACTCGCACTTGACACGAATACCCTTTTGCTAGTTTTCCTGCCGCCCCTCTTGTTTGAGATGTCGCTGGCGGTCAGTCTCAGGCGTTTGCGGAGCGAGGTCTGGGTCGTGCTAGCGCTTGCCGTCGTCGCCGTCGTGCTGGCGACCGGAGTTGTCGGCTTGGTGCTGTGGTCCCTTTCATCGCTTTCGCTTGTCGCCTGCCTTCTGGTCGGAGCCGCGATCTCGACGACCGATCCGGCCGCCGTCATCAGCACGTTCCGTGAAATTGGTGCACCGCGCCGCCTCGCCCTACTTCTGGAAGGAGAAAGCCTGCTCAACGATGCAGCTGCGATTGCGCTGTTCTCACTGCTGATCGGCATTGCCGGCGGCGTCGGCAATGCCGGACCGGCGCAATTGGCCGGCAATTTCATATTCAGCTTTGTTTTCGGAGTTGCGATCGGCGTGCTGTTCGCCTGGACCGCCAGTCGCATCTTCCCCGTCCTAGGCGGTTCGCCGGCCGCAGAGGCAACACTCACGGTCGCAATCCCACACGCAAGTTACCTGCTCGCCGAATCCGCCGGTGCCTCAGGCGTCGTCGCAGTCGTATTCGCAGGTATGACGATCAGCCATATCGGTTTTGCTGCGATGGGGCCGCGGAACTGGGCTACAGTCATGACGGTGTGGTCGCAGATCGGGTTTTGGGCTAACGCGCTCATCCTGCTCTTTGCTGCGATGCTGGTTCCCAAAATGCTGCTTGGCCTAACATTCGCTCAGGCCATGCTGATCCCTGTCGTATTCGCGGGCGCCTTTGCCGCACGTGCAGTCGTACTTTTTGGCCTCATGCCGGTATTGAGCAAGGCGAAACTGACCGAACCCATCCCGTTTCGGCAAAGTGCGCTCGCCTGGTGGGGCGGTGTGCGCGGAGCGGTCACAATCATACTGGCACTAGGTCTTGCCGAGATCGGAACGTTGCCGGGTGACGACAGTCGTGCAATGGCCGCCATCGGCACCGGGTTTGTCTTCCTCACGCTATTAATCAACGCGCCAACTCTCGCCTTTGTCACCCGGCTGCTCGGACTGAACGAACTCAGCGCCAGCGACAATGCCTTACGGGCGCGTGTCGTGCGCCAGACCCGTGAGGAAACTCAGACGTTTGTCGAAGACCTCATGCGGAACCGGCCCGATGCTGCCTGGCTTCTCCACAATGTGAAAAGGTTTGCCGAGCACGAGCTACCGTCCGAGGCCGAAAAGCAGGCCGATCACCATATTGAACTGGGCGAAGCGCAACGGCTGGGATTGATCATACTGGCAAACCAAGAGTCGCGCCTGATCGAGAAGGCTTTTGAAAACGGGGAGCTTGGACGAAGCGAGACACAGCTGATGGCGGCCAACGCAGAAGCACTCTCCGACGCCGCCCGCGTTGGTGGCCGGAACCGATATCTCGATATCGTCGCCCGGCAACTGAGCGATCCGCGAGAATTCCGGGTTGCATTGACCCTCCACAGGTCTCTCGGATGGGACCAACTACTTCGGCGGCAATTGGAAACAAAACTCACGGTTCTGCTTGGAACGGCCGCGATGCTGCACAGATTGAACGAGTTCTCGCTGTCGGTGCTGCCCGCCATCGTCGGCGAGGAAGCGGCAGAAAACATCAACGGAGCCTTGCGCGAACGGACGTCATCCACGCAAAGGAGTGTCGATGCGCTGGCCCTGCAATATCCAAACTATACCAGGAGCTTGGAAGGCCTGCTGCTGCTCAGGGCAGTCGTCAGACGTGAACAGGCGCAGTATGAACGCCTGCTGGCGGATGGTGTTATCGGTGCGGACCTGCACCGTGCACTCGAGGAGGACCTTGCGGAGCGAGCCAAGGTGCTGTCAAAGCCGCCGAGACTTGATCTGCGCCAATCGCCCCTCGGTCTGGTCTCGCGAGTGCCGATTTTCGAGAACCTCACCGAAATTCAACGCGAAAAAATCGCCAGCCTCCTGAAGCCTCGCGTGGCGCTGCCGGGAGAAACCATTGTTTCGATCAACGAAAGAGGTAATGCCATTTACTTCATCGTGTCAGGCGTAATTGCTATCGAGGGGCTCGACGCGGAGGCCTATATTTCCAACGGTGATTTCTTCGGCGAACTTTCGCTGTTGGCGCCGACGCGGCGCAGAACTACCGGTATGGTTGCGGCAACTGCGTGCCAGCTGCTCGTCCTGCCGCGGAACGTCTTTCGCCGGCTGCGCTCGACCGACCCTGAAATCGAGAAGGCCATCCGGGCCGCGGCCGAACGCCAATTGGGGGAAGGCTTTCTCTACCGCCAGCCGGAAGATATCGAACAGACCAACTGGCGCTCATTGGATAGCGCGGAAAACTGATTTTCAAAATAGGCCACGGTTCGCCGCTGTGTGCACTATTCCCCGAGAATCAATCTGGGACTTGGATCGGTCCGCCTATAGCAGCTTCTTTTCGACAAAGTACTTGCGGGCACCAGGGTGAAACGGAGCGCTATTGCCTTCAAACACCATTTCACGGCGGTCGAGGCGACGAAACGCCGGGTGCAACTTGCGCAACTTTTCCACGTTGTCGAAGATCGATTTGGTTAGTTCATAAACAATTGCATCTGGCACAGCTGCCGATGTGACGAGTGTCGCCTTGAGACCAAATGTCTGTACCGGCTGGTCGATGCCACGGTACATCCGGGCCGGAATTTCAGTCGCAATATAGTAGGGGTACGTCTCCGTCATCCGTTCGATGTCGGCGCTCGCCATGGGGATGATCCGGACGTTGCTTTTGGACGAGGCTTTGTGCACTGAAGCATTCGGGTGGCCGACGACGAACACTATGGCATCAACGAACCCCTTGATCAGGGCGTCAGCCTGGGCATCCGTATTCAACTCCAATACAGAGGCAAAGTCGCCAACGACCCAAGCCTTTTGCTTAAGCAGCAAATCCATCGTAGCGCGGTGGCCGGACCCGGGGTTTCCGAGGTTGACCCTTTTTGCTTTCAGGTGATCGAATTCTGCTACTCCGGATGCGATGCTTGAGACAATGGTAAATGCTTCGGCATGTAGTGAGAGCACCGCTCGGAGCTGTTCGGCTCTCTTTTCCTTGAAGGCCGCAGTCCCATGCACGGCATGATACTGCCAGTCCGACTGGGCCAAGCCAAATTCAGCCGCACCGTTCAACACGGCTTTGATGTTGGAGACCGAACCGTCGGTCTCAGGCGCGTTACACGAAGTATTGCTCATGCCTTTGGATTGCCTGAGCAGCTTGCAGATCGATTGGCCTGCTGCGTAGTACACTCCCGCCTTGCCGCCGGTAAGTATCTTGATTTGCGTTTCAGCCCTGGACGCAGCGCTGGTCGCGATCGCGAACACCAATATTATGGCTGAACGCCATATTGAAATGCTCATTTCCGTGCCCTCAAATCGGGCGCAACGGGGCGTGATACGTCGCCACGAGCGTCCGCCAGTTTGTCCTTCGAGTTTGACTCACAAGTCGGCTGTGATCAGGCGATTTGGCCTCCGTGACGATCCACGTGCTGGTGGATAGATCAGGCTAGGGCTCAACGATAACGTCTTGGCCTGTTTCAGTACGTTCCACTTCCCTGATCTGCTCTTCAACGATTTCGCGCAATCCTGCAAAGCGGGATCCAAGCCATCGATCGAGGATGATACCAGCCACCATATCGCCGGTCACATTCAATGTAGTACGGCTCATGTCGAGTATCCTGTCGACACCGATAATCAGTGCGATGCCGCTGGTTGGCACACCGGCTGCCGATAACACGGAAGCCAGAATAACGATGCCAACCCCCGGAGTCGATGGCGTGCCGATCGAAGCACCAACTGCGGTCACGCCAAGCAGCATCATCGTCGGCAAGGACATGTCGACCCCGAATGCCTGAGCCAAGAAGACAGTTGCAACGGCTTGATAGAGAGCTGTGCCATCCATGTTGATCGTAGCCCCAAGGGGTACCACGAACTGGGCAACCGAAGGGCGCACACGAAAGCTTTCCTGTAACGTGCGCATCGTCAGCGGCATGACTGCGGCGGACGACGAGGTCGAAAATGCAAGTAGCATCGCCTCACGGGCACTAGCGATGAACCGGAACGGAGACATGCGCACAAGCAACGCCAGCGCCAGCATGTAGAGCGCGAAAAGCAATACGAGACCCAGCAGCACAGTCGCAACATAAACCGACATTCCAACAAGCGCCTGCGGTCCGATCTTCGCCGTCAATCGCAGCAGCAAACCGAAAACCGCGAACGGTGCCAGCAACATCGCCCAGCGAACTACAGTCAGGCATACTTCCTGCAGCGAACCGAGTAGGTCGAGCATTGGCTTCGACTGCTGCGGCGGCATCATGAGAAGAGCCGCCCCGAAGACCATGGCAAACACGACGACCTGCAGCATTTCCGCGTGCACCATGGAACTCAGTGGATTGGAAGGCAGCAAAGTGATGAGGACTTCGGGCAGCTTCTCGAGCGCTGGCAGGATCGGCGGCGCCAGTTCCTTGTCGTTTGCCGGCGCCGTCGCCTCGGCAGCGCGCACGGCCTCACTATCGATAAACCGGCCAGGCTCAATCAGACTGGCTAGGGCAATGCCAACTAGAATCGCAATAAACGTCGTGGTGATAAAGTAGGCTGCTGCACGCAGGCCCACCTGCTTTAGTTGCTCGATATCCTGAGAAGCCGCGAGGCCACGTATGATCGATGCGAAGATCAACGGAATCACGATCATCTGGATCAGAGCCAGGAACAGGAGGCCCGGAAATGCGAACCAATCACCGATCACGGCCGCGATGCGCGGATCGACTGCTCCGGTAGTCGGGCCGATCAACACGCCGACGACAATGCCTGCGATCATCGACACCACGATCTGCAGCCATAATTTCGCGCGCAGCAGCCCACTCAGTGAGTGGCTCAGATAGGAAATTGGTCTGGGGAAGACCGCGCCGATGCTCGATGTCCTCTCAGCTTCGGCGCCTTGTGTCTCTGGCGAATCAACCATGCTCGTCGCTTGGATTGCTAAAGAGATCGAAACACACTACGTGGCGTCCGGGCGGGATGCTTTGATCAGTCTCAAACCTCCCGTTGGTTTGCCGCTCCGGGCGCAATCGCCAGAGCACTGAGAATGCAGAGTTCTATGCGCCAATATTGAAGGGGCTGGGCGCGGTCAAAGCCTTTGTGACAGTCACGGTCGCCGACGTCGCGCCCGTTGCAACGGCTTCCGCGCCAACGTTGACCGGTGCAGACCCAACACAATCCGGAAGCAATTGGCGCTTACTCATCGGATCGTATCGAGCACTTGAACCAGGCACCGTCACCAACCAATCCCAGGCGTCTGAATAACCAAATTTCGAATGCGGTAACTACCAACAACAAGATGACCACGAGCCAGAAGGCAGCCGGAGCGTCCTGCGTTCCCGGCATGCCGTCGACGTTGATGCCAAGCAACCCGGTCAATAGGCCCAGCGGCAGGAAGATGGCTGCCACAACAGACAAAACCAGCATGTTGCGGTTCATCTGCTCGGACAGCAGCGTCGCAACCGTATCCTGAACGACGGCCGCCTTTTCACGCATCGCATCCAGTTCTTCAACGTAACGCGTCAGACGGTCGGCACATTCGCGCAGTTGACCGCGCTGCCAGTCTTCGAGCCAGCCGGCCTTGGCGGACAACAGTTGCGAGATCGCATCGCGCTGTGGCGACAGAAACCGCCGCAAGGGAATAATCTTGCGTCGGGCAGCAACGAGGCGCGGACGAATGGCGCCGGGCGACGCCTCAGTCGCCATTTCTTCCAGTGCGTCGACTTCTTCCTCGAGCGCGTGCAGCACACCGCTCATGCGCTCGATCAAACCGTTATTCAGGTCGACCAGAAACTCGCCCACTGAACGTGGTGCATCGTTGGCATCACAGCGCTCGCGAATTTCCGTGACGCTCAGCAGACGCCTGACACGAGCGGAAATGATCCTGTTGGCTTCGACCCACATGCGAATCGAAATCATATCGGTCGGATCTTGATCGGGGTGCAGGTTGACGCCGCGCAGTATGATCAGCGTACCCTTCGGACCGCTCGTTGCACGTGGTCGGGTTTCACTTGCCAGCAAGGCTTCGACTGCATGCGAATCCAGTCCCGAATGGTTCAGCAACCACTCACTGGATTCCGGGAGACCGGCGTCGAAGTGAAACCAGTCCCATTCACCTTCGCCCGGAACTTCAGACAAATCGCGTAAGCTGCGTGCCGTGGCGGACCCATCGCGTCGGATCCGGTAGGCACAGATCAACAATCGGCCATCGTCCAAACTCCCGCCTGTGTCCATGATGAAATCCTGCCCCTTGTCATCGTGACATCCGGTCAAACTTAACAGGAAAACAAGAACAGGATAGCCAAGCACGAGTCAGGAGAGAACGACGAACGGATTCGGAAGTGGGACCGGCAGCGCAACGGGCCTATCACGTTGCGCTGCCACCCAGACGCGAGATGCTGATGGCCTGCAGCGCTCTCGCGACAATCCTTCGACTCGTCTTCTAGTTAGGAACCACGCCGCAGGCGATGCGCGCACCGCCGCCGCCGAGCGGCTGGGGTTCATCCGAGAAATTGTCGCTGTTCGCGTGGATAATCAGCGACCGTCCGCGAATGTCCGAAAGTTTGAGGCGCGGTGCGATCAAGGAGTGCGTGACTTCCAGGGCGCCATCCTCGTCAACCTCGACAAACAGGATCGGCAGATCACCTAGGTGGCCCTTGCCGCTCGGCCCCTCGTGCCGCCCCGTGTTGAGCGGATCGTAATGGCCGCCAGCAGCGAGGCCCGCGACCATTCTATTGTTGGACATGGCTGGTCCGCAGTCCGGGTTCGCATGGACATGAAAGCCATGTCCGCCCGGAGGCAGATCGTCCGACAGGTTCAAATCAAGCCGCAGGAAGCCGTTCTTCGTTTCGCTCGCGCGGATCGTGCCGATTGGTTTGCCGACGCCCTTGTCAGTGATGATATTCATGTCGATGTCGAGCGGTGCTTGCGCCAGCGCGCCGCCCGACAGCAATGCGCTGAGCACAGCGGCCAACATGAACCAACGAGTGCTTCTGTACATTTACCATATGCCTTCCTTGGAAGATCGAACGGCCCCTATGAGGCAGGGCCGGTATAGGTGAGTACGAGCGTCTGGATGCCGGCGGCGATACTGACACCGGTCTCGACCTGGACGCTGATTGGTTGAAGAGCGAAGGAATCCTGACCACCGCCGATCAGTGCGTTTGCACCGAGCCCTGCGCCCAGCGACACGCCGGCACCGACGCCGGCATATTCACCCTGCAACGATCCTTCCACGTATTGACCAGCAACCTTTCGCGCCGGCCCGAAGACGGCCCATTCAAGCGCTGTCTTGCCTGATATACCGATGTCCAGTCCGAACTTGCGAACGACCGCCTTGTAGCTGCCGACCGGAGTGCCGCTCATTTTCGAAAATACGCAGTTGAACTGCTTCTTGGAGGTGATGATCGCGCTCCATCCGCTGCTGCTTGTGCAGGACAGAACACCCGCCTGAATGCGGGTTTTTTCCTGGGCTGGCGCCTGGCTCGCGGTGACGGAAGCAAGCGTGAGCGTGGCAAGTGCGACCAAGGTTGCGCGGCGGTTGTTGTTGCTCAACAATGTCTGCATGTTCGAGATTTCCCTTTGGCCCATGATTGGCGATAGCAGTTTTTGATGCTTGATACTTGCGGGCAGGCAGGTAGGTAACTTGGCTCCCATTCTCCTACTCGACCAAGCTTGCTGCGCTACATGATGCTTGATAGCAGATTTGACAAACGAAAGTTTTTGCCACTTTAAATCAAAAAAATTGATCTGAGAGGCGAGGGGGGCCCGGTCCTTCAATGTCGACCTCGCTGGGCAGCCTCTGGGGCAGCTTCGTTGGCGCGCTGATTTACGGCCTGGTGTTCAACTTCGGCTCTGTAATCCTGCCGAATTGGCAGGACGTTTTTGCCTTCCTGCTCCTTGTCGCGGTCCTGCTCGTGCGCCCGTGGGGATTGTTCGGCCGGCCGATTACAGGGGGCCACTGACATGACCCAACCGATGTCCCGCGCGACTGCGATTGCATGTTTGGTGATCGTCGCAGGGCTGGCACTGTTACCACTGCTCGGTTCGAAGTATCTGATCGACGTTGCGACAGAGATCCTCATCTATGCGCTGTTTGCGCTGAGCCTCAACGTCATCATCGGCTATTCCGGCAATGTCTCGTTCGGCCATGCGGCCTATTTCGCGATCGGCGGATACGCGAATGCCATCCTGCTCACCACCTACGGCTGGCCACTGCTGCCGGCGCTGGTCGCGGCGGTCCTGGTCACGATGGTGGCAGCAGCGGTTGTCGCCTACTTCTGCACCAAGCTCACCGATATTTACTTTGCGATGCTCACGCTTGCCTTCTCGATGTTCATCTGGGCAGTTGCCTTCAAATGGCGATCGGTCACCGGCGGCGATGATGGCTTTGTCGGCATCCGTGTGCCGGCGATGATCGGTGACCGGACATCGTTCTTCTACTTCACGCTGCTCGTCGTCACAGCTGCAGCCGCGGCACTCTGGGTGATCTGCCATTCGGCGTTTGGCCGCGCCCTTCTGGCGGTTCGTGAAAATTCCATACGGGCCGGATTCGTTGGCATCAACACGCGGCTGATGCGCTGGATGGCGTTCGTCGTTGCCGGCACGTTCGCCGGCATTGCCGGCGCCCTGTTCGGGATGCTGCACCGAGGCATGTTTGTCGAAAGCGCTTTCTGGACGCAATCAGCCACCGTGCTGATCATGACGCTGCTCGGCGGTATGTTCTCGTTCTTCGGTCCGGCGATCGGCGCAGCAACACTCTTCATTCTGCAGCGCCTGACGAATGAGTACACCGAATACTGGCCGACCGTACTGGGCGTCATCCTGATCGTAATCTTGCTGTTCCTGCCCGAGGGCCTCGCAGGCCTTGCGCGCAAACTGACCCGGAAAACGACGGCACGGGATTAATCATGCTCGAAATCAAGAAACTGTCGAAGAACTTCTCCGGTTTTCAGGCGATCAATGAGGTTGACTTCGTCCTCGAGGAGGGCACGCGGCATGCCATCATCGGACCCAACGGTGCGGGAAAGACCACATTCTTCAACCTGATTACCGGCCATCTGCAGCCGACCGAGGGCGAGGTTCTTTTCAAGGGCCGTTCACTGATCGGCATGGCGCCGCATGCGATTGTGCGCCTCGGCATCGCCCGCTCGTTCCAGCGCATCAACATCTATCCGCGCATGACCGTGTTTGAGAATGTCCAGGTCGCGTTGATCGCGCACGACGACAATCATCTCAATCTCTTCCGGCCGGCACATGGCCTCAATGTCGCGGAAACCGAACGCCTGCTCGATCTTGTCGGCCTCACCGACGAGCGCGATGAAGTCGCCGGCGAACTCGCCTACGGACGCCAGAAGCAACTTGAACTTGCGATCTCTTTGGCAGCCGACCCGCAAGTGCTGCTCCTCGATGAACCTACTGCCGGGATGTCACCATCCGAGACGACCGAGAGCATCCAGCTCATCGATCGAATATCGAAGGAGCGCAATCTGACGCTTTTGTTCACCGAGCACGACATGAGCGTCGTGTTCGGGATCGCCGATCGCATCTCCGTGCTCCATCATGGTGAGATCATTGCCAGCGGCGCGCCTGAAGAGGTGCGTAACGATGTCAACGTACGCAGCGTTTATCTCGGGGATTCGATCGAAGATGTCCCAGCTTGAAGTCGCAAACATTCACACCTCCTACGGACTTAGCAAGGTGCTGTTCGGTGTCAGCCTCAAAGTCGAGGCCGGCCAGTGCGTCTCGCTGATTGGCCGCAACGGCGTCGGCAAGACGACCACCATGCGATCGATCATCGGGCTGACGCGTGCGAGCGAAGGTGCGATCCATTTCGAGAGCAACGACATTACCCGCCTGCCGACGTATCGCATCTCGAAGCTCGGCATAGGCTTCGTGCCCGAGGAACGGCGAATCTTTCCCGATCTCACGGTCTGGGAAAATCTCGACATCGCGAGACGCACGCCTGTCGCCGGCGGCGGCTGGAGCGAAGCCGAGGTCTTCGACCTGTTCCCGGATCTGGCCAATATCCAGTCACGCCTTGGCGGTGTTCTGAGCGGCGGCCAGCAACAGATGCTGACGATTGCGCGCAGCCTTATGGGTAATCCAAAGCTGCTGCTTCTCGACGAACCGTCGGAAGGATTGGCGCCGCGCGTGGTCGAGACATTGCGCGACAAGATTCGCCAACTCAAGGAGAGCGGCCTGTCGATCGTTCTGGCAGAACAAAACCTCGGTTTCGTGATGGCACTCAGCGACTATTGCCACATCATGGAAAAGGGCGAAGTGAAGTATTCCGGCACACCTGGAGATCTCAAAGCCAAGCCAGAGATACTCGAGCAGTACCTGACGCTCTAAGGGCGACCGCAGTAAGATCTGACCAAACTGCGACGGATCGCGAAAGCTGCCAATCTAGAGCGTTTCCGGTTTAGCCGGAATCGCAACGAGGGAGCGCAGGCGACCCGCCGCCTTGCGGCGCCCCTCGGAGGCCAGCCGTTAGGCCGGATAGCCGAGAGAGAAAAGACAGATAGATCCATTTCCACGTAAGTCGGAAATGATCTAGAGGTACTACCGAAGTCCGCTCAGTAGAGAGGGTGTGTGAGAACGTGCCGTCATTCGGCCGGCCATTCGAGTACTTCGGTGACGCGCAGCAATTTGGTGTTTTTCTTCTCAAATCTCTTTGCAACGGCGTTGTGGGCCGCAGATTGCATTCTCTGACACGGTTATCGCCGCAAACCGCGATAATAGGGCCGCGATGGCCTTGATCAGTTCCGTCGTTCCGACAATCGAGATCACGCGCATCATGTTGTAGGCGAGGACATGGAGCGACATTTCGGTGGCAACGTGTTTGAGCGTTCGCATTTTGAAGTGGGTCGCACCCATCCACGCTTTGATCGTACCGAAGGGATGCTCGGCCGTCTCGCGGCGCGTCGCCATCTTATCCGGGTTTTCTTCAAGGCGCTGTTGCACACGCTCCAGGACATCTTGGCGTTCCCATCGTGAGATACGGCGCTCCTTGCCCGGCGTGCAGTGGTGCTTAACCGGACATGTTTCGCAGGCGGTTGTCCAATAGCGATGAAGAACCTTGCCGCCTTCCTTGCGTGTCATTCGATACGTGAGATGCTGGCCTGCCGGACAAATGTATATGTTCTTTTCGGCATCATAGATGAACGCACTGCGGTCGAATCGGCCATCTGCCTTGGCGTTCGAGGTTTTGGGTTTAGGCAGCGTCACCGTGATGTCATCGTCTTCGCAGGCAACGATCTCCTCGCCCTTGTAGTAGCCTTTGTCGGCAACCGCATCGAGCGTCTCAACGCCGAGCGCATCCCGCGCCTGATTGGCCATATCTGATAGTGCATTGCGGTCCGATCCGATGTTGGTCACCTCGTGGGCAACGATCAGGTGATGCTCGGTCTCGACGGCACTTTGCACGTTATAGCCAATGACACGGGGATGCCGGCTGGTGATCGCCATAGAACGTGCATCGGGGTCTGTTTCCGAGATCTGGTTGACGCCCCGTACGGTCCATCTCGGCTTGAACCTCAGCCAACTTGTCGGCTTCCTTCTTGAGCCACGCAATCTTGTCGATGACACGCTTGATCTGCGTATCGCTCACCGGCATGCCGGTAGCAGAGTGCACGTCGTCGGCGCGATCGAGTTCCGACAAGTAGCGCTGAATGCGTTCATCGATCTCCTTGAAGCGCTTGCGCAGTTTCTCGCGTGTGAAATTCTTGGCCTTGGCATTCACAGCCTTGAACTTACTGCCGTCGATAGCAACGCTGTCGCTGCCCAGCAGATTGATATCGCGGCACAGCGCAACAAACTGTCGGCATACATTGCGGATGGCAGGCCCGTTGTCTTTGCGGAAATCGGCGATCGTTTTGAAGTCTGGCTTCAGTGAACCGGTCAGCCAGACAAGTTCGACATTGCGACCGCACTCACGTTCCAGCCCGACGCGAAGATTGGACCTGATTGAGGTAGCCATAGACGTAGATCTTGAGCATCGTCGCCGGATGATAACCGGGTCGGCCGGTGGCTTCTGGCACGACATCAAAGCCAAGTGCGCTCAAATCCAGTGCATCAACGAAGGCATCAATCGCGCGAGCCGGATTGTCATCGCTGACATAGTCATCCAGCCGTTCAGGAAACAGCGTCGCCTGGTTGCGATCAGAACCCTCGATGAACCGCTTCATGATCCGCCCCCGCAGAGAATCAATGGGACGACCCTATCACGTACGTTCGGCAGACTACGTTTTCACACGCCCTCTAGACGAAGAATGCATAGTTCCGGAAGTTGATCAGACCTCGGGTGTCGAAGTCGCAACATTACTGATTGGGATATCTAACGGAGCACTCTCAGAAGCCCGAACCTTGGAGGAACGCGATCGATCTGGCGATGCTGTCATCGGCATGTGGCGCAATAATCTCCAACACTACGGGTGCTGTATACCCCACCTTCGAGAGCGCCTCAGGCAACTTTGAGAAATCGACATCTCCATCGCCGATCGGGTCGTGGCGATAAGTCTCTTGCGTCGTATCCGAGAAATGCACGAGCGCGAGCCGTGATGCGACCGCGCTGAGGCCCTCCGAAGGTTGTTCGCCGATGAAGTGCGCGTTTGCTACGTCGTAGCAGATCTTGATCTCATCACTGCCATAGCGGTCGAGCACATCCATCAGTTCATCGGCGGCAGGAAGAAAGGCGAACGACATGTTTTCCAAATAGAGTTCCACGTGCGCCTGCCGGGCCACCGGCAACAACACGTCGAGCGCCTCGAGGAAAAAGTCGATCATCTTCTCTTTCGGCAGTGGGAATAACGGATTTGATTTTCCCGGCCCGATCACGAGACCACGCGCACCAAGTTCGCCGGCGACCCGCAGGTAGTCCTTGTTGATCTGGAGGGTATGGTCTGCGCATCTCCTTTGTTGCCGCTGAAAGATTGAGATCGATGTTCGGGCTGTTCATCGAAAGAAGCTCAATGCCGCCGCGCTCGATAACGCCGCGAATTTCAGAAATGGCTTCGGCACCATCAGTAATCCACACATGACCCGGAAAGAACATCAACTCGACGGCGCGAACGCCTTTGTCGGAGAGATGCCGAAGACAATCAGCAGCTGACATTGATTGGGTGTAGGCATAGGTATTTATGCCGAACCGATCGCCAAATTCACTCATAGGTGTCAAACCTCGCGCTCAGGGTTCATCGTCACACAGGCTGCCGGTTCGGTGTTCGAATTGGCAAGCATTGTGGCGTTGTCCAGACCGGAAACAAGCTTCAAGCGTGCGACACGGTCATGGCGACAAGATAGCCGAACGTCAGTGCGGGGCCGAGCGTAATGCCGGGCCCCGGGTAGTTCCCCTGCATGATGGAGGCGGCGTCGTTGCCCACTGCGAAAAGCGCCGGAATGGGTTCGCCACCAGTCGAGAGCACCCGCCCGATTTTGTCGACCGCGAGACCCGCAGCCGTCCCGAGATCACCCGGACGCAATTCGATGGCATAGTAAGGGGGAACTGCAATCTGGGCGACGCAAGGGTTTGGTTGATGAGCAGCATCCCCGAGGTGGCGCTGGTAAGGATCGCTACCACGGTGGAATTCAAGGTCTTCGCCTCTCCCGGCCGCTTCGTTGAAGCGCTTGACAGTATCGGTGAGGTCTTTCGGGGTCGACGGCGATCTTTTCCGGCCAGTTCGCCGATGCTGTCTTCGCGCAGCAGATAGCCACTGCGCAAATAGGGCTGAAGGTTCCGCGTAAAGGGCGTGATCGCACCGAGGCCGTACTTCCACAGAAATTCGCGATCACAAATAAGGTGCGCGCGCATCGCGCTGCCATTGGGAGCGCGCAGCATGGCGCGAACGAACTCGTGGTAAGAGACCGCCTCGTTCACGAACCGGCATCCTGTTAGGTCGACAGCAATTACTCCGGGCTTTGGCACGGTCTGTGACGGTGTGCGGGTAAACGACCTCGCGTCCGTCCTCGGCCTTGTAATGCGATACCGGCACCCAGAACGCTGGATCAGGCCCAATGGCGCTGATCGTAGCCCCTGCTTCTTTGGCCAGTCGTATGCCATCACCGGCCGCGCCTGCAACTGTCGCAGACCTTTCACCGCCAACCTGAGGCATCAGCTCGCTGCGCAGTTCCTCATCATGTGAAAAACCACCCGTCGCAATGACAACCCCCTTTGATGCAAGCAGGCGCTCGGACGCACCATCGCGGGAAACGTCAACCCCGATGCAGCGCCCGCGTTCCATCATTAGACGTTTGACTTTGGCGCCCAGGCGGAACTCGACACCCGCCTCCATGGCAGAAAGCAGCAGGCGCCCGGCGAGCGCGTTGCCAAGCACCAGGGAGGTTCCCCGCGGTTGGGCAAGCCGCTCGACTGCATGGCGGAAAATCAGTTGCGCAACGCGGACGAAAGAGCCGGGCGAGCTGGTGCAATTGCGGAAATGCGGAATGTCTCCGCGGGCAACCATCATGCCACCAAGAATGGTGAACGCCTTCAATGGCGGGCGCAGCTTCGAAAAATTAGTGCCGAGGCGGCTTCCGTCAAACGGTTCGGGCTCGAGCACGCGTCCCCCGAGTGTCGCACCGGGCAGATCGGGATAGTAATCTGGGTAACGCGTGACCGGCTGCAGGCGCACCTCGGTCTTCTCTGTGAGATAGCGGATCGCGACAGGGGCCGCCTCGAGGTAGGCTTCAAGTGCCGGTCGAGCACTCTCGCCAGGCACGGTGGCGGCGAGGTAGGCACGAGCGTCCTCAGGGTTATCGCCGATGCCGGCCGCAGCCATCAAGTGATTGTCCGGGACCCAGACCATGCCGCCGGAAATCGCCGTGGTGCCACCGATGTACTCCGTCTTTTCGACGACCAGGACACGCAGACCTTCTGTGGCCGCGACGACGGCGGTCGTCATGCCGCCGGCACCCGCGCCAAGCACTATGAGATCGTATTCGCGCCCCACACCGCTCATTTCAGAATCAGGCGTCAGTGGCCGGCGACGTGACGACGAGAAACGTCAGATCGCCAAGGCCGGTATTGTGTATTGCGTGTTCGACACCCGGCGGCAGAAAGATCACGTCATGTTTGCCGACGACATGTCGCTTGCCGTCGATCTCCATCAGACCTTCGCCGTCGAGCACATGGTAGATCTGCTCCTGCACCTTGTGCTTGTGCGGCGCGACGTAGGCCTTTCGCGCGTAGGTCGAAATCCGGTAGTCGAGATGCTTCGCGGCACTGTTCTCAGGGCTGATCAGCAGCTTCGACAGAGCACCACCGTAGTGGTCCGGGAATTCGTCCCAGAGGACCTCGTTGATATTCTTGATTATTGCTTGGCCGGCCATGTCGGTTCTCCGCTCCTACTGTGAAGCACTCCTCTAGCCCGATCTCATGACTTGCCGGGCACATACCGTTCGCCGATGGCAGGTCGGTTGACGCCGATGCCCGGCAACTCCCAGACGCCAGCTCCCGGCGGGTTCAGGTCACCACCGATGTTGGCATCGATCAAGTAAGGCCGGTTGCTCTTGATCCCTTCAAGTATCGCGTCGCCGAGATCACCGGGGCGGTCGACACTGACGCCTTCGACCCCGGCCGAGCGGGCCATCGCGGCGAAATCCGGGGCTGTAAGGTTGCCCCGTTTCCGGGTGATGGAAATCCGTCGCAAGCTCGCGGTTGTCGAGATAGCCGCGTTGCAGCCCGCGGATTGAGCCATAGGCGTAGTTATTCCAAACCACCCAGACCACAGGGATATCGTATTCGACCGCCGTACCAAGGACGTTGGCGTGCATGAAGAACGCACCATCTCCACAGACTGAAACGGCCGGACGGTCGGGAGCGGCAAGTTTCGCACCCAGCACGCCGGCAACGCCGAAGCCCATCGGCCCGAAACCCATCGAACCGATCAGCGAGTCTGGACGCGTCGGCTTGCAGAACTGCAGCAGCCAGTTGTGGTGCACACCGATGTCGCTGACGAGAATGGCGTCCTCGGGCATCGCTTTGTCGATTTCGACGGCCGCACGCTGGGGATTGATCGGCGATGAATCGTCCTTCATGCCGGGAGCGACGAATGCATCCCATTTGGCGCGGTAGGTATCGATCTCTGCGAGCCATTGCCGGCTTGCTTCGGTGGGGCCCGGGTTGTGGCCGCGCCTGTCCAGTTCGGCAATGAGCTGGCGCAGGAACGTGCGGACATCGGCCATCAGGCCGAGTGTAACGGGATAGTTTCTGCCAATCTCTTCCGGATCGATGTCGACGTGAATGAGACGGGGTCGGCGGAATGGTGAACGAATATCCGGGCAGCCAGGAACTCGCGGTGCGATCGTCGAAGCGAACCCCGAGCGCCATCAGCACGTCTGCCTGGCGACAGGAATGGTTGGCCTGATAGGTTCCGCCACGCTGTACGAGACCAAGCGACAGGGGATGTTCGACAGGCAGTGCACCTAGGCCGCTCGCAGACGATGCAACAGGGATTTGAAGGCGTTCGGCAAGCGTGCGCAGTTCTTCTGCAGCACCACCATATCTGACGCCTTGGCCAACCACGATGACCGGCTTTTCGGCCAAAAGCAGCATGTCAACAGCCTTCTCGACACCCTCCGGGTCAGCGCCGCAGCGCGAGGAGATATTTGCGGTCCACTCTTCGGGGCGCGGCGTTTCTTCGGCTGCGGCTTCTTTGAAGATATCAAAGGGAACATCGAGAACGACCGGACCCGGCCGGCCGGTGACCATCGACTTCCAGGCCTGACGCACCATCAGCGGCACCTGCTCACCACGCGTCGGTTGATAGACCCGCTTGCAGTAGGCCTGAACCGTCGAGGGGAAGTCTGCCTGGTAATGGCGGTAAAGCTCCTGGAAGGCGCCGCGTCCGAACTGGCCTGTCGGAACGTTGCCGGTGATGGCAAGGAACGGCACGGAATCGAGATAGGCGTTACCGAGAGAAATCGGCAGATTTGCGGATCCAGGCCCGCACGAGGTAAAGGTCGCCGTCGGTTGCCCCGACACGCGATAGAAGACATCCGCCATGAAGCCCGAGACGCTCTCGTGATGTACCGAGATCGTTTTGATGTCGTCGGAGCGCTCAAACATGGCATCGATGATGCCGATATTACCATGACCGCACAGGCCGAAGACGTAGGGAACTTTTTCCTTAATCAGATAATCGATGATTACCTGACCGCCGTTCAGCATGTTGTCGCCTGTCATGGTGCGTGCGCCTTTTGGTTTTGTGGGAGACGTTGTTTTCAATTCTCGGCGAGAACGCTGAAGCGTGCAAGTGCAGGCTCTGCATCGCTGGCCCATGCTGCGCCTGTAACGGCACACCACTGATCATCGCCTTCTCGATCGCCATCAGGACAACATCGGAACACCATCACTTCTGCAACTCTCCGAACCACGGCCGAAAGCCGGTCACATTTGTCAACATAGGTAACAGTCACGACAGCGCAGTACGACTGCATCATCATCGGCGCTGGATCGGCCGGTTGCGTTCTGGTGAACAGGCTGACGCAAGAGCCGGCCAACCGTGTTCTGCTCCAGGAACTTCTGGATCAACATCCCATCTAATGAAACATATTAAAGAATTGATCGTATTGGAAAACTTTGGTGGCGGGGGCAGGATTTGACCGAGACTTGATCTGCTGGTGTTGAGTTTCAAACTCCAGGCAAGCAGTAGCTAACCATTCGGTAGCGGACGATATATGCTCAACTCGATATTTTTTGCGTCGGGCCATAACCTGCCGCGAGCGGGTGCAGCATGCTCCGATGACGTCATCGGTGCCCGGTTGCAAAAGCGGACGCGGCCTAACGTGCAGGTACTGCGTCGCAGCAACGACGTGAGGTCCATTTTACCGACGTTTAGTCTCTGCTAACTTCGTCGATCGCAACGCTATTCCACAGCGTCCGCTTCCGAATGAAGAGCAACCGAGCTGTCCACAAACATAGTCCCATGGTCGATCATCCGCTTCGACCGTTTAGCGAGCGAACAGCCAGCTACCGCAAAGTCCTTCGATTAGTTAAGATCATCCGATGTCGGCGCCCAGGCGCAAGCACAAGTTGTTTCTCGAGAAACTGATGGAGACCCAACATGGCGAGCCGCCTTGGGGAAAAGGTTTTCGCTGTGAGCTATGACCCATCTTGGGTGATGGTCTGATCAGGCGGCATTTCGTGTCGGCTCGGTTGCTTCGACACCGTCTGTGAATTTGACGCCCTCGATGATCTTGGGCAAGTGATTTCTACCTTTCAATCGGCGCCACCTCCGGCTGGCCGCCATCACCAGTTTGAAAACCATGACGAGCGCGGTTTTGTGGCTGAGGCTGCCTTTTGTGCGCACGGTTCGGGTGCCGCACGGTCGCAAACACGCTTTCGATCGGGTTGGTCGTGCGCAGGTGCTGCCAGTGCTCGGCGGGAAAGTCGAAGAAGGCGAGCAGGGCATCGCGATCTTTCGTCAGGCAGGTCACCGCTGCTTGATATTTCGCCCGGTATTTCTCGGCAAATACGCCAACGGCCGTCTCCGCGCTTGCCCGGTCCGGAGCGTTCCAGATCTCCGCGAGTTCGGCCTTTGCGTGCTTCTGAACCGACTTTGGCAGTTTGTTGAGCACGTTTGCGATCTTGTGCACCCAGCAACGCTGATGCCGCGTGGCGGGGAACACTTCATCCAGTGCTTTCCAGAACCCCAATGCGCCGTCGCCGGTTGCCAGTTTCGGGGTAATGGTCAACCCGCGCGCCTGCAAATCGACAAGCAGTTCGCGCCAGCTTTGCGTGCTCTCGCGATAGCCGATCTGAAAACCGACCAGCTCCTTTTTGCCTTCCGGTGTCGCGCCTATGATCACGAGAATGCATTGCGCGTCCTGTTCCATGAGGGCCCGAAAAGTCGAGCCCCGCCTCGCGATAGTACGAGAACCCTAGAATGGCCCATGCGTACGCGTAGTTCGGGTCCAGTTCCAACGCGCGTTTTGCAAAACGCCTCGAATCAAACAAATGGGTTGCCGACAAGCGATCCTGAAGTTCTCTGGCTTTCACCAAGTTCTGCCATGCTTCGACGTCGTTCGTGCCGCGCGACCAGGCAAGCGCCTCTTCGCCGTCCGTCAGCTGAATGCGAAGAGACGTGACGATCTCTTTTGTAATCTCATCCTGAATGTCGAAAACGTCATGCACGTGTCGGTCGTATCTATCAGCCCATACCTGCGCAACGGTTTGGATATCGTAAAGTTGCGCTGTAACTCTCAGGCGCTCGGCAACGCGGCGCAACGTACCTTCCAGAATATATCGTACGCCAAGCTCTCGAGCTATGTCGCGAATATCAGCAGCGGTCCCCTTATAGGTGAAGGACGAATGACGAGCGATAACGCGCATCTTCGAAATCTTTGACAGAGTATTGATGATGTCATCAACTAGGCCATCGGCAAAAAAGGCGTGCTCAGAGTTGTTCGATAGATTGCCGAACGGTAGGACAGCCAATGAAGGCTTCCTGGCCTGTGCCAGCTCCATCTCCTGAAGGGCCAGCCTTCAACCACCGCCACTACTCACCCCGCTCCAACGTCCTCATCCGCCAAATGCTGGCGAAGCATCTCGGTATACTGCTTGGTCATGTGATCGACGAACTTCTCGTGGTCGTCGACGGCCATCACGGTCTTTGCGACATAGGCGTTGTAGCGGGCGGCCGCGAACAGGAAGGCCATGTGCAGTTCCGTTGCAAGCACGCGCCGGTTCTCGCGATTGGCGAGGTCGATGAACTTGTCGGCGACCTTGAGGAAGCCGGCTGTGTCCAGCGGGCCTGCCTGGCGTTTGCCGCCTCGTTCGGCGCTCTTGCCCTCTCTACCGTTCATGTCTGATGCCTGCCTTGCGCGGTTACTTATCAATGCCTTAACACAATCTGTAGCATTTTCGTGCTCGGATTAAGAAGTTGTCAGGACGCCAACACCTCGCCGAATTTTGAGGCAAGTGTCGGTTGACAATCCTCTACGGCTGGCGCCTAGGCTTCGGCTGATCGGCGAATCTATCCCGCCATGCGATCCGGCGGTCAACGGTGAACAGGTATTCGAGGGAGCAGGCAATCGTGCGTTCTCTGCGCCTTGCAGCATCAGTTGTGCTGGCATGCCTCGTCGGGCTGCTGGTCAATGCCTGTGCCAAGGTCCAGATCGCGCCACACCTCAACCCGGTGCCCGAACAGGCGCGTATGCTGCTCGGCAAGAAGGGCATGCGCGAGGACCAGCCGATCTTCGTGCGCATCTTCAAGGCCGAATCGGAACTCGAGGTCTGGAAGCAGCGCGAAGACGGCTATTTCCACCATTTCAAGACCTATCCGATCTGCAACTGGTCGGGCGCGCTCGGCCCCAAACACCGCCAGGGCGACAAGCAATCGCCGGAAGGGTTCTACCAGGTCGCCAAGCACCAGATGAACCCGAACTCGCAGTTCCATCTGTCGTTCGACCTCGGTTATCCGAACGCATTCGACCGCTCACGCGGGCGTACCGGTGACTTCCTGATGGTGCACGGCAAATGCCGCTCGGCCGGCTGCTATGCGATGACCGATGCGCTGATCGAGGAGATCTACGCCCTGGCGCGCGAGGCGTTTGCCGGCGGCCAGGAACGCTTCCACGTGCATGCCTTCCCGTTCCGCATGACGCCGGCCAACATGGCGCGCGTGAAGGGCGATCGCAACTACCGGTTCTGGCAGACCCTCAAGCAGGGTTACGACTACTTCGAGACCACGCGGCGCATACCAAACGTCGAGGTCTGTGCCGGGCGCTATCACGTCAACGTCGAATGGGATGGCGGCCGGCTGGACCCCAACGGCTATTGCCCGGCGTTCAAGGTCGGCCCCGTCGAGCCCTATCCCGGCTTCTCGAGCCCTGCCCCGACCCGGGCAGCCGGCCCGGGCCGGCACCACACGGCACGCTTCCGGCCGCCCTTTCCGGGCGCAACCCGCATGAGCCTCTTGCCTCGGGGCAGCGTTCGCGACGACAATGACCCGATCGCGGCGCTGCTGCAGCGGATCGGGCCATCGCCCAAGTGGTGAACGGTGATCTGCCGGCGACCGCACGGGTTGCCGGAGGATTTGTCGGAAATGACTTACAAACTGGGTATCGCAGGCCTCGGTGCCATCGGCCTCAAGGTCGCGCGCATGATCGATGCCGGCGTCGTCAGGGATGTCGAACTGGCGGCCGTCTCGGCACGAGATCAGGCGCGCGCGGCCGAACGAGTTGCCGGGCTCAATGGGCCGCCGAAGGTTTGCGCATTGGGTGAACTTGCCGGCTTGGCAGACGTCATCGTCGAATGCGTGCCGGCGGCAGCCTTCGAGGATGTCGCGCGGCCGGCGATCGAGCAAGGCCGAATCTTCATGCCGCTGTCGGTAGGTGCCCTGCTTGGCCACATGGATCTGGTCGAAAGGGCAGCCCAGACCGGCGCACGCATCATCGTGCCGACGGGAGCAATCATCGGCCTCGATACCGTACGCGCCATGGCGGTCGGCGAGATCCACGAAGTCCGCCTTGAAACGCGCAAGCCGCCCAACGGATTGGCCGGCGCGCCCTACCTGGTCGAGAACGACATTTCCGTCGACAACCTCACCGAAGCGCTCTGCGTATTCCGCGGCACCGCAGCCGAAGCGGCCAGGGCGTTTCCCGCCAACGTCAACGTCGCCGCCGCCCTCGGCCTTGCCGGCGTCGGGCCGGACAAGACAAAAATCGAGGTCTGGGCCGATCCCGCCGTCAACCGCAATCAGCAGACCGTAACCATCACGTCGGACACCGGCGAAGCAACCATGCGGATCTCGAACATCCCCTCGGACGAAAACCCGCGCACCGGCCGGATTGTGGCTAACAGCGTGATCGCCACACTGCACCGGCTGACGGCGCCGCTGGTTGCGGGGACTTGACGAGGATTGGCCGGGGTCTCGTGACATTGGTTCGCGAGAGACGATTGGTTTGTGGCTTGGTGTGAATTTTCGCCCGTTCAGCACCTTTGGTTGCCGCCGCTTGCCCCTCACCCTAACCCTCTCCCCGTGAAGTACGGGGAGAGGGAACTCGGCCCGTCGCTTTGCCACCGAAAATGCCACGAGGCACGGCCGGATTCCCTCTCCCCGTAGCGCCACTTCGGCGCGTACGGGGAGAGGGTTAGCATCTGTGTTTGTAGTCAAGAGCATTTGGGCTCCCAATGACGGTCCTCAGTGATCTGCGTGTTGGCCAGGATTACAAGTTTGCGCATGACCGCGGTCAAGGCCACCTTGGCCGGTTTGCCGTTCTCTCTAAGGCGTTTGTAGAAGGTGCTGAGATCGGATCTGGCGCAGCGTGCCGCGGAGACGGCTGCCATGTAGAGCGGATTGCGAATCTGGCTGCGCCCGCCTTTGATGGCACGCCTGCCACGCATCGCGCCCGAATCCCAATTCATCGGCGCAACCCCGACAAGGGCCGCGATCTGTTTGCCATCGAGGCTGCCCAGCTCGCTCAAATGCACGATCATCATCATGGCAGTTGCCGGTCCGATACCGGGGATCGAGGTGAGGATCTCGTAACGCCGCGCCAGTCCGGGGTCGCCTTCGATGCGTGCCAAAATCTGCGCCTCGAGCCCGGCGATCCGGCGCTCAATGTCTGTGATGTGACCCGCAATCGTGCGCCTCACAGTGCCATCCTCGCACATTTCCAGGTGGCAGATATAGGCAGTCCTATCGCCCTTCATCTTGTTCAGCGCGCCCATCATTTCCTGCAGTGCGATCATGGACTTACTCGGCACTGGTGTGGCCTCAAGCGGCATCGCTTCACCAAGCCTGGCAAGTGTCATGGCGTCGATCTTGTCGGTCTTGGCAAGCGCACCAAGCGCATCGGCGAACTTGCGCGAGCGATAGGGATTGACAATCGCCACGCCGTAACCGGCCGCCCCGAGCGAACGATGTGCGGCACGGTGATACTTGCCTGTCGCCTCCATGACGATCAGCGCGATTTTGAAGCCGTCGAGCTGTCGTTTGATCTTTCTGAAGCCACTGGCATCGTTGGTAACCCGCAGGCTTTTGCCGACGGGATGGAGATAAACGTCGAGATGGCCTTTACTGACGTCGATACCGACGTACACTTGCGACTCAGCGCTCAGCTTGACCTTGCCTTGCATACGGGACCTCGCTCCCAATCATCTGTTCAGGTTGCAGCGCAATGGGCGGGCGACCACGCTAACCCGCGGTGCCGGGCACCAGGGTGGGGACGGTCCGACCCGCCCGACCGCTTGGGGGAGGCCTCCCCCAAGCGGTCGACCAGATGTCACCTGATTCGCGGCCCGAAACGAACAAGCCTGAAACATGCAAGGGTGAGGGGCAAGCGGCGGCAACCAAAGGTGCTGAACGGGCAATAGTCAACACGCGTTGGCCCCTGGTCGGCGAGATTGAGGGGTGAAGCCCCTCATGCATCGCCGCTTGGCGGCGATAGGTCAGGGGCGTTGCCCCTAACGACCCCACCAATGGGCTGAGCCCTTTGGAAACCTACGATCTGATCTGCCCGCCTTCGAGGCCAACAATGAGGTCGACGAGTTCGGGCGCGACGGGCGCGGGCTTGTGCGTCGCCTGGTTGGTGTAGACCCAGACCACCTCTCCCGTGGCGCGCAGGTCGTCCGTCCCCTTGCCGTGGATCTCGAAGTCGAAGCGCAGCGATGAGCGCCCGATGCGGCCGGTCCTCATGCAGACGTCGAATTCCTCGTCGAACTCGATCGGCTTGGCGTATTCGACGACGGTGCGAACGGTGTGGAAATCATGACCGGTGCGCGCCGTCTCCGACTTGTAGTCGTAGGGCAGCGCGCGGAAGTACTCGGTGATCGTCGTGTCGTAGAATGTCAGATAGTGGGCATTGAACACGATGCCCTGGCCGTCGATCTCGGAATAGCGGACGCGGAACGAGTGGGCGAATTTGAAATCTGCTCGCGGCATGGTTGCTCGGGTCCAACTGCTTCGGATCGCTGCAGGTCAATGCCGGCCATGGCAATGCTTGTACTTCTTGCCTGAACCGCACGGGCATTTGGCATTGCGTGAGACCTTGCCCCAGGTCGCCGGGTTGTCGGGATTGATTTCGCCGACTGCCTGGCGCGAGCGGATCGGGGCCTGCTTTTGGGCGGTAAGCTCGGCATCGCGATAGGCGCGGTCCTCGCCGGCAATCGCGGCATCGGCCATGGCGAGTTCCTGAAAGGCTGATTCAGGCGCCTCGTGGAATGCCGACATCTCACCCGGCATCACGCCTTCTTCTTCCTCGTATGGCTCCTCGGCACCTGGCTCGATTTGCATCAGGGTGCCGGTGACAGACTCGCGCAATTTCTCGAGCATCGCCTCGAACAGAACGAAGGCCTCGGTCTTGTATTCGTTGAGTGGGTCGCGCTGGCCGAAGGCGCGGAAGCCGATCACTTCGCGCAGGTGCTCAAGCGTCACCAGGTGCTCACGCCAGAGGTGATCGAGGGTCTGCAGCAATACCGACTTCTCGATCTCGCGCATGCGCAACGCACCGATCGCCTTCGGCGACTTGTCGGAGGCTTCCTCGATCTGCTCGACGAGCATGGCGGCCGAATAATAGTCGGAGACGAACTGCAGGCCGAACTCGCCAGCCTGGGCCTCTGCCTGGCGCAGGTCGACGCCGTTGAGACGGACCCGGTCGGCACTCGCGCGCAGCAGATAGCGGCCGATCTGTTCGAGGTTCTCGCCCGGGCTCTCGACCATGCGGGCAAGTTCGGCATCTTCGGCGACGAAGCCCAGCATGCCCTTGGCGGATTCGCTGTTCTCGAGCGTAACCCGGCCCAATTCCTGGGTCTTGCTCTCGAACGCCTCGCCGGCTGCCTTGGAGATACGCTCCCTTATCTCTTCGTCGGCGATGCCTTCTTCGTCGGCCCAGTCGTGCACCGGCAGTTCGAGAGCGAAGATCGTTTTGACTGCCTCTTCGAGACCGTCGATATCCCACTGCTCGGCGTAGGCTTTTTCGGGAACATGCTTCGAGATCAGCGCCTGGATCACCTCTTCACGCATGTCGTCGATGGTCGAGCTGACGTCGTCCTCGGCCATGATGTCGATGCGCTGTTCGAAGATGACCTTGCGCTGGTCATTCATCACATCGTCGTATTTCAGGATCTGCTTGCGGATGTCGAAGTTGCGCGCCTCGACCTTCTTCTGGGCCATCTCGAGTGACTTGTTCATCCACGAGTGGCTGATCGCCTCGCCCTTCTGCAGACCGAGCGTCTGCAGCACGCTGTCCATGCGCTCCGACCCGAAGATGCGCATCAGGTCGTCTTGCAGCGATAGATAGAATTTCGAGCGCCCCGGATCGCCCTGACGGCCCGAGCGGCCGCGAAGCTGGTTGTCGATGCGCCGGCTCTCGTGGCGCTCGGTGCCGATCACGTAGAGCCCGCCTGGACACGTCACCGTCTTGGCTGCGCGATTACCTTTGGCCGGTTCGATCTCGATCGTCTCGGCGGCGTTCAGGACTTTGTCGCGAGCCAAATTGATTTCATCGCGAATCTTGGCAATGCGCGATTCCTTGGCGACGCCTTCATCCATGTCCGCCGTCTCATCGGCAACGCGCATGTCGAAGTTGCCGCCGAGCTGGATGTCAGTGCCGCGACCGGCCATGTTGGTTGCGATCGTGACGGTGCCCGGCACACCGGCCTCGGCAATGATCTTGGCTTCCTGCTCGTGATAGCGCGCGTTCAGCACCTGGTGCTTGATGCCCTTCTTTTCGAGCAGGCCGGAGAGCAGTTCGCTCTTTTCGATCGAGGCGGTGCCAACCAGCAGCGGCTGGCCGCGATCTTGCGCGCGCTCGATCTCGGCGATGATCGCCTCCCACTTCTCCTCCTCGGTGCGGTAGATCTCATCGTCCTCATCAAGCCGCGCGATCGGCTTATGGGTCGGGATCTCGAGCACATCGAGGCCATAAATGTCCATGAACTCGCTGGCCTCGGTCGCAGCCGTACCGGTCATGCCGGAAAGCTTTTCATAGAGGCGGAAGTAGTTTTGGAAGGTAACGGAAGCGAGCGTCTGGTTCTCGGGCTGGATCTCGACTTTTTCCTTGGCCTCGAGCGCCTGGTGGAGGCCCTCCGAATAGCGCCGGCCCGGCATCATGCGGCCGGTGAACTCGTCGATGATGACCACTTCGTTGTTGCGCACGATGTAGTCGCGGTCGCGCTGGAACAAGGTGTGGGCCTTGAGGCCTTGGTTGATATGATGGACGATCGAGACGTTTTCGATGTCGTAGAGCGTGCCGGTCAGCAATTCCGCCGCTCCGAGCTTTTCCTCGATCCATTGGTTGCCCAATTCGGTCAGCGAGACGGTGCGCTGCTTCTCGTCGAGTTCGAAGCGTTCTTTTTCCGAAACGAGTTCCGGCATGTAGGCATCGACGGCGTTGTAGAGATCGGCCTTGTCGTCGACCGGGCCGGAGATGATCAGCGGCGTGCGCGCCTCGTCGATCAGGATCGAATCGACCTCGTCGACGATCGCGAAATAATGCCCGCGCTGGACCATCTCGCGTTTCGACATCTTCATGTTGTCGCGCAGATAATCGAAGCCGAATTCATTGTTGGTGCCGTAGGTAACGTCGGCGGCATAGGCTTCGCGGCGCTCTTCATCATCCATTTCATTGACGATGCATCCGACGGTGAGGCCCAGGAACTCGTAGATCTGCCCCATCCAGGCGGCGTCACGACGGGCGAGATAGTCGTTGACCGTGACGACATGGACGCCGCGTTCGGTCAGCGCATTGAGGTAGACGGCGAGCGTTGCGACCAGCGTCTTGCCCTCGCCGGTCTTCATTTCGGCGATCTTGCCTTCGTGCAGCGTCATGCCGCCGATAAGCTGCACGTCGAAATGGCGCTGGCCGAGGGTGCGGATGGCGGCCTCGCGGACCGTCGCAAAGGCTGCCGGGATCAGGCTGTCGAGCTTGGCGCCGCCTTTGAGTTGCTGCCGGAATTCGTCCGTACGGGCGCGCAAATCAGTATCTGAGAGCTTCTTGACCTCTTCTTCGAGCGCGTTGACCGCCTCGACGCGGCCCTGATAGTTGCGCACGCGCCGGTCGTTGGCCGAGCCGAAAATCTTTGACGCAATCGTTCCGAACGAGATCATGTGTGTTCTTTCCTAAAGCCTGCCCGCGACGCGCCCTGGTATGCGTCAAACCAAGCAAATGAGCGGCATCAAGCGGACCAAGCCTGGAGTTGGAGGTGTCATCGGGCTAACGCGTCAAATAAGAACCGGGGGGCACCAATGTCAATGAATTGACCGGATATTGAACCGCGCGACCTTGTGTATGTTCGCCATTTGGCCCAAGTGAACGCATAAACCGGAGTTCGCGGCGGCCGAATTGCCATCAGGCAGCATGAGACCAGCCGCTTCAAACGCATTCATCCGTCAACGCCGCAACCCACTCTCTACCAAACCGAAAGGCAAATGCTGTCGTGCAAAATCCAATCCATCGACTGAACGTCTGGACGGCAGCGCTGCTGCTCGGCGCCTTGCTGTCGGCAACTGCCGCTCCCGCAGCCGACGGCGACAAGGTGGTTGCCACCGTCAACGGCGCCAAGATTACAGAGGCCGATGTTGCGATCGCCAGCCGCGAAATCGCCGGCAGCCTGGCGCGGGCCAATGTGCAAGACCCGACCCAGCGCCGCAAAGTCGTGATCGACTATCTGATCGAAAATCAGCTGCTTGCTGAAGCCGGCAGCAAGGCGAAGCTCGACAGCGGTGCCTCGTTCGACCAGCAGATGGCCTACTGGAAGCGCCGTGCCTTGCGCGATCTCCATTTCGAGAGCCAGATCAGACCAACGATCAGCGATAGTGACGTCAAATCGTTCTATGACGAGCAGGCCAAGAAGGCCGGTGAAGGCGGCCAGATCCGGGCCCGCCACATCCTGCTCAAGACCGAGGACAAGGCCAAGGAAGTCTACGAGTTGCTGATCCATGACGGCGATTTCGTCGAGCTGGCCAAGAAACATTCGACGGGTCCGTCCGGCCCGAAGGGCGGCGATCTTGGCTATTTCGGGCGCGGCCAGATGGTGCCGGCCTTCGAGAAGGCGGCCTTTGCGCTTAAAGTCGGCGAGATCTCGGAGCCCGTGAAGACACAGTTCGGCTGGCACATCATCAAGGTCGAGGACAAGCGCACCGCCAACCTGCCACCGTTCGAGGAGCTCAAGGAGCGCATCGTGCAGCATCTCGCCCAGCAAAAGGTGCGCGAACTGGCAGCGGAACTGCGCAAGCAATCCAAGATCGAGTATGTAGATCCGGCGGCCAAGCCGAAGTAGAAGGTAGCCTTCGTATTCTTAGCGCGGGCGACTGTGGTCGACAGCCGACCGCCAACGGAGGTTGACCGTGGCCGGTTTTGTCAAAGTATCCCCATTCGCACCGGCATCGCTGCCGGACATGCCGAGCATCGCCGGTGTGCGTTTTGCGGCTGTCGAGGCCGGCATCAAATACCGGAGCCGCAAGGACCTGATGCTGGCGGTGCTCGATGACGGCACGATGGCAGCCGGCGTGACGACCAAGTCCAAGACCTGCTCGGCGCCGGTGCTGTGGTGCCGTGACCAGCTCGAGCACGGCGCGGCGCGGGCATTGGTGGTCAACGCCGGCAACGCCAACGCGTTTACCGGCAAAAGCGGTTACGACGCGGTGCGGATCACGGCCGAGGCGGCCGCCAAAGCGGTCGGCTGTGAGCCTCGCGAGGTTTACATCGCTTCGACGGGCGTGATCGGCGAGCCGATGGATGCCAGCGCCTTCGCGCATTTGCTCGATGGCATGGCAGGTGATGCCCAAGTCGATGCCTGGGAGGATGCGGCCCGTGCGATCATGACCACGGACACCTATCCCAAGCTCGCCGTCGCGAACGCCGAAGTCGGTGGTGGCAAGGTTCAGATCGCAGGCTTCATCAAAGGCTCCGGCATGATCGCGCCGGACATGGCAACGATGCTTGGCTTCATCTTTACCGATGCCGACATCGCGCTGCCGGTCCTGCAGAAGCTGACCCGCGAGATCGCGGACAAGACGTTCAACTGCATCACCGTCGACAGCGATACCTCGACCAGCGATACAGTCATCGTGTTCGCGACCGGCAAGGCGGGGCACGGCACAATCTCGGATGCCGGCTCGCCGGAGGCGCGGGCATTCGAAGCAGCACTCCATGAAGTGATGCTCGACCTCGCCCACCAGGTGGTGCGCGACGGCGAAGGGCTCTCGAAATTCGTCGAGATCGAGGTCAGCGGCGCCGAAGACGATGGCGCGGCCCACAAGATCGCCATGGCAATGGCCAATTCGCCGATCCTGAAAGCCGCCTTTGCCGGTGAGGACCCAAACTGGGGCCGGGTGGTGATGGCGGTCGGCAAGGCGGGAGAGGCGGCAGACCGCGACAAGCTCTCGATCAGGTTCGGCGACATCCAGGTTGCAACCAACGGCCAGCGCGATCCTGGCTACACGGAAGAAACCGGTGCCGCCTACATGAAGAATGCCGAACTGCGCGTTACCGTCGACGTCGGCGTTGGCGATGGCCGGGCGACGGTCTGGACTTGCGATCTGACACACGACTACATCACGATCAACGCCGACTATCGCAGCTGAGGGCCAACGCCATGGAGCATGAATTCTGGCACGAACGCTGGCGCGAGGGCCGGATCGGCTTCCACCAGCCGCGGGTCAACCGGCACCTGGAGCGGTTCTGGCCGGACTTCGGACTGGCGGACGGCAGCAGCGTGTTCGTTCCATTGTCGGGTAAATCGCTCGACATGGTCTGGCTTGCGGGCCGGGGCCACCGGGTGATCGCCAACGAACTGAGCGAAATCGCGATCGATGAGTTTTTCGCCGGCATCGATCTGATACCGGATGTCGAGGTAACGGGCGGCTTCAGGATCAAACGCGGCGGGCCCTACGAGATCTGGTGCGGCGATTATTTTGCGTTACCCAACGAAGTGACCGCGTCGGTTGCTGCGATCTACGACCGCGCTAGCCTGATCGCGTTGCCGCCTGAGATGCGCGGGCAATATGTGCGAAAACTCAACACGCTCAATCGGGCCAAGGCACCGACACTGCTGCTGACGCTCGAATACGATCAAGACCAGGTGCCGGGCCCGCCGTTCTCCGTTCTGCGCGATGAAGTTGGCGCATTGTTCGCACCAACGCACCGGATCACCGAGAAACTGCGCGGCGAGACCGATCGGATACCGCCGAAGTTCACCGAACATGGCCTCAAGGTCGTGACCGAGGTGGTCTACCGTCTGGACGCAACTTAAGTCGCCCACCCCTCAAGTCGCAGCTTTGTTCTCCACCCACCGGGCGATCTGCAGGAGCTTGGCCTCCTCGCGCCGCTTGCCGACCAGCTGCACGCCCATCGGCATGCCGTCGATCGTGATCAGCGGCAGCGAAACGCAGGGCACGCCGAGATAGGTCCACAGCCCGTTGAAGATCGGATCACCGGTCGTCTCGAAGCCCCGTGGTGCCGGGCCTGCCGAGGCCAGACAGAGGATGGCATCGTACTGGTCGAGGATTTCCGAGATCGCGGCATAGTGCTTGTCGCGCCGCTCGACGGCACCCAGGTAATCGCGCGCCGAAACCTTGAACGCTGCTTCCAGCCGCTCGGTCAGGCCAGAGCTCAGCAGACTCTTGTCCTTGTCGTAGAGGGGGCCGTAATAGTGCGCGTTCTCGCCAGCCTGGATCAGCTTGTGGTCGATCGAAACGCGGTCCAGTAATGGTGCGGTTTCGATCGCCGTGCAGGCCGCACCGAGGCCGGCGGCAAAATTCTGGATTGCGGCCTGGGCCCGCTCCTCGGCAACCGACCAGTTGGGCGTTTTCCAGAACGCCAACCGGCAGTTGCCCAGCGCTTCGCCTAGCGCCGCCTGCAGGCGGGTGGGCGCGCGAGGATAGCTGACATCATCACCCGGATCGTGCTGGTCGACACCATCGCCAATCAGCGCCAAATCTTCGATCGAGCGGCCGTAGAAGCCGACGGTATCGAGGGTGTGCGATTGCAATGTTACGCCGCGTCGGGAGACGAAGCCGAGCGTCGGCTTCATGCCGTATACGCCACAGAATGACGCCGGCCGGATAACCGAGCCGCCGGTCTGGGTACCGAGCGCCAGCGGCACCATGCCCGCACCGACCGCAGCCCCCGAGCCCGCCGACGAGCCGCCCGGCGTATGGGCCGGATCGACAGGATTGCGCGATTTCGACGGCCACAGCGCGGCAAGCTCCGTCGTCACGGTCTTGCCGAGAATGACGGCACCCTGCTCGCGCAGGCGGGCAACAACCGCCGCGTCGCGCTCGGGACGATGGCCCTTGAAATGCGGCGTACCGCTTTCGGTCGGCATGTCGGCGGTATCGATGATGTCCTTGATGCCGACTGGGATGCCATGCAAGGGGGAGGTCGGCCCGCCTTCGGAGCGCCGGCGGTCCAGCGTGCGGGCCTGTTCGAGGGCATAGTCGGCATCGAAATACTCCCAGGCCTGGAGTTCCCCCTCGCGTTCAGCAATTCGCCCGATGCAGGCCTGGACGAGAGCTTCGCTGGTCAGTTCCCCACTGCCTAAGCGTTGTGCTGCTTGGGCAGCCGTCAGGTCGGTTGGATTGGTCATCGAGCTTTCCTCTTACGTCAGGACACACGTCCAGGTTGTTCTTTGTTTCGGCCAACCGCCCTGGCAACAGTTTTGAGCGACAGTTCGGATTTCGCATCTCGCAGCTTTATCTGTTATAGGCTCGCCGAGCTTTGTAACATGGACGTATCGCGAACACGTTCGGTACCAAACTGGAGTTTGCAGGTCATGTCGCCAGAAGAATCCGCCCTCATTATCAAGATCCTCGTCGGTGCCGGCATCCTCTTCGGGATCGGCTACGTTGGCAACATCCTGTCATTCTCGAACCGCTTCGTGAATGCACTGGTCACGGCGGTCGTCTTTGCCATCGTCTACGGCGCGCTCTACTACGCCATCGACCAGGCGACGATGGACAGCGAGATCGGCAATATCAGTCAGGCAGACTGGATGAAGATGGTCGGCATCTCGGCGGTGCTCGTGTTCATCATCGATTTTATCGCCAACATGCTCTCTTTCTCCAGCCGCTTCGTGAACGCCCTGGTCACCGCCGTGATCTTCGCGATCCTGTTCGGCGTGATGATGTATGTGACGGGCGGCGCACCTCAGCCGGCCTAAACGCGTCGGCTAGACATCGCTAGTGCTTCTCACTTGACCCGTTCGGCCGCGAAGGACAGGGCCTCTTCAAGCACCGCCGCGCGGTCGCCAAAGGGTTCGAGTTCGGTGCGTGCGGCGGCGATTACCTCGGAAAGCCGCAACCGCGCCTCGTCGACGCCGAGCAGGCTCACCTCGGTTGCCTTGCCGGCGGCGGCATCCTTGCCCGTTGCCTTGCCGATCACGGCTGCATCACCGGTTTCATCGAGCAGGTCGTCGGCCATTTGAAAAACCACGCCGAGATGACTGCCAAAGGCAGCCAACGCCCGGCGTTCGTGATCCGCCGCACGGCCCAGGATGGCGCCAGCCTCACAGCCGAACCGGATCAGCGCGCCAGTTTTCATCGCCTGCAGCCGACGAACGTGATCGAGCGTTGGCAGGGCCGGCAGGTTGAGCTTATCGGCGGCAAGATCGAGGGCCTGGCCGCCGACCATCCCGGCACGACCTGCGGCCTTGGCGAGTGCGCCGACGAGTTCACCGCGCGCGCCCGCATCCGTGTGGGTGGCAGGATCTGCGAGCAGTTCGAAACTCAGCGTCAGCAACGCATCGCCGGCAAGTATCGCGGTCCAGTCGTCGAACTCGGCCCAGACCGTTGGCTGCCCGCGCCGGGTCAGGTCGTTATCCATCGCCGGCAGGTCGTCATGGGCCAGCGAGTAGCAGTGCACGCATTCGAGTGCCGCCGCCGCCGGTATGGCCTGATCGCGCGAAACACCGAACATGGCCGCCGTTTCGATCACCAGTGCCGGACGAAACCGCTTGCCGCCGCCGAGCACTGCATGGCGCATCGCCGCTGCTAGCCGGTCGGGAACGCAGTCGACATTTGCCAGCGCCTCGGCCAGATACGCATCGGTTGCCCTGGCCAGCGCTTCGAGACGTGTTGCAAATTCCATGGTCATATCCTGAGCGCCATGCTTGAACGGCTGCGACCGGTAGAGATGCTGCCATAGCCCCCTCCTTCGGTTCGCCCAATTTTGTTTGGTACATGGCGTAAACCACCATTCAGCGAAAACTGGAACCCAGAGGCGATGTGCTGAAAGAACTCATCCTATGCGCCCGGCTGTCTTCATACTGGGCGGCACGCACGCTGCTTGCCGGCATCGCCCTGTTCGTTCTGGCGGTCCTTTTCATTCTCGCCGTTTTGCGCTTCGTCAATCCGCCGGGTTCGGCCGTGATGCTGCGCGATTATCTTGCCGGCGCACGTGTCCAGCACCAGTGGCTCGCAATCGAGCGCATCTCACCCAATCTGATCCGCGCCGTCATCAACTCTGAAGACGCCCGCTTTTGCATGCATAATGGCATCGATTTCCGTGAGTTTCGCCGCGCGCTCAAAACCGCCGAGACCAAGGGCATCGCCGCCGTGCGCGGGGCGAGCACGATCACCATGCAGGTCGCCAAGAACCTGTTTCTATGGACGGAACGCGACCTTGGCCGCAAGGCGCTCGAGCTTGCGATCACGCCGCTGCTGGAACTGATGTGGCCGAAGCGCCGGATACTCGAGGTCTATCTGAACATTGCTCAATGGGGCCCGGGCTTGTTCGGGGTCCGGGTCGCAGCCAGAGCCCATTTCGGCCGCGATGCAATCGACCTGACGGCGCGGCAGGCCGCTCTTCTCGCCGCCAGCCTGCCGGCCCCCTCCCGGCGCCGAGCGGGCGCTGCCGGCGCCCAAACCCGGCGCATTGCCCGGCGCCTCGAGCGGCGCATGCAGGCCGACGCGGCACCGACAGGCTGCGTTTCATGATCTTCTCGAGACGACCGCGAAGAAAGGTTGGATTTTCAGGCGGAACTCGACTATAAGCCCCGTTCCATCCGGCATTGACCGTTCGAATTTGCTGATCCGCACCTGTCGCGCGGCGTCCGAGGACGCTGATGGCGAGGCTGGCGGGTCTGTCCAGGAGTTGCGAAAATGGCTGTACCCAAGCGAAAAACCAGCCCGATGAAGCGCGGATCCCGTCGCTCGGCTGATGCGCTCAAATCACCGACCTACGTCGAGGATCGCGAAAGCGGCGAGTTGCGCCGGCCCCATCACATCGACCTCAAGTCGGGCAAATACCGCGGCCGCCAGGTGCTGCCGGCGAGCGAGGACGTCTGAGCGGGCCGGCCAGCCAGCAGCGCTTGAATGCCGCCCCGCGAGGAGATGACCAGCCCATTGGGCTCGGCCGGAGTGTAACTATCTTCTCGCCACAAATGCGTGCTTGGACTAAGATTAGTATGAGCACGAATAGCCCGCAGCAGCGTATTTGCGGCCGCTACTCTAAGGCCAAGAGACCGGAGCCACCCCATGTCGATCAGAGCGATCCCCCTCATCTTATTTGTCTTTATCCTCTACAACGTCATCGTTCTACTCGGCAGCCAGTTCGGCTTCGGCGACAACCCGGATGAGATCCTGCGCACCGTCGTCCTGCCGATCCCAATGCTGAACGGCCACAGTTGGACGTTCACCTGGGGTGATCTTATTGTTCTGTTGCTGTTTGCCACCTTGTTTGTCGAACTCCTCAAGGCGACCTACACATCGGGCACCTCGCTGCTTGATCATGGCCTTTCGATGCTCGTCTTCGTCGTCTGCCTGATCGAGTTCCTGATGGTGCGCCAGGCCCAGACCTCGGTGTTCTTCTTCATCACGGTCGCAACCTTGATAGACGTGATCGCCGGCTACACGATCGGCATCCGCGTTGCCCGGCGCGACCTAGCTATCGGCGGCTGATCCAACGATCAAATCCCTCGCAACCCAATCTGCGATTCCGACATTCACTGTAGGTTTTGAGGATTGCCACGGCTCCGGCAGCCGTGGCGAAGCCGGCGTGTGCGCCCTTCGCTGACAATTTGCCAATAATTTCTCGAAAATGCATTCAGGGCCAAATTTTCAAAGGTTGTTAGTGATTCGCACATAAGTTGAAGCGATGCATGTGTCAGCAGGCAGTGTTCATTCGTAAACAAGTCAGAAGATGCTCAGCTGGGTGATGTTTTGGACAGCTGAGTGCTCCGGGGCTGATCGAACGTGAGCAAAGAGCAAGTTATGGTGGCCGAACCAGAAGATCCGGCACCGCTATTGTCAGGCAGAGATGTCGACCAGGCCCTGTTCGAGAACGTCCAGGAAGCAGTTGTCAGTGCTGACGAAGGCTCCGAGACATCATTCGTTTGGACCACCGACCCCGACCAAATTGCCTGGGAGCCCAACGCGCTCGAAGTGCTCGGCGTGCGTAACGTCTCAAATATCGTCAATCGCTATCACTTTGAACTTTTGATCGCGCCCGAGCATGTTCTGAGGCGCCAGCAGGCTTTTTCGACGACATTCGGCGAAGACCTCGGCAACGGCGTGCCTTACCGTATCCATTACCGCTTTTCACCGGGCGGCATGCGCACGAACAAGAGCATCTGGATCGAAGAGCAGGGGCGCTGGTGGGCCGATGATCGCGGCCAGCCCTGCCGGGCGCGCAGCAAGATCCGCGTCCTATCGGATGCCAGCCGGCTGAGCAATCAGGCAGGTCCGCACAACGACTACGATGAATTGACCGGTCAACTCAATCGCATCCGCCTGACCGCCGCTCTCGAAGCCGTCATCAAGAGGTGTGTTAACTCCGGTGCCAACGGCGCCTTCCTCGTCGCCTCGGTCAGCAATCTTTCGATCATCAACGAAACGTTCGGTTTCGATGTGGGTGACGAGGTGATCGCCAAGGTTGCCCAAGTTCTGAACAGCAAGCTGAGGGGCGGCGATTCGATCGGCCGCTATTCATCGAACAAGTTCGGCATCGTGCTCAATGACTGCGGCCCAAGCTCAATGCGTATCGCCGCTGAACGCCTCACCAAGGCGGTTGCCAATGTCTCACTCGAGGATGTCGGCTGCCCGATCTCCGCGACCATGTCGATCGGCGGCGTGCTGGTGCCGGACCACGCAGCGACCGTCAATGACGCCCTGAGCCGCGCGCTCCAGGCGCTCAGCACGGCCAAAAGCAGGCGATTGAGTTGTTTCGTTGGCTATGAATCGAATCCCGAAAGGGAGAGTGCGCGCCAGCGCAATGTATTGATTGCAGAGGAAGTGCGCCAGGCGCTGAACGAGCAGCGTATGCACCTCGTGCTGCAGCCTGTCGTCGACAGCAAAACGCGCAAGCCGGCTTTCTACGAATGCCTGATGCGCATGACCAAACCCAATGGCACGGTTGTCTCGGCAGGTGAATTCATCGAGGTCGCCGAACAGCTCGGCCTGTCGAAGCAGATCGATGAATGCACGCTGACGCTGGCGATCGGCCTGCTCAACGCCGACCCCGACATCAAGCTGTCACTCAACGTTTCGAGCCTGACCTGCGCGGACCATGACTGGCTTTTGAAACTGTACAGCTATATCGGCTCACGCCGTGATCTCGCCGAGCGCCTGATCATCGAGATTACCGAGACGGCCGCGATCCACGATCTCGACCAGTCGATCATCTTCGTCGATACCTTGAAGGAAATGGGCTGCAAGGTCGCCATCGATGATTTCGGCGCCGGCTACAGCTCGTTCAAAAACCTCAAGCTCCTGCCCGTCGACATGGTCAAGATCGACGGCGCGTTCGTGCGCAATCTGACCCGCGATCCGTCCGACCGGATCTTTCTGCGTACGATGGCCGAGCTCGCCGAGAATTTCGACATGGTCACGGTCGCCGAATTCGTGATCGACGAACCGACTGCGGAAATCGCGGCGAGTACCGGCATGACCTACCTGCAGGGTTTTCATCTTGGCCGGCCCGTGCCGCCTAGCGAAGTCTCGGCCAAGTTCGCGCACCTGTGAGCCGCTCAGAACAGGCAACCTCTGCGACAATCGATTCTGTCATCGGCTCATCCGCCGGCGGGTGAGGCGTGCCTCGCGCCAGGCGATGACGATGCCGCTGGCAACGATGATGGCAATACCAAGCCAGGTTAACGGTTCGGGAATGTCGCGGAACAATAGGTAGCCGACAATCGTCGCCGAAACGATCTCGACATAGCTGTACGGCGCGAGTTGCGGCGCGCTCGCCCATTCGTGAGCGACGATGATCAAATAGTGGCCAGCCGCTGCAATCACCCCGAGCGAGACCATCATCGCAAAGTGCATGGGGGTTGGTGTCGACCAGTAGAAGGGCAAAGCGATCGATGCGGCGATGGTGCCGACAACGCCCGTCATCAGCAGTGTCACGAGCGGCCGCTCGGCACCTGCCATTTTGCGCGTTATAAGCACGTAGACGGCGTAGCAAGTGCCGGCGGCGAGGGCCAGCATCATGGCCGGCGACAACGCTTGAAATCCCGGCCTGATAATGATCAGCGCGCCGAGAAAGCCGACAAGGACAGCGCTCCAGCGCCAAACGCCGACGCCATCGCCGAGCAGCACGGGCGACAGAGCCGTTACAACGAACGGATAAATGAACACGATTGCCAGCGCATCGGCGAGCGCAAGGTCGGCAATCGCTGCGAAAAAGCAAACCGTCGCAACGACCAGAGTGCCGCCACGCACGAACTGCAGCAACGGCCGCTTCGGGCGCAAACCAGCCAGGCCGTAGCGCCACAGGACGACCGGCAAGAGCAACACGCAATGAAAGAAATACCGTGCCCAAACGATTTCGACGGTGGTGTGATGAGCGCTCAGCATTTTGGCGATGCCGTCCATTACCGGAATGAGCGACATGGCAAGCACCATCAGCACCATGCCGGCGGCCGGACTGCCGGCCGTAACGGGCGCCTGTACTGTTCTGATTGCAGGCATCGATGTTCCCGTCGGCAGGCGAAGAGTTGAGAGATCGTGATGGCGCAAGGCGGCCTGATCATGTGGCAGGATATGATCGAGACCTTTCCAATGTTGATAGGTCCTGTTCGGTCGTTTGGGTCAATGGAGAATGCTCTCGATGAACAATTCCACGAAGTTGATGTTTCCAGGTACCAGCGGCGGCGAACTGGCAGCACGCCTCGATTTGCCGACTGGAACGGTCAGGGGGTATGCACTGTTCGCGCATTGCTTCACGTGTTCGAAGGATATCCTGGCCGCCAGACGCATTGCCCAGGGCCTCGCAAGCCACGGCATTGGTGTGCTGAGGTTCGACTTCACCGGACTCGGCTCATCCGACGGTGAATTTGCCAATACCAACTTTTCCTCGAACATCGCCGATCTGAAAGCCGCGGCAACCTATCTGAATGAGAACTTCGGCCCACCGGATCTGTTGATCGGTCATTCACTCGGCGGTGCCGCGGTCCTGGCGGTTGCCGGTGAGATCCCTGAGGCGAAAGGTGTCATCACGATCGGAGCACCATCAGATGTCGAACATGTCCTGCACAATTTCAGCGCCCACCTCGATGAAATCGACACGACCGGCGAAGCCGAAGTCAGCCTCGGGGGCCGAACGTTCAAGATCCGCCGCGAATTCATCGAGGACGCCCAGGCCCAGCGCCTGGAGGAGCGGATCGCCAACCTCAAGCGGGCGTTACTGGTCATGCACTCGCCCCTCGATCAGACCGTCGGGATCGAGCATGCAAGCCGGATCTTCGCGGCGGCCAAGCATCCCAAGAGCTTCATTTCGCTCGACAAGGCTGATCATCTACTGAGTCTGGAGGCGGACGCGACCTACGTCGCAGACATCATCTCGGCTTGGGCGGGCCGTCTCATGGAACGCAAACCGGCGGCAGATGCCGATCACGAAACAGTCATCGTTGCAGAAACCGGGCTCGGCAAGTTCCAGAACACGGTGACTGCCGGGCGCCATCATCTGCTCGCTGATGAACCGATCTCCGTCGGTGGCCTCGACAGCGGGCCATCGCCTTATGATTTTCTCTCAGCGGCCCTTGGCGCCTGCACCGCGATGACATTGCGGATGTATGCAGGCTACAAGAAATTGCCGCTTGGCCGCGTAACGGTCGAGGTTTCCCACGGCAAGGTGCCGGCCGACCACTGCAGCGACTGCGTCGCGGCAGCCGAGGGCCGTACCGGCAAGATCGACCGCTTCGAAAGGGTGATCAGCATCGATGGCGAAATCACCCCGGAATTGCGCGACAAGCTTGTGGAAATTGCCGGCAAATGCCCGGTTCATCGGACTTTGGAGACATCATCGGCCGTTGTCACGCGGGTTGCATGAGCCGAGCTGCCGCTACGGCCAGTCGACGGTTACGAGCCCCTGGTTCCGGCTGAAACCCGGGAAAAACAGCGCATTTCAGCTGGGCGAGCCGTCGCACTTTGATTGCCGGTTTGCCGCTGATTGAAGATTTCGGCGCAAATGCGTCATTCAAGCCCGCTGCAACCCGTTGAAGGGCGTGGCGACGCATGTTAGAGACAGCGCGATTTCGCGAGCAACGGCTGGCTCCTGGCTCAATCGATATCCGGGGGTTCGCTGGTTTTCCATGCTCTCAGAGCCCATATCGGGTCCTGCATTCGGTCGTCTTGGATGAAGGGCTCTCCCGAACATGCCCTTTAGACTTCAGGCCCAGTTATCTAGGAAGCAGCGAACGTGGCGAGCAGTGAAGCGATGATGGCTGGTGTGGCAGGGCGATATGCCTCAGCCCTTCTCGATACCGCGAATGAACAAGGCCAGCTCGACGCTGTCGAACGCGACCTCAATGCCATATCGGGCCTGCTCGACGAGAGCGAGGATCTGCGCCGGCTGGTGCGCAGTCCGGTGTTTTCGGCCGATGACCAGACACGCGCCCTAGAGGCAATCCTGGCCAAGGGCGGTGTTGCGGGCCTGACGCTCAATTTCTTCAAGCTGCTGGTGCGCAACCGCCGGCTGTTTGCCGCCGCTGACATCATCAAGGCATTCAAGGCGCTCGCAGCCGAGATGCGCGGCGAGGTGCAGGCCGAGGTTGCCTCGGCCGTGGCGCTTAACGACGCCCAGCTCAACGAACTCAGAGATACGCTCAAGGCATCGGTCGGCAAAGACGTCCAGATCGATGCCAAGGTCGATCCTTCCCTGCTTGGCGGCCTCGTCGTCAAAATCGGCAGCCGCATGATCGACTCATCCCTTAAAACCAAGATTGCAACGCTCAAGACGCGCATGAAAGAGGTTGGATAGATGGAAATCCGGGCCGCTGAAATCTCCTCGATCCTGAAGGAGCAGATCAAGAACTTCGGACAGGAGGCGGAAGTCTCCGAGATCGGCCAGGTGCTGTCGGTCGGCGACGGCATTGCCCGCGTCTACGGCCTCGACAACGTCCAAGCAGGCGAGATGGTCGAGTTTCCGGGCGGCATCCGCGGCATGGCGCTGAACCTCGAAGCCGACAACGTTGGCGTCGTGATCTTCGGTGATGACCGCACGATCCGTGAAGGCGACACCGTCAAGCGCACCGGCGCGATCGTGGAAGTGCCGGTCGGCAAGGGCTTGCTTGGCCGCGTCGTCGACGGCCTCGGCAACCCGATCGACGGCAAGGGCCCGATCGACGGTGCCGAGATGCGCCGTGTCGACGTCAAGGCGCCGGGTATCCTGCCGCGTAAATCGGTGCACGAGCCGATGTCGACCGGCCTCAAGGCCATCGATGCGCTGATCCCGATCGGCCGCGGCCAGCGCGAACTGATCATCGGCGACCGCCAGACCGGCAAGACAGCGGTCATCCTCGACACCTTCCTCAACCAGAAACCCTTGAATCAGGCCGGCACGCCGGAAGCGGAAAAGCTCTACTGCGTCTACGTCGCCGTCGGCCAGAAGCGCTCGACGGTTGCCCAGTTCGTGAAGGTGCTCGAAGACAACGGCGCGCTCGAGTATTCGGTCGTGGTCGCGGCAACCGCCTCCGACCCGGCGCCGATGCAGTTTCTCGCCCCGTTCGCCGGCTGCGCAATGGGCGAATACTTCCGCGACAACGGCATGCACGCCGTGATCGCCTATGACGACCTTTCCAAGCAGGCCGTCGCCTATCGCCAGATGTCGCTCCTGCTGCGCCGTCCGCCGGGCCGCGAAGCCTATCCGGGCGACGTCTTCTATCTCCACTCGCGCCTGCTCGAACGCGCCGCCAAACTCAACGAGGACCACGGCGCCGGCTCGCTCACCGCCCTGCCTGTGATCGAGACTCAGGCCAACGACGTTTCGGCCTACATCCCGACCAACGTGATTTCGATCACCGACGGCCAGATCTTCCTTGAAACGGACCTCTTCTACCAGGGCATCCGCCCGGCGGTGAACGTCGGCCTCTCGGTCTCCCGTGTCGGCTCTTCGGCGCAGGTCAAAGCGATGAAGCAGGTCGCCGGCCGGATCAAGGGCGAGCTTGCCCAGTACCGCGAGATGGCAGCCTTCGCCCAGTTCGGCTCGGATCTCGATGCTGCAACCCAGCGCCTGCTGGCCCGTGGTGAGCGCCTGACCGAACTCTTGAAGCAGGCGCAGTTCTCGCCGCTCAAGACGGAAGAGCAGGTCGTCGTGATCTTCGCCGGCACACGCGGCTATCTCGATGGCATACCGACCGGGTCCGTCGGCAAGTTCGAGGAAGAGTTCCTGCGCCACATGCGTAACGACGGCAAGGACCTGCTCGAGACGATCCGGGCTGAGAAGGCGCTTTCCGATGAGTCGGAAAAGAAGCTGGTCGAGACGCTCGATTCGTTCGCCAAGGGCTTCACGGCCTGATCGTTCCGCCAACCGCTTAAGACAAAACGGGAGGCGCGGGGCGCCGCATGCCGAGCTTAAAGGACCTCAGAAACCGTATCGCCTCGGTCAAGGCGACACGGAAGATCACGCAGGCCATGCAGATGGTGGCTGCCGCCAAGTTGCGCCGCGCCCAGGAAGCTGCGATCTCGGCCAGGCCCTATGCCGAGCGTATGGGTGCGGTAATGGCCAATCTCAACCAGTCGGCAGGCGATGGAGCGGGCGGTGATGCCTCACCGTTGCTGGTCGGTACCGGCAAACAGGACGTTCATCTCCTCGTCGTGATGACGGCAGAGCGTGGCCTGTGCGGCGGCTTCAACTCCAACATCGTGCGCATGGCCCGGGCCGACATCCTGCGCCTGCAGCGCGAAGGCAAGACCGTCAAGCTTCTGTGCGTCGGGCGTAAGGGGGTCGATATCCTGAAGCGCGACTTCGAGGCATTGATCGTCGATCGTGTCGACTTCCGCGAGGTCAAACAGATCGGGTTTGCCAATGCCGAGCAGGTCACACGCCAGGTGCTCTCGATGTTCGAGGCCGGCGAGTTCGACGTCTGCACGATCTATTTCTCCGAGTTCAAATCCGTTATCTCGCAGGTCCCGACGGCGCTGCAGTTGATCCCGGCCAAGTTCGAAGCTGCAGAAGAAGCCAATGCCGCACCGGCGACCGGCGGCCAGGCGATTTACGAATATGAACCAAGCCAGGAAGAAATCCTTGGCTTCCTGCTCGAGCGCAACATCGGCGCCCAGATCTTCCGCGGCCTGCTCGAGAACGCGGCATCCGAACAGGGCGCGCGCATGTCGGCGATGGACAGCGCAACACGCAATGCGGGCGAGATGATCGACAAGCTGACGATCTCCTACAACCGCCAGCGCCAGGCCCAGATCACCAAGGAACTCATCGAAATCATCTCGGGCGCCGAGGCGCTCTAACGCAATACGCAAGGATCGGATAAATGGCTGACAAAGTAACCGGACAAGTGCGCCAGGTCATGGGCGCTGTCGTCGACGTGCAGTTCGATGATCACCTGCCCTCGATTCTGAACGCCCTAGAGACGACGAATGAAACGACCAAGTCGAAGGATAATCCGGATGGTCGCCTCGTCCTCGAAGTTGCCCAGCACCTCGGCGAAAACACAGTGCGCACGATTGCTATGGATGCAACGGAAGGTCTGGTGCGCGGCCAGATCGTGACGGATACCGGCCTGCCGATCGCGGTGCCGGTCGGTGACGAAACGCTTGGCCGCATCATTAACGTCATCGGCAACCCCGTGGATGAAGCCGGTCCCGTCAACGCCAATCAGACGGCACCGATCCACGCCCAGGCACCCGAACTCGTGGACCAGTCGACGGAAGCCGAGATCCTGGTCACCGGCATCAAGGTCGTCGACCTGCTGGCACCTTATGCCAAGGGCGGCAAGATCGGTCTGTTCGGCGGCGCTGGCGTCGGCAAGACCGTGCTGATCATGGAACTCATCAACAACATCGCCAAGACGCACGGCGGCTATTCGGTGTTCGCCGGCGTCGGCGAGCGCACGCGCGAGGGCAACGACCTCTATCATGAGATGATCGAATCGGGCGTCAATGTCGACCCGGCCAAGAATAACGGATCGGCCGCCGGCTCCAAGTGTGCACTGGTCTACGGCCAGATGAACGAGCCACCGGGCGCCCGTGCCCGTGTCGCACTGTCGGGTCTGACGGTTGCCGAGCACTTCCGCGACCAGGGCCAGGACGTGTTGTTCTTCGTCGACAACATCTTCCGCTTCACGCAGGCAGGCTCCGAAGTGTCGGCACTGTTGGGCCGTATCCCTTCTGCTGTCGGCTACCAGCCAACGCTCGGCACCGATATGGGCTCCATGCAGGAGCGCATCACATCGACCAACAAAGGCTCGATTACGTCGGTGCAGGCGGTGTACGTGCCGGCCGACGACCTCACCGACCCGGCGCCGGCCTCGACCTTCGCCCACCTCGACGCAACGACCGTGCTGTCGCGGTCGATTGCTGAGAAGGGCATCTACCCGGCGGTCGACCCGCTCGATTCGACCTCGCGCATGCTCGACCCGCGCATTCTCGGCGACGAGCACTACAACACCGCACGCCGCGTGCAGGAGGTTCTGCAGCGCTACAAGGCACTTCAGGACATTATCGCGATCCTCGGCATGGACGAGCTTTCTGAAGACGACAAGCTGGTCGTTGCCCGTGCCCGCAAGATCGAGCGCTTCCTGTCGCAACCATTCGACGTTGCCGCCGTGTTCACGGGCTCCGACGGTGTTCAGGTGTCGCTGGAAGATACGATCAAGGGCTTCAAGGGCCTGATCAACGGCGATTACGATCACCTTCCCGAACCGGCATTCTACATGGTCGGCACCATCGAGGAAGCGATCGAGAAGGCCGAGAAACTGGCCGAAGCCGCTTAAAGCTGGCCTCAAGCAATGTCGGCATGCCTCGATGCATGCCGACAATCAGGAACGTTGGCGCGCATGGCTGATGGTCAAAATGGCAATGGTGCACCAACTGGCGGACACCGCTTCGGCACCTGCTGTGCCGAACTGAGTGAACTGATTGACGGCGACGGCTTCGAGCCTCTCATTTCTGTCGGCCCCGACGGAATTCTGTACGCAGCGGTTGGCCTGGTGGAGCTCGAAGAGGGTGATGCGGGCATGATCGACCACCCGATCTTCTTCTGCCCGTTTTGCGGAACGAAGCTGCAGGATCCCGAAGTGGTTCAGGCGCAGATCGCCAGTGAAGGTGAAATACAGCAATAGCCCCTGACCGCGTTAAGCGGTGCTGGATGAGGCAGACGTAGAGGAAGGCCCAATGGCGGGTAAGTTTAAATTCGAACTGGTCAGTCCTGAACGCGTGCTGCTTTCCGAAGAGGTCGAGCATGTCGTCCTGCCCGGCGCCGAAGGCGACCTTGGCGTTCTGGCAGGGCACGCGCCGGTGGTAGTGACATTGCGGCCGGGCACGATTTCGGTGATCGACGGCGGCACGACGCGCCGAATCTTCGTCAAGGACGGCTTTGCCGAGTTCACGCCCGATACGCTCAACGTGCTGGCAGAACAGGCGATCGACCTGGACGGTATCGACCGCGAAACGATCGATGGCCTGATCAAAACGGCTGAACAGGAACTTGCCGACGCCGGCGACGACGCCAAGCGGTTCATGGCCAATGCCGCGCTCGATTCGCTTCGGGCGCTGTAGCGGACCACCAATCGGTGCTGCGGAATTGCTGTCCGCCTAGTCGATCCCGAAGAATTCCATTCGCAACCGGAAATCGGCTGCCGCCCCGGCAGTGGCCGCGACCCCGCCTTTGCGCACAGATCTCAGGCGACCAGAGCTTTGAAATGCCCCCATTAGGCGATATGAACCTCGCACAGAACAAGCGGCGGTGCGCCAGGACGTGCCGCAAACGGGCAGATCGCATCGGGATGGCATATCATGGATAAACAGGAAAAGCGTGAGCGGTTGTTCGCCGTGATCAGGGACCGGTCCTTCTCGCAAGGCGCGGTCAAGAAGCTGTCGTCCGGCAAGGAGAGCAATTTCTACTTCGACATGAAGATGACCATGCTCCATCCCGATGCCGTAGACCTGCTGAGCGAACTGATCTGCGACCGCATCGAGGCGATCAAACCAGATTATGTCGGCGGCCTGGAACTGGGTGCGGTGCCGCTGATCGCGCCGGTGATCAGTTCTGCGAACAAACGCGGACTTCGGACATTCGGTTTCCTGGTGCGCAAGCGGCCCAAGGACCATGGCACCAAGAAGGTGCTCGAGGGTGTCGAAGACCTTGCCGGCAAGACCGTCGTCGTCCTGGAGGACGTGACGACGACCGGCGGATCGGCAATGGATGCGGTACGCGCCGTGCAGGATGCCGGCGGTCGCGTGGCGTTGGTGCTGTCGATCGTTGATCGCTGCGAGGGCGCGGTCGAGTTCTATGCAGAACAGAAACTGCCCTTCGCTTCGCTGTTCAGCGCTGACGATTTCAGGTCCGAACCGGCTGTTGCCGCCAGCGCCTGAGGGAAGTGCGGCGGTGTGACCGTCGTCCTATTGCAGATCCTCGATTTCGCTCTGGCCGGCGCCTTCGACGCGCTCGGCAAGGGCTGCCTCGATGAATTGATCGAGATCACCGTCGAGGACGGCGGCTGGATCGGAACTTTCAACGCCCGTGCGCACGTCCTTGACCATCTGATAGGGCTGCAGAACATACGAGCGGATCTGATGGCCCCAGGCGATGTCGGTCAGCGCGGCCGCTTCGGCACTGGCCTTGGCTTCGCGCTTTTCAATTTCGAGTTCGTAGAGGCGCGCCTTGAGCATCGACCAGGCCGTCGCGCGGTTCTTGTGCTGGGAACGCTCCTGCTGGCAGGCAACCACGACACCCGACGGCATGTGCGTGATGCGCACCGCTGAATCGGTTGTATTGACGTGCTGACCGCCGGCTCCCGATGCGCGGTAGGTATCGATCCGGCAATCACTTTCGTTGACGTCGATCTCGATGCTGTCATCGAGCACGGGCGAAACCTTGACGGCTGCAAAGCTGGTGTGCCGGCGCGCGTTGGAATCGAACGGTGAAATGCGCACCAGGCGATGCACGCCGCGCTCGGTCTTGAGCCAGCCGTAGGCATTCTCGCCGCGGATCTCGAAGGTCGCCGATTTGATTCCGGCTTCTTCGCCGGGGCTTTCGTCGAGCATCGTTACCTTGAAGCCGCGCCGTTCCGCCCAGCGCAGGTACATGCGCGCGAGCATCGCGGCCCAATCCTGGCTTTCCGTGCCGCCGCTGCCGGCCTGGATGTAGAGGTATGTATCATTGCCGTCGAGTTCGCCCGACAGCAGCGCCTCGACCTCCTGGCGCTGCGCCAGATCCCTGACGTCACGCAATGCCGCCTCGCCTTCCGCGATGGCGTCGGCGTCTTCCTCCATCTCGCCCAGCTCGATCAGCGTCACGGCGTCTTCGAACTTCTGCTCGAGATCGCGAAAGCCGTTCGCCTGCTTGTCGACAAGCTGGCGCTCGCGCATCACCTTCTGGGCGACCGTAGGATCGGTCCACAAATCCGGGTCTTCGGCTCGGTGATTGAGTTCGGCTAGGCGCTCGTCGATCGTATCCCAGTCAAAGATGCCTCCTGAGGATGGCAAAGGACTGGGTGATGTCGCTGGCGATCTTTTCGGCTTCGGCGCGCATCGGAGCGCTCCTGTCTCTTGCAACTGGTTCGAATGATTTGAACGGCGGCATATAAGCGCTGACCGGGCATCTGTAAACCATGCCCGGCCGGCAGACAGAGGTCGCCGATGTTCAATAGACGTTGCCGCGTCCCGAACTCGGATTACCGCCGTAGATGCCGTCCTCGCTCTGATAGCCGAGGAAGGAGTTTGGATCGTCCGGCTCTTCGTAGGGCTTGAACGCCTCGATGATGGCGTTCTTTTCGCCACGGCGCACGCGCAGGCCCGTGTTGCGGTCGACGGGCACCAGCTTGATACCGGGCGGGATGCGGAACGGTACGACCGGACGCCCGGCCATGGCAGCCTTCATGAAGTTGGCGAAGATCGGCGCTGCGACCTGGCCGCCGGTGGCGCTGCGCCCCATCGGCTGCGGTGTGTCGTAACCGACGAAGACGCCGACCACGAGGTCGGGCGCGAAACCAACGAACCAGGTATCGCGCGAATCGTTGGTCGTACCGGTCTTGCCGGCCAGCGGCACGTCTGGCACCATGCGCTTGACAACGGTCGCCGTGCCCCTTCTGACCACGCCTTCGAGCATCGAGGTGACCTGGTAGGCGGTATGCGGGTCGATCACCTGGCGCCGGTCATCCGGGATCTCGGGCTCTTCCTGTCCGGACCAGACCTCGGCCCGGCAGCCCTCACAGGTGCGCGAGTCATGACGCCAAACCGACTTGCCCCAGCGGTCCTGGATGCGGTCGATCAGCGTGGCGCGCACCTGCCGGCCACCGTTGGCGAGAACGGAGTAGGCGGTCACCATGCGCAGCAGAGTCGTTTCGCCGGCACCAAGCGACATCGACAGCACCGGCAGCAGTTCGTCGTAAACGCCGAAGCGGCGCGCATACTCGGTGATCAGCGGCATGCCGATGTTTTGCGCAAGGCGCACGGTCATCTGGTTGCGCGACTTCTCGATGCCAAGGCGTAAAGTCGAGGGGCCATAGGACTTGGACTTGTTGTAGTTCTCCGGCCGCCAGACCTCCTTGCCGGGACCCTGGTCGATCTCGATCGGCGCGTCGACCACGATGGTCGTTGGCTTGTAGCCATTGTCGAGGGCGGCAGCGTAGACCAGCGGCTTGAACGACGAACCCGGCTGGCGCTTGGCCTGAATGGCGCGGTCGAACTGGGAGATGTCGAAGGAAAACCCGCCGACGATGGCGAGCACGCGGCCGGTGTTCGGGTCCATGGCAGCCAAGCCGCCGCCGACCTCCGGCACCTGCATCAGTTCCCAGGCACCCGCCAGATCCTTCGGATTGGTCGGTGCAACGTAGATCACGTCGCCGGGCGCAACGACGTCGCTCGCCCGGCGTGGCGCCGGGCCCTTGGACTTGTCGCTGGCGCGGAACTGGCCGGCCCACTTCATGCCCTTGAGCGGGATTTCGACCGCCTCGCGAGCTGCTGCCACCTTGCCGCTGTCGAGTGTCGCCGGGCGCAGGCCGACGATGATCTTGGTTTTCTCGGCCGAAAGCACGACGCCCATGCGCCACGGCGCGATATCACGAGGCATCGAGATTTCGGCGAGCGTCTTGCCCCAGTCGCCGGCGACGTCGATTTGCTTGACGGGACCGCGCCAACCCTTCGAACGGTCGAATTTGACGAGCCCGTCGACCAGCGCCTTGCGTGCCAGACGCTGTAGGTGCGGGTCGAGCGTGGTGCGCACCGAGAGGCCGCCGCCGTACAGTTTGTCCTCACCGTACTGGGAAAGCAGCGAGCGGCGCACCTCCTCGGCAAAGAACTCGGCGGCAAAGATGTGGGAGCCGAACTTGCGCAATTCGACGCTGAGCGGCTTGGCGCGGGTTGTGTCGCGCTCCTCGTTCGTGATGTAGCCGTTTTCCGCCATCTCACCGAGGATCCAGTTGCGCCGCTCGATTGCCGCCTTGGTCTTGCGGTAGGGATGGTAGTTGTTCGGCGCTTTCGGCAGGGCCGCGAGATAGGCGGCTTCTTCCGCTGTGATGTCTTTCAGTTCCTTGTTGAAGTAATTCAATGCCGCCGCCGCGACACCATAGGAACCGACACCGAAATAAATCTCGTTCAGGTAGAGTTCGAGGATCTTGTCCTTCGAGTAGGCTTTCTCGATCCGGATTGCGAGGATTGCTTCCTTGAGCTTGCGCTGAAACGAGCGTTCGTTGGTAAGCAGGAAGTTCTTGGCGACCTGTTGCGTGATGGTCGAAGCGCCGACCAGGCGGCGGCGCAGCACCAGGTGGCGGTAAAGCGCGATCGCGATACCGCGGAAGTCGAGGCCGGTGTGATGATAGAAGTTCTTGTCCTCGGCCGACAGGAAGGCACCGACGACGATCTTCGGCACCGTGTTGACCGGCACGAAGATGCGCCGCTCGCGGGCGTATTCGGCAATCAGCGACCCGTCATTGGCATGAATCCGGGTCATCACGGGTGGTTCGTATTTGGCGAGGCTGTCGTAGCTCGGCAAATCCTGGGAGGCCTGCCAGACGAAATAGCCGGCAACCCCGAGCACGGCGATCGTTATGAACATGCCAGCGGCGAATGCGAAGCCCAGGAACCCCAGAAGAAAACTCTTCTGACGCCGTCGCTTGCGCTTCTTGCGTGGCTTTTTCTCAGGTGCAAGAACAGATGGCGGCAAAGCCGGCGGTCGCATTACCTAGCTCCCATCGATCTATCGGAACGGTCGGATCATTGACGCCACTTTGGCCGCCTTTACGCCATCGAGCCGAGAAACAACCCGTTCGGCGCAGCCGGACACGCAACGATACTAGAGCATCATCCGATCGGATGGAACCGCGTAGCGGTTCTGTTCCGCGCGGATAAAGATGCTTTATCTGCATCATTTCTAGAGCAATTTCCATCCGACCGGACGGCATCGAAATGTTCGCAACCGATTTCGTCCGGTCGGATATTGCTCTAGTCGCCGTCGGGCGCAATGTTAAGCCGCCGACCGACAAATGCCTGCCCCCAAGCCGTTGAAAACTCCGTTTACTTCGTGGCGAAAATCGTACAAGCGGGCAAGTGAATGACCACCGGCCCATTCGGCCAAAGCGGATTGTGGCATTGTTGCCGCAGGCTTTACGGCTATTCGCGAAAGAAGTCGACTATGGCTTCGGTGATCGCTTTGGCCATTTGCTCCTGCCACTCTTTCTGGCGCATCAGCAGCATATCGTGCGGGTTGGTCATGTAGCCAAGCTCGATCAGGGCTGCCGGCGTCTCCGTCTGCTTGAGGACATGGAAGGCGGCCGACCGGTAGGGCCGTCGCGATACCGGTACGTTGCGGCGCATGGCGGCGACCAGCAACCGGCGGAAGCGTTGCGAGCGTTGCTGCGTCTCACGGCTCAGGAGATCGACAAGAATGTTACGCACACCTTCGCTCTCGGCCGCGCGCGGCGGCATGATACCGGCCAGCCGATCGGCGGCATTTTCCTTTTCCGCGAGTTGCCTTGCTTCGGCGTCTGAAGCTTGTGCGGAAAGGATGTAGACGGCAGCGCCCGCAACCGACTTGGCCTGGGCCGCATCCTGGATCGAGTCGGCATGCAGCGAGATGAACAGCGACGCACCGGCGGCCCGCGATCTTTCGATGCGCTCATCGAGCGACAGATAAGTGTCGCCGGTGCGCGTCATGGTGACCTCGTAGCGTCCGGACCGACCGAGCCGCCGGGATAATCTCCGGGCGACCTGCAGGACAATCGCCTTTTCGAGATAGACGCGATTGACGACGGCACCGGGATCGAGGCCGCCGTGGCCGGGGTCGATCACGATAATCGGTCGCTTCTTGGGAGGTGTTTTCTCGACAACCGGAGCGGCAGGACGCGTGGCGGGCGGTGGGGCGGCCGGGGCAATGGTGGTCGGGCGCCAGGAATCGATGAGCTCGATGTTGAGTTCGAAGATGTCGCCATGTCGGTTGCGGCTGGCGACGGCTGCAACCTCCGTTCCGCGCGCAAGATCCAAAACCATGCGGGCGCGGCCGGGGCCCAATAAGCCATAGCGGAACTGATTGACATGGCCACCCTGGCGACCTGCCAGCCGGCGCGGCAGACGAAATGCGGCATCCTGGGCATCGACGACCAGCCGGTCGGGATCCGCGATGGGATAGATCTGCGGCGTGAGCTTGCCGATCGAGATCAGACTGAATTGTGTCGAACGACCGGAAACCGTTATCTCGACGTCGATGATGAACGTCGTTTTGATCGTCGTTGGGCGTTCTCTCGTGTCGAACTTGGATTGTGCCTGCGCGATGCCGGCAATGTTACCGGTAAGCAAAGCGGCCAGCACCACCACACAGGCCGCCGGGCAACCTGCCCGCTGCCAAACCGCGGCCCATATCCATTGCTTGAATGCGAGGCGCATTGTCTTGGTTCTGTCGGTCAATGAGGCAAATCCTGTGTCGCAATCATGACACCAAAATGGCCCGCGCCAGCAGCTGGGGCGAGCGCTTAACACATTGTTTTCCAGAAGGGATCATATTGATTCCAGCAACACAGGCAGCACAATCGTTGAGGATCGATGCGCAATCAACTTGCGTTGCCAACGCCCTCGCCGTAAACACGTTCGAGTGCCCGACGTCAATTCGCGTTGAGGGCGTAGGCCGGTCCAAGCGGCTATGCTGTCAGTAGCGTTAGGGCTTGCAATCAAGTGGTGGCGGCATCACATGCCGAGCCATATGCAGGCTTACGGTATGTTAATATGGGCACGTCGTGGCAAATCTGCCACATCAGGAGTGCCAATCCGATATTGGCCAGTTTCAAGTGACTTTTTGTCGGCTGAAAAGTCGCCCGGATCAAATGGTCCGGAAACCTGCAGCCGGAACGAACCGATTCTCGCTTTGGCGCGGCAGACCTGGGAAGGGACACCGCCAAGCAGTTTATTGCAGCCAAAAAGGCTGTTTCGCGCGCCTCGTCTCGAGGCCCCAGCCGCACCGGCGAACATTGCCGGGCACCTAAATTTGAAACGAACGATGGACGACCGCACCAAACCACAAGCGCGACCCGATCATCCCGGAGAGACCCCGAACCGGTGGTCTGGAACTCCGCGCGATCGATTGTTGGCCGGGCTGACTCGTGGTCCGGGTAGTCCTGCCGGGTCGTCGCCTGAGCCACGCCCCGATGTTCCTTCCCTGTTGCACAAGCAAACCCAACCTCCGACGCGCAAGCCAGCGACAGCCCGCCATGCCGGATCAATCGGCAGAGGCGGTGACGACGCGCGGCGCGTCATCAAGGAACAATTTCGATGTCAAAGAACAAGATGCTTATCGATGCCACCCACGCCGAGGAGACCCGGGTGGTGGTCCTGCGCGATGGCCGCGTAGAGGAATTCGACTACGAGTCGGCAGCGAGAAAACTGCTGCGCGGCTCGATTTATCTCGCAAAAATCACACGCGTCGAGCCGTCGCTGCAGGCCGCCTTCGTCGACTATGGCGGCAACCGCCATGGCTTCCTGGCGTTTTCGGAAATCCACCCCGACTACTATCAGATCCCGCACGCCGACAAACTCGCCCTGCTTGAAGAAGAAGCGCGCGAGCGCGAAGCAGCGCTTGCCGATGAAGCCGACGACGACGACGATGCCCCCTATCCGCAAGAAGCCCGCGCGGATGGCGAGCCTGGCGAAGCCTCCGACGATGACGACCAGGAATCTGACGGCGCCACGAATGCGGACGAAACCGGCGATGTGGATGTATCAGCTCTAGAGCCGGTTGCCACCGAAGTCGAAGATCGGGACGATCACGAAGCAGCGGCACCAGATGGTGATGAACCCGTGCATGGCGCGGCCGAGCCCGATTTCGAAGCCATCGCCATAGACGTCACGGCCTACCTGCCACCCGAGGAGCCCGTTGTTGAAGCCGCTGGCGAGACGGACGAGGAGACGGCGGCCACGGCACCCGAGGTCGAACCGGAGACGCCGCGCAGTCAGGCACTCGATATTCAGACCGACGCGGAAGACGTGCTGCGGTCGGAGCCCGAGGCATCCCTCGATGATGTGCCGACGGACCAGTCGGCCGAGGCTGACGATAGCGATGAGCCTGCCATCGAGTCGATGAATGCGGCGTCCGATGATGACGGGGCGGACACCGGCAGTGACGTCGACGACGAGAACGATGACGACGGCGATCGCGACGAGGACGATGTCGTCGAAAGCCTCAATGACGGCGAGGACGACAGCGACGAAATGTACGCCGGCGATGACGCTGACGTCGACGACGAGCCGACCAGCAGGCGCCGGACGAGATCACGCGGACGCCCCGAGCGGCCACGCCGCCGCGTTCGCCAGTACAAGATCCAGGAAGTCATCAAACGCCGCCAGATCGTTCTCATCCAGGTCGTGAAGGAAGAGCGCGGCAACAAGGGCGCGGCGCTGACCACCTATTTGTCGCTCGCCGGTCGCTATACGGTACTGATGCCCAACACCGCGCGTGGCGGTGGCATCTCGCGCAAGATCACCAACATTCAGGACCGCAAGCGCCTCAAGGCGATCGCCCAGGAACTCGACGTACCGGAAGGCATGGGACTGATCATCCGCACCGCCGGTGCCTCTCGAACCAAGCAGGAGATCCGGCGCGACTTCGACTACTTGCTGCGGCTCTGGGAAAACGTTCGCAGCCTGACGCTCGAATCGAGCGCGCCCTGCCTCGTCTACGAGGAAGGCAATTTGATCAAGCGCTCGATCCGCGATCTCTATTCGAAAGACGTCGACGAAATCCTGGTGGCCGGCGAAACCGCGCACAAAGAAGCCAAGGGCTTCATGCGCATGCTGATGCCGAGCCATGCCAAGAACGTGCTGCGACACGACGAACGTCAGTCACTGTTTGCCAAGTTCGGCATCGAACAGCAACTGAACGCGATGTTCAGCCCCGTCGTGCAGCTGCCCTCGGGCGGATACCTAGTGGTGAATCAGACCGAGGCGCTGGTCGCCGTCGACGTCAACTCCGGCAAGGCGACACGCGAATTTTCGATCGAAGAAACGGCGCTCAAGACCAATCTCGAAGCGGCCGCCGAGCTTGCCCGCCAGCTCAAATTGCGGGACCTCGCCGGGCTGATCGTGATCGACTTCATCGACATGGAGGAAAAGCGCAATAACCGGGCGGTCGAGCGCAAGCTCAAGGACTGCCTGCGTTCTGACCGGGCACGCATTCAGATCGGCCGAATTTCGCATTTCGGCCTGCTTGAGATGTCGCGCCAGCGATTGCGCACTGGTGTCCTCGAAGGCTCGACGATGCCCTGTGCCCATTGCCAGGGCAGCGGCATCGTGCGCTCGACGGAGTCGGTGTCGCTGGCTGTGCTGCGCGCGCTCGAAGATACGCTGATTGCTGGTCGCGCACGCTCTTGCGTGGCCTCGACTTCGGCGGAGGTCGCACTCTACCTGCTCAATCAAAAGCGCGGGTTCATTCAGGAGCTCGAAGACCGCTACGGGGTCACGATCCACATCCGCGCTTCGGACAATCATCAAGGTGCGAGCTTTGCGATCGACCCGCTGCATATCGAAGGCGAGGTCGCGGCACGGCCGACGCGGCGCGAAGCCGTCAACATCGACACGGGCTTCACCGCCCGAACAGCTGACGATGAAGAAGCCGGCGATGAGCGCGGCGAGCGCAAGTCGCGGCGGCGTAGGCGGCGGCGCGGACGACGCGACGACGAGGGCGATGAGGCGGAACCACTCACTGCGGCGCCGGCGGATGATGGCGACGTTGCCGGTGATGAAGAGACGGAGAACGGCGAGGTCGACGCCCAGGGTGATGATGCCGGCGACGCGCGGCCGCGGCGTTCACGCCGGCGCGGTCGGCGTGGCGGGCGACGCAATCGTGAACAGCGCGTCGGTGCATCGCCTGATGATGTCGCGATGCCGGGCGCCGAGCAGCCGGTCATCGATTTCAATGACGACCGGGAGGCGTCGGGCCATGACGATGTCCCGTCGGCTGGCGATGCCGCTGATGCCGATGAGGCGCCAAGCGATGACGTCGACGTTGTCGTCGCTGCTGCCAGCTGGGATATGGTTGCAGACGCCGACAACGATACAGACGACATAGCCGCCGCAGCTGCTGCGCCGGCGGCCGATGAACCGACGGTTGCCTCGCGCATGCAGTCGCTCGACCCAACTGCAGCCGAGACAGTACCGTCAGAAGCGGACGAGGCATTTGCTGCTGGCGATGATGTGGTGTCCGCACCCTTGGCGGTCGACGAGCCTGTCGAGGCCGATGCAGCGGATGCGACCACCGATGATGTCGCCGGCGACGATCATGCCGACGAAGCGATTGCATCCGGTGATGACCGGACAGCCGAGATGGCATCATCCGAGGATGATGCGGCCGAGGACGATGAAACCGAGCGCAGCCGTGCCGCCCGTTTCAATCCGATCGCCGGCGAACCCGTCATGCAACGCGTCGTTGTCGGAGCGACGAACGGCCACGCCCAAGAGGGTGCCAAAACCGAGGACGATCAGACGCCAAGCGAAGCGCCGGCTGCCAAGCAACCCCAGCGCCGCGGTTGGTGGCAGCGCCAATTCGGCGGCTGAGATCTCTGGGCGGTGGCACCGGCTGCCGCCCATCCTTCAAATGCCGGTTCAGCTTGAGCTATCACCCAGCAGGATCGCCGCACTCTCGGCGGCGGCCTGTCGCGCCCGCTGATCTAGGGCGTCGCCGCTGGCGCTCGAGATCGGGTGCTCGATCACCACGAACGGAAAGCCGTCTGCCCCGAGCGCACGCGACATGAGTTCGGCAGCGCTGACAAACTGGCTGGTCATGACACTGACCGAGGGCAGGCCGAGGCGTTCGCCGATCACCGAGTCGTGCAAACTGCACGACGAACAGCTGCCTCAATCACCGATTCCGGAAATGATCGCCTGCCATTTCTCGGCTTCTTCGAGCAGGGCGGCCTCGACCGGCGCCGAATAGTTCGATTTCGTGATCCGAACGACATCTGCGACCTTGTATTTGGTGCGCAATTCATCGGCCATCGCATCGAAGAACGGGACGGTGTTGCGCTTGCCGTTCGAGACAATGGCAACGGTCGCGCCCTCGAGCTTGGCCAATCGCGGTGCCGCCTTGAACCCGGCCGAGCCTTCCTCATGCGTTGGATCGAGAAATTCGATTGCCATTGGCTGATCTCTCCAGTCGTCAGGCGATCAACCTATCGGCGCAAAATCCGACTGTCACGATTGATTGTCCACCAACGGCAAGAAATACTGGCGAAAGTGCACCGATAGAACGGTCGCAAACGCAACGAACCCGTAGGTCAACGCAACCCAGGCAAGGATCGGACAAAGAACGGGAGCCATCTCGAATTGATCGGCGACTTCCTCGACCAATGGACCGACCAGCACAACAATGGCAAGAGCCTGCCAGTACCCTGGTCGAGCGGCCGCGCCATGTCGTTCCTCGGCTGTCGGCCTGCGAATTGTTGGAGCAACGGCGATAGCGACAAGTTCCAGAGCAGTAGCCGCGCTGGTTCTCGAAAAAACAATGACCGCCACCCCCGACCCGGCAAGCCCCAATATCATTTGGACGAACTGATACTTGGCCCAGGCATCGGGGATCATGAATTTGTTCGACGCAAAAATGATCGGGACTGTGATCAACACGAACAGACCCCCGAACCAAACACCAAGCGCCAGCCAGCCCAGCCAGTATTCGGCATCGCGGCCAGTAATAGAGATGTCAGCAATGGCAGGTCGCTCACCGAGCACGCACCATCTGTGCCAGCCGACCAGGCCGCGCGCGAGCAGCATAAAGAACACCAGCAGTAAAATGATCACATAGGCCGTCTCGGCCACACTACCCATCGACGATCGCACGTTGGACCGCAGGTAGCTCAACGCAAATGGTAGGAGTGTCGGCCAGAAAAGCCTTGCAATTACGTCAAGGTCCGTGACGGGGCGCAGTATCGCCTGCATGACGAGCCGGCGCCCGTGGGGCGGTAGAATGGCCATACGCAATTACCGCTCTATCGAACCCGCCTACTCGCAGTCGACGCAGGCGTCGATGGCAACGGTCACGGCACGGCTCTTGTGGCCTAGCCACGGCGGGATGACGATGCCGAAGCCACCGGCCGGCCCACCGGCTGCCACGACCAGCAGGTGATCGGGATCGGGCAGGGCGGCATATTCCCTCTCGCCCTTGTCGCCGACCACCGCGGCCTTGCCGCATTCGGCCCATTCGCTGCGCGTGATTCGTGCCTTTTCGTAGACGTAGTTGCGGATGTCCGCCTTCGACCAGCCGGCTGCTGCGAAATGAGTGCGGAGCTGCGGCGGCACGATGATCGCGTAGTTGCCGGGCCAGATCGAATAGTGGCGCATGTTGGCTCGGATCTCGGCGGCAAACGTGTCGAGGATCTCTTCAGGCTTCGTCGTCCACTCGTTCATGATCTGGCGCGGACTGCCGGCGGCCATGACCGTGACGGCGGAAAGCCCCGGCGGGATGCCCTGTTCGTCGGCAAGCGGCAGCCAGGGTGAATTGGCTTCGTCCTCGGCGAGGCAATAGCTGAATTTGCCCGGGTGGCCGAATGTCGAACGGTCGATGTGGCCGGGCCTGACATCGAGCAGATTGGCGAGCACCAGCCTGATCGCCCGGCCGATCGCCGTCGTCGCCCGATCGCTGGAGCCGAGCACGTTGAAGGTGCCGTCCATGCCAAGTTCATCGCGGACCGGACCATTGATGATGACGAGCACGGCACAGCCGCCGGTACTCGCCGTCGCGCCGTGCAGGAGGAACGGTTCGCGCAGCATCGCTGAGAACGCTGCAACGACCACAGGGAAATGCATCGGCAGACAGCCGGCCATGACCGCGTTGATCGCGAGCTTCTCGGCCGTGACGGGCCGCTCGCGGACCGGCTCGATGCCAACCAACTGGTCAGGCGGCATCACGACCCAGTCGAGACAGGCCTGAACCGCGTCGGGTGTCGGCGGCACGATCGGCAGGCCATCGGTCCAGTTGCGGCTGTGGAAATATTCCTGGACAGCTGCGTAATCGTCGGCCTGATGGTGCTGCGAAGTCAGTTGCATGAATTTGCTTCCTCCTGACAAACCGGACAGAATCCGGCGGCCAGCCCCCGCGTAGATCTCTACGACAGTCAGCCAAGGGACCAATGCTCATCGGTTCGAAATCACAGTGGTCCAGGGGACACACTAGCCGGTTGCAGCACGCTTTCAAGCGACTTTGGCACTGGATCTTTGTATCAATGCGCGAGCTACTTGGCTGCGAAGTTGTCGTATGGACCGTTGCTTGGAGTGCATCGTGGTGTATCGTCGGCTGGTTTGGACGCTGCTTGTTTCGGCAGCGCTAATTGCCCTCAATCTGCAATCGGCCACGGCGCAGGACGAGGCCGTCGCTGCGGCCGGACCGCCGCTCAACATTGCCCTGTTCCTCGATTCGCGCAGCGACCGCTGCTACAGCAACGGCTACGTCGAGGCGGCCCGCAGCCTGAGCCAGTTGGCAGCCAACACGATCAACGCGCGCGGCGGCGTCAACGGTCGTCCGATCGTCCTCAAGGTGTTCGACAATCGCCGCGATCCCAAGACCGCGATCGCCAACATCCGCGAGGCATTCGAGGTGCCGGAACTGCTGGCGATGATCGGGCTGCGCAGTTCGACACGATCAACCGCGGTTTTCGATGCGCTCGGCGATGAGTTTGCAAAGCACACGGTCCCGTTTATCTCGCACATTTCGGTCGGCGCTATATTCGAGAAATACCCGCATGTCTTTTCGACCCGCCCGGCCCAGGAGGTCGAACGTGTACCGGTGATGGCGCGCTTCATCGAAGCCATGAACTACAAGAAGGTTACCTTCATCGGCCGTAGCGGTGCGCGCTATGTCGACGCAATCGACAAGGGATTGCAGGAGACGCTCGGTCCGGAGCGCATGGGACGCACGCACCGCATAAAGGCACTTGGCGGCTCGGGTGGTTTTCTCGACGGTGAGCAGATGACTGTTGCGATCGAGGACATCAAGCGCACCCAGCCCGACATGCTGGTTCTTGCTGTCGGCACCTCACGCACGGACGACGTCATCGAGAAGCTGATTGAGGCCCAAGTCACACCACAGATCTTCCTGATCGGACGCTTCAGCAAGGAGGTCAAGAATGCGGCAGCCAAATATCCCGCACCGATCTTCGGCATGACCTGGGCCGAGGTGCCGGAGGTCGAGAGTGACCGAATTCTCAATGTCCTGAGCCGCGGCAATCCTGATGATTGGATCTTCGAGGGACGGCGGGTCGGCGAAGCACCGGGCTGGCAGAAGGGTTTGTGCCAGCCGACCTATGAAGCCGACGCCTTTTCACCGACCAACCTGCGGGCCGTTCGCGTCGGTGCATTGTACGCCGACATGGTCAAACTGGTCGCGACCAGCGCATCGCGTGTCGCGCGCGGCGAGAAGATCGAAAAACTGAGGGCAGCCGTCCTCGATGATCTCGGCCGAAAATACACCGTCGGGCGTGGTGCCTTTGCCGGCACGTTCGAGAACTGGTCGTTCCATTCGAGCGACCGGGTCCGCGCCCAGACGCCGTTCATCACCATCCTGCCGCAAGGCCTCGGCCGCGCGCAGCTTGCGCCCAGCCAGTTCGTACGGGTGCGAAACGGCAAACTCAAGCAGATCGAAACGCTCTATCTCGATGTCGACCTGATCCGCATCTACAGCGTCGACAACAACGCCAAGTCATTTTTTGCCGAATTCTACCTATCGATGCGCGCGACCGATCGGTTCTCGATCGATGACATCGCGTTTACCAACGCCTTCATAGATCCGAGCAACATACGCGGCACCGGCGGCAGCGGCCGCCAGATCGCCCTCGAGGTACTGCACCCGGGCGGCGAGAGCGATGCCTATCCCCGCGATATGCGGATCTACAAAGTCTCCGGTCGCTTCCGTTTCACACCCGATTTTTCGAACTATCCCTTCGACGTGCAGCAGTTCTCGATCGACCTGCAGGCCAAGAGCGGCGACAAAACGTTCATCATCCAGCCGCCACCGCCGGAATTGCGCGACCGGGATGTGGCGAGTGAGGGCTGGATACCCGAACGCGAATACGTGTCGTTCCTCGAGGACTTCGTGCCGGTCGTCGATGCCTTCACGCACACGCCAAGCATCGTGCCATTCTACAACACGCGCTACGTCTGGCAGTTGAAGCGTGAGACGACCGATTACTACATCCGCGTGATCGTGCCGCTGGCGTTCATCCTGATCGTGGCCTACCTCTCGATCTTCATCCCGAAAGCGCATCTCGAGGCGATCGCCACGATCCAGGTGACGGCCCTGCTCGCAGCCGTCGCGCTCTACCTGTCGCTGCCACAAATCGACACCGATACGGCGACGATCTCAGACCGCATCTTCATGTTCGACTACATGATGGTGAGCGTCATGATCATTGTTTCGATATTGAGGATCAACGCCCGCGTCGCCAAGCGGGCCTGGCTCGACAACACGCTGAGCTTCCTGCACATCGTCATGCTGCCAATCGGCCTGCTGGTCCTGGTGCTCTACACGACCAAGACGGACCTGATGGCCGGCTTCGCCGACATGCCGATCTGGCGATTGATGGGGATTGGGTAGATTGGTTCTAGATCATTTCCGACTTACGTGGAAATGGATCTATCTGTCTTTTCTCTCACGGCGATTCGGCCTAACGGCCGGCCTCCGAGGGGCGCCGCAATGCGGCGGGTCGCCTGCGCTCCCTCGTTGCGATTCCGGCTAAACCGGAAACGCTCTAACTAATCCTTCGGGCGATTGTCGACGACGCGCCGTGCCTTGCCGAGTGAGCGTTCGACGGCGCCCGGCTCGCCGACGTCGACATTAGTGTTGATGCCGATCGTGCCTTTGATGTAGTCGGCAAGCTCGCGCGCCGAAGCGGCGCGTGCGGCTTCGTCGCTGGCAGTTTCCGTTGCTTCGACCTTGATGGTCATGGCGTCGAGCCGGCCATTCCGCGTCAGTTCGATCTGGAAATGAGGCGCAAGGCCCGGACATCTCAAAATATACTCCTCGATCTGCGTCGGGAAAACGTTGACGCCACGCAGAATGATCATGTCGTCAGAGCGGCCCGTAACCTTTTCCATGCGCCGCATCGAGCGTGCGGTGCCGGGCAGCAGACGGGTCAGATCGCGTGTTCGGTAGCGGATGATCGGCATCGCCTGCTTGGTGAGCGATGTAAAGACGAGTTCGCCCATTTCGCCATCGGGAAGCACGACACCCGTCTTCGGATCGATGATCTCGGGATAAAAGTGGTCTTCCCAAAGGTGTAGGCCGTCCTTGGTCTCGACGCATTCCTGGGCGACGCCCGGGCCGATCACTTCCGACAGGCCGTAGAGGTCGACCGCGTGCATGTCGCAGGCCTGCTCGATCTCCTGGCGCATGGCGTTGGTCCAGGGCTCGGCGCCGAATATGCCGACGGCGAGCGAAGACTGGCGTGGGTCGATCCCCTGGCGGCGGAACTCATCAAGAATGGAGAGCATGTAAGACGGCGTTACCATGATTATGCGCGGCTTGAAGTCGGTGATCAGCGTCACCTGGCGCTCGGTCATGCCGCCTGATACGGGGACGACGATGCAGCCCATCTGTTCGGCACCGTAATGGGCTCCAAGGCCGCCGGTGAACAGGCCGTAGCCGTAAGCGTTGTGAATGATATCTCCCGGCCGGCCGCCAGCGGCACGGATCGAGCGTGCAACGACGGCCGACCAGATATCGAGATCGCCCTGCGTGTAGCCGACCACCGTCGGCTTGCCGGTCGTCCCGGACGATGCATGGACGCGGCGCAATTCGCTTTGCGGCACGGCGAACATGCCGAACGGATAGGTGTCGCGCAGATCCTGCTTGACCGTGAACGGGAACCTCGCGAGATCGCCGAGCGACTTGAAGTCATCCGGATGCACGCCAAGCTCGTCGAAGCGTTTGCGATAGAAGGGCGAGTTTTCATAAGCATGATGCAGGGTCCAGCGCATACGCTCGGTCTGCAGGCCTGCAATCTCGTCGCGCGAGGCGGTTTCGATGGCTTCCAGATCGCCAGGACGTGGTGACAGGTCTTCCATGCTAGCCTCCTTATCATCTACTGGGCGCTATCTTACATGACCGCTCGTAAAGTCCACTGAGACCCGTTGACATTGGTCCATTGACGCCAGACGGGTCAATTCATCAGAGCTGCGGTGAATTTGTGCATTGAGTTTGCCGCATCCCGAATGTTGGATATCGTTACGCGGCCAAACCGAAACGGCCACCCGTGCACTTTATGAAACGGCAGCAGCTCACATGCCCCTGATCAAGATCGAATCTTCCGGCCCGGCTCGAACTATCACGCTCGACCGACCGGAAAAGCACAATGCGCTGAGCCCGCAAATGCTTGATGAATTGCGCGAAGCCTTCAAGATCGACCCGCCGTCGGAGGAACGCGTCAGCGTCATCAAGGCGAACGGCCCGTCGTTCTGCTCCGGCCTGCAGCTTGCCAATACGGGTGTCTCTAACAGCGAGGCGATTCGCATCGAGGAGATGTTCGATGCCATCCAGCGTTATCCGCTACCCGTCGTCGCCGTCGTGCGCGGCAAGGCGATTGCCGGCGGCTGTGAGCTGGCCTTGCATTGCGATTTCATCGTCGCCGAGCGCAATGCAGCTTTCGTCATGCCGCTTGCCCAGATCGGCGTGTCGACGACCTGGTTCCTGACCAAGAAGATCATCGAGGCAGCGGGCGCCCATCTCGGCCGCGAGTTCCTGCTGCTTGGCGAGCCGATCTCGGGTGAGCGCCTGCATGACCTGGGCATCGCAGCCCGCACCGCCGACGACGGCAATCTCGATGCCGCCGCGCAAGTGATCATCGATCGCCTGGCAGCTAACGCGCCATTATCGCTGCGCGCCATGAAATCGCAACTGGTCGCCATGAACGATATCTATCTGAAACCCGCACATGACGATTTTGACCATCGCGCGCTTGCGACCTATGAGAGCGAGGACTCGGTCGAAGGCATTTCTGCCCGTCTGGCCAAGCGACAGCCCGTCTTCAAAGGCCGCTGATCGACAGCGTCGCTCTGATCTAGCCCGATCTATTCACCACCACGCGGTCGTCACGGAGTCCAAATGTCCAAAAGGCCAGGAGAAGCGCGCAGGGCGATGTGGTTCATCGTTCAAGCGGTTCGACGCCGCATTTTGGACATTTGGACCCGCCCGTCGTGCTGGAAGCGCGTCTGCGACACGACGGGTCGCCCAAAACGGCCCATCGGCAGCGTCGAGCGTCTCAACCGTATGAACCCATACGCTTTTCGCCACTCTCCTTGCCGAGTGAACCGTTTTGGGCGATGACGATCCACGTGGTGGTGAATAGATCGGGCTAGCAATCAACGGCACCCAAACAGCATGAGGAGCACCTTCATGGGCGCACTATCCGGCATCAAGGTCATCGAGTTCGCCGGCATCGGGCCGGGCCCGTTCAGCTGCATGCTGCTCGCCGATATGGGCGCCGATGTCATCCGCATCGACCGCGCCCAAAACGTCGGGCGTGACGAGGGCGATCCGCGCTTTCTACCCTATTTGCGCGGCCGGCCCAATGTCGCGATCGACCTAAAGCTCGATGACGGCCGCGAAACCGCACTCGAGCTCTGCGACAAGGCCGACATCCTGATCGAAGGCTTCCGCCCCGGCGTTATGGAGCGCCTCGGTCTCGGTCCTGATGTCGTCTTCGCGCGCAATCCGAAAATGGTCTACGGCCGCATGACCGGCTGGGGCCAGGACGGCCCGATCGCCAAGACGGCCGGTCACGACATCAACTACATCGCGCTCTCAGGTGCCCTGCATGCGATCGGCACGCCGGAAGCAGGTCCCGTACCGCCGCTCAATCTGGTCGGCGATTTCGGCGGCGGTGCGCTCTATATCGTGATGGGCGTGCTGGCCGCCTACATCGAGGCGCAACGCTCCGGCAAAGGCCAGGTCGTCGATACCTCGATGGTCGAGGGAGCAGCCTCCCTGATGACCATGTTTTACGGCCGCCAGGCAGCGGCCGCGATCGGCGAGGGCAGCGAGCGCGACTGGCTCGAAGAGCGCGGCACCAACTTCATCGACGGCGGTTCGCACTTCTACAATACGTATGAGACTGCCGACGGCGAGCACATCTGCATCGGCTCAATCGAACCGCAGTTCTACAAGCTGCTGCTCGACAGTCTCGGCCTCACGCAAGCGGACCTCGCCCCGCAGAACGATCGCGCGGGCTGGCCCGCCAACAAGGAAAAGATCGCGGCCATCTTCAAGACCAAGACGCGTGCCGAATGGACCGAACTGATGCAGGACCAGGACATCTGCTTCGCGCCGGTCCTGAAAATGTCGGAAGCCCCCGCCCACCCGCAAAACGCGGCGCGTGGTTCGTTCATCGAGATCGCAGGTGTCACACAGCCGGCCCCGGCGCCGAAGTTCTCACGCACCACGGTCGACGATATCAACCCGCCGGCTCATGCCGGCGAAAACTCGCGTGACGCGTTGCTCGCCTGGGGCTTCAATGCCGCAAAGGTCGATGGCCTGATCGAAAGCGGTGCCATCAAGCAGCGGTAGATCGTTTCCGATTGCCTCGGAAACAATCTCACTGCAATTTCGCTCACGGCGCTATTCCTCGCTGCGCTCAGGTGCCTCCGCGAGGGCGGCGCTAGGCGCCGGGCCTCGTTCGAGGCCTTTGCCGTTTCCGACATGGCCGGAACGCCCCCGTCATGCAGTAGCGTCATCGCTGCGGCCGGCGGCGTCTGCGCCGCGCGCCACCTTGCTCATCGCTTACGTCGGCTGGGGCCGGCAGCGCTACGGTCTTAGCCAGTTCGGCAAACACCTCGACCTTGTTGGGCAGTGCCATGGCGTTGACGAAGTGCTCCTGAAAGCGCGGTTCGATCGCCGTTTCGATCTTAACGATACGACGAACGAGCGCCTCGACCTCGCGGCGATGGCCGCGGTTCAGAAGAGCCATGCGCGCCCCCGTTCCAGCCGCATTGCCAACCGCCGATACCTTGGCGAGATCGCAATCGGGGATGAGGCCGAGGATCATTGCGTATTTGGGATCGATGTAATTGCCAAAGGCACCAGCGAGCTTGATGCGGTCGACATTTGCAACGCCCATCTTGTCCATCAGCAGGCGACAGCCGGCATAGAGCGCCGCCTTGGCGAGTTGAATGGCACGCACGTCGTTCTGCGTGATGCGCAGTTCCTGTGCGCCGCGCCAAAAGACAAAGGTCGCCGTACGACCTTCGATGATTATGCGCTCCGAGTTTTCGGCAAGTTCAGTGCGGATGATGCCGTCGGCGGTGACGATGCCGGCCAGGAACATCTCGCCGATTACTTCAATTATGCCTGAACCGCATAGGCCCGTGACACCAAACGCCTGCGTCTCAGCTTCGAAGCCTTCTTCATCCGACCACAAGTCCGAGCCGATCACCTTCACCCGCGTCTCGAAGGTTTCGGGATCGATGCGCACGCGTTCGATGGCACCGGGCGCCGCGCGCTGTCCACAGGAGATTTCGGCACCTTCGAACGCCGGCCCGGTCGGCGAACTCGCTGCAAACGTGTCGGTGGGTGTGCCGAGGATGATCTCGGCGTTGGTGCCGACATCGACGATGAGAGCAACCTCATCGTCGCGGGCCGGCCCCTCGGCGAGTGCAACACCGGCCGCATCGGCGCCGACATGGCCTGCAATGCAGGGCAGCATGTAAATGCGGCCGCCGGCATTCATCCGGAGGCCCAGTTCGCGCGCCGGCAGCGACAGGGCGCGCGAGGCGGCAAGCGCGAACGGCGCGCCACCAAGCTCCGTCGGATCGATCCCGAGGAACAGGTGATGCATTACAGGATTGCCAACGAACACGCCTTCGACGATGTCGTCTATGGCACAATCGGCCTCGCCCGCGACGCGCTCGATCAGATCGGAGACCGCACCGCGCACGGCACTGGTCAGTGCTACCTCACCGCCGTCATTCATCATGACATAAGAGACCCGGCTCATCAGGTCCTCTCCGAACCGGATCTGCGGATTGGCGGCGCCCGATGAGGCGACCGTGCGGCCCGACATCAGGTCGACAAGATGGCAGGCGATCGTCGTCGAACCGATGTCGACGGCAATCCCGAACAATGTCTCATGGAAGCCTGGCCACATCGCAATCAATGTTGGAGGCCCCGCCTCTTCATCGTGGTGGACCGCGACAGTAACCTTGAAGTCACCTTTGCGCAGTGTTTTCTGCAGTCCCGGCAGAAGGGCGAAATCGATTTTAAGGCCAGTCAGCTGCCAGTCGCTCTCAAGTGCTTCCAGGATCCGGTCGAGATCGCCGCGCGGCTCATCCATGCGCGGTTCCTCGACCTCGATGTAATAGAGCCGGGTTGCGGTGTCGCGCTCGATGGCGCGGGCTTCGGCGCGCTTGCGCACCATCTGCCGGTTCATGGCGACGTCCGTCGGCACGTCGATTACCATGTCGCCGAGGATCTTGGTCGAGCAGGACAGGCGCCGGTCAGCGGCAAGCGAGCGCTTGTCCGCGTAACGTTTCTCGGCTGCGGAAAAGGCGGACAGGTTTTCTGGTTTCGCTTCGATACCGTGCTTGGCAAAGCGGCCGATGGCCGGCGTCACCTGGCAGCGTCCGCAAATACCGCGACCGCCGCAGACGGATTCGACATAGACGCCGAGCGAACGGGCTGCCTCAAGCACCGGCGTGCCGAGGGCAAAGTCACCGCGCCGTCCGCTAGGCATGAACAACACGCGCGCGACCCGCCGTTCGGCGCCGTCGCTTTCACCGGCAGACCCAAGGTCTAGGGTGTCATCAGGCTCACTGATCGCACGTCAACTCCGCTGCTACTCCGCCCCGCCGCGCGCACCGGCCCGCCTGCGGCCGCCACGCCGGCGTCCACCTGCTTCGCCTTCGGCGCTGACAGGACGGTTGGCCCTCAGCCATTCGCTGCAGTCGGGGTCATGGCCGTTGAGCGTGTTGGCCGCCCGGATCGCGTCCATGTCTTCCTTGTGCAGCGGGTTCATGATCGCACTCGTCATGCCGACGGCAGCCGCCATCGACAGGAAGTGAGCGTTCATGGCGCGGCGGTTCGGGATACCGAACGAGATGTTGGAGGCACCGCAGGTGGTGTTGACCTTGAGTTCCTCGCGCAGGCGCCGCACCAGCCGGAAGACCTGTTGGCCGGCCGTATTCATCGCCCCAATCGGCATGACCAGCGGATCGACGACGATATCGTCGGCCTTGATGCCGTAGTCGGCGGCCCGTTCGACGATCTTCTTGGCAACGGCAAAGCGAACATCCGGATCTTCCGAGATGCCCGACTCGTCGTTCGAGATCGCGACCACCGGCACGTCGTGCTTCTTGACCAGCGGCAGGATCACCTCGAGCCGGTCCTCTTCGCCGGTGACAGAGTTGACCAGCGGCCGCCCCTTCGCCACGGCAAGCCCCGCCTCGAGCGCTGCCGGCACCGATGAATCGATGCAAAGCGGCAGATCGACCAACGACTGCACAAGTTCCACCGTCCGGGCAAGCAATGCCGGTTCGGTCTTGTTGGGATCGACGGCGGTGACGCCCGCGTTGACATCGAGCATCGTCGCGCCGGCCTCGGCCTGGGCGAGCGCATCGGCTTCGACGGTCGCGAAATTCCCCGCAACCATCTCCTCGGCGAGCTTCTTACGGCCCGTCGGGTTGATCCGCTCACCTATGACACAGAAGGGTTGGTCGAAGCCGATGATCGCTGTTTTCGTCTCTGAGCTTACGACCGTCCGCGTCATGCGGCTCCTCCGGTTCCGGTTTGTGGTGCAGCTGCGCCGGCAGCGCGATCGAACACGGCGCGGGCATCTGCCGCCCATGATCCGCGGCTGCACAGCCATTCCGACGTGCGGGCGATGCCGCCGAACGGGAATACGTGGAACTGCTTTATAAGGGAAGCTGGTTGCGCTGCAACATGTTCTTCGACCGGCTGTACATAAGGTTCGGGCGAATGGTTGGTCACAAGCGACGTGATCGCCGAGCCCTTTTTGGCCATAAACTGGCTCGATGCCTTGACGCCACACATAGCGGCAAACTTCAGCAGGCTCGTGACATTTGCCGGTCCTGCAACGCCGAGATGAACCGGCAAATCGATGCCGTCTTCCTGCAGATCGCGCGCCCACTGGATGGCAGCGCCCGACTGGAAGCCGAATTGCGTGACGATGCGCATGTCGAGCTCCGTCTCACGGGCGAAATTCTGCTTCCAGATCAGCGCATCGCGGATCTGCCTGTCCGTCGCACTCGGATTACCTTCGGGATGACCGGCTATGGCGACCCGCGTGATGCCGTGTTCACCGAGCAGGCCGGTCGCGAGCACGTCCATGGTTGACGCAAACGGGCCGTCGGGCGGCGTTGCTTCGCCAGCGATCAGCAGGACATCACGGACGCCAGCATCCTGGGTCATGGCGGCCAGCCGCTCGGCCAGTTCTGTTTTGCTCTTGAGCCGGCAGGCGGCAATGTGCGGGACCGGTTCGAGGCCGTGGCGGGCAAGCAGACAGGCAAGGTCCGCCCATTCAGACGGCGTCTGCTGGCCGAGATCGACGATATAGGTGCGTGTGGCGGGTGGAATGTGTTTGAGTAATTCGGGTTTGGTCTCGATCTGGCGCGGAGCGACCTCGATCGAGGCGGCAAGACGAGAATGGCTCAGGGTCTGGAGTTGGGGTCGATTGAACATGGCGCATCATCCTGAAGCGGCTGTTGTTGGCCTTCCGGGCCCCCTTGCGAGGCTCCCGCACTGCAGCACAGGCGCGGTGGACGTCATTGCTCAATCGACATGGGTCTCGTCAAACCGCCACTGAACCGCAACCACCTGATCGTGACTGCAATTTTGGGCGCCTTTTCAAAACCTTCCGAACTATTGGGGACTTGCGCGACCACCTTGCTTAACAAGCGTTTTCAGGGTTTCGGCGTCGTAGCGCTTATCGATTTCCGCCACGGCGTTGTCTGCTTCCGTCACGAGATCATCACCGACAACAATTGGTGAACCGCGGTGCCATTCTGCAAGGTAGGCATCCGAGTCCTTGGCACCGATCTGCATCGCAGCCATATCAACAGCCACCATGAAGCGTTCGGGAAGTTCGCGCCGCTCCGTCTTGCGCCCACGCCTGACGATCACCTGGGTCGGGATATCGCGCCAGTAGACGATGATTTTCTCTGCCATATGGGTTGGTCCTGATGAGGCGTCCAGATCGCCGCGCCGCGCTGGACTTTGTTGGAGATGTGGCGCGAAATCATGTAGGGATCAACGCCAACCTGCCCTTCGGGCACCAAGATCACCGGGAGAGTGGCCTTGACACTCGCTGAACTGCTCGCCGAACGCCCCGTTTTGCTCGCTGACGGGGCGACAGGCACCAATCTGTTCGACATGGGCCTGACCTCCGGCGACGCACCTGAGCTTTGGAATGCCGAGAAGCCCGATACTATCCGCGCCCTGCACCGCGGCTTCGTCGAGGCCGGCTCCGATATCATCCTGACCAATACATTCGGCTGCAATGCTCGCCGCCTGATGCTGCACAAGGCCGAGGGCCGGGTCTTCGAGCTCAACAAGCTTGGCGCCGAACTCGCCCGCGAAGTGGCCGATGCCGCCGGCCGGCCGGTGATCGTCGCCGGTTCCGTCGGCCCGACAGGCGACCTGTTCGTGCCGCTGGGTGAACTGACCTTCGATGTCGCCGTCAGGGTGTTCGCGGAACAGATGGAAGGTCTCAAGGCAGGCGGTGCGGATGTGATCTGGATCGAAACGATGTCGGCAGCCGAGGAAATGCGGGCCGCCGCAGAAGCAGCCCGCCAGGTCGCCATGCCCTACGTCGTCACGGCAAGCTTCGATACCGCCGGGCGCACCATGATGGGCATCACGCCCGGCCAGTTCGCAAATGATACGACGGAATCCGACGGAGTGAAGCCTCTCGCCGTCGGCGGCAACTGCGGCGTCGGCGCGTCGGATACGCTCAATGCCATCCTGCAGATGACGGCAGCCAACCCCGATGCCGTCATTGTCTGCAAGGCGAACGCCGGCATTCCGGTAGTTCATGGCGATCATGTCCACTATTCGGGCTCGCCTGAACTGATGGCTGAATACGCCAAGCTTGCGATCGATGCCGGAGCCCGGATCGTCGGCGGCTGCTGCGGTACGCGGCCCGAGCATCTAAAGGCGATGCGTGCTGCCATAGATGGTCATGAAAAAGGTGCACGCCCGACGCTCGAGGCAATCGAGGCAGCCTGCGGCAAGCTTGTCTCACCGCCCTCCGAAGTGAGCGGCCGCGATGCCTCAGGTGCCGGATCGGGAAGGCGCTCACGCCGCCGGCGAGGCTGATCGTTTCCGCCGCGTTGCACAAGAAAAGCGCTTTCTCCGCCACACGTTAGCGTGAGCTTAGCAGCTCGCGTGATAAACCTTGGCGAACCGATTCGATTTCCATTATGAGAGCCATCCAATCGGCCGCACGGCTCTTTCAGGCCCGTTTTGTCGCAATCCTGGCGATGATTGTCGCGTGTTCGATAGGTGTCTGAACCAGGGATCGTCAAATAGCGTTCTGGCTGACTGCATTACGGATTTTGGAGGGAAGTGGCGATGGCGGATGATGAAGACGACATCATCCTGAGCGAGCTCAACGACGAGGAACTCGTCGAGCAGATGCATCAGGACCTTTACGACGGTCTCAAGGAAGAGATCGAAGAGGGGGTCAATATTCTGCTTGAGCGCGGCTGGGCGCCCTACAGGGTTCTGACCGAGGCGCTGGTCGAAGGCATGCGCATCGTCGGCATCGACTTCCGTGACGGCATCCTGTTCGTGCCGGAAGTGCTGCTGGCGGCAAACGCCATGAAGGCCGGCATGGCCATTCTCCGACCGCTACTTGCCGAAAGCGATGCCCCGCCGCAAGGCAAGATCGTGATGGGAACCGTCAAAGGCGATATCCACGACATCGGCAAGAACCTGGTTGGCATGATGATGGAAGGCGCCGGCTTCGAGGTCATCGATCTCGGCATCAACACCGACGTCGACGAATTCCTGGCAGCCCTCGCAGAGCACAAGCCCGACATGCTCGGTATGTCGGCGCTGTTGACCACGACCATGCCCTATATGAAAGTCGTGATCGACACGCTCAAGGAGAAGTCGATCCGCGATGATTACGTCGTGCTGGTCGGCGGTGCGCCTCTGAACGAGGACTTTGCCAAGGCGATCGGCGCCGACGCCTACTGCCGCGATGCAGCCGTCGCCGTCGAGACCGCCAAAGAGATGATGATGCGCAAGCACAACCAGATGGCGCGGGCCTAAGGCGACACAGGCAGGCACTGCCGTGAGTGAACAGGCACATGGTCAGTCGACCGAAGCTGGCGCCAAGGCTGACGGCCGGTCGCTGATCATCGCCTGCGGTGCGCTGGTCCGCGAGATCCGTGACGTGCTCGGCGCCAACCGGCTCGATGCGATCGACATCGCCGCCATCCCGGCCCTCTATCACAATCGTCCGGAAAAGATCGCACCCGCCGTCGAAGCCAAGATCGCCGAGGCCAAGGCACGCTACGACCGCATTTTCGTCGCTTATGCCGATTGCGGAACCGGTGGCGACCTCGACCGTGTCATTGGCAAGGCTGGTGTCGAGCGATTGCCGGGCACGCATTGTTATGCATTCTTCTCAGGCGTCGAGGCGTTCGCGCGGCGTGAAGACGACATGCGCACGTTCTTTCTGACCGACTTCCTGGTGCGCCAGTTCGATGCGATCATCATCAAGGGCCTCGGCCTCGACCGGCATCCAGAATTGCGCGACATGTACTTCGGCCACTATGAGAAAGTGGTCTACCTCTCCCAGGCACCGACAGCGGCGCTAATCGAGGCAGCGGAGCGGGCGAGCGAACGGCTCGGCCTCGTATTCGAGCACCGCCACGTCGGCTACGGTGATCTCGGAAGCGTGCTCGACGCCTGGCTGCCGGAACGGCAGTCGGTCGGGAATTGATCAATATCACTTATGAATACGAACGAGCGCCAATCAGGCGAATTGGCGGTTCATGCCGCTTTTGGATGAACCGCCAATTCTTTTCTTAATATCCGCGCAGACGCTGCGGTGTCCGCTGCTCGGCTGAAGCCACAACCACTGCCGTCATCCCCACGCAGGTGGGGACCCAAGTGCCTCCCCTTATTCTCAGTGCTGGCGGATGGCCGCTTGGGTTCCCGCCTGCGCGGGAATGACGCTGAGATTGGGGACCGGTTGGGATTCAACTGTCGGCTTCAGAACCTCAGTTGATCTGGTCGTACTTGCCGTCTTTCCACTCATAGAATTTGTATGGCGGCAGGTTCGGGTCGCCCTTGCCATCGAATTTGAACTTGCCGAGCACGGTCGAGAACTCACCGCCGTTGAGCGCGTTGATCACCTTGCCGGCATCTTCCGACTTGGCACCGCCGGCTGCCTGTGCCCAGGCCTGGATGGCGGCGTAGGTGTAGAGGACATAGCCTTCCGGCTCGATGTTCTTCGAGCGGAACTTGGCGACGATGTCCTTGGCGGCCGGGTTCTTGCGCGGGTCTGGCGAGAACGTCATCAACGTGCCTTCGCCGGCTTTGCCCGTCACCTGCCAGTATTCCTGCGTCACCAGCGCATCACCTGACATCAGCTGGGTGCTCATGCCCTGGTCGCGCATCTGGCGCACGATCAGGCCTGCTTCCGTGTGATAGCCGCCAACATAGGCAACATCGATGCCGGCCTGCTTCATCTTCGAGACCAGCGCGGTGTAGTCCTTTTCACCGGCCGTGTAGGCTTCATACATCGCATCCTTGAGGCCGGCCTGGTTCATATACTTGCGCGTCTCGTCGGCGAGACCTTTGCCGTAGGCCGTCTTGTCGTGCAGGATCGCGACCTTCTTGCCGGCAAAGTTCTTGGCGAGGTAGGCGCCTGCCACCTGGCCCTGCTGGTCGTCACGGCCGCAGACCCGGTAAACGTTCGGGCCGGCGCGCTCGTCGGTCAGCTTCGGGTTGGTCGAGGCAGGCGAAATCTGCACGATGCCTTCTTCGGCGTAGACCTTCGATGCCGGGATCGATGAACCCGAGCAGAAATGGCCGGCAACCAGCGCGACTTTCGCAGCGGCAAGCTTGCCAGCAGCGGCAACCGCCTGCTTCGGATCGCAGGCATCGTCTTCGACGAGCAGCTTGATCTGCTTGCCGTTGACGCCGCCGGCGGCATTGATGTCGGCAACTGCCTGCTCGGCGCCCGCCTTCATCTGCTGACCGAACGACGCATACTGCCCCGTCATCGGACCGATGGTCGCAATCGTAATGTCTTGCGCCAGCGCCGGACCGGCAAGGCCCACAGCCAACGCGGTACCAATGATCAACTTTTTCATCAGCCAAGTTCTCCTCAATCTAACTGGCCTGGTTACTCCGGCAGGCCTGATACGGCGCCCCGGAGATGCGGAGTGATACCAGCCCGCGCATCCGGGCGGTACCGGAAAATCGACGCGCCCCTATTCGTTGGCCGCCCAGGTAAACGGGCCGGTTCGCCGATAGAGCCAGGGATACTGTGTAACCATCTGGGTGGTTTGCGCGAAACGGTAGGATATGAGTGCAATGGCGATAATGATCAGCGCATCGCTGACATAGAATTGTGCCGACAAGAGGGTGCCATGCGCCAGCGACCAATGCAGGAAGCGCAGCGGCAGGGCGAGCAACAGCATGTAGAAGATGAGCAGCCAGACTGGCTGCCAGGCCCGCGCGATCGCCCGGCCGGTCAGCCAGGCCGCACCGCCGCCCAGAACCAGGGTCGTGATAATGAAAGCGGTTAGCGAGTTGTCGTAGAGGATGCCCATCAAGTGCTTTCCGTGGAGGCTGGCGACGGACAGTTCGGCATCGCGAAGTTCGCTTCTAACGCCGAGCGGCTCCAGCGAGCAGCCTTTAGCTTAGGCAGAAAGTTCAGAACGCAGTTTGTTGCGTCGTTGCCTGGGAGTGTGCGGATGATTTGCCTAGGAGCTTCGCAACGGCTAGTCGTGGGAATGCCCCTCACCCCAACCCTCTCCCCGTGAAGTACGGGGAGAGGGAGTCCGGCCATGCCACTCTGCACCGCCGTTCGCCCCACGACGGGCGGGACTCCCTCTCCCCGTACTTCACGGGGAGAGGGTTGGGGTGAGGGGCATTCCCACGATGGGGCGAACTGACCCTGCAAAAACGGATCACGCAACTCGGTGCCGATCGGTGCCATCAATGCACGCCCCCTTCGAGGTAGGCCGCACGGATCTCCTCACGATGCAGCAGTTCTTCACCCGGCCCCGACTGCGTGATCACGCCATTGACCATGACATAGCCGTGATGAGCGAGCTTCAGAGCGTGATAGGCGTTCTGCTCGACCAGAAACACGGTCAGCCCCTGTTTCTCGTTCAAGTCGCGGATGACGCCGAAGATCTGCTTGACGATTAACGGCGCCAGGCCGAGCGACGGTTCATCGAGCAGCAACAGGCGCGGGCGGCCCATCAGGGCGCGGGCAATCGCCAGCATCTGCTGCTCGCCGCCGGACATCGTGCCGGCCCGCTGGTTCTCACGCATCTTCAGGATCGGGAATAATTCGTATGCATTTGCCAGATCGGCATCGAAAGTCGCATCGCGCTCCTTGTTGAGGATCGCGCCCATTTGCAGGTTTTCGAACACTGTCATACGCGGAAAGATGCGCCGGCCTTCCGGCGACTGGGCGATGCCGCGGTGCATGATCTCGTGCGTTGCCAGGTGCGCGATCTCACGCCCCTCGAACCGGATCGAGCCCGAACGCGCACGCGGATTACCGCAGACCGTCATCATCAGCGTCGTCTTGCCGGCCCCGTTAGCGCCGATGATCGTGGCGATCTCGCCCTCGCGGATGTCGAGATCGATGCCCTTGAGGGCCTGCACATTGCCGTAATAGGTCTCGAGGCCGCGGATTTCGAGGAGATTGTCACTCATGACGAGATCTCCTCTTCGACGGTTTCGACCTCTTCATCCTCGACGCCGAGATAGGCTGCGATCACGGCCGGGTCGGCGCGCACTTCGGCCGGTGTGCCGTCCGAAATCTTCTTGCCGTAGTCGAGCACGACGATGTGGTCGGAAATCTCCATGACGACGCCCATGTCGTGCTCGATCAGCAGAATCGAAATGCCATCGTCGTTCTTGATCGACAGCAAGAGCTGATTGAGTTCCTGGCTCTCGCGCGGATTGAGGCCGGCTGCCGGCTCGTCGAGGCACAAGAGCTCGGGGTTCGTGCACATCGCCCGCGCAATCTCGAGACGGCGTTGCGCCCCGTAAGGGAGATCGCCGGCAGCATCGTCGGCGCGGTCGAGCAGGTCGATGCGCTTGAGCCAGCCGACGGCCTTATCGATGGCTGCCCGTTCCGCATTGCGATAGCCGGCAAGCCCCAGAATGCCGCCGATCGAAAACCCGGAAGCATCCATCAGCGGTCGATGCTGGGCAACCAGCAGATTTTCGAGCACGGTCATGCCGGCGAACAGGCGGATGTTTTGGAATGTTCGCGCGACGCCCGCCCGCCGGGCGATGACGTGGTCGTCAAAGCGCTCGAGCAGGAACTGGCGGCCATCGGCGCGCGTCATGGTGATCATGCCGACGGTCGGCTTGTAAAAGCCGGTGAGGCAGTTGAACACCGTCGTCTTGCCGGCGCCGTTGGGACCGATGATGGCGGTGATCTCGCCACGCGCCGCCTCCATCGAGACATCATCGATAGCCACCAGGCCGCCAAAGCGCATGGTCAGATGCTCGACCTTGAGGATCGGCTGGCCGGTGTCGGTGGCAATCTCGCCTGCTGCTGCGTGCTGCTGCATCAGCCATGACCCTCCTGCACGTGCTCGGCCCCGATCGCGCGCCGCTCCTTGAGCGCGATCGACGGCGTGCGCGTCGCGATCAGCCCGCGCGGGCGCCAGACCATCACGGCGACCATCAGGAAACCGAAGATGACCATGCGCCAGGTCTTGGGATCAAAGTCCTCGCCGAAGATCACCTTGAGGAAGGTCACATCACGCAGATACTCGAGCCCGCCGATCAACACGACGGCAGCAATCGCAACGCCGATCTGTGAGCCCATACCGCCGAGCACGACGATCGCCAGGATGATCGCGCTTTCGAGGAAGACGAAGCTTTCCGGTGAGATGAAGCCCTGCTTGGTGGCGAAGAACGAGCCGGCAAAGCCGCCGAACATAGCCCCGATCGCGAATGCGGAAAGCTTGGTCGTCACCGTGTTGATGCCGAGCGACTTGCACGCGATCTCGTCTTCACGCATCGCCTCCCAGGCCCGCCCGATCGGCAACCGGCGCAGGCGCAGCGTCACCCAGTTGGTGATCAGCGCCAGGATCAAGATGATGTAGTAGAGGAAGACGATGCGATGGAGTGATGAATATTCGAGCCCGAAGAACTGATGGAACGTACCATCGCCGAAGCGCTTGAACTCGAGCCCGAAGAACGACGGCCTGGGAATGCTCGATAGACCGTCCGGCCCGCCCGTGAACTCGTACCAGTTGAGCAGCACGACGCGGATGATCTCACCGAAAGCAAGCGTCACGATCGCGAGATAGTCGCCACGCAAGCGCAGCACCGGAAACCCGAGCAGGATCCCCCAGAAAGCAGCCAGGATGCCGGCCAGCGGGAGGCAGATCCAGAACGAGAAGCCGAAGTGCTGGGCGAGCAGCGCGTAGGAATAGGCCCCAACCGCGTAGAACGCGACGTAGCCGAGATCGAGCAGACCGGCGAGCCCGACGACGATATTGAGCCCCCAGCCGAGCATCACATACGTCAGGACCAGGACGGCAAGGTCCATGATGTAGCGGTCCGCAATCGGCAGGAACGGCAGGGCGACGGCAAACAGGATCAGAAGCGGCCCGAGGTAGCTGACCAGGTTCGAGAGCGTCGAGCCGATGACGCGGCCCTGCTGTGTGGCAGCCTGACCGACCCGCCCGGAACTGAGCATGCCAAACGCGAGCTTGCCAACGAACGCCAGCGCAACCAGCGCAGCAACCAGCCCCCACCGGCTCTCGAGCACCAGGCCGCCTGGCGCATCGGCCGTCTTGAAGGCGAACATCGGCAGCGACAGCAGGAACATGACACCGGCTGCAACGGCTGCCTCGAACAGGTTCTGGCGTAGCGCACTCGGTGGTACATCGACTGCCGCTGCCTTTTCCGTCACTTCCGACATGTGCCTCAGACCTTCTCGATTTCAGGCCGCCCGAGCAGGCCCGAGGGCAGGAAGATCAGCACGATGGCGAGCAGCGAGAAGGCTGCCACGTCCTTGTATTCAACTGAGAAGTAGGCCGACCAGAACACCTCGACGAGCCCGATGACCAGGCCGCCAAGCATGGCACCCGGCAGTGATCCAATTCCACCGAGCACCGCCGCCGTAAACGCCTTGATGCCGGCCAGGAAGCCGATGTAGAAATCGATCACGCCATAGTAGAGCAGGTACATCAGGCCGGCGACAGAGGCGAGGGCTGCCCCGATCACGAAGGTCAGCGAGATCGTGCGGTCGACGTTGACGCCGGTCAGCGCCGCCATCGTGCGGTCCTGCTCACAGGCTCGCTGTGCCCGGCCAAGCGGTGTTGCGGCAATAATGTAGGAAAAGATCGCCATCAGCGCCACGGTCGTGACGATGATCACGATCTGCATATTCGAGAGAATGACCGAAAAGCCGTTGCTGTCCATGATCGTGTAACCGCCTGAGATCACCGGCGGCAGCGGCTTGACGCGGGCCCCCTGGACGTTCTGGACGAGATTGAACAGGAACGTCGACATGCCGATTGCCGAGATCAATGGCGCCAGACGGAACGAACCGCGCAGCGGCCGGTAGGCGATCCGCTCGACTGTCCAACCCCAGATCGAGGTCAGCAGCATCGCGAACATCAAGACGACGATCAGCGAGAGCAGCAGCACGGCAACCGACCAGCTGCCGACAATGCCAAGCAGCAATATCAGAATGAGCGAGATGAAGGCGCCGACCATGAAGATATCGCCATGAGCGAAGTTGATCATGCCGATGATGCCGTAGACCATGGTGTAGCCGATCGCGATCAGCCCGTAGATCGACCCGAGTGTCAGGCCATTGATCAGCTGCTGGACGAAATATTCCATCCGCTCCCCTTCTCACCATGGTGCGGCAACCGCCCGGTGCCCGAAACAACGTCGAACGTAGCTTTGGCTACATAATCTGCACGAGACGACGAGCGCAACAATCCGAACCGGCAATATCAAGATGCCACAGGGCAACTTAGCGCAATCTGCGTTTTGCCGGAACAGCGCGAGCGGTTCCGACTTAGGGCACGGTTCGCTAGCCCTCCCTTCTCACAATCACGTGGAGCGTCATCGTCCAGGGCGGGACCACTCGGCAAGGAGAGTGGCGAAAAGCGTATGGGGTCATACGGTTGAGACGCTCGACGCTGCCGATGGCCCGCCCTGGACGACCCTTCGGGCGGGGCCAAATGGCTGACAGCGTGCGTCGATCCACTTGTCCGATGAACCACATCGCCCTGCGTGTTTCTCCTGCTCCGTCAGCCATTTGGCCTCCGTGACGCCCGCGTGATTGTGAGAAGGGCGGGCTAGCCGCTCGGCCGAAGATTCGTGTTGCAGCTGCGCCCCGCGCACCATTCAGGCAACTCTGCGGTCGGTAAAGGCAAGTTCGGGAGCCTCACTCATCGGCGTGACTGTCGTCGCCAATCAGGTCAATGGTCTCGGCCAAGTCCCTGATTGCCCACATCAGCAGGCCGGCTGCATATTCATCGCCTGCTTTCGCAGCCATGTCTTGTGCGTTGCGCAATTGATCGAGAGCGGCGAGAGCAGTTCGGAGCACGTCTCCCGTCGCGCCGTCTCCGGTATCAGCGTCTGACACTATTTCTGCCTCGCGTGAATCAAAGCCTCGACGTTGAACATCGTCCCTGTCGTTCTGCAACCGTCAATCCGACTGTCAATTCAGTCAGAGGGAAACGCCGGGTCGATAATCACCTAGCCCGATCTATTCACCAGCACACGCTCTTCACGGAGCCCAAATGGCGTGGTGGTGAATAGATCGGGCTAGGCTGTGCAATAATCTCTAATTTCCATGATTTATATCAGACTTGGCGACTATGAAGTTTGGAACAATACCAGATACGGAACGTAAACAATCGTAATCATCGTATTTCCGCGAAAAACGGAGAGCCATTCAAATCGCCAGCTTGCCAGCCAGCCTGAGAGACTGATAGGACGCTGACGTCTGCGCTTAGACGTTTAAACTCAGACGTTTGGGCTCGGACGTCTGGGCCGAGATCATCAGTAGAAATGGATGGAACCATGCGCGCCCTTTTGTGCCGGAAACTCGGCAGCATCAACGATCTTGAAGTTGCGGAAATCGATCGGCCGAAAATGACGGCGGGCGGCGTGCGAATTGCCGTCAAAGCCTCGGGCGTCAATTTCCCGGACATCCTGATGGCCGAGGGCAAATATCAGGAAAAGCTGGCATTGCCGTTCACCCCCGGACTCGAAGTGGCCGGCGACGTCATCGAGTGCGCCGACGGTGTCAGCCACGTCAAGCCGGGTGACCGCGTGATGGCGTTCTCGCATCGCGCCGGCGGACATGCCGAAGAGATCGTGGTGCCGGGCGGCATCGCAACACCGATCCCCGATATGATGGACTATGCCACGGCCGCGGCCTTTCCCGTCGTCTACGGCACCGGCCAACTGGCGCTCGCCCACCGTGCCAATCTCAAGGCCGGTGAAACGCTGCTGGTTCTGGGAGCAGCCGGCGGTGTCGGACTTGCCGCCGTCGAAATCGGCAAGGCGCTCGGTGCACGCGTGATCGCGGCAGCCAGCAGTGCCGACAAGCTCGAACTCGCCCGCCGGCACGGCGCCGACGAGACCGTCAACTACCGTGACGGCGACCTCAGGGATCAGGTTCGCGCACTGACCGACGGCAAGGGCGCCGATGTGATCTACGATCCGGTCGGCGGCGATCTCTTCGACCAGTCGATCCGCTGCATCGGCTGGGAGGGCCGCCTTTTGGTGATCGGCTTTGCCTCGGGCCGGATCCCTAGCGCACCTGCCAACCTGGTCCTGGTCAAAAACTTTTCCGTCGTCGGCGTGCTGTTCGGCGAGCAGGCCCACCGCTATCCCGATCAGATGCGCGCAATGCTTAGCGACCTGACAGTGCACTTCGAAGCGGGCCGTCTCAAGCCGCAAGTCACCAAGGCCTACCCGCTTGACGAAGCGGTCGCCGCTCTCGACGAGATCGCAAGCCGCCGCGCAACCGGCAAGCTCGTGCTGGTTCCGTAAAAGACGCACTGCCCCTCAGGCAGCCTCCGCCCCATAATACAGCGTCACCACGTGCTGTGCCTCGGCGAAGAACAGCCAGCGCTCGGCGAGCACACCGGCACCGGCTGTCAGGATCGCCACGAGCCCGAACAGCGGCGCGAAACCCGTCGGCAGGGCGAGCATGGCGACCAGGCAGAGCGCCGGCACAAGGAACAGCGCAACCGCCGCATAAAGGCGCAGCTTCTCGGCATGGCGGCGGGCGACCGCGAAGCCCATCTCCCGCATCACGAAATTCGCCTGGGTATGCGCCGGCTCGAGCGGGCGGACGGGCCCGAGGTGGGCAAGCCCGAGGGCGTCGGCCGTGGTTCGTGTCGCCTTGCGACCGTCGAGACGCGACCAGTAGGCGACCTTCAGTGCCCAGGCCGCGACGATGGCGAACAGTGCCGCCCAGGCGGCACCAATGGGCACATGCGATATCAACGAAAGAAGGCCGCAGTAGAGAATGCCGCCCGTTGCGATCGCGAGCAACAGATAGGCCGGCAGCACCAATGCATCCTGCCAGGCACGAACGGTCGGCAGCGAGGTGTAGATCATCGCGGTGCACCAGACGGTGGCAAATGCGAAAAGTGCGGTCAGCGCCGCCCAAATGCCGATGCTCGAGTGGGTCACGCCACCGAAGATGACATCGAGCGCGAACAAGCCGGCCGGAACGTAGGTTGCGATCGCGGCCACCCCCTCGCGCGACAGCCAGGACGTCGGCCATTGCGACAACGCCCGCCAGGCCCGCTCCGGCCGGCCGAGATGCGCGGTCGACGACAACAGCCCGGCCGTGATCAGACCGAGCGCCAATCCGAAGGCCAGAAAGCGGAACCACCAGTCAGCCGGCAGGGCATCGAGCAAATAGGCAGCCCCAAGCCACATCAGGAGGCCGTAACCTGCCCCGGATGCGGTGGTGAAAAAAATGACCGAATAGGCGGGATGCATTGTAGCTCGCTCCTTGGGATCAACGAGACAGTGCCTTGTCAGCCCAGGCGAAGAATTTCTCGATCACCGTGCCGTCGCCTTCTGCCGCCGCGGGGCTCTTCGGTGCCGGCAGCGTGTTGGCATCGCGGCGTTCGCGCGGCGGCAGATAGCGGTTGACGGGTTTGTAGCCGAGCTCCGGCATCAGGGCGAAACCGCCGCGCTCGGCAACAAGCTCGGAGACATCGCTTGCCGGATCGCCAAGGTCGCCGAAATGGCGCGCTCCCGTCGGACAGGCGCGCACGCAGGCGGGCAGGCGGTCTTCCGGCTCGAGCATTTCGTTGTAGATCCGGTCGACGCACAGCGTGCACTTCTTCATGACGCCGTGGGCATAGTCATATTCGCGCGCGCCATAGGGGCAGGCCCAGGAGCAGAGCTTGCAGCCGATGCAGGTCTGGGGATTGACCAGCACGATGCCGTCCTCGGCGCGCTTGTAGGAGGCACCCGTCGGGCAAACCGTGACGCAGGCCGGCGTTTCGCAATGCAGGCACGAGCGCGGGAAATGCACCGTGCGACTGGCAGCCCCCTCGCCGGCCTCATAGCCGTGCACGCGGTTGAGCCAGGCACCGTGCGGGTCGGCCCCGTATGGCTCCTGATCGGAAAGCGGCGCTGAATAGCCGCCCGTGTTCCATTCCTTGCAGCTCGTCGCACAGGCCTGACAGCCAACGCAAATATCGAGGTCGATCACGAGGCCCAGTTTCTTTTCCGCGCGATCGGGCAGGCTGGTCATCGGCGTGCTCCCGGCAGGTTGCCGCCGTAGGCCAGAACATCGGGCCGCGGCGCCTCGTTCGGTCGCTCGAGCCGCTCGAACTGCGGCAGCGTCTCGGCGATTTCGCCGTCCGCGACTTTTTCGATACGGACACGCAGGTCATACCAGGCGGCCTGGCCGGTGACCGGGTCACTGTTCGAGAAGCGATAGCCACCCTCGCGCTCGGGCAGCAGTTCCGAGATCAGGTGGTTCAGCAAAAATCCCTTCGTTGCTTCGGGTGCGCCAGGATCGAGTCCCCAGCTTCCGGCCCGCTTGCCGATCGCGTTCCAGGTCCACACCGTATCGGGATTGACACCCTCCATCAGCTGCACCTGGGCGCGGACCCGACCGATAGCACTCGTGATCCAAACCCAGTCACCGCTCTCGACACCGAGCGCGCGGCCCTTGGAGGTGTGCATATAGAGCCGATTGAGCCCGTGGATCTGGCGCAGCCAGGCGTTTTGCGAGCCCCACGAGTGATACATCGCCATCGGCCGCTGGGTGATGGCGTACATCGGGAACGCCTCTTCATCGAGCATCGTGCTCTCGAAGGGCGCGTGCCAGAAGGGCAGCGGATCGAAATACCTGGCGATCCGCTCACGATGGCTTTCAGGCGGGACGACATCACCATGCCCATCCGCCGCGAGGCGGAATTTCTGCAGTGGTTCGAGATAGAGCTGGAAGATGATCGGATCGGGCGCGCCGATGAAGCCGACTTGCGATGCCCATTCGAGATAGGCCTTGTTGGCGTGCTTCATGTAGCGCTGGTCGGGCGCTAGTTCATGGGCATAAAAGCAGCCGTTCTCGATGTAGCGATCGAGCTGTTCGGGGTTGACCTCGCCCTTTCCGAATTGCGTACCGTCCAGGCCACGAAAAGCGGCGAGCGGGCCGACACCCGGCGCACGCTCGTGATTGACTATGTAGTCGGCATAACCGCCCGGGTACCTCGCCTCACCATTATCGCCGACAAAGCCCGGCAGCCCGAGACGCGCACCGAGATCGAGCACGACATCCTGGAAGGGCCGCACATCGCGATCCGGTTGGGCGACCGGCTGACGGATCGCATCGGCCGGAGCATCGGGATCGGAGATCGGCCGGTCGAGCATCGAGATGCAGTCCCACCGCTCGAGGTAGGTCGTATCCGGCAGGACCAGGTCGGCGTATGGCACCATCTCAGAGAAATAGGCATCCGAATAGATGATCTTCGGGATCTTGTAGTCGCCTGTCGTCTCATCCTTGGCGGTCAGGTGGCGTAGGACCGCCGGCACATTCATCGACGAGTTCCAGCTCATGTTCGACATGTACATGAACAAGACGTCGACCGGATAAGGATCGCCTTTGGCCGCATTGGTAATGACCATATGCATCAGGCCGTGCGCCGCGATCGGCGCGTCCCAGGAATAGGCCTTGTCGATCCTCTGCGGCCGGCCGTCGGCATCGATCAGGAGGTCGGAGGGCTCCACCGGAAAGCCTAGCGGCGGGCCGGCCAAGGGCGTTTCGGGCTTTATCGTACCCGGCTTGCCGGCGGGTTTGAGCGGCGGCGGTGTCGGGCGCGGGAACGGCGCCTTGTAGCGAAAGCCACCCGGGCAATCGATGGTGCCGAGCAGAATCTGCAGGATGTGCAATGCGCGGCAGGTCTGAAAACCATTCGAATGGGCCGAGATGCCGCGCATGGCATGCATCGAAACCGGGCGGCCGACCGTCTTGTCGTGCTGTCGGCCGGCCATATCGGTCCAGGGGATGTCGAGTTCGATTGCCTGTTCGAAGGCAGCTTCGGCCAACTCGGCCGCGATGCGTCGGATGGTCGATGCCGGCACGCCGGTGATCGCCTCGGCCTTCTCCGGACTGTATTCGCCACTCAGGAACCGCTCGGCCAGCAGGCGAAAGCTCGCGTGTGCCTTGCGCCCGTCCGGCAACGTCGCCTCACCGACGAGCGATGGATCGATGTCGCTTCGCGTTGCATCGACGAGGTTCCCGGTTGCCTTGTCGACGGCGAGCGGCTTGCCGTTGCTGTCGTGGGCAAACAGGCCATGGTCGGCCTCCCCCGGCGCATCGATCACCAGCCAGGCGGCATTCGTGTATCGCGCGAGACTTTCGAGATCGACCTTTTCAGTGCGCATCAATTCGTGGATCAGCGCGCCGATGAAGAGGCCGTCGGTGCCGGGCTTGATGCCGATCCACTCGTCGGCGATCGCGCCGTAGCCGGTGCGCACCGGATTGATGACCACGACCTTGGCACCGCGGCCCTTAAGTCTGCCAAGCCCGGCCTTGATCGGATTCGAGGCGTGATCCTCGGCAACGCCGAACAGCATGAAATACTTGGTGTGCTCCCAGTCGGGTTCGCCGAACTCCCAGAACGAACCGCCGAAAGTATAAAGCCCGGCGGCCGCCATGTTGACCGAGCAGAAGCCGCCGTGGGCTGCGAAATTGGGTGTCCCGAACTGCTGCGCGAACCAGCCGGTGAGCGCCTGGCTTTGGTCACGGCCGGTGAAGAAGGCAAGCTTCTTCGGATCCGTCTTGCGCACATCGCCGAGCCAGCGACTCGCAAGCGCCAGCGCCTCGTGCCACGAGATTTCCTCGAACTCATCGGAACCGCGCGGGCCGACCCGCTTCATCGGCGCCGTCAGGCGGGCCGGCGAATAATGCTGCATGATGCCGGCCGAACCCTTGCCGCATAGGATACCCTTGTTGACGGGATGGTCGCGATTGCCCTCGATGTAGCGGACCTTACCGTCCTTCAGGTGAACCTTGATGCCGCAGCGGCAGGCGCACATGTAGCACGTCGTCGCTTTGACCGTATCGCCAACGGGTTCGTTGAGCGCCACGTGTGGCTCATCGTTGGCCATCTTGTTCTTTCCAAGTGTATTGCGGCATCGCCAATCAGGCCCGAAGGCGATGCAATTGCTGTGAGTTGTCGTGGAATGGGGCAACGTCCGCTGCCCAAATGCGTTCGGCGAGACTGCCAAACCCGACCGGTCAACTCAAGGCCCCCGCCTTATCCGTCGCGCCTCGCGGACAACTTTGGGTGCGTCAGCGACAGCATTTCGCACCATCGTTCGGAGATTGGTGATCGGCCTAGCTAGATCATTTCCGACTTACGTGGAAATGGATCTATCTGTCTTTTCTCTCACGGCTATTCGGCCTAACGGCCGGCCTCCGAGGGGCGCCGCAATGCGGCGGGTCGCCTGCGCTCCCTCGTTTCGATTCCGGCTAAACCGGAAACGTTCTAACGGTGGGTTACACGCCTTCGAGAAATCATCGGCGGTCTGCAAAGCGCGAGTCAGCCTGGCGGTGCCAGAAGCCTGCCCGCCTCAGCCGCTGGCGCGGGGCGGGGTTCTTACCGTGAAGGGGAGCTGGGTTGCCTGGTGATGGGTCAACTTCCAGCCGTCGTCCTCCAGGGCGAACAGGTTGCTCGCGACAACGCGGCTGGGCCCGATGCTTTCGATGCAGAAAACAGTCGCTCGCTTGCCATTGAGGATAACGCTTTCCTCGGCCGCGCTGATCATCGGAGGTACGCCAACGACCATGACATCGAACCACGATGCCATGACCTCGGTGCGACCATCGATGCGCGACCGGTTGGGATGCAGGACCGACACGGGATGCCTGCTCGACCAGAGTGCATCCATACGCGCAAAATCGCCCGACCGGAAGGCTGCATAGAACTCCTGATTGGCCTTGAGAACGTCGTGCTTGGTCTGCATTGATCTCATGCTCCCCCGACGCTGCCACACCGTTCCTGCGGGAACACGTGTATTTCAGCACAGACAGGGGACCATGTATAGCGTGCCGAGCGTGCTGCCCACACCCTCGCAAAACGGGCGCCGGCGGCACGCCCGATCAGTCATTCAGCGACAGTTCGCTAGCTCATCGTGCCTAAAGTTGGAACCGCTCAAGCGGTTCCAACTGGCGGCACAAAGATGCGCTACCTTGTTGACTTGATAGCGCAAAATTATCTGCGTTTTGCCGGTAGCAGCTCGTTTGAGCTGATTCCGACAAAACGCAGTTTGCGCTAGTGTTCTGGACCTAACAGTTGATTCCCGGCCGCCCACCAAACTCAGCGTCATTCCCGCGAAGGCGGGAACCCAAGCGACCATCCGCCGGCACTGAGTAAGTGGAGAATCGCTTGGGTCCCCACCTACGTGGGGATGACGACTGTGCTTGAGGCTTCGGCCCTGCAGAATTTGCCCGGACATCAGCGCGCCTATGCGGGAATGACGGAGTGTAGGGCAGCGGGACGGGAACTATCCGTCAGACTCGAAACACTAGCGCATCATCCGATCGGATCAAGATGCTTTATCTATTTAATTTCTAGAGCAATTTCCATCCGACCGGACGGCATCGAAATGTTCGCACCCGATTCCGTCCGGTCGGATATTGCTCTAGTACCCAATCAGCGCCACCAGATCTCGGTCGCAACGCGCGGGATCTCGTCGATGGATACCTGCACCACGCCGATATCGTCCTGGAGATGACGGCTGAGTTGGCCAAGCGCGATGCGCCGCGTTCCGTTCGACGTTACACATTTGCCCGGAGCGGCCAGAGCCAATTGCGTTGCCCGGCGGACGGTCTCGCTGATTTCGCCTGTCAGTGCCATCTCGATCATCCTGCTGGCGTTGGTTCGCAAATCACCTGAAGAGTATGTAACTGGCGGTTTTTGTGCATCGCGAAAAGAGTGATTTTTGCATAGCCGAAATGCGCAAATGTCATTTCAAGCGGGACTGTTTTCGACATTGTGACAGCGGCTATCGCAAACGCGACACGACCTTGCGTAGCTGATAAGGTTTACCTCCTGTCAACGAGGATCAGCACCACAACATGTCCCCACCATCGCCTGCCCCGACGCCAGCCCGGGGCCAGGGCCTGCTTGCGAATGCGACACTGCTCATGACGCTGACCACCCTGTTCTGGGGCGGCAATGCGGTGGCGGGCAAATTCGCGCTCGGCCATATCTCGCCGCTGCTCTTGACGGCGTTGCGTTGGATCTGTGCGTCGCTGATCCTGCTGGTCATCGCCTACCCGCACCTGCGCCGTGACTGGCCGGTGATACGTACGCGCCTGCCCTATCTCTTTGCGCTCGGCGCCTTTGGCTTCACGACTTTCAACGCTCTGCTCTACACTTCGCTCAAATACACGACGGCGATCAACGTCGCGATCCTGCAGGCGGCGATGCCGATGTTCATCTTCGCGCTCAACTTCCTGGTGTTTCGCGCCCACCTGCACTGGTCACAGGCGCTCGGTTATTCGGTGACCCTGATCGGCGTCCTGCTCACGGCAACACACGGCAACCTCGGACAGCTCGCCGACCTGGCGCTCAACCATGGCGATCTCCTGATGCTGGTCGCATCGGTCATCTATGCGGGCTATTCGGTGGCGTTGCGTGCGCGGCCGGCGATTCACTGGCTAAGCTTTCTGGCAGTGCTGGTCTTTTCAGCACTGATCGTTTCGCTTGGCTTTGCCGCTTTTGAAATCGCAACCGGCGGTGCGATCTGGCCGACCACCGGGCAGGCCTGGCTGGTCGTCCTCTACACGACGATCTTCGCCTCGCTGCTAAGCCAGGCCTTCTATGCCCGCAGCATCGAACTAATCGGGCCCAACCGGGCGGCACTGTTCCTCAATCTGGTGCCGATCTTCGGTTCGCTGCTCGCCGTCCTGCTGGTTGGCGAGGTGTTCCACCTGCACCATGCCCTCGCCATCGCACTTGTGATCGGTGGCATCGCAATCGCCCAGCATCTGACGCCGCAGTCACATTGACGGGCGATGCGCTTGCAGGCCGGTGGCCCGCTGGCATAGATTTTCGTTGAACGAGACGACCGCAATCAGCGAGGCAGCCATGACAGCCAGCTCTCTGAACAATCCGATCGGAAGGCACGCCGCGGCCGACTGGCCCTTCACCGTGACACCGCTGCACCCGGCCTACGGCTGCGAGATCAGCGGTATTACGCTCGAACAGGCGGCAAGTGCTGAATATTTCGACAAGGTCTACGAAGCCTTCTTGAGCTATCAGCTGATCCTGTTCCGCGACGTCGACCTGCCGCCGGCCACCCAGGTCGCGCTCGCGCGGCGCTTCGGCGAGGTCCAGGTTCACGTCATGAACCAGTACCATGGCTATGCCGATCACCCGGAGATCTACGTCCTCTCGAACATCGGCGAGGACGGTAGCCCGAACGGTCGGCATCCCGACAAGGGCACGCTCTTCTGGCACACCGACGGATCATGGCGCGCGACACCGGGGCTCGCCACTATGATGTATTCCGAACGTGTGCCGGCCGCAGGCGGACATACCGAGTTCGTCGACATGTACGGCGCCTACGAACGCCTCAGCCCGGACTGGAAATCCCGCCTCGATGGTCTCGAGGCACTGCACAACCTGGATTTCTCGCGCACCCGGCGCCACGGCGAGGAGCCGATGACGGAAGCCCAGCGCAACGAGGTGCCACCTGTACCCCACCCCGTCGTGCGCCGTCATCCGGAAACCGGTCGGCCGGCGCTTTTCCTCGGTGATCACGCCGAGACCATCGCCGGCTGGAATTATCAGGAAGGTCGCGAGCTGATCGAGACGGTGATGACCGAATTGATCCCCGACGACCTCGTCTATTCGCACAAATGGCACCCGCGCGAATGCGCGATCTGGGACAACCGCTGCCTCCTGCATCGCGCGACGGCCTTCGACACGGCCACCGAGATCCGGCTGATGCGCCGCTGCACCACGCTCGGCCAGACACCCAACTGAGTTCAAGCTGGCAACTCGAAAACGGAAAGTGACCCTTGTCGAACGCACTTGGCCAATTCGAAAAGCTGCCGCGGGCCCGCCTGGCCCACACGCCGACACCGATCGAGGAACTCGCCAATCTGACGACCGACCTTGGCGGTGCCACGCTACATGTCAAGCGTGACGACTGCACCGGTCTCGCCTTCGGCGGCAACAAGATCCGACAGCTCGAGTATTATGTCGGCGATGCCCTTGCCAAGGGGGCCGACACATTGCTGATCACGGGTGCGGTGCAATCGAATTTCGTGCGCTCGACGGCTGCGTTCGCTGCCAAACTCGGCCTCAAATGCCATGTCCAGCTCGAGGAGCGCGTGCGCGATCCGGGCGAAACCTATCGCGCATCGGGCAACGTGCTGCTCGACCAACTGCTCGGCGCCACCATCCATCATTACCCGGCCGGCGAGGACGAAGCCGGTGCCGACAGGCGCCTGGGCGAGATCGCAGGCGAACTCGAGGCCGCCGGTGCCAGGCCCTACATCATCCCGCTGTCGCCCGGCCATCCGCCGCTTGGCGCGCTCGGCTATGTGGCGATGGCCCGCGAACTACTCGACCAGCTCGATCAAACAAACCTTGCCATCGACCGGATTTTCGTCGCCTCGGGCAGCGGCGCGACCCACGGCGGCCTGCTTTACGGGCTGAGGGCCTTTGGCAGCGATATTCCGGTGACCGGTGTCTGCGTGCGCCGCGGATCGGAGTTGCAGCGCCCGCGCATGATCGCGCGCATGACGGAAATCGCGGAACTGCTGTCGGCTGCCTCACCCGTGCACGCCGATGACGTGATCACCGACGACAGCGCGCTGGCACCCGGCTACGGCACGCTCAACGAAGCGGTCCGGTCAGCACTCCGGCTGGCAGCCCAACGCGAAGCCCTGTTCGTCGATCCGGTCTATACCGGACGCACGCTGGCCGCGATGCTGGCGGCCGCCAGGGAGGCAACAGCCGACAAGCGATATCTTTTCGTTCACACGGGGGGCCAGCCGGCATTGTTTGCATACCAGAGTGAACTGGCGCATATCGCGACGGCATCCTGACCGTTAATGACACGGCCGGAGATGTCTCCGGGACGGCACAATCCCGTGACATTGTCACAGAAGTCTCCGGCCACCACGCAATTCATCCCAACCATTGATCCATCAGCCATGCCCTCGAGTGTCAAGCCATTGCCAAGTGCCTTGCCTGCGCGCCGGCGCAGCAGGCAGTTGCCGCTTGCCTTGGCATTGGCGATCGGCGGTCTGGCAGGTTTTGCGGCCGGTTCCGGCCCGGCGGCCGAGGCAGCCGATGACAAGGCCCCGAAGCCGTCGACAGCAGCACCGGCCAAAAACCAGGCTCCGTCACCTGAAGCAGCCAAGAAGCCTGCCGCCATGACTATCGAGCAGTTCCTCGACCGCCTGATGATCGCTGAATCCGGTGGCAACGACCAGGCGCGCAACCGGCTCTCGACGGCGACAGGACCGTTCCAGTTCATCGAGGAAACGTTTCTGTCGGTCATGCGGCGCCACTTTCCGGAAAAGGTTTCCAAGCTCGGCGTGCGCGAGATTCTGGCGCTCAGAACCGACCGGCCGACGGCACGAGCGGCCGCCCGCGCCTTTACCAAAGACAACGCCACCTATCTCGCCGCCGCCGGCCACAAGCCGACGTTTCCGCATTTGCGGCTGGCCTTCCTGCTCGGTGCCAACGGAGCGATTCGATTGCTCGATGCAAAGCCGGAAGCGCCACTCTTTAGTTTGTTCGGCCGCCGCGTCATGCGCGCCAATCCGTTCATGACCCGCCTGACCGCCGCAGGCCTGATTGCCCGTGCTGCCAGAGAAGTTTCGCTCGACCCCTCGAGCCAGGACGGCATCAAGCCGCGCATCGATCCCAAGACCGGCAAACTGATCATGCCGAAACGCACGCGCCCACGAATTCGCGTGCGCTGCAACCTCAGCCGACCGAGCTGCCAACGCTGGCTGGCCCTCAAACGCCGGCGGCTCAAGGCAGGCCGGGTTTCACGCGCCGCACCCAAGAGCCGGCGAGGCAAGCGCTGAGGCGATGACGACCGACGTCACAAAGCTGTGCTAACCTCAGAGGTCCGCCATGCTCCGAAACCTGATAACAGCCTTCATGATCGCCGCGACGGTGATCGCGCTCGCGGCCGGAAGGTCGGCGGCGCAAACCTGCACGGCGGCGCAATTCGACACTCTGATCGACGAAGCCGGCCAGGATTTGAGGGCGTTTACGGCGCGCAGTCAGCCAAAGCTCAATACCAAGTTCAAAGCGCTGGCGAAACACAAGGGCTGGCCTGACAGCGCCGCGCAAGAGCGCGGCTATGCCTTTGTCACCGATCCCCGCACATCGGCCCTCGACACAGAGGCCGGCCGCCTGCTTCTCGAACTCGACCAGATCGATGCCGCGGCCCAATCCGACCCCGCCTGTCAGCTCCTCGATCGGCTGAAGCAGGTGATCAGTGACTTGCGCAGCACGACGGAAGCGAAGTTCGCACACATGAACGCGCTGATCGATCGTGCACTGGCCCCGGAGACCGGCAAGCCTGCTTCGAGCGAGACGCCACCGCCAAAGAGCATTCCGAAAGTCTCCGCCACCCCGCCCGCGGAGCCAGCCAAGCTGCCGCCATGGCAAACGACAACCGCTGCCAATCAGCCGCCGGCCGGGCCAACCCGGCAGCCGGAAGTCTCCAACCCCTCGAGCAGCGCCATGCCTCTGCCGGCGACCTATTCGTCTGCCGAGATCCGGGAGGCAGGCCGCGGCTTTTTCGGGTCGATTTCCGCCGGCCTTGCAAGCGCGCTGCAATACGCTTTCCAGAACTATGGCCGCCCGACCGGCTACATCCTTGGCACGGAAGGCGGCGGCGCCTTTCTCGCCGGCCTGCGCTACGGCAAGGGGCACTTGCACACCAAGATGAACCCCGCGACCAGGGTGTACTGGCAGGGGCCCAGCATCGGATATGATCTGGGCGTCACCGGCAGCCGCGTGATGTTCCTGGTCTACAACCTCGAAGAACCAAAGCAGATCTTTCACCGCTACGGCGGCGTTGGCGGTTCGGCCTATGTCGTGGGTGGTGTGGGCATCACCTTTCATCGGCGCGGGCGCATCGTACTGGCCCCGATCCGGACCGGTCTCGGGCTCAGGGTCGGTGCCAACATCGGTTATCTGAAGTTCAGCCGCCGCCGGCGCTTCAACCCGTTTTAGGGGTTGAAGCGCGGGTTGTTTCGCTCACGGTGCTGTTCCTCGCTGTGCTCGGGCACCTCCGTGGGGGCGGCCTCCCGGCCGGGTCGCGGGCGCTCCCGGACATTCGGTTTCGCTCACGGCGCTGTTCCTCGCTGTGCTCGGGCACCTCCGCGGGGGCGGCCTCCCGGCCGGGTCGCGGGCGCTCCCGGACATTCGGTTTCGCTCACGGCGCTGTTCCTCGCTCACGCTCGGGCACCTCCGCGCGGGCGGCCTCCCGGCCGGGTCGCGTACGCTCCCGGACACTCGGTTTCGCTCACGGCGCTGTTCCTCGCTCACGCTCGGGCACCTCCGCGCGGGCGCGCCAACGGCGCGGGTCGCAGGCGCTCCCGAACATGGGCCCGCTCGCGGTACTGTTCTCCGTCAATCATGAGCGCCTGCGATGATTTCCGTCGGGCTGGAAAATGCTCTAGGCTGATAGAACCGCGTTCGAGAATGCGGGACGTGAACGACTGATCTTCCGGAGGGCAAGTGGACCAATTCCTCAAACAAGTAGCCGGCGGCGGCGGTGCCAACCTGTCGCGGATTGCCGAGGGGCTTGATCTCGATCGCAAGGATGCAGCAGCCGCCGTCAACGCCGTACTCGCCGAACTCACCTATAATCTCGAGCGAAACTCCCTGTCGCGCGGTGGCCTCGCCCAGATCATTCAATCGCTCGGCAGTGGCGATTTCGAGCGCTACCTGAAGCCGGAGGCCGACCTCACAACGGACGACGCCGTGGCGCGGGGCAACGAGTTGCTCGGCCGGATCGTGCAAACCAAGTATCAAAGTCGCGCGATCGCCGACCGCGTCGAGCGCGACACGGGCGTGCCTGCTGCCAAGGTGCGCCGCATGCTGCCGCGCATCGCGAACCTGTCGATGGGTGCCCTTGGTGCCCAGTCGCGAACGGGCCTCGAGGATATTTTCAAGAAGCTGCCGGGATTTCCGGGCAGCCCCGGGCAGGCGCCAGCCGCTCCTGCCGGCCAGGCGGGCGGACAATCCCCGCTGCCCATACCAGGTGACGACTGGGGCGGCCGGTCACGCAATCAGTACGACGACCTTTCCGACGTTCTGACCCGCCGTCAGGGTCCGTTTCAGACCAACCCGATGTGGTCCATCGTGCGCGAACTGCTCGGCACCGTGCTGGGCTTTCAAAGCAAGGGGATCGTCGGCTGGATCATCCGCTTCTTTCTCTACCGCTACGGCTGGACAATCCTGAAGATGATCTTCGGGCGCATGTTCCGAGCTTGAGCACCAAGCAAGCCGGCCTGGACACTCGGTCCCGGCCGGATACTTTCGGCGCCCTGGCTGGCGGTCGCCTTCTCGAGCAATCTAAACAGCGGCAAGCGCCTGTTCGAGGTCGGCGATGATGTCGGCCTTGTCCTCGATCCCGATGGACAGACGCACGACGTCCGGTCCGGCGCCTGCGCGGATGCGTTCTTCATCGGTGAGCTGGCGGTGCGTTGTCGAGGCGGGGTGAATAACCAGGCTGCGCGTATCGCCGATGTTGGCCAGATGGCTGAACAGGGCGAGGTTGTCGACCAGCGCGACGCCTGCCTCATAGCCGCCCTTGAGCCCGAAGGTGAAGACCGCGCCGGCGCCCTTCGGGCAGATCTTCTTGTGGAGTTCGTAGCAGGGGTTATCGGGCAGGCCCGCATAGTTGACCCAGTCGACCTTGTCGTGGCCGCTCAGGTACTGGGCGACTGCCAGCGCATTCTCGCAGTGCTTGGCCATGCGCAGCGGCAGGGTCTCAACGCCTGTCAGGATCAGGAAGGCGTTCATCGGCGAGATCGCGGGGCCGGTATCGCGCAGGCCCATCACGCGGCAGGCGATCGCGAAGGCGAAGTTGCCGAACGTCTCGGCAAGTATCAGGCCGTTATAGGAGGCATTGGGTTCGACCATCGTCGAATAGCGATGCCTTGAGCCGAGCCAGTCGTAGGTGCCGCAGTCGACGATCATGCCGCCGATCGAGTTGCCGTGGCCGCCGATGAACTTGGTCAGCGAATGAATGACGATGTCGGCGCCGTGCTCGACCGGCCGGCACAGGTAGGGTGTCGCCATCGTATTGTCGACGATCAGCGGCACGCCGGCCTTCTTGGCAACCGCCGCGATCGCCGGAATGTCGATGATCACACCGCCGGGGTTGGCGACACTCTCGATAAAGATCGCCCGCGTCTTGTCCGTTACGGCAGCCTCGAACGTGGCGGGATCCGTGGCATCCGCCCAAACGACATTCCAACCGAACTTCTTGTAGGCGTGGTTGAACTGGTTGACCGAGCCACCGTAGAGCTGACGCCCCGCGATGAATTCGTCACCCGGCTCCATCAGCGTGTGGAAGGTGAGGAACTCGGCCGCATGGCCCGAGGCGACGGCGAGCGCCGCCGTGCCGCCTTCCAACGCTGCGATGCGGGATTCGAGCACGGCCTGTGTCGGGTTGCCGATGCGTGTATAGATATTGCCGAACGCCTCTAGGCCGAAGAGCGAAGCGGCATGGTCCGCATCGTTGAATACGTATGACGAGGTTTGATAGATCGGCGTTGCCCTGGCACCCGTTGCCGGATCGGGCGTGGCTCCGGCATGAACGGCAAGCGTGTCGAATTGCGTCGGCTTCGTTTCGTTGGTCATGGTCGTCGCTGGCTCCTGTCATCGCCGGTTGGCTGTCTGGCATATCCAATTGCTCGTGTTTATCCCGCCCGACGCCGCTAGGCCACCGCAGATCGACCGGCATGCCGTCGATTTTCTCCAAATGACAGAAAGTCATTCACATCGGTGTTCCGACCAAAACCTATTATTTCCCTGAGTCTGCAGATATTCCCTCCCAGATCGCCGTAGACGATCGTCTGGGCGCACCAACTGCAGGAAATCAAACATGATCGATCAATTGATCCCTCTGGTTACCGGCGGCCTCGGCGGCCTTGTCGGCGGTAACGTGCTCGGCAAGATCGCCGGCGGAAACAGCCTCGGCCTTGGCACGGGATCTGTGGTCGGGATCATAGGAGGTATGATCGGGCAATATCTGTTCGGCCCGGAAATCGGCTCGCTGGTCGGCGCCGCCCTCAACTCCGGCAGCCTTGACCCGATGACGATCATCGCCAACCTGTTAGCCGGCGGTGCCGGTGGTGGCGGCCTCGGCGTGCTGCTCGGCCTGATCAAACGGTTTACCTGAGGCGGCTTCGGCGAGGCTAGTCCTCTATCACCAGGTTCTGCCGGCCCTCGCGACCGAGCTTCGGCCGCGCGCTGGAGACAACGCCCGAATTGACACCGGCCCAGGTAATCTCGCCTGAAAGCCGGCCATACTCGATCTTCGGGCAGCGGTTCATCACCACCTTGAGACCCGCTGCCTCCGCCTTCTCGGCAGCCTCGTCATTACGCACGCCAAGCTGCATCCAGATCACCTTGAGGCCGAGCCTGTCATTCATGCTCAACACGTGATCGACCAGTTCACCGGCAACCTTGGCGTTACGGAAGATATCGAGCATGTCGATGGGGGCCGGTACGTCTTCCAGCGACGCATAGACCGTGCGCCCGAGCAGCGTCTGACCGGCAAGGCCCGGATTGACCGGGTGCACGTCGAATCCCTTGGCAAGCAGATACTTGAGCGCGAAATAGCTCGGCCGGCTGGTATTTGCGCTCGCACCGATCATCGCGATCGAGCGGGTCTCCGCCAGGATGTCCGAGATATATTTGTTGGAATAGGTGTCGTGGTTCATCTGGTGGTCTCAGTCCTCTTGGGCGGTGGGAATTGCACACGGCCGTCGCGATCAAGCTCGAAAACGGGGTTATAGGCGACCTCCCAGAGATGGCCGTCGGGATCAGCGAAATAGCCGGAGTAGCCGCCCCAGAACACGCGCTCGGCCGGCTTGGTGATGGTCGCCCCACAGGATTGGGCAAACGCGAGAGCCGCATCGACGGCCGCCTCGCTATCGAGGTTCAAGGCAAGAGACGTTGCCCGAAAGCCATCTCCTTCATGACTCACGGCAGCATCTTCGGCCAACGCCTGGCGGCCATAGAGGCCGAATGCGGTGCCTTTGGTCTCGAAAAAGCAAACCTCGGGGCTGTCGAAATCGGCGGCCTCAAAGCCCAGCCGTTCGTAAAACGCGCGGGCAGCGGCAACATCACTAACGCCGAGGGTCACAAGCGATAGTCGCCGTGGCAGCCGGCCACCGGCAATCATCGCCTCGTCATCTGCAGGTTCGGCACTCACTTAGCGCCCTTCCCACTCCGGTGCGCGCTTTTCGATGAAGGCGTTGATGCCTTCTTCTGCATCGCGCGCCATCATGTTTTTGACCATGACGTCGGCGGCATAATCGTAGGCGTCCGCAACGCCGACCTCGAGCTGGCGGTAGAACGCCTCCTTGCCGATCGCCACGGTCAGCGGCGACTTGTCGGCGATCTTTGCCGCCATTGCCATCGCTTCGCTCAAGACCTCTTCCGTGCCAACCACCCGGTTGACCAGGCCGAAGCGCATCGCCTCGTCGGCACCGAGCATCTCACCCAGCAACAGCATCTCCATCGCCTGCTTGCGCGAAACGTTACGCGAGAGAGCGACCATCGGCGATGAACAGAAGAGGCCGATGTTGACACCCGGCGTCGCAAAGCGGGCATCCTCGGCCGCGACCGCCAGATCGCAGGTTGCAACCAGCTGGCAGCCGGCCGCCGTGGCGATGCCGTGCACGGCGGCGATGAACGGTTTCGGCGAGCGCACGATCGACTGCATCATGCCGGCGCAGGCCCGCATCGTCTCGTAATAGAAGGCACGACCGCGATCGCCATCGGCCCGGTGCGCGGTCAGTTCTTTGAGGTCGTGGCCGGCGCAGAAACCGGGACCGCTGCCTTTGAGAACAACCGCACTGATGCCTCCATCCGCCGAAATTGCATCGATCTCGGACTGCAAGGCAGCCAGCATGTCGAGCGACAAGGCATTCCGCGCAGCGGGCCGGTTCAGCGTCAGAACGGCAACCGCGCCGTCGCGTTCGCTGAGGAGAATGTCAGTGTCGCTTTGCTCTAGCATCGCACTCATCGTCGCCTGCCTGATTTGACCTGGCTGTATCGCCATCAACGCGTCAAATCATAGTGGCAAAGACGACTCGGCACCAGCGACGCAAAAGCGCGTGCTATTCCTGATAGAGAGCCGACAGCGCCTTGAGGTTCTTGCGCACAACGTCGACATTGCCCGGATACTTGAGCTTCGGCGTCATCGCGATCGATTCTTCGATCGACTTGATGATCTCGGCCTTCTCGGTCGGATCGATGTCGGTTGCAGCCTTGATGTCGGCAAGCTCTCCACGGAGCACCTCGACGGGCTCGTTGAAGCTGCCGTCTTCATCATTGATGCCGGAGAGCACGAACGTGACGTTGGATGCGACGATGTCGAGTTCATCGAACGTCTTGAAGCCGTGCGCCTTGGCGAGACGTTCAAGTTCTGCTTCCAGCGCCGGGTCAGGATCACCGCCGGCCTGGTCGATCCGTTCGAACAGCTTTTCGAGTTGCGGGGCTGCCTTGATATAGCGCTTGATCTGATCGTCACTGAGTTCGATCTGTTCGAATGCGCCGCCCTCTTCAGCGGCATTGGCCGGCGCGATCACTGCCGCCGCGACCAACATTGCAAAGCCCATTGCCAACCACACACCGAGGCCACTAAGACCTCGCGCCAAGTGCTGCATCACACCAGTGCTCCTCAAATGTAGAAAGGGACCGGCACGGCTCGTGGATTGAGGCTACGAGCGATGCTGTCTCAACGGCTCAGATCACCAAATAACGGCGCTTAGAAGGCAGCCTTGAAGATGGCAGATGACAACCGTTCAGGCCCCGCAGACCAGGCTTCGCCGGCATTGTCGCCGGCAGGCGTCAAGTCCCTGATTCTCGATCATTTCCCATCGTCGAACGACGACCTGCGCGACATCGAGATCCTCGACTGCGGCGGGCGTCATGCCCGTATCAGGTTGCCGTTTGCCGACCGCTTCGCGCGCCCCGGCGGCACGATTTCGGGCCCGACGATGTTCCAACTCGCCGACCTCACCTCGTACGTCGCCATCATCGGCGACCTCGGCGAGCCGGCGATCGACTCCGTGACCACGACACTGACCATCAACTTCCTCGCCCGGCCGGAACCTGCCGAACTCACCTGCGACGTCAACATCCTGCGGCTCGGACGCCGCCAGGCCGTCTGCGAGGCACGCATATTCAGCGGCAGGGATGCGAAGCTGGTCGCCCAGGCAAGCTGCATCTATGCGTTGCCGCGGGGTTGAGGGTTGATCGACGTAAAATACGGTAAAATAATACCTATTAACGCAAATCGTTGAAACAACGAAATTTTATCCCATTGCACCAAATCAAAAACGCACGTAGAACACCGCCTTCAGACATCGGCCGGCGAGCCAGCAGGTGCAACCCGGCCCGTATTTCTCAGGAACACCAGATCATGAAAACCTTCGTTGCCAAACCGGCCGAGGTGGAAAAGAAGTGGGTGCTGATCGACGCCGAAGGCCTCGTCGTCGGCCGTCTTGCCACCCTCATCGCCACGCGCCTCAAGGGCAAGCACAAGCCGACCTACACGCCACACGTCGACATGGGCGACAACATCATCGTCATCAATGCCGACAAGGTCGTGTTCACCGGCCGCAAATACGAAAACAAGCGCTACTACCGCCACACCGGTTATCCGGGCGGCATCAAGGAGCGTTCGCCGCGCATGATCATGGAGGGCAAGTTCCCCGAACGCGTTCTCGAGAAGGCCGTCGAACGCATGCTCGCGCGTGGCCCCCTGCAGCGGCGCATCATGCGCAATCTGCGCATCTACAAGGGCAGTGAGCATCCCCACGCGGCACAGAACCCCGAAGTGCTCGATGTCGCCGCCATGAACCCGAAGAACAAGAGGGCTGACGTATAATGGCCGACGAAATCAAGACACTCGAAGACCTCGGCGAGGCTGCCGACGCCGAAGCCGTCAGCGAAGCGCCCGTCCATGTCCAGAAGATCGACACGCTGGGCCGCGCCTATGCGACCGGCAAGCGCAAGGATGCCGTCGCCCGCGTCTGGATCAAGCCCGGCAGCGGCCGCATGATCATCAACGACCGCGATTACGACAAGTATTTCGCCCGCCCGGTGCTGCAAATGCTGCTGCGTCAGCCGCTGCAAACCGCCGAGCGGCTCGACCAATACGACGTTATGGCAACCGTCAAGGGCGGCGGCCTGTCGGGCCAGGCCGGTGCCGTGCGCCACGGTATCTCGAAGGCACTGACCTACTACGAGCCGGAATTGCGCCCGGTCCTCAAGAAGGGCGGCTTCCTGACCCGCGACAGCCGTACCGTCGAGCGCAAGAAGTACGGCAAGGCCAAGGCCCGCCGCAGCTTCCAGTTCTCGAAGCGCTGATCGGATCGGCCACTATCAGCTCGCAGAAAGGCTCGCTCAGGCGGGCCTTTTTCTTGTCTTGACCGGCTATTGATGTGAACCACTTGTGGTTCTGGGACTATGCATTCGCAAGCCAACAATGCGTTTTCACGGCCCTTTGCCCCTCACCCTACCCCTCTCCCCGTGAAGTACGGGGAGAGGGAACTTGACCCGTCGCGTGGCCAAGGACAGTGCACCGCTGCACAGCCGGATTCCCTCTCCCCGTAGCGCCACTTCGGCGCGTACGGGGAGAGGGTTAGCATCTGTGTTTGTAGTCAAGAGCATTTGGGCTCCCAATGACGGTCCTCAGTGATCAGCGTGTTGGCCAGGATTACAAGTTTGCGCATGACCGCGGTCAAGGCCACCTTGGCCGGTTTGCCGTTCTCTCTAAGGCGTTTGTAGAAGGTGCTGAGATCGGATCTGGCGCAGCGTGCCGCGGAGACGGCTGCCATGTAGAGCGGATTGCGAATCTGGCTGCGCCCGCCTTTGATGGCACGCCTGCCACGCATCGCGCCCGAATCCCAATTCATCGGCGCAACCCCGACAAGGGCCGCGATCTGTTTGCCATCGAGGCTGCCCAGCTCGCTCAAATGCACGATCATCATCATGGCAGTTGCCGGTCCGATACCGGGGATCGAGGTGAGGATCTCGTAACGCCGCGCCAGTCCGGGGTCGCCTTCGATGCGTGCCAAAATCTGCGCCTCGAGCCCGGCGATCCGGCGCTCAATGTCTGTGATGTGACCCGCAATCGTGCGCCTCACAGTGCCATCCTCGCACATTTCCAGGTGGCAGATATAGGCAGTCCTATCGCCCTTCATCTTGTTCAGCGCGCCCATCATTTCCTGCAGTGCGATCATGGACTTACTCGGCACTGGTGTGGCCTCAAGCGGCATCGCTTCACCAAGCCTGGCAAGTGTCATGGCGTCGATCTTGTCGGTCTTGGCAAGCGCACCAAGCGCATCGGCGAACTTGCGCGAGCGATAGGGATTGACAATCGCCACGCCGTAACCGGCCGCCCCGAGCGAACGATGTGCGGCACGGTGATACTTGCCTGTCGCCTCCATGACGATCAGCGCGATTTTGAAGCCGTCGAGCTGTCGTTTGATCTTTCTGAAGCCACTGGCATCGTTGGTAACCCGCAGGCTTTTGCCGACGGGATGGAGATAAACGTCGAGATGGCCTTTACTGACGTCGATACCGACGTACACTTGCGACTCAGCGCTCAGCTTGACCTTGCCTTGCATACGGGACCTCGCTCCCAATCATCTGTTCAGGTTGCAGCGCAATGGGCGGGCGACCACGCTAACCCGCGGTGCCGGGCACCAGGGTGGGGACGGTCCGACCCGCCCGACCGCTTGGGGGAGGCCTCCCCCAAGCGGTCGACCAGATGTCACCTGATTCGCGGCCCGAAACGAACAAGCCTGAAACATGCAAGGGTGAGGGGCATAGGGCCGTGCGGATTGAACGGTCAACTGCAGTGCTAGCCCACAATTTAAGGTGATACCGGGTAGTAGGTTTTCAGCGCGCACAGAACGTCGCCGTCACCAGGCAGCGGTATTCGACCCCGATCGGGCCGAAGTTTGCATAGACCGTGCACGAGACGGTCTCGTTGCTCGACTTGAGCGACCCCTCGCCCGACCAGCCGCGGGACCTCAGATGCTCAACGGCATACTCGCGCAACTTTTCGCGTGCCGCCGCCGTCGCTGCCGGTTTGCCGAACGCGACATCGGAAAGCGGCAACCTGGCGCAGATTTCTGCGCTGACTGGCTGGGCAACGCCCGCCAAGGCGACTATCGCTGTACTCAAGATGATCAAGCTGAAACGGTTCATCTCTGCATTACCCCCCAATTGACCCGTATAATCCTCAAAGCGATATCAGGTCCGCCAGCTCCCTTAGCGAGTGAACGCGATGCTGCGGCTCGCCGCCATCGGCGACCGCATGCTGGTCGTGGATCGGGTTCTCGCGCATGACCTGTACCGACATCCAGCCACGCTGATTGGGCGTAACGAAGTCCTTCGCCGGATTATCGCCGATGTAGACGTAGCGATCACCGGGCCGGCCGATGCGCGCCTCGATGGTTTCATAAGCGCGGGGGTGCGGCTTGAAGAAGTCGCGACCACCAAGTTCGTCGGTCAGCACGATCGCCGCGAAATGATGCGCGATGGCAAGGGCTGCAACTTTCGCTGCCTGCACTTTCGCCGTCCCGTCAGTGATCAGGCCGAGCCGTGCCCGCGCGCCAAAATACTCGAGCGCCCAGCGGCCATCCTCGAACAGTTCGATTTCGGGATCGTGATCGCGATAGGCGCCGATCAATTCGGCGATGTGGTCCTGGGTGTGATCGGGCATCCGGTTGGCCATCGACAATCGGAAAACAGCGCCGAGGTGCCCGTCATCGAGCAGGCGGATCATGTCGTCGCCAAGGCCATCGATCCCCCAGGTGGCCGCCGCATAGCGCCCGGCGGCACGAAAGCCGGAGTGGGCAAACTGGCGCTCGGGATAGAGCGTGTCGTCGAGATCGAAGATCACGTGGGTCGATTGAGGCTTGGACAAATCGCCGGCCTTGCTGTTATTAGGCGCCCAGCCCGATCTACCGATCCATCGGGCCAACATTCAGGATCTCGGACAATGGCACAGAACTCAACCGTTTTCATCGATGGCGAAGCCGGTACCACGGGCCTTGGCATCCGTGAGCGGCTGGCCGAGGTTCAGGGCATTACCGTGCGCAGCATCGCCGATGCCGACCGCAAGGACCCAAATGCCAAGCGCGAATTAATGCGCGAAGTCGACCTCGTCGTCCTCTGCCTGCCGGATGATGCCTCGCGCGAAACGGCAGCGCTGGCCGACACCCTGCCGGACGGCGGCCCGAAGATCGTCGATGCCTCGACCGCGCACCGCGTCGCCGACGGCTGGGCGTACGGCTTCCCCGAGATCTCGGCGGATCAGGCGGCAGAAATCCGCAATGCCAGGCGGGTCGCCAATCCCGGCTGCTATCCGACCGGCGGTATCGCTCTGATCCGGCCGCTCGTCGACCGCGGCATCATTCCGGCCGACTATCCGATCACGGTCAACGCGGTCTCTGGTTACTCCGGCGGCGGCAAGGCGATGATCGCCGATCACGAGAGCGGCAGCGCGCCGGCGTTCGAGTTGTACGGCCTCAGCCTCACGCACAAGCATGTGCCTGAATTGCAGAAGTATGCCCGCCTCGGCCGCCGGCCGATTTTCGTACCTTCGGTCGGCCACTTCCCGAGGGGTATGCTGGTCAGCGTGCCCCTGCATCTCGACACGTTGCCGGGCAAGCCCACACTGCAGACATTGCATGATGCGCTCGCCGAGCAGTTTGCAGGCTCGGAGTTGGTGAGCGTGCTCGATCCGGCAAGCGATCCGGACATGGCCGGCGGCCGCATTACCGCTGAGACACTGGCAAACACTGACAAGCTCGAACTGCGCGTCTACGGCAACCAGCAGCTTGGCCAGGCCGTACTCGTCGCGCGCCTCGACAATCTGGGCAAGGGCGCGTCCGGAGCTGCCGTCCAGAACATCCGCCTGATGCTGGGGCTGGATTAGGTCACAAACTCATAAATCTTGCCTCATTGGTGTCGGCCGATCAAATACGTTCGTCGGGTGACGACCAGATCATCAGCGACAGCACCACGAACGCCGCCAGAAATACCGCGAGGACCAGGCTCACGCCCCAAACAGCCATCGACATCCAAAGCGCGAGCGGGGTCGCCAGGCAGATGAACCCGCAAAGCGCGATTATGCGATGGCGTACGCCACGCGGCACCCGTGCCAGCAGGCGCTGCAGGACGCCCATAATGCCTTGGACAAACAGCATGGTGGAGTTTGGCGGTTGAATTCGTACGCTGTCAATCACCGCCGCGAGATTCAATCATCGCGCAACAGACGGCTGGCGACCGGATAGAGACCTTCGTGGCCCATCATCCAGACGTGAAAGCCGTCGTGGCCGAGGACCGGCTCGAAGGCCGCGTCGAGCACGTTCAATCCGCCTGTATACGCCCCGAAGGCTGGCAGCACCATGCGCCGGCCGTTGCCGACGAAGCACGGCCGACGGATGCTGGCCCCGTGCAGTGATATACGTGCTGCAGGATGCAGATGGCCGGCAATCTCATGCGTGACGGGGCCTGCCGCCGGCTCATGCCGGAAGGTGAGCCCGCCAAGGCGCAGTTCGTCGAGCACCGTGCCGCCCAGTGACCGGGGCAATTCCGGATCGTGGTTGCCCCTGATCCAGAACCAGTCGCGGTCATCGATGATCAGCTCGAGGATCGCGCGATCATCGTCGCCGAGCCGATCCGGCCCGCCGGCATCGTGAAAGCTGTCGCCAAGCGCAATGATGGTTTCGGCATCGTACCGGTCGATCGCTTCGGCCATCGCCAGCAACGTCGCGCGCGTATCATAAGGCGGCAGCATCTGGCCCCGCTCGGCAAAATGCGAACCCTTTTCGAGATGCATATCGGCGACGATCAGCACGCCTTCGCCCGGCCAGTAGAGCGCTCCCGACCGGTCGGCGGTAAGCGAGCGACCGCTGACCGTGACACGCTGGGCGTCGTAGTCCCTGAGGTCGAACCGCCCCGGCTTCAACTCGAGCATTGAGCCCCCGCTGCGTTATTGAGCATCCCCTGATGAGTCGATGGCAAGCTCGCCGACAATAGTTTCGGCCGCATCGCGCAATAGGTCATCAGCCGTTCGGCCGGGCACCCGCTCGCGACCGATCTCGAGCAATAGCGGCACGGCTAGCGGCGATACCCGCTCAAGGCCTACATGCCTGATTCGGCCCCTGATCCGGCGCAGAAATTCGCCGAGCCGGCGGATGTCGAGCAGGCCCGTCGCAGTATCCGCCCAGGCCGCCTCGAGCAGCAGGTGCCCCGGGTCGTGCTGACGCAGGACATCGTAGATCAGGTCGGATGACGCCGTCATCTGGCGGCCGGTCTTTTCGCGTCCCGGATGGCGCCGCTCGATCAGCCCGGAGATGATCGCACACATCCGGAAAGTGCGCTTCATCAGGTTCGAGCCGGCCAGCCAGGCATCGAGATCATCACCGAGCATGTCTTCCTCGAACAGTTCGCCAAGATCGAGCCGGCCCGATGAAATTCGCTCCCCAACATCGCGGGCACACCACAACGCCAAACCATAGTCATTTGCAACAAAACCGATGGGCAAGACGCCTGCTCGCTGTAGGCGACGGGTGAGCAGCATGCCGAGCGTCTGGTGGGCAAGGCGGCCTTCGAAGGGGTAGGCAACCAGGTACGACTTGTCCTGGCGCGGGAACGTCTCGACCAGGACATCACCGGCCGCCGGCAACTCGGACCGCTCCGCCTGCAAGCGCAGCCAGTCGTGAACCGGCTCGGGCAGATACTGCCAATCCTCGGCATGCGCCAGCATCTCGCGCACCCGCTCGGCAAGATGAGTCGAAAGCGGGAATTTGCCGCCCGGATAGCTCGGAATGGCTGGATCGGCGGCCGAGGCGTGCGAAACGTAAGCCTCGGTCTCGTGCATACCCTCGAAACGCACGACCTGGCCGGAAAACACGAATGTATCGCCGGCATTGAGTTCGCCGATGAAATACTCGTCGATCTCGCCGAGCACCTTGCCGCCGTACCGCGGCCGCCGCCTGCTCCCGGATTTGCCGCGCGGCCGGATCAGGCGCACCGTGATCTTCGGGCTTTCGACGATCGTGCCGCAGTTGAGGCGGACCTGCTGGGCGAGGCGCGGATGGGCAAGCCGCAACCGGCCGTCTTCAGTCGGCTTGAGACGGGCATAGCGCTCGTATGCGCGCAGCGCATAGCCACCGGTCGCCACAAAATCGACGGCGCGATCGAAAGTCTTGCGATCGAGGCCCGCGTAGGGCTGCGCCGATCTCACTTCATCGAACAGTTCCGTCGGCTCGAACGGCCCGGCGCATGCCGTGCTCATGATGTGCTGGGCGAGCACGTCGAGCGTACCGGTGCGGTTGAGGACGGCATCCTGCGTGCCGGCGTAAGCCGCATCGAGGGCGGCACGGCATTCGAGCACTTCGAAGGCGGTTGGAGGGCACGAGCAGCGCTTTCGACGGCTCGTCGAGACGGTGGTTGGCGCGGCCGATCCGTTGCAGGAGCCGGCTCGCCCCCTTCGGCGCGCCGACATTGATCACCAGATCGACATCACCCCAGTCGATACCGAGATCGAGCGTCGAGGTCGCCACGACCGCCTTGAGTTTGCCGGCCGCCATCGCCGCCTCGACCTTGCGCCGCTGGCCGGCATCGAGCGAAACCATGGTGCAACGCAATAGCAAGGTTGTCGTCGTTGATCCGCCAAAGCTCCTGGAACAGCAGTTCAGCCTGGCTGCGCGTATTGACGAAGAGAAGCGACAGTTTGTGCGCCTTCACCGCTTCGTAGATGTTCGAGACCGCATAGCGCGCCGTGTGGCCCGACCAGGGCAGCGGTTCGTTACCTTCGAGGATCGTGATATCGGGCGCAACGCCGCCGTCGGTCACGACGAGGTCGGCAAGTTCGGTGCGCTCATCGGGCGCAACCTGCGCCTTGAGATAGGCGCGCAATTCACTTGGCCGCGCGACGGTTGCCGAAAGACCCGTCAGGCGCACTCCCGGTGCAAGGCGGCGTAGCCGGGCAAGATCGAGGCTCAAAAGATCGCCCCGCTTCGAGGCGACGAGGGCATGCAGTTCGTCGAGCACGACGGCCTTCAGGGTGCGAAACAGTCGCTCCGACTGCGCATGCGTCAAGAGCAGTGCCAACTGCTCAGGCGTGGTCAGCAGGATGTTCGGCGGCCGCGATCGCTGACGCTGTTTCTTGGGCAACCGAGGTATCGCCGGTGCGCGTCTCGACAGTGAGGTCGAGACCCATTTCGGCAACCGGCTCGGTGAGGTTGCGTGCGACATCGACGGCCAGCGCCTTGAGGGGCGAGATATAGAGCGTGTGCAGCTCGTGGACGTGATCGCTCTGCCCGCGCCAATCATCCGAAAGCAGATCGACGAGACTCGGCAGAAAGCCAGCAAGCGTCTTGCCGGCACCGGTTGGCGCGATCAGCAGGGTATCACGTCCGGCGCCCGCCTTTTTGATCAGCGCAGACTGGTGCGCCCGAGGCCGCCAGCCGCGCCTGTCAAACCAGCCGGCTATCGGCCCCGGCAGTTCGCTCGCCCATTCGCGGTCGCCTTTCCTTCTCCCTGTCTTCGTTCGAGCAGCCATTCGATTTGCCTGAACTGGCAATGATTTAGGTCAGTCACGAAACAGCACGCCACGCAATGCCGCAATGCAATAAGCGTGACCGTCACCGATCGGGCGGAATTTTGGGAACAAAACACCTCCTCTCACGATTGTCATTCTACCATTTTGCGAATGCATTTGGCCCGGCAAGCTGATAGAGAGTCGGACCACTTGTAACGGAACTGTCATTACTTGATGAATTGGGAGATGGAAACGCATGCTCAAATGTCGGGATCGAAGTTTGAGGCTTCCCAATGCCGGCCGAAACGGTGGCACCAAAACTGCAGCTTCGATTGGGGGAACATCTGTCGCTGACAACAAGCCGGATGACATATGACAACAAGTCCAACTCGCGTTAGTCGTTGCATGTTGGAACGGTTTGCTTTCAAGGCTTTGTCTGCAGGCCGCGTCGAGACCATGTTTAAGGCGCAACGCGGTACCGTACAGTGAAGAAACCGGCAGCGGATCGTCGCCGGCCGCGACCACGTGAAGGCTTGGCCGTAGAGGTGTTGACCGTTGAAGAACTGTTCAGCGGCCGTCATACCTTTCTACCTGCCATGGTTCCAGCGCGGCTACGCGTGGACGGAAGACCTGGCCGACCGCCTTTTGACCGACATCAGACAGGCCGAGCGCGATGGCGCACACCGGTACCGGATCGGACGCATGATGCTGGCCGGCCGCGTCCGCGAGAAGGGGCAGGTTCTGGTCGATGGCCACCAGCGCACCGTCACGCTGATGATCACCTTCGCCTTGTTGCGCAGCATGCTTCCTCAACGGCGCTGGCAGGACCGCCTGACGCCATTACTTGAAGCCCGCCGCATACGTGACGGGGCACGCTTCCGGCTGACGCCACAACCGACGATCGCCACCTTTTTCAGCGAGCACATCCAGCTCAAAGGTGCCATAGACAATGACGGCGATCTGTTCAATGCCTCCGAGGTCGAGCACAATATCCTCAACAATCGCGCCAAACTGCGCGAGCGTCTGGTCGAATTCGCAGATTCGGACGGCGGCCTCGAAGCGCTGGCCGACTACCTCTTGACGCGCTGCCTGTTCGTCGTCGAGTTCATCGGCGATGAGAGCGAAGCCTGGAATATGCTGCAGACCGAAGAGGCGACAGGCCTACCGTTCCATGACAGCGCGCGGGCGAAGGTCACTCTGATCGAGACCATGCGTACCGAAGAGCGCGAAGTCGCCGGCAAATTGTGGGACCGTTGCCAGGCGCAGCTCGGCGACGACGGCATGCAGCAGCTGCTCCGCCATATTCGCGACCTCTCGCGCCGCCGCCGCTCGACGCAGCCAGTCGAAAAGGACATCGTCACCTCATTTGCCCTCTACCGCGACGGCCTGGCATTCATGAACGAGCATCTCGTTCCGGCCGCCGATCGGCTAATCGCGTTACGCCGCCAGACCGTCGGCCATGGCAAAGACCATGAGCGCATCTCGCGCAATCTGAGACACATGGAATGGGCGGGCCACAGACTGTGGTGCCCGCCGGCCATGCGCTGGCTGCAGGTCAATGGCGACCGCGATCCGGCGACCGCCGAATTCTTCGACCTGCTGGCCCGCAAGGTGTGGATGTTGCGCATCTCGGGCGCCGACGCCGTCGAGCACGAACGCCGCTTCATTTCGCTCAGCAACGAAATTGCCCAAGGCCTGGCGCCTGGTTCCTTCAAAGAGCTGAGCGACGTTGGCAAGCTGGCTGCCAAGTGCCGCGAAAACCTGCTTAGCCGAACCTTCTTCGACAAGCGCTACAGCCGGCCGGTCTTGCGTTTTTTATGTGATCTGCTCGGCAGCGATCCCGGCGAGATCGATGGCGCCTGCGTCACCGTCGAGCACGTGCTGCCGCGCAACCCGAACCGTAACTCGACGTGGCGCAAGGATTTCGGTTCGCGCCGCGCGATCAGTGAATATGCCCACCGGCTGGGCAACCTGGCGTTTCTGTCGTTTGCCGACAATCAGAAAGTCGGCAACAACGACTACGCCGAGAAGCGCGCCTACCTCAAGGGGTCAGGCTTCGCCCTTTCCGTCGATGCTGCAGCCGTACCTAAGTGGACACCGGACGTTGTCATGGCGCGCAGCGAGCGGCTGGTCAAAGAGATATTCGATCACTGGCAACTGCCGATGTAGCGGTGATTGCCGCTTTCAGGCACCAATAACTGCCCAACGAGGGGCCGCTAATAAGTCGACAGATGCAAATAACGCCGTTCACACGGCAAATCGACAGGCTCGACAGGCTGCTCTACGGAGCGCTGCAAACAGGGCACGCCGGATCATCATAAGTTGTCATATGCGTGGCAGGCCACCATGTTTGCCTGTATACCATACCGCGAGTGCCGTGCTTGAAAGCGGAGTTAGGCCACCGCCTGCCGGGATCTGGTGATTGCTGGTGGTGTTGCGGTGGAAGCGTACGTAGGAGCGTACCATGAGGCGCAGTCGGTTGTGGGTCTTAGTCTTGTTGCTGCCGCTCGGAGCCTTCGCGGCCTTCGGTGCTCATCTCGTGCTGCCGGTGCTTAGTTTGCCGATGGACCTGGCAACTCGCGCCATCGCCGCGCAGTGGCCGCAAGTTCAGATTGCCGGTCAGCCGAGACATCCGGCCTCGAGGTCTGAGGGCACACGCTCAGCCAACTCCCGACGCCAACCGGCGGAACAGCACGCTACAGGCAGGGCTGCGAGCGGCGCGAAAGTGGCAAGCCTGGGGCCGGCTTCGGGCAGCCCTGAATCGTCACCGGCGGCAGCCAGCAGCCCAGCACCACTCGTTGGCGGCGGCATCGATGTCGCCCGCATCAGTCCCGATGGCACTTCCGTGATCGCAGGGTTCGCCAAGCCCGGCGCCACCGTTTCGATCACCGCTGATGGTCGCCTGATCGGCAAGGTGACGGCCGATGCCTCCGGCGACTGGGTGCTGATCACCAATCATCAGTTCGCCCGCATCGATCCCAAGCTGAAGCTGTTTGGTGAGCAGCCGGCAGAAACAGTGACGGCGTCGACCAATCAAGGCCAACTTGCACCGCGCATCGATGGCGGCGGCGCGAAAACCGATGACGGTCGCAACAAGATCGCCGGCAAGGAGATCAATACGGCCGGCAAAGCAGCAGACAAAGAGCGTGTTGCCGGGCTGGCAGTCCCGGCCGGGGCGATCAGTGCAACAGCGGTCGAACCGGTAACTCCAGAGCCTGTCCGCACGGTCGCCGAAATACGCCAGGCGATGCTGCAGCGCCTGCGCCAGCTGACGGCGGAGGCAGAACAAGGCTCACCAGGCAACACCGGCAGTCTCGTCGTGGCGAGCGACGGCCCCGGCGCGGTACGGATCGGCGAACCCATGGCAATCACGACCATTGGCGCCAAGACATCGACAGCCATTACGGCCGCACGACCCGCCCCGACAATCGAGATCACACCGCAAGCCCGAGATACCGCGACCGGAGCGCAATACAGGCCGCCCCGTGACAGCACCACTGCCGGCGCCCCGGCTCAACCGCCACAGCGCATCGCGTCGGCCGACCCCGAAGCCGCCGTACCGTCCATCACACGGGCTCCCGATGCGCAGCAGCCCGACACGCGGCGCGAAGCCGATACCCAACCCAAACAGGCGCAGCCGGCCAACCTGCCGGTGCCGGTCCAGTTCATCTACCGTGAAGCGACATTCACCGAAAAGGGACGTGAAGCAGCCGAAGTTCTCCTCAAATACCTCAAGGTCAAGAAGTTCGAGTTCGTTGAACTGAGCGGCCATGCCGACGAACGCGGCACCAAGGCAGCCAACATGGACTTGTCCCGAAATCGCCTGCGCAGCCTGGAAAAATATCTGCGTGAGGGCGGCTTTGAGGGCAAGCTGAAACTGGTCCCGAAGGGCGAATTGGAAAAGTATACAGGCGTCGACCGGACGCAGTTCTCCAGGAACGAACTCTATCAGCTCGACCGGCGCGTCGAAATCGTCAAGACCCAATAGGCCCCGACACCGGCCAACATTCGGCTTCGTCCGTTGGCAAGGCTCTCAGCCGTCAGGCTTTGGATTGCGGTGTCCAGCCAAGCATAGGGATGTCCGTATCATTCGGCCGCACACCGGCCTGGGTCAGCATGCAGTGCACCTGGCCACGGTGGTGTGTCTGATGGTTGAACATATGCGTGACCAGCAGCCAGGCAGGTTTGGTGATCTCACGCCCCGTGCTGCCTGAATGCCAGGTGAGGTCGCCCGCCAGCCAGCCTTCGTCCACATCACCGGCCCAGTCTGAGACCGTCGCATCGAATGCCTGTCGCGCGGCCCAAAGCTCATCCCAATCATCGATCATGCCGGGCGATTCCGGAATGGTCGAAACAGAAGGCATCGCCGTGCCGGCAAAGCGGTTCATCCACATCCGGTCGCCCCACAACAGGTGGACCAGTGTCTTGTGAATCGAACCGAAGAATGCCCCGCGCTCGAGGCGGCGCTGATCGTCGCTGAGTTCTGCCGCCGCGCCGTAAATGGAAACGTTCTGCCAGGCATTGTAGGCCGCCATCAGCGTGACGTGCTGCCGACTGATCATGACGCACCGTCCGGCAGCCGTGCGGTGATCTCGATCTCTATCTTCATGCGTGCATCCTGCAGCGGTGCGACGAACATCGTCGCGGCTGGCCGCACATCACCGAAATAGCGGCGCGTGACCCGCCAGCAGGCCGGCCAGTCATCACGATCGGCAAGGATGTAATGGACGCGCACCGTATGGCTGAGCGATGCGCCGGCTTCGCTGAGCGCTGCCTCGATATTGCGAAACGTCTGGGCGCACTGCTCGGCCACGTCGTCCGAAATCGTCATGGTCGTATAATCGTACCCGGTCGTGCCGGCAACGAACACCCAGCCGCCGTCGACCACCGCGCGCGAGTACCCGATGTCAGCCTCGAACGGCGAACCCGATGAAATCAGCTTGCGCGTCATGGTTCTGGTCCCCGCTCCGGCGAGCCCGCCTCTATCCCACGATTTCGCTGTCGGTGAAGTTCAGCGCAATCTCGCGCACGGCACTTTGCGGGCTGTCGGAGCCATGCACTGAATTCTCGCCAAGCGACTGAGCAAAGGTCTTGCGGATCGTGCCGTCTGCAGCTTCGGCCGGGTTGGTCGCCCCCATCACCTCACGATAGTGCGCAATCGCATTCTCACCTTCGAGAACCTGAACGACGATCGGTCCCGACGTCATGAATTCGCAAAGCTCACCATAGAACGGGCGTTCTTTGTGCTCTTCGTAGAATTTCTGGGCCTGCTCGGTCGACCAGCGCACGCGTTTCTGGCCAACGATCCTGAGGCCTGCCGCCTCGATCATGGCATTGACCTTGCCGGTCAGGTTTCGCGCGGTTGCGTCCGGTTTGATGATCGAAAACGTGCGCTCAATGGCCATGGTTCTGGTGCCTTCGCTCTGTTGGGAGATGCAGGTTGGATCGGTTCGCGCGGGTTATAGCCGCAGCCCTGCCGGCCATCAAGACATTGTGCGGCCATTGTCGGACACTGGCTGAGAGCCCGCACGTGACTGATCTGATAGGGTCGCAGGTGGCCGTCCGCTTCCGAGGTCTGTTTTGGCTTCCAGAAGTTCCGATGCCAATTCGGAGAACTCCGCGCATCGATTGTCGCAGTTGATCCGGATCGGCAAATGGTCTTGTACGGTACAGTCAGCGAGATTTGGTCTAGGTCACAAACTCATAAATCTTGCTTCATTGGCGCCGAAATGGCCAAGAAATGCCAGGCGCGGGATGCAGGGCGGGCTGGTTGCCCGTGCAAATCCCGCAACGTAGTAGTTCGCCGCGCCATTTCGGCGCCAATGAAGCAAGATTTATGAGTTTGTGACCTAGCTATCTGAGCTGGAGGTGCATCATGGCGACGACGGCAGATCAGGCCCGCGACTATCACGGCCCGGCCGTTCTGAGCTACGGCTTCAGACCGTTCTTCCTTGCCGCCGCCGCCTGGGCCGCGATCAGCATTGCCCTCTGGCTGCCGCTGCGGGCAGGCCACCTGTCACTGCCCACCCTGTTCGCGCCGCTCGAGTGGCATGTCCACGAGTTGCTTTATGGCTATGTGCCGGCGGTGGTTGCAGGCTTCCTGCTGACGGCCGTCCCCAACTGGACCGGCCGACCACCGATTACCGGCGCACCGCTCCTCGCTTTGTTCCTGCTCTGGCTTGCCGGTCGTCTGGCGATACTGTTCTCCGAGGTGCTCGGGCCAGGTATGAGTGCTGCGGTTGATCTCGCATTCCTCGCCGCCCTCGGGGCCGTCATTGCCCGCGAGATCATCGCCGGCGGCAACTGGCGCAATCTGAAGATCATGCTCATTTTCGCGCTGCTCCTGATCGGCAATGCCGCGTTCCACCTGGAGGTCGGTCTTGGGCGCGAGCCAGGCATCGGATCACGGATCGGCATTGCAGCGACGGTGCTTCTGATCATGCTGATCGGCGGCCGCATCATACCGAGCTTCACGCAGAACTGGCTCGCAAAACGTGGCCTGGGTCGTCTTCCAAAACCGTTCGGGCAGTTTGACGGAATTGCCATCGCGGTGAGTGGGGCAGCGCTCGCGATATGGATCGCTGCCCCCGATCTTTATGTGACGGCGGGCGCAGCCATGATTGCTGCTGCCTTCAATGCGCGGCGTCTTGCACGATGGGCGGGAGAGCGCACGACCGCTGAGCCGTTGGTCATGGTGCTGCACGCAGCCTTCGCGTTCGTGCCCCTCGGCTTCGTGCTGGTTGCGCTCGCCATCACGTTGCCCGATATCGTCGCACCGAGCGGCGCCCTGCATGCCTGGACGGTCGGCGCCATCGGCCTCATGACGCTCGCCGTCATGACGCGCGCGAGCCTCGGCCATACCGGCAGACCGCTTACCGCCACACCTACCATCCAGGCCATCTACTGGGCAGCCGGCATTGCCGCCATCGCCCGGATCGCGGCGACATTGGACCTGCTGCCATCGCTGATGCTGCAAGTGTCGGCGATCGCATGGGTGCTTGCCTTCGCGGGCTTTGCCTTCGGCTTCGCGCCCCTGCTTCTGGGGGCGCGTCGCTGAATTGGCTCGTGCCCGCAACTTAACGAGTGGCCTGCAATGCTGGCACCGGAATCATCGGAAATCGTCGTTCGCAATATCTCGCCTGCCATCAAGAATACGCCGGATCACGACACTTCGCTCGTCTTCGATCGTATAAAAAATCAAATGCATGCCGTATCGCCACTGCCGAATGCCCGGCCACAGCCCGTCGCATTCCGGGCCTATCCGTGGGAAATCCGCCAGTAGCACAAAGGCGCGTTTCAACCCCTCGTGATAAGCTTCTGCCTGGTATTCCCCGAACTGCTCATGTCCGTAAATATAGATCGCCTGGACGTCCAATTCAGCCACAAAAGATAGGCGGTATTCAGCCACTTACAGGCTGCCTTGATTTCGCTTTCTGCCGCGCATCGGCCAGGATCTGGTCCATGCTCCGATGACCGGGCTCGCCTTCAAACCCTTGAGCAATCGCAGCACGCAGCTGACGCAATTGTTCGTCTCGCGGCAAGGCATCGAAATACGCCATTTGTTCCGGCGTTGGTGCTGCCCAGGGATAGCCAATTACTTCAAGATCGTCGTCCATGCAGATTCCGTAACACAGCTATGCAGACAACGGTAGGCCCACGCCCACCTCACGGCAGCGGCACACCCGCGGCCGCGAACGCCTGTCCCTGCCGCCGGCCGACCGCGTCTAGGTCGAAACCCTCGATGGTTTCATTGAACAGTCGGTACCAGTTCTGGCGGGCATCAAGATGCAGGAATACGCCGCCGAGCCCGATCGCGGCGCGGTCCATGAAGACGAACTCGCGTGGGATCGTCACGGGGCCCTTCTCTTTGAGGATCTTGTGCACGGTGAAGGCTTCCTTGCGCCCATATTCGGCGGGCGTCGTGCCCTCGGCAATCGTGCGCTCGCGATCATCGAGCAGCGGACCGTAGATGAAGCGTGCCCAGATATTCATCGCCTCGATTAGTTCATCCGTCAGGCCGGCGAAGCCCCAGCTTTCGTAGGCATGCACGACGCGCTCGCGATCGTCTTCGAGCAGCCCCCGGTAGAGATCGACGACACCTTGCACGAACTTGGTCGGGAAGGTGCGGATGCAGCCATAGTCGAGCAGGTTGATGCCGGCAGGCAGGCCGCCTTCCTCGAAGATCGTGTAGTTGCCGAGATGGGGGTCGCCGTGAATGACGCCGTAATGACTGAACGGAAACCACCAGGCACGAAACATCGCCTGGGCAATGCGGTTGCGGTGCTCGAGCGGGGCCTGCTTGTAGTCGAGCAGCGGCCGGCCCTCGAGCCAGCTCATGGTCAAGAGGCGCCTGGTCGAGAGGTCGGCTTCGACGTGAGGCACCCTGATGAGGCGATCGTTCTCGAAGATGTCCCCGTAGAGCGCGATATGGCGCGCTTCCAGCGTATAGTCGAGTTCCTCGCGCAGACGCGCTGCGATCTCAGCAAGGATTTCGCGGGTGTCGACGGCCGGGTTCATGCGCGCGTGGATCGAGAACACGACGCCGAGCTGGCTGACATCGGCTTCGACGGCAGACTGCATGTCCGGATATTGCAGCTTGCAGGCAAGTGCCTGACCATCATGGCCGGTGGCGCGGTGTACCTGGCCGAGGGAGGCGGAAGCCGCAGCCTTGGCGTCGAACTCGGCGAAGCGCCGGCGCCAGTCTCGGCCGAGTTCGGCGACCATGCGTCGCTTGACGAAACCAGGTCCCATTGCCGGCGCGTTGGCCTGCAACTGGGCAAGCTCGCGGGCATATTCGGCAGGCAACGCCTCGGGGATGGTCGAGAGCAGTTGGGCGACCTTCATGATCGGGCCCTTGAGGCCACCGAGTGCGCGTGCCAGTTCGACTGCATCCTTCGACCTGTCGGCCTCGATGCCGAACAGGCGCTGGCCGGCGACCTTGGCTGCAATCGTGCCGACATTGCCGCCGACGCGCAGATAGCGCGCAGCACGGGCCGATAACCGGTTCTCTTCAGAGGTCATGAAGTTGCTCGATCGTGGTCGAAGACCCGAACATGGGCCCAACCTGCCCATTCGGCAAGATGGCCCATCGATGACCAACGACAACAACTAGCGAAATACCCGGCCTAGCACCAAAGCACCAACCTCGATCGGGTCCGCGCGGCTGACCGAACAGTGATAGCGACCGCCATAGACGTGCCGGATCAGGGCGCGGCGCGTCTGCTCGTCCTTGTCGAACATTACGGCATACCCATCGCCGGTCTTGCGCACGATGTGTGCAAACGCCGTCACATCGGAAAATGCAATATGCACCCGCGAGCCGATGTCGGCCGGCAGGCCGCCGACGATCCTGGCGCCTGATATCGAAAGGTCGACGACGCGGCCGGGCGCACTGATGTTGCCGGCATCGATGCGCGCTGCAAGGTCGGTCGGATAGCGCTGGTCGCGCCGCGGCTGCTCGATGCACACGAAGCAGGCAACGACCAGGATCACAATGTTGTACCAGCTCCAGGCCAGGGCGAGCGCCGTGACGTCACCGATCGCAGCGTAATCGCTTGACGGACCGTAGAACGTCCAGGCGATGGCGGCCAGCGTGAAGGCCAGATAGGCCAGATACTCGTAAACCATCGGCCACTGCACGAAGCGCGTCGAGCGGTCGCCTCCCTTCGCCGTCACCGCAAATGCGTGGCCGCTCGACTTGACGATGCCTACGGCGACCGTCTTGACGAGATCCTTGGCGACCAGCAGTTGGCCGACATCGCTGATCACGGGCAGGAACCGGCCGTTTGAAAACCAGACGATCGCGGTGATCGTCGCCAGGTAATAGGGCAGGAAGTACATCAGTGCAGAAGGCACATCGGTGTAGACGGCCTGGACGTTGAACAGCAGGAACAGCGGCGGCAGCCAGAGACTGAACAGGCGGAAGGTGTGCACGCCGGACCAATACATGAAGGCACTGAAAAGGATCAGCCGTTCGATGGCACGCAACCCGTTGCCAAGGCGAAGCGGGCTCATCTCGCCATGGCAGATTTGCATGAAGCCGAGACACCAGCGCCGGCGCTGGCTGACGAACTCGCGCAGGCCTTCGGCGGCCAGCCCGTGCGACAGGCGCTCGTTCAAATAGACGGTCTTGAAACCCAGCGACTGCATCTTCAGGGAGACGAGGTAATCTTCCGTGACCGACTCGGTTGGAAAGCCGCCAATCTGCTGCAAGGCGCTGAAGCGAAGCACGGATGACGTGCCACAGCACAGTGAGGCGTTCCAAGCGTCGTAACAGGGTTGCAGGGAATCGAAGAAGAAGCGCTGTTCGTCGGGTAGCACGCGCACGCCGGCGAGATTTGCCTGCATCGGATCGGGGTTGCCGAAATGCTGCGGCGTCTGGACGATGCCGACGGTATCGTCGGCGAACAACGCGATGCAGCGCTTGATGAAGCTTTTTACCGGCACGAAATCGGCGTCGAGGATCGAGATGAATTCAGGTTTTTGCTCGAGCGTGTCGAGGTAGACCAGCGTGTTGTTGATGTTGCCGGCCTTGGCATGCTTGTTGTCGCTGCGCGCGATGTAGCCGCAGCCGTGCTGATCGCAGAGCCGGCGCAACCAGTCGCGCCGGCCGTCATCCAGCACCCAGACGCGGAAGTTCGGATAGTCGAGTTGGTTCGCACCGATGATCGTGCGCTCCAGGATCTCTTCTTCCTCGTTATAAGTGCAGATCAGCACGTCGACCAGCGGCGCCTGTTCGTCGAGACGGCCGCTCGCGACGATGGCATCGACGGCCGGTGTGCGATTGCTTTCACGGGTCGCAACGAACAGCGTGATCAGCGTCGCACCGATCGCGACGCATTCAGCGATAATGAATGCGATGCCAACGCCGAAATCCAAGGGCTCGCTGACCGACGGCAGCGTCTCGGTCCAGCGCCAGTAGAGATAGCGCATCACCAAAACGGCTGCGAATAGATTGACGAGCGCGCGATGCCAGGTGCAGCTGCGGTCCAGCCAAGGCATCACGGCGAGCAGCAAGGCCGCCGTTACAACGCCGTAAGCCAGTGCTTGCAGCGTTGTTGCGCCTTCGAAGACGAGCATGGTGACAGCCTTGATATCCGTTCCCTGGGATCACTCTCAGTGGCCGCGCTTACATTGGCAAAGCCGAGCCACGTCGATGCCAAACCGAAGATGCCAGCCATCGCACTTGCTCCGGTGGCGGGCGATACGGCGTCGCGGGCAGCGGAAACCTGCGCGGCAGAGCTTCCCGAAAGGTGAAACACGATGCGCCCCGTGCGCCCGACGCCACATCGGCCGGTCTTGGACAATTCCGGCACGTGGATCAGCATGCGGTAGGGCTCTTTATCCAGCGCCTTCGGCTCAATCGCGAAATTGCTGGCAGCCGAGGCGATGCCGGTCAGCTGTACGACACGGCCGGCCAGATCCCCGCCGCTGCCCGCCGGCTTGAAGGTGACCTGCGCACCGAGATGCAGCTTGTTGTAGACTTCCTTGGTCACGGTCGCAGACACCACGGTGCCCGAGCAGTCGACCATGCGCATCAATTCAGCACCGCGCAGGACCTCTTCGCCGGGCATGACATGCATTTCCCAGATCTGGCCGTCGGTTGGTGCCGCCAGCACGTCTTTCTGGCGCTTGCGGAAGCGTACGGCCTCGGCGGCAATTGCATCCTCGATGCGCTCGAGTCGATCGAGCCGGTCCTGATGCTCGGCCTCGAGATCGCCGAGCAGGCGGGTCAGATCTTCGGCGTTCTGCTGTGAAGCCGGTCTATCGTTGTAGCTGTCGGATGCAAACACGTTGGCGATCACGGCATCGCGCTCGATCCGCAATGTCTGCAACTGGCGCTGGAGTATCGCTTCGCGCCGGTTGGTCTGGTTGTGGGCGATCTGCGCCTTCTCAAGGTTCGGCCGGGTCATCAATCGCCGCCTGGCGAGATGCTGGCTGCGCTTGACGGCATCCTTCGTGACGCGGACATTCGAGCGCACGAATTCAAGCTCCAATTCAACCTCGCCTATGCGCGCCTGCAGCAGTTTGGCGCGCCACGACTGGTAACGCTCGACACTCCGCTTCGACGTGTCGAGCGACGATTTCAGACTGTCGATGCGTTGTGCCAGCGTCTTGCGTTCAATCTCGATGCGTGTGCGATGGCGGCGCATGTCGTCGAGACGATTGCGGTCGGCGCGCTCGTTGCGGATGATGAAGAGTGGCTCGCCGGCTTTGGCCGCCTCGCCGATTTTGATCGGACGAGCCAATTCGATCTTGCCATCGATTGGTGCACGGAATACGAGCAGCGGCGCGTTGACAACTGCTTCGACGCTGGAGGTCTGAAAGAATGTCCGCGCCGGCCACCAGCCGAACACGATCACGAAGGCGATGGCGACAACTGCTTTGAAGGTCCGAACCGTCCATCGCTTGCGGATGAGCGACCAGGCCGGATCTCTCGATCCTGGTGTTGCGGCTTGGTCCTCGCCAGTTGCGGCGACCTCCAAAGTCGCTTCCGTTGAATTGTTGCTCGAGACCACCACCGGTTGCGGCCGTTCGGTCGATTCCCGCCCTGGTGAATGATTGATCTTGGTGTCGCCACAACAGTGCTTCGCACCGACGGCGGCCCTTGCAAGCCCGATACGCACTTTACCCCCCACACAAATGCCAATGTGAGTGTGTCCGACATTTGCTGGGTGTCACGTTATGTTGGATTTCTGAACATAGTTACAAAGCATTCCATGCATATTTCGAAAATTATGTTTTCGAGAATAGGCAAATCTGGGCGTTCTGGTTGTGGTTTGGGCCGAAGCTATGAACAAAAGTTGCAGAATCGCAGTCACGGGCCGAATCTTTCCGCGAAATCAGCAGACTACTGCCAAAGCGCTGAATTCCCGTCAGGCAGCTTCCTCGTCCCGTAACAAAAAGCCACCTGACTGGCGCGCCCAGAGACTCGCGTACAGGCCCTCGGCATCAAGCAATTCCTGATGCGTACCCTGTTCGATGATCCGACCCTCATCCATCACAACCAACCGGTCCATCTCGGCAATTGTCGAAAGCCGATGGGCAATGGCGATCACCGTCTTGCCGGTCATCAGATTGAAGAGTTGCTCCTGGATCGCCGCCTCGACTTCTGAATCGAGCGCGCTCGTCGCCTCGTCGAGGATCAGGATCGGCGCGTCTTTCAGGAGCACGCGCGCGATCGCGATGCGCTGGCGCTGACCACCGGACAGCTTGACACCGCGCTCGCCGACGTGCGCCGAATAAGCTTGGCGGCCGCGGCCATCTTCGAGATCGACGATGAACTCGTGGGCCTGCGCCTTGCGCGCCGCCTGCTCGGCTGCCTCGCAACCGGCATCGGGGCGCCCGTAGAGAATGTTGTCGAGCACGGAACGGTGCAGCAGGGAGGTGTCCTGCGTGACCATCGCGATGTGCTCGCGCAGGCTTTCCTGGCGCACCTTGGAGATGTCTTGACCGTCGATCAGAATGCGACCGCTTTCAAGATCGTGAAAGCGCAAGAGCAGATTGACGAGCGTCGACTTGCCGGCGCCGGAGCGCCCGACGAGACCGACCTTTTCGCCGGGATTGACTGCAAGCGTCAGATTCTCGATCACAGGCCCTGTACGCTGCATCTGCTGGCGGCCGTAATTAAACGAAATGTTTTCGAAGCGGATCGCACCTTCGGAGACCTGCATCTCGCCGGCGCCGGCAAGATCGACAACCTCACGCTCGCGCGCGATCGTATCTATGCCGTCCTTGACAACGCCGATGTTCTCGAACAGCCTGGCCACCTCCCACATGATCCAGTGCGCCATGCCCTTGATGCGCAGCACGAGGCCGATCGCAACTGCGATGGCACCTGTCGTCACCGCATTGACCGACCACAACCAGAGCGCCAGCGCGCCGACGGTTGTCACCAGCAGTCCATTCAGAAGGTTGAGCGTCAGCGTCAGCAGTGACACCAGGCGCATCTGCTCATGCACATTATCGAGAAACGGGATCATGCCATCGCGCGCATAGTCATCCTCGCGGTCGGCATGCGCGAACATCTTGACGGTTGCGATGTTGGTGTAACTGTCGACGATGCGGCCGGTGACCATCGAGCGGCACTCGGCCTGCAACATCGAGATGTGGCCGAGCTTCGGCACGAAATACCAAAGCGCACAAAGGTAGGCTGCAAGCCATGCGAATAGTGGTGCGGTGAGGCGCAGGTCGCTTACTGCGACCAGCACGAGCGCACCGATGAAGTAGACGATCACATAATTCAGGATCTCGGCGAACTTCATGACGACATCGCGGACGCCGACCGAGCTTTGCATGACCTTGGTCGCAATCCGGCCGGCGAAGTCGTTCTGGAAGAAGCCCATCGACTGGCGCAGCAGGTAGCGATGCGACATCCAGCGGTTGCGCATGGCAAAGTTGCCCATCAGGCCCTGGTTCACGCTCATCTCGCCAACAAGATTGGCAAGCGGCAGGCCGACGAGGGCGACGAGTGCCATGCCGATCAGGGACCAGCCATGGTCCGACCAGAACGTTGCGCGGTTGGATTCGCCAAGCCAGTCGACGAGGGTGCCGAGGAACGAAAACAATGCCACTTCGAGCAGCGCGACGGCCCCACCTGTTACCGCACAGGCAATGACCATGTAGCGAAACGGCCAGGCGTAATACTTGATGAAGAGCCAGAACTCGGACGGCGGGCGCGCGGGTTGCTCTGGCGAGAACACCTCGTTGCGCGTTTCGAACCAGCGAAAAATCGGTCGTAGGGAGATTATAGACACAGGGGAAGCATCCTCAGCTGCCGCCCCTCGTGGTACTCAGGGGCCGGCTATCGAACGGATTGGGGCGCGATCTGAAGTCGATTGAAAATCATTAGTCATCCTGATTGCGCGTGATGCACGAGGAACGTGCACCGGGGCGCCAAATGCTATATCGAAATCCTGTCATCGTAGTCATCCGACCGCCGCTGATGATAGCTCTGGCGGCACTGCCGCGTTCGTTGATGCGCATTAGAGCACACTCGGCGGCAAGACCCAGTGGAGAGTGAAATACACGCCATGCTCGAGGAACGCAAGGAAAAGGCCCGCCAATGGTTCGAGCAACTTCGCGATGAGATCACCGCGACCTACGAACAACTCGAGGACGAATTGCCGACCTCTGCCATGTTGAGCGAGCGTGCGCCCGGCCGTTTCGAGCGCAAGCCGTGGCAGCGTACCGACCAGTCGACGGGCAAGCCCGGCGGCGGCGGCACGATGAGCATCATGAAGGGGCGGGTGTTCGAAAAGGTCGGCGTCCACACCTCGGCCGTTTCCGGGGAGTTTGCACCGGAGTTTCGCAAGCAGATCCCCGGCGCCGAAGAGGATCCGCGCTTCTGGGCGTCGGGCATATCGCTGATCGCCCACATGCAGAACCCGCACGTGCCGGCCGTGCATATGAACACGCGCATGGTGGTGACGACCAAGTGGTGGTTCGGCGGCGGCGCCGACCTGACGCCGGTGCTCGATGCAAGGCGCACGCAAACCGATGACGACACGATCTCATTCCACGCCGCCTTCCGCGATGCCTGCTCCGGGCACGCGGTTGCCGACTACGACCGCTACAAGAAATGGTGCGATGAATACTTCTATCTGGCCCACCGCAAGGAAATGCGCGGCATTGGCGGCATCTTCTACGACTATCTGACGCCCGATGAAGCCGACGGCGGCTGGGATGCAGCGTTCGCCTTTACGCAAAACGTCGGGCGCTCGTTCCGCGACATCTACCCCGAACTCGTCCGGCGCAACTGGGCATCTCACTGGTCCGATGCCGAACGCGACGAACAATTGATCCGCCGCGGCCGCTACGTCGAGTTCAATCTGCTCTACGATCGCGGCACATTGTTCGGCCTCAAGACCGGCGGCAACGTCGATTCGATCCTGTCCAGCATGCCGCCCGAGGTGAAGTGGCCGTGAAGCTGGTGCAGCACGTGGTGTCGGGCGAGCGCGCGGGAAGCTCGGCCTCAATCACGAGACGCCGACGCTGCACATGTCGTTCGCCGGCAATCCCGGCACCGGCAAGACGACGGTTGCGCTCAAGATGGCCGACCTGCTGCACCGGCTGGGGTACGTTCGCAAAGGTCACCCGGTGACCGTTACGCGCGACGATCTCGTCGGCCAGTACATCGGCCATACTGCCGGCGAACAGAACTACCGGTTTACGCGAGACGCCGAGCGTGCCATGCAGGAGTACATCGGCCGTCGACACAGGCAACCGCATTTCGCCAATGCTCGCTCTATCCGAAATGCACTCGATAGGGCCCGCCTGCGTCAGGCCAACCGCTTGTTCGAGACGGCCAGCGGGCCGCTCAATGCCGAGCAGCTGTCGACCATAGATGCGCCGGACATTCGGGCAAGCCGGGTGTTCAGGGGCGGCCTCGACGTCGACAAACAAGTCGACAAACAAGGAGCCGGGCAATGATGGACTCCCGTGTCCCGTTCGATCGGAAGATCAAAATCGCACCATCGATCTTGGCCGCAGATTTCGCGAATTTCGGTGCCGAGTGCGCCGCGATCGAGGCGCAAGGTTGCGACTGGGTGCACGTCGACGTCATGGACGGCCATTTCGTGCCGAACATCACCTTCGGGCCCGAGACATGCAAGGCGATCCGACCGTACATCAAGGGAATCATGGACGTGCACCTGATGATCGCACCGGTCGATCCCTATATTGCTGCCTTTGCCAGTGCAGGCGCCGACATCCTGACCGCACATGCCGAGGCCGGTCCGCACCTCGACCGAACGCTGCAGGCGATCCGCGATGCCGGCTGCAAGGCGGGTGTCGCGCTCAACCCGGCAACACCGGCGGAAGCGATTGCGTTGGTTCTCGACCGGATCGATCTGGTCTGCGTCATGACCGTGAACCCGGGCTTCGGCGGCCAGAGTTTCATACAAGCCATGGTTCCGAAGGTCAGGCGCCTCAGCGAGATGATCGGCGACCGACCAATTCACATCGAGATCGACGGGGGCGTTGATCCAGCGACCGCGCCGAGCGTCGCAGCCGCTGGTGCCGACGTGCTGGTCGCAGGCTCAGCCGTGTTCCGTGGCGGTTCGGTCGAGCGCCCCGAAGTTTATGGTGAAAACATCCGCGCAATCCGCGCTGCTGCCGAAACGGCCCGCGAAAAGGCTTAACCCGATCCATTCACCACCACGCGGTCTTCACGGAGTCCAAATGGCCAAAAAGGCAAGGAGAGACGCGCAGATCGATGTGGTTCATCGGACAAGCGGTTCGACATGCCGGAGGCTTGCTTTCAGCAAGACGCATTTTGGCCATTTGGACCCGCCCATCGTGCTGGAAGCGCGTCTGCGACACGACGGGTCGCCTCAGGTGGCCCATCGGCAGCGTCGAGCGTCTCAACCGTATGAGCCCATACGCTTTTCGCCACTCTCCTTGCCGAATGGAACCACCTGAGGCGATGAAGATCCACGTGCTGGTGAATGGATCGGGTTAAGTTCAATGGCCTTCCCGTTCAGTCTTCGAATTCTGAAACTGTTTCTTTCAGAACAGCAAATGCGCGATTGGCGGCAGGCACGCCGGCATAGACGGCGACGTGGAACAATGCTTCGGCGATATCTTGCGGTGAGGCGCCGGTATTGCGTGCGGCACGGACATGCATTCGGAATTCCTCCCAATGTCCGAGACTCGCCAGTATGACCAGCGTCAGCAATGACCGCACCGGGCGGTCCAATCCGGGCCGTGTCCAGACTGAACCCCATGCACCTTCCGTTATGAAGGTTTGAAAGTCGGCATCCAGTTCGCTCATCCGCGCTTCGGCCCGATCGACATGGGCATCACCCAGAACGGCGCGTCGAACCGCCATGCCGGCATCGTATTTTTCAGCCATATTGCCTCACCTATCCAGTCCCAGCAGGCGCACTGCGTTGCCCTTGATGATGTCCGGGCGCAATTCGTCCTTGATGGCGATCTTCTCGAAATCGGAAAGCCAGCGCTCGGGCGTTATCATCGGCCAATCGGAGCCGAACAGAACCTTCTTGCGCAGGATTGAATTGCAATAGCGAACGAGGATCTCGGGGAAATACTTCGGCGACCAGCCGCTGAGGTCGATGTAGACGTTGGGTTTGTGCTGCGCCACCGAAAGCGCCTCTTCCTGCCAGGGAAACGAGGGATGGGCGAGGATGATCTTCATGTCCGGGAAGTCGACGGCGACGTCGTCCATGTACATCGGGTTGGAGTATTTCAGCCGCATGCCGTTGCCGCCCGGCATGCCGGAACCGACGCCGGTCTGGCCGGTGTGGAAGAGAGCAATTGCCTTGTTCTCGGCGATGACCTCGTAAAGCTCGTAGGCCATGCGGTCGTTCGGATAGAAGCCCTGCATGGTCGGGTGGAACTTGAAACCCTTGATGCCGAAGTCATCGATCAGGCGCCTGGCCTCGCGCGCACCCATCTTGCCCTTGTGCGGATCGATCGAAGCAAATGGAATGAGGATGTCGTTGTTCTCGGCTGCCAGCTCCGCAACTTCTTCATTCTTGTAGCGCCGGTAACCCGTCTCCCGCTCGGCATCAACCGGAAAGATGACGGCGGCAATGTTCTGCTCGCGATAGTGTGCTGCCGTTTCAGGTATGGTTGGCGGGTGCTGCCACGGTGCGCGGAAGTACTTGGCCATCGTCGCCTGCAGGTCATCATAGCCGTCATCGGCATGGCAACCGCAGGGCTCTTCGGCATGTGTGTGGATGTCAATGGCGCGAACTTTGGTGATATCAACCATGCTGGTGTCTCCTAAATCCTTGCGGTTGCCGCATCGCTATCGTCATACAAGCGCTCCAACAGCGCCGCGCGCCGCGCCAGAACCTTGCTGAAATTAAGATTGCCTTTGGCCGTCATTTCGCCGTCCGACAGCGAAGCTGGCTCGGCCAGCACCAGAGCACGGCCGACCTTTGTCGATGAGCCTGCGTGTTGCGCGGCCCTCTTTTTGAGGCGCCGGCCCAGTTCGTGCAGCAGTTTGGGGCAGATCATCGCGCCTGCATCGGACTGATCGGCAAACCCGGCTTGCGCCATCGCCTCACGGTTGGGAAAAACGAGAACTCCAATTTCGTTTCTGTCGTGACCAGTGATCACGACGTCACCGGCCAGCGGCGCGAGGCAGGCAAGCATTTCAGTTCTGAGAGCCGTCGCCCGCACCCAGGTGCCGGTCAGCAACTTGAAGTCCTCCGAGATGCGGCCGTCGAAGCGCAACCCCTTGTTCATGTCATGACGGTCAACGAACGTCATCGCATCACCCGTAATGAAGAACCCTTCTTCATCGAAGCACTCGCGGGTCTTGTCGGGCGCATTGAAGTATCCCGGCATGACGTTCGGCCCCTTGACACGAACTTCGCAACGCATGTCATCGTCCGGGACCAGCTTGACCGTGACGCCGTTCAGCGGCACGCCGACCACTCCTGAAGATGGTGTTGGTTCCTGTTGGAGCACGGCCGCCGGCGCCGTTTCCGTCAGTCCCCACGAGGAGGTCATCAGAGGTACTTCGCCCTTTATCTCCAACGCCATTTTCTCAAAGCCTTCCCAGACATCCTGGGGCAGCGAGGCGCCGGCATAAAAGATGAGATCAAGGTCTTCGAAGAACCGTTGGCGCAGCACTGCATCCTTCTGCAACGCACCAAGCAGCATCGAAAATCCGATCGGAACGTTGAACAGCAGCGTTCCAGTCATCATCGACAGGTTTTCCAGAGTGCGATCGAATTGGCCTTTGAGCGGCTTGCCGTCATCGATATAGAGGCTGCCACCGTTGGCGAGCATCATGTTGAAGTTGTGCGAGCCGCCGAAGACATGGTTCCACGGCAGCCAGTCGACAATCCGTGGCGGCCGTTTGCGCAGGAAGGGTAGGGCGTCTGCCAGCTGGGTCTGGTTTACGCACATCATGCGATGTGTTGTCAGAACGCCTTTTGGTGACGACGTTGAACCCGATGTCATCAGGATTTTGGCGATCGTGTCAGGACCAATTCCGGCATGCGCCTCTTCGACCTTCGTGGACGGGTCTGCCTTCAGGAGTTGGTCCAGGGACGTCGCACATTGGCTGCCGGGACGACTGGACACAACTTCAATTCCGGCCAACGCATCAAGTGCCAGAGCGGCGTGATAGCGCTCGGCATCATCGACGAACGCCAGTTTGGGCCGAACCAGTTCTATGACCTCGATAAGCCTTCCGTATGCTCCGGGGATCAGCGAGTACTGCTCCGCAATCGGCACAATTGGAACGCCGATATACTGGGCCGCGAGCGCGATCAGGCTATGGTCGACGCCGTTGCCGGACATTATCAGGATGGGCGTTTCGGCATTAAGACCACGCGCCAATAGAGAGCTTGCAAGCGCCTGCACCTTCTGCGCCGTTGTTTGATAGGTCTCCTCACGCCATCCGCCGCCACTGCGTTCAGCGATAAACACCCGATCAGGAGCGTCCAGAGCCCAGCGATGAAGCCATTCGCCAGTGGTTTCGACAACCGGGCCGAGTTGCCCGGTCGAGCGCAGAAGGATTGTGCCGTCGGCCCTGTCTTCGCGAGTTGCCGAATGAGGCTGAAACTCGGTTGTGCGCTTCACGTCGAGCCCTCCCTGCCGGTGCGTTCAATAATGGCCATAGCCTTGATGACCGTTTCGCGCTCCTTTGCGGAAAGCTCTGCGAGAAGTGCAGCTTCGTGTGCAGCGTTCGCAGTCAAGGCTTTTTCACAAAGGCGGCGGCCTGCAAGAGTGGCTTTGAGGGCGTGGGCGCGGCGATCCGTTGGGACGCGCTCCCGCACGATCAGTTCTCGCTGTTCCAATTCGTCGATGATCACAACCAGATTGGGCCGCTCGATCGCCAGAGCATCCGCCCAATTGCGATTGCCGCAGACCCGGGTTATCCACGATCAAGACAAGCGCGGAATAAGTAATGATCCGCAGGCCGAGCGGTTCGAGCGTCTGCTGCAAGTCCACACGAATGACGTTGTAGGCTCGTTTGACGTGATAGCCCAGAAAGTTGCGCAGGGAACCATCGGCTACGCGATCAACATTCGGCAGGTTGTTCTGCTGCCCTGAAGCGGTTTTAGGTATTGGCTTGCGCACTGGTTCACCTGAATGCTGGGGGGCGCTTTTCCAGGAAGGCTGCCAGCCCTTCCTTGGCGTCCGGCGTTGTCTGTGTGATGGCTGCGCAAAGGCTCTCCGTGAACAAGCCATCAGCCTTTGCCATATCCTCTATTCGGCTTATGGCATTGATCATGATGTAGTTCGACAAAGGTGCATTCGACGCAATCTTGGCTGCAAGCTCTCGAGCTTTCGCGAGCGCTTCGCCGTCGGCAACGGCATAGTGATTGAGGCCGAGAGCAAGGCCTTCCTGCGAACCATATTTGCGTCCTGTCAGCATCATCTCGATCATGCGATCCGCACCAAGAATCCGGCCAACCCGCACGCTGGCGCCGCCACCGACGAATATGCCTCGACGACCTTCGGGCAGCTGAAACAATGTGCTGGGCTCGGCGATCCGCACATGGGTCGCCGCAGCGAGTTCCAGGCCACCGCCAATAACGGCACCGAACATGGCGGAAATCACCGGGATCCGACCGTATTGAATACGGTCCATGACAGCATGCCAGCCACGCGAATGATGGAGGTTCTCTTCGGCCGAGCGCTCGACGTGTTCGCTGAGATCCAGGCCGGAACAGAAATGCCCTGCCGTGCCTGTGAGAATGGCAACTTTGACGTCTTTCAGGAGGTTTCGAGAAGAACGCATCGATTGCGTCCAGAAGTTCATCGCACATGGCGTTGCGCTTTTCCGGACGGTTCATCGTCAGCGTGGCGATGCGATCGGCAACCTCGATCCTCAACATGGGTTGGCTCATTTCATTCCCTCACTTGGACGCAAATCGCACTACCCCGATCTATTCACCACCAAGCGGTCGTCACGGAGTCCAAATGTCCAAAAGGCCAGGAGAAGCGCGCAGGGCGATGTGGTTCATCGTTCAAGCGGTTCGACGCCGCATTTTGGACATTTGGACCCGCCCGCAGGGTCGCCCAAAACGGCCCATCGACAGCGTCGAGCGTCTCAACCGTATGAACCCATGCGCTTTTCGCCACTCTCCTTGCCGAGTGAACCGTTTTGGGGCGATGACGATCCACGTGCTGGTGAATAGATCGGGGTACACTGGTACTGCCGGCTGAGAGGGCTGGCCGACCAAAAACCTTCATGGTGATCCCCGCCTTGCCCATATAATTAACAACTGTTATTGAGCATAACTATTTGAGCGTCAAGCCACCCATCAAGCCACAGTGAAGACACGCTCGGTCGAGAACGCATAGATTTGCTGTTTCGACAGTTCCGACACCGGCGAGTATCCGGGTTGGCGGCACGTTGTTTGAGAGAAGCTAAACCTGTGATTTTGATCTGCGCGATCAGGAGGAGCGACAATGCAATTCTACGTGGACGGGTTTCGCGCAGGAGATCCGGATATCAAGAACGCAGCGCCGGGACGCCGTGACCGCAGCGACTACGCGCCTTTGCCCGACAGGACAGATGTTCTGATCGCCGGCACCGGCCCGGCGGGCCTCTGTCTGGCAGCCCAACTTGCACAGTTCCCCGATATCGAGACGATGATCGTAGAGGCGAGCCCGTGTAACATCGAAAAGGGCAAAGCCGACGGCATCAATACGCGCACGATGGAAATGTTCCAGGCCTTCGGTTTCGCCGACAAGGTCAAGCGCGAAAGCTACTGGGTGAACCAGACCAGCTTCTGGATGCCGGACCCGGCAGACCCGAACCGTATCAGGCGGATCGGCCGCGTGCAGGATGTCGCCGACGACAGCTCCGAGATGCCGCACATCCTGATCAACCAGGCGCGTCTGCACCAACTCTTTCTCGATGTGATGAAGAATTCACCGACACGGCTCGAGCCCGACTACAGCTGGGCCGTGAAGAACGTAGAGGTTGACACCTCGGCCAATGAGTACCCGGTGACCGTCACGCTCGAAGACACAGGCGTCAACTGGGGTGAAACCGTGACCGTGCGGGCCAACTACGTTGTCGGCTGTGATGGTGCGCGCTCCGAAGTGCGCAAGGCGATCGGCGGTGATTTGCATGGTGACGCAGCCCACCAGGCCTGGGGTGTGATGGACATCCTTGCCAACACCGACTTCCCCGATGTGCGCCAGAAATGCCTCGTTGCGTCGGCCAATGAGGGCAACATCCTGATCCTGCCGCGCGAGGGTGGCTACCTGTTCCGCATGTATGTCGAGCTCGACAAGCTCAAGGCCGACGAGCGCGTAGCCGCCCGCAAATTCACCCGCGACGATATGATCGCGGCGGCAAACCGGATCATGCGCCCTTACACGGTCGACGTAAAGGAGATCGTCTGGTGGTCGATCTATGAGATCGGTCATCGACTGACCGACCGGTTCGACGACGTTTCCGAGGGCGAGGCCGGGACCCGCACTCCCCGGGTATTCACCGCGGGCGATGCCTGCCACACGCACAGTCCAAAGGCGGGCCAGGGCATGAACGTGTCGATGCAGGACACGTTCAACCTCGGCTGGAAACTGGCACATGTGCTCCAGGGCCGGTCGGCTCCGAGCTTGTTGCACAGCTATTCGGCCGAACGCTGGGTCGAGGCCAAGCGCCTGATCGACACAGATCATGAATGGGCCCGGATCATGTCGGCCCCGCCGGGAGAATCAGAACTCGACGGGAGCGACGAGCCGCGCATCGTGCGCCAGTTCAAGGACAACCTCGAATTCACCGGCGGACTTGCGGTCAAGTACGACCGATCCGCCCTCATCGGTCCGGCGACACATCAAGGGCTGGCCAGGGCCCAAGAGATCGGCCGTCGCTTCCATTCGGCGCCGGTGGTACGCGTGGCAGACGCCATGCAGATGCAGCTTGGCCATGTGGCCGAGGCAGACGGTCGCTGGCGGATCTATGCCTTCGCCGGCAGGCATGACAGTTCCGACCCCGGTTCACGAATCCACCAACTCGCTGACTGGCTCGAGACCGATCCGAACTCGCCCGTCGTGAAGCACACTCGTAATGACGAGGATATCGACGCACTGATCGATCTGCGTGCAGTATTCCAGCAGACGTTTGACGAACTGGCCTATGAAGATATGCCGTCGCTGCTTAGGCCCACCAAGGGCAGGCTTGGCTTGCAGGACTATGAAAAGGTCTTTTCAGTCGACCACAAGGGCCAAGGTGACATCTTCGAGATGCGTGGGATCGCGCGCGAGAGTGGCTGCATGATCATTGTCCGTCCAGACCAGTACATCGCTCACGTTCTGCCATTGGACGCTTACCAGGAACTCTCAGAGTTTTTCGCAAGGATCTTCCTGACCGCGAACAGGAGCGGCGGTGAATAGCACAGACCGAGAGACCTTTGGATTTCCGATCTGCAACTCTTTGGTTCGACAGTCCGACCTACGGTGAAAGAATGAAGATCAGCGGAACAACCAAGCTCATCGCGCATCTCGGCTTTCCAACAGAAAGTTTCAGGTCGCCACTGATCTATAATCCCTACTTCGACCGGCACGGCATCGATGTGCTGGTCGTCCCGATGGGATGCAGGGCTGATGATTTCATGGACTTTTTCCACGGCGTCACCCGCCTTTCCAATTTCCTTGGCTGCCTGATCACAATGCCTCACAAGGCCACCGTTGTTGACCTGCTCGAAGAGGTTTCGACCACGGTCAAGGTCACGGGCTCATGCAATGCGGTTCGCCTCGACGGCAGCGGTCGCCTGATCGGCGATATGTTCGATGGCGACGGCTTCGTGCGCGGCGTCAAGCGCAAGGGGCGCGATGTCGAAGGTGCGAGCGCCCTTGTAATCGGTTGCGGTGGCGTTGGGGCCGCCATCGCCGCGTCATTGGCCGAGGCCGGCGTCGCAAAACTGGGCCTTCGCGAAACCGACGCGCAGAAACTGGACGCCCTTGCGACGCGGCTCAGGCGTCACTATCCACGGCTGACGATCGTTTCCGAGGTGGTGGGTGACAAGACCTGGGACGTGATTGTCAACGCGACGCCACTCGGCATGAAGCCGGATGATCCGCTGCCCATGGATCTCGCAAAAGTCCCGTCATCGACGCTCGTCGGTGAGGTCGTCCTTACACAAGAGATCACTCCCTTTCTTGCGCAAGCAAGGTCGATGGGTTGCGATGTCCAGATCGGTATGGACATGTTGTTTGAGCAGATCCCGGCCTATTTGGAATTCTTTGGTCTACCCTCGACATCACCGGACGACTTGCGAGCTATCGCAACGTTATAGGCGTGGACACCGGCGCCAAACCTCAGGCGTCTTTATCCAAAGTATGATATCGGCAGTTCCAGCCACGCTCAGCGCAACGGCGGCTCTGCGGGTTGAACACGATCTGGGATATATCGACTTCGAGCAAAGAACCCTGCAACCCATCGACAACCCGTTCGGCTCGAGGTTGTCACCCATGTCTTAGGTACAATGTGTTACCCATGCCTCCGGGTCGGACACAGAAGTCCTGGTGCCGCAAGAGGGATTCGAACCCCCGACCTATACATTACGAATGTACCGCTCTACCAACTGAGCTATTGCGGCGTGCTTCGGAACCTTGCCATGAGGGGACGGCGCGCGTTCTCGAAGGCAGTCGAATACTCGTATCGCCCGCGCAATGCAAGATTACATTATTACTCTCGGTCACTCAAAGCTTATACGGACAGCGATCCGGCAGTGGAGCGCGTCAGGACTTGTCCCGATCGGCCACCGGGCCCGGATCGTCGGGCGCGCGGGGCGAAACGAAAATCTTGGGTTCGGGAACTGCAGCTCTGCCCGAAGGCTTCGTTTCATTGGCGTTCTTGGCCGGCTTGGCCGTGCTTGGTGATGGGAGCTCGCTGGTGGTGATGACGACTTCCGGTTCAACCTTGGCTGCCGGATTGGCGATTGGCGGCGTGCCGACACTACCGTTGCCGGAGCCCGCCTCTGCAGGATCAGGGCTTGCTGCCGGGGGCGCTGTCGCCGGGCTGTCAGGTTCGTCCTGCTTTGGGGCTGCGGATTCGGCTGGTTTGGCCGTCTCTGCAACGCTTTCGGCGGCCGGCCCTGCAGGTGCAGCGACTGCCGGCTTCGCGGCTTCGTCGACGACTTCGGCATCGACGGCGTCTGCCTTAGCGGCGGCTGGTGCGACGCCGGCCGCAGCAGCCGCAATGGTCTCGGTTGCCGGTGGCGCAGGCGACTGAGCCATCTCAGACGTATTGCCAGCGCCGGCAGATGACGGTGGGACGCCGTCTGCGGCCGCAACCGCCGCGCCGGCTGCCAGCATGGTCTCCGGCCGCGCGCCGAGCTTGACCAGTTCCTCGATCTTCTGGGCCAGCAGATCTTTGTCGCGTGGCTCAGCCGTCTCGACCGGCACGCGCCACTGAAAGGCATCGAGTGCACCCGATACCGGCGATACGGCTGCCCAGTCTTCCGATACGATGCCGTCCGCCGTCCAGGCCGGATCACGCGGTGCGTTGACGGCGCGGGCGAGCCACTCGCGCACCCCGCCGGCATTGCCCTCTTCGCCCTCGATGCGAGCCATCAGCGTGCACACGCGCTGCGTCAGGCGATTGTCGACCAGCGGTTCCAGCGCCCGCCGGGCAGCGGCGAAGTCGCGCGCCTCGATCGCGGCATTGGCGAGTGCAATCGGGCTTTCGATGATGTTCGGCGTCATGGCGGCAAGCTTGGCAACACGCTCCATGCGGTCCTTCGGGCTGTCGCCGAGACGCGCGTAGGCATAGGCGACGGCGAGATCGGGATGCGGCGATTTCTTCCAGGTCTTGGCGATGATCTTGACGGCCTTCGGCGTACTGCCACGAGCGGCCAGCAGGCGGCCGGCGATTGCCGCTGCCGGTACCAGGTCGGCGGCCAGGCCGTGCGCCTCGAGTGCCAGGTTCATGGCGCGTTCGGGATCGCTGTCCTCGTTTGCCTGCGCCTGGGCGGTGAGCAACACGGCGCGCTTGCGGTCGGCGGCCGGTTTTTCGATGTGGCCGTGCTTGCGCGCGGTGTTGAGGGTTTCGAGCGCACCGGCCCAGTCGGTTTGTTTGCACTGGATGTCGAACAACGCATCGACCGGCCAGGAGAGCTTCGGATTGAGCTTGAGCGCACGTTCGGCGAATTGCTTGGCAGCTTCGCGCTCGCCTTCCTTTTCAGCTTCCAGAAACAGGCCGCGCAGGCCGAGTTGTTCCGTGTCGGGTGATGAGAGCATCGCCTCGAAGATGCGCCTGGCCGTGGTCTGGTCGCCGGCGAGGTGGGCGGCCTGGGCGCGCAGGAGATGGGTCATCGGCTCGTTGGGCAGCGACTTGCGGGCCTGAATGGCATAACGTGTCGCAAGCGCCCGGTCGCCGGCCCCGATCGCGATCATGCCGCTCGAGAGCGCTTCGAGACCACGCTTTTCCCGGCGCCGGCTGAAGTAGCTGCCGATCGCTGCAGGGCTCTGCCAGATGCCGCGCAGGATCGACCAGATCAGGATCGACAAGGCGACCAGGATCGCCAGGATCACGATCGCGTGGAAGACGCTGGTCTTGAACTCGTAGCCTTCCCAGTTGATCAGCAACTCGCCCGGCCGGTCGGCGAGCCACCCGAGACCGGCCGCCGCAATGGCGATGAAGATCAGAAATACGGCTAAACGCAACATTGTCTGGTTCCTGGTGTATTTGCAGTCATAGCCTTCTCACTGTCGCTCGGACCAATTGCGAAAGGCGAAATTCTCGGCGACCGGCCGCGATCAACCCTTCTGCTCGGATGCCTGGCCGGCACCGAGCGAGGCTTTGAGTTGGCTCTCGATTTCCGCAATGGCACGGTCGACACCGGCCCGTGCCGAAAGTTTTGCAAGCCAGCCTTCTGCCGGCTTCTTGAGTTTGCCGGGGAGTTCTTCGGCAAGCGTCAGGGCGCCGTTCATGTCGCCCTCGCGCAATCTGCCGTCGATCCGGGCGACGGCGGCTTCGGCCGTCTTGGCTTCCTGCGGAACGTCGGTACGGCGGACCCGGACGATGGAGCGGGCACCTGCCAGCAGGCGGTCCACGACGGACCCGTCCTTGGCCGGCACGGTCTCCTCGGCATTGATGATTGCATAGGCGACATCGCGGAACTCGCGTGTGATGTCACGCGCCGACGGCACGCCCTTTTCCTTGTAGGCTTCGAGGCCGTCGAACTTGATCAGACCGCCCGCAACCTTCTTGACGTCGGCCAGTTCGCTGGCATAGGGCGCGCCCCGGTCGAGGACGCGCTTCAGATTGGCAAGCTCGAGTGAAAGCACGATGCGTTCGGCGTTCTGCTTGCGGGCTGCTTCGCTGGCCAGAACGCCGGACAGGTTGTTCTCGATCGCGGCAACCTTCGCGCTAACCGGTGCGATCGCCTTGGCGACGTCGGCTGGCCGCGCCACCTGGCCAAGCTGCTCCGTGACGTCGCCCTTGAGCCCGTCGAGTTCAACCTTGAGTTCGGCCGCCTGCTTGGAAACGGCGCGCAAAGTGGCATCGAGCTTGTCGCTAGCAGTCTTCAAGACCTCGGCACGCTGTTCGAGACGGGCGGTGTCGGTCTTGATCGCGGCAACCTCGCGGTCGAGACGTTCGGCGCCGGCCACCGCCTTGGCGCTGCGGTCGGTGCTGGTCGATACCTTGTTTTCCATCTCGCTCAGCATGCTCGCACGCAACTCGGAGAGCTGACGGTTGAGCGTGCCTTCGAGATCGGCAAACTTGGCCGAGAAATCGGCGATCGGCGCTATGCCGGCGCCGGCTCCGTCCGGCTTGCTGGTTGCCGTAACGAGTGTTGCAAGCTGACTCTCGAGTTTCGCAAGCCTCTGACGCAAGGCCTCGCCTTCGCGGCTGTCACCGGCTGCATCGGCCGGCTTGGCAGCGTTTTCACTGGTGCTTGCCGGGCTTGCCTGCTGATCGCGGAGCTTGGCAAAATCGCTGGCGAGCGTCGTGACGTCCTTGCCGAGTTTGTCGAGGGCTGCAAGGCGGCTTTGGGCTCCGGCCAACTCATCGGCAACGGCGCTGACGTCCGATTTGCTCGCGAAATTCTGGGCGAGATTACCCTGCTTGGCCTCCAGCGCCTGAATGCGCGCCTCAAAGCCCGGCGGCACGGCGGGGGCCTTGGCAAGCGTCAGGCCGAATTGCTGGCCGACGGGCTCGGCGGCGAACAAGGCGATGGCGCCACCGACGATGCCGGCAACCATGTGTGACACGACCGAAAGAAAGCCGCCGCCAGAACGTCCGGCCGTCTGGCTCCGAGGTCTATCGGCACCGGACGGTCCGTTGGCAGAACTTGCTTGCCCCGGTTTGGCCGACGTTTTGGAGCCGGAGGGGGGAGCCGATTTGCTGGCTGTGGTGCCCGCTGCCGCCTTGAGGTCCGCCTTTTCCGCGGCCGGGTTCTTGGCCGACGATCCAGCGTCGGAGCCGCCCGCAGAGGACTGCTTATCGCTGCCGGCCGGCTTCCAGTCCGGCGCGCCCTTCAGGTTGGAGGTCGGCGACACCGTTTTTTCCGGCGCCTTCGAGCCTCCGCTCACTTCCTTGGCCTTGAGGTCCAGGATCGGCGTCGGCTTTCTGCCGGTTGACCCCGACGCACCCGGATTCGCCGCACCTTTGGACTGTGAAGGGTCCTTTTTGTCCGCCATTGTGTTCTACCTCTGAAACCCACCAAACGGATTTACAGTTCAAGCGCCCGTTAGAAGCGCGTCTTCCTTGTTCGACATATGGTCCCGCTCGGCCAGCCGTCAAATTCAGGCTCAGATCGACCTGCGATCGATCGGCCTGTGTCCGTTTAGTCGGGCTGCCAAAGCGTCGCGCAACAAGATCCGGCTTTCGCAGAGCGCCGCCCTCTTAACCCGATAGATCGGGTTAATCTGCCATCGAAATGTTACAGATATCCGTAGGCACTCATAGTGCTCAACAACTATTTTGTCGCTGATCAGCCGATAAGTGCAAGCATTTCGTCAATATTGGGGGCATAAGACAGTTTCACGTTAATGGGTTGCAGTGGCGACAATTTTGTGGCGACTGCCTCCGACAAACAAAAATGCACCAATCGTCGGGCGATACCGAGATTTTGTGGAGTATTCATAATTTTCGCGTAGGCCTCGGCCGTTCGGCCTGAGAGCAGAACCACGGCCTCTATTCGCCCCTCGTGAAGTTGGCGCAATAGTGGTTCGCTGAGTTCTTGGGCCTGGATCGAGCGGTACAGTATTGGCTGAAACACGTGATAACCGAGGCGGCGGAGTTCTTCACACAGATTGAAGGCAACGGTTTCGCCGGCGAGATGGACGAGCGCGCCTTCGTTGACGTCGGCGACATTTACGATCAGCGCCAGCAGGGCCCGTGCGGTCGACGGACCCTCGATGATCGTCTCGAAGCCGAGCGATTTTGCTGCCTGGGCCGTGCCGCGCCCGACCACGAACAGCGGCAGTGACCGGCAGATCTCGATCTCGGGACGCCCGGCGATGGCACGCAAGGCGTTACGGCTGGTCGCGATCAGAGCCTGAACGCCGTCAAGTTCAATCGGTTCATCGTGCAGGAACTCGATCGTTAACAGCGGTTCGAGCGTGACCTCGTGGCCGTGTGCAATCAACTTAGCACGCAATGCGCCGGCATCTGCCATCGGCCGTGTCACCCAGATATGCATCGGGCCCGGATCTTCCTCTCAAAAGAAGTTGTCGCCGGCTGACCGCAGAAGCTCTTCGGCGGCATCGACCGCCAGGTGGGCTGCCTCCGCGGCCATGCCTTGACGTTCCGCCTTGAGACAGCGGCTGCCATCCGTGGCCAGAATTTCACCGCGAAAGCGGATGCGCTCGCCATCCAGTTCGCAGAGCCCCGCAATCGGCGTGCGGCAGGAGCCATCGAGGCGGTCGAGATAGGCGCGCTCAGCAGCGACGCACAATGCTGTCGGGGCGTGGTTCAGGGGAGTTACAAGGTCACGGGTTGCCGGATCATCACTACGGATCTGCAGCCCGATCGCCCCCTGTGCGACCGCCGGCAGCATCTGGTCGACGGCAACGTCATGGAAAAAGCCCTCTTGGCTCGCCAGCCGGTTGAGCCCGGCGCGGGCGAGGAACGTCGCATCGGCGATGCCGCGCTCAAGCTTATCAAGGCGAGTCTGGACGTTACCGCGGAATTCGACCAACTCGATTGCGGGATTGGCGATCTTCGCCTGAGCGCGCCGGCGCAGCGACGATGAGCCGAGCTTGGCACCGGCCGGCATCTCACCGATCGAGCGGTATTTGCGGCTGATGAACACATCGCGCACGTCCTCGCGTTCGAGCACGGCTGTCATCTCCGTGCCGTCGGGCAATCGGGTTGCAACATCTTTGAGCGAGTGCACCGCGACATCTATCCGGCCATCGAACAGCGCTTCTTCGATCTCCTTCGTGAACAGGCCCTTTCCGCCAACCTCCGAGAGGGGCCGGTCCTGGATGCGGTCACCGGAGGTGCGGATCTCGACGATCTCGACGTTCCCGCAGCGATCCCCATGCAGGGCGCGCAATTTGTCGGCAACCTCGTACGCCTGCTTTAGCGCCAGGAGTGAACCGCGCGTACCGATCCGAACCATCGCTTTTTCCACCGTTCCAGGCCGCGCCTGTCGATCCCGAATACCAGTGCGCCAATGTGGCCTGGATCGCAGGCGGTTGGCAAACCGCCGTTCGACATGCAAAACGACGCATGATCTCAGCCGATCCGACATTGGAACCCGGGGCGCCGCTGACCGTGCTCGGCATCGAGACGAGCTGCGATGAAACCGCCGTTGCTATCGTGCGCCGCGGGGCGGATGGCTCGGGCGACATTCTGGCCAACGTCGTGCGCTCACAGTGGGACGAGCACGCCGCATTCGGCGGCGTCGTTCCCGAAATCGCGGCCCGCGCCCATGTCGAATGCATCGACGCGATCACTGGGACGGCCTTGGACACAGCCGGCCTGACGCTGTCCGAGATCGATGCCATCGCTGCGACGGCGGGCCCAGGGCTGATCGGCGGCCTGCTGGTCGGCCTGACATTTGCGAAATCCCTGGCGCTCGCCAACACCAAGCCGCTGATCGCCATCAATCACCTCGAGGCACATGCCCTGACGGTCGGGCTTACCGATGGCCTGCAGCCGCCCTATCTGCTGGTGCTCGTTTCGGGCGGCCATACGCAGACGGTTCTCGTGCACGACATCGGGCAATACCAGCGCCTCGGCTCGACGATCGACGATGCCCTCGGCGAGGCCTTCGACAAAACCGCCAAATTGCTCGGTCTCGGATTTCCAGGTGGCCCGGCTGTCGAACGTGCGGCTGTTACCGGCGATGCTCGGCGTTTCGCCCTGCCGCGGCCGCTCTCAGGCAGGCCGGAGCCGAACTTTTCATTTGCCGGCCTCAAGACCGCCGTTCGTCGCCAGGCCGAGAAGCTTGCGCCCCTCTCGCAGAGCGATATCGCCGACCTTGCGGCCGGTTTCGAAGCGGCCGTGTGCGACAGCGTCACAGACCGTTGCCGGCTCGCCTACGAGATCGCGACTACCGAATTGGCAGGCTCCGACAACCGCCTGGAACTGCCCATTGTCATCGCCGGCGGCGTTGCGGCCAACCAGCGTTTGCGCGGAACACTTGATGAGTTTGCCGCCAGCCTCGAAACCCGCCTCGTCGTGCCACCACCGGCCTTGTGCGGTGACAACGCCGCGATGGTCGCATGGGCCGGCATCGAACGGTTCATCCGTGGTCAACATGACAGCTTCGATGTTTCAGCGCGCGCGCGCTGGCCGCTCGACGGCGCCGCAACACCGGCCCTCGGCAGCGGCAAGCAGGGGCCGAAGGCGTAATCGTGTGTAAGCCTGTTATTTGATGTAGAATAGTTGCATAACCGCAATCGGCGAGCCGTGTCTTGATAGCCTCGATCGTGGCACGATGCGGTGGGAGTTGCTGAACACGGATTAAACCACGATGCGTCGTCTGTTGTTGATGATCGCGATGGCGGTGATGGTGCCAACTTGGCCGGCCCTGGCATGCGGACCGCAGGTTCACGTGCAATTCGCCGAAGCGTCACCCGACCGCTTCCGGATAACCTTCCGGCACGGCCCGAAGCTCAGTCTCGCCTCACTCAAGATCCGTCTCGACGGCTCAGCCGCCGGTGTCATATTCGACCACTATGAAGGCCTTGAGCAGCAGGGCCCGCAGCCAACACCAAATGGCGTTGCCATGCGCTCGGTCACCTATGACGTTAAAGGCGAAACCAGTGTCACGCTGACCTTCGAGGGCTTTCTCGAAAAGCGCTGGATCGATTTCTATTCCGACCTCGACGACATGATACGCGCCGCAGACCAGGACGGCGATCACGTCTATGACGGCGAGCTTGCCGGAGCGACGGCGACGGCCACTCTGATCGGCGAGAATGGCCGCATCGTTCAGATCGATGGCACGTTTGATGCGAAGAGCCAGGCCGTTCTCGCGGAGAAGGCCTGCGTTTGATTGGCTCTTCGAAGATTTGCGGGCTGATTAGTTAGAGCGTTTCCGGCCACGTCGGAAACGGTAAAGGCCTCGAACGAGGCCCGGCGCTTAGCGCCGCCTACAACGCCTTCTCGTAAATCGCCAGTGCCGCCTCATAGGTCATTTCGCGTGGATTGTTGACCAGCAGGCGGGTCTGCTTCATGGCGTCTTCGGCGAGCATCGGCAGGTGGTTGTGATTGACGCCGACCGAACTGGTCCGAGGGTTCATGCCAAGTTCGGGGCCGAGCGTCATGAAGGCATCGATCATGCCCTGCACCTTGCCCTCGCGATCGCGGGCGGCGAGTTCCGGGAAGGCGATCGGTGCGATTTCAGCGTAGAGATCAGCAGCCTCGGGCGCGTTGAATTCGAGCACGTACGGCAGCACCATCGCGTTCGACAGGCCGTGCGGCACGTGGAAGTGGCCGCCAAGCGGATAGGCGAGCGCATGCACTGCGGCGACCGGCGCGTTGGCAAATGCCATACCCGCCAGCATCGAACCCAGCAGCATGGCGCCGCGCGCATCGCGATCGTCGGGCTTGGTGCAGGCAATCCGGATGTTGGCGCCAAGCAAGCTCAGTGCCTCTCTTGCAAGGCAGTCCGACACCCTGTTCTTCTTGTGTTTCGAGGTATAGGCCTCGATGGCATGCACCATCGCGTCGATGCCAGTCGCAGCCGTCACGTCGGACGGTAGCCCGATCGTCAGTTCGGCATCGAGGATCGCCCAGTCGGGAATCAACTGTGGTGCGCTGACACCCTTCTTTTCCGATGCGCCGGTTGTGACGATCGAGAGCGGCGTCACCTCCGACCCGGTACCTGCCGTGGTCGGCGCCAGCACCAGCGGCAGGCGGCCGCCCTTGACCAGGCCGACACCATACATTTCTTCGAGTGGCTGGTCGGACTGGACCAGAACGGCGACAAGCTTCGCGGTATCCATTGAACTGCCGCCGCCAACGGAGACGACCCCGTCGATGCCTTCGAGCCGAGCCTGGCGGACGGCATCGAGCACCATCGCTTCCGGCGGATCGGCAACGACGTCTGAATAGGTCCACACTCCGATCCCGGCAGCGTCGAGGCTCTGCAAAGCCGGTTCGGCGAGGCCGAGATCGAGAATCATTTTATCCGTGATAAACGCGACACGCCGGCAGCCCAGGTCCCGCATGAGGCTGCCGATCTTTTCCGTTGCGCCAACTTCACTCAGGACGGAACGCGTGGTTTGAAAGGTAAATGGCTGCATGATGGATGGTTCGCCCGGTCTGTTCGCATTTAAGAGGCCCCGATTTCGGCGCATAGCCGACTATAGTGAACCGCCACCCCACCCAGCAACGCCTGACACCGCCCCGCTGCCGCCGCCGCTCGTCCGATGAATATGCACCACCAGCCTGATGCCGGCCCGCCGCCCTTGCGCCCACGCCCGTATATCGAGCCGACGCAGCCGCGCCTCTACTACGGCTGGGTGGTCGTAGCCGTCGCATTTGTAACCATGGCGATCGCGATCACGGCGCGGACCAGCTTCTCGCTGTTCTATCCCGAGATCCTCAATGAGTTCGGCTGGCCCAGGGCATTGACGGCCGGCGCCTACTCGGTCGGGTTCGTCGCCTCCGTCGCGCTGTTGCCGATCGTCGGCTATGGCATCGAGCGCTTCGGCGTCCGCGCCGTCATCCCGGTCGGTGCCGTGCTGGTTGCTGCCGGCTTCCTGATGCTGCGCCTGATCAACGATCCGATCGGCCTTTACATCTCGATGGGCCTGCTGGTGGTCAGCGGCTCGATGGCGATGAGCTACATCACGCACGCGATGTTCCTGCCGAATTGGTTCGTGCGCAATCGCGGCCTGGCGACCGGTGTTGCGTTTTCCGGCGTGGGCGTTGGCGCAATCGTACTGCTGCCGCTGATCCAGGCCTCGATCGAGACGCTTGGCTGGCGCGACACCTGCCTTGGCATGGCGATTGTCGTGTGCATCGTGATTATCCCGCTCAACGCCTTCCTGCAGCGCACACGGCCGGAGGAAATGGGCTTATGGCCGGACGGCGATAGCGGGCCTGCCGGGTCGGCGGCATCCGGCGACAACAAAGCCGAACGCATCGTCAACCACGCCTGGGCAGCAACGGAATGGACGGTGTTGCGGGCGATCGGCACCGTCCGGTTCTGGGCGATGTTTGCTGCGTTCTTCTGCGCGCTGTTCGTCTGGTACGCACTGCAGGCGCATCAGACGAAATTCCTGATCGACAAAGGCTATTCGCCAAGCTTTGCTGCCACCGCCCTCGGTCTCGTCGCCTTCTTCGGCATTTTCGGCCAGATCGGCCTCGGCGCCCTATCGGACCGCATCGGGCGCGAGTTGGCCTGGACGTTCTCGCTTGCAGGATTTGGCACGACCGCCGTGTTGATGGTGCTCATCTCCCAGTCACCCGGAACGCCAAGTTCACTGGTCTATCTGGCGATGGCAACACAGGGTCTGCTCGGCTACGGCATGGCCTCGCTGTTCGGTGCGATTACGGCGGAGATCTTTGCCGGCCGCCGCATGGCGAGCATCCTCGCAATCATGGGCCTCGGCGGCAATTTCGGCGCCGGCACGGGCGCCTGGGCGATGGGCGCTGCCTACGATGTGACCGGCAGCTACGAGTTTGGCTTCTGGCTATGCTGGGGCGTATCGATCCTCTCGATCCTTTGCGTCTGGGTTGCCTCACCGAGCCGCATCCGCCTGGTCGCTGGCGAAGCCCGGCACCGGCCGCGGGCCCGGTTGCGGGCTTCAGGCTGACGACACGAGAAGAAATCATGCCGTACCAACATGACCGCTTTTACGATGGCCAAAGCTGGAACCGTGCTGAGGTTGTGGTGGCACAGCGCGCGCGAGCCGTCGCGACTGCCCAAGAGCTCGGCTGGGCCGTCGCACACCGCAACCTGCTGACCGATCCGCTCGAACCGGCCGTTGTCGAGAATTTTGAGCAGACCTTTCAGGTCCGCCTGCCGGCCGAATACCGCTCGTTCCTTCTTGAAGTCGGGGACGGCGGTGATGGTCCGGGGCTCTACATGCGCCCGCTCGGTGCCCCGTTCGATGACAGCCTGCCGTGGGAGGAAGGCGAGATCCACCGTGATCCGGCCGAGCCGAATGAACTCCTCGGCAAGCCCTTTCCTCACGCCGAGACACTGCAAATTGAGCCGCAGGCTATGACGCCGCAGATGGCAGCCGGTGCCTTGTTTCTCTTCGATCATGGCTGTGCGCTTTGGGATTTGCTGATTGTCACGGGCGACAGCGCCGGCCAGATCTGGCTCGACCGCCTGGCCGACAGCGAAGGCCTGAGACCTGCGACCAGCGATAGCGGTCAGCGCATTGGTTTCGCCGAGCACTATTGCCGCTGGCTGGATGGCCACAGCTAAGCGCCCTCTCCCGCCAACGCTTGCCCGTATTGTCAAACCGTGACAACAAACAGTCTGCCAATTCGAGGGAGACTATCATGGCGGTGTTGACGTCGGCCGTCTCGACCCGCAGTGCGGATTTCAAGGCGCGGCGGGACGCGATGCAATCGGCGATTGATGTGGTCGAGCAGGCGGCGCGAGCGGCCACCGAAGGCGGCGGGCCGAAGGCGCGCGAGCGCCATCTCGCCCGCGGCAAGATTTTGCCGCGCGAGCGCGTGCAGCGCCTGCTCGATCCCGAAACGCCCTTTCTCGAGGTCGGCGCACTTGCCGCCCACGACATGTACGACGGTGCCTGCCCCGGCTCCGGCATCATCACCGGCGTCGGCCGTGTCGCCGGACGCGAAGTGATGATCATCTGCAACGATGCCACCGTCAAAGGCGGCACCTACTTTCCGATGACCGTCAAGAAGCACATCCGCGCCCAGGAGATCGCCGAGCAGAACCGATTGCCATGCATCTATCTGGTCGATTCCGGCGGCGCCAACCTGCCCAACCAGGACGAGGTATTCCCCGACCGCGATCACTTCGGGCGCAGCTTCTATAACCAGGCCAACATGTCGGCCAAGGGCATCCCGCAGGTCGCCGTTGTGATGGGCTCATGCACGGCCGGTGGTGCCTACGTACCCGCGATGTCGGACCAGGCGATCATCGTGCGCGAGCAGGGCACGATCTTCCTCGCCGGACCGCCGCTGGTCAAAGCCGCGATCGGCGAGGTCGTGTCGGCCGAGGAACTAGGCGGCGGCGATGTGCACACGCGGTTGTCTGGCGTGGCCGACTATCTCGCCGACGATGACGTCCATGCCCTGGCGCTCGCCCGCCAGGCGATCGCGCAGACGAACTATGTCAAGCAGCAGGACGTTGTCGTCCAAGCCTCGGAAGACCCGCTCTATGATCCCGACGAGATCGCAGGGATCATTCCACGCCAATTCAAAACACCCTACGACATCCGCGAAGTAATCGCCCGCGTCGTCGACGGCTCGCGCTTCGATGAGTTCAAGTCCCGCTTCGGCGTGACACTGGTTTGCGGCTTTGCCCATATTCATGGACTACCGGTCGGTATCATCGCAAACAACGGCATCCTGTTCTCGGAAAGTGCAGCCAAGGGCGCGCACTTCGTGGCGCTTTGCTCGCAGCGCAAGATTCCGCTGGTCTTCCTGCAGAATATCTCGGGCTTCATGGTCGGGCGCAAATACGAGGCCGAGGGCATCGCCCGCCACGGCGCCAAGCTCGTCAACGCCGTCTCGACGACGCAGGTGCCGAAGTTCACGGTCATTGTCGGCGGCTCATATGGGGCTGGCAACTACGGCATGTGCGGGCGCGGGTTCTCGCCGCGATTCCTGTGGACCTGGCCCAATTCGCGCATTTGCGTGATGGGCGGCGAGCAGGCTGCCGGCGTGCTGGCGACCGTGCGCCAGGAAGTCGTCGAGCGTTCCGGCGGCACCTGGACGGCGGAGGAGGAAGAAAAGATCAAGCGCCCGATCCTCGATCAGTTCGAGCACCAGAGCCATCCGCTCTATGCCTCGGCGAGGCTCTGGGATGACGGCGTCATCGATCCCAGGCGCACGCGTGACGTCCTCGGCCTCTCCATCTCGGCCGCGCTCAACGCGCCGATCCCCGACACGACCTTCGGCGTCTTCAGGATGTGAGGCGAATTAAAATGTTCCAGAAAATCCTGATCGCCAACCGCGGTGAGATCGCCTGCCGCGTGATGCGCACCGCCCGCCGGCTCGGCATTGCGACGGTTGCGATATATTCCGACGCCGACGCCCACGCCATGCACGTTGCGATGGCCGACGAAGCCTATCATGTCGGCCCGTCCGCCGTCGCAAAGAGCTATCTCGACGCCGAACGCATCATCGAGGCGGCACGCCAAAGCGGCGCCGAAGCAATCCATCCGGGCTACGGTTTCCTGTCCGAGAACGCTGAGTTCGTCGATGCGGTGACGGCGGCCGGTATGACCTTCATCGGGCCTTCGGCCAAATCGATCCGCGCGATGGGCCTAAAGGATGCCGCCAAGGCGCTGATGGAGGAAGCGGGCGTTCCGGTCGTGCCAGGCTATCACGGCGACAACCAGGACGCTGGATTTCTGCAAGATGGGGCAGATCGCATCGGCTATCCGGTTTTGATCAAGGCAAGGGCCGGCGGCGGCGGCAAGGGCATGCGCCGGGTCGAGAGCTCTGCCGATTTCGCCGCCGCCCTCGAAGGTGCCAAGCGTGAGGGCGAGGCGAGTTTCGGCGACGGCCGCGTGCTGATCGAGAAGTATCTCGCCAAGCCGCGACATATCGAAGTGCAGGTCTTCGGCGACAATCATGGCAATGTCGTCCACCTGTTCGAGCGCGACTGCTCCCTGCAGCGCCGCCACCAGAAGGTGATCGAGGAAGCACCCGCCCCCGGCATGAGCGAAGAAATGCGTACTCGCATGGGCGAAGCCGCCGTCACGGCTGCCCGTGCTATCGACTATTCGGGCGCCGGCACCATCGAGTTCATCGCTGATGTCTCGGACGGGCTCCGCGAAGACCGCTTCTACTTCATGGAAATGAACACGCGCCTGCAGGTCGAGCATCCGGTAACGGAAATGATCACCGGCCACGACCTGGTCGAATGGCAATTGCGAGTTGCGGGCGGTGAGGCGCTGCCCTGTCGTCAATCGGATCTTGCCATCAACGGCTGGGCGTTCGAGGCGCGCCTCTATGCCGAAAATGCCGCCAAGAACTTCCTGCCGGCAACCGGCACGCTCGAGACTTTGCGGTTCCCTGAGCAGACCACCGATACCCGTGTCGACACAGGTGTGCGCGAGGGCGACGTGATCACGCCGTTCTACGATCCGATGATCGCCAAGATCATTGTCCACGCCGAAACGAGGCCGGCCGCCCTCAACGCCCTGGCCCGGGCGCTGTCCGACACTCACGTCGCAGGTACCGTCACCAATGCCCGCTTCCTGCACGCCCTTGCCCGGCACGACGGCTTTCGAGTAGGCGACGTCGACACCGGCCTCATCGATCGCAACCGTGACGCGCTCGTTGCGCCGGCCCCGTGTCCCGACCGGGCGATCGCGATCGCGGCACTGGCGGCCCTGCAAAGCGGCAATGAAGGGGACAGCAATGATCCCTGGCGCCGTCTCGGCGGCTGGCGGCTATGGGATGACGGCCAGTCGTACGTGAGGCTCGAAACCGGCGGAGAGTTGATCGACATAACCGTTTCGCACGTCGACGCGGCAACCTGTGAATACGACTGGGCGGGAACAGCCGTCACGCTCACACTGGTAGGTCAGGACGGGCGCAACCTCCGCCTTGTCGAGGCCGGGCGCACGTATTCGGCACGCACATCGCACCATGGCAATACGATCACGGTATTCGTCGACGGCGAACAGTACGCCTTCGACCAGCCCGACCTGCTCGAGGGTAGCGGTGACGAGCAATCAGGCGGCGACCGCGTTGCAGCGCCGATGCCCGGTCTCGTGAAGGTCGTTTCCGTCAAGGCCGGCGACACGGTCAGGCAGGGCGATCCGGTCATCGTCATGGAGGCGATGAAAATGGAGCACACGCTCGCAGCGCCGCGCGACGGCACGATCGGAGAGCTTGGCGCCAGCGCCGGTGATCAGGTCGACGAGGGTGCCATCCTGCTGACCATGGCGGATGATTGAGGGGACAAAAACCCCTCATGAATCGCCACCTGGCGGCGATATGCCAAGGGCTCTGCCCCTTAGCGATCCCGCCAAAGGGCAGGGCCCTTTGGAAGCCCGGATTTGCGCTCTGCTTCCATTGATTGTTAACTCTGTCGATCGATACTCGGCGGGGGCAAACCAGGTTCTTTCGAGTGGGTTAGAGTATGGCGCGTGCGCTCGAGTTTCTTTATGACGGCCAGTCGTTTCGCTGTGAGATCGAGAAGGTCGACCGGTCAAAGTTATATGGCGCCGTCACCGTCGAAGCCCATGACGCGGATGGCGCAAAATGCCGGCTGATGACGCTTGCCAATGACGGGCGCACATTGATCCCGAGCGGCAGTACGGCGTTTGCCTACCTCAGCCGCGACGGGCAATGGCTCGAGCGCTCGGACCTCAAGCCCGTCGATCAGCGCGGCCATGTGCTCAATCCGGTGTCATCGAGTTTCTCAAACCCCATTGAACTCGACGTGCGCACGACGACGGACCGCTTTCTCGAACACTCGACCCGCCTTGCCTATGCGCTGAGACCGGCAGACGGCGAGGACCATCCCGAAGCCTTCACCAAAGTGCTCGGCGAAGGCGCGATCTTCAAGATCGACTTCAGCTATCGCGGCGGCGCCAAGGCCGATCCGGCATTCGTGATGCAGGGCCAGGACGGCACCGCCTGGCTGCTCGTCTCGGACGAAAACAACGTCAACTACGTGACGCTCGAACAGTCCGCGGGGCTTGCAGGCGATGGCGAGGACGAGGCCGATTTAGACGCCCTCGATTTCGATTTTGTGTGAAGACCCCGATCCCGCGGGATGTTTGACAACGGAGCTCAAGCGTAATGCCGAATATCAACCTTCGCGATAATCGTAATCGCGACGCGCTGGTCCGGGCCGAGTTCATCAAGCAGTCGGATACGGTGCGCTACGTCGATGCCGCCGGCGATACCGCGCGCCTGCGCAAGGTACTCAAAGGCAGCCTCGAACTCGACTACGAAACGTTGCTCGCGACCTGCGACGGCGAACCTGAACAGCTTGCCGCCGCCCTCGTCGCAGATGACCCCGAGGTCGATCTCGAACGCATCGGCACCTTTCTCAATCGTCCGTCGCGGGTCTGGGTCAACGAGGCCAACGATATCGTCTACCGCATCGTCGAGACCGAGATCGTCCATTCACCTGACGGCACGGAAAAGGAGCGCCGCCAGCGCAAGCTGATCGATCCGAACATCGAAAGCGAGTTTCCGATCAGCTGGACCGGCGCCAAGATCAAGAAGGCGGATGCCATCCGCCGCTTCGTGTTTTCATCGAAGCTGCAGATCGTACATGCCAACGGTCTGACCTACGATTTCCTCTACGCCATGGCCAAAGAACTGTCCGAAGCCGACAGCCTGATGCTGCTCGGTGCCGGCAAGACAGGCAAGGAGCCGCTGGTCTTTCGGCGCGGCGGCGCACTCTACCGGGCCTTCCTCGAAGGCCGCGTCGACGGCCCGCGCTATGTCCTGCTGATGCATCTCTCGAACCTGGAGCTCAAGGCACCCGAACCCGTGGTCGAGATCGTCGATGTGCAGGCCGCAGATGCAGCAGCCGCAACCGAGACCGCCACGCCCGCCGAAAAGCCCAAACGCGAACGCAAAGCGCCGAAGGTGATCCTGAAGTCGAACGAGGATGCGCCGGCCGAAGTGCCTGCCGCCAAGAAGGCTGCTGCAAAGAAGCGGGCGGCAGAACCGAAGGTCGTGCTGACCGGCAAGGCCGATGCAAAGCCCAAGAAGCGGGCCGCTACCAAGTCGCGCGCCAAGGACAAGGCACCAACAACGCCCGAAGTCGTCCTAACGAAAGAGGCCGAGAGCACCAAGCCGGCCCGCAAGCGTGCAGCAAAAACCACCAAGACCGCACGCACCAAAAAGACCGCTGCGGCCACCAGGCCGAAGTCACCGGACAACCGTGCTGATACCTGAAACCTGAACACTGAAATCTGTTTCCCAGGAACAAACGCCCCGTGAGCAATCTCGTCAACCTAGATGCGCTAACAGCAAAATTCGCCGACTACCGCACCGGCACGGCTCAAGCACTTCGCGATGCCAATCTGCTCCCGCTCGCACGCCTGCGCCGCCGCCAGCTCTCGCAATTGATGCTGCCGCTCGACCGCGAGACCGCACCGGCCCGCCTGCACGAAGGCGACTATCTGATCTCCCGCAAGGTCGACGGCGAATTCACGCTGCTCGTCTACCGCGACGGCGATGTCGTGACAGTCAACCCATACGGCACAGTGCGCACCGGCGCCGACTTTCACGATGAGGCAGCCGATCTTTTCAAGAGAGCCGGCATCAAGCAGGCCGTCCTCGTCGGCGAACTCTACGTGCGCTGGCCGGACGGCCGACGCCCGCGCGTGCATGACGTCACGCGCATGGCGCGTTCGCCGCAAAGTGCGGACGACGTCGGCCAGCTGACCTTCGCCGCATTTGGCATCGAAAACATCGATGGTAAGGAGTTTGCCGGCGCGGCCGCTAAAGAAGTCCATGACGCCCTCACCAATTTGCTCGGCGACGGCGACCGGGTCCACGTCGTCGACACCGTGTTCGGCACCGCCGACGATGTCATGGCGCGCTTCGCCCAGTGGGTCGACGAAGAAGGCGAAGAAGGTGTCGTGGCACTTTCTGATGCCTTCGGCTGGTTCAAGATCAAGCCGCGCCACACGCTCGACCTGGCGGTGATCGGCTTTTCGGAGGGTATCGGCGATCGCACCGGCATGCTGCACTCGCTATTGCTGGCGATCGTGCGGGACGATGGCACGTTCCACGTCGTCGGGCGCACCGGTGGCGGGTTCTCGGACGAAGAGCGGGTTGCCCTGCTCGCCGATCTCAAACAGCGCGTCGCCGAAAGCCATTACACCGAGGTCAACTCCGACCGTGTCGCCTATCAGATGATCGAGCCGGGCCTGGTCGCCGAGATCCACTGCCTCGACCTGATCACGGCATCGAGCGAGGGCGAACCGATCCAGCGTATGGTGCTCAACTGGGACGGCCTGGCAAAGACGTGGGACGGTATTCGCCGGCTGCCCCTCGCCAGCATCATCTCACCCCAGTTCGTGCGCCTGCGTGATGATAAGTCGGCGTCGCCCGAAGGCGTCGGTATTGCCCAGCTCGCGCGCATTTCCGATGTGCCCGAACATACCGCGCCTGTCGAAGAAATCGCTCTGCCGGCCGCCACCGTGCTACGCCGGGCGGTTGCCACCAAGCAGCTCAAGGGCGCGACCATGGTCCGCAAGCTCTTGATGTGGAAGACCAACAAGGAAACGGTCACCGACGAGCACCCGGCCTACGTGCTGTTGCTCACCGACTTCAGCCCGAACCGCAAGACGCCGCTCGAGCGCGACATCCGCGTGTCATCGAGCCTGGATCAGATCGAGACCTACTGGCAGGCCTGGGAAACGGCGAAGTTCGTCAAGGGCTGGGAGAAAGTCGCCGAGTAGCCGCCCGTCGATTACTCCAGACCGGCCAATTGCAGATTGCAGTCCCGGCGCTCTTCCGCCGGCCAAGCAGCCAGCGGTCTGTCAGCCAGCCCCGAATTCTGAAATCGCTGATCGCCCGTTACTTCCCGGCCGACCCAGGCAGGCAGGACAAGTTCCTGGGCCTCGTCAGTCAGTTCAACTTCAGCGATGATCAGGCCGGCGTTTTCGCCGAAATACTCGTCGATCTCCCAGACGACATGACCTGCTTCAACTTTGTAGCGGACCTTGTCGACAATGCCTGAGCAGCGCAGATCGAGCATTTGCAGGGCGTCAGCGAGCGGGATCTCGTATTCGAACTCGTCGCGGGTCAGGCCGCGAAAAGCTGACTTGATCGCGAGCCACGCCCGCGCATCATCGACAATACGCACGCGCACCGAGTTCTGCTTCGTGCTCGACAAATACGCCTGCCGCATCCGCCGGCCGACATCCGCCTCGCACTGCCAGGCATTGCTGGCGACAAGGAACTTTCGCTCGATCTCGATGGCCATGGAATTTCCCGCCCGCTAGCGCATCGTGCCTTAAGTTGGAATCGCTCAAGCGGTTCCAACTGGCGGCACAAAGATGCGCTACCTTGTTGACTTGATAGCGCAAAATTATCTGCGCTTTGCCGATAGCAGCTCGTTTGAGCTGATTCCGACAAAATGCAGTTTGCGCTAGTGATCTGGACCTGACAGTTGATTCCCGTCCCGTATCCAAACTCCGCGTCATCCCCGCGCAGGCGGGGACCCAAGCAAACCTCAGCAAACTCTGTGCCGCTGGTGACATGCTTGGGTTCCCGCCTGCGCGGGGATGACGGAGCGGTGTGTGGCGAGTGGGTACTAACCGTTTGGTTTGGAACACTAGCTACCGTTTGCTGACCAGCCTAGCGGGGCAAATACTGAACGACTTCAATTGGGTGGCACATGGGGCAGAATGGCGCGCGGACGGAACGATGCCGGCGCTGTTCGTTAGAGCGCCGGGCGATAGATGACCTTAATCAACAGGAGAAATTCCACAGTCGGTCGAATGCGAGACACGCTGGACTGCCAACCGACACCACGTCATTCCCGCGCAGGCGGGAACCCAAGCGACCATCCGCCGGCACAGAGAAAGTGGACAACTGCTTGGATCCCCACCTACGTGCGGATGACGACCGTGGTTGTGACAACGGCCGTGCAGAATTTGCCCTGAGTGGAACGATCCACGGGATCGAGCCGGTTTAACGCTTTGAATGGCGCCACCAGCCGAGCCAGCGCGCTATACCGCCGCCCATGATCGCCGCCATGTCATCATCGCTGAGCCAGGCCTGGTGTTCAGTGAATGCCGTGACGCACTCGCGCCACGTACACGGCATGCGCGTGATGTCAGTGCCCCAGAACATGCGCTCCGGCCCGAACGCGTCGTATATCTGCCGATAGTGTTCCGTCAGGCTCGCGAACGGATAGCCGTCCGATACGTACTGCGGCCCGCCCGTGATCTTGACGGCGACGTTGTCGTGGCGGGCAAGGGCCAGGACATCGGGCAGACTTGCGAAAGCTTTGTCATCAACATTACCGCGCCGCACGCCGAAATGATCGACGATCAGCTTCAAGTCTGGATGGGCGCTGGCAATCCGTTCGACATGATGAAGATGGCCGTCGGCGAGAATCGCAATGGGAATGCCGCGCGCTTCGGCGGCCGGCCACAGCCAATCCATTGTGCCATCGTCCATCCAGGTTCTTTCGTGCGGCTTGAGGAAGGTGTAGCGCAGGCCGAGAACACCGGGCGTGTCGAGCCAGGTCGCGAGCTGATCGAGCCGGTCATCTGCCTTGGGGTCGATGCGCCCGAGAATGGCGAAGCGATCGGGATGCGTTGCAACCGCCTCGAGCGCCAAGGCGTGCGAGCCCGGATCCCAGCTCGGCGGATGAATGATGGCGCCATGCACGCCGGCCTTGTCCATTTCGCCGACGCATTCAGCGAGACCGAACGGTTCGCGGCGATGCGGCGGGACGACATCGACTTCGAGATCCCACAGATGGATTTGGGCATCGATGATCTTCATGGAATGTCTTCCTTCGCAGTTTGCAAAATCCGCATCGAGAGCCTGCAGTGATCTACCGACCCAGGTCCACAACCAAACATCCCATGATCGCCTGCATGATAGCGCCGCAATGGCCGCACCGCGTGATATATGATTGCATGACATCTGATACCGATCGAGCATTTCGCATACCCAGACAGGCAGTTCATTGAACGATGCAGCCGCAGCGGTAGACCCGGCGGGCGCGCCGCTTTATTCGATCCCCGACTATCGTCGCGGCTGGCTGCTCGGGCTGCTGTCGGGCGTGGCGCGCTGGCTCGAGTTTCTGGCGCTCGGCATCTTTGCCTATCAGGTCACAGAGTCCCCGCCGCTGGTCGCCTTGCTGGCGATCGTGCGCGTGGCACCTTACGCCTTCCTCGGATTTGTCGTCGGCGCACTCACCGATCGCTACGACCGCAAGCTGCTGCTCGTCGCTGGCCTCACACTCATGGTCTCGGTTTCGGCGGCGATGGTCTACCTGACGGCCAGCGGCCAGGCTAGTTATGCGGTGATCGTCGCAACGACGCTGGCAACCGGCATCTACTGGCTGACCGACATGCCGATCCGGCGCCGCTTCATGGTCGATGCGGTCGGCCCGCAGCGTATTGGCCGCGCGATGGGGCTCGACAACCTCACCAATTACGGTACGCGCGGCTTTGGCCCACTGATCGGCGGGGCGGTGTTTCAATGGTTCGGTGTAACCGGCGTGTTCGCGCTCAACTTCGGTATCTACGCGATCTGCCTGCTGCTCGCACTTGGCCTGTCGCGGCCGAAGCAGGGACATGCCACTGAACCGGATCAGGCCGCTGCGGGCACGGCCTCCTTTGGCGGCACCTGGCAACTACTCGCCGATACGCGCATGCTCATTGTTCTCGGCATCACGGTTGTCTACAATCTGTTCTGCACGCCGTTCGTTGCCATGATCCCGGTGTTCATGCAGAAGGATTTCGGCTTTGAACCAGCCCTGATCGGCTCGATTGCAGCGTTCGAAGGCCTTGGCGGGGTGCTCGGCTCACTGGTGATCACAATCTTCATGCGTCCGCCCGGCCTGTTCGCCGTCTATATCACTGGCCCGATCCTGTACACCATTGCCATATTCTGCCTGTCGCTTGCGATGTCGCCGACGATGACGGTCGCGGCCCTGATCGGCGCCAGCATCGGCGGGGCTTGTTTCTCGGCCACGCAGTACGCGCTGATCTACACGACCGCGCCGCCCGAACTGCGCGGACGTGCCTTCGGGCTGCTCTCGCTCGGCATCGGCTGCGGTACGCTCGGGCTCTGGAACGCCGGTTACCTTTTCAAGCACTACGATTCGGCAACCGCGATGATGATCATGGCGCTCGAGGGCTTCGTGCCGCTCGTCGTGCTCGGCCTGCTGGCGCTCCTCACAACACGGCGCGGCGTATTGACTTGAATCGGGTCGCATTGAATGCGACCCGATTGAGGCTGGTTGCACTCACGGTGCTGTTCCTCGCGGAGCTCGGGCATCTCCAAATTTACGTTTGATTAGCATTGATACTTTGAGTTGCATCTTTTTTCTTATCTCAATCTTCGATCTGCCTTGATATGTTCAGCCTCGTTGAGCGCATTCGTGGATGGCGCTCGATGTAAAAATGAGAACAGGGGCTCAAAGCTGACATCTCAAATAGTTGCAGGTCGCAAACGTCGTATTCCAAGGGAAATCTTCGCCGTGTGACTTGCAGCCTTCCACTGAAATGCAATCCGTCGTCCAAGGAAGCGCAAGATGAATGTCTATCAGGTAATCGCCAACGTTTTGGATGTTGATCCGGCATCACTAAACGATGAGTCGAATGCGCAAAACACGCCCAATTGGGACTCGCTTCGCCACATCGAGGTGATCTTTGCCGTTGAAAGCGCCTTTCATGTTCGCTTCAGCATGCCGGAGATCATGGGTCTGAGAAAACTTGGCGATATCCGTGAAGTGCTCAGCAGCAAGGGCGTCGAAACAGATGTCCAGGAACCGCAGCAGATTGCGGTCTAAGCGTTCATCGTTCGAAAGGGGAGTGGGCGGAATGCTTGACCGACATTCGCTAACAGTTCTGGTTGCCGACGATGATGCTGATGATCGCCTGCTCATCGAAGATGCGTTCATCGAGTGCGGCCTGAAGAACAAGCGCCAGTATGTCGAGGACGGGGTCGAATTGCTCGAGTATCTTCGCGGGCAGGGAAAATGGGAAGGTCGCAATCCCAACGACCTGCCGGGCCTCATCCTGCTCGATCTCAACATGCCGCGCATGGACGGGCGGACGGCTCTCAGCCAGCTCAAGGAAGACCCGGCATTACGTCGCATTCCGGTGATCGTGCTGACCACATCGAAGGCACAGGAAGACATTTTCGGGACTTACAAGGCCGGTGTCAGCTCCTTCATTACCAAGCCGGTCACCTTTGATGATCTCGTCGAAATCGTCGAATCGATCAATCACTTCTGGCTCGAGCTTTCGCATCTGCCGGCCGAGTTGCAGCCCGCTTGAACCACAGACTTGGCGGCTGACCAGGGTTGCCTGGATCTGCCCCTCCTCGACGCTTCCGGGTGGGACGCAAGACCGCCTCACCCTCCGAGGAGGGCGCAATCGTTTGACCCAAACTGGCCCCAATAACAGCGAATGAAACAATATGCGGTTTGTACCGACACAGAAGCTTGCTCGTAAAAGTCAGTCTTTTGTTTAATCAGTCATTAATAATACGGCAGTTGGGTTGACGATCTTAATCGAATATTTGGCGCTAACTGCAAAATAATACAAGGCGAACCTCGCAAACTATGCACGCTTGGAGTGTAGGCGTTGAGCGATCATGTGAACATACTCGTTGTCGATGACGATCCGGACGATGCGTTCCTGATCGAGGATGCACTTCGTGAAATTGAAGCCGGCCAGTTCGATGTTGATATTGCGCCAACATTGGACGACGGTCTCGAAAAGCTTGCCGGCAAATCCTACGACGTCATCCTGTGCGACTTCCGTCTGGGTGCGATCACCGGCATTGACTTCCTCGAGCAGATCCGCGCCCAGGGCTGCGAGGTGCCGTTCATCCTGCTTACCGGCATGGGAAACAAATCGGTTGATGAAGCCGCACTGAAAGCGGGCGCTGCCGATTTCCTGGCAAAGGATGAAATCTCACCCGTCGCGCTCGACCGAACCATTCGATACGCGATCGCCAACCACTCGCGCCAGCAGCTGCTCAATGCTGCCCTCAACAATGCCGATGCGACTATCCTGATCACGGACAAAGACGGTCAGGCTGTGCTTTGGAACGCAAGCTTTGCCAAGCTTGCCGAAAGAGAGATGCGCCCGTCAGACGGCAACAAGATCGACCGGCTGCATGAGCGGATCCGAGATCATGACGACGGGTCGATCATGCTCGGGCCGTCGATCTATGACGTTCACACGGCTGATCTGCCGGACGGCGGCAGCCTAATCGCACTGCATGACGTCACAGTGCATGTCAGGGCGCTGGAAGAACGTCGCGAAGCCGAGCGGCGGATTTCACATCTCGCCATGCACGACGGGCTGACCGGCCTGCCCAACAGATCGGCCTTCAACATCCGCCTGGCGGAAGAGTTGGAACTCGCCCGCGTCGGCAATGGCGAATTCTATCTGCTGACGATGGACCTTGATCGTTTCAAGGAAATTAATGATGTGTTCGGGCACCAGATCGGCGATGAGTTCCTGATTGCGGTAGCGCGGCGACTTTCCGGTGCACTGCGAGGGGATGAATTTCTCGCTCGTTTGGGCGGAGACGAGTTCGTCGCCATTCAAAGAAGAGAAGGCCCGGATTCTGGCACGCCGGAGCTGGCTGAAAGAATTCAGCAGGTGTTCGAACATCCCTTCGCCATCGAAGGCAAGTCGATCAAAACTGCGGCCAGCATTGGCGCTGCAATCTTCCCGCATCACGGCAATTCGTCGGAAGCGCTGCTTTCCAATGCCGATGCCGCGATGTACCGTGCCAAGACCACGCTCGGAATGAGCACCAGCGTCTTCGATTCCGACATGGACGAAAGCCTGCGCAAGCGCCGCCGGCTCGCAAACGATCTCAAACAGTTGGTAGCAACCGGCGGCATCGACGTGTTCTTTCAACCTCAGGCCCTTGTCGCCAGTGGCGCATTGGTCGGGTTCGAGGCTCTGGCGCGTTGGCGCCATTCGGAGTTCGGCTTCGTGCCGCCGTCGGAATTCGTGCCGATGGCGGAGGAGAACGGCCTGATTATCGAGATGGGCAATCAGGTGCTGCGAAAATCGTGCGAGATAGCATCGATGTGGCCAGAGAGATGCCGCATCGCGGTGAACGTGTCCCCGATACAGATCAAGCACAGCGATCTCGTTTCGTCCGTGCGCGAGGTTCTGCGGTCGACCGGTCTCAACCCTCGGCGTCTCGAACTCGAGATAACCGAATCCGTTTTCATCGACGACCTCGAGGCGACACAGGGCACGCTTGAAAAGCTCAATGAAATGGGCATTTCCGTTGCTATGGATGATTTCGGCACCGGCTATTCATCATTGCGATCGCTGATTTCGTTTCCTTTCGACAGCATTAAGATCGACAAGTCGTTTGTTGGAAAAGTGGGCAATTGCGATCAGGCGGAAGAAATACTGCGGTCGGTACTCGGCCTGGCAGACAAGCTTGGCTTCGATGTCGTTGCAGAAGGGGTCGAACACGAAGACCACATCAAGTTCCTCAGTTCACAAGAATGCCAAATCATGCAGGGATATCTAATCGGTCAGCCTGCGGATCGCCGGTCGACGGAACAGCTGATCACGTCTCATCAAGACGGATTTGCCGCCGAGCTGAAAACCAGACGATCAGGCGCTGCCAACGCAGCGTGATCGAAGTCGGAAATGAAAAGGGCACAATAATCGCGACCGGCTACGCATTCTTAATCTCCATCAACAACATGTAAAATTGAAAACATTTATTTTGCATCCAGCAACCTGAAATTGCGCACTTTGGTATTTCCTAACGGCTGATATTAACCGTCAAGATAGTTTCCTGGGGTAGTTTGCCAGAACTCTGTTGTTGCGAGTTGGCGAGCGTATGACGTCTACGACGACAAAAAGACCAGCAAAGTCGGCGCAATTTGGTCGTCGCAAGGACCGGCCGACGAGCATCGGTTCGCCGCCGGCTGACGCTGCGGTTCGTTCACGCCGCACCCAGCCCATGCAGAAGCCGGCTGCTTCAGGGCCAGGTCACCCACTGCGCCGGAAAAGCAGGATCCTGAAAGACAACGCCATACCGGCGGACGCGGGCCAGCCCACCGTCGAACAGGAGTTACCGACGGAAGCTGACCGGCCCTTGATCGAGCAGAAGCTGCCAACTGAGGATAGATCCAAGGACGCGGCTCGGCCTGCGAGCAAGCCTGCGCCGGCGGCGGCAAGCACCGTCGAGGTCCCGGTCCAGCCCACGCGTGTTCCCGAGCCTCAAGCCCAAAACAGCCGGCCTGCCGAGCGCCGGGAGCGACCGGGCTTCTATGTGCTGGCGTTTCTGGTTCTCGCTGCGGCCTCTCTTGGCCTGGTTTGGCGGTCCAACCAGTTGTTTGCGCCGGAAATGTATCAAGCTTCCGGGCCCAAGGCGTTCGCGCAGGCATTCGCGCGCGGCGAAAACTATGCGGTGTTCGACCTCAACATCAACATTCGCGAAATGCGCGACCATCACATCGCCTCGATGGAGAAGGCGCCGGAAGTAGCCGTCCTCGGTGCCAGCCATTGGCAGGAAGCGCACACCGAGTTGCTGCCCGGATTCGATTTCTACAATGCACATGTCCATCGCGACTACTACGAGGACATGCTTGCGGTGGTCGAAATCTTCGATCGCCATAAGAAGCTGCCCAAGAAAATGATCATCGCAATCCGTGACCGCCTGTTCACGCCGGTCGCTGATCGCACGGACTTTCTCTGGCTACCCGGGATTCCCTACTACGAAGTCATGGCGGGCAAGCTTGGGATCAAGCCGCACTACTACTGGGAGACCGCACCGGTCCAGCGCTGGCGCGAGTTGCTCTCGACATCGATGCTCTTCACCAACGTTTCGCGCTGGTACAAGGCGCCTGTCAAACCGCACCCGACAGTCGTCGACCATCACGAGTCGCTCGATACGCTGCGGCCCGGCGGATCGATCTACTGGTCCAGCGATCACCAACGGCTGTTCACGCCGGAACGCTCGGAAAAACTCGCCAAGGGATTTGCCGAGGAAAACTTCTCGACGCCACCGAAGATTGATCCCAAGGGTGTCGAGTCGCTGGATCGTCTGCTCCAGTTCCTCAAGGAAAAGGATATCGAGGTTTACTTCGTCCATCCGCCGTTCAACCCGCTCTATTACAACGCGATCAAGGGTGGGCCCTATCACAAGGGATTGGCGAAGATCGAAACGATCACGCAGAACTATGCCAAGAAATACGGCTGGCAGGTTTTCGGCAGCTTCGATCCTGCCGACGTCGGCTGCACGGCGGACATGTACATCGATGCCGAGCACTCGAACCCGACCTGTCTCGGCAAATTGCTCGCCCAATTTGCAGCGATCGCGAAGCCGGATGGAAAGCCCGCAGAAAAACAAGGTGAACCGCTGGCAGTTGCAGTTGACGACCGTCCTGGCAATCAGCAGCAGCCGAAAGAAGAGAGTCCGCAGGAAACCGTAGTGGCATCGGCGCGAACCGTAGCGCCGGTCATGACTTGGCCGATTGGGTCACCGGCCCCTGGCGGCGACGAGCAACCGGGCACGGAACACGCGATGGAAGGCGCCAAGTCCGTGGCGCAGGCTGACAGTTCACCTGTCTCAGGGCCAGCGACGGTCGAACCGGTCCGCGAAACTGCGCCAAAGGTGTTGGAGCCGGAGAAAATGCCGGCGGCCGGGACCAAGGCTGAAGAAGCACCTAAAAGCGGCAATACCCTGGCTGCGATGTCATCGCTGCCGCCGCTGCCGGTCCAGAGTTCGATCGGGATGCCACCGCTGCCGGTTCAACGCCCGCTTATCGGCAACATCGACTGTGGACCGCGTGGCCCACACCGCATCGGTGACAATCCAGTTCCAGGTCGGGGCGCGAAGGGGGGAACGCGATCATGATGCTGTTCCACAGCTATACGTTCGTCCTTGGCTTTCTACCGATTGCCTACCTGCTGTTCCTGGTCTCGCACAGGCTCGGCGGCTGGCCGATGGCAATCCGCTTTCTGGCCGCGGCCTCGATCGCCTACTATGGCCAGTTCGGGCCCGAACCTCTGGTGCTGCTGCTCGCATCGATCGGGGTCAACTACACGCTCGGGCGTCTCCTGATCCAAAACAATCAGAACCGCCGGCTCGCAGGCATCCTGCTCGTCCTCGGTGTCGCTGCAAACCTGGTCTTCCTCGGCTACTTCAAGTACTCGAACTTCTTGATCGACATTGCCAACCAGGCCGGCGGCGAATTCTCGCATCTCAACATCATCCTGCCGATTGGCATCTCGTTCTTCACCTTCATCCAGATCGGCTACCTGATCGAAGCCTACAACGGCGATGTCGAGCGCCAGTCGCTCAGCCGCTACATCGTGTTCTCGGCCTTCTTTCCCTGCATTACGGCCGGACCGCTGGTGCTCCAGCACGAGATGTTCGGGCAGATGCGTGATCGAACGGATTCGGCGTTCGATCCGGCGCGGCTTGCAACCGGCCTGACGCTGTTCATCATGGGGCTCGCCAAGAAGTGCTTCCTGGCGGACTCGATCGCGCCCTACGCCGATAGCGTATTCAATGGTGTGCATGCCGGGATGGCCGTGTCGCAGGTGACGGCCTGGGCCGGGGCGCTGTGCTACACGCTGCAGCTCTACTTCGACTTCTCGGGCTATTCCGACATGGCCCTGGCGCTCGGCCTGATCTTCGGCCTGAAGCTTCCCTTGAACTTCAACTCGCCGTTCAAGGCAACGAACATCTCCGACTTCTGGCGCCGCTGGCATATGACCATGACGCGCTTCTTCACCAACTTCATCTATACGCCACTGGCGATGAACGGCATGCGCAGCGCGCTCAAATCGCAGTCGAGCCCGCTGGTGCGCTACGTCTATACCGCGGCAGTGCCGGCGATCGTCACGTTTCTCGTAGCCGGCATCTGGCACGGTGACGGCTGGACATTCGTGATCTACGGCCTGATCCACGGCTTTGCAATCGCGGCCTACCTTGGCTGGCGCGAGTTCAAGATTGACATGCCGAAGCCGATCGCCTGGGCGGTGACGATGTCGGTCGTGGTGACGGCGCTGGTCGTGTTCCGCGCCGGCGACCTCACAACCGCCACGACGATCCTCGCCAGCATGTGGATCCCGGCGGAATTCCTGGCGCCAACGGCAGCCGAATTCGTCGACATCGAACTGAAGAAGGCGTTCTCGTTCGTTCTTCTGCTCGGCAGCATCGTCCTGCTGATGCCGAACACACAGCAAATCCTGCACCGCCATTGGGTCAGCATCGACCCGCAGCCGCAGGAAACAGCACGCGAAGCCGGTCTCGTCGTCTGGCGTGCAACGCCGGCCCACGCCTTTGCAGCAAGCATCATCTGCTGCCTCGCCCTGACCTCGCTCGGTAGCTCGAGCTTCCTCTATTACCAGTTCTGACCCAGAGAGACTCATCATGAACCAGCAAATCACCGACCTTCGCGAAATGCAGATCGAACTGCCGCATGAAGTCGACAGCGAAATTGCAGGCGACATCGAAAAAGAATCGGTGTTCGTTTCGCCGGCAATCGATCGCATCGTAGTCAACGAGGACATGAAGTCGGCGCGCATCGTGCTGCGCTCGGCGGAGCCCGGCGATGACGTGATCGACAAGGCCAAGCGCTATCTCGAGGTAATGGTCAAGCAGGTCAGCGGCTTCGAGATCAAGGTCTTCAACGAAAACGAACGCCGGGATACGGGCGATTACGAACTCGACGTCAACCGCAAGCTGGTCGAGCGCGGCTGGCTCTACGACTATGGCAAGGGGCAGGTTGCCTATTCGGGCCCGGTTCTGAAGCTTGCCCGCCTGGTCAACGAGCGCGCAGGTGCAATCTATGCTGATACGTTCGGCGCCCTCGATTCACACTTTCCGGCCCTTGTCGATGCCGACACGCTGCACAAGTGCGGTTACTTCGACAGTCATCCGAACGCCGTAACGTTCGTTGGCAACATGGTCGAGGATTTCGATGCCATCGAGGCCTTCCGTGCCGCCAACTCGTGCTCGGAAGGCGCGCTGCTGCCACCTGATGAACACGTTCATCACGACGGCATGTGCCTCAACCCGGCGGCCTGCTTCCCCTGCTATCCGTCGCTGTCGGGCAGCACCTTCGAAGAGGGCAAGTGCTATACCTGGATGGGTCGCGTCTTCCGCTACGAATCGCGCAACATCAACGGTCTCGACCGGCTCTACGAGTTCAACGTGCGCGAACTGGTGTTTGTCGGCGATGAAGAGTTCTGCCGCAACTGCCGCACCAAGGCACTGCCGGCCGTCACCGAGCTCTCGGCATATCTGGACCTCGACGTTGCGATCCAGACGGCAACCGATCCGTTCTTTGCGACAGTCTCGGCAGCCAAGAAATTCTGGCAGGCCGCACAGGAAGTGAAGAACGAGATCAAGATCCCGGTGCTTGGCAGCAACGGCGAGAAGAAGCAGCTTGCCTGTGGCTCGATCAACCTGCACGGCAATTTCTTCGGCGAGCGTTTCGACATCAAGGATGGTGCCGGCAATCCCGTCCACACCGGCTGTGTCGGGCTTGGCATCGAACGTTGGGTGCTTGCCGCTTTCACGCAGCACGGTTTTGACGAGGACCGCTGGCCGGAGGCCGTGCGCGAAACAATCTTTGGGTAAGCACTAAACTGTAAGAATGACAACAAGTGCGTGCGTTGCCGGGGGTAGGCGAAATGAAAGGTCGGGATTCAGTGAAGCTCCTAATTGCCGATGACGATGCAGACGACCGGATGCTGATCGAAGATGCGTTCGTCGAGTGCTGCTTGCGAAACGAGCGCCACTACGTCGAGGATGGCGAGGAGTTGCTGCATTTCCTCAGGGCCGAGGGTAAATGGTCGCATCGTGACCCGAAGGACATGCCGGGCCTCATTCTGCTCGACCTCAACATGCCGCGCATGGATGGACGAACGGCCCTCACACATCTCAAAGAGGACCCGGTGCTGCGTCTTATCCCTGTGGTCGTTCTAACGACGTCGAAGGCCGAAGAAGACATTCTGCGCACCTACGATCTCGGTGTGAATTCGTTCGTCTCGAAGCCCGTGACCTTCGACGGTCTTTTGAATGTGGTGCGCGCCCTCAATCACTACTGGATTGAAGTTGTGCAGCTGCCGAGCCAAGTCTGAAGCCTGTTTGGTCAGTTCAAATCACGCAATGTCGGATCAATCAGCACATGTCCGGGTTCTGGTCATCGAGGATGATCAAGACGACTTCTATCTGACGGAAGACGTCTTGAAATCCGTGGAAGGCGAGCCCTATCGCGTCGCATGGAGCGGCTCTTTTGAAGCAGCGGAAAAGCTGCTGACGGAACAGCAGTTCGATGTTGCACTGGTCGATTACCAGATCGGCAAGCGAACCGGGCTCGAATTCATAAAAGAGATCGGCGCGCTCTACAGCGATTGTCCAATGGTCCTGCTCACGGGCCTGGGCGACGGCGAGATCGATCGGGCCGCACAATATGCAGGCGCTGCCGATTACCTGCGCAAGGATTGGCTGACGCCGGAGCTGCTCGACCGCACGATCCGCTATGCCCGACAGAACGCCAAGCGCTGGTCGCTGTTGAGTTCCATCCTGAAAAGTGCCGCGACGGGCATGGTGGCGCTGGATTCCCACAACACTCCGATCATCTGGAACGCTGAAGCCCTGCCCGCGCTCGGCATCGACAAGCCGACCGGCTGGATCTCGCGTGAGGATGTCATTGACGCGCTCGTCAAGCTCTCCGATGGCGGCGAATTGCCGGAAGAATTTCGCAACGAGCGCGGCCAGACGTTCGAGCTGAAGGTCAGCGGCATTCCGGGAGTTGGCCGCGTCATTGCCTTTCACGACGTGTCTCAGCATGCACAGACCGAAAAGCTGTTACGTGAAGCGATCTCGGCTGCCGAAGAGGCGAACGGCCAGAAGACCAAGTATCTGGCGTCCGTGAGCCATGAACTGCGCACGCCGCTCAACGGCATTCTGGGTACCGTTGAACTGCTCGAGCGCAGTGGGCTGGATCACGGCCAAATGTCATCGCTGGAGACCATCAAGAGTTGCAGCGAGGGTCTGCTGCGCATCATCAACGACATTCTCGATCTCTCCAGCGTTGAAGCCGGCGCCATGAAAATCTGCCCGGAGGCATTCCGGGTCGACCAACTGGTCGAAGACGTCACCCGGCTGTTGTCTCCGCTGGCCGTTGAAAAGGATATCGAACTAACATCCTACGTCGACCCGGCTCTGTGGTGTCAGGCGGAGGGCGACCCTCACCGGCTGAAGCAGGTGATGACAAATCTGGTCGGCAACGCCATCAAGTTCACCGATGCGGGGTCGGTCTGCATCTGGGTCAAGGATGCTTCGTCGGCAGGCGAACGGATCATCGAATTCGCCGTGACGGACACCGGGCCCGGCATCTCGCCGGAAGACCAGCAACAGCTCTTCCAGAAGTTCAAGCGATTGCCTTCCTGTCACGAGCAGCGCCGGCCTGGGACAGGCCTGGGGCTGGCGCTCAGCAAGGAAATCGTTTCATTGATGGGTGGCGAAATCGGCTGTCAGTCGACACTCGGCGAAGGCAGCCGGTTCTGGTTCAAGATGCCCGCCGGGCGCGCCAACCAGGCACAGCTCAGGGTCTTGCGCCGTGGCCGGGTCGCGCTCAAGGGCCAGGCTGTGTTGCTGATCAGCGAAAGCGACGCGCTCAAGCTGACGGCCGGGGCCTATGTCCAGGATTTCGGGGGAGAACTGCTGGCTGCAGCCGATGTCGAGGCGGCATTGAATTTCACGAGCCAGAGGCCGGTGCACCACCTGATCATCGATGAACTCAGCGATCAGGGCGCAGCCTCCCGGTTGCTCGCTCAATTCAGCGAACGCCAGCCGCATGCCAAAGTCTGGCAGCTGCGTGCCGGCACACAACAGATGCCGAGCATCGACCGTGGCTTCGAGGGCTGGATAGAACGTCCGTTCGGCAAGTCCGGCATTTCGAAGATAATCAGCGAACAGGAGGCCGCGGCCGACGAGACCGGTGACGGCCGGCCAGCGACAGCCCAGATGAACATCCTGATTGCCGAGGACAATGCGACCAACCGGATCATTGCCCGCAAAATGCTGGAGGGTGCGGGCCATCGCGTCGAATTCGCCAACAATGGCGAAGAGGCCGTCGCAAAGGTCTCCGAAAAGCGGTTCGATGTCATCCTGATGGACGTGTCGATGCCGGTACTCGACGGGGTCGAGGCCACGAAGCAGATCCGTCAACTGGCCAACGGCACGGATCTACCGATCGTCGGCGTGAGTGCTGACGTCAACAGCCAGCAGGACGCTGTCGAAGCCGGCATGGACATCTACCTGACCAAGCCGATTGACTGGGACAATCTCTTCCTGGTCTTGGACGATCTGGCAAAAGCCGAGGCTGTCAGACGACTCGAGGCTGTATAGCGCGCCATCGAAGCATTCGTTCTCACAACAGCTCAGTGCTCAACGCTACGCCCGTGACGCAACCGTCCGGTGCAAAAAGCGCACGAACTGCGTCGGCAGACGGCTGTTGGCGTTTCAATTCCTCACGCGTTCTATAAGAATGGCCGCTCCGGACGGTATCAACCTTTAACGATCAGCGATGACCGCAACCCAACTAACCATCACCGGCATCGGAAGAGAGACCGCCTTCCAGATAGCCGACGCATTGCGAGAGCTGATCGAGCCCGCCGCTGATGCGGTTTCGGTGTTCGAGGACGGCACGAAATGGCGGGTCGACGCCTACTACGGCGCATCGGCGGCCGCAGAGGCCTCCACCAAATCGCTCGGCGAACTGATCCCCGAAGCGCGGGGCCACATCACGCTGCAGCCGGTTGCCGAGGAGAACTGGGTGGCGATGTCGCAAGCCGCGCTGCCGCCGGTCGAAGCCGGCCGGTTCACGATCTGCGGCTCGCATGATCTCGAGCGCGTCGGCGCAGGACCGAACACCATCGTCGTCGATGCCGGCGAAGCGTTCGGCACGGCCCACCACGCGACAACTTACGGCTGCCTCGTCGCCATCTCCCGCCTGACGCGGCAGCGGCAATATCGCTCGGTCCTCGACCTTGGCTGCGGCTCCGGCATTCTCGCGCTTGCCCTGCAGCGGGCGCTTCCCCGGGCCCGGATTGTTGCCAGTGACATCGACGCCCGTTCGATCGAGGTGGCGCGTGACAATGCGGCGTTGAACGGCATGCCGGCGCTTGGCGGCGGACCAGCGTTCATCGTCTCGGACGGTCTCGGCCACAACGTGATCCGTCGAGCACGGCCATTCGATCTGATCGTCGCCAACATCCTGGCCGGGCCGCTCCATGAGCTTGCACCATCGATCGCGGACGCGCTCGGGCCCGGGGCAACGCTGACCCTTTCGGGCATCCTCACCGACCAGGCACCGGCGATCATCGCGCGCTACGGCAGCCTTGGCCTGCACCTTTTGGCACGCGACCGCCACCACGGCTGGTCGACGCTGACGTTGGCCAAGGCCGGTTCGATTCGGCGCCCTGCAGGCGAGCCTTTCAACGTCTACATGCCCGACTATGATTAGGCGATCGTCGGTTGTTGATCGAGGCGGTGGCTTGACGTGGCCGCTCCGCCCCGAATAGGGCTTGGTCGGCGCGATAGAATGACACCGAATACCACCAGAACGACTATACAGGCGAAGGCTCTCTGGACGGATGGCGCTGATGCCAGCGCGCTGGTAAGCGGCCGCCAAATCTTATCGCAATTCGCGCGTTGCTTTGTAAGGCTTGTTGGAGACTGAAAAATGCACCGGATCGGCATCATTCCGTTCGAGATCCAGGACGAGGCGATTGCCTTGATGTTCGTCACCTCGCAAACGCGCGGACGATGGATACTGCCCAAGGGGCGCCAGAAGCAGGGTGAATCGCATGTCGACACCTGTCACCGTGAGGGCTTCGAAGAGGCGGGTGTGCGTGGCGTAGTACTGGAGGACTTTCCTTTCACGGTGAAGATCGGCAAGAGCACAGGCGTCGGCCGCGTCAAGAGCGTTCCCGTAACCTATTATCCGTATCTTGTCCTGCAGCAGGAGGATGAGTGGCCGGAGAAACACGTGCGAGAGCGTCACTGGGCGCTCATTGAAGACGTGCACCGAGTTGCTTACCGCGAAGACTATCTTGTACTCGTGCGGCAGTTCCAGGATCTTCGCAAGTGGATCACGAAAGCTGCACGAGAATGTAAATCAAAGCAGCTAGAGCACCCGTTGCCGGCACAGTAATCACCCATGCGGCCGCGATTGACAACAGGAGGCGACGGCGCACCAAGAAACGGCTGCGCCGCGCATTGCGGCTGTTGAAGGCATCGGCAGCCGTTGCATTCAATTTGTGGCCAGGCCTAAGTTTCCTGCGATTGGGATTCTCAAGATATTCGCGCAGAAAACCGACGCCGAACACCGCCCCGACGGCAATGTGTGTCGAACTGACCGGTAAACCCAGCGATGTGGCGACAAGTACTGTTATCGCCGCCGAGAGCGCCACGCAGTAGGCCCTGGTCGAATTCAGTCGCGTGATCTCCTGGCCGACGACCTTGATTAGCTTTGGGCCGAATGTGATGAGCCCGACGGCAATGCCGAACGCGCCAACCACCATCACCCACAATGGTATCGCAACCTTGGCTTCGATGGCGCCGGATCCATTCACCGTCGAGACAATCGCAGCCAATGGGCCCACTGCATTTGCAACGTCATTGGCGCCATGCGCGAAGGACAGCAGGCCGGCACCCAGGATAAGCGGAAGATCGAACAGCGAATTCACGTCATGGCGCCTGTCGCCCAACTGCGCAATGCGGCGGGCGATGTACGGCCGCGAGACCAGCCAGGCAACTCCAAAGGCCAGACACGAGACCAGTACGATCTCAAATGTGTCGAGTTTCCAGATCTTTTTGAGGCCCTTGAGGCCCATGTAGGCACTGAAAGCAGCCGCCATCAGGGCAATCAGGAGCGGCACCCAGAACCTGGCGGCCTCGAGGCGATTGGGCACGTAAAGGATGCGCGACTTTATGAAGGCGAGCATGAGCGCTGCAACGGCGCCGCCAAAGACCGGCGAAATGACCCAGCTCGCTGCAATCTGTGCCATGGTCGTCCAATTGACCAATCCGGCGCCGGCGGCAGCGATCCCCGCGCCGAGAACACCGCCGACGATGGAATGGGTGGTCGAAACCGGGGCGCCGAGAAACGTCGCCAGATTGATCCAGAGGGCAGCCGCGAGTACGGCGCTCAACATCAGTAATTGAAACTGCTCGATACTTACAGCGCCGCCGGGTGCGATGATACCCTTCGCAACCGTCTTTACGACATCGCCACCGGCCAAAAGAGCGCCAGCGGTTTCGCAAACCATTGCAATCAGGATGGCGGCCGTGATGGTCAGGACCCGTCCGCCGACCGCTGGGCCCATGTTGTTTGCAACATCATTGGCGCCGATGTTGAGGGCCATGTAGCCGCCGCAAATAGCGGCGCTGACGATCAGCAGGGACTGGCTATCGGAGAGGCCGAAATTCGCAGCCGCAAAAATGGCGACGAGCACCAGGAAGAGGCCTGCAAAAGTGAACGGGAGAACAGATATCAGTGAGCGATAGGCAACCGTGCTGCTGGCATCGACGCGCCGCAGATCACTGACATAGCGATGCTCGGGATTCTTCATCTAGCAGAACAAGGCGAGCGAGCACTGGTGCACTCTGGTTGGATTTCGAGCGGCATAGGATCATCGCTGTGCCGATGTCAACCGTAAGGCCCGTTCCTTCACCAAAATTCGGACCCAAGTGGCTCCCGCGGAAAAACCCTGCGCCGACCGGTGAGATACGCCGAGTTGCTAATTCGACATGCGAAATGGCTGCTTCGCACTACCCCCGAGCCGGCATGTCCCAAAGCCAGCGGGCAAGCGCCGGGCCGCCCTGAAATACGAGCAGCAGCAAGATGCGCATGACCACCACGAAAAACATGAAAACGAACTGCTGTTCCTGAACCAGGAATTTGACCCAGACGTTGTACTTTGCCTCCAGGCCGGTGTTGGCAAGCAGGACCGTCTTGAAGTCGCTGGCCTCGTCCAGCATCGCGTCGAGATACATCGGATACTCGACACCGACGTAGGCAAGCGCCGCGGCGCCCAGCAGCAATGACAGAAAGATAATGCCGCCGGCACGAAAGACGGCCAACAGAAAACTCATTCAGATCCCCTTCCCGGTGCGCACTGAACGCGCTTGGGGCCAGCAGAGATGTGCCATGCCGACGGTATGGCAGCCGCCAGGCCGGTGTCAGCCGGCACCGCCGCTTGCCCCTCACCCTAGCCCTCTCGCGTACGCGCCGCAGTGGCGCTACAGGGAGAGGGAACTCGATCCGTCGTGTTACCAGCGGCGGTGCAAGGTGGCACGGCCGGATTCCCTCTCCCCGTAATTCACGGGGAGAGGGTCAGGGTGAGGGGCAAGCGGCAGTACCAGCCGGAACTCGCGGGCCCATTGTCCACTTGCCCTGGCCAATAGTGGCATAAGGCGGCAGGCGCCGGAAGGAGCAATTCGTTGTTTGACTATTGCGCGATCACGCCCATATCACACCTATGACCCACCGAACGATCGCCACAATTGCAGCGCTTTTCAGCCTGTCCACCGTCGCCTTATTGGTCGGCGCAGGCGTCCCGGCGCAGGCCCACGATGACGCCGCCGCAGATCACGACCGTCAGCTCAGATCAGACATTCAGCGGCGCATGCAAGAGCGTGCCGACCGTCAGCGGCGTGGCAGCGAGGCCGGTCACTGGCGTGCTGAACGCACAGACGAGCGCACCAACCGCGACTGGCGCCGGCTGATTGATGCCGAACGTCTCAGACGTCGACACTCGCGGTGAGCGCGTTTTCCTGGATGAACTCCCGGCGCGGCTCGACGACGTCGCCCATCAGCTTCGAGAAGATCTCGTCGGCTTCCGACAAATCGCCGATCTTGACCTGCAGAAGCGTTCGGCTTTCCTTGTCGAGTGTCGTCTCCCAGAGCTGTTCGGGGTTCATCTCGCCTAGGCCTTTGTAGCGCTGCAGTGAAAGCCCTTTGCGGCCGGCATCGAACACCGCCTTGATCAGCGTCCGCGGACCATGGATCGCGATCTGATCGTCCTTGCGGTGGAGAATACCAGGTGAGGGATAGACTTCGGCCAGGTGTCCGTGGCGGTCATGCAGACGGCGCGCTTCCTGCGAGGCCATAAGCGCGCGGTCGACGGCATGCGCTTCCGTCACGCCTCGCACCTCGCGCTTGAACATGAAACCATCATTGCCGTAGCGGCCTTCCCAGCCGCGCTCGGTCTCGTCCGAGATCGCATCGAGGCGTTCGGCAACGCTGCCGGCGACGGTGTTGGCGCGCTCCGCCGACAACTGCAGTTCAGGTGCCAGCGCGCCGCCAATTACGGCCTGTTCGACGACATAGCGTGTATAGCGCGAATGCATTTCATCCAGCAGTCGGCTGGTGATGCGGGCATGCTCGACGATCTCGCGCAGGTCGCGGCCGGCACGCTCCTCACCGGTGCCGAGCACCAGCTTGGTGTCGGCCAGGCCGGCATCGATCAGATAGTCTTCGAGCGCGCGCTCGTCCTTCAGGTAGGTCTCGGACTTGCCCTTGGTGACCTTGTAGAGCGGCGGCTGGGCAATATAGAGATGGCCGTTTTCGACGAGTTCCGGCATCTGACGATAGAAGAACGTCAGGAGCAAAGTGCGGATGTGGGCACCGTCGACGTCGGCGTCCGTCATGATGATGATCTTGTGGTAGCGCAACTTCGACAGGTCGAAGTCGTCGCGGCCGATACCGGTGCCGAGCGCCGTGATCAGCGTCCCGATCTCCTGGCTCGACAGCATCCTATCGAAGCGGGCACGTTCGACGTTGAGGATCTTGCCGCGGATCGGCAGGACCGCCTGGAACTCGCGTTCGCGCGCCTGCTTTGCCGAGCCGCCGGCCGAATCGCCCTCGACGATGAACAGTTCGGTATTGGCCGGGTTGCGGTCCTGGCACTCGGCGAGCTTGCCGGGCAGATTAGCCATGTCGAGCGCACCCTTGCGGCGCGTCAGTTCGCGCGCCTTGCGCGCCGCCTCGCGGGCGGCGGCGGCCTCGAAGACCTTGGTGATGATCGTCTTGGCTTCCTTGGGATGCTCCTCGAACCAGACCGACAACTGGTCGGCCATGACGCTTTCGACGATCGGCTTGACTTCGGAAGAGACCAGTTTGTCCTTGGTCTGGCTCGAAAATTTCGGGTCGGGGACCTTGACCGAGAGGACGCAGGTCAGGCCTTCACGCGCATCATCACCGGTGATCGAGACCTTCTCGCGCTTGGCGACGCCGGTTTCTTCGGCATACTTGTTGATGAGACGGGTCAGCGCACCGCGGAAACCGGCGAGGTGGGTGCCGCCATCGCGCTGCGGGATGTTGTTGGTGAAGCAGAGCACGTTCTCATGATAGCTCTCATTCCACCACAAGGCAGCCTCGACGGTGACGCCGTCGCGCTCGCCGGACATCATCACGGGCTCATCGACGAGACCCTGCTTCGAGCGATCAAGATACTGGACGAACGCGCCAAGACCGCCTTCGTAGACCATCTCCTCGCGCCGCTGATCGGCATGCCGGTTGTCCGTCAGGATGACGCGAACGCCTGAATTGAGGAAGGCAAGCTCACGCAGCCGATGCTCAAGCGTCTCATAGACGAAGTCGGTGACGTTGTGGAAGGTCTCGAGGCTCGGCAGGAAGGTGACCTCGGTGCCGGCCTTGCCGTTGTCGGGGCCCACGACCTCGAGCGGTGCTTCGGCGATGCCATCCTTGAAGCGCACGAAATGCTCGTGGCCATCACGCCAGATGCGCAGTTCCAGCCATTGCGAGAGCGCATTGACCACCGAGACGCCGACGCCATGCAGTCCTCCTGACACCTTGTAGGGGTTGTCGTCCTCGCCTTCGCCGAACTTGCCGCCGGCATGGAGCTGCGTCATCACGACTTCAGCGGCTGAAATGCCTTCCTCGGGATGCAGACCCACCGGAATGCCGCGGCCGTTGTCATTGACCGTGCACGATCCGTCGGCGTTCAGGACGACATTCACTTCGCTTGCGAAACCGGCCAGCGCCTCATCGATTGCGTTGTCGACGACCTCGTAGACCATGTGGTGCAGACCAGAGCCGTCATCAGTGTCACCAATGTACATACCCGGGCGCTTGCGCACCGCGTCAAGGCCTTTCAGGACCTTGATGTTTTCTGCACCGTATTTTCCGGATCCGTTGGCGCGAGAAGGTGTCTCAGAGCTCATGAGAAGGCTTTGTCCCAGAATGATTTTTTGTCGATTCAGAGACTACCACGAAACTGCGCAGAATGCCCGCTTGAAAGGCTTTGGAGGAGAAAAATACATGAATATATTTATGTTATATTTCAGATGGTTATGCTGTCGATACGGCGAGATGGGCCAAAGGGTCCGAATAACGGTGTCAATTGCGTCAAATCGGTGTCACCACGCCCTCGTCGACACGGAAGAATCCGGCCCTGCCGGCAAGGCCGTCGAAGGCTGCATGATCCGTCCCCGTCATCCAGGCCTGACTGCCCAACAGCAACAATTCCTCGAACAACGCCGACCTGCGGTGGACGTCGAGATGGGCTGCGATTTCGTCGAGCAGCAGGATCGGCGTTGCACCACCACGCCGGGCCGCAGCAAGTTCGGCATGCGCCAGGATCAGGCCGATCAGCAGTGATTTCTGCTCGCCGGTCGAGCACAGATGGCCGGCTGTTTGCTTGGGCCCGTGCGTCAGCTGGAAGTCGGAACGGTGCGGGCCAGTCAGCGTGCGGCCAGCAGCCCGATCGCGCTCGCGCGTCTCGGCCAGCTCACGGATGTAGGCATCCTCGACATCGACGGCTGCGGCAGTCGCGAGCTCGGTCTCCAAGCTACCGTCGAGCGCGGCAACCGACCACGGGAATGGCGAATTGGGTGCGCGCTGCCGGCGCCGCTCGGCAACGGCATTAAGGGCTGCCACCGCGTCGAGCCGGGCCGCGGCGACCGCGACGCCCGCCTCCGCCATGATGCCCTCCAATCCCTCGAACAGTGCTGTGTCCCGGGCATCGTCGGCGAGCAGGCGGTTACGCTGGCGCATGGCCCTTTCGAAGTGGTTGGCGCGCGTGCGGTGGCTCGGGTCGAAGCAGAGGATCAGACGGTCGAGGAAGCGGCGGCGTTCGGAGGCCGGGCCGATCAGCAGACCGTCGGCAGCCGGCGTTAGCCAGGCGATCTCGACAACATCGGCCAGTGCGCCCGAACCCGACTGATTGTCACCGTCGATCCTGACGACACGCGCTGGCGCCCGGCCCGATGCAGTCGCATCGCCAGGTCTCAGCCCGGTGCCGACATCGGTCGGATCACCGTGGCGCATGATGCGGGCGGCCACGGCCCAGTCGCCGGCGCCGGCCTGGCGGGCAATTTCACCGAGGCCCGCACGGCGCAAACCCTGGCCGGCGGTCAACAGTGAGACCGCCTCGAGCAGGTTGGTCTTGCCGGAACCGTTGGCGCCGAACAGCACGATTGGTGACGGCGGGAGATTGAGCGTCAGGGAGGGATAGTTGCGGAAATTGGTGAGGGTGAGCCGTTCGATCCAGACTTCGGGCGACGGCACGTCCGGCGTGCGCATCTCGTTTGGCAGAACCGACGTCGTCTCATCACCCATTATCAAATGGCTTTGCTGCCACAGTTCACCGCTCACACGCGCATCGGCATCAGGACATAGAGCGCGCTGTCATCGTCGCTGTCCTGAACCATGGTCGGCGAACCCGGGTCGGCGAGTCGGAATATCGCCTGATCGCTTTCGAGCTGGCCCGCGATATCGAGCAGATAACGCGCGTTGAAGCCGATTTCGAGCGGCTCGGCGCCGTAGTTCACGTCGATTTCCTCCGTCGCGCTGCCACCTTCGGGGTTGTTGACGGACAGTGTCAGCTTGTCGGGTGCAATCGACAGCTTGACAGCGCGGCCGCGCTCGCTGGCGATCGTCGAAACACGGTCGACGGCTGCCATGAATTCGACGTTCGAGACCCTGAGCTCCTTGTCGTTGCCCTTAGGGATGACGCGGGCATAGTCCGGAAAGGTGCCGTCGATCAGTTTCGAGGTCAGCGTGATGTCATCGATCTCAAAGCGCACCTTGGACGTCGAAATACCAATGCGCACCTCGCCGCCGCCGTCTTCTAGAAGACGGTGCAGTTCGTGTACGGTCTTGCGCGGAATGATGACACCCGGCATGCCAGCGGCGCCAGCCGGCTGATCGAGTTCGATGTGGGCCAGCCGATGGCCGTCGGTTGCCACCGCGCGCAATGTCGGACGACCGCCTTCGCCGCCATCCGGGGCATGGAAGTAAATTCCGTTCAGGTAATACCGGGTTTCCTCGGTCGAGATCGCAAAGCGGGTCTTCTCGATCATGCGCTTGAGATCGTGTGCCGCCATCGAGAATTCATGCGACATGTCACCGGCCGCCAGATCCGGGAAGTCCTCGGCCGGCAGCGACTGCAGCGCGAACCGGGACTGGCCCGACGACAGCGTAACGCGTTCCTTTTCAGCATCCCGCACGATCTGTACCTGGGCGCCATCGGGAAGCTTGCGGACGATGTCGTGCAGGAGGTGGGCAGGCACCGTAATCGCACCGTCCTGCTGAACATCGGCGCCGATCTGCTCGACGACCTCTCTTTCGAGATCGGTGGCGTTGAAGCGCAAGGTGCCGGCTGACGACTGCAGGAGCACATTGGACAAGATCGGGATGGTCGTGCGCCGCTCGACAACGCTCGTCACGTGGCCGAGTGATTTCAGGAGTTCGCCCCTTTCGATGACCAGCTGCATGTCCCGTCCCGAGTGGTTGGTGTGCCTTTTTCTCTGCGAATGCGGTTACGAATTCAACGCGTTAGCCGCTGGCTGCCGGACCGGCCGAACCTCCGCCGAACCTTCCAAGTCGCGAGGAACAGCCATTTGCCCGCGCTATCACAGCGAATTCCGGGAAATCGCTGGATTACGGTACTGATTCGCATAGGCCGCGCAACTTGAGACAAAATCATTGCGCATGCAAGGGTCGCTCGCCAAAGGTGGCCAAAGCTGCCGGGCGGACCACTTTCGACCAGGTTGGAAACGTCGTTCACTTCAATTGCAGCGTTCGGGTACCGAGCGGTCAGGCGTCGCTCATTTCGCCATCAAACGGCTGCCGCACTCTCACCGGCGGCAGCCTCGAGCCGCCGCCTGCACGGTTTTCTTAACTTGTTACAGCAGGTTAGCTGCTCAGGACCTTCTTTAGCTCGTCCAGTTCGTCGCGCAGTCGAGGGTTCTTGTCCAGCTCTTTGTCGATCTTGCGGATCGCGTGCAGGACGGTTGTATGATCACGATTGCCGAACCGGCGGCCGATTTCCGGCAGCGAGCGTGCGGTTAGCTGCTTGGCCAGATACATGCCGATTTGACGCGGCCAGACGACCGAGCGGTGCCGCCGCTGAGAGAGGATATCTGGCTTCGAGACGCCGAAATGGCGCGAGACCGTCTTGATGATCTCCTCGATCCGGACACGGCGCGGTTCGCCGCCGCTCTGGAACAGGTCACGAACCACGGTCTCGGCCGTCTCACGGGTGATCGGCGAATGCAGATACTGCCAATGGGCATGCAGTCGAGCGGTCGCACCTTCGAGTTCCCGCCCGTTCTCGACCAGGCGCTCGGCCAGCAATTCGAGCACGTCGCGCGAGATCTCGAACGACGGGTCGATCATGCGCTTTTCCTGCAGGCGGCGCTCGAGGATCTTCAAACGCAATTCGTAGTCTGGTGCGTTGAGTTCCGTGACCAGGCCGCGCTGCAGCCGGCTGCGCATGCGTTCGTTGAGCTTGTCGATCTGGTTGGGTGCGCGGGCCGACGCGACCACGACCTGTCGGCCGCCATCGAGCAGCGCGTTGATGATGTGATCGAACTCCTGCTCTGTCTGCTGGCCGTGCAGAAATTCGAGGTCGTCGATCAGCAGCATGTCGATCGAGCGGAAACGGTCCTTGAAGGCCATCGCCTCCTTGGACTGGAGGGCTTCAACGAAGCTGAAGCGGAAGCGCTCGGCGGTCAGATACAGGATCTGGGCCTGCGGCATGCGCCGGCGCACTTCCCAGGCCACCGCCTGCAGGAGGTGGGTCTTGCCGAGACCGACGGCGGAATGAATGTAGAGCGGATTGAAGCCGCGCGATTCCGAAAAGATCGTGTCGGCCACCTGGCTGGCGCCGGCATGCGCCATACGGTTCGCCGAACCCACCACGAAGCTGTCGAAGGTGTAGCGCGGGTCGAGCGGCGAGCCCTCGATGCCGGCTGCCTGGGTCGGCGCGCGAGCTGCCATATCCATCCCGGCAACGACGGCTGCAGGTGGCGCCGGCTGCCATGGGGCCGGCGCAGGCGATGGTGCGGCTCGTCCGGCACCGTCACCATCACCCGGTTGGCCGGCCTCGTCCTTGGCCGCCTGCTGGCCGGCCTTCGGACGCGGGCTGGTTGGTTGACGAAGCGCCACTTCGACCCTGTCGACATCGGCAAACTCCGTGCGACAGGCCGAGAGCACATCGTCCAGGTAATGGTTCTGGATCCAGCTCTTCAGGAATCTGACGGGCACCGTCGTGCGCAAGGTATCGCCTTCAATGGCTTCGAACTCCATCGAGCTGAACCAGCTCGAATAGACCTCATCGCCAAGCTGACTGCGCAAAATGGCCCGGATCTTCTGTTCCGCTGCTTTAAGCTTGCTGTTCGCCGACTTGCTGGCGTCCTGGGATGCTTTCGCCCCGCCCCGCGATCCGCCGGCCGAAATCCCGCCGTCACTCGGATTAGATTCGGGCTCATCCGCTTCTGCCTGCAATATGGTGGAAGACAGGTCGCTCCGTGCTGCTGCGATCGTCATGATTGTTCTTTCCCCGCGTATTGTCTTTTTGGTTCGTCGGCGGACCCGGGCGCACGTCGTCGCACCGGACCTGCCAACTCTGAATTTCCCACCAAGCGCACGCACCTCGCCCGTTCCTTGTCGCCGCGCGGCAAGGCTCGTGAAGCTCTCTCATGGGATCAGGTTTCGGCGCCGTGGCCGGCGCCAAGTACTCACGCCAATAGCACGCCAGGCGGGCCATCGACGTTCGGGTCTCTAGGTCACCATGGGGTCACCCGGCCCCATAGCTGGTCCGCCCACCCCAGTCGGGCATGCAGCTGCACACGGCGCGGCCCGCATCACTACTTGCGATGAAGCTGCCCACGCCGTGCGATGGACTGTACTGCGATGGTATCGAGGGTCTTGAATTGTGCCGGCCGGTACCCCGTGGCGGGCCGCCGGAAATCTGCCTGCGATTGATCACAATGTGCTCTCCTACTCACATCCGGAGATTGGCCATTCGCTGAACCAACTCCGTACGTACGCCGCGGCACCCGAATACACACCGAGCGCCACTGAGTGCTGCCGGCCCCTAGGACGGCAGCGCAGTAGAAATGCCACTTACGCGATACTAAACTCCTGGCGAAATGGGCCATCTATACACAACGCACTGTTCGACTTGTGAACAGCCCGGTCTGTTCCACCGAACAGACTTCGATGCCCGGTACCCGGCCGCCGGATACCCGCCAATGATCTGTCTCGAACAACAAGCTCGATCAGATCCCCCGCATTTCTGCGCAAAGGATAATCACAGGTTAATCGGATTCTCAATGGGGCCACTTTGCGCGCTGGAGGATGATGTTATGCGCCCCGGTCTGCAATCATCATCGTTGGCAAACGAACCACTGTTTGGACTGATTTGAAAGAGTCAGCACAACCAAGGTCTTGTGGATGAATCGTACCAGGCTGTGCAAAAGGGGCAGGCATCATCGAGCTGCCCGGCGCGAAGAACGATTTTCGGAAGCAGCTCCGTCGTGACGGTTCAGCGACAGGCTCCAACTCAAGCTCGTGAACAATATTTTGTCGTCTTAAAATCACAACTTAGGAGCAGTCGGGGAGACTGCTGCAAAAGCTGGGCGCCACCAACAATAGTGATGACTTTACAACAGTTCGCTGGAATGATTCCAGCCTTGACTTTCTGAATTCAGCGCCAGTCGAGCCTGTTGATAACTTTTCCCTTCCGTCCGATTGGGGACCGATCTGCAAAGACTGGAGCATGGCAGGATTCCGCTGACCTCCGGCGGCCGGCATGCCAAGAAGCAAGCCACCGCAATTGACATGGCCATGGAAGCGTTTGGGGGCGCTCTAGATCATTTCCGACTTACGTGGAAATGGATCTATCTGTCTTTTCTCTCACGGCTATTCGGCCTAACGGCCGGCCTCCGAGGGGCGCCGCAATGCGGCGGGTCGCCTGCGCTCCCTCGTTGCGATTCCAACTAAACTGGAAACGCTCTAAGAAGCAGCGGCCGGGGCGCGGACGGCGGCCGGCGACAGCGTTCCGGCGCGCCGCATTGCTGCGGGCGCCGGCGAACTGGCTGGTTCAAGCTGGCTTGTTGTCGGAAGATGCCGGACGGCTAACGGTCCGCCGAGCCGCGATCGCGGTCTGCCGAACGGTGCGGGCTTGCGCGATGGCACCGTCATTGTTGCGCCGACGGACCCGGCTCACACAGGGGAACGAAGTATCGTTGCGTTCGTGGTCGAACGGATCAGCTTTCGGCCGAGGCCATTGCCTTGATGCGTTTCGAGAGACGCGAAACCTTGCGGCTGGCTGCGTTGGCGTGAATGACGCCGCGCTGGCCGGTGCGTGCGACGATCGGTTCGGCAACCTGCAATGCAGCACGGGCAGCAGCTTGGTCACCAGAGGCGATCGCCTCTTCGACCTGGCGCACGGCACTGCGCATGCGGGTGCGATGTGACTTGTTGATTGCCGTTCGGCGCACCGTCTGACGGGCAGCTTTTTTGGCAGATGAGGTATTTGCCATCTATTCTCGGCTTCCTTCGATCGAGCGCCGGGGCAGGGCGCTACTTGTCCTGAATTCCGGTTGCGCGGTGCCGGCGGTCGACCAGGCCTCGCGGGCTTGCGGCCGCATACCATCCGCCACCGCCTGCCACCAATACGACGAGCGCCCGAAGCAACGCTCCGGGCGACCGAATAACGGGCCCTTTTAACCGGCGCCGGAATGCCGGTCAACGCACGATTTGAGCCGTTTTGCGCCTCCTTATCCCTTTTCTGGCAAATTCGATCCAGGATCGAGGCTTGGCAGCAGACCTCGTTTGGCTTGTGAAATCAGAAGCAGCAATGCTTGCGGGGGCCTACCCGGCAGATTAACGATTTGTGCTACAAGCCGCTGGCAAGGCAAACACACTCGCAACCAAGCAAGGAATGCCGGAGATGGTCTTCTGGGTCTTTAGTATCGCACTCAGCATCGCATTATTGGTGATTGCTGCGGCCATGAAGCACACAATGCCCGACATGGCGTACGTGCACATGGCGATCGCGGCACTGATGTGCATCATCTTTGCCCTTGTCGGCATTCGCGAAACCAGAAATCTCGCCGGCAGTTCGACATCACGCTCGGCGATTTCGGCCTCGACCGCGCAGTATTCGGCCTACGTGTGGGTCTGGGGGGCGCTCGGGTTGCTGATCACATACGGCTTCGGCGTCGCCGACTGGCACGAGTGGTGGCACTTCTTCCTGGCGTTCGCGATCGTCGGCATCGCAACGCTGTTCTTCGGCAAGCTCCTGCAGCGCGACGCCGATGCGGGCAGGGACGACGACAGCATCCTCAAGATCGGGCGCTATCTCGCCTACATCCAGTTCTTCGGGATGATCGCCGTGGTGCTGGGCCTGATCATCGACGGCAAGATGACGCGCTTCCTGACCCCACGCTACGGCGACTGGGCGGCCAACAACATCTTCTTCTTCGGCGCACTGGCGCTGGCGGCGATCAGTGCCTATGCGCTCAAGATCGACCGATCAGGTGAACCGTCGGCAGAAGGCAATGCGTAACCGGCGCCAACTGCGTGTCTATCTGCTGGCAACCGGTGTCATGACGGTTATTGCGATGGTCGTCGGTGCGTCAGCAGACAACAAGGCACTGGCGATCATGGCCGGGGCGATGTTCGCGGTCGGAGCAGTCTACGTCGGTGTCATCTCGGTGCCTGCGCGGTCGGACGAACAGGCCCATCCGCGCGCTGCACAGGCTGCCTGGTTTGCAGAGCTGATCGCCACGACGTATGCCTGGGCCAGTACCACGATGCTTGGCTGCTATTATCTGACAGCGCTCAGCTGGCAGCATGCCTGGCAGTACGGTGCGGCCATGCTGCTGATTGCGGCCGGACTGCTGGCCTATGCACGCGAGCGCAGAGCGGCAGCAGCATCACGATTCAATACCCCTGCGATGATCGGCCTGGCCCACCAGCTCACGCTACTGCACGGCATCGCTGCCACCGCCGCCGTCATCATCCTGTCGCTCAGCGGCAAGCTCGAGGCCGGCAAGTCAGACTGGGCCGCCAATATCGTGTTCGTTGCCGGCGGCCTCGCGGTCGGCGCGCTGTCGTTCGCGGCATTGGCAGCCGACAAGCGGGCGACGGATTGAGCGCAAGGCGGGCTACTTGTTCTTGAACGCTGCCTTGCGCTTCTCTGCGAAGGCGGCCATGCCTTCCTTCTGGTCTTGCGTCGCAAACATCGAATGGAACAGACGGCGCTCGAAGCGGACACCTTCGGCAAGCGTGGTCTCGTAGGCGCGATTGACGCTTTCCTTGGTCATCATGGCGATCGGCCGTGACATCTCGGCGATCGTCTGCGCGGTCTTGACGGCCTCTTCGATCAATTCGGCGGCCGGCACGATGCGCGAGACGAGGCCTGAGCGCTCGGCTTCTTCGGCGTCCATCATGCGACCCGTGAGGCACATCTCCATCGCCTTCGACTTGCCGACGAACCGGGTCAGGCGCTGCGTGCCGCCGGCCCCCGGCATGACGCCGAGCTTGATCTCGGGCTGGCCGAACTTGGCGGTATCCGCGGCAATGATGAAATCGCACATCATCGCCATCTCGCAGCCGCCGCCGAGCGCGAAGCCCGCAACCGCCGCAATCACCGGCTTGCGGGCATAGGAGAGGCGCTCCCAGCGGCCGATGAAGTCGCCGAGGTAGACGTCCATGTAATCTTTGGAGACCATCTCCTTGATGTCGGCGCCGGCGGCAAACGCCTTCTCGGAGCCTGTAATCACGAGGCAGCCGATATCGTCATTGCGCTCGAAGGTCTCGAGCGCCTGGTTGAGTTCCTCGATCAGTTCGGAATTGAGCGCATTGAGCGCCTTGGGCCGGTTGAGCGTGATCAGGCCGACGTTGCCGCGGGTTTCGACCAGGATGTTTTCGTAGGTCATGCGTTCGTTCTCCGAATGCCGTTAGCGCTGACACCGGCTGCACCAGAAGGTCGAGCGGCCGGCCTGGGTTATGCGCTGCACAATGCCCCGACAGGCGTCGGTGAGGCAAGGTTCGCCCGCGCGGCCGTAAACCTGGAAGGCATGCTGGAAATAGCCAAGCTCGCCGTCGGCGCTGCGATAGTCACGCAAGGTCGAGCCGCCGGCTGCAATCGCATCGCCCAGCACATCGCGGATCGCCGGCACCAGACGGTCGGCGCGGGCGGTCGGCCGGCCCCTGGCCGTTGCCAGCGTGCCGGCCAATCGACGCGGGCTCAACCTGGCCCGGTAGAGCGCCTCGCAGACGTAGATGTTGCCGAGGCCTGCGATATGGCGCTGGTCGAGCAGGAAAGCCTTGAGATCACTGGTACGGCCCGCTGCGCGTCGGCCGAGATAGTCGGCGTTCAACTCGTTGCCGAGCGGTTCGATGCCGATTTGAGCGAAATGGCGACAGCTTTCGAGGTCATCGGTTGCGACAAGGTCCATGAAACCGAAGCGCCTGACGTCGTTGTAGGTAATGCGCGCCCCGCTATCCATGTGGAAAACGACATGGTCGTGGATACCGGCCTCGCCGGTCTCGTAGACGAATTGGCCGGTCTTACGGCGGCCGCCCTGCGGCAGGTCGATCGTGAAACGCCCGCTCATGCCAAGATGCATGATCAGCGCGTCGCCGCTGTCGAGTTCGCCGATCAGGTATTTGGCCCGCCGGCGGAGTGTCGTGACCGTGCAACCCGTGGTTCGGGCAACGAAATCGGCGGGGAAGGGAAGGCGCAGGTCGGGTCTTCGCTGTTCGACGCGCAGAAGCTTCGCACCGCGCATGACCGGTTCGAGCCCGCGACGGACGGTTTCAACTTCGGGCAGTTCCGGCATCTTGGGTCACTCCTGAAAAGTCGACCCACCCGCGATATCGCCTGCCGGCCGCTCCTGTCCAGCACACTGTAAGGCCCTGTCGGGAAGCAACCGACTCGGCGCACCGCGCCGCGCACGCACAGGTGCCCGCCCGCCAGGGCGAAACAGCAGCAGGAGCGAAAATGACAACCACAACCATGCGGCACCGGAGCCATGGCCGCCGGGGGGCGGCTCAGGTATCTTTGGCGCCATGACAGAAGATACCAAGCCCAATGCGCCCGACGAGCCGGACCGGGCCGCGTTCCGCACCGCGTCGTTCGGCTTCCGCGAGGTTGGCGAGGATGAGCGCCAGGGCCTCGTCAACGCCGTGTTCTCAGGCGTCGCCGAACGCTACGACCTGATGAACGACCTGATGTCGGGCGGCCTGCACCGGCTCTGGAAGGACGACCTGATCACGGAACTCGGTCCGCCGAAGTCGGACCGAGACTTTCGGCTGCTCGATGTTGCCGGCGGTACCGGAGATGTTGCAATGCGGTTCGTCCGGCGCGGCGGTGGCGGCTGCCGGGCCGTGATATGCGACATAAGCTCAGAAATGCTCGACGTCGGACGCCGCCGGATAAACGATGCCGGCCTGGCCGGCTCGATCGATCTGGTCGAGGGCAACGCCGAAGCGCTGGCCTTTGCCGATCGCTCCTTCGATGCATATACGATCGCGTTCGGCATCCGAAATGTGACGCACATAGACATGGCGCTTGGCGAAGCCTTTCGAGTGCTCAAGCCCGGCGGCCGTTTCCTGTGCCTCGAATTCTCGCACACCGACGTGCCGATCCTCGACCGGCTTTATGATTTCCACTCCTTCGAAGTCATCCCGCGCCTCGGCCGGCTTGCCGCCGGCGACGGCGAGCCTTATCGCTATCTGGTCGAGAGCATCCGCAAGTTTCCGAAACAGGAGGCCTTTGCCGGGATGATCCGCGAGGCTGGCTTCGCGCGCGTCTCCTACCGCAATCTCACCGGCGGCATCGCCGCCATTCACTCGGGCTGGAAGATTTAGTGTTCAACTCAAACGGCGGCCCAGATCTGCAGGCCAGCAGTCCACTTGCAACCGCTGCTGCCCCTCACCCTAACCCTCTCCCCGCACGCGCCGAAGTGGCGCTACGGGGAGAGGGAATCGGACCGTGCCTTGGCGCACCGCCCATGGTAACGCGACGGGCTGAGTTCCCTCTCCCCGTACTTCACGGGGAGAGGGTTAGGGTGAGGGGCAAACGGCGGTTGCAGGCGAGCAATGGCTCGCAAATCCACACAGTCGTTCAAGCCCGGCCCATTGGGGTTCCATGGCCACTGTGATTGGAAATCTGTTCCGCCTGGCCCGGGCCGGTGTGGTGCTCGCGCAGTACGGTGTGCGCTTCGTGCCGAAAGGCCAGAAGGTGCCGCTGGTGCTGCACCTTGCGCGGGCGGCGACCTGGCCGGTCCGTCTGGTGACGTGGCCGTTCCGCATGGGCCAAAAGCGTGAGACGCGGATCAGCGCGGCGCTTGCCCGGCTGGGGCCCAGCTACATCAAGCTCGGCCAGTTCCTGGCTACGCGGGCGGACGTTATCGGCCCCGAGATCGCCGGCGACCTCGGCCATCTGCAAGATCGCCTGCCGCCGTTTTCGATGCACGAATCGCGGCGCGCCGTCGAAGAGGCACTCGGCGGCAAACTTGAAGATCATTTCACCTCGTTCGGCCCACCGATCGCGGCCGCCTCGATCGCGCAGGTGCACAAGGCGACAGTGGCGACCGAGAGCGGTGAGCGCACGGTTGCCGTCAAGATCCTGCGGCCGGGCATCGAGCGCCGCTTCCGGCGCGATCTCGAGAGCTACTATTTCGCGGCGCGCATGATCGAACGCTTTCATGCACCGTCACGCCGGTTGCGCCCCGTCGCCGTCGTCGACACGCTGAAGCGGACCACCGAACTCGAGATGGACCTGCGCCTCGAAGCGGCTGCGATTTCCGAGATGGCCGACAACATCGCAGCGGACCAGGGTACCGAAAGCGGCAATTTCAAAGTGCCGGGGGTCGACTGGCGGCGAACGTCCAAGCGCGTTTTGACGCTCGAGTGGGTCGACGGGATTGCGATCAGTGATCGCGATGCGCTCGTTGCTGCGGACCACAACCTCGAAGCGCTCGGCCTTACCGTGATCCGCAGCTTCCTGCGCCACGCCATGCGCGATGGGTTCTTTCACGCCGACATGCACCAGGGTAATCTGTTGGTCGACGCCCAGGGCAATGTCGTCGCCGTCGACTTCGGCATCGTCGGCCGCCTCGGGCGCATGGAGCGGCGGTTCCTGGCCGAAATCCTGCACGGCCTGATCACGCGCGATTATCGTCTCGCAGCACAGGTGCATTTCGACGCTGGCTACGTGCCGCCGCACCATCCGGTCGAGGTGTTCGCACAAGCGATGCGGGCGATCGGCGAGCCGATCCACGGGCGCACGGCCGACGAGATTTCGATGGCGGACCTGCTCGGGCAGTTGTTCGCCTATACGGAAGTGTTCGACATGGAGACGCGGCCCGAACTCATCATGCTGCAAAAAAGCATGGTGATCGTCGAGGGTGTGGCGCGCTCGCTCGATCCGAACCTCAACATGTGGACGGCGGCCGAACCGATCGCGCGAGATTGGGTCGAGGCCAACCTCGGGGTCACCGGCAGATTGCGCGAGGCCGGCGAGGGGGCGAGTGCGATCGGCCGCCTGATCGGCGAATTGCCGGGCCTGATCGGTCAGGCCGAACGGGCCGGCCAGTCCTTGAGCCTCATGGCGCAAAACGGCATCCGCCTCGATGATGAGACGATCCGGCGCATCGCCATCGAAGAGCGCCGTCAGGGGTTCTGGGGCCGCGCGGCGCTCTGGACCGGGGCGCTGTCGCTGGTCGTCATCATGTTGGTGTTCGTCTTCAAGAGCCGGCTGTTCTAGATCATTTCCAACCTACTTGGAAATGGATCTAGTGATCTGGACCTGACAGTTGATTCCCGTCCCGTATCCAAACTCCGCGTCATCCCCGCGCAGGCGGGGACCCAAGCAAACCTCAGCAAACTCTGTGCCGCTGGTGACATGCTTGGGTTCCCGCCTGCGCGGGAAGGACGGAGCGGTGTGTGGCGAGAGGGTACTAACCGTTTGGTTTGGAACACTAGCTATCTTTTCTCTCACGGCTATTCGGCCTAACGGCCGCCGAGGGGCGCCGCAATGCGGCGGGTCGCCTGCGCTCCCTGAATCGCTCCAAGGCCCGACTCGCGCGGGCCGTCAGGCCGACTGGACGGCAGCGGGTGCCGACTCGTGAACGCGCACCGTTACCGGCCGCGGCGGGCCGGCGCTGGCGCCGCCGGTATCGGTCACCACGACGTCGAAGCTTGCAAGATTGGTCGGCGCGCCGTCATGCACGAAAATGATGTTGCCGCTGTTGATGTCCGCCTGGGTGAACGAACGCACCTCGGCGGTCGGCGCATCTGCGCGGGCAACGAAACCGTGCAACAGGTTGTTGGCCGTGAAGGTCAACGCCTCGGCACCATCCTCGGCATCCGTGGCGTGGAGGTCTTCAGGCGTGATCGCAACGCGACCACCGCGTGCCACCTCGATCTCGAAATCGCCGGCAAGCTCCGGCGGAATGTTGCGCACGTCTGCAATCAGATTGCCGCCCGGCTGAACCGCAAGCTGGCCATAGCGCACATGCCCCTCGACGTCGCCTGTGGCACCGATGCTGAGCAGCTTGCGCACCGTGATCTCTCCACGCAGCTTGCCGTGCACTTCGGCCGCCTCGACGGTGGTATCGCCGGAAAACTGACCCTGCGGTCCGATCACGAGTACCTTCGAGACGACACTGCCCTCGGCGACACCATTGATCTCGACGCGCTGAGCACCGCGCACCTGGCCGATCAATTTCGTGCCGCGTTCAATTACCAAATGGCCGCTTGCAATGTTCACACCGTCCTCCCAACGCAGTACCGGACACGAAACCACTCATCGTGTGCCGCAAATTATGCACCGACCGTGGCAGAGTTGCGATAAGTATTCTCGAATAGTGATCCCCCGGAAAATCGTTCGCTGCAACAATGGTAAAGCAGCAACACGGCCGATTGCCAGACTTGGCGCTGGTCAGTCTCGGGCTTGCGCCACCGCCTCAGCCAGCGGACAGAGCATTTCGAACATCATCGAAACGCCGATCCAGGCCGTACCGCCCGAAGCATCGAACGGCGGCGAGACCTCGACCAGATCACAACCGGCAAGATCGAGGCCGCGCAATTCGCGGACCATCATCTGCGCGTCGAAGGTCGAGAAGCCGCCGATTTCGGGCGTGCCGGTGCCGGGGGCGAACGACGGGTCGATGCCGTCGATGTCGAACGACACATAGATCGGATCGCCACCCACGATCTCGCGCGCCTCGGCCATGACATCGGCCGTGCCGCGAGCCATCAGTTCTTCGATGCGCACCAGGCGAACGCCGGCCGACTTTGCAAAGTCGATGTCCGAGGTATCATACATCGTGCCGCGAATACCGATCTGGACGATGCGCTTGGGATCGAGCAGGCCTTCCTCGACGGCGCGGCGGAAAGGTGTGCCGTGGGTGTACTTGAAGCCGCCGAAATAGCCGTCGTAAAGGTCGGTGTGGGCGTCGAAGTGTATCATGCCGAGCGGCCGGTCCTTGGCGAGCGCGCGCAATACGGGCAGTGACACGAGATGATCGCCGCCTGCCGTCATCGGCCGGATGCCAAGCGCGACAAGCTTTTCGTAAAAGGCCGTGACGCGGGTGAGCGTGTCCTGGACGTCAGCCGGGTTGACGGCGACGTCGCCCATGTCGGCGCAATTGGCGATCTCGAAGGGATTGATCTCGAAAGTTGGATGCACGTGCCGGATCATGGTCGAGGCATCACGCAATTGCCTGGGGCCATGACGCGCGCCGGGACGGTTCGTGGTGCCGCCGTCCCACGGCACACCGACGAAACCGATCGCGACATTTGCAGCATCATCGTAATCCGGCGGCACGTGCGGCAGGCGCATGAAGGTCGGCACGCCGGCGAAGCGCGGCAGATCAAAACCCGAAATCGGCTGGAAGGAAATTGGCATGAACAGAAGTCCGGAGTTGAGCACGTTGGCTCATGATAGGCGACAATGTCGTACCGACAAAGGACTGCTGAGCTGTTCGGGTTTTGCTGGAAGCGACGCGGTTTTCGCAGGGTGCAAAAGGCAGCACGTCCAAAACGAAATTCGGCGGTGGCTCAATCCCTCTTGAGCCACCGCCGCCCCGCGTTTGCCTGCAACGCTCTGCCTGGCCACTCCGCATTAACCATGGTTGACATGCGCTGAAGGCTCGTGATTTGACCGGAGGCTGGTCATAACGGCGTTTTATTTCACGGCTGCAAGTCCTTGCAACGTCTAACTGCGTCTTCGATTTCGGGGGATCTAATGACGGACGACTGGCCCTCCCTGCTCAGGTCCTACAGGTTGCGGCATGGTCTCACGCAACTGTCGTTGGCGCACCAGATTGGCGTTTCGCAGCGAACCATCTCGCGTTGGGAACGCGGCGAGGACCGGCCCGAGAAAAGCCGGCAGGAACTGCTGCGCGATCTCGTACTGGAGGCGCCGACCAGCCTGATGTCGATCCTGAAAACGGCCGTTGCACACTGTCCGGCACCGCGTGCCTTGTCCATCATGCCGCGGCTCCGGCTGATCGCGGTCTCGGCGCCGGCAATCGAAAAGCGCCCATCGATACAGCATCACATCGGCGATGAATTGATCGGCATGGCATCAGGTGTGCTCGCGCAAATGCTGGACGACCGCGAACTGCAGCGCAGCATCCTCAACCGGGAGATCAGTTGCGTTGTGGCGACCACCGAGAGCGTGCTGCGCACGGCGGATCAGCGACCGGTCGGCAAGTTTCGCACGACGATTTCGTATTTCGAACATGACGGGACGCTTTATAGCGATGCAATCTCGGCCGCAGCGCCGGATGATGCGCTGACCGGCTATGAGGCGATACATGTCGGAGGAGACGTGACATGACGACCTGCAGTCACGATGGCAAATGGTCGAAGCGCAGCTTCATCGGAATTGGGTGCGGTTTGTTCGGCGCGATGGCGCTGTCGCGGGCAACGGCGACAACGGCCGCCGCAACGGAAAAAATCGCGCAGCCGGCAAAGCCTGGCGGGCAGGCCTACATCGCACGGGCCTTCGAGATGCGGGACCTTGCCGTCAGTTCCGGCGATCAGGGCTATGGCGCGTTGATCGTCAGCAAGGCAAGCGGCTTGATCGTCGGCCAGGCACCGAGCCGGGTGGTCACCAATACCGACCCGTCGGCACATGCCGAAATGGAGGCGATCCGCGATGCGTCACGCCGGCTTGGTGCGCGCGATCTGTCGAACCACGTGATGTATTCCTCGTCGCGACCATGTGCGATGTGCGAGGCGGCAGCCTACTGGGCAAACCTGGATGGCATGTTCTTCGGGAGGAGCGGCACGGATGCCGGGCCGCCGCGATTGTGCGGTTAATTAGGGCGGCTAAGACGGAATGAGCTAATTCACTCAAGAAGACTGACTGGGAGTTTTCAATGTCCAAAGTTGCGCAGCGTGCTGGTGTGGCCATGGCACTTATCCTTGCCTGCTGGTCGGCTACCGTCCATGGCCAGACACCGCCGACTGCATCGGAGGCCGCCGCCTACAAAGGACTGCACGTTGCCGCCTGGAGCGGCGACCTGAAGAAAATTCGCGAATTGCTCAAGGCCGGTGACGATGCCAACGCGCGCGATCAGGCCGGGCGCACGCCCCTACACGTCGCCGCGTTCCAATCGCACGACGATGCCGTCAGCGAATTGGTCAAGGGTGGCAGCGATCCCAACGCCCTCGAGAATGACAAGTACGACATTATTACGATCGCGGCGGTGGCCAACGATCCGGAGATGGTCAGGCGCGCCCTCAGCGTCGGCGGCAGCCCGGGCAACGTGACCAGCATCTATGACGGCACGGCACTTATTGCCGCCGCCCACCTCGGCCACGCCGAGGTGGTCAGCATTCTGGTCGATGCCGGCGCACCGCTCGACCACATCAACAATCTCGGATGGACGGCGCTGATCGAAGCGGTGGTGCTCGGTAACGGTGGTCCCCATCATATCGAGACCGTGCGCGTGTTGGTCAAAGGCGGTGCCGACAAATCAATCGCCGATCGCAACGGGCAAACACCGCTGATGCTGGCCAAGGCCCGCGGTTATACGCGGATTATCGAGTTGCTGAAGTAGAGCCGGGCGCCCGCAAACATCCGCGAAGACCGGCAAACGAGCACCCATTTATGCAATTACCGCCGGTGGGCGAACCCACTGGCGGTGATCCTCGATAAAGTCACTGGTGCGTGTCGTCGCAGCGTTCGTCAGAACTTGAAGTTCATACCGATTTTGATGGAGTCGACCTGCATGTCGCTATCAACGATCAAGCCATTGTCCACGGTATGGCTGCTCGATCCGAAGTCATAGTGCAGGTACTCCAATCGCACGCTCCAGTTCGGATCCATTGCAACGGCAATGCCGCCGCCTGCAGCCCAACCGCTTAGATCCGCCGATGAACCCGCGCGCGCGCCGGTAGCGAGCAATACAGTCGACAGGTCGGCCGAACCATATGCATAGCCGCCGGTTCCATAGAACAGCATGGTCCCGGATGCCAAGCCAATGGTCCCGCGTATGGTGCCCAGATATTCAATTTCGCTTTCACAATCGAAAGCTGCGTTGGGACAGGAGGCCCTGCCTTCGATGTCGGACCAAGCGATATCCGCTTCAGCGCCGAAAACAATGCCGCTCTGCTGAAACAAGAAACCGATCTGACCACCGAAAAGACCACCATCGGTATCATGATCCGCGGTGTTACCACCCGCTTGATAGGTCCAATCGGTGCTGCCCCAGCCATAGCCGGCCTGCACGCCAGCATAGAAACCGGACCAGTCATGAGCGCGGCGGCTGTCCTTGAGACTGCCAGCCTGCACGGTCGTGACAGACAGAGCAAAGGCTGCCGCTGCGCAAAGGGCAGCTGTCAGTGAAGCGCAAAATACGTGTCCAAATCTCCCAACCATCAACCTCACTCCTCATCACACCCTATCAACACAACGCTAAGTAGTCTGTTTCGAGGTGACAACAGGCATGTTGTGAATTGGCCCCGGCATGCGCCAATTCTACAACAACACAATCCACTAATGGTCTGAAACTTCAAAAGGAATGACACGCGATGTTCAGCCCTCGGCGCCCTGTTGCAATCGAGGCTTGGGGCGCGCGGTTTGCCTGTCACATCACGCGCCAGGATGCGCCAAGGCAAATTGATCGCCGGACACTCGAATTCCTCAAAACATCGCCGGGAACACCCGGTCAGGCGGGGCGTGGCCGTCGAGGAAGGTCTTGATGTTGATGATCACCTTTTCGCCCATGTCGATGCGCCCTTCGACGGTGGCCGAGCCCATGTGCGGCAGGGCGACGACGCGGTCGGAGGCGCGCAGGCGCGGGTTGATCGCCGGTTCGTGCTCGAAGACGTCTAGGCCGGCGCCTGCAATCGATTCCGATTGAATGAGACGTGCAAGTTCGTTCTCGTCGATCACTTCGCCGCGGGCCGTATTGACGATATAGGCGGTCGGCTTCAGGAGCTTCAAGCGGCGCGCCGACAGCAGATGGTAGGTTGCTGGCGTATGCGGGCAGTTGACCGAGATGATGTCCATGCGCGCCAGCATCTGGTCGAGGCTGTCCCAGTAGGTCGCATCGAGTTCCTGCTCGACCTCTTCGGCGACGCGGCGGCGGTTGTGATAGTGAATCTGGAGGCCGAACGCCTTGGCTCGGCGGGCGACGGCGGTGCCGATCCGGCCCATGCCGATAATGCCAAGGCGTTTGCCGTAAATGCGGTGGCCGAGCATCCAGGTCGGTGACCAACCCGTCCAGGTCTCGGATTCGTTCTTGAGAAAGGCCGTGCCTTCCGCCAGCCGGCGCGGCACCGCGAGAATCAACGCCATGGTCATGTCGGCAGTGTCCTCGGTCAGAACGCCGGGAGTGTTAGTGACGATGATCGACCGGTTGCGGGCGGTGTCGAGGTCGATGTTATCGACGCCGGTGCCGAAGTTCGCGATCAGCTTGAGATTGGGGCCGGCCTGCGACAGAACTGCCCGGTCGATCTTATCCGTCACTGTCGGCACCAGCACGTCAGCGGCCTGGACGGCCTCGGCCAATTCGGTCTGCGACATCGGTTTGTCGTGCACGTTGAGGCGGGCGTCAAACAATTCACGCATTCGCGTCTCAACCACGTCAGGCAGCCGGCGCGTAACGATGACCAACGGTTTGCGAGGCGAGTTCGGCATGGGATTCTATGGCTCTCAGCAGACGGATCGAGACTCGATGATCCCGGTGGGCTCGCAAGGCGACCCAGGCGAGATCAAGGCCTGCCGGTCCATATCAGATGGCCGGAGGATTGACAAAGGCCGTTTGGCGCGGGATTTCGGTGCAACGATGACATGGGCCGCTGTCAACGTGGGGGCTGCGGCGTTTAGTTCGATCGGAATGCGGCGGAATGGCGGTGTGGCGATGGGGAGCGGGGCGTGATCGGGTCAGTGCGGATGCGTCAATGGGTGCACCGAGGGATCGCTACGGCCGTGGTGCCGGCTGCGACTCTTGCCTGCCTCATGCCTCCGAATGCCCGCGCCGATCAGGCGGCTCGCGGGCCTGATCTACCGCGGTTCTATTCACTGAAGTCCAATCCCGTCAATTTGCGCAAAGGACCTGGCACAAACTATCCCAAGTCGTGGGTATTCCGCCGCGCCGGATTGCCGGTGGAGATTCTCAGACGCCACGAGCGCTGGCGCCAGGTGCGCGATTGGGACGGCGCCACCGGCTGGGTGCTGCGCACGCTGATATCGCGCCGGCGTACGGCACTGGTCACACCTTGGCTGCGCAAGGAACCCGGCAAAGCCGATACCCTCACTCAGTTGCGCCAACGGCCTTATGAGAAGGCGCGCATCGTAGCGCAGCTCGAATCCGGCACGCTTGCCTCGGTCAAATCCTGCGACAAATCCTGGTGCCAGATCTCGATCGACGGCTACCGCGGCTACGTCCCGCAGGAAAGCTTGTGGGGCGTTTACCCTGGCGAAGTGATCCGGTAGCCCACGGGTATTGTCCAGCGTTCAGGGCGGTGCAGCGTCTGAGATCTGCAAACAAGCAGCAGAATGCGAAAAATTCGGTCGATTTCTGCAGCAGATCGTGTATAGAGCCCTGTGCTTCGGCCTAGTGGCTGAATGGCATAACTTGGTGGTGACCCAGCTGGACGACATCCCGGCCGCGGCCACCGGCGGGCAAGCGCCCGATCAAATCAACCTGCTAGAGAAAGGATGCCCGATGTCGGTGACGGCCGAGCGCAAAGCTGCGCTCATCAAAGACAATGCCACCAAAGAAGGCGACACTGGTTCGCCGGAAGTTCAAATAGCGATCCTGACCGAACGGATCAACAACCTGACCGAGCATTTCAAGAGCCACAAAAAGGACAATCATTCCCGTCGTGGCCTGCTCAAAATGGTCTCCCAGCGCCGCCAGCTGCTCGACTACGTCAAGCGCAAGGACGAGCCGCGCTACCAAGGCATCATCAAGAAGCTCGGCATTCGCCGCTAGCCAGTGCCCTGCCGCCGTCAACGGTCCGGCAGGCAACACCGTGCGCGGGCAGGCAAAGGTAGAACGGCCCGCCGGTTCCGGGATGCGACATTACTGATCATGCATCCCAAATATGACGTCCGATGAAAGATCTGACCCGGTGAACGGCGCGTGGGCAATCCGGTCCGCCGCCCGGCCGGGCAGCACCGAAACGAAAGAATGACAATGTTCGATATCCATCGCGTTGAAATCGACTGGGGCGGGCGCAAGCTCAGCCTCGAAACCGGTCACATAGCCCGCCAGGCGGACGCTGCCGTGATGGCACAGTATGGCGATACGACCGTGCTTGCGACCGTGGTCGGCGCCAGATCCGTGCGCCCGGGGATCGATTTCTTCCCGCTTACCGTCAACTATCAGGAAAAGACCTTCGCCGCCGGGAAAATCCCAGGCGGTTTTTTCAAGCGTGAAGGCCGCCCGACGGAAAAGGAAACGCTGACCTCGCGTCTGATCGACCGGCCGATCCGGCCACTGTTCGTCGAGGGCTTCAAGAACGAGACGCAGGTCATCCCGACCGTGCTGTCGTTCGACAACGAAAACGATCCCGACATCGTCGCGATGATTGCCGCGAGTGCCGCCCTGACGCTCTCAGGATTGCCGTTCCTCGGCCCGATCGGGGCTGCGCGGGTCGGCATGATCAACGGCGAACTGGTGCTCAATCCGCTGCTCGATGAAATGGAGACGACCGACCTCGACCTGGTGATTGCCGGCACGCAGGACGCCGTGATGATGGTCGAATCGGAAGCCAACGAGCTTTCCGAAGAGAAGATGCTGGAAGCCGTGATGTTCGGCCACAAGCACTTCCAGCCGGTGATCCAGGCGATCATCTCGCTTGCTGAGACGGCGGCCAAGGAGCCCTGGGACTTCCAGCCCGAGGACAAGTCCGCCCACAAGGAGAAGGTCAAGGCAATCGCCGAAGAGGACCTTAAACAAGCCTTCGCGACGCCTGAAAAGCAGGCTCGTCAGGAGCTGATTGCGGCTGCCAAGAAAAAGGTAACGGAAGCACTTGTCACGGAGGATACGGATGCGGCCGAGGCGGTGATGATCGGCGACGTCTTCAAAGGCGTCGAGTCCGACATCGTGCGCGGTGACATCATCCGTACGGGCAAACGCATCGACGGCCGGGATCTCGCCACCGTCCGCCCGATCGTCGCCGAGGCCAGCATTCTGCCGCGAACACACGGTTCGGCGCTGTTCACGCGCGGTGAGACCCAGGCGCTGGTTGTAGCGACGCTCGGTACCGGCGAAGACGAGCAGTATGTCGACGGCCTCGAGGGCACGCGCAAGGAGCGCTTCATGCTCCACTATAACTTCCCGCCCTATTCGGTCGGCGAGACGGGACGCATGGGCTCGCCCGGCCGCCGCGAAATCGGCCACGGCAAGCTTGCCTGGCGGGCCGTCCATCCGCTGGTGCCCGATCACGAGGAGTTCCCCTACACGATCCGGGTGGTCTCGGAGGTCACAGAGTCGAATGGCTCATCGTCGATGGCGACCGTGTGCGGCACGTCGCTGGCGATGATGGACGCCGGCATTCCGCTCAAAAAGCCGGTCGCCGGCATCGCCATGGGGCTGATCAAGGAGGGCGATGATTTCGCCGTGCTCTCTGACATCCTCGGCGATGAAGATCACTTGGGCGACATGGACTTCAAGGTGGCCGGTACGGCTGACGGTGTCACGTCGCTGCAGATGGACATCAAGATCACCGGTATTACCGAAGAGATCATGAAGGTGGCGCTCAACCAGGCACGCGACGGGCGCATGCACATCCTCAATGAGATGGCCAAGGCGCTCGGTGAGGCACGTGACGAGGTCGGTGAGCATGCGCCGCGCATCGAGACCATCACGATCCCGACGGACAAGATCCGCGACGTCATCGGCACCGGCGGTTCGGTGATCCGTTCGATCGTCGAGGAAACCGGCGCCAAGATCGACATCAACGATGACGGTACGGTGAAGATCGCCGGCTCCTCTCGCGACATCATCGACGGCGCAATGAAGCGCATCAAGGAGATCACGTCGGAGCCGGAAGTCGGCCACATATACAAAGGCAAGGTCGTGAAGCTGATGGAGTTCGGCGCCTTCGTCAATTTCTTCGGCCCGAAGGACGGCCTTGTGCACATTTCACAGCTTACCTCCGAAATGCGCCCCAACCACCCGAGCGACGTGGTCAAGGAAGGCCAGGAGGTGTTCGTCAAGCTCCTGGGCTTCGATGATCGCGGCAAGGTGCGCCTGTCGATGAAGATCGTCGATCAGGAAACCGGCGAGGAGATCCCGCGCGCGGAAGGCGAAGCGGAGGAGCAGCCGCGTGAGGGTCGCGGTGGCGGCGGTGAACGACGAGGCGGTGGCGGGCGCCGGCGGCGTCAGTAGATTTCGCTCACAGTGCTATTCGGTCAGCTGGGCTGACCGGCACCTGTGCGGGCGCGGCGCAAGGCGCCGGGTCGCGGTGCTCCCGGACAAGGGGGCCGCTCTTGGGTTGGTTTCGCTCACGGTGCTATTCGGTCAGCCAAGCTGACGAGCACCCGTGCGGGCGCGGCGCTAAGCGCCGGGTCGCGGTGCTCCCGGACACGGGGGCCGCTCTTGGGTTGGTCTCGCTCACGGTGCTATTCGGTCAGCCAAGCTGACCGGCACCTGCGCGGGCGCGGCGCTAAGCGCCGGGTCGCGGTGCTTCCGGACACGGCGGTTCGCTCACTGGCGTTTGGGTTGGCGGGCGGCGCTTTGTTGACATGAATGGGATCGTGTGATGCTCGCAGCAACGGCCCTCACCAGTGTCATCTCTGCGATGACGATCGTCATTCACTACGAGGCGATTTCGTTCGTCCATCGCTGGCATGCCATGCCGTATTTCGGCGTCAGGGTTCGTGCTGTGCTCGGCGTCTTCGTGTTGTTTGCCGCCCATGCGGTCGAGATCTGGCTATTCGCGATCGGCATTCACATTGCCAAGGACGTGTTCGCGATGGGCTCCCTCGAAGGCGCCTTCGACGGCTCGATCCGGGACTATCTCTATTTCTCCGTCGTCACCTATGCCTCGGTCGGCTACGGCGACATTCGCCCGACCGGTGACATCCGCACGATCTGTGGCTTCGAAGCCCTGACCGGCATCCTGATGATGGCCTGGTCGGCCGCCTACACGAGCTTTCGGCTCGAGGAATTGTGGCGGGGCAGGGGGTGATCGACGCCAAGCCTCGGCTAGAGGCACCGGACACCGCAGGTGGCCTAATCCACGTTATACGGTGCGCGTCATCGCCATTCGTGTAAGCTTCACGATCAGCAACAGCCAGGGCGTTGCGTGCATCAACAGATCAAAAATGTCGATCGGCCTGGTGAGCGTTCCGGCCCAGAGCATTTTCAGTTTTTCGACGAGGTGCGGCTCGGGGAAAAACGGCGCGAGGCCGAGCGTAAGCGCCAGCAGTGCGAATACGAACAGGGGCGTGCTGTCGATAAATTGCATTCAAGGGCTCCGGGGGCTCAGGTTGGTCTGAACTGAACGTGCAAGTTCAAGGGCCGCCAAACGCCGCACTTGGTCTTTGACGGCAGCATGCCCTGTCGGCGTGACGCCACTGTTCCTCAGCCGTTACGAAGTCAAGCGGCCGCGACGGCTTCCGCAAGCATTTCGCGAACCTGCCCGGCCACGCCCTTCAATTGCTCATTGTCGATCGCAGCCATCGAAGCGATCGGGTCGATGGCGCTGATTTCAATGCCTTCCGGAACCTGCCGCAGGATCACATTGCAGGGCAACATCGCCCCGACGCGCGGCTCCATGCCGATCGCCTGGTGGGCCATATGCGGATTGCAGGCGCCGAGGATCCGATACGGCTCCATGTCGACGTCGATCTTCTTCTTCATCGTCGCCTTGACATCGATTTCCGTCAGAACACCAAAACCGCGGTCGGCCAGTGCCTTACGCACGCGCTCGTCCACCGCTTCGAAGTCCGCATCCGAGACGACCCGGTTGATCGTATAGCTCATTTCTCATGCCTCCTTTGGACAGACCTGCCGACACTCGCCCATGACGCATCGATCGACATGGTGCTGATAACACATTTGATAATTGGAATGTAAGATCGATCTGCGCTCAAAAAACCGCAATGATCTTCTCGGATGAGTGGGCAAATGGTCTCAATCATGCGAGCAGCTGCAGCGCTCATATCGCTCAGACCTGCTTGAAAAAATCCATTTGTCTTTAGTCGTCTAGCCGGCGCTTCGGTCAGGAGATGTGAATGTCATTGGAACTTTGGATTGCGTTTGTCGTAGCGAGTGCAGCCCTTTTGGCCGTTCCGGGCCCGACAGTCATGCTGGTTGTGAGCTACGCCCTTGGACAAGGGCGGTCCACGGGCTGGGCGACAGTGCCCGGCGTGGCGTTGGGGGATTTTGCAGCCATGACGGTTTCGCTGCTTGGTGCTGGCGCAGTACTGGCAACCTCGGCAGCCTTGTTCACAGTGCTCAAGTACGTTGGAGCTGCCTACCTGATATGGCTCGGCGTGCGGCTGTGGAGCGCAGAGCCAAGGCTTTCCGCGCTGCACGACACGTCAAACGTGGGCGACCGTTCCAAGATGTTCTGGAATTCCTTCGTCGTGACGGCATTGAATCCGAAGGGCATCGTGTTCTTTGTCGCCTTCGTTCCGCAATTCGTTGATCCGTCGATGGCCGCACTTCCTCAGTTCGTCATTTTGGAAGTGACCTTTTTGGTGCTGGCGGCGGCGAACGTGGCGGTGTGGGCTGTCCTCGCGGGCCACCTTCTATCCCGCTTCAAGCGGCCTGAGACCATGCGAGTGGCGAACCGGATTGGCGCAAGCTTTCTTATCGGGGCCGGCCTGCTGACTGCGGCTGTACGACGGAACGCTTGAAGTCAGCAACATGACATTCCGTTGCCAATCTCGCCGAGAACAGCCCTTCGCTGTTGTCATCCATCAGCTAACCGCTGAGACCGCCTTGTTGGCGTTGCAGGCGTCGAGATAAAGTTCGTTGATTTCCGTCACGGAGCGGGGCGGGCTGAAGAAGTAGCCCTGCATTTCCGTGTAGCCGGCAGACTTCACGGCATTGAATTCTCGCTCGGTCTCGACGCCTTCGGCTGTCGTGTTGATGCCGAGGCTTTTGCTCATGCTCGCGACGGCGGTCAGGATAGCATCGCTGCCGTCGCTGGAGGCCAACTCGCCGATGAATGACTTGTCGAGCTTGATCTTGTCGAAGGGGAAGCTGCGCAAATAGCTTAGCGAAGAATAGCCGGTGCCAAAATCGTCCATGACGATGCGCACGCCAAGGAAGCGAAGGTCATGGAGCTTCTCGAGCGTCGCTTCGTTTGCTTCCATCAGCACGTTTTCGGTGATCTCGAGTTCGAGACAGCGTCCCGAGAGCCCGGATGATTCCAGAGCCTCGCTGACGACGTCGACTAGGCGATCGCTGCGGAACTGCACGGCGGAAAGATTGACGGCCACTCTCGTTCCCTTAGGCCACTTTGCGGCCTGGTGGCAGGCGGTTCTGATCGCCCATTCGCCAATTGGTACAATGAGGTTTGCTTCTTCTGCGATAGGGATGAATTCGCTTGGGAGAATGAAACCGCGCTCGGCATGATGCCAGCGGATGAGAGCCTCAAAGCCGGATATCGAACCGGTCTCGATGTTGACGATCGGCTGGTAATGCAATTCGAACTGATCTGCATTGAGTGCCTTGCGCAGATCAACCTCGAGATCGCAGCGGGCCCTCATCCGGGCGTCCATCTCCGATTCGAAGTACCTGTAGACGCCCCGCCCGTCCGATTTGGCCTTGTAGAGCGCCATGTCTGCGTTCTTGAGCAGATCGGCGATGTCCGTGCCGTGCTTGGGACTGACGGCAATGCCGATGCTGACGCCGCTGACGACTTGCTGATCGGGCAGTTGGAACGGCTTCGACAGCGCTTCGCAGATCCGCTCGGCAACGATCGTGAAATTGTGCGGTTCGGTATCCGGCTGCGTGATGATGGCGAACTCGTCGCCTCCCAGTCTGGCGATGACGTCGCCACGGCGAGTGCATTGGCGCAGACGGTCTGCCACGGACTTGAGCAACTCATCTCCGGCTGCGTGGCCGTAGCTATCATTGATCAATTTGAAGCGATCCAGGTCGAGACACATGACGGCGACTTGCTTGCCGGGCTCAAGCTGGGCCAGAATCTGGCCCGCCCGCTTGCGCAGCGTCACGCGGTTCGGCAGATCGGTCAGCGCGTCGTGATGAGCAATGTGCTCGATCTCTGCCTCGATGCGCCGGATCTCGGATATATCGGTGTGGGTCGTGACCCAGCCACCAGGCTTCATCGGCAGCTGTGAGACGGCAATCGTGCGTCCGTCAGCGAGCTGCAGAGTCTGGCTGAATGCCGTGCCTGCCGAGACCTTGGCGAGGTACTCGCGAATGAAACTATCCGGGCAGTCACCCTCGAAATACCCGTTCCTGACCTGTCGGGTGACAACGTCTTGCAGGCTAATACCAGGTTGGAGTTCTTCACTAGGTATCGCGAACATCTCGCCAAAACGGCCGTTGGAAATGACCAGTTTCTGGTCCCTGTCGAACATCGTCAAAGCAGAGGTCATGTTGGACAGAGCGGCATCGAGACGTTCGTTCGATTCCCGGACCGATTTTGCGAACTCCAAGCTGCCACTGATCGTTAGAAGGCTGATCAGAGCACCACCGCAGATCACCAGAACGAGCAGCACATATGTATGTTGGATGCGCTCCCGCGACAAAGTCGTCGACAAATTGGCGGCGGCTTCGGCCCTCTGCTCGACCTTTACGAGAACATTTCTTGCCTTGCGGATGTCTGCAAAGACTTTCAAGAAATGGAACGTCTTTTCGGCCGGGGCCATATTTGTTCCGGCGTTTTCGCGAATCTCCTCCCAACTGTGCGCAATGTTTTCGATCGAATCACTGAGCATCTGCTGCTCAGCCAGTGGAATGAGTTCGGAGCCGACATTGCGCAAGGCTAAGAGTGCCTGGTTGAGTTCGCCAAACTTACGGTCTGTTTCCCTGAAGATGCTAACGCGCTCTTCGGGCGAAAACTCGAGGGCAGTCGCCGTAAAAGACGGCAGGCTGTGGCTGATGATCTCCTGGACGTGCCTGGCCCTGGCGGCAACGACCGTGGCATCCTGTACGTCAGCCACGCCCTTGCGAATTTCGATGAGCTGCCAGACACCGATGGCAGCCGGGATGATCGCAGCAAGCGTGCCGACGATGGACATCGCCAGCAGAAACCTACCGTTACGGAGAAGTTTCGACATACCGCGATCACCGGAGACTAGGCGTTATCCTTGTTAGAGGCGCGATGCCTTCACGACGTCGCCGCTGATCGGATGAAAATAGACTTCGATCCGACGACCAGACTTGTCACGGCCATAGATCTCGTAGCAGTTGCCCCTTGTCTTCTTGAGCACCTCGACCCGATGGCCCAAGGGCTTGATACGCTCGAGCATGTCGGCGCGCGAAAGCCACTTGCTTTCCGGTTCATTTGTGCAACGAGGCCCTGCCAATGCCGGTGTCGCGAGCACGACAAACGTAGCAGTCAGAAGGATACGCATAACCAGACTCCCTGATGTTAGTTATCGTAGGGAGCTTGTTATAATCAATGATCAAGAATTAACGATTTACTTCTCCTGGATAATTTGAACCGTATTACCGACTGTATTTGATCCGAAATTGTCGCATTATGTTTAACGATTTGAAAGTCACCCAATTGAGCGCGGAACACCATGCGCCAACCGGCCCGCAGGACCGTGCCGTGCGGGCGGCGCAACAATGCAAGAGGTGCAATCTGCCGCCGCGCCGGGCGTTTCACCTGATTGGCAGGATTTACTCCGCCGCCTCTCCCTGGCCGGCTGGCGCGCTCGAATCAATCTCTTTGAGAGCATCGAGGCTCGGCATGGCGGTATTGGAATAGCCGCAATCGACGAAATGCACTTCACCCGTCACTGCGCCGGAGAGTGGCGAGAGGAGATAGAGGGCGGAGCCGCCGACCTCATCCAGCGTCGGCGTGCGGCGCAAGGGGGCATGATCGCGCTGGAAGTTGAAGATCACGCGGGCATCCGAGACGCCGGAACCGGCAAGCGTGCGCATCGGGCCGGCGGAAAGTGCGTTGACGCGAATGTTATTGGGCCCGAGATCGGCTGCCAGATAGCGCACGGAGGCTTCGAGCGCTGCCTTGGCGACGCCCATGACGTTGTAAGAAGGTACCCAGCGCGTTGAGCCGCCGAACGTCAGGGTCAGCAGTGAGCCGCCGTTGGGCATCAGATCGGCTGCGCGTTTGGCCAACTCGGTGAAAGAGAAGCACGAAATGACCATCGTATTGACGAAGTTGTCGCGCGACGTGTCGGCATAACGCCCATGCAGTTCGCGCCGGTCCGAGAAGGCAAGAGCATGGACGATGAAATCCAATTCGCCCCATTCAGATCGAATGGCATCGAACACCTTGTCGACGCTCTCGATGTCGCTCACATCGCATGGCTCGATGATCTTGGAGCCGACGGATTCGGCCAGCGGAACGGCGCGACGCCCGAACGCCTCGCCCTGATACGTGAAGGCCAGCTCTGCGCCGTGTCCGGCAAGCACCCGGGCGATGCCCCATGCGATCGAGCGTTCGTTCGCCACGCCCATGACCAGCCCGCGCTTACCGGCCATCAGCGGACCTGGAGATGCGATATCGGTATCGTTCATAGGTTCCCCTACTCTAACCGGCGCCCGGCTCGAATGAACATTGAACCAGCCGCCGCCGTTCTTAAGCAACCGCATAACAAAGCGTCCCGGAGCGTTCCTGTTGTGAGCTCTCGAATTCCGCCTGTTCCGCAGTTTTCAGCGCGTTTCGGTTCGGACCGAAATCGTCAAATAGTTAACCATCGTATCGGCGGAATACCAAAGTGGCATTCGTGCCGCCAAAACCGAAACTATTCGACATGACACAGTTAAGATCGGCGTTGTCGATACGCTCGCGCACGATCGGCAGGCCGTCGAATTCCGGATCCAATTCCTCGATGTTGGCACTCTCGCAAATAAAGTCATTATTGAGCATCAAAAGCGAGAAGATGCTCTCCTGCACGCCGATAGCACCGAGCGAATGGCCGGTCAGCGACTTGGTCGCCGCGATATAGGGCAGGTTCGGCCCGAACACCTCGCGAATGGCGTCGATCTCGCGCACATCGCCGACCGGCGTCGAGGTTGCGTGCGGATTGATGTAGTCGATCCTGTCGATCGTGCGGCCCGACTGGCCGCCGTCGAGGCCGAGCATGGCCTGGCGCATGCAGCGCACCGCGCCTTCACCTGACGGTGCGACCATGTCGAAGCCGTCGGAGGTGGCACCATAGCCGGCAACTTCGCCATAGATCTTGGCACCGCGTGCCTTGGCGCGCTCAAGCTCCTCGAGCACGAGAACTCCGGCACCGCCAGCGATTACAAAGCCGTCACGGTCCTTGTCGTAGGCGCGGCTCGCCTTGGCGGGCGTGTCATTGTAGGAAGACGACATCGCGCCCATCGAATCAAACAAGACCGACAGGCGCCAGTCGAGTTCCTCACAGCCGCCGGCAAATACGACATCCTGCTTGCCCCAGGCGATCTGCTCGGCGGCGTTGCCGATGCAGTGGGCCGAGGTCGAGCAGGCCGACGAGATCGAATAGTTGATGCCCGTGATCTTGAAGCTGGTCGCGAGCAGTGCCGAGGGGCCCGAGCACATCGCCTTGGGTACCTCGAAGGGGCCGACCTTCTTCGGTCCCTTTTCCACGGTCGTCTCGGCGGCCCGGACGATCGCGACGGTCGACGGCCCGCCGGAACCCATGATGATGCCTGTGCGATCGCGACGGACCTCGACTTCGCCAAGCCCCGAGTCCTGGATCGCCTGGTCCATGGCGATGTAGTTCCAGGCGAGGCCCGCCTCCATGAAGCGGCGCGGCTTGCGCGGCACCTGGGCCTGCCAGTCGATCGTCGGCATGCCGTGCACGTGGCAGCGGAAGCCGAGTTGCTCGTAATCGTCCGCATGAACGATGCCGGAACGGCCTTCGCGCAACGAGGCGGTCACCTCCTGCGTTGTGTTTCCAATGCTGGAGACGATGCCCATCCCCGTGACGACAACGCGTCTCATACCATTCCTTTCGCCTCACCCCGCCCGGCGACCGTTGGCAAGTTCGCGCCAGACAATACCAATTCCGTTTGCCGGCCCGATCACAGCGTCCGGCCGGCACATCAGAGCAAATCTATGAGCCCAAAGCCGTCAGCGAAAGCGCAATGGACGATACGCCTCGCGTGTGCCTGCCGCCGCGATCAGCTGCCACCGGCATGCGCTTCGCGATCGAACAGGCCGACGCGCAGATCGCTGGCCGTATAGATGACCTCGCCGTCAGCCTTGACGACGCCGTCGGCTATCGCAAGCTTGAGCTTTCGCAAAATCACCCGCTTCAGGTCAACTACGTATTCGATCCGCCGGACGTCCGGGGTGACCATGCCCGTGAACTTCACCTCGCCGACGCCCAGCGCCCGCCCGGCGCCCGGCGCGCCGAGCCAGCCGAGGAAAAATCCGGTGAGCTGCCACAATGCATCGAGGCCAAGACAGCCGGGCATCACAGGGTCGCCCTTGAAGTGACAGGCAAAGAACCATTCGGTCTGCGGGTTGCCGGCGATTTCCATTTGCGCGACGACCTGGCCCTTGTCGTGCGCGCCGCCGGTCTCCGCGATCAAGGGGATGCGCTGGAACATCAGCATCGGCGGCAGCGGCAGCTGGGCGTTGCCCGGCCCAAACAATTCACCGCGCCCACACTTGAGCAGGTCTTCGTATTCGTACTTCGATGGTCGCTCAGTCATTGCGGGAAACGGGCTCTGTTGTGGGTCGCGCGAACCGGTTCGCGGCTTGCGCACAAGGATCTAGTGGGCGTTGTCCGACGCGGCGTTCTGATCATTTTAGAGCGAACGGCAGACTGCGGCGACCGCCTGACATAACCGGGCACTCGTCAACCAGCCGAATGAACTCTATCACAACCAAGCACCTTTCAAAAAGGTAAACGCGCGACCCGTCAAGTGCAGTTGCGCAAGCTGTCAGCATATCGGCGAGTTGCGGGCCGGGGGGCTTGGGGCTAGTATTGACGGTCGTAATAGGGGAATGACGTGATCGTTCCGGCGCAAATGGCGCCGGGAGTGATGGATACCGGCTCATGCAGCAATCCGACATTGATTCTCGAAGTGCCTGTTTGACGGCGATCCTGCGCTCGGCGGACCTGCGTCCGACCAAGCAGCGCGTGGCGCTGGCAAAGCTGCTGTTTACCGGCGAAGATCGGCACGTGACCGCCGAAATGCTGCACGAAGAGGTGACCGCCAGCGGCGAGCGGATCTCGCTTGCAACCGTCTACAACACGCTGCACCAGTTCGAACGTGCCGGCCTTGTCCGTGAATTGGCGATCGACGGGGCCAAGACCTACTTCGATACCAACACGTCGAACCACAATCACTTCTACATCGAGAATGACGGCCGGGTGATCGACATCCCCGGTGCCGGCCTCGAGGTTTCCGGCGTGCCGACCCCGCCCGAGGGCACACGCATCAGCCACATCGACGTCATCGTGCGGCTGGTGAAGGCTTAGTTTGCGCTCACGGCTATTCCTCCCTGCGGTCGGGCCTCCGCGGGAGCGCGCCAATGGCGCGGGTCGCGGTGCTCCCGGACGCGGGTTTCGCTCACGGCTATTCCTCCCTGCGGTCGGGCCTCCGCGGGAGCGCGCGACTGGAAATCGTCAATTACCGAGATTGAACACCCGTGTCGGGCGCAGTGCACCGCGGTCGCAGTCGACGAGGGCGATCAGGCGACCGCGACTGGTTGCATAGGCCGTGCCAATAAAGATCGGAGCGTCGCGGCCGCGTACGATCACGGACTGACCGCGGACCAGCCGCGAGGCGTCAGACTGCGATATCTGGAGATGTTCGAGGGCATCGAGGGCTGCCTCGACCGGCAGGAGCAGCGCGTCGCGGGCCGCCGTCGTCGGTTCATCGGCCTCAGCATCATGCCTGGCTGCTTCATCGAGCTCTTCCAAGGTTGTCGCATCGTCGAGGCTGAAGGGGCCGACGCGGGTTCGACGCAGTGCCGATACGTGGCCGAAGCAGCCGAGCCGGCGGCCGATATCGCGGGCCAGTGAGCGCACGTAAGTGCCCTTGCCGCAAACGGCGGAAAACGTCGTGTGATCGGCGTCAGGCGTGTCGACAACGGAGAGTTCGAGGATCTCGACGGGTCGCGGCTTCAATTTGATGTCCTCGCCATCGCGGGCCAGATCGTAAGCCCGGTCACCGTTGACCTTGATGGCCGAGAATTTCGGCGGCACCTGATTGATCGAACCGGTGAACTCCGGCAGGACGGCCTCGATGTCAGAGATGGTCGGGCGTGCAGCACTTTCCTGGGCACTATCGCCCTCGGCATCGTCCGTAGTCGTCTCGATGCCCCAGCGAACGGTGAACTCGTAGGCTTTTTCATCGTCGACCGCATAGGAAACCGTCTTGGTCGCCTCGCCAAGGGCGATCGGCAGGATACCGGTTGCGAGCGGATCAAGCGTGCCGGCATGGCCGACTTTGCGGGCATCGAAAATGCGCTTGATGCGTGCCACCGCGTGAGTCGAGGTGACACCTGCCGGCTTGTCGAGGACGATCCAGCCGCTTACCAGGCGGCCGCGTTTGCTGCGTGCCATGTCACCTCAGCTCTATTCCGTTTCAAGGTCGCGGCGGACCTTGTCGCTGGCTAACAATTGGTCGATACGCATACCTTCATCGAACGAATGATCCTTCAGAAAGCGCAGATCGGGCGCGAACTTCAGCGTGACGGCGCGCGCAACCTCGCTTCGGATGAACTTCTTGTTGGCGGCCAGCGCCTTGACGGTCGCATCGCCATCGCCGCCGCCAAGCGGCATGACGAACACAGTTGCGATTTTCAGATCCGGCGACATGCGCACCTCGGGCACCGTGATGATGTGGCCTTCGAGTGCTGGATCGTGAATCGCATTACGGGCGAGCAGATCGGATATGGCATGCCGGATCAGTTCGCCGACACGGAGCTGGCGCTGCGTTGGTCCCTTGGTTTGTTTGGCTGCAGGCATGCGTCAGAACGTCCAATGGGTTCCCAAAGGGCCTACGCCCTTGGGCAGGATTGTTAAGGATGGTGTCCTTAACGTTTCGTCATGCGGCGAACCTAGTGCTCTGCATCATCTTAAAAGGTGGTCCAAAATTGCAAACCACAGTTTGTCTGCACGGCCCTATGCCCCTCACCCTAACCATCTCCCCGTGAAGTAAGGGGAGAGGGAACTTGGCGCGTCATTTTGCCAAGACAGGTGCCAAATGGCTCGGCCGGATTCCCTCTCCCCGTAGCGCCACTTCGGCGCGTACGGGGAGAGGGTTAGGGTGAGGGGCATAGGGCCGTACAGACGGATGGTTGGCATGCGAATGTCAAGACCCAGCGCCACAACTTAAGTGATACACAGCACTAATCCAACGTGCGCTGGATGGTCTCGACCTGGAAGCACTCGATGACGTCGCCAGCTCGGATGTCCTGGTAGTTGGCAAACGCCATGCCGCATTCCTGACCGGCCGGGACCTCTTTCACTTCATCCTTGAAGCGCTTCAAGGTCGACAGCGTGCCCTCGTGGATCACGACGTTGTCGCGGATCAGACGCACCTTGGCACCGCGCTCGACCTTGCCTTCGGTGACGAGACAGCCGGCGACCTTGCCGATCTTGGAGATGTTGAACACCTCGCGGATCTCGGCATTGCCGAGGAAGATCTCGCGCAGCGTCGGATCGAGCAGGCCGGACATCGCCGATTTCACGTCGTCGACCAGATCGTAAATGATGTTGTAGTAGCGGATCTCGACGCCATCGCGGTCGGCCGCCGCCCTGGCCTGGGTATTGGCGCGAACGTTGAAGCCCATCGCGATCGCGTTTGATGCGGTCGCGAGCGAGATATCGGACTCCGTGATACCGCCGACACCCGAGTGGACGATGCGAGCCTCGACCTCGTCGGTCGAAATCTTGGCGAGCGCTCCGGCAATCGCTTCGACCGAACCCTGCACGTCGCCCTTGATGACCAGCGGGAACTCCTTTTTGCCTGCTTCGTGAAGCTGCTGCATCATCTGTTCGAGGGTGCGCGCGGAACCGGCCTGACCGAGCGTCTCGCGGCGCTTGCGCACGCGGTATTCCGTGATCTCGCGGGCGCGTGCCTCGCTTTCGACGACGGCGAACTGGTCGCCGGCCTCGGGAGCCGAGTCGAAGCCCAGCACCTCGACCGGGAACGACGGTCCCGCTTCCTTGACGTTGGCGCCCTTGTCGTCGATCAGCGCCCGGACCCTGCCCCAGGCCGTGCCGGCAACGACGATGTCTCCAACCCGAAGCGTGCCGCGCTGGACCAGCAATGTGCCGACCGGGCCGCGGCCGCGCTCGAGCTTGGCCTCGATGACAAAGCCTTCGGCCGAACGATCGGGATTGGCTCTGAGATCGAGCAACTCGGACTGCAGATTGATTGCCTCGAGGATACCGTCGAGGTTCTGCTGCTTGAGTGCCGAGACCTCGACATCGAGTGTTTCGCCCGACATGCTTTCGACGACCACCTCGTGCTGAAGCAGCTCGGTGCGCACCCGGTTGGGATCTGCGTCGGGCTTATCCATCTTGTTGATCGCAACGATCAGCGGCACCTCGGCTGCCTTGGCGTGGGCGATCGCCTCGATGGTCTGCGGCATGACACCATCGTCGGCGGCAACGACCAGCACGACCAGGTCGGTGACCTTGGCACCGCGGGCGCGCATCGCCGTGAATGCCTCGTGGCCCGGCGTGTCGATGAAGGTGATGAGACCGCCATCGGGTGCCTTCACCTGGTAGGCGCCGATGTGCTGGGTGATGCCGCCGGCCTCGCCGCTGGCGACGTTGGCTGCACGAATCGCATCGAGCAGCGACGTCTTGCCGTGGTCGACGTGACCCATGATCGTGACCACCGGGGCACGCGGCGCCAGCGTCGCTTCGTCATCGTCGGCACCGAAGAAGCCTTCCTCGACATCGGCTTCCGAAACGCGCTTCGGCGTGTGGCCGAACTCGCTGACGATCAATTCGGCCGTGTCGGCGTCGATCACGTCGTTCATCTTGTGCATCGCGCCTTGTTTCATCAAATATTTGATGACGTCAACGGCGCGCTCGGTCATCCGGTTGGCGAGTTCCTGAATGGTGATCGCCTCGGGAATAACGACTTCGCGGGTGATTTTCTCGCGGGTCTGGGAAATGCCCATCGCCTTGAGCTTCTCGCGCTCGCGCTTGCGCTTGAGCGAGGCCAGCGAACGTTCGCGCTGGCGCTCGTCGAAGGCGTTGGTGATCGTAAGTTTGCCGCGCACACGGCCTTCATCGCGACCTCCGGGCCGGGCCACCTTCCCGGCACCACGCCGCCTGCCACGCGCATCATCGTCTTCGCGCGCCGTGGTCTCGGTCGGGGCGGGACGCAGATTGCGGCGCGGCGCCTCGGCTTCCTTCTTGGCCGGTTCCGGCGGTTTCGGTTCCGGGCGATCGGAGCGCGTGACGATCATCGGCCGGATCATGCCGACCGACTTCATCAGCGGTTCCTGTGCCTTGGCAAGTTCCTCGGCCGTCGGCTGGCGGACTCTTGCAGCCGGTGGCTGCTCAGCGGCGGGCCCGGTCGGAGTTGCTTCGGTCGCCGGTGCTGCCTGGCTCGCTGCCTCGCCCGCAGGTTCGGCCGCCCTGGCGGCCAGTTCGGCTTCCTTCTTGGCTGCCGCCTCAGCTTTCTGCTGGGCTTCGGCCGCGGCGGCCTCTTCCTTAGCGCGCTGCTCAGCGGCGGCGGCCTCATCTTTGGCACGCTGCTCGGCCAGGCGCTCTTCTTCGGCGGCCCTGAGGTGGGCGGCGGCAAGTGCGGCTGCGCGCGCCGCGCGCTCGTCCTTGGACAGCGAACCTTCCGCCTGTTCGGCAGCGGCCGGGCGCGCGCGCGACTTGACCGATGCGCGCTTTGCCGCATCGTCGGTGCCAGGCGCGGTTACGGTCCTCTTGCGCCGCTTCTCAACGACGACGGACTTGGAACGTCCCTGCCCGAACTTCTGCTGGACATGGCCTGACTCGACCGTGCGCTTGAGGCTCAGCGGCTTGCGCCCTTGAGTCGGCTTGTCGGCAGTCTCGTTCGTTTCGCTCATACTGTTCCTGCGTTTCGGGTCGCAGCCTGCTCCGCGCCGGCAGCTTGCTCCGCGACCTTCGGGGTTGAAGCTTCGGTTGCGCCTTGGCGATATTGCGCAACCCGGCTGGCGGCAGCCAAAAAGTTTGTGGCGGCGCTGCCATTGCTCAGCGCAGCATGTACCACATTTGCCCGGCCGATGGCCAAGCTCAATTCATCGATCGTGAGCAATGAAACTTCGTTCGGCTGCCGGTTGGCGGCCAAGCTTACTGCCCGGTATTTGCGGGCGACCTTTTCCAGACCATCCGCACTGGCGTCGGCCCCTTGCAGCAGCACACCTGCAGCACCCGCTTCGATCCAAGCGTTTACCTTAGCCCGGCCCGTCGCCACAAGGCCCGCCTTGTTACATATACTTAATAGCTCAAGCGCCCGTTTTACAAGCAGTCGATCAACGGTCTGGCCAAGATCCGGCGCCGCTTCGATCTTGCGACGCAGGGCGCGTGCAAAAAAACCAGACGATTGGGCCTTTTCGACACAGGATCTCGAGCACGTCACCCAAACGCCGCGGCCAGGCAGTTTGCGCGAAACATCGGGAACGATTTTGCCGTCGGGCGAGAGGGCGAAGCGAATGAGCTCTTCAGGCGGCCGGGCAACGCGCGTGACAATACACGTGCGCAGGGACACCTTGTCCCGCACCTGGCGTGCGTCCTGCCGCGCTGTCGCGTCCAAAGCCCGTATCAACGCTTCGATCCATCCTCGTCAGTTCGCGCCTGACGGCGCAGGTCCGTCAGAAACATCGGGAAGTTCGGCCATGCCGCCCACTATGGCAGGCTCGCCACCATCATCCTCGCCCTCGATCTCAACCTCAGGCGTGATCAGATCCTCAGGCTTGATCCAGCCCAGAATGATGCGGGCTGCAAGAATCATTTCCTCTGCTTCCTGGCGGCTGACATCGTGACCGTCGAAGAAGCCCGGGTGTTTGACCGGCTCGACGCCGCGCTCCTTGCTGCGCTCGACCCAGCCGCAAAGGTCGTCGGTGGCACAATCGGCAAAGTCATCGAGAGTCTTGATGTCGTTTTCACCGAGCGAGACCATCATAGCCGTCGTCATGCCGGCGACCTGGGCCATGTCGTCTTCAACGCCCAGTTCGCGGCGACGGGCATCGCGCTCCTGCTCCTGGCGCTCCAGGTATTCGCGGGCGCGCGCCTGTATCTCCTCGGCAGTGTCCTCATCGAAACCCTCGATGCCGGCGACTTCGGATTGATCGACGAATGCCACCTCCTCGACGCTGGCAAAGCCTTCGGTGACCAGGAGCTGGGCGATGACTTCGTCGACATCGAGCGCCTCCATGAACATCGCCGAACGCTCGGTGAATTCCTTCTGGCGGCGCTCGCTCTCTTCATGTTCGGTCAGGATGTCGATGTCCCAGCCGGTCAATTGCGAGGCAAGGCGCACGTTCTGGCCACGCCGGCCGATCGCCAGGGAGAGCATCTGCTCGGGCACCACGACCTCGATACGCTCGGCATCTTCATCGAGCACCACCTTGGTGACCTCGGCCGGTGCGAGTGCGTTGACGATGAAGCTCGCGGCATCAGGGTTCCACTGGATGATGTCGATCTTTTCGCCCTGCAATTCGTTGACGACGGCCTGCACGCGCTGGCCGCGCATACCGACGCAGGCGCCAACAGGATCGATCGACGAATCCCTCGAAATCACCGCAATCTTCGCGCGTGAACCGGGATCGCGGGCGACGGACTGGATCTCGACGATGCCGTCGTAAATCTCGGGCACCTCCATCGCGAACAGTTTCGACATGAACTCAGGACGGGCGCGCGAGAGGAAAATCTGAGGGCCGCGCTGCTCACGGCGGACATCGTAGATGTAGGCGCGGATGCGGTCGCCGTAGCGCACGTTCTCGCGCGGGATCATCTCATCGCGCCGGACGATCGCCTCGGCCCGGCCGAGATCGACGATCACGTTGCCGTATTCGACCCGCTTGACGGTGCCGTTGGCGATCTCGCCGACGCGGTCCTTGTATTCCTCGTACTGGCGCTCACGTTCGGCATCGCGCACCTTCTGGACGATGACCTGCTTGGCGTTCTGGGCGGCGACCCGGCCGAAATCCATCGGCGGCAATTCTTCGACCAGTTCCTCGCCGATCTCGGCGTCGGCCTTGATCTTCTGTGCCGTTGCCAGATCGACCTCGGTCGATTCGTTTTCGACCTCCTCGACGACGGTCAGCACGCGGGTCAGCCGTGTGTCGCCGTTTTTCGGGTCGATCGCGCAGCGAATGTCGTTTTCGGCGCCGTAGCGCGAGCGCGCAGCCTTCTGGATCGCATCTTCCATGGCGGCAATGACAATGTTGCGATCGATCGACTTCTCGCGTGCGACTGCGTCTGCAATCTGCAGCAGCTCGAGCCGGTTCGCACTCACTCCAACCATAGCCATGGTCATCCGTCCCTTAACTTGTCTGCCCTCGTTGGTCTCGGGCTTATTCCAGTTTCAATTCCAGCTCCGGCAGAGCGCATCAGCCTTGAACACCGCTGGCATCTGCCGGTTCTTCGGTGTCAGCCGGGCCCGTTGCGCCTGCATCCTCGTTGGCACCCTTGTCGGCCGCGCGGCCCGCGGCCTTGGCCCGGCGCAGTGACTCGCGAACCAAATCGTCGTTCAGCACCAGGTGCGCCTCGGCAATCAGATCGAGCGGCAGGCCAATGACGTGGACTCCGATCTGGTCCAAGTCAACCTCCAGGCGCAGCTCACCGTTCTCAAATCCTTCAATCGTGCCCCGAAATCTTCGGCGGCCGTCGAGCAGTTCGGCCAGTTCCACTTTCGCTTCATGGCCCGCCCAAACCTCGAAATCCGATGGCCGCACGAGCGGCCGGTCGATGCCGGGCGAGGAAACCTCTAGGTTATAGGCCGCTGCGATCGGATCGTGGGCATCGAGCAGCGGTGAAATCTGACGCGACACCAGTTCGCAATCGGCGATCGTCATCGTACCATCGGCGCGTTCGGCCATGATCTGCAAGGTTTGTTCGTCGCGGCCCATGATGCGCACGCGCACCAGTCGAAATCCAAGATCGCCAAGCGCCGGCTCGATCAGGCCCGCGACCTGGCCGGCAACACCCGTCTCGCGCACGAAGCGCGCCTCGTTCGCATCACCGGCGCCGCCATTGCCGCCATCTGTCAGCCGTTCAGCCATTCAGCTCCAGCGCTTGAATTCCAATTCGCCCGCACCAATTCGCGTCCTATGGGGCGCGGCCTGCAATCGATTTCGCGGGCCCAGAACGAAAAAAGAGCGGACCCTGGCGGGCCCACCCAAAAGTTGAGATGATCATGAGCACCGGTATGCTAGGTGATGACTTAAGATATTGCAATAGGCTGCCGGTAATTTTTTCCCCCGCAAAAAAGAAATGCGGAGCGAATACTCAAATCGCCTTTCGAAAGCGCAGAAAATAACAGGACCGGCCCTCGCGCTTGGCTTTGCTTTCATAGCGCGTCGGCGGCCAATCTGCCGGGCGTTGGCGCCAATCGGCTGGCCGTCGGGCAAGCCACTGCCACGAACCTTGCTGCTTCAAAGTGAGCAGCATAGCGCGCGCGTAATCGGCAACGTCGGTTGCCAGGCGCAATTCCGCTTCAGGCATCATGATCCGATCCAATTGCGAAATAAATGCCGGACTCACCAGGCGGCGCTTTTGATGGCGCTTCTTCGGCCATGGATCGGGAAACAGGATGAAGGCGCGCTCGATGCTTTGCGGTGGCAGCCAGGCAACGAGATCGCGGGCATCGTCGGCATGCACGCGCACATTGGTGAGGTTACCGCTAATCGAGCCGTCGATCACCTTGACGACGCCGTCGATGAACGGCTCTGATCCAACCAAGCCGACATCCGGGTTGTGCTCGGCCTGCCAGAGCAGATGCTCACCGCCACCGAAGCCGACCTCGAGCCAGACGGCACGAACGGGCGGCGTGAACAATTGGCGTGGATCGGTCAGTGCCGGCCGAGCCATATCGATGGCAAGGTGTTCGAGACCATCACCGAGCAGCGCGGCCTGGCGCTCCGTCAGCTTGCGCGAGCGGCGGCGGCCGAACGAGCGCAGGTGGCGATGGCGATGTTCGTCTGCTTCAGGCATGTCCGTGTCGCTGAGCGGCGACAAATGAGGGGTTTTCAACCCCTCAAACTCCCTGACCAGGGACATTTGTCCCTGGATCCTCAGCTCAAAAAGCCGCCTTGAGCTTGTCGGCGAGATCCGTGCGTTCCCACGAGAAGCCGCCTTCGTCGTCCGGTGCACGGCCGAAATGGCCATAGGCAGACGAGCGTGCATAGATCGGCTTGTTGAGGTCGAGATGCTGGCGGATACCCCGCGGCGTCAGATCCATGACCTCACCGAGCACTTGTTCCAGGCGATCTTCCGGCACCTTGCCGGTGTCATAGAAGTTGACGTTGATCGACAACGGCCGGGCGACGCCAATCGCGTAGGAAATCTGGATGCAGCAGCGATCGGCCAAATCCGCTGCGATCACGTTCTTGGCCAGATAGCGGGCGGCATAGGCGGCCGAGCGGTCGACCTTGGTCGGATCTTTGCCGGAGAAAGCGCCGCCGCCGTGGGGTGCAGCGCCGCCGTAGGTGTCGACGATGATCTTGCGCCCGGTGAGGCCGGTGTCGCCGTCGGGCCCGCCAACGACGAACTTGCCCGTCGGGTTGACGTGCCAGACGGTCTCAGCGGTGATCCAGCCGGTCGGCAGCGTCTCGCGGATGAACGGCTCGACGACCTGGCGGACATCGTCGGAGCTCATTTCCGGGTCGAGGTGCTGCGTCGAGAGCACGACCTCGGTGACGGCCACCGGCTTGCCGTCGTCATAGCGCACGGTGAGCTGGCTCTTCGAATCTGGTCCAAGCACCGCGGCAGGACCTTCACCCGACTTGCGCGCCGCTGCCAGCACCTCGAGGATCTTGTGGCTGTAGTAGATCGGCGCCGGCATCAATTCAGGCGTTTCCTTGCAGGCATAGCCGAACATGATGCCCTGGTCGCCGGCCCCTTCATCCTTGTTGCCGCTCGCATCGACACCCTGCGCGATATCGGCGGATTGCCCGTGCAGCAGCACGTTCACGTCGGCCTTCGCCCAGTGGAAGCCTTCCTGCTCGTAGCCGATGTCCTTGATCGCCATGCGCGCCTTGTGCGCGATCAGATCCCGGGTGATCGTTGCCGGGCCGCGCGTCTCGCCGGCAATCACCACCGTGTTGGTCGTCGTCAGCGTCTCGGCGGCAACGCGGATGCTCCAGGGATCGAGCCCTGCCCTTATGCCCTCGGCAAAATAGAGATCGACGACCTCGTCCGAAATTCGGTCGCAGACTTTGTCGGGATGTCCTTCGGACACCGATTCACTCGTAAATAGGAAAGTTCGCTCAGCCAATTCGATCCCCGTCGTTGCAGGTGGGTAGTCACCTATCCGGCACCGACGGCGTTCTTGCTATCTTTTGAGCTTGTGGTCAAGCTGGCGTCAACTGTCGCACACGGCAGCTCGACCGCAATGCTCGAAGATCACGCTGAATGTCCAGTCGGGCCCGTGCTCATTGCGCCCGGCGCTCTAATCGCTGTCACCGAGGGAGCGAACCAGTTCGAGGATCGCGCGCCGTGCTTTCGGATCGGCGATGCGCAAGTAGGCCCGATTGAGCTCAATGCCTTCACGGCTGTTGAGGAACTCGATGATGTAATCGTCACCCGTGTTCTCGGCAAAGCCCGGAGCGCCTGGATTGGCGCCGTCTGCCTGGCCGGACAGTTCCTCGAAGAAATACTGAATGTTGACACCAAGTATTCGGGCGAGTTCGAACAGTCTGCTGGCACCGATCCGATTGGCGCCTTTCTCGTATTTCTGGACCTGCTGAAACGTTAGACCGAGACACTCACCAAGCTTTTCCTGACTCATGCCGAGCAACATGCGGCGGAGCCGGACACGCCCGCCGACGTGAACGTCGATCGGGTTGGGCTTTCTCGGGTTGCCGGGCTCTACTTCCTCCGGCTGTGCCGTAGACCTTTGCACAATGCAATCTCTTTCCTAAATCAAGTTGGCCTCTATCAAGCCAAAGTGAGCAACCCGCACTCATTCCCAACTGGCGATTGCCTGACCGCCTGCACTTTTTCGTTTCAGCTCCAACAACTACGCAATCTGAGCACTGATCAAGTTCAGCGACAGATTGATCGCAGGGAACGACTGTCAGTCGTAACTGAACGCGTCTGCCGAGCTTCGTCAAGTCCGACACTTTATCGTTCCGGCTAATACTTATTCCAATAAAAGTACAAATGTTGTTTACCCTATGATGGTTTGCTATCATCTATCTGCACCGGCAGAATGCGATTTTGTACGATGGCTGACAAAAAGGAACAAAATCGCAATCAGTGAAAGGATGATCTCCAGCGTTCGCCCGTTGATTGAGTAAATTGTTGGTGCAGCCGAGGTTGGAAGTCGGCCGTCGAGGACACGTTGAGCGTCGAGGGGCAGGCGATCGACATAGCGGCCGAGTGGCCCAATGATCGCTGAAATGCCGTTGTTGGCGCTGCGCACCATGGCGACCCCCTGCTCAACCGCACGCAGACGCGACTGGTGGAGATGCTGATATGGGCCGCTGGTATTGCCGAACCAGGCATCGTTGGTCAGGTTGACCAGAAGGCCTGGACGGGCGGCACCATCGGCGATCTCGTCAGGGAAGATCGTCTCATAGCAAATCAGCATGGCGAGCGGCGGCAGGCCCGGAACCTGCAAGAGCTGGCGCGGTGAGCGGCCGGGCGTGAAACCGCCGCGGGTCCGTGTCAGGTTCTCGAAGCCAAGGGCATTCAGCAAACCCTGAGCTGGCAAATATTCGCCAAATGGAACCAGGTGGATCTTGTCATAGCTGTGGATTAATTCGCCCTGTCCATCATAGACGAGGGCAGAGTTGTAAATCCGATATGTACGCGGCCGGCCCGCTGCCTCAGGCGTCGGCTCGGCCCGGAATGTGCCGGTAATCAAATGCGCGCCATCGGGAATCGTGCGATCAAGCTGCTGTCGGATGGCCGGCTGGCGCTGCATGAAGAACGGTGCTGCGACCTCCGGCCAGAATATATGAGTGATCTGTGGTACTGATTGGCCGCCGGCACCCTCTGTGGGTCGCGCCGGTGCCGCCGACAGCGACAAGTGGCGCTCAAAGATCGCCACCGCCTTCGAGGCGTCGAACTTGTCACGCTGGGGGATAGACGGCTGCACAAGACGGAGACCAACGTTCTCGACATAAGCGATCGGATGGGCGCCGAGCCGCCACAAGCCGAAGATCGCAATCCCCGCCAGCGGCAATAACGTCACCGAGATGATGGCTCGTACCGGTTTCACGGCGGACACGGCATGCTCGCCCCGGCGTTCACTCAGGGCTGCCAGCGGCACCGTCATCATCACGACGGTGAACGCGGTCATGATCGTCAGGCCGAAGACGCTCGCCCACTGCATCATGGGCAATGGCATTGTGATGGCATAACCCAACGTGTTCCAGGGAAAGCCCGTCAGGATGTGCCCCCGCAGCCACTCGGCCAGCGTGATCGCAAGAGCAAACAGGACGATGCGTGACCAGAACCCTTTGAGGTGGGGCGCTGCAAACCGGTGCAATGCGCCGGCGAGACCCAAGAAGAGCCCGAGCGCGGCCGTCAGGCCGGCAATCGCAAACGGCATTTGCAGTGCAAATCGCTCGGGCTGCACCAGGAAGGCCGAGCCGATCCAATAGAGGCCGGCAAAGTGATAACCGAAACCGAACGCCCAACCGCGAAACGCAGCTGTTTTCAGGTCGCGCCAGCGATCAGACGGCAGAGATGTCCGGCAGGTGTCGACAGCCCAGAACAGGACCGGCAAAGAGATCAGCAAAACCGGCCAGAGATGGGTCGGGGCCATGGCCAGCGTCGCGGTTGCACCTGCAGCGAACATGGCCAGGAACGGCCGTCGGGCAAGCGCGGTACAGGCCAACTCGCGGATCGCAAGAGCAATTCGTGCCGGAGCCGAGCCATTATACCCATCCGGGCCGGGCCCGGCACCGAATGACGTCATTGGGCAATTGCCATCGTTCAGGCCCCGCGACCGGCCGACGGCGGATCCGTGCGTCCAGCGGCTGGCGCTGCCTCGGACGCGACATGTTCGCCAATGGCGTCGGGGCGCTGCTGGCGGACAATTCGAAGGCGCTTGATGCGCCGCGGGTCGGCATCCAGGATCTCGAACTCGACGCCGGCCGGATGGCGCACGATCTCGCCGCGCACCGGAATACTGCCCGCGAGCGAGAATACCAGGCCGCCGAGGGTGTCGATGTCATCGTCGTCGAGGGACAGCGACAGGCCGAGATGGGCCTCTAGTTCCTCGATCGGAGTTCGTGCGGCAGCGACCAGGCCGAGACGCGGATCACGCACAATCATCAACTCCTCGTCCTCGTCATGCTCGTCCTCGATATCCCCGACGATCTGTTCGACCAGATCCTCGATCGTGATCAGCCCATCGGTACCGCCGTATTCATCGACGACAAGCGCCATGTGCTTGCGCGTCGACTGCATGCGCAACAGCAGGTTCATGGCCGGCATCGACGGCGGCACGAACAGGACCGAGCGGCGGACCTTGGCGCTGGCGATCGGCTGGCTCAGGTCAATGCGCGAAAAATCGAGTTCCGGGAAGAGTTTGCGGACGCCTTCCGCCGGCTCCTCTGGGGCCGCGGGTTGCGCTTTCGATCCGGGCTGGCGCTCCTCGCCTGAGGGGCCGGCCGCAGATTTGGTCAGCCAGCCGACGAGATCCTTGACGTGGACCATGCCGCGCGGATCATCGAGCGTTTCGTGGAACAGGGGCACACGCGAGACGCCGGCCTCGACGATGGTCTGGAGGACCTGGGCAATGCTCTCGGACTCGTCGACAGCGATAATATCTGCACGCGGCACCATGACGTCCTCGACACGCAGCGCGCCATAGCGCAGCAGGCGCAGGAGCATTTCGCGCTCCTCGCGGCTGAACGCGTTCTCGTCTTCGGTCTTGAGCGCGTCCTCGATCGTGTCGCGCAAGGTCGGACTGTCGAGGCCGACAATCGTGCGCAGTGCGGCGAGCCAGCGGCTGGTGGTAATCGTGCGGCCATCGTCGCCGCCGTTGGCCGGCTGTTCAGCTGTCGGCTGTGCCGTGCCATTGCCAGTATCAGACCCGTTCTCGTAGGAACGGGTGTACGATAAATCAGTGACCATCTCAGGTTTCATGTGACCGCGGGCGATGTGCCCATCAAGGCGCCCCGGTCGTTCAGCTCCTCTGTGTAGGGGTTTGCAATGCCAAGTAAGCCAAGAATATCGATCTCAAGAGTTTCCATTTCGTCAGCAGCCCGCGCGTCACCATGATCATACCCGAACAGGTGGAGACAGCCGTGTACGATCAGGTGAGTTGTATGGTCGGCCAACGTGATGCCCTGTTCGCCAGCTTCCCGCTCGATGGTTTCGCGGGCGAGGATAATGTCACCAAGCGGGCGTGGCCCGGCGAAGTCGGCCGAGGCAGGCGGCGCCGGGAACGAGAGTACGTTGGTTGGCTTGTCGGCTGACCTGTAACGCGCGTTGAGATCGCGGACGGCAGCGTCATTGGCAAAGGAAATTGCTGCGACTTGGTCGGCCGAAACCGCGATGACGGACGCGATAGTGCGCGCGATCCGGGATGTGTATTCGTGATCGGCTGCAAACGTGGGCCAGCCCTTATCATCAATCAGCACATCAAGGCTCAGCCCGGCCGGCTGGCTGGCCCCGGGTAATGGTTCCGGCTCGTCTTCGATGACACCGCCGTCGGCGGCATCTATCGCATCTGACGCATGTCCCGGCATGATCGGCAAACCTGTGTTCACTCAGATCCATCGGCTCTGGCGGCACGTTCCGCCTCGGCCTTGTCGTAAGCATTCACGATACGCGCGACAATGTCACGCCGAATGACGTCTCCGGCGCCAAAGCGGACCGCCTCGATGCCCTCGACATCCTCCAGCAGCGAAATGGCTTCTTCAAGACCGGAGCGCTGGCCGACCGGCAGATCGACTTGGGAGGGATCGCCGGTTACCACCATCTTGGAGTTTTCGCCGAGCCTGGTCAGAAACATCTTCATCTGCATGCTCGTCGTGTTCTGCGCCTCGTCGAGAATGACGAAGGCATTGGCGAGCGTGCGACCACGCATGAAGGCGAGTGGTGCAACCTCGATAATGCCGGCTTCGAGGTCCTTTTCAACCTTTTCCGGAGCCAGCACGTCGTAGAGTGCATCGTAAAGCGGGCGCAGGTAGGGATCGACCTTGTCGCGCATGTCGCCTGGCAGGAAGCCGAGCCGCTCACCGGCCTCGACGGCAGGCCGCGACAGGATAATGCGCTCGACGTTGCCGCGCTCGAGATGATGCGCCGCACAGGCAACGGCCAGGTACGTTTTGCCGGTGCCGGCCGGACCGACGCCGAAGACCAGATCATAATCCGCCAACGCCGCGATATAGCGGCTCTGCATCGGCGTGCGCGCCTTGACGGTCTTCTTGCGGGTCGTGATCTGGCCCTGCCCGCCGGCTGCGGGCCCCGCCGACTTGGCATGGCGCAACATGCCGTCGAACTCGCCGGGGGTGAGGACCTCACCGGCTGCAACACGGCGGTAAAGGGCTTCCAGGGCTGTGCGGGCCATTGCACACGAGGCATCCGAGCCTTCGAGAATAACCGCATTTCCGTGGGCGTGGGCGGCGACGCCGAGGCGCTGCTCGATCAGCGCCAGATGGGCATCGTATTCACCGAGAAGCTGGGGCAGCAGCCTGTTGTCATCGAAGGTGACGACCACGCGGGCGCCGGCGTTACGGCTCCCGTCTCCGTGTGTGCGACCTGAACTCACGCCAGGGTTGCGGCCCATCGGCAAATCTGCTTCTCCCGAGCATCTCAGTTGGCGATGTGTAATCTATCGCATGTCTTTGGAAATCATGCTGCGCCAAACCGGCATTTGGCAACCCTGACCCAAGACTTCAAGGCACCGAAAATCAATACGTCTGCATGTCGGGTTCCCGAAGTGCGGGGACGGGGCTGCGCGCTTGGTGGGATGACAATCATGCAGCGCGGACGACGCCGGTCAGCGAGTGGCGGTTGGCAACCGAGATCTCGACCGGGCGAATGGCGCCGAGGAGGGCTTCACTGGCGTCGGCATGGACGGCCTGCAGATAGGGCGAGCGGCCAACCAACTGGCCCTCGCCGCGGCCGCGGCGCTCGAACAGCACCGGCAGAACTAGGCCGACACAGGCAGCGTTGAACGTGCTTTGCTGATCCTCGAGCAAGGCCTGGAGACGCTGTAGACGGTCGGCCTGGACGTCGTCTGGCAGTTGTTCGTCGAGCATCGAGGCGGGCGTGCCGGGGCGCGCGCTGTATTTGAACGAATAGGCCTGGGCGAACTTGATGTCATCGACCATCGCCAGCGTTTCAGCAAACTCGTCCTCGGTCTCGCCCGGGAAACCGACGATGATGTCGGTCGACAGCGCGATATCGGGGCGGGCTTCGCGGATGCGGGCCACCAATTCGCGATACGACTGTGCGGTATGCTTGCGGTTCATGGCGCCGAGGATACGGTCGGCACCGGCCTGGAAGGGCAGATGCAGATAGGGCATCAGCTTGGCGTTGTCGCGATGCGCGGCAATCAGGTCGTCCGTCATGTCGTTCGGATGACTGGTCGTGTAGCGCAATCTGTCGAGACCATCGATCTCGGCCAGACGGTCCAACAGACGTGCGAGCGACCAGCTGCTCCCGTCCGGCCCCTCGCCGTGATAGGCATTGACGTTCTGGCCGAGCAAGGTCAGTTCGCGTACACCGCTCGCGACAAGGCTTTGCGCCTCGTTCGCCACCTGTTCGACAGGCCGCGAATACTCCACACCGCGCGTATAGGGCACGACGCAGAACGTGCAGAACTTGTCACAGCCTTCCTGCACGGTCAGGAATGCAGACGCCTGACGCGGCGCGGCGCGTTCGGGGAGGTCCTGAAACTTGTCACGCTCGGGGAAATCGAGCCGTACGAGCTTGCGGCCTTCGGTTTCGATATCAAAGATATAGCTTGGCAGCTGCTGGTAGCTTTGCGGGCCGACGACCAGATCGACGACGGGCGCGCGCTCGATGATCTCCTGGCCCTCGGCCTGGGCGACGCAGCCGGCAACCGCGATCGTCGTTTTCTTGCCATCGGCCTGGCGCGCCGTTTTCACCTGGCGCAGCCGGCCAAGCTCCGAATAGACCTTCTCGGCCGCCTTCTCGCGAATGTGGCAGGTGTTGAGGACGATGAAGTCGGCGTCCTCGATGGTCGTGGTCTCGCTATAGCCGACTGGGGCCAGCGCTTCGACCATGCGCTCGCTGTCGTAGACGTTCATCTGACAGCCGAACGTTTTTACAAAAACCTTCTTCGCCGGCATCTCGGTCTCACGGCCGCCTGCAAGAGGCGTGATAGTTGGCGATCGGCTCATGGTACGCGCACCCCTGTTGCGATTTTTGTAACAGCCGTTGGACCTAGCCGCTTCGTTTATCAGCAAGGTTAGTAAAATGTCATCGCTTTGTTGCAATGCGGGACGATTCGCAACAGAGCGCGGCGATTACGCACCGGTTTCTTGCCCATAACGGCCGCGCAATGTCTCTACTACGTTGTTACGAATGACTTTTTCCGTATGGCTGGCTAATGCCTTGCGGGTCTCGAATTCGGCCAGCGGGACCGGCTCACCAATCACGATACGCACATCGAGCGGGCCTGCCTGCAAGAGATACCAGGCATGATCCGCCATCTCCATGTCGCCGTACCAGCCAATCCGGTGGCGGTCGGCCCGGCCGATCGGAACGCCGTGCAATCTCGTGTAGGTGAGCGACAAGGTCTGGACACTCGTCCCGGCATCCGGCGCCCCGAAAGCCGCTGCGAAAAGCGCCGATTTGAAGGGCATGACGCGGTTGCCGTCCGTCGACGTTCCTTCTGCGAATAAGACCAGCGTGTCGCCTCCCGCCAGCCTGTCGCTCATTTCAGAGGTGACCTTGCCGACATTGGTGCGCCGCTCGCGATCGACGAACACGGTGCGCTGCAGGCGGGCCAGGGTCGAGACGACCGGCCAGGTGCCGACCTCGCGCTTGGCAATGAAGGACAACGGGGCGATCGAGCTCAGTACCGGGATATCGAGCCAGGAGACATGGTTGGCGGCAACCAGCACCGGCCGGTCGGCTGCAACGGCACCTTCGATAGTCAAACGGATGCCGAGCAGGCGACACACTACGCGGTGATAGTGCTGAGGTAAGCTGCGGGCGAGCCTCGGTGCCATCTTCAAAAGGAGGTACTGAACCGGCATGAGCGGTACGGTGATTGCTGCGAACAGCGTCAGGATGCCGATCGCGCGCAGCGGCCCGCCAATTGGGTTTATTCCCGGCCAATCAAGATCGTCGGACGAATTCAATTGCGGATTGCCATCAACAGCTTCAGAAAACGGGGAACTCTCTGGTCAGCACCAAGGCGTCGACAGGTGCTCGGCCCGCATTGCGATAGTAGCCGATGCGCCGGCCCTCGGCGACAAAACCGAGCGATCTGTATAACTCAAGTGCCGCCCGGTTTTCGACCGAAACTTCGAGAAAGAGTTTGCGGGTTGGGCTTGCTGCCAGGTCGTCGAACAATCCGGCCAGCAGCCAACTGGCGACTCTCCGACGGCGGAAGCCTGGAGCGACCCCGATTGAAAGGATCTCTGCCTCGTCGGCGACCTGGCGCGCCAGAACGTATCCGATGGCTGTCGAGCGACCGCCACCCTGGTCGGCAGTTTCCGCAAGCTGCAGCCAACATTGGCGATCGGCAATGAATTCGGCCCAGGTCTCCGCCGGCCAGGGATTGGGGAACGACAGGCGGTGCAGGCCGGCGAGTTCTTCGGCATCGCCAGCGCCAGCCTTACGAATTCGAAGCTCATTTTGTTCTGGCAGGCCTGTTGACATTGTCACCCAAGAATAACTCTGAAATGCAGTTTGCCCCTCACCCTACCCCTCTCCCCGTACTCCACGCACCTCTGTCCGGGCAAATTCTGCACTGCTGAAGCCACAATCACAGTCGTCATCCCCACGCAGGTGGGGACCCAAGCGATCCGCCACTTTCTCAGTGCTGCCAGATGGTTGCTTGGGTTCCCGCCTGCGCGGGAATGACGGAGTGTTGGTTGGCCGTCCAGCGTGTCCCACATTCACCCGAATGCGGAATTCATACTATTTATCAGGCCCATAAATCGCCTTGGCGAATGCTTAACCGGACAGCAGTGTGTACTGTATCAAATGTCAACGCTGCCGCCGGTTGTGCCCGGCTCCAGGCGGGCGATGGGTGACGCCTGCGACGGGGTTGCGTCGGGCGGGCGCAGGTAGAGCGGCACCGGGCGATCGACGGGCGTGCTTTCGAGCGCAACATCGAGCAGAAAACGGCTGTCCGGCTGGTCGATGCCATCCGGCGGTGATTGCGGCCAGGCCGACGAGACGGTTGCGAGTTCGTCGCCGCCCCCTTCAATAATTCGCCCGGCCGCGCTGCCGACTGCGAACAAGCGACGACCGGCGAGATGGTCGCGTGCCGCCGCATCGGTGACCAGCGCCGGGCCCGCAATCGCGGCGGCGTCCGCCGCGACAATCTCAATAAAAACACGTCCGCGCTTGGCATCCCTGAGCACCGCCACGCCGTCATAGGTGGCGTCGGGGCCGAGCGCTGCCCAAACGGCCCGCGCGACCGTTGCCAAGCTGGACTGCGTCACGACGGCAGTTCCGTGCGAAACCGCGAAGCCGTGCGCGGCAGCAATCCCGATCCGTGTGCCGGTGAAGGTGCCGGGACCATGCGTAACGGCAATGCGGTCGAGATCCTCGAAGGCGAGGCCACTCGCCGCCATCACTTCGGCAATCATCGGCACGACCGCTTCGGCATGGCCACGGCGCATCAGGGTGCGTCTTGCAAACACCTCGCCCGTCGCACCAACGCGAACGGCTGCCGAGCAGGCATCGAAACAGGTGTCGAAGGCAAGGACGTTCACGAAAACTCTTGTCAGATGATCGAAGCTACGTCGTCGAAACCGAAGCGCGGCGAACGTGGGAAGAGACCCGCCGGATCACCGTAGCCGAGATTGACCAGAAAGTTGGACCTGACCTTGGAACCGGCGAAAAACTCACTGTTGACGCCTTCCTGGTCAAACCCCGACATGGCGCCGACATCGAGGCCGAGCGAGCGTGCCGCGATGATCAGATAGGCCCCCTGCAGCGTGCCGTTGCGAAAGGCGGTCTCCTGGATAATGGCATCGTTGCCCGTGAACCACGACTTGGCATCGGTGTGGGGGAAGAGCCGCGGCAGATGCTCATAGAATTCGAGGTCGTAGGCGACGATGACGGTAACCGGTGCCGTCATTGTCTTTTCGGTATTACCTTCGGACAGATGGGGTTTGAGGCGCGCCTTGGCTTCGGGGGAGCGCACGAAAACATAGCGCGCCGGTGAACAGTTGGCGCTGGTCGGACCCATCTTGATGATCTCGAACAACTCGTGCAGCACGGCGTCCGGCACATCGCGGTCAAGCCATGCATTATGAGTCCGGGCAGAGAGAAAGAGCTGCTCCAGCGCGCCCGCGTCGAGAGCCTTGGCCATAGGTCGAAACCCCATGCGGTGATGATGGTTGAGCGTGTGTGCGGTCAGACAGCCTGAACCTGCTGCACGTCCGGACAGAAATGGCGCAGCAGGTTTTCGATGCCGTACTGCAGCGTCGCCGTCGAACTCGGGCAGCCGGCACAGGCGCCGCGCATCGACAGGTACACGACGCCATCGCGGAAACCGTGGAACGTAATGTCGCCGCCGTCCTGCGCCACCGCCGGGCGCACACGGGTGTCGAGCAGTTCCTTGATGGTACGCACCGTATCCTCATCGGCCACGTCGTAGTTGGCGCCAGCAGCATCGTTGGCACCATCCGAGGCGATCGTCTCGGCACCAGACATATAGTGCTCCATGATCGCGCCAAGGATCGCGGGCTTCATGTGCTGCCATTCTTCATCGTCGGACTTGCTCACCGAGATAAAGTCGCCGCCCAGGAACACGCCGGCGACACCGCTTATGCCAAACAGTGAGAGCGCCAGCGGGGACTGCTCGGCCTCGTCTGCAGAGCGATAATCGGCCGTGCCCTCGGAAAGCACCTTGCGCCCCGGCAAAAACTTCAATGTGGCCGGATTGGGAGTCGCTTCGGTCTGGATAAACATGTGCTTGTTTCTCCTGCGCTCACCTGCGCGCGCTGCTGAATATGGTCGGCGGACGGCTAAGCAATGGACCTGACGGGGATCCAACATGCTGCAAACCACGAGTCCCGCAGCCACGTCAATCTCAGTTTAGAATAGTTCTATCCAGTCAATTTGCAAGCACCGGCGCTTGCATTTTGCGCCTCCAAGCGGTGCCGGCGGGCAAGGCAGCCAGTTCATCAAGCCAATGTCTTGACGTCGTCGAGACCCAGGTTTCCCGGCACGATCGTGATCGGGATCGGGTATGTGCCGGCCAGCTTGCCGGTCGCAAGCGTCGAGACCAGGGGGCCTGGTCCCTTGGTGTCGATCCCGGCACCGAGCACCATGATTGCGATGTCCTCATCGTCCTCGATGGCTTCGAGAATCTGCTCGGCCAGACTGCCCTCGCGGATCACATCCTCGCAGGCGACGTCGTCGAGGCCGGCATTGGCGAGCTTGCGCCGGAACAAGCGGAAGAGCGCCTTGGCCTTTTGGGTTTCTTCCTCTTTCTGGATTTCCTTGACGCCCATCCAGTGCTGGAATTCCTGCGGCTCGATCACATAAAGCAGGACCAGCGATCCGCCCGTATGGGCGGCGCGGTTCGCAGCGAAGTAGAGCGCGGCATCGACTTCCGGGCTCTCGTCAACAATTACCAGAAATTTTCGCCAGTGGCCTTCTTCGAAGGCGCGGCGTTGTCTGCTCGTCGGCATGGGCTCACGCTGCCATGTCTGTTGCCACTTGGCAAAGAAAAAACTGTCCTGCACAATTTTAGGTTGTGCAGCTCATGTCCGCAACAGACCGACGATGTCCTTGACGACGGTCATGATCGGGCTGGCAATGGCATTGGCGCGGGCCGAACCGTCGGCCAGCACGCGGTCGATTTCGGCCGGATCGTCGGTCAGGCGCTGCATTTCGGCTGCAATCGGCCCGAGCTTCGATACCGCCAGGTCAGCGAGCGCTGGCTTGAATTTCGAGAACTGGGCGCCGCCGAATTCCTTGAGTACGTCGGCCGGTGTCGATCCTGCGAGCGCGGCATAAATGCCGACCAGGTTTTCGGCCTCGGCGCGTCCTTTGAGGCCCTTTTCCTCAGATGGCAGGGGCTCGGGATCGGTTCGCGCCTTGCGTACCTTGTTGGCGATGGTATCGGCATCGTCCGACAAGTTGATGCGCGACATCTCCGAGGGCTCGGACTTCGACATCTTGCGGGTGCCGTCACGCAGGCTCATGACACGTGTCGCCGGGCCCTGGATGATCGGCTCGGGCAGAGGAAAGAATTCGCCATCCTCGAAGCCGGCCGAGATGATCGCTTCTCGGTAGTCGTTGTTGAATTTCTGGGCGATGTCGCGCGAAAGCTCGAGATGCTGCTTTTGGTCCTCGCCAACCGGCACGTGGGTTGCCCGGTAGGCGAGGATGTCGGCTGCCATCAGGTTCGGGTAGACGAACAAGCCGGTGGAAGCGTTCTCGCGGTCCTTGCCGGCCTTTTCCTTGAACTGCGTCATGCGGTTGAGCCAGCCCATGCGCGCGATGCAGTTGAACACCCAGGCCAATTCGGCATGGGCCGTGACCTGGCTTTGGTTGAAGATGATGCTCTTTTTCGCGTCAAGCCCGCAGGCGAGATAGGCCGCCGTCACCGTCCGGATCGACTGGCGCAGTTCCTCGGGATCCTGCCAGACCGTGATCGCGTGCAGGTCGACGATGCAATAAATGCACTCGTGGGTTTCCTGCATCTTGATCCACTGCACCATGGCGCCAAGATAATTTCCGAGATGCAGCGCCCCGGTCGGCTGCATGCCGGAAAAAACGCGCGGCGAAATGGCTGGCAGTTGGGTCATGATCGAAATCCTTCTGGCGAACGCCCGGCGTTATGACGTGCGTTGCAAGTTGGTGCAAGCTATCATTCGCCTCGAGAGACGGCCGGCAACGTGATGCCGCGGGAAGAGCCGCTGTTTCGCTTCGCGAAGTGGGCTGCCGCCCATACCCGCTCGGGAGGAGACCTCCCAAACCCTCCCTCATCTAATGGAAACCGTCGGGCCATATCGGTCGATTTGGCACGGCCCATTTGACCTGCATCAATTCGAGCAGTGACCAGTGATAATAGAGGGACCGGTGACCAAAACACCAGACAACGGAGCGCGGCAACAATGGCCTTCAAAGATCTTCTCGTGGTGCTCGACGACAGCGATGCCTGTGCGCACAGGACCAAGGCCGCGATTGCTCTGGCAAAGCGCCAGGATGCCCGCGTCAAAGGGCTGGCGCTGTCCTTGAAGTCGACGATTTCGACATACGTCGGGATTGAAATTCCCTCCTCGCTCAGCGAAGCGCAGCAGGAGATTGTGCAGAAGGCGGCGCAGTCGGCGGTGGCGAAATTCGAAGCGGCGGCAAAGGACGCCGACGTCGAACACACCAGCGAGATCGTGCGCTGCAGTGCCACCAAGGCGCCGGCACGGCTCTCGTTCTATGCCCGACATGCCGACATGACCTTCATCGGCCAGCCCAATCCGGACGATTCAGGTGAAGCGTTCCAGGAGTCGCTGCTCGAGGGCGTACTGTTCGGCTCCGGCCGGCCGCTCTACATCGTGCCCTACGTCGGACGGCCCGACTTCAACGTGCGCAAGGCGGTGATCGCCTGGGACGGCGGCAAGAAGGCGGTGCGTGCGATCAACGATGCCATCCCGCTGCTCCAGGGACGCGGCGACAAAAGCGAGGTGATCGTACTCGTCATCAACCCCGACGCACGGCGCGGCGCGCACGGCGACAGGCCCGGCACCGACATTGCCGCCCATCTCGAACGGCACGGCATCTCGGCGCGGGTCGACAGCCAGAGTTTTGCCGATGCCTCGACCGATGCCGTAATCCTCAACTATCTCGCCGATACCGGTGCCGACCTCTTGATCATGGGCGCCTACGGGCATTCGCGATTGCGCGAAAAGGCCTTCGGTGGTGTCACGAATACGATCTTGCAACAGATGACGACGCCGGTGCTGATGTCGGATTAGGCGGTATCTTGGCGAGCTCGGAGCATTGTCGGCTGCCGTGGAAGCCGTTAACCTTCGGCTTCGCCACCTTGTCTGTGGCAAGCTTGGAGGAAAGCCATGAATCGCTCTGTCCTATTTGCCTGCGCCAGTCTGTTCCTCTGTACTGCGGGAACGATGGCCGTCGCACAAGACGTCAATGATGAACCTTTGACGCAAAATTGGGCACCTTCCGAATGGGGTGCTGATGACAAAGCAGGTGCAGTAAATCGAACGACGCCCGAGCTTGTTCTCAAGGCCGTCAAGCTCGTCAAGCAAGGAAAGGTCGCGACGCTCGGTAAGATCTATGCCGGCGATGCTCCCGCATTCGGATCGCGCGGCTGGCGCATGACCATCCCCGGCCTGCCGACCGGCGGTCCGTTCGGCAATCAAAAGCTCGTCTACAATGACGAATACCTTGCGACCGAGATCGGCCAGATCGGTACGCAATTCGACGGCCCCGGCCACATCGGCGTGATCACGTCAAAGGGTATGTTCTTCTATAACGGCCGTATGCTCAGCGACAAAGGTATCAGCGCCTACGGCATGGGGCCGCTGGGCGTCGAGCATGTCGCACAGAAGGGATACGTTTGCCGGGGTGTGCTTCTCGACGCAGTTGCCTTGCGTGGTGGACCGCTTCCGATCCCGAAGGAAAATGATGCGAGCGATCCGGGCATCATTACAGCCAAGGACGTTCAGGACATGGTCAAACGACAGGGCATCGAGCCGATCGGCGAAGGTGACTGCGTGTTCCTGCACACCGGACACGGCAACATCTGGCATCCCAAAGACTGGGACAAGTTCAGTGCCGCCGAAAAGGCGCAAAAGGTGCAAGACTTCAACGCGGGGGAACCCGGGTTCGGGATCTCCGCGTGCGAATACATGGCGGAGAGAAAGATTATCCTGACGGGTTCGGACACGTGGGCAACGGAGGCTGTCGGGAAAGGAGCTGCCGGGGAAGGCACGCAACCCTTTGAGTGCCACATCAAACTGCAGACAAAACGCGGCATCTGGAACCTGGAGAATATGGACCTCACCCAGCTCGCCGCCGACAAGGCGTACGAGTTTCTATTCGTCTGGTCGCCGCTCAAGATGAAGGGTGCAACGGGATCGCCCGGGAACCCGGTGGCGCTGTACTAGAGAGCGTCACACGATCGGACCACGAAGCCATAGTTGCAGGGTGCGCTGGCAGATGTGCAGCGCACCTTGCAATCGCTTCGGTCTTCCACGCTCAGGCGTTTAGCGAAAGTCCGTTTTCAATTCGTCCGATTGAATTTTCCAGCCGCCTTCGAGGACCATGGTTATGTGGAGGGTTCGTTTGGCCGCCACAGTCGAGCATGTGTCGGTGACGTTGTATTCGATCCGGGCCTCGCGGCCGTTGACTTCTTCGCGGGTCAGTTCGAGCTTGCCGCAGCGGGCCAGCTTTTGGGTCAAGCGTAAATAGAATTCCTTGAGCTTTTCAGCGCTCATTGCGCCTGAGGCGACCTTTTCGTCGACCTTCGCAAGTATCTCGCGAACCCTCGATTGGGCATGATATTTGATGTCCTCGGCAAAGCTTCGGCCATTGGCGACGAGTTGGTAATACCGCTCGTAGGCCACATGCGGGCTTTCCGGCGGCGATCCACTGCAGGCGTGTAGGAAGGGTAGTGCGGCGAGGGCCAGCGCTATTCGGGAATTCGGCATTGCGAGACTGCGCTTCGTCAGGTTTGGGACGCCGGCATTGTAGGGCGGGGAGATTAAGCTTGGTTGAAGATGGTGGGTGGGCGGCAGGTGGTTGGGCCCGCGGAGCGCGTCGACGGCCAAGCCCGCTGTTTCGGAGCGGGCAGCGGGAACGCGCCATCGCGGACGGCTCAACCTGCATGTGCTGCAAACTTTGCCCCACACTCTTCATCATTCCCGCGTAGGCGGGGGGCGAATCCGGCCCAACGTTTGTTGCGGGCCTGGCCGCTGGCGCGAGCCGCTCAATCCGATTTGCAGAAGTCGACAGGCTTCAGCCCAATCGGCAAGCAATGTCTCTTGCTGGTGATCGCTGCCATTGCGGCGCGATATGGGCATGTCGTGATGGGCCAACTACGGACGCGATCAGGTGCGCGAGCATCAATTATCGTAAATTCGGATCAGCCCACCTTCTTCAGCGTCATGCTTTCGGGATGACGGCGGAGCAAATTTGCAGGAAATAATATTTGTTGGCACAATTATGCCGTTAGCGACTTCCCTTTGGGCAACAACATCAAGGCACCTCTGGCGCTCCGTTTCGACCTCCGCGTCAAGCCCAAGTTGATCATGGTCGAATCCCATCGTCTCGCTGCGCTCGCAAAGTGCATTAAGCATCTGAACCATTTCTGTTTCGCTTACATAATCAAGTAGTCCGAAGTGGTTCGTCTGACCACGCAGGTAAAGCGATCCTTCAGGCCAGAACAAGAGCCAGCCCGCAGTTGCACGATCCATTTCTCTTTGTTTGAAGAGCCACTGCAAAAAGCCGTGGTCGTCGTGACAATAGGCGATCACGGCTACAGCTGCTTGGTGCCAAAGTGCTGGTTCCTTTTGTGACTTAACCCACTCAACATCTGCCGAGTTCGTCATGTCAATTTCAGTCCGTTTGTCCGGCATGGAACCTCCCTTAAACGAGAACCTTTGAGAACGCGATTTGGCTCTCTCATTGTGCGAATGGTGCTATCCAGAGCGGACCATTATCGATGGCTCTGTTCGGCTCCAATGTAGATTTCCCCGCTAACTCATGGCTCCAGCCAGGCAGTGGCGGGGCGTAAGTCGATCGCCGTCCCGCTCAATCATGCGGCGCCAGCCGAGATAACTCGGCAGATATTTCGAAGCGACGCCCTTGAAGCGCGCCATCCAGCCCTTAAAGCGGCTCTGGTAGGCGCTGACGTTCTGGGTGTGATAGCAGCCAATGGTCCGCTCACCTTGCGCAGCAACAAGCGCCATCTGGGTGATGCCGGTCTCGGCCGCGAACGCCTCGTAAGACTTGTTGCCGTCGGTGATGAGCACGGCGTCTTTAGCGACGACGGGCTTCAAGTGCGCGCCGATCGCCTCAGCGCTGAGGTCGGTGAGGATCGCATCGGTGGTCTCGCCATGGCGATCGCGGACGATCAGAATGGCATCGTGCTCGTCTGTGGAAAGTCCCGGTTTCTTGGCCTTGCCGCCACGTTTCCTGGGCGCTCGGCCGACCAATTTGCGCGAGCCCTTGGCCGACTTGAGAATGAATGTCTCGTCCGCCTCGACGATGCCGGTTACGGCGCCAGCCTTCTTGTCCTTGGCCGCCGCGAGGAAACGATGACGCCAGCGGAACGATGTCTCCAGATGAATGTCGGTGCGCGCTGCCGCCTTGCGTAGGCTGACACCGTCGACGAGTGCGCGGGCATAGTCGAGCCACTTCTCGCGCAGCCTGAGCCCTGCCAGCGGCGTGCCCGTCAGCGCGTTGAAGGTGCGCTCGCACGCCTTGCACATGTAGCGCTTGAGACCGGAGGCCGAGCCCCATGGCTTGAAGTCACTCGCACCGCAATGGCCGCAGGCCGGCGCCGCGGCGAACCGCGTCTCGATCAGAGCGACGACCTCCTCGTCCGAGCCCGTCGCCGTCAGCGCCTCGACCAGCGCCTCGCGCTGGACTTGGCTGAGATCCCCCAACTGCCCGACAAGTGCCTGAAAATCCTGAGCCTTCATGGTATCCTCGCTGGTGACGAACCGTCTGTCAGCTAGGTGTCACAACATTCAGGCAGAACAGAGCCTTATCGATAGACAAAGGCACCTCTGCCTTGGGCCAGGAGGAGAATTCGCGATGCTCAAGTATTCCCCTTCGTACCTTGATGAAATACCATTCGCCATTGGCCGGAGAACAACTGCCAAATTGAACTTCGCAGCGTTGAAGATTCGACGATCTCGTAAGTAACCAGCGCGACGGTTGGTGCGAGTAATTCCGCTTTGAAGTTTCTTATTGTTCGTGGCCCGTCAAAGTGCGGATGCTCCCCTAGCTTTCTGACGATGGTCGTTCGATCATAGCTTCGCCCAGAACTGCCAAACTCGCGAAAATTCTCAGCGAGCAACGCGTCGACTTGATCGAAGCATACGCGCACTTGAGGATCGAGCAAGCGCTCTTCCAATAGCCGAAGCTGATCAATCGTATCTTGGGGTGCGTCCATCTATAGTAGGTAACATGGTTTCGTCGCCTTCGGGTCAAAAGTGAGATTCCGCGCCGCACAACCAATGTCAGCTGCTGGAAAATGCGAATGTTGTGTGGTGTGTTTCGGGTAAGCCAGCAATGACGGCTTCCTCTGCAAACGCCCGCAACCGCAGCCTACCCCCGCCGTAACATCCCCAACCGCAACACCCCCGTCGCTATCACCGCTCCGAAAAACACCGCTGCGCCTGCGACCACCAGGACACCCAGCGCCACCACCCGCAGCCAGAGCGGCGCAGTCGCCGCCAGATAGACGCCAAGCAGCGGCACGCCCCACCACAACACGAGGCCCATCAACGCCGACGCCGCCACGACAATCGGCAGGTTGCGGGCCAGCCTGCCGTCCCAGGCGAAGTCGCCGGCTCTCACCAGCAGCCACCAGAGCAGCAGCGCGTTGAGCCAGCCCGCCACGGAAGTCGCGAGCGCGATACCGACGTGGGGTCGCCAGCCGGCGGCCTGGAAGGTGAAGAACAAGGCCAGCGACAGGGCGACGTTGGCTGCCATGTTGACCAGCGCCAGATACATCGGTGTCTTCGTGTCCTCACGGGCGAAAAAGGCCGGTTGGAAGACCTTGATCAGCACGAACGCCGGCAGGCCCAGCGCGAAGGCGATCAGTGCCGGTGCGGTGTTGGCGGTGTCGACGGCGGCGAAGGCGCCGCGCTCGAACAGCACCGAGATGATCGGTTCGGCCAGAACGCCGAGCGCGATCGCGGCCGGGATGGTGAGGACCAGGGCGAATTCGAGCGAGCGGTTCTGGGCGTCCATCACGGCTGCCCGGTCGCCGGCGCGCAACTGGCGCGAGAGTTCCGGCAGCAGCACGACGCCGATCGCAATGCCGACGATGCCGAGCGGGAGCTGATAGAGCCGGTCGGCGTAGTAGAGATATGACACGGCGCCGGCCTGCAGCGAGGCGATGATGGTGCCGACGACGATGTTGATCTGCGTGATGCCGCCGGAAATCAACCCCGGAATGCCGAGCCCGACCAGGCGGCGCATGGCGGGCGAATAAACCGGCCGCTTGAACGGGATCGTGAGGCCGGCACGGCGCACCGCGAACCACAACAAGGCAAGCTGGGCGAGGCCCGCGACCGTCACGCCAATTGTCAGGATGTAGCCGGCACCCGGCTCATTCGCGTAGCCGAGCGCAATGGCGATGATGAGCGCGGTGATCAGCACGATGTTGAGCACGATCGGTGCGGCGGCAGCGGCCCAGTAGCGGTGCAGCGAATTGAGCACGCCCGAGAGTAGCGCCACGATCGACATGCAGAAGAGATAGGGGAACGCGATCTGCGTCATCGATACGGCAAGGTCGTATTTCGCGGGATCGCCGACGAAGCCCGGCGCCAGGACGACCATCAGCCAGGGCATGGCCAGCATGGCTATGGCAGAAAAGATGATCAGCACGAAGCCGAGGCCGGCCAGCGCTTCGCCGGCAAATTCGGTCGCCTCCTGCTCGCCGTCACCCTCGAGGCGCTTGGCAAACAGCGGCACGAAGGCAGCGTTGAAAGCGCCTTCACCGAACAGGCGGCGGAAGAGGTTGGGAAAGCGGAAGGCGACGAAAAATGCATCCGCCACCGGGCCGGTGCCAAGGGCGGCGGCAATCAGGATGTCACGCACGAAACCAAGCACGCGGCTCACCATGGTGAGGCCGCCAACAGTTGCGAAGGCGCGATAAAGGTTCATGGCCAGAGCCCATAGCCAACGGCGGTGACAAGGGCAAGCATGTGATTTCCAACGCTCATGCTTGCTCCAGACCGCCCCGCGCCGCACATTGCGGCCAACGTGAGTTAACCGCACCCCGACAACGGAGAGCCAAACATGACCAAAGCCGGCATTACCGATGCCATGCGCGACGTGCCGCCTGCGGGCTCGTCGCCTGATGACCGCATGCCGCCGATCCCCGAAGCCGACTGGACCGAGGGACAGCGTGCCGCGGTCGAAGCATTCCGTGCCAAACGCGGCCGCGAGCCCGGTGGGCCGTTCATCCCGCTGTTGCGAAGTCCGGCGGTGCTCGATGCCGCCAACAACCTCGGCCACTACCTGCGCTTCGAATCCGCCCTCGAGATGCAGCTCTCCGAGTTGGCGATCATCATTACGGCGCGACGCTGGACGCAGAACTACGAATGGCTCGCCCACCGCAAGATCGCTGAAGAAGCGGGCCTCGACCCCGCCATTTCGGAAGCGATCAGGGAAGGCCGGCGGCCTGACAAACTGACCGCCGAACAGCAGACCGTCTACGACTTCTGCATCGAGTTGCACACCAACGGTCAGGTCTCGGATGCCACTTACGACCGTGCCAAATCGGCCTTCGGCGAGCAGGGCGTGATCGACATGGCGACGATCTGCGGTCACTATTCGCTGCTCGCCATGATCATGAATGTCGCGCGCACGCCGCTGCCGGCCGGCGCCGAGGCTGACCTCAAGCCCTTCAACAAGAACTGATCAGGTAGGGATCTCCGAAAGAAAGGAATTCACTTGCTTCACTCAGGGGTCATACCGGTGCGTATCTGACACGCGCCGGGATGACCCATGAGAGTATCGCTCGGTCACGGCCAACATCGGTTCGGCTGCGCCCGGCAACGCCACTGGCTCCGGTCGGAGTTGGTTCACCGAGCCGGCGTTGCGATCAATACGATGGCCTCATCTCCCGTATGTCCGCCAAGTTCACTCTCGGCAAGTGCAAGGATCTGGTCGATGTCGTTGAGCCCTGTCAGGTCGGTCAGATGGCGGCCGTGCAAGAGCAGCAGGCCCGGTTCGCTTTCGCCGTTGCTACCCTCGGTGATCGCCTTGCCGCGCAGCGATTTGATCGCTGGCCCGGCGTCTCTCACCGTTGCGGTCTCGGCAATCGCCTGGCGGCGTTGGACCCGGATGCTTCCGGTCCAGTCAACCGTTCGGATCCGGGCCGGCATGGTGGTACCTTGGGCGTATACCCGGAAACCCGACGTCTCGCCGATCAGGCAGAGCTCATCGGCACCGACATGCAAGGCGCTGGCCGCAATCGAGCGTGCCTCGGCCTCGGAAATCGCTCCCGTCTCATCGCGTACGTTCATTTCCGCGGCACCAACCGCCGTGGCCCGTACCCGTCCGGTCTGGGTGTCGACCTCGACTGTAACATCGACCGCATCACGATCAGCACCAAGCCGCACAACCGCATCGATCGCCTCAGCACGGATCGCCTGCACATCCTCGGGCCCGGGATGCGGCACAACCCGTTCGACGACATCGCGGACCAGCGCCAGCGCCACACCTATCGAGGAAATCACTTCGGCATCCTTCGAGATCTCGAAGGCATGCCCCGTTAGCGCTGCAACATGGGGCACCAGCGCCGCCGCGCCGCCGCCCTCGCCGACCAGCAGGCATTGATCGGCATCGAGGTCGTAATCGCTGATCAGTTCCTCGACGACCGGAATGACCTTGGCGGCTGCCGCATCGAGAACCCGCCGGGCGGCAGCTTCGACATCCGTGCCGAGAAGTTCGGCAAGCGGCACGAAGGCGCGTCGTGCCGCGTCCCGGTTGCCGTGCGCATGGCTGCCCGGTGGGGCGAGGCCGAGCACGTTGGCGGCACACGTCGTGGTCAGCGCATAGCGCGTTCCGTTGGCAACGCGCACAGTGGCGTACCGCCGGCCGGCACCATCTGGCGCAACGAACGTTTCGTGGACAGGTGCCGCCATGTCGTCGGGATCGGCAAAGGCGGCATAGGGCAGGCCTGCGATATGGGCACTGCGCGGGCCAACATCGACGATGCGGCCGGGCTCGGCCTGGATCAGGCTGCCGCCGGCGATGCCGACCACGCGGACATCGAGCGAGCTGACATAGGTTTCGTGCCCGCCGACACGGGCGTAGGAAACCGTCGGCCGGCCGTTGCGGATGACGCCGATGTTGGTCGAGGTGCCGCCGACCTCGAAATAAATACCGTCTGCAACCCGCAAGTGCATCAGCGCACCGGCCACGCTGGCCGCCGGTCCCGACAGCATGGTCATCGCCGGCCGGCGGCGCATTTCGGCGATGTTCATGACTCCGCCGTCACCGCGCATGATCATCAGCGGTGCCTCGATGCCGGCCTCGCGCACGCTCTGTTCGGTCATCTCGGCGGTGGCGTGCATCTTCGGCAGGATCGAGGCGTTGATCACGCCAGTGCGGGTCCGGATGTTGAGCCCATAGAGACGCGTGATCTCGTGACCGCAGGTCGTAAGCAGACCGGCCTTTTCGGCGATCGATCGCACGCACTCTTCGCTTTCCGTGTTGTCGACGCCGAACGCGGCGGATGCGACGATTACCTCGGCGCCGTCTCCGGAAAGTGCTGCAATGGCATTTTCGATCGCCGCGTCATCGAGCGCCTCGGCAACAATGAACTGGTTGGCGGTTTGAATTTCGTGACCACCGCCGAGGTCGATCGGAGCGATGGCGACCTGCGGTTCGGCGAGCTTGGCCGCGTTCTCGCCGGCGATTCCGATCACGCCGACGCGCGCGACATCGCCTTCGAGCAGCGCATTGGTCGCCTGCGTGGTCGAATGAGCGAGGAAAACGATCTGGGAGGGCCCGACGCCGGATTGTGCGAGTACGTTGCGAAACACCTCGACGACGCCTTGCGCGACCCCGCGCGGATGGTCATGGGTGGTGAGTACGGAATAGCGTGCCGCCACCGCCTTCGTTAGATGGTCGACGAGCACGGCCTTGGTGAACGTGCCGCCGACATCGATGCCGATGCGATAGGAGCGGCGAGGGTTGGCGTCATCAATCATTTTTGGAGGGTCACGTGCTGGGTTGCGTCGGCAGGAACGACAATCAATGCGATTTCTTGCCGTTCTGCAATGAGGCGCGTCGCCATTGATGCATCTGCGACTTGACGGGCACAGCGTTGTCGGCATTAAAGGGACAGCGGTTGGCGCTGGCAAGCGGTGGCGCAGCTGTAGTCTGGCCTTGAGGATTGGGAAGAAGACCGATGGACAAATTCACGACGCTGACCGGTGTCGCAGCTCCCCTGAACATGATCAACGTCGATACCGACGCGATCATCCCGAAGGTCTATCTCAAAACCATCAAGCGGACGGGGCTTGGTAGCGCGCTGTTTGCCGAACTCCGATTCAACGAGGACGGCAGCGAAATTGCCGATTTCGTTCTCAACAAGGAGCCTTATCGCAAAGCGACGATCCTGGTCGCCGGTGACAACTTCGGCTGCGGTTCGAGCCGTGAGCATGCACCCTGGGCGCTGCTCGATTTCGGCTTGAGATGCATCATCGCACCCTCATTTGCCGACATCTTCTACAACAATACCTTCAAGAACGGCATTCTGCCGGTCAAACTGCCGGAGGCCCGGGTCAACGAACTCCTGCGCTTCCTGCTCGAATTGCCCGGTGCCGAGATCACCGTCGACCTGCCAGCCCAGACCGTTCAGGGGCCCGACGGCAAGACCGACAGCTTCGAGATCGATCCGTTCCGCAAGCACTGCCTGATCAACGGTCTCGACGACATCGGCCTGACGATGGAAAAGGCGGATGCGATTGCGGCCTACGAAAGCAAGATCGCGGCGGGCCGTCCCTGGGTTTGAACCGGTCGCGACAGCGGCGTCACGAGACAAACGATGTGTTGCCGCTCATTGCAACCGCGATCAGGATCGCCATGCCGGTAATCACGACGAGGCTGCAACCCAGCATCACTTTGCGCTGCATGGAGCGTGCCGCGAGATAACCGGGCACGATGTCGGCATCCGCGTCGTAGCGCCGGTCAGCGTCGATCGCGCGATAGGCCTCCTGTAACAACTCAGACATCCCGCGCCCTCCTTGACCCCGGCCGGCTTGACGCAGGCTCATAATCCGCCGACACCGTCGCAAGCGCAATGCTTTGGGCTATTGTCCCTCAAGGCATTGCTGACGACTGACACAGAACGGCACAAGGAGGTCACATGGCCTACGACAACGACAACGTGTTTGCGAAGATCCTGCGCGGTGAGCTGCCATGTGAAAACGTCTATGAGGACGCCGACACCATGGCGATCATGGACATCATGCCGCGCTGCGACGGCCACGTCCTGGTGATTCCGAAGACGCCCGCGCGCAATATGCTCGATGCCACGCCGGAACAGCTCGCTGCCTGCCTCAAGACCGTGCAGCACGTCGGCAAGGCCGTCATGCGTGCCTTCGCTGCACCGGGCCTCACCGTTCAACAGTTCAACGAAGTCGCGAGCGGCCAGGTCGTGTTCCATCTCCATTACCATGTCCTGCCGCGCCACGACGGCATCAAACTACGCCCGCACACCGGCGAGATGGAAAAGCCCGAAGTCCTGAAGGCCAATGCGGAGAAGATCCGCGCCGCCATTGCTGCCGGGTGAGGGATCGATGGAAAAGGATGGCTGACACAATGAGCCCGATCGTCGTTATAGGCGGCAGCATCATGGGATCGTCGCTTGCTTATCACATGGCGGTTGCCGGCCATGCCGACGAACTCATCGTCATCGAGCCCGACCCGACCTATTCGCTTGCCGCGGCGCCGCGCTCGGCCGGTGGCGTGCGCCTGATGCACGGCCTGCCAGAGAACATCGAGATGTCGCGCTACGGCCAAGAGGTCTATCGCGACTTCGCCCGCCTGATGGATGTCGACGGTGAGCCCGGCAGCTTCCCGTTTCACGAGTACGGCTACCTGCACCTGGTCGCAGGTCCACAAGAGGTTGCCGCTACAGAACAGAACTGGCGAACCCAGACCAGCCTCGGCGTCAACAACGAATTACTAACCCGATCCGAGGTCCAGGACCGGTTCCCTGCATTACGCACAGATGACATCGATGCCGGGCTTTACGGACCTGCAGACGGCTTCATCGACCCATACGCGGCCGTCATGGGCTTTCGCCGCAAGGCAACCCAGCTCGGCGTCAAATACATCAAGGACCGCGTCGTCGGTCTCGGTTACGATCGAAACAAGGTGACGAGCGTCAAACTCGCTTCCGGCGACGAACTCCAGGCCGAGACCGTGGTCAACGTCGCCGGTGCCTGGGCGCCCGAGATCTGTGCGATGGTCGCCATGAAGGTGCCCGTCGAGCCCTTGTTCCGCCCGACGTTCTTCTTCAAGCCGGCAACGGCACTCGACCCGCTGCCGCTGACGAAGGATCCGAGCGGGGTTGCGTTTCGCACGGAAGGGCCAGGCTTCGCGGCCGGCATTACGCGCAGAGAAGATGCCGGCGGCTTTCGCTGGGACATCACGGAACAGGACCACGAGTATTTCGAGACCGTGATGTGGCCGGCCCTCGCCCATCGCGTGCCGGCATTCGAACAAATCAAGGTCGAGCGAAGCTGGGCGGGTCACTATGCGATCAACCGTCTCGACGGCAACACCATCATCGGTCCCTGGGTCGGCGGTCTCGAGAACTTCTACGTCGCCATCGGGTTTTCCGGCGCCGGACTCCAGAAGGGCCCCGCCATCGGCCGCGCGCTGACGGAACTGCTGGTCCATGGGAGCTACCAGACGATCGATCTCACGCGCCTTTCATACCAGCGCGTCATCGATAACGAGCCGTTGCTCGAGGTGGGCTTTACGGCTTGACCGGTCTTGCAATGGTATCTGCTGGTATCAATGCAGAAACAGCCGGCCGAACTCGGGCTGCGTATCGGTGATGCCACTGAGGCGTAGCATGTGCCAGCCGAGCGCCTGGTTGCTGGAAATTACAGGCAGGCCGGTCTCGGCTTCAATCATCGGGATGACGCGCAAACACCTGAGGCTCGTGCACGAAATCACGATCGCATCGAGCGATGCCTGGCCTGCCAGATCTTCGGCTGCCGACCGAATCGACGCTTCCGATATGCGAGCAACGACGCGGTCGTCTTCTTCTTCGAACGAACCGAAGGCTGCGATTTCGAAACCGGCATCCTCCAGTCGCTCGCGCATGCGCAATGAGACCTCCGGCACATAGGGCGTGATGAAGCCGAGGCGGCGTGCGCCGAGTTCGGCCCCGGCGGCGATGATCGCGGCCAGCGGGTTGGTGACCGCGGTCCCCGGCAACGCCTTGTGAACCGCCGCGGCCACGCCATCAGAACCGATCACGGCCGAGGCCGACGTGCAGCCGTACCCGATCGCATCGAAGCGCTCGGACGACGGCAGCAGCCTGGCAGACGCCGGCAAGTCGTGTTCCATCTGGGCGAGCGTATCGGCGCTGACCTGCGCGGCCATGGGTATCCGCGTGTGATAAACCGCAACGCCGTCGAGCCGGGTCATGCGAGCGAACTCCGCTTCGAGCGTCTCGTCCGTTTCAAGCACAATGACGCCGAGCCTGGCGCGGCTCGCCATGCCGGCATCGGTGTCGAAGTCGAACTTCATGGAAAGGCCTCCTCCCGGGTTCAGATGACCGGCAGCTCGGGCGCTGCCCGCTCGGTCAGCAATCTTGCGCCATCGCCGCCCACCACGATGTTTTCCTCATGCACCATGACACGCCCGTCACCGTAACCGAGCGACGGCTCCAGCGTCAGTACCATGTTTTCCTCGATCACGGTCTCATCGAAAGCCGCATGTGACGGCCATTCGGTGAGCTGCATGCCAAGCCCGTGTCCGAACCGCCCGACATCACCGCCCGACCGGTCCATCTCGGCAGTCACCCGGTGCATGGTCTCGAACAGTTCCCGGCACGTGACGCCCGGCCGGGCTGCCTCGATACCCGCCTGCGTCGCGCGCCAGAGCACATCATAGGCCCGCCGCGATTGATCGTCGGCCAGACCAATCGCAAAGTTCCGGTCGAAATCGCAAAAGTAGCCGTCCCATGTCGCACCGGTATCGAACATAACGATGTCGCCCGTGGCCAGCGGGCGTGGCGTCGGCGGCGAAATGATGTCGCAATATCCGCCCTGATCGGCGCCGCCGACGAGATAAGGAACGTCATCGGCCCCTTGCGCCAACGCGGCGCGGCGGAAGGCCCGAAAGAGGTCATCGAACGGCAAACCTTCGTAGGCAAGTTCGGGCATCCCGGCGAAGGTCCGCGAGGCGATCGCGCAAATATGGGCGATCTTGTCGATCTCGTCTGGTGATTTGACCATGCGAAGGGCACGGACCAGGTCCGTCGCATCTTGGATCTGCAGGCCCGGCAAGCCAGCGAGCAACCGTTCATAGTCACCGAGTGGCATGCGCAGGGACGTCTCGGGTCCTTTCATGACACCAATCGCGTCGCCGGCCCTGGCGAGCGGCGCCAGGAGTTCATGCAACAGGCTGAGCCCGTCGTCTTCAGGGGCCGGTGCGCTCCAGGTGCGGATATCGTCGAGCCAGGTCCGGCGCATGAGGGCTGCCCCAATTTCAGGAATAATCGCGACCGGCTTGCCGGCAGCAGGCACAAACAGGAACCAGGGCCGCGTCGGGCTCTGCCAGAACTGGGTCAGGAAACCGCTGAAATAGCGCACCTCCGGTTCGCTCATCACCAGCAGCCCGGCAAGACCTTGCGCGGCCAGGCGCTGCTGTGCGCGCGCCGTACGGCCGGCAAATTCGTTCTCGGGAAAACCACGAACCGGTGCGTCAGACATGCCCCCTCCATTCGAATCCGGTGAGCCGGTCAATTACTGTTATCTTGCCTTGCCCCGCGGCAACCACCCGGTCAAACCGGAGGTTCCTATCAGCGGTGGCCCATCGTAAGGTGGCAGCCAACAACGCTTTGGTGCAATAGACGATGTCGGTTCCCTCCCTCGATCTTGCCATGCTCAGCGGCCGCAATCTGCCGGTCCAGGATCTCGATGCGGGCGAGAAGATCTTTCTCGAGCACGACTTGGGCGACTGCCTTTACATCGTGATGTCCGGCACCATCGAGATTGTTACGCTTGGCAAACACCTCGAACAGGTCACAACAGGCGGCATATTCGGTGAAGTCGCCCTGGTCGACGACGGCGCACGCAGTGCATCGGCCATGGCGCTCGAAGACAGCAAGGTCATGCAAATCAGCCGTGCCGCGTTCCTCGAACTGGTCCATGACCATCCCGAATTTGCCTTGCAGGTGATGCGTTCGATGGCCGGCCGCCTGCGGCGAACGACCGAGCGCTGAGCAGGGATGAATACCAGCCGCCAAACTCCGGCCCGCCAATCGACGCTTGACAAGTCTTCATATATCTAGAATTCTAGATATATGGAATCACAGTCAACGTTACGCTTACCGCAAAACGACAATGGCGGCCTCGGCCTGGAGGAAGCGGCGCAGGCATTTGCGGCGATTGGCTCGGAGCCGCGCCTGGTTGTGCTGCTGGCACTGGTCAGGGCGGGCCGGCAGGGGCTCAACGTCGGCGAGATCCAGAAGCGGCTCGAGATCCCGGCATCGACGCTTAACCACCACCTGCGCTTTCTTGCAGCCGCAGGCCTGATCGACCAAACCAAGGACGGCCGCGCGGTGCGCAATCAGGCCGCCTTCGATCGCATTGAGGATCTTGCAGGCTATCTGCTCAACCAATGCTGCGCTGACCAGGTCGGCGATGGAAGCGACGGAGACAAAGCATGACGGTACTGGTCGAAACCCTGAAAGGACTCCGGCTGCCGAAGATCGACGGCGCCTGGCTGGCGGTTCTGCTGATCATCGCGGCCCTGGCGATCTTCGCGCCAGCGCAATTGTCGGCTTCGATCCTGTTTGCTCTCGGCGCCCTCTCGAATACTGCACCCTATATTCTCTTTGCGGTGCTGGCAGTCGCCTATCTCAAGGCAAGCGGCGCCGAATCGATCGTCGCACGCGCCTTCGAAGGCCGCCAGGTGCGCATGATCGTGCTTGCGGCGATGATGGGCGGCCTGTCGCCGTTCTGTTCATGCGAAGTCATCCCGTTCATTGCCGGCCTCTTGGCGCTCGGCACGCCATTGGCGCCCGTGATGGCGTTCTGGCTGTCGTCGCCGCTGATGGACCCACCGGCATTTTTGATTACGGCGGGGGCGCTCGGCGTGCAATTTGCCGTGGCGAAAACATTTGCTGCGGTCGGCATGGGCCTGCTTGGCGGCTTTGCAGTGCTTGCCGCGACGCGTGCCGGCTGGTTCGACGATGTGCTGCGGCCACGGACAAGTGGCGGCTGCTGCGGCTGCGGCTCACCGTTCAAGGGCCGGCCGGTATGGCGGTTCTGGCAGGAAGAAAAGCGCCGCAACGTGTTCTACACGGAAGCCGTGGCCAACGCCCACTTCCTGGTCAAGTGGCTGTCGCTCGCCTATCTCCTGGAAAGCCTGATGCTGGCCTATATCCCGGCCGAGACGATTGCCGGCATTCTGGGCGGCAACGGCATCTGGCCGATCATACTGAGCGCCCTGGTCGGCGCGCCGGCGTACCTCAATTCCTATGCCGCACCGCCGCTGGTCGCGGGACTGATGGAGCAGGGCATGAGCGCCGGCGCAGCAATGGCCTTCGTGATTGCCGGCGGCGTCAGCTCGATCCCGGCGATGACGGCAGTATTTGCCCTCGTCAAACGGCACGTCTTCGCCGCCTACATCGCACTCGGCTTCACCGGTGCCGTATTGAGCGGCATGGCCTACGGTTTATTGGCAACCCTCTGAGACCCTGAGCGATTGTTCTGCAGATGGACCGCGCAGCCCAGAGCGTTTCCGGTTTAGCCGGAATCGCAACGAGGGAGCGCAGGCGACCCGCCGCATTGCGGCACCCCTCGGAGGCCGGCCGTTAGGCCGAATAGCCGTGAGAGAAAAGACAGATAGATCCATTTCCACGTAAGTCGGAAATGATCTAGCCCGATCTATTCACCATCACGCGGTCTTCACGGAGTCCAAATGGCCAAAAGGTAAGGAGAGGCGCGCAGATCGATGTGGTTCATCGGACAAGCGGTTCGACATGCCGGAGGCTTGCTTCCAGCAAGACGCATTTTGGCCATTTGGCCCCGCCCTGCGGGTCGCCTCAGGTGGCCCATCGGCAGCGTCGAGCGTCTCAACCGTATGAACCCATACGCCTTTCGCCACTCTCCTTGCCGAATGGAACCACCTGAGGCGATGAAGATCCACGTGCTGGTGAATAGATCGGGCTAGGCTTGCCGCAGTTCGCGAAAGTCGTTTGCGGCAATCTCGTTGCAGAGCGCGCGGAACTCCGGAGCCGGGCCGCTGTAGCGCACGAGGCGACGCACCTGCTTGCCTTCGACGTTCAGGTTGACGCCGGTCATCCATGAATCGATCTCGTTGGTCAGCAGGCCCTCGCCCTTCTCTGCGACGAACTTCATCCAGGCCTCGGCAGGCTCTTTGCGCGCTTCGGCGAGCGTCAGCCCCCTGTCGTGGAGATGCCCGATCAGACGAGCAATCCAGCCGGCCGCGAACTCGATCGAACGCGGGATATTGCCGAGCGATGCGTGCGGTCCGACAATCATGAACATGTTCGGGAAACCGGTGGCCAGCATCCCGAGATAGCTGAGCGGGCCGTCTTTCCAATGCTCCTTCAGCGTCAATCCGTCCTTGCCGCGAATGTCGATGGCATCGAAGGCACCGGTGACGGCATTGAAACCGGTGGCATAGACGATCAGGTCGAACTCGAACTCTTCCTCGGTCGTCTTGATGCCCTTGGCCGTTACCCGCTCGACCGGCGTTTCGAGCATCGACACGAGACGCACGTTGGGTTGGTTATAGACTTCGTAGTAGCGCGTCTCCTGCGGCACGCGGCGTGTGCCGAAGCCGTGATCCTTCGGGATCAGCATCTCGGCGACCTTGGGGTCGTTGACGCGCTCCCGGATCTTGCCCGCGACGAATTCCGAGAGCAGGCGGTTGGCCTCCCGGTCAATCAGCACATCGCGCAGGTTGCCCTGCCAGATGCGGAAGCCGGGCGTCCGATAGCACTCTTCCCAGAAAGCGTTGCGCTCGGCTTCGCTCATCTCCATGGCAGCGCGCGGGTCGGGCGTATGGATGAAGCAGTTGTTCGTGCGATCGCAGAGGTCGAAGATTTCGTCGTAGCGTGCGCGGATCTCGGCCATTTCCTGCTTCGAAATCGGACCGTTGTGCAGCGGCGTGCACCAGTTCGGGCGGCGCTGGAAGACTGTGAGCTGGCCGGCGGTCTTGGCCATCTCGGCAATCGCCTGCACGCCCGAGGCGCCGGTGCCGACGACGGCGACGCGCTTGCCGGCCCAATCGACCTTGTGCTTCGGCCAGCGACCTGTGTGATACCACTCGCCTTCGAAATCTTCGATGCCTTCGAAGCGCGGCATAGTCGGCGCCGACAGCGGACCGATCGCCGTGATCAGGAAGCGGCAGCTGTGGCGATTGCCGTCGGCATCGCTGACCGACCAGGATTGGCTTTCGTCGTCATAGTGCGCGGCAGTGATCGTCGTTTCGAACTGAATGTCGCGGCGCAGATCGAACTTGTCGGCGAATAGGTTCAGGTAGCGTTCGGTCTCGGGCTGGGGGGCAAAATGCTCGGTCCAGTCCCATTCCTCGAGCATTTCCTTGCTGAACGAATAGCCGTAGGACCAGCTTTCAGAATCGAACCGAGCGCCCGGATAGCGGTTCCAGTACCAGACGCCGCCGACGCCCGTGCCCTGCTCGAAGACACGAACCTTCAGTCCCATCTCTCTCAACAGGTGCAACTCGTACATGCCCGAAATGCCGGCACCGATAATGATGACGTCGAAATCAAGTGATGTACTCATCCAGCGGTCTCCGTAGTCACAAACAGCCAATTCCACCCTCGTCGTGTGCGGCGCCCCGTGAGCAGGTACTGTCCGCACCGGACAATCGCGTCATGAGGTAACATCGAAGGCTCAGCATTGCCACATCTCAGCCGGCCCCAGCGGAACTATTCCAGATGGATTGAGCGCTTTGATCGAATAATAGCCATGCTTGATATGGTCTATATCGAACGTTTCGCCAATCGCTGGAATTGCCACGAGGCGCCGGACGTAAGCGCTGATCTCCGGATAGTCGGCGATGCGCCGCAGATTGCATTTGAACAGCCCGTGATAGGCCAGATCAAAGCGTAACAGGGTCACGATCAGACGAACATCGGCCTCCGACAAGCGGTCGCCGACGAGGTATTGGCCTGTCTTCAGGTGTGCTTCCAGTTCGTCGAGTGCAGTGAATATGTCGTGGAATGCGTCTTCGTAGGCGGTTTGCGTAGTTGCGAAACCGGCGCGATAAACACCGTTGTTGAGACTATCGTAAAGCCGCTCGTTCCACGCATCGATCTGCAATCGCAGTGCTTCGGGGCAGAGGTCGACCGACGCATCGCCAAGATCACCAAAGCCGTGATTGAACATGCGCACAATGTCCGCCGACTCGTTGCTGACGATGGTTTTCGTCAGCTTGTCCCATAACACCGGCACAGTCGCCCGACCTGTGAAGTGCGGGTCAGCGCGGGTGTAGAGTTCGTGCATGAAGGTGGCGCCGTTCACCTCGTCCTCCGTTGTGCCCGGAAAACCACCGAACCGCCAGCCCTGCTCTGAAAGCTTCGGATTCACGATCGACAGGCTGACGACCGCCTCCAGCTTTTTCAATCGGCGAGTGATCAGCGTGCGCGTCGCCCAGGGGCAGATCAGTGCGACATAGAGGTGGTAGCGCTCCGGCTCTGCCTTGAAACCGCCGATGCCCGTCGGGCCCGGGGCACCGTCCGGCGTTACCCAGTTGCGGAACCCGGAGGTTTGGCGAACGAAACCACCCTTTGCATCTGTCGCTTGCACCGGCTGCCATTCGGCCGTCCACTCACCGTTGACCAGCATGTTTCAATCCTCCCACCGTCAGTCGGCTGCCCGCAGCAGCCCCTCGAGATCAAGCGGACGTGTGTACATTGCAAGTTCACCGTTGCTCGATCGCGGCCAGTCGCCTTCGTCGCGGTCCCAATAGAGTTCGATACCGTTGCCGTCGGGATCCGACAAATAGAGCGCCTCGCTGACACCGTGGTCGCTGGCACCTTCAAGCGGTATTTGCGCCTCGACCAGACGCCTGAGGGCATCGCCGAGCGCTGCTCGTGTCGGGTAGAGGATCGCCACATGGAAGAGACCGGTTGTACCGGGCGGCGGCGGACTGCCGCCCTTGCTCTGCCATGTATTGAGGCCGATGTGATGGTGGTAGCCACCTGCCGCGATGAAGGCTGCGTCCGGACCATAGCGCTGAGTCAGTTCAAAACCGAGAACGCCGCAGTAGAAAGCAAGCGCACGGTCGAGATCGGCGACCTTCAGATGTACATGACCGATGCGCACGCCGGCAGCAATCGGCTTTGCGGTTTTCTTCGGTTCAGTTGTAGTTGCGTTGGTTTGTGTTGACATTGTCATCTCCTGCAAATGCAGCGATGCGCAAACGTGAGATGCGCACCGATGCTCGCTAATCCTCACTACCCGCCGAGACCGATCTGGCGCATGAATGTCGCGTTGTCCCAGAACAGGAACTCTTCGACCATCACGCCGCCTTGCCAGCGCCCGACCGTGGCCATGCGGAGTTTGAATGCCTTGCCGGTGGGCTGGACCACCTTGCCGCCGGCCAGCGGCATGGGCTTGGTGAAAGTCCCCTCGAGAATGCCGACCACGCTCGTCCAGTCGCCCTGAGCAATGCGGATCGGATGCTCGCGGATGCGCGTATCGGGCGCGTAGATGAACATCTGCTTCAAGTCTTCGATGTGCGGCAAGATACCTTTCGTTATGCGACCATCAGGCCAGTGAACGACGATGTCCTCGTGATGGCTTTCCTTCAGGCGGTCCCACTTTTGATTGGTGAAAACGTCGAAGTCGAGGGTATCGAACGTCTCGAGGCGCTCGGCCGCGATCCGTTCAGCCTGCTTGTAATGTTCAAGCGTCTTGTTCTGGGCAGATGCCGGCAGCGCAGTGATAAGGAGAGCGGCGGCTGCAACGATCGCGTTTCGGAATAACGATCTCATTGTATTATCTCATACTCCGTGAAGACCGCGTGATGGTGAACAGATCGGATTAAGCTGAGTGAAGGGCGGCCTTCGGCGCCTGGCCGAGGCGGAACGCATAGGCCCCGTCTCCGAGCAAGCTCTGCACGAGAAGTGTCACGGTCCAGAAGGCGGGAAACTCCCAGCCACCGTTGGCGGCCGAAAAGAGCCAGCCGTTGCCGATATGCTGAAGTGTCGCGCCGATCAGGATCGGCAGCAGTAGAAGCGCGATCCAGCGTGTCCACAGGCCGAGGATCAGCGCGAGACCGCCGCCGATCTCGCCGAGAATGACGAGGTAGGCGAAGAAGCCCGGATAACCGATGCTCTCGAAGAAGCCGACCGTGCTGGGAATACCGAAGGTGAAGACTTTGAGCAGTAGTCCGTGGGCAAGCAACAGGACGCCGAGGCTTACGCGCAACAGAAGGGCAGCGTAGGGAGCAGTGCGATTGTCGATCATGGTCAACCTCCATTGTTTTGAACTCGCCGCAATATGCTCCTCGCCTCCTAGTTTGATAATTCTGGATTTCGTGATATTACTTCACACTATTGGTGTGAGGTTGTTTGAATGCTCGATCGTGTGACCGGAATGCAGGTGTTCGCGCGCGTGGCCACCCTCGGCAGTCTGTCGGCCGCCGCTCGCGCGCTCGGCATGTCTCAGACGATGGCGACCAAACACATGGCAGCCCTCGAAGACCGGCTTGGCGTAAAACTTCTGCACAGGACGACGCGCCGGATGACTCTCACCGAGGCCGGACGGAACTATCTCGACGCCATCGAACGCATCCTGGCCGAACTCGAAGCAGCCGATGCCGAAGCATCGAAGGAGACGGCGCAAGTCCGCGGCACGCTTCGCCTGAGCGCGCCTGTCTCTTTCGGTATCCGCGAAATCGCGCCACTGTTGCCGGAACTCTCAGGTCACCACCCGGAGCTTACCGTCGAGCTTGGCCTCAACGATCGACATGTCGACCTGATCGAGGAAGGCTGGGACCTCGCCGTGCGGATCGGCAGCCTCAATAATTCGAGCTTGATCGCACGGCGCCTGGCCACTTGTCGCACGGTTGTTTGCGCAGCGCCGGCATACCTTCGCGAACACGGAACGCCGAAATCGATCAAGGATCTCAGCAGCCATAACTGCCTCGGATACACGTTGTCGCGCACCGTCGGTCCTAACCAATGGTCATTCGGCAGGAATGGCAAAGTGCATGTCAACGTGAGCGGCTCGCTCAAAGCCAACAACGGAGATGCGCTTGTCGCCGCCGCGGTGGCAGGGCAAGGAATTATCTATCAGCCAACGTTCCTGATCGCTCGTGAAATCAAATCCGGCGAACTTGCCCCGATCACCCTCGATCATGAGCCGATTGAATTGGACGGCATCTTCGCCGTCTACCCGTTGAACCGCTCACCGCCGGCAAAAGTGCGGGCGACGATCGACTTTCTGGCAAGCAAGTGGGGTTCGGAGCCATCGTGGGAGCGATCTCTGTCAAACCTCCGCCGGCAAGGTAAACCGAAAACGGGACGGCTTGCCTGAAGCCTGCATCATTGGCGCTGAGCAACCTCAAAGAACAATGGAGTTTTCCGACATGCACCGCAATGCTAGTGTCCCTGCTCCAACGCTTGGCAGCCAAGCGTCTCCGCCGAACAAATCAGTGACCAGGAACCTGGAATGGCGCAAGAGTTCGCACCCCTAGAAGGCGTTCGCGTGGTTGAGATGAGCCACATGATCATGGGCCCGTCGTGCGGAATGTTTCTTCGCTTCATGGGTGCAGAGGTCATCAAGGTGGAGCCGCCGCAAGGGGACAAGACACGCAACCTCAGCGGCATGGGTGCCGGCTTCTTCCCGACATTCAACCGCGGTAAGAAATCCGTCACATTGGATCTCAAGAATCCTGATGACCTATCGGTACTCAACGCACTTCTCGAAACCGCCGACGTGTTCGTTGAAAACTTCCGCGATGAGACGCTCGCCAAAATGGGCCTGGCGCCGAGCCAACTGCGCGAGAAGTTCCCGAAGCTGATTGTCGCTTCCTGCAAAGGCTTTCTGCACGGGCCCTACGAACATCGCGCCGCCATGGACGAGGTCGTGCAAATGATGACCGGCATGGCCTACATGACGGGGCCGACCGGGCGCCCGCTGCGCATTGGATCGTCGGCAAACGATATCTTCGGCGGCCTGTCTGCAGCCTACGGGGTACTGGGGGCGCTGCTGCAAAGGAACAAGACCGGTGAAGGCACGGCTCTCAGATCCGGCCTATTCGAAAGTTGCCTGCTTCTGGTCGCGCAGCACATGGTACAGTTCGACATCGAAGGCACGGAAGCGCCGCCGATGCCGGAGCGCGAGTTTTCATGGCCGGTTTATGATCTGTTCACGACCAGTGACGATCGTCAGATCTTTCTCGGTGCTGCAACAGACGGGCAGTGGGAAAAGATGTGTCGCGCGCTCGGCCTGGAGCATTTGCTCGACGATCCGACGTTGCAGAGCAGGCCCGACCAGATCGTCGGGCGCAAGCGGACCATACCGATGATCGCGGACATCATTGCAACGCGCACCTATGATGATCTGATCAAGGTCATGGAAGAAAACGACCTGCTGTTTGCCCCGGTAAAGCGGCCGGCTGAAATGTATGACGATCCGCATGTCAACCGGCCGGGCGGATTGCTCACGTCGCGCTATGCCGACAAAAAGGATTTTCGCGCACCGCCATTGCCGATCGAAGCCGATGGCAAACCGGTCGCGCCGGACACCGCCAAACTGCCATCGATCGGCGAGCACAATGCCGAGGTGCTAGAGTCACTGCGACGCGAGGCAGCAGAATAGCCATGACCGGCCTCAGGAAGGCCCTGCAGCAGGAATGACCATAGACGGCTCCCTTAAGGAGCCCTCGCTCGTGCGGGCCTGCCTCGCATCCTTGAACGTCATGCCCGAACTGCAAACAAGGGCGTGCCGCAAATCTGTAACTGCAAACCCGGGAGAAAACTTGAATGGGTAAGTTGCTCGCAACAATCACGGCCGTGACAGCCGCTGCGACGATCTCGACGGCGGCACATGCTGCCAAGATGCGCTGCTCGCATCAGTTGCCGCCAGGCCATCACATCGCAAAGACGATCGAGAAGTGGGCCGCGGAAATCCGACAGGAGGCCGGTAGCGATCTCGACGTGCAGATCTTCGGCGCCAACAGCCTCGTCAGCGCGAAAAAGAACATCGTGTCTGTCGCCAAGGGCGATATCGAGTGTGCGTTCTCGGTGAATTTCCAGTGGGGCCGAACGCTGCCGATTATGAACGTGACGCTCGCGCCATTTGCCTTCGGCGATATCGAACTTTGGAAGAAATGGCCAAATTCCGAAGCCGCGGCATTCCTTGGCGAGCAACTGCTCAACAAGGGTGTACGCAACGTCGGCTGGTTCTTCACGACCAACACGTCCGTATTCACATCCAAAGGCAAGTTCCTGCTCAAGCCGGACGACTTTAAAGGCGTCAAGATCCGCGGCCTCGTGCCTGCGTTCAATGCCTCGCTCCAGGCGCTTGGCGCAGCGCCATCGTCGATGTCCGGATCGAAGGTCTATCAGGCACTCGCCACCGGCGTCATCGATGCCGGCCTGACGGATGTAGCAGCGGCCGTATCGCGCAAATATTACGAAGTGCAGGATCATTTCGTCGTGCTGCCGGTAATCAGTGTCTACTTCCACGCCTACGTGAACCCGAAGTGGTATGACGGCCTGAGCGACAAGGCGAAAGCCGCCCTGAAATCAGCCGGCGACAAGGCCGCCGTCTGGGCGATCGAGGCATCCATCGAAGCATCCGGCAAAGCACCGGACCAACTGCGCGCCAAAGGCAGCAAGGTTCATCTCGCAACCGACGCTGAAAACAAGGCCCTCGAAGCGGTCATGCGACCGGCATTCGACAAGAAGTTCGTCGGCGATGATGCGGCCAGCAAGAAGCTGATCGAACTTCTCAAGAAGCTGTAAGGGCCGCTTCTGCGATGCATGAGAACGAACCCACGGAGGCGGCACCTGCCGCCTCTTTTGGCGCACGCGCGTTCTATGGCCTCGTGTGGCTATGCGGTGCGCTGAGCGCACTGCTGATCCTATTCATTCTGGGCGTTGTCACGTACGCGATCACCCAACGTTACATTGTCGGCAAGCCGCTGCTCTGGGGCGATGAGTTCATTGGCTATGTCCTAGTTGCCATTGTCATGCTGGGCACCGCCGAGGCGCTTCGCAAAGGTGACCACATTGCCATCGATTTGCTGAGCAGCCGGACGGGACCAGGGCTGTCGCATGCGCTTGCCGTCTGGTCGGATCTCGCCGTGCTCGCATTTGCGATCATCCTCGGCTGGAGCTCATGGATCGCAATCAAGTTTGCCTATGATTTCGGCGAATACTCGTCAGGCTATATCGAAGTTCAAACCTGGATTCCACAAACGCCGATGCTGATCGGTTCGGTTCTGATCGGCTTGGTGGCACTCACGCGCTTGGCCGAGCGCCTTCTTCAAAGGCAAAGCGCGTGACAATCATTCTCGTTTTTGCCGGCCTCATTCTACTGCTGCTGACCGGCATTCCAATCTTTGCAGCGCTTGGTCTCACGGCCACCGCTATCCTGCTCCTGACCGAGGGGAGCATCACGAGCGTTGCGACAACGGTTTATGATCATATCGACAAGCCGATCCTGACGACCATCCCGCTGTTCGTATTCATGGCGCAAGTCATGGTACGCGCGAAGGTGATCGACGATCTCTACGACATGGCCCACACGGTGGTCGGTCACATTCGCGGCGGCCTCGGCGTTGCCACGGTCATGGCCTGCACGATATTCGCGGCTATATCCGGATCGTCGGTGGCAACGGCGCTGAGCATCGGCCAAAGCGCGATCCCGCAAATGAAGCGGTTCGGCTATCCAAGGCGCGACGCGCTCGGCGTTATCGCAGCCGGCGGCACGCTTGGCATTCTCATCCCGCCTTCGGGACCGATGATCCTCTATGCCATCGTCTCGGAAGTATCGATCGGCGCGCTCTTTCTTGCGGGCATCATTCCAGGTGTCCTGATGGCGCTGCTGTTCGCGGCATTCTGCATCGCGCAAGCGACGATGCGAAAGAATGTCGAGGCGCCCGATTGGGCCGGATGGCAAAAAGTCACCAGCGCTCTCAAGCGATCGTTCTGGGCGGTCATGGCGCCGCCCATCGTCATGGGCGGCATCTACTTCGGCATCTTCACGGCATCCGAGGCCGCAGCCGCAGGCTCGATTTACGCACTATTCGTCGCCATCGTCATCTACCGCAACTTTTCGCTCAAAGACCTATACGCCTGCGCTTACGGCACGATGCGCACATCGATGATGGTGTTCATGATCATTGCCGGCGCAGCGATGTTCGGTCACGCCATAACGATAATCCGCCTGCCGGTCGGTGTCACCGAATCCGTCACACAACTCGGGCTCGGACCGGTCGCATTCATTCTCGTCGTCATGGCGCTGATCTTCATCCTCGGCATGTTCCTGGAGTCGATCGCGATTATCCTGATCACGACGCCCATCCTGCTGCCGACCATGACGGCGCTCGGCATCGACCCGGTCTGGTACGGCGTGCTGCTCATGATCAATCTCGAGCTGGCGATGATCACGCCGCCCGTCGGGATGAACCTGTTCGTCATCAAGGGGATTACCGAGGCACCGCTCTCCGAGGTCATCCAGGGGGCGGCACCGTTTGTCATCCTGATGATCGGCGGCCTCGCCGCCCTGATCGCATTTCCGGAACTCGCCACCTGGCTGCCTTACAGCGCCGGGTTCGGTCGCTGAAGCTTGTTGCATAAGATGCACCCCGCTTCAGCATTGTTTGCGCTCACGGCTATTCCTCGCTCGCGCTCGGGCCTCCGCGGGGCGGCACGCGTGCCGGGCCTCGTTCGAGGCCTTTACCGTTTCCGACATGGTCGGAAACGCTCCAAAGCTTGTTGCATAAGATGCACCCCGCTTCAGCATTGTTTGCGCTCACGGCTATTCCTCCCTGCGGTCGGGCCTCCGCGGGGCGGCACGCGTGCCGGGCCTCGTTCGAGGCCTTTACCGTTTCCGACAATGTCGGAAACGCTCCAAAGCTTGTTGCATAAGATGCACCTCGCTTCAGCATTGTTTGCGCTCACGGCTATTCCTCGCTCGCGCTCGGGCCTCCGCGGGGCGGCACTCGTGCCGGGCCTCGTTCGAGGCCTTTACCGTTTCCGACATGGTCGGAAACGCTCCAAAGCTTGTTGCATAAGATGCACCCCGCTTCAGCATTGTTTGCGCTCACGGCTATTCCTCCCTGCGGTCGGGCCTCCGCGGGGCGGCACGCGTGCCGGGTCGCGTTCGCGACCGCGCATAATGAGTTCGATTGGATGTGACATGCCTTGAAGAGGTGGCTTTGCCTGATCTCGCTTCAATTGCCTGGAAACACCCGCGGCGCCCGCCACCTTTGATAGCCCAGCAAGGCGATCGTGATCAGAGTCAAGATCCAGAAGAACATGCAGATCCCGCTACGAAAGAAGATCGACCAGTCACCTCTGCCAAGCAGCAGGGATTGGCGGAAATTGTCCTCGAGCAGGGGGCCAAGAATGAACGCAATCAGAAATGGTGCGGCGGGAATGCCCAATCGCAGCATGCCGAAGCCGATGACGCCCATCACAAACATCACGAGCACGTCGAAGATCGTATTGTTGATCGCATAGGCGCCAAAGACACACAGGATCAGAACAACCGGAAACAGGATGCGTTGCGGAATGTCGGCAATCTTGGCGATCAGGCGAATCGACAGTTTGCCAACCAGGAAGAGGTAAATCGAACTGAGCATGATCCCCATAAATAGGGCGTAGATCAGCGTGATGTTGTCCTGGAACATGAGCGGGCCGGGGCGCAGGCCGTGAATCATAAAAGCGCCGAGAATGATGGCGGTGATGATATCACCCGGCACCCCGAGAGCGAGAAGCGGTATCAGGGTGGCGCCGGCAACCCCGTTATTGCCCGCTTCTGCAGCGGCAACGCCCTCGATTTCGCCTTTGCCGAAGTTCTGCCGGTTCTTGGATGTGCGCCGCGCCTCACTGTAGGAAAGAAAGGCAGCCGGGGCACCGCCAATGCCAGGTATGACGCCGAGCACCACGCCGATCAGCGAGCCGCGGATAATCGTCTTCAGGGCGGCTAGATAGTCGCGCAGCTTCGCACTCTGTCCCGCCAAGGCAGAGTGAATGCGTTTGCCCTCCTGCCTGGAATAGTAATGCAGCACTTCGGGCAGAGCGAACAGGCCGATGAGGACCGGAATGAAATTGAGGCCGCTCATGAGGTCCACCTGGCCGAACACGAAACGGTTCGTCCCATAGATGAGGTCGAGCCCGACGATCGAGAGAAGCAGGCCGAGACAAGCCGAACCCAATCCCTTGAGGAGCACGTCACCCGATACGCTGGCAATGATCGTCAAGGAAAAGACGATCAGCGTGAAGAATTCCGGCGAACCGAAACTCAAGGCAAACTGGGCAAGAATACCGGCGAAGAAGATCAGGCTCAGATTGGAAATCAAGTCGGCCGTGCACGAGGAATAAAGCGCCATGTCGAGGGCGCGCCGTGCCTCGCCTCGTTGCGCGAGAGGATAGCCGTCCAGGCCCGTGCAAGAGGCCGCCGGCGTGCCGGGGGCATTGATCAGGATCGCCGTTATCGAGCCGCCGTAAAGGCCGCCTTTGTAGACGCCAAGCAGCAATAAGATGCCGGTGACGGGCTGCATCGTGAATGTGAACGGCAAGGCAAGCGCCACGCCCATCGGCGTCGTCATGCCCGGAATTGCCCCGATGACAGTGCCAATGATCACACCCACGAGCAGAGCAAGGGCATTGTCGACCTGCGCAAAGAGCGCGAACGAATTGGCGATGGTTTCCCACATTGCGCTCAGAGCCTCAGCAGCCAGGGCTCGAGCACGCCCATTGGGATCGGCACACTGGCAGCCTTGGTGAAAAACAGGTGCAGCCCGAAAGGCACCAAGATCGCAACCGGTAAGACAACCCAGAAACGATACTCACCCGCCAGCATCATCAGGGCCGCCAGGGCAATCGTGCACGTCAGTACAAAGCCGAGCGGCTCCAGTCCCATGTAAAGTGCAAAGCAGATGGCGAGTGCCATCAACGGGCGGATGGTCAACCACGCCGAATTACCTGGTCTGTCCGTCACCGGAGGAATGCGTGTAACAATCGAGATCGCAGTGAGCGCGACGCCGATTGCCAGGATCGCCGAGGCGACAATGTTCGGCCAGAACGACGGTGCCAAAGCCTGGTTCTGCACGGAGGCGGGTTGTTGCACGCCATAGGGAATGAGAACGAAAAGCGTTAGTGCACCCAATATCGAGAACGCCAAACCGGCGAGCAAATTCCTGTCGGCAAGCATTCCGGCAAACTACCTCGCTGACGAGTTCCGGTTTGTGCGCACTCATTCTCAATGTGCTCATATTGCATTGAAACGCAGCACGTCCTGAGTCAAGCTGCACGTGGCTGAATTCGGCCGGAACGGTTCTGCCTTGACGGTCGCCACGTTCGTGTCTGGAGGAGATTTTCGATGAGACTCATGAGATCCGTTGCGCTTGCGGCCGGCTTTGCGGCAGCAGCCGTGACTGCGGTTACGGTTCAAGCTGCAGATTATCCATCGCGCCCGATCACTCTTGTTGCGCCATATGGTCCAGGCGGTGCTTCGGATCTGCACGCACGCGTGGTTGCCGGGACCGCCACCCAGTACCTGGGGCAGGCCGTTCTCGCCGTGAACAAGACCGGTGCTGCCGGCGTCGTCGGCTCCAACTTCGTGGTCAGAGCCAAAAAGGACGGCTACACGCTTTTGTCCGCCCGCGTTGGCAGCCAGGCCGGCGTGCCGGCGTTCAACCCGAGCATTCCTTACAAGTGGGATGATTTCACCTTCCTGGGCCTCACGGAGCGCAATCCATTTGTGCTGGCGGTCAATTCGAAATCGGACATCAAGACGTTCAAGGACTTCGAAGCCGCGATCAAGGCCGGCAAGGTAAAGAGCTACGCCTCGGCCGGAGTCGGCACGCTCCTGCATCTCGCAACCCTCGTCATGGCCGATGACATGAAGCTCGATGCGAGTTCGTTGACCCATATTCCCTATAAGGGCGGCGGCAAGGCACGCGCGGCGCTGGTCGGCGGCCAGGTCGATTTCCTCTGGCAGAACCTGTCCGGCGTTATCGGTGCGATCCGCGCGGGCCAACTGCGCGCGCTGGCCGTGACGACCAAGAAACCGGTCAGCAGTGTGCCGGATGTGCCAACTGTTGGTTCGCTCGGCTATCCCAACATGGAGACGATTATCGGCTGGAGCGGCATCTTCGGCCCGCCGGGCCTGCCGCAGCCCGTCGTCGACAAGTGGACCGGAGTGCTGGCAAGTCTCAAGACGGACAAGGCCTTCAACAAGCTGATCCAGAACCTCGGCTCGATCCCGGATATCCGCAGTCCGGCGGATACGAAGGCGTTCGTGAAGAACCAGTACGAAACCTTCAAGAAGGTCGTTGCCAAGATCAAGAAGTAGGTCTGGTGGTCGCAAAACGGGCAGGTCAGCCGGGACGACCCTGACCTGCCCGTTTTTCTGTTGTGCAGTTCGTAACGATGGGCACTTCGCATATCATGGCCGCCAAGAAGCCGAACATCCTGTTCATCATGGCCGACCAACTGGCGGCGCCCGCCTTGCCGATGTACGGCAATAGGAAGGTTCTCACGCCTCACCTGGAAGAGCTTGCAGCAGAAGGCATCGTCTTCGAGAACGCCTATTGCAACCTGCCGATGTGCGCGCCGTCGCGCGCATCCCTGCATGTCGGACGGCTGCCGTTCTCGTTCGCCATGTATGACAATGCGAGCGCCTTCGGTTCGGAAGTGCCGACATTCGCGCACTATCTGCGGCAGCTCGACTATCGCGTCGAGATGAGCGGCAAAATGCATTTCGTCGGCGCCGACCAACTGCACGGCTACAACAAACGCCACACGACGGAGATCTATCCCGCCAATTTCGGTTGGACAATGGACTGGTCGAAAGGGCGCGAATATCGCCCTACCAATCTGACAATGGCACCGGTGATTGAGTCAGGCCCCTGCATCCGCACCATGCAAATGGACTACGACGATGAGGTTGCCTACTACGGCCGCCAGGCACTTTACGATCTGGCCCGGGCGCCAGATGATAATCCGTTCATGCTGACGGTGTCATTCACCGAGCCGCACTCCCCCTTCGTGATCAGCCAGGACTATTGGGATCTCTACGATCACGACGACATCGAACTACCATCGGTCCCGGAAATCGCGCTCGATGACAAGGATCATCTGAGCCGCAATCTGCACTATTGCCAGGCGCGCCACCTGTTCACGGTCACGGACGACCACCGGCGCAATGCGCGCCACGCCTACTACGGCATGATCTCGTATATCGATACCAAGGTTGGTGAACTGCTCAAGGCATTGCGCGATACAGGCCTCGCGGACAACACGATCGTCATCTTCACCGCCGATCACGGTGAGATGATGGGCGAGCGGGGTATGTGGTACAAGCAGCACTTTTTCGAATGGGCTGCCCGCATACCGCTGATCGTCCATTTCCCGGATCGCTGGAAACCGAACCGCATCGAACAGAACGTTTCGCTTGTCGACATCATGCCGACGATGCTCGAAGCGGCCAACGGTGCACCTTACGAGAATTACCTGAGCCGGATCGACGGACAATCGCTGGTGCCGGCTCTGACCGGCGACACGAGCGGCATGTCGGACGTTGTAATTTCGGAGTTCGCCGCCGATGGTTCAACCGGGCCAAGCCGCATGGTCAAGAAGGGGCCATGGAAATACATGTGGCTCGAAGGCTGCGACACGCTGCTCTTCAACGTCGAGGCAGACCCGCGTGAGCTGGATAACAAGAGCGGAGATGCTGCGTGTGCCGCAATCGAAGCAGAGCTTGCGGCAATCGCGATGGGTGGCTGGGATCCCGAATACTATTTCCGCGAGATTGCAGCCGATCAACAGCGTCGATTGATGATCCATCGGGTAACGGGCGGCGACCCGACCTACGTCAACATCGTCCGCCTCGATGACGGTGAGCGCTACATTCGCAATGCGGGCGCAGCGGACACGAAGGCGCGCGCCAGGCTGCCGTACGTGGCACCCGCACAGCCGGACAAATCCGGCTGAGACGTCGACATCAACGTTCTCGAACGGAACAGGCGGTCTCTCGAATGCCCGAACAACCACTATTTACCTTCGCGATCATCACGGACACGCACATCCGGCCGGCAGAGCTCGATCAGTCATCGCCGTTTCCGGTCAACGATCTTGCGAATGACCGCGCGCGCTACGCCATCGCGGCTATCGCCGAGGAAGAGCCCGCTTTCGTTTTGCATCTCGGTGACATGGTGCATCCGCTGCCGCATCTGCCGACCTACAAGGCTGCCTGCAGCGAAGCGCACGACATCTTCGCCCCGGTCCGCGACAAGATGCAGTTCATGCCGGGCAACCACGACATCGGCGACAAGCCAAACCCGGACGCACCGGCCGGCCCCGCTGACGCGCAGACTATTGCGCAGTACGAAGCCGAGTTCGGTCCGAGCTATCATAGCTTCGAGCACGAAGGCTGCCTGTTCGTGATGATCAACTCGTCGCTCGTCAACTCTGAGACGCCGCAAGAAGAAGAACAGAAGGCCTGGCTCGAGAAAACGCTGGCGAACGCCGCCGGGCGCCGCATCTTCCTGACGAGCCACTATCCGCCGTTCATTTACGACCCCCACGAACAGAGCCATTACGACAACTACGGCGAACCGGGGCGCGCCTGGCTGCTTGACCTCGTCCAACAACACAACGTCGAAGCCGTGCTCTCCGGCCATGTGCACCAGTTCTTCTACAATTACATTCGCGTTGCCGAAAGCCGGCTCTACTGCTTCCTGCCGACGAGCTTTGTCCGACAAGATTACGCCGAGATGTACGCGATCGAACCGCCGAAAGAGTTCGGCCGTAATGATACGGGCAAGTTCGGCTACGCGCTGGTGGATGTCTATGCCCAAGGCCACCGGGTGCGGATTGTACCAACCGACGGTCTCGAACTCGACAAGGGGGCGGCGCTCGCCGCTGATCGAGAGCGGTGGAACAAGCGGGCCGAGACGCCACTCACAGTGCCGCTGCGACATGCCTGGGCAACGCCGATCGATCTGCCGTACAATGGCCCGATGGAAGAGTTTGCCCGCAAGCGCACGCGTAATGACTACACACTGATGCGCCTGCAGCAGATGGGCATTGGTCGCGTGCGCGTTCCGCTGACGGATCTCGAAGACGAAGAGATATGCCGCCGCATTGGCGATTATCGGAGCTGTGGAATTCGCTTCACCTTCTTCGCACTTGGCGGGCTGAGAAATTCAACAGCCAAGGCACTCGAGCGTCTCTCCGACTACGTTGATCAGCTGGAGGTTGTCAGCGGTTCCGACGATCTTTCGGATCTCTATTGGATACCCCATGATCCCAAATTTCCTATCATCGTGGGCAAATCCCATTCATCGAAGCATGAGCCCAAACGTGGCAGCAAGTTCGCCCATTCGGTCAGTTCCGGATTCAAATGGGAGAACAGGGAGATTGTGCTATCCGCTCTCCGATCGTTTGATAGCCAGCGGCGCATCGCTGGTCTGGTGTTCCAGCTCAACCTGGATGACCCTTTGGAGACGCGATTGCGCGAGATGGACGCTTTCGCCGTTGCTGCGCAATTGAAGATCGAAGTCAATCTCCGTCTCGCCAACCCCAACCCGGCGGTGGCGAACTTCGATGACGTTGTGATCCTGGCGCGTGTTGCAGAAGCGGTGCGCATCGCACCGGGCCTCAAGGCAACGTCATTGCAGCTCGACACGTTCGTGGATGTCGACCGCGGCTACAATCCGCGCCACGGGTTGCTCGACCGGCATTACAACTTCCGGCCGGCCGGACGCATGTTGGCGACGGCAAACGGCAACGAGCCGGCCTGATAGTCGCACGCAGCTAGCCAACGGAAATATCGAACATGCCTGACACATTTCTGATCACCGGCGCCACGCAAGGAATTGGCCTTGCGACGGCACAACTGCTCATGGCCGACGGGCACACCGTTATCGGCATCGCCCGCAACCCAAAGCCGGAGTTCAAAGGCCCGTTCTTCGCAGCCGATCTTGCGAACCGTGAGATGACTGCTACGGCGCTCGAGCAGATTTCAGAACACTACGACATCGACGGTGTCGTAAACTGCGCCGGGCTCAACATCGCCGAACTACTGCAGGACGTTGACCTCGACCATCTCCAGCAGGTTTTCGAGGTCAACATTCGGGCGACAGTGCAGTGCACCCAGGCGGTGCTGCCCGGCATGGTCGAACGTGGCTACGGGCGGATCGTCAATCTCTCGAGCCGTGGCGCACTGGGCCGTCCCAAGCGCACGAGTTATGGCGCGGCGAAGGCCGGCATCGTCGGCATGACCCGGACGTGGGCGCTCGAGCTTGCCGACCAGGGCGTAACGGCCAACGTGGTTTCACCGGGCCCGACTGCGACGGAAATGTTTCGGCGCAACAACCTGACCGGACCGGACGCGGACGAGAACCGCCGCCGCTTCCTCGCCGATGTGCCGATGGGCCGGTTCGGCACTCCGGATGAGATCGCCGTCGCGATTGCATTCTTCCTCGACCGCCGCGCCAGTTTTGTAACCGGCCAGACGCTAAATGTCTGCGGCGGCTCCTCGGTCGGACCAATGCCGGTTTGAGGTTAGCCGCCCCGGTACCAGGGCGTCGAGAGCCGCCACAACACTTTTCCAAACCCTGCAGCACGCCCCAAATACTGCCAAGATATTGGTTTTGCTGGGAAAGTGATGCTTTGCTGTCGCAAATCGACAGAAAACGACACGTCAAGTAAGGATTTGGAAGGCGAACACGGCCAAAATGGTTTGGCTTGTGGTATCAAGTGGGCAAACCTGGGCCTGTTGGTGAACATGCAGCGAACGGAACGTTGACTGACCGCCTCGAAATTCTCGAACGTGAACGCCGTCGTCTGGAACAGTTGCTGGCTCCAAACCCGCACTGGCAGGCGCTCATGCTGCACGACCCAGCCCAGCCGGCTGCCGTCGACCTCGCCAGCCTCGAACCGGACGAGGCCGCGGGACTGCGCAACGACAAGATATTCCAGGCCTATACCCGGATCGTCGAGGCGATCGAACTGCTGACCGGCCTTGATGATATCAGCCCGGAACCAGCTCAAGGCGACGTACCGGACGGGCTCGAGAGTCAAGCCGCGCCAAGGCAAAGCAGCGCATTTCGCACGCGGGTGCATGTCAAGCAGCCGCCGCCCCCGCCCGAGCGGCCCGCACCACAGCGTCCGCCCGATGACCTGACGGCGATCCGCCGCATCGACCGGGAGCTGGCCGAACGTCTCGCCGCCCTCGGCGTCGCGCATTTCGAGACCATCGCCAACTGGGACCGTGTTCGTGTCCGCGAAGTCCGCGACCGACTGGACCTCGGCAAACGAATCTGGCGGGAAAACTGGATCGAACAGGCAGCCCTGCTGGTACTACGGGCCGACCGCACCGAGGCCGCAGGAGCAGGCGCGACCGCAGACCTGGCCGAAGAGCCTCTCGGCATCGAGCAGACCGAAGAGGCCCAGGCTGCCCCACCGCACGCTGGCCAGATCGAAGCATCGGCGGAGCCCGAACCGGAGACGGTCGCCGAAGAAGACCTGGCCGCCGTCGATACCGAGCCTCCTGCGACACCCGACGGACCTGTTGTGGCAACGAGCGAGCCCGAAGCGCCGCCAACGTCCCATGAACAGCCGCCGCCGATCAGTGAACAGGCGCCGCTGCCGGCCCATCCTGCCGGCACTTCTGCAGGCAATCACACGCACAAGACCGGTCGCCGCCCGAAGCGGCTGCCGCCGCCGTCGCCCCGGCGCTTTGCCTACATCAAGGGCATTTCCGATGAGATGGCGCAGGCCTTACGGGTCGCCGGCGTGACATCTTTTGCCGAGATCAGCAAATGGACGCGCGCCGATGTCATGTGGTTCGGAGCGCTGCTTGGACCCAAGGCACACATCCCGAACGATCAGTGGATCGAGCAGGCGACCATACTGGCCGATGGCCGCTGGACGCACCATGCGCTGCGCGTCGTGAACGGCGAAACGCGCTCGCTGGTCGCCGTACCGATCCCGCCTGAGTGGCGCCCGCCGCCGCTGCCAAAGGCCATCGCACCGGCAAATGAGCCGAGGCAAGGACCGCCCGCATCACCCGAGCCCATTGCAGTCGTCGTTGAACATACTGCCGCGACGGAGCCCCCGGTCGACGCAGTCCATGCCGGTAAAGCTCAGGACGTAACGCCGGAGCCGACCGTCGAGGAACCGGCCTTTGCAGATCGCCGATCGCCCGCGATTACAATACCTGTGCCGCCGGAGCCTGTATCGGCGGCGGCGGAACAGCTGGCAGCGGCGCGCACACCGTTCTCACTCAGGAACCTGCGCCGCCCACCTCCGGATCTCGGCATGCCCTGGCGCCAGCCGGCAGACGCACCCGCTCGGCCGGAGCAAGCCGAAGCTATGCCTGCAGCAGCGCCTGTGCCGGAACACAGTATCGCAGAGCCGTCGGACGCTGCGAAACAGGCCTCCGACAAGCCTCCACGGACGCTCCCGACGAGCGAACCGCAGCCACTACCGCAGGACGACCTGCATATCGCGCCGCCGGCAACCGACGCGCCGTCGGCTGAGACCTCGACGGACGAGGACGCATTCGTGCTGTCGGCGGCCGACGATCTCGACGATTCGGAGTTTCTGGTCATTCGCAGAGCGGACCAGGCAGAACCGTCGCCAATACCGGATCAACCAGCGGCCGAGATGCCACCGGCAACGATCGAGCCGGCCGCCCCGCCGGCGCCCGATCCAATCCCCCTGTCGTTTGCCGACGGACCTGGGCCGGCAGATCATTGGAGCACTGACGACGAACTCGAGCCGACCGATACCGAAGCGCCGATGGTCTGGCGGGATGAAGCCGAGGTCGTTATCATTTCGCAGTCGCGCAATGACAAGACGGCCGGCAGTGAACGCGAATGGCCGGAACCCGCAACGGGGGACCTGCAGTATGCACCACGTCTGCTGCGCGAACCCGCACCGGTGACGCGTGGCGAGACCGTACCGTTCGAAGGATTTTCGGATTTCGCGGACGAGGCCGAGGAGGCAACTGTCACCATCATCCGCGCTGAGGCGAGCGAGGAGCCGGCGTCATCCATCCTGCCGCAGGACCCGGCCAACGATCCGGCCGAGCCCCGGCCTGAGCGGCCGGTCGAGCGCGGGGCCCGGCGCATCGGTGCGCGGTTCCTCAAGGCGCTGACCGGCGATTGAAGCCGATCCACACGGCCCGCCTGCCTCTCGCCGATGATTCATGATGGTTCATGTTGTCCGATTGAAACCGGATCCGATCACACCAGGTCACAAACTCATAAATCTTGCCTCATTGGTGTCGGTCAATTTGCTTCGCTGGCAGGAGCAAGGCTGCAGGAGATGTGGTTCATCTTCAAAGCCTTGCGACGCCGCAGCGAAGCAAATTGGCCACATCCTGCGGACGCCGAAATGGCGCGGCGAACTGCGACGTTGCGGGATTTGCACGGGCAACCAGCCCGCCCTGCATCCCGCGCCTGGCATTTCTTGGCCATTTCGGCGCCAATGAGGCAAGATTTATGAGTTTGTGACCTAGAGCAATATCCGACCGGACGGAATCGGACGCGAGCATTCCGATGCCGTACGGTCGGATGAAAATTGCTCTAGAAACGAAACAGATAGAGCATCTTTATCCGCTCGAAACAGAACCGCCTCGCGGTTCCATTTGATCGGATGATGCTCTATTCTGCACCGCACAATTTTTCCGCGACATGAAGGAAATCAGACCTATGAGCGCTGCCGTCGACCTTCAGGCTGGAGCTTCGCCCAGTAGTCCCGCTGCCCGCGATGTGCTCGAAGGTGCAAGCTCGGTCGCCGATGCTGCCGATCGGCTGCTCTCGATTGCCAAGCGTTCGGTGGCCGAGATGATGGCAGGTGCCGAGTCAGCTGACAGCCATCAGCATGCCGGCCATGGCCTTGCCTGGCTTGCAACCTACGCCCAATCCCTGCGCCAACTCTCAGCCTGGGCCCATCGCCTCGACGGCGAAGGACGGTTCGGCGAAACCGAGCGCCTCATCACCCAGATCGGCATTCACGAATACGCCCACCAGATCGCTGGCGGCATCGCGATGAGCCAGAACGAAGTCGTGCGCCCCGCCGATCTCGCCATCCCGCGCGCGGACCTGCGCCGCTACGAGGACGAGGTCTTCGCGGTTACCGACGACTGGCCTCTGGAAAGTGCCAAGCGGGCTCTTGCCGCGCGCATCGCCGAGCAGCCGGGCGCGACCACCTTCGGTGACACCGGCCTCGATGAAATTCACGGCGCCATGCATGAAGAGATGCGCCGTTTCTCGGAGGCCGAGGTTCGTCCCTTTGCCCACGAGTGGCACTTGGCGAACGAGTACATCCCGCTCGAAGTGATCGAGAAGCTGGCCGAACTCGGCGTCTTCGGCGTGTCATTTCCCGAAGAATTCGGCGGCATGGGGCTTGGCAAGGAGGCGATGTGCATCGTCTCGGAGGAACTGTCACGCGGCTATATCGGCGTGGGCTCGCTCGGCACGCGTTCCGAGATCGCTGGCGAACTGATCCTGGCGAACGGCACTGATGAGCAAAAGCAGAAGTACCTGCCGAGGATCGCCTCGGGCGAGTTGATCCCGACGGCGGTCTTCACCGAACCCAACACCGGTTCCGATCTTGCATCCCTGACGACGCGTGCCGAACTCCTTGGCGATGATTATGTCGTCACCGGCCAGAAGACTTGGATCACGCATCCCGTGCGCGCCGACATCATGACGCTGCTCGTGCGCACCAACCCCGACGAACGGGGGTATCGGGGGCTCTCGATGCTGCTTGCTGAAAAGCCGCGCGGCAGCGATGCCGAGCCGTTTCCCGCCGACGGGATGACCGGCGGCGAGATCGAGGTTCTGGGCTATCGCGGCATGAAGGAATACGACATTTCTTTCGACGGTTTCCGGGTGCCCAGGAGCCAGTTGCTGGGCGGTAGTGAGGGACAGGGCTTCAAACAATTGATGGCAACCTTCGAGGCGGCCCGCATCCAGACGGCGGCGCGCGCCATCGGCGTTGCCCAGTCGGCGATGGACCTGGGGCTTGCCTATGCCCTCGAGCGGCGCCAGTTCGGCAAGGAGATCTTCAATTTCCCGCGCGTTGCCAACAAGCTCGTGATGATGGCGGTCGAGATCATGATCGCGCGCCAGCTCACCTATTTCTCGGCGCGCGAGAAGGACCAGGGCCGGCGCTGCGATCTCGAGGCCGGCATGGCGAAATTGCTGGCCGCACGGATCGCCTGGGCCTCGGCTGACAACGCGCTGCAGATCCACGGCGGCAACGGCTTCGCGCTCGAATATCCAGTGAGCCGCGTGCTCTGCGATGCCCGCATCCTCAATATCTTCGAGGGTGCCGCCGAAATCCAGGCCCAGGTCATCGCACGACGCCTGCTCGAGCGGGGCAATTAGCGCGATACCCCAGGGGAACCCAGCCAAATCAATCTATCAATATCGATACATACGAATATTTGCATCTTTGCCAACTCGCTTCTAGACTAGGTCCGTTAACCAGCAACATCGTCGTGTCCGGGTGTTGTCGGCGTCAGAGGATCGAGCCGGAGGAACAGGCAGAATGAAACGCAATTCGTTTGTGATCGCCCTGATGACGGGCATTTGTTTGGTCGGCAGCAATGCTGCGTCGGCATCGGAATTGACCGACATGGTCGGCACCTGGAAATGGACCGACTACGTCATCGAAGTCCAGGAGTGCGCGACGAACCCGTCCGGCGCAAAACTTTGCGCAATCGTCCAGGAAGGTCCGCAGAACAAGGGCATGGAAATGATCCGCTCGCAGCTCGAAAAGAAGGGCAGCGACTTCGTCGGGCAGATCGCTCACCCGGCAACCGGCGACATTTACAATACCCGCATGACCTATCAGGCCCCCGACACCTGGCACATGGATGGCTGCACGTCGAACGGCGTGTGCGCCCAGGGCGACTTTGTGCGGTTGAAGTAGCTGTCGGGGCCAACAACCGGGTGAGGTTGTTGTTGGCCGCGGTTCTTGATCGCATCGCCGGCAGCCTCGTGGCGTTTCCTCAGCTCAGGAGTTTCAGGTGAAGCAGTTCATGATTGATGCCATGGCGGCGATGATGCCGTTCATGCGTCCGCTTTCGATTGCCGGTCTGATATTCGTTGTCATGGGCTTCGTTCTGCCGCTTCTGTCGCAGGGCAGGGCGGCACGATGGAGCGGTAACTTGGCACTGGCAGCCGGCTTCTTCTTCCTGGCCTGCGAAATCGCCGGACGGTTCCTCGGATTTGCACCGACCATACTCTACGCCGATCCAATGGACCGCGAATTGTACCGCAATCAATGGCCGTTCTGGACGATCGGTGCCGCCCTGGCGATGGCCGGAATAATCATCCGGCGCATCAGCGGCCGAAACACCGCCGACTTGAAGACGCCTTAGCAGGCGTCACGACATTCTGATTTGGTGGCTGCCGAAACCGCAGCCACACTTGTGCTAATACGAACCAGCTTCAGTCTAGGAGGCAAACCGATATGGACGAGAACACCTCGAACGCCAAACAAATGTCGATAATCGTTACCAAGGGGACGTTGGACTGGGCCTACCCACCATTCATCCTGGCAACAACCGCTGCCGCGATGGATGTGAAAGTCACGATGTTCTTCACCTTTTACGGACTTCCTCTGCTCCAAAAGAAGCTCAACCTGCAAATCTCGCCGTTGGGCAAGCCCGACATGGCCATGCCGATGATGGGCATGCACATGAAGATGCCGAACCTGGTCGCAGCTGTTCCGGGCGTGAACGCTGCCGCGACCACAATGATGAAGAACCTCATCAAGAAGAAGGGGGTGGCCTCGATCGAAGATCTGCGCGAGGCCGCCATCGAAAGTGATGTGCGGTTCATCGGCTGTCAGATGACGATGGATCTGTTCGAATTCGACAAGAAGGACATGATCGACGGCATCGAGCTTGGCGGCGCTGCTACATATATGGAAGAAGCGCTGAAGTCCGATATCAACCTCTTTATCTGAGCGACGCGTCGCGCCAGTTCGAGAGGAGAGGACACTCTCGTGAGCCATCGGTTCCGGCTGTGGCAAATGCAACACGCTGCGCCGGTTCCGATAACAAATCTGCCCCATACTGACCTGTTTGCTTGAACTTTATTAACCTCATTGGCATCATATTTATGAATGCGCATGTGTATCTGGCTGTATGGGTTCTCTGCTCCAAACAACCACGCGGCAATCGAAACGCCCTCTCTCAAAGGCTCGGCCAACCGCCCCACAGCGCCTAAGTTGTACATCGTCGATCAGTGCGGCGGCGTCTACGGGATTAGCGATGCAGAGTGGGGGTAAATGGGATGAGCCTTAATTCACGAATTTCGTTGATCTGCGCCGCAACGATTGTCGCCCTGGCGCCCGTAGAGATGGCCAGTGCGACGGATGGATATTTCGCGCACGGCTTCGGCGCCCGCCACAAGGCGCTTGGCGGTTCCGGCGTCGCTGATGGCAACGATGCAACGACAGCGGCGCTCAATCCCGCCGGTCTGGTTCATTTGAAGAGATCTGAGTTTTCGGCCTCTGTCACGGCTTTCAGTCCGCACCGCAAATACGATCAGACCGGTTTCACGAGGACGGCACCGTTCGCCGGCCCCGGCACCGTCGAGAGCGACGAGAATCTTTTCGCGATCCCCAACATGGCCTACGCCAGACGGCTCGAAGGCTTCGCGCTGTTCGATGTCTTCGGCATGACGGTTTACGGCAACGGCGGCATGAACACGTCCTATGCTCCGACGTCTGCCGGCGGTGTGTTCGGCACGCCGTTCCGAACAGGTGTCAACCTCGAACAGGCATTCCTGTCCGTTGCCGTCGCCAAGCGGCTCGGTTCATTTTCGGTTGGCATCGCGCCGATCATCGCCAGGCAGCAGTTTCGGGCGCAAGGCCTGCAGAGCTTCGGCGTCGCTGACCGGGGCCACGACGTTTCTTGGGGCTACGGTGTGCGCGCCGGCGTTGAACTGGAGCTTGCACCGGGCGTTCGCGCCGGCGTCGCTGGCAATTCGCGAATCTATATGACGCGGTTCGACAGGTATGCCAACCTGTTCGCGGAGAACGGTGATTTCGATATCCCGCCTTCGCTGCAGGCCGGTATCGCAATCGATTTTGGTTCGAACCTGACCGTGACGGCTGATTACAAGCGCATCTGGTATTCGGAGGTCGCCGCCGTCGGCAATCCCTCGACACTGATCCTCGGCGGTAATCCGCTGGGCGGTGCAAACGGCCCTGGTTTCGGCTGGCAGGATATCGACATATTCAAGTTCGGGCTGGAATGGCAGGCATCAGAAATGCTGACCCTGCGTGCTGGCTATTCGTACAATACCCAGCCAATCAAATCGCGCGATGTCACCTTCAACATTCTGGCTCCCGGCGTCGTGCAGCACCACATCACGGCCGGTGCCGAACTCCGGTTGGATAACAACTGGTCACTTGAACTTGCAGGCATGTACGCACCGGAAACGTCGGTGACAGGGAACCATCTCTTCAACGGTGCAGACCCGTGCTTCCCGGGTGGCCCGGCATGCGATGGTACTGAGACGATCAGCATGTACCAATACGAGGTGACCGCTGGGATCAAGTATAAGTTCTAGCTTCAACCAAACATTCAAGCGAAGCCTGCGTTGGCCGGCTTCGCTGATCTGATTATTTGGTTCTCGGCTCCGGCATTAGGCGAAATAGCGATACATCAGTTCACCGGCCCGCTCGGTGGTCTCGTCAGGAACCTGCTCACCGCTCAACAGTCCGCTCAGCTCTCCGAACAGTGCGCCGGCCTCGTTCTGGCTGTGGTTCGGCGGCAGCCATTTGAAGGCTGCAAGCGGCATGCTCTCAGCGCCAAAGCGACGCTTAAAGTCAACGAGCCCCGGCTGGACGGTATCGCTGCGGCCAAGGTCGAGGCGTTTCAGGCCACGCTCCAGCCCGAGCGCAATCGCGCCATGGACCGCGCCGTGACTGACGCCTTTCGCACGGTAGTCGGGATGAGATGCGGCATACTTGTAGTAGAGCGTATCGCCGTGTTCGAGCAGCAGGCAGCCACCAACCACCGTATCGCCGTCGAAGCCGAGCATCAGGCCGCCACGGCCGGGCTCAAGAAACTCACGCCATAGCGTTTCGAACAGCTGATAGGGCTGACAGAGCATTCCGTACCGATATTTCCGTACCTTGAAATGAAGCTCGTAGAAGGCACGAAGCTCGGCTGTCGTCTCTGCCAGACGGAACTGCAGTCCGGCCTGTTTCGCGCGCTTGATATGGCGCTTCGGCTGGGAGGAATAGCGTGACATCACGGTGGCGAGGTCACCGTCAAGGGAAACATAGTGGCGCACGATGTCGGTGGCGGCGCTGAAGCGATCGTCCGATGCGATCGCCGTTTCGGGTGACGAGCTGATCGATATCGGAACACCGTATTCCATCAGGGGTGCCACCAGGCGGCGCCACTGTTCGCCATCCGCGATAACGGGATAAATGAAGTCGCTGAAGGGCAGGATCGTGATGCGCTTGCCGCGGATATCATCGATCAGGCAATAGGGCAAACCGCCAACCAAGCGACCGCCATCGGTCTCGACGACTGCGTTGAATTTCAGCCCGAAGACTTCCGCCAGAACGCCCAGCCAGCGGCGCGTCTGAAACACCTCGCCAGAGCTGCCAGCAATGAGTTCATCCCAGTCGGGGCGGTCCAATACTGAGATCGTCTCGGTCATTCCTGCTTCCTTCTGGGATGTTTGATGGAGTGCGTCGCAAGCGCTGCTCAAAATCGGCATAAAGACGATCAAGTCGTATTTGCAATTGCCTGTAGCATACACCAACTACCGGGCTGGTGATCCTCCCGGCGCCTTAAAATGGCTCAGGTTAGTTAGCGCAATCTTCTGAGACTTGAAATGCCTGCGTGGCGCGACGGATCGAAACCTTTAACGATTGTTGCATTGAGCAGCATGCCGCGGCCTTGACAAAAATCCGCTATTCGTTAACTGCTTGCGCATGGGGCCTGCGAACGCCCCGTGAGGCGACAGCCCAAGCTTCGCGTCCACTCATCCCAGTCACCTGAGGGAGGACGCGCCATGCCGTCGCCAACAGAAATCACCTTGCCCCAACTGAACCGCCTGATCGGCACGCCAGCCGCGCCGGTCATTGTCGACGTCTGCATCGATGAAGACTTCGAGGCCGACCCGCGTCTCATTCCAACAGCCTTCCGATTCCCCTTCTCGCGGATCGAGGAACTGATCCCGCGCCTCAAAGGCGAACATGTCGTTGTCGTTTGCCAGAAGGGCCGGAAGCTCAGTCAGGGAGCCGCCGCACTGCTGCGCCACGGCGGCGTCGCGGCCGAGCATCTTGCCGGCGGCAATCTTGCCTGGCGCGATGCCGGACTGGCGCTGGTGCCGGTCGCAGCCATTCCCGGCGGTAATACCAATGGCGGCACACGGTGGGTCACGCGCCAGCGCCCGAAAATCGACCGCATTGCCTGTCCCTGGCTGATCCGCCGCTTTGTCGATCCCACAGCCGTCTTCATGTTCGTTGCACCATCAGAAGTGGAAGCGGTTGCGGAGCGTTTCGCCGCCACACCGTTCGACATCGAAAGCGCGTTCTGGAGCCATCGCGACGACCGGTGCACGTTCGATACGATGATCGAGGAGTTCGAGCTACGCAACGAACCGCTCAAACGGCTCGCGACAATCGTGCGCGGTGCCGACACCAACCGTCATGATCTGGCGCCCGAGGCCGCCGGACTGCTGGCTGCCTCGCTCGGCCTCTCGCGCATGTACCGCGACGACCTCGCCCAGCTCGATGCCGGCATGCTACTTTACGACATGCTTTATCGCTGGGCGCGCGATGCAACCGACGAAGGACATGACTGGCCGGCGGCAACGACGCGCAATTGACGGGCAGGGGATAGCGACATGACAGGCAACGTCCGTTTCGCCGACGCCTTGCGCGTCTGGCTCAGAATAGGTGTGCTCTCGTTCGGCGGCCCCGCAGCCCAGATTGCGTTGATGCATCGCGAAGTGGTCGAGCAGCGCGGCTGGCTCAGCGAACGGCAGTATCTCAATGCGCTGAGCTTTTGCATGCTGCTGCCGGGACCGGAAGCGATGCAGTTAGCAACCTATGCCGGCTGGCGCCTGCACGGAGTGACCGGCGGTTTGGCGGCCGGGTTATCGTTCGTGCTGCCGGGCGCTGCAGTCGTCCTTGCACTTGCCATGATCTACACGGCATTCGGCACGGTGCCGCTGGTCGAAGCGATCTTTCTCGGCGTCAAGGCCGCCGTACTGGTCATCGTCATCGAGGCGTTGTTGCGCATTTCGCGACGCCCACTCAACGGTGCCGAGGCCTGGGTGCTCGCCGCGCTGTCGTTCATCGGGATCTTCTTCCTGGCGCTGCCCTACCCGCTGATCGTGCTGGGCGCTGCGGTTTACGGCTTCCTCAGAGGCGGTCGGCAGGACGGAGTGAGCATCGATGAAGCACTGCCGGACCACCTCAATGGCGGCTTTGTTCGCACGACAATCACGGCCCTGACCTGGCTCGCTGTCTGGCTGGTCCCGCTTGGCCTGCTCGCCTGGTCGCTCGGGGCGGAGCACAAGCTCGCCCAGCTTGGCTGGTTCTTCTCCAAGCTCGCCGTCGTCACCTTCGGCGGTGCCTATGCCGTACTCGCCTACATGGGCCAGGACGTTGTTGTCAGGCTCGGCTGGCTCGAAGCGGGCCAGATGATGGACGGTCTCGGTCTCGCCGAGACGACCCCCGGCCCGCTCATTCTGGTGACCGAGTTCGTCGGTTACGTCGCTGCCTGGCGTGACGGAGGCTGGCTATTAGGCCTCGCCGGCGCCGGGGTCGCACTCTGGGCGACGTTCGCGCCCTGCTTCCTGTGGATCTTCGCTGCCGCCCCCTATGTCGAGTGGATCAATGCCCAGCCACGCCTCAAGGGTGCGCTCAACGCGATCACCGCAGCCGTGGTCGGTGTCATTGCCAACCTTGCCATCTGGTTCGCATTGCACGTGTTCTTCGCCAACGTGACGCTCGTTCAGTCGGGGCCGTTGAGCCTCTGGACACCGGAGCTTGCCAGTCTCGACTGGCGTGTCGTCGCGCTCGCGCTGGTCAGCGGCTTCCTGTTGCTTGGCCGGCACTGGGGCATACCGGCGGTATTGGCGGTAGCGGGTGGTTTGGCGCTGGTACTGCGGTTTGTGATCGGGGGCTGAAGCGTGCTGCATAAAATGCACCTCGCTTCAGCATTGTTTGCGCTCACGGCTATTCCTCCCTGCGGTCGGTCCTCCGCGAAGGCGGCACCCGTGCCGGGTCGCGGCCGCGACCTTGCATGATGAATCCGAATGAATGCGACATGCCTTAGCTAACCCGATCGACAGTTACTCGGCCGCAGAGCCATAGTCGGCACGTATTCCTGCGTCGCTGACCAGGCCCGACTCGACATCGCGTGCCACGGCATCCGGCGATCGCTCCCGCGGATCGCCGATGCCGCCGCCGCCTGGTGTCATGACGACTAATCGTTCCTCGGGCGGCACGAGCAGGAAGCCCTTGCCTTTCAGTCTTTCACCGCTCTGGTAACAGACGACACCCGGCGCGCCGTTGCGCCCGCCATCGCGCCCGCGGGCCGGGTTGTCGATACGGTCGTAGGCGGCCAGCAATTCGAACGGTTCGCCGATGCGGCTCTCGAACTCGATGATCTGGCCGTGACCGCCGCGCTGGCGTCCGGCGCCGCCGGAGTCCGGACGATACTCCTTGCGCCAGAACAAGAGCGGCGTGATCTGCTCGGCGATCTCAACAGGCGTGCCCTTGACGCCGGAGGGATAGGCCGTGGCCGAAAGGCCGTCGGCCGCCGGACGCGCGCCGGTGCCGCCGTTGGATGTCACGGCCATCGAGAAACCGTAATTGCCGCCCTCGCCGCCGCTGATCTTGCCCCGCACATTCAGGTTCCAGAGGCACGATGTGCCCTCCGCCGGAACGCGGCCCGGTACGGCCTGGTGCAGGCAGCCGAACACGACGTCAGGCAGCATCTGGCCGATCACGTGGCGCGAGCAGACCGGCGCCGGCTTCGGCGCGTTGAGGATCGTGCCCTCCGGCGCCGAAACAGTTAGCGGCGCAAGCGAGCCGGCGTTGTTCGGAATGCGTGAACCGACAATACAGGCCAACCCGAAGACGGTGTAGGCCGTGGTGTAGGAGAGCGGCACGTTGATGCCGCGGTTCGCGGCCGGGCTGGTTCCCGTGTAGTCGACGTGAATGCCCTCGTCCGAGACGGTGAGCGTCGCTGTCAATTCGACGGGTTGTTCGTAGCCGTCAGTGACCATGGTGTTGGTCCAGCTGCCCTTGGGCAGACCTGCGATCTCTTCCAGGACGGCGGCGCGCGATTTCTCGATGATGTAGGCACCAAGGTCGTCGAGATCGTCGAGGCCGAACTCATCCATCATTGCGACAAGGCGATCGCAACCGACATCGTTGCAGGCAGCGAGCGAGTAGGTATCACCGACCGTGTCGACGGGCAGGCGCGTATTGGCGCGGATCATCGCCATCAGGGTTTCGTTGACTTTGCCTTCGTCGATCAGCTTGAGGAAGGGGATATAGAGCCCTTCCATGAAGACGTCGGTGGCATCGGGACCGAAGCCGATGCCGCCGATGTCGATCAGGTGACTGGTGCAGGAAAACAATCCGACGAGCTTGCCGTTATGGAAACACGGCGTCGTAATGACGAAGTCGTTGAGGTGGCCAGTGCCCATCCAAGGATCGTTGGTGATGTAGGCATCGCCCGGTTTCATTGTCTCGGGGCCGAAATGGGCAATGAAGTGCTTGACCGATTCAGCCATGGAGTTGACGTGCCCGGGTGTGCCGGTCACCGCCTGGGCGAGCATGCGGCCTTGAGTGTCGAAGACGCCGGCGGAAAGGTCACCTGCTTCACGCACGATCGGCGAGAACGCGGTGCGCAGGAGAACCTGTGCCTGCTCCTCGACGATGGCGATCAGCCGGTTCCACTGGATCTGGTGTTGAATGTCGCTCTGGCGTGCGTTGTCCATTAGCTTACCTCCTTGCGGGTGAGGACCAGCGCGCCGCCGCCGTCCACATGAGCATCAAAGCGCGATGAAACCAGCGTCGAGGTGCCCTCCTCGACGATGATCGCAGGGCCAGAGAGTTTGCGCCCTTGGCCAGCTGATCGCGGACGTAGACATCGGCGTTGACGCGTTCTTCGAGGCCGGCATCGAAAACGCTGTGCTGGCCGATGGCGGTTGCCGGTTCGGCTTGCGGGACATCGCCGATCGCGGTCACTCCCATGCGCTCCGTCGAAACCGAAACGGTCCAGCTCATGATCTCGATCCGGGCGCCGGGGATATGGCGTGCAAACAGGCGGCGATATTCGGCTTCGAATGCATCCCTGAGTGCTGCCGTATCGGCCTCTCCGATTGCACCATCCGGCAACGCAACGAAGATTTCGTGACCCTGGCCGGCATAGCGCATGTAGGCGCCTCGTGCCGCAGTCAACGATCGGTCGCCGGCAGCGGAGCGCGCCTGGGCGGATGCCTCGGCGGCCATGCCATCGAGCAAGGCGTTGACCTCGCCTGCATCGAGCCTGTCGAGCATCATGTAGCGCGAGCGAACGATCTCGTAGGCAGCCGGTGCACGCAGGAAGCCGACGGCGGAACCGACGCCCGCGCTCGGCGGGATGATGACGCGTTCGATGCCAAGCTTTTCAGCAAGTCGCGAGGCATGCAACGGCGCGGCACCACCAAAGGCAATCAGCGTGCGATCGGCAACGGCGACACCGCTTTCGACGGCATGAACGCGCGCCGCATTCGCCATGTTTTCATCGACAATCTCGGCAACGCCATAGGCAGACGTTTCGAGGTCGGCGCCAATGACATTGCCGATGTGTTCAACGAGGGCTTGGCTCGCCCGATCGGGGTAAATCGGGATATGGCCGCCGGCAAAGCGTGCCGGATCGATCTTGCCCAGCACGAGGTCGGCATCGGTGACGGTCGGCTGCTCGCCACCAAGGCCGTAGCTCGCTGGCCCCGGTTTCGAGCCGGCGCTTTCAGGCCCGATCTGGATGCGCTTCAAGGCATCGATCTTGGCGAGCGAGCCGCCGCCTGCACCGATCTCGACCATCTCGATTACCGGAATGCGGACCGGCAAGCCGCTGCCCTTCATGAACCGCGAGGCCCGGTCGACCTCGAAGGCACGGGCTTTGAGCGGCTCGAAACCCTCGATCAGGCAGATCTTGGCGGTGGTACCACCCATGTCGAACGACAGGATGCGCTCGGTGCCACGTTCTTCCGCGATGTTGGCCGCGAGAATGGCACCGCCGGCCGGGCCCGACTCGACCAGGCGCACGGGATGACGCCGTGCCGTCTCGAGGCTTGCCAGCGTACCGGCCGACGTCATCAGGTGAATGTCCTTGCGGTAACCGGCATCAGCGAACCTGTCGTAGAGGCGCCCGAGATAACCCGCCATCATCGGTTGCACGTAGGCGTTGGCAATAGCGGTTGATGTGCGTTCGTATTCGCGCGCTTCCGGGCACACCTCACTCGAAAGTGTGATGGCAATATCCGGGCAGACCTCGCGGACAATCTCACCCGCCCGCACTTCGTGTGCCGCACTGACATAAGAGTGCATAAATGCAATCGCGACGGATTCGATCTCGTTGCGCTTCAGTTCCTGCGCGACGGTGCGGACCGCCTCTTCATCGAGCACCAGCCTGACATTGCCTTCGACATCGAGGCGTTCGGGCACGGTAAAGCGCAAGGCGCGGCGGACCAGGGGGGCCGGTTTCTCGATGAAGATGTCGTACTGATCGAACCGGCTTTCATCGGCGATCTCGATAACGTCGCGGAAGCCTTCCGTCGCGATCAGCGCTGTTTTGGCACCCTTGCGCTCGATGATCGCGTTGGTTGCCAGCGTCGTGCCGTGCAGGACCACGTCGATGTCGGAAAACGCCAACCCGCACTGGTCCAGCAGCTTCTTGGCGCCATCAACAACGGCGACTTCCGGTGCATCGGACGTGGTCAAGAGCTTGGCTGCGAATTGCTTTCCACCCGCTTCGAGCACGACATCGGTAAATGTGCCGCCGATGTCGGCTGCAAGGCGCACGGTGCGGTTTACGTCATTCATTTGCTAGTTCCCGGTATGCAGCACCCAATCGGGCTATCCCCTCTGGACCTAAGTGCCAAAAATCTTGGAGCGGTTGGCCCCGCGTTATCGAGCGTAGCAACTCCAATATCGTTCAGCCCCGAAGCCTGATGGTGTCCGGCAGAAACGTTGCGATCTGCGGGAATAGCGCCAGCAGGATGGCGAACGAACACATGATGATGAAGAACGGCAGGGCTGCACGGGCAACACGGCCGATGCTCTCGCCAGTTAACCCCTGAATGACGAACAGGTTGAAGCCGACCGGCGGCGTGATTTGCGCCAGCTCCACGACGATCACGACGAAGACGCCGAACCAAATCTTGTCGAAGCCGGCGGCCAGAACCAGCGGCAAAGTAATCGGCAAGGTCATGACGATCGCAGAAAGCCCGTCCAGCACGCAGCCGAGCACGGCATAGAAGACCAGCAGCAGCAGAATGAGCGCCAGCGGTGACAGTTCGAGTGCTGCGATCTCGGCAGCGATGACACGCGGCACGCCCAGAAAGGCCATCGAGACCGACAGGAACGTCGCGCCAGCGACGATCAGCGCGATCATCGACGTCGTCCTGACGGCGCCGAGGCAGGCGAGCTTGAAGGTCGTCAGGTTGAGTGTCTTCTGAACAGCGGAAATGATGAAGGCGCCGACCACGCCGACGGCTGCCGCTTCCGAGGGGCTGGCGAAACCGGCATACATCGAGCCGAGCACCAACACGATCAGGAACAAGACAGGCCCCAGATCAACGAGGCCGCGAAGCCGGTCGAGCCAAGTCGTGCCGCCGTCCTCCGCCGGCACAAGCGACGGATTGAGCGTCGCGCGGAAGGCGAGATAACCCATGAAACTGGCTGCCAGCAGCAGGCCCGGCACGATGCCGGCGAGAAACAGCTTCAGGATCGAGGTCTCGGTCAGCACGCCATAGATGATCAAGATGATCGACGGCGGAATGAGGAAACCGAGCGTACCGGCACCCGCCAGCGAGCCGATCACGAGGTCGCGGTCATAGCCGCGCCTGAAGAGTTCCGAGAGCGTAATGCGCCCAACCGTTGCCGCCGTCGCTGCCGATGAGCCCGAGATGGCGGCGAACAACGTGCAGCCGAGCACGTTCACGTGCACCATGCGCCCCGGCAGTTTGTTGGTCCATGGTGCCAGGCCGTTGAACAGCGACGATGACAACTTGGTGTGGAACAATATCTCCGCCATCAGGATGAACATCGGTAGCGCCACCAGTTCCGGCGTCGTCACCGTGTTGTAGGTCAGCTGCGCGAGCAGTTTGTCGACCGGCATCGAGCGGAACAGCGCCAGTGACGTAATCGCGACGGAGAACAGGCCGAGCCCGACCCAGACGCCCATGCCGAGAAACAGGACGAGCAGGCCCAGCACGGTGATCAGTATGACAATGGGGTCCATCGGTCCGCCTGTCGGGTCATTCAGCTTGGTATGAGGTGGAAGTGTCTTCCGGCTCTTCACCGATCAGTAGGCGGACGAGGCGGGCGACGAACTGCAGTGTCAGAAGCAGGGCGCCGAGCGCAATCAGCCCTTGCGGAATGACGAGCGGCGTCGCCGTAATGGAAGGCGCCGTGCTGCCGGATAGGTATGACTTCCAGGCAAGCTCAACGAGTGCCTTGCTGATGAACCCACTGAAGCCGATTGCCACCAGCGTACACAACACGTCGACGGCCTTTGCCACGCCCTTGGGCAAGGCCGACGCCAACAGTGACACCCTGATATGGCCGCCGGTGCGCAGCGTGAAGGCCATGCCGCCGAACATCGCGGCCCCCATGGCATAGGCGCTGTATTCCCAGGCAAAACTGAAGCTGTAGTTGAAGACGGAGCGGGCAACGATCTCGGAGATGATCACGACCGCGATCGACAGCGTCAAAGCAGCCGCAAAGGCTGCAAGCACCGTCGAGACCAGATCCAACAAAGCCATCAGGCTGCGCATGGCGATCCTCTGCGGTGAGCGTTCGGGCCCGCAGCGTGTGCGTTGGACGAAATTTCAGGGAAGTCGCTTCGACCTGTGATCAGGCCGAAGCGATTGAGAAGGACAGGCCTAGTTGCCAAGTTCTTTCTGATAGGCCTCGATGATGGCACCGGCCGGACCACCGATCGAGGTGATCTGTTCCTGCAGCATCGGCTTGGTCTTCTCCTGCATCTCCTTGAGCATGGCAGGGGTCACAACGCCCATCTTGATGCCGTTGTCGGTCAGGATCTTGACCTTGGCATCGTCCTCGGACTTGGAAATCTCCCAGAACTTGGGCTGCAGACGATTGGCCACGGCAACGATCGCGTCACGGTTCTTCTGTGACAGCGCCGCCCAGGCATCCTTGTTCACGGTCAGGGCATTGGACGACCAGACGTGCGACGTCGGGTACATGTACTTCAGGAACTCCCAGAACTTGCCGTCGACACCAGAACTCGCCGAGGTCGTGACCGCATCGATGGTGCCGGCCGCGAGTGACGGCACGACTTCGCCCCACGGCAACTGGACCGATGTCATGCCGATGCGGTTGAACATGCCTGTCGTCGTCTTGTTATACGTGCGGATCTTGATGCCACCCAGATCAGCAACCGACTTGGCTTCGACCTTGGTGTACACGTACTGGCGCGGCCACGGTACGACATAGAGAAGCTTCTGGTTGAACTTCTCCATGACTTTCGAAACTTCCGGTATCCAGTGCTTGTGCAGCTTGGTCAGGTCTTCATAGCCGGAACACAGATAAGGGGTCGCCTCGAGACCCATCAGGGGTGCTTCGCCGACTTGCTGGTTCAGCAATAGCTCGCCGATCGGAGCCAGGCCGTCGCGAACGACTTTGAGCATTTCCGGGCCCTTAAAGCCCAGCGAACCGCCCGAGTGGACGTTGATGACGACTTCGCCGTTGGTCGCCTTCTTGACCTCTTCGGCAAATACTCTGACGTTCTTGGTGTGGAAATTGCCGTCTGGCCAGACGATCGGCAGATCCCATGTGGTTGCTGCGTTGGCCGATGCCGGCAACGCGATAGCTGCAGCGAGGCCTGCAGCCATCGCCGCTTTGCGAAGCAATGCGTGTAGTTTCATTCAATCCTCCCAATGCGGACGGTCCGACATCACGTGTTGGCCGGCAGGGCCTCTGAGCTGTCGTGCAATGATGTTAGTTGAGCTACAGGCAATTGACCAGACAGTCTCGGCGAAATGCGCACGAAGTATTCCACCAAAAATGGAGGAACGTAGTGCTGCTGGATTGAGAGACTTTACCGCTGCATGACCGGTAAAGAAGTACGCACTGGCCTGTCAGGGTTACCCCGTGATTTCGCGCTGCGAAGCACGCTCCTCCGCATCGCCGGTTTCTCCGTGCACTTCTTCTCGAATGATCTGCTCTGTGATGTCGGACAGATAGGCCGTGAGGACGTCGCTGAGTTCCTGGAATTCCGGCCAAAGCACCGTTTCCATGAAGCTTTGCGGGCCTCGAATGACGATACTCTGCTTGTGCATACGGCGATATCGGAAGGGGCGCAGCCCATACCGGCGACAAAGCGCCACGAACAGTTGTCGGGACCAAGGGTCTGAAATCGAAAACTTGACCTCGATTTCGGGTTCCTGCTGGGCCGTCTTACTGAGCTTTTCACGAATACGCTCGGCGGCCGCCCCTGCCGCGAGCCGTTCCCCCTCGGTCGCAGCACCGGCGAACAGCGCTTCAATCTTTCGAAGTTTGTCTCGAAGCTCCTGATCAATCATGGCGCTCGACTTGCATCGTGTTGGTGGGGAGGCCAGTAGCAGCCCGGGGCTCATGCATGCGAAAGCAACCTATCGGTTGTTCATGCGGTATGTAAGCCACGAGTTGCCACCTTTCCCCCGCCATCCGGCTTACTTGCCCTGCATGCGTGAGCGCTGTTCCTCGGTAAACTCGGCAGACGACGCCGCACCGGTCTCAGCGTAGCTCGCAACGTTCGTCGCCATGGCCTTGAAGGCTTCGCGCGTCGCGCGTTTTTCATACTGGCCGACATGGGAGGCGGCAAAGCCGAGCCCCCGGGCCTGATCCCACGCATCGTGATCGGCACCGAGGTAGGTCACCAGCCAATCGTCGCGCCTGGCCTTGTCAATCATGGCCTTGACCGATTGGCGCGTGTGCTCGCGCGAGGAATTCTCGTGACCGTCGGTCATGACGACGAGCGCCTTGCGAAATCGGGGCAGGCGCCCGCGCATGTCGTTGATCCCCTGGCCGACCGCATCGAGCAGCGGTGTGCCGCCGCGCGGGAACACTTCCCTGTCAGTAACCGGGTCGAAACCCATGGCCGGCGCCGCGTCGCGTATGGTGTCGATGCTTTCGGTGTCGAACGCCGAAATCGTGATTCGGGCGTCGACGCTCGTGTCGGCGGCCAGTTGCCTGACGTATTCGTTGAGGCCGCCAAGCGTGTCGTCCCAGGCATTTGCCATGGAACCGGACCGGTCGAGAATGATTTGGACGTCGAGATTATTCGTCATCTTGCGTGCCTTTATCCTGTTTGCCTTTGCCGGCGGGCTTTTTTGCCTGCCATCGCGCCTCGGCCGCTGCCCGGGCGATTTCGCTTCGTCTGGCCGATGTCAGCGCCTGTGCGCGGGCCTCGCCGCCGAGTTTCTGAACACTCTGCGGTTCGATATTGGCCTCAGCACTGCCGCTCTTTTGCAGGTACGCTGCCTTGATATCCTCCTCCGGCAGATCGTATCCGTGTCGGCGCATGACCTTGCGCGCTGCTTCGGCTGCCTTTTGCAGTGCGGCCTTGGCGGCATCGTGCTTTTTTGTCATCGGTATCACCGTGCTTGCTAGGCGATAGCAAGCATATGGTGTTGCTTGCTATGCTTGCAAGATGGCAAAGTTGCGGCGCGGCGGAAAAACTTCGAAGCGGGAACACCGGCATGTCGATCTTCTTCAAATCGGGCGCCAACCGCGGGCTGGTTGGGAGCCGTGACGTGCGTAATGCGGTGGTGAAGCGTTTGGAAGAGCGCTTCGCCGGCCAGGAAAGTCCTGGCGCGGCCGGCCATGACCTCGGAAAGATCGAAACGGCCGACGGCGAGTTCCGATTAATCGCGCGGCATGCCGTCGATCTCGTGGTCATTGGCGAACGCCGGCGCTCGGTACTTCTGATCAAGCGCTCGTTTCCGCCAGGCGCCGGCAAGTGGGCGCTGCCCGGCGGTTTCATCGACCAGGGCGAGGCACCAGCCGATGCCGCCCTGCGCGAAGCCCAAGAGGAGGCAGGCCTGATTTCCGGGCTGTGCAGGCGCTCCGGCATTTCGGCCGGGCAGCTTGCCCGGCGTCTCGAGGCATTGCCGCCGTGGCGCTACAGCAGGCGCTTTGATATTCGTTCGACGGACTGGCTGGCGGCGCCGATCAAGCTTGGCGCGAAGGTGACCTTGCGCCCCGGCAACCTTATGGCCGTCACCACGCAACCCTTCGTGCTGCGGCTGCCCGAGATCGATGTGTCGGCATTGTCATCCGGCGATGATGCGGCCGGTATAGCCGTGCGGCCGGTCTGTGAGATCGAACGCCGCGAACTCGGTGTTGGCGATCACCATGCCATCATCCTGGGTGCGATCCGTGTCGCGAACCGCGCCGGGCCTCAGAAATAGGCCCGGCAGCGCTCGAAGGTTTCAGGCTTCGCCCGATAAAGTTCGATCAGCGTCGTCAATGTCTCGTGCCGGTGGCGCTGCGTTTCGTGCCTGAAGAACACGTTCTCGACCGCCGGAATGCCGTCGCTGAGCTGGCTGTCGGCGATGAACATGGCGCGCAGAACCCGGCGGTGGGGCGAGCCTGGATAATCTTCGCTGGTCGGTGGCGAAATGCCGTAGACGCGGCCGTCGGCGCTCTTGCCGACATTATCCTTGAAGAGATGGACCAGATCGGTGGCCGGAATGGAGTTGTGATAGCCCAGGATCTTCTTCAGAAGCGGGCGTTCGGCATCCTCGTGCATCTGGCCGATCAGCAAGCCTTCGCGCTTCGACCGATCCATCGCACCCGATACCTCGCTCAGCACGAACGGGTTGGTCAGAAAGGTCGTCAGCGCAACCTCCCGGCCGAGCCAGATCAACTCCTGGACATGCGTCTTGCCGCTCTCGGCAGCCTCCGCATACCGGGCATGCTCGGGCCGGTCGAGATCGATCGACGTGTACATCGTTGCCGCGATGTGGAAGGTTGCATCTTCAAAACGCCCGGCCTGCTGGCGACCGCGGATATAGCGATAGATCCCTGACAGAAAGGCGACGACCGCGCCACCAACGAGGCCGGCGATCACTTCACCGAGGTTACTGACGAGCCACGCACCGAATTGACCCAACATATCCGCCCTTCCCATCGATCGAAATTCTGCCGAATAAACCATTGCGAGCTGAATATTCGGTTTCCGATGGCACTATGGTCGCAGGATGGCAGTGTTAGAGTGGAGATCCAGCAGCCGGCTTCAGCGCCGGCCTGTCATGGGAGAACGCCAATGATTGACAAGCAAATTGCGATCGTAATCAGTACTGCGGTTCTGGCTTTCGGAGCGACGAGCAGTGCCGCGGTTGCAGCGTCGCCGTACGGTACCTGGCTCCGGCCGAGCACCGGCGGCAAGATCCAGGCCTACAAATGCAAGGGCGGCCTCGGCCTCAAGGTGGTGGCCTCGAAGAAGAAATCGAACGTCGGACAGACGATCATGTGCGGTGCCAAGAAGACGGGCGACAATAGCTACCAAGGCAGCATCAAGAACCTCGAAGACGGCGAAACCTACACCGGCAAGGTCGAAATCGACGGTCACTTCATGCACTTGTCCGGCTGCGTTCTGGGCGGCTTGATCTGCAAGACCGACAAATGGCAACGCGTAAAATAATGTGCTTTAGAATGAACGGGGAGCGGGGCGATGCCTGACGTATTGAAGTTCGGACCGGTCGCAAGCCACCTGGTTGGCGACAATGCACCCTCCGTTCGCTCAGGCGATGATCCGGCCCTCTATGGCTCGGCAACGCTGAGGCCGACCGGGCCGGTCGAGACGCGCAGCTTCCAGACCTTCAAGCTGACCTACACCGTCGGCAAACTCGGCATCGATGATACCGGCGGCATCCAGGTCGCGTTCCGGTTCATCGGTGATGCGGGCAAGGCGCAGATCACCAACCCCGCAGCCCCGAATTACGTTACGGCCTCGAGCAACGGCGAGGGCCGCATCAACCTGTCTGTCAGCAGTAACGGGTTCCGGCCGTGGAAGCTGCTGGTCACAGCAACGCAGAGCGGCGGCTACCTGAAAGAAGGCGAGATCATCGAGATCGTCTTCGGCGACACGCGCTTCGGCTCGCCCGGAATGGTGATGCAGACGTTCGTCGAGGGCGGCTACGAGTTTCGCGTCGGCACCGACGTGCAGGCAACCGGCAACTACCTGCCGCTGCCGACGCAGCTCTCAGTCCCCGTTATCGCCGGCCCTGTGCACCGCTGGAAGGCGGTGCTGCCAACGCTCCGGCGTCCCGGTGAGCGATTTCATTTCGGCCTCAAGGCAGAAGACATGTGGGGCAATCCGACCGCCCAGGCCAGGGGCCGGGTACATCTCGAACCAACACTTGCCGTCGAAGGGCTGCCGCTCGAATTCGATTATGCGCCGGACGATCGTGCCCTGACGCTTGAAAGCCTCACAGCTTCCCAGACCGGCACGTTGCGGATCAAGGTGTTCGTCGACGCCGTAGAGGTTGCCGAAGCCGGCCCGCTGATCATTCGCGACGGCGATGTTGCCGGCTTCTGGGGCGACCTGCACGGCCAGTCCGGTGAAACCGTCGGCGTCGGCCAGATCGAGAGTTATTTCGATTTCGCACGTAACAAAGCGTTCCTCGACGTCACCAGCCACCAGGGCAACGACTTCCAGATCAACAAGGCGTTCTGGGCAAGGCTCAACCAACTGACCGCCGAGCTTGACGAGCCCGGCCGCTTCGTCGTCTTCCCGGGTTACGAATGGTCGGGCAACACCGCCGTCGGCGGCGACCACAACGTGTTCTTCTGCAACGAAGGCCGCCAGATCCGCCGCTGCAGCCATGCGCTGCTCGAAGACCGTTCCGATCTCGAGACCGACTGCCATACGCTGACCGACCTCTATCGTGCATTGGCCGATGAAGACAGTGTGATGTATGCCCACGTCGGCGGGCGTTATGCCAACATCTTCTATGACCACGATGCCCGCCTCGAGACCGCCGTCGAAATGCATTCGGCCTGGGGGACCTTCGAATGGATCCTGACCGACGGCTTCGAGCTTGGCCGCCGGGTCGGCGTCGTGTGCAACTCCGACGGCCACAAGGGCCGGCCCGGTGCGAGCTTCCCGGGCTCATCGACGTTCGGAGCCTACGGCGGGCTTACGTGCTTCCTGACCGACCGGCTCGACCGCGATGCGATCTTCGAGGCGATGCGCCGGCGCCATCACTACGGCACGACCGGCTGCCGGATGCATATGGACGTTCGTGTTGCTCTGCCCGACGGCGGCACGCTTTACGAACGCAACCCCGATGCAATGCCCGACACGCCGATCCACGACGTCAACAGCGCGATGATGGGCGACATCGTGCGCACCAGCGGCGATGCGGCCGAGCTGACCATCGAGGTCGCGGCCCACGCCGGCATCGAGCGCATCGAGATCCGCGACGGCAAGACGGTGCTCGACACCATCCGGCCATATGGCGCCAATGACCTTGGCGACCGTGTCCGCGTCATCTGGAGCGGCGCTGAATACCGTGGACGCGGCCGCAACACGACCTGGCGAGGGCGCGCCCAGTTCAGCGAAGCGCGCATCAGCCGGTTTGAGACCATCAACCTGTGGAACCCGGAACGCCTGTTCGAACAGCGCGGCTCTAATTCGGTCGTCTGGAATACCGTGACGACCGGCAATTTCATGGGTTTCGATGCCTGGCTCGATGACAGCCGCTCAGGCCATCTCGGCATTCGCACCGGACTTGGCGATCTCGATGTCGCGCTCGACGACCTTGGCCTCGAAGACATTGCGATGGAGGCAGGGGGTCTCGAGCGCCGCCTCAAGTGCCTTCGCCTGCCGGATGCGCCCCTCGGCCGCGAGATCCGCCATTCGCAAACGATCCCTCTCGAAACCTCCGGCGATCACCCGATCTGGATTGCTGTAACCACGGAAGATGGTTACCAAGCCTGGTCGAGCCCGATCTACCTGATCAAAGGATAAGCCCTGTCGGCGTGCCCAGCGCGGCTTTCTCAACGAGTTTCTGATGAAGCCTCGCCGGCCATTGCCCGGCAGGGGGCTGTTCTGTAACTCTGGCCGTCAAACTCGGGATATCACCCGCCAATCCAATCGGAGGAAGACGCATGGCCGCTCAAGACAACCGCGCGTCAGGAACTGCATCCGGCGAACTCGATGCAATCATCATCGGTGCCGGTTTTTCCGGCCTATATCAGTTGCATTGCCTGCGTGACCGGCTCGGCCTCAACGCCGTGGTCGTCGAAAGGGCCGATGGGGTCGGCGGTACCTGGTACTGGAACCGGTATCCAGGCGCCCGCTGCGATTCGGAAAGCCACTCCTACTGGTACTCGTTCTCCGACGACCTCGTCCAGAATTGGGAATGGTCGGAACGCTATCCGGGCCAGGCGGAGATCGTGCGCTATTTGAACTTCGTTGCCGATCGGCTCGATCTCAAGCGCGACATCCGCTTCAAGACCGAAGTCGTCGCGGCGACATACGACGAAGCGGCCAATCGCTGGCAGGTGACAACCAAGGGGGGCGACCAGCTCACGGCGAAATACCTGATCACGGCGGTCGGCTGCCTGTCGTCGGCTAACGTGCCCGACATCCCCGGCCGCGATAGTTTTGCGGGCAAGTGGTATCACACAGGGCTCTGGCCGCACGAAGGCGTCGATTTCAGCGGCAAGCGCGTCGGCCAGATCGGCACGGGTGCGACCGGCATTCAGGCCGTGCCAGTGATCGCGGCAGAGGCAGGTCATCTCACCGTCTTCCAGCGCACCGCCAACTACTCGGTGCCAGCCCGCAACGGCCCGCTGACGCCCGAGTTCAAACGTTACATCAAGGAGAACTTCGACGAGATCCGCCAGACCATGCGGCAGGCGTCCAACGGTCATCCGTTCCTCATCGAAAAGCGCAAGGTCTTCGACGTCTCGGCTGAAGAACGCAAGGAGATCTACGAAAAGGCCTGGGAGGTCGGCGGCCTCAGGTTCCGTGCGGTGTTCGAAGACCTGCTCGCCGACACGGCCGCGAACGACACGGCAAAGCAGTTCCTGACCGACAAGATCCGCGAAATCGTCAAAGATCCGGAAACGGCTGAAAAGCTTGCCGACATCGATCACCCGTATGCCGCCAAGCGCCCGCCGATCGATACCGACTATTTCGAGGCCTTCAATCGCGACAACGTCACGCTCGTCGATGTGCGCAGCGACCCGATCGAGGCGATTACGCCCAAGGGGATCCGCCTGAAGAGCGGTGCGGAGCATGAACTCGACATCATCGTGTTTGCAACCGGCTTCGATGCCATGACGGGGGCGCTGCTCAAGCTCAACATCACCGGCCGGGACGGGCTGACCCTTGCCAAGGCATGGGAGGCGGGTCCGCGCACCAACCTCGGCCTGCAATGCGCCGGCTTCCCCAACATGTTCACCGTCACGGGGCCGGGCAGTCCGTCGGTGCTCTGCAACATGCCGGTGTGCATCGAGCAGCACGTCGAGTGGATCACCGACTGCATCGACTATATGCGGTACAACAACATTCGCCGGATCGAGCCGACGCCTGAGGCGGTCGATGGCTGGGTCAACCATGTCAACGAGGCGGCCAACGCGACGCTGCTGCCGCTGGCCGGCCATTCCTGGTACCTCGGTGCCAACGTGCCCGGCAAACCGCGCGTCTTCATGCCCTATGCCGGCGGCATGGACGTTTATCGCAAACGCTGTGACGAGGTGGCAGCGAAGGGGTATGAGGGGTTCGATTTGACCGGAGAGGCAGTGGAGGCATGAGCCGCCGAACACCGGGCAGATGACGTGGCGATGTGCCTATCGGCCTGGCTTCGGATAGCCCCAGAGGCCGAGCGGTGCACTACGTCCCCTGACTGCTGTCTTGCCGAGTTGCTGCCAGCGCTCGGTTGACGCTGTGCCGATCCGCTCAATGATTGCGTCACTCGCAAGCAGCTTGAAGCCGGCCGACTTGGTTGCCTGTTCGATGCGGGACGCGACGTTCACCTCGTCGCCGATGACGGTGAATTCCAGCCGGCGATCGTCGCCGATCGCACCGACGACGACTTCGCCAAGATGGATACCAACGCCGATCGCAAACGTCTGCTTGCCGCGTGCTGCACGGTTTGCATTCCAGCGTTCGATGCGCCCAAGCAGCGCAATGGCGGCGCCCGTGGCATTGCCTGCCGCTGCATCCGCTGTCTGGTCAATGCCGAACAAGATCAGCGCTCCATCCCCGATGAATTTGTCGACGACGCCGTCACGGGCCTCGACGATATCGAGAACGTTGGAGCGAAAGTCGGTCAACAATCGGCTGGCCGCCGCCGCGCCAAGGTTTTCCGTCAGCTGCGTGAAATCGCGAATATCGATGAACATGATCGCAAGAGTGGCATGGCGCCCTGTCCTGAGCCGCTGCATAGCCGCGTCGCTTGTATCGTCAGCGACGCCGCGCGGCAGAAAGCGAGTCAGGTTGACGCGCTGGCGGATTTCACTGGCGATTTGATCGAGCAGGCGCCGGGCGCGCCAGGCGGCAACGGCGACGATCGCCCCGGTTGCCAACAACAGTACGACACGGATCAGATTTGGCGGGATACCGTATGTGATGCGCACATATTCGGCGAGTTGCACGTTCGAAATCTGTGTGGCCGGATTGGAAAAGATGATCAGCACGACCAGGATGCCCGTCACCACCGTCATCGCGATCTGAATGGCAGGCCGGAACCGCAGCGCGCCGAACGTCAGGATGGCCGGGATCATCAGTGCCGAAGGAAACAACAGTGCAAAGCGCGAATTAAGTCCGACATTGCCGACGCTCAGCCAGACATTTCCGCAAATCAGCACGACGTCGAGGATCGCCGTTACCCAAGCCATCCACATCCGGTACCAGCCACACCGCACGATGACATAGGAGGCCACGCCGACAAGGAAATAGCTCGCGATGACAGTCGCTGCGACAATGAGCTGGAGATCGAGGGCCTCAATTTGCGGGCGGCCCGGCGACCGGGCGGCAAGTGTGAGCGCGATAGCGAGGGCTGCGGCAACGAGCATGCGCACAATGCCCAACAGTCCCTCGGCTTCGGCATCCGCCTTGCGCAGAATGTTCGTTGTATCGTGCATTATCGGCCTGGAGCTGAGCTTGCAGATCGACAACGTCGCTGAATGAGGCTTTCCGTTCCTTTCCGCACGCTAAACTAGGTCACAAACTCATAAATCTTGCCTCATTGGCGCCGAAATGGCCAAGAAATGCCAGGCGCGGGATGCAGGGCGGGCTGGTTGCCAGTGCAAATCCCGCAACGTCGCAGTTCGCCGCGCCATTTCGGCGTCCGCAGGATGTGGCCAATTTGCTTCGCTGCGGCGTCGCAAGGCTTTGAAGATGAACCACATCTCCTGCAGCCTTGCTCCTGCCAGCGAAGCAAATTGACCGACACCAATGAGGCAAGATTTATGAGTTTGTGACCTAGCGTCAATTGCAGACGGAAAACAAAATTGAGCCCAGGCTCAGGTGGTCTTTCTTCGGTTGCACATCTTGCGTTCTACAACTTCGCCAGGTGCGATTATTCCCGGAAACGCAAAATACCATCCGACGTCTTCTTGTTGAACCCGCAGCCGTAGACTAGGATTAGTGTTGCCCGTACAGCGTAATGGTGCAATTGCGTGATCGGTCGAAAATCGGCCGGCCCACTTTGAGTTTGTGTTGTGGTGTATCTTGGTCAGGTAGCATCTAGGCTTCAGGTTTGCAGCGTCGCAATTGCCCTCCTTGCGGCGATTTCGATGATGGCGTCGATGTGGCCCGCCCGGGCCGATGGCGTTCGCTGGATAGATCCGCTTTCTCCTTGCCAGGGTAATTGCGCTGTCCACCTTTCGGTGGGCCGGTTCTCGAGCACACCGATGTCGCACTCGTTCGGCCTTAACAGCGACTTCGTGCCGGACGCCGGTGATTTCGTCGCGCCTTGGAATTATGATTTCGAAGACAGCTTCCTGGTCTCGGGCACGATTTCACGCCGGGTGCTGACCGTCGGGGCCTGGGCCAGTGCTGAACTAGAAGCGGGCATCGGCCAGCGTTTTGGTGATATGCACGCGACCGAGATCTGGGGTGCACTTTATCTGCGCTGGCATGCGTTCCCGTGGAACGAGTTCATCTACACGACGGTTGCTATTTCGACTGGCGTCAACTACGCGACCAAAATCGACGATCGCGAGCGCCGGCGCGACGATTACGGCGAAGGTGCCCACGTCCTCCACTACCTATCACCCGAAATCACGTTCGCACTGCCCGACAACAAGCAGTTGGAATTGGTGCTGCGCTACCATCACCGGTCCGGCGGCGGTGCTATTTGGGGTGACAGCGCCGTGTTCGGTGGGGTAGGCGGGGGAGCAAACTTTGCCACCATCGGCGTTCGCTATCGCTTCTGAAGATCGCGCCGGTGTCCAACACCGACGTAGGATCGAACGGCGAGCAGCATGGTCGACTGGGATAAGCGCTATGGGCAAAGCGAGGCGCCGATGTTCGGCCTCGAGCCCAACATCTGGATTATGCAAACGCTGGCACGGCCCGATTTCTCGGCCGGCAGCGCGCTGTGCCTTGCCGACGGTGACGGGCGCAACGGGCGCTATCTCGCCGGTCAGGGTCTTGACGTCACCGCCGTTGATCTATCCCGGGTCGCCACCCAACGGGCACTTGACCTCGACCGTGCCGCCGGCGTCAACGTCGAACGCATCGCCGCCGATCTCGGCCATTGGCAGCCGGATAACGCGCGCCGGTGGCAGAGTATTTTCCTGATCGCCCTGCATTGCGAGTGCGAGGTGCGCAAGCGCGCCGTCGAGCTTGCCGCCCGCCATCTCGAGCCCGGCGGATGGTTCGTTGCCGAGGGCTTCGCCGCCAACTACGATGACGGCCCGCGCATGGGACCTCCGGATCGCTCGCTATTGTTCGATCCTGCTCAATTCGATCGATGGCTCGACGGCTTCGAGATATTTGAAAGGCTCAGCGGGACGATCCGTCTGGACGAGGGCACCAAACACCGCGGTCTCGCCCAGGTTATCCGCTATCTCGCCCGCAAGCCCCTCACTGCAACCTCATGAGCGCAACCTGACAAGAGGCGTGATGATGAAACCGCTCGTCCTGGTCGCGGCGGCAGCTCTGATCGATGCCGATAATCGCGTCCTAATTGCACAGCGCCCGGACCATAAGTCGATGCCCGGCCTCTGGGAGTTTCCAGGCGGCAAGGTGGAGGCTGGTGAAACGCCGGAAGAGGCCCTGATCCGCGAGTTGCGCGAGGAGCTTGCCATCGAAATTTGCGATGATTGCCTGGCACCCTACGTTTTCGCCTCCCACGCCTACGACGACTTTCACCTGCTCATGCCGCTCTTCATCACGAGACGGTGGGAAGGCGAGATCAGCCCACGTGAGGGACAGGCGATCCAATGGGTGCGGGCAATGCGGTTGGGCGACTACGCCATGCCGGAGGCCGATCGGCCACTTGTTCCGTGGCTGAGGGACCTGCTCGGTTAGAGTACCGGCCTCGTAACGCGCACGCGTCAGGCCAGCCGGTTGAGCAGGACTGCGACGAGCAACGTCTGCGGTAACGAGATAACCGGCAGCATCAGCGCGAGCGCCCACGACCGAGTCGTATCTTTGAGGCTCATGATCTCGGTGTAGTCGGTGGCAACGCCCGCCATCAGGAACGTGAAGCCGTTACCCGGTGCGCCGGCCCGCGTTACGAGGTCGGCTGCGATCGGTGCTGAACCTTCCGAGCAGACCTCCAGAACCGTTGCAAAGATCAGTGTCGCGCCGAGCCCGATCATGGTCGGCCCGAACCATCCGGCAAACGCGTCTGCCGGCAGCACGGCCCTGAGCCCGGCAGCCAGCACGACACCGAACAACAGCCACCGGATCACCATGCGTGATCCTCTGAGACCGTCGCCAAGCAGTGCTGCTGTACCGGACCAACTTGGCGACAGGCTCCGCCACCATTCAGAGAGCGCCCCTGTCAGACTAAACTTGCCGTCGAGCGCTACGTCGCTGCGGTTCGGGTTGGCCGGCAGCCGGCCGTTGGCGACAAGCGCGTCGAACACCCAGCCCGTGACGATGCCAATCACCGCTGAGAGCACGATGAACGCCAGCGTCAGTTTCCAACCTATCAGCCCGATCAGAACGACTGTCAGGCTGAGCGAATTCCACGGACTTGCGAGCAGGAAAGCAGTGACCTGACCGATGGTCGCGCCGCGCTCGTAAAGCTTCATGCCGACCATCAGGATGCCATGGCTACACAGGTCGAACAGGACGCCGGCTGCTGTAGCGCGCAGGATACCCGTCGTGCGCCGGCTGCCGGCGAGGGCGCCGACCACGATTTCGCGGGGAATTCGATCGAGGAGGCCAACGAACACGATGCCGAGCGCCATGCCCCACCACATCGCGTTCATGAGTTCGTAGGTGCCGGCTGCGAAATGAGCGAGGCTTGAATGCGTCTCGCCACTGCCGTTGAACAACAAATGCGCCAGATAGCCAATAGTCACCAGGGCGGCACTAGACCACAGCATCCAGTCGATCCGGCGCTTGCCGGTCGTGCCGCCAGTTTCAGGATCGCAGCACGATGAGACCGGTGCCGATTTGGCCGCCGCGCCGCAGCACGATGTCATGGCTTGCGCTGGTGCCGGGGCACCGCAGCAGGATGGTGTCGAGGCCGGCACGGCCTTGGAGCTGCAACAGCTGTCACTCGACGTGCCGTGTGCGTGGCCTGTTTCTTTATCGTCCTTCATACCGCGCACTATGGACCTTCCCGTTACGGTAAGGTCAAGAGGACTTTCTTTCCGGCATCGCCAGCGTTGCGACATGAAAATCCGGCCCGCCGTAGCCTGCCTCGACCGGGATTGTCAGAACGCGCCCCGTGTCGGTCTTACGCACATTCGGCTGGACCGTGACGATCGGATCGGTTTCGGCTTGGGCGATCGCTTCGGCAACTGTGGTGCTGCGGCCGACCCGCTGCAGATTGAGCCTGGTCGCGAAGACCATCGTTCGCTGGTTGGAATCGGCGTCGGCAACGGCGATCTCAGGACGAATCCAGACGGAGTCGACCGCCTCGCTACCGTCATGAGCAAGTGCATGGTCACCCGGTGCCGGTGCCAGGAAGAAGTGCGTGTCGAAACGCTTCGGCAAGGTCGCCGGCGTGATCCAGTGCGCGAACGGCGTCAGCTGGTCGAGCGCCAGCCGCAATCCTTCGCGCTCGGCTACGTCGGCCATGCCGATCTCGTTTGCGTCGAGCGCAGTGCGGTACTTTTCGCCCAGGGCCTGTGCCCGCGCGCCATCGACAATCGCTCCCGTCGCCGGATCACGCGCATAGAGCACGCCGCACTCTTCGAACGCCTCACGCGCTGCCGCCGTGCGCACCGCCAGTTGATTGTCGTCGAGCATTTCGGCACCATCGGCGAACGCACGCACACGCGGGTCCCGGTCGCTGTCATCGAGCGATCCGCCCGGGAAAACGATGGCGCCCGATGCAAAGTCGATCTGATGATGGCGCACAACCATGAAGACCTCGATGCCGGCGGGTGAATCGCGCAGCAGAAGTACGGTTGCAGAGAGACGTGGCGTGACGGGCTCGGACATGGCGTGGTCCCTCGATGGATTGCGTGAGTGAGGTGGTGAAGGGCGTTCGTTCAGGCTTTTTTCTTGGCGGCGAAGAACTGGGCAATGCGGGCCTGCGGCTCTCCGGTGTCATAGGCGGCCGCCAGCGCATCGATACCGGCATAGATACCCTCTCCAACGGAGGTTTCCTCCCAGCGGTTCATCAGCTGCTTCTGGGACCTGACCGCTTGCGGCGCCGCCCGGCAGATCGGCTTCAGCCAATCATCGACGGCAGCGTCGAGATCCGCCGCCGGCACGACCTTCTGGACGAATTGCATCTCGTAGGCAACCCTGGCATCGAACGTGTCGCCGGTCAGAAGTATCTCACGCGTCCGGCCCCAGCCGATCTGGCCCGGCAGCAGGGCAGCCTCGATCACCGAGGGCAGGCCCATGTGCACTTCCGGCATACCGAAGACCGCATTGTCGCTTGCCACGCGCATGTCGCAACTTGCCGCCACCTCGAGGCCGGCGCCCAGACAAAACCCGTTGACGCGGGCGATCACCGGCTGCGGCGCGTTGCGGATGGCGCGGCAGGCCTTGTGCAGGTTCGTGATGTAAAGGCGCGCCTTGTCGTGGTCGAGATTGCCCAGTTCATTGAGGTCGGCACCGCCGATGAATGAGCGCTCGCCGGCGCCGGTGAGAACGATGGCACGGCTCTCGGTGTCTGCCGACAGACGCTCGATGGTCTCGCGCAATGCGGTCACGATCGACGTCGAGAGGCAATTGAGCCGGGCCGAATTGTTCACCGTGACCCAGGCAATCGTGCCGCTACCGCCCTGCCAGGCAGGGTCGACGGGTCGCTCGACAATCTCGACGCCAGATTTGCTCACGCTACGATTCCCTTTCGATGCGATATGGCCGGAATTTACGGGGGCCACTATCCGGCAGCCATCTCATTTGAAATGATTAGTCCTGAACTTGACGCCGTGCCCACAATCGACAAGCTCGCAGTCAACTGATTCGGGGCAGTGGCCTGACGACAGGCCCGGCCCGTTGGCGAGGCGACATGACGCTCACCAATCGTGTGACACCAGAAGGCGAAATCATCGCGACACCGGCGCGCGGCACGCTGATGGGCAATCGCGGCGGCATGATGCATCGCCTCGACAAAACGCTCGGGCCGCGCCTATGGGTCTCCAAGCAGTGGATCGCCTGTCGCCTGTCGTTCAAGGGCCGCTGGCGCGAAGTGATGGGCCCCAACAGCTATACGGAGTTGTTTTTCCTCGACGAGGCAACCTCGTTCGCAGCCGGCCACCGGCCCTGTTACGAATGCCGGCGCCAGGATGCGCTGGCCTTTGCCGAACTGTGGGCCGATGCCCAGGGTGGCGCCCAGCCGCGCGTGCGGGCCGGCGATATGGACAACCGCCTGCATGCTGAACGTCTCACTGAAGACGGCGACAAGGCGACCTTTGCAGCGCCGTTGGCGAGGCTGCCAACCGGCGCCATGGTACGCTGGCAGGATGGCCCGCATCTGGTCATCAGTGATCGCCTGTTTCGCTGGTCGCCCGAAGGTTACGTCGGCGCCTTCGACATCGCCCCGGATGAGATCGTCGAAGTTCTGACTCCGCCGAGCACGCTTCGTGTATTCGAGGCCGGCTATGACGCGGACGTGCACGAAAGCGCGTTGGCGTTCATGTAGTGTTGTTCGATCTACAGCAGGACCCGGCGCAACAAAGCCCAATTGATGATCCGGAAATTGAAGCGCGAATGTGCAGCGAAATTCTTCGAATAATGAGCATGTTCGCACCCGTTTCCGTCCCGTCGGATATTGCTCTAGCCCGACCTAGATCGGGCTAGTTGAACAACGGCATCGAGCGCTCTTTTAGTATTCGGCCGTCAGGCCGCCTGCGCCGGTGCCCCGCCTGCGAACATGATCGACTGCGCTACGCAGATCTGCCAGGTAGGCATCCATCATGGGCACATGCAGCATCGACATCATGCGATGAATGGCCTTCGGTTCTTGCAGCAGACCTGCGACCCAGCCCTTATCCTTCATGACCTCGGCGACCTCGAAAATATCCATGTCTTCGGCAGCAAAGGCCACGATAGACAACTCTGGATCACCTAGAACGCTGAACCCACTGAGCGCGCTGATGCCGGCACGATAAGTTGCAACACCCTCCATGAGGCTCTCAGCGATAGTGCAATAGCCCGAACGGCCAAGGCCTTTGAACAACGCCCAGGCACCGGCGATCGCACCGCCCGCGCGCGTGCCGACAATCGTGGTCGTTACAAAACGACCATTGGGCCAGCCCGAAAACTCGAAACCGTGATAGCGGGCAAGGCCGTTGGACCTGTAGAACAAGGTCGAAATTGGCTTGGGCGCATAACCGAACTTGTGCAAATCGGCCGAGAGTGACGACACGCCGTCGATTGCGAGATCGAAGTCCGGCACCCGCCCACCATTCGCCTTGACGAAGGGGGCAAGATAACCGCCGACACAAGCATCCACATGCAGCCAAAGCCCTCGCGACCTGGCAAGTTGCGCCAGTTCACCAATCGGATCGAACACGCCATAGGGGAAGCAGGGCGCCGAGCCGACAAGCATTATGGTGTCGGCATCGACGGCGTTCTCAAGCGCCAAGGTGTCAGCGCGCAGATCGGCGCCTACTGGCAAACGCCGCACCTCGAGATCCATCAGTCGGGCCGCCTTGTCGAACGCCGGATGCGCCGAGATCGCCATCACGATGTTACCCCGATGGCCGGGCGCGCCTCGCTTGGCACGGGCAGCGTCGCGGCATGTCTGCACCGCCTGAATGATGCTTTCCGTACCACCGGTCGTTACGAACCCGGTGGCACCTTCCGGCGCATTGAACAGATCGAGCGCCATTGAGATGATCTCATGCTCCATCCGCTCGATGCTCGGAAACGCCCGGGTTCGGCCAAGAGCGTTTTCGTGGAAGAAGGCGTTGTAGGCCGCTCGTGCGATCTCAGATGCCTCGTCCGAACCCTTGAAAACGAAAAGCGGAACGCGACCGTGCTGCCAGTCGGCATCGCCCAATTTGAGATCTTCTAGCGCGGCAAGGACGCGGTCCTTGCCGACGCCCTTTTCAGGAAACGCCAAATGCATCGCCATCCACCTCCTTTAAGGGCCTGCCCGCGGCAAGCCTCGTCGATAAATGAGCCGGCTCGGCTTGTTACCTATTGCCTCGCATGGTCAGGCTGGGGTCGGCCGCCCGCCGGTCCGGCGTGCCGGATCATAGACGAATATCGCAGCTCCCATGAATGCAACGAATGTCGCCACGACGATGGCGAGGGCCGGCCAGTTGACCTGCAGGTAAAGCGCGAAACGAATGAGTTCGACTGCGTATGTAAAGGGATTCCAGCTGCAGATCGTAAACAGCGTGAGGCTCGACTCCTGCATCTTCCAAAGTGGATAGAGAGCCGAGGAGGCAAAGAACATCGGGAAAATGACGAAGTTCATGACGCCTGCAAAATTCTCAAGCTGCCTGATCGTTGAAGACAACAGCATGCCGAGAGCACCGAGCATCATGCCGCTCAAGATGAGCGCCGGTAAGACGGCGAGATAGCCGAGGTCGGGCAGCTCGATGCCGAACAGGCGCGAGAGCAGCAGGAATGTGTAGACCTGCAAAAGCGAAACGGCCACGCCCGCGAACAGGCGCGAGAGCAGCAGAAAACTGCGCGGCAGCGGGGTTAGCAGCAGAACCCGCATCGAGCCCATTTCGCGATCGTAGACCATGGACAGCGAGTTCTGCATGCCGTTGAAGAGCTGGATCATCGCAATGAGGCCGGGCGTAATGTAAACATCATAGGTGATGTAGGTCTCGTAGGGCGGGATGATCGAGACGCCGAGTGCCGCCCTGAAGCCGGCTGCGAAAATCAACAACCATACGAGCGGGCGGACAAGCGCTGCAAAGAAGCGTTCACGCTGCTGCAGAAAGCGTAGGAATTCGCGTCTGACGATGCCAAGGAAGGCGCGGACGTAGTGGGTCATGATCCGGCATTTCCTTTCGTGGCCGATGCAGACGTCAGCGCCAGGAATGCCTCGGCCAGAGTATCGGCGCTGCCGCGCTCGACCACCTCGCTGGCCCGACCGCTCTCGATTATCCGCCCTTGGTGCAAGATGATGAGATGATCATCGGACCAAATCTCATCGATCAGATGCGTTGCCCATAGCACTGCCAGGCCTCGCTCCGCCGTCAAGCGATGAATATGCTCAACGATTGCGAGGCGCGTTGGCACATCCAGCCCGATCGTCGGCTCGTCGAGCAGCAGCAGGCGTGGCTCGTGCAGGAGCGCTCGCGCGATCTCGACACGACGGCGATGCCCACCATTGAGGTTGCGCACCTTCTCGCGCCGTCTTTCCGACATTGACAGGTCTTCGAGCGTACGCACGATGGCGCGGTCCGTCGCATCGCGCGACAGCCCCTGTAGGGACGCGAAATACGTCAGGTTCTGATTGACGGTGAGATCGAGATCGAGCGCTGACTGCTGAAACACAACGCCGATTTCGGCAAGCGCTCGCGCCCCGGCACTCTGCAGGTCGCGACCGTCAATAGAGATTTTGCCCGAGGTCAGCGCGAGGTGTCTGGTGATCAGCCCGATCAGTGTCGACTTGCCGGCGCCGTTGGGGCCGAGCAGTGCGGTGAAATGGCCGGGACAGACATCGAAGCTGACATCATCGAGCGCCCGTCTGGCGCCATAGGCGTGATTGACATGCCTGATGGTCAGCGCCTCGTGGCGTCCATTTCTCACCTGATCGGCCATTTGAGTTGAGGTCATGAAGTTCATCAATCGGCGAGTTGACCCGATAACGGCGGCGCATCGTGGCAGTCATTGAGGTCAATCATGAACTCCAGCAAGGAGCGACACGCCCAAGCCGAACGATACAGTCATCCATTTGCGCTTGCCAGAGACACGTGCAGCCCCGCTCGCGGAACCCGCGCGCTGGTGCATAGATCGAGTTAAACCGGCTCGGCAGGATTGCCTTGCCAGCGCTCAGCGCGGCGCGTGCGCGAGCCCTTCATCAGGAAGCCGTCGGGAGAAAGCTCCGTGCTCGGCGCCATTTCGACACCGTAGTGCACATAGCCCGCCGGCCCAATCGAACAGCCGTCGCCGATCACGATCCGGTCGGACCGGAACAGACCGTCCTCCAGGGCATGGGCTTGGATCGAAACGCCGGCATTGATACAGACGTTGTCGCCGATCGCGACAAGCGGCTTTTCAGGAATGACGCTGCCGTCGTCGAACAGCTTGCGGCCGACCTTGGCACCGAGCGCCCGATAGATCCAGCCGCGCAGCGGCGTCCCGCGGAAGGCGCCCTTGATCGGCGTTTCGCCAAGCTTCCAGTGACGCTCCACCCACCAGAAATGCGGATCGTGGATGGTGCATTGGCTGGGTTTCATGCGAACGCGGAGCAGGCTCAGGCGCTCGACTGCGAGCGAATAGACGAGCGTATATCCCGCCCAGCCCGCAAGACAGATGGCCAGCGCCCCGGGACCCAGTTCCCGGTAGAGCGGCATGGCTGCATAACCGATCGCAAGCAATCCGAACAGCAGGCCCCATTGAGCGAGCAGATAGAGGAGAGCGGTGCGCAGGTTGTATCGGTTCTTGGCCTCGAGGCGCGCCTTGCCGGCCGCTGTCCGCGGCACGGGGTCGAATGCATTGCTGTTGACCACGCGGCGCGGGATCTCGAAGCTTGGCGATCCGAGCAGGCCGACGTCGTGGCGCATCGCCCCGGTCACCGGCACCATTACTTTCGAGGCGAGCAGGCAGTTGTCGCCCGTCCGGCCGGCAGCGGGATAATAGACGATGTTGCCAACGAAGCTTCCCGTCCCGAGGCGGGCCGGCATAAGCCGAAACTCGCGGCTGCCGACCTGGCGATTGATCACGGAAAGCCCGTCTGAAACCATCGCCCCGGAACCGACCTCGAAGTCTGCAGGCGACTCGATGGCCGTTGCCGTACCGAAATTCGAGCCGGTCTGGCGCAGCTCCGGCTGGGCAACACCGAGCCAGCCGAGATAGCGCACGATGAACGAGCTGTCGCCGAACAATGTGTGATAGGCCGGCACGTTACTCACCAGATCGAGCGCATCGGCGATCATGTGATGGAGGCCGTAGAGCGGATAGACGCGACCGGGCTCGATCAGCCGCCGGAGCAGGCGCATGACGATCAGTTGCACAATGAGCCCCAGGCCGAGCAGTCCGGTCAGCAAGAGCGCAGCAGTCAGCGCAAGCCCTGCGAGACCGTCGAACGTGATGGTCGCCGACATGCTCGCGGAAAGGTCATCGACGACAGCAGCCGACGATTGACCGCTGACCATCTCAGCACCTGCGATCGACAACGTTGCAGCCAACGCGGCCGCCACGACGACACTGACGAGCCGAGCCGCTGCAAAGCCCACGCGCCGTGCACGCGACGTCGACTGGTTGGCAAAGTGTCGATAGTCATTTTCTGTCGGTTCTGCCGGCGAGCCATGACACGCAGTTCCCGGCGCAATCCGCTGGCCTTCGAGTAAGGCGGAGGCATGCGCAAGCTGACCGTCATCGCCGATCTCGGTACCGAGATCGACAACGGCGCCTTCGCCGATCGTCGCGCGGGCACCAATCGCTATCGGACCAACTCGCAGAAAGCCGTTCTCGGCCCGGTAACCCATCACCCAGCACTGCTTTCTGAGCACCGCATCATCACCTATCGACAAGAGATCGGTGATCAACGGCACCGTCCGGCTCAGGATCAGCGCATTGTCACCAATGCGCGCGCCAAGCAGGCGTAGATAGACGTTGAACAGCGCCGAACCGCGAAACAGCGACCAGGGACTCTGCTCGACGAGTTGACGCACCATCCAGAAGCGGAAATAGGCAAGGCTCCAGAGCGGAATGCGTCCTGCCCGCCAGCGCCCGATCACCAGCCACTTGGCCGCAATCGGCAGCAGCATCAGCACCGCCAGACTGCCGGCTGCGAAACCAGTCGCACGCGCGAACTTGCTCAAGAAATCGTCGCCGCCTGCAATCCATGTAAGACCGCCGATGGCAAGTCCCGCATATAGAGAGGCAACGGCTGCATAGAAGCAAAACTGCAATGCACCGCACAAATAATACTGCGCATCACTCGCCTCGTGGGCGGCTTCGCGTTCCGCCCGCGCATCCGTTCCAGGTGCCTCGAGGCGAGGCGCGACCACAGCCGCCAGCCGGGCAATCGTTGGATGCCGGTAGATCTCGGAGATCGACACGCGAGCTGCCTGCATCTCACGGTTGAGCGCGGCTGCAAACCGCGCCATCAGCAGAGAATGGGCACCGAGATCCTCGAAGAAATTATCGCCAACCGAGACCTGCTCGATGCCGAGCGTCCGGCATAGCGTGTCGGCGAGGCACCGTTCCAGCTCACTGCCGGGCTCGACGGGCGCCGCTTGCGGCAGTGTCAGGCGCGGGCGCACCGGCGAAGGCAGCGCCTTGCGGTCGGCCTTCTGGCTGGCAAGCAGCGGGATGCGCTCGATCTCTTCGAGGTAGGCGGGCACCATGTAGCCCGGCAGGCGTTGGCGCAGGCCTGAAAAGATGGCCTCGCGCGACGGACTTTGCCCGCCCGAAGCGCGTGTGAAATAGGCCACCAGATCCGTCACGCCGGGCAAGGTCTCCTGGGTCGTGACGACGGCCTGTGCAATACCCGGCATTTCCAGCAGCACGTTTTCGATTTCGGCAAGTTCAATGCGATAGCCGCGGATCTTGACCTGGGTATCGATGCGCCCGAGATATTCAATTCTACCGGCCGCTGTGATCCGGGCCATGTCACCGGTGCGGTAGAGCCGTGCCGAGGGATTGTCGCCAAGTTCGAGGAAATCGGCGATGAATGCCTTGGCCGTGAGATCCGGGCGGTTGACGTAGCCCACCGCCAACCCAATGCCGGCAATGGCGAGTTCGCCTGCTTCGCCGGGTTCGGCCAGGCGATCGAATTCGGGATGCAGGATGGCGGTCCAATATGTCGGCAACGGCACGCCGATCGTCACCGGCTCGCCCGGGCGCAGTTCACACCAGGTCGCGGTGACAGTTGCCTCGGTCGGCCCGTATACGTTGAGCATGCGCCGCCAGGGCCGCCACCACCGCGTGACGAGATCGCCCGGACACGCCTCGCCCGAGACGATCAACAGCCTGAGGTCGGCCAACTCTGCATCGATCGTCGCAAGCAGCGTCGGCACGGCACACATCGCGGTAATACGTCTGGCCGACAGAAACGATGCCAGTTCCTCGCCAACGAGCTGTATCGCACTTGGCGCCGGCACCAGCGTCGCGCCGGCGGCCAGCGGCACCCAGAGTTCTTCGACCGAGAAATCGAAGGCAAAGCTCATGCCCTGATAGGCCCGGTCGCCCGGCCTGTAGCCATAGTGGCGCGCGGCGATGGCAATGAAGTTGCAGATGCTCGAATGATTTACGGCAACCCCCTTGGGCTTGCCGGTCGAGCCTGACGTATAAATGATGTAGCAAAGCGCATCGTCGCCTGCCGGCCCGGCCGCGTCCCGTTCGAGTGCCTGATCGCTCAGGTGCGATGCCGCTTCGCCGGCCGCCTCGAGTTCGATGACGGACACCGGTATCGCTTCCAGCAGTGCTGCGGCCGACCGGGTGGCGATGAAGAATTTGAGGCTGGCATCTGCAGCGATGAACGCGATGCGATCCGGCGGGTACTTGAGATCGAGCGGTACGTAAACGGCTTCGAGCCTGACGAGTGCCAGCAGGCAGGCATAGGCATGCACCGACCGGTCGAGCAGCAGACCGACCCGATCGCCCGAGGAAACGCCGAGCGCCTGCAACTCGCGGGCAAACTGATTGGCCTGGCGATCCAGTTCTGCAAAGCTGATCTGCAGGCCGTCAACTTCGATTGCCGGGCGGTGGCTCGCGCCATCGCGCTCGAAGGCCTCGAAGCGGCCCTGAAAGAGTTCGCCCAGCCGGTCACCAGGACGCCATTGAATGGCGCCGGCAACGGGCATGCCATCCAGGCCGCGGCCGGAGAGAACCGGACGCAGCAGTTCTGAACGCGTCGTGCTGACGGGAACACTACTCATGACAGCCGGATCGGTACGCCGCTCTTACTCAGCCGGAGCAAGCGGCCGCGACCGCCTCGCCGCTGCCCTCTCCGATTGGGTGGCAGGGCTGCACCAAGAACTGCGCATCTCCATCGCACAGTGCTCAAAATCCAGCATGTCCATTCTCAGTCCCGTCCTTGACTGCCAGCGAAAGATCGCGTCGCCCGGCGGTTTCCGCGGATAAACACGGCCTTCCAGCGTGATGCGACATCGACTGAGGATGGTTTTATAGGCAATTTCAATCTATTGACAGCATATCTTAAAGTATATCCCTAAGATGCCTGCACTGCCGGCTGTTTTCGGACGCTGACGGCGGCAAGAGACAGCCATCCAGCGCCGCTCAGGCGCGCAGGCAACCCGTGGAAATTGCCCGGACAGCACAGCACCTATGCGGGAATAACGGAGTTTAGGCGGTCAGAATCGGAAGTCTAGATCGGGCTAAGCAGCAAACATCCTGCCGTCACCAATTGGAGGCGAGCCCGGGGCCTCGAGCAATTCGTTAATCTGCTTTTCCGGCGAGGGCCGACCGAAGAAATAGCCTTGAAGTTCATCGCAACCTTCCTGGCTGAGCACGTCGAACTCGCTCAGAGTTTCGACACCCTCTGCCATGACCCTCATGTCGAGCGCCCGGCACATACCGACGATTGCCCGAACGATCGCCTGTGCGCCCTGGTCGCCCGATATGTCGGTGACGAACGAGCGGTCGATCTTGACCTTGTCGAAGCGGAATTGGCGCATGTAGCTGAGGCTCGAATAGCCCTTGCCGAAGTCGTCCATCGAGATCTTGATACCGAGTTGCCTGAGCTGATCGAGAATTTCGAGCGTCTTGCTCACGTCCGACATCAGCACTTCTTCGGTGATCTCGAGTTCGAGGCGCTCTGTCGGAAAGCTCGTGCGCTCGAGAACTTTGCGCACCGTCTCGACGAGATCGTCACGATCGAACAACGAGGGAGAAATGTTTACGGCAATGTGCACCCCAGGCCATTTCAGACCGGCCGTGCACGCCGCGTCCAAGACCTGCTCCGTGAACTGGCGCATCAATCCCAATCGCTCGACGATCGGAATGAAGATGGCTGGTGGAACATTGCCACGCTCGGCATGGTGCCATCGCGCCAGCACTTCGAGGCCAACGATGGCGTTCGTCCTGGTGTCGACTTGCGGTTGATAAACCTGGCTGAATTCACTCTCGCGCAGTGCCTGCCTGATGTCCCTCTCGAGGGATTTGCGCTCACGCAGTTCGGCATCCAGATCTTCACGAAAGAAAGTGTAGGTGCCCCGCCCCTTTTCCTTGGATTTGTACAAGGCGAGATCGGCATTCTTCAACAGCTGGCCGGCAGTCACCGGATCATCTGGTGTGTGGAGCGCAATGCCGACGCTTGCACCAATGAATACGTCCTGACCGTCGACCTCAAAGGGCTCGCTCAGTTTCGAAATGAGCCTTCCGGCAAGGGACGCAGAATCACCCGGATCGCTGGCATCCATCTGAAGGATCGCGAACTCGTCACCCCCCAGTCTTGCAATCGTATCAGATTTGCGAATGCACTCGCGCATGCGCCGCGCGGCCTCCCTCAGGACTTCATCGCCGCTCGCATGGCCGAGCATGTCGTTGACTTCCTTGAAGTGATCGAGGTCGAGACAGAAGACAGTGAGGGCCGCAGTTTGGCGTTCTTCATCCGCGATGGCACTATCCAGGCGGTCGACGAAGATGGTTCTATTGGCGAGACCGGTCAGGGCATCATTGCTCGCCAGATAGCTGATCCGTCCCCACGCATGCTGCAGGGCGCGCAGCGGATAAACCGACATGAACCAAAAGATCGCAAGCCCGGCGGTCCCTGACAGCAAACTGATCCAAATACAGTGATGAATGATCGGCCAAAGCGATTTCGTAATCACCACTCTGCCGATCAAGCGACCGAAATCGTAGACATTATGGTACACGACAATCTGCGGCCGGCCGGGAATCTTGACACCATCGGGATGCTGTATGATCAGGCTGCCGTCGGCCTGCATCAGCTGGCGCACCTCGTCTTGTGGAGCATTGCCGCGCTCGGAGAGAACCGATCTCAGGCGATGAACTTTAAACTGCCAGAGCTCAGCGTCCTTGGAAACGATTTCGGTGAACGACTTGGCGAGCATGGTCGCTTCAGCGCCGAGCTGCACATGCTCGTTCTTATACGTAAAATAGAAGTGCCCAAGCGGCGTGCCGATGGCCACTGCCAGCGCAGTGATCAGGGCAACGTTTCTGGCCCACTTAATCAGGCCGCTGTCCCGAGCTAGCGTTTCCATGTCTCACGGTTCCTTGCCTGATCAGTTCACCGCGGGCTGACCCGAGACGGTGAGGTGGCCACTGGAGGCAAGCATCTCCTGTCCGACCGGGGAGTTCGTGAATTCAATGAACGCTTGTGCAGCCGGCGAAGCATCGGGCCGCAGGACGTAGAACAGGCTCTTGTAGTAGGGATAGGCTTTGTTCTCGACGTTCTCGACCGTCCCGGAAACGCCATTGAACGTCAGCAACTTTATCGAACGCTTTTCGCTCTTGACCTGAGCCAGAGTCGTCAGGCCGAATGATCCTGGTGTCGTCTCGAGGGCTAACGCATTGTCCTGGTCATTCATCGCAACGAATAGTTCCGGACGCTTGAGTGCCTTCATCAAGACTGCGCAGACGTCCTTCGAAATGCCGCAGAGAAGCTTGGTATCGGACTCACCGGCCGGTCGCAAGATGAGGCGCAGGTGAGAACCGTCCGGCCACCGCGCACCCCTCTTATAGATGCCTAACAACTGATCACCCGTGACACCGGTGGCATTGGTGTTCGGATGCGTACCGAAAACGATGGGCGTTCGGGCATACTCGGTTACGGCAAGCGGCTTGATACGTTCCTTCTTTTTCGGAGGCCGGGCGCTCACTGCGATGTCGATCTTGCCGGCAGCAACCGCCCTGATGCCACCGCCGGATCCGAGGCTCGGCAGCACATTGACGCTGTATCCCGAGTGTGACTTCGCAAAAGCGTCAGCCAGCAGTTGCATGCCGCCGAGCGCCGTCCCGGTTCCGCCAACGACGATCTTGTGAGGACCATCGGCCAGTGCCGGGACCGGCAGGACCACTGCTGCGACCAATACTGCAGCTGCAATTGAACCAAGTCGAGAACGTGCTGAAATTCTGTTGCAGGACATGTGCTTTCCACCAGGCTTCGCATGCCATGCGCCGATACGAAAAATCAGCGCCAATAACTTACCGAATTCTGCGTGCAAACATACTGCTGATGTGTATCAATCTAATTTCGCCTGTCCCGCGAATTTGTCCAAAAACAATCCTTCAAAATTAGGAAAATGCTAGGGATCACTAAACGAAGCGGGCACCGGCCGGCAAATCGCCGGTGGTGCCCTTTCATTCATGCTCGTTGTCGTTCGGACGAGTCTTATTAATCCGGCGTCAGGTGTGCGACCTTCGGCAGGACCTCTTTCGAGAGCAGTTCCAGCGAATAACGCCAGGCTTCGGGATTGTCGACATAGTCGAAGCCGAATACCAGAAGCTGGCCGAAACCGTCGACGTCATCGTAGATCTTGGCAATCTTCTCAGCCACCGTCGCCGGCGAGCCGATGATCCAGTTCTGCTTGGCGCAATAGGCTGGTGTCACATCGGAATCGGGCACGTCCTGATCGTGCTTGAGGTATTCGAAAAACCCGAAGTTCTCGAGCAGCGGCAGGAAGTATTCGCCCATCATGCGGCCCATGTTGGATTCGACGGAGAGCTTCCAGGCTTCCTCGTCAGTATCCGCAACGAACACTTCGCGCACCAGCCGCCAGTCCTTGCGGCTCGGCGTGCGGCCGGAAACCCGGGCACCGATCTCGACCGACTCCCAATGGCTTGCAACATAAGCCGGGTTGAGATTGAGGCTCATCGGCAGATAGCCCTTCTCGCCGGCCAGCTTGAGGGTGTCTGAACCTTTCGAGAGCCCGGCAACGCCGATCGGCGGGTGCGGGGCCTGCTTCGGTTTCAGGTGCGGGCGCAGGAAGCCATACATCTCTTCCGGATTGCGCACCGTCCAATAGTAACCGGCATATTCGAACGGCTCGTCCGTCGACCACATCTTCATGATGATGTCGAGAGCTTCGCGGGTCATGGCCCGGTTCTGGCCTGACATGCCATCGACGTTGAACATCGCCCAATCACTCGGCAGGCCGCTCGCCGCAACGCCGAAATTCAAGCGGCCGTCCGAAATATGGTCGAGCAGTGCGACGCGGTTAGCAAGCTCGGCCGGATGATGGTAGGGCATCAGGAAACCGCCGGGCCCCAGCCTGATGTTCTTGGTTTCGCGAAAACCGGCGGAGACGAGCAGATCCGGTGCCGGGTGAGGTTCCCATGGCGCGGTATGGTGTTCCCCGATCCAGGCTTCTTTAAAACCAAGCTCATCGAGCCAGCGGATCACCTGCAGGTCGAATTCGAAGCCTTGCTTGAGATCGCGCTCCGGCGGATGCGACGGCATCGAGAAATAACCTAGTTCCATAGTATGATTCCTTGAATTAGAGCATCATCCGATCGGATGGAACCGCGTAGCGGTTCTGTTCCGCGCGGATAAATATGCTCTATCTGTTTCATTTCTAGAGCAATTTCCATCCGACCGGACGGCATCGAAATGTTCGCACCCGATTCCGTCCGGTCGGATCTTGCTCTAGTTGGCACCTCACCCCATGATCGCCAGCGTAAGGCGCACATCGTCCGGGTCAAGCGTATTGATGTTCTGGGAAACGTCCGGCCTGAGCTGATGCAAAACTGCGGGCAATGGCCGAGCGGCACGGCCCGCAGCTTCGCTTGGTGAACGAGGCGGCAATCAGGCAGGCGTTTTCACCAATCCGTGCAGGATCTCGTCGAGGTAGGCATCGGCAAGCGCATGCAGTTCCTCATCCGTGCGATCTTGGATTGGATGGGGCACGAAGACATACGCAGGATCAGTGCCGAGCGCCTTCGCCTGTGCGGCTGCCGCCTGCTCGAATTCGGTCGTGGCGATGCCAACCGCTGGAATGCCACGGCTCTCAAGGTCTGCCATGTCATGCGTACAGCACGACGTGCACGAGCCTCAATCGCTCAAAGCTTCGGCGACGACGTCGACCTCGGATGCGATCTGCTGGCTGAGCGCGGTCGGTGCCGGGCGCGTGTTGGTCGGCTTGGCATAGCGCTTCACTTCGAGCCCGCGCTCGACCAAACGCTGCTCGAGACGGTCGAGGAATACATCGCCCTTGGTCTTTGCGATATCGAGCAGGCCGATGCGCAAACCATCGAGGCTTTCGGGCCGCGCCAGCCGCGGGCGCGCGGCGACGGAGCGTTCCGAGGTTGGATCTAGGATGGTCGTCAAAGCTTGATCTCCTTTGTCACAGGTGCGGATCCCTTCTCGCCGCTGGCCAGCCAGCCGCCGATAATACCGCTGAACATGCCGGCCCCACCGCCGGCGCGCACGATCATCAGCCCGCCGTCGCGGAACTTCGGCACCATGCTATCAGGCGCCGGCCCGCTTGTCCCTTCCGCGATCCCATCAACGCCCGGCATGATTTCCGCTGCCTGGCGCTGCGTGCGCGCATAGAGTTCGTCATAGAGCCGCGCCTTGCTCCAGCCGGCCTCACGGTAGGTGCGCTCGTGTTCCGGACTGATCACAACCAGGGCGTCGGCGCCGCGGTAGAGTTTCGGGTGCATCAGCGCCTTCAGGCATTCCGCGAACGACTGGGTGAGGCTTTCCGGATCGCGCGATTTCTGGTCGACGATGCCTTGCAGGCCGAAGCCCGCGAACACGGTGACGGCGCTCTTGCCCTCGGGAATGCCACGCTCAGCGGCAAGCGACTCCCAGCACGAGCCTTCCTCGTCCTCGGCAATGCAGTAGGAAATCTTGCCTGGGTTGCCGAGCGTCGCGCGGTCGACCTCCTGCGGCCGGCCACCGCCGACGTTTCTGACCACGAGTTGCACCGCCCGGCCGATCGTGTTGTTGGCACGAAACCCCTGACCGAGCGCATTGCCCTTGGCGTTCATGCCAATCGCACGCCGGATCGGACCGTTGACGATGACCACGGGCCCGACATACATCGTCGTCGCCAGCACGCCGTGCAGGGCAAAGGGTTCTTCCAGCATCGCCTCGACCGCGGAGATGACCACCGGCAGGTATTCCGGCTTGCAGCCCGCCATCACGGCATTGACGGCGATCTTTTCCACCGTGCAGTCAGCCAGATCGCTCGGCATCTTGCCGATGACCTCGCCCGGGTCACGGCTCGTGCCGTCGAGCATGCGCAAGACGCGTGCCTCGGTCGGCGGCACCAGTGGCAGGCCATCCGACCAGCCGCGTTCGAACAGCGCTTCGATTTCGTCTTCCTGGCTGCCGAGCTCGATCCTGCGGCTCTTGAGGCCCGTCTCCCTATGACGGACCAGCAGGTCCTCGATAATGCCCGGCTCCACGTTCTTGGCGCCGCATCCGGGGCGCAGATCCGGCAGGTTCTCACCAAGCGTTGAAACGCCGGTGAGCTGGCGCCATTCCGACTTGTTCCAGCCGAACGTGCGGGCAACTTCACGGCCGCTGTCCCGGCGCAGCAGGGTCGGCACCACCTCGATCTTGAGCTTGTGCGACACATCCAGCGTTGAATCGTACTCGTGGGCCACGCTTTCCGGGAATGCCGGGTCATCCTGTGTGAAGACGGTCAGTGCCCCGGCCTCGGCAAGTGCCGCCAATACGGGCTCCGTCATCACACACGTCTCGCAATCTCGTTTGACGATCGCAATAAGACCGGTTTCCGGAATCTTCATGCTCTCAACTTTCTCAAAATGGCACCAAGTCGGGCCGGACGCTCACCGGCAGATATTGTTACCGTGTTTGCGGGGCCTGCCCAAGTCAAACATCCGCTCACCATTCGAAACAACCGGCATTCATCACCATCCGATTGGTTTGGCGCTCGAAAGCCGATGATGATTGCGTGCACCTGTTTCAGAGACCACACTGGGGCCCTGGTCGCAGCCAGCGCGCTGCCGACCTCCATTCCTCACATCGGAGCCTCACTAGAATGAGCCAGCTGTTCTCGAGCCTGTCGCTGCGTGACGTAACACTCAACAACCGTATCGTCGTATCCCCGATGTGTCAGTATCTTGCCGAAGACGGCTCGGCCAATGACTGGCATCTTATGCATCTCGGCGGGCTCGCCATGGGCGCCGGCAGCCTGTTGATCGCCGAGGCAACCCATGTCTCACCGGAAGGGCGCATCTCGCCAAAGTGCCTCGGACTCTATTCAGACGACAACGAACGGGCCCTGAAACGCGTCGTCGACTTCTGCAAGGCCCATGGCGTCGCCAAAATGGGCACGCAGCTCGCCCATGCCGGGCGCAAGGGCTCGACCAAACCGCCCCTGCTCGGCGGCACGCCGCTCGGCCCGGATGACGGCGCCTGGTCGACCGTTTCGGCATCCGCCGTCGGATATGCCGACTGGCCGGCACCGGTCGCGCTCGATGATGCAGGCCTCGCCAAGGTCAAGGCGGATTTCGTTTCGGCAACCAAGCGGTCCGAACGCATCGGCTTCGACGTCGTCGAAATGCATGGCGGTCACGGCTATCTGCTGCACCAGTTCCTCTCACCGCTGTCCAACCAGCGTAACGACAAATACGGCGGATCGATCGAAGGCCGCATGCAGTTTCCACTCGAAGTCTTCCGGGCATGCCGAGCCGTCTGGCCGGAGCATCTGCCGATGGGCATTCGCTTATCGGCAACCGACTGGGTCGACGGCGGGCTCACCGTCGATGAAACGGTCGAGGTCGCAAAGGCCATGAAGGATGCCGGCTGCGATTTCATCGACGTCACGTCAGGCGGCCTGCATCCCGACCAGAAAATCGCGATCGGGCCGGGCTACCAGGTGCCCTTCGCCGAACGCGTCAGGAAGGAGGCAGGTGTCACGACCATGGCCGTTGGCATGATCCTCGATGGCCAGCAGGCGGAAGAGATCGTGGCAGACGGCAAGGCCGACCTGATCGCCCTCGCCCGCGGCGTCATGGACGACCCGCGCTGGGCCTGGCACGCAGCCCAGCAACTCGGCGTCGAGACGGAGTATCCGGACCAGTACGTCCGCTGCCGCCCGGACCTGTGGCCTGGTGCTGCCGGTCGGTAGTGCTCTGTATCACTTAACAGTTGTGGCACTGGGTTTTGATATTCGCACGCCAACGATTCATCTGCACGGCACGTTTGCCCCTCACCCTAGCCCTCTCCCCGCGAAGTACGGGGAGAGGGAACTTTGCCCGTCACTTTGCCAAGAGAGGTGCCACATGGCACGACCGGATTCCCTCTCCCCGTAACGCCACTTCGGCGCGTACGGGGAGAGGGTTAGGGTGAGGGGCAAGCGGCCCCTGCGGAAGATTTATGAGCATGCAGTTATGGACCACCACTTAAGTTGAGACGAAGCGCTAACTCAGACCATCGGCACCTTGCTCGAGCCGGCGCCGGGTCAGGCGGATCGCCGACATCAGGTCATCACGGTCGGCATAGCATCCCTGCAGGTGACGCTTGCCGCCGCTCGCGCTGTAGCCGGCCCGGCCGTGCAGCACCCGGCGATTGTCGAAGGCAAGCAGATCGCCCGGTCTGTAAGTAATGCGGATCTGATTGGCCGGATCCGCGTTGCGGCGCATGAACGCGCGGATGGATCGATAAGCACGTTCCTGGATGTCGATCGGCGCCTTGAGCGGGGCGCGCAGCCAGGGCGTATAGCGCACTTCGCTCAATGCCCCGTTGGCATCGAGTGCGAGCACCGGCCCGACGGCACGATAATCGCAATCCTTGGCGCGATTGTTGAACTCCCAGCGCACCGTCGTCAGATCGGCGAAGGTTGCCGGATCCTCGCGGCGCAGGTCTTCCGCGATGCTATAGCCGTCGACATAGATACCTTCGCCGCCCGAGGTCGAGTTCTCGCGGCAGAATAGAAACTGTAATCCAGGCGGCATCTCGCGCGTGCCGAGATCCATGTGCGGCACGAGGGGGGCGCTGGTATAAGCGTTCGAATTGGGATCATCCATGACGATCACGTCGAACAGCTGGCCGAAATTGGTCGTGCGGATCGGCCCAATCCTGGCAAGCACGTCCTCGAGTTGGCCATCGCGCACAGCCAGATTGCCAAGACGCGCGACGCCAAAGTCACGCAACGCCTCGAGCCAGGCCAGCAGCACCTGATCGTCGCGCAAGGCCTCGGGACCGTCGTACGTTGGTGGCTCGGGTAGTATCGCACCGTTCCACAGCACCTGCCCGAGAGCGGGTTCGCCGTCCCAATCGCTGCCCTTGCCGAGCCAGGCATGCCGGCGCAGCCAGCCCGGATGATACCGGCTGATCCGGCCACCGTGCGACCACGTAACGGCAAGTGCGCCGTTCGCTGCAACGGCAACCTCGACCGGCGTGATATCCTCAGGGATATCGAGCGGATCGATCAGCATTTCGCGCGACTGGGGATGGATGGTCTCTTCATCGGGGCTGTTCTCGCGCAGCCAGAAGGCGTGGTATTCACTCGTCTGGCCGTCGTCCCATCTCAGGCGTACGGCCTGACCGTTGACCGTCGCTTCGGTGATCCGGTGCTCGACGCCATAGCTCTCGAAGTCCGGCGTCCACGGCAAGGAATCCTGAGGCATGTCCGTCCCTCACATGGCTGGCGGTCGTTTTCGTCCGCGACCCTTGTCGCCGCGACTGTCGGCTTGGGCCGCAAGCCGCTGCTCATGAACATTGAGCAAGGCACCGGCGGCATGATCCTGTTGTTTGAGTGCACGCAGAATCGCGACCAGATTATCATCACGCAGGCGCTCCAGTTCACCAATCGACTTATCGCCCGACTGGCGGTCCGACTGGCTCGCAATGCGCTCGATGAATTCCGGTGTCAGTTCAGGCACGTCCGTCAGCTTGGTCCACGGCCACTCGAGCGCCGGTCCGAACTGGGCCAGGAAGTGCGCCATGCCGTCCTCGCCACCGGCCAGCCGATAGGTTTCGAACAACCCCATCTGCGCCCAACGTAGGCCGAAGCCGTAGCGGATCGCGTCGTCGATCTCTTCCGTGGTCGCGATGCCGTCATGAACCAGCCACAGCGCCTCGCGCCAGACCGCCTCGAGCAGCCGGTCGGCAATATGGGCCTCGATCTCGCGGCGTACATGCAGGGGTTGCATCGCGATCGATTCGAGGATCGGGCGGGCACGAGCGATCGTTTCGCTGTTGCCCACCAATTCAACAAGCGGCAGCAGATAGACCGGGTTGAAGGGATGCGCGACGATGATCTGTGCCGGACGCAAGGCCTGCTCGGTGAGCTCCGATGCCTTGAAGCCCGAGGTCGACGAACCGATGATGGCATCGGCTGCGCACGCCTCCTCTATCTCGCGCAAAATCCGCCGCTTGAGTTCGAGGCGTTCCGGCACACTTTCCTGGATCCAGTCGGCATCGCGGACAGCGGCTTCGATGCTGTTTGCAAACGACACCGTCCCCTCGTCGGGCAGTGGCGCTTCGACCAGCCCGGCCCACGCCTTGCGGGCATTCCCCAGTGCATGCCCGACGACACGCTCCGTCGCCGGTGATGGATCGTAGACCGTCACATCCCAACCCATCAACGCGAAACGGGCCGCCCAACCCGCCCCGATGACACCGCAGCCGATGATCGCCGCATTGTTCATCATACCGGCGCCCGCTTGGTTAGACCGAGCTTCGCGCGAACATCGCCCGGCGAAATAACGGTTGCGCCCAATGCCTTGATGATGGTCACGGCGCGCTCGACCAGCGCCTCGTTGGTCGCAAGCTCACCCTTGGCAAGCCACAAGTTGTCCTCAAGCCCGACGCGGACATTGCCGCCGGCCAGCACGGCAGCCGCGACGTATGGGAATTGATGACGCCCGATCGAGAACGCCGACCAGGTCCAGTCATCCGGCACGTTGTTGACCATCGCCATGAAGGTATTGAGATCATCCGGCGCCCCCCACGGAATTCCCATGCACAACTGCACCAGCGCCGGCGCTTCGAGTACGCCCTCTTCGACCAGGTTCTTGGCAAGCCAGAGGTGACCCGTGTCGAACGCTTCGATCTCGGGCCTGACGCCGAGATCCCGCATCGCCGTCGCCATCGCCCGTAGCATGCCCGGCGTGTTGGTCATCACGTAGTCGGCTTCGGCGAAATTCATGGTGCCGCAATCGAGCGTGCAGATCTCCGGACGGCATTCAGCGACATGGGCGACGCGGTCTTCGGCACTCAGCATGTCCGTGCCGTCAGCCAGCGGCAGCGGCGCTGACGGGGGCCCAAGCACAAGGTCACCGCCCATGCCGGCTGTCAGATTGAGGACGACATCCTGGCCCGCGTCACGAATGCGGTCGGTGACCTCGCGATAGAGCTTCGGATCACGCGCCGGCGCGCCGGTCTCGGGATCGCGCACGTGACAATGCACGATAGCCGCGCCGGCCTTGGCAGCTGCAATCGCACTTGCCGCAATCTCACGCGGACTGCGCGGCACATGCGGGCTGCGCTCCTGGGTACCGCCCGAACCGGTCACGGCACAGGTGATGAAGACGTTGCGGTTCATGGCAAGCGGCATCGATCAAACCTCACGGGTTGCAGGCTGTTCCAAACTTAGGCGCTCGCCCGCATGGACACTGTCAATGAGCGGACAAAAACTGTGCTGATCGAGACATTGCGCCAAGGCACGTTCCGTTGCTTCGCCGCTTGCCGCAGTCATCTTGTTGATCCAGCCATCGTTTCGACATCCGAGGTAGTTCTCCAGACCCGAGGCCGCCGAAACCGAGCGAGCACTTGACGCTCGGATCTGCTGCGACAATCGCCTGTTCTGTCGCACCCCCGATCGTCCTTGGACAAATGACTTGTACTCGCGGTTCGCATTGACAATCCGGGGAGCCGCGCCCAGCCTTGTCGCGAAATGCCAGGCGGTGATAACCACTTGAGAAAGATGTCGTCGAGGTATGGGGGATGGTTGCCATGCACTTGTCACGAATGCTGATTCAAGGCTGCCTCATGAGCGCCCTGGTCATTGCCGCCGTTGCCGGCAGCGGAGCACCTCGCTCCTTGGCAGCAGACGACGCGCCGGCGCCGGCACCACCACCGCCACCACCCACCCCCTTCAAGCGCATGGAGGCGGAAAAGGAAGCACGCAGGGCATGCAAAACGATGATCTGTCAGGCGTTCGCAAAACCGGGCGATGAGAAAAAGATTACCTGCGACGTCACCAAGACCTGGCTGCGCAGTCAGATTATCGAACGCATCGTCGGCGGCAGCTATGTCTGGCCCTACGGACATGCACAATGCACGACGTCGATCGCCATGGATAGTGCCTCCCTCGGCAAAACGCTGGCCGGCGCCCGCTTCGATCTGAACCTCTCCGAACACGCCTTGACGTGCAATATCGATCCGCGCAGCGCCACCAGAAAGAACGGTTTCACGATCAAGATTTCGGTCGCCCCGAAGATCACCTTCGACAAGGGCAAGGCGACAAAGGTCGATATCAGCTCGATCAAGACCGAAGGCTCGACGCTGGCATCGGCCGCCGTCACGTCATTGCTTGCCGTCGATCGGGTTTCCGGACTTGTCTCGAGCGCCATCGCCAGCGAGATCAATGATTTTATCTTCACGCGTTGCAACGAAGTCGGCGTCGTGATCAAACCGAAATCGTGAAGCCGGCTACCGGCGGTACTGCAGGAACGGGCTCTTGGTTGCGACCTGGTCATAAAGGCCGCGTGCACGGTAGTTGAACTCCTGCGTCGCCCAATATGTTCGCGTGCACTCGCGCTTGTCGGCTTCGGCGTAGACAGCCTCGATCAACCGGCGCCCGATGCCGCCGGCGCGCAGATCCGGCTGCACGAACAGGTCTTCCAGGTAACAATAATGCGTCTTCGTCCAGGTCGAGCGGTGAAACAGGATGTGGGCAATGCCGACCAGTTCACCATCCCCGCTGACCGCACACAGGCCTATGTGGAACTGGGGATCATCCGAAAGCAGACGCTGCCAGGTCTCCTCGATGACATCATCGGTGAGGCTCGATTTGTAGAATTCGATGTAGCCGCGAAACAAAGGCTCCCAACCGGCACGATCGGCGGCCTCGAGATGCCGGATTGCAACGTCCATATTCCATCCTTCCATTGATCAAAGCAGCCAGATGGTTGCCAATCCGAGGAACGCAAAGAAGCCGACCACATCCGTCACCGTCGTCACGAACACACTCGATGCAACGGCCGGATCATAACCCAGACGTTCGAGGGCCAGCGGGATCAGAATGCCGGCCAGTGCGGCGGCGACATGATTGAACACCATGGCTGCGGCAATCACAACGCCGAGCGGACCCGACCCGAACCATACCAACGTCACTGCGGCCAGAATGACCGCGAACAGGGCACCGTTGATCAGCCCGACGGAAGCTTCGCGCAGGATCACGCGTGCGGCGTTGACGGGCCCAAGTTCGCGTGTCGCCAACGCCCGGACGACGACAGTCATCGTCTGCGTGCCGGCATTACCACCCATCGAGGCAACGATCGGCATCAGCACGGCGAGCGCCACCATTTGCTCGATCGAGGCATCGAACATCTTGATGATCACCGACGCCAGGATCGCGGTGCCAAGGTTAACCAGGAGCCATATGAACCGGCTTTTGGTCGTGTTGTAGACGTTGTCGAGCAATGATTCCGAACCGACGCCGCCGAGCAGCCGGATATCCTCTTCGGCCTCTTCCTTGATCACCTCGACAACGTCGTCGACGGTGACGACACCGACGAGGCGCTGGTTTTCGTCGACGACAGGAGCCGAATAGAGGTCATAGCGTTCGAACTGGCGGGCCACCTCCTCCTGGTCCTCGGTGGCCAGCACCGTTTGGCTTTCACCCGTCATCAGCGTTTCGATCGCAACGCTGCGCTGCGATCTCAAAAGACGTGACAGTTCGACGGAACCGAGAACGCGGAAGGCCGGGTCGACGACATAGATTTCAGAAAACGTGTCCGGCAGATCCTCGGTCTCACGCATATAATCGATCACCTGGCCGACATTCCAGAAGGGGGCGACGGCGACGAAATCGGCCTGCATGATGCGGCCGGCCGTTTCTTCCGGATATTCCAGGTTGCGCAGCAGGGCAGCGCGGTCCGTCGTCGTGAGTTGCGCCAGCACTTCCTGGCGATCATCTGGCTCGAGCGTTTCGAGGACGTAGGCGGCATCGTCGGAATCGAGTTCGGTGACGGCGCGGGCCAGGAAGTCGTTGGGCAATTCCTCGGAGAGCTGATCGCGCACCGACTCACCAAGTTCGGAGAAGATCTCGTAGTCGATGTCGTTGCCGAGCGCCTGGATGAAGGCGACGCGCTCGTTGGCATTGAGGTTCTCGATGAGGTCGGCAAGGTCGGGCGCGCGCAGGTCGGCAACGTATTTGCGCACGCGGTCGTGGTCGAGTGCGCCGAGCGCTTCCGACACATCGCGCACGAGTTCAGCGCCGATGGTCTTTTCGAGTTCCTGTCTGGCGGCCGCCGCTTCGTTTTCCAGAGACTCAAGCATTCGCTGCCACCATCCTCATGGTTCGCGCAATCAAACGCTGCCTTCAGCCCATTGCTTTGCGATCCGCCACAATATCGTTCATGACATCGTTGTCCGCTCGGGCCCGCTCCCGCCGCCGACACACCAAACAACCAACGCGACACCGTCCCTGCAGTTGCGACAATCGCCGCGGCTAAGCTCCTCGCGCGGCCTTGGCCTTATCACATTGCCGTGAGAGAACATAAGCCGGCCCGCGAAATGCAGCTTGCTGGCCACGCGCTGCAAGCGAAACGATAAAACTTGCTCCGATTCCTTGATTTTGCAGCCCGTGCACCGCTATATCCGATTTGTTCGCCGTGGCTGCGCTGCAAATCGCCAGCCTGCGGCGTTAGGCCCTTAGAGGGTTTGTTGGGCCGATATCAAGACTTTATTTCAGTCGGGGATGACGGCCATGGCAAATCGTTGGGTAGGGCGGCCTTCGATCGGCCGGACCGAAAGATATTTGATGCAATCGACCGTTGCTGCCATTGCGGCCGCGGCGGGACTGGTTGCTGGCACGTTTGCAGCCGATGCCGGCGAGGCCTGCAGGAGTGAGCGCCTCGGCGTAAGCCGTACGATCACGATCGACACCATGGGCGGCAAGCTTTATGGCGGCCTCCAGTACAAGAGCAGCGACCTGTTGAAGGACGGCGAAGTCATTCTGACGTTCGATGACGGTCCGTTGCGCCCTTACACTCGCAAGGTACTTGACGCACTTGCCTCGCATTGCACCAGGGCCACGTTCTTCATGGTCGGGCGCATGGCGGTGGCTGACCCGAAAATGGTGCGCAGCGTCGAAGCTGCTGGCCACACGATCGCCAACCACACCTGGTCGCATCGCAATCTCTACCAGCGCAGCGCCCGCCGGGCCGGCGGTGAAATCGAACTCGGCATCAGCGCCGTGCAATTGGCCGCAACAAAGCCGATCTCGCCCTTCTTCCGATTTCCCTATCTGGCCGATCCGAAATCGATGATCGCCTATGCCAATGAGCGCAACCTGGCCGTGTTTTCGATCGATATCGACTCGAATGACTACAAGACCAGCCAGCCCGAGCGCGTCTACTCGAACATCATGAAACAGCTGCGTTCGCGGCGCAAAGGCATCATTCTGTTCCACGACATCCAGCGTTCGACGGCGTATGCCATGCAGCGCCTGCTCGACGACATGCACCGTGAAGGTTTCAAGGTCGTACACATGGTCTCGAAGACGCCGGTCAAGACGATACAAGATTTCGACCTGAAGGCCGCCGAACTGCACCTCAAACGGCGCACGGTCGCCTCGGCACCATCGGCTGCTGGCGGCGATTATGAGAAGCTTTCCGGCAAATCACGTCAGACGAGCGCCAAGAAACCCGCGAGGGCTGCCGCAGTCCCGGCCGCGCCGGTGGCAAGCCAGCCAGCCGCGGTGCGCATCGCCCAACCACGCCGCAGAAAATCACCCGATCAGGATTGGCGCCGCAGCATCTGGGGCAATTGAGCTTGCGATAGAAGCTGATCGAACTGAATGCCTTATCAAGGCGTTCAGTAGACCGGGCCAGCTGCCCAAAAGCCTCAAGCCGCCAGTTCGACGATATCGACCACGCCCTCGATCGTAGACAGCACACCACGCACCGGCGGGCTGGTGTCGTAGCGGCCCGGGAGCACGAGTTCACAGACCTCGCCCGGCCTCATGAGATCAACCAGCACGCGCACCTGGTCACGGCCGGGCTTGAGGCTGTCGCGCAGTTCGGCGAGCAGCGCCTCGGACTTGCCGTTGGCGAGCGCATGACCGTCGAGCGTAATGCACAGCGGACAACGAACAGCACCGGCAGCATTGTCGAGACTTTCAACGCTTTGCACGCGCATGCGCACGCTGTCGCCGTCAAGCTCAGCTTCGACGCCGAGCACCACAGGCGTGCCGGCGACCAGCAGGTCCCGAGCGGCCGCCAGGGTGTCGGAAAAGATCACCGCCTCGAACTGGCCTGACGTGTCGGAAAACATCGCGAAGGCAAACCGGTTGCCCTTGGCTGACTTGCGCTCGCGTGCCGAGACGACAATTGCAGCGATGCGCCCCCCAGTGCGGCCCTGATGCACGCCGGCCTCGAAACCGGCATAAGTCTGCACGCCCATACTCTCTAGCACGCTGTCGTACTCATCGAGCGGATGGCCGGAGAGATAGAAGCCAACCGCATCGAATTCCTTCTCGAGGCGCTCGGTCGGCGTCCAGGCCTTTGCCGGGCGCACATCGAGCCTTGCCAATTCACCATCGCCCGCGCCGCCACCGAACAGATCCGCCATGCCGTTCGCCTGATCGGCACTGATGCGATTGGCGAGCGCCAGCATCTGCTCGGCATTGGCATAAACAAGTGACCGGTTCGGCTCCAGTTGACCGAATGCGCCGGCTGCGGCCAGGGTTTCCAGGTTGCGCTTGTTGATTGCCTTGGGCTGCAGCCTGCGAGCAAAGTCGGAAAGATCCTGGAAGGCACCATTCTCATTGCGCTCGGCAACGATGGTCTCGACCGCACCGGCGCCGACGTTCTTGAGGGCGGCGAGCGCATAGCGAATGGCGCCGGGCTCATCGTCACCCTTTGCCGGCTCGGAGAGGAATTCAACCTCCGAACCATTGACGCACGGCGGCTTGATCTCGATCCCGCTACGCCGCGCTTCACCTGCAAACACAGCGAGCTTGTCGGTGTTTGCCATGTCGAGCGTCATCGATGCTGCCAGGAACTCCTCGGGAAAATTGGCCTTGAGGTAGGCGGTGTGGAAGCTGACCAGTGCATAAGCCGCCGCGTGTGACTTGTTGAAGCCGTAGCCGGCGAACTTGTCGACCAGTTCGAATATATATGCCGCATCCTTTTTCTCGACACCCTTCTCGACCGCGCCGGCAACGAACTCGGCCTGTTGCTCGGCCATCGCCGCCTTGTCTTTCTTGCCCATCGCGCGCCGCAGCACGTCCGCTTTGCCGAGGGAGTAGCCACCCATCACCTGGGCGATCTGCATCACCTGCTCCTGGTAGATGATGACGCCGTAGGTCTCCTTCAGGATATCTTCGAGTAGCGGGTGCAGGCAGTCGACCGGCTCTTCACCGTGCTTGCGGTTGATGTAGGTCGGGATGTTGTCCATCGGACCTGGCCGGTAGAGCGCGACCATGGCGATGATGTCTTCGAAACGGTCGGGCTTCAGTCGCTTGAGACTTTCGCGCATGCCCGTCGATTCCAGCTGGAACACGCCAACGGTATCAGCCCGCGCCAGCAGTTCGTAACTCGCCTTGTCGTCGAGCGGCGCCTTCGAGAGATCGAGATCGATGCCGCGGCCGCGCTTGATCAGTTCGACTGCCTTTTGCAGCACGGTCAGCGTTTTGAGGCCGAGAAAGTCGAACTTCACGAGGCCGGCGGCCTCGACCAGCTTCCAGTTGAACTGGGTGATCGGGAAATTGGAACGTGGATCGCGATAGAGCGGCACCAGTTCATCGAGCGGGCGATCGCCGATCACCATGCCGGCGGCGTGCGTCGAGGCGTGCCGGTAGAGGCCTTCGAGACGCTTCGAAGTCTCGAGCAACTTGGCGACCATCGCATCGTTGTCGGCTTCTTCCTGGAGGCGGGGTTCCTGCTCGATCGCCTCCGGCAGCGTTACGGGATTGGCCGGATTGTTGGGCACGAGCTTACACAACCGGTCGACCTGGCCGTAGGGCATCTGCAGCACGCGGCCGACATCACGCAGCACCGCGCGCGCCTGCAGCTTGCCGTGTGTAATGATCTGGGCAACGCGATCCATTCCGTACTTCTGCTGAACATACTTGATGACCTCTTCGCGCCGGTCCTGGCAGAAGTCGATGTCGAAGTCCGGCATCGAGATGCGTTCAGGGTTCAGGAAGCGCTCGAAGAGCAGGCCGAACTGCAGGGGATCGAGGTCGGTGATGGTCAGTGAATAGGCAACCAGGGAGCCGGCACCCGAGCCGCGGCCGGGGCCGACCGGAATGCCCTGCGCCTTCGACCACTTGATGAAGTCAGCAACGATCAGGAAGTAGCCCGGGAACTTCATGCCGGTGATGACATCGAGTTCGAATGCGAGACGCTGCTCGTAGTCCGCCTCCGTATATCCGTCGGCCGGTCCGGTTGCAGCCAGACGCGCATCGAGGCCGGCACGGGCCTGTTTCGCGAGTTCCCCGGCCTCGACCTTGAGCTGGTCTTCGGCGCTGGCGCCATCGCCGGCAGAGACGAAGCGCGGCAGGATCGGTGCCCGGCCGAGCGGGCGATAATGACAGCGCCGCGCGATCTCGACGGTGTTTTCGAGCGCTTCAGGCAGATCGGCAAATATCTTGGCCATCTCATCGGCGCTCTTGAAGCCGTGCTCCGGCGTCAGGCGGCGGCGATCATCCTCGACGACGTAGTTGCCGCCGGCAATGCACAGCAGCGCGTCATGGGCCTCGTAGTCGGCGCTGGTCGCGAAATGGCAGTCATTGGTCGCAACGATCGGCATTTCGAGATCGTAGGCAAGCTTGAGCAGCGCCGGTTCGACGTCGCGCTCAGCACCAAGACCGTGACGCTGGACCTCGACGTAGAGGCGATCGCCGAAGATCGTGCCGAGGCGTTCAAGACGGGCCTTTGCAACGTCGGCACGACTATCGGCAAGCGCCTTGCTGATCGGCCCATCCGGCCCGCCAGTCAGGGCGATCAGGCCATCGTGGTGAGTCTCAAAGCGCTCGATCGCAACATGGGGCTCTTCATTGTCGGCCGGATCGAAGAAGCATTGGCTGGCAAGCTTCATCAGGTTGGCATAGCCTGCTTCGTTCATGGCAAGCAGCGCGACATCGCCGGCAATCGACGGGGCCTGGACGTCACCACGCAAAGCCGCCGTCTGATCGCGCTCGGCATCATCGAAATCGACAGCGAGCGTGATCCCGGCGATCGGTTGGATACCGGCACCGGCGAGCTTGTTGGAAAACTCGAGGGCACCGAAAAGATTGTTCTGGTCGGTGAGCGCAATCGCCGGAAAGCCATTGGCAACGCCGAGCTTGGCCAGATCACCGATCGGCAATGCGCCCTGCAACAGCGAATAGGCGGAACGCACCCGTAGATGGATGAATTTAGGCTCGGCCATCACCGGCAGCTCCCGAATCGTTTGCCCAACTCGGCATGTTAGCTTCAAGTTGGCGGCAACCAAACCAGGATTGCCAAAGATACGTTGGATAGATCCTTGAAGCCCAACGGCGTGCACCGTACCATTTCCGCGTAAAATCGGGACTATACCCTCAGGAACGCCGCCAAACGGGACAAGAGATGACAATGCCCCTGGAAATCGTTCGCCGACCTGCCGATGAATTGCGCAGCCTGATCGGGGCCAAGGAGCTGTCGCCCGTAGAGCTGCTGGATGCCTGCATCGCCCGCATCGAAGCCCTGAACCCCGCGATCAACGCGGTTACCGCGACCTGCTACGACCGGGCCCGCGAGGAAGCCCGCCGGGCCGAGGCAGCCGTCCTGGCCGGTGACGATCTGGGGCTGCTGCACGGCCTGCCGCTTGGGGTCAAGGATCTCGAAAACACCGCCGGCCTGCTGACCACGTTCGGCTCGCCGCTTTACAGGGACAACGTGCCCGATAGAGACGGCGTCATGGTTGCACGGCTGCGCGAAGCCGGTGCCGTTCTGGTCGGCAAGACCAACACGCCGGAATTCGGCGCCGGCGCCAATACCCGCAACCCGGTGTGGGGCGCAACCGGCAATCCGTTCGACCCGATGCTGACCTGCGGCGGCTCGTCCGGCGGCTCGGCAGCAGCCCTCGCCATCGACATGCTGCCGTTGTGCACCGGTTCCGACACTGGCGGATCGCTGCGCATCCCGGCGTCGTTCTGCGGTGTCGTCGGTTTTCGCCCGTCACCCGGGATGGTGCCGGCCGAACGGCGCCCCCTCGGCTGGACGCCCATTTCCGTGCTGGGCCCGATGGGGCGCACGGTCGGCGAAACGCGACTGATGTTCGAAAGCCAGGTCGGCTCCCACGTCTCCGACCCGCTGTCCTTCCCGCAGGATGTGCCGCAGGCCAAGCCGATCGACCTCGCCAACTTGCGCGTTGCCTGGAGCGCCGATTTCGGCACGGGCATCGTCGATGCTCCAATTGCCAGAGCGTTCCGGCGCAAGATCGAGGCCATGCGCCCGCTGTTCGAGAGCTGCGATGAGATCGACATCGATTTCGGCGAGGCCGAGCGTTGCTTCGACGTGATCCGCGCGGTCAGTTTCGTTTCACGCTACCGCGAGGCCTACGAAGCCAATCCGAAAACGCTTGGCCCCAACGTGCGCGCCAACTACGAACTCGGCGCCACGATGACGCTCGCCGATTTCGCCTGGGCGCACAATGAGCAAACCGCAATCTTCCGCCGCTTCCAGAAGGTCTACGAGACCTACGACCTGGTGCTCGCACCGACCGTCGCCGTGGCGCCATTCCCGTGGGAGAAGCTCTATGTCGAAGAAATCGGCGGCAAGAAGCTGAACACCTACTACCACTGGCTGGCGATGGCCTGGTACATCACGCTGACCACCAACCCGGCCGTCTCCTTGCCCTGCGGACGCGATGATAGCGGCCTTCCGTTCGGCCTGCAGGTCGTCGGCCGCTTCCGGGGCGACTGGCAGTTGTTCGATACCGCTGCCGCACTCGAGGCGGCGTTCGCAGGCAGCGCGGAACTGGCCCGTCCGCTGCCGGATATCGGACGTTTGGCCGAGCCCGTACCGGCACTGAAGTCGCTGGTGACGGCTCCGCCGGAGGTTTGAGCCACCGCCAACTCGCCTTACGGAGAACTGAGGCGGAGCCGCAATGAAACCATCAATCTATAAATAAGGTCGATCTGCCAACAACCGTTAGCCAAAGCCGCGGCATGGCGGTGCCGGACACCGAGGAACAGCTCCGATTCATTGGCGACTACCGAAACACGAGCTGCTCTCGAATAACTGCTGGTTCGCGTGATCCAACTCAGCCGCCGACGCGGACGCGATAGCTCTGCTTGACGACGGCGCCTTTCGGCACCTCGCCCGTAACTTTCCAGCGCAAAGATTTATAGTCCGCTGGTCCGGCCTGTATGCGCTGTGGCTTGCCGTCCTTGCCCTTGATCGTTTTCCGGCCTGGGAAGAGCTGCCACTTCTCGCCCTCGATCAGCACTTCCAATTGCGCAGCGACGGCCGACTTGGCGCTGTCAGCGACATATGCTGTGCCGTTGGGTATCGGTCCGGCGATGACCAGGCCGCGAATGCTCGAGCCGGACTTGTTGGCATTGTTGATCCGGTATTCGATGACCTGCCCCGGATCGACCGGCTTGCCCTTCGCAAGCGCGATCCAGGCATCACCGCTGCCGGACTTGACGTAGGCACTCATCTTGGAAACCAGCGGCGCTTCCGCCCGGCTGTCGGAGCTGATAGCGAGCACCATCAGTGGGATTGTCAATAATCCAATCACAAGCCTTGCCATCAAGCTCATGACGATGCCCCTTTTTCGGTTGCTTTCGGCACAATCCATGCCACTGGACAGTTGATTTCCGATTCGTGAGCCGGAAGCAATAGGATGCATGCGTATCACCTGCGCCGGCACGGAAAATCTCTCTCGAATGTTTGCGATAACCGAAGGCCTTAAGCAGAAATCCTTTCCGCAATCGCCAGAATGCGGTGCATATCGCGCAGCACCGGCTTTTCGATGAGTTTTCCATCGATGACCACAAGGCCGGTATCGGCCGCCTCGAAGGCATCGATAATCCGGCGGGCGTGGACGATCTGTGCGTCGCTCGGTGTGAAGACGTCGTTGAGGATGGCGATCTGTTTAGGATGGATCGAGCCCTTGCCACTGAAGCCGAGGTCGCGCACAAGCTCTGCCTCCCGCCGCATACCCTCGGGATCGTCGAGGTCGAGGTAGGGGACATCAATGACGTCGAGGCCGGCACCGGCGGCGGCATGGACAATCCGTGAGCGGGCATAGAGCAGCGGTTCATAGGCATTGCGGCATCTGAGTTCCGCTGCCATGTCGACACCGCCGAAGAACAGGGCATCGATGCGCGGGCTGGCCTTGGCGATGTCGTAGACCGCTTCGAGGCCGGCGTTGGTCTCGATGATGATGTGGAGGCGGCAGTCATGACCGCGCTCTGACAGCAGATCATCGAGCCAGACGATTTCATCCGGCGTCCGGACCTTGGGCAGCATCAGGGCCGGCGGCGGCGTGTCGGTTGCCAGTATGGCCTGCACGTCGGCAAGTCCGAAGGTGTCGCGCAGGCAATTGATGCGCACGATGCGCTCGACGCCGTCGTCGGCCTGCGGCTTTTCGAACAGGGCCAACGCATGCCGGCGCGCCTCGTCCTTGTCCTTCGGCGCGATGCCGTCTTCCAGTTCGACGCAGACGATATCGGTGCCCGACGCCAGCGCCTTCGGAAACATCTCGGGCTTGAGACCTGGTGAGAAGATGAAGCTGCGGCGAGGCCGGACAGCGCGCTCTGCGTTCATGGTGGGGTCCTGATTCATGCTGCCATTGTTGCGGTTTTTGCTGCGGCCTCAATTGACGGCGATAGGTAGGCGCCTTGGCGCAGCAGTTCCGCCTGCACTCGCGCGACGTCGAGTTCGCGCGGCGTCACGCCGGCCGCAGCCGCCAGCGCAGCGGCGACGCCGGCTGCCTGGCCCGTCATCCAGCACTGTGGGATTTCGCGCAGGAAGGAATGTGAGTTGGGATCACAGGCAATGTGGCGGCCGGCGCCTAACACGCCCTCGATGCTGATCGGCAGCAGCGAGGCATAAGGGACTGAGATGTTCGGAAACTTTGGCGCCAGCGACGTCGACACACCAATCTCATCGTCCCAGACCTTGCCTTCGTCCCATTGCGCGCGGGTGACCTTCGCGGCCGCCTGGAAACGGCGACTGTGGCGGATGCCGACTTGCGGAGCACCAAGCATCAGGTATGCGTTCTCGAAACCGGGCGCATTTCGACGGTAATAGTCGACATGGGCAACAGCCAGACTACGCGAGCGGATTTCGACTTCCGAAAGATCTTCGACGTTGACGGCGTCATAGCCTGATAGTCGCGGCCCCATGAACAAGGCAACGTCGCTGCGCCAGGAACAGAACGGCTTTTCGAACGATCCGACCTCCCGGCGCCCCGCGTTCATGAACCCGGCGAAACCCTCGCCATCCTCGTAGCGAAACGACAGCCAGCACTCGATGTCGACGCCTCCGACAAGGAACGCCGTGTTGATGCAGTGGTGGATATCAGCTTCGTCGATGTCGGAATCGAGCGGCAGACCTGCTCGGGCCATCAGATCGGCATCGCCCGTCGTATCGATCACAACTTTTGCCTTGATGGCCTGGCGACCCTCTTTGCTCTCGAAAACTACGCCCTTCATCGTACCGTCTTCGATGATCGGAGCGGTACCCCAGGCGTGAAAGACGAGGCGAACGTTTTGCTCGAGCACCATGTCCATCGAGAGCGTCTTGAGTGCCTCGGGATCGAGAGTCGGCGACCAGGTTACGACGCCCTTGTAGGCGGCGGCGCGCTGCGACCAGTATTGTGCGGTGGCTGCGTCCTTGCTGCCCCAATCGGAGCGCGCCGGGCCCATCACCGCTTCTTTGGGCAGGCGGTCAAAGACATCTGAGGCGAACCCCGCGATCACCTGCCTGCCGGACCAGTCGGTCATGCGGTCGATCCAGATCACCAGACCGCCCGTCGACAAGCCGCCGAGATGATTGTAGCGCTCGACCAGCATGACATCGGCGCCATGCCTGCCGGCTGCAACAGCTGCAGCGGTCCCGGCGGGGCCACCGCCGACAATCAGCACGTCGGTTTCGGCAAATACGGGGATGTCGCGGGCCGCCTCGTGGTGAGTGGCAGCAGGGCGCGGACGGCGCGGCTGCCTGCCACCATCGTCAAAAACTTCGAGCCCCTGTTCGGCGAAGATCTCGTTGGTCGGTTTACCACCGGTCATCGCGATGCCTCTCGTGTCGATCGTCCGTTACCGTGAAATAGCCTGATCGCCAGGATCGGCTAGCTGCGATACTACACGCTCGTTTCTCGAGCGCCAGCATCAGCGTTTCAGGATCGGGACAGCGATTGCAGGAGGACCCAAACCGACGAATGTCGACAACATGTTGCTTCCAGACTTCCGAAAGCTGTCTATGACGCCGTCGGGCCCGATCGGGCTAGGCATCCAAAAGTGCTTCGGAGTCGCAGAGGGATCGAGCACGCGGTGACTCCAAATCCCGGCTGCCCGGCATCGCCTCTTGGAGGGCAACTAGCGTCTCCTCGAAAATCTCTTCAAGCCCGGTCGCCTGCCGGATGGCGCCATCGGCATCGAACTCGCCTAGTTCAAGCTCGCGTGCTGCCGCCATCAGCCTTGGAGCGCCGAGATTGCCAGCCATGCCCTTGAGGCAATGCGCACCACGGCGTGCCGATGCCATGTCGCCGCCCTGCAACGCGGTTCTGATCTGGTTGATACATTTCCCGCCTTCATGCGGTACGATGCTCAGTGCCGCATGCACTTCTTCCGCATCGAAGCCGTCCTGCCAGGCATCGAGCGCATCCTGGTCGATCAGTGGCAGGCACCCAATATCCACTGCCCGGCATTCGACCGCCTGTGCCGGCGCCAGCTCGGGCGGCTGATCGCCGACCACCGCCATGGCCGCTGATTTTGAAGCCGACAGTTCATTGAGCTTTTGCTCCAATGCTGCCCTGCGGACGGGCTTTTCAATGCAGTCCGTTATGCCGGCCTCGCGGTAACTCTCGACCAACGACGGCAGGACGTTTGCCGTTACTGCGATGACCGGAATCAGTGCGTGCGGGCCGCCGAGATCGCGAATAGCGCGCGTTGCCGTCGGACCGTCCATTTCGGGCATCTGGACGTCCATCAAAACGACATCGTAGTCCGCCTCGGAAACGGCGCGAACTGCTTCGCCACCATTGCTGACAATGTCGACACTGTGGCCCATCTTCTGAAGCAACAGCCGCATGAATTTCTGATTGACGGCATTGTCTTCCGCGAGCAGGACGCGAAGGCTGGCACAAGCCCGGCGATGCACCGACACTCCTTCCTCGGCCGGTTCGGGCCTTGGCCTCGAACCTTCCTGCATCGGCACCTCGAACCAGAATTGGCTGCCCTTGCCCGAGACGCTATCAGCACCCATTTCGCCCGACATCAGTTCGACCAGCTGCTTGGAGATCGCCAGCCCAAGCCCGGTACCACCGAACCGTCGGGTGTTGCTCGAATCGAGCTGCGTGAAGCGCGTGAACAGGTCCGGAATCCGGTCCTGCGGAATGCCGATTCCGGTATCCGTGACTTCGATACGGACGCGATCCGACGGCTTCACAACGCTGATTGCAATGCCGCCCTCGGATGTGAATTTGATGGCATTGCCGACCAGGTTGAACAGAACCTGCCGCAAGCGGGCCGGGTCGCTCAGCAGGAACTCGGGCACACCCGCATCGATGTCCACATCGAGTTGCAGGCCCTTGTGGGCTGCCCCGGGCGCAAGCAGGGTCACAACCTCGCTGACCAGCGCCCGAATGTCGAAGCTCGTGGTTTCGATGCTTACCGCCCCGGCCTCGACCCTGGAAAGATCCAGAATGTCGTTCAGGATGCCGAGCAGACCCTGCGCGGCATTGCGCGCCGTGTGGCACAGGTCCGTCTGCTCGCTCGTGAGCTCGCTGTCGACGAGCAATTCCAACATACCGAGCACGCCATTCATCGGCGTCCGGATCTCGTGGCTCATGGTCGCCAGAAATTCAGATTTCGCCTTCGTCGCAATCTCAAGTGCTTCGTTGCTCGAGCGCAGTTCTTCTTCGACCAGGAAGCGGTCGCGGCTCTCGCAGACCATGGCAATCATGCTCGCCACAGCGGTCGCGAAGACTTGCTGGTCGGTCGTCCAGGCGATCGGCTGGCCCGATTGTTCGAGCCTGACGAACCCGATCAGCTTGCCGTTGCGCACTATGGGCGCATCGAGGACCGCGGCAACCTTCGCATTGGCGCCCAGATATTCCGGGAACTCGCGCAATCGCGTATCCGACTTGAGATCATCGACGACGATGATATCGGATGAATGAACCGTGGCGACATAAGAGGGCAGATCGGCCACCTTCAGAGCCGGCTCTGGCGGCACGATGCCGCCCTGCACATCGTGCTTGTCGACGCAGGCAAGCTCCGTCCAATCCTCCGAAAAGAGCCACACGGAGCTACTCTGCATGCCGAGCGTGGCAACACACGTCTCGTTGATCCGGCGAATGGCAACGCGCCACTTCGGTCCGACCAGGTTCCCCTCGCGGATGAGCTTGTTGAGAGCGAGTTGCTGTTCTTGAAGCCTGACCGCATTCGAAAGCAGATCGTGCTCTGCTTCCTTGCGCACCAGAATTTCGTTCTGCAGTTCCTCGTTGGCATGGCGGGCTTCGGCTGCGGCTGCCTCAGCTGCGAATGTGCGCTCCTTCACGCGTTCTTCGAGGCGTTCGCTGAAGTCGGCAATCCTCGATTGCAGCGTGTTGTAGGCAAGGGTGACGTGTGAGATCTCATCGTGGCCGCTCACCCGCACGGCTTGGTGAGTGCCCGAATCGGGTGCTGTTTCCACCGCATCGAGCAGACGTCGCAACGGTCGGGTGACGAACAGGCGAAAACCGGCAGCACTAGCCAGAAGCGCAACGAACAGTCCCGCCAAGAGGATTGCCAACGAAAACTCGCGCCGCTCGAGAACGGCTGCAGATATTTCGTCAGTTGAAAAGCGGATGAGGAGTTCACCGCGCTCATCCTCACCCGTCTCCAGGCGCAATTCCTCATGCCCCTCGGCCCCGGCGCAGCCGACACCGAAAGGACTTTTCAGGTCCGCCTCCCGCATTCTGTCCAAGCGGTACTCAGCACAGACGATGGCATTGTCAGCCAGTAGTGTGTCGATGAGGTGCTGATTGATCCGTCGCGTCCCGTCGTCCGCCGCGCTTTGCACGACACTGTCGAGCGTGATGGCCACTCGGGCTGCCTGATTGCCAATTCTTGCAGTCAGATGGTCAACTGCCGAACTCCGTGCTCGTTCGGCGACCAAATAGAGCCCAAAACCGCAGGCTGCGACAAACACCGGCACAAACAGCAAGAGAAACTTGCAGTACAGCCGGCAGGTGCCGGACCTTTGTTTTATCGGCAGTGGCATTCCTTGGTCCGCCATGAGGAACAATAGGAGCGGCGGTCGGCGGCCGGCTTGCTGAGCCCGGCCTGCTCATGACCAAGCGCTAGCTCAGAGGCTTGACCCTGCCTGCCTGCATGAGCTGTTGCACCGTCTGCCGTTTGCCGACGGCTGTTTTGAAAATGACGAAATTGTTGCCTCTTCGGGCCGCATAGAAATCAACGTTGACCGACTTGCCGGCCTTGGTCTTGAAGTCCGTGCACAGTACGAAATGCTTGCCCATGGACAAGATCATCGGATGGGTCTTCGACGGAAACAACGGCGTGATCTTCTGTGCGTCGAGATCGAAATGCAAATATGCCCCCTCGACCAGGCGCCGGCTGATCTCCTTGAACATCGCGGCCTGCAGGCGCGCCTTGTCGGCGAGTGATACCTGCTTGGCTTCGGCACTCTGAACCACGGCGACCAGCAGTGCTGCACCCAGCAAGGAGCGCACGAGTGTTACGGTTGATTTCGCCATGATTTCGCCTCCGCCATCGTAAAACCGTCCGTAGGTCTGGAAGTTTAGGCTTTGCGTGTAAAAAGCAAGGCAAACTGCAGGTGAAAAGAATAATAAAATTTATTGCAAATCCGACAGGACCAATTCGTCAACTATTTGTATGAACCTCGTATAGTCGGTACTGAATGAAATGAGCGAGCCTGCCGCAACGATGCGGATGATTGTCTGGGGTTGTCATGTCCGGAGCGGCCAAAGTACTGATTGTCGATGATGATGCGTTCTCGCGGGCTGTCGCGGCCGGCAAGCTTGGCAAGCTTGGCGCGACGACGGTCGAGGCCGAATCCGGCGAGGAGGCCCTGCGCAGGCTGGGGCAGGACGACTACAGCCTGGTACTACTCGACCTCGACATGCCGATGATGAGCGGCTTCGATCTGCTCGGTTGCATCCGGGGCCATCCGGACTGGAGCCATTTGCCCGTCGTCGTGCTCACCGGCTGCGAGGATCGCCACTCGCTCGAACATGCTCTGATGGCGGGCGCAACTTCATTCCTGATCAAGCCGTTGAACTGGTCAGCATTCGGCGGCCACATTCGACATCTTCTCGAGTTGTCGCGCTGGCGTCGTGCAGCTCAATCGAGAGAAGACAAACCTCTGTTCGCCGCCAACGCCACCCAGACGCTTGGCGCTCTATGAGATTCTGAATCGCATCCATCACCACTTCTGGATGACGGGCAGGACTTCCTGCGCAAACAACTTCATGCTCTGCTCGGCGATCTCGAACGGGATACCGCCGAAGCGGAAGGCGACGTTGAGTTCGTAGTCGCCAACTGCTTCGCGACGTGCTTCGAGGCCGCGCAGGATCTTGTCGGGCGTACCCCAGCTTGCCGCCTGCATGAAGCCGTCGACGGCGGCATCAAGCCCACCGCCCTTGCGCGCGATTTCAGCCTTTTGCTGGTAGGAATCGTAGCCCTTCACATTTGCGAAGTGCTCGCCCAAAAACTCGTAGTGCTCGAAGTTGCTTTCAACGAACTTGCCCTGGTACTGGCGAGCCCACTGCTCGGCATCGTCGTTGGACGACGCACACAGGCAAAAATCAGTCAACATGATCGTCGGCGGTTCGGTGCCGTGAAACTCGCGATGGAGTTCGCGGCCACGCTCGATGACCGGGGCGCGCATCTCCCAGGGCCGGTCGGCGAACATCACGATATGAGCACCGAGCTTGGCGGCCGAGACGACCGAGTCCTCACTCGATGCCACGGCATAGATGCGCCCGTCGAACGAGTGTTTCGGCCTGGGGCGCAATTCGACGCGCGGTTGCTTGTAATAAGTGCCGTCACACTCGATAAAGCCGGTCTTGAGCGCCTCGATGATCATCGGGGCCGCTTCATCGAAACGCCCTCGCGACTCATCCATGCTCACGCGAAACGCTTCGAATTCGCGCCTCGCGAGGCCACGCCCAAAGCCAAGCCGCAGTCGGCCGCCGCTCAGCAGATCGAGCACGACAGCGTTCTCGGCGACACGCAGCGGGTCGTGCCACGGCAGGATGACGGCCGCCGTACCGACATCGATGTCGGGATAGCGGGTCGCGAAATGCGTCATCAGCTGAATGTTGTCGGGGCAGAACGAGTAATCACGAAAATGGTGCTCGGCCGACCACAAGCAATTGAAGCCTGCATTGGCGGCTATGTCTGCGAGGCGGCGCTCTTCTTCCCAAACCTGATCATCGGGACAGTCGTCCCAGCCGTAGCTTGCAAACAACATCATGAAGCCGACATCCATGGCCATCCCCTATCAATATCAAGACAGAATTCGCCGTCGCGCTCGACGCTTGGCCAGTGTTTCATGCACCGCCAAGCGGAACAAGTTCGGTACGTGATAAATTGTTCTCTTTTTGTTCTTGACGATCCGAATGCGGCACAATACGATCCGCACCATTACTTGTTAGCCATATTCGGGTGGTTGGTATGTACGGTCAGATCTCGACGCTCGCCTTTGTCGGCATCGAAGCGCGCCCGGTCCAGGTTGAAGCGCGCATCACCAACGGTCAGCACAATTTCGCAATCGTCGGCCTGCCCGACAAAGCGGTTGCCGAAAGCCGCGAGCGTGTCCGTAATGCACTGCATGCCGTCGGCCTCGGCCTGCCGTGGACGCGCCTGACCGTCAATCTCGCCCCAGCCGACCTGCCCAAGGAAGGCAGCCATTTCGATCTGCCCATCGCCCTTGCCCTGATGGCTGCCATGGGCGCCATCACGCCCGATGCGATCGCGGGGTTTGCAGCCATCGGCGAGCTGTCGCTGGATGGATCGATCCGCGACGTGCCGGGTGCCCTGCCGGCCGCGATCGGCGCCAACGCGATCGGCAAGGGACTGATCTGCCCGAAAGGCAACGGCCCGGAAGCGGCCTGGGCCGGTGAGGGCGTTGCAATCACGGCGGCCGAACATTTGCTCTCACTGATCAACCATTTCAGAGGCGACCAGGTGCTCGCTCGTCCTGAGCCGCATGTTGCACGCCAGGTGCGCGATGCGGTCGACCTCAAGGATATCAAGGGCCAGGAAACCGCCAAGCGCGCCCTCGAGGTGGCGGCGGCCGGTGGCCACAATCTGCTGATGATCGGGCCGCCGGGCTCCGGCAAGTCGATGCTGGCGGCGCGGCTTGCAACCATCCTGCCGCCACTCGAGCCCGAAGAGATGCTCGAAGTCAGCATGGTGCATTCGCTTGCCGGTGAGTTGATGGGCGGCGTGTTGTGCACCGAGCGCCCGTTCCGGGCACCGCATCATTCAGCCAGCATGGCAGCCCTTGTTGGCGGCGGTTCGCGCCCACGCCCGGGCGAGGTATCGCTTGCCCACCTGGGCGTTCTGTTTCTCGACGAGTTACCGGAGTTCACGCCGCAAGTGCTCGATTCGCTGCGCCAGCCGCTGGAGAGCGGCGAAACCGTGATCGCGCGCGCCAATCACAGGATCTCCTACCCCTCCCGCATCCAGCTGATCGCAGCGATGAACCCGTGCCGTTGCGGCGGTGGTACCGGCCAGGCCTGCAGGCGCGGGCCCCGATGTGCGGCGGACTATCAAGCGCGCATTTCGGGGCCGTTTCTCGATCGCATTGATCTGACCATCGAAGTGCCCGCCGTAACGGCGGCTGACCTGTGCCTGCCGGCTCCGAGCGAAGGAAGTAGCGAAGTGCGCGGCCGCGTCGCGGCTGCCCGCGCACGCCAAAGCAAACGGTTCGCCGCTCTGGGCGGAACGCGGGCACGCACGAACGCGGATTTGAGCGGGCAGTTGCTCGATGAAGTCGCGGCGCCCGATGAGGAAGGGCTCAGATTACTGCGGCAGGCTGCCGACACCTTGTTGCTCTCAGCGCGTGGCTTCCATCGCACCTTGCGGGTCGCCCGCACCCTGGCTGATCTCGAAGCAAGTGAAACGATAGCCCGTCAGCATATTGCCGAAGCCCTGAGTTATCGCGGCGAGGTCCTCAGGCAAACTCCCGCCCGGGCCGCCTGAGCGGCCCATGCAATCGTCAGTTGGGCATGCGGATCAGGACCTGCATCTTGATCAGTTCCGGAAATGTGGCGGTCAGGATCTCGCCGAACAGCCAGAGCAGGGCGAGCAGCGCTATCAAAGCGGGGACTGCGGCAAGCACAGCCTTCAAGAAAAACATCATGAGGTGAAAGAACGGGATATCGAGCCTCGCGACCGTAGCCAAGGGCGGTGCGCTTTGATCAGGACCGAAGGTCTCGCTGAGATGGCCGTCATCGAACGGTGAGGCCCGGCTCCGAGGATTGCCGGACACTTCCGGTACTCCGAGCATCGGCTCGTTCACGGCGGCTTCGCGTTCGCGGGCCTGGCGCGCCTGGGCTTCTCGTTCGCGTCGCAAGGTTCTCGGCAGATCGTTTTCGTCGTCGCCAACGCCGACGTAGGCAAAATTCGATTGTGCCACGGTTTGTTGTTCTGACATCTTTTGCTCCGACGTGGGCCGGCTCCGGGCGGTTGTCGTACCGCAGGTCGCGATACAGGCGTTGCCTCAATCTGTTAGTTGCCGCATCGCCCCTCGCCGCATTTGCCAGGCGTTGCTGCACGCCCGTTTGCGGGCGTGGAATGCGAATTGGGCTGTACTCGTGTGGCGATGCAGCTTATCTGAGGCTGAACCCTAACGGCGATTTGCGCCGCGAATTTGTCAGAAGCCGAGGAGATATCGTTGCAAGACCTCAAGTCACTTATTCGCACGATCCCGGACTATCCCAAGCCCGGCATCATGTTCCGCGATGTCACCACGCTGTTCCGGGACCCGGAGGGGTTCGAGCTTGCCATCATCGCCATGGCACGGCCCTTCCGCACGGCCCACGTCGACGCGGTTGCAGGCATCGAGGCACGCGGCTTCATCCTGGGTGGCGCCATCGCGGACCGCCTTGGCTGCGGCTTTATCCCCATTCGCAAGAAGGGCAAGTTGCCGGGCAAGACCATCGGCCAGGAATACACCCTCGAATATGGCGTGGATGCCATCGAGATCCATGAAGATGCGATCGAGGCCGGTCAGCGCATCCTGATCGTCGATGACTTGATTGCGACAGGCGGCACGGCCGAAGCCGCGATCAAACTCATCCAGCAAACCGGCGGCGAGATCGTCGGCGCAACTTTCGTGATCGACCTGCCCGAGATCGGCGGCAAGGCGAAACTCGAAGCCCACGACGTCAGGTGTCACGTGCTGGTCGAGTTCGATGGACATTGACAATGAGGGGGCTGCGACAATGCAATCCGATTACAAAGCATTGAGCGAGACCGAGTGGTGTGCTGCGCATGCTACGATTGCGGCGTGGAAGAACGACCCCGCTGCCGATTACACCTGCCCGAAATGCGAGGCTCCTAACGTGTCGATAACGGACAATTCGGTCAGACCATACGCCGAGTGGTTCATCTTCTCGTGTGCTTCGTGCGGCCTCGAGGTCGCGGTACACCTGCCGCAGGCACCAACTCCCGGCGGGTCCGTGTAGTTGGAAGCTTTGGTTGTTTGACGAGGTTGCGTCATGAAGATCGACGGCAGGCACTACCGAACGATCTGGCTCGGCAACGATGGCTGGACGGTCGAGATCATCGATCAGACCAAGCTGCCGCACCGTTTCGAGATTGCACGACTGACCTCGCTCGAGGAAGCTGGCCGGGCGATCAAGACCATGCAGGTGCGCGGCGCGCCACTGATCGGTGCGACGGCGGCTTACGGAGTGGCACTTGCCATGCGCCGCGATGCGAGCGATGCGGCACTTTCCCGAGCCGTGACATTTCTCGCCGAGCAACGCCCAACGGCCGTCAACCTGCGTTGGGCGCTCGATGAAATGCAACGTGTGCTAGACCCGGTGGCACCGGCCGAGCGGGCCGCGGCAGCCTATGCCAGGGCGAACCAGAACTGCGATGATGATGTCGAAACCTGCCGGCAGATCGGCATGCACGGTCTCGAAATCATCAAGCGTATTGCGGCTGACAAACCGGCAAATGAGCCCATCAACGTGCTGACCCACTGCAACGCCGGGTGGATCGCCTGCGTCGACTGGGGCACGGCGACGTCGCCGATCTATCAAGCGCACGACCTCGGCATCCCCGTTCATGTCTGGGTCGACGAGACCCGGCCGCGCAACCAGGGCGCCGCGCTCACTGCCTACGAACTCGGCGCCCACGGCGTGCCGCACACGATTATCGTCGACAACGCCGGCGGCCATCTGATGCAGCACGGCGAAGTCGACATGGTGATCGTCGGCACGGACCGGGTAACGGCGAACGGCGACGTCGCCAACAAGATCGGCACCTACCTCAAGGCGCTTGCCGCCAAGGACAACGACGTGCCGTTCTACGTGGCTCTGCCACATACCACGATCGATTGGCGCCTTGACGATGGCATGGCGATCCCGATCGAGGAACGCGATGCCGGGGAAGTGCTGGCAATCGCCGGCCGGGCACCTGATGGCGAGGTCATCACCGTCGACATTGCAGCACCCGGGTCAGGCGCCGCCAATCCGGCCTTCGACGTGACGCCGGCCCGACTTGTGACGGCTTTCATCACCGAGCGGGGTGTCGTTGCGCCAGGAGAATTGCGCTCCTTCTACGAAAGGTAGCCCGTAGTAATTCGCGCTGACCAGGTGTTGGCCGGCCGGCCTCACCCTACCTATCGATCAGGTTGGGCGTCAGCTTGGTGACCCGCCAGTCGTAGTTCTTGAAGGACATCTCGGCCGTAACGTCGGCCAGCGCCGCCTCGGCGTTGCGCGCGATACCGACCTCGAAAGCGGTCGGTCCGGCAAACTCGAAGCTCTTGATGTTGGAAAGCCCGAACGAGGCCGCCTCCCCGCCGGTGCTTCCGGCACCTGCATTCGGGAAGAGCAACTCTGCGACCTTTTTCGAATCGAGGCTCAACTGCCCGACGAGCCCGCCAAGTGCGTCCTTGACGTCCTTGTTTTCAAGCAGTGCGCCGATCTTGCCCGGCACTTTGAAACCGCCGATCGTCATGCCTTGATCCTTCTTGTCACCGGCAGTTTCATCACTGGTCTTGGCGATTGCCTGGCCAAGATTGAGGACGGCTGCCATGCCGCCCATCTTGTCGATCTCGCCAAGCACGGCTTGCTGGATGACGGCATTGAAGTTCATGCCGTTGCTGTAGGCCTCGGTCACTTTCTCAGGCGTGACGACGGTTGCCAGCGCACCATCGACGATCTTTTCGATGTTCTGCCGCGGGATCTGGTCGGCGACCAGCTTCGTTGCCGGACCGAAATCCTTCATAACCGCTTCAATGCGCTTGTTGACCTGGTTCAGGACCGGCTCGCGCATCGAGCGGCGCACGCTGGGAAAGTCGATCTTGGCTGCGAGCGTGCCGGCGTCATTCGCCTCCAGCCCTTGATGGATGCGATAGCCGGTGAACGCCGGCCACGCGACATAGAAGCCGACAAGTGCCAATAGGACGACCAATAAGAACCGTTTCATTTGCGCCTCCTGAAGATGCCTCGAAGATATACCTTTCCCGAGACACCGGGAGGGCCTTTAGGCTGAAAAAATGACGAGGATCGTACCTGTTGAAAATTCATCCAAGGCGAATTTGACCCGAGTTCCTGCCTCACTCGGTCGCCCAGTCGGCCTCGGTCAGCGGCCTCGGCGGGGCAAACATGCCATCGAGTACGCTCCTGACGGCGGCTTCCTCGAGATCCCTCGTAATAAAGACGAAGCGCGAACGGCGGTCCTCGCTTGGCCAGGCATCCAGCGTTGTGGTCGGGTAGAAGATATGCTGCACGCCATGGATGACGAACGGCAGCGGCTCCGATTCGATATTGGCAATGCCCTTTATTCTGAGCAGCTTGGCACCGTGTTGCAAGCGCAGCATCTCCATCGCGAGCGACAGCTTGGTGCCATCGAGGGGGGCCTCGTAGGTAATCGCAAACGAGCGGATGCCGTGTGTGTGGCCTGACCGCTCGAGACCGTCACCATGCGCGTTGCCAACTCCATGATGGTGACCATCGTGGTCGTGGTGCGTGCAATCCGGGTCGGCACAACCCGGATCGTGCAGATAGGCCTCATCGTTCAGCCAGCCTTCGGCGTGCCGTTTGGCCGCAACCGGTTCAAAGGCACCAAGACCGGTGACGATGTCGGACGATCCCTGACCATTGACGACGACCGAAACCGGGGCCGCCGGATTGAGCTTGCGGATCAGGTGTTCAAGCGCCGCTGGTTCGCCGTCGATCCGATCGGTCTTGGTCAGCACGATGCGGTCCGCAATCGCGATCTGCTTTGCGGGCTCGAAATAGCTGTCGAGCTCTTGTTCGATCAATTCGGAATCGACCGTCGTGACGATGCCGTCGAGCGCATAGATCCGGAACAGGTCTTCTTCCGTCATCAACGTGTGTGCGATCGGTGCCGGGTCAGCAAGACCCGTGGTCTCGAGCACGACGCGAGCGAGGTCGGGGATCGTGCCGGCCTGCGCCTGCCAGTAAAGACGGCCGAGGGCTTCGACCAAGTCACCACGCACGGCACAGCACACGCAGCCCGACGGCAGCAGCACGGTTTCCTCTTCGGCCGCCTCGATCAGGGCATCGTCGATACCGACTTCACCGAATTCGTTGACGATCACGGCCGTGCCGGCCATCGCCGGATCGGCGAGCAACGCCTTCAGCAGCGTCGTCTTACCGCTGCCGAGAAATCCGGTGAGCACGGTGAGGGGAATGGGCAGGTTCACAGGAGCCTCTCGCAAAGGGCGGTTCGATCTGCTATCGGCTCGCACAGCTTGGCATCGGGTGCAAGGGGCACGAATGGCACGCAAATCAATCAAGCCGGCACCGAAAAAGCCCGCGACAGCGACAGCGACAAAATCGGCGATTGCGTCCCGCCCGAAGCGCGGCGAGACGGCGGCACGCCGGGCGATCATCCAGACGACCCTCGAGATGAGCGGGTCCGGCCTGTCGCCGGGCCGATCGGGCAACGTTTCGCAGCGCTGGGGCGAGGGCATGCTCATCACACCCTCCGGCATGGCCTACGAGACGATCGAGCCATCCGACATCGTCTTCGTTGCAGAGGACGGCACCGTTGCCGCCGGCCAGCGCAAGCCATCGAGCGAGTGGCAATTTCACCTGTCTGCCTATCATGCGCGCCCCGATCGCAGCGCGGTCGTCCACACACATTCGCTGCATGCCACCGTGCTTGCCTGCGCACACCGGCCGATCCCGGCGTTTCACTACATGGTCGCCATCGCCGGCGGCCGCGACATTCCGTGTGTGCCTTATGCGACGTTCGGCACGCAGGAGTTGGCCCGCCACATCGCCAAAGGCCTCAGCGATCGCGACGCCTGCCTGATGGCCAACCACGGCCAGATCGCAATCGGCCGCGACCTTGCCGGCGCGCTCGAGTTGGCGCACGAGGTCGAGGTACTGGCCGAGCAGTACGCCAAACTGCTCGCGATCGGCGGCAAAGCGCATCTCCTGGACGATGCCGAGATGGCCGAAGTCCTGGCGCGCTTCAAGGGTTATGGCCAGAAGGCGCAAGGGTAGATATTCCGGGAACGCCTCAACTTGCAGTAACACTCGAAATACAGCAAACTCATCACGTTTATTGTTAGTTTGGGAGTTTGCAGTGCTATCAGAGCTTTTGAGTTTGTTTGCGTCTCTTCACGGATTGGGATTGCTTTTCACGATTTTGGTCCCTGGGGTCGGATTAGGCTATTGGGCTTGCCGTGTACTCGAACCAAAAATCGGGGAGCTCAAACGGCAACTCAAAGAAGTGAAGGCTGAACGCGACGAGCAAAACGGCAAACGCGAAAAGTTCGAGTTGGAACTTGGCCTGGAGAAAGCAAAGACTGCAAATTTCAATGCCATCCGCGAGGCGTTGTTTGGCGAGGAGGATGAGCTTTGGCAGCTGAATGGTGCGGAGCCACCGGCCAACTACGCGAGTAGGCTTGCTGCAAGCAAACCGAAGATCCTAACGATTGCAAATTTCAAAGGCGGCGTTGGCAAGACGACACTTGCGGCCAATCTTATCGCCTATCTGGCCGCGAACCGCGGGTTGCGTGTTTTAGCTATCGATCTGGATTACCAGGGCTCGTTGTCGGAGACGCTGCTACGCACAGTAGGGCAGGACTTCGCGGGCTCGGTCGTGGATGATCTCATCAACGGGACACGCGATGGGGCAGAAATTAAGCACCTGGCCCGTCCACTTTCGCCCGCACTGCCAGCTTCGGCAGTCTTGACATCAGACTATAGCCTTGCTCGCACCGAGAACCGTGTGATGTTGAGCTGGTTACTGCGCGAAACCAAGGATGATGTTCGCTTTCGGCTTGGCCGTTGCTTGCTCGATGACCATGTTCAGGACAACTTCGACGTCGTCGTCATCGATGCGCCGCCACGGTTAACGACTGCTGCGGTGGCCGCACTGACCGCGAGCCATCACGTAATTATTCCTTGCGTGCCTGATCACCTATCAGTTCCCGCCGTCGGTCGCTTCCTTAAGCAGGTTTCAGGCGTCATGCCTGAGCTGAATGCTGGTTTGAATGTTGCCGGTGTGGTCCTGAACCTGACGCAGGGAGCCAACCTGCTGCAGCGAGAAGACGACGCCAAAGCCAGCATTTCGGATGAGTTTGCTTTCTCAGGTAACAACGGCCATATTTTCGATCGGCACATTCCGCGCTTGGCTGCGCTGGCCAGCGCCGCCGGACAGAATATTGCCTACTTGGGAAACCAACCATTTAGGCAAGCGATCATGGACCCACTCGGCGATGAAATCGCCCAGAGCATCGGTCTCGGAGCCGCTCATGAAAGTTAAGCAGTTGCGTAACGTGATGGACCGATTCGCCGATCTAACCGGCGGCGACCGCTCCACGAAAGAAGGCAAGTCGATTCGAAATTTCGCTGATGCCCTCGGCGAATTCGACACAAAAACCGTGAAGGCGTTCGTCAAAGAAACCAAAAAGCGCCAGAATCAAATTATAGGTGAGCAAAAGGACTGAACCCTCTTACGCCGCCGTGAGTGCAGGGTCGCGGCATCGCCTCCGAAAGGCACGCTCCGATGCAAGTCAAAGACCTGCAGGCCGTGATTGAACAGATCCAGCTGGTGTTTGAGGACGCCGGCGCCAAAAGTGCGGCGTCCGACTTTGCCGAGCTGCAAACGCTGTTCGAAGGCTGCGAGGATCAATCCGTCGATGCCTTCATTGCCGACCTGCGTCGCCTCTACGTCAAGGCACCAGCCAAGACACCGCAAGGCGCGGTCAACGAGGTGGTCGTCAAGCGCCACACAAAGGCGCTCGCCGAAGCCGGCGAGGACAAATCGACATTCGAGGCGGCCGTGAAGGCGCTCGATGCCGACAAGGCGGTTCGCAAGTCGGAAATGAATGCCATCCAGAAGGCATACATCGGCGGGCGTGATGCCTGGCCGACCCGCAAAGCGGCCCTCGATGCGATTACCGACACGTTCGCCCGCCGTGCCTATCAGCGCGAGGCGATGAAGGGCATCGAAAAAGTGACGCCGTGGTAATTGGGCAGGAACTTCGCCCCCGCCCAAGAACCGTTTCCCTCATCCGCATGAGTCATCCTTCGTGTTGCAGCCATCAAGCTGCGCATGGTCACCGCTGCGCTGGCTGTCCCTTCTGGACAGGCTATGAGCACGGCGCGATGAAGATTGGCACTGGCAAAAGACCGCCAGGCAGGCATTATGGCCGGCGCGACTATCGACAGGCGCGATGATGAGGTATGACGGGTGAATTCGATCATGACGGGTGCCGCCAGAAAATTGACCTCTGCTGCTCAGATGCTGGCAGTCCTCTGCCTGGTTTCGGCCTGCGGCAGCGAGGAGGAAAAGACCCGGGAAATTCCGCCGCGGGCGATCAAATACATGAAGCTCGGTGAGGTTGCAGAACAAACCTCTCGCGTACTGGCCGGTGTCGTCAAAGCGGGAACGCGCTCGAACGTTGCCTTCGAAACGGCAGGTCGCGTCGTGTCGCTCGACAAGAAAGTTGGCGACAAGGCCGAGAAGGGCGACAAGCTTGCGTCGCTGGATGGCGAACCGTTCGAATTACGCGCCCGCGAGGCACAATTCACCCTCAACCAGGCCGAAGCCTTGCTGAAAGATGCACGGCAGAAATTCGAGCAGCAGCAGGAACTCTGGAAGAAGCAGATTACGACCAGAACCGCTTACGACACGGCGGTCTCGAATTTGAGCAACGCCGAGGGCCAGGTCGGCATCGCAAAGAGCCAGCTGAGGTTGCGCGAACGCGACCTTGACAAGACCACGCTCGCAGCACCCTTCCCGGGGCTGATTGCCGAAAAGAAGATCGAAGTCTTCGAGGAAGTCTCGGCCGGCCAGCCGGTTTACGTGATCCAGACGGATGATGAAAACGAGGTCGAAGTTGTCATTCCGGAAAGTCTTATTGAACGAGTGACAGTCGGGCAGCCGGTCGATGTTGCCTTCCCGCCGCTTGGTGGCCTGAAAGTCGCCGCCAGGGTTACGGAGATCTCGCCGGTTGCAAGCGAGGGCAACGCCTTTCCGGTAACGGTTCGCTTGCAGAATGCGCCAGGTGATGTTCGCCCGGGCATGAGTGCGGAGGTCACGTTCCGTTTCACGACTGAAGCAACAGGCAAGGCCTTTTCGGTCCCGGTCGCCGCCCTGAAACCCGACATCGAGGCCAAGGGCGCAACCGTGTTCGTCTACGACGAGAAAGAAGGTGTCGTGCGCTCCCGCCCCGTTCAGGTCATCGGGATCGACGGGAACTCGCCGCAGATCGTCGGCGGGGTCAAAGCCGGTGACGTTATTGCGACTGCCGGTGTCGGCCACATGTACGATGGCATGAAGGTCCGCCTGCTCACTCCCCGACAACCCAATTGAGGCATTGCCATGTTGACCGAACTGGCACTGCGCAACCGCGCCCTCGTGCTTGCCGCCTTGATCGTGATCGTCGTTTGGGGGACGGCCAGCCTCACGACCCACCCCTCGCGCGAGGATCCCGCGGTTGTTATCCGAAATGCATCCATTGTCGCGCGCTTTCCTGGCATGTCGGCCGACCGCGTCGAAAACCTCATCACGTCGAAGATCGAAGAAAGAGTCCGAGAGATCCCCGAGGTCGACGAAATCGTATCGATCTCGTCGACCGGCCAGTCGCTGGTCAAGATTACGGTTGCTGACAAGTATTCCGACATGTCTCCGATCTGGGCGAACTTGCGCAACAAGATCGATGATGTCGTCCCGGAGCTGCCAAGCGGCACCCAGCGGCCGATCGTCGAAGACGACAAGGGAAATGTCGCGTTCGTAACGATCGCGATCACGGCCGACGGTTTTTCCAATGCCGAGATGTATGAGGTCGCCAAACAGTATCGCCGGCTGGTCTACGCGCGCGTCGGCGGCGTCAGAAAGGTCGAATTCTACGGCTACGAAGAACAACGCATCTTCGTTGAATTCGACAATGTCCGGATCGCGCGCATGGGGCTCAGCCCAGCCACCATTCGAAGCGCGATTTCGCAGCAAAACGTCATCTTGCCGGGCGGTCGTGTCGAAGCCGACGGCAAGACCTTCGTAATCGAACCGAGTGGTGACTTCGGCAATGTCGACGACATCCGAGACATCGCACTCGCCGTGCCTGGCACGACGGCACCGGTTTATCTGGCCGACATCGCAACCATCAAGCCCGGCTATCTCGAACCGCCAAGACGGCCGGTGTTCTGGAATGGTAAGCCGGCGATTGTCGTTGGCATTTCGATGGTCGACCGGTTCGATGCAAACGCGTTTGCGAGGACCCTCGCAAGCCTCACCGAGCGTTTTGAACAGAGCCTTCCCGTTGGATACACTCTGCAGCGCGTCACCTGGCAGGCTGACGATATCGCGGCTGCGATCTCAAGCGTCTTCAACAATCTCTGGCAAACCGTTTTGATCGTGTTGGCCGTCGTGATCGCCTTCTTAGGGTTCCGAACGGGGCTTATCGTCGGCGCCATGGTGCCCCTGGTCATGATCGTTGCAACGATCGTGATGCGTCTGACGGGTATCGAACTCGAACGAATGTCGCTTGCCTCTCTGATTATCGCCCTGGGCCTTCTGGTCGACAACGGCATCGTTATTGCCGAAGACCTGCAAAGCCGATTACAGCGGGGCGAAGACCGGCTTCAAGCCGCCATGGCGACGGGCCGCAGCATGCAGATCCCGCTGCTGGCGGCCTCGTTGACAACCGTCCTTGCCTTCATGCCGCTGATGCTGGCGCCGGGCGGGGCCGGCGAATACACGCGCTCGATTTCTCTAGTCATTGCCATTGCGCTGATCTCGAGTTGGGTGATCGCTTTGACGGCGCTCATCCTGTTTTGTGTCTGGTTCTTGCGGCCCGGTACACCAGTCGACGATAACGTCGCCTACGATACGCCCATCTATAACCGCTATCGTACCTTCCTCGACCTGTGCATCCGCTGGCGATATGTAACACTCGCCGTCGCGTTTTCATCCTTGCTGCTCGGCGTGTTCATCTTTCAATTCGTGGCCAAGACGTTCTTTCCTGCATCCGAACGGACCCAGCTGCAGATCATCGTCGAACTGCCGCAGGGACATAATACCTGGGCAACACGCAAGGTCACGGAGCGCATCGAGCGCTGGCTGATGGATGACAAGGCCAATCCCAACGTCCTGAACGTCGTGACCTATATCGCCAGCGGCGGGCCGCGTTTCTATCTGGCCCTCAGCCCGCCGGACGGCACGCCGAACACCGCCTACATGCTAGCCACCGTCAAGGAACCAGGCGATGTTTCGCCGCTGCAGGCCAGGATGCGACAGTTTGCCCTCGACTTCGTGCCCGAAGCCGAAATCTATCCAAAGCTGATGTCGATGGGCCCGAACGAAGCGGGCTTGATCGAGTATCGCGTGGTTGGCACCAGTTCGCGCATCCTCAAGCAGGCATCGGACCAGTTGCAACTCGCACTGCGCCGAATTCCCGACACGATCGATGTCACGGATGACTGGAAGAACCCGACAATTACGATCCGCGCCGAAATCGATCAGGATGCCGCGCGCCGGGCCGGCATCACCAGCCAGGACATCGCCAACGCGCTCAACAGCCAGCTTTCCGGAACCGAAGTCACGGACTATCGCGTTGGCGATCTTGCGATCCCCGTCGTCTTCCGGGTCGATGCAGCACAGCGAACCCAGCTTGATCGTCTGCTCTCGCTCAATATCGCGGTCAGCGACGGCAACCCGGTTACCCTGGAGCAGGTGGCGAGGCTCAAAGCGGATCCCGGGTTTTCGAATGTCCGTCGGCGTGATCTCGAGCGCGTCGTGACCATATCGGCCAAGAGCCTGACGAGAACGGCGGCCGAACTCGATAATTTGATGGTGCCCGAACTTGCGGCACTGGAGCAAAGCCTGCCACCCGGCTTCCGAATCGAACGTGGAGGTGAACTCGAGAAATCGGCCGAAGCCCAGTCAGCCCTGTTCGGGAATGTGCCGCTGGCCTTCGCGCTGATGATACTGGTCCTCATCTGGCAATTCGACAGCTTCCGCAAACCGCTGATCATCGTGCTCACCATCCCGCTGGTGCTGTTCGGCGTGGCCTTTGCTCTGCTGATCATGCCGGGCGCGAATTTCAGCTTCATGGGCATCCTCGGCCTGCTGGCATTGGCTGGCATTGTCATCAACAATGCGATCGTCTTGATCGATCGCGTCGATATCGAACAGGCGAACGGGCGCGACCTGCGCAGCGCCTTGCTTGAGGCCGGTGTACGCCGGTTTCAGCCGATCGTCATGACGACGTGCACAACGGCGATGGGTCTCCTGCCGATCATCATCTCACGCGATGTTCTGTTCTACGACCTCGCGGTTGTCATCGCCGGTGGGCTTATCGTTGGAACGCTGCTTACGCTGGTCGTCGTGCCCTGTCTCTATTCGATCCTGTTTGGTGCCCCGAGCAGATCCACCGACGAGGTCTTGCCCGCATGAACCGGCACGCGTTTGCCTCTAATAATGCCGGCCGTCTTGGTCGACGCCAGCTTGATGCGTGTTTTCCCCATCAGCCAACCGCATACTCGGCCAGCGTCTGCCGGTTGATTTCGATGCCGAGCCCTGGTCCCTCCGGCACCTGGACGATGCCGTCCTGATGTTCGATCGGGCTCGTCATGATCGACTGGCGGAAGGGATGTTCGGAGCGGTCGAACTCGAGCATCGGTTCAAGCGGCGTGCGGCGTGGCGGTGTGTGGGGTAGCACAGCCAGTAACTGCAGCGCGGTTGCAAGGCCGATGCCGCAGCCCCAGACGTGCGGCACGTAGCGAACGCCGAAGGCCGTTGCCATGTCAGCGATCTTCTTGCATTCCGAGAGGCCGCCGGCCGCACAGGTATCGGGCTGAATGATATCCATGGCACGGCGGGTCAACACTTCGCGGAAGCCCCAGCGCGTGAATTCACACTCGCCGCCCGCGACCGGGATCGGCTGGCCGGCGCGCACCTCGACATAGCTGTTGAGTTCATCCGGCACCACAGGCTCCTCGAACCAGCCGATATCGAGGCTTTCGGCAGCGCGCCCGAGTGCGATCGCCTCGACGACATCGAAACCGTGGTTGGCATCGATCATCAGCGCGACATCGGGCCCGATCGCCTCGCGCACGGCCTGCATCAGAGCCAGATCTTGCTCGACGCCGAAACCGATTTTCAGCTTGATCGCGCGAAAACCGTCACGCACATAGCCTTCGGCCTCGGCGACGATGTAGTCGAGCGGATCACCGTCACCATGGCGATACGTCCCGGTGGCGTAGGCCTGAACCGAGGTCCGGAGCGGCCCGCCCATCAAAACGTGCACCGGTGCCTCGAAATGGCGCCCGCGCAGGTCCCAGAGTGCGATATCCACACCGCTGATCGCGGTCACCGTCAGGCCTTTCTGGCCCTGGTCGCGGAACTGATTGTAGAGGGTCTGCCAGATCAGGTCGCCGGCCCGGAAATCCTGGCCGAGCAGATACGGCTTGAAGGCTTCGACGATCGGTGCATTGAGGCGCGCCGGCCCGAAACATTCGCCCCAGCCGCTGGTGCCGTCCTCGGCAATGATCTCGACAATGCACGAGGCACGCGCATCCGACTGATTGAAGGACCACCAGAACGGCTCTTCGAGTTTGGCCTCAAGTACGTGACATTTGACGTCACCAATCTTCATGTCCGTTTCCATTCCTTGCTGCACTCAGACCCCGGCGCTTTGATCGGCAGGTACAGTTTCAACTTGCTGTGGCAAGTAGAATCGCGGCAAGCAGGTACTGAAGGGCACGATCGCCGCAGCCGTGTGGAGAGAACCATGAACGTTATGACACCCGCACCGCAGGCCGCCACTCCCGGCATTTCCGAAATTGCCGAACAGACGAACGTGGCTTGCCTGGCAACGCGCGTTCGCCAGTTGAGCCGGATCATCACCCGCGTCTACGACGACGCGATGCGTCCGCTCGGCATCACGGCCAGTCAGTATACATTGCTCACGCAGCTTGGTCAGCAGGATGGTATCACAGCCGTCGAGATCGGGTTTTCGCTCGACATCGAAAAATCGACGCTGTCGCGCAATCTCAAGAGGCTGCTGGCACTTGGCATGATCGAAATGGACCCGCCGGCCGGCCGGCGCGGGCGCGGTTTGCATCTGACTCCCAAGGGCCAGATTGCCATTCAGGAAGGTTATCCGGTCTGGCAGGAAGCTCAGGCCCGGGCGGTCGGGCTGATGGGTAGCGACTGCCGTACGGCGCTCGACGGCCTGTTGCACAATGCAGATCGCAATCAGGCCAACTGAGCGATTTACGCCACCTCGAGTCTTGTTATGATCAACCGGCACGGCTGAACGGGGCTGTGCCGGTTTTTCATGTTTTGAGGCTTGGATATGTTCGATGCACAGTTGCTGGATGACGCGCGTGCGCTGCTCGAACGCCTGCGTAAGCGCGGGTTGATGATCGCGACAGCGGAAAGCTGCACCGGCGGGCTGATTGCCGGGTTGTTGACCGAAATCGCCGGCTCCTCCGACGTGGTCGAACGCGGCTTTGTGACATACTCCAACGAAGCCAAGATGGAGTGCTTAGGTGTCCCGGCCGAGCTGCTTGAAGAGCACGGCGCGGTCAGCGAACCGGTCGCACGCGCAATGGCCGAAGGTGCCGTGGCACACTCCCGTGCCGATCTTGCAATTGCCGTCACCGGCGTCGCGGGACCAGGCGGTGGAACGGCTGCAAAGCCTGTCGGTCTTGTCCATGTCGGATTTGCAGCACGCGGTCGGCCAACGCGGCACGTTGAATTGCGCCTTGGCGATATCGGCCGTCAGAGTGTTCGCCTCGAAACGGTGCACGCTGCACTGAAACTCGTTGGCGATACAATTGAGTGATCCACAATCAGGTTGCAGCGGTGCCGGATGTGCTGTCGGCCGCAATAATGCCGGATCCGTAAACCTCGCGGGCGCGTGCTTCGAAAGCTGCCGCGAAACGCCGGAATGCGGTATCGAACAGGCCGCCCACCAGCGCACCGAGCAGCGCCGATTTGAAGGCATAATCGATATCGAAGTGGACCGCGCAACTACGGGCGCCTGAATAGTTACTATCGACGAACCGCCATCGGTTGTGCATGTAGCGGAACGGCCCATCGATATACTCCACGACGATCTCACCGGCCGCCTGGTCGAGCGTCACGCGACTGGTGAACGTTTCTCGAATAGACTTGTAGCCGCAGGTCATGTCGGCAACCAATTGCGGCCGGCCAGCTGGATCGGCCGTGCGTTCACGCAGGCGCAGCGCTTCGCACAGCGGCAGAAATTCTGGATAACTCTCGACGTCGGCGACCAAGTCGAACATCTGGCGGGCGCTGAATGGGACCAGGCGTGTTGTCTTGAAGCTCGCCATTGCGCGGTTTGGTTCCTTGTTCAGCCCATGCGATGAAGGGGTCAGACGGCAGGTAGGTGAGAGTTCTTGGCGGAGCGTGCCCGGCGCAGGCGTTCGAAGTCATCGCCGGCGTGGTAGGACGATCTCGTCAGAGGGGATGATGCGACCAGCAGAAAGCCCTTGGCCCGTGCGATGCGTTCGTAGGCCTCAAACTCCTCCGGTTCGACGTAGCGGGCAACGGGGGCATGCTTACGGGTCGGCTGCAGATACTGGCCAATCGTCAGGAAATCGACATCGGCGACGCGCAGGTCGTCCATCAGTTGCATGACCTCCTCACGCTCCTCGCCGAGGCCGACCATGATGCCGGACTTGGTGAACATCGCCGGGTCCAGTTCTTTGACCTGTTGAAGCAGGCGCAGCGAATGAAAGTAGCGCGAGCCCGGGCGTATGCGCAGATAGAGCGATGGCACCGTCTCGAGGTTGTGATTGAAGACGTCAGGCCTGGCGGCAACGACGGTCTCCAGTGCGCCCGGCTTGCGCAGGAAATCAGGTGTCAGTACTTCGATCGTGGTCTTCGGAGCCTGGCGGCGGACCTCGCCGATCACTTCGGCGAAGTGGGCTGCACCGCCATCGGCAAGATCATCACGATCAACCGAGGTGATGACAACATGTTCAAGGCCGAGCTTGGCAACCGTATCGCCGACGTTGGCCGGTTCATTCGGATCCAGCGGGGCCGGCAGGCCGGTGCGCACATTACAGAAGGCGCAGGCGCGCGTGCAGGTGTCGCCCATGATCATCAGCGTCGCATGGCGCTTGGTCCAGCACTCGCCGATATTCGGACAGCCGGCCTCCTCGCACACCGTGTGCAGGCCATGCTCCTTGACGATCGCCCGGGTCTCGCCATAGCCCTTCGAGCCCGGCGCCTTGACCCGGATCCAGGCCGGCTTGCGCAACAGCGGCGTATCGGCCCGGCCTGCCTTTTCCGGATGGCGTACATCGCGATCCGGGCGATCCTGGCGGGCATCGTAGAGCGTGACCATCGCAGCCTTTCGGTACATTCGAGCATCCAGCCGCCCGAACGGCGTGTGGTTCATACCTTATCTGGACCAGCCGCTGGCCCATTTCAATGCGGCGCGTCGCTCGGGGTGAACGACAGGAGTGCTGGCGTCAACGCCCGATCAGGCGGGCGATGATGATTACGACCATGGCACCAATTGTCGAGACGACGATCTGGTTGCCCCAGGGGCCGAGATCGAAGGGCAGATTCAACAGGCCATTGTTGACCATCATGCCGCCAATGAAGGCACCAATGACACCGACAATCGCATTGCGAATGAGGCCGCCGCCACCCAGCAGCTGGCCGGCAAGCCAGCCGGCGACCAGGCCGTTGGCAAGCATCACGATGAGAGGCATGTAAGGTAGTATCTGGTCCATGGCAGGGGCCCGTTGTTAGGTTCGATGAAGACGGATCGATCAGCAAAACGCATCACGCGATCAAGCGTGCAAGCAGCACGACCACGATCGCGCCGATGGTCGAGGTTACGATTTGTGATACGAGCTTGTTCGAAATGCCGAGATTGATACCGGCAGCATTGAGCAGAAAACCGCCAACGAACGAGCCTATTACACCGCTCACCAGATAGCGCAAGATGCCACCGCCGCCGACGATGAAGCTTGCCAGGAAGCCGGCAATCAGGCCGATCACCAGGAACACGACCAGTGCTTTGTTGTCCATACTCTTCTCCGTTGGATGTCAGGGGCCGGCCAGCTGTCTCGGGCACAGGATCACATGTGTATGACGCGGCCATAGGCATCGAGCACGCTCTCATGCATCATTTCTGAGAGCGTTGGATGCGGGAAGACCGTGTGCATGAGGTCTTCTTCCGTGGTCTCGAGCTGCATGGCGACGACATAGCCCTGGATGAGCTCGGTCACTTCCGCACCGATCATGTGGGCACCGAGCAACTGACCCGTCGCGCTGTCGAACACCGTCTTGATCAGGCCTTCAGGCTCACCGAGCGCAATGGCCTTGCCGTTGCCGCGGAATGAGAAGCGGCCGACCTTGACGTCATGTCCCACCGCCTTGGCAGCGGCCTCTGTCAGGCCGACCGAGGCGATTTGCGGGTGGCAATAGGTGCAACCTGGAATGCGTGCCTTGTCGAGGGCGTGGGCGTCGAGCCCGGCAATCGCCTCGACGCAGACGACGCCCTCATGCTCGGCCTTGTGGGCGAGCATCGGCGGGCCTGCAACATCGCCGATCGCGTAGATGCCGGCGACATTCGTACGCCCAAGGCCGTCGGTCTGGATCGTGCCGCGTTCGATGGCGACGCCCAATGCCTCGAGGCCCAGCCCCTCGACATTGCCTTGTACGCCGACTGCCGAGATCAAATGTTCCGCCTCGATGACTTCGCTTTTGCCGTCGCCGAGCGCGACCGTTGCAGCAACGCCGCCGGAGCGTTTCTCAATGCCGCTGACCTTCGCATCGGTCAGGATCCTGATACCCTGCTTTTCGAATGCCTTGCGCGCCATGCCGGCGATTTCGGCATCTTCGACCGGCAGGATCTGGGGCAGGAGTTCGACGACGGTGACCTCGGCGCCGAGCGTGCGGTAGAACGAGGCAAACTCGATGCCGATCGCGCCTGACCCCATCACGATCAATGATTTCGGCATCGACTTCGGAACCATGGCTTCGAAGTAGGTCCAGACGCGCTCACCGTCCGGTTCGATGCCGGGAATGACACGTGGACGCGCGCCGGTTGCAACGATGATATGCTTCGCCTGGTACGTGCCGTCACCGAGCGTGCCCTTCGGCACGGGGTTTTGCGGTTCGACGGCAGGCTTGGCCGACGCTTTAACGATGACCTGACCGGGTGCCTTGATCTCGGCCTCGCCCCAGATCACATCGACCTTGTTCTTTTTCAGAAGAAATCCGACACCGCCGTTGAGCTGCGCCGAGACGCGTCGCGACCGCTTGACGATTGCCGCAGGGTCGGCCTCGAGAGTGCCGTTGAGCTTCAGGCCGTAGTCCTTCGCATGAGTTGCAAGATGATAGATCTCAGCCGAGCGCAACAGTGCCTTGGTTGGAATACAGCCCCAATTGAGGCAGATGCCGCCGAGGTGCTCGCGCTCCACGATCGCAGTCTTGAGGCCAAGCTGGGCTGCCCGAATGGCCGTAACATAGCCGCCGGGCCCGGCACCGATCACGATGACATCGTAAGCGCTCATATAGCCTCCTTTAGCGGGCCTTCAGACCCGTCTACACTCCTTAGGCGTATGCCCCAGTTACAATAAAGACCGCACCGGTTTAACGGTACGGCCCTGTTTGTTGAAGCGGTTGTTCAGCGATCGGCTGCTCGCACCGGCCGCATCATAATCGCTATTGCTTCGTCGCCGTCGTCTGTGGTGGCACCGCGACCAGTGTTGACTGAACCGTCGGCTTCGAGGCCGCTACCGGCTTGGTCGACACGGTGGCCTTGGGCGCGGCGGTCACAGATGCCGGTGGCGTGCTGACCGGCGCCGTTTGGATCGTTGCTGTTGGAGCAGCCGGCGGTGCCGCTGCGGTCTGCAGCGGATAGATCGAGCACTGCGCCTGGAACTCCGCGTTCAAGCGATCGAGTTCCGCGACTTTCGATAGTGACGCACGCTTGACGCTCACCATCTTGGTCTTGCCCTCACCGGCCGCCCGGACCCGCTCAGGTGTGCCGTCCTCTCGGATGGCGCGGATCTGCGTGGCAAGGGTGACACAGGCCGGATTGATCGCCGGTCGTGACACTTTCTTGGTTTCAGGTCTTTGCACCGACGCGGTCATGAGAGATGATCCCGGGTCTGACGCACACCCGGCGACCGCTAATGCGACGGACAGCCCGGCAAACTTCATCAACATGTTCAGGCGCATCCTTCGCCCTCCTGAGATTGCAACCGAATCACGCAATTACTCGCGAAACGGTGCGCGGGTCGCCTCCTGAGCACAAGCTCGACCGTCAGCCCATGCCAAGTAATCCCCATTGCCCACAACTGTTGGGCTGGATGCAAGCAGATTTGTTGCAATTCGGTCACAATCGAGCAACAACCGGTTATAAAGAACACCGGAATGCGCTTTTTTATCCGTGTTTGCGCCGGCACTTACCCGTCAAACGAGCATTTGCACCGGATCTTCGATGAAGTTCTTGAAGGCATTGAGAAGTTCGGCGCCGAGCGCTCCGTCGACGACGCGGTGATCACAGGACAAGGTGCAACTCATGACAGTTGCGATCCTGATCGCATCGCCGTCGACGATGGCCCGCTTCTCACCGGCGCCAACCGCAAGGATGGTCGACTGCGGCGGGTTGATCACTGCGTCGAACGTCTTGATGCCGAACATGCCGAGGTTCGAGATCGAGGTGGTGCCGCCCTGATATTCATGCGGCGCCAGCCGGCGCTTACGCGCCCGCTCGGCGAGATCCTTCATTTCCATCGAAATCTCGCCAAGCGTCTTGTACTCGGCATGACGAATGATCGGCGTGAAGAGACCGCCCTCGATCGCGACCGCAACGCCGACGTCGGAATGGCGATGGCGCAGCATGCCGCCGTCCGTGAACGAGGCATTGGCGGCCGGGACCTGCTGTAGTGCCAAGGCCATGGCCTTGATGATGAAGTCGTTGACGGACAGCTTGTAGGCTCTCGGCCCCTCTTTCGGGGACGCTGCATTCATGCGCGATCTGGCACGCAGCAGTTCATCGAGCACACAATCGATGCTCAGGTAAAAGTGCGGAACGGTTTGCTTGGACTCCGTTAGGCGCTGCGCGATGACTTTACGCATGCCATCGTGCGGGATCACCTCGTAGGTGCCTTCCTCGTAGAGCGCCAGTATCTTGTCATCCGACAGCGACGGCTGCAGAGGCGTCGTTGGCAGTGTGAGCGCGCCTTGTGACGCGGGTGCAGGGGACGTAACGCCGGCTACCTTGGCCGCTTCGATATCGCGCTTGATGACGCGGCCATGCGGTCCGGAACCGGCAACAGCGGCAAGATCGATGCCGGCTGCCACTGCGAGCCTGCGGGCCAGCGGGGAAGCCTTGATGCGCTGGCCGCTACTGCCAGCAGACGGTGCAGTTGGAACCGGTGCAGCGGCGGTCGCGACAGCCGGAGGCGGAGATGCTGACGCGGGCGCCGGTGAGTTGTCCGGCGCTGTAGGTGCCGGCCTCGAAGCCAGCGCCTCGATCGCGCTCGCATCCTCACCATCTTCGAGCAGGATCGCGATCGGCGTATTGACCTTGACGCCTTCCGTGCCGGCACCGATCAGGATCTTGCCGATACGACCTTCATCGACGGCCTCGACCTCCATCGTCGCCTTGTCGGTTTCGATTTCGGCGATGACCATGCCGGAGCTAATTTCATCGCCCTCCTTGACCATCCAGGAGGCGAGCTTGCCCTCCTCCATGGTCGGCGACAGGGCAGGCATCAGAATTTCTATCGGCATTGCAACGTCTTTCAGATGGCAGCGCAGCGGGATCGATCAAAGGGCGTAGCACACGGATTTCGCGGCTTCGACCACCTGCTCCGGTGTCGGCAGGGCGAGCGCCTCAAGATTGGCGGCATACGGCATCGGTACGTCGGCACCTGAAACTTTGGCCGGCGGCGCATCGAGATCATCGAAGGCCTGAATGGCGACCTGGGCGCAGATTTCCGAGCCGACCGAACACACCGGCCAGGCTTCCTCGACCGTGACGATGCGATTGGTTTTACGCACCGAATTCAGGATCGTCGGCCAATCGATCGGGCGTAGCGATCTGAGATCGATGACCTCGGCCTCGATGCCATCGCCTGCCAGGCGTTCGGCTGCCGCGTTGGCGTACTGCATGCCCCGGGCGAACGAGACGATGGTCACATCCTTGCCCTCGCGCACGACCTTCGCCTGACCGATCGGTACCAGCCAGTCGTCGACCTCGGGCACCTCGCCCTGGGTGCCGTAGAGGATTTCGTTTTCGAGAACGAGGACGGGGTTGGGATCGCGGATCGCCGACTTCATAAGGCCCTTGGCATCGGCGGCGTTCGATGGGGCCACCACTTTCAGGCCCGGGCAGTGGGCATACCAGGCCGAATAGCACTGTGAGTGCTGGGCCGCGACGCGGGCCGCAGCACCGTTGGGGCCGCGAAACACGATCGGTGCGCCCATCTGGCCGCCTGACATGTAGAGCGTCTTAGCGGCAGAGTTGATGATCTGGTCGATCGCCTGCATGGCAAAGTTCCAGGTCATGAATTCGACGATTGGCTTAAGGCCGGCGAACGCGGCCCCGACGCCGATGCCGGCAAAGCCCTGCTCGGTGATCGGCGTATCGATCACGCGCTTGTCGCCGAACTCATCGAGCAAACCCTGGCTCACCTTGTAGGCGCCCTGATACTGGGCAACCTCCTCGCCCATCAGAAAGACATCCGGATCGCGGCGCATTTCCTCAGCCATGGCATCGCGCAGGGCTTCGCGCATGGTGATGGTCGCGAAGGTAGTGCCGGGCGGCAGATCAAGTGCGGGAGGTGGAGCCGCAAGGGCCGGTTCGGCGGCAACTGCCGGCGGCATCGAGCCGTTGCCGGAACTTGGCGCCGGTGACGGTGCCGCAGGTGCTGGCGCCGCAGCAGGCGGCGGTGTTGCTGCCGGCATCTCGGCGCCAGGTGCCTCGCCGTCGGCCAGGATAACGGCGATCGGGGTGTTGACCTTGACGCCCTCGGTGCCCTCGGCGATCAGGATGCGGTCGAGCCGGCCTTCATCGACGGCTTCGACTTCCATCGTCGCCTTATCGGTCTCGATCTCGGCAATGACCATGCCGGAGGTAACCATATCGCCTTCACTGATCAGCCATTTGGCAAGCTTGCCTTCCTCCATGGTTGGTGACAGCGCGGGCATCAGGATCTGGGTCGGCATATGGATCTCTTGAGAAGTAGCGTTGGCGGGCGTAACAGCGGTAACGGTTGGTCGGCGTGGATCATGTTCCTTCGGGCGGCATATCGAACGGCCACAGCAGCGACAACGAAAACTTCAGTTCATCGAAGGGGGCCGCGGTGACCTCCTGGGTTCCCTGGAACGCTGCCAATAGCAGCCAGTCATCGCCCTGCAGGGCAAAAACCTCCAGGATCTGGGCATTGGGATCGAGCAGCCAGAGGTGAGCGACACCAAATTGCGCGTAGATTTTGCGCTTTTGGCACCGATCATAGCGTTCCGTGCTGGGCGAAATTACTTCGCAGACCCAGTCGGGCGCGATATCGAAGTAGGCCTTGTCCGGTCGTTCCGAGAAACGTTCGCGACGCCAACCGGCAATATCAGGCACGACGACGTGCTCACCAAGGTGAAGCTCCGGCTCGATAATAAAGATCCAGCCACCCGGACCGCCGACACCGAATTGATAAGCGCCTACAGCGAGCGCACCAAGGCTGCTCGATGCACCGCCGTGGCGAGGTCCCGGGCGCGGGTGCGTCACCAGATGGCCGAACAAAATCTCACCGACGACATTGGGCGGCAGAGCCTCAATATCGGCGTAGCTTGCTGACCTGTGTCTTGCTTGTGCCATATTCAATCGTCGCATCCGGCCCCGCGTCATGCTTCAAGCAGAACGTCCGTCCACAATTCGCTCGGATCGGGTTCGGGATCGTTCTGTGCAAATTCCGCAGCTGCGTTGACGGTCTCGCGGACCGAACGGTCGATCGCCTTCAGTTCATCCTCGCTGGCCCCGCCGCCGTCGATCAGTCGCTGGCGGACTCGCTCGATCGGGTCCTGTTCCGTGCGCACCTTGTCGACCTCTTCGCGCGTGCGATACTTGGCCGGGTCCGACATCGAATGGCCGCGGTAGCGGTAGGTCAGCATCTCGAGGATATAGGGCCCGCCGCCCTCTCGCATGTTGGCAACGACACGCTCGCCGGCAGCGCGCACGGCACGCACGTCCATACCATCGACCTTCTCGCCCGGAATGGCAAAGGAGGCACCACGTTGCGAGAAGTCGGTCGTCGCCGCCGAGCGCTCGATCGACGTGCCCATTGCATACTTGTTATTCTCGATCACGAACACGATCGGCAGGTTCCAGAGCTTCGACATGTTGAAGGTCTCATAGACCTGGCCCTGGTTGGCAGCGCCGTCACCGAAATAGCAGAAGCAGACGTTGTCGTTGCCGCGATAGCGGTTGGCGAAGGCAAGGCCCGCACCTAGCGGCACCGAGGCGCCAACGATGCCGTGACCGCCGTAGAAATGCTTCTCTTTCGAGAACATGTGCATGGAGCCGCCCTTGCCCTTGGAAAGGCCTCCCCGGCGACCTGTCAGTTCGGCCATCACGCCTTTCGGGTCCATGCCGCAGGCCAGCATATGGCCGTGATCACGATAGGTCGTGATCACCTGGTCGCCCTCTTTGGCGCACATCTGCAGTCCGACGACGACCGCTTCCTGGCCGATATAGAGATGGCAGAACCCACCGATAAAGCCCATGCCGTAGAGCTGGCCCGCCTTTTCTTCGAAGCGCCGGATCAGCAGCATTTCGCGATAGGCATCGAATTCTTGTTCTGTCGTAAATTGAAGGTCGGCTGCGGTCGCGGTGTCGTTCGCCATGTACGGCTCCGAGGTCGTAGGGTCAAGTTCGGGCAATGTCGTGGCGCAGGCCAAATAGCACCCGCAAATGCCTAAGCACGGCATTAACAGGTTGCTTGCGACTTGCACCAAGCTGAAACGTACAACGGCGCCGTTCGATTTGCCAACCGGATTGGTTGCTGAGCGCTAACTGGCGCTGCGATCGAGGGCCAGGTCAGGGACCGTTGCGGACAATGCGCATCTTGGGATAGGCAAATCCAAGCGTGCGGCGGGCGTACTCTTCGACGATGTCGGGATGTGGTTCGCCGCCGAGAAGGGCCAGATCGCGGGCCAAGATGCGTTGGCGCTGCTGCAGAGCGGCGACCTCGCCAAGCAGGGCCTGATGGCGGGCTTTGAGGGCGCGGTTGCGCTCCAGTCCGTAGCGACCGTAAACTGCATGGTGGGTGAAATATGCCGCCAGCAGCATGGCGCCGAGCGAAACCCAAAATCCCCGCAGGCGTCTTGCCGATTTGCCGCGACCGAGCATCAGCTACCCCCATTCAGGTTGCCCATACGCCCGGCCGATCATGTCGATTATTGGTTAATGCCGCGTAAATCAGTACCAGGCCGACCCGTGATCAGACCATGCTCTTGCAGCGCAGAACACTGGCACCGGGATAGACCGATGTGCCGTCGAGCTCTTCTTCGATGCGGATCATCTGGTTGTATTTGGCCAGGCGATCGGAGCGCGACATCGATCCCGTCTTGATCTGGCCGGCGTTGGTGGCGACGGCGAGGTCTGCGATGGTTGCATCCTCCGTCTCGCCCGAGCGATGCGAAATGACGGCGGTGTAGCCGGCACGCTGCGCCATCGAGACAGCGTCGAGGGTTTCCGACAGCGAGCCGATCTGGTTGACCTTGACCAGAATCGAATTGGCGATGCCCTGGGCGATGCCGCGCTCGAGGCGCTTCGTGTTGGTCACGAACAAATCGTCGCCGACCAGCTGGCAGCGATCGCCAATTTCATCGGTCAGTAGCTTCCAGCCCTGCCAGTCATCTTCGTCCATACCATCTTCGATCGACTTCACGGGGAAGCGGGCGACGAGATCAGCGAGGTAGGCTGCCATCCCAGCGCTGTCGAGGGATTTGCCCTCGCCTGCGAGTTCGTACTTGCCGTCTTTGTGGAACTCGGTCGCGGCACAGTCGAGCGCCAGGACGACATCGTCGCCGGGCTTGTAGCCGGCTGCCTCGATCGACTTCATGATGAAGCCCAGCGCTTCGTCGGCCGACTTGAGGTTGGGCGCAAAGCCGCCTTCATCGCCGACATTGGTGTTGTGGCCTGCATCCGACAGGCCCTTGCGCAGCGTGTGGAAGATTTCAGCGCCCATCCGGATCGCGTCGCCACAGGTCGCTGCCGAAACCGGCATGACCATGAATTCCTGGATGTCGATCGGGTTGTCGGCATGCGCGCCGCCGTTAACGATATTCATCATCGGCACCGGCATGACGCGGGCGTTGGTGCCGCCGATATAGCGGTGCAGCGGCAGCCCGGATGCAGCAGCCGCCGCCTTGGCCACCGCAAGCGATGTGCCGAGAATGGCGTTGGCGCCGAGCCGGGCCTTGTTCTCGGTGCCATCGAGGCTCAGCAAGGCTTCATCGATGCGGCGCTGGTCTTCGGCCTCGAAACCGCGCAGCGCGTCGTAGATTTCGTCGTTGACGGCAGTAACCGCCTTGGTCACGCCTTTACCGAGATAGCGGGCAGCATCTCCGTCACGCAGTTCGACGGCCTCATGGGCGCCGGTCGAAGCACCGGAGGGCACGGCCGCGCGGCCCAGCGAGCCATCCTCGAGAAGCACGTCGACTTCGACGGTCGGATTGCCGCGGCTGTCGAGGATCTCGCGTCCAAGGATGTCGATGATGGCAGTCATGAGGTATAGCTCCCAGGCGCTCGGTTGGTTCGAACGATGGGTTGTACGCAAAGGCCGGCGTTTGGCAAGGGGCCTCGCAGAAGTTCAGGCGTTGGTGTTAACTGCAGGCGGGAGAGGCGCCAACATTCGGAGTTTTGCACATGAACCCCATGGCAGGTGACTTGCTTCGGGCCATTGAAAAAGCCCTTGGCGATGACTGGGAGGGAGCACATGGCATCGCTCAGACACACGAAGGCGACCGCCTAGCCGACTGGCTGCACGCCATCCTGCACAAAATCGAGGGCGATGGCGCCAACAGCCGCTACTGGTACGCCCGCGCCGGGCGAGCCTACGAAGACTGGGCGGACGCGAAGGGCGAACTCGAAGCCCTGCGCAAGGAGTTGGACGGTTCAGCCGATTGATGAATGCGGATTGCAGGGCCAAAAACCTGCAAAGAGCCGCTGGCCAATCTCACCCAAACCCGGTATTGACCCGGCTCAACTGCAATCGGGACCGCCCAGTTGGTCCCAGCGCGCCATCTCGTTGCGCTATAGAAATCGGAGATAGCTCCCATGACAATCGATCGACGCACCGTCGAGGGCCTGATCTTTCTGGCCCTCTTTACCGCGTGCATTCCCGCTGCAAACTGGCTCATCCAGCATGTCGGCACCGTCTGCCCGCCGAACGGGCCGTGCCTCATTCCGGTGGCGCCCGGATTGATGGCGCCGAGCGCCGTCCTGGTCGTCGGCCTGGCTTTCGTGCTCCGTGATCTGGTCCAGCGCCGGCTCGGCGTCGGCGTTGCAGCCTGTGCGATCATCGTCGGCGCGCTGCTCTCCGGCCTGCTCGCTCCGCCGGCCCTGGTCATCGCCTCGGCCGCGGCCTTCCTGATCTCGGAGTTTGCCGATCTTGCCGTCTACACGCCGCTACAGCGCCGGCGCCTCGTGCTCGCGGTCGCGGCATCGAGCATCGTCGGGCTGATCGTCGACAGCATCGTATTCCTGCAGCTGGCCTTCGGTGACCTCAGCTACCTGTGGGGGCAGGTCGTTGGCAAGGGCTGGATGGTGCTGCTAGCCTTGCCGTTCATCGTCTGGTTGCGGGCGCGCGATGAGCGCATCGGCATGGTCCCGGCCTGAAGCGCCCGCCTGGCGAAGGCGCACTATCAGTTAACGGCCCATCTCGGAAACCTTGTTGCAAACACGGGATAGACCTTATTAGGGACAGCCTTTAAGCCTTCGAAAAGATTGTATATCCTCGTGGAATGCCCATTTCCGCATGGGGATTCCACAAAAGCTGGAGGACGGCTGTGACGCGCTTTGTGACGCTATTGATTTGCGGCGTCTTGGGTTTTGCTTCGGCGCCGGGTGCCGCCGTGGCAGCCCAGATCAACACCGGCGGTGATAGCGGGGCCTATCACAACACGTTCTGTCCGAACCTCGTCAAGCAGCTTGCCGTGCTCGGCAATACCAGCGAGTGCCTGACCTCCGAAGGCTCGGCCGAAAACATGCGCCGGGTGGCCCGCAATCCGACGGAACTCGGTTACGGCCAGCTCGACGTCTTCGCGCTCGAAGCAGACCGCTTTGGCGGCTCGCGGGCGTTCGAGGTGATCCGCTCCGATGACGTGCGCGAGTGTGTGTTCGCCGTGACCCGCAACCGGAACTACACGAACTTCGGTGAGATCGCCGTCAACGCCGACAGATTGCGCTTTATCCTGCCGCCTCAAGGTTCCGGCAGCGCCAAGACGTTCGACTACCTGCGCAAGATCGATCCCGAGGGGCTCGGCCAGGCGCGCAACGTGCGCCATGCAGATGACACCGACGAAGCATTGCGCCAGGCACTCGCAGACGAGGAAGCGGTGTCGTTCTTCGTCCAGTTCCCGGATCCCTCGAACGAGCGCTTCCAGCTGATCCGCAAGCTCTCCGGCCACATCGTGCCGGTCGTCGACAGCGTCATCCTGCGCCAGAAGATCGACGGGCGCACCGTCTATTTCGCGCAAGAAACCTCGATCTCGCAGCTCAAATGGCTGAACCTCGGCCAGCGCGTCGTCACCGTCTGCACGCCGCTCGTACTGTTCACCGGTGCCATGAACCGCGTCAGCGGCCAGGAACGGCGTGCCGAGCACCGCCAACTCGTGCTCAATATCCGCGCCATGCGCAACGAAGAGCTGCTGCCCGAGACCAATCCTCTCGCCCAGATCATCAAGCGCACCCGCCAGCTTTCGGCGCGTGCACGCTATCACTTTCAGGAACTGTCACTGGATGCCCGCGAACGCGCCAAGCCGTTCTTCGAGCGCATCTATCGGGGTGCCCAGCGGACCGTGCGCCTGATGATCCTGAAGGCGCGACCTCCGGAATACCGCGAGGAATAGGCTCGACCTGCCGCCCCCATCGCCAACGCGATCAATCTGTCTGCTCGTCTGTTCGCCGGCCGATCCAGCGCTATCATGGCTGTTCAACGAACAGCTGAGGTGGCCTTCATGGCGATTGTCGAGTGCACAGTAGACGGACCCGTTCGCCGCATCCTTCTCAATCGGCCCGAGAAGCGCAACGCGCTCAATCCGGAGATGATCTCACGTCTGCATGACGCCTTCGCGGCAACGCCGGGCGCCGACGAACGCCTGGCACTTGTCGAGGCGGCGGGACCATCGTTTTGTGCCGGTATCGATCTGCGCGAGCGCGATGGCAGTGCCGGCGGCATCAAACCGTTCGAGGCCATGCTGCATGCCATGGAAACCTATCCGTTGCCGATCGTCGGAGCCGTACAGGGAGCGGCGATCGCGGGCGGCAATGAACTGGCGCTGCACTGCGATCTGGTGGTTGCCAGCCAGGCTGCGAAGTTCGGCATGTCGGTTGCCCAGATCGGCCTCGCGCCGAGTTGGTTCCTGTGCAAGAAATTGATGGAGATCGCAGGCCCCGTTGCCACCCGCCGCATCCTGATGCTCGGCGATCCGCTCTCGGCTCAGGAGTTCTACGACCTGGGCCTGATCTCACACATCGCCGATGCCGACAATCACGCCGCCGAGGTTGATCGCATCGTCCAGCGCCTCTCAGCCAACGCGCCGCTTGCGCTCAAGGCGATCAAGGCCGTGCTCGTGCGCCAGATGACGTTCCGTGACGGCATCGATCACGCCGATCTCGATGAGCAGCTCGGAATCGTGCGCACCAGCGAAGATGCGCGCGAGGGCATTGCAGCCTTCCTCGAGAAGCGCAAACCCAAATTCCAGGAGCGTTGAGGCAGAATGGCAATCCGCCTGACCAAACCGTGGCAGCCGCTGACCCACGACCGTGCCAAGGCACTGCCCGGCCAGCTCGGCGTCTATCAACTTGCCGATGATGCCGGCAATGTGGTTGCGATCGGATTTGCCGGTGCGCGCTCGCTGTTCGGGTTGCGCAGCGAGTTACTGGAGTGCGTCAACGATCCCCCCTATGGCGCCACACAATTCCGCATCGAGGTCAACTCGCAGTATCAGACGCGGTTTCGCGAACTGGCGATGCTGCATGTTGCCGACCACGGCGAACTGCCGCCCTACAATCGGGACGATCCGCCGATCAATCTCGGTCGCCTCAGCCCCCTCTGATCATATTCTCAGGAAATACCGCGCATGGACTTCGAACCGACCGAGCAGCAAAAGATGATCGTCGAACAGATCCGTCGCTTCGTGCGCGAGGAGATCGTGCCGCTCGAGGAAAAGCTTGATCCCGACGCCAGCGAGATCGCCCCGGAGGACCATGACCGGCTCACCGACAAAGTGCGGGCCATGGGGTTCTGGGGGCTCGATGTGCCGGTCGAATACGGCGGTGCCGGCATCGATCTCGTCACCCGCACGTTGATCGCGATCGAGATGTCGCAACATCGCGCCGGCCTCTACGTGCCGTGCTACGGCGTCTTCGGGCAAATGGGCCTCGCCCAGTTGTACGAGGCGACGGAGGATCAGAAGGAGCGCTATCTGAAGCCGGTACTGCGCGGCGAAAAACGCGGTTTCTTCGGCCTCACCGAACCGTCCGGCGGCTCCGACCCGGCCCGTGCCATCCAGACTCGTGCGATCCAAGATGGCAACGACTGGATCATCAACGGCGCCAAGGTGTTCATCTCCGGTGCCGACAAGGCCGACTTCGGTCTCGTCTTCGCGCGCACCGATCCCGAGGCCGGGCGCAACGGCGTGACCTGTTTCATCGTCGACACCGACACGCCGGGCTTTCATGTGCGCCGCGTCATCCACACGCTCCGGTCGAGCCACTACGCGACCGAGCTCCAATTCGAGGACATGCGCGTGCCGGGCGCCAACGTGCTGGGTGAGGTCAACCGCGGCTTTGCGATCGCCAACGACCGGCTGACCCGCCAGCGCATCCCCTATGCGGCCGCCTGCATCGGCGTTGCCATCAAGGCGCAGGAAATGGCGATCGAATACGCCAAGCAGCGCGAAACGTTCGGTGCGCTGCTGGCCTCGCGGCAGCTCATTCAGTCGATGATCATCGACAACGAACTCGACATCCGCACCAGCCGCTGGATGACCCTTGCAGCCGCCGACAAGGCCGAGCGCGGCGAGCCGTTCCGCATGGAGGCGGGCATGGCCAAACTGCTCGCCACCGAGGCCGGCGGCCGCGTCGTCGACCGCTCGATGCAAGTCCACGGCGGCATCGGCATGACCAAGGACCTGCCGCTCGAACGCTGGTACCGCGAAATGCGCATCCGCCGCGTTGGCGAAGGACCCAACGAAGTCCAACGCCTGATCATTGCCCGCGATCTGCTTGGCGGATCGTTCAAATGAGACTTGAATGCTATTGCACGGCCGCTTCCATCAGGGCTGCCGTGTCGTAGAATTCGAAGAAACCAACCGCCTTGCCGTCCTTGAATCGCCAGACGTCGACCTTCGGCGTATCGACCGTTTTGCCGGTCGCCTTGTTGGTCCAGGCCGTCGAACCGATCACGCATACCTTGTCGCCGTCGGCCACATAGTCATCGACCGTGTAGTGGATCATCGACCACTGCCCGAGCAGGCCCTCGAAATACCCTTCAACATCAGCCTTACTGCTACGCGGAACGGTGAAGGCGCTGGTCTCCGTGCGCCCCATCGCGAGCGAGCGAAAGTCGATTTCATCGGCCAGGATGTCCATCCAATCGCCGACGCTGCCACCCTTCGTGTCGTGCCAGCGGGTATAACAGCGCTTCAAGGTTTCAATATTTTCGGTGGTGCTACTCATGGAATGACCTCTTTACAATCGAATGAATTATCTGACGGCCGCGTACCGATCAGCGCGCCCACGCAATCGACCCGACGGAGCGTGCAGCATCGTATCACCAGGCGCCCGACTGGCAAGACGGGATACGCCCGGAACGGCTTAGTCATCATAGTGCGGCGCCGAGGCGAACGTTCCGCCATGGACGGCAACGAGCGCCTCCTTGGGGTCGGGTTCGGGCGTCGCTGCTTCGACCTCGGCACGGTAGATCTCGGCATTGTCCTTGGGCTGGAAGCCGATGTGGGCTGCCATGTGGTTGTCCCAGAGCTTGGTGTCGTTGTTCGAGACGCCGTAGATTACGGTGTGGGCGACGCGCGGCGCGATCAGGCAGCGTTCGATCAGATGGGTCAGATCAGGGTAGCTCAGCCACGTGGTCAGCATGCGCCGGTCGGTCGGCTTCGGGAAGCAGGAGCCGATACGGATCGAGACCGTCTCGAAGCTGTACTTGTCCCAGTAGTATTGTGCGAGTGCTTCGCCGAACACCTTTGAGACGCCGTAGTTGGTGTCGGGGCGCGGATAGACGGAAGCGTCGATCACCTGCTCGCGCGGATAGAACCCGATGGCGTGGTTCGAGCTGCCCCAGATCAGGCGTTTGACACCGTTCTTCCGGCAGCCTTCATAGACGTTATAGAAGCCTGCGATATTGGAGTTCAGGACATCCTCCCAGGTGCCCTCGTTGGCGCGCCCGCCCATGTGAATAACCATGTCGACATCGCGCGTGATCTCAAGCATTACGCCGGCATCATTGACATCGGACTGGACGATCTCCTCGTTCGGTGCCGCCTCGCCCATGTCAGCCTTGTCGGAGAGCCTCAAATGCGTTGCCATCGGCGCGATCGTCTTGCGCAAATGTGAACCGAGATTGCCGGCTGCACCCGTTATCAGCAGCCGATTGAAGCGCGCCATGTGGTTCCCTTTCGTTGAAAGCTCGCGCATGCCCGTCGACGCGCGAGGTCAATGAAGAACATGCAGAACTTGCATAAATTACGCAAGTTACATATATTGAGAGCATGATGGATTCAATCAATGAAGGCTTTGCCGCCAAGGTATCTGCCGCCGATGTTGCCCGCAATTTCGGCCGCTACAAGGAAATTGCCCAGCGCGGACCAGTCGCCGTGACCTCGCATGGCCGTGACAGCGTCGTACTGATTTCTGCCCAGGAATTTGCGCGCCTCAAGGCACTCGACCAGCGCCAGGCACTCTATGCTCACGAGTTGCCTGTCGAGATCGTCACTGCGCTCGATAGGGCAACGCCACCGGATGCTGCCAAGGCATTCGACGACGAGTTCGATCCTGATCACTGACAATCTTGAGCATCCCGGACCCGCAACCTGGCCTCGTGATCCGCTACGGTTATCTGTGGCGCAATGAGAAACTGCGCGGCAAAGAAGAAGGCTCGAACGACAGGCCCTGCGCCGTCGTCCTTGCAGTCGAAGTCTCCGAGGGCATCAAGCGCGTCGCCGTTGTACGATCACGCACTCGCGGCCAGAAAAAGGTTCAGGCGCGATCGATTTACCCGCTGAAACAGCTCGCCGCCTCGGCTTGGATGATGGGCAACAGTGGATCGTCACACGCGAAGTCAATCTCTTTGCCTGGCCCGGACCAGACATTCGACCTGTGTCAGGTGCCGAACCGCTAGCTTCGCCTATGGTTTATTGCCCTACCGTCTGGCCGAACGCGTCATCGAAGCCGTCCGCCAGCATGTCAAAATCGGTCGGTCGCAAGTCGTCGAACGCGATGATGATGGTCCGAACCAAAGCGGTGCTTGATAATGGTGGGCGGCAACGACAACATCGCACCAACGACGCCAATCGCCAATCATCGAGAACCAGTCATGACCGACCAACAGCCGCAACCGCCACACGAGCGAACCTGGCAAATGTGGCTCCTGGCCCGCGCCCGTCCGTTTGCCTTTGCGATAGCCATGCTGATCATTTTGATCTTCGTCTTGCTGTTCGGCGGCGAAAAGGCAAAGGGTGATGTTCTAAGCGCAATCACTACCAAGAACCTTGCCGGCCAACACGAGATACTGAAATGAGTGATCCGACACGCCGCTTTGGCAATGGAGCGCCTGCGATCTCGCCAAGGCGATCGCAGCGCGCGAAGTGAGTTCAAGTGAGGCGGTGGGCTCGGCCGTCGAGCGCATGCACGCGACAAACGGGCAGATCAACGCAGTCGTCGAGGATCTCTCGGATAAAGCCCTCGAGGAAGCGGGCCGGCTCGACCAGGTGATGGCAGCATCCGGCCCGGTTGGCCCGCTGCACGGCGTGCCTGTCACCATAAAAGTCAACGTCGACCAGACCGGCCAGGCAACGACCAACGGCGTCGCAGCCTTCAAGGACATCATTGCACCGGATGACGCACCGGTTGTCCGCAATCTCAAACAAGCAGGCGCGATCGTCATCGGCCGCACCAACACGCCGGAGTTCTCGTTCCGGGCCACGACCAATAACGAACTCTATGGGCGCACGATCAACCCGTGGCATGAGGATGCCTCGGCCGGCGGCTCATCGGGCGGCGCGGGTGCGGCTGCGGTGATGGGCTACGGCCCACTGCATCACGGCAACGACATCGGCGGCTCGCTCAGGTTCCCGAGCTATGCCTGCGCGACGACGACGGTAAAGCCGGGCCTCGGCCGCGTGCCGGCCTACAATCCCTCGCAAGCCGCCGAACGCGGCCTACTGGCTCAACTGATGTCGGTGCAGGGCGTGATCGCCCGTGAGGTACGCGACGTGCGCCTCGCGATGCCTGCGATCATCGCGCACGACCCGCGTGATCCCTGGATGATCCCGCTGCCTTTCGAGGGCGTGCCATTGACACCTGCCGAAACAAAGGTCGCGTTCACGAAGGATGCGTTCGAGTTCGAACTCCATCCTGCCGTCTCGCGAGCCCTGGATACTGCGCGCGCTGCCCTTGCCGATGCCGGCTATCAGGTCGTCGAGGTCGAACCGCCGATGACGCGTGAGGCAGCGGAAACCGGCTATCGCTGCCTGTTCGGCGAAGTCAAAGCGCTGATGGACGGCGACATCAGACGGCACGGTTCGCCAACGCTCAACCGGATCTTCGACCAGTACTATGAAGCTTTCCCACCCTATGAGGGCGACGATTTGCTGCGCGCGATGGCCGAACGCTCCAGATATGCCCGTGCCTGGTCGCTGTTCCTCGAAGACTATCCCCTGGTCCTCACGCCATTCCTGTTCAAGCCGACATTCCGGCATGATGCCGACGTGCCGGGAGAGAGTTTTGACGACGTACTCGGCTCGGCCTTCTACAGTTTCCTGTTCAATTACCTGGGCCTGCCCGCTGGATTGGTGCCGGCCGATGCCAACGACGGCCTGCCGATTGGCGTGCAGATCGTCGGCCGACGCTACCGCGAAGACCTGATCCTCGATGCCCTCGAAGCGATCGAGGCCCGCGTCGGCGTGATGGCGCTTCGATTGTGGGCGCAGGCCGAATAATCGTCACGGCTCCCAACTCGAAATCTTGCGATCAAATTGATCCCGGACTGATTTGCCGGCCACGTGGTTGCGGACCTGAGCACCTGCGAATCGCCGATTGCGTGGCTCACCTGCCATTCGCGGGCAGCAATTTGCCCCGAACTTTCAGCAATCCACAGGAGTCTGATGCCTCCCCCTTGTGAGCACCGCCGTTCCCGGAGCAGTGTGCCGGCGGTTACGAGATGGTTGCTGGGTCACCTTGTTTGTATCGCGTTGCACCCGACCGTTCGACTGGAGTTCGTTTCAAGTCAAGGAAGTTGGTCCTGGGAGTTTTGGTCTGATGTCGAGCATCATGAGTCTTCGCGCTACTGCAGCTTTTGCCCTCCTCACATTTCTCACAATCAGCGCCCAGGCCGGCGGCGGCTATGGCGGCAGCTTCAAGGATGATCCCGTTTATTCGCCGCGCTTCGACTGGTCGGGCGGCTATGCGGGCCTGCATGTCGGCGGTGCCTGGGGTGATTCCGACTGGACATGGCGCGGCGGCACCGGCGCCGTGACTGACCGCCTGACCGGCGGTACTTGCGGCACGCCGCCAGGTGGTGCAGCTGCCGGCTGCAGCCCTGGTCACGACGTTTCCGGCTGGCTTGCCGGCGGCCAGGTCGGCTGGTTGCTCCACTCGGGCTCGATCGTGATCGGTGGGGAACTTTCGCTGAGCGGCGGGGAGATCGACGGCAGCTCGCAAAGTATCGTTGGCGCCGCCGATGATACGTTTACCACCGAAACGAACCTCCTGGTGTCCGCCGCGGTCCGCGTCGGCATCGCCATGGATCGTGCGCTCATCAGTCTCAAGGGCGGTTACGCCGGCGCCGACATTCAATCGACAGTTTCCGACGGGACGGCACCCGCAGTCGGCATAGGTTCAGTCGATGAATGGCACAACGGCTTCATCATAGGCGCAGGCCTTGACTATGCCGTCACCAACAACATCATCTTCGGCATCGACTACAGCTACTATGCCCTCGAATCGCGCCGTCACAGCCGCGCTTTCAACGGCGCCGGCGGAACGGTCGACGATAGTGTCGATCTCGACATGCACTCGATCACCGCTCGGCTGAACTACAAGTTCTGAGTTTGGTTCGGTCAGCCGAGCGATACCCCACACTCCTCATGAGCCGCACGGCCTCGCCGGCTCATGCACCTTGGACGGCGCCCGTGGCAGTTCTCAATGCCCGTGCCCGTCCTTCGGCATTTCGGCGAGTTCGATCAGCAGGTTTCCCGTGCAGCTTTCCTCCAGGAACGCGATACGGCAGTTACCGTGACCGATGATCGGTTCGTCCTGCTTGAAGGCCATGCCCTTGGCCCGGAGTTCGGCCATCGCCTGGTCGATGTCGTCGACCTCAAGGCAGATGTGAAACAGGCCCTCGCCGTTCCGCTCGATCCACTTGGACGTCGCCGTGTCCTTGTCATCGGACTGCAGTAGCTCGATGTAGGTCTCGCCGACCGGATACATCGCGAGGCTGGTCTTGTGATTTGGCAGATGCTCCTCGTATTCCATCGCGATGCCGAGCTTGTTTTCCAGGACGTCGCGCATCGCGCGAAGGTCTTTCACGGCGACGGCAATGTGTTCAATTCGCTTGATTTTCATCCTTCAATCCTCGTTCACGGCTGGCCGAAAATAACCATGTGCATGAAGCGCGGCCCATGTGCGCCGCGGATGTTCTGGCCTTCGATGTCCGCCGTGCCGCTGGTGCCGGTGATGACGTTGATCGATCGGGGATGGCTGTTGCCTGCCTCGCGCACAATCGCCCAATAGTCTTCCGAATATCGCAGGATCCTTGCAGCATCGAGCAGGATGATGTGGTGCAGCGGCAGGAAGTTATAGAGCGTCGGGCTCTCCGGCCGCGAGGTAAAGACGAGCGAGCCGGTCTCTGCGATTGCATAGTCGGCAAGCGTCACCGCGACAGGCTCGTTCGCATCGAGCGTCTCGTGCACTGCGATGTCACCCCAGTCGAGGCCGACGAGTTCCGGCATCGGCGGCAGAGAGACGGCGAACGGCAATTCAGCGCGCAGCAGATATTGGCGAACTGCCTCGGGCGCTGCCTCGAGCACCGGAACTTCATCGACCGTTGCCGTCAATCGTTCCGATGTCGCCCGCTCTATGAAGCGTGCCCGGTTCGACTGGCTGTCGAACTTCGGCTGGTAGCGTGCCGGCCCGTCGACAAGCGCCTGCGCCTCCCGGGCAACCTGCGCCGGGTCAACGGTTTGGCGTCCGAGCGTGCGGCGGATAGCCCCCAGAATGGCGTTTCGCGGGTCATCGCTCATCGCCTCCGACCCCGCCTGTATTGGTCGATGAAGGTTGCCCCCTGAGGCGCCGTCAGGTCGCGGTGGCGTGTCCAGCCGCCAGCCATGGGCAGTGACCGCAGCCGGCCGCGCCCGCCGGCAAGCAGACGCATCGCCAGGACACCGAACCTGGCACCCAGCCGATAGAGCCATGGCCGTTTGGCAACCACTGCCCAGAGCGCGAGGCCCGCCCGCGTCGCAGACGGCGTCAGCTTGCGCCGCCACTGTTCCTCGCGAAGATGGCGCATCATGTCGGGCAGCGGAATGTTGACCGGGCAGACCTCCTGGCAGCGGCCGTTCAGCGTGCAGGCATTCGGCAAGTCGCCGGCGCGTTCGAGGCTGGTCATGGCCGGCGTCAGGATCGCGCCCATCGGCCCCGGATAAACGAAGCCATAAGCATGACCGCCAACGGCCCCGTAGACCGGACAATGGTTCATGCAGGCACCGCAGCGGATACAGCGCAGCATCGGGCGCATGAAGTCATCGAGCAGCTCCGTGCGCCGATTGTCGACCAGCACGATGTGCAGTTCTTCGGGGCCATCCTTGTCGCCGTCACGCTTTGGCCCGTTGTTGTAAGTCGTATATTGCGTGATCTCGGTACCGAGTGCGGCGCGCGCGAGCAGGCGGATGAACACCGCACAATGCTCCATCGCGGGGACCAGCTTTTCGATACCAACGTTGACGATGTGCACCTTCGGCAATGTCGTCGTCAGCTCGGCATTGCCCTCATTGGTGACGGTGACGACCGAGCCGGTATCGGCAATCAGAAAGTTGGCACCGGAGATGCCGATGTCGGCGCTGACGTATTTCGGGCGCAGTTCGCGGCGCGCACTTTCGACGAGTTCGGCCACATCATCCGACTTCTGCGGTTCGCGATGCCGGGCCCTGAAAAGTTCCGCCACCTCCTCGCGTGTCTTGTGCAGTGCCGGTACGACGATGTGTGATGGCGGATCGTCGGCAAGCTGGATGATGTGCTCTGCGAGGTCCGTCTCGACACGCTCGATGCCGGCCTCCGCCAATGCCTCGCCGATGCCGATTTCCTCACCGAGCATCGACTTGGCGCGTGTCACGGATTTCGCGTCATGGCGCCTGCAGATCTCGACGATTTGGTCGGTCGCCTCGCGTGCGCTCGAGGCCCAGTAGACCTTGGCGCCCGAGGCAACGGCGTTTTTCTCGAACAGCTCCAGGTAGTAGTCGAGGTATTGGAGGGTGTGGTCCTTGATGCGCTCAGCTGCCGCGCGTGCCTCGGCGTATTCGGGATACTGCGCGACCGTCTCGCGCCGGCGAGAGGTCAGCAGGCCGGTCGTGCGATCAAGCGCCACCTTCAGGTTGGGCCGCTTGAGCGCCTGTTTGACGTTTTCCTTGAAGTGTTCCGAGGTTACCTGCACGTCGCTCAACCCTTGGCCTTGCCGAATGGCCGGCAGATGCCGCCATCATCGGCCATGCCGGCCAGCACTTCGATGGTGTGGAAGACTTTGACGTTGCTGCCCTCACGCGTGAGCTTGCCGGCCATGTTCATCAGGCAGCCGAGATCGCCGGCGAGCAGCGTATCGGCACCGGAATGCGCGATGCATCGCGACTTGTCGGCGACGATCGCGTTCGAGATCTCAGGGTATTTGACTGCGAACGTGCCGCCGAAACCGCAGCAGGCATCGTTGCCGTCGAGCGGTACGAGTTCGAGGCCGTCGACGGCGGCCAGCAGGGCACGCGGCTGGTAATGTACGCCAAGCTCGCGCAGGCCCGAGCAACTGTCGTGATAGGTCGCCGTGCCGTCATAACGCGCGCCTTCGGGGCGATAGTCCATCACATCGACCAGAAAGCTCAGGATCTCATGCGTACTGGCCGCCAGCGCTTCGTGGCGCTTTGCCCAGGCCGGCTCGTCGGCAAACAGATCGCGATAGTGCACCTTGATCATACCGCCGCACGAACCCGACGGCACCACGACATAGTCGAAGCCCTCGAAGGCCTCGATCACCTGCTTGGCGATGTCGCGGGTATGATCACTGCCGCCCGAGTTGAAGGCCGGCTGGCCGCAGCAGGTTTGCGTCAGTGGCACCTCGACCGTACAACCCGCATCCTCCAGGAGCTTGATTGATGCAAATCCGATCGAGGGCCGCATGGCATCGACAAGACACGTAACAAACAGCCCGACGCGCGGTTTGCCATCGCGTTTGTCGCCCTCGACTGACGTCACTTTGTCTTCCCCTTGGGTGGCGCCGGCGTCTTGTCCTTGAAGATGCACAGGTCGGAAATCACGCAATTGTAACAGGCCGGCTTGCGCGCCGTGCAGACGTAGCGCCCGTGCAGAATGAGCCAATGGTGAGCATGGAGTCCATACTGATCCGGCACCACCCGTTCGAGGCCCTGTTCGACCTCGAGCGGCGTCTTGCCGGGGGCCATGCCGAGCCGGTTGGCGATCCGGAAGACGTGCGTGTCAACGGCCATGGTCGGCTGACCGAAGGCCATGTTCATGACGACGTTAGCCGTCTTGCGGCCGACGCCTGGCAATTCTTCGAGCGCATCGCGGTCGGAAGGCACCTCGCCGGCGTACTGATCGATCAAGGCCTCTGACAGCGCGATGACGTTCTTGGCCTTGTTGCGAAAGAGCCCGATCGACTTGATGTAATCGCGCACGGTGTCTTCGCCGAGAGCGAGCATCTTGGCCGGCGTGTCGGCGACCTTGAACAGCGGCCGGGTTGCCTTGTTGACGCCCGCATCGGTCGCCTGCGCCGAGAGCACGACGGCAACCAGCAGCGTATAGGCGTTGACGTGCTCGAGTTCCCCCTTGGGTTCGGGATTGGCCTCGGAGAGGCGGGCAAAGATGTCGCTGATATGCTCGCGGGAGATCTTCGGCCTCGGCAAGCGTTTCTTGGCCGCAGCTTTCTTCGCGGGAGCCTTCTGCTTCGTCGGCCCTGCCGTTTTGCCAGCTGCCGGTGCTTTGCGCGCCGGGCCACTCGCCGATCGGCTCTTGGACTGCGTCTTTTTTGCCGGGGCTCGCATCAATTGTCCGACTTTTTCTGGCGATGATTCATCGTTACGCTTGAACCATGTCCGAGCAAACGTCAACGTCAACCGCCGGCTCATTCAAAGCAGTCCTCACCCCGCACCGTTCGCTGAGCCGGGCCGGGTTCCTGATCCTGATGATCGCGATCGGCCTGGTCAGCTTTTTCGTGGGCTTCGCATTCCTGTGGAACGGTGCCTGGCCGGTACTGGGTTTTTTCGGCCTCGACGTCGCCATCATCTACTGGGCGTTTCGAGCCAACTACCGGTCGGCACACGAAGCCGAGACCATCGAGGTGACGCCAGAGACCGTCCGGCTCACCCGGTCGACACCCGACGGCACCGAGACATCGATCGATTTCAACACCTACTGGGTACGCGTTGCAGTTGACGAGCGTCGCAACGGCCGCACCGCCCTGCGATTCGTGTCACACGGCCAAAGCTGCCACTTCGGGCGCTTCCTCACCGATGATGAACGGCGCGAACTTGCCGATATTCTGGCGAATGAACTGATCGCGGCGCGCAGCCGGACCAGTTTTTGAATTCACAATCCACTGCACAAGAATCGGGTCGCAGGTCGGAGCCTGACCATCTAGGTTGGCATCAGCCACGATGATGGAGATCAACGATGCTGAGCCAGGCGACTTTGATGGACCAAACGACAGTTCCCAAGCTGAACAGGACCGCCAACAAGGACTACGAATCAGTACGCGAGGCGATCGCATTCCTGTCGGAGAATTGGAACGAGCATCCCGATCTTGACCGGCTGGCTGAACATCTCGGGCTGAGTTCGGCACACTGTCAGAAACTGTTCAAGCGCTGGTGCGGCCTGAGCCCCAAGGAGTTCGTCCAGGCGATCACGATCGATCATGCGCGCGGCCTGCTCGACGGCTCTGCAAGCGTGCTCGATTGCGCCCACGAAGTCGGCCTCTCAGGTGCCAGCCGCCTGCATGATCTGTTCATCGATCATATCGCCATGACGCCGGGTGACTACAAACGCCGCGGCGATGGCCTGGCGATGAGCTACGGCTTTCACCCGACATTGTTCGGCGACACATTGATCGTTGCCACCGACCGGGGTGTCGCCGGAATCGCCTTCGTAAACGATGACATCGGCCAGACCCAGGCCGAGGCGCTCGACGACATGAAGCGGCGCTGGCCGAATGCGAGTTACGAAGAGCGGCCCGACAAGACGGCCGGCCTGTCCCGCCGGATTTTCGATCCTGAACAATGGTCGCCCGAACAGCCGGTGCGCCTGGTGATGATCGGCACGGACTTCGAGGTTCGTGTCTGGGAGGCGCTGCTCAAGATCCCGATGGGCCGCGCGGTCAGCTATACCGACATCGCGCGCCACATCGGCAATCCCAGCGCATCGCGGGCGGTGGGCAGCGCCGTTGGCCGCAACCCGATCTCGTTCGTCGTGCCCTGCCACCGCGTGCTACGCAGTGACGGTTCGCTTGGCGGTTATCATTGGGGACTGACACGCAAGCGTGCTCTGATCGGCTGGGAGACGGGGCGCGTGACAAATTCTGTTTCGTCCATATGACGTATAATTGACTTGCGATTGGTGCCAGAAACGCCTATGTCGAGCCGTGAAGCGTCAGGAATTTGGATGTGGCGCTTGGCTCAGAGATACCGGTTAAGACGACAAGTCCGCTGTATTGGCGGCCAAGACGAAGCTTCCCGAAATTCTGAGAGAGCCATTTGGCTGTTCCGAGAGGGCTCAGCCAGGGTTCGTTCTATCCAAACTCTACTTGGGAAAGGCTAAGCCCATGGCCATCAATGGCACCGTCAAGTTCTTCAACCACACCAAAGGTTATGGCTTCATAGCTCCTGAAGACGGCAGCAAGGACGTTTTCGTCCACATTTCAGCTCTCGAGCGTGCCGGCCTGCCGCCGCTCAACGAAGGCGATCGCGTGAGCTTCGAAGTCGAAGATGACCCGCGCGGCCGCGGCAAGCAGGCAACCAACATCCAGATGGGCTGACGCCAGCGATCAGCGACTTGGATTTCAGACACCGCCGAACACTCGTTCGGCGGTGTTTGCATGTCTGGGCACACCGTCGGTGCAACAGAGGCGCTACCTTGTCGGCTTGATAGCGCAAAACGCAAATCATTTGCGCTCACGGGCTGTTCCGGCCTGATGGCCGGGCCTCTACAGGGGCGGCGCTAAGCGCCGGGCCGCCCCGTCGCGGCCTTCAGCGTTTCCGCCTTTACCGGAAACGACCTAGCGCACCCGTGAGTCATCATAGCACTGGCGCATTACCGCACATCGGTGCGGACCGGAATAGTGCATCGAGGAACCGCGCGCCGGACGAATAAAATCGCAAATCTCTTTCAGACCGTCGACGGTCAGCCAGCGCTGCCGCCGCCCGCGCTGTACGGCAAAGCAGTCGGCCACCTCTTCGTCGGGCCCGCGGAACTGATGACCGCATTCGTGGCTGTAAATCCAGAGCTTGACCGCTGTCGGAACGCGGGCGACCAGTTTCGGATTGAGGATCAGGAAACCGGGGTAAGCGGCACCATAATCATCGAGCGTATTATCGAGCACCGTCGGGCGCCGTCCGCAGACCAGGCGGTTGCCACCAAGCACGAGTTGGCCGGCAGGGATAATACGCCCGCCGACGTGCTTGGCGTACTGCTCGACGGTTGGCGTGCCGTCTGCCAGAAGCGGCCATGCCACCCCCGACAGAGCGGCGATAGTAACAAGCACGATAGTCAGCCAGCCTGCCAGCACGTGGCAGATCCTCGGCCCGCCCAAGGTCCGAACCATCTTTTGTGGCGCTGCAGCGAAATCTGTCCGTGCGCTGGCGTTCCGACGGATCATGCCCTCGTTGTCCCTTGCGATCATCAAATCTTGAGCACATCACCCGACGTGGGCGCAACCGTGGCGAGATCCGGCTCGAATCAACTCAACTCGATGCGTAGCGGCAACGGAGCTTGCCACGCCTTGCCGATCGCCGCAATTACCATCCCGCAGCCGAAGTTAGCCAGCAATCTAGGCTAACTCACGGCGCGCTCGGCAACCCAGGTCAGTTGTCAGCAGCTTTCATAAACCGCAATGACCTGATGTACGCCAACGATCCGTCTGAGTGCTGTTTCGATGCGCTCCGCCGTTGTTTGCGAGACGGCTCCGACGCGCAGGTCGACGGTGATCCGGCTGCCGTCACCGTCTTCCGACGAGGCGTGCAGCCGCGATGGTACGTGACCGAGTTTGGCCACGGGATCGACGATACGCGAGATGAGGGCCGGATCGGCATCGCCGACGACGTGGAACAGCGCCCTTGTTGCAGCCGGCAACTGTGATGTCGTGGAAGTCGATGTCGCCATCGGCGACAGATGGGTCAGCATCTGGACAACTCCGCAAGATGTGAAAGGAAACGAATTCGCGCAAACGCGCTTTCCCGACCGCCCTCAGGCCGTCGGGGCAGTAATTCGAATGCCGATCACGATGCAGAGTTGTTGTGACATAGAACCAATTTAGCCGATGTCGAGTTGCTGATCCCTTAACGGAACAATGGTCCGATCAGCCTTCCTGTTTGGCTTCACCGTCCGCATCCCCGCCTTCAGCTTCATCTTCGGCCGGGACCTCATCGACGGTTGCCTCGGCCATCAGGCGCTGCGCCTGCGAGATCCAGTCGTTGTTCTCGATCACGCCGCCGAGCTTCAGGACGTCGTCGATCGTGGCAATCTCATCGTCCGTCAGTGCCGCGATCTGCTCGTATTTGATGATATTGAGCTTGTTCAGCATCGTCTCGAGTTCGGCTGAGACGCCGCTGATCGCCTTGAGATCGTCCTTCTCGCCCTTCGGACGTCGGAAGCCTTTGAACGCCGCATTGAGGCGCTTGGCGCGCACGTCGGTACGTTCTGCAATGCGGGCCGAACGGCCGCGGCGACCCCGGAGGTAGTAGAGCTTCGCGCGGCGCACCTTGCCGCGGCGGATCACTTCGATATCGGCTATAAACGGTGAAAAGATCGGGAAGACACGCTCGACGCCTTCACCGTAGGAGATTTTGCGCACGGTGAAGTTTTCGTTGATGCCGGCGCCGGACCGCGCAATCACCACGCCTTCGTAGGCCTGGTTGCGCGTATTCTTGCCCTCGACCACCTTGACCATCACGCGGACCGTGTCGCCGGGTCCGAATTCGGGAACCGCACGCATCGCCGAGATGCGGCTCATCTGCTCCTGCTCGAGCTCTTGAATGATGTTCATTGTTGTTTCCTTATGGCTTCAAGGCAGAGGAGCAAACAACGCCTGCCGGCCGATGCCGAAGACGGAGGCTCTTGCGTCCCGATTTTGGGAAATTCAGCGGTCGCTCGATAACCGATCCTGGCGGGTTTGTCGAGGCCCCAGTTCACCACAGTACGCTGATGTTGAGGCCGATGTGGCGGGCAGGGCTTCACCGAGGCGATGGGCTGTGCCTGATGTGCTGCGCACGCGGGGCCAGCCCCGCACCCCGCCGGGAGAAGTTTCTCCCGGGCCCACTGTTTTTGCTTGCGATGTTGGCGTGTCGTTTGCGTTATACTCCCGCCATGACAGCCAAAACCAAAGAACGAACGCGCGAGAACCGCACCTCCGTGCCCGACGGCGAGGCGGCCCCGATCGGCAAGGGGACGCGTGCCTACCTGATCGACGGCTCGGGCTACATCTTTCGCGCGTTCCATGCCCTGCCACCGCTGACCCGGCCTTCGGACGGCCTGCCGGTTGGCGCCGTGCACGGCTTTTGCGCGATGCTCTGGAAACTGATTGCGGAGACCAAGGCCTCCGAAGAGCCAACCCACATCGCCGTCATCTTCGACGCCGGCGCGATCACCTTCCGCAATGACATCTACGACAAATACAAGGCCAACCGGCCGCCGCCGCCGGAAGAGCTGATCCCCCAGTTCCCGCTCATTCGCGATGCGGTCAAAGCCTTCAACGTCGCCTGCGTCGAGCACGAAGGGGTCGAGGCCGACGATGTGATTGCGACATACGCCGCCGAAATTGCCGATGCCGGCGGCCAGGTGACGATCGTTTCCTCCGACAAGGACCTGATGCAGCTCGTGCGGCCCGGTATCGAGATGCTCGACACCATGAAGAACAAGCGCATTGGCCACGACGAGGTCGTCGACAAATTCGGCGTCGAACCCGACCGCGTGATCGACGTGCAGTCGCTGGCCGGCGACTCGGTCGACAACGTGCCTGGGGTGCCGGGCATCGGGGTCAAGACCGCCGCCCAGCTGATCACGGAATATGGCGATCTCGACACGCTGCTCGAACGGGCCGGCGAGATCAAACAGCCCAAGCGGCGCGAGAAGCTGATCGAGTTCGCCGAACAGGCCCGCATTTCACGCGAACTCGTAACCTTGAAACAAGATCTCGACTTGCCGGTCCGGCCGGAGCAACTTGGCGTGCACGAGCCCAAGCCGGAGCCGCTGCTCGCCTTCCTGCAGTCGATGGAATTCAACACCCTGACACGCAAGTTGGCAGAAGCACTCGGCGTCGAGGTGCCGAGCATGCTGGCCCAGAGTGTCGGCTCGACGGTGGCGCGCAAGTCCACTGCCAAAAGCAATGGCGGTAAAGGAATCACCGGACAGCGTGCTGCAGCCGGCGCCCTGATCCCCGATGAGCGTGTCGAGGAGGCCCGCCGGGCGGCAGCCGCGGAGCCGATCGATCGGGCCAAATACGAGATCGTGACAACGCCCGATGCCCTGCGAAAGTGGATCGATCAGGCACGCGAAATGAGGCGCCTTGCCTTCGACATCGAGACGACCAGCCTCGATGCCATGCAGGCGGACCTTGTCGGGCTGTCGCTGGCGATCGCACCGGGGCAGGCCTGTTATGTTCCGATCGCGCATGTTGCCGATCCAGGCCAACTCGATTTCGGCGGCGGCGAGGGCCCGGAACAGATTCCTTTGCGCGACGTGCTCGGCGCTTTGAAACCACTCCTCGAAGATCCGGCCGTGCTCAAGATAGGCCATAACCTCAAATACGACATCCTGGTGCTCAAGCGCTACGGCATCGACGTGCAGGCGCTCGATGACACCATGCTGATGAGCTATGCGCTCGACGGCGGGCGTGGTGGCCATGGCATGGACGATCTCGGCCAACGTCATCTCAAGCACGAGTGCATGTCGTTCAAGCAGGTCATCGCACACGCACCGGGCAAGAAGGCATCCGAAAAGACCTTCGCCGGCGTACCGGTCGACAAGGCGACCGAATACGCCGCCGAAGATGCCGACATCACGTTTCGCTTGTGGATGATCCTCAAACCGCGATTGGTCGCGGAACGCATGACGACAGTCTACGAAACACTCGAACGCCAGCTACTGCCCATCATCGTCGAGATGGAACACGCCGGCATCCACGTCGAGCGTTCGGTGCTCGCCAGGCTGTCGGCGACATTTGCGCAGCGTGCCGCAGAACTCGAAGACGATGTCCACGAGCTTGCCGGCAGGAAGTTCAACCTCGGCTCACCGAAGCAGCTTGGCGAACTGCTCTTCGATCACCTCAAGCTGCCGGGCGGCAAGAAGACCAAGTCGGGGCAATGGGAGACGCGGGCCAACCTGCTCGATGACCTGGCCGCCAAGGAGGACCTGCCGGAAGACGCGCGCCGGCTGATCGAAACCATGCTGCAATGGCGCCAGCTGACCAAACTGCGCTCGACCTACACGGACGCGCTGCCGGGCCACATTCACCCCGAGACGGGCCGCATCCACACCAGCTACTCGCTGGCGGCAACCACGACCGGCCGGCTCGCCTCGACCGATCCCAACCTGCAGAACATCCCGATTCGCACAAAGGAAGGCCGCGAGATCCGCACGGCCTTCGTGTCGCAAAACGGTGCCAAGCTGATTTCTGCCGACTATTCGCAAATCGAACTGCGCGTCCTCGCCCACATCGCCGACATCCCGCAATTGAGAAAAGCCTTCGACGACGGCCTCGATATTCACGCGATGACGGCAAGCGAGATGTTCGGGGTACCAATCGAGGGCATGCCGCCGGAGGTGCGCCGCCGGGCGAAGGCGATCAACTTCGGTATCATTTACGGCATCTCGGCGTTCGGGCTCGCCAACCAGCTATCGATCCCGCGCGAGGAGGCTGCCGCCTACATCAAGACGTACTTCGAACGCTTCCCGGGCATCAAGGACTACATGGAGACGACGAAACGGTTCGCGAAGGAGAACGGCTACGTCGAGACCATCTTCGGGCGCAAGGTGCATTACCCTGAGATCAACACGCGCAATCCATCAGCGCGCGGCTTCTACGAGCGCGCCGCGATCAATGCACCGATCCAGGGCTCGGCCGCCGACATAATCCGCCGCGCCATGATCCGCATGCCCAAGGCGCTCACGGCGGCCGGTCTCGCGAACGCGCGCATGCTGCTGCAGGTCCATGATGAGTTGGTGTTCGAAGTCGCTGAAGGCGAAGTCGAGCAGACCTTGGCGGTCGTCTCAGAGGTCATGGAAAAGGCACCCGATCCGGCGGTAGAACTTGCCGTGCCGCTCAAGGTCGACGCGCATGCAGCCGATAACTGGGACGACGCACATTAATGCGATCGGGCAGATCACAGGACAAACCGCATGAAGATCACGAACATCACCGCCTACCCGCTGTCATTCGCCATACCGGAGGAGTTCCGCGTCACGCTCGGCATCGGCAGTGCCATCAAGCGCGACTGCGTGCTGATCAAGGTCGAAACGTCGGACGGCATCACCGGCTGGGGTGAAGCGCATGCCGGGCGCGCTCCGGGCGCTGTCGCGCTGCTTGCCAACTCGACGCTCAAGACCCTCGCCGTCGGCATGGATGCAACTGACGTGGTCGGCGTCTGGGACAAGATCTACAGGATGCAGCTTGCGAGCCACGGCATGGGGGCCAGCACCGCAATCGCGATGAGCGGCATCGACATGGCGCTCTGGGATATTCGCGGCAGGGCCGCCGGCTGGCCCGTCTACAAACTGCTTGGCGGCCGCTCGAAGCGTATCCCGGCCTATGCCGGCGGCGTCGCGCTTGGCTATCAGCCGCCCGCCGAACTCGTTGCTGAAGCACAAGCGGTCATTGCCAAGGGCTATCGGGCCCTCAAACTGAGGCTTGGCGACAACCCGCGCGACGACATTGCGCGCGTTGAGGCCGTGCGCGAAGCACTCGGGCCCGATATCGATATTCTGACCGACGCCAACGCCGCTTATAACCTGAGCGACGTGCGCCGCGTCATGCCGGTGCTCGATGCCGCGAACATCGGCTGGCTCGAAGAGCCGTTCCCGCCGCACGACTTCCGCCGCTACCGCGAGGCGCGCTCATTCGGATGCACGCCGCTCGCGGCCGGTGAGAACCATTACACGCGGTTCGAATTCCAGCAGGTCCTAGAAGACGGCGTTGTCACGATCATCCAGCCCGATCTCTCAAAGACCGGCGGCATCACCGAAGGCCAGCGCATTGCCAATATGATGTCGGCCTGGAAACTCTCGTGCAACCCGCACACCTCGCTGACGGGGCTCAACGTTGCATCCAGCCTGCACTTGCTCGCCAGCATCGACAACGCCGGCTATTTCGAAGCCGACCTGATGCGCTTCAATCCATTCCGCGACGAGTTGTGCAACTGGCAGGCGGACGTCGCAGCCGACGGCACGGTCGCACCACCCGAAGGCCCAGGCCTCGGCGTCGAAATCGACGAGGCGATGCTCGAGAAGTTCCCGCTGATCGACGGTCCGGGTTACGTATGATGACGGCGGCAGGCTACTTGATCGCGTAGAGCGAGATCTCGACAGATGACGAGCGCCGCGCGCCTGTGCCAACGAACAAAGTGCGATTGACCCAGGCGTAGCGGTCATCGCCGGTTTCCAACCGGGCATGAGTGCGCATGTAGTAATCGGCCGGATCGCAGTCTTCGCCCCGCGCCAGCTTTTCGATGACATCGCTCGGCCCGTGCCTGTAGCCGTAGTTGATGACCTCGATCAACGCCCCGTCATCCGTCCGGAACGCATAGCGCGTATCGAGTTCGGCAACGCCGTCCAAAAACACCGTCTGCCAGTCGGCCCCGAGATTCAGGATCTCGCCGGTAAAACCGTCACCACGCACCGTACCGCCGATGATCGGTATGATGCGTCGCCTGCCGGCCCGCCCGTCTCCCATCTCGCGGATCGCAGCCAGTTCGACGAAGAGATCGCAGAAGTGTTCGAGTTGCGGTGTCTGGAGCATAGGCCGGACGTCCCATAGGCGGGTTGGCTGACGGCACGCAATGGAGCACGCACGGTCGCCAATACGCAACCTCGTCTCGCATCATTCAGATACGTACGCGTCAGTGCAAAGAAATTGCATCACGAATTCAATTTATTTCGTTTGCGTCGGCAACGACTTACCAATAGATGCCTTCGCAGGGAATGAGCGTTGCGCCGAGATTACCCTGCAAGTGATGCCGACCGACCTAAGAATTGGCACCGTCAATTCTTAAGCCGATCGGGACGAGTACCTCCACGCAGCTCGGAACAAACAGTGCGGGCGGTTAGAGGCTCATGGGAGGAGCCCCAAGTGTAGCCCGATGGTTCCCGCTATCGGGCTACTTGGCGTAACCCCCCCCACCTCTCTCAGCGCCCAACGACCAACTGGCTCGAGCGCCGGCGCGCAATCGGCAATTCCGCCATTGCCGTGCAATCGTGCTCGCGCTGACCGGCGACCGTGCTGTCTTGGCCGGCAGCAGCGGCAAGCTCGCCGATCCGTCGTCGCAACCGCTCGCTCTGAGCACCGGCCTCGATCCCAGCGCGGCGGCCGACCTGGCGCATCAGGCGATGCAGGCGGCGGTAATTGCGATGCAGCCGCACGAGTTCAGCACCGTCATCACCCCGAGCGGATTGCTTCAAGGTCACGATGCGCACCGAAAAGTGAGCATTGCACTCGAGCAGAGCGGCAAAGGGCGGAATTTCGTATGTCCTCGGTGCGGCCGGCGGCGGTGCGCTTGCCAGCCCGACGACCAAGCGCACCGCGAGAGAGCCGAGCAGGAGCGCCGCAACCAGCCCCGACAGAGCGAAGACCCGCCCGCGCCACACACCACGGCTGTTGGACGATTGCACCACGCTCAGGCAAGTCCCTGCATATCGCCGTCAACAGCAAGCTCCTGGCCCGAGATAAGGCTGGCGCGCGGTGAGGCGAGATAGACCGTCAGATCGGCCAGCTGCTGCGAGGGGATGAGGCGCTTGATCGACTGGTTAGCAAGCACGCGATCCTGCATCTCCTCGAACGAGATGTTGGCAGCCCGCGCCTTGGCATCGATCACCCGGCGAATCCGATCGCCGTCAACCGGGCCCGGCTGGATGGCATTGCAGCGGATACCGTTTTCGCCAAGCTCCATGGCAAGCGTCTTGGTGAAGCCGACCACGCCCCACTTGGCAGCCGCGTAAGGCGAACGCAGCGGAAAGCCGAACTTGCCGGCCGAGGATGAGAAATTGATGATCGAGGCGTTGCTGCTCGCCTTCAGGTGCGGAACGGCGAGGCGCGCGCAATTGAACTGGCCGGTGATACAGACGTTGAGGCATTCCTCCCAGTCTTCCGGCGCGATCTCGTCGACGCGGCCGGTCGGGCCCGCGATGCCGGCGTTGTTGACCAGGCAGTCGAGGCCACCCAGCCGAGCAATCGTCTCATCCATCAGCCTGGCAACCTGATCGCGGTCCGAAACATCGCAGCGCGAACCGGTCGCTCCCGGCGCATGGTTTGCGAGATCAGCAAGCGCCTGCTGGTCGATGTCGCAGACATGAACCCTGGCACCTTCGGCCAGGAAGGCCCGCGTCGTATCGAGGCCGATGCCACCGGCCCCGGCCGTCACCAACACGCGCAAACCTTCAATCCCGAGATCCATCCCGAACCCTCCTCTTGTCTTTAGCGGGACCAAGCATAATCGCGCGAACTTCCTGGTGCAGCATCAAATGTGAGCCCTGACTATCGCTCGCCACCGCACCTTTCCGCTTGTGCTGCGACCATTCAAGTGCTCTGTATTATCTTGAATCGCGATCTAGAATTGCTCGCCAGCAAGACGCTCGCACCGCCCTATGCCCCTCACCCTAACCCTCTCCCCGCACGCGCCGAAGTGGCGCTACGGGGAGAGGGAATCTGGCCGTGCCACGTTGCGCCGCAGTTGGCAAAACGACGAGCCGAGTTCCCTCTCCCCGTACTTCACGGGGAGAGGGTTAGGGTGAGGGGCATAGGGCGGTGCGAGCGTCTTGCTGGCGAGCAAACGCAAAAAGCCTAGGGCCACAATTTAGGTGATACAGGCTCCTGGGGATTGTCTGCGCAATATCTCGCTGAAGGGAGGCCATGGCATGGCGACGGTCGGTATCATAGGTGTCGGATTGATCGGCCGGGCCTGGTCGAACGTGTTTGCGCGCGCCGGCTGGGACGTGCGCCTGTTCGACACCCACGAAGCAACACTCGAGGCCGCGCCGGATCTGATCGCGCAATCCCTTCGAGAGCTTGCCGCGCACGGATTGGTCGATGATCCAAAAGCGGCTGCCGGCCGCATCAGTGTTGCAGGCTCTCTGGCGGAAGCGGTGCGCGACGCCGAACTCGTCCAGGAGTCCGGCCCTGAACGGATCGGCGACAAGATCGCAATCTACAAGGAACTCGATGCGGCAGCCGGGGCCGGCACCATCCTCGCCTCATCGTCATCGGCCATCGTCGCCTCGCGCTTTACCGAGGATCTGGCGGGCAGGAACCGCTGTCTGATCGCCCATCCGGTCAACCCACCCCATGTCGTGCCGATCGTCGAATTATGCGGTGCGCCCTGGACCGACGCGGACGTCATCGCCCGGGCGCGAGGCATCTACGACTCGGTCGGCCAGGTCGCCATCGAGGTCAAAAAGGAAGTTGACGGCTTTATCCTCAACCGCATGCAGGCCGTTCTACTGTCAGAAGCCTTCCGGCTGGTCGGCGAAGGCTATGTGACGGCGGCCGATCTCGACAAGACGATCGCGCACGGCCTCGGGCTCAGATGGTCGTTCATGGGACCGTTCGAGACCATCGAACTCAATGCACCGGGCGGCATCCGTGATTATTGCGAGCGGTTCGCACCGACCATGTATGCGCTCTCCAAACTACCCGTCACAGAAGAGCTTTGGAGCAGGGAAAACATCGACAAGATCGTCGCCAGCTGGGGCAACGAGCCGACGCCTGAAGACGTGGCCCAAAAGAGCGCCTGGCGCGATGAACGCCTCGCTGCACTTGTCGTCCATAAGCGCCAGCAAGAGCCTTATGATGCCTGATCCAAACTATGTCGCCTGCGACGATGGACCGGAGATCGCCCATGCACATCAAATCGGTTGACGTCATTCCGTTAGGCATCCCCTTCGAGGACGGCAGCTCTGGCGCCGGCCTGATGCCGACGAAATGGAGCGAACTCGACATCGCCCTGGTGCGCGTCGAGACCAGCGACGGCATCGTCGGCTGGGGTGACGGCTTTGCCTATTTCTGCCGCCGCGCCACGGTCGCTGCCATCGAGGACATGGTCGCACCGCTTGTCGTCGGCCAGGAGATCTCCGATATCGCAGCATTTAATCGCATGCTGCAGCAGCGCCTGCACCTGCAAGGGCGCTACGGCATCACCATGTTCGCGATCTCCGCGATCGACATCGCGCTCTGGGACATCGCCGCCAAGCAACACGGCAAGCCGCTTGCCGACTTGATCGGCGGCCGCCAGCGCGAGGCGCTGCCGGCTTACGCCAGCCTGATGCGCTACGGCACGCCGGACGACGTCGCCAAGTTCACCGCCAAGGCCGTCAGCGAAGGCTACCAGACCGTCAAATTGCACGAGATCGCGCTCAACTGCATCGAAGCTGGCCGCAAGGCAGCCGGCGATGACGTGCGCCTCGTCACCGACGTCAACTGCAACTGGTCCCACGAGACCGCCATGCAGATCATGCCGCACATGAAGCGGCTCGGGCTCTACTGGGTCGAAGAACCGGTCTTCCCGCCCGATGATGCCGATGCACTGGCAGCGCTCGAAGAGCAATTCGGCGTCGCGATCGCGAGCGGCGAGAACGCCTGCACGCACGTCGAGTTCGCACGCACCATCCCGCGCATCACGTTCTGTCAGCCAAGCGTCATCAAGGTCGGCGGTATCAGCGAGTTCATGGCGATCTGCTTCCAGGCAGCAACCGCCGGCAAGCAATTGATGCCGCATGCCCCTTACTTCGGACCGGGCTATTGGGCGACGCTGCAGCTGATGGCGGCACAACCAGTGACGGAACTGTTCGAATTCCTCTACATCGAACCCGAGGCCTGGATCGACCCTGCAATCCCGCTGCCCAAGGACGGTTTTGTTGCCGTGCCCGACAAACCCGGCATCGGCTTCGAGCCCGACATCGCGGTGATCGAGAAATACCGGGTTTGAGGTAGCACGACGTCATTAGCCGCCAAGAGGGCTGCCATGTTCACCTACGACTTTCGCCTGCCGCCGGGGCCCAAGACCGCGGATTATGCCATGCTTGCCGAGGAACTCGGCTTCCGCGCGGTCTGGTGTCCCGAGGTGCCGGCCTTCGGCCATGACATCTGGATCACGCTGGCGCGCATTGCGGAACGCACCAAACGCATCAAGATCGGTTCCTCCGTTCTGATCCCGAGCTACCGGCACCCGATGGCCCAGGCTTCAGCCATCGCAACCCTCGAACAGCTCGCGCCCGGTCGGCTGATGGTCGGTTTCGGCACCGGCTTCACGGGCCGCGCCGGGATGGGCAAAAAGCCGTTGAAGCTTGCCCAAATGCGCGAGCACATCGAGCAGGTCAGAGGCCTGCTGCGCGGCGAAGTCGTCGACATCGATGGCGGCCTGGCCCAGATCCTGGCATCCGACGGCTGGCTGCCCGACCGTCCGATTCAAGTGCCCTTCTACATGGCGGGCCAGGGACCGAAAGCACGAGCGCTGGCCAAGGAGATCACTGACGGCCTGATCTCCCTCGGCAGCCCGGCCAAAGGCTTCCAGACCTGCCTGGTGTCAGCCAACGGCACCGTGCTCGACGACGGCGAGGATGTTACCTCGCCGCGCGCAGCCGCCGCCGTAAAACCGATCATCGCGCTCGGCTACCATTTCAAGTACACGACCGATCCCGAACGCCTGAAGGCACTGCCGAACGGCGAAGCATGGCTCGCAAGCGTCGAGCGCGTGGAGGAAAGCGTGCGCCACCTCTCCGTTCACCGCGGCCACACGATCGATATCACGAACGGTCACGACGAACTCGTCGACACATCCGCTGCCCGAGAACTGACCTTCACCGGCACCCGCGCTGAATTGCGCGAACGCATTGTTCAGCTCGATGCTGACGGTGCCACGGGCATCATTTTCGGCACCAGCGGCCACGACGTCGAACGCGAACTCAGGGCCTTCGCGGAAGTGGCAGATCTCGGCTGAAGGGAGCGGTGCTTGTCAGGCTCGTTTCCGGCCATGTCGGAAACAGTAAGGGCCTCGAACGAGGCCCGGCGCTTGGCGCCGCCCCTGCGAAGACCCGTGCGCAGGCGAGGAATAGCCGCGAGCGAAATTGTAGTGAGATTGTTTGCGAGACAATCGGGAACGATCTAGCGAAAAAATGTGACCAACATCACTGAACCTTTGCGCGGTTCAGTGCGACTTATCGATGACGCTGTTGGCCCTCCCCCCGAACAACGGCGTCACGAGGACCGCGCCGCCCCCGTCCTGATTGCGCGGTTCTCGACCAAGGCCGGAGTGGGTCCTCCCCCGTCCCTTTCCGCAACCGCTTCGGCCGAAACTCGAGCCTCGGTCCATCTAAATGGAGACCGAGGCTCTTTTTTTGCTGGCCGGCACGCGCGAGGTTCAGGCCATATATTGGCCGCCGTTGGCGTCGATGCACGAGCCGGTGATGAAGCCCGCATCGTCGGCAGCCAGGAAGGAGACGCAGCGCGCGATCTCTTCGGCGTTGCCAAGTCGGCCGACCGGGATTTGCGGCAGGATCTTGCTCTCGAGAACTTCCTTCGGCACGGCTGCGACCATTTCGGTGGCGATGTAGCCCGGTGCGATGACGTTGCAGGTGATGCCCTTGACGGCACCTTCCTGGGCAATCGCCTTGGTAAAGCCGAGCAAGCCTGCCTTGGCGGCCGAATAGTTGGCCTGGCCGAGCTGGCCCTTGCGGCCGTTGACCGACGAGATCGAGATGATGCGCCCGAAGTTGCGCGCGCGCATGCCTTCGATCACGAGCCGTGTCAGGTTGAAGACCGAATCGAGGTTGGTGCGGATCACGGCATCCCAATTTTCCTTCGACATCCGATGCAAGACGCCATCGCGCGTGATGCCGGCGTTGTTGACCAGTACATCGACATCGCCAACGTCCTTCGTGATGCGTGCGATGCCGGCCTCACAGGCGGCATAGTCGGAGACATCGAATTTGAAAACGGGAATGCCGGTCTCGGCTTGAAACTTCTGGGCGGCTTCGTCGTTGCCGCCGTAGTTGGCGGCGACCCGGTAACCTTTACGCTTGAGTTCCATCGAAATCGCAGCGCCAATGCCGCGAGTACCACCAGTGACAACCGCCACGCGAGCCATCGAGTTGTTCCTTCTCAAACTGTGATTGGAGATCATGTGGCCGCTGTCGGCCACCGGGGTTCAGGTCGTTTTGAAAACGGTCGCCGGGCCCGGAAACATCGGGCCCGGAAACATTGGAGCACAAGTGAGCCCGGATTAGTCGCGCTCGACACACATTGCGACGCCCATGCCGCCGCCGATGCAGAGCGTGGCGAGACCCTTCTTGGCATCGCGGCGCTGCATTTCGAACAGCAGGGTGTTGAGGACGCGGGCGCCGGAAGCACCGACCGGGTGACCGATGGCAATCGCACCACCGTTGACGTTGACCTTTTCGGTGTCCCAGCCAAGCCCCTTGTTGACGGCGCAGGCCTGGGCGGCGAACGCTTCGTTGGCCTCGATCAGATCGAGATCGTCAATCGTCCAGCCGGCCTTTTCGAGTGCCTTCTTCGAGGCCGGGATCGGGCCCGTGCCCATGATCGAGGGATCGACGCCGGCATGCGCCCACGAGACGATCCGGGCCATCGGAGTGACACCGCGCTTTTCAGCTTCGGAAAGGCTCATGAGAACGGCCACGGCGGCACCATCATTGATGCCCGAGGCGTTGCCGGCGGTCACCGAGCCTTCCTTGTCAAAGGCCGGACGCAGTTTGGCGAGGCTCTCATAGGTGGCGCCGTCACGGATGTATTCGTCCTGGTCGACGACGACATCACCCTTGCGCGTCTTGATGGTGACCGGTGCGATCTCGTCCTTGAAGCGGCCGGCCTTTTTGGCGGCCTCGGCCTTATTCTGCGAGGCGACGGCGAAGTTGTCCTGTTCTTCACGCGTGATCTGCCACTGGGCGGCAACGTTCTCGGCGGTGTTGCCCATGTGGTAGCCGTTGAAGGCGTCCCACAGGCCGTCCTTGATCATTGTATCGATGAACTTGGTGTCACCCATCTTGGTGCCGTTGCGCAGGTGGGCGCAGTGCGGGGCCTGGCTCATGCTTTCCTGGCCGCCGGCAACGACGATTTCGGACGAGCCGAGCTGGATCTGCTGCGCGCCGAGCGCAACCGCGCGCAGGCCGGAGCCGCACAGCTGGTTCATGCCCCAGGCCGGAGCGTCGACCGGAATGCCGGCGTTGATCGATGCCTGGCGGGCGGGGTTCTGGCCGGCGCCGGCGGCCAGGATCTGGCCCAGGATCACTTCGCTGACATCGCCGCCTTCAATGCCGGCGCGTTCCATCGCCGCCTGGATGGCAACCCGGCCAAGCTCGTGCGCCGGCAGGCCTGCGAGTGCGCCGTTGAACGATCCAACAGGCGTGCGGGCAGCACCGGCGATGACGACGGGATTGGATTCACTGCTCATTCGGTTTTCTCCTTGGCTTGGCCTAGATTGAGTGATTTGAGAGGCGCGATCGAAGAAATTGGTCGCACTGCAGCATCCGTTCGATTGGATGACAAAAAACAGCCTGTGTTGCGGTGCAGCATGGTATCGTTACAAGTGGCAGGGCCGTCCATAGCCCGAAAGCTTAATAAAAAAGCTGGTGGCGGGTTTAGCCTATCGTGTTACAATTCCGCAACGCAAAAAGCGGGTCAATGGAGAGAGCGGAACCGTGGCAATGCCAGAAGATGCGAACAAATCCACTGATCAGCGCGAGCCGGTGGTGATCAAGAAATACGCCAACCGCCGTCTCTACAATACCGAATCCAGCACCTACGTGACCCTCGATGATCTCGCCAAGATGGTGCGTTCTGACCGCGATTTCGTAGTCTACGACGCCAAGACGGGTGATGATCTGACGCACTCGGTGCTCACCCAGATCATCGTCGAGCAGGAAAGCCGCAGCGACGGTCAGACCCTGTTGCCGATCCCCTTTCTGCGCCAGCTCATTCGCTTCTATGACGATAGCATGGGGCGCATGGTGCCCGGCTATCTGCAGTTCTCTCTCGAAGCGCTGACCCGCGAGCAGGAACGGTACAGGCGCCAGTTCGCAGGCTCATGGGGTAGTGCCGGCCTCGAAGCCTATCAGGAGCAGGCCCGCAACAATCTGAAAATCTTCGAGCAGGCAATGGCGCTTTGGTCACCCTTCAAAATGCCGGGCGAGACCGAGCAGGCGGCCAATGGGGCGGCCGGCAGCGACGGCACGCCGACAGCACCAGCGGATCCGTCTGATCAGGCCAAAAACTCCAACGAGATCAACTCGCTCAAGGCCGAACTCGAAGCCATGCAGCAGCGCATCGAACGGCTGTCGCAGAACAATAACGGCAGTTAGTCGGAGTTTTTGGCGCTTCCGGCCATGTATCGAGCCCATAGATCGGGCCGGCGCATTTTGGTGAGCGCCTCTGCCTGCTCGCGACGCCATCGTTCGATGCGCGCGTGATCACCGGAAAGCAGAACCTCGGGGATCGCACGCCCGTCCCAATCGCGCGGCCGCGTATATTGCGGGTATTCGAGCAAGCCATCCTCGAAGCTCTCCTGGCACAGGCTTTCAGCGTCCCCGAGCACGCCGTCGAGCAAGCGCACGGTGGCATCGATCACCACCATTGCCGCGATCTCTCCGCCGGAGAGCACGAAATCGCCGATCGAGACTTCCTCGAGCCCGCGGCCTTCGATGACCCGCTCGTCGATCCCTTCGAAGCGCCCGGCAAGGATCATCAGGCCCGGCCCGGCCGCCCACTCGCGCACGCGTTGCTGCGTCAGTGGCGCACCGCGCGGCGACATGTAGATTGCCTTGAGGCCCGGACATTCAGCCCGGGCATGATCGATCGCCTGACCGAGAACGTCGGCTCGCATGACCATGCCGGCGCCGCCGCCGGCCGGCGTGTCATCGACGCTGGCATGGCGGCCGATGCCAAATTGACGAATGTCGTGGCAGACGAGTTGCCAGAGGCCCCGTGTCAAGGCTGTGCCGACTAGCGATGTTGCGAGCGGTCCCGGGAACATCTCGGGAAACAGCGTCAGGACGTGTGCCTGCCAGGGTCGAGCGGACGGGCGAGCCATCTCGTCAGAAACCTCAGGTGCCTTCGACGACGACAATGTCGATCAGACCGGCCTTGGCGCGCAGCTTGCGTGCCGCGGCGTATTCCGGCGAGTTGGCATAGGCACGGGCCTGCTCGAAGCTGTCGAATTCGATGACCACGTTTCGCGCGCGCCCCTCGCCCTCGGCGACCTCGCAGCGCCCGCCACGTACGATCGGCGTGCCGCCGTAGACCTTCTGTGCTTCGGTCGCGAGAGCGGCATATTCGGCCCAGGCGGCCTGGTCGGTGACATTGGCGCGGGCGATGACATAGCCTTTGGGCATGGTCGGTTCTCTCCTCAGGTAACGATGCCGTAAGCGTTCAAACTGTCGTATCATTGGGCCACGTGCAACCGGCAGGCTTCAAACGGCTTCCAGAGCGTGAATACTCCGACCCATATCCTGACGGCCGCTGCCTTGCTGTCACGAAACGGCCAGCCGGCGCACAATCGCGCCGTGCTTGCCGGCAGTCTGCTGCCCGATGCCTCGATCTATGTGCTGTTCGCATGGGCCCGCTTCATCGAGGGCCACGACCATCACCAGATCTGGCGCGAGACCTATTGGCAGGAGCCGTGGCAGTTGCTGGGCGCGATATCGAACTCGTTCGTCGTGTGGGCACTGCTCGCGCTGATCGCCTATCGCCTCGGCTGGCATACAGCGCTCTTCGGCGCTCTCGCAGCCCTCATCCACCTGTCGCTCGATTTTCCATTCCACGCCGGTGATGCGCACCGCCATTTCTGGCCGCTGACCGACTGGCGGTTTCATTCGCCGCTATCCTACTGGGACGACCGTCACCACGCCCGCTGGGTCGGAGTTGCCGAAATTGCGATTGTTGCTGCATGCATAGCGGTACTCTGGCAGCGCTTCCGAACCAGGCTGGTTCGTGGTCTGTTGGTACTGTGCTTCGCGAGCCTGGCCGCCGTGCCGACGTTTTTCTGGTGGACGCTTGGGTAGAGCGCCGCGCTTTGTTCATGAATTAAAAATTAACAAACTTTCACTAATCTCGCAGCCGCGCACATTAATCTTCGGGGGTGTATGTGTTCGAGACAACTAACTATCAAACAAAAAAGAGGATTGATGCCGAACTCTTCCTCGAAGATGGCGTCACGATCTTCGGCAAGTTGAGCGTACTGCCCGGACAACGCGTTTCAGACCTGATGAACGATAGCCGCGATTTCCTCCCGGTCGAAATGTCGGACGGGCAAACCGTAATCGTGCGCAAATCGACGATCGCAAGGGTCGTTCAACTCGATCAGCATGTCGACAAGACCAAGCAATCCGATCCCTACGAGATCCTGGGCGTGACCAGGGACATCAGCGATGATGAGCTGACCAAGGTCTATCACGCGATTTGCGCCCAGAACCATCCCGATAAGCTCCAGGCCGCCGGGATGTCCGAGGCATTCATACAGATGGCGAACTCACGCATGATCAGATTCAACGATGCCTATCGCCGGATCGCCGAATTGCGGAAACTGCAATACAAGGCCGTCTGATCAACAGCAGCGTCTCAAGCGTGCCGGCAAATGCCTGCCGGAAAGCTACAGCGCCTTCTCGATTTCCTCGAGAAAGATCTCTGCCGCAGCCTTCGGATCGCTTGCCTGCGTAATCGGTCGTCCGACGACGAGGTGGTTGGCCCCATCCCGAATGGCGCTCTGAGGCGTTCCAACCCGCGCCTGATCACCGATGTCGTTGCCGGGCAGCCGAATGCCGGGGGTGACGATCATGAAATCACCGCCGACCGCCGCGCGAACCGCAGCCACCTCCCGACCGGAAGCGATGACACCGTGACATCCCGCTGCTTGGGCAATCTTGGCCCGCCGGATGACAAGTTCGGTCGGCTGCTCGCCAATCCCCTGCTCGGTGAGATCACCCTCGTCAAGGCTGGTGAGCACAGTGACGCCGAGCACCTTGAGCCCGGTCCCGGCCGCCCCGCGCGCCGCCGCCGCCATCGTCTTGGTATCGACAGCGTGCACCGTCAGCAGATCCGCTCCCGTGCGTGCCGCGTTCGCAACCGCCTTTTCGACCGTTGCCGGGATGTCGAGGATCTTCATGTCCAGAAAGATCTGGAAACCACGTGCCTTCAACTCGCTAATGAAGGAAAGCCCGCCCTGCATCGCCAGTTCGAGGCCGATCTTGTAGAACGCAACGCTGTCGCCGAGTTGGTTGACGAGCTTTTCGGCATCGGCCACCGTCGGCGTGTCGAGGGCGACGATCAGCCGGTCGCGTGCCGTATCGTGCAAATCAGCGTTGATGTCCATGCCTGCCTCATCCCCCGTCAAAGAAGTCCTTCACCCTGGCGAAAAATCCGTGTGATTCCGGCGACGTTTCGTTGTGGCTGAGCTTCTCGAATTCTTCGAGCAACTCGCGCTGGCGCTTCGAGAGATTCTTGGGCGTCTCGACATCGACCTGGATGTACATGTCGCCCATCATTTTGGTCCTGAGCACCGGCATCCCCTTGCCGCGCAGGCGGAATTGCTTGCCGCTTTCCGTGCCGGGCGGAATCTTGACCCGTGTGACGGTATCCTCGAGCGTCGGCACGTCGATCTGGCCGCCCAGCGCCGCCTTGACCATCGAGATCGGCGCCCGGCAGAAAATGTCGGAGCCGTCGCGCTGGAAGAAGGGATCCGGCTTGATCGAAAGGAATATGTAGAGATCGCCCGCCGGTCCGGTCCGCAGGCCTGCCTCACCTTCACCGGCAAGCCGGATGCGCGTGCCGTCCTCGACGCCGGCCGGGATGTTGACCGATAGCGTGCGCTCACGCGACACCCGGCCGAGCCCGTTGCAGTCGCCGCAGGGATCATCGATCACCTCGCCGCGCCCGCTGCACGACGTGCAGGTTCGCTCGATGGTAAAAAAGCCCTGGCTGGCGCGCACCTTGCCGTAGCCGCCGCAGGTCCCACAGGTCGAGGGTTGCGTGCCGGGCTTGGCGCCGGATCCGGAACATGTTTCGCACGGCACGCTGGTCGGTACGACGATCTCGGCGGCCTTGCCCGTGAAGGCCTCCTGCAGCGAGATCTCCATGTTGTAGCGCAGATCGGCGCCGCGCTCATGGCCGGGCCTGCCCCGCTGGCGTCCGCGTCCGCCCATGAAATCGCCGAAGAAATTCTCGAAGATATCTTCCATCGACGTGGCGAATTCGGGCCCGAAGCCACCCGGCCCGCCGCTGCCGTCGAAGGCTGCGTGGCCGAACTGCTCGTAGGCGGCCCGCTTCTGCGGGTCCTTCAGGACCTCGTAGGCCTCGTTGACTTCCTTGAAATTCTGCTCCGCCGAGGCGTCACCCGGGTTGGCGTCGGGATGATACTTCTTGGCCATCCGGCGAAAGGCCGACTTGATCTCCTGATCGCCGGCCCCGCGGGCCACGCCCAAAACCTCGTAGTAGTCGCGCTTGGACATATCGCAGGCTGTCCGTTCCATGCGGCGCGCGGCATTCCGATTCGTTCAAAGGCCGCTTTTGCCGGAATTTGCTGTGCCCGTTACCACCCTGGACCACTGACTAGATACAAACGAAGGGCGGGACCGTAAACCCGGGTCCCGCCCTTGGCATTTGTCACACGCCGGAAGCCGTGAGGGTGGCGGCGGGGCCGTGATCAGGCCGACTTCTTGTCGTCGTCTTTGACTTCTTCGAAGTCGCGTCAACCACGTTGTCGTCACCTTCGGCTGCTGCATCGGCCGCTGCGGCTTCTGCACCACCATCGCTCGCGTCTTCCTGGCTCTTGTAGACGGCTTCACCGATCTTCATCGCCGCCTGTGCCAAAGCCTGTGCAGCGGCATTGAGTTCTTCCGAGTTATCGGCTTCCAGCTTCTCCTTGGCCGCCGTAACTGCCGTCTCGACTTCGCTCTTGAGGGCATCGTCGACCTTGTCGCCGGCATCCTTGAGTGAAGACTCGGTCGAGTTGATCAGTGCCTCGAGCTGGTTGCGCGCCTCTACCGTCTCACGCCGCTTCTTGTCGTCCTCGGCGTGCTCCTCGGCCTCCTTGACCATGCGGTCGATATCGGTGTCGGAGAGGCCGCCGGAGGCCTGGATGCGGATCGACTGCTCCTTGTTGGTCGCCTTGTCCTTGGCCGAAACGTTGACGATACCGTTGGCGTCGATGTCGAAGGTGACCTCGATCTGCGGCACGCCACGCGGTGCCGGCGCGATACCGACCAGATCGAACGTGCCGAGATGCTTGTTATCGTTCGCCATCTCGCGTTCGCCCTGGAACACCTTGATGGTGACCGCGCTTTGCCCATCCTCAGCCGTCGAGAACGTCTGGCTCTTCTTGGTCGGGATCGTCGTGTTACGGTCGATCAGCCGGGTGAACACACCGCCGAGCGTCTCGATGCCGAGCGACAGCGGCGTCACGTCGAGGAGCAGCACGTCCTTGACGTCACCCTGAAGCACGCCGGCCTGGATCGCGGCACCAACCGCCACAACCTCGTCCGGGTTGACGCCCCTGTGCGGCTCCTTGCCGAAGATATTCTGGACGACTTCCTGTACCTTCGGCATGCGCGTCATGCCGCCGACCAGGACGACCTCGTCGATCTCGGCCGCCTTGAGGCCGGCATCCTTGAGGGCTGCCTCGCAGGGCTTGATGGTGCGCTTGATCAGTTCGTCGACCAGGCTCTCGAGCTTGGCCCGCGTCAGCTTCATCGTCAGGTGCTTCGGCCCCGTCGCATCGGCGGTGATGAACGGCAGGTTGATCTCGGTCTGCGTCGACGACGACAGCTCTATCTTGGCCTTCTCGCACTCTTCCTTGAGGCGCTGCAGGGCAAGCTTGTCGTTGCGCAGGTCGATGCCGTTTTCCTTTTTGAACTCATCGGCCAGATAGCCGACCAGCTTCAAGTCGAAGTCTTCACCGCCAAGGAACGTATCGCCATTGGTCGATTTCACCTCGAAGACGCCATCGCCGATCTCCAGGATCGATACATCGAAAGTGCCGCCGCCGAGGTCATAAACGGCAATAGTTTTGGCGCCTTCCTTCTTGTCGAGACCGTAGGCGAGGGCGGCCGCCGTCGGCTCGTTGATGATGCGCAGAACTTCGAGCCCGGCGATTTTACCGGCGTCCTTGGTTGCCTGGCGCTGGGCATCGTTGAAATAGGCCGGTACCGTGATAACCGCCTGGGTCACCTTGCCGCCGACCATGGCCTCGGCGGTTTCCTTCATCTTGATCAGGATGTCGGCCGAGATCTGCGAGGGCGAATACTTCTTGCCGTAGGCCTCGACCCAGGCATCGCCATTGTCGGCTTTGACAATTTTATACGGGACGAGTTGCTTGTCCTTTTCCACCACACTGTCATCGTAGCGCCGGCCGATCAGGCGCTTGATGGCAAAGAAGGTATTTTCGGGGTTGGTCACAGCCTGGCGCTTGGCGGCAATGCCGACGATCTTTTCCTTGCCGTCGTCGGTGAATGCGACGATCGATGGCGTCGTGCGCGCGCCCTCGGCGTTTTCGATGACTTTCGGGTCACCACCGTCCATCACAGCGACACAGGAGTTGGTTGTGCCGAGGTCGATCCCAATCACTTTCGACATGTCTCAAAGTCCTCTCGTATTGCGGCGAACCGGCCGGATCTCTTTTGAAGCCTCCGGCAGCACTTCCGGTCGCAACCGCAACCTGAAGTCTCGGCTCCCTGGAGTTCGATGTGGGTGCTGGGGCGTATATAGGCGCGGGCCGCCTGCCCTGCAACGCATGGGAGATGCGCTTTCAAGATGATTTTTCAAGGCTGGCCACGTATTTTTGCGGCGTTGTGGCGCGCTGGCATGAACGAAATTCGTAAGCCTTGGCATAGGTTCGTCCCATGACCCCTTCGAACTACGCACCGGAAGGCTTTCAGCATCTTGCCGCCTTCCTCGATGAAGGCGAGCAGGGCAACTTGCTGGCTGCCATCGAAGATGTCGTTGAACAGGCACCGCTTTACGTGCCGCGGATGCCAAAAACCGGGCAGGCGATGTCGGTGCGCATGACCAATTGCGGCACCCTCGGCTGGGTGACGAGTAAAGACGAAGGCTATCGCTATCAGGCCCATCACCCCGAAACCGGCAGGCCCTGGCCGGCGCTACCGGCGCAGTTCCTCGATATCTGGCACCGGGTTGCAGATGTTGACGTCGAGCCCGAAGCCTGCCTCGTCAACTGGTACGAACCGGGCGCCAAACTCGGCCTCCACGTCGATAAGGACGAGGAGGACTATTCAGCGCCCGTCGTCTCAATTTCGCTGGGAGATGATGCCTGGTTTCGAGTCGGCGGCCTCAAGCGGCGAGACCCGACACGACGCATTCTGCTGCGCTCAGGCGACGTGGTCGTGATGGGCGGTGCGGCACGCCTGATCCACCACGGAATCGACCGCATTCTGGCGGGCACCGGCAGCTTACTTGGCGAACCCGGCCGCTACAATCTAACGCTCAGACGGGTTACGAGGTAGGGCAAATTTTTTCCGGCGATCTTGCTATGCCGGCCCGCCCTCGCGTGGCCCCTCGGGCCCCGACTGGTCATCCGGTGGCGTGTCGTCGTTGGCCGGCGTGCCCGTCGGCATCTCGGCTTTCTCCGGCACTTTCTCGGGCTTTGGACCGCCGCGCGCGACGACGACCATGGCGGGTCTCAGTACCCGTTCTCCGATCTGGTAGCCATCCTGGAAGACATTGAGCACGGTGCCCTCGGCAACGTCTTTGTTTTCCTCCTGCATCACCGCTTGATGAACGTTCGGATCGAAAATCTGGCCGAGCGCCTCCAGTTTCGTGATGCCGTTGCGCTCCAGCGCCTTCTGCAGTTCCGAGCCGGTCAGTTCGATGCCGTCGATCAACGGCTTGGCGGCTGCCGGCGGTTCCTCGCCGGATGCCGTGACCGCGTCCAGCGCCCGCTGCAGGTTGTCAGCAACGCCCAGCATGTCTCCAGCGAACCGTGAAATCGAGTATTTCGCCGCATCCGCCTTCTCCCGTTCGCTGCGCTTGCGCAAGTTGTCCATTTCGGCATGGGCGCGCAGGAATCGGTCCTTGTAGTCGGCCACCTCAGCCTCCAGCTCCAAGAGCCGCGCTTCGGCTGCGATCGAGGGATCGACGTAGGCTTTCGCCTGAAGCCTTTCGCCGGCCGCCCCTTGATCGAGGGCATCTTCTGCCGAATGGCCGCCGGTCGGGCCGGCGTTCTCCGCATTCGCCCCGCGATCGCCGTCGCCCTCGGGATCGCCGGACGTGCCTTGGGGTCGCGTTGGATCGCTCATGTTCATCTCGTTTGCTTTGAATTGGCCAGCAGCAATTACCGCACCGACGCGCTTGCTCGGCCGGCATTGATTCCGTGTCTGGTGCAGATATCAGTCGTCGCCGCGCAAAATCAAGTGAGCATCCGGCTCACCACCTGTGCGGTGAAATCGACCATCGGGATAACGCGGGCATAGTTGAGCCGCTTCGGACCAATCACGCCGAGCACGCCAACGATGTTCTGGTCCGTATCCTGGAAGGGCGCGATGATCAGTGACGAGCCCGACAGTGAAAATGATTTATTTTCCTTACCGATGAATATCTTGACGCCTTCGCCACGCTCGGCAAGTCCAAGCAATTGCACGATATCGTTCTTCGACTCGAGATCGTCGAACAACTGCCGGATCCGGTTGATCTCCTCTTCGGCATGCAGGTCTTTGAGGAGGTGCGAGCGTCCGCGCACAATCAGGCTTCGCCGGTCATCGAGTGAGCCGGACCACTCAGCAAGCCCCGACGTGATGAGCTGTTGCGTGACCTTGTCGAGTTCAGCGCGCTGCGCCGCCAGGTTGGCCTCAACGGTCTTGCGCGCCTCCGAGATCGTGACACCGCGAATGTTGGCGTTGAGGTAATTCGAGGCCTCGACCAGGGCCGAAGCCGGCAGGCCCGCCGGCAGCTCGATCACCCGGTTTTCGATGCTCTGGTCCTCGCCAACGAGGATCACAAGGGCCTTGCCCGGTTCGAGCGGCACGAAATCGATATGCTTCAGCCGGCCGATCTGCTTTTCAGATATGACCAGTCCGGCGCAATGCGAGAGGCCCGAGATCATCTCGCTCGCCTCTGCCAGAACCTCTTCGACCGAGCGGTCACGTTCACCGCCGAAGTTGGTTTCGATCTGCCGGCGTTCTTCGTCGCTGAGATTGCCGGTCTCGAGCAGCGCATCGACGAACAGGCGCAGCCCCTGCTCCGTCGGCAGGCGACCGGCAGACGTGTGCGGCGCCGCGATCAGGCCGAGATGTTCGAGATCGGCCATGACGTTGCGCACGGAGGCCGGCGACAGCGCGATCGGCAGTTCGCGTGACAGGTTGCGCGAGCCGACCGGCTCGCCGGTCGCCAGATAACTCTCCACGATCTGATGCAGGATCGTGCGGGAACGATCGTTTAGCGTGGTATAATGGGTTGGGTCTTCAGACATGCGTCTGTTCCAATGTTACGTTCATTCGCGGCTTTTCAGGCAGCTTTTCGCGGCTCTCCGTCCGGCCGGAACCGAAATATTGGCGCGAACCGCGCTGGCGTCAATCTAACCTCTGCCTGTCACCGGCGCGATTGCGGGGACAGCGGGGCTTTCAGCTTGAAGGTTGGCCGGCGCTGGCCTAGTTTGCGCGCAAATCCACCTGCCCCGTACGGCACGACCCGAAACCCGCCTCAAGCTGCGAAAGTTTACCCCCTCATGCGCCCCTCGAAGCGTCAGAACAACGAGTTGCGCCGCGTCGCATTCGAACGCGCCGTCTCCCTTCACGCCGAAGGTTCCTGCCTGGTCAAGTTCGGCAACACGCACGTGCTCTGCACCGCCAGCCTCGAAGAACGCATTCCACCGTGGCTCAAGGGCCAGGGCCGCGGCTGGGTGACGGCCGAATACGCAATGCTGCCGCGCGCCACGCACGAGCGCACCCGCCGTGAGGTAACGCGCGGCCAGCCCTCGGGCCGTACCCACGAGATCCAGCGCCTGATCGGCCGTTCGCTGCGCGCCGTCGTCGATCTGAAACGGCTCGGCGAGCGCCAAATCACCGTCGACTGCGATGTGATTCAGGCCGACGGCGGTACGCGCACGGCCGCGATCACCGGCGCCTGGGTTGCGCTCCATGATTGCATTTCGTGGATGCACAAGCGCGAGATGGTGCCGGGCAATGTGCTCAAAGACCAGATTGCCGCCGTATCTGCCGGGATCCACGACGGCAATGTCATCCTTGATCTCGACTATGCCGAGGATTCTGAAGCCGAAACGGATGCGAACTTCGTGATCACGGGGGCCGGTGGTATCGTCGAAGTTCAGGGGACCGCTGAAGGCGAACCGTTCACGCAGGCCCAGTTCGACGAACTGATGAGCCTCGCACGCAAGGGCGTCGAGGAACTTGTCGCCCTGCAGAAGCTGTCGGTCGCCTGACGTGCTCTGAAAGGCAGGCGACTTATGACCAATGCCAGTGACACACATGAACCGCCCGTAGCGATCCTCGAAGCCGCACTCTACGTCGACGACCTCGACGCGGCAGAAGCATTCTACCGGGATGTGCTCGGCTTCGAGCCGTTTGCAAAGGTTGTGGGCCGCCACCTGTTCTACCGCTGCGCCAACCAGATCCTGCTGCTGTTCGATCCCAAGGCAACCCGCGAGGTATCGACCGTCGGCATTCCCGTTCCGCCGCATGGCGCCGTCGGCTCCGGCCACGTCTGCTTTCGCGCCGATGCTCAGGGCATCGAGGACTGGCGCCGACGATTGACCTCGGCCGGTATCGAAATCGAGATGGATTTCGAATGGCCGCAGGGCGGGCGTTCGATCTATTTCCGCGACCCCTCGGGCAATAGCCTCGAATTCGCCGAACCGCGCATCTGGGGCTTCGAGAACTGAGTTGGCGCAAGAGATAGCGGATATGAACAAGCTCAGGCGCGGTGACCGCCTCGTGATCGCCAGCCACAACCCGGGCAAGATTGCCGAATTCGCCGAATTGCTCGCACCTTACGGCGTCGAGGTCACCTCCGCTGCCGATCTCGATCTGCCCGAGCCCGAGGAGACTGGCACGACGTTCCAGGCCAATGCCCGCCTCAAAGCGCGTGCGGCGTGCGATGCAACCGGCCTGCCGGCGCTCGCCGACGACAGCGGCCTGGAGGTCGAAGCGCTCGGCGGTACGCCGGGCATCTATTCGGCGCGATGGGGCGGGCCGAATAAGGATTTTGCCGCCGCCATGCAGCGCGTTCGCGACGAGGTCGAGGCGGCAGTTGGCTGGTCGCCCGCAGGCCGGCGGGCCAACTTCAACGCCACATTGGTGATCGCCTGGCCAGACGGCAGTGACGGTGCCTTCGAGGGCAAGGTCTTCGGCACCTTGCAATGGCCACCGCGAGGCGAACAGGGTTTCGGCTATGATCCGATGTTCCAACCGGACGGTACTGCCCGGACGTTCGGTGAAATGACGTCGGAAGAAAAGCACGGCCGCTTCGCCGACTGGCCCAACGGCGGCCTTTCCCATCGCGCCCGCGCCTGCAGTGCGTTCATCAAGGCATGCATCGAAGGCGCCGACAGCGACGCAGCGAACGGTTGAGATGTCGACGCGCAACCCTGATCCGGCCGGCTTCGGTGTCTACATCCATTGGCCGTTCTGCCAGTCGAAGTGTCCCTATTGTGATTTCAACAGCCATGTCCGCCACGGTGGTGTCGATGAGACCGCATTTCGCAAGGCCTATCTGAGAGACATTCGTAGGCACCGCGAGCTCACAGGTCCGCGTGATGTGTCGAGCATCTTTTTCGGCGGCGGCACACCGTCGTTGATGGAGCCGGCAACCGTCGGCGCCATCCTCGATGAAATCGGGCGCTTCTGGTCGATCGATCCGGACGCCGAGATCACGCTCGAAGCCAATCCGTCGAGTGTCGAGGCCGGTCGGTTCGCGGGCTACCGCGCAGCCGGCGTCAATCGCGTATCGCTTGGCGTCCAATCGCTCATCGACGACGACCTGAAAGCGCTAGGCCGCTTGCACACCGCCGGCGAAGCACGGGCGGCAATCGAGATCGCGGCCCGAACCTTCGAACGCTATTCGTTCGATCTGATCTATGCCCGCCCCGGCCAGAAGGCATCGCAATGGCAAAGAGAACTCGGCGATGCCATAGCCATCGGCCCCGGCCATCTTTCGCTCTACCAGCTCACGATCGAAGACGGCACACCGTTTGCCGACCTCCATGCCAGGGGCCGCCTCCGGGTTCCCGCCAGCCGGGAAGCTGCAGAACTCTTCGAGCTGACGGCTGAGATCACATCGGCTGCCGGTCTCGCGGCCTACGAGATCTCCAACCATGCCAGACCGGGCCAACAATGCCGCCACAACCTGCTCTACTGGCGCTACGGCGAATATGCCGGTATCGGCCCGGGTGCCCATGGCCGCATCATTGCCGACGGCCGACGCACGGCAACTTCGACAGTGCGACGGCCCGAAGCCTGGCGCGAGGCCGTCGAAATGACCGGTACGGGCGTCAACGAACGCGAAATCCTCACGACCGCGGAACAGGCTGACGAACTGCTGCTGATGGGCCTGCGCCTCGCCGAAGGCCTCGACCTTGGGCGCCTCGCGTCAATCGGCGGCGTTCGTCCGGGCCGCCAATCATTGCAGGATCTCATTGCCGAGGATTGGCTGGTCCACGATGCCGAGACAGACCGCCTGCGCACCACCGCCGAGGGGCGTTTCGTGCTCAACGAAATCGTCCTGCAGCTTGCCGCTGACTTGGAACCTGTCAGCAATCCATCGCCTGGATCTCATCAACCAGCCACTCACGAAAAGCCTTGATCTTCGCGTCGTTTTCCCTGCCGGACGGACAAACGACGTAAAATGCCCGCCCGGTCGGCACTGCCAGATCGAACAGCTGAATGAGCCGGCCACGTTTGAGGTCATCATGCAGCACCAGGTCGGCTGCAAGCAACACACCGGCACCTTCTTCGGCGGCATCGATCATGTGATCGGTGCTGTTGAAACGGACGCCACGGCGCTGACCGGCCACTTCGACGCCCGCTGCCTGGAACCAGTCATCCCAGCCGGGCATGCCTTTGACGCGGCCAAGCGAGTCGTCGTGGATGAGTGTTGCCTCGAGCAGATCCGCCGGCGCTTCGAACGGCCCGTTCTCTTCGACATACCTCGGGCTCGCCGCAACGACCAGGCGCACCTCGGCCAGCTTCTCGAAATGGAGCCCTTCGGGATCGCCGAATGAATTGCGGATCGCGAGGTCGACACCGTCGGTCAGGAAATTTGCCCGGGTCTGGCTCGATGAGATGCGTGCGTCGATCTCGGGGTATGCCTCGAGGAACCGGTAAAGCCGCGGCGCCAGCCATTTGGCCGTCACTCCCGGAGCTGAACTGATGACCAGGACGTTGTCGGTTTTCGTCACTTCGATCGCCGCAAGCGCCTGGCGGATCTGTCCGAAGGCCGCATTCAGGCCCGGAAAAAGCGCGGCACCTGCCTCTGTGAGTTCGACTGCACGCGTCTTACGAACAAACAAGCGAACGTCGAGAAACGTCTCCAGCGACTTAATCTGATGACTGAGCGCGGCCGGCGTCACGTGCAGTTCGTCTGCTGCCCTGGCAAAGCTCAGATGGCGTGCAGCGGCCTCGAAGGCGCGCAGCGCATTTAGTGGCGGCATTGGCTTCGTATTCATTAGATTTTCTAACTCATTGCCTGAGAAAGGATCGTTTGTAGCTCTGTATCTAGGTGGCTATCTGTACATCAACAACAAGATGACATGAGGAGATTTAATCATGAGACAGCATCATGGAATGCCGGTCTGGGCGCCTTCCAACGAAGAAATGACGCATATCGCCAAGCGCGTGAGCATGGAACGGGCGAAGGCTGCCTCTGACCTGGTTCGCGCCGTCAAGGCACTGTTCCAGAACCAGCATCAATCAGGCCTCTCCGGCCACGAAGCCGAAGCTTGACGCACAACCAACTGATCTGATTGCCGAATTCCTCCCGGCATGATGATCGTGAGCGGGCCGGCAGAGTGCCTTCGGGCATTTTGCCGGCCTTTTTGTTTGCGCCGACGGCACTGCGTCGAGGCGCGATGCCAAAGTGCCGCCTCGAACGTCTCTTTCATGAATTTCAGGCAGTATGCGCTCTGGACAAGGTCGGTTGCTGGCCCTACGTCACGCAACACCTTCACGACCGGGGGCTAGATGCTGAGACGACTGTATGACTGGGTGATGGGGCTTGCCGAACACCGCCATGCACCCGGCTGGCTGTTCGCGATCGCGTTCGTTGAAAGCTCGTTCTTTCCGATTCCGCCGCACATCATGCTGATCCCGATGGTCATTGCCGATCGGGCGCGCGCCTGGACGTTTGCTGCGATTACAACGGTTGGATCGGTGCTCGGCGGCATCGCCGGCTACCTGATCGGCTACGTGCTGTTCGACCAGATCGGCAAGCCCCTGCTCGACCTCTACGGCTATGGTGAAAAGTTCGCCAGCTTTGCGAGCAACTACAATGACTATGGCGCCTGGATCGTGTTTACGGCCGGCACCACACCGTTTCCCTATAAGGTGATCACCATTGCAAGCGGCGTCACCGAACTCGATTTCTCGGTGTTTCTGGTCGCATCGGCTGCATCACGGGCGCTCGTATTCTTCGCCATCGCCGGCCTGCTCTACCTTTTCGGCCAGCCGATCCGCGAGTTCATCGAGAAGCGGCTCGGGCTGATGTTTACGATCTTCCTGGTCCTACTTTTCGGCGGTTTCATCGCCATTAAATACCTGCTTTAGAACGCACCCACCCAGTCAGCGCGACAGCAACTCAACCGCGAACAAACCCGATGGCCATCACGACATCCTCGATATCCAACCAGCCAGCCTATCAATGGGGCGCGATGGTCCTGTTTGCAGCGGTCGCCGTGATCGCATGCGCGCTTGCTTTCGAGCACATCGGCGGCTACGCGCCCTGTCCGATGTGTCTGCAGCAGCGCTATGCCTATTACGTCGCGATCCCGGTTCTGTTCGTCGCGCTCACCATGCTCGCCACCGACAATCGTTCGGTTGCCGTCGCGCTGTTCTTCTTCACTTCGATGATCCTGCTCGCCAACGCCGCCTTCGGCGTCTATCACGCGGGCGTCGAGTGGGGTTTCTGGGATGCGCCAACGACATGCGCCGGCGGTACCGCAGGGTTCGCGGGCGGCGGCGCCAAACTGCTGAGCTCCATCCGCAACGTCAACGTCGTCAACTGCGCCGAACCCGCCCTCGTGATTCTCGGGCTCTCGCTTGCCGGCTGGAATGCCGTGATTTGCATCTTCCTGAGCATCGCCAGCCTGAAAGCCGCCTTTTACGCAGCTGAACAGAACTGAATTTTTCTCCGCCAATCCAGACTTCACAAATTACCTGTGGAAAAAATAGAGCGAACAATCTGGTAGCGACAGGATCGCGGCGGCCCTTCGGCGGGTTCTAAAATATCGCCGATACAGCAGAATAAATATTCAAGATCAAATCCTTGACGCAGAACTCCTGGCAGTTCCCGCGGAGTCTTTGCCTGCCTGCCATGTTGTGTTCGGACCGAGGTCAATTCAAAAGTCGTCGAATAACCAGCATTGCGTCAAGATGTGGCCACGAAGCAACGATTAATTCTCCCCTGTCGCGAGTGCACACCCCCCCCCCGCCTCGCACAAAGTAACCCGCCGCCCTCACGGTATGCGTTTGTAACTGCAGCGTTTGCGTTCGTTCCCTGGTCGAGTTCGAGTTAGTTCCGCGTATCGGTTCGCCCGCCATCCTCTGTGTAATCTTGCGTTCAGGCAGCCGGTCAAATGTACCAGTCAGAAATTCACAATATCCGTACTGAGTTTGTCTCGCGTTGGGATCCCCGTGCAATCGTCTGCGTGCACCGGTCTCATGAGTTTGATCAGTTGCGTTCAAGTTGCGTTGGTTCGAAGTTGCCCCGCAGTCGGCCGTTTGTTTGCGTTCGCCATGCGAGCAGCGATCTTCGCGTAACCGGCCGCAGTGTTGCAGAGTTCATAGAGGCGGCGGATCCGAGTGGCGTTGCGTTGGCGTCGAGTTTGCGTCCCCGAGAGTTAGTACAGTCCGTCGCGTTGTCAGTTGCGTCTGCGTCGGGTCGCCAGACCCCGAAAGGCACGCTCCCCCGCGTGTTCGAGAAACATCGGCAAGCCGCCGCCGAAGCGCGGTTCGCGCAAATGCGCAGGCGGCTTGCCGGACCCGGGCGTTAACGGGTCAGGTTCGCGTCAGTCTCCAGAGTATCCGGTCGTGTCCGTCAGAGTTGTCGTGGCGTCATTTCCGCGCTGCCCGATCCATTGCGGCGCGGTTGAGTGAAGTTCAGAACCGTGAGGCGTTGTCGTGTCAGTCGAACAATCAGTTGTGAGTGTTGATCAGTGGCAGTCGGTCGGTGCCATCGCTGCAAGCGTTGTTGCAGGCGTTCCCGAAACGGGCAGCCGATCACCGAAAGTAATACCGGTCCAAAGCGCAAGCGTTCCGGACCGGTCAAGTTCTCAGGTTGGCGCGGTGGTGAGACTGCGCACATAAGGGTTGGCAAGTGTATTTGTCAGTGACCCGCAAAGTCTTGCTCGATCGCTTCGTGGAACCCGGTCCCGCGTCACGAAGCCCAGGAGCGGCAGATGCACTTGCCTCAGTTTTCTCCCCGGTCGGGAGGCAGCGGGCATCGTAAAGCAGCGTCTTTGGCGTCGCCCGCCAAAGTACATGGCCCAAGGTCAAGGAAAGGTTCAAGCGCTATGACGACGTTCTCCAAAGACAATGCTCAGTGGCACCATGCAACGGCAGTCGCCCGCCAGATCTGCGCCCGTGTCTTCCGTGACGGCGGTGCGCCGGCCGATGCCCTTGAAACGTTCGGCCTCGCCCATATCGACATCGCCTCGAACTGGCGCGATGCTATCGATGCGATCGCATTTGAACTGACGCGATCCGGCGTCGGTACAGGCCGCAGCGATGCGGCGCTGCCTCGCGCAGCCTAGAGCGCCGGGCGATAAATGTGCAACGCTTCACCGAGACGGATTTGACCGCTGGCCAGGAGCGTGTTGCGCCGTGATACGGGTATCACAAGCGGCGCGCGACGCCGCCAGCGGCCATATGCGTCCGGCCCTTCGGGTGACCTCTGGCGGCCCATCGGGTGCGTTGAGTCGCTTGCCCGATGCACCGCATCGCGCTGCGCGCCGCGCCTGCCCGAATGAACCGCCGGAGGTCATGAAGTGATGCACATTTATCGCCCGGCGCTCTAACACCGCTATCCTCCTTTGACCCCCTGCGTATTCACATAGACGGCATAGAGCGATTGGCTGGCGGCCATGAATAGCCGGTTGCGTTTAGGGCCGCCGAAGCAGACATTGGCGCAGCGCTCAGGCAGCACAATCCGGCCGATCAACTCACCGTCGGCGTCGAACACGTGGACGCCGTCGAGTTCGGCAGCCCCCATGCCCCAGCCGCACCACAGGTTGCCGTCGATGTCGACCCGGAAGCCGTCAGGCGTGCCGCCCGGGCCGGCGTCGATCAAGACGCGCTTGTTCGCGAGGCTCCGCCCGTCGGCGCTGACATCGTAGGCCAGGATCTTGCGATAGGGCTCTCCGCGTGATTCGACGACATAGAGGATCGTCTCATCCGGCGAGAAAGCGAGCCCGTTCGGTCCCAATACGTCATCGGCAACGTTCGCAAGCTCCCCCGTCTCGGAATCGAACCGGAAAACGTGCTGGCCGATCTCCGGCTCCGCCTTGTAGCCCTCGTAGTTGCCGAGAATGCCGAACGGCGGATCGGTGAACCAGATCGAACCGTCCGATTTGACCACGACATCATTGGGCGAGTTGAGCCGCTTACCCTCGAAATTGTCGGCGAGCACGGTGATCGAGCCGTCGTATTCGGTTCGCGTCACACGCCTGGCGCCATGCTCACAGGTGACGAGTCGGCCCTGGCGGTCGCGCGTGTTGCCGTTGGCAAAGTCGCTCGGACGGCGGTAGACGGAGACCCGCCCCGTTTCCTCTTCCCACTTGAGAATGCGCTGGTTCGGGATGTCGCTCCACAACAGATAGCGCCCGTCGCCGAACCAGACCGGCCCCTCCGCCCACCGGCAACCGGTATAAAGCCGCTCGACCGCCGCTGAAAAGATCCGGTATTTTTCGAAGCGCGGGTCGATGATCTCGATCGCGGGGTCCGGATAGCGCGGATATTCGCGCCAGTTGGCTGTCCGGTTACGTTGCCCTCGCATGGTTCACTCCCTAGCCGTTCACATCCGTCTGCTTTGCGCAGATGACTTCGCCTGTCCATCACACTATCATGCAACACTCCGCGACGGTGTCGGGGTTTTTATTCGGTTTCGGTTGCAGGTCGGCACGGACATGACGATGTAATGCCGGCAGAATTGCTTGCGTTCTGTTGGGCATTCGTCCCGGCCGGCGTTAGTGTTCTGGATCCAACACTTGATTCCGGGTGCAGGTCGGATCGTGTTCGTGAATCCAGAACACAAACAAGAAGTTGGCTAGGGTTCTGGCGGAGACGTTTGGGAACCAAGCGTTGGAGTCGGAACACTAGCGTGGGAATCAAGAAGACAACGAAATGTCCAATCTAGACGTCACTCGGCCGCAGGCGCCGGACACCGAAATTCCGCTGCACGGCCCCGAAGCCTTCGCCGGCATGCTCAAGGCCGGCCAGCTCGCTGCCGCCGCTCTCGACATGCTGGCCGCTCACGTCCGGCCGGGCGTCTCGACCGAACAACTGGACCGGCTGGCGTTCGAGTTCGCCCTGGACAACAACGCCATTCCCGCCACCTTGAACTATCGTGGTTATACCCATTCGCTGTGCACATCGATCAATCACGTCGTCTGCCACGGCATTCCGAACCCAAAGCCGCTGCGCGAGGGCGACATCGTCAATATCGACATCACACTGATCGTCGACGGCTGGCACGGCGATACCAGCCGGATGTACCCGGTCGGCCGGATCAATCGCAAAGCCGAACGGCTGCTCTCGGTGACATACGAAGCGCTGATGCGCGGCGTTGCAGCCGTCAAGCCCGGCCACACGACCGGGCATATCGGTGCTGCCATCCAGAAATATGCCGAAAGCCAGCGCTGCAGCGTCGTGCGCGATTTTTGCGGACACGGCCTCGGGCGCGTTTTCCACGACCGTCCCAACATCCTGCACTATGGTGTTGCCGGTGAAGGTCCGGAACTCAAGCCCGGCATGCTGTTCACTATCGAACCGATGATTAATCTCGGCCGACCGCAGGTGAAGGTTTTGAGTGACGGCTGGACGGCGGTGACGCGCGACCGTGAGCTTTCAGCCCAGTTCGAGCACGCCGTTGGCGTCACCGAAACGGGCTGCGAGGTTTTTACCTATTCGCCGGCGGGCCTGCATCATCCGCCCTACGAGATTTCATGAGGCATCGCGGCGTGCCATGAGCGACGAGCCGGCCAAACCTGGCGATGGGACACCCGAGCAGGCAGCGCTCGATCTCAAGACCGGCTTTCGAGATGCGCTGAGCGATCCGGCTGCCGGACCTGACGGCCACCGCCAGCGCCTACGCGAACGTTTCACCAAGGGCGGCAGCGATGCACTGCCTGATTATGAACTGCTCGAACTCGTCCTGTTCCGCGCCATCCCGCGCCGCGACACCAAGGCGATCGCCAAGCGCCTGATCGCGCGCTTCGGCTCGTTTGCCGAAGTGATGCACGCACCTGAGCACCTGCTGCGCGAAGTGAAGGGTGTTGGCGCTGCTGTCGTTTTCGAGATCAAGCTCGTGCGGGCCGGCGCGCTGCGCATGATGCAGACCGGTATTCTAGACAAACCGGTGCTCGGCACCTGGGAGCAGGTTCTCGCCTATTGCCGAGCTGCCATGGCCTACGAAACGCGTGAACAGTTCCGCATCCTGTTCCTCGACAAGAAGAATAGATTGATCGCGGACGAGATCCAGGGCCAGGGCACGGTCGACCACACGCCCGTTTACATCCGCGAGGTCGTCAAGCGCGCACTCGAGCTCTCATCAACGGCACTAATCCTGGTCCACAACCATCCCTCCGGCGACCCCTCGCCCTCACGCACCGACATCGAAATGACCCGCATGATCGAGGCAGCAGCGAAGCCCCTGGGCATCAGCTTGCACGACCATATTGTCGTCGGGCGTTCCGGCCATGCCAGCTTCAAGGCGCTGAAGTTGATTTGATCATTCCAGCCAATGGAGGCTGGAAATTGGCCACAATCGGTACATATACACGAGTGGCGACGGTCATGGTGTGCGCTTGGGTGTATCAGGTGTGCGTCGTGGCTCGTCGTGTTGGGCATCATATGCCAGTCGGCTTCTGATCGAACACGATCTCCCCGGTTAGCGGAATTCGCAGCTGCGAACGGCCCGTCGGCGCCGGGGATTAGGGAAACCGAAACGCCCGCAACTGGCACCCCTATCATCAGCAACGGTATGGCGCTCGCGCGTGCCCGCCTGTGCGCCGTGCTGGGGAACGGAGAGCACCCATGAATCTTAGCCGACGAAACTTTTTCGGTGTCGCCGCCGCCTCGCCGCTGGCCGCCAAGGAAACCGCGCAGAAAGTCATCGAAGCCGCCGAGATGGAAGTCTCGGGCATGAGCATGTATTCCGACAGCTTGTATACGGGTACACCGTTCGCAAGCTACGACGAGGAAGGTCCAACACGATCGCTGTGGGACGCGATCAAGGACCTCGGCATGCCGGAGTGGAAGCGCGACGACTTATGGATGGACGCCAAGCGCTCACGCACCATCGATCCCGACATCGCCTCGATGCGTTCGCTATCGATGAATGCCAAGTTGCAAATGCAGTGGAAACGCAACTACGAGCTACTCGTCCAGCGCGCCTTCGAGAACCAAAAGATGGAACGCCTGAAGCGTAAGTTCTTCGAGGACCACTCCGACGTCGAGGAGTATTGAAACAAACTGGAGGGGTTCGGGAGGCTATGCCTCCCGACGGAGCGCGAGGCCGGCCTCCCTCTTGCCGCGAGGCGCGATCTCAGTTCTCGGGCACCAACCGCTGCAACTCCGTCACACGCGGCAGAATTTCATCGATCAGGCGCCCGGTCTGCTCGAGAACCTCCCCGCCGTCACGCCCCGTCGGGCGCAGGATGAACTTCGAGATACCGGCGCGCCCGAATTCACCGAGGCGTTTCACAATGTCGTCGCCATCACCAACCGCGAAGTAGTCGAGCGGATCATTGCCCGTGCGCGCATGATAGGCCGCCATCGGTGCTGCGAGATGATCGGCCGTTGGCTGGCCGAAATAGAAGGGCAGGCCGGCGCCGTAGTGATCATGGTCGATCGAGCGGCCAGCCTCGATCACGGCTGCGCGAATGCGCTCAACAATCGGGGCAATCTCGGCGGGTGTCTCAGGGCCTGATATCCAGCCCGTACCGATGCGCGCCGTACGCCTGATCGCAGCCTCAGAACTGCCGCCGATCCACATGGGTAGTTCGGACTGCACCGGCTTCGGCATGATGGTGGCACCCTTGAGTTGGAAATGCCGCCCGTCGTAGGTAACTTCGTCCTGAGCCCAAAGCCTGGTGATAATGTCGAGCGCCTCGTCGGTTTTGGCGCCGCGCGTGCGCGTATCGTAGCCGAGCACCTGCCATTCCGGCGCCCGCGGTGAGCCGATGCCGAAGGCCGGCAGCATGCGCCCGTGCGACAGGAAATCGACGGTCGCACACTGCTTGGCGACCAGCACCGGGTCGCGGTGGGCGAGTGAGAGCACGTTCATGCCGAAGCGCAGCCGCTTGGTGCGCCCGGCAAGCGCACCCATCAGCGCCATGCATTCGAGCATCGGCGGCGGCCCGACGATGCGGTCTGTCTGCCAGATCGAATCGACACCGCCAGATTCGCACATGTCGATCCAGCGCCAGTAGCCCGCCGCATCCCCGAACGGGCACTCCATCAGGCCGACACCGATCGCAACACCCATGATACTAGCTCCTGGCCGGTGCGAAAGCCTCGAGCGCTGCCGGATCGGTCCCCATTCCGCCATCGGGCCTGAAAGCCTGCAGGATGACCTGATCGGCGCCGGCCTTGGCATGCGCTTCGATCGAAGCGCGGATTTGGCTTTCACCGCCCCACACGACCATCGCATCGAGAAAGCGCGTCGAGCCCTCGCCTGTGAACTCGTCCTCGGTAAAACCGAGACGCAGCCAGTTGTTGCGATAGTTGGCTAGCGCCATGTAACGCGCCATTTGCTGGCGCGCGATGCTTCGCGCCGTAGCTTCGTCGCTGGTCAGGCAGACCTTCTGTTCGACGCACAGCCAGGCATCAGGTCCCATGATTTCGCGGGCCTCGGCCGTGTGTTCGGGCGTTACGCAATAGGGGTGCGCACCCTTGGTCATATCACTCGACAGCTTCAGCATGCGCGGGCCGAGGGCTGCCAGAACAATGGCGCGATTATCGATCTTGATCGTCGGATCGATTTTAGCTGCCGCCATCGCATCGAGATACCTGCGCATGGTCGTGACCGGACGGCCGTAGTCATGCCCGCGAGCACCTTCGACCAATGGCACGTGCGAGACGCCGAGGCCGAGGATGAAGCGGTTGCCGTAGAGCCGGTTGAGACTGTCGTGACCTTGAGCCGACGTCGTCGCGTCGCGCGCATAGATGTTCGCAATACCACTCGCGACCTGCAGCTTCGAAGTCTGGGCGAGTAGGAAACCGGCCATCGCAAAGCTCTCGTAGGAAAGCGATTCGGGATACCAGAGCGTATCGTACCCGTGGCGCTCGACCGAAGTTGCAAGTTCGGCGAGTTCCGCCCGGCTGAGCACATTGGTCGAACACCAGATCCCGAGGCCTGTTGGTTTGCGCATGGCGGGGTCTCCTGTGTTTCATCAGCCGACGTCGATCGTGGCTGATTGTGCGCCGAGGTGTCGTCCGGGATCAACGGCAATCGGCGTCGAGACAAACGGCTTCGTGCCACTAAACGCCGAGATAACGATGCTGCACATCTTCGCTGGCGGTGAGGTCAGGCGACGTGCCGGACCACACGACACGGCCCTTTTCGATGACGTAGTGGCGGTCGGCGAGCTTGACGAGATCGGCGACGTTCTTGTCGACCACCAGGATCGACAAGCCATCCTGCTTGATGCGCTTCAGGCACGACCAGATCTCGTCGCGGATCAATGGCGCCAGACCTTCCGTTGCCTCGTCCAGAATCAACAGACGCGGGTTGGTCATCAGCGCCCGGCCGATGGCGAGCATCTGTTGTTCGCCGCCGGAAAGCAGGTTGCCCATCGAGGTCCGTCGCGCCTCGAGCATCGGAAACATCTCAAAGATGCGATCGATGGTCCAGGGTGTCGGCGCACCGAGCCGGTTTGCCGCGGTTGCAACCAGGTTTTCGTGGACGGTCAGATTGGGAAAGACCTGGCGACCTTCCGGCACCAGCCCGAGGCCGAGCTTGGCGATACGGTGCGAAGCCGTGCCGGCAATATCATTGCCCTCGAAGCGCACCGTGCCGCGTTCGGGTTTGAGGATGCCCATGACCGTGTTGATGGTCGTGGTCTTGCCCATACCGTTGCGCCCGAGCAAGGTGACGACTTCGCCCGCTTCGATATCGAGCGCCATACCGAACAGCGCCTGGCTGCTGCCGTAAAAGGTCTCGAGGCCGGTGACATGCAGCATCAGTGCGCCTCCCCGAGGTAGGCATGACGCACGGCTTCATTAGCGCGGATTTCATCGGGCGTGCCGGTTGCGATCACGCGGCCGTAAACCAGCACGGAAATGCGGTCGGCAAGCGCGAACACGGCATCCATGTCGTGCTCGATCAGCAGCATGGTCTTGCCCTGAAGGGATTTCAGGGTGTCCACCATCAGCATCGATTCCTCGGCCCCCATGCCGGCCATCGGCTCGTCCAGCAGCAATAGTTGGGGCTCACCACCGAGCGCCATCGCGACCTCGAGCTGACGGCGTTCGCCATGGGACAGGCTGGCCGCGGTCTCGCCCGCGCGATCCGCCAGGTTGACCTGCTCGAGGTAGGTCATTGCCGGCGCTTCTAGCCCAGCATCACCGCGAGCCCGGCGCCACAGCTTGAAGGAATGGCCCTGATGCGCCTGGACCGATAGCGCGACGTTGTCGAGCACGCTCAAGTCCATGAATACCGATGTGATCTGGAACGAGCGGGCAATACCGACGTGAGCGCGGGCATGTGCCGGCAGGTCGGTAATGTCGCGGCCCTTGAACAGAACGCGGCCGGCATCCGGCCTGAGCTGCCCCGAAAGCTGGGCGACCAGGGTCGTCTTGCCGGCACCGTTCGGGCCGATGATGGCGTGGATCTCCCCGGCCTCGACCTCGAGCGAAACGTTGTCGGTAGCCCTGACGCCACCGAAGCTCTTGAGCAGGCTCGTCGTTTTGAGCATGACCTCAGCCACGGCGCCGCCCCCCGAGCCGGTTGAGGAAGCCGCTGATACCGCCCGGCAGGAATAAAACCGCAAGAATCAGCATGATGCCGAACGGCAGGTGCCAGTAGACCGTGAAGCCCGACATCACCTCTTCGAGCAAAAGAAAGAACGAGGCACCGATCACCGGCCCGAACAGGCTGCTCGCGCCGCCGAGGATGACCATGAACATCAACTCGCCCGACCGCGTCCAGTCCATCATTTCAGGCGAGATGAAGGTTGTGAAATTGCCAAGCAGCGCACCGGCATAACCGCACATCGCACCTGAGATGACGTAGGCGAGCAAACGGTAGGCATAGGCGTTGAAGCCGAGCGCACGAACGCGTTCCTCGTTGCCGCGCGCCGCCTGAATGACCATACCGAAACGCGAGTTTACGATGCGGTAGACGAGATAGAGCGCGATCAGAAGCGAGACGTAGCAGAGCGCGTAAAGTGTCAGCGGATCGTTGATGTCGATTGACGCCAGCTCCGACCGTTCATAGATCGTGAGCCCGTCATCACCGCCATAGGCCTCGATAGAGACGATCGCGAAGAACACCATCTGGCCGAAAGCCATCGTGATCATGATGAAGTGGACGCCGCGTGTGCGCAAGCTGATCGCACCCGTGACGAGGGCGTAAAGAGCCGAGACGGCAACCGCCAGCGCGACGTGAAAGAAGCCGTTGGTCGTCGCGATGCTTTCGAATTCACCGTTGATCGCATGGTGCACGGGAATGCCGACAGCGTAGGCGCCGAGCCCCAGAAATGCGGCATGCCCGAATGATACCAGGCCGCCGTAGCCGAGCACCAGATTGAGGCTGACGGCCGCGATCGAGAGAATGACGAGGCGGGTAAAGATGTCGAGCCAGAACTGGTGGCCGGCGAAATAGGCGACTGGCGGCACGACCGCGAGCAGGATAAGGCCAATCCACATCACGTACGAGGCCGGCGTCAGTCGGCGGGCCGGTCTTCCCGCAACGGCCCCGCCGGCAATCGCTCCATCCGTGACACTCTTTTCCGCCATCGTCAGCGCACCTTCGGCGGGAACAGGCCCTGCGGCCTGACCGCGAGAATGATGGCCATCAGAATGTAGATCAGCATCGCCGAGATTGCTGGTGCCGCCGTTTCGGCCGCCTCCGTCGACATCGCGAGTTTGAAGATGTCATCGAGGAACGAGCGCCCCATGGTGTCGATCAGGCCGATCAGCAGGGCGGCGACGAACGCGCCCTTCATCGAGCCGATGCCCCCGACAATGATTACGACAAAGGCCGTGATGATGATCTCATTGCCCATGCCGATCGAGGCTTCGGTGATCGGCGAGATCATCATGCCGGCGATGCCTGCAAGCGCAGCGCCAAGCGCAAAAACACCGGCGAACAATGTCTTAATGTCGATGCCGAGCGCACCGACCATCGTCCGGTTCGAGGCGCCTGCCCGGATCAGCATGCCAAGCCGGGTGTGATTGACGAGGTAGTAGAGACCAGCGGCAATCGCGAGGCCGACGGTGATGATCAACAGGCGGAAGGTCGGAAAAATGATGCCGCCCGGCAATGTCACCTGCCCGTCGAGCCATCTGGGCAGTGGCACGGCAATGCCCGCCGGGCCCCAGATCAACTGCACGAGGGTGTCGAACACCAGGATCAGGCCGAAGGTCGCGAGCACGTGATCGAGATGGTTGCGCGGATAGAGGTTGCGCACCACGATCCACTCTGTGGCAAATCCGACGATCGTAATCAGCGGAATGGCGAGCAGCACGCCCCAGATGAAGGACCCAGTCGCAAACGTCAGCGAGGCACAGATAAAGGCGCCGATCATATAGAACGAGCCGTGCGCCAGATTGACGAAATCCATGATCCCGAACGTCAACGTCAGGCCGGAGGCGAGCAGGAACAGCAGCACGCCGAGCTGCAACCCGTTCAGGAACTGCACGACGAATAGGGAGAGGTCCATGGGAGGTCAGGTTACAGGTTCAAGGTTTCAGGTTTCAGGACAGGCGGCTGCATTCACACGCTGAAACCTGAACCTGTAACCTGAAACCTGCTGGCAGGCCGGCCATTGCCGGCCGGGCCTTCATTTCATCTTGCAGTCTTTGGCGTAGACGTCCTGATGGTTTTCATAAACGGTCTTGACGACGTTGGTCGTCCAGTTGCCGTCGGCGTCTTTGACCACCTTGCGCAGATAGAAGTTCTGGATCGGCATGTGGTTGTTGCCATAGCTGTACTTGCCGCGCACGGACTCATAGTTGGCAGCCTTCATGGCAGCGCGCATGCCGTCCATGTTCGATGTGTCGCCATTCACTGCGTCGACCGCCGACTTGATCAGCATGATCGCGTCATAGGATTGGGCGGCATAGAAGGAGGGATAGCGGCCATGCTTCTTCTTGAAGTCGCCAACGAACTTCTTGTTGGCTGCATTATCAAGATCCGGGCTCCACTCCTGAGTGTTCTCGGTGCCAAGCACACCGGTGAGGTTGGCCTTCTGCAGTTTGGGTAACGCGATCGAGTCGACCGTGAAGACGGTGTAGAGCGGCACTTTGCCCTGTAGGCCGGCTTGGGTGTACTGCTTGATGAAGGCGCCACCGGCTTTGCCCGGATAGAACACGAAGATACCCTCGGCACCCGATGCCTTGGCCTTGGCGAGTTCAGCGGAGAAGTCGAGTTGGGCGTCCTTGCCCCACTTGGTGAAGTCCTTGCCGAGCACCTTGCCCTTGAAGGTGCGCTCGACGCCGGCCACCATATTCTTGCCGGCGGCATAGTTGGGCGCCATGATGTAGAGTGACTTCACGCCCTTCTGATTGAGCACCTCGCCCATCGCCATCGGCGTCTGGTCGTTCTGCCATGAGGTCGAGAAGAAGTTCTTGTGGCACAGCTTGCCGGCGATTTGCGAGGGGCCGGCGTTGGCCGAGATCAGGAACTTGCCGCCGTCGAGCGCCGATTTGCGCGACGCGAGCAGCACGTGGCTCCAGATATAGCCGGTGACGAAGTCGACGTCGTCCTGCTTGACCAGCTTGTCCGTCTTCTGCTTGCCGATTTCCGGCTTGAAACCGTCGTCCTCGAAGATCAGATCGACCGGCTTACCACCCATCTTGGCCCCGATGTGTTCCATCGCCAGATTGGCGGCATCGCGCATGTCGTTGCCGATCACGGCGGCCGGAGTCGTCAGCGTCGTGACGAAACCGATCTTGACCTTGTCGGCGGCCAGGGCTGGGCCGGCCAGAAGGCATGTACCGGCAAGCAACGCTCCGGCTGCCGTACCGACGTTGAGTTTCACAGGATTCATTCGTAGTCCTCCCTTTGTCGGGCACCGTCGGAATTGGTGCCGCTTCGAATTCATTTGTACCACAAGGTATTGCGCGGCAGACGATGAAGGCAAGTGCTTCCGTGTGGCCATCATTGCCGCGGCCGCCGTGAGATCGGGCATTGCTCTTGTGCTGCAAATTTGCGCTAACATGATCTCCACCAATCGCCCCGCGCAGGACAAGACCATGATGCCAATCCCGACATCGCGTTACGTGAACGCTGACGGTCACGAGATTCACTATACCGAGTGGGGCACGAAAGGCGCTCAGCCGCTCGTCATGTGGCATGGCCTGGCGCGCACCGGCCGCGATTTCGACTGGATCGCCATGTCGCTCGCTGATGATTTCCACATCATTGCTCCCGACACCCTCGGCCGCGGCCTGTCACAATGGAGCGCTGACCCGGATAACGATTACTGCCTCGATTCCTACGCCCGCCAGGCTCAGGCCGTCGTCGACGCGGCAGGTTTCGATACCGTCTACTGGCTCGGCACGTCGATGGGCGGCGCACTTGCCATGCGCGCAGGCGCAACCACCCTCAAGGGCCGCATCGAGCGCCTCGTCATCAACGACATCGGCCCGACCTTCCCGAAAGCACCTTATGAGCGCATCAAGAACTATGTCGGCAACCCGCCCGAGTTCGGCACCGTCACCGAAATGGAAGACTATTTCCGGCTGATTTACGAACCGTTCGGCCGTCATACCGACAAGCAGTGGCGCCACATGGCGGAATGTTCCCTGCGCCGGCTGCCCTCCGGCAAGCTCACAACCCACTATGACCCCGCCATCGTCCGCCAGCTGCACGTCCATCCAAACGACTATGAGCAATGGCAGCACTGGGACGCCCTCGACATGCCGACCCTGGTTCTACACGGCGTGAACTCCGACCTGCTGTTGCCCGAGATCGCCGAGGAAATGACCCACCGTGGGCCGAAAGCCAAAATCGCCGAGATTCAGGGCTGCGGCCACGCACCAGGTCTCAACAACCCGGGGCAGATCAGGGTGGTCGCCGATTTTTTCACATAACCGCTCGCGACACAGCGAAAACAGTTAAGAATATTAAATGAAACAAGGCTGATCCTATTCCAAATATCATAAAATATTAGCGCAATAATCTCAGTTACATTTGCGGCTCGAATCCCGTGCCAGATGAGAGGTTACTGTGAACGGCCGGCTGATTGATGTTGCGCGCGCCAGTCATAGTGAAGACATTGGCCACCATGAAAAAGCGTTGCGTCGATGTGTAAGTCATCCTGCTAAGCACTGAGAGTTAAGTGACAAGGCAGGCCAAGGGGCCGATTCGGTTATCAGGTGCAGTGACAGCCGCCTTTGATGCACTGCTTGCGGCGACTTATGATGCCTCACCCCGCAATGATGTCTCAGTTAATGGGAGTGCCGACCTCTAATGGGATGGCAATGAAGGCAAGCACGCTCCGAGTGTTCGCAGATGTTGTTCCCGACGATGAGGTTAACCTGCTCTGCTCATGCTGCGCTGCTTTGCCAGCAAGATCGTACAACTGATGGGGAGTGCCGTTCGGCAGGTGGGGACATGTACCAGCAAAGCATCCTGATCAGTACAGAAGGCTTTGTGCTCAATCTCTACGAGCAGTGGGCCAAAAGCCGAGTGTGCGATGTCGTGCCGCTGACATCCTTTGCGGATTTCCAATGCCGAAACATTGGCATGATCGCCGTCACCAAGCAAAGGTATGGCCCTGTCATATCGCTACGTCCATCTATAGTCTCAGGCGCTGCGGTAGCCGCACTATTCTACGAACTCGCCGACATGGATCCGGCCAAACGTTTTGGGCTGCGCCTCTATGAAGGGGAGTGGAACCATGCCATCCACCCCTCACGTGTCAGCCTCATGCAAGCAATTTCGCGAGCCCACGAATCGGCCCTGGCGCCTCTGGTCTACCTCAAGAAATCCGTGACATTGGATGCCGCTCCGCAAGGAACAGCACTCCAGCGCGCACTGTCTGATTGGCGCGCCGGCGTGCTTGACCTGACTGACAAGCAAGTCGGGCAGCGCCTCGACACCTATGGTCGCTATCTGGTCTTCCGCGAACACGAATCCAGTGAAATCTGCTTCGCCGGTCTCGGGCGAAAATACCAGGTGCTTGGCGGACTCGACCCGAAATTGGTGAGGGGCCAACCACTTACGTCAGTGGCGACCAACAATGCATATCTATCCGAGGTCCAGGCATCCTACCGCGAAACCATTGCGCGCCACCAACCCCAGCTCGACCAGATCGATGCTTTGGCGGAGTTCGGAGACGAGGGGCTGAAACGCATAACGTACTGGCGTCTGGTGATTCCACAACGCACGCATGCCGGCACGATACTCTTGTCGCTATCCTTGGACGACGACGCCATCGATCTCAGACGAAAGGTCGGCTAGCATGCCTTCGACCTGCGCCAGAATTTCGGCTGTGTCCGTCCAGAGAAATGCTAGGTTGAGATCGCCTAGCGATGTGTTGGTTGCAGCTATGTTCCAGACCAAGTGTGTGTAGCCGGTCTTGGTAGCATGACCGCTGCCCACGACGCCCTCGGTCATGAAGGTAACGGTGTAGTCTGTATTCCAGCGCGCAAAGGAGTAGGCCCGTCCCAGGAGTGAACCAATGACGGTGAAGCCACGTTTGCGATATCGTGGATGGCACCACACGGCCCCCGAGTATGATATCGTACCGCTGATGCCGGCCATGATTTTCGCCGCTTCTCCCTCCGGTTCCCATATCTCGCCTCGAGCGAGGGCATCTGCGGAGCTTGGGTAGATATGACGAACGGATCGTGTAAGCTCTGCAAAGTTCGGAGCGACGCCGCCCTCTCCCAGATCGAAGCGGCGCGCGGCACGGGTGTACACCACCTCCCCATCAGCGTCACGAGCCACGATGCAGATCGAATTCCCTGGATTGAGGCAACCGAGCGAATCATCGAACACTTGCAGCAACGGAGGCCAGCTATCGGAGTTCGCTCTGTTCAATTCGTTGAGAATGGACATAGGCGCCAGCGACAGTGTCAGGCCGTTTCGCGCAAACTCGGCATGCGCCTGCAAGAACAGCTGTCCGAGCAGTTCGCGCGGGCCGTAGTCAATCGCAACTTCATCTATGAAGGGACGTGGCGATGACGATCCAACGAGTGCCCCGTTCTCCCTCGAACGCTCGTCGGCTTGCTTCAGATGAGACATACCCCGTTCCTTCTGTTGCAATTAGAAATGGAAACATAATTGGTTGAGCCTGTCTGGATGCAACAATGAAATTGGTTAATTTATGCAAGTTTGACAGCCTGGGGCGCACTGCCTGCATCACTGGAGAAGCGCGTGAACAATGATACCGAGCGGATTTCACAGGGGCCAACACAGTCGACCGGCATGTCGGCCAGCGCCTGAAAGTCGGCAGGGAGCTTGCGGGGCTTTCCCTGCCTGACCTGGCAGAGAAACTGGGTATGGATGTGGACCAACTCACCAAATGCGAGTTGGGCCTGCGCCGCATGCCTGCCCCGGTCCTCTATGAGGCATCGAGAGCCATGAACCTGCCGGTATCCTGGTTCTTCGATGATCTTGTCTCGGCCACCTTGCCATCAAATCCGGAGGAAGACCGGGGCGAACTGGTCAAACTGGTCCGCCTGGTGCCCGAGATTGACGACCCAAAGGCCAAAGAGACCGCAATCCGGAACTACGCCAAGATCCTCCGGCAATCGATCCTTAAGCGGATTTAATCAGCGCCTATGGCATCGGCCCAACATTGTATATCGTAGACCATCGCACATTGAGATTGACGGTGACCGGTGAGGCGGTTGCCCTATCCTCATTAGATCCTGCATCGCAACTGGAAGGCACATGCCAACCGACACGATCTACGACACCATCATCGTCGGCGGCGGCTCGGCCGGATCGGTGCTCGCCAACCGGCTTTCGGCGCGCAGCGCCAACAAGATCCTCCTGCTTGAGGCCGGCCAGGACACACCGCACGGCCAGGTGCCGGAAGAGATCCTCGATAGCGATCCGGCGATGGCCTACACCGACAAGCGCTGGCACTGGACCGAATTGAAGGTCACCACCGAAGTCGTCTCATCGAATGCACCGCCCGGCGAACACCGCCCGCCGTTGCGCGTCTATGAGCAGGCCCGCGTACTCGGCGGCGGCTCATCGATCAACGGCCAGATGGCCAACCGCGGGCGCACCGCACGACTACGCCGAATGGGAAACGCGCGGCGCCGCCGGCTGGGGCTGGGACCACGTCCTGCCGTATTTCAAGAAGATCGAACGCGACATGGATGTCGACGATGAATATCACGGCCAGACGGGCCGTATTCCAGTGCGTCGCATCTACCCCGAATCGTGGACCACCTACATCAAGGCGGTCGGCGAAGCCTACAATGCCGCCGGTTATGACTACCTCGAGGACCAGAACGGCGAGTTCCGCGACGGCTGGTTCCCGGTCACCATCTCGAACGCCTACGAACGCCGCGTTTCGGCCGCGATCGGTTATCTCGACCCGGCAACCCGCCAGCGCCCGAATCTCACGATCTCGACCAGCACGCATGTCTCCAGATTGAACTTCGAAGGCAGCCGCTGCACCGGCGTCACAGCAACCGTCAATGGCCGTCAGCAGACATTCCGGGCCAACGAAGTGATCATGTCCTGTGGTGCGATCCATTCGCCGGCCCATCTGCTGCGCGCCGGCATCGGGCCTGCATTGCAGTTGCAGAACCTCGGCATCGACGTCATCGCCCAATCTCGAGGGCGTCGGCCAGCGCCTGATGGATCACCCCTCAATCGCGCTGGCAAGCTTCCTGAAGCCCCATGCGCGCATGACCAACCTGACCCGGCGCTATCTGCAGACGGGGCTGCGCTATTCATCGGGCATCGGCGGTGCACCGCAAGGCGACATGTTCGTTGCGGTCGCCGCCAAGACCGGCTGGCATGATGTCGGCCGCCAGATCGGCTCGATGATCATCTTCGTCAACCGCACGTTCTCGGAAACGGGTCAGGTCAAGCTCACCTCGAAGGACTGGCGCGAAGAGCCGGCGGTCGAATTCAACCTGCTTTCCGACCGGCGCGATCTCGAACGCCTGATGCATGGTTTCCGGCACATGGCCAGGATGCACGAACATCCAGACCTCAGAGCCGCGACCGCCGACCCGTTCCCGGCAGCCTGGGGCGACAGGTCCGACAGGTCGGCCAGTACAATTTCAAGAACCGCCTGATCACCGCCATCGCAGCCAGCCTGCTCGACGGACCGGCGGCGCTCCGCCGGTTCATGTTCGACAAATTCATCCTCGACGATTACCGGCTCGACCAACTGATGGAAGACGACGAGGCCTTGGAGGCTTTCACACGCGCAAGGCGGCCGTCGGCGTCTGGCATGCTTCGTGTACGTGCCGAATGGGAGCCGATAGTGATCCTCTTGCGGTCACCGATCGAACCGGCCGCGTGCGCGGCGTCAGCGGCCTGCGCATCGTCGATGTCTCGGTGTTTCCGCAGGTGCCTTCAGCCAACACCAACTTCCGACCCTGATGGTCGCCGAAAAGATTTCCGATGCCATCCTGGCGGGGCATTGACCGGAAGGCATAGCGCAAACTGCGTTTTGTCGGGATCAGCTCAAACGAGCTGCTACCGGCAAAACGCAGTTTGCGCTAATCCTGACACAAATGCCAATCAAAGCTTGATGGTCGGTATTCTCAGGCCCTTCCAGGTCCGCGACAGCCAGGTGCCCTTGTCTTCGCGCGGTTCCAGGCCACCGGTCTGCAGCAACGCGTAGGCATCCTTGTACCAGGGCGAGCCCGGGAAGTTGTGGCCGAGGACGGCGGCTGCGGTCTGCGCTTCGTTGACGATGCCGAGCGCCATATAGGCCTCCGTCAGTCGCGACAGAGCCTCCTCGACCTGCTTCGTGTTCGAATACTGTGCGACCACCACCTTGAAGCGATTGATGGATGCGAGATAGTTGCGCCGCTTGAGATAGTAGCGCCCGACCTGCATCTCCTTGGCCGCCAGCGTGTCGAGAGCGATGCGTATGCGGTTGTCGGCTTCGCGGGCATATTTGCTGTCCGGATAGCGCGACTTCAGGATACGAAGCTCTTCGAGGGCCTTGCGCGTATTCGACTGATCGTTCTCAGGCCCGACGATATCTTCGAAATAGCACGATGCGATGATGTGATGCGCGAACGGTGCCTCCTTCGTGCCTGGATGCATCGTCGTGTAACGCTTGGCCGTCGCAATCGCCTCGGGAAACTTGCCGGCGCGGAAATAGGCATAAGCAGCCATTACCATGGCGCGACGTGCTTCCGGCGCATAGGGGTGATCGCGATCGAGGTCTTCGAACTTCTTGGCAGCCTTCTCGAAGCGGCCGCGGCTCAGGTAGTTATCGGCGGTCGCATACATCTTGCCCGGCGGGTCCGGGTTGAGCAGCGCCTGGGCGTCCTTGTTCGACGATGAACAGCCGGCCGTTATGGCACCGGCCAGCAACGCCAGAACAAAGGTTGTGCGATGAAACAGAACGAACCGGTCGTTTCGACACGACACCGAACCTCATGAGCCTTGAACGAGGCCTCGTCTCATACCTCAAACAGTGATCCGGCTGCGGCCAAACGAATTTCGCGGCATGACAGCCTAGTGCACAGGCACTTTCCCAGAATCACTCTGAGCCAAATAATCAACCAAACCGCCGACGATGACAACACCCCAGAAAGGGCAAGTTGTTGGCAACGATGGTTAATTCCTGTCGTACGAAGCGCGAACGACAATCACTTTCCGACGGCCATCGCCCAGTCCTGGGTACGCGCAACCGAGGCGCGCGTAAACAGCGGCTCGCGAACTTTCGGCGCTTCGACGATGGTCCAGGCGCTGCGATCGGCGAACAAAGCCTTGAGAACGTGGGAATTGAGCCGGTGTCCGCCGCGCACCGAGCGGTAGGAGCCGAGGATCGGGCGGCCCGCCAATGCCAGATCGCCAACCGCATCGAGCATCTTGTGGCGCACGAATTCCTTCGGATAGCGCAAGCCTTCCGGATTGATGATGCGGTCGTCGCCGATCGCGATGCTGTTGTCGAGGCTCGCGCCCAGCGCCAGACCCGCCTTCCATAGCTTCTCGACATCGGACATGAAACCGAACGTGCGGGCTCGCGCGAGCTCATTGCGGAAGACCGCCGGCGACATTTCCCAGGCCATACGCTGGCTGCCGATAATGTCGGATTCGAAATCGATCTGGACATCGAGATGGAAGCCGGCATGCGGCACCAGTTCGCCCCAGCAGTCGCCATCGTCGACGCGGATCGGCTTCAGCACCTTTATGTAGCGCCGCATGGTCGCCAACTGGCGCAGGCCGACATCTTCGATCGCAGCAACAAAGGCCTGCGAACTGCCGTCCATGATCGGCACTTCCTTACCTTCGATCTCGATGTAGCAGTTGTCGATACCGAGACCGCGCAGGGCGGCAAGCAGATGCTCGACGGTACCCACCGTCACGCCGTTCTCATCACCGATCACCGTGCACAAGGTGAGGTTCTTGACGTTGTCCACATGCGCCGGGATCTCGGCCACGATGCGACCACGCCGCGAAACCATGAACCGGTGCCCGACATCGGCTTCTGCGGGATGGAGCACCATCGACACCGGTGCGCCCGAGTGCACACCAATACCGGTGAGCTCTATCTCCCGCGCAATCGTCGTCTGCTTTTGGACGACAAAGGAATTCGGCATTTTGTTCAAACCCTCAACCCGTTGCCTGAGCAGCGGCGCTCCCCAAATGTGCGTCCGCTATTCAAAAGCATCCCCCAGCCTGCGTGCTGCCAGAACTCGATCAGTCCCTTACCCTCAAGACCGTTACGAAGCACTGCGACGCGGCTTACGAGGTTGTAATTACGTGTGGCGCGGAATCAGGACAAATCACGGTTTCTTTCACAGTGTTACGTTCTCGCTTGGCGTGTTGCGAAGCAGCATCTTCGACTGTAACACCATCACATCACCTGCTGGCGCGAGGCAGTTTTTACCTTATTTTCAACGCCTTAACGCCTCAAAAACACCCGCTGCAAAAATGCCGGCCGTGTCCATTCGGCCAGCTTACACATATTGTATCAGCATAAACTTTTATTGCAGGCTGGTAATTTGGGCGTTGCAGCTATGAGTATTGCGTCATTTGGCTGGGTTTCACCGAATCAGTTGCGACTCAGCGCATCACGGCTTGCTTGATCCGGTTTGAACAGGCCGCCGGCGTCCGGGTTGTCGCTGGCTGTGGCTTCCGGATGGCGGGGCATGGGCGTTTGCGGTGGCTGGCGACGCCGCTGGGGATTGGCTGCCGCCCCTGCCCGATGCTCCGGAGCCGGTCCCGCTTGGCCGACCGCCTGGCCATCGTCGGCGCCCACATAGCCCGCCTGTTCCGCTTCCATCTTAGCGAAATACTCTCGCTGGGCGATCTCGGGGAAATCAGTGACGTCGGGCACGCGACGCGCGTGAGGGTTGCGCTGAGCCGGCGGCCTCGGCTCGAACGCCGGTACGTTTTCATTCGACGGCAAGTCGGCGAGCTTCGGAAGCGGCGGCGGCAGCTGGCTTACAGGATCGCCGGCAAAGCCTTCCTCGACCACGACACCATCAGAAGAGCGCCAGGCCGACGGGGATGGCGCGGCCGGCTGGTCTTGATCAGCCTGACCATCGGGGTGTCCTGCTTCAGCGAGGTCGGTGTTGGCGGCATCATCGCGCATCGCCTCACTGAGCGCGCGGGCAAATGCGTCGGCTTCCCGATCATCCATCTCGGGCTCGCCGGAACGCGAATCGGTCGGCGGCAGTTCTTCAGCCGGAAGCGGCGGGAAGCCGTCGCCGACCAGGGCCGGATCTTCGGGCAGAAACTCCGGCGCAGCCGCGGCACTCGCTGCCGGCTGATCCGCAATTGCCGGCCGCTGCTCGACGGCGGCGGGCGCGCTTTCGGCCTTGGCACCCGAAATACCGGACGCGACAATGGCAACGCGGATGCGATCGCCCATCGTATCGTCGGTGGTCGCACCGAAGATGATGTTGGCGTCGGCTGCAACCTCCTTGCGCACATGGCTGACCGCGGTGTCAACCTCGTAAAGCGTCAAATCGCTGCCCCCGACGATCGAGACGAGCAAGCCCTGCGCGCCAGCCAGCGAAACGTTGTCGAGCAGAGGATTGGAGATCGCCTCGGTGGCAGCTGCCATCGCGCGACCTTCACCGGTTGCCTCACCGGTACCCATCATGGCGCTGCCCATGCCCTTCATCACCGCACGGACATCGGCGAAATCGAGATTGATCAGGCCTTCCTTGACGATCAGGTCGACGATGCAGGCAATACCCGAATAGAGCACCTGGTCGGCCAGCAGAAAAGCATCGGCGATTGTCGTGCGCTCGTTGGCGACACGGAACAGGTTCTGATTGGGAATGACGATCAGGGTGTCGACGGCGGATTCGAGCTCTTTGATACCGTCTTCGGCAGCCCGCATGCGCCGGGTGCCCTCGAACTGGAACGGCTTGGAGACGATGCCGACGGTCAGGATGCCTAGATCGCGGGCGATCTCGGCGACGACACTGGCAGCGCCGGTACCGGTGCCGCCGCCCATGCCGGCGGCAATGAACACCATGTGAGAGCCGGCAATTTCGGCCCGGATTTCTTCTTCGGCCTCACGGGCGGCTGCTTCGCCGATCTCCGGCTTGGCACCGGCACCAAGCCCCTCAGTAAGATTGACGCCCAATTGGATGCGCCGTTCGGCATTGGACATCGCAAGGGATTGCGAATCGGTATTGGCCACCACGAACTCGACGCCATCGAGCTCCGTCGCGATCATATTGTTGATGGCATTGCAGCCGGCTCCACCGACCCCGATGACCGTTATGCGCGGCTTGAGATCTGTCAGCTCTGGCAGCCCTAGCTTGATATTCATGCTGCGACCTGTCTCCCGAATCCGACCAAACGGTCCAGATATGCCCTTCGATTGGCCAGTGGCGTCGAACACCTGCGCATCACACGCGCACCTCTGACCGCGATACTTCACCCGGCACTTCAAAAGCTGCGCCGCAACCACTCTTCCATCCGCCCGAGATAGCCGCCTTGCGCGACCCTCACCGGGCTTGCGCTGCGCGGCCTGTGGGCGGCAAGCGGCCCGAATACGAACGCCAAACCGGCGAGTGCCGAAAACGCCGGACTGTCGAAACTGGGCGGAAATCCATCGAGCGCCGGTGCCGCCGCCAGGCGTACCGGCCGCTCGAGCCTGGCTGCTGCCAGATCGGCCAAGCCGATCAATTGACTGGCACCGCCCGTCAACACGACGTTGGGTCCCGGCCCGGCGCACCTGTCACATTCCACCAACCGCTCACGCAACTTCGTCAACTGCCCGTCGACCCTTGGATAGATGGCGCGACACAACTCGGCTTTGGTCGTTTGGCAGCCATCACCATCCCGCTCCCCGGCGCTGACGTAGGCGATCAGCTCGTGCTCATCCGAACGCGCGCGCACCAGCGTGCCGTAAAGCGTCTTGATTCGCTCGGCTTCTGCAAGTGAAGTCGAAAGGATTCGCGCAATATCGTAGGTGATGTGGCTGCCGCCGATTGGAATTGTATCGGCATAGAGGTACTGGCCTTCGCGAAACGCGGCGATGTCGAAGACACCCGCCCCCATCGTGACTGAGGTCACGCCCAGTTGGCGTTCTTCGAGGGATGTTGCAGCCAGGGCACTCGCGAGACCGCCCGGAACGAATTGGCGGACGCTGAGATAACAGCGATCGATCAGCTGAGCGAGATTGTGCATCTGGCGCTTTTCTGCGGTGACGATGTGCCAGTTGGCGCCAAGCTTGCGGCCCGAAAGGCGCAACGGCTCGCGAATGCCGCTGTCACCGTCGAGAACATAGGAAACGCTGTTGATGTGCAGCAGTTCCCGGCCCTCGCGGGCTGCGTATTCATGGGCGGCCCGGGTCAGCCGGACAAGATCATCCGGTGTCACGAAGCCGCTTTGCAGGTCGACCTGCGCCGTCAGATGAGCCGATTTCAGCCGCCCGCTCGAAATGGTTGCAACGACCTCCTCGAGGGTGACGTCGGCCATGCGTTCGGCCTGGCCGACGGCAGCACGGACGGCGGCCTCTGCCGTGCCAAGATCAATTACCATGCCGGCCTTGATGCCGTGCGAGCGCTGATGGCCGACACCGAGCACGCGCACCTTCGGTGGCGCCGTCAGGCCGGCCGGCCAGCTGCGTTCGACTATCGCACAGCACACCTTGGCCGAGCCGACATCGAGCAGCCCGATGACTTCCGGTTGGGTCGTGGCGTTACGAGGGATCAAGTGTCACCCTCCTGCCCCGGTGCAGTGCTGACCCACTGCTGATCAGTCTATCGGCGCACATCGACGGCCACCTTTCCGGCAACACGCATGTCGATGGTGTCGAAATCGACATCCAGCAGTTTGCGGCCGCCCCTTTCGGTCGTCAGTTCGATGAGCGCGTCGCTGAGGCCGGTCTCCGGCAGCAGAATCCGCCTCCCGGTCGCGAGATGCAGCGTCCAGCGCCGCCCCGCCACCCATTCGAAGAGCGCGATCTGGCGGCGCAGGTCAGGGAGTTTGGCGGTTGCTGCAAGAATGAGCGGGGCGTTAGCCGGTGCACCATCGCCGTAGATCACCGGCAAACCGGCCGCCGGTCCGCCAGCCGCGAAATCTGCCGGAGAAAGGTTGCCAAGGATGTTTCCCCGTAGGTCGATACCGAATAGCTTGCTGCCAGAGCGCCAGATCGCCAGCGGCCGGGCCTCTTCGATATTGATCAACAGTCGATCGGGAAATACGCGCTTGAGTGCGGCATCACGCACCCAGGGCAGTGCCGCCAGGCGCCGGCGGACGGCTGCCATGTCCATGAGCCAGATCGAACGCATCCGATCGAGATCGAGTTCGGCGTAGATGTCTCGATCACTGGTGCGGTGCTGTCCGCTGACCACAATCTCGCTCAGCCCGAGGCCGACGCGCTCGAGCAGCGTACCCAAGCGCACGGTAATCGGCTCGGTTGGCCGTGCCAGTTTGCCCCCGCCGGTCAAAATGACGAATGCAACCGCCAACAAACCGGCGATGGCAAAGGGCCCCAGACGCTGCAAGCGGCGTGCGGTTCCACCGGACCTCAGCCCCTGACGAGGGCCGGACAACATGCGGGCAGCCGTTGATCGGGACGTCGCGAGCAAGCGGTCGGGCGCCAGCGCGCCGGCGCGACCGCTGACGCCAGCCCCAGCCTGTAAATCGTGGTCACTGCACCCGATAACGTTTGCCACGGCAAACAATGCCCTGCCGGTTTTGCCCGCGGTTCGCCAAGCCGAATCGCAGCGGACGGGGTTAATCAATGTTCCATTTTCGAATGGCGACGGTTAAAGGCCGGTAAATTCGCAGCTGCAAATTTTAAGATTTTGGCGACGGGTGCGCATGCCACCTCAGGCCGACAAGGCAAGCGCTTCACCGGTCGGCCGGCCGGCGAGCGGCTCTCCGATGCGCTTGATCTCCCAGGTCAGTTCCGCGCCCGAATGCGCCTTGACGCGGGCGCGGATTGTCTCACCGAGCGTTTCGATGTCCTCGGCAGTGGCGTCCTGGTCGTTGATCAGGAAGTTGCAGTGCTTTTCCGAAACCTTGGCGCCGCCGACCCGGAAGCCGCGCAAACCGGCCGCATCGATCAGCCGCCAGGCGCTCTCCCCCGGCGGGTTCTTGAAGGTCGAGCCGCCGGTGCGTTCGCGGGTCGGCTGGTGCGCTTCGCGATACTCGGCAACGGCATCCATTTCGCGCTGGATCGCCTCGCTGTCGCCGGCCCCGCCCTGAAACAGCGCCTCGGTGAAGATCCAATCGTCAGGCACACCGCAATGGCGATAGCTCATGTTCATGTCGGCGACAGACAGGACATGAACGTTACCCTGCCGGTCGACGGCGCGGGCTTCGACGAGCACGTCCTCGGTCTCGCTGCCGTGGGCACCGGCGTTCATCCGGAGTGCGCCGCCGATGCCGCCCGGTACGCCGCGGTAGAAGGCAAGCCCCGTGATGCCCGCCTCGGCGGCCGCCCGCGCCACCTTGACGTCGGGTACGGCCGTTCCGGCGCGCAATCGCGATCCCGGCTCGGCACTGACGGCGGCAAAGCCGCGCGCCAGTCGTATGACGACACCGCGCACGCCGCCATCGCGAACCAGTGTGTTGGAGCCAAGCCCGATCAGCGTCACCGGTAGATCGGGATCGATGCGGGCCAGGAAATAGGCAAGGTCGGCTTCGTCAGCCGGGCGGAACAGCACTTGCGCCGGTCCGCCGACGCGGAACCAGGTCAGATCACTCAGCGACTGACCGGCTGTCAGTGAACCGCGCAGATCGGGCAGGGCCGCTTTCAGATCCGGCACGATGTCGGGAAACGCCATCAATTGGTCTCCGGCGCGGCGGCACTGCCGGCCATGCGCTCAGGCAGGGCATGCGCCCACTCCGTCGAGACGCCGGCACCAAGGCAGACGACGATGTCGCCCGGCGATGCGGTGTCCTTCAAATAGGCAGCCAGTTCGTCGATATCCTCGACGGTTGCAACGGATTTGCCCGATTGCGCGCGAATGCCCTGGGCCAACGCGTCCGAACTCACACCGTCGATCGGTGCTTCGCCGGCCGAATAGAGCGGAATGACGACGACGTCGTCGGCGAAACGGAAGCATCGGCAGAAATCGGCGAACAGGTCCTTCAGGCGGCTGTAGCGATGCGGCTCGACAACGGCGATGACGTTGGCCTTGGCGCCGGACTTGGTCGCGCGCAGAACCGCATCGATCTCGATCGGGTGATGGCCGTAGTCATCGTAGATGCGCACGCCCTGCCATTCGCCGGTGAGCTGAAAACGACGCTTGACGCCGCCGAACGTGGCGAGAGCCGCCTTGATCTCATCATCCGGGATGCCGGCCTCGGCAGCAACGGCGATGGCCGCCAGGGCATTGAGCGCGTTGTGCGTGCCGGGTACAGGAATGTGCCAGTCGTGACAGCCGCGTGCACCACCGGCAACTCGGCCCGAAAAAATCGCATCGAAAGAGGTACCGCTGCCGTCGACGCGGGCATCGAGCAACACCATGTCGGCATCAGAGTTCTGCCCGTAGGTGATGAGACGGCGGCCGTTGCGGCGCAGGCGCAGGCGCTCGAGCATTTCGCGCACCACGGGCTGGTCGATGCAGGCGACCGTCAGGCCGTAGAAGGGAATGTTGCGATAGAAGGCCTCGTATTCGTCGTGCATTCTTTCGACGCTGCCGAAGTAATCGAGGTGCTCCGGATCCATGTTGGTGACGACGCCGATCTGGCTCGGGATCTTGACGAAGGTGCCATCGCTTTCATCGGCCTCGACGATCATCCATTCGCCCTGCCCGAGCCGCGCGTTCGAACCCCAGCTGTTGATGATGCCGCCGGTGATCACGGTCGGGTCCTTGTGAGCCTCTTCGAAGATGTGGGCGATCAGCGACGACGTCGTGGTTTTGCCGTGAGTGCCCGTGACGGAAACCGTCGAATAGAGGCGCATCAGTTCGGCAAGCATCTCGGCGCGGCGAATGATCGGCAGGCCGCGGGCGCGGGCCGCCTGTAACTCGGCGTTGTCGTCCTTGACCGCGGTCGAGATCACGACGTAGCCGGCATCGACGAGGTTGGCGGCGGCATGGCCGACGAACACCTTGATACCCTTGGCCTCGAGCCGCTGGACATTGGCGCTGTCGCGCTGATCACTGCCTTGGACCTGAAATCCCTTGTCATGCAGGATTTCGGCAATCGCACTCATGCCGATACCGCCGATGCCGACGATGTGGATGGTCGCAAGATCCGATGGCATTTGCATGCTTCTAATTCCCTATCGCTATTCGTCGCCCGCCTTGCTGCCCAGCTGCTCGACGAGATCGGCAAGTCGGATAACGGCATCCGGCCGGCCCGCCGCCTTCGCCGCCCCTGCGGCCGCGACCAAAATCGACGGATCAGTCAGCATCGCCGACAATTCCTCGCGCAACCGTTCGCCACTGAGATCAGACTGGGCAATGCACCAGGCCCCGCCGGCACGTGCCAGGCTGGTAGCATTCTGCAGCTGATCGTTGTCAAGCGCGTGGGGCAACGGCACCAGGATCGCCGGCCGGCCGATCACGGTCAGCTCGGCGACCGTCGAGGCGCCGGCCCGGCCGATCACCAGATGCGATTCGGCGATCCGTTTCGGCAGATCGGCAAAGAACGTCGCACAGTCGGCATCGACACCGGCTCTCTCGTAGGTCTCCCGGACGGCTTGAAGATCCTCGTCGCGGCATTGCTGGACGACGCGCAGGCGCCGGCGATCGGCATCGGCCATGCCTGCCAAAGCTCCAGGCACGCGTTCGGAGAAAAAGCGGGCACCCTGACTGCCGCCGAATACCAACAGGTGGAACGGTGAATCATCCTCACCGCTCGTCCGGGCAGGATAGGGCACGTCGGCTTCACGAATAACGACATCGCGGACCGGGTTCCCCGTGAGATGCGTTTTCGACTGCCAGCGCTCGTCGAGATACTTGACCTCGGCGAACGACGTCGCGATCGCCGTGACACGAGGCCCCAGCATGCGGTTGGCGCGGCCGAGCACGGCATTCTGCTCGTGCAGTATGGTCGGCACGCCGCGCAGACGGGCACCAACCAGCGGTGGAAAACAGGGATAGCCGCCGAAGCCTGCAACGACCGCCGGGCGCATGCGCCCGATCAGCCGGTAGGCCTGGCCGATGCCCGAGGCAAGCGACATCGCTGTGCGGGTCAGCGCCAGCGGCGAGCGGCCCTTCATCGTCGCCGACGAGATATGATGGATTTCGGCTGCCGGAAAGTCGGCACCGTAGCGATCGACGCGGTGATCGGTGGCAAGCTCGATCCGCCAACCGCGGCGCGTCAGTTCCTCGGCCAATGCGAAGGCCGGAAAGAGATGGCCGCCGGTGCCGCCGGCAGAAAGCAGAACCGTTGCCGTCACCTCGACCTCGCCTCGATCTGGCCCGACCCGAAATTCATGGCCCCAACCTCGACGGGCGGCAGTTCCGGGCTCGACATCGCCCGGCTGCGCCGGCTGAGCGCCAGGATCATGCCGAAGGTCACCGCCGTTGCGAGCGCCGATGAGCCGCCAGCCGAAATCCAGGGCAGCGTCATACCGGTCGGCGGCAGCAGGCCGACGTTAACGCCCATGTGCACGAGTGACTGCAATCCGATCAGCAAAGCCAGTCCCGCAATCGCATAGCGCGCTGCCAGGTCCTCGATGGCGATCGAACGCACGAGGGCACGGAAGGTGATGAACATGATCAGGGTGAGAAGTGCGAGACAGGCAATCACGCCGTATTCCTCGGCGATCACGGCGAAGATGAAATCGGTATGGGCATCCGGCAGCACCGTCTTGATCGTGCCCTCGCCCGGCCCGCGCCCGAAGAAACCGCCTTCGCGGAACGAGCTGTAGGCTCGTCCGAGCTGGGACTGGTCCCCAGCCGTTGGCAGGAAAAAGAGATCGATGCGGTCGCGCGCATAGGGCAGCACCAGGTAGGCAACGCCAAGCCCGGCAACCGCCAGCCCCCCAAGAGCAGCAGCCCAGGCTAGCGGCAAGCCGGCAAGCACGAACAAGGCACCCCAGACCAGCGAGATCAGCAGTGACTGGCCGAGGTCCGGCTGCAGGATCAACAGCCCCAGGAAGAGCAGGTAGATGATCAGCGCCAACGGCAAAGCCGGCATATCGCGGCGGCGTTCGTGCTCGGCAAACGCCCAGGCGCTGAGCACGACAAACGCTGGTTTGGCGACCTCGGAGGGCTGGAACGAGATGCCCGCCAATCGCACCCAGCGGTGCGCGCCGTTGATCTCCTCGCCGGCCGCCAGAACGTAGACCATCATGACCAGCGCGGCGAGGAACAGAATGAGCGCCGAGCGCCGGATCATACGCGCCGAAAACGTCGAAAGCGCCAGCATGATGAGCACGCCGCCGCCGAGAAACAGCATGTGGCGCTTGACGAAATAGAAGGCATCAAGGTCCTTGTTGATCGCAACCGCGGGGCTCGCTGCAAGCGACACCACAACGCCGACAACCATGAGCGCAAAGACGGCGGTGAGCAGCACGCGATCGACCGTGAACCACCAGGTCGCGAGCAGGCTGCGGTCTTCTCGATCGATGCGCATCATGACGAGCCACCATCTGGTTCGTCGCCCGGCAAGGCGCGAACCAGTTCGACGAAGTGATCCCCGCGCGCCTCGAAGCTCGTGTATTGGTCGAAGGAGGCACAAGCGGGCGCGAGCAACACGACAGGTTCGCGACCAAGCGAAAGTGCTGCATCACGGGCGGCGGCGACAAGCGCATTTGCGAGCGTATCGCAACGTTCCACGTTGACCTGGCCGGCCAACTGGGCAGCGAACAGTTCGGCCGCTTCACCGATCAGGTAGGCACCGGCCAAACGCGGGAAATAGTCGGCCAGTCCCGCAATGCCGCCCTCCTTGGCAAGTCCGCCGGCGATCCAATAGATGTCGCCGTCGTAACTGGCGAGCGCGACGGCGGCCGACTCGGCATTCGTTGCCTTGCTGTCGTTGACGAAGATGACCTTGCCGCGATTGGCGACCTGCTGCATGCGGTGGGCGAGACCGGGGAACGAGGGCAGCGCCTCGAACATCTCGCGAAACTCATGGCCGACGGCTTCGAGTGCACCATAGACCGCCATGACGTTCTGAGCGTTATGGTCACCGCGAAGCGTCGCGATACCCTTGAGGTCTGCGACCGCTTCCCGGCTGCCATCGCGAGTCCGGTAGACGAACCGGTCCTCGCAATATAGGCCGTTGACGAGCCGCGACCGGCACGAAAACGGCACGGTGCCCGGCCGTTCGCGGATCAGCTCCTGGGCAATCCCTGCAACCATTGCATCATCGACGCTGATCACCGCCGTTGCCGCACATTCGACGAGGCGCCGCTTGATCCGGGCATAATTCTCGAACGTTCCGTGACGGTCGATATGATCGGGCGACACATTGAGCAGGACGCCAACGGTCGGCTCGAGGGTCGGCGTCAGGTCGATCTGATAGGACGACATCTCAACAACGTAAAAACGGTCCGGCGCGGGCGGTTCCAACGACAGGATCGGGACGCCGATGTTGCCGCCCATTTGAACGTCGCGGCCAGCGCTCTTCAAGACGTGCGCCATCAGCGCAGTCGTCGTCGATTTGCCGTTGGTGCCGGTGATCGCGATGAACGGCGTATCGGGTGCCAGGGCCGCGCGCTCCCGGGCGAAGATTTCGACATCGCCAATAACCTCGACACCTGCTTCGCGGGCAAGCTCGACGGTCCAGTGCGGCTTCGGATGGGTGAGCGGCACGCCCGGCGCCAGGACCAGGCTTGCAACATTGGTCCAGTCGAGGGCTGCAAGATTGACCGGCTCGAAGCCGGCGGCTGTGGCTTCGTTGCGAGCCTTTTCGTTGTCGTCCCAGGCCAGCACTTCGGCGCCGCCGGCAGCCAGCGACCGGCAGGTTGCCAGCCCCGATCGCCCGAGCCCGAAAACCGCGACGCGGCGGCCGGCGAATGTGAAGGCGGGAATCATGTTGACAGAATAGCCGACTCGCCTGGTCCGTTGTGTGGCAACATCAGCGCAGCTTGAGGGTTGCAAGCCCGATCAGGGCGAGCACCACGGAGATAATCCAGAAGCGCACCACAACGGTTGCCTCGGGCCAGCCCTTTTGCTCGAAATGATGGTGGAGGGGGGCCATACGGAAGACCCGCTTGCCGGTCAATTTGAAGCTCGCGACCTGGATGATCACGGACAGCGTCTCGAGTACGAACAGGCCGCCGACGATGGCGAGGACGATTTCGTGCTTGGTGGCAACCGCGATCGCGCCAAGGGCACCGCCAAGCGCGAGCGATCCGGTATCACCCATAAAGATCATTGCCGGCGGCGCGTTGAACCACAAGAAGCCGAGGCCCGAGCCGATCAGGGCGCCGCAGATTATGGAAAGCTCGCCAGCGCCAAGAATGTGGTGAATCTGCAGATAGTTAGCAAACTTGGCGTTGCCCGAGAGGTAGGCAATCAGGCCGAATGTCGCCGCCGCGATCATGACCGGCACGATGGCGAGCCCGTCGAGGCCGTCGGTCAGATTGACAGCGTTGCCGGCGCCCGCGATCACCAGGATACCCATCAGGATGAAAAATGGGCCGAGTTCAATGAGCAGGTCCTTGAAGAACGGCACTGCAAGTGCGCCTGAAACATCAGACTTCGTCAACCGCATGATCGCCCAGGTCGCGAGCCCCGCAACGATCAGTTCGAGCAAAAAGCGGACCCGCCCGGAAAAGCCAGATGTCGTACGCTTGGTCACTTTCAGATAGTCGTCATAGAACCCGATCGCACCGTAGGTGAGCGTGACACCGAGCACGATCCAGACATAGGCGTTCGACAGGTTGGCCCAGAGCAGGATGGAAAAAGTGAAGCCCGAAAGGATCATCAGGCCGCCCATGGTCGGCGTGCCGCGCTTGGCCAGATGGCTCTCAGGTCCATCATCGCGGATCGGCTGGCCCTTGCCCTGCTTGAGGCGCAACATGTCGATGATCGCAGGCCCGAACAGAAAGACGAACAGCAGTGCCGTCATGATCGCGCCGCCGGTGCGAAACGTGATGTAGCGAAAGACGTTCAACGGACCGATCAGGTCGCTGAAATTCGTCAGCTCGTAGAGCATGCATGTCCCTCATCGCCAATGTCCGGCGCAATGCCGGCCATTCGCTGTTCAAAACTCAAGACTGACCGCCTCGACCGCGTCATGATCGGAAAACGGCAGTATTTGATCCCCAATGATCTGGCCGGTTTCGTGGCCTTTGCCGGCAATCAACAATACGTCGCCCGCACCGAGCATCATCATCGCCTGCCCGATTGCCTCGTAACGGTCGCCGATCTCGGTGGCATGCGGGCAGCCGGCCAGGATTTCGCGCCTGATCTGGGCTGCATCCTCGCTACGCGGGTTATCGTCGGTAACGATCACGACATCGGCCTTTTCGGCCGCAATCCGGCCCATCACAGGCCGCTTGGCGCGATCACGGTCGCCGCCGCAGCCAAACACGCAAATGAGCTTGCCGCCAACGAACGGGCGCAGCGCGTCCAGCGCGCTCGCCAGCGCATCCGGCTTGTGAGCATAATCGATCACGATCGTGGCGCCGTGCACATTGGACACGACTTCAAGGCGTCCCCGCACGCCTTTGAGCACGCCCATCGCGGCAAACACGGCTCCCGGCTGCTCGCCGACCGCTATGGCAAGCCCGGCCGCCAGCATCGCATTCCAGCCCTGATAGCGCCCGATCAGCGGCAGCGAAATCTCGTGGCTGGCATCACTATAGTCGATCGTCAGCCACTGCCCGAAGTCGTCCGGCTCCTGCTCGAGCAGTCTGATGTCAGCAGTCGCATCCATACCGACCCGGATGACGTCGAGCCCGCGAGCCTTGCAGGCATCGACGACTTTGACGCCAGCAGGTGTATCGATATTGACGACCGCTGTGCCCGGCCCGCCGGGCCGGTCCGGTCCCGGTAGGAGAGTATCGAACAGGCGCAACTTGGCCTCGAAGTATGCCGCTTCGCTGGCATGATAGTCGAGATGATCGTGGCCGAGGTTGGTGAAAGCCGCGGCATGCAGCCAGACACCGTCGAGGCGGCGCTGGTCGAGCCCATGCGATGACGCCTCGAAGGCCAGGTGCGTCACGCCCTCATCGGCAAGACTTGCAAGCTCCATATGCAGCGTGACCGGATCTGGCGTCGTCAGCGCACCATAGACACTGCCGTCGGGCTTTACGATCCCGAGCGTGCCGATCGAGGCAGCCTGGCGGCCGAGTGCTGCGAATATCTGGCGCGTGAAATCGGCGACCGAGGTTTTGCCGCTTGTGCCAGTAACCGCCACGATCGCCTCGGGTTGGCGGCCATAGAATTGAGCTGTGAGCTGGGCCAGCGTCCGGCGCGGGTCGGAGCTGCGCAGAATCGGCACGCCGGGCTCACCAACGTTCGATCCAAGACCGGTCAGAATTGCCGATGCACCGGCCTCGACCGCCTGCGGCACGAAGGTCGCGCCGTCGACATTGCTGCCGGCAAGGGCGGCAAACAGCGAACCCGGCGCCACATGCCGGCTGTCAGCGGTGACGTTGGTGATTTCGATCTGGTCTGCATCTGCCGGCGCCTCCAAGAGGCCGTCCAGCAAGGCATCGAGTCTCATCGGTCCTCGGCTGCAGCAATATCGGTCCAGGTTGCAGGTTCATAGGCACTGGCGCGGCAGGCGTCAAATTGCATTCGATCCCTTACCGATCCTTTGGGAAAACACCGAGCAGCGGCGCCGCCCGCGCGATCACGCGCCCGGCAGTCGGTGCCGCGTTGAGGCCGGCGGTTCGCTCTTTGCGCCCGCCGTCTTTGCCGCGCTGCCCTTTGGGGTCATGGAGCGTAACGAGCACGACGAATTCAGGCGCCACCATTGGAAACGCTGCAAAAAACGATGTTACGACGGCGCGCCCGTCATAGGCACCGTTGGCTGCAAGATCCGCCGTCCCGGTCTTACCGCCGACATCGTAGCCGGCAACATGGGCACGCCGGCCGCTGCCGCGCGGAGAAACGACGTTGGCGCGCATGAGCTGGCGCATGGCGGTGCTCGTCTGTTGCGACACCACGCGGCCCGACGCTTCTTTGGTGGCCTGCGATTCGACGAAATTCGGCCTGATGACCCGTCCGCCGTTGATCAGCGCCGCCCCGGCGGCTGCAAACTGCAAAGGTGCGACAGCGAGGCCATGTCCATAGGACACCGTCACCGTCTCGGCTTTGCCCCAGCGCTTCGGCACCTGCGGTGGCGAAATCGCTCCGGCCTCACTTGTCATACTCTCGAGCAGTCCGAGTTTCTCGAGGAATGTCCTTTGCGCTTCGCCGCCAACTTCGAGCGCAATCATGCCGGCCCCGACGTTCGATGATCTTATAAAAATGTCGGAAACACTCAGGGCCTTTCCCGCTGGATGCAGATCGCGGATCGTATGACGGCCAACCTTGAGCGGGCTGGTGACGTCGAACATCGTCTCCAGGGTGACCGTTCGGCGTTCGAGGGCCATGGCGATCGTGACCACCTTGAAGATCGAGCCAAGCTCGTAAGTGGCGCGGCTCAGCCGGTCGAGATAACGCTCGTCCTGGGCTTCGAGCGCAAGAGCCGGATTGACTGAGGGCAGGGAAGCGGCAGCGCGCACGGCACCCGTTCGCGCATCGATGATGACCCCCGTTGCGCCGACACAGGCATACCGCGTCACTGCCCGGGCCAGTTCCTCTTCGAGTGCCGCCTGCACGGGCAGATCGATCGTCAGGCGCACCTGGCTGCCGGCATGTTCCGGCTCACCGACAACCCGCTGGATACCGACGTGCTCGTCGATGTAGCGCTCGATGCCGGATCCCCCGACGTTATCGATGTTGACGTGGCCGATGATATGACCGGCGACGCGACCTTGCGGATAGCCGCGCTTCGGCTCGGCCCGGAACGCAAACCCGGGCAGACCGAGTTCGTGGATGCGTCGCGCCGTCGCCGGCGAGAGGCCGCGCTTGATCCAGGCAAAGCGGCGCTTGGCGTTTGAAAGCGTTTTTCGCAGGCGCGGCCAGTCGAGACCGGGCAGCACCGGCCGAAGTGCCTCCAGTGCTTCATCGACGTGGCGCACCTTCGAGGGATCCGCGAACAGCGATTGCATGACGACGTCTCCGGCCAGCAACACGCCGTTCCGGTCGACGATGTCGGGCCGCGAAAAGGTTTGCGACAGCGGCCGCGAAATCGAGGTGGTCGCGACGGTCTGGCCGGATGCAGCAAGACGCACGAGTTGGGCAGCAACGCCTGTGAAGCAAAGTGCCAAGGCGCCGAACACGGCGGTGATTCGGAGCGCGCGGGCGCGCAGACGTTCGCGGTGGCCGGCCTCGACACGCACCCGGCGGGCGTCGGCGGGTGGAGGTCGGGAGCCATCATCAGGCCCGCTCGCAGACGATCGAGCAATCTGGTCATCGTGAGCGCCCGTCATCGGATCAGCGCTCCACGTTGCGCAGTGGCAGATCACTGCGCAGGACGAACTGGTCTCCCGATACCGGGCGCATGCCGAGCTGGCGGGCAAGCGGTGCCAGTCGCGCCGGCCGGGCAAGATAGGTTCGCTCGGCACGCATCATCTGGATATCGCGCTTGAGACGCACGATCTCCCGTTCCAGGCGCTGGTTGTCGCTCGCGATCTGGCGGCTGCGATAGTTGATGCCGTATAGCGCGAACGCCGAGACCAGCGCTGCAGCCACGGCCGCCATCATGCCGAACCTGGACATTGCCGCCTCCTGCCCTGCTCTCGTAGCCGCTGACACTCACTCGGGACGCCAGGGTGGCAAGCCCAGCGCCTCGTAATCTGCCGGCCCCGCGTCTCCCTCCGCACGCACCGCCCAGCGCAATTTCGCCGAGCGCGCCCGCGGGTTACGCGCGAGTTCCTGGTTACCAGGTGCTAAAGGACGCTGGTTAATGATTTGGAAACTTGGCTGATCAAATTGTTTCGTTTCCGGCAGATGCCGCGAGGAGCCGGCCTTTCGGCCACTGCGCAATTGCAGAAAGCGCTTGACGATTCGGTCCTCGAGCGAATGGAAGGTGACGACCACCAGACGCCCGCCCGGCCTGAGTAAGGCCTCGGCCGCATAGAGCCCACGTGCCAATTCGCCAAGCTCATCGTTGACCGCAATTCTGAGTGCCTGAAAGGTCCGGGTCGCCGGATGGGGACCGTTACGCGGCGATCGGCCGATCGTACTGGCAGCGACATTGGCGAGATCCAACGTCGATGTGAACGGCTCTGTTTCACGCCGGCGGCAGATCGCACGCGCAATGGCCCGCGAGCGACGCTCCTCGCCGAATTGAAAAATCAGGTCGGCGAGCTTGGCCTCGGGCAGTGAATTGACCAGATCCGCCGCCGTTGGCCTGTCCTCGGTCGCCTCGCCGCCCGCCGCCGACATGCGCATGTCGAGCGGCCCGTCGGCCTGGAACGAAAATCCGCGGGCAGAATCATCGAGCTGCATCGACGAGACGCCGATGTCGAGCACGACGCCATCGACATGCTGGCCAATCACGTCGGCCATTTTCGAGAATGGCAAGGCCCTGAAAATCAGTCTGCCTGGGTACTGCTGCAACAACCCTTCGGCAATGCGGCGCGCGGCCGGGTCACGATCGAACGCAACAACCCTCCCCTTGCAGGCTTCCAGGATCGCACGCGTGTAACCACCTGCGCCGAACGTGCCATCGACGAACACTCTGAGTTCGTTATTATCGTCGGTATCGGACGCCTCGCCGAGAGCGAGTGCTTCGAGGACTTCAGGGAGCAGCACCGGGATATGCCGGACTTTGCCGGCCTCGGGTCCCTGTTCGCTGCTGCCATCGATATCGGCCATTACCGCCCCTTGCGTCGCCCGCCGTTGGTTGTCATCTCGGGGCCGCTGCCACTACTGTCCGGTTAAGGTTTTCTTGGCCCGAACCACGCCCACGGCCGTCATTCCCGCGTAGGCGGGAACCCAAGCGGCTCTCCACAAACTCACCGCAGGCGAATGGTTGCTTGGGTTCCCGCCTGCGCGGGAATGACGAAGAGTTTGTTAGCAGGCCAGCGTGTCTCGCACTGCATCAATTGTGAAATCTCCAAAAAGGGTCAATGTCGGCTTCGACGTGTTCAGCCGGGCAGCAGTGGACCGCTGCGCGCGATCGCCCTGACAACCACCTCCAGCTCTCCTTGCAGTTGGGCCGGATCAAGACCCACTATGCGATCCTCGAGGCTGAGTGTCACGACGCCGTGCACGGCTGCAAAGATACTGCGTGCGCGCGCCCCGAGCACTGTCCCGGAGAGTGCCGGATTGATCTCGGCGAGCGGGCCTTCGACGTGGCGGAACAACTCGCCAAGCTTGCCGTGCAGCCAGCCGGGCGCCTTCTCGCTCGGGATCTGATGTTCGAATAATGCCGACCACAAGTTGCGATTGACGACCGCGAACGCGAGATAGGCGTGCGCCAGGGCGACCAGTTGATCTTCAGGATCATCAACACCGGCCTTGGCTGACTGCAACTCGGCATCGAGCCGGGCGAGCGTTGTCGAACTGACCTGCAGAATGAGATCGTCGAGATCGGCAAAGCACTTGTAAATCGTGCCGAGACCGCATTGCGCATCCGCCGTGACGTCGCGCGCGCGCAATCGGGCCAGCCCGTCCGCCTCGATGCGCCTGGTTGCCGCCGCGAGCAGCCGCTCGGTCAGATCGCGCCGGGTCGCTTCGCGTTTACCGGCCATTAACTATCCCGAATCGTTTTGGGAACACTGTTCACATTCTCTCTTGCAAATGAACGTTGATCATCTATCTTACCATTTGTGAACAGTGTCCACGTTTGGAGATCAAAAATGTACAAGCAGGTTTGGACGATCGTGCGCGGCACTCTCCGCGATTCGGCTGAGGAATTCACGGACCGCAACGCGCTGCTCATTCTCAAGCAGCAAATCCGCGACTCAGCGGATGCCATCACGACCGCGCGAAAGGCCGTGGCGCTCGCCATGGCGCAGGACGAACAGGAGCGCGCCCAGCACAAAAAGCTCGTCGAACGCATTACAGAACTCGAAGCCCGCGCGGTTGCAGCCATCGAGCAGGGCAAGGAAGAGCTTGCCCGCGAGGCGGCCGAGGTCATCGCCGGGCTCGAAGAGGAGCGCGACACCTCACTCAAGGCGCAGACCTACTTTGCAGCCGAGATCGCCCGCCTCAGAACCAACTTGCGCAACGCCGAGGCCCGGTTACGCGATCTCCAGCGCGGCCAGCGCATCGCGGCTGCAACCGATGCGGCCCAGAAGCTGCGCAACCAGAGCCCGGAGGAGACGTTTGCAAGCCTGGTCGATGCCGAGGTTACGCTCGAACGACTGCGCCGGCGCCAGACAGAGGCCGACCTGACCGCCAAGGCGATGAGCGAATTGGACGGCACCGACAATCCGGAACGCATCCGCGAAAAGCTCGCCGAAGCAGGCTGTGGTGAGCCGTTGCGGCCGAACGCCGATCTTGTCCTCGAGCGCCTCAGGAAGCGGGCTGGAAGCAAGGCAACAGATGGTGGCGACGCGAAAGACTGACCTGACCGCACCGCTCAACCAGCACTCCCAACTCAATCCAGCGTAATTCAGACAATAGGAGCTAGAAATGCAGGAATCATCGATCAAACACTCTCCGGCTTGGGTCAATTTCACCCTGTTCAGCTTTGCCGTTTCCATCGGCATGATGGCGGCCGGGATCGTCTTTCTCCAGATCGACCTCGCCTCGAAGGGTTTTCTGACCATGGCGACGCTGATGATCATCCAGTCAGCCGTGACGGTGACCAAGACCATCCGCGACAACCATGAAGCCTCGAAACTCCTGAACAAGGTCGAGGACGCCAAGACGGAACGCCTGCTGATGGGCATCGACAAGATGGAAGCTGCCTGAGCGACCCGAGCAGACGACGAGCGGCCCGGCCAGCCGGGCCGCACACCCGACGTTAAGGCGATTGCTGCAAATTCGAGGAAAAAGGGTGCAGCCGTGACTTCGTACGATCTCAACCAGCAGTTCATTGCGGAAATCGAACTTGTGCGGACGTCGCAAGCCTTTCCGCACATCCGCTATGGCGATGCGCCGAACCTCGGCCGCAATCTCTTTTCGCGCGCCGGCTGGTTTCCGGCGACTTCGGGAAATGAGCCCAAGCACATCTACGTCTTGTTCGTTGGTACGGCGGAATCAATCGAAAAGCACGGGCCAGCCATCGAAGACGTGCGGGCGCGCGGCAACGATCTCCTGGTTTTCGAGTTTGCAGGGCAAGGTGCAAGCGGCCGGTTTCTGGCCGACCCGCACAAGGTGCACGCGATGCGCAACGGCTTCGACATGTGGGTCGAAAGCCTCGCAGAATTCTTAGGCTCGGATCTGTTCGACGCGATCAAGCAGCGGAGCAGGGTGCGCGGATGCGAACTGATCGCGCTGCCCTATTCACTCGGCGGCCACATGTTCGCCCGCCTCATGCAGCAGCGGCCGGACCTCGCGCAGCACTTCACGCGGATCGTCTACGTCAATCCGGTGGTCGCGATGAATTCGGCCGGCAACATGGCCCACCGCTTCGGCCAGCAAATGCTCGCGCGCTTCTTCTCGCGCCGTGCCGGCAAGGCGGATTCCTACGTGCCTGGTCACGGCCGCTATCACCCGGGCGACCGGCCGCTCGAGAAAAGCAGCATCGGCAGTGATCGGGAGCGCCACGAATGGCTGTGCGATTTCTATCATCGCAACGATCATCTCACGATGTGGGGAATGACGTATGGCTGGTTCCACGAAGCCAACCAGTCGCTGACCCGGATGTGGGACCGGATTATCGACAATGAAATCAAGCGGCCGTTTCGCAGAGTCTGGCGCGCAATTCGATCGGCTGTTGGTCCGCAAAGCGACGACCAGCGCGTGCCGACCCTGGTGATTTCGTCGGAGCGCGACAGCATCGTGATCGCGCACTATGTCCAGCGCTTTGCCGGCGCAATCGATGCCGACCTTCTGCACCTGCCCTTTGCCAAGCACGAACCATCACAGGAGCCGCCGCCCATTCGCGACGGCACGTTTGCCGCCGTTGCCGCCTGGGTCCAGAACCCTGAAAGGCCGCAAATCTGGAATTCGACGGACATCAGGTTCATTGCGAACAAGGCCTGAGTACAGGCGATCGGTCGGGGCGCCATTCGGCGCTATTCGGCGCCGTCCCCTTCTACCCAGCGGCCCGCTGCAAACAGCCGGCGGTGGGCCTGGACCTTTTCGCGGGCCTGGCGGCGGCGCTCGGCGAATTCATCCGGCGACCAGATCTGAAACTTGTCACCAAGGCCGACAAACGTGACCCGGCCTGCCAAATTGGCGTGGCCGCGAAGCTCCTGAGGAATGACGATACGTCCGTCGCCGTCGATCGTGAGTACCTGGACATCGCCGTAGAGCGCAACGGAGAGCTCATCGCGCTCGTCCGAATAGTCGGGCAGACCCGAGAGAAGCTGGTCGATCTTCTGCGCAAGCCTTTCGCCGCCTGCATCGAGTGCCGGAGCATCGAGCGAGGGGTAGCAGTAGATGCCGCCTGACGTGCCGGCATTGTAGGCGTCGCGCTCGAGCACGGCGCGGAATGGGGCCGGCACCGAAACACGACCTTTCGCGTCGATCTTGTTTTCGAATGTTGAAACAAAGCGCTCCATCCTCAGTTTTAAAGCCTCTGATCAACGCAAAACACCAACAGCGACACCATCCCGTGCCGACCTTGCCTCTCGACATTGGACAACCGCCCGTTCGCCTCCCCGCAACCGGACCCGCTTCACCTCCCCCGCCATGGAGGCAAAGCGGGGAATGTGGCGGTCGCTCCGGACCGGGCCCTCACCGGCCGTGCGCCTCACCACAAACCCCAGGCCCGCGGCGAACGGGCATTTATGGGCTAACATGGAATTTTATGGGTTTCAATGGGATTTCAGACACGAGGTAGTAGAAACCATACCGAGCACCGGTTTTCCACAGTCAGAGGACAGGTCTGCCCTGTCGGGCGCCAGAATCCTGGCAAGCCGCGTCCGCTGGAAGCGGCGTGGTGCGTCATTGGTGGGGGCTGAGGCGGCCGGCCTGGAGAATGGCAAAAAGTGCCAGAGTCGCACGACTTCTTCGTGTGACTACGCGCAGCGTGGCCCTTAGCTTTGGGGCCGATCTAGAAAGCAACGCTGGAGGCCCTACATTCGGGCACATGCAGAAGCTGCGGCAGGCTTACTCTTCGAAAATATCGATCACCCGGTTGCCCACGTCGACAGCGAGCACGACGAGAAGCCAAGCGACACGGGTGTCGCCAAATCCTTGATTGATCGTGGTAGAAACTGCATGGCCAAAAAAGAACTGGCCAACGACCAGCACAATCAGTGTGTAGAATAAAGCCGACAGCATCACTGCATTGGCGAACCGACCCCGAGGCAAATTAACTTTGTGACCTCGACACTTGCCGCTGTAGATTAAATAGGCAAGGCCGAAAAGGCCAGCAATCAGCGATGCGCCTGGCGTCGCCAAGTAGGACCAAGCGAAATCAATCATATAGGAGGCTCAGACGAACTTGGCGATGAACACAGCGGTCACGGCAATTGCACCACCGGTCACGGAAACCGTGATCTCTGACAGGTCTGTAATCGGAAAGTGATGGGCAAGTGTCGCCGCAACAAACGCTCCCATCGCCGCCCATCCAAGATAGGCGGAAATAGCACGTCGCCTCGCATGGCGGTCGCCTGTCACAATGTCACCCAGCGTACTCTTCAAGAATCCAACCATCGATCCCCCGCTTAGATAACAGAGTTTAGCTTTCCAAATCAGCCCGATAGGCGATTAATCTTTACATGTTCGTTGAGGTACTGATTAACCTTAACCAGTAGTACATATAGTTAACGGCTGTTAATTTGTCTAGACGATTCGACGCTCCTCTTAGCTGGATGTTGGCGAAATTGGGCTCTGCGGGGCGCATTTGTCTAGCCTGTCCCCTTGCCGAGCAGCACCCATAATTACAGGCCATGCCCGGATACCGTGCCCACACGGCGGTCCGAGAGCACACAGGTTGATGAAGCAGCGACGATTGCCTTAGGCCTGCGACAAGTGCTACGTTCAGCCCAATAAAGAAACACAGGCGAGCCCGAACCAGCCGCCCTCGGAGGAATGCCAGCCCATGCTTGGCGACGATGTAGTCGTGGAAGCTGACGCGGTCGTCTCTGACGAAGACCGCATGCGCGCCGGCATCTATCGCCTCCTGGCCCGATTTCTGACCAAGCCACCCACTTCTGACGATCTGAAATTTGCAGCCGGCCTTGAGGGTGACACCACTCCGCTTGGCAAGGCGGTGCAAACGTTTGCACGGGTCGCATCGCGGGCCGATGCGGCAAGCGCGGATGATGAATTCCACGATCTCTTCATCGGCGTCGGGCGCGGCGAACTGCTGCCCTATGGCTCGTATTACCTGACCGGCTTCCTGCACGAAAAACCACTCGCCAGGCTACGCAATGACATGGCTGAACTCGCCATTGCAGCCGACCCCGATGCTACCGAGCCTGAAGACCATGCCGCCGCCGTCCTCGACATGATGGCCGGACTGATCGATGGCTCGTTCGGCAAGCCATATTCAATCGCTGAACAAAAGAAGTTTTACGATGCACACGTGGGCTCGTGGTGCCCGCTGTTCTTCCGCGATCTGGAAGGTGCATCGTCATCCGTGCTCTACGCAGCTCTCGCCCAGATCGGCAGCTCATTTCTCGAAATCGAGAATGCCGCTTTCGAAATGGACTAGGGCTGCGAGGGAACCTGAGGGTTGCATTCGGCCCCTCGGAGATTTGTGAGGAAACGACAATGAAGCAGACAAAAGATCAGTCCCCGACTGACCGCAGGAGCTTCCTGAAACTGGCGGGCCTCGGCGCCGTCGGCAGTGTTGCGACGGCGGCTTCGACGGTTACTGCGAGTGCTGAAGACAAGGGCCCGACGGGCACCAAGCTTTATCGGGAAACCGAGCACGTCAAGCGCGTTTACGACCTTTCACGTTTCTAGCTCAAACGGCGGCCTGATGGAGAGATCAGACCGGCGATAAGGCAAGCAAACCCGCCGGACGGGCCCGTTGGCTCAACCGGCAATTGATTAGAAGAAGCCCTTTCAGGGAGAAACTGATGCTCAGGAAAAAGATGCGCGGGGTTGCAACTGGCCCCCGACTGTCATCTGTCGTGAGTGAACTCGCAAACTCGACAATCGATCGACGCGCGTTCCTACGTAATTCCGGTCTCGCAATCGGCGGCCTCACCGCTGTTGCCGCGACCACGACCGGCCGTGTTCATAAGGCCGAAGCCGCCGACGAGCCGCAAGGCAAGATCGAGATCAAGAAGTCGGTGTGCACGCACTGCTCAGTCGGCTGTACGGTTCTCGCCGAAGTGCAGGGTGGCGTCTGGATCGGCCAGGAGCCCGGCTTCGACAGCCCGTTCAACCTCGGTGCGCACTGCGCGAAGGGTGCTTCCGTCAGAGAGCATGCCCACGGCGAGCGCCGGCTGCGCTACCCGACCAAGCTCGAAGGCGGCAAGTGGAAGCGCATCTCCTGGGATCAGGCGATCAACGAAATCGGCGACAAGATGCTGCAAATCCGCGAAGCATCCGGTCCCGACGCTGTCTACTGGCTGGGTTCGGCCAAGCACAACAACGAGCAGGCCTACCTGTTCCGCAAGTTCGCCGCCTTCTGGGGCACCAACAACGTCGACCACCAGGCGCGCATCTGCCACTCGACCACGGTCGCGGGCGTTGCCAACACCTGGGGCTACGGCGCGATGACCAACTCATACAACGACATTCACAACTCCCGTTGTATGATCCTGCTCGGCTCCAACCCATCGGAAGCACACCCGGTCGCGCTGCAGCACCTGCTCAAGGCAAAAGAGCAGAACAACGCACCACTGATCGTGTGCGATCCGCGCTTCACGCGCACGGCCGCACACGCGACGGAATACGTCCGGTTCCGCCCCGGCACCGACGTCGCCCTGATCTGGGGCATCCTCTGGCATATCTTCGAGAACGGCTGGGAGGACAAGGAATACATCCGCCAGCGCGTCTGGGGCATGGACCAGATCCGTGGCGAAGTGAAGAAGTGGACGCCGGAAGAGACCGAGAAGGTCACCGGCGTACCAGGTTCGCAGCTGCGCCGTGTTGCACGGACGCTGGCGACCAACAAGCCCGGCACCTTGATCTGGTGCATGGGCGGCACCCAGCACACCAACGGCAACAACAACACGCGGGCCTACTGCGTCGCTGCAGTTGGCGCTCGGCAACATTCGGTGTCTCGGGCGGCGGCGCCAACATCTTCCGCGGCCATGACAACGTTCAGGGTGCGACCGACTTCGGCGTGCTCTGCCACACGCTGCCCGGCTACTACGGCATCAAGAAGGGCTCTTGGGCGCACTGGGCCCGGGTCTGGGATGTCGAGTACGACTATCTGCTTGGCCGTTTCGAAGACCAGAAGATGATGCAGAAGGCCGGCATGCCGGTCTCGCGCTGGATCGACGGTGTCCTCGAAGACAAGGCCAATATCGAGCAGAAGGACAACGTCAAGGCGATGGTCTTCTGGGGCCATGCGCCCAACTCGCAGACCCGTCTGCCGGAAATGAAAAAGGCGATGGAGAAGCTCGAGCTGATGGTCGTCATCGACCCGTATCCGACGATGTCGGCGGTCATGAACGATCGTACCGACGGTGTCTACCTGCTGCCGGCCTCGACCCAGTTCGAGACCTACGGCTCCGTGACCGCTTCGAACCGCTCGCTGCAGTGGCGCGAAAAGGTTGTCGAGCCGCTGTTTGAAAGCCTCCCCGATCACACGATCATGGCGAAGTTCGCGAAGAAATTCGGCTTCGACAAGGAGATCTTCAAGCACATCAAGGTCGACGACAAGGACGAGCCGAACATCGAGGACATCACCCTCGAGTTCAACAAGGGCATGTGGACGATCGGCTATACCGGCCAGTCGCCGGACCGCCTCAAGGCGCACATGAAGCACCAGCACCACTTCGACAAGA